>NZ_JAINUL010000001.1:0-45078 GCF_020639365.1 Streptomyces flavotricini
GCCAGGGTCCGTACTCAGGCGGAACGTCCCGTCACGGAGCTCCCGTCCGTACCCGCCACCGGATTCCGTCTACCAGCCTCCGGCGCGACCTCGCGAGACGTCCCACGCCAGCAACCGGCAACAACGTCTCCAACACGGCCCACTGGTCATCAGACAGATCCCCACGCCCCATTCCAGCAGCCTGGCATCAAGCCGGATCACTTTCTGAAACACGGGTAGGCGGCGCCCCTGGGCCGGCTCTGCACAGCTCAGTCCCGCCACCGGGTGCCACGCCATCACCGGAGCGGCGCGTGACCCTGCTCGGCGCACCACGAGACCGAGAGGCCGTCGCACTCGCTCGGGGCGTATGCACGGCCTCTCCGTCGTGCATGCGGTAGGCCGGCAGCGGCCGGTGCGCTGTGCGAAGCGCTCGCCGATCCACGCCGCCGCGGTGCGCTCCTGCTCCTGTGCCAGTGGCCTATATGTCAGGCATTTTCCGGGTGTCCGGAATCGAGTTTTGACGCAGCCGACGATCGCGGCGTGCGCGAGCCGGTTGACACCGAGCTGTTCCAGCGCCTTCGCGCGGTCGCCGAGGTCCAGGTCCCGAGGCACGCTCAACCCCTCGGTCAGCGGGCCCCAGGCACGCTTCGCGTCCGTACTCGCGGGCGGCGCCGACGCCCACGCGTCGGTCCCGCCTAAGACCTCGGCCAGCTCACGCTTCGCCCTGCGCAGGGCGGTGCTCGCCCGGCGACCGCGCCAGCGCCGCCCGCACGAACAAGTCCGCCAATGCCCAGCAGCCCAGCAAGGGCACGGGCTCCCGGCCGGCGGCATCGCGCGTCCGTCGGATGAAGAGGCGTCCGGCCCCGCCGTGCGATGGAACCGGGCGCGGTCGGCGTATCCGGGTCAGCTTGTGGACGTTGCCGTGTCCGTTGGGGTGCAACACGACCTTGGTCCAACCTCCGCGATGATGCAGGAAAACTGCTCGGCAACCTCGACCTGCATAGCGGCCAGCGGCTCAGGCACCCAGGGGATAGTTACCCCGTCTGACCTGCAAAAACGAAGTCGCGTGAACTGGCAAGTTTCGCGCGAGCCGTGGTGCCTGAGCGCCCACGTTGGCCTTAGGGGGCATGCGGCGAAGGCTCGGAGCGCTGCTGAGACCCCCAGACGCATCCCTGCATCACCGCCGTAGTGACCTCGCCTTCGAAGCCTGTTGCCGCTGTCAGCCGGTCCGTACACCAACGAGAGACGTCGTCAGCCATGCCGGATGTCAGGTCTCCTTGCTCGGCCAGAGCGGCAGCGAAGTCGTAGCCGCGCTTGTATTGGACGTCAGCAACCGATCCGGCCTCGTACGGGTTCCCGTAGACGGTAGGCGGCGACGGCTCGGAGACACCACCCCGGCTGATGAGCAGGGCGATCACCAGCACAGCGGGCAGACCGACCAAGCCCGAGGCGAACAACAGACCCATTCTCCTGGACGTCCTTCTACCGACCGCGTACGACAGCAGCGCCAGCGCAATGACCAGAACGAACGCCAGGAACGGGATGAGCGCAGCACCACCTGCCACAGGTACGCCCCCCGTTCGCGTATCAGGCCACGTCGACCCGTGCGTTGGAAATCCAGCAGTTCGACGGTACGGAGACCTCACTCACATTCGCCGCCCACGGCCCGTAGAAAGTCGCCGTGTAGGGGTAGCGATCAGAGTTGCAGGTGGCGATTACTCGCATAGGCCCGTTCCCCTGACAGTCCGCATGGGCCCAGTGGTAGTTCCAGCTCGTGTTGCAGCTCCAGCTCGAAGCAGAGGCAGGCGTAGCGAATCCCAGAAGGACCGCGAACGTTGCACCAGCGGTAAGCGCCGCTCCAGCCTTGCGAAGCATTGAGTCCCCATTCCGTGATGGACAAGCCTCTCCGACACCTCGAAGAGAGTTCTCCATCATGATCACTCCTTCCAGGAACGTCAACTTCCTTTTAAATAAGCCGGGTTACTTCTCGGTCGGGCAGATCCAGTCAGGTACCCGGCGGGTGAGCCAGGTCCGCGATCGGGTTCGCGCCACTCCCCCACTTGCAGCAAGAACCAAGCTCACTCATTCAAAAAACAGGCAGTAGCCGCGTTGCCGTAGTCGGCTCACCAGGACACCGGGACCAAGCCGCAGCAGTCGTGCCGGGCGCAGGCGCGACCGTCGGCCAGGCCGGCTAACGACACCCCGTGACCCACCACCCGCCCGCCCGGCCTTCGGCGACGGCGCCCCGTGCCGGAGCCGGCCACTCCAGCGTCACCCGCAGACCACCCGACCCCGAACAGACCCGGCCAATCACCCACACCTCCCGAGCACCGCCAACAGCCCCGCACCGGGCGCGATCAGCCGGCACAGCGACGCACCCGCCTCCCCCGCCGCCGGTGCCGGTGCCGGTGCCGGTGCCCCGAGCATGTCGGCGTCCTCGTCGGTGGACCAACCCGACAACGAGTCCTCGCCGTCGGCTGCGCGTCAGCCAGAACCAGGTGCGGGTCATCGAGGCGGAACCGGCGCGCAGCTGGCCCGGTCCCGGCCAGTGTCAGGTAGGCGACCGTGGGGCCGGTGGGTACTTCAATCTTGTCGTGGGCCAAGAGCCTCGCTCCTGGAGACAGGCGGGTGTCCGTCGGCCATGTCCATAGACGGCGTGCGGACTGGAACCCGAACGCGAGCACGTCCAGGGCCTGGATCCAATCGACCTCGGCGGCAGCGATACGGGCGCGGATCGCATCCGCGCTGTCCGGGTCGGCCGCGAGACTGCCCGTCCGGTTTGGGGCAAGGGTGGGTGGGTAGCGGCAGGCTCGGAGTCGGGCCGAGCCCGCCGGGCGGTGTAGAGGCGGTAGCCGGCCTCCACGGGTACAGCACGAGGCAGCATCGCGCGCAGCACGGTATGGACGGGCAGGGGCGGCTGCTCACCGGGTGGTCTGCGTGCAGACCGCAGGCGCTGCTCTTGCCTGGCCGAGGGTGACCGGTCGGCATTCTCGATGCGGTCACATGCCGGGGGACACGCCCAGATCGGCTCGGGCCTGTCCGTGGTAGGGCTTCGGCATCAACGGGCGATGGCGACCCGTGAGATCGATGATCCAGCGCTCACCGCCGCCGCGTTCGCGGGAGTTGAGCCATCCGGTCACCGCTAGCGGGGCACCCAGGGAACGGACCAGGCCGGCTCGCCGCAGCAGACCGCTGATCAGCCAGGCCCACGTCGGGGCGCCCCTGCGGCCCGGCCGCCAGTGCTTTGACCAGGTCGAGGGCCTGGGTCGCCTCGGCGTCGCGCCGCTCGACTACGTCGGGCTCGAAACGGATCAGCAGGCGGTCGAAGCGCGGGTCGACGTATTCGATGCCCCACGGGTGGAGCGTGGTGATCTGCCGCCAGGCCAGAGCGGCCATCACCCGCGCTTCCAGCCTGAGCTGGTCGGCATCCGGCTCCGGGATGGTAGGGAGTCGGGTACGGCAGCTTCGACCCGCGCGAGCGCGGTCTTCCAAGGTAGCCCGGTGTACAAGCGCAGCAGCTCGGCACGGGCGGGCCCACCGTGAATGCCTGGGAGGCGAAGCTGGCCGCGTACGGGACGCAGTACATGTCCATGGGCGCGGCCGACATCCAACGCCGCATGGCCGGGGAACTCCTCGTCATCCAGCAACAGCTCGACCGGCCCCGCCTATGATCGGCCGTCGCACGGCTCATGACGCTCTACGCCAAGACGATCCCCCGGCTCCGACGGGGCAGCCGCAGTCGCGGCGTCCCATCAGTGGGTGCTCTCGCCATCCGGCATCTGTCCGAACTCCTCGGCGGTCAGCCAGGTCTATGGGCTCACGAACAACGTACCGGCTTGGTGGGAGCAAGTGGTACAGGCGGTCCGGCGCCTTAAGAGGCGGGCAACGCCACGCCTTCAGAGGTCCAGAAGTTCCCGCTGCCGACGTGAGGTTTCCCACCGTCAGTAGCGTGCAACTATCCCATTTACGCACAATATTTCTATATTGCGTGTGCACTTTGATGCGGTTTGTCCCTTCGCGTGAAGGTGCGCCATTCGGACGAATCTTGTGAGTTTCCTGTGTGCACAGATAGGACGTCCCTACTGATCGTCTATGTGGGGGATATCCGTGCGCACAGCGCGACCACTAGTATTTCTAGTGGCATTTGTCGTGGCCGTTCTGGCAGGTACAGAGCAGGCCGCCCTCGCGGTGAACCAGTGGGTCATCGCGAAGACCGGCGTCGGAGCCGGAGAAAAGCCCAAGCAAGGTTGGGGATCGGCGCGCGGGAGGGGCCACAGTGCCTCCGGTGACGCCACTGATGCCGCGGCCGGTGGCGGTCGTTCCGGTGCTTTGAAGGCACCGGGCGAGCTGTCCGCCGATGTCGCCGCGTCGCCGCTGCGACTTGGTGGTGCGGCCGAGCAGGTGAAGGTTCCCTTCTCGGAGGTGGCCGCGCCGCCGGCAGCGAAGCCGGAGGGCTTCGACGCCAAGTCGAGCGCCGAGGTGGTGGACAAGCGCACCGAGCGCGGCCGGACCTTCCTGAACAAGGACGGGACGTACACCACCCGCTTCTACAACGAGCCGGTCAATTTCCGTGGGCGTGACGGGAAGTGGAAGGCCATCAACAGCAGCCTGGCTTCCGGCGCTAAGGACGCCAATGGTTCTGTCTGGCAGCCGCGGTCGGTCGAGAAGCAGGCTGGCTTCGCCGAGTTTGCAGACGCCCGCACTCTGGTGAACCTCGGAGTCGATGACGGCACGTCGATCGGCTACGGGATCGAAGGCGCGGCTCACTCCCCGGGCAAAGTGGATGGCAGCGCCATCACGTATCCGGAGGTCCGTCCTTCCGCCGATGTGGAGCTCATCTCCGGGGGCGACTCCGTCAAGGAGAACATGGTCCTCAGGAGTGCTGCTGCACCGACCCGGTGGCGGTTCCCACTGGTCCTGCAGGGCGTAACGGCCAAGCTGGACACCAACGGCGGTGTCTCGTTCACCGACGCAGGCGGCCGCCAGAAGGCTTGGATGCCGCCGGGCTGGATGGAGGACTCCGCCAAGCCGGCGAACTCCAACCAGGGAGCGGTTTCCTCGGGCGTCTCCTACGCGCTGGAGGGTGCCCCGGGCCGCCAAGTGCTCGTCGTGACGCTCGACGGGGCCTGGCTCTCGGCGCCGGACCGGGTGTTCCCGGTGAAGGTCGACCCCTCGGTCACCCGTGGTGGTGCGACGTCGGGCACCTATGTGCAGTCGCCGTACAACCAGAACTTCTCCAGTGACACCGTTCTCAAGGTCGGAACGTCCAACGGCGGCACCAACAAGGCCGCCTCGTTCCTGCGCTTCGACGGAATCAACGGCTCGCTGAATAACGCATGGATCCTGGACGCCCGGCTCCAGCTGTTCAACACCTGGTCGTACTCGTGCACGGCCCGGCCTGTGACGGTCCACCCCATCACCTCGAACTGGGCCGAGGGCACGACTTCATCGTGGCCCGGGCCCGCCACGGGTGATGCCCTTGGCTCGAAGAGCTTCGCGCACGGCTGGCGTCCCGAAGGGCAGACCGGCTATCCCTGTGGCGGTCCGGCCTGGGAGGCGATCGACCTCGGCGGCTCCGGTCGGCAGCTGATCGACGACTGGACCCACGGACGCAAGCCGAACTACGGCCTGGCCGTCAAGGCCTCCACCACCGACTCCACGGCGTGGAAGCAGTTCGGGTCGGACGACTACCCGAATGGCAATCCCAGCCTCGACGTCACATGGAGCAAGTACGGCGCCGCCTACAAGCTGGGCGAATTCGTCCAGCCCATGACGGCCACGACGGAGGGGACCTTCAAGGTCACCGTCACCAACCAGGGCCAGCAGACCTGGGGCAAGAACAGCAACTACAAGCTCCGCTACCTGCTCTACGACGCCGCCGGCAACCCGATCGGCGGTGCGGACAAGGTCCGCTGGACGCCCATGCCCCAGGATGTGGCACCGGGGCAGACGATCACGCTCGACGCGAAGATAGCTCCGCTGTCGCCGGCCACGTACACGCTCGTGTGGACCATGGACGACTACGGCACGGCCACTTTCGTCGATGACGGTATACCCGGCGCAGGTCTTCGGGTCGAGGCGGTCAACATCCCGCCGCAGCTTACCGGTGCCGCGCCCGCCAGTGGCAGCATCCCGGACACGCTGACTCCGACGCTCTGGGTGTCGGCTACGGACCGCGACCACTACCCGAGCCCGCTCGCGTACCAGTTCGAGATCTGCGAGGTGGAAGGGAAGGACACCCGGAAGAACTGCCGGACCAGTCCCTCGTCCGCTTCACAGAGCTGGACTGTCCCGTCCGGCTGGCTGAACTGGGGCAAGGCGTACGCCTGGTATGGCTATGCAAGTGACGGTCAGGCGCAGTCTGCCCGGACCGCCCCTTCCATCCTGACCATGGAAGTACCTCAGCCCGTCATCACCTCCCATTTGAGCAGTGCGACGCCCGGGCGTCGCTTCGACGAGAGGTCCGGCAACTACGCCACCTCCGCCACTGATGCGGCGGTGCCCTCTGTGGGGCCTGCCCTGGCAGTGACTCGTACCTACAACTCGCAGGACCCACGCACCAGCAGCGTGTTCGGGGCCGGATGGGCCACCCGGTGGGACATGCGCGCCCTCTCCGAGCCCGACGGCAGCATGCTGATCACGCTGGAGAACGGCAGCCAGGTCCGCTTCGGCAAGAACAGCGACGGCACCTACAGTGCGCCGTCCGGCTCCATGGGGGTGCTGGCTTCCGTCTCCGGTGGGGGCTGGACCCTGCGCGACGCCACGGCTGCCTTGTACACCTTCGACGCGAGCGGCCTTTTGATCAAGGTCACTGATGGCCAAGGGCGCGAGCAGCAGCTCACCTACACGGGCGGCAAGCTGTCCAAGGCCACCGACTCCATCTCCAAGCGGGCGCTGTCCTTCGCGTGGAGCGGTTCGCACGTCGCAACGGTGTCCACCGATGCGGTGGGCCCTGGCGCTCCCGCGCTGACCTGGTCGTACAGCTACACGGGTGATCTGCTCGCCAAGGTCTGCCCGCCGTCGTCGACGACCGAGTGCACCTCATACGAGTACACAGGCGGCTCGCAGTACCGCAGCATGGTCCAGGACGCCGGCCCGTCCGGTTACTGGCGGCTGGGCGAGGCCGACGGCGACAACGCGCTCAGCGAGGCGGTCTCGCGCATCGGCATGAACGCCGGGCACTACCGAGATGTGACGCTCGGTGAGACCGGTCCGCTGGCGGGCACAGGCAACAAGGCTGTGTCGTTCAACGGCACGAACTCCTACCTGGAGCTGCCCGGCTCGACCCTGGCCGCCTCCACCGTGCTCTCGGTCGAGCTGTGGTTCAAGACCGACAAGCCTGGTGGTGTTCTCGTCGGCTTCCAGGACAGCCCGCTGGGGCCGGTCAACCCGGCGCACTTCAACCCGGTCCTGGCAGTAGACGCGGCGGGCAAGCTCCGCGGCGCCTTCGAGGTCTCGGACGGCTACGTAACCCCGCTGGTCTCGCCGGCCCCGGTCACCGACAACGCCTGGCACCACGCCGTGCTCACCAGCACCGGCACCAGCCAGGCGCTGTACCTCGACGGACAGTCCCTGGGCAGCCGCACGGGTCCTGTGACCCACTCCGTCAAGACCTTCACTTACCTCGGTGCTGGCTTCACCGCCGACGGCTGGGACGGCGGAGGCTACACCGGAACCCGTTACTACAAGGGCCTCATGGACGAGGTCGCCGTCTACCAGCGCGCCCTCGACTCCGGCTCGGTGCGCGCGCACTACGCCGCCCGCGGCGGAGCTGCGAAGCTCTCGAAGGTGACCCTGCCCTCGGGCCGGGTCAGCGCTTCAGCCGAGTACGACGGCGACAGCGAACGCGCCACCAAGGTCACCGACGAGAACGGCGGTGCCTGGCAGATCTCCGCACCCCGCTACTCATCCGGATCCCAGGCCTACGCCGACGCCGTACGCGCGGCGGCTCCGGTCAACTACTGGCGTCTGGGCGATGGCAGCGGCGCTGCGGCGGCAGACGAGATATCCACCGGCGGAAACGGCTCCTACCGCGATGGGGTGGCCCTCGGCGGTGTCGGCGCCTTCCTCGACGGGGACGACGGCGCGGTCACCCTCGACGGCGCCAAGGGTGCGATAGCCGTACCTGCGGAGTCGGTGAGCAACGCCACCTCGCTCTCAGTCGAGCTGTGGTTCAGGACGGACAAGCCCACAGGAGTACTCCTGGGGCTCCAGGACGTGGAGGTAACCAACACCTCACCTTCCATGTTCAACCCGAGCCTGCTCATCGACGGCGACGGCAAGCTGCGCGGTCACCTGTGGGACGGCCCCGGCAGCTGGCCGGTGATGGGCGGCACCAAGGTCACCGACAACAAGTGGCACCACGTCGTGATCACCGGTGGCCCGACCGGTCAGTCGTTGTACCTCGACGGCGCGAAGGTCGGCTCCAAGGCCGGCGTGGTCAAGCCGGAGACCTTCGCCTACGCCTACCTCGGTGGCGGGTACTCCAACGAGGGATGGGACGGTCAGGCCGGCGGCGTCCGCTACTTCAACGGTCAGCTCGACGAGGCTGCCTTCTACACGAAGGAGCTCGACGCCCAGACGGTCGCCGAGCACTTCAAGGCCCGAAACCGGCTGACTGCCGGAACCGGTGACCAGTACCAGGGCACGGTGATGGCCGACGCGCCCGCCGGATACTGGCGGCTGGACGAGGCCAGCGGCACCCAGATGACCGGCAAGATCGCCGCGAGCGGGGTGAACGGCACTTACACCAGGGCTACCCTCGGCGCACCCGGGGCCTTCGGCTTCGGTGATGCCACATCGGCGCGGTTTGAGGGGAACGGCTACGCCAAACTCCCCGGCCTGGGCGTGACCACGACGGACCAGTCCGTCGAGCTGTGGTTCAAGACGACCAAGCCGGGTGTGCTCTACAGCGACCAGGAACTGGTGATGCCCGACCCGGGCGTCAGCACCTACACCCCGGTCCTCTACGTAGGCACCGACGGCAAGCTCCACGGCCAGTACTACACCGCCAACACCGCCGCCACCAACGTGTCGGCGACCACGGTGACCGATGACGAATGGCACCACGCCGTCATCACGGCCCAAGGCGGCACGCAGACCCTCTACCTCGACGGCGCGCAGGTCGCACAGGTCCTGAACAAGCCGATCAGCCTCCAGGCGAATAAGCACACCTATATCGGTGCTGGCTTCGCCAACGGCTGGCCCGCCTCCCCCGGCGCCGTCAGCTACTTCACCGGGCAGATCGACGAGGTCGCCGTCTACCGGCGGCCTCTGACCGCCACCCAGGTCAGCGCCCATTACGGGGCCCGGGCTCAGGCGAGCAGTTCCTCGATCTCCTCGACGATCACGGTCACCGACCCGACGGGCGCCAAGACGTCCAGCATCTTCGATGCGGTTCGCGGTCAGCGCCGCACCGCCACGACGGACGCGGACGGCGGTGTCACCACCTTCTCGTACGACACCGGCGGCTTCCTGCACACCGTCACCGACGCGAATGGACACGCCACCACCACCGGCCACGACGAACGCGGAAACACCGTTTCCACGACCACGTGCCGGGACGCCAACTCCTGTTGGACCTCGTTCGCCGACTACTACTACAACGCAGCGGACCCCTTGGACCCGCGCAACGGCAGGCAGGTCGCAAACCGCGACGCGCGATCGGTAGATGCGGCCGACACCCGGTACCGCACGACCACGTCCTACACGGCCATGGGCCTGCCCGACACGATCACGCTTCCGGACGGCCGAACCACCACGACCACGTACACCACGGGTTCCGAGCCCGCGGTCGGCGGCGGCCTCACTCCGCCGGGACTGGTCGCCACGACCAAAACCACCGGCGGCCTGACGGTCTCCTACGCCTACTTCGCTAGCGGTGACCGGGCCAAGTCGACCACGCCGTCCGGGCTGGTCACCACGTACGCGTACGACGGCATCGGCCGAAAGCTGACCGAGACCCAGGTCTCCGACGCCACTCCCGACGGTGCGACGACCACCTACGCCTACAACGCCATGTCCAGGGTCTCCTCGGAGACCGGTCCGGGTGTGAAGAACGAGATCACCGGGGTCACTCACACGGCGAAGATCTCCCGCAACTACGACGCGGACGGGCAGCTGCTCACCGAGTCCACGGAGGACACCACCGGCGGCGACGCCACCCGGACCAGCACCTACCACTACGACGCCCTGGGCCTGAACGACCGCGTCACGGACCCGCTCGGCAACGAGACGGCATTCGGCCATGATGCGCTGGGCCGCGTGATCCGCGAAACGGATCCCGAGGGCAACGTCGTCACGCACGCGTTCACCAAGCGCGGACAGCTGGCCGAGTCGGTCCTGAAGGACTGGAGGGGCGATCCGTCCGGCCAGACCCGCGACCTTGTCCTGGTCTCCCACGCCTACGACCCTGCCGGCCGACTGGCCACTACAACCGACGCCATGGGCGCCACGACCGCCTTCACCTACTTCGACGACGGCCTCACGGCCACGACGACCGCGAAGCAGGTCACCCAGGCGAACGGCTCCAAGAAGGACATCGTCCTGGAGTCGAACTCCTATGACGGGGCGGGCAACCTCGCCACGCATACGGAGAGCGGCAACCGCACCACCGTCAACACCGTCGACGCCACCGGACGCGTGACGCGCTCGGTGTTCGACCCCGCTGGACTCAACCGTGTCACCACCGCCGCGTACGACTCCGAGGACCGCCTCACCGAACAGACGCAGTCGATCGACGGCTCCGGCAAGAAGCTCACCTCGACGACCGAGTACGACACGGTGGGCAACCCGAAGAAGGTGACCGTCACCGACGGCACAGGTACACGGGTCACCTCCGGCACCTTCGACCAGCGGGGCCTTGCCATCACGCAGGTCACTGCTCGGGGCAATGTCTCCACCAACCGCTACGACGCACTCGGCCGTCTGGTGGAGACGACACAGCCTCAGGTGCAGGCGGAGGAGAACGGAGGAACGGCCACCGCCGTCACGCCCAGGGCTCTCACCGGCTACAACACCTTCGGCGAGGCCACCGAAACCCGCGACGCACGCGGCCTGGTGACCCGGATGGAAATCGACAAGCTGGGCCGCCCCACCGCGATCACGCTGCCGGACTACACGCCGCCAGGCGCCACAGCGGCGATCACGGCAGTAAGCCGCACGACGTACAACCAGCTCGGCAAGCCGGCATCCACCACCGACCCCCTGGGCCGCACCCGCTACTACCAGTACGACCAACTGGGCAATCTGGCACGCTCCACCGACCCGGCGGTCGGCGGCGCGCAGAGCCTGCAAGCCCCCGGCAGCAACTCCATCAGCGGCACCTCAACCGATCTGAACGGCGGCGGGGTGGCCACCTACACCTGGACGGCGACCGGCCTGCCGCTCTCCGCTACCGACCCGACCGGAGCACGCCTCGAATCCACCTACGACGAACTGGGGCGCAAGCTCACGGCCACCGACGTTGAGCGCAAGCCCACCCTCCAAAACCTCGTCTCCCGCTACACCTGGGACGACGCCGACAACCAGACCGAATCCACCACGCCCAGCGGCCGCCGCACCACAGCTACGTACAACGCGGCCGGCGAGGCATTGACGGTCACCGATCCGCTCGGTGGCACCACCCGATCCGCCTACGACGGACTCGGCCGCCTGAGCGAGTCCCAGGACGCCACCGGCCGCAAGACGGCCACCGTCTACGACGTCACGGGCAACCCCGCCTCGGTGTCCGACTACGGGACCGGAGCGACGGTCCTGCGCTCGGTGTCGACGGAATACGACAACGACGGCAACCCCACCGCCTCGGTCTCGGCCACCGGCGCCCGACGCACCTACGCATACGACGCCCTCGGCCGCCTGACCACGCAGACGGAACCGGTCACTGGCACGGACTCCATCACGACAACCTTCGGATACGACGCGGCGGGCCATCGCACGCGCCTTACCGACGGCCGCGGAAAGGCCACCTACTACACCTTCAACGCATGGGGCCTGCCGGAATCGACCATCGAGCCCAGCAGCACCGAACACCCGGCACTCTCCAGCCGCACCTGGACCAACGTCTATGACGCGGCAGGGCAGATCGTCACCGAGCTGCTCCCCGGCAGCGTCAAACGCCAAAAGACGTACGACGGCCTGGGGCGGCTGATTGGTGAAACCGGATCCGGCACCGCTGCGGCCACCCGTCCCCGCTCGCTCTCCTACGACCTGGCCGGTCGTCTGACCGGAGCCGGCGCCGACGGAGTACTCGCGGGCAACACCTACTCCTACAACGACCGCGGCCAGCTGCTGAAGGCTGAAGGCCCCTCCGGCAACTCCGCCTACGCGTACGACGCGGACGGTCAGATGACCTCCCGCACAGACCCCGCCGGCACAACGGTCTTCACCTACGACCAGGCGGGCCGCCTCGACACCGCCACGGATCCGCTCACCGGCACGGAGACCTGGACAGACTTCGACGCCGCCGGTCGCATCACCCTTGAGCAGTACGCCCGCAAGAACGGATCTGTCTACCAGATCGCCGCAAAGCGCACCCACGCCTACGACAGCCTCGGCCGACTCGCCGAGGACAGCGTTCAGCAGAGCGGCACCGGCACGGCGGTCCAGGGCTCGGCCTACGGGTACGACCTCGACAACCGCCTCGTGAGGAAGACCACCACCGGCACTGCCGGCGCGGGCACCGAAACCTACGCCTACGATCTCGCGGGTCGCATGACCTCAGAGACCAGTGGAGCAACCACCACGGCCTTCGAGTGGGACAAGGCCGGCAACCTGACCAAGAAGGGCGACCTCACCGCAACCTACGACGCCCGCAACCGCGTCCAGACTTGGGGCACCCAGACCTTCGACTACTCCGCCCGAGGCTCCGTCCAGTCGATCACCGACGGCGGCACTACCCGGACCGTCAAGACCGACGCCTTCGAGCGCACGGTCACCAACGGCACAAGCACCTTCACCTACGACTCACTCGACCGTGTCCTGACAAGCGGCGGAACAGGTTTCAACTACGACGGCGGCTCCAACAACCTCGTCAAGGACGGCACGTCCCTCTACAGCCGCAACCCCAGCGGCACCCTGCTGGCCAGCGCGACAACTGGAACGCCGGACTCTGCTCGACTCGCGGTCACTGATCAGCACAGCGACGTGGTGGCCGGCCTCTCCGCTGACGGCACAGCAGTCACCTCGTCCCGCGCCTACGACGCATTCGGCAACGTGACCGCGTCGGCGGGCACCAACCCTTCTCTCGGATACCAGTCAGGCTGGACGGACAGCTCTACCGGCGAGGTCAACATGGCCTCGCGCTGGTACCAGCCCGGCACCAGCGGTTTCACCAGCCGCGATACGGCACAGCTGGACCCGACACAGTCGGGCCAGCGAGCCAACCGCTACTCGTACGGCTTCGGGTCGCCTCTCAACGGAACCGACCCCACCGGGCATTGGTGGCTGGATTGCGGCTCGATGTGGTCGCCCTTCAAGCTGAACCCCTGGTGCGTGGGATTCAGCGCGTGGTACTCGGGCGCTGACAGCATTCGCGCCCAGGGAGACACATGCACCGTCCTCCAATGCAGCATGACCAGCATCCTCGCGCAGGTGCGGGCCCAAGCAGAGTTCGCCCGGGAAGCCGCCGACAGGCCTGCCCCCGCCTACAGGGGAGGTGGCAGTAGTTACTCTGAGCGACACTACGCTCCCTACGCCCCTCGCGGCCACGGTGGCGGCGGTGGCGGTGGCAATGGCGGCGGTGGCGGTGGCGGTGGCGGTGGCGGCAAGAAGGTGCCGCCGCGACCGACGAAGCCGCCCAAGCCGCTGATCGACACCAACCCGTACAACGGCCACAACCCACTCATCGCGCCGGACCTGCCGAACCCCATAGCTGTCGTTACGTCGATCGTAGGCACGGCTGCAACCGCCGCCGCCGGCGCAGCGGCTGCCACCGTCACTGCACAGGCACTGTTGGACACGTTGGCGATCGCCATCTTCGCGCCGGTCGTCGCCGGAGCCTCGGACCCCCGGCTCGACAAGAATCCGGGCGGCGACAACAAGTGGCGTAACCGAACAGACGGGAAATGCGACGATGGCCCGGGCAGAAGCGACAATGGCCATCAGGTCTACCTGCCGCGCGAGCGCTACTACGACACTTTTTCCCATCGGGAGGAATGCCGCGCAACTGGTGTCTATGGAATCCTGGACATGAAGGACCTCACAACCAAAGCGCATCCAGGACCTGGAAGTTCTACGGGCACAAGCCTCCGCCCTCCCGGCTATGATGAAATCAACAGTCAGCCCGGCCAGCGTGCGAACAACGGCCATCTGGTCCCCAACCTTGGCGGAGGAACCGGTACCGACCTCCGAAACCTCGTGGCCCAGTACCGATGGGTAAACTCTCCTTACATTCGCGACACGATTGAATTGGACATTCGCACCAGCCTCGAAAAGGGCGAGCGGGTCACAAACTCCATCGTTCCCCACTACGACAATGCCGGCTCAGGAATCCCCACGAGGATCGAATACAACTATTCGACCGTAGGAAGCGGGGAATGGAAGCAGTGCTTCGTACACAACACACCAAGCAAGACTGCGACAACAACAGGTACACCAAACTGCCCACAGAAGAAGTAGACGGAAAGCCATGACGGATCGATACGTGCAGGCGACAATGGATGTCCTCGGCGCGGCCAGGGATGTCTTCTCCGGGCATGACACTTGGCGCCCTCTTGAGGAAGCCATCGATGCACAACTGCCGGACGACTACAAAGCCTTGATCGACGCATACGGACCAGTCCAGGTAAATGGGCACCTCTACCTCGAACATCCCGCCAACCCCTTCTACCCTCTCAGAACGTGGATCTCTGAGACCATCGAGGACTTCCGTGACGTGGATTGGGGGGAGGAGGATTCTCCGCAATTTGGCGGGAAAGCCGGACTCATTCCAATCGCCAGCACAGACAGGGGTGAATACGCGTTCCTGGCTCCGGGCAACGATGGCGGCCAATCGCGTATCTTCTCCTGCGGCCGGGACGAGCCAGACCTGTACGAACACCGGATGACCTTTGCAGAATGGCTGTATAGGTATTTGGCAGGAGAGGAGATGTTCAGCCCCGGACACCGCGACTTCTACCCCGGGCCGGTACGCCTGGAGAGTCTGCCCACTGCCGCAGGCGACCGCAGCTCGAAATGGTACGGACAGGAGAGAAGCACCTAAGAGTCACTTCACAAATTGAATAAACAAGGGCCGTGCTCGATAATCCCGAGCACGGCCCCTCCAATTCAGTCGTCAGAGGCGCCATCGGCATTGCGTGACCGCTGACAGTCCCGGAGGCCCACGGTGGCTGGGGCCGGCATTCCTGGCAACGTCAGGCGCTGCGCCGAGAGCGGTGCGGGCCAGGTATGCCAGGAGCCGGGCCCCAAAGGGGCGCCGGCTCCGATGGCACGCTCGTGCGCCAGCACGATCGTGCGGATTTGCCCCTGAGGGTGCCGCGGTTGGAACCGGTAGCAGATCAGGGTCAGCCGCCAAGGGGGGCCCTGGCGTCGCGTTGATGGTCGCAGTCGGGCGCAGGGTAGGGCAAGGACCTGCGGGACGCGTACGAGCCAATCCCCCTCCGCCTGATCGCCCGTATCCCTAAGAGCGTGTCTCACGTGGTGATCTTTGCGAGCCTCTTGTAGCAGGTCAGGGCTGCGGCGAGGCCGAGGAAGGCAAGGAAGTGACTGCCCTTTCGTTCGTACCGGATGGTGAGGCGGCGGTAGCCGAAGAGCCAGGAGATCGACCGCTCGATCTTCCAGCGGTGCCGACCGAGCCGCTCGCCGGACTCGATACCGGGACGGGCGATCCGCGCGAGGAGGTTCCGGCTGCGGAGCTAGCGGAGGTGCTCTGCGGAGTAGTACGCCTTGTCCGCGCGGACCTTCACCGGCTTCCTCCGGCGCGGTCCGCGCCGGGAGCGGACGGCGGGGATGCCGAGAATCAACGGCTTCAACGCCTGGCTGTCGTGCAGGTTGGCGCCCGACACCGCGACGGCCAGCGCCAGGCCCTGAGCCTCGGACAGCACGTGTAATTTGCTGCCCTTCTTACCGCGATCGACCGGATTCGGCCCGGTCAGCGAGCCCCCCTTTTCGCCCGCACCGAAGCGGCATCGACGATCGCGGACGTCCAGTCCAGCTCGCCCCTGGCGCCAAGCTCGTCCAGCACCGCCCGGCGCAGCCTGCGCCACAGCCCGGCCTCGGTCCACGCGGTGAACCGACGGTGCGCAGTGGCCGGCGAGACACCGAGCGACTCCGGCAGATACCGCCATGCGCACCCGCTCGTCAGCACGTACACCACGGCCGTGAATACCGCCCGCTCGTCCACCGGGGCAGTACCCCCGCCCTGCGGACGGGACGTGAACCTCGGCATCAACGGAGCTGCCAGCCCCCACAGTTCGTCCGGCACCAGACGACGCGACAGATCAACCCTCACGGTGCAGCATCATGCCGCACCACCGAAGCACCACGTGAGACACGCTCTAGAGCCTGTGTGATGTCGTGATCAGTTTCTGGGTTCTGTCTCTTTGCGGGGTGGAACCCGGTAGGACTGATGGTCGTGACGCGCAGGCAACTCACCAATGCTCAGTGGAAGTTCATCGAGCCGTACCTGCCGATCGGTAGGTACGGGCCGTACCCGGAGCGGTTGCGGGAGCAGTTCGAGGGTGTGATCTGGCGGTTCCGCTCCAGTGCTCAGTGGCGGGAGATGCCTGCCGAGTTCGGCCCCTGGGCCACCGTCTACGGACGCTTCCGCGTCTGGCGCGATGCCGGCGTCTTCACCGCCCTGCTCGAAGGCCTGATCGCCGAGGCGGCCCTCGCGGGAAGAACAGACTTGTCACTGGTCAGCGTGGACTCCACAACAGTCCGCGCCCACCATGATGCCGCAGGGATGCGCGTCAGCAAGCACCTCATGGAAGCCCTGGAAGAAGCCGCGCAGGAGCAGGAAGCGGCCCGACAAAAAGGGGCGGACCGGAGGAACAGAACGGACAGGCCGAGCGCCGACGCATCCGGCGCAGACACAGGCTCCGGCTGAAGGAAGCCCTGCTCGGCAGGTCCCGTGGCGGACTGACCAGCAAGATTCATCTCGCCGCGGACCGCAGGTGCCGTCCGCTCGCGCTGGTCCTGACCGCCGGGCAGGCCGGGGACAGCCCGCAGTTCATCCCCGTGCTCGCGAGGGTGAGAGTCCGCCTGCCTGTCGGGCGTCCCCGCACCAGGCCCGGCGCGGTCGCCGCGGACAAGGCCTACTCGTCACGCGGCAACCGCTCCTACCTGCGTAGACGCGGCATCAAGGCAGTCATCCCCGAGAAGAAGGACCAGGCCGCCAACCGGAAGAAGAAGGGCGCAAGAGGTGGCCGGCCCGTCAGTCACGACGCCGATCTCTACAAGGAACGGAACACCGTCGAGCGGCTGATCAACAAGCTGAAGGCCTGGCGCGGCATCGCCACACGCTACGACAAGACCCCGGACAGCTACCTCGCCGGCCTCCACCTCCGCGCCGCCATGATCTGGATCGACGACCTCCTGAAAGACGCCGACTGATCACAACATCACACAGGCCCTAACCCATCGACATGCCTGGGCAGCTTCCGCGTGACCCTGACCACGTCTGTGGTCGGTGGGGGATGGAAGGGCGTTGCCATACTCGACAGTCCCATGTCGGCGTCCGACTGGGAAGGCTTTGACTTCCTGATGCAGCTCGATCCGGTCTTCACTCTGCGCTTCGCGGACGACAGTACCGTGTGGGTCGACGTTATCGCCGAAGGGGCCGACGAACCTCTCGTCCTCAGCCCCTTCGAATCGGGTGAACCCGCCGGCTCCCGGGCAGGATCGGAGTTGTAGTCAGCACGCTCGAAGCCTCCTGCAGTGCAGCCCGGTCGGGCCAGGGCGGCGGTCAGGTCAGGTCAGGTCAGGTCAGGTCAGGTCAGGGAATCCTGACGAGCGATGGCGTTTTCCGTGAACCGGTACGCCCGGCAGGCCTGGGCGTACGGCCGGCGGGGGTGACCGGCGGGGCCGGCGGCCGTTGTTGCGGGTATGGACGAGCCGCTGGACCTGCTGGACACGCTCCTCGACGGAGTGAGCGAGCCACGGCTGAAACTGATCAGCTCCGACGAGGCGCGCGCCCTGATCGTGCTCCTCGGGCTGCTCGAAGAAGGCGAGCAGCCCGAGGACGTACGCCGGGCCGCGGGCGACATGCGATTCCGCCTCGGATCCCGCCTCGCCTGACCAGCATCCCGCCGTACCGCGGCATGCCTGACAGGCGGCTGCCCGGGTCGTGGCAGCCGGATCCGTGCGGAGCGCTCCACGCCGTTCAGCAGACGCCGCGGAGAGGCATGGCCGGATGCGTGTCTCTGCGCGTCGGTTCTCACTGTTCCCCGCGGCTCCTTGCAAGGCGTCGCGGCTGGGGGCGGTTCGCCTGGGTCCAGTCGGCGAACCACCAGGCTGCGGTGACAATGGCGGCCCAGAGCAGGCCTTGCAGCACGGCTTGTGGCCACGTGGCCGACTCACCCCACCGCTCGACTCCCGTCAGCGCCCCCCAGGCCACCACGAGGACCACGGCCGTACGTACACGTCGATGCTTGAACATGCGCACAACCTGCCCCGGGGCGCCGAAGGCCAACAGAGATCAGTACGGCATTGTCAGATGAGGCCGTGGTGAAAAAGTGCGTTGGTCCCCTCGCTGGCCGCGTAGAGCCACGGATCCCGGTCAGGTGCGCGAGTGAGCGACCGACGACGTGAACGGAGGCGGAAACCGCCGTCGCAGGCTTGCTCACCGCCGCGATCGAGGACTCAGACGACGCCGTCCGAGAGAGCGCCCTCAACGCCATCTGTAACGCCTTCGAATGCAGAGACCTGTCGCTCCACCTGGTCGCCGGGCTGGCACCGTGCCTCCACACGATGACCGCACCCCTTCTCGAGCACGCCCTCGGCATTCTCGGCTCCACCCGTGACCCCGACGCCTACCCGATGATCGAGCCCTACCGACAACACCCCGTGGACTACGTCCGCGAAGCCGCCGTCATGGCGCTCGCAGACCTGTCCGCCCAGAACACTCCCGCAGTGACGGACCGCAACTCTTGAAGATTCCTCGGCACCTCGCGCACGGGCCGACCTGGGCGGGTGCGCAGGTCAGTACGGGCTGTCTCACGGGCGGCCCTCCGCCCCTTCAGCTTGGTCCGCTGGAGGGGCGGTCGTGGAAGTCCGAGACACTCCCTGGTCCGTTCCCGAGGAGTACGGGCTGACCACTGTCAGGGACAAAGCGGCGGACCCGGGACGCTGCGGGTTGAACGGGAGCGCCTCACCGTCCGGATACTCGGCCGGAAGCGTGGGGCCAGTGCCGTAGGGTGGTGTTCACCAACGCGGGGTGGAGCAGCTCGGTAGCTCGCTGGGCTCATAACCCAGAGGTCGCAGGTTCAAATCCTGTCCCCGCTACCAACGCAACAGCCCCCTCGACCACCAGGTCGAGGGGGCTGTTCGCATTCAACGCCCGCGTGTGCCGTGGAGACGGCCGGGTGCATGCGAATCGGGCGGTTCTACTCGCCGGGCCGCACCTTCACGATCTTGATGTCCGTGGCGCCCTCCGCCTCGAGATCTGCCTTGCGGTGTTCGGCGCTGGGCTGGTCGTAGCTCACCGTGGACACCATGGTCTTGCCGTCGCGCGCGCGTACCCACTTCACCCGGTAGTTGACCATCGGTACGCTCCCTCGTCCGCTCCGCACTCGTCGGCCCGGATCAGCAGGCCATGTCTTTGCATCCGGTACGGACATCCGCCCGCCCCAGGTCGACCGGATCTCATCCAACAACTTCGGGTAGTGCTCTCCGTGCGTGTTCAGCGCATGCCACACCGCATCCAGAGCTGCTTTGAGCGGGTCGGGTTCGGCAGCAGCGAGTACGGCGGGGAGAGCGAAATGCGGCTGTGAGATGGGCCCACGGACCTGCGGTGTGCTGGCAGGGAACACGAGCTCGGTGAACACCATCGGTGCCTGGCTGCCCGGTAGCCGGTCAAGCTCGTAGCTCGTCTCCCCGTCGCTCTCTTCTGCGGTCTTGACCCACATCAACCCTGCCGGCGGCTGGGGAAAGTACGGCCGCCGCTGGGGCGGTACTGCCCCGAGAACATCCGGGCCCGGTTCGAGAGGGGTGGACCGCAGAGCCTCCCGCATCCGGGCCGCGTCGTCGAAAGGGGGCGGTAGCGGATGCCCCTGCGTCAACGCGGCGAGCGCCTCAGCGACCCACGGCACATCGGTCAGGCCCGCCACCTCGCAGGCCCGCTGAGCGGCGAGCACCGCCACGGCACGCTGGACGTCGGAATCCGCGGCGCCGAGGTCGTGGACCAGGTCACTGTCGAAGTCGAGCAGCCCCAAGACGTTGCTCTCGCGGACACGGCGCAGCGACTCACTCGGCAGTCTTCCGCCCCACCGCCACCTCTCGTAGTGCAGCTGCGGATCCTCCGTGACCCCTACCCCATCTGAGACCAGCTTGTGCACAACGCCCCCCGTTCGGGACGGCCTCTGAAATCCCTATCGGATCTGCCGTCACGTCTCCCGCATCATGCCGCAGGCCACTGACACACCCGGGACACGCGCCGGGGTGACGCCGCCGGCGCTCGTTCATGTCCGGCCGCCGTGGCTCTCGCGTACGGTAACCACCGCCCACCTACTGACGCCGACTGGCCACAACGCCGTTCAGATCGGCTCACCTTGACTAGCGCAGAGAAGCCACGCTCCGACACCTGGGGACGGCACCCCGGGTGTACCGGCCCGAGGCCGGTGGACCCGGGCCCGGGCGGGGGAAGATCACGCTCTGCGCCGCGGCGGCACGAGGATTGGCCTGCGGCGGCGGTGGGAAGTGGGCCGGTATGCACCCCTGCGCAAGGGCAGGGGCCAAGGGAGGGAACTGGCATGAGCAGCACGGACGGTACGGGCGGGGAGTGGATGGACCTGGCGGATGCGATCACGCTGCTGCGCGATCAGATCGCCGAGTCTCAGCGCCGCATCACCGACCCCACGGGCAGGGGTGACAAGGGTGTGCGGTTCACGATGGGGGAGATCACCCTGGACCTCGGCCTGGAGCTGACCGGCACTAAGGGCGTCAACGGTGGGCTGAAGTGGAGCGTGATCAGCCTTGGCGGGAAGAAGGAGAGCGGCACCAAAGCCACCCACACCCTGCATGTGAAGCTGACCCCCCAGCAGACCGGCGGTGGCGACGTCGAAGTCGGCGACGAGGAGTAACCCGCCTTCGGGGCGGGGGCCAGGGGGCAAGGGCAGGAGATAGAGGGGGAGCATTCGTGGAGTTCGACCGCCGGGTGCAGATCCGGGTGGCATGCAAGGGCAAGGACACCAAGGGGTTTGGGACGGGATACCTGGTCACACCCAGGCTGGTCCTGACCGCCGACCACGTCCTGGACGATTCGGACCCGGACGGCGGGCCGGGCGCGGTGACGGTGTGTCGGCCCGATCACAGCGAGCGGGAATACCCGGCGAGCGTGCGCTGGCGCCAGCGCGACGGCGAGGTCGACGCCGCGCTATTGGAGATCGACGCCGAATGCCACTGGCCGGTCCCCGAGTCCCTGTCCGACCTGATCGCCAGGCCGCCCCAGCGCTACGGGCGCTTGATCGGCACCCGCTCCCACCAGGTGTCCCTGGCCGGCTTCCCCCGCCTGCAGAAGGACGCCGGGCGAGGCCGCTTGGACGAGCACCTGGAGGGCCGGATCACCCCGGGCACCGGGGCGCTGGCCGGCCGCTATGAGGTCACCAGCACCACCCCGGTGCCCGCTGGCGCGCCCGCCCCGGGCGGCACCCGCTGGTCCGGCATCTCCGGCGCGGCTGTCCTGGCCGACGACGGACACGGCGGCGACCTGCTGTGCGGCATCGTCCGCCACGACCGCCAAGCCGACGGCGGCACCCGCCTCACCGCCACCCCCGTCAGCCACCTCCTCACCGACCGGGACGGCCAACCCTCCGAATTCCGCCGCCTCATCGTCCGGCACACCGGATGGGAGCCGGTCCTCGAACCCGTCGAACCCGCCCCTCTCCTCAAACCAGCCACCGCCGACCGCGACCTCCACTCACCTGCCGCCCTCCTGCGCGCCGACACCGAAGCCGTCGCCTTCCACGGCCGCGACCGCGAACTCGCTGACCTGCGCACCTGGTGCACCACCGACTCCGCGAGAATCGCGATCCGCGTGATCACCGGCCCCGGCGGCCAGGGCAAGACTCGCCTCGCCCGCCACCTCACCGACACCCTCAGCCGCCAAGGCTGGGTGGCTGGACACCTGCGCTCCGATCTCACCGACCACGACACCGCACCCGACCCTGCCCCCCTCACCACCGCCCTGCCCCTCCTCCTGGTCGTTGACTACGCCGAGACCCGCCCCCGCCTGCTGCGCCGCCTGGTCACCCACCTACACACCACCCGCCACCGCGTTCGCCTGCTCCTGCTCGCCCGCTCCGACGGCGAATGGCGCACCGACACCCTCAGCGCCACCGCCCCCGTGCGCCGCCTGCTCGCCTCGGCCCCCGTGGTCCCGCTCGGCCCGCTCCAGCCCGCCGCCCCGACCACCCGCGACCGTAGCGAGGCCTTCCGCAACGCCGCCCGCGACCTGGCGCTCCTGCTGCCTCGTGTCCCCAGCCTCGCCGGCCACGACTGGACAGCCCTCGCCGGCACGCTGCGGCCCGTCGACGACCTGGCCCACCCCCGCTACGACAACGCCCTCACCTTGCAGATGACCGCCCTGGTCACCCTCCTCCAACACGGACCCAGCCCCGTCACCACCGCCCCCGGCGACCCCGCGGAGAAGATCCTGCTGGAACATGAGGAACGCTTCTGGAAGGACAGCGCCGACGCCTTCCAGCTCGGCCTCGATACCGCCACCCTCACGGCTGCTGTCGCGGTTGCCGCCCTGTGCGGCGCCGACAGCACCGATGCGGCCACCCGGGTCCTGACCGCCCTCCCTGCGGTGCCCGCCCCCAAGACCGCACGCACCGCAGCCTGGCTCGCACACCTGTACCCGGCCGACCCCGACCGCTACTGGGGCACCCTCCAACCCGACCGCATCGCCGAATACCACGCCAGCGGCGTGCTGATGAGAGGCGACATTGAGCTGCCCGCCCTCCTCACCGCCGCCGACCACAGCCAACAGGCCCAGAGCGTCACCGTCCTGACCCGCGCCGCCATCGCCCACTACAACGCCACCCGCACCACCGACACTGACTATCTACTCCACACCCTCGCCACCGCCTTCGACACCACTCCCCTCACCTACCAAGCTATCAATATCGCCACCGCCGCCCTCCCCTACCCGTCCCGCGTCCTGTCTCCCCTCGTCCTACGGCTCACCGCTGCCCTCGCCCAGGCCAACCGGCGGCTGGCGCACGCGGACCCTGCCGCGTTCGAACCCGACCTCGCCGCCTCGCTGTCCAACCTTGGTATCCGGCTGACGGAGGCGGGGCGCCGCCGTGAGGCTCTCGCCGCTGAGCAGGAGGCGGCGGAGGTCCGGCGCAGGCTGGCGCAGGCGCACCCTGCCGCGTTCGAACCCGACCTCGCCGCCTCGTTATCCAACCTCGGCGTCCAGCTGGCGCAGACGGGGCGCCGCCGTGAGGCCCTAGCCGCCACTGACGAGGCAGTAGGCATCTGCCGGCGGCTGGCGCAGGCGGACCCCGCTGCGTTCGAACCCGACCTCGCCCGCTCGCTGTCCAACCTGGGCATCCAGCTGGCGCAGACGGGGCGCCGCCGTGAGGCCCTCGCCGTCACCGAGGAGGCGGTGGAGATCCGGCGCAGGCTGGTGCAGGAGCACCCTGCCGCGTTCGAACCCGACCTCGCCGCCTCGCTGTCCAACCTGGGCCTCCGGCTGGCGGAGGCGGGGCGCCGCCGTGAGGCTCTCGCCGCTGAGCAGGAGGCGGTGGAGATCCGGCGCCGACTGGTGCAGGCGGACCCTGCCGCGTTCGAACCCGACCTCGCCACCTCGCTGCACAACCTCGGCAACCGGCCGGCGGAGGCGGGGCGCCGCGATGAGGCCCTGGCCGCCACCGAGGAGGCGGTGGAGATCCGGCGCAGGCTGGTACAGGAGCACCCTGCCGCGTTCGAACCCGACCTCGCCGCCTTGCTGTCCAACCTCGGCATCTGGCTGGCATACGCGGGGCGCCTCGATGAGGCCCTCGCCGCCGAGCAGGAAGCAGTAGGCATCTACCGGCGGCTGGCGCAGGCGGACCCCGCCGCCTTCGAACCCGACCTCGCCCACTCGCTGACCAACCTCGGCGGCCGGCTGTCGCAGGCAGGGCGCCTCGATGAGGCTCTCGCCGCCGAGCAGGAAGCAGTAGGCATCTACCGGCGGCTGGCGCAGGCGGACCCCGCCGCCTTCGAACCCGACCTCGCCCACTCGCTGACCGTCTGGGCCGTGCTCCTGACAGACGGAAGCGACCTCTCTTTGGCGCTCAGCCTCACAGGGGAAGCCGTGGAGTGCTACCGGCATCACATAGCCACAATGCCCTTCCTGCTTCCTCAGTTCCACATGGTGTTGGACCTCCAGGCATTCCTCCTGGAATCGCTCGGACGCCCGCAGGACGCGGCAGTGATCCGACGCTGGCTGGAGGAGAATCCACTGCCCCCCGATTCTCACAAGTGACCATTTGTACTAGTTCCGCGGGCGTCTGGAGCCCGCCTGATTTGTCTTGATCACCGTTCATAAAACATCTCTCAGAACTCCCGTGTTCTGAGATCGCCAAGCCGTCCAGCCTGCCGGGAGACTGGTGCCCGTGCTCTAGAGGGTGCAGGCGTCTATCCGCTGCTGTGTTACGGGCCCCCGACGGCCCGCGCGCTGCGCTCGCTCCGGTGCCTGGTCGGCAGTCGGCGTCCGGGCACCCGCGGCGGCGTGTTCCGACAGAAGATCACCGACGGTGACCGGATCCTCGCCACGATCCTCTACCGCCGTCGCATCTGCGGCCTCGACGCTCTATCCGAGCTGTTCGGAGTCTGCAGGAGCACCCTGTGGAACGCCATCCGCGACGTCCTGCCGGTCCTCGATGACCGTCGCATCGACATCGCCCCTGCCGGACACCGCCACCCCACCCAGCCGACCTTCTCACCTCGGTCGGCGCCGATAACCACCAGGTTGTTTCTTGACGACTTCACCTGACGAGAGCCTCGCTGCGGCTGTCGTCCGTGCGGGACCACCCGAAGCTGGTGCCAGCACTGAAGGCGATCTACACGGCGCCGACCGAGGCGGCCGCCGAGCAGGCCCTCGATGCCTTCGAGGCCTCTGAGCTGGGCGAACGCTACCGGGCGATCGTGCGGACCTGGCGGTCGGCCTGGCCGGAGTTCACGCCCTACCTGGCGTTCCCACCGGCCATAAGGACCGTGGTCTACTCCACGAACATGGTTGAATCGATCAACTCGCGGCTCCGCAAGGCCACCCGCAACCGCGGCCACTTCCCCTCGGAGCAGGCGGTGTTGAAGGTGCCCTACCTCGCAGTCTGCGAGCAGATCAACCCGAAAGCGCGCGACGCGAACCACGTCGCCGCACACTGGAAAGAGGCACTGAACCAGTTCTCACTCTTCTTCGAGGACCGGCTCAGCATCCAATGACACCAGACGACTTACACAAGATCGCTGACACGCCCCCATCCATCGCTCCTGAGCGCTGACAGCTGCCTGGTGGGATCACGGGTTAGCATTGGTCGCGCCTTGAGGCGTCAGCGTGACTTGCTGGCGCGCCACTCGAGGGCTTGCGGGGTTTCTGTGAACTCCACCAGGTGTTCTCCTGCGAAGCGTTCCAGTGCCGTGCGTACCTCAGCGGGAGTGATGTAGAAGAACTCTTTTCTGCTGTTGACGCGATTGACGCGTCGATCGGCAAACTCTTGGTGGAGGCGGGTCTCCAGGCCAACGGCGTCCTTGCTGAAGATCAGGGCATGAACGTCGAAGCGGAAGGGGACGGCGGCGCCGCTGAGTTCGTAGACGCGGTCGAGGGGTTCGAGGCGCCGGGTCATACCGATCTTGACAATGCTGTCGCCGAAGGCGCCGATGTTTGAGACAACGTAGACGTAGCCAGTGCGGACGTTGGCCGCCCGTGCGTCGACGTCGCTGAGTGCCTGCTGGATCTCGGCGAGTTTGGCTTCCATGTCACGTACTGCGTCGTGGTTGCCCTGAACTCGCAGGCGTTCCAGGGCAGCCTCGTAGTGATTGAGTTCCTTGTGGAGCTTGTCTCGCTCGCGGTCCAGCTCGCGCTGGGCGGCTGCCTCTTCGCGTTCGCGGGCACGTGCCTCGCGCTGGGCTTCCTTCTCCTCGTCCTTCTTCTGCAGGAAGTCGGCCGTCAGCTGCAGCTCGCGGACACGGGCGTCGTGGTAGGCGTCGGAGATGCGGATGTGCATGGTGGCACCGAGTCTGGCGATGGTCTCCCGGCTCTTGTAGAGGCGGTCGACCAGTGAAGTCAGGCGGTGAGGGCGCATGGCGCGGACGGCATAGTCGGCTTCTGCGTTATAGGCACGGAGCATCAGTTTGGAGAAGTCGCGGATCATCTTGCGACCTTCGCGCGCAGAGCCGTTGACAGTCCAGTCCGTGGCGGCCAAGACGGCCTGGTTGTTGCGTGCGAGGTCTTGTATCTCGGTTTTGAGTGAGTCCAGGCGGCTGCGGTAGGCGACTGCGTCCTGGAGCTGGTGGCGGTAGGCGTAAATGCCGGCTTGCTGCAGCAGGACGGTCTCGTCGGTGGTGACGAGCTGCGCGCGCAGCTCGGTCAGGCGGCTTTCGGCCTGGTAGATTTCATTGCGCTGCCGTTCGGCTTCGCTACGGGTATTCTCGGCGTCCTTGGCGGCCTGCTTGGCTTCGTTCTTGATGTCTTTGACGGTCTGGCGGGCTTCGTCGAGAATCGCCTCGGCCTGTTCCTGAGCCTGTGCCCGCAGCATGGCCGCTTCCTGGCGTGTGTGCTCCACCAGTGCGGCGACCTGGGCGGCGTCCGCACCGTGAGCCTGGGCGATCCACGCCCTCAGCTCCTCGAGTTCACCTGTCTGCTGGTGTCGCCAGCGCCCGAACCAGCCCCGCTTCCGGTCCGCTGGAGCCGCGGGCTGAGGGACGTACTGGTGGGGGACGGAGCCGGGGACCGAAACAGCCCCGGACAACTCAGAAAGCCACATCTGCCAGCCCGGCGGAGGCGGCGGCCACGAAGGGTCGGGCTGCCAGCCGGCCGGGGGAACCCATCCTTGGGGCAGAGGCCAGTTCGGCGGCGGGTTAAACCGGTATCCGCTCACGCTCACTCGTCCACTCCCCCGCCCTGGCACCGTCAGCTGGTGCACGCCCCACGCCTCCCGTGATCATGCCGCGCGGGCTACCTCAAGAGGGGCTGATTACGGAAAGCGGCGCAAAAAAGCACTATGGCCGGTCTGCAAGCGCCGGTACTTCGACGGTGGCCAGAGGCTGGGGACTGTCGTACTGGGTCGAAAGCCGGCCGACGGCCCCTTCGGCGGCCGAGGCCTTTGCGGTTCGTGGCATGGTCGGCGGACTACGGGACCACCGCCCGGATCCCGCACCGCCTCCACGACGAGCTCCCACCCGGCCCGGCGGGCCGGCCGCGCGGCGTGAGACCGACTCTCCCGCGGACATGGACGGCTCCTGCCCGGACTCCGCGCCCGTCGACGGGCGCAGCACGATCGGGGAGGTGTAACGGAAGACGACGCGGCCGTGCGCCTGGCGGTCACAGCCGAACACCGCCTGCCCGACCGCGTAGGTGACAACGGGCTCTGGTCCACTTTCTGTGGGCGCGTACGCAGCGTGACTGTTGATCTTCGATGGATGCCGTGCAATGTCGCCCGGAAATCGCCTGCGGTGAGTGGGGGCTGGCCAAGAGTGCTTCGGCGTGAACGAAGTACAGACAACGCTCGAAGAGGTGCTGCTCGCATCGGTTGAGGGCGTCCACGTGGTGGCGGTCGAGGTGGCGGAGGACGGTGTCCGGGTGGAGGCCCAGTCGACCATGGGCGGGGCGTCCTGCCCAAGCTGTGGACTGTGGTCAGTGCGAGTGCATGAGTCGTACCTGCGGTTTCCTCGTGATCTTCCGACCGCCGGCCAGCATGTGGTGTTGTCCTTGAGGGTCCGCCGGTTCTCCTGCACTGAGACTGCCTGCCCGCGGCGGACCTTTGCCGAGCAGATACCTGGTCTCACGCGCCGGTACGGAAGGCGAACCGAACGGCTGCGCTCGGCCCTCGCATCCGTCGGCCTTGCCTTGGCCGGCCGCGCCGGCGCCCGGATGGCCCATGTCTTCGGCGCACCGGTCAGCCGCAACACCCTCCTGCGGCTGATGACCTCACTGCCGGATCCTGAGGTAGCGGTGCCCCGCGTGGTGGGCGTCGACGAGTATGCCCAGCGCAGAGGCCGGATCTACGGCACCGTGCTCGTCGACGTCGAGACTCGTCGACCGGTGGACCTGCTGCCGGATCGCGAGGCCGACACGCTGGCAGCGTGGCTGGCGAAGCGGCCCGGCATCGAGATCATCTGCCGGGACCGTGCCGTCTTCTACGCCGAGGGCTCCACCCGCGGCGCCCCGCAAGCCCTCCAGGTCGCTGACCGGTGGCATCTGTGGCACAACCTCGGCCAGGCCACCGAGAAATGCGTCTACAGGCATCGCGGTTGCCTGCGGCCCGCACCGGTCCAACCGGCGGATCCGGACGAGGCAGAAGCGACGCCCGATTCACCCTCGCAGCCATGGCCTACGGGCCACCGGTTCGCCGAGCGCACCCGCGCCAAGCACGCGACCGTCTACGCGCTCCTGGCCGCCGGGCACAGCAAGCGGTCCATCGCCCGGCAACTCGGCATGGGTCACAGCACCGTCCTACGGTTCCCCGGCGCTGCCACGCCTGAGGCCCTGTTCACCGGGCAGTGGCAAAACCGCCGCACCGCACTCGACCCTTACAAGCCCTACCTCCATCAGCGCTGGCAAGACGGCTGCACCAACGCCTGGAAACTGTGGGAGGAGATCAAGGAGCAGGGCTACTCGCATGGTTACGCCAGCGTCCGCGACTACATCCGCTCCGTACTGCGGGGCAGCCCCCAGCCCATCGGCCCGCGGCCGCCGACGGCCCGCACCGTCACCCGATGGGTCCTCACCCACCCCGACGCGCTGCAGGAACCAGATCGTATCCAGCTCAAGACTGTCCTGGCCGCGTGCCCCGAACTCGATGTCCTGGCCGGGCACGTGCGCTCGTTCGCCCACATGCTCACCCAACTGGAAGGTCACCGGCTGCCTGAATGGATCGAAGCCGCCAGCACCCCCAACCTTCCCGCCCTCCAGTCGTTCGCACGCCACCTCGAACGCGACATGGACGCCGTCATCGCCGGCCTCTCACTGCCCTGGAACTCCGGAGTCGTCGAAGGTCATGTCAACCGGATCAAGATGCTGAAACGTCAGATGTTCGGCCGTGCAGGATTCGAACTGCTACGAAAGCGCGTCCTGCTCTACTCCTGAAAGCTTACTCAGGACGCGTCCTCGACCAGCCCGAATCCTTCCGGGAACCCTTCCAGGAACTCCCGCCGGGCCGGGTCGGGTTCGGCCCCGGCCATCGCCCTGACCAAATCGCTCAGCTCCTGCCGCTGATCAGCGGACAGTTGGCTGAACAGGTGGGCGACGCCCTCCAGGACCTTCACGGCATCGTCCGGGTCCATCTGCTCGTCTTCGCAGCCCTCGATGAACCACAGGGCGCCGACCAAGCCTCGGCCAAGGCGTGGGTCAGAGACGGACACGCGGGCATCACAGTGGCCTCCCAGCAGGTCAACAGCAGAGTCGGGCCATACCACCACACCCCACTGACATCACCGTCCGTGAGCCTCCACAGAATGTGGACCAGAGCCTGAGAGTCAGTAACACCCACCTCGGCGCCGTGCTTGCCGAGGAGCTCAGGAATGATTCCTCTGTTCGAGGTCGACCGAGAGAGGCTGTCATGGAAGACGAGCTGGGCGAGCTGATTCATCTGGCGGATCCGCCGGGGACGACTGGTCACGTTGTCTCTCTGCGTGTGTTGGAGCTTCCAGCTCCTGGCAGAGACTGCCTGGACTGCGAGTTCGTCGTCGAGACCGAGAGCGTCAAAGGCAGCTTCCCGGTCTATGTCACGGCCGATGACCTTGATGACTGGCAGGAGGCTCTTGAGGAGCTCGCCGCAGGTCGGTTCGTGTCGTGGCTGAACTCGGGGCGGACGGTCCAGTTCAAGATCAAGCCGCTGAGCCCTGGTGTGATCGGGGTGTCGGTCCATGACGGCCCGTCGTCGCAGGTGACGGTCAGCTTTCCCCTCTTCCCGGCGACCGGCTGGATCGGTGATCAGCGTGCGCGTCTCGAAAAGGTGCGGCGAGCGTTCGCTAGCTGACCGTCCCGACGTCGTTGGTGGTAAGCCGACAGCTGATTGTTCAGCGCGGGCGCGGGTGGTGGCGAGGCGGAAGGAGTCAGTGCCGGTCTCGATGATGTTGCCGCCGAAGGTGAGACGGTCGACGATGGCCGCGCAAAGGCGCGGGTCGGTAAACGTCTTGGCCCTCGAAGAACGCCTCCTGGCCGACCGAGGCAAAGATGCCATGCAGCTCCTGCCGCAGCCAGGGCCGCGGCGCCGCCGAACAGCCAGTCGGGTACGACGGCCGGGTCCTGGCAGCCCGGTGCGGCTGCGGTCACCCGGTATCGGGCCCACTCCTTGGCGGGTTTGCCCTTCTCTTTCCAGCGCACGACGTAGAGGCCGGGTTGGGCGTCGCACCGGATCCGGACCCTGGCGCTCACATGCCTGGATCCGTGCAGCACCACCGGCCGCGTGAACCCCGGGGACGGCAGCTCGACCATGCCGCCGTTGCCCATCTCCAGCCCGTCCTCGGCATGGAGTTCCCCGCCGGCCGGCACCGAGGGCACGTCCCAGGGCGACGCCGGCCACTGCGTATCTGCGGGGTAGCGCTCCTCCATGGACTCCGGCGGCCGCGCGGTCACCTGCCGCGCGCACTCCGCCCGCTCTGCCGCGTCGGCCGGCGCGGCCCGGATCCTGCCCCACAACCGGTCGATCTAAAGGTTGTTGCACAACGTCCGTGATGGGGCATTCCTCTTGCATGGGTGGGGTGTTGCGGGCTGAGGCATTGTGGGTGGAGACGTTCACTGGCTTGCGGATGGGCCGGTTCGAGAAGCTGGTGAAGGCGGTGCGGGGGCGGGGCGGGAACGGGCCCGGTGGAGGCCGTCCGTGGTGCCTGCCGTTGCCGGACCGGGTCCTGCTGGTGGCTGTGTACTACCGCACCATTCTCACGATGCGCCAGCTCGCCCCGCTCTTCGGGATCTCCCCGGCCACTGTCTGCCGGGTGATCAAGAGGCTGGGTGCACTGCTGGCGCTGGAGCCGGCCCCGCGGCCCGTCGCCGACGTCGAACGACTCTGGATCGTGGACAAAACCCTGATCCCAGTCCGCGACCGCACCGTCGCTGCGTCGTCCCGCAACTACCGGTTCTCGGCGAACGTGCAGGTCATCATCGACGCCGACAGCCGGCTGGTCATCGCGTCGGCTCGTCCGGCGCCGGGCAACAAGGCCGACGCCCACGTATGGCGGGAGTCGGACCTTCCGGCCGCGGCGGCCAGGACGACGGTCATCGCGGACGGCGCCTACCTCGGCACCGGGCTGATCGTCCCGCACCGCAAGCGAGCCGTACGCCCCCCCTCCTGCGCGGCCAGGAGGAAGACAACGCCGAACACCGACGCGTTCGCGCCCGCGTCGAGCACACCTTCGCCCGGATGAAGAACTGGAAGATCCTCCGCGACTGCCGCCAGAAAGGAGACGGCCTCCACCACGCCGTCACCACCATGCACAACCTCGCCATGACCCGGTGAAACAGCAGGTCAGACGCCATTCAGGCTTGCCCGAGACGGACCTTCTGCAACACCCTTTACTGATCTTTTCGTTGATTCAGTGGATGTGGCGGCGTTGTGGGTGGGAGGCTGTCGGGGTGTCCTACAAGTCTTCGTCTGGTGTGTCCGGTTCTCCTGTTCCTCCTTTGAAGCGGCCTGAGTTGGCGGAAGGCCGCGTACGGGTCGGGGGCGGGACCTGCGGCGCGAACCCCGGCCACGGGTGCAGGTGCGGCTCCCTGTGCGGCGGCGCCCTGCCCGGCGAGGAGGGCGGCCACCGCGCGGTCGACGCCGACGCCCTGGCCGTGCGTGGCCGTCAGGAAGGCGGCGACGTCGACACCGAGCTGGTCGAGGAGCGCCATCTTCGCGGCCATGTCCGGCCAGGCCGGGGAGGCCAGGATCGCGTCGCGCACCAGGCCGCCCGGCATCGTCTTCTTGAGCAGGTCCGCCCACCGGTCGGTGCCTTCCGCCTTCGTGCGGGCCGCGTTGGCCACCACGGCCTGGTGGACGGCGGCGGTCATGCGGCCCATCTGCGGCAGGAACGTGGAGAGGTCGACTCCGGCCTGGTGGAGGCCGACGAGCTGGCGGGCCAACCGCGGCCAGTCCGCCCCGGCCATCAGCTCGGCCAGGATGTCGTCGCCCAGGACGCCGCGCAGCTGGTCGGCCGACCAGCCCGGGGCCATCGTCTGAGCGTCCTCGCCAAGTTCCTCCTCCCGGCCGGTGATCCGTTTTTGGGTGGCGCGGCGGACGGCGTCGGTGATGGCCATCATCAGCCGGTAGGCCATCGCCGCGGTGTGCGCGGCTTCCCCGAGGGCTTCGGCGAACGGTTCGGGCTGGGGCGGGTACGTCATCGGCAGAAGGCTCCCTGGGGTGGGGGTCAGCGTGTACGGGACGGGCCCGGACGGCCGGGGTCGGGGCGCGGGCGGACCGGTACACCGGTAACGGGCGCAGCCCCGGGCAGGCCACGGCCCGCAGTGCGCACCACCCGACTGGTACGCGGCTTCGCCGTCGGGGGCCGGTTGCCGGTCAGGCCGGCTGCTTCCCGCAGCAGGACGGCCGCCTCCGAGGCGGCTTTCGCCTGCGCGCGGAAGGCCTGCGCGCGGTGCCAGGAGGCTGCGGCCTCCACCGCCTCCACAAGGGCGAGCAGCAGGGTGAGGACGACCGCGGCGCCGTCCCCGCGTGCCGCGCGCGGCGCCCGCTCCAAAGCCCTGGTCGAGGCGCGCCAGCCGGCACGGGCGCGGCCTTCGAGACAGCGGGCGCCGGGGGCGCGGGCGGCCTGCTCGAAAGCATCGGCCGCCGCCTGGACGCGGGTACGGACGAGGGCCGGGGCATGAGCGGCGGCCACGGCCAGGAGGTCGCCGAGCGCGGCGACATCGCCCGCCCCCTCGTCCTGCCCGGCGCGGCCGAGGAGTTCGGCGGCTTCGCGGATCCGGTGCTCGGCGAGTGCCCAGTCCGCGTCGGTGACGAGCGGGGTGAAGCGTTCCCGGACGCGCGGCAGGGACAGGTCATAGGCGAGGGTGGAGCCCGCGAACCAGACGGGCCGGCTGCCACGGTCGGCGCGGTCCCCGGGCAGCGCGACCGAGTACCCGACGAGCGTCCCGTCGTCGCCCAGCCGTTCACGCACGCGGACTCCGGCGTCGCGGAGCCGGTCGAGGAAGTCGGTGTCGCCGTGCGCGAGCGCGGCCGCGGTACGGACGGTGCGCTGCAGGGACTCCCGGGCGGTCTCGGCCAGGCCGCGCCGGGCGGCTTTCTCGGCCTCCCCGGTGACGGGGCGGCGGCGTGCGGTCCGGTCGAGGGGGGACATCGGAGTGAGGCCCCAGCGGGCTTCGAAGTTCCGGGCGGCGGTGTGCATCGCGGGAATGTCGCCGCGCACACGGGGGTGCCGGCCGTCCTGCCGGGCGAGGGTCGCCGCGATGTGGATGTGGTCCTCCGCGTGCCGGACCGCGACCCACCGGCAGGCCTGCTCGTCGCCGTGTTCCGCGATGCCCGCGGCGTGCACCATGGCGGCGGCGACCTCCGCCCACTCGGCGTCCGACAAGCGGCGGTCGCCGGGGGCGTTGCGGACCGAGACGTGCCACACGTGCTCGGCGGGCTTCGAGCCGCGCAGCGCTTCCACGGGGGCGTCCAGGAGCAGCGCCAGATCGGCCAGCGTCATGCGCCCGGGGGTGCGGGCCGGGCACGGCAGATCCGGGTCCCATGCGGCGACGAGGTGGGGGTCGGTGTGCTCGTCGCGCTCGCCCGGACCGAAGAGGTAGGCCAGCAGATCGGCGGTGGTCGAACCCGTCTCCGCCTTCTTCGGCATCACGACCGCGGGCGCCTCTCCCGCATCACCCGGGCCGTCGCCGTATCGACCCGGGCCACTGCCGCCAACGCCGCTTCCACCACGGCGGCAGCCGTCTCCGGAAGGCCGGCCACCGGCGGGTCGGCGGTCGTCAGCGAGCGGAGCGCCGTGACGGTCTCCCGCAAGTGAACCCGGGCCTGGACCAGCTCCCGCAGCACATCGGCGGCGTCCCGGGAGACCGGCACCAGCACATGCTGCGCGACCGCCATCACCTGCCGTCCCGCCCACGACGCGGGTGACATCCCCTCCCGCTGCGCGGCCAGCCGTACGACCTCCAGCTCCGCGTCGTTGAACGACAGATTCACCCGCCGTCCGCGTGGTGCGGACGACAGCCGCTCACGCCGTCGGCCCCCGCCGACAGGGCCCTCAATACCCATCGCGATCCGCTCCCGGATAACACCCCTTCCGGCCCGCCGAATACGCCGGGCCCTTCGGGGTCAGTCAACCCGTACTGTTCCAGTACGTACTAACTGGCTGCCAATTTCTAATGCCTGAAAAATGGTTGCAGAACCGTGCGCCCGCGAGCCGGGAAAACCGTCACGCCGACACCCGACACCCGACACCCCCCCCAGCGACCCCCCGACGCCCACCCACGCGAACCCGCACCCCCACCCCGCCACAACCACCACCCCACCCCCACACCCCCGGGCGCCACCCCCACCCCACACCACCCCCCAAACACCCCCACACACCCCCACCCCCGGACCACAAAGAAGCGACGAGCACCCCACGGTTGAAGCTCAGCTCGTTGGGTCACCGAGCAGGCAGGACGAAAACTCCGACGCCAGCATGGGCTGATCGATACGCTTCGTAGATCACTGACGTCGCTCCTGGAGCGATGTGCACATCGTGTTGGGGGCACCATGGCGATCACCTTCGCTGTCACCGAGATCATGCTCAATACGGGCCTCATAGTGGAGCCGCCGCAGGACGGGATGACGCTCTTCATCGGCTCCAACAACAGCGGCAAGTCGCTCTTGCTCCGTGAGCTCGACGCGCAGGTTGAGCTTCCCGGCACGACAGCCGGCAGGACCACGCGGTGGATCCGGCAAGCCCTTCCGCGGCACAGCGGGAGCAGCGCGGAGTTCATGGCCTGGCTGGATGAGCGCGGCTACCGGACCTGGACCCCCAGCACGGCTGAGCACTACGCCTCTCCCAACGGGGACGCGCTACTCAAGGACTCTGTCCCTCATCGCTGGACGTCCTTCGCTCTCCCTGAGCTCACCCCCTTTCTCAAGCAGACGCTGTGGGCCGACGAGCGGCTGCAGGTCGAAGCGGAGGTGGACCATTGGGACCCTTTGCTGCCGTCCCGGTCCAAGCTCCAGTACCTGTACGAGGACCGCGAAGCCGAGTCGCGTTTCGCGGAATTGGTGCATCAGGCGTTCGGCTATCAAGTCTGTGTAGATCGGTACGACGAGCGGATCAAGCTCCGCGTTGGCCGGCCTCACCCCGACCTCCGGGACGCCCTCCCGGGGGCAGCACGAGAGGTCGCCGCGGCGTACCGGAGTCTGCCTTTGGTGTCGGCGCAGGGCGACGGCTTCCGCAGCTTCGTGCAGATCCTGCTCCAGGTGATGGTGCGGCCCGCTCCGCTGGTCATCATCGACGAGCCTGAGGCGTTTCTGCATCCGCCGCAGGCCCGCCTTCTCGGCCGTCTTCTGGCCGGGATCCGGGGGCAGACGCAGCTGTTCGTCGCGACGCACAGTGCCGACTTCCTCGCCGGAGTCCTCGAAGCGGAGCAGGCCCGTCCGGTGTCGATCGTCCGCCTCGATCGGTCGTCGGGAACCCCTGCCGCCAGGCTCTTGAACCCGGATGCCGTGCAGGGCCTGCTGCGCACGCCTCTGCTGCGGTACTCGAACCTGTCCTCGGGCCTGTTCTACGACCGGGTCGTGCTCTGCGAAGCCGCCGGTGACTGCGAGTTCTACGCCGCGTCCTTCGACGTCACCAAGGCTGCTGGGACCGCACACGACAACACCCTGTTCCTCCACACCAGTGGCAAGGCGCCCCTGGCTGACACGGCCCGGCGGCTACGGCAGTGCGGTATCCCCACCGCGGTCATCGCCGACTTCGACTACCTCCGGGACAGTCTCGACCGAGCCGTCACCAGCCTCGACGGCGTCACCGAACACCTGGACGCGGACCTCAAATGCCTCCGAGAGCATGCGGCCGGATCCCGGAGCGCGGCCTCCGCAGGCGGCTTCAAGACCGAGATGGACGCGCTCTTGAAGGGCATCAAGGCCAGTGACCCGCTACCGGAGCGGATACTCGGTGAGCTCACCAAGCTGGCCAAAGGCGGGACCCGGTGGGGTGAGCTCAAGAAGTCCGGCCTGGGGGGCCTTCAGGGCGATCCGTACAACGCTGCGGAGCGGCTTCTGCGGGCGGCCGCCGACTTCGGCGTATTCGTGGTGCCCTGCGGTGAGCTGGAATCCTGGGTACGTCAGGTCCCCCGAGGCGACAAGGCGCTCTGGTCTCAGAAAGTGTTCGAGGATGGGTGGTACGCAAAGCCGACAGACGAGCTGAAAGCCTTCTGCAGCAGCATCCGCGCGTACCTCAGGGACGGAGCGGCGGACTATACCCGTGCCGCAGCGCAGGCCCTCCAGGTGAGCTCCCGCCTCGACCGCAGGCACGCTGTCGTCACCAACAGCAGTAGCGATCCCCTCACGGAAGTACGGGTCATCCGCGCTACCTACACCTACGACAGCCGTCATCACATCCAACCGCTCTGGGGCACGACCGACACCAAGACCTGCCAGGCCCTCTCGTCAGGAGCCGAGTTCTCTGTACCTCTCACGCTGCTGACCGACGGTTATGGCAACGAAGGGTTCCTCCCGTGTGACTCCACGGACCAGGCGCTGACGGTCCACTTCCGCGACCGTGTCGGCCTGTGGTGGGAACGCATCGGCGACAAGCCTCCCGTTCGACTGCTCTCCGGCCCTTCCGAACCCGACCCCGAGCCGCAGTAGCAAGAGCCGCCGGTCTCCCACACGCTGCGGACGCAGGGGACCGAGCCCGCCGGCCGCACATGTGGCGCGGCAGTGCGCGTCACCTGACCGGGAACGGGCATGGCGGCACACCCGCACCGCGCCCCGGTGGGGCCAAAGGTAATCCGCACCGCCGGGCACCCCGTCCGCGGCCGACCGACTGCGGGCATCACAGCCGCTGCGTGGTCCACGGCGACATCCTGAGCGTGCGCGGTTCTCCGCGCTCGGCGGGGGTGCAGGAGTGTTCCGTCGCTCGGTTGCGGATGTTCGCAGTGGGGCCTGGTGGGTACTTCCCCACGCAGATGAGGCGAAGGGGGATCTGGGGATGCCGATGCGGGTGGGGCAGAGAGGCGTGCGGGCAGGTGCGTGGGTTTCGGGGGCTGGTGCGGTGGCGTGGGGCGTGGTGGCGCTGGTCACCAACTACGTCACCGCGGAAGTACCTGGCTGGGCCAAGATCCCGTGGCTGGTGTGGAGCGTGCTCGCGATCCTGGTCGTAGTCGCGGTCGGTCTCGGGCTGTGGAACCGTCACCTCGACGCCGGCGCAGGATCGGCGGCGGGTCCCGCACGGCTGGCCCCCGTGGACCGGGTAGTCGCCGCGGCCGCCGCGGGATCACTGGCCGCGCCCCGGCTCCGTACCGCACTGCGCGGCCGGGACGCCGAGCTAGCCGCTCTCAGGCGGCTGCTGGACCGCCCACGGGAACGGTTCGCGGTGGTGTGCGGGACCGGGGGGATCGGCAAGACCACCCTCGCCACCGCCCTGGCCGAACACGCCAAAGACAAAGGGCAGGCGGTGTTCTGGGTGACCTGGCGCGGCCGCGCACAATTCGGCGAGGACATGCTCAGGGTCGCGGTCGCCTGCGGCCTGCCCGAGGAAACGATGGAGGCTGCCCGGACCGGTCGGGTGCCGCTGGCGGACGTGGTGTGGGGACAGCTGTCAGAGCGGGGGAAGTGGCTGCTGGTCCTGGACAACCTCGACGACCCCGAAAACCTAGGACCGCAAGGGTCAGGACCGCTCGCGGACTACCGTGGCTGGGTCCGGCCGGGCGGGGGCGGGCTGCTGCTCGTTACCAGCCGCGACACCCGCGCCCACACCTGGGGCCCCGACGCTGACCTCACCCGCCTCGAACCCCTCAACGAGCAGCCCGGCGCGGACCTGCTCCTCGATCTCGCCCCCAGCGCAGGCGACCGGCCGGATGCCGAACTGCTCGCGGCGCGCCTAGGCGGTCTGCCTCTCGCTCTACAGGCCGCAGGACGCTACCTCGCCGCCCCCGGAAGCCGATACCGCACCTTCGCCACCTACACGACGGCCCTCGACATCGAACTGGGCAGTCTCCTCGCCGCCCCACACCCGGAATCCTCCGACCCGGACGTCGCACGCACGGTCGTGCGGCATACCTGGGAATTGTCCCTCGACCAGCTCGCGCACGACGGCAACGATCTCGCCAGCCCCGTCCTGCACCTCCTGGCTCTCATGGCACCGGCTCCCGTCCCCCTGGCCTTCCTCACTCCAGAGCTCGTCCACGAGGCCACCGGGGGGCCGGCCGACCCTGTACGCATCGAAGCCGCGATCAACGGACTGCACGCCTACGGACTCCTCCAGACCCCCACCACCGACCCCACCGGCACCACCCCCGCGCAGATCAACCTCCACCCCCTCATCCGCGAAATCACCGCACACACCCGCACCAGCGAAAGCCCCAACCCCACCCCCTGGTACGACGCCCTCACCCACCAACTCGCACGTTCCGTTCAAGCGGCCGAAGCGGCCGGAACCGCCGGATGGCCTGTGGCCGTACTCCTCGTCCCTCACGCGCTGGCCTTCGCGGCCCGGCGAGACGGCGGCGACACCGTCATCCAAACGGTGTGCCAGCTCGCTGACCTCCAGAGGGCCGCTGGCCAGGCCACGAACGCACTTGCCCTCACCGAGATCGGGCTGGAACAGATCGAGTCCCGTTTCGGCGTTGATCACCCAGTTTCGCTGACCAGCCGTAACAACCTCGGGGTCGCCCTTTTCGACCTCGGGCGACACCAGGAAGCCGCCGACCTTCACACCACCACGCTCGCCACACGCGAACGCGTTCTCCACTCGGACGACCCCGACATCCTCCAAAGCCGCAGCAATCTCGCCGTCGCCCTACACGCCCTCGGGCGATACCAGGAAGCCGCCGACCTTTACACCAGCACGCTCGCCGCACGCGAACGCGTTCTCGGCCCCGATCACCCCGACACCCTCACCAGCAGTAACAACGTCGCTGGCAGCCTGCATAGCCTCCGAAGACACCAGGAAGCCGCCGACCTCCACACCGCCACGCTCGCCACACGCGAACGCGTTCTCGGCCCCGACCACCCTGACACCCTCACCAGCAGCAGCAACCTCGCCTACGCCCTCAACGCCCTCGGGCGACACCAGGAAGCCGCCGACCTCAACGCCAGCACGCTCGCCGCGCGCGAACGCACTCTCGGCTCCAACCACCCCGACACCCTCACCAGCGGCAACAACCTCGCCTGCACCCTCAACGCCCTTGGGCGACACCAGGAAGCCGCTGACCTCCACACCGCTACCCTGGCCACTCTCCAGCGCGTCGCCGGGCCCCACCACCCCCGCACCCTCAGTAGTCGCAACGACCTTGCCGAGGCCCTTCTTGGCCTCGGGCGACACCAAATGGCCATCGACCTCCACACCGCCACGTTCGTCGCACGCGAACGCGTCCTCGGCCCCGACCACCCCGACACTCTCACCAGCCGCAACAACCTCGCCGCCGCGCAGCAATGCCTGCAGGCCGGGACACAGCGAGGCCGCAGGTGGAGGGTGCGTCGCGTTCGCCCGTGAACTGTCGTCGGGCGGCCGCTCGGAGGCGGCCTCGCACCACGGCAGAACCGACTGACGGCAGAGCCGGTTGCCGTCGGCGTGGACGATGAAAGCCGGTTCCAGGACTAGCGAGCGGCGACCGGGCTGGCCGGTGAGCCCGCCCACACGTCGGTCGTACCCGCTGTCACGGTCAGGCCGTACCCGTCGACGCTCGGCCGGCCGAGCTCCTCCCACCCCCGGTAGGCGGCGGTGACTTCACCCCACAGCCGTCGGGAACCGGCCTGAGCGACCGCGAAGTCAGCACGCGGTGCGGCCGTCGTAGTCGACCGTCGCCCAGGATCCGATGGCGGCAGACCGGCGCGCCTCCCCTCCTGCGGCAGCGGTGCGGGCCGTCGCCCGGTAGAGGGCGACGGCCCGTGCGCGCGTGGTGGGTGTCAGCGTCGGCGGCCCCAGGACTCGGTGTCGACCGTGCGGCCGCGGTCGTCACGCAGGGTGGCGGTGTCGCCGTTGTTGCCCCAGATGTACTCGCGGCTGTTCTGGAACAGGTCGGTGCGGGTGTTGTGGCCGGTGCCGGTGTGGATACGGATCGTGGCGCGCCCGTTGATGCGGACGTTGTCGAACCGGTAGCGGTTGCCGTCCGCATCGCGCAGCGTCCAGCCGCGCAGGTTGATCGCGTCGCGGGTGGTGTTAGTGATCTCCACCCACTCGTTGTTCAGGGAGCGGTTGGAGTGGTCGTCGCGTCCGGGGCTGTCGGCCTGGACCCGGCTGATCTCCACCCGCGGACGCTGCTGGTGGTGACCGTCCTGGGCGGCGGCCGGCAGCGCGGCCGCGCCAACGACGGCTCCGGCGGCCAGAACGGTGGCGGCGATACGGCGCACGGAAGAGGCAGAAGACATGGGTGGCGCTCCCTCAAGAACAGCACTCCACCAGCCGAAACAAGCCGGTGAAGGCTTCTGTCGTGGTCGGCCCGGATGAGCCGAGGGCCACACTCTCGACCCGGCACGCCCTGCGCCGCAGCCCCCGCCCAATACCGGTTACCGGACACGGACATATCCGTCACACTCACCTGCACACCACATACATCCTGACCGGGCGTGCCCCTGCCATTTGGTGGCCGATACACCCACCGGCCCCGCGAACCGGACACCGGGGTCAGCGCGCTCCGGCGCACCACCGGGCGCACTCCTCCACCCGCTCACCCGGCCGGACCAGTTGACCGGGTAACAGCCGTTCTTCAGAGTTTTTCGCACATTGGTCCGTTCTTCGTGCGCGCGTCGTTTCCTGCGGCGGGTCGATGCCCCGGCCAGCACGTCAGCGTCCGCCAGGGCTGCGGGCTGCCAAGGGGACAGGTCCCGTACCGCTTTCGGTAGATCCCGGTACGCGCACGCCCGGGGCGCGGCACCCTGAACGCGTGGAGCGGCCGGTGTGCCGACTCGATCAAGGCATGGGGAGGGGTTGGTCGTGGTGGACAGGGTGCTGAAGGCGCTGGGGGCCGCGCATCAGGGGGCGGTGGGGGTGCTGCTGGCCGACGGCAGTGAGCCGGGCCCGGTCTACTTCGACGTGGGCAGCGGCCCGAACGTGCCCTCGTCAACGGAGTGGCACGCCTACGACGGCCGACGAGGGCGGCCCCGGGCCGCGCTGCTGCGGGGCAGTTGCTCGTGCGGCTGGCGCGGCGCGGCCGAGTACCCCCTCGACTGGACCACCCTCGCCGACGACGAGCCGCTATACGAGGCGGACGTCGACCTGTCCGGGCCGATCGGCGACTACGAGGCCCACGTATCGGTGGTCCGGGACGCAGCCGTCCCACTCCCCGCAGAGCTGACCGGTCTGCTCACCGAGCTCGTCCGGCAACTCGATGTCCTCGCTGTCGAGGAACCGCTGGCGGTGTTGAAAGCGCTCGCCGACCTGCGGTATGTCATCGCCCAGACCGGCCAAGAGGCCGCGTACGAACTCGCCGCCCTCGACGTGCCGCTCAAGGACGTGGCGACCGCACTCGGCACGAGCGAAACCGCCGCCCGCACCTACCTCAACGACTACCTCCACCCCTGACCCGGTGGCGGGCCTCCAGCCACGACCAGTCCTCGTGACGGTAGCGGGTGCCGAACGTCTCGTCGGAGTACAGCGGAAGGCGGTGCTCGCGCGCGCAGCCGCCGGGCCGGAGCCGCGCTGCCACCGGAACAGCCATGTGTTCGGCAGGCAGAGCGCCGGGGGCCCGGGGGCGTCAGGTTGTCAGCGCCAGTGCGCGGCCCATGCGCGGGCGGCCGTGATCGTCTCGTCGAGCTCGGTCATTCCGTGCTCGCGCCAGTCCTCCCAGGAGCGGGCCTCCGCCTCCGCCAGAACCCGTACTCCCTCGCGGGGAGCCTGGGCGAACGCGGGGATGGTGCGGGCCCAGCGTGCTGCGTCCTCGATGCTCTGCTTGCCGTCGAGGACGAGGCGGAAATCCCAGAGTGCGGCGTCGATCCATGCGGGGCCGCGCATGGCCCATGCCCAGTCGATCATCCATACCCGGCCGCTGCGCTCGACCATGAAGTTGGTGGCGGCCGGATCCGAATGCACCAGCCGGTCCCCCGTCAGGAGGCCTTCCTGGGCGGGCTCGCAGTACTCGCCCCACCGGTCCCACGGGGTCAGCCGCACGCCGTCAGGCGCGGGCAGCAGACTCAGTTCGCGCAGGGCTGCGGCGACCGGCTCCAGATGGTCACCGTCCTCGCCGAAGTACGCCCATGCGGAGGCGTGGGCGCCCTCGAAGCAGAGCAGCAGCCACCCGCCGGCCTCCTCCTGCCACAGCATCCTGGGGGCGATCGCGGGCACGAAAGGGGCAACGGCTGCTTCGGCCCGCAACTCACCGATCCGCGGGTGGTCCAGGGGGAGACCTTTGACGAACACCATCTCCGGGCCCGACTCCGGCCAGAACAGCGACGCGAGCGCGGAACTGGTCCCCGACTCCACCTCCGCCCGCGGGCAGTCCTCCCCCACCCGGGCCGCGATCGCCTGCCGGGTATCGTCAGGAAGCTCCTCGAACGGAAGCCGGTCAACGCGCATGACCAGTCAGCCTCCCGGCCGGGGCTGCTGCGGATTGTTCGGCGGGAACGGCGGGTTCTTGTCCGGACGGGTCGGCGGATCCGTCGACGGACGCCCCGGCGGCGGCTTCGACGTCGGCCCGGGAGACGACGGACGCCGATCAAGCACAGGAACGGTCATGGCGGCGAAACTACCGGCCGTCGGATCGCCGCCACCCGGCAATGGGCGAGATTGGCGCTATCGCGCCGCCACCCCGCCCACCGGGGACCCTTGGGGGCTCGATGGTGTGATCCTCCCGCAGAGGCGAGAACCACGGCCAGCCGCAGGGGGTTCCTGGGGTATGAGCGACGAGAGCGTGATCACGATCGAGATCCGGGGCCAGGAGAAGGCCGCACTCAAAGCCGCGCAACGAATCTCGGCCCTGTTCCTGTCGTCCGGTCCTTGCCGGTTGCGCCGTACCCCCGGTGAGGACGAGGTACAACTGCTCGTGCACGCGGACGTCAGCCGGGAACCGGGCGAAGGCGGTTACCTCGACCCTGACGAAGCTGAAGGAGCAGGCGCGTTTCTTCGGTGAATCCGGCCGTCCGCACGGGTGAGTTGTCTCCAGGGAGCCTGTCGGGGTGGGTGTCGGGCCCGCTACACCGGCCATTGTGATCAAGAACCTGATGCTGCGCGGCCTGCCCGCGCTCGCCCTCTGCACCCTGCCCCTGTTCACCGCGGCTCCGGCCGCGCACTCCGCACCCACCGTTACGGCGGCACCCGCGGCCGCCTTGACCGGTGGCCCGGCCGGGCTGCGGGCTCCGCTGCCGCTGTTCGAGGCCATCGATCGCCTGCCCGTCGCCGTCGAGCACCGCGAGGGCTACAAGCGGGACCTGTACAAGCACTGGAACAAGGGCCTCAACGCCGGAGACGGCTGCGACACCCGCAAGGAAGTCATCCTCGCCGAAGCCGTCGTCGCGCCGCAGGTCGCGGCCGGCTGCAAGCTGACCGGCGGCTCCTGGCGCAGCGCCTACGACAACGTCGTGGTCACGGACGCGGCCCGGCTCGATGTGGACCACTTCGTGCCGTTGGCGGAGGTGTACGACTCCGAGCAGGTGCCGTGGTCGGCGGCCCGCCGGGAGGCGTACGCGAACGACCAGGCTTCCCCCGACACGCTGATCGCGGTGTCCGCAGCCTCGAACCGGTCCAAGGCGGACAAGGATCCGGCGGAATGGCTGCCGTCGGACGGCTCCTACCACTGCACGTACGCCGCGACCTGGGTCGGAACCAAGCTGCGCTGGGACCTGGCCGTCGACGAGAACGAACGACAAGCCCTCCTCGGCCTCGCCGAGGACTGCCCCACCACCACCGTCGTCTACGAACCCGCACCCTGAATCCCGGTCGGCCGGCTGCGGTCGTTGAAGGCCACGGTCTTCACCGACCGCAGTCAGGCGTCCGGGTCGAGGCGTGCTTGGCGGGCGGCATGGCGCCGGACCTCCTCGGACACCGGGATCCGGGGCGTGGCCGGGCTGCGGGTGAGGACCAGGCCGTCCATCACCGTCCGGTAGGCCGTGACGAGCACGATCAGCAGACTCGTGCAGAGCAGGAGCTGTGAGGTGCGGCCGTATTCATATGTTCCGGCGACCCAGCCGGCGACCGCCACGAGCACGGCGAGCAGGAATCCGTCCACCGCGATGCGTTCACGACGGCTCAGCATTTCCAGATCCTTCCGACGTGTCCCGCGGGCCGGTCAGAGCCTGCCACCAGCCGCGACGGCCCATGCGAACCTTGAGGGTGACCTGCTGAAAGTGTGTCCGGCCAGCCTCGACCGAGAGCTCGCGTGCGTCCAGGGACCGGCCCGGCTGCCTTTGACGCGTCGTCGGCACCGGGCGCCTGTTGCGTCCCCCACCCCGGCCCGGCTAGGCCGTGTTTCAGAAAGTGATCCGGCTTGATGCCAGGTTGCTGGAATGGGGCGTGGGGATCTGTCTGATGACCAGTGGGCCGTGTTGGAGCCGTTGTTGCCGGTTGCTGGCGTGGGACGTCCCGCGAGGTCGCGCCGGAGGCTGGTAGACGGAATCCGGTGGCGGGTACGGACGGGAGCTCCGTGACGGGACGTTCCGCCTGAGTACGGACCCTGGC
>NZ_JAINUL010000001.1:45178-55822 GCF_020639365.1 Streptomyces flavotricini
GGTACCAAAACTGCAACCGAGATCGACAGTAGCACGCTGCGGCGGCTTGTGTGCGCTGAATATTTCCTGCTGCCGCGTGGCGGTAGGAACTCTCCTCGCGGGATCCGTTAAATTCTTAGGTCGCGGTGGCAGATATTGATTCACCCCCGGCGCAGCGCTTTTGAGTGCTCGCCGTCGGCTGCAGGGTGCGGCAGCGAGATCGTCGCGAAGTTGAGCTGGTCGAGGCCGTATCAGGGCGGTTCTGACGCGGTGGACCGCTGGAGCGGTCCTCGCGGGGGTGAGGTCCTGTACGAAAACGAACGCAACGTCGTTGTCGTGGAGGCTGCCAGGCTGCCTGGAGCGGGCTTGCCGCTACGCAGTTCTCCCTTGCCCAACTGAGCGAGGGGCGCCTGGCGATCGGGGGGTGAGGAGAGGGAAGGTGTCAGGCATCCCCCCTCATCCGCTCTACGGGCGCCGGCGGGGCCGAACGGCACAGGCGACCTTGTCCATCAGGCACTCGTCCATGCGGCGAGGAAGGCTTTCCGTCTGGCCGGGTCGGCTGATTTGTGGTCGGCGTGCAGGACGCGCCAGGCGGTGAGTTCGAGGTCCCGGAGCCATAGCTCGCCGATGACCTGCGTTTTGAGGTCGGGTAGGTGGTCGGATTCGGAGAGCGCCTGGCCGATGACCTCCCCCGCTGCGATGCGCTGGGGCGGGGTCATCTCATCGAAGGCCGAGAGGATCTGTCCTGCCAGACCGGTGCCTTCTCCCGCCAGCGAACTGAGCACGTACTCCTTGATGTTGGCAGGAAGCAGGTAGAGGGAGCCCGAAGACCTCCACAAGTCCGACCAGAAGTGCTCTCCGACCTCGGTGGGAGCAGGTAGCGCGGCCAGAAGTCCGAGGAGGTGCGCGGTGGCCGCGTATCCGTCGGAGTGGGCCGATGCGACGACGGCGATGTCCGCGACGCGCTCCACGTCGAGTCGGCCGGCTTCGAGGCGGGGGTCCAGTCCCAGCCGCTGTTCCAGCTGATGGGAAAGGGGGACGGACGCGTGGGAGCGGAACTCGGGAAGCATCGGTGGTCCTTGGACGTAGGAGAGCGGAGAGGATCGTTCGGATCCCTCATCGTTCCCATGAGCCGCCGAATTACACGACTTTCGCGGCATCAACCGGTGGCGGACCACCACGAGCAAAAACATGAGGCGGGTGAACGTGCCACGTCCGCAGCGGACTTCTGGGGAGCTGATGCGAGCGGGCGCCTACCATGACCACATGGTTGCCAGTGATGCCCAGCACTCCCAGCCCGGACGGGAAGCAGTGTCCCGAGACGACGCCGAACCCGGCAGTGCCCCTTTCGCAGCAACGGTCGGAGGACGCGAGGAGTCCCACCCGGTGTCCGACCTGTTCGAGCGAGCGGCCGATCTGGTGGAGCCGATCAAACCGAAGCTACGCGGCTGGCTTCACGCCGGAATGGTCCCCGCATCGCTGGCCGCGGGCATCGTCCTCATCTGCCTGGCGGGGACACCGCAGGCCACTGTGGCCTGCACCGTGTACTCCGTCACCGCCTGGATGCTGTTCGGGACGAGCGCCGTCTACCACCTCGGGACCTGGGGACCGCTCGGCGAGGCCGTCCTGCGTCGTCTCGACCACGCCAACATCTTCCTGATCATCGCAGGCACCTGCACCCCGCTCGCCGTGCTCCTGCTCTCCCCTGACCAGCGGTCTGTCCTCCTGTGGGTGGTGTGGACGGGCGCGCTGGCAGGCATTGCCTTCCGTGTCCTGTGGGTCGGAGCTCCCCGTTGGCTGTACACCCCCTGCTACCTGGCCCTGGGATGGGCACCGGTGTTCTACCTGCCCGACTTCTTGCGCAACGGCGGGGCGGCCGTACTCGCCTTGATCGTGGCCGGCGGGCTCCTCTACAGCGCGGGTGCGGTGGTCTACGCCCTCCAGCGCCCCGACCCCTCACCGCGCTGGTTCGGATACCACGAGGTGTTCCACGCCCTGACCGTGGCAGCCTTCACCGCGCACTGCGCCGCCATCTTCCTCGTCGCCCACTGACCACGACGATGCTCGTCTGCCCGACGGGTCCCTCCGTACGTTCGGCCGCCGGCCGTGTGGCAGGCCCTGGCACCCGACGCTGACATCGCCGCCCGCGATGAACCATCCAGCCGCTCGGGGCGGCGGGGACGGGGCGCAGGCGCCCGGGCCATGGGGCAACGCCGCCGGGGGCGCTCGGGGTATCCCGGCGGCAGGTGTGCATCCCACCCGGTTCAACGACCGGATCCGGTTTCAGGCCGGGCCTCGTTCCATGAGAGCCAGGGTTCGTCCCCTGCCGCCGGGACCGGCTGCGGGCAGCCGGATCCGCTCGGCGTCACAGGGAGAGGTAGTAGTTGCCGACCACGGATAGCTGACGATGGTCGGCTGTCTCGCTGTCGATGGTGAACCGGGGAGCGGGTTCACACACTGCTCACAGAGCCGCCCCGCACCCTCGACAGCCAAGGCCCCGGGGGCCGCCTCGATTTGTATCGTTCCCCCTCATTCCCCGTCACGCGCAGGACAATCGAGAGCTGCGGTGCGAGCCTCCGCGTCCGTGCGACATGCGCCAGCGTTCAGATCGGCAGCGGGCCCTCGTGTTCCAGCCACGCCGCCCTTCGGGTCAGGCGGGGTGGAGCCGCTCCTGGCCGTCAGCGCCAGTGTGCGGCCCATGCGCGGGCGGCCGTGATCGTCTCGTCCAGCTCGGTCATCCCGTGCTCGCGCCAAGCCTCCCAGGAACGCGCCTCCGCCTCTGCAAGAACCCGTACCCCCTCACGAGGAGCCTTGGCGAACGCGGGGATGGTCCGGGCCCAGCGCGCCGCCTCTTCCGCGCTCTGCTTGCCGTCCAGCACCAGCCGGAACCCCCACAGCGCGGCGTCGATCCAGGCTGGACCCCGCATGGCCCACGCCCAGTCGATCATCCACACCCGTCCGCTGCGCTCGACCATGAAGTTGGTGGCGGCCGGATCCGAATGCACCAGCCGATCCCCCGTCAGGAGGCCTTCGTGGGCCGGGTCGCAGTACTCGCCCCACCGGTCCCACGGCGTCAGCCGCACCCCGTCAGGCGCGGGCAGCAGGCTCAGCTCGCGCAGGGCTGCGGCGACCGGCTGCAGGTGGTCGCTGTCCTCGCCGAAGTACGCCCATGCCGACGCGTGAGCGCCCTCGAAGCAGAGCAGCAGCCACCCACCGGCCTCCTCCTGCCACAGCAGCCTGGGGGCGATGGCGGGAACGAACGGGGCAGCGTCTGCTTCGGCTTGCAGCTCACCGATCCGGGGGTGGTCCAGCGGCAGCCCCTTGACGAACACCATCTCCGGGCCCGACGCCGGCCAGAACAGCGACGCGAGCGCGGAGCTGGTCCCCGACTCCACCTCCGCCCTCGGGCAGTCCTCCCCCACCCGGGCCGCGATCGCCTGCCGGGTTTCGTCGGGAAGCTCCTCGAACGGGAGCCGGTCAACGCGCACGACCGGTCAGCCTCCCGGCCGGGGCTGCTGCGGATTGTTCGGCGGGAACGGCGGGTTCTTGTCCGGACGGGTCGGCGGATCCGTCGACGGACGCCCCGGCGGCGGCTTCGACGTCGGCCCGGGAGACGACGGACGCCGATCAAGCAGAGGAACGGTCATGGCGGCGAAACTACCGCCCGCCTCCCAGCCACCACCCGGCATTGGCGAGATTGGCGATATCGCGCCGCCACCACCCAGACGGGGACTCCCGAGGCCAGGGGACGTGTCCCTCCCGAGGAAGCTTTGCCACCGTCTTGCGAGAGCCGGCCGTCACCGGTGAACTCTGGTGACCGCGGCCTCCCGCAGACACACCAAAGGGTCCTGCCGTCCCCTCAGGGGGGACGGCGGGACTCGGTGGAGCGCTGGTTGTCCTCCTCCTGGCCGCGCAGGAGGGGGCGGCCGGCTATTTCCTGCGGTGCGGGACGATGGGGTCTCCTCCGAGGTGGGCGCCGTCCGCGATGACGGCGGCGCTGGCGGCTTTGGCGGGCAGGTCCGACGCGCGCCAGACGCCGGCGTCGGCCTTGTCGCCCGGTGCCGGGCGGGCGCTCGCGATCACGAAGCGGGGGTCGGCGTCGATCGATGACCTGCACGTTCGCCGAGAACCGGTAGCTGCGGCTCGAGGCGCCGACCCTGCGCTCCCGCAGAGGGATCAGCGTTCCGTCCACGATCCACAGCCGGTCCGCGTCGGCCACGGGCCGCGGCGCCGGCTCCAGGGCCAGCAGCGGCCCAAGATTGTTGATCACCCGGAAGACGGTCGCCGCAGAGATACCGAAGAGCGGGCTGAGCTGGGCGCATCGTGAGGATGGTGGGGTAGTAGACCGCCACAAGCGCCCGCTCCGCCAGCGGCAGACACCACGGCCGGCCCCCACCTGGCCCGTTACCACCCCGCTCCCGCACCACCTTCACCAGCCTCTCAAACCGAACCAACTTCCCCGGATCCACGCCACTTTCTCCGGCATCCGGATGCACCATGATCACCCTTTCGGCGTGAGCGGTGGGCTGCAGGCCGTAGGCGTCCTGCGGACCCAGCCGGGGCGTCAGGCAGGTTCCTGGTCCGGCTCCGCGGGCGGATCCGCCCGCTCCTCCTCGACCGCCGCGGGGGACCCATCCGCCGAACCGTCGTCCCCGCCGTGGGCGCGCAGGTGCCCGATCACCGTGTTGGACACGGCGACCAGGGGGACGGCGACGACCGCTCCGCCGATGCCGGCGACCACTCCGCCGGTGGCGACGGCCAGGACCACGGCCAGGGGGTGGACCCGTACGGCCCTTCCGAGGATGAACGGCTGCAGCACGTGTCCCTCGATCTGCTGGACGACGAGCACTACCAGCAGCGTCAGCAGCGCGGTGAACACCCCCTGGGTGACCAGTGCGACGACCACCGCGAGAGCCCCGGACGCGACGGCGCCCACCAGGGGCACGAACGAGGCCAGGAAGATCACCACGGCGATGGGCACGGCGAGTGGCACGCCCAGGAAGTAGATGCCGAGACCGATGAAGAGTGCGTCGATGAAGGCGACGATCAAGGTTCCGCGGACATAGGCGGTCAGGGTGCCCCAGGCGGCCGGTCCCGCGTCGGCGACATCCGGCCGGGCGGCGGCGGGGACCAGCTTCAGCGTCCACTGCCAGATGCGCCTGCCGTCGTACAGAAGGAAGAGCGTCGAGAACATCGCCAGCAACATTCCGGTGATGATCTCCACCAGGACGGTCACTCCCCGGAGCCCGGTCGAGGTGATCTCGCTGGTGCTGGTGCCGATGGCATCGCTCAGGCTGCCGGCAACATCGTTGATCTGCTGCTCGGTCACGTGGAAGGGGCTGTCGAGAAGCCATCGCTTCAGCTCCTCGATGCCTTCCTGGAGCCGCCCGGACAGGTTGTCCAGGTTGTCGAGCACCTGCCAGACGACGAACCAGCCGATCAGCCCGAGGACGACGAACCCGAAGAGCGCGGTCAGGGCGGTGGACAGCCCCCGGGAGAGCCCCGCGCGGTGCAGCCGGGCGACCGTCGGTTCCAGCAGGGCGGTGATCAGCAGCGCGGCCACGAAGGCGAGGACGACGAGCCGGACCGAACCGATCACCCGCATGATGACCCACAGGGCCGCCGCCAGCACCAGGAACCGCCAGCCGGCCTCGGCCGCGACCCGTACACCCCAGGGCACCGCCCGGGCGGGGTCCGGGTCGCGCGGACGGCCCCGGCGGGCCTCTGTGACCCGCTGCCGCTCGGCCAGCAGCTCGGCCTCGTGCCGCGCCTGCACCTGCGTACGACGCTCACCGAGCGCCGCGGCGCCGTCCGCAATCACACCGAACCACCTACGGATTCCAGGCATGCGGAACCTCCTTCCTCATCCGGCCTTCTGCCCCGACTTCGGGGGATCAGGCCGGTGCGACCCGACGCGTTCGGGGAGGGTTCGGACGGACTCCGAGCAGACTTCGAGCGAATTTCTGCCGTACCCGGGAGTGCGAGGCCGGGAAGGCCGCGCTTCTCTGAACTAGCTGCACTGTGAACGGCCGCGGCCGACACAGGCGGACCGGAACGCGGTCCGTCGGTCGGCCGACGGTCGTACGAGCCTGCTCCGGATTCCTGATTTTGAGGTGCTCGAGGCCGTATCTCATCCGGAAGGGGCAGTGATCCCGCCGTCGTCGCTGCCCTTGTGGTCCCAGTCGTCGTCGCTGCCCTTGTGTGAGTCGCTGTCGTTGTGGGACGAGTCGCTGTTGTCGGCGTGGCCGTAGTAGATCCAGGCGCCGCTGGTGCCGGGCTGTTTCTGGAGGTACTTGTGTGGGTGCGTGGCTTTGAGGCTGGTGATGACGGGTGGCGGGGGCGGGCCGGCGGCCAGGGCCGCCGAGGCCGGGGTCAGGAGGGCGATGGCGAGGAGGGCGGCGAGGCAGGTGTCGCGCAGGGTGGGGGTCATGTGCGCGCTCACTGGTTGGCCAGAAGGAACTGGGCGCTGATGACGAAGGTGTTCTTGTGGTCTCCGCCGACGTATCCCTTGATGGCACTGACCTTTGCGGTCCCGGGTGCGCACTGGGGGGAGGCGACGGCTACGCCGTCGGGGGTGTCGAAGGCGAGGACGGCGCTGCCCGCCGCCGCGTCCAGGAGGTAGGAGGAGTACGTTTCGCGGCCGCCGGTGGTGCCGCCGTCGGTCAGGGCCCGGGTGTTGCGGTCGGGGTTGATGACCAGGGTCATGGTGCCGTTGTCCTCCCCGCCGTGGCTATAGGGCCCGGTGTAGGTCTGCGCCAGACCGAGCAGGGTCAGGTAGTCGCCAGGCAGGGCGCCACAGTTGTCCGGAGCCGGGGCCGCCGAGGCGACCGCTCCCGGCACGCACAGACCAGCCGCGAGGACACCGGAGACCACGAGGAGACGCGCTGCTTTCGTCATGCGGAGACCTGTCTGAGGGACCCCTGCCAAAAAGGGTGATTGCTCATACTTTCGTGATGTATGCACGGAAGGCGGGTAGGCCGCGCCCGAAGTCGGTCTCTCTGCCACCCGGGCGGCCCCTCCCGACTAAGCGCTGGGCGGGTCGGCCGGCTGCGGTGACTGGCCGTGTGGGGCTGCTGGGGGTTTGGGGCTGTGGTGTCGGTTGCCTTTTTGGGCGGGGTCATCCTCGGGTATGACAACCATTTGCCGGTAATGCCCCATCTGTCTGAGTATGAACATGTTTTTGCGTGCGGCGCCGGTCCATCCTTCCCGGATTCTGCGGGAGCCTTTGCGTTCTCTGGCCTGGGCGTCGGTTCTGGCGGTCTTCGTGGCGGGGCTCGGTTACGTGTCGTATCGCTGGGCGGGTACTGCTGGTCCTTTGGTGGCGCTGCCGGGGTCGCCCTGGCCGTACCTGGCCGCCTGGGCGGTTCTGGGTTTCGGCGTGTTCCTGCTGGTACGTGCGGTGGCCAAGCCCCTGGGATGGGATGGGGAGGAGATCCTGGTCCTGCCCCTGATGGTCTGCATCCGCTTCACTCTCGCCTACCGCCCAGGCCTGACCCTGCTCTACACGTACGGCCTCCTCGTGCTGGCCTGCGCGGCCGGCGCCGTGCTGTTGTGGCGACGCCACCGCCTTCCGGCAGATACCGCCGCGCGCCAGCACTGACAGCATCCACAAGCCGCTCCCGGGGTGGACACGGCATCCGGGCGGGGCGCTGGCGTGCTCCCGGCCAGCGCACCGCTGCGGCTGCGGGCGCTTCGCATCGAGGGACGCCGCAGCGTCGAGCAGATCGTCGACGCGTACGGCATCGAGTGCCGGGCAGTCCGTGACCTGCTGGTCGAGCACTTCACCGAGCGGGCTCCCGAGCTCGACCACGTCTCGCTGCGTTCCATCGCCCGCGACCTGTGCCGATTGTTCTGGCGCGACCTGGAGAGCCAGGACGTCGGCGAGCTCGGGGCTGACGAGCAGGGCGCGCTCGACGTCGGTCTTGGAGGGGGTGATCTGCAGGAGGGGGACGATCTCGCCGGTGGTGGGCAGCTGGTACTGCCCTGGCCCCGCCCGCCCCGTCACGGTGTTCGGCACTCCTGCCGACGGCTTGGCGGCGGGCCGCGCCGTGGGGCCGGCCGCCCGCCCGCGCCAGTGCGCCCTGACGGGCTTCAGTGCGATCGCCATCCAGCGGGCAAAGTCCCGCGCCTCCAACCGGGTGGCTTGATGCCACCGGCCCCCGACGGAGAACGCGGACACCGGCTCCACCACCGCGTCAGTGGCATCCAGGAGCCCGTACGGCTGGGCCGGGTTCGCCACCTCCACCAGAGCACCGGTCTGGGGTAACACGAAGCTGATCAGATCCCGAGAGGGATCACCTGTCTCAAGCATGACCGGAAGCTAGCAGAAACCGCCTCTGAACTGCGGTTACTCGGGAACTAGTTCAGTCAACACCACCTGCGGATCTGCCTCCGCTGTGGGACGAGGCCCGCGGTCTCTCTGTGGCGCCACCACCCAGCCCCGAGGACTCTCCCCCGGGCCGCACGTGCTCCAACTGCGCGTACTCCCGGTCTCCTGCCCCGCCAGCTGAAGCCGCCGATGCGAACCACCACAGGGGCATTCTCACCCCCTGAGCGGCGGGATCGCGGCGGCTGCCCGGAAGCGAACTGGTGCCCCTCACGGGCGTGGGAAGCGTCCGTCGCCAGCGAATCCCCGGCCCGAGCCCGCTAGCGGCGCTTCAGCGCGCCGCGCACTGGCCCTGCACAACGTCGCGCCAGGATGGGGTCCCGTGGGTCCGGAGCCTTCGGGAGACGGGAGCAGAACATTGATCAACGTGGACGTCCAGCACTGCGGCCGCTCGGTTCTGATCAGCGCCACCGGAAAGCTCGACCACAGCGCAGGAGAAGTTCTCCAGCGGGCGCTCGACTCCGTGACCATGGACGAGCGCGATCTCCTGATTGACCTGCACGCCGTCGCGGCCATGGATGTCGACGGCCTGCTCCACTTTCTGGACCTGCACCGGCGCGCGGAGCGCCTGCGTCTACGGGTCCTGGTGACGGGCTGGCAGCGCCAGCCCCAGCAGTGCATGGCCACCGTGGCCGGCATCCCCGGGCCCAGAGCGGGCACCGGAGAGCGCTACGCCCTGGCAGGCTTCCGCAGACTGCTCGAGGAGAAGGCGCAGCGCGCGCGGAACCTATCCGACTTCGCTGATGGCTGGCTTCCTCGCATCTAGGATCTGTCCTGGCGATCAACCGGTAGGGCGTCTCGAGGAGGCCACCGGCCGAGCCACCATCGCGGCTGATCCAGCGAGGCATCGGGGCGGGCCGACTGCCGGTCAGCGTCGATGCCGGGGACTGGGGCAGGTCCGGCCTGCCTCTGAAGAAGACGCAAGGGGCGAACCTCAGCTGAAGACGACGGAGCGGAACCGAGCGGTCACCGGTACGAAGGCGCCCTGGCTGACGGTCCGGAAGGTGTCGCCGTCGCACGAAGCGTCCTGGAAGACGGTGGCCACACTGGTGGTGAGGTTTCGGCCGAGGAGGGCGGGCAGGTTGCCGGTGCCCTCGAGGCCAGCAGTCCGGCCCGGACAATAACGGGCGCATCGCCAGCACACCATGACAATCCCGGACTGCTGTCCGGATTCAGCCGTCCGGGGTACCACGTCACAGCTCCCGCGCATCGGTTCACCGCCCGCCAGAATCGACAGTCTGCCCGAATAGGGTGGGCCTCGTGCTGGATGACGGGTCGTGCCAGGTGGATGTCGAGTCCACCATCGTCGATGTCATCGGTGAGGTCCCTAGCTTCCTCCGGCCCGGCGGGGTCACACGCCAGGACCTCGAGGCGGCGCTGGGACGACCGCTCGCCGTCCCTTCAGCAAGCCGCGTACGGGGGCCGGGCCAGCATCCCTTGCACTACGCACCGCGCGCCCGGGTAGTCCTCGTCGAACCGGACAAGGTCATGTCCGAAGCGGAGCTGGCGCAGCGGTCGGGTCGACAGGTGGGCGTCTTCCTGCCATCCGCCTTCGTCGACGCCACGGTGAAGGCGCACGCCGTGGTGGCGGACCCCGCTTCCCTGGACACCTACGCGCGCGAACTGTACGGGTTCCTGCGCGAGCTCGATCAGCAAGGGTCGACCTCATCCTCGCCTCGCTGCTGACAGAGGAGGGACTGGGACTGGCGATCGCCAACCGCCTCCGCCGCGCCGCGGGGCCCCGGCCCACCTTGTGATGGCACCGCCGCCGCGCCTCCGAGGAGCCCGTTTCCCGACTGCGGCGCGTACGGGCGGACGGTGCAGGAGAGAGGGGCCCGGGTGGTTGTGTGAGTGTCAGGGTGTGGGAGGGACGGCGCGGGCGAGGGGTTCGAGGTCTCCGTAGAGCGCGGCGTGGAGTGCGGCGGCGAGTTCGCGGGCTCGCGTGGTGCCGAGCATTTCGGCGGCCCGGCCCATCGTGTAGGCAGGGTAGTCGTCGTCGTCCAGGTGACCGCCGAGCGGGCCGGTCGGGTTCTCTGCTGTCATTGCACCTCTCTCATAGAACACGCTGAGGGGCCCTGGTGCCGTACGGCACCAGGGCCCCGAAGGAACTACTACACCATCTGCCGGCCCTCATACTGCACCGGCCTTCTGTTTCCGCCGACCCGACGTGAGCTCTGTCGGGAGTGCGGGGATCGCGGTTGCTTGACCGGAGACCACCTCACTATCGATGTCCTGCGGTACCCGGGCTCAGACTTCCGCCCGGGCGATCCTGATGGCGC
>NZ_JAINUL010000001.1:55922-65068 GCF_020639365.1 Streptomyces flavotricini
GAACCGGACACACCAGACGAAGACTTGTAGGACACCCCGACAGCCTCCCACCCACAACGCCGCCACATCCACTGAATCAACGAAAAGATCAGTAACTGATCGTTTCAAAATGGGTTGAGCTGCGTAGGTTGTGCGGTCGGGAATGTGCAAGGCCGATCGAGTGCTCTGCCAATGTAACGGCGAGCAGTTCCCTCTAGCTCGCGCACTCGGGCCTCCACGGTGAGCGTGGCGGGCAGGGTCGCTGCCGCGTCGAGCATGTGCGCCACGACGAGCGGAGGCACGGCGGAGACGGCCACCAGGATGGCGGAGGTCTGCATGTAGCCACGATCTGTCAGGTGTGCCGCAACCTGAGCTGACGGTGCGAGGCAGAGGGCGGTACCAGCGCCGATAGCGGCTCGCTCACTGACAGCAGCACGAGTGCGGCTTCCGCGATGCGTGCCCGGCGACCGACAAGGTCGCCGGGCAACACCAGCAGGCTCACGGGCGGGACGGCGGCGCCTCACGGCCCTGCGAAACGGCGTGAATCAGGGCAACCAGGACACCCTGATGCTGCCTGCACTCCCGGCGAAACCCCTAGTGTCGCTGATGGGGCCGGGGCTGCTGCCACCGTAGCCGCCAATGCCGGCGGACCCGAAGTCGCCGCTGGCGCCGCCGGCGCCGCTCGAAGACTCGGTACCGGCGCCACCGTGTGACCCGTCGTTAGTTACCAGCACGCCGACGCCACCGCAACCGGTAGCGGTGGCAATGCCTCCGGCGCCGCCGCCGCTCAGCGGAACCCCAAAAGCATTGCTTAGGCTGCCGCCGCCTCCGCCGCCGCCCGCAGAGAGCTGCATGCCGGTACTGGCACTTAGGGTAGATGCACCGCCGCCGCCACCACCAAAGCCGAGAACATCCTCGCTCGCGCCGGCGCCACCTTCCGCCCCGCCGCCCCCGTCACCACCGGCTGCGTTGCTGCCGCCCGAGCCGCCGCCCGAGCCCCCCGCTCCCGCTGCGAACTCAGTTCCGCCACCACCGCCGCCACCGACCGTACCGGAGAGGACGGTGCCCCTTGCCAGGAGCTTCGTGCATCGAACACTAGCGCCGCCGCCACCGCCGCCACCGCCATGAATGTCACCGAATTCGGAACCCGCCCCGCCCCCACCACCGCCCCCAACGAGATGGAAAGTCACCACCAGCCTGGCGGGGAGCCTGCACGTAAATGAGCCGGTGTACTCGCGGCCGTTCACGCAGTCGGGCGGGGCGTCTGCCTGGGCGGAGGTGGCCAGGGGGGCCGCTACTAGTGCGCTGGACGCCACCACGAGGGCGGCAGCCAAGGCGGTTCTGCGCTGCTTGATGCGGGTGGTGGAACGCATGACGAGACCTCTCAGATCTGCGGACCGCGACCGGATGTCGGCGCGGTAAGTAGGATTTGTCCGACTCGCGAGTCATGGGCAGCATGACATTCCGTTCACATTCCGGCCAGTCACGAGGCGAGCACTCCGTGTGATCACTGCAGTGAATGCCTGTCATGGGCATTCCGGCAGCCGGTACGCCACCACGCGGCGCCCCACACCCGCACCCGAGGACCACCACGGCTTGCCCTTCACCCGCCGCCTTGTCAGCCCGGGCGGTGGCCGCAACCCGGAGCCTGCGCGGGATGTGCCTCCCGGCTCGGGCCCTCCATCCCTTGGGGCCGGGCACTTGCGACAGCCTGTCCGGGCCGCCGCATCGGTCGCTTCAGGAGGATTTTCGAAGGCGCCGCAGGCAGATGATGCCGCAGGCGAGGTCGAGCAGGCCCTGGTGGAGGTCTGCGCGTTGCTCGTAGCGGGTGCGCAGGCGCTTGAACTGGTGGAGCCAGGCGAAGGCACGCTCTGCGACCCAGCGCACGGTGCCGAGTCCGGAGCCGTGGGCGGCGCCGCGGCGGGCGATCATCGACTTGATGCCGCGCTTCCAGAGCAGGCGGCGGTACTTGTCGAAGTCGTAGCCCCGGTCGGCGTACAGGCGCCGGGGCCTGCGCCGCGGACGTCCTCGCAGTCCGCGGATCGGCTGTATCGCGTCCAGCAGGGGAAGCAGCTGAGTGACGTCATGGCGGTTGCCTCCGGTGAGCGTCACGGCGAGCGGAGTGCCCCAACGGTCCACGATCACATGGTGCTTGGAGCCGGGGCGTGCGCGGTCAACGGGCGAGGGGCCGACATGATTGCCCCCTTTGAGGGCCCGGACGTGCGAGCCGTCCACGGCGCAGTCGTCCAGGTCCAGCAGATTCGCGCGGCGCAGTTCGGTCAGCAGCGCAGTGTGCAGGCGGGGCCAGACGCCGGCCTCGGTCCAGTCCCGCAGTCGGCGCCAGGCCGTCACTCCGGAGCAGCCCACGGCCTGCGCGGGGACATCACGCCAGGCGACACCGGTCCGCAGCACGTAGACGATGCCGGCCAGGGCCGCCCGGGGTGGCAGTAACGCCGACGGGGAGCGGGCGGCAGCAGCGGAGCCACCCGCTCCCAGAGACCATCCGGAACAAGATCAACACGCATCCCGACAGCTTGGCGACCAAGATCGACAAGCGCAAGGAGCCCAGCTCAACCCATTTTGAAACGATCAGTAACGGTCAGCAGTGCCGCCATGATGGCACCGGGCCCGGATCGCGGCCCTGAGCACCACTCTCCCATCGCCGCCGAAGCCTGTCAGTAACTTCTGCCTCACAGCCGCCGCTTGGCTGCTTCGACGCTGTCGCCGCCGCTCGTGTTGAACGCGATCGCAGCCTTCGGCGCATTGCGCCGGACCCGATTCACGACCTACTCAAAGAGTGGCAAAAGCGGCTCCGGCTTGCGGATCCCATCCCCGATGACGACGACGTCCCATTCGTGATCGGACAAGGCTGCAACGATTGCCGGCGCAGCCGACTCATCCAGCTCGATCAGTGTCATGGACGCATCGATGGCGTGTTCGCCAGATCGGGCCAGTTCCTGGTCGAGGGCCGCTCGAAGGGCGTCTCCATCTGTACCGGGCACTGCACGCGGGTCGATTTCCAAGAATGCGAATGCGAGGCATGCCCGAGAGGACATCCGTCCAGGTTCCCGCGGCACGCGGCCGGTGTCCTCAGGGAGGATATTCTGGGGGAATTGCGTGAACTTCCACCACTTCACGCTACCAACGGCCGCGGCAAGCACCCGAACCAGCGCCGTTCGAATCTTGAGCTCGCACACGCGCAGCTCAAGATTGAAACGGGTACTCAAAAAGCACGCCGCACCATGACTCGCCGGGCGCAGGAAGCAGCTGGTCCGATGTTCCTCCGCTGCCTGCCGCGAGGGGCCGCCCACCGCCTGCAGCCACGCCGGGGTCCGCTGCATCACGCCCCTGAACACGCCCTCCCCTCCCACCGAGAGCAGGCGGACAGTAACGGCTCCCAGATCCGGCCAATGAAGAGAGCAGAGCATGTCACCCTGCGGAATCGTGAAATGGTTCGACCCCGACCGCGGTACCGGTCTCATCAGCCAGGACGGAACCGACCCGGACATCCAGGCCGAGTCCCAAGCCATTCGCGAAAACGGACCCCGCCTGCGTCCCGGCGACAGAGTCCTCTTCGACCTCACCCACGACAGCGCAGGACTGCGCGCCGACAACATCCACCGCACGGAAGACACCCGCAGCCAAGACGAACCAGGGCAGCACAGCGACGGACAGACGCTGCGGTAGCCGGCTTCGGGCTCCATGGGGCGTGCAGGAATTCCGTCGGCCTGCGGATGTGCCGTCGAGCCGGTCAGTGACCGAACCTCACTGCTGTGCCGGGGCAGGTCAGTAGCGCTTGACCAGAACCGAGTTGGAGACCTTGCGTGCGCCATTGGGCAGCTTCAGGAGCGATCCGTCCGGGTTGCGGTTTCACTCAGCTGACGGTGAGCGAAGTTGTCCATGAGAACGACGTAGATCGTGCGGGCAGAACCGGGCTCGGACGGGGACAGGTGGACATCGAAGGTGTACGGGCCGGGCCGCCCCAGATCATCCTTGGGGTAATAGTTCGTATGCGGCACGGGCTTGCCGACGCCATCGAGCTGCACCATCCACGTCAGGCACCATCCCTCTTGAAGGTTGCAGTTGACCTCGGCGGTGAGAGACCCGTCCGACGCGACCGTCAGCTGCTTGGGCTCGATCGTGACGTCATGCCCTGGCTTGTCACCGCAGGCGGGCCGGCCCTGTTCCGGGCGGGGAGCAGGCAAGCCTATGGAGGAGGGGCTCGGATGCGGTGCGGAGGCGGACGCGGAGGGGGCGGGTTTGTCAGCATGGCGGTCACTCTTGCCGCTGAACACGCCGGACCACAGCGAGAAGACGCCCCCGATGATCACCCCCACAATGCCGAGGATCCCGACCTTCATGGACACATACAGACCACTCCACCAGCTGCTGAGCCAGCCCATCCCGTCTCCCTCACGCCCCCACGCCGAAGCTCGCCCCGCACAGCAGCGACAACAACGCGCGGGGCCGCAAGCAGGAAGCAGCGTGCCCTCACCACCCCCAGCAAAACAACCCTCTGTAATGAATCGGCTACAGACACACCCGGGGCGGGCCAACGAGGCCCTCCCCCGTTTACCGGACGACACGAGCACCGCTGAGCGAGTTCAGCACAGCCACCGCGCCACGGGACCGCAACCCCCGGGACAGGCCCCACGCCCCTATCGGGCGGCACGCTCCCTCCCACATCCGCCCCGCTCTCGCGCACCCCGACACCCAAGAGGGCCGGCACCGGCGCGCCGAACGCCCGGCACCCGCGCGGACCACACGCTCCCAACAGCCGGTCATGAAGCCGCATCAGGAGGCACTTTCCCTGCTGCGGCGACAGCCTTGCGGGCCATCGACCAGGCCGTGAAGCACGCGCAGCGATCCTCTGGGGAACGCCCCGGACCGAGTCGGCCGACTCGGGCCCGCATCCGGCTCTGGCCGCACTGTTGATGCTGCGCGAGGTCCGTGAACAGCTCGCCAGCTGGGAGAGCGGCCTGATCGAAACCGCCCGAGAGCAGGGCGCGAGCTGGGCCGAGCTCGCCGGACCTCTCGGTGTTGCCAGCCGCCAGGCCGCCGAACGCCGCTACCTGCGCCTGCGCCCCGGCACGTCCGGAAGCACCGGCGAAGAGCGCGCCCAGGCCACGCGCGACACACGTGCCGCAGACTGCGCCGTCACGGCCTGGGCCCGGGACAACGCCGCCCGCCGGCCTACGCCGACTCGCCGGCCAGATCACCGCCCTCACTGATCTCCCCGACGGCCGCCGCGGCGGCCGTCGGCGAACTGAACCGGGCCCTGGCCGACAACGACGCAGCCCGCCTCGTCCGGCCCCTGACCGACACCCGGGCCCATCTGCGCCCCGAAGACCGGGCCCTCGTCGATCACCTCGACGCCATGGCCCGACACACCGACCACCTCCGTCGGGACAGCCACGACCGGCGCAGCACCTGACCTCGGGTACTAACCGCAGCTCGACGAGCCCAGGCAGCTGCGTTGTTGGTGCACGGCCCAGACAGGATCAGGTCGTACGGCAACAGCTGCGCGGCCCTGATTCGCTATGCCGCGGATCCCGCCGACATCGCGCAGGATCCGCTGTTCGAGTCGAGCGGTACGGGCTGCGGGGGCAGCCTTAAGCGCCGGTCTCCGCGCCCACGGGTGGTGAAGATCAGGCTGGGTTGATGTTCTCGGCCTGGGGGCCCTTCTGGCCCTGGGTTACGTCGAACGTGACGGTCTGGCCCTCCTGGAGTTCGCGGAAGCCCGAGGAGTTGATCGCGGAGTAGTGGGCGAATACGTCCGGGCCGCCGCCGTCCTGGGCGATGAAGCCGAAGCCCTTCTCCGCGTTGAACCACTTCACAGTTCCCGTAGCCATGTCTGCTGCCTTCCAGTCGATGAACGCCTCCCGCCTATGCGGAAGGCGGAGGTGATCGTCCTGGTTCCTGCGGCACAGCACACCAAAACGCCCACACCGAAGGCGTGAGCAAGGGCGAACTTCCGAACCACGACAGCTGCGTAGACGCTACACGTCCACAACGGACTGTTACCAGGCGAACGAACGCGCGCCACAACCCCAAAACGCTCGAGTGGGCGTGCCCGCCATGCCGACGGGCACGCCCGCCTCAGGCTGCTGCCGGTGGATGCCCGGGAAACGCTGAGCGGCGGTGCTCGGCGTTGACGCGCTGCGCTTCTTCGAGCCGGACCTCGAGCATCACGATTCGGCAGGCCGCCTCGATGGGGGTGCCGTGGTCGACGAGTTCGCGGGCGCGGGCGGCGATGCGCAGCTGGTAGCGGGAGTAGCGGCGGTGGCCGCCGGCGGAGCGGAGCGGGGTGATGAGCCGGGCCTCTCCGATGGCGCGGAGGAAGCCGGGCGTGGTGCCGAGCAGCTCTGCGGCCCGGCCCATCGTGTAGGCGGGGTAGCCGTCGTCATCGAGACGGCCGAACGAATCGTCTGCTGTCATCGCACCTCACTGCGAAACAGGTAGAGGGAAAGGGTTCGGAACACGGGGAGGGGCCCTGGCGCGTACAGCACCAGGGCCCCGAAGGAACTGCTACACCATCTGCCGGCCCTAGTCCTGCGCCGGCCTACTGTTTCCGCCGACCCGACCGAGATGCTGCCGGGAGTGCGGGGATCGCGGTTGCTTGACCGGAGACCACCTCACTATCGATGTCCTGCGGTACCCGGACTCAACACTTCCGCCCGGGCGATCCTGATGGCGCCTCAACTCCTCCGTTCTTCCCTCGGCGATCAACTGCATACCAACGGGAGGGACTGCGAACTGCGGGAACTGCACTCACTGCGGTCCTGCTTGCACTGCTGATACTGCGAACTGCTGGTGGCCTGCGTAAGCGCCACTCTTCGGCAGCCAGCCCCGTTGCCCATCCTGCATCTGCTCTGGCTTAGAACCCCACTGCCGAACCTCCCGGTGCGCGCGCCCGCAGCCGACGCCTTCACCGAGGTACCTCTCACTCACTTCACTGCTGGGTACTGCGAACTGCACTTACTGCGGGTACTTCCACTGCGTGAACTGCGGTCCTGCTGATGGGGCCCCTGATGACTGCGGGCCACCCGGTCCGGTCGTCAGTCCCGTCGCCGTCCTGCAACAACCCTGGCTTCGGAACTCCACCACCGCACCGTCCTGCGCGCTGCACTTGCTGGTACTGCTGCCCGGCAGTTCGTCTCTGCCGGGCCTTGCTGTCTCTCTGGGCTACGAGAGAAACCATAACCACCGCACCACGCAATGTCTACTCTGGCCGTCATAGATTTTCCGACTTGCCAGTGAGAGGTAGACCTACATGGTCGGTCCAGGATGTGCACAGCGGCTTGCACAGCAGGTCAGCGGCGGGAAGCCCGCCGCCGAATGCGCGGGTCCTCCGCGTCTCGTCGATGGGCGTTGTACACAGCGGCTGTTGCTGATGCACGGGATGCCGTGCGCCCCTTCCTCGACCGTCTCCGTCAGCCCGGCGGCGGTCACGGAGGCCGCCGACACCGTGGTCTTGGTCGGTCCGAGCTCGTCACGAACGCCGTGCACGGCGCAGTTCGGCTTGGCCGAAGAGGAGGGCGTAGCCGTCGGGGAGCTGGTGCAGGATTCGGGTGAGGAGGTCGGGGCCGGCGAGGCGGGTGACGACGGAGAGTACGGCTCCGGTGTCCCAGCGGGCGACGGCCGGGCTCAGGCCGGTGTGGGCTGCCAGGTCTTTGATGAAGCCCCAGCCGGTGAGGTGCTGGGTGTCGGGGATCTGGGCGGTCAGGGTGAGGGCGGCCTCGACGGGCAGGCACTGGGCGAGGTCGACGCGTTCGTCGCCGGTGAGCTGGCGTCCGAGGGCGGCCAGGACGGTACGGATGGCTTCCGCGGCGCGTTCGCGGGTGGGGTAGGCGCCTTCGTAGCGCACGCGTTCCAGCATCTGGTCGAACGTCATGGCGTGGTGGGCCGGGTTCGGTCGAGGCTGGTCGTACATGGCTGCGGTTGCCCTTTCTCTGCGAAGGATCCGGCCTCCGGCCGGTGGAGGTCCGGTGGGCCGGTCAGGTGGGTTGGGGGTGGCCGAAGAGGAGGTCGTAGCCGTGCGGGAGCTGGAGGAGGACCTCGCGGGTGAGGACCTCGCCCGCGGCGGCGGCCGCGGTGGACAGGACGGCGCCGATGTCCCACAGGGCGGTCTTCTCGGTGGCGCCCTCGATCCAGGCCGCGGTCGCACGCACGAACCGTTCCGGCGTGAGCGGCTCCGCGGCCTGCAGGGGGTTGAGGAGGATCAGGGCGTAGGTCTCGGGCAGCCGGGCGGCGAGCTCGGCCCGTACGGTGCCGACCAGGTGGGCGCCCAGCAGGGCCAGGACGACTCTGGCCACACGGTCGGCGTCTTCGACGGTTTCGTACTCGCCGCGTTCCTGGACGTGGGCCAGGAACGACTCCCTGCGCATCGACATCACGCCACCTCCTGGGGAGGGGTGAAGGGGTCAAAAAGGGGGGGTGCGGAGGGCGGGGTGCCTGAGGGGGGTGGCTCTTCCCGCCCTCCGCGGCCGGCTGATGCGGGGGTTCAGCCGGAGATCTGCTTGCGGCCGCTCTCGCCGCCGATGCTGATCTTGCGGGGCTTGGCGCGCTCGGCGATCGGGATCCGCAGGGTCAGGACACCCGCGTCGTAATCGGCCTGGATGCGCTCGGTGTCCAGGGTGTCGGCCAGGACGATCTGCCGGGAGAAGACCCCGAGGGGCCGCTCGGAGAGCTCCACCTTCACGCCGTCGGCCTTCGCGGCCGGGCGGCGCTCCGCCTTCACGGTCAGCATGTTCCGCTCGACATCGATGTCGATCGCCTCGGTGCTCACCCCGGGGAGGTCGAAGGCGATCACGTACTCCTCGCCCTCACGGTAGGCGTCCATCGGCATGACCGACGGCTTCGACCAGGTCCCCGATGTCCCGGACAGCTGCTGAACGATCCGGTCCATCTCGCGGAACGGGTCAGTGCGCATCAACATCGCGAAACACCTCCAGTTGGTTCAGGCAGAAACTGCCAATGCGCTTCAACGTGCTCCCGTTGTAACATGTCATCGAAACGATGACAAGCAAGCCGTCATCGGGAGGATGACGAGAGACGGAGAGTCCCATGAACGAACCCGCCCCGCCGACACCCGTGCACTTCCCCGCCGCCGCAGCAGCACTGGAGGCCATCAACCAGTCCGTAAGAGACGCGCAGCAGTCCTCCGC
>NZ_JAINUL010000001.1:65168-67645 GCF_020639365.1 Streptomyces flavotricini
GTTCGTCCCTGCCGGGCCCTTCTTGACTGGGTTACGAGAGAAACCATAGCCAGGCTGCCACCCAATGTCTACTCCAGCCGACATAGATTTTCCTGCGCACACCCCTGAGGTAATCGGTTTCCGTAGGGGTGGGTGACTGCGGACGGGGACACAACGACCGGGCAGGCAGGGCCGGACACCGACAACAGACCCGGAGCGCACGATGACCACGATGAGCGCCGAGCGCACAGCCCTTCACTCTCTGTCCGCCGTCGCCGGGGCGCGCCAGGCCGCCCGGGCGTTCCTCGAATCCCTAGGCCAGCTGGCCTTCGGGCCGGAGCAGGCCGGCACGGTCGTTCTGGTCGTCTCCGAGCTGGTGACGAACGCTCTGCGCCACGGTTGTGGCGCCTGCACCCTTTGCCTGACCGCGCACCCCAGCTGCATCGAGGTCGCCGTGGAGGATCCCAGCCCGCGGATGCCGCGGATACGGACCCCCGACCTCGTCGACGGGACGGGTGGATTTGGTTGGCACATGGCCAACGACTTCTCCCTCACCGCTGTCGTCACGCGCGGGCCCGGAGGCGGGAATACGGTTCGCGCTCTCCTCCCTCGGTAGCGCGCCGGTCCGTACCGCGGCCCTCGTGAGCCGGGCCCTGTCGCAGCCCGCCCCGTTTGCGAGAGCTCCCAGCGGCCATGCGGGGTTGAGTAGGCGTTTTCAGCGAAGAGGGAGTGATCAGCTGTGTCTGGTGGGCAGAAGGCCGAGGCGAAGGGTGAGCAGGCCAAGGGCAAGCTCAAGGAGACCGCCGGCCGCCTGACGGGCAACGAGCGGCTGACCGCCGAGGGCCGTGCGGAACAGGCCAGGGGCGACGCCCGCGAGGCCAAGGAGAAGGTCAAGGACGTCTTCAAGCACTGATCGGCATACGGCAGGTCCGGGACCGCGGGATGGTCCCGGACCTGCCGTGTCCGCTTCGCCTACTTGACTACGCCCTGCGCGCCGTCCGGCCTGTGTCCGCCGCCTGACCTGGGTGATCGCGGCGGACTGGGGCCCCTGCCGCACGTACCCGAGGAAGAAGGCCACGCGCTTGGCGCCGATGGGGGAGACGTCGTGGACGTCGTCGCCGAGCCGGCCGTGCTGTGCAGCACGTGCCCGCCACGTGGCGGAGTCGTTCATGCAGGTACTGGGCGGGACCTGGGGTGGTTCAATCCCCGTCCGGCGGTGATGGGGATCTGTCTCGCAGGTGCCGGATGGCGTCTGCGGTGCACGGCATGTCTAGGCGGTGAGCATGCCGGTGCGCAGGTGGGTCAGGATGCGGGTGAGGAGGCGGGACACCTGCATCTGTGAGATGCCGAGTTCGGCACCGATCTCGGACTGAGTCATCTCCTGGGCGAAGCGCATCCGGAGAATCTTGCGGTCGCGTTCGTCGAGGTCGCGCAGGAGGGGTGCGAGGGTGTGGAAGTCCTCGAAGAGGGCCATGGCCGGGTCGACGTCGCCGACCGTGTCGCTCAGCGGCCGGCCCTCGCGGCGCGCGGCCGTGTGCTCGGTGACGCCGGTGGCCGAGTCGATGGAGGTACTGGTGTAGCCGTTGGCGGCCACCAGTCCCTCGATGACGTCTTCCTCGGAGAGTTCGAGGTGCTCGGCGATCTCCTTGACGCTCGGTGCGCGTCCGAGAACCTCGGTGAGGGTTTCCTGGGACTTGGCGAGTTCGACGCGGAGTTCCTGCAGACGGCGGGGGACGTGCACGGCCCAGGTGGTGTCGCGGAAATACCGCTTGATCTCACCGGTGATGTACGGGAGGGCGAGGGTGGAGAACTCGACCTCGCGCTCGGGGTCGAAGCAGTCGATGGCCTTGATCAGGCCGATCGTGCCGACCTGGATGACGTCGTCGAGTTCGATGCCGGCGTTGATGCGGGCGCTGAACCGGCGGGCCGCGAAGCGGACGAGGGAGATGTTCATCTCGATCAGGGTGTTGCGCGCGTACTGATACTCCAGAGTCCCCTCTTCGAGCTCCCTGAGGCGCACCAGGAACAGTCGCGACAGCTCCCGCGCGTCGGCGGGAGCCACCTCGCGGGCATTGTCGATCTGCGGCAGGGGCCCCGCGAGCTGCCCGGTGGCGGCTGCGGGTTCGGCGCGGGTGAAGGAGTCCGGGGCGGTCTCCCGGGCGGGAATGGCGGTGGTGGCGACCTGAGACATGAGAGCGTTCCTCCCCTGCACGAATGGCTTGCGCGGCCGTATGCCCGCACAAACGGAATCCCAATCAGACGGACCTAGGGTCGTCGGTCCGATCACAGCATCACAGGCCCGCGTGCTTCAAGCGGAAGCCGGGCCGCACTGCGGCCCGGCCGCGCGGTGCATCCGGGGGGCGGTGCCAAGCCCTCAGGCGGCTGCGGCGCGCAGCTGCGGCTGGCGCAGTTCGGCTTGGCCGAAGAGGAGGGCGTAGCCGTCGGGGAGCTGGTGCAGGATTCGGGTGAGGAGGTCGGGGCCGGCGAGGCGGGTGACG
>NZ_JAINUL010000001.1:67745-193336 GCF_020639365.1 Streptomyces flavotricini
GAACCCGCCCCGCCGACACCCGTGCACTTCCCCGCCGCCGCAGCAGCACTGGAGGCCATCAACCAGTCCGTAAGAGACGCGCAGCAGTCCTCCGCGCAAACCCCGCTGCCCGCGGCGGGTGCCGGCCCGCACCCGGCCCTGACCGCGCTCCTGATGCTGCGCGAGATCCGCGAACAGCTCGCCGGCTGGGAGAGCGGCCTGATCGAAACCGCCCGCGAACAAGGAGCCAGCTGGGCCGACCTCGCCGGTCCCCTCGGCGTCGCCAGCCGCCAGGCAGCCGAACGCCGCTACCTCCGGCTGCGCCCCGGCAAGGCCGGGAGTACCGGCGAGGAACGCGTCCAGGCCACCCGCGACACCCGCGCCGCCGACCGCACCGTCACCGCCTGGGCCCGCGACAACGCCGCCGACCTGCGCCGCCTCGCCGGCCAGATCACCGCCCTCACCGGCCTGCCCGCCAGCGCCCGGAGTGCCGTCGAGGACCTGAACGCAGCCCTCGGCGACAACGATGCCGCCCGCCTCGTGCGTCCCCTGACCGACACCCGGCCCCACCTGAGGCCCGAGGACACCGCACTCGCCGAAGACATCGACGCCATGACCCGCCACACCCAACAGCTCCGGCAGGACACCCACGACCAGCGCAGCACGTGACCCGCCTCGAAATCCCTTCTCCAACGCACCAGAAGCACCGCCCCAGGCTTATGTCGCCCCCGGTAGACCCCACACCCTCGCCCGCTGCGTCGCTGGAGGGAGCCTGCACTTCCGGTCCCCTGTGGGGCCGATACAGCACGAGGCACAACACGACGGGCCTCCGGGGCAGCCGTGCCCGCACCCCTCGTTCAAAGAACCGGCCAGCCCGAAAGGCAAAGTTCCAGGCCCAGCGGGACGCGCCATGTCCACCCCGGTCCCCCGCTCGCCCCCTGCCAGTGCTCGGCGTCTATCCGGCCCGCACCACCCGGCGTGGCGGGAGCACCAGACCGTTCGACTGAACGAGCACGAACCGGCCCACTTCTTCCCTTCTGGAATCGAACAGAATTACGTTCACAGGTGACCGATCAGACTTCCTTCCCCGACGACCTCCTTCACCTCCAGGAACGCCTCCACCGGGCCCATGCCGAGCACCGCGCCTACTTGGCGGCACTGCCCTGGAGCGTGGAACCCATGAAGGGCTGGGCGCGCGGTGAGCGGTACTCCCACCGCGGGGACGTGCCCGACAGTCCGGGCTGGAGCGACGAGCAGAAGGCGACGGTCGACCGAATGTGGGCCGAGCTGCGGGTGCTGTCGAGCGCGGTGGTCGACCATCCCTACTGGAAGACCATTCCCGCCGAGGTCCTGGTGAACAGACGCATGGAGCTGAAGCGGCAGGCCCTCCCCCACGAACCAGGCGACACACCCGAAGCGCCGTAGCCGTCATGCCGGAGCCCCTCACCGGCTCGTCTTCACGACGGCCGCGAGGCCGCCGTCCGCAGTGGCGGGGTCCGGTAGCGCTCACGGACGGTGGTGCTCGCGTGGTCGCGCCAGTCCCTGCACAGCTCCTTGAACTCGCGCCGCCGTTCCACCAGAAGGAGGCGCAGCCGAGTACCCGCTCGGCTGGGCTGCTCTCCCGGGCGACCAGCCGCTGCATCGTCGCGCGGAGCCGTAGGGTTCGGGACGGATGGGGCCGTAGCGCAGGGTCGACTCGCGGCCTTCACAGCCGAGGACGCCGGTTCGAATCCGGCCGGACCCGCCCCTCCTGCACGAGTGGAGCCCGCCGCCATCTTGACCGAGAGGCTCGGTGCGGTGGTCACTGCGATACGCGGCGGGCGTAGCGTTCGTGGGCCGATGGGCGTGTGCAGCCCAGCGCGAAGCTCGTGCGCTGGCAGCCCGTACGGTCCTCGACGGCGAGCGGGAGAGCGGAGATGGCCGCCCCCATCGGCAAGACCTGCGGGAGGACGCCGGCTGATCGGCGGCGTGCGCCATGGCGGGCAGGGACAGGGCGAGAGCAGCGGCCGCCACGACGGCCCGCATCATGATCATCGCAAGGCGGTTCTATCCGCCCCCACCTCGTCAAGAACAAGGCGCGGAGCCGGGGTTAAGCTGCCAAGGGGCCATGTTTCACCGGCGAAATGCCACTGCTGTGCCTGTACGCGTCCTCCCCCAACGCCGGACGAGGTCAGGCGCCCGGGATGCCTCGCCGATCGCCATCAGGCTCGCCTCGAAGCACCCACGAGTACCCGAGGCGCGAAAGGCCGCAACCGGCTCGGGGGGAGAGCCGATCGGGGCGGGCCCGGGCCAGCCGGGGATTCCCCGTCCGCCCCGAGGCAGGTGTGAATTTTGGTGAGAGCCCTCGACCCCCGCACCGCGTCACGCCTCACGGGTGGCTGCCCGGGATCGCCGCGGCCGGATCCGTGCGGGGCGCTCCACGCCGTCCAGGAGACGCCGCGGACATCCCGGCCCTGCCGCCGAGTTTCGGAGGCAGGGCCGGATACGTGCCCGCCCGCGCCAGCCTCACCGCTCCCCGCGGCTCCCCGCAAGGCGTCCCCGCTGAGGGCTGCCCGCACGGGTCCAGTCGGCGAACCACCAGGCTGCGGTGACCACGGCAGCCCAGAGCAGCCCTTGCAGCAAAGCTTTAGGCCACGCCGCCGACTCACCCCATCGCTCGACTCCCGTCAGCACCCCCCAGGCCACCACGAGGACCACGGCCGTACGCACACGTCGATGCTTGAACATGCGCACAACCTGCCCCGGACACCGATGGCCAACAGAGATCAGTGCGCCATTTTCGGAGCAGGCCGTGGTGAAAATTGCGCTGATGCCCCTGCTGGCCGCATAGAGCCGCGGATCCCGGTCAGGTGCGGGGGTGAGGACCGACTACGCGAACGGAGGCATGACGATGGACTGGCGTCACCGAGCGGCTTGCCGCGAGGAAGACCCGGACTTGTTCTTCCCCATCGGGAGCAGCGGCCCAGCCCTGCTCCAAATCGAAGAGGCCAAGGTGGTGTGCCGCCGGTGCCCGGTCTTGGAGCGCTGCTTGGAGTGGGCTCTCGAAGGGGGCATGGACATGGGCGTGTGCGGAGGCCTCACCGAGGAGGAACGGCGCGCCGTCAAACGCCGCAGGGCCCGGGAAGCACGGGCTCGCCTCCACTCCTGACCACGCCTGCCCTCGGAGCCCGTCCGGCAGGTTCACTCCACGCCGAGACAGCGGCGGCACCTACGAACGCTGTGGGCCGTCCCCGCGCCCGGCGCGGTCGCCGCGGATAGGGCCCACTCGTCCCGCGGCAACCGCTGCGCAGACGCGGTATCAAGGCAGCCATTCCCGAGAAGCCACCGCCGACCTGAGACCTCTGCGGCAATCCAAGAACCTCACTCCCACCGCCGCGGCACGCCACTTCGGCGTCTGGCCGGCCACCATCTCCACCCTCGAACGAGAGCGCGCCGAGACGACGGCCCCGCCCACGCTTGCCGGGACTGGCTCCAGGCCGCCTGACCACCGAGCAGAGTTCGAAGCTCCTCACGCGGGAGCCGAGGGAGCTCCCGCGCCCGGAAGCCGGTTCGCCACCAAAAGCGCCTCGGCAGCCGTCAGAGCGGCGTGCGCAGTGCGGCAGCCGGTGAGGACGTACGGGGTGTAAAGGCAGCTCTCCAGCTCCGCCCGCTGCGCGGCATCGTGGGGAGCGACCAGGGTCCTGCGGCGCGCCGCCCGCACCTGGCTCACCTGCTGGCGCAGGACGAACGGGGACGGGTACAGCGCCGTTGCGGGGGGCGGGGCCGGGGCGGTGCGGGCGCGTTCGATCTCCGCGCGCACCGCCCGCTCCGTGCGGTCGCCGCCGGGCGGGCCGCAGACGTCATCGCGCAGGCCCATCACCACCTGAGCCGTGAGCTCCCGTGGCAGGCCAGCGGCACGGGCCGCGCTGTCGAGGATCCGGTGCGCGACCGTGACCGTGCACGGGACCAGCGCCATCAAAACCCCCACCGCCGGCCCGCCCTCGCCGACGCCGTGCGTGGCAAAGGCTGTACTGGTCATCTCGGGCTCCCTTGCTCACCCCTGCGGGCAGCAAGCCCCCTGTCTACAACCACACCCCACGTCCACCCGCTCCGGGCGGACATCACGCCGCCCGGAATGCTGCCTGCCGTTGACCGGACGTCAACCCGCCATCAACGCGTGCCCCTCGGAGATGAGCAGCCCTGTGCAGACGGTGCGCTGCTGGGACGGTGGTCGACCAGGCCGGTCCCTTGGGTCCCTGCCGGTCCGGTCCGACGCGACCGGGACGGCCGCCGATCTCGGAGGTGAGCAGGTCCCCTGCTGCGTCACGAGGACCGGCCCGGCCGATCCCGCACATATCTCCCAGCGACAGCCATCACCCCGTTCGTCGGCTTCGGGGAATCTGCGTGGCAGGAGGGCACGCACGCGGCGGTGGGCCGCTCCCCGGTCGGGGAGCGGCCCACCATGGCCTGTCGCCGCAACTTACGCAGGCCGCGCTACCAGCGGTACCAGCGGCCGCTGCTGCCCTTCGGACGGGCGACGAACCCGATCAGCCACAGGACCAGGACCGCGATCGCGATCCACCAAAGGATCTTCACCGCGAAACCGGCGCCGAACAGGATCAGGATCAGCAGGAGAACCAGAAGCAGGGGAACCATAGTTATCAACCTCCGAAGCGTCGACTGCCCGCCTCTGCGACGGTCATGCGCTCGATTCTTACCCGGTTCTTATGCGTATGGCCGGGCAAGAGCGACGGTCGGCTACGACGTGGCGTAGCCGGTTCGCCCTGTCGGCGGCAAGGAGGGGGTTTGCGGTCGCCGGGCCGGAGCGGGCGAGCGGTCACGACCAATCCGGTACCACACGAGGAGGTCCGGATGCCGGGCACGGAGAAGACCACGGCACACGCCGAGCAGGCCAAGGGCAACGCCCGACAGGCCAAGGAAGACGTCAAGGACACCTTCCGCCACTGCCACGCCCACACCCTGACACTTCAACCCCTTCTCGGGCCCCGACCCCTCCCCCGGGTCGGGGCCCGGTCGGTCCCGTCCCGGGCAAGCGCGGGCGCGCAGGCGCGATTGATACCACTGCCAGGCGGTAGGGCAGTGGTCGGCGCCAGGACGTGGGCGTGCCGCTATCGACTCCACCTCCGTCAGATCCGGCACCTGCTGCGGGGTGGAGGTGCACAGTTCAGGACGGGACGAGCCCGGGAGGAGCGCGCCGTCGAGCAGCGCCGCCGCGGCTGGTGGTGGGGTGCCGATCCGGCACGACGCCATTTGCCATGCACGTGCCATAAAACCTAGGGTCGGGCGGATTCTGATCATTGACACGGGAGTTCCCGCCGCCATGCGCATTCACCGGCTCGCCAGCGTCACGACCACCAGCTTGCTCTGCCTCACGGCCCTGACCGCGTGCGGGAGCGGTGACGAGGGCGGATCCGTCGACGGGGCACTGGGCAACCAGGCACCCGCTAAGAACGGCGGCACCGGCGGCTCGGGAGGCTCCGACGGCGACGGAAAGGCCGGCGCACCGGGGCTGCCCAAGGCGGGCACGATGGCGAAGGCAGCGCAGATCGTCAACGCCTACGGCGCCTGCAACGACATCTCCACCGACCCGAAGGACGACGACTTCTTCCCCGGCGACGAAACCTACGACCAGAAGTGGGGCGTCACCGAGCGCGGCGCCTGCGGCAAGGGCACCCGCATCTTCATGTTCAAAGACCTCAAGACCTTCCAGGCCACGTACAAGGCCGAACTCGACGCAGACCGCAAGGAAAGCCCGAACAAGGGCCACCGCGGCAAGTTCCTCCTCGGCCAGGACTTCGCCGTCCTGCCCGACCAGAAGCCCGTCATCCGCAACGCGATCAAGCCCGGCGGCCTCCTCATCCTCAACTGCCACCCCGACTTCAACCCTCCCAGCGGCTACCGTAAGGACCCCGCACTCGTGAAGGGCTGCGTCCTGACCGACTACTTCGAAGACTGACCGGCCCCACGCACCGAGACGGTCGCGGTTCGTCGGAGGTAGGCCCCCGCCCGGCCGAGGCGGGAGGGACTGTGAAGAGAACGGGTCTGTTCCGTAGTCGGTGGTGACGGTGAGTGCTTGCCTCTGATCATCGAGCGTGCATGAGGCGAACACGCGTGTAGGAACGGCGTTTTCGGGGTTGCCGGCGTTGGTCATCGAGGATGTGGCAGACGGTGGCGAGATAGTCCGGGTTTCGGCTCGGACCCGGGATGTTCCTGTTCCCTGTCCGGGGTGCGGGGTGGTGACGGGGAGGATCCACGGGTATCACGGCCGGACGGTGCGGGATGTTCCGGTCGACGGCCGGCAGGTCGTGGTCCGGAGTTATGCGACCGGGCGTCCGCCCGGCTCACCCGGTCGCTGGCCGTGCCCGTGTCGTACGCCTCCGCCTGGGGTGGGTCAGTTTCTGCCCGTGCTCGTCGCGACCGGCTCCTGGAACGGTTCGAGGTCCGAAATCTCCGCCAGGGACAGATCCAGGGCCTCGTGGAGGAAGCGGACGATCGTCCAGTGCGGCAGGATGCCCTCGTCCACCGGGCCGAATTCCGCGCAGTACAACGGAATCCAGCGCAGCGCCTCCTCGACGGCCCGCTCCCGGCCGGGGTCGGCCTGGTAGTCCTCGTACCCGATGCTGCGGTGGTGAATGAAGAAGCCCCCCGGGAGGCGCTCCTCGCACAGCGCCCGGTACTCGCGCGTCTGCAGGATGAGGAAGTGCCAGATCTCGTCGATGTCCTGCTCCACCGGGAGGAAGAGCCCGCCCAGGCGGTCCGGGTGCGCGGAGACCAGGTAGAGGTAGCGCATGCATTCCAGCACCTGGCGTTCGGCGTACGGACGCCGTACGCCGGTGCGGCGCTGCGCATGGCGGACCGCTTCCTCGTGGAGCGGCTCCCCGAGGAGGGTGCGCAGCGCGTCGGGCGTCGTACGGGGGCTCATGCGCCTCCTCCTCGGGGGTCCGCAGCCGTCGGTTCCCGGCTGTCAGCGGTTGCCAGCCAGGCGTACTTGCCTGACGCGCCGATCGGCAGGTGGGCGGTGTGCTCGGTGCTGGAGGGTCGCCCGGTGAGGGCGGTCACCGCGGCGGCGAGCGCGGCGTCCCGGCCTTCGGCGGGCGGGCGCCCGTCGAAGGTGGTGTAGCGCAGCAGCGCCGCCGAGCCGGGGCCGCCGTGCGTTTCCAGGCGGTAGAGGAAGACCTCCGGCGCGACGGCGGCCACGCGGTCGTCGAGGTCGGCCTGGGCGACGGGCCCGTGCGGGGTCTCCAGCAGCTCCTTCTCGCGCCCGCAGAACGCGACGACCTTCGCCGGGTCGGCGCTGCCGTCCGAGGTGCGCACGCAGTCGCCCGAGCGGTAGCGCACCAGCGGCATGTACGGGTTGCGGATGCTGGTGACGATCAGGCTGTGGATGCCGCTGCCGGGGGCCACGGGGACGAGCTCGATGCCCATGCGGTCCAGGTACGGGTGGTAGCGGCCGTCCCGGTCGCTGTAGTACAGGTACCCCAGCTCGGTGCTGCCGAAGAGATCGATCACCGGTACCCCGAACCGCTCGGCGAGGTAGCGGCGAACGTTGGCCGGGGTGTACTCGTACGCGGTGACGACGCTGGCCGGCCGCGGGAACGTCTCGGGGCTCCACAGACCGAACTCCTCGGCCCGGCGCGCCAGGTGGGCAAGGTGGTAACCCGAGCAGTCCAGGTGGTAGTCGCCGTCGGGGTGCGCCTCGGAGACCTCGCGGATCTCGGCCAGCATCCGCTCGACGTCGGCCCTGTCCCACTGCCCGGGGTCCAGGCGCAGGTTGAGGTACATGGTGCGCTCGTCGAGCCGGCGGTCCTCCAGCGTCGGGGTGGCGACCGGTTCGGTGCCTTTGCGGCGGGCGTTGACGCGGGCCACATGCTCGGTGGCGAGGACGGTCGTCAGCGAGACCCGCCGGCAGCCGCCCGCCCAGGTCTTCGCCAGGTCCGGGTGTTCGCTCCACAGCCGGTAGTAGGAGCGCAGCAGGAAGTACGGGGGCCGGATGAGCTGCATCCGGGCGTGGTGTGTGCCGGTCGACCAGACGTACTCGGCTTCGCCGGCGGCCAGCGCGGCGGCCAGGCGCGGGGTCATCCAGTTCTCCGGAAAGCCCTGCGCCATCGCGGGCTTCTCGAGGATGGGGAACGCGTCCAGGTCGAGCGCGGGGCGGTAGAGGGGGATGTCCCGAATGCAGTCGAGGACGTCGGCGACCTTCAGGCCGTCCGACTGGGGGATGCCGGTCGGGGTGGATGTGCCGTCCATGGCCACTTTCCGTAGCGGGGCAGGGGGATGGGTCCGCCCGGGGCGGGGCCCCGGGGCGGACGGACGGGGATCGTGGTCCCGTCTGCGCCGCGCCTCCGAGGGCCCCGCCGGCCGGGCGGTCAGGCCGGATCAGGTGCGTCAGGAGATGCAGCCGCTCTTGCCGGCGAGGCTGATGCAGCCCTCCTTGGGCGAGGCGCTGATACAGCCGTCCTTCGCGGACTGAGCCGAGTTGGCCTCGACCCAGCGGCGCCAGACGTCGTCCTGCGTCATGGTGCGAATGAGCTTCTCCACGGCGATACCTCCAGTGATGGGAAGACCATGGCATCGGTGTTTTCCACCGCCTCCCCGAAGGTAAAGAGAACGCCAAGTGCGAGTCAATGAAACACCAAGGGATGGCGTGTAATCGCAGGAGGAAGACCGAAACCGTCACGGCGGCGGCAGCGCGTCCGGAGGGCCGGACCGGTCTCAGGGCCTCGCCGGAACCTCGATGGTGACCCCGCGCAGCTGCGCCCAGCCCTCCAGGGTGGTGCGGCAGGCGTGGTCCAGGTGGCGAAGCCCGGAGAGGTCAAGCTCCACGGGGTGCCCCGAGGGCAGGGCTTCGAGGGTTTCGAGCATCCGGGGCAGCCGGAGGAAGGTGGCGGAACCGCTGAGGGTGACGAGGAACCGGCCGTCCGTCGTCTCATGCACGTCGAGGTGGACGTGCGAGGTCTCCCAGGCGCTCTTGGCCACGGCCAGGGCGATGCCGAACAGGACACCCTCGAACATGTTCGTGACGATGATGGCGATCGCGGTGGCGGCCAGGACCAGGGCCTCGCCTCGGTGGTGGCGCCACAGGGGGAGCAGATCCTTGACGGGGATGAGCTTGCAGCCCGCGTGGACGAGGACGCCGGCGAGGGCGGCCAGGGGGATGACCCCGATCGCGGCCGGCAGGAGCGCGGCGAAGAGCACGAGCCACAGCCCGTGCAGGACACGGGAGAGCTTGGTCCTGGCTCCGGCCTGGACGTTGGCCGCGCTGCGCACGATGACGGCGGTCAGCGGCAGGGCGCCGAGCACGCCGCAGATGGCGTTGCCCGCGCCCTGCGCCATGAGCTCCTTGTCGAAGTCGGTCCGCGGGCCGTCGTGCATGCGGTCGACGGCGGCGGCGCTGAAGAGGCTTTCGGCCGAGGCGATCAGGGCGAAGGCGATGACCGTACCGACGGCCGCGAGGCTGCCCAGCGCGGCGAAGTCCGACAGTCCTGGCGGCTGGATGGCGGCGAGGAGTCCCTGTACGTCGACGCGGGGGACCGACCAGCCGGCCGCGGCGGTGACCGCGGTGGCGAGCGCGACCGCGGCCAGAGGGGCGGGGACCGCCTGGACCTTGACCGGGAGCCTCTTCCAGAGGACGAGGACGGCGATGGTGGCCGCGCCGACGGCGAAGGAGGTCAGGACGGCGCCGGTGGAGGCGATCTCGGTGGCCAGCCGCGGAATCCCCGCGATCTTGCCGAGTCCCGAACGGGGCTGCCCGACGCCGGCCATGGTGTAGAGCTGTCCGAAGATCAGGACGAGCCCGATCCCCGCGAGCATGCCCTGGACCACGGCCACGGTGATCGCACGGAAGAACCGGCCGAACCGGAGTGCCCCCATGGCGAGTTGGGCGAGTCCGGACAGCAGGACGACAGCTCCCAGGGCGCCGAGACCGAACTCCTGCACGGCTTCGAAGACCAGTACGGTCAGACCCGCGGCCGGGCCGCTGACCTGGAGGCTGCTGCCGGGCAGGCAGCCGACGACGAGACCGCCGACGATCCCGGTGACCAGTCCTAGTTCGGCGGGTACCCCGGAGGCGACGGCGACTCCGACACACAGGGGCAGGGCGACCAGGAAGACGACGAGCGAGGCCAGGAGGTCTCGTCGCAGATGGGCGGGCTTCTTGAGGGTGGAGAGCATCAGTGGACTTCCTCGCACGGCGGAAGCGGAAGGGGAAGGCGGAAAGGCGGCCCGTGGGGAGGGCGGATGAGGGTCACAGCGGCCGGAAGGAGCTGGCGGCCGACTGGTACGCCCGCACGGCCCCGGTGTGGACCTCGTAGTACCAGGCGTGCACCGTCAAGGTCCCGGCCTCCACCCGTTCCGCCACACAGGGGTGCTCGTACAGCCGCTCCAGCTGGGCGACCGCGTGGCGCTGGACAGCCTCGGCGAGGTCCGGTGACAGGGGCGCCGTCGTCTCGGGCCGGCCGGCCGCGTGCTCCAGCCAGCTCCGAACGGCGGGCAGGCCGGAGAGGTCGCCGCCGCTCACCAGGGCGTTGACCGCCCCACAGTGCGAGTGCCCGCACACGATGACGTCGCGGACCCCCAGCACCCGTACCGCGTACTCGATGGTGGCCGTTTCGGCAGAAGGACGGCCGCCGCTGTACGCGGGGACGATGTTGCCCGCCGTCCGCAGCTCGAACAGCTCGCCCGGACGGGCGCCGGTGATCAGGGACGGCACCACCCGGGAGTCGGAACAGGCGATGAAGAGGACTTCGGGGCTCTGCCCGGCCTCGAGGGCGTGGAATTCCTGGGCACGTTCCGCCACGTGGGCCGTGAAGGACCGTGCGTTGTCAACCAGGGACTTCATGGTGGCCTTTCTCCTGCGCTCGCGAGGGTGTGCGGGCGCGGTGTGTTCAGGTCATCAGTCGATGGATGGGTCGGCGCGCCCCAGGGGCATGACGCCGGTGTTCGCTCGTCGCCGCCCGCGCCGCGAGCCGATGCGGGGCGGGACAGCACTCGGTGATCTACTTGACCACCTCGCGAACACATCTTTGCCTGAAGATTACCTCGACCGCGGAGGGGGCGTCACGGCCCAATATTCGCCAATAGCTCTACTTCTAGGGGTAGTTGGCGGATTTTCGACGACAATGCGTTCGGGTGCAGGACCCCCCGGAAGGAGGTGGCCGACGAGCCACCCCCACTTCCCACAACGCCGGACATGCACCAGGATGTCGCTCCCGTGCCGCCGCGCCCCCGCGCACCCGCCGGCTCCTCGCGCGGCGACCGCACCCACCACCGCACCCGCCACTGCCGACGCCGCCCCCGACGGGGCGGCCCGCCTGCCGCGTGCGGGGAGATGGAGCAATCGATGGGAACCACCACCGCCGCCGGCGCCGACCGGGTCGACGCCGTCGTCGTCGGCGCCGGGCTCTCGGGGCTCTACCAGCTGTACCGGCTGCGTGCGCTCGGCTTACGGGTAGCGGTCTTCGAGGCCGGCGAGGACATCGGCGGGACCTGGTACTGGAACCGTTATCCCGGCGCACGCTGCGACGTCGAAAGCATGTCGTACTCGTACTCCTTCTCCCCCGAACTGGACCAGGAGTGGGAGTGGAGCGAGCGGTACGCGTCCCAGCCGGAGATCCTGCGCTACATCCACCACGTCGCCGACCGCTTCGGCCTGCGCGGGGACGTCACCCTGCGTACCCGTGTCACGAGCGCCGCGTACGACGGCACCACGCACACCTGGCGCGTCTCCACGGACACCGGGCGCACCGTCACCACCCGGTTCCTCGTCCTGGCCTCGGGCTGCATGTCGGCACCCAAGGACCCCGGAATACCCGGGCAGAACAGCTTCACGGGCGAGGTCCTGCACACAGCCCGCTGGCCGAGCGAGGAGGTCTCCTTCACCGGCAAGCGGGTCGCCGTCATCGGGACCGGGTGCTCCGGGGTCCAGGCCGTCCCCGTGATCGCCGAGCGGGCGGCCGCGCTCACCGTCTTCCAGCGCACCCCGGCCTACGCGCTGCCCGCCCACAACCGCCCGCTGCTCGGCGCCGAGACCGCCGAGCTCAAGGCCCGGTACCCGCAGTTCCGCCAGGCCCAGCGGCTCTCCCGGGGCGGTACCGTCTTCGAACCGCCGACCGGTTCCGCCCTGGCGGCCGACGAGGCGGAGCGGACGGCCGCCTACGAGGCGGCCTGGGGGTCGGGACTGCTCAGCGGGCTCCTCCGCACGTACACCGACATCCTGACCGACGAGAAGGCCAACGCGACGGTGGCCGAGTTCGTCCGGTCCAAGATCCGGTCGATCATCGACGACGCGGAGACGGCCGAGGCGCTCTCCCCGCGCACGTTCCCGTTCGCGACGAAGCGCCCCTGCCTGGACACCGGCTATTACGCCGCCTACAACCTGCCCCACGTGATGCTGGTGGACCTCCGCGCGACCCCGATCGAGACGATCACGCCACGGGGGATCCTGACCACGGAAGAAGAACACGCCCTCGACACGATCGTCTTCGCCACGGGCTTCGACGCGCTGACCGGATCCCAGCTCGCCATCGACATCGTGGGCAGCGCCGGCGTGAGCTTGAGGGAGAAGTGGGCGGACGGCCCCCGCAACCACCTCGGGCTCATGTCGGCGGGCTTCCCCAACCTCTTCACCGTGCTCGGCCCGCTCAGCCCGTCCGTCCTCAGCAACATCGCGGTCTCCCTTGAGCAGCAGGTGGAGTGGATCACCGACTGCATCGCCCACCTGATCGGCCGCGGCCTCACGGAAATCGATGCCACTCCGGAGGCGGAGGAGGCCTGGGGCGCCCACGTCGCGGAGCTCGCGGACCGGACACTGTACCCGACGGCGGAATCCTGGTACATGGGATCCAACGTCCCCGGAAAGCCGAAGGTGTTCCTGGCCTACACCGGCGGGCTGGACCGGTACCGGGCCGTGTGCGACGCGGCGGCCCGAAACGGCTACAGCGGCTTCGTCCTCTCCGGCGACGCCCGCGAACGATGACGGGTGAACATCCACCTCATGGCGCGCCTGGGTCTCTTCTCGTTCTGCCAGTCAGCGCGCGGCGTCAGATGCGGTGCATCGCAAGGCGGAGGGTCGTCCTCATACTGGGCGTATTCGGGTGATCCCGACCACGCGGCGAGGTGCCGTAGCCGGCGCCGCGCGCCCGCCGGGGATTACGGGACAGCCCTCAGGACTTGACGTCCCAGAGGCTTCGCGTGACCCAGCCCTTGTTGACGAAGTCGAAACCGTACCGGTTCTTCAGCGCGACCATCTCCGCGCCGGTGAGCTGACGGTCGCTTTCTCCTGTGCGGGCGATCGTGCCGGAGACCCCGGCGCCGTGTCCCCCGAAGGTCCACCAGACCGTCAGGTGGCGCGGGTCGCGCGTGTGCTCGGCGATCGCATTGTTCTCATGGATACGGCCTTCATAGGTGACGTACCCGCTGGCCCCGGCCAGGACCCAGTCCGGGGCCTTCACGGGATCGCCCTTCCAGGACACGTGGGGGGTGCCGAACTCGTCCATGCTCATCCGGTCACGGCGGGCGATCGCCGTACTGGCTGCCACCTGGATCTGGTCGTAGGGGGTACTCCGGGGCAGAACCACGATCCTACTGGTCACATAAGTCTGGTGTCCGGCCAGCCAGCTGCCGAAGACGTGCCAGCTGCCGGCCTGCAGCAACTCGGGCTGCCCGCTGATCTCCCAGCGTGAGACCGGGCGTCCCGATTCGACATCACGCTGCCATTGCGAAGGGGGCCGCCGTTCAGGGCTGACCGCCACCGCGGTTCCCAGAACACGGAACTCCGGGGCCAGCAAGTACACGCCGACGTCGCTGCGGTTCTCGAAACTGATGGTGACCGGCAGTGCGAATGCCTTCTTGTCGGCGCTGAGCACCGGTTCGCCCAGTGTCACGTCCAGCACTGGATTGATCTCGGTGTGATAGGGCTGGTAGAGCTGCGTGTAACCGAAGTTCGCGACAGCCACGGCCCCCGACACGATCACAGCCGCCGCGATCCGCTTGGGCGCGGGGATCTCGACTGACGTCCGGTAGACGGCGACGGCTGCCCAGGCTCCCCCCGCGGCGAGCGCGCACCACACCAGGAGATAGGCGGTGGAGTCTCCCTCCCTCAGCGTGGTGATGAACAGCATGAGGTTGGCCGTGGCTGCCGTCACGCTGCCCAGCAGCGCCACGAGTCCGGAGTAGGGGAAGCTCTGCCGGTACCAGTGGTCGACTGCGGCGATGGCGCCGAGCAGGACCACGGCCGCGGCCACGATGAGCAGCACACCGGTGAAGCGTCCGGTGTACGCCAGTGCCGTGCTGACGTCCAGGACCCCGAAGAACCCCAGGAAGCCGGTCGTCACGAGGAGGATCAGAACGATCAGCAGCAGGGATACGGAGGCCCGGTCGGCGCGCCGTGCGGTCCGGACGGGCGGTACGCGGGTCCGCCGTGCGCGGGTCCGCGCTCGTGCTCGTACCGCGTCAGCGCCCCGAGCGGTCACAGTGGCGAGCCTCTTCGGACGGGGCCGCGGACACCGGCCCCGGTGGTGTGGATTCATGCGTCAGTCCTCACCCGGCCGCCGCCGGAGCGCCGCGTCGCGGTCCCCGAGCAGGCTCGCACGCCGCCCGTGGCTGAGAGCACTGGCGATGCACCGGTCAGCGGACTCATACCGGTCCAACGAGTGGCACAAGCCCGGGATACGCCTCGATTCTCCGACGGCGTCGGCTGACCGGTGCAAGACGCCGGCGAGCGCGGACCTCACGCACCGCGCCCACTGCGCCTGTTGCCCTGGCCCGCCGGAGCGCTCCCGGGCCGACCCGTCAAGGACGGACAGACGGCGCCGGGTTGCGAGCCCCGGCGCCGCGTTCTCGGTCAACCAGTGGGTCGAGCCGTTCCGGCGTAGGCTTGGATTGCCGCCCGGGTGTTCCGCGGTGCGTGGTGCGGCTGTGCTTGAGGACGCGGTCCCCGAGGAGGCGGACTCTCGACGGTGTCGGCCCCGACGCGCAGGGCAACCGTGGCCACCGTCAAGCCCACTGCACCCGCGCCGATCTGCCGGCAGGCGATCTCCAGACACTTGTGCGCCTTCGCATGGGGAGGCACCGCAACTCCGCCAGCCCTGGCCGCGGCCGCCAACCGGCTGATGTCGCGCTCCATCACGTCGACGTCTGCCACCAGCGCCCGCGTGACCATGCCTCAGGAAGACCTGCCTCTCGCTTCTGGAGCCGAAAGACTCCTGACAGCATGCCAGCGCGGCGATCCCCCCTCACGGCAGGCGCGTGGCCGGGAAGGCCCTCGGCGCAGCCCCGCCGGCGGTCTCCTCCCGGAGGAGGAGGCCGGACCGGGCCGCAGGTCCCGGACCAGGAGGTGAACGGGACCGGGGTCCTCGTGCCCTTGGGCGATGTGCCGTACCAGGGCGGGTTCCTAGCCTCGGGGCATGCGATCACACGAAGCGGACGATGCTCAAGGAGACCCCGTGACCCCTGTCAGCCCCGCCGCACGCCGCGCCTTGGCCGTGGGCTTAACCCTCGCCGCCTGCCTCACGTCCTCCCCCGTCCTGGCCACGGCCGCCGAGACCCCCGCCCAGGACAGCTCCGAGGCTGGACTCGACCGGTACTACCGCCAGCACCTCGGCTGGGGCAGCTGCATCAAGGGCCCCGACGACACCACGGGCCGCGATCTGGACCAGGCAGGCGTGCAGTGCGCGGACGTGACCGTGCCCCTGGACTACGCCGACCCCCGGGGGCGCACGATCACCGTGGCGATCTCCCGGCTCAAGGCCACCGACACCCGCCACCGCACCGGCGCGATCCTCCTCAACAACGGCGGTCCGGGCGGTCCCGCGCTCCAGTCCCCGCCGCAGGCCCGTGCGTCGATGAAGGAGGTCGGCGCGCGCTACGACATCGTCGGCTTCGACCCGCGCTTCATCGGGCGCAGCACCGCGCTGGACTGCGGCTTGCCCGTCGGCATGACCTGGCTGTCCGCCGGCACCGGCCGGGCGGGCTTCGACCGCCAGGTCACCCTGCAGAAAGGCCTGGCCGACAAGTGCCGGGCCACCGACGCCGCGGTGCTCCCCCACATCACCACCCGCAACACGGCCCGCGACATGGACGTCATCCGCGGCACGCTCGGCGAGCGGAAGATCTCCTTCCTGGGCTACTCGTACGGCACCTACCTGGGCACGGTCTACACGCAGATGTTCCCCGGCCGATACGACCGGATGGTGCTGGACGGGGCGATCAACCCGAACGACTACCGCCCCCGGCTGCTGAAGGGCACCGAGCTCGAGAACGAGAAGGCGCTGTCCGACTGGGCCGCCTGGGCCGCGGAACACCACGACACCTACGGCCTCGGCCGCAGCCGCGCCGAGGTGCTCGCCACCGTCGACCGCATCGTCGCGGCGGCCGCGCGCGGTCCGCTGACCATCGGCGCCGGCGCCGATGCCTTCCGGATCGACGACAGCCAGGTGCCGCTCCTCTTCTTCTCGGGCATCGCGGACGACACCGCCCCGGCGCGGGCGTCGTTCGGCGAGCTGCTGTCCGTACTGGCCAAAGCCGCGCAGGGCCGCCCGACGACGGTGCCGCCGATGCTCGTCCCGGAGCTCCGGTACGTGCTGCGCGGTGAGGGCGAGCCCACCGGCGCGCAGTCCGCCGTCATCTGCGGGGACGTGGCCGCCGCGCGCGATCCCGAGCTCTACTGGCGGGACATCGAGCGCAACCGCATCGCGCACCCGCTGTTCGGCGCTCTGACCAACAACATCAACCCGTGCGCCTTCTGGGACTCGCCGCGCGAAGAGCCCACCCGGGTGCGGCGCGATGCCCCTGCATTGATCGTCGCCGCCACCGGTGACCCGCGTACGACGTACAAGGGAAGCGTCGAGCTCCACAAGCAGCTGCCGAGCTCCAGGCTGGTCACCCTTGAGGGCGCCAACCGGCACGCCCTTTTCGGGCGCTACGGCAACGCGTGCGTGGACGACCAGGTCAACCGGTACCTGGCCACCGGCAAGCTGCCGGCGAGGGACCAGACCTGCGTCAAGCAAGCGGGATAGCGGCCCGCGGTTCACGTTCCGAGTGCGCGGGCCAGCAGCGTTCTCCGGTTGTTCGTCGCGGTCTTGGCGAACACCGACTTTCCCCCACCGTTTCGCCCGGCCCGCGCACTGACACGCTGCCTGGGCGCGCGGTCGACTAGCCACTTTGATGTCGTCGGGTTTGGAGAGCGCCTGGGTGCTTGCTTCCGGGCCAGGGTTGTGCTCGGCATGACGAGGGGGGGCCGGGGTGCTACGGCTGGTTCGCTGCCGCTCCGACGCGCGGAGAGCTGGAGAGGTTCTTCCGTCTGAGTACCGGGGCGCTGATGGCCGTGGCGGTTTGGTCTCGGGGCCGGTCGGTGGTCCTGTCTCCTGAAGGCTGCTGACTCCGTCAGTGTGGGTTGTCGTGCTGCGCGAGGGCGTTCTCCCGCAGGTTCGGTTCCTTGCGGAGTGTCCTGGTGAACCATGTGCCGTAGCGGTCTCCCAGGATGGGAGCTGATGCTCCGTGAAGGATGATGCTCAGGCCCACGGTCACGGCGATGACCTCGCTCAGCAGGGTCTCCCCGGGCAGGTGTTCTTCAAGGGCGAGCAGACCGAACACGAGGGAGGCGAGCCCTCGCGGGCCGAACCAGCCGATGTACGCGATGGAGGCGGGGCGCAGGCCGGTGCCGGTTAGGGCGAGTGCTACGGGCAGCATCCGGATGACGGTCAGGCTGAGCAGCGCGTAGAGGACCGTGCGCCAGGTCAGGTGCTGGAGTGTGGGTCCCAGGATGACCGCGCCGAAGACGAGGAAGCTCAGCGAGGCGAGCAGGAGGCCGATGCGTTCGGTGAACCTTGTGCTCTGCGAGGGGTCCGCGTCTTGGGGAGGGATGCCCAGGCCGGCGGGTGTGCGGCGCAGGTGGATGCCGAAGGCCAGGCCGGCAACCCAGGCGCCGATGAAGCCGCTGCCCTCACCCATGACGCAGAAGGCGTATGCGATGACCGGGACGGCGAGGACGAGGAACTGCCGCCAGTCGGAGCTGCTCCACCCCCGGACGAGCGACCATCGCAACAGGCTCGCCCCGCCCCAGCCGGCCGCGATTCCGATCGCGCCGCTCAGCAACAGCGCGCGCAGGAACGTCTCGGCCACGCCCGGGTGGCCGTGGCCCTCGCCCGCCGCCGCGAGTGCCAGGACGAAGAACGGAAGGGCCAAGCCGTCGTTCAAACCGGATTCGACGGTCAGGCCGCCGCGGACCAGCGGGGGCACCCGCTTGTTGGAGAAGGCCTGCTGCCCGAGCGCGGCGTCCGTCGGCGCGAGGATGACGGAGGTCAGGGCCAGCTCCCACACGCTCAGGCCGGGCAGCAGCGGCCAGGCCACCAGCCACCCCAGAGCCATCGCGACCGGCAGGCCGACCGCGAGCAGCCGCAGTGGCAGGAACTCCTCCCGGCGCAGGTCCCGGGCCCTGATCCCCGCCGCGTCGGCGAACAGCAGGAGCACCAGTGCGCTCTCCAGCAGCGTCCGCGTGACCTCGGGATCCTTCGCCCGGTCCAGCAGGTCCAGGCCCAGGGGGCCGATCGCCAGACCGACGAGCATGAAAACCATCGGTCCCGAGAGCACCGTGGTCGACAAACGCCGTGAGAGCGCCCCGTAGCCGACGACCGCACTCCCGGCGACCACGACGGCCCAGCCGTTCATCCGCACTCCTCACGCCCGCCTCGCGCAGAGAGGCGAAGTCCGACTGTATGGCGGCGCCGGTCAGATCTACGGGAACCGTGCTCCGAACTCCGCCGGACCGGCCCGGTCGGCCCAACGCGACGGTATCGAAAGGTGGTCGAGAACACGCCCGATCCGATGGCCCTGCGCTTGGCGCCAGGTCCGGGGAGAGGGTGGGAGCGTTCTCAGTCGACGGGTTCCACGGTCGGGAAGGTCCAGGTGCCGTCGAGGATCTCGGGCCTCGGCCGGTAGAGGCGGACGGTGTAGTTCCAGCCGTCCATGATGCGCAGGCAGTTGGGGCGCCCGTCGGCGCACCCTCCGAGGTTGATGACGAACGAGCCGTCCGGCTCCCTTCGGGCATTGAACTGGTTGAGGACGCATCCGCCTTCGCTGCTGTCCTCGAAGTAGCCATCGGCGTTGTAGAGGGAGATCGACCAGAAGCCGTCGACGGGCACGTCACCGACCACGATGCGGTACTTCCCGACCGGCAGGCCCGGCTCGACCAGCAGGTAGAACGCCTCGCTCTCGGGGAGGCCGGCCCAGCCCACCGCCGTACCGATGAGGTGCCGAACAGGGTCGACGTCCTCACGGCGGCCGAACATTCGCTCAGTTCCGGGCAGGGTCCGGCCGAGCACCGCGAGCGCGTCCCGTACGGCGCTGAGGGAATCCTCGTCGTAGTCGGGTACGACGAGCGGTTCGGCCGACCCCGCGGACAGCCTCAGACCGTCCTGCAGGGCGTTGGCCTCGGCGACATCGGCGGGGTCGCCCGGGTCGACCAGGACGCGCATCGTCAGGAGTACGTGGCGGGTGCCGTGGTCGTTGATGGTGAGCCGGTGCTCACCGGGCGTGTGGATGACCTGGTTGACGTAGTGGTCCTGGCTGAGAACCATGAGCGACGCGTAGCGGTCGCCGCTGTCCGGCATCGTGACAGTGGCGCCTTCGGCCAAGTCCAGCACGGCGAAGCTGTACAGCGTGTCGCGGTTCATCCGGACCGATGTCTGCTGATCGAGCGGTGTCGGCACCCGGCTGTGATGCCATCGGTTGACGCCACCGCAGAGCGCCATCAGCTTCGCCATCGCACGGTTGGATTCGGCCCGGACGAAGTTTTCGACCGTTACCTTGACCTTGTCACTCACGGCCGGTGCTCATTCCCAGGGATCAAAGTTGTTCACCCCGTCGACGCAGCCCTGGTACATGTTGGCCAGGTTGTCGGAGACGATGTGCGCCACGCCGTGGGTGGTGATGGTCAGGTCACGGTCCACCGTCCGCGCCTTGTACGTCCAGCCCTCGGGCAGAGTGAGGCGCTCGGCCAGGCGGGGCAGGGCCGATTCGGTCAGGCTGTGATCCACATGATCGGTGAAGGTCTGCATCACCCAGGTGGTCTCGTCGGGCGATCTCAAGAGGAAGACCGGCCGTCCGCTCAGGAACGTGTACGTGTTGGCCCGGTGGATCTGCATCGGCCGGTAGGCCAGCGCCGACTGGTCCCGCTGCGGGTCGAAGCCGGCCGGCATCTGCATGTCAGCGAGGCAGTTGAACATCAGGCCACCCAGCTCACGGGGCTCGCCTGCGAGGTCGATGGTCAGGGTGTCCATCATCCAGAACCGTCTCGGGTTCTTCCACACCAGATCGCACCCGGTGTCCTTCGCCAGTTGCGCGGTGTCGATCGCCGCGAACTCATCGGCCGGGCACGGGCCGAACCCGCTGGTGTTGTAGACGAGGCCTTCGAACGCTTCACCCGCCCGGCTCAGCAGGAAGATCTCTCCTTGGGCGTAGGCCCGAAGATCCTCCAGATGCATCGGTGTGTCGGTCATACGGGTAACCCTTCTGCACAGGTGGGGCCACTGCACCTTCTGACCCGCGAACGGGTGAGGCGGACAGCGCTGACCTTCCAGAGAGACGAAGGTCAACCACGGTGGACGTTGCTGACAGACCGGATCCTGGAGGAGGCGGGCGGAGGCAGCCCCGTCCTGGTCGAGGCTCGGCACCTGGTCAGTTGCACGCTCTGATACCGCACCGCCGGACAGGACCGGTAGGTGTGTGACGTGAGTCCGCCGGACCGCGAAGGAGGGCGAGAACCATCGAGTGCCTCGCGGTTTCATCCACCTGGCATGGCGGTGGACGGTGGTCCGTGTGGCAGGCGAACTCGACATCGCCACGCAAGAGGCGCTGCGCATTGAATTACACAAAGTGATCACAGGTGATCACCATCGTGGACCTTGGCTGGCTGGACTTCTGCGACGCCAGCGGGCCCAGCGCCCTCGTCGCCGGACAGCATCGAGCCCGCCGACATGCAGGCGAGCCACCTCTGGCGTGTCCGCAGGGCCCCGTCAAACGCTTGCTGGAGGTGACCGCGGTGTGGCTGGAGCTGCACACCCGGAACGCCTGCGACGCGGCCGTCTTCTACGGGGAGGTCGTCATCGTTCCCGACGCCGCGCCGTGGGACGAGGGGAAGCCGCAGGTGACGGTGAGCGCCCCTGACGGCGCCCGGTTCACCCTCGACGAGCCCGCTGCGCCCGCTGCGCGCTCTGCGCAAGCCGGGGGCACGGCTCGCTTTCGGTGGCGTGGAAGCGGAACATGGAAAGTGACCTTCAAACCTGTTCATGGAGGTGAACCGCTATGACACTGCCTGTACGCCACAGGCCCGGCCGGCTCGTGGAGAGGGCTTTCCCCTCGCTGGGCTGGGGCGAGCCGATGGCCGCCGAGTTCGACGAGCTCTTCGAGCGAATGAACCAGTTCCTCGCGTCTGCCGCGCCCTCTGGGGCATGGGCTCCGCTGGCAGAGATGCATGAGACGGATGACGCCTATGTGGTCGAGGCAGAAGTCCCGGGGATCAAGGACGAAGACATCGACGTGGAGATCGGTGATCGGGAGCTGTCCATCACCGGGGAGTACAAGGAGCGCGAGCGTGAGGGTGTGTTGCGGCGTACCACGCGGCGCACGGGACGCTTCGAGTACCGGGCGCTGCTGCCTTTCGACGTCAAGGCCGAAGCCGTTACGGCGACCATGGCCGACGGAGTGCTGACCGTGACCGTTCCCAAGGCGGAGGCCAGCAAGCCCAGGCACATCGAGATCACTTCTGGCTGACACACGCGGGACTTTCACTGTTGAAGCCAGGGCTCACATCGAAATGCTGCCCAGAACAGCAGCCGGGGACCCTCGCCCCCATGATGCGAGGAGGGCCTCATCACCGCACCTCACGCCGCCTTCTCAAGCCGGTGACGTGCGGCTCTCAACCCTGCTGAAACGGATCAGCAGGGGTCTGATCGCTTCCACCGGATACAGCCAAGGTTGAAGGTTGACACGCCGCTTACCCGCATCTGCGTGCCGACACGATGCTGGCACGATGCCCTTATGCAACCGCCGCTCACCCTCTGTTACAGCCCCCGGCGTCCGCGCCGAACGGCTGGCGCCGACGGCCAGCTCACCGCGGGCGCCGGTGAAGGGGAAAGCCCAAAGGCCGGGTGCCGGTGATGTCGGGCAGCGAGGAAGAGTCTGGACGGCCGGGCATTCCCGACAGGCCGATGGCGTTGCGGCTGGATACCCAGCTGGAAGAGATCGCGGAGAAACTACGGGAACTGGGGCGGGCGAAGGGCCGGCTGGAGGGCTTGCTGGACGCAGTCCTGGCCTTGAGCCGAGAGGAGGATCTTCCCGCGGTGCTGCACCGCGTCGTCACCACCGCCATGGAACTGACCGGCGCCCGCTACGGTGCGCTGGGCGTCCTGGACGAGTCCGGCCAGGAACTGGCGCAGTTCATCACCGCCGGCCTGTCGACGGCAGAACTCGAGGACCTGGCGGGGACGGAGTTCCCCCGAGGACGCGGCGTGCTCGGGCACCTGATCCGCCACCCCAAGCCCCTGCGCGTCGAGAACATCGCCTCGCACCCGGCCTCGGTCGGCTTTCCCCCCGGACACCCGCCCATGCACACCCTTCTGGGCGTCGCCATCAGCGTCCGCGGAACGATCTACGGCGACCTCTACCTTTCCGAGCGGACAGACGGCGCCCCCTTCGACCAAGACGACGAGGCCATCGTCCTCACCCTGGCCGGAGCCGCTGGCATCGCCATCGACAACATGCGCCTGCTCGAACAGCACCGCGAGAGCGCCGAACGCTTCCAACGGCTGCTGCTCCCCACCCTGCCCGACCTGCACCCTTTCACCGGCGCCGCCACCTACCGACCCGCCACCGCCCCCGGCCACCTGGGAGGTGACTGGTACGACGCCATCTGGCTCCCCGACAACACCTGCGCCGCGGTCATCGGCGACGTCGTCGGCCACGATCTGCACTCGGCCGCCGCCATGGCCCAGACCCGCAGCATGCTGCGCGCCCTGCTCTACGACCATCTCACCCCACCCAGTGCCGTCCTACACCAGCTCGACCGCACCCTCAACGCCCTCACCGACCTGCCCGTCACCACCGCCTGCCTCGCCCGCATCGAACCCGCCCACCAGGGCTGGACCCTGCACTGGAGCACCGCGGGCCACCTTCCCCCGCTGCTGATCGCCCCCGGCCATCGGGCGCGATACCTCCAGGCCGAGCCGGGCCTGCCTCTCGCGGTCGGCGTCGAGCAGCCCCGCCCCGACCACACTCATCCCCTTCCCGCTGGCGCCATCGTGGTCTTCTTCACCGACGGCCTCATCGAGCACCCCGCCCACAGCATCGACGACGGCCTGGCCGCCCTCGCCGAACTCGCGACCCTCCACGCAGGCCTCCCCCTGCAGGACTTCGTGGACACCCTGGCCGACCACCACCCCAGTGACGGCCACGACGACATGGCCATCCTCGCCCTGCGTACCCCGGAAGCCTGACGCGAGGAAACCCGCAAGCCCGCCGGTCAGCCCTGGAATGGCTCCGCTTGCCGCAGTGGGCGGGAGGAGCTGTTGAGCTGGGTCATCAGCTCCCGGTTGGTCGCCCGCGCAGCCTGGAGGTCCTCGTCACGTTCGGTGAGCCGGTCTCGGAGCTCGGCCACCTGTTGTTCGAGGTCGTTGATCTTCCTCTGGAGAGCCCCGGTGTCGTTGGGAGCACCAAGGCCGGTGGCGCTCCAGGCGTCCTGTCCGAAAGCTTCGGACAGACGTGTTCGAGCCGGTTCACGTGCCGTGCGAGGCGGGTGTTGCGGTCGGTGAGGTTGGCCAGATCGGCCAGCAGTGACGGTCGGCTGACCTGCGGCTTTTCGGGCCCCTCCTGTGGTTGTGCGGCCCGGCTCAGGACGGCTGCGTGCAGATCGCTGTGCCGGTAGATCAAGCTGCGATGGACGCCCGCCAGGCGGGCGACGGCGGCCTCCCGTCCGACGCGGGCGGCAATCCGCTCCAGCACCCCGGCGGCGCGCAGCGCGGCCAGCGGCGCGTCCGCGGCCGTGGCGGCCAGCTGCTCGGTGATATCGACCAGGAGGGCGGCCAGAGGCTCCGGCAGGCGTGCCGCCTTGTCGCGGACGAGGGACAGGCGCGCGTTGCAGTCCGCGAGCGGTCCGGTGAGGTCGACATCCGCCTCGTACGGGGGCTGGTCGCCGACCGCGCCCCAGTCCACGGCATACTCCGCAGCGCCCCGCCAGCCACACGCGAACCCCGCCCTCAGCGCCTCGACACGCGTGCGGCCGCTGCCCGGAGGCCGCCATCAGGTCCAACCACCGGTCCTGGGGCAGCGACCCTCGCCTGGCCTCCTGTCGTCAACTACTCCCGCGGACCAAACCCACGCCCTAGACTGCGACCGCTCCAGGACTCATCAATAATCGGGAGGGCGTGCGAGATGAAACGGGCTCTGATCAGCACATTCGCGGCCGTGGCGTTAGTCGTGTCCGGGGGAAGTGCGGCAACCGCTTCCGACGGCGCTCCGCCGCGCACGACGCACGGCCCTTGCCAGTACACACAGACCCCGGACGAGCCGCCGGCGCGCTCTGTTCCGCTGCCGCCCGACCCGCGGCGCACCCCCAGTCGTGGCACGGTTGACATGGCTGTTCCGACCAGCCAGGGCCCGCTCCCGCTGCACTTGGACCGGGCCAAGGCGCCGTGCACGGTCCAGAGTTTCCTGCACCTGGCACGGCATGGGTTCTACGACCGAACGGTGTGCCACCGTCTGACGGCGTACCCGACGCTGAAGGTCCTGCAGTGCGGCGACCCGACCGGTACCGGTGAGGGCGGACCCGGGTACAAGTACAAGGACGAGCTGCCGGTGGACCTGCCACCCGCACCGACCGATCCGACCGGCGCACGCCGCCTGTACGGGCGCGGCCTGCTGGCGATGGCCAACGCCGGTCCGGACACGAACGGCTCACAGTTCTTCGTCGTCTACGGCGACTCCGCACTGCGCCCGAACTACACGGTGTTCGGCACGGTCGGCCCCGACGGCCTGACCACACTCGACAAAACCGCCGCCGGAGGAATCAAGCCGACCGCGGAGGACCCGGCACCGGTCGACGGCACACCCGTACTGCGGACCGAGCTGCTCCGCGTCAGCCCATCCTGTCGGCATTGACGCAATCGCGACGGAGCCGCGGCCGCGCAGCCTGCCGGCCTCGTCCCGGCCGCCGCGGTGGCCTCTCCACGGGGTGCCCGCCCCCGTCCAACCACCCTCCTCCCTGCACCGCAACTGGAGCAGGGCTTGCAGAGTTGACCCGTTGGGCCAGGTCCGCGCTCAGCCACGGAAGAGATGCGATAGGCGTCCCGACGGGTCAGGGTGAGGCGGGCTCCGCGGCGTGCCACGGAGGTGTCGGCGTACCGTCGGGATTCAGGCCATAGGGCCACAGCCTGTCGAGTACTTGCCGTAGCCAACGGCTCCGTACCAGGTCACGTTAGATGGCCCGCCGGGCCAGGGTTTCGGCGCCGTTCCGGTTCCCGGCCTCCTCTCGCATCACGACCAGGCGGCCCGCGGCGTAGGTGTCGCCGTGGTGGGCGGCCCGCTCGAGCGAGGCTTCAGCGTCCTTCCGGCGCCCGGCCCTCCCCAGCAGCAGAAGGCGCCAACCGGGCAGAGAGACAGGTGTGGGGCGCCGTCGACTACGACGGCGCCCCACACCTGTCTGCGATGGAAACCCTGTTCACGCCTCTACAACCGAGGCCGGGCTGCTATCCGGCAGCTGGAGCGGTCCTGCTCCACCTCGTCGAGCAGCCGCTCCAGCTGCCGGATCGCACGGACGAGCGCCGGCAATCGTCAGCGGCTGCCCATGAGGGTGTGAAGCCCGGCGTTCACACCGGGGCGCACCTTGCTCGATGCGGCACGAGTGACAGGTCAGGCCAGGCCCGAGGCGATGGCGCGCCGGACGGCGTCCGCGCGGTCACGGATCCCGGCCTTGGCGAACAGGTTGTTGATGTGCGTCTTGACCGTGGCCTCGCTGATGAAGAGCCGCTCGGCGATGCCCCGGTTGGGCAGGCCCTGGCCGATCAGGGCGAGGACCTCGCGTTCGCGGGGGGTGAGGTCCTCGGGCAGGGGCCCGTCGAGCGAGGGCGCCTTCGTCCTGACGGTGGCGAGGAGGCGGTCCTGGACCTCGCGGTCGAGTACGGACTGACCGGCGGCCGCAGCCCGGATCGCGCGGGTGATGTCCTGGCGTCCGGCGTTCTTGGTCAGGTAGCCGCGGGCTCCCGCACCGAGCGCGCCAAGAATCGAGTCGTCGTCGGCGAAGGTGGTCAGGACGACCACCGCGACCTCCGGGTGCTCTCCGGCCAGCCGGCGGGTCGTCTCGATGCCGTCCATGACGGGCATCCTCAAGTCCATCAGCACCACGTCCACCGGGCCGGCGGCGACGGCCGCCAGCACCTCGGCGCCGTTCGCCGCGGCCGCGACGACCTCGACGCCCTCGGCCAGGGCGAGGACCGCGGCGAGGGGCTCGCGGACCGCGGCCTGGTCGTCGGCGACGACCACCTTCAACTGCTGTTCCTGCGCTACGTCTCCGGTCATTGCGGGATCACTGCCTCCACTTGCCAGTCACCTTGGTGCGGACCCTCGGTGACCGGGCTCGCCGTGAGCGTTCCCCCCAGCTGGGCGACGCGTTCACGCATGCCGATCAGTCCCATCCCACTGCCCTCGCCCGGGACTGCCGGGCGGGTGGCGGGACGGTTGCGGATTCTCAGCGCGGTCGATGCCCGGGCGAACGCCAACTCGACTGAGACGGCTCCCCCGGGTGCGTGCCGGGCCGCGTTGGTCAGGGCTTCCTGGGCTATTCGCAACAGGCTCCGCACCACCTCGGCGGGCACCTCGCGCACGGCCCCGGTGACGGTGAGTGCGTCGCGGTGACCCGAGGACGCGAGCATCGAGGCGAGGGTCTCCCGCAGCGGAAGCGCGTCCTCGCGCAGGGCGTGCACGGTCCACTGCGCTTGCTTCAGGCTCTCCTTGACGAGGCTGTGGGCCTTGGCGTGGGCCTCTCGGACCTTCTCCAGGTCCCCCGTGTCGATCAGCGCGTCCGCCAGCTCCAACTGCATGTTGATCCCGGCGAGGGAGTGCGCCAGGACGTCGTGCACGTCCCGGGCGATCCGGCCCCGTTCGGTCAGCACAGCGGTGCGTGCCTCGGCGCGGGCGGCGCGTTCGGCCGACTCGGCGGCGTCGATCGCCGCCCGTACGGCCTGCCGCTGACTGCGGTTGACGATTCCGATCAGGACCGGGGCGCCGGTGGTGAGGCCGAACACCCACGGCAGCACCTCGTGCCCCGGTCCCAGGCACAGGTACAGCACGGCACCGCAGAGCAGGCTGCAGAACCCTGCCACGACGAGGGCCTGCCGGGTGTCCAGCCGGTATCCGATGTGGCCGGCGAGGAAGAAGGCGAAGAGGTAGCCCGTTCCACTGCTGCTCAGGCCGATCAAGGCGGCCGCCGCGCCGACCCCGAGCGTGAGCCAGACCATGGCGAGGCGCGGCGGGACCTTGTGCTCGGGCAGCCGACGGGCCAGCAGCGCGGCGGAGTTGACCACGACCAGGGCGGCCACGGCCAGGCCCCGGCCGCTCAGCCCCACGGGCCGGATCGTCAGGACTCCCACGACGACGACCGCGAGGGAGACCACCCATTGCACGCGCGGGTCGTACCCCGGTACGGGGCGCGTGCCCGCACCTCGGGCGGTGTCGTCGCCGGGGTGCGGGGCGCTCTGGTCTGCGGGCACAGGCCGAAGATACGGCACGTTCAGACCGTGGTGCCGAGCACGGGCCGGGTCGGGGCTGTCCGTACCGCCCGGCTGCGTACGTAGATCGTGGCCACCCGGGTGACGACCTCGGTGATTGCCATGAGGACGAAGGCCGTGACCCACGCCTGCCCGCTGGTGATGTGGTGCGCGAGGCTGAAGCGGGCGACGTCGTCGGCGCCGCCGCCGTGCTCCACCCACGTCTGGAAGCCCATCCGGGCCCCCATGCCCGCGATCCAGAGGACCGCCGACACGGCGCCCGCCTTGATCAGGAGATCTCCGTCGAGCGTGCGAATGCGGGTGTAGATCCCGCCGGCGATGCCCAGCACGGCGCCCACCGCCGTCAGGGCCCCGATCAGGACGAGGTCGTTGCCGGCGGTGGGGACGGAGTCCAGGTACGAGTACCCCACGAAGGCCACGATCGCCAACGGGAGCAGGAAGGTCTTGTGGTCGAGACGGCCCTCCCGCAGCTGCCGGAAGACGATCAGGACGAGAGCGATGTCGGTGATCCACTCGGTTGCTGTCATGTCCTCCAGACTGCTGCGGCGCCGTTCGCCGCGCCTGGACCCGAGGGTGGAGAAGGGGGTGGAGATCCGGCACGGGCGTCCCCGTCCGCCAGATCGGCGCCATGGTCGTCCGAGGCACACGACGGATCCGGCCGGAGCGGACGTCAGGCGACGGGACGGGCGTCAGGCGTCGTGCGTCAGTCGTCAGGCGGCGGACGACGGTCCGGGCCACAGGATGCCGGCTCCCACGGCGCCGGCCGGCGCTGGTGGACCCGCGCGGCCGCCGAAGCCCGCGCCACCCGGCCCGCGCGGTACCAAGGCCGCACCCCGGGCACCAAAGGACCGCACGCCCCGCCGCACCACGCCCGATACGGCCCGGAAGTGTGCGTTGGTGCCGTAGGCGGCGTCCGCCACCACGGCCGGAGGCCGCATGTCCCACTCGGCCAGCGTGTCGAGCATGTCCAGGGCCAACCGCCATTTCTCACGGTGTGTGACCTCGGACGGGACGCGTGTGGATGTCCTTCGATCGTTGTCTTCTTCCCATGACCGAGGCAGGAAGAGTCTCCACTGCAGCGGGCAGGAGGCAGTGTCCGGCGCGGCATGGACGCTGACCGCGACCTGGCAGTTGGCTCGTTCGCCCAGGGCACCGCAGTACTGCGGGGCCACCCCGACCGATATTTTTCTGTTTTTGGGTAGCGACACATCGTCGATCACCCAGGCCGTCGGAGCGATGAGCGGCAGCATATGCTCGCAGATCCGGCGCTGCACCGGCACCGGATCCCCAGGTGGACTGGTTCACGAACTGCTGCAGGTTCTGCTCGTTGCCGTCCGGCAGCCGGGCCGCCATGGCCTGGATCGACTTACGCCGGTCGTCCAGCATCAGTCCCCGCAGGTAGCAGTCGCTCTTGGCCCGCTGGTCCTTGCGCCTCAGAGAGGCGAACACGTGAGCCACATACGACACCAACCCAGCCCGCACACGGCCCACTTCGCGTGCATCCACACATTCGGCATGTCCGCCACGAGCAGCCCGAACCGCAAGGCCTCACGGAGTCCCACTAACGACTTGTCGAAGCCCTCATGCACGACGACGGTGGAGACGCTGCGCATCAGCACCTGGAAAGGCATCTCGCCCGGCTGCTGCACGGGCGCGGCCCGGTTTCCGGCAGAGAAGCGGATCTTCGTATCAGCCTAACGAGTCGGCCCCGCCCCGACACGACCCAGCCACCCGAAGAGACCGAGGCGGATCAACCTGATGGAAATCGCCCCTGCGGACGCCGAAGTGCCATGCGGCCTGTCCTGGCCGAGGGGACGTGCCGTCGAGCAGGGCGGGCAGGTTCCGGCGGCGAGCGAGGGCGGCCACCCGGTCTGGGTGGACGTCGGGGAACTGTCCCTGTCCTGCCTCATGGGTATGGCAGGCGCCCGGGCGGGAAGGCGGTGAACGGCCCCGGGGGCTGCTGGACTGGAAGAACGACCCGACGAAGAGGACCGACGTCATGACCCGCACCCGCGCCGATGCCCGCACCGCACACCCCCGGCACGAGCGTCGCGGGGAGGCACGCCTGCCCGCGGTGATCGCCACTCTCGTCGCGATCGGGCTGTACCAGGTCCTGCCGCAGCAGCTTCTGATCGGCCCGCGATACGTACTGCTCGCACTGGAGCTGCTACTCCTCGTACCGTTGATCGCGATCAATCCCAGACGGCTCACCCGTCAGACCAGGCTCTCCCGTGTCCTGTCCCTGACGCTTGTCCTGGTCATCGCGGCGAGCAACCTGGTCTCACTGGGAATCCTGATCCACGACCTGGTCTCCACCAGCGTGAAGGATGGAGGCTCCCTGCTGACAGCAGCGTTCCAGGTGTGGCTGACCAACATCATCGTCTTCGGCCTCGCCTACTGGGAACTCGACCGGGGCGGCCCCGTCAGCCGGACCCAGACCCCCCGCGCCGAGCTGCCGCTGGCCGACTTCCGCTTCTCCCAGGACGAAAACGACGACGCCGTCCAGGAAGTCGCGGACGGTTCCAGCGTCACCTCCGACTGGGTACCCACCCTGATGGACTACCTGTACGTGTCCGTCACCAACTCGACCGCCTTCAGCCCGACCGACACCATGCCCCTGTCCACCCGAGCCAAGATCATGATGAGCGTCCAGAGCGTCGCCGCCCTGATGACCTCACTCCTCGTCATCGCCCGCGCGGTCAGCATCCTCCACTAGTGCCGTGAGCCAGCGGCATGGAGCAGATCACGGCGTTGGAGTGGTGAGCACCCCAGCGCGATAGCCCTCAGCAGCGGGACGGGAACCGGCTGGACCCGCGGAGCCTGGTTCGATTCCTCATGGAGGTGGAGTGCTCCGCGAGACGACCACGGCCGCTACGGAGCGGCCGAGGCAGACATCGAGTGTCTGGCTCCTGGTGCAGCCCATTTACCAGGTGTGCAGGCGGCTGTTGGGCCGTCCTGGTGACCGACGCTCTCGTCGTTGAACCAGTAGTCCCCCGCGGCCAGGTACCGGAAGGAGTGCGTGCTCTCGGCCGGCAGCTCGACCGTGACAGCCCGCTTACCGTCCCTGCGCGGGCGCAGGGTGCGGACGCCAGGCTGCCATTCGCTGAAGTCGTCCACCCCACGGACCGGCCCGGGCGGAACGTCGGCGGGAAGGATGAGAGCGACCTCGGTGCGTCCTTGCGCAGCAAGCGCTCCAGCATGGGGATCGGCTCCTGACGGCGAAGGCGGATGGAATACGGCCGTCCTGCGCACCGGACCCGAAGGCCGCACTCCGGCGCATCCACACCCGGGCCGACGTCACTCTTCGCGACGATACGTCGAGACGTGACACTCCGTGTCAGCGTGGGTGGCAGGAATCCGTACCCCCGCAGCAGGGAGTCACCGTCATGGGCGGTATCCAGGACAAGCGGCAGGAACCGGGCAAGGGCCGCAAGGAGCAGCAGCGCCCCCACGGGCCCGGCCAGGACCCGGCCCACCCGAGCCCGGCGCCCCGTCCCGCGGCAAAAGCCCCGATGAGAGCAAGCGCCGCGAGGACGACCCCACCACGAGGAGCGCGACCTGCGCGAAGAAGAGTTCTGACCTGCACGGCACCCCACGCACGCACAGCCCGGCCAGGCGCTCCGAGGCACCCCGGCCGGAGTCTGTCACGCCACGCAGGCAGGCCCTGGCCTGGTCCGGACTGAACACCGCCGACGAACCACAGCCGGCACCACGGCCGCGGAAAGAAGGAGCGCGTGCCACAGACGCGGCCAGGGGCGACCGGGTGCAGATCCGCCAAGGTCGACACGAACGCCTGGACGAATGGTGGGACGATGGCAGTACCAGCGGTAGAGGCGTTCGTACCCGTGCGCCCATCCCGAGACAGACAGCAGGCCAGGCCATGACGAAACAGCCGAAGCCATCCCAGCCCACCCACGGCAAGGGTCCCAGCCGTTACGAGGGCACCAAGCAACACGGCTGGTCACCGGATGTGGACGAGACCCATCAGCAGGACAACCCGAGCGCCCACCGCTCCTTCCACCCAGACAAGTACGCACCCGCCAAGGGCCCCGAGCCGGCCGTGTCCACGGAAGAAGAGGCGGGCAACCCCCACGGCAACCCCGTCAAGAGCCGGGGCAGGCGCGGTGAGGAGCAGAACAAGGGCTCCGGAAACAAGGGCATGCACGACCTCGGCCGCCGAGGCCGCTCCCAGCGCCCCAGCGGAACCAAGGACGCCTCAGCCACCACAGGCATCAACCCCCAGGACCCGCCCGGCACACGCAGCGCCGGATAGCGACAGCACCCGAGCACCGCGCCAATCCGGTACGCATACCCCTCGCGGGTCGACCACCACGGCCGCCGACAACACACGTCACCCAGCCGATGCGACCCGTGTCTGCTACGTAAACCCTTGGAAATCTGACCGCCTGCCCCCGGGGCGTCCTGGGCGTCCTGCTCTGCGCACTCGATGGCGTGCCGACGGGGTTGTGTGAGCTGTCGTTTGCCGGCTCGGAGGGCACGCGAAGGAACGAGCGCCTTCTGATTTTCCGGATGCCGCCGGACGCCGGCGGAAGACACCGACGTGGCAGGTCCGCTCCTGGCCATGCCATCCCACCCATTGAGCCCGTCGATGAACACCACGACCCGCCCCACACCGCCCGCAACCAACCGCACAGACCAACATCCTGCTCCCGGTCCGGACCCCGTCCCGGGCGCGCAGATCGTCAGGTCGGCCGGCCGCGCAAAGCCGGCTGTTGTGGGCCGCACGGAAGATTTCAGTGGCCGACACCGTGACCTGGGCGCTGAGACAGGAGGCGCCGGCTGCGCGCGGAGCTGCGCCGGCTCTGCCTGGCCCGTTGTCCGACCAGTACGCAGGTGGCCGAAGGCCTGTTGATCTCCCAGCCAAAGATCAGCCACATGGGGAACTGCCGCCGCGCCATCAAGCCCGTGATGTGCGGGACCTGTGCGGCCTCTACGAGGTCACAGACCCGCGGGTCGGCCCACCACCCGGCCCGGCCGTTCCGCTTGTGGGCCGTGCTGGATCAATCGGCACTGCGCCGCAGGGTCGCCAGCCCCAAGATCATGTGCGACCAGGTCGCGTACCTGAACCACCTCGGCGCGCAGCCCCAGATCACCGTGCAGGTCCTCCAGCGCGAGGCGGGCGCCCATCCGGGCGTCTCGGGACGGTCCTCCATCCTCGGCTTCCCGGGCGCCGCCACGGGGACGGTGCATCCGGAACGGTTCACCAGCGACCTCTCTCTGGAGAAACGATCCGACGTGCAGCACTACGGCCTTGTGCACAACCACCTTCAGGCCCAGGCCCTGACCCCTGAGGACACCCGCGACTTCATCACCCACGCCGCCGAGGTCCGATCGTCTCTTGCCAGCCGGTGGACAGCACGCGGTACGCAGAACGACTGGGCGTCGTCTGGACTGTGGCCGTGGCTTCTGGAACTGTGGGGGGGACAACCAGCCTGGTCTGGTGGGAGACCCCGCGCCGCCCCTGCGGCCATGTCAATGGCCAAGGCCTGGTGCGGGTGGTCTCGCTCGGCTGCGCGTGGCCCAACGCCGCGCGCTCAGCGGCCTTCTCTCCCGCATCGGCGGGCGACCGTGATGGGCTCGACCCCTGAACGGGGCGAACCATGAACGACGGCATCCGCGTCACCACGAGCCACGGTCCAGAAGGCACGGTCATCACGGTGGCCGGCGAACTGGACATGGACACCTGCCCGCCCCTGCACCAAGCCACCGCCGCCGCGGCGGCCAATGGCGCCCCCTTGCACCTGGACCTCGCCGGCGTGCCCTTCATGGACGTCAGTGCACTGCACCTGCTGCTCGACCTCCAGCGCGACTTCCAGCAGCGGCCGGCATCCTTGGCCATCAGTGGATTCCAGCGGCAGCCCACACGGCTCCTCACCCTCACCTCCAGCAATCACCTGCTCCGCTGCCCCCCGCCCCACAACCTCGTCTCTACGCTGGTGTGAGCGAAGTGCGTGACATCCGGCTCTCCGCCTCGGCGCTTCCGCGCCCGTGCGAGGTGGGCGAGCTCGTCGTGGAGGAGCCGGCCGGCCAGCGCGCCGCCGAACACGACGACGCCCACGCCGACCAGCCAGGACTGGATGACCGGGACGGTTCCGAACGGGCCGTAGGTGACAGCGCGCTGGATACGATCAGTGGTGAGAACACGAGCAGGGAGAAGAGCCTGAGGCCGAGCAGCCCGTTCATGGTGGCGACCGCCCCGGGCAGCAGGGTGGCCCGGGCGATGCGGCCGCCGAGCAGGAGCCGCTGGGACCACCAGAAGGACTGGGTGCCTATCAGCACCTTGACCACCCCGCGGGCCAAGGATTCGCGTCACAGGGGCGTGATCGCGGACAGGAGGAGGACCTCGCCACCGGCGTGAATGCATCGCCGCAGCCCCGCTAAGTTGAGAGCCTGTATCTGAACCCCGCCCGGACGTCCGACATCTGGCACGCACGCTTATCCGAACGGGAATCAGCCACAGGCTCTGACCGGCAGGGGAAGTTGCGTTCGGTAAAGTTCCGCGTGCGCCGGGCGGGTGCCGTGACCCGGGCCGAAATCGACTGTAGGGGAATCGAGTTGGACACCGTCTTTCATCCGCTGGAGGGCGACGATCCGCGGTCCGTGGCCGGATACCGCATCGCGGCCAGGCTCGGCGCCGGCGGCATGGGCAAGGTGTACCTCTCGTACACGCCGGGCGGACGGCCCGTCGCGATCAAGGTGATCCGGCCGGAGTTCGGCGAAGACGCCGAGTTCCGCCGCCGCTTCCAGCAGGAGGTGCGGGCCGCCGAGCGCGTGCAGGGGCTCTACACCGCGCCGGTGATCGACTCCGACACCGAGGGCCGCCGCCCCTGGCTCGCCACGGCCTACGTCCCCGGGCCCTCCCTGGCCGACGCCGTACAGCGCCACGGTGGGCTGCCCGTACCCACCGTGCTGCTCCTGGTCGCGGGCGTCGCCGAGGCCCTGCAAGTCATCCACGGGGCCGGCATCGTCCACCGCGACCTCAAGCCGTCCAACGTCCTGCTCGCCGGCGACGGGCCCCGCGTCATCGACTTCGGCATCGCGCGGGCCGCCGACGCGACCGCCCTCACCGGCAGCGGCGTCACCATCGGCACCCCAACCTTCATGGCACCCGAACAGGCCGCGGGCGATGCGGTCACCCCGGCCACCGACATCTTCGCGCTCGGCCAGGTCGCAGCGTACGCGGCGACCGGCCTGCCCGCGTTCGGCGAGGGCACCTCGCACGGCGTGCTCTACCGCATCGTCCACGAGCAGCCCGACCTCACCCGACTCCCGGCCCAGCTGCAGGAATTGGTGGCCCGCTGCCTCGCCAAGGACCCGGCGGCCAGGCCCTCGGTCGACGAGGTCCTCGCCCTGTGCCGGGCCGCCAACGGCGACACGCCGCTGCGTCGGCCCGAGGCCTGGCTGCCCGGTGCGGTCGCCGCCGACATCACGCTGCGCGCGGCGGCGCCCGCACCGCCCGAGGTGACCCGGGTTCCGGCGGCCCCGGCACCGGCGCCGCCCGGCCACACGCCGACGGTGACCGCCTCGCCCGCCGCGCCGCCCGCCGTCCAGGGCGCGTACGGACCGCCGACGCCGCCCCCGCCGGGCCCCTACGCCCAGCCATCGATGCCACCGGGCTACCCGCCCCGGCCGTCCGCGCCGGGCCGCCCCAACCGGCGGCCGGGCGTCGCCGTGGCGGTCGGGCTAGCCCTGGCGCTGCTCGCCGGCGGAGGCCTGTACCTCGTGAGCCGCAACTCCGGCACGGAAGAACAGGCCGCCGGGAAAGGGAAGAGGGCCTCGTCCACCCCGAAGGCCTCGCAGCCGCCGACCGGCGTGGCCAAGGCGCCGGAGCCGGTCACCCGCACGGGCATCAACCTGCCGGAAAACTACACCCTGAGGTTCGGCGACGGTGAGCTGCAGCCGCAGGAGTCGGGCGGCCCCGCCGGCGACCTGGAGTTCGCCGGACACTCGCTCCCGTACCGCGTGCGCACCCAGGCGGGCAACCACCTCGTGCTGCTCGACCCGGGGCAGGCCGGATCTCTGGACACCTGCCGCGACGAGACGCGCTTCGCCAACTACATCCCCCTGGACAAACTGTCCCCGGGCGCCCAGTTCTGCGTCCTCACCAAGGCGGGTCACATCGGCCTGATCACTTTCCGGGGACAGACGGCCAACACCGACCCCGCCTTCCACGTCACCCTCGACGCCACCGTCTGGCGCCGGGCGGTCGCGCCCTCGTCAGCGGAATGACCCGCCCGCCGCAGCCCGGTCAGATCTCCGTCGGAGGTACGGATTTCCTCCACGAGTGGCGACTCCACCACCGCCCGCAGGGCCACGGTCAGCCTGTGCCGGGGCGGTAGACGCGCACCCTGCGCTGCGCGACAGCCAGGCGCCCGCCCGCGAAGATCACGGGGCGGGTGCCGCCCTTGGCGGTAGCGGAGATGGGTGAAGGCGACCAGGCGGCCGCCGGCCTGGACCTGGTCCCCGAGGCGCAGTTCGGTGGGCGGCACGTCCACCGGCATCTTTCCCGCCGCGATCCGTAGCCCGTCCTGGCCCTCGTCTGCGGCGGGTGCGGCCGGTGGCGGTGCGGCCGGATCGCAGGCGACGGTACGGGCGATCCACTGAAATCCGGCCGCATCCGCCAGGCGCGCCACGAGGGGGGACGGGCAGAGGCCGACGGCGTGGCCGTGGGCCTGGCGCTCGCGGTCGAACATCGCCTGGCCGACGGCGTACTGGCCGGCAATGTTGATGAGCTTGGGAGTCACCGCCGCCCAGGCTTGAGCGGGGTGGGACGAAGAGCGTCGGATCGGGGCCTGCGCGGCATATTGGCTCTTCTCGGTGATCACTTTGATCCAGGTCCTGAGCCGTGTTGTGCTCGGAGTCGATCCCCGCAACCGCTTCACCTTCGAAAGTGGTGACCTCGGCGCTGCGGCGGAACAGGGGCTCGTACTCGGTGAGGGCGGCCCCGATGTCGTCGGGGTGGGCTGCGAGGGCCTTGCCGAGTTCGGCGCCGTCGAGCACGGCCAGGTTGGAGCCGTCGCCATTCGGGGGCGCGAGGTGGGCGGCGTCGCCGAGCAGGGTGACCCCCGGCACCCGGTCCCACCGGTGCCCGGTGGGCAGAGCGTACTGGGGGCGCAGGACCGGCGCCGTGTCGCCTTCGGCAATGAGAGCGGTGAGTTCCGGTGCCCAGCCGTCGAACTCGCGCGCGATCCGGGCGGTGGCCGTGGCGGCATCGGTGAAGTCGACGGCGGCGAAACAGTCCTGTGGCCTGGTCAGCGCCACGCAGGTGTGCTGGGTGTCGCCGTTCTCCCGGTGAGCGAAGATTCCGTCTGCTGTCGGCGCCGGTGGTGCCGGCACGGGCTCCTCGGGTCCTCGGGGTGGATATGACTTTGCCTTCCGGCGCGGCCACACATAGGGAACGGTGCGGCGACGGCCGCGGCGCACGCGCGGTACCCCCAAGGCCCACCCGGCAAGGAGGGCCCAGTACGCCCTCGGCGAAGCAAGTGCCCCCAGGCGCACGCAGCGTGTTTGGGTGAGTTGATGAAGATCTTGGTTCTGGGTGGAACAGCGTGGGTCGGCCGCGAGATTTCGCGGCAGGCGGTGGAACGTGGGCATCAGGTGACGTGTCTGGCACGTGGAAAGAGCGGCGCCGCGGCCAAGGGCGCGGTACTGATCGCCGCGGACCGGCATGATGCGGCGGCGTATGAAGAGGTCAGCGATCAGGACTGGGATGCCGTCGTGGAGGTGTCATGGCAGCCGGGCTTCGTCCGCGGTGCGCTGCGCGCTCTGTCCGAGCGGGCGGGACACTGGGCGTACGTGTCGTCGGTCAGCGCCTATGCCTCGCACGCCCAGCCGGGCGCTGATGAATCGGCGCAGCTGCTTACCGCCACGGAGCGAGAGGCAGTCGGCCACGACGAGTTCGGGCAGGCCAAGGTCGCCTGCGAGGAAGCAGCAGCCGCCGAACGGGGAGATCGGCTCCTTGTAGCGCGGCCAGGCCTAATCGGTGGGCCGGGCGATCACAGTGGCCGATCCGGGTACTGGGTCGCTCGCGCGGCCCGCGCGCCGCAGTCCCCGCTGCTCGTACCGGCATCTTCGGATGTTTCGACGCAAGTGATCGGCGCACAAGACCTTGCTGCCTGGCTGCTCGACTGCGCGGAGAAGGGGACGACCGGGACGTACAACGCGGTCGGGCCGACCATGGCACTCTCGGAGTGGATCACGCTGTCGCGGGAGATCGGCGGACACACTGGCCCGGTGGTGGAAGCGGAAGACGACTGGCTGCTCAAGCAGAAGGTGGTCCAAGCGATGGGGCCCGAATCGCTCGCACTGTGGGTGGCCGACCCGGAATGGGCCGGGTTCGGAGCCCGCAACGGCACCGCGGCGAACGCAACCGGTCTGCGGCACAGGCCCCGAGCACAACTGCTGGAGGCAACCTTGCGCTGGGAACGCGAGCAGGGACTTGATCGGCCCCGACGTGCCGGGCTCAGCACGGAGCGCGAGCGGGAACTCCTACGGACACTGAAGTAGCCATATGTGGTCGCCGGCCGCGACGGCGGCTTCGAAGGCGACTCCCGCCGGGGCCGCCGGCCTACCGTGCCCCAGGGGCGCCGCACCCCGTCGCAGCGAGCACCGGCGCAGCCGTCAGGACTAGCAGGGCTTTGTTAGGTGGTGTCGTAGGGCTGCCAGGTGGGTTGTCGGCAGGTGGGGCAGGTGCCGGTCCAGGTGGCGAGTAGGTGTTGGAGGAGGTCCGGGGCCTGGTAGAGGGTCAGGCCCTGGCAGGGGCTTTTGCTGTCGGACCTGCCGCGCAAGAACTGCTGGACGATCGCGGAGTGGGCCGGGGAAGCGACCCCTCACGGCATGCAGCACCTGCTGTGCCGGGCCTCATGGGACGCCGACGCGGTCCGCGACGACGAGGCCGCGGTTCTGGTCGTTTACGAGACCGGTGACCTGAGGAAGGGCACCCACACCGTCAGGGTCCAGCGCCAATTCACCCGCACGGCTGGGCGGATCGAGAACTGGACCGGATGCGATACGTCAAGCGGCCGCGGAAGGCGCTCGGAGCCGTGGCCCCCGCCGTCTTCCACGAGCGGCTGCTGGCCGACCTGCCTGGCTCTGCCTCGTGGGCGATCCCGTCCCGGACGATCTGCGGGTGGCTCCGTGCCGACGCAGCCGCATGAGGAGAGCCCAAGCCCAGCTTGCCGCTTCCTGTCGTTGCTCACTGGACATCTGTCCCACTCGGCGTGCGACCTCGACCGGGAGGGTCTTGTCTTCGACCGCCTGTTTCAGGTTGGGGGTGAGCTTCAGCAGCGCCATGTGCTGGGTTACCCAGCCACCGGATTTGCCGAGGGCTCGGGCGACGGCCCGCTGAGAGCCGTGCACTCCGACGAGCCGCTGAAGCGCCCTGGCTTCGTCCAGGGGATCGGGGTTCTCGTGCTGGACTGCGGCGATGAACGCGGTCTGGAGCAGTGTGTCGGCGTCTTCGGCAAAGGAGTCGTCGAGGGGGGGCTCGAAAGCACCGACGCTGCGGGACCTGCCGGAGACCCGGTGGACAACGTCCTGGACCTCCTGGATGTCCTGATGTCCTCCTGCCTCTTGGCCCGCGCGGACCCAGCCGGCAAGGAGGAGAAGCTGAAGGCCCTGCCGAAGCTGAATCCGGCGCCGGGCCGGGTGACGAGGGGCGGTTCCGGGGCAGCGTGCGGCTCAGGACCCGGGGTATCGTCCAGTGAGCTGGTCCTCGCCGTCTCAGGCTGCGGATGTCGGGTTCGCCGATTCGGCGGCGCGGCGGTACTCGGCGTTGATGCGCTGGGCCTCCTCGAGCTGGTCCTCGAGGATCACGATCCGGCACGCCGCCTCGATGGGGGTGCCCTGGTCGACGAGTTCGCGGGCGCGGGCGGCGATGCGCAGCTGGTAGCGGGAGTAGCGGCGGTGGCCGCCGGCGGAGCGGAGCGGGGTGATGAGGCGGGCTTCGCCGATGGCGCGGAGGAAGCCCTGCGTGGTGCCGAGCATTTCGGCGGCCCGGCCCATCGTGTAGGCGCCATCAGGATCGCCCGGGCGGAAGTCTGAGCCCGGGTACCGCAGGACATCGATAGTGAGGTGGTCTCCGGTCAAGCAACCGCGATCCCCGCATCACCCGTCCTTGTTCGGGCGGGTCAGCGGATACAGAAAGCCGGCGAAGTATCAGGGCCGGCAGATGGTGTAGCAGTTCCTTCGGGGCCCTGGTGCCGTACGGCACCAGGGCCCCTCCACGCGTTCCACGAGAGAGGTTCCATGACAGCAGACGCCTCGTTCAGCCGTCTCGACGACGACGACTACCCCGCCTACACGATGGGCCGGGCCGCCGAAATGCTCGGCACCACCCAGGGCTTCCTCCGCGCCATCGGAGAGGCCCGCCTCATCACCCCGCTCCGCTCCGCGGGCGGCCACCGCCGCTACTCCCGCTACCAGCTGCGCATCGCCGCCCGCGCCCGCGAACTCGTCGACCAGGGCACCCCCATCGAGGCCGCCTGCCGCATCGTCATCCTCGAAGACCAGCTCGAAGAAGCCCAGCGCATCAACGCCGAATACCGCCGGACCGCCGAATCGGCGAACCCGACAACCACACCCTGAGACGGCAAGGACCTGAGACCCTCCCGGGGTCGCGTGATCCAGATCCGGAAGGGCTGCCCCACCCGATCGTCTGCCCCGCCTGTCTCACCCCGCCGCGCCGCCCCGGAGGGCACCGCCCGAGAGCCTCAACGACCAGCCAGGGCCTGCGCCCGGTACAGCTCTTCCCGGCACGGGCCCCGCCGTGGCCTGGCCAACCTGTCCCGACTGGCCCGGGACTTCCGCCCTGGCCGCCGTCCCAACCCTGGGCTTGCAAGGACGCCACAACCGTGTCCTTGGCGACATCCACTGGTCCCACGCCAATACCGACCAGGCCGTCGCAGCGTTCGGAGCCAGCCGCGCCGAAGCCGAAGAAGACGGTGCCGCCGGCGCGCGCGCAATGATGCAGGTCCGCCTCGCCCTCTCACTGTCCTTCGCCGACCCGGACCGGGCCGGCGCCGAACTCTCCCTCGCCCACCAGCCGCGAAAGAGCCTCGACCAGAGGAGCTGGCCGCCGCCATCGGCCGCCTGCGCGAACTCACCGCGACCGGCGACTTCGCCTACTTCACCGACATCGCCCCCTTCATGGGCGGCCCGCCCCTGTCCGCTCCCACCACCACGCAGTGGATCGGCAGCCCCGACGCCGTCCCCGCCCGCTGGCAGCACCTCGTCCACACCCGATGTACCCGTACCGGCCGCTAGCCGCAGCCGCGTCGCGGCGCCGATCGGAGGCTCGTGTGCCCGGCCCACACACGGATCGGGGCCCGATTTCACCCTGGCTGGCTGTTCAGCCGCAGGGGCGTGAGGTCACTGGGTGTCGGTGCTCTTGCCCACGAGCGAGGACAGCAGCTCGACCATGGTCGCGTCGACCGTGCGCTGCTCGTCGATGAAGCCGTCGATCTTCCGCTCCAGGCCGTCCAGCCGCTAGGTCATATGATCCCGAACTCACGGGAGTCCTGAGCCGAGGTCTCTTCGAAGCGCCAAGTCAGGGCTGATCCGCCGAGGCATCGTGTTCGGGGGCCTTGCGCCAGCGGGCCTCGCAGAACGAATAGAGGCCGAACACCAGGAGGCCCAATGCCGCGGCGATCAGCAGCACCGGCCCCACGGGGGTAGCCGCGAACGATCGCAGCGTCTCGTCCAGGCCCTTCGCCTGGCTGGGGTCGAACCGCACCGCGGCAAGTAGGACGAACAGGCCCGTCATGACGGCGACGACGCCGCACGCCACGCCGCCGACGATGCCCAGACCCGCGACGATGCGCCGCGTCGTCGGGCTCATCTCGCCCGTACGGAGATTCTTCTCGAATTTCCGCATCAGGCTGCGCACCACGATCACCACGCCCACGATGGCCAGAACCGCCCCGAACACGCCGACGAGCACGCGCCCGAGGGGCCAGTTCAGCACCCTCGCGGTGTACTCCTTCGACGAGTCGTCGCCCGCGCGAGTCCCGGCGGACCCGCCGACCAGCGCACTCTGCACCACGCCGACACAGATCACGGCGTAGAAGACCGCGATGCCCAGGGAGCCCAAGCGCCGGGTCCATGTGTCACCACCTGCCGTCGCCTGCCCGAACACGGCCTCGGACAGCCGCCACAGTGCCATCGCCGCCAGGCCCACCGCCAGCGCCCACAGCAGTACCCGGCCAAACGACTGCTCGGCGATGGTCCGCACCGCTCCGGACCGGTCGGCCTCCTTGCCGCCGCTGTCGCCGCCGAAGCCGAGCCGTACCGCGAGGAGCCCGACCAAGACGTAGATCACACCACGGGCGCAGAGCCCGACCCGGGCCGCGACCTCCATAGCGCGGCTGTCGGCCACACGCTGCCCCTGGCTCTTGACCTGTGCGGCGTCCTTCTCGATCGCCATACCTGGCACCTCCCGTGCCCTGCTCGGATGTCGACACGGTGCGCACACCGAGCCGACGGGACCCGGCCCACCGTGCGGCGCCCTGTATGGATGGGAACGTTGCGGCAGTCGGTCTATCCCGCGCTGGGGGTGCCGGGAGGATCCTGGAGGACGACACCGGTAGTGGCGGAGGCGTCCTTGGTCCCGCTGGGACGCTGGGAGCAGCCTCGGCGGCCGGTGTCGTGCATCCCCCGGTCGCTGGAGCCCTTGCTCTGGTCCTCACCGCGGCTGCCCGTGCTCCTGGAGGGGTTGCAGTGGGGATTGCCCGATTCTTCCTCGGAGACGACGGTCCTACCGGGGCCCTGGGCGGGTGCGTACTTCTCGGGGTGGAAGGAACGGTGGGCGCTGGGGTTGTCCTGTCTGTCTGGTCTCGTCCACGTCCGGCGACCAGCCATGCTGGTCGGTGCCCGTGTGCGGGCTCGGCGCTTCACCGTGGGTGGGCTGGGAAGGCTTCGGCTGCCGCTTGGCCATGACTTGACCTGCTGTTCTGTATGCGGAAGGCGTAGGCCGCCTGAGCGCGTCGACCCTGCCGCCGATTACCCCTATTGTCCCACCGCAGGGCCCCAGACCGCCGTCCCACGGCCTGAGGAGCGGCGGCGGTCGCTCATGCGCCTCCAGTCGGTCTCGCGGTTCCCGATACGGATCCGATGCGGTACTCGCTACCGTTGGGAAGAGGTTTGCCGCGCGAGGCCCGCGGCGCTACCTTCCCCCTGCGATGTGACGCGTGAGGGCCGGCTCCGCCCGTGCCCGCACCCTCCTGCCTTCGCCGGACCCTGAGCGTGCACGGAAGCTGATCACGTCTCTGGCCGGGGCGCGCGGGGCTGCCGCAGTTGTGACTCTGTCTTCTCAGGTGAAGACGAATCCGTGACCGCTGGAGGCTGATGTGGCGCGTGACCGGATCGGACTGGCCGAGGTACTGGCCGCGGCGGAGGCCGCCGCGCCAGTGCGCTCCCTCAACGTCGTGGCGCACAATCTCCGCGACCGCTTCGACGCCCACTACGTGTCGTTTCTGTTCGTCGACGTCGTCGGCCGACGTCCGCTGAGGGTCAGCGACACAACGGCCACGAAGCTGGAGGATCGCGCCGAACAGGTCCCCCTCGTCGGCAGCGGCGTCTACGACCAGGTCCTGCGCACGCAGAAGCTGGTGCTGGCGCCGGACGGCGGCCACGGGCAGCGGGTACTCGCCCCGGTCAGCAACCGCGGGGACACCATCGGTGTCCTGGAGCTGTTCCTCACCCAGGGCACACCGGAAGTACTGGCACAGCTGGAGGAGGCAGGGCACGCTCTGGCGCACATCATCGTCACCGACCGCCGCTTCACCGACCTCTACCACTGGGGCAATCGCACCACCACCGTCAGCCTGGCCGCGGAGATCCAACGCCAGCTCCTGCCTTCCGGCCCGTCCTGCGAAGCAGCCGAGTTCGCCCTCGCCGGCGCCCTGGTCCCGGCCTCCGACATCGCCGGCGACACCTACGACTACAGCCTCGACAACGACACCCTGCACCTGTCCATCACCGACGCCATGGGCCACGACGTCAACGCCTCGCTCATGGCCACCCTCCTGGTCAACGCCTCCCCCGGCGCCCGCCGCGCCGGATGTGACCTCGCCGAACAGGCCCGCCAGACCCACCAGGCTCTCGTCGACCACGGCCACCACACCTTCGCCACCGGCCAGCTCCTGCGCATCGCCCTCGACGGAACCGGCTCCCAGCTTGTCAACGCCGGCCACCCCCTCCCCCTCCTCCTGCGCGACGGCACGGTCACCGAAGTGCCCCTGGCGGTGAACATGCCCTTCGGCGTCACCCACCATCAGGGCCGCTACCAGGTCCAGGACCTCAACCTGCGGCCCGGTGACCGCCTTCTGCTTCACACGGACGGCATGCAGGACCGCGAGGCCGACACGGTCGACCTGCCCGGTCTTCTGCGCAAGACCGCGGCCGAGCATCCGCGCGAGGTGGTGCGCACGCTGGTCGGCGCGGTAACCGGCGCGTACGACGGCCGGCCACCGAGCGACGACGCCACCGTCCTGTGCCTGGACTGGCGCGGACCCCATGACGGCAGTCGCAACGTGAATACCGGATCCCTGACCGACTACTGGACAGGTTGACGGGACCGCCGGAGCGCCGCAGACAGGGGCCGCCGCGACAGCCGGGCAGACGCCTGGTCGAGGTGTTGACGTGCTGCGGTTACCCATAGGCAACCGCAGCACGTCAAAACGCAACTCCGCTTGCCCCAGGGCGCGAGCCGAACCCGCCGACCTCGCTCCTCCTCCGCGACGCCGTCGAGGTAGGCATCGAGCGCAGCCAGGTCGGGTGCACCTCAGACCGGTCAACCCGGCCGACCCGAAGCGCGCCGCCCCAGAAGGCCACGTTCGTGGTTCGTGCATGCTCCGGGTTCGGGGGCTAGGAGCGTGTCTCAGTAACCGGCAACCCGCCTGTGTTCGTGATCATTGGTGCGGGATGATCTCGGCATGCGTGGTGGCGTCGGGGAATGGACCTCGCGAGGGCCGGACTCGCTCCGCCCCCGACCGCGAGGACTGCCGCCAGCCTGGACACCAGCAAACGCCGCATCCAGCGCATGGTGAGCATGCCTGCACGGTAGGGGTGCGCATCACCGGCTCCGGGTCAGCGATCCGGTAAGAATATTGGCGCCGCAAAACGCGTCCGACGCAAGATGGTTCGGCGTGCCCGGCGGACACCGTCGAGCCACGTCCACGGCGTATGCCCGCTCCCACGGGCCTATGTTCATGGGGTTCTCATCGACGAGACCACAGCCCCGAGCCGCCACGCCATCGAGTGATGCGCCTCAGCCAGGCGAGTGACAGCGGCCACCGCAGGCTGCTACCGGGCGGGCCGGTGTTCCAGGATCGGTGCCGCCGCCCTCTCCGGCGGAATGTGCATCGACCACGTCTGTGCCGTCCGATCGGCTCGACCACGCCTGTTCGAGGAGTCCCATCCCATGCGTTCACGCGTCATCGCCGTCATGGCCGCCGCGGTTGCGGCCACTGCCGCACTCGCGCAACCCGCCCACGCCGCCCCGCTCGTCGACGGGGTCTACCGGTTCGCGGCTCTCAGCGACGGCAAGTGCCTGGTCTGGCCCAAAACACACGCGAGTATCGGCATGGTGTCGCTGGGCGCCTGCACGGACAACGCGTCCACCTCGGCGAACTGGCAGGTACGGCAACGCCCCAACGGAACAATGGAAGTCTCCACGCCGGGTTCCAACCCGCGCACCTGCCTGAAGTTGACTGACGACTACAGAGTGATGGTCAACGACTGCGCTGACAAATACTCCGAGTGGACCGTCTCCTACGGCTCCGCCGGGCCCGGCAGCGTGGTGTGGGCCGACATCGAGCACACCCCCAGCGACCACTCCGGCTCGTGGGGGAAGCTGGTGGACAATCCCAACGTAACCGGTCGAATCGTGGTGAGGCAGGCCCCCATCGAACCGCACTACTGGGCATTGCAGCAGGTTAGCTAGGAGCGTATCTCAGTAACGGGCAACCCGCCTGCGTCTTGTGATTTTTCATGCGGGATGATCCCGGTATGCGTGGTGGGGATGGGCTGTTCGCAGACGAGCCGGTCAAGGCGAAGCGGCGTCAGGGCCGTCCGGCGGCGGTGGACAAGACGTTCCGGGCGTTCGACCCGCACCAGGTCCTGCTGCTGCCTCCCTCGCTGGACGACTGGCTGCCCGAGGACCACCTCGCCCGGTTCGTCGCAGACCTGGTCGACGAGGTACTCGACCTCTCCCCGATCCTGGCCGCCTACATCGAGAAGCGCGGCCACCCGCCCTATGACCCCCGGCTGATGGCGCGCTTGCTGATTTACGGCTACACCACCGGTGTCCGCCCCTCCCGGGCGATCGAGCGCAAGTGCGCTGACGACGTGACGTTCCGGTTTCTGGCCACCGACCAGGCCCCGGACTTCCGCTCGATCGCCCGGTTCCGCCGCCGTCACCTCAACGCCCTGGCCGACCTGTTCACCCAGTCGCTGCACCTCGCGACCAAGCTCGGCATGGTCAAGATGGGCCGCGTCGCCCTGGACGGCACCAAGCTCGAAGCGAACGCCTCCAAGCACAAGGCGATGAGCTACGGCCGCCTGATCAACAAGGAAGAACGGATCGAAGTCGAGATCGCCGAGTTGGAGGCCAAGGCCACCGCCCTGCTCGCCGACGCCGAGGCCACCGACGCCGCCGAGGACCAGGCCTTCGGCCCCGACGGCAAGGACACCGACCTGCCCGCCGAACTGGACCGCCGCGAGAAGCGCCTCGCGCGCCTGCAGGCCGCCCGCGCCCAGATCGAGGCCGAGGCCACCGAAAATGCCCGCCGCCACGCCGAGGACAAAGAACGCCGCCGCCAGCAGCGCAAGGGCACAGCCGCCGAGCAGGCCGTCACCGACGCCGGGGAGAAGGCCGCCGCCAAGGCCTGCCCGAAGCCGAAGGCCCAGGCGAACTTCACCGACCCCGACTCGCGGATCATGAAGAACAGCGACGGCGCTTACATCCAGGCCTACAACGCCCAAGCCGTCGTCGACGAGCAGCACCAGATCATCACCGCCGCCGACGTCACGACCAACGCCTCCGACGCGCTGAACTACACCACCATGCTGGAGCAGTCCGCGGCGAACACCGGCACCCACCCCAAGCAGGCCCTGGCCGACGCCGGATACTGCTCCGAGACCAACCTCGAAGCCGGCCGGGACCGCCAACTCGCCTGCGGAACCGATACATTCATGGCCACCGGCCGCCTCGCCCACGACGAGCAGGTCCCACCCGCACCTCGCGGACGCACTCCCAAGGACGCGACCTTGAAGGAGCGCATGGCCCGCAAGCTGCGGACCAAGCCCGGGCGAGCCACCTACAGCCGCCGCAAGGCCATCGTTGAACCCGTCTTCGGACAGATCATGACCTGCCAGAACGGCCGCCAGCTCCTCCTGCGCGGCGAAGACGGCGCCCGCGGCGAGTGGCGTCTGCTGGCCGCCTGCCACAACCTCCGCAAGATCTTCCGGCACGCAGGGACGGCAGGGATCGCCGCCCTGGCCGGCTGACCGGCCGGGCCTCCCCGGCCACGTGACAAGCCCTGTCGGCCGGACACCCGGCCGACACGGCCCCGCCAGTGCCTCACACGCCCGGACAGGGCCGCCGCAACCGATCCGCCGGTCACAGCAACGGACCCGCTTGCTCGTTACTGACCCACGCTCCTAGCGGGGGTTGCCGCGCCCACCAAACCACTTGGCGCGCCCGTGGCCCGCGGCCGTGGCCGTGGCCGTGGCCGTGGCCGTGGCGGGATGGTCGTCCCCGACGGCCTGCGCGGTTTCCGCGCCGGCGGCGTCACGCTGCTGGATGAGGTCCTCACGTTCGGGGTCCACTACCGCGCTCCCGCGCTTCGACGGGAAGGAGCCGTCGCGACGGGCTGTCCGGCAGCGCCGGCCAGCATGAGGACCAAGCCGAGAACTGCGAGGGCGCCGATGGCGATGCCGTAGAGGACCACGCCGGTCGAGCTGGTGACGTGGTAGCCGAAGGACGAGAAGTCATTGGTGAGTTCGTGGGCGCTGCCGAGATCGGCCATGACCCAGGCCACCGTGACGATCAGAGTGGCGATCAGGATGATGAGGCCGAGTATGAGGATCATGGAGCGCTCCCCACTTCGCACTGCCTCGTGCGAATGAGCGACCGCGGTGGAGGCCCGCCGATCCAAGTGCGCGTCTACCCGCAGGTCGCGCAGCCAAGCGGACCGGGGCTCGCTTCACGCCTGGGCAGGGCGACAGACCAGCTACGCGGGCAACTGGGGACCCTGCCTCGACGGGGCCGGGTGGGGCGCAGGCCGGGATGGGCACTGTTGCACAGTGTGCACCTGGGCCCCAGGGGCATGCCCTCCGCAGCGTTCCGCCCCCACGCGCGCAGACCTGCGACGGATCCACCGAGCCGCCTGAAGGTGCGGCCGAGCGGGGGACAGCTGTACCGGGTGGCGTAGCCGCCTGCTACCCAGGCCGACGCAGCGGGCAGTGATCGTCATCGCTCCCCCGGCCACCGCGGCGCAGGGAGGAACCGGCCGCGCGGCCAGCGGTCAACCCTGACCTGTCCGGCGACGGAGCAGCGGCGGCTCGCACATGGGAAGCCGCTAGCCCTCGGGGATCCACCTCGGGAGCATGGCCCGCAAGACGCTCGGCGCATCAGCAGGGTCGGCCAGCACGAGCGTGATGGCGGCGAGGGCAAGCACGTGCAGGGGGCCGCCGAGGCCGTACGTAGTGAGCGGCGAGGCCACAACAGCCCCGGGATGTACAGAACATCAGTGCCCGGCTTATGGAGAAAAGCTTCGCCGTCGACGCCGGCGAGCTGATCACCAGGCTGTGGAGGCTCGCCGAGGCCGGCAAGCCGGCTCCCTACTTCGGTGACCCGACCCGCTTCGGGGCTCTTTAAGCCGATGTCCTGCGCCCGGGGCGGGGAAGCCCGTAGCCGAGGGCCTGGGCAAGCCGCCTCTCGCGGGTGGTTTGCCCCGGGTCCCCTCGGGCTTCCCCAGGCGCTCAGGCTTGTCCGGCTGCCGGCTCCCACAGCGGCCGGGCACGGCCGGTGCCGTCGCAGTGGAAGCGCTGGCCGCCGCCTGGCGTGCTACGGGCCCGATGGTGCCGACGGCCTGGCGCAGGAGCTGGGTGAGGCCGTGGATGTGGGCCGGGTGCAGGGCCAGTTCGTGCCGGGTGCCCACCACGATTTCCAACGTCTCCCCGGAAGAGCACTCCTGTCGTCCGTATTCAGGGCAGGCACCAAATCCGCTACAAGGTCGTGCAGGTCGGCCATGGTCTCTCCGCCTGCCAGCTCCACCCGCGCCCAACAGAGAAGTTTGATCCTCTGACGGAAGGAATTCAGGGCGCGATCATCTCGCCTTCTTGCGCGATGTGAAATATCACATCACACAAGGCGGGTTGATGGCCCGTCACGCACCGACGAAAACACAAAGGAGAGCACGTCCCCATGAACCGCTTAGCCCTTCTCGCGGTCGGCGTTGCCGGCCTGACCGTTCTGGCCGCCGGCCCGGCCGCCGCTACCCCCGAGGCCGCCGCCGACCAGACCGTGACCACCTGCGGGAACTCGGGCCTCCAGGCAGGCCTGCTCACCCGGCTGTGCGCGGACGTCACCGGTAACGCGGTGCAGTTCTACGGCAGGGTCAGCCTCGCAGGCCCGCCCTCTCCCGGCAGCCCGACGCCCGCCACAAAGGAGCTGTCCACCACGCTGTCCGCCGAGGTCGTGGGAGCCGGCGCCCCGCCCCTCACGCAGGACAAGCCTGTCGTCTTCACCACCACGACGCTCGAGGTGCGCGGCCCGGCGGGCACCGTCCCCTGTGGCACCACGGTCCGCGGCACGTTCGGCGTGGCCTCCTTCCCCTGGACACCCCAGCCGGTCGTGCACGAGGTCACCCTCACCTGCTGACGCCCCGCCACCGGGCGACTCGCCCAAGCGGGTCGCCGACGCGGCCTCCACCCGCACTGCCGCCACGCAACCGGCCCAGGCCCGCTCCACACGGCAACCTGCCCCGCCCCGGCTCTCACCTGGGCTGCCCCCTCTCACCGGAGGACAGCCCTCGCCGCGAACGGCCTGCCGACGGGGGGCGCGCCCCGCTCCCACGACACAAATTGCGAAGGCCGGCCTGGCGTCGCTGCGGGCGAGCCAGGTGAGCACCATGCCGGTCTGTAAACCCGGCCCGCACCTCTCCATGCGCACAGGTGGTTTCGCACTTGACCCACGTGCACCGAGGGCATGTACAAGGCGCCCGGCCACAGCGGTGATTCCTCTCCCCCACGGCACCGCTGTGGCCGCCACCCCAAAGCGGGCCCCAGGCGCCGATCCGTCGGGGCGGCCCCCGGCCCTGCACCCGCCAGGGTGTCAGGGCCGGGGGCCGCAGCATTCCGGTGGGCGCGCAGTCGACGGCCCCCGATCCGGGCTAGCCGAGCCGACGCCCGCCCCGGCCGCCCACCTCCTGCCAGCAGACTTCACGCCCGGCCGGTGGAGCGGGTACACGGACACGTCGCGCGGGCCCGCGCTGGATGCCAGATCATGTGACGGCCCGGCGCCCGGCACGCGCGGAGCTGTTGTGCCCGCCCTGATTCGTACCCGCATCGGCTGTGAAGGTGCTGCTGCCCATGAGGCCGACCGCAACCGGGCACTCAGAGCAGGGCAGCGGCCACGAGCCTGGCCATCTGGACACTCTGCGCTGGCACCGGCCGCGAGCTGGCCTCGGACAGGCCGGCCGGGGTGTCCTCGGGGAAGCCCAGAACGCCCGCACCGAGCAGGTCCAGGATCTCCTCGGTGCACCTTGCCCAGCTGACCCCGGTGCGTGACGAACCATGCCCGGCGCTTCCACCACGTGAACGGCCGCCCCGTGCACGTGCGGATGCGGGCCTGGCCGACGAATGAGGGCGGGTGCCTGGTCATAGCCACCGACCTGATGGTCGGTGGCGGGCCGGTCAACACCACGTGAGTCGCCGATCACGCCAGCCAGCCGGCCACGAGGATCTCAGCGGGGCGGCTTGCAGCAGGATGCCCGCGGTCCCGGCCCGCTGGCCCTCTCGGCCGGCTCCCTGTAGGAGAGCCTCCAAGGGGCGGTGGATTGCGGCCTGCTCGCTCCCGAGGTCGCCGCCGGTGTGGTGGTGGTCAGTACAGGCCCATTCGGCGGGCAGTGTTCTCTCCGTGCTGCATCCGCTGGTGGGCACCTTCGCCGAGGGCGGTGAGCACGCCGGCGACGACTGTTTCGATGATGGCCAGGGTAGGGACGAGGCTGTCGTAGGGGGATGGTGCGGCGACCTGGCTCGGCAGTACTACCTGTGCGTGCGCGGCGGCGGGTGAGAGCCATACGTCGGTGAAGAGGATGACCTTGCCGCCGTGTTCCTGGACGAGTTCGGCGATGGAGACCTTGTCCGGCTCGTAGCGCCGGTAGTCGAACAGGACGAAGACATCACGTCGGTTCACCGCTGCGAGCTGCGCGGTGCGTTCGACGTCGCGGTCCGGCAGGAACCGGACGTCGTCGCGTACCTGCATGAGGTGCAGGCCGAGGTATTGGGCGAAGAGGTTCGTGAAGCGGCCGCCGGCGAGGGTGATGCGGCGTTTGCCGTCGGAGAGCAGTGTGATCGCGTGTTCGAGATCGTGCGGGGGTAGTTCGGCGAGGGTCTGGGCCACGGCGGAGCTGAAGAGGTTGCTGCCGCGCTGGAGGAGGGAAAGGTCCTCGGCTCCGTCTTGGTTGCGGCCGTAGTCGGTTGCCTCGTAGAGGGAGAGGGGGGAGGCGTTGCGTTCGTCGAGCTCTGCGCGGAGCGCGGTCTGGAAGTCGGGGAAGCCTCGGTAGCCGAGTCGGTTGATGAAGCGCAGGACGGTGGGGGTGCTGACGGCGGCGCGTTCCGCGAGGACGGCCATGGTTTCGAAGCCGGCGGAGGGGTAGCCGGCGAGCAGCACCCGTGCGACTTTACGTTCGGCGGGGCTGGCGTCGCCCAGCTTGAGGCGGATCTCGTCGGCGAGCGTGCCAGGGGCCATGCGCGGGCTCTTCCTTCGTGTGTGTGGGTGCTGGGCGGGTCAAGGTCGAGCTTAGTGTCGGGCCTCGCGGCTGGGGCCGGCCGGATCCCCCGGATTCCGCCGGCCCTGTCGCCCGGAGTGCGTCAGGGCAGAGTCACTCCGGTGCGACGGCTATCCGCAGGCCAGTGACGGTTTGCGCGGTGGCACCGTCGCTGGTCCAGGCGGTGAATCCGGGTTGCTTGGTGAAGGTGACGGTGAATCGGGGGCCGCTCTCGAAGGTGCTGGCCGTGGTGGTGCGCTGGGTGCTGGCGGTCAGGGCGCGGGCCGTGTTCAGGAAGGAGTAGGGGACGCCGGCAGGGTTGGCCGGTGAGTAGAAGACGTCCGAGTTGACCGGTACCGGTGAGGCCGACAGCGGGATCAGCGGCCACTTGCCGCTGGCGGGCAGGATCTGCCAGCGGTTCGGGTCGTAGCGGTCGCCGCTCGAGAGGTAGCTGTAGCGGGCGCCGGTCAGGGACCATCCGGCCGGCGAATTGCTGGTCCGGACTTGGCGCAGGTCGAGGACGGCGACACCCTGCGGACCCAGAACACGCAGTCGCTCGCGGGGGGTGTTGGGGTCATCGACGATGAGCGCGGTGTTCTCTTCCAGCGCGTACACACGGTCGTGTCCCGTGTCGGCGGCCAGTCGCAGGGCCCTGCCTTCGCGTCCGTTGGTGCCGTTGTGGGTGTCGATCAGTCCTGAGCGCAGGAAGCCGAAGCCGCCTTCGGGGAGGTATCCGAGGCGGGCGGGGTCGTCGAAGTAGCCGGGGCTGCTGCCGTCGCGGAGTGCTTCGTAGGAGTCGCCTCCAGTGACCATGTCGGCTCCGGCTGCGATCTGTGCTCCGGCGCTGGATCCGGATACGACGGCCCCGGCCGCGAGCTTGGCCCGGATGGCGGCGAGAACCTTGGAATCGGTGTGCGCGGAGCCGTGGAGCAGGGTGGTGACATAGCGGTACTGGTCGCCGCCGCCGAAGAAGAAGCCGGTCATCGAGTTGACCTGCCGCACCACCTCGTCGGAGTCGGCGTTGGCGATGTGGTCGAGGTCGACGGGGATCCACTGGGCGTCGGCGGCGCCGTGCTGCTTGAAGAGCCCGGCGTAGTAGGCGCCGTTGCAGGCGGAGTTGCTGCAGTTGGCAGGGTCGTTCGCGTCCGGGTCCTGGCTGGCGGGGATCGAGGCGGCGGTGAGGACACCCATGCGCGCTTTCGATCCCCCCGCACGCTTGATGATCTCGCCGTAGATCTGCGTGTTGTCGGCCTTCAGGCCGCCACCGATCAGGACGAGCGAGCCGCGGCCGCCGGCAGGTGCGGAGCTCTGTGCATGGGCGGAGGGGGCGAGGGTGAGAGCGACGATGAGAGCGGTGCTGCCCACCAGTGCGGTACGGCGGGCTCCGGTCGGTACGGGCATGAGGGTCGTCTCCTGTGGGTGGGGTCTTGTGGTGGCCGGGACCACAGCGGCGGGTGGCTGCTGCGGTCCCGGCGCGGGTCGGCAGCCCGGTGCGTGGTGGGAGGGGCTGCCGGAGTGGGGTCCCGCACCGGGCAATGGCGCGATCAAACCGGTACGGGACGTCTGGGGAAGGTCAGCCGGTGCGGCTGTCGCCGAGGTCGGCGATGAGTGAGGCCAGGAGCGCGACGCGGGCCGGGACGGTGGAGGTGTCCAGCCATTCCTCGGGGGTGTGGTCGGCTCCGCCTACGGGGCCGAGGCCGTCGAGGGTGGGCACGCCGAGGCCCGCGATGAAGTTGGCGTCCCCGACACCTCCGGTCGCAGCTGCTCCCAGGCTGATTCCAAGGCCTGCGGCTAGGTGTCTGGCCTGATCGAACATGCAGCGTGAGGAGGGTGTGTCCTCCATGGGCGGGCACAGGTCCAGCTGCTCGACGGTCGCCGTGGTGCCGGCCACGGCGGGCCGTGCCGCGGCTGACTCGATCGCGGAGCGGGCTGCTGCGAGTCCGGCTGCGGTGGCCGAGCGGACCTCGACGCGCAGCTCGGCTTCCGGGCAGACGATGTTGGTGCGGCTGCCGGCCCGTACGACACCGACGTTGACGGTGACGTCGTCCCAGTGGCCGTTGAGGGACTGCAGGGCCACGACCAGGTGGGCGGCGGCCAGGGCAGCGTTCGCTCCGCGTTCCGGCTCGATGCCGGCGTGCGCGGCCCGGCCGGTGACGCTCACACGGAAGTCGGCAACGCCTTTGCGGGCGATGACCAGGTCGCCGTTCTCCCGGGCGCACTCCAGGGCGAGGGCGAAGTGGACGCCGCGGGCTGCTGCTTCGGTCATCGGGCGGCTCGCCGGAGAGCCGATCTCCTCGTCTGGGGTGGCGAGGAAGACGAGTTCTGCGTACTGGCTTGCCCGCGTCTCCTCCAGGATCTCCAGCGCGGTGATCCCGGCCAGCAGGCCCGCCTTGTCATCGCTGACACCGGGGCCGCGCGCCGTGTGGCCGTCGAGGTGAAAGGGCCTCGCTGCGGCAATACCGTCGTCGAAGACGGTGTCGAGGTGCGCGACGAGCAGGATGCGCTGTCCGCCCTGCTCGACCGGAAGGCTGCCCGCCTTGCGGGCGAGGATCATGTCGCCGACAGGGTGCCCGTGAGAGGAGGCGGGGGTGACGCGCTCGACGTCGAATCCGAGCCGGTGCAGCCGGTTCTGGGTCCAGTCGGCCATCTGGTTGACGCCGACGGGGCTGTAGGAGCCCGAGTCGATGGCCACCAGGGCAGCCAGGTCGGTCAGGTAGCCCTCCAGACGGGCCTCGGCATGCGGGAGCAGCGGGTTGGTGTGCAGCTGTTCCCGTGAGGGGGCGGTCACAGGACCTTCGAGAGGAACGCGCGGGTGCGTTCCTGGCGGGGTTCGACGAGGACCTGGCGCGGGTCGCCGGATTCGACGACGACGCCGTCGTCCATGAAGACGGCGGTGTCGGCGACCTCGCGGGCAAAGCCGATCTCGTGGGTGACCACGACCATCGTCATGCCGTCGGCGGCGAGCCGGCGCATGACGTCCAGTACGTCTCCGACCAGTTCGGGGTCGAGCGCGGAGGTGGGTTCGTCGAAGAGCATCAGTTTGGGTTTCATCGCCAGGGCGCGGGCGATGGCGACGCGCTGCTGCTGCCCGCCAGAGAGCTGGGCCGGGTAGTGGCCCGCCCTGTCCCCGAGGCCCACCTGTTCCAGCAGATGGTGGGCCTCGTCCCTTGCCTGCGACTTGTCGGTCTTGCAGACGTTGACGGGGGCTTCCATGACGTTGTCCAGGGCGGTCATGTGAGGGAAGAGGTTGAAGCGCTGGAAGACCATGCCGATGTCGCGTCGCCTCGCGGCGACTTCCTTCTCACGCAGTTCGTGGAGCCTGGATCCGTTCTGGCGGTAGCCGACCAGGTCGCCGTCGACCGCCAGCTTGCCGCCGTCGACTCGGTCGAGGTGGTTGATGCAGCGCAGGAACGTCGACTTGCCCGAGCCGGAGGGACCCAGCAGACAGCACACCTGGCCGCGTTCGATGGTCAGGTCGATGCCCTTGAGGACTTCGAGTTTCGCGAAGTGCTTGCGCACGCCGTGGGCGTGGACCATGGGGACGCTCACGCACCCGCCTCCTTGGTGTTCTTCTTCGTGCGGGCAGGCTGGGCCAGTGCACCGGCAAGCATCCGGCGCAGGGGCGAGGTGTGGCCGCCTCGGTCGGTGCCGCGGCCGTAGCGGCGCTCCAGCCATGCCTGCGGGATGCTGAGCAGGGTGACCAGGCCCAGGTACCAGAGGCTGGCGACGACGAGCATGGGGATGACCTGGTAGTTCTGCGCGTACACGTCCTGGATGTTGGACATCAGGTCGTGCGCCGAGATGATCGACACCAGGGCGGTCATCTTCAGCATGTTGATCGTCTCGTTGCCCATCGGCGGGATGATCACCCGCATGGCCTGGGGCAGCACGATCCTGCGCATCGTCTGCGCGGGCCGCATACCCAGGGAGTGCGCGGCTTCGCTCTGGCCGGGGTCCACCGACTGGATGCCGGCCCTGACGATCTCCGAGGCATACGCGGCCTCGTTCAGCCCGAGGGCCAGCAGGGCTGCGATGGCCGGGGTGAGGAGGGAGTTCGTCTCGACCTGGAAGAAGGTGACGCTGGTGAACGGGATGCCGATCTTCACGTACTGGTAGAGGGCGGCGGCGTATCCCCAGAAGATGATCTGGACCAGCAGCGGGGTACCGCGGAAGAACCAGACGAACAGTGAGGACATCCCGTAGAGAACCGGGTTGGACGACAGTCGCATCACCGCGACCAGCGTGCCCAGAATGAGCCCGAGGGCCATCGCGGCCACGGTGAGCCACAGGGTGGTGACGAGTCCGGAGAAGATCAGGTCGGCGAACAGGAAGTGCCCGATGATCTCCCAGTGGAGATTGCTGTTCTTCGCCAGTGATCCGGCCACACCGATGAGTGCAGCAATGGCCGCGACGGCGGCGATCCAGCGGCCGTAGTGGCGCAGCGGCACGACGGTGAGCTGCTGGGGCGCGGGACGGTCGGTGTCCACGGGGACTGTGGTCGTGGTCATGTTTAGTCCACCGCCGCGTTCTTGGTGGCTTCCTTGACGGCGATGGAAGCAACCCCGTACTTGTCGAAGATCTTGGTGACGGTGCCGTCGTCGATCAGCGCCTGCAGGGCCTTGTGGATCGCGTCGCTGAGCTGGGGCAGCTTCTTGGAAACCGCGATCCCGTTCGGCGAAGCCCCGTAGCCGCCCGCGGCGGCCGGGTCGTCGACGACCTGGAAGGCGTTTCCGCCGTCAGCGGTCTTCGCGGTCCAACCCGCGGCGGGCTTGGTCTGCACCTGGGCGACGACCTTGCCCGAGCGCAGGGCGAGCTGCGCGTCGGAGTCCTTGGGGAAGGTCTGGATGTCGATCTCCCCCCTGCCCGCGGCCTTGCACTTGGCCTCGTGGTTCTTGAGGAGGTCGAGCTGGTTGGTCGCCGCCTGCACCGCGGCCTTCTTGCCGCACAGGTCATCGAGGGTGGTGATCTTCTCAGGGTTGCCCTTGGCGACCATGATCCCGGAACCGGAGACGGAGTAGTCGACGAAGTCGACGACCGCCTGGCGCTCCTTGTTGTCGGTCATTGCCGACATCGCCGCATCGAACTTGCCGGCCTGGATCGCGGGCACGATCCCGTCGAACTTCTGCGGCGCGAAGTCGAACTTCACACCCAGCTTCGCCCCGAGCGCCTGCCCCAGGTCGTAGTCGAGCCCGGTGAGCTCCGGCTCGCCCTCGGCCACGAACATCTCGAACGGCGCGTAGGGCACGTCCGTGGCCACGCGCACGGTGCCCGACTTCTTGATCGCGTCCGGCAGTGCGTCGTGCAGCGCGGTGTCCTCCGTGACCGCCGCACCTGCGACGGTGATCTGCTCACCGCCAGCGGACTTGGCGGCGTCGGCGGAGTCCGAACAGGAAGTGAGCGTGGCCAGCGCGGTCGCGGCCGTCAACGCAATGATCAGGTTTCGGGACAGACAGGTGTTCATCAGGCGTATGCCTCTCCGGTCTTCGGGCCGACGGGGCGTTCGCCGTCGACTGCAACACGGAAATTACAGAACTGGTTCGATGATGGCTAGATGTATCGCTCATTACATTGCAGTAACGGGGCACGGTTTGGGCTGCAAGGCCCTCGCGGCCAAGCGGTTGAGCGGCCTGAATCAACTGGCCAGGGGGAGAGGTGCTGCGTTTTGCGTGCTACATCTACCGTTCACTCAACTTGGCTTGTAAGTTCTGCTACTGCGCACCACCGCGACGGCGCAGCTCCCCCACGCGCCCCTCAGGGCGTCGCCACGCCCTGCCCTCTGCAGATCCGCGCACCTCCCCCACCTCTCGGAGACTTCATGGGCACACGATTCAGGCATGCCAAGCTGGCCTCGGCCGCTATGGCTCTGCTCACGCTGACCGGCGCACTCGCCTCCACCGGCAGCGCCGAAGCGGCCGGCACCCGCATACGCCTCGGCAGCGCCTCCGACGTCAGCCGCACCTCCTGGCAGGGCCCCGCCTTCACCATGAACGGTGACGGAAAGATCAACCCCGGATCCATGTCGGCCGCCATCGACGCCATCCGCGGCGGCACCGGCAGCCTCGACGTCGTCATCCTGGCCGGCTCCGCCCCCACCTCAGGCAGCGCCGCCCCCGAATGCGACGCCGTCATGGCGCTGCCCGGCGTCAACTCCTGTACCAGCTGGACCCTGACCGCCGCCTCCGACGGCAACAACAGCCAGGTCAACGCAGACATCCGCAACGCCGAGTTCGTGTACTTCGCCGGCGGGGACCAGTGCCGCTACGCCGCCTGGAAGGGCACCGCACTGGAAGCCTCCGTCGAATCCGTCGTCGCCAAGGGCGGCGGCTCGGGCGGCGGCAGCGCGGGCACCCACATCAACAGCCCCGTGGTCTACGACGCATGCCAGGGAAGCGTCACCAGCGCCGAAGCCCTCGCCAACCCGTACGACAGCTACATCACCTTCACCACCGGCATGTTCGACTGGCCGAACTACGCTGGCGTCATCAACGACTCCCACTTCACGGCCCGCGACCGGATGGGCCGCACCATGGCCTTCGTCGCCCGCGCGATCAAGGACGGCCGGACCTCCGGCGGCAAGGCCTGGGGCGTCGGAGTCGAGGAAGGCAGCTCGCTGCTCCTCGACAGCAACGGCCAGGCCACCCTCTACGGCACCGAGGCCTTCATCGTCCTCGGCGACCACCAGCCCGAACAAGCCACCGCCGGCAAACCCCTGACGTTCTCCGGCTACAAGATCTGGCACCTCGGCCCCGGCCAGACCTACGACTTCAAGAACCGTCCCACCTGCGGCTACTACCTCCGCAACGTCACCGGCGGCGTCATCGACACCAACCCCTACAGCGGCACACCACAGACCACCTGCGGCACCCCGGGCGGCACAGTCCTCCTCGCCGAGAACGAAGCCAACGACACCCGGGCCACCGCCAACGACGCCACCGCCCTCACCTACCCCGCCTCCATCAGCGGCACCATGGCCTCCACCACCGACCGCGACTACTTCCGTGTCTCGCTGGCGGCCAACGAACGCCTCACCGTGCAGTGCGCCGTGCCCGACGCCTACGACGCAGACCTCTACCTCCTCGACTCCAACGGCAGCACCCTCACCCGATCTGTCAACAACGGCCTGGGCACCGACGAGTCACTCACCTTCACCAGAACCGCCGCGGGAAGCGCCACCTACCACCTCGAACTCGAGGCCTACCGCGGCTCGGGCACCCCCACTTACACCTGCACCCTCACCAAGAACTGACACCAGCGCCGGACCGGCGTCGACCGGTCCAGCGCACGTGTCGCCGCGGAGACGGGGCGGCGCCACAAGAATCCTCCGAAGGCCGCGCCCTGCCCCGGGGCGCGGCCTTCGTATGCGTGGCCCTGGGTACAAAACTGCCAGACGTTGGTTACACATGGGTCTCCGAGAGTGACGGAGATCCGCCATGCCCCCTTCGCCGCAACAGCAGCAGGACCGCCAGGCCCAGCACCGTCTGGCGGTCCTGCGACACGCCGAGGAAGTCACCGGGAACGCCTCGCTTACAGAAGCGGCAAAAGGTTCTCCGGGACGGCTTGTTGGCGTCGGCACGCTCCGAGCTACCGCGCGGCCCCGTTTCCTATGCCCGGCGCCGACCACGATCACCCCATCGAGAAAGGGATCTGGCCTTCAACGACGCCTACACATGATCGCTGACGTGCCCGTGTCCTGCACGTCGAGGGGGTGGGGCGGTTCGCCGGAATGATCGGCAGGGTGAGCGGGGTGGACGAGTCAGGCTGGGCGAGGATGCTGCGGCTGATCGGTATGTCGATGGTCAGGGGCGTTGTTGTGTGCGGAAGGTGCCGGGGGGCAGGCCGGTCTCCCGGGTGAAGAACTTGCCGAAGTTGGTGGGTTCGGTGAAGCCGAGGCGGCGGCCGATGGCGGCGACGGGCAGGTCGGTGTGGGCCAGGAGGCGGCCGGCTTCCAGGGCGACGCGGGCGTCGATGAGGGTTTTGGCGTTGCGTCCCGTGGCGGCTTGGCAGGCGCGGTTGAGGGTGGGCAGGGAGTACCCGACCCGGGCGGCGTAGGCGGCGGCGTTGCGGGTGGTGGCGAAGGAGCGTTCGAGTTCGTGCTGGAAGCGCAGGAAGGTGTCGCCTGCGGTGGTGGAGGGTCCGGGCTGGCTGTCGTGCGGGCCGGGGAGTCTGGCCAGGCGGAGGACGAGTGCGGCGAGCAGGTGACGCAGGAGTTCCGCGGTGGTCGCGCTGCATGGGTCTCGCACGGCGCTTCGGTATTCGGCGGCCAGTTCTCCCAGGGCGGCGGTGAGCAGGGTGTTCTCGTGTGGCGCGAGGCGCCAGACGGCGGGACTGAAGGGCGTGAGCAGGGTGCGGGCGGCCCCCAGGGGCGGCAGGAAGGCGGGGGTGAACAGCACTATGGCCGCCTGGACCGGGTCGGCCGGGCGGACGGGTCGGGGCAGGCGCAGTACCCGGCCGGGGGCCACGTGCAGCAGAGTGCCCGGGGGTGAGGGGTGATCTTGGAAATCAACCATGGTGATGGCTTCGCCCGCGGCGACCAGGATGATCTGATGGAAATCTGTGCGGTGCACGCCGGTCAGCGCCTGCGGGGAAAGTCTGCTGGCCAGACACGTAATACTGGTCACTTCGATACCCAGAGGGGCGCGGTCGGGGTTGTGGAAGCCGTACTCGGCGACGTGCGTGCCTTCGCCCGGATGCTCGGTTTTGACCATGATGCTTTCGGATCTTACCTCGCGACAGCGGCACACCTGGCCGAAGGTGGAGGTGCGACTGGTGGAGACGGCTCCGCCTCCGCGCCGGAAGGAACGTGTCATGGGCAACAAGGAACTGGTTCTGCAGGCCGCCGATGAGCTGTTCGGCAAGAAGGACCCCTCCGCGGTGGACCGCTGGGTCGCGGCCGACTACCGCCAGCACAGCAGCCTGGCCGCCGACGGCCCCCAGGCACTGCGCGACCTGGTGGCCGGTCTGCCCGACGGTTTCCGCTACGAGGGCGCCCGGGTGATCGCGGACGGCGACCTGGTCGCCCTGCACGGCACCTACTACGGCTTCGGACCGGACCCGCTGGTCGCCTTCGACCTGTTCCGCGTCGACGCCGACGGCAAGCTGGCCGAGCACTGGGACGCCCTCACCCCGGTCGTGGCGAAGACCGCTTCCGGCCGCTCGCAGACCGACGGGCAGGGCGAGCCGCGTGAACTGGACAGGACCGAGGCCAACCGTGCCCTCGTCGTGGAGTTCGCGGAGAGGGTCCTCAAGGGTGCCGACTACTCGGTGCTGACCGACTTCATCTCCACCGAGACCTACCTCCAGCACAACCCGGAGGCCGCCGACGGCCTGGACGGCTTCGGCGCCGCCGCCGCGACGTGGGGCGAGCAGGGCAAGAACCTGGTCTACAAGCAGGTCCACAAGGTCGTCGCCGAAGGCGACCTGGTGCTGCTGCAGTCCGAGGGCGAGTTCGGCGTGCCAGTGGCGTACTGGGACCTGTTCCGCGTCGCCGACGGCAAGATCGTCGAGCACTGGGACGTCATCGCGCCGGTCCCGGCCGAGCTGCCGCACACCAACGGCCTGTTCTGAGCGGCCGGAGAACATCGTGAGCACTCTGACCTACGCCGGGAAGAAGTTCCGGTTCACCGTGGACAACGGCACGGTGTTCCACAACACCTACGCACCCGACGGCACCGAACTGCGCTACGAGACCGTCGCCGGCCCCGGCACAGGCACGGTCAATGAACACCAACACGGTCCACGCCTTCTGGACCTACGAGACTCCCGACGGCCGGGAGGGCGAACTGCACACCGGCACCCTCGAAGAGCTCTGAGGACACCCGACGGCGAGCGGCCGGACCGCCCGCGGTCCGGCCGCTCGCCGCTTGGCACCCGAATCCCCCCTTTGCGTCCGCCGCCTCCAGCGAGTTCCCGGGGCCGACGTCCGCGATCAGACTTCTTCCCTCCGCGATCTGACTGTTGAGGAGTACCGGTGACCACCGAGCCCGGCACCATGCCCGCCGTCTTCGTCGGCCACGGCAGCCCCATGAACGCCCTGGAGCCCAACGAGTGGACTTCAGGCTGGGAGGAGCTCGCCCGGTCCATGCCCCGCCCGCGCGCCATCCTGTCCGTCTCCGCCCACTGGTACGTGCCGGGCGTCCGCGTCACCGCAGCCGAGCAGCCCCGCACCATCCACGACTTCGGCGGCTTCCCGCCCGCCCTGCACCAGGTGCAGTACCCCGCGCCGGGCTCGGCGGAGCTGTGCCGCCGAGTGACCGAACTGCTCAGCCCGCAGCCGGTGGCCGCCGACCGGCACTGGGGTCTGGACCACGGCACCTGGTCACTCCTGGTCCACATGTATCCCGAGGCCGACATCCCCGTCGTCCAGCTCTCCGTGGACGAGAACCTCACCCCGCGCGAACACTACGAACTGGCCAAACGCTTGCGCCCGCTGCGCGAGGAGGGAGTGCTGATCCTCGGCTCCGGGAACGTCGTGCACAACCTGCACACCTACGCCTGGGGCCTGACCCGCGACGAGCCCTTCGACTGGGGCGTCCGCTTCAACCAACGGATCCGCGAAGCCGTCCCCGCCGGCCGCATCGACGAACTCGTCGATTACGAGCAGTGCGGCCAGGACGCCCTCCTGTCCGTACCGACCCCCGAGCACTACCTGCCGTTCCTGTACGTCATCGCCCAGTGCCGCCACGACGAAGGCATCCAGGAGCCGGTCACCTTCCCCGTCGACGGGTACGACGGCGGCGGAGCGATCTCCATGCTCTCCGTCCGCATCGGCTGACGCCCACCATGACCCCGAACGCCCTGCGCCTGGACGCCTACCGAGCCGCGATCGCCCTGAACACCCCGCCCCGGCCGCTCGCACCACCCGCGCCCACCGAGGAACGCGCACCCTGACCCGGACCGCGCTCCGGCTGCTGGCCGACGACCCGGCCGCCCCACGGCCCGGGCTGACCGCGAAGGACCAGGAACAGGCCGACGACACCCGCGCCCGGCTACTGCTGCGCACCGTAATGACCGTGCGCGCCCCCGGCCCGCTGCCCGACGGAGCCGCCAAGGTGCTCGACGCCCTGCTCGGCGGCGAACGCCTGGCGCGCACGGTCACCGACCCCGCGCGACTGCCGGCACTCGCCGACCAGCTGCCCACCACCTCCTACCGGGCGGCCGGCCGCACCACGCTCTGGCAGGGCGACATCACCACGCTCGCCGCGGACGCGATCGTCAACGCCGCCAACAGCGCGATGCTCGGCTGCTTCGTCCCCCTGCACCCGTGCATCGACAACGCCATCCACAGTGCCGCCGGGCCCGGACTGCGCGATGACTGCCACACCGTCATGGAACTCCAAGGCCACCCTGAACCCACCGGCACCGCCAAGATCATCGTACGGGGCGGGCGGCTGCCGGCCCCGTACGTCCTGCACTCCGTCGGCCCGATCGTCGACGGCACCCTGGGCCCGGATCACGGACAGGCGCTGGCATCGTCCTACCGCGCGTGCCTCGACCTCGCCGCCGAGACGGGCGGTATCCGCACGGTGGCGTTCTGCGGCATCAGCACCGGCGTCTTCGGCTTCCCCAAGGCACCGGCCGCCCGGATCGCACTGGACACCGTCGCCGACTGGCTCGACGAGCACCCCTGCGTCCTCGACCGCGTGATCTTCAACGTGTTCACGGACGACGACTACGCCACCTACCAGCACGCCCTGACCTAACCCGCTCGAAGGAACCCCTACCGCGATGAACACCCACCGTGTCCCCGACCTGACGGCCGCCGCCCGCACCGTCCGCACCTGGCTGGGCGAGGCGGACAGGGTCCTGGTCACCGCAGGATCCGGACTGAGCGCCGCCGCCGGGTACGACTACGGCGACCAAGAGCGACTGAAGGAACTGTTCCCCGCCCTGCACCGGATGGGACTGCGCTCCCGCTACATCGTCGGCGTGCACCTGCCGCCCGCCCTGTGGTGGGGCTACTGGGCCGTCCACATCGACGACATCCGCTACACCCCGGGGCCGAACCCCCTCTACCAGCGACTGCGGGCGCTCGTCGCCGACAAGGAGCACTGGGTGATGACGTCCAACGTCGACGCCCCGTTCGCCCGCAACGGCTTCGCCCCGGAGCGGATCTTCACCCCGCAGGGCGACTACGGCCACTACCAGTGCACCGTCCCCTGCCTGCGCACCACCTGGGACAGCCACCCGCTGGTGAAGGGGCTGCTCGCCGCGTACGACCCAGCCACCGGTGCGATCACCGACCCCGCCGCCCTGCCGCACTGCCCCAACTGCGGCGAGAACGTGGAGATCAACGTGCGGATCGGACCGCAGTTCGTCGACGAGCCCTACCTCCCGGCCGGCAACCGCCTCCAGGAATGGCTGAACAGCGCCGACAACGGCACCCGACTGCTGATCCTGGAGTTCGGAGCCGGATTCAACACCCCCGGCGTCATCCGGACACCCGGCGAACACCTCACCCGGCACCTCCCCAACACCCGCCTCGTCCGCATCAAGCCCAGCCACCCGCATACCCCCGCCGACCTCCGCGAACAGGCCCTGCCCGTCCCGTTCGACACCGACCTCCTGCTCGACGCACTCGACAGCGGGCCGCACGACGCATGGGCCCCCTCGACGAGGTAGCCCAGACGTCGAACAGGACTTGGCTCCAGGGCCTCGCCGATCTCGTCGTCTGCGACGGACGCCAGCGGCCGACCCATGGCGGGCCGCTCTCCGGTCTTGCCCACCCGCGCCCGAAGCCGCGGACCGTATTCGAGGCGCCTCGATGTATCGCCGCCGTCGGCGACTCGCTAGCAGCGGACGACGACCAGGTCGCCGCCGAGCCTGCCAGGAGCGCCGCATGAGGAACCGGCACGGGTCACGGCTACGCTCGCACCTATTCACGACCAGGACATGTCGACCGATGCACCGTTTCGACACTTCACCCAGACGCACCTGGCTACTTCATCGCCTACGAGGGGTGACGCTGCTCCCGCCGGTAGCCGCCGAATCACGTGACCAGGGCCCCTGTTCGACCAGCATCCCTCAAGACCGGAACGACAACAGCCACTTACTGATGGTTTCAGAATGAGGTCGTGAGGCGGCGAAGGCGTAGGGGGCGCCGCCGGATGAAGCAAGGACCTGTCCGGTCTGCCCCATGCAATTCTGTCTCGCTGACTGACCCACGACGGCCGGCAGCCGCGCAGACTCACCCGTAGGCACCGTGCATAGTGTGCTCATGGATCGATTCGCGGGTCAGGCCCGCCTTGAATGGTGGGCCAATCACGCGACGTGCCTTGAGGAGTACGACATCGACATCACCGTCACTGTCGACGCGGTCGGCAAGTGGCGGGCAACCGGGCGGCATGCCAGCGCCCTTGACGCGACCCAACGCGAGGGCTGGGACTTCCTCATGGAGATGGATCCCCACTTCTCCATTGCGTTTCCCGGTGAGGACCGCGGCCGGATCACGGTGCGCGTCGTCGAGGCCGAGGATGGAACCCTCACACTTCTGGAGGCACCGGACTGGGACGGCTCGGTGAGCGTCACCTTCGACCTCAGCTGAGTTCAGCTCGGAAGGACAGCAAATCGACTGCGCCACCCTGCTACCGACTCCGGTGCGTCGCCCTTTACTGATCTTTCAGAATGAAGCTCGGAGGCGGCGAAGGCATATGAGGCTGCAGGCCAGTTCGAGCAGGCCCTGGTGGAGATCTGCGTGTCGTTCGTAGCGGATGCGGAGCCGCTTGAACTGATGCAGCCAGGCGAAGGTGCGCTCGACCACCCAGCGCACCTTGCCCAGTCCCGAGCCGTGCGCGACGCCGCGCCGGGCGATCATCGGCTTGATGCCGCGCTTGCACAGCAGACGGCAGTACTTGTCGAAGTCGTAGCCCCGGTCGGCGTACAGGCGTCGGGGCTTGCGGCGGGGGCTCCTCGTAGACCCCGAATCGCTGGGACTGCGTCCAGTAGCGGCAGCAGCTGTGTGACGTCATGTCGGTTTCCGCCGGTGAGCGTGACGGCGAGCGGGGTGCCGTGGCGATCGACGATCAGATCGTGTTTGGAGCCGGGACGGGCGCGGTCGACGGACGAGGGGCCGATGTGATCCCCCTTTCAGGGCCCGGACATGCGACCCGTCCACGGCGCAGTCGTCCAGGCCGAGAAGGTCAGCGCGGCGTAGTTCGGTCAGTAGGGTGGCGTGCAGACGCGGCCAGACGCCGGCCTCGGTCCAGTCCCGTAGCCGGCGCCAGGCCGTCACGCCGGAGCAGCCCACGGTCTCGGCCGGGACATCGCGCCAGGCGACACCGGTCCGCAACACGTACATGACGCCCGCGAGGGCGGCCCGGTCGGGAACGCGCAGTCGACCCGGGGAGCGATGGCGCCGTGCGGGCGCAGGCGGCAGAAGCGGGGCCACCCGCTCCCACAGGTCATCCGGAACAAGATCAGCACGCACCCTGGACACCCTGCTGACCAAGATCACGGAGCGCAAGACCCACAGCCGAACTCATTCTGAAACGATCAGTTAGAGCCCTGAGGTGTCTGGATAGCCCCGTTCGCGAGAGAGTCAGGCCCCGAGGCGACCACATGTTCCTCTCAGCTGCCTACGATGTGGACATGCCATCGTCTGGGATCGCTCCGGAAAGCCGTCAAGGGGTAAGAGGATCGACTGGCCTGGCGCCTGCACGAGCGGATCGGATCATCAGAGCACTGTCGTGGTGGTGGGCATCTGCACCCCTCCTTCTGTTCGCCCCGGCGATCGCGTATGCGATGGGGTTGCCGGACGTACGACGAGAGGTCGGCTGGATGTTCGGCCTGATGGCGCTGTTCACTGCCGCGCTCGCGCCGACAGCGGGCTTGGTGGTGGCTCAGGTCTGGGACCGGCGTGAGGCACGCGGACGTTTCCTGCTCATGGCCGCGGTGTCCAGTGTGCCGCTTCTCTTCTTCTTGTTCTTCGGAGTGCTGTTCCCCGAGTGCCCCGACGGGTACCGCTGCTAAACGATGCCGGCGCTGATCCTGCGCCGGCCTTCTATGTCCGCGGGTCCGACCGGAATGCCGTCGGGACCACGGGGATCGCGGATGCTTGACCGGAGACCACCCCACTATCGAAGTCCTGCGCCACCCGGACCCACCCGCAGGCCGGTCCCGTGCGAGCTGCGGGCAGGGCAAGCTCCTTGCCTGTTTGGGAAAGCATCCAGCGGTCATACGGGGCCCTGTAAGGCGTATTCCACAGGACAGGGAGTGATCAGCTGTGTCTGGTGAGCAGAAGGCCGAAGCGAAGGGTGAGCAGGCCAAGGGCAAGCTCAAGGAGACCACTGGGCGCCTGACGGGCAACGAGCGATTGACCGCCGAGGGCCGCGCGGAGCAGGCCAAGGGCGATGCCCGCGAGGCCAAGGAGAAGGTCAAGGACATCTTCAAGCACTGAGACTCCCGCCTCGTGCGACGGGGCCGGGACCGCAGCAGCGGTCCCCGCCCCGTTTCTCGTGTGCCGGTGGCGCCGGTCAGGCGGCGGGCTCGGGCTGGCGCAGCTGCGCGTGGCAGAAGAGGTGGGCGTAGCCGTCGGGGAGCTGGCGGAGAATCCAGGCAAGGAGGTCGGGACCAGCGCGGCGCGTAACGACGGCGAAACATCCGCCGGGCTGCACGGCACAGCACGGGTTACGCCGCCACCGCCTCCACGACCGGCTCTGAACCGGCTGGCATGTGTGCCCCCGCCGCCCTCCATGACCGCCGCCGGACCCGGCTCTGCAACACGGGCAGGTGATGCGCTCTGGAGCAGACCACAACTCGCGCACGTTCAGCAGAGCTGCCCCACCAGAGGAGCCGCTTTCGCGGACGCCGGACCTCGGTCCGTCGGTGGTTGGGCGGCCCGGTGCTACTGCCGCCAGAGCGCTCTGGTCACCGGGCCTCGCCCGCGCACGCCCTATCGACGCGGACTGAGCCCGACCCTAGCCCCGGCCACCCACCACCCGGCACCACAAGCACAGCGTTCGGCGTCGTGAGTGACATGCGGCGGCGCGGGTTGACCCCGACGCTGACACCGGCCGCTCCCACCGGTGCCCGCGGCCGCTCCACATCGCCGCGCCCTCCACCTTCTCGCACCCCCGTGCCGTCCACCGGCAAAGAGTCCGGCTGCCGCAGCTGACGAGTCCCCGGCCCAAAGCCGGTCGAACGTCGCCCGCGCCCTGGCCTGCCGGCACGAGAACCAGCCGGACCGGCGAGTGCCGTTCGCCTGCCCCCGAACAGCCGGCCCGCCGCAGCCCACCTGTACGAGGGGCGCCCGCCGCCTGCAGCCACGCCGGAGTCCGCTGCATCGCGCCTCTGATCCCGCCCTCCCCTCCCACCGACAGCAGGCGGGCGGTAACGGCTTCCAGAAAGGAGCGTGATCACCGTAAACGGGACCCCGTGGTCGACGCAGACCGCGTCACCCTCATGGACGTCGCCGGACTGTGCACCTCCTGAACATGCACCAGCACACCGAGCGCGTCGGCCTGCGCATCCGGGTCACCGGGCTGGCAGGCCAAACCCCGGCAGTACATGGCCGAACTCACCCCATATCCCGGGGTCACGGCGGGGCAACCGGAGAACGGTACGCGACAGGCGGCTTCCGTCGGCTCAGCACGGCCGGGCCGATCACGCTGGGACCAAGGCGGGCTTCACCGCCGGACGGCTGCCGCACCCCTGAGCCGGCGGCCACAGCCGCTGCACGGCCGGCGCCCCCCGAGTGACCTGGGGTCACTCGGGGGGCGCCGGTCCGTTCTGGCCCGGGGCCGCGGCGGAGCGGGCCGCCGCGAGTTGGGTGCGCGAGCGGACGCCGAACTTGCGGTAGACGCGGCTCAGCATGCCCTCCACCGCCTTGACGGAGAGGAACATCTGCTGGGCCGCCTGCTGGTTCGTGGCCCCTTGGCAGATGGGGTCCGCCGGCCGCGACTCGGACTCGGTCAGCCTGCGTGTGCCCGGGGCCGGGCCGCCCGGGGGCGACCCCGGTCCCGCTCCGCCCGCCCGGTCGAGCAGCTCGCGCGTGAGTTCCTGCCACGGGCGGGCGCCGGTGTCGTCGAAGACGGCCCGGGCCGCCTCCCACGCCGCGCGGGCTGCAGCCTGGCGTCTGCGGGCCCGTTCGACCCGGCCCAGCGCGAGGAGCGTACGGGCCTGCTCCAGGGGCAGGCCCAGCTGCTCGAAGGCGGCCGCCGTGCGGTGGAGCTTCCCACTCGCCTCCTCCGCGGCTCCGCCGCGCGCCAGCAGGATCGCATGGGCGCGGTCCAGCGCCGACCCCGGTCCCGAACCGGCCCCGGCCGGTCCCACCAGGAGCCGTGCGCGCTCCAGCAGTTCGCGGGCCAGGTCGAGCCGGCCCGCGCAGGTGAAGGCTTCCAGGGCGTCCGGCTGCCAGCGGAACATGCCCGGGTCGGCCGACGGGACGTGCCGCTCGGCCTCTGCGACGGCCCTGAAGGAGGCCACGGCGTCGGCGACGTCCCCGGTGTGCAGCTGGACCGCGCCCAGGACCCAGAGATTGCGCGACACGTACAGTCCGTCGCCCTCCTCCTGTGAGGCGCGGGCCCCGCGGGACGCGGTGCGCAGGGCGGCCGCGAAGGATCCGGCGGCGCTCGGCGTCAGCGCCGCGGTGTACCAGGCGGGGCCCATGGACAATCCAGCTCCGGTGGACAGCCGTACGGCCTGATCGGCCCACGCCAGCGCCGGGGCGCACGCCCCGAGCCGGGTGTCGACCTCCCTGGCCGGGACCCCGCCCGGTGCGTCCCCGCCCCCGCCGGGGCAGAGCCAGGCCTTCCCCGCCTGTGGGTGAAGTCCGCTACGCCACGCGCACGCGGGCTGGACTCCTTCGGCATCCCTCCAGGCCCTGGCTGCGCTCCGACCTTGATCCCGGTGCGACCGGGGCTGTCTGCACGCCCCACTGGGTCTATTCGGCCCAGGCATGCTCCAGCTGGGTGCGCAAGGTGGCGGGCTCTCGTCCGATCAGCTCGGCCAGCGTCGAGGCGACGGCGGTGAACTCGCCGTTCTGCGCCGCTGCGAAGATGCTCAGTAGCAGGTCGGCCATCGGGGCCGGGGCGCCGTGAGCCAGGACCTGCTCGCGGAAGGCGTCGTCGGGGACGACGGTGCGGGTGAAGGGCCGTCCGGTGACCCGGGTCGCGATCTCTGCGATGGTGCCGAAGTCAAGTGCCGCCGTGGCGGTGAGCGGCGGGGTGGGCCCCTCGAAGCGGCACTCCTCGGCAAGGATCGCCGCGGTGGCCTCGGCGAGGTCGTCGTGGCCGGTCCAGGCGACGGGACCGTCTGCGGGGAGGGCGATGTCGCCGGTGTGGCGGGCCGACTCCAGGAACTGCAAGGCGCTGGAAGCGTAGAAGCCGTTGCGCAGTGCGGTCCAGGGCAGGCCGGTGGCGCGCAGCAGGTCCTCGGTCTGGGCGTGGTCGCGGCATGCCTGGAAGCGGGAGTCGTGGGCGGCGCCCATCTGGCTGGTGTAGAGGATGCGGCCGGTGCCGGCCTTCACGGCGGCGTCGATGGCGGTGCGGTGGCCGGTGACACACTCCTCGCCCGTGCGGTCGAGGGAGACGAGGAGCAGTTGCTCGGCCCCCTCGAAGGCGTGCACGAGCGAGGCGGGGTCGTCGAAGCTGCCCTGCCGGACGCGGACGCCACGGTCGGCGAGGTCCTCGGCTTTGCGGGGATCGCGGACGCTGACGCCGACGCGGTCGGCGGGGACGCGCTCCAGGAGGCATTCGACGGTGCGGCGGCCGAGCTTTCCGGTGGCTCCGGTCACGATGATCATTGGCTTCTCCCAGCGACGTTTCCAGTGGAATCAAATCAACAGTAACACTGGAAATTCCGATGGAATCAAATTTTCGGTACCATCGATTCATGGTTAGGCGCGACTCCACCGACAGCCCTCGTCACCGAATCGTCGAGGCGGCCGTCGAGCTGCTGGAGAAGGGCGGCCCCGACGCGGTGAGTACCCGCGCGGTAGCCGCTGCCGCCGGCATGCAACCGCCGGCGATCTACCGTCTGTTCGGCGACAAGGAGGGGCTGCTGGAGGCGGTCGCCGAGCACGGCTACGGGCAGTTCCTCGAGAGCAAGCGCGCCCAGCTCGACCTCGCCCCTGAGGACCCGGTGGCGGAGCTGCGCCGCGGTTGGGACTTGGTCGTGGAGTTCGGGGTCTCGCGCCCTGAGCTGTTCGCGGTGATGAACAGGGCCACCGGTCGGGGCGTGGACATGGCACACCGCGCGGGCCTGGAGATCCTCTACGGCCGGGTACGCCGACTGGCGGCCGGGGGGTGGCTGCGGGTCGACGAGGAACTCGCCGCCCAGATCATCCAGGCCACCGGGCAAGGTGCGGTCGCCACCTGGCACTCCACTCCCGCGGGCCGCCGCAATCCAGAGCTGCTGGACATCCTCCGCGAGTCCATGGTCGCCGCCATCACACGCGTCGAACCGACTGTCCCCGCCACGGAGACCGGCCCTGCCGCCGCAGCCCGCGCACTGCGCGCAGCTCTCCCCGACGACGCCGATGTTCTGAGCGACGCCGAGCAGCGCCTGCTGCGCGAGTGGCTCACACGTCTGGCATCGGACGGCGGCTCTCCATACACCTGAACGCGCGTCAGGAGCCCTCCGCGCAGGTCAGACCTCCCGAGGAGATCGAATGATGAAAAGGCGTCCACGAGGTGAGGCAAAGGGCGGCCACATGGCGCCGGGCGGCTTCCCCTCCCCCATCACACGCCGCCAACCTTGAACTCGGGATACCCCTTTCGCGCCTGCATCGCGACCGGTACGACGCGCTGCCTAACGGGCGGCCATCCCCTGGCCCTGACGGAGGGGAAACACAGCATCGCCCCACTCCTCTCGGAAGGTGAGTCGATCACGCCCGCGCCCGGCTCCGAGTCCCGTCTGGCCCGCTCGCGGACCGGGCGGCGGAGCCGGTCGTGGAACTCGCGGACCAGATCGTGGTTGCGCCAGCGCCGGAAGAACGCGTAGACCCGGTCCCACGGTGGGAAGTCGGCAGACGTCGCCTGCCACTTCGTGCCGTTGTCGACCAGGTAGCGGATCGCGTCCAGCATCGCGCGGTGGCGATAAGCCTCCGGTTGCCCGCCCCGGCGCCGCAGCCAGCCCGGCAGCAGTGGCCGAACCACCGGCCACTCGGCGTCCGACATGTCGGTGGGATACCGACGCTCGCGCGCCCCATGGTCTCTGGCGTTCCCGAACATGTGAGCCGGACAGTCACACGCGAGAGTGGCTGAAGTGGACCCCACTCCCGCGTTGCCGTAGAAATGCGACAACAGGGACTCCTGGACCGCACGTTGGCCTCGACACCCTTCGAGCTGTCAAGAGGCCCTGCTCTCATGCACGGCAGCCGCCGCAGTCACCTGATCGACTGACTTCTCGACGAGATCGGGACGAGGGCAGTCGCGTCGCTTCTCGTGATCGCTGGGACGGACAAAATGGGCACACTGCCATCCAGGTAGACGGTCGGCTTGGTGACGCCCCGAGGCCGCCTCGCGGGTTTGAGCCCGGTGCCGCGACTGACGAACCTGGCGAAGAGTGGTGTCCTACCGGCTCGAGGCGCGGCCGACCGCCCCGCTACGTCCTACTTCTCCTCCGGCTCCCAGACGCGGAGCAGGTCGAGCAGCCCTGAGTCTCCGTCCACACGCAAGGAGTCGGCCTGGATGCGGTCGTACAGGTAGAGGACCAGCTCACTGGCCGTGCCGTGGACGGAGGCGCCGGCTGTGTCCGAGTCTTCGCCGGTCGCGGCGGTGGGCGCGGGGACGCGGGTGGTGCGTGCGCCGTCGCCGTCGACCGTGAGGCGCCAGGAGCGGCCCTCGGCGCAGTGGAAGTCGAAGGCCGTGGGCTTGTGCGGCCAGGCACTCGGCGTTCCGCAGACGGTGAACAGGAACTCCTCCACACCGTCGAGTGCCACCTCGACCGGCAGCGGCTGCGCAGTGCCCCCGGCGAGCTGGGCGTCGTACGTGTGCACCGCGGTCTCCTGGGCCCGGTGCCGGGCGACACCGCCGGAGGTTTGCGGTGACTGCGACGCCGGCCACCACGTCCAGCAACCGCTCTGCGGGCCTGCCTCGCGCAGAGCGCCCAGCAGGAGCTGCGTCGACGCGGCCAGCCAGGCCAGCAGGGCCTCACGCTCCCGCGGCACTTCCAGAGCGGCTCGCGCAGCGGTGGCCTCGGCCGGGGGAGCGTCGGCAGGCCCCGCGCCGACGATGGCGGCCCAGAATCGGTCTCCCCCACCCAGGTGCTTCACCAGATCGAACAACGTCCACCCGGGGCAGGTCGGCACCTGTGCATCGAGACTGGGCGCGGCCGCGACCGCGGCGCGGAAGGCGGTCGACCGTTCATCGATCAGTCGCAGCAGTTCAGGAAGTTCAAGATTCTTTTCCACGCCGGATGTCTATCACCGTGCTCCGGTGATCGGACAGCGATTTTCACAGTCGCCGCCGATTGGCCATTGCGGACGTCCTCGCCTCCCACCGCCCGCCTAAAGCAACGGCGTTGCCGCCCACACGGCCCGGGAACCCGCAAGTTCGATCAAAGGCCCCGCCACGTCCGACCACTCCGGCGTCCACACGGCCACCACGGCCTTGGCCACCTCGACGGCGAGCACCCCGACGATCCGGCCCACCGGCTGCCAGGCCGACGACGAGCGCCGCCGGCATTCAACGCCGCCTCGCAGGCGAACTCGTCGCCGGTCACTGGCGGGACTCCGACGCTCCTCTCCTGGGGGCCAACCCGTCGGCCAGCTCAGAAGGTGTCCCGCTGCGCCGGGTCAGCCGGCCGCCGCAGCCGGACCCCGCCCGAACCGGGGTACGTCCTCGGCCGTGACGTCCATGCGCAGCCGCTGGAACCGGAACGGGTGGCGGAAGATGCCGCCGTGGGCGATGGACCGGTCGGCGCTGATCTCCGCCACCCCCTCCGGGCGCACCAGGACCGCGTCCAAGGTGTCGCGGGAGCCCCACGACGCGGCGAAGCGGACCCCCGGTCCACGGGTGTCCGGGCTCGGAGGCGGTCAGGTGCTCGGCGACCTGGCGGGCCTGCTCCGCGCACAGCGCGACGGTACGACCGACCGCGCGCAGCCGGCCCGCGTCGCCGTAGCGGCCGAGGATCACGAGCCGGGGGCGGGGCGCACCCGGGAGAAGGCACCTCAGCTCGATCAACGTCAGCCAGGACTTGATGACTTTGGCCGGCACCGGCGCCGGACGCCCCAACCCTCGCGATGACCTCGCCTCGTGCCGCGCCGAGAAGCCCCGGAGCGACGGAGCGACGGAGACCGTGCAACTGCGCCGCAGTCACGACGGTCAACATCAAGCAGTCACTTGGCAGCACGCTCTACACCCCAGACGACCTGATGGGCAAGATGTTCAGGATGTTCCGACATCTTGACGGTGTTCACCGATTTCGGGGTGGGTCTCTTGACGATGCGAACCTGCGAGCCCTTGGCCATAGCCCGTTCCCGGGGCGGGCTGATGGGGCCAAAGCCGCTGACAACCCGGCAGGAGGTCCGATGAACTCCCCGCTCTGGCCAAAGCCTTTACGCCCGGGCGACCCCCGCCATGTGGGCCCCTATCGCTTAGAGGGCCGCCTGGGAGGCGGCGGAATGGGGCAAGTGTTCCTGGGGCGCTCTCCCGGCGGTCGCCTGGTCGCCGTCAAGCTGGTGCGACCCGAACTCGCCGACGACCCCGGATTCCGGCGCCGGTTCGCCCTAGAGGCCGAGGCCGCCCGCCGCGTGGGAGGGTTCTACACCGCCCAGCTGGTCGACGCGGACCCCGATGCCGATCCGCCGTGGCTGGTCACCGCATACATTCCCGGCCCATCCCTGCACCAGGCCGTCGAGGCGCACGGCCCGATGCCCCCAGAGGCGATATCCGTATTGGGAGCCGGGCTGGCCGAAGGCCTCGGAGCGATCCACGCCTGTGGCCTGGTGCACCGAGACCTCAAACCCTCCAACGTGATCCTGGCCGCCGACGGCCCCCGCGTCATCGACTTCGGCATCACCCGAGCACTGGACGCCACCTCCCACACCCTCTCCCGCGCGGTAATCGGCACCCCGTCGTTCATGTCCCCGGAACAGGCACGAGGCCACGAGATCGGCCCGGCAAGCGATGTGTTCTCCCTCGGACTCGTCCTGGCGTTCGCCGCCACCGCGCGCAGCCCGTTCGGCACAGGACCGGCAGAGGCGATCGTCTACCGCGTAGCCCACGACGACCCCGACCTCACCGGCCTGCCCGCCCACCTGGCCGACCTGGTGAAGCGCTGCTTGGCCAAAACCCCCGGCAACCGCCCCAGCGTGACCGACATCCTCGGGCAACTCACCGACTTCACCCAGGCGACCACCCAGTGGCTCCCACCGCCGATCGCAACGATGATCACCGAACGCCAGGTCCACACACCGCCAACCCCGGCACTCACTCCCCCTTCCGATCCTGGCACCCACAGAAGCGGAACGACACCCGACGCCCTCGAGCACGCGCCGGCCACGGACCCATCCGGCGACACGGAGCAGCATCCGGACGAACCAGACCAAGGGCCGTCCGACGGCATCCACACGCCGAGCAGGCGTCGCCTGCCCCGGCGGCTCTTCCTGGCCGGCGGTCTGGCTGCACTGAGCGCGGCGGCGGCCCCCATCGGCTGGGACTACTGGTCCCACCGCAACCGGCTGACCGGCGAGGACCTGTACACGGTGGCTTTCAGCCCCGACGGCCGCACCATCGCGGGAGGCAACATCTCCGGCGACGGCTGGCTGTGGGCCACCGACTCACATGATGTGATCACCGATTTCTCCTCCGCCAATTCCGACAACAGCGCCTTGGCCTTCACCCCGGACGGATCCGCACTGGTGACAGCAGGGATGAGAGAGCCGCTGAGCTTCCGCGATCCCTCCACCGCGAGAGTGACGATCTCACTCGCCTCACCGCTGGGAAGCGCCCAGACCATGGCGTTCAGTGCAGACGGAAGCCAACTGGTCGTCGCGGGCAACATTCCGATCGGCAATCTGGAAGCCCCCGAGATCTGCATCGTGTGGGACGTCAAGGCCCAGAAACTGAAGCACACCATGCCATTCGCCTCGAGGGCCAGTTCCGGGGTGAACTCCGCAGCGTTCATCGACAATGACTCACTCATCCTGGCCGGCGGGAACCTCACGGAAGGCAGCACGAACGGATTCTGGCGCTGGAACCTCCCCAGCGGCGAGCTAAAGCCGATGGGCCCCGATGGGTGGGGCTCGGCGGTAGCCGTCAGCCCGCACGGAAAGCAGTACGCGCTCGGCGGCGCCCACGGCTGCTCTCTGACATCCGCTCAAGGAACCGCGCCGCGGGTCATCAGCAACGCCCACGTCGACGCGCTCGCCTTCAGCCCGGATGGTGCCACCCTGGCGGTCGCTGACAAAGACGGCATCCGCCTACGGGACGCGGCGACCGGTCGGACAAAGACGACGATCACCGACCGCAGGGCATCCACATTGGCGTTCCATCCCGACGGGAGGTTCCTGGTCTCGGGAGGCTGGTTCGTCGATGGCAAAGGCGGCTGGCTGTGGCCCCTCAACGACACCTGACCCAGGGCGCGGGCCCCCACGTTTGCGGCTCGGCCTGCTGCTGTTGCGCTTCGGCTGGGTGGAGGACGTGGCGGCCAAGCGCTCGCCGCGGCTCTTGCCGTACGCGCGCCGCCGGCGGGGCAGGCGCCGGGCCGCCGACTGACGGGCAAGCCGCCGTGGAGCCGGCGAAGGAGCAGGCGAGCAGGTCGGGGCCTGCGGGGCGTGGGCCGACGGCGAGCACCGCGTCGACTCCCGGGCGGGGGGCGCCGCCTTCGACGGCAGAGTACGTTCGGAAGTACGGGGTGCGGCCCTGGCCACCCAGGCCGCGACGGGGGTCGCACCCCGGCAGCGCGAAGGCGTCCGGCCCGGTGCCCCGCGGGACCTCTCTGTCCCTGGCGGCGGGCAGCACCCGGGCGTACTCCGGCGGGTCAGGGGCGCTCCGGCACCTCCGCGGCCAGCGACGCGTCCAGCATCCGCCGGACCGTCCCGGTCAGTTCCGGGAGGGTCGGCACGGGGCGCGTGGCAGCGAGGGCCCCGGCCAGGTGGTCGTAGAGGATGCCCTCGGTCCAGGCGACCAGGAGCTCTGCTGAGCGCTCGGGGTGGGCGGCGCCCAGGGCAGCGAGGATTCCGGCCGCGCGGGCGCGGGCGCCGAGGCCCGCTCGGTGCAGTCCCGTACGCAGCTCCGGGTTGCGGGCGGCCTCCAGCGAGAGTTCGAAGCGGGCCAGCTGCCGTTCGCGCCCCGTCGTCAACCAGCGGTGGATCACGCTCGCGAGCCCGGCCGCCGCCTCGTCCCTGGCCGCCCGCTGCCCGTGGCCGCCGCCTTCCCCGTGGTCCCCCGGTGCTCCCCCTCGCGTCTGCGGGAGGGGGAGCACCGGCGCGTCCTGGTCCACGTCGGCCAGGTCGCTCTCGGCCAGGCGCCGATAGCAGGCCTCGATCAGCGCCGTCCGGGTGCGGAAGTAGTACGAGGTGCTGCCCGCCGGCAGGCCGGCGGCGGTGTCGACCGCCCGATGGGTCAGGCCGCGCAAGCCTGCGGCGGCCACGGTGGCGATGGCGGTGTCGGCGATGAGCGTCCTGCGGTCAGGGGTGGACATGGACTCACTCTACAACTGTAGAGTGAGCGATGAATTCCTCTACGGATGTAGAGGTCATGCGTGTGCACCGAGGAGGGGAACAGCCATGTCCGGACGTCGAGTGGTCGTGGTCGGAGCCGGGATCGGCGGACTCACGGCGGCCGTGGCCCTGCACCGCCTCGGCTGGCAGGTCACCGTCCTCGAGCAGGCGGCCCGGGCGGCCACCGGCACCGGCGCCGGGATCGTGCTCGCGCCCAACGCCCTGCGCGCCGCCAGGGCCATCGGATTCGACGTCGAACGGGCGACGGGCAGCGCCGTGTCCGCCGCCATGGGCGTGCGTCGCCCCGACGGCGTCTGGCTCAATCGGGTCGACACCGCCGCACTGGTCCGGCGCTACGGGCGTCCCCCACTCGCCGTGCACCGGGCCGCCCTCACCGGCAGTCTGGCTGCGGAACTACCCGACAGGGCGCTGCGGTACGCCACCCCCGTCGAGGGGGTCGAGGGCGCGGAGGAGGAGACCGCCCGAGTGCGGACCGGGACTGGGGATGTGCAGGCCGACGTCGTGATAGCCGCCGACGGCATCAACAGTCCCCTGCGCCGGCAGTACTTCCCGGGCCACCCAGGCCTGCACCACAGCGGCGAAAGGGCCTGGCGGACGGTCGTCGCCGCCGAGGGTCTGCCCGGCCTCACGACCTCCGAGTCCTGGGGGCGCGGCGAGCGCTTCGGCATCGTGCCGCTGGCCGACGGGCGCGTGTACGTCTACGCCACCGCCTTCGTACCGCCGGGCAGCCGCTCGGCCGACGTACGGGCCGAGCTGGCGCGGCGGTTCGGCCGGTGGCATGCACCCCTACCCGCCCTACTGGAACGCATCGAGCCCGCCGCCCTGCTCCAGCACGACCTCTACGACCTCGCCGCGCCACTGCCCCGCCTGCACCACGGCCGCATCGCCTGGATCGGCGACGCCGCCCACGCCATGACTCCCAACCTGGGCCAAGGCGGCTGCCAGGCGATCGAGGACGCCGTGGTCCTGGCCCACTTGCTGCACCGGGCCGGCCCCCTCGCAGTCCCCGCGGCCCTCGCCGCGTACAGCACAGCCCGGCGGGAGCGGACCGATGCAATCCGGGTGAGGTCCCGCCGGGCGGGCCGGGTGGCCGGCCTGCGCAACCCACTCGCCGCCGGTGTGCGGAACCTCGCCGTCCGCGCTACTCCTGGCCGCCTAGCCCTCCGGGCACTGGACGACCTCTACGAAGGATTCACCCTCCCCGCATAGCCAAGCCCTCCGAGCACGTGGACTACCGCCCCCACAGCGGCACGGCGGCGTGTTCGCGCCACAGCGAGGTGCGCGGAGTCCGGGACGACGGCCATGGTGCGTCCCGGGGTGACTCGGCGCGATCCTCGCACAGCGTGCCGCCATGGAGGGAGTGAACGACAAGCCCCTAGAGGCCGGCCGCGCGGTGCCGAACTCTTCCAGCGCGGGTTTGCGAGAACGGCTCATGGCGTCAGCCCCGGAGGAGGTCGCGCTGGATCTGGTGAGCGATGGAGCGGCGCACTGATGCCGGCCTGGGATCGGTGGCCTTCGTGGGAACGTCAAGACCTCGGCTGATCTCGTCATACGCGGCCTGGTGGGCGCCCGACAGCTCCGCCCGGTACGACCTCAGGTCCTTCTCGACGAGACGCCTCAGCTCGTCGATGGTCTGGGACGTGAAGCGCTTCCTCCCCCGGGCGAGTGCGTTGACAAGGCGGGAACAGTGCGCGGATTCATCGAGAATCTCAGAGATCTCCTCCGCGAGGCCCCAAAGTCGCCCCTCGAGCCATGGCGCGTCGTGCTGGGCGAGGGACACCTCCATCGGGGGCAGTAGCTCGTCAGACCTGTGCTTCGCCATCTGTTTCGACACGGCCGGCTGGCTCATGTCAGTGAGCTGCGCGATACGTTCCTGCGTCCAGCCGAAGCCCGCGAACACCTTGACCATTTCGGCGCGGAGCCGGCGCATCTCCTCGCCCGCACGGATGATCTCGTTCATGCCGACGAGTATCCGCTCGGCCTGTTCCTCGGTCAGCGCCTCGGGGACCTGATGGGCGCTCTCTTCGTCTGCCACAACCCCGTTATACACCAGGACCCCCACTCCCATAACCGGGTTGTACAACCTGGTTATGACTGACAGGATCCGCCCCATGCCTACCTTCCCCGCGCCTGACGGAACTCAGCTTTCATACCGCGTGATGGGTGATGGCGATCCAGTCGTCTGCATCCCGGGAGGCCCCACGGACTCCCGCTACCTCGGAGACCTCGGGGGCCTGTCCAGATACCGCCAACTGATCTTCCTGGACCTGCGCGGCACCGGCCGGTCCGCGATTCCCCGAGACACCTCCTCCTACCGCTGCGATCGCCTGGTCGACGATGTCGAGGCATTGCGCGAGCACCTCCGCCTACCGCGCATGGACCTGCTCGGCCACTCCGCCGGTACCAACATCGCGACGCAATACGCGGCCAGACACGCGGAGAAAGTCAGAAAGCTCGCCCTCATCGGCCCCAGCTCCCGAGCTGTCGACATAGCGATCACGCGCGAGACGCGACGCGAGCTGGCGCAGCTCCGGAAGAACGAGCCATGGTTCCCGGCGGCGTTCGCCGCCTTGGAGGCGATCACCGAGGGAACGGGCAACGACTGGGAAAGCGTCGCCCCCTTCTTCTGGGGCCGGTGGGATGCCACGGCACGACACCACCACGCAGCCAACCAGCCGAGCAACCAGGAGGCTGTTGCTCTCTTCGCGGCTGAGGGCGCCTTCAGTCCGAAGCGCACTCGGGCGGCGCTCGCCTCCTGCCAGGCTCCCGTTCTGCTGCTCACTGGAGAGTTCGACTTGAACAGCCCGCCTGTTGCCGCGGCCGAGTTCGCGGAAGCGTTCCCTGACGCCACGCTCGCGGTACAGCCGGGAGCAGGCCACTATCCGTGGCTCGATGACGCCGACTGGTTCGTGGCGACCACGGCAGCTTCCCTCCGCAGATGACCTGGCCCACGCCCCTGGAATGTGATGCGAACGCGAATGACTCCAAAAGAGGGAACACAACCTGATCGCCGTCGTGGCTCCGCACGTACGGCCGCACCGCCCGCCCTGACGAGTCCAGCCGGTGAGGTGAGGGGCCCATGACGCGGGCAGCCGCATGGCCGCCCGCGGCGGGGAGCACTGTCGCAGGCGGGCCGACGGACTGTGGCTGTTCTACGTTCCGGACGAGCCGCCACCGCCGCCCGATCACGGCCGGGTTCAGGCCGGCGGGACGAGGGTGAACCAGCGCGCGTCGGTGGCGAAGGCGTAATCGAAGCGTCCGGCTCGCCGGTGACGGATTCCGCGTCCCACCGGTGGACGGCCTGTTCGATGGTCTGCATGCGCAACCAGAAGCCGCTGGTCCGCTCCGCCAACCAGCTCAAACACCGGCAGGTCTGGTCCGAGTCCCGCAGCGCGTCCGCCAGTTCCCGGGCGGCTGCGGCCGACCAGTCTCAAAGACCCCGGGTGCGGGCGCACCCGCCGGATCGGGTGTCGCCCCCATCGGCGCGAGCGCCGGCCCCGTGTTCCCCGGCCCACGACCAGGCATCGGCCGGGCTCAGCTCAGGGCGGTGATCACCTCCTTCGCCGCCCGCTCCCCCTCGGTGGCCCCGCCTTCCATGAACCCCTGGAAGTCGTAGCTGCAGTGCTCGCCGCCGATGTGGATCCGGCCCTGGGCGGTGCCCTCGTATTTCGCGTACTTGTGCAAGTAGCCCGTCGGCCAGTACGAATACGCGCCGAGCGAGTACGGATTGCGGTGCCAGGCCGACAGCTGCGCCCGCCCGGTCCAGGCCGCCTTGGTGCCCGGGAAGAAGCGGTCGATCCCGGTGAGCATCCGGCCCGCGAGGGTGCGTACGTACGGGTCGGAGTCGGTGGCGAAGGGGCTCCCCGGCGTGAGCGACCCGGCCAGCGTGCCTCCGCCGTACTGGAGCAGGATGCCCCCGTTACCCGGCTGGACCTTGGTGGTGTCCCAGGTCTGCTGGATGTCGAGGTCGGTGAAGCAGTCTCCGGAGGAGACTCCGGGCCAGGGGCCGGTACCGCGCCAGGGGCGGCTGGTGAACTGCATGTTGAGTTTGGTGCAGTGGCCCATGCGGGCATCGCGCAGCAAGTTCGTCATCAGCGGGTCGAAGCCGGCACCGGTGACGTCGATCCGCTGGAGGATCGGCAGCGGAAGGCACAGGATCGTGTGGTCGGCCACGACCGTGCGGGTGGCGCCGGCGTCGTTGAAGGTCAGTGTCTGGGTGCCGTCGGCCGCGACGCGGACGGCTACCAGTTCACGGCCCATCGCGATCGAACCGGCGGGCAGGGCCTTGGCGATGGCGTTCGGGAGCTGGTCGTTGCCGCCGACGATGTGGTAGCGCTCGTTGGACAGACCCCAGACGTTGAAGTTGCCGGGATTCGGCTGGTAGCCCATCAGCAGGACGAGGGCGAGGGCGGACTGCTGATCGGTGTCGGCGCCGTACTCGACGTTGTACGCCACGTCGATGAAGCGGCCGAGCTGCGAGCCGTGGCCGCCTGGGATCCGGGTCTCGATCCACTCGTACAGAGTCATGTTGTCGAGGGCGGTACCCGCAGGGGTGGTCGCGTTCCAGGAGACCTCGCCGGCGTTCTGAAGGTCGCGGTGCAGTGCCTGGTAGACGGCGTTGAAGTCCACGTCGGCCTGAGCGCGCGAGTAATAGGTGCCGTTGAACCAGAGGACTTCCTCGGCGCCGTTCGGTCCGCCGCCGAGGAAGTCCTCGGTCGGCAGGTTGAAGCGGCGGCACAGTTCCAGGATCTTCTTGTGGCTGGTGTCGATCAGCTCGCCGCCGATCTCGGAGGTCTGGCCGTAGGCCCAGAGGGAGCGCTGGCTCCACATCCGGCCGCCGACCCGACTCGGGTTGGCCTCGTAGAGCGTGCAGTCGACGCCCGCGTCCTTGAGCGTCAGGGCGGCGGTCAGACCCGAGATGCCGGCGCCGACGATGGCCACCCGGGCGGGAGTGACGGGCTTCTTCTCGGTGAGGGCCTCCACGGCCTGGGCGCTGGCGGAAGCCCCCGCCACCGAGGCGAGGGCGGCGCCGAGCCCGAGGGCGGCGCCGCGTCCTATGAGCTGGCGCCTGGTGGAGCCGCGGACCTCGGCGACGGGCAGGCCGAGCCGGCGGGCTGCGGCGTGATCGGCAGCGAGCCGGTGGAGCGCGTGCATCAGGGGGGTACGTGCCATGGCGGTGGCTCCTCGTCAGATGTGCGCGGCGGAGGGGGCGGGCTCGTCGGCGCGTTCGGCGGCGTCCTCCAGGACGACTCGACCGATGATCTCGTAGCGCTCGGGAGCCTTGTACTTGAGCCACAGGCCCAGTCCCAGGCCTCCGAAGAACACCACGCCGACGATCCATGGGATCAATGTGAAGAAGACGGATTCGGCGGCCAGCCCGGCCGCCGTCTTCATGTTGAGCAGCAGCAGGACCACCACGGCGGCCATGGCGACGCCGCCGAGCAGCGGGGCGGTGAAGGTGCGGAACCAGTGCCGGTCCTCGGGGTGGTTCTTGCGGAAGTAGCCGATCACGGCGAAGGAGCACAGGGTCTGCACGATGAGGATCGCCATCGTGCCGAGGATTGCGAGCAGCGTGTACAGGTGGATGTACGGGTCCTGCCCGGTCAGCCAGAACAACGCGACCAGGCTGGTGGCGATGGCCGTCTGCACCAGGGAGGAGACGTACGGGGATCCGTGCCTGGCGTGCGTACGACCAAGGCCGGGATGGAGGAAGCCCTCACGACCGATGGCGTAGAGGTAGCGGGCGGCGCACTGGTGGAAGGCCATGCCGCAGGCGAAGGAGCCGGTGAGGAGCAGCCACTGGAATGCATCCACGGCCCAGGAGCCGATGAAGGTCTGGGTGGGCGCGAAGAAGAGGTCGAGCGGACTCGCGGAGGCGGAGAGTTCCATGGACTTCGCGAGCCCGTTGCCGGCGATGGTCATCCAGGAGACGTAGATGTAGAAGAGGCCGACGCCGACGACGGACACCAGGGTCGCCTTGGGAATGACCCGCTTGGGGTCGCGAGACTCCTCCCCGTACATGGCGGTGGATTCGAATCCGACCCAGGACCAGAATGCGAAGAACAGGCCCAGGCCGGCGGAGGTTCCGGCGAAGGCGTTCTTCGGGTTGACGGGCTCAAGCGGGATCCCGTCCGGACCGCCGCCCGCGATCAGGACGGCAGTGGCGACGGCGAAGAGGACGGCGATCTCGGCGACGAGCATGGCGCCGAGCGCTTTGGCGGTGAGGTTTATGTCGAAGTGCGCGAGAGCGGCGGTGATGGCGAGCATGGCAGTCGCGTACACGATCCAGGGCAGGTCGATGCCGAGTTGGTCGTGGACGGTGGTTTTGGTGAAGTAGGAGAACACGCCCACGATCGACGCCTCGAAGACGACGTACGCGAGAACCGCGAGCATGCCGGAGGCCATGCCGGCGATCCGGCCGAGGCCGTGCGAGATGTACCCGTAAAAGGCACCGGCCGCGGTGATCCGCTTGGCCATGGCCACGTAGCCGACGGCGAAAACGGTGAGGACGGCAGTCGCGAAGAGGTATCCCGCGGGAGCGCCGATCCCGTTGCCGAAGCCGACGGCGATGGGGAGGTTGCCGGTCATCGCGGTGATCGGGGCGGCGGTGGCGACGGCCATGAAGACGACGCCCACCAAGCCCACCGAATCGGCTTTGAGCCGCTGGACCTGTGGTGCGCCGCCACCGGTGCTGGAATCCGTGCTCATGGCTCCTCGTTCCTGTCGTGAGGGCGCTCACTCTCCCGTCGCGTGACCCATCCCACAATCGGCATGTAGTCCGGTAATTCCCTTGCAGGGACGACGAGTTGTCAGGCAGGACGGAGGACACTCAGCGCCCGGGGCTCCCCGTACGCCCGCAGCCCCCGCCAATACGTTGCGCGGGCGGCGGCCGCCACGACGGCCCGCAGCATGAAAGCGCTGACACCTTCGCCGTCCAGGTACCCATCGCGAGGTGTGAACCATGGCGCCGCCCACCGGGCCTCACTCAACCGTTCCGCCTCTGGCGGTGATCGCGCAGGAGGGGCTTGCCGTGGCACGGTCACCGATCGCTTCGCACTTCGGCAGGTTCGTGCGGAGCCAGAACAGGGTCGCCTTGAGGTTCGTGAGCGCCGCGCGCGAGGCGTCCCGTTTCCAATCGTCGTCCAGGGCCTGGACATACGTCTGTGCCCAGTTCACCCACCCAGGCATTGAACCGTCCCACGAACCGCGCGTCGACCCCCGCCACGCCACTACCCCCGAGGTGCGTCGTCAACTTGACGCCTGGCTTCGTGAGGCGTCTGCGATGAATCCCGCCGCACGGGTGAGTTATCCGCCGAGGGCCTGTCGTGGCGGATGTCGGCCCGCCACACCCGCCTGTGTGATCAAGAACCTGATGCCGCCCGGCCTGCCCGCGCTCGCGGCACCCGCGGCCGCCCTGGCCTCTGGCCCTGCCGGCTCCGGTGCCACTGGCCGAGGCGATCGACCGCCCGCCCGTCGCCGCCGAGCACCGCGAAGTACAGGATGCACGTCCTGGACAATCCTCCGAGCTGTCGGAGCGTGCTCAGGATCTCCTCCGTCGTACGGGCCGACGTGAGAATCCAGTCGAGTTCAAAGTCCCGATAGATCTGCCGGACTCACACCGAGGTGCGGGAGGCGGTGCCGGAGTCCCGGTGGAGGCGGGCGGCGTCCTCGCTGGGCGGTGCGCCGAACTGGCGGCGGTACTCACGGCTGAACTGTGAGGGGCTGTCGTATCCGACGCGGTGGCCCACTCCCGTGACGTCGCGGGGGTGGGTGGCGAGCAGCAGGCGGGCTTGCTGGAGGCGGATCTGCTTCTGGAAGCGGATGGGGCTCATCGCCGTCACGGCCTGGAAGTTGCGGTAGAAGGCGGAGGGGCTCATGCCGGCCAGGCGGGCCAGATCCTCGACCCGGAAGGGCTCCGCGTAGTGGTCGCGGATCCAGCGGACCGCCCGGGAGACGTGGCTGAGGCTGCTGTCGGCCAGGCCCAGCTGGCGTACCGCGCGGCCTTGTTCGCCGGTGATCAGACGCCAGAGGATCTCCTGTTTCACGAGCGGGGCGAGCACGTCCCGGTCGCGGGGCTCGTCCAGCAGCCGGAGCAGTCGGACCACGGCGTCGAGCAGGGCCTCGGGGGCCCGGCTGACGGAGATGCCGGACGGAGGGCCGCCCGCGGCGCGCGGGGCGGGGCCCGTACCGGCGCGCAGCAGGAGTTCGGCGACCGCGGGGGGTTCGAGCGTCAACCCGAAGCCGAGGGCCGGATGTTCGCGCGTGGCCCCGACGAACTGCCCGGTGACGGGGAGGTCGACGGAGGCGACGAGGTACTGGCCGGGCCCGTACTCGAAGACCCGGTCGCCCAGCATGAGGCGTTTGGAGCCCTGTGCGATCAGCGCGAGGACCGTGCCGGAGGTGGCTGGTGCGGGGGGATCGGAGCGGTCGACCCGGGAGATGAGGACCCCGTCGACGGGGGTGGTCCAGTCGGGCCGGGCGTGCCGGTCCAGGAGGGTGCGGAGCTCGTCCAGGGGCATGCCGCCATTGCAGCACGGGAGCCGTAGGGAGTCCTGCACTCGGGAGGATCATGCAAGTGAACGGTCGGATCGTTCTACTGTCTGTGCAGGTCAGAGCTTTGAATGGAGGGGAAGGCACAACCAGTCACGGATCGAGGAGGAGATCATGAAGGTAGCGGTCATCACGGGTGCCAGCTCCGGTATCGGGCGCAGCACGGCGATCGAGGTCGCCCGGCGGGGCACCGGGGTCATCCTCACCTACGGTGCCAACGCGGACGGCGGCCGGGAGACGGCGGCGGCCATCGAGAAGGACGGCGGCACGGCCGTGGCCCTGCCCCTGGACCTCGGTGACACAGCCGGGTTTCCCGCCTTCCGCGGTGCGGTGGCCGCGGCGCTGCGCGAGGTGTGGGACCGGGACACCTTCGACCACCTGGTGAACAACGCGGGCTCCGCCCACATGGCCTCGTTCGAGGACACGGCGGAGGAGGACTTCGACCGCCTGACCCGGGTCCTGCTGAAGGGCCCGTACTTCCTGACGCAGACCCTGCTGCCGCTCATGGCGGACGGCGGGGCCGTCGTCCACACGAGCAGCAGCTCCGCGACGGCGGCCGCCCCGGAGCCGGGGTACTCGGCCTACGCCTCGCTGAAGGGCGCCCTCAATGTGCTGGGCCGGTACATGGCCAAGGAGTTCAGCGGCCGCGGCATCCGCGTCAACACCGTCTCCCCGGGGCCGACCCGGACCCGCCTCGGCGGTGACGCCTTCGACCGCTTCCCCGAGCTCGTCCCGCCCCTCGTCGCGAAGACTGCCCTGGGCCGCCTCGGCACGCCGGAGGACATCGCCGCGGTCATCGCCACCCTGCTCTCGGACGACGGACGGTGGATCACCGCGCAGAACGTCGAGGTCTCCGGCGGCTACGCCCTCTGACCGGCCGCGACACGGACTCCGGCCCCAGCGCTCGAAGCAGGCGCCCGGGCGCTGGGGCCGGGGAAGCTGCGCAGCTCGTCGTCAGCCGGCGAGCCGGACGCAGGCTGCTCCCCGGCCGTCGGCCCCGGCATCGCAGCCGTCCAACGACCGAACCTCCGCCGCCGTCATCGCCTTGCCCATCCGGGACACCGCCTGAGCGCATGGGCGTACCGTGTCAGTGCAGGAGTCTGCTGTGCGCCAGGGTGGTCGGATGCACCGCTGGACCGTCCCTCCGCTGCTCGTTGCCCTGCTGCCGACGTGCGGGGGTGTGTCGGTCCCCGGCTCCTGCGGACTCGCGACCCCCACGTGTCCCTGCGCCTGGCCGGGTGGAGGTGGCTGATCTGTGCCGGGCATCGCCGGGGATGACGGATCCGGCGATGACGCAGCTGTGCCGCAGCACATATCGATGATCATTGGCCGGTGAGGAGCGCGGGGCTACGAGGCACCTCGTCCTGCTTCCTCGGGGACGTGAAGGGCGAACTGCCTCACACCGCGCACCGTGGTGCGCAGGACGCGCTGGGTTGCGCGGCTGTCGAGACGTACATCGAGGGCACCGAGATGTGTACTGCCCGCTCGCAGGGCGGTGGGCAGCCGTGATGGGTCGAGTCCGTCGCGCTTGGCGATGAGGAGGCCGAGCTCGTGGCGGCTGACGGCGTCGGGCCCTGCGATGTGGTGGATACCGGCTGCTTCGCCCATCGCGAGTTCCAGGAGGGCGGCGGCTAGGTCGGCGACGTGGACGGGGCAGCGGATGTCGTCGGTGAACAGAGCGCCGTCGCGCGTGCCGGTGGCGAGGTCGTGGATGAGCTTCTCGTGTGCGGAGCGGCCGTAGCCGATGATCAGCGACGTGCGAGCGACAGCGGCCTTCGGGTGCACGGCGAGGACGCCGGTCTCCGCCGCAGCCTTGGCCGCTCCGTACGGGGTGACGGGGTCGGGGAGGCAGGACTCGTCGTAGTGGACACGGGCGCCGGAGAAGACGGCGTCAGTGGATACGTGGACCATGCGGCTTCGGTGCTTCGCCGCGGCCATGGCGAGCCGGATGGGGCCCTGCGCCGTCACCTGCCAGTCGGCTCCTCCGCTCGATGCGTTGAGGATGACGTTCGGGCGCACCTCGCTCATCACCGCGTCCAGGCGTTGGGCGTCTCGTAGGTCAAGGGGGTACCAAGCGGTGTGAGCGGTGTCGCCGGGCTTGGTCGCGTACGTCGCGGCCGTGGTGTGCCCGGCGGCCTTCGCCTGCCGGATGAGCTCGGCTCCCAGGAAGCCGCTGCCGCCGATGATCAGAGTGGTCATGCGCGGCACGGTAGTGCGCAGGGGTGGGCACGGGAGGGAGTTCGGAAAGTCGTTCCCAGGCGGCTTCAGTGGCGAAGGCAGTCGCCCCGGGTTCGGGCGGCCAGCGTCGTCGCAGCCGTCATGGAGCCGATTGACGAGCAGCACATCGTGGAGCCCGGCCTGGTGGCGCTGGGCTCACATGGGCTCAGCCACTTCTCCCCGCACCGCCCGGTCTGGATGAGCAGTCGTGATGGGCCAGTGATCGCGCCGCCGACCGCCGGCTAGCCGAACGTCCTGGCCCGTCTGGACCCAAGAAACGAAGGGCCGCCGCACGTCGTCCTCTGGGGGACGGGGCCCCGGCGCCACCCACGGCTGCGCGCCGGGGGCGCCCCCCGGTGGGCACCATGGGGGATGTCACGGACCGCTGACCAGCCATCATCGGCCGGTCTCTCCCGCTTGCTTGGGGCGGCCCGGTGGTACGGCTGCCCCCGGAAGAACCGGGCACCGGGCCTCACCCGAGCACGCCATCTCGGCACGGGCTGCTGCCGACCCTAGCGCCAGGGCCAGGAGCTGGTCCCCCGCCCCTGCTCTCGGTACCCCAGCCTCTCGTCCCCCGAATCAAGCCGGAAGGTTCAGCGCGCAGGACGCAGCATCGCAACCCGGATCGGGTACGGGAACATCCGGGCCCGCCGGAACGAGCACGACGCCGCCCAGTGCGCTGCCCTCGCCGCGCTCGGCGTGGACTGCGCACGGTAGCGGGGCCCTGGGCTGTCCCCCATGATCGGCCGGACGGTTCCTAGAGCGAGCCGACGACCTTGTCCGGGGTGACGCGGACCACGACGCGCTCCGCGTCTTCGGCGGAGGCCGGGTTGAAGTCTGCGTAGTCCTTGCCCGTGTACTTGCGTGAGAGCTCGTTAATCAAGTCCTGGCCGCCCTCCGTGGTCAGGGTGGCGGTACCGCGCACTTCGGCATAGGTGTACGGCGCATTGTGCGGGTTGATCATGACGGTGATGCGCGGGTCGCGCCGCAGGTTCTTCTCCTTCCTGCGGCCGACCGTCGTGGAGATCAGCAGATCGTCCCCGTCGCGGCCGAGCCAGGTCACCGACAACTGCGGCCTTCCGTCGGGCTGGACGGTCGCCACCGTCGCGAAGACGGGAGTGTCGTCGATGATCTTCTGGAGATCGTCGGAAAGCGCGGCAGACATTGATGACCCCTTCCACGGGGATGCCTCGCCCCTGTAGCGCAGCACCCACAGATTACAAAGAGTCAGCATAATGCGACGCAGGGTTACATGCGACCACCGCCCCGTCCCCACCACACCGGCAGGGACGAGGCCCCACGACCCGGCGGCCACGGTGCCGGCACCGGCATCGGCATCGGCATCGGCATCGGCATCGGCAAAGACCAACCGCCCGCCCCACCTCTTCGAGATCAGGAGAACCTCAGCACGACGCACCGTCCCACCGTCTCCCCTGCCTTGCTCGGACTACCCGCACTGGAAGCGGGGCCGGCGACTTCTGGGTCCAGTCCGGTTTCTGCGCCCGCGTGAAGGACTCCTGCGACGCTCACCCGGTCACCCACAAAAGCCCCGTTGACCACCCACGGCACGGCCAGCGGCCCGCGCCGCATGCCTGCACCGCCGTCTGTTCTATGCGGCCACGCAGGCCATCGCCCCACGCCCACCGTGACGTTGACGGACTTCCGCCGCCGGGCGGTGGAGGGTCCGCCCTGCCGTCCCGGCAGGAAGACCCTCTCGCGCTGCCTCAGCTCTTCGGGTATGGCCTGATCGGCCATCTTCTTTTCCTCCGCCTCATGCCAGTTGGCTGCCGGTCGGCCTCTGTGGCCGCCGTTGCCAGCCATTGTCGGGGCATTACGCGTGCGCAACGTGGTCGATCGATGACAATCCGTGCGGGATGGTCGTCCCGGCCTTCACGAGACCGGTCACACCGACGGCGCCAGACCGGCACCTGACCCACCGGGCGGCTCGCGCCGTCGGGGGGGGCCGCCCGTTGCGTCAGGACGCGGGCTTGTGGAGTCAACCTCGCCGTCACCTTCGGCCAGGCCAGGCGTCGATCACCGTCGCCGCCCAGGCCATCCAGATCGCGGATGCCCCGTCCACGGACCGGTAGCGGCACACCCCGGCCCCCGGTCCCCGGCGCCAGCTGGGGACCGGGGGCCGGGGGCCGAGCCGGTGGGACCGTCAGCAGTGGCCGACGCTGGTCTGGCCGCCCACCAGGGACGAGTGGACGTAGCCGGTCCCCACGTAGCTGGAGACGCGGAACCAGCGGTTGGAGGCGTAGTTCGAACTCGGCGGGTAGACCCACTGGCTGTCGGTCCAGCACAGCATCGTGACGCCGGTCCCGTTGGACAGGTAACCGAGCGAGCCGCACCCGGTGTTGGCGCAGGTGCGCTCGTTCGCCCCGCCGCTGTTGGACGAGATGTAACTGCCGGCCGCGTCGGCGCCGCCGGCGCCGGCGAGCAGACCGGTCAGGGCGACGGCGGCCGCGGCGGCGGCCAGTCCGGCCCGGGACCGCAGGGTGGTGGTCGTCATGCGCATGATCGTTCTCCTCGGGAGACTCTCGGTGGTGTGCGGCGCCCCGGCCGATCCGGCGGCGCTCCACCAGAGAGCCATCCCGGCGGCGGCCGGGGGAAGGAATCAACCGCAGGTCGACCAGGCCCGTACGGCGGTCCGTACAACTCCGTACAGCCCGGCGGCCCGTTCACCGGCACGGCGGCGCGTACGGCAGTCCGGGAACGAGCTGGGCCCACTCCTGAGCGGTGATGACCGTCCCCGCGCGCTCGCACAGCCTCCGGGTGATCTCGTCCTCGTCGCGGGACCACAACAGGGCGGCCGGGCCGGCGCCGCCGGCCGCGAGGGAGCGGCCGTCCGGGCTGTACGCGACGGCGTACGCCTTCCCGCCGAGGCCGCTCAGTACGGTGCGGGGCCGAGTCCGCCGCGGATCGCCGATGTCCCACAGCCACACGGTGCCGTCCGTACTGGCGGCGGCGAGCGTGCCGCCCTCCGGGGCGAACGAGAGTGCGTACACGTAGCTGCTCGGCCCCGTCAGCGTCGGCCCGGCGCTGCGCGGGTGGTCCCCGCTCACGTCCCACAGCCACACGTCCCGGTCGGCGGTACCGGCCGCCAGGATCCGGCTGTCGGGGCTGAACGCGACGGACATGACGTAGCTGCCCGGACCGTGCAGGGTCGACTGCAGCACCGGCCGGCCGCCGCCCTGCGGGAGCCGCCACAGCAGCACCTGCTTGTCGACCGTGCCGGCGGCGAGCCGCCGCCCGTCCGGGCTGAACGCCACCGAGTAGACGTAGTTCGTCGGCTCGGACAGTTCCGCCGAGAGCTGCGGGTGCGCCGGGTCCGCCGTGTTCCACACGCGTACGGTCCGCCCCTCGCTGCCCACGGCCAGGGTCCGGCCCGTCCGGTCGAAGGCGGCGGACTGGATGGTTCCGGTGCCGCCGGCCAGGTGTTCTCCGTAGGGCGCCGGGCGGTCGGGGCGGGAGAGGTCCCAAAGCCACAGCTTGCCCTCCCGGCCGCCCACCGCGAGAGTGCGGCCGTCCGGGGTGAAGGAGACCGTCGCGGAGTACCCCGTGGGATTGGTCAGGGGCGGCCCAACCGGGCGCGGGGACCATGGGTCGGAGACGTCCCACAGCTGTACGTCGCGCCCCGCTACGGCGAGCAGCTTCCCGTCCGGCGCGTAGCCGATCGCATTGACCGTGCCCTGGAAGCCGCGCAGCGGGCGCGGAGGCAGCTGCCACAGACGCACGGTGCCGTCGGCGGCGGCCGTCACCAACTGCCGGCCGCCGGGATGGAACGAGAGCGAGGTGACCGGGCCCGGGTGCGGGAACACTCCGGCGAGGAGGCGTGTCCGGGCGTCGTACAGGCGTACCTGGTTGTCCGCGCTGCCGGTCGCCAGCCACTGCCCGTCAGGACCGCAGGCAATGGCGTTGACGTAGCTGGCCGGGCCGTCGGGGGCGGCCGGGGCCCCGCCGATCACCGCGGGCGGGGCGGGGGCGGAGCCTGGGGCGGGTACCTCCCACACCCGCGTGGACCGGTCCTGGCTCCCGGCGACGAGCCGTGCGCCGTCGGCCGTGAAGGCCAGCCCGAACACCGGGCCGGCCGATCCGGTCAGCGGCTGCGCGTACGCGAGCGGGTGCCCGGGACCGGCGAGGTCCCACAGGCGTACGGTGCCGTCCGCGCCGCCTGCGGCCAGCAGGGCCGCACCCGGGCCGGGGCCGGGGCGGAACGCGACCGTGTGCACCGCCCCGGTGAAACCGGTCAGGCGCGTCCCGGTGGCGGAGCTGCTTCCGGAGTTGCTCGCAGAGCTGCTCGCGGAGCTGCCTTCGGCGCCCGCCGACGGGGCCGGCACCTCCGGGTCCGGCCACAGGTACACCCCGCCGTCGGCGCCCGCCGCGGCCAGCGTCTTGCCGTCCGGCGCGAAGGCCACCCCGTACACGGCCGAAGCCGGCCCCTTGAACGACCGGGCTCCGGCCGCCGCCTGGCCCGGGGCCGACGGCTCCCACACCCGTACGGTCCCGTCCCCCGACCCGGCAGCGAGCCGCCGGCCGTCCGGACTGAAGGCGAGCGCGTACACCGTGTCGGCGAACGTGACAGGCGCCGCTCCCAGCGGTCGCGGCCGCTGCGGATCGCGCAGGTCCCACAGCGCGACCTGGCGGTCCAGGCCGCCCGCGGCCAGGGTCTGTCCGTCCGGACTGAGGGCCACCGCCTGTACGACGCCACGGAACGCGAGGATCCGGGTCACGGCGGGCAGCGCCGAGGCGTCCATCAGCGCCTCCCGGGCCTCAGCCGTGGGTGCCGTGCGGTACGCCACCAGGCCGAGTTGGGCGGAGAGGGCGAGGTCGCTGCCCCGCAGCCGTTCGGCGCGCGCCGCCACCAGCCGGGACAGCGCGACGGCCTGCTGTCTCTGCGCGTCACGGCGCTGGACCACGGCGACACCGGTGAGCAGGCCGGAGAGGACGACCAGCAGTGAGAGCAGGACGAGGAGCCGGCGCAGCCGGCGGGCGCCGCGCCGCTCGCGCCGGACCCGGCCGTCCTCCGCCAGCCGGCTCGCGTCGAGGAACCCGCATTCCAGCGCGTCGAGTTCCGAGGCGTGGCCGCCGTCCCGGGCCCAGGCGGAGGCCACGGCCAGGCGGGTGCCCCGGTAGAGCAGCGAGGGGTCGCGGCCGTGCGCGAGCCAGCGGTCGGCGTCACGCGTCAGGTCCTGCCGGACGATCTGTCCGGCCCGGTCGGTGTCGATCCAGCCGCGCAGCCTCGGCCAGGCGGTGAGCAGCGCCTCGTGGGTGATCCTGGCGCCGTCGCCGTCGAGCGTGACCAGGCGGCGGTCGACGAAGCGCTCCAGGACCGCGTACACCTCTTCGGCCCGGTCGGGGTGCCCCGTGGGCGGGGGCAGCGGCAGCAGCCTGCGCGCGTCGGGCACCCCGTCGCCCACCGCGACCATCCGCAGGAACAGCTGCCGCGCGCGTGCGCACTCGGCCTCCGACAGTCCCGCGTAGACCTCCTCCGCCGTCTCGGAGACAGCCGCGGACATCCCGCCGCCCGCCCGGTAGTCGGCGATGGTCAGGGCAGTGCCGCGGCCGCGTTCCCAGGTCGACAGCAGCGCGTGCGACAGGAGGGGCAGGGCTCCGGGGCCGGAGTCCCGCAGGTCGGCGAGGAGTACGTCGATGAACCCTTCGTCCACGACGAGACCGGCCTTGGCGGCGGGGCCGCCGACCACGGCGCGGATCTCGTCCTCGCTGAGCGAGCCCACGACGGTCTGGCCCTTCTGCAGAGCTGCCGCGAGGGGACGCTGGTCGAGGGCCTGGCCGTAGAAGTCGGCGCGCAGACAGCCCGTGACGCGTACGTCGGAGGAGGGGAGGGCCGCGAGGCAGCGCAGGAACCGCTCCCGTCCTGCGGGGTCGGGGCACACGGTGAACACCTCCTCCAGCTGGTCGACCGCCACGACGATGCGTACCCCCTCCCGCTGGGCCACCGCCTTGACACGTGCGGCGAGTTCGAGGGGATCGCCCGCCAGGTCCGCCCACTCCGCGGTCAGAGCGGCCTCCGCGGACAGGGCGCAGGCCAGGGCGCGCATCGGGTCGCGGCCGGGGGCGAGCAGCAGCGGTGTACAGCCGTGCTCACCGCGCAGGACGGGCAGCACGCCTGCCCGTAGGAGTGAGGACTTCCCGGAACCCGAGGCGCCGACGAGCAGTTGGGGTACGTCGCCGCCCCCTTCGGCGAGGATCCGGTCCACGATGACATCCCGCAGGCGGTCCCGGCCGAAGAACCAGTCGGCGTGGCGTTCCTCGAAGCCCGCGAGCCCCCGGTAGGGCGACGCGCCCGACGCGACGCGCAGGGCCCGGGATCGCCGCAGCTCGGCGAGCCGTTCCAGCCAGCGCTCAATTTCGGCCGGGTCGGTCACCCCGCAGACGTGCAGCACCCGGCGGAACAGGGGCAGGGACCCCATCGACGGCAGGTTCTGGCCGGCGAACCAGCCGCCGATGGTGCTGTGGGCGCCCGGTGCGCCGACCTGGGCGGCGACGGCGCGGACGGTCAGGTCGGCCTTCTCGCGCAGACGTGTCAGATCGGCCGCGAACTCCTCGCGGGATAAAGGGGGTCGGGGAAGAAACGGGGTGGGGTCCATGGGGCCTCCGGGGTCCGGTTCCGCCAGGGCGGTGATGCGATGGACCACCCTTCCCGCGCGCATCCGGCCGCGTGGCCGGAACACCTCGATCCGGTCCCTTTCTACGCCGCCCCACCCGCTCTTTCCGGCCACTCACCACCGTCTCTGTGCCCCCACGCGCCCCGCCGCCCCCCGGGGGTCCCGGGGCTCTCTGGTCCCCGGCCGGGCGGAGCCGCCTCTCCCGGCGCCGTGCCGGACTGCCGCCCGCCCCGGCTCATGATCGGCTGGACAATTCCTGGTTGGCCAGGCCTTGCAGCGTTCGGTAGCCGGATGACCCCCATCTCGGCACGAGTGTGCGGGTGATCCCCGATCAGCGGCGGCCGGTGGCCAGGATGACGAGGAACTGGCCGCCGCCCGTCTCGATGCCCGCGGTCACCGGCAGTCCCGGTACCAGTCGGGAGAACCGGTCCACCAGCCAATCCGCCACCTCCTGGGCGTCCTTCCTGGTCGGACAACGGCCCACCACCTCGCGGCCCCCCTTGCGCTCCAGCCTGTCGGCAACGGCGATCAGCGGCGCGGGTTCGACCACGTACAGGCGCTCCGGCCAGGCGATGACCACCTTGACGGCACCCTTGCGCGTATTGCACCCGCGGTGCGCGAGCCGCTCGGCGACCTTGGCCTTCCGGTCGGCGGTCCGGCTGTCGACACTGGGCCCCCGAGGGTCGTTCACCGACTCGTCGGGGTCGACCGGTTCGTCACACACCCAGCACCGCCAGCCGTCACGCTCGGCCACATCATCAAGAAGACTCATCCAAACAAACTAGCCTGCCCGAACACCACCCGCGCACCAAGGCCCCGGCGACGTCCCAACACCAGCCAACAGCTCGGCACCGGGCCGACCAGCGCACTGGCCGTCGCAAGGGACCTGGGCTGCGAACAGCCCTCCCGGAGAGGAAACAAGCAGCTCAAACGCGCTTTCTTCCTCTCCGCGTTCGCCGCCCTGGGCGACCCGGCATCGCGGACCCACTACGACATGGAGATCGCCCAGGGCAAGCACCACACGCGGGCCCTTCTCTGCCTCGCCAGACGACGGGCCGACGTCCTCTTCGCGATGCTCCGGGACGGAACCTTCCACGAACCGCGGCCTGTTCGGGCGGACGCTCCGCAGACCTAGACCATGGTCAGGAGGTGATCCGTGGGGCCGTGATCGATCTCCCAGTCGATATGGACACCGCAGAATCCGTCCGCGATGCACCGAAGGCCGACGGTCACCCAACGGATCGATCCGTCCTCACCGAGGGAGAAGGCGACTGCGGCCTCGAACTTGTCCCTTCCGCACGGACAGTAGGCCGGGCCGGACCTCTCGGTCTCCCAGGAGTCCTCCTCCCAGTAGTCCTCGCTGTCTGCGATGAACGCACGGCTGCCGCAGCCAGAGCGCTCCCGCTCCGCTCCACAGTCATTCACCAGCACGAAGAACGCCTGGCCGCCGCAACCTCCACAGAGGGAAGGAGCGATTCTCACCGGGCGGTAGGGTTGCTTGGCCACATTCACAGGGGCTTGCCCGCCTGGACCTCAGGAAGCTTGCCATTCCCAGGGTGGCTCGTCGGCCTCAGCCATGGAGGCAGCATCCCGAGCCACCCGTCGGGTCAGCTCCTCAAGTGCGGCCATCGCCTTCAGGACCGCGGCCGGTGCCTGCGCCGCCGGCGAGTTCAGCCGTTCCCCCACCCGGTTCAGGAGCTCGGCCATCCCGAAGGCGGCGGCGCCGAACCGGCCTGCGCCACCACTCGTTCGGCCACACCATCGGGTGGAATCCGGGACGTCTTTGGCGATCGATGCCCTGTTCGGCCTACTGGCCTGGCTAGTGTCCGTTGGCCGACCGATCCCATCGAGACCGCCCGCGAGGTCCCATGTCGAGTGCAACGACCCAGATCGATCCGACGAAACCGAGTATCGCCAGGGTGTACGACGCGTTCCTGGGCGGCACCGACAACTACGAGGTGGATCGCGAGGTGGTCCGGAGTGTGCAGAAAGCAGCTCCGGAGGCCGCGGACCTGGCGGTCGAGAACCGCGCTTTCCTGATCCGTGTCTGCCGCTTCCTCGCCGGGCAGGCCGGCATCATCCAGTACCTGGACTGCGGGTCGGGTCTGCCGACCGCGGAGAACACCCACCAGGTCGTGCAGCGGGTCAACCCGGGCGCCAGGGTCGTCTACGTGGACAACGACCCCCTGGTCCTGGCCCACAGCCGCGCGCTCCTGGACGGCAACGAGAGCGCCGTCATCGCCGCCGAGGACATCTTCGAACCGGAGAGGCTGCTCGGGAGCGAAGTCGTACGTGCGCACCTGGACTGGGACGAGCCGATCGCGCTGCTGCACATGGGCACGCTGCACCACTACAACGGCGAGGACACGCGCACGCGCAAAGACATCATGCGCGCCTACCTCGAGGCCCTTCCGCCCGGCTCCTATGTGGCGATCAGTCATTTCCTGGATCCGGAAGACGAATACAGCGCGACCGCCCGGAAGATGGAGGACATGTTCCTGCACAGCATGATGGGCAGCGGCACCTTCTCCGCCAGGGCCGAGCTGGAGGAGCTGTTCAACGGTCTGGAGATGGTCGACCCGGGCCTGGTGCGGTGTGCCGACTGGTGGCCGGACGGCCCGCGGCTGAGGCCTCTGAGCTCAGCCCAGCGGTGCATCGCCGGCGGCGTCGCCCACAAGCCTTGAGGGGGCTTCGGGGCGGGGGAAGGGGGGCGGCCTCCGTTGCCGGTGGAGGAGACTCCGGTGACAGTGGGCGGCACACGGAACCGCTCTGCGGGGAGAAGGCAGGTCAGCTTGGTTCAGGTAATCCACAGGAGTACCGCGTCTCCCTCTCTGGCCGCCGCGCGCAGGTACTTCGCGAGGTCCGCCCAGTGCGCTGCGACCCAGTCCGGTTCCTCGCCGCGTTCCCAGATGGTCGTCGGGTAGATGTTCGCGGCAGCCAGATCTGTCGGGGTAACGGCCTCGGTCAGGGTGTCGGGAGCGTGGCCCTCCAGGGCGTCGGCGGCGGCGCGCACCCGGTCGGCGGTCAGGAGCCGGGGCGGACCGTAGCCCCAGTCCTGGCCTTCCGGCCAGGGCATGTCCGCCTCTCCATAGACCACGTCCACCGGGAAGCCGCGCCGGTTCAGCAGGAAATCGAGGGCGTGCCAGGCCTTATCGGTCTCGTGCACCCGCGCGGTGGCGGCCTCGTCGTCGCGGCCATACAGCGCGCGGGCGTGCTCGGCCGCCCAGTGCGGGTCCTGGCAAGCGCGCTCGAATTCGGCCCGGGTGAGGCGGAGGTACCGCCCGATCATGCTCATGACCCACACCCTAGGAACAGACACTGACAGGACAACCGTGTCCGGAGGGTGAACGGGCTCGGCAAGGCCGGCTGCCGGGGCTCGCGGCGGGCGGCCTCGACCTCGGACGCGGCTCCCCGGTGTGCCCCCACGCGTCCGTCTTCGACGCTACAGGACGTCTGGCCCCGTACACGAAAGCCCGGGGGGCTGACCGGGCGTTCGGAAGTGGGCTGGGGCAGAAGGGGTGGTCGCCTCGCGGCGGAAGGCACGGCAGAAGTTCAGCGCGCGTGCAGCAGTCGCACCGGCCGCTCCGGCCGCCGTCGCCCCCGGCCGCGAGGCGGCGGCAGCACTCGAAGGCCCGTCGGCAGACCGTCGCGACCTGATCCCGGTGGGTATTCGGGAACTCAACGTCGCCGCCCGCTCCTTGGAGTGGGTCGTCCCCAGTCCGGCGGCCACCGTCTCGGCGGACATGCCGGCGTCGCTGAGCGCGCCGGCGGCCTCCCTCGCGATGCGGGCGGCGATCCGGTCCAGCACGCCGACGGCGCGCAGCGCGGCCAGCCTGGCCGTCGTAGGCCGTCCAGTGGGTGCTCGACGGACGTCCGGACCACTCCCGACGTCGAAGTACACCGGCCCCGGCTCACCACCGCCGACCAGGACACCCACCGCACCCGCGCGCGCGTCCCCGAACTCCACCGTCCACCAGTCGCACTCCACCATCACCGCCCTCCGGGGTTCTCCCGCCCTGCCAACCTGCCCCGCCCGCGCCGCCGCCCACACCCCCGACAGCCCAACAACGCCACGCCGTTGGACCCGCCCCGTGTATGTCGACCTCGGGTGCGAGACTCCGCCGCGCTCGCACCCCGTCCCGGTCAGGTCGTGTTCGACGGCGCCGGATGCGCTCAGCCGAAGCGGTTGATCTTGGGGAACTTCGCGGTGGTGTCGACGTAGTACTTGCGGACCAGCGGGCCGAAGCCGCCCTCCTCGTCGCCGAGGATCATCGATTTGACGACCCCCAGGCTCTTCGCCGCGGTGAACTCCTCCGGCTTCGTCTCGGGCTCCCCCGCGACCAGCGCCTTCCACGCCGCCCGGGACTCCGTCGTGGCGCTGACGTCCGGGTCGAGGCCCAGGTAGTAGACGCGGTCGTCGGTGTCCTTCCCGACGGCCAGGAAGACGATCACGTGGAATCCGCTGGTGAACTTGCTCTTGACCCCGCCCACGTGCTCGGCCGGGCCGTTGACGTACACGGCGCGTTCGGCCTTGAGGGCCGTGTCGATGCCGGTCCACGCGGCCGAGGCGCTGAGCACCGACCCGAGGTCGGCGGGCGTGAAGAGCCCGTCCTTCCCGGGGCTCAGCAGAGCGCCGACCTCCTTGGCGCGCCCCTGGCAGTTGCTGTCCATCATCTTCCCGAACGCGGAATCGACCGGCATCTGCAGCCAGCAGGCGAGGCGCTTGAGGCCGGTGCTGCCCTCCGTTGCGTCCACCGCCTTCGCGATCCGGTCCCTGATGTCCTTGAGCGCCGGCGTGGGCTTGTCGCCGGCCTGAACGTACGCCTGCTCGATCACGAAGCATCCCCCCGAGTCCGGGCTCCACTTGAACCCCACCATGACGCACGGAGCGTACCCACGACGGAGCGGAGCGTGAAGACTCTGGAACGACCAACACCGCGCCATGTCAGTGCCGTTGGGGGATGCCCACCACCGGACGCGCGGCGGTCCGGGTCACGTCACGGGGTGACGGGCCACTCCCCCGGCACCGGATCGCCCAGCCGCGCGCCCCGACTGACGGCGACGCGGTGCACGTCGCGCAGGGCCTCCGTCAGCCGGGTGGCGAGGTAGCGGGTCTGGAACGCGGTCACGGCGGAACCGGCGACCCTTCGCTGCTGTCTTCTTGGCCGTGGCCTTCTTCGCTGCCGTCTTCTTGCCAGGGAGCGGGTGCACGGTGGCGGGCTCGGGACGGGTGCTCTTCGCATCACTGCACGGACTTCTCCAGCATGGCCATCAGGTCGACAACCTCCACCGACGCCGGCGGCGCCTCTTCCCCGCTGGCCGCGGGCAGGGTGCCGGTGCCGGACTTCGCGGAGATCACCTCCTCCGGCGCGTCCCGGTAGGTGTCGCGCATGTCGTAGCCGCCGGAGGTACTCAAGGCCCCCGCCTCGCGCTGTGCGGCCGTCTCGCGCGGCGCCCTGTTGGGCCGACGGGCGCCCTCACCGGCCAGTGTCGTTGCCGGCGAGCGCGGTCGCGGTCCGCACGGTGCGCTGCAAGCTGGGGGTCCGGTAGGAACGGACCAGAGACCGGTGTTGCTGTCAGAAGTTTTGACAGCGTGTGATTCCAGTTGTCGGCCCCGAGCGCGTTGACGCGGATTGCGTACTCGCGTCGGGCCTTGCACTGTTGCCGGGATCGCCGTGGCGTTGCCGAGCGGCTGGCAGCGGTCGAGGAGTTGGCGGTGGACCTCCGGCCCGGTGCTGACCCGCAAGGTGTAGCCCTGGCCGCCCCGTACGGTGACGCCCTGGTCGAGCGCGGCCCGCTCGGCGGGCTCCAGCTCAGTGGCGCGGAGGAAGCCCGCGACCTCGCCCGGCATGTCGAGGACGACCGCCAGTTCCGGAGCCGGGACGCCCTGGTCGGCGGTCGTGCATTCGGGCAGGAGCTCGGCGACGGCGGTACGGATGGCGCCGCGGCTCACATCGTGGTCGCGGCGAGGGCGGCGATGGACCGGCCTTCCAGGTGCGCGGTCGTACGTCGTCGGTCTTGTCGCACGGCGGAACATTTCGGAGATGTGCACGGTGTCGTGCGGCCGCGCGTACGTCAGTAGTTCGCCGAACTTCGGGCGCTCAAGGGCAAGCCGAGGCGGCTCGGCGGTTCTGCCCGTCGCGGCGAGGTTCGGAGGCCACCGGAGGGCGCCGGCACGACCTTGTGCAGCCCGGCGTGTGAAGCATTCGGCCAGATGCGGGAGCGGGATCACCCCTTCGAGGGAACAGGCCGCTCGAGCCCAAACCACCCTGGCGTACGTCAACGAAGACGGGGTGCGGTACCTACCTCGGGCCGCCGGCGCATACGCGCCGCTGAACCAGCAAGGAGAGCCCCATGTCCCGTGTTCTGAAGAGCGCAGGTCTCGCACTCGCCGTAGGTATGGCCGTGCTCGGTGGAGCGTCCGCCGCGTCCGCCGACGCCGGTGCCTCAGGCGTGGCCGCCGGATCCCCCGGCGTGCTGTCGGGGAATCTGATCCAGGTCCCGATCCACATCCCGATCAACGCGTGCGGCAACAGTGTCAGCGTGATCGGCCTGCTCAACCCCGCCTTCGGCAACACCTGCATCAACAGCTGAAGGGCTTGAGTCCCGGTTCGTCCCGGCCGGCCCGCTGCGTGGGCCGGCCGGGACGAACCGGCCGGCCCCTTCCGCTCCCGTCCGGGCGGGCATCCCGGCCCTGTGCACGTCTGAGTTCCGGATGCCTGAGCGGGACTCTCGGGGTTGGCGCCACCGGGTGCCGCGTGGTCCTCGGCGTCAGGCTCCGGCCCGCGACCGAAGTGATGCCCCCTCGGGAGCAGTCCGAGCGCAGCCACGAATCCGAGGGGCGCAAGAAGAAGGGATTCAGGTCGGGAAGGAGTTGACTCCCACCTTCCTAGCCGCGATTCACAACGGTACGGCCCCGCCCGCGCACAGCCGCTCGATGGCGAAGGCATCGCGCCGGGCCACGAGGTGCTCGAACGCCGGGGCGCCGGAAGCGGCCGTCAGCCCCTTGGCGAGGTAGCCGTCCTTCGCGGTGTTCGGGATGCCGTCCAGCGGGCCGAGCGTCTTGCCACGCGCGCGGCGGGCGTCGGACGCCTCGGCTTCCGCGCGGGCGTCCGGGTTCATCACCTCCATGGGGTTCAGAGCGGTGGCCGTACCGGGCCGGTGGTACGCGTCGATCCGGGCGCTCCTTCGTGAAGGCCGGGACCTGGGGCGGTTCGCCGGCGTGGATCTTCCCGAGTTCACCATCCGGGCGGTGGCCATGCTGAGTGAGGACGGCCCGCACTCGATCCGCGTACCCGGTCTCGGCCAGGAAGCGCGGACACCCGGTGCGTTCGCGCGCGGAGCTGACGGGGTCGGGCAGTCCGCTGGTGACTAGTAACTTCCGGTCGAGGGGGTGATCCAGTGCGAGCACCTCGGCAAGGGCCTGGTCGGCTCCGCCGTGGGCACTCCGGACCTGCAGGTGCTCAAGGGCACCGCCTGCCAGACCCACGGCGCTGACTTCTTGATCATCCGGCGATTCCTCTCGGCGGCCACCCGCCGCGGAGAGGGGTCGCCCGGCTCCTCGCGCCCCCGCAACTGGATGGCGCACTGGCTCCGCCCGGGCCGTAGCCCGCGCCGTAAGCTGCGGCCATGGCAGAGATCCAGAACCTGACGCCCCGCGACGCCTTCGAGACGCTCCTGGCGGGCAACGAACGATTCGTCGCCGGTTCGCCCGAGCACCCCAACCAGGACGCCGCACGCCGAGCCCAGACCGCACCTGGCCAAAACCCGTTCGCGGTGATGTTCGGCTGCTCCGACTCTCGGCTGGCGGCAGAGATCGTCTTCGACCGCGGGCTGGGTGACCTCTTCGTCGTACGCACCGCGGGCCACGTCGTCGGCGCAGAGGTGCTGGGCAGCATCGAGTATGCGGTGCAGGTCCTCGGCAGCCCGCTGGTGGTGGTACTCGGCCACGACGCGTGCGGCGCGGTCGCGGCCACCCGCGCCGCCGTCCAGGACGGCACCACGGCCGGCGGCTACGTCCGCGACGTCATCGAACGTGTGACCCCCAGCGTGCTGGCCTCACACGCTGCCGGACACACCGAGGACCCGGACTTCATCACCGAGCACATCAAGCACACCGTCGACCTGCTCCTGGACCGATCCCGTCTGCTGGCCGAGGCCGTCGAATCCGGTCGGGTCGCCGTCGTGGGCCTTTCCTACCGGCTGGCGGACGGCACGGCCCACGTCGTCACCGTCCGTGGTGTCGGCATACCGGCGCGCCTGTTCTGAGGCCACACACCAGAGCGGCGGCCTGCCACCCGGCCGCAGCGGCCCAGGTGCGCGTCGGGGCGGAAGTCGCCACCGCCCACCGGACCCACCCGACACTCGAGGGGTCGGCTCGGTGAGAAAATGCGCGTGTGACGGCAACGAAAGATGACATCGAGAAGGCTGCGCGCGTGCTGCGCGCCGGAGGTCTGGTGGCCCTTCCCACCGAGACCGTCTACGGTCTGGGCGCTAACGCGGAAGATCCCGCCGCTGTTGGCCGGATCTTCGAGGTGAAGGGCCGCCCGCCCTCCCACCCCCTGATTGTTCACATCGCCAGCGCGGCACAGCTCGGCGACTGGGTGGAGGAGGTGCCGCAGACGGCACGTGTGCTGGCCGAGGCGTTTTGGCCAGGGCCGCTCACGCTGGTGCTGCGACGCGGGCGGCGGGTGCCCCTGGAGGCGACCGGTGGACTGGAAACGGTGGCCGTGCGCGTGCCCGACCACCCCGTCGCCCTCGCCCTGCTGTCCGCGTTCGGCGGCGGCATCACGGCACCGTCCGCGAACCGGTTCGGGTCTGTCAGCCCCACCACCGCCGACCATGTCCGCAGAGAGCTCGGCGACGGCGTGGACTTCGTCCTCAACGGCGGCTCCTGCCAGGTCGGCGTCGAGTCGACCATCGTCGACGTCACCGCAGACGTCGCGAGCATCCTGCGGCCCGGCGGGGTGACGGCCGAGGACCTCGAAGCAGTTCTGGGCTACCCGCCAGCGGAACCCTCGGCGAGCCCCGTCCGGGTTCCAGGCCAGCATCCCTCACACTACGCACCACGTGGCCGGGTCGTCCTCGTCGAGCCCGAGAAGGTCGTCGCCGAAGTGGAACTCGCCCAGGAGCTGGGACACCGGGTGGGCGTGTTGGTGCCCGCCGCCTTCGCCGACGCCACGGTGAACGCGCACACCGTGGTGGCGGTTCCCGCCTCGTTCGCCGCCTACGCCCGCGAGCTGTACGGGTACCTGCACGCATTCGACGAAAGCGGCTGCGACCTGATCATCGCGTCCCTTCCCGTCGAGGAGGGTCTCGGCGTCGCGATCGCCAACCGGCTCCGCCGCGCCGCAGGCCCCCGCCCCTCGGGCAATCTCACCGCCCCCAGAGCCTGACCGGCGAGGCCGGCTCTGCGGCGCACCGGGTCCGGCGCCCGCGGCGCCAGGCGCGGCAAGGTCTCCCCCCCTGCACGAGCCCGTGGCGCGCGCTGGCGCGGAGAGTCGAAGTGCGCGTCAGCTGACCCGAAGACCGACCGCCAGCGTCAGTTCAAGGACCCTCTGTGGCGATGCGAGATCCGGAAACAGCCCCCGCAGCTGCGACATCCGGTACCGGACCGTCTGGGGATGGACGAACAACGCCGCCGCCACCTCGTCCCGCCTGCCCTGGTGCAGCAGCCAGGCCCGCAACGTCTCCTCCAGCCGCCGTGCCGTCGCGACAGGCAGGGCCCTCAACGGTGCGAGGGCTCGGGCACGCAGGTCTGCGAACGCGTCCGCGTCAGCGCTCAGCACCAGCTCGGGCAGGTGGTCCTCGGTGTCGCGAATATCAGAGGAGAGGGAGCGCGCGCGTACGGCTCGTGCATACGAGGCGGAAGCACGAGTCCATGGCCGGGCCGGACCTACCACGGCGGTGCGGTCGGTCAGCTGCCGCGAGAGATGTGATCGGTCGGCGTCGGGGACGAGCAGCACACCGGTGGCGTCCGGCAGATCGTCGAGGACGAGGGTGCTCGGGTCGAGCGTGCGGTAGGCAGGCCGGGTCTGGGCGGCGGGCAGCAGGACCGCGGTCAGCAAAGTCGGCGGCTGCCACCCGGCACGTTGAGCAGAGGCCAGCAGCACGTCCGGGCTCGCGCCGGCGAGGAGATCGCGGGCCAGGTGTTCCAGGTGTCGCTCGTGGGCCCTGCCCCGGGCGGCCAGTTCGTCGGCGTGGCCCGCGGCGCTCGCGGCAGAGAGCTCGTCGATGTAGGCGAAGGTCAGCTCCGCGAACTTGGCGACGTCGGCGGCGGGCAGACCCACGGGTACGGCACCCGCGGCCAGGCATCGCCAGGCCACGCGGGCGCCGACGCGGTAGGCGCTGAGCAGGGCGTCCATCGAACGGCCGTCGCGCACCTCGCCGCGGCCCAGCTCGTAGGCTGCGTCACCGGCGTCGCCGCCTGTGGCGTTCCCGCTCGCGAGGTCCAGGTAGTGCCCCAGGGCGGTACGGACGGCTCGGCGGATGGTGGCGCCCATGCGGCCCGAAAGGGCGTTGGCGTAGGGAGGGACCTCGTCGATGATCGCCTGGACGACCTCGTCGGCGGTGGTCTTCAGCGCGGCCCGAAGTGCGGTGACCGTCTTCTCATCCAGGGCCAGTTCGCTGGCCCTCCGGATTGCTTGGCTCACGATTTTGTTCCCTGCGAACAATTCAGCCGATCAAATTTACGTCCTGCGGTCAGGACTTTACCCCTTGAGGCACAGCAAGCTGGAGTCATGACGAGTACAGCCCTCCGCAGCAGGGCGTGGAAACTGCTGGAGATGGTCACGACGCCGCTGCTGCCGTCGGACTACCTCGACCTGGTCAGCCCGCTGCGTGCGGGCGCTGACCTGCGTGGGCGCATCGAGGCCGTGCACCCCGAGACGGGTGACGCCGCGACGGTCGTGATCAGGCCGGGACGGGGCTGGCGCGGCCACACAGCCGGTCAGTACGTGCGGATCGGGGTCGACGTCGACGGGGTGCGCCTGTGGCGTGCCTACTCCATCACCTCGCCGACGAACCGCGGGGACGGCCGCGTCACGATCACCGTGAAGGCGATCCCGGACGGCAAGGTCAGCAACCACCTGGTCCGCAGGGCGAAACCGGGCACGCTGATCCAGCTCGACCAGCCGACCGGTGACTTCGTGCTGCCGCAGGCCAAGCCCGCCAAGGTGCTCTACCTGACGGCCGGCAGCGGCATCACGCCCGTGATGGGCATGCTGCGCGACATCGAGTTCGACGACGTCGTCATGGTCCACTGCGCGCCACAGCCGCAAGACGTGATCTTCCGCAACGAACTGCACGACCTGGTCGCGGACAACAAGCTGCGGCTCACCGAGGTTCACACCGACACGGACGGCATGCTCGACATCGCCCGTCTCGACGAACTCGTGCCCGACTGGGCCGAGCGCGAGACCTGGGCTTGTGGGCCCGCGGGCCTGCTGGACGCCGCCGAAGCGCACTGGACCGAGCACGGCGTACAAGAGCGCCTGCACACCGAACGCTTCCGCCCCGGCATCGTCGTCGCCGGCGACGGCGGCGAGGTCACGTTCAGCGCCACCGGCAAGACCGTCGACGCGGACGGCGCCACGCCGTTGCTGGACGTCGGCGAGGAGGCCGGCGTGCTCATGCCCTCCGGGTGCCGCATGGGCATCTGCTTCGGCTGCATCACGCCGCTCAAGGCGGGCGCCGTCCGCGACCTGCGCACCGGCGAGATCACCGAGGCCGAGCCGGGCGTCCTCATCCAGACCTGCGTGTCCGCCGCGGCGGGCCCCTGCGACATCGAACGGTAGGAGCACCTTGACCGCCATCGACCCCACCGCCCACCTCACCGCGGAGCAGATCGAGGAGCTTGGCCGCGAGCTGGACGCGATCCGCGACGAGGTGATCGCCGGCCGCGGCGAGAAGGACGCCGCCTACATCCGCAAGGTCATCTCGGCGCAGCGCAAGCTCGAGCTGGTCAGCAGGGGCGTGCTGCTGTTCTCGATCTTCCCGCCCGCGTGGCTTCTCGGCACCGCCGGTCTGTCCGTGGCAAAGATCATGGACAACATGGAGATCGGCCACAACATCCTGCACGGCCAGTGGGACTGGATGCGAGACCCGAAGATCCACTCCACCACCTGGGAATGGGATCACGTCTCCCCGGCCGATCAGTGGAAGCACTCGCACAACGAGCTGCACCACACGTACACCAACGTGATCGGCAAGGACAACGACCTCGGCTACGGCATCATGCGCGTCGACGAGGACCAGAAGTGGCACCCGTTCCACCTCGGCCAGCCGCTGTGGAACTTCATCAACGCCTGCTTCTTCGAGTACGGCATCGCAGCGTACGACCTGGAGCTCGGCAAGAACCTGCACAGGAGCCGCCGCAAGAACCCGGAGTTCCGCGCGCGGGCCAGGGCCGTGGGCCGCAAGATCCGCAAGCAGGTGCTCAAGGACTACGTGATCCACCCGCTGCTGTCGGGGCCGTCGTTCCTCCCCACGCTCGCGGCCACCTTCACCGCGAACCTGGTCCGCAACATCTGGTCCCACTCGGTGATCATGTGCGGGCACTTCCCCGAGGGCGTACAGGTCTTCGAGCGCCGGTCGATCAAGGGCGAGACGCGCGGCCAGTGGTACCTGCGCCAGATGATGGGCTCGGCGAACATCAGCGGCAGCAGGGCCATGCACTTCATGACCGGCAACCTGTCGCACCAGATCGAGCACCACCTGTTCCCGGACCTGCCGAGCAACCGGTACGCCGAGGTCGCGGTGAAGGTGCGCGCGCTGTTCGAGAAGTACGAGCTGGAGTACGTCACCGGGCCGCTCCCCAAGCAGGTGTTCTCCGCGTGGCGCAAGGTCTTCCGGCTCTCGCTGCCGAACAAGCAGCGCAAGGTCAAAACGCCGGACCGCGAGCAGGAGCTCGTCGCGGCCTGATTCCCGGGATGGGTTCAGGGGCCATCACAGCCATCAGGTCCTCCAGCTCCTGGCGGGAGGTGAACCCCCGTTGCTCCAATCCCCCGGATGACCTCACGTGGTGGGCCGGCGCTATCCGCACCCGAACCTGCGAAGCCACCCACCCGAAACAGCCGAGCCTCATCCCTGCCCACACCGAAAACGCCTACGCACCCACACCGGCAGCGGGCAGGCCGTGGAGCCCTCCGCATGCGGGACGATCCGGCAGGCCGCCCCGATAGGTGTGCCCTGGTCGACGAGGTAGTCCTCGTCGTCAAGACGGCCAAGCATGTCGTCTGGGGTCACTTCACCTCTCTGCGCAACGCGTGGAGGGGCCCGGGTGCCTGCTGGCACCCGGGCCCCGACGGAACTGCTGCACCATCTGCCGGCCGTGGTGCTGCGCCGGCCTCCTGTTTCCGCCGATCCGACCTGAGCTTCGTCGGGGGTTCGGGGATCGCGGATGCGTGACCGGAGACCACCTCACCAACGATGTCCTGCGGTACCCGGACTCAACGCTCTGCCGAGCGAGAAGACGTTTCGTCTCCAAAGCCCAGCCTTCCTTCCAGCTCACATCACCAGAGAGCGGGTGCCTGATACCCCCGCCCCGTGTAGGCCGGGGCAGGACGGCAGCTTCTACCGCTGTGGGGCGTCCATGTGCAGGCGGATGGTCGTTCCCCGGTCGGGGGTGGAGCGGATTTCGACGAGGTCGCAGAGCTGGTGCACAAGCCACAGGCCGCGGCCGCCGATCTGGTTCGCTTCGGGGCGGCTGCGGCCGGTCATCGCGTCGGGAATGTAGCCGGAGTCGCGGAATTCGCAGAGGAACGTCGCGTCCTGGGCCCAGATGCGCAGGGTGCCGTGGCCACCGCCGTGGCGGATGCTGTTCGTGGCGATCTCGGTGACGGAGACGGCGAGCTTCGGCAGCCGGTCCTCGGGGACGCCGGCGTCGGCGGCGCACTGGGCGACCTTCGAGCGGATCGCGGCCAGGTCGCCGTGCGTGTAGCTCAGCTCCTGGAACGGATCGCACGGGGCGGCCAGGGCGTCGAAGCTGTACTCGTTGCCGGAAAGGTAGTCCTCGTTGGGCGCGTACTGGCCCTCACGGCGGATCTGCGGGTGGCAGCGGGACAATGACCGCAGGGCGTCCTGGTCCTCGTCCGCGGCGTCGTACGGGCACAGCATCGACCAGGTGGAGCTGCGCGCGAAGGCCCGGTTCATCAGCCATTCGTGGTAGCGGAGCTCAGAGAGGTGCGCGGCGCTGCGCGCTTGGCGCCAGGCGGTTTCGCCGATGCCCCGTACGGGCCTGCCGCCTTCGCCGCGCTGGTTCATCCATGCCGACCAGGCGGCGATGTGCCGGCCGGGGTTCGAGCCGGCCGTCGTGGCGTTGACGAAGGTGACGGCCGGTTCGTCTGCGAGTTCACCGCGCAGGAGTGAGGTCTTGTCCTCGGGGACCGCGACGACCACAGCCTCGTCGGCCTCCAGTGCCTCGTGGATGTATTCCAGGGTCCCGGACAGGAACTGCTCTTCCCCGCGGTAGGGGTACAGCTCGTGGCGGAACGGCCCGCCGTCGGGACGGGCCGGTGTCGAGGGCATGGTCTCGGTCATGCCGCCATCACCACCGGAACGTCTGCGGTGGCGTAGCCCGCGAGGCCCCAGCACAGGCGCACGATCTCGTTGGCGCCTTCGACGACGATCCGACGCTCCGGCAGGTGACGGGCCGCGTCGACGAGGGCGCGCATGCCGGCGGCATCGATCATCTCCACGGCGTCGAACCTCAGCTTCACCATGGGCGTGCGCCGCATCACCGCACGGACCGCGGCGTTGAAAGCCGCCGCGCACTCCGAGTCGACCACTCCGTCCACACCCCAGCTGTCAGTGCCTGTGCTGAACATCCGGAAAGCCGGACGCGCAGCACGTGTGCCCATCTCCTGCGGATGCACACACGTCGCCTGCTCCAGCGTGGACGCCTCCCACTGCGCGGCCCTGAACGCGCACACCACGATCGCGCCACTCTCCGAGGCGAACTCCTCGAGCTTCAGCTCCCGAGCCAGCAGCTCCTCCGCGCCGCCGGGCTCCGCCAACGGGGTCTGCTCGGCAAGGACACGTACGGATCGGAAGCCCTCTCGCACCGCCGCGCTCGCCTCCCGGCGCACCGCGGCCAGCATCACGTCGGGATCGGCCAGGTGCGGAAGATCAAGGATCACCGAGGCTGTGGGGAGGCGGTCTCGCTGAACAGCAACGGTGCCGAGAGACCCGATGATCACGAGCTTGTCCCCGTACAGAGCTCCATCGGCCACATAGGAACGCGCATCAGCGAACGCGTCAGCCGGGTCCACGCGCCAGCAGACGTGGTCACCGAGCTCGACTTCGTCCAACGTCGCCAAAGCCCGCACCGATCTCACCCCGACCCCTTCCGAACACCAACGTGACTTGCCAACACGCACAATACTGGGCCCCCGCAGGTGCCCACACAGCCGAATCTGCCACGTGCCTGCTCCACCCGGCGCCTGCCCATCCTCGCGTCCGCGAACCGCTGACCGGGGGAAGCACCACGCGAGCCGCCCAAGCGGCAGGACCCTACCGGCCCCATGGTGCAATGAGGCTGTCCGATGCCCCTGAGGCGCGGGCGTTCGCGGATCCGGGGTGCATATCCCGGGCGGCATCGAGCAGCAAGGGGTCACCGTGAGCGCAGGAGAGCCGGACGGCGGGCGGGCCTCTCGTCCTGACGCAGGCGGAAGCCGCCATCGCAGGGCGATGACCTCGGCGGGAGTGCTGGAGGCGGTGGAGGCCGCGGCGCCCGTGGAGTCGCTCGACGTGGTCGCGCGCATGCTCAGGGACCACCTCCGGCCGTCTCCGTGTCGTGTCTGATCACTGACTTCACGGGCAGCTCGGTCGTACGACTGGGGGCCGCGGACAGCGTCGACACCGATGAGCCGGCCCAGCGGGTCCCGCCTCGCGCAACCCTGTACGAGGACGTGATCCGCAGCCAGCAGCCGCACGTCGAGCACCGGGGCGAGAGCCGTCACGTGCGCGTGATCGCCCCTGTGACCAACCGCGGGGACGCCATCGGCCTCCTCGAACTGTTCCTGCCCTCGGTCCCGGACGCGGACGTGATGCGGGAGATCGGCGAGAGGGCGCCGACTCGCCGAGCAGGCCACCAAGCCGACCGGGCCATGCGCGGCCACGGCCGCAGCGGCTTCGTCGGCGGGCAACTGCTGCGCATCAGCCTGCTCGACGGCCGGGCGGAATGCGTCAACGCCGGCCCACACTTGGTGATCGCCGGAGAACGCCGACGTCCAGGCCGCCGGGCCCGAAGGTCATGACGGGCCCGGTGCGGCAGGCCCGACGGACGAATCCCGACGCGCAACCCCATGGAGAGTGAGCACCTTTGACACGTCTCTTGACGCGGGCAGGCCTGTCAACCTGATGCTGCCAGGGCGGTGACGGGCTGTGGATCCGAGGCAGATCTGCGGGCCTGACTGGAACGGCCTGGTTCGCCCTCTACAGTTCGGCCGTGGACGATCAAGACGAGTTCCTGGCAGCTGTACGCGCCGTGCTCCATCAGGCCGGCTTCGACGAGCGTGCTGTGGGAGCGGAAGGCGTCCGTATGATCCAGCACGCCCGCGGTGTCATGGTCGGCTGGATACCCGAAGACCTCGGGACGCTTCCCTCCCGGCGGCGCGGGGCACGCCGTACACGTTCCAGCGAGCACCCCGGGCTGCCCGGCCTGCGCCACGCTTTCGGGCTCGCACTCGCAGCAGCGTTCCGGGCCGCCGAATTCACCGTCGAGACCCGCGGAGACGAGTGGCTGCTCGTGATCCACCCCACGCACAAGGATATTTCCTGACAGACCTGATCACTCCAGGTGGCCCGGTCGACGGCGCCGACGTAGCGTCCCCGCTCGTACGCCCGGCCGATGGCGGAATTGCAACGCCCGCCCAGGAACACCGCGGTCTGCAGCACCGCCACCTGTGGTCAGAGGGACGGTTGAGCCTGAACTTCCCCCGCTCGTAGGTGATCGCACACCTCATTGCCGGCGAGGATGCGCGATCGACGCAGGAGGCCGCGTGTGCGGCGCAGGTTCAGGGTGCTGTGCCAGGAAAGGCCCGGATGCCGCGCGCGCAGGTGGGAAACGGCTCGGGTATCCAGCCCCGTACCGAGGAAGTACGCATCGATGTCCACCCCGGTGATCACGGCCTTCGTACAGGGCAGGCACATCCGGTAGTGGACCTCCCCGACGACCTTACGGACGTGGACCAGGAGCAGGACCTCATCGCCGCTTCCGGTGTCACCAGGAAAGTGCGAGGAGAGCAGGTCGATGCGCTGGTAAGCCAGGATCCTGCGCCGCAGTCGGCGGACCGTCCCGCCAGCGGCTGAATGCCGGCCCGAGCCAGACGGAAGCGCTTCGGCCCCCACAGTCGTACGGAACAAGGTGCTCGTGGGACGCGCATGATGTCCGTGCATGCCGCACGCGTACCCCCTCGTGAGCCACACATGCTCCTGTCCGGCGTACCCCGCCCTCACTCGGGGATCGGATTCAGCTCCTCCTGCGCCCCTGAAAGGGATCAATTCAGAGCTGGGCTGATATCAGGGCCAAGGGGCGGGGTAGCCGGGGAATCATGAACACCACTGGCACCACCCCGCTGCGCGCTGTCGCCCTTGTCTGCACCCTGTCCCCGTCCCCGAAGCCGTCCAGCTCCCAGCTGCTGGCCGAACAGACCATGGCCGCGCTCGCCGACCACGGAGTCACGGGCAAGACCATCCGAATCGCCGACCACGACGTGAAGACCGGAATCGGCACCGACCTGGGCGACGGCGACGCCTGGCCCGAGATCCGCGACACGATCTTGGGCGCCGACATCCTCATCCTGTCCACACCGATCTGGCTCGGCCACCCCTCCAGCATCGCCCAGAAGGTCATGGAGCGGCTGAACGCGGAGATCTCCGAAAACGATGACGAGGGCCGCATGCTCACCTACGGCAAGGTTGCCGCGGTCTGTGTCGTAGGCAACGAGGACGGCGCCCACAAGGTCAGCGCCGACCTCTTCCAGGGCCTCAACGACGCCGGATTCTCCCTCGCCCCCAACGCCGTCACCTACTGGGTCGGCGAAGCCATGCAGCACACCGACTACCAGGACCTCGACAAGACCCCCGAGAAGACCGCCACCACCACCAATACCCTCGCAACCAACACCGCCCACCTCGCCCGGCAGCTCAAGGCCAACCGCTACCCGCCGGCCTAGGCACATCGGCTCGTACTCACCTGCCCGTGACGTCGCCGCCCTTCGGTGGCGTGGGACGGCAAGCAGTCACGGCGGTGCGGGCTCCGGACCCGAGGGGCAGTCGTCGGCAGGTCCGGGCCGGTCGGTGGAAGTTGCCACCAACGGAGTACCGCCGACACGCGCCGCCCTGACACAGCTGATGCTCCGCCGCGGCGCTCCATTCCTCGCCGCTACCGCGGTGGCCGCCTTGATGTGGCGTACCGGCGAGCAGCACCGGCGTCGGACGGCCCGGTAGGACCACCTCGCCAGACCCACTCGACACACCGGCTACGGATCGTGGAACCCGGCGCCCCAGGCGCCGCGGACACCCGCCGACCGGGGCCTTTGACCACCGTTCTTGGAGGAACGAAACACATGACGTCGTTCGGATACTTCCTGTCCTGCGAGGAATTCACCCCCGCCGAGCTCCTGGAGCAGGCACGCAAAGCCTCCGACGCGGGCTTCACCCGACTGGCCATCTCCGACCACTTCCACCCCTGGAACGACGAGCAGGGCAGCAGCCCTCTGGTCTGGTCGATGATCGGGGCCCTGTCCCAGACCGTGGACCTGCCGGTCACCACCCTGGTCACCTGCCCCACCATGCGTCTGCACCCGGCCGTCACCGCCCAGGCCGCGGCCACATCGAGCGCGCTGCTGGACGGCCGGTTCACCCTCGGAGTGGGAACCGGCGAGGCCCTGAACGAGCACGTCCTCGGGGACCGGTGGCCCTCCTTCGACGAGCGCGCCGACATGCTGGAGGAAGCCGTAGAGGTGATGCGGAAGCTCTTCACCGGCCGCCAGGTCAGCCACCGCGGCCCGCACTACACGGTGGACAACGCCCGCCTCTACACCACACCGCACGGCCGGCTCCCCATTCACGTCTCCGGCTTCGGGCCGAAATCCGCGGAACTCGCCGGCCGCATCGGCGACGGCTTCATCACCATGGGCCCCGACCAGGAGGCCATCGGCCGCTTCCGGGAGGCCGGCGGCGAAGGGAAGCCGGTGATCGGCGGCCTGAAGGTGTGCTGGGACGAGGACCGGGACAAGGCCGTCGAGACCGTTCACCGGCTGTGGCCCAACGAGCAGCTGCCCGGTGAACTGGCCCAGACCCTTCCGACCCCGGCCCACTTCGAGCAGGCGAGTCAGCTCGTCACCCGGGAGCAGGTGTCCGACAACGTGCCGTGCGGCGACGACGTGGAGGAACACGTGACGGCCGTACGCGCCTACCTCGACGCGGGCTTCGACGAGGTGTACATCGGCCAGATCGGCCCCGGCCAGGACGCCTTCTTCACCGCCTGCCGCGACAAACTCCTCCCCGCCCTCAGCGGATGAGACCAACCATTCCCGCAAACCCAAACGGGCTGGCCTGACGGAAAGGGGCCACACAAGGCCGGTGCGACACGCACTCCTTCGACTCCGAGCATGGTCTCGTCGAAAAGGCAGCCCGGGGGCGGGTTGATCAGCCGCCCCTTCACCGCCCTACCACCGGCGGTCCGACCGTCAAGGAACGCGCATACCGGTCCGAGACGCGGGCATCCGCACGGTACCCAGCAATGTGGTCGTGAAGACAAGGAGTGTCCGTGCTGCCCTTCAACGTGACCGAGAGCGGTGTGCTGATCATCCAACTGCGCGCCGACCTGGACATCGCCCACCGGGCCGCGGCCGCCTGGGCGATCGAGGGTTGCCTCGCCGCCCACCGGTCCGCACCCCTCATGCTGGAACTCTCGGACGCACCGCTGGGCACGTCCGCGGTGAGCACGGTCGTACGAACCCACCGCATGTGCCGCACCGCAGGCGTGCAGCTGGCCGTCGTCGCGACGGCCGCCGAAACGCGCCGGGCGCTGGAAGCGCAGACGGGTGCCGAGGGGCTGGTCATCCAGCCCACCCGCTCCCTGGCCGCCACCGCGCTGTCGGCTGCCCCGACCCCGGTCGCCGCAGCGGCGTAGAGCCCACCGCGCCGACCCTGACGCCGCCCAACGGCCCCGTAGGGCCCGCAAGCGCTCGCCGCAAATCGCTGAGCCCCCAGGGGCTCAGCGATTCCGCCCGAGGACCCGGGAGGCGCCGAGGCCCAGGGCGAGCTCGAAGCCGAGGGGAAAGTGCCGCTGGACTTCGGCATGCTCTGGTTCAAGGGCCAGCGCATCGGCACCGGCCAGGCACCCGTCAAGCGCTACAACAGGGCCCTGCGCGACCTGATCGCCGGCGGCAAGGCCGAGCCGGGCTTCCTCGTCTCCCACGAGCTGAGCCTCGACGATGCCTCCGCGGCGTACGAGCACTTCGACAATCGCGACGACGGCTGGACCAAGGTCGTTCTCCACCCCAACGGCAGCAACGGCGGCAGCCGTCGGGCATCCGCGGCCAAGCGAGGCGGCCACAGTGCGCGCGGTTCCTCCGACCACACCGTGGAGGAGCTACGCCAAGAGGCCAAAGCCCGGGGAATCCAGGGCCGTTCACACATGAACAAGCAGCAATTGGAGCAGGCCCTCCATCATTGACCACTGCTTGGCTTTGTTCGTGAGCGTCCTCATGAACAAAGCCAACCGGTCTCCGCTGGAGAGCAGGCCCTGCCCGCCGTTGTCCCTTGCAGTGCTGGGACCGCTCAGCAGGTCCTTGCCCGGGTCTGCGACGCCATCGGGGTGCGCCGCCCGGCAGATCTGTCCGTTCGGGTGCAGTCGAGGCCGGGGCGGGATGGCCGCGTGAGAGCGGGTAGGCGTCGTGTATGAACTCACATACCCTCGGCACCGCGCCCGCGGACCGGCAAACCTCAGCCCTCGACACTGCCTCGGAGTGGTGGCTGAAGACCCTGGACCGGTTGGAGCGGAGCACAGTGGCAGATCCCGCCATCCGAGGGCTGCAACGGGGCATTCGCTCCCTCCCCCTGGGCGGCATGCGCGATCTGCTGCGCGGCAGGCCACTGGGCCACCCCGTGCACCCCGTGCTCGTCCAGGTGCCGATCGGCTGCTGGCTGTCGGCCTCGGTACTCGACGTCGTACCCGGCGCACAGCACGCGACGACCACCCTGACCGCCGTCGGGCTGGCCGGGGTCGCCCCTGCAGCGGTGGCCGGCTGGGTGGACTGGGCCGACCTGCCGCCCGAGTCGGCCCGGGTCGGTCTGGCCCACGCGGTCTCCAACGTGGCTGCGGTGGCCTGCTACACCGCGTCCCTGACCGCGCGGCTCCGCGGTCGCTCGGCGAAGGGGCGGCTGTGGTCCCTGGGCGGCCTGGCCGCCGTGGCCGTCAGTGGGGCGCTGGGCGGGCACGTGGCGTACCGACAGGCAGTCGGAGCGCACGCGACAACATGAGGCCACCGCTGTGCACCTCCAGCCCGGCTCCCCTCGGCCCCAGCCACTCAGCCAACTTGCGCACAGGCCTGCCCGTGTCCTGGCCGAGCCGGTCTTCTGCAGGCGACGCCGCCAAGCACGGCCCGCCGCCCCGGCAACCCGGCTCCTGGCCGCGTGCTGACCAAGACGGACTTCACCCGCACTGGCACCCGCGACCAGCAGGACCAAGACGGAGCGGTAGTGCCGTACCCGGCGTGCGGGCTCCAGCACCCCCTGACGAGCAGGGCCGCGCCGGCCGCTTCGCCCGGCGCACCTTCAGGAGAGCCCGGACGCGCGGGCGGAGCCGGAGCGCCAGCTCGGACGGCTTCATGGCCGGACTGAACCCACTCGGGTGGCAGCTGTGGCGGGTGGCGTAGTCCCGCGCTGGCTTGGCCGGGCAGCGGGCACGGATGGCGCAGCCATTGCCCCTCATGTGAGGAGCGTGGTCGGCGACTTCAACGACTGGCGGCCGGGCTCCCACCAGATGCTCGAACGGCCCGACGGCAGTCGCGCGGGCAGGGTCGCCCTGCCGGTGAACCAGCGCCACGGCTTCCGCTACCTCGCGGATGGCGGCCACTGGCGCGACGAGGACGGCGCGGACGGCCATGACGGCCATGACGGCCGCAACAGCCTCCTGCACACCTGACGAGCAGCCCCACCCAAGAAGGAGAACCGATCAACGTGATCGGCAAGGTCGACGAGGCGACCGAGGAGGTCGGCTCCTCCTACATCGTCGTCGACACCGGCCCGTGGATCTTCGGCAAGGAGGTCCTGCTGCCCGCCGGCACCGTCGTCCGTGTCGACGTGAAGGAGAAGGAGATCCAGGTCAACCTCACCAAGGACCAGATCAAGGACTCCCCGGAGTACGACAAGGAAAGCACCGCGGCGATGTCGCGTACCGCGACCAGCTCGGCCAGTACTACGGGCGCGGCCACATCCAAGCCCCGCTGCCGGGCTGCGGCGGTCCCCACCAGGCAGGGGAGCCGCAGCCCGGCACCTGACTGGTCGCCTGCCCACTGGGCGGCCAGGGAGCCGCGTGGCTGGCTCACAGAGCGAGCCGTGCGCGAACTGGAGAACGCCCGGGACATGAACCTCACCGATCCCGACTTCGTGGAGAGTGGCGTGGCGCCGGCCCCGGGGTATGGGACCCGTCCGCTGAGGAGCTGAGCGACTCACGAAGCTCTGGCCTGCAGACGGCTTCGGGGCAGCGCGATTGTCGATCGGGGTCATCCCATGCCCGGAACCGCGCCGCCATGCATCAAGCCAGCGGGCGCAGCGCACACGGGACCTCGCGGATTTCGGTGCCGGATGGCTGCCCCGCGCCGGGTGGACCATGCCACCGCATCCCAACGGGGCCGGCTGACGTGCGGCGTGCTGATGTGGACGGCCGTCCCACGGAACGCAGCCGGCCGTAGTCGTACGCGGCGTGGCCTACGCGCCAGAAATGGGCCGGGGCGGGAAACTGTCGGCACGGCCACCTCGTCTTCTCGTCTTCTCGTCTGGATGAAGGACCCGCCATGCTGCTGACTCACACCCTCGATGGAGGCGTGCTCGTCGTCCGGCTCGCCCCTGCCCTGGCCGTACGCCACCGCGCGGCCGTGACGCTGGCTGTGGAGAAACTCCTGCAGGCTCATCGGCCGGCCCATCTCGTCATGGCCGCCGAGGGAGTGTGGACACCAGCTGTCTTCAGTACGGTTCTGCGGGCCCATCGAACAGCGCAGGAGCACCGCGTCGGCTTCTTTGTGGCGACGCCTTCATCGAGTGCTGCTGACCAGCTGGCCGCCAATACCTCCGGTCCGGTCCGGGTCTACCCCTCGCTGACTCAGGCGGTTCGGGCGGCACGGACCCAGTCTGCCGCGCCGACGGAACCCGGGCTACGGCCGTGAGCGGCGGTCATGTTCCCGGCAGCCGTCCGTCGGGCCGCGCGGCGGGAGGCGGCGATGCGGGTCGCACAGCGCTCATCGTGATCGACATGCTCAACGCCTACGAGCACGAGGACGCCGACGTGCTCGTGTCATCCGTCCGCGAAGCCCTTCCGGGCGTCGGTGCGCTGCTCCGGCGGGCCAGGGACGCCGGTGCGCCGGTCGTGTACGTGAATGACAACTTCGGCCGCTGGCGCTCCCACCACGGCGAGATCCTCGAAGCCGCCCTGGCCGGCCCTCACTGCGACCTTGTGGAGCCGATCGCGCCGGACGAGGAATCCCTGTTCGTCGTCAAGGCGCGGCACTCGGTCTTCTACGAAACGCCCCTGGCCTATCTGCTGGGCCAGCTCGAGGTGGAGCGGGTGGTGCTGTGCGGGCAGGTGACCGAGCAGTGCGTGCTCTACTCGGCTCTGGACGCCCACATCCGGCATCTCGAGGTCGTCGTGGCCCTCGACGCCGTCGCCCACATCGACGCCGGTCTCGCAGAAGCGGCCCTGCGCATGATGGAACGCAACATGTCGGCCGAACTCCGCCCCAGCGGCGAGATCACCTTCGAGGGAGCCCCTTCAGGCTGACGGTGGCTCGGAGAGCGTCGTCCGGTCCGGGCCACCGCTTCGACTGGGCTGACGCCGCAGAGGGCTGCGAACGAGGCCTCGCCGCGCAGACGCTCGCGGTCGTCACCCGCCGCAGTCACCCGGATCTGGGCCATGACCTGCTCGAATGCGGGTGCGTTACCGGCTTGGCCAGGCGTGATCGCGAATACGAGGGGCCTGCAGCGGCCGTCCGCGGCGAGGTGGATCTCCGTGGTCAGTCCGCCGCGGATCGTCCAAGGAGCTCACCAGCGGGTCCCAGCCGCCCGGGGTCAGCGGGTCCAGAGCGGGGTTCGCGACGAGCCAGGCCCGGTAAGACGCCCTGACGTACTCGCGAGGAGCTGACACATGCCCCGCATGCGGCGGGGCCACGCTCTCGTCATCGAGCGCCAGGAGCGCCACCGCGGTGAACTCCGCGTCCGCCTCGTCGGCCGGCATCCCGCTCAGCAGCGCCACCCGGTCAGCGACCACCGCACGATGCAGCCGATAGGACCGCTCCTCCTCGACCGCGGCGCCACCCTGCTGCGCAAGCACCGTCACCCGGGTCGACCAGCGCAGCATGTGATCGACCACCGCAAGCAGCTCGTACGGGGACGACGCGTACACGCCACCGGGCGGATCGGTAAGCGCCTCAGGCAACTCCTCACCCGGATCCTGCGCGTACAACTCTCGCACCAGAGCCGACAGCTCCCCATCAGGACGGCCCGTCAGACCCGCTCGATTCACAGCCTCGTGCGCCGCCTCCGCCGCCGCAGTCAGCAGCCTCTCGTGGCGCAGCGGATCCAGCCCGGCCTCACGCAGCCAGGCAAGACGCGCGAATGCCGTCGCGGCCTCCCGTGTCACGTCGTCCATCCGAGGGTGCTCTCCTTCGAAGTCAAGACCGGCCCGACGATCGCGCGGTCGCAACGGCACGGCCGAAAGGATCAGCCCAGCCCTGAAGGCCGGTCACGGTCGAGCGCCGGGGCCGGCCCCAGGTCGAACTCACAGATCTCCATCCCGCCGAACGAAGTACGGTCCTGGTCGAATTGAAGCCACACGCGGGGCGCCTCGTCGTCGAGATGAATCCAGGTGCTGTCGGCGCGGTCGGCCACAGCCGTTCGAAGGTAACTACAGGTCGGGCTGCACCCGCACCACCCGTGGAAGCGCAACCCCATCACGACCTGGGCCAGGGCGTACTCACCCTCGGAGACCAGCGCCGCATCGAGGAACGACACCAGCGCGGGATAGACGTCCGCAAGCAGCGGCGGCTCGGTCTCGGTCTCGGTCTCGGTCTCGGACACACCGTCAAGGCTATCTGTCCCCGGCACGCCCCGGTGTCGGCAGCCGGAGCAGCAGCAGCGGGCACCGCGTGCGGGTTCGGGGCGGGGGCGGGTCGGCCGTGGCCGCGGGTCCGGCCGCCGGTGCGACGGCGGCCTGCCCAGCGCTGCTGCGAGACGAAGAAGGGTCGGGTGCGAAGGCCGGGCCCCAGGGTGGTCGTTCAGTAGACCAGGACGTGTGTGATGACGACCTGCGGTGGATCTTCCTCGCGGCTGATGACGTACTCGGCGATCCCGAGCTCGCCCTCGACCCCGAGCGCCAGGCGGCGTTGCTGTGGGCGCTGCGGTGCAGCTGTGCTGCCCGCAACCATGCCGCCGGTTTCGCCGATGGTGACCATCGCGGCCACGATCGCACCGACGACCTCCGGCGGCAGCGACGGGGCCAGCATCAGCTGGGCGACGTTCTCGGACAGCACGCACGGCAAGCCTTCGTCGTACGGCTCACTCAACGGGCAGCCCCGCCGCCCGGCGCCGCGCCAGCAGGTCACCCAGCGAGAGCGTGGGTACCGTCCCGGCCAGGACCGCGTCGGCACGCGTATCGGCGTCAGGATCGGTGTCGAGCATCGCCTGACCCCACCAGCGCAAGAGCACTCCCTTGGCCTGCTCCGGGGCAGCGGCCAGAAGCTCGCGGTAGAACTCCATCCGCTGCCCACCCGACAACGCGGCCGCGATCCCCTCCGCGTTGCGCGGCACCCGCTCGCCTTCGTGCCGGTGGATCGGCTCTGCGGTCATCAAACGCCCCTTTCCCTCCCACCCGAGTCTGCCCTGCCGACACCCCCGCGGTCGACCGTCTGCTCGGAACGACCGCCTTCCGCTGATCCATGCAGCAGGTCGTCTGCTCATCGTCTCCGGCGGGCTCGCCGCCGGCCTGTGCCTGCCTGTGGCGTCCGCGAAGGCGACGGCTCCTGCCCCTGACGACCGTGGTGCCTACCCGGCGGCTACCTGCCCCTCCTCGGCCAGGCGCAGACGTACAGCGGGCCGGGTCGGCCAGGGCCGTCCCGAACACGGCCTCCAGCAGCTTCCTCCCCCATGACTGCGGCAGACTCCAGGAGGACCGTGGTCACCCCGCCGTGGTGCCTGTAGTCGACGTCCACGGAGGCGACCGGGGCCAGCCAGCCGAGCCGGCCGGCGATCTGGTCAAGTTGGTGCGGCGGAGGCCAAGCGGGCGTGCGGCCTGGTCCGGGCCGGGGGGGACATGCCGGTCGAGGAGGGCCGGCAGATCTCGGCGGCAGCCGAGGGCGGCCACCTGGTCCGGGTGGCCGTCGGGAAACGCGGCGTCCCCGCCGAGGCGGACCAGCAGGCCGACGCGAGCGAGGTGGCCGACCGCCACCGCGGTCACCCTCGGCCGCCGCAGCGGCAACCCGAGAAGCCGCCAGCCGTGCTACCGCTACGGCGTCGGAGCGAACTCCCTTAGGCTGTTGGAGTTACCACATGAACGAAGGACAACTATGGCCCGCCCTTACGACCCCGGACCCAAGCAGTTCGTCTTCGCCATCGGTGACGGCAACGGCCAAAACGTATCCGTGCGGGACCCTCAGGAAGCCTACGTGGCGTTCTCTGCGTTCTTTCGGGATCGGAACTCCGATACCTACACCATCGGTGATGAGCCGACGGGGCAGAGTCTGGTTCTCATGCCCGGCCAGGGTGTGATCGCCCGGGTCAAGGGCGCGGACCGACCTCGATCGGAGTACCTCCGGGTCGACCGTGCCAATCGCTACCTTCCGAGCGCGATGCTGTTCTTCGAGAACGGATACGCCGGCCTCGACCACTTCGGCCAGTGGTTCTCCAACCTCGCTGACCTCGACGCGTCACCGGAGACTCGCGGCACCGCCCGCGCCGCCACGTTCACGACGGAAGCAGCGGCGATCGAAGAAGTCGCGCGGATCTGGGCAGATTCGGGCATCGTGGACCCGAGCGACCAGTACTACGTCTTCTTCGACTCGCATGATGTCGACGACGACCGAGCCGAACGAGCCGAACTGCTCGCGCTGATCGAGTTCCTCGGGATCGAACGAGTCGATGCCCCGGCCGAGGCCGCCGGCGGCGAAGTCTGGGTGCGTACAGACACACGCCTTGCCGCCGAGTGCGCACGGTGGTCGTGAACAGGTACGGGGTGGAGTCGCAACATCACCGTGGTGCTCGCCGCGCGCCCGAGGAAACCACGTCCAGCCGGTGCCGTTCCGGAGAGGCCCCGAGCCCATGAGAGACATCGTGTTCACTCGCAGCGGCTGGATCCCGGACGTGATCCGCGAGAACGGCGAGCTGTAGCTGATGCTCGGCGCCGGGGCCGAGCACCCCCGCCCGGCACTTGCCTCCGATGATCGCCGTGGTGAGTGGGACGCAAGAAGTTGGGAGCGCATCAGCAAAGGGAACGCCGGCGGCTTCGAGGGGCTCCCGCCCGGGAGAGGGTGAAATCGCCTGCGGACTTCGCGGATCCCGTCGACGTTTCGCGCTTGGACCTGCCAGGGGCTGATGGCCAGGACCGTTGCCGTTGTCGAGGAGAAGTTGGCTCCGAGGCTACGTGCGGGTCCTGTGCGGTGCGCATGGAGCGTTCGAGTGACCCCGCCCGGTGGCGCGTCACAGCCCCGATGCGCAGGTTGTCACATCGATATGACAACCACGAATCAACAGAAGATCCCCCATCAGATCGCCGCGTCCGGCGCACGGGCCACGTGGCGGCGGACGCGCGATCTGCCCGAGCCGGCCGAGCGGCGTCGGCTGCGCGAGCAGTGGGGTCTGTCCACCCGGCAGGTAGCGGTGGCGTTCGGGGTGACACCGGCGACGGTGCGGTCCTGGGAGAGCGGGCGTGCCACGCCCCGGGGCAGCCGCAAGGAGGCCTACCGTCGCTTTCTCGCCGGCTTGGCCGAGTACGGCGGCGCGGCCTGCGCCGGCGCCACGGAACACGGCGGGGTCCACAACCGACGTCCGGCGCCGGACACCCCGCGCCGGGCCCCCCGGCCGGCTCATGTCGTGGCACCCGCGCCGGTGCACGCCGGCGCGATCCGGTCGACCACGTGTCCGCCCGCACCCGTGGCCGCCAGGACGGTGCAGGAGGTCCCCGTGCGCGGTGCCGACCCCGTCTCGCCGGAGCGGATCCGGCGGCTGCGGTTGCTGGGCGCTGCGGCCTGCGTGTGGTCGATCGCCCTGTGGGTCGTCCTCACCTGCCCGCCGGGCTTCTAGCAGCCCGGCGCCGATCACACGATGCCGGTGACGGTCACCCGCACCGCGCCCGGTGCCGTGGCCGCCGCCTCGGCGGCCGCCGCCCGCACGGCCCTGGCCGTGCGGGCGGCCTGGTGCTGGGCGCGGACGACGACGTCGATGTGGAGCGAGGCCGCCCTTCCACGGGCGTCGAAGGTGATGCGCACCGCGGAGCCGGGGTCGTCCGGCAGGCGGGCAGCCGGTGGGCGCGTGCCGGCGGCGGTATGCAGCAAGCCGCGCAGGCCGGGGCGCAGGCACGCGACGCCGGGGACGTCGAGGACGGCCTCGGCGACCCTTCGGGCGAGGGCCTTTCGGTCGGTCTTCACGTCCTGGTCTCCTGCGGCTGGTCCGGCGGTTCGTGGAGGTCGGTGACGGCGACGTGCAGGTCGCCGACGGCCAGCCCGAGTCGTTCCCGGGCGGCGTGGGCGAGCACCTCGCGCACCGCCTGAGTGACGGCGGGCAGATCGCGGCCGTAGGCGACGGTGACGCCCACCGCGACGGTGACGGGACCGCGCGGGGGGCTCGTCCGGCCATCGGGCGGGGTGACGCGGCAGCTACCGGCACGGACGCCCGGCACCTCTTCGGCGGCGGCGCGCAGGGTGCGGGCCGCGACGGACTCGTAGATCCAGCTGTCCTCGTCCGCTTCCCCGAGCGGCAGATTGTGTCCCGGGCGCAGTTCGAGCCGTACGACGTCCATGACCTTCCGCACCAGGGCGGCGGTGTCGACCGCTGCCGGTGCCGCGGCGCCCGGGCCGAGGGCCGCGGCACGGAGGCGGTCCAGGTCGGCGACCGCCCGCAGGCAGTAGGCGCAGGCCGCGGTGTGCGGGTCGGTGCCTCCCTGATCCGCCTGCTCCCACACGGTGGCCAGGTCCCTGCCGCAGGCGAGGAGTTCCAGCTCTTCGTCCTGCTGGGGGTCGTGCGGTTGGGGGGTGTTCATCGCCATGCGGCCATCGCCTCCGTCAGCATGCGCCGGGCCCGAAATACGCGTGCGCGGACCGCTTCGGTTCTGATTCCCACCGCCAGGGCGATCGTTTCGTATGGCTGGCCCTCGATCTCCCGCAGGACCCAGCAGACCTTCTGTTCCGTGGACAGTGCGCCCATGGCCTGGGCGAGGTCGCGTACGGCGGCGTGCGACTCGGCGGCACGGGCGGGTGAGGATTGGTGTTCCGGTGCGGCGGGCTCGGCTACGGCGTCGATGTCGGCGGCGGGTCTGCGGGCCCGCAGCAGGTTCAGGCAGCGGTTGGTGACGATGCGGTACAGCCAGGTGCCGAACCCGGCCTCGCCCCGGTACTCGGGGAGGCTGCGCCACGCGCGCACGAAAGCGTCCTGGACGGCGTCCTCGGCTTCGGCGCGGGTGCCCATGAGGCGCTGGGCGAGCTGCAGCATGGCCGCGGAGTGACGGTGTACCAGCACCTCGAACGCCTCCTCGTCGCCTTCCGCGGCCCGCTTGGCCAACAGCCGGTCGCCGACCTCGGCCGTGCCGTCATCTCCGTCCGGGCCCCACCGAGCGTTCAACGCGGGCTCCTTCCAGCCTCCACTGCTTTGACACCGCCTGCCCGGCATTCGTTACGCCGCTCCGATACGCACTGTTGTTCACCCGTTCACTGCAGGAGGTCCGTAACGGATGGCGCGCTCGCAGTGACAGTGGAGTCCAGCCGCATACGGACCGATCCGGGGAGCAGCGACGACGGCAACGCGGGAGAAGGCCTTGGGCCGCCAGGATCAAGCGAGCGGCGCGGCGCCCGATGCGGGGCGTCGCCGGTGCAGAAACCCGGGCCGCAGCCGGCAGTCCGCGCCGCCGGGCGCGAGACGGCTGAAGACCTGGCCGAGCACATCGAGCACACCGTGGAACTGCTGCTGGAACGCTCCCGCGCCCTGGCCGAGCGAGTGGCCGCTCCCCGCCTGGCTGATCAGCACGATGTGCCAGCGGCCGAAGGAACAAAGGCGGGACGCCTACTGCACGTCCCGGCATGACGGCAACCCCCACGACAGCGGGACGCGCTCACCGCCGACGGCCGCCTGTCCTGCCCGTAGTGGCGACATCGCAGAAGGCGACACGGCGCTCCCCCTGTCACCAGCCCCCCATCATGCACCGGCACCGGTCAGGGACCGCGAGAAGGCGAAAGCCGCTGACTCGAAGCAAAGATGATCACTCAACCTGCCCTGCCATCGCGTGGCGGCTGGTCGACAACCGCGAGGCCGGTTTCGACGCCTACACCGGGCCCGTCTACTTCATGATGCACGGCGTGCACAGCGAAGAACGAGCCCGCGAACT
>NZ_JAINUL010000001.1:193436-653322 GCF_020639365.1 Streptomyces flavotricini
CCACCGCTTCAGCGACCCCCGGCCGAGGCCTCCCGGCCTGCCGGACGACACCGGTCGTCGAGCCCACCACACGGAAGCCGACCGGCGAGGAACAGCCCCTCCTCCGACCGGGGGCAGCGGGCGGGACGCCACGGCGCCCCGCCCCGCCGGCCACGCCCGCTCATGACTGGCCACCAGCCGGACCCCTGTCGGCGCAGGCGCCTACTCCGACGAGATCTGAGAGGGCCCAACGGGCCCCGGAGCCCACTCCCGCACACGAAAGGACAGCGGTCATGGCCACACTGCGCGAACGCAAGAACTACCGCGGTCAGGTGCTCCGGGTCCTGTACGAAGCCGTCGAGGGCAACCGCCTCCTCGGCCTCACCGGAGCACAGCTGCGGCGCGACCTCCACGTACCGGAACAGGACCTGGCCGCCGCCTGCACCTACCTGGCCGGCGAAGGACTGATCACCGTCGACTGGGAACCCGGCAACACTCCCGCGATGGTCACACTCACTCATGAGGGAATCCGGCACATGGAGGCCGAGGAGGAAGGGACTGCCTAGATGCGGGCGAACTCCGCGGTCTGGTGGGCGAATTCCTCAGCCATGGCAGCGCTGACCGTGGGCTTGGTCTCGCCGATGGTGCGCAGGTAGTCCTCGGTGGTGGGGCGGGCCCGGGCCCCGGTGTCGAAGGTGCGCTCGAACTGGACCTGGGAGACGGTGCGCGCCACATGGGCGATGTCGGCGGGGGTGAACCCCTCGCTGGCGGATGCCAGTTCCATGATGTCGGCCTCCGCTCCCGCTCGGGCCAGGTAGCTCTCCCACAGCGCGGCTCTCGCGCGGTCGTCGGGCGGGCCGATCGGCAGCACGTAGTCGAAACGGCCGTGCCGCAGGAACGCGGGGTCGAGGGTGGTCACGTCGTTGGTCGCGCAGACGAGCAGCCGCCCGTCCTGGCTCCGGAACCGGACGATCGCCTTGAGCAGTTCGTTGACGACACCGACCGCGGTCGCGCCCGCGCCGCTCCGGGTCCCCGCGATCTCCTCGACCTCGTCGATGAAGACCAGGACGTGATCGAGCCGGGCGATCTCGTCGAAACGCCGGTTCAGCCCGCTGGCCAGCCCGTACTCGGCTGCCAGCCGGGCGGGGAACAGTTCGAGGAACGGCCACCTCAGACGGCTGGCGATCGCGTGCGCGAACGTGCTCTTCCCCGTCCCGGGCGGGCCGAACAGCATCACCGCCCGCGGCAGCTCCACTCCGTGCTGGGCGGCCATTTCGGGATGGGCCAGCGGCAGGACGAGGCGCCGCTCGATGAGCTCCTTCTCCCGCTGCATGCCCGCCACCTTCTGCCACAGTCCCCCGGGCGGCAGCTCCGCTCCCAGCGACGCGAGCATGCTGACCGCCTGCGGGGTCACCCGCCCGCGCTTTTCGAAGAAGACCAGGCCCGGACGGGCGTCGAAGCCGCAGTTGTGCAGGGCGGTGGCGCCGGTCTCGCCGTCGGGCAGGACCGCGTGCACCGTTCGGACGCCGCCCGCGAACAGCCGGTGCTCCAGTGCCGTGATCAGGTCGCTGCCCAGCCCCCGGTGCCGCCAGGCGGGCGCCATGCAGATGCGCAGGATCCATGACCGGTCGCCGTCCACCCTGCTCACCACGGCGCCGATCACCACCTCGTCAGCCGTGGCCACGACCGCCGGGTGGAGGGCCTGGAGGGCCGCCACGGCGTCCGAGAGCGGAAAGAGAGGTGATTCTCCCGTCGTGCCGCTCTCCGCGTCGACGCGGATCACCGCTTCGAGATCATCCGGGGTGTAGTCCCTGACACGCCAACCCGTCATGGTCAGCTCCGTGTGCTCGGCCGTACTCCCATCATCGGCCGATGTGAGCCGGGGCGCCCACGGAAGCCGTCTGGCGTGTCCGGTCGCCGGGGAGCAGCATGAAGGCCACGCCGCCCGTACAGCCCGGAGGCCGGCCCGCCTCCGGGCCGAGGGCGGTATGGGGCGGGTGTGGCGCGGCCACGACACCACGCTGGACCGGCGGGTCGCGGTCGAAGAGGTCCTGCTGCCCGGGGGCATCGCGCCCGACGAGCGAGAACATATGCTCCGGCGTACCCTGCGCGAGGCCCAGGTGGCTGCCCAGCTCAACCACCCGGGCATCAGCACCGTCCGCGACGTGGTCGAGCACACGGGCGCCCCGTGGATCGTCATGGAGTTCGTCGCCGGCCGGTCCTTCGGCGCGCTGGTCGAACAGGACGGCAGGCTGCCGTGGGAACAGGTCGCGGCCATCGGCGCGGAGATGGCCGACGCGCTCGCGCAGGCCCATGCCGCCGGGGTCGTGCACCGGGACCTGAAACCCGACAACGTCCTCGTCCAGGGCCGCCCTACGATCATCACCGACTTCGGTATCGCCCGGGTCCTGGACGGCTCCGGCACGACGAGACTGACGCGCACGGGGATCATCGTGGCACCCCCCAGCACATGCCGCCCGAGCAGCTCGAAGGCGGGGACCCGCCGCGGGAAGGTCTTGGAGCGGGTGTAGCGGTGGTGCTGCCAGAACGGAAAATATTACTGCCGCGACAGGCCCTCGCTGGTCAGGCGTGCTCGTCCGATGGCTGCCGGACAGGCTGGACCGACCAGCTCGGCGGCTCGTCGTTGCCTGAGTCCTCGTCGCGCTCCGCGTCGGCGGCTGTCCCTTGGATCTTGCCCGGCGCATGGTGGACCGGCGCGTACACGGCGTAGAGCTGCAGGGTCTCCTCACCGATGTTGGTGACGTTGTGCCAGGTGCCGGCGGGCACGAAGATCGCCCAGCCATCCTCGACCTCCTGGTCGAAGTCGAGTCGATCCTTCGTGCGGCCCATTTGTACGCGTCCCCGGCCCGCGTCGAGCCGTAGGAACTGGTCGGTCTCCGGGTGCGCCTCCAAGCCGATGTCCTCACCCACCGGGATCGACATGAGGGTCAGCTGAAGGTACTTCCCGGACCAGGCGACCGCGCGATAGTGCGTGTTCTCGAGCGTCGCCTTCTCGAGGTCGAAGCTTTGAGGTTCCGGCCCGACGTCCTTGATGGTCACACTTCTCTCCCGGTCAACAAATGCGGTACGCGGTACACGACTGAGGTTTTGCACCAACCCACGTCAACACTCTCAGAGCCCCGGGCTCTTCAGGCCGCAAACACGCGAGCCGCTCCCGGGTGTCATCCGCCGACCAACGGCGTTGACGCTCGCAGCCGCTCTTCCGGCCACCGAACCGTTCAGGAACGCCGACCCCAGCCCGCGCCCCACCGGGCGCCGCACAGGGGCGCGACCAGGGGGCCGGGTCGCAGAACATGCAAATTGCAGAAGTCTGCAATTTCATACATGCTGTGATTGCTGTGTTCGTGAGTAGCCGCGGGCGCAGCACCATGCGTCGCCCCGTCGGGGGTGAGAAGGGTGCGAGACCGTGCCGGTTCCGCTGTACCAGGCCAAGGCCGAGTTCTTCCGCATGCTCGGGCACCCGGTGCGGATAAGGGTGCTGGAGCTGCTGCAAGACGAGCCGATGCCGGTACGGGAACTGCTGGCCGCGATCGAGGTCGAGCCCTCCGCCCTGTCCCAGCAGCTCGCGGTCCTGCGTCGCTCGGGGCAGAGTGAGCTGCTGGAGGAGCTGCGCGAGTCCGGGGTCGCGGCGTCGTGAGCGTGAACAGTGTGCCGACGTCCGTGCTCGGCCGGATCCGCTCCGTCCTACCAGCCCGGGCCGACTTCGCCGTCATGGTCCGCAGCCCGCGCCGGGATCTCCTGGCCGGGCTGACCGTGGCGATCGTCGCCCTTCCCCTCGCCCTGGGATTCGGGGTCTCCTCCGGCCTGGGAGCGGAGGCGGGGCTGGCCACCGCCGTGGTCGCGGGCGCGCTCGCCGCCGTCTTCGGCGGTTCGAACCTCCAAGTGTCCGGGCCGACCGGTGCGATGACCGTGGTGCTGGTGCCGATCGTCTCCCGGTACGGGCCCGGCGGCGTCCTCACCGTCGGGCTGATGGCGGGTGTCCTGCTGATCGCCCTCGCCCTGCTGCGGGCCGGGCAGTACATGCGGTACGTTCCCGCGCCGGTGGTGGAGGGCTTCACCCTGGGGATCGCCTGCGTGATCGGCCTCCAGCAGATACCGGGCGCCCTCGGCGTGGAAAAGCCCGAGGGGGAGAAGGTCCTGCTCGTGGCCTGGCGGGCGGTCGTGGAGTTCACTGCCTTCCCGAACTGGACGGCGATCGGCCTCTCCGTGGGTGTCGCCGCGGTGATGCTGGGCGGGGCGCGCTGGAAGCCGACCATCCCGTTCTCGATCGTCGCGGTGATCGCCGCGACGGTGGGCGCGCAGCTCTTCCACCTGGATGCGGCGGCCCCCATCGGCGCCCTGCCCTCCGGTCTCCCCGCACCGTCCCTGGCCTTCCTCGATGCCGCGGCGTTCGGGGCGCTGCTGGCGCCGGCGGTCGCGGTCGCGGCGCTCGCCGCCCTGGAGTCGCTGCTGTCGGCGACGGTGGCGGACGGGATGACGGTGGGGCAGCGGCACGACCCGGACAAGGAGCTGTTCGGGCAGGGCATCGCCAATCTCGCTGCCCCGCTGTTCGGCGGCGTGCCTGCCACCGCCGCCATCGCGCGGACGGCGGTCAACGTCCGTACGGGCGCCTCTTCCCGGTTGGCCGCGCTCACCCACGCCGCGGTACTCGCGGTGATCGTGTTCGCCGCCGCCCCCCTGGTCTCGAAGATCCCCCTCGCCGCGCTCGCGGGGGTGCTGCTGGCGACGGCGATCCGCATGGTGGAGGTCGGTTCGCTGCGCGCGATGGCGAAGGCGACCCGCTCGGACGCCGTCGTCCTCGTCCTGACCGCCGCCGCCACCCTGATCCTCGACCTGGTATACGCGGTGGTCATCGGCCTCGTCGTTGCCGGCGCCCTCGCTTTGAAGGCGGTGGCGGGGCAGGCCCGGATGGAGCAGGTCGACTTCCGGCCGGACCTGCCCGGCGAACACAGCGACGAGGAACACGCGCTGCTGGCCGAGCACATCGTCGCCTACCGCATCGACGGCCCCCTCTTCTTCGCCGGCGCCCACCGCTTCCTCCTCGAACTCTCCAAGGTCGCCGACGTCAAGGTGGTGATCCTGCGCATGGCACGGGTGACCACCCTGGACGCCACCGGCGCCCTCGTCCTGAAAGACGCCGTGGAGAAGCTGAACCGGCGCGGCATCGCCGTGATGACCTCCGGCATCCGGACCGGCCAGCGCCAGGCCCTGGACGCCGTCGGCGCCCTGGAGCTGCTGCGCTTGGAGGGCCGGGAGTACGCCACCACCCCGGAGGCGATCGCCGGGGCCCGCACGTACTTGGAGCATGCGGGCCTGCTGCCCCGTACGCCTCACCGACCGCACCGCATCCGGAAGGCCGCACGATGACCGTCCCCGCCGACCTCCGCATGATCGAGGTCTCCGGCACCGAGGCCCTGTGGCTCCTGGAGGGCTCCGCCCACGGCCGACTCGTCTACGTCCAGCGGGAGGTGGCCCTCGTCCGGCCCGCCGCACACGTGATGGAGTACGGACGTCTCATCGTCCGGGCGCCCGTACAAGCCGCCGCCATCCCCGGCCGCTCCCTGCTGACCTACCAGACCGATGAGATCCACAGCCCGGCCGGGACCGGCTGGACGGCCAGCGCCCACGGCCCGGCCGACGTCATCGCCGACCCGGACGAGGCCGCCCACTACCGGCGCACCCTGCCCGGCTGGGCCCACGGCCCGCACGACACCCTGCTGCGCCTGCACCCGCAGTCCGTGTCCGGGTTCCGCCTCGCCCGTACGGTCTCGGGGGCGGGCCGGTGAGCCTCCAGGCCGAGGAGATGCCCTACCGGCACGTGCTGGACCTGCCGGCCATGGGGGCCGCCGTCCGCATCGCCCGGGAGACCACCGAGCTGGTTCTCGTCGAGTGCGGGGTGGGCCTTCGGCATCCGAGTGTCGGGCCTGCGCTGCTGATGCTGGCCGAGCTGGTGACCAATGCCGTCCGCCACGCCGCAGTCCTGTCCCCGATCATCACGGTCACCTACGCACACGGGCCGGGGGCGTTCGCGTTCGCCGTCCACGACCGCCACCCCTACCAGCCGCCGCTGTTCGGTGCGCTGGCCGGCGCACCGGGCAGCGGTCTGGCCATGGTGGTCGCGATGACGATGGAGATCGGCGGCACCGCCGTCGTACGGGCGGATGCGGACGGGCGCGGCAAGGCCATCTGGATCACCCTTCCCCTGTGAAGCCGAGGAGCTGACGATGACGATCGAATGGCGCTACACGACCCGCCAGGACCTGGGCGTACTGTCCCTGGCCGGGTATCTCGGCGCGGACGGCACCGACCGGTTCACGGGCGCCATCGGCTGGGCGCTGGCCCGGGGCACCGGGCCGGTCATCCTGGATCTGACCGGCCTGCTGGGCTGGTCGGCCGGCGGGCAGATCGCCGTCGCCCAGGCCGCCCGGCGCCTCGCCGAGAACGGCCGCCGACTCGAGCTCGCCGCGATCCCCGCGGATGGTTCCCTCGTCCCGGACGCCGCCTGCCCGCCCGTACCCGTCCACTGCGACCTCGCCGCCGCTCTGGCCGCTCACGGCGCCCACGGCACGGTCAGGCAGTGGGCCACCGATGACTGGCCCACCCCGCAGTCCCCCGAGGCACCCGCCCTCACCTGATCAGCACCGCCCTCCACGGCACGGCGACGAAGGACACCTGATCAAGCACCTGAAGGTCAAGGGCCTGGACCTGAAGACCGGGTTGCCCAAGAAGGCCTGACCGGCGAAGGGCCCGCCCGTGGGGTCCGAACGTCACGAAGGCCGCCCACCCGGTGCCCACGAGTTGCACGGATCTGCAATTGTGGAGGTCACAAGGTGTGAAGAGGGGCGAACGGAAGCCCCGCGAAGGAACGGCTCGGTGGATGAGATGGGCAGTCACGACAGGGGTACCCAGGTGAGCACACCGCTGTACCAGCTGAAGGCGGAGTTCTTCAAAACGCTCGGGCACCCGGTCCGCATCCGCGTCCTGGAACTCCTCTCCGTACGCGAGCACGCGGTAGCCGAGATGCTTCCCGAGGTCGGAGTGGAAGCCGCGAGCCTCTCCCAGCAGCTCGCCGTCCTGCGCAAAGCGAACCTGGTGGCCACCCGCAGGGAGGGCTCCAACGTGCACTACAGCCTCACCCACCCCCAGATCGCCGAGCTCCTGCGGGTCGCCCGCGGGATCCTCTCCGGCGTCCTGGAGGACCAGGCCGAACTCCTGGCCGACCTCAAGGCCAGCCGCCACACCTGAACGGTGCCCCACGCTGCCGGGCCCGCCGGGCCCGCACCCGCACCCCGCATACGGCGGCCGTCTGGACCCGATGCGCCGGGCGCGGGTGTCGGCTGATGGTGGGGATCTGCGGCACGTTCTGTGCGGGGCGGCCTTCGCAGGGCGCCGGGGGCTGCAGGCGGGGATGTGCCGGCAGGTGTGGTGAACTGACGATCATTCGTTAACCGCAGGAGGGGGAAAAATGGCAGCGGACGAGGCAGCTCTGGAAGGCGTTTCCGCAGGCACCGCAGCAGGTGGTGCCGCGAAGACGGGCCGGGACGCGCGCCGGATCGAAGGATGGTCGATATCGTGGATGCTCCTGGCCATGGTGGTCTGGGGATGCTTCGCCTTCCTGATGCTGGCCGACTACGGCCCCGAGGTGCCGTCGTACCAGGGGTCCCGCAGTCTGTGCCGGGGCCCGTTCGTTGATCCGTCCCCCCAAGAACGGGTCTGCCGCAGCGACGAGTTGCGGCAGTGGCCTTCGCTCCTGGGCATCCTCGCGTTGGCGGCTGTGGCAACCGTCATCGCTGCGGCGACCACGGTGTACGCCAAGGCCCTCGCCCGCCTGGATCACAGCGAAGGAACCCGCGCGAAACCGCAGGGGTGAGGACCGTCGACTCACCCTCGCCGTTGGTCGTCCGTGGCCACGACGCGCTCACCGCACGGCTGGCGGGCGGGTCCCGTGCTCTCGCGGGCGGGACCACCGAGCAGCGACGCGATGCCGGTGCCGGATCGGGCGGCTGCTCGTAAGCCCATGGCTCTCGCTGCGACGGGGACTCACTTCTGGGCGTGCTGACCCAGGTAGAACAGCAGCCAGATGAACCCGGCGAACACATGCGTGCCGAAGATGTAGAAGAAGGCCCGCAGCGCGACGCCCTTCTGCTTCCACTTCTCCTGATCCGCCCCATTCTTCCTATCGGGCCGATTGTCGGTCATGACGCCTCCTTCTTCGTGGTGTCCGGCTCCCGGCCGGGGCGGGGCCGGACGAGGACCTGCATGCCGTGCGCGCCGGCTTGCTCGATGACGGCAGCGACCTCGCCGGCTTCGACCGTGCGGACATCCGGCTCGGGACCGGTGCCGAGGTAGGTGATCTCGTACAGCTGGACGATCCTTGGACTGCAGCTGGTCACGGTGTGCTCTCCGGGGGGATGAAGCGGACCACGACCGTCCTCCATGTGTGCTTGCGCACCGGAACGGACGGCTGCCCGGGGCCGCGGGCCATCACCACGGCCTCGGGCGAACCGGCGCGGTCACTGCTTCCACCGGTCGCCCTCGCCCGTGGCCACGCCATCCTCGCGGGCCACGCGCAGGCGTCCTCCAGCGCCTCGGCGGCCTGCGCCTCCCAGAAGGCGTCGCCAGTCCCCCGGGCAGCCTGGAAGCGAGCTCGCGCCGTGCGGACCCGTTCCAGCGCCGCTTCCTCGACCCCGCCCACGTCGCCCCCGCCCATCGATTCCGGAATTGGCAAATTGCATATCTCTGCAAGTGTAGCGGGTGCAGGTTTACGGATGGCCGCATCCGCGAGCCTCCGCAGCGCAGAACGTTCAGCGATACCTGCCACGCAGGGACGGACCAGGCGCCTCACGGCCGGTGCGCAGACTGCCGCCTCACGCTTGGCCGGACTTCGAGGGAGTCTCGGGTAGACGCTGCCGCCAGGGCCCCGCATGGGCTGCCGCGGCGCCGGCGAGGTGACCGCGTGCCGTGCTCCACCGACGGCATCATCGAAGAGCACCTCGCCGGCGGGGAGCCGCTCGGCGGGGAGACTGGCGCGGCGGCGCCGCAGACCATCCCTCCGCGCGTCCGGACGGGCCCGGCTCCGTCAGCGGCTCAGCAAATCGATCTCCACCAGCTCCTCCTCGGAAAGCAGCTCCCCGTGCAGCGCGTCGAGGTTCTGGTCCAGCTGGCCCACGCTGCTCGCGCCAACGATCACCGACACCACCCGGGGATCGCGCAGCACCCAGGAGATCGCCAGTTGCGCCAGACTCTGTCCGCGCCGTTCCGCCAGCCCGCCCAGTCTTCGCAGCCGGTCCAGCTCGGCGCCGGCCAGCGCCTCCTCCTTGAGGAAATGCCCGACCGACATCCGCGACCCGGCGGGTACCTGGCCTGCGAGGTACCGACTCGTCAGAAGGCCTTGCGCGAGCGGCGAGTAGGCGATCAGGCTGGTGCGGGTGTCGTCCACGGCGTCCAGCAGTCCGTCCTCCGGGGTGCGGTCGAGGATCGAGTAGCGGGCCTGGTTCAGCAGCATCGGCGTGCCCAGCTCCCGCAGGATCGCCACCGCCTCGCGGTGCCGCTCGGCCGGATAGTTGGAGATACCGGCGTACAGCGCCCTGCCAGAGCGCACCGCCGTGTTCAGCGCCCCCATGGTCTCCTCGAGCGGGGTCTCGGGATCATGGCGGTGCGAATAGAACACATCCACGTACTCCAGACCCATGCGCTGGAGTGACTGGTCCAGGCTTGCCAGCAGGTACTTGCGGCCGCCACCGTCCCCGTAAGGACCGGGCCACATGTCGTAGCCGGCCTTGGTGGCGATGAACAACTCGTCCCGGTGGCGACGGAAGTCCTGGGCGAGCAGGTGTCCGAAGTTGCGCTCCGCGCTCCCGTACGGCGGGCCGTAGTTGTTCGCCAGGTCGAAGTGCGTGACACCCCGGTCAAAGGCGCGGCGCAGCACCGCCCGCTGCACCTCCAGCGGTTGACTGCCACCGAAGTTGTGCCACAGGCCCAGCGACACGACAGGCAGGCGGACACCGCTGTCTCCGGCGCGGCGGTAGGTCATAGCGGCGTAGCGGTCTTGTGCGGCGTGGTAGTTCATGTCGCAATCCTGCTCGATCTCCACCGAAATCGGAACCAAATCAACACATCTCAACATTGAATGTCGTCCGAACTCCTGCCGGGGTGCGGCAGGTTCACCTGCGCCGTTGCCCGATCGGGCGCATCGGCGCAGTGGTCGCAAGACGCGCTCCGTCCGTCCTCGCTATTCGGCGACGGTGAACCCTTGGTCCTTTCCGTACTTGGCACTTGCGGCCCTCCAGGCCTCCAGCCCCTGGGCCAGGGTCGTGGAGGAGACGTACGCCTTGCCGACGGTGTCGTTGAAGACCGAGTTCGCGTACACCTGGTACGGCAGGTACGACCAGCCCGTGCCGACATCACGGGCCGCGTCGGCCAGGATCCGGTTGGCCGGCTGCCCCCCGAAGTAGGGGAACGGGCTGTCCAGGAAGGCCTGCGATTCCAGATCGGCCCGCGTGGCGGGGAAGGCGCCCGCGGAGACGCGGGCCGTGGCACCGGCTCCCGTGGTCGCGTACTCGATGAAGGCGTAGGCCAGCGCCTTGTTCTTCGACGCCTTCGGCACGGCGAGGGAGCTGCCTCCGTTCTCCGCAGCCGCCTTGGCACCCTTGGTCCACTGCGGGAGGGGCGCCACGCGCCAGTCCCCCGACGCGGCGGGGGCGCCCGTGACGAAGTTGGCGGGCATGCAGGCGCCTATGGACAGGGTGGCGATGCTGCCGTCCGACAGGCCCTTGTACCACTCGTCGCTCCAGGAGGTGATCGGTGCCAGCAGTCGCTCGTCAATCAGCTTCTGCCAGGTAGCCGCGTACTGCGCCGTGCCGGCGTCCCCGAAGCCGATCCCGATCTCGGTACCTTCCACCTTGTACGGGCGTCCGCCCGCCTGCCAGATCAGACTGGTCGTGGCGCCGGCGTCACCGGTGTCGTTCGTGATGTAGAGCTTCGGGTCGGCCTTGTGCAGGGCTCGCGCCGCTTCGACGTATTCGTCCCAGGTCGTGGGGACGGCGATGCCGTACCGGTCGAAGACCTTTTTGTTGTAGAACAGCGCCATGGGTCCGGAGTCCATGGGGAGGGCGTAGATCCCGTTGCCGTACTTGACCGCGCTCCAGGGACCGGTGGTGAAGGCCTGGTCATGAGCGGACGCGCCGTAGGGGGAGAGCTCCTGCAGGGATTTGCCGATGGCGAACTGACCGACCGCGTAGTACTCGACCTGGGCCACGTCCGGGGCTCCCGAGCCGGCGGCAATGGCGTTCTGGAGCGCGGTGTACTGCTTGTCGCCCGTCCCCGCGTTGACGAGCTCGACGTGCACCTTCGGATACTTCTTCTCGAAGTCTGCGGCCGCCTTCTTCAGCGTGGGCTCCCAGGCCCACACCGTCACCTTGCCTCCGGATTCGAGCGCTGACGCCACGTCCTTCGCGGAACCCTCGGCCCCCGGGTCCGGTGAACCGCAAGCGGTTGCGCCGAGGGTCAGGGCGCATGTCGCGGCCACGGCGGAAAGGATCCGGCGGCGGCTTTTCGTTCTCATCGGTGGTGCTCCTGATTCGGTGTGCGGATGAAGAGGGTCGGGAGGAGGGGCCGAGCGCGGAGCCTGACGAGTCACTCCTTGACGCTGCCGGCGGCCAGGCCCGACTGCCAGTAGCGCTGGAGCAGGAGGAAGACGACGACGATCGGCGCGATGGTGAGCAGGGATCCGGTGATGATGAGGTCGAAGACGGGCTCGCCGCCCGCGGTCCTGGCCTGGGCGCTCCACGCGTTGAGACCGAGAGTGAGCGGATACCAGTCCGGATCTTTGATCATGATCAGCGGCAGGAAGTAGTTGTTCCAGGTGGCGACCATGGAGAAGAGCAGCACCGTCACGGTTCCCGGCACCAGCAGCGGCAGGGCGATGCGGAAGAAGATGCGCAGCTCGCCGGCGCCGTCGATGCGGGCGGCTTCGAGCAGTTCGGAAGGTACCGCTTGCGCCGTGAACACCCACATCAGGTAGAGCCCGAAGGGCGAGACCAGGGAGGGGATGATCACCGCCCACGGCGTGTTGGCCAGGCCCATTCCGCTGAACATCAGGAACGTCGGGACGGCGAGGGCCGTTCCCGGGACGGCCACGGCCCCGATCACGACGGCGAAGACGGCTCGGCGGCCCGGGAACTCGTACACGGCCAGCGCGTATCCGCCGAGTACGGCGAGCAGCGTCGCGCCGCCCGCGCCGGCGGCCACGTACAGCAGTGTGTTCAGCGTCCAGCGGACGAAGGCGCCGTCGTCGTAGGTCAGCGTGCGGGAGATGTTGTCCCAGAGCTGGAAGTCCTCGCCGAGCCACAGACCGAAGGAGTCGAGGAGGTCCTCCTGGTCCTTGGTCGCGTTGATGACCAGCCACGCGAGAGGCAGGAGGGTGTATACGAGGACCAGCCCGGTCACCAGGGTCAGCGGGATGCTGGGCCTGGGGTCGAGCGGGGTGTGGGCCCGTCGGCGGCGACGCCGCGGCGCCGCGTGGGGCGGCTGGGTGACGGGGGGCCCGGGCGATCCGGCAGCGGCGCCATTCGAGTCCGCGCCGGAGTGGACGGTGCGCTCCCTCGTACCGGAGGAGGGCCCGGTGGGGTCCGTGATCATGTGCTCAGCCCTTCCGCATGCCGCGGAGCTGGACCGCGTAGGCGATGACCGCGGTGAAGACGCCCATCACGATGGCGATGGTCGCCGCGTAGTTGTGCTGCTGCCCGGAGAAGGCCAGCGAGTACGTGTAGAGGTTCGGGGTGTAGTCGGTCGTGATCGCGTTGGGCGCGAGGTTCTGCATGATGTTCGGCTCGTTGAACAGCTGGAAGCTGCCGATGATCGAGAAGATGATCGCGATCACCACCGCGCTGCGGATGGCCGGCAGTTTGATCGCGGTGACGACGCGCCACTCCCCCGCCCCGTCGATGGCCGCCGCCTCGTAGAGGGAGCGCGGAACCACCTTGAGCGCTGCATAGAAGATCAACGTGTTGTAGCCGACGAATTCCCAGGTCACGACGTTGCCGATGGAGGCGAGCACCAACGAGGGCGAGAGCGGATCCGGGAGCGCCAGGCCGAACGCGTCGTTCAGGTTGCCCACCAGGCCGAACCGGGTGCCGTAGATGAACCCCCACATCAGGCTGGCCACCACGGCCGGTACGGCATAAGGCAGGAAGACGGCCACCCTGAAGAAGGCCTTGCCGTACAGCCGGCCGCTGTCGATGGCGAGCGCGACGAGCAACGCGATCCCCAGCATGACCGGCACCTGGACGAGCAGGAACAGCCCCACCCGGACCGATCCCTCCCAGAAGCGCGCATCGCCCAGTGCTCGGAGATAGTTGTCCGCGCCGACGAAGGAGGTGCCGCCGATGAGCCGGTCACGCATCAGACTGAGCTGGAACGCGTACCCGATGGGAGCCAGGAAGACGAGGGCGAACACCGCTGCGAAGGGTCCGGCGAACCCCCAGCCGACGAGGGCGCTCCGACGTGCGCGTGCACGGGAACGGGATGGGGGCACTGCCTTTGCCGGTGCCGGCAGGAGCGACATGGTGGGTCCTCGTGTCAGTGAGCTACAGGTCCGCGACGGAGGGAAGGGACGACTGGCCTCGGGGCCGGAATCGGCCTCATGCGGCAGGACCTGATGGGAAATGTTTACGTAACCATCGGTCCGGCGATCGTGGCACTCCCGGTGGGGAGCGTCAAGCACCTTGCGCCCGCTGACCGAAAAACGAGCCGCCGAACGGCGGCGCCCGCCCACCATGGCGCCCTTCACGCACCTCCGGCCGCGGACAGTCCGACCAACCCCCCACGTTTGACGCGAGGTTGGGAGACGGGGCGACTCCCGGTCCGGTTGCGACGATTCACGTCCGACTGCTTGACAGGCCCCGATGCGGCTTCCAAACTCGCAGCCAACCGCCCCGTGTTTACGTAAACATTACGGAGGTGGAACACGGATTTCACCGGGGCCGGCTTCACCGCCGGGTCCGGAGCCATGGGCGCATCCGCCCCATGACGCCTCCTTGCCCGCCAGCCATCGCGAGGTACTGATGCGACGTCACCCCCCTTATCCAGCAGTCCTGTTCGCCGTTGTGGCCGTCCTGTTCGCGAGCCTCCTCGGCGGTCTCGGCACCGCCGTGGCCTCCCCCTCCCCCGTCACCGTCATCAACGCGACGCAGTTCACCGATCCCGCCGGCCGGCCCGTCCACGCCCATGGCGGAGGTGTCATCAAGGTGGACGAGTACTACTACTGGTTCGGTGAGGACCGGAACCCTGACAACAGCTTCCGGTACGTCTCCGCCTACCGCTCCACCGACCTCAAGACGTGGGAGTTCCGCGGCCACGTCCTGTCCCAGGCCACTGACCCCGAGCTGGCCACCGCCAACATCGAGCGCCCCAAGGTGATGTACAACCGTGCCACCGGACAGTTCGTCATGTGGATGCACAAGGAGGGCAGCGCCACCGACTACGGCGAGGCCCGCGCAGCGGTGGCCGTCTCCTCCACGGTCGACGGCGACTATTCCTGGCGCGGGAGCTTCCGGCCGCTGGGGCACATGTCGCGGGACATCACCACCTTCGTGGACACCGACGGCACCGGCTACATGGTCTCCGCCGCCAATGAGAACGCGGACCTGCACGTCTACCGGCTCACCGCGGATTACACCGGCATCGAGGCCCGGGTGCAGAAGCTGTGGGCCGGCCAGTCGCGCGAGGCTCCGGCCCTGTTCAAGCGCGACGGCGTCTACTTCCTCGTGACGTCGGGCGCCACCGGCTGGTCCCCGAACCAGCAGAAGTACGGCACCGCGGACAGCATTGCCGGCACCTGGAGCTCGCTGCGCGACCTGGGCGACGGGAGGACCTACGGTTCCCAGACGGCCTTCGTGCTGCCCGTCGAGGGTGCCACCGGTGTCACCACCCACCTGTACATGGGCGATCGCTGGGGCAATTCGATGGGCGGCACGGTCAACGACTCGCAGTACGTCTGGCTCCCGTTGAAGTTCCCGACCAGGACCACCCTGTCCTTGGACTACTACCCGCAGATCATCATCTCCACGGAGAACGGGACCGTGCGGGGCGTCGGGGACTGGAACACCCTGACGGCCGCGCACAGCGGCAAGTGCGCCGACGCCGCCGACTGGTCGGTGGCCGAGGGCGCGGCGCTGATCCAGTGGACCTGCGCGGCGGGCAGCGTCAACCAGCAGGTGTGGTTCCAGGGCGTCGGAGACGGCACGGTGCGGATCGTGCTCCGCCACAGCGGCAAGTGCCTCGCGGTCCAGGACGCGTCCCCCGATGACGGCGCCCCCGTCGTCCAGACCACCTGTGGCGAGGCGCCCGGACAGACATGGAAGTCGGCCCAGGCAGGGCCGAACGGCGTGCGGCTCGTCGCCCAGCACAGTGGCAAGTGCGTCGACGTCGCGAACCGCTCCTGGTCCGACGGCGCGCGGCTCATCCAGTGGACGTGCAACGGCGGCGACAACCAGAAGTGGCGGCGCTCGGCCGTCTGAGCCCGCCTCCGCCCCTGCACCGGTGGGGCCGTGTGAACCCACGGCGTGGGACACGGCCCCGCACGGCCGCCGCAACCGTCAGTCCTCGACGGGGCCGAGGTCGGGCACGTCCCGGAAGGCCACCTCTCGTTCACGGCCGGGTGCGTGGAGTTCGAGTACGACCACCTCGTTGGCCCCGCGGCGCAGCACCGGGCCGGGGACGTACAGCGAGCGCTGGGGACCCCGGGACCAGTAGCGGCCGAGGGCGAAGCCGTTGACCCAGACACTGCCCTTTCTCCAGCCGTCGAGGTGGAGGAAGGTGTCGGCCGGCCGGTCCGCGTCGAAGGTGCCCCGATGGAAGGCCGGCCCGGTCGGCGTGGCCGGCCCGGCGCCGAACGGCAGGTCCTCGAGCGCCGTGAGCGGCAGCGGACGGCTGGTCCATCCCTCGAGCGGGGAGCCGTTGAGCAGAACGCCGCCCGGCAATCCCTTGCGGTCGTGGATGCCGTCGCCGTAGTTCACCCGCCCCTGGTTCTCGACGAGAACGGTCAGGACGGCGCCCGGCCTCAGGACCGCGAAAGTGAGGGCACGCTCGCGGTTCTCCCGCTCCAGCACCCCCACGGGCTGGCCGTCGAGGAAGACCTGGGCGCGGTCGCGCACCTGCTCCAGTTCGAGCAGGGCGGACCCGGCATCCGGCAGCTCCGTCTCGTACAGCACGAAGCCGTAGTCCTGTCCGAGTTCCTCCATGGTCAGCGGACGGCGCGAGGCGACGGCGTCTCCGAGGACCGGCGCGGCGTCCAGCAGACCGATGCTCTCGGTCAGCCGCACCGCCTCCAGGCTGAACTTCGCGGCACGTGCGGGCGGGAACTCGGCGGGGACCGGGGCGTACTTGGCGATGACCTTGCGGAAGGCGGCGAACTTCTCGGTCGGGTCTCCGGCCTCGTCGAGGGGGGCGTCGTAGTCGTAGGAGGTGACGGTCGGCCGGTAGGTGTGCTTGTCGTTGGCACCGTTCATGAAACCGAAGTTGGTGCCGCCGTGGAACATGTAGAAGTTCACGGAGGCCCCTGTCGCGAGCAGCTCGTCGAGCTCCTGGGAAGCCTGCTCCGCACCCCGCACGACGTGGTTTCCGCCCCACCGGTCGAACCAGCCGATCCAGAACTCCGTGCTGAGCAGCGGTCCGGACGGCCGGGCCGTGCGCAGGGTGGCGAGGTGCGCGGCCGACCGGCTGCCGAAGTTGGCGGTGGCGAGCACTCCCGGCAGCGCCCCTCGTTCCAGGTCGGCCGGCTGGTCGCAGGTGAAGAGCGGAACGTCGACGCCGTGACGGTGGAGGGAGTCGGCGAGGTGTTCCAGGTAGGCGGTGTCGTCTCCGTACGCGCCGTACTCGTTCTCCACCTGCACGGCCAGCACCGGCCCTCCCCGGGTGGCGAGCCGGTCGTGCAGCGGGGGCAGGAGCCGGCCGAAGTAGTCGTCGACCGCGGTGAGGAACCGCGGATCGCGGCTGCGTAGCCGCATGGACGGGTCGGCCAGGAGCCATGAGGGCAGGCCACCCCCCTCCCATTCGGCGCAGATGTAGGGGCCGGGCCGCAGGAGTACGTGCAGCCCCTCGGCGGCGGCGAGATCGAGGAACCGGCCCAGGTCGAGGCCGGCGTCCATAAGGAACTCGTCGGGGCGCGGCTGGTGGAGGTTCCACGGTACGTACGTCTCCACCGTGTTGAGCCCCATGAGACGGGCCTTGTGCAGCCGGTCGGCCCAGAGGTCGGGGTGGACCCGGAAGTAGTGCAGTCCGCCCGAGAGGATGCGGAAGGGATCGCCGTCGAGCCGGAATCCGTCGTCTTCGATCTGGAGAAGGGGCATGCGCGTGCTCCTCAACTGAGCCGGAATGCGCGGATCGCGCACGGGACTGTCGCCGTCCGAATGTTTGCGTAAACATTGTCGCCATGGCAAGTCCGTCGCGTGTGGTCACTCTCGTGCCGGCCCCGCCGACAGCGGACGGTCAGGTCGGCAGCTCCGCCCAGACCAGCTCACCGGTGGCCGTCGGAGCCAGCTCGGTCGCAGCCAGATGATCGGCTCCGCCAGGAGCTCTGCGAAGTGGGCTGCGAAGACCTGGAAGTGGGGCGTGGCCATGGGGAAGTCGAGTACTTCCCGGTTTGACCAGTGCGGTCAGGGCCTCCTGCAGCGCTTGGCGCCGCGTCGGCTTCGCGCGCACGCGGGCAAGGGCGACGAGCGGGTGGGAACGGGGGGACATGGCCTATGGCCTTCTCCTCGGGTCGGACGGCGCCAAAGCGGCGTGATGGGGTGGGGAGGCTGGTTCCGCCGGCTCAGAAGCCGGTGAGGGTGGCCTTGCCGATCGCGCTGCCGGATTCCGGGATCCGGTGGGCTTCGCGCAGATGGACCGCGTTGACCGTGCCGAGGTCCGTGGTGGCGGTCGTCGCGAGGACGCCGCGGTCCACGAGCCCGGCGACGCGGGTCAGGATGTCGTGCTGCCTCGCCCCCGTCCGGGGGTTCGGTACAGCGACCGGGTGACCATCAGCTCCCAGTGGAAGGAGATGCTCTTGGGCTTCAGCAGCCCGATTCGTTGGTGCCGGGGCGGTCGACCCCGCCGGCGTAGTGGACCTCGTCGCCGACCGCGACGACGGTGCCGGCCGCGTCCCAGCCCAGCACCTTGAACCGGCCGCCGGGGTCGTTGTTGCGTCGCTTGCAGTCGACCGGATTGACCGCAACGGCCTCGACGCGGACGAGAAGGTCGTGCGGGCCTGGCAGCGGTACGGGCAGTTCGATGTCCACCCGGCTCTCGTCGTCCTCGACCGGCAGGCTCGCGCCGTAGGCGACCGCCCGCTGCACGTCGGACCGGCACGATCGGCACGACGTCTACGCGGCGCAGTGCCCGTGCCGCGAGGTGCTCGACCTCCTGGCCGACAAGTGGTCCGCTCTGGCCATCGGCCCGATGGGGCAGGACCGCCGCGCTTCGGCGCCCTGCTGCGCCGCCTCGAGGGCGTCAGCCCGAAGGTCCTGACCAGCACGCTGCGCCGCTTGGACGAGAAGGGCTTCGTGGACAGAACCGTGTAACCGGCGGTGCCGCCGCAGGTCGAGTACGCGCTCACGGCGCTCGGCCACAGCGTGGTGGAGCCCTTGGCCCGGTTGCGATACTGGGTCGAGAACCACCTGGACGAGATCCAGGCCCTCGATCCTGCCTGAGACCGTGTCCGTACGTGATGGGGCGAACGGGTCGCTCGTGGGGGACGGACTCCCCCGCCTTCAGGGCTGGGTGGTGCCCAGGAGCAGCTGTCCCACCGATTCCCTCAGGACGGAGCAGGCCTCGGGGTCGAGGCCGTCGTCGGAGACGAAGTAGTCGATCTCCGAGAGTGCGATGAACCGGCTGAGGCCGACGACGCCCCATTTGGTGTGGTCCGCGACCACGGCCACCTGAGTGGCGCAGTCGATCAGCGCACGGTTGGTCTGCGCTTCCGCGAGGTTCGGAGTCGTCGCGCCGGCGCGTTCGGACACGCCGTGGGCGCCGATGATGAGCAGGTCCACCTGGAGGGAGCGGATCGCCTGGTCCGCGAGGGGTCCGACGAGCGAGGCCGACTTGGTGGGAGTGCCGCCGGTCAGGAGCAGCGTGGGTCCCTCGGGGCCGGTCTCGGCCCCGGTGGGCCGCAGCAGCTGGGCGACCGGCAGGGAGTTGGTCACCACCGTCAGACCCGCGACGTCCCGGAGCCGGGCCGCTACGGCGTAGGACGTCGTCCCGCCGGAGATGGCCACGACACTGCCCGGTTTCACGAGGGCGGAGGCCGCCTCGGCCACCGCCGACTTGGCCCGCGACTCCAGACCTGCTTTCGTTTCGAACGGTGGCTCGTCCCCCGTGGTGACGGAGGCGCTGATGGCGCCCCCGTGCACCTTCGAGAGAGAACCGGTCCGGGCGAGCACGTCGAGGTCGCGGCGAATGGTCATGTCCGAGACGCCCAGCTGTTCCACGAGGTCGGCCACCCGCACGGCCCCGTCACGGCGCACCATGTCGAGGATGAGCGCTCTCCGCTGGGGTGCGAGGCGTGCTGACTCGGTCACGATCTCGTCCCCCGCTCCTCTGCGCGCCGTCCGTGTTGGCCGTCGCAGTCACACGGCAATCCTCACGAACGAACAGTCTACGTCGCCGGACCCCGCCCTCACCTCGTTCTCATGCGATGCGCCGGGCGCCCGCGGCCGGGGAGACCGGGAACAGGTGCGGAGCCTGGTATCCCGCCGCACGAAACGCGGTGGTGACAGCGGCCCCGAGGGCTTCCACCCGGCCCTCCTCCGCCAGCACGATGACGGACCCGCCGAAACCGCCGCCGGTCATGCGCGCCCCGAGGGCTCCGTGCGCCAGTGCTGTGTCCACCACGAGGTCGCTCTCCGCGCAGGAGATCCGGAAGTCGTCGCGCAGCGACGCGTGGCCGTCGGTGAGGATCGGCCCCAACGCCGCCAGGCGCCCTGCCCGAAGGTGCGAGACGGCGTCGGTGACCCGTGCGTTCTCCGTCACCACGTGCCGGACCAGGGGCACCAGGTGGGCGGGGAGCGCTGTGGCCGCCCGGGGCAGGTCCGCGGGAGTGAGGTCGCGCAGTGCCGCCAGCCCGAGCAGCCGGGCGGCCTGCTCGCACCCGGCGCGCAGGGCCGCGTACGCCCCGTCGCCGAGGTCGTGCTTCACCCGGGTGTCGACGACCAGCAGGCTCATCCCGTGACCCTGCGGGGCGAAGGGGATCTGCTGATGGGCGCCGGCTCGGATGTCCAGGTGCAGGGCCGCCCCGGCGGTGCAACAGGCGGAGGCCAGCTGGTCCATGGCTCCGCACGGCACGCCGGCGAAGGCGTTCTCCGCTCGCTGGCCGATCAGCGCGAGGGCGGTCGCGCTCAGGTCCAGCCCGTAGAGGTCGTTGTAGGCGAAGGCGACCGCGCACTCGAGCGCGGCGGATGACGATAGGCCGGCGCCGGCGGGCACCGTGCTGTCGACGTGGAGGTCGGCGCCCCCGACCGGGTGTCCGGCTTCGCGCAGCGCCCAGACGACCCCCGCCGGGTAGGCGCCCCAGGTGCTGACGGCGCCGGGGGCGAGTCGGTCGACGCGGAGGTCGATGACCGGGCCGTCCCCCTGGGCGCTGTGCAGCCGCAGCCGGCCGTCCTGGCGCCTGCGCGCCGCCACCAGGGTGTGCTGGGGGATGGCGATGGGCAGTGCGAAGCCGTCGTTGTAGTCGGTGTGCTCACCGATCAGGTTGACCCGGCCGGGCGCTGCCCAGACCCCCTCCGGGTTGGCTCCGAAAATGCGCCGGAAGACCTCCGTCATGCGGTCACCTCGCGTGCGAAGGCCCAGGCGTCGGCCACGATGGCGTCCAGGTCGGTGCGGCGGTTCCGCCAGCCGAGGCGGGTGCGCACGTCGGCGTGCGGCATGGCGGCCATCGGCTCCGGCGGGCCGGTCACGCTGTTGCGCCGGTTCTTGTCCGGATCGCGTACGGACTCGGCCACCTGGGAGGAGGCGGCGTAGTGCAGGACCGCGGCGTAGCCGGCGGGCAGGAGGGCGGCAGCGTGCCCCGGACCTCCCCGCACGAACTCGGGGTCCGCCGGGACGGCTTGGGGCCCGCAGGTCGAAAGGTCATCGAGGTCCGTCACGCGGTGGCCGGCTTCGAGGAGGTGGGCCACGGCCACGCCGCCGATGTAGCCGGCTCCCCCGGTCACGCGGTACCGGCTCATGACGCGACCTCTCGCAGTCGTGCGGCGGCGGCCTCCGGGGCCACGTCGTTGACGAAGGAGTCCATCCCGGATTCGACCCCGGCGAGGAATTTGAGCTTGCCGGCCGACCTGCGCACGGTGAACAGCTCCAGGTGCAGCGCCAGTTCCTGGCCGCCGCTCTTCGGCGCCTGGTGCCAGGCGGAGATGTAGGGGGTGGGCGCCATCTGCGCGGGCTCCTCTTCGTGACGGAACAGGCGGTCGAACCTGCGCAGCAGCTCCAGGTACATCCCGGGGAACTCGGCGCGTTCGGCCTCCACGAGGTGGGTGAGGTCGGGGACGCGGCGATGGGGGTACAGGTGCACCTCGTACGGCCAGCGGGCGGCATAGGGGACGAACGCCGTCCAGTGCTCCCCCGTCAGGACCACGCGCGCGGTCGCTGCCCGGGCTTCGGCGAGCAGGTCTTCGAAGAGGTTCCCGCCGGTGACGGCCCGGTGCGCACCGGCGACGGCGATCATCTTGGCGGTCCGCGGCGGTACGAAGGGGAAGGCATAGACCTGCCCGTGCGGATGCGCGAGCGTGACGCCGATCTCCGCGCCGCGGTTCTCGAAGCAGTACACCTGCTCGATGCCGGCGAAGGACGACAGCCGCTCGGTGCGGTCCGTCCAGGCGTCGAGTACGAGCCGGGCCCGGTCCTCGGTCAGATCGGCGAAGCTCGCGCCGTGCTCCGGTGTGAAGCACACGACTTCGCAGCGTCCGAAGCGCCCCGCCAGCGAGGGGAAGCGGTTCTCGAACACGGCCACCTCGTAGTCCGTCGCCGGTATCTCGCTGTGTCGCCCGTTCCCTGAAGGGCACAGAGGACACGCGTCGGTCGGCGGATGGTGGACGCGTCCCTGGCGGTGCGAGGCGATCGTGACCCAGTCCCCGGTCGCCAGATCCAGGCGCAGCTCCGGATGACTGTCGACGGACTCCAGCGCACGCCGGTCGACCGTGTCGCGCTCGGCGCTCTCGTCGAGGTCGAAGTAGATCAGCTCGCGGCCGTCCGCGAGGTTCGTCGAGGTTCTCTTCACGGAAACGTGCCCGTCTCTCGGAGTACGGTACGGCGCTGTCGCAAGCCATACATCGACAAGAGTAAACAGAAAACAACTAAAGTCAACGCTTGGACGTATCAGGTGCGCGCCCGGCGATGTGCGCTGCCGTGCGAGCCCTTCGCGCAGCGCCGCCGCAGCAGGACGAGCGCGCCGCCCGCCAGGGCTGCGGCGCCCCCCACGGCACCCCCGACGACGCCGACGCGGCCGGCGCTCCCGGGCGCGGTTGCGCCGGGCCGCGCCTCCTGCGCCGTCCCACCGGGAGCGCTGTCACCTCCCGCCGTCGCCTCGCCGGCCCGGGCGGACGAGGAGGTGGAGGGCGAGCCCGTGGGGACCGGACTGGGCGACAGTGCCGGAGACCGCGAAGGAGAGGCGGCACCGCCGGGTGCGGTGGCACCGGCGTCGGGTCGGGAGCCGGCGGGGGTGCTGGTGATGGCGACGTCAGCGAGGAAGAGGACCGCTTCGACGGCCCCTTCTCGGGACGCCAGTTCGGGCGATGGGCGCCGACCCTGAAGTGCGGCGGTTCGCCGCGGTGGTAGTTGTTGGCGCCCTGATACGAGCCGACGGGCACCGTCCCGCGTGACCGCGATCGAGCCGGACTGGCCCGCCGAGGACCACGTGATGTCGAAGGCCCATCGGTTCCAATGACCCGGACGCGCAGCACCGAGCGGGATGACGGCCTCCCGTATCTCACCGTCGGTCATCCAGTGGACCTTCACTTGCCAGTCGGCGCCTGGGAGGCGACTCGAAGTCGTACGACGCGGAGTCGGCGGCTGCTGCCGGGGTGGCGGCACCCAGGGACCGCCGGGTCACGGCGGGAACCGGGCGGCAGAGCCCAGCCACGAGCCGCCCCTGTCCCGACGCTGTCGCCGCTCCCCGCTTTCCTGTTGTCCGACCGGACGGCGGACATGACGCCACACGGGATATACGGCGAGGAGGTGTCGGAGAATCCATTGCACCACCGCCCGCCGCCCCAAGCGGCGTGCAGCGCAAGGGATTCAAAGGTGTCTTCTCACCCGGCGCAATTACTTGACACCCGCCTGATGCCTGACCGAACTCACGACACCCCATCACATGAGTGCAGAAATGCCACTTCGCCCGGAACGCTTTCGGGGCGCCGGAGCACATGGCGCCGGATCAATACGCGCACGGATTCGACTACCGCTTCGAGCCCCGACCGGCTTCAGCGCTCGTGGGTGCGCCGCTCGTCCCTCAGGTCCCCTGAGTCTCCGCCAGGATCAGCCGGCCCACCTGGTCGCCGAGGACGGTGCGCGCCTGCTCGGCGAGTCCGTCGTCGGACACGAAGTAGTCGATCTCGGACAGGTCGGCGAACCGGCTCAGTCCGACGACGCCCCATTTGCTGTGATCGGCCACGACGGCCAGCCGGGTCGCGGCGGAGATCAGCGTGCGGTTGGTCTCAGCCTCCGCGAGGTTCGGGGTGGTCACCCCGGCCCGCTCGGAAACGCCGTGGGCGCCGACGATGACGAGGTCGACCTGGAGCGAGCGGATCGCCTGGTCCGCCAACGGCCCGACCAGGGAGGCGGACTTGGTAGGGGCTCCGCCCGTGACCAGCAGGGTCGGGGCCGCGGAGCCGTCCTCCGCCCCGAACGACCTCAGCAGCTCCGCGACGGGCAGGGAATTGGTCACCACGGTCAGGTTCGCGATGTCGCGCAGACGGTGGGCGACGGCGTACGTCGTCGTCCCACCGGAGATCGCCACGACGCTTCCGGGCTGGACCAACTGGGCGGCCGCTTCGGCGACCGCCGCCTTGGCCGCCGACTTGAGGGTGGACTTGGTCTCGAAACCGGGCTCGTCGCACGTGGTGCCCGACGTACTCACGGCCCCGCCGTGCACCTTCTCGAGCGACCCGGCCCTCGCGAGCACGTCCAGGTCTCGGCGGATGGTCATGTCGGACACCCCGAGCTGCTCCACGAGCGCGGCAACGCGCACCGCCCCCTTGCGGCGCACGGTATCGAGGATGACTTCTCGCCGCTGGGCCGCCAGCGGTGCCGACTCCGTCACAGTCCCACCCAGTTATCTCTAGCACATTCCAGACAGAGATCAATTGTACACGGCATCCAATAAGGGTGGCCAAGTGGTTCACGAGACCTTCTCCGAACCTTCTTACGGAAGGGCAGATTTGCCGGGATACGTATCCGATCGACCAGCGCCGGCCACCGCCCGCGCTCTTTTCCCGCGCAAACACATATGCCGAATAGCGGCGGTGCGGACCGAAAGGCTGACCCCGTTCCCCCTCGTCCTCCGTGTGATTGATCGTGTTTCGTACCGGAGGCATTCTTGTCCGGCGAGGCCCCGCCCCTCCTCGGGGCGGGCCTCGCCATGCCGACCGCCGTACGACCGTCGTGCGCGCCCGCCTCAGTGGGGCAGGCCGACAGCCCTTTCGCCGCTGCGGCGCTGCTGGATGACGACGGCGGCGACGAGGAGGGCACCCTGGGCGACGTTCTGCCAGAAGGTGTTGATGCCCTCGACGGTCAGGCCGTTCTCCAGTGCGCCGAGCAGCGCGACGGCCAGGAGCGTGCCGCCGATCCCGCCCTTGCCGCCCTTGAGCGCACAGCCGCCCAGCGCCGCCGCCGTGATGGCCTTGAGTTCGAGGCCCTCGCTGCCCGAGACGGGCTGCCCCGAGCCGGTCCGCGCGGTCAGCAGGATGCCCGCCACCGCCGCGACCACACCGATGAGCGCGTAGACGGCCACCAGGTACTTGTTGATGTTGATACCCGCCAGGCGCGCCGCGGTGTCGTTGCCGCCGATCGCGTAGATGTTCCGGCCGATGTCCGTGTACTTCAGCATGACGTGCACGGCCAGCGCCACGACCACCAGGATCCAGATCATCACCGGCACCCCGGCGATCTTGCCCCGTCCGAGGAACACGAAGAGGGGGTCGTTGAGTACGTAGCCCTGCGCCCGGCCGTCGGAGACGAGCTGGGCCACGCCCTTGTAGGCGGCCAGGCCGGCGAGCGTCGCGATGGTGGGGTTGACCCGCCCGTAGACGATGGCGACGCCGTTGACCACACCGACGAGGATGCCGATACCGATCGCGGCGGCCATCCCGAGGTAGGGGTTGGATCCGCCGGACGTGAAGACCATCGCGCTCACGACGGAGGCCAGGCCGGCCTGGGAGCCGACGGATATGTCGAGGCCGCCGCAGATGATCACGACCGTCTGGACGATGGCGAGCAGCCCCGTGATCGTCACCGCCTCACCGATGACCTGGATGTTGGCGAGGCTGAGGTAGTTGTCGTTGAGGAACCCGAACAGGGCCAGGACGAGGACGAGGGCGCCGATCAGGCTGAGGTTCTGCCCGCCGAGCGAGGTGAGCAGGCCCCCTCCGGTCTTCCGCGCCGGAGCGGGGAGGTTCTCGGTGGTGGCCGGCGTCTGGGTGGTGGTCATCGAGCGTCTCCATCGGCGGAGTCGGTGAGCGGTCGGTCGGCTGCGACGGGGGCGAGGTCGTCTGCCATGGCGAGGTTGAGGACGGCTTCCTCGGTGGCTTCCGCACGGTTGAGCTCGCCGGTGATGCGACCGTTCTGCATCACGACGATCCGGTCGGCGAGGCCCAGGACCTCGGGGAGTTCGGAGGAGATCACCAGCAGGGCGACCCCCTCCCGGGCGAGGTCGGCGATGATCCGGTAGATCTCGGCCTTGGCACCGATGTCGATCCCGCGGGTCGGCTCGTCCAGGATCAGGACCTTGGGCTTGCGCAGCAGCCATCGGGCGAGCACGACCTTCTGCTGGTTGCCGCCCGACAGTTTGCGCACTTCGTGCTCGATCGAAGGTGTGCGGACCCGGAGCCTGTCGGAGAAGTCCTGGGCCACCGCCTTCTCCTGGCGGCTGCGGACGAAGCGCCAGCGGCGCAGCCGGTCGAGGCTCACCAGGGAGGTGTTGTCCCGGATCGAGCGGTGGAGGAACAGCGCCTGGGCCTTGCGCTCCTCGGGGGCGAGTCCGATGCTCGCGCGGATCGCGTCCCTGGGGCTGCGTAGACGCAGGGGGCTGCCGTTCACGCAGACGCGGCCCGATCGGATGGGACGGTCGCCGGCGAGGGCGAGCGCCAGCTCGGACCGTCCGGCCCCCATGAGCCCGGCCAGGGCGACCACCTCACCGGCACGGACATGGAGGTCGATACCGCTGACGTCGTCCGTGGTCACGCCCTCCAGCTGCAGGACCACCTCGTCGCGGGCCACGTCCTGTCGCACGAACAGGGAGGACAGGTCACGGCCCACCATGAGGCGGACGACCTCCCCCTCGTTGGTGTCACGGGCTTCCAGCACGCCGGCGACCGTGCCGTCGCGCAGGACGGCGATGCGGTCGGCGAGGCGGAAGATCTCCTTCATGCGGTGGGAGACGTAGATGACGGCGATGCCCTGGTCCCGGAGCCGGTCGATCAGGCCGAAGAGCGCTTCGACCTCGTTCTCGGAAAGGGAGGAAGTGGGCTCGTCGAAGGCGATGACCTTGGCCTCACCGGTCAGCGCCCGCAGGATTTCCACCAACTGGCGCTGCGCCGGGGTGAGTTCCGATCCGAGCTGATCGGGGTGGATGACCTTTTCGAATCCGAGCCGGGCCAGGTCCGCGGTGATGCGGCGGCGCAGCTCCGCCCGGTCGAGGCGCCGCAGGGCGGTCCGCGGCAGGGCTCCCGCGTACACGTTCTCGGCGACCGACACGTGTGGGATGATCTCGGGCTCCTGCGGGATGATGCGGATCCCGGCCTTGTGGGCGTCGTGCGGCGACGACAGGGTCCGCGGGCGCCCGTTCCAGAGGATGCTCCCCTCCGTGGGCTGGTGGTCACCGGTGAGGATCTTCAGCAGGGTCGACTTGCCCGCTCCGTTCTCCCCCATGAGGGCGGTCACCCGGCCCCGGGGGAAGGCGAGCGTGACGCCGCTGAGCGCCTGTACCGCACCGAACCGTTTGGTGATGTCCTCGACGGAGATCTCTTCGCCGGGATCCTGGGCGGGGGCAGGTGGCTCTGTACCGGCTGTGGTCATGGGGGCCTCGCAAGCTGGGGTTACGTGGGGCGTGCGTTCCAGCGAAGCTGCTGGTCGGCGATGGTGGTCTGGGCGCGGACGGGTACGGCCGCCGCTGCGGCGGGCCGTACCCGTCCTGGCCGCGGGCGCGGCCTCAGCTGCAGATGACGCCCGCGTCCTTCCAGCTGGATGCGTCGACCATCTTGGTCGGGGCGAAGGCCTCCTTGGGGAAGTCCTTGCCGTTCTTGAGCTTGTCGTACATCGTCTGCACCGCCAGGGCGCCGACGTCCCTGCCGTTGATGAAGAGCGCGGCCTTCATCCCCGACGGCTTGCCGGAGCTCCAGTTCTTGCAGGCGAGGTAGGCACCGAGACCGACGCCGATCACGTCGTCGGCCTTGAAGCCGGCGTTCTCCAGGGCAGTGACCCCGCCCTGGACGTTCTCGTCGTTGCAGCCCCAGACCACCCAGTGCTTCACGGAGGCGTTGGCGGTGATCGTCGCGGCGATCTTGTCCTGCGCACCCGTCGGGGAGTTGTCGGTCGGCACGTCGATGTTCTGCACCGGCGCCCCCGCCGCCTCCGCAAACGCCTTCTTCGAGGCGTTCACACGGTCGGTGCACACCGTGACGTCCTGCTTCCAGGCCGATATCGTCCGCGTCTCCGCCGGGTTCCAGCCGGTCTTCTTGAATTCCTCGGCGGCCCGCTTGCCGACCTCGCCGCCCATCTGCTCGCCGCTGAATCCGATGCGGGGCACCAGGGCGTCGGCGCCGCAGGCGGAGGGGTCCGGACCGGTGCTGCAGATCTGGTCGTCCGACGTCAGGAGGGCCACCTTGCCGGTCTTCGCCAGCTGTACGACCTGCGGGCCCACGGCCGGGTCGGGAACGACCACGATCAGCCCGTTGCTCTTCTGCGAGATGGCCGCCTGGGCCTCGCTCACCGTCTTGTTCGCGTCGTTGCCCAGGTTCACCACCTTCAGGTCGATCCCGAGCTCACTCGCCTTCGCCTTCGCGCCGGCGGCCTCGCCTGTGAAGTACTCCTGGTCGCCCTGCTTCTGCAGATAGGTCAGGGAGATCTTCCCGTCGACCTTCCCGACGTCCGTCGCGGCACCCGTCGTCTCCTGGCCACTGGAACACGCGGTGAGGACGAGCATCGTGGCCAGGCCCAGGGCCGCGGCCGCTACCGGGCGGCGGCGGTGGTGGTGAGTGAGCATGTCGATCCCTTTGCTTGAACGGGTCGCACCGGGCGACCAGTGGGGCAGGTGCGATGGGGTGGGGTTCGATCCGGCGGCTGTCGTGAGCGCCGCCCGGGGCTGCAGGTCCCTTGAAGACTCGGAGGGAGGGGTGTCCGGCCTCGGCCGACGATCCCCCGGCGGACAGCCCCTCACTGGGGAATCCGCCACAGTCGGCCGCTTTCAAACTTGATGCAACAGAGAGAAGCGCCGTTTCCGCCATAAGTCAACAGTATGAACCAAGGGTTTCGGATTGATGCATCCTCGTAACCTCCAGGGATGCCGCAGAGCGGCAGGGCCGCCCCAGCAGCGGCCACCGGGCATGAACACCGAAGTTGCAGGGCGCGAGCCGGACGCGACGGTGCCGGCGCAGGCATGGACCGGGGCAAGGCTTGCCCTGTTGCTTTCCATCGGAACATGTCGAAATCTGTTTGACTCCCGCTCTACGGCACTTGCCCGGTGGGCTCGTTCCAGCGCTGCTCCGCCGCGGGGCCCGTGCGACCGAAGGCGACGGGGGCTCCGGGCTCGCCACTCCCGGACGTCACGGCGTAGCCGGGCGCGATGCGAGGCTTGATGCGCCCCGTCGCATCGGTGGAGAACACCAGGTTGTTCCCCTCTGCCGGGCCGAACGCCGAGCACGACCAGATGCCCACGCCGTCCCCTGCGGAACCGCGTGCGTCCAGGCAGTAGCTCGGCTTGGCAGCATTGTGCAGGAGCCCGTTTTCATCCAGACGCCACTGCTGGACCGGCGCCCCGGTACGGCAGCGTGCTGTGATCACGTCGGCGCCGTTGCACCGCCGACAGCCGGGAACGGCCCGGTGCGTACACCGTCTTCGACGGCCCCGTCCGCGTCCCCCACGGACACACTCACCGGTACGAAACCGACGCTGCGCCGGCACGACACCGGATCCCAGGTCGTCGACCTGCAGCGGCGCCTCGCGCAGCTGGGGTTGTGGACCCTGCCCCAACGAGGCCGTTACGACCAGCACCTCGACGACGCGGTGCAGTGGTTCCAGGCGAAGTACGGCGTCCGTGGCGACCCGCCGGGGGTCTACGGCCCGGCCACTCGGCGGCGGCTGGAGTCCTTGACCTCCTGACGCCCGGCCTGCTGCCGTGAGGGGTGCTCGACTCGTCACCATTCGGCGAGGGAGCCGTCGCCCCGTCGCCACACCGGGTTGCGCCAGCGATGGCCCGTCTCGGCGGCGCGTTCGACGGCCTTCTCGTCGACGTCGATGCCCAGTCCCGGTGCGGTGAGCAGGGCGACGTGACCGTCCTCGTAACGGAAGACGGACCGGTCGGTGAGGTAGTCCAGCAGGTCCGACCCTGCGTTGTAGTGGATCCCGAGGCTCTGCTCCTGGATCAGCAGGTTGGGTGTCGCGAAGCCGACCTGCAGGCACGCGGCCAGCGCGATCGGGCCGAGCGGGCAGTGCGGCGCCAGAGAGACGTCGTGGGCCTCCGCCATCGCCGCGATGCGCCGCACCTCCGAGATCCCGCCGGCGTGCGAGAGGTCGGGCTGGGCCACGGCGATCCCCTGCTGGAGCACGGGCTTGAAGTCCCAACGGGAGTACAGCCGTTCCCCGGTGGCGATGGGGATGCTGGTGGAGCGCACGACCTCGCCGATGTGGGCGCTCATCTCGGGAACCACCGGTTCCTCGACGAAGAACGGCAAGTAGGGCTCCAGGAGGGGAAGCACCCGTCGTGCCATGGGGAGGGTGAGGCGGCCGTGGAAATCGACGGCGATGTCGAAGCCGTCGCCGACCTCCGCGCGGACGCTCTCCACCCGTTCGACGATGTCGTGGACGGCGCGGGGGGTGTCGATCAGCTCCAGCTGGGGCGAGGCGTTCATCTTGATGGCCGTGAAGCCCTCGGCCTTGCGGGCGGCTGCCTTCTGCGCGACGTCGGTCGGCCGGTCGCCGCCGATCCAGCTGTAGACCCGTGCCCGGTCCCGGACGTTGCCGCCGAGCAGCTGCCACACCGGCACGCCCAGCGCCTTGCCCGCGATGTCCCACAGTGCCTGGTCGATGCCCGCGACCGCGCTGGAAAGGACGGGGCCGCCGCGGTAGAAGCCGCCCTTCGTCAGGACCTGCCAGTGGTCCTCGATGCGCATCGGGTCCTGGCCCACGAGGTAGTCGGACAGTTCCTCGACGGCGGCCGCGACGGTGTGCGCGCGGCCCTCGACGACCGGTTCGCCCCAGCCGGTGATGCCTTCGTCGGTGTCCACGTGCAGGAAGCACCAGCGGGGGGCGACCAGGTAGGTCTTCAAAGAGGTGATCTTCACTTGGACTCCTTCTTCACGGCCCAGCCGCCGTCCACGGTCAGGTTCGTGCCGGTGACGTACGAGGCGTCGTCGGACGCGAGGAAGGCGACGGCGGCCGCCACTTCGTCGGGGTGGCCCAGCCGTCCCAGGGCTGTGGCACGGGCGGAGAGCAGGCGGCCCTCCTCGTCCACGTCCTGCCAGTTCTCGGTGAGGATCGGACCGGGCAGGACGGAGTTGATCCGCACCTGCGGCCCGTACTCGACCGCGAGCTGGCGGACGAGCGCGCACATGCCCCCCCCTTCGCCGCCGCGTAGGCCGGATAGCCCGGCAGACTGCACAGTGCGTGCACGCTGGACGTGGCCACGAAGGAGCCGCGGGCGGCGCGCAGGGTCGAGGAAGGTCCGTACGGCCAGGTAGGGCGCCTTGAGGTCGACGACCTCGTCGTACTGACCCTCCGCGCCGGCGTCGGCGCGGGCATCGCGGTCGACGGAGCGCTCTACCGGGGCGCGACCAACAGCGCCGGGGAATGGGGCCACACCTGCCTGGTCCGCGAAGGGCGGGAGTGCAGGTGCGGCAGGCAGGGCTGTGTCGAGGCCTACGTCAGCACCCGCGGCATCGCCCGCACCGTGCGGGAACTGGATGCCGAAAGCCCCCTCCTGGACCCCGACGAGGACACCGTCACCGCCAAGGTCGCCCGCGCCGCGGCGGAAGGCGACCCCGTGGCCACCGAAACCGTGACGCGGACCGCCCGCTACCTGGGGGAGGCCGCGGCCGACCTCCTCAACCTGTTCAATCCGCAGGCTCTGGTGCTGGGCGGCTGGGTGGCGGACCGGCTCGGCGAGCCGCTGCTGCGGCAGACCCGCGACGTCATCGCGGCGCACGCGCTGCCGGCGACGCTTCAGGCGCTCACCTTCCAACTGAGCACCGTGCCGGACAACCCGGTGAGCCTCGGAGCCGCCACCTTCGCCCTGGAGGGCTTCCTGGACGACCGCGAGACCTTCGGCACCGTGGCGGCGGGACGCCGTGCCGCCAAGGCGGCGAAGGCCCGGACCTCCTGAAGGTGGCCCGGTGTCCGGCCGCTCAGCCGGCCGGGGGCGCCGTACTCTCGCGCACCACCAGGACCGGCGCCACCGATGCCTGGCGCGGGCTGCCCGTCCCGCCGCCGATCTGCTCGAGGAGCAGCGTGACGCAGTGGCGGCCCACGGCGTCGAAGTCCTGCCGGACCGTGGTGAGGGGGGCGGGGAAGAACGCGGCCTCGGGCACGTCGTCGAATCCGGTCACACTCACGTCCTGGGGCACGCGCCGGCCCGCTTCCTGCAGGGCCCGCATGACGCCCAGCGCCATCTGGTCGTTGGAGGCGAAGATCGCGGTCACTTCCGGGCGGCCGGCCAGTTCACGTCCGGCGCGGTATCCCGACGTCGCGGACCAGTCACCGTAGAGCAGCGGTGGTACGACGCTGCCCGCGTCCTTGAGCGAGCGGTGCCACGCCTCGGCCCGGCGGCGCGCCGCGTAGGAGTCGCGGGGCCCCGCGACGTGCCAGACCGTTCGATGGCCGAGGCCCAGCAGGTGCGCCACGACGCTCCGGGTGCCCTCGGCCTGGTCGATGTCGACGTTGGCGTAGCGGTGGCCGGTGTCCCCGTCGGCGAAGACCACGGGGACGGTGGACGGCAGCCGGAGTTCGGGGGTGTCCAGGATCTGCGACTCGATGAGGATGATGCCGTCCACCGACTGGACCATCAGTTGCTGGAACGCCTGGCGCACGGCGGCTCCGGTCTGCGCCCGGGCTCCCATGAAGTTCACGAACAGGTCGGCTTCGCGGGCGGCGTCGGAGATGGCGGCGAAGGTCCTGGCGTTGCCGTAGGCACTGATGTCGAAACTGATGACGCCCAGTGTGCCGAACCGCCCGGTGACCAGCGCCCGGGCGGCCGTGTTGGGGCGGTACCCGAGCATCTTCATCGCGGCCAGCACCCGCTCGCGGGTGGACGCGTCCACGTTCTCCCGGTTGTTGGCCACGCGGGAGACGGTCTGCGACGAGACCCCCGCCATGGCGGCGACATCGGCCATGGAGGGCGACTGGCGCAGCGGACGGGACCTCGGTGATCTTGCTCCGACCTCGCGCGGCATGTGAACCGGACCTCCGAATCCCTATTCCGAGCGGAGTGCGTGTGCACCCGTACGGATGTTAGCGCTGCGGACCGCAAGGGCGGGCGGGCGCACTACTCGCCGGTTCTCTTGACACGTCCCCCTGATGTTAACGCAAACATCCACGCGGTACGGAACCCACTCGCGCGCCCGGGGTCGAAGCGGGCGAAACGGCCCCTGCGGTGCACCCGCACCGGTGCGGCGCAGCCACGCGCTCCTCTCCCTCGTACGCATCCGCTCCCGCTCCCGCTCCCGCTCCCGCTCCCGCTCCCGCTCCCGCTCCCGCTCCCGACAGGAGACCAACTGTGCTCGGCACCAGAAGAAGGCCCCCGGGCAACGCCCGGCGTTACGTGCCCACCGCCCTCGCGACCTCGCTCGCGGCCGTCGCCGCACTCCTCCTCGGCGGTGCGGCGTCGCCTCCGGCCGCGGCCGAAACCGTCCGGTCGGCCCCCGTCCCGGTCCGCCTCGACCCCGCGTAGCAGCACGCGCCGTCCGAGGGGTGGGGCACCGCGCTCGCCTGGTTCGCCAACGTCACGGGCGGCCGGCCGGACGCCCAGCGCAACCGGCTCGCCGACGCCCTCTACGGCACCGGAGGACTCGGCCTCACTACGGATCCACCACCGCCGGCGCCCGAATCGTCCAGTCCGCATGCGACGGCTCGCCCGGTCAGGCCTGGAAGGTCTCCGCCGCCGGTCCGGTCGATCCCACCGACCCGACCGACCCGCCCGCCCCCGGTACGGCAGAGCGGCAGCTCACCACCTCGGTCGGAGCCGGCGTACTGACCATGGCCACCACGGCGGAACCCGTCCGACTCCCCCTGTCGACTTCGGCACCGGCGGCACGTCGGCCGGAGAACTGGGTACCGTCACCGTGAAGGACTTCCGCGGGCGTCGTAGGGAAAGACGGCGCGACCCTGGCCTCCGCCGCCTCCGCCGCCGGTGGCGTGACGGGCGGAGAGTTCGCCGCCGACGCCACCGTCTCCCTCGACATCCCGAAGTACACCCCCGTCGGCAGCTACACCGGCATCCTCTCCCTCACCCTCCGCTGACAGCGCCCGTGGGCCGGACGCCAAGCGTCCGGCCCACGACGCCCGGAAAGCTGACGAGTCATGCGCACCGCCTTCGTTGCCCTGTTCCTTGTCCTGCTGACGACCCTTTCCCCCACACCGGCCGGGGCGGCGGACAACGGCGAGTGGTCGGTCAGACCGGCGGACTCCGCCATCACTCCGCGGGCCGCCTTCGAACTGCCAGCACAGCCCGGCACGACGCTCACGGACCGCGCGGTCGTCACCAACACCACCACCGCAGAACTGACGTTCCGCCTCTACGTCGCCGACGCCCACAACACCGAACGCGACGGCGGACTGGCCGTACGCGGAATCGAGGAGACCCAGCGGGACGTCGGCGACTGGGGAAAGCCCGAGCTGGACACCGTCACGGTGCCGGCCCGTTCGGCCGTGACGGTCGGTGTCACCCTCACCGTCCCCCTCGACGCCTCGCCGGGCGACCATGTCGGGGCCCTCGTCGCGGTGGACACCCGCGTGCAGCCCGCCGACGGCTCCCACCTCGGCGTCCAGCGCGGAGTCGGAGCCAGGATCTATCTGCGCGTCGAAGGGCCGCACCACCCCGGCCTGGCCGTGGAGGACGTACGGTTCACGGCGCGGAGCCCGCAGATACCGTGGACCGGCACCCGCGCATCGACCCTTGCCTGCACCCTGCACAACACGGGGAACGTCAAGCTCGCTCCTCGGGTCTCCCTCGGCGCCGGCGGTGTGGTCGCGGCAGGGCCCGGCGAACGGCGGTTCGCGAACGTACCGGCCGAGCTCCTCCCCGGGCAGAAGGTCCGCCTCACCGAGACCTGGGCGGATGCCCCCGTCGCGGGCTGGGGCCGGCTCACCGTCACGGCGACCGCGGACAGCGTCCGCGGTTCGGGAACCGTCGGCTTCCTGGAGGTGCCGTGGCTCTTCGCGGGATGCCTGGCGCTCCTGTCGGCCGCCTGGTTGCTGCTCCGCCGCAGGCGCATGGCCGCCCGCGCGGCAGGGACCGGCGCCCGAGCCTGACGCCCACACGCTCCAGCCGGCATTCGGCCGGAGCCCGCTCTCCACGAGCTCGGCTCACGGCGGATCCACACAGGTGGGAGGCCTGGACGGGAACGGGGACGGTGGACGGCGGCCCGGGCCGGGACGACCTCGACACCTCGCCGGTCAGGCCTCCGTGGTCACCGGGCACCCGGATGCGGTCCGGTCCGGTGCCTGACGGAACTGGCGCCGGTAGGCCGAGGGACTGACACCCATCGCCGTGCGGAAGTGGTGTCGGAAGCCGGCGACCGTCAGGCCCACCCGGCCGGCGACCACGTCGACCGGGTGGTCCGCGGACGCCAGCAGTACCGCGCCGGCCCGGATCCGCTGCTCCGTGAGCCAGCGTCCGGGCGGCAGACCGGTCGTGTCGACGAAGCGGCGTTCGAACTGCCGTACCGACAGGTGAGCGACGCCGGCGAGTTCTCCGACGGCGAGACGCCGGTGCAGGTTGTCCAGCGCATGGTTCATGGCGCTGCCGATGGGGTCGTCCGCCGGGGCCTCGGCGACCACTGGATGCTCCGCGAACTGGGCCTGCCCGCCCTCGCGGTGTGCCGCCACGACCATACGGCGCGCCAAGCGGGCGGCGACGGCGGAGCCGTGGTCCTTGCGGACGAGGTGCAGGCAGGCGTCGATGCCCGCGGCGGTGCCGGCCGCCGTGATGACCGGGCCGTCGTCGATGTAGAGCACGGATGCGTCGACCGTGACCTGCGGGTGACGCGTCTGGAGCAGCCCGGCGTGCCGCCAGTGCGTGGTCGCCTGCCTGCCGTCCAGCAGGCCCGCGGCGGCCAGGGCGAACGCCCCGCTGCAGATCGACACCACCCGCGCTCCTCGCGCGTACGCAGCGCGCAGCGCGTCCAGAACCGCGGGCGGGACGTCACGGCGTACGTCCGGCACTCCCGGGACGATGACGGTGTCGGCGAACCGGAGCCGGTCCAGGCCGTGGTGCACCACGATGTCGAAGCCGCCCACGACGCGGTGCGGTCCGGGCGTCTCGGCGCACAACTCGAACCGGTACCAGCCCTCCACGTCCAGCTCCGGCCTCGGGGTGGCGAAGACCTCGGCGACGGTGGCGAGCTCGAACGGCGCCATCCCGTCGAAGGCGAGACAGGCGACCAGGTGATGACTCATGGCGGGATCCTAGCGGTGGTCGCCGTTCACGACACTGTCACCCGAGCCCCGCCAACCCTGAGCCTGGTGCCATGAACCGTGACGCCCCTGCCCCGCTCACCTTCGGCATGCTCGTCTTCGACGAGGTCGAAGTCCTCGACATGGGAGGCCCCTTCGAGGTCTTCAGCACGGCGGGCCGACTGTCCCGTACCGCCACGGACGAGCCCCTGCTGCGCGTCGTGACGGTCGCTGCGACCGCCCTGCCGGTCCGCGCCCGCGGCGGACTGAAGGTCGTGCCGGACCACACCCTCGACGAGGACCCGCCCTTCGCCATCCTGGTGATCCCCGGCGGGGTCACCACGGCCGTCGAGGAGAACGCGCGGGTCATCGACTGGCTGGCCCGACGCCGCAAGACCTCCGCGCTGACCTTCAGCATCTGCACCGGCGCCTTCCTGCTGGCCGCCACCGGCGCTCTGAACGGCCGTCCGGCCACGACCCACTGGGAGGATCAGGACGAACTGGCCGATCGCTGGCGGGACATCCGGGTGCGCCGCGACGTGCGGTGGGTCGACGACGGTGACATCGTCACGTCCGCGGGAATCAGCGCGGGCATCGACGCCAGCCTCCACATCGTCGGGCGCCTCCACGGTGTCGAACTCGCCCGCCGCACTGCCCGCCAGATGGAATACGGCTGGAACCCCGCTGACACGCCCGGCTGCCCGCCCTGCCGCCCCGACGTCGCCCGGTGAGTGCGCGGGCGACCGACGAGCGGCAGGCTTCGTACGGCGGGCCGTCAGCGGGTGCGGCGGGGGCCGCCGCGGTACGGGCGGCGGCGGGAGACGGCCTCGGGAGCGGCCTCGGGGGACGAAAATCCACCGGCCACCGCCACACGTGCCGGAGCCGGTGAGGCGGGGAGGGACGAAGCAGGGGGCGACGCCGCGGAGGAACGCGGCGGCGCTGACTGCTCGGCGCGGCCGAGGACGGCGGTGTGGGAGATCAGGGGTGCGCAGGCCTGACAGATCTCGGCGAGCGTCCAGACCTGGCCGACGGCCGGGTTGTGGATGAGGACGAGCAGGGGGGCGCCGGTGCACGCGGCCCTGGTGTCCTCGTGGAATCCGCATTCGGCGGCCCGGCAGGCACACGCCGCGTTGGGGCGGACGGTGGCGAGGCGGGCGTGCGCTCGGCAGTGCTCGGCGGCGAACCGTCGCATGGCCGCCGTGTCCTTGGACCGGGGCGGCATGCGGCAGGCCGCGGTGCTGCAGGTGACGGAGACGGTGTGGTCACCGTGGCCGGTCAGACGGACCGTCCACGTCCGCCCCGGGACACGGGATCCGGGAATCGTGGTCAAAGCAGAGTCGTCCGTTCACATCTGTGCGGTGGTGTGCCCACTGTTCGACAGTCTCGTATGTGGTGACAGTGAATCGTCACGCGACCCCCGGCATCGGCACGGGCCCCGTAATGGTGGCCCGGTCACGCGGAGAACCGCAGCTCAGACGAGGATACCGGCCGAGCGCATGAGGTCTTTTTCGCACGCCGTTCGCCATGTGTCAACGGCATGCCGCCCCATCCGGGCCCTCCGGCGGGCGGGCGGCGTCTGTCCGCCGGTGGGTCGCCGTCCTGATACGGGTCTGGTGCAGGTTCGGGTGACAGGTTCGGTCACGCGCCCTGGAGGGCCGGTGTGGTCATGACGGTCTCGAACCCGACGGAAGTCAGCCGGCCGGGCGCGGCTCTCTCGGTCAGGTGGTGAAGGAGTCCGCCCCACCCGGCTCCGTCTCCGTGGCCTGGCGGTCGAACCTCACCATGGCGAGGAAGAACAGCCCTCCCAGGAGGAGGCCCACCACGATCACGACGGAGACGAGCGCCTCCCCGCCACCACGCCGATCGCCAGGTAACAGAAGGTCGCCACCCGGTCAGCCACCCGAACCACCAACCCATCTTCGGGGAGGCCGGCCGCGAGGCCCATCGGCAGGAGGAACCGCTGAGCGGAACGCGGGCCGCGAACTGACGGTGTGTCACGACGTCGTGGTGTGTTTCGGCGCGCCGGTCCCGGGCCCTCCGGCCGGAACCGGGCTGAGCCTGAGCGTCACGACATAGGCGACCACGACCGCGACGATCACCAGGGGCATGACGGTGAGGCCCTGCGTACCCAGCAGCAGGGTGGCCAGCAGCACCGAGGTCAGCGGGAGCTTGAGCATGGCGACCGACATGGCTCCGATGCCCATCGCGAACGCGGGGGTCAGCTGTAGCCCTGGAAGGTGCGAGAGGGCCATCCCGCCCGCCGCCCCCAGGAACATCGCCGGGAAGATCGGGCCACCCCGAAAGGCGCTCAGTGAGACGCAGTAGGCCAGCCCCTTGAAGGCGACGAGCAGCGTCAAGGTGCCGACGGTGTAGTGGGCGCTGTTCGCGAGCAGCGGGCCCAGAGCGCTCTGCCCCGAGTAGAGCACCTCGGTCGCGGCCTTCCCGGAGCCTTCGGCATAGGCGATGGCGAGCCCCGCGACCGCCAGGCCCATCAGCACGGTGGCGGGGACAAGGTGCCGTTCGACTCGCGCCTGCAGGAGCAGGGCGAGCCGTCGGATGCCCGTGCCCACGAGGGCCGCCGCGAGTCCGATGACGAGTGCCCAGCCGAACTCGGCACCGCTGGGCGCGTTGGCGTGCGGTACGTCCTGAAGTGCGAGGGAGAACGTGCCGAGTCCGGTCCAGCTGTCCAGGCCGATGAAGACGAGCGAGCCGATGCCGGCGGCGAGCAGGCCCGGCACCAGCACGATCCCGAGCATCGGCCCGGCGATGCCCGACATCTCCATGAGGAGGAAGGCCCCCGTGATGGGCGATCCGAGCAGAGTGCTGACCGCGGCGAAGCTTCCGGCGGCGCCGAGCACGGCCTTGCCCTGCGGCGGCGTGCCCGGCTTGAGCAGACGTACCGCCCAGACGGCCACGCCACTGCCGAGCATGATGAGCGGCGCCTCGGGTCCGAGAACGGCGCCGAGCCCCAGCGTGGCCACGGCCGCGAGGAAGATGCCGGGGAGCTCACGCGCCTCCGGCGCGCCTGCCGTCGACAGCCCCTCGGCCGGCTTGTGGCCGGCCGTCCCGGGAAGGTAGCGGATGATCACTCCGACCAGCAGACCCGCCATCGCGAGGAGCGGCAGCGGCCACCAGGATGGGGTCCCCTGCAGGCCCAGCACCTCGGGCAGGTCGGTGTACGTCCAATCCTGGAGCGCATCGACCAGCGCGAGGAAGCCGTACGCGCCCGCGGAGATCGGCACTCCGAGCACCGCGGCCATGACCAGGAGACCGATATAGCCGCGTGTCCTGACCTGGGCGAAGGGATCCGGCGACGGCGCCCTCGGTGCTCCGACGGGACTCTCGGCCGACATGCGCATCAACTCCCGGCTCGACGCCCCTGCGGAACGCGGCGATCCACTCCGGCGGCTCTCTGAGTTGATACCACGTGACACAACGCCGCACCGCGCGGACTCACCGGCGATCCGCGGCGGTGGAGCGGCCTTTCATTTCGGGCGGGCCGAAGACCCCGCCGGGTGATTCGCCCGGCTGGTCCTGCCCCGTTTGATCACCCGGTGGTGGTCGCTCCGCCGGCCCGCCCCGCCGCCGCCCCCGTCGATGCGGTCGACACCCATGGACCCGGCCGGGCGGCGTGCCGGCGGAGCGGGTCAGGCGGCGGCGAGACTGATCTGGTCGTTGAAGATCGCCCAGCGCTGGCCGCGGTCGGCGGTGTCGCAGGGCTTGGTCGAGAGGTTCGGAGTGCTCCAGGCGTTGGCGAAGCAGTAGGCCGGCGCGTAGGTGAGGGTGAGCTGCTGGCCCGAGACGGTCCAGTACTGGCCCTGGTCCTTGGGGTCGCACGGCTTCACCGAGACGTCCTGGGTGTTCCACGTGTTGGCGAGACAGTAGGCGGGAGCGTTGCGGAGGGAGATCTGCTGGCCCGAGAGGGTCCAGTGCTGTCCGCGGTCAGCGGCATCGCACGGCTTCGTGGACACCTTCGGAGTGTCCCAGGTGTTGGCGAGGCAGTAGAGACCGGGAGCACGCAAGGCCGGAGCCGTGGCGCTGGCGGCTTCCGCCCCGGCCGCCGGCAGGAGGGAAGCGGTCAGGGCCAGCATCGCGACGGCGAGCGTCTTGCGGACTGCGATTGCCATGGGACGGGATCCGTTCTTGCTGTAGGCATGGGATTCGCGAATTGACGCGAGAGACATCCCCAACTCGGTTCCGAGCGCGGGGTAATTGGTAGCAGCATTCATGGATTGGCCAACGGTTTCCGCATACTTCGTTCATTCCAAAGAGTCGCCACATGCGATGATCCGATACCGATGAAGGATCGATATTCGCCGACAATGGGCAGCGTGCGGCATGGGTCCGTTCCGCCCTCGCTCCGCACGCCCGCGCCGAGACGCAGTATGCGGGTGCGGGTGCGGGTGCGGGTGCGGTGGCTGCGGTCACGATGACCGGCTGTGGACCCCTCCCGCCGATCCCCCACTCCGTCCCGGCTGGTTGCCGGGACGGAGTGGGGGCGCGTACGGGTCCGGCTCAGCAGGTGCCTGCGCGCCGGCGCCGGCGGAGCAGGGCGGCCCCGCCCGCGAGGGCGAGTGCCGCGCTGGACCCGCCGGCGAGGAGCAGGGTGGAGGACGAGGCTTCGTCCGCCTTGCTCTGGGTGCTGTAGCCGCTGGAGTAGCCGTTGGTGTCGTACTCCGAGCCGGGCAGCTTGTCGGCGTAGCGGGCCTTGACCAGTTTCTGGTAGTCGCTGAGCGATACCGATGCCTGGCCGCCGAGACCTTGCCTGGCCTCGTCGTTGAGGGGTTCGACGGTGGTGAGCTTGAGCTGGTACCAGCCGCGGATCTGCGGCTCGGTGAAGACCAGCGTGCCCAGGGTGGCCTTGCCGGCGTACGTGGCGTCGCTGTCGCCGTCTCGGATGGCCGCCAGGTGCCAGCCGCCGCCCTGGGTGGGGGCGAGCATGACGGTTGCGTTGCGGCCGTTGACGGTGGTGCTGAGTGAGGAGACCAGCTGTGTCAGCTTGACCGCCTCGGTGGGCAGTGGCTTGGCGGTGCCCGCGACGAACCCGGGGGTGATCTCGTTCCGTGCGAGCGGGTCCTTGATCGTGAAGGCCGGGAGGTCCTGGCACGGCTCGGCCGTTTCGGGGATCGTCTGCACCGGCCCGCCGGCACCGCCGGTGGGCACCGGAGTGCGCAGGAAGCGGCAGACGGCGTTGCGCACGTCGGTGGACTTCACCGCGTCGAGGGCGGCCTGATAGTCGGGGATGTCGGCCGGAAGGGGGTCCTTGGCCGGGGCCGCATGGGCCGGACCGACGACGGACAGGAGCGCGGATGCGCTCAGTGCGATGACGATGGACAGGCGGGAGAAGCGAGAGCCCGTCCGCTTGCCGGACATTTCGGTGTCGCGCATGTCGCCTGCCTTAGCGGGAGATGCCGATGCGGGAGTGGGTCCACTTCGACGAGCTGTTGCTCACGTAGTCGTTGTAGTTCCACCACGTGTACGTGGTGGTGTCCGGCCACGGGTCGGCCACGGCGATCGTGCTGTTGGACGTGTCGAAGCCGTAGACCACGTTCATGTGGCCGCCACCGGACGCCCACCCGATGCGGGCACCGATCGGCCGGGCCGCCTTGACATCGGTGTACACCTGGTTGAACGTGGCCGCGCTGTTCAGGCCCGAGCCGGTGTGGGCCATGCCGAGGCTGCTCCAGCCCCTGGCCATGTCGTCGAGCGTGGCGGGCTGGTTGTTGCAGCCGTAGTAGGGCTGGGCCCGGTTGCAGAAGTCCGTCTGCGTGGAGCCTAAGCCCTGGAACTTGGCGATGGTCAGCCCGGAGGCGACCCAGCACCACTGGGTCTTCTCCTGCTTCAGCATGGTGATGGTGTCCTGGCCCGCTTCCGCGTGAGCCGTGCCTCCCGCGGCCGCGAGCGATCCCAAGGCGGCCAGCACGATGGCCGACGCCGTGGTTCCGTACCTGAATTTGCCCATGTTCCTGCCTTCCCCCTGATGGGTGCAACGAGATGAGCGGGGCGATCCGCTGCGAATATGACAGCTCAGCATTCCGAAGGCATAGGGGGCTTTCATCAATTCAACCCCTACTGATTACTTGTCATGTAATCGTGCCGATAACGGCTGTTCCATTTGGGGCGGGTGGTATCCCGTGATGCACGGATGCGAAGCCGGGCGCCACCGAACCCGGCTCAAAGCTTTGTCGGTCTCCGGTGAGGATGCGGGGGTGAAGGGGCGCGCCGCTCATCGGCCAGGCGGCGCCGGGACCCGTGTTCGGTCGCCTCCGGGTCGCCCGCCGGCTCGGCGGGCTCGTACGGGTCCTCCCGGAGTCGAAGATCAGCGAGCAGGGCTCGAAACGACGGGGCTCGGCGGCCAGCAGCCCGGCCGCGAGCTCGGCGATGTCCCGCCGCGGGGCACCGGGATAGACCAGGCGGGAGTGCGCCTCCCGGCGGTGGGCGGGGGCGACGTGCGCGCAGCCGCCCGCGGCCGCGGTGGTTTCCCACAGGGCCGTTCCGGCCGGGTCCACCGGGCGCAGGGCGGCGCCGTCCGCGGCGGGCACGACCCGGCAGACGTCGAGGCCGTCGCGGTCCACGTGGGCGACGCAGCCGTCACGGGTGACGAAGGCGGCGAGTCCGGTCCCGGAGCCGAACCCGAGGGCCCAGCCGTCGGCGTCGGTGATGGCGTTCGGGAAGCCACGGAAGTGGTTGCCGGCGGAACCGCCGAGGACGTGGGCGAGGCCGTTCGCGTCGAAGGGGCCCAGCATCGGGAAGGACGGTTCGACGATCCACTCGCCGTTCTCGTCGATCAGGCCCCACAGGTCACCCACCCGCACGGGCGCCGCCCGTCGGGGCCGCAGGGCTTCGCTCCGTCGAACCGCGGCCCGATGACCGTACGGCCCGTGCGGTCGACGTAGCCGCAGCGGCCGCCGTCCGCCATCCGTACGTCGGCGAGCCCGGGGCGGAGATCGGGGCGCCTTGACAGCTCAAGTGATTAGCCGCCATATTATTTACATGACGAGGGACGGCATCGACGGCGAGGCACCCACGCTGGACCAGGCCAGGCGGCAGGTCGAGCACTACGGCCTCGAGGTCGATCCACAGGCGGTGCTGGTCGCGGTGCGGCTGATCTCGGCGGGGGCGAGGGTCGGCCGGGCGGCCGAGGCGCACTTCGCCAGGTTCGGCCTGTCGACGGGCCGCTACCGCCTGCTCGCCGATCTCGAAGACCACGGCGGGGAGAAATCCCCCTCGCGCCTCGCGGCCGACCTCGATGTCTCCAGGGCCACGATCACCGGCCTGCTGGACGGCCTCGAACGCGAGGGCCTGATCGCCCGCCGCCCGTCGACGGAGGACGGCCGGGGCACGGTGGCCGTTCTGACCGCGCGTGGTGCGCAGCGCCTGCGCGACATGGCGTCCGAGCATTTCGGGCGGCTCGAGGCGATGGTGGGCGGGCTTTCCATCGAGGAGCGTGCGGTGTTCCTGGATCTGCTCGCCCGCGTCGTGCGCGGCAGTGCGGCTCTGGCCGCCGACTGACCCGGCCCTCGGCCGGTTTGGCCCCACCCCCGGGTAGGGCCCTTTTTACGAGGCAATAGTTAGCCCCCTAATCACCTTGGCGGAGTAGGCCTGCCCGCTCCTCCGCAACCCTTCGCTCCCCCTCAGACGAACGAGAAAGAGGCCCGCATGCCCGCGACAAATGACAGAACCAGCCGAAACCGGGCGGCCTCCCGGAGGTCCCGGCCGTTCACCTTGTGGCGCGAGGTGCTGACCGCCTACGCCGCCCCCGCGCTGATGGCCGGTACCGCCGGAGTGGTCACCGGGCAGCAGGACCTCGCCTTGGCCGCCTGCACCTCCATCGCCGGCACCTCCGCCGTGGTGGCGTTCCTGGTCGGCACCTGGCTGCGGCACGGTGGGCAGCCCCGACGGTGGACCACCACCACGCCGCGCGTCGCCCTGACCGCCGTACTCGTCATCACCTCAGCCGGCGCGGCGGCCCTGCTGGGATGGTTCACCGCCCAATGGCTACCCGCCCACAGCCCGATCCCCGCCACCCCGTGGCTGGAGCGCCTGCGCATCGATCTGCCCGTATCCGCAGCCCTCGCCACCACCATCGTCACCCTGCGCTGGCGCACCACCACCACAGCATCCCCGACATAGCCCATCCGCACCGGGCCCACCCGCCCCACGAGCCCGAGCCCGAGCCCGAGCCCGACCACACCCACCCCCGGCAGCACCCGCCGCCGGAAGTCACCAAGGAATGAGCACACGATGATCGTTGTCATGGGAGCGACCGGAGCAACCGGGAACGCCCTGCTCCACAGCCTGCTCGCACTCGATACACCCGTCCGCGCACTGACCCGCACCCCGCACAAGCCGATCCCCGGCATAACCGGCGCACACCAAAAGCCCGTTGAGGTTCAGTACGCCGACGCCACCGATCCCCGCTCCCTGCACACCGCCTTCAGGGGCGCCAGCCAGCTCTTCCTCGCCATGGCCAACAGCCCCGCACAGGTCGAACTCGAAACCCGCGTCATCGACATCGCCGCCCACACCGGCATCGGACACATCGTCAAGGTCTCCGCACCTGCCGCCGAACCCGACTCCCCGGTCGCCATCTCCCGCGGACACCACGCCGTCGAGGAACACCTGCGCGCCAGCGGCCTCACCCCTACCGTCCTGCGCCCCTACGCGTTCATGCAGAACCTCCTGCGCCTGGCCCCCACCGTCACCCAGGGCGGCATCATCCTTGGCACGACGGGCGACGCGGCTTGCAACTACATCGACTGCCGCGACATCGGCGACGTCGCCGCCGCCGCCCTCACCAGCCCCGGCATCGCCGGCGGCACCTACACCCTGACCGGACCCGAAGCCGTCTCCTACCCCGAACTCGCCTCACGACTGACCACCCTGACCGGCAATCAGGTCCGCTACGTCGACCTCACCCCGGACGAACTGCGCGCCAACCTCATCCACAACGCCCACATGCCCGTCTGGCTCGCCGATCACGTGACGGAGATCCAGCAACTCGCCATTGCCCGACCCGAAACCCCCACCACCACCGTCATCGACATCCTCGGGCGCCCGCCCCGCACCCTCGACGCCTTCCTGCACGAACACCACACCCCCTTCCGCCGATGGGACGCTCACGAAACTGTGAACCGTCCCGCCGCACAAGGCGGATGATCAGGCAACGGCTCGGCGGCGGGCGGAGCGGGTGAAGCTCCGCCCGGCCGGGCGCACGTGGAGCCGATACACCGCCAGAGATCAGCGGTGGGCTCCCTCCGGCTCGGGCACCGTGCACGGCAGCGGTGGGAAACAAGATGCCTCTGCCGCGCGACATCCTGACGTCTCACGTAGTCATGAGAGGTATGCACGGGGATCACAGAACAAGAGAACAGGCGGGGCCGAGTGAAATCAGCACAGGAGGATGCGTACCTGGAGTTCGTGACCGCGAGGGCGAAGGCGCTCTACCGCTCGGCGTACGCACTCGCGGCCGGCGACACGCATCTCGCCGAGGACCTGGTCCAGGAGACCCTCAGCCGGGTGTACGTGCACTGGGGCCGGGTGGCCGGTGCCAACAGCCCGGCGGCCTATGCCCAGACGGTTCTGGTCCGCACCTTCCTCAGCCTGCGGCGCCGGCGCAGCAGCGGCGAGCGTCCGGTCGGGAACATGCCCGACAGCCCGGAGTCCGGCCCCGATGCCGCACTGCGGCTCACCCTGTTGGAGGCGCTCGGTCAGCTTCCGCCCCGCGACCGGGCGGTGCTGCTGCTGCGCTACTGGGAGGGCCACAGCATCGAGGAGACCGCCCAGATGCTCAGGCTGAGCAGCAGCGCGGTCCGTTCGCAGGGCACCCGCGCACTCGGCAGGCTGCGCGCGCTGCTCGGCGACAGCCTGTCCGATCTGGTTCCGCAGTGAGCACTGGTACACGCAGGTCTGCCGCCGCAACGCCCCCATCAGCCGAAGAGAAGTGATGCCACCATGCCGTTCGAAGCAGACATCGCACATGCCCTCGACCGGACGACCGACTCCCTCGAACCCGACCTCACCGCGCTCCTGGGCGGAGCCGTCGAGCGGGGGCGGCGGCGTCGGCGTCGGCGCAACGCCGGCGTCCTGGCCGGGGTCGGCGCCTGCGCCGTGATCGTGGCAAGCGGCCTGGTGATCCCCGGCGTGCTCGCCGGGTCCCGCTCCGCAGGGTCCGGCATGGAGACGGTGGCCTTGGCGATGCCCCGCTCTGCAGTCACCGGCGACCAGATGATCGAGGCTCTGGAGAGGACTTTCCCGGGGGGCCGGTTCAGTCAGGTCACCGGACAGAGCAACAACCCCTCGGATCCGTCGAGCGGGTACGTAGCCAACGGTGGACTGGTCGTCGACGACGGGCACGGCGCCGCCTACGTCGGCGTCTCGGCCGTGCGGCTCAAGCTCCCGCTCGGGGACGGCGACGGTCTGAGCTGCAAGCAGTCGCCCGCCCGCGCCAAAGGCGACACCTGCACACTGAGCGAGCTGCCGAGCAGTGTTGAGATTCCCGGCGGGGCCGTGGTGATGTCGGAGCGGAATGCGGCCAAGCACCCGTCTCGTGCCGACACCGCCCACCGCTGGACGGTAACGGTGACCCTGAAGGCAACCGGCGCGCAGCTTCAGATCGTGCAGTGGAACAGCACCGGCGGCGGCAGCGGCTCGGACGTCCCGAAGCCGACCCGTGCCGCTCCCCCGCTCTCCGAACAGCAGGCGGTGGCCGCACTCACCGGTGCCACCTGGGCGCCGATCCTCGGTGCCGTTGGCTGACCCGCTTGCATTGCCGAACGAACGGAGTCCCGTTCTGCCCGACCGAGGACGAGGACACGGTGGACCTCGCGGAGGTCGGCCCAGCCGTCCCGCTCTCTCAAGTGCCTGTGCGGGATCGCGGTGCCGTGGTCCCGGCTACTCAGGGGAGGAACGTCACTGCCGGGAAGGCTGGGGACGGCCCGTCGAGCAGGTGCCCGCGACGGAGGCGCAGGTGTTCGTCGAAGAACGCGAGCGGGTACGCCTGCTGGATCTTCACCGCCCGGTCGGGATCGAGGGTGCCGATCACGTCCTGGAGCTGCTGCCCGCTCCATCCGTACAGCTTCGCCACCTGTGGGAACAGCGCCTCGTTGTCGCCGTACGAGACGTGGACGGCGCCCTGGGCCTGAATGTTGCGCCGCCATCCCCTCAGCTGCGACCAGAAAGCGGCGGCCTCGGGGTCCGTGGCCCGGGTGAACACGGCGGACATCATCATGAACGGCCGGTCCAAGTCGCCGGCCAGTGGCGGATTCATCTGCATCGGCCCGTCGAGGCTCAGCCCGGCCCGGATGCGATCGTCCGCGAGCATGGCGCAGGCGGTGGCCGTCCCGCCCTTCGACCAGCCGAACGCGCCCGTCCGCCGCGGGTCGAGGGAGCCGAGCAGCCCGGCCGGCAGCTCCCTGTCGTCGGCGTCGGGATTGCGCCCGGCGGCGAGCTGCTCGACGCAGTCGAGGACGAAGCGCAGGTCGGCGGCGAAGTCCCCGGGCAGCGTCGGCGCCTTCCGGTCGCGGAGCGGGACCGCGATCCGGCCGTCGGGGTACTCGGTGTACGTGTCGTACTGGTGGGCCACCGTCACAACCGCGTATCCGTGGCTGGCGAGTTCTTGGACCACGACGGTGTGGTCGCCCTGGTGGCTGTGCGCGCCATGGGAGAACACGACGACGGGCAGCCGCCGGCCGGTTCGCAGCACGGGAGCACCCACATGGCCCACGGTGAACGGCCCCAGGGAGGCCAGGTCACCGAACCCGACGTCGGCGAGGAACGCCTGAAATGCGCCCGCCTGCATCCAGGGCGCCACCGGGTACCGCTGGACGTCACGGGCGGGATACCAGACGGTGGCCATCAGCTCGCGGAAGTGCCCCGGGCCCGCGAGGTCGTCCGGACGCGACCGGTCGACGAGATGCAGCTGAACCGTGCCCACCGGATGCGGCCCGGTCGGCACGGGCAACACGAGCCGCGCCGCGGCGTGGCCGCCGGCGGCCGGGACGCCGGGATCGGCCCATGCGGGGTCGGAGGCGGCGAGCGGCACGGCAGCCCCGGCGGCCAGCGCGGCTCCCAGCATGCCGCGGCGCGTCATGCCCTTCCGGCTGATGAACGGCGTGCTGGTCATGCGCCCTCCCCTGTCGTGACGGATCGTCAACCATGCCGCTACGGAGGCTCCGTGGACACATGGGAACGCTGTCACGTGCTCCTCCCGCGGAGCATCGGCCCACGGGATTACGCCCCGAGGCTGACGCCGTCGACGGAGCCGCCGGTGGGAGCAGCCCAGCCGCCCAGCCGCCCAGCCGCCCGACAACGGTCCCGCGCTGCAAAGGCCGGCAGGTGTGCCGCCGGCTTCGCCTTCTGCCGGACACGAATCCTGAACCACTCGTCCGGTCAACCGCGGTGGAACAGGTCTGCACCTCCTGACCGGTGCCTGCCCGTGGGCGCGGATCCGTCACCGCCGGGAACCTCGCGACCCTCCTGGAGCCACTGCCACTCGAGGGCGTCGTAGATCGGCGAATCCGAAACCCGCCCGCCGCCCGCCCCCACATCGGCGAAACTCCTCGGCGCTGGAACGATTCTCTGGTCCATAAGCAGCCCAACGACCCCACACCGGACGCCGTGGCGGGCCGTGACCCATCCGTCACCCGCAGACCCACAACGGAGGCGGCGACACGCCCCCCTTCTGGGCGCGGCGTAGGCCTGGGGCTCAGGATCCGAAGACGCGCAGCACACGCGGAGCGTTGGGCAGGTCTTCGGGGATGGTGGCAGTGCCGGTCAAGGGCATGAGGTGCTCGTTGGGGCAGTCGGCGGGTTGCTGATGGTCGATCTCCCAGTCCCGGCCGGCCCTGGCCGTGAGAGAACTGGTGGCGTAGAGCGGCTGGCGGCAGGAGCGGCACCAGTAGAACGACCGGTCCTTCACACCACCGCTCCCTTGCGCAGATTCGGCACTCGGGCGGCGACTGCAACCGGCGAACTCCGACCGGCCAGGCTGACGCGGTGCGGACGGCGGGAACCCGTCCCGGAAAAACGGAATCTGTTATTCACGTCAGCTGAAACGATCCACCAGCCTCCGCGTCACTCCTCCCGGACGAAGACTGACCGCTTGTCAGCCGAACACCCGGACGCGGCTGGACCCGCGAAGTGAACTGCGGCCTCCGGGCGCAGCCGGAATCGTGCCGTTCGGGCGCGTGCCCGTCGTTGCGCGCAGCGCGGTGTACAGGCGGGTGCGCAGGTGAACGAGGGCGTCAAAGTCCGCGACCTGCGTGAACCGGTTCAGCAGGCGGCCGATCAGGACGTCGTCACCGGCTCCCACCGCCCGCACGATCGCCTCGACCGTCTCGCGCACCGTAGGAGACAGTCCGGCAGAGCCCACTGCGTCACCGTCGGAAGCCGCCCGGGCCTCTGCGGACGGCGGCGTCACGCCGTCACGCACGGGACGACTCCGACAAACCTGCGCGCACGTTTCCGGCCAGGGGTCCGCGCTGTTCGTCATGGCTCGATCCTGCGCTCCGCCGTGGCCGGCCAAACTCTGGAAACAGCCGCGCTCTTTACGCGCCCCTGCCGTCGCGGTTACCTGGAGCGGACGAGTACAAGCCACGGGGGACGGGCATGGCGGGCTGGCACGGAGGATGGGCACGCGGGCTCCGGCGGACCGCAGTGGCGCTCGCCGCGCCGCCGCTGACCGCGGCCCTGGCGTTCGGGGTGGCCGAGGAGTCGGCGTACGGGTCGCTGGGCAGCTGGGGGTTCTTCCTCGGCGGGCTGCTGCTCCCGCTGGTCCTGCTCGGCTGGCACGCCGCCCTCGCCACGCGCCGCGGAGCCCCGCTCATCGCGCTGTCCGCACTCCCTGCCGGCCTCGGCGCCGTCCTGGCACTCGCGTCCGTGGGGCACAGCACGCTGGAGGACCGGGGCGTCGAGACCAGCTGCATCGTGCTGAAGGTCACCGAACACACCCAGACGGAATCCTCCATGGACGCCCAGGGCCACTGGACCTCCACGACCCGGACCTCGTACGACCACCATCTGGATTGCCCCGCCGGCGGCCCGGAGCACCTGGACACCCCCTCGCCGCTCGCGAAGCAGGGCGAGTCCCTGGAAGTGGTGCACGACCCGCAGGGAAAGGTCTCCCCGCGGGCCGCCGGGGACATCCACGGCCGGGGCCTGCGCACCACGGCGGAGGTGGCGGTCGTGGCGGCGGCGCTCCTGGGCCTGGCCGGCGGAATCCGGGAAGCCCACGAGAAGCGGCGCCGCAGGCCCTCGCGGCCGACAGGACCGTGAAGCCTCTGCGGCCTGTCGACACCCGAGCGCGGCGCAGCAGGCTCCCGAAGGGACCCCTGGCCGTACAGCGGACCTCGCTCCACCGGGTGCACACCCGAAGCGGCCTGCTCCGCCCGCCGGAGACCTCGTCAATTCCCACTCATGTCTGGGAAGTTGACCCACTCGCCAGTAACATCCGCCCGGCCAGTAGCACACTGCCCGAGCAGCCGCCCTCGAAGGGGTCTCCTGCATGCGCTTGACCTCCCGCGTCGCCCCCGTCACCCTCGCCTTGGCCATCGCCGCCCTCCTGCTCGGCGTCCTGCCCACGCAGGCACTGGCGCGGCCCGGCCGCGCCCCCGACCGGGTGACGGTCGGTGACCGCACCTTCATCGCCGACGGCCAAGGCCGCGCGCTCCAGTGGCGCGGCTTCAACCTCGCCGACAAGAGCAGCCACGGCAGCAACGCGTTCGCCGACATCCACGAGAGCGACCTCGAAGGCATGGCCGCCCGGGGCTTCAACCTTGCGCGCCTCGCGTTCTTCTGGGACGACCTCGAACCCAGCCCCGGACACTACGACCGCGGCTACCTCTCCACGATGCGACGCATCCTCGACTGGGCCGACCGGTACCACATCAAGGTCATCCTCGACGCCCACCAGGACGTGTACGGGCCCCACTTCGGCTCTCGCGGCGTTCCCGACTGGGCCACCCGCGACGAGGGGCTGCCGTTCACGCCGATACCCGACGACTGGTTCTCCGAGTACTTCGAGCCCTCCGTACAGACCGCCTTCGACCACCTGTACAAGGACGCCGACCTCCGCGCCGCGCACGCCCGCATGTGGATGACGGTCGCCGCCGCCCTGGGCGGGCACCCGGCACTGCTCGGCTACGACCTCATGAACGAGCCGTTCGCGAAGTTCCTCGAAGGCGAGGACCTCCCCGCCGCCGCCGGCCGCTTCGAGGCCACCGAGCTCACCGACCTGTGGAACCGTCTTGCCCGGGCGATCCGTTTGGTCGACCGCGCGTCGTGGGTCTTCGTCGAACCCACCGTCATCGTCGGTCTCGGCGTCCCCACCCGTATGGGACACATCGACGATCCGCACGCCGGCTACGCGCCGCACTTCTACGAGACGGCGATGGAGACCGGCGCCGACTACGACCCGAACGGCACGTTCATCCCCGCGTACGAGGCCGCGATCAGCGACTACCCGACCCGTAACCGGATGCCGGTGATCGTCGGGGAGTGGGGCGGCAACCCGTACGTTCCGCACGCGAGCCAGTTCGTCACCGACATGACGGCCTCCCTGGACCGCTTCTCCAGCGGCTGGACGTGGTGGCAGTGGTGCCGGGGTGGCGGCTACTGCTTCCTCGACCAGACGGGCGCCGCGAAGCCCAACAGCCGGCTCCTCGTCCAGCCGTACGCGCGGGCCGTGGCGGGCGACCCGCTGGCCTTCGCGTACGACCCGGCCACTCGCACCTACACGCTCACCTTCCGCACCCGTGACGACGCCGAGGGCCCCACCCAGATCACCGTGCCCAACGACACGTACCCAGGCGGCTACCGCGTCGATGTCCAAGGCGGCAAGGCCAGTTGGGCGCGCCACGCGCAGACCGTGGCCGTAACTGCCCACGGCAGGGCCGGAGCCACCTACAACGTCACGATCAGCCCCAGGTAGCCCACGTCGTCTTCATCTCGCTGGCATGGGCGGTACGCCTCCTGCCCGCGGATGGGGCCGCAGACGCTGACGGTCGACGAGCGCCTGACCACCGAAGGCCACGCCGATCAGGCCAAGGGCAACGCCCGCCGGACCCGCCCCGTGCCCCTGCGTCCTCGCCCGTCGGGTGGCAACGACTCGGCGCCCGCCAGGTGGCGGGCGCCGGTTCACGGACTCACGTGTGAGGGCGTGTCAGCCGCGGGCGATGTTCTCCGCCTGCGGGCCCTTCTGCCCCTGCGCGACGTCGAAGGTGACGACCTCGCCCTCCTGCAGCTCCCGGTAGCCCTGCCCGGTGATGTTGGAGTAGTGGGCGAAGACGTCCGGACCGCCCCCGTCCTGGGCGATGAACCCGAAGCCCTTTTCGGAGTTGAACCACTTCACCGTGCCACGCGCCATGCTCAATCCCTCTGTACGTCCTGCTGACGGCCCGCTCGGGGGCCGCCTCGGCGTCCGGGTGGAAGCCTGATCCCTTCCTGCCCACCGGTAGCGGCGGCCACACTTCCCCGCCGGACGCGGATCCGTCAGTCAGCGTGTTGGGATGCGACCGGGGTCAGGAATCGGTGGGACTGATGACGGCGTCCCCTTTGAGGATCTTCCCGGTGGGTCCCTTGGGGAGTGCGTCGGTGAGCTTGACGACCCGCGGGTACTTGTACGCGGCCACCCGTGCCTTCACGTGGTCGCGGATCTCCTCGGCGGTGGCCCGAACGTCGGGTTTGAGGACCACCATCGCCGCGATCTCCTCCCCCAGCCTCGGGTCCGGCATGCCGACGACGGCGGCTTCGGAGACCGCCGGGTGTTGGTACAGGACCTCCTCGACCTCACGCGGGTAGACGTTGCAGCCGCCTCGGATGATCATGTCTTTCGCACGGTCGACGATGAAGTAGTAGCCGTCCTCGTCGACGCGGGCGAGGTCACCGGTGGGGAACCAGCCGCCGCGGATCGCGATCTCGCCGACCTCGCCGGGCCCGGTCGTCGTCCCGTCCTCGTTGACCAGCCGCAGTTCAACGCCGCGGACGGGCAAGCCCACGGAGCCGGGCTTGCGCGGTCGGTCCGGCATGTTGAACGCGGCCACGGGCGAGGTCTCGGACAAGCCGTACCCCTCCGGCACGTCAACGCCGCAACGCCGCTCGAAGCCGTGCAGCACCTCGACCGGAAGCGACGCCCCTCCGCAAACCGCGAGGCGCAGGCGCGGGGCGTCGAAGCCCCCGGGCAGCTCGGCGCGCACGAGCGCGGTCCGTGCGGTCAGGTCGTCGAGTCGGGCAAAGGTGAGCGTCGTGGTCTCGTGCCGTACGGCGATCCGGTCAGCGTGAACCGCTGCGGAACCTGTCTGCGGAGTGGCGATGTTGGTCACGGGGTTCCTCCGGGTTCGGGTGCGCGAGGCGGGTGGGGGACGCCAGGTGCGACGCGGTCGGGTGGGCGTGCGGGTCAGCGGGGAGGTCCGATGACGGGGTGCCGCGCAGGGCTGCGGCTCAGCAGGACGATGCAGGCAACGTTCGACTCCTCGGTCCCGAAGAACTCCGCCGCGCCGGTGACCGCCCGGGTCCATCCGCTCGTGTGCACCTCGGCGGGGGCCGGCCCTTCCGGGCTCACGAAGGCCTCGTACCATCCGGGCTCGAGGGAGGGGCGTTCCAGAACCTCCGGTTGAACCGCTGTCGCGTGCAAGGAAATTCGAGCGCCATGCCTTCGGCCGACGCAGCCCGCGCGTCCGTGGGTGGCCGACACCGCGGGGCCACGCGTGGGACGGCACCGGGCGGGCACAAGACCGCCAGCGCCTGGCCGGTGACGTCGCGCACGCTCGTCCAGCGCCCACGGTGACGTCCTCGGGCAGGTGAGGCCACCAGCCGTGGCTCGTCGAACTCCAACGGGCCGGCGGCGAGGTCAGCGGCCGCGGTGCGCCCCGTTCCGCCTCCACCTCCGCCCCCGCACGCCACCGGCCGACCGACGAGGAAGGGTCACCGGCACGGACGACCGCGCGGGCCGAACACCGTGGCAGCCAGGATTGCCGGCCCTACGAGACCGCTACACGACAACCCCCGACCTGCACTTGAGCCCACACCGCCGCAGATCCCGACCACCCGCTGACGACCGGCCGTTGCCACCACCTCACCCACTCGCGCTCGATCGAGGCGAGAGCCGGCCGATGAGACGGAGGAGAGCGGCGCAGTCGGGCATGAAGGGTCTGCCGCGAGGGCTGTGGCCACTGTTTCGTTTCAGCTCTCGTGAATCGATAACGCAGACCGTGGAGATTCGAAATTAATGAACTTGGACTGTTTTTTCTTCCCGAGGGTGGATCTCCATTTTCGAACAGGCTGAGCATTTCCCATCCGGCGACGCACATGCGCCCCCACTTGCGCCGGACTGCATCGCATTCAGCCCCAACCATCCCGTGCGCTCGCTGAATCAAGCGACACATGACGGACGCCGGCTGTACGTTTCTTCTTACCGAAGGCATATTCCAGCAGCGGTTTTCGCCGTTGAGGGGGGACGCGCTCATGACCAGTCACGCAACCGAATTCGACCTGGAAGATCTGCTGCGCGAGGCGCTCCGGGCCACAGGTGCGGACGAGCGTTGGACGACCGATGCGGACGAGATGTGGTGCCGCCTCACCCGCCCGTCCGGGATAGGGCGCCGGCAGGGCTGGAAACTGCACGTGTCCGCGACGGCGGCCTCGGCGCCGGAAGTCCTCGAGAAGGCCCTGCAGGTGCTGCTGCGCGAGGAGTCGGCGTTCAAGTTCGTCCGGTCCACCGAGCAGGTGGGCGCGCTCAACTCCCGTGCCACGCCTCGGGGGAGCTCGGGGAAGTTCATCACCGTGTACCCGTCCTCCGACGGCGACGCTGCCCGAATGGCCCTTGAACTGCACCGGGCCACCGCGGGGCTTTCCGGCCCCCGGATTCTGTCCGACCAGCCGTACGCACCGAACAGTCTGGTGCACTACCGGTACGGTGCATTCGTCGGCCGGCGGCGGCTCTCCGACCAGGGCCTGCTGGTGTGGTTCATCGAGGATCCGGACGGAAATCCCGTCGAGGACAAACGCACCGGGCAGTATTCTCCGCCCTCTTGGGCGGTCAGTCCCTTTCCCGTCTCGGTACCCCTTCCACCGCGGCAGGAAAGGGTGGCGAACAGCCCCGTGTTGCTCGGTGGCCGGTTCTCGATAAGGGAAGCGATCCGGCACACCAACAAAGGCGGCGTATACCGGGGCACGGACGTCACCACGGGCGCACCCGTGGTGATCAAGGAAGCCCGGCCGCACGTGGAGGGCGACGCGGCCGGCTCCGACGTCCGCGACTGGCTGCGGGCCGAGGCCAGGACGCTGGAGAAGCTGACGGGTACGGGACTCGCACCGGAGCCGCTCGCGATGTTCGAGACGGGCGGGCACCTGTTCCTCGCCCAGGAGGAAGTGCCGGGCGTGGCCCTGCGCACCTGGGTGGCCGAGCGTTTCCGCGACGTCGGGAGCGAACGCTACGGGCAGGACGCGCTCGCCCAGGTCGCACGCCTCGTGGACCTGGTCGCGGCGGCCCACGCCAACGGCTGCGTACTGAGGGACTTCACGCCCGGCAACGTCATGGTCCGCCCCGACGGCGAACTGCGCCTCATCGACCTGGAACTCGCCGCCCTGCGGGACGACGACGTGCTCCCGACGCGCGTGGGGACACCCGGCTTCAGCGCCCCCGAGCGCCTGCGGGACGCTCCCGTCTCCCCGACGGCCGACTACTACAGCCTCGGCGCCACCGCGTGCTTCGTCCTCGCCGGGAAGGTACCGAACCTGCTGCCCGAGGAACCGGCCACCCGGCCTGCGGAGCAGCGGTTGGCCCAGTGGCTGAGCGCGTGTACCGCAACGCTGCACCTGCCGGACAACCTGACCGAGATGATCCTGGGGCTGATGAAGGACGATCCCGGCGAGCGGTGGGACCCGGCCGCGGCGCGTGCGGCTCTCCGTGGGACGGACCCGTCAGGGCCGGCCCACCCCGCTGCCGGACCGGCGCGGACGGACGAGCCCCGCGCCGCGACGCGGGCCGCGGTCGCCGGGATGGTGGACCACCTCGTCGATTCGATGACCCCGGACGACGAGCAGTGGCTGTGGCCCGTGTCGACCCGGGCCGGGGAGACCGACCCCTGCACCGTGCAGCAGGGTGCGGCGGGCGTGCTGGCGGTCCTGACACGGTACTTCGAACTCACAGGTGACCCGCGCCTGCCCGGTCCGATCTCCACGGCGGCCCATTGGATCGCTGCCCGCGCCGACACCCGCTCCATACGCCCCGGCCTTCACTTCGGCGGCCGCGGAACGGCCTGGGCGCTGTACGACGCCGGGCACGCACTCGGCGACCGCGAGCTCAGGAGCCGCGCGGTGGCCCTGGCGCTGGCCCCGCTGGAGTCGACGCCCAGTCACGACATCACCCACGGCTCCGCCGGCAGTGGACTGGCCGCCGCCCACCTGTGGCACCGTACCGGTGACGCCCGCCTGGCCGAACTGGTCGTCGACGCTGCCGACCGGTTGGCCGCCGCCGCACAGCCCGAGCCGTCCGGCGTGAGCTGGCCCGTCCCCGCGGAAGCCGTCTCCGCGGAGGCCGGCAAACGCTACCTGGGCTTCGCCCACGGAACCTCCGGCATAGGCTGCTTCCTCCTGGCCGCCGCAGGCATCTCCCGCCGCCCGGAGCACATGCGACTGGCCGTGGCGGCCGGAGAACACGTGGTGGCCAACGCCGTCATGATCGGCCGAGCGGCCCAGTGGCCGGCCCAGGCCACGGATCTGCCCACGGCCCCGTACTGGTGCCACGGTTCGGCGGGCATCGGCACCTTCCTGATCCGCCTCTGGCAGCAGACTGGTGACAAGCGCTTCGGTGACCTCGCCCGGGGCGCCGCACACGCCGTCGTCGAACGCGCCTCCCGCTCCGCCCTCGCCCAGTGCCACGGGCTGGCGGGCAACGGGGACTTCCTCCTCGACATGGCCGAAGCCACCGGGGACCCCGCCTACCGCACGATGGCCGAGGACCTGGCCGGCCTCATCGTCTCCGAACGGGCCCATCGCGACGGGCACGTCGTCTTCCCCACCGAGTACGGAGAGGTCTCCGGCAGTTGGAGCGACGGATCCGCAGGGATCCTGGCCTTCCTCCTGCGAACCCTCCACACAGACCCCCGGCACTGGATGACCCGGCAGCCGGGTTGAGCGGCAGGGAACCTGCCGCCACCTCACAGAGAAGGAGAAAGTCATGGAGAACCACGACCTCGAACTGCTGGCTCACCTGCACGCCCTTCCGGAAACCGACCCGGTCGGCGTCGACGGAGACCAGTTCTCCGGCACGTGTGCCTGCGTCGGCCTGCTGACGCTCCTCAACACCATCTGCGTCGGCATCAGCTGCGCCTAGCCGAGAACCTCCGGCCGGTGTCAGTCCCCGGGGGCTGCCACCGGCCGGAGCCAAGGCCCCTGCGGCCGGCAGGCCTGCTGAAGACACCCCCGTAGACGAGGACTCGACCATGCAGTCACATGCCGGTGACGACGCGCCCGCCCGGGCAACCCTGCAGACCACCGCCCTCACCGACCGGAACGCCGTCCCGCGCCCTGCCGAGCAGGTGTACGCCATCAGCACCCGCGGTCTGGTCAAGGGCTACGCGGGCCCGGACGGTACCACCACCCACGCCGTTCGCGGCCTGGACCTGGACGTGCTCCAAGGAGAAACCTTCGCCTTCCTCGGCCCCAACGGCGCGGGAAAGTCCACCACCCTCGCCCTGCTGTGCGCCCTCGCCCGCCCCACCGCCGGACAGGCCACGGTGGCGGGCGCCGACGTACTGGGCCGGCCGGACCAGGTAAGGAAACGGGTCGGGATGCTCTTCCAGCACAGCGCACTGGACCCGGACCTGACGGCAGAACAGAACCTGCACATCCACGCACGCCTCTACGGACTGCGCCGCCGCCACGCCCGCCTGCGCGCCACCGAGACACTCGAACTCGTCGGACTGGCCGACCGGCGGCGCTCCCCGGTACGCACCCTGTCCGGAGGCATGCGGCGCCGCCTGGAACTCGCCCGCGGCCTCCTGCACTCGCCCCGGGTCCTGTTCCTCGACGAACCGACCACCGGACTCGATCCACACGCCCGCGCCCAAGTCTGGGAGCACCTGCGCACACTGCGCGACCAGTACGGCAGCACGATCTTCGTCACCACCCACTACCTGGAGGAGGCGGAGAACTGCGACCGCCTCGCCATCATCGACCACGGCCGGCTCGTCGCCCAGGGCACACCCCTCGGCCTCAAGGCCGCGATCGGGGACGACCGGGTGGCGCTGCGCACCGGCGACGACACGGCAGCACTCCAGATCGTGCGCCGAACCGCGCCGGCGGACCTCGCCGTCACCCTGGACGCCGAGGGGGTGTCCCTGCGGGTACCCGACGGCAGCGCCTGGATCCCGCGCCTGTGCGCGGCACTGGAATCCCACGGCATCGCGGTGCACGCCGCCTCCGCCACACCGCCGACGCTCGACGACGTCTTCTTCCACCACACCGGCCGCAGCATCCACACACCCCGGCAGCAGGCACCCGTCTCCCCCGCGGCAGCAACCGGGGCGACCCCATGACCGCACCTTCCCTACCGGACCCGGCCGCCACCCGTACGCCGGACACCCCCGGCGCCCCCGGCCGTGAGCCGGGCGCCCGCCTGCGCCACGAACTGCGCGCGGTCCACGCCCTGGTCTACCGCGACCTGCTGCGCCTGTCGGCCCAACGCACCCACACCGCACTCATGCTGCTCCAACCGGTGCTGTACCTCTTCATCCTGGGGAGCGGTCTGGCCGACCTGATCCCCCGTTCCTCACTCGGCACCGGATACCAGGCCTACCTCTTCCCGGGGATGCTCATGATGACGGTACAGACACCGGCCATCATGGTCGGCATCCGTCTGATCACCGACCGTCAGAGCGGCTACCTGCGCGAACTCCTGATGGCCCCGGTCCACCGGGCCACCCTGCTCCTCGGAAGCTGCGCGGGGGGCACCATCGTCTCCACGATCCAAGGCGTCGTCCTGCTCGGCCTGGCAGGAGCCGTCGGCCTGCCCTACGACCCCCTCCTGCTGGCCCTGCTCCTGGGCGGCATCGCCCTGACCTCCTTCACGATCACCGCCCTGGCCCTCGCCCTGGCCGTGGGCCTCAACCGCCCCGAGGTCTTCCACATGCTGCTCGGCGTCGTGATGACGCCCCTGCTGTTCCTTTCCGGCGGCTTCTTCCCGATCGAGAACCTGCCGGGCTGGGCCCACGCGCTGGCCGCCGCCAACCCGCTCGCCTACGGAGTCGACCTGCTCCGCCGCTGCATCGCGCTACGGGTACCGGACCAGGCAACCACCGCGGGCATCGAATGGTCCGCCGGGCAACCTCCCATCCTGCTGGAAAGCGCCCTCCTGCTGGTCGTCGGAGTCACAGCGCTGCTCTGGGCCTCCCACCGCTTCAGCCGACCCGAATAGCGCCGGACGAGGTCCCGCAGCGGAGAGCCCGAACCCGGGGAGGTGTCCGCGAGGCCGGCCGTCCACGCTGTCGCGGTTGCGGATCCGGGCGGCGCACCGCGCGACGACCGCCTTGCGCTTCTCGTTCTGCCCGATCTTGCTCTGCTTGGCCATCAGACCTTCACCCCCGGGCGCGGATCCGCGCCACGGCCGCCTCCACGCCGATGGTGTCCATGGTCTTGATCGCCTTGGCAGAGAGCTTCAGCCGCACGTACCGCCCTCGCCGGGCAGCCAGTACCTCTTGCTCTGGACGTTGGGGTCGAAGCGGCGGGAGGTCCGCCGGTGCGAGCGGGAGATGTTGTTGCCGAAGCCCGGCCGGGCACCGGTCAGTCACGGTGGAGTGGGAGGACGGCAACACCTACCCCGTCATCGACGCCGAGACCTCCTCGCAGAGCCACCCCTTCTGCACCGGTACCGCCCGCGTCCTGGACACCGCCGGCCGCGTCGAACGCTTCCAGCGCCGCTACGGGAGCAAGGCGTGACCCTGCCCGTCGCCCGCGTCGCAGGGCCGCTCCGACGCCCGCAAGGAAGTCGTGGACCGGCTGCTGCGCACCGTTCCCGGCGGCGTCGCCCTCCACCACGACCCGACACGACGCCGCACCCCGCGCCCGAGTTCTCCCGCATCACGGGTCGAGGGGAACCACCGCATCGTCCCGGTGCGACCACCCGCAGGACTCAGTGGCCGGCTTCCCCCCTTCCACTTCGGCCGACTGCTCGGGGTCACCGCGCGCAGCAGCCACTCCACGGGCCCGTGGCGGTGTGGCGGGTCAGCCACCAGCGGCTGAAGAGGAGTTGGACGGCGAAGACGGCCAGTGCGGTCAGGGTCACCGGGGGCGGGGCGAGACGGCACACGAGGGCGGCACCGAAAAGCCGGTGAACACGAAGGCCAGCACCAGCGGCTGGGTGAGGTAGTCGGTCGGTGTCATCCGGCCCGCGGGGGCCGAAGTCGCCGCCAGCCGTGGGCCTCGGGGGCCGGCCAGCATCCGCTGGACGGTGGCGCCGTAGGCCGCCGCCGGCAGCGGCGACTACGGTGCTCTTTCCGGTGGCGGGTCCGGTGGCAGGTCCCGTGGTGGGTCCACTGGTCATCCCTTCGCCCCTTCCCCGTCGACGGAGGCCAGGAAGTCCCGCTGGTCGGCCAGGAAGCCCTTGGCGAACAACGACCTCGGCGCGAACACGGCGGTCGCGGTGAGGCGCAGCGACGAGGCCTCGACGGCGCGCTCGACCAGGCCGTGCGTGGCACCGGGGTAGTGGGCGACGTGCAGGGAGGGCCCGGGCAGCAGCCGCCGGTAGCCGGCTTCGGTGTCGGCCGTGTCCACGTTCACGTCATGTCCTGCGAGGACCAGCAGGACGGGCGTGCCGCGCAGCGCGGGAAGGTCGGCGCTCGCGTCGGCGGTGTGGTTCTTGGAGACGAACCGCCAGCGGGCGGGCGTCATGCCCTGGGGATCTCCGACGGCGCGGACGTACTCCTCGTACGGCGCTCCGCGCGCGAGCAGTTCCAGGCCCGTCTCGCGACGGCGGAGCGCGGCGGCGACCTCGGTTTCGGAGGCGCCGTCGCGTCGCAGCTCGGCGAGGAGGTTGTAGCGGCCCTGCTGGTGCCAGTTGACCGCGGGTGAGACGGCGATGACGAACCGGATCCCGTGGTCCTTCGCCGCGATCTTGGGCAGCACCCAGCCCGCCTGGCTGGCGCCCCACAGGCCGATCCGGCGCCCGTCGATGTCGGGGCGCTGCCGGGCCCAGGCGATGGCGTCGACGGCTTCCGCGGCCCGGTCGTCCATGGACTGGTCGAGCCAGTCCCCGGGCGAGCCGCCCACGCCCGGTTTGCTCCACGACAGCGAGGCGTAGCCGGCGCGGGCGAAGGACTCCCAGATCGGCCGGTAGAACGTGTCGTGGGTGGCGTCGACCGGACCGTCGCCGTGGACGAAGACGACGAGGGGGAAGGGCCCCTTCCCGACCTCGGGCAAGGCCAGGACGGCGTCCAGGGCGCGACCTCCATGACGTACGGTCACCGCGCGCTCGCGCAGTTCGTAGGTGTTCTGCCAGGCCGCCAACCCGCCCAGTGCCGCTGCCACGAGGGCCAGTGCGGCGAGCGTCGCGCCCACGGCTCGCACGGCCCGGTGCCGTCTCGTGCGTACCGCTGTCATGGGTGGCATTCGGCTCTCCTCACAAAGGGTCATACAAGAAACGATCGTTTCCATTTCGACCGTACTATGATCGTACGTAAACTGCGAGGAGGATTCATGGACACAGCAGTCGTCGTCCGGCGCGGCGTACCGCACGGGGCGGAGGAGCAGATCGCAGCCCTGTACTGGGAGGCTTTCGGTCGCAAGCTCGGGGCCGCGCTCAACCCGCCCGGGCGCGGACGGGCCTTCATCGCCCGCCACCTCCACCACGACCGCGCCGTGGTCGCCCTCGCCGCGGACGGGAAACGTGTCGTCGGTGTGGCCGGCTACCGGCTGGGCGGACGCGGACTGACCGGCGGCGGCGTGCGCGACGTGCTGTCGGCATACGGATTCCTCCGCGGGCTGCCCCGGCTGGCCGCGCTGTCCCTGCTCGAACGCAGCCCCGAGACCGGCGAACTCGTCATGGACGGCATCGCCGTCGACCCGGCCGGCCGGGGCAGGGGCGTCGGCAGCCTGCTGCTCACCGAGATCGCGGCCGTCGCGGCCGAACACGCCTGCTCGCGCATCCGCCTGGACGTGATCGACGTCAATCCCCGCGCCCGCGCCCTGTACGAACGTCACGGCTTCGACGCCGTGCGCACCGAACAGACCCCGTACCTGAGGGGCCTCATGGGGTTCGGCGCGGTGACTACGATGCATCGGGCCGTCCCCGCCCGTCCTGGCGAGGGCAACACCGGCAGCCTCGAGGAGCAGGAGCGATGACCAGCGGACCCGCGACGGACCCGGTCGCGCCCGAGATCGGGACGAGGACGCTCGTCTTCGCCCTCGTCCGTGAGGACGGCACGGTCGATGCCGGCGAACTGTACGCCGTCGCCGAGGCCCTCGGCATGACGGACCAGCAGGTGCGGCTCTGCCTCAAGCGGCTCGTCGCCGAGGGCCGGTTCGTCCAGGAGGGCCGGGGCCGCAAGGCACGCCTGCGGGTCACGGCCGACCCCACCGGAGCCGTCGCCCCCGACGTGGAGTACGTGCGTCACGCCTACCGGCAGGACCGGGGCCTCGCCCCTTGGGACGGGGCCTGGCACCTGTTCGCCTTCGCCATCCCCGAGACCGCCCGGCAGGCCCGCGACACGCTGCGGGACGCCCTGCTCCACCTCGGTGCGGCCCCCCTCCAGGGCGGTCTCTACGTCAGCGCCAACGCGATCGGCGAGATCGTCGAGGCACACGCGCGCCACCTCGGGGTACTCGGCTCCCTGACCCGTCTGACCAGCCGGGACCTGCGGCTCGGCGAAGAGGAGGACGCCACCCGGCTGGCCGCCCGGCTCTGGCCGCTGCAGCGGGTCGCCGCACGGTACGAGGAGCTGGCCGCGCTCGCCTCGGACCGCCTGGCCCGGCTGTCCGCGCCACGACCGCCCACCGGCACCGAGCGGCTGACGTACGCGATCGAGCTGGCCGCGGCCTTCACCGCCGCCATGGAGCCCGACCCGCTGCTGCCGCCCGAACTGCTGCCCCAGCCCTGGCCCGGCAGCCGTGCACGCGCGCTGGCCGCGCAGTGCTGGGGCGCGTTGGCCGTCGGCGACGACGAGGACCCCGGGCGGCTGCGGCTGTTCCGCCTCTACGACGACGTGGTCGCCGCCCCGGCCACCGCCCCCGCGACCTCGCCCGCGCCGCCGCCGAAGCCCGCGGGAAGTTGATCAGCAGGGGCTCCGGCCGGAGCGACCGGCAAGCCGCGCGTCGGACCGACCGGCACGCTCCGCCGCCGCGGCCGGGGGCCGCGACGCCGACGGAACGAGTGCGTTCAGGGCGGCGTCCCGGTAGGCGAAGTCAGCGGGCATCCGCAGGATCAGCTGCTGCTCCTCACGCTCGAACCGTCCGCCGTGGCCGGGCCGACTCGTGGCGCTGCCGCGGTGCGCCGCCAGTTCCACCGTGAGCCTGTGGATCCGTCGGGCCGCCTCGTCGGCGAGCGCCTGGGCGTCATCGCTTTCCCGCTCGGCCCGGATACGGGCGGCGACGGCCTCCGTGTGCTGTTCGCGCAAGGCAGCGATCTCGTGCGTGAGCTCCGCGACCCGCTGCTGGTCGTCGGCGGAGCCGGCGGCCAGGGCGTCGAGCCGGCGGCCGTAGTCGCTCATCTGGTTCGTGGTCTGGCCGAGCATGGCGTAGAGGACCAAGGCCACCTTCTGGGCGTTGTCACGCTCCAGGATGCTGTCAGCGTAGGCCTGTTGGAGCCGGGCCGGCTCACCCCGGACCGTGATGACCCGGCTCCGGGCGGCGACGACGTCGGTGGCAGCCGCGGAGCCGGCGGCACCCGGGGCGGCCCAGATCTCCTGGACCGCCGCCCGGCGCCGGGCGGAGACCTCGTAGCTGTCGGAGCACGCGTCCGCGAGGGCCTCTGCGGTGCTGACGGTGAGACCGACACCTGCGGGCCAGTCGTAGAGCCGGTGCCGACTGGGAAGGGTATGGTCCGCGAAGTGCTCGGGCGTCAGTGCGCGGGCCAGGTCGGAGACGCGCAGCCCCTCCTCGTCGAGCCAGGTGCGCAGCGCGCCGGCCAGCTTGTTGGCGCGTTCGCCGGTGCCCCCCAGCGCACCCCAGGGACGTCCGTTGCGCCGCGCACTCGCTGCCACCCGCCCCCTTGTCCCGGACAACCCGCACTCCGGCGGGAGTTGTCCGGGACAGGCGCCCGCGCTCGGTGCGCGCCCATCCGATCCGGGCCACGGTCAGGGTGTCAACCCAGTCGCTCCGATCTGCCTTCCGGGAGTCACCGATGGACACCACCGACCGCGCACCGCACGAGCGCACCCCCGAGAACCGGGCCGCAGCTTGCGCATCCAGGCCGCCCCGACCCTCACTGCTGCCGTGCTCTCCGGTATCGCCCGGGCCGTCGCCTCCTGGGTCTTGTCCCGTCCGGAGGGCTGAGGGAAGGGGGTGTGGCCGCCCGCCGGGCGGCCGGCTGGTCATCCGGAACGCCGGTCCCGCGCGCCGAGGGCGGCGACGACCTCCGCGGTCGTGCTGACCTTGCCGATGCGCGGGAAGATCTTGGCGAACGAGTGGGCGTGGGAGGCGGCATCCATGTCGGCGGTCGCGTCCTCGGCGAAGACCAGCGAGTAGCTGTGCTCCCAGGCCGTACGGGCGGTGGACTCGACGCCCACGCTCGTGGAGATGCCGGCCAGGACGATCCTGTGCACACCGCGACGGCGCAGCTGGAGGTCGAGCTCGGTCCCGGTGAAGGCGCCCCAGTGGCGCTTGGTCACGACCACGTCGCCGAGGGCGGCGAGCTCGGCGGGGATCTCCGAGAACGCGGCGGGCGGGGCGGTGGCCGGGCCCGGGCGGTCGACGTCGGTGGTGGGCAGATCACCGCCGTCGGGTGACCAGGCGACCCTGACCAGCACCACGGGCAGCTTCTGCGCGCGGAACGCCCCGGCGAGCGCGACGGCGTTCGCGAGGATCTCCTCGGCGGGCCTGGTGGTCGGCAGCGCCAGGATGCCCTGCTGGAGGTCGATGAGGACCAGGGCGGTGCCGTCGTCGAGGGTCAGGGTGGTGCGGTCGGCTGCGGCGGTCATCTGGACTCCTGCGGTCGGTCCGGGATTCACGGTCCTGCCCATGAAACCCGGACCGTACGCCGGATGCGGACCGGTCCCGTCGACCGGCGTGGCGGCGATGGCGACGGCGACGACCCGCCGGTAGCTCTTCGGCGGCAACCCTCCAGGATCTGAACGTGAGTTCGAGTCCAAGGAAAGACCGGCCCGCCCTGACCTCGGCGCCGACCGGGGCGGAACTGCCGGGCTGGTACTGAACCCTGGCGGAACCCTCGGCGCTCGTTGGCGGTGACGGCGCGGCTTTCCGCCGCACTCGAGAGTACGGCGCGCCGCTCCATGGCCTCACCGTCACCCTCGGGGGGCTTCGAGATGTCGTACGAGTTCCTCGACGAACACCTCCAGGTGGGAGGGGAGTTCGCCCGTGCGAGTGGCGCAGAACCAGGTCCGGGTCAGCGGCTTCGCCCCGATCTGCACCAGGGCGAGGCCGTGCGAGGCCACGTACGGGGCGGCCACCCAGTTGGGCAGGACCGTCACCCCTTGGCCGCCCGCCACCATCTCGACGACCAGGTCGGTCACCACGGGCATCGTGGCGATCCGGCCGGGCCGGGCTCCGGCGGGGATCGGCAGCGGCAACGACGGGATGCGCTTCTGGTCGTAGAAGTCGTAGAGGACCAGGTCGACCCCGTCGAAGTCGCGGGCGGTCAGGTACTTGCGGCCGGCCCAGGCGTGCCCGGCAGGCACCACGGCCAGCATCTCGTCGTCGAAGAGCCGGGTCAGCGACACCCGGTCCATCTGCACGTCGGGTTTGGTGACGAGCGCGACGTCGACCAGGTCGGCGAGAAGCGCCGGGACCGGTGCGTCGTCGGCGACGGTCTCGATGCGCACGTCGATGCCCGGCTCCCGCTCGCGGAAGGCGCGCAGCACGGGCGGCAGCCACGGGAAGGTGGTGCTGCACTGCGCGGTGAAACGGACCCGCCGGTCGCGGCCCTCGCGGATTTCCCGGAGGTCGCGGGTGGCCGATTCCAGTTCGGCGAGGACGTGCCGGGCGGCCACGAGCAGCCGGCGGCCGGCGGCGTTCGGCACCAGCCGGCGGCCCTCGCGATCGAACACGGCCATGCCGAGGCGGGCTTCCAGCCGGGTCAGCCGCTGGCTGAGGGCCGGCTGACTGACGTAGAGCCGCTCGGCGGCGGCGGTCAGCGAGCCGGCTTCGGCCGTGGCGTCGAGGAGCTCCAGGTCACGCAGGTCCATGTCCATAACGCTGGATTATCACATGCTCCAAATTCCGTCGTGGTGTTATGAGTTGAGGGCCCATAGGTTCGGGGTGTCAGCCGGACGAACCGATTCGGCGATCCACCCCCGAAAGGCGCTCACCATGACCACTGCCCTCATCACCGGATCCTCCAGCGGCATCGGCCTGGACATAGCGCGGGCCTTCCTGGCGAGCGGCGCGAACGTCGTCCTGAACGGCCGGGACGCCGACCGCCTCGCCAAGGCCGCCGCCTGCCTCGGCCACCCGGAGCGGACCGCATGGGCCGCCGGAAGCATCGCCGACCGGGGGACGGGCGAGGCCCTCGTCCGTACGGCGCTCGAACGCTTCGGCCGTATCGACGTGCTGGTCAACAACGCGGGGACCTTCGCGTCCAAGCCCTTCACCGAGGTCACGGAAGCCGAACTCGACGGCTTCCTGACGGGCAACCTCAAGGGCACCTACCTCACCACCCAGGCCGTGGTGCGGGCCCTGCGCACGCAGGGCGAGGGCGGCAGCATCATCAACATCGGCACCGTCCTCGTGGACCACGGGCTGGCCGGCTTCCCTGCCAGCGCGCCGGTCGTCAGCAAGGCCGGGGTGCACGGGCTGACCACGAGCCTGGCCGCGGAACTGGCGGCCGACGGCATCCGCGTCAACCTCGTGGCACCCGGCATCATCCGCACCCCTCTGCACGAGGGCTCCGACGTGGACTCCTTCGGCGGACTCGCCCTCCTCGACCGGGTCGGCGAGGCCTCGGAGATCGCCGAGGCCGTGCTGTACCTGGCGGGCGCGGGCTTCGTCACGGGCCACGCCCTGCGCGTGGACGGCGGCCACGTCACCGGCCGGACCCTCTGAGCCGCGGCTGGTGTCGTACGCCGATGTCGTGAGCACCCGTCAGGGCGGGCCCACGGCCCACAAGGCCGAGATGGTTCGCCGGACATGAACGACGCGAGCGCGAGCACGAACCGATCCGGCGCGACGGCGTCGGATCGGTCGGCGAGGTATCGGGAGGGCACAAGGTGGCCCTGCGGATGCTTCTCCCGTCCGTCCCGGTCCCGAAGCGGTGGACGGAAACGAAGGATCCGGCCCGGACCGGTTTCGGGCGCGCTACCCGGCGGCCACGACTTCGCCGGCCGTGACCTGGGGAGGTTCGGGCAGCAGAGAGGCGAGGCGGTCCCGTACGAATTCCGCCGCCCTCCTGATCGACTCTTCGGCCCCCGCCTGGTCTTCAAAGACGCTGGTGGAGACCATCACTCCATCTCCTGCGTCAATCCAGTAGTAGGCCACGAATCCGGGCACTCGGCGCAGAAGGGAAACGAATCCCTCGTCCACGCGGCGTCCCGCCTCGGCAGGATCAGTCACCCCTGCGTACCGTCGAACCACTGCGTACACCGCTGATCTCCTCATTGGCCCCAAGGCAACCTGGCACGGAACGACATACCCCCACCGCGCGCTTCTCGCTCGGGGGACGCCCGGAGGGCACTCGGACAGGCGCATCACCCGTGGCAGCCGCACGGGCACCCCGGACGACGCCGACCAGCTTGCGAGGACGTCGGGTGAGCCCGCTCCGGCCAGACCGCCGACGACCGCAGGAGCAGCACTTCGCACACATGGCCCGGCGCGCACGGGGCACACGGTCGGCACCGATCGAAAGGAGCCCTTCCATGCTGGGCATCGCCGCCGCAGTCCTCTTCTTCATCGCGTTCCTCCTCAACGCCGCCGACATCGCCACCAACGATGTCCTGAGCTCGACCAACCTCATGCTGATCGGTCTCGCCGCACTCGCGCTGCACGTCGCCGGCATCGGCGGCACGCGACCTGCCCGCGGCTGGGGCCGCAGACGCTGACGGCCGTGAGCGGCAGCTCGTCGGCCTGCTCGCCGGGCCCGGCCCCCACCCCGGGACGGGTCCGGCCACGCTCCGTACCCCGGCGTCCTCGCGCGCCGGGTGGCCACGGCGACGGCGCCCGCCAGGTGGGCCCGAGCAGCTCGCCGCATGAGGTCCGGCGCTCCTCCCCGCTCGTGTCGCCGCGCACACCGAGGTCGTGGGCTGCTTCAAGGGGCCCATTGGAGGCAGCTGCCGTGGTTGAGGGGTTTGAAACACGACACCGGGGCATCCACACGACTCAGCCCTTGTCAGCCGACAGGAGACAGCAAGTGACCACCTACGTCATCACCGTTCCCGGCACGTTCCTGACGGACGTCGACGACGCAGCACGCTCCGAGCTGGCCAGGAGGCTGGCCTCGCACCACACCGACCTGAGCGAGACCGAGGACGTGGAACTGCTCACGGTCCACGAGGGCGGCACCTTCTCCGTCCGGCTCGAGGTCGAGGCCCCGGACCGCGCCACGGCCGAGGACGACGCCGTCCGCCTGCTGGCCGGGACCCTCGAGGAACTGGGACTGCCGGAGAAGGACGCGCCCCTGGGGCCGCCGGCGGTCACCGGCGTCGACGGTGATTTCTGAGGCCTTTCGGGCCCGCCGCACCTGAACGCCGCGCCGGGGCAGGGCGGTCGCTTCCTCCCCGCCCGGCTCCCCGCTGACGGCGGGGTGGCCGGCGGCGGCTCCAGGGCGCCCGGCGTCGGGGTCAGACGCCGGCCGGCCGAGGCGCGACCGGGCTACGCCTGATCCGCGGGCCGCCGTCCGGAGGGACAAGACCCCAGGCGCCTTCGAACAGGGCGTTTTCCCTGTCGTACGAAATGATGGTGTGGAAGTCCGGGACGGTGCCGGTGCTGCGCTGGATGACCTCGATCCGCATGGCGTCGAAGGTCCTGATGAGCTCAGACCGGAACCGGACGGCCCAGCCCTGGGACATGCGCCGCTGTGAGGTCTGCCAGAGGTTGTCCATGGTCCGGGCGAGGGGGTGGTCGTCCGCGGTGGTGCCGGTGTTCGCGGTGAGAACTCCCGCCAGCCGCGCGGTGAAGGCATCGTGCTCGGCAAGGGGAAGGGCCGTCAGGTGATCGTCGATCGCTCCGGACCAAGCCAGCCAGCAGCAGCCGGGGGCGAGACCGTCCGGACCGGCTTCGGGCGTGGTGCGTGCCGCGAGTTCCACCAGGTCCCACGCGCGGATGCACGCCTGCTCCTGCGGCGTACGGGCGAGGCCGACGTCCACAAGGCGAGCTCCGGCCTGCGGAACCATGCGGTGTGCGGGGGGGGTACGGCGTCTCCTCCGGCGATCGAGGTGGTGCTGCGGTGCCCGGCCGGAGGGCGAGGCCGCGCGGTGACGCGGATCCGCCCGCGCGGGGTCAGTGCCGCCCCCGGCGCGGGACGGCACTGGTGCCCGGGGACGGGGCGCGGATGCCGGCGGGCGGCGATGGCGGCCAGGGCCAGGGTGGCCTCGGTCATTCCGAAGGTGTCGCCGATGCACTTGCGGGCGCCGCCTCCGAAGGCGAGGAAGGCGTCACGGGGCGGAGTCGGGGCGCGCCGGGGGTCCCACGAACATCGGCGGAGAGACCGGGCCACCCCGGAACGCGCCCGGGCCGGTGAAGAGCAGCGCACCGAGGTGGGCGGCGGGGGCACCCGCGGTGGGCGGCAGGGCTTCAGTCGCTGTCCGCCGCGGGTTCAGACGCCAGGGCCTGCAGGACCGTCAGGGTCTCGGCGCGCGGTGAGGCGGCGAAGAAGGCCGCATCAACGGCTTCCACCACCGCGATGGCGCGAGGGGCGAGGTCCGCGCCCTCGGGGGTTGCCCGGAGCCTCTTGGCGCGGGTGTCCGCGGGGTCGGTCTCCCGCTCGATGAGGCCCTTGGTCTCCAGGGTGCGCAGCACCTGCGAGGTCATTTTGACGTCCGTGCCGGCCTGCCGGGCCACGGCCTGCTGGTTGGGGTGCCCGCCTTCGCGGTTGAGCCACCAGGTGCAGGCCAGCAGGACGAACTGCACGTGCGTGAGTCCGAGGGGCGCCAGCGCCGCCGCGACCTCACGCTGCCAGCGCAGCGTCGCGTGCCAGAGCAGGAACCCGGGGCTTGCGCCCGGAGTCAGCATCGGGCCTCCGCCCGTCGTGCCAGCGCGACCATCGTCTCCGGCCAATCCGCCGTGATGCCGGGACCCACCTGCGGGCCGACCTCGTCGGCCGAGGCGCCGGTGATCTCCATGCGGTAGGCGATGCGCGCCCCGCCCTGCTGGGCGGTCACGCGGTGCGTGGTCCGGAACAGCAGTCCCGCGAAGCGTGCTTCGTCAACGAACACTTCAGGAGCGCTGACCTGGGCCAGGGTGAGCTCCACCGGATCCTGGCCGGCCGGGTGCATGGTGATGCGGGTACCCGCGACGAACGGACCCGTGGCGTCGATCTTCTCGATGTCCGCGTTCCAAGTGCCCCAGTTCGCCACGTCCACCCATTGCTGCCAGACCGCCTCGGGCGCGGCGGTGGTGTCGACACTGTGCTCGTACGTCCACATGACGGTTCCCCGTTCCTCATTTATTCTTCGCACAGATTATCTGCGCGAAGAATAAATGTCCACCAGGGGCCGTCACAGGCCGGGGGCACCCCACAACGGGAACCAGCGGCTCAGGTCCTGCTCGATGCGCAGGTCGTCCTTGATCACAGCGCTGGCCTGGAGTTCCAGCGGATTGTCGCGCGTCTGTCCGGGGAGCGGTGCGAATGGATAGAAGGTGCCCCGTTTGTACAGGTAGACCAGGGCGAGGGAGCGCAGTTCCGCGTCACGGAAGGAGACCAGTGAGCACAGGAGCTGCGCTCCGAACCCGCCGTCCTGCAAGGTGGTGTTCACTGCGTGCAGGTCGCCGACCAGTGCGGGCAGCTCCTCGGGGCTCCGGCGGGAGACCAGCCACGAGTAGCCGTAGCCGTCACGGCTGAACTCCACAGGCGCACCCGCCCGTTCGGAGTCGGCGTCCAGCAGGTCCCGCACCTCCCTCCGGATTTGCGAGAAGGCCCCTCCTTCGGTGGACGAGAAGCAGACCGAGCCCGTTCCGGTGGGGGTGAAGCCGATGGCCGCCTGGAGGGTCACGGCGGCCGAGGGCAGGCCGAAGAGCTGGTCCAGGTCGGGCTGGACCGGCTTGGAGCGCCCGAGCAGGGAATCCCAGAAGCCCAAGGGGATCAGCTGCCTCTCAGGGTGGGCCACCGCCCGGTCCGCCGAGTTCGGCGGCGAGCGCGGCGAGCGCCTCGAGCCGGCGCTCCAGGGTGGGGTGGGTGGAGAACAGGTTGGCGACGACCGTTCCGGGGCCGTGTGCGGGGGTGAAGAAGAACGCGTTGAACGCCTGCGCGGTGCGCAGGTCCTCCGTCGGGATGCGGGCGATGTCCCCGCTGACCTTGGTCAAGGCGGACGCAAGGGCGGAGGGCTTGCCCGTGAGCATGGCGCCGGCCCGGTCGGCGGCCAGTTCGCGATAGCGGGACAGGGCTCGGATCAGCACGAAGCTGATCGCGTAGACGAGGGCGGAGACGGCCATCACGGCCATGAAGACGACGGCGGTGTTCTGGTCGCGCCCCCGCCCGCCGAACAGCTGGGAGTAGAACGCGAACCGGACGACGAGCCCGGCGATCACGCCCAGGAACGAGGCGATGGTGATCACCGCGACGTCCCGGTGCGCGACATGGGAGAGCTCGTGCGCGAGAACGCCTTCGAGCTCCTCCACGGTCAGGCGGCGCTGCAGCCCGGTGGTGACGCACACCACGGCGTGGTCGGCGTTGCGGCCGGTCGCGAACGCGTTGGGCAGGTCCATGTGCGAGACGGCGACCCGGGGTTTGGGCATGTCGGCAGTGGCGCAGAGCCGGTCGATGATCCCGTGCAGCCCAGGCTCCTCCTCGGGCGTGACGAGCCGGCCGTGCATGGCGTACAGGGCGATCCGGTCCGAGTACCAGTACTGTGCGCCCAGCAGTGCGACGGCGATGACGACCACCAGCACGGTGGATTTCAGCAGGGCGATCAGCGCGGCGACGAACGCCACGTACACCAGTCCCAACAGGAACATCGTGAGCGCCATGCGGGCGGTCAGCTGCCGGTCGGGCTCGAAACGACTGCGCATCGCCATCACCCCGGAATCCGCACGATCATGATATCGCCTCCCGGTGGGTCCGGCTCCGTGGAGGGCCGGGCGACGAGGGTACGTGTGACCCACGGGGCGTCGTCGCGCATCTACTGGCCCCGGCCGAGGAGGCACCTGTGCCGGTGGTCGTGCATTGCCACGGCGCCGGACCCTTCATGGGCAACCACCTCGGCGGGCGCGACCCCAAGACCTGCGGCGCAACTCCCGCCTACGCCCAAAGCCATACCGGCCCGCCGCCCGCCCGCACCGCCACCGTCCAAGGCGACGCCCCGGCCCGGGCCCAGCCGGCCAGCGGGCCGGCGGCGTCTGCCGCGCGGGAGGCGCAGCGGACGCCGCCGGGTTCGGTCAGTCGCGGTTGCCCAGGTCCAGGCGGTCGGCGAGGCCGGCTGCGGTGAAGGCCGCGACCAGCTGGTCACGGCCTTCGGTGAAGTGGGCCCAGCTGTCGTAGTGGACGGGGACGACCCGGCGGGCGCCGAGGATCTCGGCGGCTTCGGCGGCCTGGGCGCTGTCCAGGACGAGCAGTTCGCCGTCGAAGAGGACGGGGAAGCGGGGTGCGCCGGCGAAGAGGATGGCGGTGTCCACGGGGGCGTAGCGTGCGGCGATCTCCTTGACGAGGTCGAGGGAGGCGTTGTCGCCGCTGATGTAGACGGTGGGCAGTCCTTCGCCGGTCAGGACGAAGCCGATCACCTGCCCGGCGATCGGCTCGATCTCCTTGCGCGGTCCGGGGCCGTGGATGGCGGGCACGCCGGTGACGGTGACGGTGCCGCCGCCGGGGCGGTCCAGCTCGATGGACTCCCAGTCGGCCAGGCCCTTGGCGTTGGCTCCGAGGCGCTGTCCGCCGCCGGGGGTGGTGAGGGTGAGGGGGACGTCGGCGAGCAGGGCCCGGCCGGAGGTGTCGAGGTTGTCGGCGTGTTCGTCGTGGGAGAGCAGGACCGCGTCGACGCGGCCCAGGTCATCGGGGCTGCCGGTCGAGGGTGCGGTCTTGACCAGGAGCGGGGCGCCCGGCCTCCGGTAGTCGCCGGGAGCGTCGAAGGTCGGGTCGGTCAGGAACCGCAGACCGCCGTATTCGAAGAGGGCGGTAGGGCCGCCGAAGACGCGGACGGAGAACTGTTCGGGGGTGGCGCCGGTGGCAGTCACGAAACATGCACCTCACGGATAGATGATTGGTTATCCGTGAGTCAGCCTAGGCAGTTCTCACGGATAAAGGCAATCTCTAACGTGAGCATCATGGAAAAGGCGGGGTTGTAGCATGAGACCCATGGACGAGATCGCGACCGCTGAACCGCCGCCCGCGCCGGGCGCCGAGCAGTACCCGGCACTCGACCTCGCCAACAGCGCCGTCACCCTGCCCGGCGGGCACCGCATCGATTTCCTCGCCACCCCCCGTGCCGCCGAACAGTGGCTCGTCGACCGGGGCCTCGCCCCCTCCGACACCGGCCTGATCGAGACCTGTGCCGGCCGGCTGCGCTCCCTGCGCGAACAGATCCGCGCCCTGCTTGCCGCCCGTACCGCGGGGCTGCCCGCCCCTGCCGCCGCCCTGACCGCCGTCAACGACGCGCTCACCCGAGCCCCTGCCGCCTCCCTGCTCCACTGGGACCCGGACCGGGGTCTGTACCGCGAGGCAGCCCACCCCGTCACCCAGATCGTCGAGCACGCCCTCGCCGTCCTCGCGGCCAACGCGGCCGACCTGCTCACCGGGCCCGACGCCGAGCGCCTCACCGCCTGCCGCTCCGCCCCGTGCAGCCGCTACCTCCTGCGCCACGGCCGCCGCCACTGGTGCTCCACCCGCTGCGGCGACCGCGCCCGCGCCGCCCGCGCCTACGCCCGCCGCACCCGGACCGACGCAGACTGACCCGTACCCGCGACCACACCCGCGGCATCCGTCACGGCGCGCCCGGCACGGGTCGCGATCCGACAGCCGCGGCCGCCGCCTCGGCCTCCCGCACTACGCGGCTCGTGTCGACGTCGACGAGTCGGCCGCCGAGTTTCAGCGGACGTCCGTCCACGAACACGGAGTCGACGTTCTCGGGCCGCCCGTTGAAGACGATCTGACCGACCCACTCGAAGCGCGGGGCGAAGTTCAGGGCAGCCGGGTCGATGATGACCACGTCAGCCCGCTTGCCCGGAGTCAGGGAACCCACCCGGTCGTCGATGCCGATGACCTCGGCGCCGCCCAGGGTGGCCATCCGCAGGACGTCCTGCACTTGGGGGAAGACCCCGGCGTCCCCGGCGTGGGAGCGTTGCAGGCCGATGGCTGTCTTCATCAGCGCCTGGAAGTCCGAGGTGTCGTTGGTGCCGCCGTCCAGCCCGAGAGCGACCTTGACGCCCCGGCGTCTGAACTCCGAGAGCCTCATGACGCCGGAGCCCAGACGCATGTTGCTCAGCGGGCAGTGGACCGCACGCGCGTCGTGGTCCGCGAGAGCGGCGATCTCCTCGTCGGTCAGGTGGACCGCATGGTTGATCATGAGCCGCGGCCCCAGCGCCCCGATGTCGGCGAGGACCCCGATGGGGTCGTCCGCGCGCTGCTCGGGGCGTTCCAGGACATGGGAGTTGAGCATGACTCCCATGTCCTGGGCGGCCTCCCAGTGCGCGCGGTTGAGGTCCTGGGCCGACCGTGCCGCGTGCGTGGCGACCTGGAAGGAACCAAGCGGCACCGGGTCGACGAGGTCCTTCTTGACCTTCGCGACCAGAGCCCCGTCGGGCTTGGGCGGAAACATCGCGTAGGTGAACCGCACCCCGGTACCGGCCAGGGCCCGTACGTAGCTCTCGATGAGGTCGAAAGCGAAGATGTCCACCCAGTCCACGAGAGTGGTCACACCCGACTGGACGGCGTCGAGGGCTGCGAGGCGCACGAAACTGTGGAGCGCCTCAGGGGTCAGCCGGCCGCGCGCGGGGCCGGTGCAACGCTCGAACCAGCCGAACAGGTCGCCGTCGGTGCAGCCACCGCGGATCGCCGCCTGCCAGAGGTGGGTGTGCGTGTCGACGAAGCCGGGCATGACCAGCTTGCCCGAGGTGTCCACCACCGAGGCGCCGGGCGGAACCTGGAGGCCGGTGCCGACCGAGGCGATGACTCCGTTCCGCATCAGTACGTCGGCGTTCTCCACCAAGCCGAGGGGGCCGCTGCCTAAGGCGGGGTCCATGGTGAGCACGAGGGCGGCGCCCCGGAGCAGGACCGTACGGCCGACCGGGACGGGTCGGTGGGCGAGGCTGCCGCGGGGGGCTGAGCGGGCAGTGACACCGAGGAGGAGCGGTGCGGCCGCGGCCGCACCGAGGCCGGTGAGGAGATCGCGGCGGCTGCGGGCCGGCTGCGGAGTGGGGTTCGACTGCATGGCGTAGTACCTCCCGGGAACTCAGAACGGAAGGCCCGCCCGGACGACGCGGTGACGGAGCGTCGAGCAGAGGCAGGAGGTTACACGCAGCATTCCCAGACAACGGGCCTTCAATAGGCGTCCGCGGAAAACATTTTCCGTTATGACCGCCGTTATGACCGTGCGCCGTTCCCGACGGCGCCGGCGGGGCGTACCGGATCGGGGAGCCTTCTTCGCCGGGGACTGGTTGTGGGCCGGCGTGGAGGCGGCTCGCGCCCCGCCTGCAGCCGGCCCTCGAACCAGTCCCCGAAAGCGCCGCCCGCGGAGCTCTACGATCATGGCCATGACCACCGCCTTGATCCTCATCGACCTCATGCCGCGCATCATCGGGCTCCCGCTCGCACCGCACTCGGGCGAGGAAGTACTGGCGCGCTGCCGCGCGTTGGCCACGTCATTCCGGGCGAACGGCCGGCCGGTGGTACTGGTCCGGGTGGACCGCCCGAACGTCGCCGAGCAGCCGCCCGGCAGCGGCTTCGCCGACGACCTGGTCCGGGACGGCGACATCGTGCTGGTCAAGCGCACCATCGGAGCGTTCTACGGCACCGATCTGGACGCGCAGCTGCGCGAACGCGGTGTGGACACCGTGGTGTTCGCCGGCCTGGTCACCACGATGGGCGTCGAATCCACCGCACGGGCCGCCGCCGACCACGGCTACGAGCTCGAGTTCGCGGCCGACGCGATGTCCGGGCTGGCCGCGGACGAGCACGAGTTCACCATCTCGCGCACCTTCCCCCGCTTCGGCGAGGTACGGAACACCGCCGACTACATCTGACACCGGCTCCCCCGCGGACGGCCGTACGATCCCGCCCCGCCCGGAATCCCCCCGGCAGAGCGCCGGGCGCGTCCGGCGGGGAAGCCGCCCGCCGACCGTTCCGCTTGGTTGGGTACCCGCCAGTAGGGCTCCAACAAGGCCTGGTTGCAGTTGTCTTGACTGACCGCCAGTGATGTTCGCAGCCGGGCCGGGCCGCTCAGCGGCCCGGCCACTCTTTCCGGAGACGCGAGCGCCGCCGTGCTCCCCTTCGATCGGCTCGTGGTCGTCGAGGTGCCCGGACAGGGCGACTACGAGACGCTCCGGCCCGATGTGATCCTCGCGTTCCACGCGTTGTGTCTCGTGAGGGACGACGGTGAGTGGTTCATGGGACAGCTCGACCATGACGGCTCGGTGATCTGCTGGGCGTCCTACGGATCGGACCTGGCCGAGGCCATCCGCGGTCTGTGAACGACACCCCGCACCTTCAATGGACCGGAAACGCCTGTGCCACCGCTCAAGCAGCGGCTCCCTCGGCCGGCGCTTTGCACTCGCGGTGGCGCCCACACTGCCGAAGCGCGCGAGCCGCACCACTCGTAGTCCTTCGCGATGCCGGTTGCACATCCCGACGAGGACGTCCGGGATCAGCGCACCCTCGCCCCCCTGGCAGGCGAGCACGGACTACGCTCCGCAGGATGGAACGCGCAGAGGTACTCAAGCGGGTGATCGGCATCCTCACCGAAGCCCAGGACATCCGCCGGGCCATCGAATCCGGACAGGACGACGATGGCTTCGACGACGCCCACGGAGACGGCGACGACCCCGCCGCGAGGGCCGGCGTGGCCACCACGCTCCTGAACGAAATGCTGCCGTCCATCAGCGTGCCGGCCGACGCGACTCCGCAACAGGTGGCTGCGCTGGTGGCCGAAGCGCTCGGTCCGGCCCTGCACACCATGGTCTCCGGGTTCAGCCTGGCGTTCACCAGCCTCGCGATCGCTCACGACAGCGGCCGCACGGACGTCACCTCGATCGAGGTCCTCCGGGAACTCGCCCTGGAAGTCGAGGCGGGCACCTACGACGAGGGGGCGTAGGAGCGCAACGGTCTGCGGGCAGAGCGCCGCCCGAAGGGCATCCGGCCGCTCGGAACGCGGTCGCCCTTCCGTGCGTCTACAGCGCAGTAGACGGTATAGTCGGCCCGTGGCGTGCACCCCCGGAGTTCAACTGCGCTACGGGGAAAGGGGTCCGGGCGCGACGGCGATGCCGGGCGGCCTCCCGCGCCGCCCGCCGACCCCGCGCCCCCGGCCCGCCCGGCGGGGGTCTCCGCTTGACCAGCAGCAGATCGAACCAACCCCAGGGACGGACGCTTTGAGCACCATCGGCATCGGGCAGGCAGCGGTCCTCGGCATCGTCGAGGGGGTCACCGAGTTCCTGCCGGTCTCCTCGACCGGCCACCTGAAGATCACCGAGGGGCTGATGGGCATCCCCGTGGACGACAAGGCCGTCGTCGCCTTCACCGCGGTCATCCAGGTCGGAGCGATCGCCGCGGTCCTGGTGTACTTCTTCAAGGACATCGTGCGGATCATGACCGCCTGGGGACGCGGCCTCGCCAACCGCGAAGAGCGCTACCACCACGACTACAAGTTCGCCTGGTGGGTCATCTACGCCACCATCCCCATCGTGGTCGTCGGGCTCGCCGCCAAACCCCTCATCGAGAGCACCCTGGCTTCCCTGTGGGTGGTCGCCGGCTCCCTCATCCTCGGCAGCGGCCTCATGTGGGCCGCCGACCAGATGGGACGGCACAAGCGCGGCGAGGACGACACCGGCCTCAAGGACGCCATGCTCGTGGGCTGTTCGCAGATCCTCGCCCTGCTCTTCCCCGGCTTCTCCCGCTCCGGCGCCACCATGTCGACCGGTCTCATCCTCGACCTCGAGCGCGTCGCCGCCACGCGCCTCTCCTTCTTCCTGGGCATCCCCGCCCTCACCGGCGCCGGCCTCTACGAACTCAAGGACGCCGTCGGCGCCGGAGTCGACACGCTGCCCCTGGTCGTCGGCACCGCCGTCTCCTTCGCCGTCGCCTACGCCTCCATCGCGTGGCTCCTCAAGTACGTCGCCAAGCACTCCTTCAACGCCTTCGTCATCTACCGCATCGCCGTCGGAATCCTGCTCTTCGGACTCCTCGGGACCGGCGTCCTCGCCGCCTGACCAGGACCTCCAGGCCGAGCCGCCGCCGTACGCCCCCGCCACCGCAAAGACAGCCGACGTCACACAGGCCACGGATGCCGCGAAAGCCGGCACCGACTGAGAGTCTCGGCCGCGGCGTTCGCGCCAGTCGCCTTCAACGCTCGCCTCGGCGGGTCAGGAGCCATGCTCGGTGAAGTGGGCCACGGCACGGCCGGCGACGTCGATGGACAGGGGCCAGCCATGATCAGCGGGGCGCATGTCATCCTCTACAGCGACTTCCCAGCGGCGCCGAACTTCCGCTGTACGAACCGTTGCACCCCCTCGCCCACGACTTGTGACGGGTACGGCAGACGGCTGTCGGCGGTGCCTGAGTATTCGGAAGCGTCGACGCTCACGATCGCGTCGAGGCCCACGAGCCAGGCGGGACCCGGGCCGGCACCGAGGTCCCGCCAGGGGCCTCCTCGCCCGCCGACGCGTCATCCCGAAGTCTGACGCGCGGCTCCCCCGCGCGGACGGCGGTAACACCTCGGCGATGACGACCAACGGCAGAGGACGGAGCAGGCTGATGCCATGACAGCCATCGACGACATCAGCTCGACCACGACTGCACACGGCACGGAACGGCCGGTGCCGCCGTGGGCTTCCCTCGTCGCTCATGCGATCCCCTTGCTGCTCCTGCCCCAGTGCTTGTGGCGGTTGCCGTTCGCCTTCGGCTTCGAGATGGGCCTGGAGGCGGACGGGGCAATGCCGTCGTCGTTGTGGGTGTCCGTCCCCTACGTCTTCGGGCTCAGCCTGATCACAGAGGGGCTGGCGCTGCTGTCCCTCGGATTGGTGCGCGCATGGGGCGAGGTCGCCCCCGGATGGCTTCCGTTCATCGGCGGGAAGCGGATCAACCCCTTTGCGGCGATCGTCCCAGCCATCCTCGGCGGCCTGGGCGCGACCGCGTTCTGGGCGCCCGTGCTGCTGAGCTGGCTCGGTGTGGGTGAAGCCGCCGGGTTCAGCAGCGGCGGCTGGCAGACACTGGCCCACCTCTGCATAGCCCCCGGGATGCTGTGGGGTCCGCTCGTACTGGTGCTGACCTACGCCTACTACGCGCGCCGCTGCCGTCCTGCCGAGCGCCATGGGCACACGGGCGGTTCCATGGCTGCCTGAACGCGCCTGCTGAGCCAGGCGACCATGTCGGGGTCGCGGTGATCGAAGAACAGGTCGTGCCGGTGTCCAGGCCGGCGATCTGCACCATCTGGTCGTCGGCGAGTTCGAAGTCGAAGACGTCGAAGTTCCGCGCCATCCGGTCGGGGTTGACCGACTGCGGGATCGGGACGATGTCCCGCTGGATCAGCCTGCGGAGCACGACCCGGGCCGCCGACTTGTCGTGCGCCCTGCCGATCCCGCTCAGGACGGGGTGGGTGAACAGGTCGTTCTTGCCTGGCGCGGCCGACGGCTCCCTCGTTCCCATAGGCGGCCGCGGTGTCACGGGCGCACCAGCACCTTCAGTCGGCTGCGGTCGTCCATCGCCTCGTAGGCGTCGGCGACCCGGTCCAGGCCGACCTCGGCGTCGAACACCCGGCCCGGATCGATACGGCCTTCCAGCACGTCGGGGACGGCCTGCTCGATGTAGGCGCGTACCGGGGCGGGGCCGCCGGTCAGGCCGGCGTTCTTCCCGAACAGCGAACCGAACCCGACGGGGGCTTCCTCGTACTGCGGCACTCCGACGCGGGAGATGGTCCCGCCGGGGCGGACGACGCCGTACGCCTGCTCGTACGCCGGCATCAGCCCGACCGCCTCCAGCACCACGTGCGAGCCCTCGCCGCCGGTCAGGTCCATCACCTTGGCGACGCCCTCCTCGCCGCGCTCCGTGACCACGTCGGTCGCGCCCCACTCCCTGCCGAGGTCGGTGCGGGAGGTGTGGCGGCCCATGAGGATGATCTTCTCGGCGCCCATGCGGCGAGAGGCCAGCACGGCGGACAGGCCGACCGCGCCGTCGCCGATGACCGTGACGGTCTTGCCGGCCTCGACCCGGCCCATGTGGGCGGCGTGGTAGCCGGTCAGGTAGACGTCGCTCAGGGTGAGCAGCGAGGGCAGGAGGGCGGTGTCCACGTCCGTGGGGATCTTCACCAGGGTGCCCCCGGCCTGCGGCACCCTGACGGCCTCGGCCTGCGCACCCCCGACACCGCCGGCGCCGTACCAACCGCCCTGCGGACAGGCCGTGTGGAAGCCGTCCCGGCAGATCGGACAGGTGTTGTCGGCGTACGCGAACGGGGAGACCACGAAATCGCCCCGCTTCAGGCCCTGCACGTCGGAGCCGGTCTCCTCGACGACGCCGAGGAACTCGTGCCCCATCGGCACACCCTGGTCGGTCTTGTCCATGGAGTGGTAGGGGTGCAGGTCGGAGCCGCAGACACAGGCCAGCGTGATCCGGACGATCGCGTCCGTGGGCTCGACGATCTCGGGGTCCGGGACGTTCTCGACGCGCACGTCGCCGGGGCCGTACATGAAGGTGGCACGCATGAGGGATCTCGCCTTTCCTACTGGTGCGGTGGGCGCGGTTGCCGTGTGAGCCGGAGGGGCTCCGGTGGGGGCGGGGTCCGCGCCGGTCAGCGGGACTGCGTTCCCCGGTACCAGGGGCCGTCGGAGCCCTTGACCGAGCGGACGTAGGGCCGGTGGCCGGCGCGGACCATCCACATCGTCACCGGGTCGCGCAGGGTGCCGTTGGGCCGTTCGGGTGCAAGGTCCAGCTCCTCGGCCGCGGCGATCTTCTCCAGGGCCGCGCCGTTCCAGTCCGTCATCGCCGTTCCCTTCCGCTGTGGGAGGCCAGTTCCTGGGCTCTGAGCTGCCGTGTCGGCGTTCCCCACGTCCACCGTTTCCCGTCCGCGGGGGGCACGCCAGCGGAGGGGAGGAACACCGCAGCCACGGCATCGGGTCTGGACGAGGGCACGGCCCCGGAGGGGCCACGCGCTGCCCGGAGCGTGCAGCTCGCCCGTCCGGGCCACGGCCGCGTACGTCCACTCCGTCTGCGATCGCCCGGTGTACGGCATCGAGGTGTGCGTGGATGTAGGCGGCACGTTCCGGATCGTGGACCGTGCCGTCGGGGCCGATCTGGTCCTCGTACGCCGCCCGTTCTCGCTCACGACCAGCGGGAGGGCAGGATAGCGGGCGGCGGTCCGGGTCAGCAGGTCGTACAGTGCGCTCGGGCCGACCGCGGCCGGTCCATCGCGGTGCGGTCGACCCGCGCCCGGTGGGAGGCGCCCTGGTCCGCTCCGGGCCAGGGCGAGTGCTCGCTGCTGCCGCGCCCGTCGTCCTGCGGCTTCTGCGCCCCCTTCGGAACGTGCGAGACCGCCGTCGGGGTGTAGTAGTTGAGGGCGAGCCGGTCCAGCGGCCGGTGGATCGGTGCTTCAGCCTCAGCGGGCGCGTGCACGGCCGCGTGACGGCATCGGCGCCGAGGCACCGTAGGCTGCGGGAGCGTCGCGGGGCAGTGCCTGTCAGGCGGGCGGGAGGCCGAACGGCAGGTGGGAGAGGTAGTGGGTGCTCAGGGCCCCGTGATGGTCCGGGTTCCCGAGGTGCTCGTCCCGACGGAACTCCGGAGCGGCCTTGATCTGCTCCTTCGTACGGTCCACGTACACCTTCTGCGCCGCGTGGTCGATGCGGGTCACCAGGCCGGCCGGCAGCAGGACCTCCTTGCCGAGGATCCATACGCCGGTGTCGACGACCAGATAGGCGTCGGTGACCTCGTCGGAGTGCTTGTCGACCTTGCCGATGCTGCCGTCGACCGCCTCGACCCCGTAGCCGGTGAGGTCGGCCGCCAGGTACTCGACGCCGGCGCGGTAGGCCCACACGTTCTCCGTCATACGAAACAACTCCCTCGATCGCAACCGTGGCCCTGCGCCCCCGTGGCTCGGGAGGCGGAGGAGTCTCCGTCGACGGCGCGCCTGCCCGGAGATCCGTGACTCCACTCCCCCTGCCGTCATCCGGCGCGGCCCGCTGCCTCCGGCCCTGGTTCGAGGGCGGCCAGGACCCGGTCGGGGGTCAGGGGCAGTTCCCGCAGCCGCCGGCCGGTGGCCTGGCACAGGGCGTTGCCGATCGCCGCGGCCGTGCCGACGATGCCGATCTCCCCGATGCCCTTGCTGCCCATCGGGTTGAGGTGCTTGTCGTGCTCGTCGATCCAGTGGGCCTCGATGGCGGGCACGTCGGCGTTGGCCGGCACGTGGTAGGCGGCCAGGTCCCGTTCCGCGAAGTCGCCGAACGCCGGGTCGAGTCCGCTGTGCTCGGTGAGCGCCATGCCCAGCCCCATCACCATCCCCCCGATGAACTGGGAGCGGGCGGTGCGCGGGTTGAGGATGCGGCCGGCCGCGTAGACGCCGAGCAGCCTGCGGACGCGTACCTCGCCCGTGACGGTGTCGGCCTGGACCTCGGCGAAGTGTGCCCCGAACGCGTGGCGCGCGTACGGGGACTTCTGCTTCGCGGACTGGGTGGTGTCGGCGGAGGCGGAGAGCCCTGCGGCGGGCAGCGGCCCTTGGTGCCGGGCCAGCCGTTCCGTCAGCGCGGTGCACGCGTCGTGCACCGCCCAGCCCCAGGACGCCGTTCCCGTGGAGCCGCCGGCGACGGCCCCGGGCGGCAGCGCGCTGTTGCCGATGGCCAGCGAGACGGCGTCGAGCGGGACGTGCAGGGCGTCGGCGGCGATCTGGGCCAGGACCGTGCGCGCGCCGGTACCGATGTCGGTGGCGTTGACCTCGACCAGGTAGCTCCCGTCGGGGCGGGCATGGGCGCGGGCGCCCGAGGGGGCGATGTACACGGGGTAGGTGGCGGCGGCCACACCGGTGCCGATGAGGAGCGGACCCTCGCGCAGGGGCGGACGGCGCCCGGTCCAGCCGAACCGGCGTGCGCCGTCGCGCAGGCACTCCACGAGGTGGCGCGTGCTGAACGGGCGTCCGCTGTCGGGCTCGGTGGGCGCGTCGTTGCGCACGCGCAGCTCGACGGGGTCCATGCCGAGGGCGTCGGCCAGCTCGTCCATGGCCGACTCCAGGGCGTACATGCCGGGGGTTTCACCGGGGGCGCGCATCCAGGAGGGGGTGGGCACATCGAGCGCGGTGACGCGGTGGGTGGTGCGGCTGTCCTGTACGGCGTACATCACCCGGGCCGGCACGGCGGCCTGTTCGACGAACTCGCGCACCTGCGAGGTGTGCGTGGTGACCTCGTGGACGAGGGCGGTGAGGGTGCCGTCGGGGCGGGCGCCGAGCCGGATGTGGTGCAGGGTGGGCGCGCGGTGTCCGACGGTGGCGGCCATGTGCTGCCGGGGCAGGGACAGCGTGACGGGGCGTCCGCAGTACCGGGTGGCCATCACGGCGAGTACGACGTGGGGGCGCGGTGTGCCCTTGGAGCCGAATCCGCCGCCGACGTGCTCGGCGAGGACGGTGATCTGGTCCTGCGACAGCCGGAACAGCCCGGCCAGGACATTGCGCACCACCGTGGTGCCCTGGCAGGAGTCGTACACCGTGAGGTGGCCGCGTTCGGCGTCCCAGTCCGCGGTGGCGGCGTGCGGCTCCATGGCGTGGTTGTGCAGCGGCGGAACCGCGTAGCGGACGTCGACGCGTACGGGAGCGTCGGCGAACGCCGCGTCGGGGTCGCCCTGTTCACGGTGGGCGGGGTAGCCGCCGTTGACCTGCTCGGGGGTGTACAGGCCCGGGTGCCCTTCGTACAGGGCGACGTCGTGCGGCTCGCTCTCGTACGTGACGCGCACGGCGTCGGCGGCGGCCCTCGCCCCCTCCAGGGTGTCGGCGATGGCCAGTGCCACGTACCAGCCGCGGTGTGGCACCCGCGTGTCCTGCAGGAGTTGCAGGGTGGGGTCGTCGGAGGGGCCCAGGCGGGGAGCGTCGTAGGGGGTGAGGACGCCCAGGACGCCGGGCAGGGCCAGGGCGCCGGTGGTGTCGACGGCGGTGATCCGGCCGCGGGCGACGGTCGCGGGCACCGGCCAGGCGTAGGCCCGCAGGGGCAGGTGCTGTTCGGCGGCGTACCGGGCTGCGCCGGTCACCTTCTCCCGGCCCTCGCGCCGCGGGACGGAGGCGCCGAGAGCGGTGGTGGCGGTGGCGGTGGATGCGACGGTAGCGGTGGTCGGGCTCATCGTGGTCCTGTTCCTGTTCGGCGCGTCGGCGGCGCCGCTACGGCGTGGCGGGAGAACCGGGGTGCGTACCGGCCAGCTCGGCGATGGCGTCGCAGGCGAGGTTGCGGGCGAGCGGGATCTTGTACGCGTTGTCGCGCAGGGGCCTCGCCCGCGCGAGTTCGGCGTCGACGGCCGCGCGGACGCTGTCGGGGCTCGGGACGGCGCCGGTGAGCCGGGCCTCGGCGGTGGTCGCGCGCCAGGGCCGGTGGGCCAGGCCACCGAAGGCGAGGGCCACCCGGCGCACCCGGCCTTCGTCGAGGTCGAGGACGACGGCGACCGAGGCGAGGGCGAAGGCGTACGAGGCGCGTTCGCGGGCCTTGCGGTAGAGGGAGAGGGACCCCGCCGCGGCGCCGGGCAGGATCACCGCCGTGATGATCTCGCCGGGGCGGATGACGGTGTCCTGCTCGGGCCGGTCCGCGGGCAGCCGGTGGAACTCGGCTGCCGCGACGGTACGGGTGGTGCCCGTCGCTCCGTACAGCTCGACTTCGGCGTCCAGGGCGGCGAGGGCCACGGCCATGTCCGAGGGGTGGGTGGCGATGCAGTGCTCGGAGTGTCCGAGTACCGCGTGGTCACGGTGGAGGCCGTCGCGGGCCCCGCAGCCGCTGCCGGGTTCGCGCTTGTTGCAGGGTTTGGAGAGGTCCTGGAAATAGCCGCAGCGGGTGCGCTGGAGCAGGTTGCCGCCGGTGGTGGCCACGTTCCGCAGTTGACCGGAGGCACCGGAGAGCAGCGCAAGGCTGAGGAGCGGGTAGCGGGTGCGCACCAAGGGGTCGGCGGCGAGGTCGCTGTTGCGGACCGTGGCGCCGACGCGCAGGCCGCCGTCGGGGAGTTCGCGGATCTCGTCCAGCGGCAGGCGGGAGACGTCGATGAGGGCGCCGGGGGTCTCGACGCCGAGTTTCATCAGGTCCACGAGGTTGGTGCCGCCGGCGAGGTAGCGGGAGCCGGGGTGGGCGGCGTAGGCGTCGGCCGCCGCTTGGAGGCTGGTGGCGCGCACGTAGCCGAAGGGCTTCACGCGGTCACCTCCGCGCCGGTCGCGGTGGCCGCGGCGTCGGCTCCCGCTTCGGCGACGGCCCGGACGATCGCGGGGTAGGCGCCGCAGCGGCAGAGGTTCCCGCTGAGCCGTTCCCTGATCTCCTCGGCGGTCAGTACGGCGGGGCCGGGCGGGGCCGCGGCGGTGGCGGTGGCGGTGACGTGCGAGGGGTGGCCGGCGGCGGCTTCGCGGAGCGCACCGACCGCGGAGCAGAGCTGGCCGGGGGTGCAGTAGCCGCACTGGAAGGCGTCGTGTTCCATGAAGGCGCGCTGGAGCGGGTGCAGGACGCCGTCGGGGCCCGCCAGGCCCTCGACGGTGGTGATGCCGCAGCCGTCGAGGGCCACGGTGAGGAGCAGGCAGCTGTTGGCGCGCCGGCCGTCCACCAGGACGGTACAGGCACCGCACTGGCCGTGGTCGCAGCCCTTCTTGGCGCCGGTCAGGTCCAGGTGCTCGCGCAGGGCGTCGAGCAGCGTGACCCGGTGGTCCAGGTCGAGGTCGTGGTGGACACCGTTGACGCGGAGGGTCACACGGGAGCGGGCGGCCCCGGCGAGCGCGTCGTCCGGCGTGAGCGGCGCCGGGCCGGGGCTGCCGCCGGGAGCGGGTCGGCGGGCGGGCGGGTCGGTTGCGTGGGCCACGACGAGCTCCCTTGGCGTCCGTTCGGGGAGGGAATGTCCCTTCGGCTGCCCAGCCTGGCCCCTCGCACGCCCGAGCGCACCGCACGCCCCCGGCGGCCTCCCCCGTACGGCCCACAGTGAGAGGTGTTCTTCGTGTGGTTCCTCGCCGTTCCGGCGGGCACCCGGCGGTCGACGCCGGGGCCCGGGCCGGTGACCACTGCCGGCTGTCCGCCGCCGCGGGTGGATCGGCCTTCAGCGGCGACGTCCGCGGCTGCGGCGCGCCAGCGCGAGCGCGATGATCACAACGCCGGCGATCAGAAGCGGAGTGCGGTTCCCGCGTGCGACCGTCGCGGCCCGTCCGCCCTTCTGCAGCAGCGGGTCGGGGGCCTTGCCCGCCGCGTACTGGCCGACGCGGGTCGCACTGTCCCATACCTGCGCCGCCGCCTGGGCTGCCTTGTCCAGGACGGGTTCGGGGGTCTTGCCCCTCACCAGCTGCGCGGCCTGTCCTGCCTTCTCCCGGATCTGGTCGGCGATCAGGGCGGCCTGTTCGGTGGTGTGCTGCTTCATGACGGCTGTCTTCTCCTTGGGTTGGGCCTTGATGTCGGCCTCCACGGCTGGAGCCGCGACGGTGTGTCCGAGGACGCCCGCCGCAGCGAAGAGGCCGCCGCCGGTCCCGTGGCCGGCGGACCAGCTCCGTGATGTGCATGCCGTAGTCATCGCGCGCCTACCCCGCCATCGCCCCCACACCCGCCCCGACGAGCAGGAGTCGTGCGCGGACCGGAACAGGCCGCCAGAGCGGCAACGGCACCTCGACGGCAGCGAAGGGCCCACCCGCGTCACGTCGGCGGGCGACCTCGCCCGCTCACCGATCGCCCCGGTGCGGCGCCCGTCTGCGGCCGGCCGCCGGCTGAACCGGTCAACTGGCGGCGAGTACGGAGTCGTCCAGCGGGCCCGTGCCCGGCAGGTGGTGGCGGGCGGCGATCAGCGCGGCGTGCACGTCCGTCGTACCCGTGGACACGCACAGGGCCCGCTCGACGTCCTCGATCTCCTTGCGGACGGGCGAGTCGCCTTCCGCGGCATCGATCACGGACAGCGCCCAATAACGGTCGACGAGGCCGGTGAGCACGGCCGGGTGAGCCATCAACATGGGTGGTCGCCTTTCGCCAGGGTTCGATCAGGTGGCCCTCGCATACCCTGTCGGTCATCGTCCAACCCCGGCAGCCCTCCCCCGGATGCGTCAGGCGCGGGGCGGGCGCGTCGCGGTGTCCAGGTAGAAGGAGTCGATGCTCTGGACGGCCTGCTCGAACTCGTCCAGATTGACGGGCTTCGTCACGTAGGCGTTGGCGTGGCTGGTGTAGGCGCCCGCGACGTCGTCGGGGGCGGAGGACGTGGTCAGGACGACGACGGGGATGGTCTGGAGGTCGGCGTCGCTCTTCAGGATGCGGAGCAGATCGCGGCCGTTCATGCGGGGCATGTTCAGATCGAGCACGATGAGGTCGGGGCGCGGACTGTCGGGGTTGCGCAGGTGCTCCAGGGCGGCGACACCGTCGGTGGCCTGGACGAGGTTGCGAGCACCGCGCTCGGCGAGCGCCTCTTCGATGAGCATGGCGTCGGCGACGTCGTCTTCCACGAGCAAGACGTCGAACGGGCGGGCGGGGGCGTTCATCGTCAGTTGCTCCGTGGTTGCTTCGTCGGTGCGGTTGGTGCGGTCTGTGTGGTCGGTGTGGTTGAAGATCCCCGGCCAGCGGCGGCGGGCGCCCTGGCGGGTCATGCCGCATGCTCGGCCGATCTGGGGGTATCCGGCTCCGGCGCGCGCGGCATCCGCGGCCGCCGCGCGCTGCAGCCGTTCAGCGGCCTCGTGAAGGTGGTCCAGTACGTGCAGGAGTGCCAGGGCCCGCGCGCGCTCTTCCGCTGCCGGGTGGGAGAGGTCCTTCTGCAGCTGGAGGGCCAGGCGCCGGGCGAGGCCGGCGACAGCCGCATCGGCGACAGCGGCCGTCTCCTTCGGGGTGGTCCGGAGGTGGAAGTTCGTGCCGGGCATACCCCGCACCCTAGGCCCCCGACCCGACGAGTGACAACAACTGTTGTCCAACGCCCTCTACAGTGTGCGCTGCGCACTCTGTTCAAGACGGCCGTCCCGGGAGGGGATTCGGAACATGACCGGCAAGACGAGGCCTCCGCACGCGCGGAGGTTTTCCGCGTGGACCACCCGGCGATGGCTCCGTGTCGGGGTCGCCGGATCGCTGGCGGTGCTGGCCGTGCTCGGTGTGACCGGGACGTGGGTGCTGGGGCGTACGGCTACGATCAGCGACGAGCTCGTGGACGTACGGTCTCCCGCGCTGTCCACGGCGTTCCGCCTGGAATCGGCCCTCCTCAACCAGGAGACGGGCATCCGCGGCTACGGCCTCACGGGGACCCCGGAGTTCCTGGAGCCCTACCAGCGGGGTCTCACGGACCAGCACACGTACGCCGCGCAGCTCACGCACTTGCTGGACGGCGACGCCCGCGCGCTCAGCGACCTCGAGACCGTCCAGGACACGCTCTCCCGGTGGCAGGAAAGGATCGCCCGCCCCGTCGCCGCTTCACCACCCGGGGCGCCCTCGCCCCTGGCCACCGAACGCGCCGCCGAGGCCAAGGCCGCGTTCGACACCCTGCGCCAGGCCATGTCCGGCCAGCAGGAACGGTTGCGCGCGGAGCGGAACCGGACCCGAGCCGACCTCGCCGCCACCGTGAGGGTGCGGAACTGGGTGTTCGCGGCGATCGCGGCCTTGATCGTCCTCATGGCCGGCCTCGTATTCGAAGGACTGCGCCGCGGCATCACCCGGCCGCTGGAACAGCTGGGGGCGGACGCCCGCACCGTCGCCGGCGGCGACTTCGGCCATCCCATCGAGTCGGCCGGTCCGGCGGACCTGCGGCGTCTCAGCGGCGAGATCGACTTCATGCGCCGTCAGCTGGTGCGCGAGCTGGCCTTCAGCGAGGAAGCCCGGCGGCGCCTGGACGCGCAGACCGCCGAGCTTCAGCGGTCCAACGCCGAGCTGGAGCAGTTCGCGTACGTCGCCTCCCACGACCTGCAGGAACCGCTGCGCAAGGTCTCCAGCTTCACGCAGCTTCTCCAGCGGCGCTACGGAGGACAGCTCGACGCCAAGGCGGACCAGTACATCGGCATCGCGGTCGACGGCGCCAACCGTATGCAGACCCTCATCAACGACCTCCTCGACTTCTCCCGGGTGGGCCGTGTCCACCACGATCCCGAAAAGGTCGACTTCGACACGGTCTTGGAACGGACCTTGGCCTCACTGAGCGTCGGCATCGAGGAGGCGGGCGCGTCGATCACGCACGATCCGCTGCCGGCCCTCGTCGCCGATCCCACGCAGATCGGCATGCTCTGGCAGAACCTGATCGGCAACGCGGTCAAGTTCCGCCGCCCCGACCGGGCACCGGAGATCCGTGTCACTGCTGCCCGGGAAGGGGAGCTGTGGCGGTTCACGGTGACCGACAACGGGATCGGCATCGCTCCCGAGTACGCCGAGAAGGTGTTCGTGATCTTCCAGCGGCTCCACACCAAGGACGTCTATCCCGGAAGCGGAATCGGCCTGGCGATGTGCAAGAAGATCGTCGAGTTCCACGGCGGCACCATCGCCGTCGACCCGGAATACCGGGACGGGACGCGCATCAGCTTCACCCTCGCCTCCGACCCTCCCCCGGCGCCGTCCTCGTCGACCATCGCGGAAGCGACCCGGGCCACCCCGGAGCCGGCGCCATGACCTCGACCATCCCCCACATCGGCGGCATCGCCACGAACGAACCGGTTTACCGCATCCTCCTCATAGAGGACGACGCGGCCGACGCCCTGCTCGTCGAGGAACTCCTCCACGACACCGAGCTCCGCTTCGAGCTCACCACGAGCACCTCGCTGGCCGAAGCCCGCTCGGAACTCGCGGGCCGCGCCGTCGACTGCATCCTCCTCGACCTCCACCTGCCCGACGTGTCGGGCACCGAGGCGGTCGCCACCGTCCGCGCCATGGCCCCGCACACCGCGGTGATCGTCCTGACCGGCCTGTCGGAGAAGCAGGCGGGCTCCGAGGCCATGGCCGCCGGCGCCCAGGACTACCTCGTCAAGGGCAAGGTCGAAGCGGATCTGCTGCGCCGCACGGTCCGCTACGCCGTCTACCGGAGCCACGCCGAACGCGCGGCGGCCGAGGCCCAGTCGGCCCGGCAGCGCGCGGAGGAGAACGCCCGCCTGGAACGTGGACTGCTGCCCCGGCCCCTGCTCGAAACCTCCACCGTCAAGGTGACCACCCGCTACCTGCCCGGCGCAGAACAAGCCCTCCTCGGAGGTGACTTCCTCGACGTCGTCGAGGGTGACGAAGGGCTGCTGCACGCCGTCGTCGGTGACGTCAGCGGACACGGTCCCGACGCCGCCGCCCTCGGCGTCTGCCTGCGCATCGCCTGGCGCTCGCTCGTCCTGGCCGGCCACCACGGCACCGAACTGCTGCACCTCATGGAACGCCTGCTGGTGGCGGAGCGCGGCACCCAGCCCCTCTTCGCCACCTGCACCCTCCTGACCCTCGACCAGAAGGCCTCCACGGCGACCCTCTACCTGGCGGGCCACCACGAACCCCTGCTCACCACCTCGGAGGAGACCGTGGAGGTGCCCGCCGAGCACGGCATCGCGCTCGGCATAGTCCCCGGTCACGGCGACTGGCCCGCCACGGTCGTCCCCCTTCCGGACGCCGGAGCGCTCACGCTCTACACCGACGGGCTCACGGAAGGACACAACGGTGACGCCGGCGGCCGGCTCGGCATCGAGGGGCTCCTGCCCCTGATCAACACCACACCTTCCCATGACCCCGCGGCGCACCTGGACAGCCTCATCCGCCAGACCAGAGCGCTCAACGCCGGAAGACACACCGACGACCTCGCCGTACTCCGTCTCGGCTGGGGTTTCCGCTGAGGGCTGCCCGTGAGGCGATCGACGGCGAACCCGACCGAACGTCGGCGAAAGCGGCCGGACGACGTCAGCGCCGAGACGCTCCGAGGGTCTGGCCGGCCGTCTCGAAGCGGTGCTCCGTCGGCTTCAGCACCTCGTAGAGGTGGCCGAAGTACTCCGTTTCCGCCGTTCCCGTGAGTACTGCCAGCAGGAACGCGGAGCATCCCGTGCCGTGGTGCTCCCAGAGCGGGCCGCGTCCCTCGTTGTAGAGCACGGTCCACTCGTCGGGGTGCTGCCCGGGCCGTACCAGCCAGTACAGGAACGCCCCGGTGCCCTCCTCGAAGGCCCACGGCAGGACCCGCGCCCCGGCCTCCAGCAGGGCGGCGGGCTTCGTCTCGAACTCCCACAGGTCGGCCAGGATCTCGTCCCGCTCGGCGGTCTGCGCGTGCAGGTCGCAGTCACCGTAGGCGGAGTCGGGGACGAGCAGCCAGACCGTTTCGTCGTAGACACCGTCGCCGTACGTCTCGACGAGCAGCTTGTAGTCGGCGGGGAGAGCCGTACCCAGCACACGCTCGGTCTGCGCCCAGTCCACCGCGGGCGGCGGATCGGCGGGCGGCGGACAGAGGCGGACGAGGGCATCAACGGCGATCATGGAACGCACGCTACCGGAACCCCGTCCACGGGTCGTCCGGCGTCCGGACGGGCTACTCCGCCGGGCGCGGGCGGACAGGGGCTTCGATACTGGCCGCCTGGACGCCCCGGCGGCGGGGCGCGGCAACGAAGGAGTGGCGACGTGAACGCACCGACGGCCGGGGAGAGTGGCTGCCAGCTGATGAAGCGCCTCGCGAAGGAGCTCAAGGTCAGCATCGCCAAGACCCAGGAGCACGCGGCCGAGGTCGCGAGCAGGATCACTGAGCTGGAAGCGCAGGCGAATCCGGACCAGAGCCAGATCAGCGCCTTGAAGCAGACGCTGGAAGTGCTCAGGAAGAAGGTCGAGGAGGAGCGCGCGTCGCTGTCGGAGCTGGAGGACGTGATCAGCGAGAACTGCTAGGGGGTGTCCGCAAAGTAGCGCCGGCCGCTCGGAGGACGGCCCCACGGCACCCGGGAGGAGCGGAGGAGTCCGCCTCCCCGTACACGCCACTCGGGCCCGACCCGCACCGCGGCCGGAGCTGACCTGCCCACGGCGGACACTGCCGGACGGGGCGGGTTTGGGGCCGCTGGTACGGGCAGAAGCCCCACAGGCGGACGCCACGGACGCCGCGCTGCCGTGCCCTTCTGGGAGGGCCCGGCGGAAGTCCGCCCGGCAGGCGAGGAGAAGGATCATGACAGCGAAACGGACCGTCTACCACGTCTCACCCTCCGGCGAGCGGGCGGCGGCCGCGGGAGTGAAGTGGCAGGTCGAGGGCAGGGAAGGACGTCGGCTGCTCCACGAGCCGCACCGTACGCAGCAGGAGGCGATCGACTCCGCGCGCCGCCACGCCAAGGAGCACATGCCCGCGCAGATCATGGTGCACGCTCGCGACGGGCACATCCGCACCGCATACGCCTACGGAGACGCCCTCGCGGTGCGCCCCGACGAGCGCGGCCGCAGGGCAGGAGAGCCCGGGGGCGTCTTCTAGCCGAAGGCGCACCGCACGGGTAACGGCCCGGTGCGTGCGTGCGCAGGTCGGCCACGGCCTCCTGCACCGGCCGCCTACATGTGGGACTGGCCGTAGTAGCTGCCGAACTGTTCCAGGTAGGACGGCTCGCCGGCGTACTTGGCCTCGTCGAATTCGGGGGCGTCCTTGATCTGGTCCTTGGTCCGGTCGACGTAGACCTTCTCCTCCACCGTGTCGATCATCTTGATCGTCCCGGCGGGCAGCAGCACGTGCTTACCGAAGATCCACACCCCGGTGTCCACGACGACGTGGGAGGCCCCGACCTCCTCCGAGTGCTTGCTGATCTTGCCGATGCCGCCGTCCGTGGCCTCGACCTTGTAGCCGACGATGTCAGTGCCGGACTGATGGCCCGAGCCCGGGCGGTGTGCCCAGATGTCGAATTCGGTCACAGCCGACCCCTTTCCTCGTGAGCGCCCTGCCGGTGCAGTGCCCGAGAGCGTGCCACGGCTCAGCCCTGCGCGTCTTTCGCACGACCGCTGAGGCCCTCCGCTTCGCCCCGTCGTACGGCTGCGGATGCGCTGCTCGTACTGCTCGGCGCGTCCTGCGCCTCCCCACCCGGTGCCGCCTCATGCGGCTGGCCCCGTACCCGTCTTCCGCTCCTTGCCCTCCCTACGGGCGCGATCGACGCGGTCCGGGTCGGCGGGCGGGCCACCGCCCGTTCCGGTCCGGGACGGGACCCCTGGCCGGCGGCCGTGTTCGTCCACTTCAGCGCCCTGATCAAGGAGCAGCTTCGGGCGCGGGTCCTCGCTCTTGCCGGTCATCTTCACCACCTCCGGCGGTTGCGGTCAGGTGAACAGGGAGCGCGTGACGGTGAGGCGGAGCAGACGCTCGACGGGACGGCTGGCTGCGGTGACGTGCAGGCCTCGCCCGGCTCGCAGGGCCGCGAGGCGGACGGTCAGGAGGCATCACTGCCTCCCCACACGTTCCGGGGCAGCCACTACTTTCCACCAGCATCATCAACGTCCATCCGATACACATCAAGAAATACACGAAAATCAGGGCATACGTACGAATGCAAGCCTCGGGTGGCTGCTGCCGCGCGAGGGCGGCTCAGCCGCTCCGGGGCGTTCGCAAGGGGCTGACGTGCTGAAACGCACGCGGAACACACATGGGGCTGCGCCATGGGGGTAGACAGTGGCCAGGGGTGCGGCCTTGGCCATCAGGGCTGCGACGGAGGCCGCACCCCCGCTCCGACCCCATGACGCGGGGCAGGAGATCAGGAACAAGAGACGGTCGCGCTCGGTGGTGGCTGCGTCGCGGACGTCGCGATGCTGCTGTGCGAGTCGGCCGTCTTGGGCCCCCTGCCCGCCCAGATCCTGTCTCCCGGTCCGGCGCTCTTCGGCCCTCAGCGCCTCGTGGGCGGGTCCGTGCGCCCTGGAGACGCGGGCAGCCCTGCGAGCTGGTGGGTCCGGCGTGACCGTGACCCGATCTGCGCTTCACAGGTCACGGGTCAGGCCGTGTGGCGTTCTCCCCACACCTCGGGGCCGCCCCCCTCCCACCGGATCGGCCCGTCCTCGGAGAGGTCCACATCCTCCAGACCTGCCCGGCGCAGGAACTCCGACACGTCTTCGGGAGTGAAGGCCCGGCCAAGGTCGGCGTCCACGCCGAGCGCATGCACGGTCACCTTGCGACCCCCTTGCGGCGACACGGGGTGGATAACGATCTCCGTCTGGTCCGTCATGCAACCAGAGTGCGGCGGGCCGGACGGTACGGCATCCGGGGGCTCCCCCGCCGCACCGAACAGCGACGGGGTGGCGCCGGTCGCGTATCGCGAGACCCGGGTGTCCCCTGCCGCCCCTTGACGTCTCCTCAGAATTCCCGGAGGGAAGGGCGTTTGAGAGGCGGCGCCCCGGTTAGACGCGTGGATACCGGAAGTTGTCCCCGCGGATGGGGCCCTTCCGGAGCGGGCCCCGCCGCATGGCGCCACTCCCCCCCGGCGTCATGCGGCAGGTCCGCCCGCACGATGGGCTGCCGCCCGGATCCGTACGGAACCCGGACGCCCCGGGTTCCCGGCCCCTCCCCGCCGGGAACCCGAGACCGCCCGGTGAACCCCCGACGACGGCGCTCGTACCGCCGTCCCCGGGCAACGGACCCGACGGCAGCAGCCCCGCACGTACCCGCTTCGCCCGACCGCGCGATCGGGCAGCCGCCGCGCCCTTCGGGGCAGACGGCCGCGAAGGGTGAAGTCCCCACGACGTTTACCGGCCCGTGCACTTTCGCCCCGGCGCACACGGGGCGTGCGGCCCGTACGAAAGGGCCCCGACCTGGCCCGGGGGGGGTGGGGACAGGTCGGGGCGGCCCCAGCGGGCCGGGGGGGATGGCCGGCCAGGGCGATCAGGGGTGGGGTGCCGGGAAGGTGGTCGCCTCACGGCGGTGGGCACTGCGGGGTTTCAGCCGAACGATCTTCCCCACAGCCGGACGGTCAGCGCCGTGCCCACGATAGGCCTCCGGCCACCGTGCCGGCGTCCGCCGCGCCGTGTGCTTGGGTCCTGAACTGCTCCGCCCGCGCCTACGCGGCGGGGCTCGTCTGGCGCGTCTGGCGTGCCTTCGGCGGGGAGCCGCCGGGCGCGGGGCCGAGCGGCTTCGGCAGCTGGGCCGAGGCTCCCGATGTCGTCCCGCAGGGGCAGGAGTCGCGCAGTGGGTCCGGGTAGCGGTAGCCCGCGGGGGCGGGAGTACGACGTGATCGTCGTCGGCGGCGGCTTCGCGGGGACGCTGATGGCGCACCGGCTCGGCGAGCGCGGTCGGCGCGTACTGGTGCTGGAGGCGTGGGGTACGGGCGGTCAACGCCGCGAAGGGCCATCGGCGCGCGGTGGACACCTACCTCACCGCCTCGGCCAAGGTCCCGGGTTCCGCCTACCCCTCGCATCCGGCCGTGCCCCGGCCCGAGGTCACCGACCTGACCGGCACGGCCGGCGGGGGGTACCGATCCGACGGCTATCTGATCCGGCGGGGTGAACTCCCCTGGGCCAGCGGGTACGTGCGCGCCGACGGTGGGACCGGCAACGTGGACCGGGCTCACTCCGCGGATGCACCCGGAGGACTTCCGCACCGACCTCTTCGGCTACGGCCGCGCCTGGCCGATCGGATACGCCGATCTGGAGCCGTACCACCGGGCCGCCGAACGGGAGATCGGTGTCGCGGCCGATGCCGACGAGCCGCGCGCCGACGTCGGGCTCCCCCTGCCGCACGGCTGCGTCTTCCCCATGCGCGCGCTGCCGCCCAGCCACTTGGGCCGCCTGATGGCCGGACGCCTGGACGGCCGGTGCGTGAAGGACCCGGGCACCGGCGACCCGGTGGCGCTGCGGGTCGTAGGAACCCCGCACGCCCGCAACGGGGTTCCGAACCCTTCCTGCGACGGCGGCGCCGGGTACGTCCCCGTGGGCGCCGAGGGACGGTCCGATCCGCACAACCGCCTTGTCGGTCATGCCAGTTGCATTCCGTTCTGCCCCTCTCAGGCCACGTACACACCGCTGAAGACCCAGGCGCGCTGGAGTCCCACGGTGACGCTGGTCGACCGGGCGGTCGTGAGCCGGGTGCTCGTGGACGGCACCGGCCGCGCCACGGGGGTCGAGTACCTCTCGTACCGGGACGGGGGCGGGGTCACCACCCACCACCTCACCGCGGACGTCGTCGCTGGGTCTGGGCCACGGGAGGCCCGGACGCGGACCTCGCCGCGCTTCTGGGGCCCGCCGGGCGACGGGGGCCCGGCCTCCGTGGCGCCGCGCTGCGGGCATCCGCAAGGGAACGGGTGGGCAGGCAGTGCGCCCTGCAGTTCGAGATGGAGCAGGGCGCGGATCCGGCCAACCGCCTCACCCTCGATCCCCGTAGCCGCGACGCGCTGGGCCTGCCGCGCCCCGTCGCCACGTACGACCTCTCCCCACACGTCAGGGACGGCATCGCGGCGGCGAAGGGGGTCTCCGACCAGATCTTCGCGCTGCTGGGAACTGCGGACCACAGCGACCACGCACCCGGCCGGTGTGGGCTCAGGCTTCGACGTAGGCCACGATCGTGATGGTCCGCAGGGCGGTTACGTAGTAGATGACGCGTACCCCGTCGATCTCGTCCGCGTAGTCGCGCAGCAGGGTACCGGGCACCTCGGTGCCGAGCTCGGGGTTGACGCTGATGGCGACGATCGCGCGGTCCAAGCGGTGCGTCTCGTTCGCGGTGAGCTTGGCGAGCTGGGTGAGCGCGGGTTCCACCATGACGACGCGCGAGCGGCGCGCGGCGCGGTCAGGCGACACGGGGCCGACCGTCCGCGAGACGGTCGAGGTGGGCGTCGCGAGCGGTCTCCCAGAGCACACCGGTCTCCGGGGACGGGTAGCCGTTCGTGGCGATGTCCTCGAGCACGGAGGCGAGGATGTCGACTTTCGCACGCTGGTCGGCCGCGTAGGCGAGGACGGACGCGGCGGCGTACTCGTCGAGGGGTTGGCGGTCGGGCACGGGCGCGGTGGCCGGCTGCTGGCTCATCCGGGGCTCCTGGACTGTCATCTGGCGTGGTGCTTCCACGGTATCGCCGCGCCGGGGCACGGGAAGCCGGTACGGGCGAACACGGCGCCGGGAGGAACACGCGCGGGCCGCTGGCGCCCACGGGCCGGGATCACTGCGCGGACTGGCCCTGGAAGGCGCGGCGGTAGGCGTTCGGGCTCGTGCCGGTGATGCGCCGGAAGCGGTCCCGGAAGGCCGTCGGCGAGCCGAAGCCGACCTGGGAGGCGATCCGCTCGACCGGGTGGCCGGTGGTCTCCAGCAGGTACTGGGCCTGGCGGATCCGGGCACGGTGCAGCCACTGCAGGGGCGAGGTGCCGGTCTGCTCGCGGAAGCGCCTGTTCAGCGTGCGCACGCTCATGCCGGCCTGCGCGGCGACCTCGTCGAGGGTGAGCTCGCGGCGGGCGTTGTCCTCCATCCAGCGCAGCAGCGGCTCCAGCGCCGATCCGCGCGGGGCGGGCGGGTGCTCGTGGACGATGAACTGCGCCTGCCCGCCGTCGCGTTCCAACGGCATGACGGACAGCCGGGCGGTGTCCGCGGCCACGGCCGAGCCGTGGTCACGCCGGATCAGGTGCAGGCACAGGTCGAGCCCCGCGGCGGCTCCGGCCGAGGTCAGGAACTGCCCGTTGTCCACGTAGAGGACGTCGGGGTCCACCTCGATCGCGGGGTACCGGGCGGCGAGTGGCGGGGCGGCCACCCAGTGGGTGGTGGCGCGCAGCCCGTCCAGCAGGCCCGTGGCGGCGAGCACGAAGGCGCCCGTGCAGATCGACGCGATCCGGGTGCCGCGCCCGGCGGCATCGCGCAGCGCGTCGAGGACCTCGGGCGGGACGGGTACGTCGGGGTCGGCCACGCCGGGCAGCACGATGGTGTCCGCCTCCGCGAGGGCCTGCAGCGGCCAGGGCGCCCTGAGGGTGAACGCGCCGGCGTCCACTTCGCCCGCGACCGCGCATACCCGGACGCGGTAGGCGGGGCGGCCGTCGGGCAGCCGGGTGCGTCCGAAGACCTCGATGGGGGTGGACAGGTCGAAGGCGATAACTCCGTCCAGCGCGAGGACGGCCACGGTATGCATGGCCCAACCCTAGGGCTCCCCCGCATTCCGGCCAAGCCCACCAGGGGGCCTGCCCCCACGTCTGCCTGCCTCGAAGTCCTGTTGTACGGCCTCCTTCCCGTCTGGCCGGAATCCGGTGGAAGTCGGCAATGCAGCCACTATTGATCATCGTTGACGATGGCTACCGTCGGCTCCGGCACCCCGCTTCGGGGTGTCCCGCCCCTTTGGAGAGGACCCCTGCCGATGCCGTGTCAGCGGCCCGCGCATCGCGCACGCCGTGGAGCAGCTGTTCGCCCACGAGCGCCGGGGCACCGCCTGGCGCGCCGCCGGCCCCGTCCCCGCCACCTCCCGACGGCCGACCGCCGCGCCGCATCGTCCACCGCCTCCCGAGCACCCCGGAAACGCCCTCCCGTGACGAAACTCCTCCTCGCCGTCCACGTCCTGGCGGCCGTCATCACCATCGGCCCGGTCACCGTGGCCGCCGGCATGTTCCCGGCCGCCGTCCGCCGCGCCCTGGCCGCACCCGGCGAGCCCAGCCACCTCGCCACCGTCCGCACGCTGCACCGGATCTGCCGGGTCTACGCCGTGGTCGCGGTCGCCGTACCGGTGTTCGGCCTCGCGACCGCCAACAGCCTCCACGTCCTGGGCAGCGCCTGGCTCATCACCTCGATCGCCCTCACCGTCCTGGCCGCCGCCGTCCTCGGTGCCCGCATCCTTCCGCGACAGGGCTCCGCCCTGACCTCCCTCGACGGCCCCGCCGAGCTGCTGGAACCCACGGCCGTCCAACGTGCCGCCGGACAACTCGCGATCTTCACAGGGGTGTTCAACCTGCTCTGGGCCACGGTGACCGTTCTGATGATCATCCGCCCCGGATCCACCACGGGAGCCTGACCATGCAGCCACCCAGCCTGCTCCTGCGCCTGAGCGCCCCCGTCGAACTCCTTTCCCTGTTCGCGCTGCTGGCGAACGTCGCGGTACTGCACCAGCAGACGGTCGCCTCGGCGATCGGCCCCCTGCACGGCTGCGCCTACCTGATCGCCGTCATCTCGGCCGCGCGCGAGGCCGGCCCGGACCGCACCATCACGCCGCTCGCCGCGATCCCCGGCATCGGTGGCACGCTCGCCGTGCGCCGTCTGGCCGCGCGCGCATCCACCTCTCCGCGCTGAAGGGGGACCGCCCGGCAATGAAAGGCCCCGGTCGAGAGCCGACCCGCCCCGCCCCCCTACGGAGCGCGCGGAAGAGCCTCCGGATCCACAGCGGAGCACCGACGCCTCCGCAGGGTCGTGGGCGACATGAGCATTTTGTTCTGGCTTCGCACGGTACGACTTCCTCATGATGGGGCGGGCCGGGACCAACCCGGTCCCGCTCCCTCCACCGGAAGGCTCCGCCCATGGCGCGTACCCGCCGCCGAACCGCGCTCCTGCTGGCCGCGCTGTCCCTGTGCACCCTGCCGCTGGTCCACTCCGCCCCGCGCGCCGAGGCCGCCGGGCCCGCGCACTGCGCCCCCGGGGCGCTCCCCGTCCACCCCGGCCTGCCGGACGGGGCCCCGCAGGGCCGGCTCGTAGCTCTCCAGCCCGACGCCGGGCCCCGCAGCGGCGGCACCCGGATCACGCTGTCCGGCACCGGCCTCACCCCCTACACCCGGGTGCTCTTCGGTGCCCTCGGGCCCGACGGCTGTTTCACCGGCCTGGAAGCCGCGAGCGTGGTGGTACTGAGCGAAACCAGCCTCGTCGCCATCGCCCCCGAATGGCCCACGGCGGCAACGGTCTCCGTCTACGCGGCCACCCCCTGCGGCGAGCTCACGAATGCGCTCCCGTACGCCTACTTCGACTGAGGCACGGCACAGGGACTCGAGCACATCACCACGCGGCAAGGACGGAAATGGACCAGAAGCCGAACGGCCCGGTTGATCCGGAAGCGCTCTCTGACGAAGAGATGATGAAAGTGATCAACGAAATCCTCGACAGCGTCCCACCCGAGCAGGCCGAGGGCTGTCTCCTCGCCATCGCCGAGGGGAGACCGGCTCCCCACAGCGTTCCGGTTGAACTGACCCCCGCCCAAGCGAACGACCTCCTCCTCTTCCTCCACAGGGGTGGCGGCTGACTCCGCGTTACGAGGAAGGGCGCGGCACCGGGCGGCGGCGGGGCCGGTACGTCATGGTTGCGTCACCGGAGCGGCACAGCGCTGTACCCGCGGGAACTCGGGCGGGCCGGTTCGCCGTGCCTGTCGGCGTGCGGGCCGGCGGAGCACCGGTCGCAATCCTCGGGAGGTTCCCCATGCAGTACACAGCAAGTGTCCGACGGACCGCGTCCGCACTGGTGGTCGTGGCCACGGCTGCCGCCCTGATGACGGGCTGCACGCCGTCCGGCGAGGCCGGCGCGGCCGGCGAGCCTTCGCAGTCCGTGCAGTCGCCGACCCCCGGGACCGCCGCGGGCGGCAGCGGCTCCGGCGGCACGGGGCAGGCGAAGCCCTCCACCCCGGTCTCCCCCGCCGCGTCCGGCGGCAAGGCCAAGCCCTGCACGATCGACGACGTGAAGGTCACGGAGGCCCGCCAGGCCGCCGTGCGGCCGCCGGGCACGGGCACCGGCGCCGCGATCGTCGCCGTCACCAACGTCTCGAAGAGCGCCTGCACGCTGCAGGGATTCCCCACCGTCGCGGGAGCGGGCAACGGATCACCCGGCAAGAACGTACCGCTCGCCACCACCCACAGCGGCTCGGCGGCGACGGTGTCCCTGGCGCCGGCTGCCCGCGCCTGGACCAAGCTCACGTTCGTCAACGTGCAGGGCGAGGCCGACGGGTACTGCGAGTCCGGCGCGACGCCCGCCTCGTTCCCGACGCTCGTCGTCGGGGTGCCGGGCGCGGGTGCGCACCAGACCGCCCTCGACGACGGAGTCCTCGCACTGTGCGACAACAAGGCCACGGTCACGGCCTATTCGGCGACGAAGCCCTCGTGATGCGCCCCGGTGCGTCGGCACGCCGATGCACCGAGGCCGGTTGACGTACGGGCGCCGTTCGGCCGGGAACGAGGACCGGCCCACCCTGCGTGGCGTCCGGGGCGTGCGGGCGCCCGTACACTCGGCCCATGAACCGCACACGCGTCACGGAGGAGTGCCTGCCGCAGGCCGCTCCCGCCGCGCGTGCGGCCCGTGCGGACGGGACGGGCGCCGCCTCGCGAGCCGCCTTCGACGGCCAGGCCCCCGCGGTCGGCCGCTGCGCCCCGCACGGCCACGGCTAGCGCCTCCCGCCGCGCTCCCCCGCCGTCCCACCCCATCCGGGTCCCTCCCGTACCCCTTCCCGGGACGGCCCCGCCTCCTGCATCCCTGCCGGACCACCGCGCCCCGACCTCTCCCGGTCCCGTCGCCAGGGGCGTCCCCGCGCCCCTCACCCCATCACCGCAGTTCCGGCGATCCGTCGGCGCTGCCGCCGTTCCCGAAGGGACCACCGTGAAGTTGAGCGGGTTGCTGACCGGCCACGAGCACCACGTCATCCAGGGGGACTCCGCATCGACGCGGATCACCGCGGGCACCACTTTCGACGTCGACCGGGTCGTGCCGGGCTCGCTCTTCATCGCCGTACCCGGTCACCGCGGAGGTGGCCCGGCCGCCATCGGTGCGGCGCTCGCGCGCGGGGCGGTGGCCGTGCTCGTCGACGCGGCGGGAGCCGCCACCGTGCCCCCGCAACGGGACCTGCCGCCCGCGGTGTGCGTCGTACGGGTGGCCGACACCCGCAAGGCCGCCGCCGTCGCCTCCTCCCGCTACTTCGGCGAGCCGGGGCGGCACATGGACGTGGTGGCGGTCACCGGGACCAACGGGAAGACCTCCATCTCGTACATGGTCGAATCGCTGCTGAGGATCTCCGAAGGAGCCTCGGTGGGCGTCATCGGAACGGCGGGAAGCAGGATCGGCGACGAGGTCATCCCGATGCCGCCCTCGGTGCTGACCACTCCGGAATCGCCAGACCTGCAGTACCTCCTGGGCCGTATGCGCGACCGGGCCACGAGCAGCGTGGTGCTGGAAGCCACCTCGATGGCGCTGCAGACCTACCGGATGGACCGTACGTTCGTCGACGTCGGCGTCTTCACCAACCTGACCCAGGACCACTTGGACGACCACGGCACGATGGACCGCTACACGAACGCCAAACTGCGGCTGTTCCAGGGGCTCTGCCGACACGCCGTGGTCAACGTGGACGACGCCGTGGGAGCCGGGATCCGGGCCATGATGCCGGGCGCGGTGACGACGTACGGACTCGACGCGGAGGCCGACTTCCACGCCGCGGACCTGGTCGCGGACGCCTCCGGCACACGGTTCACCTTGCACCACGCGGGCCGGACGTACCCCGCGGCCATCCCGGTCCCGGGCCGGTTCTCCGTGTCCAACGCGCTGGCTGCCCTGGCGGCCTGCCGGGTCCTGGGGCACGACCTGGACGGACTGGTCGCCGCGCTCGCGCAGATGCCCCCCGTACCGGGCCGGTTCGAGCGCTTCGTGACCCCCGCCGGCACGTCGGTGATCGTGGACTACGCGCACTCGCCCGACTCCCTCGACAAAGTCCTCACGGCCATCCGGGGCTTCGCCCGCGGCCGGGTCATCACGGTCTTCGGCTGCGGAGGCGACCGCGACACCACCAAGCGGGCGGAGATGGGCCGGATCGCCGGGACCCATTCCGACCTGTGCGTCCTGACCTCGGACAACCCCCGTACCGAGGACCCCGAGGCGATCCTGGACCAGATCGCCCCCGGGATCGCGGCCACCGGCACCCCCTACGAGCGCTCCGCCGACCGGCGCAGGGCCATCGGGTTCGCGCTCGCCGCCGCGCGGCCGGAGGACATCGTCCTGATCGCCGGAAAGGGCAGCGAACCGCACCAGATCGTGGGCGAGGAACTCCTCCCGTTCAGCGACATGGCGACCGTACGCGACCTCGCGGGGGCCGACCCGACCCCCTGACGGGCTCCCGGCTACGCCGGGGCGTCGCTCGGTACGGGGGCGGCGCAGCCGGGGTGGCCCCAGCGGGTGCCGAGCTTGGTGATCTGGTCCCCGGCCGCGTACGACCTGCCGCAGGGGCAGCTGCCGGGGAACTTCGCCTTGATCGAGCCGCCCCGGCCGCGCACGGGCTTCTTGGCTCCGGCTCCGGCCCCGGCTGCGGCTCCGGGCTTGGTACGGGGCGCGGAGGCACGGGCGGGAGCGGGGACGGGGAGCGACGCGCTGCCGAGGGCCGTGCCGGCCGCCTCCTGGCTGACGGCGGCGTCACTGGCGGCCTGGTCGGCGATGGCGTTCAACAGGTCGCCGTCCTCGCGGTGGGCCGGAACGTAGCGGAATTCGACGTCGCGCTCGGCCAGCAGCGCGTCGATCCGCTCGACGAGGTCCCGGTTGGCGACGGGTTTGCCGGCCGCGGTCTTCCACCCGTTGCGCTTCCAGGCCGGAAGCCACTGGGTCACCGCCTTCATCGCGTACTGGGAGTCCATCCGGACCTCGACGGCCGTTCCGGGATCCAGGGACTCCAGGAGCCGCTGGAGGGCGGTGAGCTCGCCCACGTTGTTGGTGGCCCGGCCCAGGGGCCCGGCTTCCCAGCGCTCGGGGCGGCCCTGCGGGTCGGCGATGACCCACGCCCAGGCTGCCGGTCCGGGATTCCCCTTCGCCGCGCCGTCGCAGGCGGCAATGATGCGATCTGACATCCCCCGATCATGCACCGCGGCCGCCCCGGTACAAATTCGGCTCGGAATTCCAGCCGTCCGGGAGGCGGAAACGGGGGGTGGGGATCGGCGCCGCGGCGCCGTGCCGGACGCCCGCTCGGCTCGATTGCGCGGTGGCGGCGATGGTCCCATAGTCCAAGGTATGGACGCGCGCGAAGAGGCGCTCCGACGGGCGTACGGCCATGCCACCCGGTGGCTGTCGAGCCTGGACGACCGCCCGGTTCCCGCCCGCGCTCCGGTCGACGAGATCGTGCGCGCGCTGGGTACCGCGCTGCCCGACGGTCCGAGCTCGCCGGCCGACGTCGTCGACCTGCTGGCCACGGCCTGTGAGCCGGGGCTCACCGCGTTTCCCGGCGGCCGCTTCTACGGTTTCGTGATCGGCGGCACCGAACCGGCCGCCCTGGCCGCGGACTGGCTGGTCAGCGCGTGGGACCGGAACTGTGTGATGCGTGCCGTCTCGCCCGCGTACGCGGCGGTGGAGGACGTCGCCGGCAGCTGGCTGCTCGACCTGCTCGGCCTGCCGGGCGACAGCGCCGTCGGCTTCACCACGGGTGCCACGATGGCGAACTTCACCTGCCTCGCCGCCGGGCGCGACGCGGTGTTGCGCCGCGCGGGCCGGGACGTCGCCCGCGATGGCCTCGCGGGCGGGCCGGCGGTCCGCGTCCTCGTGGGCGAGGACCGCCACATCACCGTTGACCTGGCGCTGCGCTATCTCGGGCTGGGCAGGCCGGAGCCGGTGGCGTCGGACGGTGAGGGGCGCATCGTGCCGGAGGCCCTGCGCAGCGCGCTGGCGGCCGGCGGGCGGATTCCGACGATCGTGGTCCTCCAGGCCGGAGACATCCACACCGGCGCCTTCGACCCCTTCGTCGAGACGGTCCGTGCGGCGCGCGCGGCGGACGCGTGGGTGCACGTGGACGGCGCCTTCGGGCTGTGGGCTGCCGCGTCGCCGCGGTACGCGCACCTGACGGCGGGCTGCGCGGACGCCGATTCGTGGGCGACGGACGCCCACAAGACGCTGAACGTCCCGTACGACTGCGGGCTCGCCATCGTGCGCGACCCGTCCACGGTCCGGGCGTCCATGGGCCTGCAGGGTGACTACCTCATCCAGGACGAGTACGGCGACCCCATCGACAAGGTGCCCGAACTCTCCCGGCGCGGCAGGGCCTTCACCGTGTGGGCCGCGCTCAGGTCCCTCGGCCGGTCGGGAGTGGCCGATCTCGTCGAGCGGCTGTGCCGGCACGCCCGCGCCTTCGGCACGGGCATCGCCGGGATCGACGGCGCGAGCGTGCTCAACGACGTGGTGTTCACCCAGGTGTGCGCCGGCTTCGGCAGCGACGAGCGCACCGACGGGGTGCTCGCCCGGCTGCTCGCCGACGGCACGGTGTGGATCAGCGGCTCGTCGTGGCGCGGCCGTCGCGTCATGCGGATCTCGGTGAGCAACTGGTCGACGACGGACGAGGACGTGACGCGCGCCCTCGGCGCGATCCGTCGCGCTTCGGCCGGTTGAGAGCGCGGGTGGAGAGCGCCGCCCGAGCATGCTCCCTGACATCAATGTTCTTCGCTTGGGTGCTGGTGTGAAAGTGCAAAGAATGCCCCAAGCATGCGTCCGCTGGGGGCGGCAAACCCCTTCCGTTTGGGCACTTATATCGCCAATGTCATGACATAAGCCGCATATCGTCGCACGTGATGGACCTCATCCTGTGTGCATCACCATTGCTCGCCCTGATTGCGTTTGCGCATAGTTGCCGCTGCTATGCCCCTGCAGCACCGAGCGAAACGGACCTTGGCATGACCCTCCCGCCCACTCCGCCGTGCGCTCCAGGCGTGGGGCGACTCGGATGAAGACCGCTTCCGAGCGACTGCGCGCCGGGCTGGCCGCCGGTGCGGTCCTCGTCACCCTGCTGTGGGCCGCCCAGGTGCACCCCTCCGCCCGGCCCGACGAGCTGATCGGGGCCGCCGCGCACCTCAGCGGGCTCCTCGCCGGTTACGGGATCCTCGTCATGCTCTTCCTGATGGCCCGCGTACCGGCAGTCGAGCACGGCGTCGGCGCCGACCGACTCGCCCGCTGGCACGCCTTCGGCGGCCGCTGGGTCCTGGTCCTGTGCGGTGCCCACGGAATGTTCGCCCTCGTCGTGTACGCCCTGCGCACCGGGACCGACCTGCTGACCGCCACCGGGGCCATGTTCCGCTACCCGGCCCTCATCGCCGCGTTCGCGGGCGGCGCCCTGCTCGCGGGCGCGGGCCTGATCTCCGCCCGTGCCGTACGCCGCCGCGTCTCGCACGAAGCCTGGCGCGGCGTCCACCTGCTGACCTACCTCGCCGCCGCGCTGGGATTCGTCCACCAGCTGGCCGGCCCCGACGTCGCCGTCACCGCCTTCACCACCTGGTTCTGGGCCCTGCTGCACACCGTCGTCGGCGTACTGCTCGCCTGGTACCGCGCGATCGTCCCGGTCCGCCAGGCCCTGCGGCACGGACTGCGCGTCGCCAGCGTGGAGCACGAGGGCCCCGGCGTGGTCTCCGTCACCATCCAAGGGGACAGGCTCCGCGAACTGCGGGCCGAACCGGGTCAGTTCTTCCGCTGGCGTTTCCTGCGGGGCGGCCTGTGGCACACCGCCCTGCCGTTCTCGCTCTCCGCGCCCGCCCGCGACGACCGCCTCCGCATCACCGTGAAGGCCCTCGGCGGGCACTCCCGCAGGGTCCGCGGGCTGCGGCCCGGCACCAGGGTCCTGGCGACCGGCCCGTTCGGCGCGCTCACCGGGCGGCGCCGCACCCGCCCCAAGGTCCTGCTGATCGCGGGCGGCATCGGCATCACTCCGATGCGCGCCCTCTTCGAGTCCCTGCCCGCGAGCCCCGGCGACCTCACGCTGCTCTACCGCGCGGGCGACGCCGACCAACTGGTCCTGCGCGCCGAGCTGGAGGCCATCGCCGCGTCCCGCAAGGCCGCACTGCACTACCTGGTGGGCCGTTCCGACGCCGCGTACGACCCGCTCGCGCCCCAGGCCCTGCACGCCCTCGTCCCCGACCTGGTTGACCGCGACGTCTACCTCTGCGGGCCGCCCGGCATGGCCGACGCCACGACCACGTCACTGCTCAGGGCGGGCGTCCCGTCCGCACGCATCCACTCAGAGTGCTTCACCTACTGAGGACGCCGATTCTCCGATGAACCCGTACTCCACACCCCAGGAGCCCGCGCTTCCCGTGGCGCCCGCTCCGGCTTCCGAGCCGCAGCCGCGGGCCCGCCGGGCGGCCGCCCGGCACCGCAAGTCCGCTCCCTCCCGCCGGCTCGCCGCCGGGCTCGCCCTGGCCAGCGTGGCGGCCGCAACGCTCATCACGGTGACCGTCGAACCGGCCGCGCCGGGCCCGGACACGAGGCCGGGCGCGCAGCGCGCACGCTGAGCGCCGCGGCTCCGGTCAGGCGCACCGCCCCACCGGTCCGGTCCGGTCAGAGCGTGTCGCTCAGCGAGTCCGCCAGCCTGCGCCGGGCGGTCCGGGTCGCCGGCACCAGCGCCGCCAGCACCGCTCCGAGCACCGCTCCGGCGACCACCACCGACAGCACGGGCGCCGAGGGGAACCGGGCGATGCCCGCGCCGATCCCGCTCGATGCGCCCTGCGCGTCCACCAGCCAGCTGCCGGACAGCACTCCCAGGACCGTCCCCACCACGGCGGAGGCCAGCGCGGTCAGTCCGGCGGCCGTCACGATCACCGAGCCGATCTGCCGGGGCGTCAGCCCGATCGCCTTCAGTGCGAGCAGGTCCCGGCCCCGGTCGCGAACGCCCGTGCTGATCAGCGTCAGCAGTTCCGTCAGTCCGATCAGCGCCAGCACCGCGATCAGGGCGGCGATCACCGCGCGCGCCGGCTCCAGCCGGTCGGCCGGATTGGGGGTCTCCCGGACCTCCAGCGTCCCGCCCGCCGCCGTGGCGAGCGCGGCGCTCACCGCCCGGGGGTCCGCGCCCTTGTGCAGCACCAGGGCGTGGAAGTCGGGCCGCAGCGCCGGATCGCGCTCGCGCAGCGCGTCGAGGGTCGTGGTGATCACCCGGCCCCCGGATTCGGGTTCGATGGAGCGGCCGACCAGGTGCAGGATCTGCGGCCGGCCCTCCACGGTCATCCGCACCCACGCACCGACGCGCACCCCGAGGAGATCGAGCAGCCCTTGCCCGGCCACCGCCTCGTCCGGGCCTTCGAGCGGGCGTCCTTCCACCACCGTGGAGGGGTACGGGGACCCGGCCGTGCCCAGCCCGCGCAGCGTGATGGTGCCGGTCTGGCCCGGTACGAGCGCCGCCACCTCGGCGCCGGGATGGACCTCGGCGACGTCCGGGACGGCCGCGAGTACCTTCTCCAGTTCCGCGTCGGCAGCTCCCGCGGGCTGTTCGGTGCGTACGGTCAGGGCCGCGGGCAGCCCCATCTGCGCGGGCCGGCTGCGGAACTGGTCCAGCGTCGACCAGGCGACGAGCGCGACGGTGATCAGCACCAGTGGCAGGGCGAGGCGGGCCACGGGTACGAGCGTCCGGCCCCGGCGCGGGAACGCCGCGCGCCACCCCAGCACCAGTGCGGGAGGCACCCGCATTCCGAGGGCCCGCCTGCTGAGGGCGGTCATCGGCGCGGCGGACGGCAGAGCGGCCCGGGCCACCGGCACGGGTGGCACCCGTCCGGCCCGCCAGGCCGACAGCCCGGTGGCGGCCGCGATCAGCAGCACCGCACCGCAGGGCACTCCGATCATGAGCCCGGTGTGACCGGGAAGGTCCTGCCACACCGCGGCCGCCTCACCGATGCGCCCCGGTATGCGGGCGCCGAGCAGGGCGATCGCGGTCGTGCCGAGGGTCACGCCGAGGAGGGCGAAGGCCAGGTGCTGTACGAGGAATCCGCGGGCCACCTGGCCGGGGGTGAAGCCGACGGCCTTGAGGATCGCGATGTCCCGCAGCTGGCCGCGGACCCGGGCCCCGATGGCGCCGGCCGCGGCGAGCGCCGCCGCGAGCAGTGCTCCGAGCCCGAAGACGGCGAACACCTGCCCCAGGAGCCGGTCGTCGCCGCCCGCCTCGGCTCGTGCCTGCTGCCACTTGGTGACCTGGGCCACCCGGTCGGCGCCGAGCACGGTCACGGCGCGCTGCACGATGAAGTCGGTGTCGTCGGGATCCGCCAGGCGCAGGCCCACGCTCTGCCCGGTGGCCCCGTGGGCGATCTCGTCGAGGTCCGCGTCGAGCACCCAGCCGATGCCGGACGCGCCGCCCGGGTGGTAGCGGGGTTCGGCCACCTCGGCTATGCCGCTCACCCGCAGGGCGTGCGGGGCGCCGTCCGGTCCGGTGACCCGTACGGTGTCGCCGGGCTCGGCCCACAGCGCCCGCGCGACCGAGGCCTCCAGTACGACGGCACCGGTACCCGCACCGGCGTCCGTGCCGGTACGGGTACGGGTACGGGTACCGGCCTCCGGACGGGTGAGCCAGCCGCCGGAGGTGACGAGCGGCCGTCCCGTCTCCGGGGGTGCCGTCGCGGCCGCGCGCAGCGTGACCCCGGCCCGTGCGCCGTGCGCCTCGACCGTCGTCGCCGCCGTGCGGTAGGGCCCGGAGAGTGCCGCGACGCCGTCGAGGCCGGCCAGGGCGTCCGCGTCCGCCCCCGCGCGGGTGTGCAGCCAGATGTGCGCGCCGTGGGACTGGTTGAAGATCCGCTGCCAGGGGTTGGCGGCGTAGCTGAAGAGTGCGCCGGCCAGCAGGAGCGAGGCGATGATCCCGGCGCTGGCCAGTACGACGGAGAGTGCTTCGCCCCGGTGTGCGCGGAAGTCGGCGTGGGCCCAGCGCAGGGTGGCGCGCACGGTCACTGCTTCGGTTCCAGTTCCAGGTCCAGTACCCCGGAGACGCCGCGGACCGGCGCGCGCCGTCCGCCGTCGAGGTGTGCGTCGTCGGCTATGCGCCCGTCGAAGAAGCTGATGACGCGGTCGGCGGCGCTGGCCATCCGGGCGTCATGGGTGACCATCATGATCGTCTGGCCGCGCTGGTGGAAGCGGGAGAGCAGCCGCAGCACCTCGCGGGTGCCCTTGCTGTCGAGACTGCCGGCCGGTTCGTCGGCGAGCAGGAGGGCGGGGTGGTTCACGAGTGCGCGGGCGAGCGCGACCCGCTGCTGTTCTCCTCCGGACAGCTCGCCGGGCATCGACCGCTCGCGGCCTTCGAGGCCCAGCTCGGCGAGCAGTTCGGCGCGGGATGCCCGGGCGGCCTTCGGGGAGGCGCCGGCGAGCAGGGCGGGCAGTTCGACGTTGTCGGCGACGGTGAGGTTGGAGACCAGGTTGAAGAACTGGAAGACGACGCCGATGCTGCGGCGCCTGAGGACCGCCCAGCGGGCCTCGCGGTACTCGTCGACGCGCTCCCCGGCGAGCCACAGCTTTCCGCTGTCGGGCCGCTGGAGTCCGCCGATCAGGTGCAGCAGTGTGGACTTGCCCGCTCCCGACGGTCCGGTGACCGCGACGAACTCCCCCGGCCGGACGGACAGGTCCACCCCGCGCACGGCGTGCACCGGCAGGCCTTCGCCGTGGTGCGTCTTGGTCAGGCCTTCGGCGCGCACGATGGGCACCGCACCGGCGGCGGCGACGGTGTCGGCGGGCACGGCCGGAGCCGTGGTGGCGTCGTCGCTCATTCCAGCTCCTCCTGACAGCGTTCCAGCCAGTCGAGATCGGCCTGCAGGTGCAGCATGGCGCCCTCGATCAGCAGGTGGGAGATCTTGTTGTCGCGGTCCTCGGCCGCGGCCAGCTTGGACAGGTCCCGCATGGTGTTGAGGTACTGCCGCCGCTGCTTGTTGATCAGGGCGATGGGGTCGGCCAGGCCGGACTGTGGAGCGAGCGCCAGCTTCATGAAGAACTCGTCCCGTACCCGGGGTTCCTCGGCGGTTTCCTCGAACCAGGCCAGTACGGCCTCGCGCCCGGCGTCCGTCAGCCTGTACGTACGCTTGTTGGGCCGGCCCGACTGCTCGACGTCCTCGCCTTCGATGAGGCCGCTCTTCTCCAGCCGGCCGAGGGTGACGTAGATCTGGCCGACGTTGGGCTGAGGGTACGCGGCACCCAAGAGCTTCTCAAGGTCCTGCTTCAGCTCGTAACCGTGCGCAGGGCTACGGGTGAGGAGCGCAAGGAGCGCCAGCCGCACTCGCTCCCCCTCCTTCCCGCTCCGTAGTCAACGGTTCACTCGGCAACGGGCCGGGTGGCGCCGCCCTCCGGCTCGTCTGCCTGGACGTCTAGTATCGCCCATGCCTAACGGGTATATATAGGCCACGGTGGTCGGCGGCGCAGCCGGATCGAGCACTGCGTCGTGCGCTGGGAGGAATCTATGCGGTGGACACGTGCCGCGGGTAGAGCTCTCCTGGTGGCGGCGGTGGTGCTGGCGGGGTACGCGGGTTTCGGCGTCCGCTCCGACGCGGGCGCGGCTTCCGCGGGCCGCGGTCCCCTGACGCTCGTGACGGCGGGCGATCTGACCGACTACCTCTCCCCGCTCCTCGACGACTGGAACGAAGCCCACCCGGGCGAACGGGTCACGCTCGTCGAACTGCCCGACTCGGCCGACGAGACCCGGGCGCAGATGATCAGCGAACTGCGCTCGGGCCGCGACCGGTTCGACGTGCTGAACATCGACGTCGCATGGACCTCGGAGTTCGCGGCGGCCGGCTGGATCTCCCCGCTGGAGCGCGGGCGCTTCCCCCTGGACGCCTTCCTGCGGCCGGTCGTCGACACCGCGACCTTCGACGGACGCCTGTACGCGGTCCCGTACGTGACGAACGCGGGACTTCTGTACTACCGCAAGGACCTCCTGGACCGGGAGGGCGAGCAACCGCCGCGCACCTGGGCCGAGCTGGCCCGCCAGGCGCGCACGATCGCCCCGAAGTACGGACTGGACGGGTACGCCGGCCAGTTCCTCCCGTACGAGGGCCTCACCGTCAACGTCACCGAGGCAGTGCAGTCGGCGGGCGGTTCGATCCTGCGCGACGACGGCGCACGGGTGACGGTGGACTCCGACGCGGCGCGCACCGGTCTGCGCTTCCTCGCGGACGGCGTACGGGACGGCTGGATCTCCCGTGACGCGCTCGGCTACAAGGAGGAGGAGTCGCGGCGGGCCTTCCAGGAGGGCCGGCTGCTCTTCCTGCGGAACTGGCCGTACGTGTACGCGGACGCCGGGGCGAGCGGCTCGAAGGTCGCGGGCAGGTTCGGCGCCGTGCCGCTGCCCGGACCCGACGGGCCCGGCACCAGTGTGCTGGGGGGCTCCAACCTCGCCGTGAGCAGCCATGCGCGGCATCCCGCCTCCGCGGCCGATCTCATCTCCTACCTGACCAGTGAACGGGTCCAGCGGCAGGTGCTGACCAAGGGCTCGCTGCCACCGGTGCGCGCCGCGCTGTACGAGGACCCCGAGCTGGTCCGCGCGTATCCCTATCTGCCCACGCTCCGCCAGAGCGTGCTGTCGGCGGTGCCCCGCCCCAAGAGTCCGCGCTACGACCAGGTGAGCCTCGCCGTGCAGGCCGTGGCGCAGGACGTGATGGCGCTGCGCCAGACGCCGGAGCAGGCCGTGGCGCGGCTCGCACGCGAGCTCGGGCCCCTCTCCCGCAGGGGCTGACTGCCCCTCGTCGCGGCCATCCCGAAGGGCCTCTACTTACATGTTAAGTAGAGGCCCTTCGTCGTGCGAGCGGAGATACCTGCACAAATCACCCCAGTCTTTCGCCATTTCTGGACACATCGTTGACACCTTCCAGTCGCTGCTACTTAACATGCATACATAACAGCGCACCCGCTCTGGGGCGCTCTCGCATTCAGCAGAACAGGTCGACGCGAGATGCTCAGCACCCTTCCGGCCGACTCCGGCCACCCCTCCCCCACCGCCACCGCACCGGCCCCCTGGTGGCGCGACGCGGTGATCTACCAGGTCTACGTCCGCAGCTTCCTCGACAGCACCGGCGACGGCATCGGCGATCTGGCCGGCGTCCGGGCCGGACTCCCCTACCTGCGCAAGCTCGGCGTCGACGGCATCTGGCTCAGCCCGTTCTACCCGTCCCCGCAGCACGACCACGGCTACGACGTCGCCGACTACTGCGGCGTCGACCCCGTCTACGGCGACCTCGCCGAGTTCGACCGGCTGGTCGCGGACGTCCACCGCCTCGGACTCAAGCTGCTGCTCGACATCGTCCCCAACCACTGCTCGAGCGAACACCCGTGGTTCCGCGCGGCGCTCGCCGGGGCTCCGGGCAGTGCGCAGCGCTCCCGTTTCCACTTCGCCCCCGGACGCGGTCCGACCGGGGCCGAGCCGCCCAACAACTGGCGCGCGATGTTCGGCGGTCCCGCCTGGAGCCGCGTCCAGGAGCCCGACGGCACCCCCGGCGAGTGGTACCTGCACCTGTTCACTCCCGAGCAGCCCGATCTGAACTGGCGTGACCCCGCCGTCGGCGACGAGTTCGAGCGGGTGCTGCGCTTCTGGCTGGACCGCGGTGTCGACGGCTTCCGCATCGACGTCGCCGCCGGACTGTTCAAGCACCCCGAACTGCCCGACTCCGACGATCCCGGAGCCGACGAGCGCGCCCGCGACGCGGTCAACCAGCTGGCCTGGAACCGGCCCGAGGTGCACGGCGTGTGGCGCCGCTGGCGCGCGGTGTGCGAGGAGTACGGCGTCCTGGACGGCCGGGAGCGGCTGCTGGTCGGCGAGGTGTCAGTGCCGACCGCGCGCGAGCACGCCGCGTACGTCCGCCCCGACGAACTGCACCAGGCCTTCTTCTTCGACCTGCTCAGCGCACCCTGGGACGCCGACGCCTTCCGCGCGACGATCACCGAGGCGATACGGGACATCGCCGGCACCGGCTCCACCGTCACCTGGGTGCTCAACAACCACGACCAGGTCCGTACGGTCACCCGCTACGCGGGCGAGCCCGGGGTGGAAGGCAGCGGGCTGGGAGCCGCCCGCGCCCGCGCCGCCGCCCTGCTGATGCTCGCGCTGCCCGGTGCGGCCTACGTCTACCAGGGCGAGGAGCTCGGACTGCCCGAGGTCCTCGACCTGCCGGACGAGGTCCTCACCGATCCGATCTTCCACCGCACCGGCAGCCGCAAGCACGTCAGGGACGGCTGCCGCGTGCCGCTGCCCTGGTCGGGGCACGCCTCCCCCTTCGGCTTCAGCCAGGGCGTGCCCGGCGCGAATCCGTGGCTGCCGCAGCCCGAGTGGTTCGCCGAGCACTCCACGGACCGGGCCCTGGCCGACACCCGTTCCTTCTGGCACCTCTACCGCGAAGGCCTCCAGCTGCGGCGCAGCCTGCCGCAGCTCGGCGAGGGCACCCTGCGCTGGCTGGACGCACCGGCGCAGGTACTCGCGATGGCCCGCGGCGACGGCCTTGTCTGCGCGGTCAACTTCGGTACGGAGCCGGTGCCCGCCCCCGTCGCCGGAACCCCGCTGCTCGCCAGTGGCCCCTGCCCCGACGGGGTGCTCCCCGCGGCGACCGCCGCCTGGTGGACGGCGGAGTGCCCGACGCCGTGACCCCTGGTCGACCGCGGCGAACCCGGTCGGCCGCCCCTGTCCCGCCCCTCTCCCGACGCTTTCCCTCACGAAAAAGGACTTCATCATGCGACGACCCGGCAAGACGACCCGGCGGACCGCGGCCACCGCATCGGCGGCCCTCGCCCTCGCCCTCGGTGCCACCGCCTGCGGAACCGCCACCGGCCCCGCGAGCGGCGGCGAACTGAGCGGCCAGACCGTCACCGTGGCCGGTGTCTGGACCGGCAGCGAGCAGAAGAACTTCAAGAAGGTCCTGGACGCCTTCACCGCGAAGACCGGCGCCAAGACCGTCTTCGTCCCGTCCGGAGACAACGTCTCCACCTTCGTCGGCAGCAAGATCGAGGGCGGCAACGCGCCCGACGTGGTGATGGCCCCCCAGGTGGGCGTGCTCCGGCAGTTCGCCAAGGAGGGCTGGCTCCAGCCGCTGTCCGACGAGGCCGCCAAGACGGCCGGCTCCTCCCTCGCCCCGGTGTGGAAGGACTACGGCAGCGTCGACGGCACCTACTACGGCCTCTACTTCAAGGCCGCCCACAAGTCGACCGTCTGGTACGCCCCCCAGGCCTTCGCCCAGGCCGGCGTCGCCGCCGAGCCCAAGAGCTACGCCGACCTGCTGAAGGCCGGCCGCACCCTCGCCGACTCCGGCCGCCCGGCCTTCGCCATAGCCGGCGAGGACGGCTGGACCCTCACCGACTGGTTCGAGAACATCTACCTCTCGCAGGCTGGGCCGCAGAAGTACGACCAGCTCGCCCAGCACAAGCTCAAGTGGACCGACGACAGCGTCGTCAAGGCGCTGACCACGCTCGGTGAACTGTTCAAGGACAAGCAGCTCGTGGCCGGCGGCGCCCAGACGGCCCTCGGCACCGACTTCCCCTCGTCGGTCGAGCAGGTCTTCGGCCCCGAGCCCAAGGCGGGCATGGTCTACGAGGGCGACTTCGTCGGCGGGATCGCCAAGGACCAGTTCGGCAAGAAGCTCGGGGAGGACGCGAAGTTCTTCCCGTTCCCCGCGGTCGACGGCGGCAGCGCGCCTGTCGTCAGCGGCGGTGACGCGGCCGTCGTCCTCAAGGACGGCAAGAACGGCAAGGCCGGCATGAAGCTCCTCGAATTCCTGGCCGGCCCCGACGCGGCCGAGGTCTGGGCCGGTGCGGGCGGCTTCCTGTCCCCGAACAGCAAGGTCGATCTCGCCGCCTACGGCGACGACACCACGCGTGACACCGCCAAGTCGCTCGTCGCGGCGGGTGATTCGGTCCGCTTCGACATGTCGGACCAGGCCCCGGCGGCGTTCGGCGGCACCAAGGGCGCGGGCGAATGGAAACTCCTCCAGGACTTCCTGCGCGACCCGTCGGACCCGCAGGGCGCGGCGGCGAAACTCGAAGCCGAGGCCGCCAAGGCGTACGGGAACTGAGGCGGCCCACCATGGCTGACACCCTGACCGCCGACAGCGGGACGGCCGACAGCGGGACTGCCAAGAGCAGCAGCACCGCCGGCACCCGTACCGCCCGCCGCCCGGCGGACCCGCGGCGCCTGGCCCGGCGGAGAAAGCGCCGCCTCGCGATCCTCTTCGTACTGCCCGCCCTGCTGCTGCTCGGTGCGCTGGTCGTCTACCCGGTCGTCTTCTCCGTCGGCCGCAGCCTCTTCGACGCCGATGGCGACCGGTTCGTCGGGGTCGGCAACTACGCGGCGATCGTCCACGACCCGGCCACCCTCAAGGCGATCCGCAACAGCACCATCTGGGTCGTCGTCGCCCCCCTCCTGCTGACCGGGCTCGGCCTGATGCTGGCCGTGCTCACCGAGAAGGTGCGCTGGGCGACCGCGTTCAAGCTGGTGCTCTTCCTGCCGATGGCCGTGTCGTTCCTCGCCGCGGGCATCGTCTTCCGCCTCGCCTACGAGCAGGACCCGGACCGGGGCGTGCTCAACGCGGTCGCCGTCGGCGTCCACGACACCTTCGACGACGCCGCCGCCTATCCGACGGCCCGCATCCGGGAGGGCCAGGGCCTGACCGGCCGGGCGGGCGGCCCGTACAGCACCGAGAAGGGCGTACGGACCGGGGGCTCGGTCAGTCTCGGCTTCGTCGGGGTGGCACCCGACGCAGTACCCGCCGGCGCGAAGGCCGCTGCCGCGCCGGCCCCGGCCGCGGACGGGATAGCGGGCGTCGTGTACCTCGACTTCGCCCCCGGCGGCGCGGGCACACCGGGCAGGGTGGACCCGGGCGAGAAGGGCCTGCCCGGCATGACGGTCGAGGCCGTACGGGACGGCCGGGTCGCCGCGACCACGACCGCCGCCGACGACGGGTCGTTCCGTCTCACCGGGCTGGCCGACGGCGAGTACTCCGTGCGGCTGCCCGCGGCCAACTTCGCGGCCCCCTACCAGGGCGTGAACTGGCTCGGCCCGGCACTGGTGACGCCCGCCATCATCGGCGCCTACCTGTGGGTGTGGACCGGTTTCGCGATGGTCCTGATCGGCGCCGGACTCGCGGCGATCCCGCGCGACGCGCTGGAGGCGGCGCGGATGGACGGGGCCGGCGAGGGCCAGATCTTCCGCAGGATCACCGTCCCGCTGCTCGCTCCGGTCCTCACGGTGGTGTTCGTGACCCTCGTGATCAACGTGATGAAGGTCTTCGACCTCGTCTACATCATCGCGCCGGGGCCGGTCCAGGAGGAAGCGAACGTACTGGCCACGCGGATGTGGCTGGTCTCCTTCGGAGGCGGCAACGACCAGGGGCTCGGCAGCGCACTGAGCGTGGTGCTCCTCCTGCTGGTCGTCCCGGCCATGGTCTTCAACATCCGGCGTTTCCGAAGGAGCGGAGCATGAGCAGCCACAGCGCCGTCGAACGACGCCGCCCGGCCCGCCTGTTGGGCAGTTCGGTCGTCCAGGGACTGCTGATCCTGGTCGCCCTCGTATGGATCACCCCGCTCGCGGGCCTGTTCCTCTCCTCGATGCGCTCCGAGCGGGCCAACGCCTCCGACGGCTGGTGGACCGCGCTGGCCGATCCGTCGCAGCTGTCCCTCGACAACTACAGCGCCCTGCTGAAGGACTCGGGCATCGCGCAGGCCTTCGGGAACACCGTCCTGATCTCGGTTCCCACCACCGTTCTGGTCGTCGGCATCGCGGCACTGGCCGGATACGCCTTCGCCTGGCTCGACTTCCCGGGCCGCGACGGCATCTTCCTGGTCGTCGTCGGGCTGCTGGTGGTGCCCGTGCAGATCGGGCTGCTGCCCGTGGCCAAACTCTTCGGGGCGGTGGGGCTGTTCGGCACGATCGCCGGCGTCGTCCTGTTCCACGTCGCCTACGGGCTGCCGTTCGCGGTGTTCCTGCTGCGCAACTACTTCGCCGAGATCCCGGGCGAGATGCTCGAAGCCGCCCGGATGGACGGCGGCAGCGAGTGGCGGATCTTCTTCCGGCTCGTGCTGCCGCTCGGCCGGCCGGCCATCGCGAGTCTGGCCATCTTCCAGTTCCTCTGGGTCTGGAACGACATGCTCGTGGCGCTGCTGTTCGCCGACAGCGGGTCCCAGCCGCTCACGGTCGCGCTGCAGTCCCAGATGCGGCAGTTCGGCAGCAACATCGGCGTCCTCGCGCCGGGTGCCTTCCTGTCCCTGGTGGTCCCGCTCGTCGTCTTCTTCGCCTTCCAGCGGCACTTCGTCCAGGGCGTGATGGCGGGTTCGGTGAAGTGACCGGCCCCGCCTCCGGGCGGGGCCCTCAGCCTCCACGCATCGTCTCGTCGCGGATCGCATTGCGGTGTTCCTCGTAGACGAGCCGGGCGTCATCGCTCGGGAGCGCTTCGGTGGCGAGGCCGCAGGCACATGTCACGACGGTGAGGCCGCGGGGCGCGCGCAGTGCGTGCCCCTGACCGCTCGGGGCTTCACCGGTGGGGTTCTCGTACCGGAGGTGGTGGCGGTACTGGGGCTTGCCGCTGTGCCCCGGGGTGCTGCCGGTGCCGTCGGTGCCGGTCAGGTCAACGCTGGAGAGGTGCTCGCTCATGTCCCCAGTGTGGCCGCCCGCGAGCGGCACCGTCTGCTTCGACCCCACGTCAGCGTGGTCTGCGCGTCGTATGCGCGGTACGGGCAGGCCGTCCCGACCCACCCGGTCCCCGCCTCCCGGGTCGCGTCACCTCGCGCCGGAACGCAGGATGGAGCAGGTGATGACGGTCTTGGTGGTAGGCGTGCCGGATGGCGAGCAGCTCGCGCTTCTGCGCGCCGGTATCCAGCGCAATCCGCACTTCCGGGTCCTGTCGCACGCCCACGACCCCGTCGTCGCTCTCGCGCATGCCCGACTGCTCCTCCCCGACATCACCGTCCTGTCCCTGCCCTCCGGGGTCGACAGCCTCGACGCGGACCCGGGCGTTCTCAGCGTGTTCCACGGGGTTCGCTCCCTGGACCCGCCGAGCGGGGTGGTGCTTCGGACGGCCGCCGACCACGTGCCCCGTGCCGTATCCGCCCTTGCCGTCGAGGGCGCCGTCCACGTCGTGCGCGAGGGGGACGCCGAGGCCTTGATGCGGGCCCTGCGCACGATCGGGCTGCGCCGGGCCAGCTGCGACCCCGACGAAATGCCCTGACCCGGCTTGTCGGCGGGGCTACCGCGTCACGCCGTACGCCAAGACGCGGAAGGGCCCGACCGGGGGCATGCCGGTCGGGCCCTCTCTGCCGTGGTCCTGCCGGCTCGCGCCGGTCGCCACGGTCAGACGGTGGCCGGGGCGCCGAGCAGCGCGGAGGCCTGTTGGAGCGGGCTGAGGCCGCGCACGGGCGCGTCGGCCCGGGGAAGGCCGCGGCACGTGAATCCCAGCTGGGTCATGGCCCGCAGGACCTCGCCGGCACTGAAGTCACGCCGGTCCTGGCGGGTGACGGCCTGGCCGACCTGCTTGACGGGGTAGACGCGGCGGCCGATGACCACGGATTCACCGGTGACCGGTTCGGGCTTGATGCCCTTCATCGTTTCCAGGACGCCGCTCTTGGTGAGGTCGAACGGGAAGCGGGCGATGACACAGCGCATGATGCCTCACAGGGGAAGAGGAGTACGGTACGACCGCGGCGGGGCGGTTCAGCGTGCGAGGGCGAGGCCCGGGCCGGGGGTGCCCGGAGCACTGCCCTGCCCGTCGCCGACGGGCAGGGCGTCGAGCCGCCGGCCGCCCAGCACGAGCCCGGCCCCCGCCCCGGCGGTCCGGGTGAGGGGCGAGGTGAAGGGCCTGCGATCGCCGAGGATGTCCCGCAGCCGGACCCGGTCCGTGTACGTCTCGCCGTCACGGGCGGCGGCGAGCTGGGCCGGGGTGACCAGGCCGGTGCGCAGGCCGTCCTCGTCACAGACCAGCAGGTGTCCCGCGCGGGCGCTGGCCATGACGGACAGGGCCACTTCGACCGTCATGTCGTCGCCGACCCGCGGGCAGGCCTGATCCGTGTCCTCGTCCGCCGCCCTGTGCGCGGGGTCGGCTTCGGCCGTGCGGCCTTGCATCTGGAGCAGCGTCAAAAGGTGCCTCCTGCAGAGATGGGTCAGCTTTCTGATCACGTGGTTCTCAGGCGGCCCTATCGGCGGAACGCCGTGCGCCTGCCCGCCTGGTACTCGCGGCGGAGCCGCGTCGGCCGCGGGAGGTGGCGCTGCGCCCGGACCGCTCGGACACCGGCGCGGTGATGGTGACGGGGATGCCGGAAGGAGCCTGGGCGCCGGTGATCCTGCTCAGGGATTCGTCGCCCGACCGGACCTCGGTGGTCTGGGGGACGATGCCGGCGGCGGTCATGAGCCGGCTCATGTCGCGGCGCTGGTTCGGAGTGACGAGGGTGACGACGCTGCCGGACTCTCCGGCGCGGGCGGTGCGTCCGCCGCGGTGGAGGTAGTCCTTGGGGTCGGTGGGCGGGTCCACGTTGACGACGAGGTCGAGGCTGTCGACGTGGATGCCGCGTGCGGCGACGTTGGTGGCGACCAGCACGGTGACGTGCCCGGTCTTGAACTGGGCGAGGGTGCGGGTGCGCTGGGGCTGCGACTTCCCGCCGTGCAGGGCGGCGGCCCGGACACCGCTGCTCAGCAGGTCCTGGGTCAGCCGGTCGACGGCGTGCTTCGTGTCCAGGAACATCATGACCCGGCCGTCGCGTGCCGCGATCTGCGTCGTCGTCCGGTGCTTGTCGCTGCCGTGGACGTGCAGTACGTGGTGTTCCATCGTGGTGACCGCACCGGCCGAGGGGTCCACGGAGTGCACGACGGGGTCGGTCAGGTACCGGCGCACCAGCAGGTCGACGTTGCGGTCCAGGGTGGCGGAGAAGAGCATCCGCTGGCCCTCGGGGCGCACCTGGTCCAGGAGCGCGGTGACCTGGGGCATGAAGCCCATGTCGGCCATCTGGTCGGCTTCGTCCAGGACGGTGATGGCGACGTGGTTCAGCCGGCAGTCACCGCGGTCGATGAGGTCCTTGAGGCGGCCCGGGGTCGCGACGACGACTTCGGACCCGCCGCGCAGTGCTCCGGCCTGCTTGCCGATCGACATTCCGCCCACGACGGTGGCCAGGCGCAGCTTGACCGAGCGGGCGTAGGGCGTCAGAGCCTCGGTGACCTGCTGCGCGAGCTCACGCGTCGGTACGAGGACGAGGGCGAGGGGCTGGCGGGGCTCGGCCCGCTGTCCGGCGGTACGAGCCAGCAGTGCCAGGCCGAAGGCCAGGGTCTTGCCGGAGCCGGTGCGGCCGCGGCCGAGTACATCGCGGCCCGCGAGGGTGTTGGGCAGGGTGGCTCCCTGGATCGGGAACGGCACGCTCACGCCCTGCGCGCCGAGGGCGGCCAGCAGCTCCCGGGGCATGTCCAGGTCGGCGAAGGTCTCGACGGCAGGGAGTGCGGGGGTGATCGTCTCCGGCAGAGCGAACTCACCCTGCGCCGCGGCGGGTCGTCGGCCGTAGCCGCCCGAACGACGGGGGGCGGACGAACGGCTGGGGGCGGAGGAGCCGAAGCGGCCGCTCCGGCCGGAACCGGCGGAGGCGCCGAAAGCGGGGCCGCCGGTACGGCTGCGGGTGCGAGCGGTGCGGTTGTTCGTGCGTACGGGGTTCATTCAGAACCTTCCTTGATGCGGCGCGTATCAAGGAATTCCAGCAGCGAATAAACAGCGCGGGGAATCGCAAGAACGGGCCGAATGAAATGCGGAAACGGAACTGGCCACAGGCATTCAGTGCGGGCACAGGCGCCGAAACAGGTGATGCCGGGGGTGAAATCCCGTTCTGCATCCTGGCGGGAATCCCCGCAGGCGAACCCACTGCGGGAGGTGATGCCTGTAGCTGGGGCCCGCACCCCGAGGGATGCGGGCCCCAGCTACAGAGTGCGCGCCGCCGTCAGGCGGGAAGGATGTTCTCGGCCGTCGGGCCCTTTTGTCCCTGCGCGATGTCGAAGGTGACCTTCTGGCCTTCGGCCAGCTCACGGAAGCCCTGGGCGGCAATGTTGGAGAAGTGGGCGAAAACGTCGGGGCCGCCGCCGTCCTGCTCGATGAAGCCGAAACCCTTGGCGGCGTTGAACCACTTCACTGTGCCAGCCGGCATGCATGTCTCCTTGGGGGCAGTACATCGGGATCCGCACTGCACGGACACCGTGTCGCCGCGATGATGCCCCGCCCGGAAAACGTCCGGAAATATTAAGCGCTTCCATCGACGCGGAGGCCGATCGGAGGCACTCGAAGATTTTTGGGTACCAAAACTGCAACCGAGATCGACAGTAGCACGCCGCGGCGGCCGGTGGGGGATTGAGGATTTTAAAGCCGAGTACCGCGGAAACAAATCTTCTCGCTGGGCTTGTCGAAATCTCAGTTCGCGGGCACAGATATTCCTTCCTCATCGGCGGCGGCGCCTTCCATCGAGACCGCGGCAGGCGCATCACCGGACCGGCACGAATTCCCCACGACGCCGGTGCGCGTCCCGAACCGGCGAACGAGTGCGTCCCCCGAACGGACGGCTCGACGGGCACCCACCTGCGGGTGGCCGGAGGATCGGTGGGGAAACACGCGACGGGAGCTGGCCAAGGATGCCGAACACCGCCGGTCATTCGACGAGGGCGCACTTCGTGCTGTCAGGCGTGCTGGTCCTCGCCGGGGTCGTTCTGACCGGGTGCGGCGGCGACGCCCGCGACGCCTGGCAGGGGCCGGGAGCGGGACCTCACCTGCAGGCGGCGCGCTCCGGCAGGGTCACCGTCGTCTACGAGACCCGGACGGTCAGACCCGAGGACCGGGAGGCCGTGGCATTGATCCGGAACTCCCGTGTGCTGGAGCGGTCGGCCGACTGGGTGAACAGAACGCTCGTCCTCCCGCACGACATGACCGTCAAGGTCACCGCCGACGTACCGCCCGGCGTCACCGACGCCGTCACCCAGCCCGACGGCAGGACCATCTTCATCCCGCCGTCGTTCCTGACCGAGATCGAGAAGACCCTCGCCGACGTGGTGAAGTCCGTCGAACGGCCCGCCCCGTTCCCCGCGTCCGAGTACAACACCGACGATCTGACCGTACTGTCGACCGAGTTCGTCTTCGGACACGAGATGGGCCACGCCTTGCAACGTCAGCTCCTCCTGGCCAACCTCGGCCTCGAAGAGGACGCGGCTGACGGCTTCGCGTCCTTCTACACCGTCAACGAGGTCGGGCCGGGCCCCTCGCTGGCTGCCGCGATCCTCTTCGACGAGCTCGCCCGGAAAGAAGGCCGGCCGACCCTGGAAGGCTTGGCGAGCGACCACCCCGTGACCCAGCAACGGGCCTTCAACTTCCTTTGCTACCTGGACGGCAGTGACCCGAAGAAGTACCGGCGTTCCCTGGTCGACAGCGGCTACCTCCCCAAGACCCGCGCCCCCCTGTGCCCACAGGCGTGGGCCATGCTGGACTACGGCTGGTGGACCCAGCTCCAACCCCACTTCAGCGCGGCGTTCAAGGCGCAGGGTGGAGCGGAGCAGAAGAAGGCGCACGCACGGCTCATCGCCGAGACGGATGCTCTGGCCAAGCGCATCGACGAGATCCGCACCGGCCACTGAGCCTGCCGGGCGCAGGCCCGTGATGCCGTCCGGCTGTCCGGGAAGGGACAGGGGCGGGGGCAAGGGTGGTGACCTGCGGCGAGCGGAGCTCCGCGGTGCGTCCAGCACAATGGCTGCCGAGCACGAGCAGAGGCCCGGTGCCGCCACCGGCCCCTCCGGGTTCTGCAACGACGCGTGCCCGCGCCACCCCTGAGACAAGGCAACCCCTGATGAACAAACGCACCGCCTACCTCCTCTGCGCCGCCACGGCCGCCGCCACGCTTCTGAGCGGTCCGGTCCCGGCCGGCGCCGCCCCCGTCGCGGAGCCGGCAGCCGGTCCGCAAGCGGTGAGGATCATGCCGCTCGGCGACTCCATCACTCTCGGCGCCGGCAGCTCCGACGGCTCCGGGTACCGGGGCCCGCTCTGGAACCTGCTGGCCCAGCAGACCCGTTACGTCCCCGACTTCGTGGGCTCGGGAACCTCCGGCGGGGCAGGCGACGCCGACCACGAAGGACACAGCGGATACACCGTCCCGGGGATCCGGTCCGGTATCGACCGGTGGCAGGCCGCTGCCGGCCCGGACGTGGTGCTGATCCATCTGGGCATCAACGACATCCGCCACCACCAGGCCGACCCGGTGGACACCGCGCACCAACTGCTCGCCCTCGTCGACCGGATACGGACCAACAATCCCTATGCCGCGGTCATCGTCCAGGGACTCCTGACCGACACGCCGGGGTGGGAGCAGCAGACCTCGGCGTTCAACGCCGTGGTCCAGGCCGAGGAGGCACCTCGGCAGGCGGCCGGACAGCGGTTCCGCTACGTGCCTCCGCCCCGGATGGACAACCCGGCCGAACTGCCCGACCAGTTGCACCCCTCCGACTCCGGGTACCGGAAGATGGCCGCCGCGTACCGGCCGGCGATCGACGAGGCGGTGGCGGGCGGATGGACGAGCCGGCCGTACGTCTCACGTGCCGGGAACGAGTCGGGAGCGGACGGGCGCGTGCGGTGGGCGGACTTCGACGGCGACGGCCGGCCGGACCACGTGACCATCGCGGACGACGGCAGGGTGTTCGTCCGTCTCAACCGGGCCGGCAGCACTTCCGGCAGCGCCGAGTGGCAGGATCTGGGCCAGGTCGCCCGGGGCACCACCACCGAACGCCGGCGCGTACGGCTGGCCGACTTCGACGGCGACGGCCGCTTCGACTACCTCGTCGTCAACACCGACGGTTCGGTCAACGCCTGGATCAACAAGGGCGGCGACAAGGCCGGCCAGACCGGCTGGCAGGAGATCGGCCGGGTCGCCACCGGCTTGACCCAGGACCTCACCAAGGTCCGCTTCGCCGACTGGGACGGCGACGGCCGCACCGACTACCTGCTGTTCAACGACTCCAACAACCTCGACGTCTACCTCAACAGGGGCGGCGACACCTCCGGCAGCCGGGGCTGGCAGCCCATAGGACGGGTCACCACCGCCGTCAACGACCGCAATCGGGTGCGCTTCGCGGACAACGACGGCGACAACAAGGCCGACTACCACTTCATCAAGCCCGGCGGCGGAGTCGACCTCTACCGCAACCGGGGCGGCGACGTGACCGGCTCCAACGGCTGGGAGCCGGTCGGCGAGATCGCCACTGGTGTCACCGCCGACCACAGCAGGGTCCATTTCGCGGACTTCAACGGCGACGGCCACGCCGACTACGTCTTGGCCGACCCCGACGGCGGCGCCTCCGTCTGGTTGTGGAACGGCGGCGACCCGTCCGGCCCGAACGGCTGGACGGGCATCGGCCGGGCAGTCGGCGGCAGCTGACCGACCTTGCCGCACCCGCGGCGACCGCGCCGCGTCGCCGCGCGCGGTGCTCGGCGACCGAAGGCCGGGGGCCGGCGACCGAAGGCCGGGGGCCGGGGGCCGGGGGCCGGGGGCCGTTGACGGTGACCCGCTTCGGCCGGCCCGAGAGCACGCGCCCCTGATCGCGGCCGGGTTCAGGCCGGCGGAACGAGGGTGAACCAGTGCTCGAGGAGTGCCCCGTCACCGGTGACGTCCAGGCCGGTGGCGGGGAGCCGTTGCCAGAGGAACAGGGTCAGTTCGGAGGCCGTGCCCGCGGCCTCGACGCCCACCGGTCCGGTGCCGTCCGGTTCCAGCCGCACCCCGGCGCCGGTGAACTCCAGCGTCCAGGACTCGGGGCCGTCGGTGCGGCGGAAGCGGTAGCGCTCCCCCCTCCCCGCCGGGGCCGGCTTCCAGCCGCGCCGGGCCGGGGCCATGAACTCGAAGGTCTGGGCGACCGCGTCCGTGGCGAAGGCGGGATCGAAGGGGGCCGGGTCGCCGGTGACGGATTCCGCGTCCCAGCGGTGGACGGCCTGTTCGATGGTCTGCATGCGCAACCAGAAGCCGCTGGTCCGCTCCGCCGACCAGCTCCACACCGGTACGTCCGGTCCCATCTCGCGCAGCGCCTCCGCCAGTTCCCGGGCGGCGGCGGCCGACCAGTCGAAGAGCTCCTCGGGGACGGGGCCGCGGTGCGGTGTCGCGTCGTGCCGGGGCCAGGCGGCCCGTACCGCCGGGTCCTCGGGGAGTGCGTAGAGGGCGAGGTCCGTGGGGTCCGGCGGTTCCGTGTGCCGCTCCCGGAGGATGTGCGCGAGGTAGCGCTGGACGCTGCCGAGGTGGCCGACGAGGTCGGCGACCGACCAGCCGGGGCAGGACGGCACCGGCGGGGCTTCGCGGCCGCCGCCGGCCGCCCGCCGTACGGCGTCGTCGAAGGCCTCCGCCTCGCTCCTGAAGACGCCGAGCCTGGTGAGGTGATCCATACGGTCCACCCTGCCCGGTACGGGGCAGTGGAATCCGGTCGGAGCGCGGTGCGGTCGTGCCGTAAGGTGGGGTTCACCGACGCGGGGTGGAGCAGCTCGGTAGCTCGCTGGGCTCATAACCCAGAGGTCGCAGGTTCAAATCCTGTCCCCGCTACTGAAGGTGAAGGGCCCGGATCCTCGAATGGATCCGGGCCCTTCACCTGTGCCGGGGCGCCTCAGCGGCCGCTGCGGCGGCTCAAGGCCGGGCCAGGATGTCGGTCGCACGGTGCGCGTAGATCACCCGGCCGCAGGGCGAACCGGAGTCCGTGCAGGTCGGGTCCGTGGCGTCCATGCGGTGTTCGGTCAGCGACCACAGGTACCGCGTACCGCCGCCCGGCACGCCCTGACCGTGCTCGAAGGACAGGTCCTCCGGACCGACCGCGTTGGTGATGTTGGCGCCGTAGTCCACCAGACGGCCCCCGGAAACCGTCGCCCGGCGCAGGCTGCCGCTGTGGGTGGTCCAGCTGCGGTTGAAGTAGTACACGCCGTCGTAGCGTGCCGCGCCTTGGGTGAGGTCGCGGGGCAGGTAGAAGGCGCCCGTTGCGCCGACCACGCCGCCTGCCGACTTCAGGAGGCCGGTGGCGTCGTCGACCGGCAGTGCGCCGACCCGCCCCTTCTCGGGGTGCGTGTCGTCGGAGTCGCAGTACTCGCCCATGATCAGAGCCGGAGCGGCGGAGTCGCTGCGGTCGACGGAGATGTAGGACGCCTTCGGCGCCCCGGTGGCCGCGCAGGTCGCCGCAGAGGAATTGCCCTGGGCGCTGACGAACTTGTACGAGGCCACCTGCGGCATGACGTACCGGTACGTGTGGCCGTAGTAGACGTTGTTCTGCCGGCCGATCTGGGTCTCGTCGCGGACGTTGCTCTTCAGGCCGTCCAGCGTGGTGTCGTCCACCGATGCGTTCTGGTCCGGGTTCAGGTCCAGGATGGAACGCATGTCGAAGACCCGCAGGCCGTTCAGGGTGTCCGCGACGTAGAGGTAGTACTTGTACCAGGCGATGCCGCCCGCGTGGATGTCGACCGCCTTGTAGGAGACGTGGTCGTAGCTGTTGTAGTACGGCTCCACCAGCAGGACGTGCCGGTAACGCCGGCCGTCGGGGTCGCCCGGTATCGCGGTCTGCGGGTCGAGGAAGGACAGCCGCACGCCCTTGCCGCCGGCCTTGTCGTACCAGGCGGTGACCAGTGGCTTGCGCGAGCCCCACAGCTCGTCGGTCTGGGCGTCCGAGACACCCGTCATGCCCTGAGGGATCCATTCCTCGGTGGCGGAGTCGCCCGGATCCCAGCAGAGCTTCTTGGCGGGAGCGAGCACCTTGCCGTCGTCGCCCGAACCGAACGGGTCCGTGGTGCAGGACGCGCCCGTCTTCGCGACCCGGTTGCCCTGGTCGAGCAGGTCCTGGACGCCCTGCGTGGGCAAGGCCGCCTTCAGAGCGGCCACTTGACCGCTCAGATCGGGTCCGGACTTGAGGTTGAAGGAGGACGCGGCCGCCGGGTCTCCGGGAGCCGCCTCGGCGGGAGTACCGATCGCCGGAACCAAAAGGACCGCCGCGACCGCACTGGCGACCCAACCGGCATGTCTGCCGGGGGATTTACGGGGTGGCATCGTTGATTCCTCGACCTTCACTGGGGAGAAAGCGAAGATCATACGTATGGCCGGCCGTCGCCCGCGCACCCGCCCCCAGGACACATCGACGCCACGGATTCGATCGATGGCCCCACGCGCCCCTCCTGGATTCCGTACGCTGCGTGCGTCCGCAGGGGTGAGACCGAGTGGGGGAGCATGGCAGGCCCAGAGGGAGCAGGTCCCGTACTCGGGGGCCGCTACCGTCTCGTGCGCCCGATGGGTTCCGGCGGATCCGGGCGGACGTGGGAGGCGTACGACGAGCTCCTCGGCACCCGCGTGGTGGCCAGGGAGTTACGGGCGCCCTGGACGCTGACGGACGCCGAGCTCGGGAACTGGCTGCGGTGGACGGAACGGCAGGTCCGTTGGACGGCTGGATCACCCCGGCATCCGAACCTGGTGCCCGTCCACGACCTGGTGGTCGACGGCCCCGGCCTCTGGACCGTCATGGAGTTCACCGAAGGGCAATCGCTGGCGGCCCGCCTCGAAGAGCGGGGGCCTCTGAGCACGCCGGAGGCCGCACGCATCGCCACCGCCCTGCTGGTCGCGCTGCAGGCAGCGCACAAGGCGATGTTCGTGCACGGCGCGGTCCGCCCGGAGAACGTGATGCTGGACGGCGACAGGGTGGCCCTGCTCATCGACCCCGAGACCGCCACCCGCGCCGGGGACCACGGGGACGACGAACCGGCGGCACCCAGCCGGCTCGTACGCCGGGTGGACTACCTCGCGCCGGAGCGGATCCGGGGACTCCCCCAACAGCCGGCGAGCGACCTGTACGCCCTCGGGATCACGCTGTACGAGGCTGTCGAGGGGATCTCGCCGTTCCGCGGTCACTCCCCCGCAGCCGTCCTGACCGCCATCCTGAACCAGCCGCCCCCACCGATGGAGCGCGCCCGGTCACTGGAACCGCTGATCGATGGGCTCCTGCGGAAGGACCCCGCGGCCCGCCTCACGCTCCCCCAGGCCTGGCAGATCCTGAACCCTTCTGCGCCCGTCGGCGAGGACGCCCCGCCACATGCCATGCCGGCGCCCAGGCCCGCGACCCCCGCGCCCGTCCGCGACTACGCCCGCGCGCAGGCCGTGCCCGAGCCCGTGTCGCAAGCCGTGCCCGAGGCCGCGCCGCGGGCCATGCCCGGCCCCCTGCACCCTCCCCCGACCACGGCGTCCGGCGGCAACAGCGCCCTGTTCGTGGCGGCCGTGCTCCTGCTGGCCCTGGTCGCGATGTGCGTTCTGCTGGCGCGCCCGGTGGTGGACTACGCCGGATCCCTCGCGGCGGCCTCCCTCTGGCCCGCCGTGCTGCCGTGGATGGCCTTCGTGCTCGGGCTGCTCGCACTCGGGCACCAAGTGCGTGCCACCGTACGGCGGGAGGGATCCCGGCACCCCTTGCGGTCGCGGCTCTCGCTGGTACCGCCGCCGCCGTGGTCGCCGCAGGAGCTCGCCGCCCGCCGCGAGGCGGCCGAGCGGTCCGTGGAGGAGTCCTTGCTGCGGGTCGACCAGCGGCTGGCAGCCGCCTCGCCCCGCCCGAACCGGAAGGGGGGCATCGATGCGTGAGCAGGACCCCGCCACCCCCGTACCGGAGGCGGCTGGCGCGTCGGCCGCGCCCGCAGCGCCGGCCCCGAGTGTCATGCCCTCCTTCCCCCATGCGGATGAGGCGTCGAAGTGGAAGGAGATCGAACCGGACCACCTCGCGTGGCGGCGCGCCCTGGTGGAACGCCAGTTGCGACAGGAGCGCCTGGACCAGTGGACGGGCTACGGCTTCCGGCTGCTGGAGTACGCGATCGTCGTGGGGTTCGGCGTGGCCTTCGTCTGGCTCGGCTTCTACGCGGTGGACCACAAGGCCTCGGGGCAGGCCGCCCCGCTGATCGGCGGCGGGATGGCCGGGCTGGTCAGCGCGGTGCTCGCGGTACGGAACCGGCGGAACTGAGGGCGCGACGCACCGGAGCTGGCCGCCGGCCCGCCCGACACGGGCTGCGGCAGCACCGGTTGCCGGTGCTCAGCGACGGTACGCGGTCGTCGCGGTCTCGACGAAGGATCGGATCAGCGGGTTGGTGTCGCCCTCGTTCCACACCGCCACCACTCGGCTCGGCGGCATGTCGAGCAGCGGTACCACGGCCAGCTCCGCGGGCAGGTCGTGTCCGAGCGGGGCCAGGCCGACCGTGCCGTTCCACAGCACGGCTTGCAGGCACTCCTGGACGGCGCGCACCACGGGGCCCTCGCGCGGCCTGCCGCCGTTCCAGTACGACTGCCGGACGGGGTCGGTGCCCGGCGGGAACTGGAACCAGCGGCGGTCGCTCAGCTCGGCCAGCCGCAGGCCGTCGCGGCGGGCCGGCGGATCATCGGCGCGCAGGACCACCCCGACCGGACCGGTCCGCAGTGCACGCACCGTCAGGGCGGTCTCGTCGAACGGCGCCTGGGTCTGCCCGGAGCTCGCCGGCGGCCGGCCGCTGACGCCACGGGCCAACATCGACGGGTCCCCCGTGCACCGGCGGACCATGAACGGGAACCATGAACATCGCCTATGGGATCGTCGCGGGACTGCTCGCGCTCTTCTGCTTCTACGCGGGCACACTCAAGGTGACCCGCACCCGCGATCGGCTCCGGCCGATGATGGCCTGGGTCGACCACATGCCCTTGCCTGCCGTCAGGGCGCTGGGGACGGTGGAAATCCTCGGCGCGACGGGCCTGATCCTGCCGCCGCTGACCGGCATCGCCCCCTCGCTGGCACCGGCCGCGGCCATCGGCTTCGTACTCCTGCAGACCGGCGCGATCACCGTCCACCTGATCGGCGAAGACCGCCGCATCGCACTCAACGCCGGACTCACCGTGACCGCGGCCGTCACCATCTGGCTGGCCACCGGGATGTGATCGAGCAGGGCCCTCGACCGCGGGATGCGACGTCGGAGCCTGCCACCCACGGCCTTTCGCTGTTCAGCTCTTGCGGGCCAACGGCGGCCCGGCGAACTTCACCCCGTGCAGACCATGGGCCATGAGGTTGCGGATGTTCCCGTGATCGCTGTCGTCCGGCGTCGCCAGCACGCTGCGGTAGTGCTCGCCGAAGGCCAGCAGCGTCTCTTGATCGCTCAGGCCTTCCAGCAGGGCCAGTCCCAGCGTCTTGCAGGAGCCCTCGTTCGTACCCGCGGCATTCTCCAGCTCCCCGTTGCGGAACGCCTGTGGCTGATAGTCGTAGTGCGCGGCGACGAAGGCCAGGGTGTCGGCGAACTCGTGCTCACCTGACGCAAGGCTTGCCCGCAGCGAGTTCAGATCAGTCATGGTGGTTCCCCTGGGTTGAAGAGACGGTCCGATTGCCGTCGGTGGCCGGACGACACTACCTTCCTTCGGCTGGCCGGCAGGGATCGCGCCACATGTCGGAACGGCGGCATCTGCGCAGTTCACGGTGTACGACCACGCGACGCGGCGAGAGCCGGCTTCGGTCCCCCGGTGATCGGCCGGGAGGGTGGTGCCGGTCAGCGGCCGCTGCCTTCCCCGCCCCGTGCCGCGGCGGTGCCCGGCTGCGCGCCGTGGCGCGGCGGGGTCGAGCGGTGGCGTTGTCAGTGCGGGGCAGCATGATGACCGTCATGACCGAAAACAACGCCCTGCTCTCTCCTGCCGCCTACGTGGAGGCCGTGACCACCGCCCTGGCGGCCTCGGCCGCGTACTACGGGGACGGGTCCACCCCGCTCGGTGACGACGAGTACGACGGGTTGCTGCGCGCCATCACGGCCTACGAGGAGGCCCACCCGGACGAGGTGCTCGCCGAGTCGCCGACCGGGAAGGTGGCGGGCGGGGCCGTGCAGGGTGACGTGCCGCACTCGGTGCCGATGCTCTCCCTCGACAACGTCTTCGACGCCGGCGAGCTCACGGAGTGGGCCGCGGGCCTGGAACGGCGTCTCGGGCACCCTGTGGCCGGGTGGTGCGTGGAACCGAAGCTCGACGGTCTCGCGGTGGCCGCCCGGTACCGGGGTGGTCGGCTCGTTCAGGTCCTCACCCGCGGCGACGGCTTGGCAGGGGAGGACATCACCCACGCCGCCGACGCCGTCCTCGGTCTGCCGCCGGTGCTCACCAAGCCGATCGACGTCGAGTTGCGCGGCGAGGTGCTCCTGACGACCGCGCAGTTCGAGGAGGCCAACCGGATCCGGCTCACCCACGAGGCCACGCCCTTCGCGCACCCGCGCAGCGGAGCGGCCGGCACACTGCGGGCCAAGGACCGCCCCTACCGCATCGAGTTGACCTTCTTCGCCTACAGCGCGATCGGCCTGGACGACCTCGGCCACCTGGCCCTGCTGGAGAATCTGGCCGCGCTCGGCGCGAACACGGCCGCCAGCACGGCCGCCGCCCCGATGCGGTGCGAGACCGTGGAGCAGGTGCAGGAACGTATCGACGTGATCGCCGGCCTGCGCGCGGACCTGCCGTTCGGGATCGACGGTGTCGTCGTCAAGGCCGACACGGCCGAGGACCAGCGGCAGGCCGGCAACGGCTCGCGCGCCCCGAGGTGGGCGGTGGCCCGGAAACTGGCGGCCGAACACAAGGTGACGCGCCTGCTGGCGGTGGAGTGGAACGTCGGCCGGACCGGGATCATCGCCCCGCGCGCCGTCCTGGAGCCCGTGGTCATCGACGGGGTGACGGTCACCTACGCCACGCTGCACAATCCGTCCGACATCACCCGTCGCGGGCTCATGATCGGCGACCAGGTCTTCGTGTACCGCGCCGGCGACGTGATCCCCCGGGTCGAGGCACCGCTGGTCGACCAGCGCACCGGCGCCGAGAGCCCGATCGTCTTCCCCGAGGCGTGCCCGCGCTGTGGCGACGCGATCGACACCTCCGAGCAGCGGTGGCGGTGCGTGCGCGGCCGGAGCTGCCAGGCCGTGGCCTCGGTGATCTACGCGGCCGGCCGGGACCAGCTCGACATCGAAGGTCTCGGCGGCACGCGCGCGATCCAGCTGGTGGAGGCCGGTCTGGTCAGGGACGTCGCCGACCTGTTCACGCTGACCCGCGAGCAGCTCCTCGGTCTGGAGCGCATGGGCGAGACCAGCGCCGCCAACCTCCTGGCCGCGATCGAGACCGCCCGCGGGGCCGCGTTGAACCGCGTGTTCTGCGCCCTGGGTGTCCGAGGTACCGGGCGCACGATGTCCCGCCGGATCGCCGCGCACTTCGGCTCGATGGCCGCGATCCGGGCCGCCGACGCGGAAGCGCTGGCCGAGGTCGACGGCATCGGCACCGAGAAGGCCCGCATCATCGCGGCCGAACTCGTCGAACTCGCCCCGCTCCTCGACAAACTCCAGGCCCAGCAGGTCGGGACACAGGTCACCGAGCCGCAGAAGCCCCCGACCGACGCGAGTGACGCAAGTGACGCGACCGGCGCGACCGTTGGCGAGGCGTCGGCGGGCGGCCCGCTGGCCGGACAGGCCGTCGTGGTCACCGGCTCCATGACCGGCCCCCTCGCGGTGTTGTCCCGGAACGAGATGAACGAGCTGATCGAGCGGGCCGGCGGAAAGGCATCCTCGTCGGTGTCCAAGCGCACCACCCTCGTGGTGGCGGGCGAGAAGGCCGGCTCCAAGCGCACCAAGGCCGAGGAACTGGGCATCCGCATCCTCGACCCGGAGGAGTTCGCCGTCCTCGTCGCCGAATTCCTCCCCGCCCCCTGAAGGGTGTAGCAGAAGGTTCGTCTCGGGCAGGCCAGGGTGGTGCTTGAGCTGCTGGTTCACCGTGTCAGGGTGAGGTTGTGCATGGTGGCGAGGGGGTGGCCGACGCGCGTGGCGGGCACGCTCGGCCTGCGGACCGAGTTCCTTCTGCCTCGAATCCGCTGCACGGCCGCGACCGGATGTTCCCCCCTCCCCCGGGGCGGCGCAAGGGTTGGCGTGCGTGGCCTGCGGGACCGGGTAACGTCTTTGTCATGTTCTTCCAGAGGCCGATTTACGAGTGAGGGCGTGATGGGCCCCTGCTGACGTCCTTCGACGTCGCCGCCCGTCCCCCACCGATGAATCCGTAGATCACTTCACATCACCACCGGGAGAACCCGTGACCGACAGCAAGAACATCAACAACCCCGTGGGCCAGGGTGGCGGCCAGCGCAAGAAGCTGTCCCGCGCCGAACGGCAGAACAACGGTCCGCATCGCAACCGCGACCGCCAGAACGCTGCCGACCGGAAGGCGGAGCTGGTGCGCAAGATGCGCGAGAAGGCAGGCGCGGCCGAGGGCGGCGGGCAGACGGGCGATGACACCGCCCAGGGCTGACGCACCGTCGCCGCAGGGCGATACCGCACGGGCAGGGCCCGGACCGCTACGCGCGGTCCGGGCCCTGCTGCCGTACCGGGCCCCATCGAGCTGCTCCCGCTCCGTGGAGAGGGGCCGGGCGCGGGATCAGCCCTGCTTCTTGGCGTCGATCTCTGCGATCAGGCCCTCGACGAGGACCTTGATCTCGTCGCGGATGGGGCGGACGGCCTCGACGCCCTGGCCGGCCGGGTCTTCCAGCTGCCAGTCGAGGTAGGTCTTGCCGGGGAAGTACGGGCAGGCGTCGCCGCAGCCCATGGTGATGATGTAGTCCGAGGCCTGGGCGGCCTCGGGGGTGAGGACCTTCGGCTTCTGGTCGGAGATGTCGATGCCCAGCTCGGCCATGGCGGCGACGGCGGAGGGGTTGATCTGCTCGCCGGGCACGGAGCCGGCGGAGCGGACCTCGACGCGGTCGCCGGCAAGGTGGCGCAGGAACCCCGCCGCCATCTGGGAGCGGCCCGCGTTGTGGATGCAGACGAACAGGACGGAGGCGGCAGGAGCGGCAGGAGCGGAGGACATCTGTTCTTCCTTGGGGGTCAGCTGCGGTGGAGAAGTGCCGGGGGGCGATGTGCTGCGCCACCTCGCCCGCGTGGTGCGTGCCCACGGAGGAGACCGCGAGGTCAGCTTGGGCTGGTGTCAGCCCCAGCTGATGTGACAGTATCAGCCCATGATGACGTCAGTCGACACTGATCTGATCCGGGTTCTGGCCGACCCGCTCCGGCTCAAGATCGTGACCCTGCTCGCCCGCGAGACGCTCTGCACCACTCACCTCGTGGAGGAGACGGGCGCCAAGCAGACGAACCTCTCCAACCACATGAAGGTGCTGCGGGAGGCGGGGGTCGTGGATACGGAGCCGTGCGGGAGGTACGTCTACTACCGCCTGCGCCCGGAGGTCATCGAAGCCCTCGCCGGTCAGTTCGCCGACCTCGCCCGGAGCGCGCGGGCCACCGCGGAGGCGAACCTCAAGCGGTCCTGTCCATAGCCTTCGTGGCCTTTGCCCGCCCTGCCTCACCTGCCCGAGGAGAACCAGCCTTGACCGCCACCCGGCCCGCCGACACCCCGATATCTGCCGAAGTGCCCCGGCCCGCACCCGGCGCGACCCCGCCCCGCACCCCGCTGATCGCCCGCGCCGCCGCCGAACTGGTCGGCACCGCCGCCCTCGTCGCGGTCGTCGTCGGCTCCGGCATCCAGGCCACGAAGCTCACCCAGGACGTGGCACTTCAGCTGCTGGCCAACTCCACCGCCACCGTCTTCGGGCTCGGCGTCCTCATCGCGCTCCTCGGCCCGGTGTCCGGCGCGCACTTCAACCCGGCCGTGACGCTGGCCGAATGGTGGACCGCCCGCCGTGGCGGCGCCGGCGTCACCGCCCGCGAGCTCGCCGTCTACGTGCCTTCGCAGATCGCCGGCGCGATCGCGGGCGCGATCCTGGCCGACGCGATGTTCGGCGAACCGCTGGTCAAGTGGTCCACGCACGACCGCTCCGCCGGAAACCTCCTCCTCGGCGAGCTCGTGGCCACCGCCGGCCTGGTCCTGCTGATCTTCGGCCTGGCCCGCACCGACCGGCTCCGCTTCGCCCCCGTCGCCGTCGCCTCGTACATCGGCGCCGCGTACTGGTTCACCTCCTCCACCTCCTTCGCCAACCCGGCCGTCACCATCGGCCGCGCCTTCACCGACACGTTCGCGGGCATCGCCCCGGCCTCGGTCCCGGCGTTCGTCGGTGTGCAGTTGGTGGGCGCGGTGGTGGGCCTGGCGCTGGTGGCGGTCATCTTCCTGCGCGGCGAGACGGGCTCCGCGACGCCCTCGGCCTAGGGCCACGGCTACGACCTCGGCCGAACCTTCCGCGACCCCGTCCCGGGCGCCTCGGCGCCCGGACGGGCTCTCACCCCACGTTCGGGCTGCGGCGACGTTCCAGCAGTACGACCTCGCGCCAGACGCCGTGATGGCGGCCGATGCGCTCGCGGGTGCCGATGATCCGGAAGCCGGCCCGCTGATGGAGGGCCAGGCTCGCGCGGTTCTCGGGGAAGATGCCGGACTGGATCGTCCAGATCCCCGCGGCCTCGGTCGAGCCGATCAGCGCGGTGAGAAGGCGCATGGCGACCCCTTGCCCGCGGGCGGCAGGGTGGACGTAGACGGAGTGCTCGACCACACCCGCGTACGCGCACCGGTCCGAGACCGTGCTCGCCGCGACCCAGCCCAGGACCTTGTTCTCGCCGTCCTTGCCGAGGGCGACGCAGCGGCGGCAGCTTGCCCGCCGCGAACGCCTCCCACGTCGGGGCGGTGGTCTCGAAGGTGGCGTCGCCCTCGTCGATCCCCGCCTGATAGATCGCCAGGACCTCATCCGCGTGCGCTTCGGCCAGCGGCGCGATGGCGATGCTCATACGGCGGCCGCGCGGGTCAGGAGCTGTCCCATGGCGGCGAGCACCGCGGGCTCGACCCGGTGGTACACCCAGGTGCCGCGCCGCTCGGAGGACAGCGGGCCCGCCTCCCGCAGCTTCTTCAGGTGATGGGAGACCGTTCTTCCACCCCGAGCAGGGCGTCTATCTCGCCGGTATGAAGTCCTACGGCCGGGCCCCGACCTTCCTCGCCATGACCGGCTACGAGCAGGTCCGCTCCATCGCCGCCGCGCTCGCCGGTGACCGCGAGGCTGCCGAGCGCGTCGAACTCACCCTTGCCGAGACCGGGGTGTGCGGCGGCGCGGGCCTCTTCGACGAGCCGGAAGCCGCCGAGCAGGGCGGTGGGGGCTGCCGCGCCGCCCCGGCGGCGCCTCACCCCGCCACGGGCTCTGGCACGGCTCCTTCGTCGGGGCGCCGCCGCACCTCCGTCGCGGCGGGCACGGCGTAGAAGTCCGGGGGCAGGGGGCGGTAAGCGGTCTCGTTCGGGAGCCGGTACTCCCAGGCCAGTGCGCGTGTGGCCACGCCCGTGACCGGGTGGTCCCGGTAGTACCGGACCCAATCCGTCCACAGCCAGGTCCGCGTCCCACCGGCCAGTGCTCCCAGCCGCTGCCGCTCCTCCGCCAGGGTCTTGCCGACGTTCTGCGCGTAGCGCCGGACCAAGGTCACGCTGTCGGCCCGCATCGGCGTCTTGTAACCGGCCGGGGAACGGAACGGGGCCGTCGTGCGGGTGACGTGGTCACCTTCGGCCCAGTCGACGGTGACCTGTCCGGTGTCGTGCAGGGTGACGACCGCGTCGACCGAGGCGTTCCACCACAGCACCCCCTTCCCGAACCAGCCGACCGTCAAAGTCCCGTCACGCTCGAGCCCGTGCCGCGGTACGGTGCGCTCGGCGAGCTCGTGCGCGGGGACTCCGAGCCGCGCGGCGGCCTTCTTCACGGACTTCACCAGGACCTTCTGCGGGTGCAGGGCGCGGGCGACGTCGTAGTGCAGGGCCCACAGTTCCTCCATCGCCTCCGGGCCGGGCAGGTCGCCGAGCGCCGCGAAGGCCGCGCCCGCGATCTCGTGGTCCACCCGGTGGTAAGTGTCCATGGCCTGGGCGTTCTTACGGGCGACCGCGGCGAGATCGGCGCTCAGCCCCTCGCTGTCCCGGCGGAGCCAGCCGGCGGCGAGGAGGAAGCCGATCGCAAGACCGCGCGCCCGCGAAGCAGGTTTGATCATCCCGAGTTCGCGGATCGCGTGCTCGGGGTCGTCCATGTCGTGGAACGACCCTCCCCGGGCCAACTCCTGCACCGCGTAACGCACCAGCTCATCGGCGCCGTCCGCCTTGAGCAGCACCTTCGCCCGGCGCTTCCAGGCGGCGTCGACCTTGTACCGCCAGTTCCAGAACCCGTCGGATGTCCCCAGGTGTACGACCAGCTCACCCAACTCGGGCGACAGGCCGGTCAACCGCTCGCGCGTACGGGTGCTCCAGGCGTTGCCGGGATCGAACAGGTCCGTCACAAGATCACTCATGCCGTGATGCTGCCAAACCACACTGACATCGACCCGGGCCGGGCCACGCCCGGGGCCATTGCGTCCCGGTCATGCGGACTGTAGCCCCCTGCCCCCTTCACCCCCATACGTGACGCCAGGTAACCGTCCGATCGCACACGGCGGGAGGCGGGCGGCCGCGGGCTCGCCGGGGTGGGGCGTAGCGGCGCGCGGGCGGCGCGTGGGGGGGACGATGGACGGGTGCGAGACCTTCCAGGGCGTGACCAGGGGGCCGAGCCGCCGCCCGGGACCGCCGAGGGCGTCGACGGGGCCGAGGGGGCCGAGGGGGCCGATCAGCGGGCACTCGGCGAGGCCCTGGTCCGGGCTTGCGCGGCCGCGGGGGCGTCCATCGGCATGCTCTACCTGCCCGACCCCGCCCGACGCGTCCTGCACCTGGCGATGACCCTCGGTCTGGCCCGTGAGTTCGCGCTGCCCTGGTCCCGGGTCGTCGTGGACGATTCCATCCCGGTGGCCGACGCGGTCCGCGACGGGCGGTTCGTCTGGCTGGGCGGCCAGGAGGAGACGGCCCGGCGCTACCCGCGCCTCGGCCTCGTCCTGCCGTACGACTTCGCCCTCGCCGCCGCCCCGCTCGTCCCCGACCCGGCGCCCGCGGCGGCGGAGCCCACCGGGGCCGGGCTCATCCTCCTGTGGCCCGGTTCCCATGCGCCCCACCTGACCGACCGGGAACGCGACGCCGTGGACTCGGCCTGCGGCCGTCTCGCGAACCACCTGCGCAGGGCCGCCGACACCGGACACCCCGTCCGGCCGCCGGCGCAGCCGGTCATGCTGCGACCGCTTCCCCCTCCCACGCCCGGACCCGTCGAGGCTGCTGCCGCCATGGCCTTCATCCGCCGACTGCCCGGAGGCAACTGCGCACTCGATCTGAACGGCACGATCACCTTCATCACCGCCGAGGCTGCCGAGCTGCTGGGCGCGCCCGTCTCCCGCCTCCGCGGCGCCCTGCCCTGGGAAGCGCTGCCCTGGATGGACACGCCCGTCATCGAGGACCACTACCGGGCCGCGGCGATCAGCCGGCTGCCGCGCAGCTTCACCGCCGCGCCCCCGGTCGGCCGCTACCTGCGCTTCGACCTCTACCCGGACGACACGGGGATCAGCGTCCGCATCACCCCGGTCGCCGCCGACGAGCCCGTCCCGCCGCCCGCCCCGCGGACGGCCGCCCCCGCGGAACCCTCACCCAGCCGGGCCACCGCCCTCTACCAGCTCATGCACCTGGCGGCCGCCCTCACGGAGGCCGTCCACGCCCGAGACGTCGTCGAGCACGCCGCCGACCTGCTCGTCCCCGCGCTCGGCGCCCAGGCCCTGGCCCTTCTGGTGGCCGAGGAGCAGCGCCTGCGCATCGTCGGCTTCCGCGGCTACCCGGCCGAGCTCATGGCCCGCTACGACGGCATCCCGCTCGGCGTCCACACGGCCAGCACCCATGGCCTGCGCACGGGCGAGCCGCTGTTCTTCGCGTCGGAGGGCGAGCTCGCGGCCGCCTTCCCGGCCGTCGTGATCGGGGACGGCATGGCGGCGTGGGCCTTCCTGCCCCTCATCGCGTCCGGCCGGCCCATCGGCACCCTCATCCTGGCCTACGCGCAGCACCATCCGTTCGTCCCCGGTGAGCGGGCGATCCTGACCTCCCTCGCCGGACTCATCGCCCAGGCCCTGGACCGTGCCCGCCTCTACGACGCCACCCACCAGCTCGCCCACAGTCTGCAGACCGGTCTGCTGCCGCGCGTCCTACCGGACGTCCCGCACCTCGAAGTGGCCGCCAGATACCTGCCGGCGGCGCACGGGTTCGACATCGGCGGCGACTTCTACGACCTCATCCGGATCGACGACACCACCGTCGCGGCCGCCGTGGGCGACGTCCAGGGCCACAACGTGAACGCCGCGGCCCTCATGGGCCAGGTCCGCACAGCCGTCCACGCGTCCGCCGGCGAGCACCCGGCGGAGGTCCTCGCCCGCACCAACCGGCTCCTGACCGACCTCGAACCCGGGCTCTTCACCAGCTGCGTGTACGCCCACATCGACCTCGCGACCCGCACCGCCCACCTGGCCACGGCCGGCCATCCGCCCCCGCTGCTGCGCCACGCCGGCGGCCCGGCGCGGGTGCTCCGCCTGCCGCCCGGGCTGCTCCTCGGCATCGATCCGGACGCCTCGTACACGGCCGTCGAGATCCCGTTCGAGCCGGGCAGCCTGCTCGTCTTGTACACCGACGGGCTGGTCGAGGTGCCCGGCGAGGACCTGGAGGACGGCATCGCAGCCGTCGCCGCCCGCATCGCCGCAACCGACGAACGCCACGCGGTGGGCGCGCTGGCGGACGACCTCATCGGCCAAGCCCGCGGCGGAGCCCCCCGTACCGACGACATCGCCCTGCTCCTGCTGCGCTTCGCCCAGGAGGGGCGGCACGCGTGACGGGGCTGTCGTGGGCCCGCCCGCCGCAGGGCAGGCGCCCGCCCAGGCTCGGACGCCGTGTTCACCGCTCGCGGTGGGTGAGCTCCTCGACCTTGCGGGCCGCCGTCTCGGCCCTCGCTCGCGCCGTGGTTGCCGCACGCCCGGCCTCCCTCAGGCCCGCTGCCTCGGCCGCGCTCGACGCACGGGCCGTCACCAGCCGCTCCTTCGCCGCCCGTAGGTCTTCCTCGGCTGCCTTCACGGCGTCGGCCGCGCGGTCGAGACGGTCCTGCGCGGCGGCCCGGGCCGCTTCCAGGCGCTCCGCCTCCGCCCGGGTCTCGGCCGACTCGGCCCGGGCCGCCTCCACACGCCCGCGGCGCGCCCGCTCCGCCTGACCGTCCGCATCTCGTTGCGGTGGCCGGGCGTGCTCCGTCGAGGATCCGTCCGGCCGGGCCGCCCGTGCCGGTCGAGGAGGAGCGGCGCCTGGCGACGGCTCCAGGCCGGTGAAACCCGACACCGTGTCCGGCGCCTTGGCCAGCCGGCCCCCCGACCACTGCGCGGCGACGTCGGCATCCGCGAGGACCGCGTGCAGGATCTGCTCGACCTCGTAAAGCGCCGAGTCGCTCACGCTCTGCCCGGCCTCGGCGGCCAACGTGCGCGCCGTACGCGCGAGCTCACCGATCACCACGTGCTGATCATGCGACAACTTCCGCAACCGTTCGGCGTCCAATGTCCGGTGCGCGGCACGGAGCGCCTCACCGAGCCGGACGAGGCGCTGCGCCTCCTTCGGCCGGTTGCGGGCCAGCAGGCCCGCCGTCCACGCCGCGACCGTCGGCCTCCGCAATGCCGCGACCGCGGCGGCGAGCCGCTTGTCGCCGGCCTTGCGCGCCTCGACCACGTACGCGTCCCGCGCCGCGGTGAACTCCGACGGCCGCAGCCCGTACAACTCCACCGCCACCGACTCCACGTCCATACCGGAAGTCTCCCGCCCGCGTCCCGGAGGCCCGTGCAGCGCCTCTGCGTGTCGTGTGATGCTGGCGTCATGACTGGTCAACTCGAGGTCGCCGTCGTCCGCTGGCCGGACCAGAGCCCTTCCGTTGAGGACGGGCTGGCAGGTCTGTTGACGGACTACCACCTGCGGACGGAGGCGGAGAAGGGCCGGGCCGTGGCCGACGTGCACGGGTTGCCTGAGCGCTACCGGGCAGAAATCCTGGCCCCACGGACCGCGTTCGCCGACGATGCCGTGCTCTTGGCCCTCACTGGGGACACGGTCGTGGGGTGCCTGGTGGTGGCAGCCCCTGCCGACGGGCGGTCGGAGATCAAGAGGCTCTGGACCGACCCGGCGTTCCGGGGCAGGGGCATCGCGTCCGGCCTGCTTTCCGCCGCGCTCGCGCATGCCGCGGAGAGCGACGTGAGCGGTGTGCGGCTGTCGGTGTGGAAATGGCGGAGCGGGGCCGTCGCCCTGTACGAACGGCTCGGCTTCGTCATCACCGAGTCGTGGGACGAGCGGGATCAACTGGTCTGCATGCAGCGCCCGGTGTGAGCGGTCACCGGCACGAAGGGTGCGGGGACGACCTCTCGTCGCCCTACCGGGCATGGCGACGTCCCAGCGGTGGACGGGATCGACCGCCAAGAGGCCGACCAGCTGCACACCCGGCTCGGCGGCGATCACCAGCTGGGCCGAGGACCTTTGCCCTGGGGCCGACCGCCCGGCAGGACGGCGAGGATGTCCAATCCCGCACAAGGCCTCAGAATGGACGTTATGCGCCCTCTATTCCGGAATGGGAAAGAGCATGACGGACCTCAAGTTTGAACAGAAGCGCTCGTTGTCGCGTATGGAAGCGGCCGACCAGCTCACGGCACTCGCGGCCATGATGAGGGAAGGCGGGGATGCCGAGCTGGAACTCGTCCCCGGGACGCTGAGTCTGCGGATCCCCGATGACCTCCGCAGCGAGATCGAGGTCGAGGTGGGCGACGGGCAGATCGAGCTGGAGATCGAGTTCACGTGGCCGACCACACCGCGCCGCCCAGCTCCACCGCACACGGCCACAAGCACGGAGAAGACCCCGAGGCGCAAGAGCGCGGCCGCGGCCGAACCCGACCGGAGCAGCACGCGTACCAGCAGGAGCAAGACCGCCAAGCGATCCGCCACCAGAACACCGTGATCGCCGGCTCACGAGCCATAGCGCTCTGTCGGCCGATCTCGTCACGGCTGGTGTTCGATCGTTCGCTGCTTGCATGCGGGCCCGGTGGGCCACCCGGCCGGCGGGGCGGCAAGAGGATCCGGGCGGCCAGCCACACACCGAGCGAGCAACACCAGGATCAGCGCGCCCCCGACCAGGGCACCTGGCGACGCCCGGCCACTTACGCAGGTCTCAGGCCAGGACGTTCACGGCCCTGGCGACGACGAGTCCCAGGATCATCAGGGAAAGGATGGACTGGATGGTCATGACGCTCTTCGCCCAGGGGGCGAGTGGCATGACGTCGGTGGGGCTCAGCGCGGTGGAATTGGTGAACCCCAGGTAGAGGTAGTCGACGTAGTGGGGGCGCCAGTGCGTGGCGTTCAGTTCGGGGCTGAGGTGCTGGGGAAAAGCGAGCGCGGGAGTGGGGGGCATGTGGTGCGCCCGTGCGGCCGGCCCGCCGCTGTCGAGCTCGAAGTACAGGAGGGAGAATGCCAGAACGGTGGAGGCCCAGACGCTGCCGCCGGCCAGCAGGAGGGCATCGGCGGAGCTGGTCTCGTGCCCGCCGTGGATGAGGTCGTCGATCAGCTGGACGGTCGACCAGATGGCGCTGCCCACGAGTACGACGACCATGACGATCGCCACTGCGCGCAAGGCGGTGGAGCGGCGGCTGATCCGGCCGGGGTCTCCCGAGATCAGCACCACCAGCAGCAGGGCTTCGGCGAGGGGAACCGCCCATCGGGGTCCAAGACGCAGGTCGTCGGGCAGAAGCAGGGTGAGCACCGCGGAGGCGAGGACCGCCGCGGCCATCGGCCAGCGGCTCTCGGTGTGAACGGCGGATCTCCGCCCCGGCGCCCGCGAGCTCGTACGGTCCGTGTCGGACGGGTTCTCTCCGCTCACGACCGACCGCTTCCCGGGCCTGGTGCCTGCTCAGGTCGCATGTGCCCTCAAGGTCGTACGAGGTGAGGCGTCACGGAGGTGCCGGTCGCCCTTGCCGTCGGGTTCATGTGCCGCTCCTCGCAGGTGAAGGCGTACGGGGAGGCCGCCCCGACGACCTCGACTTCCAGGCCTGGGATCCTCGCCCGGAAGACGCGGGGCCGGACCGCGGACCCACCGTAGACCGAGGTGAATACGGCCCGCCGCCGACACGCTCCACGTTCACACGCCCGCCTGCCGGATCTAGTCGCCGGTCGTGCCGTCGAGCATCTCGCGCAGGATGTCCAGGTGGCCGTTGTGGCGGGCCGTCTCCTCGGTGAGGTGGAGGAGGATCCAGCGCAGGTCGACATGGCGACCGTCGCGGACGGCTCGCCGGGCCTGCTGGTCCAGGCTGTTCCCGGCGACCAGTTCGCGGTAGCGGGCGCTCTGTTCCGCGTATTCGTCGAGCAACTGCGTGAGCGGGAATTCGACGGCGATACGCATCTCGCGGTCGGGGTCCTCATCGGTCCAGGGGCCCCGGTCTTCCTCGCCGAGGAAGACCACCTGGAACCAGTAGTACTCGACCCAGCGGAGGTGGTTGATCAATCCGCTCATGGTCATCAGCGGTGAGCCCGGCAGGAGCGCCTTGCGGGCGTTCTCCGCGGAGACGCCATCGCACTTGGCGCGGGCGGTGTCACGGGTGTAGTCGAGAAACGTGGTGAGCTGGGTGCGCTCGTCCCACGCGGGCGGCGTGTCGTCGCTTCTTGTCATCGCGCGAAGCGTCCCCGATCACCGCGCCCGATGTCGAGGCATTTGACCGCGGGCCCGACCTGCCCCATCAGGTCCTTGTCCGGTGAGTCACCGCAGCCAGCCAGCGCCAGCGGGCCACCCGGCAAGATCCGCCGGACGCCCCTAGAATGCCGGGGTGGGCGGATCCGTAGCGCAGAGGTCGACGCGCGCGGTCTCCAAAATCGCGAGGACACCGGTTCGAATCCGGTCGGCTCCGTCCGCAACCGACCGCAACGCGCAGGCCCCACCGCGACTCGCGGCGGCCGTCCGTACTACGGCCGGTTAGTCTCGGGGCATGCGGATCTCCGTTTCCTCGGACATGGACGAACCCGTGGCGCGCGCACTCCTGGTGCAACTGCGCGACCGCGGACACGACGTGGTGACGTACGGGGCGCTGAGGCCCGGCGACGATCCGCAGTGGGCAGCCTGCTCGGAGGCGGCGGCCCGCGAGGTGGCCGCCGGCAACGCCGACCAGGCCGTCGTGTGCTGCTGGACCGGTACGGGCGCCTCGATCGCCGCGAACAAGGTTCCCGGCGTACGCGCGGCCCTGTGCACGGACGCCTACACGGCGGACGGTGCGCGCCGCTGGAACGACGCCAACGTGCTCGCGCTCAGCCTGCGCCTGACCTCGGAACCGCTGCTCAAGGAGATCCTCGACGCCTGGTTCGCCACCGAGGCGAGCACGGACGCCGAGGACCGGGAGAACGTAGCGCGCGTCGAACGGCTCGACGGCACCAGGACCACATCCTGAAGGGAGCCGTGCCGCCGGCGGGGTGAGATGGTCGCCTCCGGCACCGCGAGGCACGGGCGCCGACCGCGCCCGCCTCGGAGTGCGATCGGCGCAGTAGCGCAGCGCACTGGCCTGCGATGATGGCGGCATGCCAGAGCCAGGGACCACTGCCGTCGTCATCGTCCTGCCCGATGCCGCCCCGCTCCTCGATGCGGCATGGCGCATCGACCCGGCTCTGGTGCGTCGGGGGGTGCCGGCGCACGTGTCGCTGCTCTACCCGTTCGTGCCGGAATCTGCGCTGACGGGTCGGGACGAGAGCGCCGTGCGTTCCCTGGCTGCGGGTTTCCCGGCAGCTGATCTTGTGCTGGAGGAGGTCGTGACGGCGCCCGGCTTCGTCGCCGTCACCGTTCCGGGGCTCCAGCCCGCCGTCGATGCGTTCCGGACCCGGTGGCCCGAGTTGCGCCCGTACGGCGGCCGCTTCGGGGCACGGCCCGCCGCCCATGTCACGGTCGCCATGGGGGCGGACGACCCGACGACGGCCGCCCGTGTCCGCACTGCGATCGACGGCCTGCTGCCCCTGCGCATCCGCGCGGCGGAGGTACAACTGGTGGTCCTGGCGGAGGGCGGCTGGCAGTCACGGCTCACCGCACCACTCGGCGTCCCGGAAGCCCCGTGACGCCAGCACGTCCACCTCACCCAGCTCCGCCTGCCGGCCACCCCACGCCGGCTGCCGGCGACGGGTCAGCGGCGTTCCCGCACCGCGGCGGCCACCGTGCGTGCGAGGCGGCCAGGCAGGTCAACACAGCGGCGCCCGCGGCAAGGGGTTCGGCCAGCCACGTTCTTCCGGTCCGCCGACGTGCCCCGGCTCCTGCGGAGCTCGCGCAGTGGGATGAGAACCCCGGCTCCGAGCCCATGACGCCGCGGGATGCCGCGCTGTTCGCCGCCGACGCCCTGCTCACGGGAAGCGCGCCCCTGCCGCGGATCGCCGCCCTGCTACGGGGCACGACGCCCGGCCTTGAAGCCAATCCCATTTCGTGGAGACCACCGTGCGCGACGTTCCGGACTCCCCCGTCCTGGCGCCCGATGAGAGCCTGCCCACCCTGACGGGAGATGTCCGCCCGGTCCTCCACGCGCTCGCGGCGACGGCCCCGCCGGGCGACCTCGCCGCCGCCTGGCGCACAGCCGTGGACGTGCGTACCCGGGCTTTGGACCTGTGTGCCCGGGCGGAAGCGGAACTCGCCGTCCAGGCGCCGGGCGAGGCCACCACGGAGTGGTGGATCAGCAGGCGGCTGCCTGCCGGGATCTGGCTGCTGGAGGAGCTGCGCACACGGCGGCCGAAGCCGACCGGGACCGCTCTGTCAGCCCTCGGTCTGCTGCTGCAGCGCGACCAGCTCGCCACGATCGACCGGCTCGGCCGGGAACCTGCATGCGTCTGATGGCGCCGAGACGGGGTGCACCCGTGGTGCGGCCGCCCCGATCAAACGGCGGCCCGGCTCGCATCCCTCTGAACCGGGGTCCGGGGGCGGGCGGGGCAGGCGGGGCGGGCGGGGCGTGGCTGCTCCGGCCTTCTCGGACAGCGGCGGCTCAGATCTCCTTGGTGGCGTTCAAGCGAGCGACATCCGCGGCGTACGCGGCGGTGCGGAGCGCCGAGGTTCCCGACACGTACAGGCCGGTGCCGACGACGGCGAACGGGAGGGAAAGCAGGAGGCCCGCGGTGATGGGTCCCCAGTCACGCTCGGCATCGCAGCGCTCCCCCGTGTCTGCGCGGTAGGACACGGCGACCCTCCCGTTCTGGTGGAAAGCGCGGGACTCGCACTCGACTGCCTTGAGGTGCGCGCCCTCGCCGGCGCTGAAGGGGAAGACGAGCAGGTAGCCCAGCCACAGCCAGATGAGCACGGCTACGGCCATCAACCCCCGTCCCCAGCCCTGTTGGCGCAAGCCCCGCACCCGGAACTCCCTGTCGTACACCTGGGCCAGCGAGTTCATCGGGGTGACGTTCATGGGAGTGAACCTAGCGCAGGCCGGCCCGGTGGTATCCACCGCCCGGTGGGGGCAGCCCTGCTGTCGAGCCGGCCTCGGCCAGGATGCGATCGGGTGCCGGGCCAGCTATCGGGCCAGGGCTTCGGCGACGGGCCGGGGCCGTTCGACAGCGAAGAAGATCGAATGCTGCGCCTTGATCACGAAGAGCGAGTCTTCGTCCTCCGCCCCGTTCTCCTCCGGTCTCTGCCACCGGATCCGGACCCGCACCTGCCGCGCGGGGCACGGCGAACGTTTGGAATCGCAAGCAGCGTGCAGAAGCGATCCGACACTGACCGCGCAGGACAAGGCAGGAGACACAACATGGGCATCATCGCTTGGATCCTCATCGGACTGCTGGCCGGCCTCATCGCCAAGGCGCTCATGCCGGGCAGGGACCCGGGCGGGATCATCATCACCACGCTCATCGGCATCGCCGGAGGCCTGCTCGGCGGCTGGCTCGGCAAGGTCATCTTCGGCGTCGACTCCATCGACGGCTTCTTCGACCTGTCCACGTGGATCGCAGCCATCGTCGGATCCGTCATCCTGCTCGCCCTCTACCGCCTCGTCACGGGAAACCGGCATTCCCACCGGCACGCCTGACCGCAGGCAGCAGGAAGCGCGGGTCTTCCGTGAACGGCGCCCCCTCACGGCGGGGGCGCCGTTCGTGCGTGGCGTTCCTGAACGGGGATGGGTACCCGATGCGGCGACATCCGACCGGCGTTGCGGTTCCGGCGATCACCATTCCTGTCCTTCGTCGCGACCGGCGACGAAAGGTGCACGTTTGCGGGCCGCGATCCGGGTCAGACGCGCGGGGCAAACAGTTCCCCGCACCCCCAGGGAGTGATCAGCCGTGTCGAAGGACGAGAAGGGCCGGGCCAAGACCGAACAGGCCAAGGGCAAGCTCAAGGAAACGGCCGGCCGCCTGGTGGGCAACGAGCGGCTGACTGCCGAGGGCCGCGGCGAAGCGGCGAAGGGCGATGCCCGCCAGGCCAAGGAAAAGATGAAGGACATGTTCAAGCGCTGATCTGACCCCACCACGGAGCAGTGCCTCGGTCCCGAACCCGTCTGGGGTCCGGGACCGAGGCATGTCCGGGCTTGCCGCCCGGGCGATCGCGAGTCCGTCGCCCGCGTCAGCGGGCCAGCAACTCGTCGAGGAGCTTGTCCACGTCGAGGAACTCCTCCCCCGCACCGGTGACGGCGTACGTCTGGTGCAGAAAGTCCGTGAGCGGGCGGGCCTCCACGAAGAGGACGGCATCCCCTTGCCTCTGCCCGGCGTAGCCCCGCAGAGCGACGCGGAGCTCGTCGACGCCGGCCTCCCGGTGGGGACGGAAGCCGACGTCTCCCTCGCCCACCGGACGGTGCAGTCCCTCGGCGATCATCTGCCGGTCGAAATGCCAACGGGCCAGGACCGTGGGGCCGTCGAGGAACGTGGCCCGCACCGCGTACGGGTCCCCGCCGTCGTACGAGAAGCGGGCGAGGAGCGGCAAACGGCTGCTCGCCGCGCCGAGGTGAACAGTGACCAGAGTGGATACGAACGACATCGACGGGCCTCCGGGGTGGGCTGCACGGTGGCACTCGTCTGCCCCGCCCCGCCCTTGGCACACGGCTCACATGCGTTGGGCCCGGTGGAACAGGGGGTGGAGTCCGTGGCCTCGCAGGGCGGCGCGGGCGGCGTTCGCGCCGGGTGCTCCGTGGACGCCGCCGCCGGGGTGGGCGGCCGCGGAGGCGAGGTAGAGGCCCTTGACGGGGGTCTCGGGCCGGCCGGTGCCGGGGGTGGGGCGGAAGATCGCCTGCTGGTGGAGGGCGGTGGTGCCGTTGTTGATGGCGCCGTTGTGGAGGTTCTCGTCCATGGCCTGGAGGGTGGTGGGGGCCAGGATGCGGCGGGCGAGGATCAGGGTGCGGAAGCCCGGTGCGAACCGTTCCACCTGGGCCTCGACGCGGTCGGCCATGGCTTCCTGTTCGCGCGCGTCCCAGCAGCCGGTGATGCCGTCCGGGCCGGCGTCGGAGGCGATGTGCTGCGGGACGTGGGTGTAGGCCCACGCCGATTCAGTACCGGCCGGTGAGCGTGTCGGGTCCGCTGTGGTCATCTGGCCGAAGAGGGCGAACGGTTCGTCGGGGACCTGGTCCATGGCGATCCGCGAGGCGAACCGGGTCAGGCCGTCGACGCCGTCGGCGACGTGGACGGTGCCGGCGCCCGCGGCCTGCGGTGCCGTCCACGGGACCGGGCCGGACAGGGCCCAGTCGACCTTGAAGGTCGCGAAGTCCCACTGGAAGCGTTCCAGGTCCCGCAGGAGGCGGGACGGGAGGTGCTCCTCGCCCACGAGGTCCCGGTAGAGGGCCGGTGCCGAGGTGTCGGCGAGTACGGCGCGACGTGCGGCGACCGTCTCCCCGCCCGCGGTCCGGACCCCGACCGCCGTGCCGCCGCGTACGACGACGGAGGCGACGCGCTCCCCGCAGCGCAGGACACCCCCGCGGCTCCGCAAACGGCTGACCAGCGCCGCGGTCAGAGCGCCGGACCCTCCGACGGGGACCGGGAAGCCGTGGCTCTGACCGAGCATCGACATCAGCCAGCCGAAGCCGCCGCTGCCGACGGCTTCCGGGGACAGGTCTGCGTGCAGCGCGTTGCCGGCCAGCAGGAGCCGGCCGCCCTGTCCGGTGAATTCCTCCTCGCCCATGCGGCGCACGGGCAGGGCCAGGTTACGGGCGAACCGCAAGCCGCCCGCGGCCCGGAGTTTCACGGCCAGGCGAAGGCCGGCGCGGACCGGGGGGAAGGGGGTGAACAGGGCCTGGACGAGATCGGGACCGACCCGGCTCCACGCCTCGTACATGTCCCGCCAGACATCACCGTCGGGCGGCGCGAACGCCTCCAGCCCGGCCGCGGTCTCCTGCACGCGCCGTTCGAGCACCGCACACCTGCCGTCCAGCAGGGGATGCGCCAGTACGGACGGGGCGTGGCTCCACCGCAGGCCCTCGGCGGCGAGGTCGAGGCGGGCGAGCACCGGGGAGGCGGCGGCCAGCGGGTAGAAGGCGCTGAAGAGGTCCGAGACGTAGTCGGGATGGACTCCCCTGTCGCTGCGCACCGCGCCTCCGGGTCCGGGCTGCGCCTCCAGGACCTCGACGCTCCAGCCGGCGTCCGCCAGCACGTTCGCGGCCACCAGCCCGTTCGGGCCCGCGCCGATCACCACCGCGTCAGGCATGGCGGGCCCCTGCGGGACCCCGCTCCACGATCCGGGCCAAGCGGGCCAGCATCCCTCGATGGCGCAGCTGCAGCAGCGCTTCCACGGCGGGGTTGTGCAGCGTTCCGCCCAGGCCGCGCAGGGGGTGCTCGTCGCAGACGACCAGGGTCTCCTCGCCCCACGGCCGGAGCTGGAGGAAGATCCTCGCGGTGCCCAAGGTCTGGAACGAGGCCTCCAGTTCCAGCTCCCGGCCCGGTTCCCGGTGGCGTACGGTCGTCACGCCTTCGGTCGACCACGGGCCCAGCCGCACGGTGTAACGCAGCCGGGATCCGACCTCGGGCCAGAGCTGATCGAGCGGCGTCGACTCGGAGGGTCCCACCACCCACTCCCCGTACAGGGTCGGATCGGCGAGCACCGCCCACACCGCGTGCGGGGGCCGGTGAACGAGCTGGTTCCGGACGGCCATGAGAAAGTCCTTCCGCTCGTGCGTGCCTTTCTCCCCGGAGACCTTGCACTGGGCTCCTCACCGCCCGCGACCAGTCCGGCTCTTCACCGGATTGCCGTGGGGGTCGCCCGCCCCGCCTCCACCACTGGTCCTGTCATCGTCCCACCGTTCGCGCAGGTGGTCGCGCCGGCTCCGGACGCAATGAGCACCCCGGCTGCCGGGCGCGGTGGCGCGTCGGCCCTCCCGCTGCTTGCCTGGGAGGACCCGTACCCCGGATCCGAGGAGTGATCATGAGCGGTGACAGCCGGCCGAGCGAGCGGGCCCAGCAGATGCGTGCCAAGGCCGAAGAACTGGAGCAGGCGGCGCAGCACGCCACCGATCCCGCGGAGCGGCAGCGGCTGAAGGACCGGGCCATGCGCATCCGGGAGAAGACCGAGCAGGAGAACGGCAGGGGCAGCGGAACCATGGACCCCATGTAGGCCGGCCCCGCGGGTGACCTGCTCCCGTCCGGATCGATGGGCGAGCCCGCGTCCGGCGGCGGTACGCGTCGTCCGGCGGCGGCCCCGTCACCGTACGACCGGCCAAACAGCCCAGCGCCGGTCTACGATGCCGTTCAGGGCTTCGGGACAGCCGGACCGGAGGGCAGATGTCGGAGCAGGGCCGGATGACCGGAGTGGACCCGGGAAGCGCCCGGCGGCGGGCCTTGATCCTGGCCGGGCTTTCGGCGGCTTCCGATCCCGGGATGGACCGTTTCGCCCGGCTGGTGTCCCGGCTGCTCCGCGTGCCGGTGGCCTTCGTTTCGCTGGTCGAGGAAGACCGGCAGATCCTGCCCGGCCTGTACGGTCTGCTCCAGCCCTGGGCAGCCGCCCGCGCCCTGCCCCCGTCGCACGCGCTCTGCCGGAGCGTGGTGGACTCCGGGCAGCCCTTGGTCGTGCCCGACGCACGCACCGATGAGCGGCTTCGTACCAGCCCGGCAGCCGTCGAGGACCTCGGGGTCGTCGCGTATGCCGGGATGCCCCTGACCGACGCTGACGGGATCGTCCTGGGCGCCCTGTGCGCCGTCGACCACGAGCCCCGTACCTGGAGTGACGGCGAACTGTCCGACCTGGAGGATCTGGCCGCGGCATGCTCCGCCGAGCTGTGCCTGCGCATCCTGTCGGCGCAGAGCCGGTCCGTGCAGAAGGTGCTGGAGACCGCGCGGGCCGGCGCCGATCGCGCCCGGAGCGACGCGCAGCGCCTGGAGCGCGATGCCCAGGCCGGACTGGACCATGCCGAGCTGCTGCTGAGGGCATCGGAGGAGCTGGCCCGGACATCCGGGCTGGAGGACGTACGAAGACGGCTGCGGGACCTTTTCGTCGGCGCCGGGAAGCCCTCGTACGTCGGCCTGCTCGTCGCCGAGAAGGACGAACTGCACTGGGTCCCCGACCCGGACATCGAGCACGCGGTGGAACGGGAGGTCCTCACGATGCCCGTGACCGCGGCGTTTCCGAGCGCCCGGGCCATGCGGGAGCGGCGTCCGGTCTTCGTACCCGACCGCGAGGCACTCGTCGCCGACTACGGCCCCGAGGCGGTCGGCTTCTTCGACCGCATGGGCTTCACCACCGTGCTGTGCCTGCCGCTCTGGGGCAGCCGCTCCGTGCTGGGCGTACTCACCGTCTGCTGGGCCAAGCGGCACGAGGTGGGCGTCACCGAGCGCGCCACGCTCACCGCCGCGTCCGGTTACATCGCGCAGGCGGTGGAGCGCGCCCTGTACCTGGACGAACGGGTCTCCGTGGCCAGGCAGCTCCAGGAAGCCATGCTCACCGATCTTCCCCTTGCCGACCCCCTCGAGATCAGCGCCCTGTACCAGCCGGCCGCGGTCGGCGACATGATCGGCGGGGACTGGTACGACGCCTACCACCTGCCGCCCGCCTCAGCCGGCGGGTCCCGAGCACTCATGGTCACGGTGGGCGACATCACCGGCCACGACATGCACGCCGCCACGATCATGGGCCAGATCCGCAGCATGCTGCGGCAGGCCACCCTCGACCACCCCCCGTACAGCCCTGCCACCGCTCTGACCGCCCTGGACGCCGCGTGCTCGATCCTGCCCGTCGAGGCCAGCGGCACACTGGTCCACGCGCGCCTCGCCCCGGCCGAGAACGGTCCCGGCTGGACGCTGACCTGGTCCAACGCCGGCCACCCGCCGCCGCTGCTGCGTACCCCCGACGGCCGGGTGACCATCCTGGTCGAGCACGACATCCTCCTCCATCGGAGCCTGGGGCCCTTCCTCCGCACGGAGGCACGGCGCGACCTTCCACCCGGCTCCACACTGCTGCTCTACACCGATGGCCTCATCGAGCGCCGCGGTCACGACATCGACGCCTCCATCGCACGGCTCGGCGCCCTGCTCGCTCGACACGGTGACCGTCCGCCGGCCGAACTGCTCCGCCGGATCAGCAGCAGACCGGCGGACGATGCTCCCGGCGACGATGTCGTCGTGCTGGCCCTGCGGGCTCCCTGACGGAGCCGCCGGCGGTGTCCGCGGCCGCTGACGGCATGGATGTCTCCGGTTCGGGCTTGACGGTTCACGACCGGGGTAGGCGCCAGCCGTGTTCGGCGGATTGTCCGGGCGCGAACCCAAGGAGCAGTTCCATGATTCTCATCCTCGGACTCATCATTCTGATCGCCGCCATAGTCATCGGCCTGGCCGGAATATTCGGCAACACCGGTTCGGGGCACGATCTCGGCGGTGGCGGCGATTTCTCGATATTCGGCTACCACGCGACCGGTTCGACCGGGGCTCTCTTTCTGATCGGGATCATCGTGGGAGCCGCAGCCCTCTTGGGCCTGGCGCTCGTCGTGATGGGCGCCCGCCGTTCGGCCCGCCGCTCGACGCGGGCCCGAAGGGAGCTGGGCACATCACGCCGTGAGGCCACCGCCGTCGAGCGCGAGCACGAACGCGAGCGGGACGAACTGATCAAGCAACGTGACGACGCCCGTGCCGAGACCACGCGTGACGACACCCGCGCCGGGACGACTGCTCCGGCGGCCGATACCGCTCCTCCGATGGCCGAGCCCGCTGCTCCGGCGGCGGAGACCACTGCTCCGGTGGCGGACGCCCCGCGCGGTCGTGGCCGCTGGTTCGGCCACCGAGCCGCGCCCCGCTGACAGCAGTGGCCGCACGAGACAACGGGCCTTGGCCGATACCCCGTCGGCCGAGGCCCTACGGATGCGGCAAGGGCGACCGCAGCGCACTGCGGCCCTGGTCCCAGGCCTGGCGGATGTGGATCGCGAGGCGGTCCTCCAGCAGCACGGTGGCCGCGCACCCGAAGGCGATGTCCGCCTCGAGGCCCGGCTCGTCGGCCAGCAGGCCCGCGATGACCTCGTGGCGTACGACCTGCTCGTGGACGGCATCGGCCTCCACGTGCTCGGCGTAGAAGTGCTCCGCGGCGGGTCCCGCTCCGCAGCGCCGCATGGCCTTGGCCAGGCGCCTGGACCCGGGCGACGAGGTGACCTCGACGCACGCGAAGTGCCCTACGAGAGCGCCGCGCAGGGCCCTGTGGAGCCCGAAGAGGGACATCAGGTTCACTGTCGCGAGCAGGGGCGCCGGAGCGCGGTCCAGGTAGCGGCCGTACTCCGGATCCAGATCCAGGTCGGCCATGAGGTCCGCGAAGAGCCGCGCGTGGATGCGATCGGCGCGGCCGGCACCGAACTCGTCGTACTCGATGGCCACCATCGCGGCCTTCGCCCGTCCGGTGAGCCGGGGAACCACCCACAGGTGCGGGTCGGCCTCCTTGAGGTGGTAGAGCGAGCGCAGGGCCGCGTACTCACGCACCTGCCACGGCTCGCCCTCGGTTTCGAGACGGTGGCTCAGGCTGGCCGAGAGGTCGACGGGCTCGACGAGCAGCGGGGCGAAGGCCTCGGCGACCGACCGGGGAGCACGGGACAGCTCGGTGCGCAGGGCGTGGAGGAAACGGGTTTCGAGGGCCTGGCGCAGCCGCAGCAGGTCCGGGTCCCACTCGCGCTCGTCGTCCACGCCGGCGAAGCCGCGGTAGTGCAGTTCGTAGAGGAGGTACAGCGCGAGCTGGAGGTCCTCCCCCCACGGGTCCGCCTCCGGCACGGACCCGGCGGCGTACACCGGCGGGGAACCCGATCGCAGGGCCTCCGTCACGGAACGCGACAGCTCGCCGCGCCCCTCGACGAGCCGGGGGCCGCCGGCGGTCGTCGTGCTCGGGCTGGGAGGAGTCATCTCTGGATCCTGTCCTCGGGCTCGGGTGGCGTTTGCGCCCGCTCGCGGCGGCGGTGGCTGGTGTCGCACCAGGGGTAGGTGCGGCTGCGACGACAGGTGCACAGCGCGACCAGGAAGCGGTCCGAGCGGGCGACCGTCCCGTCCTCCAGGACGATCTCGACCGGACCCTCGACCAGGACCGGGCCCTGCGGATCCACGGAGACCCGGCGGGCGGGCGCCGCCGCGGAAGCAGGCCGGGAGGGACCGTGTTCATGTGGACTCGGCACGGATCACCACCAACTCTTCCCACTGCTCGGCTTCCGCCGCCAGCCCCTGCTGCTCAAGCCAGGCCCGTCGCGAACGCAGTACGGGGCCCCACGGGACGGAGGCCTTCGCCGTGACCTCCGCGGCCAGCCCCGCCCCGGTCAGGCGGTCGAGCGTCCGCTCGGCCCCGCACATCCCCGAGTGCACCATGAGCAGGACACCGCCGGGACGCAGCAGGGCGGGCGCGTCGGCGCAGATCCGGTCGATGACCCCGCGCCCGTCAGGGCCGGCGTCCCAGGCCCGCGTCGGCCCGTACGACGGGAGCCGGTGCCCCGGGGCGGGGACGTACGGCGGATTCGTGATGACCAGGTCGTAGCGGGACCCGGCGGTGCGGGCCGCGAAGTCGCCGTGCAGGACGCGCAGGGGCAGTCGGCGGAGCAGGGAGTTCAGCCGCGCCGTGAGCACGGCGGGCCAGGAGACGTCGACCGCCGTGACCCGGGCTCCCCTGCCCGCGGCGTGCAGGGCCAGCGCACCGGTGCCCGTACCGATCTCCAGGGCCTCCGTGCGCGGCCCCAGCTGCTCCTGGGCGAGCGCCTCGGCGAGGAGGAGGGTGTCCGCCTGCGGCCGGTAGACACCCGGCAGGGTCATCAGGCCGACGGTCAGCGGGGACGGGGACGGGGACGGTGCCGTCCTGGGCGGCGCGGCTCGCCCCTCGCGCAGCGCACCGGGCCGGCTCACGGGCGGGGCTCCTGGTCTGCGCTGCCTTCCGGTGTCTGCCAGGAATCCTCCCGTCCGCGTGCCGCCGGATTCTGCTCGGCCGGGCGGGCAGGCGCCCGGCGCCGCGCGCTACGCCGGCTGCCGTACCAGAAGGCGCCGATCAAAAGGACGACCACCACCACACCGGCGAGGAGGAGGAAAAACGCCCCCTGGCCTTCGGCAGCAAGAATTTCGGTAGGAATCATGGGTGGCGCCTACCCGCAATCGCCAGGCTTACGGAAAACTCCTCCCGGAATTCCGGCGGAGGATCTCCGGCGGTCGCCGGGGCTCGGAAGGGACCGGCATCGCTGCGGGTCAGCCGATCGGAATGCGAGCGGCCCCGGACGCTTTCATCGGCGTCCGCGGCCGCGCCGCACCAGCAGGAAGACGATCAGGGCGGCGCCGGCCACGAGCAGCGGCTTGCGGTTGGCGCGCGCCGCGCCGGCGACCCGGCCGGCCTTGTCCAGAACCGGATCGGGCGTCGTGTCCATCACCAACTGCGCGACGTGCAGGGCCTTCCCGCGCATCCGGTCGGCGACCGCGGCGGTCTTCTCGGCGGTCTGCGGCTTGATGTCGGCCTTGCCCGCCAAAGACTCGATCTGCCCGAGCTCGTCGTGAGTGCCTTCTAGCTGCTCGCGCAGCTCGTCGGCGGTGGGCGTACCGGTGTCGGTTCGGGGTTCGTGGGTCATCGCTGCGCTGCCTCCTGGGTCTCGGCCTGCGGCGACCGCCCGGTTACGGTCCGCACACGGCTCTCGTGGCGCGCCTACCCGGAAAGCGGACGCGCATCGGCCACGGGCAGACGGTTCTGCGCGGGCGGCGCGGTCGTACGCGGTCACCCCTCCATGCGGCGGCGGTCCTCGTCGCTCCAGGCACGGGTTTCCCTGGGCCGGACGTAGGGTTCCGTGTCCTCGGGCAGCCCTCCGGCTATTGCACGCTGACGGGCCAGTTCCGCGTCGAACTCCAGCCCGAGGAGGATCGCGAGGTTGGTGATCCACAGCCAGACCAGGAAGACGATGACACCCGCGACGGTGCCGTACGTCTTGTTGTAGGAAGCGAAGGTCGCGACGTAGAACGCGAAGCCGGCCGAGGCGACCATCCAGATCACCAGGGCCAGGACGCTGCCCGGTGTCACCCACCTGAATCCACGGCCCTGGGCGTTCGGCGCCGCCCAGTACAGCAGCGCGACCATGATCGTGACGAGGAGCACCAGGCCCGGCCATTTCGTGATCGACCACAGGGTGAGGACGCTGTCGCCGATCCCCAGGGCCGCGCCCACCTGCCGGGTCAGCCCTCCGGTGAAGACCACGATCAGCGCGCTGGCACAGGCGAGGACCATCAGCGTCACGGTGAGCGCCAGGCGCAGCGGCAGTACCTGCCACACCGGACGGCCCTCGGGCATGTCGTAGACGGCGTTCGCGGAGCGGATGAACGCGGCCACGTAACCGGAGGCGGACCACAGCGCCACGAGGAGACCGACGACCGCCATCACCGACCCGACGCCACTGCGGCCCTGCAGCTGCCGGACCGCGTCTGTGATCACGTCCCGCGCGGAGCCTGGAGCCAGCTGTTGCAGGCTGGCCAGCAGCCGCTCGGTCGTCGACGCGCCGACCAGACCCAGCAGGGAGACGAGGACCAGGAGGGCGGGGAAGAGCGCCAGCACCGCGTAGTAGGTCAAGGCCGCGGCGCGGTCGGCCAGTTCGTCGTTCCGGAACTCCTTGGCCGTGCCGAGCAGTACCGCCCGCCAGGAGCGTGCGGGCAGGCCGGAAGGCTGGTCCGGGGCCCGCTCCTCGACCAGCTCGCTCGGCCCCGCCACGCCGTCGCGCTCGGTGTCGGCCCGATCACGGTCGCCGCCATGGCCACGCTTCGCAGGGGGTGTCATGCCCAGCTGCTGTCCGCCCGAGGGCCACTCATGCCCGTACGACACGCGGGAACACGTTCCGTCGTCGAGGGGCGCTGCCGCGCTTCTCACCAGCAGACTGATCCAAAAGTGAGGAATTGCATCATTACGGGACATCAAAGAGGGGTGTGCGGGTAGCCGGAGACCACGGACCCCCAGCAGCAGGACGACGAACACAGGCGGCCCAAGGAGAACGATCATGACGAAGCGGCAGTCATCCAGCGACACCGCCAAGAACGACCTGCCGGGCAGGCCCGGTCCGCAGTCACCGCAGCTCGCCGAGCCGACGGAGCCCGCCGGGCCCCTTCCTCCCAAGCCCGACCAGGACGGACCCGAGACGGTGGGCCCCACCGGGCAGGCGACGGGGGCGGACCAGGCACGCGTGGCGCAGAGCGGCGCCTACCTGACGACGGCCCAAGGCACGCGTCTGCCCGACACCGACCACTCCCTGAAGGCCGGGGCACGCGGCCCGGTGCTGATCCAGGACCACCACCTACGCGAGAAGATCACCCACTTCGACCACGAGCGGATCCCGGAGCGGGTCGTCCACGCACGCGGGGCCGCCGCCCACGGCGTCTTCCAGGGCTACGGAGCCGCCGGCGAGGTGTGCAAGGCCGCGTTCCTCGGCAAGGACGTGGAGACGCCCGTGTTCGTACGGTTCTCCACCGTCCTCGGCTCGCGCGGCTCGGCCGACACCGTACGCGACACGCGCGGCTTCGCGACGAAGTTCTACACAGACGAGGGCACGTTCGACCTGGTCGGCAACAACATCCCGGTCTTCTTCATCCAGGACGCCGTCAAGTTCCCCGACGTCATCCACGCCGGCAAGCCGCATCCGGACCGCGAGATCCCGCAGGCGCAGAGCGCGCACGACACGTTCTGGGACTTCGTGTCCCTGCACACCGAAGCCACGCACCACACCATCTGGAACATGTCCGACCGCGGCGTCCCGAGGTCGTTCCGCATGATGGAGGGCTTCGGAGTCCACACCTTCCGGCTGGTCAACGCGGCCGATGAGAGCGTGCTCGTCAAATTCCACTGGAAGCCGAAGCTCGGCGTGCACTCCCTGGTCTGGGAGGAAGCCCAGATGATCAGCGGGATGGACCCCGATTTCCACCGCCGCGACCTCTTCGACGCCATCGAGTCCGGCGCCTTCCCGCAGTGGGAGCTCGGCATCCAGGTCTTCCCCGACACACCGGAGCAGACGTTCGAGGGCATCGACCTCCTCGACCCCACCAAGATCGTGCCGGAGGAGCTCTCGCCCGTTCAGCCCATCGGGCTGATGACCCTGAACGCCAACACGAAGAACTACTTCGCCGAGACCGAGCAGGTCGCCTTCCACCCCGGTCATCTGGTCCCCGGTATCGACGTCACCGACGACCCGCTGCTCGCCGGGCGGCTCTTCTCCTACCTCGATACGCAGATCAGCCGGCTCGGCGGCCCGAACTTCGGCCAGATCCCGATCAACCGGCCGCACGCCCCCGTCAACGACATGCTCCGCGACGGAATGCACCAGACGGCCGTCCACACCGGCGTGGCCCCCTACCGGCCCAACAGCCTCGACGGCGGCTGCCCGTTCCTGGCCGGAGCCGATACGGCCGCCTTCATCGAGACGCCCGTGAAGGTACCGGAGGCGAGCAAGGTCCGTCAGGCGCCCGCCTCCTTCTCGGACCACTTCACCCAACCCCGCCTCTTCTGGCTCAGCATGACTCCGCCCGAGCGCGAACACATCATCGCCGCCTACACCTTCGAACTGAACAAGTGCCACGAGCAGGTGATCAAGGAACGCATGCTGGAGGTACTGGCGAACATCGATCCGCAGCTGTGCGAACAGGTGGCCACGGGCCTGGGACTGCCGGTCCCCGCCGCCACCGTGCCGCTCGTCGCGGCCGACCTCAGCCCCGCCCTCTCCCAGCTGGGAGGGACCTGGCCGACCGACGGCCGCGTCGTAGGCGTCATCGCCGACCCGGCATCCGACCTCGACGGCGTACGCGGTGCCCGGCAGGCCGTCCTGGACGCCGGCATGGTGCCGCTCGTCATCGCCCCGACCGGCGGCGCCCTCGACCCGGACGGTGAACCGATCGCCGTTCAGCGGACCTTCGCAACCGCCCGCTCCGTCGAATTCGACGCCCTCCTGCTGGCCGGCGTGCCGCGGGCCGCAGCAGACGCGTACGGTGCCCGCGACGCCAAGGCCGGTACCGCCCGGCCCCCAGAAGCCCCCGACCCGCGCGTACTGCTTCTCCTCACCGAGGCCTACCGTCACGGCAAGGCCATCGGAGGCTGGAACGGCGCGGACCGACTCCTCGAAACCGCCGGCATCGTGACGGACGAACAGGGGATCGCCGTCGCCCACAGCGGCACCGCGGCCGTGGAAGCACTGACGACGGCGCTGGGCGGGCATCGGGCCTGGGACCGGTTCCCCGCCGCCCTGTGATCCTGGTGCATCAGGCACTGAAAGCGGGGCACACGAATTCCAGGCGGAAAGCACGACCCGCCGAGCACGACGTACGGAACAAGGAGGATCGGTGGAGAAGCAATTCCCGCCGTCCCCATTGACCGAGGAGTTGTTTTCGCGTGACTGAACATCTGTGGAGTTACCAGCCGACCGCGGGCCACCTGGCCGGTACGGACCTGACCGGCTACAAGGTCGAGGCGACCGACGGGAGCATCGGCAAGGTCGACAAGCACTCCGACGAAGTCGGTGACGCCTACGTGATCGTCGACACCGGCGTATGGATCTTCGGCAAGGAGGTTCTGCTGCCGGCGAGCACAGTCGTCAAGATCGACCCGGAAGAGCGGAAGATCTTCGTCGACCGCACCAAGGAGCAGATCAAGAGCGCCCCCGAGTTCCACCGTGACAAGCACCTCGGCGACGCCGGATACCGGGATGAGCTCGTCACCTACTACGGCGCCGGCGCCCCCTTCGGCGGCCACCCCTTCTGATCCGCTCCGCGCATGACGACGCCGGTCCCGGCACCCGTGGGGGTGCCGGGACCGGCGTCGTCCGTGACTGCTCACATCCCGGACGGGCGTGCCTACGCCCTTCGGGCAGAACAGCTGCGACTTCCTGCTCCGTGCGACATACGGCTCTCCGGCTCATGCCAGGATGCGGACCACGACGACGCACCCGCCCCCGCGTCGCACGCAGTGACGCCTCCCGCCTCGACGAGGAGACCCGTGAGACACACGACCAGCCGGATCCTGGTGACCGGTTCCGCCGACGGCCTGGGACGGGCCGCGGCGCACTCCCTTCTGTCAGCGGGATACGAGGTGGTGGTGCACGCCCGGAACCCGGAGCGCGCGACCGGCCTCGACCCACTGCTGGAACGGGGAGCGGGCATCGTGGTGGGTGACTTCACGGACCGCGATGCCGTACGACGCATCGCCACGGAGCTGAACGGCGCGAAGCCGCTCGACGCGGTCATCCACAACGCGGGCGTGTGGAGCGGCCCTGCGGTCATGCCGGTCAACATCATCGCGCCGTACCTGCTCACGGCCCTGCTGCGCGGACCCCGCCGCCTGGTGTACCTGAGCAGCGGCTCCCATTTCGACGGACACCCCTACCCGTCGCTCGCCGGCATCGACTGGCGGGGCGGGCACGCGGGCTCGTACGCGGACAGCAAGCTGTTCGTCACGGCGCTCGCGGCCGCCGTGGCCCGCCTGCGCCCCGGGGTGTTGAGCAACGCCGTGGATCCGGGCTGGGTGCCGACCAGGATGGGGGGCCCGCACGCTCCGGACGACCTCGAACTCGGCCACCGGACGCAGGAGTGGCTGGCGACGAGCGAGGACTCCCAGGCCCTGACGACCGGCGGGTACTGGTACCACCGCCGGCTGCAGCCGCCGCACCGGGCGGTCCACGACCAGGCGTTCCAGGACCGCCTGCTGCACGCGCTGGCCGACGAGACGGGCGTCGCGATCTGATCCGTGTGCGCGTCGGCCCAGGGCGGGACGGGCGTGGCCCGGGGCCGAGAACGACCGGGCGCGCACCCCGTGGCGGTTGGCGGGGAGACTTCGGGACACAAGCACGACGTGCTGAAGAAACTTCTCGTGGTCCTGCTCGTCCTGCTCGCCGCATGCGCGTCGGCCGCCGCCGTGCTGGCCGCCCCCTGGCTCGTGGCCCTGGCCGTCCCCCTGGTCCTGCTCGCGCTGGTGGCCGTACACGACCTCCTGCAGCAGCGGCACTCGATCCTGCGCAACTACCCGCTGCTCGGGCACCTCCGCTTCGCCCTGGAGGCCCTGCGGCCGGAGGTCCAGCAGTACTTCATCGAGCGGAACTTCGACGGGCGCCCCTTCGACCGGGACACCCGGAGCATCGTCTACGAGCGGGCCAAGGGGACCGACGCCGAGGAGCCGTTCGGCACCGAGCTCGACCTGTACCGGCCGGGCAGCGAGTACCTCACCCCGTCGATGGCGCCGCGGGCGGTGCGGACGGATCCGCCCCGGATAACGGTCGGCGGACCCGACTGCACCCGCCCGTACGACATGGCCCTGCTCAACGTGTCGGCGATGAGCTTCGGCTCGCTGTCGGCCAACGCCGTACTCGCCCTCAACACCGGCGCCCGGGCGGGCGGGTTCGCCCACGACACCGGCGAGGGCGGGCTGTCCGAGTACCACCTGCGCCCGGGCGGGGACCTCGTCTGGGAGATCGGCACAGGCTACTTCGGCTGCCGGACCGACGAAGGGGGCTTCGACGAGGGGCAGTTCGCCGAGAAGGCCGCGCACGAGCAGGTCAAGTGCGTGTCCTTGAAGATCAGCCAGGGCGCCAAGCCGGGTATCGGCGGTGTCCTGCCGGGAGCCAAGGTCGACGCCGAGATCGCGAAGGTCCGCGGCGTCCCTCAGGGCAGGACGGTCGTGTCGCCGCCCTTCCACCGCGTCTACTCCACGCCGCGCGAGCTGGTGCGCTTCCTGGCCCGGATGCGCGAACTCGCCGACGGCAAGCCCGTCGGCTTCAAGCTCTGCGTCGGCTCGCGCCGGGAGTTCCTCGCCGTGTGCAAGGCCATGCTGGAGGAGGACACCACGCCGGACTTCATCATCGTCGACGGCGCGGAGGGCGGAACGGGCGCCGCACCCCTCGAATTCGCCGACCACGTCGGGCTGCCGCTCGGCGAGGGGCTGATGACCGTACACAACGCCCTCGTGGGGACAGGTCTGCGCGACAGGATCCGGATCGGGGCCAGCGGCAAGGTCGCCACCGGCAGTGACCTCGTCAAACGCCTCCTCCAGGGAGCTGACTACACCAATGCCGCCCGCGCCATGATGTTCGCGGTCGGATGCATCCAGGCCCAGCGCTGCCACACGAACACCTGCCCCGTGGGCGTCGCCACCCAGGACGAGCGGCGCGCCCGCGCCCTCGACGTCGGTGACAAGGCGCAACGCGTGCGGCGCTTCCAGGAGGCCACGGTCAAGAGCGCCTTGCAGATCATGGCGGCGATGGGAGTCGACGAGCCGTCCGGGCTGCGCCCGCACCAGCTGCTCCAGCGGGTGGATCCGCATACCGTCCGCTCCTACGCAGAACTCCACGAGTGGCTCACACCTGGACAACTGCTCGCATCAGCGCCCGAGGGCTGGGCATCCGACTGGCGGGCGGCCCACCCGGACCGCTTCACCCACTGACACGCCGGCTCCCGGGACGGGGACGGCACCGGACGGAAGGGCACTCCTGTGGCACGTACCGTCGCCCACGTGATCGTCGACGCACTCAAGGAACTGGGTGTCCGGCACGTCTTCGGCGTTGTCGGGGACGCCTTGAACCCCCTGACCGACGCCATCCGCACCACCGAGGACCTGGAGTGGATCGGCTGCCGGCACGAGGAGGCCGCGGCCTTCGCGGCCTCGGCGCAGTCGCAGCTCTCCGACACCCTCGGGGTGTGCGCGGGCACGGTCGGGCCGGGGTCCGTGCACCTCCTCAACGGGCTCTACGACGCGGCCAAGAGCCGTACGCCGGTCCTGGCGATCTGCGGACAGGTCCCCCTCGCCGAAATCGGCAGCGACTACTTCCAGGAAGTCGACAACGACCTGCTCTTCCGCGACGTGGCCGTCTACCGCGCCACGGTCTCCTCGCCGGACCAGATGCCGCGGATGCTCGAGTCGGCCGTACGCGCAGCCGTCACCCAGGGCGGCGTCGCCGTCCTGACCGTCCCCGGCGACCTGGGCGACCAGGAGCTGGGCGAGGACCGCCCCACGCGGTTCGCCCTCGCGGCACCCCGCACGCGCCCCGAGGACCCGGCCCTCCTCGAGGCGGCCGGGCTGCTGAACTCCGCCTCCCGCGTCACCCTGCTCGTCGGCCGCGGGGCGCGCGGGGCCCGTACCGAGGTGCTCCGGGCCGCGGAACTGCTCGCCGCTCCCATGGTGCTCACCCTCAAGGCGAAAGAGGGCTTCGAAGGCGACAACCCCTTCCAGGTGGGACAGACCGGCCTCATCGGCAATCCCGCCGCCGCGCACGCGCTCGACAGCGGCGACGCGCTCCTCATGCTGGGCACCGACTTCCCCTACCGCGACTGGTACCCGACGGGCTGCAAGGTGGTTCAGGTGGACGCCCGTGCGGAGCACCTGGGCCGCCGGGTCCCGGTGGACGTGGGTCTCGCGGGCGATGTCGGGGCCACCCTGCGCGCCCTGCTCCCGCTGCTGGAGGAGGCTCCCGACCGTACGCACCTGGACGGCGCCCGCGAACGGTTCGCGCACTGGGAAGAGGGACAGCAGCGCCTGGCCGACCCGGGCCACGAGCACCGCCGGTCCGGCAGGCTGCGGGCCGCCCTGGACAACCGGGACCACGAGATCCGCCCGGAGGCCCTGGCCGCCGCGGTGGACCGGTATGCCGACGAGGACGCCGTTTTCACCTCCGACACCGGCATGGCCACCGTCTGGCTGTCCCGCTTCGTCAGCATGCGGGGAAGCAGGCGGCTCGTCGGCTCGTACAACCTCGGCTCGATGGCGAACGCCATGCCGCAGGCCCTCGGGGCGCAGCTCTGGGCGCCCGACCGGCAGGTCGTCGCCTTCTGCGGGGACGGCGGGCTCGGCATGCTGCTCGGCGACCTGATGACGATCAGGACGTACGGGCTCCCGGTGAAGCTCGTCGTCTTCGACAACCGCCGGCTGGGCATGGTCAAACTGGAGCAGGAGCAGGCGGGACTGCCCGAGTTCGGTACGCGACTCGACAACCCCGATTTCGCCGCGGTCGCCACGGCCCTCGGCCTGACGGGGATACGGGTCACCGATCCGGCCGAACTCCACGACGGTGTGCGCCGGGCCTTCGAGACCCCGGGGCCGGTCCTGCTGGACGTGCTGACCAACCCCGAGGAAGTGGCCGTGCCGGGCAAGCCGACCGTGGCCCAGGGATGGGGCTACGCCATCGCCAAGGTCAAGGAGATCCTGCCGGGCCGCGAGGACTGACGAAGAGCCCGCACCGGTGGCCGGCCCCGCCGCTCCGCCCTCAGCGGCCGGGGTCGGTCACCTCGGCGAACGGGCTGTCGTCGAGGTGGGCGAGGAGGTCCGCGGGATGCCGGTACACGGCCCGGGCCCCGGCCCCTTCGAGGTCGCCTCGCGGGATGCCGCCGCACAGGAGCCCCACGCAGGCGACGCCGGCGCGACTGCCCGCCCGCATGTCCCAGACCGTGTCACCGACGAAGACCGAGTCGCGCGCGGACGCGTCGGCGAGGTCGAGGGCGTGGTCGACCGGGTCGGGTGCGGGCTTGCCTTCTTCCACGTCGTCGGCGCTGGCCGTCGCGGTGATGGCGTCGTCGGCGTCGACGGCCCGCCGCAGGGCGTCGAGTTCGGTCTGCCGGGCGGAGGTGACGAGCACCACGCGCCAGCCGCGCCGGTCCAGCTCGCGCAGCAGGTCGGCTGCCGCGTCCAGCGGCGGCAGCCTGTCGAAGTACGTGCCGTAGAGGGTGTCGTGCGCGCTGGTCAGCGCGTCGTCCTGGTCCGTGTCGCGGTCCTCGCCCAGCAGATGCGCGAGCAGGTCCTCGCCGGGCAGACCGATCGCGCGGTGGATGTCGTGCATGGCGACGTCGTGGCCGCCTTGACGCAGCGCCTCCCACCAGCACGTGACGTGCAGGTGGTTGGTGTCGGCGAGGGTTCCGTCGACGTCGAACAGCGCGGCCCGGTTCATGCGCGCCTCCCGCCGGTTCGGGATCCTCGGGGCATGACGAACTCCTCTGTGCGATGGGTGGCCGACGCGGTGGACCCTGGATCATGTCGGGCGTCTACCCGCTCCTTTCCTTCGCACTCTTCGCGCCCCGGCGCCCTCCGTGATGCCCACGAGGCCGTTTCACAGCTCCCTCAGGGCCGGCAGCAGTTTCCTCGCGGACCAGTCCAGGAAGGGCTCCTGCCGGTCGCCGCCGATCTGGATGAGGGCGATCTCGGTGAATCCCGCCTCGACGTAAGGGCGCACCGCTTCGACGAAGGCATCCACGTCGTCGCCGCACGGAACGGCGTCGGCGACGTCCTGCGGCCTGGTGTGCCGCGAAGCCTGGGCGAAGCCCGCTGGACCGGGGAGTTCCGCGTTGACCTTCCAGCCGCCGAGCGCCCAGCGGAACTGGTCGTGCGCCCGGGCCACCGCCGCGTGCCGGTCGGTGTCGTAGGCCACCGGAAGCTGGCCCACGCACGGCTTTCCGGAGCCTCCGTACCCGCCGAACGCGGTCAGTAGCTCCGGTTTCGGCTCGGTGGCGATGAGCAGGTCGCCGTAGCGGCCCGCGACCTGGCAGGAGCGGTCTCCGGAGACGGCGATCCCGATCGGGGGCGGAGGGTCGGGGAGGTCCCAGAGTCTGGCGTCCTGCACGTGGAAGTGGGTGCCGTGGTGGCTGACGTACCCGCCGGCGAACAGGGAGCGGATGATTCCCACGGCTTCCTCGAGCATCTCCAGGCGGACGTGGGCGGCGGGCCAGCCCGCGCCGACGATGTGCTCGTTGAGGTTCTCGCCCGAACCGAGTCCCAGGCGGAAGCGCCCCTGGGACAGGAGCTGCATCGTGGCCGCCTTCTGCGCGATCACCGCAGGGTGGTAGCGGAAGGTCGGGCAGGTCACGTACGTCATGAGCGGGATCCGGGAGGTGGCCTGCGCGGCGGCCCCCAGGACGCTCCACGCGTACGGCGCGTGCCCTTGGGCCTCCAGCCAGGGGAAGGAGTGGTCGGAGATGACGGAGAAGTCGAACCCTGCCCGCTCCGCGCCCAGCACGTGGTCGACCAGTTCGCGGGGCCCGGCCTGCTCGGTCATCATCGTGTACCCGATGCGCACCATGCCGGGCGCCTTACCGCTTCTGCCCCGCTGAAACGTGTCGGCCCGTCCGGGCGAGGCGGTGGCCTCAGGCCGGGTGACCGGGTTCCAGGGGCCGCAGCTCCCGGTACCGGAGCAGCGGGGGCGGCGGGCCCTCGCTCCGGGGGCATACCGCCGCGGGTACCAGGAGGAAACCCACGTGGTCGCCGCCCTCGATACGCCCTTCGATCCGGCCGGTGAACCACGTGGAGAGCTGCTCCAGGACCGGGCTGTGCGCTTCTCCCGGACGCCATCCGACCCGCGCGAACTTGTCCCCCCGGTCGCCGGTCTCCCCTCCGAAGAGCTCCGCCAGTACCCGGTCGTCCCGGTGGAGCAGGTGGACGGTGAGGTACTCGGCCCCGCGTGCGACGCGATAGGTGTGGTTGGCGATGGACAGCCAGACGACGAACCTCGGTGGGTCGATGGAACACTGGGAGGCGAATCCCACGAGGCAACCCGCCCGCTCGCCGCGAGATGCGGCGGTGACCACGTACATCGGGCCGTCGAGCACGTCGGTGAAGGGGTCGAGCTCCGTCAAGGCTCCTCCTGGGCGGGGTGCTCACAGACCGAGGTCGAGGAGGGCGTTCTCCGCGGCCCCGGTGAGTGCGGGTTCTGCGTCGAGACGGCCGAAGACCCGGTCGCGCGCCGCGCGCCAGCGCACCGCTCTCAGCTCGGCGTCGACGACGGCGTTCCCGGATCCCGCACCGATGACGACAAGATCGCGATGGCGCACCGCGCCACCCTACGAGGCCCTGCGCCAAGCCGGCGCCCCGGCACGCCGTCCCCCACCGACCGGGACGCCGAGGGTCGTGCGCACCGGTCGCGGCACGCATTCGGACCGGTTCACACCGGCCTCACCTCACCCCGTGTGCGCTTCTCAGTTGCTGGGCGGGCGGGTCTGCTCTTCACGACCGATGCCCGGACGGTGGCGCTTGGCGCGGTGGCCCCCGGCATCCGTGTCGTCCTGCGCCCTCCCCCGCACGACGGCATCGTCCGCCTGGCGCCTGGCCTCGGGGTCGCCGCTCTCGCCCACGGCCTCGGACGGCGTGGTCCGCGGGTGTCGCCCGGACTTCTCTTGGTCCGCCATCTCGTCCTCCTTCGAGGTTCCTGTCCCCCGCGCCTACCCCACACCATCGCCCCGAAGCGTGCCGGTCCGTGAGCGGCTCGAGGGCGCAGCCGGAGGGACCGCCCGGGCCCTGCACGCCGCCCGTGCGGCGTGCAAGGCCCGGGTACCGTGGGAACCAGCAGCAACTGGAGCGGCCATGCCCGTGACATCGACCTCGCGTTCTCCGTCCCGGTCGCCGCACCCGCGTACGGGACCGCCATGACCGGCTCCCGCGGGCCGGCCCGGTGGCCGGCGCTCGGACGGATACTCAGCACGATCCGCCGCACGCGGGCCGGCCGACGCTGGGGGCGTGTCCGGGACGTGGAACTGTGGCAGCGCTCGCTGGGCTTCGCCGCGCTCGGCTTCCTGACACTGGTACCGCTGCTGATCGTCGTGTCCGCGGCCAACCCCGTCGGCGGACAGGGGTTCGCGCAGTGGCTGGGGGACGGACTCGGAGTGTCGCCGGCCGCCAGGGCGGAGATCGACCGTCTCTTCGCCCTCCCCGGCGAGGCATGGCGCACGACCACGGCGTTCGGCCTGGCCCTGCTCGCCGTGTTCGGTCTGTCGTTCGGCACGGTGCTGCAGAGCGGCTACGAAAGGATCTGGGACCTGCCTCCGTCGCGCTGGTGGGCCCGCTGGCGGCACGTACTGTGGCTCGGCGCGCTCGTCGCCGTCCTCTACCTGTCGGCGATCACGTCACCGTGGCGCGAGTCCCCCGCCCGGGGGTTCGTCACGGTTGCGATCGGCACCCTGTTCTTCTGGTGGTCCCAGCGGCTGCTGCTCGGCGGCCGGGTCGGTTGGCTCGCCCTCCTGCCCGGGGCGGTGGCCACCATGGTCGGGTTGCTCGGGCTGCGGGTCTTCTCCCGGCTCGTCTTCTCACCGCTGATCGCGTCCAGCGCCGTCACGTACGGCCCGTTCGGGACCGTCCTCGTCATCCAGAGCTGGCTCGTCGGCGTCGGCGTCGTCGTCTTCGGCGGTGCACTGGCCGGCCGCCTCGTCCACGACGAACTGGCGCGCCGCGCTCAACCGCCGGCCCCCGGCAACTGAGGCTGCCGGACCTCCCCGGTACCGCCACTCCCCCGTCGCCGTCGCCGTCGCGGGTGGCGCCGCCGGGCTGCCCCGCCCGAGCCCGTCGCCGCCGCCTTCGTCACCCCCGTACGACTGCTCGCACGTTTTCGATGCTGCCGCAGTCGGCCGCGAGCAGCCGCTCCCGCTCCCGCAGGAATGCGGTCCCGAGCTCGGCCCTCCGCTCGTCGGGCACGTTCTCCCTGGCGTCGTTGAGGATCGTCCGCTCCTCCTCGTCGAGGTGGTGGGAGACCGCCTTGGCCAGAGCCTCCAGGCGCTCGTCCCATTCGTCGGACCCCACGTCGGACACCTCGAGCAGTGCCAGGAGGGCCTCATTGCCCTCGGCATGCTCCTCGGCGCCGTGTTCGACCTCCTCGTTGTCCACGTCCTTGAACCTCTTCAGCGCGCCGTACACCTCGGCCTCCTCGGCCTCGCCGTGCGCGATGAGCAGCGCGGAGAACTTCGAGAGGGCGTCGGCCCGGTCCGCCTCCACGCTGCGCATCCGGCGGAAGAGGTCCTCCATCGTGCGGTGGTCCTTGAGGATCGCGGCGACGACGTCCTGATCCTTCTGCTGCTCCGCGGCCATGCCACGTACCTCCTGCTCCCGATCTTCCTTCGCTTCGGGTGACGCCTGCTCGGTGGCGGTGGGTTCAAACCCATGGGTTCAAACCTGTGGGTTCAAACCCGGCTGCGAGGGTCGGCACCACCCGCACGTGTTTCCGCAGCGCCCACCGGGGCAGCCGCGAGGCGAGATGCGAAGAGCCCCCGGAACGGAGGCCTGAAGATGTCAACCAATTCACTGATAGCCGTCATCGTGGTGGCGGTGGTCGTCGTGCTCGCGCTCACTGCGCTGCTGTGGACGCTGGCCCGCCGGCGCCACCTGCGCGAGCGGTTCGGTCCGGAATACGACCGAACCGTCGAGGAGCAGGGCGGCACACGCTCCGCCGAGCGCGATCTGCGCGCCCGGGAGGAGCGGCACGACCAGCTCGACATCAAGCCGTTGTCGCCCGAGCGCCAGCGCCAGTACGCAGACGAGTGGACGCGTGTGCAGCAGCAGTTCGTGGACCGGCCGGAGAGTTCCGTGGCAGGGGCCGACGATCTTCTGACCCGGCTGATGGGTGAGCGCGGCTACCCCACCGAGGGGTACGACGGCCAGCTGCGGGACCTGTCGGTGGAGCACGGGCGCACGCTCGAGGAATACCGGGCCGCGCACGCCGTCAAGGTGCGCAGCGGCGCGGGAGAGGCCACGACAGAGGAGCTGCGCGGGGCGATGGTGCACTACCGCGCCCTGTTCGAAGAGCTGCTCGCCGACCAGAGGAGCCGATGACATGCCTGATCACGAAGAGCAGACGGGGCGGGCGTCCGAGCCCGTCCTGACGACGGAAGACCTCGCCCGTCCGGCGCCGTCCCACGACCGGGACGCGGCCGTCTATCCCGGCGAGGCCACCGGCGGCCGGAACGACGACACGACGCGGGCAGCGGCGGACGTGCCTGCCGGCGATCGGGACCAGGAGCCGGGCCGCGGAGCCGAGAGCGAAGAGGAACCGCTGCTCGGCGCCGCTGAGGCGGAGCGGTACCGCACCACCTGGGGCGAGATCCAGGGCCGGTTCGTCGACGACCCCCGGGAGGCGGTCCGGTCGGCGGACGCCCTGGTGGCGGAGGTCATGCAGAGCTTCGCGGGCACCCTCTCCGAGCAGCGGAGCGGGCTGGAGAAGCAGTGGGACCGCGGGGAGCAGGTGGCCACCGAGGACCTGCGTCAGGCACTGCGGGCCTACCGTTCGCTGGTCAACCGGTTGCTGGACACCTGAGCCGCGGATCCGCGTACGAAGGTGCCCCCGCCGGGCGGTGGCCCGGCGGGGCACCTTCGTACGCGCGGCGTACGTGCGATGCTCAAGGGGTGAAGGGCGATGCCGCGGGTGAGGGCGCCTCACCCGAGGTGCTGGCGCTCGCCAAGGTGGTGGCCAGGCTGCGTTCGGAAATCGTGGTCCTGGAAGGTGTCGCCGCGACCACGGCCGTCGTCGAGCGGGCCAAGGGCGTCCTGATGGCCCAGGGGGACGTATCCGCCGACACGGCCTACGAGATGCTTCTCGGCCGCGCCTCGGAGCGGGGCCGCACCCTGCTGGAGGAATGCTGGATCCTCCTGGGGCGGATGAACGCGGGCCCGCCGCCCGCGCATGCACCCACCGCCCCGCCCCCTGCCACCACCGTCTCGGGGACTGAGCCCGCCACCCCGGCCGCCGGCGCCGGACGGCATCTCGCGGGCGGGGCCGCGCTGCGCCCGCTCCTGGCCCGGCTCGCCGACGGCCTGACGACGGCTCGCGGCGGGGACGACGTCGCGGAGCTGCTGCGGACCGTACTCGGCGGGGACGCCGGTGTGGACGCCGTGATGATCTTCTCGCTGACCTCCGCCGGGAGCCTGGAGCTGACCGGTTGCGCCGGCACCGGCGAGGAGCTGGCCGAGCAGTGGCGCCATGTACCCCCGCTCAGCGGCATCGCAGCCCACGAGGCCATCGCCGGGGGCCGGGCCCTGTGGCTGGAGGACCCGGCCGAGGACGCCCTCCGGTACCTGCTCATCGCGGATCCACAGCACCGGTGGCCCTCGCGCGCCTGGATCCCCGTACCCTCCGACGGTCCCGCGACGGCTGCCATCGGCTTCCTGCGGGCGCAGCCGGGTCCCTTCACGGCCGCGACCCGGGCGCTGCTGCGCCGTGCGGCCCGATTGTGCGCGGGCCCGCTGGGGCCGCCGGAGCGCCCTCGCGACGCCGGTGCCGAGGGGCCTCGGGACGGCGTCGACGTGACGTCCGTCCAGCGGGTGCTCGACGCACTGGCCGGGCCCGCGATCCTCCTCACCCCGCTGCGCTCGAAGGCCGGCGAGGTGGAGGACTTCCGCATCGACGCGGCGGCGCCCGAGTCGGTGGACGTGGCCGGGCGGAGCGGCAAGGAGCTCGTGGGCCGCCGGGTCCTGGAGACGTATCCGACCGTGGTGGGCACCGCCCTGTGGGAGGGCTATCTGGAGGCCCTCACCACGGGGACCGGGTACGAGGGTGAGCCGTTCACCTATGAAGAGGTGGTCGCCGGCGTCCCGCGCCGGTCCGTCTACTCGGTCCGGGCGTCCAGGCTGGGAGACCGCCTGGTCGTGTCGTGGATCCGCCACGACACCGGCGAGCGCGAGGCGCGCCGGCTCGCCGACATGCAGCGGCTGGGCACCCTCGGCTGGGGGGACTGGAACCTGGCGACGGGAAGCGTCAGCTGGTCCGATCAGATGTACACCATCTTCGGCCGCGATCCCCGGGACGGGCCGATGACACTGGAGGAGCTGTCGCGGCACCTCCTGCCCGACGATCTTCCGGCGGCCGCCGCGGCCGTGGAACGGCTGCTGACCGAGGGGGAGGCCGTCGACCAGCCGTTCCGGATCGCCACCGGGCACAGCGTGCGGCACCTGCGCTTCGTGGCCGAGGCCCAGACGGACGCCGACGGTGCCCCGGTCGAGGTGCACGGCTTCTTCCAGGACCTCAGCGCACAGCGCGGGGCCGAGCTCGCGCTGCTCGAGAGCGAACGCGCCGTCCTCCTCCAGCGCGGCATGCTCCAGGCCGAACGGGCACTCGCCGCACGTCTCCAGGAGACCCTCCTGCCGGTTCCCGAGCAGTCCATGGAGCTGGCCGGTCTGTGCATCGACGTCGCCTACGTTCCGGTGGACCGGGGGATCAACGTCAGCGGTGACTGGTACAGCGCCATCGAACTGCCGGATGCCAGCGCCCTCTTCGTCGTCGGGGACGTGGCCGGGCACGGTCTGGCCGCCGTCGGCACCATGGCCCAGCTGCGGTTCACCGCGAAGGGCATGACGATCACCGGCTCCCCCCTGCCCGACGTCCTGCGCCGGCTCAACACCCTCCTGCTCCATACCGCGTCGGACCCGTCCGGCAGCACCACCGCCACCATGGTCATGGCCCGGTACCAGCCCTGGGACCGGCGTCTGACCTGGGTCCGGGCGGGCCACCTGCCCCCGTTGCTGGTCCGCGGCGACCGGGCGGACTTCCTCGAACAGCCGGCGGGCGCCCTCCTCGGCGCCAGCTTCGACGCTTCCTACGGGCAGGCCGTCATCGACCTGTTGCCGGGCGACCGCCTGCTGTTCTACACCGACGGACTCGTGGAGGAACCGGGCGAGGCCCTGGACGTCGGGCTCGACCGGCTCGCCGCGGACACCGTACGGCTCCTCCGGGAGGGGCGCGGGGAAACCCTCGCCCGTACGCTCGCCGCGATGCGCCCGGGCAACCGCGACGACATCTGCGTCCTGGACATCCTCGTGCCGGACGACCGGTGAACCGCCGCACACCGGGCAGGCTCCGCGCCATGCGCCCGCCTGCACGTCCGCACCCCCGGTCACTCGCTTGGGCGGCGGGCGACCGGGTAGGCGCGGTACACGCCGAGGAACTCGGACGGGAGAAGCCATGACGACCCCAGCGGTTCATCTGACAGGGCACGGCAAGGGGGTGTGTGCGTGATGCACACGACGGGCGGAGAGCGTTTCACCGTCGAGGCGACGTCCCTCCCGGAGGCCACGGTCCTGGTCACGAAGGGGGAGCTCGACCACGACACGGCCGAGCCCCTGAGGCAGGCGCTGGACTCCGTGTGGCGGGACGGGGGGAGACTGCTGGTCGATCTGAGCCGCCTGGACTTCTGCGACTCCACGGGGTTGAACCTGTTGCTGAGCGGCCGGCTCGCGGTCCGGGAAGCGGGCGGCAGCCTCGAACTGATCGGCCTGCACCCCCCGGTCTCACGCATGTTCCAGATCACGGGCGCGGACCGGCTCTTCCCGGTCCACACCGACCTGGATGCCGCACTCGCACACCCCCGGAGCACCTAGGAGGAGGGCCGCACATGGCCACGGGCCGGTCACCGGAGATGACCCGACACCTCGCGCTGGACGGCGCCGCGAAGGCGGTCACCCGCTGTCGCGACTTCACGCGTCAAACCCTCGCCGAGTGGGGCTGGCCACCGGTCCCCGTGGACGGTACGGCCAGGTCGGAGCTGACCGAAGACGCCCTCCTCCTCGTCTCCGAAGTCATCGCCAACGCCTGCCTTCACGCCGGAGGGCCGACGTCCCTCGTGCTGCGCTGCACCCCCGCCCGGCTGCGGATCGAGGTGACGGACCGGAGTCCCGCCCCACCACGGACCGTGCACCGCTCCGACCCGTCCCGCCCGGGAGGGCACGGACTGCTCATCGTGGAGCGGCTGGGCCGGGACTGGGGGTGGGGTCCCGCGGTCGCGGGCCCGGGCAAGTGCGTGTGGGTGGAGATCGGCCCCCGCTGAGCCGCGCTGAGCCCCCCGTCCGTCACACGGCATGCGGCGCCCGGAGGTCAGTTCTCGGCGGTATAGCGGATCCGCGCCCACAGCGGCAGCGCGAACCAGCACAGCAGGTACCAGGCCAGCACGCCACCCACGAGCCACGGCACGAGGGCGTTGTGCGTCGCCACGCGCAGCACGAGCAGCAGGGCCGCGGTACAGGTGGCCAGCAGCAGGATCAGGCCCGTGAACGTCAGGCGCGCGGCCCACGCGACCGCCTCGGGCTTGATCTGCCGACCCGAGACGATGCGATGGAAGGCGACCGGCCCGATGAGCGCGCCCGTCGCGAGCGCGCCCAGCACCACGGTCACGATGTAGATCGTCTTGTCGGTCTGCGACAGGCCGTGGAAGACGGGGGTGAAGGCAACGGTGAGCAGGAATCCGAACAGGATCTGGACGCCGGTCTGCGCGACCCGGATCTCCTGGATGAGCTCTTGCCACTGCCGGTCCGCGCGCTCCTCCGCGGTCTCGTCCCGTCCGGCCCCGCCGACACCCGGCATGACGCCTCCCTGGAACGCACCGTTGCCCGGCACCTACCCCGGGGCCGCCTCCGCATGCGTACGGAACCCGAGGGGCCCGGACACGGCCCGACCGGGAGTGGCCCCGCTCCGGTGGACCGCGGCCCGGCGGCAGGTCCCGGTCGCACCGCGGGAGGGGCGGGGTGACGATGGAAAGGCGGACCTCGCCCGCGGTCGCAGCCCCGGTCTCCGGCGAGGGGACGGCTTTGCGCTCGCGGAGCGCGGCCAGGGGGCTCCCCGTCGGGCGTACGGACGCGGCCCTGTTCCCACGCGTGAGGAAAGCCCATGAACCGGCGCATACGCCTGATCGTCCTCGGTCCCCTCGCGGCGGCCTCGCTCGTCGCCGCCCCCGCCGCCCTCGCGGCGGCCCCCCAGTCCTCGCCCTCCGCGGTCCCGGCCGCGACGTGTTCGGTCTCCGGCGTGCTCGACAACGGAAAGGTGCACCTCTCCGGCGGCGGCTTCACCCCTGGCCCGGCGTACGTGTACGGGTCGGCCGGCTTCGGCGGAACGGTGGAGATCGCACAGAACGGCGGCTTCCAGATCATGAACGTGCCGCCGGCCCAGTACAGCGTCCGGCAGGGCGGCGAGCTGACGCAGTGCAGCGGCTTCACCAGCTGAGGCGTACGCCGAAATCCGGTCAAATGATGCAATAATGGATTAAATTTACTCCGTATCCTTACATCCGTGGGGACTGCATCCTGAGGCCGGGACATGGACGAGCCGGACACCCCCGAGCGGCGCGGGCGGCTGAGTCGGCCGCGGGTGCTCGCCGCGGCCGTCGCGCTCGTCGACCGTGAGGGACTCACGGCGCTGACCATGCGGCGGCTCGCCACCGACCTGGGTGTCGAGCCCATGGCCATCTACCGGTACACGTCCAGCAAGGAGGCCCTGCTGGACGGCCTGGTCGAGGCCTTCTTCTCCGAGGTCAACGACCGGCTGCGCACCACGGCGGACACGGACGCCGGCCCTTCCCGCGACCCCGTCGGCGCCCCCGTCGGCATTCTCCCGTGGCGCGCCGAGCTGCGCAGGATCGCCCGGGCCTTCGCCGCTGTCGTACACGCCCACCGCGAGATCCTGCCCGTCGTGGCCACCCGCCCGCTCGCCGTGCCCGTGGCACGGCGGCCGGCGCCCGCCCTCCAACTGACCGAGCACATCCTCGCCGTACTCGGGCGGGCGGGCTTCGACGACGCCACCGCGCTCACGATCTACCGCGCCTTCGTGGCCTGGAACCTCGGTCGCCTGCTCGTGGACAAGCGCCAAGTGGTCGACGATCCGGACGAGCCCGACCTCTTGCTTCGGCTGGGCCTGCACCGGCTTCCCGCCGCCGAGTACCCCCGCCTGCGCGCGCTGGTCCCGAAGTTCGCCGAGTACGACGAAGAACAAGAGCTGATCGCCGGTCTCGACAGCCTCCTGAACCGGATGCCCGAGCCGCCGCTTGACTCGTTCTATGACGGAAGCGCACGCTGAGGATACGAGGTACATATCGGATGTAAGCGTCACATGGCCAGTTGTCTGTGTACGCGATCCGCCCACTCGTTCCCATCGTCGTGAGCGCGCCGCCCCGGGCCGGGTCGGCCCCGCCGGTCCGATGCCCGACGGCGCCCGAGAGGGGCCCGTCATGCCCACCGCTTACACCATCCTCCGCGTCCGCGTCACGGCCCAGGACGCCGACACCCTGCGCGCCCTGCTGCGCGACGCGCGTCCCGACGTCGGCGGCCGCATCGGCCAGAACCCGGACGGCAGCCTCAGCTTCGACGCCTACGTCTCCCCGGAGCAGGCCCAAGACCTGGCTCGCGAGGGCGTTTCGGTCGAGACGATCGAGGACGCCACCGCCAACGGGCGTGCCCGCCAGGCCGAGGTGGGCGAAGGCGACCGGTTCGCCGCCGAGGACGCGGTTCCGCAAGGTCTCGCCCTCAAGGTGCAGGACATCTAGGAGGGGCGCCATGCCTTACCTGAACATCAACGAAGTCGAATCCGGCGTGATCAGCCTGGCCGCCGCGTTCCCGAAGGCCGAACTCGTCCAGCTGCCCGAGCCGACCTTCGAGGGCCGCACCTGCCACGCCCTGCGCATCGGCACCCACCGACTGGAGCCGAAGCCCGCCGTCGTCCTGATCGGCGGCGCGCACGCCCGCGAGTGGGGCAGCAGCGAGATCCTGGTCAACCTCGCGGCCGACCTGTTGCACGCGCACACCGGCGGTACGGGCCTTGCGTACGGCGGTACGAGCTTCACGTCCGCCCAGGTACGCACGATCATGGAGGAGCTCGACGTCGTCGTCTTCCCGCTGGTCAACCCCGACGGACGGAACTACAGCCAGACCGTCGACCCCATGTGGCGGCGCAACCGCAATCCGGCCCGGTCCGGCGGCAATCCGGCGGCCATCGGCGTCGACCTCAACCGCAACTACGACCACCTCTTCGACTACCGGACCGCCTTCCACCCCCTCGCCCCCGTGCGGGTCTCGGACGACCCGGCCGACCCCGACCAGGTCTACCAAGGTCCTGAACCCTTCTCGGAGGTGGAGACCCGCAACGTGCGGTGGCTGCTGGACCGGTTCACCCGCACCCACTGGTTCGTCGACGTCCACAGCTACACCCAGAAGATGCTCTACGTGTGGGGTGACGACCAGAACCAGTCCGTCGACCCGGCCAAGAACTTCCGCAATCCCCTCTTCGACGGCAAGCGCGGCCTGAAGGACGGACTGCTCTACGCCGAGTTCGTCGACGAGGGCGACGCCGATGACTCCGCCGTGCTCGCCGAGCGGTTCTGCGAGGCCCTGAAGGGCGTGCGCGGCACGGAGTACACCCCTGAGCCCGCCTTCGACCTGTACCCGACGTGCGGAACCAGCGACGACTACGCCTACGCCCGCCACATCCTCTCGGACCAGGAGGAGGAGAAGATCCTCGCCTTCACGATCGAGTGGGGAACCGCCTTCCACCCACCGTGGGCGGAGATGAAGAAGATCGTCCTCGACGTCGACGCCGGCCTCGTGCAGTTCTGCCTGACCGCTGCCGCCTAGGACGCCTGTCGGGGGGACGCGCACGTGCTTCACGCCCGAGGCGTCGTGCGGTCCCGCCGAGTCGAGCCTTGGAGACACCCATGACACAGATCCGGATTTCCACATTCAACCTTGAGAACTTCGACGAGACCGCACCGGACGCACACCCGCAACTGGAGGAACGCATCCAGCTGATGAAGCCGCAGATCAGGCGGTTGCGAGCCGACATCGCCTGCTTCCAGGAAGTCCACGGGCAAGAGCGCCCCGGCCAACCGCGTGCGCTGCTGGCCCTCAAGGAGCTCCTCGTGGGGACCAACCTCGACGGGGCCGAGCTGGTGAGCACGAAGCCCGCGGACGACGCGGTGTACGACCTGCGCAACCTGGTCATCGCCACCCACCTGCCGGTCATCAAGCACGAGCAGCTGAAGAACGATCTCGTCGCCGAGCCCCACTACCAGCGGCTCACCGCGGTGCCCCCCGACCCGCAGCCGATCCCGATCGGGATCGAACGTCCCATCCTGCATGCGCAGATCGACACCGATCACGCGGCACCGGGGCGGCTGCTGCACGTCATCACCGTGCACCTGAAGTCCAAGATCCCGAGTGAGATCCCCGGTCAGGTGCTCGACCCCAGGAAGGGCATCTGGAGCAGCGCGGACGCATGGGCCGAAGGCAGCTTCCTGTCCTCCATGAAGCGCATGAGCCAGGCCGTGGAGGTGCGGCGCCTCATCGACCACATCCTCAAGGACGACCCCGACGCACGGATCATCGTCACCGGCGACTTCAACGCCGAGCCGGAGGAAGTCCCGGTCCTGGCTATCTGCGGCAACGTCGAGGACACCAACAACGGTGAACTCGCCCCGAAGGTGCTGGTCCCCATCGAGCGCACCATCCCGAGCGATGCCCGCTACACCCTCTTCCACCACGGTCGCGGCCAGATGCTCGACCACATGCTCGTCACCCGCAACCTTCTCGCCCACTACCGCGGCTCGGAGATCCACAACGAACTACTCCACGACGACTCCCTGGCCTTCGCCACCGACGACAAGTTCCCCGAATCCGACCATGCTCCGGTCGTCGCCACCTTCGAGTTCGACTGAGGCACGGGCAGTCCGCCGGTCGTCCGAGACTTCCGGCACGTCAGCACGTCAGCCTCCTGCGGAGGCCCGCCGCCACGGCCGCCGGGGCAGTCCCCGGCGGCCGTGGGATCCATGCGGCCACGGTGGGCGCCCGGTCACGGCCGTGGCCCCGCCGGGCCGCGGAGGTCCTCCGGCCGGACCAGCCCCGGGCCGAGCGCCTCGAGCACGGCCGCCGCGACGCGCTGTTGACCGGCCGGGGTGAGGTGGACGCCGTCCTCCTCCACGTGGCCGTGTGCGGCGGCTCGGGTGTCGATGGTGGGCTCGGGCTCCGCGAGCAGGAGTTCCGCGACGGCGTCGAGGTCCGCCCCGGCCCATCCGAGTCCCGCCCGCTGGAAGTGCACGTACTGCGCTACCCGCCGGGGATCGACGCCGGTCGGGGTGAGCCAGATCCACCGGGCTCCGGCCCGGCGGACCGTCAGGTCGCGCAGGGCGCGCAGCGCGCGGCGGGTCTCGGCGGCGGCGACCAGCGGGACCCCGTCCAGCCGTTGGACGTCGTTCGCCCCCAGCATGCACATGACCCAGTCGGGGCGCTGGAACGCGAGCAGCGGGACGTTCGCCAGGGCCTGGGCCGTCGTACTGCCGGACACGGCCAGGTTGGTGCAGCGGACACCTTCCGGGAGCAGGTGCCGCAGGATCTCGAACCAGGAGAGCCGGTCGGCGGTGGTGCTCTCCCCCACGGCCACGACGTGCTCGCCCGGCCGGAACGGCAGCCCGGCCAGACGGGCGGCCGTCCCGGGCTCGGCCGCGAGCGCGGCGGCGGCCGCCCGGTTGCGCTCCTCGAACCGGTCCAGGTACCTCCGGTAGCCGACCGGGTCGAGCCCGAACAGGGCTGCGAGCGTGGCCTCGTCGGGCGCGCCGCGGAGGTGCCGCAGGACCTTCTCGGGCTGGTGGAAACGGAGCATCCGTTCCGCCGGGTCCTGGGCGGGGGCGGTGGCGGTGGTGGGGCTCGTCATGGCGGTCAGCCCTCCGCACGGACACGTCGGCGCGGCAGCAGGAAGCCGGCCGCGATCAGCCACAGCAGCCCGGCGAACCGGGCGACCGGCAACAGCAGGGCGGCGCCGTCGGCCAGGAGGACCAGCGTGGACAGCTCGGCGACCGCGGCGACGGCCAGGCCCGCCACGGCGAGGGCGCGGGGAAGCAGGCCGGCGAGCAGCCCCGGTACGGCGATCCCGGCGACCAACAGCCCCAGCAGGACGACGTGGGCGGGCCCGCCGAGCCCGAAGGCCAGGTACTGCAGCGCACGTACGGCTTCGGACTGATCGGCCACCTCGGGCCGGGACAGCACCCAGGTGACCAGCCCGGAGCAGGCGAGGAAGGCCGAGGCGAGGACGCCGCCGGCGAGGGCGATGGTGGCACCGGGGGCACGTACCCCGAGCTTGTGCAGCCGCGCCGAGACGGTCGCGGCGTAGATCGCGAGCGGCACCGAGGCCGCGAATTGCAGGGTCCCGGAGACGCGGACCGCACCGGTGTGGTCGCGGAAGTAGGAGGTCACCGTGTCGGTGGAGCCGAAGGGTGAGGGGAAGGCGTCCCCGCCCGCGAGCAGGGTGCTGAGCACGAGCCCCGCGAGGAAGAGGGCGGTGAAGACCACGGCGAGGACGCCGGGCGGGGGCCCGGCCTGCGGGTCGCGGCGGCCGCGTGTCTCCGGGTCGGTGGCGGGGGCTTGGGCGGCGTTGGCGGCGTCGGCGGTCACGGCAGAATCCGTTCTCTCAAGTTAATCGTTCACCGAGCAGAATCATTTCGCTTGGCTACGATAGGCCGGTGAACAGCTCCCGGCAACCGCATACGACCGACCCCGCCCCGGCCGCCGGGCCGCGCGGGGCCGCGTTCCTCCTCGCCCAGATCGGCGCGCACGCGGCCGGACTCTTCGCCGAACGCATCGGCCACCTCGGACTCACCCCGGCGGACGTCGGACTGCTGCGCATGGTCGCCGGGCAGCCGGGACGCAGCCAGCGGGCCCTCGCCGAGGACCTGGGCGTCGTACCCAGCCGTGTCGTCGCGCTCATCGACGCCCTGGAGGGCAAGGACCTCGTCGAACGGCGGCGCAGCGCCGAGGACCGCCGCAACTACGAACTCCACCTCACGGCGCAGGGCAAACGCGCCCTCGGCGCGGTCTCCCGCGCGGCCGCGGCCCACGAGGACGCCCTGCTCGCCGCCCTCGACCCGGAGCAGCGCACGCACCTGCGCGGCCTCCTCGAGCGCGTGGCCGCCGAACAGGAACTGACACCCGGAGTCCACCCCGGCTACCGGAACCGCGCCTGAAGTACACCGGGCTCGCGCGGCCCGACACCCTCCCGGCCGCGAGGGGAGGTGGGTGGCGGGTGGCCGTCGTCACCGCGCGGGCGAGCAGGTCGTACTCGCCCGCGCGGCGCGGCTCCTCCGGTTCGGGGGCGGTTGGGGTCAGGCGAAGTACTGGAGGCTGACCCTGACCGCAATGTCCTGCGGCCAGCCCGAGTCCACGCGGATCCGGACCTGCTCCCCGTCGAGCGGCACCACGTTGTGCACCGTCATGACCGCGCCTCCCATGAACGGCTTGCCGGTGGGCGGGTACACCTCTGCGACGCTGGCGCACACGTTGGTGTAAGCCGCTACGCCGGGCGCCTCCAGCAACCGTTCGAAGACACCGTGGCTGCGAAGGGTGTAGTAGTAGCCGATCTGTTGGAAATCCGCCCGCGCCTCGCCCCGGCTGCCGCCCCCGCTGGGCGGGATCGCCTTGTCGGGCGCGGTGTTCCCGTTGCCGGCGCCGGCCGTGTTCCCGGTCGCGGGCTCACGGAGATCGGTGTTCGTCATGTCCGTCTCCCTTCGGTGAAGTGGGGATCCCGGCACGGCGACGGGCCCGTGGCGGCGTCTGCGCCTCCGCGCCCGGCGTCTGGGGGTTCTCCGGGGTGGGCCGGTCCGTGCGTGTCGGCGGTGCGGGAAGTGGCAATCCCCGCTCTCCGGCTCTGCCGGGCGGCCGCCCCGCACGTTCCGGTTTCCCCTCCCATGGTGGGCCCGCCCGGCGCCGCCGCGACCCCCTGAAGTGGGCGATGGACAGGCTGCCGACCGGTCACGTAGCGGCGCAGGGCGGCGACGAGCGCCGGTCCGAGCCGGGCCGCCGCTGGAGGTCGTCCGGGCCGAAGGGGCAGGCCCCGGCACAGCGCAGCAGCCCGAGCGCACCCCACACCCCGTGCCGGTCCTGGAGGAGGAGCCGCAGCTCGGAGCCCGCCCCGTTCGCCGTGAGGATCTCACGCACCCGCGCGTCCGAGGGACCGTCGCCCGCCGGCCCCACGACGGTGGCCGGCTCCCGAGGCCGAGCCCCGTCGCCGGATCGGTGGCCACCAGGCTGAGCCCGTCGTGGGGCAGCAGCGGGGCGAGCACCCGCGAGATCCCGGCCCCCCGCCCGCCCCGGCCCGCGTCCTGGCCGGCGGCGGCGTACAGATCACGCGTCAGCCGCCCCGCATCGAAGAACATGAGCGCCACGAGCCCTCGTTATCCCGGCGGACCCGGCTCCGCGCACGGGCGTGGTCCCGGTGCGCTGACCCGCAGGATCGAAGCGGCGCCGAGGGACGGCGGGCCGGTTCGCCGCCCGGAGGGAGCGCGTCCCCTTTGGTGGTGTTTGCCATTTTTCGGTCATTGGCAGCGGATTTCGGTCGTTGAGATCGAAGATCCGGCCGCACGGGGTACGGGCACCCCACCCTGGAACGGAGTCCCGTCCCGACCAGGGCGGGACGTCTCGATCGAGACAAACAGGGGGAAGGGGAAACCATGGGGGTACGTACACGGCTGCGCGCGGGCCGCGTCGTGGTGGGAGCCGCGGTGCTGGCGGTCGGAGTGGCATCGGGTCCGGCGTCGGCTGCCGACCAGTGGCGGCCGAGGCCGGGCACCCTGTACATCTCCGATCTGCCGAAAACCGAGTCGTGGCGCGCCAACCCGGTGGCACGGGGTTGGGGCGACGCGTACGTCTGCCCGGCGGGCTGGTCGGCGGAGCCGGCCACGGTGAACGTCTGGAACCGGGACTTCACCACCGCGGAGACCGCGTTCGCCCAGCAGAAGGTGGCGGTGTTCGCCACGGAGGCCGAGGCCATCGCGTTCGCGGCCAAGGCCCGCCAGGACTACGTCGACTGCGCGAACGCCCCGCAGCCGCCGGGCGTGACTGCGACCTACTACGACCACGGCACGGTGAACGTCGAGGAAGGTGCCACCCTCCAGGGGATGTACACCTTCGACTCCGAAGCATCCGAGCGTCCCGGCTTCACCTACCTGTGGGGCGTGGGCCGCGACGGCGACACCGTCACGCTGGTCCTGTGGCAGAGCTACTGGGGGGATCCGCCCGTGACCCAATGGAAGAACACCCTGCGGACCGCGGTGAACAAGCTGTACTGAGCGCGATCAGGGGCGTCGATGAGCGCTCCGGCTTCGTACCGGGGCCGTCTCGGTATCGACCGGCCGGACACGACGCCCCTCTGGGCAGACGGAGAGGTTCCGGCGCTCCCCCGGCGCAAAGCCGCGGAGGACCGGTGGCGAGCGCGCGAGCGGACGGTGACCGTGCGGCGCTCGCGGTCCGCACCCGCGCCCGCGGTGCACACCTCATGGCGGTGGAACCCGGCCCCGGACCGGGAACGACCTGACCGATGTCAAGATCATCCACCTCGACGGCGATGCGTCGGACGTACGTTCAACTGGTTCACGCTCACCACCGGTGCCGGGTCGCCGCTACCGCATGCCTCCGGCCCAGCTCCCCCTGTCCACCGGGCCGGCGGAACCAAACCCGTCCGCTCACACAACCGGGGCTCACGAATGAACACCTCACAGCAAAGACGGATCAGCCGGCAGCACCGCTCGACGCTGCGCTGGATCCTCGCCATCACCACCATCGCGCTGGTCTTCGACGGCTATGACCTGGTCGTCTACGGAACCGTGGTGCCCAGCTTCCTGCGCGACCCGAGTCAGATCGGCCACCTCTCCGTCGCCCAGGCCGGCGCGCTCGGCTCCTATGCGCTCATGGGCGTCATGGTCGGTGCGCTGACCGCCGGAGCGGTCGGCGACCACACAGGACGGCGCCGCATCATGATCGCGGGGATCGTCTGGTTCTCCGTCGCCATGGGGCTGAGCGCATTCGCCACGAGCATCACCGTGTTCGGCGTCCTGCGCTTCCTCACCGGCGTCGGGGTGGGCGCCCTGGTGGCCACCGCCGCCGCGATCATCGCGGAGTTCGCGCCGCCCCACCGCCGCAACGTCTACAACGCGATCGTCTACAGCGGCGTCCCCGCCGGCGGTGTCCTCGCCGCGGTCATGGCGCTCCTCACCTCCGGTGGGGACAGCTGGCGCACCCTGTTCCTCTTCGGTGCGGCGCCCCTCGTGGTCCTCCTGCCGGTCACGCTGCTGCGCCTGCCCGAATCTCCCAAGTGGCTGCTGGCGCGCGGGCACACCGAGCGGGCCCGGCTGCTCTCCGAGCGCACCGGAGTCACCCTGGGCGAGGCGCCCCGGGCAGTCGAAGACGAGAAGGTCGGCTTCGCGGCTTTGGCGAGCCGCCGATACGCCCTGCCCACGGTGCTGCTCGGCCTGATGAGCTGCTCCGGTCTTCTGCTCACCTACGCCCTGAACACTTGGCTGCCCGAAATCATGGGGCAGAGCGGATTCGGCAAGTCCTACGCACTGGTCTTCCTGCTCGCTCTCAACGGCGGGGCGATCATCGGTGGGGTACTCGCCTCCCGGGTCGCCGACCGGACGGGTCCGCAGCGCGTGATCACGTCGACGTTCGTGCTGGCCGCCGTCTCCCTGACGCTCCTCACGCTGGGGCTGCCCCTCGGTGTGCTGCTGGCCCTCGTCGCGGTGGCCGGAATCGGCACGATCGGCACCCAGGTCCTGGTGTACGGCTTCGTCGCGAACTACTACGACACACGGGCCCGGGCTGCCGGAGTGGCCTGGTGTGCCGGGTTCGGCCGGCTCGGCGGCATCGGCGGGCCGCTCGTCGGCGGAGCCCTCGTGAGCGCCGGGATCTCGCCGCACACCGCGTTCTACGCCTTCGCCGGCGTCGCCGTCTTCGGGGCGCTGGTGAACCTCTTCGTACCGCGCCGGAGCGCTGAGGCGGACGCCGTCCCCGCCTCCGTACCCGGCCGGCCCTCGGCGGAGACGGCCGGCGTACTCGCCTACGAATCACTGCGTTGAGCTGCGGCGGCGTCCGGGTGGGCGGGCCGGCGGCGGCGCCGGGCCGGTCCGGCCACTCAGGCGGGTTTGTTGCCGTTCAGGTGCATTGGGGCGGAGCGGTGGCGGGGAAGGATTCCCCGACCCGGTCCCGCTCGGAAGGGACGGGCGACCAACCGGAAGGGCGGAACCCACCCACCATGCTCACCAGCCGCACGTACGCCGCACTCATCGCCGCCGCCACCTCGGCGGCCATCGCCTGCGCCGGCACCGCACAGGCCGCAGCGGCGGGCGGCAGCGCCCCGTCGGCCTGCCGCCCGGCCAACCACCTCGCGAAGATCCGCCCGGACCAGGCCAGTTCGGGGCACCTCCACTTCCGTGTCACGCTGACCGCGCCGAAGGGGTACGCGTCGTGTCGTCTCGCGGGTTCCCCGATCGACGTGGGTTTCACGCACCTCGGCGCGCCGCTCGGCGTCAAGGCCGGTCGGTACGGTGACCAGACCACCTCGGTGACGTTCGGACCGGGACGCCCCGTCCACTTCGACATCCAAGTCCCCAACCAGGGCCACCTCATCCCGGCCGACGAGGCGTCGTTCACGCTCAGGGCCCCGGGCGGCGAGATCCCGGGCACTTCCGTGGCCCAGGGCGCCTTCCGGATCGCTGCCGGCACCGTCATCGGCCCCGTCCGGTCCGGAGCCTGACCCTGGCGTGTGCACCGCCTACCTCCCGTGCCGCAGGACGGCGCGGCGGGGCGGGAGGGGGAAGAAGCCACTGGTGCGTGCGGTGTACGCGGCGTATCCGGGGCGGTCCGCCATGTGCTTCTCCAGGAGGCGCTTGCCGCTGCCGACGGTGAGCAGCAGGGTCATGAGGACCGGGGAGACGAGGACGGCGAGGGCCGGTTGCCAGGCGGTGCAGGCGAGCAGGTACAGGCCCCACCAGACGAGGCTGTCGCCGAAGTAGTTGGGGTGGCGGGTCCAGGCCCACAGGCCCCGGTCCATGATCCGGCCCCGGTTGGCCGGGTCCGCCTTGAAGCGTGCCAGCTGGTGGTCGCCCACGGCCTCGAACCCGAGCCCGAGCGCCCACACGGCGATCCCGCAGAAGGCGAGGAGATCGAGGGGTTCGTGACTGTAGGAGGCGGCCTGGACCGGCAGGGAGATCAGCCAGACGAGGCCGGCCTGGCCGAGGTAGACGGTGCGCAGCGCGTACCGGGTCCGGCTGCCGGGTGCTTTGTCGAGGAGGGCGGTGTAGCGCGGGTCCTCGCCGTGGCCGCGGGAGCGTCGAGCGATGTGTGCCGACAGCCGCAGCCCCCACACGACGGTCGCCGCGGTGACGAGCAGGCGCCGGCCGTCGTCTCCGTGTCCGGCGGAGAGCAGCCAGGTGACGACGGCGACGGCGCTGAAGGCGATTCCCCAGGCGATGTCGACGATGCGGTGCAGGTCACGGCGTACCGCGACGGCGAACGTGGCGAGCAGCACCGCCGCCGCGGCGGCCGCGGTGACCGCGAGGTTCACGGCGAGGGCACCCCAGTCGGTGCCGTTCACGACGCGCTCACCGGGGCGCCGCGGTCGGTGAGGAGGAGCTGGCGTACGTCGAGGTAGCGGGAGCGGAATCCGGCTTCCGAGTAGGCGAGGTAGAACTCCCACATGCGCTGGAAGACGGTGTCGAAGCCGAGGGCGGTGACGAGGTGGCGGTTGGCGGTGAACCGCTCGCGCCACAGGCGCAGGGTCTCCGCGTAGTGCTCGCCGTACCCGTCATCGGCGACGGTGAGCAGACCGGCGGCGGCGGAGTGTTCGGCGATGGCGCGGCGGGAGGGGATCAGGCCGCCGGGGAAGACGTACTTGCTGATCCAGGTGTGGGTGGCGGCCGTGTGGAGCATCCGGCGGTGGCCCATGGTGATCGTCTGGAGGGCGATCCTGCCGCCGGGGGCGAGCGAGCGCCGCAGCGCCGCGAAGTAGGGGTTCCAGAACTCGGCGCCGACCGCCTCGATCATCTCGACGCTGATCACGGCGTCGTGGCGGCCTTCGGCGTCGCGGTAGTCGCGCAGCTGGACCTCCACCCGGTCGGCGAGACCGGCCGCGGCGATGCGTTCGCGGGCGAGGGCGGCCTGTTCGGCGGAGAGGGTCAGGGTCGTGACCCGGGCACCGCGGGCGGCGGCCCGCAGGGCGAGCTCGCCCCAGCCGGTACCGATCTCCAGCAGCCGTGTGCCGTCGCCGACTCCGGCGAGGTCCAGGAGCCGGTCGATCTTGCGGTGCTGGGCCGGCGCCAGGGACTCGGACCGGGCGGGGAGGCCGGCGAAGACCGCGGAGGAGTAGGTGAGGGTGGGGTCGAGGAAGGCGGAGAACAGCTCGTTGGACAGGTCGTAGTGGCGCTGGATGTTGACGCGGGCTCCGGCACGGGTGTTGCGGTCGGCGACGGGGCGGGCGGACACCCACAGGCCGCGGAGCCGGCGCAGCGGGGCGGGCACCAGCTCGTCCACGTGCCCGGCGAGAACGGTCAGTACGCCGGCCAGGTCCTCACTGTCCCATTCACCGGCCATGTACGACTCGCCGAAGCCGATCAGGCCGTCGCGGCCGATGCGCCGGTGGAAGGCGTCCGGGTCGTGGAGGGTCAGCATCGGGCCGGCGGCGGCAGCCGGGGAGGATCCCGCGGTGGGCGCGGTCAGGGAGAGCCGGTCCAGGGCGCGGCCCACCAGGTGCCTCGCCACGGCGGTCCGGGCGCGTCCGGTGGACGGCGGTCGGGCCACGTCCGGCCAGCGGGCCGCGTCGGCGCCGGTACGGTGGACGGCCGGCGCGGCGGGACCGGCGCCGTCGGCCGGCGGCGGCTGCCTCGACGTCTGTGTCTGCGGGGGGACCGCGCCGCGGCGGCCGGACTGCCGGGCGGGGGCGTGGGACGTGGTGGCGGGCTGGGTCACGAGGGCATGCCTTCCTGCGGGGTGGACCGGGGACGGGGGTGTACGGGCAGGCCGCGCAGGAGCAGGTGGACGCCGTGGCGGCGGATGCCGGCCCAGACGGCGACGGTCGACCACGGCCTGCGGGCGGCCGCGGACAGCAGGGCGGGCACGGTGGCGGGCCGCCGACGGCCCGAGACGACCGCGGTGAACACCCTGCCGTCCTCGTTCTCCAGGTGAATCGACAGCGCCAGGCGTTCGCCGGGCAGCGGGAGCCGCATCCGGTAGCGGCCTTCGACCGCGAAGAAGGGCGAGACGTAGAACTCCTTGTCCACCTCCGCCTCGCCCGCGTCGTCCGTCCGCAAGAGGTAGCAGTGGCGCTGCCCGTAGGTGTTGTGGACCTCCGCGACGACGCACACCAGGGCACCGGAGGGGTCGTGGCACCAGTACACGCTGAGCGGGTTGAAGACGAACCCGAACACCCGGGCGTGCGCCAGCATCACCACGCGCCCGCCGCCCAGGTCGACTCCGTGGGCAGCGAGGAAGGCGTCGAGTCCGGCGCGGAGGGACCCGGCGCCGCCGGTGAAGTGGTCGCGGGCGTCGAACCGGGCGAGCGGACGCACCGGCCGGGGCAGCACCGGTATCCGGTCGAGGTCCACGCACCACAGGTAGGTGCGGTGCCGGAAGGAGTGGCGCAGCGGTGCGACGCGGGCGTGCCCGATCACGCACTCGTACAGGGCCGGGGTTGCTTCGGTGCGTCTCACCAGCGCACCCCCAGCGACCGGGCGGCCTCGGCGCCGGAGCGGCAGCCGTCCTCGACCGAGGCGGGGGTGTACACGGGGTACGCGTAGACCGGTCCGCCGGCGAGGAGGCGCCGGGCGCGGCGGTGGAAGAGCGGGACCTCGGCCAGCAGTCGCGGGTGGCGGCCGCGCAGCGTGTGCGCTGCCCGCGAGGCGAACAGCCCGGCCTGCCCGCGGGCGCCGGCGTACTGCGGACCGCAGCCGTCGCACCGCACCGACACGCTCATCTCGGCGTCCTGCGTGCCGATGCCCAGCTCCCGGAAGAGGCACAGCAGGGTGGGGTAGGTGCGCTCGTTGTGCACGATGAAACCCGGGTCCACGGCCACCGGGCGCCCGCCGGGTCCGGCCAGCTCGTGGGTGTGGGCGTGGCCGCCGAGCCGGCTGTCCGCCTCGCACAGGGTGACCTCGTACGAGGTCGCGAGGATGTGGGCGGCGGTCAGACCCGCCACCCCGGCGCCGACGACGGCCGCTCTGCGGTGTTCCACCACGACCCTCCCGCCGTCCGGCGCGCCGCGGGCGCGGCGCGGTCCACCTGTGCTTCGGTCCACCTGTACTTCGGAGCGGAACGGCGATCGGATGCGTCGCGGAGCGACGGAAATCCGGGCGGGCGTACGCCTGCCCTTCGCCGTCCCGCCGAAATGCGCCGCGAGCGGGATGATGGGTCCATGTTCTGGTTGCCCCCTCCGCTCACCGAGCTCCGAGCCCGGGCAGGGGAGGAGCTCTTGCGCCGCGTCGCAGGCCCTTCGGCGCAGCACAAGCGCGCTCGCATCCACGGCGCTCCGGGACCGCGCTGGTTCGGTCCGGGCAGTGCGATCCGGCTCGTGCACGCGGACGCGTCGATGTACGTCGGCGGGCTCGCCGCGCTGCTGCTGCAATCGCTGCACCCCGAGGCCATGGCGGCGGTGTGGGCGCACTCCGGGTTCCGGGGCGATCCCTGGGGCCGGCTCCAGCGCACCAGCACCTTCCTGGCCGTCACCACGTTCGGGACGGACCAGGACGCCCGTCAGGCGGTGCTCCGGGTGCGCGGCGTCCACGACCGGATCAGCGGAGTCACCTCGGAGGGAGTGCCCTACCGCGCTTCCGATCCGCACCTGCTGGCCTGGGTCCACGTCGCCGAGGCGGAGTGCTTCCTGCGGGCCTACCAGCGCTACGGGCGCCGCCCCCTGGACCGGGCCGGACAGGACGCCTACGTGCGTGACATGGCGCTGGTCGCCGGTCGGCTGGGCGCCGAGGAACCGCCCGGGACCCGCGCGGAGCTGTCCGCCCGGCTCGCCCGGTACCGCGGAGAGCTCAGGTCCACCGCGGAGTCGCGCGAGACGACCGCGTACCTGCTGTCGCGTCCGCCGTTGCCCTGGGCCGTACGGATCCCGTACGCCTTCCTGGCCGCCGCGGCCGTGGACCTGCTGCCCCGATGGGCGAGAGCACAGCTGTCGCTCCCCCTCACATCGCGGTTCCTGCTGCCTCTGGCCGTACCCGGAGGCCGCGCGGTGATCGCCGGGATCCGGTGGGCCACGCCGCCTCTGCCCCCGTCCGCGGAACGCGCCGGAAGCGCCGGAAGCGCCGGAAGCGCCGGAAGCGTCCTGCCATGAGCGTCGCCCGACCCGGAGGAGCCCCTTGATGCCACGTGCCGGCCGCGACGCCGAGGGCTTGCCGGGGCAGGTCTCCCCGTGGACGGTGTCGCCTGATGGAGGGCGCCCCGACGGGCGTGCCTGTTCCCACCTGGCGGCGCTGCCCGACGCGCCGCGGACGCCGGACGAGGTGTGCGGGCCGTGCCGTGCCCGCGGATGGTCCTGGGTCCGGCTGCGGTGGTGCGCCGCGTGCGGGCACGTCGGATGCTGCGACAGCTCCCGGGGCCGGCACGCCTACGCCCACCACGTCCGGACCGGACACCCCGTGGTCCTGTCCCTGGCCCCTGACGAGTCGTGGGCCTGGTGCTTCGTCGACGAGGTCTTCCTCGTCCGCCGGGTACCGTAGGGCGCGGGCGGGCCTGCGGCGCCCCCACGGCGGTCCGCCGCATCCGCCGCGGCCGCCATCGCGGAAGGACAGGTGGAGGTGCCCGCGATGAGTGATGCCCCGCACCCGCACGGACCGGTGCCGAAGGAATCCGTCTGGGACTATCCGCGACCGCCGCGCGTGGAACCCGATGCCCGGCGCGTCGTGGTCCGGCACCGGGGAGTGACGCTCGCCGACTCCCGGGCGTGCCGCCGCGTCCTGGAGACGAGCCATCCTCCCGTCTTCTACGTGCCGCGCGAGGACGTGCGCTCCGACCTGCTGTCCCGGTCGCCGGGGGCGACGGTGTGCGAGTGGAAGGGCGCGGCCTCGTACTGGACGCTGGTCGTGGACGGGCACACCGTGCGCAACGCGGCCTGGAGCTACGAGGATCCCGCGCCGGAGTACCGGAGCATCGCCCACCACTTCGCCTTCTACCCGGGCCGGGTCGACCTCTGCCTGGTGGACGGGGAGCGCGTACGGGCGCAGGCCGGTGATTTCTACGGTGGCTGGATCACCGGCGAAATCCTGGGGCCCTTCAAAGGCGGTCCGGGCTCCACCGGCTGGTGATGACGCGGGGTGAGGTGTGCCGGGCGCCCGGTCTCGGGCGGCTGCCGCTCAGGTGACCCGGGTTCGGGCCAGTGCGCCGGGCCAACGGGCGCGCGGGCCGATGTCGACGACCAGGGCGGGAACGAGCAGGGACCGAGCAGGAGCGGCACGGCCCAGTAGGCCCGGCGCGGCGTCTTCTTCGCGGACCCCAAAGGTTGGCTACGGCTGCACACCAGGACTTCCGGCCCACGAACCCATCGGGTTGCAGTCCTTCGCGGTCTTCTCGCACCCCGTGAACCCGCGCCGGTTTCGGTGACGGCGAACTGGCCGTGGTCCTCCGCTTCATCAGCAGGATGGACCGCCGACCGGTCCTCGTCGGACGACGAGGGCCTGATCCCGGTGACCGCGTCCGTGCGTCACGGCCGGGGTCCTGCGGCGCGGCGGAGCCGGTTCGCGACCGCCAGTCCGAGCCCCTCCTCCGCGGGCAGGGACGCGACGATGAGGTCGCACCCCCGCTGGTCGAGCTCGCGCAGGAACCCGTACAGGCCGCGCGCGTACGCGGCGACCGAACCGGGAACGGCGACCACGGCGTGCGCCTTCACCGGGGCCCCCGCGCAGGAGGCGGGCAGAAAGACTCCCACCCGGTGCCCCAGCTCCCCCGCGCGCTCCGCTTCGCCGACCACCTTCTCGGGCTCCACGAGGACCACGCGCGCACGCGGCGCGTAATGGGACGGATGCTGACCCGGCACCCGGACGTGGCTGCTCGACGGAACGGAGAGCGCGTGCCCCAGCACGGCTTCGAGGTCCTCGCGCACCACCCCGCCGGGCCGCAGGATCGTCGGGAGCTCGCCGGTGACGTCGACGATGGTGGACTCGACACCGACCGCGCAGGGACCGCCGTCCAGTACGCGGTCGACAGCGTCACCGAGCTCCGCACGCACGTCGTCCGCGGTGGTGGGACTGACCTGGCCGAAGCGATTGGCGGACGGAGCCGTGACGCCGCCGCCGAAGGCCGCCAGCAGCGCGAGGGCCACGGGGTGGTCGGGCACGCGCACCGCCACCGTCTCCAGGCCGCCGGTCGCCTCCAGCGGCACCCGGCGACCACGCCGCAGCACCAGCGTCAGCGGCCCCGGCCAGAAGTGTCCGGCCAGCAGCCTCGCCGCCCGGGGCACGTCCTCGACCCAGTCGTCCAGCTGCTCGGCGCCACCGATGTGGACGATCAGCGGGTGGGAGGGCGGACGCCCCTTCACCTGGAAGATCCGCGAAACGGCGGCGGGGTCTTCGGCGTTGGCGCCCAGACCGTAGACGGTCTCGGTCGGGAGGGCCACCAGACCGCCGGCGCGCAGCACACCGGCCGCCTCCTCGATGTCACTGGTTCGTGCCTTCACCTTCGCGTCCTCCCGCCGTTGCGCTCGCGCCCACTTCGTGGTCCCCGCGCACAACGAGGACACCGCGGCCGAGGACACCGCGGCCGGGGGCGCCGGCAAGCCGGCGTGCTCCGCCCGCACTGCCGGCGACGGCGGCTTGCGGGCGCGCTCGGACCAGCTCGGGGTCTTCGCGCGGCGGCTTGACCGGGGGACCTGCGGCGACGTAGCTTCGGGCGCACCGACTCGTGAGCTGATGGAAGGGGGCGAAACCGGATGTCCACCGTCTCCGCACTGCTTCGCCTCGCCCACCAGGTCGCCTGGGCTCCGGGTCGTGTCGCACACGGCTGCTAGCGGCCCCCTTTTCCGGCGTGCCCGATCACGGCCCCGGCATCGTGCAATTTCTGTCACCGCCTCGGCACCTGATCGCGTGCCGACGCGCGCACTCCGGGTTCTGGAGCTGCGCCAACGAAACAGAAGGCTCCTGAAATGGCGACTAGGACGACCTGTTCCACCGCGCACCGAAACGAGGACGTGCCATGGTAGCGGCGCGGATCACGGTCAACGGAAAAGAAGCACCCATCGCACCGGTGAAGCCCCACACCACGGTGTTGGACTTTCTGCGCGAGCGCGGCCTCACCGGCACCAAGGAAGGGTGCGCCGAGGGTGAATGCGGCGCCTGTTCGGTCCTGGTGGCCCGTCCCGGGGTGAACAAGCCCACTGACTGGGTGGCGGTCAACGCCTGCCTCGTCCCGGTCGCGGCGCTCGACGGTCAGGAGGTCATCACCTCCGAGGGTCTCGCGACGGCCGGCGAGCCCGGAACGCCGTCCACGCTGCACCCGGTGCAGGAGGAGATGGCCGCCCGCGGAGGATCCCAGTGCGGTTACTGCACACCGGGATTCATCTGCAGCATGGCCGCCGAGTACTACCGTCCCGACCGCTGCACGGACTCGCACTCGGGCTCGGGTTCGGGCTCGGGCGGGGACTCAGGCGAGGCCGAGGGCAGCGACCCCGAGCACGGGCCGAACGGTTTCGACCTGCACGCGCTGAGCGGAAACCTGTGCCGGTGCACGGGCTACCGGCCGATCCGCGACGCCGCGTTCGCCGTCGGATCGCCCACCCAGGACGACCTCCTGGCGCGGCGCCGCGAGCGACCCGCGCCCGAACCGGTCGCCACCGAATACACCCAGGACGACAGCGCGTTCCTGCGGCCGAGCACCCTGGCCGAGGCCCTGCGGCGACTGCGCGAGCGCCCCGACGCCGTAGTGGTGGCCGGAAGCACCGACTGGGGCGTGGAGGTGAACATCCGCTCCCGCAGGGCGAACTGCGTGGTCGCCGTCGACCGGCTACCCGAATTGCGGGAGCTGCACGTCGAATCCGACCACATCGGGATCGGGGCGGCGATGACCCTCACCGAGATCGAACGCCGCCTGGACGGCGGCGTCCCCCTGCTCGCGGATCTGTTCCCGCAGTTCGCGTCCCGGCTCATCCGCAACAGCGCCACCCTCGGCGGCAACCTCGGTACCGGCTCCCCCATCGGTGACAGCGCGCCGGTGCTGCTCGCACTGGAGGCGTCGGTGGTGCTCGCCGGCGCGGACGGAGAGCGCGAGGTCCCCCTCCGCGACTACTTCACCGGCTACCGGCAGAGCGTGCGCCGTCCCGGTGAACTGATCCGCTCGGTGCGCATCCCACTGCCGCTGGCGCCGGTCACGGCCTTCCACAAGATCGCCAAGCGGCGCTTCGACGACATCTCCAGCGTGGCGGTCGCATTCGCGCTCGACATCGAGGACGGGACCGTCCGCAAGGCACGCATCGGCCTGGGCGGGGTGTCCGCCACCCCGATCCGCGCCCTCGCCACCGAGGCCGCCCTGGAGGGCCGACCGTGGGCGGCGCGGACCGTCGAAGCCGCGGCCCGGGTACTCCAGGCCGAGGGCACACCGATGGACGACCACCGCGCGAGCGCCGCGTACCGCTGCGCGATGCTCCGCCAGAGCCTGTTGAAGCTGTACGCACAGACCACCGAGCAGACCACCGAGCAGACCACCGAGGCCGTGCCGTCATGAGCCACTTGTCCCAGCGTCCCGAAAAGCCCGTCGTCGGTGTCCCGATGCCGCACGAGAGCGCCGGCCAGCACGTCACCGGCTCGGCGCTCTACACCGACGACCTGGTCCACCGCACCAAGGACGTGCTGCACGCGTACCCGGTCCAGGTCATGAAGGCCCACGGCAGGATCACCGCGCTGCGCACCGAGTCCGCCCTCGCCGTGCCCGGTGTGGTGCGCGTGCTCACCGGCGCCGACGTGCCCGGTGTCAACGACGCCGGAATGAAGCACGACGAACCGCTGTTCCCCGACGAGGTCATGTTCCACGGCCACGCGGTCGCCTGGGTGCTCGGCGAGACCCTGGAGGCGGCCCGGCTCGGCGCGGCGGCCGTCGAGGTGGAGCTCGACGAACAGCCCTCCCTGATCACACTGCAGGAGGCGATCGCGGCCGACAGCTTCCACGGCGCCCGGCCCGTGATGCTGGCCGGTGACGTCGACGCCGGCTTCGCCGACTCCGCGCACGTGTTCACCGGCGAGTTCCAGTTCTCCGATCAGGAGCACTTCTACCTCGAGACGCACGCGGCGCTGGCCCTCGTCGACGAGGCCGAGCAGGTCTTCGTACAGAGCAGCACCCAGCACCCTTCGGAGACGCAGGAGATCGTCGCGCACGTGCTCGGCCTGCACAGCCACGAGGTGACCGTCCAGTGCCTGCGGATGGGTGGCGGCTTCGGCGGCAAGGAGATGCAGCCGCACGGTTTCGCGGCGGTCGCCGCGCTCGGTGCGAAGCTGACCGGCCGGCCGGTGCGGGTGCGGCTCAACCGGACCCAGGATCTGACCATGTCCGGCAAGCGGCACGGGTTCCACGCCACGTGGAAGATCGGCTTCGACGCCGAGGGCCGTATCCAGGCCCTGGACGCCACCTTGACCGCGGACGGCGGCTGGAGCCTGGACCTGTCCGAGCCGGTGGTCGCCCGCGCGCTGTGCCACATCGACAACACCTACTGGATTCCCAACGCGCGCGTCGCCGGCCGCATCGCCAAGACCAACAAGGTCTCCAACACCGCTTTCCGCGGGTTCGGCGGACCGCAGGGCATGCTGGTGATCGAGGACATCATGGGCCGGTGCGCACCGCTGCTCGGCCTCGATCCGATGGAGTTGCGGGAGCGCAACTTCTACCGGCGGGGCCAGTTCACGCCGTACGGACAGCAGGTCGGCCAACCCGAACGGATCGCCGCCGTCTGGCAGCAGGTCAAGGACGGCGGCCGCCTCGCCGATCGGCGGCGCGAGATCGAGGCCTTCAACGCCGCGCACCCGAACACCAAGCGGGCCCTTGCGCTCACCGGCGTCAAGTTCGGCATCTCGTTCAACCTCACCGCCTTCAACCAGGGCGGCGCACTGGTGCTGATCTACAAGGACGGCTCGGTCCTGATCAACCACGGCGGCACCGAGATGGGCCAGGGCCTGCACACCAAGATGCTGCAGGTGGCCGCGACCACGCTGGGCATCCCGCTGCACAAGGTGCGCCTGGCCCCGACGCGCACCGACAAGGTGCCCAACACCTCCGCCACCGCCGCCAGCGCCGGCGCGGACCTCAACGGGGCGGCAGTGAAGAACGCCTGCGAGCAGTTGCGCGAGCGGCTGCTGCAGGTGGCCGGCACCCTGCTGGGCGCGAACGCCTCGGACGTGCGCATCGTCGGGGGTGTCGCACGCGTCCTCGGCAACGAGACGGAGCTGGCCTGGGACGACCTGGTGCGCACCGCGTACCTCCAGCGGGTTCAGCTGTCCGCGGCGGGTTTCTACCGGACCGAGGGCCTGCACTGGGACGCGAAGGCGTTCAGGGGCTCGCCGTTCAAGTACTTCTCCCACGGCGCCGCCGCGACCGAGGTGGAGGTGGACGGCTTCACCGGCGCGTACCGCATCCGGCGGGTGGACATCGTGCACGATGTCGGCGACAGCCTCTCCCCGATGATCGACATCGGTCAGGTCGAAGGCGGCTTCGTACAGGGCGCGGGCTGGCTCACGCTCGAGGACATGCGCTGGGACAGCGGTGACGGGCCCGGCCGCGGCCGGCTGCTCACCCAGGCGGCGAGCACCTACAAGCTGCCGAGCTTCTCGGAGATGCCCGAGGAGTTCAACGTCACGCTGCTGCAGAACGCCACCGAGGAAGGCGCCGTCTACGGGTCCAAGGCGGTGGGTGAGCCTCCGCTGATGCTGGCGTTCTCGGTACGGGAAGCGTTGCGGCAGGCCGCCGCGGCCTTCGGGCCCGCCGGAGTCAGCGTGGAACTCGCCTCGCCCGCGACGCCGGAGGCGGTGTACTGGGCGATCGAGGCGGCCCGCGGTGGCGACGTGCGGTGCGGCGGCCAAGGCCGCGACGGCGGCGAAGTCACCGACGAAACGAGCGCTTTGAGCCATGCCTGACATGAGCTGGGTGGCCGCGGTCGCGCGGTTGCGAGCCCGCCGGGAGCCCGGCGCGCTCGTGACCGTCGCGACCGTGCGCGGCCACGCGCCCCGCAGGGCCGGTGCCAAACTCGTCGTGGGACGGACCGGGACCTGGGGTTCGATCGGCGGCGGCAACATCGAGGCCGTCGCCATCGACCGTGCCCGCGAGGTGATCGCAGTGCCCGATCCGGAACCGGAGTTGATGGAGTTCGCCCTCAACGACAAGGTGACCGGCCGGCACGGCGTGCAGTGCTGCGGCGGGACCGTCAGCGTACTGCTCGAACCGCTCCCGGTGGTCCCGGCGGTGGCGGTCTTCGGCGTGGGGCACGTCGGCTGGGAGCTGGCACGCATCCTGGCCCGCCACGACCTCGATCTGCACCTGATCGACACCCGCCCCGAGCAGCTCGCGGACGAACGGCTCGGTGTGCTCGCCGATGCGGTGGCGCAGGTCCACGTGCACCACACGCCGCTGCTTCCGGAGGACGTGCTCGCGAAGCTGGCACCCGGGACCCACGTCCTGATCATGACCCACGACCACGCGGAGGACGCCGCCCTGTGCGACGCCGCCCTGCGCACCGACGGACTCGGCTCGATCGGATTGATCGGCTCGGCCGCCAAAGCGGCGCGGTTCCGGCATCGCCTGACCACCGAGGGCGGCCACGAGGCCGCCGCCGTCGACCGGATCAAGACTCCGATCGGAATGACCGGGATCACCGGCAAGGAACCCGCCGCCATCGCCGTGAGCGTCGCGGCAGACCTGCTCCTGACCTTCGAACGCGGCAAACGGTGAACGGTGCGGCCGAGAACCCTCGCGTGTTACCCGGCGGTAAGGAATGATGGCGGCGACCATCCACGAGGCCGGGGGCTGAGACAGCGTGACGAGTTTCGACGAACAGACCATCGTGCACGCCTTCTCGGACGACGCCCTGGGAGAGCACGACGCCGTCGGTCTCGCCGCGGCGATCCGGCGGGGCGAGGTTTCCGCCGCCGAAGCCGCCCGGGACGCCGTGGGGCGGGTACGGGCGGTCGAGGCGCGGCTGGGCGCGGTCCAGGCGCACGTCGACAGCCCGGCGCCCGCTGCCGCACCGGGCGGTGTCTTCGCCGGGGTGCCGACCTTCGTCAAGGACAACACCGACTACCTCGGCCTGCCCACCGGGCACGGCAGCGCGGCCTTCCGTCCGAGCGCGGCACGGCGGCACGCGCCTTTCACCCGGCAGTTCCTGAGCAGCGGTGTCACGGTGCTGGGCAAGACCCGGCTGCCCGAGTTCGGCTTCAGTCCGACCACCGAGTACGAGGGCGCCGAACCGGTTCGCAACCCGTGGCACACCGGGTACTCGGCGGGTGGTTCGTCGGGCGGCAGCGCGGCCCTCGTCGCGGCCGGAGCGGTGCCGATCGCACACGCCAACGACGGCGGCGGCTCGATCCGGATACCGGCCGCCTGCTGCGGACTGGTCGGCCTGAAGCCGACCCGGGGCCGGGTCATCGCGAACGCCCAGAGCCGTCAACTGCCCCTCGACCTGGTCAGCGACGCGATCGTGAGCCGCTCCGTGCGGGACGCCGCGGCGTTCCTCGCCGCCGCCGAGAAGTACCGGCGCAGCCCCGGGCTGCCGCCCCTGGGCCTGGTCGAAGGCCCTTCGGGGCAACGGCTGCGCATCGGGTTCCTGCTCGACTCGCCGAACGGGGTCCGCTCCGACCCCGCAACGCGCGCGGCGGTCACCCGGACCGTGACCGCCCTCGAGCGGCTCGGCCACAGCGTGGAGCCCGTGGAGTTGGCCATCGATCCGAGTTTCACCGACGACTTCCTCGCGTACTGGGGAATGCTGTCCTTCCTCGTCGGCGTCACGGGCCGGACCCTCGGCTCGGACTTCGACCGGCGCCGCATGGACGGCCTCAGCCGGGGGCTGCGCGAGGAGTACGTGCGGAACTGGCGGCGCACCCCGGGAGTGCTGCGGAGGCTGAAGCGCACGAAGGAGGCGTACGCGGCCTCGTTCCGCGGGATCGACCTCGTACTGTCCCCCGTACTCGCCCACACCACGCCGCCGATCGGCCACCTCAGCCCGACCGTCCCCTACCCGACCCTGATCGAACGGATCCTCGCGTACGTGGCGTTCACACCGGTCGACAACGTCGTCGGCACACCCTCGATCTCGGTGCCGTCGGCGAGCTCCGCGGAGGGCGGGCTGCCCATCGGCGTCATGTTCTCCGGCCGCCCCGGCGCCGAGCGGAAACTCCTGGAGGTCGCGTTCCAGCTGGAGGCCGACCGCCCGTTCCGGCGCATCCAGGACCTCTGACGCCGCGACACGGCGCTACTGGCCCGCCGCGCGGTCTCCCGGTGCCCGGCGCCGCTGCGCGGTGTCGGCCAGGGCCGGCGGGCGCCACACGCCGTCCGGGTGGTAGAGGTTCGTCCCCGGCGGCACGATCTCGTCGATCCGGTCGAGCGCCGCGTCGTCGAGGACCAGTCCGGCGCCCTTGACGAGCGAGTCCAGTTGGTCCATGGTCCGCGGACCGAGGATCACCGAGGTGACCGCGGGATGTGCGACCGGGAAGGCGACCGCCAGCTCGGGCAGGGTGCAGCCGATCCCGTCGGCGAGCTCGACGAGTTGTTCCACGGCCTCCAGCTTCGCGACGTTGCCGGGGATCGCCGGGTCGAAGCGCGCGGGTGTCAGCGCCGCCCTCCCCGCGCTCAGGTCGACGGGCCCGCCGAGCCGGTACTTGCCGCTGAGGAAGCCGGATGCGAGCGGGCTCCAGGTCAGTACGCCCATCCCGTACCGCCGGGCAACGGGCAGCACGGCGGCCTCCACCCCGCGCGCGAGGAGCGAGTACGGAGGCTGCTCCGTACGGAACCGCGGCAGGGCCCGCCGCTCGGCGACGTGGTGCGCCTCGACGATCTCCTCGGCGGGGAAGGTGGAGCAGCCGAAGGCGCGGATCTTGCCCGCCCGCACCAGGTCGCCGAGGACCGAGAGGGTCTCCTCGACGTCCGTCGAGTGGTCGGGGCGGTGCACTTGGTAGAGGTCGATCCAGTCGGTGTCCAGCCGCCGCAGACTGTCCTCGACGGCCTGCAGGATCCACCGCCGCGAGTTCCCGCCGCGGTTGCGCCCCTCCCCCATCGGGAAGTGGACCTTGGTGGCGAGCACGACGTCGTCGCGCCGCCCCTTGAGCGCCTTGCCCACTATCTCCTCGGACTCCCCGGCGGAGTACATGTCGGCGGTGTCGACGAAGTTGATGCCCTGATCGAGTGCGGCGTGGATGATCCGCGCGCACTCCTCGTGATCCGGGTTCCCCACCGCTCCGAACATCATCGTGCCGAGGCAGTGCGTGCTGACCTCTATGCCGGTCCCACCCAGAGTGCGGTATCTCATGGTCATGGGGCGCACTGTAGGAGTTGGAGTGCGCTCCAGCGCAAGCACTCCGTGACGGTTCACGACTTCGTACGGCACGGGCCCCTGCCGGGAGTTCGGCAGGGGCCCGCGGTGCGGAGGGCTTCGGCGCGCGGGACCGGTTCGCGACGAGCCCGGTCCCGGGGCCGATGCGACCTAACGCCTGCCGCCCGTGCGACGGCCCGGCCTCACTTCAGGTGTCGGGTGAAGAACCGGGCCGCCGCGTCTCCCGCGAACTGCGGGACGCCGGTGTGCCCGCCCATGTTGGCGTGCAGCGTCTTCTCCCGGGAACCGAAGGCATCGAACAGGTCGAGGGCCGCCTGCCGGTCGTTCCCTTCGTCGTCCCACTGCAGCAGGACGTGCAGCGGAATGGTGACCCGGCGGGCCTCCTCGAACATGGCGCGGGGGACGAGACTCCCTGCGAACAGGACCGCGGCCGAGATCCGCGGCTCGACCACCGCCAGCCGGGTCCCGATGGAGATCACTCCTCCCGAGTAGCCGACCGGGCCGCCGACCTCGGGCAGCACGAGGAGGGCGTCCAGTGCGGCCTGCCATTCCGGGACCGCCCTTTCGACGAGCGGGAGGACGAGGGCATCGACGATCCCGTCGCCGACCGGCTCGCCGGCCGCCATGGCCCGGCGCAGGTCGGCGCGGGCCTGGTCGGCGGCGGCCCAACGGGGCCGGTCGCCGCTGCCGGGGAGCTCGATGGTGGCGGCCGCGAAGCCGTCCGCCGTGGCGTGCCGGGCCCGCTCCGCCAGCCGGGAGTACATCTTGTGCAGTCCGAGCGGGGGGTGACCGAGCAGGATCAGCGGCGCCGGTGCGGATGCGGACGCCGATGCGGGCGTCCACAGGATGCCCGGGATCTCGCCGAGGGTGAAGGCGCGCTCGAGGACGCCGTCGTCGAGACGTTGTTCAGAGGTGAAATGCATGGTCGTGCCTTTCGGGAGTGCTGTGGAACGGCGCTCCCGGACGACCTACCGCCCGACCGTGACCCCGGAGGAGAGCACCCACGTGAATACGTTCACGGGTACCACCTCCTCGTTCTCTCGCACGGCCTCCGGAAGGCTAGCAATGCGCCCCGTGCCCGGCCAACAGGTTTGTGCGAGCCGAACGCGATCGGACGTGTCCTCCTGCTCGCTCGCCCGCGCGAAGCCAAGGGGTAGGTTGGACGCGTGATCGACTTTCTGCGCGGTGCCCCGGTCTCAGGCAGTCTCGACGTCATCTGGCACGCGGGCTGGCCCTCCCCGAAACACGACCCGGCCCCGGAGATCCAGGTCCACGCCTACTCCGAACACACGGTGCTCCTGCGCCAGAACAAATCCGTGCACTACGAAGCCCCTTTCCTCTTCCTCCTCTTCGGCAATGACCGCGCGCTGCTCCTCGACACCGGCGCATCCGCCGACCCGGCCCACTTCCCCCTGCGGGAAACGGTCGACCGGCTCGTCGCGGACTGGCTGGAACGGCATCCGAGGCCCGCGTACCCGCTGCTGGTCGCGCACACCCACGGACACGGCGACCACACCGCGGCGGACCCCCAGTTCGCGGACCGGCCCCTGACCACGGTCGTGAGCCCCGGGCTGGAGGAGGTCACGGCGGCGTTCGGCCTCACCGACTGGCCGCACCGCACCGGCGCACTGGACCTCGGCGGCCGCGTCCTCGACGTGATCCCCGGTCCCGGCCACCAGCGGGCCGCCGTGGTCTTCCACGACCGCCACACCGGTCTCCTGCTGACCGGCGACTCCCTCTATCCGGGGCGGCTCTACATCGAGGACCGGACCGCCTACTCGGCCACCGTCGACCGGCTGCTGGACTTCTGCGCCACCCGTCCCGTCCGCCATGTCCTCGGCTGTCACATCGAGATGACCACCACGGCGGGCGAGGACTACCCCCGCGGCACCACGTACCAGCCGGACGAGCCGCCGCTCCAGCTCACCACAGGCCATCTGCGCACCCTGCGCAATGCCCTGGACGAGACGGCGGACCGCCACGGCACCCATCCCTGCGGGGAGTTCGTCCTCGTGTACCAGGACTGACGGTGACGGCTGCTGCCCACATGCTTCCGTCCGCACCGGCCGCGCCCGCGCCCTGACACCGGGGCCGGAAGACTCCGAGCCGTCCGCCCCCCACGTGCTGTCCTTCGGATCGATGGCCGCCGCCGGTGGGGCAGCAGCCGTCGCGGAGCATCTGGTCCAGGACCGCGCGCCAGTCCTCGGCGGGCGTGGCGGTCCTGGTGCCGGGGCAGGTGAAAGCGCGCTCCAGGGCGGCGCGTTCCCGGACGGATCCGCCGCGCTGGGTTCGTACGCGGACCAGGTCCGCGAAGTCGGTGAACGGGTCGCCGTCGACGAGGGTGAGGTCGGCGATGCGGCCCTCGCGCTGCAGGGCATTGCTCTGCTCCGCGCTCGGCGGCTGCCCGGCGGCGGTGCGGACGGCCGACACGTCCCGGGGCGGCAGCAGGGCGGTGACCGGGGGGCGTCGGCGAGCACCGGATCGGCTCCGAGCGGCGGCAGGGCCGTGAACGGCGTGGCGATGAGGTCGAAGCCGGCGTGCGTGTAGACCTCCACGGTGTCCTGGTACGTGTGCCCGCCCGGGGTCGCGCCGTGGCCGTACTCGGCGCGCTCGGTCGCCACCAGATGGGTGGTCAGGTCCTGACCGGACAGGACGCCCTGGGAGCACAGGTGGGAGCCGCGCGGACGCCGAGCCGCTCGTGGGCGAAGCGCGCGGCGTCCTCCATCCACGCGTACGGGCGCGGACGTAGGTCTTGGCGAAGTCCCAGTCCAGGGCCTCGGCCCGGGCCAGGGAGCGGGCGCACCCCGCCCGGGTGAGGTGGGCGCACCCCATCGTGCAGGCGACGCGGGAGCCGTCGAGGAGCTCGCCGCCCGCCAGCATGCGGGGTGCGGCGAGCCGGCCGGCCCGGATGTCCTCGCGCAGCCGGGCCTGTTCGTAGGCGGAGCCGCCGAGGGAGGCCGTGGTCGTGACCCCGTAGGCGAGGTGCAGCGCGCCCTGCCGGGCCCCGTAGGTGTAGGGGTAGGGGTGGACGTGGGAGTCCCACTGTCCCGGCAGGACGGTGGCGTCGGAGGCGTCGACGGTGCGCGCGGCCCGACGGCCGCGCCGGTGCGGCTCGACGGCGGCGATCCGTCCGCCGTGGATGAGGACCGAAACCACCGTGACCGTCCGTCAGCCACCTGAACGAAACGAGCGGAGCCCGTATCGGAAACGGCGGCGCCGGCGGCCGGTCGGGCGCGGGAACCGGCGGCGCGGGGGGGGCGGGGCGGGGTCCGTACCGGGAGAGGGGACCCCGCCCCGCACAGCGCGTCAGGGGCAGGTGGCCACGAGGACGGAGACGACCGTGCAGGTGGCGGTCGCGCTGTCGTTGAGCGGGTTGGGGTCGGCCGGGGCGGACACCGTGCGGGTGGCGGCGACCGTGACGCGGCCCAGCGAGAGCAGGTTCAGCGGTACCCGGAAGGTCTTGGCCGAGGCGCCGCCGGCGGCGATGGTTCCGTAGGCGCAGGTCACGCTGGTGCCCAGGGCGGTGCATCCCGGCGCGAGCGAGGTGGCCGAGGAGCCCGGCGGCAGTGTGGCGATGAGGGTCGCCGAACCGAGCGTGCCGGGGCCGGTGTTGTGGGCGGTCAGGGTGTAGGTGAGGTACGGGACGAGGAGGCTCAGGCCCGGCTGCGCGGCCAGGTCCACGTCGATGTCGGCGGGCGGGAGCTGGTAGGTGTAGCGGCCCGCGGGGGTCGCGGCACTGGTGCCGCCGGGGGTGGTGACCTGCACGTCGACCGGGCCGGCGGCGTGCGCGGGCGCGGTGGCGGTGCAGGTGGTGGCGGTGCAGGACAGGGCGCCGGCCGGGTTGCCGGGGCCGAAGGTCAGCGCGGTGGCCCCGCCGAGGCCGGTGCCGTGGAGGGTGACGACGGTTCCGCCGTCCGTGGTGCCGGAGGCGGGGCTGAGCGAGGTGACCACGGGGACGGGGAGGTAGGTGTAGCGGGTGGCCGGGGAGGCGGGGCTGGTGCCGCCGGGCGTGGTGGCCCGGACGTCGACCGTGCCGGTGCCGGCCGGGGCCGTGGCGGTGCAGGAGGTCGGGGTGCAGGTGACGCCGGTGGCGGGGTTGCCCGGACCGAAGCTGAGGACGGCGCCGGCCAGGTTGGTGCCAGTGACCGTGACGGGCGTACCGCCCGCGGCGAGGCCGGTGTCCGGGCTGACGCCGGTGACCGTGGGTGCGTCCGGGAGGAAGGCGAACACGATGCGGCCGTCGCCGGCGTTGGCCCCTTCGGTCAGGGTGACCGGCGAGCCGGGCACGGTGCCGGAGACCAGGCTGGATCCGCCGCCCCCGCCGCCGCCCCCGCCGCCCGTGGTCCCGTACCGGCCGCCGGCTCCCTGGACGACATCAGCCTCGATGTCGCCCCCGGCGAGTTCGTCACCATCCTGGGGGCCTCGGGCTGCGGCAAGTCCACCCTGCTCAACCTGGTCGCCGGACTCGACAAACCGACCACCGGCACCATCGGCTTCCGCGTGGCCGCGGACGACTCGACGGAGGCCGGCGGCGTCGAGCGCTTCCTCGCGTGACCGTTGCCGGTCGGGGGCAGCCCCGTCTCAGAGGTGCCGGAGGATCTCGGCCGTGAACTCGGCGGTGGAGGCGGAGCCTCCGAGGTCGCGGGTGCGCACCGGCGTGGTGGCCAGGACGCGGGCGATGGCGTCGGTGATCTCAGCCGCGGCCCCGGGGTGGCCGAGGTGGTCGAGCATCATGGCGGCGGACCAGATCGCGCCGATGGGGTTGGCGATGCCCTGCCCGGCGATGTCGGGGGCCGATCCGTGGACCGGTTCGAACATCGAGGGGTGTTCGCCCTCCGGGTTGAGGTTGGCGGACGGAGCGATGCCGATGCCGCCGGCGACCGCCGCCGCCAGGTCGCTGAGGATGTCCCCGAAGAGGTTGGAGGCGACGACGACGTCGAAGCGTGCGGGGTCGAGGACGAACTTGGCGGCCAGCGCGTCGATGTGCTCCTGGTTCCACTCGACGGCGGGGTGCGCGGCGCCGCGCTCGGCCACCAGCTCGTCCCAGAAGGGCATGGTGTGCACGATGCCGTTGGACTTCGTCGCCGACGTGAGGGGTCCGCCGCGCCGCTCGGCGAGGCCGAAGGCGTAGTCGAGGAGCCGGGTCACGCCCGCCCGGGTGAACACGGCCTGCTGTACGGCCATTTCACCGGGGAGGCCGCGGTTCATCCGGCCGCCGATCTCGCTGTACTCGCCTTCGGTGTTCTCCCGGACGACCACGAAGTCCACCTCACCGGTCACGGCCGCGCGGACGGGGCTGGGAAGACCGTCGAACACGCGGATGGGGCGGAGGTTGACGTACTGGCTGAAGGCCCGGCGGATCGGGATGAGCAGCCCCCACAGGGAGACGTGGTCCGGCACACCCGGGTAGCCGACCGCGCCGAGGAGGATCGCGTCATGACGACGGAGCCGTTCCAGTCCGTCCTCGGGCATCATCGATCCGTGGCGGAGGTAGCGCTCGCAGGACCAGTCGTACCGCTCGTAGGTGAACGTGATGCCGTGGCGCGTCCCGATGCTGTCGAGGACCTCGCGTGCCGCCGGGAGGACCTCGGTGCCGATGCCGTCACCGGGGATGAGGGCGATGCTGTGGTTCGTCATGGTCGGCATTCCAGCAATCGGGGGTCCTCCGGGTCCAACACGTATCGCCGATGTGCCTCATAGGCCGGTCCTATGAGCGGGTGGGCGGGCGATCTCCAGGAAGGCGCCGGCCGCCGGTGTCAGCCGCCCCTTCCGGCTCACCAGGAAGCTGTGCTGGACGCGGGCCGGCTCCAGATCGAGTACGAGGGCGCCGGAGCGCTCGGACAGGCCTGCCCAGGACTGCGTCACGACGGCCAGCCCGACTCCCCCGAGCACCAGGGGCAGGAAGGCCATGCGGTGTTCGGTCTCCACCGCGATCCGGACGTCGACGCCCTGCGCCTTCAGGTCGTCGACGTAGGCGCGGATCCCGGTGCCCCGCTGTCCCACGATCAGCCGGTGTCCTCCGAGCTGCTCGGCCCGCACCGCCCGGCCGGGTGGAAAGGGGCCGTCCGGCGGGGTGACCAGTACGAGCCGGTCGTCTCCGACGTGGTGCGCGACGACGTCCCGGTCCGGCAGCGGCGAGGAGGTGATCAGCAGCCCGAGTTCGCAGCCCCCGGTGCGCACCGTCTCGATCACGGCCTCGGGGGTGAGGGCTACGCGCAGGCTGAGCGACACCGCGGGAAAGCGCTCGGTGAAGCACTGGACCATGGTGCTGAGGGGTTCGATGGTGGGTGAGGCCATCGTGGCCATCTCCAGGCGCCCTCCGCGCAGTTCACGGACGGATCCGACGCCGGCCCTGGCCAGCTCCAGCGCGTGCAGGGCTTCCCGTGCCCGGGGAACCAGTGCGGCACCGGCCTCGGTCAGGACCGCCCTCCGGCCGATCCGGTGGAACAGGCCGGCGTCCACGTCCCGTTCCAGGGTCTGGATGGCCTGTGACAGGGTGGGCTGCGATACGTAGAGTGCCGCGGCCGCGCGGTTGAAGCCACCGTGGTCCACGATGGCGAGGAAGTACGTCAGCTGCCGGAAGTCCACGGTTCAGCGTAGGCCGTCCGCGAAGAAGCGCACGGCCCCGTCCCCGCCGCGCCGGAGCAGGCCCGCCGTGGGGGCGGGGAAGTGCGTGCCGATCACGAGGGTTCCGGTGTCGCGTACCGCTCGACGAATGCCCGCCGGACTCGGGGTGTGTCCGGGAGCGGCCTCCAGGCGCACGCCGTCGCACACGTGGTGATCGGTCGCGACGAAGTCGACGAGACCCCTGTCGATCAACGGCCGCATCGTGTCGCGGAGGTCCACATCCGCTTCGCCCGCCCAGTGGTCCCACTCCAGCACTTTGCGGATCGTCGTCGAACCGATGCGCCACGTCGCCATGCGTCCACCTTCCCCATCAGCCAGAGATCGAACAATATTGACGATCGGCATCGTGGCGCAATATTTTGAGGTGCCCCGATGGCCCCAAGATCTTCGATCCCGTTCTGGAAGGACGCACTGGATGGGTTTCGCTCAGGACCGCACCACGCCCGTCGTGAACACTCGCTCGGGCCCGATCCGCGGCGTCACCGAAGACGGCCTGGCCGTGTTCAGGGGCGTGCCGTACGCGGCGCCCCCCGTCGGCCCCCTGCGGTGGCGCCCCGCGCACCCGCATCCTGGATGGAGCGGCACCCTCGACGCGACGGAGTACGGGCCCGGTTCGCCCCAGGCCGTCCGCGAGGGCGACCCGGTCCTGGGCGGCCACGGCGCCCCTCCCTTCGACGAGGACTGCCTGACGCTCAACATCTGGACGCCCGGCACCGACGACGCGCACCGGCCGGTCCTGGTCTGGATCCACGGTGGCGCCTTCATCTCGGGCTCCGGGGCGATGCCCAACTACTCCGGAGAGACCTTCGCGCGCAACGGCGACCTGGTGGTGGTGAACCTCAACTACCGCCTCGGACCACTCGGCCTGCTGTCCTTCGCCCCGGAGGGCGGCGACGGGTGCGGCAACCTCTGGCTCACGGACCAACTCGCCGCGCTGCGCTGGGTCCGGGACAACATCGCCGCCTTCGGCGGGGATCCCGGCAGCGTCACCGTGGCCGGTCAGTCCGCCGGAGCCCTGTCGACGGCGGCGCTCGCGGGACACGCCGGTGACCGGCTCTTCCGGCGGGCCATCCTCCAGAGCGTCCCGCTCGCCATGCCGCTCGCCACCCCTGCCGAGTCCCTGGCCCGCACCGCCGCCTTCATGGAGATCGTCGGCGTCAAGGACGAGGACGAACTGCGCACGCTGCCGTGGCCGCGCCTGGTCGGGGCCACGGCCGGACTCCTCGCGGAGACCATGGAGTGGGGACACTGGACCGCGCCCTTCATGCCGGCGCTCGACAGCGGAACGGCGCCGCGGCAGCCCGTCCTGAACCTGCTCGACGGTCCCGGCGCGGACATCGACGTCCTCGTCGGCTGGACCCGGGAGGAGTCCGCTTTCACCTTCGCGCTGGGCGAGGCGTACGTGTCGGCGACGAAGGAACAGGTGCTCCGCCGGGCTCGGGACAGCTTCGGCGACGGCGCGGCCGAAGCGTACGCGGCGTACGAGGCCGCCCGCCCGGGCGCACGGCCGGTCGACGTGCTCGTCGACCTGAGCACCGACGAGCTGTTCAGGAAACCCACCCTGGCGTTCGCGGAGGAGCGGGCGGTACGGGGGCGCCCGGTGTGGGCGTACGAGTTCGCCTTCCCCACCCCCGCGCACGACGGGCGCCTGGGCGCACCGCACTGCCTGGACCTGCCGTTCGTCTTCGACAACTTCGACAACTGGTCACACGCGCCGTTCCTGGCGGGAATGGACACGAGGATCAGGGACGGCCTCGCCCGGGCCGTGCACGCGGCGTGGATCGCGTTCGTACGCACCGGCGACCCCAACCACCCGGCCATGCCGCGCTGGGACCGGTACGACCGACCGTCCCGGACGACGATGCGGTTCGACACCGTCACCCAGGCCGTTCCGCACCTCACGCCGCACTGAGCCCCGCACCGGCTGCCGGGAGCCCCGGCGGCCGGTGACGCGGCGGCCGAGGCCGCCCCGCCGCGTCCTGCGGGGCCCCGTCGCCCCCCTGGGCGTATTTTGGGACTCGTAGGTGGTGGTGACGATGGTCAGCGCTCTTCACCCCGATCCGTCCAACGCCGATCAGGCGCGTGCCTGGGACGGGCGGGAAGGCGCGTACTGGGCGGAGCACGCCGACCGGTTCGACCGTGCGGTACGGGCCTACCGCACGGGCTTCCTCGCCGCGGCCGGCGTATCGGACGCCGACCGGGTGCTCGACATCGGCTGCGGCACCGGCGAGACCACCCGCGACCTCGCGAAGCTGGCGGCCGGAGGCCTGGCCGTGGGCGTGGACCTGTCGGCGGCGATGCTGCGGGTCGCACGAAAGCGCGCGGCGGCCGACGGACTGCACAACGCCGACTTCGTCCGGGCGGACGCCCAGGTCCACCCTTTCCCCGCGGCGGCGTTCGACGTGGCCGTCAGCCGCTCCGGGACCATGTTCTTCGCCGCCCCCGTCACCGCGTTCCGCAACATCGGCGGCGCGCTGCGCCCCGGCGGACGTCTCGTACAGCTGGTCTGGCGAGCACTGGCCGGCAACGAGTGGTTCCTCTCCCTGACCGGGGCCCTGGCCGCCGGCCGCCCGTTGCCCACGCCCGCGGCCGGTGCCCCCGGGCCGTTCTCGCTCGCCGACCCCGCGCGGGTACGGACCGTACTCGGCGCCGCGGGTTTCACGGACATCCGGCTGGAGCCGCGCGGCGAGGCGATGTGGTTCGGCGAGGACGCGGCCGACGCGGAGCGGTTCACCCTGGGCATGCTGGGCTGGATGCTCGACGGCCTCGACGAGCGGGACCGGCGTCGCGCCGTCGACGACTTGAGATCCACGCTCGCCGCCCACGAGAGCGACAGCGGCGTCCTCTACGCCTCGGAAGCCTGGATCATCCGGGCGACCCGTCCGTGACGACCTCGCGGGGGACTTCCATCACGGTCACGGCGTGACGGTCGGCTTCTGCGGCTCCAGCGAGTTGCCGGCGGGGATCCTGCCGCAACTGGTGGGTGCGGTCCGGCCCGCGAAGCGGTCGTCCAGCCAGGCCATCGCGCGCGGCGCCCAGTACGGCATGGCGCCCACATGGCTGAGCAGGCCGTACTGCTCGTACGCGATCGAGCCGTTGCCGTTGGCGCAGTACTGCCGGGCCAGCGCCCGCACGTCCCCGGCGACCATGACGCCGTCCCCCGTGCCGATGCCCGGCGGGGTGTTGAACGTGCCTTCGAGCCAGCCCGCGTTGCCCTGCCCGATGAACCCCGGGATGGTCGGGGTGGCGGCCTGGCCCAGATTGATCCTGTTGACCGCCTCGACGAAGGAGGGAATGGAGTTCGGGTCCTTGTACTCCGGTTTCGCCATGTCCTTCCAGGTCATCCCCGGGTGATGGCCCAGCGCGTCGACGATCGAGCCGCGTTCGAGCTCCTTGACGACCGCGAGACCCTTCGCGCTCAGGTACGGGGTCAGATCGATGCCGTACGAACGCGAGACGCCGATGACGGCCATCGGGATCACCCCGTTCCACGCCAGCGCGCCGTCGACGTACGTGAGGTTGTGCGCGGGGGCGACGAGCAGCCCGCCCTCGGCGAAGCCGACCAGCTGCCTGTTCACCTCGGGCGCGTACGCGGGGGCGAGGGCCGAGGTCCAGTTGGTGGCGATGGCCCCGCCCGAGTAGCCGAACAGGCCGATCCTCGTACCCGCGTGCAGGCCGGTCTCCGGGGCGCGGCCGGCGGCGCGGATCGAGTCCAGCGTGTTCGTGCCGTATTCCGGACCGGCCGCGAAGTCGGCGTTCTGGCCTTCGGTGTCCGGGATGACCAGGTCGTAGCCCTTGGCCAACAGCGGTGCCAGGATGAGGGATTCGGCGTTCGCGATGACGCCGCCGAGGGAAACGTCACCGGCGATGGCACGGGAGGGCCCGTCCTCCGGGCTGAGGGAATCGTAGAACGACTGGTACGACACCGCCTTGCTGCCGTCGCCGTGGGGGCTGCGGACCACGGTGGTCACGTTGGCCGAGGGCCTGCCCTGGGCGTCGGTCGTGCGGTAGAGCAATTGGACGGCCTTCAGCGGTGTCGGGATCCCGAAGACGTGGTAGTTCAGCGTGCGCTTCTTCAGAACGTCGCCCGGCCGGTACGAGGCCAGCGGCTTGCCGCCGTCGTAGCGGTAGAACGGGTCGGCCGTCGCGCCGGCCACCCGTGCGCCCGCAGCGGGTGCGGCTGACGCCGACGGTGCCGCGGCGACGCCGGCACCGACGGCAGTCACGATGGCGGCAGACAGCACAGCCGTGGTTCTCCGGTTCATTACTCCCCCGTACGTCGAGCCGCAGTGGCTTTACCTGGCGGTAACTTACTGGAGGTAACGCCGTTTTCCATAGGCGCGTCACCTTGATTTCCGGAGTCCATCCGACCGGGGGCCGCACGACTGCGCGGCGGGACGTCACGCAGTCGCAGGCGCCCGGGGTGCGCGCTTGCCGGACCACCCTCCCCGACAGCGGGAGGGGCGAAACCGGCCACATCGGGCGGAAGAGGGGCCGACGGGGCGGCGGCCGGCGCGCGCCCGCTGCGCGGAGGGGAGGATTCCAACTGGCCTCCGCACACGACGTCTTCGCAGATCAGGGGTGGTGCGTACGTGGCGTGGCCGGATCTGTGGGGGCGACCTGACACAACGCCCGAAGGGCCCTAGCCGATCGAGGTGTCCCCGTGGGATTCCAGGAGGGTACGCAGCGCCGAAGCCACCGCGTCGCAGGTGTCGCGGTCCAGGGGAGCGAGGAGGGAGGCGAAGTGCTGCAGATGCTCCGCCATCACCTTCTCCGCGACCTCACGACCGTGGTCGGTCAGGCGAACACGGACCGAGCGGCGGTCCTGGCCGTCACGGATCCGCTCGACCAGCCCCTTGACCTCCATCCGGTCGATGCGGTTGGTGATGGCTCCCGAGGTGACCATCGCGGCCGGGATGAGCGCCCCGGCGGTGAGGGTGTACGGCGGGCCCGAACGCCGCAGCGTCGTCAGGATGTCCAGCTCGCCGACCTCCAGGTCGCGTTCGGCCACGAAGGCCTTGAGCTGCTTCTCGATGATGCGGTTCATCCGCTGGATCCGGGCCAGGACCTCGATGGGCCACAGCTCGTCCGTCAGGTCGGGCCGCTGCGCCGCCCACTGGCCGACGATCACGTCCACCGCGTCACTCATCAGGTCTCCGTCCGTCTCGCTCGCTCGTGCCGGATCCAGCATAACCGAATGCCTCAACGTTAAGAGACTTGACGTTCAGGGGCTTGCGGTGCTTTTATTTCAACGTTGAGATTGTTAACCTTCAGATTGATTGGAGCGGCGCCATGACCACCGCGCCCGCAGGCACAGACACCGGCATCCGTGCCGGGACCGGCACGTCCGCCACCCGCACACCGGGAGCCCCGGCCGCCCCCGGCCGCCCAGCGGCCCGCGGACCCGTCCCCGCCTTCTGGCTCGCGCTGCTCGCCACTCCCATCGCCGCCGGGGCCAACGCCCCGGTCCTGATCCTGCCGGACATGGCCCACTCGCTCGGGGTGTCCACCTCCACCGCGTCGTGGCTGGTCTCCGCGTTCGCCTGGGCCATGGCCGTCGGCACCCCGCTGCTCGCCGGACTCCTGCGCCGCACCGGCCTGCGGCCCATACTGCGCCTCGCCTCCGCGCTCGTCATCGTCGGCACCCTGCTCGTCGCAGTCTCCCCCTGGCTCCCGCTCACCCTGGCCGGCCGGGCCGCCCAGGCCGCGGGGGGTGCGGGACTCGTCGCGGCCGCGATGAGCCTGGCCGGCACGGCCCGCCGGATGGGTGTCATCAGCGCCGGGTTCGGCATGCTCGGGGCGGCCGGCCCGCTCCTCGGCGAACAGCTCGCGCACGCCGCCTCGTGGCGGCTGTCCCTCTCCGTGTCGGTGGTCGCGGTGCTCGCGGTGCCGGCCGTGCTCCGGTACGCCGGGGCCATCACGCCCTCGGCCGACCGCTTCGACGGCCGCGGCGCCGCCCTGCTGACCGTGCTGGCCACCGCCCTGGTCACCCTCCCCCACGCCCCGTCGGCCGCACTCGGCGCGGCCCTCGTCGCCGCCGTCCTGCTCGCCCTGCACATCCGCCGCCGCCCCGAGGGGTTCGTCCCGGCCACCCTGCTGCGCACACCGGTCTTCCTGACCTCGGGACTGCTGGCGCTCGTCCTGTCGGGGTCGTACTTCACCCTGCTCTTCGCGGTGCCGCGGCTGCTCGGCGACCGGGCCGGCTGGGACACCGGCTCCGCCGCGGCCGGCCAGCTCGTCGCGCTGCTCGTCGGATCGGCCCTGTCCTGGCTGCTCGCCGCGGCCTCGGCCCGGATGGGCCGCCCGGCCGTACTGGCCGTCCTGATCGGCGTCGGGGCACTGGCCGCTGCCGCCGCGGCCTTCTCCGGCTGGGGCCCGCTCCTGCTGGCGGCCACCGTCGGCGGGGTCTTCGCCGCCACCGGCGCCAACGCCTGCCTCTCGATGCACGCCGCGGCCGGCGCCCCCGAGCACCAGCGGCCCACCGCCATCGGCCTGTTCGCCCTCTGCTACCAGCTCGGCGGCGCCTTCGGCCCGGCGATCGCGGCGGCCCTGGTCCTCGGTTCCTGACGCGGCGTTTGACCTGCGACTGCCCCGCGCACCGGTTCACCGGTGCGCGGGGCAGAGCTGTGAAGCCTTCGGCGCTCTCGGGCACCGGTCAGGCCGGATGCGCCGCACGGCCGGCGAACACGGCCTCGGCCTAGCGGCCGTCCGGGGACAGCCGTCGGGTGATCCGGTCGAAGAGGTCCGTGAGCGGCTCGCCGATGTCCCGGCCGAACTCGGTCAGCCCGTAGGTGACCTGAGGCGGCGTCGTCGGCTCGACCTTCCGCCAGACCAGGCCGTCCTCGACGAGCGCACGCAGGGTCTGGGCGAGCATCTTCTCGCTGATGCCCCGGATGCTCTCGCGCAACTCGTAAAACCGGAGGTCGTTGCTCCGCAAGGAGATCAACACCCAGATCCCCCACCTGCTGGTCACGTGGTCGACCACGTCGCGCGCGGGGCAGTCCGTGTGAAACACGTCATACCGATCGCCCGGCTCGGTCCGTGTGAACTGCACGCTTCCCGCCATGTGATGAGCTTACCTTCAGGTACGTCCTTACTGAAAGTAAGCCCGCCTCCTAGCGTGGACCTCGTCGAGTACGGCGAACAAGGAGCGGATCATGATCGTGGTGACCGGGGCGACCGGCAATGTGGGACGGCCGTTGACGCGGGCGCTGGCCGAGGCGGGCCGGCAGGTGACGGCGGTGTCGCGGCACGCGGCAGCAGCACCGGACGGTGTCCGTCACGTGGTGGCCGACCTGAGCGAGCCGGCCGGCCTCGAGCCCGCGCTGGCCGGGGCGAAGGCGCTCTTCCTCCTGCTCTCCGGCGACTTGCACGCCACAGGGGCCAGGCCGGCCGACATCATCGACCGGGCCGCGGCCGGCGGGGTCCGCCGGGTCGTCCTGCTCTCCTCGCAGGGCGTGGCGACCAGGCCCTTCGGCACGACGCGCCTCGCGATACGGGCGGTGGAGGACTCACTGCGGGACTCCGGCATGGACTGGGCGATCCTGCGGCCGGGCGGCTTCGCCTCCAACGCCCTGTGGTGGGCCGAGTCCGTCCGCACGCGGCGGGTCGTCGCCGCGCCCTTCGGCGACGTCGGACTGCCGATCATCGACCCGGCGGACATCGCCGAGGTCGCGGCGGCCTGCCTTCTGGACGACCGGCACACCGGCGGCGTGTACGAGCTGACAGGCCCGGAGTTGATCACGCCGCGCGGGCAGGCGGATGCCATCGCCGCCGCGCTGGGGTCGCCGGTGCGGTTTGACGACCTCACCCGCGGCGAGGCCAAGGCCGCCATGACCCGGAGCCTGCCTGCCGAACTCGCCGACGACACCCTGGACATCCTCGGGTCCCCGAACCCGGCCGAACTGCGCGTCAGCCCGGACGTGCAGCGGATCCTCGGCCGGGCCCCGCGCCCCTTCGCCGACTGGGCCGCCCGCAACCTCGCCGCGTTCCGCTGAGAGCCGCCTTCCGCCGGGCGGGTTGCCGGTCACCGAGGCAGGCTGCCCCAGAACGAGCAGTGGTGAGCGGACTCCACGTCGACGGGCCGGATTCCGCCCGGTCCGGGAGCCAGAGACTGCACCGACCTCACGTCAGGTGACGAAGGGCGCAGGACGGGCCAGGCCGGGGCCCCGGGGCTGTTCGGGTCTCCGGTGCGCGCGAAGTGCGTCCAGTATCCGGCCATCCGGTCGGACAGAGCGCGTTGGGCGTCGCTCAGCGGCTTCTCCGTGGGGAAGGGGGCGAACAGGAACGGCATCTCGAAGCCGTGTGCCGCGCCGTAGGGGAATCCCGGGTTCGCCGGCAGGCCGGCGAGGACGGGAGCGTCCGGATCGTTGAACTCGTAGCCGTAGAGCGGGAGTCCGGGGGCGTGATCGGACATGGCCCGGGCTGACGCCAGTGTGGTGCACGTGAGGGATCGATCGGTCAGCACCGCGGCCCAGGCCAGTGCGGGTGTCGGGTGGTGCGCCGCCGGATACTCCGCCTCGACGGCCGGGGCCGCGGGCCCGAAGGCGTCCATCAGGCGGGCGCGGTAGTCGCTCGCGGTGCGGATCGGGAACGCGGCGAGCGACAGCCCGACGAACATCCGCATCTCATCGTGGTTGGTGCCCAGCATGACCGGCACCCGGTGGAAGCGTCCCGACGTCAACGCCAGGTCCGGCGCCACCGGAAGCAGCGCGTTGCCGAAGGCGGGCCGGTTGAAGGACTGCATCAGCTGCGCGGTGGCGAGTCGTCCGGTGCTCTGCCCGCGCAGGCACAGCAGCACTTCGTCCCCGCTCCCCGTTGCGCAGCCCAGCTGCCGGGCGGCTTCCGTACCGGCCGCTTGGACATCACTCTGGGATGCGAACGGCTCGTACGCCGGCGTTCCGGGCCCGAGAGCACCGCGCGGAAAGGACATGAGGCAGGAACCACTCTGGAGGACGGCCCGCTGGAAGAGGCCGACGGCCGTCGGCGAGGTGAGGTGCGCACAGATGCCGAGGGCACCCGCGGACTCCCCGAACAGCGTGACGTTGGCCGGATCGCCGCCGAAGCGCCCGGCGTTCGACCGCACCCACCGCAGGGCCGCCTGCTGGTCGGCCAGGCCGAACGGTGGGGCGGAGCCCAACCCGGGGTGGCCGAAGTAACCGAAGATCCCCAAGCGGTAGTTGACCGTGACCACGACCGCGTCCCCCCGGAGCGCCAGTTGTTCGGCCTGGTAGTCACTGCCGGAACCGCCCAGGAACGCACCGCCGTGCATCCACACCAGCACGGGCCGCTTCGATCCGGCCGTCTTCGGGGTCGGCGTCGTGACGTTGAGGTAGAGGCAGTCTTCGGACCCGCTGACGGCGCCCGCACCCGGTGTCGGCATCTGCACGCAGCGCTGCGCGGCCGTCGTCGCGTCCCGCACACCGTGCCAGGTGGTGGAGGGCACCGGGGCCCGCCAGCGCAGTGGTCCGGTCGGCGGCGCGGCGTAGGGAATGCCGAGGAAGGTGGCGTACGAGCCGTGTGACACGCCGCGTACCAGGCCGTGGTCGGTACGTACGACGGTGCCGTTCGGTCCTGCGGTGTACGGAGAACCGTGCGATGTGGCGGTCGCCGGTACGGCGGTGGCCGTGAGCAGGGCCAGGGCGCAGAGCAAGGGGAGGAGCACCGCACGGAGGCCGTGGCGTCGCCATGGACGCTGTGCTGTCGTGGTCGGGGACATGCGTATCCACCGTTCTTGGCCGGAGGGGACCGTACGCGGGCGCGACGCCGGCCAGGACGGAACGCCTGCCGGTATCGCCCCCCGTCGCTGCGGTCGGTCCTCAGTACGCTAGGACCTCCCCCACGCAGGAGATTCAACAGACTGTGATGCACGACACATGGACCATTGGCGAGCTCGCGGCCGGTACGGGGGTGCCGGTGAAGACCCTCCGCTACTACTCCGACAGCGGTCTGCTGCCCGTGGCCGGACGCAGCACCGGCGGTCATCGGCGCTACGGTCCCGACGCGTGGGAGCGCATCCGCCTCATCAGGCGCCTACGGGCGCTGAACACTCCGATCGCGACCATCACCCAGGTGGTCACCGGTGAGTGCTCGCTCGGCGAACTGGTGTCGACCGAGCTCGAAGCGGTGCAGGAACGGCTGACCGAACTGCGGTGGCGCCAGGCCACGCTCATGTCCCTCGACGACTGCACGAGCGAGGAACGGCTCCGGCGCCTGGAGATCCTCTCGCGCGTGCAGAAGCTCCCCGAGGCGCATCGCAGCCTCACCGCTCACTGGTATCGCGAACTGTCCCCGACCATGCCCGGGCACCGGCTCGACATCATGGTCGCCATGCTGTCCCCCGGCCCTCCGCAGGATCCCGGTCCCGCGTCGGCCCTGGCCTATGCCGAGCTCCATCTGCTCGTCGCCACGCCCAGCTTCACCCGCTGGACCCAGGACCACGACGAAGAGATGAGGGACGCCCCGGCCTTCTACGGGGAAATCGACGAAGTGGCCGCCCTGACTGCCGCCGCGGTGGCCCAGGGTCTGCCGCCGGGGCCGGGAGACGCGGTGAACGCGTTCGTATCCGCCCATGCACGAGCTCGGCGGGAGTCGGACACCCCCGCGTTCCGCGCGTACCTGCACGGGCTGGTGTCCAGGTCTTCCGGCTTCGACCCCCGCCTGGAGCGCTATTGGGCCCTGGTCGGCACGGCGACGGGCGGACGCGTGCTGAACATGACGGTGGCTCATCGATGGCTGACCGAGGGACTGTCGATGTCGATGTCCCCCGAACCCGTTCACGTCCAGGGTCTCCACACGCGCCCGTCGGCGCCGGTGCCGGACGAGATCCACGAATAGTCACCCTCCGCGTTTAGGTGGCGGGTATTTGGTAACAAGGAGTAGTGACGGCAAGTCAATACCCGGCGAAAGGCAGGAACATGAACCTCGTAGCCGTACTCATCCTCGTCGTGGCCCTCGTCCTCGTCGGTCTTCTGATCGTGGCCCCGAGCGCCACCGTCCGGCGCAACCCCTTCCCCGGCCGCCGAGCGCGCGCAGACCATCGCCGCTCGGCCGCTCCCCGGTCGACCCGGGTTCCCGGTCAGCGGGACGTCTGGCACCACGCGCGCTGACCCCGGGGTGGACTGCCGCCCTCGCCCCCGCGGTCAGGCCGGCGGCGGGGGCGGGGGCGGGCCCTGTGCGAGGATCCGGGCCGCGGCGAACTCCTCGCGGGAGGCCTGTTCGGCCAGGTCCAGGTAGCCGTACGCGTCGTCGCCGACCGGGATCCGCAGCGGTGTCGGGCCCTGGGCCGCGACGATGCCGAGAACCCGCGCGGCGAAGTCCTCGGGGCGCCCCGTCTCGGGGTTTTCCGCGAGACCTCGGGCACCCTCGAGCATCTCGCGGTTGGTCACGTCGTAGACCGGGATCCGGTGCTGCGCCTGCGCCATGGACGTGCCGTAGCGCGTGGCGAACATGCCCGGTTCCACCACCGTGACCCGGATGTTGTGCGGTGCGGCCTCGATGGCCAACGCCTGGCTCATGCCCTCCAGCGCGTGCTTCCCGGCGACGTAGGCGCCCATCCCCGGGAACGCGATCCGGCCGACCACGGAGGAGATGTTGACGACGTGGCCGTGGCCCTGGGCCCGCATCAGCGGCAGGACGAGCCGCGTGAGCCGCCACGGGCCCACGACCAGGGTCTCCAACTGATCGCGCAGCTCGGCGTCCGACACCTCCTCCACCGCGCCGAAGAGTCCGATGCCCGCGTTGTTGACGAGGATGTCGATGCCGCCGAGACGGTCGGCGGCTCTGCGGACGGCTTCCTCGCAGGAAGCGGCGTCCCGCAGTTCGAGCGGGATCGGGACGATGCGGCCGGGCCAGGCGGCGGCGAGGCCCTCCAGGTCGGCGGTCTTGCGGGCGGTGACGGCCAGTTCGTCCCCGGCCCGGGCCGCGGCCGAGGCCAGCGCGCGTCCGAGGCCGGAGGAGCATCCCGTGAGCAGCCAGCGTCGTCCCATCGTTACCCCCGTGACGAGCGAGTGTTCCGAACCGTGGTGGTGACGGTCATGGTGGTGGCGCGGGGGCCCGCGGTCATCCCTCCCTGCGGGGGCGTGCAGAGGCGCGCGAGCGCACGTACGGGCGCGCGGGGCACGGGCTGCCCGCGCCGCGACGGGGCCACGGCGCGACCGCGGCGGCCCGGCGCTCGACCGGTCAGACGGATTCGGTCGCGAAGAGCTCCAGGTGGCCGCAGTGCGGGCAGCGGTACGCCTCGATGCGCCGCCGGGGCCTGCCCAGCCGTTTGGCACCGCCGAACAGGCCGCGTTCCAGCGGCCCGGCGATCCAGCGCGCGTACCCCCGCGCTCCCTCCCCGGCGTCCTCGACGAAACCCGGCTCCAGGCCGACGCCACCGCAGTACGTACATCTCATCGCTTCCACGGGGCGAGTGTATGAAGCGGACCGCCCGCCCCCGCGCTCTGTTCCCCGGTGGAAGGGGGCCGGAATGGGGTGGACCGACGAGGGGGACGACGCCGTGGATCCGGTCACGCCGGCCGGCATCACCGCCGGGAGGTGGTTGCCCGCTCCCCCGGCGGCCAGGCTGCGGGCCAGCGCCTCCCACGGCCGCCGTGGTGCGGGCGTCGTGCCGCGAGGTGAGCGCGAACCGCAACGGGAGCCGGTCGGCAGGTCGGCAACCATGCTCGAAGCGCAGGCCCGCACCGACTGCGCCGAGAGCCCCTCAGGTCGCCGTCGGCCGCCGGGGACGACCACGGCTGCGGTGTCAGACCGCTGAAGTATCCTTCCCGCCACCGCACACCGACTCGGAGGACCAAGAGAATTGTCCGGCCTGTCTGCTTTCCCATTGCCCTTTCATGCATCCCGTTCCATATCTTTCGCGACTCCCCGAACGCTGCGGGAACTCCAGATGATGCAGTGCAGCTCGCATATCCGGGCGAAGCCGGGCTGGTTCGACAAGATGAACGACGCCGACGTCGTCGCCAGGTGGACACGGGAAGCGGTCGCCCAGGGCCTCACCGAAGCACAGGTTCGGTACGTGCTCGCCGAACTCGCGCATTACGCCGCGCTGCGGGACGGACGAACCGGCATCGAGGTGTCCGGCGTCGACGGGGTGTGGCAGTCGGACACGCTGGTCGGCGACGGGCTCAGGTCCCGGCTGAGCCAGGCGGTTCAGGTTCTGGAACAGGTCCCCGAAGCGGAACGGGACTGGCATCCCGGCTCCGACGGCCAGGTACTGGATCTGGTCCACCCCTCGCTGTTCTGCTTGGTGAGAGAGGTGAGCGGCGCGCCCGAGCGGGCTTGGCACAATCCGACGGACCGCTATTCGAAGTACGAGTTCTCGGAGAAGTTCCAGTGGCTGCCGACGGACGTGGACGTCAGTGACGACGGCGATGTCGCCTTCCGTTCGTACGTCAACAACGTCCACCCCGACGTACACGGCGAGCTCGCCTCCGTCCTCCCGGACGTGTTCGCGCGCATGCTCCCCCTGCTGGAGAACGTGCTCACCGATCTGCGCCATCCGCGGCCCTTGCGCATCAAGGCCGATCCTTACGGCTGGTACGACTCGAAGCCGGAGTATCCGAGCAAGTCGTCGTACGGCGATGACGGGGCCTACGCGGAGGCCCTCAGTGCGTGGGAACAGGCCCAGGACGACTGGTGGGAGAACCGGTGCCCGGTCATCCCGGACGCCCCGGCCTTCACCCCGCCCGGGCTGCCCGACGCTTCCGCCCGAGTCGATCTGCGCGGCCGCCGCCTCCAGGTCATCGTGAAACTCGCCACCATTCACCTCACCCCGGACAACCCCGAGTACACAGGCGGTTCCTGGCACGTCGAGGGGATGATGAACGAGCGGATCGTCTCGACCGGCATCTATTACTGGGACAGCGAGAACATCACCGAAAGCCGGCTGAGCTTCCGGGCTGCACTCGACGACCCGGACTACGAGCAGAACGACGACAACGGCATGCGCGAGGTCTACGGCTTGGAGGACGAGGACGCGCTGAACCAGGTGCTGGGCTCGACATCGACCCCGGCGGGCCGTTGCCTGGCGTTCCCGAACATCCTGCAGCACCGAGTCGGACCGTTCCGCCTCACGGACACGACCCGCCCGGGGCATCGCAAGATTCTCGCGTTCTTCCTGGTCGACCCGTCGGAGAAGATCGTCTCGACCTCCGATGTACCGCCGCAGCAACCATGGTCCGACACCTCGACCATGACGCTCGAACAGGCCAAGACCTACCGCGAACAGCTCATGCAGGAACGCAAGTTCTTCGTCGACGAACACAACGAGCAGCTGTACGAACGGGAATTCTCCCTCTGCGAGCACTGAGTTCCGCGCACTGCCACGTGTGCGATCTCGTTCGCCTTCGCCCGGTGTCCGTCCCCCCAGCCCCGGTCGCCACCTCCGTCACCCGGACATACGCTGGCCGTAGGGGAGGCGGCCACCGGCCGCCCTCATCAGAACACCGCGTTGCCGATGGCTCAGTCACCATCGCGCCCGCCGGCCGTGTTGCCCCCTTTCATGACCGTTGACCGTCGTGAACCGCGCCGGCACTCCCCGCAATTTCCGTGCGACCAGGGAGTCGCCATGACAAGACTTTCTCGTACACGCCGTCGAGCCGTGGCCATTGCGGCAACGCTGATGGCCGGAGGAATGGTGTGGGGGGCGGGCCAGGCGGCGTCCGCCGCCGTCTCGGCCAACGTTCCCGCCGAGGTCAGCCCGGCCGATCAGGCGGCCCTGCTGAGCGACACCAATGCGATACGCCAGACGGAAGGCGCGCCACCCATCACGTGGGACGCGGCTCTCGCCTCGGGCTCGCAGGCATGGGCCGACAACCCCGCTTCACACGCCGATGGGCTCGCGCACGACGACAGCTTCAACAACGGCGCCGAGAACATGTCGAGCGTCGGGCCGTCCCAGGCCGTATCGCAGTGGGCCGGAGAGAAGGCCGCCTATGACGCGGCCGGCCCGAACTGGAACACGGATGACCCCAGCTACAGGAACTGGGGCCACTACTGGAACATGGTCCAGAAGAACTACACGAAGATGGGGTGCGGTGCCACGGCCGGCGTGACCGTCTGCCGCTACGCCTGACCGGATCCTGAGACCACGGGCGGCGCCGGGCAGGCGTGGCACGCGGTGATGGTTACGCAGGGCTTCCGGATCGCCACCGAACGATTGCGGCCGCGCCCGGCACGCGGACCGCCGGGAAATTCCGTCGAACACGGGCCGGGCGATGCCGTAGGGTGGGGTTCACCGACGCGGGGTGGAGCAGCTCGGTAGCTCGCTGGGCTCATAACCCAGAGGTCGCAGGTTCAAATCCTGTCCCCGCTACTATCCGGAAGGGCCCGGATCCTCAAAGGATCCGGGCCCTTCTGCCGTACCAGGGCACCTGTGACGGGGGCCCGCAGATCAGTCGGTCCGTTTGCCCCGGCCGGAGAGGCGTGAACCGGCTCAGGAGTGGTAGACGCAGGGCGTCCGCGCCTCGGCGGACATGGGAGGTTCTCATGATTGTCCTCGGCGTTATTCTGCTGATCCTCGGCTTCGTCTTCGGGATATCCATCCTGTGGACGATCGGCCTGATTCTCCTCCTGGTGGGTCTGGTCCTGTGGGTGCTCGGTGCCCTGGGGCACGCGGTCGGAGGCCGACGGCACTATTGGTGACGCCCGGGGCACCGGGCCGTCCGCGCACCCGGCGACGTGAAGCAGCGCCATGATCCACCGATCGACAACCGTTTCGACCCGCCGGTGCACACCGGCGGGTCGGAGCGTTCACGGCCGACGAACCCCGCACCGCACCCGCGTGGTGCCCGCCGATCTATCCCAGGGGTCCGGTGGAGCCGTCCGGGGCGAGGTCTTCGCCGACCGCGGCGAGCACGAAGGCGTGACCGGCCGGGTCGGCGTACCGGCGCCAGGTGGTGCGGCTGCCCGGCGCGCCGCCGTCGTCCTCCGCGGCCACCGGGCGGGCGCCGAGGGCCACGGCCTCGCGCTCGGCCTCATCGAGGTGTCGCGCCCCGACGAGCATGTGCACGTGGGCCTGTTGGGACCCCTCCGGGAGCGGCCAGCTCGGCGGAACGTGGTCCGGATCGCGGCGGACTCCGAGTACGACGCCGGTGCGGCCGGTGACGAGGAGGAGCTCCTCGTCACCCGGGGCAGGTCCCGTGGTGCCACCGAGCAGTTCGGCGTAGAAACGTGCCAGCAGCTCGGGCTCGGCTGCGTCCAGGACGAGAACGGTTGTCTTGGGTACGGTCATGCACCCCGTTTGCCCTGTGTCGCCGCCCGTACACGGCACGTGCCCGCAGTCGCCGGACCGGACGGGCCCTGGACGACGTGAACCGGGAACCGGCTGTTCCGCCCGATCGTCAGGAGCGGGAGCGGACGCGCAGTTCGATCTCCGTTTCCTGGTCACCCGACACGGCTCCCATGTCCTCGACGGTGAAGAGCGCGGCGAGCGCGGCCCGCACGTGCTCCACCGCACGAGGACTTCCTTGGAGGGTGACTTTGACGGCGTCCTTCAGCCGAACGGGGGCCGCCCGGTCCTCCGCCGGTTCCGTCGGCTTCGCCGCGTCGAGGGTCGCGCTCCACACGGTCGCGGCCTGACCACCCTGCACCGCGCCGCCCGCCCCGGCGTCTGCGGGGAAGGAGCGCTCCAGCAGGCCGAGGACGGCGCGCGCGTCCTCCTCGGAGCAGTCGCCGGCCGCCACCAACACTTCGGCCACCGGGTTGTCCTTGTCATGGCTGTCCATCGAGAACCTCTCTCCTGCCGTGCAGCTCGGTGCGGAGCCCGGGAACAGGGACGTCGCGCGGGCCGCGGCCGAGCGCATCGGGGTCGCCCCTGGAGGCGGCGCCTCCACGCTCACACAGGGAACCGGGCCCCGCATCATCTGCCTCACGGAGGGTGCGCCCCCGAGCCTCGCCGACGCGGCGGGCGCGATGCCGGGCGGGGCGGGGTCAGGCGGGATCCGGGAGGGCGACGAACCAAGGGCCCGGGGACGGAGTGCGGCCCCGCGACGCCGAGGCGTCGGGGGCCGCGTCCTGGCCGCCCGTGAGCCCTGAGGGGGCTCACGGGGGTGGCGTCAAGTCCTGTCGCGCTTGTCGCTCAGGGAGTCCCTGACTCCGCGAGCGCGCTCCTCGGTCTCGCTCAGGGCTTCCTTCGCCTTGCCCTTGGCCTGGTCGGTCTTTCCCTCGGCCTTCATCCGGTCGTTGCCGGTGACCTTGCCGACCGCCTCCTTGGCCTTGCCCTTTGCCTGATCCATCTTTCCCTTGTCAGCCATGACGCACTCCTTTGGTGTGGGGATCCCAACTGGGCCCAAACTAGATGAAAACGGATGATTGCGCGCAGTGGAGCCCGGCAACCGTCCAACGGGCTTCCGCCTTCGCCGTGGCTACCAGCGGTACCAGCGGCCACCACCGCCTGCCGGGCGGGCCACGAAGCCGATGAGCCAGAGCACCAGTACCGCGATCGCGACCCACCACAGGACCTGGACCGCGAAACCCGCTCCGAAGAGGACCAGGACGAGCAGAAGGACGAGCAACAGGGGAACCATCGTTTCCACCTCCGACAGCCGTCTGCCCTGTCGTCCTCCCGGCATGCGCATGGATTCGCGATCCTCCGGATGCCCCGAGACCACCGACAGGGCCGAGTGGCGGAGTTCCGGGTGCCGGGGCCGGGGTGGGCGGGCACAGTGGGCGCGGAGGGGGGAGGCGGCGCGGCGGTGCCGTGCACGCGGGACGGCGCGTACTGCGCGGCGCGGGCTCGCGAGCTCGCGGCCACGCCGGGTACGCCGGGTACGGAGAGACGGGAGCACGGCGATGACATCGGACGCACCCATGCAGCTCGGCATGGTCGGACTCGGCCGGATGGGTGCCAACCTGGTGCGCCGGCTCATGCAGGACGGCCACCGGTGCGTCGTCAACGACGTCAGCCCCGATGCCGTACGGGCGCTGGAGGAGGAGGGCGCGACACCGGCCTTCTCGCTGGAAGAGCTCGTCCAGCGGCTGGAACGCCCCCGCGCCGTGTGGCTGATGGTGCCGGCGGGCGTGGTCCAGGAGACCCTGGACCGGCTGGTCGGGCTCCTGGACCCCGACGACACGGTCATCGACGGCGGCAACTCCTACTACCGGGACGACATCGCCCGGGCCCGGGCCCTCGCCGATCGCGGCATCCACTACGTCGACTGCGGCACCTCGGGCGGCGTCTGGGGCCTGGAACGCGGCTACTGCCTGATGATCGGCGGCGAGCGGGGCCCCGTGGAACGGCTCGGCCCCCTCTTGCGCACCATCGCGCCCGGCACCGGCAGCGCCGAGCCCACCCCCAGCCGGACCCGGACCGACGGCACCGCCCCGCACGGCTACCTCCACTGCGGGCCCAGCGGCGCCGGCCACTTCGTCAAGATGGTCCACAACGGCGTGGAGTACGGGATGATGGCCGCCATCGCCGAGGGCCTCGCCATCATCAGGCACGCCGACGCCGGCCTGCGCACGCGTACCGCCGACGCCGAGACCGCTCCCCTGTCAGATCCCGAGGCCTACCAGTACGAGATCGACGTGGCCGAAGTCGCCGAGGTGTGGCGCCGCGGGTCCGTCGTCGGCTCGTGGCTGGTCGACCTCACCGCCGACGCCCTGGCCCGCTCCCCTCGGCTCGACGACTTCTCGGGCCGCGTGTCCGACTCCGGCGAAGGGCGCTGGACCGTGCTGGCGGCCATCGAGGAGAGCGTGCCCGCCCCGGTGATCAGCGCTTCCCTCTACGAGCGCTACGAGTCCAGGGGCCTGGGCGAGTTCACCGCCAAGGTGCTGTCCGCGATGCGCAGCGAGTTCGGCGGCCACGCCGAGAAGCGCCCCGGCGCGGACGCGTGAGGGGGCCCGCCGTGGACAGGGATTCCGACGCTTCCCGGCCCCAGCCCCAGGCCCAGCCCGGACCGCGCCCCGCGGACCACGTCGTCGTGCTCTTCGGCGCGACGGGCGACCTCGCCCGGCGCAAACTCCTGCCGGGCCTCTTCCACCTCGCCAAGGCGGGGCTCCTGCCCCAGCGCTACCGCATCGTCGGTTCGGCCCCGGCGGCCGAGGCCCTGAGCGACGAGCAGTTCCGCGCCCACGCGCGCGAGGCCGTGGCCGAGTTCGGCCGCTCGAGCCCCGAGGGCCCCGCGTGGCAGGAGTTCGAGGCCTCCCTGTCCTTCGGCGCGGCCGACACGGGCGCGACGGAGCCGCTGGTGACGGCGGTGCGTGAGGCCGAGCGGGCCGTCGGCGGCACTCCGCGCCGGTTGTTCCACCTCGCCGTCCCGCCCGTGGCGTTCACTTCCGTCATCGAGCTGCTCGGGGCCACGGGGCTGGCCCAGGACGCGCGCGTCATCGTCGAGAAGCCCTTCGGAACGGACCTCGCGTCCGCCCGCGCGCTCAACTCGGCCGTCCAGGCCGTCTTCGACGAGTCCCGGGTGTTCCGCATCGACCACTTCCTCGGCAAGGAGGCGGTGGACAACATCCTCGCCCTGCGGTTCGCCAACGGTCTCTTCGAACCGCTCTGGAACCGCGAGCACATCAGCCACGTGCAGATCGACGTGCCCGAGCGGATCGACATCCAGGGCCGCGCCCACTTCTTCGAGGGCACCGGAACCTTCCGCGACATGGTCGTCACGCACCTGTTCCAGCTGCTCGGATTCGTGGCGATGGAGCCGCCGGTCGCCCTCGAAGCGCAACCGCTCCGGGACGAGCAGGTCAAGGTCTTCCGCAGCATGCGGCCCCTGGACCCCGCCCACGTCGTACGCGGCCAGTACAGCGGCTACCGCGCCGAGCCGGGGGTCGATCCGGCCTCGGACACCGAGACCTTCGTCGCGCTGCGCGTCGACATCGACAACTGGCGCTGGGCCGGCGTGCCCTTCCACCTGCGCTCGGGCAAGGCGCTGGCCGAGGGCCGGCACGTCGTCACCCTCGGCCTGCGCGAGCCGGTGCTGGGCATGTTCCCCCTGGACGCCCGGGAGGCGGCGGACGGCCGCGCCAACGAGCTCGTCATCGACTTCGCCGACCCCGGCTCCATCACCGCCCGCTTCCTCGCCAAGGAGCCCGGCCCCACCATGCAGCTCGCGGAAGCCGACATGGTCTTCGGCTACCAGAGCTCCTTCACCACCGACTACGCCCTGGAGGCGTACGAGCACCTGATCCTGCAGGCCATGCTCGGAGACCAGTCCCTCTTCACCCGGTCCGACGGCATCGAACGCCTGTGGGAAGTCGCCGCGCCGTTGCTGGACGCGCCTCCACCAGTCGTCCCGTACGACCCCGGATCATGGGGACCCGAGGCCATCGCCTCCCTCGTCGCCCCCCACCGGTGGCACCTGCCCGAACGCCACCGGCCCACCGGGCGGTGAGTCGACGCATGCTGGGACTTCCCGACCACATCAGCGCCTGCCTCTTCGACCTCGACGGCGTACTCACACGGACCGCGAAGGTCCACGCGGCCGCCTGGAAAGCGATGTTCGACGACTACCTGCGGCAGCGGGCCGGGCGCGACGGTTCGCCCTTCGTGCCGTTCGACGCCGTGCACGACTACGACGCGTACGTGGACGGCCGCCCCCGCGAGGACGGCGTACGCACCTTCCTCGCCTCCCGCGGCATCACGCTGCCCGAGGGCACGGGGAGTGACGGCCCCGGCCGGGAGACGGTCCACGGCCTCGGCACCCGCAAGAACGACCTGGTGCTCCGCGCCATCCGCGAGCAGGGGGTCGAGTCCTACGAGGGCTCCGTGGCCTACGTGCGCGCCGCACGCGACGCGGGGCTGCACCGCGCCGTCGTCTCCTCCAGCGCCAACTGCCGCGACGTGCTGGTCGCGGCCGGCATCGGGGACCTCTTCGAGGACCGTGTCGACGGCATCACCATCGTCGAGCAGGGACTGCGCGGCAAACCCTCCCCCGACAGCTACCTGGCGGCCGCCCGCCTCTTCGGCACCGACCCGGGCGATGCCGCGGTGTTCGAGGACGCACTCGCCGGGGTGGCCGCGGGCAAGGCGGGCGGCTTCGGCTTCGTCGTCGGCGTCGACCGCACCGGTCAGGCGGCCGAACTGCGCGCCCACGGCGCCGATGTCGTCGTCACCGACCTCTCCGAGCTGCTGGAGCGCGGATGATCACTCACGAGAACTTCGCGACCGAGCCCTGGCAGCTGCGCGAGACCGCCCTCGACCTCGACGTCCTCGCGCAGAGCGAATCCGTGTTCGCCCAGTCCAACGGTCATCTCGGCTGGCGCGGCAACCTCGACGAAGGGGAGCCCCACGGCCTGCCGGGCTCCTACCTCAACAGCGTCTACGCGAGCCGGCCGCTCCCCTACGCCGAGGCCGGGTACGGGTATCCGGAGTCGGGGCAGACGACCGTCAACGTCACCGACGGCAAGGTCATCCGGCTGCTCGTCGACGACCACCCCTTCGACCTGCGCTACGGCGAACTCCTCGCGCACGAAAGGGTCCTGGACTTCCGCACCGGTGTCCTGAGCCGGTCCGCGGAGTGGACCACGCCCTCCGGGCGCACCGTACGCCTGACCTCGCACCGCATGGTCTCCCTCGCGCAGCGGGCCGTCGCGGCGATCTCGTACAGCGTCGAGACCGTCAACGGCCCGGCCACCATCGCCGTGCAGTCCGAGCTCGTCGCCAACGAGCAGCTGCCCACCGCGTCCGGCGACCCGCGCATGGCCGCCGCCGTCGAATCCCCGCTGCTCCCCGAGGAGCACTACGCGCACGACACCCGGCTGCGCCTCGTCCACCGTACGGCCACGAGCGGGCAGCGCGTCGCGGTGGCGGCCGACCACATCGTGCGGGGCCCCGCCGGTACGGCCTGGGCCGCCGAGAGCGAACCGGACGTCGCCCGGCTGACCGTGACCGCCACCCTCGAACCCGGACAGCGGCTCGAGCTCGTCAAGTTCGTGGCCTACGGCTGGTCGGCGGAGCGCTCCCTGCCCGCCGTACGCGACCAGGTGGAAGGCGGGCTGGCAGGAGCCCGCACCACGGGATGGCAGGGGCTGCTCGACGCACAGCGGGCCTGCCTGGACGAGTTCTGGTCCTCTGCCGACGTCGAGGTGGAGGGCGACGAAGAGGTCCAGCAGGCGGTCCGGTTCGGCCTCTTCCACCTCTACCAGGCTTCCGCGCGCGGCGAGCGGCGTCCCATCCCTGCCAAGGGCCTCACGGGCACCGGCTACGACGGCCACGCCTTCTGGGACACCGAGTCCTTCGTCCTGCCCGTCCTCACGCACACCGCACCGTACGCCGTCGCCTCCGCGCTCGCCTGGCGGCATTCCACGCTCCCCCGCGCACTGGAGCGCGCCCGTCAACTCGGTCTGGACGGAGCGGCGTTCCCCTGGCGCACGATCAACGGCGACGAGTGCTCGGCCTACTGGCCCGCCGGAACCGTCGCCTTCCACGTCAACGCCGACATCGCCGCGGCCGTAGAGCGGTACGTGTTCGCCACCGGCGACCGGGAGTTCTACCGCGGTCCCGGACTCGACCTGCTGGTGCACACCGCGCGGCTCTGGCGCTCGCTCGGCCACTTCGACGCCGACGGCGCCTTCCACATCGACGGGGTCACCGGTCCCGACGAGTACAGCGCCATCGCACGCGACAACCTCTACACCAACGCCATGGCCCGGCGGAACCTCCGCGCCGCGGCGGACGCCGTATCGCGCCATCCGGACCGGGCCCCGGACCTCGGCGTCGGCGCCGAGGAGGTCGCGGACTGGCGCAACACCGCGGCGCGGACGGCCATCCCCTACAACCAGCGGCTCCAGGTGCACGAGCAGTCGGACGGCTTCACGGACCAGGAGCCCTGGGACTTCGACGGCACCTCCGAGGACCAGTACCCGCTGCTGCTGCACTTCCCGTACTTCGACCTGTACCGCAAGCAGGTCGTCAAGCAGGCGGACCTGGTCCTGGCCATGTTCACGTGCCCGGACGAGTTCACCGCCGAGGAGAAGGCCCGCAACTTCGCCTACTACGAGCAGCTGACGGTCAGGGACTCCTCCCTCTCCGCCTGCTGCCAGGCCGTGCTCGCCGCCGAGACCGGCCACCTGCGCCTCGCCTGGGCCTATACCCGCGAGGCGGCGCTGATGGACCTGGACGACCTCGAACACAACACGCGGGACGGCCTCCACATGGCCTCGCTCGCCGGCACCTGGATCGCCCTGGTCCAGGGCCTCGGCGGGCTGCGCCGCATCCGTCCGGCCCCGGAGACAGCCCCGCAGGACCGGCCGTCCGGGTTCCCGCAGGCCGCGGGAGCGGAGGCACCGGTACGCTTCGCGCCGCGCCTGCCGTCCTCGCTGACCCGGCTGGCCTTCAACATCCGTGTCCAGGAGCGGCGGATCCGCATCGACTTGGGCCGGTCGACGGCCCGCTACGCGCTCCTGTCCGGAGGGCCGCTCACCGTGCTGCATCACGGCACCCGGGTCGCGCTCACCATGGACGCGCCGACGGACCTGCCCGTCCCGCCCGCGCCCGACTCGCCCGAACCCCGCCAGCCCAAGGGCCGCGCGCCCGGCACCTGAGCTGCGCGACAGGGCGCGCGGATGCCGGCCCGGGCCGGCTCAGGCCCGCTCAGGACCGGCCGCGGCCACGCGCGGGGGCCACGCCGCGGGGTCCAGCAGCCCCAGGACGTAGGCGCGGGCGATCAGAGCGGGGCGGTTGGGTACGTCGAGCCTTCGGCAGAGGCGGGTCACGTGGTAGTTGACCCCGTCGACGGTGAGACCCACCTCGCGGGCGATGGCCGATCCCGCCGCCCCCGCCGCGACGAGCGGCAGGATGCGCGCCTCCTGGAGGCTCAGGCCGTCGGCCGGGTCCTCCGGAGGCAGCTCGGACCGGCCTCCGCCCGGTTCCCCGGTCAGCTCCTCGGTCAGCGAGACCAGCAGGCGGGGGACGTCGTCCTGCGGGTCGGAGACCGGTTCGACGGTGACCCGGCCGTGGCGGGCCGTACCCCGGACCTGCCAGGTCACTTCGACCGGGTAGCGGGACCTGCGGCGCGAACGCAGGGCTTCGTCCAGTCTGCGCAGTTGCCGGTCGTTGGTCGGAGTGAGGATGTCGAGGAGCCGGCGCCCTTCCAGTTTTCCGGGTTGGAGCTGCCACGCGGAGGCGAACGCGGGGTTCGCGCCGAGGATCAGGCCGTACGCGTCGCTGATCGCCAGCGCCACGGGCGCCCGGTCGAACAGACTGACGAAACGCGACCGCCAGGCCGTCGCCGCCTCGCCCAACGCCTGCCCTGACGGCTCCATCACGGGCTCCCCCTCTGCCACGGCCGAAGGCCTCCGATCAAGGCCCGGAACGGAAAACACCCCTACAAGAATAGGTAGTCGCCGTACGCCATCGCCCCGGCGGCCGCGTCACCGTGGACACACCACGGCTGACGTGACCAGAAGAGGCAGACGCCATGAATGAATCGCACACCACCGGACCCGGACCCCTCGACGACGCCGCCGCGCACCCGCCGGTCGTCGACGTGAGCGACTCGGGGATGACGAGCACCCCGCTGCAGACGGCCATGGGGCACGCGCGCCGGCTCGGTCCGGTCTTCGTCCAGCGCTTCCACGACCGGGAGACCGTGTTCGTGAGCTCGGCGGCTCTGGTCGAGGAACTCTCCGACGAGCAGCGCTTCGTCAAGGGCATCGGCCCGGCGCTGGAGAACGTGCGCGAGGTCGCCGCCGACGGCCTGTTCACCGCCTACAACGACGAGCCCAACTGGGCGAAGGCGCACGACATCCTGCTCCCTGCCTTCGCCCTCACCTCGATGCGCACCTACCACCCGCACATGCTGCGGGTCGCCAAGCGGCTCATCGGCTCCTGGGACGCCCGGTTCACCGCGGGCACCGACGTTTCGGCCCCGGTGGAGGTCGCCGAGGACATGACCCGGATGACCCTGGACACCATCGGCCTGTCCGGCTTCGGCTACGACTTCGCCTCCTTCGAGCGGGAGCGGGCGCACCCCTTCGTCCAGGCACTCGTCCGGGCCCTCGCCCACAGCCAGGCCAAACTCGGCCGGGTGCCCGGCTCCGACCACACGGCGGAGGACGGGGCTTTCGCCGAGGACGCCGCCTACCTGGCCCGGGTCGTCGACGAGGTGATCGAGCAGCGCAAGGCGTCCGGGGACACCTCCACGGACGATCTGCTGGGCCTGATGCTGGGCTCCCCGCATCCCCGGTCCGGCGAGGTGCTCGACGAGGCGAACATCAGGAACCAGGTGATCACGTTCCTGATCGCGGGCCACGAGACGACCTCGGGCGCGCTGTCGTTCGCGCTGTACCACCTCATGAAGAACCCGGCGGTGCTGCACCTGGCCCAGGCCGAGACCGACGCGCTGTGGGGCGAGGACCCCGACCCCGAGCCCTCCTTCGAGGACGTCGGCAGGCTGCGCTACGTACGGCAGGTCCTGGGCGAGACGCTGCGGCTGTGGCCGACCGCCGCGGCGTTCGCACGCGAGGCGCGCGCCGACACCGTGATCGGCGGCCGATACCCGGTCAGGGCGGGGCAGCGGATGCTGGTGCTGACCCCGATGCTGCACCGCGACCCGGTGTGGGGCGACAACGTCGAGGAGTTCGACCCGGACCGGTTCGCCGCCGAGGCGGAGGCGGCCCGTTCCCCGCACGCGTACAAGCCGTTCGGGACCGGGGAACGCGCCTGCATCGGAAGGCAGTTCGCCCTCCACGAGGCAACGATGCTGCTGGGCATGCTGGTGCACCGCTACCGCTTCCTCGACCACGGGCGGTACGAGCTGCGCATCAAGGAGACGCTCACGCTCAAGCCCGACGGGTTCACGCTGTCCCTGGCCCGGCGTACCCCGGCCGACCGCTCGCGCAACCGTGCGGCCCTCGGGGCGGTCCTCCCGGCCGGCCGCGGGGAAGACGTCGAGGCGCCGACGCCGGGCACCACCCCCACCCGGGCCGTTCCCGGTACGAAGCTGACGCTGCTGCACGGATCCAACTTCGGCACCTGCCGCACGTACGCGGAAGAACTGGCCGAAACGGCAGCGGAACTGGGCTTCGAGGCGCGTGTCGCGCCCCTCGACGCCCACCGTGACGGCGGGCTGCCGACGGACGGGCCGCTGGTCGTCGTCGCGGCTTCGTACAACGGACGGCCCACCGACGACGCGGCCGGGTTCGTCTCCTGGCTGACGCAGGCGGGACCCGGCGCCGCGGAAGGCGCGCGCTACGCCGTCCTGGGCGTCGGGGACCGCAACTGGGCCGCCACCTACCAGCAGGTACCCGCGTTCATCGACGCCCGCCTCGCCTCGGCGGGTGCGGAGCGGCTGATGGACCGAGCCGAGGCCGACGCCTCCGGGGACCTCGCGGGAGCGGTACGCGGCTTCACCGCCGCCCTGCGCCGTTCGCTGCTGGAGCGCTACGGGGACCCGGCGTCCGTGGCCCCCTCCCGGACGGCGGAATCACCCGGCCCGGCGTACGACGTCGCCGAGATCACGGAGGGGCCGCTCGACGCGCTGGCCCGTCGCCACGACCTCCGGCCGATGACGGTGACGCAGACCGGGGACCTCGCCGACCTGGGCCACCCGGCGGGCAGGTCGAAGCGCTTCCTGCGCGTCAGGCTTCCCGAAGGGGTCCGCTACCGCACCGCCGACCACCTCGCCGTCCTCCCGGCCAACGACCCCGACCAGGTGGAGCGGGCGGCCCGGGTCCTGGGCGCCGACCCGGGCACGGTGCTGAACATCCGGGCCCACCGCCCCGGCCGGACCACCCTGCCGCTCGACCGCCCCGTCACCGTGGGCGAGCTGCTCGCCCGGTACGTCGAGCTGCAGGCCCCGGTGTCGGCCGAGCAGGCGGCGGTCCTCGCGGCGCACAACCCGTGCCCGCCGGAGCAGGCCGCGCTGGAACGGATCGCGGCGGAGGCGGCGGGAGCCGACGGAGCCCGCCCGGGTTCCCTCGTGGACCTCGTCGAGGCGCACCCCGCGCTGCGGGGCCGGCTGCCGTGGCCCGTACTGCTGGAACTGCTGGAGCCGATGCGGCTCCGCCACTACTCCATCTCCTCGTCCCCGTCGGCAGGTCCGGAGCGCGCGGACCTGATGATCTCGCTGCTGGAAGCGCCCCACCGCTCCGGCCGGGACGGCGTGTTCCGCGGGGTGGGCTCCTCGTACCTGCACCGGGTGCGTCCCGGCGACACGGTCCTCGCCCGGGTGCAGCCGTGCCGGGAGGACTTCCGCGTGCCGCACGACGAGCGGACCCCGGTCATCATGATCGGCGCGGGTACCGGCCTCGCGCCCTTCCGGGGGGCGATCGCCGACCGTCGCGCGCTGCGTGCGTCGGGAGCCGAACTGGCGCCCGCGCTGTGCTACTTCGGCTGCGACCACCCGGATGTGGACTACCTCCACCGGGCGGAGCTGGAGGACGCCGAGCGCCACGGCGCCGTGTCCATGCGCCCCGCCTTCTCGCTGGCGCCCGAAGGCGAGGTCCGCTTCGTACAGCACCGGATCGAGGCGGAGGGCGAGGAGGTCTGGCGGCTGACCGAGGCGGGCGCCCGCATCCACGTCTGCGGGGACGGCTCCCGCATGGCCCCGGGCGTCCGCGAAGCGTTCCGGCGGCTGTACGTCCGGTACAGCGGGAAGGACGGGTCGACGGCCTCGGAGTGGCTCCAGGGACTGGTGGCTGACGGCCGGTACGTGGAGGACGTCTACGTGGGCGGCTGACGGGCGGCGGCCACCGGGCGCGCTGCGGCCGGAACAAGTGGGGCTCGATCGCGCACTGCTGACGCCCAGGACGTTCGCCCGCGGCGGGGTGACCGGGAAGCCACCGAGGAGTTTGCGTTCCGGCCCTCACCAGGGAATCGCGGCACGCGCGTAGGGGCGGATCACCGATTGCGCCGGGGTGCTGCGGTTTGCCGCTCGGGCGGGGGGCGGGAACCCCACGCTGTGGTCGGCCACAGCACACGCGCCGGACCGTGAGCCGCGAGAGGTCAGGCCGTGGTCGGGGTCGCGCACCGGGCGAGGGCGTCGGACCGAGGGACAGCGGCCGACGGCTGCGCGGGCCGGCCGTCGGCCATCGCCATCGCCGGCTTGGACCGCCTCGTCCAGCGCAACGTCCTGGCGATGAGCGGCCGGGCCGTGGAAACGGCCGGCGAGTGAACACCCTGTTCCTCGACAAGACCGGCACCATCACCACCGGCAACCGCGAGGCCGAACGCCTCGTCTCGCTGCCCGGCGTCGACCACGGCGAGCACGCCGGGCGGTACGGCCTGACGGCGCCCGCGGAACACGAGCGGAGCGACCCGCGCTTCGTCCACTTCAGCGACCGGACCCGGATGAGCGGCACCAACCTGAGCTGGGACAACGGCACCGGCTGCGCCATCCGCAGGGGCCGCGGCCGGTGCCGACGAGTACCTCGCCGAGACCGCTCCCGAGGACGAACTCGCCTTGATCAAACGGGAGCAGGAGGGCGGAAAGCTCGTCGCGATGACGGGCGTCGGGCGACGGGCGTCGGCACGAACGACGCGCCCGCGCCGGCACAGGCGGACGTCGGCGTGGCGATGAACACGGGCACCTCGGCGGCCAACGAGGCCGGGAACATGGTGGATCTCGACTCCAACCCCACCAAGCTCATCGACCTCGTGGTCTGCGCCGTCCCGGGACCCGGATGGTCCCGGCGCACCGGCCGTCCGGGCTGACGATCCCGTGCGGGATGTCACGGGTGTCGGTCGTGGGTCCGACCGGCGTCCGGGTTCAGATCACGGCGAGCCGGTCCACCAGCAGCTCCACCCTCCGGTCGGCGTCCGCCTGCGGCAGCCGTCCCGAACGGGTCAGGGTCGCCAGCCCGTGCAGGGAGGCCCGGAACAGCGCGGTGAACAGCGCCGGGTGGACGTCGTCCCCGGCGGCCTCGCCGAGGTTCTCCAGCAGGGCGGCGATGGCGTCCTTGAGGGGCTCCGGGGTGTCCTCCTGCGCGAACGCCAGGCCGCCGTCGAGCTGGAACATGGCGTCGTAGACCGCCGGATTGCGTTCGGCGCAGTCCAGGTAGGTGCGGGCCAGGGTGGCGACCCGGGCGCGCGGGCCGTCCGCGGCGGAGGCCGCGGCTCTCAGCGCCGCGGCCATCTCGGCGGCGCCCTCGAGGGCGCCGGCGCCGATGATCTCGCGTTTGCCGCGGAAGTGGCTGTAGAGGACGGGCTGGCTGTACTCGATGCGCTCGGCGAGCCGGCGGGTGGTGACCGCGTCCCAGCCCCACGGGGCCCGGCGGCTCGGGGCCGTGATGCCGTTCTGGTACATCGGCTCGCTCGCCCTCGCCGCGTTCTGGGCCGTCGCCGGCCGGAACGCCGACGGCGCCGCCCTCGTCGTCACCGCCGCCGGGCTGCTGATCCTCAGCGTGGTGATGTCGATCCTGCTGCTCGTCCCGATCAACAACCGGGTCAAGACCTGGACCGCCGAGGGGCTGCCGGCCGACTGGAAGCAGCAGATGAACCGCTGGGACCGCTTCCACTACGTCCGCGTCGCCGTCATCGTCGCCGCCTTCGCCCTGCTGGTCACCGCCCTTGCCTGAGCGCCTCCGCCGGCCTCCCCCGGAACGGGATACGGGTGATGGCCACGTCCCCGGGACGGGAACGTGGCCATCATCATGAGGCCGGCCGGGCGGTCACTCTCCCGGACCGTCGAGCGCCCGGCCGCGGAGGAGCTTCTTGTCCGGCTTGCCCGCGTCGGTCAGAGGCAGCGCGTCGACGAAGTCGATGCGCACGGGCTCGTACATGGAGCCCTTCCGCTCCCGAACCATGGCGCGCAGCTCCTTCTCGTCGACGTCGCCGCCCTGCGCGCGGACGACGACCGCGTGGACCCGCTCCATGAGGTTGGCGTCGGGGACCCCGAACACGGCGCTCTGCAGGACCTGCGGATGGGAGTTCAGGACGTCCTCCAGTTCCACCGTGTACACGTGGCCTCCCACCACCACGATCATGTCCTTCAGCCGGTCCACGATCGTGATGTAGCCGTCCGCGTCGACGAAACCGATGTCACCGGTGTGCAGCCAACCGTCCCGCAGCACCTCGGCGGTGAGCTCGGGCTGCTTCCAGTACCCCTTCATCACGTGCCGGGAACGCACGCATATCTCCCCGCGCTCGCCCGCGGGCAGCTGCCGCCCTTCGGCGTCACGGACGGCGACCTCGACGCCCTCGATGATCTTCCCGGCGGTCCGCAGCAGTTCCGGGCGCCGCGGATCGTGGTCCTCGGGCGGGAGCATGCTGATCCCGCCGGCTTCGTTCTGGCCGTAGAACTGGTTCAGCACGGGGCCGAAGCGCCGGACCGCCGCCGCGAGGCGGGTCGGGGAGGAGGCGCAGCCTCCGTAGGTGAGCGAGCGCAGGCTGGAGGTGTCGGTACGGTCGACCTCGGGGTGGTCCAACAACTGGTAGAGGAGCGGCGGCAGCAGGAACACGTGGGTGATGCGCTCGCGCTCGACGGCGTCGAGCACGGCACCCGCCTCGAACCCGTCCAGCAGGACGACGGTGCCGCCTCGGTGCAGCGCGCTGTCCGCCATGAGGCCCGCCGCATGCGCGAGGGTGGTGCACACCAGGGCCCTGACCGGTCCGCCGTCGGACCAGCCCGATCCGACCGGCACCCATTGCTCGAAGGTCGTGCAGATGGCCTTGGGATGGCCGGTGGTCCCACCGGTGTGACGGATGACGCAGATGTCCTGCGCGAGCGCCGAACCCGTGAACGCCTCGGCGGACTCCTCGGCGGCGAGCCTCACCAGATCCGGGCCCGCGCCGGCTCCTCCCCCGAGAACCAGCACCCGCGCCGACGGCACCCGCCGGGACAGTTCGGCGGCGCGCTCGCGGTGGGCCGGGTCGACGATCAGGACCCGGGTCTCGACGTCCCGGAGGATGTCGGCGTGCACGTCGGCGGAAAGGCCTGCGTAGAGGTGGTTCACGGCGCAGCCGAGCAGTCCGGCGGCGTAGCGGGCGGCGATCGTCTCGGGAAGGTTGCCGGCCAGGAGGGTGACCGTCTGGCCGCGCCGCACCCCCAGGGAGCGCAGCGCCCGGGCCATGCCGTGGACGAGATCGCGCAATTCACCCGCGCTCACGCGCCGGCCCCCGTGCACGAGGGCCTCACGGCCGGGTTCGTTTCCCAGCGCGTCGAGAATGTCTTCCACGTGGCTGCGGAAGCGTGCGGTGGTGTCGTCCATACCGATCCCCATTGGTTGACTTGAGCAACTAGCGGGAGGCTAACGGCCGGTGATCCACAAACCCAAAGCCGGACGCTCAAATCCGGCCAATGCCCACGTCCTCACCCAAACATCACGGACTACCGGCCTGGCGCACCCGCCCTGCCGTCCTCCCACGCAATTGAGGCGACAGGGCGACGGAGTTGCCGGACGATGGCGGGCGGTGGGTGGCGAAGACGACCTGGTGGTGAACGGGGCAGTGGTGACGGGAGCGTTGTCGAAGGCGCTGGATGCCGTGGTGTGGGACGGGCTTGAGACGCGGTCCGGGACGGATCCGGTCGAGGACGTGGCGCGGGCGCTTCGCCGGCTCTCCTCGGCGGGGACGGAGGCGGTGGAGGAGGACTGCTACCCGCTCTACTCCCTCGTCACGCGGGACGGGTGCGAAACGCCGTCCGCGGCGGCGGTCGCCCTGCCGTTCGTCATCGCGCTCGCCGCCGACCCGGCCATGGGCGTGCGGGTCGACCTCGTCGATCTGCTGGCGGCCCTGCACGCGCCGGCCCTGGCGGGCGAGGACTGGTCAGGGGCGTGGGCTCTGCTCGCGGATCCGGAGCCGACGGTGCGACGGGCGGCGACGGCGCTGCCGGCCGGGGTCGCACGGCTGCTGGAGCGGTGGCGGGTCGAGACGGACCCCACCGTGCGGCTGCCGCTGCTGCTCGCCCTCGGCGAGGCCGCTTCACGAGAGGCCGCTCCCGCAGAAGCCGGGGAGCCCGCCCGCGAGGCGCGAGCGGTCCTGGCCGGCGTACTGGACAGCGATGACCCGGTGCTGCGGGTCGCCGCCGTCCACGCCTCGGCGGAGCTCGACCGGGAGCTGCCGGTCCGGCAACTGGACCGGCTGATCGAGGTGTTCTCGGACCTCGCCCTGCGACCCCGCTTCGAAAGCGTCTGGTACACCCCGGACATCGAGGCTCCCTGGACCCGAGAGGACCTGGTCCGGTCGACGGCACGGCTGCTCGGGCACGATCCCGAGGCGGAACTCTCCTTCGCCGTAAGACTGGTCGAGAGCGCGCGGCGCTCCGGGGACGGCGCACTGTGCCGGGAGGCGCTGGACCTGGCGTGGCGGCTCCTCACCGAGCGGCGCTCCGTGGAGTCCTCCCTGCTGCCGCTCGCGGGCATGCTGCTGGCCGATCCCGACGGCGCCGTGCGGCTGCGGGCCGCGAACATCCTCGCGGTGCTGGGCCCGGCGGCCGCGCCGTACGCGGACCGGCTGGCCGAGCTGCTCGACGACGACGCGACCGACCCGTACCTCGACGGATCGGTCCGGGAAATCGCCCGGTGGGCACTGACCCGGATCGGTGACCCCCGCGCCCTTCCGGGACTGGTCGAGCAGCTCCGCGCACAGGAGGAGGAGCAGGGCCGCGGCTACGTCATCGGTGATCCGCGGCGCCCGGACACCAAAGACGTGCTGATCCCGCTGCGCGCACACGCGGACACCCTGCTGCCCGCGATCCGGGAGACGATCCGGCACTGCGGTGCCCGAGGCGGTGCGACCCGCAGCCTCCTCCCGGTACTGGAAGCCTGGGGCGAGGACGCGCTGCCCGCCCTGCCCGATCTCATCCCGCTGCTGGCGGACACCTGGACTTCGATCGACGTGATGAGGGTGCTGCTGGCGATCGGACCGGCCGCCGCACCGGCCGTACCCGCGGTGCTCACCAGCCAGGTGCTGGACCACCCGGGCAATCACCGGTTCGTGGCCCGCACCGCCGCCCGTCTCGGCGCGGACCGCGCCGAAGCCCCGCGCCTCGTCGGCGAGGCGGTCATGCGTGCGGAGGAACCCGAGCTCGGGCCGATCGGCGGCCTGTGCGAGTTCGGCCGGGACGCGGCGCCCTACGCGCAGCGGGTGCGGCTCGCGATGGAGCACTCGACGCATTGGCCGCGGCTCACGGCGGCGATCACGCTCTGGGAGATCACGGGCCGCGCCGAACCGACCCTGCGGGTCCTGGAGGAGTTCGTCCTGCCGATCGCCGACGGCGGTGACGGCTTCGGGCTCTTCGGCGACGCCCTGCGGGCCCTGATCCGGATGGGCGAGATCAGCCCGGCGATCCGGGAAGCGCTGCTGGCGGTGCGGCACTCGGATCGCCGCCTGTCCGCGGAGGGGGGCTACCCGATGGTCCTCCGCGACCAGGAACTGCGCGGCCTGATCGAGGAAGCCATGGCGTGCGCCGCCCTGGAGACGGGTGGGACGCCCTGATCGGCAAGACACCCCCTAGACGCGAAAGACCTTGCGCAGGAGCTCGCCGAACTCGGTGGGGTGCGTGGTCAGGCCGGTGTGCCCGCCGGGGAAGTGCAGGAGTTCCTTGCCGAGTTGATCGGCCAGGAGGGCGGCCGGACGGTAGGGCAGCTCGCCCCGCGAGTCCTGACCGCAGGCGAGCACGAGCCGGTCGGACAGCGCCGCCAGCCGCTGGACGTCAGGGGCGTAGGACATGAAGCTCGGCACGATGCGCTCCACGAAGTAGGGCAGGTTGGCCATCGTCCGCTCGACCCGCGCCGCGGCCTGCGGCGGAAGCTTGATCTCGGCTCTCGGCTCCGTGGCGTCGCCGCCCTTCTTCAGACCCGCGGCGAACACGGCCATCGCCGGCATGAGCCCCTCGGTGCGGAGCGTCGCCTGCACGCGCTCGATGAGCATGCGATGTTCGGGGGCGTCCGGAAGGACCTCCACCACCGGCGGCTCGTGCGCCACCAGGAGTTCGACGCGTTCGGGGCGGGCGGTGAGCAGGTGCAGGGCGGCGATCGCGCCCGAGCTGGAGCCGAAGACGCGCGCGGGCTCGCCGGGCGAGAGCAGTTCCAGCAACCGGAAGGCGTCGTCGGCGTGTTCCGCCACGTGCTGCTCGGCCCCGGGGTCGTCCAGCGCGCTTCGGGACATGCCGCGCGGGTCGTACGTCGCGACGGTGCAGGCGGCGGCCAGGTCGTCGGCGATGCCGTCGAAGGAGGCCGCACCGCCCGTCCCTCCCGGGATCAGCAGCAGGAGCGGGCCCCGGCCGCGCACTTCGTAGTGCAGGGTCGCGCCGTTCACGCGCAGGTTGCCGATGGTCGGGGCGGTCGTCATGCGGAGTCTCCTTCTCGGGACGGGGGCCAGTGCTCCAGGAGGGTGTGGAGGGCGTCGAGTGCGCGGATCCAGGACCGCTGCGGTGACCGCTCGTGCGCGAACCCGCCCGCGGCCTCCAGGGCGACGAAGCCGTGGAACGTGCTCCGCAGCAACCGGACCGCATCGGTCAGGTCCGGTTCGGCCAGTCCGTAGCCGCGCAGCATGCCGTAGGTCAGCTCGATAGCGCGCCGTGGTCCGGGCGCCTTCGCGGCCAGTTCCGGGTCGATCCGGATCGGTGCCTGCGTCGCCGTGTAGCGACCCGGACAGGTCAGGGCGTACTCCCGCCAGGCGTTGGCGTACGCCACCAGCGCGTCCTTGCCCGCCAGCCCCGAGGTCGCCTCCGCGATGCGGATGGTCTTCTCGTCCGCCGCCAGCAGCGCGATCCGGCCGCGCAGGTCCTCGAGGCCACGGACGTGCGCGTAGAGGCTCGCGTCCTTCACGCCCAGCCGCCGCGCCACTTGCGACATGGTCACCCGGTCGAGCCCGACCTCGTCCGCCAGCTCGGCGCCCGCGGCGGTCACGCGCTCCGCCGTCAGTCCTGCCCGCGCCATGCACCCTCCCCATTCCTAGGAACCCTAGGTTAAACCTAAGACCCCTAGGAATGCGAGCGAGATGTGTCGCCGCACCGCGAACGCGCAGGCCGAGGTGACCAATGCCCGCGTCCGGATCCCCGGCCGGCGCGGACAGCTGACGGAGTACCGGCCCTCCTCTGCCTGGATGGGGGCTCGCGTGACCAAGATCTGGACGGGCTCGCACGCGGTCAGGAGGGAACTGATCGGCCGCGACTTAGGACTGCAGCCGCTGTCGGCTCCGTTCCACATTCACGTTGTTCACATTCATCACAAGGGAGGTAAACCATGGGTCATCCCGTACCGCAGCGGATCGGTGTCGCAGCCGAGACAAGCCCGGGAGAAACGCGCGTGGCGGCCACGCCGTCGACCGTGCGCCAGTTGGTCGCGCTGGGCTACGAGGTCATCGTCGAGTCGGGAGCGGGCACGGCCTCCGGTTTCTCCGACGACGCGTACGTCGCGCAGAGCGCGAAGGTCGGTGACGCCTGGAGCGCCGACATCGTACTGAAGGTCAACGCACCGTCCGGCGAAGAGATCGGGCGCCTGCCTGACGGCGCGACGCTGGTCAGCCTGATCGGCCCGGCGCTCAATCCCGGCCTGGTCGAGGAGCTCTCGCGGCGTCCCATCACGGTGCTCGCCATGGACGCGGTCCCGCGCATCTCGCGAGCCCAGTCCTTGGACGTGCTCAGCTCCATGGCCAACATCGCCGGCTACCGCGCGGTCGTCGAGGCGGCACACGCGTTCGGCCGGTTCTTCACCGGTCAGGTGACCGCGGCCGGAAAGGTTCCGCCCGCCAAGGTCCTCGTCGCGGGCGCCGGCGTGGCAGGGCTCGCCGCCATCGGCGCCGCCAACAGCCTGGGCGCGATCGTTCGGGCCACCGATCCGCGACCCGAGGTGGCGGAGCAGGTCCGATCGCTCGGCGGCGAGTTCCTCGGTGTCGAGGTGGAGCACAAGGCCGGCACCGACGGGTACGCCAAGGCGACCTCCGAGGAATACGACCGCCGGGCCGCGGAAATCTACAGTGAGCAGGCCGCCGACGTCGACATCGTCATCACCACCGCCCTGATCCCCGGACGTCCGGCGCCGAAGCTGCTCACCGCCCAGGACGTCGCGAGCATGCGGCCCGGCAGCGTGATCGTCGACATGGCCGCGTCGCAGGGCGGGAACGTCGCCGGCACGGTCGCGGGAGAGGTGGTCGTCACCGACAACGGCGTCACGATCATCGGCTACACCGACCTGCCCGCCCGGCTGCCGGCCCAGGCGTCCCAGCTGTACGGCACGAACCTCGTCAACCTGATGAAGCTGCTCACGCCGGCCAAGGACGGCCGGCACGTGATCGATTTCGAGGACGTGGTGCAGCGGTCCATGACCGTGGTGCGTGACGGCGAGACGACCTGGCCGCCGCCACCGGTACAGGTGTCCGCCGCTCCGGTGGCGCAGGCGCCGGTGGCCGCGAAGCCGGTCGTACCCGAGAAGGGGCCGATGTCCCCGGCGGCCAAGTACCTGCTCGCCGGTACCGGGATGGCGGCGCTCTTCCTGCTGACCGCGTTCTCCCCGTCCCAGCTGATCGGGAACTTCACCGTATTCGTGCTCGCGATCGTCATCGGCTACTACGTCATCGGCAAGGTGCACCACGCCCTGCACACACCACTCATGTCGGTGACGAACGCCATCTCCGGGATCGTCGTCGTGGGCGCCCTCCTGCAGATCGCCCACACGGACATCACGATCACCGTGCTGTCGTCCGTCGCGATCCTGCTGGCCAGCATCAACATCTTCGGCGGATTCGCGGTCACCCGCCGCATGCTCGCCATGTTCTCGAGAGGCTGATCCCCCCATGACTGCCGCCACGGCCGCGCAGGCCGCTTACATCGTCGCCGCACTCCTGTTCATCCTCAGCCTCGCCGGGCTCTCCAAGCACGAAAGCTCCCGTTCGGGACTCGTGTTCGGCGCCTCCGGCATGGTGATCGCCCTCGCCGCCACCATCGGCCTGGCCTCGCGCAGCATCACCGCGACGGGGCTGACCCTGCTCGTCGTCGCGATGCTGATCGGCGCGGGTGTCGGGTTCTGGCGGGCCCGAGTGGTCGAGATGACCGGCATGCCCGAACTCATCGCCCTCCTGCACAGTTTCGTCGGTCTGGCCGCCGTACTCGTCGGCTGGAACGGCTACTTCGAGGTCGAGGCGCAGGGCCCCGGGCACGCCGCGGTGGCGCAGGACCTGCTCGGCATCCACCACACCGAAGTGTTCATCGGGACATTCATCGGCGCCGTCACCTTCAGCGGCTCGATCGTCGCCTACCTGAAGCTGTCGGCGCGCATCAAGTCCAGCCCGCTGGTACTGCCCGGCAAGAACCTGATCAACCTGGGAGCCCTCGCCGCGTTCGCCGTGCTGACGGTCTTCTTCGTCATCCACCCGAGCCTCGGTCTGCTCATCGCGGTCACCGCGGTGGCGCTCGCCCTCGGAGTACACCTGGTCGCCTCGATCGGCGGCGGCGACATGCCGGTCGTGGTGTCGATGCTCAACAGCTACTCCGGCTGGGCCGCGGCCGCGTCCGGCTTCCTGCTGAACAACAACCTGCTCATCGTCACCGGAGCGCTGGTCGGATCCTCCGGCGCGTACCTTTCGTACATCATGTGCCAGGCGATGAACCGCTCGTTCATCTCCGTGATCGCGGGCGGTTTCGGTGTCGAGGCCGCCGCGAGCGACGACACCGACCTCGGCGAGCACCACGAGATCACCGCCGAAGCCACCGCCGAGCTGCTCCTGAACGCCTCGTCCGTCGTGATCGCTCCGGGCTACGGAATGGCGGTCGCGCAGGCCCAGTACCCGGTCGCCGAGCTGACCCGCAAGCTGCGCGAGCGCGGGGTGGACGTCCGGTTCGGCATCCACCCCGTGGCCGGACGCCTGCCGGGGCACATGAACGTGCTGCTGGCGGAGGCCAAGGTGCCGTACGACATCGTCCTGGAAATGGACGAGATCAATGACGAGCTCTCCGACACCACGGTCGTGCTCGTCATCGGCGCCAACGACACCGTCAACCCCGCCGCCGCCGAAGATCCGGGCAGCCCCATCGCCGGCATGCCGGTGCTGCGGGTGTGGGAAGCGGAGAACGTCGTCGTCTTCAAGCGCTCGATGGCGACCGGATACGCGGGCGTTCCCAATCCCCTCTTCTACCGGGACAACACCCAGATGCTCTTCGGCGATGCCAAGCAGCGGATGGAGGACATCCTCGGGGCGCTCGGATCCGACGGTTCGTCGCACCGCTCGCCCGCCGCGGCCATGGCCTCGCGGTAGCCGGAGGGGCGCACCCCGCCTTCGCGCAGGATCGACCCGTCCGGTGGGACGGGTCGCAAGCCTCCGCGAGGGCGGGGTGCGTCCGCGTTCCGAGGGCCGGCCCCCCTCTGTGTCACCCCTTGCCCTCACCTATCGAAATTCGATAGATTTCCATCGTGAATCGATGGAAGGATGAGCCATGGGAAAGCTGACCGTGGGTGCGTTGCGCGCGGTGCTCGTGGTGGTGCTCACCGGGACCGTGCTCGTACAGGCGCTGATGGTGTGGACGTTGATCAGTGGCAACGACCCGGAGGACGGTTCGATCCCGTTGACCCCGCTGCGCGTGATCACGATCCTGGGCCTGGGGTCGGCCCAGGTCGTCATGGTCTGCGTATGGCGGCTGGTGACGATGGTGCGCAGCGGAACCGTGTTCTCCCACGCCGCCTTCCGGTACGTGGACGTCATGATCGGCGCGATCGTGTCGGCCGCCCTCGTGTGGTTCGCGGTCACGGCCATCAATGCGCCGGGCCAGCGGGAGGACCCGGGCGTCACCGTCATCATGAGCGGGATCGGCGTGGCCATCCTGGGGGTCGCGCTCATGGTCCTCGTCCTGCGGATGCTGCTCGCCCAGGCCGTCGCGCGCGACGTCGAGGCGTCTCGGATGCAGGCCGAGTTGGACGAGGTGATCTGATGCCGATCACCGTCGACATCGACGTGATGCTGGCCAAACGGAAGATGTCCGTGGGTGAGCTCGCGGACCGCGTGGGGATCACGCCCGCCAACCTGGCGGTGCTCAAGAACGGCCGCGCCAAGGCGGTGCGCTTCGCGACGCTCGCCGCGCTCTGCGAGGTGCTGAGCTGCCAGCCGGGTGACCTGCTGCGCTGGGAAGCCGAGGAAGCCGCGGAAGCCGAGGTCGGCTGACCCACCCGTGGGCCGGGTGTGAAAGCACCCGGCCCACCGGCACCACCGCCCTCGCGGCTGTCAGGCGCCGGCAGGCGTCATGGGACGGCCCGCCCGGTCGTCCTTCTTGGTCTGCCACGCGGTGCGGTGGGCACGTTCGACGGACTGGCCCCAGTACGTCCCGGTGATCATGAGGATGGCGCCCAGGAAGGCCCACGCGGTGAGCCGTTCGCCGCCGAGGGTGATCCCGACCGCGACCGCCCAGATCGGTTCGGTGCCCAGAAGGAGGCTGGCCCGGCTGGCGGAGGTGCGCTGCACGGCCCAGGTCTGGGCGAGGAACGCGAACACGCTGCAGAACAGGGCGAGATAGATCAGCTGGGTCCAGGTGGCGGCGCCGCTCTGGACGAGGTCCGGCAGGTGGGCGATGGCCGGCGGCAGGAAGAGCACCGACCCGACCACGGTCTGGACCGTCGTCAGGTGCAACGGGTCCACGGCGCGGCCGGCGGTGAGCCTTCCGACGAGTGCGACGTGCCCGGCCCGGACGACCGCGGCGGCGAGCATCAGCCCGTCCCCCAGTCGGGGGGCGTGCAGTCCGGTGCCGGAGATGAGCAGCCCGACGGCCAGGACGCAGAGGCCGGCGGCGAGGAAGAACGTCACCGGCATTCCCGGGCGTCCCCCGGTCCGGTCCATGAGCGGTGTCAGCACGATCGTCAAACTGATGATCAGTCCGGCGTTGGCCGCGCTGGTGTGCGCCACCCCGTACGTCTCCAGGACGAGAACGGCCGCTTGGGTGACCCCCAGGAGCGATCCGATGCGGATCTCCGCACGCGTCCAGGGCCGCGTCCTGCGGCGTGCGGCGACCAGGGCGCCGCACGCCAGCGCGGAGATCGCGTACCGGGCGAACAGGACGACCAGGACGGGGAGGACGACGGTGGCCGTCTTGGCTGCCAGATAACTGGAACCCCAGACGAGCGCGACCAACAGGAGTACCGCATCGGTACGGCGGGCAACAGGCATGCCCACACGCTGCACGATTGATGATGTTGAAGGCTATGACCAACTTCTTAAAGCAACCTGTAGCAGCCCTACACTGTGCGCATGGATGAACGGCAGCTGCGGATCCTGCGGGAGCTCGGGGAGCTGGGAAGCGTCACGGCGGTCGCCGAGGCACTGCACGTGACGCCTTCCGCGATTTCGCAGCAACTGCGGCTGCTGCAGCGTTCGATTCCCGTCCCGCTGACCGAACGCGCCGGGCGCCGGGTGGTGCTGACCGATGCCGGGCAGGCCCTGGCGGGGGCGGCCATCGAAGTGGAGACCGCGCTGGCACGGGCCCGGCACACCATCGCCGACTTCGCGGAGCAACCCGACGGCAATGTGTCGATGGCGGCGTTCCACAGCGCGGGCTCCGCGTTCTTCCCGCTGATGCTGCGCAGCCTCGCCGGCCCGGACCGCCCCCGCCTGACCCTCGCCGACGAAGACGTCGCCCAGGACCGCTTCCCCGCCCTCACCCGCGACTACGATCTCGTGCTCGCCCACCGCCTCGACCACGGTCCGCCTTGGCCGCGCACCGTGACCGCCACCACCCTGCTGCACGAGCCCCTCGACGTCGCCCTGCCCGTCGGCCACCCGCTCGCCTCCCGTCCGCGGCTCTCGCCGCAGGACGTGGCCGACCAGCCCTGGATCACGGTCCACGACGGCTTCCCGCTCATGGCCACCATCGAGGCCATCGCCGGAGCCGCCAACCGCCGGCTCGACATCGTCCACCGCATCAACGAATTCGCGGTGGTCGCCGAGGCCGTGGCCGCCGGCGGGGGCTTGGCGTTGATGCCGCGCTGGACCGCCCGCGTGCACCCCGACGTCGTCCTCAGGCCGTTGAGCGGGGTGCACGCCCGACGCCGCATAGACGTGCTCCACCGGCCCGAGCGCACCGCACGAAGAGCCGTCCGCACGGTCCTCGCCGAGCTGCACCGCGCCGCCGCGGCGATCCAGGGCCACGACACCCGTGCACTCCCGCAGGAGGGGGGCACCCGCGGCGGCTGACACGTACGACCGCGCGCCCCGCTGCGGCGACGGCACCGGTCGCGAGCGGGCACCTGCGCGGATCCGGGCCGCCGCTCCGAAGACCCGGGGGGCCGGCTTGGCGACCCCGAGGCGCGCCCCTCGTCTCCCCGCGCTGAACCGGACCTCCGGCGCGGGTGCTCCGTACGCGAGACGGGGGCGGCGCTCTGGCCGCCGGGGTGTCCATCGTCATTTAAGATTCAAGACGGCCGCTGGGCTGCGGCTCACCGTGCGCGGCGGCTGTGGAACGGTCAGGCCGGCCGGTCGAGGAGAGCGGCCCGAGTCAGAGCCCTGGTCCCGATGGGACCACATGACGCTGATCATGAAGATCCCGGGGAATCGCTTGACCACCGGCGTGCGTCTCAGTGGCGTGGGGCGCCCAGCCCACCCGCCCACGAACAGAAGACCCCCAGGGAGAAGTGAGGGATGCCAGTGATCTGCGTCGGAGGCATGATCGGAATCGGCAAGACGAGTGTCGCCGAGCTGCTCGCCAAGGAGCTGGGCAGCGAAGTCTTCTACGAGAGCGTGGACGACAACCCGATCCTTCCGCTCTTCTACACGGCGAGCCCCGAAGAGATCCAGGCGAAGCGCTACCCCTTCCTGCTCCAGCTGTACTTCCTCCAGACGCGGTTCGCCGCGATCAAGGAGGCGTACAAGCAGGGCGACAACGTCCTCGACCGGTCCATCTACGAGGACTGGTACTTCGCCAAGGTCAATCACGACCTCGGCCGGATCAGCTCCCTCGAAATGCAGGTGTACGAAGGCCTGCTGGGCGAGATGATGCGCGAGATCGACGGCCTGCCGTACCGCAAGGCACCCGACCTCATGGTCTATCTCAAGGCGGACTTCGAGACGGTGCTGCACCGTATCGGGCTGCGGGGCCGTGGTTTCGAACAGGACGAGAGCCTCGTCGACTACTACCGGACGCTGTGGTCCGGCTATGACGACTGGGTGCACAAGCACTACTCGGCCAGCGACGTCCTCGTCGTGGACATGAACCACACGGACGTGGTGAACAACCCCGAGGACGCGGCCCGCGTCGCGCAGGAGGTCAAGGACGCCCTGGCGGCGGTCGGGCACCGCGCCTGAGCTCACCGCCGCGTCCCTACCGCGGCCCATCGGGGGCCGGGTCCTCGGTGAGGAGCGGCCTGAGGGCGCCGAGGACCGCTCCGACGCAGACGTCGCGCAACTGCTCGCGGGTGCAGGTCTCGTGGGCGAGCCAGTCGACGCAGAGGATCCGGACGAAGACCAGCCAGCCCTTCAGGACGCCGGACACGGCCTCGCGGGCACCCGCGTCCATGAAGGGGAGCACGGCCAGCAGTCGCGCACGGAGCGCGTCCAGCTCGTTCGTCATGATCGTCTGGATCACCGGATCGCCCGCGAGGGCCTGGTTCGCGGCGAGAACGGCGTTGCGGTTCGCCACGAAGTAGTCGAGATGGACGTCCATGCCCTGGACGAGCTGTTCGACGAGTGAATCGGCCGGGGCGAGTCGGGTCTCGGCGAGCAGCCGGTCCGCCGCCTGCTGGTAGACGGCGGCGAAGAGGGCGTTCTTGCTCGGGAAGTGCCGGTAGAGCAGGGCCCGGGAGACACCGGCCTCCTCGGCGACCTGCTCCATCAGCACGTCGGCGTACGGGTGGGCGGCGAAGAGCCGTGCGCCGACGGCGAGGAGCTGGGCGCGGCGGTCGGCGGGAGCCAGTCGCTGGCGGGGAGACATGGATCCAGCTTAGTTGACACACGTCTACTACTGCCCTCAAGGTGATTAGTAGACCTGTGTCTACCAGGCTCCACCAAGACGGCTGGGAGGGTTCATGGCCAGGACTCTGCGCGTGCTCACGCAACTGATGGGCTGGGCCAACGTCGCGATCGGCCTGCTCCACGTGGCACTCGGCAACGCGGCGATCCCCGGCGCGGGCGGCGCCGGCGCCACCATCGACAGCTGGGGCCGGTTCATGGGGGCCGTCTTCGCCGGATACGGGCTGGCCTGGCTCTGGGCGGCACGGCAGCACCCGATCCCGGCCTCGGCGATCCGGTGGCTCGCCGGCATCCTCCTGCTGGGAGGTGTGGGCCGGGTGCTCTCCCTCGCCGCGCACGGCTGGCCGCACTGGTTCCAGATCGCCCTGGCGGCGATCGAACTCGGCCTGCCGCCGCTCTTCTTCTGGCTGGCCGACGCGGAGGAGCGGGCCACGCGCGGCGACGTCCAGGCCGTATCGAACGGCACGAGCCGGGAGTTCAACCCGCGGTCATGACCGGCCGGGCCGGTCGAGGCGTTCCGTGGAGCCGGCGAAGGCCAGGAACGTGGTCCGGGTGGCGAGCAGCCATGTGCCGTCGACCTTGCGGAACGTGTCCTCGTAGTGGCCCACCTGAACCGGGGGCCGGGGCGCCGCGATGCCCTCGGAGTAGCCGTCGACCCGGTACGTGACGAAGTAGCTGGTGGCAGTGGCCTCGTCCGCAGAGGCCACGGTGACCAGGACGTTGGTGCACATACGCCGTGACAGGCGGTCCGCGGGCCGGCCGCCGAAGTAGTCACGAAGAGCCGTACGACCCTCCACTCGGCGATCGCCGGCCGGCCATGCCCAGCTCCCGTCCGGCGTGAACAGGTCCGCCACCGAGCCCGGTTCCCCGAGGTCGAGCCGGCGGACGAACTCGACGATCAGCCGCTCACAGGCCCGTTCGGCGATCAGGCGTTCCATCGGGTCAAGGGTTTCGACATCCATGATCAACCCATATCAGTTCCGCACGCGGGGACTTCACCCGGGGCCGGGGCCGGGGCGACGGTCCGGGGCGCGTGATGCGGCCCTGCCGCAGCCCGCCGCACCCGAGGTCCGCCCCCGGTACGCACCGGGGGTGACACCCTCCCAGCGGCTGAACGCCCGGACCAGGGCCGCGGCTCCGCTCAGGCCGACGAGGGGGGCGATCCGGTCGAGCGGCAGGTCCGTGGTCTCCAGCAGCCGACGGGTCCGGCGGTGCCGGGCGTCGTCGAGGAGGGCCCTCCAGGAGGTGCCCTCCTCCTGGAGGGCACGGCGCAGGGTGCGGGGGCTGAGGTGGACGTCCCTGCCCGCGTCGGCGGGGCCGGCGCCGTCGAGGGGGGCGTGGTCCAGCCATCGCCGGACCCGCTCGGCGAGGGTCACGGACGCCGACAGCTCGCGCAGCAGCCGGTCGGCGTAGGCCCGGTGCAGGGCGCCGAGTTCGGGGCCGTGCGGGGCTCGGGGCCGGTCGAGGTCGCGGTTGGCGACGGTGATCGCGTTCTCGGGGGCGTCGAAGGCGACGGGGCAGCCCAGGATCCGGGCGTACGGTTCGGCGGAGCCGGTACGGGTGTGGGTGAAGGACGCCGACCTCGGCGCCCAGCCGTCCCCGGCGATCCAGCGGGCGGCCCGCACCATGCCCGCGACGATCGCCTCGACCTGCTGCGGGTGCATCGTCGCGGGGTCGACGGTCGGCCGGTAGCGGATGAGAGTGGTCCCGCCGCCGCGGTGCGCGGTGACCGTACCGGCCTGGCTGACCAGGGGGTGGTAGCGGACGGCCGCTTCGACGGCCTCCGCGAGGCTCGCGCTGGTGAGGACCACGTGGCCGAGGACGTGCAGACTACCCGGCGCGATCGCGTCCCCGATACGAAGGCCGGCGTACGGGTCGCCGCCGCGAGTGCCGATCACCGTGTCCCAGAGGGCGCGTACCTCGGTGAACGGGAGCCGCGCCAAGGGCGAGGCCCAGGCCCCCGGCGCGGCCTCGCCGGCCGCGCCGTCCGGCGTGGCGTTCAGGACGGCGCGCGCGTACGACGCGGCGACGGTGGACGGCTCGATGCGGGGCATGGCGGCCAGTCAATGCCGGGGGCGGCCCACCGTCAACCGGCGGCGGGGGCCGGGGAGTCAACGAGGTGGCCGCCGGGGTCAATGACCGTGCCCGGCGGTGCTCCTAGGGTCGGGCTGCCCCCTGCGGCAGGCCCGTACGCCTCCACGCCGGCGCGCCGGCAGTTCGCCGCGTACGCACCTGAAGGAGCACCCTTTGATCGTCTTTCTGCTGCCCTCGTCCGGCTTCGACCCGACCGAGGCGGCCGTGCCCTGGGCCGCGCTGCGGGACGCCGGGTACGACGTACGGTTCGCGACGCCCGACGGGCGGGTCGCACTCGCGGACCGCCGGCTGACCGACACCGGCTTCTCCTGGCTCTCCCCGTGGCTGATGACCCGGCGCGCCGGGCTGGAGGCCTACCGGCGGCTGACCGATGACCCCCGGTTCCGTGCCCCGCTGTCCTACGCCGAGGTCGATCCGGCGATCCTGACGGGGCTGTTCGTCCCCGGCGGGCACGCCCCCGGCATGCGTACGCTGCTGGAGGACGCGATCGCGCAGCGGTTGTTCGCGCGGGTCTTCCTCGTGGGGCTGCCGGTGGGGGCGGTGTGCCACGGCGTGCTGCTGGCCGCCCGCGCGAAGGACCCCACGACCGGCCGGTCGGTACTGCACGGGCGGCGGACCACGGCGCTGACCTCGCTGCTGGAACTCACCGCCTGGAACCTGACCCGGCTGTGGCTGGGCCGCTACTACCGGACCTATCCGGCGACCGTCCAGGCGGAGGTCACCGCAGCCCTCGCCGAACCGGGACACTTCCTGGCCGGCCCTCCGTGGCCGGTCCGGGACACCGCGGCGCGCCCCCGGCGCGGGTTCACCGTACGGGACGGCAACTACGTCTCCGCCCGCTGGCCGGGCGACTGCCACCGCCTGGCGGCGGACTACCTCGCGCTGGTCCGCTCGTACCGGCGCTCCCCCGCGACGTCCACCGCGGAGAGCGGGCACTGACATGGCCCATCGCGCCGACCGGCCACCGGGGCGCTGAGGGCCGCACTGGGTACGGGGGGCGACGGGGGCTCCCCGCGGCGGCCTCGAACCGGGCCGCCGCCGCGCCTCAGGCCGTACGGGCGGAGATTCGGCGGGCCCTACGCGGCAGTAGTTCGAATTTGAACGTTATGCTGAAGGTGCCCACATCGAGCCAGACCATTCGAGCCACCGGGAGTGCTGCCGCATGTCCGTCCGCCGCCTGAACCACGCCGTGCTCTGGATCCGTGACGTCGAGCGCTCCGTGGCGTTCTACACCGACGTCTTCGGATTCCAGGTCGACCACCTGACCGCCGGTCGCGCCGCCTTCCTGAGCGCCCCCGGCAGCCTCAACGACCACGACCTCGGGCTGTTCGCGATCGGTGCCGACGCGCCCGGTCCCGAGCAGGGCCGGGTCGGCCTCTACCACCTGGCCTGGGAGGTCGGCACCCTCGGTGAGCTCGCCGAGCTGGGCCGCAAGCTCACCGACCGCGGTGCGCTGGTGGGTGCGAGCGACCACGTGGTCTCCAAGTCCTTCTACGCCAAGGACCCGGACGGCAACGAGTTCGAGGTGATGTGGCGGGTCCCGCGCGAGGACTGGCCCGCCGGGGACTCCGACCAGCGCCCCGGCCCGCTCGACCTGCCGGCCGCGATGGCGCGCTGGGGCGCCGACCTCGCCACGGGTTCGGCGGCGGGCTCCGCCACCTGACGGCGCCGGGGCACGCCGCCGCCGTACGTGCCCACCGCAACCGCCCGCGCCGGGCCGGTGCCGGGTCAGCGGACGACGTCGAAGACCTGCTTCTGGAGGCCGTTGGAGTAGGCCTCGTACTCGACCAGCTTCAGCTTCTGGGCATCCTTGTCCGTGGTGCTGAACAGGCGCTTGCCCGCTCCGAGCAGCAGCGGGAAGACCAGCAGGTGGTAGCGGTCGATCAGGCCCGCGTCCGAGAGGTCGCGGTTCAGGCGGGCGCTGCCGTGGACGATGATCGGGCCGCCGTCGGTCTCCTTGAGGGCGGCGACCTCGTCGAGCGAGCGCAGGATGGTGGTCTCGCCCCAGTCGGAGACGAGGTCGTCGTCGGTGAGGGTGGTGGAGACGACGTACTTCGGCATCGTCTTGTACCGCGCGAAGTCGGCCATGCCCGGCCACACGGGGCTGAAGGCCTCGTAGCTGGTCCGGCCCAGGAGCATGGCGGTGGACTCCTGCTGTTCGCGGCCCTTGATCTCGAACGCCTCGGGGACGAACTCGATGTCCTTGAAGGTCCAGCCGGAGTTGCGGTAGCCGGGTTCGCCGCCCGGCGCCTCGACGACGCCGTCGAGCGAGATGAAGGCCGTGCTGATCAGAGTGCGCATGAGAGGTGTTTCCTCGTCGTCTTGGATGGGTGTCAGGTGAAGAGGCCGGTCAGCCACTGCTGCCAGGCGGCTTCGGCGCGGACGGTGTCCCGGCCGAAGAGGTGGTGGAACATCAGCGCGATGCCGCGGCCGTGGTGGAAGGTGTAGAGGCCGTCGGAGGTACGGACCTCGAAGCGTTCGTCGTCCGTCCAGGTCACTTCGCCGTCGACGGGAGGCGCACCGGCCGGCTCGGCGGACGCCCGGGCGCCCACGACGACCGGGCTCGGCAGTGACAGGCCGCGCACGAGGGCCTCCCGGACCTCGCGCGCCGACCGCTCGCCGGTGAACGCCATGGCGAAGACGGGGACGCCGGTGCGCCCGGGGAAGTGGGCCAGGTACTCGCGGAGCGTGTGGAGGTGGAAGGGCCAGCCGCGGCGCAGTGCGTCGTATTCGTCCTGCCAGTCGTCGCCGAGCATGCCGCTGTGCACGACGCGCAGGACGGTGCTGCCGCCGTCGCGCCCCTCGATCAGGTACTCGAAGGCCATGAAGCGGCCGTCGTCGTCGGTGGCGGTGCGGGAGGCCAGGCGTTTGCCCGGTTCGTAGGCGGTGATACGGGCTTCCTGACGGTTGCCGCCGGTGTCCATGGCGGCGGTGCCGCCCACGCGCGGCTCGAGTTCGTTGCGACCCATGAACCAGGAGTCGATCCCCGGTCCGGTGGCGATCGCCTCCCAAACCTGTTCGGGGCCGGCCGGCAGGACCGTCTCCTGCTCGATCTCGAACGGGTGCGTCATCGCGGGTTCTCCTGTCGTGCTGGGGATCCGTCTGCGGATCCGCGTCCTGAGGCCTCCCCGGGATCGTGCTGCGGTCCGCCCTCGTCCGCGGCGGCGCCGGGCGGCGGGGCGGGGATCTGATGGAGTCCGACGATCAGCCGGTGACTGCGGCCCTGCGGGGCGCTCTCGTCGTGGTAGCGGCTGACGAGGGCCGTCACGGCCTGGGTCAGCTCGTCGGCGAACGCCATCCGGTCCGCCGCGGAGGCGAACCGCACCTCCGCGTCGACGGCGAAGGTGGCGACCCGCCGCCGGGCCCGGGCCGCACCGGTCACCAGAGCGCCGACCTCCTGCACCAGTCGGGCCCCGAGCGCCAGCAGCCAGTGGGCCGAGAGCTGGTCCGGGGACCGGGAGGGATCCGGACTGACGGAGGCGAGGGCGCTGGGAGAGATGACGTAGGAAGCCGCGGTGGCGGCGTAGATCCGCTCGGTGACGTTGCCCTTGCGCCTCTCCTCGGCGAGCTCGACCAGCCCGTGACGCTCCAGCTCCTTGAGGTGGTAGTTGACCTTCTGCCTGGGCAGCCCCAGGCGGACGGCCAGCATGGCGGCCGAGCCCGGCTCGGCCAGAGCGGCGAGGATCCGGGACCGCATCGGGTCCAGGGAAGCCTCCGCCGCGGCGGGTTCTTCGATCACGGCGACGTCCAGCACCGTTCCAGGATCCGACCGACAAAATAATTTGTCAAGACAAGATGAGCTGTCGGTGATCGGTGCAGCGGACGACGGCACACGGCGGTCCGGTGCGCATCGACCGATCGGATGACGACCGCGAGCCGGTCCGGGCGCGGTGTGGCGTCGGCGCAGGGGGAGGATCGGACCAGGACATCCGGCCGCGAGGCCGTGGAGCGGGTGAGGGGTACGGGATGAAGGCCGTCGACCGTCAGTTGCTGGACGCCGCACGGGCGGGGGACGCCGCCGCCGTACGGGCGGCCGTCGAGGGGGGCGCGAACGTCGAGGTGCGTGATACGGAGCTGCGCACGCCGCTCCTGCTCGCCGCCCTCGGGAACCACGTGGAGGCGGCCGGGGTGCTCGTGGCGGCGGGCGCCGACGTCGACGCGCAGGATGCCAGGGAGGACAGCGCCTGGCTGGTCACCGGGGTGACCGGCAGCGTGGCGATGCTACGCGTGCTGCTCCCGGCGGGGCCGGACCTGCGGCGCACCAACCGCTTCGGCGGCGTGTCGCACATCCCGGCGAGCGAGCGCGGGCACGTCGCGTACGTACGGGAGGTACTGGCGGTCACGGACATCGACGTCGATCACGTCAACCGGCTCGGCTGGACCGCCCTGCTGGAGGCCGTGATCCTCGGTGACGGAGGCCCGGCCCACCAGGAGATCGTACGGCTGCTGCTCGCGGCCGGGGCCGACCGCGGACTGGCGGACGGCGACGGGGTGTCGGCGCTCGCCCACGCGCAGCGGCGCGGGTACGCCGAACTCGCGGAACTGCTGCGGTGAGGGCGCCGCGGGCCTCCGGGGGCGGGGCGCGTCGGCCGGCCCCGGCCGGTACCGGGGTCGCCGTGCTCGCCGTGCTCGCCGCGCTCTCCGTGTTCGCCGGGTGCGCGGCGGGCGGGGGCGGCACGAGCGCCACGGACGGGCCGGGCGCCGCGACGGCGGCACCACGGGGTGGGCCGTCGGCGGCCTCCGCGGGTGTGCCCACGGCCCGCGGCACCCTCCTGGTCACCGACTTCGGCGGTTCGACCGTGACCTCGTGGACCCGGCGCGCGGCCCGGTCGGCTCCGTGGAGGTGGGGACCGCGCCGTACGGGCTGGCGGTCGGCGCCGACGGGCGCGCCTGGGTCGCGACGGCGGAGGGCGTCGCCGTCGTGGACACGACGACCCGCACCGGCCTGGGCCGCATCCCGTACCGCACGCCCGGTGGGCCCGTGACCACCGGCGAGTACCGGGGCGGCGGGATGGGCATCGCGCTCGCGCCCGACGGGCGGCGACTGTACGTGGGGGTCAACGTGCCCGGCGGGCCGGGGGTGTTGGAGGTCATCGACACGGGGACCCGTACGGTCACGGCCACCGTGCCCGTCGGCCGCCGCCCGTTCGACGTGGACGTCGCGGCGGACGGCCGCGAGGTGTACGCGACCGGGCACGACTCCTACGACGTGACGGCGGTGCGCGTCGACACCCTCGCGGCGCGGCGACTGGTGGTCGCCCCGTACGGGGAGCGGGGCCTCGGCTCGTGGCTGAAACCGCACTACGCGGTGGTGCGGCCCTCCGACGGGCGGCTGCTGCTGCCGTTCGAGGGCGAGGAGCTGGCGGTGCTCGACCCCGGCACGGGCCGGGTCGCCGTCGAGCCGATGACCGCGGACGTCCACCGGCACGGGGCCGCCCTCGCCCCCGACGGCACGCTGCTGGTGGTCGGCGCGGCGGAGGACGAGGATGGGGCCTCGCTGACGGTCCGCTCCCCCGGCGGGACGGAGCGCACCGTCCCGCTGGACGGCCCGCACGAGGACGTCGCGGTCACCGCGGACCGGCCGCACCGCGTACGTCACGGGCGGCTTCACGCGGGACGGGTACTGGGACGGGATCACCGTCGTGGACCTGCCGAGCGGTACGACGCGCCGCCTCCGGGCCGGCCATCGTCCGCTGGGGATCGTGGTCCTGTAGGACACCGCCACCGCCCTCGGGGCCGTCCCGGCAACCGGGCACGGGGCCGCCGCCCGGCGACGCGTCATCCTCGTGCGCGGAGGTACGCCTCCAGGGCGGCGGCCCCGGCCAGCATCGCCCGGCCGCGGGCGGACAGCCGGCCGCGCCAGTCGCACAGCGCGGCCTCCAGCGGCTCGAGGCCGCCGGCCTGACGCACCTGGGCGATCAGCGGGGCGATGCGGTCCAGCAGGTAGCCGCCCCGCCTGAGTTGGTGGGCGAGCCGGGCGTCCCGTACGTCGGCCTCGTCGTAGACGCGGTACCCGGTCAGCGGGTCGCGGCGCGGGCGCACCAGTCCGGCGCGCTCCCATGTGCGCAGCGTCGCGGGCCGGATGCCGAGCGTCTGCGCCAGCGGTCCGATGAACACGCCCGTGCTCGGCGGCCCTGCCGCGGCGGCCTGACCGGGCGCGGTGGCCGGGTGCGGCGCGGTGGCCGGGTGCGGCGCGGTGGCCGGGTGGGGCGCGGTGGTCGCCCCGAGGTCGCGGAGGGCGCTCTCCACCGCCTGGAGGGTCCGCCGGTCGTCGAGGAGCTGGGCGTGGCTCTCGTCGATGAGGCGGAACGCCTCGTCGACGGCGTCCTCGTTCACGGCGTGCATGATCGATGCCGCCGTCCGATGGCCGTGGCCGGGCACCAGGGCGAGAAAGGCGCGCAGGGCTCCCGCATGCAGCGAGGTGTAGGTGCGGTAGCCGTGGGCCGTGCGATCGGCGGCCGGGAGGATGCCGGCCTCCTCGTAGTTCCTGACCGCCTGTGTCGACAGACCGTGTCCGCGCGCCAGGTCGACCGGCCTGAGCCGTTCCTTGCTTTGAAGCTTTTCCCGCATGGAGCCGACGATATATCGGAAAAGTTTCAACCGGAGGTTCAAAGATACCGTTGAAGCCATGGAAGCCATGGCTACTGACATCAAGGACAGCGCCCATATCGTCGAGGCCGCCGCCGTCATGGGGCTGCTCCCCGCCCGGCCCCGGATCCTCGCCCTGGGCGAACCCACCCACGGCGAGGACGCTCTGCTCGAACTGCGCAACGAGCTCTTCCGCCGGCTCGTCGAGCAGGAGGGCTACCGGACGATCGCGATCGAGAGCGACTGCATGACGGGCCTGCTCGTGGACGACTACGTCACGGCGGGGACGGGCACCCTCGACGAGGTCATGGAGCGCGGATTCAGCCACGGGTGGGGCACCTCCGCGGCCAACCGCGAGCTCGTGCGCTGGATGCGCGCCCACAACGACGGCCGGCCCGCGTCCGAGTGGCTCCGCTTCGCCGGCTTCGACGGCCCGCTGGAGATCACGGGCGCCGCGAGCCCCCGGCGGGCCCTCACCGGGCTCCACGGCTACCTCTCGGCCCGGGTCGACGCCGGCCTGCTCCCCTGCACCGCGGAAACGCTCGACGGCCTGCTCGGCGCCGACGACCGGTGGACCGATCCCGCGGCGATGACGGACCCGGCCCGCTCCGTGGGGCAGTCGGCCGAGGCCGGTCGGCTGCGGCTCATCGCCGACGATCTGGTGGCCCTGTTCGAGGCGCAGGCGCCGTACCTGGTGACGGCGACCCCACGGGAGGAGTGGGACCGGGCAGTGCTCTACGGGCGCACCGCGACCGGCCTGCTGCGCTACCACCACTGGATGGCCGACGACTCACCCGCCCGCATGGCGCGACTGTGCGCGCTGCGGGACCTGATGATGGCCCACAACCTGCTCGCCGTCGCCGCCAGGGGCCCGGCGCTCGTCCACGCCCACAACTCCCATCTCCAGCGGGAGAAGAGCACGATGCAGATGTGGCAGGGGCGGGTGGAGTGGTGGAGCGCCGGTGCGCTGGTGAGCGCCCGGCTCGGCGCGGAGTACGCCTTCGTGGCCACGGCCCTCGGCACGATCCGGCACCGGGGTGTCGACGCGCCGCCGCCGGAGACCCTCGAAGGGATCCTGTACGCGCTCCCGGAGGACCGTTGCCTCGTCGACGCCCCGCGGCTTGCCGGCGCCCTCGGCGACACGCCGCCGGCGCCCCGCGTTTCCCCCTGGTTCGGCTACGCCCCGTTCGATCCGGCCCACTTGGCGGACTGCGACGGCCTCGTCTTCGTCAAGGACGTCCCGCAGAGTTGGTGACCCTCAGCGGTGCGGCTGCCGTGATGCGGTGTGCGCCGGGTCGTCTCGCGGCACACTGACCCCATGACGCACTCCTCCTTCCGCGCCGTCGGAGATTCCCCGCTCTCCTTGTGGTCCAGGGACTCCTTCCTGTCGATCGGCTCCGTGGGGTCCGTACTGTCGATCGGGTCGGTGGGCTCCGCCCTGTCCATCGGCTCGATCGGCTCCGCCCTGTCCGTCGGCTCGATCGGGTCCGCGATGTCGCTGGTGTCCTACGGCTCCGTTCAGAGCATCGGAAGCGTGCTGTCCGTCCATGCGCGGTGGTCCCTGCTGACCGCCGGCCCGTGCCGCGCACTCGGCTCGCGCGGCACGCGCACCGTGCTCGGCGTGAGCGGCCTCGCGGTGGTCGGCGCGGTCGCCCTGCTGACACGGGGCGTCAGGCGGTGACGGGCCCGGGTCGGCCGCGCAGGGGGTCCGGGATGCCGGCCTCGGCCTGGGCCGAGCGGCAGATCGCCTCCGTCCGCGACGATCCGGCAGGCCGGCTGGCCTTGACGCAGCGCTGCTACCACGGTCCGTTCGGCAAGGCCCCGCACCATCTGCCCTTTCGCCGGGCGGCGATGTCCTCCATGCGGTGGCAGCTCCGGCGGGGTCCGCTGCGGCCCCTGTCCGGCGATCGCGCCGGCAGTCCGTGGTGGCGTGCGGTGAACGAGCGCATCCTTCGTGACGGCTGCGAGGCGGTGGCCTTGAGCGGGGACCTTTCCGGTCCGGCCTCCTCGCGGACGGTCGAGTTCTGGACGGCCTTTCGCCGGCCGTCCGACGGCCCGGGCCTGGTACCGGGCGCACAACGGGAGCGTGGTCGCCGCCCACCTCGAACACCGCGACCTTAAGGAGGCGGAGAACGAGGCGGAGCGCTTCTTCGTGAACGTCGTGCTCTGCCGGGTGCTCTACACCCACGCCCTCGTCGCGGCCCCCGGATCTCGCCGGGGTGGCTCCGCCCGCTCGGCCCGTTCCTCGGTGACCCGAGGCTGGATGTCTGGCAGCCCCCGAGGTCGTTCCCGGTCCGGACGGCCCGTCGGCTGGTCCCACCCGAACGAAGCGGCTGAGGCACACGGGAGGGGCCCGACGTCAGGCGGGGGTGCCGAAGCGGACGGGGACTCCGGGTGAGAACAGAACGCTGACCGGCGGGGCGGCCGGGCACGGCAGACCGGCCGCGGTGATCAGGTTCTCGTCGAGGTGGAGCAACTCCGCGCGGTGCAGTCTCCACGGCGGGTGCACGTTCGGGAGGTAGAGGGTCCTGCCGTGCCGGTCGCTGTGCATGCCCCAGCGGGCCGTGAGGAAGTCTTCGAGCCCGCTCGGCTCCGCGATCCGCTCTCCGACACGGAGCCCCAGGCGGGCGTGCGCTCCGCCGCCGCCCTCCGCTCGCGGCCAGCGCCGCCGGGTGGCGTAGTCGACGCCGTCGCCCTTGCGGTGGAACGACATCTCGGCCCACATGTACGGCAGCCGGAAGCCCAGGCGTGCGATGAGCACCGGGAGCAGCCGCGACGCCTCGAACGACCGGAAGACCACGCCGCGGCGGCCTCGTCCGTCCACCGAGTACAGGCGCACGTTCGTCTCCGGGAAGTTGCCGAAGTACGGCACGCCGGGCAGTCCGAGCCAGCCGACCCGGTGCATCCGCAGGGCGATCAGCCCCACGTACGTCGCGCCCCCGTACACGTCGGGACGGACGCCTCGGGGCAGCAGCCCGCCCACCGACTCCGGGGCCACCGCCCAGTGCACGAACGCCACGTCCAGCCAGGACTGGTGGAGCAGCGTCCTGCGCAGCGGGCGCGGCGGCTCGGGTGTCACCGGCTCGGGTGTCACCGGCTCGGGTGTCACCGGCTCCACCGGCGCGGACCCGGCTCCGTCGTGCGGATCGCTCACCTGGTTCCGCTCCTCCCGGGCCCGGCGCCCACCGGCAGGTGTTCGGACGCGTGCGGAACTCCATTCTGCTCCGGCGGGCCGTTCGCCGCGTCGGGTTCAGTGCGGGATCACCCAGTCCGGCGTCCAGGTCCCGGCGGCATCGTGACCGGCCTCCGTGGTGGCGAGGTGGGCGCGCAGCGTCGCCAGCGCCGGGTGGGGGTTGTCGCGGTGCCAGAGGAGCGAGTGTGGGTAGACGGGCGTCGGGTCGGTCACCGGGATGCGGCGCAGGCCGTGACCGGCGGGCCAGACGAGGCGGGTGTGGCCGCCCATGAAGGTGGCAAGGGCGGGGGTGTCGGCGACGGTGTCGAGGAGTGCGTCGGAGCCGAAGTTGGGGCCGGTCGCCTCGATGGTGAGTCCGAACTGCGCGACGAGGTCGTCGTAGTAGGCCGCCCACTCGGTGCCGGGGACGATTCCGGGCATCCAGATCCGGTGACCCGCGAGCTGGGCGAGGGGCACGGAACGGGCGCCCGCCAGCGCGTGGGCGGGGCCGGTGAGGAGCTGCAGCGGCTCGTCGAGGACCCGGACGGACTCGATGTCCTCGGGAAGCGGCCGGCCGGGCGCGGCGACGGCGCGGAAGGACGCGTCGATCTCGCCGGAGCGGATGGCGGCGAGGGCCGTCTCGATGTCGAACAGCATGAGCACGTCGAGGTCGGTGTCCGGGTGCGCGCGGTGGAAAGCGCGCATCAGACCCGACGCGGCGCCGCGCGAGGCGATGATGTCGACGCGCAGCGGGCGGCGGGCGGTGCGCACGGACGCGGCCGCACGCTCGGCCACGCGCAGCAGCTCGCGCGCGTGGGGCAGGAACGCCTGCCCGTCGATGGTGAGCTCGGCGCCGCGCGGGGTACGGGTGAACAGCCGCACGCCGAGGCTGCGCTCCAGCACGGCGATGCGTTTGGAGACCGCCTGCTGGGTGACCGCCAGCTCGGCGGCCGCCTCCTGGAACTGGCCCGTGTCGGCGGCCGCGACGAAGGTCCGGACGGTGTCGAGGTCCATGCCACAAGCCTAGGTGCACAACCGATGGTTGTGGCCGGCGGCCCGGTGGTTGTTTGATCCCTGGTCGTGATGCTCGCTTTGATGATTCCGAACGCGGATCGGTTGTGCGGACGGGTGGCGAGGGGCGGCAGGCGTGAGGAGCGGGCACCGGCTGGGGCGGCGGTTCGGGTGGCTCTGGGGAGCGTACGGGACCAGCGCGCTCGGCACGTGGCTCGCCTTCGGCGCGTTCCCGCTGATCGCCATCCAGGTGCTGCACGCCGGACCTGCCGAGGTCGCCGCGCTCTCCTCCGTGGGGGCCGCGGTGGGCGCGGCCGTGGCGGTGCCGCTCGGACCGTGGGTGGAGTTCCGCCGCAAGCGGCCGGTCCTGATCGCGATGGACCTCGTACGGTTCGCGGCGCTGCTGACGGTACCCGCCGCGTACGCGCTCGGCGTGCTCACCTTCCCGCAGCTGCTGCTGGTCTCCGCGGTCGTCGCGGCGGCCGACATCACCTTCCGCGCCGCCTCCGGCGCGTACGTGAAGACGCTGCTGCCGGCCGAGGACCTGCTCGTCGCCAACGCCCGGTTCGAATCCACGGCCTGGACGACCACGATCATCGGACCGCCGCTGGGCGGCGCGGCGATCGGACTCCTCGGTCCCGTGGTGACGGTGGTGGCCGACGCGGTCAGCCACCTGCTCTCCGCCCTGGGCATCCGCGCCATGGGCGGGCACGAGCCGGGGCCCGAGCACCGGGAGGCCGACCGGATGCGGGCCGGCGACCTGCTCGACGGCTGGCGCTGCATCCTCGCCGACGAGGTGCTGCGTCCGCTCTTCTTCAACACGGCCTTGTTCAACGGGCTGGTGATGGCCACCCAGCCGCTGCTGGCCGTCCTGATGCTCGGGCGCCTCGGGTTCGCGCCGTGGCAGTACGGCCTCGCCTTCGCCGCGCCCTCGATCGGCGGGCTGCTCGGCGCGCAGCTGGCCCGACCGCTCGTCACCCGGTTCGGACAGCGCCGGGTCCTGGTCGCGGCCGGGGCGGCGCGCGCGCTCTGGCCCGTCGGCCTGGCCTTCGTCGGGCCGGGCACCGGCGGACTGCTGCTGGTGACGGGGGTCGAGCTCGGGCTCATCTTCTGCTGCGGGGTCTTCAACCCCGTCTACGCCACCTGCCGCCTCCAGCTCACCGCGCCCGGCCGCGTCGCCCGTACGCTGTCCGCCTGGGCGGTCACGGCCAAGGCCTCGACCGCGCTCCTGACGGCGGCCTGGGGCGTACTGGGCGCCCTGCTCGGCCCGCGTACGGCCATCGCCCTGGCCGGCGTACTGCTCCTGGCGACCCCGCTGCTCCTCCCCCGCCGCGCGGCGGACCGCTCAGTCGGCGGAGTTCTCGTCGAGGAGTGAGGCGAGGCCGTCCAGCAAGCGCTGGAGGCCGAACTCGAAGAGGGCGTCGAGGTCGAGGTGGTAGCCGGCCGCGGCGAGGCGTGAGAGCGCGGGGAACCGGCCCGTGGCCAGGACCTCCAGGAGCGCGGGCTCCTGGAGGTCCGTCCACTCCTCGCTGTCGAGGCCGCTGTGCGCCTCGGCTTCCCGCTCCGCCTCCAGGTTCACGGCGATTCCACGGGCGTAGTTGAGCAGCATCAGGTGCGCCGTGAAGGCGGCGTGCAGGTCCAGTCCGTGCGAGTGCAGCACGGCGAGGATCCACTCGCTGTACGGCAGTGCCGAGGTGACCAGCTGAGGGCGTGTCACCGACAGGGCCGGTGCGAACCACGGGTGGCGGCGGAAGAGTTCCCACAGCTGCCGGGCCGCCAGCTCGATCGCCTCGCGCCAGCCCTGCGGCGGTGCGGCGGGCAACGGGTGCTCCGCGATGGCCGTGTCCATCATCCGGGTCAGCAGGTCGTCCTTGTCGGCCACGTGCCGGTACAGCGACATGGGCGCCGCCCTCAGCTCGCCGGCCACCCGGCGCATCGAGACGGCCGCCAGCCCCTCCGCGTCGGCGACCTTGACGGCGGCGGCGACGATCCGTTCGAGCGTGAGCCCCGACGGGACCGGTGTCGCGTCAGCCGTTCCTCCCCGCCCCGGACCCTGGCCCGGGGCGGACGCGGGGCGGGCGGCGCGCACCGGGCGGCTCGGGGCCTCCACGACGGTGCCGACGCCGGGGACGGCGCGGACCAGGCCTTCCCGGCGCAGCTCGGTGAGCACCTTCGTCGCGGTCGCCATGGCGACGCCCCACTGCTTCGTGATCTCGCGGGTCGAGGGCAGTCGATCGCCCGGCGCCAGCTCGCCCGTCTCGATCCGACGCCGCAGTTCGACGACGATCCGGCTGTAGCGCGGTACCGCCCGTTCGCCCACCCGACACCCTCCGCACTAGTGCACCTGAATGGGCGTCATCCTAGCCGCCGACGCCCGCCGATGGCCCCGCGTGGGCGACCTTCGGCACATCCGCACTAGTGCAGTATCAGCCAACACCCCATACTGAAAAGCATGTTCATGCTTGCATGGCACCACGCGTACGCCGTACGTTCGGGTCATGCCGAACAACGAGATCCTCATTTGCGGTGCCGGCATCGCAGGTCCTGCGCTGGCGTACTGGCTACGCGCCAGAGGCTTCCGGGTCACCATCGTCGAACGTGCGCCGCAACCCCGGCCGGGCGGCCAGACCGTCGATCTGCGCGGCGCCGGCCGCACCGTGATCGAGCGGATGGGCCTGATGGACCGGGCGAGGGCCGAGAGCGTGGTCCAAAGCGGCCTCGCGTTCGTCGACGCCTCCGGGCGGATCACGGCCCGGATGCCCGCGGACAGCTTCGGCGGCGAGGGGATGGTCTCCGAGATCGAGATCCTGCGCGGGGACCTCGCGCGCCTGCTGTACGAGTCCACCCTGCCGGACACGGAGTACCTGTTCGACGACACCGTCACCGGGATCGATCAGGACGCGGACGCGGTCACCGTCACCTTCGAGAAGTCCGCATCGCGCCGGTTCGGGCTGATCGTCGGCGCGGACGGCCCGCACTCCGTCGTGCGCGCCCTGGCCTTCGGCCCGGAGGAGCAGTTCGTCCGCCCGCTCGGCCTCTACACGTCCTGGTTCACGGCCACGGGCGACCTGGAGCTCGACGGCTGGTACCTGATGCACAACGCGCCCGGCGGGCTGGTCGCCTCCGCCCGGCCCGGCCGGCTCCCCGGTGAGATCAAGGCCGGCTTCAGCTTCCGCTCGGCACCGCTCGCCCACGACCGCCGCGACGTCGCCGCCCAGCGGGAACTGGTGGCCCGGCGCTTCGAACACGTCGGCTGGGAGGTCCCGCGGCTGCTGCGGGCCATGCGCACCGCCCCGGACTTCTTCTTCGACTCCATGGGCCAGGTCCGCCTCGACCACTGGTCGCGCGGCCGTGTGGTGCTGCTGGGCGACGCCGGATACTGCGCGACCCCGCTGACCGGTCTGGGGACCAGCCTGGCCCTGGTCGGGGCGTACGTACTGGCCGGAGAGATCGGCGCCGCCGCCGGCGACCACCGCACCGCCTTGCGCCGCTACGACGAGGTGATGCGTCCGTACGTGAGCCAGGCCCAGCAACTCCCGCCGGGCGGCGCCTCGGGATACGCGCCATCGGGCCGGCTCGGCATCCGCCTGCGGGACCTCTCGATGCGGCAGATGTCCCGCTGGCCGATGAGGAACCTGCTCGCCGCGCAGTTCGCCAAGGCCGGGGACATCGCGCTGCCGGAGTACCCGGACACCAGGTGACCGGCGCCGGCGCGCGGAGGGCCCGTACGGTCCTCCGCGCGCCGGCCTCATGGTGTGCCCCTGGTTCGATCAGCCCACCGGAACGGGGCGCTCCTTGTCATCGGTGCGCCCGGTGTGGCCGGCGTGCCCGGTGTGGCCGTACTCGCCGGCCCGGTCGGTGCGCCGCGGTCGTACCGGCCACCAGATCGACCGGCCCAGCAGCGCGGCCAGCGCCGGAACCAGCACCACCGACAGGACGAACGCCGACAGCATGATCCCGAGCGCCGTGGCGAAGCCGATCTCCTGGGTGCCCGGATTCGGGTTGACGGCCAGGCTCCCGAACGACGCGGCCAGGACGAGGCCCGCCGTCGCGATGGCCGGCGCCGTGTGCCGTACGGCCCGGGCGACGGCCGCCCGGGCCGGGCCGGGCTTCTCCATCTCCTCCCGTATCCGGTCGCTGATCAGGATGTTGTAGTCGGTGCCCAGTGCGACCACGAACAGGAACAGCACCAGCGGCAGCATGAAGTTCACCCCCGGCCGGTCAAGGAGGTCCTGGGAAACCAGCGCCGAGGCACCGAGGGTCGCCGCGAAGCCCAGGCCGACGGAGACCATCAGGACCAGCGGTGCCAGCAGACTGCGCAGGAGCAGGAGCAGGATCAGCGAGATCAGCCCCGCGGCCACCGGGAAGACCACCTTCAGGTCGCCGGAGACGGCGGACGAGATGTCGGCGAAGAGCGCGGCCGTACCGCCCACGTGGACCTCCGTGCCCGCCGGCCGGTGCGCGGCCACCGCGTCCCGGAGCGGTCCGGACACCAGGTCGCGGGCCCCCTGTCCCTGCGGATCGGCGGTCAGGAACACGTCGATCCGCGCCGCCCTGCCGTCGTGGCTGGGTACGGCCGGGGAGACCTGGCCGACGCCCTCGACCGCTGCGAGCGCCTTCGAGAGCCCGCCCAGCGACTCGGTCGCGACCTTGCCGCCGCCGGAGGCGGTGACGAACACGGTGGTCGGGTCCGACACCCCGGCGGGCAGGGCGCGCGCGATCTCCGCCGCCGTCCGCGCCGCCGCCGTACTCGCGTCGCCTGCGCCGCCCGGCCCGTAGTCGGTGTGCATCCCGGCCAGGCCCGCCGCCAGCGCGCCGAGCAGGGCCAGCGAGGCGAGCACCATCGTCACGGGACGCGCGGCCACCCGGCGGCCCACCCGCCCGGCCATCCCCTCCGGGGGCTCGCGGTGCAGGCCGCGCGAGGGCCAGAACATCTTCCGCCCGGTGACGGCCAGCAGCGCCGGCATCAGGGTGAGGCTGCCCAGCAGCATCACGAGCACGGACACGGCGATCGCCGGGCCGAGCACCCGGAACTGGCCGAAGGACGCGACGGCGAGGGTGGAGAACGCGGCGACGATCGTCAGCGCCGCGGAGGTGACCGCCGTGCCCACCCGTCCGGCGACCTCGGCCGCCGCGGCGCGCCCGGTCTGCTCGGGCCGGCTGCGCAGCTGCTCGCGGAAGCGGAACAGCAGGAAGAGGAAGTAGTCGATCCCGATCCCGATCAGCACCACGTTGATCAACTGCGGGGTCGAGGCATCGAGTCGGATGCCGGTGAGCAGGGAGGTCCCGACCACCACCCCGGCGGCCGCGCCGCCGATCACCGACACCACGAGGAGCGGCAGCAGTGCCGCGAGGACACTGCGGAACACCATCACGTGCAGCAGCACGATCACCGCGAGCATGGCGATGCCGACGATCGTCGAGCGGGTCTTCTCGGCGTCGGCGGTGTCCACGCTGTCCGCGAGCCCGGCCGTGAAGCCGGTCCGCAGCCCGGCCCCGGTGAACTCGGCGCGGGCCTGGTCCCGGAACGCCCGGTACAGGTCCTGCATCCCGGGGTCCAGGGGATTGCCGGTCAGCTCGACCGACAGCAGCCGGAAGCTCCGGTCCGGGGCGGTCATCGCCGGGCTGACCCGGGGGACCTGGGTGTGGTCCTCGGTCAGGGGCGGCGTGTCCTTCGTCTTCGGCATCGCCACCTCGCGCCGCGCGAGCTTCGCGGCCTCGGCGTCGATCCTCCGCTCATCGGACTCGGTCAGCTTCGCCCCGTCCGCCCGGGCCACCAGCATGGTGAGCGGGTTCGCGTCGGGCTTGAAGCCGAAGTGCTCCTCGGCGACCTCCAGCGCGGCCGCCGAATCGTAGGTGGCGGGCAGGAACTCGCCCACGCTGGGCTGGGTGGCGCGGAAGAGGAACGCCTGGCCGAGGACTGTCATGGCAATGCCCAGCACCGCCCAGAGGGCGATGACCTTCCAGGGACTTCGGGTGGCGAAGCCGGTCAGGGCGCGGATCACAGGGTCCTCCGTAACTCGATCGACCGGGTGTTCCCGGACGTCGTCCAGCTCATCAGCGCCCGCGCCGCGAAACGTCGTGACCGGGGAGGAACCCGCACCCGGGACCGGGGTCCGGCGCACCCCCCGGACCAGGACCGGAGTCCTGGTCCGGACTCCCCCTGCGGGTCGCGAGCCCGCCGCACCGCCACTGCGAGAATGGTTCCCGTACGCGAATCGCGGTGCCCCGGTACGGATCCGGCGGGCCGGTGACGAAGGGGGACCGGCGGGCATGCCGATACGCAGTGGGGGCCGGGCCGGCGACGGAGGGGCGAAGGCGCGCGGGCCTGTCTTCGACTGGACCCGCAATGACGCGCTCGTGGCCATCGGGGCGGCCGTGAACGACCTGATCGGCTATTCGCTCGGCGCCGCGGACGACGGCCGGCCCCTCACCGTGCAGGCCCTCGTCCTCGTGGTCCTCGCCGCGCCCTGCCTGCTGGCCCGCCGGGCCAGGCCCGTGACCGTGCTGTGCGCCGTCCTCGCGCTCGGCGCCGCGCTGAACCTGACCACCCCGCAGGGCCCGCACTTCTCCGCCGCCTACATGGTCGCGCTGTACACCGTGACCCGCCTGCGCGGCCCCGTGGTCACGGCCGTGGCCGCCGTCGCGACCGTACCGCTCACGATGATCAGCGGCGGCTACGGTGACTCGTCCGTCCTGACGGGCCTGCTCGGCAACACGGTCGCGGTGGTGCTCGTCGTCGGCACCGGGCTGGTCGTCCGGCGCTGGCAGCGCGAGGCCGAGGCCAGGCGCACTCTGCTGGCCGACCGGGCGGTGGCCGGGGAACGCCGCCGGATCGCGCGCGAGTTGCACGACATCGTCGCGCACCACATCACCACCATGCAGCTGATGGCCGGCGGCGCCCGGGCCAACCTGGCGCACGACCCGGGTGCGGCCCGCGATGCGCTGGTCACGCTGGAGGACTCCGGGCGGATGGCGCTGCGGGAGATGCGGCAGCTCCTCGACGTCCTGCGGGCCGGGGAGGAACCGGAGCAGGTCCCGCCGGCGCCGCAGCCCGGGACCGGGGACCTCGGCCGCATCATCACCGAGTCCCGGCTGGCCGGTACGCCCACCGAGTTCACGGTGCGCGGCACGGCCCGCTCGCTGCCGCCGACGGTCGGCCTGACGGTGTTCCGGATCGTCCAGGAGGCCCTGACCAATGCCCGTAAGCACGCCGTCGGCGCGCGGGCGCACGTACGGCTGACGTACGGTCCGGACGGCGTCGAGGTGGAGGTACGGGACGACGGCGCGGGCGGCGCCCGCCCGGGGTACTCGCGGCCGGCGGCTTCGCGGCACGGCTCCGGCAGCGGGTACGGTCTGATCGGAATGCGGGAACGCGTCGCACTGCAGGGCGGCACCCTGGAGACCGGCTCGTGCGACGACGGCGGATTCAGGGTGGCGGCCAGGCTCCCGGCGGGCGACCCGGGGGGACACGGAGAGGACCGACGCGGATGATCCGTGTGCTCATAGCCGACGACCAGCCGCTGGTACGGCGGGGCCTGGCCCTGATCCTGGCGCCCGACCCGGCGTTCGAGGTGGTCGGCGAGGCCGAGGACGGTGCGCGGGCGGTCGCACTCGCCCAGGAACTGCGGCCCGACGTGGTCGTCATGGACATCCGCATGCCGGTCCTCGACGGGGTCCGGGCCACCGAGGAGCTCGCACGGGCACTGCCGGAATCCCGCGTTCTGGCCCTCAGCACCTTCGACATGGACGAGTACGTGGTCGCCGCCCTGCGCGCCGGCGCGTACGGCTTCCTCCCCAAGGACGTCTCCCCCGAGGAGCTCATCGCCGCGGTCCACACCGTCCACACCGGCGAGGCCGCCGTCGCGCCCCGCCTGCTCACCCGGCTGATCTCCACGTACGTACGGGCCTCCCCCGCCCGTCCACGCCCGGCGACGACGGCCCCGGCCGGACTCACACCGCGCGAGCTGGAGATCTGGCAGCTGCTGGCGACCGGGTTCGACAACGCGGAGATCGCCGGGAACCTGGAGATCAGCGTCTCCACGGTCAAGAACCACATCACCGGCATCTTCACCAAGCTGGGCGTCCGCGACCGCGCGCAGGCGGTCATCGCGGCCTACGAATCGGGCCTGGTGGCGGCGGGACACGGAGCCGGCTGACCGCCGACCGGCCGAAGTGGCGCCGGACGGCGGCGCGGCCGTCCTGCCCGGACCGGCCGTCACGCTCCAATATGATCTTCGGATGACGGATCCTCTCCGCCTGCCGGTGCGCCTCCCCTTGGTGGCCGGACTCCCCGGCAGCGCTCCCTCTGTCCCGCACCATCCTCATCCTCCGCGCCGGTGATCGGTTCCGCACGCCGGTACGGTCGGGGCCACCGCTCGTTGGGAATCAGGTGTCGCCTCCGCATCGCCCTTCGCCCGAAGTCCCTCCTCCACCCCGCAAGCACTTCGTCCTCGCGGCGATGGGGTGCGCCGGGGGGATGGTCCTGCTCGACCAGACCGTCGTCGCGGTCGCGCTCGACCCGATGGCGCGCAGCCTGGGCCTGACCACGTTCGCGATGCACGGTGTGGTGCTCGTCTACGTGCTGTCGCTCGCCGCGTTCGCGCCGGTCGGCGCCATGGCCGCCCGCAGGTTCGGCATTCTGCGCGTCTTCGGGTTCGGGACCGCGCTCTTCGTGACCTCCTCCGCGGTCTGCGCACTCACGCCGTCCGGGGGCGCCGCCGAACCCTTCCTGCTCACGGTCAGGGCCGTCCAGGGCGCCGGTGCCGCGCTGATGCTCCCGGTGGCCACCACGGTGATCACCGACGTGTACGGGGAACGGGAGCGCGGCAGGGCGCTGGCGGTGTACGCGGGGCTGGCGCAGGTCTTCTTCGTCCTCGGCCCCGTCGTGGGGGCGCTCCTCATCCAGTTCCTCGGGTGGCGCTCGGTCTTCCTCGTCAACGTGCCCGTCGGCGTGGCGGTCCTGTGGGCGATCGCCCGGGCACGGCTGCGCGGGGAGGCGGAGGGCGGCGCGCTCATCGCGCTCCAGCCCCTCGTCGTCATCTTCGCTCTGGTCGTGCTGGTCTTCGGGCTCTACCAGTGCGGTGTCTGGGGCTTCACCGACCCCAGGACGTTCGCCACCGTCGCTTCGGGCGCCCTGGTACTGGCCTTGGCGGTGCGGCTCCTCCTGCGCTCCCGCCGGCCGCTCGTCGATCTGCGGCTGCTGGCAATCCGGCCGTACGCCGTGGCGGTGGCGCTCACGTTCATGGTGCAGGCGCCGCAGCTGATCGTGGTGGTGCACGGCACGCTGTTCCTTCGGCAGGCGATGCACCTGTCCCTGCCGGCCACCGGGCTCTGCCTGCTCCCCCTGGTCACGGCCCTGGCGGCGGGCACGTTGTCGTCCGGGTACCTGTTGGAGCGCTCCGGGTCCATCCGGGTGCCCGTACTGCTCGGCCTCGCGGCCTCCACGCTCGGCACGGCGGCCTGGACCGCAGCCCTGTCCCCGCGCGAGTACGTCTTGCAGGTCCCGGGGATGGTCTTGGCGGGGCTCGGGATGGGCATCCCGATCCCCGCGCTCAGCGCCGAACTCATGCGCGCGGTTCCGCCGGCCAAGAGAGCGGACGCGTCCGTTCTCCGGCAGACGCTGCGACAGTTGGGCGGCGCGGTCGGGCTGGCGGCGGCCGGGGCCGCCGTACTGGCCGCCAACGACGACGCGGCCGACGCCTCGGGCATCGTCACCGCCGCGGCCGCCCCTGCGGGGTTCGTGGTCGCGACCGTCGCCCTGGCCGGCGCACTGCTCCTCGCCGCCGTCATGCTGCCGCGCGGGACGGGTACGGACGGAGGCCAGGCCGAGTCCGGCGGATCAGGCTCGGGTACGCGTGAGATGGGCGGCGTTCGCCGAAGATCGCCGTCCTCCGCCCGTGGCCTCCTGCGCCTGCGCCTGCGCCGAAGGGGTCGCCCGTGACCGGGAGCGAAATTCCGAGCCGCGCCGGGCCCTGGAAGGGCAGACTCCCTCCATGGAGGACATGTGGGCGTTCCGGGACGCGGTCGGATGCTGGGCGGCCGGCGGGCCCGGCGGACCGGCGGGCGGACTGGCAGTACGACTGGGTTTGCGGACGGCGGTGTTGCTGGAAGGGCTGAGTGACCTGGCGGCCGTCGAGGCGCTCGCCGTACGGCGCGGCCGGGACCTCGCCGCCGAGGGAGTGTGCGTCGTCTCGATGGGCGGCGCGATGAACGTCGGCCGCTACGCCGGCCTCCTCGGGCCGCCCGGGCTCGGCCTGCACCTGACCGGGCTGTGCGACGAGAGGGAACAGCCCTACTACGAGCGCGGCTTGAAGCGGGCCGGGGCGCGCGGGTCGGGGTTCTTCGTGTGCGCGGCGGATCTGGAGGACGAGCTCATCCGCGCGCTCGGCACGGCGACGGTCGAGGAGATCATCCGGGTCGAGGGCGACCTGCGTGCCTGGCAGACCTTCCTGCGGCAGCCCGCCCAAGACGGTCGGCCGCGGCAACAGCAGTTGCGGCGCTTCCTCGGCACGAAGAAGGGCCGCAAGATCCGCTACGGCGGCCTCCTGGTGGAGGCGCTCGCCCCCGGCCAGGTCCCGGCCCCGCTCGAGGACCTCCTCACGAGCCTGTGAGGTTCAACGGGCCGGCGTGACCGGGGACCACACGCCGAGGTTCGACGACGAAGCAGCCGGGTCGACGCCCGGGCGCTTCGGGCACCGCGCCTTCGAGCTCATCACAGGCGACGATTCCGAGGTCGGTCATGGCGGGCAGCTCATCGCTGCGTTGACCGGGGCAGGTCGTCGCGGGCCTACTGCGGGGCCACTCGACAGGCCGTCGCCGCGGTCGTGTCGGTCACGCCGCCTGCCGTCAGGCCCTTCACGCACTGGTCCTGGTCCCCGGTCAGTCCGACGTAGCAGGCCATGCGTACGGAGTCCGGGGCCTCGCCCCCGTGGAGCTCCTGCTCGACCTGGTTGATGCAGGACGAGAGGTCCGCGTGGGCGGCAGGGGCCGTGAGGGCCGCGCCGCCCAGTGCGAGGGTCAGGCCGGTGAGGACGCTTGCGATACGGGTGGACGCGCGCATGAGACGCACCTGCTCTCCGGGGTCGTGCGTTCCGGTTCCCCTCATCGACGCTAGAACAGCCCCCCGCGACCCGCACCCGCTGGGGCCGCCCCGGGGCTGTCCCGACAGCGCCGGGTCCGCAGGTCAGAGCCTTGTACGAGAGCACGGGCCCGCCTTCCCCCGGCCACGTCCCGATCCGTGGCCACGGCGGAGACGGACAGGAGGGTGGCCGTGGCGAGGGTGCCCCAGAGGGCGGCCGGGCCGTGGGGGGCCAGGGCGGTGATGGCCGCCGGGGAGACGGCGAGGCCGAAGCCCGTGGAGAGCTCGAAGCGCGCGAGGGTGCGTCCCAGGACGCGGGCCGCGGCGAGTGTCGTGACGAGGGCGGTGGCGCTGCCCGCGTAGAGGATCTCCCCGATCGTGCAGACGACGGACACCGCGGCGACGGCCGGAGCGCCCCGGCCGGGATCCAGGGCGGTGGCCGCGAGGAAGCCGACGTAGGAGGCGGCGAGCACCACGCCGGCGAGGGCCAGGACGGTCCGCCGGGAGAAGCGGGACATCAGGACCGTGACGGGAACCTGCAGGGTGACCACCAGCACCGTGTTGGCCACGAAGATGGCCGCCGACCACACCGGGGATGCGTGCAACTGCGTCACCAGGACCAGGGGGAGCGCGATTTCGGGGACGTTGAGGCAGAAGACGTAGATCACGTTGGCGGCCAGCAGCCCGCGCATCCGGGGAACCGACCCGTCCGCCCCGGACTCCGCCGGGGTGGCGGCCGCGTCCGCGCGGAGGCGGACCGACCAGGCCAGCGCCGCCGCCGTGAGGTACGCGAGCCCGGTGACGGCTGCCAGCGCCTGCAGGGCCGTGGCGCCGCCCGCCAGGCATGCGGTGGCGAGGAGCGCGCCCACGCCCAGGCCGGCGTTGCGCAGGGCGCGGCCCGCCGCGAGAGCGGTGTCGCGTTCCCGGCCGTGGGAGACGGTGGCCACGAGGGCCGCGTGGGCGGCCGGCCAGGCCTGGTTGCCGATGCCGAGGAAGAGCGCCGCCGTCGCGAACGGCCAGGCGTGTCCCGCCGGGGTGGCCAGCAGCACCGCCACGCCCAGGACCCGTACCAGCATCGACGCCGCCACGACGGAGCTGCGTGCGCCGCGGTCCAGCCCGCGGCCCACCGCGGGCATGCACACCAGACCACCGACCACGCCGGCCGTCATGGCGATGCCGGTGGCCGGCGCGGACAGTCCGAGCACCGTCACCCCGTAAAGGAGGAGGAAGGGTCGCAGCAGGCCGGTGCCGAGCGCGTCCACGGCCAGGGCGACGGCGTAGCGTGGGCCTCCGGAAGCGCGGACGAGGGCGCGGGGCCGGATCTTGGTCAGGGTTGCCATGGCGTCCACCGTGCGGTGGGCGTCCGGAGGGGCCACGTCGGTTGACGGACACCGTCAACCGACGTCGTCGCCGGCCGTCCGGTCGGCGATCCTGAGGGGATGACCTTGAGGATCGACATCGGCGGGCTGCCGTCCGAGCGCGTGCGGTTCGCCGCCTCGCCGCTGGCAGAGCTGACAGCGATGCTGCACGTACTGGCCGAACCCGGGCACCATCCGCAGTTCGCCGACTGGGCCGCGGACGTCTGGGCCGGGCTGCGGGCGGAGTTGGCGGAGCGGTTGCGGGAGGCGGAGTTCCTCTGGCGTTCCTCACAGGCCGACTTCCTGCTGCCCGCGCGTCCGCGTCCCACCCTCGCCGAGGAGTTGGACGAGGTGGACCGGATCGACGACGAGACGTACGTGACCGCCGCGCTCGTCACCACCTGCGGCGGCAGCCGGGCCCGCCTCGCCGCGCGGTCGCCGCTCACCGATGCCGCGGCGCGCGAGCGGGCCCTGGAACTGGCCCAGGCCCGCGGCGCCCGGCAAGAGGCCTTCGCGGAACGGCTGCTGGCGGACCCGGGCTCCGTACGGGCGCGGGTGCGGCGCACCCTCGAACAGTGCGCGCGGGCCTTCTTCGACGACGCCTGGACGGACGTGGCCGTACGGCTCGCCACCGACCTGCGCCTGAAGAACGACCTGTTGAAGCAGCAGGGCCCCGCGGCCGCGCTCGCCTCGGTCTCCGGCGCCGTCGCCCTGGCACCGGACGGCGACTGCATCGTCGTGGACAAGCTGCAGGACAAGGCGACCGCCGCCCACGGCGCCGGGGTGACCTTCATCCCCAGTGTCTTCGGCAGCCCGCACCTGGTGGTGGTCCACGCGCCCGGGTGGCATCCGGTCGTGCAGTACCCCGTGGCCGGGCCGGGTCCGTCGGAGCCGGTATCCCTGGAGACGGTCACCCTGCGGCTGGAGGCGCTGGCGCATCCGGTACGGCTGCGTCTGTTGCGTACGCTGGCCCGCGGCCCGCACACCAACGGTGAACTGGCCCACGCCTGGGAGCTTTCACCCCCGGAGGTCTCCCGTCACCTCGCCGTCCTGCGCAGCGCGGGCCTGCTCACGGCGCGGCGCCACGGCCGGTACGTCCGATACGCCCTCGACCTGCCCGCTCTGACGGCGCTGGGCGCCGATCTGCTGGCGGCCGTACTGCGCTGAACGGCAGCGGCGGCCGTGATCAGGTGGCCGTGATCAGGTGGCCGTGGGCCAGGTCCGCAGCAGTGCGGAGATCCTCCCTGCGGAGCAGGCGGGGCTGAGGAGGAGGTCCCGGAGCGCGATGGCGTCGTCACGGGTGGGCTTGACGCGGATCCCGGCGGCTTCGAGGTACATGACGCCGGTGGCCGCCGCGACGGCCAGGTTGGAGCGCTCCAGCCAGCGGCAGCGGGCGAGGGTGTGGACGAGGGCTGCCGCTTTTGCGTACGGACCGTCGTACAGCGGCTGCTCGAACAGCTCGGCCCGGTGGCGGGCGACCGCCGAGACGGGCACTCCGTAGTCGTCCGGGGCCGGGTCGCCCACCCCGGCCGCTTCGGCGACCTGCAGGATCCAGGCGACGTCGATGTGCAGTTCCATCAGGCGGCACGCGCCCCCGGTGAACCCTGCTGGGCGTCCTCGGCCTCGTCGAAGACGCTCTGGTGCTCGGCGAGGAAGCGGGCGGCGGCGTCCACCGACCGGGCCCGCAGCCCGCTGGCGTCGTCCTGCACCAGGCGTGCGAGGTAGTCACCGATGCTCAGGCCCAGGTCGGCGGCGCGCTTCTTCGCCAGTTCCGCGATGTCCGCGTCCACGCGGGCACCCAGCTGTGTTTTCGCCATGGCCCGATGGTAACAGTCGTTACCATCGGAGCGCGAGCGATGCGGACCCTACGCCCGCGGGAGGGCCCGGGGGTCGGCCGGGCGGGGCACGAAGACCGGGGACTCCGACTGGTAGAACAGGTCGATGTCGGCCTCCTCGCCTCCGACGATCAGGGTGTCCCAGGCGCCGCTCTCCCGCAGGGTGCGCAGGGTGGCGGGGGCGATCGGGGCGAGGTGGGAACGGAGTTCCGCGTCCGTGGGCAGGCCGGGAAGCCGGGACGCCAGCCGGTCGCGGATCCCGGACATGCGGTCCAGCAGCGCGTCCAGGTCGCTCCCGTCCACGCCACCGGAAGCGGCAGCCGATGCCGGCCCGGAGGCGGCACCGGATGCCGGCCCGGCCCCCGCACGGGACGCCGCACCGGACGCGGCGCCGCCGCCGGCCTCCGTACTGCGCGCGATGATGTCCCTGATGGCGCGGGTGACGCCCTGTTCGTCGGTGGTCACCATGGCGTTCCAGGCCCGGCTCTTGTGGCGGTACTGGAGCATGGACATCGCCGCCTCGTGCCGGATGAAGTCGGCGTCCCGCAGCGGCTTGCCCCGCCAGGCGCGGCTGAGCGAGCGGGCCAGTGAAGTGGCGGAGGCGAGACCGCTGTTGAGGCCGCGGCCCGGCCAGAAGTGGATGGCGTTGGCCGCGTCGCCCAGCAGGAACCCGTACGTACCGGGGCTGGTCGCGGTCGGGCGGTGCAGCTGCGCGGTGAACCGCGGGCGCTGCACCATGTCCAGCCGGAACGAGGTGATCGCCGACAGGTCGTCTTCGGCCACGCCGAAGAGGCTGAGGCCCTGCCGGATCTCCTTCCACAGCGGGGAGCTGCGCAGCAGCGCGGGCAGGAACAGGGTGCCATGGGTGGGGCAGCGGAACTCGTTGTCCTCCTCCTGCCGGCTCATCAGGCAGGGGCGGGTGGCGATGCACTCCTCGAACACCTGGCGCACCGGGTCGATGCCGATGACGTTCCTGGCCTCTTCGCGGGTGAGCCGCATGTTCAGGAAGCCCTCGCCGCGCAGCGAGTTGAGGAGGAACCGGTTCTGCGAGACCGTGAGCAGTACGCTCATGGGGTCGGGCAGCTTCGACTTGACGCGCAGGCCCAGGACGATGTCCTGGAGGTGCTCGCCGTCGAGGGAGTAGATCGAGGCGTCGGCCGCGCCGAAGCGGTCGGCATAGTGCTCGCGGGTGCGGGAGCGGCCGCCCTCGCAAACCACCAGGACGTGTTCCTGGGCGAGCCGGTTCTGCTGCTCCTCCACGTCGAAACGCCTGGGGACGAGGCGGATCGCCGACCGGCGGTTCGCCAGGTCCAGCAGCCGGTCCTCGATGTGGGCGATCCGGATGTTGCGGGGCGGGCGGCCGTCTACGGAGTCCGGGCCGACGGGCCACATCTCGGAGTACGCGCCGTCGTCGTCGAAGAGTGCGGTGAGCACCTCCTCGGACAGGGCGAGGTACTGCCGGCTCTGGACGGTCACCACCTGCTGGCGGCGGAAGTTGCCCTGGGTCTCGTCCTTCCAGACGACCGCGGGGCCCTTCCTGGTCCACCGCCCGTCGTAGAGGGTGATGGCGGTGCGGCCGGGCAGCATCTCGTCGAGCGCCAGGGCGAAGGCGAGGCCGACCGGGCCGCCACCGGTGACGGTGACCCGCAGCGTGCCGGGGTCCGCGGCGCTCGGCCGGGGGACGTCCAGGAGGGAGAGGTCCATGACCGTCTCCATCGAGTCCTGCGCCTCGTAGAGGAAGGTTTCGTCACCGATGCGGATGCAGTCGTTCGCGCGCAGGACCTGCCGGGTGACGCGCTGGTCGTTGACGAAGGTGCCGTTGCGGCTGTCCCGGTCGTAGAGGACGAACCCGCCGTCCTCCGCGAGGACCTCGGCGTGCAGCCGGGAGGCGCTGGGGCTGACGATCACGACGCCGTTGTCGCTCTTGCGCCCGAAGCTGAGGGGCTCGCTGCCCAGGACGACGCTCTGCCCGGTGAAGGGACCCGTTCGCCCGACGATGACCGATGGCACTGCACACTCCTCGAAAGCGATGCTGCTGACTGTTCCTACGACAGCAACACGCCATCGAGAAGGTGTTCGGTTCGGGCATCTCCGAAAATTTCCCCGCGCCCGGCTGAACCGGGGGCCCGGCCGGTACGTGATGCTCACGTCGGCCGCCTTGAGAGGAAGAACCGCCCCCATGCACAACGAGGAAACCGAGACCGAGACCGTGACGGAGACCGTGCTCGCGGCCACCGCCGCGGGCCCGGCCATCACCGCGGGCACTGCGGAGGCGGCGGTGATGGCCGGGCCCGGCGGCGAACGTCTGATCGCGGGCCGCTACCGGCTGCTGTCCCGGCTCGGCGAGGGAGGCATGGGCACCGTGTGGCGCGCCCGCGACGAGACCCTGCAGCGGGAGGTCGCCGTCAAGGAGGTGCGGCCCCCGGCCGGCCTGGGGCCGGACGACATCGCGAGGATGTACGGCCGGCTCGAGCGCGAGGCGTGGGCTGCGGCCCGGATACCCGACCGTCATGTGGTGACGGTCCACGACGTGGTCATGGACGACGACCGGCCCTGGATCGTGATGGAACTGGTCCGCGGACCGTCGCTGGCCGATCTGCTGCGGGCCGAAGGTCCGCTCACCCCGCGGTACGCCGCGCACATCGGCGCGGAGGTACTGGGCGCACTGCGCGCCGCGCACGCCGTCGGGGTGGAGCACCGGGACGTGAAGCCGGCGAACGTGCTGCTCGCCGAGGACGGGCGGGTGGTGCTCGGGGACTTCGGCATCGCGATGGTCGAGGGCAGCACCGCCCTGACCATGGCCGGCGAGGTGGTCGGCTCCCCCGAGTACCTGCCGCCGGAGCGGGCGCTGGGCCGCCCCTCGGGTCCCGAGTCGGACCTGTGGTCACTCGGTGTGATGCTCTACGCGGCCGTCGAGGGGCTCTCCCCCTTCCGGCAGGACACCGTGCTGAGCACGCTGCGCGCCGTGGTGGACGAGGAACCTCCGGTGCCGGTCCGGGCTGGTCCGCTCGCCCCGGTCATCGCCGGGCTCCTCCGCAAGGAGCCGGCCCAGCGGACCCCCGCCGCCGAAGTCGCCGAAGCCCTGCGGGACATCGCCCGCGGACCGGACGTCACCACGACGGCCGCCCCGGTCCAGTCGGCTCCGACGGAACACGTGGCGGCGGCCACCACGGCCGGGGCGCCTGCGATAACGGAACTCTCGGCCGCGCCGTACGTCCCCTCCGCCCCGCTCCGCAGGCGCCGTACGGCGGCCTTCGTCACGGCCGGCGCGGCCGCGTGCGTGCTGACCGCCGCCGGGCTGGCCTACGCCCTCACCGGCGACCACGGGGACACCGCCCCGGGCCCGGGCGTACGGATGTCGGTGGTGGGCGCGAACACGACCTACACCGGCCGCTGCCCGAGCCCCGAGAGCAAGGCCCCGTCGTTCACCGCGACCTTCACCGCATCCGAGCCGACCCTGATCTCCTACCGCTGGGTGTCAGGCGACGGCTCGGTGGTGGACCCGCACTGGCGCACCATGAAGATCGGCGACGAGGCCACCCCCGCGGGACGTGACACGGTGCACCTCACGACCTACGCGAAGGCCGGCACCCTCACCACCGGATTGGCGGTGGAACTCCAGCGCCCCACCCACGCCACCTCCAACCCGGTCCCCTTCTCCATCACCTGCACCGGTTGACCCCTTCTGTGCCGTAGCGGGGTTCAGGGGACGGGCTCACAGCTCGGGACCCTTCTGGAGTTGGTCGGCGATGGCGTGGGCGATCGATTCGGTGATCGGGCCGGGTTGCCAGGCCCACTGCCCGTTGGGATTGCACTCGAGGAAGTACCAGTCACCGGCGGGCGTGACGGCGAAGTCGAACGCGCCGAAGGTGAGTCGGAAAGCCGTGAGGTAGGCGCAGACCGCTCGGGCGACCGGATCGGGAACGGCGATCGGCGTGCACTCCATCAGGGACTGCCGCTGCCTCCAGTCGAGATCGGGACTGTCGATCCGGGCGGCGGACAACCGGTTGCCGACGGCCGTGAGGCGTACGTCGAAGGCCTTCTCCACCGTGGCCTGGAAGAGGTGCGGGCAGGCGGCCACGGCGGCGGTGATCTCGTGCGGGCGCACCTCCCGTACCCACACCTGCTGTGCTCGGCCGTCCACCGCGTAGGGGGTGTTCCACAACGGCTTGTAGACCACTGCGCCGGCATGGAGGGCGGCGAACTCCCGTGCTTGACGCGGGTCGTTGGTGATCAGCGTGTCGGGGACCGAGAGGCCGCTGTGCCGGGCGGTGGCCAGCTGGGCCGGTTTGTACTCCGCCGCCCGGTTGTTCCACGGGTGGTTGACGTAGTGGGCTCCGGAGAGCGATGCCAGGATGCCGCCGACCCCCCACAGCGCCTGCGACGCCGCGAACCGGCGTTCTTGTCCGTCCAGTTCCGGCGGGCCGTCGAAGGGTGAGGGACGGCGCGTCCAGACGGAGCGCACTAGGGTGAGGTCGAGCTCGCGGCTCGCCGTGCGCAGGGTGCCGCGCTGACCGCCCGTGCCGTACGCGGCGGTCAGCGCGGCACCTGCATGCAGGTCGGTGCCGGGGTCGAGACGGACCACCGGGACCCGGCGCTCCGCGAGGATGCGCAGTACCAGGTCGGTGGTCACGTCGTCGGGGTTGGTCAGCACCAGTACCGACCCGCTCGGACCTGTCGTCATCACTGGTCGTAGTCGGAGTCCGAGGTGTCGTCGGAGTCGTAGCTGTCGGCGCTGCTGGTACTCGTGGAGCCCGAGGTGCTGCTGCTGGTTTGGGAGTTGTGGAGTCCGGCCGTGTGACCGTGTGCGTCGACGACGACGGCGATCTGGGTCTCGGGGTCGATCACCGGTACGTACGGGGGTACCGGAGCGGTCTCGGCGTACGGCGCCATGCGGGTGGTGCCCCAGGGCGCTTCGGGGTTTCGCGTTTCCATCGTTCGACTCCTTTGTCTGCGCGTGGTCGTCAGGCGGCGAAGGACCTCTCCAGCCTGGGGATCAGGTCACGGAGGTCCTGTTCCCAGCAGCCGGCGTTGTGCCCGCCGTTGCACTGGGTGCCCCAGGCGGAGCCGTCGCCGTAGTCGACGTAGTAGTAGGGCATCCGCAGGGCGTCCATGCTGTCCTTGACGTGCTTGGACGCGCTCTCGACCCAGAACTCCAAGTCGGTGACGTCTCCGCGTCCGTTGCCCACGTAGATGGAGACTCCCACTCCCGCGAGCTTGTCCATGTGTGCCGCCGGGTCGACCTCGTTGAACCTCCAGTCGGCGTTGAACACCGGGTAGGGCGAGCCGAACACGGCGTCGCTGTCCACACTGGGCTCGTAGGCGACGAGGGAGGCGACGACGGCCATCCGCAGGTCCATGGAGCGGACCGAGAGATCGATGTCCCCCGACAGGGACGCGGTCTGGCTGAACAGGTCGGGACGGACCTGGGCGTAGTGCAGGGCACCGAACCCGCCCATGGAGACGCCGGCGACGGCCCTGGCCTTCTTGGTGGCGATGGTGCGCAGGTTCGCGTCGATGAACGGGATCACCTGCTTGAGGTGGAAGTTCTCCCAGTTCTGGACACCGGCCGCGGTCCTCTGGTTCAGCCAGTTGGCGTACCAGCCCCGGGCGCCGCCGTCCGGGATGACGGTGATCATCTGGTCGGAGGTGGTCAGCGCGGGGTAGTTCTGCTGGATCGGGTCGTCAGGGGACCCGTGCAGGAAGTACAGCACCGGATAGCGCCTGGCCGGGTCGTCGTAGTAGCCGCTCGGCAGGATGATCTTGATGTGGTGCTTGCCCGCGACCTCCGGTGTGGTCACGGTGATGTAGAAGTTGCGGGGACCGCCCGTCGCCGTGTCGACCTGGGTCAGGCCGAAGCCGTCCGCCAGCGGCGGCGGCCCGGTGGGCTCTGCCGCCTGCGCCGAACCCGCCGGCACGGCCATCGCGACCACGGCGGCCATCACTGCCACCGCCAAGCGCCACCGGCTCGTTTTCCTCATCACGGAGTTCCTCCTCGGGAGCCTTGTCATTGGACATGCTGATGGAAGAGCGGCCTCATCAGGAAAGGATCTTGATCTCCAGTGCCGGCGAAGCCGCGATCTGCTCCTCGGTGAACCGTTCCGCCACCCACTGGCCGGCCGAGAACAGCCTGGTCTGGTCGGCGTGGTGCGGCGAGTTCGGGTTGGCCGACTGGGAGTAGGCGAGCACCGAGGAGGCCTGCGGCGGGCCGTCGGCGGTGAACTTCACCTGCTGGATGAAACTGGATCCGAAGGTGATGTCGAGCGTGCCGTCGACCAGGCCGGGAGTGACCACGTTCAGTACGCCCAGTTCGCTGATCGAACCGTGGACCGGGATCTGCTCGCCGCCCCGGGTGATCTTCTGGACGTCCGACAGGGGCGCGTTCAGCGCAACGCCCGCCCTGCGCAGCGCGAGAACCGCCCGGCCGAACGCGTCCCGGACGGCGGAGCTTCCGGAGTCCAGCGAATTGGGCGTGTGCACCGGGTCCTTGGGGTCGAAGGGCACCCGCCACGGCAGTTTCTCGATCGCCTGCCCGCCCAGCAGGAAGGCCCAGTAGTTCTCGAACAGCCACGACCCCCGGCTGTCCGCCGTGAAGTCGTGGTCCCTCCACGCGGCCAGGACCGGGCAGGCCTCGCTCACGTTGACCAGATTGCCGTCCACCAGGATGAGCCCGAAGGGGACGCCCCGGCACATCGCGACCGTGGCGTCGAGGGCCAGATCGGCCGCCCTGCTGTTGTCCGCGAACAGCAACTGCCGCATGTTCTCGGGTGTGAAGCCCCGGGGCCCGGGCAGGCCGTCGGTGCCGTTGATCCGGTTCTGCGCGGTCAGGATCAGCTCCTGGGTACGCAGTGATCGGGGAGCCGCCGTATCGCCCATCACCCTCGGGAAGGACAGCGGCTGCTCGGGGTTGGCCAGCCAGGCGCTGTCGTTGGCGTTGCCGACGAAGTCCTTGCGGATCAGGCGCGGCTGCTTGTGCGGGTCCAGCAGTCCGGGCGCGACCGCGTTCGGGTCGTCCGGCCAGTCACACGCGCTGCGCTTGCCGTCGAAGACGGAGACCGGCGGCACGTTCGGCAGCCGCAGCTCCTGATTGAACAGCAGCCGCCCGGTCAGGGTGAGGCACGACTGTGCGTGCTCGTCGGTGATGTTCGCGGTGGCCTGGATGTCCGCGTACAGCGCGTTGCCCTTGCGGTCGGAGGCGACGGTGTTGAAGAAGGGCACGCCCTGCGTGGTCTCCAACGTATTGACCACCTCGTCGACGTCCTTGGCCTGGTCCAGGTGGAACCAGGTGTTGAGCGCCCGCAGGTTGTCCATGTTCACGTCGCGCACGGCGTGCGCGCTGACCACCCATGGCAGCTGGATGCCCAGGACCGAGGTGACGATCGGGCCGTACCGGGTGGCCCAGAGCGTCCGGGTGACCTTGCCGACGGAGCCGTCCGCGTTCAGTACGTCGACGGAGACCTGCTGCGAGGTCATCCGCTGCCAGGCGCCGTCGACCAGGTAGTTGGTCGGGTTCAGCGGATCGACCTGTACGTCGAACAGCCCGAACGGGGCCACCGTGGCGACGGTGTGGCTCCAGGCGACGTCGTCGTTGTGCCCGATGTTCACCGCGGGGAATCCGAGCAGGCTCGCACCGGAGACGTTGATCTTCCCCGGGATCGTCAACTGGCTCTGCCACATCCGGTTCTTGCCCTGCCACGGGAAGTGCGGGTTGGCCAGCAGCATTCCGGTGCCCCCGGACACGCCCTGCGAACCCACCGCCAAGGCGTTGCTGCCCATGCTCTGTTGACGGCTGACGGCCAGGGCGTCTCGGATCTTCGCCGCCGTCTCCTCGGGAGAGGACGCCGGCGGCGACGCGGCCGAAGCCCCCGGCGGCGCGGCGGTCACCTGACCGTCCAGCAGCGGATCGGCGCTGCCCATGATGATCTCGGCGTGCGCGTGCCGGTAGACGTCCAGTTCCGTGATCGGCCGCACCCAGGCCGCACCGCGGCAGGCCGGGTCGGAGATGTTGTTCACGCCCGTCTCGGCCAGGTACCTGTTGTATCCCCGGACATAGCCGCGAATGGCTTCCCTGACCTCCGGCTCCGGCCCGTTGGGGGCGGGCTGGTCGAGCAATCGCTCCACCACGCGGTCGTCGTTGATCCGCTGGAAGTACAGGTCGCTGTTGAGATTGGTGGTGGTGTTCTGCTTCTCGCCGGGGCTGGCCTTGCCGCCGGGGCCCAGATAGCGGGACTTCTGGGCATTGACCATCAGGTAGGTCTCGGCCAGGGTGCAGACGTTGTCCGCGGCCGCCGCGTATCCGTAGCCCGTTCCCAGTCCCTCCCAGTCCGAGGCGATGATGTGCGGGACGCCGTACTCGGTGTAGCGGATCGTCGGCTTGTCCGGCCCCCGTACGGCGACGGCCGACCCGGCGGACGATGCCCCGGCCGGCGATCCGGAAGCCGCCAGCGTGCTCATCACCGCCACCGCGGCCACGGCCGCCACCGGCAGCCTCGCCATGAATCCCCTCCGCGCCATCGAGCCGTCCTTCCCCTGTGGTCGAGGCCTTCCTCCGAACGCACCCACGCTAGGAAGGGGCGATGAAATCCCGATGGAGCGGCCACGCCGTCGCGGGTTTCATCGGGATGTCATCGGCCGCTGCGACTGTCGTCCGGTGACCTCGGCCGACTGCGTTCCGCAACGGAAGGCGGACGCGTGGGCCGACTATTGGGGAGGATCGAATGCGAGCCAGAAGGATCACGGCCGTGGCAGCCGGGTTTTTGCTGACGGTCGGACTTTCAGCGGTACAGGGGGCCACCGCACAGGGGGCCGCGGCAAGAGCGGCGGCTTCGTGCGAGGGCACGTACACGATCGTCGTCGGGGGTACCGGCAGCTCGTGGAACAACGACGGCTTCTACGGCAACATCCAGCAGCACGTCGGGTACCCCACCCAGATCCCCAACGGCGCGAGCGCCCGGGCGGGCGTCAATGAGCTGAACCGCCTGGTCCGCGACCAGCGTGCCGCCTGCCCCTGGCAGCACGTCAAGATGGGCGGGTACTCCTTGGGCGCCGCGGTGGTGCACACGTGGGTCACCGAGAACTGGCAGACCTTCGGCAACGTCAACGCCGTTCTCATCGCGGACCCCAAGCGCCAGGGCCCTCCCGGTGCCAACGGCGGGTCCGTGCCGTTCGGCGGGATCATCGGCGCCCCGCTCGCGGGCGCCGACAGGTTCTTCGGCAACGTGCCCGTCAAGACCATCTGCCACTGGGACTACGTCTGCGACGAGTCCGCGGGCATCTGGACCTACCCGAACAACCACGTCAAGAACTACCCCGAAGACTTCAACATGGACCACCACAACGACAGCGCCAGCGAGCAGTGGTACAACGGCGCCTGGTACGCCTGGTAACCACGCGGCGGGCTCCTTCACCGCCCGTCGGCGGCCGGGAAACCGGCCGCCGACGGGCGGTCCCCGCGCAGGATCGTCCCGTACGTCCGCCGCAGCACCGGGCTCGGCGCGACCCCCAGGTCCGCGGCCAGACGGCGGCGGGTGCGGTCGAAAACGGTCAGGGCGTCCGTCCGCCGGCCTCCGAGGTACAGCGCGCGCATCAGCAGCGCGGCGACCGGTTCGTTCAGCGGGTGCGCCGCGGACAGGTCGAACAGCTCGGCGATCGCTTCGCACTGCCGCCCGAGGCGCAGCTGCCACCGGGCCTTCCGCTGCGTGATGGCGATCCTGCGCTCGTTCAGCCGCAGCCGCTCCACCTCGGCCAGCGGTCCGGGCAGGCCGGCCAGGGGCTCCCCGCGGAACAGGTCCAGCGCCTGGGCACACAGGCGGACCACCTCGCTCGCCTCATCCGCCCGCTCGGCCCGCCCGACATCGGTGAGCAGTTCCTCCATGCGCGCCACGTCCACTTCGACGGCGCCGGGGGCGAGCCGGTAGCCGCACCGGTCGTGCTCGATCACCCGCTGCGGACCGTCCCCGGTGCGCAGGGCCTTGCGCAGCCGGTAGACGTACACCGGCACCACGTTCGTCAGGGGCGGCTCCATCCCCCACACTCCGTCGAGCAGTTCCTGCCTGCTGACCGTCCGCCCCGCGCCCAGCGCGAGCGCCGCCAGTACGGCTTGCTGTCGCAGGTGCCCCAGGTCGAGGGGGCGCCCGTCCTGCCCTGCCCGCAGTGGTCCGAGCAGGGAGATCCGTACCGTCGGTCCGGCCGCCGGGCCCGCGGCGGTGCGCGGCAGCGGGCTCGCGCCCCGTGTGCGGGGGCCGCTGCCGGGGACGACGAGGCCGCAGTCGAAGGCGTGGACGATGGCGGCGGCCCGGTCGCGCAGCCCGAGTTTCGCCAGGACGCGCGCGAGGTGTCCGGCGACCGCGTCTTCGGGGATGGCGAGGTCGGCCGCGATCTCGTCGTCCCGCAGGCCGCAGCCGACGGCATGGAGCACCCTGCGCTCCTGGTGCCTGAGCGTGGCGGCGGTCGTCGGCATCACTGCTCCCTGGGCTGGTCGGACCGGAGTGCGCGGTCGACAAAGTAGCGGCGGGAGCGTCCGCGAAGGCATCCGGAAGGTTCCGGAGTGACAGGGCGGCAGCCACGGCAGGCGGACCGCCGGTGTGGGAGCGGACGCGGGAGAGCCCCGCCGGACGCGTGTCCGGCGGGGCTCTCCCCAGGGTTCAGTCCGTACGGGCTACCAGGGCGGCAGCGGCAGGCCCGCCGCGCGCCTCGGCTCCAGGAAGTCCTCCCGGAAGATCTCCAGGGAGGCCCTGAGCAGCGGGATGCCGACCTCCGCACCGAGGTGGGTCAGCGCGGCCGACTCCTCGTCCATGCGGAACTCCAGCAGCAGCCCACCCCGTCCGGCATCGGTCATCTCCACCACTTCCATGGCGTCGAAATCATCGCTGCCGAGCACGGTGAGGGCGGCGTACTCCCGCCCCTGCACGGTGAAAACCCTCATAGCCATCCCTCGAATTGCAGTCCGCCGCCGCGCAGACTCCATCTCGCGCCGCGGCCGGTGGATTTCTCGACGATGTCGAGAACGTGCCCACCGTAGAAGGCCGAGGCCGTGTCGATGCTCCTGGTGGCCGTGGGGCTGCCCAGGATCTCGTCCAGCAGTACCTCGCCCCCGTCGTTCAGCGCCCGCTTGTCCGTGAGGCGGTTGGCCCCGTTGAGGAACGGCAGGTACTTCTTGACGTGGTCGGCGGTGCGCTTGACCGGGTCGGTGTGCTTCTGCAGGGCCCGGCCGGCCTCGGTCATGTGGAAGTCCCGCTGGAACGGCTTGCCGTTCTTCGGCGGGATCTCCTTGAGCGCCGCGGCCCGCAGGTCGTCGTCGGAGGCGTTCTTGAGAGCACCGCAGTTGTGGACCAGGACGGCGGCCGCGCCCGCGCGCACGTAGTACGTGTGCGTGTCGGTGACCGTCAGGTTGTGGACGCGCTGTGCCTGCGTCCACGCCGCCACCGAGGTGACCTGCACCCAGGTCCCCGAGGACGTCTGGAGCCACTGGCCGGCCTTCAGCTCGCCGGCGTCGACCCAGCGCCGCTGCTCCGGCACCCAGAAGGGGTGGCCGTCGGTCGCGGTGATGACGTCGGTGGCCGGGCCCGCGTCCCCGTCGGTGTCGACGGTGATGCGGACCAGGTGCTTCTCGCCTTCACCGGTGATCTGCGCGGAAACGGGCTCGACGGTGGTCAGACCGGTCCCGGGGTCCGTCGTGAGGACCTCGTCACCGATCCGCACGTCTTCGATCGGCTTGGCGGAGCCGTCGGCCATCACGACCTCGGTACCGGGGGTGAAGCTGTTGCGGACCTTGCAGCCGCCGCCTCCCCCGTCGCCGCCGTCGTTCTTCGCGGCCTTCTTCGGCTCGGCCGACTTCGAGGACTTGCCGTGCCGGTCGGCCTTCTTCGCGCGGGCCGAGGCCTCCTTGGCCTGCCGGGCGGCGGTGGCCTTGGCCTCATCGGCCTTGCGGGCCGCCGCCGCGGCGCGTTCCGCCTGTGCGGCTCTTCGGGCCGCCGCCGCTTCCTCCTCCAGTTTTCTGGCCCGTTCGGCCGCTTCCTCGATCTGGCGTTTCCATTCGGCCAGGTCCTCGGCGTACTTGGCCATCGCCTGCTGGTAGCGCTCGACGCGCGCCAGGATGTCCCGGGCGAGCTTCAGCTTGCCCATCCAGCTGTTGAAGGCGTCCCAGGCCCGGTCCAGGGCCTTCAGGATGCGCTTTGCCTTGCCCGCGAAGGGCAGGGCCGCCTCGAAAGCGAGGCCGGCGCAGGCGCCCCAGTCACCGCCGAGGCAGGCCTTGATGTCGTTGTAGCCGGAGGCGTCCTTGAGGATGCCGATGGCCACGTCCAGTGCGACGTCGAGGGCGCTGCGGCCGTTCGCCCAGTTCGCCCAGGCCACTTCGGCGTCCGTGAAGTCCTTGATCGGCATCACCGGGGGCGCGATGGCCTGGCCGGAGGGGTCCGAGAAGGTCACGGGCGAGTTGTTGGCGTAGGCGTACGGGTTCTGCTGAGCGGCCTCGTTGTAGTCGACGATCGGGTCGACGGAGAGGAACCGCCCGGTGGCCGGGTCGTACTCCCGCGCCCCCAGGTGGACCAGCCCGGTGGACTCGTCCGTCTCGCCGCCGACGAAGGCCTTCTTGCCCGGCCACACCGCCGGGGCGGTGCCCCGCGCGTCACCGAAGGGGGTGAACTTGCGGCGCGTGACGGCCTGGGTTGCCCCGTCCACGGCCGTCGTGGCCGTGCCGTTGTTGTCGGCGAGCAGGTAGGAGGTGGTGACCGTACCGCCCTTGGCGGTCTTCACCATGGTCGGGCCGGCGGTGTGCGCGTAGTAGCGGGTGGCCTCCACCGCGCCGTTCGGGGCCAGCCGGACCTCGGTACCGGGCAGGTACAGCGTCGTACCGGCCGGGTCCCGCTTGATCAGGCGGTTGCCGTTGGCGTCGTAGAGGAACTCGGTCGTCTTCGCGCCCTCGGTCACCTTGGCGAGGTGGCCCTCGACGTCCCACTCCATCCGCTGGCTGTTGCCCTGGACGGTGCGGGTCGCGGTGTTCCCGGCGTCGTCATAGGTGAACGAGTCGCTACGGGTGCCGCCGGGACCGGTGGTGTCGACCCGCTGGAGGCGGTTGGCGGCGGGCTTGCCCGGGGTGCCGTACGCGTAGGAGCGGATGACGTCCTTGGTCAGGTCGCCGCTGGTGGAGTGCTGGACCTCCTTGGTGCGGTTGCCCGCCGTGTCGAAGGAGTACGAGGTCCAGTACGGGGCCGGGCCGCCGACCTTCGGCGCGGAGCCGGGGCCGGTCGCGTTCGGCTTTGCCGCGCAGTCGTCGGTCGCCGTCCACGCCTCGCTCATGCGGCGCATGTAGTCGTAGGCGAAGCACTGCGTGTCCGTCGTGCCCGTGGCGGCCGCGCCCTCCTGGTCCTTGACCTTGAGGATGTTGCCGACGGCGTCGTAGTCGTAGGAGGTGTCGTTGATCCGGCCGGGGGCCTTCTCCCGGTCGTTGACGGTGCGCGTCAGGCGCCGGGTCTGCTCGTCGTAGAAATTGGTGGTGAACAGCTGGGAGCCGGCGGCTCCGGTCTCCGTGCGCAGCACGTCGCCCATCGGCGAGTAGTCGACCTTGCCCACGAACGTCTTGCCCGCCACCCCCATGACGGTGGGCAGTTCGAAGTGGTTGTAGGTCATGGTCACGCGTTCGGCGGGCAGTCCGCCGACCGCCGGTTGCTGCGACCACGCGGTCAGGCCCGTGTTGGGCCGGTAGCCGGTGGAGAAGGAGTAGGTGCCGGCGAGCGCCCCCTCCGACTTCGGGATGGTCACCGTGGATCCGGTGGGCCGGTACCCCTGGTCGTAACCGGTGATGGCATGGGTGTAGGCGTTGCCGCCCACGTACCGGGTGGAGGAGACCGGGAGGCCGACGGCGCCCGGCAGGGTGTCGTAGGCGATCTCGCTGAGCTTGGCTCCCGACAGCGAGCCCTCGTGGGTCGCTGTGACACGGCCCAGACCGTCGTAGGCGAACGCCACGGTCTTGCCCCGCTGGTCGGTCACCGATTCCAGGCGGTCGCCCTTGCCGAAGACCTTGGACGTGGTGCCCTTCTCCGGGTCGGTGACCTTCGTCTGGCGGCCGCGGATGTCGTACTGGAAGCTCCAGGTGTCCCCGGCCGCGTTGACGACGCTCTCGAGCTGTCCGCGCTGGTCGTAGCCGTAGCGGGTGCTGTCGTACGCGCCGGTCGGCGAGTCCGAGCGGAAGTGGCGCAGCTCGGTCTTGCGACCCTGGCCGTCGAGGTACGCCTGGGTGGGCGTCTCGCCGGTCGGCGGGTCGACGGTGATGCTGTCGCCGCCGTACGAGGTGGTCGTGCGCGAGGTCTCCTCGCCGAACTTGCGGGAGATCTGCGCGGTGGGCCGGCCGCTGCCGTCGTACTCGGTGACGGTGGAGGACGGGACCTCGTTGTCCTTCGGGCCCCACTGCTCGCCGGAGGCGGTGCCGCCGGTGTAGTAGGCGCCGTTGGACTTCCAGATCTGGCCGAGGCTGTTGTAGAAGGTGTCGGCGATCAGCCGGCCGCCGCCGAGGGCCTCCAGCTGGGTCTGGCGGATGCGCAGGCTGCTGTCGAAGATCTCGTAGCTGCTGCGGTAGCTGCCGTCGTCGACGAGGGACTTGGTCGTGATGACGACGGGCGCGTCCGGGCGGACGTCGTAGGTGAACTCGGCGTCCGGGGACTTGGCGACGGGGTCGCGGTCCGGGGACCACGCCTTGGCGAGGCGGCCGAGTGCGTCGTACTGCATGACGCTGCGGCGGCCGTTGGTGTCCTGCTTGGCCAGGATCGAGCCGCGGCCGAGGTCGGTCTCGGTGGTGTCGGTGTGGCCGAGCGGGTTGGTGGTGACGACCTTGGTGACGATCTGGCCGGCGGCCGGGGTGTAGTCGATCTTGGTGACCTTGCCGAACACGTCGGTCGTCGTCTTCGGGCGCCCGTAGGCGTCGAAGGTGAGCGAGCCGTCCAGCGTGTACTGGGGCTTGCCGTTCGCGTATCCGGACAGGGATTCCGAGCGGACCACGTTGCCGACGGCGTCGTAGGACAGGCGGGCGTCGGAGATGACGTCGTCGGGACGCTTCACGTCCTTGGCGTCACAGGCCTTGCCGACCGTCTCGATCCGCTTCTCGCGGCCGATGATCCACAGGCTGTCGTCGGACTCGTACTCGTAGCGGGTGCAGCTGTCGTCCTTCGGGTCGGCGAGGTCGCCGAGATCCGAGACGGTCAGCGGTTTGCCCTGCTCGTCGAGTTCGGTCTGCTGCGCGTTGCGCCGCCAGCCCCGGCCCTCGGAGAGGAGCGTGCGGGAGGCGACGTCGGTGGTGCCCCGGACGAAGGCCTGGAGCGGCTCGATGCCCTCGCGCAGGCGGGTGGCCGTCGGGCCGTGCAGCCACGGGGTGTACGTGGTCGCCGCCTCCAGGGCGCCGCCTTCGCCGTTGTACGCCAGGACCTCGCGGGTCTGGCCGGCGAAGAGGCGGTGGTCGGCGATCTCCTTGCCCTCGGAGTCCTTGACCTTCACGGAGCGCTTGCCGCCCGAGGGGGCCGCCCGGTCGCCGTCCAGGCCGCGGAAGTACAGCGTCTCGGTCAGGGACCGCTTGTCGGGCGCCGCGCCGATCAGCGTCCGTACGCGCTCGTAGCCGCGCCACTGCGACCACGTGCGCGTGTTGGGGCGCATCGTCTCGGTCTCGTCGTCGTACGCCCACGCCGGCGTGCCGAGGTACTGGTACTCGGTGACGCGCGTCGGGGAGTTGCCGTTGCGGTCCTCCTCCTGGACCTGGTCGACGAGGTGCTTGTGGAACCAGTCGGTGACGTAGAGCTTCTTCTCGCGCTTGGGGTCGTTCGGGTCCGGTATCTCGCTGATCACCGGGTAGCAGCGCAGCGTGTTCGACTCGTGGGAGGACGGGATCACGCGCGGGCTGGCGGCCCGGCACTCCGGCTCGCGGTAGTGCACGTTGACCGTGGAGCCGGTCTCGGTGTCGATGGCCTCGATGCGGTAGCGCAGGTACGGCGGCTTGCCGTCGTCCAGGCCGTCGACCCGGTTGGGCAGCTGCTTTCCGCGGAAGGTGACCGGCGGCAGGCTGATCTCCTTGCCGTTGCGGCCCGTGTGCTGGACGGCGGAGAGCCACAGCGGGTAGTCGGTGCCGTCACCGGTCTGCGGGAAGTCCTGGGTGAGTTTCCAGGTGTCGACGGGCTGGTGGGCGGAGCCGTTCCAGACCTCGGTGGTGATCTCGGTCAGCCGCTTGCGGGTGAAGAAGGTCGGCGTGAAGCGCGCCTTGCACTCCACCTTCTCCGCGCACAGCTGGTCGCCGGGGGTGTCGGGCCACATCTTGGCGATGTTCCAGTCCACCTCGGGCTTGAGCCTGTCCTCGGCGCAGTCGAAGTCCTTCGTCTTCAGGCAGCGCTCGGCGACGGTGAACTGCACCTGGGCCGGGGCGTTGGCGAAGAGGCTGTCGCTGCGCAGGCCGTAGGAGATGTGGTCGAGCCAGCCGCCGCGGTCGTAGGCACGGTTGGTGGAACCGCCCGCGATCTTGTAGTTGGACCCGTAGTGGTTGACCTCCTTCTTGTACCAGTAGGTCATCGCGTTGCCGCGCGGGTCCACCACGTAGTCGAGGTTCCAGCGGTAGACCTCGTCGCAGACCGAGTTCGCGAAGTCTCCGGCCTTGAAGCAGTCCTCGCCGGGGTGGTTGCCGTAGACCGGCACGAGCAGGGCGGAGTTGGTGACGGGCTTGCCCGTGGTCCAGCCCGGCACCTTGTTCAGGCCGAAGTGGAACTGGACTCCCTGCGGGGTGGTGACCCGCCAGTGCTCGCCCTTCTTGTCCCCGTTGTCGGCGCCCGAGAGCAGCTCCACGCGGGAGCCGTCGTCGTCGGAGGGGCGCCAGACGCCGGTCTTGTCGTCCCGGACGAGCTGCGTGGAGCCACCGTTGAGGGACATCGTGACCGTGGAGACGGCGTGACAGAGATCGCCCGTGTCGTCCTTGGGGTTGTTGAACCCGGAACCCTCCTTCTTGTCCTGGCTGCAGGGGATGAAGGAGCGCTCGATGAAGTTCGACCCCAGGTCCCAGCCGTCGCCGACCCAGGAGGTCTGCTGCGAGGAGGCCGAGGTGCGGCCGTCGATCTGGGCGCTGGAGTACCCGAGGGCCAGGGACGGGCTCGGGCCGCCGAGGGAGGCCGGCACTTCCAGCGGGTAGGACCAGGAGAAGTCGCCGGCCGAGCCGCCCGCCTGCCAGGAGCCGGAGGGGTTCAGCGAGGTGGCCTTGAAGGTGCCGTTCGCGCCGTCGGCGCCGGGCGCGGCGGCCAGCACCATGGGGGCGGCCGCGGCGGCCGAGGCCAGCACCATGGGGGTGCCGGCGCGGGCTCCGTCGGTGCCCTTGGTGGCGAACGAGCCGGTCGTGGTGGTGGCGCCGGGCTGTGCGGCGGTGGCGACGGTGGCCGTGAGGGTGCCCGTGCTCGCGTCGTTGTCCGCGGTGACGGGGGTGGCCGTACGGCATTCAGGGCGTTCGGGGGTCGTCAGTACGCAGGCCGGCAGCGCGGTGAAGCGGAGCCGGGAACCCCAGCTGCCGCCGTAGGCGTTCTTGAAGGCGTTGTAGTCGAGCTCGACCGAGACCGGTGCGGCGCCGGAGCGGGTGTCGGTCCGCTTCACGGCCATCAGGAGCCCGCCGGGGACGCCCGCCTTGTCGGCGGCGTTCCGGTCGAGCAGGTCGACCTTCACCTTGACCGGGGTCTCGGGGGTGGCGGCTGCGTCGGCCCCCGAGGGGGAAGCGGCGTGCGCCTGCGGGGAGTTGCGGATCTGCGGCGACGCCGGGGCGGAGCCGATCCGTACGGGCAACTTCCCGGCCTTGACCGGTCCGCCCGGCGGCGGGGCGGAGGGACCGCCCGCCGCGGGGGCCGAGAGCAGCCGGGAGCGGCCGCCGGCGGGCGCGGAGCCCTGGGCGGGGGTCGTGGCGGGAACCTGCACCTCGGCCGAACCGGCCGCGGGCCAGACGACCTTGGGCGGCGCGGTCCACTGGTGGAGCTGGGACTCGGCGCGTGTGGGGGCGGGCTTTCCGGTGACCGGCTTGCCGCCGACCTTGGTCAGCTTCTGCAGGGCCGACGGGGAGGACGAGGAGGCTGCGGAGGCCGGTGGCGACGCCAGCCCGGTGACGCACAGGGCAACGGACAGGGCTGGTATCGACCAGCCGAGTGCGCGTCTGCGCTTTCCGTACCTAGCGTACCAATTTCGATTTCGCAAATTGGGTTCCGTCATGGCTCACGCGTGCACGAATGTACACACTATTCGGACGTAGGCCCAAGACCGTAACAGTGAGGGCTGCACCACATTTCCGACCGCCTCCGGAGCAGTAATTACGCACCGCAAAGCAGGCATCAAGTCCAGGCAAAGCCGGACAGAAGGAGAATGGAACAGGAATTTCCACTTCCATTTTTTCCGGAGGCGCCGCCGGCCATGAGAAGCTCGCCGGGACTGATCAAGCCATCCGTGCGCGGGAACCCTCCCCACGCGCCCGGATCGACTACGAGGAACCTCCGTGAGACCACCCCTGGCGCGGCAACGCGCCACCGGCCAGCTGCAATTGCGGGCGTCGGCACTGGTCGCGACACTGGCCCTGACCGCTGGCCTGACCGGCACCGCGCCCCTCGCCGCCGCGGCGGACTCCGGCCCCGCCGCCGGAGCGTCGGCGCCCGCCGCCGAGGCCGAGAAGGCCGCCGCCGAGGCCAAGCGCACCGGAAAGCCGGTTGAAATCGTGGGCCTGCGCACCGAGACCGACGAGGTGTGGGCCAATCCGAACGGCACTCGGACCGCAGAGCACGCCCTGGTTCCCATACGGGTACGCCAGGGCGGAAAACTCATTCCCGTCGATACGACCCTGCACAAAGGCACCGACGGCCGCCTCGCGCCCAAGGCCGCCTCAATCGGCCTCACCTTTTCCGGCGGCGGCGACTCTCCTCTCGCGGTGATGTCGGAGAACGGCCGCGACGTGGCCCTGAGCTGGCCGGCGCCGCTGCCCGAGCCCCGGCTCGACGGCAGCAGCGCGCTCTACCCCGAGGTGCTGCCCGGGGTGGACCTGCGGGTGAGCGCGACCGTCGACAGCTTCTCCCACGCGCTCGTCGTCAAGTCCCGTGAGGCCGCCGCCAATCCGGCCCTGGCCTCCCTCGCGTTCGGCCTGAAGGCCGAGGGGCTGACCGTACGGGCCGAGGCCGACGGGCAGTTGCTCGCCGTGGACCCGGCCGGGCAGACCGTCTTCGGCTCGGCGAAGCCGCAGATGTGGGACGCGGGCGGGCAGAAGGCGCAGGCCGCCGCCGCGCAGACCGCCCCGGCGCCCGCCGCCAAGTCCCCGGCGCGTTCCGCGGCCTACGGTGTCGCGGCCGCGCCCGCCGCCGGGTCGGCCCCGGCCGAGGCGCCCCCGGCGCCGGTCGAGGGCGTCACCACCGGTGCCAGGCAGGCCGACCTCGGGGTCCGGCTGAACGGCTCCACCCTCACCCTGACGCCGGACCAGGGCCTGCTCAAGGCGCCGGAGACCACGTACCCGGTCGTGATCGACCCGACCTGGGACGCCTGGAAGACGGCGTGGACCATCGCCTACAAGCACAACGCGTTCCCCTCCTCGCCGAACACGAACTACTGGAACGGCGGCACCCTCAGCAAGGACGCCCGCGTCGGCTGTGCCAAGGACGCCGCCAACGGCGACGCCGTGATCTGTGCCAAGACCTTCTTCCAGGTCGGCATGAAGGACTACTGGGACAAGCAGATCATCGAGTCGACCCTGCGCGTCAAGCAGAAGTCGGCCGGCTCGTGGAGCTGCAAGTCCGGTGACATCCAGGTCTGGGACACCGGCACCATCTCCAAGTCGACCACCTGGAACAACCAGCCGGACTGGCAGCGCCTCGTCGACTCCAGCGGCCAGTCCTACGGCGGGCGCAACTGCCCCGGCGACGGCGACCTGATCGAGCTGAACGTGAAGTCGGCGGTCGAAGAGGCCGCGAAGAAGCACTGGGGCAACTGGACCTTCGGCCTGAAGGCCGCGAAGGACACCGTCGACGTCTCCTGGCGCAGGCTGGACCCGAACAGCGCCCGCATCTCCACGACGTTCAACACCACCCCGGACAAGATCACGGACCGCTCCACCGACCCCTCCACGGCCTGCGCGGGCGGTGTCGTCGGGACCACCGACGAGATCGTCCTGCGCGCCCGGGTGAAGGACAAGGACAAGGGGGACGTGTCGCTGGGCGCCGAGTTCCACTGGTGGAAGGACGGCTCCTCCAGCCAGACCAAGTCGGTCATCAAGGCCAGCAACGGCAATGTCGCGCAGCTGCACATTCCGGCGAAGGACCTGAACGGCACCTACCGGTGGGACGTCCGGACCCTGGACAACGTGGGCCCGGCCGGCCCCTGGGCCGGTCAGTGCCTCTTCACCATCGACCGGACCCGCCCGGACCGGACTCCCGTGGTGACCTCGAAGCAGTTCCCGGAGAACGAGGACGACCCCGCCAAGACCGGCTTCGCCCGCTCCGAGGGGACCTTCACCCTGAGCGCCAACGGGGTCAAGGACGTCACCGGCTTCGAGTGGTGGACCGACTCCAACCCGAAGGTGAACAAGATCCCGCCGACCACCGTCGGCGGCTCGGTGGACGTCAAGTACACCCCGACCACGGCCGGGCCGCAGCGTCTTTTCGTGCGCAGCCTCGACGCCTCGGGCAACCGCTCGAACCTCAAGGAGTACCTGTTCTACGCCAAGCGCCTGGCCACCCGTGACAAGCACGGCGACCTCAACGGCGACGGCACGGTGGACATCTGGAGCGTCGACCCGGGCTCCGGCCTGCTGTGGATGCACCCGGGCAAGGGCGACGGAACCTTCGACCTCTCCCGCCAGCTCGACGGCCAGGGCTCCTTCGCCGACGCCGCCTCGCTGACGCACCGCGGCAGCTGGAACGAGGACTACTACGAGGACCTCGTCGCCCTCCAGCCCAGCCCCGACAACTCCCGCAAGAACCTGTACGTCTACCCCAACAAGGGCGACGGGGACTTGGAGAGCGCGGACGCCAACCGCATCGAACTCCAGGTGGGCAACCCCGACCTGGACGACCACTGGGCCAACGCCGACCAGGCCGTCGCGATCGGGAGCGTCGACGACGACAACGGCGACGGCAGGGTCGACGACTCCGACCAGCCCGACCTGCTGGTCAAGACCGGGGACCAGCTGTGGCTGTACCGCGGCTCGGCCGTCGGCTTCCTCGACGCCTTCGGTGAGCCCGTCCTGCTCGGCAACGCCGACTGGAAGAACATGACGCTGATGGCTCCGGGCGACCTCAACGGCGACCGGCTGCCCGAGGTCTGGGCCCGCGACACGGCCACCGGAAAGATCCACCAGTACACCAGTCGGGTCACGACCGAGCCGGGCGCGGTCACCGTGGCCGACCTGTCGGTCTTCGCCGACCCCGCGGTCCGTACGACCTCCATCGGCAGCGGCTTCACCGGCGCGGCGTACGCGCACCTGTCCAGCAACGGCGACTTCGAGGCCAACGGCTTCGCCGACCTGTGGTCGCGCGACGGCAACGGCCGCATCACGGAGTTCCCCGGGCAGGCCCCTGCCGGGGGCACCGCCTTCGGTGCCGGCAGGCAGCTCGTACTCGGCGGCACCTCGTGGTCGGAGTGCCAGGCGTTCACCTCCACCGCCACCGGCACGCACACGCTGTGCGGTCCGATCCTCGCCAAGTACCTGGCCAAGGGCGGCACTTCGATCGGCTATCCGACCACCGACGTGCTCGTCCCGTCCGACGGCGTGGGCCGCTACGTCAACCTCCGCGGCCCGGGCCAGACCAGTGACAACGGCTCCGTCTACTGGCACCCGAGCAGCGGCGCGTGGATCGTGTGGGGCGGCATCCGGGCCAAGTGGCTCGCGCTGGGCGCCGAGAAGGGCATCCTGGGCTACCCGACCTCCGACGAGACCCCCACCTTCGACGGCACCGGAAGGTTCTCCACCTTCTACTCCGCCGCCGGCGGCAAGGGCGGGATCTTCTGGTCCACCGAGACCGGCGCGTGGTCCGTCCACGGCTCGATCTACGCCACGTACGTCTCCCTCGGCGGTCCGGCCAGCCGGATCGGCTACCCGGTCACCGACGAGACCAACGTGGGGGACGGCTCCGTCGCCCGCTTCAATCACTTCCGGCCCCGCTCCGACGCCGAAGCCACCGCATCCATCTACTGGAGCAAGGGCAACGGCGCCTCGGCGATCCGCGGTTCGATACGCAGGCGGTGGATCGCGATGGGCGCCGAGAAGAGCACCCTCGGCTACCCGACCTCGTACGAGTACGAGGTGGCGGGCGGTGTCCGCGAGGACTTCGAGAAGGGCTACATCCGCGCCAACACCGTGACCGGCGCGACTCTGGAGCACCAGCCGGCGGACCGGACCGCGCACCTGCGCACCGACCTGTCGGGCGACTTCAACGGCGACGGCCGCAGCGATCTCGCCACCGTCTACGACTACGGCGACAACACCTGCGCCCTGTGGGTCTTCGACGCGCTGCCCGACGGCGGGTACGCGCGGCCCACGGTGCGCTGGACCAGCGCCAAGGGCGGATTCTCGTACCAGCGCGCCAAGTGGACGGCGGGCGACGTCAACGGAGACGGCCGCGCCGACATCGTCGCGCTGTACGGCTACGCCGACGGGTCCAACTCCCTGTGGAGCTTCCTGTCCAACACCACGGGTACGTTCACCCCGGTCAAGGGGGTGACGACCGCGGTCGGCACCGGCGCCGGCTCCTTCGACTGGGCCAAGGCGAAGCCCCTCGCCGGTGACTTCAACGGGGACGGCAAGGCGGACGTCGCCATGGTCTACGACTACGGCAACGGCGAAGCAGGGGCCCACACCTGGACCTCGAAGGGTGACGGGTTCTTCAACGCGGCGTCCGCGAGCTGGCGGACGCCCGCGGGCAACTGGTGGATCGACCACGCCACGTTCCGTGTCGGCGACATGAACGGCGACAAGCGGGACGACATCGTCGCCCTCTACGGGTACACGGCCGGCGGCGTCGCGGTCTTCACCTTCCTCGCCCAGCCGAACGGCGGCGTCGCCGCCCCGGTGAAGTCGTGGAACCAGCCCGCCGGCGGTGCCTGGGAGTACGCGAAGATCAAGTTCACGGCCGGCGACTACAACGGCGACGGCCGCGCCGACGCCGCCCTGATGTACGACCACGGGGACGGCCACGCCTCGCTGTCGACGCTGCTCGCCAAGCCCGACGGGACGGTCGCGGACGCGGTCCGCAGCTGGGACACCCCGGAGGGGAACTGGTACGGCACGAACGCCGGCATGCCGCTCTCGGGCGACTCCGACGGCGACGGCCGTGACGACATCTCCTCGCTGTACAACTACGCGAGCGGAGCCTCGGGCACCTTCACCTTCAAGAGCCGCCCCGACGGCGGCTTCGAGAACGGCTTCCTGAGCTGGCAGACCCTGCCCGGCACCTGGTAACCCCGCCCGCCCCCCACTGACCCGGGGCCCCGTGCCGCCACCCGTGGCGGCACGGGGCCCTTTTCATCGGAGCGCGGCCGTGCCGGCGGTTGCCCTGCGGCCCGCCGGAAAGCCCACCGGTGCGGATCCTCGACCCGGTCCCGCCTCGGGCCGCGACACGGAAGGCCCCCGGAGTGCGGGGACCCGCATCTGCTGTTCCCCGCCGCAGAGCTGGTCCCCGCGGTGCCCGCGCCGCTCCCCCAGCCGCGGGAGCAGTTCGAGGACGCGGGCCCTCGTCCACGGGCCCGCTCCGGCCAGGACGGCGGCGGGATCGCGTACGTGCCGCAGGACCCGCTCGATCCGGCAGCCCGCGAAGGACGCGTCGGCGAAGGGCAGGTCGTGTGCGTCGGCGTGGACGAGCCTGACCGGGAGCCCGTGGGCCCCGAGCCGCACCCGGCTCGCCTCCAGCATCACGCTGCTGGAGTCCAGGACGCGGTGGCCCGGCTTCACGGCCAGGCCCGCACGCACACGGGCCGGGCTCGGTTGAGGGCCCGGGTCAGTGCGAGCCGGGGCGGGTGGTACGGGGGTGGGCCGCTTCGAAGCGGTGGAAGGCCGCTTCCTGCCGCCACTCGACCTGCGCCTTCGGGCTGCCGGCGAGGAAGCCGGCGCACCGCGCGCCCGGGTGCTCGGCGCCTTGGCGCTCGCCGGCGCACGGCCCGGCCGGCCGGTAGCCGCCCCGCAGGTCACGGTTCCAGATGCTGCGGCCGGGCAGGAACGAGTGCTCCAGGGAGGCTCGGGCCAGGTCCCTCAGTTCGGGGTAGCCGAGCCCGTACATCTGCGCGGCCCGCCGGTACTCGTCGGTGATCTCGATCCGGGACACGCCCGGGTCGTCGGTGGCGAGGACGACCGGCACGCCGTGGCGTCGGTAGGTGGCGAAGGGGTGTGCGTCGCCGGAGACGCGCAGGATCTGCTCGTTGCTGTGGAAGGGGACCTCGACCGCGATCCGCCGGTCGGCCATGTAGCGCATGAGCGATTCCCAGCGGTCCTCGTGCAGGACGGACACGCCGTGCCCGATCCGCTCGGCGCGGCCGGTCTGGGCGGCCTCCCTGATGTGGAAGGTGAGGTCCTCCGGCTTGACCAGGCCGGTTACCAGCTCGCCCGCGTGCAGGGTGATGTGCGCCTTGGGGTACTGGGTCTTCAGGTAGTTCAGCATCCGCATGTGCAGGCGGTAGTCGCGCAGGGCGACCTCGCCGTCCTCCGGCTGCACCAGGTTGACGGCGACGAAGCGCGGGTCCTGCGAGGCCAGCCGCATCCCGAGCGCCATCTGGGTGAACACCCGCTCGGGCGTGCCGAGACGGGCGACCTGGGAGATCCAGCGGTACGGGAGGGAGCAGGCGGCGTCGGGTCGCGGGGTGTCGCAGTGCGCGGCGGCACGGAACTCGGTGTCGGTCGTGTCGGCATCGGTGCGGGCCTGCCGGACGACCGCGTCGAGGCCTCCGTCGGCGAGGAGCTCGTCGTGCATGCGGTCGAGGTCGGCGTCGTAGCCCACCCGGTCGGCGAGGGCGCGGGCCTGGCCGGAGGCCGGGGTGATCATGGTCTCCAGGTAGAACTGGTTCTGCCGGGCGGCCGTGTTGGCGACTTCCGCGAGAATGCGGCCGGGGTGGCGCCAGGGCACTTCGCCGAACTTGTCGAAGGTCGCGAAGAAGTGGTCGTGGCCGTTGCCGTCGGCCGGGAAGTCCTGCATCGACCAGGCCTGGATGACCTGACGGCGGAACGCGGCGTCGGTGACGGCGTCGGCGGCGGGGCGGGTTCCCGCCCCGCACGGCGGGGGCACGGCGGTGGTGGTGTCGGTGGTGATGCACAGGCCGTCTTCGGCGGCGAGTTGGATCAGGAACTCGGTGGTGACCGCTCCGGAGAGGTGGTTGTGCAGGTCACCGCCCTTGGGCAGGTCGGCGAAGAAGTCCTTCGGGCGGGGGGCGGCGGCGGGTGCGGCGGGTGCCGGGGCCGGGGCCGGGGCCGGGGCGGCGTACGCGGAGGCGGGTGCGAGCAGGACGAGTGCGGAGAGCGCACCGATCAAGTGGGATGGGATCACGGGCACATGGTGGTCAAGCGGTCCGCCGCGCCACGCGATGCCGGGCCGGGCGCCGCCCGGCGTCACCCGGGAGGCCCCGCGGAGGATCGTTCCTCCTGACGGGACCTTCCAGCCGATCAGGCCGCCGCCTCGTCCTGAGCGCCGTCACCCCTCGGCGCGGGCCGCGAAGCTCGGCCGACGGTTCGTTCCCCTGTGCCTCACACCGTCCCGGCGCGGTGCGCGGTGACGATCCAGGCGCGGGAGTCGAACCGGACGCCCTCGTCGGTCAGGTGCTCGGCGAGCGCACCGCGCAGGTTCTCGACGGCGCGGGCGGCGGCAGCCGGATCCAGTCGCCCGAGGGTTTCACTCGTGCACGTGAAGCCGCGGACCCAGTCGAGGGCTGCGGCCGCGTCAGGACCGTAGTAGACCGGCTCGTGGACGTCGGTGAACGCGACGTCCACGAACCCCGCGCCCCGCAGGATCTCCCGCACGGCAGCCGGATCGGCGAGCGAGAACGGGTCCGGTCCCCCGGAGGCGCCGGCCGCCTTCCCTGCGGCCGCTTCGAGGCACCTGCGGATGGTGACGTCCCACGCGTTGAGCTCGGGCGCCCGCCAGACCATCATCACCAGGCGCCCCGCCGGGCGCAGCGCCCGCCCGACGTTGGCGAACGCGGCGGCGGGGTCGTCGAAGAACATCGTGCCGAACCTGCTGATCGCCAGGTCGAAGCGCTCCGGCGGGAACCGGTGCACCTGGGCGTCGGCCTGCTCGAAGGCGACGTTGCGCAGCCCTTCGGCCCGGGCCAGCCCGCGGGCACGCTCGAGCGCGGGCGCCGAGACGTCGATGCCGAGCACGCTGCCCGCCCGGGCCGTACGCGCGGCCTCGCGGGTGGTCTGCCCGGCACCGCAGCCGATGTCGAGTACGTGGTCGCGGAACCGGACTCCCGCCGCCCGGCGCAGCACCTCGTTGTGCCTGCGCAGCTCGGCGTCGTAGCCGCCGGTGCCGGGCGTCAGATCGCCCGTGGCGTGTCGCATCGCAGTCCCCTCATGCACCCATCTTTACCGCAACCTCAAACGGATACATCATCCGCATACATGTTACGGTCGTCCTCGATTAAACGGATGATCCATCCGATTGCCTGCCCGGAGGAGACGCGTGATGAAGAGAACCGCCGTGGTCACGGCCTCGACCGCCGGCATCGGCCTGGAGACCGCACTGGGTCTGGCCGCCGCCGGTCACGCGGTCACCGTGGTCGGACGCGACCCCGACCGGGGCGCCCGCGCGGTCGAGCGCATCAACGCGACCGGCCCGGCCCACCCGGCCCGGTTCCTGGCCGCCGACCTCGCCTCCCTCGACGAGGTACGCGCGCTCGCCGACCGCCTCGCCGCCGAACACGCCGCCTCGGGCGAACGGCTGGACGTACTGGTCAACAACGTCGGCGCGATGTTCGCCGACCGGCACAGCCTGGGCGGTGTCGAGGCGTCGTTCCTCGTCAACCACCTCTCCCCCTACCTGCTGACCGAGCTCCTGCTCCCCACCCTGACGGCCGCCGCTCCGAGCCGGATCGTCAACGTCACCTCGGGTGCGGTCGGGGTCGCCAAGCGGGTGTTCGACGATGTCGAGCCGCCCGGCGGCTACTACGGCTTCCACTGGTACGGTCGCGCCAAACTCGCCAACCTCGCCTACACCCTCGACCTGGCCGCGCGGCTCGACGGCACCGGCGTATCGGTCTTCGCCGCCGACCCCGGCGGCGCCGCCACCGACATGACCGACGGCACCTTGACCGACCCGAAGATCGTCACCCCCGCCCTGAGGCTCATGTGGCCCTTGGTGCGCCGCAAGTTCGAGCGATCGACCTCCGGCCCCGCCTCCGTCGCGGCCAGGCCCTCGATCGCCGCCGCCACCGACCGCGCCCTGACGGGCCGTACCGGCCTCGTCATCGGCGCCCGGGCAACCCCGGTCGCCCCCTTCCGGGCGGCGACCGACCCCCGCATCGCCGGGGCCGTACGCCGGCTCAGCGAACGGCACGCACCGCTCGTGACCCCCTGACCCGCATCCGGTGCCGCCCCCGGGGTGGCTCGCGCCGCCTCGCCGAGACGCGGCCCGCGGAATCACGCGGCTGATCAGGGCAAAAGGGGCCGACACCCCCGATGTGCCCTGCGCGAGGCCGCCGGGTGCGGGAACATGGCCCGGAAAGCGCCGGCGGACACGTCCCGACGATGCCGTACACCGGGCCCTGTTCCGCCGGCGATCCGGGACGCCCGTGGCGAGAGGAGCCGAAGATGTCCTTCCTCGTGTCAGCGCTCGCCGCGTCCCTGGCCGTCCTCCTGCCCCTGGGCGCGGTCACCGGCCAGGACGTGACGATCGAGGACTCGTTCCGGGCGGCCGGCGGCCCGCACGCGCACCAGGCGGTCACCTTCGACACCAGAGCCGTACCCGTCGGCGGCAAGGTCACCGTCACCGAGCGGGTCGGCGACGACACCCACGTGGAACTGCGCCTCCAAGGCGTGGAGGCGAACCGGACGTTCGGTGCCCACGTGCACCAGAAGCCCTGCGGCAGCATGCCCAACGACTCCGGGCCGCACTACCAGGACGCCGTGGACCCCAAACAGCCCTCGACGAACCCCGCATACGCCAATCCCCGCAACGAGGCGTGGCTCGACATCACCACCGACCGGCACGGCGACGGCGCTTCGGCGTCCACCCTCGACTGGCGGTTCCGCACGGACCGGGCCCGCTCCGTGGTGATCCACGAGCACGCCACCCATACGGGAACCGGCAGCGCCGGTACGGCCGGGGCGCGGCTCGCCTGCGTCAACGTGCCGTTCAAGTAGGGACGTCCGCCTTCCTCTCGCCTCCCCGAACGGGCGTCGGCTGCATGCCATGTCCCTGACCAGCTGGGATATGTTGTCCGTCCCACTGGGGGACGACATACGGAGCATGTGCATGACGCAGAACAGCTGGCCGGGAGCGTACGGGGGCGGTTGGGGTGGCGCCCCGCAGTGGGGAGGCCCCCCACCGGCGCCTCAGCCGGGAGTGATACCCCTGCGACCACTGGCCCTCGGGGACATCGTCAGCGGATCGTTCGCGACCATCCGCGGCCACTGGAAGACGCTCGCCGGTGTGGTGCTGGCCGTACAGGCGATCGTCCTGCCCGTCATGGCCCTCGTGGTGGGCACGGCCGTGGTCGCGGTCCACGACCACTTCGACCCCGTCTTCGATCCGCCGTTCGGCGAGGATCCGGCGTCCGAGCACGTCGTCCCACTGGTCGTCGCGGCCGTCGCCGTGTTCGTACTGCTCTTCGTCATCGGCGTGCTCGGCGTGTCGGTCATCGCCGCGCTCTGTCCGGCGGTCCTCAAGGAAGCCGTGATGGGCCGCTCCACCACCTTCCGCGCGCTGTGGCGGTCCTCGGTCCGGCGGGCTCCCGCGGTGGCCGGCGCGCTGTTCCTCAGCGTCCTGATCGCAGGCGCCCCGGTGTTCCTCGTCCTGGCGGTGTGGGTGCCCCTGGTGGCCTCCGCCGGATCCGGGGACGGCGCGGTCGCGCTGCTCGGCCTCCTGCCGCTGCTCCTGTTGGCCGCGGTGCCGCTGACCGTCTGGCTCAACATCCGGTTCGGCCTGGCCCCGGCCGTCGTGGTCCTGGAGGGCGCGGGTCCCGTCACCGCACTGCGCCGCTCGTCGGCGCTGGTACGGGGCGACTGGTGGCGGATCTTCGGCTTCACCCTCGTCGCCGTCATGCTGGCGGGGGCGATCGCGTACGCGATCCAGCTGCCGTTCAACTTCATCGGCATGTTCGCGATCATGCCCGCCCTCCAGGGGATCCCCGAAGGTGGCGGCGCCCCCTCGGCGGGGGTCATCACGGCGCTGGTGTTCGCCTTCCTCCTGGTGCTCATCGGCGGCGCCGCGAGCCAGGTCTTCCAGATCGGATACAGCCAGCTGGCGAGCGCCCTGCTGTACGTCGACCAGCGGATCCGCCGCGAGGGCCTGGCCGAGGCCATCCTCGCCGACCTCGCCGCCGCACCGGCCGCCGGCGCCGCACCCACCGCTCCGCCCCGGCCCGACGGCGGCGCGGATTCCTGAGGAGCGGCCGGCGCGGCCGCCCGCCGCTCGCCCTACGCCGCGTCCGCCGAGCTGATCAGCAGGTCGAGGAGGGCGAGGAGCACGTCGCGGGCGTCCGTGCGGGCGCGGGCGTCGAGCAGCAGGACGGGCGTCTGGGGGTCGCGCAGGTGCAGCGCGGCGCCGATCTCCTCGGCGGTGTAGGGCTGTTCGCCGTGGAAGCAGTTCGCGCCCACGACGAACGGCAGCCCGCGGCTCTCGAAGAAGTCGACGGCCGGGAAACTGCGGTCCAGGCGCCGCGTGTCGACCAGGACGAGCGCGCCGAGGGCTCCGCTCAGCAGGTCGTCCCACATGAACCAGAAGCGTTCCTGGCCCGGGGTGCCGAAGAGGTAGAGGACGACCCCCGCGTCGGCGAGGGTGAGCCGGCCGAAGTCCATCGCCACCGTGGTGACCGCTTTGGACTCGATCCCGTCGAGGTCGTCGACGCCCACTCCGGCCGCGGTCAGCCGCTCCTCCGTGCGCAGCGGCTCGATCTCGGAGATCGTCTCGACCAGGGTCGTCTTGCCGACGCCGAAGCCTCCCGCGACGAGGATCTTGACAGGCGACACCTGTCCGGCAGCGGCGACAGACGGGTCGAATCCATCATATCCGGGCAAGGTTGTCCCTGATTCTCATGAGCATGTGGACGTTGGTGGTCTCCGCCCCCTGCAAGGGCGGCTGATGGTGGATCAGCCCGCGGTCCGCGAGCTCGCCGAGCAGCAGCGTCATCGGCGTGAGCCGGATCCGCATGCGCGCGGCGATCTCGGCGACCGCCAGCCCGCCCGGCGGGGCGCACATGGCCAGGACGGCCTGCCACTCGGTGGGCAGGCCGCCCCCGCCTTCGGCGCCGACGGCCGCCGTGATCGTCGTGTCCATGGTGAGGACCGTGTGCGGCGCGGCGGTCCGGCCGTCCGTCAGCGCGTACAGCCGGGTACGGCGGCGGCTGCCGCGCCGCGGCTCCCCGGGCGTCTCCCGTGCGGACGGCCCGGTTTCCGACGCCTCGACTTCCGAGACCTCGGATTCCGGCTCCGGGGATTGCGACGCCGGGGATTCGGGTCTTTCGGGCTCCGACATCTCGGGCTCGGGCATTACGACTTCGGCGCCGCGGGACGCTCGGGAGTGCCCAGCCATTCACCGAGCGCCTGGGCCGTACGCACGGCCTCGCCGCCCAGCTCACCGAGGCGGGCCTTGCGGGAGGTCACCACGAGGAGCGTGCTGCCCTCCCCGCACCCCACGACGCACAGGTAGCGGTCGTCCATCTCGACCAGCTGGCGGATCACCCGGCCGCCGTCGATCTCCCGGGATATCGCCTTCATCGTGGCGGCGATCCCGGAGGCGGCGGCCGCCATGCGTTCCGACTGGTCCCGGTCCAGGAGATAGGCGGTGAGCGGGATCCCGTCGTTGGAGAGGAGCACGGCGCCCTGGATGCCGGCGATCCGGTTCAGATGGTTCTCCAGAACGCTGAAGATCGCGTCGTTCGACGTCGAAGTGCCGGACGTCGCGGAGTTGGGGGTCGTCGTCATCGCTGATCCTGTTCCTGTCTGAGCTCGGCTTCCACCTTCTGCGTCCCCTCTTCATAGTCCGCCCAGGCGTCGGCGACCTCTTCGGGGGTGTCCGTGCCGGGGCCCGGCTCCGGCTCGGGCGCTCGCGGCGCGCGCAGCTGCCTGGTCATGTGGGTCTGCGGGACGCGCTCCGGGAGGGCGGGGCGGCTGCCGCCTCCCCCGGTCACGGGCCGGAGCGCGGGCGTATGCTGCGCCGGCACCGGGGTCGGGTCCGGCTCCGGCCGCTCGGCGGCGGCCGGCTCCGGGGCCGGTTCGGGCGCGGCCCGCCGTGCGGCCACGCGCACGGGAGCGGGGACCGGCGCCGATACGGGCGCGGCGGATCCGGCCGGGGCGGCCGGCCGCGCCAGCAGGTCGTTCGGCAGCACGACGACCGCCGAGGTCCCCCCGTACACCGAGCGCCTCAGCGTGACCTTGGCCCTCAGCCGGTCGGCCAGGTGGCCGACCACGAAGAGGCCCAGCCGGTGCGCGTTCTCGGCGAGTTCGGAGTAGGGCGGGGCCGAGTGGAGGCGCCGGTTCATCTCCTCGTAGCCGGCCGCGCCCACGCGCGGCCCGCGGTCCTCGATCTCCACCGACAGCCCGTCCGCGACAAGTTCGGCCCGGATGACCACCTTCGACCTCGGCGGCGAGAACCGGGTGGCGTTGTCCAGCAGCTCCGCCAGCAGGTGGCTGATCTGGCTGATCACGCTCGGTTCGACGCTCGCCTCGTCCAGCGCGTGCCGTTCGATCCGCCGGAAGTCCTCGACTTCCGCCGCCGCCTCGCGCAGCAGGTCGGCGACCCGCATCGGCTCGGTGTGCGGGTCGGGGACCTCGCCGCCGGACAGGATGAGCAGGTTCTCGACCTGCCGTCGCATGCCGACGGTCAGCTGGTCGGACCGCATCAACTCGGCGAGCAGTGCCTCGTCGTGGCCGAACGTGTCCTGGATCTCCTCGGTGAGGGTCAGCTGGCGGCTGACCAGGTTTCCGGTGCGCGAGGCGATGCCGGAGGCGAACATGCCGAAGCCGTGCCGTTCGGCCGCGAGCTGACGGTGGCCGTCGACGGACACGGCGACGACCCGGGCGAACGCGTCATTGATCCGTCCGACCTCGTCCTGGTTCCCGCTCACCGACGGCAGCGTGGCGTCGTCGACGGGCTGGCCGCGGTGCAGCCGGGCCACGACGTCCGGCAGCGTCTGCTCGGCGATGGCCACGGTCCGCTCGTGCAACCGCCGCAGGCGGCGGAGCACCGAGCGGGTGGTGACCACGACGACGGCCACGACGAGCAGCAGTGCGCCGGCGCTTCCGCCGACCAGCCAGTAGACCTGGGTCTCCAGTTCGCCGGCGTTCGCGTCGGCGTGCGCCAGCAGATCCCGCGAGCGCTGGGTGCCGAGCTCGACCAGCTGAGCCGCGAACTCCTGGTACGCCGCCGGCCAGGCCCCGACATCGGCCGGCAGTTTCATCCCCGCATCGGTGACCTTGTGCTGCGCGATGATGGCGTTCTCGACGCGGAGCTTGGTCTTCCAGGCCTCCGAGGAGGTGATCTTCTCGTACGTCTCCTTCTCCCCGGCCGGCAGGTACGGCACGATCCAGGTGTCGTACAGGTGCCGGTGCGCACCGGCGTCGTCGAGGAACTCCCCGAAGGCGGCGGGGGTCAGCTCTCTGGAAGGCCCTGCCAGCGTGAGGATCGTGTCCTGGCGGGCCAGCATCTCGGAGGCGGAGATCATCGCCACGACCGGGCGGCTCTCCTCGACGAGCTCGGCGTCGTCGGTGCGGCTGAACGCCCCCTGGTAGAGGCCGGTGATCCCGTCGATGACGCCGTTGTAGTACGCGATCGTCTGCGCGGCGACGCCGGTTCGGGCGTCCGTGCGCGAGCGGAAGGCGGTCAGCTGGTCGAGGCGGGTCTTGACGTCGCTCACGTGTTCCGCGGCCTGTGCGGACTCCGGCCGACCGCCGGTGTCGGCCGAGAGCCGCCGGAACTCGGCCACGGCCCTGTCGGTGGCGGCCCTGCGGTCGCGCAGGTCGGCGTCGGGGACCGGGGTGCCCGCCCACCGCGCGGCGGTCATCTTGCGTTCGGCCTGCAGCTCGGCCATGAGCCGGAAAAGCGGCTCGCCGATCCGCTTGCTGGCCGCCAAGTCGTCGCGCAGGTGGTCGGCCTGCACCAGCAGCCGTTCGGCGGTCACCGCCACCTGGGTGCCCATGGCCACGGTGGGGACGACCGCGAGCCAGATGAGCATCGTGCGGAGGCGCACGGTGCGCCGTCTTCGGGCCTTCGACGGCCCTGGGGTGCCTTCGGGTATGGGAGTCATCGGTCCTCGGGATGCGGCGGGGCAGGATCGCGCGAGCGACAGGCGCCGATCATATCCAGCCACAAAGAACACATACAGCCGCACCCGGCGGTTGATGTACCGGCGGTCGCCCGCCCTCACGGAGCCTCCCTCGAAAAGGAAGCGGGCCCTGTTCGCGGTCACGCCTAGGGTGGGCGGATGGACGAGATGGGGATGGTGACCTGTCAGGCCGAGTGGCGGGGCGGGTTCGAGGAGCGGGTGCTGGCCGGGTACCGGGCCGCGGGGTGTTCGGAGCCGCTGGCACGGGCCCTGCTGGAGCGGGCGGTGAAGGGGATCGAGGACTGGACGGTGGCCACGGACGGCACCGGCTGGATCGCGGTCGGGGTGGCGCAGGAGAACGGCGCCCTCGTGGGCCGGATCCACGACCTGACGGCGCCGCGGGGGCGGGAGTGGGCCGAGCGGTGGTGCGCCGGGCAGGGTGCGGAGCGGGTGGAGGTCCGGCTCACCGGCGGAGCGGGGGCGGAAGCGTTCGCGGACTATCCCGTACGGGGACAGAACCGGATGCGGGTCGCGGCCGAGCGGCCGGTGCTGCCCGCGGGCCTGACGGTCCGCCCCCTCACCGAGGAGGAGTACCCGGGCTGGTACGCCGCCGAGGAAGCGGCGTACATCGCGGACATCGTCCGGGCCGGTGCGCTCACTCCGGAGCAGGCCGAGGAGAAGTCCGACCAGGACTTCGCGCGCCACCTCCCGCAGGGGTACCTGACCCCGGGTCACGGCTTCTACGCGATGGAGGCCGACGGCCGGGTGGTCGGCACCGGCTGGGTGAACCACGGCTTCCTGCCGGGCGTGACCTTCGGCTTCTCGCTGGAAGTGCACGAGGAACACCGGGGCAAGGGGTACGGCCGGGCCGCGATGACCGTCGGCGAGTGGGCCACGCGGCACGGCGGCGACGAGGTGATGATGTTCAACGTGTTCGGCGGGAACGAGGTCGCGATGGGCCTCTACGACAGCACCGGCTTCGCCGTGCTGGACGAGTACCGCTCGATCGACCTCTGACACCGGCCCGCGGGGCCCGGGCCTCCGCGGCCGCCTCGTGGGCCGGTACACCCGGCCGCGGGGCGGAAGCGGAGGCCCACCGCGAGAACTCCGGCCGTAACCCGTCCCGCGAGAACGGCGCCCGCTCGACGCGTCCGGCAGCGCCGGGTCAGTCCGATGCCGACGCGGCGATTCCGGCGAGGATGAGGTCGATTCCGGCGAGGAACTCGACTCGGTCGTCATGATCGCGGAGCTGTTCCGCGGCGTCACGGGTGAACGCGTACTCGTCGGGATCGAGATTCGCCCATGCGGCCGAGACGGTGTCGAGGAACTCCGTCCGGTTCCTCTCCGATTCCTGGCCATGGGCGTTGGCCGCGTTCTGTCCGGCCACCCCGAGGATGTAGTTCAGGAGCGCGGACGCGGCGGTGAACTGGGCGGCCCGGGGCACTCCGAGCGCTCGGACCTGGCGCCCGAGGTGTTCGAAGACCCTCAGCATCGGCGACTGCCCCGGTGAGCGGGAGAGCTGGTTGCCGATCCACGGGTGCGCGTCGATCGCGTCGAACAGCCGGAGCCCGAGGGCGCGGATCGCCTCCTGCGGCGTCGCCGACGCGCAAGCGCCGCCGAGCACGATGCCGGCGACGACGCCCTCGGTGGCGGCACCGAGGAGCTCGTCCTTGCCCGAGACGTGCCAGTAGATGGCACCCGGCCCGGTGGCGAGGCGCTCGGCCAGCACGCGGAACGTGAGTCCGCCCTCGCCCGCCGTGTCGAGGATCCCGATCGCCGCCTCGACGATCCGCTCACGGGAGAGCGGTTCCTCCCGTCGCTCCGCACGACGCGTCCTGGTTGCCATGCGTCCATCCTGGCACAGGCCTGGAACCCCGTTCCAGCTTGACATCTCTGGAACGGGGTTCCAGTGTGGGGTGTGGAACGGCATTCCAGTACGTCCAGAGATGCGACAGGCAGGGAATCACCATGGCCACTGACGTCACGATCATCGGAGCCGGGCTCGGAGGGCTGACCCTCGCCCGCGTCCTCCACCTCCACGGAATTCCCGCGACGATCTACGAGGCGGAGCCCTCGCCGACCGCGCGCACGCAGGGCGGCATGCTCGACATCCACGACCACAACGGGCAGCTCGCCCTCAAGGCCGCCGGCCTGTTCGACGAATTCCTGGGGCTCGTCCACGAGGGCGGTGAAGCCTCACGCGTGCTCGACCGGGACGGAACGGTGCTCCACGACGAGCCGGACGAGGGCACCGGCGGGCGTCCGGAGGTCCACCGCGGCGACCTGCGGCGCATCCTTCTCGACTCGCTGCCGGCCGACACGATCGAGTGGGGGCGCAAGGCCGCCTCGGTCCGCCCGCTCGGCGGCGGCCGGCACGAGGTGACGTTCGCGGACGGGGCGACCGTGACCACGGACCTGCTGGTGGGCGCGGACGGGGCCTGGTCGCGGATCCGTCCGCTGCTGTCCGACGCGAAGCCCGAGTACGTCGGGATCTCCTTCGTCGAGACCTGTCTGTACGACTCCGACACCCGGCACCCGGCCAGTGCACGGGCGGTCGGCGGCGGGTCGCTCTTCGCACTCGCGCCCGGGAAGGGGATCCTCGCCCACCGGGAGTCCGGCGGCGTCCTGCACACCTACGTGGCGCTCAACAAGCCGGAGGAGTGGATCGCCGGCATCGACTTCGATCACGCGGACGCGGCCATCGCCCGCATCGCCGCGGAGTTCGAGGGCTGGGCCCCGGAGCTCACCGCGCTCATCACGGACGGCGAGACCCCTCCGGTTCCGCGGACCGTCAACGCCCTGCCGATCGGGCACCGGTGGGACCGCGTGCCCGGCGTCACGCTGCTCGGTGACGCCGCCCACCTGATGTCACCGTTCGCCGGCGAGGGCGCCAACCTCGCCATGTACGACGGCGCCGAGCTCGGCAACGCCATCGCCGCGCACCCGGACGACCTCGAGGCCGCACTCACCGCGTACGAGGAAGCCCTCTTCCCCCGGAGCGCCGACGCAGCCGCCGAGGCCGCCCGCAACCACGAGCTGTGCTTCGACGAGAACGCCCCGCACAGCTTGGTCTCCCTGTTCACCGACCACGAGCCGGCCGGCTGAACGGGAACCCGCGGGCCGGGCCCGTTCGTCGTACACGCTGCCGGACGGACGGGTGGGCGGACGGGCGGGCGCGACGGGCGCGACGGGCGCGACGGGCGCGACGGGGCAACGAGCCCGTCCGGTCTCCCCGTCGGGCGGCGTTGTCGGAGCCGCGTGCGACGATGCGAAGCATGATCGTCTCGTTGGAAGCCCTGCTGCCCACCGCCGGTGCCCACACCTCGACCACCTACGCCGACTGGGTCGCCGCCCACGACCCGGGCGCGGCCGGGAGCGCCCGCGATCTGATCGAGGACATGCGCGGCGAACTCGGGCGGTCCTGGACCAAGCCCGGCCGGTTCGTGGACACGATGGCGGCGCGGGCGCGGCGGCTGCCGGCGGCGCATCTGCCGTGGTTCTGGGACACCGTGGGGCATCGGCTGATCGGCTACGGGAGCCGCCCGGGCGGCCGCGCCTACGCTGCGGCGCGGGCGGCCGAGACCCGGCACCGGCTCCCGGTCGACGCCGGATACCGCAGGGCCAACGCACTGCTGTTCGCGGCGGGCGGCGCCATGCCGGCCAAGGAGTTCGGGGCGCACCAGCGGTTCCTCGCCGAGACGTTGGAACCGTCCGCCGCGCACACGGCCCTGGAGGCGTTCCTGACCGCCTGGGCGGGTTCGCCGGCGGACCTGCCGGCCGATCTGGTGCGCCGGGTGCGGGCCTCCGCGAAGGCCGCCGGGTACGGGGACGAGGAGGCCGCCCGGCTGGTGGGCTCGATCCTGTCGGTCACGCGGAAGAAGTCCGTGCCGGACGCGCTTCTCGACGCCGCGGGCACGGTCCTGACGGCGCATCCGCCGGCGGACGCCCTCCTCGCCGGGCTGGTGGAGGTGTTCCCGGACGGAGTCACCGACGGCGGAGCCTGGTTGCGGATGCTCATCGGCTGTGGCGCCGCGGAGGCCATGGCGGCCGGGCGGGTGGTGCCCGAGGGCGGGCTGCACCACTGGGTGGGGAACTACGTACGGATGTACCAGTACGCGGCGCAGTCCGGGGGCGGGGTGGCCCGGCAGCCGCTGCCGGTGGAATTCCTCGATCTGGTGGGCCGGTTGGGGCCGCGCCTGCGGTCTGAGGGGACCCCGGTGACGGTGCACACCACCCGCCACCACTACCAGGGCTTCGACGCGGACGTGCTGGACGCGTGTCTGGCGGCCGGGGTGGCGGTCGTCGACCCGGGGCCGGAGACGCGGATGCGGTTCTGGGGCGAGCGGTCGCGGCGGGACCTGTCCGCGCTGGCCGCCGACCCGGTGTTCGGCCCGCGGTTGGAGGGGACGGTCCACGCGGATCTGCTGCCGCGGTGGGGGCCGGCGCGCGGGCGCCGCTCCGGTTCGGCGGTGACCCTGCTCCCGGGCAACGAGGGCATCGCGCAGGAGGTCGCCGTACGGGTCGGCAAGCTCGTCGACACCCTGGCCGGCGGCGGGATGGCCGGGGCCGAGGAGGCCGTGGCCGAGCTGGAGACCGTACTGGACCGCCCGACGGTGTCGGCGCTCGGCGGGATCGCGGACGCCCTCGCCGAGGCGGGGACGGCCGGTGCGCTGCGGCGCTCGCTGGCGGCCGGGCTGCCCGAGGAACTGGCCTGGCCGGCCCTGGAGTCGGTGTACGCCGAGTTCGCGGCGGGCGTCGGCGCCGGAGAGGCGGACGGGGCGCCGCCGGGGCCGGCGGGGGTGGCCGGAGTGACCGCCACCTGGCCGGTGCTGACGGTGTTCGGGCGGGACCGGGCGGTCGCGGTCGGACCGGACGGGGTGCGGGGATCCTGCGGGTTCGCGGTGCCCGACGAAGCGACCATGTACGCGGTGCACTACGTGGGCGGCTCCTTCCTGGTCAGCTGGACGGTCGAGCGCAGCCCGTACCACTGCGACACCGCCGTGTGGGCGGACCGTCCCGCGGAGGTGTTCGCACCCGACGAGGTGGGCGGGCTCGTGCCGTTCGGCGGCAGCCTGGACGGGGCGTACGGCTTCCAGTTCGAGACCGCCGACGGGGGCGGGCGCCACGGTGGCCGACGGGTCCTGCGTCCGGGCGGCAGGGAGGGCATCGACCGGGACGAGCTGCAGCTCGGCGACGGCTCGCGGATCTGGACCAACGCCGTGTTCGGGCGCCGGCCGTGGGAGGTGGTGGACCCGGTCACCGGGGAGCCGCGGGGACCGGTCGCGCTGCCGGACTTCCCGGGCCGCGCGGCGAGCGCCGATCCGGCCGCGGAGCCGTCCGAGGTCGGCATGTCGCCGGCCACGGAGGCCCTGCAACTGGCGCCGCTGCCCGCCGGTCTGACCACCTCCCCGCTGGGCAGCCGGGACGGGCTGGTCGGTACGCGCGTGCTGTTCCGTACCCGGCACCGCGACCACGCGCCGGACCACTACCTGCTGGAGAGCGTGGACGGGCGTACGGCCCGGTTCGACATCGACCGGCCGGGCCAGGAGCCCTGGGGCCTGTGGGCGCCGCCGGAAGGTGCGGTGGAGGACGTGGTCCTCGCCGAGGCGCAGACGCGGACGGGCGTGCGCGCGTACGCCGCCGACGGCTCGCTGCTGTGGGAGCTGGACGGGCACCAGTCGCCGCGCAATCCGCGGGTGGCCCCGGTGCGCCGGGTCACCGCGTCCGGGGGCGTGGCCCTGCCACCCGCCTTCTGGTACCTGCTGCGGACCCGGGACGCGGCCGGATCCCGGACGCTGAGAGGGGTGGGCCGGGAAACCGCGGAGGCCCTCCTGAAGGCCGCCCGCGCGGACGCGCGGGAACTGCGTGCCGCCGTGGCCAGGGAGCTGCCGGGCATCGGCGATCCGGTGCTGGTCGAGGCCGTGGTGGCGGTGGCCGGGCGGGCCGCCCGGGTGGAGGAGCGCAGGCTCGCCCTGCACCGGCGGGTGACCCTGCTCGCGCAGGCTCCGCCGGCCGTGCCGCGCCGGTCCGCCCCGGACACCGAGCTGATGCCCGCGCTGTTCGGGCTCGTCTCGGAGGGGGGCGACGACCCGCGGCACCGGAGCCCCGGTGCGGGCCTGCCCGCGACGCTGGGCGCGCTGGCCACGGACGGGGCCTGTCTGGCGGGGACCATCGCCGAGGAGGTGCGCCGGCTCTCGCCGCCGGCGCCCCCGCGGGACTGGTCGCAGCTGATGGGTGCGATCGACGCCGCCGCCTGGCGCGCGGCGGTGGAGCCGACCGCGGACGGGGAGCGGGCCGCTCTGGTGGCGCTGCTGGACACCTGGGCCGACCAGCCGTTCGCCCGCGCGGGCGGCCGGTGGTGGGTGGGCCGCGCGTCCGCCGGGGTCGTGGACGGGCTGCGCGAGGGCGGGATCGCGGCGGCGTCCTGGCCGGTGCGGGCCGGCGGCTCGCAGACCTGGTTCGTGGCGGCCGCCGCCCCTTCGGTTGGGGCGGACGCGGACGCTGACCCGGTACCGGCGGCGGTTCCGCAGGCCCGGCTCGTGCGGGTGGCGCGCGATGACGCCGCACGGCTGCGGGCCCTGATCGCGGCGATCGAGGCGCACGGGCCGGTCCGGGTGCCGGAGTCGGCGGCCGCGCGCTTCGCCGAGCTGACCGGCGTGCGCAGGGCGGTGGCCCGGCTCGTGGTGGCCGGTCTGGTCGGCCGCCCCGACCGTGACGAGGACCGTGCCCTGGCGCGCAAGGCCCCGTACAAGGCGACGCCGATGACGGCCGAGTCGTACGAGCGGCTGCGGGCCCGGCTCGGCGGGGCGGGCCGGCGCGCCGTCCTGGCGGCGGGCCTGCCCGAGGACCCGGCCGAACTGTGGCGGGCGGGCGGGATCGAGGCCGCCGCGGAGCGCATGGCCGCGGTGTGGTGCGAGCGTCTCGGGACGCTCCCCGCCCTGGACGACGAGGCGGCCGACGCCCTGGAGGCCGAGCTGGGGCTCCCGGAGGTGTGGGCCCGGCGGCTCGCGGGCGGATACGGGGCCGCCGCGGACGCGACCGTGGAAGCGGCCGGCTGGGAACTGGCGGCGACTCCGTACGGGGCGGGCGTGGAGGTCCGGGCCGTGCCGCCGGCCGGGGCGGAGCTGCCGTACCGCACCCCGGTGGGGCTCTCGCTCTGGCAGATGGCGGGCGCGCTGGTGTGGGCCTGGACGGACCGGCCCGTGGGTGATCCGGCGGTCGCCGGCGCCATGGACCTGTACGAGAGGCTGCGCGCGGAGCTCGCCCGTCCGGATCTGCTGATGGCGCTGGCCGGTGGGCGGGTCCAGGACACCTCGGAGCGGATCGCGGAGCGGTTCGGGCCCGCGCGGCTGCCGGTGGCGGTGGACCGCCGCAAGGAGGCGAAGCCGGTCGGGGTGACCGCGTACGACTCCGGGCCGCTGGTGGTGTGCGCGCCCGGCGGCGCCGCGTTCCTGCGGCCCGCGGCGGTGGCCGACCCGCAGGTGTGGCGGCGGGTGAGGGAGGTCACCGACCTGGCCGAGGAGCTGGACCGGGTGGCGCCGCTGTCGGCCGGCGGCGGTCTGGAGCGGATGATGCACCGGGCCCGCTCCGCAGCGGTGCCGGCCGGTTCCTACGAGGCGGACCCGCGGCAGTCGTGCCCGGAGCTGGTGGTACGGGTGTCCGAGCGGCTCGGGGTCGGCGCGGACGCGGCTGCCCTGTACCTCCAGCTGGCGACGCTCGCCGCGCCCACCGACCGGAACGTGCGGCGCTGGAACGGCTGGTCGCCCAAGCAGCACGCCGCGGCCCGTACGGAACTGCTGGGCACGGGCCGGGTGGTGGAGGCCAGGCGGGCGCGGGCGGGCCGGACCCTGTTCCTGCCCGGGGAGTGGAGTGAGCTGAAGTCCCCGCACCTGCCCCTGGAGACGGTGAAGCTGGCTCCGCACGCGGTGCGCCCGCTGTGGCGCAACGAGATCCGCAGCCCGTTCGGGCGGGTCCTGCCGACGGCACCGCTGCACGAGATGTTCGCCGCGGCCTGGGAACGGGAGTGCGGCGAGGCGGGCCCCGAGGTCAACTGAGCCCGGGCGGCGGGCCGGTGGCGATCCGGTCCGCCGTGGGGCCCAGGGGGTTGCCGTACTTGGCCGTGTTCCGCTCCTCCAGGATGCGCGCCTCCTCCGGGGTCATGCCCGCGCGGGTGATCGCCTTGGCCTGGTTGCGCATGTCGACGAGTTCCCTGGCGACCTCCTCGTCGATGGCCCCGGCGTCGCGCATGTCCGCGGCGGCCGAGGAGGACGCGACGGCGGCCGAGGAGGGCCAGGGCGGCCGCGCACCACCGCACGCGCACCCACACCGATGATCCCTCGGACGGGGAACGGAGCGGGTTGCGTCGCGGGGCGGGAATGCACCGGGCCGGTCTCCTGTTGGAGGAGTCAGCTGGCATGCGCGGGTCAAACACCGCGCGGATGTCACCGAGAGGAGCACCCCGTGGCACGCAACACCACACGCCCCGTCGTCCGGCTGAAGTCGACGGCCGGCACCGGCACCACCTACACGACGCGCAAGAACACCCGGAACGACCCCGACCGGCTCGTCCTGCGGAAGTACGACGCTCTGGCCGGGAAGCACGTCGTCTTTCGAGAGGAACGCTGAGGCGTTCCGGGAACCGACCGCCACGTATGCGGGCGCCACCGCTCGCACGCGGCACGCGCCGCCCACGTGCATGAGGAAGGACACCGCATGAAGCCCCGCATCCACCCCGAATCCCGCTCCGTCGTCTTCCGCGACCGCGCGGCCGGCACCGCGTTCCTGACCCGGTCGACCGCGCACGCGCCGGGCAGCATCGAGTGGGAAGACGGCAAGACCTACCCCCTGGTCGACGTCGAGATCTCGTCGGCGAGCCACCCGTTCTACACGGGGACCGCGCGGATCGTGGACGCCGAGGGCCGGGTGGAGCGTTTCCACCGGCGCTACGAGCGCTGAGCGCCCTCCCGCGGTTGACCGCGGGCACGCGCGATACTGGCGCCCGGTGGGACCACACCACTGCCGATGACCCCGAGGGGAGCCGTTCATGACCACGGCGAAAGACCTGTTCATCATCGCCATGGATCCGAAGCCGGACCACCCCGTGGGGCAGGGCGACTTGTCGCTCGCCCTCGCGGGGGCCGAGCTGATCGATCTCATCGGCGCGCAGGTCGTCACCCTGGACGGTGACAGCATCGTTCCGGGCGGACCGTCGGCCTCGGACGACCGCCTCCTGGGCGAGGCGTCGGCCGCGCTCACCCGGCAGGTGCCGTACGAGCACGTCGATGACTGGCTCTGGCGCAGGGGCCGTGACCTCGCCGCGGCGTACCAGGCCGCCCTGGAGGCTGACGGCGAGCTGACGCGGGGACGCGGCGGAAGGTCGCTCTTCGGGGCGGAGCGCGTGGAGCTGGCCGATTCGGCCGCGCTGCGCCGGGCACGGAACCGCTGGGAGGCGGACGAGCCCGTGCTTGCCGCCCTCGCGGCGGTGGTGGGCGTGCAGAGCGGCCCGTCCGAGGAGGAACTCGACCTCGACGACGAGGCGGTGACGACCGTGCTGGCCATCGTCCACGACGCGGTGATGGAGCTGGAAGCCGTACGTCAACGGCGGTCCATCGAGAAGGCGGCGTTCGCCAACGTCTGGCGAGCACCCTAAGGGCTGTCCCGTAATCCCCGGCGGGCGCGCGGCGCCAGCTACGGCACCTCGCCGCGTGGTCGGGATCGCCCGAATACGCCCCGTACGAGGACGACCCTCCGCCTTGCGATGCACCGCATCTGACGCCGCGCGCTGACCACCCGCGGATCACGGGACAGCCCTTAGCCGGACGCAAAGACGTTCGAATGCCGCGCGGGCGCGAGAGCCGAAATGGAGTAGATCTCCGGACCGGCTCCCGGACCGGGGCGCAAGCTTTTAGGCTGGTCACATGCGCCACACGCTCACCAGCCTCGCCCACGCCTACGAGCTGGAGCACGTCAAGCGTGCCCCGGCCGGCGGTCGCGACTTCATGGCCCGGGCCGCCGCCTACCAGGAGCGGCTGGCCCAGCGCCCCGACCTGCGCCACTGGTCCCTCATCGACGACATCGACCCCGGGGACGACGGTCCCACCCGTGTTCTCGACGCCGACCTCGACGTGTGGACACGGCTCACCGAGGGCCCCAACCGCGGCGCGTGGCGGATGGCGCGGTTCGCCCGCCCCGAGCAGGAGGAGCAGCCCGGCGGCGCGCTGACCTGGCGGGATCTCGCGTACCACTACGGGCCGCTCACCGAGGACAGCCAGTGAGGGGGCGGCATGGCGGATGAGCCGGCGCCGGTGCGGGTCGAACGGGACGGCCCGGTGCTCACGGTGATCCTGAGCCGGCCGGAGGTCCGCAACGCCGTTGACGGTCCGACGGCTGCGCAGCTCGCCGATGCCTTCCGCCGGTTCGAGGCGGACGAGGAGGCGGCCGTCGCCGTGCTCTGGGGCGAGGGCGGTACTTTCTGCGCCGGCGCCGACCTCAAGGCCATCGGCACCGAGCGCGGCAATCAGGTGCTCGCTTCGGGGGACGGGCCCATGGGGCCGACCCGGATGCGGCTGAGCAAGCCGGTGATCGCGGCCGTCTCCGGGCACGCGGTGGCGGGGGGCCTGGAGCTGGCGCTCTGGTGCGATCTGCGGGTCGTGGAGGAGGACGCGGTCTTCGGCGTGTTCTGCCGCCGCTGGGGCGTGCCGCTGATCGACGGCGGTACGGTGCGGCTGCCCCGGCTGATCGGCGAGAGCCGGGCCATGGACCTGATCCTCACGGGTCGCCCGGTCGCCGCCGCCGAGGCGCACTCGATCGGGCTCGCGAACCGGGTGGTGGCGCCGGGGCTGTCACGTCGGGCCGCGGAGGAGCTGGCGCGCGAGATCGCCGCCTTCCCCCAACTGTGCATGCGCCACGACCGGCTGTCCGTCCTGGAACAGCACGGGCTGGAGGAGGCGGAGGCATTGGCCGGGGAGTACCGCCATGGCCTGTTCCCGCTGGGCGCTGGCGAGACTGCGGCGGGGGCCGGCCGCTTCGCCTCGGGCGCGGGGCGGCACGGCGCGTTCGGGGAGTGATCCGACGGCAGCCGGCCGCCACCCGCGTGAGCGCGCCGGACTCGATGCCCCCCAGCGCGCGCAGGTCCTCGGATCGCGGGCTGGCGGCGAGTCCCCGCAGGCGGTGACGGGTGAACGGCGACAGCAGGAGCGCGCGCAGCTGCCGGTCGTGGCCGCCGATCCAGCGGCCGTCGGTCTCGCCGCCGACGGTGATCAGTGTCCCGCGCGGGGTCAGCGCCCGGCGCAGCCCCCGCAGGGGGCGGTTGCCGCCGATGTCGAGGACGAGGTCGTACGGGCGGGCCGCGTCGGTGGGGTCCTCGCGCGTGTAGTCCACGATCTCGTCGGCGCCGAGGGAGCGCGCCAGCTCCGCTTGGGGAGTACTGCAGACTCCGGTGACGTGTCCGGCCCCGAGCGCCTTGGCCAGTTGGACGGCGTACGTCCCCACCCCGCCGCCGGCGCCGATCACCAGGACCCGCTGACCGGGCTCCAGCCGCCCGCGCGCAGGGCCTGGAGGGCCGTGCTCGCCGAGATCGGGACGACGGCCGCCTCTTCGGGGGTGAGCCGGGCCGGACGCGGAGCCAACCCTTTCTCCTTGGCGCACGCGAACTCCGCGAAGGAGCCGGTGCAGGTGCCGTACACCTCGTCACCGGGCCGCCAGCGGGTGACGCCCGGTCCGACGGACTCGACGCGGCCCGCCACGTCCATGCCCCGGACCCGCTGCCCGGGTGCGCGCAGGCCGAAGCCCGCGGCGCGCAGGGCGCAGGGAGTGCCCGTCATGAGGTGCCAGACCCCTTGGTCGAGGCCCGCCGCGTGCAGCCGCAGGAGCACCTCGCCGGGCCCGGGAACGGGCCGGTCGATCTCTTCGAGGCGCAGGACCTCCGGCGGTCCGTACACGTCCTGGACCATGGCTCTCATCGGCTGTCCCCTCCGTCGTCGTCCGTGCCGCCCGGTGTGCACGTGCCGTTCGCGCCGCCGCCGTCGGCCGAGTACTGGAAGACGCCGTCGAGAGGCACCCCGAACACCTGGGCGATCTGGAAGGCCGTCTCCAGCGAGGGCGAGTAGCGGCCCTGCTCGATGGCGATGAACGTCTGGCGGCTCACGCCGATGCGGCGGGCGAGCTCGGCCTGGGTCATCTCGTCGTGTGCGAAGCGCTGGGCGCGAATGGTGTCGGTGACCCTCGTCGGCTTCACCACGGGTGGAAGCCGAACCGGTACGAGATGACCTTGACCACGGAGCTGAGCACCGAGGACAGGAGGAAGGCCAGGTAGATCGCGTTGGCGATCCAGACGGAGCGCCCTCGGCCATCGCGAGCAGCAGGCCGGAGACGGCGCCGATGACGATTCGTGACGTCGGAGTGCCGACGGGGTGCCCCCGTGCCACGCTGAGATGGAGATCGCGACGGTCCGGCGCTCGGCTGACCGGACGGCCGCGCCAAGCAAGGAGGCCGACATGGCCAGTACCCGAACCGGAGCGGTCGGCGCCGACCCCAGCCCGTGGCACGGGCCCACCTCCGGAAGCACCGTCCTCGCGGCAGCACTGATGATCTTCGGCGGGGCCATGGCCCTCTTCGAGGGAATCGCGGCCGTCGCCAAGGACGACCTGTTCCTCTCCACCCGGCACTACGTGTTCGAGTTCAGCCTGCAGGGCTGGGGCTGGGTCCACCTCATCCTGGGGATCATCATCATCCTGGCGGGCTGCGCCGTCCTCACCGGGGCCCTGTGGGCACGCTTCCTCGGCGTGTTCGTCGCGGGTCTGGGCGCGATCGCCAACTTCCTGTGGATCCCGTACTACCCGATCTGGGCCACCGTGCTGGTCGCCGTCAACCTCTTCATCGTCTGGGCGCTGTGCCACGGCATGCACCGGGAGGCCGGCCACGCCCACGCGGCGTGACACGGAGTGGCGTGACGCGCACTGGCGTGACGCGCCTCAGCTCCCGTACCGGCACACCACGACCCAGCCCGCACCCTGGATGGGAACGCCGCTCTTCGCACCGCAGCCCATCTTGTGCCACCTGGCGTCGATGATGTTGTAGTAGTGGCCCCAAGCCCCGTACCCGGTCGGGTTGCTCCGGTAGTCGTGGTTCGGGTCGGCGTCGTAGGCACTCTTCTCACCGGCCCAGTCGCCCGTGGCCTGGTCCGGCGGATAGCCGGACATGTTCTCGGCGGCGCTGCCCAGCGGAGCGTGCTTCAGTTGGCCGCCCGCCGTGGACGCCGGGTCGTCGGCCCAGGCCTGGGCCTCTGCGGCGAGCCCGCCGTCCCAGGTCAAGGGTGGCTCACCGGCCTGCTGGCGCACGCTGTTCGTCTCCGCGAGGATGGCCTGCTGCTGGTCGGGGCTGATCTCGGCGGGTCGCGCCACCGAGCCGGCGGGGGTCGCGGTGGCCCCGGTCGAGAGCAGCAGAGCGCCGGTCGTCAGCGCGACCGCGGCGAAGACCCGTGCGCGGCGTACCCGAGTGACGTTCCTCATGGCGACTCCCTGGTCGCACGGAAACGGCAGCACGTGGCGGACCACGGCCGCCTTCGGTAAGGCAAGCCTATGTCCGGGATCCGTGGGAGGCGAGTGGAGGTCAGCGTGAGGGCAGGGCCCGTCTCAGCTCCGCGTCCAGGTCGCCGGCGAGCTCTGCGTCGGAGGGTGGTGCGTCGCCCTGCAGCCGGGCCAGTTGAGCGGTGAACGTCTGGCTGAAGGCGCCGTAGAGCGGGGTGCGCGGGCGCTGGACGGCGTTCTCCAGGGCGGGCAGCAGGGTGCCGCGCGCGTAGGCGGGGCGTCCGGAGGAGTCCCGGGGCATCCGGTCGGTGCGCTCGCCCGCCGGGCCGGCCGTGGCCTGGCCGGCCGGCTTCGCGGCGTTGCAGGTCAGGCCGTTGTCCTCGTACGCGGAGAGCCTGGTGGCCGCGAACCCCGCGTCGAGCAGGCAGCGTTCGCTCTCCTTCCCGGTGAGGAACTCGACGAGCTGCCGGGCCGCGGCGCTGCGCTGCGAGCCCCTGGCCACGGCCAGGTTCTGGCCGCCCAGCACCGCCTTGCCTGGCAGCGGGGCCACGCCGAGCTGCTGGTCGGAAAGGGACTGGTGGAGCGTGCGGTACGCGTACGGCCAGTGCCGGAGGAAGCCCGTGCGGCCGTTCGCGAAGTCGGTGAGCGTGTCCGCCTCGTCGGAGTGGACGGCGTCCGGCAGGGTGTACGCGGCCTGGGTGCGGTTGCGCAGCTCGTCGAGCCCCGCCTGCAGGTCGGCCACGGAGCCGGCGTAGCGGCCGTCCTCGTCGGTGAGCGCGAATCCGTCGGCGGCGGACGCGAAGGCCTCGATGCCGTTGACGGTGAGGCCTTCGTACGAGGCGTCGAGCTGCGAGGTCCAGCCCTTGGCGTAGGGCCCGGGCAGCTTCTTGCCGGCCGTGTCGAGCGCGCCGATGAGCTGCCGCAGGACGGGCCAGCCGGTGTCCTTGCCCAGGTCGGTCTTGGTGACGCCCGCGCTCGCCAGGTAGTCGCGGCGGTAGAACAGCAGCCCGACGTCGCTGTTGAACGGGACGGAGTACAGCTCGTCCTTCCAGCGGGCCGTGCCGGCGACCGACGTGATGACGTCGGAGTCGACCAGCCGGTCGGGAAGCTGCTGGACGAGGCCCGCCGCCGCGAACTCCGGTACCCAGGTGACGTCGAGGTTGACGACGTCGTACTCGGCGCTGCCCGACTGCAGCGCACCGAGCAGCTGGCTGCGCTGCTGGTCCGCCGAGCCCGGCAGCTCGACCAGGCGGGCCCGGGAGGTGGAGCCCTTGGCCTCCTGCTGCCGGTTCCACTCCGCGATGAGCTGCTGGCGGATGCCGCCCTTGCCGGTCACGTCCCGGCCGCTGGCCAGCACGATCTCGCCCGCGATCTCGGCGGCGCCGGCGGCGGTCTGCCGGCCGTCGCCTGGGCCGTCGGACGCGCCCGCGTCGCAGCCCGCGGCGAGGAGCAGGGCGAGGAGCCCGGCCGACGCACGCAGTCCTACGCGTCCGGGGCCGTGCCTCATCCCTCGTCCCCCGTTCCGGTCCTGGCCACTTCGTCGCGCAGCCGGGCTACGAGGTCGCCCTTGGTGTCCAGACAGCGGCCGCCGCTCGCCTCCGAGACGGCAGCGTCCGGTCTGCCCTTGTCGCACCCGCCGCTGTCCAGGGAGGCCATGACCACCGGTGTCCTCCTCCCCCGCGCGGCCGCGAGGAGGTCGTTCAGCCGACCGCCCTCGGCCAGCCGGTTGTTGTCCTCGTCGTCCGTGAGGTAGACGATCAGCTGCGGACGGTGGTCGTCGGTGCCGCGCTGCGCCATGTACTCCAGGGCTGCGACCAGCGTCTGGTAGGGGTCGGCTTCCATATCCTTGACCTGCGCCGAAGCGGGGATCGCGCGCTGGGCCTCCTCGCGCTTGTGCTTGCCGAAGGGCAGCACCTCGCCGTACGGGCGGGGGCTGCCCGGCTCTCCGGCCACGCCCCAGACGCCGTATTCGTCCTGGCCGCCGAGCCCGGCCAGGGACTGGGCGATGATGCCGGGCGCGCCGCCGGGGCCCTCCCACAGGCCGCCCATGGAGCCGGACGAGTCGAGCAGGAAGAGCACCCGGCCCGGCCCTTCGGCCTCCCGGTAGCGCTTGAGCGCCTCGGTCATCGAGGTCGGCAGGGCGGGGCCGGGGAGCAGGCCGGGGTCGGTCAGGGCCCCGAAGTCGCCGCCGCCGAGGGGGCGGTGGCCGCCCGAGCCGCCGCGGAAGCCGTCCTGCCCGAACACGGCGAGTCCGCCGGAGGGGACGGACGCGGACACCGTCTTGCCTTCCTTGCCCGTCAGCCACGTACGGAAGCCCTCGACGGCGTGGTCCCGCGCGTCCTCGTCCCGGTCGGCGCCCCGCCAGCGCACCCGTACGAACGTCGGGCTCAGGCCCGGTACGTCGACGGGGTACTCGGCCATCCGCCCGGTCCGCGTGGCGCTGTCGCAGCCCACCCCGGTCTTGAGCAGGAACTCCGGGACCAGGGCGGTGGTGCGGTCGTCGAGCGCGTCGTCGTCGGGCAGGGTGCACAGCAGCTCCGCGCCGGTGCGCGAGGGCGGTCCCGTCTGGGCCACGGCGCGCTCGGCGGAGGCCGGGTCCTGGCCTCCCGTACCGCCGCCGTACAGGCCGATGGTCGCGAGGAGCCCGGCGTCGGTGTTCTCCGGGTCCGTGCGCCGCACTTCGGCCCGCGCCTCGCGCTTCCTGATCGCCTCCGTCAAGGCCGCGAGGCTGCCCACCCGGTCGGCGGCCGGCTCCGCCGCCAGCTCCTGCGGTACGGCGAGCACCACGGGCGAGTACGCGAACGGCTCGGGATCGGCCTCCAGGGTGACGTAGGTCCGCTCGGGGGACGTGAGGCGGGCCCGGTCCACGCTCGCGAACGAGGCCGGGATCCAGATGTCCGGCTGGGGGCCGATGTCGCGCTGCGGGTTGTTGTCGTCGCCCGTGGGCCGCTGCCACGGGTCGGACTGCCGGCTGAACGCGGCGACGGTGGCGGCGGCTCCGGCGCTGTAGACGGTGATGCCGCTGCGCCTGCAGCCGTCTGCCGTCCTGTTCGCCTTCGAGGTGAGGTACGCCTCCGCCGCCTTGCGCAGGGTGGGTTCGAGATCGGGGTCGGTGAGCAGCCGGAGTTCGAGCGGCGGTGTGCAGGGCGCCCCGTCCCCGCCGTCGAAGACGGCCAGGCCGGTGGCGACGAGCCCGGCGATCACCACGGGCACGCCGATGGCGGCCGCGAGCCGGCGGCGGCCGGTGAGGGGCACGAGCCCGCGGCGACCACCGGGTCTTCGGGCGAGCGCCCGTAAGCGGCCGCGCGCTCGCGCCGACCGCGGCGGAGGCCGCCTGCCGCCGGCCCCGTACGGCTCGGAGAAGAGGACCGGCGGGGGCTGCGCCGTCCGCCCGCCCGTCGGGCGGACGGGAGGGGCGGCGAGCAGTACGTCGGCTCCGGAGGTGGCCGAGCGGCTCTGCGGCTCCCACGGCTCGGGGGGCTCGCGCAGCGTCGTGTGGTGCGCGGACATGTGGGCCCTGAGCCGGTCGGCGAGTTCGCCGAAGCCGGCCTCGCCGTCCCGCAGGAGACGTACGAGCTGTGCGGTGAACGGTGTGGGACCGTCACCGTCTCCCGCGTCGATGCGGTTGTTGGCCTGGACGCTCATCAGCAGTGAGGTGCGCTGCCGCTGGGCGGTGCCGAGCGCGTCCCATGCCGCCGAGGCGTTGCCCGCGTAGCAGCAGTCGAGGATGACGACCACCCGCTCCGCCCTCGCGCGGGACAGAACGGTGAGGACGCTCTTCCAGGGCACGGCGCCGCGGAACACGGACTCGGTGCCGGGGACGATCGTCGCCCGCCGCATCAGCATCCACAGCTCGTCACCCGTGCTGGGCACGGCTCCGTGGCCGGAGAAGTACAGCAGGAGCAGCCCCTCGGCCGCGTCGACCGCGGCGTCCAGGTGCTGGTCGAACTCGTCCACGGTGCGCGGCCGGGTGACGGTGATCGTGTCTTCGGCGAAGACCCCGCCGGCGCGCAGGGCCCGTTCGAGTCCGGTGAGGTTGTGTGCGACCGCCGGGAGGTCCCCCGCCACGCCGAAGGGGTGCTCGGGCCGCGTGAAGTCGTAGTCGGGGACTCCGACGAGCAGCGCCCGGTTCGCCTTCCCGCGCGGGTCGAAGCGCGCCACGGGCTATCTCCCGTCGCCGCCCGGCTCGACGTCGACCTCCGGTGGTTCGCCCCGCTCCACGGAACGGCGGTTCTCGCGCCACGCGCGGACCCCGCTCTTGACCTGCTCGAACACTTCGTCGAACAGTTTGGGGGCGCCCGCGCCGATCAGCACCAGCATGATGTCCATGCCGGTGCCCATCGGGCTGTGGGCTCCGTCCTCCGTCCCCGCGCTTTCCTGGATCTCCAGCCTGCCGCTGTTCCGGAGCGCCTCGAGCTTCTGCTCCCGCTCGAGCCACGCCTTCAGCGCCCCGACATCGCTCTCGCTCGCACCGTGTGTGAGGCGCACGCGGATCTCGGTATTCGCCATAGCTTCCCCCTCAGCCACAACTCGACATGATGGCATGCGGGTTGGATTCGGCGGCAGCCCTTGGTCACAAACGGTGCCCCGGTGCGGGGGAGTTCAGCACGTGGTCGCGCGAGGCACGGACCTCACGGCGCAGCGCCGGCAGGTCGACGTCCAGGACCCGCCCGTTCCACTTTCGGGGTTCGCCGTTGATCAGGACGGCGCTGATGTTGCGTGCGTCGCAGCCGAGGACGACGGTGCCGATCGGGTCGTTGAGCGGCATGTTGTTGAGGTCCTCGGCCTGGACGACGAGCAGGTCGGCCTTCTTTCCCGGGGTGAGCGAGCCGGTGACGCCGGCGAGTCCGTTGGTGCGGGCGCCCTGGAGGGTGGCGAAGTCCAGGACGTCGTGCGTGGTGATGCGGGAGGGCTGCCGGTCGGTCCCGTAGGCGGCGTTGACGGCTCGCATCCGCTGGATGGCGTGCAGGGTGCGCATCTGTGTGAACATGTCGCCGGCCAGCGCGACCTCGACGTCGATGCTGAGGCCCGGGCGGATGCCGGCGGACAGGGCTTCGTCGACGGCGGGGATCGCGGTCTCCAGGCCGATCTGGGCGTCGGAGGTGGGGGCGAGCGCCACGGTGGTGCCGCTCTCCCCCATCACCTTCCAGGCCTCGGAGGTCAGCCCGGTGGCGTGGATGAGGGTGACGTCGGGGCCGAGGATGCCCTCCTCGGCCCAGTGCAGCACCGCCTCGGAGGATGCCGTGCCGAAGACGGCGTCGACGCTCACCCCGATGCCCAGGTCCCGGGCGACGCGGGCGAGTTCGGGGCCGTACGCGAGCGCCGGGCCGGCGATCTCGTCTGTGGCCAGGGCCGCCAGCCTCAGGGTCAGGAGCTGGTCGTCGCCGGCGAAGTACGCCTCCTTGAGGCGGGTCAGGTCTCCCGGCCACTGCCGGTCCCAGGTGCCGAAGTGCGGTCCCATGGAGGCGTGTACGCCGCGGATCGCGGTGTCCAGGAGGGCCTGGACCGCGGCGTCGGAGTGCTCGCGGGTACGGGAGTTGTGGGAGAAGTCGAGCATCGTGGTGATGCCGCTGTCGATCGCGGAGAGGGCGGCCAGCCGGGTGCCGACGTACATGTCCTGCGGCCGGTAGGCGGTGGCGTGGCCGGCCAGGGTGGCCATGACGTAGCCGCCCAGGTCGTCGACGTCGGGCATGATCCGCCGCAGCGGGGCCTGCCAGGCGTGCCGGTGGGTGTCGACGAAGCCGGGGGTGAGGAGCGCGCCGGCGCAGTCGATGACGACGGCGTCGTCCACTCCGAGGTCGTGGCCGACGGCGGTGATGGTGTCTCCCTCGACGAGGAGTTCGCCGCGGTCGACGACGCCGAGCCCCGGGTCCATGGTGACGAGGGTCGCGCCGGTGAACAGGATGCGCCGGCGGTCGGCGGGCAGGCGGCGGATCCGCGCGAGGGCGGCCTGGCCGGTGCTGTCGTGGAGGGTCACGGGGTGGACGGTCACGGGAGGTCTTCTTTCCGTACGCCGGAGAGGCGGGTGGTCGCTGTTGCGCAGCCACCAGCCTCTTCGCGGCAGGCGGACCGAACCAGGCCGCCGTCAACCGGGGTGTGGCGCACCCACCCGCGGCCCGCGGGCCTCAGTCGCGGGAACGGAGTTCCGCGAGGGCGGCCGCGGTGGCGCTGCCCGGCTCGGCCTGGTAGACGACCAGCTGCTGGTGCGGGGCGTCGTTCACGGTGAAGGCCGAGAACTGGATCTCCAGGGCGCCGGCCTGCGGGTGCACGAGGACCTTTTCCTGCCGGGTCTTGCCCTTGACCTCGTGCCGTGACCACAGCTGGGCGAAGTCCTCGCTCTTCGCCCGGAGCGTCTCGACGACCTCGGTGATCCGCGGGGAGTCGGGGTCGTGTCCGTAGGCGGCGCGCAGCTCGGACGCGCAGGAGTGCGCGGCCCGCTCCCAGTCCCGGTGGAACTCGCGCCCGGCCGGGTCGAGGAAGACCATGCGGGCCAGGTTGTCGAAGCGCCGGAATCCGCCGTGCAGTGCCGCGGCGAGGGCGTTGTGGGCGAGGACGTCGAGAGCCGGCCCCAGGACGAAGGCGGGGTTGTCCGGCCAGCTGTCGAGGAGCCGCCGGAGCTGCGGGCCGACCTCGTCAGGGCCGCCTGCCGGAATGCCTCGGGGACGTGCGTGGGAGGCCCGGCGCAGCCTGCGCAGGTGCTCGCGCTCCTCGCCGGCGAGCCGCAGGGCGGCGGCGATCGCGTCGATGACCTGCGGCGACGGGCTGGTCTCACGGCCTTGTTCCAGACGCATGTAGTAGTCGGAGCTCACGCCCGCGAGCAGCGCGACCTCCTCCCGCCGCAGCCCCGGCACCCGCCGTCGACCGTGTGCGGGCAGCCCCGCGTCACGCGGCCCCAGCCCCTCGCGCCGCGCCCTCAGAAACTCTCCCAGCGGAGTCCTGTCACTCATGCCCCCAAACGTAGTGGAGCCCGAAGACGACCGGCCGAGTGCCGGTCCCCGTCCAGAAGGTTTCGGCGGACGTCGCCGCCATCACGCGTACACCGGCGCCGAATTGGCCCGATCGCGGTGTCGAGAACCGGACAGCACGGCCACCTCCCGAAAACGCCGGGGTCCCGTTCAGAGGGCCGCGGGTGGCCGTTAGGGTGAGTTGATCAATCGTTTCAAGAAAGGCCAACCGGCTCCCCGTGTCCGAATCACGCCCTCATACCCTGTTCTCCTTCGGCACGTTGAGGGACGAGCGGGTACAGACCGCTCTCTTCGGGCGGACCGTGCCCACGTCCGCGGCGTCGCTGGCCGGCTACACCACCCGGCCCCTCCCGATCACCGACCCGGCCGTGATCGCCGCCAGCGGCCTCGACGTACACCTGATCCTGGAGCGCGAGCCGGGCTCCGCGGTCGAGGGCGCCGTCCTCCACCTCACCGACCAGGACCTCGCCGCGGCCGATGCGTACGAAGTCGACGACTACGCCCGCCGACGGGTGGTCCTCACCTCCGGGGAGAGCGCCTGGGCCTACCTGGACGCGGACCCGCTGCGCTCGGCCCAGCGGATCGTCATCGTGGGCGACAGCATCGCGTACGGACGCTGCGACCCGCGAGGCGGTTGGACGGGCCACCTCGCGGCCGCCCACATCGCGCGGAACGAGGCCGCACACCGCGTCTTCAACCTGGCCGTACCGGGCAGCTTCCTCACCGACGTCAGCGCACAGACGCCCGCACTGCTGGCCCCCCGCCTCCCCGACACCCTGATCGTCGCCGCGGGCATCAACGACTGCGCCGTGCGGCTCGCCTCCCCGGACGCCCCGTACGACGGGCCCGCGCACCTCGCGGACCACCTCGGCTCGCTGGCCGCCACGGCCCTGGACCACAACGCGCGACTCGTCGTCGTGGGACCGACGTGGATCGACGAAGCGCGCACCGGCGACTACGAGGGCCTGCGTTTCACGCTGGCGCGCGTACGGGCGCTGCGCGACGCCATGCGCACCTGGTGCGACGCGCACCAGGTCGACTTCATCGACATGTGGGAGCCCCTGCTCGGGAGGACCGAACTGCTCGTCGACGGCGTGCACCCCGGCGTCGAAGGACACGACGCGCTGTACCGGCACCTCGACACCCGCGGCCGCTGAGCCCGACCATGCACGAAGAACAACAGCACCAACAGCGGGGCACGGCGTGAACGACTCGAACGGACTGGGCTTCTACCTGCCCGGAGCCCTGCTGCTCGCGGCAGCAGGGCTCAAGCTCCCCGCCCTCTGGCGCAACCCCCGCGACGAACTCCTGCGGTCCGTCCTGGTCCTCCTCGTACTGGCCACCGCCGTGTTCGGCTGCACCGCGATTCCCACCCTCACGGCGGTCAACAGGTTCACGGGAGTCCCGAACGCCGCGGCGCCGCTCGTGTTCTCGCTGCTCACGGCCTTTTCGGGGGCCAACATCGTGCTCATCTTCCGCTGGAGCAGCGGCCCCGAGGACGCGGAGCGGACCCGCCGGTGGTCCCGCTGGTGCAACATCGCGACCCTCACGGTGATCGCCGCGATCAACGTGCTCTTCGCACTCGGCGAGGCCCCCGTCGAGCGCCTGCGCGATCTGGACACGTACTACGCGCGCACGCCGTACATCCGGGAGATGATCCTCCTCTACCTCGCGGCGCACACCACGGCGGCGGTCACCATGACGCTCCTGTGCCGGCGATGGGCGCGCGAGGTCCACGGCGCGCTGCGCACCGGGCTGGGGCTGATCGCCTTCGGGTACGTACTGAACCTGCTCTACGACATCGCGAAGTTCAGTGCCATCGGGGCCCGCTGGGCGGACGCCGACTGGGACGTCCTCAGCACGGAGGTCGCCCCGGCCCTCGCCTCCGTGTCCGCGCTGCTGATCGCGACCGGATTCGTGCTGCCGCTCGTCTCCCAGCACGTCACGAGCCAGTGGGACATGTGGCGCCGGTACTCCCAGCTGCGCCCGTTGTCCCGGGAGCTGCAAGGGGCGACGCGGCACAGCATCGCGCTGGGCGGCGGTCCGTGGACGCCGATCGAGATCCGGTTGACGCAGCGCGAGTCGGACATCCACGACGGGATCCTCACGGTCAGCCCGTACCTGCGGGCAGGGGTGCGGGAGAGGGCGCTGCGGCAGGAACTGGAAGCGGGGCGTCCGGCCGACGAGGCGGCGGCCGTGGCCGACGCGGTCGCCCTGGCGACGGCCGTCGTCCTGTGGGGCCGCGCGCGGAACACGCCGCAAGACCCCGGGGCGGAGGCCGCGGACCCGGTCCTGGTCTCGCCGAACAGCCCGTCGGGGCTGGTACGGATGTCCCGGGCCCTGGCCAAGTCGGCCGCCGTCCGCTCCTTCCGCCAGACCGCCTGACGGACGTCAGGTACGGGCGACGCGCACGCGGCCGCCCTCGTCGCCGGAGAGGAACGAGGCCAGCGCCCGCCCCTCTTCGGCGACGGACGCGCGGTCCGCGGCGCAGAGGCCGCGCAGCGGGGTGACCGTCACGGTGTCTTCCCGGACGTTCCAGATCGCGGCGACCCGGCCGTCGACCAGCACGACCCGCTCGCCTGCCACCGACAGGCCGCGATGGGCGTCGTCGATGATCCGGGTGCGGTCGTCGTAGCCGAGGATCGCGTTGTCGAAGGCCGGCAGGAACCGCACGGGGGCGGGTGTTGCGGGGTCGGGGCGCGGCGCGTCCGGGAGGTCGAGCAGTTCCCGGCCCCGCTCGTCCCGGAAGGAGACCAGCTCCTCGCGTACGGCCGCCACCGCGGCCGGCAGTCCGGCGAGCCCGCACCAGGCGCGCAGGTCGGCCGAGGAGGCGGGGCCGTACGCCGCCAGGTAGCGCCGTACGAGTGCCCGGCCGACCGGGTCGGTGCCGTCGGGGGACGGCGGGTCGATCTCGCGGCCCAGCCACGCGGAGAGCAGGACGTTGCGCACGCCCGCCTTCGTCCGCCAGAGCCCGCGCGGCGGCGCCTGCGCCACCGGGACGAGTGCGGCGATCAGCATCTCTCCCAGGGCCCGCTGCCCCGGGGCCGGCCAGCGCTCGGCGAGCGCCCGCGCGAGCTCGGTCATCGAGCGGGGCTCGCCGTCCGCCATGACGGCCCGGCCCGCTGCGGCGAGCTCGTCGAGGTCCACTCCGTCGAGCTCGCGGCGGTAGGTGCCGAGGACCCGCTGGCGCAGCATGGCCCCGTGGCGGGCACGCCAGGCCAGGGCGTCGTCGGCCGTGACGAGGTGGACGGTGCGGCGCATGAGGTGGGTCCGCACCGCGCGCCGCCGGACCAGCAGGTCCGACAGGTCCGCCGGGTCGAAGTCGCGCAGCCGCGACCAGAGCCCGACGAACGGCTGCTGCGGTTCCTGCGCCTGCAGACCGCCGAGGTGCGCGACGGCGTCGAGCACCGGTGCGTCGGCGCGATCGAGCAGCAGCTGCCGCGCGAGCGTGGCGCGGCCCAGCGCCCGGGTGTCGAGAACCGTCATCGGCGTTCCTTCTCGTCGTTCGGCACGGGAAGACGGTCGCAGGAGATGCGGTCAGGACGTGTCCGCTTCCCGGGGCAGCATGGAGGACATGCCCAAGACCTCAGCGCGACTGCTCTCCCTGCTCTCCCTGCTCCAGACGCGCCGGGACTGGCCCGGGCAGCGGCTGGCCGAGCGGCTGGAGGTCAGTCCCCGTACCGTGCGCCGCGACGTGGACCGCCTGCGCGAGCTCGGCTACCCGATCGTGTCCGCGAAGGGTCCCGACGGGGGCTACCGGCTCGATGCCGGCACGGAGCTCCCGCCGCTGCTGTTCGACGACGAGCAGGCGGTGGCCCTCGCCGTCGCCCTCCAGGTCGCGGCCACCACCGGCGTCGGCATCGAGGAGGCCGCGGCCCGGGCGCTGGCCACCGTCCGGCAGGTGATGCCCGCACGGCTGCGTCACCGCATCGACATGCTCCGCTTCACGGCGGTCGAGCGGCCCGCCGTACGGCCCCTGCCGCCGGTCGACGGGAACGTGCTCATGGCGGTCAGCGCCGCCGCCCGCGCGTGCGAGGTACTGCGTTTCGACTACACCCCCGCGCCACGAGCGGGGGCTCCTGACGGCGCGCCGGCCGCGGGGCTCCCTCCGCGCCGGGTGGAGCCCCACCATCTCGTCACCTGGTGCGGCAGGTGGTACCTCGTCGCGTGGGACCTCGACCGCGAGGACTGGCGTTCGTTCCGCGCCGACCGGATGGCGCCGCGCACGCCCACGGGGCCCCGCTTCACTCCCCGTGAAGTCCCGGGGGGCGAAGTGGCCGCCTTCGTGACCCGCAGGTTCGAGGGCTACGACGACTCCGGCGGCCGGCCCTGCCGCGGCGAGGTGATCCTCGACCTGCCCGCGGCCACGGTCTCCCGGTACACCCACGACGGGCTGGTCGAGGAACTCGGCCCGAACCGCTGCCGGCTCGTCCTCGGCTCCTGGTCGTGGACCGGTCTGGCCTCGGCCATCGGGCGGTTCGACGCCGGCATCGAGGTCGTCGGGCCGCCCGAGCTCAAGGAGGCCTTCGCCCACCTGGCCCGCCGTTACGCCGGCGCCGCGGGACCGGACCGACGTCAGGCGGCCCGGCCGGCGCACGACGGGCACAGCCCCCGGTAGGTGACCTCGACCTTCGACACGGTGAAGCCGAACCGCTCCTCCTCCGGGAGGCCCGCCATCGGGTCGCCCGCCGGGGGCACGTCGCGGATGGTGCCGCAGCGGGAGCACACCAGGTGGTGGTGGGGGTGGCGGGCATTGGGGTCGTAGCGCTTGGCGCGGCCGTCCGTGGACAGCTCGACGACCTCACCGAGAGCGACCAGCTCCCCCAGGGCGTTGTAGACGGTCGCCCGCGAGATCTCGGGCAGCCGCTCCACCGCACGCGCGTGCACCTCGTCGGCCGTGAGGTGCACGTGCTCCCCGTCGAGCACCTCCGCGACGACGCGCCTCTGGGAGGTCATGCGCCAGCCGCGCTCTCGCAGTCGCCCCAGCAGGTCACTCATATCGGTTCACCCCATCAGGTAAGGCGGGACGCCCGGAGTTCAGGAAAGTGTCCGGATCCCTATCAGATATGCAACTGGTGCTCTTCTTGACTTGGATTGCGTCCATCGTAGGATCGGTTCGGTCGGCAGCCAACCCTCACCGAGCCACGCCCGTACAACGCTTCCGTCGCTTCCCCTTTCCTTAGCAGCGCGATCCGCCCGGTTTGGAAGGATTCCCATGTCTGAGAACCACGATGCAAACGCCGTAGACGCGAAGACGGAGGCCGGAGGCGGGTGTCCCGTCGCGCACGGGCGCGCCGCGCACCCGACCCAGGGCGGCGGCAACCGCCAGTGGTGGCCCGAGCGGCTCAACCTCAAGATCCTCGCCAAGAACCCCGCCGTGGCCGACCCCATGGGTGAGGAGTTCGACTACGCCGGGGCGTTCAAGACCCTCGACCTCCCCGCGGTGAAGCGGGACATAGCCGAGGTGCTGACGACCTCGCAGGACTGGTGGCCCGCCGACTTCGGCCACTACGGCCCGTTCATGATCCGTATGGCCTGGCACAGCGCCGGCACGTACCGGATCAGCGACGGCCGCGGCGGCGCCGGCGCCGGTCAGCAGCGCTTCGCCCCCCTCAACAGCTGGCCGGACAACGGGAACCTCGACAAGGCCCGCCGGCTGCTGTGGCCCGTCAAGAAGAAGTACGGCCGGAGCATCTCGTGGGCCGACCTCATGATCCTCGCCGGCAACGTGGCACTGGAGTCGATGGGCTTCGAGACCTTCGGCTTCGCCGGCGGCCGTGCGGACGTCTGGGAGCCCGACGAGGACGTGTACTGGGGCCCCGAGACCACCTGGCTCGGCGACGAGCGCTACACGGGCGACCGTGAGCTGGAGAGCCCCCTCGGCGCGGTCCAGATGGGACTCATCTACGTCAACCCGGAGGGGCCGAACGGCAACCCCGACCCGCTCGCCGCGGCCCGCGACATCCGCGAGACCTTCCGCCGGATGGCGATGAACGACGAGGAGACGGTCGCCCTGATCGCGGGCGGCCACACCTTCGGCAAGACGCACGGCGCGGGCCCGGCGGACCACGTCGGCGCCGACCCCGAGGGTGCCCCGATCGAGCTGCAGGGTCTCGGCTGGAGCAACACCTTCGGCACCGGCAAGGGCGCCGACGCGATCACCAGCGGTCTCGAGGGCATCTGGACGGACACCCCGACCGCCTGGGACAACAGCTTCTTCGAGATCCTGTTCGGGTACGAGTGGGAGCTGTTCGAGAGCCCCGCCGGTGCCCACCAGTGGCGGCCGAAGGAGGGTGCCGGAGCCGGCACCGTCCCCGACGCCCACGACGCCTCGAAGACGCACGCGCCGACGATGCTGACGACCGACCTCTCGCTGCGCGTGGACCCGGCCTACGAGCAGATCTCGCGGCGCTTCCTGGAGAACCCCGCCGATTTCGCGGACGCGTTCGCCCGCGCGTGGTTCAAGCTGACCCACCGCGACATGGGCCCGATCGTGCGCTACCTCGGCCCGGAGGTCCCCTCCGAGACGCTCCTGTGGCAGGACCCGCTCCCCGCCGTGACGCACGCACTCGTCGACGCCGACGACGTCGCCGCGCTGAAGCGCCGGGTCCTCGCCTCGGACCTGTCGGTCTCCGAGCTCGTGTCCGTCGCGTGGGCCTCGGCCTCGTCCTTCCGCGGCAGCGACAAGCGCGGCGGCGCCAACGGCGCGCGCATCCGCCTGCAGCCGCAGGCCGGCTGGGAGGTCAACGACCCCGACCAGCTCGCGACGGTGCTCCGTACGCTGGAGGGCATCCGGCAGTCCTTCAACTCGGAGCGGAGCGACGACAAGCAGGTCTCGATCGCCGACCTGATCGTCCTGGCCGGCGGCGCGGCCGTCGAACAGGCCGCCAAGAACGCCGGTTTCGAGGTCGAGGTCCCCTTCACCCCGGGCCGCGCGGACGCCACTCAGGAGCAGACGGACGTGGAGTCCTTCGCCGCCCTCGAGCCGGTCGCCGACGGCTTCCGCAACTACCTCGGGAAGGGCAACCGGCTGCCGGCCGAGTACCTGCTGGTCGACCGGGCGAACCTGCTGACGCTGAGCGCCCCCGAGATGACGGTCCTCGTCGGCGGACTGCGCGTCCTGGGCGCGAACCACCAGCAGTCCTCGTTCGGCGTGTTCACCACGAACCCCGAGTCGCTGACGAACGACTTCTTCGCCAACCTGCTCGACCTGGGTACGACCTGGAAGGCGACGGCCGAGGACGCGAACACGTTCGAGGGCCGCGACGCCACCACGGGCGAGGTGAAGTGGACCGGTACCCGGGCCGACCTCGTCTTCGGGTCGAACTCCGAGCTGCGGGCGCTGGCGGAGGTCTACGCGAGCGATGACGCGAAGGAGAAGTTCGTGAAGGACTTCGTCTCCGCGTGGGCCAAGGTCATGGACCTGGACCGGTTCGACCTCGTCTGATCGATCCGCTCGCGACGTCCGGGTCGGCCGGCAGCCTCCGATCGGCTGACCGGACCGGCCCGGACGTCTTCGCGCCCCGCCAGCGGCCCCGTCAGCGGCCCAGGCGCCGCTCGTGTCGCTCACGCGCCAGGTGGTGGGCGCGGCGCAGCAGTTGCCGCAGGACCTCATCCGTCCCGGGACCGGGATTCACCACGGCGAGCCAGCCCAGGGAGCCGTAGACGGGGTGCGCCATGACCGTGTCGGCGGCGCCCGCGTCCTCCTCGCCGACCGGGTCCCGCGGCGTCCGGCCCGTCCGGCGGACGAACTCCTCCTTCCCGGCGGCGACGTTGACGCGGAACGCGTCCGGCCGGTCGAGGCGCGAGGACGTGTCGCCCGGACGGTCCTTCGTCACGATCGTCGCGAAGGGCTGGCCCGTGGCCGGAACCGTGCCGTCCGGCGCGTGGTAGAAGAACGTGTCCCCCCAGCTGATCTCGGGCGATCCGTCGCCGGGAGCCGGCCTGACGGCCAGGACCCCCTCGAGGCCGCCCACGAACCCGATGATGTCGTCGATGGTCATGTCCGGAAGCGTTTCATTAAAGTGGTGGTGGAGGCTTCCCGCCGCAATTGCGCCAGACACAGGGGGGGGTACGGTGCCAACCCTCAAATCGCCGTCGATGCGCACCGTCGATGTCGCACGGCACTCCGGGTACTCGGTCCAGCAGATCCGCAACCTCGAACGTGACGGCGTACTGCCGCCCGCCGACCGCACGGCCTCGGGCTACCGGGTGTACGCGGAGGTCCACCTGAACTCCGCGCTGGCCTACCGGGCCCTGGCTGCCGGTACGGGCCCGGTGGAGGCCAAGGACATCGTCCGCGCCGCTCACGAGGGCCCCGTCGCCCGGCTCCTGGCGCGTCTCGACGCGGTACACGCCCGGCTCGACCGGGAGCGTACGGAGCTGGGGCTCGCCAAAGGGGCCGCAGCGGCGATCTCGGCCGAGCCGATCGCGGACGTACGCCCGGCGGACGCCATGGGCGTCGGCGAGCTCGCCGCGGCCCTCGGGGTACGCGCCTCGACCTTGCGGCACTGGGACGCGGAGGGACTCGTGGTCCCCGACCGCATCGGCGGACGGGGAACCCGGCGCTACTCACCGGCTCAGGTCCGCGATGCCCGGATCGTCCACCAGCTCCGCAGTGCCGGTCACCGGATCGAGGCGCTCCGCAGGCTGATGCCCGACCTGCGGAGCGGACGTCGGGGCGCGGACACCCTCGAGGCGGCGCTGGCGGCCCGGGAGGCGGGCATCGCGGCGCGCTCCCGGGCCCTGCTCGACGCCTCTGCCGCCGTCCTGGCCCTCCTCGCCCCGGCCTCCCCGCCCGCTCCGGCCGGAGCAGACGGCTGACGGTTGGGCCCGCGCCCGCAGGTCGCGCCGGGGGCCGTGGCCTGCTGGGGTGAAGATGTGGGTGTCCGAGCCGTGAGGCGTGGCGCAACGAGCTGGGGGATGCCCGGTGGACCTGTTCCCGGCGATTCCGCTGTCGCAGTGGCGGGACTCCAAGGAGACGCTGCACCGGTTCACGCAGATCGTCGGAAAGATCCGGCTGGCGAGCAGCGTACGGCGCAACCACTGGTGGAACGTTCCGTTCCATGTCACCGGGCGGGGCCTCACGACCCGCCCGATGGGCGGGATCGACGGCAATCCGGTCTTCACGATCGACTTCGATTTCATCGGCCACTGGCTGACCGTGTCCTGCCTGGACGGCTCCGGCACCTCGTTCCCGCTCGCCGGGCAGTCGGTGGCGTCGTTCTACCGTGAGACTCTTTCCGCCCTGGGCCGCGTCGGCGTGACGGTGGCCCTCGCGCACCCCCGTCCGTACACCCTGCCCGATGCCCACCGGCCCTTCGCCGAGGACACGGAGCACGCCTCCTACGACCCGTTCTGGGTGAACCGGCACTGGCAGGTGCTCAGCCAGGTCGGCCTGGTGCTGGAGGAGTTCGCTTCCGGGTTTTCCGGGAAGGTCAGCCCGGTCCACCTGTTCTGGCACTCGTACGACATCGCCGTCACCCGGTTCTCCGGCCGCTCCGCCGAACCGGGGCCCGGCATGGACCCGGTGAGCCGGGAAGCCTATTCGCGCGAGGTCATCAGCTGCGGCTTCTGGTTCGGCGACGACGACCATCCCCGGCCGGCCTTCTACGCGTACGCCGCGCCGGAGCCGGCGGGCCTGGCCGGGCAACCGCTGCGGCCGGCGGCCGCGCGCTGGATCGAGCGGGGCACCGGCCGCCTGGCCACGCTCGACTACGACGACGTCCGCGCAGGCGTGGACCCCCGGGAGACCGTGCTCGGCTTCTACGGGTCCCTGTACGGATCCGCGGCCGCCCTGGCCGGCTGGGACGCCGAACGCCTGGCCTCCCCGGGCGGCATCACGGATCCGCTGGCCCGCCGGGACGTCTGAGGGACGGGTCCGCGGGGTCCGCACAGGGCAGGACGGCTCGGCGTGCCGTTCCCGGAGGGCGGGGCTAGCCTGAAAACGGACCCCTGCCGCGCCGCGTGCCCACTGCCGCGCCCCTCGCGCCCTGGTCCTCCCATCAATGCTTTCCCGGCAAGGAGGGAACGCATGAATCGGCATGCTCGTTACGCACTCCTCACTCCGCTCCTGGCCTGCTCCGTCGCCCTGCCACCGACCATGGCCGCCCAGGCCGCGCCGGTGGCCCACGTGCCTGCCACCCTCGGCGCGGCCCCCCAGGCGGCGACCTGCAAGCTGGAGGTGGCCGAAGGCACGGATCCGGTCGAGTTCGACCTTTCGCTCGCCGGGTTCAAACCGGGATCGCAGGTGCGGGTCACCGGGCCGGAGAACTTCACCCGCACCGTCAATCAGCAGGGATCGGTCACCGAGCAGGACGTCAAGAAGGGCACCTACACCGTCAAGACCGGCGGGAAGAACCACAGTCAGACGGTCAACTGCACGAAGCCGGCCAGGGTCCCGGCCAGCGCGAAGGCCCGCATCACCGACGTGGACATCACAGGTGCGTCGACCGCCACTCCGAAGGTCGACTGCAGTCAGCCCCAGAACGTCAAGTTCGAGGGCAAGCTGACCGGAACGGGATCCGGCGACGTCACGTACATCTGGAGCGGACAGGGCAAGCGCTCTGCCCCTTCCGTGAAGTTCACCGCCCCCAGCACCGCAGCCGCCCCGTTCACCGCGAAGTCGACGGCACGCGCGGCGGCCACGAATCCGGCCCCCAGGGTGACAGCCACCCTCACCGACTCCACGGGCAACGTGCAGGACCAGCTCACCTTCACCCTCACCTGCCAGTGAGCACCCGGCCCGCGGATCGGCCCGTGCCCCTCGCGGTGCGCGGGCCGCTCCGGGCGCCTGCGACGACGTTATCTCCTTGATTTTCCGGGTGATCGCGGCGAGCATCTCAACGCGCTCTTCCGGCGGCGGGCGACGGGCGACGAGCCGAGGGGGGACCCCGATCGTCGACGTCCTGCGGCTGTGTACTCTGAGCACGCTTTCGAACCTGTTCAAGCGTTTACCGACAATGGGGGGGCCGGTGCGCAATCGCCGACTCGTAATGTCCGCTGCCGTCGTGGCAGCCAGTGTGGGTCTCATACCGGCAGTGGCCCAGGCCGCTCCGGCCACGCCGGGAGCCGCGGGCCCGCACGGGGTCTCCGCTCCGGACGTGGACCTGAACAAGGTCGCGGCGTCGAACTTCACCACCGTCAAGAGCCCCGCCGAGCGCACGGTGCACACCCCGTCCGCCGCCAAGGGCGACGGCAAGGCCGGCGCCACCGCGCAGGCCGAGGGCAGCGCCGCCGCGGAGCCGACGGTCGGCCTGGCCGCCAAGGGCACCAGCGCCCGCGGCATCAGCCTGGACCTCGCGGTCGTCAGCGACCCGGGCACCGCGCTCTCGGTCAACGTCGCCTGGGGCGACGGAACCAGCGTCACCTTCGGTGCCAACGGGCCGACCAACTCGACCGAGACGCACTCCTACGCGGAGATCGGCTCGTACACGATCAAGGTCACCCTGTCCGACGGTTCGGGCGTGCGGGGCACCAACGAACTGGCCGTCGTGACGCCGGGTTCCGACTTCACCCCGTACGCGCCCACCCGCCTCCTGGACACGCGGGACGGCACGGGGGCGCCGAAGGGCAAGGTCGCCCCGTACGCCACCGCCCGGGTCAAGATCTCCGGCAACGGCTCCATCCCCGCGGGTGTCACGGCCGTGGTCCTCAACGTCACCGCCACCAACACCACCAGCGGCGGCCACGTCACGGCCTTCCCCGAGGGCAGCGAGCGTCCGACCACCTCGAACGTCAACTTCTCGGCCGGCCAGACCGTTCCGAACCTCGTGATCGTGCCGGTCAACAAGAACGGCTACGTCGACCTGTACAACGGCGGCTGGGAGCCGGTCGACCTCATCGCCGACATCACCGGCTACTTCACCCGTACCTCCTCCAGCGGCTACACCGCGCTGAACCCGTCGCGCTTCGTCGACACCCGCGAGGGCCTGGGCGCCCCCAAGAGCCAGGTCGCCGGCCAGGGCACCATCGGCGTCCAGATGACGGGCAAGGGCGGCATCCCGTACGGCGCCACGGCCGTCGCGCTGAACGTGACCGTCACCAACCCGCGCGAGGACGGTCACCTGACCGTCTACCCGAGCGGCGGTGCGGCCCCCACCACGTCCAACCTGAACTTCCGCGGTGGCCAGACCGTCGCCAACTCGGTCATCGTGCCGGTCGGCTCCGACGGCTCGATCAAGATCCGCAACGGCGCCTGGAAGGGCACCGACGTCATCGTCGACGTGGTCGGCTACTACAGCACGGACGGCCAGGGCGCCTACCTGCCGTTCCTCCCGGAGCGCATCCTCGACACCCGTGACCCCGCGGACTGGCCGTACGGCCAGCTGGAGGGCCAGGGCTACATCTACATGCCGCTGTCCAGCTCGCGTCCGCAGAACACGGCGTACGTGCTGAACACGACGGTCACCAACACCCGGGGCGACGGCTACCTCACGGTGTCCCCGGACCCGAACTCGCTGAGCGCCTACGACAACGACTGGGCGACCTGGCCGACGCCGCCCAACTCGTCCAACCTGAACTGGAAGCGGGGCGAGACCGTCCCGAACCTGGTCCAGGCGGGCACGGGCTACAACGGCATCGTCGACTTCTGGAACCGCGGCTGGGACAACATCGACCTGGTCGTCGACATCTTCGGCGTCTACCAGACGAACTGACCCGCCATCCGCCCGCGGCCGTTCCCCGGCCGCACGGCAAGGCCGGTCCGGCCCGGATCCCCTCGTGGGGGTCCGGGCCGCTCGTCGCACGAGGCCCCCGCCACCGGCCCTGCCCCCCGGACAGACCACGCGCCTCGCGCTGTACCGCCGGGTGCATGACGATGCGTACATGGCCCAGGACAGTGTCGGCGGCGGGGCGGGTGCCGAGATCCCGGACGCGGAGCTCAAGCACAACGCGATCGGGTTCCTCGACGCGCTCGTCATCGGCCTGAACTCCACCTCGCCCGCCTACTCGCTGGCCGCCGTCATCGGGCCGATCGTGGCGCTGGCCGGGATCTACGCGCCGGGCGTGATGCTGGCGTCGTTCGTCCCGATGCTGCTGATCGCCGCCGCTTTCTACTACCTCAACAAGGTCGACCAGGACTGCGGTACGACGTTCTCGTGGGTGACACGGGCCATGGGCCCCTGGGCCGGCTGGCTCGGCGGGTGGGCGATCACCATGACCGGGGTCCTGGTCATCGGCTCGCTGGCCGACGTCGCCGTCAACTTCGGCCTCCTCGCCGCCGGCCTCGACGACTGGGCCGCCAACCCGGCCATCCGGCAGACCCTCGCCGTCCTGGTGATCCTCGCCATGACGGCCATCTGCGTCATCGGCACCGAACTGTCGGCCCACCTCCAGGACGTGCTCATCCTCGCCCAGGTGCTCTTCCTGCTGGTCTTCTCGGTGGTGGCCTTCTACCGCATCTATTCCGGCACCAGCACCCTCGACTCCATCGAGCCGTCACTCAGCTGGCTCAACCCCTTCGGAGCCGGCGGCGCCGCCCTCACGGGCGGGCTGCTGCTCGGCGTGTTCATCTACTGGGGCTGGGAGTCCGCGGTGAACCTCACCGAGGAGGTCCAGGATTCCGCCACCGCGCCCGGCAAGGCAGGCATCTGGTCCACCGTGGTCCTGCTGGTGACCTACCTCTCCGTGGGCTTCGCGATCGTCGGCTACGCGGGGACCGCCTTCCTCGCCGAGCGCGCGGGCGAGGAGGAGGCCATCTTCGCCGTCCTCGCGCACGAGGTGATGGGCGGCTGGGACTGGATGGTGCTCCTGGCCGTCTGCACGTCCGCGCTCGCCTCCACCCAGACCACGATCATCCCGGCCTCCCGCACCGCCCTGTCCATGGCCCGCCGGCACGCGCTGCCGCATCGGCTCGCGCACATCCAGCCGCGGTTCCGGACCCCGGACGTGAGCACGTGGTGGGTCGCCGGCATCGCCATCGCCTGGTACCTGGTCGTGAACCAGATCAGCGAGAACGCCCTCCTGGACTCGCTCACGGCGCTCTCCCTGCTCATCGCCTTCTACTACGCGCTGACCGGTGTGGCCTGCGCCGTGTACTACCGCCGCCACCTGCTGGAGAACCCGCACAACTTCCTGCTCATCGGCCTCGGGCCGCTGATCGGGGCGGGGCTGCTGGTGTGGCTGCTGGTGGAGTCGGTCAACGACATGTCGAATCCGGAGAATTCGGCCAGCGGGGTCTCCTGGTTCGGTCTCGGGCCGCCGCTGGTGATCGGGATCGGGATCGCCGCGGTCGGCGTGCTGATCATGTGCTTCTGGCGGGTGCAGGACGGCAGGTTCTGGCGGGAGCGGCGGGGCGTGGTCGACCCGGAGCTCGTCCGCCGCAGGAAGCCGTAGCCGCCCGCCGGCCCGCGGGGCCCGCGGGGCCCGGTGGCCCGTGTGGCCCGGCGGTCCGCGCGACCCGTTTGGTCCGGTATCTCCGAAGGAGTCCATGATGTCTGTGGTGCTGGGGTACGACGAGTCGCCCGGCGCGGAGCGGGCCCTGCGCGTGGCGCTCGAGGTCGCCACCGCCTTCGGCGAGCCGCTCGTCCTCGTCTACGGCGCCGCCGCACCCGGCGCCGCCGGGGAGGAGTACCGGGCCCACCGGGAGGCCGTCCGCCAGGCGGGACGCAGCGCCCTGGCCCGCGCGGTCGAGGCAGCCGACGAGGCCGGCGTCCCGTCGACGGTCGAGGTGGTCGACGAGAAACCGGCCCAGGCCCTGCTCGATGCCGCACAACGCCATCAGGCACGGGTCATCATCGTCGGCAGCTGGGGCGACAGCCCGATCCGCGGCGCCCTGCTGGGCTCCACCCCGCACAAGCTCCTGCACCTGTCTCCGGTGCCGGTGCTGTGCGTACCGACGGCGGGCGAATCCGTGCCGTGACGGTGCGGATCGGGCCAGCCGCCCGGCCGCGTGTCAGACGGAACGGGCCCCGGCTCAGTCGTAGGACGTGAGGGCCTCCAGGCCGGGCACGACAAGGTGCGGGGTGAACTCGAGCACGGTGTGCTCGGCTACGCCGCCCAGGACGTACGGGTCGGTGGCGAGAACGCGGTCGAGGTCCTCGGCGGGCATCCCGGGGGCCAGGTACACCCCGCCGACCAGTGGCTTGCGCCGCCCGGCCACCAGGAGCGAACCGCTGGAGAGCTGCCGCTCCAGCCAGTCGCCGTGGTCCGGCCTCCAGGGTTCGACGTCTTCGAGCGGTGCCGTGTACGTGACGGTGACGATGAACATCCCCGGACCGTACTGGATCCGTGCCGGCCGTCGCCGCGGCCTGAGCCCGGCCTGACCGGCTCACGCCGCGGCTTTGAGCAGTCCCGCGTCCATCAGGCGTTCGGCCCAGGCGTTCATCGCCGTACGGACCTTGTCCTCGTCGGTCTGCCAGGCGTCGGCAAGGGAGGAGGCGGCCAGGTCCAGGAACCCGTCGTTGACCCGCAGGGCCACCCACATCGCCGAACCGACCGGGCTGCAGCGGAACTCGCCGCGCTCTGCCGTCCGTACCTTCATCCGGCCGTCCGCCAGAGCCGTCCCCGTCACGCCGTCCGCCGCCACGATCCGCATGTCGTCCTCCTCGTTCAAGTCCGCCTCAAGTGCTTCAAGCATCGCGGCGCGACGAGGACGCGACCATGGGGCTAGCCACCCCTTCCGGACTACCGCCACCCACCGCCGGATGGTCGGGCCGCCCGGCCCCGGCTCGGGGGCGGCTACGTCCCGTTCGGCTGGAGGACGGAAACGATGTTCCCGGCCGGGTCCTTGAACCAGGCGATCGCCGGGCCGGGCGCCTCCCGGGCGATTCCCTTCGCGTCCTGGTCGAACGCCTCGTACCGCTCGAACACGACACCGCGCGCGGCCAGTTCGCCGACGGCCCGGTCGATGTCGTCCACCGAGTCGCCGCTGGATCCCCTGCTGTCTCCCAGCATGGTGGCTGCCCTCCGTTCGCCGCTGCCCGTGTGGCATGGGCCCCTGGCTCCAGTGTCCCCCGAACACCCGCCGTCGCCCGACGGCCGGGCCGCCTCCACGGTGACGCCCGGTGCGCCGCCGGGCCCGGTGAGCCCGGCAGCGCGTCCGGCCGATCAGGCGAGGGAGATCTTGTCACCCTCCACGGCGATCTTCGCCGCGGCCAGCGGACGCGTGGCGGGCCCGCCGGCGACCGTGCCGTCCGAGATCTTGAAGAGGCTCTGGTGGCACGGGCAGACGATGTTGCCGTCCTTCACCGACGCCACCGAGCAGCCCTGATGGGTGCACGTCGCCGAGAAGGCCTTGAACTGCCCCGCCATCGGCTGGGTGACCACCACCTTCTGGTCCTTGAACACCTTGCCGCCGCCGACCGGGATGTCCGACGTCTGCGCGAGCGCCTGCCCGCCGCCGGTGCCGCCTCCGGCCGCGGCGCCCGCCGAGGGTTCGCCCTGTGCGTTGCCGGGTGCGTTGCCGCCTGCGTCACCGGCTCCGTAGCCGTCGGACGCCTCGGTTCCCCCGTCGCTGCCGCAGCCGCTCAGGACGGTGCCTGCCAGCGTCGCGGCGCCCGCCGCGAGAACCGTGCGCCGACGCGTGGTGTCGCCCATGGCCGTATCTCCTTCTCGTACCGGAAGCGGACCGGAGCATCCCTTGCCGCTCCAGCCTCAGCAGGAACACGGGGGGAGGCGGGTCGTGGTTCACCGCGTCCGCAACCGAATACGACCGAACCGCGAGGGGAGTTCCCGCGTGTGCAGGGTGTGACTACGACATCCCCCGACCTGCGCACGCGAGCGGCCGAGTACGCACTCCTGCCGCTGCGCCTCTTCCTCGGCATCACCTTCGTCTACGCCGGGCTGGACAAGCTGACGGACGCGGCGTTCCTGTCCGCCACCGGTGACGGCTCGATCGGCCAGCAGATGGAGGCCGTACGGGACTCCGCCGCCCTCCCGGTGCTGGTCGAGCTCTCCTCGCAGAGCCCGGTGGCACTCGGCATCGCCATGGCCCTGGGGGAACTGGCCGTCGGGCTGGGCGCCCTGACAGGGTTGCTGACGCGGATCGCGGCACTCGGCGGCGCCCTGATCTCGCTGAGCCTGTGGCTGACCGTGAGCTGGCAGACCACTCCGTACTACTACGGCAACGACCTCGTGTACCTGGTGGCCTGGCTCCCGCTGATCCTCGCGGGCGCCCCCGCGCTCTCCCTCGACGCGCTGCTGCACCGCCGCCGCGGCGCGCGGCGCCCGTCCGGATCGAGGCGGGCGAGGTCCGGCCGCCCGAACCGGGCCGCGGCAAGCCCGTCCTGACCCGCTCTCAGGCGTCGGAGCCGTCGCCCGCCGCCGGGCCGGAGCGCCGTTCCCGGGGCGGGCGGGGAGCGGCGTCGAGCAGGGCCCACACCCGGCGCCCGTCGGGCGCGATGTCGCTGCCACAGCTCACGACGGTGCGCAGGGCGGCGAGTTCGCCGAGTACGGCGTCCTCGCCGGGGGCGGCGCCGGCGACGTGGCTGAGCACGACCGCGAGGATGCGGTGGTCCTGGTCGGCGAGGTGGACGCTGATCCGCTTTCCGCCGTCGGCGACCGCCGCCTGGACGAGACGTCGTACGGCGGTGTCCAGATCCGGCTCGTCGAGGTGTGCGTACCCCCAGGCCCGGACGGTGGCCGTCGCCTGGGCACCGGCCTTCTTCGCGGCCCACTGGTCCGCGCGGAACGTCAGCCCCGCGGTCTGCCGGTTGCGGATCTCCATCCGCGGGCGGGCCCGATCCACGGTCGGCCCGCCCTCTCCAGCCGGTGTCGTAGTCATGCGAACACGCTACGCGCACGGGACGGCTCTCGGAAAGCCCGCAGGTCCGCAGGGGGCCGGACCACCGACCAGCGGCTGGAGGGCCGCGGCCTCCCGCTCGTGCCGACCTTCTTCTGCCCCCGGCCGCCGGCGCCGAGCGGCAACGCGGACCCCGGTCGGCCGCCGGTCCTGCGCTCCGCCGGCCTGCTCACGACGGAGCGGAACGGCTCCGGCGTCCGCCATGCGCTGGCGCCGATGGGGCGGGCGCTGCCGCACGGGCACACCCATGCGGGCGAAGACGGCCCGCCCGGTTCCTCAGCCCAGCGCCACGGTCATGAGCGCGGCGGTGACGGTGATCGCCGCGCAGGTCACCAGTAAGGGCCGGCCCGTCGTCAGCACCCAGCCGATGCCCCCGCAGCAGGCGCCGTCCGCCGCCGCGTCCTCCCGTGAGGACGGGGTTTCACCGCCCCCCGCCGCACGCAGGAGGGTGCACTGGGCGCACTCCTCCGTGCCGTGGAGGGAGGGGTCCGAGTCGATCCAGTACGCGCCGTTGAGCTCTGCGAAAGAAACATCCGGGGACACGACTGGACGCGTAGAAGCTGCTTCCATGACCGCCAAACGGGCGGCCGGGGCCGGAGGCAACGGTGATCACCGCATCCGAGACCGGATCGTCACTTCTGCGCGAGCACGGGCGCCGGACCGCCGACCGGCGCGGGGAGCCGGTCACGGCCCGGCCAGAGCGCGCCACAGGTCGGGAACTTCGAACCCAAGCGCCCACAGGCCGGGGGCACGGACTCCGAAACGGGTGAGCACGGCCAGGTGGGCGGCCGTGCCGCGGGCGTCCTGGTACCAGACTCGGCCTCCAGGGCGTCCACGTGCGCGGCGCGGCGGTCCGGACAGCCCGGCAGCGCCGCCATCGCGGGGGCGTCGAGGCTTTCGGTGACGGTCCCGACCCTGACGCCCGTCGTACGCGGGTGGCTGACGGCACGTCGGGCAGACGGGTGGTCGCCCGGCGGGGCCGCCCGGATCGGCCGGCCCGTCAGGCGGCCTGGAGTGCCGCCGCGCCGAAGGACACGTTGAAGCGGTCGCACCAGACGGTGACGCTGGAGTAGTCGGCGAGGTTCACACCGGCCGGGATCTCGTAGTTCTGGTCGCCCTTGTTGCCCTTGAGCTTGCCCAGGCTCACGTACTTGCCGTCGTCGAAGACGAACCAGCCGTCCGCGCCCTCCTTCACCGGCGCGTCCGTGAGCCACACGCGCAGGTCGGGGCCGCTGCTGGTGTCGAGGTCCTCCAGGCGGAGCGTGCGCGAGCCGTCGGGCAGCTCGATGAGCTTCACCGTGCCGGTGGTGCTGTGCTCGTGACTGATCAGGGAGCCCTGGGAGATGGTCCGCGGAACCGGCGCCGGGGCGGCTCCCGGCCGCGCGGAGCCCGGCGCCGGGATGGTGGAGGCGGTGGGCAGCGCCTCGTTGACGGCGGAGTCCTGCCAGAGCTTCCACGGCTGGGCCCAGTACAGACCGGCTCCCAGCACCAGCGCCGCCGTGATCAGCACCCCGGCCAGCACCCGGCCGCGCCGACGCCTCCCCGACACCGCGCCCGTCGTCGTCCCCGTCATGGCAGCCCCTCTTCCTCGTTCCGTCCCCCACATTCAAATGCGGGCGGCCGTCCGGAGGCCAGGACCTCCGGATGACGAAAGTCTTACGTCGACGACCGGGGTGACAGACGGTTTCCTTGATCGCGGGGGCATCAGGCGTCCGTGCGCGGTGAATTGGAAGCGTAGGGCGCAAGGCGAGGTGGGCGGCCACGTCGGCCGGTTTCGCGGAGAAGTCCGGCGACGACGTGCCGGCGGATCTGAAGTCCTGCGTGGTCTCCTGGACCGCGGACAGCGCGAAGGCCGCCGACTCCAGGAAGTCCTACGACACCACGGTGGCCGCCCTGGCCAAGGGGGGCCGGAAGGAGACCCGGACCGTCGACCAGCCCGCGACGGTCGTCACGTCTCTGGACAAGAGCGGCTGGAGGGTGAGGGCGAGCCACCAGGGCAAGGCGGGCGCCCTGCTGATCGTCTCGTTCATAGCGACGGAGACCGGTCCGGTGTGCGCGAAGGCCTTCCAGGAGGACCGCGCGAAGAAGAAGCAGTAGCTCCCCCGCGGCGGGGTGGGCGTACCCGGGGACGCCCCGCCCCGCCGTGGTCATTAACCCTCTCCGATCCGTTCCTTAAGGCGGCCTCAAGAACGCGGGGGCGGAGCCCGAACCGCACATTCGTCCGTTTTGTGGTCGCTAGCGTGCTGCTCGAACCCCCATCCCCCGAGCACGGAGGCAGGTCCTCATGGCTGGCCATTCCCATCGCCGTACGACGAGTGCCAAGACCAGGGCGGCGGCCGCCCTGGCCGTCGCGGCGGCCGTCGCGGGCACCGCCGTGGCCCTGACCGGTACCGCGCAGGCCGCATCGGTCGGCGCGACCTTCACCAAGGCGAGCAGCTGGACCACCGGCTACACCGGTCAGTACGTCGTCACCAACAACAGCGGCGGAACGCTCAAGGACTGGACCCTCGAGTTCGACCTGCCCGCCGGCACCTCCCTGGCCTCCCTGTGGAACGGCGAACACACCGTGAGCGGGCAGCACGTGACGGTCAAGCCGCCCCGCTGGGACACGACCGGTCTTGCGGCCGGCGCCTCCGTCACCGTCGGGTTCGTGACCAACGCGAGCGGGAACGCGGGCAGTCCCACGGGATGCCTCATCAACAAGGAGAAGTGCTCGCCGGCCACCGGTCCGACGCCCAGCCCGAGCGGCCGGCCCACCACCGCGCCGACGGTCGCTCCCACCGCGACGGCCACCACCGCGCCGACGGCGACGGCGACGGCGACGGCGACATCGAAGCCGACGCCGACGCCGACGCCGACCGTGACCGTGCCCCCGGGCGGCGGCAGCACCACGCCGGCCGGGTTCGCCCCGTACGTGGACACCTCGCTCTACCCGGCCTTCGACCTGCTGGACACGGCCGCCCGGACGGGGGTGAAGGAGTTCAACCTGGCCTTCGTCACCTCCGGCGGCGGCTGCTCCCCCCTGTGGGGCGGGATCACGGCCCTCGGCGACGACCGGGTCGCCTCGCAGATCTCCGCCCTGCGCGGCAAGGGCGGGGACGTCCGCGTGTCGTTCGGCGGCGCGGCCGGGTCCGAGCTGGGCCTGGCGTGCGGCTCCCCCGCCGACCTCGCCGCCGCGTACGGCAAGGTGGTGGACACGTACCGGCTGACCAAGGTCGACTTCGACATCGAGGGCGCTGCCCTGCCCGACACCGCGGCGAACACCCGGCGCGCGCAGGCCATCGCGCAGCTGCAGAAGTCGCATCCCGGGCTCGACGTCTCCTTCACCCTGCCCGTGATGCCGGAGGGGCTGACACAGCCGGGCGTCGACCTGATCGCCAACGCCAAGCGCAACGGGGTGGCGGTGTCCGCCGTCAACATCATGGCGATGGACTACGGCCCCGCCTACAGCGGGGACATGGGCGGCTACGCCATCCAGGCGGCCACCGCCACGCAGGCACAGCTCAAGGGCGTACTGGGCCTGAGCGACGCCGCAGCGTGGAAGACCGTGGCCGTGACCCCGATGATCGGCGTCAACGACGTCTCCACCGAGGTCTTCACGGTGGACGACGCCAAGCAGCTCGTGGACTTCGCCCGCGCCAAGGGCCTCGGCTGGCTGGCGATGTGGTCCGGCGCCCGTGACAAGCAGTGCCCGGGCGGCGCGAAGAACTCCGCCGACGCGACCTGCTCGTCCATAGTCCAGGAACCGCTGGCCTTCACGAAGGCCTTCGCCGCGCGCGGCTAGGCCCTAGCGGCCGGCCCTGGGCGCCTTCTCCGGCGACACGATCGTGAAGAGCCCGCCGTCCGGGTCGGCCAGGGTGATGCGGCGGCTGGTGGGCGTGGTGTGGACGGGTGAGACGGTGCGGCCGCCCAGCCGGGTCGCGGTCTCCACCGCGGCTTCGAGGTCCGGCACGTCGAAGTGGACGTGCCAGCGCGGCCGGACCTGTGGGTCCGGGGCCTCTTCGACGGCTCCGCCGCTGATCACGGCGACGGTGTCGCGGCCGCGGCGGACCACGACGTGGTCGTGTTCGTACGAGACGTCGCAGCATCCGGAGCGCTCGCACGCCCAGTCGAGGACCTCGCCGTAGAACACGGCCGCCGCGAACGCGTCCCGGGTGCGCAGTTCGAGCCAGGCGGCCGCGCCGCCGGGATGCGCCGTCCAGTCGGGGATCACCTCGCCCTGCCAGAACCCGAAGACCGCGCCGTCGGGGTCGGCCGCGAGCGCGGCCCGGCCGGTCCCGAAGGCCAGCGGGCCGACCCCCATCGTGGCACCCCGCTCGCGCACCCGGGCGGCGGTGACGTCCGCGTCATCGACGGCGAAGTACGGGGTCCACGCCACCGGGACCCCCAGGCGCCGGGCCAGCCCGCCGATGCCGGCGACCGGCGCCCCGTCGCGCATCGCGACGCAGAACCCCTCGCCGAGGCGGGTGGGGCGGAACCCCCATCCGAGCACGGCCCCGTAGAACTGCTGCGCGGCCTCGAGGTCGCCGGTCATCAGGCTGACCCAGCACGGCGCCCCGAACACCTCATGGCTTGACGTCGACACCGGCTCCGACCTCCCTCGACCTCCCCCCGAACCACCCTAGCCCCGGGCCGCGCGACCGGCTCCGAGGCCGGGCCGCTCGGGTGGGAAGACGGCTGGGCCGTACGGGGTAGGAGGCGCGGCCGGGGAGCAATGGCGGGCAGCCGGGGTGGGCCGCCTCGCGTACGGTGGTGCCGTCTTGATCCGTGTGACGCGTGGTGCAGCCGAGTCCGGGAAGGCTGGCACGTATGCCGGAAGTCATCGTCACCGTAAGAACCCTCGTCGGCCGCCGCCGGGAGCCCGTCGTCGTCCAGGCCGTCCGCTCGACGGCGGCGGCCGTGGTGTCCTACGTGGTCGCGCTCTGGCTCAGCAGCGAGCCGGCGCCGCTGACCGCGCCGCTGACGGCGTTGCTCGTCGTCCAGGTCACCCTCTACACCACCCTCACCACCGGCATCCGCCGGGTGAACTCGGTCGTCGCGGGTGTCCTCGTCGCCATCGGGTTCAGCACCCTCGTGGGCCTCACCTGGTGGAGCCTGGGGCTGGTCATCCTCACCTCGCTCGTCGTGGGCCATCTCGTACGGGTCGACGAGTTCGTCCCCGAGGTCGCGATCAGCGCGATGCTGGTGCTCGGCGTCACGCAGGTGGCGGCCACCGCCTGGGACCGGGTGCTGGAGACCCTGATCGGCGCGGTCGTGGGGCTCCTGTTCAACGTCTTCCTCGCGCCGCCCGTATGGGTGGCACCGGCGAGCGAGGCGATCACCTCGCTCGCCGGCCGCATGCGCGACCTGCTGGTCCACCTCGGCGACGAGCTGGCGGAACACACCCCGGTGGAGAAGGCGGCCGCCCGGCTGCACGAGGCGCGACGGCTGGACAACGACATCGCGGGCGTGGACGCGGCGCTGCGCCAGGCCGAGGACAGCCTGCGGCTCAACCCCCGGGTGAAGGAAGGGCTGCTCTTCCGCCTCGTGCTCCGTACGGGACTGGACACCCTGGAGATCTGCGCGGTGGTCCTGCGCGTCTGCTGCCGTACGCTGACCGACCTCGCCAAGACGCGTACGGACGGCCCGCTCTTCCAGGACCACCTCGCCGAGGCGCTGCGGGAGCTGTTCGCGCACATGGCGAGCGCCGTCGAGAACTTCGCCGTACTGATCACCGCGCAGATCAGCGCGAGCGCCGAGGAGGCTGAGGTCCGGCTGACGCAGGAGCTCGCGGCGGCTCGGGTCAGCCGCGAGCGCGCCGCGCGACTCCTGCGCGAGGAGGCGCGGGCGCGCTCCGGTGTGTGGCAGTTGTACGGGGCCCTGCTCGCGGATGCCGACCGGGTACTGGACGAACTCGGTGTGGAGAAGCGCTCCGAACGGCTCGTGGAGGAGCTCGACCGGCACTCGCGCACCCGGCGGGCGCTGCGTCCGCGGCTGCGGTTCAGCCGGCTGTGGAGCGACCGCCCGCCCGCGGACGGCTAGGGAGTGTGCCGGTCCGCACCGCGGCGCCGCCCGTCAGCACCACCGGACCGGCGTGTAGTTGTGCACGAAGCGGGCCGAGACCCAGCCGGGCTCGCCGTGCAGCCGGTACCAGATGTTGTTGCCCTCCACCGTGGAGCCCTTGGCCTGGCAGGACAGTTGCACCTTCTCGAACGGGTCCAGCGAGCCGAGGACCGCCGCCGAGGTCGTCGCCCTGGCCCGTACGTGGAGGGCCACGCGGCTGACCACGACGCCCTGGACGTGCGTGTACCCGGAGGCCTCGACGGACGGGGCGGCCGACGTGGCCTCGCCGGGCACCGGCCGTGCCGCGGCCGGTTGCGCGGCCGCGGCCGCCGGCGCCCCTTGGAGCAGCAGCCCCACCCCCAGGGCAGCCATCGCCATCACCGTCTGAGTCCGCCTGTTCCGCTGGCCCATGTGATTCTCCCGTCCCGTGGCGCATGCCTCGGCCCGCCGGTCCCGGCCGGCCCGCGATCGACATTGCCCCGGCGGACGCCGCCCAGTCCGGCGACGTGCCGCCCGCTCGCCCGAATGGCGCAGCGGTTCGGTGGGCCTGCGTGTGTCAGTCGGCCTCCGAATAGCTGAAGTCGCCCATGGTCCAGGCACTGACGTCCTTGATCGCGATCCGGTACATCCCGCCGGTCTCGGGAATGCCCACGGTGCCCTGGAGGATCCGGGCGACGTGGAAATGCAGGTAGGAGGGCGGCGGTGGCGCTTTGCGCGCAGCAGCGCCGCCTTCGGAGTCCATGAACAGGCCGGCGAAATCCCCGAGCCGGTCCGAGTCCGCCAGGACCTCGGCCACCCGCCGGCGCCACGCGCTCTCGGGAGCGAGGCGGCCGGTGATGACGGCGCCGTGCACCAGGACGGTCAAGGACATCTGATTGCTCTGCTGGGACTCCACAGCGGCAGCGATGGCGACGAGCAGGTCGTCAGGCTTCGACATGGGCAGGAATGCTACAAGCATCCGGCCCGGAACCCGGGCGTGTTCACCCTTGTGCCGGGGCGGGGCGGCTTCAGGTGGCGAATCCGATGTGTACGTGGTCGTGGTGCGTCGCGTCGGAGAAGAACTGGTTCGGCCGGGTTCCGCCCGAAAGCCGCACGGGGCCGCCGACGTTGTACGAGCCCGCTGCAGCGGCGGCGCGCATGAACGCGGTGATGAGGCTCCGCGGTGTCGTGGGGTCGACGACGGGACGGCCGTCGACGGCCCAGACGTCGAAGGCCCGGCCGACCGGGTGATCGCTCGGTCGGCCGGTGCCGAACACGTTGACCGGGTGTCCCGACCGCACCACGCTGACCGACATCCGGTAGGTGCCCGCGAGCAGGAGCATCGCCCGGAGCACGCTCTCGTGCACCGCGCCGCTGCGGACGTCCGCGGCCGCGGCGGGCGGCAGCTCGATCCGGGGCCGGGCCAGCACGGCCCGGGCCGAGGCGCCGAGCGTGGTCCCGTACCGGCCGCCGGCTCCGCCCCGGCCGCCGCCGCCGTATCCGGCGCCGCCGCGCCCGCCGGCGCCCGTCGGGTTGAAGACGCCCTGTCCGGCGGAGCCGCCGGGGCCGTTCGGGAAGGCGCCCGGAGAGCCGTTCGCGCCCTCGTTGTCCGCGCCCGGTCCTCCGGTGCCCGCCGCGCCGCCGGCGGTGGCGGTGCCCGGGCCGCCGCCCGTACCTCCCTGTGCGTCCGGTGCCAGGCCGTTGCCGTCGGCTCCCGCGCTGCCGCTGTCCCCGCCGGCGCCTCCCCGGTAGGACGGGGAGCCGATGCCCGGGCCGCCCGCGCCGCCGCCCGAACCCGCCGTCAGCAGGGGGGCGTTGGAGTCGGTGGTCACCGCGACGAGGGCGCCGCCCGAACCGGGTGCGCCGAACTGCGGGTTCGCCGCGGCGTTCGCGCCGCGCCGGCCGACGGTGACGTTGAACGTCTGCCCGGGGGACGTGGGGAGCGTCGCCACCAGGTGCGCGCCCTTGCCGCCGGGTGTGCCGTCGTAGGCGTTGCCACCTCCGGCGCCGTCGAGGGTCACCGTGGCGCCGGCGGCTCCCTCGGGCACCGTGAGGCTTCCGGAGCCGCCCGCCGTGCAGGTGATCGTGGTGATGCCGTCCGCGACGACCGGGGCGGCGCACACCCCTTCGGCCTCCGCCGGAAGCGCCAGGGCCGTCAGGCCGCCCGCGGCGAGCGCGGACGACGCGGCCAGGACCAGCAGCCGGTCACGCCACCGGGATCCCGGTCTGTGGAGTACCGCTTTCGATGCCATCGACGTCTCCCCCTCTCAGTTCCGCCCGGCGGCGGCCGGAGGCGAAGTCTCCTGGGAAGCCGCTGCCGGGCGCTCCGGCACGACGAACCGGAGCGCCGTGCCCCATGACCCCGCCGCCGTTCGCCGGGTGTCGCCGGGCCGCTCATGGAGCGGGGGCCCGGCGACACCGGCGGAAGCATCGCAGCGGGCGACGCACGACGAGGGGGAAACACGGAATCGCACCCGCACCGGCGCCGGGAGGGATAGGGGGACCCCGCCGCGTGGGCGGAGGCGTGCTCACGTGGGGGGATGGGGGCCGCGTGGGTTCGGTGTCGCGGGGCGGGGATCATGGAGGCATGCCCGATGAGTCGAACCTGCTGACCGGCCCGTGGCCGCTCGTGTCGTCCGATGCGACCGACTGGCTGCTGGAACTGTGCGGCGACGGTGTCACCGGGTTCATGCCGCCCGCCATGCCCGACTCGGTCTGGGTGCTCAACGCCATGTACGAGCACGAGCGGGGTGCGGCCGGGGTGTCGTACCACGAGTACCGCCGGGCACGTCTGGCGGACGGCAGCGTCCGGCCCCGCGTCTTCGCGGGCATCGACCTCGAAGTGGGCGTCGCCACGGGAGGCGGCCTCGGCCGCGCCGAGCATCCCGGCCGCGGCTGGCGGCGGCTGCGCTGGGCGGAACTCGCCCGGCGCACCGGCGATCCCGTCGTGCCCGACGGGCTGCTGCCCTCCCACCGCTGTTTCCCCTCGGCCAGGAGGGAGGGCAGCTGGCCGCTCGGCGTCCTCCCGCCCACCGAGGGGAGCCTGGACCGCGCTACCTGGAACAGGCTGATCGCCGTCCTCACCGAACACGCCCCCGCCGGCCCGGACACCTCCTGCCTGGCCTACTACAACCCGCTGATGCTCGCGACCACCGACTTCGACAACCTCCACGTGCAGGCCGGCCGCCTCGGCGACGCGGGGATCCTCTACGACAATCCCGCAGCCGAATTCAGCCCCTCCAACCTCTGGGCGCGCGATCGTTCATGGGTCCTGTGCACCGACTACGACCTGTGGGCCACCAAGGTCGCCGGCCCCCCGGCCCTCGTCGAAGCACTGCTGAACGACCCCGGGATCGAAGCCGTACGACTGCCCGACACGCCGTGACGACGGCCCGCTCCGCGCGGCCTCGACCCCAGGTCCGCCCGCCAGGGCGGCGGTCACGGGTCCGGGGCACGCCGTCGGACGGATCAGCACGGCGGGGTGCCCTCGTCTCTGAGAGGCTCTCCGTCAGTGCAGTCGTCCCCTCACTGCACCGGCCTGCCGGCCAGGCGGTTTGGCCTTTGACCGGTCACGGACGCACCGATGAGTTCTTCAGGCCCGGAGAGTCTCACCGGCATCGTCCACAGCACAGGAGGAACACGTGGCTCAGCTACTGAGGGTCCAGAGCTTCAACGTCTCGAGCGACGGGATCGGCGCGGGTGCCGCCGAGGACCAGAGCCTGGAGAGTCCGTTCGGTCTCCCCGGTGCCGAGAGGCTGTTCGGATGGGCCGGTGCCACGGCGAGCTGGCCCATGCGCACCGATCCCGGAGGGAGCCGGGGTCTCGACGACCACTTCACGCGGGACTGGGCGCGGAACATCGGCGCCGAGATCATGGGCCGCAACAAGTTCGGGCCCCAGCGCGGGCCCTGGCACGACGACGAGTGGCGCGGCTGGTGGGGGGACGAGCCCCCGTTCCACACACCGGTGTTCGTGATGCCCCACCACCAGCGTCCCTCGTTCACCCTCTCCGACACCACGTTCCACTTCGTCGACGGCGACCCGGCCTCGGTCCTCGAACAGGCGCTGGAGGCGGCGCGGGGCAAGGACGTCCGCCTCGGCGGCGGGGTGACCACCATCCGGCAGTTCCTTGACGCCGATCTCGTCGACACGATGCATGTCGCGGTCTCGCCGGTGACGTTCGGGTCCGGAGTACGGCTCTGGGAGTCACCCGATGAGCTGCTCGACCGGTTCCACCTGGAAGTCGTGCCCAGTCCGAGCGGCGTGACGCACCACTTGTTCTGGCGGAAGTGACCGGGCCTCAGGGCCGGCCCCGGTCTGCCGTTCCGGCCTCCGGGGCCGCCGTGCGGTGAGCCGTCGAGCGGCCGGAGGCAATGCGGTGGCAGTGGTCGGAGAGCTGATGCTTGGATGCTCGGCATGACGTCTGTGGATCTTGATGATGGTCGTGAGCTGCTGGACCGGCTTGAGCGGTACTACGACGCGGTTCCCCGCTCCGGTGCCCGGGCCGAAGGCTTCGGGCCGCTGACCCTGTTCGTACGGGAGGGGCAGGGCTGGCCCTTCTACGCACGCCCGACCGCGGGATGGTCCGGAGCGGTGGGCGCCGCCGATGTGACCCGGGTGCGTGCCAGGCAGCGGGAGCTGGGCGTCCCTGAGAGCTTCGAGTGGATCGCCGAGACCGCGCCCTCGTTGAGGGCCGCGGTCGAGCAGGCGGGGCTCACGGTGCACGAGCACCCCCTGATGGTGCTCGACCGGGACGCATCGGCCCCGGCCCTGCCCGGGTCGGCCGACGGCGTGGTGGTCCGGACCGTCGGGCCGGACGATCCCGTGCTGCCGAGCGCGCTGGCCGTCCCCCACCTGGCCTTCGCCGAGCCCGGCACCGGTGTCGGCGCGGCCGGCACGGCGGAACTGGGCGAGGCGGTACGGAGCCGTGCCGGTGACGGTTCCGTGGAACGCGTGGCGGCACGCATCCTGGCCGGCTTGACGTGCGTTGCCGCCGCGGTGCAGGACGGCAGGGCGCTGTGCGCCGGTCAGCACCAGCCGGTCGGCGCGGTCAGCGAGATCGTCGGGGTGGGGACCTTGCCGGCCGCGCGCCGTCGTGGGCTCGGCCATGCGGTCACCGCGGTGCTGGTGGCCGACGCACGATCGCGGGGCATCGAGACCGTCTTCTTGTCCGCGGGCGATGACGACGTCGCCCGGGTCTATGCCCGCCTCGGTTTCCGCACCGTGGCCACCGCGCTGATCGCCGAGCCCGCCGACTAGGGGGTGTCCGCAAGGTGCCTTGGCGATCAGGCTCCAGGGGGTGTCTTGCGACTCGCGGACGGGCCGGTGGCCGCGACGCGACCCCGTCCGAGCCAGGCCTCCGCGGCCCAAGCCGCGGTGAGCCAGGCGAGGGCGTAGAGCCAGCCGCCGAGGACATCGGTGGGCCAGTGCACGCCGAGGTAGACGCGGGTCAGGCCGACCGTGACGGCCGAGCAGGCGAACAGGGCCCACCAGAGCCGGGCAGCGGTCGGCGAGGCCGCGCGCCACACCGCCCAGGCCAGCAGACCGGCGACGAGCGCCGAGGTCGCGGTGTGGCCGGAGGGGAAGGAGAACCCGGACGCGTGCGTCACCCGCTCGGCAACGGGCGGACGCGGCCGGGCCACGCCGTACAGGACTGCGTAGCGCAGGCCCTGGGCCAGCAGCAGGAATCCGAGCGCACCCGCGGCGCTCAGCAGCCGGCCCCTGGTGTCCCGGCCCCATCCGGCGATGAGTCCGGCGGTCGCCGCGCACAGGTACGGGACGGGACCGGTCCCGGTCGCGGTGATGCCGCGCGCGAGGGTGACCGCGACGGCGGGGCGGTGCCGTACCGACCAGCGGTGCAGACTCCCGTCGAGTGGGTACGGGGTGCCGTGGCGGGCCGTGACGAGTGCGGCCAGTACGGCGAACAGGGCCGCGCACAGCGCTGCGACCAGGCTCCGGCGGCTGGCTCGCGATGCGTCGGGGGCACTCACCGGGCGGCGACCAAGGGGCGCAGCGGCGTACTGCCCAGCCGCAGTACGAGGGGGGTCGCCCGGCGGGCGGCGCGGGTCAGCAGCCAGCCGATGACCGCCCCGACGGCCAGGCCGAGTACGACGTCATGGGGATAGTGGGCACCCACCCAGACCCGGGAGAAGGCCATCAGCAGCGCGGCCGGCACCGCGATCGCCGCGAGCCGGCGGTCGGCTGCCCAGAGGGCCGCGGCGGCCGCGGCGGCGATGGCGGCGTGGTTGCTGGGGAACGACCAGTCGCCGAGCGGCGGGCAGGCTTCCAGTGTGACCGTGTGCAGGGTCCGGCAGGGGCGCTGCTCCCGGAAGACCGATTTGATGCCGGTGTCGGCGAGGAAGGCGACGACCACGACCAGGGGTGCCGCCAGTGCCATGGTGATCCCGCCCGGGTCGGCGGCCGCCCGGGCGTGCCACCAGGCGGCCAGCATGAGCACGGCGAAGAGGGCGAGGCCGTACGTCGACCATCCGGTGGCCAGGCCGTCGAGCCAGCCGGGGGCCTGCTGGGCCAGGCCGGTGAGCCGGGTGTACAGGTTTCCGTCGACGGCGGGGCCGTCCAGGGCGAGCAGGCTCAATGCGAGCCTCCGTTCGAAGTACGGCTGCCCCGTCGGCGGACGACCTCCACGGCGAGCGGGGCGAGGGAGACGAGTACGACGAGGGCGACGAGCGGCAGGAGGTAGCGGTCGACATCGGGCACGGACGAACCGAGCGCGTACCCGGCCAGCACCAGTCCCACCGCCCACACGAGCCCGCCGATCACCTGCCAGAGCGTGAAGACGCGGGCCCGGACGTTCAGCGCCCCGGCCATCGGGTTCAGTACGGTGCGCACGATCGGCACGAAGCGGGCCAGGACGATCGCCTTGGCGTGCCCGTACCGGTCGAGGAGTTCCTCGGCCTTCGCGGCGCCCTCGTGGAGTTTGCGGCTGCGGCTGCGGGCCAGCAGGGTGCGTCCGCCGCGGCGCCCGAGGAGGTAGCCGGTCTGGGCCCCGAGCAGGGCGCCGGCCACGGCCGCGCACAGCACCTGCGGGAGCGAGAGGTGGACCGGCCCGTGGTTGCCCGGCACGCAGAGCAGACCGGCGGTGAAGAGGAGCGAGTCGCCGGGCAGGAAGAAGCCGACGAGGAGACCGGTCTCGGCGAACAGCACGACCGCGACGCCGAGGGCGCCGAAGGCCGACAGGAGGGAACCGGCGTCCAGCAGATTGACGGCCTGCGGACTGAGCGCCTGTGACGCTGCGGCAAGGTCGGGCCAGGTCATGACGGACGGCTCCCCTAGGGTGAGAGTTGCAGGTGCAGGTGCAGGGTCCGGGACGACGCCCTGCCGGCTGGCGACTACAGTTCCGTAGACGGTCTACAGCACTGTAGACGATCGATGTGTGGAGGAGCGCACCCATGGGCGACAGGAACGCGGAGCGACGCCCTGCCGGCGAGCTCGAGGCCGGCGTGCTGGCGGCCCTCTGGGCCGCGGACGGCCCGCTGTCCCCGGGCCAGGTCCAGGAGCAACTGGGCGGGTCCCTCGCCCGCACGACCGTGACGACGATCCTGTCCCGCCTGTTCGAGAAGGGCACCGTGACCCGGCAGCGGTCCGGCCGCGGGTTCGTCTACGTACCGGCCGAGGACGCCTCCGGCCTCACCGCCCGGCGCATGCACGCCGAACTCGCGAAGGACGAGGACCGCGGGGCCGTACTGAGCCGCTTCGTCTCCCAGCTGAGCAGCGAGGACGAGCGCCTGCTGCGCGCCCTGCTCGACGGGGAAGGGGACGCGCCGTGATCCACACCGCCTGGCTCCTCCCCCTCTTCGTGCCGTTCCTCGTCGCACCGGCGGGCGGGCGGCTGGCCTCGAACCTGCCGCCCCGGCAGGCCATGTGGCTGCTGACGGCGACCGCGGCCGGTCTCGCCGCCGCGAGCACGTGCGCGCTGGCCCTGCTGATCGTCCCCGGCGCCACCCACCTCCACGCCGTGGCCGCGCTGGGCCACCTGCTCACCCCGCTGAGCAGCGGATCACCCGACACCGTCATCGCGATCGCCGTCGCCGCCGGGGCCCTGCTGGCCTGGTGCGCGGCCCGGCTGGTGTGCGGCGCACGCCGACGCTGGACCCAGCTGCGCCACGCCGGGAAGCTCGCCGCGGAGGCGGACGGCGAGCTCGTCGTCCTGCCGGACGAGCACCCCGACGCCTACGCGCTCCCCGGAAGCCCCGGCCGCGTCGTCGTCACGACCGGCATGCTGCGCGCGCTGTCGGCGCCCGAGCGCGAGGTCCTGATCGCCCACGAGCGCGCCCACCTCCGGGAGCGCCACCACCTCTTCACCGCCGTGGTCGACCTGGCCGGCCTGTGCCACCCCGCGCTGCGGACCCTGCGCGAGCCGCTCGCCTACGCGCTGGAACGCAGCGCCGACGAGGCCGCGGCCAACGCCGTGGGCAGCAGGCGGCTTACCGCCCGGGCCATCGGCCGGGCCGCTCTCGCGACCCGCGCCTCGTCCGCGGCCGGCCGTACGCGTCCCGGCGTGACCCTCTCCGCGACCGCCGGACCCGTTCCCCGCCGCGTCGCCGCCCTCCTCGGCCACGGCACCGAGACCAGAACGACCCGGCCCCTCGCCCGGCGCGCCGCGGTCCTGGCACTGGTGGCCTGCCTGGCCTTCTCCGCCGGTGCGTCCCTCCAGGCGGCCGACGATCTGCACGACGGCATCGAAGTCGCCCAGGGCGAAGCCCGGTGACGCGCAGCACCGGAAGGGAAGAGGGCTCTGCCGAGACGCGGCCTCGGATCCGATCCGGCCGGAGGCGCGCGAACGGGCGCCGCTACGGGCCGCCCTCGTGCAAGCGGAAGCCGGTGACCGGTTCGGATCTGATCCGGATCGCTCCCGATGCGCCGCCCGCCCCCCAGGGCTCCGGGAGGCGCACGTACCGCTCGATCTCGTCCGGGTCGGTGACGGCGGTGGCGTAGCCGGTGGCGACCACGCTCCAGCCCGGGCGTTCACCCGGATCGACGCCATCGGCCTCGTAGGCGACGACCGCGCCCGCACCCTGCCAGGCCGCGATCCGCACGGACGGCATGGCGAGGGAGGCGAACGCCCCCGGTCTCCATGCTTCTCTGGACTTGGGGCTCATCCCGCGGCGCGAGTCGGCTGAGCCCGGGCCGGTCCGTAACGCCTGCGCCGCTCATATGCCGCCCTGTCGGGTCTGGCCGGAGAACCTCCCAGCGGCTCCGCCGGCGTGAGGACATCGCGGTGGGGTGACTTGTTCCTACGGGACGGTGCCGGAGAGGCGTGACAGAGCCCGGCGCTTGTGAGCTCTACATGCGGGTGGCGGCGAAACCGATGAGGATGACCGCAGTGATCACGATGCCGGTCAGCCCGGCCCAGCCGCCCAGAAGTGCGCACGCCGCCACGACGGCGAAGGCGCCCAGCATCAGTGCGGCGAACGCCCGGGCCGACAACCCACGGTCATCACTGTCTTCTGCATGCGCCTTCGTTTTCTTGGTCACCGTGCGCACGGTATCGAGTCTGGCTGGCCGGTCTCGCGTCGGGGGCTCACGAGTGGGGCGCGACACCGCGCCATGGCCGGTGCGGGCACGCGGACGGCCCGGTTCGCGGTGGCTGCCGGGCCGTTCGGGGTGGTGCGTCAGGCGAGGGTGAGGAAGAGCTTTTCGAGTTCTTCCTCGGTCATCGGGGCCTGGTTCGCATCGGCGTTGGTCATGCACTGGCGCATGCCGCTGGCGACGATTTTGAAGCCCGCGCGGTCCAGGGCCTTGGAAACGGCGGCGAGCTGCGTGACGACGTCTTTGCAGTCGCGGCCGGCTTCGATCATGGCGATGACTCCGGCGAGTTGTCCCTGGGCGCGGCGCAGACGGTTGAGGACTGCGTTGACTGAGTCGTCGTCGACTTTCACCGGTTGCCTCCTGGCCTTGTCTGCTCTCCACCCCATGGTACCCCAGGGGGTATCTGGGGCGATGGGGTCAGTGGTCGCGGAGGGCGGCGAGGGTGGCTTCCAGGTCGCCCCGGCGGGGGCGGTTGTGGGGAAGTCTGGCGAGGAGGGCGGCCATGCCGCAGGTGTTGGTGACGGCGGAGAGGGCCAGGCCGCCGGCGATGCCGGCGGAGACGAGGCGGAAGGCGGGGCGCAGGCGGCCGAGGGCGAGGCCGGTCAGGACGATGGCGCCGGCGGCGAGGCGGACCTGGCGTTCCATGCTCCAGGCGGTGCGCCGGGTGCCGTCGGGGTGGTGGAAGGCGTGGCCGTCTGCGGCCCAGGCTCCTGTGCCGCCGGCGAGTGTGGCGGTGGTGATGCCGTGGGCGGCGAGCGTGTGGCAGGCGTTCTCGGAGCGGGCGCCGGAGGCGCAGACGACGAGGATGTCGCCGCGCTGGGCTGCGTGGCGGATGTCGGGCAGGGCCCGGTCCAGGTGGTCGAGGGGAATGTTGTGGGCGCCGGGGAGGTGGCCGGTGGCGTACTCGCCGGGGGTGCGGACGTCCAGGACGATCAGCTCGTGCAGGCGAGTGCGAGCCTGCTCGGTGTCGAGGGTGCGGGGTGTGGTCATGATGAGGCGTTCCATCCTTATTGTCGATTACACCCTGTCATAGGCGATATTTTACCCGGGGGGGTATAGAGGAGGGCGTGGCGACGGGGCTCCGTCACGGGTTGCGGAGGGGGAGGGTCAGTGGAGGGCGTCGATGAGCATGAGGGCGGCGACGGCCAGGAGCACGATCGCGAAGATCCGTTGGAGGGTGGGGCCGGAGATTCTGGAGGCGAGGCGTTTGCCGTCCCAGGCGCCGAGGATCGCGGCGCCGGTGAAAGGGGCGATGACCGCCCAATCCAGGGGCGTGCTGGTGCCGGCGCGGGCGGCGAGCGCGGCGAGGGAGTTGAGGGTGATGACCAGCAGGCTGGTGCCGACCGCGGCGCGCATGCGCAGTCCGAGGACGCCTACGAGTGCGGGGACGGCGAGGAAGCCGCCGCCGACGCCGAGAAACCCGGTGACCGCCCCGAGTCCGGCGCCCGCGCCTGCGGCCCGCGCCGGTCTGACGGGCCTGGGCTGCCGTTCGGGATGGGGCGGCTTGAGCATCCTGAGGGCGGCGAGGGCCGCGATCGCGGCGAACGCTGCGGTCAGCCCCGCTTCGGGCAGGCGGGTGGCGAGGGTGGCCGCGGCGATCGCCGGTACGATCCCGGCGGCCGCGAACAGGACGCCGGTCTTCCATCGGACGTTGCCGGAGGTGGCGTGGGCGTAGAGGGCGGTCGCGGAGGTGGCGGCGACGATGATCAGTGAGGCGGTGGTGGCGGCGGCCGGTGTGAAGCCGAGGAGGTAGATCAGGGCGGGGACGGCCAGGACACTGCCGCCGCCTCCGAGCGCCCCGAGGGCCAGGCCGATGACGGCCCCGGCGGCGAGGGCGAGTATGAGCGTGCTCACGCTATCCGGCCGCTGCTTCCGCGTTCGTCGACGACCGGCAGCCCGGCTGCCGCCCAAGCGTTCATGCCGCCCTTGACGTCGACGGCCTCGGCTCCGCGCCCGGCCAGGAGTTTGGCGGCCTGTTGGGAGCGGTGCCCGGAGCGGCAGATCACCACCAGCGGCCGGCCTTCGGCGACGGAGGGCAGGGTGGCGCCGGTGACCAGCCTGGAGAGCGGAACGTGGACGGCGCCGGGGGCGTGGCCGGCGTTCCACTCGACCTGCTCGCGTACATCGAGGAGAACGGCGTCGCCGTCGATGGTGTTCTGGCGGGCCTGGGCGGGGGTGACGCGGTCAGCGCCGCGACGGAAGAGGAACATCCGTCTTCCTTCCGATTGTCGGTGGGGAGGGGGTGGCTGCGGTTCAGCTGCCGGTGCCGGCGGTGAGGGGCAGGCCGGCGTCGGCCGCCGCGTCGAAGGAGTCGTCGACTGCGACGACGTCGCGGCCCGCGGCGTCGAGCAGGGACGCGGCGATACCCGCGCGCATCCCGCCCGCGCAGTGCACCCAGACCGTCCCTGCCGGTACGTCGGCCAAGCAGCGGTGGAGATGGTGGATCGGGATGTGTACGGAGCCTTCGATCCAGCCCGTGGCGCGTTCGGAGTTCCGGCGCACGTCGAGGATCACGTCCGGGCCGGGGTCCAGGGCGGCGAGGTCGGCGAAAGTGGCGCGGGGGAAGGAGCGCGGGGTGTGGCCGCCGGGTATCCAGTCGCGGGGGGTGCCGGTGGCGGCCGCGGCCGGGCGGTCGATGCCGACGCGGACCAGCTCGCGCTGAGCCGCGGCGAGCTGGGCGGGTGACTCCGCGAGCAGCGTGACGGGCTTGCCCCGGGGAATCATCCAGGCGAGGTAGGTGGCGATCTTCCCCTCCGCCTCGAAGTTGAACGAGCCGGCGACGTGGCCTTCGGCGAACGCGATCCGGTTGCGCAGGTCCACCACCCACTCCCCGGCGGCCAGGCGGTCGGCGATGTCGGCGGCCTCGGCCCACGGGGGCACGGTCAGGTCCACCGGGCTGGGGCCTTCGGCGTTGGCCGGGCCCATGTGGGCGTAGTAGGCGGGCACGTCCTCCAGGCCGCCCAGCAGGGCGGCGACGAAGGACCCGACGTCCTTGACCAGGGCGTCGTTGCCGACCTTCTCCTTGCCGATGGTGGTGGTGTCGCCCTCCGACTGGGAGGAGGAACAGAAGCTGCCGAAGCCGTGGGTGGGCAGCACCGGGGTCTCGTCGGGGAGCTCGGCGGCCAGCCGGTGGGCGGATGCGTGCTGGGCGCGGGCCAGCTGTTCGGTCAGCCGTGGTTCGACCAGGTCGGGGCGGCCCACCGAGCCGATCAGGAGCGACCCGCCAGTGAACACCGCGGCCACGGTTCCCTGCTCTTGCAGGACGTAGGAGGTGTGGTGCGGGGTGTGTCCGGGTGTGGCCATCGCCCGCAGGGTGATGTCCCCGTCCACGGTGACCACATCGCCGTCGGCGACTGGGATGCGGGCGAAGGCCACGCGGGCGGCGGCGGGCACGAGGTAGGCGGCGCCGGTGATGCGGGCCAGGTCCAGGCCGCCGGTGAGGTAGTCGTTGTGGACGTGCGTTTCCACCACGTGCGAGAGGCGCACACCTCGCGCGGCAGCCGCCGCCAGGACTCGGTCGATGTCGCGGGGCGGGTCCACCACCACCGCGGTGTGCGCGCCGCCTGCCAGGTAGCTGCGGTTTCCGAGGCCCTCGGTCTCGATGGTGTCGATGAAGAACACGCGGTTGCTCCTTTCGGCTGACATTTACCCCCGGGGGTATATTTTCGAGCCTAGCACGGGTACCCCGGGGGGTATTTTGGGCGATGCAGCGAACCCGCTCACACCGGGCGGCCACCCGCCGCCCGGTCTCGCACCCCGGACAGGGATGACGCCATGCGCTACGACCGGACCGTCCACCTCGATGCAGACTTCCCCACGACCGTGGCCGCGGTCCGCGAGGCCCTTGCCGCACAGGGCTTCGGCATCCTCACCGAGATCGACGTCACCGCCACCCTGAAGGCCAAGCTCGGCCACGACATGGAGGACTACCTGATCCTCGGCGCCTGCAACCCGCCGCTCGCCCGCCAGGCCCTGGACGCCGACCGCACCGTCGGCCTCCTCCTGCCCTGCAACGTCGTGGTCCGCACCGACGGCGACCGCACCGCCGTCCAGGCCCTGGACCCCGGCGTCATGGTCACCCTCACCGGCCTGCCCGCCCTCCAACCCGTCGCCGAGGAGGCCACCCGCCGCCTCGACGCCGCCCTCAGCGCCCTCGAAACCACCGGATGACCGCCTCACACAGGCCGCCGGGGCGGGAAGAGGGCAACCCCGCAGCAGCCGAGCGCCGGACGACGAGTCGATCCGGCCGGTCCCAAACGGTGCCTGCAAGGCCGACCGGAGCGCTCCGAGCCGGCCGAGTCGGCCCTCAGGGGCCAAGAGGTCCCCGCCGGGACCCGAAAGGCTCATGCCCGAGGACCGCCAGCAAGATCAGAATGGCAATAGCCCACCCGAAACCGGAGACCCCGCCATGACGGACACCGCACCGGCACAGTCGTCAAAGGACCTGCAACGACTCGACGTCACCCATGTCGAGGGCGACGTGTACGCCATCGACGTGCGCGGACACCAGCTCCGCGTGGACCAGCCACTCGGAGCGGGCGGGACGGACACCGCACCCACGCCGACCGAACTGTTCGCCGCTTCCCTCGCCACGTGCGTCGCCTTCTACGCGGGGCGCTACCTGCTGCGCCACGGCCTGCCCCGGACGGGCCTGAGCGTGCGGACGGAGTTCGCGATGGCCGCCGACCCACCCGCCCGCGTGGCCTCGGTGCACGTCGTGGTCACCCCGCCTCCCGAGCTGCCCGAGGAGCGGCGCGCCGGACTCCTCGCCGTCGCCTCGCACTGCACCGTCCACAACACGCTCCGGCAACCTCCGGAAACCACCGTCGAGCTGGAACCCTCCACTCCCGGTCGGCGTACAGACGAGTCGGCCCCGAGCCGAGCGTCCGACAGGCCCTGAGCAGCGCCGGCGCCGCGGCGGAGGCGGCCTTCGCCGACTTCTTGTGTTCCGGTCGGTCCCTCTTCGCGGTCGTGGCGGGTGACCAGCGGGATCAGTCCGTCCCGGTCCGGGTGAGCCGTTTACGGTCGGCGGTCCCGGCCACCTTGATCGGGCAGGGCGCCACCCGAGGGCCCCAACGGCCTGGTTCCTCCCCCGCCCAGCGGGCGGTGTCCAGGTAGAAGGCACGCACGGCGATGAAGATCATCACTCGGTCGGCGCGTTCGACGACCGTCTCCTCGACGGCGCCGCGTTCCGCCAGGTAGTCGACGATCAGGGCTCGGATCGGGCCGGAGGCGAGCGGGTGGCGGTCGACGAGCTGGGCACAGGTGAGCTGCCCGGTGACCCTCTCCAGGAACCGCGAGGTGGTTGGGGCGTCGGCCGGCAGGTGGCCCAGCTCGCGCAGCCACGCGTAAGAGAGCGTGCCGCCGCCGCTGACGCCGCGGGCAGTGCGGCGCAGCGTGACCGGGCCGTCTGCTACCGGCATCGGCGCGTGCGCCGATGCCGGGCAGGGGCCGATCGGCCCCTGCCCGGGGACCACAGGGCCCATGCCCGGGACCGGCGGGAGGGCCGAGACTGAAGACGGACCCGAACAGGAGGCCGTCCATGCGCACCCCGTCACCCACCCGCGTCTCCGAGGCACTGCCCGCCGACTGCCGTTCCCGGCTGATGGAACTGGCCCACGAGGTCAATTTCGACGAGGGAACGCGTCTTTTCCGCGAGGGCGGTCACGCCGACCGGTTCTGGATCGTCCGGTCGGGCACCGTGACCCTGGACGTCCACGTGCCCGGGCGGCGCGCCGCGGTCATCGAGAGCCTCGGCGCCGGCCAGCTGGTCGGCTGCTCGTGGCTCTTCAAGCCGTACGCCTGGCGCCTGGGCGCCGAGGCGATGACGCCCGTCCGCGCGTACGAGTTCGACGCGGAGCGAGTGCGGGCGCTGATGGACGCCGACGCCGTATTCGGCTCCGCCCTGGGCCACTGGGTCGGCCAGGTCCTCGCCAACCGGCTGCAGGCGGCCCGAGTTCGCCTTCTCGATCTGTACGCGCCTTACGGCAGCGGCAGCTTCCTCTGACCATCCGTACGGCGAAGGAGCCCCGGCCATGCCCGCATCCCGCTACACCGTCAGTGACGTCATGACGCACACGGCCGTCGCCATCGGCCGGGAGGCGTCCTACAAGGAGATCGTCGAGCTGATGGACCAGTGGAAGGTCAGCGCGGTCCCCGTTCTGGAAGGTGAGGGGCGCGTCGTCGGCCTGGTCTCCGAGGCGGACCTGCTGCCGAAGGAGGAGTTCCGGCGTACGGACCCCGTGCTGCCCGAGCAGCTGGAGGAGGCTTCGAAGGCAGGCGCGGTGCTGGCCGAGGAGCTCATGTCGAGCCCGGCGATCACCGTGCACCCCGATGCTCCGGTCGCCGAAGCCGCCCGGATCATGGCCCGCAAGCACGTCAAGCGCCTGCCCGTGGTGAACGCGCTCGGCATGCTGGAGGGTGTGGTCAGCCGCAGTGACCTCCTGAAGGTGTTCCTGCGGCCCGACGAGGAGCTCGAAGAGGAGATCCGCCAGACCGTGCTCACCGAGCTCACACCCGGCGTGGACATGGAATTCGCCGTACAGGACGGGGTCGTCACTCTGCGCGGCCCACTGCGGGACCGGGCCGTGGTCCCGCTGATCGCGCGGGCGATCCGCGCGGTCGAGGGTGTCGTGGACGTCCGGATGGAGCTGGAAAGCACCATCGCCGCCTAGCCTGCCTTCTCGTCGGTCGCAGGGTGCGTTGCGCGCCTTACCGAGACAGTTCTGCGAAGGACGCCCGCCCGGCGGCGCTGTCCGAACGTGAACGGGCCGTCCTGGCGCTCATCGGCGAGGGGCTCACCAACCGGCAGATCACCACGACGGTGCCGGCGCCGACCGTGTCAGCCGCGGGCTTCGCGGAGGATTCCGTCACTCCCACGGTCGTGCTGAAGACGACCACCAGCCCGATGACGGCGGCGTCCGGGTGGTCACCGATCGCGATGGTCAGGAGTGCGGGGCACCGAGCAGCCGAGCAGCCGAGCAGCCGACGGACGGCATTTCGAGCGCGCGACCGGTCATGGCTGGCTCATCCGGTGGGGACGGTGATCACCGGGTAGTGCGCGCGGTGCAGGAGGCCGTGGGCGACGGATCCGATCCGCATGCCGGTGTATCCGCCGCGTCCGCGGCGGCCCACGACGACGGCCAGGGCGTGCTCGGCCACGCGTGCCAGTTCCCCGACCGGGTGGCCGGTGAGGACCTCGTGGGTGACGTGCACGTCCGGATACTTCTCGGACAGGCCTGCCGTGGCCTCGGAAAGCAGGGTGCGCTGGGCCCGCAGAGCCGCCCCCGGAGGTCGGCTTCGTCGAAGGCGAAGTCCACCGCGGCGGTGGCGGACGCGCTAGTCGCTGCCCGTCCGGGGGATGAGGAGGACGGGGCAGTGGGCGTGGTGCAGCAGGCTGTGCGTGGCCCTGCCCAGGTTGGGGGCGAGTCCGAGGGGCCCTGGGACCCGGCGGCCGCCCATGACGAGCAGGTCTGCGTGCCGGGACGCCTCGACCAGCACACCGGCCACGGAGACGCTCTTCTCCGCATCGGCACGCAGCTCCAGGTCGGGGAACTCGTCGTAGACCACGTCCGTGACGGCCCGCAGGGTCTCTGCGTGCCCGCCGGCGATCTCGTCGATCCCGTCGAGCATGCTGACCACCTCGCCGACGGACTGGAGCACGTTCCACACGTGCAGCAGCCGGAGGGAGGCCTTGTGCAGCTCGGCTTCCCGGGCCGCGTACCGGGCGATCAGGAGGTCGTGTGGGTCGCGGATCGCCGCGAGGACCGTGCCGGTCTCCTCGGTCCCTTCGACGCCTCGGACGACGATGACGGGGGTCGTGGCGATGGCCGCGGTTTCCAGCCCGACCGAGCCGAGCATGAGCGAGTCGAACCCGCCCAGGCCGCGGTTGCCCACCACGACCGTGCCGTGGAGCCTTCCGGCCCGGTGCAGGCTGTCGACGGCGCCCGCGCGGCTGAACTCGGTGGTCACGTTCAACCCGGGGTACTCCGCCGACACGGCCTTCGCCGTGTCGTCCAGGAGCTCGAGGCCGCCCAGACGGACCCGTTCGATGGTCTCCGCCGACATGTGCAAGGCCCGGCCGTCGGTGCCGGCGCCGTACACGACGTGCAGCGGACGGTCCCGGCGTACGGCCTCCCTGGCCGCCCACAGGGCAGCGACGCGTGCCGGCTGCGAGCCGTCCACGCCGACGGTGACCGAGCTGGTGTCCGGGGTGCGGAATGCGCTTTCCACGATTCCTCCCAAACGAGAGGCCGATGAGGGGCACCACTCACGCTGGCACCGTCGGCGCTGTGGGAAGAGGGCCGCCCGGGGCCGCCGGCGGGGCCAAAGGTCCCCATCCTCACGGCTTGGCACTCAGGGCCCTCGCGGGCCCCCGACGACACGGACACCACGCACGCGGCCGGGGCCCGGCAGGCAATGCCCTGGTGACGAGCAGCGCAACGCACGAAGGGAACCGCGGGCGGAACGAACCACGTGGCCGTCACCGCCCACGGCTGAAGGAGCGGAAACCGGTGAACGGCCGTGCGAGGAACGCAGAAAGGACGGAAAGAGTCCGCCCGCTTCTCGCGGATCCCGATTGTGCGGTGCACGGCGCTCGGCCGCTTCTCCGCATCCTCTCAAGGACCCTTTCCGCACTTCCATGAAATCACCCCCGGGCGGAACCCACCAGGGCCGGCCGGACCGCTTCGGTGTCCCGGACGGCCCTACCCGCGGACAGGTCGCCCTTCGCGCGGCGACCTGCTCAAGGTCTTCCTGCGGCCGGACGAGGGCATCGGCGCCGAGATGCGCCCCGGCACGCCCCGCCGCCCGTTGACCGAAGTGCTGGAAATCCGGGAGTGGACCCCGCCGGCGTCCGTCGCGGTTCAGTCCTTCCCGAGGGTGGCCGCATGGTCGGGTACGGCGGTCTGCAGGTCCTTGGACGGACGCTGGTAGCCCGTGGACGGCGGCCTCGGCGGCAAGGTCAGCGACGGTGCGGCCACGTCCTCGTAGGGAATCGAAGAGAGCAAGTGGGCCATCATGTTCAGCCGCGCGCTGCGCTTGTCGTCGCTCTCGACCACGTACCAGGGGGCGTCGGCCGTGTCCGTGTGGACGAGCATCTCGTCCTTGGCCCGCGAGTACGCCTCCCAGCGAGTGAGGGACTCCAGATCCATCGGGGAGAGTTTCCACCGGCGCAGCGGGTCCTCCGAGCGGCGCCGGAACCGCTCCTCCTGCACCGCGTCGCTGACGGAGAACCAGTACTTGCGGAGCAAGATCCCGTCCTCGACCAGCATCCGCTCGAACATCGGGCACTGCCGCAGGAAGAGCTGGTGCTCGGCGGGTGTGCAGAAGCCCATGACGTGCTCCACTCCGGCGCGGTTGTACCAGCTGCGGTCGAAGAGGACGATCTCTCCGGCGGCGGGCAGGTGCTCGACGTACCGCTGGAAGTACCACTGGGTACGCTCCCGCCCGGTCGGTGTGGGCAGGGCTGCGATGCGCGCGACACGGGGGTTCAGGTGCTCGGCGACGCGCTTGATCGTGCCTCCCTTGCCCGCGGCGTCACGGCCCTCGAAGACGACGACCAGGCGGGCGCCTTCCGCACGCGTCCACTCCTGGACCTTGACCAGCTCCGTCTGCAGCCGCAGCAGCTCTCGCTCGTAGACCGCCCTCTTGAGACTCATCGCCGCCACCGTCCCTTTCGCCGTCCAGTGCTGCGATCAAGTCGGGCACGGCACGCGCCCGCGCGCAAGGGTGCCCCGCGTGTCACACGGGTGTGTCGAGACGCCGGCACCGACCTCACCGTCAGCTTCACCGCGTGCGCCTCCATCACCCACTCGCGGACTCCCGGCCGGGCGCCGTGGCACACAGGGCCCAACGGTCCCTCCCCCAGGGCCGGTCATCCCCTCGCGGCGCCGACTCGGGGAGGGCAGTGTGGAGGGATCGGCTCAGTCGACGAAAATCCCGGACCGTCGCACTCAGGAGCGGGCATGACCTCGTACCCCATCACGGAGCTCGACGCGCACTGGCGCGCCGCCAACTATCTGGCGGTCGGCCAGATCTACCTCATGGACAACCCCCTCCTCACCGAGCCGCTGCGGCCGGAGCACATCAAGCCGCGGCTGCTCGGCCACTGGGGCACCTCCCCCGGGCTGAACCTCGTCCACACCCACCTCAACCGCGTGATCAAGGACCGCTCGCTGGACGCCCTGTGCGTCTGGGGTCCGGGCCACGGCGGTCCCGCCGTCCTCGCCAACTCCTGGCTGGAGGGCACGTACACCGAGACCTACCCGGACATCACGCGGGACGCGACCGGCATGCGCGCGCTCTTCCGGCAGTTCTCCTTCCCCGGCGGCGTACCGAGTCACGTGGCCCCCGAGACGCCCGGCTCGGTCCATGAAGGCGGCGAGCTCGGATACTCCCTCGCCCACGCCTACGGAGCCGCCTTCGACCACCCCGACCTGCTGGTCGCCTGCGTCATCGGTGACGGCGAGGCCGAAACGGGGCCGCTGGCCGCGTCCTGGCACTCCAACAAGTTCCTCGACCCGGTCCACGACGGCGCGGTCCTGCCGATCCTGCACCTGAACGGCTACAAGATCGCCAACCCGACGGTGCTGTCGCGCATCCCCGAGGCCGAGCTCGACTCGCTGCTGCGCGGATACGGCCACGACCCGCTCTACGTGAGCGGCAGCGACCCCGCCCTGGTCCACCGGGCCATGGCCCGCGCGATGGACGAGGCCCTGGACCGCATCGCGGCCATCCAGCGCGAGGCACGGACGGCGGGCACCGGTCCGGGCCGGGAGTACGCGCACTGGCCGGTGATCGTGCTGCGCACCCCCAAGGGCTGGACCGGACCCGCGACCGTCGACGGTGATCCGGTCGAGGGCACCTGGCGCGCCCACCAGGTGCCGCTCGCAGGAGTGCGCGAGGACCCCGGGCACCTGAAGCAGCTGGAGACCTGGCTGCGCTCGTACCGGCCGGAGGAGCTCTTCGACACCGACGGGCGGCCCTCCGAGGAGGTTCTCGCATGGGTCCCGCGGGGTGAGCGCCGCCTGGGCGCCGTCCCGTACGCGAACGGCGGCCGGCTGCTGCGGCCGCTTCCGCTGCCGGCCCTCGGTGCGTACGCCGTCCCCGTCGACAAGCCGGGCAGCAGCCTCCACGAACCGACGCGGGTCCTCGGACGCCTCCTCAGCCAGATCATGCGCGACACCGCCGAGCGGCGGGACTTCAGGGTCGTCGGTCCGGACGAGACCGCCTCGAACCGGCTGGACGACCTGTACGAAGTCACCGGCAAAGCCTGGCAGGCGCTGACCGAGGCCACGGACACGAACCTGTCGCGGGACGGCCGCGTCATGGAGATCCTGTCCGAACACGTCTGCCAGGGCTGGCTGGAGGGGTACCTCCTCACCGGCCGCCACGGATTCTTCTCCACCTACGAGGCCTTCGCCCACATCGTCGACTCCATGGTCGGCCAGCACATCAAGTGGCTGAAGACCTCGCGCGAGCTGTCCTGGCGGGCACCGATCGCCTCCCTCAACTACCTTCTCACCTCGCACGTCTGGCGCCAGGACAACAACGGCTTCTCCCACCAGGACCCGGGCTTCGTCGACCACGTGCTCAACAAGTGCCCCGAGGTCGTACGGGTCTACCTGCCGCCGGACGCCAACACCCTCCTCGCCGTGGCCGATCACGCCCTGCGCAGCCGCGACCAGGTCAATGTCATCGTCGCCGGGAAGCAGCCCTCCTTCGACTGGCTGTCCGTCGACGAGGCCCGGGCCCACGTCGCGCGGGGCGCCGGCATCTGGGAGTGGGCGGGGACCGACCACGGCTCCCGCGATCCCGACGTCGTCCTCGCCTGCGCCGGGGACGTGCCCACCACGGAGGTCCTCGCCGCCACGGCCCTCCTGCGCGAGCACCTCCCCGAACTGGCCGTCCGGGTCGTCAACGTGGTCGACATCGCCCGGCTGATGCCCCACGAGGAACACCCGCACGGCATGACGGACACGGAGTACGACGCCCTGTTCACCACCGACAAGCCGGTGATCTTCGCTTACCACGGCTATCCATGGCTGATCCACCGCCTCGCCTACCGCCGCACCGGCCACTCCCAGCTGCACGTACGCGGGTACAAGGAGTCCGGCACGACGACCACCCCCTTCGACATGGTCGTGCGCAACGACCTCGACCGGTACCGGCTCGTCATGGACGTCATCGACCGCGTCCCGGGCCTGGCCGGCCCCGCCGAGGGACTGCGCCAGGCCATGGCCGACCAGCGCATCCGCCACCACGGCTGGATCCGCGAGCACGGCACCGACCTGCCGGAGGTCGCGGACTGGTCCTGGCCGTACTGAGCCCACCGGCGACGTGGCGGCGGTGGCAGCGGCGGTCTCAGCCGTCCCCGGCTACCTGGCTCACGGCGGGTGCTCCCCGGTCCCGTGGTGCGGGTCTGATGCCACTGTCACGCGGCCGACGGCTGGTCCGCCTGGGCCGGACGGACCCTACGGGGACCGTCCGGTCCTCCCCGCAGGACGACCAGGCAGTGCCCTCGCCCCCACTCCGGCCCGGTGCTCGACGAGATGCCGTGCGGCCAGGGGCCCGGCAGCGGTCGACTCCCGCGTTCCTGACGTCGCCGTCGAGTACGGACTCGGTCCCGATCCTGCCGCTCCGGCCGTACGCTCTTCCCCGGGCTTCGCCTGCCGCCGGACCTGCCGCTGACCGCGGGGAACGCGTTGCGCGGAGTTTCGATCTTTGTCGGTGGGATCGGCCCGACGGGCCGGGTTGTGGGGAGAGCAGTCATGCGCAAGTTCTTGGGGGCCGCGGCGGGGGCCGCGGCGGGGGCCGCGCTGGTGGTGCTCGGGGTGGGGCCCGGGGCGAGCGTGGCCGCGACCCCGCCGGCCGGGACCAACCTGCAGGTGCTGAGCTGGAACATGTGCGACGTCGTGCGGTGGGGCGGATGCGCGGAGCGGCAGACCGACGCCAAGGTCGCACTGCTGAAGCAGCAGGTCCAACAGCGGTACGTGCAGGCCATGCTGCTGCAGGAGGTCTGCCAGAGCACCTTGCGGAAGCTGACCGCCGAGCTCGGCCCGGCGTGGAGCGTCAGCTTCCAGCCGTACCACTGGTCGCAGAGGGGTGTCATCACCACGGTCAGCCCGTGCGAGACCAAGCCGGGCACCAGCGAGCCGCTGGACCCGAACGACGACGTCGGCACCGCCATCGTGGTCAAGGCGGGCCTGTCGGCCCCGCTCAAGTACCCGGTGGTGCAGCCGAGTACGGCGCTGGTCCCGCCCTTCCACTGTGCGACCGCCGACTACTTCGAGGTCCGGCTGTGCGCCGTGCACAGCCCGCGCGAGCTGAGCGAGGAGGACCCCGACTATCCCGGCCTCGACTACCGCGACGACTACCAGCTCGCGGTCTCCGACATCGTCGAGGACTCCCCCAAGGTGGTGTTCGGCGGCGACTTCAACACCCTGCCGCCCGACGCCGGCGCGAAGTACGCCAAGGTGTGGAAGCCCGCGGACCTGTACTCCGCGTTCAAGGAGTGCGACCAGAAGAACTTCCCGGGCCGCACCGGCACCGCCACTCATTCCAGCAACACCAAGCTCGACTACCTCTTCAGCAACCTGAAGCCGCGGTCCTGCTTCGTCGAGCCGACGGCCCCGGAGGGCCAGAAGAACCTCTCCGACCACCGGTTCCTCGTCTACAGCGTGGAAGTCGCGCCCTCCGCGTGAGATCGGGTGCGGGATCGCGGCCGGGCCAGCAACGGCCCGGCCGCGATCCCGCACCTCCGGGAACAGGCTCCGGCCTCTCCTTGTCCGGCCTTGCGGTCCATGTCGCCGAGCGCGTAGTGGCGCATCGTCTCGGGGATGGCCAGGTCGGCCGCCAGGGCAGCGGCCCGGTCGTCCTCCGTCCGGTCGCCCATGAAGGCGTCCACCGCGGCGAGGCAGCGGCCGGTCGGGTCGGGGCGGCCGTTCAGCTCGTCGATGGCGCCGCGGACCTCGGCGGGCAGGAGCTCCGGTGTCGGCCAGGCGTGCGGTTCACCGAAGGTCCACGAGGCCAGGTGATTTCCGATGGGTCCTACGTGGCGCGCGGTGCGGATTCCCGCGGGACCGGCGGGTGGCACGCGGCGCGGCCGTCGTCCTCCTCCGTGCGCGGCCAGTACCGCCCTTCGAGGGCCTCGGCGCTGCGGTTGAGCCGGACCAGGACGTCCTCCAGCTCTCGCACCTCCTCAGGGGACCAGTTGGCGACGACCCTGGCCAGGCAGGACTGATTGACCTCGCGGTCTGCGGCGAGCCGGCGCCCGCCTTCGGCGGTGATGCGCAGCTTGCGGGCCATGCCGCCGTCCGGGTCCGCGACGCGCTCGGCCAGGCCGCAGCGCAGCAGTGCGGCGGTCTGCCGGTTCACGGTCGAGGTGTCGAGCCCGAAGGCCTCCGCCAACTGTCCGATGGACATGGGGCCTTGCGTGTCGATCCGGCTGAGCAGCAGGTACGCCGACCGCTCCAGGCGCTCGGGGTCGCGCTCACGCCGGGCAAGCACCTGGTGCCGCGAGAGCAGCATCAGCTCCCGCTCCAGTTTCTCCAACACTGCGCCTCCCGCTCCTTCCGGCGCTCCATTATTGCGGACGCCCCGCGCGGGGGCCGGTCGCGGCAATATGCATGATACATAGCATGTGTATTATGCACTTCTCGTTGTCACCGCGACGAGCCACGCCTCAACCCGGAGGACCCGCATGACCCTCACCACGTCCACCGCCTCCCGCGCGGCCGAGATCCTGTCACGGCCCGTCACGCTGAACGGCCTGACCGTCCCCAACCGCATCGCGATGGCTCCGATGACGCGGATGTTCTCCCCCGGCGGCGTGCCCGGCGAGGACGTGCGGGCGTACTACGCCAGCCGGGCCGCCGCGGGCGTGGGCCTGATCGTCACCGAGGGCACCTACGTCGGCCACGAGTCCGCCGGGCAGAGCGACCGGGTGCCGCGGTTCCACGGCGAGGACCAGCTGGCGGGGTGGGCGAAGGTCGCCGCGGCCGTGCACGAGGCGGGCGGCACGATCGTGCCCCAGCTGTGGCACATAGGCATGGTGCGCAAGCAGGGCGAGGCACCGTACGCCGACGCGCCCGCCGTCGGCCCCTCCGGCATCCGCGTCGACGGCACCGAGGGGACCGGCAGGGCGATGACCCGGGCCGATCTCGACGAGGTCATCGGCGCGTTCGCCGACGCCGCCGCGCAGGCCGAGCGGATCGGTTTCGACGGCGTCGAACTGCACGGCGCCCACGGCTACCTGCTCGACCAGTTCCTGTGGGAGCGGACCAACCGCCGCACCGACGACTACGGCGGCGACGCGGTGGCCCGCACCAAGTTCGCCGCGGAGATCGTGGCCGCGGTGCGCGAGCGCGTCGCGGCCGACTTCCCGGTGATCTTCCGCTACTCGCAGTGGAAGCAGGAGGCCTACGACGCCCGGCTCGCACAGACCCCGGAAGAGCTGGAGGCGATCCTGAGCCCGCTGGCGGCGGCGGGCGTCGACGCGTTCCACGCCTCCACCCGGCGCTACTGGCTCCCGGAGTTCGAGGGCTCGGACCTGAACCTGGCGGGCTGGACCAAGAAGCTCACCGGCCGGCCGGCCATCACCGTCGGCTCGGTCGGCCTCGACGGCGACTTCATCCGCGCCTTCGCCGGCGAGGGTGCGGCGCTCGGCGACATCGACAACCTCCTGGACCGCATGGAACGCGACGAGTTCGACATGGTCGCCGTCGGCCGCGCGCTGCTCCAGGACCCGCAGTGGGCGGCGAAGGTCCTGGGCAACCGCTTCGACGAGCTGGAGCCGTACGACCCGGCGGCGCTCAAGTCGCTCAGCCGGTAGCCGGTAGCCGCCGGCCGGCCCGACGCACATGGCGGCGGACCGGCCGTGCCGACGGCGGCGTCGCGTCAGGCCGGGGTCGACGGTGATGACGCGGTTCGGGTCCGTCGTGTCGTGGACCGCGTACCGGGCGGAGATCGTCGCGCTCGTGATCGAGGTCGCGCAGAAGAAGGAGCCCTCCAGCTTCACCGGGATCCCGTCGGTCAGGGCAGGAGTTCGATGTACCCGTCGGTTCCGTGGACGCGGATCCGCTGCCCGTCCCGGATCAGCCGGGTGGCCCGCTCCACGCCCACGACGGCCGGCAGACCGTACTCCCGGGCGATCACCGCGCCGTGGGTCATCAGGCCGCCCACCTCCGTCACCAGGCCGGCGATCCCGACGAACAGGGGAGACCAGCTGGGGTCCGTGAAGGGCGTGACCAGGATGTCGCCCTCTTCGAGATCGGCGTCCGCCATGTCGAGGATGACGCGGGCCCGTCCTTCGACGGTCCCGGCGGAGACCGGTACGCCGATCAGGGCCCCGGCCGGCGCGTCGTCGCGCCGGTACGCCCCGGTGAGGGCTTCGCCGTCCGAGGTGAGCACCCGGGGCGGTGTGAGCGCGTGGTGCGCCCGGAACGCGTCCTTGCGCCGCTGGACGAGCTGGGGGTCGTCCAGCCGGTGCGCGCGCACGACGTCGTCGAATTCCTGGAAGGTGAGGTAGAAGACGTCCTCCTTCTCCGGGATCACGCCCGCCCGCACGAGGCGCTCGGCCTCCTCCATCAGGGCCCGCTTGTAGATGAAGTAGCGGCTGATGATGCCGTACTTCGGGTACTCCCGGTACCCGATGAAGGTCCTGACCCGGTCGATCATCCGCTTGGCCTCGTCCGCCTTCCGCTGCCCGTCCGGCAGGTCGCGAAGGCGTGACAGTACCTCGCGTTCCTTCTGCTGCGCCTTCTGCCGCCCCTGCTCGAAGCGCCGCCCGGCGGCGCCCGGCTCGAAGTTCCTCACGTTGTCGAGGATCACGGGCACGATCGTGCTCGGCCGCTCGCGCCACCGCGGCCGCGTGATGTCGATCTCGCCGACGCAGCGCATGCCGTACCGGTCGAGGTAGGCCTCGACGGCATCGCGCGCTGCGGCGCCGCCCGGGACCTTCGCCAGCCCGTCCGGGAAGTCCTCGTCGCCTGCGCCCTGCAGGAACGCCACCACCTCCGGCCACGGCCGGATCACGTCCGCGACGTCGAGCAGCGCCAGCCCCATCTCGGACGTGATGTTGTCGGGGGCGGACAGCGTCAGCGTGTCAGCCGCGTTCTTCTCGCCCAGCCACTCCTGAAGCTTGTCGTTCAGCCACCACGTGGCCTCCATCCCCGCCATGATCGCCTGGATGCTCAGCGGATCACTGAGCACTCGCCGGTGCTCCTCGAAGGCCTCCCGCAGGAAGTCGAACAGTGCCGGTCCGCTCTTCGTACGGATCTCGCGCTCCAGGGCGGCGATGGACCTCCTGCTGCGCTCGATCAGCCCGGTGACGATCGCCGGATCGGTCTCGACCGGGGCGGACGCACCGCCGGCCGGCGGCCCGCCGGGAGCCGCGTCAGCGAGCAGCGGGACGAAGTCGTCGCGCTCGAGGACGGTCTCCAGAGCGTCCTTGATCAGCGGGTCGCCCTTCCCCATGGCGTCCAGGAGCCCGGCCCGGCTCGCGGGCGAGGCCAGGCGCCGGGTGACGTCGACGAACAGCCGTCCGCCGGCCTCGTGCATCGCCACCATGGCCGTCAGCTGCCACATGGAGTACCCCAGGGGCTTCATGGGGTCGGTCATCATCTGCCCGTGGCCGACGGAGACGTAGACGTGGTTCTCCCGGTCGCCGCTCTCCGGGACGGGGAACAGCGTCGTGACCGGCCGGCTCTGCACGATCTGGAACTCGTCGTCGACCAGGCACCATTCGATGTCCTGCGGGCGGCCGAAGTGCGCTTCGATCCGCCGCCCGAGCCCCACGAGCCGCACGGCCTGCGCGTCCGTCAGCGAGGGCTGCTCCTGCCGCCGCGCGTCGATCGCCACCTCCCGCGTACCGCCGTCCGGCAGGGCCGTCACCTCGCGCTGCTTGGCGGCGATCACCTTGGTGACGACCTCGCCGTCCCGCACCTTGAAGACGTCCGGGTTCACCAGGCCGGAGACCAGGGCCTCGCCCAGGCCGAAGCCGGCGTCCACGGTGGCGACCTTCCGGTTGCCCGTGACGGGGTCGGCCGTGAACAGGATGCCGGACGCCTGCGGGAACGCCATCCTCTGCACGACCACGGCCATGTGGACCGTACGGTGGTCGATGCCGTTCCTGCGGCGGTACGTCACGGCCCGCTCGGTGAAGAGCGAGGCCCAGCACCGGCTCACGTGCCGCAGGACCTCCGCCGGACCCACGACGTTCAGGTACGTGTCCTGCTGGCCGGCGAAGGAGGCCGTCGGCAGGTCCTCCGCCGTCGCGCTGGACCGGACGGCGTAGGCGGCCTGCTCGCCGAGCCTGCCGAGCGCGCCGGTGATCGCCGACGCGAGGTCACCCGGTACGGGAGTGCCTTCGATGGTCCGCCGGATCCGTGCGCTGAGCGTGCGGACCGCCTCCCGGTCGTCCGGGTCCACACGGGACAGCTCATCGAGCAGATCGCCGATCGACGGTGCGTCCGCCATGATCCGCCGGAAGCCGTCCGTCGTCACGCAGAAGCCCGCCGGGACCCGGACGCCTTCGATCCGCGACAGCCCGCCCAGATGCGCGCCCTTGCCGCCGACGGCCGCGAGCCGCGTCTCGTCGACGTCCTGAAGACCCAGCACGTACCGCTCCATCACTGCGACACCTCCCAGGCAGCCCTGCTCCGTTGCACTGCGTCGAGCGACCGGATCACCGGCGCCTCCCACTCCGTCGAACCTCTGCCCCCGCACGGCCCCCGCGTTTCCGCAGGCAGGCCGGCGTCTCGGGCCACCGACCGACGATTGTGCGCCGTGACGGGGGTCTTGCGGCAAGCCCCCCGACGCGCTATAAGTTGAGAGTGGCAAGGAGAGGGCTCTCCTTGCCTTTATCGTTTGCCGCCCTCCCACGCGCTCTACCGGGCCGGTCCCCTTCCGGGCAGGATGACCCGGCGCACCGGAGGTCACCCGCGGCCGTGACCCCCGCCCGGTCCCGACCGTGATCCGGAGGTCCCAGTGGCACGGCAGGACGACCAGGCGCTCCGTGACGAGCTGTACCGCGACCCCTATCCGCTCTACGACCGCGCCCGCCGGACCGAGGGGCTGCTGTACGTACCCGAGTTCGACGCGTGGCTGGTGGCTCGCGACCGGGACGTACGGGAAGTGCTGCTGCGCGCGGCGGACTTCTCCTCGGCCAACTCACTGCTGCCGGACATCCCGCTCTCGGAGGCGGCGCTCGGCGTCCTGCCCCGGGGGTTCGGACCCCGCCCCACCGTCGTGTCCAGCGACGCCGAGGCCCACCGGCGGCTCCGGGCCCCGTTGAACCGGGGGTTGTCCGCCGCACGGGTGGCGGCCCTGCTGCCGTACGCCCGTGCGCGTGCGGGGGAGTTGGTGGACGGCTTCGCGGCGGACGGGTCCGCCGAGCTGGTGGAGGCGTACGCCCGGCGGTTGCCCGGGATGGTGGTCGGACGGCTGATCGGGCTGGACCCCGCCGACGTGCCCGCCGCGGTGCACGGCGGCTACCGGGCCGAGGAACTGCTGTTCCGCCCGCTGCCGCCCGAGGGGCAGGCGGCCGCGGCCGAGGACGTGGTCGCCCTCCAGCACCTGCTCGACGAGTACGTCCGCGACCGGCGCGCCCGCCCCCGCGACGACATGTGCTCGGCCATGGTGGCCGCCCTCGCCCCCGGCGACGCCGAGCTCACTCTCGAACAGCGCCACGAACTGGTGACGAACCTGCAGAACCTGCTGATCGCCGGGTTCCTCACCACGAGCGCCCTCATCGGCACGACACTGATGCACCTGCTCGGCGACGACCGGCGGCAGTGGCGGATGCTCCGCGCCGATCCGTCCCTGGTCCCGGCGGCGGTGGAGGAGGCCGCCCGCCACGACACCGCCATCCAGGCATTCCGGCGGACCACCACCCGGCCGGTGACCCTCGCCGGGACGGAACTGCCCGCGGGGGCCACCGTGATGGTGGCGTACGGCTCGGCCAACCGCGACGAGGAACGGTACGAGCGGGCGGGGGAGTTCGACATCACCCGGACCGGGAGCCGGCAGCACCTCGCCTTCGGGTACGGCCCCCACGGCTGCCCCGGCTCCCGACTGGCCCGCGAACAGCTCCGCCTGACACTCGATCTGTTCCTCCGCCGCATGCCGGAACTGCGACTGGACCCCAGCCGCCCGGGGCCGCGGATGCGGCCCACGCTCATCCACCGCTCACCGCGGGTCCTGTACGCCACCTGGTGAAACCCGCCGCGGGGCCCGACCACGTCCCGAATGCCGACCGACGCGGATCCCCGTTCCATGGGGTAACGTTCCCGACGAGAAAACGGGGACTGGTCCCCGTTTCATTCGAGGAGGAAGGGAACCGCCATGCCCGCCCCGACGCTCGACGAACTCGCCCCCGCGGAAGCCGACTTCGCCGCCGACCCCTACCCCGTCTACGCCGCCCTGCGCGAGAAGGGACTCGTCCACCGCGTCCACGTGCCCGGGAGCGGGGACGTGTGGCTCGTCCTCGGGCGCGACGAGGTGCGCGCCGCCCTGACGGACCCCCGGCTGTGCAACGACATACGGCACTCCGCGACGTGGGACAGCGACGGCGGCAACGCCATCGGGCTGAACATGCTGCAGACCGACGCCCCCCGGCACACGCGTCTGCGCGCCCTGGTCGCACGCGAGTTCACCGCCGGACGCATCGAGGCGATGCGGCCCCGCGTCCAGCGGATCGCCGACGGGCTCCTCGACGCCCTGCCGCCGGCCGGGGCCGCCGATCTGGTCGCCGGCTACGCCCTCCCGCTGCCGCTCACCGTCATCTGCGAACTGCTCGGCGTCCCCCTCGCGGACCAGCACCACTTCCACGCCTGGTCGACCGAGCTCGTGGCGCCGTCCTCACCCGCCGCGGCGGGCGCCGCCGCCGGCGAGATGAGCGCGTACTTCGCCGCCCTCATCGCCGCCAAGGCCGATGAGCCCGGCACCGACCTGATGAGCGCCCTGGTCCAGGCCTCCATCGAGCAGGACGGGCTCTCCCCCGAGGAACTCCTCGGCATGGCCTTCCTCCTGCTCGTCGCGGGACACGAGACCACCGTCAACCTCATCTCCAGCGCGGTCCTGGCCCTGCTGCGCCACCCGGACCAGCTCGCCGCGCTGCGCGCCGACCCGCGCCTGATCGACGGCGCCGTCGAGGAGGCGCTCCGCTACGACGGCCCCGTCACCGCCGCGGCCTTCCGGCACGCCGCCGAGCCCGTGGAGATCGCCGGGGTGCGCATCCCCGCGGGCGACAGCGTGATGCTCTCCCTGGCCGCCGCCTCCCGCGACCCCGGGCACTTCCCCGACCCCGACCGCTTCGACGTCCGGCGCCCCGCGCAGGGACACCTCGCGTTCGGCCACGGCATCCACCACTGCCTCGGCGCCCCGCTCGCCCGCCTCGAAGGACGGACCGCCCTGCGGGCGCTGCTGCGGCGGCTGCCGGACTTCGCCCTGGACGTCGCGCCCGAATCCCTCGTACGGCGCCCGGGCGCCATGCTCAGGGGCGTGGCCGCGCTTCCCGTGAGGTGGTCGAGGCGCCTGGACGCGTGACACCGCCCGCGGTGGCGCTAGCATCCGTACCGGACACGGATCTCCGGTACGGATGCGCGTACCTCCCGTACGCACGTCACCGGCAACGCCAGGAGCGGACATTGACCCCGGCCACGGAACGGCCCGCGCCGGTACGGCGTGACGCACGGCGCAACCGCGAGCTGCTCCTGGCCGCCGCGCGCAAGGCCTTCGCGGCCCAGGGGCTGGACGCCCCGCTCGACGAGATCGCCCGCCGCGCGGGCGTCGGGAACGCCACCCTCTACCGGCACTTCCCCACCCGGGCCGCCCTGATCGACGCCGTGTTCCAGGACTCCCTCCAGGGGACCGTCGACGCCGGCGAGGCGGCCCGCGGCGCGGCGGACGCCTGGACGGGACTGGCCGAGTACCTGGAGGCGGTCTTCACGGTGCTGGCCACCGACCGCGGCGCCAACGACCTGATGACCACGGCCATCGAGGGCGTCACCTCGCTGGACGCCGTCCACGCCCACAACCACGGGACGATCGCGCTGCTGATGGACCGCGCGCAGCGCGACGGCACGATGCGCGCCGACGTCACCGTCGAGGACCTGCTGCTGAGCCTGGCCACGCTCGGCCGCGCCGTCCCCTCCCTGGCGGCCGCCGGGCCCCCGCACGCATGGCGCCGCCAGCTGTCCCTGTTCCTCGACGCCCTGCGGGCGGGGACCCGTCCCGCCACCCCGCTGCCCGCCCCGGCCCTGACCGCCCAGGACCTGGAGGCAGTCCTCCACGACCTCGGACCGCACCGCGGGAGCTGACCCGGACCAGGCCGACGGCGGGGCGCGCGGCGGGGCCGGGCGCGACGGACCGGAGGCCGCTACCGCCAGACGACGGCGCGCCACTTCTTGCCACGTGCGGCACGGACGCCCCGCCACGCCCCCGGCCCCGTCGGTCGCCTGACCGACCACCGTGCCGCGATCGTTGATCGCGGTGGCCACACCCCCCTCCGCCCCGGGGGGGGCGGCTCAGTACGGTCGCCCGGCCGTCGGCGCCCCACCGCACGAGATGGCCGCTGCGGCTCTCGTCCGGCGAGAGCCCCACGACGTCCCCGGCGTCTCAAGAAGATCTCCCCTGTCTTCTCGGACTGTCACGGCGCCGGTCCCCGACCGGCGGCGGGCCGGTCCGGACCGCGCCACGGAACCGAAAGCACCCGTACGCCCTGTGGATCCCCCGGCGGCGAGAACGACGATGGTCGAGCCTCCGCCGACTTCGACCGGAGGAGATTCCGCCGAACGCCCGCGCGCGTCTCCCGGCAGGACCGCCGCCCGCCCCGCTCCTCGGTCCGGGATGGCGCGAAGATGGGTGATTCCGGGGATCCTCATGGAGGTTACGCCCCCGTCCGTTCACCTCTCGGCGAACTGCGCGTCGTCTCGGACGATGAGGTTTGCAGCCATGGACCTTCCCGATTTCGGTATCCCCCAGAAGCTCGCCTCCCGGATGAGCACGGCCGAGCAGCACGACTACCTGCGTGCGAGGTTCACCCGGCGCGGCGCCCTGCGCGCGGGTGCGGTGACCGCGGCCGTCGCCGGCGTCGGCCTGGGCGTCGGCGCGGCCTCGCCCGCGTACGCGGCTCCGGCCGTGCTGACCTCCACCGAGCGGCGCGGTGTCGACGGTGCGCTGGCCGCGCCGTTCGCACGGCACTTGCAGTACGGCGCCGACCCGAAGACGCAGATGCGGGTGTCCTGGCAGGTGCCGTTCGCGGTGAAGAAGCCGTACCTGCGCGTGGGCACCAGCCCCTGGGCGCTGAGCGTGAAGATCGACGCGGAGGTCCGGCACCTGAGCACCCCGGTCCTGAACGGCGGCAAGATCGCCGCGGCCGAGCAGTTCTACCTGCACGTGGGCCTGGACCGGCTGAAGCCCGGCCAGACCTACTACTACGGTGTCGGACACGACGGCTTCGACCCCGCCGACCACCGCAACCTGGGCACGCTCGGCACCTTCACCACCGCCCCCTCGCGCGCCGAGAACTTCACCTTCACCGCCTTCGGCGACCAGGGCGTGAGCTACCACGCGCTCGGCAACGACGCGGTGCTGCTGGCCCAGAACCCGGCCTTCCACCTGCACGCGGGCGACATCTGCTACGCCGACTCCTCCGGTGCGGGCACCGCCGGCGACACCTACGACGCGCGGGCCTGGGACCAGTTCCTGGCCCAGACGGAGACGGTGGCCAAGACCGTCCCGTGGATGGTGACGACCGGCAACCACGACATGGAGGCCTGGTACTCGCCCCAGGGCTACGGCGGCCAGAACGCCCGCTGGTCCCTGCCCGACAACGGCCCGGACCCGGTCAACCAGCCCGGCGTGTACTCGTTCGTGCACGGCAACGTCGGGGTCGTGGCGCTCGACGCGAACGACGTCTCGTACGAGATCCCCGCCAACTTCGGGATCAGCGGCGGAAAGCAGACCGCGTGGCTGGACCGGCGGCTGGGCGAACTGCGCCACCACCGCGACGTGGACTTCGTCGTGGTGTTCTTCCACCACTGCGCGTTCTCCACCACCAGCGCGCACGCCTCGGACGGCGGGGTGCGCGACGTGTGGGTGCCGCTGTTCGAGAAGCACCAGGTGGACCTGGTCATCAACGGCCACAACCACGTGTACGAGCGGACCGACGCGATCAAGGGCAACAAGGTCGGCCGGAAGGTCCCCATCGGCGAGCGCACCGATCCCACGCGGGACGGGATCGTGTACGTCACGGCCGGCGCGGCGGGGCGTTCGCTGTACAGCTTCCCGGTGCCGGACTCGTACGAGGGTCATGTCGCGGACCGCGACGGAGTCGAGTCCTACCGGTGGGTCAAGGGCGGTTCGAAGGCCACCGAGACGGTGGAGTGGTCGCGGGTGCGGTACACCAACTACTCCTTCCTCGCGGTCGAGGTCGAGACGGGCCGGTCACCGAAGCTGAAGGTCAGCGCGCTGGCCGAGACGGGCCAGCGGATCGACCACTTCGAGATCCAGCGGGGACGCGGCCGCTGAGGTCCTGCGCGGCGGGACGCCTTCCTCCCCCGGAGCAGGGCGTCCCGGACACGCTCCGGGTCCTCGCCCGCCACGTCGCCGGAGCTCAGACCGACGGGGGTGTCTTCGCTCCGGCCACCGGTGACTGCGGTTGCGGAGCGGTGGCTCGGATCGGCCCGGAGCCGCCCGCGGCTGAGGGCGCCCCGGTGGCGCGGACCCGTTGCCGCCTGAAAGCCGGAACACCCGCCAGCCCGAAGCCGAGGGCCGCCGCCGTGAGGTGGCCGATCGTGGTGAAGTCCGGCAGCGGCCCCCCGGTCCAGTCGGCACCACCGAGGGGCCATGCGAGAACGAAGACGGCCCAAGGGAGCCGGCCCCGGCGCGGCAGGGCGAGCGTGCCGAACGCCAGCACGGTCTGGGCTCCGTAACTGACCCCGTAGTCCAAGGACTGCCGCACGACCGTCGGGTACCAGTCGTGCTGCAGCGCGATGGTGATGACGACGGCGGTGAGCAGGGTGGCCGCGACATGTCCGCCGAGGAACACGGCCACGGCACGCCGCTTGCCCCACCGGTGCTCCGCCCAGGCCAGGAAGCAGCAGACGCCGAGGCCGAAGGTGATCACGGTACCCACGAAGTCGGTCGAGGTGACGTCCGTGAGGGTTCCGTCGAAGAACAGCGCGCTGCCGAGCAGCGCGGTAACCGGATGGTCCCGCAGGTTGTCCAGGTTGGTGCTGACGTGCCCCAACACCATGGCCGCCCGATCGGCGGACAGCACGTGGCCGACCCATACGTGGCCGGCCAGGAGCAGGCAGACATAGGCGAGGGTCAGCGGCGCTCGCCGCGGGTAACCCCGTACGGCGCGGAGCGGTCCGTCCGAACGGCCCCACAGTGACTGAGAGTTCATACCGCGGCATTCTCCAGGTCGGACCGGACGCGGGCGTCGTCGGGTGCCGGCAGCCGCCCCGACCGGGCCGGGTCACCGGCAGACGTCCGGTCGTCTAGACGACCGGCCCGCCTATGGGCTGCTCCGTCCAGATGGTCTTTCCGGTACTGGTGAAGCGGCAGCCCCAGCGGTCGGCGAGCTGGGCCACGAGGAACAGTCCCCGCCCGCCTTCGTCCGTTTCCCGTGCACGGCGCAGGCGCGGGTGAGTGCTGCTGGGGTCGGACACCTCGCAGACGAGGACCCGCCGGTCGCGGATCAGCCGGAGCCCGACCGGGCCGCCCGCGTAGCGGATCGCGTTCGTGACGAGTTCGCTGGCGACGAGTTCGGTCACGAAGCCGAGTTCGTCCAACTGCCAGTCGGACAGCCGGCCCACGACCAGCTCGCGGGCACGGGCGACGAGGGACAGATCCGGTTCGAGTTCCCACTCGGCGACCTGATCGCAGGAGAGTGCGTGGATACGGGCGAGCAGCAGGGCGCCGTCGTCGACGGGCTCTTGGGGCCGCACGCCGTCGAAGACGCTCTGGCTGATCTCGTCGAGTGGCCGGCTCGGGTCGGCTCCGGCGAGCGAACTCCTCAGCCTCTCCATCCCCTCCTCGATGTCGCCCCCGCGGCTCTCCACGAGTCCGTCCGTGAAGAGCGCGAGCAGGCTGCCGGACTCGACGCCGAACTCCGTCACCTCGAACGGCACTCCGCCCACCCCCAGCGGAGGTCCCGGTGTCACGCCGAGGAAGACCGGCTCGCCGTCCGCCGGCAGCAGGACCGGTGGCGGATGTCCCGCGGCGGCAGCGGCACACCGCCCCGTCACCGGGTCGTAGACGACGTACAGGCAGGTCGCTCCGAGCACCGCCGGCTCCGAGCGCCCCCCGGGCCGCTCCGCGCGGGACTCGCCCGTCATCTGCTCGTCGGAGAAGCCGAGCACCAGGTCGTCGAGGTGCGTGAGCAGCTCACCCGGATCCAGGTCGAGGTCGGCCAGGGTCTGCACCGCGGTCCGCAGCCGCGCCATGGCCGCCGTGGCCTCGAGTCCGTGTCCGACGACGTCCCCGACGACGAACGCCACCCGCAACGACGGCAGGGGGATCACGTCGAACCAGTCCCCGCCGACTCCCACACCGCCGCCCGCCGGCTGATACACCCCCGCCGTGTCCGCGGCGGCCACGTTCAGGGCGGAGCGCGGCAGCAGGCTTCGCTGCAGGGCCAAGGCCGACCGGTGTTCCTTGGTGTAACGGCGCGCGTTGTCCACGCCGAGTGCCGCCCTGGAGACGACGTCCTGCAGCAGCGCGGCGTCCTCCTCGCCGAATGCGGTGGGCAACTGGCTGCGCCAGACCGTGACGCAGCCGAGGATCAGGCCTCGTGCGTAGAGCGGCATCGCAATGGAGGAGTGGGCTCCGCCCGGCACGAACAGCGGCAGGGCGTCCGGATCCACGCCCAGCTCCGCGTGCAGGACGCCCACGTCCGGCACCAGCACGGGCAGCCCCTTCATGAGGGGGCGCATCAGCGTACTGTCCGTCACGGGAGGGAGCGCCTCTCCCACCGCCAGGAGTTCCTCGGCGGAGATCTCCGGGCTCTGGGCGGCAGCCGTCCGGCGCAGGCGCACGTCACCGCTGGTGTCGAGGTGCTGGGGCTCGTCGCCCACCAGCACCTTCTCGGCGATGTCCACGGTCGCCAGGTCGGCGAAATCGGGGACGAGCAGATTCGCCAGGGTCTGGGCCATCTCGATCACGTCCAGGGAGGTGACGATGCCCGCGGCGGCGGCCTGGGAGAGCCCCGCCCGGCGTTTGCGCGCATCGCGCTCTGCCGCCTCCACCGCCGTTTCGGCCGGGGTGATCAGGACGAGCCACCGTGCTCCACCGCCGGAGCCGTCCGGAGCGTGAGCCGTGAGCGGGACGACCGTGCAGGCCAGGGGGACCTTGCGCGCCTCATGGCCTCCGTCCGCAATGGTGATCTGGTGGCCGGTCGGCCCCGTATCCGTTCCGGCTCGCGGCAGGATCCGCAGCAGGGGCGCGCAGGTCCGGCCCGGCAGGCATTCCAGCAGCGTCGCGGCCCGCTGCGAACGGGCGAGGACCAGGCCCGCGGCGTCAAGGACGACCGCTGCCGTGTCGCTGACGGAGGCCGAAGCCGAGGACGGCCCCGGGCCCCGCTGCTCCGGTTCACGCATGTCGCCTCCACGCACCGTGACCTTCAGTATCGGCCGCGGGGCGAGACCCGGCGACCCGCGGCCGCGGCCTGACGGGGCCGACCCGGGCGACCGGGCCGCCCGCACCCGGGCGGTGCGCCCGGGTGCGAGTGGTCAGCGGGAGATCATCGGTTCTGCAGGGACTTGACGTTGTCGCCGAAGGTCCAGCCCTTCGAGCCGTCCCAGTTGATCGACCAGGTCATGAGCCCCTTCAACGACCCGCCGTAGGCGTTCCACGACTGGCCGACCAGGCTCGGCGCCATGTGGCCGCCGCCGGCGCCGGGCTGGGCGGGCAGACCGGGCACCTGCTTGTCGTAGGGCACCTTGACGGTGGTGCCCTGGATGGTCAGGCCGTTGTTCAGGCACGTGGTCTGCGCGGTGAAGCCCTGGACCGTACCGGCCTGGTAGGAGTCGCCGGAGCAGCCGTACATGCTGCCGTTGTAGTACTGCATGTTCAGCCACCACAGGCGGCCGTTGTCGGCGTACTTCTTGATGATCGGCAGGTAGGCCCCCCAGATCGACCCGTAGGTGACGCTCCCACCGGTGACGTACGCGGTTTCGGGGGCCATCGTGAGCCCGAAACCGGCCGGCATCTGCGCGAGGACGCCGTCGATGATGCGGATCAGGTTGGACTGGGAGGCGGACAGCGTGTTGATGTTGCCGCTTCCGGACAGCCCGGTCTCGATGTCGATGTCGATGCCGTCGAAGTTGTACTTCTTGAGGATCGGGACGACGGTCGCCACGAACTTGTCGGCGACGGCGCCGGAGCTCAGGTCGATGCCGGCGGCGGCTCCGCCGATCGACATCAGGAGCGTCGCCCCGGCCGCCTTGGCCTGGCACATCTCGGCGGGGGTCGAGACCTTGACCCCGGCGTCCATGCCGTCCTGCCACAGGACGGTGCCGTCCGAGAGGATCACCGGGAAGGCGGCGTTGATGACGTTGTACCCGTGCGCGGCGATCCGGCTGTCCGTGATGGGGATCCAGCCCATGCCGGGGTGGACTCCGTTGGAGGCGCCGTCCCAGTTCTCCCAGTAGCCCTGGAGGACTTTGCCCGCGGGCCTGGGCTTCGTGGGGCAGGTGTCACCCGGCGGGGTGGTGGGCGGGGCAGTGGTCGGCGGGGCAGTGGTCGGCGGCGGGGTGGTGGGCGGGGCAGTGGTCGGCGGGGCGGTCGTCGGCGGCGTGGCGGTCGGTGTGGGGCCTGGGCCGCCTGGGCCGCTGAGCGACACGTCGTCCGCGTAGTACGCGGGCTGCCCGTACCAGCCGTGCAGGTAGACGGTGACCGAGGTGGTGCCCGGCCCGGTGGTGAAGCCCACGTCGAGCCGGCCGTACGACGGGCTGCTCGGCGTCCACGTGGACGGGGCGCCGGTGATGCCGCTGCCGGTGACGCCCAGGTAGACGTAGCTGCCCTGGACGTACGCGCTCAATGCGTACTGCGAGTTGGGCTGCACGCTGACGGTCTGGGTGCACTGGGCGGTGTCCTGACCGGTCGGCGTCGCCTTGAGCGCGGAGGCGCCGGAGCGGACCGGACTGGCGACGGCCGCGGCGACGCCGCCGGGGCACGTCCAGTCGGCCAGCCCGTTCTCGAAGCCGGCGTTGGCGACCAGGTTGGCGGTGACGGCCCCGGCCGTGACGGAGCCGGCCACCGCGAGGCCGGTGGCGATGACGGCAGCCGCGCTGACCCCGGCGAGAACGCGCCTCAGGACGGCCCGTTCGTGCTGGGTCCGGCCGGACCGGCCGGACCGGCCCGGATCGGAACGCGGGGGGAAATCGCCCGACGCGCGCGGGGTACGCGACCTTCGACGGAACATGGTGTGCTCCCTTCCCGACCGGGTGTCATGGACATGACCATGCGTGGGGAGTGACGCCCGGCCTGGGTGTGGTGGGGGGACATGTGGGGCTGCGCCGGACCGGATCGTAGGAGCGCCGACAAGCCCCGTCAATAGGTCTGGACCAATGACCCCAGGTCGGCGACACGAACCACCGGCCGGGCCGGCGACTCCACGGCGGACAAGGGGGTGCACAATCGTTTACCCTGAGGGTGAACGATTGTGCACCCCTGCGTGTCCCGCTGTCCCGCCCCCCTTCGCACCCCTTCGCACCCCTTCGCACCCCTGGAGCAGCATGCCCCCCGCGCTACCCGCTCCCGGTCCGCCGACCCCCGACGACGCCGCCGCCTCCGCCGCACCCGCCACCCCCCGCAGCCGTCACCCCGGGCTCGTCATGCCCGTCCTCGCCTTCTGCGGCATGGTCGTCGCGGTCATGCAGACCCTCGTGGTCCCGCTGCTGCCGCACGTCCCCGACCTGACGGGGGCGAGCCCCGGCGCCGCGGGCTGGCTGGTCACCATCACGCTGCTGACCGGCGCGGTCTTCACCCCCGTGCTCGGCCGCGTCGGCGACATGTACGGAAAACGGCGTGTCCTGCTGGCCTCACTGGGCGTGCTCAGCGTCGGCTCCGTGCTGTGCGCGGTCAGCTCCGACATCGGCGTCCTGATCACCGGCCGGGCCCTCCAGGGAGCGGCGCTCGCCGTGATCCCCCTGGGCATCAGCATCATCCGCGACGAGCTGCCCGCCGACCGGGTGCTCTCCGCGATAGCGCTCATGAGCTCGACGCTCGGCATCGGTGCGGCGGTCGGCCTGCCCGTGGCCGCGGTCGTCATGGAGAACTTCGACTGGCACACCATGTTCTGGGCGTCGGCGGCGCTCGGAGTCCTCGATCTGCTGTTGGTGCTGTGGATCGTCCCCGAGTCGCCCGTGCGCGCCCGCGGCCGCTTCGACCTCCCCGGCACGCTGGGACTGGCCGCCACCCTCGTCGGGCTGCTCCTCGCGATCACCCAGGGCTCGGACTGGGGCTGGACCTCCCCGCGCACGCTCGGCCTGTTCGGCGCCTCCGTGGCCGCGGGCCTGTTGTGGGGCTGGTTCGAATTGCGCACCGTGTCACCCATGGTCGACCTGCGGGTCTCCGCGCGGCCCGCCGTCCTGCTCACCAACGTGGCGGCCCTGCTGATCGGCTTCGCGTTCTACGCGAACTCCCTGGTCACCGGGCAGATGGTGCAGGAGCCCACCAGTACCGGGTACGGCCTCGGCGCGTCCATCGTGGTCAGCGGCCTGTGCCTGCTGCCCGGAGGCCTGGCCATGGTGGCCCTCTCCCCCGTCTCGGCACGGATCTCGGCCGCCCACGGGCCGCGCACCGCACTCGCGCTGGCCGCCGTCGTCATGGCCGTCGGCTATGCGGTCCGCTTCTTCACCAGCCACAGCCTCTGGCTGATCGTGGCCGGTGCCACGGTGGTGGCCTCCGGGACAGCCATCGCGTACTCGGCGCTGCCCGCCCTCGTCATGCGGGCCGTACCGGTGAGCGAGACGGCCGCGGCCAACGGCCTCAACACCCTCATGCGCTCCGTCGGCCAGGCCTGCTGCAGCGCCGTGGTGGCCGCCGTCCTGGCCCACGTGACCTTCGTCGTCGGCGGGCACACCGCGCCGACCCTGCACGCCTACCTGCTCATCTTCCTGATCGCCGGGGGAACCGCGCTCGCCGCCCTCGTCGCCACGCTGTTCCTGCCGTCGGACCGCACCGGAGGCGCCACCGGTCCGCAGCGCGGCCGCGTCAGCGGTACGGTCACGGTGTCAGCGTCCGTGACCGCCGCCCGGGAGAGCGCATGAGCAGCACCGAGGAACCCCTCACCACCGCGACCGTCGCGGCCGACGACGGGTCCGGTGGGGAAGGCGGCGGTGAGGCGGGCACGGAGGCGAGCGCCGAGACCGGGCGCGAGGCCATCGTCCGCGCCGCCCGCCGCGCGTTCACGCTGCGTCCGTACGCCGAGGTCACGATGCGCGGCATCGCGGCCGACGCCGGGGTGAGCCCCTCGCTGATCGTCAAACGCTTCGGCAGCAAGGAAGCCCTGTTCAACACGGTCGCCGACTTCCGGGCTGCCGCCGACGAGCTGTTCGCCGCCGCGCCGGCGGTCCTCGGCCGGCACCTGGTCCTGACCATGGTCGGGCTACGGGACCGCTTCCGCGGGGACCCACTGCTGCGGGTCGTGTTCTCCCTGGGCATCGAGGACGAGCGCACCCTGCTGCGCGAACGCTTCCGCGAACAGGTCACCGACCGGCTGGCCGCCCGCCTGACCGGGCCGGACGCACAGCTGCGGGCCGAGCTGATCGCCGGCCAGCTGCTGGGCCTCGGCGCCACCCTGAGCCTGCACCGCCCCGACGGCGCCGGCTCCCACGCAGGCCCCGAACGCCTGGCGGACCTCTACGCCCCCGGCCTCCAGCGGCTCATCGACGGCCCCTGAGACGGCTCCGCTCTCGTCGAACCGTGCCGGATCCGCTCGTAGCGGTCCGGGGGCGGGCTCAGAGCCGGTGCACCCTCGCCGAGGACTCCGCCCAGTGCCACTCGACCGGGGCGTACCGCTTCTTCAGCGCGGTGCGCTGGGGCCCGTACGCCCGTAGGGCGTCCTCCAGTGCCGCGGGCAGATCACCCAGGTCCTGCGGTACGGGCAGGCGCAGCAGCAGGTTCTGCTTGCGGTGCCGCAGCAGCAGCTCGCCGGCACTCGTGCAGCCCATGAGGGCGAAGTGGATGAGCGCCTTGAACGGTTTGTCCTCGGTGGCGAGCCTGGCCCGCATCTGTCCGTCGGAGGTCCACGCGTAGAGGCCGTAGCGGTTCAGGTGGAAGGCGCGGCCCCGGTACGGGTCGCCGGCGAGGCCGAAGCAGAAGCCGGTGAAGGGGCTGTCCTCGTAGAGGTGCAGACCCTCCAGACGGCCCGTCAGCCGGCCCTGGTCGTCCAGCAGGGCGAAGGTGAACTCCCCGCCCCTGTTACCGGACCGGTGGATGCGGCTGAAGACCGGCACGACGAAGAGTTCGTCGCCGAGCGGCACGGGCCGGCCCAGCCAGCAGTCGTGGTAGTCGTGGGGCCGCCCCCGGTAGGAGGAGACGAGTTCCGTGAGTGACGGCGACGGCCGGTTCGGGCCGCCGACCGGCGAGCCCCGGAAGCGGAGGTGGGGGCGCAGGTGGGCGTCGGTCTGGCGGTCGGCCCGGTTGTCGAGCGAGGCGATGGCCTCCAACGGCGGCTTCTCCCCGGGAGCGAAGGCGCTTCCCGGCTCCGAGACGGCGACGATGTTGGGCCGTGACCCCGCCCAGTTGCTCAGCCCGTATTCGGAGGTCACGGCCAGCAGCCTGCCCGACGGGGTGACCGAGAGGGAGGCCGCGTACGGGTCACCCGGCCCGGCTTCCTCGACGGACCAGCCGAACGGCATCCGACAGGACCGCGTGACCCGGCTCAGGTCGGCGGCGAGCAGGAAGGTGCTGCCCGGCCTCCTGCTCAGGGCGACCTGCCCGTCGGGCAGCACCGCGAGCGTCATCTCCCCCAACTCGGGTATCTCCGAAGGGGAGCCGTCCGGGTGCGGCTGCGCGAACAGGGCCACGTCGACGGGAGACCCGTCCGGCGCGTGCCGGGTGATCATCCCGTACGTGAAGGCCTGCTCCGCCGGATCCTCCACCGGCGCATCCGATGCCCGGTACCGGCGCGTCCCGCTCAATACGTACGAGTCACCGGACTCGGCCGTCGCGACGTCGAACACCTCGAAGCCCCAGCCGTCGGAGGGCTTGGAGGCCAAGTCGACGCGGTGGGCCTCCACCAGTGAGGCGGGCAGGGTCATGGGGAACGTGTGAACCATGATCAGAATTGTGCGACGCCCCACCGACATCGTGCTCCGTGCCCGGTGGGGACGGGCGGGGAGAGTCCGTTCGTCCGCGGCGTCGGCGATCCTGGGGTGATGCGCGCCGCCCGCCTGATCCGTATGGCCCTCCTCATCCAGTCGAACCCCGGTCTGACCGCCGCGGCCCTCGCCCGCGAGCTGGAGATCTCCGAGCGGACCGTGATCCGCGACGCCCGGGCACTGCAGGAGGCCGGCATCCCGGTCCGGTCGGAGCGCGGCCGGGTGGGCGGCTACTTCCTGGCTCCGGGCTACCGGACCCGGCTCACCACCCTGCATCCCGGCGAGGCGGAGACCCTGTTCCTGTCGGGGCTGCCGTCGGCCCTGCGGGATCTGGGGTTCTCGGACGCGGCGGACACCGCCCGGCTGAAGCTGACCGCGACCCTGCTCCCGTCGGTGCGCGAGGCCGCGGAGTCGTCGGTCCGCCGTTTCCACCTCGACGCCCCGGCCTGGTTCCGGGAGTCGTCCACGCCGGAGCTCCTGCCGGAGCTGGCCCGCGCGGTGTGGGGCGACCGGACCGTCGAACTGTCCTACGCGCGGCCCGGCCGGGACGGCCCCGGGCCTTCCACGGTGTCGCGCGTGGTGGAGCCGTACGGGCTCGTCCTGAAGGCCGGCACCTGGTACGTCGTGGCCCGCGTCCCCGGCGCACGGGAGGAGCGTGACGGTGGTTGGCGCACCTACCGGGTCGACCGCGTCACGGCCCTCGCCCCCGCTCCCGGCGCGCAGGAGCCGTTCGCACGCGATGCGGCCTTCGATCTGGCCGCGCACTGGCAGGCCCGCTCGGCCGCCTTCGCCCGCGCGCTGCTGCGCACCACCGTCACGGTCCGGCTGACCGGACCGGGGCTGCGCCGGCTGCCCGCCGTCGTGGACGGGGCCGCCGTCGAGGAGGCGCTGGCCTCCGCGAGGCCCCCGGACGCCGACGGTCTGACCACCTTGGAACTGCCCACGGAGTCCGAGGAGGTCGCGTTCGACGAGCTGGCACGGCTGGGCGCGGACGTGGAGGTGCTGGCCCCGCCCTCCCTGCGCGCCCGCTTCCGCGAGCGCGCCGCAGCCCTGGCCGCCCTCTACCGGGCCGACCCGCAGCCTGCGGACGCCGAAGGCCCCGAGGGCGCCGCAGATACCGAGGACGCCGAGGACGCCGAGGCTCACCGGTAGTCCTCGGGTGAGCCTTCCTTCCCGCCGTGGACGACGTCCTCGAAGTACGCCCAGGCGTTCGGCCTGCTGCCGTCCGTGTCCGTCACCCCGTAGACCCCGGCGAGTTCACCGCTGGAGGTGGACCTGCCGTTCCACCGCCGGGCGCGGTCCGGGTCGGCGGCCAGCGCCGCGACCGTCCGGGCCAGGTACTGCGGGGACTCGGCAATGGCGAAGGCGGGCTCCCGGGCGATCGCGTCGCGCCAGTTCTCCTCGGCGACGCCGAAGTGGGTGAGCATCTGTTCCGAGCGCAGGAATCCCGGCGTGACCGCGACCGCCGCGCCCCCGTACTCCGCCAGCTCCCGGCCCAGCCCGAACGCGAGGCGGATCGGGGCGTTCTTGGCCAGGTCGTAGTACATGTTCTCGCGGTAGCGGCGGTTGGAGTGCGCGGTGCCGTCGGTCACCTCCACGTGCAGCGGCGCGTCCGACCGGATCAGGAGCGGCAGCAGCAGCGCCGCAGTGATCACATGGGAACGGGCGCCGAGCTCGAGGATCCGCAGGCCGTCGGCCAGCGGGGTCTCCCAGCTCTTCTTCCCGAACACGGAGGCGGCCAGGAGGTGCTCGCCGCCCCACAGGTCGTTGACGAGAATGTCGAGCCGGCCCTGTTCCCCGTCGATCCGCTGGACGAGGGTGCGTACCTGGTCCTCGTCGAGGTGGTCCGTGGGGACCGCGATCCCCGCGCCACCGGCCGCGGTGACCAGCTCCGCGGTCCCCTCGATGGTCTCGCTGGTCCGGCCGACCTCACTGACCCGGTTCCGGGTGGTGCGACCGGTGACGTAGACGGTCGCCCCGGACCGGCCGAGCTCGACCGCGAGGGCGCGTCCCGCGCCGCGGGTGGCTCCGGCCACGAGCGCGATCCGGCCGGTGAGCGGAGGCTCCGCAGCGTCCTGGCCGAGGTTCTTGGTGGTCATGTCCTGTGTGTGCATGCCATCCATCGTTCACGCCAAACCTGACAGGACACGTCACCTTTCGGCGCGGCCTCGGAGGCGGTCCGGACGGCGGCCTCGGCTGCGTCCCGGAGGCGGTCCGGCAGGGCCGAGCATGCCGGTGCAGGTGGGGCGATGATCGCCGAGGTAGTCTCCGGGAGCTGTCGCGCGGACCCGACGGGCCCGGGCGCGGCGGTCGTACACGGGAGGCGGGAGCAGGTCGTGCGGGGGCGGTACGCGGAGCGGGAGCGGATCGAGCGGTTGCTCGCGGACGCCCGCGAGGGGGCGAGTGGTGTCCTGCTGGTGCACGGAGAGGCGGGGATCGGGAAGACCGCCCTGCTCGATCATGCCGCCGCGCGGGCGCACGATGCGCGGGTGTTGCGTGTCGAAGGCATCGAGTCGGAGATGGAGATGGCCTTCGGTGGGCTGCACCAGCTCTTCCTCCCGGTGATGGATCTCATCGACACGCTGCCCGAGCTCCAGGCGGCGGCGTTGCGGGCCGTCTTCGGCCTGAGCGGTGACGGCGTGCGCGATCGCTTCAGTGTCGGGCTCGCGGTCCTCACCCTCCTGTCGGAGGCCTCGGCCCACGGGCCGCTGCTGTGCCTGGTCGACGATGCGCAGTGGCTCGACCAGCCGTCGGTGGACATGCTGGCCTTCGCCGCGCGCCGGCTGCGGGCGGAGGGCGTGGTGATGCTCTTCGCGGTCCGCGACGGAGCTCCCGGTGCCGCCGTGAAGGGGCTGCCCCGGCTGCTGGTCGAGGGCCTGGACCGGGCTGACGCGGCCGAGTTGGTGCCGGACCTGCCACCGTACGTCGCGGACCGCGTCATCGAGGAGGCCCGCGGCAACCCGCTGGCCCTCATCGAGCTGTCGGCCGCGCTCACTCCGGCCCAACGCGCCGGGCGGCTGGGCCCGTCCGCGCTGCCCGACGCGGCCGCCGGGCTGCCGGTCCGGCTCCAGGAGGGCTTCCTGGAACAGCTGCGGCGCCTTCCCGAGGCCGCCCAGGTGGTGCTGCTGGTGGCCGCCGCGGACGACACGGGGGACCTGACCGTCGTACTGCGTGCGGCGGGCCGGCTCGGTTCGGCGGTCGAGGACCTGGAGCCGGCCGAGCGCGCCGGGTTCGTCCTGCTCTCCGGGGAGGCGCTGCGCTTTCGGCACCCGCTGGTGCGGTACGCCGCGTACCAGGGCGCCCCGCTGGCCCGGCGGATCGCCGCGCACCGGGCGCTGGCCGAGGCGCTGGGTGAAGCCGGCCAGGCGCACCGGCGGGCCTGGCACCTGGCCGCCGCGTCGACGGGGCCGGACGAGAGGGTCGCCGAGGAGCTGGAACGCGTCGCCGAGTGGGCCGACAGCCGGCAGGCGATGGCGTCCGCCTCCGCCGCGTACGAGCGTGCAGCCCGGCTCACCGCCGATCCGCGGTCGCGGGCGCGGCGGCTGGTGGCGGCTGCCCAGCGGGCCGCGGATGCCGGGCAGGACGAGCGGTGCGGCGCGCTGGCCGACCAGGTGCCGCTGCCGCTGGAGGATCCGGGGGTCGCTGCGAGCTTCGCGCGGGCCCGGGCCGTGGTCGAGCTGGGCTACCGCAGCCCGCGGGCGGCGGCCCGGATCCTGCTCGACAGCGCGGACCTGACGGGCGCCGAGCGACCGGACATGACGGCCTCGCTGCTGACCGATGCGGTCCACGCGGCGTTCTCCGCCGGGGACGCCGCGCTGATCGGGGAGATCTCGCTGCGCTCCCCCGCGCTGCCCGTGCTGGCCGTACCGGCAGGGCTGTTCGGCGGTGACGTGCCCGGCGGTCTGGAGGCGCTGCGCGCACTCGCGGACGCTCCGGCCGAGGGTGTGATGGACCGCCTGATGACCGGTGTCTACCTGCAGTTGACGGGCGATCACCCGGCGGCCCGGGAGGCCGCTGCCGCAGTCGTCGCGCACTGCCGCGACCAGGGCGTCAGCGGCTGGCTGCCCACCGCGCTGCACCTGCTGGTCCAGACGGAGCTGTCCCTGGGCCGCCATGACGAGGCGTCGGCAGAGGCCGTCGAGGCACTGCGGCTGGCCGAGTACTACGACCTGGCCCACCGGGCCGCCCACCTGCGGGCCGCTCTGGCGATGCCCGCCGCCGTCCGGGGCGAGGAGGAGCGGGTCCGTACGCTCACCGGCGAAGCACTGGAGTACACCCGGCCGCGCGGGGTGGGCCGGGGCACGGCGGACGCCCTGTGGGCCCGGGGCGTGCTCGAACTCGGCCTGGGCCGGGCGGAGGCGGCCCTGGAGCGGTTGGAGACGGCCGGCACGGAGGCGGCCCATCCGCTGCTCCGCCTGCCGATGCTGGCGGACGTGATCGAAGCCGCGGTACGGGCCGGCCGCCCGGAGCGGGCGTCGGACGCGGCCCGGGCGCTCGGCGAGTGGGCGAGCGCGCTGGGACGGCCCGCTCTCGCCGCGTCGGCCCGCCGCTGCCTGGCGCTGACCGGCCCGGACGATGAGGCCGAGGAGCACTTCGTCGCGGCGCTGGCCCTGCACGAGGGCGGCAGCGACTACGACCGGGCCCGTACGGCGCTGCTGTACGGGGAGTGGCTGCGCCGGCTGCGCCGCCAGATCGACGCCCGGGAGCAGTTGCGCGCCGCTCTCGACGCCTTCGAAGGGCTGGGTGCCCGGCCCTGGGCCGACCGGGCCCGGACGGAACTCGGCGCCGCGGGCGGGGAAACCGGGCTGACGGTTCGCGAGGACGGGCCGATCGGCCCGCTGAGTCCGCAGGAGCGCGAGGTGGTCCGGCTGGCGGCGGCCGGTGCCAGCAACCGGGAGATCGGCGCGCAGTTGTTCCTGAGCCCGCGCACGGTCGGGCACCACCTCTACCGCGCCTTCCCGAAACTGGGCGTCAGTTCGCGCACCGAGCTCGCCGGTCTGTTGGCCTCATGAGGCGGGGCTCGGCGCCGACCAGATCAGCCGGGTCTGGGCGGTCCGGTAGCCGGCCCGGGCGAACGCGGCGGCCATCGGCGCGTTGTCGGTGTCGGTGGTGGCGGTGATCAGCTCCGCCCCCGCCTCCGCCTGCACCCGGGTGATCTCGGCGAGCACGTCGTCGACGTATCCCCGTCCGCGCAGCTCGGGGACGACGCCCAGGTAGCCGACGTTGCGGCTGTACGGCGTCGCCGAGGGCAGGGCCAGCCCGGCGACCCGGCCGTCGGGGGTGCGGGCGATGCGCCACCACGAGCGCTCCCCCGGGCAGCCGAGGTAGAAGTCGACCTCCTCGCGGGCGGTGGCTTCCGGTCCCATCACCGCCAGGTTCCGGCGGGTCTCGCCGTCCAGGCTGCCCACCGCGATCCGCCGGAAGACGTCCAGGAACTCCTCGTCCGTGCCCTCGGTGAAGACGAGCCGTCCGCTGGAGGCGGGGAGCCCGGCCCCGGGTGTCCATTCCAGGCGCAGCCGCTCGACCACGTCGGTCAGTCCGGCCGCCAGCGCCGCGTCCCGCCGCCAGTCGGCGGCCGCGGCCGTCGCGGGGTCCTCTCGCCAGCCGTTCGGCAGGCTCAGGTTGTACAGCGGGGGCTTGGCCGCGCCCTGCTCGGCGAAGGCCCGCAGGCCCGCGCCGATCAGAGCGGCCCCGAGCGCCGCGCGGTCGGCGACCGAGGGGTCGACGTAGAGGCAGTCCAGCGCGACCGGGTGCTCGCTGGTCGCCTGGCCCCACCACAGGGCCCGGGCCACCACCCGGCCGTCCTGCTCGGCGATCCAGGTCCACTCCGGGCGGTACATGCCCTCCTTGAGTTCCTCCAGGTAGCGGTCGGCGGGGATCCAGCCGACGGGTTCGTCGACCGTCACGGCGGTGACGCGCTCGAGGTCGGCCTCGGTGGTGGGGCGCAGCAGTATCGGAATGCTCGTCTCCTTGGTGTAGGTGGTGATGGCGGCGCCGGTGTTGAAGACCCGGGAATCGGTCAGCTTGAAGCGGTCCGGGCGGAACGGCGCCTCGAAGAGCGGTATGCCGGAGCCGATGACGACCGGGTAGCGCGTGATGACCAACTCGTCGATCTCGTCCAGCAGCTGCCCGGCCAGGTTCGCCCCGCCGCAGAGCCAGATGCCTTCCCCGTCCTGCCGCTTGAGGTCGCGGACGAACGCGACCGGGTCCGTGGCGACGACTTCCACGGCGGGGTCGGGCGGGGCGAGGGTGCGGGAGAAGACGTACTGCTTCAGATGCGGGTAGGGGCTGGTGACCCCGGCCGCGAGACCGGGGTCGTAGGTGGCGCGGCCCATCAGGACCGTGTCGAAGCGCTTGTTGGCGACCCCGTCGAGGCCCGACGGGCCCCGTCCGTGGGCCGGGACCGTCTCGGGGTACTCCGCCAGCAGCGCGGCGGCGAGATCGCCCTCGAAGGGGAAGAAGTCGAACTGGCCGTCGGGGCCCGCGATGAATCCGTCGAGGGTGGTGCCGACGTCACAGGTGAGCTTGCGCACACGCCTGCTTTCGTCGTCCGGTGCTTGGTGCCGGTGCTTGTTGACGTCACTGACGCTAGGCCGACGGCACTGCGGCAGGCATCAGTCACCCCGACGTAACGTGGGCACCCACCGGGGCACCCGGCACGGTCGGTGTCGGCAGACCACGGACGCGCCGTGCCGCCGTGCCGCCGTGGAGCGGCACGGCGGCACGACGGCACTCGCCGAGCAGGTCGCGGCGTCAGACGCCGTTCACCTCCCGGGCCGCCGGGACCGGGTACACCGAGCCGTCGTACGAGCCCGCGAGGAAGGTGTCCGTCTCCGGCGCGTAGTGGAGGCTGGAGATGCCGGCGGTGGTCGGCTTGCCGACGTACGGCCAGGCTCCGGTGCGCGTGTCGTAGACGGCGACCGTGCCCCCGTACGAGCCGGTGGCCACCAGGGCGCCGTCGGCGGAGGCCGCGACGCACTTGACGGAGTGGTCGTGCGGGGTGGGCACGGCCGTCGCACCGTCGCCGTCCCACAGCCGCAGGACCAGGTCCCGGCTGACGCTGGCGAACCGGCCGCCGGGCAGCGGCGCGCAGCCGTTGGCGATCCGGGTGTGCGCCTCCTCCACGCGGGCGGTCTCCTGAAGGGTCCGCGTGCTGAACCAGCTGGCCGAGGCGTCCGCGCACACCGCGAAGATCGTGTCGCCGGACACGGCCAGGCCCTTCACGGCGTTGGCGAGCAGCGGGAGCGTCGCCACGTGCTCGACCACCCCGTCCGCCCGTACGGCGAAGACGAGGCCCTCACCGGTGTAGGCGCCGACGACGACGTGCGGTACGCCGTCGCGCTCGAAGGCGGCCGCGCAGTTCAGCGGGGAGCGGTGCTGGTGGAGCGTCTCGCCGGTGTCGGCGTCGAAGACCCGGCCCAGCTGGCCGCCGGTGAGCACCCGGCCGCCCACGGGGACCAGGAAGTTGCACAGGCTGTCCGGACGTCCCCCCTCGACACCGTCGACGCGGACGACGCCCGCGTCCCCGACGGTGTAGGTGCGCCCGTCCGGCAGGGTGGTGACGGCGTTCACGCACCGCGTGCCCTCCACCAGGTCCAGGTTCCAGGTCGCGGACGCGGTGTCGTACGTCGCGTACGTGGAGCCGAAGGTGGCGAAGGCGAGCGTGTGGTCGTCGAGGAACGCGCAGGACCGGGCCCAGATCTCCGCGGGGAACTCGGCGGTGTGCAGCGGGCGCAGCCCCTCGGCCGTGTCCCAGACCCGCAGGGAGCGGTCGTAGCTGAGGCTGACGAGGGCGCCGGTCGCGGAGTTGAGGACGAGGCGCTTGATGCCGGCGTCGTGGGCCGGGAAGTACTCGGTCTCGCCGTTCTCGATGCGGATGATGGCGCCGTCGTCGTTCCCGGCGAACACGACGCCGCCGCGCGTGATCGCGATGGTGTCCGTCTCGACACCGTCGAGGTCGATGTCGGCGGTCATCTCACCGGTGGCGAGCGACCAGCGCTTGATCGTCCCGTCGTCGCTGGAGGAGATCAGCTCGCCGGTGGCGGGCAGCCACTCGACGGAGATCACGTCGGCGGTGTGGCCCTCGAAGCGCCGGAGCACGGCGCCGGAGAAGTCGTACACGCGGACCGTGTGGTCGCGGGAGGCGGTGGCGACCAGCTCCTGCTCGGGGTGGAAGACGGACATCTCCACGTCGTCCTTCTGGTCCCCCAGGACCGCGCGCAGCCGCAGGTCGGGGACCGACCACAGGCGTGCGCTGTAGTCGCTGGAGGAGGTGACGAGCAGCGAGCCGTCCGGACTGAAGGCCACCTGGTTGACCAGATGGTCGTGCACGCCGCGGGCCAGGGGCGTGTGCCCGGCGGCGTCCCAGAGGATGACCTGGTTGTCGTAGCCGGCGGTGGCCACGTAGCGGTCACCGAAGGTGGCGACCCCGCTGATCGGTCCCTGGTGCTTGATCACGCGATCATCTCCTTGAGGCTGATGGTGTGCAGCGTCTTGTCGGCCTTGGCCGTGAGGTACGAGATGTTGTGGGGGTTGGCGAACACCCCGGTCCGCACGGTGCTCCGCACGGCGATGCCGTGCCGGGTCAACTGGCCTGACTTGTCGGGGTTGTTCGTGAGCAGATCGACCTCGGTGATCCCGAGCGTCCGCAGCATCTGCGCCGCGGCCGTGTAATCCCGCAGGTCGTCGCCGAGGCCCAGGGCGCGGTTGGCCTCGTACGTGTCCAGGCCGTCGTCCTGGAGCCGGTACGCGTCGAGCTTGTTGTACAGGCCGATGCCGCGTCCCTCCTGCCGCAGGTAGAGCAGCACGCCCCCGACACCGTCGATCATCCGCAGGGCCTCGTGCAGCTGCGGACCGCAGTCGCACCGGGCGGATCCGAAGACGTCGCCGGTCAGGCACTCCGAGTGGAGGCGGACCAGGGGGACGCCGTCGGCCGGGCGGACACCGAGTTCGAGGGCCAGGTGCTCCTTGCCGTCGGCCAGGCCGTCGAAGGTCATGACCCGCGCGTCGAGCTGGGGGCCGGGCCCGAAGCTCAGCGGGACGCGCACCTCGGAGCGCACCGCGGCACGGGTCCGGAGGGTCCCGAGGTGGGACGTCCTGTGAGATGTTTCGGCAACTTCGTGCATGGTGATTCCTCCTAGACGTTCGATTCGGAGGTGACCGGCGCGGACGGCCGGACCCAGTCTTTGCGGCCGCGCCTCAGGTACCAGAGGGCGGAGCACGCGCCCAGGCCGAGCACGAGGAACGTCCCCCGTGCTCCGACGGCCTCGGTCAGTGCCGGGGTGACGGCGGGCGAGAGCAGCGCGGCGCCGCCGGTGATGAGCCACATCAGCCCCGAGGCGCGCCCCAGCACCGGCCCGGGCAGGTACTTGACCCGCATCATCACGACGGTGCTCAGGACGGCGCCTTCGCCGAGCGCGCCGAGCGCGACCGCCGCGAGGAACACCGGCCACCACGGCAGGGCCAGCAGCAGCAGCGACAGGCCGCAGGCCGTCATGCCCAGCGTCAGGGAGATCCACGGGCGGATCCGCTTGCGCTGGGCGACGAGCAGGTTGCCGGCGAGCATGCACGCGTTCATCACGGTGATGACGGCGCTCACGGAGCGGTCGGAGAGGTGCCAGGTGTGGCCGAGCGAGTAGACGACCAGGGCTTCGAAGCCCGCACCGCAGGTGACGGCGAGCACCACCTGCACGATGAGCATGTCGCGGACACGGCGGTCCACGACGATCGCGTTCCACCCCTCGGAGAGCTTCCAGTTGCGGCCCGTGCCGGGCCCGCCCGGCTGGACGCGGGGCGGGTGCACCCCCATCGCCCAGACCGCGATCGGCGCGAAGAAGGTGGCCAGGTTGAGCCACAGCAGACCCTCGTAGCCCAGGAAGGGCAGACAGAGGGAGAAGACCACGGGGCCGATGAGGGTGGCGGCGAAGAAGAGGCTGTTCAGCGTCCCTCGCGCGCGCACCGGGCAGTCGGGGAACATCCCCGGCACTCCGGTCATCCAGCCCGTCCGGTACGCGGCTCCGCCGATCGCGACGAGCAGCGCGCAGACGAAGAGCGAGGCCGGGGTGGGCCTGCCCGCGTGCAGGACGAGGTTCATGACCAGGGCGGCGGCGGCCTGCAGCAGCAGACCGGGTACGACCAGGGCCCGCGGCCCCCAGCGGTCGGCCACCCAGCCCAGGGAGGGTGCGAGGAGCATGCCGACGGGGACCGCGGCGGCCAGCAGAGTCATGATGGCGAGCGAGCCGGTCAGCCGGTAGGCGAGCAACGGCAGGGCCGTCGCGTACATCGCCTCGCCGATGTTGTTGATCGCGTTTCCCGCAGCGAACACCCTGAACCGCGGGTTCTGGAAGGGCGAGGGTTCGACCACCGCGTCCGAACCGGGGGCGGGGCCGGCCTTGGGCGTGGTGGCCGCGGGAGCGCTCATCGTGTGCCGGCGTTCGGGTAGTCGCCGGTGGAGGTGGGCAGCCACAGGTCGCGCACGGCGGTCAGGACGCTGTCCTTGCGTTCGCGGTCGAGGCGGTAGAGCCGGAGGTATCCGCCGCGGCCGCCGATGACGACGTACGTGGCGCCGCCCTGGCCGCGCAGCAGGGCGATGCCCTTGGGGAAGTCGGGCAGGTCCTCGTGGAGCCCGAGCAGTTCACCGGTTTCGTGGTCGTACGCCGCGACCTGGAGGCCGTACGTGATCGCGACGAGGACGCCGTCGGCCACGACGGAGTTCTCGCAGGTGTTGTCGAGCAGTTCGGTGAAGCGCTGGCCGAGCTTGGGCTCGCCGACCTCGAACTCCTTGATGCCGCCGCCACCGGTGGCGTGTACCCGGTTGCCCTCGACCAGGAGGCGCTTGGGGTAGCCGCCGAGTTCGGTGGTCCACGTGGCCTCCCCCTCGGCGGAGTAGGCGGCCATCACCCCGTTGCGGGTGGCGATGAGCCGGCTGCCGTCCTCCAGGTAGGCGCTCGCCCAGGCGCTGGCGGGCAGGTCGTCGATCCGGGACAGCTCCTCCCCGGTCGCCGCGTCGAGTTCGATCGCGCCGGCGTTGCAGGCGACGAGCAGTCGGCTGCCGTCGGGGGACCGGCTGAGCGTGTGCGAGACGGCGGGCATCTGCCGCTCCCACACCACGTGGCCCGCGCCGGAGACGCGGCGTACGGTCCCCGGCCAGAAGACTCCCGCCCAGCCGTCGTCGAGGGTGACGAGGCGGCGGGTGAAGCCGAGGCCCGAGAACTCCTGTCCGGCCAGGACGAGCGCCGGGTGGCCCGGGAGCTGCTCGACCAGGCGCAGCAGGGCGGTGCCGTCGTCGGTCGCGGCCAACAGGGCGCCGTCGTCGCCCGGGACGGGCTGGAGGTCCCAGACGCACTGGCGACCGTAGCCGAGCCGGGCGCGTACGGTGCCGTCCGCCGTCAGAGCGGTGACCTCGCCGTCCTGGGTGAGGGTGTAGACGTCGCCGTACTCGTCGACCGTGATGTCGATGATCTGGTGGCTGAAGCCGCCCACCCGCTTGGCCACGCGCAGCTCGGGGTCGGTGTTGTCGAAGATCAGCAGCTCGCCGTCGAAGCCGCCGGTGTAGACGGAGGTGAAGTCGGGCGAGAAGACGAGGCCTTCGACGTCGTTGCGCGCGTAGTCGAAGCGTTCGCCGACGGTGCCGTCGAGACCCACCGTGATCACGCCGTTGGCGATGTTGTGGGTCTCGTCGATGCCCGCGTCGCCGAGGGCCCAGAGGCGGTTGTGCCGGGCGTCGTAGACGACCCGGTGGACGTTGGACGTGTCGACCTGGACGACCGTCGGGAAGGAGAGCTCCGGCAGCGAGCCGAGGTGGATGCGGCCGGAGCGGTCGGAGACGGCGTGCACTCCGGGGGCGTCGGTGCAGAACCATTCGAGCATGTCGTAGCCGTGCGGCCACTCGGTGATCCGCTCGACGGTGAAGGTCTCCAGGTCGATGACGACCACCTGGAAGTACCCGTTGTTCGTGTAGAGCTTGCCGTCCCAGACGCCGATGCCACGGAGCATGGTGGGGGCGGGCTGCTCACCCTCGAGGAGCAGCGAGGCGTCGGCGGTCGCGGCGGCGTCGAGGCGGTCGGAGAGCCGCAGGGTGTCGGCGTGCCAGCGGGAGATCGTGCCCGTCTTGTCGCGCGTGACGATCCAGTCGTCGACGAAGGTGACCGCATAGATCGGGTCACCGGCGGGGTCCTGCGACGGGGCGGAGGAATTGGACGAACTCAGGACGTTGAGATCGCGGTCGAGCCAGTGCAGACCCCCACGGGCGTCAGCGCCCAGGAGGCCCCGGCCGGGACTGTTCACGATACGGGTCAGGCGCTCCAGGTTCGCCATGGAAATACCCCCTGTTGGTTGAATCGGTTCAATGGGACAGCCCCCGGGGAAAGCGGTTCGCTTTCCCCGGGAGACAGGTGCCCGAGGGGGTGGACCCCCTCAGCTGAGATGCGGATTCCGCATCAGATGTCGTGACGGACGACACGGCGGACGATCTTCTTCATGCAATCACCTCCTCCTGCGGGTGGGATATCGGGACAGGAATCCCGGGAGGTCCGGCCCCGGAGGGCTCAGATCTCGTTACGGGTGACACGACGGACGATGCCCTTGGTCATGAAAGTCACCTCCCCCGCTGCGCGATGCCGGGAATGATCCGACTGTCCCGGAAGACACGTCTCAGATCTTGTTGCGGGACACGCGGCGGACGACCTTCTTCACAGCAACCACCACCTTCGCTATGACACCGGCGGAAGCAATCGGCCCGAACCGGAAGGGCTCAGATCCTGCTGTTGATGACACGACGGACGACGTTCTTCTTCATGGAATTCACCTCCTCCGCAATGCGAGGGGCGGAACCGGAGAATCAGATGTCGTGACGGACGACACGGCGGACGATCTTCTTCACGCAATCACCTCCTTCCGGTGGCGGGTCATTGCCGTGCCCGGCTCGAGACCGCTGCCTCGACGGGCAAGTCTGTGGGTGTGCACGAGGGGGCCCGGCGGCTCTAGGCGGCGACGGGGAGCCGGTGGCGGCCCCGTACCGCGGCGACGGTGGCCTCGACGAGGCCTTGGAGCTCCGCCACCACCGAGGGTTCGGTGATGGTCCCGTCACGGCCGACCAGGAATTCGGCATTGCCGATGGCCACCCGCGCATGGTCGATCAGTACGGCGCCGCACCTTTCGAGGACCCTGCGCGTGTCGGGCTGCGCATCGGCGCCGCCGTACCTCCCCGGGGAAGCGGTGAGGAGCGCGACGGGTTTTCCGGAGAGCGAACTCGCCTTCCACGGCCGGGAGAGCCAGTCGAGGGCATTCTTCAACGTCCCTGTCATGGCGCCGTTGTAGGACGGTGTACTGATGATCGCGGCATCGGATGCGATGAGCAGCTCGCGTGCGGCACTCACCGCTGCCGGGCCGGGACCCACGTCCAGATCCTCGTCGTAGTGGGGAAGGTCGGCGACCCTGATCTCCGTGATGTGGAATTCACCGTCGTACCGGTCGAGAATGCCCCGGATGGTGGCGAGAGCAGCGCTGTTCACCGAGTGCCGGCGCAGACTTCCCGACACGAGAACGATCCTGGCCATACCCCAACTCCCTACCGATCAGCGACCCTCCGTCTCCTTGGCGGTTGGCCTTCCTCGTAGGAATGAGATTGCCTTCTGGAGTTCATTGGCGAGAACTCTCCTTTCAGGCTGAATCAAGTCGGGGCCGAATCGGCCGCGGAATCCACCCTTCCCGCCGGGGCGGCGGCGGGTGGGGAATACGTCCGACCTGGCGCGCCGCAGAGGGCGAGCGGGCCTGAATCCGACCGGGGAACCCGGGGCGATGGCCGGCCGACGACGGGCGCCTTTGAGCCTCGGCGCCGTTCGGCGAGGTGCCCGATCCGGGCGATGGATGTGCGTACCCGACCGGCCGGACGAGGCCGTGCGGGGGCGCCGGGACCGGATGTCCTCCGCAGTCCGCCGCACCCTTGATGTAATAATCACTCAAAGAGTTCAGTCATTACCCACGAGGGGGAAGTCTTGCCTTTCGCGCACACCGCCGAGGCGGTACGGGCATGGGTCCACGGTTGGTCCGCTTCGCGCGGTGCAGCCGAACCCGCGCCCTCCGCCTGGGGTTTCACCATCGACGTGGGCCTGCACGGGCACGTCATGCGCCACGTCCTGCACTCTGCGGACGAGGCGACCGTCCGCGGGATCACCGGTAGCGCCACCGCTCCCGGCGTCTGGCTGAAGGCCTTCGTTCCGCCGGAAACGCTCGAACCCTGGCTCGCCCCCGGCTGGCACCTCGCCGGCGGAGCCGGCTACCTGATGTCCGCCTCCCTGCCCCTGGCCCCCGCCCGGGCCCCGGGCCGCATCCCCGAGGGGTACCGGATGAACACCTGGACACGTGACGGCGTCACCCGCGCTCTGGTCCGTACCGCCGACGGGGCTTTCGCCGCGCGCGCCCAGATCGCCGTCACCGGCCACACCGCCGTCGTCGACCAGGTGGAGACCGACCCGGCCCACCAGCGCCGCGGCCTGGGGCGCCTGGTGATGGACAGGCTCACCGAGGCCGCCGCGGAGCAGGGGGCGACGGCAGGCGTGCTGGGCGCGACACCGGAGGGCCGGGCCCTGTACGAGGCGACGGGATGGCGCGTACTGGCCCCGCTGACCAGTGCCCTGCGCGGCCCGGACCCGGCCGGCACCTGAGGGAGCGGCAGGCGCGCCGCGGCCGCGGTGAGCGGCCGCGGTGGCGGCGACGACCCCCTGGGGAGCAGCGGGTGCGTGGTGGTGTCAGGGGGTGGTCTCGCCGAGGTAGGCGGTGCGGATGCGCGGGTCGTCGAGGAGCTCGCGGGCCGGGGCGTGCATGGTGATCCGGCCTGTCTCCAGGACGTAGCCGCGGTCGGCGATCTTGAGGGCCTGGGCGGCGTTCTGCTCGACCAGGAGCACCGTGGTGCCCTGGGCGTTGATCTCCTTGATGATCTCGAAGATCTGCGCCACGATCAGCGGTGCCAGGCCCATCGACGGCTCGTCGAGGAGCAGCAGTTCGGGGCGGCCCATCAGGGCGCGTCCCATGGCGAGCATCTGCTGCTCCCCGCCGGAGAGGGTGCCGGCCTGCTGGGTGCGCCGCTCGGCCAGGCGGGGGAAGAGGGTGAACACCCGCTCCAGGTCCTCCTGCCGTAGCCGTTTGAAGCGGTAGGCGCCCATGTGGAGGTTCTCCAGGACGGTCATGTCGGCGAAGACCCTGCGGCCTTCCGGCGAGTGGCCGATGCCGAGGCCCACGACCGCGTGGGAGGAGACGCCGTCGATGCGTTCCCCGCAGAACCGCACCTCTCCCGCGGTGGGTCGGTGCAGGCCGGAGACGGTGCGCAGGGTGGTGGTCTTGCCGGCGCCGTTGGCGCCGAGCAGTGCGACCACCTCTCCCTCGCGGACGACCATGTCGATGCCCCGCAGCGCGCTGATCGCACCGTAGGACACGTGGAGATCGGCGAGTTCCAGGATCGCCGGTGCCGGGGCCGTGGCAGGGGCTGTGGCCGGAGCCGGAGCCGGGTCCGTGGTGGCGGTCCTGTGCACGAGGTGCGTCGCTGCGGTCATCGGGTCCGTCCTTGCCGGGAGTCCGTGTCGGAGGTGCCGAGGTAGGCCTCCACGACCGCCGGGTCGCGCTGCACCTCGGACGGCGGGCCGGAGGCGATGACCTTGCCGAAGTTGAGCACGGTCACCCGGTCGGCCACCGAGGTCACCAGGGGCATGTCGTGTTCGATCAGCAGCACGCTGATGCCGAGTTCATGGTTGATGCGGCGGATCAGCGCGGCCAGTTCCCGCTTCTCGGTCGGGTTGGTGCCCGCGGCCGGTTCGTCCAGGAGGAGCAGCCGGGGGCCCGTGGCCAGCGCCCTGGCGATCTCCAGCCGGCGCTGGTCGCCGTAGGAGAGGGAGTCGGCCCTCTCCTCGGCCCGGTCGTCGAGGCCCACGAGTGCGAGCAGGCGCCGGGCCGTTCCCTCGGCGGCGCGTTCCTCCGCCTTCGCCCGGGGCAGGCCGAGCATGATGCCGAGCGGCCCGGATCGGGTTCCGCTCTCCGCGGCGACCTTGACGTTCTCCAGGGCGGTCAGGGCGGAGAAGAGGCGGATGTTCTGGAAGGTGCGGGCCACACCGAGCCGGTTGACGTGGTGGGGCTTGCGGCCGAGCAGGCTGTGTTCCGTACCGGCGTCGGTGCGCAGGAGCACCTGCCCTTCCTGTGGTGCGTAGGCGCCGGTGAGCGAGTTGAACAAGGAGGTCTTGCCCGCGCCGTTGGGGCCGATCACGGCGTGGATCTCGCCCCGGCGTACGGTCAGGTCCACTTCGCAGAGGGAGACCAGGCCGCCGAAGCGCAGGGTCACCCCCGATACCTGGAGGACCGGATCGGAGGTGGCGGGTGCCGGCGGCCGCGCCGCCGCCGTGCGTTCTGCGAGTGTGGTCGTCATGATGCCTCCCGCGTGCGGACGGTGCGCCTGCGGCGCCTGGCGGGCAGGAGTCCCTGCGGGCGGTAGATCATCATGACCACCAGCAGGGCGCCCAGGTACATGAACCGGTCCTTCTGGTCCACCACGTCCTTGAGGCCGTGCGGCAGATAGGCCAGGAGTGCGGCCCCCAGCAGGACGCCGGGGATGGACCCCATTCCGCCGAAGATCACGTAGGCGAGGACCAGCACCGAGTACAGCAGCGGAAAGTTCTCGGGGTTGATGAACCCGACCTTGCTGGCGTAGACGGCGCCGGCGACTCCGGAGGTGGAGGCGCCGATGGCGAAGGCCATGAGCTTGTACTTCACCGTGTCCACGCCGTGCGCGGCCGCGGCGACCTCGTCCTCGCGGATGGCCTCCCAGGTGCGTCCGATCTTGGAGCGCACCAGCTTGCGGAAGAGCAGCACCAGGACCGTGATCAAGCCGATGAGCAGCCACAGGTAGTCCAGCGGGTCCAGGCCCCAGCGGTACTGCAGGGGGCCGAGGTCGACGGAGAAGTGCGGGATGCCGAAGACGCCCAGGGAGCCGCCCGTCACCGATTCGGCGTTCTTGGCGATCAGGTAGATGATCTCGTGGAAGCCGAGGGTGACGATGGCGAGGTAGTCGCCCCGCAGGCGCAGGGTCGGGGCGCCGAGCAGGATCCCCGCGAGCAGACAGGTGACCATCGCGACGGGGATCGACAGGAACGGGTTCAGCTCGAACGGCGGCTTGACGGGCAGTTGTCCGCTCCAGAAAGCGGTGCTGTAGCTGCCGATCGCGAAGAACGCCACGAATCCGAGGTCGAGCAGACCGGCCCAGCCGATGACGACGTTGAGTCCGAGGGCGAGCAGGACGTAGATGCCGACCCAGTCGACCAGGACCTGGTTCGTGGACCGGTCGAACAGCAGGGGCAGGAGCACGGCCGCGGCGAGCCCGGCCACCACGAGCGCCACGCGCAGCCGGGGGCTGCTGTCGAGGGCCGGGCGGATCCTGGCCAGCGGAGCGGCGGCGGCCCTGGCGCCGGAGGCCACGGCACGGCGCGGGACGGCGCCGAACTCGGCGATCGCCCAGAGGGCGACGGCCGCGGCGATCCAGGCCCACAGAGCGGTCCCGGTGAAGGTCGTGCGCAGGGAGAACAGCAGGTCGGCTCCGGATCCCTGTTCGCCGGTCATCACGGCGAGCAGGACGCCGACGGCGGTGAGGGCGCACAGCCTGCGCCAGCGCGGACGCTCGTACCAGCGGTGCCCGCGCAGGGCCGCCAGGGCCTCGGCCGAGGGCCGGGCGGGGCGGAAGGACACCGTGGACGCCGTGGACGCCGTGGACGCCGTGGACGCCGTGGACGCCGTGGACACCGGGAGGTGCGCGACCTGCACCGCGGTCACCGCGCTCGTGTCGTTGAGCGTGCTCATGCCGTCCTCCCGAGCTTCGCGCCGAGGATGCCGGTCGGACGGAACATCAACACGAGGACCAGGACGGCGAAGGCCGCGACGTAGCGCCATTCCTCGCCGAACAGCGGGACGTTGTAGGTCTCGACCAGGCCGAGAAGCATTCCGCCCAGCATGGCACCGCGAAGGTTGCCGATGCCGCCGAGGACGGCCGCGGCGAAGGCCGTGATGCCGGGGATGAAGCCCATGGTGAAGGAGACCTGGCTGTTGAGCCCGAAGAGGAAGCCGGCGATTCCGCCGAGGACCCCGCCGATCACGAACGTACGGGAGACGATCCTGTCGATGTCGACGCCCATCAGGCCGGCGGCTTCGGGGTCCTGTGCGACGGCCCGGATGGCGGAGCCCAGCTTGGTACGGCGCACCAGCAGGTCGAGACCGACGATCATCGCCAGCGCGGCGACGATCAGAAGCAGCTTGACGACGTCGACCGGTGCTCCGAGAACGTGGAAGAGCACGCCGTTGTCGAAGAGCGCGGGCATGGCCTTGGGGTCGCGCCCGAAGAGCTTGCCCGCGAGGTTGTAGAGGAAGAACGAGGCCCCGATGGCACTGATCAGGAAGATCAGCGCGGGCGCGTTGCGCTTGCGCAGCGGCCGGTAGGCGACCTTCTCCAGGCCGAAGGCGGTGCCCGCCCCGACCAGGCCGGAGACGACCAGGCCGAGGAGGACGAGCAGGACCGACACCAGCCCGGAGGGGTGGCCGGGGGCGACCTCGGTGAGCACGATCAGCGCTCCGAAGCCGCCCAGCATGAACACCTCGCTGTGCGCGAAGTTGATCAGCTTGAGCACGCCGTAGACCAGGGTGTAGCCGATGGCGATCACGGAGTACAGGGCGCCGAGCGCGAGGCCCGGGACCAGGTAGTCACGGAATTCCAGGAGTGTCATCGGTCGTCAGCCCGCGCTCACCAGCGTGTCGACGTTGCCCTTGAGCGTGATCCGGCCGCCCTTGACCTCGCTGAGGTAGATGCCGTTGCCGGCGAACTCGCCGTTCTCCTTGAACGAGAACTGCCGCGTGAGGCCCTTGTAGTCGGCCTTCTTCACCTTCTCCAGGACGGCTTCGCGCCGTACGTCGCCGCCGTCGCCGCCGCCGAGCGCCTTGATCTGCTCGATGATGAGGTTGGTGGCGTCGTAGGACTCGGCCGAGTACAGGCCGGGCGGGGCCTTGTACTCCGTCTTGTAGTCCTCGGCGAACTGCTTGGTGCCCGGGTCGACGTTGGCGTCCAGGCACTGGCAGGTCAGCAGCCAGCCCTCGGCCGCGTCGCCGGCCAGCTCGGTGAACTTCTTGTCGTACGTCCCGTCGCTGGCGATCTTCGGCTTGTCGAAGCCGACGTCCTTGAGCTTCTTGGCGAACGGCGCCGCGTCCGAGTAGAGCCCGTTGTAGATGAGCGCGTCGGCGCCGGAGTGCTTCACGGCCGTCGCGGCGGCGGTGTAGTCGGGGGTCTTCGCCGGGACGCCGGCCTTGACGACCTCGACACCGGCTTCCTTGAGCTGCTTCTCGGCGACCTTGGAAAGGCCGACGCCGTACTCGCTCTTGTCGTCGACGACGTAGACCTTCTTGGTCTTGAGCTGCCGGGTGAAGTAGGTGACCATGGCGCCGCCTTGGGCGTTGTCGTTCGGGACGGAACGCACGAAGGAGCGGAATCCGAGTTCGGGCAGGCCCGGGTTGCTGGCGTGGGAGACGGAGACCAGGCCGGCTTCCGAGTACAGCCGGCCCGAGGCCTTGGCCGCGCCGGAGAAGGCGGGGCCGACCAGACCGACGACGCTCTCGTCGTCGATGAGCTTCTGCGCCGCGGCCGGGGACTGGTCCGGGGAGCCGGCGTCGTCGGACGCGGCGTACTCGACGTGGAAGGCCAGGTCGCCCCGGGCGTTGGCCTGCTTGACGGCCAGCTTGACGCCGTTCTCCATGTTCACGCCGATGGCGGAGCTCTCGCCCGTGAGCGGCCCCTGGAAGCCGATCTTGTAGATCGGCTTTCCGTCGCTGCCGACGCGGGCGGCACCGTCGTCCTTGTTGCAGCCGGTCAGCGCGGTCGCGCCCGTGACGACGAGCGCGGCGCACATCGACACCATCGACAACTTCCTGCGGTTCACTTCTGCTCCCTGTGACTGTCCGTGGATCGACAGGGGTGGTTTGCTCGACCCCCCGAACCGCACGTTGATGGCGTGCGACTCGGGCACCGTAGTCAGCGGTGATCCGGCCGTCCCGGTGCGCTTACAGAGCCGGTCAAGTCCGGGAGGACCTGTCAGGTCCACGGGGGTGAGGAGGGTCACCGCAGGTGGGCGTCCCGGCGGACCCGCTCCCGTTGCTAGATTGTCCGGTGGCCCGGTCCCCGGGCCCCGGACGAGATGCGCCGTACCCGGTCATGCACGACGACGCGCCAGGCACTGCCCCACCGGCAGGTGTCCCAGCGCTGTCCGGCCCCGGGCGGCGATCCCTCGTCGTACAGATGGGCTGACCCCATGACCGTGCCGCTGACCCGCACCCTCTACCGGACGACCGCCCGCGCCGCCGGGGGCCGTACCGGATCGGTGCTCTCCGACGACGGGCGCCTCGACGTCCGTCTGGCCCCGCCGCGCAAGAAGACGCCCGGCACCACCAACCCCGAGCAGTTGTTCGCGGCAGGGTTCGCCGCCTGTTTCACCTCCGCGCTCGCCGAGGTCGCGGCCGAGTTCGGGGCGGACGCCTCGGCCGCGCGCGTGGCGTGCGAGGTACGGCTCGGTACCACGGACACGCCCGCGGGCTACGGTCTCGCGGTCGACCTCACGGTCTCGCTGGCGGGGTGGCGGGCGGCCGACCTGCTGCCCCTGCTCCACCGGGCGGACGCGGTCTGCCCGTACTCCCAGGCAGTGCGCGGGAACATCGAGCTCGCGCTGCGGGCCGTCGACGACACCGCCGCCGATGCCTGATCCGGCCGACGCTCCCGGGAGCCTCTCGCCGGGGGACGGGCAGGGCGTCCCGGTGCCCGAGCGGGGCGCGTGGCTGCGGCGCGGCATCAGCCGCAACGGCGGCCCCCTGGTGGAAGACCGCGAAGTGGTGTGGCTGCAGGCCGGTCCGTACTTCGCCGACAGCCGGGGCTTCGCCGGTGTCACGTCCTTCGACGGCTCCCGGATCCACTTCCACCACCTGGAGGGCGAGCCCGGCGAGGACACGGGCACCTTCCGGTGGCAGGGTGCGAACCTCGTCGAGCGCGGCACCAACACGGACGGCAGTACCTTCCTGGAGATCTGGACCCCGCTGCCCGCCGGCGACGGCGACACCGGCTCTTGGGCCGGTGCCGGCTACCACGTGGTGCGCGTCGGCCGGCATCTCGTCCATGTCGATTCCCGTGCGGGTACGTACTGGCGGACGTGAGCGGTCACGCCGAGCGGGCGCGGCGAGCCCCCTGCCGGGGATCCTCGCCGTCGCCTACTGCGGGTCGTACCGGCGCTCCTCGACCACCAGCGGCAGTGCCTCGGTGTCCGGTACGCGCAGTTCGGTCGGGACCTCGGCGTCCGGGTCGGCATCGACCGCCAGCACCAGCCCCGCACCCGCGGTTCCTCGCCCGGGCCACGGTCGAACTGGCGCTGTCCGGCTCCGGATCCGGTGGATCCGATGAATGCGGTGGATGCGGTGGATGCGGTGGATGCGGTGGATGCGGGCTCTCGGGTGTGATCCGTACCGGCGGGCGCCCGGTCGGACTCGAGCGCGCCACGGCCGGCCTACCTGCGCCCGGTGGAACCCGACTTCGTGCCCGGACTCGCCCCCGCGGAGCACGGCCGCGCCGGTCGGGTGCACGACACGCGCTTGAGCTTCACCGAGGTCGCGCACGCCGTGGGCGGCCGCCGGATCGCGAACCCGCTGTCCGCCATGGCCTCCCCCATGTCCAAGCCCCACCAGGCCCAGCTCGTCGCCCGTCACGGGTTCCACACCCCGGCGACGCTGCTCTCCGACGACCCGGACGAGGTCCTCGGCTTCGTGGACCTGCGCCGCGGGGCGGTGTACAAGTCCGGTGGTGCCCGGTCCAGTTCCAGGAGCGCCTCGACGGCCCGGACGTACGGGTCCACGTGGTCGGCGATCGGACGTTCGCCGTCCGTGTCGACTCCACCGCGGTCGACTGCCCCTACGCCCGTGACCAGGTGGGGGCCGACGCACGGCTGCACGCCCACCGGCTCGACGACGACGTCGCCGAACGCTGCGTCGCCCTGGCCTCCGGCCTGGGGCTGCCCTTCGCGGGCGTGGACCTCAAGCTCCTCCCGGACGGCCGGATCGCCTGCTTCGAGGTCAACCCGGCGCCCGGGTTCTCCTGGTACGAGTCCGAGACGGGCCTGCCCGTCGCGGCGGCGGTCCGCCGACCGGCTGCTCGCCCCGGTCAGCTGAGGAGCGCGGAGCCGGCGCCCTCCGCCTCGGCAGCGGTGAAGGAGGAGACGAAGGTGAACGCCCGCGGGGACGGCCCGTGCGCCCGGAGGTCCGCCAGCCGCTCCAGCGCCTCGTCCACGGTCGGAAGGTGGCCGGCGGGTACCCACCACAGGACCAGGTGCGCTTCGACATGCCGGTCGAACCATTCACGGCGTCGCCGCATCACCTCCAAGTGCCCGCTGCGGTAGGCGAAGTCCCACAGCGCTTCCCGGGTCTCCCAGACGGACATGTTGACGATGACGTCCTCTCCGGCCGGCCGCAGCTCCGTGGCATCGGCCGCCCCCTCCTCCACCAGCCGCCACACGAACCCCGGCGTGCCGTCGGCGGCGGCGTTGACGGGATCGAGCAGCTCGACGAAAGACGTCATGCGCGGGTCGTCGAGCGGGTACCGGAGCGTGGCGACGTTCAGCTGGGCGAGATGGGCGGCACGCGGGCCGTACTGGGATGCGGTCATGTCCTCATCCCAGCACGGCCCTTATTTCTATGTCAATCACTATTGTTTTTAGAAACCTCGACCACCACGCAGCACTCCCCCGGGCGGGCGTCCATGCGGGCCCGGACGGGGCCGTCGGCTCCGAACAGCCCCTCCAGCAGCGCGAGGTTCATGCCGCAGACGAGCGGCGGGAAGTCTTCCGCGAGGGCATGGAAGGGGCAGTTGCGCATGCGGACGACGGATACGACGGCCCCGGCCTCACCCTCGGGGCCTTCGGCGTCATGGGCGCTGCCGGCATCCGCCCGATACGGCTCGTAACCACGGGCGGCCAGCACCTCCATGGCCTCGTCGAGGCCGACGCAGGGTGCGGTCGACCCGCGCAGGGCCTCGCCCCGACGGCTCGCGGCGGCACGGAGCCCGGCATCCAGTCCGGCCTCCTCGGCGGCCTCGGCGAGCAGCCCGGCGGCGGTGAGGTAGTCGCGGGCGGGCAGCGACACCGACCGCTCGGTCCGCGCCCGGGTGTACACCTTGGCGGGACGGCCCGCTCCCGGGCCCGAACGGCCCGTCAGGCGACGGCTGCCGCTCTCCAGCAACCCGGCTTCGGCCAGCTTGTCCAGGTGGTGCGCGGCGAGCGTGCGCGCCACCCCGGCCGCCTCGGCGGCCTCGTTGCGGCCGACTTCCCGGCCCTGCGCCGCCACGTATTCGTACAGGCGACGCCGCACCGGATCCTGCAACACCGCGATCGCATCGATGTCCTTCATCCGGCCATTCTATGAACAACGCAGGTTGGAGTTAGAGCGGCGGGATGCGCCCGCGCAGCCGCGCGGTCGGCTGCGGGCCACACGACCGGGCACGGCTCGCGCGCGCTGCCGAATCGCGGTTTCGTGGTAACAGGAAGCGTGTGTACCGGTGCGGCGGCATCGGCCGCCGGACAGTGCCCTCGACGCAACGGAGGAGGGCGGATCGTGTCCGTACCAGGTGCCACATCCGGCCACCGCCGGCGCGCGGCGGCCGTCGCCGCGACGCTGGCCGGCTCCGCGCTGCTCACCGCGCCCGGACTCTCCGCCGCCGCGCAGAGCGCCCCGTCACCGCCACCGGCTCCGGCGTCACCTTCGGTGACCGCTCCGCGGTTGGACTGGAGCCCCTGCAAGCCCGGCAGCCCGTACGACTGCGCCACGGCCAAGGTGCCGCTCGACCACTCCGCCCCCGCGGGCCGCACCATCGACCTCGCGGTCGTCCGCCGGCAGGCCACCGATCCGGGCAAGCGCATCGGCACCCTGTTCGTGAACCCGGGAGGCCCCGGGGGCCCGGGGACCGTGCAGGTGCCGCAGAACTACGACGCCTTCCCCAGGGAATTGCGCGAACGGTTCGACATCGTCAGCTGGGACCCCCGCGGGATCGGCAACAGCACCGCCGTGAACTGCTTCGACAGCTCCAAGGAGGCCGATGCGTGGGCCGCCGCCAAACCCGGCGGCTTCCCGGTGGGCGAGAAGGAGCGGAAGGCCTGGATCGACGCGTACGAGGACCTCGGCCGGCGCTGCGAGCAGCGCGACCCGGACCTGCTGCGCCACGTGTCGACCGCCGACACGGCCCGTGACCTCGAGCTGCTCCGCCGGTCGGTGGGCGACCCGCGGCTCAACTACCTCGGCGTCTCCTACGGCACGATCCTGGGCGCGACCTACGCCAATCTCTTCCCCGGCAAGGTCCGCGCCATGGTCCTCGACAGCAACATCGACCCGCGTGCCTGGACGAACGGAGCCGCACCGGGCGAGCCGCGCACCACGACCCTGCTGCGCATGGGCTCCGACCGCACCGCGGCGGCCACGCTGGACCGGTTCCTCGACCTGTGCGGGTCCGCCCCCACATCCCGCTGCGCCTTCTCCGCGGGCAGCCCGGAGGCCACGCGCGACAAGTTCGACCAGTTGATGCGGCGGCTGCGGGAGCGTCCGGTGGGCCCGTGGACGTACGCCAAGACCGTTGCAGACACGGTGAACGGGCTCTACATCGTCAACCCCGGCTGGACGGATCTCGCGCAGCGGCTCCAGGAGTTGTCGCAGGGCCGCGCTCCGAAGCCGCCGGTGTACCCGCCGCCGCCCCCGGTCGCGCAGCCGAACCCGTACCTGGGCGACGAGCAGGCGGCCTCCGTGTGGTGCTCCGACAGCCCCAACCCGAGCGACCCCGCCGTCTACCACGGCCTGGCGGAGGACAGCGCCCGGCGAAACGGCGATGCCGGACGCTTCTGGGCCTGGGCCGCAGAACCGTGCGCGACCTGGCCCGCCCGGTCCGCCGACAGGTACGACGGCCCGTGGAACACACCCACCGCCCACCCCGTCCTCGTGATCGGGACCCGGTACGACCCGTCCACACCGTATGCGGGTGCCCGGGCCATGAGCAGGGAGCTGGCGGACGCCCGCCTGCTCACCAACGACGGGTACGGGCACACGGCCCTGTTCAACAACGCCAGCAGCTGCATCAGCGCGTACGAGAGCCGCTACTTCGTCGACGGGACGCTCCCGCCCCCGGGCACGACCTGCCGCCCCGACACCGACGAGACCCCCTTCGGCTGAGACGCGCTCGGCGTCAAAGGACCCTGTACGTCAGCTCGTACAGCGACAGGGACAGCGAGCCGATCGCCTGCGTTCGCTCCCCGAGGCCCACCTCCAGCGGGTCAGGACGCGGTTCGGTGGAGCCAGGGTGCGCTCGTCGCCCAGAACATCACGTCCGCGCCCAGGCGCCGACCGCCGAAGTCGACGAACTCCTCCTTGGTGTAGGGCTTGCCGGTCGAGGGGTTGGTGTACTCGAAGTCCGGTTCCTGCACCGCCATCGCCACCATGGGGAGCTTTCCGCGGTACCGCTCGAAGAAGGGGTAGGAGTTCTCCATCTGCGCCGGGCGGTTCGGCAGGACGTCGGGGCCCCCGAGACCCACTCCGTGGGCCTGGGCGAACTCGAAGGTCTTCTCCATGTAGCCGTGGTCGTTGTTCCACTCCCCGGGCCAGAAGTTCACGTACTGGATGAACTGCGTGCGCTTGAAGACCTTGGCGCCGAAGGCCATGTTGTCGAGTTCGGCCCGGAAGTACGACTCGTCGGTGTAGCCGCTGCGGTCCTTGGCCGGATCGACCTGAGTGGCGGTCTCCGGAAGGTTCACCCCCGCCAGCCGTCCGTCGAAGCGGTCGGCCAGCGCTTTGAGCAGGCTCTGGAAGCGCTGGCGCACCTCGGGTACCCACTGGGCCGCGACGGCTCCGGGTTCGCCGGGGCCGAGCCCGCTCTCGTTGGTGGTCGGCGCGGCGCCGCCGGCATACGCAGGGTCCGTGAGCAGGTAGTTCGGGAGCCGTGTGGGAGCGCTGAAGAATCGGTCCTGCACCTGGACGAACAGCTTCTTGTGACGCGACTGGAGGACGGTGAGCGCCTCCTCGACCGCGGAGAAGTCGTACTGGTCCTTCTGCGGTTCCAGGGCCTTCCACGGCACGACCACCTGGGCGCCGGCGATGTCGGGCCGGTCGATCAAGGGCTTGACCTCCGCGTCGAAGTCCCCGATGGAGGAGTAGAGGTACTGGGCCGGCGCCGGGTGCGGGCCCGCGCCCACGGAGGCGGCGGGAGCCGCCGCGGCGGCCGGCGCGAGCGCGACGGGTACGAGAGCCGCGGTGAGGAGAACGCCGAGCACGGCGGACAGTTGTCGGGTCGTCATGGGCGTGACGGTAGGAAACCCTGTTAAGAAGATCCTAAGAGCCCATCTCATCTGGACCAGTGGTCCGCGACCGTGACGAACGTGGACTGCTGGTCCAATGACATCAAGGGGAACTGTCAGAAGGAACCGCCGACCGGATTTGCGGAGCCGGACCCGAACGGGAAGCAGGGCTACAGCGCGGCTTCCGCGGCTGCCACGGCCAAGTACTGCCGAGTGGGACCGGCACGCGGTGCGGGTCATCCGCCTGGTCGGACCCGGACGACGTACAGAGCCGCCGGAGATCACGCCTTCGGCGTCTGGGTTACCGGAATGGGGGCCTCACGCCGGCCGGCTCGGCCTGTGGCACACGGTCGCCCGGACGAATGCCGGCCGGATGACCCGCGCACCTTCGCGGAACGTGTCGTGCGACCGTGAGCGGTCGACCGGAGCACGATCAGGGAAGCCGGCAGGTACTGCTCCGGGTGGCCGTGCCCGGCGTCCCCGCATGCACCGCGGCGCTCAGCACCGGGTCGGTACGGGCCCTCATGGGTGGCGGGCTCGTGTCCACCGACTCCCCGGCGGCATGGCCCCTCGTCTCCTCGCACTGGGCTGCATGGCCTACGACCCGGGGACGCGGGCGCCGGGTCGTCGGGAGTCGCGATCGGCGCGTGGTGGCCCGTAAGCCCTTTGCCGCAAGTGGGGTTATTGCCCCAATCGCCCCTGTGTCGATCCTGCGGGCTTCCTTAAGGGAAGCTGAAGAACCCCTCCGGATCGCTCTTTTCGCTGGTCATCAACCTAGGCTCGGACGCACTCCCCTCCTCCCCTGCCTCGTGAGGTGTTACCGGCATGAGCCCCAGCCGTACTCCCGGACGTCCGTCCCGCGTCGAAGAACGACGGAGGAAGACGGTGCGCACGCGCATCGTGCTGTCCGTCACCGCGGCCGCCGCGGCGGTGGCGGTCGGCGTCGCGGTGGCCGACTCCGACGGTGCAGCGCGCGGGGGCGGGCACACCGACGGCGCCGCCGGACCGTTGTCCGGGAAGGCGGGCGCCGACGCCGCGACGGCGACCCCCACCCCTCCCGCCCCCACCGGCGACCCGTCTGCCTCGGCGAGCCCGAGCCCGTCCGGGACGCCCGGGGCCGACGCCTCGGCTTCGGCCGCTCCCGCGCAGCCCTCGGCGACCGAGAGCAGCGTCGCGGCCAAGGCGGCGCCGGCCCCGGCCGACAAGCCCGCGCGCAAGCCCGCGACCACCGGCGGCGGCTCCGGAGGGTCGGGCGGCTCCTCCGGCGGCTCCGGCGGCTCCGGCGGCTCCGGCACGGTCGACGCGGGCAGCGAGTCCGCGGTCCTCGCCCTGGTCAACAAGGAGCGGGCCACCGCCGGATGCGGCCCCCTCACCACGAACAGCAAGCTGAGCGCGGCCGCACGGGCGTACAGCGACACCATGGCCCGCAGCGGCGTCATGTCGCACACCGGACCCGACGGGTCCACCATGACCAGCCGGGTGGAAGCCGCCGGGTACGCGTGGTCCCGCCTGGGCGAGAACATAGCGCGCGGTCAGGGCGACGCAGCCGCGGTGATGGACGCGTGGATGAACAGCTCCGGCCACCGGGCCAACATCCTCAACTGCGCGTTCAAGGAGATCGGCATAGGCGTGCACAAGGGCGACGGCGGCCCGTGGTGGACGCAGGACTTCGGCGCCTCCAAGTAGCGGCCCATCCGGCTCCCCCCACGTCCCACGTCCTCCGCACCCCTCCCCGGGCGCGGAGGACGTCGGCGTTGGCCGGTCCGCCGCCCGTACGGGCCCCGCGGACCCCGGCCCCCCGGCCCCCCGGAAGAGGGGAGGGGGTGACGGGCCCGTCGGCGCGTCCGCCACTATGGGGCCGTGCCCCGACTCCCTCGTTACCTGCTCATGTGGCTGTCGTGCACGGCCGCCAGCGTGACCGCCGTGCTCGCCACGGTCCAGTTCGTCGTCGGCTCCACCCGGCACACGCCCCCGGTCGCACGCTCCGCCCCGACGGTCATCGAGACGCCGCCCGCATGGCAGGCGGGCACGCCGGCGCCGAGCACCCCGTCACCGAGCGCGTCCGCGAGCCCCTCGCCCTCGGTGACGCAGAAGCCGTCCCCCTCGGCCGCGCCCGCCACCCCCGCCAAGGCTCCCCGGACCAGCCCCTCGAAGAGCTCCGTGGACTGCGCCGAGGGCGGAGCGGGCTTGTACACCGTCCCCTCGCAGGGCGGCAAGGTCACCGTGCGATACGGCAGCCGCGGCGTGTGCCTGATCTCCGCCGTCCCGGACCGCGGCTTCAAGACCACCACCTCGCAGTCCGCGGACGACACCCTCACGGTCACGTTCACCAGCGCCGACCACCGGTCGGTCGTGACGGCGACGATCGAACCGTCGGCGAAGGCCACCGTCCGCGAGTCGTCGCTCTGAGACCTGATCCCGCCGTACGTCTCCCGCGGGCCGACGCTGACGACAGCGCCCGGCTCCGCCCCCTTCGGCGGGATTGACCGCCTTCTCCCCGCCCCCGGGGCGACCTCCGGTGAAGCGGAAGGTGAGCTGTTCCTTAGGGCATCCTCAAGATCGGGCCGAGCCGGTTCCGGCGGGCCGCAGCGGTCCTATGCTCACGTCAGCCGAGCGGCTTTCGGCGCCGGGGCGTGACCCCGGCGATCCGTCGGGCCGCCGGTTTCACCGAGCCGGGGGGCGCCCTGCCCCTCCCGCATTCCGATCCGTGTCCTGGGGTGTCTTCGCCATGAGTTCTCGCATGCTCCGACCCGTCCGCGCCGACCGGCGTACGCAGCCGCCCCGCCCCGCCGCATCCCGGGGAATGCGACTTCCGCTGGTCGCCGCGGCCGTGGTCGCGGCGGGGCTGACCGCCGCCTGCGGGCCGTCCACCCAGCCCGTCGGATCCGCCGCGCCGTCCTCGGCCCCGCCGTCCACCGAGGCCTCGGCCATCGAGTCCGCCACCGCGTCGCCCGAGGCGTCCCCGACCGCATCGGCCTCCGCGTCGGCCTCCGCATCCGCGTCCGCCACCCCCCGGCCCGGCTCCTCGCCCACCCGTGCCGGGTCCGCCGCCACCGGGACGGCGGCCAAGCCGTCCCGTACGTCCTCCGCGGCCAAGCCGGCCGCCGTACCCGGGCCCGGGTACGACAGTTCGGCCGACGCGCAGAAGCTCATCGACGCCGCCCTGCGCACGGCCAAGTCCGAGGGGCGGACGGTACTGCTCGACTTCGGCGCGAACTGGTGCGGCAACTGCAAGGCCGCCGACAAGGTGTTCGCCCAGCCCCAGACCGCCGCGATCCTGGGGAACTCGTACCAGCTCGTCAAGATCGACATCGGTGGCAACAGCTCCGCCAACTCCGCGCTCCTGCGCAAGTACAGCCCGTCCGGCGGCACCTACACGATGCCCGTGCTGGTCGTCGTCTCCCCGTCGGGCACCGTGCGGACCGACACGCACGTCACCGGCAACCCGCCCCTGACCGCGGAGGGCATCAACTCCTTCCTGCGCCAGTGGGCGTCATGAGACGACCGGCCCGCAGGTACGTCCTCGCCCCGGCCGGGGCCGGGCTCGCGGTGGCGGCCGGCCTCGTCCTCGCCGGCCTCGCCACGGACGACGGCGGATACGGGGCACCGGACGGACGGGCCGGGACGGCTGTGGCGGCCGCGGCCCGGGCCACGGTGACGGACCCCGGATCGCGACCGGACGCGCCCGCGCTGGACGGCGACGACCTGGACGGCCATGCCGTCAGCCTCGCCGGGCTCCGGGGCCACGTCGTCGTCCTCAACATCTGGGGTTCCTGGTGCGGACCGTGCCGGACGGAAGCCGACGGCCTGGAGCGGCTCAGCCGCCAGACCCGGTCAGAGGGAGTCCGGTTCCTCGGGATCAACACGCGCGACCGGGACCCGGCCGCCGCCCGTTCCTTCGTACGCGCACACTCGCTGAGCTTCCCCAGCCTGCCCGACCCCACCGGTGAACTGCTGCTCCGCTTCCCGCCCGCGCTGCTCAACCCGCAGGCGGTCCCCGCGACCCTCGTGATCGACCGCCGCGGACGCGTCGCCGCCAGCATCGGGGGCGCTGTCACCGAGGAGCAGCTGCGGCCCGTCCTCGCGCACGTCGCGCAGGAGGAGTCGTGACGCTCGCCGCCCCGGACCCCGCCTCCCTCGTCAACGGAACACTCCTGATCGCAGCCCCCGTGGCACTCGTCGCGGGGCTCGTCTCCTTCCTCTCGCCGTGCGTTCTGCCGCTCGTCCCGGGCTACCTCAGCTACGTGACCAGCCTGTCGGTCTCCGACCTCGCGGACGCGCGGGGCGGGCGCCGCAGCCGCATGGCGGCGGGAGCCCTGCTGTTCGTGCTGGGCTTCACGGCGGTGCTGGTCTCCGGAGGCGCCCTGTTCGGCCACTTCGGCCGCGCCCTGCTGGCCCACCAGGAGGTGATCACGCAGGCGGTCGGCGGGTTCACGGTGCTGATGGGGCTGTCGTTCACGGGGTTCCTTCCGGGCTTCGCGCAGCGGGAGTTCCGCAGCCACCGGCGGCCCGCGCTGGGGCTCGCCGGAGCCCCCGTGCTGGGAGCGGTGTTCGCGGTCGGCTGGACCCCCTGCATCGGCCCGACGCTGGCCGCCGTCCAGGCGCTGGCCTGGACCGAGGCGAGCGCGGCCCGCGGAGCTCTGCTGATGGCCGCCTACTGCCTGGGGCTGGGCCTGCCGTTCGTCCTGGCCGCGCTGGCCTTCCGCCGTGCCCTGGGCGCCTTCGGCCTGGTCAAACGCCACTATCCGTGGGTGCTGCGGACCGGCGGAGGGCTGCTCGTCCTCGTCGGCGTACTGCTGGCCACCGGGGTGTGGAACGACCTCGTGTACACGCTCCAGTTGTGGAGCGCGGACTCCACCACCGCCCTCTAGAACCGGTTCCGCGCGATCCGGCCGGTCCGGCGCGATCCGGCCGCAGGGACTCAGAAACACAGACATACGCAGATCCGGAGACGCACATGAAGGTTTCACAGCACATACGGCGTTCCCGGACAGCCCGGGTCTCGGTCGCCCTTCTCTGCTCCGCCGCCCTCGCCGCGTGCGGCGGTCAGCAGGACGAGGGCGCCCACCGCCCCGCACCCACGACGAGTTTCACCGAGCAGGGGGTCACGGTCACCCTCTCCGTGTCCGACTGGCACGCCTCGACGGGCACGCTCTCCGCGGTCTTCACGCCCGAGCGCAAGGGTTTCCACCTCTACAGCACCGATCTGCCGGCCGACGGCGTCGAGGGCGTGGGCAGACCGACGGCCATGGCCGTCACCGGGGCGGTCAAGGCGGCCGGCAGGCTGGCGGCCTCCGCGGAGGTACGGTCGATCAGCGTGCCTGGTGTCGAAGCCCCGGTGCCCGTCTACCCGGACGGCCCGGTCACCGCCACCCTGCCCGTCCGCGCCGACGCGGACGGGGACGCGACGGTGCTGATCGGGTACGCCAGCTGCAGCACCCAGGACGGCTGTACCATTCCGGTCTCCGACCGCCCGGTGCACCTGCACGTCACCGGCGACCGCGCGACGTTCAACCCCCACTAGGGGGTGTCTTGTCGATCGGCCCGGCATGATCGACAAGACACCCCCTGGCCCCGACCCGGCCGGCCGACCCTAAGGTGTCCCCCATGCCCAGCGTCCTGGTCGTGGAAGACGACCCCAGCATCCGCCAGTCACTGATCGAGGTCCTGACGGAACACGGGTATGCCGTGCGCAGCTCGGCCGACGGGTTCGGAGCCCTGCGGGAGGTCACGCAGACACCCCTCGACGCGGTGGTCCTCGACCTGGGCCTGCCCGATCTGGACGGAGGAGACGCACTGCGCATGATCCGGGGCATCTCCTCCGTGCCCGTCCTGGTGGCCACCGCCCGCGACGACGAGCGGGAAATCATCAGCCTCCTCAACGCGGGCGCCGACGACTACCTGGTCAAACCGTTCTCCGGCGGGCAGCTCGTCGCCCGCCTCTCGGCCGTCCTGCGGCGCACCACGCACGTCCCCGCCACCGGACCCGCTCCGGGAACGCGGGGAGCACCGGCCCCACACGCCGCTGCGGCGGTCGACGCGCTGCACCCCACCACCGTGGGCGAACTCGCCGTGGACCCGGGCGCGCGCACCGCGTACCTGGCCGGCGTCGAGCTGCGCCTCACCCGGCGGGAGTTCGACCTGCTCGCGTTCCTCGCCCGCCACCCCGGCCAGGTGGTCTCCAAGCGGCGCCTGCTGACCGAGGTCTGGCGCGAGCCGTACGTCGACGACCAGACCGTGGACGTCCACCTGTCGTCCCTGCGCCGCAAGCTCGGCGAACGGGCGGCGGCCCCGCGCTACCTGCTGACCGTCCGCGGAGTCGGCATCAAACTGGTGGCACCGCGTTGAGGCGTTCCCTGGCCGGAGTGGCGCTCGCCGTGACCTCCATGGTCGCCCTGTCCTTCCTCATACCCCTGGCCGCACTGGTGATGTCGCTGGTCAAGGCACAGGCCGTCACCGCCGCCGAACAGCGCGCCGCCGCCCTGGCCCCCATCCTCACCCTGACCACGGATCCCTCCGCGCTGCGGGAGTCCGCCGCGAGTCTGGACCCGGCCCAGCAACTGGTGATCCACCTGCCGGCGGACGCCCCGGCCCTCGGCAGCTCGAAGGCTCCCGCCGCGCTGCTCGAACGGGCCCAGCAGGGGCGGGAGTCGATCTCCCAGGCGATCCCGGACGGCTGGATCTGCCTGCAGCCGGTGGTGCTCCCCGGCGACCGGGTCGCCGTGATCGAGAACTTCGTGCCCGAGGAGGAACTGACCCACGGGGTCAAGGAATCGTGGGCGGTCATGTCCTTCCTCGCGGTGGCGCTGATCGGCGGTTCCGTCCTCGTCGCCGACCGTCTCGGCTCGAAGGTCGTCAGGTCTTCGAGGAAGCTCGCCCAGGCCTCGCGGGCACTCGGCCAGGGCGACCTGGACACCCGCGTGGACCCCGTGGGCCCCAAGGAACTGCGGGACGCGGGTGTCGCCTTCAACGCGATGGCGCACCGGATGACCGAGCTGCTCGCCGTCGAGCGCGAACTCGTCGCCGATCTGTCCCACCGGCTCCGTACGCCGCTCACCGCACTGCACCTCGCGTCGGAGCGCATGGCGGGCACACCCGAGTCGGCCCGGGTCGAGGCGGCCGTCGGTGAACTGGAGGCGGAACTGCGGGCCATCATCGCCGCGGCGCGCACCCCGCTCGCCGTGGGCCCCATGGGCCAGGGCATGCTCGGTACGGAAACGCCCGCGAGCCACGACGCCGCCGGAGCGGGGGCGTCCGGCCCCCGCTGCGAGGCCGCCGACGTGGTGCGCCGACGTACCGCCTTCTGGTCGGTCCTGGCGGAGCAGCAGGACCGGTCCTGCTGCGTCGAGCTGACCCAGGAGCCCACGGCCGTCGGCCTCTCCGACGACGACGTGGCCGCCGTGGTGGACGCGCTCATCGGCAACGTCTTCCGCCACACCGCGCCCGGGACCCCTTTCGGCGTCCGGGTGGTGCGGACGGCTCAGGCCGTCGAGCTGGTCGTGGAGGACGGCGGGCCGGGCATCCCCGAACCGGACCTGGCGCTCTCCCGCGGGAGCAGCACCGGTTCCACCGGGCTGGGCCTCGACATCGCGGGCCGGGCCGCGAGCGCGACGGGCGGGTCGGTGCACATCGGCCGCGGCCCCCTGGGAGGAGCCCACATCACGGTGTCGTTCGCCCTGGCCCCGCAGGCTCCGTCCGAACGCAGACGCCGCATCTCGCGCCGCCGGCCGGCCTGGCCGCGCAGACGGTAGGCCGCGCGCGCCCGCGGCGGCCGTTCCTGCTTGTGGCCGACCGCCCTCTGTTCGGCCGCTCGTAACTGACGTACAAGTGAAGGCCGCACCACACGGTCGGCCCGTGCGTCAGGGGGCGTGACGGTCCGTCGAGCCGTGCTCGTTTCGAGCGATCCCCTGGGGGGGCGTCATGAGCAGACGATCACGTGCCTGGATCCTGGTGGGCGCGGGCCTGATCGCCACGGTCTCCGGTCCGGCGTACGGGGCCGACGCGCCGTCGGCCGGGCCGGCCGCGGGGACCGTGCAGTACACCGTGCAGGACCTCGGCACGCTGGGCGGTACCCGCAGCAAGGCGACCGCCATCGCGGGCGACACCGTCGTCGGGAGCTCGTCGACGACCGGCGACGCAGCCGAACACGCCTTCGCGTACGACATGCGCAGGCGTTCGATGACCGATCTCGGCACCCTGGGGTACTCCAGCCGGGCGCCCGACGTCGAGGGGGACCACGTCGTCGGGCAGTCGGACCTCTCGGCCGACGGCCCGACCCACGGGTTCGCCTACAGCCTCCGGACCCGCCGGCTCGTCGACATCGGCACGCTCGGCGGCAGCAGCACCCGCATCACCGGCCTGAACGGTGACACCGTGGTGGGGACCTCGTCGCTCTCCGGCGACGTGGTCACGCACGCGTTCGCGTACAGTCTGCGCACCCGGATCATGACCGATCTCGGCAGCCTCGCCGGCCCGTCGGGCGTCAGCACCGCGGCGGCCGTCAGCGGTGCGATCGTCGTGGGCAGTTCCTCCCTGCCGGACGCGCCGGCCGCCACCACGCACGGCTTCGCGTACGACCTGGGGACCCGCACGATGACCGATCTCGGCACGCTCGGCGGGAACTCCAGCACGGCCAACGACATCAGCGGTTCCACCGTGGTCGGTGGGTCCCGGACCGCAGGGAACGGCCTCGCCGGATACGCCTACGACCTCCGCACGGGCGTCCGCACGGACCTGGGGCCCCGCTTCCTGACCGGGCAGCTGATCAGCGGGAGCGCCGTGGTCGGCGGCGACGGCCTGCTGGCCAGCTCGTTCGACCTCACGACGCACAAGAGCGCCGTGATCGGCTCCGGGCGTGGTGTGACCGAGGTCAGGCAGATCTCCGGGAGCGTCATGGTCGGTGACAATTTCGCGCCCAACTCCTTCGCGTTCGTCGCCCGCTCCGACCACGGCGACTTCACCTACCTGCCTTCCCTCGGCGGCCTCAACTCCGGCGCGGCGCAGGTCAACGGCCTCGGCGTCGTCGCAGGCAGCGCAGCGCTTCCGGCCGCCGACCCGGCCAACTCCAACGGTCCTTTCCACGCCGCCGTCTGGCTGCCGCACACGGTGGCGCGGGGGGCCAAGCCGCGGTCCTGAAGCCGTGCCTACCGCCCGCGCGCACCGGCCGCTCCGGGTGCGGGCGCGTCCGCCCGCTCTGCGGAAACCTCCTGGGCGCGCGGGCGGTAGCGGGAGACGGCCACCCCGGCCAGGCACAGCAGGCCGCCCAGCAGGGTCAGCCAGGCCGGGACCTCGCCGAGGAGGATCCAGCTCAGCAGGACGACGATGGCCGGCACGGCGTAGGTCGTCGCGCCGAGCTTCCCGGCCGGCATCCGCGCGAGGGCGTAGGTCCAGGTGGTGAAGGCGAGGGCGGTCGGGACCACGCCCAGGTAGACCATGTTCAGGGTCGCGGAGAGCGGAGCCCGCGGGACCTCGGCCACCAGCTGCCCGGCGAACGGCAGGCACGCCACGGTGCCGGCGAGGCAGCTGTACGTGGTGATCTGCAGCGGCGTCCCGAAGGAGAGCGCGGGCTTCTGCGCGACGACGCCCGTCGCGTACGCCACCGCCGCGAGCAGGCACAGCGCCACCCCGAGCACCGAGGTGGAGCCGTCGCCGCCGGAGGACATCGACAGGCCGACGACCACGGCGCCGACGAAGGAGACCGCCATGCCCGACAGCAGCCGCGGCGGCAGTGCCTCGCCGAGCAGGCGCGCGGCGAGGAGCGCCATCAGGATCGGCCCGGTGTTCACCAGCAGGGACGCCGTACCCGCGTCGACGAGGCGCTCGCCCCAGTTCAGCGCGACCGTATAGCCGCCGAACCACACGAATCCGGACAGCAGGATGCCGCGGTGCGCTCCGCGCGGGGGCAGGCCCCCGCGGCGCAGCAGGAGGAGCGCCACGAGGACCAGCGAGGCGGCGAGGAGCCTGCCGAGCGCCAGCGCCCCCGGCGAGTAGGCGGCTCCGGCGCTGCGGATGGAGACGAAGGCGGACGCCCAGGCGAACACCGTGCAGCACACGGCGCCGACGATGAGCAATCCGGGCGGAAGGGCACGCGGGAAGGTCTTCATGCCCACGACTCTACCCTTAACTCTTCGGCAGTCACCGAACTATTTTTTCTACAACTTCCTGGGGGACGCCCGAGTGCCGCGACGCCCGCTAACTCCACGACTGCGGAGCGAGGCCCAGCAGTTCACCGAAGGCCTCCTCCCCCGCCCCCGTCACCAGCAGGCCCCGGCCGCCGCCCTCGGGGCGCACCACCCACTCCTCACCCAGGGCCCGCGCGCACAGCCTGGCCCCGACCAGGCCGCCCAGATGGCGCCTGCGCTCGGTCCAGTCCAGGCAGGAACTCGCCAGCGGCCTGCGCCCCGCGCCCGTCACGTCGACGCCCGCCCGGCGGCACCATTCGAGTCCGCTCTCGGTCAGCGCGAAAACGGCCTCCGTGCGCAGCAGCCCCCGGCGTTCCATCGCGTCCGTCACGGCCATGCCGAGCCGCCCCGCGAAGTGGTCGTAGCAGGTACGGGCCCGGGCGAGGGGATCGGGCGCGGCGACCACCGGAACGGCGTGCGCCGCGTCCCGGCCCGGGACGGCGTAGGACGCCAGCTCGTCCACCAAGCGGGCCGTGGCCGCCGAGGCGATGCGCACGTAGCTGTGCCGACCCTGGCGCTCCGTCACACAGATCCCCGCGTCGAGCAGCCGGGTCAGGTGCCCGCTGACGGTGGAGGGGGCCACCCCGGTGATCCGGGCCAGCTCGCCCGCCGTCCAGGCGCGCCCCTCCAACAGGGTCATGCAGATGGCCGCCCGGGTCTCGTCGGCCAGGGCGGCGGCGAGAGAAGCGAGCCGAGCGGCGGGGGCCGGCGCATCCGCAGCCCCGGGAGCAGGTACGTGTTCCATGACTCCAGGGTGCCTCATCGTTTCGGCATATGGCGAATGATCCGATGCGCCGGTGACACCGCCGGGATCTGACGGACGGGGGCATCGGCGCGCGGGAGTGGTGTCGCCGGTCATCACCGGGGGGAGGTGACCGTCGCGGCGCCGTCGGCACGGGAAGGCGCCCGGCGGGGCGGGATCCGCGTACGGTCGGTCGACGGGCCGTGGCCCCTCCTCGCGGCGGTCGTGCCCCACCCGGTCGTCGGCCGACCGGTCCCGTCCGATTGATGTCGCCGGAACAGGAGCATCCCATGCGCCTCTACGCCCAGACCCGAGCACGTCGCCTCCGGCAGGTACTGGCCGACCTGATCGCCGTGGTGCTGATCGCGGCGGCGGTGAGGATCGCTCTGGCCGTCCACGACGGGATCATGGTCCTCGCCGAGCCGGGGCGGAAGCTGGAGGACGCGAGCGGCGGCCTGGCGTCCGGCCTCGACGACGCGGGGAACGCGGCGTCGAACGTGCCGCTGGTCGGGGGGCTCCTGAAGAAGCCGCTGCAGTCCGCCGCCGAGGCCGGCAACGGACTCTCGGACGCGGGGCAGTCGATGCAGGACTGGGTGGGCCGGGTGGCCGACCTGACGACGTTCGCCCTGATCGTCGTCTCCGTGGCGCTCGTACTGGCGTTCTGGCTTCCCCCGCGCGTGCGCTGGATCAGGCGCAGCGCCCGGATCCGCGGGCTGCTCGACGCTCCCGGCGGCGCCGATCTCCTGGCCCTGCGGGCGCTGACCGGTCCGTTGAAGGACCTGGCCTCGGTCCCGGTACCGGCGGGAGGCCTCGCCGATGCGTGGCGGCGGGGTGACGAACAGGCCATTCGCGACCTGTCCCGGGTGGCGCTCAGGCGGGCCGGCCTGAGCGCCTGAAGCCCGGGCCGACCGCGGCGAGCGCCCCGCTGCCAGACGGCCTTTGACGACACGGCTAGCCGGCGCTGATGGCCGTCAGGTGCGTGGTGCCGTCACGCAGGGCGGTGATGCGGACCTGCCCGGCGGGGAAGGGGTCCGTCCCGTTGGGGCCGGGTATCCGGCCGAAGGGCGTCCAGGAGCCGTCCGGCATCCTGACGTTGTGCCAGACCCGGCCGTCGAGCCCGACCGCCACGACCTGGGCCGAGCCGTCGGGCGTCCCCGCGATGCCGATGGCGCTCGCCCCCATGGTGGGGGTGGAGACGCCCGGCGGGGGCCGGAATCCGGTCCAGGACCCGTCGGGCCGCCGCAGTTGGTGGTACACGATCCCGTCGATCCCGATCGCGAGGACCTGCGAGGATCCGTCGGGCATCCCGGTGATGGCCAGGGCCGGGCCGGAGAACGTCGCGGCCCCGTTGTAGCCCGCCATGCGTCCCCAGGGGGTCCACGCACCGCCACGCCCGCGCACGCAGTGGTACATGGCGCCGTCCATGCCGTAGCCGAGCAGCTGCGCGGACCCGTCGGGCATGGCGGTGATCGCCAGCTTCGTCGCACCCCAGCGGCTCGTCGCCGGAGAGCCGGGCATGGCCCGGAACCCGGGCAGCCCGCCGTCGGCACGCCGCTGCTGGTGGTACGCGGTGCCGTCCATGGCCGTCGCCACGATCTGGCAGGTGCCGTCGGGGAACGCGGCGATGTCCGCCTCCCGGACGGTGAAGTCGGTCGAGCCGTCCGGTCCCGCGACCCGCTGCCAGGGCTGCACCATGGCCGGTCCCCGTACGGTGGTCAGCCACAGGCCGTTGTCGGGCGCGATGCCCAGCACCACCACCGACCCGTCCGCCATGCCCGCCGCGGCGCTCTGCAGACCGGCGAACGAGGCGGCACCGCCCGCGCCGGGCAGCGGACGCAAGCTGCTCCACGATCCGTCGGGACGGCGCTCCGTCTGGAAGAGCACGCGTCGCTCGACGTCGTACGGGGGCAGTTGCGCGGAGTAGAACCACACCGGGTTGGTGATGGCCACCAGTTGGTCCAGCGTGGTGGAAGCGGGCTTGAGGCGGCGGACCTCCGCCCGGACGAACATCGACGCCTTGCCCCAGCCGCGCCACCTCAGCCGCCCCCGGCCACTCCCGTCGATGCCGGTGGCGGCCATGATCCCCCACTCGGTGTAGAGGGTGGCGATGCTGTCCGGGGCTCCCGTCACGTCCAGGGTCACGTCGACGGCGTCGAAGAACGACAGGGGAAGCTCCTCACCGGGCCCGGCGACCGCTGCGCCGGTCCGGGCGCTGAAGTCCAGGGTCACGGCGGCCGATTCCACGGCGTACGACCGCCCCCTGCGCAGCGCGTCCAGTACGGCGGGGGTGGACAGTCCGGCCGCGCGCACCACGTTGTGGGGCCGGCCGACCGCGTCCGCGGGGCTGTGGGCGTCGCTGTTGCCCACGGCGGCGATCCTCTTGCCGAGGCAGAGCATGACGTGCCAGGCGGCGATGTTGGCCGCGTCGTCCAGGGTCCACGGTCCGTTCCACACCTCCAGCGCGTCGACGCGGTCGAGGCCGAATTCCCAGAAGGACCCGGCCGCCGGAGTGAGCGGGTGGGCGGCGATCGAGAGTCCGCCCAGGCTGTGCACGCGCCGGGCGTGGCCGTCGAACGCCCCCTGGTCCGAGGGACCGTAGCGCCAGTCCACCCATTCGCCCTGGGGCAGGCCCACGGCGAGCCAGTGGCCGTGGCGCGTGGTGACCTCCTCGGCGTTGATGACGAGGAGGTCGGTCGGGACGTTGCCGTGCCAGGTCACCCCGGTGGAGCTGGTGTTGTGGTCGGAGGTCGCGATGAAGTGCAGGCCTTCCTGCCGCGCGGCGGCGACGATCTCGTCCACCGTGCGCTGTCCGTCGGAGTGGACGCTGTGCAGGTGCAGGTCGCCCCGGTACCAGCCGGCCCCGCGGCCCGCCACCGAGGCCGGCAGGAGGTCGTACGGGGTGCCGGGGAGCTGGTCACCGTGGTGCAGGGTGACCTCGACCTGCGAGGCCATTCCGCCGGTGCTGCCCACCATCGGCCCCAGGATGACGGACCAGCCCCCGGGCTCCACGGGTCCCGGCACGTAGCCGGGGGTGGCGTCCGACATGGAGAGGGTGAAACCGGCCCGTGCGCCGCCCGACCAGCCGCGGAACCCGGAGGGGCCGAAGACGCCGAGGTCGAGGATGCCGGCGGCGGCGTCGTGGGTGGTGGAGACGGAGATCCGCTGCACTCCGGCGGGGACGTCGAAGGCCACGTAGGCCCACTGGTCGTTGCCGTACGGGGAGCGGCCCGTGTAGGTGGTCGTCACCGTGTCGGTCCCCCCGCCCCGCGTCGAGGCGAGGGCGGCCGGTGCGGGGACCAGCGCGGCGACTCCGCCCGCGGCCAGCAGGGCCCCTAATCGAAGCAGCGACCGGCGCTCGACGCCGGGGACGGGGGTGGGACCGGGGACGGCGCTGGGGAGGTGTTGACTCGGCACAGTCGTGCACTCCGTTCACATGAGGCGGCATGGGAGGCGTGCGGAACGAGGACGTGCGGGTGCCGGTGCGGCTGCGGCTGCGGCTGTGGAAGGGGCTGCCTACCGGTGTGAGCGCTGGGCCTCGACGATCTGTCGCACGGAGCCGTCGAGGCCCGCCCGGGCCTGGACCCGCTCGGCGAAGCCGGGGAACTGCCCGGCGATGGCGCTGAGCAGCCTCAGCTCCAGCGGCGCCACGTTCACCTCGCACCGGTCCTGGCGGACGGCCCGTACGACGCCGGCGGCGACCTGTGCGGGCGTCACGGTCCTGATGCCGCTCGGCGGGGTGGCGCCCGTGGCGGCGAACATCCCCGCGTCACGGACGAAGCCGGGCTGGACCAGGGACACCCCCACGCCCGTGCCCCGGAGTTCTTGGCGCAGCGAGAGGGCGAATCCGCGCAGTCCGAACTTGGTCGCGTTGTACAGCGAGGTCGACTTGGTCGCCGCCTTGCCGGAGATGGAGCCGACCAGCACGATGTGCCCGCGGCCGCGGTCCACCATGTGTGCCGCGAGCAGCCGGGACAGCAGGAGCGGCGCCCGCAGGTTGACGTCGAGGGCGCGGTCGAGCTGTTCCCCGGTGTAGTCCAGGAGGTCGCCGCTGGCGGGCAGGGCCGCGTTCGCGACGAGGACGTCCGCGTCGGCGCAGGTCTCGGCGAGCCGGACGACGTCGGACCGGACGGCCAGATCGGCGACCACGGTGTGGGCACCGCATGCCTGCGCGGTGGATTCGAGGGCCTCCGGTCGGCGCCCGGTGACCGTGAGACGGGCGCCCCGGGCCGTCAGAGCCGCCACCAGGGCGGATCCGATGCCCCCGGTGGCCCCGGTGAGGAGAACGTTCGATCCGGACATGTCCACGCTGACTCCCGTACGGTGCCCCTGAGTTGTTCGTTCGAACGAACGATAAGGATCCCTCCGCTCCGTGTCCACACCCCGGACCCGCCCGACTCCCCTGCCCCGCCGGGTCGTTCACGGCGGCCGATGGGGCAGAATGCCGACATGCCCCATGCCTCCGACACCCGCCAGAGCATCATCGACGCCGTGCTGCGGATCATCGGACAGGACGGCGTCGCCGCCGTCACCAACCGGCGGATCGCCAAGGAGGCCGGAGTCTCGCTCGGTTCCGTCACCTACCACTTCGCCACCCAGCACGAGCTGCTGCGCGAGAGCCTCCTGCATTTCGTGGCCGAGGAGACCCGGCACTTCACGGGGCTGGCCGACGCGTGCACCGACGAGCGGTTCGACATCGGTCAGGCGGCCGAGGTGGTGGCGCAGGTCGCGGGCGGCACCGCCTTCGACAGCCGCCACATCGCACCCTTCGAGCTGTACGTCCAGGCCGGCCGCGACGAGCGGCTGCGCGCCGCCGCGGCCGAATGCTTCGCCGCCTACGACCTGCTGGCCGCCCGGATCCTGACCCGCCTCGGCGTTCCGGATCCCGAACGGCTGGCGGGGGCGGCCGTCGCCCTGGTCTTCGGGCAGCAACTGCGCCGCCTGGCCACCGGCGCCCCGGCCGAGGACCTCGTCGACGCCCTGCTCGTCCTCACGCGGCTCACCCCGACGCAGACCGCGTAGGACACCCGTCCCCGTGGCGAGTCGACCGGGCCGACCGGGCTGACCGGGCTGACCGGGCCGCACGCCACAGGGTCAGTCGGCCCATACGTCCCACCACTGCTGTGACTGGAAGTTCTTCTGCCACAGCTGGATGCGGGCGCCGTTCCCCAGGACGTTCGCGTCCCGGTCCATGACGATGTTTCCGCCGCCGTAGAAGCGGGCGTTGTAGATCGCCCGGTCGCCCGACGGGTGGGACCAGCTCTGCTGCGGTGTGCTGTTGCAGTCCCAGATCTGCACCTTGGTGCCGTTGCTGCCGGCCCCGTCGAGGTCCGCGTCCAGGCACTTGCCGGGGAACCGGTAGCTCTCGAGCGCACCGTTGTTCCAGAGGTACCAGCGCTGCTGGGTGGTGCCGTTGCACTGCCAGACCTGGACGACCGTGCCGTTGCCGCCGCCGTTGGCGTCGACGTCCAGGCACTGGGTGGTGGGCCGTTTGGCGAAGTCGTTGGTGATCCGGACGGGCTGGTTCAGCAATCGCCGCGGCGCCGCGGCGCTCACTCCCTGCGGCTGCGCGCTCCAGTACACGGGGCGGGGCGCCGACTGGGCCCGGGCGGCGCTTCCTTCGGCGGCGCCGGCACCGGAAGCGGCGGCCAGTACGGTGGCGGAGGCGACGGCGGTGACCGCGGTCCATCGTGTGATGCGGGGCATGACCTCTCCTGCCTCTTCGGGGCGTGCGTGGGCCGTGCGGCGGCACGGCGAAGAGGCACCGGTGGCGTGCTTGCCGGTGCGCGGCCGTACCGGAACACAGCTGAACACGGCCCGGCGCGGTCGCGTCAGAGCGCCGATCCGGCCACGACTCGGGTGCCGGCGGATCAGGACGTGTCGTGAGCCGGGGTGTTGCGGGGAACGCGCAGGATCTGGTCGAAGTGGCCGGGCCCCGAGGCCGGGACGACCTCGGGAGCGGCGCGGTAGCGCAGCGTGCCGGTCTGCCAGGCGTGGTAGCCGGCCATCCACGCGGTCATGATCCCGACGTAGGTGTCCACGGCAGCCCGTTCGCGGCGGCGCAGGCCGAGCTGCTCGCACAGCGCGGGCACCTGTCCGGCGAGCTCCCGGAACCTCCGCACGAGCCGGTTCACGCGGTGACCGGCGGCCGCGACGGCCTCGTCGCGGTCGAGGTGCCGGGTGTGTTCGAGGACGAGGACCAGGTTGTCGACATCGCCGCGGGCCTCCTCCTTCTCCAGGGAGTACACGTCGTTGCACATCAGGGTGACGTCGACGGCCGCCTGGCGCATGATGCGCAGCTGGGGTGCGTGGAAGGCGACCGCGGGGACGGTGATGCCGGCGGCCCGTTCACCGAGGGACAGGGGCAGGTCGGTGGCCGCGATGCCGCGGCGGACCTGGAGGTAGGTCGTCATGTCGGCGGGGGCTCCGCGCAGGCGCCCTATCGCTTCGTGTGCGTGGGCGGCGAAGTAGTACTCCCATTCGTGTGCGGTCCGGGCGGTCCAGCCGGGGTGGGCACCGCGCCTGCCGCGGGCCCGGATGTCGGCGAACGCCGCCGTGCACGGGTCGCCCCCGGCGGGCGGGGCGGCGCCGTGCGCGATGTCGATCAACTGCCGGCAGACGCGGGCGGTCCGGGCCGGGTCCAGGCCGAGGGGGCCGTCGAACTGGTCGTCGAAGACGAAGAAGAAGCCCATCGCGTCCGCGCACAGGTCCAGGGCGGGGCCGCCGGCATGGGGGAATCCGAGGGCGGCCAGGCGCGGCATGTCCCAGGAGGCGTACCAGGCGGCGGAACGGTCGTCCGAGACCAGGCCGAGCCGACGGACCCACTCCAGGTTGCGCCGCCGGACCTCGTCCAGCCCCGGGCCGATCGCCGCCGCGGCGGGGAGTTCGAAGTCGATGTCCTGTGGCACGGGTCCCCCCGGTGTCGTGGGAAGCAGCATGGTCCGGCTCGTGGCGCGCCTCGCGAGGGAAAGGATTCTGCGGACAGGTGCTCGAAGACCTGCGGCTCCCGCACACCCTGCCCGGGCGGCCCGGATCCGGACAGGGAGCGCGGGGGGCGGCCCGACGCATTCGCGCACGCTCGGCCGCAACCGCACGCTTCCCGCACACGCCGCGGGCGCGGCCCCACCGCCCCCGTCCGAGCCACGGCTCCGGGGCCCTTTCAGTTCGCGGCGGCCGGCGAGGAGCCGCCGGGGACCAGGAGGCGGGGTTCGCCCGTGCCGTCCGCCGGGACCGACCAGATGTCGCTGTCACGTCCGTCGCGTCCGGGGAGGGCGTAGCCGATGGTCCCGTCGTCCAGCCAGGCCGCCTGGTCGTCGACGCTCCGCGTCTCCGCGAGCGGGTGTTCCCGCATGTCCGCCAGGTCCAGGACGTACAGCCGCCAAGGGGCGGCGGGGTCGTCGGAGACCTTCTTCTTGAAGGCGATGCGGGTGTCGTCCGGTGAGAGGGACGGGCATTCGACGTTCTCGCGCAGGGCCTTCGCCGACCAGTCGTGCAGGTTGCCCTCGACGAGGTGGGTGCGGCCCTTGGTCGACACCGTCGCGTAGAAGCGGTTGTCGTCCCGCGCGAAGGTGACTCCCCAGTAGTTGACGTCGGGCGCGTGGTAGCGGGTCCCGTCGATGGTGAGCGGGATCTCCTCCATCGATTTGATCAGATAGCCGGTGCGCAGGTCGAGGAGGGAGGTACGGGTGGAGAAGGCGCTCGTGGCGTAGGAGTCGCCGGTCGCGAAGGCCGTCCAGGACACTACGTTCCCCGAGGCCGAGACGCGGGCCCTGTTGGGGATGCCGGGTACGGTCACGCGCTGGACCTCGCGCAGCCGCCGGTCCAGTACGAGGGCCTGGGTGCGGGCCGGGATGCCCGGCAGCTTGCGCAGGCACAGGGCGCGCTCCCCCGCGGCGTAGAAGCGTTCGCAGGCGGGGCCTCCGGTGGCGGGCGGGCCGCCGGTGCCACCGCGGCGGGCGATCCGTCCGGTGGCGGAGTCCCGGTAGTAGAGCCCGGGTTCGGCCAGGCTGAACGATCCGTCCGCGGCGGTGGTCGGCAGATCGCGGTGCCGGGCGTGCAGTACGTAGCCCAGGGAGCCGCCCCCGAGCAGCAGGACGGCGAGCACGACGAGGGCGAGCCGGCGGAGCTGTGGCGGGCGGGGGTTCACGGTGCCTCCGGGGTGTCGCGGGCGGGGGCCGGGGCGGGGAGAGGTGTGGGGGTGGGGGTGGGGGTGGGCAGAATGCGCCAGGCGGCCGTGAGGGCCGCGGCCAGGGCGAGGGCCGCCGTCCACAGGGCGGGCCCCTGCCCCCAGAACGTCCAGGCGGCCCCGAAGCCCGCGGCGCCCAGCAGCCGGGCCAGTGCCTGGCCGGTCTGGAGCACCGCGAGCCCGCCGGCGCGGCGGTGCGCGGGCAGTACGGGCCCGGCCAGGGCCATCAGGACCCCGTCGGTCGAGGCGTAGAAGACGGCGAGGAGTGCCAGCACCGCGGCCACGGTCGGCCAGGCCACGGGGAGCAACAGGACGGCGTACGCGCCGAGCAGCGCGGCGTGTCCGGCCAGGAACGGCAGCCCGCGCCCGACGCGGTCGGCGATCCGGCCGGCCGGGACGGCGAGGAGCAGGTATCCGGCGGCGGCGCCGAGCGGCAGCAGCGGGAACAGGGCGGGCGGCAGGTCGAGGCCGCGCTGCAGGAGCAGGTAGAGGAAGGAGTCGCCGATGGTGGCGGCCCCGAGCAGGGAAGCCGCGTAGAGGATGCGGCGGAAGGCGGGGTCACGAAGTGCCGTGTGCTGGAGGGGTGTTCGCCGGACCGGGGGCGCGGGGGCGCCGGCGGGGACGTACAGCACGAGCAGGAGCACGCCGAGCAGGCCCGTGCAGAAGCTGACGGCGAACACCGCGTCGTAGGCGTCGGCGGTCGCCCACAGCACGGCGAAGGCGGCGAGCGGGCCCAGCAGGGCGCCGGTGGTGTCCATGGCCCGGTGCACACCGAACGCCCGGCCCAGCGTCTCCGGCGGTCCGCTGAGCGAGATCAGCGCGTCGCGCGGGGCGGTGCGCACCCCCTTGCCGAGCCGGTCGGCGGCGAGCGAGCCGGCGATCCCCGCGGTGGTGCCGCCGGCGAGGAGCAGCCCGAGCCGGGAGAGGGCGGAGAGCAGGTAGCCCGCGGAGGCGACCCTCTTGTGGTGGCCGCCGCGGTCGGCGAGGCGGCCGCCGAGGAGCCGCACGAGGGCGGTGGCTCCATTGAACATGCCGTCGAGGAAGCCGAACTGGAGCGGTGAGAGGCCGAGGCCCAGGACGAGGTAGAGCGGCAGGACAGCCGTGACCATCTCGGAGGAGACGTCGGTGACGAGGCTGACCGCGCCCAGCGCGATGACGGTGGCGGGGACGCGCCGCCGGGCCCCGAGGGGGCGGGGCGGCGCGTCCGGGCGGCCGGTGCTGGCCAGGTACATCAGTGGCAGCTGTACTTCGGGCTGGTGTCCTTGACCCCGTCGGCGGCGACGTAGGTCCAGCTGTAGCCCGAGTCCGTGAAGTCGAGCTTCAGGACCCCGTACTGGCCGCTGATGCGCTTCTGGCTGTTGGGCTGCACCTGCTCGATCGGGTAGGGCTCGGCGCCGCCCATGCCGCCGACGATCTCCACGATCCCGTCGGCGGCCGCCTTGCCGTCGGGGTTCTGCGGGGCGAACCGCTCGTAGTGGTGGTCGTGTCCGTTCAGGACCAGGTCGGCCTTGGCGGCGTAGAGGATCTTCCAGACGGGCTTGGAGACGGGGTCGTTGCCGTGTCCGCCGGAGGAGTACAGCGGGTGGTGCCAGTAGGCGGCGACGCACTGCTTGCCGTTGGCGGCGAGGTCGGCCTTGAGCCAGTCGATCTGGGCGGCCTGGTCGAAGGCGTTGGAGTCGAGGGCGATGAAGTGCCAGTTGCCCTCGTCGAAGCTGTAGTAGCTCTTGCCCTGCGGGTAGGCGATGTTCCCGAAGTACGCCTTGTATCCGGCGAGGGAGCCGGCCGGGTCGTACGTCTCGTGGTTGCCGGGTACGGGGTGGGTCTTGGCCTTGAAGGTGCCCCAGCTCTTGTCGTAGTAGGCGCGGAAGTCGGCGATCCGGGCGTCGTCGTACTGGTTGTCGCCCATCGTCAGGTAGAACTTCGGGTCGATCTGCCGGGCCAGGGCGGCGGTCTTCGGGTGGGCGCAGCCGCTGTCGGAGGCCGTGCACTGGGCGGCGATGTCGCCGGCCGCGACGACCGTGAAGGCGCCGCCGCCGGGGGGCGGGCCGTCGTCCACGGTGCCGTACACCTCGGCCTCGAAGAGGGAGTAGCCGTACGCCGTGCCGCGCGCGGTGCCGTACACGCGCAGGTACCTGCCCTTGCCGGAGAGGCCGGTGAGGTCGTCGGTGCCGCCGTTGCCGGCCTTCTCCTCGGCGATCCTGGTCCAGGTCGCGCCGTCGGTGGAGACCTCGACGCGGTAGGCCTTGGCGTAGGCGGACTCCCAGGTCAGCTTGACCCGGGAGACGGTGGCGCCGGCCCCGAGGTCGACGCGGATCCATTGCGGGTCCTTGCCCTCGACGCTGGCCCAGCGGGTCGAGGCGGCGCCGTCGAAGGCGTTGGCGGCGCCGAGGGAGGAGCTCTCCGTGGAGGAGGCGGTGGCGGGCTTGCCGCGCGAGATGAGCGGGTCGGCGGCGGCCCCGGCCCGGCCGGGCCAGGCGAGGAGGAGCCCGGCGACGAGCGCGAGCACGGCGGTCACGACGAGGAGGGCGGGCCGAAGCCGTCGGCCCGATGCGGGTGGTGGGGTGGAGGCGTACAGGTGCATGCCTGACTCCTTGGCCTGGGAACGGCGAGAGCTGGACACCGGTGCGGAGAGCGCCGCCCCCCGGGCCGTGGGGACGAGCAGGGGACAGCGTCACGGCGGCCGGGTCAGAGCTCTCGCTGAGCGCGTCATGCCCGTGGCATCGGGCACCGCGCCAAGCCGCCGTCGGGGAGCGTAGCGGATAGGAAAGTTTCCTACCAGTGCTTCAACACGCCGGTCTGCAGGGACGGTTGGCCGGGCGGTGTCCCACCGCGATGCGGGGCGGGCACGCGGGCCAGGCAGGTCCTGCACAGGCCAGGCCCGCTCACGCCAGGCCCGCTCCGATGGCGAGGCGCACGGCGTCGGCCCGGTTGCGGATGTCCGCCTTGGCGAACAGGTTGTTGTTGTGGGTCTTGACGGTGGCCTCGCTGATGAAGAGCCGTTCGGCGATGGCCCTGTTCGGAAGGCCCTGGCCGATGAGGGTGAGGACTTCCCGCTCGCGCAGCGTGAGGTCCTGCGGCAGGGACGCCGGCTCGGGCCGGTGCGGGTGGACGGCGGCCAGGAGGCGGTCCTGGACCTCGCGGTCGAGCACCGACTGTCCGGCGGCCGCGGCCCGGATCGCCCGCGCGACGTCCTCGCGGCCCGCGTTCTTCGTGAGGTGGCCGCGGGCTCCCGCGCCCAGGGCGCCCAGGATCGAATCGTCGTCGGCGAAGGTGGTCAGGACGGCCACCGCCACACCGGGGTGTTCCGCGCTCAGGCGCCGGGTGGCCTCGGTTCCGTCCGTGCCGGGCATCCGCAGGTCCATGAGCACGACGTCCACCGGCCCCGCGACGACGGCCGCCAGGACCTCGTACCCGTCCGTCGCGGTGGCGACGACGTCGATGTCCCGGAACAACGAGAGGACGGTGGCGAGCGGTTCCCGCACCGCGGCCTGGTCGTCGGCGACGATCACCTTGACCGGCCGGGTGGCGTCCGTGGGTCCGCTCATCGCGGGATCACCGCTTCCACCTGCCAGCCCCCCGAGTCCGGCCCCGTGGTGACGGGCCCGGTGGTGACGGTGCCACCGAGCAGGGCAATGCGTTCGCGCATTCCGATCAGTCCCATTCCGCTTCCGGTGGCCACGGTCACCGGCAATGTCGCGGGCTTGTTGCGGACGCTCAGCACGGTCGCCTCTTCGGCGAAGGTCAGCCTGACGCCGACCTCGCCGCCGGGGGCGTGCCGGGTGGCATTGGTCAGCGCCTCCTGGGCGATCCGCAGCAGGCACTGCGTCGACCGCGCCGGCAGCTCGCGGACGTCTCCGACCACGGTGAGGGCATCGTGGTGGCCCGACGATTCGAGCATCGCGGTCAGGCTCTCGCGCAGCGGCAGACCGTCTTCGCGCAGCGCGTGCACGGTCCACTGCGCCTGCCGGAGGCTCTCCCTGACCAGGCTGTGCGCTTGGCCGTTGGCCTCCCGGATCCCGGCCAGGTCTCCGGTGTCGATCAGCGCGTCGACCAGTTCCCCTTGCATGTCGATCCCGGCGAGCGAGTGGGCGAGTACGTCGTGGACGTCCCGGGCGATCCGGGTGCGCTCCGCCAGCACCGCCGTGCGGGCTTCGGCCCTCGCGGCCTTCTCGGCGGACTCGGCCGCCGCGATCGCCGCCCGCGTGGCCTGGGCCCGGCTTCGCCCGGCCATGCCGCCCAGCACGGCGGCGCCGGTCGCGAGGCCGGCGACGGTCGTCGCGTACCGGCCCGGCTCGGCTTGGACGTACAGCACGCCACCGCACAGGAGGCTGCAGGACACGGCGAGGACCAGGGCCGGTCTGGTGTCCAGGCGGGACCGCACCGGCCTTGATCAGGACCTGCCCGTCCGCGCGCCGCATCCGGGTGAAGACGCCGCCGGCGACGCCGAGCGCCGCGCCGACGGCCATGAGGGTGCCGATCAGGACGAGGTCGTTGCCGCCCGTGGGAACGGTGTCGAGGTAGTTGAAGCCCACGAACGTCACGATCCCGAGCGGCAGCAGGTAGGACTTCGGGGTCAGCGGGCCTTCGCGCAGCTGCCGGAAGACGATCAGGACGAGGGCGATGTCGGTGATCCATGTGGTCGTGTTCATGCGCTCATGCCTGCTGAGAGAAGGCGCCCGGCGCCTGGACCCTCGGGTGGAGACAGGGGTGGAGATCCGCGCGCGAGAAGGTGGGCGGGCTCGGCCCGTGGTTCGATGGCGGCGTGGAGATCATCTCTGAGCCCCTCCTGACCCGGGGGCCCGGCCGGCCGGGCGGGCTGTTCGGCCGTCTCCGCGACGCGGGGCGCGGATGCGGGGCGCGAGCGCGGAGCGGGGGATGAGCGGTCTCCCCCTGTCCGCGAGGATCCGGCCGTCGCGCCGCGCACGGCTGCACGGTCTGCTGCCTCCGGTCGTCGCGTGGCTGGTGGCCGACCTCGTCACCTGGACGGTCGCGAAGGCTTCCGTCGCGGGCGACGGATCCGAGGTGGCGTTCTGGTCCACTGCCGGTCGGCGCCGCTGGGACTCCGAGCACTATCTGTCCATCGCCAAGACCGGCTACGAGATGTTCCGGTGCCGGGATCGCTACGCGGACTTTCCCGATGTCATGTGCGGAAATGTCGCCTGGTTCCCCGGATACCCGATGTCGGTCCGCGCGGTTTCCGCCGCCGGGCTTTCCTACGAGATCTCGGCGGTCGTCGTCACCGAGGCATGCCTGTTCGGCAGTTTCGCGGTGTTGTGGTACTTACTCGGCGCCCGGCTCACCTGGGCCACCGGTCTCACCCTCGCCATCGGCACGGTCTTTCCCGGCGGTGTCTACTTCCACGCGATCTTCCCGATCGCCGCCGGAACCCTGGCGTTGCTCGTCTGCGTCGCCGGCGTGAAACGTGGTTCCTGGGTCATCGCCGCCGCCGGTGGTTTCATGGCGGCCGCCAGCCATCTCGTCGGCGCCGTCGCGGTCGGAATGCTGCTGCTGAGCGCGTTCTTCGCATGGCAGCGGGACGGATGGCCGGTGCGCGTCGTGAAGGCAGCGGCCTCCGCGGCCGTCGCCGGGTGCGGCGTCCTCTGGGCCAAATGGCTGATGTGGCAGGCGACGGGTCGGTGGGACGCGTACGAGATCATCCAGAAGTCCAGTTACCGGCAAAGCGGCGTACGGCAACCGTTCGACGAGATGAGGAACGCCTACGATTTCCCCTTCAGCGATTGGTACCGGCCCCAGGGGCCCCTGCCATGGCTCGTGGAACACAGCCTCGACGCGCACAAGACCCAGCTCTGGCTGAATGCGGTCTTCCTGCTGCTGGTGGTGGCGACGGCGGTCGTTCGGCTCTTCCGGAGACACCGGCTCGGCGCCGAGGAGTGGGCCGCGTTGATCCTGACGGTGGCGATCTTCCTCCTGCCGTTCTTCGCCGGCGCGGAAATGTCGTGGTACCGCAACCATGCGCAGATGTTCGTCGGGCTCGTACTCGTCAGGTACGCGTCCCGATGGCTCCAAGTTCCGCTGTTGGCACTCTGCTCGGTCCAGTACTGCCTTCTGGGTTCGATGTTCTTCGCCGGAGTGCTGGTGTGACCACCCGTCACCGGGCGAACTTGGCGAGGGCGGCCGGGGTGACGGGGGTGAAGAAGTTGACGAGGTTGCCGTCGGGGTCCCGCAGGAGCAGCGAGCGGTTGCCCCAGGGCATCGTGGTGGGCTCCTGGACGAAGTCCTCCGTGGAGCCGGCCAGGTTCAGGTGCACGCGGTCCACGTCGTCGACGAGGAACTCGATGATGACGCTGTGGTTGTCGGCGGGGCGGGCGGCGCCGGGGGCGAAGAGCGGCACGGTGCGGGTTCCCGCGATGGCGAGGGTGGCCGAGGCGGTGCCGAGTTCGGCGAAGTCTTCCGTGGACCAGTTCGCCCCCACTCCGGTGGCGCGCTCGTAGAAGTCGACGAGGCGGGCGACGTCGCCCGTGATGATGCGGATCGAGACGAAGTCCATGGGTCTCTCCAGACGTGTCGTGGTGATGACCTCACGCTAGAGCGGATACCGGACAGGATCCGCCCGGTATGTGCGCCAGACTTGCGGGCATGTCCAGACCCATCGCTCGGGTGCTCATGCTGCTGGAGCTCCTGCAATCGGGCGGCCTCCGGACCGTCGCCGAACTCGCCGCCCGGCTCGAAGTCGACGAGCGCACGGTGCGGAGGTACGCCGATCACCTCCTCGACCTCGACGTACCCGTCGAGTCGGTGCGCGGCCGCCACGGCGGCTACCGGCTCGCCTCCGGCTACCGCATGCCTCCGCTCATGCTGAGCGACGACGAAGCGCTCGCCGTGCTGCTCGGCCTGATCGCCGGCCGGCGGGCCGGGCTGATGACCGCCACGGGCTCCGCGAGCGAGACGGCGGCCGCCAAGATCCGCCGGGTCCTGCCGGAACGGCTCGGCCACCGGCTCGACGCCGTACTCGCCTCCCTCGCCTTCACCTCCCCGCCCAGTGCGCCGTCGGCTCCGGACACCGCGGTCCTGCTCGCGATCGCCGACGCGGTGCGCCACCACCGGCCCGTTTCGATCCGGTACACCGCCGCCGACGGACGGCGCAGCGAACGCACACTGCACCCGTACGGGCTCGTCGCCCACGCGGGCAGGTGGTACGTGACGGGCGGCGATCCCGCGATCGGCGAGGACCGTACGTTCCGGCTGGACCGCATGGCGGAAGCCAGGACCCTGCCCGGCACGTTCGACCCGCCCGACGGGTTCGACCCGGCGCGGCGCGTCCTGGCGGCGATGGCCTCGGCTCCGTACCGGCACGAGGTGACCGTACGGGTCCGCGGGACGGCCGAGCACGTCCGGACCCGGCTTCCCGCCGGCGTCGCGATCGTGGAGGAGTTGGCGTCCGGCGGCAGCCCGGATGCGGAGACCGAGCACTGGTCCCGCGTCGAAATGCGTGTGGACCGGCTCGATTGGCTGCCTGCCGCACTCGCCTCACTCGACCGCCCGTTCACCATCGAGCGACCCGAAGAACTCCGCGGGCTCGTCACCCGATTCGCCGAAAGGCTCGCGGAATCGGCCCGGCAGGAAGGACCGCCCGAGGCGCCGTGAGTTCCGATCCTCCGGATATGCGAATGTCCCCGCCTTCACGGACAGGCGGGGGACATTCGCGAACGATCATTCTGGCAGCGCGGTCCGCTGAATCAAGAAATCAGTGGTTCTTGGTCTACTCGTCCTTCAGGTAACCGCCGACGAAACCGCGGTAGTCACCCCAGACGCGCTCCCGCTCGTCCCAGGAGCTGCCCCAGCACGACGCCGTCCAGACGGTCTCGCTCTGGGCGTTGTCGGCCGGCGGCGAGGAGATCCACTCCTTCACCGGGCTGTGGGAGAAGCTGCATCCCGGCACGTACAGGTAGTGGCTGGCGCTGCCCGGGTACACCTTCGTGGTGTCCTTGCCCTTGACCTGGTAGTTGGTCCGCACCGTGACGCGCGAGACCTTCACACCGAGGAACTTGTCGGTGTACGAGTACGAGGCCCACATGTCCCGGTAGCCGGACGCCCTCAGCGCCGCGGTGCTGTGGGGGGACGCGTCGTCCCCACCGCCGGTGGACTCGCGCTCCACCACGACGTCGCCGCCCGCCAGCTCCGACCGCGTGATGCCCGCGGCGGCCGGGGACTCCCCCGCGTCGAGCAGCTTGGCCATCAGGGCCCGGTCTTCGAGCAGGTCCAGGAAGCGGGTCTTCTGGGCGCTCGAGAGGGCCGAGAACCCCTGCGCGGTCTCCTTGGCCTGCTCATCCCCCTGGGCCACCTTCGTCGCGAGGTAGGCCTGGTACTTGGCGACCCGCGCGGCCTGCGACACCAGGCCGTCGTCGGCCTGAGCGGACGCCGGCACCATGGCCAGAGCGATTCCGGCAAGAGCGGTGGCGGCGGTGAGGCCTCTTCTGATCGCGGCGCGCATGCTGATTTTCTCTCCCCTTTTGATTTCCACTCGGCCAATTCGGGTAGGAAAGGGCGAGGCGCGCAACTACACGCCCCAAGACCCTTGTCTCCCGGTGTTGCGCGCCCGCCTTTCCGATCCCCGCGGTCGCGCCTCACAGAGAGTGCCGGAGAGCGCAGTCACGCGTCAATCAATCTTCGATCTTTTGAGGTTCATCTGAGTTAAAACGATCCCCACAACCGAACGCGATACGGAATCAAAGAATCCGCCAATACGGAATTTACTAATCCACGAGACTGGGGCGACTCAATGCCCCGGAATACCCTCTTTTCCCCGACGGCCCCGCGGCGGCGTGCGGCTACGCGGTGGCCGCCGTGCCGGACGCCGTGGCCCCGCTCCCGGCGTCGCGCCACATGGGCCAGAGGGCCGGCCCGCCGTCGGGCAGCCGGATCTCACCCGTCACGCGGAAGCCCAGACCCTCGTAGAACGGGATGTTCGAGGGCATGCTGGATTCCAGGTAGGCGGGTTGCCCGAGCCGGTCGCAGTGGGCCAGCTGCTCCCGTACCAGCGCCGAGCCGACTCCCGTTCCCTGGAACGCCGGATCGGTCCCCAGGGTCGGCAGGTACCAGTGCGGTGTCTCCGGGTGGGCCTCGTGGAGGGCGTTCTGCACGCCCGCCGCCCGCGACAGCCCCCCGACGCCGAACACGTACGCGTACCGCGGCATCGCCGCCAGCTCCCGTAGCGCGGAGGGCTGCCAGTGCCCGGGCCCCGACCACAGGGCGGCCGCCAGCAGTTGTCCCCCGTCGGTCGCGGCCACCCGTACGGCGCCTGCGCGCGGGCGCTGCTGACGCTGGGCCAGCTCGAAGAAGCGGGCCGTCCTGCGGGCCCGGCCGGCGGCGCCGGGGAACATCCAGGCCATGACCGCGTCGTCGGCGAATGCGCGGGCCAGGAGCACCGCGATCGCGCCCGCCTCGCCCGGCCGCGGACGCCGGATGCCGTACGGGGCGGTGGGCCGTGCTGTACGTGCGTTCATGGGGCCACCGTAGGCAGCCGGTCCGCGCGTCCCCCCCCGGCCTGCCGCTGGACACGCCCGGCAGATCGCCCGGCCGTCCGGCACACGGCGGCCGGGCACCGGGCACCGGCCCCCTGTCTCGGCGGCGGTGTGCGCGAACTCCGCGGCGGAAAGACGGGGCTGTCCGGGCGTCCGGGTGACAGCACTATGGTCTCGAGGCAGGTGCGACCCCGAGACGATCGTCGACGCCGAAGCCACAGGAGGCACGAGGGATGGCCGGACGGCCGATGAAACCGATCCCCGATGACGCGCCCCCGGAGCTCGCCCGGCTGGCCGAGCTGCTCCGGGATGTGTGCCTGGCGGCAGGTGGGCGACCACTGGCGGCGATCGCGGAGCGAGCCGGTGTGCCGAAGTCCACGCTGCGTCACGCCCTGGGCGGCGAACGCCTGCCGAACATGGAGACGGTTCTCGGCCTCGTCGCGGCATGCCAGGACCCGGCCGTGGAGGCGATCGTCCGGCAGGACGAGCGCATGCGCGCCGCCGTGCTGTGGCGCGAGGCCTACCGGGCGGTGAACGCAGGCCGGTCGGGGCTCCCGGACGCCGACGAGGCGCCGCGCGAGCTCGCGGTGGCGAACCGGTTGATCCAGGGCTACCACGGCCACCCGCCCGCCGACCGGGCTTCGGCTCGGCAGGGCTCGTACGCCGCCCGTACCCGGATCGACTCCGCCGCGGACGTGGACGGGGTGGTCCGGCTGCGCGAGGAGCGCCTGGCCGCGGAGGCCGCCTTCGACGCGGCGGTGGAGCGGCTCGGGGAAGCCACCGCCGCGGTCGCCGCCGCACGCGCCGCACTGCGCGCGGCCACTGCCGCCGAGCGCGACGCGACGGCCGCGGGAGCGAGGCCCTCGGAGGCCGCCCGGGGGCGGGACGAGGGCTGACGACGGAGCCCTGGGCGACCACGCCCTGATCGCGCACTACGCGCAGGCCGTGGCCGGTGCCGGGGCGGGGCTGATCGTCCCGGCGGACACGGTGGGCGCGCAGCTGCCGCTCGGCTGCGGGGAGATGCTCGGCCGGGTGCGCGCGGAAGCCGGGAGTGAGGTCGTTCCGGCCTCCCACCTGCACAATGGCCTCGGGCTCGGGCTGGCCAACACCGTGCAGGCGCCGGCCGCGGGAGTTCGGGTGGTGTCCTCCTCGTGGCTGGGCATCGCCGGGCGGGCAGGCATGGTCGCCACCGAACAACTGCTGTTCCTGCTCGCCCGGCACACGGCCGATGTGGCGGGAGCGGACGCCGCACCGTGGTGGACTCCGCCCGACCGGGTCGTCGCTGCGGTGGCCACCCGCCTCGGGCACTCCCCGGGCCGCGGCCAGACCCGGGCGGCCGACGCAGCGCGCGGCGCGGTGGACATGGACCGTGCCCGGCAAGCCCTGGGCAGGGACGACGAGCCGCTCCCGAGGTACACCGGCCGATCGTTCCGTGCCCGCACGCCCCCCTGCACAACCACCGCGCCCGCCACCGCACTTGTCGGACGCTCCGGCCCGCAGGAGAGTGATGGCTGCGCGCGGGGGGCGACACCACTCGGCTCCTGTGCGTCACGGACGGCGCACCGGATCCGAGGAACAGGAGCGCAGGGGCATGCCCATCCAGCAGACGATCGACCACCCCACCAACTGGATCATCGAGGTGGACATCAAGGACGTGAGCGCGCTCGCTCTGCACGGCGCACCCGCCGGCGAGCGGCTCGTGGTCTTCGTGTCGGAAACCCACCACAACACGCGGTACGACAGCGGCCGGCGCGACGAGATCATCCGGCAGCTGTCCTCGCACCCGAAGGTCACCCTCGTCATCGAAAGGGACATCAGTCCTGTTCCGCCGGCGCCCAACATGGTGGTGGAGAGCACCCCGGGCCTCTCTCCCGGCGACTCCGAGCGGGACGACACGGTGATCGCACAGCTCGTCGACCACCTGAACCGGCTGCCTCCCGGCCAGAAGGGCCGGTCGATCGTGTTCCTCTTCGGAAACGATCACTTCGACAAGCTCCGCACCCGCCTCGACGTGGCACTGGCCGAGCCGGTGACGCTTCGTCATTTCCGTTCCATCCGTGACCAGATGGACGAACTGAGCCTGGCGGCCCCGGCGCCCGGCCCTGCCGACCAGGCGATCGGCTGGGTCCGTACGGGTCAGTTCACGGCGAGCGAGGGACAGGAGGCCCTGAACAGCGACCTCTTGCGCCGCGGGCTCGTTCCGGTCCCCTATCAGGTCCACGTCCACTCGCCGGGCGTCTTCGCATGGGGCAAGCAGGGCTTCTACTTCCACACCTCGAACCAGTCGATCATCGACCGCGGCGCCGAGCTCGCCGAAGAAGGCACCATTCCCGTCATGATCCGCGACCCGCAGGAGGTCAGGGGCCGAGAAGGCCGCGTCGGCTGAGGCGTGACAGGGGCGCGCCGGGCGACGGAGGCGGGGCGGCGGGACCTGGAGGAGAATGGGGAGTGGCTCACGGAGGGTCATGTTTCCCTATGCCTTCCGGGCCCGCCGCTCGTTGACCGCCGTGCTCGCGTGCGCGGTGTTCGCCTGGGGTGCGCCCGTTGCTGCTCCTGCTGCCACCCCGCCGGTCCGGGCCGCGGCGGCGCGGTCCATCACGCTCGATCCGTCCCAGGGCCCGCCGGGGAGCAGGGTGGGGGTGCACGGCTACGGGTTCGACAACTGCACGACGGCCGGGATCGCGCCCGAGCCGAATCCTGCCGAGGCCGCCGAGATACACGTCACCTGGGAGGGCGACGACGACCCGAGCGTCGTGACGGCCGGGGCCGACGGCGAGTTCGAGACGGACGTCACGGTTCCGTCCGATGCGACTCCGGACAGTCACAAGGTCACCGCGCGCTGCACGGTCAACTCGAAGCTCAGGGCGACCGCCGACTTCCAAGTGACGGCGGACACCGGGCCGACGGCCCTGGCGTTGGACCCGGCCGACGGGCCCGCGGGGACGTCGGTCGCCGTGACCGGCTCGGGATTCGACGGCTGTACCGGGGGCGGCGGCGAGGCCGGTTCGGTCACGCTGACGTGGGACGGCGGCCCGCTGCCGGATGCCACGCCGGCGGAGGTGCCGGTGGACCGCGGCGCTTTCGCGGCCGAGTTCGCCGTACCGTCCGACGCCGATGCCACGGATCACACGGTCGCCGCGACCTGCGTCGGGTACGAGCAGGTTTCTGCCGAGCAGCGGTTCACGGTGACCGGTGCGCCCGTGTCGCAACCGGAGGTGAAGGTCGATCCCGCTTCGCTGCCGTTCGGTGGCGGATCGGCGACCGTATCCGGTTCGGGATTCAACTGCCCGGAGGTGGCCCTGTCCTGGGAGGGCGAACAGTGGGACACGGTGGCTCCCGACGGGGACGGCGCCTTCGACACCGAGTTCCAAGTGGCGCCCGATGCCGCCGAGGCCTCGTACACCGTACGGGCCGAGTGCACGGATGACCCCGGTGCGGGCGCCGAGGCGACGTTCTCGGTGACCGGTGAAGATCCCGTCACGCCCACCCCGACTCCGCCGACCCCGACTCCGCCGACCCCGACCCCGACCCCCGATCCCACCCCGGACACGGTCCCCGTCGGCCTGGTCGTCGGTTCGGGTCTGCTCGGAGCGGCCCTGCTGGCCCTCGCGGGCTACGCGTTCCTGGGCCACCGCCACCACGGACCCCGCTGGGTCCACGACCACGTCAGCTCCCGGCTGCGGCCGGCGCCCGCGGCGACGGACGTGGCCGAACCCTCGGAGACCGGTCCGCCCACCCGCTCCGTACGGCTGGAACCTCACCCCGACCCGGGTGAACAGACGCTCAGGGAGGAGGACCCATGACCACCACCCCCGTCGTCGAGCCCCTCACCGTCCGGGACCTGCTGCTCGGTCCCGAGACACGGGCCCCCGAAGCGCTCGCCGAGTCCCTGCGGGCGCACGGTGCGGTGACGGGCCTGCTGCCGGGCGGGCACGGCCTGACGTCCGCGGCCGACCGGGCCGTGGGGCGCGAGCTGGCCACCGTCGTCAACGGCTTCCTCGACCTCGATCTCGTCTCCCTGGCGGCCTCGGGCTGGTCCAAGTACAAGGCCCTCCAGGAGGCCGCACGGCGCACCAGCCGGTCCCCCGGCAGCGAGGAGGTCGTCGCCCTGGCCACCCACACCATCAGCTCCACGCACCACCCGTCGGTGGACCTCCTGGTGGACGGCGCCCCGGCCGCCACCGTCCCCGTGAACCTGACCGTCCTCTTCCGGATCAGCGGACTGGTCGGGGTCGTCCGCGACGGCCGGCTCGTCGCCGCCCGCAGCGGGCAGTGCGCGGTGGAAGCCAAGCTCGCGGTACGGGACGTCGTGGTCGCCTCGCGCGAAGGGGGGCTGGACATCCCGGCCGCGCTGCGCCTGCGCGAGCCGATCGACCTGCTGCCGCACCGTCCGCCGGTCCCGCCGGCGGCACCGCCCCGGCCACCGGTTCCGCCGGTTCCGCCGGTTCCGCCGGTCCAGTGGGGTCGCGGGTAGACCAGGAACGGGGCAGCCCGCACGGGGGAGGTTGCCCGTCAGGCCTCCCCGGTACGGGCCGCCCCGCTCAGCAGCCCGCGCCAACGGCCCCGCTCCGTCCACAGACACGCGGTGGCGAGCACGGTCACCGCCAGGGCCGCCCACGCGGGCCACGCCGCCCAGGACGCCGCCACGGCCACGGCGAGCTGGAGGAGGACCAGGGCCACGGTGACCGCCCCCGGCACCGCCACGATCACATGCGCCTTGTCACCGGGGGTGGAGAACACCGTCGGCAGCCCGATCAACAGCGCCACGGCCGCCACCGCGGCCCCCACCGACCAGGGCGCCAGCGCCCACGGCGCGGCCACCCACGCGCACAGCTCCGTCGCGAACCGCAACACCGAGGCGGTGTCCGCCCGTTCCCCGCCCTTCATGCGACCCGCCGCCTTCGTCCCACTGTCGTGCGTCATGCCGGACACCCCTCCCGTCGTACGCCGCGCCGGGCACACGATACGAGCTCAGACGACCGAATTCACCCCTGTTCCATACGGTGAGCAGGACCTGTTCGGGGCCCTCGCGCCGGGGAAACGCGTGGCGCTGACGCGGCGACGACCCGCCCGCTTGTGCGGGTGACGCCGGACGGCCCGGACCGCCTGGTCCGGGCCGTCCGGCCACCGGTGCGTGCCCGGCCCGGCCGTTGCGCCGGCGGGCGGCGGTGACAGCCTGGCGGTCGGGGCCGCGTTCAGCGCGTCGTGCCGAGCCATTCCCCGTAGGAGGTGGAGGCCGGGCGGGCGTCGGGGCCGCCGGTCAGGACGTCGCCCTCCACCGCCGCGAACATGCCCGCCTGCTCGTCGGTGACGACCCTACGGGGGTCCTGCCGGGCCGACAGTGTGAGACGGCCGAGCTCGTCGAGGGCGAAGACCTCGGGGCCCGCGACGTCGACCGTGCCGTTCAGCGGTGCGCCGGTGGTGACCTCGGCGAGGGCGGCGACGACATCGGCCGCGGCCATCGGCCGGACGGGGGTGGAGGGCAGCCGGACGGTGTGGTCGTCGGCGGTCCAGGCCAGCACGGCGTCCATGAACTCGAAGAACTGGGTGGCGCGGACGATCGAGTACGGGGTGGGCCCCTGCTTGAGGACGTCCTCCTGGAGCGTCTTCGCGCGGTAGTAGTCCAGCTGCGGCACGCGGTCGACGCCGACGATCGACAGGATCACCTGGTGGCCGACGCCCGCCCGCTCGCCCGCCGCCAGCAGGTTGCCCGTCGTGGTGCGGAAGAAGTCCGGGGACGCCTCGTCGAAGGTGGGCGAGTTCGTCACGTTGACGACGGTGTCCGCGCCGGCGAGCGCCTGATCCAGCCCCGCGCCGGTGAGCAGGTCGACGCCGCTCGACAGCGATGCGGCGACCACCTCGTGTCCGGCCGCGCGGAGCGTGGAGACGAGCTGGGAACCGATGAGTCCGGTGCCGCCGATGACCGTGATCTTCATGACCGTGCCCTTCCTTGCCTGGGACCGAGTGCGGCCCTCTGCCGCCTCAAACTCGGACAATCTTTATCCGAGATGTTACTCGGATAAGCTGTGTCCGAGTCAAATGGAGGGCGCATGAAACTGTCCGGGGGCGTGGAGTGGGCGCTGCACTGCTGCGTGGTGCTGACCGCGGCGAGCCAGCCGGTGCCCGCCGCCCGGCTGGCCCTCCTGCACGACGTCTCGCCGAGCTACCTGGCCAAGCAGATGCAGGCCCTGTCCCGGGCGGGCCTCGTGACCTCCGTCCAGGGGAAGACGGGCGGATACGCACTGACCAGGCCCGCTTCCGAGATCACCGTCCTGGACGTGGTGCAGGCCGTCGACGGAGCGGACCCGGCGTTCGTCTGCACCGAGATCCGGCGGCGCGGCCCGTTCGGAGCCCCGCCCGAGGCGTGCACGAAGCCGTGCGGGATCGCCGGCGTGATGGCCGCCGCCGAGGCCGCGTGGCGGGCTTCGCTCCAGGCGGTCACCATCGCCGACCTGGTCGGCTCGGTGGAACGGGACGACGGCCCCGAGGCACTGCCGACCATCGGCGCATGGCTGAACCCCTCTTCCGGCCGGGCCTAGGCTGTAGTTCGTGATGGTCCGTGGGACAGAGTGGGGGCATGACTAGTGCTGTGACCGGGAAGGTTTGCCGGGTTGTTCCTGGTGCTGGTTGGACATGAGTTCTCCAAGCAGCGTGGGGAGGCGTGATGGCGAAACCG
>NZ_JAINUL010000001.1:653422-702446 GCF_020639365.1 Streptomyces flavotricini
CACGGCCCGGGCCGAGGCGCCGAGGGCGGCCGCGGGGCCCGGGCGCCCGGGGTGCAGGGCGGTGACGGCCCAGCCCGCGCTCGTACGTGCGAGGCGGACGTCGATCGTGGTTCCGCCCTCGCGGACGGCGGAGCCGGTCCGGGTGGACTGGGCAGAGGGGACCAGGACGCTCGCCGTTTCGGGCAGGAGCCCGCCGTACTGGGCGTCGATCACGCGGACGACCGCCTGGTCCGCCGCGGGGGTCAGCGGCCCGGCCTCGGCCGCGAGTTCGGCGGCCCGCGGCGCGGAGATGCCCAGGGCCGCCGCTCTCGCCGCGGCGTTGCGCGGGCTTCCCCGGCCCGCCGGCCAGGTCCCGAGCGCCTCGACCAGCCGTACGGCGGCGAGTTTGGCCGCGGGCTCGATCTCGCCCGGCCCCGGCCGCCAGGGAACCGCGGCGGGAAGCGTCCCCGGCGGCGGCGCGGGCGCCGAGGCGGTGGCCCGCGCGGCCCCGGCAGGCGTACGTACCCCTGCGGCGGGCGGACTCGCGGCCGACGGCCCGGCCTCCCGCACGCACCCGGCCGCGGCCGCGCACCAGGCGGCCGTACCCAGCAGCAGTGAGCGCCGGCCTGGCCCGGCGGGCGGGGCCACGTGCGGCGGGGGACTCGGGTCCATGGCCGGCTCCTCGGACATCCGGGGACGGGAGGGGAGGTGACCGCCGTGTCCGCCGGCCGCCACGGACAACTTCGCACCTCCACGCGCTTCGGCCGGGGAACGGCACGTTCACGACGCCCCATCCGGGTCAGGAGCGAGTGGCGCGCGCCACCGCGACAGCGGCGCTACCGCGTCAGCGGGGACGTGTCCTCGGCGAGCAGGGAGAGGAGGCCCGCGACCTCATGGCCGGCTTCCGCGGGGTGCCGGAACATCGCGCCTTCGGCGATCTCGTAGCGGTTGCGCCGGCCGTCGCGCGAGCGGCTCAGGTATCCGTCCGCTTCGAGGTCGGCGACGATCGCCTGGACCGTCCGCTCGGTGAGTCCGCAGGTGACCGCGACATCGCGCAGCCGGACCCCGGAGTCCCGGGAGATCGCCACGAGGACCCGTGCGTGATTGGTCAGGAAGGTCCAGGACGGGCGGCGCTCTGAGCTGCTTTCCATGTCTCCATGATGCGCCGCCCCATTCGCGTGAGACAAGTCGCGTAAGACGGATCGCGTGAGATGAATCGCGTGAGATGAATCGCGTGATGCAAACCGCGTAAGAAGAGACGCGAAATCCTTTTCCAGTAATCCTTGACGTATGAATGCGCGCGGCGCACGATCGAGGTGGCGATCCGACTGGCCAAGGGAGTCTGGAGATGCCTCCAGCTCGGGAAAGCACGACGGCGACACGGGCCGCCTGTCAGCGGTCGACGGTCCACGTGGAACCGGACGGCACCGGCGGCGCGCTCGTCGTCCTCGCGGGAGAAATCGATCAGGACTGCGCCTCGGAGCTCCGGGACGTTCTGGCCTCCGCACTGCGTGCCCATCCCGGCCGGGTGGTGCTGGATCTGGCCGGCGTCACCTTCTGCGACTGCGCATGCCTGAACATCCTGCTGCAGGCCCGCCAGGAGGCGGGTATGCGCTTCGGGGTCCGGAACATCAGCGCCCAGGTATCGCGGCTGCTTCGCTTGACGGACACCTTCGCGTCCTTCCCGAACGGCGCCGACCCCGGTTCGCATCCGGCCGAGGAGGGCACGGGCCGGACCTGACGCGGGGCTAGCCGCTTCGCGCTCCATGGGCCGGAGCCGGGGCCGCCACCTCGAACCAGACGGTCTTCCCGCCCTCCCGCGTCATCACTCCCCAGCGCCTGGCCAGCAGCTCCATCACCATCAGCCCGTATCCGCCGGGCAGCCCGAGCACCGTCGGGGTCCGCAGCCGCGGCAGCGCGCGGCTGGCGTCGCTGACCTCGATCCGCAGGTCTCCCGCGCGCCGGAGAGCGGCATCCGGTTCGGCGGGGGCGAGCCTCAGCACGAGCTCCGTGGGGCCCCCGCCGTGCCTGACCGCGTTGGTCACCGTCTCGGAGACCAGCAGCAAGACGTCATCGACGACGGCGTCCCGCTGCTCGTCCGTCAGTCCGCCGGGATGTCCCCGTTCGGGCCAGGCCCAGTCCTCGATCGCGCCGCGGCAGAAGGCTCGGCACCTCCCGACCACGGCGGCGGCACCGGACAGGCCGAGCCGCCGCGTCCGCACACCCTGCCCCATCATCTCCGGCTCCACCACGCCTCCGGTTCCGCGCCGACACCCCTGTCCACCTCCCCCACCGTTGGCCCCTACCCCCGATACCGGAGTGAAACCGGTGGCGCGGGACGCCCGCGGCCGATGACCTGCCGGCCCCGCGTGCTTCAAAGGTGCAACCGCTCTCCTTAATGAGCGGCTAGCCCTCACGCGATAGGATGGCCGCATGAGCGAGACGACGGGGCGCCGCGAGCGCAAGAAGGCCCAGACGCGCAAGGCGCTGGCGGACGCCGCCCTGCGCCTCTTCACGGAGCGCGGCTTCGACGACGTGGGCGTCAGGGACGTGGCCGAGGCGGCGGACGTGGCGGTGACGACCCTGTTCAAGCACTTCCCGAGCAAGGAGGCGCTCGTCTTCGACGAGGACGAGGGCAGGGAGGCCGCGCTGGTCGCCGCCGTGCACGACCGGCCCCCCGGCCAGTCCGTCCTGCACGCCCTGCGCGACCACCTGACGCACACGGCCGTGGTGGTCGGCCAGGACACCCCGGAGTTCACCAGGTTCACGGCGCTGGTGGACTCGTCCCCCGCCCTGCAGGAGTACGCGCACCGGATGTGGCTGCGCCACGAGAAGGCCCTGGCCGCCGCCCTCGCCGAGGCCACCGGCGCCCCCGAGGGGGACGTCCGCACGGCCGCGCTGGCCCGCTTCGTCATGGAGGGCCCGAGCCTGGTCCGCGGCCGCACGGATCCCCGGAAGGCCCTGCACGAGGTGTTCGACCTGCTGGAACGCGGCTGGGGGGACGCCCCCTCCTGATTCCGGGCGGGCCTTTCGACCACGGGGCCCGCGCTCGGTCCGGCGCCCTTTGCCCGCGCGCCGCGTCCGGCCCGGCCGCGCCTACGCGCCGTTGCCGGGCTCGGCCGCGTGCCACACCGTCGTCGTGTTGCAGAACTCCCGGATGCCGTGGCCCGAGAGTTCGCGCCCGTACCCCGAGCGCTTCACGCCGCCGAAGGGAAGGGCCGGGTGGGAGGCGGTCATGCCGTTGAAGAAGACGCCACCGGCCTCGATGTCCCTTACGAAGCGCTCCTGTTCCGCCTCGTCGCGGGTCCAGACGTTGGAACTCAGGCCGAAGGGCGTGTCGTTGGCGAGCTCCACCGCATCGTCCAGGTCCCGCACCCGGTACACGGTGGCCACCGGACCGAACGCCTCCTCGCGGTGGATGCGCATCTCGGGGGTGATCCCGGTCAGGACGGTCGGCTCGAAGAACCAGCCGCGCGCCAGACCGTCCGGCAGGCCCTGCGGCCGGCGCCCGCCGCACAGGGCGGTGGCCCCGCGTCCCAGGGCGTCCTCGACGAGCTCCTCCACATCGGCGCGTCCCTGCTCGGTGGCGAGCGGCCCGACGTCCGTGGACTCGGACAGCGGGTCGCCGACGGTCAGCGCGGCCATGCGGGCGGTGAAGGCCCGCGTGAACTCCTCATGGACGTCGGCGTGTACGAGGAACCGCTTGGCCGCGATGCAGGACTGGCCGTTGTTCTGCACCCGGGCGGTGACGGCGACCGCCGCGGCCCGCTCGACGTCGGCCGACGGCATCACCACGAACGGATCGCTGCCGCCCAGCTCCAGGACGGTCTTCTTCACCTCGTCCCCGGCGACCGCCGCGACGGCCCGGCCGGCGGGCTCGCTGCCCGTGAGCGTCGCCGCGGCGATCCTGGGATCGCGCAGGATGCCCTCGACGGCCCGGGAGGAGACCAGCAGCGTCTGGAACACCCCTTCGGGAAAGCCCGCGCGCCGGAAGAGGTCGCCCAGGTAGAGCGCGGTCTGCGGGACGTTCGACGCGTGCTTGAGCAGCCCAGCGTTGCCCGCCATCAGGGCGGGCGCCGCGAAGCGGACCACCTGCCAGAGGGGGAAGTTCCACGGCATCACGGCGAGGACCACGCCCAGCGGCCGGTAGTGGACCCGGGCGCGGGAGGCACCGGCGTCCTCGACGTCGTCCTGCGAGGGGTGCTCGTCGGCCAGCAGCCGCTCGGCGTTGCGCGCGTACCAGCGCATGGCCTTCGCACACTTCGCCGCTTCGGCCCGGGCTGCGGCGATCGGCTTGCCCATTTCGAGCGTCATCGTGCGGGCGATGTCGTCACGGTCCTGGTCCAGCAGGTCGGCCGCGCGGTCGAGGAGTCGGGCACGCTCCGCGAACCCCGTCGTACGGTGGCTCCGGAAGGCCGCGTGGGCGGCCGCCAGGCGCTGCTCGATCTGCCCGGCGTCCAACTCGTCGAAGGTCTTGAGCGTCTCGCCGTTCGCGGGGTTGACGGTTGCGATGGGCACGTCCGGCCCTCCTCGTCCTCGATGCGTCGAACCGAACCGAACCGGACCGTACCGGCCACGTCACCCGGCCGCCCGGCGGACCGCGGTGGCGCGTCCGCCCGCGAGGCGGATTCACCCGATCGCCGGGGCCGGCGGCCGCCGAGCCATATCTAAGTCGTTGCTTATATAAGTGGGAGCTGGCACAGTGGCGAGCGTGCACGCCTTTGACGTACTGGGAGACCCCGTGCGGCGCCGGATATTGGAGCTGCTCGCCGCCGGCGAGCAGCCGTCCGGCGCCGTCAGCGAGGTGATCCGGGAAGAGTTCGGGATCTCTCAGCCCGCCGTGTCGCAGCACCTGCGGGTGCTGCGCGAGAGCGGCTTCGCCGTCGTACGGGCGGAAGGGACCCGACGGTTGTACGCGGTCCAGGCCGAGCCGTTGCGCGAGGTCGACGCCTGGCTGGACAGGTTCCGCGGCTTCTGGGAGCAGCGGTTGGACGCGCTGGGCACGGAGCTCGCGCGGGGCCGCCGCGAGCGGCGGGAACAAGAGCGAGGAGAGGCGCGATGAGCGACATCGTCGGACAGATCAACGACGTCCACCGCGAGGTCGGACGCCGCGAGGTGGGCGGCGAGGAGGCGCGGACCGTACTCCTGCGCCGTACGTATCCGGCGGGCGCCGAGGACGTGTGGGAGGCCTGTACGAGCCCGGACCGGCTCGGCCGGTGGTTCCTCCCGGTCAGCGGTGACCTGCGCGAGGGCGGGCACTACCAGACGGAGGGGAACGCGGGCGGGAAGATCCTGCGCTGCGAGCCGCCGAAGCTGCTCCGGGTGAGCTGGGTGATGGGCCAGGCACCCGGGTTCAGCGAGGTGGAGCTGCGGCTGACCCCCGAGGGCACGGAGCGCACCGTCTTCGAGCTGGAACACGTGGCGGTGGTGCAGCCGGAGTTCTGGGGCCAGTACGGGCCCGGGGCGGTCGGTGTCGGCTGGGACCTCACGGTGCTCGGTCTCGGGATGCACCTGGAGGGCGATTCCGTGCACCCCTCGCAGGCCGTGGCGTGGATGGCCTCGGACGAGGCCCGAGCGTTCATGACGGGCAGCAGCGAGGCCTGGGGCCGGGCCCACACGGCCTCCGGGGAGTCCGCGGCGGCCGTGGCCGCGGCGACGCGTGCGACGACCGGGTTCTACGTACCCCCGAAGCCGCAGTAGCCGGTTCACTCGTCCCGGAAGGGGCCGGCGGCGGCGACCAGTGCGCTCAGGGCGAGCAGGACCACCGCGCCCAGACCGGCCGCCCAGGGCGAGCTCCCGCCCTCCGGCGCCGGGGACACCCGGTGCCGGGGGTCGTAGGCGACCCGGATCTCCCCGCCCGCGGCCGCGAGGCGCCGGCCGTCCGTGAGCTCGTCGGGGTAGCCGCCGGGACAGTTCAGCACGTGGCGGTAGACGGTCCTCTCGCCCGGGAGGCCCTCCCCGGCCGAGCTCGTCTTCTGCTCCCGCACCTCGCGCACGACGCACGGGGCGACCTCCGCCCGCGACGCCGCCTGATCCGTGGCCGCCACGGTGAGCAGCAGCCCCAGGGCCAGGAAGAGCGCCCCGAACAGGCTCCGGCTCCCGCCGACGCACACGAAATAGAGCACCGAGGCGCCGACGATCAGGGCCGCTCCGCCCGCCAGGGCGACCGTGCCGGACGGCGCCGAGGCACCCGCGTAGCACCAGTGCGCCCAGCCGTAGAGCGCGGCGGCCGCCACGACGGGTACCAGCGCGGCGAGCCCCGACACCCTCGGCTCAGCCTCTGACATGAACACCACCCCCTGCCCCACAGGGACGCCGCAGGGCGCACGGACGGTTTCCCGGGGGTAGGCGTCGCGGATCACGCGCCAGGCTTGTGTGCTCTCAACACGACCTCCGCAATCGCTTTGCGGACAGCCGCGTTCACGGTGCGATGGGACGTGGGAATCCTGCGCACGGACGTTCCCGCACGACGCCCTCACCGGTTCAGCGCGGCGTCCAGCGCGGTCAGCAGCTGTTCGATGTCGGCACCGGTGGTGTGGAGGTGGGGGCTGATGCGGATGGCCGAGCCGCGCGCCCCGACGAACACGTCCGCCTCCTCCAACGCCGCCACCACACGCTTCTGGAGCCCCTCGGGGACCGTGATGCCGAGCATGTGCGGGCCGCGCGGCGAGGGGACGGGCAGGCCCCGCTCACGCGCCGCCGAGGCGATGCGGGCCGTGGTGGCCGCCAGGGTGACGGCGATCCGGGGCACGGTCCAGGCCGACAGCTGCTCCAGGGCGGCGAGTGCCATGGGCGTGAGCTCGAAGGCGGTACGCGCGCCCACGTCGAAGCGGCGGGCTCCGGGCTGGTATTCGGTCCGGTACTCGACGAGCCGCCCGAAGTCGTCGGAGTCCTTGCGCACGATCCAGTTCTCCTCCAGCGGGCGCCCCTCCTGATGGGCCGGGGCCACGTACAGGTAACCGAGTCCGAAGGGGCCGAGCAGCCACTTGTAGCCGACGCTGACGAGGAAGTCGGGCCGCAGCGCGCGCACGTCGACGGGGATCGCGCCGACCGACTGACTGGCGTCGATGACCAGGGCGGCACCGGCGGCCCGGGTGGCTTCGGCGATCCGGTCCAGATCGAGCAGGGCGCCGTCGGTCCAGTGCACCCGGGGCACCGAGACCACGGCCACGCTGTCGTCGAGGGCGCCGAGGACGGCCTCGGTCCACGTCTGGCCGGGCTCGCGCCGGACGGTGAGCATCGAGGCCCCCGTACGCTCGGCGAACCGCCACCAGGTGTAGATCCCGGACGGGTACTCGCCGTCGAGGACCAGGACCCTGCTGCCGGCCCGCGCCGTCAGGTTGGCGGCGGCCACCGCGAACCCGTAGCTGGTCGCCGGTACGAGGGCGATGTCATCGGCGGTGGCCCCGATGAGGGCCCCGAACAGCGCCCTGCGGCGCTCCGCCCCGCTGAACCAGTCGGGGCCCAGGAGCCGCCAGGGCTGGGCGCGCTTGAGCAGGGCGGCCTCGCCCGCGACGAGGCCGGTGCGCAGCGTCGGTGCCACGCTGGCGGTGTTGAAGTAGGCGATGCCGTCCGGGATGTCGAACAGCTCGCGGGCGTTGGGAAGCGGCTCGCTGCCGACAGGCGAGGTCATGGCGTGCTGCCTTTCGCGTCCTTCGGGGGCCGGAGCCCACCACACTGCCCGGCCCGCGCGGCGGGAAACGTCAGCCGCCCCGGGGGGAGACCTCACTCGCCCCACTTGGCCGACCGTCGCCGTCGGGGTGGCCCACGGGCGCGCCGCACCGGTGGCCCGCCCCGCCGGGCCGATAGTGGGGAGCTGTGAACAACGGGTCAGCGGGACATGAGGAAGAGGGCGGCGCCTGGTCCGGGTCTGCCGGGGCAGAGGCGTTCGCGGCGGTGGAGGCGGCCACGGACTGGCTGCTCGGCTATCCGTTCGTGTTCGAGGCCCTGTCCCGCCGGATCGGCGCGGACGAGGTGCTCGTGGACTACGGGTGCGGGCCGGGCGCGGTGGCCGACCGGGCGGCGCGGGTGCTGGGCGCGCGGGTGCTGGGGGTGGACACGTCCGCCGAAATGCTCGCGCTGGCCCGGAGCACGGCGCCGTCGGTGGCGGAGTTCCACCTGGTCAGGGACGGCCGGGTGACGGGCCTGCCCGACGGGTGCGCCGACGCGGTGATGTGCAATCACGTCCTGGCCTCGCTGCCGACCGAGGAGGCCCTGCTCGGGGTGTTCGCCGAGATGCGCCGCCTGCTGCGGCCCGGAGCCCCGCTCGTCCTGCTGTCCACCGACCCCGCCTGCACCGACCTTGCGTACACCTCGCTGCGCGTGGGCGCCGAGGGGGCCTCGTACCGACCGGGCGAGGAGATGCCGCTGCGGCTGCTGCGCAGGGACGGCACCTGGCAGGAGGTGCGCAACCACGCCTGGCCCGTCGACCGGCTGCCGCTCCTCCTCGGGAGCGCCCGCTTCCGCGAGATCACCCAGCGCCGGCCGACCGTGGACGAGGCGCTGGCGCTCGCCGACCCGGGTCTCGTGGACCGCTACCCGTGGACCGCGGAGCGCGCCGAACCGCCCCTCGTGATCACCTCCGCCCTCGCCGCCTGAGCCCTCCCGGAGACCACCGTGTTCCCCTCCCCCGTCCGAACCGTCCGCTGGGAAGCCTCGGCCTTGACCGTGCTCGGCCTCCTGGGCGCGCTCCTCGCCGGCGCTCCGGCCGCGGCTCCCTCCCCCCGGGCGGCGCAGGTTCCGGCGGTGACCGCCGTCCCCGCGACCCCGGGGAGCACCACGCCCCTGTCCGGGTACGCCATCCGCTCCACGGCCGGCGTCTCCGACGCGGCGGCCCTCGTCTCCGCGCCGGGATACCGGACGGCAGGCTGGCACCCGGCCGGACCCCGGTCCACCGTGCTGGCCGCCCTGGTCGCGGACGGCACCCATCCCGACCCCTTCCACTCCACCGACCAGCGGCGCATCCCCGCCGCGGATTTCACCGTTCCCTGGTGGTTCCGGTCCGAGTTCACCGTGTCCGACACCTCCGCGCGCACGTACCTGGACTTCAGCGGGGTCGTCTCCGCGGCGGACGTGTTCGTCAACGGCACGCAGGTCGCCACGGCGGCCGCGGTGGCCGGCGCGTACACGCACCACGAGCTCGACGTCACCGAGCTGGTGCGGGCGGGCGCCAACGCGGTGGCCTTCCGGATCCAGCCGAACGATCCGCGCAAGAACCTGACCATGGGCTGGCTCGACTGGCTGCAGCCGCCGCCGGACGAGAACATGGGCATCGTCCGCGACGTGCTGGTGCGGCGGGGCGGCCCCGTCGCCCTGCGCGACGCGCACGTACTGACCGGCCTCGCCCTGCCGTCGCTCGCCTCCGCGGACCTGACGGTGAAGGCGAAGCTCCGCAACGAATCGGCCGCGCCCGTCACCGCCGAGGTCTCCGGCACCATCGGATCGGGGATCGCCTTCCGGCGGGAGGTGCCCCTGGGCGCCCACGAGACGAAGACCGTGGCCTTCACCCCGGCCGACACCCCGCAGCTGCACCTGGAACGGCCGCGGGTGTGGTGGCCCGCCGGAATGGGTGCGCAGGAGCTGTACGAGCTCGATCTGGCGGTCACGGTCTCCGGGGCCGGTGGCGGTACCGGTGCCGGTGCCGGTGGCGTCTCCGGCACCGTGTCCGACCGGGCCCGCCACGGCTTCGGCATCCGCAGCGTGCAGGCACCGCTCAACAAGGACGGCGCCCGCCAGTACTCCGTCAACGGCCGGCCGCTGCTGATCCGCGGCGCGGGCTGGTCCCCCGACGAACTGGTGCGCTGGGACGCCACCTACGCGGAGGACCGGCTGGCCTACGCACGGGACCTGGGCCTCAACACCCTGCGCCTGGAAGGGCACCTCGAACAGGACGAGTTCTTCGATCTCGCCGACCGGTACGGGATCCTCACCCTGCCGGGGTGGCAGTGCTGCACCAAATGGGAGGGCGAGGTCAACGGCACCGAGGCCGGAGAGAGCTGGACCGCGGCCGACCACCCCGTCGCCAAGGCCTCGATGGCGGCCGAGGCCGCGCGCCTGCGCGATCACCCCAGCGTCATCTCCTTCCTCATCGGCAGCGATTTCGCCCCGAACGCCGAAATCGAGCGGAGTTATGTCGAGGCGCTGAAGGCCGCCGACTGGCCCACCCCCGTGATCCCCGCCGCTTCCGCCAAGTCGGCGCCGCTCACCGGCGCTTCGGGGATGCGCATGCCGGGGCCGTACGACTGGGTGCCTCCGGGCTACTGGTACGACAAGCGGGAGGGCGGGGCCACCGGCTTCAACTCCGAGACCAGCGCGGGTCCCGACATCCCCACCCTCGACACCCTGCGCCGCATGATGTCCCCGGCCGAGCTGACCTCCCTGTGGAAGGACCCGGCCGCTCCGCAGTACCACCGCTCGCCCTCGCGCACGTACGCCACGCTCAAGCTGTACGACGACGCGCTGAGCGCCCGGTACGGCGCCCCGCGCAGCCTGGAGGACTACGTCGCCAAGGCGCAGCTCGCCCAGTACGAGAACGTACGCGCCCAGTACGAGGCGTACGCGCGCAACGCCACCGACGCCTCGAAGCCGTCGACGGGGTTGATCTACTGGATGTTCAACAGCGGCTGGACCTCGCTGCACTGGCAGCTCGTGGACCGCTACCTCGACCAGAACGGCGCCTACTTCGGGGCGAAGAAGGCGAACGAGCCGCTGCACGTCCAGTACGCGTACGACGACCGGGCGGTGGCCGTCGTCAACCGCCGTGCGGCGGCGGTGTCGGGGCTGACCGCGCGGGTTTCCCTGTTCAACACCGACGGGACGCGGAAGTACGACCGGACGGTGACCGGCCTGAGCGTCGGCGGGAACGGCGCGAAGACCATCGCCCTGACCCTCCCGGCGTCGGTGGAGGGGCTGTCCGCCACCCATCTCGCGCGGCTGGTCCTGACCGACGCCTCCGGGCGCGAGGTGAGCCGCAACGTGTACTGGCTCTCGACGCGCCGGGACGTCCTCGACTACACCGAGAGCGACTGGTACCACACGCCGACCACGGCCTACGCCGATCTCACCGGGCTGCGGTCGATGGCGCAGGCCACCGTCTCCGCCACGGCGACGACGAGCGTGGACGCCGACGCGCCGTCGACCTCCACGACGGTCGTCACCGTACGCAACACCGGCACCGGGAACACCCCGGCCCTGCTGACCGACCTCCACCTGGTCGACGGCAAGGACACCCCCGTCCTGCCCGTCCGGTGGTCCGACAACCAGATCAGCCTGTGGCCCGGCGAATCGGCCACCCTCACGGCGACCTACCGCACGGCGGACCTGCACGGCTCCGCTCCCGCGATCCGGGTCTCCGGCTGGAACACGCCGACGGCCACGGTTCCGGCCGGCTGACACCGGCCCGCGTGCAGGGGCACCTCGGGCCATGGGGCAGGATGGCAACCCGTTCCGGAATGCGTACACGCGCCCGAACGCGGCTCCACGCACGACAAACTGACAGGTGACAAGGTGACGACACACCTCATACGACGGCCCGCGGGGTCCGTCGCCACTCCCCCGGTCCGACGCCGAGCGGAGGGTGTCCGTTGAACCGGGAACTGCTCCTGCACGACTGGCTGGTGGCCGGGATCGCGGTGGCCGCGGGTGCCCTGGCCGGGCTGGTGCTGCGCGCCCTGATGCGCTGGCTGGGCCGGCACGCCGAGCGGACCCGGTGGAACGGGGACGACCTGATCGTCGACGCGCTGCGCACCCTCGTCCCCTGGGCTGCGGTCATCGCCGGCGCCGCCGTGGCCGCTTCCACGCTGCCGCTCACCGCGCGGGTCCTGGGCTTCGTGAACCAGTCCCTCTCCGCCGTGCTGATCATCATCGCCACGTTCGGTGCCGCCCGGGTCGTCGCGGGCCTCGTCCAGTCGGTGGCGGGGTCGCGGACCGGAGTGGCCGGATCGGCGTCCATCTTCGTCAACATCACGCGGGTCGTGGTGCTGGTGATGGGTGTGCTCGTCGCGCTCGAAACCATGGGCGTGTCCATCGCGCCGCTGGTCACCGCCCTCGGCGTGGGCGGTCTGGCGGTGGCCCTGGCCTTGCAGGACACCCTCGCCAACCTCTTCGCGGGCGTGCACATCCTCGCCTCGAAGACCGTGCAGCCCGGCGACTACATCCGCCTCAGCAGTGGTGAGGAGGGATACGTCGTCGACATCAACTGGCGCAACACCGTGGTCCGCAACCTGTCGAACAACCTGGTGATCATCCCCAACAACCGTCTCGCGCGGACGAACATGACCAACTTCACCCAGCCCGAGCAGCAGTTGTCGATCCTGGTCCAGGTGGGCGTGGGGTACGAGAGCGATCTGGAGCACGTGGAGCGGGTGACCCTCGACGTGGTCGACAGCGTGATGGCCGACATCAACGGCGCGGTCCCCGACCACGAAGGCAAGGTCCGCTTCCACACGTTCGCCGATTCCCGGATCAACTTCACGGTGATCCTGGGCGTCGGCGAGTTCAGCGACCAGTACCGGATCAAGCACGAGTTCATCAAGCGCCTGCACGAGCGGTTCCGGGCCGAGGGCATCTCGATCCCCGCGCCGACCCGGACGGTCTCACTCCACCACGACGGGCTCCAGGCGTCGGCGCTCCCCCCGGTTCCGCACCAGCGCGAGGCGCCGCCGCGCTCGCCCGCCCCCACCGGCTGAGCCGCGCCCTTACGAGCGGTACAGCTGCACGGCGCGGGCCAGGTCGACGGCGCCGTCCTGTGGCAGGTGGAGGAAGTGCTCCACCTGCCACGCCTGGGCGCGGTCGGCCTGGCGGTTGGCGGTGACCACCCACGGCGGGTAGACACGGAAGCCCCGCTTCCCGCCCGCGCCGTCCACCGATACGACGCCGTGCCGGCGGAGGGCGTCCAGCGGGAAGACGAACTGGCCTCGGCCGTCGTCGTCATGGCCGGCGATGACGAAGAGGTCCACGCCGTCCGTGGTGTCGAAGGGCCGGATGGGCCCCTGCGGGGACCGCAGCCACACGGTGACGAACTGGCCGACCTTGGTGGGGGTCGTCTTGGCCGCGCGGAACCGGACGGCGCGTCCGTCCAGGGTGAAGGCGTGCGCGGCGTACGCGCCGCCCTCGGCCTCGGGGACCGGCTGCGAGCAGGTGAATCCGCACGGATCGTAGACGCGTGTCTTCGCCACGAGCAGATCGCCGTGGAGCCGGGCCGCGTCCGGCCACGGTTCGGGGCCGGCAGGGGTCGGACGGGGATCGGCGGAGCGCTCGCGGTGGGTCGTCATCCGGCCACCCTGTCACGGATCCGAGACGTCTTGCCGATCCGTGACGTGCGGCCGGGAGAGCGCGGGCCCTGGCCGCCGTGCACGGGGCCAGGATCCGGTGGTCACGGGCGAGTACCGGCCGGGCGCCGTCCGGCACGTCACCGCCGGCTCGGCGCGCCTGCGCCGGGACCTGGACCGGCGCCCGGTGGTGCCGTTCGCCGCCGGTACGGCGGAGCCGACGGCCGGGGCGGACACCCCGTAGCGGCTTCCGGCCGCCACGGCGCCCTCGGCCCCGCCCGAATATCCTGGTGTGGTCCGACATCGGGGGCTTTCCTCTCAGGAAGGGCAGCACGATGAATCGGCAGACCAACCGGTACCGGGGTCTCATGCTTCTCGCGGCCCCGCTCCTCGCCTCCTCCGTCGCCCTGACCCCCGCCTTCGCGGCCCAGGGCCGTGCGGCGGGGGCCGGAGCCGCCCGGGCGCCCATGGCTCCCTCCTGCGAGCTGACTCCGAGCGGGGACGGCCAGTCGGGCGGGAAGTCCACCGTGCGCTACGACCTGCACCTCAGCGGGTTCCCCGCGAACCAGCCGGTCCACGTCCAGGGCAAGTCCTCCTTCCGCGGCACGGTGGACGGAGAGGGCTCACTGGAGCGCCAGGGAGTCCGCTACGGCACGTACGGCGTCGGTTACCGGGACGGCGGGTCGAAGCAGGGCAAGCACGTCGACTGCAGTACGCCGCCCCGGGAGAAGCCGGCCGGCGGCAAGGGGAACGTGCAGGTCACCGCGGTCGAGGTGAAGGCCCTGACCAAGTCGGGGACGGTCGTCGACTGCACCACGCCGCCCAAGTTCGAGTTCGACGGCAAGATCACGGGTTCCGGGAACGGTAAGGTCCGCTACTACTGGACCTACAACTCCAGCGCCGACCCGATCTCCTCGGGCTCGGCCGAATTCACCCCGGGCATCGAGAGCGTGTCCCTCTTCAAGGTGGTCAACGGATCGGCCATGGCGAACGTCGACACGGTGACGGTGTACCTCACCCTGCACGTGCCGGATTCCAACATGACGGGGCGGAGCGAGAACGTGACGTTGACCTGCGCGAAGCAGCCGTGACCGGCTCCTAGGCGGGCGCCGGCAGGGTGAGCTCGAAGCAGCATCCACCGGTGACGTTGCGGACGTGCGCGCGCCCGTCGTGCGCCTCGACGATGCCCCGGACGATCGCCAGACCCAGGCCCGCGCCCCCCGGAGGCGTACGGGCCTGGGTCCCGCGCCAGCCGGTGTCGAACACGCGCGTCAGGTCTTCCTCGGGAATGCCCCCGCAGGCGTCGGTGACGGACAGCACCACCGCGCCCTCGCGGGCCTCGGCGGCGATCGCGACCGTGCCGTCGGCCGGGGTGTGGCGGATGGCGTTGACCAGCAGGTTCGACAGGACGCGGGTCATCTCCTTGCCGTCCACCTCCACCGGGAGCGAGGCGATCGGATCGCCGACCAGCCGTACGCCGTGCTCGCGGGCGAGGGCGTCGGTGCCGGCCAGCGCGTCGCCCACCAGGTCGTAGAGGTTCAACCGGGTGGGGCTGAGGCTGAGGGCGCCCGCATGGATGCGGGAGAGCTCGAAGAGGTCGCCGACCATGGAGTTGAGGCGGTCGACCTCGGTACGCATCTGCCGGTGGTAGCGGGCGGGGTCGGCGGCCATGCCGTCCTCCAGCGCCTCCGACATGGCGCGCAGCCCGGCGAGCGGGGTGCGCAGATCGTGCGAGATCCAGGCGACGAGCTCGCGCCGTGAGGTCTCCAGGGCCCGCTCACGCTCCCGGGACGCCGTCAGGCGTTCGCTGGTCGCGGCCAGTTCGCGGCTGAGCGCGGCGAGCTCGGCGGGAGCGGGCACGCTGGGCGTGGTGAAGGTGCCCTCCTCCCCGAAGACGCGCGCGGCCTCGACGAGTTCACGGCAGCGGCGCACGACCTGGCGCCCGAGCAGCAGCGCGGTGCCCAACGAGACGGCGGCGGCCACGGCGGCGACCACCGTCACCACGGTCAGGTCGTGGGAGGAGAGGAGCATCGCCCAGGCCACGGCGAGCGTTCCGGCGAGCATCGCGAGCACGGCGACGGCGGTCACGACGGCGAGGGAGGCGGCGACGCTGCGCCGGCGCAGTATCCGCAGGGCGACGGCGCCGAGCGCTCCGGCGCCGCCCGCGCCGAGGAGCGCGTACAGGGCGATCAGCAGGAGGTCCTGGTCACGCATGGTCATCTCCGTCCGCCGGTACCGGGGCCGCGGCGGGCGCCGCCGGGGTCGGGTGGGCATCGAAGCGGTAGCCGGCGCCCCAGACGGTCTGGATCAGCCGGGGGTTCGCCGCGTCGTCCTCGATCTTGCCGCGCAGGCGCCGGACGTGGACGGTGACGGTGGACAGGTCCCCGAAGTCCCAGCCCCAGACCTCGCGCATGAGCCGCTCCCGGTCGCAGACCTGCCCGGGGTGGCGCAGGAAGAAGGCCAGGAGGTCGAACTCGCGCAGGGTGAGGGCCAGTTCCTCGCCGTCCTTGCTCACACGGCGCGCCGCCGGGTCCAGGCTCAGGCCCGCCGCGGTGAGCCGGGGGCCCGCGGCCGGCGCCGCGGGGACGGCCCGGCGCAGGACCGACTGCACGCGCAGGACGAGCTCCCGCGGGCTGAACGGCTTGGTCACGTAGTCGTCCGCGCCGACTTCCAGACCCAGGATCCGGTCGTCCTCGTCACCGCGCGCGGTGAGCATGATGACCGGGACGGGCGCGGTGGCGCCCTGGCCGCCGTGCGGGCCGGCGGCGCGCTCGCGCGCCCGCAGCCGGCGGCAGACCTCCAGTCCGTCCATCCCCGGGAGCATCAGGTCGAGGACCACCAGGTCCGGGCGCTGCTCCTCGGCGGCGCGCAGGGCGGCCGGGCCGTCGGCGGCCAGGCGCACGGTGAAACCGGCGCGGTCGAGGTATCCGGCCACGACCTCCGAAACGGTCGGGTCGTCGTCCACGACCAGGATGCCGGCGCCGCCGACGAGGTCCGGCGTCCCCGCCGCGTCCGTACTGTGCGTATTGCTCACTGCCATGGCCACAGCCTGACATCCTCCCCGGTCCGCGCGCACCGCGCCCTCCCCGGATCGGGCACGGCGTCCGCATTTCGTAAGGAGTGGAAGCCCCTTTCGCCCGCGCCCGCTTCCTACGGTGTGCAGGTGACCGATTCTGCTGGTGTGCCGCCCCGGGCGGACCTCGTACTGCCGTGTCCCGACGAGGCGGAGGCCCTGCCCTGGGTGCCGGCGCGGGTGCCGGCCGCCTGTCGGGCCGTCGTCGCCGACACCCCGGAGGACGCGGAGCGGGTCGCCGCCTCGGCGCCCGCGACGGACTGCGCCGACGCCCTGCACGCCGGTCGGGGCCCCCGCTTCCTGCGTCGCAGCGACGGCTGGCTGCTGCCGCTGGAGGTGGAGCGCTGGTGCGCCGGGGCCGGCGCGGCCGACGCCACCGTCCTGGCCCGCCCCGGGCGGCCCGCACCGGGCGTGGACGTGACCCCCGAGGCCGTGGACGAGCGCGTCGGGGTGCACGTAGAGGACGGCAGCGGTGGACGCGGGCTGGACACGAGCGGTCACCTGGAACGCCGCGGGCCGCGCCTTCGCGCAACTGCGGCCTTGAGCGTTCACCGGGGCGAGGGAAGAGCGGCTGACGCGGTTTCGCGGCAGCCGCTGGGCTGAACACACCCGTCGCGAAGCGGTACGCGCCGCTGGTGATGACGGCGGTGCGGTGGCAGCGGCAGCGCGGCGAGGGGCCGGTCGCGGAGCCGTCACAGGCCGGCCGCCTCGGCTCAGGGCTGGTCGTACCAGGAGAACGCGGCAATCCGCCAGCCGTCCGGGGTGCGGACGAACTGGATCGTCTTGGTCCCGCGGCCCTCGAACGGCTCGCCGTCCAGGACCCCGGACTTGCGGTACTCGCCGAACCGCGAGGCGATGTCGCCGGCGATGTCGGTCCGTTCGGACGTCTCCCACTCCGAGAACCCGACCAGCCGGCCGTCGTTCAGCAGCTTCTGGCGCGGCTCGATGAACTCCTCGACGGTGTAGACGGTGAGCTGCGGAGGGCCGGTCTTGACGATCACCCCGCCCGGCAGGACCAGCCGCCGGATCCGGGCCACGTCGGCGGTCTTGCCGCCCCGGTTGTCGAATGCGCCGAAGAACTCGGCGGTCAGCGCGTCTATTTCACCCTTGGACATGGCGCGACGGTAACACGCGGCCCTTGCGAGGGACGCGTGCGCGATCCTGCTCGATGGGGCCGGGTTTCGAGCAGGTATTGACATGCATCCAGCGCTGCGCTCCACTTTGGCTGCACTGTGGCCGAGCTCCGAACTCCCCCTTCCCTCACATGACTTGGGGACTTGCCATGCGTCTGCTCAGATTGCTGGTCGCCGCCGTCTGCGCGGTGGCCGCGCTCTCCTTGCCCGGTGTCGCCGTCGCCGGACCCGCACGGGCCGCCGCCGCGCCGCCGCAGACCGTCCCCGCCCTGCGGCAGTGGACGGCCGGCACCGGCGCCTACACCTTCACCGGCACCAGCCGGGTCGTCGTCGATCCCGCCTATGCCGGCCAGCTCTCCGGCGACGCCGCCACCTTCGCCGAGGACCTGGGCGCGCTGGCCGGGCGCCCCGTCGGTGTCGTCACCGGGAGCGCCTCCCCGGGCGACATCGCGCTGAGCCTGGGTGACCCGGGGCTGCCCGCCGAGGGCTACCGGCTGACGGTCGGACCCTCCGTCGCCATCCGGGCGGGGACCGGCACCGGCGCGTTCTACGGCACCCGTACCGTGCTCCAGCTCCTGCACCAGTCGCCCACGGTGCCCGCCGGTACGGCGGTCGACTGGCCCGCAAAGGCGGAGCGGGGGCTCATGATCGACCAAGGCCGGAAGTTCTTCACCGTCGACTGGGTCGAGCAGCACATCAAGGAGCTGGCCTACCTCAAGCTCAACTACTTCCACTTCCACCTGTCGGACACCTTCGGGTTCCGGCTCGAGAGCTCCACCCACCCGGAGATCGTCTCCGCCGACCACTACTCCAAGCAGGACATCGCCGGCCTCGTCGCGCTCGGGCAGAAGTACCACGTGACGATCGTGCCCGAGATCGACACCCCGGGGCACATGAACGCCGTTCTGGCCGCCCACCCCGAGCTCAGGCTCAAGAACAGTTCCGGCACGGCCAGTCCCGATTTCATCGACCTGTCACTGCCGGCCTCGTACACCCTGATCAAGGACCTGGTGAACGAGTACCTGCCGCTCTTCCCGGCCCCGTACTGGCACATCGGCGCCGACGAATACGTCACCGACTACGCCAAGTACCCCCAGCTGCTGACCTACGCCCGCGCCCACTACGGGGCGGGCGCCACCGCCAAGGACACCTACTACGGGTTCGTGAACTGGGCCGACGACCTGGTCCGGGCGGCCGGCAAGACCACCCGGATGTGGAACGACGGCATCAAGGCCGGGGACGGGACCGTCACCCCGCACCCCGGGATCCTCGTCGAGTACTGGTACAGCTACGGCCTCACCCCGCAGCAGCTGGCCGCGGCCGGCCACACCGTCGCCAACGAGTCCTGGACGCCGACGTATTACGTGCTCGGAGGCGCCAAGCCCGACACCAAGTGGATGTACGAGACCTGGACCCCCGACCGCTTCGAGGGCGGGGCCACCCTCACCGACCCCTCGAAGAACCCCGGCTCGCTGCTCCACGTGTGGTGCGACAACCCCACCGCCGAGACGCAGGAGCAGATCGCCGCGGGCATCATGTACCCGCTGCGCGCCCTGGCCCAGCAGACCTGGGGCTCCCCGAAGCCGGTCGCCACGTACGCCGCCTTCACCCCGATCGCGGCCGCGGTCGGGCACAACCCCGCCTGGCCGGGCCTGGCCCAGCCCGGAAACCTCGCCCGCAACCGGCCGACCACCGCCTCCGGGACGGAGACCGTCGACTTCCCGGCCGCCTCGGCCACCGACGGCGACCCCGGCACCCGCTGGTCCAGCGCGTACGCCGACCCGCAGTGGCTCCAGGTCGACCTGGGGTCCGGCCGGGCCGTGGGCCGCGTGGTGCTGCGCTGGGAGGCCGCGTACGGCAAGGCCTTCCAGATCCAGCTCTCGGACGACGCCTCGACCTGGCGCACCGTGTACTCCACGACGACGGGCGCCGGCGGGGTCCAGGAGATCACGGGACTGTCCGGATCGGGCCGCTACATCCGCGTGTACGGGACCGCGCGCGGCACGGGGTACGGCTATTCGCTGTACGAGTTCGAGGTGTACGGCGGTGCGCCCAGCGGCACGCGTACGCTCAGCGCGGTCGGCAAGGCCCTCGACGACCCGGGGAGTTCGAGCGCGTCCGGTACGCAGCTGATCACGTGGACGCCGCACGGGGGCCCCAACCAGCAGTGGCGGCTGGAACTCAACGCCGACGGCTCCTACTCCATGGTGAACGGCTCGTCGAGGCTGTGCGCGGACGTTGCGGGCGGCTCCACCGCGGCGGGCGCGGCCGTCGTCCAGGCCACCTGCACGGGCGGGGACGGCCAGCGCTGGCTGATCACCGCGCTCGGCGGGGGCGACTACTCGGTGGCCAACAAGAAGAGCGCGCTCCTGCTGACCACCGCGTCCGGGGCGGACGGAGCCCCGGCCACGCAGCAGACGGATTCCGGTTCGGCCCACCAGCGCTGGCAGATCACCTGAACCCGCGCGAACTCATGGGTAACACCGTGATCGTGCGCGGAACACCGTGCCCACCCCACGCGTTGTGCGGGAGATGACACACCGTTCATACCGCCACGACCACCTCTTAGACCCCCACGCAAAGGAGTCCCGCGTGAACCAGGCACCCGCCGTTCCGCTGGTGCTCGACCCCGCCGGCGCCGACCGGCACGCGGAGCACCGGCTGCTGCGTGCCCAAGGGCCCGCGGCCCGCGTCGACGTACTCGGCGTGACGGCCTGGGCCGTCACCGACCCCGCCCTGCTCAAGGAGTTGCTCACCAGCCCGGACGTGTCGAAGGACGCCCGCGCGCACTGGCCGGAGTTCGAGCAGGCCGTCCAGACGTGGCCGCTCGCGCTGTGGGTCGCGGTGACCAACATGTTCACCGCGTACGGAGCCGACCACCGGCGACTGCGGCGGATGGTGGCTCCCGCGTTCAGCGCCCGCCGTGTCGCCGTGCTCCGCGACACCGTCGAGGACATCGTCACCGGCCTCGTCGACGAGCTCGCCGCCCTCCCGCCGGGCGAGGTCACGGATCTGCGCGAGCGGCTCGCCTACCCGCTGCCCATCGCGGTGATCGGGCATCTGATGGGCCTCCCCCAGGAGCAGCGCGCCGACTTCCGCACGGTGGTGGACGGGGTGTTCGACACGACCCTCACCCCCGAGGAGGCCGCCGCGAACACGGTCCGGGTGTACGAGGTCCTCGCCGAGCTCATCGCCGCAAAGCGCGCCCTGCCCGGTGACGACATGACCTCCCTGCTCATCGCCGCCCGCGACGAGGAGGGGGACGGCTCCGCGCTCTCGGACTCCGAGCTGAGCGACACTCTGATCCTGATGATCAGCGCCGGGTACGAGACCACGGTCAACGTCATCGACCAGGCGGTGACGGCCCTGCTCACGCACCCCGACCAGCTGGACCACGTCCGGGCCGGGCGCAGCGGCTGGGGCGACGTCGTCGAGGAGACCCTGCGGCACGAATCGGCCGTCAAGCATCTGCCGATGCGTTTCGCGCTGGCCGACATCCCGCTGTCCGACGGGCGGACCATAGCCAAGGGGGAGGCGATCCTCGCCTCGTACGCCGCCGCCAACCGGCACCCCGACTGGCACGGCCCGGACGCGGACGCCTTCGACGTCACGCGGGTCACGAAGGAGCACCTGGCCTTCGGCCACGGGGTCCACTTCTGTCTCGGCGCCCCGCTGGCCCGTCTGGAGGTCGCGGCCGCGCTCGAAGCGCTCTTCGACCGATTCCCCTCGATGGAGCTGGCGGTGCCCGCGGACGAGCTGCTGCCCGTCACCTCCCTCATCAGCAACGGCCACCGGTCGCTGCCCGTCCGGCTCGGCCCGTCGGCATGACCCGCTTGGAGTAAGGACGCCCGAAGTTCACCTCCCCGACGCCTCGGGCGGGCCGATCATCAGTCGTGCCCGCCCTAGGCTGCCCCCATGTCTCAGGTGGGGGTCACGGTCCGGGGTTGCCGACTGCTCGGAACGCTCGGGTCGGTACTGCTGGCCGCCGGGAGCTGGTCCGCGGGCGCGCTGCCGTTCGGGGTTCCGGACGGGGTGTGGGCGCCGCGCAGCCCGGCGTACACGGTGCTGGGAGCGGCGGCCTCGTACGCCGGGCTGGTCCTGCTCGTGGTCGCCTGGTGGCGGCTGGGCGGACTGCTGCGGGCCGGGGAGCCGGTCGGCCGGGGACGGATGCGGTCCGTGCTGTGGTCCTGGGTCCTTCCACTGGTCCCGGGCCCGGTGATCTTCAGCAATGACGCGTACAGCTACGTCGCGCAGGGCGCGCTGGCGGTCCGGGGCTGGGACGTGTACCGGCTGGGGCCGTCGGTGCTCGGTGGTCCGCTCGCGGACAACGTGCCGGAGGTCTGGCAGGACGCGCCGGCGCCGTACGGGCCGGTGGCCGTCTCGGCGACGCGGGCCGTGGTCGCGCTCACGGGCGAGCACCACACGGTGGCGGCGGTCCTGGGCATGCGGCTGCTGGCCCTGTTCGGGCTGGCGCTGATCGTCTGGAGCGTGGGGCGCCTCGCCTCCGATTGGGCTTCCGGGCGGGGCTCCGGGCCCTGTTCCGGGTCCGGCGACGCCGCGGCGGCCGGGGCGCTGTGGGCGGCCGTGCTCAACCCGCTCGCCCTGGTGCACCTGGTGGGCGGGGCCCACAACGAGGCGCTGATGATCGGCCTGATGGTGGCCGGGCTGGTGGCCTTCCGCCGGGGGCACTGGGTGCTGGGCACCGTCGTGCTGGTCTCGGCCGCGCTGGTCAAGGTTCCCGCCGCCGTGGCTCTGCTGTGCGCCGCCGCGTGGTCGGTGGGAGGGCGGCCGGACCGGCGTGCGGGATGGCTGAGGGCGGCCGGGATCGCACTGGTGGGTCTCGCGGCGCTGGTGCTGGGTGTGGCGGTGTGCGGCCAGGGCTGGGGGTGGCTGTCGACGCTGCGGGGCCCGGCGCAGGTGTACACCGTGCTCTCGCCGAGTACGGATGTGGGCCGGGTGCTCGGGCTGCTGTCCGAGGGGTTCGGCGTGGGGACGGCGGGCGGTGCGATCGCCGCCGCGCGGTCGGTCGGGCTGGTGCTGGGCGTGTGCCTGGTGGGGTTCTGCGTAGGGCGTGCGCCGCGTACGGGGCCCGAGTACGCCGCCGGCATGGCGTTGCTGGGACTGGTCGTGACCGCTCCGGTCGTTCAGCCCTGGTACGTGCTGTGGGGGATCGTGCCGCTCGCCTCGGTCGCCTGGCGGCTGTTGGAGACCACAGGGGTGCGGTTGGTGATGCTGGTGCTGCTGTTCATGGTGCTGCCCAGCGGCACGTCGGCGACCTGGTCCTACGGGGTCGCCGCCGTCACCGGTGCGTCGGCGGCCTTGGCGGCGCTGGTGGCTTGGGGTCCGCCGGTGCTGGGGACGCTGCCCCGCCTGCGCCTGCAGGAGCGCGCTCGGGTGCGGGCTGCGGTCAGGACGCGCCGGTGACCCGGGCGGGGGATCGGTGTTGCGCCGGATCATGACACCACCTAGGGTCGTCCGGGTGACTGCCGGGTCGGCCTTGGGCCATGTACGCGTAGGGTTCCCGGCCTCGGCGTGAGCCCGAGGCGGGCCAGGAGCCCGCCCTTTCTCCGTGTTTCTCCCGCCCGGCGCCCGCGTGCGGCGCCTTCCCACGGCAACCCGAAACCGGAGACACACCACTCATGTCGAACGCCCGGCAGTATCCGAACGCCGTCGAGTTGAACCACACCGTCGTCCACGCCAGGGACCGGGGGCTGTCGGCCGAGTTCCTCGCCGTGGTCCTGGGGCTGGAGGTCGGAGCACCGTTCGGACCGTTCCTGCCCGTCGACCTCGGCAACGGCGTGACGCTCGACTACTACGCGATGACCGACGAGCCGATCCAGCCGCAGCACTACGCGTTCCTCGTGCCCGAAGAGCGGTTCGAGGGCATGATCGCCCGTCTGGAGGCGGTCGGGGTCACCTACTACGCCGATCCCCACCACACCGAGCCGGGACGGATCAACCGCCTGTTCGGGGGTCGCGGGGCGTACTTCGCCGATCCGGACGGCCACAACATGGAGATCATGACCCGCCCGTACGTTCGCCCGTAGCCGCGGGCGGCGGGGCCTCGGCGTGCGCCGACCAGCGGAGGCGTGGCGCCCGGTGAGGTTTCCGGCCGCTTCGTTCCCGCGGGTGACCGGCCCGGCATCGCGTCGGCGGGGTGTCGGCCGTCCGGTGGGACTGTCGGTGATCCGTCGGGGATGTGTCGGCGGCCGCTGGAACCGTGGGGTGTCGCGGCGCCCGAGGGAGCAGTCGCGACCGCCTTCAACTGCAGGGGAGCCCATCACCATGTCGTCCGCATCCTCCATCCCGCCCTGGAACGTCCAACGGCTGCCGGGTGCCGTTGGCCGCGTCTTCCTGGTCACCGGCGGCAACGCCGGCATCGGGTACTTCGTCGCGGAGCAGTTGTCGGCAACCGGAGCCACCGTCGTACTCGGGAGCCGGAATCCCGCCAAGGCCGAGGCAGCCACGGCCTCGATCCGTGCCCGTGTTCCCGGCGCGCGGGTGCGGGCCGTACGGCTGGACCTCGCCGACCTCGCGTCGCTCGGAACGGCGGCGGAGTCACTGGAGGTGGATTGCCTCGACGCGGTGGTCCACAACGCCGGCGTCGCGCTCGACGACCCGCCGCGCAGGGAGACCGGGGACGGTCACGAGCTCATGTTCGGCACGAACCACCTGGGGCACTTCGCCTTGACCCGGTGGCTGATGCCCCTGCTGTCGGCCGCACCGGCGGCCCGCGTCGTGACGATGGGCAGCTTCGCGGCGAAGTCCGAGCGGCTGGACCTGGGCGACCTGCAGTCCCGGAAGGACTACCAGCCGAAGCGCACCTACGGACGCTCCAAACTGGCACAGATGTACTTCGGCGTCGAACTCGACCGCCGCCTGCGTGCTGCCGGCAGCACGGTGGCGAGCGTGGTCGTCCATCCCGGGGGCGCGCTGGACTCCCTCACCCCGTCGCGGCCGCCGATCCATGTGCGGACCACCGGCGCACGGCTGGGCGCGGCACCGGCGGCCCTCCTCGTCCAGGGCAAGGACGCCGGCGCGTGGCCCGCGGTCCGGGCGGTGCTCGACCCGGCCGTGCGGGGCGGCCAGCTGTGGGGACCGCGCGTCTTCGGCCTGCGCGGCGAGCCCCGGCGTGAACCGGTCTGGAACCACCTGGCCGACCCCTCCGTCGCGGCACGGTTGTGGGACGCGAGCCGCGATCTGACCGGCGCCGACTTCAGCACCCTGGCCGGCTAGGCCGTGTCTTTCGGATCAGGGTGGACCGGCCCGGGGCGTCTGGTGCCGTGCATCGCACGGCCGAGGAGGGAGCCGACGTGGTGTGTCGGCGACCGACGAGAACGCCGCGAGGCGCGGTGCCAGGCGCCCCGGGCCCGCCCCTGATCGAAAGACACGGACCAGCCCCTCACACACCCGCCCGCGCGGGCTGCGCGAACCGGGATGCCCAGGCTCGCAGATCCGCGGCCGAGGCTTCGAGCGCGTCGCCTCCGGGCCCGGCCCAGGCTATGTACCCGTCCGGGCGGACCAGGTACAGGCCGCGCCCGTAGGCCTCGTACGCACCCGTCCGTGCGGTCCGCAGGCCCGGGAGCGTCGGCAGCTGCTCCGGCAGCGGGGTGTCGACCGCGAGCAGGGTGAAGTGGGGGCCGCGGTAGAGGTCGAAGAGCCGCAGCCCGTCGCGTTTCCCGTCGGGCGCACGGTCTCCCGCGGTCAGGGCGCCCTCGGCCAATCCGGCCCGTATCTCCCGGGTGAGCGAGGAGTCCCTCTGGTCGAGGCCGAGTTGGCGGGTGGCTGCGCCGCGCCGCTCCTCACCCCGGTGGATGCGGGTGGACAGCCCCAGCATGGCCGCGGCATTGGGCAGGCGCTCCTCCTCGTACGTGTCCAGCAGTGCCTCGGGGGCTCCGTCGCGGAGCACGGCGGCGAGCTTCCACCCCAGGTTGTAGGCGTCCTGGACACTGGTGTTGAGTCCCTGGCCGCCCGCCGGCGAGTGAATGTGGGCGGCGTCGCCCGCGAGGAAGACCCTGCCGTCGCGGAAGCGGTCGGCGAGCGCGGCGTTCACGGTGAAGTCCGAGGCCCACAGGACCTCGGTGATCTCTTCGGCCGGTATGTGGGTGAACTTGGCGACCAGCGACCGGACTTCCTCCGCCGTGACCTCTCCACCGACCGGCGCCGGCTGGGCCACGAACTGGAACTCCCGCGTATGCGGCAAGGGGCAGAGGGCCGCGAAGCCCGTACCCCCCTCAGCCGGCGGGAAGATGTGCCAGTTGCCCCGGTCGAGCGTCGGTATGACCACATCCGCCACGAGCATCGGGGCGGGATCGACGCGCTCACCGGTCATCTTGATGCCGGCAAGCCTGCGGACCGTGGACCGGCCGCCGTCGGCGGCGACGGCATAGCCGGCGCGGACGGACACCGGACTCCCGCCTCCCGCCGGTATCAGCGTGGCCGTGACGGACTCGGCGTCCTGGGTGAGGCCGGTCAGCTCGACCCCGAACACGACGTCACCGCCCCATGCGCGGAGCCGGTCGAGGAGGATCCGCTGGGTGCGCCACTGGGGCAGCAGCCAGGGCCCCGTATAGGGCGCGTCCTCGGTCGGCTCGACGTCCTCGAACATGCGGTACTCCCCCGCACGGACACCTCCCTGCCACGTCATGCCCATCGGCGCCCGGCCACCCCCTCGCAGGACCTCCTCCACCACGCCGAGGTCGTCGAAGACCTCCAGGGTCCGCGGCTGGACGCCCTTGCCGCGGGAGCCGCGGAACAGCTCCGGCGACCGCTCGACGACCAGCGCACTCACTCCGCGCCGGGCGAGATCACAGGCCAGCACGAGGCCGGTGGGGCCCGCACCCACGATCAGGACGTCACTCCGGTCCTCCTGGTACCACTGCTGGTTCATCGATCTCCCCGTTCGGCCGATTCCGCCACCGCCCCTTAACGACGTTAAGGAGCCTCTTCACGCAAGAGTGCCCTTAACGCTGTTAAGCTGTCAACGTCATGGAAGAGTGAACCGCCCCGGGAGACAGAGGCAGACGATGAACGCCGAGCCGCAGCGGACTCCGCCCCGCGTCCCGCCCCTGACCCGCCTGACCGTCGCCGAGACCGCGCTGCGGCTGCTGAACGAGGGCGGGCTCGACAAGCTCACCCTCCGCGCCATCGCGCAGGAGCTGGACGTGAAGGCGCCGGCGCTGTACTGGCACTTCAAGAACAAGCAAGAGCTGATCGACGAGATGGCCACGGAGATGTTGCGGCGCATGGTCGCGGGCCCGGAGGGAACCGGGCCGGGCGACCACTCGGCGCCCTGGCGGGAGCAGATGCTGAGCGCCAATCGCCGGCTGCGCCAGGCCCTGCTCGCCTACCGCGACGGCGCCCGCGTGTTCACCGGCTCACGCTTCACCGGAACCGAGCACGCGGAACAGGCCGAGACCCACCTGCGCGCCCTGCTGGCGCACGGGTTCGAACTGCCGCAGGCCGTACGGGCCATGGCGACCGCCTTCTCCTACACCCTCGGGTTCGTGATCGAGGAACAGGGCGTCCACCCCGTCCCGGGCGAGCGCCGGGACGGCTACGACGTGGCCGAGCGCGGCGAGCGTCTGGCCGGCTACCCGCTCGCCGCGGCCTCCGGTACGCACCTCTTCGAGGAGTACGACGAGCACTTCGAAGAGGGTCTGCGCATCGTCATCGACGGCATCGCCGCGCGCTACGCGATCCGCTGACCGCGGCGGCGCGGGCGCCGGCCGTCACGGATTACGGCACGTTCGACATGGTCTCGCAGCGGACCGCGACGTCGGCTCCGCCCGACCCGTCGCAGGTGTCCTTCGCGTCCTCTCCCCCGTCGATGACGTCGTTGCCGCCCGCCGCCGCGGCCGGGGCGGGCGCGACCGGTGCGACCGGTGCGCCCTGTGCGGGCTTCGCCGGGGTCGGTCGGCCCTGACCGGCCGGGCGCGCGGGCTTGCCGGACAGGCCCTCGCCCTTGCCGTGCGCGGCGTGGCCCGAGTTGCTGTCGCCGATGATGGTGTCCACGCCGGGTCCGCCCATGAGCACGTCCTCACCCTGGCCGGTCGCGGTTCCCTCCGCGGAGGAGTCGCCGGTGAGGCTGTCGTCTCCGGCCCCGCCGTCGAGGACGTCCCTGCCGCCGCCGGTCGCGTTGATGCCGCCCCGGCTGTCGCCGATCATGGCGTCGTTCCCCGCCTCGCCGAACAGGACGTCGTCGCCGCCGCCCGACGCGCTGGAGCCGAAGGCCATGCTGTCGCCGCCCATGCGGTCGTCACCCGGCCCGCCGAAGAGGACGTCGTTGCCGCCGCCTTCCACGGCAGCCCTGGTCGAGAGCAGGTCGCCGCGCATGAGGTCCGCGCCTTCGCCGCCGTCCAGCTGGTCGTTGCCGAGGCCGCCCGCGATCGTGTCGTTCCCGCCGAGACCGCAGATCAGGTCGTCTCCGCCGAGACCGTCGATGGTGTCCGCCGCCGCGGACCCGATGATGACGTCATTGCCCTCCGTACCGGTGATCGTGCCGGACCCGGTGATGGTCGCGGGCTGCCCGAAGCAGGTGGCGTCGGCCGCGTGGGCGACCGTTGCCGGGGCGCCGAGGGAGAGCAACGCGGCTGCGGCCAGCAGAGTGAGTGACGTGCGGCAAGGCATACGGACCTCCGGTCGGAGTGTGCACAGCCGTTCCGGCTGTCCAGGGAAGCAGGCTCGAATCCGTGGGGAACGTATGGCGCGAATGCCTTGAATGCAATGAAATGCATAGCATTTTGTATGCCTTCCGCTCGGTTGGCCCCGCTCCGGGCGGGGCCACCTGGCCCACACGGGGCCGCACCGGCGCGGAGGAGCGGGCAGCAGGAGGGTCGCCTACCGTCGGGTTATGAGCGGGATCATCGTGGTGCACGAACTCGGGACGCCGGCGACGAGCCGCGCGGCGGCGGGCGGTCCGGACCCGGGCGCCGGGGCCGCCGTACGCCAGGTGCACGCCGCCCCGGCGGCCCCGGGTACCGCCTCCGATCCGGGCCCGCGAACGCTGTGCGGCAGGGACACGTTCGCGATGCGAGCGGCCGTGTGGACGCCGTCCGGGGAGCCCGGCTCGCCGTGGTACCCGCCGGAGGAGGAGGGCCTCGTGTGCCCGTCCTGCGATGCCGCCATGGACGACGGCTGAGCCTGCACCCGGGCGCAGTACAGCGCGTGCGCGCGGCGGGTGTTCGCGTGAAGCTTGGAACCAGGTGACACGCACCTCCTCCGGAAGGGCCCGTCCTCATGCCGCTCACGCATCGCAAGGATCTCGGACTGCTCGCCCTGCGCCTCGGCGCGGGCGGGGTGCTGCTCGCGCACGGATCTCAAAAGCTCTTGGGATGGTTCGGCGGGGCCGGCATCGAGGGCACGGCCCGCGGCATGGAGCACATGGGTTTCACCCCGGGCCGGGAGAGCGCGATCGCGGCGGGGCTCGGCGAAGCGGGTGGCGGGGTGCTGCTCGCGCTGGGGCTGGCGACTCCCGCGGCCGGAGCCGCCGCGGCCGGAGCCATGGCGGGGGCCGTCGCCGTGCACGCGCCCGCCGGGTTCTTCGCCCAGGGCGGCGGCTTCGAGTACCCGGCCTTCCTCGGCTTCGTCGCGGCCTGCATCGGCGTGGCCGGGCCCGGCCGGTTCTCCCTCGACCATGCCACCCGGCACAGGCTGGACCGGCCGGCCACGGTGGCGATCACCTTCGCGCTCAGCGCGGCCGCGGCCACCGTCGTTCTCAACCGCCGGGCCGCGACGCTCGCCGCGGCCGAAGCCTCGGGCCCGGACCGGGACCCGAACAACCGGACGGCCTAGCCTCGGCGCCGAATCACCGATTCGCCGGTTCGCCGGTTCGCCGGTTCGCCGGTCAGCAGTGGAGCGGCTACCAGCCGAAGCGGCGGTCGGCCTCCCTGGCGAACTCCTCGAACGTCAGCACGTTGTCGCCGTCCTTGTCGGCGGCGTCGAAGAGCGCGGACGAGGCGTCGACGTCCCCCAGGCCCCAGAACGGCAGGTCGCCGTGGGCGGCCAGGGTCGGGCCCTTCGTCCGCAGGGCGGTGATCACTTCCAGACGGGTCAGGGTGCCGTCGTGGTTGAGATCGAGCGCCTCGAACAGTTTGCGGGCCTTCGCACTCATCGCGTACGTCCTTCCGGAGGAATCGGCAGGGCTGCCTGCCGCCAGCCTACGGCGCACCCAGTCCGGGCCGACGGGGGCGGGGGCCCGGCGCCGACGGCCCGGCCGCGGCGGCCTTTCGGCGGATCCGAACCGTCCGGTGCGGCAGGCCGTGCCCAGCCGCGCCCTACCCCGAAGCAGCAGCCGGAGGAACGAGGAACCAGACGGATGAGCGAGACACCACCTCGGCACGCCATCGCGGAGCGGGCCGTCACCGTCCTGATGGCCTTGGTGCCCTGCGGCGCCGACACCGCGCGGCAGATCCTGGCGGACACGGCGCGGGCCGCCGGCGCCGGACCGCACGAGACGGCGGAGGCCGTGCTCGTACTGGGTGGCGGCGGCAGGCCCGCGGCCCCGCTGGGCAGAGCACTGGCGGACGCGGTGGACGAGACCCGGTCCGCCGTCGAGCCCGTGACGCAGCCGTACACGCGGCTGCTCCCCGACCCGCGGGCCGTCGGTGAACTGCTGAAGCGCCATCGCGGCCTGCGCCGCCGGGCCCTGGCCGCGCCCGAGGACCCGGCCGTGCGCGATGAGCTCGACGACGCCACGTACACCCTGTGCGTCCTGATGGGCCGGCGCAACGCCCACACGGCACTGCGCTCGGCCGAACTCCTCCTCGGCACCGAGTGGCTCGGCACCACGATCCCCAACGGACCGGACCGACACCAGGGTTCCGGAACGCGTCGGCAGGGTCCACATGGGGCGACTTACCGTAGCCGGAATGCTACCTTTCGTGACCGCGGAAGTGAGTGATCATGCGAGGAGAAGGGGCACGAAGTGAGTACGTACCTCGCCGCCCGCACGGCGTTCGCACCCTCCTCCCGGGCGAGGACCTCTGACGCGTGAGCCCCCTCGAGCTGCGGTCCGCGGCGGCCGTCCGCACGAGCACCACCCGGCGGGCGCTGCTCGCCGGGTCGGTGGGCAATCTCGTGGAGTGGTACGAGTTCGGCGTCTACGGATGCCTCGCCACCGTCATCGCCGCGAACTTCTTCCGGTACGAGGGGAGCAGCGGCGCCGAGGCGCTGGTGGCCACGTACGCCTCCTTCGCGCTCGCGTTCTTCTTCCGCCCGGTCGGCGCCGTGCTCTTCGGACGACTCGGCGACCGGGTCGGGCGGCGGCCGGCCCTCATCGCGGTCGTCGGCCTCATGACCCTCGCCACCGTGATGATCGGCCTCCTGCCGACCCGCGCCGCGATCGGCGCCGCCGCGCCCTGGCTGCTCACCCTCCTGCGGGTGCTGCAAGGGCTCTCCGCGGGCGGGGAGTTCGGCGGGGCCGTCGCCCTCATGACCGAGTACGCGCCCGTGGGCCGCCGCGGCCTCTACGGCGCCTGGCAGTCCTTCACCGTCGCGCTCGGCCTGCTCACCGGGGCGGGTACGGCAGCCGCCCTGGCGAGCGCGCTGTCCGCCGACGCCCTGCACGCGTGGGGATGGCGGATCCCGTTCCTGCTGGCGCTGCCTCTGGGGGCGGTGGCGCTGTGGCTGCGTACCGCACTGGCGGAACCGCCCCCGCCACGAGAGCCCGCCGCCCCGGCGGACACCCCTCCCGCCGCCCCCCGGGAGCTCGCGCGGGCCGTCGTCCTCGGCATCGGGCGCGTCATGGGCTGGTCGGCGGCCGGATACACCTTCCTCGTCGTCCTGCCCTCCTACCTCCAGGCGACGCTGGGGGCCTCCCTCCGCGAGGCGCTGCTCGCCACCGCCCTGGCCAACGCCGGGTTCGCGGCCTCGATCCTGCCCGCCGGGGCGCTCAGCGACCGGATCGGCCGGCGGCCGGTGATGCTGAGCGGCGCACTCGGCGTCGTGCTGCTCGCCCTCCCCCTCCTCCATCTGCTCCAGTCCCCCGGCGTCCCGCCGTGGTCCAGGGCCGGGGCCGTCCTGCTCGCGGGAGCGCTGGTCGGCCTGATGGCCGGGCCCGGGCCGGCCATGCTCGCCGAGATGTTCCCGCGCCGGGTGCGCTGCACCGGGCTCGGGCTGGCCTACTCCCTCGCCAACGCGGTGTTCTCCGGCTGCGCCGGGCTCGTCATCACCGCCCTGATCGCCCGGACGGGAGACACCGCCGTGCCCGCCTACTACGCCGCCGGCGCCTGCGCCCTCAGCTGCTGCGCCCTGCTGAGCCTGCGCGGCCGCGACCACAAGGAGCCGCTGCGATGAGGACGAGGGTGATCGGGCTGATGTCGGGGACCTCGTACGACGCCGTCGACGCCGCGGCCGCCGACCTCGAACTCTCCCCCGAGGACGGCACGCTGCGCCTCGAACCGCTGGGCCTGGTCAGCGAGCCCTACCCGGCCGATGTCCGGGAAGCCCTCGCCGCCGCGCTGCCGCCCGCGGCGACCACCCTGGCCGAGGTCTGCCGGCTCGACACCCGGATCGGGCAGGTCTTCGGGGCCGTCGCCGCCCGCGCCGACCGGGAACTGTGCGCCGGGCGCGCGCATCTGGTCGCCTCGCACGGGCAGACGGTGTACCACTGGGCCGAGGACGGTCGGGTGCACGGCACCCTGCAGCTCGGCGAACCGGCCTGGATCGCGGAGCGCAGCGGCTGCCCGGTCGTGTCCGGGTTCCGGCCGCGCGACGTGGCGGCGGGCGGTCAGGGCGCACCGCTGGTGAGCCTGATCGACCTGATGCTCCTGCGCGGGCGTCCCGGCGTACCGGCCGCCCTGAACATCGGGGGGATCGCCAACGTCACCGTGCTGCCGGCGGGTGGCGATCCCGTGGCGTTCGACACCGGCCCGGGCAACGCGCTGATCGACGCTGCGGTCCGTGAACTGAGCGCCGGAAGGCTCGCGTACGACGCGGACGGCGCCCTGGCCGCCGCGGGGCGCGTCCACGAGGGGCTGCTCGAGCGGCTGCTGTCCGGGGAGCCTTACTACCGGCTGCCGATCCCGCGGACGACGGGCAAGGAGCTGTTCCACGCCGGCTACCTGCGGGCGCGCCTGGCGGGGTGCGGCGAACTCCGGCCGCAGGACCTCGTCGCCACCCTGACGCGGCTGACCGCCCGCACGGTGGCCGACGCGCTGCGCCCGCTCGCAGCCACCGAGGTGTTCGTGTCCGGCGGCGGCGTACGGAACCCCGCGCTGATGGCGATGCTCCGCGACGAGCTGAGGAACGGCGCGGACGGGGCGGGCGGCGCCGACGGCACCGCGGTCCGCGGATCCCAGGAGCTCGGGCTGCCCGCGGAGGCGAAGGAGGCCTACGCCTTCGCGGTGCTCGGGTACCTCACCCTGCACGGCCTCCCGGGCAATGCCCCGGGGTGCACGGGCGCCGCGGGGCCGCGCGTACTCGGGTCGCTCACCCCGGGCAACCGCCCGCTGCGCCTACCCGCGCATCCGGGCCGCGCCCCGCGCGCCCTGACCGTACGGGGACCGGCCACCGCCCGGGCGGCCGTGTGACCGTCGGCCAGGGGGGCTGCCTAGGCTGCCGGGGCTGCCGGGGGAAACAGCGAGTCGGACAGCGGGGAGGTTCGGATCACAGCGGCGGCGGCCCTCCGGCCTGGGAGACGTACCTGATCGACGAGCTGCGGCCGCTGCTGGAGAGCGGGTACCGCGCCGGTACGGTTCGCGCCGTCGCGGGGCTTTCGATGGGCGGGCTCGGCGCGATGAAGCGGCGAGCCGGGCTTCCCGTACGACACCGCGGACGCCGCGGACGCCGCGGACGTGCGCCGGCGCGGCGTGTGGGAGCGCACGGCCCCCTCCACCGGGGCGTCCACGCCCGGCCGTACCGGGAGCGCGAGCCGGTGTCCTCGTTCCCGGTGCTGATGGCGGCCGTCGGCGCCTGACCGGGGCGGTGGCTCAGCTCTCTGCCGGGGGTTCGAGCAGCTCGGGGCCGTTGTTGCGGACGCTGTTCACCGCGGTGGAGACCGCCCGTACGTCGAGGTGGCCGCCGGCCGGGGTGTGGAGCAGGGCCCGGAGGCCGTGTACGTCCTCGTGGGCGGGGTCCAGCCAGGCGTCGTGGTCTCGCGCGGCCACGGCCAGGGGCATGCGGGGGTGGATGCGGCCGGCCGCGTCGGTGGCCTCGGTCGTGATGATCGTCGTGGTGACGAGCCAGGCGGCCGGGTCGTCCTCGTCCGTCACGGCCGGGTCGCGCCAGAACTCGTACAGCCCGGCCATGGCCATCACCGCGGCGTCCTGCGGAGCGATGAAGTACGGCTGCTTGTAGGCCTTCGCCGTGGCGGTGGCGGCCACGGGCTGCCACTCGTAGAAGCCGTCCGCGGGCAGCAGGCAGCGGCGCCGGGTGAAGGCCCGGCGGTAGGCGGGCTTCTCGTGCACCGTCTCCACCCGCGCGTTGATCATGCGGGCGCCCCCGTTCGGGTCCTTCGCCCAGGAGGGCACCAATCCCCACCTGAGGGTGCGCAGCCGGCGCTCCACCTCGCCCGTCTCGCGGTCGGGGCGTTCGAGGACCGCCCAGACCTCGTCGGTGGGGGCCACGTTCCAGCTCGGTGCCAGCGTCTCCCGCGGGTCCCAGCGGGCCTCGAACAGGCCGGCCAGGTCCTCGGGGGCGCGGCTGGAGGCATATCGACCGCACATGGCATCCACTGTCCCACCGCGCGGGCCCTTCCGGCTCCGCTCGCCTGCGCGCCGCGCCGCGCCGCCCCCGCCGGGACCGGCCTCCGCCGTGCTCCCCGACCCCGTCCCCGACCCCCTCCTCGACCCCGTCCCCCTCGCCGTACGGGGCCGCGCTCGATCCGCGCATCGCCGAGATCATGCGCAAGCCCGAGTACCGGCACGCCCAGTGGGGCCTCCTGCAGACCGAGCCCGCCGGCGGACGCGTGCTGCGCAGCCTCTTCCCCGGCCAGTTCTTCATCCCCGGCTCCACCGCGAAGCTCTTCGCGGTCTCCGGCACCTGGCGCACCCTCGGCACCGACCACCGCTTCGTCACCCCGGTCTACGCCGTGGGACAGCGCGCCGGCGCCACGCTCACCGGCGACCTCGACCTCGTCGCCCAGGGCGACCTCACCCTCGGCGGCCGCACCCGCCCCGACGGCACCATCGCCTACACCGACCTCGACCACACCTACGCCAACGACTTCCCCGGCGCGACCCTCACCCCCGAGAACCCCCTCGCCGGCATCGACCAGCTCGCGCGGCAGGTCCGCGACTCCGGGATCACCCGCGTCGACGGCGACGTCATCGTCGACAGCCGCCTCTTCGGCCCCGATCCGGTCCTCGACCCCACCCCGACCCCCCTGATCGTCAACGACAACCTCATCGACCTCCTCACCACGCCCGGGGACCGGGCCGGCGCCGACGCCCGGCTCGACTGGCGGCCGAAGGCCGCCCCGTACGCCGTCACCTCCACGGTCAAGACCGTCGCAGCCGGCGAGCCCACGAACGTCACCGTGACCGCCACCGACGGCGGCACCCGGATCCGGCTCTCCGGCACCATCGCCGCCGACGCCGCGCCCCTGCTGCGCACCAGCCCGATCACGGATCCGGCCGCGTTCGGCCGGACCGCGCTCATCGAGGCCCTCGCCCGGGCCGGCGTACGGGTCACCGCGGATCCGGCCGGACCCAACCCGGCCGCCCGGCTCCCGCGCGACTACGCCGGCCGCCCGCGGGTGGCCGAGTACACCTCACCCCCGTACGAGCAGTACGCCAAGCTGATCCTCAAGGTCAGCCACAACCTGGGCGCCAACCTCGGCATCTGCCTGATGGCCGTCTCCGCCGGCAGCAAGCAGTGCGAGGACGGATTCCCGGTGCTCGCCGCCTTCCTGGACCGGGCCGGAGTCGACCGCAGGCAGGCGGAGCTCATGGACGGCCGGGGCGGCAACCCCGCCGACCGGGCCACGCCGCAGGCCCTGGTGCAGATGCTGGCGTACTGGCAGCGCACCCCGGACGCGCGGCTCTTCCGGGAGGCCCTGCCCGTCCTCGGCGTGGACGGGCTGCTCGCCGACAACTGCCGCAGCTGCCCGGCGCGCGGGAAGGTGTTCGCGAAGACCGGCGCGGCCGTCGGCGGGGACGCCCTCAACGACCGGCTCGCCGTGGGCGCCATCACCATCGCCGGCTACCTCGACAAGGGCGGAGGCCGCTTCGACCCCTTCTACGCGGGCGTCAACGGGGCCGCCACCGCGACCGCGAACCCCGCCGGCATCCTCTCCATCGCCAACGACCTCGCCCTGATCGCCGCCTACCTCCAGGAATCGCCCTGACGCGGTGAGGGGGGTGAAGGGGGTGCGGGTGAGTCGGGTGCGGGGCCCTCGTCGAGGAAACCGCCCGACTGGTGCTGCCACAGCTTCGCGTACGTGCCCTCCCGGGCGAGCAGCTCGTGGTGCGTGCCCTGTTCGACGATGCGGCCGCGGTCGAGGACGACGAGCCGGTCCATGTGCGCCACCGTGCTCAACCGGTGCGCGACCACGAGGGCGGTCCGCCCCTCCATGAGCCGCCACAGCGCCTCCTGTACGAGGATCTCGCTCTCGGAGTCCAGCGCGCTGGTCGCCTCGTCCAGCAGCAGGATCGGCGCGTCGCGCAGGATCGCCCGGGCCAGCGCGACCCGCTGGCGCTGCCCGCCGGACAGCTTGACCCCGCGCTCGCCGACCATCGTGTCGAGGCCCTCGGGCAGCGCGTCGGCGAACTCCGTGACGTGCGCCGCCTCGGCCGCGCGCCGGATCTCGGCCTCGGTGGCCCCGGGCCGGGCGAACGCGATGTTCTCCCGCAGGGTGCGGTGGAACATCGCCGGGTCCTGCGGCACGTACGCCATCAGACCGCGCAGGTCGCGCTGGCGCAGCTTGCTGATGTCCCGGCCGCCGATCAGGATCCGGCCCGCGTCGACGTCCGTCATCCGCAGCAGCAGCCGGGTGAGGGTGGTCTTGCCGCCGCCGGAGCGGCCCACGAGCCCGATCTTCGCCCCGCCGGGCACGTCCAGGTCCAGCCCCTCGAAGAGCGGCTCCGCGCCCGCGTGGGCGAAGTCCACCTTCTCGAAGCAGACCTCGCCGGCCCGGTCCGGCTCCGGCACCGGCTCCGGGGACCGCGGCTCGAGTACGGTCGCCGGCGTCAGCAGCAGCTGCGTGAACTGCGCGGCCTCCGTCATCGAGCTCTCCAGGCGGCGGTAGATCTGGTTGAACTCGAACATGATCCGGGTGGCGTTGGAGAAGTACGTGAACGCGACCACGACCGCCTCCACACCGTGCCCGCCGCCGGCCGCGCCCGGGCTGCCGCTCCCGGCGATCGTGACGGCGATCAGCAGGCCCAGCGCGTTGGTCACCACCGACATCGGCGCGACGACCGTGTCGATGCGCAGGTTGCCGTAGTCCCACGAGCGCAGGGTGAGCGCGCGCGAGTGCGCGACCCGGGACCGGTGCTCGGCGGCCTCGCGCTCCTCCGCGGCGAACGCCCGGACCGTGTCCATGTTCATCAGGCTGTCGGAGACGTGCCCCGACACCCGGGCGATCGCCTCCTCGCGCCGGTCCACGAGCGCCTGGCGGCGCCGGACGAGGGGCAGCACGCACGCCCCCGTCACCGCGATCATGACCAGGAGCGCCACCACGAGCAGCGGTTCGTAGCGCCAGAGCACCACGGACCCGAACAGCAGCGGCACGAACCGGCCCACGACCGAGAAGGTCAGCGCGTCGACGAACTCCTCGAAGCGGGAGGCGAAGCTCAGCACCCGCTTGGTCAGCGACCCGGCGAAGTTGTCGTGGAAGAACGCGGCGTCCTTCGCGAACAGCTCCTCCATGCCGACGATGTACAGCCGCTCGATGCCGAGGGCGTCGACCCGGTTCAGGCAGTGCAGGCCGAGGCGCCAGGACGCCTCGGAGAGCAGCAGCACGCCGGCGAAGCCCAGGACGTACGGGAGCGCGGCGCCCAGCCCGATGCCGGCGGCGTCGTCGTCGGCGATGCGGCCGACGAGCTTGGCGACGACGAGCGGGGCGATGTAGTTGATGCCGATGTTGCCGATGGCCGGCATCAGCATGGCGGGAGCCGTCAGCCGGCGCAGCCGCGCCAGCTCCCGTCCGTAGTAGCGGAGTGCGAGGACCACCGGCCCTCTGCCTGGCGGACCCCCTCGTGACACGGACGCTTTCATGGCCACCCTACGCAGTCGCTCGATTACGGAGCTCGCAGTCTCCCGCGACGCCCTCCGCGCCGTCCAAGCGTTTTCCGTGTGGGTGACAACCGCCCGAAAGACACGGCCTAGCCGCCCGGAGTGAAGGTCACCGGGAGGGTCAGGGGGCCGCGCAGGCCGCCGGGGCGCCAGGGGATCTCCGCCGGGGGGACCGCCAGGGCGAGTCCGGGCAGGCGGCGCAGGGCGGTGCCGATCGCGATCTGACCCTCCAGACGGGCCAGCGGAGCGCCCAGGCAGTAGTGGATGCCGTGCCCGAACGCCAGGTGCGCGTTGTCCGGCCGGGTGATGTCCAGGCGGTCGGGATCCGGGAACCGCTCCGGGTCGCGGTCGGCGACGGCCGAGCCGATCAGCACCGTCGCGCCGCGCGGGACGCGCACGCCCGCGATCTCCACGTCCTCCCGCGCGAAGCGGGCGATGCCGGGGCTGACCGGGCCGTCGAAGCGCAGGAACTCCTCGATCGCGCCCGGCAGCAGCCCGGGGTCGGAGCGCAGCCGGTCCAGCTGGTCGGGGTGGGCGAGCAGCATGGCGATGCCGCCGCCGATCAGGTTGACCGTGGTGATGTAGCCGGCGGCCAGCAGCAGGAACACCATGGCGACCAACTCGTCCTCGGACAGCCGCGCTTCCTCGTCCCGGGCGGTGATCAGGGCGCTGAGCAGGTCCTCGCCGGGCTCCGCCCGCTTGGCGCCGATGAGTTCGCCGGCGTACCCGCGCATGTGCCGCCACGCCTCGTTCACCACGGCCGGATCCGGCGGCTCCGCACCCCGCATGATCATGCGGTCGGTCCAGTGCTGGAACTCGTGCCGCTCGTCCACCGGTACGCCGAGCAGTTCGCTGATCACCGTGACCGGCAGCGGCAGCGCGAAGTCCTCGATGAGATCGGCACGGCCGTCCGCGACGACCGCGTCCAGCAGCCGGTCGGTGACCGCCTGGATCCGCGGCCGCATCTGCGCCACCCGGCGCGCGGTGAACGCCTTGGAGACCAGGCGGCGCAGGCGCGTGTGGTCGGGCGGATCGCTGCGCAGCATGTTGCCGAGCATCGACTCGCGCTCCGTGTCGGGCAGCTGCTGCAGGAGCCGGATGTCGGCGGCGTCGCGCACGTCGCTGCTGAGGCGGGAGTCGGACAGGGCCGCGAGCCCGTCCTCGTAGCGCGTGACGAGCCAGGCCTCCAGAGCCCCCGCGATGACGACCCGGCGCACCGGGCCGTCCTCGCGCAGCTGCCGGTACAGCGGGAACGGGTCCGCGACGAAGGCCGGGTCGCCGTAGGGGAGGAGTACCGGCTGCTCGCTCACGCCACCTCCCGCACCGCGTCGCCGCCGCGCAGCGACTGCGCAGGCGGCCGCTCGCGCAGCGCCCCGTACCCGATGAAGTAGGCCGGCACCCGGTTCAGCCACCGGGAGTCGGTGACGAGCTCGGTGAGCCGCTTGGCCCGCCGGGGATGGCCGAACGCGGCGCGGCCGGCCAGCAGCGGCTCGATCACCTGGGCGTGGGCCATGCGCTGCATGCCCTGCGTCGCCACCGTCGTGGGCATGCGGCGGAGCTGTACGCGGCGTACGTCGTGCAGCCCCACGGTGCCCTCGCGCAGCGGGCGCACCAAGTGGCGGGCCGCGGCCACCGCGTCCTGCACGGCGAGGTTGATGCCGATGCCGAACACCGGCGACATGGCGTGGGCGGCGTCGCCGATGCACAGCAGCCCCGGCCGGTGCCAGCGGCGCAGCCGGTCCAGCCGTACGTCGAGCAGCTTGACCTCGTCCCAGGAGGTGACGGAGTGCGCCCGGTCGGCCAGCCACGGCACGGCGTCCGCGAACTGGTCCATGAACCGGTCCACGCCCTCCGCGCGGCGCTCGGCATCGGTCCCCTTGGGGATGAGCCCCGCGATCTGCCAGTAGTCGCCGCGGTCGATGAGCGCGCTGAAGAACCGCTCGCCCAGGCCCCCCACGAGCCCGCTGGGATCGTCCTCGCGGCGCGGCAGCCGGAACCACCAGGCGTCCATCGGGCAGGGGAAGCCCTCCAGGCCGAGCTCGGGCAGCACCCGGGCGAAGGACCCGCGGCCGTCGCAGGCCACGGTCAGCGCGGCCCGGAGCTCGCCGGCGGCGCCGTCCGCCGTGCGGTACCGCACGCCCGTGACCCGGCCGCGCTCCATCAGGAAGGACGTGGCCTCCGTGTTCATGAGCAGCCGGAAGGTCGGCTCCTTGCGCGCCTCGTCGGCGAGCAGGTCGAGCAGGTCCCACTGCGGGACCATCGCGATGTAGTTGTACTTGCCGTGGAGCGCGGCGATGTTCCCGACCGTGACGAGCGTGCGGTCGGGCCCGATCGGCAGCTGCACCGAGGTCACCCGCCGCTGCGGCAGCTGGGCGAACCGCTCGGCGAGGCCGATGTCGTCCAGCAGGGACAAGGTCGACGGGTGCACGGTGTCGCCGCGGAAATCGCGCAGGAAGTCACCGTGTTTCTCCAGCACGGTGACCTCCACCCCGGCCCGGGCCAGCAGCAGGCCCAGCACCATTCCGGCGGGCCCGCCTCCCACCACACAGCAGGCCGTACGCTCCACGGCAACCACGTCCCTTCGCCGGCATCGGATACGTCCCTAGGAGTTGTCGTCAAAGTGTCAGACCCACATCAGGATCGATGCGAGGGTGACGGCTGCCTTGTAGGACTGGGCGGTCTTGTCGTAGCGGGTGGCGATGCCTCGCCACTGCTTGAGGTGGTTGAAGCACCGTTCCACGACGTTGCGGTGCTTGTAGACGTCCTTGTCGAAGACCGTGGGGCGGCCGCCGAGGCTGCCCTTGCGGGCCCGGTTGCGCACCTGGTCGGCCCGTTCGGGGATGGTGTGCCTGATGCCGCGACGCCGCAGCCAGGTGCGGATCGCCTTCGAGCTGTAGCCCTTGTCGCCGATGACGTGATCGGGCCTGGTCCGAGGCCGGCCCGGACCGAGGCGGGGCACCCGGATGGCGTCCATCACCGTGGTGAACTGCGTGCAGTCGTTGGTGTTCCCGCCGGTCAGGACGAACGTGAGGGGGCGGCCGACGGCGTCGCAGGCGAGGTGGATCTTGCTGGTCAGTCCGCCTCGGGACCGTCCGAGGGCCGGGCTTTGGTGCCCCCTTTTCGGGCCCCGGCGGCGTGCTGGTGGGCGCGGACGATGGTGGAGTCGACGGACACCAGCCAGTCGATGTCGCCCGCGGCGTCCGCCTTCGCCTGGGCGGCCTGCAGCATCCGGTCGAACGTGCCGTCCGCCGCCCAGCGGCGGAAGCGGGTGTGGAGGCTGGTCCACGGGCCGTATCGCTCGGGCACGTCCCGCCAGGGGACACCGGTACGGAACTTCCACACGATCCCGTTGAGGACCATCCGGTCGTCCAGCCGGGGCCGCCCCAGCGCAGGCCGGGGCAGCAACGGGCGTATGAGGTCCCACTCGGCATCAGACAGTTCATGGCGACGTATCACCACCCCATGATCCACAATCCAAGATCACTTTGACGACAGGCTCTAGGACGTATACCGCACCCGCGGCGCCGGACGCGTCAACGGCGAAGACGCGCCGCGAAGGAGGCGGGACCTCCTAGCGGCCGGGCGTGCGGCGCAGGACGAGGGAGACGAAGCCCCAGGTCTCGCGGTAGGTGTGCAGCCATTCGGAGCGGCGGATGTTCGCCGTTTCGAGCACCTGCGAACTGTCCGGATCGGCAGGGTGGTCCAGGGCCCACGACGCCAGCGAACCCCAGTTGGACCACTCGTACGCGTCCAGCTCGGCGCGCGTGCTGACGTGCCCCTCGACGGGGGTCCACCCGTCGGCGACGATCCGGTCCACGGTGGTCGCCAGGTCGGCGAAGTCGCCGAGCATGTCGACGGCTTCCGGGGACGGTGCGTGCTCCCAGAACCCGTCGCCGATGACGACGCGGCCGCCGGGGGCCAGGTGCTCGCGCGCCGCCGCGAGGGTGGGGAGCAGCCCCCCGAACGCGTGCGTGGATCCGACGCTGAGCACCAGGTCGAAGGGGTGCGGGGAGGCGAAGTCCTCGGCCGGCGTCTTGTGGAGGGTCAGGCGGTCTTCGACGCCGAGCTCGCGCGCCGCCTTCCCGGCCAGAGCCAGGGCCTCCTCGGAGATGTCCACGCCCTCGGCGCGCACGAGCGGCTTCGCGGCCAGTGCCCTCAGCAGCCACTCTCCGGTGCCGCATCCGAGGTCGAGGACGCGCTCGTCGCCCCGCGGGAGCCCGCGCTCAAGCAGCCTGCGTACGGACGCGTCGTCGAGCGGGGCCTTGATCGGGTGATCGGCGTGGGCGATCGCGGAAATCTGTTCACGGTTCATTGGGGGGCAGCCTCTCAACGAAAGGCGGGACGCGCACCTCGATTTCACTGCGCGGTCGGCGCACGCCACGAGGCCATCTGCTCCCGGAAGTTCGGGCAGGCCACGATGTCCGTCCTGCTGCACTGGAGGGCGTGGGTCAGCAGCTGGTGGGCGTGCTCGAGGTCGACCTGGCGCTGCTCGATCTCGGCGACCTTCGCGCGGATCATCGCCTGCCGGCGCGGCTGGTCCTGCTGCAGCTCGCGGATCTCGGCCAGGGTCAGGCCCGCCTGCTGGCACTTGCGCAGCAGCACGATCCGCTCCGCGGCCCCCACCGGGTAGCGCCGCTGCCCGCTCTGGCGTTCGGGCTGGGGCAGCAGTCCGTGGCGCTCCCAGTACCGGATGGCCGAGGCGGGTACCCCGGTGGCCTCGGCGAGCTGCCCGATCGTCATGCGCACGTCCGGCCGCCTCCCTCGCTCCTCGCCGACGTTTGACTTGAACCTTAGTTCAAGTTGAAGAGTGGGACGCGTACGGGACGGCAGCCCATCAGGGGCCGCCGGCCACGGCATTCGAAGACAGGACGGCCATGACCAGCACAGACGCACGACGTGAGATACGGGACGAGGCCCACCGGCTCGTGGAGGCCTCCCGGCGCCTCTTCGAGGCGGGAGTGATGTCGCATTCCGGCCACGCCAACCTGAGCGTCCGGCTCGACGCCGAGCGCTTCATGCTGACCCCGGGCTTCGTCCGCGGTCTGCGGCCCGAGGACCTGGCGACCGTGAGCCTCGACGGGCAGGTCCTCGAAGGGGAACTGCAGTCCGTCAGCATGGAGATCATCGCCATGCACAGCGCCGTCTACCGCGCCCGCCCGCGGGTCGGCTCGGTCATCCACACCCACTCGCCCTCCGCGACGGCCTTCGCCGTGGCCCACCGGCCGCTGCCCTGCCGCACCGAGCCGATGCTGCGTTTCGGCCAGGCCGAGGACGTGCCGGTGGTGCCGTGGGGGCCGCGCGGTTCGGACGTGTCGGTGAGGGGAGTCGTCGACGCCCTGACGCACAGCCCCACGACCGCCGCGGTGCTGCTGGCCAACCACGGCCTCCTGGTCTTCGGACCGGACCCGGCGGACACCGCCCACCTCGTGGTGGCCATCGAGGAGAGCGCCGAGGCGGAGCTCGCCGCGGCGGCCATCGGCGGGGCCGTGGATTTCCCCGAGGGCGCGCTGGAGACCGTACGGGCGTCGATCGCGCGGGTGGCGTCGTGAGGAGCCCGGAAGAGCCCCCCGCCCCGCGGGCCGAGGCCGTACGCGAGCGCTACCGCGCCACGCTCGGCGCCGTCCCGGCCGGCGTCGAGGCCCGTCTGGACCTGGCCCTGGCCCACGGCCGCCTGCACACCGAGGAGGCGGTCGCCGAGCTGCGGCACATCGTCCTGACGGACAACGCGCTCGGCGGGCGCGTACAGCAGCTCGTCCACTTCGGGCAGCTCCTCGCCCTCGGCCGGGCCGACCCGGCGCGGATCCACGCCCGGGGAGCCCTGCACGCCGGAGCCGACGTCGCCGACCTCATCGGCGTGGCCGAGACCTCCCTCCTCACCGCGGGAGTCCCGGCGTACGCCCTCGGCATCGAGACGGTCCTCGAACTCGTCCACGCCCAGGAGGCCGGGCCGCTCCGGGGCGCGGCTCCCGCGGCCGGCCGGCGGTGAGAGGCGGCGGTCCACGCCGACCGCCCCGTCAGGCGCCCGGCGGCGGGGGCTCGACGACGACCGCCGAAGGGGCCAGGAGGGACCGGTCCACGGGGAGTGCGGGGCCCGTCAGGACGACCAGGTCCGCACCCAGGAGGGCCCGTTCGCGGGAGGCGGCCGTGGTCAGGACCGTGCCCTGCGCCGCGGCCAGCGCGGCGGCCCCGGGGTGCGGCCAGTGGGCCGGGCCCGGATGGACCGTGATGTTGCCGAGGCCGGGCACCTCGCGCACCAGCGCCGCGAGGTGGGCCGCCACGGCCGGGCCCGTGCCCAGCACGGTCGCCGAGCTGACGCGCGGCACGAGCAGGGTCCGGGCCGCCGCCGCGCAGAGCCGTGCGGCGGCCTCGTAGGGGAGGACGGTCTCGTACGGGAGGGCCGGCGGGGCGGTACGGGGCATGCGGGTGCCTTCCTGCGAGCGGGGCCGCCTGCCCCGGTGCCCGCAGCGTGCCGCCGCCCGCTACCCGCCCGCTATCCGCCGGCCGCGCGCACGCCGCTGACCGCCCCCACCGCTACCCCGCCGACCCCCGTACGAGCAGCTGCTTGCCCGCCAGTTCCGAGCGCAGGCGGGCCGCCGCCGGTGCCGGGTCGGCCGCCAGCAGCGCCTCGGCCGCCGAGGCTTCGGCCAGGGCCGCCGCCGGGTCGCCGGCGGCCGCGTACGCGTCGAAGAGTGCGCTGGCCGCACGGCCCTGCCAGACCCGGCCGCCCTCCAGGCCGCCGAACACCTCCCGCGCCGCCGCCAGATGGGCCACGGCCGCGTCGGCCGCGCCGCCCTCCAGCGCGGCCCGGCCCAGGGCGAGCGCGATCCGTCCCTCCGCCGCCCGGTCGCCGGTGCGCCGGGCCAGGGCCTGCGCCTGCAGCAGCGCCCCCTCGGCGGCTTCGCCGCGACCCGCGCGCCCGTGCACCAGGCCCAGGCCCAGCAGTGTGTGCGCCTCCCCGGTGCGGTCGCGGGCGGCCCGGTCCATGCGCAGCGCCCAGTTGAAGGCCTGGGCGGCGAGCTCGCCCTCCCCGGTGTGCAGGTACAGGGCGCCCAGCCCGCGCACCGTCTGGGCCTCGGCCCGAAGCGAGCCCGTCTCCCGGCTCAGGCCCAGCGCCCGGGTCAGCAGCTCCCGCGCCTCCCCGGGCCGGTCCTGCTCCAGCCGCGCGGCCGCCTCCCCGGCCAGGGCGAGCGCCTCGCCCGCCCGGTCCCCGGCCTCCCGCAGCAGTACCGCGGCCGCGGCGTGTCCCTCGGCCGCCGCCGCGTGGTCGCCCCGTACGGCGTCGGCGCGCGCGCGGAGCCACCGTACGAGGGCCGCCCCGTGCCGGTCACCCCGTACGCGGAAGGCCTCCGCGGCCGAGGCCAGCAACGGCGCCGCCTGCGCGGCCCGGTGCCGGAACAGGTGCAGCGCGGCCAGAGTCGTGCGCGCCGCGGCTGCGCCCCGCGCGTCCCCGGCCACCTCGCAGGCGGCCAGGGCCAGTTCGGCGCACTCGCGCCAGTCCTCGGTGTGCGCGCGGGTCTCGAAGTGGCCGGCGCAGGTCAGCGTCAGGTCCCAGGCGCTCTCGTGCAGGCCGCGGCCGGCTGCCCGGCGCACCGCCGCCACCAGCGCGTCGTGCTCCCGCTCCCACCACGGGCCCGGAGCGGCCAGGATCTCGTCCGCGGCGGCGGCGGGGAGCTCGTACAGCGGCGACCGGGCCTCGCCGTGCAGGACGAGGAAGTCCCCGCCGTGCTCGCGCCGGTGGGCCTGCGCGGCCAGCGACAGCCAGGTGTCCAGCACCCGGCGCACCGCCTCCGCCGACTCCCGCGCGCTCTCCGTCGCCAGCAGCTGCTCGCGGGCGAAGACGCGGATCAGGCCGTGGAAGCGGTAGCGGGCCGTGGTGCAGGAGCCGGTGCCGGTACCGATCCCGTCGCCTTCCCCGCCGCCGCCGGGTACGAGGTCCAGCAGCTGGGAATGGACCAGCTCCTCCACCACGTCCTCCGCCGCCGCCGGATCCGTGCCGAGCAGCGCGGCCGCCGTCCAGCCCGGGAACTCGGCCGTGTCGAGCAGCGTCAGCAGCCGCAGCAGCCGGGCCGGCTCGGGGTCCAGCGCCCGGTAGGCCAGCGTGATGTGCGAGCGCAGCTCCATCCCGCAGTACGAGAACTCGTCGAGCCGGCCCGCCTCGTCGCGGAAGCGCCGTACGAGCCGGTCCAGCGTCCAGTGCGGCCGGCACGCCAGTCGCGCCCCCACCACCCGCAGCGCCAGCGGCAGCCCGCCGCAGAACTCCGCCAGCTCCAGGGCCGCCGGGAGCTGGCCCGCGATCCGCTCGGCCCCCGCGATCCGGGTGAGCAGCTCCACCGAGTGCGCCTCGTCGAGGACGTCGAGGCGGACCTGCCGGATGCCGGGCAGGCCGGTCAGCGGGTAGCGGCCGGTGACGACCACCGCCGAACAGGCGTCCCCCGGCAGGAGTTCGCGGACCGCGCTCTCGTCGGCCACGTCGTCCAGCACGATCAGCACCCGACGCCCCGCCAGCAGGCTCCGGTACAGCGCCTGGCGCTCGCCGCGGCCCTCGGGAACCGCGTGCGCGGGCACGCCGAGCGCGCGCAGGAAGCCGGCCAGCACCCCGGACAGCGCGTCATCGCCGCTGTCGCCGAGACCCTCCATGGCGGCGTACAGGCGGCCGTCGGGGAACCGCTCGCGCAGCCGGTGCGCCGCGTGCACGGCCAGGCTCGACTTGCCGATGCCGTCCTTGCCGCAGATCCCGGCGATGCGCACGGGTTCCCCCGTACGGCCGGACACACCGTCCGGGCCGGCGAGGAACTCCGTGAGCTCGGCCAGGTACTCCCCGCGGCCCGTGAAGTCGGGCAGGTCGGAGGGCAGTTGTTCGGGTCGTACGGGGCCCGCGGCCGATGCCGGTGCGGGCTGCGCCGCGGGCGGGCCCCCCGACGGGCCGACCGGCGCCGCACCGGCCGCGTCGAGGGAGGGGTCGCGGTTCAGGACGGCCGCCTCCAGGTCCTGCAGGGCGCGGCCCGGCTCGATGCCGAGCTCCGCGTCGAACACGGAACGCAGCCTGCGGTACACCTCCAGCGCCTCCGCCTGCCGGCCCGAGCGGTACAGCGCCAGCATCAGGCTCGCGTGCAGCCCCTCGCGCAGCGGCTCGGCGGCCGCCAGCGCGAACAGCTCGCCCGTCATCTCGGCGTGCCGGCCCAGTGCCAGGTCGAGGCGGGCCAGTTCCTCAAGGGCGGTCAGCCGCTGCTCGTCCAGCAGGGTCGCCCCCCGGCGCACCGGATCGCTGTCCAGGCCCAGCAGGGCCGGGCCCCGCCACAGGGCGAGCGCCTCGCGCAGGTGCCGGGCCGCGCCGGCCCGGTCGCCGGCCGCGGCGTACGAGCGGGCCCGCGCCAGCAGCGCGGCGAAGCGGTGCGCGTCCAGCTCCTCCTGCGCGATGTGCAGCCGGTAGCCGGCCGCGGTCGTCTCGATCGCATCGGGACGCCCGGCCCGGGCACACGCCTTGCGCAGCGCGGAGACCGCCGACTGGACCTGGGTCCGCGCCGTCTCCGGCGGGGACTCGCCCCAGATGGCGTCGACGAGCAGTTCCTGCGGGGCGACCTGGTTGGCGTGCAGGGCCAGCACCGCGAGGACGATCTGCTGGCGGGGTCCGCCGAGGGGGCGCGGTACGCCGTCCTGTGTGAGCTCCAGCGGACCCAGAAGGCCGATGTTCATCTGCGATTCCCCCATTCCCGGCGGCCCGTTGGTCCATGGGCGGCCGCGGGCAGGCTATGGGCCGCCGGACGGCCCCCACCAGGGACCGCGGTGCGGGGTTCGCGATGCGTGGGATCGGCCGTGCCGATGGGGGGCGGCGACCGGCCGCGGCACCGGGTTGCGGCGACGGACGCGGTGATCGGCGGGACGGGGGTCCTGACCGGGTCCGATCGGGTTTTCTGATGGGCCGGTTCGGCACCCTCCATCGGCCGTCCGTTGTGGCGGCGAGGTCCGCTGAACCAGTCTGACCGGGCATTTGTCAACGCAATCAGCCGCAATCCCCGGAGGTTGGACCGTGTTCCAGGACGACGACGAGGGCCGGTACGACGTCGTGATCAACGACGAGGAGCAGTACTCCATCTGGCCGCAGGTCCGCGAGATCCCGGCGGGCTGGCGCGCCACCGGGTTCAGCGGGACGAAGGACGCCTGCGTCGCCCACGTGGACGAGGTCTGGACGGACATGCGGCCGCTCAGCCTGCGTCAGGCCATGGCGCAGGACGCCGGGGCCGCCGCCGGAGCGGGGCCTCGGTGACCACAGGCTCGATACGCCCGCTGATCGGCCGTGGGGAGGAGCTCGCGGCCGTCCGCCGGCGGTTCGCCGCCCTCGGTGACGGCCCGGCCCTCGTCGGTATCGCGGGGGACCCGGGCCTGGGCACGACGCGGCTCCTCACCGAGATCGCCGCGTGGGCCGCCCGTGCCGGCGCCCACGTCCGCACCACGAACCCGGAGGCCCTCCCACAGGCCCTCGCGGCCCTCCCCGCCCCGGCCGCCGCGCCCGTCGTCGTCATCGTCGACGACGTCCACCGGTGCGACGAGGCCGCGCGGGAGGCGCTGACCGGGCTGCTGGAGACCCCGCGGGACGGGGTGCTGCTCGTCCTCGGCCACCGGCCCCGGCAGTGCCCGCCCGCTCTGCTCGCCGCGCTGACCGCGGCCCGCCCCGGCCTGCACGCCGAGCACCTCGACCTCGCCCCGCTCGACCGGGCCGGCGCCGAGGAGTTCGCCGGGGCCCGGCTGTGCGCCCGCCACCGGGCCACCCTGTACCAGGACTGCGGCGGCATCCCCCGCCTGCTCGCCCTGCTCACCGCCTCCTGCGAAGGCCCCGGCGCCTGCCCCGGGGACGCCCCCGGAACGCGCCCCTTCGCCGCCCGCGCCGCGGCCCCGCTGCTCGCCGAGGTGGCCGCGCTCGGCCCGCACGCCCGACTGGTCGCGCACGCCGCCGCCGTGCTCGGCGAGCCCGCCGAACCCGACGCCCTCGCCGAGGTCGCCGAACTCGACCGCGCCGCCGTCCTCACCGCCGTCGACGAACTCCTCGCCGCGGACGTCCTGCGCGTCTCGGCCGTCCCCGGCCACGTCGAGTTCCGCCACCCCCTGCTGGCCCGGCTCGTGCACACCGCCGTGCCCGGCGGCTGGCGGCTCGGCGCGCACCGCCGCGCCCGTACGCACCACCAGGCCCACGGCCGTCCCGCGGTCCGCCGCGCCCGCCACGCCGAACAGGCCTGCCGGCCCGGCGACGAGTCCGGTGCGACCGAACTCGTCGCCGCCGCCGAAGAGGTGCTCGCCACGGCACCCGCCACGGCCGGCGCCTGGTACACCGCCGCCGCCCGGCTGCTGCCCGCCGCCCCCGCGCACCGGGCCCGACGCCGGGAGCTGCTCGCCGCCGCGGC
>NZ_JAINUL010000001.1:702546-831379 GCF_020639365.1 Streptomyces flavotricini
CAGGGCGCGAGCGGCGCAGCGGCTGCGCAGCCGCCAGGCGGGGGGCCGAGGAGACCGAGGCGCTGCGCCGGGCCGCGCGCCTCGAAGCCCTGCTCGGCGACCCGTACGACCCCGCCAACCCGCACGGTCTCGGCGCCCTGTTCGCCGCCGACGAGCGGCGCGAGCCGCCCGCGGCCACCGAGAGGCTGCTCGTCGGTGCGGGCCTGGGCGCGGAGTTCGTGCCCGCCGAGTTCGGCGGCCGGCTCACCCGCGCCGACCTGCTCGTCAAGGTGCTGCGCCCGGTCTTCCGCCGCGATCTCGCCCTCGGCTTCGGCTCCGGCATCACCTCGCTGTTCGCGACCTCCGCCGTCTGGGCCGCCGGCAGCACGGCCCAGCGCCGGGCCACCGCCGACGTCCTGCTCGGCGGCGGGCGCGCCTCGATCGTCCACCACGAGCTCGCCCACGCGAACGCCATCCTGCGCGACGAGTTCGCCGCCACCCCGCTGGCGGGCGGCGGCTTCTCGCTCAACGGCCGCAAGGACGTCATCATCAACGCCGCGCGGGCGCAGGCGTACGTGGTCTACGCCCGGACCGACCGCGCCCGCAGCCCGCTCAGCCACTCCGTCCTCCTGCTGGACCCGGCCGAGCTCACCGCCGCCGGGGGTCTGGCCCGGCTGCCGCGCGTCCCCACCGCCGGCATGCGCGGATCCCTCTTCTCCGGACTGCAGTTCACGGACTGCGAGGTGCCCGAGGGCTCGCTCGTCGGCCGCGTCGGCGAAGGCGTCGCGCTGGCGCTGCGCACGTACCAGGTCAACCGCTGCGTGATCTCCGCCACCGCCGTCGCCGCCGCCGGCACCGTCCTGCACTCCGCCGTACGGGCCGCCACCACCGGCCGCAGCCGTCCCGTCGCCCGCCGCTTCCACAAGCCCCTGGCCGGGGTCTTCGCCGATCTGCTGGCCTGCGACAGCATGGCCACCGTCGCGCTGCGCGCCCTGAGCCTGCTGCCCGACCGCACCCACGTGCTCGCGGCGGCCGTCAAGTACGTCGTCCCCGACCTGCTCCGGGAAAGCCTGGAGGAGCTGGCGGCCGTACTCGGCTCGCGCGGCTACCAGCACGGCACGCCCGAGTACGGGGCGCTCGACAAGCTCTCGCGCGACCTGCCGGTCGCCGGGCTCGGCCACGCGGGGACCGCCGCCTGCCAGGCCGTGATCGTGCCCCAGCTGCGGGCGCTGGCCGAACGGGCCTGGTTCAAGGAGGAGGAGCCGCCGTCCGAGCTGCTGCGCTCCGGCGCGGGCCTGCCGCACCTCGACTACCGGCTCCTGGGCATCGCCGACGGCGGGGACTTCCTCGCCGCCTCCCTCGTCGGCTCGGCCGCCCGGCTGGCGGAGGTGCGCGGGGTCGGCGGACAGCTCGCCGTCCTCGCCGACCTGGCCGAGGCGTTCGTCACCGAACTGCGGGCGCTGCGCGAGCAGTGCCGGGCGATCCCGCAGGGCGCGGCCGCCCTGGCCGACCCCGCCTGGTGCGTGCTCAGCGACCGCTACGCGCTGGTGCTCGCGGCGGCCGCGGTCCTGGGCACCTGGGAGGGCCAGGACGGCGCCGAGCCCTTCCTCGCCTCGCCCGCCTGGGCGGTGCTCGCGCTGACCCGGATCGGCGGCCGGCTCGGCATCCCGGTGCCGGAGCTGCCCGACGACTGCCTCGGCCAGGTGCTGGAGGAGCTCGTACGCCGCTACCGGGCGGGCCGCAGCTGCGACCTCGACGCCACCGAGCTGGCCCAGTGACCGGAGGGGACACCTGATGACCTGGCACAACTCGCCGTTGCTGAGCGTGCCCGTGCACGCGGCGGGGCCCGGCGGGCCCTGGGCGGAGGTGGCCGCGGGCATGACCCGGGGCGGCAACGCCTGCGTGTACACCACCTGGCAGGAGTGGCCGGCCGAGCCGGGCTCCGCCACCGCGCTGCGGATCCTCCTGGGCCGCGACTGGGCGCGCTACCGGGACACGGCCGACGCCACCACCCGGCACCGCTTCCTCGCCTCCCGGCTGGCGATCCGGTACACGGCCGCCGCCGCGCTCGGCTGCGGGCCGGCCGAGCTGGACCTCTCGTACAAGCCGGGGGGCCGCCCCTACCTGCGCGGATTCGACCAGATCGACCTGAGCCTGACCCACACCGACGACCTGATCGCGGTCGGCATCAGCCGCAACGGGCGCATCGGCGTCGACACCGAACCCGCCGACCGCAGGCTGTCCTTCGAGCTGCTGCAGGACCAGGTGTGCACCGCGGCCGAGCGCGCCGAGCTCGCGGCGCTGGGGGAGCGCGGGCAGAACGCCGGCATGCTGCGGCTGTGGACGCTGAAGGAGGCGTACACGAAGGCGCTCGGGCTGGGCCTGCGGATGGGCTTCGCCGAGTTCGGCTTCGCCACGGCCACCGGCGGGGAGACCGGGCTGCTCACCCCCGACGGCTCGCCCGCCACGCACGGCGAATGGGCGTTCGGCACCTACCCGGTGGCCGGGCGCTACCTGCTGAGCGTCGCCTGTCACGACGCCGGGCTGGACACCTCCCGCGACAGCTCCGTGACCACCATGCTCGACGAGGGCTTCGTCGGCATGGTGTCGGCGCTCCTCGATCCGGCGCTTCCCGGCCCTGCGTGATCCGGCTCGGCCCGGCCTGATCCGACCGGATGCGGCCTGTTCCCGGACGGCTGTCTTGAATCACCGCGAAAAGCTGGCAGTTACACATGAAATTTGCCAACTTCCATGTGGAATAAGACACTCCGATGCCTGAGGCATGTTGTTTGACCTGTTTTTACCTTAGAATTGACCCCGGCTTGACTCGTCCTTCTCGGAGGCGTTTCTGCGGCATGCGACCGGCACGGGGGGAGGGGCGGATGGACGGCGCCATGACAGTGGTGATCGCACCCGGTACACCGCTCGCACTCGACCTGCTCGGGCCCCTCGACGCCCCGCTCCTGGCCAATGCCCTCGCCATGGCCGCGCCATGCGGACCGACGCTGCGCCGGCACACCGCCACGCACCACACGCTCCAGCTGACCTGCCGGCCCGGTGAACGGCCCGCCGACCGGCCCGGCCTGGCCGGCCGCCTCGCGGACCTGCTCACCGACCCGGCCGCCGCCGACGGCCGCCCGGGCTGGTGGTCGGGCGTCCTGGCCGCCCTGCCGCAGCAGCCCCTCCCCGGCCGGGAGGAGCACCCCGCCGGAGCCGCCGCCGGGCACCGAAACGAACTCCTCGTCCCCGTAGCGCACCCTCGCGGTGTTCCGGTCCACCCCGAGATCGGCCGTGAGGCGGCGGGCCGGCGGGAGGTCGGCGAACGGGGCGGGTGCGCTCCGCCCGGCCGATGACGAGTGCGGGGCCGGCCGGTCAGCCCCGGGTCCGCCGCGCCATGGCCTGCCCGCCGATGTCGGCGGCTCCGTCGAGCAGTTCCCGCCACCACGACTCCACCTCGCGGTGGTCCATCGCGGCCCAGGCGGGGGTCTGCTCCACCTGGCCCCGGCCGAGGCGACGGGCCAGGGCGACCATCTCCCGTCCCGCCGCACCGCGCGCGGCGTGGTACCCGCCCAGCAGCCCGGCCCAGCTGTCGGCCCGGCGCCAGGCGTCCTCGAACGCGGAGGCGTCCTGGAGCGCCTTGGCCACTCCGCTCGTGTTGTGCGGGCGCACCACGGTGGCCGCGTCGCCCGCGAGCAGCAGGCGCCCTGCGGTCGTACGCGCCGTCTCGAGGTCGTAGATGGGCTGGACGTAGGTGTCCGCGGGCTCCGTGAGGGCGAGCACCTGCGCCCAGTGGGGCGGGAACTCCCGCTCCAGCAACGTGCTCAGGTGTGCGGTGAGTTCCTCGGTCACCCGCCCCGGCGGGAAGCTCGTCGGGTCGTCGAAGGGCAGCCGGCTGCCGCGCGGGGGCAGGGCGTACAGGACCCAGTTCACCCGGGGGCCGTCCGGTCCGGGGGTGGGGTAGACGACGCAGCTCCCGCCGGTGAAGCAGACGGTGGTCACCGCGTCGCAGGGCACGCCGCCGTTGCCGAGCCCCTCCAGCCGCCGGGCGTCGAGGTTCCCCCGCCAGCAGACGTACCCGGCGTAGACCGGCCGGGACTCCGGGCAGACGGCCTCGCGCACCACCGAGCGGTACCCGTCGGCTCCGACGACCAGGTCGAACGGCTCGGCGCTCCCGTCGGCCGTCCGCACCTCGGCCCGCTCGCCGGCGTCGGCGACGCCCGTCACCGCCGCCCCCTGGCGGTAGACGACCGAGGCGGGCGTGGCCTCCCGCAGTCCGCGCCAGAGCAGGCCCCAGTGGTACGAGTGGAAGGGGAACGGCTGCTCCCAGAACACCCGCCCGGCGGGCCCGGCCGCCGCGTCGTCGCGGACGATCCAGCGGCGCCGGGTCAGCGGGTGCGCGGCGATGCCGGCGGGCAGGGCGCCGGTGGCGGCGAGCTCGGCGGCGCGGCCGTCGTGGATGCAGAGCCCCAGGCCCCGGTCCGCCAGCCGTCCCCGGGTGCGTTCCAGGACCACCACCTCGTCTGCGCCCGCGCGGGCCGCCGCCGAGGCCAGCGCACAGCCCGCCACGCTCCCGCCCACCACCGCGACTTTGCCGCCTCGCATGACCGCTCCCTCCGCGCGAACTCCCGGAGCCCGCCACCCTACTGAGAAGTCCCGGGTCGGGGTGGCGGGTTCGTCGGCGAGAGGTGCGGCGGGGGGGCTTCGCCGACGGTGGGATCAGTCGGCCAGGGCCGCCGAGACGACGGAACGGGCCTCCTCCTGTACGCGGGCCAGGTGGTCGGTGCCCAGGAAGGACTCGGCGTAGATCTTGTAGACGTCCTCGGTGCCCGACGGGCGCGCCGCGAACCAGGCGTGCTCCGTGGTGACCTTGATGCCGCCGATCGCGGCACCGTTCCCCGGAGCCTCGGTCAGCACCGCCGTGACCGGTTCCCCGGCCAGGGTGTCGGCGGTCACCTGATCGGGTGACAGCCGGGCGAGGACCGCCTTCTCCTCCCGGGTGGCCGGGGCGTCGATCCGGGCGTACGCCGGCTCGCCGAAACGGGCCGTGAGGCCGGCGTACCGCTCGCTCGGGGTCTGCCCCGTCACGGCGAGGATCTCCGAGGCCAGCAGGGCGAGCAGGATGCCGTCCTTGTCGGTGGTCCACACCGAGCCGTCGCGGCGCAGGAAGGAGGCACCGGCGGATTCCTCGCCGCCGAAGCCGATGCCGCCCGCCAGGAGCCCGTCCACGAACCACTTGAAACCGACGGGCACCTCGACCAGTTCGCGGCCCAGGTCCGCGGCCACCCGGTCGATCATTCCCGAGGACACCAGGGTCTTGCCGACGCCCGCGTCCGCCGGCCACTGCTCGCGGTGGCCGTAGAGGTACTCGATCGCGGTGGCGAGGTAGTGGTTGGGGTTCATCAGGCCGCCGTCGGGGGTCACGATGCCGTGCCGGTCGGCGTCCGCGTCGTTGCCGGTGGCGATCTGGAACCGGTCCCGGCCCTCGATCAGCGAGGCCATCGCGTACGGGGAGGAGCAGTCCATCCGGATCTTGCCGTCCCAGTCCAGCGTCATGAACCGCCAGGTGGGGTCGGTGTACGGGTTGACCACGGTCAGGTCGAGGCGGTGCTCCTCGGCGATCCGTCCCCAGTACGCCACGGAGGCCCCGCCCAGCGGGTCGGCTCCGATGCGCACGCCGGCGGCGCGTACGGCGTCCAGGTCGAGCACGGACGGCAGGTCGCGCACGTACGTGCCGAGGTAGTCGTACGTGCGCGTGGTCGGGGCCGCCGACGCGCGCGCGAACGGGATGCGCCGGACCTCCTTCATGCCGCCGGTGATGATCTCGTTGGCGCGCTCCTGGATCCAGCCGGTCGCGTCCGATCCGGCGGGCCCGCCGTGCGGCGGGTTGTACTTGAAGCCGCCGTCCGCGGGCGGGTTGTGCGAGGGCGTGACCACCACTCCGTCGGCCAGCGCCGAGGTGCGACCGCGGTTGTGGGTGAGGATCGCGTGCGAGACCGCGGGGGTGGGGGTGTAGCCGTCGGCGGCGTCGACGAGCACGGTCACGTCGTTCGCGGCGAAGACCTCGAGGGCGGTCACCCGGGCGGGTTCGGACAGGGCGTGGCTGTCCGCGCCGAGGAAGAGCGGGCCGTCGATGCCCTGCCGTGCCCGGTACTCGCAGATCGCCTGGCTGGTCGCGGCGATGTGGTCCTCGTTGAAGGCCGTGGCGAGGGAGGAGCCGCGGTGGCCCGAGGTGCCGAAGGCGACGCGCTGACCGGGGTCCGCCGGATCGGGGTGCAGGGCGTAGTACGCGGTCACGAGCCGGGCCACGTCGACCAGGTCCTCCGGGCGCGCCTGCCGGCCCGCTCTTTCGTTGAGCATCCGCCCATTCCTCCGTACTGGATCAAAGAGAACAACAGTGGTCATTGTGTCGCCCCCTGAACGTGCCCGCACCGCCGCGTCCCCACGCGGCCCCCGCCTGTGCCCCGGGTCACGCAACGGCGCGCGCGGCGGGGAGGGGCGCCGCCCGCGCGGCGATCAGCCGCCGGAGGCCTCACGTACGCCGGTACGCGTGTCGCACGGCCACCCGGTCGCCGGGGCCGAGCTTCCCGGCGCGGGCCCGGACGCGGTCCAGCAGCCCGGGCGTGGCGTCGACGGCGACGGTCGCGGCGCCGGCGAAGGCCTCGGCGAGCACGCAGGTCATCACGCCGGGTCCGCTGCCGATGTCGGCCCGGGGGCCGAGCAGCCCGCCCAGGTGGGCCGCGGCCCGCCGCAGGCCGGGGAGCTGCAGTTCGGCGCCGCTCTCCAGCCCGGTCGCCATGACGTCCCAGTCGACGTCGGTGGAATGGTGACCGTGACCGTGGCCGGCCGTGTCCGCGTGCGCGCGGCCGTGACCGTGGCCGTGCGCGGGCGGGAATCCCTGTGGGGGCTCATGCCGCGGAGCCTGCACCGGGTGGATCCGAAACGACAACTCTTGTTGCCGTTTCCGGGACGGCCGGGTGGAATGCCTCCATGGACACACCAGCCGACCACCCTCCGGCCGACCCGCCGGCGCCCTACCGGACCGTTCTCGACGAGGTCGGCCCGCGGCTCAAGCGGCTGCGCGCCAGGCGCGGTCTCACCCTGGCCGCGCTGTCCGAGACGACCGGCATCTCCAAGAGCACGCTGTCCCGGCTGGAGTCCGGTCAGCGCCGCCCCAGCCTGGAGCTGCTGCTGCCGCTGGCCGCCGCGTACCGCGTACCGCTGGACGATCTGGTGGGGGCGCCCGAAGTGGGCGACCCGCGGGTGCGGCTGACGCCGCACGCGATGCCGAACGGCGATTCGTACGTCCCGCTGTCCCGGACTCCCGGCCCCCTCCAGGCGTACAAGATGATCATCACGGACCGGGGCTCCGAGCCGGATCCGCGTACCCACGAGGGCTACGAGTGGATGTACGTACTGCAGGGGCGACTGCGGCTGGTGCTGCCCGAGCACGATCTGGTCCTCGGCCCGGGCGAGGTCGCCGAGTTCGACACGCGGCTGCCCCACTGGTTCAGCAGCGCCGACGGCCGGCCGGTCGAGGTGCTCAGCCTCTTCGGCAGGCAGGGCGAACGCATGCACGTGCGGGCGAAGCCCGCTGCGAAGCCCGCCCCGTAGCGGGGCGGAGCGGGTCAGGCCGGCAGGTTGAGGAGCAGCAGCGGTCGGCTGGTGGGCCGGGCCGACCCACCGGCGGGTTCGACGGTGAGTCCCACCCCGGAAGCACCCTGGATGCCGCCCTGCATGAGCGTGGCCCCGTCCTGCGTGAGGAGCCCGGCGGGGCGCATGGTGCCGTGGTCGTCGAACCAGAGCTGGTACGTCCGGCCCGCGCCGGGGTCGGGGAGCCCGGTCCCGATGAAGACCGCCCTGTTCTGCAGCTTGGAGCTGACCACGGAGGTGCCGGCGCCCGTGGTGGTGCGGCCGCGTACCGTACGGGCGTCGGGGGCGGCCACGACGGCGCTGACGTCCTGGAGGCGGCGTTCGGAGGCCTGGGCCTGCTGCCGGGCCTCCTCGGCGAGCTGTTTCTGCCAGACGGTGACGCCCCCGAGCACGGCCGCCCCGGCGAGGCTCGCGGCGATGGCCAGCGTGATGGCCTTGCGGCGCAGGATGGCCGTGAACGTCATCGGCCTGCCCGAGTCGGGCAGCAGCGGCGGCAGTTGGCGGACCGATTCGATGCCGTGCAGGACCGCGTCCCTCATGCGGGCGGGCGCCGGCAGGGTCGCGGCCCCGGCCAGGCGGGCGGCGGTGGCCGAGAACTCGGCCACTTCCTGCCGGCACGAAGGGCAGTCCGCGAGGTGTGCGGTGAACATCTCGTGTTCCGCCGCCGTGAGTGAGTGGAGGGCGTACGCGCCGGTGAGGGTGTGCAGTTCTCCGTCGTGCTTCATGTGGTCACCCCCATGCAGTCGCGCAGCCGGATGAGCCCGTCGCGCATGCGTGTCTTGATCGTGGGCAGCGGAGTGCGCAGGGTCTCTGCGACCTCTCGGTAGGTCAGGCCCTGGTAGTAGGCCAGGGTGACGGCCTGGCGCTGGATCTCGGTCAGGCCGCGCATGCAGCGCCGGACCTGTTCGCTCTCCAGCCGGGTTTCGACCTGTTCCGCCACCTCGTCGAACGGGCGCGCCTGTTGGCGGGCGGCCTGGTCGTGCTCGCGGTTGATCGCGGCCTGTGCGGAGCGGACGCGGTCGACGGCGCGGCGGTGGGCGAGAGTGGCGGCCCAGGCGAGCACGCTGCCCTCCCCGGGGCGGTAGCGGGCGGCCTGCCGCCACAAGTCGATCATCACCTCCTGTGCCACCTCCTCGGACTGGGCGCGGTCGCGTACGACCCGGACGACCAGGCCGAACACCGTTCCGGACAGGGCGTCGTAGAGGGCGGAGAAGGCGTCCTTGTCACCGCGGGCCACCCGGGACATCAGGTCCTCGAGCCGCGGCGCCGCGGTGTCGGGGACACCGAAGGGCAGCGGTTGCCCGGTGGTGGCGGATGGTCCGCCGGGGTCCGTCCGTCGCATGACAATCCTTTCCCGTCGAATGGACCGGCCCTTCCAGAAAGAGGGCCGACCGCTCCGGATGCTGCCAGGTCCGCCTTCTTGACCGGTCTTCGGAGCAGACATCTGTGCGGATTGGTCAACCGGGTCGCCAATTCCCGATCAATGTGCAGCACCATCGCCGCGGCTGGTTCCGCTTTCCGCAACCGGCACCAATCCGGGGGGCCTTCGGCCGCGAATCAAGGGCGAGACGCCGTCCCGGAAGGCGGCGTGGCGACCGGTGGGGAGTGACGGACTGTGCGTACCCAGAGTGTGGCCGTGATCGGCGGCGGGGTGGCGGGGCTGACCGCCGCCTACGTCCTGCAGAAGGCGTGCGACGTCACGCTGTACGAGGCGGACCCCCGGCTGGGGGGCCACGCCCACACCCATGAGCTGCCGTCCCCGGGCGGCGGTACGGTGCAGGTGGACTCGGGGTTCATCGTCCACAACGAGCGCACCTACCCGCTGCTGATGCGGCTCTTCCGCGAACTCGGAGTGGCCACGCAGGACTCCGAGATGAGCATGTCGGTACGGTGCGACGGCTGCGGCCTGGAGTACGCCGGCGCCCGCGGACCCGCGGGCCTGTTCACCGGGCGGGCCGCCCTGCGCGGCCGGTACCTGAGGCTGCTGGCGGAGGTTCCGCTCTTCCACCGGCGCGCCCGCCGCCTGCTGGCCGAGGGCGCTCCGCGGCAGCGGCTCACCCTCCGCGCCTTCCTCGCCGACGGCGGGTTCTCCCCGTACTTCGTCGGCCACTTCATCACGCCGCTGGTGTCGGCCGTGTGGTCCTGTCCCACCGAGACCGCGCTGGAGTACCCGGCCGAGTACCTGTTCCGCTTCCTCGACCACCACGGGCTGCTGTCCGTCACCGGTTCCCCCCGGTGGAAGACCGTCACCGGCGGCAGCGCGGCGTACGTGGAGAAGGCCGCCAAGGAGATCAGCAACATCCGGACCGCCACCGCGGTCAACCGGGTGGACCGGATACCGAGCGGCGTCCTGGTGGGCACGGAGGACGGCACCACCGAGCCGTACGACGCGGTCGTCATCGCCACGCACCCCGATCAGGCACTGCGCCTGCTGGCCGAGCCCACCCGCGACGAGCGGCGGATCCTCGGCGCCTTCCGGTACGAGGCGAACCCGACGGTGCTGCACACCGACACCGGGCTGCTGCCCCGCTCCCCGAGAGCCCGGGCCTCCTGGAACCACCACCTCGACGACTGCCATCCGGGGGCGGGGGGAGTCCGGGTCAGCTACGACATGACACGGCTCCAGCGGCTGCCGGGCGGCGCCCGGTACGTGGTCACCCTGAACCCGGGCGGGCTGATCGACCCCGAACGCGTCCTGGCCCGCATGGACTACGCGCACCCCGTCTACACGCCCGAGTCGGTGGCCGCGCAGCAGGCTCTGCCGCGCCTCAACACGCGGGTCACCGCGTTCGCGGGGGCGTACCACGGGTGGGGCTTCCACGAGGACGGCTGCCGCTCGGGCGTGCGGGCGGCCGCGGCCCTGGGGGTGCGGTGGTGAGCCGGGTGGACGCGCCCACCGCGGCGCAGCGGACGAGCCGCACGATCCTGCGGGGGCCGACGGCCCCGGCGGACCGGCCTGCGTCGGCGGACCGGCCGGCGTCGCCGGACCCGACGCCCCCGGCGGTCCCGACGCCCCCGGCCCTCCCGCCCGTCGCCGTTCCGGCCCTGTACGACTGCGTCGTCTCCCACGCGCGGACGGCCCCCGTACGGCACTCCTTCCGCCACCTCACGTACATGTGGCTCGTGGACCTGGACGCGCTCCCCCGCCTCCCGTGGCCGCTGCGCCCGCTGGCCCGCTTCCACGCCCGGGACCACTTCGCCGGCGCGCCGACCATCCGGGCCGGACTCGACGCGTACCTGGCCTCCCGGGACGTGGACCTCGACGGCGGACAGGTCCTGATGCTGGCCCACGCCCGGGTCCTCGGGTACGTCTTCAACCCGCTGACGCTGTACTGGTGCCACGACCGCGCCGGGGCCCTGGTCTGCGTCGTGGCCGAGGTCCACAACACGTACGGGCAGCGCCACTGCCACCTCCTGCGGACCGACGGGGCCGGCCGGGCCGAGACGGCGAAGGAGCTGTACGTCTCGCCGTTCTTCCCCGTCGACGGCCACTACCGCATGCGCCTGCCGGAGCCGCGGGAGCGGCTGGAGATCTGCGTCCAGCTCGAGCGCGCCGGCCAGCGGCCCTTCACCGCGACCCTGCACGGCCGGCACCGCCCCGCCACCGCGTTCGCCCTGCTGCGCGCGGTCGCCCGGCGTCCCTGGTCCACGGCCGCCGTCTGGGCCGGGATCCGCCGCCACGGCATCCGCCTGCTGCTCCGCGGGCTGCCCGTACAGCCCCGACCCGACCGCGCGCCCCAGGAAGGCATCCTCCCGTGACCCTTTCCCTCCCCCGCAGCGCCGGCACCGGGCGCGGCAGCGAGCCCGTCACCGACTGCGACGCGCAGGCGTGGCCGGACGTGACGCGTCCGCCGGCGGCCCCCTTCGGGCACGCGGCCGTCGCCCGCGCGCTGGTCCGCCGCGCCGTGACCGCCCTTCCCCTGCGCTGCCGCTTCGGCGCCGAACCGCCCTGCGGCAGCGGTCCTTCGCTGACCGTCCACGACCCGGACGCCTTCTTCCGCCGGATCGGGGCGCACGGGCTGATCGGCTTCGGCGAGTCCTACATGGCGGGCGAATGGGACAGCGACGACCTGACCGGCCTGCTGACCGTACTCGCCGCGCACGTGGACGACCTCATGCCCGTCCCCGTGCGCAAGCTGCGCGGAGCGTGGGTGCAGCGCAGGCCCGAGGCGCAGCTGAACTCCCGGGCCGGGGCCCGGGAGAACGTCCACCGCCACTACGACCTGTCGAACGAGCTGTTCGCGCTCTTCCTCGACGAGACGATGTCGTACTCCTCCGCCGTGTTCACCTCCTTCCCCGCGCGCCGCGAGAGCCTGCCGGCCGCACAGCACCGGAAGATCGACCGGCTGCTGGACCTCGCCGGCGTCGGCCCGGGCACGCGCCTGCTGGAGATCGGCACCGGCTGGGGCGAGCTCGCGCTGCGCGCCGCCGCCCGCGGGGCCCGCGTGACGACGGTGACCCTCTCCGCCGAGCAGCAGCGCCTCGCCCGCCGGCGGATCGCCGCCGCGGGGCTGGCCGGCCGGGTGGACGTGGAGCTGCGGGACTACCGCGACGTGGAGGGCCGCTACGACGCGGTGGTGAGCGTGGAGATGATCGAGGCCGTCGGCCGGGACTTCTGGCCGACGTACTTCGCGGCCCTGCACGATGCGGTGGCGCCCGGCGGACGGATCGCCCTCCAGTCGATCACCATGGGGCACGAGCGGATGCTGCGCACCGCCCGTACGCACACCTGGATCAGCAAGTACGTCTTCCCGGGCGGTCTGATCCCCTCCCGCGAGGCCATCGAGGCGCACGCGGCCGGGGCGGGGCTGCGGATCATCTCCGACCAGGGGTACGGCGACCACTACGCGCAGACGCTGTCCCTGTGGCGGGAGCGCTTCGCGGAGCAGGAGCGGGCCGTGGCGGCGCTGGGCTTCGACGCGACGTTCCGGCGGATGTGGGAGTTCTACCTGTCCTACTCGGAGGCCGGGTTCCGGGCCCGCTACCTCGATGTCCGCCAGCTGCTCCTGACGGAGGACACCTCGCCGGGGGCGCGGCCGTGAACCGGCCCTCCCGGGAGGGCCTCGGGGACGGCCGGGCCGCGGCCCGCGTCGCGGCCGGCTCCGTACCGCTCCCTGTCCGTGCCGCTCTCGCGGCCCGCACCGCCCGTACCGGCGGGTTCTTCCCGCTGCCGTCGAGGGGAGGCCGCTCATGAGGGGGCCGACGGGTGCGCTGGTGCTGCACCGGGTGCCGCAGGATCCGACGGCCGCGGTGCTCCTGCTGCACGGAGGGCGGGCGCAGGGGCTCGAGGCGCCGCCGCGGCCGAACCTGCCGGGGCTGCGGATGCGCCCGTTCGCGCGGGCGATCTCGGGCTCGGGGGCGGCGCGGGGCGTGGTGGTGGCGGAGGTCCGCTACGAGCACCGGGGCTGGAACGGCGACCGGGCGGATCCGGTCCACGACGTGTGGCAGGCGCTGCGCGAGCTGTGCTGCGTGGCCGGTCCCCTGCCCGTGGTGCTGGTCGGGCATTCCATGGGCGGGCGCGCCGCGTTGCGGGCCGCCGCCGACCCGCTGGTCCGTGCGGTGGTGGGGCTGGCGCCGTGGTGCCCGCCGGGTGAACCGGTGCTGCACCTGGGGGACACGGCCGTGGTGCTCCTGCACGACGAGGCCGATCGGGTCACCGACGCGCGGGGGTCGTGGGACTACGTACGGCGGGCCCGTGCCCGGGGCGCCCGGGCCGCGGGCATCGCGATGCCGTACGGAGGTCACGCGATGCTCCGCCGGGCCGCGGTCTGGCACCGGGTCGCGCGGGACACGACGCTGGGCCTCCTCGGCCTGGCCCCGCTCCCGGAAACCCTGTTCACCGACCGGGTGCCCGCCGCCGCGCCGGGCCCACCCCCGCGGCTTCCGGCGCCGGGCGGTTCAGCGGCCCGGTGAAGCGGTGGCCGTGAGCGGGCGACGGTCGGGCTCTTCGAGCCGCCCCAGGGGCGCGAACGCGAGGAGGAACAGCAGTCCCGCCACCGGGAGCAGGTCAAGGCTGACGCTCGTGGCAACGATGCCCGCGACCACTGCGAGGGGCCGCCAGGCGCCGATCCGGCGCAGCGCCGCCAGCTGGGTCATGAGCAGCAGCAGGCCGACGTAGAAGAGGAGCGGACCGACGGTGTAGACGGCGGGCTCCACACCGGCGTGGCTCTTGACCCGCCGGAAGATCTCGCGCATGGCCTCGCGGTCCTCGCTGAGGAATCCGGCGACGAGGTCGATGACCGCCTGGGCGACGACGCAGACGATGCCGAGCAGCGCCGTCACCGCTCCGGCTCCGGCCAGTGCCCGGCCCGGCCGGCCCCGGCCCGCCGCGGCCGTCCGGCGCATGCCCATTACGACGGGGATGAAGCAGGCCACGGCTGCCAGGAAGAAGAGGTGGCCCGAGGACCAGGCCAGCCCTGGGCCGTGTTCCCCGTCGGTCAGCCGGATGAGCCCGTAGGCCGTCATACAGAGCGGTCCGACGCTGAACGCCGCCCGCTGCCATGGTGAGTTCGACATGGATCGATCATGTCCACGCCCAACCCGCCGGCCCTCGGGGAACCCCCTGACCCGCCCCTGACGGGGCGGGCCGGGTGCCTTAGGGGGAATACCCCGGTGGGGACTACTCGATCACCAGCGTGACCGGGATGTTGCCGCGGGTGGCCTTGGAGTAGGGGCAGACCTCGTGGGCCTGCTTGACCAGCAGCTCGCCCGTCTCGCCGGCGAGGGACTCCGGCAGCTCGACACGGAGGGTGACGGCCAGGCCGAAGCCCGTGTCGTCCTTGCCGATCGAGGTCTCCGCGGTGACCGACACCTCGCCGGTGTCGACCTTCGCCTGCCGGCCGACCAGGCCGAGCGCGCTGGCGAAGCAGGCGGCGTAGCCGGCCGCGAAGAGCTGCTCGGGGTTGGTGCCCTGGCCGTTGCCGCCGAGCGCCGGGGGCATGGCGAGCGCGAGGTCGATCTGGCCGTCGGAGCTGACGGTGCGGCCTTCGCGGCCGTTGGCGGTGGCGACAGCGGTGTACAGCGCGTCCATCGGGGTTCCTCTCACGGTGGTGACCGTCCAGCCGGTGATCGGCTGACACCCAGAAGTAGAGCACACAATTAAGTTGTGCACAACTCAATGACCCGCAAGCCTTGCCCGGGTACACTCGTGTCCATGAGCGAGCGGCCCACCCCCACCCTCCGCGAGGAGGACTTCCTCCGCCTGGACGGCCAGATCTGCTTCGCCCTGAACTCGGCGAGCAGGGCCTTCAACGGCCTCTACCGCGTCGTCCTCAAGGACCTCGGCCTGACGTACCCCCAGTACCTGGTCATGCTGGTGCTGTGGGAGCACGGCACCACGCCCGTCAAGGAGATCGGAACCCACCTCCGCCTCGACTCGGGCACGCTGTCGCCCCTGATCAAGCGCCTCGAGGTGGCCGGGCTGGTCCACCGGGAGCGCAGCACCGAGGACGAGCGGTCGGTCCACGTCGGCCTCACCGAGGCCGGTACGGCGCTGCGCGCCCGCGCGGTGGAAGTGCCGCGCCGGATCGCGGCCGCGACGGGCTTCGAGCTCGCCGAGATCCGGGACCTCCAGACCCGCCTCCACCGCCTCACCGCGGCCCTCGACGCCGCGGTGCCACAGGCATGACGGGCCCCTGACCCGCCGTCCCGGCGAAAGCGGGCGAAACGCTGCCGGGAGGGCGGCGAGCCTCCAGCGCCCGTCCACGAGGGAGGGGTTCCTCATGGAGGACATCGCGACCGCCGCGGCCGCGATGTCCTTGTCGGGATGCTGGCGACGGATGCCTGGGGGCGGGCCCGGGAGAGCGCGATCGCCCCGTGGAGACGCGTCCGCACGGGACGGGACCCCGCCGCCCGGCCCGGATTCGTACGACGCGCAGGACTCGGAGCTCGGCACCCGGCTGGCAGCCTTGAGAGCCGGATCGGCCGAAGCACGGCGGCACGGCGGCACGGCGACGCCGAGACGGAACGGATCCCGGCCGGGCCCCCTACGCTCGTGGCCATGGTGCACGTACTCGGCAGCCGCGTCCTGCTCACCCCCGCCGACCCGGAGCGCTCGCGCGCCTTCTACGGCGGCACCCTGGGGCTCGCCGTACACCGGGAGTTCGGCACCGGGCCGGACCGCGGCACGGTGTACTTCCTGGGCGGCGGCTTCCTCGAGGTCTCGGGACGCGCCGAAGGCCCGCCCGCTCCCGGGCTCCGGCTGTGGCTCCAAGTCGCCGACGCGCAGGCGGCGTACGAGGAGCTGCTGACCCGGGGTGCCGAGATCCTGCGGCCTCCCCTGCGGGAGCCGTGGGGGCTGATCGAGATGTGGATCGCCGATCCGGACGGGGTCCGCATCGCCATCGTGGAGGTCCCGGCCGACCACCCGTTGCGGTTCCGCCCCGGAACCGACTGAACCCCGGGCCCCCTTCCGGCCGGACCCGCATGTCCGGTACCCCGTACGGGTTGTTCACCACCCGTACGGAGCCGTGGTCCAACGCCGCGAGCCCGCCCGGCTGCGCCCGCCGCCCTCCGACGCCGACCCCGCATCCGACCCCGCGCACGAGCGCCCGAGCGCCCGACCCACGTCACCAAGACGACCGGGGACCCGGCCCGGGCGCGGCAGCTCCCTGCCCGCCAGCGCCGAGCCCGTCCACCCATCGGGGGGACATCGGACGCACCCCCTGGACACCGCGTCAACCCCGCCCGGCCGCGTGGCCGCCGGGGAAGCGGGTGCACAGCGCGCGCATAGCAGAGATGGATATGCCATGGAGGCTTTTTGTAAAGATCAACTCAGTGTGCTGGATTGATCACCGACAGTGCTCCCGGCTGCGCGGAAGGACACCGCATGCGCACGGTTCGCGAATCAATCCTGGACGTTCTACGAGCACGCGGTATCACCACGGTCTTCGGCAACCCCGGCTCGACCGAACTCCCGATGCTCAAGCGGTTCCCCGAGGACTTCCGCTACGTGCTCGGCCTCCAGGAGGCCGTCGTCGTCGGCATGGCCGACGGTTTCGCCCTCGCCTCCAGAACCACCTCCCTGGTCAACCTGCACACCGGGCCCGGCACGGGCAACGCGATGGGCGCCATCCTGAACGCCCGCGCGAACCGCACCCCGATGGTGGTCACCGCGGGTCAGCAGGTACGCGCCATGCTCACCATGGAGGCCCTGCTCTCCAACCCGCAGGCCACACTGCTCCCCCAGCCCGCCGTCAAGTGGGCGTACGAGCCCCCGCGCCCCGCCGACGCCCCCGCGGCGCTGGCCCGCGCCGTGCAGATCGCCGAAACCCCGCCCCACGGGCCGGTGTTCCTCTCCCTGCCGATGGACGACTTCGACGCGGAGCTCACCGAGCAGGAGGACCGGGCCGGCCAGGCGGCCGCCGCCCGCCGGATCACGCACGCCGCCGCGCCCGACGCCGCCACGGTCGCGGGGCTCGCCGACCGGATCTCCCGCGCCCGCTCCGCCGTCCTGGTCGTCGGTGACGACGTCGACGCCTCCGGCGCCTGGGACGCCGTCCTCGCACTCGCCGAGCGCACCGGACTGCCCGTCTGGGCCGCGCCCGTCTCCGCCCGCGTGTCCTTCCCGCGCAGCCACCCGCAGTTCCGCGGGGACCTGGCCCCGGCGATCGGGCCGCTCGGCCGGCAGCTCGAAGGACACGACCTGGTCGTCGTGATCGGCGCGCCCGTGTTCCGCTACTACCCCTACATCCCCGGGGCCCACCTGCCCGAGGGCACCGAGCTCGTGCTCCTGACCCGGGACGCCGAGGAGGCCGCCCGGGCCCCCGTCGGGGACGCGGTCGTCGCGGACCTGGCCCTGACCGTACGGGCCCTCGTGGAGCGGCTCCCGGCCGCCGGCGCTCCCGTCCCCGCGCCGCACGAGCAGGTGCGCTTCCCCGAGGCGGCCGACGGGACCCTCACTCCGCTCGCCGCCCTGACGGCCATCGCGCAGGGCGCCCCGGAGAACACCCTCTGGGTCAACGAATCGCCGTCCAACGTGCCGCAGTTCCACGAGGCCACCCGCATCGGCACCCCGGACTCCTACCTGTTCTCCGCGGGCGGCGGACTCGGCTTCGGGGCCGCCGCGGCCGTCGGCGCGCAGCTCGGCGCGCCCCACCGGCCCGTGGTCTGCGTGATCGGCGACGGCTCCATCCACTACGCCGTCCAGGCCCTGTGGACCGCGGCCGCGTACAAGGTCCCGGTCACCTTCGTCGTCCTCAGCAACGCCAAGTACGCGATCCTCCACTGGTTCGCGCAGCTGGAGCACGCCCAGGGCGCCCCCGGCCTCGACATCCCCGGTCTCGACGTCACGGCCGTCGCCGACGGCTACGGGGTGCGCACCCACCGGGCCCAGGGCGCGGGCGAACTCACCAAGCTCGTACGGGACGCGGCGGCCCAGCAGGACGGGCCGGTACTCATCGACGTGCCCGTGACCACCGAGCTCCCCTCCCTCTGAAGTCCGGCCCCCGCGCCGCCCGGACACCAGCCTCCCCCACCACCGTCAGAAGGCCCTCATGTCCCCCGACACCCCTCTCCTGTCGCGCCTGCGCACCCTCCTCACCGACCACGCCGACGTCCTGCACACCGACCCGGAGACCCTCGCCGCGCACTCCCGGGACGCGGCGCCGTTCTCCGAGGCCGGCACCCCTGCCGTCGTCGCCTTCCCACGCACCGCCGAGCAGGTCCGGCACATCATGCGCACCACGTACGAACTCGGCGTCCCCGTCGTCCCGCAGGGGGCCCGCACCGGGCTGGCGGGCGCCGCGAACGCGATCGACGGCTGCGTCGTCCTGAGCACCGCCCGGATGGACCGCATCCTGGAGATCGACCCCGCCAACCGCCTCGTGCGCTGCGAGCCCGGCGTGGTCACCAAGCGGCTGAACGACGCCGTCGCCGAGCACGGTCTCTCCTACCCGCCCGACCCGGCCTCCTGGGAGCACTGCACCATCGGCGGGAACATCGCCACCGGCGCGGGCGGCATCTGCTGCGTCAAGTACGGGGTCACCGCCGACTACGTCCGCGGCCTGGACCTCGTCCTCGCCGACGGCCGCCGGATGCGCACCGGCCGGGACACGGCGAAGGGGGTGGCCGGGTACGACCTGACCCGGCTGCTCGTCGGCTCCGAGGGCACCCTGGCCGTCATCGTCGGCGCCACGCTCGGGCTGTGCCCCGTACGGCCGCCCGCGCTGGCCATGCTCGCGCAGTTCCCGACCCTGACGGCGGCCGGGGACGCCGTCGCCGCGATCACCGCGGCCGGCCACGTCCCGTCCGCCCTCGAACTCCTCGACCGGGCCACCTCCCAGGCCGTCGCCGACCACGGGCACCCGATGATGACCCCGGGGGCCGCGGCCACGCTCATCATCGAGAGCGACACGGCCGAACCCGCCCGCGACCTCGCGTCGATGGCCCTCCTGTGCAAGGAGGCGGGGTCCCGGAACGTGGTGACCGCCTCCGGCTCCGAGGAGTCCCGGCAGGTCATCGAGGCGCGGCGGCTGGTCACCCCGGCCCTGGGCGCGTTCGCCGCGACCCTCGGCGGCCGGCCGACCGCCTTCATCGAGGACGTGGCCGTACCCCGCTCCGAACTGGCCAAGTTCATGGGCACGATCGAGGAGATCGCCGTACGGAACCGGCTGCGGATCTTCACCCTGGGCCACGCGGGGGACGGCAACCTGCACCCGACCGTCGTCTTCGACGAATCGGACGCGGACGAGTTCCGCCGCGCCCAGACCGCCTACGACGACATCATGGCCGCGGGCCTGGCCCTCGGCGGCACCAGCACCGGCGAGCACGGCATCGGCACCCTCAAGCGCGAGTGGCTGACCCGCGAGCTCGACCCGGTGAGCCTGGAGCTCCAGCGCGGGCTCAAGCGCCTCTTCGACCCGAAGAACCTGCTCAACCCCGGCAAGGTCGTGGAGGCGTGACCGAGGCCACGGCCCGCTCCGGGGCCGCCGACGAGAGCACCACCGAGGCCGCGGGGACCACCGGGATCCCGGACCGGACCGCGGACACGGGCTCCGCCTCCCTGCCCGTACCGCGGCCCGCCCGGGCCGGGCGCGCCGAGACCGTCCGCTTCGCCGCCACCCACACGCTGCCCGCCTTCGTCCGCGGGGCCTTCCACCTGCGGCCCCGGGTGGTGGCGGCGCAGGCGGCCCTCGGCCAGCAGGGCTGGTCGGCGGCGACGCTGCGCGCCATGCGCGCCCGGCACGGCGGGGCACCCGTGGAGGTGCGCGGCCTGTCCGGGCCGATGCTGGTTCTTTTGGACCAAGCCGACGTCCGGCGGTTCTACGAACTGCCGGTGCGCACCCTCGCCATGGACGCGCCAGACAAGTACAAGGCGCTGTCGCTTCTGGAGCCCACGGGCGTCATCTGCTCCCACGGCGACACCCGCGAGGAGCGCCGGCGCGTCAACGACGAGGTGCTCGCGGCCGACCGGCCGGTACACCCCTCGTGCGAGGAGTTCCGGGCGGTGATCGCGCAGGAGGCCCCCGCCCTGATCCAGGGCTCCGAGCTGGACTTCCCTCTGCTGCGCCGTACGGTGGCCCGGATCGTGCGCCGCATGGTCCTCGGTGACGCGGCCGCGGGCGACGAGGAGCTCGCCCGGTGGCTGCTCGCCATCCGCGAGGAGTCGAACTGGATGCGGATGCGCAGGCGGCGCGCCGCGGCCGCCGAGGCGCTCTACCGGAAGGCCGCCGCCCGTGTCGAGGAGTACGCCGCCCGCGCGGAGCCGCACACTCTGACCGCGCTCGCCCGCAACCACCCGGCTGCCCAGGGGCCGGACGCCGCCGCGCTGGACGCGGTGGGTCAGGCCCACCACTGGCTGCTCGCCCTCGACGCCGTCGGCCCGATCGTGGCCCGTACGCTCCTGCTGCTCGCCGCGCATCCGGCCGAGCAGGAGGCCCTGCGGGCCGAGGTGGACGGCGGGGGCGCGGAACTGCCCAGGCTGCGGGCCTGTGTGGAGGAGACCCTGCGGCTGTTCCCGGTCGTACCGGACCTCCTGCGGGTCACCCGCGCCGAGACCGAGTGGAGCGGGGTCCACTATCCGGCCGGGACGGCGGTGCTCGTGCCCGCCCTGTTCCACCAGCGGGATCCCGAACACGTCCCTGCTGCACACCAGTTCGTGCCCGCCCGGTGGCTGCGGCCCGGGGCGGCGCAGGACATCCGGATGGCGCCGTTCAGCCACGGCGGCGGGCGCTGCCCGGGCGAGCACCTGGGCGTGCTGACGGCCTCGTTGCTGACCGCGGCGGTGCTTCGGGGCCACCGCGTCACCGGCGGCAGGCCCGCGGTGGACCCCTGCCGTCCGCTGCCCGGCCTCCTCGCCTCGGCCGGCATCCGTCTCACCCTCGCCCCGCGCTGAGCACGAGCCGCGGCGCGGGCCCGGCCGGTTGCCGGGCCCGCGCCGCACGTCCGGCTCGCCACCCGTACCCCACCACGCCCCGGAGTGCGCCTGCATGACCGATGCCACCACCGCCGTCGCCGGGTACGAACCGGAGATCGGTTCCCTGCACCACCTGTGCCGTGTCCTCGCGGAAGCCGCCGAAACCGTGGGGGACGCCTCCCGCCACGCCTCCGAACTGGCCCTCGGCACCCGGCTCCCGCGCGCCGGCGGCGGCGCCCGGCGCAACGTGCTGCGGACGATCACCGACCCCGAGGGGCTGGACCGGGCCCCGCGCGGCCGCTGCCTGGCCCGGGCCGGCCGGCTCGCCGGGGTGTTCACCGGCCGGGAGAGCCTCACGGTCACCCTGGCGGTGACGGGTCCGAAGGCCCGCATCCGGGCCGCCGCCGCGACCCACCCCGAGCTGCTCGCGGACCCGGACACGGCGCGCGTGCTCCGGGCCGTCCAGGAGGACCGGCAGCGGGAGGCGGTCCGCGTCTTCCGCTCGATCCTCGCCGCCGAGGGCGCCGAGGGCGCCGAGGGCGCCGAGCCGACCTTCGCCCTGCTGGCCCCCGTGTTCGCCGACATCCTGGCCTGGAACGCCTACACCGACGAGAACCCGCTCAACGACGGCGCGGGCCGGGAGATCGCCACCGGCCGCACCCTGACCGGCGCCGAGCCGGTCCTCGGCGTCAGCGCCCGGGGCCGGGCCTTCCTCGACCGCGGACCGGGCCGGGCCGAACCGCTCGTCCCCTCCCCCGCGCTCGCCGAGCGCCTGGACACCTCCGGCACCATCGCCGGGTACGTCCGCAACATCGGCGCCGTGGGCACCGACCGGACGCTGCTGGTCCAGCAGGTCGAGGGACCCGACGGGGTCCAGCGGTACGTGGTCCACCTCGCCGGCATGTCCGGAGTCAGCGACAAGAACCCCCAGGACCTGCTGGGCGCCGTGCACGCCGTAGCACGACCGGCCACCCCGTACTCCAGGGCCGTCTCCAAGGCGCTGCGCCGGCTGGTCCCCTCGGGCTGCGAACTGGCCCTGGTGGGCCACAGCCTGGGCGGGATCACCGCCATGAACCTGGCCGCCGACCGGGACTTCTGCGGGATCCACCAGGTCACGCACGTCGTCGCGATCGGCTCCCCCATCGACGGCAAACGCCCGGCCGATCCGCGGACACGGGTGTACTCGCTGGTCAACGAGCACGACGTGGTGCCCAGCCTGGAGGGCCGCTCCTCGGTCTCCGCGTACGCGCTGCCCGAGCAGTTCACCGAGTTCACCTCGACCGACGACACGCACGCCTTCCCGTTGTGCCACGCCGCTGAGCGGTACGCGCACCACCTCGAACACGAGGTTCCCGAGGCGAGCGCACGCGTGGACGCCGCCCTCGCGCCCTTCCGGGGCCGGGTGACCGCAGCCCGCTTCTCCCGTCTGTACGACCGCTGACCGCGGGCCGCCGCTCTCCCGCCCCTTCCCCCTGTTCCGCCGACCGCTGAGGAACGCCGTGACCGACACCACCTCCACCTCCACGTCCACGTCCACCGAGCCGAGCGCCGCCCCGACCCAGGGGCCCCCGGCGGCCCAGGCCGTCCCCGCGCAGGCCGCCCGCCCCGGCCAGGCACCCTCGTACGACCCGCCGGGGCTCCTGGAACGCCTCGGCTCGGCCGCCTTCGCCCGCGTCAACCGCACGCGCGAATGGCACGAACTGCCGCTCCCCCTGGGACTGCTGAACCTCCGGGTGCTCCGCGACGACCTGCGCCGCAAGAACCTGTACGACACCTACGGCGCGGGCGGGGAGCGCCGCCGACGTCCCACCCCCGCGCTCGCGCCCTTCCGCTCGTACGACGGCTCGGGCTACGACCCGTACGACGAGGACATGGGCCGGGTCGGCACCCGGCTCGACCGCAACGCACCGCTGCACCTGGTCTTCCCGGACTCCGACGAGGAGCTGATGTCGCCGAGCCCGCGCGAGATCAGCAGGCAGCTGCTGGCCCGCAAGGGGTTCGTGCCCGCGCCCACCCTCAACCTGCTGGCCGCGGCCTGGATCCAGTTCGAGAACCACGGCTGGGCCAACCACGGCGACAACGAGGAGGCCGAACCGTTCACCGTCCCGCTCGCCGAGGACGACGACTGGGCCGAGCAGGGCGGCAGCTGCCCGATGCGCGTGAACCGCACCCGCCCCGATCCGGTCGCGCACACCTCGGCCGATGTGCCGCCCACGTACGAGAACACCGTCACGCACTGGTGGGACGGCTCGCAGATCTACGGCTCCGACGAGGCCCGCTGCCGGGCTCTGCGCACGGGGGAGCACGGGCGGCTGATCGTCGAGGACGGGCGGCTGCCCGCCGACCCGCGGCCCGGGAAGTCCTGCCTGGACTGGACGGGCATGAACAGCGACTACTGGGCCGGTCTGTCGCTGCTGCACACGCTCTTCGCCAAGGAGCACAACGCGATCTGCGACTACCTGCGCGCCCACTACCCGACCTGGGACGACGAACGGCTCTTCCACACCGCGCGGCTGGTGAACACCGCGCTGATGGCGAAGATCCACACGGTGGAGTGGACGCCGGGCATCCTCGACACGCCGGTGCTGCGCCGCGCGATGGACACCAACTGGTACGGGGTGCTGCCGCGCTGGGTCAGCCGGACGTACGGGCGCGTCGGCAGGGGCGAGATGCTCAGCGGGATCCCCGGCTCCCCGACGGACCACCACGCGGCCCCGTTCTCGATGACGGAGGAGTTCGTCTCCGCGTACCGGCTGCACCCGCTGATCCCCGACGAGCTGGCCGTACGGGACCACCGCGCGGGCGGCGTCCGCGCGACCATCGGCTTCGAGGACATGCAGGGCAGGGCCACCCGTACGGCGGTCGACGCGTACGGCATGAGCGACCTCTTCTACAGCTTCGGCACGGCCCACCCCGGGGCCCTCGTGCTGCACAACCACCCCGACGCGCTGCGCAATCTGGCCCGGCTCACCGGCGAGCACATCGACCTGGGCACGGTCGACGTGCTGCGCGACCGCGAGCGCGGGGTCCCCCGCTACAACGCGTACCGGCAGATGCTGCGCAAGCGCCCGGTCACCTCCTTCGAAGAGCTGACCGGCGGGCACCCGGGCGACACGCCGCTGCTCAAGGAGCTGTACGAGGGGCGCCTCGACCGGGTGGACACGCTGGTCGGCAATCTCGCCGAGCCGCGGCCGGCCGGGTTCGGCTTCAGCGACTCGCTGTTCCGGATCTTCATCCTGATGGCGAGCCGGCGGCTGAAGAGCGACCGCTTCTTCACCACCGACTACCGGCCGGAGGTGTACACGGCGGAGGGCCTGGAGTGGGTCGACCGGGGCGGCATGGTCTCCGTCCTGCTGCGCCACCACCCCGAACTGGCCCCGGCCCTCGACGGTGTGACCAATGCCTTCGCCCCGTGGCGGGCGCTGTGACGGCCGTTCCCGCGCCGCGCAGGGGGCAGGTGGCCCGGCACGAGCCCGCGGAGGGGCTGCGGGCGCACTCCGCGGCGCTGCTGCGGCAAGCGGAACGGTTGCGGGCCGGAGCCGCCGCGCCGGACTGGAAGGGTCCGCAGGCCGAGGCCTTCCGCCGGCGGGTCGAAGCCCTGGCCGAACGCTGCGCGACGGCGGCGGCAGGCCTGACCCGGTCCGCCGAGCAGCTGGACACGGCCGTACGCCCGCGCTGACGGCGGGGGCCCGGCTCCGCCCGCGAACCGGGCCCCCGTGCTCCTCACTGCTTCCGTGCCTCGTCCACCACCTCGCGCACCGCGTCCGCGACCAGCCGGGGCCGCTCGACCGCTATGCCGTGGCCGCTGTCGGTGTCGGTGATGTGCCGGGCGTGGAGCTCGCGGGCGAGGTCGTCCTGGGCGGCGAGCCAGGCCGGCCAGGTCGATCCGCCGTCGCCGACCGCGAGGTCCCACGGTTTGTCGGAGGTCAGCACGGCGGCGGGCAGGGGGTGCGGCATCGGGGGCGCGCCGCGGAACTCCGCCACGGAGGCCTCGTAGTCGGGCACTTCGAGGCCCTTCCCCCGGTCCATCGCCTCGATCTTGTGCATCCAGTCCGACCACTGGGCCGGTGTCAGGGTGTCGCGCAGGTACGGTGACGCGCCGTCGACGGTGACGAGGCCGGACACGTGGGGGAAGTCGGTGCGTGCGAAGAGCTCGGCGATCATCGCCCCCCAGGAGGCGCCGACCAGCACGAACGGCCCGTGCTCGCCGGCGGCGGACAGCACCGCCCGCAGGTCCCGCACCCCCGCCCGCGCCGTGGTGGGCTGGGGGACCGGGGTCGAGGAGGTCGGCTTTCCATCGGTCCGCGTGGTCCCGGGGCGGTCGTAGGCGCACACCCGCGTGAACGAGGCGACCGTCGGAAGCACGGCCGCCGTACTGGGTTTCAGGCCGGCCGCGGGGGTGGCGGGGTCCACGACATGGGTCCACTCGTCCCCGGCCCCGCCCGTCCCGGAGACGAGCACGACGGTCGGGGAGCCCGTTCCCCGGCAGTCCAGCCGGATGTCCCGCCCGCCGCCCACGGGCACCGGGCGGGAGGGATCCCCGGCGATGCCTCCCGGGGAGACGGCCGCCGCAGGAGTGGCCGCCGGCGTGGCCGTGCCCCTGCTCGCGGCGGGACCGCCGCCCGCGGCGAGCGCGAGAGCCGCCACGACGGTGACCGCACCGGCCAGGACCCGGCCTCCTCCGGACACCCGCCCAGTGTCACACCCTGCCCTGACCGGGGCGATCGGGCCCGGCCGCGGCGAGCGCCTCGGCGACGAGGCGCCTCAGGTGGTCGTCGGTCAGGGCGTAGACCACGCGGCGGCCCTCCTTGCGGGTGGTCACCAGCCCCGACATCCGCAGCCGGGCGAGGTGCTGGCTGACGGCCGGCCGGGCGGCTCCCACCGCCGCGACCAGGGTGGCGACATCGGCTTCCTCCGAGGCCAGGGCGTGCAGGAGAGCGAGGCGGGTCCGGTCGGCCAGCAGGCCCAGGATCCCGGCCGCCGCCTCGAAGGCCCGCGGGCCCGGTTCTTGCGGGTGCGAACCCTGCGCAGGTGATAGGTGCATGCGTGCGCTCATACGCACATAATAGGCGGATGGACGCTCGCGCCCACCCTTCCCCGCCGTCCTCGTCGAAAGCGAGCACGCTGTGAGCCACCACCACGAGCACCACGACGGACCGTTCCGGGCGCGGCCGCGACGCCGGCTTCCGCACCGGCTCGGCCGTGTGGCGCACGCCCTCACCCCGCACGGTCACGAACCGGCCGCCAAGGTCGACCCGGCGATGGAGACCTCCCGGCAGGGCATGCGCACGCTGTGGCAGTCGCTGGGCGTCCTCGGTCTCACCACGGCGGTCCAGGCCGGCGTCGTCGCCCTTTCCGGGTCGGTGGCCCTGCTCGGCGACACGGTCCACAACGCCGCCGACGCGCTGACGGCCGTCCCCCTCGGCATCGCATTCGTCCTCGGGCGGCGCGCGGCCGACCGCCGCTACACCTACGGCTACGGCCGCGCCGAGGATCTGGCCGGCATCGTGGTCGTGCTGACCATCGCGGCCTCCTGCGCCCTCGCCGCGTACCAGGCCGTCGACCGGCTGCTGCACCCCCGCGAGATCAGCCAGCTCTGGGCGGTCGCGGGCGCCGCGGTGGTCGGCTTCCTCGGCAACGAGTGGGTGGCCCGGCAGCGGATCCGCACCGGCCGCAGGATCGGCTCCGCGGCGCTCGTCGCCGACGGACTGCACGCCCGTACGGACGGCTTCACCTCGCTCGCCGTCCTCCTCGGCGCGGGCGGCGCCGCGATCGGCTGGGAGAGCGCCGACCCGGTCGTCGGCCTGCTCATCACCGCGGCGATCCTCGTGGTGGTGCGCGACGCCGCGCGCGAGGTCTGCCGACGGCTCATGGACTCGGTCGATCCGGCCCTGGTCGACACCGCGCACGGCGCGTTGCTCGGCGTGCCCGGCGTACGGGCCACCGGACAGGTCCGCATGCGGTGGATCGGGCACGCGCTGCGGGCCGAAGCGGACATCGTCGTCGACGCGCACCTGACGGTGGTGCAGGCGCACGCCCTGGCCGTGGAGGCCGAACACGCCCTGATCCACGCCGTCCCCCGGCTGACCGCCGCCACCGTGCACATCGACCACACCGCCGACCACGAGGATCCGCACGCCGCGCTGGCCCACCACGTGGGCCGTACGGGCTGACGGAAGGGCGGTGGCGGACTGACGGCGGGCTGACGGCGGCCGGGGCGGAATCCTGACGCGCCCCTGATGCCTGAGCCGGGAGCGCGTCAGCGGCGTGTATGGAGTGGGCCGTTTCCCGTCAAGGTGGCGTCAGGGACCGGAGCGGAGAGGCCGCGTTCGGGGATAGCTTCGCAGTCGCGCCCCGCACTGCCTCCCCGCACTCGGGGCGCCACCAGTCGCCTCTTGCGGTTCCTCAGGGAGGGCCCCATGTGTCTGTTCCGGTACGAAGACGATCCCGAGCCCGAGGAACGGGTCCCGGCCGGACTCCTGTACGTGCCCGTCCGGCCGGGAAGGGGAGCGGAGGCGGTGATCCGCCTGTTCCGCACCCCGCTGGGCGCCCGTACGGCCGTCGGCTTCACGCGCACGGACCTGCTGGCCGCCACCCTCGGTGAGGGCCAGGGCTGCATCCGGCTGTCGGAGTCCTTGCTGCGGGAGCTGTGCGCACCGCTCGGCGCGGATCTGATCACCGTCGACCCGACGCTGTCGGCCCCGGCGGCCGCTCCGGCCTCTCCCGCCGCGGCTGCGGCTCCGCACCGACCGGGCCGGCTCCCGGCCCAGGCCGCCTGAGGGGGGAGTTTCATGACCACCGTCACCGTGTCCGAGATCGCCTCGGACTCCGCGGACGAGCTGTCCGTCTGGCCCGCCTCGACGACCCGGCTGCCGCACGGGGGCCTGGCAGTCGGCGGGGTCCCGCTGACCGAGATCGCCGACCGCTTCGACACCCCGGCGTACGTGCTGGACGAGGGCGAGGTACGAGCCCGCTGCCGCACCTACCGCGACGCCTTCCCGGACGCCGAAGTGCTCTACGCCGCCAAGGCCTTCCTCTCCCGCGCCATGGTCCACTGGGTCGCCGAGGAGGGCCTCGGACTCGACGTCTGCTCGGCGGGCGAACTCGAACTCGCCGTCACCGCCGGATTCCCGCCGGACCGGATCCTCCTGCACGGGAACGCCAAGTCGCCCCGCGACATCGAGACCGCCCTGCGGCTCGGCGTGGGCCGGATCGTCATCGACAGTCCGTCCGAGATCGCCCGCCTCGCCGCGGCCGTCGGCCCGGGCGGGCACCAGAAGGTCCTGGTCCGCGTCGTCCCCGGCATCTCGGCCGGCGGCCACGAGAAGATCCGTACCGGCACCGACGGCCAGAAGTTCGGACTGTCCCTCACGGACGGCTCCGCGCAGCACGCCGTCACCCGCCTGCTCGGCCAGCCACAGCTCGAACTCGTGGGCCTGCACTGCCACATCGGCTCCCAGATCACCGACGTGAAGCCGTACCTGACGGCGGTGCGCCGTGTGGTCGGCCTGATGGCGCGCATCCGCGACGCGCACGGCGTCACGCTCCCCGAGCTCGACATGGGCGGCGGCCACGGCATCGCGTACCGCCCGGGTGAACCCGCGCTCGACCTCACGGCCCTGGCCGGCCGGCTGCGCGCCGAGCTCGTGGAGAGCTGTGCCGGGGCGGGGCTGCCGGTGCCCCGGCTCGCCGTCGAGCCGGGCAGGGCGATCGCCGGTCCGGCGGGCGTGGCCCTGTACCGGGTGCTCGCGGTGAAGCGCACCGGGGACCGGGTGTTCGTGGCCGTGGACGGCGGAATGAGCGACAACCCCCGGCCGGCGCTGTACGGGGTGCGGTACGCGCCCCGCCTGATCGGCCGCCGCTCCACCGCCGCGTCCTGTACGGCCACGGTCGTCGGCCGGCACTGCGAGGCGGGGGACATCCTCGCCGCCGACGTCGAGCTCCCCGGCGACGTCCACCCCGGTGATCTCCTGGCCGTACCCGTGGCGGGCGCCTACCAGCTGTCGATGGCCTCCGGCTACAACATGGTCGGGCGTCCCCCGGTCGTCGCCGTGGCCCACGGCGCGGCCCGGCTCCTCGTACGCCGCGAAACCCTGGACGACCTCCGCCGCCGCGACATCGGCGACTGAGGTCCGCCGGGGGTACCGACCGGCCCGCCGGCCGGCCGGTGCCCCCGGCCCTGATCGGCGAGACACCCCCTGGGGGGTGTCACCGGCCCGATCGCCGGGAGCGGGCGTGCGGGCCACCATGGGGGGGGAGGTCCGTACCCACGGGGAGCCCGCCCGGGAGGCGCCGATGGTGCACAGCGATGGATCGGCCGCGGACGTCCTGGTGGCGGGCGCCGGCCCGGTCGGCCTGACGGCCGCCGCCGAGCTGCGGCGGCGCGGGATCTCCTGCCGGATCGTCGACCGGCTCCCGGCGCGGCTGCCGTACGCCAAGGCGGTGGGGATCCAACCGCGGACCCTGGAGATCTGGGACCGCATGGGCTTCGTCCGGGCCGCGCTGGAGGCGGCCGTCCCGATGCGCGGGCAGCTGACGTACGTGAACGGCGTGGAGCAGCCCCGGCTGGACCTGGTGCTGCCCCCCGAGGTGCCGTACCGCTTCGCGGCGCTGCCCCAGTACGAGACCGAGCGGATCATCGAGGAGTTCCTGGAGGGGTTCGGGACGCGCATCGAGCGGGGCACCGAGCTGGTCTCCTTCGTCCAGGACGCCGACGGGGTGACCAGCCGGCTCACGACTCCCGCCGGGGACGAGGAAGTGCGCACCCGGTTCCTGGTGGGCTGCGACGGCGCGCACAGCGTCGTCCGCAAGGGGCTCGGGCTGACCTTCGAGGGAGGCGCCTTCCCCGAGGAGTACATGCTCGCCGACGTGGAGGTCGACTGGGACCTGCCGTACGCGTACGGGGTGCGGGCGATGCACCACGACGCCCGGGGCGCCGTCGACGACGTGCTGGTGTGCATCCCGTTGCCGGGCGAGCGCCGCTACCGGGTGTCGATGACGGTGCCGCCCGAACTCTCCGCCGCTCCCCCTTCGGGCGGTGACGCGGTGCTGCACGGCCTGGAGGGCGGCCGGGCCCCCGAACTCGGGCACGTCCAGGCCGTGCTGGACCGGCTGTCCCCGCAACCCACGACGGCGTCGGCCATGCGCTGGTCGTCGGTGTTCCGGATCAGCCACCGGCTGGTGGACCGGTACGGGGAGGGGCGCGTCTTCGTGGCCGGGGACGCGGCGCACATCCACCCGCCGACCGGGGCGCAGGGCATGAACACCGGGATCCAGGACGCCTGGAACCTGGCCTGGAAGCTGGCGCTCGCCGTGCGGGGCGCCGGGGCTCCCGGGCTGCTCGCGAGCTACGACGCCGAGCGCCGGCCGGTGGGCGCGGAGGTCGTGGGCCGTACGGTCCGGCAGGCCGCCGAGGGCGTCCAGGCCGATCCGGAGGACGCGGACACGCTGATGATGCGCCAGGCCCAGCTGCTGGTCGGCTACCGCGGCAGCCCCCTCGTACAGGCGGCGGAGCCGGCGGACCCGGACGGTCCCGGGCCGCGGCCCGGGGACCGGGCGCCGGACTGCGGCGGGCTCTCCGGGCACATCGCGGCGTATCCGGTCCGCCTGTACGACCTGCTGCGCGGCCGCGAGCACATGCTGCTGCTGTACGGGCCCGGCCCGGCGCTGGACGGCCTCGCCGATCTCACCTCCGCGGTCCGGGGCTTCGCGACGGGCCGGGTCGGGGTGTGCGCGATCCTCGCCGAGGCCGAGCCCGGGGCGGCGGCCGACCGGGGGGCGCAGCTGCCCGTGTACCGGGACGGCCGGGGCGAGTTCGCCCGGATGTACGGGGTGCGGGAACCGGCGGCCTTCGTGGTCCGGCCGGACGGCTACCTCGGCGCCAGGCTGTGCCCGCCGACCGTCTCGGGGCTGTCCGCCCACTTCTCGCAGGTGTTCGGGAGCTGAGCGGGCTCGCCCGACCCCTCGGCCGCCGCGCCCCCGGCCCTCGGCCCCTCGCTCCCAGGGGCCTCGGCCCGCGGGTCCCGGGCTCCCGTGAACCCCTTGGCGAGCAGCCGGATCGCCAGGCCCACCTCCCAGGCGAACACCGGGAGCGCGGCGAGCGTCCCGGCCGCCGAGACCTGCTCGTACAGGCCGAACAGGACGGCGGTCGCCGAGGCGCAGATCAGTGTGCCTCCGATGAGCCCCAGCACGGCGAGGGGCCGCGGGACCAGCCGTGAGCGGTACATCAGGCAGGCCAGCACGAGGGTGTTCGCGCCGAGGACGAAGTTGGGCCCGAGGAGGAAGGTCCAGTCGTGGATCGCCACGAGGGTGTCGGCGGCCGTGACCAGCGAGGCGGCTTCGCCGCCCGGCGCTCCCGCGGATTCCCGGCGCAGCGTCACCACCGACAGCACGCTGATGATGCCCACGACGATGACGGCGGCTTCCAGCAGCCGTCCGCAGACGTAGCCGAGCGCGGCGCCCTCGTTCTGCCGCCTGACGACCGGGTACAGGGCGACCCCCGTGCCGATGACGGCCAGCGCGAGGACGAACTCGCACAGCGCCCCGAGGAACACCCGCGGGTCGGCGCCGGGGCCGAGGACGTAGCCGGCGTCGTGCAGCACGGGGCCGTACAGCACGAGCCCGCCGATCGCGGCGACCTCGGTGACGAGGAACAACACCCCTGTGACGACCGCGGTCTTTCTGGTCGAGCCCATGCGGAACCACTCCCTCTTCGGAGGTGTACGGCGTACACCTGAGCGATACGGTAGGTGTACGCCGTACACTCGTCAAGCCGGACCACCACGACGAGGGAGCCGATCGAGATGACCCCCCGACCGGAGGCGGCGCCCCGGGCGCCGCTGAGCAGGGACCGGGTGCTGAGCGCCGCCGTGGAGCTGGCCGACGGCATCGGGATCGAGGCGCTGAGCATGCGCCGGCTCGCGCAGGAGCTGGGCGTCGTGCCGATGGCGCTCTACAAGCACGTCGCCAACAAGGAACAGCTCCTGGACGGCATGGTGGAGGCCGTCGTGAGCGAGATCGATCCCCCGGCCCGCGGATCCGACTGGCAGGGCGCGGTCCGCCGGCGGATCCTCTCGGCGCGCGCGGCCCTGCTCGGCCACCCCTGGGCGGCCCAGGTGATCCGCTCGCGCAGCGGCCCGACCCCGGCGGTGCTCGCGTACCTGGACTCGGTGATCGGCATGCTCCGCGCCGGGGGCCTCTCCGTCGACCTCACCCACCACGCGATGCACGCGCTCGGCGGCCGCGTCCTCGGCTTCACCCAGGAGGTGTTCGACGCCGCCCCGGACCCGGACCCCGCGGCGCCGGCGGCCATGCCCGCGGAGGCCGCCGCGGCCTACCCCCATGTCGCGGAGCTGGCGATGGCCGCGGCGCACGACGGGGACTCCGTCGTGGGCGGCGGCTGTGACGACCAGTTCGAGTTCGAGTTCGCGCTCGACCTGCTCCTGGACGGCTTCGAACGCCTCAGGCGGCAGGGCTGGTCGTCAGGCGCCCGGCGAGCCGGGGATGGCCTGATCGCGTAGGCTCGGCCAATGGCCAAGTACTTCGACGTGCACCCCGAGAACCCCCAGCAGCGCACCATCGGCAGTGTCGCTGACAGCATCCGCTCCGGCGCGCTCGTCGCGTACCCGACGGACTCCTGCTACGCGCTGGGCTGCCAGCTCGGCAACCGTGACGGCCTCGCCCGGATCCGGTCCATCCGCAACCTCGACGACCGTCACCACTTCACCCTGGTGTGCCAGGACTTCGCCCAGCTGGGCCAGCTCGTGCAGATCGACAACGACGTGTTCCGCGCGATCAAGGCGTCCACGCCCGGCAGTTACACCTTCATCCTCCCCGCCACGAAGGAAGTGCCGCGCCAGCTGCTGCACCCCAAGAAGAAGACGGTCGGTGTGCGCATCCCCGACCACGCGGTGACGCAGGCCCTGCTCGCCGAGCTGGGCGAGCCGCTGCTGTCCAGCACCCTGCTGCTGCCCGACGAGCCGGAGCCGCTGACGCAGGGCTGGGAGATCAAGGAGCGGCTCGACTACCTGGTGGACATCGTGGTCGACTCGGGCGAGTGCGGGACCGAGCCGACCACCGTCATCGACTTCTCCGGCGGCGAGGCCGAGATCGTCCGGCGCGGGGCGGGCGACACCACGCGGTTCGAGTGACGCAGCCCGCCGCGGCCCGCCTGCCGCGGGACCCGGACCCCGGCCCGGACCCGGGTCACGCGGCGGGTGGATCGGCCGGCCGGGGCTCACCGCCACGGCGCACCAGACCGTAGGCCCAGCGCTCGTTCAGGCCGGCGAGGAAGCCGATGCCGCCCCAGAAGAACCAGGCCTTGATCAGGGCCTGGTGGCCGGCAGCGGAGAGCGGGACCGGCCCGCACATGTCCTCGGGGGCGGCCGGCGGGGTGAGCACGGTGAGGATGCCACCGTTGATGAGCAGGAAGAGTGAGCTGGCCAGGAACCAGCCGACCACCACCCGGTACCAGCCCTCCTGACGCATCATCCGGGCGAGCTGCACCGGATCCGCCGGGACGTCGGCGGGCTCCGAACCGCCGGGGGCCGGCCGGATCAGCTGGTAGGCGTCGCGCAGCCGGATGATCACGCTGAAGACCGCCCCCATCGCCCCGCCCGCGAAGCAGACCAGGGAGTCCATCAGGACCAGCTCCTCGGGGCAGCCGATGGCGCCGTGGAACAGCGGCGGCAGGAACCGGCCGGCGAACAGGGCCAGTACGAGCACCACGGGGCTGAGGACGATGCCGAAGGCGAGGCCCGTGTTGAGTCCGCGCCCGCCCGCGAGTGCCGCGTCGGCCGCGAGCCGCTGGGCGGCTCCGTCGGCCTCGGCCCGGAGGCGGCCCGTTCCGGTTCCCGCCGCCGTCCCCGCTCCGGTTCCTGCTCCGGTTCCCGCTCCGGGCGGACGCCCGGCGGGGCCTGCCGAGGCCTCGCGGATGCCCGCGCGCACGGCCGCCTCCAGAGCGCGGCACACGGCCTCGCCCGTTCGCCGCTCGAAGGCGCGCTGCGCGGCCGCGTGGAGGCGTTCGACCCGGTCCAGCTGCAGCGGCTCCGCCTCCCTCAGACGCTGGAGGCCGGGGGCTTCCTCGGCGAGACCGAGGGCCCCGGCAATCGTCCGCGGCTCGACGGGGCCCGCGGCGCCGAACAGCCAGGCTCCGATCGCGCCGGTCCGGTCCCTGCGCCCTTCACCCATCGACATCCCCCTTGATCCCAGGGGAAGTTGTACCGTCCCACCCGTCCCGGCGGAACCCCCGGCCCGTGGCCTCGCACGGGCCGGGAGCCGCCGGGCGGTGTTCGAACGGACCGATCAGCAGCCGAAGTCGACCTTGCGGAACGAGGCGTAATGGTCGGAGGTGTAGTAGTCCTCCTCCCACTGCTGACCGGTGATGATCCGGCGCGCCCCGCGCGTCGGCGAGCCCGGGGTGATGACGGTGTACTCGTGGTAGTAGCCGCTGCCGTGGATGGGCAGCAGCCGCTCGCGGTTCTGGAAGACGACGCCGTCCTGGGAGTAGGGGAACGGGCCTCCCTGGTCGATGAGGTCGAGGGTGTCGTGCGCCTGCGACGGCAGTGCCGAGTAGCAGACCCTGCCGACCGAGGCCGTCGCGGCGGCCACGACGGAGACGGGAGCGGAGGCGGAGGCGGGAACGGGAGCCGCCGAAGCGGCCGGTCCGGTGAGGAGGGCGCCGGCGACGGCCGCGGCTCCGACGAGGGTCAGGAAGCGTGGGGGGATTCTCATGCGCCCATGATGACGCGCGTAGAGCTGACACCGTCAACGCCAACTGGCTTGAGTTTCCTACCTGTTCACCGGCCGTGGACGGCGCTTGGCTCGGATGTCGGCGGCTCGTAAGGCGGACGCAACCCGGGGCGGCGCGACGCCGGTGGCAGGATGATCGTCAGTCGACCGAGAGAGGTGCCGCACCATGGCCGTCGTCCACCGGACCACGATGACCCCGGGCAAGCTGGAGCTGCTCGCTTCCTGGCTTCCCACCCAGCCCTGGTACCAGGACCCCGGCGCGGGGCGCGCCCCGCAGCCGGCCAGGGCCGGGGGCTTCCGGCTCGACGACCCGCAGGGCGAGGTCGGGATCGAGTTCATGGCGGTCCGCGACGGTGCGGGAGACCGGCCGGTCACCTACCACGTGCCCCTCACGTACCGCGGCGCGGCGCTGGACGGGGCGGAACACGCCCTCATCGGCACCTCCGAGCACGGTGTGCTGGGGCGCCGGTGGATCTACGACGGGGCCCACGACCCCGTCCTGGTCGAGCGGTTGTACGCACTCGTGCGCGGGGAGGCGGAGCCGCAGGCCCAGAGCGAGAGCGATACGCCCGACCCGTCCGTCACGGGCTGGTACGCGGGGGCCGGCGGGCCGGGCCCGGTCACGATCCTCGGCGTGTCCGCCGGACCGGAGGCGACCGACGTGCTCGTGCGGACCCCGTCCGGAAGGCCGACCCTCAGCATCCGTCGGATCCTGCGGCCCGCACCGGCCGGGGAGGACACCGCCGACCGGCCTCTGGGCCACGTCACGGCTGAGTGGACGCTGCCGGACGCCACCTCGGCGCGCGGCCGGTACGCCGTCGTCCTCGCGTAAGCCGCGCTCCGTGGCGCGCGGGCGGCGCGCACCGACCGCTGCGCGCATCATGGAAGGTGGGAAAGGCCCCTTTCGCCCGGCAGAGGAGGGCGCGGATGAGTTCCGAGCGCTACGAGCTGGTGTTTTCCGAGGGCCCGGACACGAGCGAGGACGTCGTCGTGGTGACGGCCACCGGCCAGGCCGGACCGGGCGGCCACCCCGTCTACGCGGACGCGACCGGCATCGTCCGCGCGGAGATCAGCGACCAGGAAGAGGTCCGCGTCCTCGCCTCGGGCGGCGGCCAGGACCCGGCCCGCGTGGTCCGGGTCCGCCCGCTGCCCTGAACGCGCCCCGGTCACGCGCCGGCGGCACCCGCAAGTGCCCGCCCGGCCGCCAGCGTTGCTCCGTCCGAGTTCTCTTGCGTGCCCGTTCGGTCGCACCACCCGAGCGCATGATCATCATTTAGCCGCGCAATCGTTTTGATGCTCCCAACGGGCCGTGGGCGAGCTGGGAAGGCTGCGTGGCGATGTCATCGACGCACCGGGCACAAAAGGAACGACGGGTACGACGGGCCCTCGGGGCGCCGGGGAGCAGGACGTGGAGCGTGGTGGCCGCCGTCACCGGCGCCGCCCTCGTCGTCGCGGCGGGCCGGGCGCCCGGGCAGGACGCCGCCGGCCGGCCGGCCGGCGCCCCCGACGCCGCGGTGACCCTCCTGGTCGGCCGGGCCCTGGACGTGGGCGACGGCGGCATCGCCGCCCGGTGCGCGCTGGAGGCCTTCCGGGACGGCCTGTGCACCGGCTGGCGGCAGCAGCGGGTGCGGGCCACCTCCCGGGGGGCCGGGTCGGTCCTGCGGGGCCCCGCGTCGCGCGAGGGCGCCGGGGCGGCCCGTACGGTCGTCCTCCCCACCAACTCCGGCGGTCCGCTCGAGATCGCACTCGCGGAGGCGGGCCGGCTCACCGATGTCACCGTCCACGACGGGCACGGGCGCTACGTGGGCGGCGAACTCGCCCCCAGGAGCCGCCACTGGACCAACACCGAGCCGCTGCGGGCCGGCGAGCTCTACACCGTGCGGGTGGGCGCCCAGGACGCGGCGGGGACCCCGGTGGGCGTCACCATGGCCTTCCGGACCTCCTCTCCCCCGGACGAGGGCCGGCTCACCGTGGAGTTCGGGCCGCGGCCCGGCACGTACGGCGCGGGGCAGATCGTGACGGCCGCCCTGAGCCGGCCGGTTCCCGCCTCCGACCGGACCGCCCGGGCCCGGGTGGAGCGGGCGCTCCAGGTCACCTCGGAGCCGGCCGTCGAGGGCGGCTGGCACTGGGTGGACGAGTCGACGCTGCACTACCGGCCGCGGACGTACTGGCCGGCGCACGCCGAGGTGCACGTGACCAGCGGTCTCGACGGGGTCGAGGTCGGCGACCACGACTACGGCGGCCCCTCCGACTCCACCGGGTTCACCGTCGGGGACCGGATCGAGGCGATCACCGACGCCGAGTCGCACGAGATGACCGTACGGCGCAACGGCAAGGTCATCCGGACGATCCCGGTCACCACCGGCAAGGCGGGGTTCCGGACCCGCAGTGGCATCAAGGTCGTGCTGGGCAAGGAGTACCAGGTCCGGATGCGCGGGGACTCCGTCGGTATCAAGCGCGGCACGAGCGAGTTCTACGACCTGCCGGTCTTCTACGCGACGCGGGTGACCTGGAGCGGCGAGTACGTGCACGCCGCCCCCTGGTCGGTCGCCTCGCAGGGCGAGGAGAACGTGAGCCATGGCTGTACGGGCATGAGCACGGCGGAGGCCGCCTGGTTCTTCCAGACCGTACGGGAGGGGGACATCGTGCAGGTGGTCAACAGCGAGGGCGAGCCGATGGCCCCCTTCGAGAACGGCTTCGGCGACTGGAACCTGGACTGGCGGGCCTGGCAGGCGGGCAGCGCCCTCGGTTCCGACGCCCCCGTCCCGGCCGCCGCCCTCCCGGCGGTGGCCCGCCACACCGCGTCCCGGCTGCGCCCGCTGACCTGAGCGGCGCGGCGCCGTACCCGGCGGAGCCGCCGGGTACGGCGCGGGGCGTCAGGCGGTGGGGGCGCGGGCTACTTCGGCCCGGGGCAGACCTGCCAGGCGAGGTGGTAGAGCGTGCTCACGCTCGCGTCCGTGGAGTCCATGGCCATGAAACTCGTCGCGGTCTGCGGATTGGACGTGCCCGCATTCACCCGCAGTTCCGTATTGATGTTGAAGTTGCGTTTTTCTCCGCACGGGGCCCAGACCAGATCTGCGTATTCGGTCTTGTCGCTCGCCTGCCAGTTGTCGTTGTGCGGCCCGTTGAACTGATGCGTGCGCTGGGTCGTCTGCGGCATTCCCTGGAAGTAGTAGTTCGCCCGCTCCTGACCCCACGCACCGGGCTGGAGGAATGCGAATCCGCGGTAATCCGCCTGGACGATCGCGTAGGTGAATCCCGAGGGAACGTGGACGCGGAGGTTGAGCTGGCAGTTCTTGCGGAATGCCGTGGGCGGCGCGCCGGGTCCGACCTGTGCGAGGTAGTCACTGTAGGTGACGGTGAAGGCGGTGTTGTCGGGCGCTACGGCCACCTCGGCGGTGCCCTCGCGGCAGCCGGATCCGTTCACGGTGGCGAGTTCGATCACGATCTTGTCGGGCGGAGCGGTGATCTGCGGGGTGTGGCCGGCCGCCCCGGCGGAGGTCGCCGCCGTGGCGATCAGCACGGCCGCCGCGCCACCGGTGAGCAGGGTACGAGACAGGGAATGAGACATCGTTGTCACTCCTGATCATCGATCGGTGTTTCCTGCGCTCGCGCCGCGTCAGGCCGCCGCCGGGCATTCCTTCCACTCGAAGTGGTAGACCGTGCTCACGCTGCCGTCCGTCGAGTCCATGCTCATGAAGCTCAGGGCCTGCGGGTTCGAGGTCCCCGCGTACACCCGCAGTTCGCTGTTGACGTTCAGGTTGCGCTCCTCGCCACAGGGCGCGAAGACCAGGTCCTGGTAGTCGGTCTGGTCGCTCGCCTGCCAGTTGTCGGAGTACGGGCCGCCGAACTGGTGGTTCGTGCGGGCCGTCTGCGGCATGCCCTGGAAGTAGTAGTTCGCGCGCTGCTGGCCGTAGGCCCCGCGCTGGAGGTGCGCGAAGCCGCGGTAGTCGGCGCGGGCGATGGCGTACGTGAACCCCTGCGGTACGTGGACCTGGAGGGCGAGCTGGCAGTTCTTGCGGAACTCGGTGCCGCCCGAGCCGGCGCCCGCCTGGGCCAGGTAGTTGCTGTACGTGACGCTGAACGAGGTGTTGTCGGAGGCGGTGGTGACCCCCGCTGTCCCCTGCGGGCATCCCGAACCGTTCACACCGACCACCTCGACGGTGATTCTGCCGGGCGGCGTGGACGGGGTGTCGGCCTGTGCGGGAACGGCCAGGGCGCATAACGCCGCGACCGCCGCGCCGACGGTGCATCTGCGGAGCAACATCTTTGTTTCTCCATTCATCGGTCCGGTCGCCGATCCGGAAGAACCGGGGACCGGAAGGGAGCCGAATCCGGAAACGGAACCGGAACCGGTTCGAATTTGGGCATGCACATGTCACCACAGGGAATCCGCGGTGGGAAGGACGCGAAACGGCCAACCCCTCCGTCCTGCACCGCCCTGGCCGAATTCGGCACCAGGGCTCCGGCCGCCGCAGAGCGGGCCTGACCTTCCGGAACCGGCGGAGCGCACGCGCGGGCGAGGGACCGCCCGCTCCGAGAAGCTGGCCGAACCGTACGGCGTAAGCACATGAAGGGCATACGCGTCAAGATGCGAGGCATGGGAAGCTCGGCCGCGATAGGCTCGTACGAGGCCCAGGAGAGGGATGATGCGGATGTGTCGCTGGCTCGCCTACTCCGGTTCGCCGATGTTGCTCGACGCGGTGCTCTACCAGCCGGAACACTCGCTGATCGACCAGAGCCTCCACGCCAAGATGGGCGTCGAGTCGACGAACGGCGACGGCTTCGGCATCGGTTGGTACAGCGCCGACGGCGGCGGCACTCCGGCGATCTTCCGGGACATCGGACCGGCCTGGAACAACCGCAACCTGCGGGAACTGGCCGCCCACGTGCGCTCGACGCTGTTCTTCGCCCATGTCCGCGCCTCCACCGGTTCGGCCATTCAGCAGACGAACTGCCATCCGTTCCGGCACGGCCGCTGGCTGTGGATGCACAACGGCGCGATCACGGACTTCCACCGCCTGCAGCGCGATCTGTGCATGGCCGTGGACCCCGCCCTGTTCCCCTGCATCGAAGGCTCGACCGACTCCGAGGTCATGTTCTACCTGGCCGTCACCTACGGCCTCGACCAGGACCCCCCGGGCGCGGTCGCCCGGATGACGGGTCTGGTGGAGCGCCTCGGCAAGGAGCACGGCGTCCCCGACCCCATGCAGATGACGGTCGCGGTCAGCGACGGCGAGCGGGTCTGGGCCTTCCGCTACTCCAGCGCGGGCAAGTCCCGTTCGCTCTTCTACAGCAGCAAGGCCGAAACGGTCCGGCACCTCCACCCGGAGCTGCCGTTCCTGCGGGAGGTCTCCGACGCGACGCGGCTGGTGGTCTCCGAGCCCCTCGGCGACCTCCCCGGCGTGTGGAACGAACTCCCCGAGGCCAGTTACGCGGTCCTCCCCTCGGAGGCCGCGGAGGACTACTTCCCGTTCATCCCCGAACTCCCCTGAAGCCCCGGCCGCGTACCGTGGTGAGGGCGGCGGCTCGCTCACGACGGTACGGGGCCGGGGCCCGGCCTCAGCAGATGCGGGGCAGCTGCTCCCCGATCGGCAGGTCGACGACGCGGGTGCCGCCGAGGCCGGTGCGGGCCACCACCAGTCCGGGGTGGGCCTCGACCGCCTCGCCGATCACGGTCGCGTGCCGGCCCAGCGGGTGCGCGCGCATCGCGTCGAGGACGGCGTCGGCGTGCTCTCGGGGCACGAACGCGACCAGCTTGCCCTCGTTGGCCACGTAGAAGGGGTCGAGGCCGAGGATCGCGCAGGCGTTTCCGACGGCCTCCGGGACCGGCACCCGGCCCTCGTGGATGACGACCCCGGCCCCCGAGGCCGCCGCGATCTCGTTGAGGGCGGCCGCCAGCCCGCCGCGCGTGGGGTCGCGCAGCACGTGCAGGTCGGGGGTGACCGCGAGCATGGCCTGGACGAGCCCGCCCAGCGGCGCGCAGTCGCTCTGGACGTCCACCCCGAACTCGAGGCCCTCGCGGACGCTCATGATGGCCACGCCGTGCAGGCCGATCTCCCCGCTGACGATGACGACGTCACCCGGCACGACGCGCTGCGGGCGCAGGTCCACCCCGTCGGGGATGAGCCCGATGCCGGCGGTGTTGAGGTAGATGCCGTCGCCGTGGCCGGACTCGACCACCTTGGTGTCCCCGGTGGCCACCTCGACGCCCGCGGCCCGCGCGGCCGCGCCGAGGTCCTCGGAGACGCGGCCCACCACGGAGAGCTCGACGCCCTCCTCGAGGATGAACCCGCAGGAGAGGTAGGCGGCCCGGGCCCCGCTCATGGCCAGGTCGTTGACCGTGCCGTTGACCGCGAGGTCCCCGATGCTGCCGCCGGGGAAGAACAGCGGCCGCACCACGTACGAGTCGGTCGAGAAGGCGAGGCGCGCCCCGCCCAGGGTGACCGCGGCCGAGTCGCCGAGCCGGGCGAGCACCTCGCCGCCGAAAGCGGGTGCGAAGACGTGCTGGACGAGCTCGGCGGAGAGCGCTCCGCCGCCTCCGTGGCCCATCACCACGCGGGGGCGGTCCCGCAGCGGGGCCGGACACGTCCAGCCGGTGACGTCGAGTACGGCGTCGGAGAGGGCTTCAGACAACGGGGCTCGCCTCCAGCGGTGCGGTCCGGGCGGCCGGCGCGAGGTCGAGGCGCCGGTAGAGGTAGTACGCGGCACACGCGCCCTCGCTGGAGACCATCGTGGCGCCGAGCGGGGTGCGCGGGGTGCAGGTGGTGCCGAACGCCTCGCACTGGTGCGGCTTGATGAGCCCCTGGAGGACCTCCCCGCTGCGGCACTCGGCGGGCTCCTGCGTGGCGATGTCCGTCACCGAGAAGCGGTGCTCGGCGTCGTAGTCCCGGTAGCGGGCGGACAGCCGCCAGCCGCTGCGGGGGATGACACCGATGCCGCGCCAGGCGCGGTCGGTGACCTCGAAGACGTCCTCCAGCATCGCGAGCGCGGCCGGGTTCCCCTCCGGGCGGACGGCGCGCGCGTAGGCGTTGTCGACGGTGTGCTCGCCCCGCTCCAGCTGACGGACGGCCCGGCGTACGCCTTCGAGGATGTCCAGCGGCTCGAAGCCGGTGACCACGATGGGGACCCGGTGGCGCGCGGCCAGCTCCGGATACTCCCCCATGCCCATCACGCTGCACACGTGCCCGGCGGCGAGGAAGCCCTGGACCCGGCAGCTCGGGGAAGTCATGATCGCCTCGATGGCCGGGGGCACCCGGACGTGGGAGACGAGCAGGCTGAAGTTGGGGATGCCGAGCCTCTTGGCCTGATGGACCGTCATGGCGTTGGGCGGCGCGGTGGTCTCGAAGCCGATGCCGAAGAACACCACCTCGCGCGCCGGGTTCTGCTGCGCGATCCGCAGGGCGTCGAGCGGGGAGTACACCACCCGTACGTCGCCGCCCTCGCTGCGCACCTGGAACAGGTCGCGGCCGGATCCGGGGACTCGGAGCATGTCGCCGAAGGAGCAGAAGATGACGTCCGGCCGGGAGGCGATCTCCAGTGCCTTGTCGATGACCTCCAGCGGGGTCACGCACACCGGACAGCCAGGGCCGTGGATCAACTCGACCTGCTCGGGCAGGAGCTGGTCGATCCCGTGCCGGATGATGGTGTGCGTCTGGCCGCCGCAGACCTCCATCAGCGCCCAGGGGCGGGTGACGGTGGCGTGGATGTCGTCGAGCAGGCGGCGGGCCAGCTCGGGGTCCTGGAATTCGTCGATGTACTTCACTGCTGCTGAGCCTCCTGTACGGCGCCCTCTGCGTCCCCGGCGTGCTGCGGCTGCTCCGCGATGTCGTCGGCGAAGGGCCACTCCTCCATGCCCGCCTCGGCCGCCGCCCGCTCCCAGGGGTCGCCGAACTCCTCCTGGAGCATGCCGAGCTGGGCGAAGAGTTCGAGGGTCTGCCGGGCCGACTCCTCGTCGAGCCGCTGGAGGGCGAAGCCGACGTGGACGATGGCGTACTCGCCGACCTGGAGGTCCGGGAGGTACTCCAGGCACACCTCCTTGACCACGCCGCCGAAATCGACGGTCGCCATGCGGGTGCCGTCCTTCTCCCCGATGTCAAGCACTCTGCCGGGTACCGCCAGGCACATGGCCCTCTCCTTGCTGTGGGTGTCGCGGGGTACTGGCCGCCACCATGAGCTGGCCGAGGGCCAGCCCCCCGTCGTTCGGCGGGACGCGGTGGTGGCGCAGAACGGTGAAGCCGCGCTCGCGCAGCAGGCGGGCGCAGGCGCTGGAGAGCACGGTGTTGGCGAAGACCCCGCCGCTCAGGGCGACGGTGTCGAGCCCGTGCCGCTCGCGCGCGAGGACGGCCAGCGTGCCCACGAGATCGGCGACGGCCGTGTGGAAGCGGGCGGCGATCAGCGCCTTGGGCTCGCCGGCCCGTACGTCGGCCACGACCGCCGCGAGCACGGGGGCCGCGTCGGCCGTGACCGGGCTCTCGCCGCCCCGTTCTCGCTCGCGCAGCGCGAAGGCGTAACCGCCGTCCGCCTCCGTCCCGCACCCGGCGAGGGCCGCGGACTCCAGCTCGACGGCGGCCTGGGCCTCGTACCCGGCATGGTGGCAGACGCCGGCCAGGGAGGAGACCGCGTCGAAGAGCCGGCCCATGCTGGAAGTCGGCACGCAGTGCAGGTTCCGATCCAACTGGCGGCGGAGCAGCCGTAGTTCCTCGGGCGGACAGGCCGCCGTACAGGGCAGGTCCGGGTCCCAGTCGAGCCCGGCGGCACGCAGATGGGACAGGGCCATCCGGTACGGCCGGTGCACGGCGGCATCACCGCCCGGCAGCGGGACGTAGGCGAGGTGCGCGAACCGGGTGTACCCCGCGTAGTCCGCGAGCAGCACCTCCCCGCCCCACACCGCGCCGTCGTCGCCGTATCCGGTGCCGTCGAACGCGACGCCGATCACCCTGCCGGCGCCGTCGTCCCGGCCGTGTTCGGCCATCGCGGACGCGATGTGCGCGTGGTGGTGCTGGACTCCGAGGACCGGGCGGCCGGCGGCCCGGGCGCGGACCAGGCGGCCGGAGCGGTAGCCGGGGTGCCGGTCCACGGCGAGCAGCCCGGGCGCGACGCCGGTGATGGACTCCAGCTGCTGCTGCGCGCGTTCGAAGGCGTACTGCGTGGCCAGGTCGTCCATGTCCCCGATGTGCGCCGACAGCCAGGCCTTGCGGCCCTCGCCGAGGCAGAAGGCGTTCTTGAGGTCGCCCCCGGCGGCCAGCGTGGCGGGTACGGACAGCGGGAGCGTGAGGGGCAGCGGGGCGTGGCCGCGGGAGCGGCGCAGGGTCAGCGCCTCGCCGTCGCAGACGCGCACGACGGAGTCGTCGCAGGGGACGTGGATGGGCCGGTCGTGGGTGAGCCAGGCGTCGGCGAGCCGGCCGAGCCGGTCCATGGCCTCGGTGTCGTCGGTGACGATGGGCTCGCCCGACAGGTTGCCGCTGGTCATGACGAGCAGCCGGGGTCCGGGCGGGTCGCCGGGCAGGCCGAGCAGCAGATGGTGCACGGGGGTGTACGGGAGCATGACGCCCAGGTCGGGACTGCCCGGGGCGACGGCGTCGGCGACGAACTCCTCCTCGGCGGCTCCCGGGCGGCGGCGCAGCAGGACGATGGGGCGGACCGGCCCGGTGAGCAGGGCCCGTTCGGCCGGGCCCAGGTGGACGAGGTGCTCGATGTCGGCGGGATCGCGGGCCATCAGGGCGAAGGGCTTGTCCCCGCGAGCCTTGCGGCGCCGCAGCTCGGCCACGGCCCCGGCGTGCGCGGCGTCGCAGGCGAGGTGGTAGCCGCCGAGGCCCTTGACCGCGAGGATCGCCCCGCCGGCCAGCAGCCGGCGGGCCTCGGCCACCGGGTCGGCGTCCGCCGCCTCGCGCGGCGGCGTACCGGCGAGCAGGCGCAGCCGGGGTCCGCAGGCGGGGCAGGCCACCGGCTGGGCGTGGAAGCGCCGGTCGGCGGGGTCGGCGTACTCCCGGGCGCAGTCCGGGCACATCGGGAAGGGGGCCATGGTCGTGTGCGCCCGGTCGTACGGCACCCCGGTGACGATGGTGAAGCGGGGGCCGCAGTGGGTGCAGGTGATGAAGGGGTGTCGGTGGCGCCGGTCGGCCGGATCGGCCAGCTCCGCCAGGCAGTCGGCGCAGGTGGCCACGTCCGGGGAGACGAGGGTGCGGGCGGGCCCGCCGGAACGGGAGGCGACGATGGTGAAGCCCGCGCCGCCGGAGACGGGCACCTCGTGGTGGTCGACGGCGTCGACGACCGCCAGCGGCGGGGCGTCGGCCGCGAGCCGCTCGCAGAAGGCCGACACGTCCGCCGGGGCGCCTTCCACCTCGGCGACGACCCCCTCGGGGGTGTTGGTGACGTGCCCGGCGAGACCGAGTCCGGTCGCGCGGGTGTACACGTACGGCCGGAAGCCCACGCCCTGCACCACTCCGCGCACGACGACCCGGCGGCGCTCCACGGATTCCATCAGCGGGTCGGCACCACGCCGGAGTGCGGGTGTACGGCCCGGGAGGCGGAGCCGGGACCGTGGTGGCCGGGACCGGTACCGGGACCCGGACCGTGGTCGTGACCGGGACCGTGTTCATGGCCCGGACCGTGGCCGGCGCCGGGTGCGTGGTGGCGCCCGGGCCCGTGGCCGGGTGAGTGGTCGTGGCCGGGCCCGTGGTCGTGGTCGGGCCCGTGGTCGTGGTCGGGGGTCGCCGTGTGGTGATGGTGGTGTGCGGAGGGCTGTCGTGCCATGACGGGGGCGTGCACCGGGCCTCCGGAGCCGACCGCCAGCGCGCGGTCGAGCAGGACGCCCCCGCCCTCGCCGCGGCGGGCCGAGGTCAGCACCACCTCCACCCCCGGGTTGACCTGCTGGACGTGCGCGCGGAAGGCCGCCTCGTCGAACTCGACGGCCTGCGCGATGTCCGACTTCGTCACGACGACGAGCTGGGCCAGTCCGTACGCCGTCGGGTACTTGAGCGGCTTGTCCTCCCCCTCCGTCACCGAGGCGAGGACGACCCGCAGTGATTCGCCGAGGTCGTACGAGGCGGGGCAGACGAGGTTGCCGACGTTCTCCACGAACAGGATCCGGGTGTCCTCGGGCAGCCAGCCGTCGAGGTGCCGTCCGAGCATCGCGGCCTCCAGGTGGCAGAGCCCGTCGGTGAGCACCTGCTTGACGGGAACCCCCGAACGGGCCAGCCTCAGCGCGTCGTTCTCGGTGGCGAGGTCGGCGGTGAGGGCCGCGACCGGTACGCCGCGCTCGCGCGCCAGGCCGAGTTCGCGCTCCAGCAGGGCGGTCTTCCCGCTGCCCGGGCTGGACAGCAGGTTGACCACCGTGGTGCCGCGGGCGGTGAGTTCGGTGCGCAGGGCGTGCGCGGCCGATTCGTTCTTGGCGAGGACCGCCTGCTTCAGGTCGACCACACGGCACATGGTTCAGTGCTCCTCGGAGATCGGTTCGCGGGTGGGGGCCGGAGGCCGGACGCGGTCGGGTCCGTCCTCCCAGTGCACGCTGAGGATCTGCAGCTCGCGCCCGGTGAGCAGTTCGACGTCCGCGGCCTCCCCGCAGCCGGGGCAGACCAGCCGGGGCGGCATGCCGACCGCCCAGTCGCCCGTACAGGAACGGCAGTGGGCACGGGCGGCGACCGGCTCGGTCACGAGCTCGGCACCTTCCAGGAGCGTCCCCGCACAGGCGAGTTCGAAGCAGAAGGCGAGTGCGTCGGGCACCACCCCGGCCAGTTCTCCGACTTGGAGCCGGACCGAGGTGACGGCGGTCGCGCCGTCGGCCTCGGCGGCCTCCTCCACCTGGCCCACCACGGCCATGGCGATCGACATCTCGTGCATGGGACTCCGTCCTGCCGGGCCTCATTAGACCGGCCTGCGCCGTACGGGGCGCTCGGGCACGCCGACGCGCCGACGCCCCGTACGCCATTCGGGCGCCGGGGCGGTCGCACGTCAGGGATCACACGGATCGCGGTCACCGGCCGGCGGGTGAGCGGGTCACATGCGGCGGATCTTCAGATAGCGCCGGATGTCGGGGAGCACCACGCCCAGCGCGCAGGCGAGGACGGCGGCGGCCGCGCCGACGATGATGGCCTTCTTCATGGGTTCTCCTCGGTTGGCATGGGTTCTCCTCAGGTGGCGGTGGCGTTGCGTTCTTGGTCGAGCAGTTCCTCGTCCCGGCTCAGGACCAGGTCCAGGACCATCCGCACGGCCTCCGGTACGGCTGCGGCCACCGGCGCGCTCAGGCCGATGCCCTCCTCCAGGGAGCCGGGTTCGCATCCGACGACCCAGATCCGCCGGGGCGGCGCGGTGCCGGTTCCGGCGCACAGGGTCTCCAGCAGGGCGAGCACCGCGTCGGGGGACATCTGGTGCCCGTCGAGCACCGGGCTCTGCGGGGCGAGGGTGCCGGGCTCGGCGGCCTCGATGAGGTACAGGGTGCCGGGGGCTCCGCCGCGGGCGGTGGCGTCCACCAGGACGAGCGTGTCGTAGCCGTCGAGGAGCTGGTAGGCGAGGTGGACCCCGCGCACGCCGATGTCCACCACCTCGACGTGCCCGGGCAGCCCGTGGCCGGGGTCGGCCAGCCTCCTGGCGGTCTCCACGCCGAAGCCGTCGTCGCCGAGGAAGACGTTGCCGATGCCGGCGATCAGGATGCGGCCGTTCACGCGCCCTCCAGGGGGGCCACCTCGTCGGGCTGGAAGTAGAGGAACCGGCCCTGTTCGCGCCGGATGTCGGCGCCCGGGTCCCCTTCGACGGTGACGGCGAGGTGCACTCCGCCGTCCACGTCGTGGAGTACGGCCTCGACCCGGGCGGCGGCGCCCTGCAGGAACAGGTCCTGGGCGTCGGTGCGCCGCAGTCCCGGGCGCAGGACCACGCGGCTGCCGGGGCCCACCGAGGTCCCGTCGATCAGGATCCGGTCGCGGGCCGGATCGGCGGGATCGGCGTGGGCCGGGTCCCACCAGGGGGTGTCCGGTTTGAACACGGCGTCCTCGTCGAAGAGTTCGGCGAAGGAATCGGGGGTGGCCGCGCCGGGGTCGGTGATCTCGCGCAGCGCCCGGACGGCGCCGTGCAGGCGTTCCAGCACCTCGGGCGGCATGGTCTCGGCGAGGTCGATGACGGCGGCCGCGCGGGGATCGGTGCCGCGGGCCTCCCGCTTCTCCTGGTCGGTCAGGGCCGCCGTGCGCAGGGCGAGGATCTCGTCGATCTCGGTGGCGTCGTACATGGCCCCGATGCTCTCGGGGGCGATGCCGGGGTGGTCCTCCAGGATGATCGGCGAGGACAGGACCACGTCGCTGCTGCCCGGTTCGCCGGCGAGGACGGGCCAGGTGTGCCGGTTGGCGCAGGTGGCTACGGAGGCTTTGGCCCACTCGGGCGGGTCGGTCATGGAGAGGAAGGATCCGGCGCTGAGACCGAGCAGCAGGTGGGCCGCCACCAGTGAGCGCGGCAGGGCGGCATCGCGCTCCGCGCCCCCGGTCGCGTCGGCTCCCCCGGCCACGTCCGCTCTCCCGGTCGCACCGGCTCCCCCGGCGGTGTCCGCGCCCGGGGTCCAATCGCTCGCGTTCTCGACCACGACCGTGAGCTTGAACGCCCGGTACGGGACGTCCAGGTGCTCCGCGCGCAGCCGCAGCACGCCGTCGGCCCGCTCGGTGCGCCGGACCAGCCTGCCCACCTCGCGGCCGTCGGCGCCGAGCACGGGCTCGGTCTCCTCGCGGGCGGGCCGGACGAAGGGCAGGCAGACCTCGCCCTCCTCCAACTCTTGGACGGGAACGGTCATTTCGACCCGCTCCTCGGTCCCCTCGTCCCAGGGGACCAGGACCCGGTCGGGCAGGTGCAGTTCGGGCACGGCCGCGAACGAACCGTCCGCGCGGGCCTCTTCGACCGTACGCCGCTGCGCGTGCAGGAAGCGCAGCTCCACGGCGAGGGTGGCCGCGCCCCGGGGTTCCATGACCACCTCGGTGCGCTGGAAGGAGTGCTCGCCGTGCGCGGGCCCCCACGCGGGCGGGACCAGCACGCCGAACTGCCAGCGCAGCCGGTTCTTCGCCGCCGAGGCCCGGTACGGGTAGAGGACGTAACCCTCGAAGAGGACGGCGTCGGCCACCTGCCGGGCGAGGGCGAAGCGTGATGCCGGCAGGGCCGTCGTGGTCATGGCGCGGTCCTCTCGGCGGCCCGCGGCAGTACGGCGCCGGCCCAGGCGGGGTCGGGGGGCGGCGGCTCGGCCGTCGACGCCGCGTCCAGCAGGCTCCGTACGGTCGCCTCCCAGGAGGCGAGCGCGTGACGGGAGCGGTAGGCGAGCAGGTCGGCCATGGTGTCGCGGGGCAGTCGCAGCCAGCCGCAGCCGGGGAAGTGCTGCTCGACCATCTCGTGCCACACCTCGGCGGGCATCTTGAACGGGGCTTCGCGGTCCCAGGGAACGGGTTCCACCTGGAAGCCTCCGGCGCCGGTGAAGGCCGTGCCGGAGAACAGCATGAGCAGCGGCGCTTCGCCCTCCTCCAGGGCGCTGAGGTAGCGGCCCGAGGCGATGTCCATGTCGTACGAGCACGGCACGACGACATCGGTCTCGGTCTCCCCGGTGAAGCTGGGGACCATCACCGAGACCTGGGCGAACTGGAGGGGCTGGAGGGTGTTCCCCCAGCGGGCCCGCTCGCCGAACAGGTCGTGCAGCGCCGCCGCTTCGCCCGTGCCGTAGCCGCGCCGGGCCGGCTCGATGCGGATCTGGCAGCGCAGCGCGAGCGCGTGGACGCGCTTGTCCGGGGCGGTGGTGATGCGCAGTCGGAAGACGAGGGTCGGGCCGGCCGCGTACGGGTCGGCGCGCACCCCGGTGCAGGCGAAGGCGAAGTCGGTCACGACCGTCCCTCCCCCGCCCCCGCCGGGACCTTGGCCCGGCGCTCCACCTGGGCGAAGAAGGCGTTCAGCGCGGCGCGGGCCTCGGCCCCGCCGTCGAAGCCCTGCCACAGCAGCCGCATCCGCCCCACCAGCTCGTAGCAGATGTCGATGGGCACGAGGTAGCACTCGGTGCGGCCCTCGGTCCGGCGCAGCAGCAGCGCCTCCACGTCGGGTTCGAGCAGCGCGGCGAGCGCGCCGCCGCCGAGCACGTTCTGCCAGGTGGCCGGGTCCAGTTCGCTTTCGGTGGCGCCGGCCGGGCTCGGGTAGAGCGCGACCAGCCGGTCGAGGGCGGCGTTGCGGAAGAAGAAGGCGACCCCGACCGGGATCTGCAGCTGCTCCCAAGCCCCCTCGCCGAGCCGGTGGTCCGGGTCGGTGAGGTAGCGGTCGGGCACGGCGCGGAAGCGCCCGGTGGCGGCGCCGGGCCGGTCGAACAGCAGGGCGCAGGCGGTGCAGGCGCAGACCAGCGCCCGCTTCTCGACCTCCACGAGGTGGCGGTGGCCGTCCTCGGGGACCGCCACTGCGCACAGCTCGCAGCGCTCGGGGCGGGGCGGCCGGGGCCCGGTGAACCGGCGCAGGCCGCGCTGGCCGCGCAGCCCGGCGGAGCCGGTGCCCGGCTCCGCCGTCTCAAAGGGGTGCGCCGCGTTCACCGGGCCCGCGCCGGGGCCTGCGGGCGGGTGCCGATCTGGAGCAGCGGCGGGGTCGGTTCGGCCGCTTCGAGCTCCACCGAGGTCACCTCGGGTGCGAAGCAGGCCAGGGCGTCCTCGACGCTCCGCGGCACGGCGTCCCCGCCGGAACCGCAGCCGCAGCCACCGCCCGGCGCGGACCGCAGGCGCAGCACGCCGGTGGCCGCGTCGAAGCCGACCAGCTCCACCGGGTCCCGTACGGACTCCAGGGCCCGGGCGATCCGGGTGTGCACGTCCTCCGGGTGCAGGTCGTGCAGGGCGAGCAGGCTCGCGACGAGCTCGTCGTCCAGCAGCCCGCCGAGGCGCTCCACTCCGAGCCGCTCCACGATCCGGGCGAGCCCGGCCCCGTAGAAGTCCATGAGCACGCGCACCAGTTCCTCGGCCGCGGCGCAGGCCCCGCGGTCGCCCGAGGCGGCCAGCCGGTCCAGGACCTCGTCCACCCGCCGGCCCGCCTCGCGGGCGTCGGTCACCGTCACGCTCATCCGCCCAGTCCGCTCAGGCCGGTGGGCACGTGCATCTGCTTGACCGTCTTGCCGCCACCGACGTACATGTGCACGCCGCACGGCAGGCAGGGGTCGAAGCTGCGCACGGCGCGCATGATGTCGATGCCCTTGAAGTTCTCCGGGGAGTTCTCCTCGAAGATCGGGGTGTTCTGGACGGCGTCCTCGTACGGTCCCGGGGTGCCGAAGGTGTCGCGGGTGCTGGCGTTCCACGGGGTGGGCGGGTACGGGTGGTAGTTGGCGATCTTGCCGTCGCGGATCACCATGTGGTGCGAGAGCACGCCGCGGACGGCCTCGGTGAAGCCGACTCCGATGGACTCGTCCGGGACCTCGAACTTCTCCCAGGTCTGGGTGCGTCCGGCGCGCACCTCGGCCAGGCCCTTCTCGGCGCAGTGCAGCGCGATGGCGGCCGCGTACGCCTGAAAGTACGTGCGGGCGCGGTTGCGCTCCAGCGCGTTGCTCCACTTCGGGATCTTCCACTCGAAGCGGGTCTCGGGCTTGGTCATGGTCCGGGGCAGGGTGATGACCACGCTGTGGCCGGTGGCCTGGACGTAGTCGGTGTGGACGAGCCCGGACAGCGCGGTGGACCACAGGCGGGCGAGGGGGCCGCCGCCGGTGTCGAGGGCGAGGTGGTCCTTGCCGTCGAACCAGCGCGGGGACATCACCCAGCTGTACTTGTCGTCGAAGTTCCGCTTCTGCGGGGCCGGGATGGTGTGCTGGTTCCACGGGTGGCGGGCGTCGACCGGGTTGCCGAGCGGGTCGTGGGTGACGAACTTCTCCTGGCCCTGCCAGTCGTCGTAGTACGAGCTGCCGAGCAGGATGCGGATGCCGAGGTTGATCTCGGTGAGGTCGTTGGTGACCAGCTTCCCGTCCACCACCACGCCCGGGGTGACGAACATCTTCCGTCCCCAGTCGGTCATGTTGGCGTACGTGAAGTCGCAGTACTCGGGGTCGTTGAGCGCGCCCCAGCAGCCCAGCAGGACGCGCCGGCGGCCGACCTCCTCGTACCCGGGCAGGGCCTCGTAGAAGAAGTCGAAGAGGTCGTCGTGGAGCGGGACGACGCGCTTCATGAACTCGCAGTACCGCATGAGGCGGCTCATGTAGTCCGTGAAGAGCTGGACGGAGGCGATGGTGCCGACGCCGCCCGGGTAGAGGGTGGAGGGGTGCACGTGGCGCCCCTCCATCAGGCAGAACATCTCGCGCGTGTACCGGCTGACCTGGAGGGCCTCACGGTAGAACTCGCCCTCGATGGGGTTGAGCGAGCGCATGATGTCGGCGATGGTGCGGTAGCCGTGCTCCGCGGCGTGCGGTGCCTCGGTGCGCTCGGCCAGCTCGAGGACGCCGGGGTTGGTCTCGCGGACCATCTTCTCGCAGTAGTCGACCCCGACCAGGTTCTCCTGGAAGATGTTGTGGTCGAACATGTACTCCGCCGACTCGCCCAGGTTGATGATCCACTCGGCGAGGTGGGGCGGCTTCACGCCGTACGCCATGTTCTGGGCGTAGACGGAGCAGGTGGCGTGGTTGTCGCCGCAGATCCCGCAGATGCGGCTGGTGATGAAGTGCGCGTCGCGGGGGTCCTTGCCGCGCATGAAGACGCTGTAGCCGCGGAAGACGGACGAGGTGCTGTAGCACTCCGCGACCCTCTTCTGCTTGAAGTCGATCTTCGTGTGGATGCCGAGACTGCCCACGATCCGGGTGATCGGATCCCAGGCCATCTCCACCAGGCCGCTGCCGTCACCGGCCGCCTTCGTCTTCGGTGTCATCTTGTCTGCCGTGACCCTTCTTGGAGACGGGAGCTGGGGGTTGGGGGATGCGCAGCGGTGGGGCGCGGACCCGGTGGACCCGGGTCCGCGGGCGGACGCGGGGAGGTGGGCGACCCGGTCACCAGGGCTTGCGGTAGCCGGTGGTCAACTGCCGTCCGGGGTGGCGCCACTTGGGTTCCTGGTCCACCGTGTGCTCGGTGATGGACCTGAGCTTGCGGATGAGGGTGCCGTAGACCCCGCTGGCGGTGGCGGAGACCTTCGCCCCCGGAGGCTCGTCCATGAACGGCATGAACTTGTCGGGGAACCCCGGCATGGTGCAGGCGATGCAGATGCCGCCGACGTTGGGGCAGCCGCCGATGCCGTTCATCCAGCCGCGCTTGGGCACGTTGCACTTGACGACCGGGCCCCAGCAGCCGAGTTTGACCAGGCACTTGGGCGAGTCGTAGGTCTGGGCGAACTCGCCCTGCTCGTAGTAGCCGGCCCGGTCGCAGCCCTCGTGCACGGTGGCGCCGAACAGCCAGGTGGGGCGCAGCTTGTCGTCCAGCGGGATCATCGGCGCGGAGCCGGCCGCCTGGTAGAGCAGGTAGGTCAGGGTCTCGGAGAAGTTGTCCGGCTGGATCGGGCAGCCGGGGACGCACACGATCGGGATGCCGGCCTTCGAGGTCCAGTCCCAGCCGAGGTAGTCGGGCACTCCCATGGCGCCGGTGGGGTTGCCCTCCATCGCGTGGATGCCGCCGTAGGTGGCGCAGGTGCCGATCGCGACCACGGCGAGGGCCTTGGGCGCGAGACGGTCGATCCACTCGCTGGTGGTGATGGGCTGGCCGGTCTCCGGGTCGTCGCCGAAGCCGCACCAGTAGCCCTCGGGCTTGATCTTCTCGTTCGGGATCGAGCCTTCGACGACGAGCACGAAGGGGTCGATCTCCCCGCGCTCCCCCTTGAAGAACCATTCGATGAACGTGTCGGCGCCGCCGACCGGTCCGCACTCGAAGTCGATCAGCGGCCAGTGCACGGCGATCTTGGGCAGTCCCGGGAGGACGCCCATGACGATCTCCTCGATGCTGGGCTGCATCGCTGCCGTCAAGGACACCGAGTCGCCGTCGCAGCTCAGTCCGGCGTTGATCCAGAGGATGTGGATCGGGGGGTCCTCTACCGCCGTGCTCGGCGTTGCTGCATCCATGAGGATCGCTCCTTGGGAGGGGATGCGGGGGGGGTGGGTGGGGCCGGGGACGCGGGATGGGGCGGAACGGGGACGGCGGACGGGCAGGTGCTCCGCGCCGGCCTCACCTTTCTTGCTAGCAGCCGGCCGGGCCCGGCGCCCTGTCTTGTACGGCCGGTCCAGTGACCCGGGGCCGCCGCGAGGGCAGGGGCGCGGTGCGCCGCCCCGGCACGGTCCGCTCCAGGTGGGCCGGGGTGCGGTCCGGAGTCTCCTTGCGCACGAAGGCGCGGCGCAGGGCGTGGTACGGGGCCCGCGGGTCGAAGAAGGTCTCCCGCATCCGTGCCAGCTCGGCCTCCCGGTAGGCGGCGAGCGGCCGGACGCTCTCGTCGGCGTCGCGGCGGGCCTTCTTGCCGGCGATCCGGGACAGGACGGCGGGCGAGCCCGCCACGCGGACGGCGAGCCGGGACGTCTCGTCCGCGAACTCCTGCGGGGCGCAGTCGATCGTGCGGTCGACCAGTCCGAGCCTGCGGGCGGCCTCGGCGCTGACCGGCAGGGCGTCGGCGGTGAGGCGGTCCGCGACGCCGGTTCCGGTCCGGCGGGGCAGCGTGTAGGTCCAGTACTCGGATCCGTACAGGCCCATGAGCCGGTAGTGCGGGTTGAGGACCACCCCGGCGCGGCACCAGACCTCGTCGGCGGCGAGGGCGAGCATGGCCCCGCCGGCGGCCGCGTTGCCGCCCAGGGCGGCCACGACGAACCGGTCGGTGGTGGTCAGCACGGCCTCCACGAGGTCGTCCATGGCGTTGATGTTGGCCCAGGACTCCTCGGCCGGGTCGGCGGCCGCCTCGATGACCCCGAGGTGGATGCCGTTGGAGAAGAAGTCGCGGCCGCCGCCGAGGACGAGTACGGAGACGGGCCGCGTGCAGGCCTCGCGGTAGGCGGCGAGCAGGCGCCGGCACTGCGTGGTGCTCATCGCGCCGCCGGGGAAGGAGAACGTGAGGAAGCCCGCCCCGCCCTGCTCCCGGTAGGTGATGTCGGACCAGGTCCGCGGGCCGCCGTCGGCCTCCGCCTCGGCGTACGGCGGCGCGGGGATCTCGGGGAGCGGTGGCAGCCGGTCGCCGAGGGCGAGGGTCGCGGGGAGTTTGACGGGGGCCGGCTCGCCCGGTTCGCCGGGCAGGCGCCGGGCGCGGAGCTCGGGGATCCACACGGCTCCGTCGGCGGTCGCCCTGCAGATGGCGCCCGCGCGGGTGGCGAGCAGCTCGCCGGGGCGGCCGCGCAGTCGGTCCTCGGGGTGTCCGCCGTGCAGGAACCACTGGCCGCCGAGCAGTTCGTCGAGTACTCCCGGCTGGGAATCGGCGGCGCGCAGCGCGCGGACGACGCTGCGCGTGGAGTCGTTCGCCCAGTCGATGCGGCGCATCTCCTGGCGCAGGTACGGCCGGGCGCGGCCGGAGCCCTGCCGCTCGGGGACGTACGTGCCGCCTGCGTAGCGGTCGACGGCCGTCAGCACCGCGGCCAGGGCGGCGTCGGCGATCTCGCCGCGGTAGGCGTCGCTCTTGCCGACGGGCGCCAGCGTGCACTCCGCGGTGGCCCAGACGTCGCCCGCGTCCATCTCCTCGCAGGCCTGGAGGACGGTGACGCCCCAGCGGGTCGTGTCCTCGGCGATGGCCCAGTCGAGCGAGGAGGGCCCACGGTCGCCGACGGGCCCGGGGTGGACGATCAGGCAGGTGTGGGCGGACCACACCTCACGCGGGATGGGGGTCTTCAGCATCGGTGCGAGCACGAGGTCGGGCCGGTGGCGGTCGACGGCCTCGACGAGGGAGACGCCGGGCAGGGCGAGCTCGACGGCCACACTGTGCCCCCGGTCCCTCAGTTCCGCATGGACGCGCTGAGTGAGACTGTTGAACGCGCTGGCGGCGAGCAGGATGTGCACGTGATCTCCCAAGCGTCCGGCCCCCGGCCATCTGCGGCCGCGTCAGGTACGGCCGCTGGCGATCGTCGACCACGGGCGCCCGCGGGCCGGTGAGACCTACGGGGGTGTCACCCGGAAGTGGCCACCCGGAGCCGCCACCTGGTGGAGGGTTCGGGCGGCCCGCCGGCGTCGCGGAGCACGTACCGGAGGCCGTCGCCGCGTGACGGCACCCGCCGCCCGCCGCCTCCCGATCTTCGGCGGATATTCTTCATGCGCGCCGCGGGCAGCCACGGCGCCCGGAAGCAGATGAGATGGAGCCCCCGATGGACGTGCAGCACTTCGAGCGGATCACCGCATTCATCGAGGCGCGGCTGACCCCGCTGTTCGACGAGGCCACCGGCAGCGAGCGCGGTTTCGCGATGGACGACACCTCCCGGGCCCTGCGCGCGCTGCGCAACGCCGTGCTGGAGGCCTCGGCGGTCAAGGGGCTCATCGAGAAGCGGGCCACGGCCGAGCCGGCACTGCGCCGGGTCATCGACCAGTCGGTGGAGCACCACTGGGACGTGCTGCGCGGCATCGCCCGCCAGTGGGAGGACCACGGCGACTTCCTGCGCGAGTTCAAGCGGCACGCGTGGGAGCTCGACGAGGCCCTGGCCGCTCCGGCCGCCACGGAGGGCTGAGCCCCGCGGCACCCGTGGCTCCCGTACGGTTCCGCCGTGCCGGAGCGACAATGGGGTGAGACCCACTGCCGAGCCCGGCAGGAGACGAGATGAACGGCTCGGTCCCCATCGGACGTGTCGTCGGAGTGCCGCTGCGGATGCACTGGAGCGTGCCGCTGCTCGTCGTGCTGTTCGCGTACGGGCTCGGCCGCCAGACCCTCCCCGTGTGGACTCCCGGGCGCTCGAACGCCGTGTACACCCTCGCCAGCGTGGTGGGGGCCCTGCTGCTGATGGGCAGCCTGCTCCTGCACGAGACGGCGCACGCCGCGATGGCCCGCCGCAGCAAGATCTCCGTCGAGGACGTCACCCTGTGGGCGCTGGGCGGGATGACCCGGATGGGCCGGCCGCAGAGCGCCGGGGCGGCCTTCGCCGTGGCGGTGAGCGGTCCGCTGACCAGCCTGGTCATCGGCGGCGCCGCGGTCGGCGCGGGGATCGGGCTGGACGCCCTGCTCGGCTGGGCGGTACCCGCCGCCGTCCTGGTCTGGCTGGGCTGGGCGAACCTGTTCCTCGGCGTGTTCAACCTGCTGCCGGCCTCGCCGCTCGACGGCGGTCGGGTGCTCCAGGCCCTGCTGTGGTGGCGCACGGGCGACCGGGACCGCGCGGACCGGGCGGCCTCGCGCAGCGGGCAGGTCATGGGCGTACTGCTGGCGGCGCTGGGCTGGGTCTCCTTCCTGCGCGGGTCCTCGGGCGGGCTGTGGCTCGTCGTCATCGGCGTGTTCATCACGTTCGTCGCGGGCGCGGAGCGCCAGCGGGCCGTCCTGCAGACGGGGCTGCGGGGTGTGCGCGTGGCCGATGCCATGTCGAGCCCGGTGGCGGCCGGCGCCGACTGGCTGAGCGTGCGGCGGTTCATCGAGGAGGTGGCCGTCGGGTCCCGGCATTCCGCCCTGCCGCTGCTCGATTTCGACGGCCGCCCGAGCGGGGTGGTGCACGTACGCGGGCTGGCCCGGATCCCGGAGGCGCAGCGGGACGCGCTGCGCGTGCGGGACGCGGCGACCCCGCTGGAGCGGTGCGCGGTGGCGGCCCCCGGTGATCTGCTGGGCGAGGCCCTGGACGCGCTGAGGCCGGGTGTCGGGCTGCCGCTGCTGGTGGTGGACGCGGACCGGCTGGTGGGGATCGTCACCGCGAAGGACGTCACCCGGCTCGTGGAGCGGCAGGCGCTGGGCGGGGGCGGGGCCCGGGAGCCCGGGTGAGTGGGGCACGGGCGGGCGGGGCGCGGGACAATGGGGGTGCGATGCCGTACGTAGCCGTGAGCGCCCTGAGCCATGCCGGGCTGGTACGCGACCACAACGAGGACAGCCTCGTCGTCGGGCCGTGGACGCTGTGCGCCGGTGTGACCCGCAACCCGCAGACGTTCGTGTTCCCGCTCGGTGCGCCGCTGCTCGTCGCGGTCGCCGACGGGATCGGCGGACAGCCGGCCGGGGAGGTGGCCAGTGCGCTGGTCGTACGGCAGCTCGCGATGCTCGGGCCCTCCCTGGACAGCGAGGGGGCCGTGCGCGAGGCGCTCGCCCTGTGCAACCACGCGGTGTTCGCGGCGGGTGACAGCGATCCGGAGCTGGCCACCATGGGCACGACCGTGGCCGGTGCGGTCGTCCTGGAGGACTCGCTGATCTCGTTCAACGTCGGTGACAGCCGGGTGCTCGACGCCACGGCCCAGGAGCTCCGGCAGGTGAGCGTGGACGACAATCCGCCACTGGAGCCGGGGCAGCGCACCACGTCCCTGCTGACCCAGGCGCTCGGCGGTGCCCGCCGCCACGGAGGGATCACCCCGCACGTCTCGACGCAGCCGCTGCCGGCCGGAGCCCGCTACCTGGTGTGCTCGGACGGGCTGACCGACCCGGTGCCGCCCGAGGAGCTCGACGCGCTGCTGCGGGTGCACGACGACGGCAAGGCGGCCTTCGAGCTGTGGAAGGCCGCCATCGAGGCCGGCGGCCCGGACAACATCACGCTCGCCCTGGTCAGGATCGGCGACTAGAAGCGGCCCCACGGGTCACCGGGTGTGACCGTGGGGGGGCGCCGGGCGTGCACGTACGGGGCATCGGGCCGGAGCGCCTACGGCCGGCGGCGCGGCTTTCCGCCCTTGCCGCCCTTGGCGCCCTTGGCGCCGCCCTTCGCTCCGCCTGAGCCGCCGGAGCCTCCGCGCGGGTTCTTGCCGCCCGTCTTCCCGGCCGCGGGCTTGCGTCCCGTGCCCGCCCCCTCGGGGCGCTTTCGCTGCTTCGGCTGCGGCGGGGTCGGGGCGCCGCGGCCGCGCGTGCTGTTGACCGTCCGGCCGCGCACGATCCCGATGAACTCCTCGACCAGGTCGGTGGGTTCACCGTCGAGTTCGAGGAACGACAGGGCGACCCGGGACTGGGGCGCGTCCGTCACCGTCCGGTACGTGAGGTCCTTGCGGTGGTGAAGGCGGGCCAGGGACTGCGGGACGACGAGGACGCCGATCCCGGCCGCCACCAGCTCGATCGCGTCCGCGGTCGTAGCGGGGCGTTCGAACGCGGGCTTGCCCGGCAGGCTCTCCCACTCCAGGGGGTCGTCCAGCGGATGCAGCACGATCTCGTCGGCGAGGTCCCCGGTGGAGACCTCCTCCACGGCCGCCACGAGGTGGTCCTTCGGGACCACGACGACCGTGGTCTCGGTGTAGAGGGGGATCGCGGCCAGGCCCGTCCGGTCGATCGGCAGCCGTACGAAGGCGGCGTCGGCTCCGCCGCCCCGCAGCGCGCCGGGGGCTTCGGCGGCGGACACCTGCAGGAGGGTGAGCGGGACGTCCGGCAGGCGCTCGTTCCAGATCCGCACCCACTTGCTGGGCGTCACTCCGGGGACGTACGCGAGCCGGAACGAGGGAGATGCCGTGGGAGATGCTTCCGAGCCTGTCACCCGGCCAGGTTACCGGCCGTGGTCAGAAGTAGCGCACACGCTCGATACCCTTGACCCCATGACGTCGCACAAGACCACCCAGACCATGAAGCCCGCCACCGCGGCGAAGAAGCTGGGTGTGTACCTCGAAGCCACCCCCGCTGAGTTCCAGGAGGGTGTCGTGACCCGCAGCGAGCTGAACGCGCTGCAGGCCGAGCCGCCCCAGTGGCTGCAGGAACTGCGACGCAACGGCCCGCACCCCCGGCCCGTGGTCGCGTCCAAGCTCGGCGTCTCGATCGCCGGCCTCGCGCGCGGCGGGGTCACCGAGGCCCTCACCACGGAGCAGATCGACGCGCTGAAGCAGGAGAACCCGGAGTGGCTCCAGAAGGAGCGGGCCACCCAGGCCGAGGTCCGCAAGGAAGCGGTCCGCATCAAGGAGAAGCACGCCGAGCAGGCGGAGCGCCTTCAGCAGTCCGGCTCCTGACCCGCGTGCGCCGCGGGGCGCCGGGGCGGCGCCCCTGACGGCGAAGTGCCCCGAAGCGCCCGCCCCGTCCGCATTTCATCAAAGATCACCGGAATGCGGACGGCGCGCCGCGGGCAGACCTGCGGCGTGATCTCGCGACTCCTCGCCCCGTTCCGGCGCGCCCGCACCACCCTCGTCTTCTCCGCCGACTTCGGCTCGACGTCCCGGTGGGTCGCCGGCCGGACCTCGGCCTTCCCCGACAACGGCCCGGTCAATCCGGGCGACAACAAACTGGACCACCTGGTCGACGACCCCTCCTACTGCCGCGGCGGAACCTTCCGCGCCACCCGGCGGCCCGACGGCAACTGGGACTCCGGCCTGCTGACCACCGAAGGCAGCGAAGAGGGCTTCCTGCTGCGCGCGGAGGACGTACTGGAAGCCCGGGTCAGGCTGCCGGAGGCCGTCGGCGCCTGGCCCGCGATCTGGACCTGGCGGAACGGCGGCCAGGAGGTCGACGTCTTCGAGTACCACCCCGACAACCCGGACCTGCTGGAACTCTCCAACCACGTCCGGGGCGGGGGCTCGCACTACTACCACGACCCGGCCATCCGCCCCGGCGCATGGGTCGACCTCAAGGTCAAGTTCGGTACGACCTCGGTCGTCTGGTGGGTCAACGGCACCCGCGCGTACGCCGATCACAGCGGCGTGGGCCGACGATGGCGGGCGTACCTCATCGTGAACCTCTCCGTGTGCGCCGGCCGCTACCACCCGGCCCCCGACCACTCCCTCACGGAGATGTCGTACGAGGTCTCGGACCTGCGGGTGTACCGCAGTTAGGCCGGGATCACCTCTCGGTGACCTCCGCACCGACGATCACACCACCGGACACGGTGTACGTGCCCTCGTACATCCTCAGCGTGCCGTCCGTCTGGAGCGCACGGATCAGGACGCGTACCCGGCCGGCGTCCACCGTGTTCGCCGAGCCGAGCGAGATGCTCGCCGTCGTGTCGTAGCCCGCCACCCACTTCGCGTAGGAGGTGTGGGCGATGTTCCTGCCGCCGAGCTCCCAGGCAGCGGCGAAGTCCCGGTTCACGAGGTCCTGGTAGTACTCCTCCACCACGTCGCCCGGATCGTCCGGACGGGGCGGGCTCGCCTCGGCGGGAGGCTGGACGGGAGGGGTGTGCTCCACGGACGGGGTGGAAGAGGGAGTGGGCCGGGCCGAAGCCGGGGTGGAGGGCGGGACGACGTCCGACGGCGTGGCGGAGCCGCCGCCCGCCCCCGACGGCAGACCGCTGAGGGCCCCGTCGGCCGTCCGCTCCGCGGGCTCGGGAGCTACGGCGATGAGGACTCCCGCGGTCCCCCCGCCCACGACCACGAGAGCGGCCACCAGCCACGGCAGCCACCGGGGAAGCACCGTCGATCCCACGCGGACGTAACCGGGCCCGGCGCGCCGGGAGGGGGGCATGGTCATCTCCTTCGGACTCCCTCGCTCACAGACCGCGGATCGCCTCTTCGATCGGCTCCGCGAGGGAGACCAGCGCGGTGAATCCCGCCACCGCGCTCAGGAGCGCCCTGGCGAGCGTCCTCAGCTTTCCCATCCGCGGGTTCTCGCGGGCGAGCTCCTCATGCGCGTCCTGCGCCGTCTCGATCAGATCGGCGCGGTCGGGGTGATCGGAGCGGCCGAGTTCCTCGATCAGCAGGGCGACCAGGTCCCGGATCTCCCCGGGCGATCGCTGCCGCCCGTCGCCGACCTGCGTCGGACCGCTGCTGCGGATCTCGACCCGCGCGTTCCTGCCGCTCGCCACGCCGGACGCGACGACGTTCGAGCCGCCCGTGGCGATGATCCCGTCATTGTTCCGCATTCCTCTCCCTGCCCCTCACCCTGATCAGTCCATCTTCACGCGCGGTAGTTTGCTGAGGATCTTCGACGAGATGCTGGAGTTCTCACCGGAGGCGACGGAACTGGCGTGGACGCTCGCTCCGTGGCTCGCGATGATTCCGTGATTGATGATCAGTTCCTGCCGCTGCACCAGCTCGTCCGTATGGATGCCGTGGGCCTCCGCGAACTCGACGATCGCGTTCAGCACCCTCTTCTCGATGGCCTTGAGGACCATGCCGCTGTCCGCTTCCTGGAAGTAGCGCTGGTGGCTCTGGTCGGCGACGTTGCGGCGCACCGCCTCCCGGGCTCCGTAGTCGAAACGCCGCAGCTGCGTGATCAGCCTGTCCTGGCCCCGGACCCGGAAGTACATCCAGAAATCGGGGGCGAATCCCGCGATCGCGCGCCAGGGCGCGGCCAGCAGCTCGAACACGGTGGGGACCAGCGTCCCCGCCGCCAGCCCGAGCACCTCGAACAGGGTCGGGCCGGGCATGAGTGTGTCGACGACCCGGTAGCCGTCGCGCAGGGGGAAGAGCACCGTCGGGGACGCCTCGACGACGAGACTCGAGTCCGAGCGGACGAAACGGATGAAGAGGGAGGTCACCAGCTCGCCGCCCCAGCCCGTGGAGTGCACCCCGAGGTAGGGGCGGGCCTTCTCCTCCGGCGAGCGCTTGAGCGCGTCCATGGCGCCGGACGAGATGGCGGGCACGGGCCGTCCGAGCGGATCGGGGAGGAAGCGCCTGTCCTGCCGGACCGCCGTGCCGTCGACGAAGAGCCGCTCCTCGATCTCCAGACAGGGCAGGCCCAGCGTGGCGAGCCGTCCGGCCACGTGGGCGTAGAGGTCCACCACGTCGAAGTCCTGCGGCTCGACCCCCGGCCGGCTCGGCGAGGTGACGTCGAAGGCCAAAGACCACGAGTCGCGGTCGGATCCGTACCCGGCGAACGGCGAGTAGCCGCTGTAGGTGGTGACGTTCCCCTCCGCGTACTCGCCGATCTCGCGCAGGCGCACGGCGACGCTCAGGCTGATCGGCTCGGGCGCGGCCGCGGGGTCGAAGCCGTCCGGGCGCAGACTCTGCATCGACCGGCCGTACTTGGTGGAGAGCTCGAACGAGAACACCGTCACCCAGGCGAGGAAGAGCATCAGCAGGGCGATCCACGGCATCCCCACCCACAGCTGGAAGACGAGGAGGAACAGCAGCAGGAAGGCGAGCAGGATGTCCCGGCCGTGTCTGCGGGCGTTCGCGCGGTACGCGTGCCTGAGCACGACGGGCACGTCGCACGCCGGGGCCGCGGCCACACCCAGGTGCGGCTCGGCCGCCACGCCCTTGACGAGGGACCTCCCGTACTCGCGCTCCAGGTACGCGGCCGCGCACAGGTACCTGGTCACGTCCCGGCTGCCACCCCATGCCGGCACCGCTGTGCGGCGCGCGGCGGCCGAACCTGTCATGACGCCCCCCGATTTCCGGCCATTCCGCTCTCACGCGCGCACGACGAGCCTTGCCAAGTGTGGTCGGGGGCGCTGCAATGCCGATGAAATTTCGATGATGCGCGCGAAACGAGGATGCGAGTGGACGGGGAATCTCCGCAGCGGCTCCGGATCGAGCTGCTCGGTCCGGTCAGGGCCTGGCGAGGAACGACGCCGCTGGACCTGGGACCCGTCCGGCGACAGGCCGTGCTCACCGCGATGGTCCTGCGGGCGGGCAGCGCGATCAGCCATGAGGACCTCCTCGACGGGGTGTGGGGCGCCGCCCCGCCGGGATCCGGCCACCGGGTCCTGCCGAGCTACGTCTATGCGCTGCGCAAGGCCCTCGACCCGGAGGGCACGGGGTACGAGGATTCGGTGATCCGCAGCAGCCAGGGCCGGTACGGCATGGCCATGGAGCGGATCCGTGTCGACGTGACCGAGATGGCGGGACTGCTCCGGGACGCGCGGCGTGCGAAGGAGTCCGGTGACCTGGCCACCGCGATGGCCGGATTCACCGGTGCGCTCGCGCTGTACCGGGGAGAGCCCCTGGCGGGGCTGCCGGGGCCGCTCGTACAGGCCGAGCGGCGGCGGCTGGCGGACCGGCGGCGCACGCTCGAATCGGAGCGGCTCGAATGCCTCGTCCTGTCGGGCCGGGCCGGCGAGGCCCTGGACGGTCTGGCCGCGCTGTCCGCCGCCGAGCCGTACGACGAGGCGGTCCTGGCCCTGCACATGCGGGCCCTGTACGCCAACGAGCGCCAGGCCGAGGCGCTGAACGCCTACCAGGGCATGCGCGAGCGGCTGCGCGACGAGCTCGGGGTCAGCCCCGGCGACGCGCTGGGCCAGGTGTACGAAGCGGTGCTGCGCCGCGACGACGAGCTGCTCCTCGGCCCGGAGGCGGCCCGTGTCGCCGCCCTGACCGCCGGCGGCCCGGCTTCCGTCCCCGTACCGCCCCGCCCCCGTCGCCCCGTCAACGAATTGCCGGGCATCACCGGTGTCCTCATCGGCCGGGAGCGCGAACGGGCGCTGCTGGCCGCCCCCTTCCCGCCCGGCTCCGTGGGCGTCGTGACCGTCGACGGCATCGCCGGGATCGGCAAGACCGCCCTCGTCGTCCGCGCGGCCCAGGAACTGCGCTCCCGGTATCCGGACGGCTGCCTCTTCGTCGACCTGCGCGCCCACAGCCCGGGGCGGCAGAAACTCTCGCCACAGCGGGCGCTGCGGCGACTGCTGCGCTCGATCGGCGCGGCCGACAGCGAGGTTCCGGCCGATCTGGACGAACTCACCACCGCCTGGCGGGCGGTGACCGAATCGCTGCGGCTGCTCCTCGTGCTGGACGACGCCGTGGGCAGCGCGCAGATCCGGCCATTGCTCCCCGCCGGGCCGGGCAGCATGGTGATCGTGGCCAGTCGGCAGAGGCTGGCCGGACTGGACGCCGACCGGCGCATCACGCTGGAGCCCCTGGGGGCGGGCGAGGCGCAGAACCTGCTCGGGCAGCTCGTCGGGGAGGAGCGCACGGCCGCGGAGCGGACGGCCGCGCGGGAGCTGGCGAGGCTGTGCGGAGGGCTGCCGCTGGCGCTGCGCATCGCCGGGACGCGGCTGCAGACCCGCCCCGTATGGACCCTCGCCCATCTGGTGGACCGTATGACGGACGACGACCACCGGCTCGGTGAGCTCCGCGCCGGGGACCGCAGCCTGGAGGCGGCCTTCCGCCTGTCGTACGACCAGCTCGCCCCCGCGCAGCAGCGGGCGTTCCGCACGCTGGGCCTGACGCCGACGAGCGAATTCGACGCCCTCACGCCGGCGGCCATGCTGGGCCGGCCGGCGCGCGACGCCGAGCAGATCATGGAGGGCCTGGTCGATACGAGCCTGGTGCAGCAGCCCCGGCCGGGCCGCTACCGGCTGCACGACCTGGTACGGGTCCACGCCCGGCGGCTTGCGGAGGCCGCCCCGGCCGAAGCGGGGGTGGCGCGTGCCGCAGTACTCCGCCTCTTCGTGGACGCGGGCCGGACCGCGAGCGATTGGGGCTCCACCGGCTTCCCCACCGGACCGCCCGGGACCGGAGCCTTCACGGACTGGGCCGACGCGAGTGCCTGGCTGAACGCCGCCGACGCGGAACTCGCCGACGTCGTCGGCCACGCGGCGGGCCTCGGCGAGGCCGACCACGCCTGCTGGATCGCCGAGGCGCTCACCGACCACTTCATCCGCCGGGGCCGCTACCACGAAGGCCGCACGGCGTTGGAGATCGCCCTCCCCCAGGCGGACCGGGCCACCGACCGGCGGATGGCGCCCGCTCTGCGCAACTGCATGGGGATCGTCGACATCCACCGGGGCGACGCCGAACGGGCGCGCGCGACCTTCGCCGAAGCCCTGCGCCTGAGCCGCCACGGCGGGGACCGGCACGAGGAGGCCCGGGCCCTGAGCGGGATCGGGACCGCCGAGCTGAACGCGGGCCGGCCCGAGGAGGCCATCGCCCCCCTCACCGCGGGGGCCGACCTGGCCCTGCGGCTGGGGGACGACTGGCTCGTGGCGATGGCGCTCTGCGTGCTCGGGACCGTCCACCGCGCGCGGGGGCGGACCCAGGACGCGCTCCGCTGCTTCGCCGAGTCCACCGTCCACGCCGAGGCGAACGGGCGGCCCACCATGATCAGCAGGGTCCTGACCTGCGCCGCCGAAGTCCACCTCGACCTCGGCGAGTTCACCGAGGCCAAGGAGCTCCTGAGCCGGGCGGCGCAGCTGGTCCAGCAGGCAGGCGACATCCCCCTGACCGCGATCACGCTGAGCATGCTGGGTACGGCGGAGCTGGGCGCGGGGAACCTGGAGGCGGCCCTGGCCCACCACCACGACGCCCTCTCCCGGCTCCAGTCGCTGTCCCCGCTGAACGAGCCCCACCAGACCCGTATGGAGATGGCGATCCGCAGCATGCTGGGCCGCACCTACTCGGCGGCGGGCCGGGTCCGCGAGGCGGGGCAGCAGTTCCGGACGGTCCTCGCCTTCCCCGGCTCCGGCGCGTACCCCGCGGAGCGCGCGCTCGCGGTCGCCGGGCTCAGGGACTGCGAGACCGCGTCCTAGACGAGTAAGTCCGAAGTCCTTGGGCGCATGAAGCGAGGGTCTCGTTGGTTCGTTTGTGACGACAAACCTCAAGACCCTCGCGACAGCACTGTACGTGAGGATCGATGACTCTCTGGCAGGAACGCGGCGATCGGGCCGCCCGCCGAGGCTCGGACAACGCATCCTGGCCCTGACCGCCGCCATCTGGCACAACCGAGCCAACGCCACACCCCTGACCAGGTCACTCATCGCCTACGACCACTGATCAAGACTTCGGACTTACTCGTCTAGGGGGTGTCCGCAAAGTCCCGCCTGTCCCGCGACGCCCGGCACACCGAGCGCACGCACCGGACGCCGCAGGGCCGCCCTCCGGGCGGCCGGCGCTACTGTGCGGACACCCCCTAGCCGTGGCCCACCGCCGCCTCCAGGCGCTGTTCCAGGCGGTGGAAGTTTCGCTCGCCCACCGCGCGCCAGAGCACCCGGGGCGGCAGCGGCAGGTGGCCCATGATCAGGATCTGTTCGCCCGGGTCCGTGTCCTTGAGGATCATCCCGAGTACGGTGAACAGCTTCCTCTTGGGCACGGCCGCGCTGGCCGCGTCGCCGATCTCGTCCCACTCCGCCTGTGACACCGCCCCCGGGACGAGCGGCAGCACCTCGTGCTCTTCTTGGTCGAAGTGGTCCCCGACTGCCTTGGAGAGCCGGTCGAACGCGTCGGCCAACTCCTCCCGGTGGGTGCTCCCCCCGGCGGCCGCCCACGGCCCGAGCAGGGCCTTCGCCCGTGCGAGCAGGGCCGACAGCTCGGTGTGCTGCCCCTGCATCCGCTTCCACAAGCCGCCCTGACCGGGGAGGCGTTCGGCCAGCTTGGGCCACAGCAGGCGGTCCTCGCCCTCGTGGTGGTGGTGCAGGGTGTCCAGCAGCAGCTCCAGCCGGTCCGCGACCAGCCTGACCTGGGCGCGGCTGCCGTGGCGCACTCCGCGCACCCGGCCCGCCGCCTCCCCGAACTCGCGCCGGAACATCCGGTGGACCACCACCATGTCGTGCGTGGTGATCGGTTTTCCCTGGTTCTGCATCGAAGTCGACATCGACCGTGACCCCCGCCCTGGTGGGTGTACCGGGCTCCAGCGTGGCGGGCGGCAGGCCGTCCGCGACAGGGGCGCACGGCGGCGCTCCAGCGCCCCCGGGGAGCCCGGTTGCGGGGCCCGGTCTATGCCAGGGTGCGCACCCTCTGGTCGCGGAGCCCGTAGCGGGCGGCGACGACCGCCACCCTGCCGTCGGATATGCGCCGGGCGATGTCGGGTTCGGCCGAGAGCAGGTCTCGGGTGCGCCGGGCGTGCGCGTCGACGGTGGCGTCGATCCGGGACTCGCCCTGCCGGGTGTGGTCGATGGAGGGCCGGATCCGGTCGGCCAGGTACTGGATGTGCGCGGGCAGCGGCTCCCCGGTCTCGTCGGCGCGGACGGCGGCGCCGACCGCCCCGCAGGACTGGTGGCCGAGCACCAGCACCAGCGGGATCTTCAGTTCCAGGACCCCGAACGCGACGCTGCCGAGGACGGCCTCGTCGAGCACCTCGCCCGCCGAGCGCACGGTCAGCAGGTCGCCGAGCCCCTGGTCGAAGACGAGCTCCGGGGGCACACGGGAGTCGACGCAGCCGAGGACGATCGCGAAGGGGTGCTGGGCCCTGGTCAGACGGAGCCTCAGGAAGGCCGACTCGTGCGGGTGCTCCTGCGCGTACGTACGCCAGCGCCGGTTGCCCGCGGTCAGCCGGCGCAGCGCCTCCTCCGGGGAGACCGGGCCCGAGGCGGCTTCCGGCCCGGCGGGCGGCGCCGGGGCCGGGGCGGCCGAGGCGGGGAAGTCGGCGGCGAGGGGGAGGACGGACCCCACGGCCGCCGAGCCCGCCGCGGCGGCGAGCAGCAGGCCGCGACGGCTGGGCGAAGGGGTGTCCAGTGTCTGCGTGTTCGAATCCATCGCGGGACCGTAACCCCGCCTCCGGCCCCCCGCCCGGATGCGGGGCGCAATACCGGAAGTCCGGCGGGGCCGGCCGGGGTCGCCCTCCCGTCCTGGGTCAGCCCGCCCCGCCCTTGCCGTCCGGAGCCGTCCGGCCGAACTGCTCGTCCAGGACGGACAGCCGGCGCCAGTACTCGTCCTCGTCGATCTCGCCGGTGGCGAACCGGCGGCCCAGGATGGCGATCGGCGAGTTCTCGCCGTACGAGCCCCGCGAGGCCCACGGTCCGCGCGGGCCGCGTCCGCCGCGCCACACCGTGCGGCGCAGGGCCGTGACGACGCCGAAGACGACGGCCGCCCAGATCAAAGGGACGAAGAGGATCCACGGGCCGGGCCCGTCGTACGCCAGGGTGTTCATCTCGGTTCAGCTCCTCGGAAGGGGGTGCGGTTTCCTTGTCGCCTCCGAGACTCTCTCCGGGAGGGTGCCCGGGTCGTCGTACGGCCGGCGGCACCGTGCGTACCACCGCGGGAGTAGCTGCCGGCGGGAGCGGGCTCACCTCAGCGGGCTCACCCCACCGGCCTCAGCCCAGCCAGCCGGGCCTGACCAGCCCCGATTCGTAGGCGAGGACCACCAGCTGGGCCCGGTCCCGGGCGCCGAGCTTGATCATGGCCCGGCTGACGTGCGTCTTCGCGGTCAGCGGGCTGACCACGAGCCTGCGGGCGATCTCCTCGTTGGACAGGCCGAGGCCGACCAGGGCCATCACCTCGCGTTCCCGCCCGGTCAGCCGGTCCAGCCCGGCCGCCGCCTCCGGGGCCTTGGACCGGGCCGCGAACTCCGCGATCAGCCGGCGCGTCACCCCGGGTGAGAGCAGCGCGTCGCCGGCAACCACCGCCCTTACCGCGCGCAGCAGTTCTTCCGGTTCGGTGTCCTTGACCAGGAACCCGGAGGCGCCGGAGCGCAGCGCCTCGAAGACGTATTCGTCGAGCTCGAAGGTGGTGAGCATGACGACCTTCACCGCGGTCAGTCCGGGGTCCGAGGTGATCGTGCGGGTGGCGGCCAGGCCGTCGAGCTCCGGCATCCGGATGTCCATCAGGGCGACGTCCGGGCGCAGTTCGCGCGCCAGCCGCACGGCCTCGGCCCCGTCGGCGGCCTCGCCGGCCACCTCGATGTCCGGCTGCGCGGCGAGCAGTGCGCGAAAGCCCGCCCGTACCAGCGCCTGGTCGTCGGCGAGCAGTACGCGGATCACCAGTCCTCCTTGGTCTCCAGCGGGATGCGGGCCAGTACCCGGAAGCCGCCGTCCGGCCGGGGGCCGGCCTCGATGGTGCCGCCCTGCGCGGCGGCCCGCTCGCGCATCCCGATCAGGCCGCTGCCGCTGCCGCCGGCGTCGTCGCCGGTGGCGGGTCCGTCGTCGTCCACCTGCAGTTCCAGCGCGCCGAGCGGGCGGCTGATGCGGATCCGGGCGGTCCGTGAGCCCGAGTGGCGGACCACGTTGGTGAGCGCCTCCTGGAGGATCCGGAACGCGGCGAGGTCCGTGGCCGGTGACATCCCCCCGGCCCGGGTCTCCCCCGTCACGGAGACGGTGAGCCCGGCCGCGGCCGCCTGCGCGACCAGTTCGGAGAGCCGGTCGAGTCCGGGGGCGGGCGCGCGCGGGGCCTCCCCGGGGGCGCGCAGGGTGTTCAGGACCTGCCGGACCTCGCCGAGCGCCTCCTTGCTGGCCTCCTTGATGGTGGTGAGCGCCGTACGGGCCTGTTCCGGGTCCGTGTCGAGCAGGGCCAGGCCGACGCCCGCCTGCACGTTGATCACGGAAATGCTGTGGGCCAGTACGTCGTGCAGCTCACGGGCGATCCGCAGCCGCTCCTCGTCCACCCGGCGCCGCTCGGCGGCCTTGCGCTCGGCCCGGTCGCGGGCCCACTGCTCCCGGCGTACGCGGACCACCTCGGACGCGGCGAGCACGGCGATCACCCAGGCGGTGATCCCGCCCTCCGTCCCCCAGGGGGCAGGGCCGTCGCCGGGCGGCGGCAGCCAGCGGTACAGCCAGTGCGCGATGAGCAGGTGGCCGGCCCACAGGGCGCCCACCGCACCCCAGGCGGCGTGGCGGTGACCGGCGACGACGGCGGCGAGACAAGCGAGGGCGACGCTGATGAAGACGGGGCCGTACGGGAATCCGGCGGCGAGGTAGCCGAGCGTGACGGCGCAGACCCCGTAGAGGACGGGCACCGGGTAGCGGTGGCGCAGCAGGAGCAGGGCGGGCCCGAGGAGCAGCAGGAGCCGGCCGGGCACGCCGATGGGCTCGCGGCCGGGCTGCAGCTGTTGCGCCCACCCGGTGGCCGCCTGCGTGAACACGGCGACGAGGAGCGAGGACCGCCACGGCAGCCGCCCGCCGCCGGTGCGCTCCGCCCAGTACTGCCACCGCCGCTCCGCCATGCGGCCACGCTAGACGCCCGGGCCCGCCGCCGTCGTCCGCCGGGCGGGCCGATCGGGCGTACTCCCCGCGGAGTACGCGGGCACGCCTCCCTGCTGTCGCGCGCGGCTACTTCGCGGCGCGCAGGGCGTCGACGGCGATGCGGGCGGTGGTGCCGATCACCGCGTCGGCCGCGGGGAGGGTGGCCGCGGGGTTGGCGGCGCGGGTGAAGACGGCCACGGCGTAGCGGCCGCCGTCGGGGTACTCGATGACGCCGACCTCGTTGCGCACGGTCGGCAGGCTGCCGGTCTTGCCGGCCACGTGGACGTCGTCGAAGGGGAATCCGGCGGCCATCCGGTGCGGCCACACCTGGAGTCCGAGCAGGCGGCGGACGGCGGCCCCGTGTTCGGGGGTGCAGGCCTCGTCGCGCCAGACGGCGGCGAGGAGCCGGGTCATGTCCCGTGGAGTGCTGCGGTTGCTGCGGGCCGGGTCGAGGGCGCGGAGCCGGGCGAGGACCTGCGGATCGGTCAGGGCCCGGGCGCCGGCCGGGCCCGCGTCCTCCCGGACTCCGGCGAAGAGCGAGCGGAAGGTGTGGACGGCGCGGGTACGGGTCAGGCCGAGCCGGGCCGTGGCCTCGTTGACGCCGTCGAGGCCTATCCGCGCGAGGAGCAGGTCCGCGGCGGCGTTGTCGCTGACGGCGGTCATCAGGTACGCCGCGTCGCGCAGGGACATGCGTACGGGATCCAGCATGGCGGCGAGTCCGGTGGGGCCGGCCGTGCGGTCCGCCGGCGGGCATTCGACCTGTTCGGTGAGGTCCAGGAGGCCGGCCGCGGCCTGCTGGTGGAGGGCGACGAGCAGGCAGAGCTTGTGCACGCTGGCGGTGACGACCGGGTGGTCCGCGCCCGCGTCGACCTCCGTACCGGAGTCGATGTCCACGGCGTGCAGCCGGCCGCTGACGCCGGCTTCGGCGAAGGCTGCGGTGATGCGGCGCAGGGGGTGGTTCACAGCCAGTACTCCGCTGCCGGGCGCAGGTGGAGCGGCCGCGCGGGTACGTCGGCGGTCACCGCCGCAGTGTTCCACAGGGTCCGCGTGGTCGCTTCGGCGAAGGCGCCGACGGCTGCGTCGCCGCGGCCCCGCGGCCAGGCGACGCTGTGGCGCCAGGCCAGCGGGGCGCCGGCGAGGGGCCGCCACACGATGTCGGCGTGCGGGCCCGGGGAGTGGGCCGACCCGCTGTCGCGCGGGGCGAAGGCCACGGCGTTCGCGGACAGGACGAGGCCGCGGACGAAGCCGGGCCCGCTGCCCTGGCGGACGGCGGCGGGGGTGTAGCCGCCCCGGGCACAGGTGTTCAGTACGTCGTCGTGCAGGGCGGGGGCCTCGGCTCGCGGGAAGAGGACGAGGCCGTATCCGGTGAGGGCGGCGAGCGGTACCTCCTCCAGGGATGCGGCCGGGGCCTCGCGGGGCAGCAGCACGCCGAGTTCGCGGCGCAGGACCGGCCCGAGTTCCAGCCCGGCGATGTCACAGGGGTGCCGGACGAGCCCGACGTCGAGCTCGCGGGAGGTGAACCGGGTCAGCTGCTCGGCGGTGGACAGCTCGTGGAGCTCGAGCTCCACGCCGGGGTGGTGCTGCCGGAAGGCGGCCAGGATCGCGGCGATCGCCTCGCCGGCGAGATCGGGCGGCAGGGCGGCGCGCAGGAGTCCGCTCTCGCCGTCGCGGATGCGGCGGGCGGTGGCGGCGAGGGCGTCCGCCCGGGCGAGCAGCAGGCGGGCGTCCTCCAGCAGCATCGTGCCGGCCGCGGTGATCGTCACCTGGCGGCTGGTGCGTTCGAAGAGCCGGACGCCGAGCTCGCGCTCCAGGCGCTGGATGCGCTGGGACAGGGGTGGCTGGGCCATGCCGAGCAGCTCGGCGGCGCGGCCGAAATGTCTTTCTTCTGCAACAGCGACGAAGCACTGCAGATGCCGGATCAGGTCCACGACCGGCAACGATATCGGAGTTTGATTGATACCAGATCAATATCGATCTTGGACGGAGGGCGGGCGTCGGTGTTGTGCTCACGGCATGTCCTCGAACCGCTTCTCCCCGTCCCCGCGCCGCACGGCCACCCGGTGCGCCTCGTACGCCGCCGCGCTGGCCCTCGGCCTCTCGCTCACCGCCGCCGGGCTCACCGGCTGCTCGACGGCCTCCCGGCCCCCCGCCTCGGCCGGGCCCGCCGTGAGCACGAGCGTCTCCGCCCCCGCCCCCGGCGTCGACGGCCGGGAGCGGCTGACCGTGGGCGACGGCACCCGGGAGTACCTGACGCACCGCCCCGCCGCGGAGGGCGGCGGACCGCGGCCGCTCCTCATCGCCTTCCACGGGCGCGGGGCCGACGCCGAACAGCTGCGGAGGCAGAGCGGCCTGGACAAGGCCGCCGAGGCCCGCGGCATGCTCCTCGTGTACCCGGAGGCACTGGGCAAGGGCTGGGGCGCCGGCACCGCCGCCACCGCGCAGCGGCCGGATCCGGACGCCGATGTCCGGTTCACCGAGGCGCTGATCGCCGAGCTCGTGCGCACCGGCCGGGCCGACCCGCACCGTGTCTACGTCGCCGGGTTCTCCAACGGCGGCTCCATGGCCCTGCGGATGGCCGCGCAGCGCCCGGACCTGGTCGCGGGCGCGGCTTCGGTCTCCGGTGAACTCCCCACCGGGGCCGCCGCCGTGAAGCCCACCGGTCCGGTGCCCGTCCTGATCGTCTACGGGGCGGAGGACCCCGTACGGCCGCTGGCCGGCCTGCCCGCTCCCGGCCCGGCCGCCCCCGGGGAGGAGCCCATCACCGCCACGGTGTCCGCCCGGGCCAGTGCGGAGGCGTTCGCCGCCGCCGGCGGGACCGGCGGACCCGCCGAGGAGGGCAAGCCCGGCTATGACTCCGTCACCTGGCCGGCCGGCCCCGCGGGGGCCGAAGTGCGGCTGCTCGTCGTGCACGGGGCCGGCCACACCTGGCCCGGCTCGACCATGCCGCCGCCCGCGGGCTTCGGCTCCGTCAGCACCGCACTGGATGCGAGCGGCACCCTGCTCGACTTCCTCACCGCGCAGAAGCGTTGACGGCACCACGGCGGCCATCGCCGCAGGGCATCGCGCATGGCTCCGTGCACCACACCCCGGCCCCCGAGTGTGGCGCGCGGGGCCATGGGCGCGGCCCTCCGCCCTCCCTAGGGTTCAGCCATGACGAGCCAACTTCCTTTCCTGCGGGAGCGCGTCGCGCTGGTGACCGGCGGCGGCAGCGGCATCGGCCGGGCCTGCGCGATCGCGCTGGCCGAGGCGGGCGCCACCGTGCACGTGGCCGACATCGCCGAGGAGCCGGCCAGGTCCGTCGCCGCACTCGTCGGCGGGCGGGCGCACGTCGTCGACCTCGCCGACCCTGCCGCCATCGAGCGGCTGCCGAGGGAGGTGGACATCCTGGTCAACAGCGCCGGCCTGCAACACGTCGCCCCCATCACGGAGTTCCCGGCCGAGCGGTTCGCCCTGATCCAGCAGGTGATGGTCACCGCGCCGTTCCTGCTGCTGCGGCACGTGCTGCCGCACATGTACGCGGCCGGCTGGGGGCGGGTGGTCAACATCTCCAGCGCCCACGGGCTGCGGGCCAGCGCGTACAAGTCCGCGTACGTGGCCGCCAAGCACGGGCTGGAGGGGCTGAACAAGGTGACCGCGGTCGAGAGCGCCCCGTACGGGGTGACGAGCAACTGCATCAGCCCCGGCTACGTCCGCACGCCCCTGGTCGAGGCGCAGATCGAGCAGCAGGCCGCCGCGCACGGCATCGGCCCCGGCGACGTCCTGTCCGATGTGCTGCTCACCCGGTCCGCGATCAAGCGGCTGATCGAGCCGGAGGAGGTCGCGGCGGCCGCGGTATGGCTGTGCGGGCCCCACACCGGCTACCTCACCGGAACCTCGCTCCCCCTCGATGGTGGCTGGACGGCCACCTGAATTTAACTACCGACCAGTAGACAGGGGGTTCGATCTTGCGGATTCTGGATCCGTACATGTCAATTCAGCCCTTGAGGAGCGCCCCCACATGCGCAGCACCCGCGCCCGCGTCCGCCTGCTCGGCACCGCCACCGGCACGGCCGCGGCCACCGTCGTCCTGATGCTGGCCCCCACCGCCTCCGCCCAGGCCGCGCCCGCTCCGGTCCCCGCCCCGGCGGCCGCCCCGGCCTCGGCCACCGCCTCCGCGCCCGGCGGCAACGCGCTCATCCGCGGGGTCGACTACGGCACGTGGAAGCGTGACGTGGCCGCCGTCATGGCGACGGCGCGCCCGTACGTCGAGCAGCGCATCGCCCAGTCGCCCGCCGGCGAGAAGCCGGCGATCGTCCTGGACATCGACAACTCTTCGCTGGAGACGGACTTCCACTGGTTCTGGACCTTCCCGACCCCGGCGATCTCCGAGGTCCGCGACCTGACCCGGTACGCCAACGACCACGGTGTGGCCATCTTCTTCGTCACCGCCCGCCCCGGGATCATCCAGTCGCTCACCGAGCACAACCTCAAGGCGGTCGGCTACCCCGTCACTGGCCTGTACGTCCGGGACCTGCCCGACCTCTTCGACGAGGTCAGCGCGTACAAGACGGGCAAGCGCGCCGAGATCGAGGGCCGCGGCTACACGGTCATCGCCAACATCGGCAACAACAACAGCGACCTCGTCGGCGGCCACGCGGAGCGCACCTTCAAGCTGCCGGACTACGACGGCAAGCTGTCCTAGGTCGTGTCCTGACAGCCTCCGGTGCCGAACGCCCGTGCACAGGCGGGCGGTCGGCACCGGTACCGCCGCCCCGGCTTCCCCGGGGTCCGGGCGCCGGCGGCCCGCGCCTCAGGAGGGACGGACCCCGTCGCACGTGATCCGCAGGTGGCGCGGGCCGCGCAGGACCGCGTTCTGCCGGTAGGGCGGCGGGTCCTCGACCAGGCGCGGGTTCTCCAGCCTGCGGGTCAGCTCGGTCAGCGCGAGCTGCGCCTCCAGTCGGGCCAGCGGGGCCCCGAAGCAGCTGTGGATGCCGCTGCCGAGGCCCAGGTGCTGGATGTCCTTGCGGTACGGGTCGAAGCGGTCCGGGTTCTCGAAGCGGTCCGGGTCCCGGTTGCCGGAGGCGAGGATCAGCCACATCGACGAACCCTTGGGGATCGTGACCCCGCCGACCTCGATGTCCGCGAGCGGGGTGCGCTGCGGCAGCAGCTGCACCGGGGGCTCGAACCGCAGCAGTTCCTCCACCAGGGGCACGGCGAGGGCGGGCGTCTCCCGCAGTTGTCGCAGGACGTCCGGATTGCGCAGCAGGGTCAGCATCCCGTTGGTGATGAGGTTGACCGTCGTCTCGTGGCCCGCGATGAGCAGCAGGGCCGCGGTGCTGAGCAGTTCCATCGTGCTCATGGTCTCGTCCTGGCCGTGTCCGACGGCCAGTTGGGAGAGCATGTCCTCGCCGGGGTTCTTGCGGCGCTCCTCGATCAGCCCGGCCAGGTACATGCCGAGCTCCATCCGGGCGTCGTGGGTCGTCTTCTCCCGTTCCTTCGGGTCCGCGCCGGGGTCGGGGTCCAGGCTCGCGGCCAGGGTGTCGGCCCAGACGTGGAAGCGGGCCTCGTCCTCGCGCGGGACGCCGAGCAGCCGGCAGATCATCGTGACGGGGAACGGGTAGGCGAACTGGTCGACCAGGTCGATCCGTTCCGGGTCGCCGAGGTTGTCGATGAGTCCGGTGACGGTGGTGTGCAGGAAGCCGCGCATGTCGTCGACGCGGTGGGGGGAGTCCGGCGGCCCGAAGGGGCGGTTGGTCATCCGGCGCAGCCGGTCGTGCTCCGGGGGGTCCAGCTTGAGGAAGCTCGGCGGCAGGGCCGAGGCCCCCTCGTCCTCCGCCCCGGCCAGCGGGTCCCCGGCACCGGCGGCCAGGTTGCGGGCTTCGGAGCTGAGCCGCGGGTCGTGCAGCAGGCTCTGGATGTGGTGGTACGTGCTGATGACGTACGGGCCGTCCCCGTCGTGGAAGACCGGGGTCTTGCGCAGCTCCGCGTACAGCGGGTACGGGTTCGCGCGGTTCGAGTAGTCGAGGATGTCGCTCAGGATGCCTTGCTTCATGCCGGGTCCTCCGGAGGGCGGGCGGGTCAGTGCCCGGCGGGGGTGAACGTGAGGCGCCGGTCGGCCGGCGAGTATCCGCTGAGGGTGACGGTCGGCCCGTGCGTGGGCACGGAGGGGTCCGGGAAGTCCGCGGGGAGCGGCTTTTGCCCTTCGGGGCGGCGGTCGACCGTGGGGAACGGGGGCGGGAAGGGCGCGGTGGCCTCGATCTGCTGCTGGTAGAACTGCAGCCAGCGCGAGTTGTCGAAGGTGACCGCCCCGATGACGCGGCCCTGGTAGCCGTAGACGCCGGTGAAGCGGCGTTCGGCGCGCGAGCCCTGGGTGATCATGATCTCGGTGCCCATCGAGGGCACTCCGACCGACTTGATGCTCACCCCGAACTGCGAGGACCAGAAGGCCGGCACCCAGATGTGCGGGCGGCGATCGGTGCTCTCGCTGAGCATGTTGTGGGCCGCGGTCTCCGCCTGCGAGACGGCGTTGCCCCAGTGCTCCAGGGACAGGAACTGGTAGCCGAACAGCGGGTGCGGGGAGCGCGCGACGTCGCCCGCCACGAAGATGTCGTCGGTGACGATGCCGCGGATGTCGAAGGCACGGCAGCCCGCGTCGCAGGCGATGCCGCGGGGGCCGGCGCCGAGTCCGGAGCCGGCCAGCCAATCGGTGTTGCGCTGGGCTCCGAGCGAGACGACCACGACGTCGCACTCCAGCGACGTGCCGTCGGAGAAGTGCGCGGCTCGGACCCGTCCGGTGGAGTCGCCCTCCAGGGCCGTGACCATGATCCCGGTGCGCAGGTCGACGCCGTTCTCCCGGTGGAGTTCGGCGGCGACCGCACCGATGACCCCGCCGAGGGCTCCGACCAGGGGGGCGTCTGCGCGCTCGGCGACGGTGACCTCTACGCCGCGCTCGCGGCAGGCCGAGGCGATCTCGGAGCCGGTGAACCCGGCCCCGATGACCAGGACCCGGCGCGGTCCGGCATCGAGCCGCCGGGCCAGGGCCACCCCGTCGTCACGGGTCCGCAGCACGAACACGCCGTCGAGTTCGCCCTCGGCCTGGTTCGGCCAGGGCCGGGCCCGGACGCCGGTGGCGATCAGCAGCCGGTCGTACGGGACCTCGTCCCCGTCGGCGAGCTTGACCCGCCGGGCCGCCATGTCCAGGCCGCTGGCCGCCACCCCCAGGCGCCATTCGGCGTCGATGTCGCGGCGGCGGGGCAGCGCGGTGCCCTCGGCCGTACCCATGCCCAGCAGCGCCTGCTTGGACAGGGGCGGGCGGTCGTACGGCTCGTAGGGCTCGTCACCGATCATCGTCAGCGAGCCCTTGAAGCCCTTCTCGCGCAGGGTCTCGGCTCCGCGCAGCCCGGCGAGCGAAGCACCGACGACGACGATCCGGCCGTTCGCTTTGAGGTGGTCCAGGGCCGTGTCAGCCATCGGATGCCTCCCCCGTGGCGGCCGGGGCGCCGGACCCGGCCGCGGCCATGTCCAGCTCGTCCACGAGGATCGCCTGCACCGGGCAGGCGGCGACCGCCTGGGCCACGCGCTCACGCTGGGCGTCCTGCGCCTGCGGGTCGTAGAGCAGGCCCTCGTCTCCGTGCATCGCGAAGACGTCGGGTGCGAGGAAGGCGCACTGCGCGTACCCCTGGCACCGATTGAGATCGACGACAAGCCTCAGCAAGGTCCGGTCCTTTCGTTGGCCCCTCCGGCTTCCCGGCCAGCGTGCGGCCGGGAGAGCGGGACGGCCCGTCCGGCAAGGCCATTGGGGTGAGGGCGGAGCGGAGGTGACGCGGCGCGGCGCTGTGGGGATCATGCGGAGCGGCGGGCGGTGCGCAGGATGTACAGGCTGATGATCAGTGCCCAGGTCGGGAAGACGAGCTCGCAGTACGGCACGCTGGAGCCCACCACCAACAGGAGCAGACCGGCCACCGTCCCGATCGCGACCAGGGGTCTGGGCAGGACCCGCAGCCTGCGGCCGAGCGTCGACGTCGCGAGGACGAAGACGGCGGCCATCCGCATCCCGTACGTGGTGAGCAGCGTGTACGCGAAATGGCGGCCGAAGCCGGTGGGGTCCTCGGCGTCGAGCACGGTACCGGCGGCGGCGACGGCGCCGAAGAGGCAGGCGACGAAGACCAGTCCGCTGCCCAGGAACACGGTCGCGATGAACCGGTCCTCGGCCTCCCCCGTGTGCTCGCGCAGTGCGCCCATGAACCACAGGAAGGCGATGCCCGCGAAAGGGACCAGCTCGGTCGCCGTCTGCAGCGCCCCCCGCTCGCCCTGGGCGACCGTCAGGTCCTCACCACCGCCCCCTTCGGGCAGGGCGATCCGGGCGAGCACCATCGCCGTCGCGAGCAGGACGGCGAAGACGACCCCCGCCAGCCCCGCGGCCTTGGGCGTGCTCAGGGCTTGTTGCCGGGTCGGCCCCGGTGCCTGTGTCATTCCTCCAGCAAGCCGCCCGCCGGGCCTTCGTGCCAGCGGGGCAGCGCGGTCGGGTGAAGCCCGGGGCGGTCCGCGCGAGGACCGCGCCGGGCGCACACCCCCTAGGTGGCCGTGATGAGGATGCTGCCCGGCTCTCCCGCCGCCTCCTCCCGCTCGGCGGCCGTGCGGGAGGGGCCCGGGCCGGTGCCGCCCACGATCAGGGCGAGCAGCACCGCCGCGGCCTCGCTCTGCAGGATCCTGGCGGCCTGCACGAGGCGGTGCGGGTCCGGGGCCGGAATGGACAGGGCCAGGCACTCGGCGTTGGGGCCCGAGGTGATCGGGACGGCCGCGCAGACCGTGCCCATGGCGTACTCCTGGAGGTCCAGCAACGGGGCGCCGGGGCGGCGGGTGTCGAGCTGGTGGAAGAGCTCGTCCTGACGGGTGATGGTATGGGCCGTGAACCGCGCCGCCCGGTGCCGGGACAGGTGGTCCTTGCGGCCGTCGCAACCGAGCTGCGCCAGCAGGGCCTTGCCGACCGCCGAGGCGTGGGCGGCGGCCCGGAAGTCCACCCACTCGTCCACGAGCGGGGTCGCCGGACCGTCGGCGTACTGGGTGATGCACACCTCGCCGTCGGTGTAGCGGGCCACGTAGACGGCGGCGCCGACCGCGTCACGGACCCAGGCGAGGGTCTCCTGCACATGTCCGTGCCCGTCGCCGGACGCCGCCTCGGTCAGTAAGAGCGCCCGGCCCGCGATGTACGCGCCGGGGGCGGCCGGTGCCGCCAGGTTCGCCCGTACGAGCTGCTCCATGACCCGGGCCAGCACCAGCTGCGGCAACCGGGTCTCGCGGGCGATCTGGGCGAGGCTCACCCCGCCGGAGTACCGGTTGACGATCTCCAGGACGCGCAGCGCCCGGTGGACGGCCTCCATCGCGACCGGAGCCGGCCGCCCCTCGGAGGCCCCGCGCCCGGCGTGTTCCGGCTGCGGCTGGCGGAGCGCCTGGAGCGCCCAGGCGTTCGCCTCGTCCGGCAGGTGCAGGAGGTTCAGCCGCGCGTGCTGGGCGACGGCCACCGCCACGTGCGGGCCGAGGAGGAACACCTCCCCCTGGTCCTGGTCGACGTTCCGGCTCAGGGCCGTCACGGCCCTGCGCAGCCGGGCGGGCAGCCGGTACGGGGGCCGCCCGCCGTGCCCTCTCACCGCCGTGAGGGCGGTCAGGTCCTGGGTGCTGATCGGCGGCGAGGTCCAGATGACCGAGGCGCCGAGGGCCTCCTCCAGGTTCTCCGGGACCTCCGGCAGGTGCGGCAGTCCCTCGTCCGGGGGCAGCGCCTCGGCCAGTGCCCTCCAGTGCCGGGCGGTGTCCACCTCGGCGCGTGCGAGGTGGTGGAGGTGCAGGAGGCGCGCGGCGGTCCGCGATCCGGCTCCGGCCGCGTACTGGAACCAGAACTGCGCGCCCTCCATCCGGTCGGCCAGATGCAGGAGAGCGCCGAACAGCAGGGCCGGTTCCGATCCGTGCGGCCAGGTCCCCGCGGCCAGGGCCAGCTCGGCGAAGGGCCGGCTCTCGGCCAGCGACCAGGCCAGGTCGTCCAGCGCCCGCGCGGCCCGTACGTGGCAGGCGGCGTCGAGTACGAGGTCGTCCGCCGGGGTGGGCGCGAGCGCGGGCATCGGCCTGCGGCCGGTGAGGGAGGCGGGGCCCGGGAAGCCGCCGCTGCCGGTGGCGCCGGTCGCCGAGCGGGCCCGGTCCGCCGCGATGCGGCGGGCGATGCGCCGCCGGGCGGCGTCCTCGTCGTAGCCGGCGTACTCCTCCACCAGCACCTCGGCGTCCTCCAGCGCCGCCGCCAGCTTCTGCCCCGGCACGGCGTCGTGGTCGGCCGTCATGTCACTCACTGGCCCTTCTCCTCTCCAGGCACCCGGTCCGCCCCGAGTTTCTGGGACAGGATTCGGCTCGCGCCTCGAATGTGCGAACGGACCGCCGCGGGGGAGATCCCCATCATCCGGCCGACGGTGCCGTTGTCGTACCCCAGCAAGAAGGCCAGCAACACCACGTCGTAGTGGCGTTCGGGCAGGCACGCGATCGCCGCGTACAGGCCCAGCTTGGCCTCCAGCAGTTCCATCCGGTGCCGGGACGCACGGCGCAGCGCGGCGAACCAGGCCGTCTCGACCATGGCGGCCGGACGGCCGAGGAGCGCCAGCCTGCGTGCGACGTGTTCGCGCAGCACCGCCCAGGCGAAGCCGTGCAGGCTCGCCTCCTTCAGTGCCTGGCGCCACACCTTCAGCAGGAAGGTGAACACGTCGTCGACGACGTCCTCGGCGTCCTGGCGGGAGCCCAGCTGCAGGTGGGCGTAGCGCAGGTAGGCGCGGTGGTGCTGGGAGTGGAACGCGCTGAACTCCACCGGCAGGACGCCGGCCAGCTCACTGGAGACCGCCCGGTCCCCGGACGGGTCGAACTCGCCCTCACTCATGCGCTCCTCCAGGGATGCCGGTCGTCGCCGGCACGAGCGGTCGCCTTCCGGGTCCTCGCACCCGGCAGGCGGGGGTGTCTCCTGACGGCTTCGAAAGCGCCGAAGGCGACGAGTATCGGAACGGGAGTGAAGGTCTGGACACGATTCACGTCGGCGGGAAGCCTTCCGGTGAAGAGAACGGAACGGACATGCCTGTCCCCCACATCCAGCGGCCGGTCGGACCGGCCGCTCCCCCAACACCACCCCATCGGAAAAGACGCCCGAATGTGCACGGCTGTCGATGGAAATCTTTCGGGAAATGGCGCATCTGCTCCGCTGCGCGCCCCCTTGGCCGCCGCGTACGCCCCTGGGAGACTCCCGGGGTTCGGGGGCCCGGCCCGGCCCCGAAACCCCGGATCCCCTACTCCACCACCAGGTCGGCCCGGGTCCGGCCGGGCGCGATCAGGCGGGCGTTCGCCTCGTCCGAGCGCGCCACCCACTCCTCGGCGTGGGCCGGCGCCTTGCCGTGGCGTACGTGCCGGTCGACCAGCCGCCTGACCCGCAGGGCGTCGTCGGGCGCGAGGTACCAGACCTCGTCGAGGAACGCCCGTACCTCCGCCCACTCCCCCGCCCCGTACAACAGGTAGTTGCCCTCGGTGATCACCAGGCGTACGGACGGGGCGACGGGGATGCTCCCGGCGACGGGCTCCTCCAACGACCGGTCGAAGGCAGGGGCGTAGACCGCGGCGGCCGCGGGCGTGCGCAGGCGCGCCAGCAGCGCCGCGTACCCGGCGGCGTCGAAGGTGTCCGGGGCGCCCTTGCGGTCCGCCCGTCCCAGCCGCTCCAGTTCGGCCTGGGCGAGGTGGAACCCGTCCATCGGTACGACGACGGCCCGTTCGGGCCCGAGCGCCTGCGCGAGGCGGGCGGCGAGCGTGGACTTGCCGGCTCCGGGCGGCCCGGTGATGCCGAGGATCCGGCGCGCGCCCGAGGCCGCGAGCGCGCGGGCCCGCTCCTCCAGTTCCGTGAACTCCATCCCGCCATCCTGCACGAGGGGGTGTCCGGCGGACCGGGCCCGACGCCGACTCAGGGGGGTGGCGGCGTGTGGGGGTCGGTGCCCACGCGGGCGACGAGCAGGGCGATGTCGTCGTCCGCGGACGCCGGGACCAGTTGCGTGATCAGCGAGTCGCACAAGTGGTCCAGCGAGCGCGGGGGGTCGACGAGCAGACGGGTCAGTTCCGCCAGGCGCTCGTCGATGTCGCTGCCGCGGGCCTCGACGAGGCCGTCGGTGTACAGGACGAGGAGACTGCCCGGGGGCAGGGTCAGCTCGGTGGAGGAGTACGCGGTCCCGCCGACGCCCAGCGGGGTGCCGGGCGGCAGGTCGAGGAGGCGGACCGTGCCGTCGGGGGTGACGGTCGCGGGCGGCGGGTGCCCGGCGCGGGTGATGCGGCAGCGGCCCGTCTGCGGGTCGACGACGGCGTACAGGAAGGTGGCGAGCATCGGCTCGGCGAGGTCGTCGAGCGTCGCTTCCAGTTGGTGCATCAGGGCCTCGGGGGCGAGGTCGAGCCGGGCGAGGGCGCGCACGCTGGCGGAGAGGCGTCCCATGACCGCCGCGGCCGCGATGCCGTGGCCCATGACGTCGCCGATGAGCAGGGCGGCCTTGCCGCCGGGGAGGTGCAGGACGTCGTACCAGTCGCCGCCGATCTCGTTGACGTCGCTGGCGGGCAGGTAGCGGTGGGCGACCTCGATGCCGGGCGGCGGGGTGATGTGCTGGGGCAGCATGCTGCGCTGGAGGATGACGGCGGTCTCGTGCTCGCGGTGGTAGAGACGCGCGTTGTCGATGCTGATGGCGGCGCGGGCGGCGAGCTCGCCGGCGAGGGTGACGTCGTCGGGTCCGAACGGGCCGACGGGGCGGGTGCGGTAGAAGGTGGCGACGCCCAGTACGAGGTCCCGCGCGATCAGCGGCGTCATCATGAACGAGTGCACGCCGACGGGCAGGAGCTGGGCGGGCTTGCTCGTGTGGCGGGCGGCGGAGGCGACGGCCTGCTCGTCCACGTGCGCGATGACGAAGGGTCTGCGGGCGGCCAGGGCCTGGGTGTAGGGGGCGGCCGACGGGAAGACGAGGGTCCTGCCCAGCGGGGCGAGGATGCCGATCACCGCGGAGCCGGTCAGCGGTGCCTTGCCGAGGCGCCGCAGGCCCACGCCCCCGGCGAGCCCCGGGCCGGGCTCGTCACCGCGCGCGAGGGTGTCGAGTACGTCCACGGTGGCGGCGTCGGCGAGCTGCGGTACGGCGAGGTCCGCCAGCTCCTGCGCGGTGCGCTCCAGCTCCAGGCTCGCGCCGATGCGGACGCTGGCCTCGCTGAGCAGCGCCAGCCTGCGGCGGCCGGCCTCGGCCTCGATGTGGTCGCGCTGCTGCTCGGTGATGTCGAGCAGGGAGGCGATCACACCGATCGGCCGGCCGCCCGGGTCCTCGACGCGGACGTACGAGCACGCCCAGACCCGGTCGCGGGTGGGTTCGGCAGGGGTGCGGCCCGAGCGCCGGCGGTCCAGCACCGGCTCCCCGGTGGCCAGGACCTGCCGCATCGCGTCCTCCATGTCCTCCGCGTTCACGTCGGGCAGGACCTGGACGAGGCGCCGTCCGATGTGGGCGGACTCGGGGAGGCCGTTCATGGCCTCCAGGGCCGGGTTGACCTGGAGGAACCGCAGCTGCGTGTCGAGGATGGCGATGCCGACGGGCGAGCGGGCGAAGAGTCCGTCCCAGACCGCCGACGATCCCCGGATCCGGCGGGCCGCGTGGGCGTCGGCGGCGAAGACCAGCACCGCGGAGGTGCCGTGCCGCCGGCTGGGCACCGGGCAGGCCCAGATCTCCAGCTCCAGCGGGTGCCCGTCCTGGTGCCAGGCGGTCACGGTGCCCATCACCCCGCGCCCGGTCACGGCGGTCTCCCACAGGGCGCGGCCGAGGCTGCGGTCGGCTCCGGGGTGCAGGAGGTCGGCGATGTGGTGGCCGACGATCTGCGGCGGGGCGTAACCGAGCAGCTCCTGGGCCGCGCGGTTCCAGCGGACGATCGTCCCGTCGGCGCCGGTGGCCAGCTGCGCCACGGGCAGGGAGCCGAGCCAGCCTCCGGCGTCCTGTGCGGCGCCGCTGATCAGATCCTCGATGGGCATCTGCTCGGTCATGGCGCACCTTCCACATCCCCATGGTCGCCCGGCGGGCCCGGGGCCGCCCCCCGGCGCCGTCAGGGGCGGGCGAGCACCGCCACGGCGTTGTGGCCGCCGAACCCGAAGGAATTGCTGACGGCGACCTGCGCGGCGTGCTCCCTGGCCGTTCCGGCGACGACGTCGATGTCCGTCCCGGGGGCGGTCGCGGCCAGCCCCGCCGTGGGAGGAACGACTCCCTCGGCCAGCGCCAGGACGGTCAGGGCCGCCTCGATGGCCCCCGAGGCCCCGAGCGTGTGCCCCAGGGCGCCCTTGGCCGAGGTGACGGGCGGCCGGTCGGGGAAGACGCGGCGCAGGACGGCGGCCTCGATGGCGTCGTTCTGCCGGGTCGAGGTGCCGTGCGCGTTGACGTGGCCGACGTCCTCGGGGCCGACCCCCGCGTCCGCGAGGGCGGCGCGGACGGCCTGCTCTGCGCCGCGCCCTTCGGGATGCGGCGCCACGAGGTGGTGCGCGTCCGTCGAGGCGGCGTGGCCGATCAGGCGGGCGAGGGGCCGGGCCGCCCGGGCGGCGGCGTGCCCGGGGCGCTCCAGGACCAGCGCTCCCGCCCCCTCCGCGATGACGAACCCGTCGCGGGTGGCGTCGAAGGGGCGCGATCCCGTGTCCGACAGGGCACCCAGCTGGGAGAACCCCGTCACCATCAGCCGGGTGACGGCCGCCTCGGCGCCGCAGACGAGGGCGATGTCGCACTGGCCGGTCGCCAGCAGGTCCCGGGCGAGGCCGAGGGCGGTGGTGCCCGAGGCGCAGGCCGTGGAGGTGGCGAGGGCGGGCCCGGTCACCCCGAAGCGCAGGGCGATGTTGGCACACGTCATGTTGATCAGATAGCCGGGGAGGAAGTACGGGGAGACGAACTCCGGTCCCTGTTCGCCGAGTCGGGCGAGCGCCTCGTCCTGGGTCCGCACACCGCCGACGCCGCCGCCGGTGACGACGGCGACCCTGCTGCCGTCCCACTCCCGAGGATCGAGCGCGGCCTGCTCGAGCGCCTGCGCCGCGGCCACCAGGCCGAACCGGTCGACCGGGTCCAGCCGGGCCGCCCCGCGCCGGCGCAGGACCGGGTGGTCCGGCTCGGGCACGCGGCAGCTGAGGGTGACGGGCAGGCCGTGCAACAGGGGGTCGGGGGCTGCCGTGGAGCGGCCGGCGCGGACCGCCGACCACGTGGAGTCCCGGTCGCATCCGGCCGCCGTGACCAGGCCGAGCCCGGTCACGACGGCTTCGGGGCGCCTGATCAACGGTCCGTGAGCCGTTCGTCGACGGACGCGGCGAACTGGGCGAGGGTGGCGGCGCGGAGCTCGTCCTCCCCGACCTTGACACCGAGCGTCTCGTGAACGGCGATGGCCATCTCGACGATCATGAGGGAATCGATCAGCAGGTCGCTCATGGGAGCGCTTGCCCGTACCTCTTCGGAGGGGACTTCGAACTTCTCGACGAGCAGGTCGCTGATCACGTCGAGGACGGATTCCGGCGCGGAAGTGGTCACGGTATCTCTCATTTACGGTGGCAGTTGGCGGCGAGGGCGGAGCCTTCTCGTGCTCAAATAGGTACCACGGCCGGGGATTTACTCAAAACCCGTCCCTGCCGGGCTTGTTGATGATTCGAAATGCGAGAGTGGGGATCATTCGTGTCGGAAAGCATGACCGATGTGATCGAGGTCGCCGGAGCCGAGATCAGGAACGTGCAACGGCTGCTCGGTGACGCCGGCGAGGGTGCCTGGGACCGCTTACTGGACTGGCTCGTCGACGACTACTTCCGGCTCGAAGTGGCCGGGGTGGAGAACATCCCGGCCGAAGGCCCCGCGGTCGTCGTCGCCAACCATTCGGGCGCGTGGGGGCTCGACGGATTCGTTCTCCAGAAGGTGTTCTCGCGCAGCCTGCGGCGACCCCTGCACGTTCCCGCCGCGCCGCTCGTCTTCCGATTTCCGGTCCTCGGTTCGTATGCCCGGAAGAAGGGCGCCATTCCTCTCGAACCGACCCTGGGAATGGAACACCTGACCGCCGGGGAAATCGTCGGGGTGTTCCCCGAAGGGCTTTCGGGTCTGGAAAAGCCCTTCCGAAAGCGCTATCAGCTCCGGCCCTTCAGCCACGGATTCGCGGTCACGGCCGTGCGGGCGGGCGCCCCCGTCGTCCCGGTGTCCGTCATCGGCGCCGAGGAGGCCTGCCCCCGCATCGGCCAGATCCCGGCTCTGGCACGCCTCTTCGGCCTCCCGTACTTCCCGATCACCACGGTCTTCCCGCTGCCCGCGAAGTGGCTCGTCACCATCGGCGAGCCGATCCCCGCGCCGCCGCGCCCCGAGTCCTACGCCGCCCGCGCGGCCGCCGCCCGGCTGCTGTGCGCCGAGTCACAGACCGCCGTACAGGCCCTGGTGGACCGGGAGCGGCGCAGGCGCGAGACGCCCTTCTGGTAGGCCGCTCGCGGCGTCCGGGCCGGGGGCGGCTCACCCTCCCTCGGCCACCGCCCGTACGTCGGGCCAGACCAGGGTGGTCGATCCCCAGGCCAGCCCCGCGCCGTACGCGGTGAGCGCCACCCGCAGGCCCGGCCCGAGCGTCCCGGCGGCGGCCGCCTGGGCCAGCAGGACCGGCACCGAGGCCGCCCCGGTGTTCCCGTACGCCTCGATGTGCGACAGCACCTGCTCGGGCGCCAGGCCCAGTTCGGCGGTGAGCCCGTCCAGGATCCGCTGGTTGGCCTGGTGGGCGACCACCAGGTCGAGGTCGCCGAGCCGCCAACCGGCCCGTTCCGCCGCCCGCGTCACGGAGTCGCACATCCCGACGACGGCCTGCTTGAGCACGACGGGCCCGTCCATCCGGAAGTACGGCGAGAACTCCACCTCCGGCTCGGTCAGTTGCCGCTTCCTGGCCCGCGTGCCGCCGCCGGGGACCTCCAGCAGATCCGCCCCCGCGCCATCGCTCCCCAGGTCGAACGGCCCGAACGCACCGGGGGTGCGCGCCTCGCCCGCGCGCAGCACCACCGCTCCCGCCCCGTCGCCGAAGATGGCCGCCGTCAGCCAGTCCCGCGGGTCGAGGAACGCGGTGAACACGTCCGAGGCGACCAGCAGCACACGGTCGAAGGACCCGGCCGTGATCATCGAGGAAGCCACGCACAGGCCGTACGGGAACCCGCTGCAGCCCGATGCCATGTCGAACGCGGGTACCGTGCCCAGACCCAGCCGTGCCGCCACCTCCGGGGCCCCGGCCGGAACGAGCCGGTCCGGGGACGTGGTGACCAGGACGACCGCGTCGACCCGCGACGTCCCGGCCGCCGTCAGCGCGTGCCGGCCCGCTCGCACCGCCAGGTCGACGGTGGCCTCCCCGTCGGCGATGCGCCGGTTCGCCACACCGATGCGGGCGCGGATCCACTCGTCGCCGACGGGGCGTCCGCCGCACAGCTCGGCGTTGGTGAGGACGCGCGGGGGAACGTACGCGCCGAGCCCTGCGAGGACGGCGGCGCGGGCGGGTCCCGGCGGTGGAGGTGCCGAAGTACGCATGGATCCGTCCGCCTCAGTCCGTCAGCCGCTTCGCCGCACGCCGCACGCCGTCGGCGGCCGTGGCGCACCGCTCGGCGTGGTCCAGCAGGACCACGCGGAACCGCTCGCCCTCCTCGTCGGTGTTCCAGCCGCTGTTCCCGGCGCAGGCGGCGAGGCTCTCCGCGTGCCGCTCCAGCCGGTCGGCGCTGGCGTGCGCCAGGGCCCCGTACGCCGCCGGGGCGTAGCCGAAGGCCGAGACGGGCACCGCCGTCGGCAGGGTGACGGTCACCCGGCCGTCGGCCGGCCGGGCGGTGAGGTCCTCCAACGCCACCACCAGCGTCTTCGCATCGAGCGTGTCCGGCAGCCGGTCCGCGGTGAACTGCGGGGCGATCAGCAGCGGGCGCACCGTCTCGGTGACGGCGCGCACGACGTGCTCGGCCACGAGTGCGGCGAACCGCGTCGCCGCGCACCCGGTCGGGGCCCCGCACAGCGGCGGCATCCCCGAGCTGTCCGCCGCGGCCGACGTGCCGGCCTGCGCCCGGTCCGTGCGGTCCTCGCCGTCCAGACCGCGCAGCCAGCCGGGCACGCGCAGGATCTCGGTGCCCGCCTCGACCGCCAGGTCCTGCCAGACGAAGTCCGCGCGTACCGGGTACACGGCCGCGGCCACCGGGGGCCAGCGGCGCAGGGCTTCGGCGACGGCCGTTTCCGGGGTCGCCGCGGCGCCGACGGCGAGCAGGGCCAGCGCCTGGAGCACGGTCTCGGCGGCGGCCCGGGACACCAGCGCGAGCGCGTGCGCGACGGCGGGGCCCGCGGCGTCCGGACCGCTCTCCTCGCGCCCGGAGCCGTGGGCCAGGAGCCGGCCCGTCACGGAGGCGGGGTCCGGGTCGGCCAGGTACGGCGCCAGCCTGCGCCGCAGGGCTTCGGCCCGGCCCTCGTACGACCTGCTGCCGGCGGCCGCCGTGGCACCCGCGAGCACCTCGCCGAGCAGCGTGTCCTCGACCGCCGCGGCTCCGACCACCACGCGCCGGCTCAGCCGCAGCATGCCGCGCTCCCAGTCGGCCCACTCCAGCGTGCCGTCCCCGCGGCGGGCCGCGATCACCCGGTCCACGTCCTCGGCCGGCAGCGCGCCGAGCTCCGCGGCCGGCACGGCCGCGTCGCTGGGCAGTGGCACGTGCGGCGACAGGCCGTACCGCTGCCCGCCGGCCGTGAGGCCGACCGCGGGCGCGAGGGCCCCCGCTTCGTCGGCCGCCGCGAGCAGGCCCGCGGCGTCGGCGGCGGCCAACGGCAGGAGGAACGGCCCGAACGGGGTGCGCAGTCGTACCGGGCGGCCCGAGCGGGTGCGCCGCAGGAACGCCAGCAGCCCGCGCGTCACCCCGTCCCGGGTCAGCATGTCCAGCCCCAGGGCCCGGGCCGGGGCGTCCACCCAGGGCAGCCGCTGGGCGACCATGGCCGCGCTGAACACGGCGTTCTCCAGGGGCCAGGCCGTGGCGGGACGTCGCGCCGCGGTGGCCGGGCTGTCGGCAGTGGTCATCGGTCGGTCTCCCTTGTGGTCCCTTGGGTCACGTGAGGTCACTTGTCGCGCAGCATGTAGGTCTGGTTGCCGACGACTTCGCCGTCGTACGCGCCGATCAGCTTGTTGACCTGGTCCCGGTAGTGCGTGAACTCCCCGCGCAGCGCGTCGGAGTACGCCTGCGGGGCGTGCGACAGCGGGTAGTCGTACGACTCGTCCAGCCAGGCCAGTTCGACCCAGCTCTCGGGGAGGTCGTGAGGCGAGGCCGGTCCGCGCCCGTCCAGTCCCGGAATCACGTCGTGCTTGTTGACGAGGCTGATCACCCGGGTGGTGTGGTCGGCGGGCCGCTTGCCGTCGATCGGAGAGCCGATCGCGATCACGTGGGTGACCCGGTAGGCGGCGCAGACCTCCACGTCGGACGCGAGGTTCATCGCGGTCATCCCGCCGAGGCTGTGTCCGACGATCATGAGCTCCGCGCCGGTGGGCACCCCCGCCCGTCGCAGCAGCTTCTTCGCGGCGCGCGTGTACGTCGTGTCGGTGCGCAGCAGTCCGTCGAACGCGCCGACCAGGTCCTGCGGGGTGCTGTTGCTGAGCAGGCCGAAGCTGGTGCCGGGCAGCAGGAGTACGTACCGTACGGCGCCGTCGGCGCATTCGACACGGCGCAGCAGCACGAGGCCGTGGTTGCCGAGGGCGCCGATGTCGCCCACGTAGCTGACGATGTCGTTGCGGGAGCCTGTGAGCACCTTGGCGAGGATCGGGTCCGGGTCGGTGCGCTCCGCGCGGCCCGGTCCGGGGTTGAGGAACTTCAGGACCGAGCTGGGCAGTCCGAGGATCGGGTCGGTGGTCGGCACGCCCCCGGCGAGCGTCACCCACGAGAAGTCGTCGTTGACCGGATTCTCGTCGAGCAGGCCGAGCAGGGCCAGCAGCTCCATGATCACGGGACTCACCGTGGTCAGCGCGCGCGTCACGCCGAGCAGCTCGATCAGCGCGTACATGGCCCGCGCCGCCTCCAGCCGGTTCCCGGCCACCATCGCGTCGGTGAGCCGGCGGGCGGCCGGGGCGTCGAGGCTGGGATGGTCGACCGCGGCCGCCTTGATCCGCAGGGCGAAGGCGTCCACCGCCATGGCCACCTTGGCGGGCCGGCGGTAGGTCATGTTCCCCGCCATGCGCAGGAGTTCACCGGCCACCCCGCCGTTCGCCCCGAAGCCGAGCCCGGCGGATCCGGTCAGCGCCCGTGCGCAGGAGACGGCCGTGCCGAGGGCCCAGCCGGGGCGCCGCAGCGCCTCCAGCCCGAACCGCCAGCTGAACATCGCGCCGGTCAGCTCCGCGCCGGACTGCTTGGCCGTGAGGGCCGCGTCGGCGAGCAGGACCGAGGCGGCGATCAGGAGTTCGGCGTCGATCCGCTCCGGGGCCGGTTCGGGTTCGGGTGCGGTGGGGGCGGGTACGCGTGCGGGGGCGGCCGGTGCCGCGCCGGGGGCGTCGGCCCCCGGTCCCCTCCGGCCGGGGAGACGCTGAGCCGTTTCATCGACCACCTGAGGCGCCACTTTCGTACCTCTCATCCCTGTGAACGGCTTCGCAGCCTGGCCTGCCCGCTGTGTGCGGGGGAATCGTGGCACCGAACGTGATCCTTTCCGTGCGCCCACCAGCTCCGCCCACCGGCTCCGCACCGGCCCGGACGCGGCCCGCCCCCCTCCCGGACCAGTACTCACGGGCCCGGACGGATCAGACGGGCGCCCAGTTCACCCCGGGGGGTGGGAAGGCTCCGGGAGGATGACCGGGCCCGCGCGCTGTTGACGCGCGCCGATCCGGCCGTCGGCTTGGCATGGACGCGGCGTACAGTCGGCTGCCCGACGCCGGGACCCGACCGAGAGCAGGGGCAATGACAGGCACCGCACCGACTTCCACCCTCGCCGGCTGGCGCCGGGCTCCGTTTTCCGCCGAGGGGCTCACGTACGACTGCTTCGAGAAGGGCGAAGGGCCGGGCGTGGTGCTCCTGCCGGAGCTGCCCGGCATCACGCCCGAGGTGCTCGGGCTCGCCGAACACCTGGTGGACGAGGGGTTCACCGTCGTGATGCCCTCGCTGTTCGGCACGCCGGGCAAGCCCCTGTCCGTGGCCCGGACGGCGGCCGTACTGGCCCGCGTCTGCGTCTCCGCGGAGTTCCGGGCCTTCGCCACGAACGCCAGGCGGCCCGTCGCCGACTACCTCAGGGCCCTCGCCCGCGACCTCGCTGCCCGTACGCCCGCCGCGGGCGTCGGCGTCATCGGCCTTTGTTTCACGGGCGGTTTCGCCCTGGCCGCCGCGGTGGACGACGTCGTCCTGGCCCCCGTGATGAGCCAGCCGTCGGCCCCGATCGCGCTGACCGCCGCCCGCCGCGCGGACGCCGGCGTCTCCGAGGACGAAATGCGGCGCGTCGTCGAGCGCACGCGGAACAACGGCCTCTGCGTGATGGGGCTCCGCTTCAGCGAGGACTGGATGGCCCCGGAGGAGCGGTTCGACACCCTGAGCTCCCGGCTCGGTGAGGCCTTCAAGGTCATCCGGCTCAGCTCGGCCCCCGGGAACGACGACGGCTTCGGCCGCCAGGCCCATGCGGTGCTGACCTTGGAGGTCCGCGAAACCCCGGCGGACCACCCTGCCTTGAGGGCCCGCGCCGAGGTCACCGCCTTCCTGCACGAACGGCTCGACGGCTGACGCGGGCCTGGCCGGCGGCCGGACAGGCCTTCGTCCGGAAATGTGTTCCGGCCGGGTCGGCCCAGCGGCAACACTTGCACCATGACCGGTCGCGACCTCGACGAACTGCCCGACCCTGCACAGCGGTGGCCCGCGGGGCAGGCGTCAGGACCCGCCTCGCCGCCCGCCGTTCAGCCCGGCTACGGCTCCGACTACCGGGCTGCGCCCCCTGGTTCCGGACCCGTGCCCGGCAACCCGTACGCGCAGCCGCTGCCCGTCCCCTCGCCGCCTGCGCCGAGCCCGCCTCCCTTGCCGCCCGGCGGCCACGGGGCTCCGGGCCGACAGCCGGGTTTCGGGGAGCCGTTGCCTCCTCCGGCTCCCGGCAGGAGGGGCGGGAGCCCGTTCCGGGGCCGGCCCGCCGTGCTGATCTCGGCGCTGGTCGCGGGTCTGTTGGTGATCGGCGGCGGCGCGTACGCCCTGGTGGGGGCCGACCGGGAGGAGCCTGCGGCCGGGGCCGGGGCCGGGGGTACGGAATCGGCCGCGCCCTCCGTCTCCCCCTCGGTCGACCGGGGCGACGGCAAGGGCACGGGCCGCGGCCCGGACGAGTACGACCTCAACGCCGGCATCAAGCCGGGCGAGGCCCCGGTCTGGCTGAGCGAGAACAGGACCGAACTACCCGGTCCGGGAGCCTCCCAGTACGGTCCGTGGCGGGTGGGCGACGTGGTGGTCAAGGCCATGTTCAAGGAGGTCACCGCATACGGGGTGACCGATGGCCAGGAGAAGTGGAAGGTCGCGCTGGAGACTCGGACGTGCGCGGTCGCGCCGGCCCCGTCCGCGAACGGAAAGCTGGTCGTCGGACTCAAGTCGAGCGACAGCGAGGGTGCCCGCTGCACCCACCTCCAGCAGATCGACCTGACCACGGGCAAGGCCGGCTGGAAGGTCGAGGTGCCCCAGGAGAACTCTTACGACCTCGCGGTCGAGTTCCGCCTGGCGATCGCCGGCGACACCGTCTCGGTCGCCCGATCGGCCGTCGTGAGCGGCTTCTCCGTCACCGATGGCCGAAAGCTCTTCGGTACGTCGAAGACGGGTGCCTGCTATCCGGCGACCGTCGGCGGGGGCGGCGGGAAGCTGTTCAACGTACGCAGCTGCCCCGACCCGGACGACGCCGCCGGAAAGTCCCGGACCATGATCGAGGAGGCCGACCCGGCTACGGGCGCGCCCAAGTGGAGCTACCAGTACGACAAGGGCTGGAACCTCGGCAGGATCTACTCGGTGGACCCTCTGGTCGTGGCCGCGTACCACTCCGACCGGAAGGTCTGGAACATCACCGCCTTCACCGCCGACGGCAAGATCCGCTCGCAGACGGAGTCCCGGTTCGGCGTCCCCGGCCGGTGCAACGGATGGGGCGACGGGAGCGGCGATCTGCACGGCTGCGTCGGCGCCGTCGTCGATGCCGACACGCTCTACATCGCGGCGGGCAAGCCCGGTCGGGACCTCGGCATCGACACCACGGACGAGGTCGTCGCGCTCGATCTGAACAACGGCGCCGAGAAGTGGCACGCGGCCGCGCCCAAGGGCCGCACCATGTGGCCGCTGGCCGTCGAGGACGGCAAGCTGCTCGTCTACGTCCACTCCGGCGCCGGAGCGGCGGGGGCGGTCGCGGCGGTCCCGGTGGCGAGCGGCGGCGATCCGCAGGTGGTGCTGGCGAGCCCGGACGGCGCCAAGGGCGCCGAGTCCGTCTTCTACCCCAACTTGTCGCGCGTGGCCTGGGCGGGCGGCCGGTTGTTCCTGCTCAACGGCCGGGTGTACAGCCCGAAGCCGTCGGAGGTGAGCCACGCGATCCTCTCCTTCGGCCGGTAACCGGCGTGGCGTCGAGTCCGTGTGCGCGGTGACGGCAGGACGGGCGGTGACGGTGCGTTCGCCGGGAGAGCCAACAGGTTGAATTCGATCACCCGTCAGCCGCAAATGATCACGACCGTCCACTCTTCGGGTCATACGTATGAAGAGATGGTCAAAGTGATCCGCGGTCGCTCTGCCCGCGAGTCTTCGTAGCAAAGGGAGACTGATGCGTCCGTGCACGCTGACGGTGTTCTGCTTCGGTGTCGCGAGCGGGCTCGTGGCCCTGGCACCCGCTGCGGCGATGGCACTCGGCGGCGCCGACGAGGCGCGGCCGCCGGAGCCCGCACCGGCCTCGGCCTCCGCCTCGGCACCTTCTTCACCACCGGCCCCGCCCCCCGCCCCGCCGTCCGTGCCGCCCGCTGCGCCGGAACAGGCCGCGGCGGCCGGCCGGGAAGCCGCGCCGCCGGCCCCCTCGGTCGCCGCGGCGGAACCGGCCGGCCAGGACGAAGGCGCCGACCTCTCCGTCTCCGGGACGCTGCACCCGGCCGGTCCCGCCGCACGCGGCAAGGGCGAGGCGGCGGGCGCGGCCGTACGGGAGACCTTCGACTACGCCGTGACGGTCACCAACCACGGCCCGTCCGACGCCCGGCAGGTGACGGTCACCGACCATCTGCCGCCCGCCCTGGAATTCGTCTCCTCCCGTGACGGGTGCACCGCCTCGGGCCGGACCGTGACCTGCGGCACGCTGGCCGTCCTGCCGGTGAACCGCTCGCACACCTGGGTGATCACCGTCCGGCTCGCGGCCGGGTACCGCGGCGACGGGTCGGACATCGTCAACGAGGCGGTCGTCGGCGCGCAGACGGCCGACCCCGACCAGGCGAACAACAAGACCTCCCTGACGGGCCTGGACGTCCCGCCGAGCGCGCGCGTCGCCGATCTGTCCCTGGAGAAGACCGCGCTGCTCGCGGCCGGGCGCAAGGCCGTCAGACCGGGCGAGAAGTTCGTGTACCTGATCACCGTGCACAACCACGGGCCGGCCACGGCACGGACGGTGCAGGTCAGCGACGTGCTGCCGCCTTCCCTCGCCCTGCTCTCCTCGCCCGACGACTGCGCGGTGCCCAAGGGCGAGGACCGGCTGGTGGTGTGCCCGCCGCAAGAGCGCCTGGAAGCCGGTGCGAAGGCGGAGTTCCGGATCACCGTCAAGGTGAAGGACCAGGGGGCGGGCAGGGACGGAGCGGACCGGGGCGGCGACGGCGGGCGCGCGTGCGTCCCGATCGACAACATCGCCCGTGTCACCTCCGCGACCTTCGACCCCGACCTCGCCGACAACGCCAACAGGCCCGGTACGACCGGCCCCGGCGGCGGGCCCCTGTGCCTGGAGACCGGCAAGGAGGACCACCACGGTCGGAGGCCCGACCACCGCCCGGACGGTCACGGCAACGCCAACGGCAACGGCAACGGTCGTGATGAAGGCCGCGAGAGCGGACACGGCGGCGGACACGAACACGGGCGCGACCACGAAGACGGCGGCGGCCACGGCAACGGCGAGGGCCACGGCGAGCACCTCGCCGACTCCGGCAGCGCGGTCCCGGCCTGGATGCTGCAGGCCCCCGGCGCCCTGGTCGCCGGGGGAGCCGCCCTGCGCGCGGCCGCCGCCCGCCGCCGGGCCCGAAGTGACGGCGGGTCGGACGAGGAGACGGAGAACGCATCCGCATGAGAACGTCCCGCACCGCCTGGTGGCGGCGGGCCGCCGTCGCACTGCTGTGTTCGGCCGGGCTGGTGCTGCCGATCCCGTCGGCGGCGGCGGACACCGCCTCCACCGGCCATCCGAGCGGCAGCACCCTCACCCCCCGGGCGCTCGCCTTCCCCGTGACCGAGACCTTCGACGGCACCACCACCCTCGGCACCACCATCGGCAGCGCCGCCTCCACCGGCGACGGCTGGATGCGGCTGACCTCGGCCACCGCCGGCCAGGCGGGCACCTGGAAGATGAACGACTCGTTCTCCTCCGGGCTCGGCATCGTGGCCGAGTTCACCTACGCCACCTACGGCGGAACCGCCTTCGAGGGCAGACGCGGCGACGGCATGTCGTTCTACCTCGCCGACGGCTCCGCGGCGAACGGGGTCGGCGGCACGGGCGGCGCGCTCGGATACGCCTGCTCGATGATCGCGGGCACCCTCTGCACCGCCAAGTCGGGCGTGCCCGGCGCCTACCTCGGCATCGGGTTGGACGAGTTCGGCAACTTCTCCTCCTCCGGCGTCGGCAACGGCGGGCCCGGGGCGGCACCGAACAAGATCGTGCTGCGCGGCGGCGGGAACGGTTCCACGGGGTACCGCTACGCCACCGCGGCCGACGGGCCGGGCTCGACCGTGGAGACGGGCACCCGGGCCACGTTCCGCACCGTACGGATCGCCCTCCTGCCCGGCGGGACCAAGATGCTGCTGTCGGTCTGGTCGGACAGCGGCCCCGGCACCACCCTGACCAAGCTGATCAGCGACTACGACGTCACCACCATCACCGATCAGCCGAAACTGCCCGGCACGCTCAAGGTCGGGTTCGCCGCCGGGACCGGCAGTGCGACCAACATCCACGAGATCGGCGACCTGAAGATCACCGTGCCGGTCGACCTCACCGTCGGCAAGGCGGTGAACACCGCCACCGTGCCGGCCGGCGGCGGACCGGTCACGTACACCGTCACCGTCTCCAACGGCAGCGCCAACGACGTCACGGGCGCGGTGGTCCGCGACCCGGTCCCCGGCCTGACCGGCGTGACCTGGAAGTGCGCCGCCGGTACGGGCGGCACCTGCGGGCAGGCCTCCGGCAGCGGCAACAGCCTCCACACCACCGCCGACCTGAAACGCGGCGGGTCCGTCACCTACACCCTCACCGGTACGGCCCCGGCCCAGCCCACGACCCTGCGCAACACCGCGACGGTGACCGCCCCCGCCGACCGCACCGACACCAACCCGGCCGACAACACCGCGACCTCGAGCCCGACCACGGTGACCGCCCGGGCCGACGTGGTCGCCGCCAAGGAGGCGCTCGGCACCGGGCCCGTCTTCGCGGGCCGCGAGTTCTCCTACCAGATCACCGCCACCAACCGCGGGCCCTCCGACACCACCGCGGTGGACGCCGTCGACGTACTGCCCGAGGCCCTGCGGTTCGTCTCCTCCCCCGCCGACTGCACGGCGACCGGACGGACCGTCACCTGTCCGGCGCGGGCCGCCCTCGCCGCGGGCGCCGACACGGCCTGGGCGATCCGGGTGCGGCTCGACCCCGCCTACCAGGGTGACGGAAGCGACCTGCTCAACAAGGCCACCGTGCGCCACGCCGTGTCCGATCCGCAGCCGGCGAACAACACCAGCGCCGGCGTCGGACCGCCGGACGGGCTCGCGCCGCCGCAGGCCGACCTCGTCACGGTCAAGACGCCTTCCACCACGAAGCCCGTCGCACCCGGGGAGACGTACGGGTACACGGTGACGGTCACCAACAGGGGCCCCTCCGTCGCCCGCGAGGTCCGGGTCACCGATCCCCTGATCCCGGCCCTCGCCTTCGTCACCTCGGCCGACGGCTGCACGGTCACCGGCACCGGCACCGATCGGACGGTGGGCTGCGGTCCGGTCGCCGAACTGGCTCCGGGGGAAATCCGGACCTGGCATTTCACCGTCCGGCTGGACCCGGCCCACACCGGTGACGGCGGCACCGTCCGGAACACCGCGACCGCGGGCGCGGTCACGTACGACCCGGACTCGCGCAACAACAGCAGTACCGCCGGTGCGCCGGGCGGCACCGTCCGGCCCGCGCAGGCCGATGTGGAACTCGCCAAGCGGGCCACCGCGGGCTGACCCCGCGGCCGCTCCCCCACCGACCGACGACCTTCCGTACAGGGCTCTGTACGGCCGTCCCCGCTGAGAAGGAAACGATGCAGGATGACAACGAGACCTGGTCGCCGGCCGGCGGCGTGGCTGCTGGCCGCGCTGCTCTGCGCGGCTCCGCAGTTCGGCGGCTCGGCGCCCGCCGCGGCCGCGGTCGCGGCCCGGCCACCGGAGCCCGTCGAGGTGACCGTGCGCCACGCCAGGGCGCCGGGTGACCTGATCACCTACACCCTGACCGCGACGAACCGCGGGCCCTCCGTCGCCCGGAACGTCAAGGCCACGGACCGGCTGCCCGAGGGGATCACGTTCGTCGACTCGTCCGACGGCTGCACGGAGACCGACCAGACCGTCACCTGCGGGCCCGAGCCCCAGCTGAACGTGGGCCAGAGCAAGAGCTGGACGTTCCACGCCCGGCTCAGCGCGGCGTACGAGGGCGACGGCAGCGACCTCGGCAACAGCGCCACCGGATCGTCCGACGCCACCGACCCCGCCCCGGACAACAACACGCCCCCGCCCGTCCGGCCGCCGGGGCCCTTCGGCCCGGTCTCGGACCTGGCCACCGTGAAGACCCCGCTGGGCGCGGGACCCACCGTCCCGGGCCAGGAGTTCGAGTACGAGGTCCGCACCACCAACAAGGGCCCGTCCGACGCGCGCAACGTCACGATCACCGACACCCTGCCCGACGGGCTGAGCTACGTCAGTTCCGCCGATCCCTGCCAGGTGACCACCGGACGGACCGTCAGCTGCGGTCCGCGCGCCCGGCTGACCCCCGGTGACTTCGTGGTGTGGACGTTCAAGGTGAAGCTCGACCCCGCGTACTCCGGCGACGGCAGCGATCTGCGCAACACGGCCACCTCGGCCTCCGCTTCGAAGGACCCCGAGCCCGCCGACAACACCTCGCGGCCCGTGCTGCCTCCCGGCGGAGTCACCGTCCCACAGGCAGACGTGTGGATGGCCAAGCGCCCCGCGACCACCACCCCGATCGCGCCCGGACAGACCTTCGACTACGTGCTGACCGCCACCAACGACGGTCCCTCGCGGGCCGTGGACACCACGGTGACCGACGTGCTGCCCGCGCCGCTCGCCTTCGTCGGCTCGACGGACGGCTGCACGGCCGACCACGGCACCGTCACCTGCGGTCCTCTGGCCGTGCTCGACCAGGGCGCGCCGAAGAGCTGGCGGTTCACCGTCCGGCTGGACGGCAACTACACCGGCAACGGATCCGACATCCTCAACACGGCCACCGCGACGTCGGAAACGAAGGACCCCAGGCCCGAGAACAACACCAGCAGCCCGGCGGGCCTGCCCGGCAGCAAGGTCAACAAGCCGACCGCCGACCTCGCCGTGACCAAGGAGGCGGTGGGCAGCAAGCCGCCCAAGCCCGGTGAGACCTTCGACTACCGCATCAGGGTCACCAACAACGGCCCCTCGGCCGACGCGTACAACGTCAAGCTCACGGACAACCTCCCCGAGGGGCTGGCGTACGTGACCTCCTCGCCGACGGGCTGCACCGTCTCGGGGCACATGGTCTCCTGCAAGCGCACCAGCCCCCTGAAGGTCGGCGACTTCACCGAGTACGTCCTGACCGTGCGGGTGGACCCCTCGTACAGCGGGGACGGCAGCGACCTGAGGAACACGGCCAGGGTGACCGCGGACAACATCGACCCCGCGAGCGAGAACGACTCGAGCACGGCCTCCGTCCCCGGCGGCAACGTGGCCGCGCCGTCCGCCGACCTCGCCATCACCAAGAAGCCGGTCCAGACGGTGCCGGTGGCGCCGGGCGAGACCTTCGAGTACGCCCTGACCATCAGCAACACCGGTCCCTCGACGGCGGAGCGGATCACCGTCAGCGACGTGCTTCCGACGGCGCTGAGCTACGTGAGCGGCGATGCCTCCTGCTCCTCCGGCCGTACGGTGACCTGCGGTCCGCTGCCCACCCTCGCCCCCGGGGCGGACGTGACCTGGGTGTTCAAGGTGAAGCTCGACCCGGACTACACGGGCAACGGCTCCGACATCCGCAACACCGCGACCGTGAGCGCGCTGACGGCGGATCCGAACACGGACAACAACACCAGCAGGGCGGCCGGCCCGCCCGGCGGTACCGTCAAGAACCCCACCGCCGACCTGGAAGTGGGCAAGACGACCCCGTAGCGCACCGCACGGGAGCGGCCTTCACGGCCGTTGCACGGCGCGAAGCCCCCCGGCCTTCCGAGCCGGGGGGCTTCCGCGTGGCATCAGCCCCGTGCGCCACCGCTGCCCGGGTCTTGCGTGGCGCGTGCGATGCCGTCGAGCTCGCGGGCGATCCACGCCCGGTCCGCGGCCTCGCACGGGGACGGGGGCGGGGCCGGGGACACGGACGCCGCGAGCGCGGGGTCCGGGCGCGGGCAGGTGTTGTCCACGACCGCCCAGCCCTTGCCGCCGTCGGGGGCGGCCAGTTCGACGAGGCGGTGATCGAGGTGGCCCGTGATCATCACGGCCATCAGGGACAGGTACTCGCACTGCAGGTCGGGGCCGAGGTCGGGCTCTCCCGGCACTTCGAGGACGGCCTCCCGGCCGTCGGCGAGCAGCGCACAGGTGGTCTGTACGGCGCGGATGAGCACCTCGAACCGCTCGCCGGTCAGGCGCGCCCGCAGGACCTCCAGGTAGGGCCCCAGGACATCGGCCTCCTGGCCGTCGCCCGAGTCCGCCGCATGGTGCTCGATCATGTTCCCCCGCCCTTCCCGGACGGCCGCGTCCTGTCGGAAGTGTAGGGAGTGCCCCGCACCTCCACGGCGCTCTTCGGCCACCGGCGGACGGCACCGCCGCCCCATCCTCAACAGGAGCCACCGTCGGTCGAGTTGGCAGACGGCCGTTCCAACGGTCCCGCGAGTGGCCGGAAGACGCCCATCAGGGCAGGGATATCCGGAGGCTTACCCTCCGGATGTTTGCGACTATGCCGCACGCATATCCTTTTGGGATATTCCCTGCCCAATAGCAGGGACAATGCAGTATCTCCGCAATTTCTACATTGACAGTGCACGGCGCTCTGAGGGTTAATAACTTCACGAGTGGCCTGATGTAGTCGTGCGCGGAAGGGTTCTGGTCGGTTCCCGACCGGTTCTTTCCGCCAGCCGCGGCGTGTGCGGACGTAGCGACGCCGCGGCAGCGGGGTGCTCCGAAATTGCACGTGCCACGACGATCGTACATTGAGCGGGTATTGGCGAATCCGACTCTTCCGTGGGGGGATCAATGGCCCGGCTCGACCCATTCTCTGTTCCTGATTTTCATCTTCCGTTCGGGAACTCCAAGCATCCACTGGCCGCGCGGGCCAACGCCGAGGCCACGTCCTGGGCGTTGGGCCACGAGCTCGTCACCGATGCCGCCGAGCAGTTCACCGCGATCGGCTGCGGGCACCTCGCGGGCCGCGTGAGCGGTGACGTGCCGTACGAGACCGTCGTGCTGCTCGCCGAGTGGATGGCCTGGTCGTTCGTCCTGGACGATCAGCACGACCACCTCATCAGGACGGGTGAACTTGCCGCCTGGCGGCCCGTCACCGATGCCATCACCGAGTACCTGGCCACGGGCCGGACCTCAAGGTCGACATCGCGCCGCAATCCACTGGTGAAGGGATTCATCGAGCTGTGCGACCGGATCCTGGGCGGCATGTCCCCGGGTACGGCGGCCCGATACCGAACACACGTACCACAGATGCTGCACTCGCTGGACCAGGAGGCGGGCAATCGCGGTGCGGCCAGGCGCCCTTCGGTCCAGGACTACGTGCTCATGCGCCGGCACAGTTCCCAACTGCTGCCGATGATGGACATGGTGGAGGCCGGACTGGGAATCGACCTGCCCCAGCACATCCACGACCTCCCCGCATTCCAGGCGGTCGTGGAGAGCGCCGTGGACATCATCTCGTGGGGCAACGACGTCTTCTCCCTGCCGAAGGAGCACGCCTGCGGGGACAACAACAACCTGGTCTCCCTCATCGCCTCGTGGGAGGGACGTTCGCTTCAGGAGGCGGTCCGGTCGGTCGAGGCCCGCATCCAGGTCCGCATAGAGGACTACGTGACGGCGGAACGACGACTGTTTCAAGTCATGGACCCCCAGGGGGAGATGGACCCCACGGTGCGGGCGGCGGTCACCCGGTGCGTGCGCAGTTACGAAGACTGGATGATCGGCGCCGATCTGTGGCAGCGTTACGAGTGCACACGGTACAGCGACGAACGGTTCGCGGCCGGGCTGGAGTCCGCGTACACCCGCCCGGACCTCGTTTCGGTGGCATGACGGCATGACAGGGAGCAGACCCATGGCCCGTACGGAACAACTCGGCCCTGTGGTCCACGCACCGGCGGCTCCGGGGCGGTTACCGCTCCTGGGGCACGCCGTCCCCCTGTGGCGCCATCCGATCGCCTTCCTCGAATCGTTGCGCGAGCACGGCGACATCGTGCGGCTCGACATCGGAACCTGGCCGGTGCACGTCCTGACGAGCCCGGACCACGTGCACGCCGTACTGGTCCAGCAGGCGCAGAAGTTCGGGCGGGGCCGGGTCTTCGACCGGCTGCGGCCGATGTTCGGCAACGGCATCGTCACGACGGACGGCGAGTTCCACCGCAAGCAGCGCCGGATGATCCAGCCGGCCTTCCACCGGAGCCACATCACCGAGTACGCCGAGGTCATGAGCCGGGCGGCGGAGGAGATGACCGCGTCGTGGACGGCGGGCCGGGAGATCTCGATGGTCACCGAGGCCCGGCGGTACGCCCTGTCCTCGGTGGCCGAGATGATCTTCTCGGGGGACCTGAGCCGGCCCGCCATCGCCGAGGTGCACCGCTCGCTGCCGATCGTCCTGGAGGGGATGCTGCTGCGGGCGGTCATGCCCAAGTCCCTGGACCGGCTGCCCATCCCGCTGAACCGGCGCTTCGACGCGGCGGCCGCCCGCCTGCGAGGGATCATCGACCAGGTGATCGCGCAGTACGGCGCCGAGGAGGCCGGGGCGGACGACCGCCACGACCTCCTGTCCCTGCTGCTGTCGAGCGTCGACCCGCAGACGGGCACGACGATGAGCCCCGAGCAGGTGCGGGACGAGGTCATCGCCATCCTCTTCTCCGGTACGGAGACCTCGGCGACCACCCTGTCCTGGGTGTTCCACGAGGTGGGCCGTCACCCCGAGGTGGAGGAGCGGCTCCACGAGGAAATAGACGCGGTCGTGGGCACGCGCCGCGTCCGCCCGTCCGACATCGCTCAACTGCCTTACGCCAACAACGTGTTCCAGGAGGCGCTGCGCCTCCATTCGCCGCTGCTGTTCACCCGGCGGGCCCTGGTCCCCCTCACCCTGGGTGGCGTCTCGATCCCGGCCGGCGCGGAACTGGCGTACAGTCCGTACGCGTTGCACCGCGACCCCGCGCTGTTCCGCGATCCGACCGTGTTCGATCCGGACCGGTGGGAGGAGAAGCCGGAGGAGCAGCCGCGCGCGCACCGGTACATCCCGTTCAGCGCCGGCCAGCACAAGTGCATCGGGGACACGTTCGCCGTGGCGGAGATCCTCACCGCCCTCGCGACGGTGGCGTCGCGATGGCGGCTGGTGCCCGCTCCGGGGGTGACCGTGCGGGAACTTCCCGCGGGAATGCCCCAGCCCAGCGAGCTTCCGATGATCCCTGTTTCACGCCATTGACGGAATCTGATCGATTCAGCTCCGTTCAAGGCGAGTTCGGCGATCACACGTCGTCACAGGCCGTGTAAAGGCGGAAGAGGATACAGCGTTGTCCCCTTACGGGTGACGTGATCCCGCAATAATGTGCTTAAGCAGCAAGTTCCCGTCCGCGGGGTCGTACACTCGGCCGCACGCGCTGGAGGGGGCAAGAATGTCACATGTCACGGAACCGCGAGGGTGGGCGACCCAGCCGCTGCTCGAACGGGAATCCGAGATTCGCGCGATCCACCGCGCGGTGGACGAGCTGTGCGGCACCTCGGAGAACGGTCCGACCGCACGCCGCGGAGGTGTCCTGACCTTCGCGGGATCAGGCGGCATCGGCAAGACCACCCTGCTGGTCGAAGCCCGTCGGCACGCGGCCGAGCGCTCGTGCACCGTACTGTTCGCCCGCGGCGGCGAGCAGGAGAAACAGGTTCCGTTCCACGTGATGCGCCAGCTCATCCAGCCGGCCTTCGCCGCCATGACCGAGGACGAACGGCGTGACGTCCTCGGCACCTGGTACAGCATCGTCGCCCCGGCGCTCGGCCTGACCGCAGCCCCGGAAAGCCCGACGGCACCGGACCCGCAGGGCGTGCGCGACGGGCTGGACTGGGTCGTCACCCACCTGACGGTGCGCAGCGCGCCCGTCGTCCTCATCCTCGACGACGCCCACTGGGCGGACGCCGAGTCCCTGGCCTGGCTGACCGCGTTCGCGGCGCGGGCCGAGGAACTCGCCATGCTGATCATGGTGGCCTGCCGGCCGGACGAGATCCCCGCCGGCGCCGCCGCGCTGCGTGCCCTGATGGGGCGCCAGGGGACCCGTCCGCACGAGCTCGCTCCCCTCACCACCAGCGCGGTGGCGCGCATAGTGCGCGACGCCCTCGGCCAGAGTGCGGACGACGTGTTCTGCCGCGAGTGCTGGGCGATCACCGGCGGAAACCCCTTCGAGGTCGTCGAACTGGCCATGAAGGGCCGCGACCGCGAGCTGAAGCCGCACCAGGACAGCATCCCCGAGCTGCGCGACCTGGCCTCCGCCGTCAAGGGCAGCGGTCTGACCGACCGCCTCGAACAGCTCGGGCCGTCCGTCGTCCGGCTCGCCTGGGCCGCCGCGGTCCTCGGCACCGCCGTCCCGACCGGCATCGTCGGAAGCGTGGCGGCCCTCGGGGACGCACAGGTCGCCGACGCCATCAACAAGCTGCGCGCCGCGCGCATCCTGACCGTCCTCACCGGCCTGCGCCGCAAGGAGGTCGTCGAGTTCTTCCACCCGCTCGTCGCCACCGCCGTGTACCGGTCGATTCCGCCCGGTGTGCGCGTCGCGATGCACGGCATGGCCGCGCAGGCCCTGGTCGACGACGGGCAGGGAGCCGCGGCGGCGGCCCGGCACCTGCTGGAGATGCACCCCGACGGCGACCCCTGGGTCGTACAGCAGCTGCGCCAGGCGGCGCGGGACAGCTTCTCCGCGGGGGCGCCCGACGCAGCACGCCGCTATCTGGCCCGCGCGCTGCGCGAGCCTCCGGACGTGGAGGACCGGGCCGAGGTGCTGTTCGAGCTCGGCTCCGCGAACCTCCTGCACGATCCCGGGACCACGATCAACCAGCTCAGGGCCGCGCTGGAGGAGCCCAAGGCCGAACAGGGCCTGCGGGAGGCGATCACCTACCGGCTGGCCCAGGCCCTCGCCCACACCGGTCAGCTGGCCGAGGCCGCCGGGCTCCTCCAGGAGGAGGCCAAGCGGGCCACCAGTTCCCGTACGCGGCTGCGCATGCAGGCCGAGCAGTTCAAGTGGAACTCGGTCCGGGTCGACGAGGAGAACTCGCCCGCCCGCTCCCGGCTCCTCGCCCAGTTCGCCAAGCGGATCACGGGCCGCGGTCTGGCCGAGCGGCACATCCTGGGCCTGCGGGCCTGGGACGCCGCCATGCGCGGCGAGCCCGCCACGACGGCGCTGGAGTACGCGGAACAGGCGCTGGACGGCGGGATGAGCTGGACCGACGGGTTCGAAGTGCCTTCGGTCATCGCGGTCACGCTCATGTACTGCGACCAGCCCGGCCGCGCCGAGGACCTGTTCAACACCGGCATCGTCGAGTTCGAGGCCAAGGGCTGGCGCGGCGCACACCTGTCGTTCGTGTACACCCTGCTCGGCTACGTCCGCTACCGGCGCGGCCGCCTCGCCGAGGCCGAGGACTTCGTACGCAACGGCCTGCAGATCGCCGACCGTGTCGGGCAGGGCATCCCCGCGCAGTGGTACGCGATCGGCACGCTCGTCGAGACGCTGCTCGCGCGCGGGAACACCGAGGAGGCGCTGCGGGTCGCCCACGACTACAAACTGGGCGAGGGCTTCCCCGCCGCGGTGGTCTATCCCGACCCGCAGGCCGTGTGGGGCAAGCTGCTGCTGGCCCAGGGCCGGATCGACGAGGCGATGCGGCACCTGGCCGCGGCGGGCAAGCGGCTGGATCTGCGCGGCACCCGCAACCCGTCGTGGAGTCCGTGGCAACTGGACCTGGCGCTGGCGCAGGTGTCCCGCGCGCCTGACCAGGCACGTGCAACGGCGGCCGAGGCGGTCGCCCGGGCGCGGGCGTTCGGTACGTCCAGCGCGATCGGCCACGCCCTGCGCGTGTCGGCGGCGGCCACGGATCCCGCGCAGGCGGCCGTCCTGCTGCAGGAGGCGGTGGGGCACCTCGAACAGTCCCCGGCCGCCTGCGAGCTGGCCCAAGCACTGGTCGATCACGGCACGGCGCTGCACACCCTGGGCGACCCGCACCGGGCGGCGCAGCAGCTCTACCGGGGCATGGAGACCGCCGCGGCCTGCGGCGCCGACGGCCTCGCGCGCCGCGCCCGCACCCAGCTGGTGTCGGCAGGCCTGCGCCCCCGCCGGCTGCACACCTCCGAGCAGGACACGCTGACGGTGGCCGAGAGCGCGGCGGCCGGGCATGCCGCGCTGGGTCTGGACAACGCGGCGATCGCGGCGAAGATGCACAGCAGCCCCCAGGCGGTCTCCGAACTCCTCTCGGCGGTCTTCACCAAGCTCGGTACCGACCGCCTGGGCCTCCGCAGGGCCCTGGGGAACTGACGGTCCCCCCTCTCCCGGCCGGGAGAGGGGCTGATCACGGTCCGGTCAGCGGTGGGTGATGTCCGCGGCGCATTGTCCACGAAGGCGCTCATGCCCTCCTTCTGGTCGGCGGTGGCGAACACGGCCTGGAAGACGCGGCGTTCGAAGCGGACGCCCTCGCGGCGTCCATGGTGCGTCCGGTCAGGCAGAGTCCCATCGCCTTGGCCTTGCCGACGGCCCTGGTCAGCTGCCGGGAGCCGCCGATGCCGGGGACCACCCCGAGCTTGATCTCGGGCTGTCCGAAGACGGCTGTGTCGGCGGCCAGCAGGATGTCGCAGCGCATCGCCGGCTCGCAGCCTCCGCCGAGGGCGTGACCGGAGACGGCCGCCACGGTGGGAGTGCGCAGGTTTGCCCAGGCGGTCCCAGACAGTGAACCGGTCGCTGCGGGTGTCGGTCATGGGACGCATCCGTTCCGTGCCGCGGCGGCGCCGCGCACGGAAGTCGAGCCGGCTCCACCGCGTCGGGTGAACGCGCGCCGGATCACGCCCCTGCGCCGGAGACCGCCCCCGCGTCGCCCCGGGGCCCCCGGGTCCTGATCATCAGGGCGGCGACCAGGACCGCGAGCAGTACGCTACCGGCCGCCCACCAGAAGTTCGCCGTCTCGGCGCGCAGCAGCTCCTTCTCGATCATGCTGGGCAGCACGGACCCGGCGCGCAGTCGGTCCACGTGGGCGGAGATCACGGTGTCGAGCAGTGCCGCACCGGTCGCCAGGCCCAGTTCCTGGGCCGTGAGGACGGCTGCCGCGGCGCCGCCGGAGCGCTCCGCGGCGACCGCGCCGGTCACGGTGGCGAGGATCGGCACGAAGGCCGTGCCGATCCCGAGACCGATGAGCAGCAGGGCGGGCAGCACCCCGATCGCGTACGAGCTGTCGAAGCCCAGGCGGGTCAGCAGGAACAGCCCGGCGGCGGTGAGCGCCAGGCCCGCCAGGATCGGGACGCGGGGCGCGACGCGGGGCAGCAGTCGGGCGGAGACCTGTGTGGAGCCGATCACGATGGCGGCGACCATCGGGAGGAAGGCCGCTCCGGTCATGGCCGGGTCGTAGCGAAGGACGGTCTCGAGGTAGTAGCCGACGACCGGGTACAGGGCTACGGTGCCGGCGCCGGCCAGGAGCATGCCGAGGAGGCTGCCGGCGCGGTTCGGGTCCTTGAAGACGCATGCGGGAAGGAGCGGGTTCGCCGCCGCGGACTGCCACCACAGGAAGCCGACGAGCAGGAGGGCACCGCCCACGAGCAGGATCAGGGTCAGGGGGGTGGCCCAGCCGCTCAGCTGGGCCTCGTCCAGTCCGTAGAGCAGGGCGGCGACCCCGCCGGAGCCGAGCAGTACGCCGGGCGCGTCGAAGTGGCCGTCGGTGCGGCCGGGGCGCTCGTGCACCAGGGTGAGCGTCCCGATCAGGCCGATCACTGCGATGAGGACGCCGCCGTACAGCGACCAGCGCCAGCTCATGGCGGTGAGCAGCCATCCGCCCTCGGCCATCCCCAGTGCCGTGCCGGCGGCCGTGATCGCGGCGTAGATCCCGAAGGCCCTGCCGCGTTCCTTCGGGTCGGCGAAGCCGGTGGCCACCAGGGACAGCGCGGACGCGGTGAGCAGCGCACCGAAGACGCCCTGGAGGACGCGGGCCCACACGAGCGTGCCGGAGTCCCCGGCCGATCCGCCGAGCGCGGAGGCGGCCGCGCAGCCGAGCAGGCCGACGATCAGTGTCCGTTTGCGTCCCGCGAGGTCCGCGATGTGGCCGCCGATCAGCAGCACCGCGCCGAACGCGATGAAGTAGGCGTTCGCCAGCGTTCCCAGGCCGTCGGTGGACAGGCGGAGGTCGGCCTGGACGGCCGGAAGCGCGACGCTGAGGTTCGCCGCCTGGAGCAGCACCATCAGCTGCACCAGGGCGATCACCGCCAGGCCCCACCAGCGCCCGGGGAGCGCGGGGGCGGGGTCGGGGAGGGCGGCCGGGGGCGGCGGCCACGGACTCGCGGGTGCGCCCGGGGGCGGTCCGAATCCCCGGGCGGGATCGAAGGGCGCGGGCGACGCGGGGGCGTAGGCGGGCGGCAGGGGCAGCGGCTGCGGCTGCGCCGGGCGCTGGTCCTGCGGGGCCGGCGTCTGCGGGGGAACCGGGGCCGGGGCCTGGGGCTGCGGCTGGTGCTGGTGCTGGGCCGGGATCGACGGGGCGAAGTCCAGCAACTCGGCGGCATGGCGCCCCAGTTGTGCCAGCACGGCGCCCGGCAGCCACTCCGCCGCCTGATCCGGCGCCGTACGCTCGGCCACCTCCCGGGGACCCGGACGCCGTGCCGGGTCCTTGTGCAGGCACGCGCGTACGAGGTCGACCAGCGCGTCCGGCACCCCGGTCAGGTCCGCCTCCTCCTCGGCGACCCGGAAGAGGTGGGCGTTCAGGCCGGTGTCCGTGGCGCCGAACAGGAGGCGTCCGGTGGCGGCGTAGACGAGGACGGCGCCCAGGCAGAAGACGTCGCTCGCGGGGGTGAGTTCAAGGCCGCGGACCTGCTCCGGCGACATGAAGCCGGGGGAACCGATCAGCATGCCGGTGCGGGTGTGCAGGCTGTGCTCCTCGGCCAGGCTGTCCATCGCCCGGGCGATGCCGAAGTCGATGACGCGGGGGCCGTCGACGGTGACGAGGACGTTGGACGGCTTGAGGTCGCGGTGGATCAGGCCCGCCTCGTGCACGGCCTGGAGGGCGAGGGCGAGGCGGTGGGCGAGGGTGCGGACCGAGTGCTCGGGCAGCGGCCCGAAGTGCTCGGCGACGACGGCGTGCAGGTCGGGGCCGGGGATGTACTGGGTCGCCACCCAGGGGACGGCGGCCTCCGGATCGGCGTCGAGCACGGCCGCGGTACAACTGCCGCCCACCCGTCGCGCGGCCGCCACTTCGCGGGCGAACCGCCTGCGGAACTCGGGATGCCCGGCGTACTCGGCCTGCACCACTTTCACGGCGACGGTACGGCCGCCCTCGGAGCGGCCCAGGTAGACCAGGCCCATCCCGCCGGCGCCCAGTCGGGCGATGAGCCGGTACGGTCCGATGCGGGTCGGGTCTTCGGCGATCAGCTGGTCCACGGGGGCAGGATAGGCCAACTGTCCGACAGTGGACGGGACATCGGGCGGATCGTCGGCCCGGCCCGCCGGGGAGGGGCCGCGCCGGGCCGAGCGTCGCGCCGAGTGGTTCGCCGCGCCGGGCGGCGTGGTGAAGGACGGCGAGGAGGCCTGCGGCGGCCCCGCCCCGGACCGGCGGCCCCCGCGGACCCGGTCCGATCCCCGCCCCGGTGTTCTCGCCGGGCGGCTGCGGAGCGTCGCGGCGATAATGGGTCGCATGAGCACAGGTGCCGGGCGCGGGCGCTACGGCGAGGCGGTGTTCCGGCCCGGGCAGCCGGGCGAGGACGACCGCATCGACCTCGGGGCGCTCACGTACGACGACATGACACTGGACCGCCTGCGCGCCCTGGGCGCCGGGCCGGGCTGGAACTGCCTGGACGTGGGCGCCGGGACCGGCACCGTCGCCCGGCGGCTGATCGAGGAGGCCGGGGTCACGAGCGTGCTCGCGGTCGACCGCGACGTCCGCTTCCTCGCCGCCCGTCCGCTGCCGGGGCTCGATCTCCTGGAGGCGGACGCCGTCGCGCCGGATTTCGACCCCGGGAGCCGCTTCCAGCTCGTCCACGCCCGGTTCGTATTGATGCACCTGCCTTCGTGGCGGCGCGTGATCGCCCGACTCGGCGGCCTGCTGGCCGACGGCGGGGTGCTGGTCCTCAGCGACGCCATCGACCTGACCAGCCGCAGCGCCCCGCCGAGCCCGTACACCCGGGTCATGCAGGCCATGTGGCAGGGGCTGCGCGACACCATCGGCACCGACATCTCGTGGGTCCCGCAGTACCCGCAGCACCTGCGGGAGGCGGGACTCGTGTCCGTCGCCGGCGAGATCCGCGTGCCGCCCCTGACCCCGGGCAGCCCCATCAGCCGCTTCTGGGTGAATACTTGGGACCGGGCCCGGGAGTCGATGGTGGCCACCGGACTGGTGGACGACACGACGATCGAGGAGGCGGTCCGGTACCTCGAATCACCGGACTGCGCCGCCCTCTCACCCGGAATGATCACCGCCTGGGGCCGGCGGCCGATGCCCGCGTGACGAGGTGACGTGGGTCCGGAGCGGTTCAGGCTTCAGGAACGCCCCGTCTGCGTACCGAGCCGACCGGGCGCGCCCCGGCGCCGCCGGTCGCTGCGACACCATATGCGGTAGGCGCTGAAGCAGGAGGCCAGGGCGACCGCGACAGCACACCAGAGGCCGACGACGACGAGGATCGTGGCGAGCAGGGACATGTGGCTCACTCCTGTCCGGATGGGTGCGCTGTCCGGGCCGTCCGAAGTCCGGTCCTGGGCCCGCCTCTCGTCATGAAGGTACGTGTGGAGGCGGGCAACCGGTTCAGTGCGGCGGGTGGTTGGGCGGAGATGCGGAATACCTCGTCACGTACCCGCGTCAACAGATCCTTCAACACGTCGGACGGCACCGGCTCGTGCCGGACGCGCACGACGACGCCGACCTCGCGGCGCGGGGCGGGCGCGCCCCCGAGGTCGGCGTCTGCAGCAGGCTGTGCGTGTCGGAACCCTCAGCGGAACTGCCGGCGCAGCAGTCGCTCGGGGACGTACTCCGGGAAGGGCGACAGCGCGTGGGCGGCGGCGTCGTCGATCAGGTCCCGGATCGGGTCCGATTCCGGGTCCGTCAGGGGGGTGCCCAGGCGGGTGGCCACCTGCCGGCGCAGCGTCGGGAGCAGCGCGTAGAGGCGGTCGCCGGGGCAGGACGTGGAGTTGAAGTCCCGGTGGCCGTAGATCTCCGAGGCGGGCAGTCCGTACTGGGTGCAGATGTGGGCGCACAGGTCGGCGAGCTTCGAGAACTGCGCCGCCGGCGGGTCCTCCGTCATGTACGTGCCCTCGTTCTCGATGCCGATCGAGACCGTGTTCTGCCCGACGCAGTGCGCCGCGCGCACCTGGCGCTTGCCGGTGCGCAGCTCCGCGAGGCTGTTGTGGCGGCCTTCCATCACGAACGCCCCGCGGCTGACCGTGAAGTGCTGCCCGGTGTCGATCCAGCCCTGGGCGTCCATGTGGTACGTCTGGATCGCCCGGGCCAGGGCGTACGCGCGCTGCTGCGAGTAGTCGGTCACGTTCAGCGTCGCCGTGTGGTGGACGATGATCCGCTCGGGGCGGTTGGCCAGGACCACCACGTCCTCGGACGCGGCCCGCGCCCCCCAGCCGGCGCAGCTCACGATCTCCGGACCGGCCGCGGCTGCGGCCGCGGCGTGCGCCCGGCCCGCCGGGAGGAGGGAGAGCGCGGAGCCGGCGGCCAGGGCGAACGCGCCCGTGACGACCGCTCGGCGGGTGTGCTGCGCGGGGGAGGTCATACCGTGCCCTTTCGGTCGGAGGTGCCCATTGAAGGGGCCCGCACCGCCGGAGCACGCATGACACACCGGTGATCGGCCTCCCGGCGGCGCCACGGGGTGAGCGGGGGCCGCCATCCGGGTGCGGCCCGGGCCGCGTCCTCGTGCCCGGCCGGGCCGTCTCTCACATCCTGGGCCGGGAGCAGCGCCTTCCGCCCAGCCGTCCGACCATCCAGCCGCCCAAGGAGTACGGGATGTCCTTCGACGCCGTCGACCGCTTTCTGACCGCCCTCGACCCGGCGCACCGCGAGGCCGTCGGCGGCCTGCCGCGTGCCGAGCAGGAGCGGCTCGCCGCGGCCTGGGAGGAGGAGCTGGAGCGGGACACCGACATCGACACCCTGGACGAGCTGTCGCCCCCGGCCGCCGAGAGCGAGGCGGCGCGGCGGGTGATGGAGCGCCGTTCCGAGTAGCCGGGCCCGCAGGCACGGGCCCCGCCGCCTTCCGGGCCTCCCCCGGGTCCGCGGGACTCAGACGCGGTCGGCCGCGATCAGCACGTACTGGAACGAGCCGTCCTTGTAGGAGTTGATGAACGCCTCCTCGATGCCGGTGACGAGGGAGGAGGTGGCCCGCAGCTCCCAGTACGGCAGGGTCGCGGGGGTCAGGTCGATGACGGCCTGCGGTACGAGGCGGTTGTCGGCCATGGCCCGCATGTACTCCCGGCGGGAGTGGATGTTGCACTCGAAGTGCGCGTTGATCTGGGAGACCCACTTCGAGGGCTGGCCGTAACGGGGGTTCCAGCAGCCGGTGATGGTCACGTACCGGCCGCCGACGGCCAGGACGCGGGAGTGCTCGGCGAACAGGTCGTGCAGGTCGACGTACATGCTCGACTCGTTGTTCCACGAGCCCGCGGCCTGCCCCGTCTCGAACGGCATGTCGAGCATGTTGCAGACGCGCGCGCGGACCGAGTCGTCGATGCCCAGTTCGCGGGCGCGCTGGTTCGCGAACTCGGCCTGCTTCGCCGACAGGGTGACGCCCTCGACCTTGCAGCCGAACCGCTGGTGGGCCATGACGGACGAGCCGCCGCGGCCGCAGCCCGCGTCCACGAGCGTGTCGCCGTGTCCGATGGAACCCAAGTGGTCCAGGAGGACGTCGGCCTGCGCCGACTCCAGCCGGTGCAGTTCGGCGATCAGCTTCTTCTCGTACGCGCTGTCGTCGGTGCTCCCGAGGGCGGCGTGGTCGACGTCACCGATGCCGTAGTGGTGGTGGTACAAGCCGTCCACGTCGCCGAGGCGCAGGTTGACCGGCCGGGCCTCGTGATCCCAGTAGCGGGCGATGTCGCCCTGGTAGGGCGTGGCCGGCGACGGAATGAACGCCGAGGTGGTGGAAGCGGTGGGGGCAACGGTGAGATCGGTGTCGGTCACTTATAGATCCGTCCTTACCAGAAGTCGGGCAGGCTGTAGCGGTAGGTGTTGGTCATGTGCCAGTAGTGGTTTCCGTCGACCCACGCGGCGACCCCGCGCAAGAAGCGCGCCACGTTCGGGGCGGGGCAGGAGGCGGCCAGGTCGGCGGCCGCGGCCTCGAAGGCGTGCATGAGGTCGTTGTGGACCTCGACCGCCTTCAGGTAGGCCTCCTTGACGGAGACGCCCTCACGTTCGGCGATCACCACGGGCAGGTTCAAGTGACGGCCGGGGCTGGCGAGTTCCTTGGTGTACGAGTAAAGGTCGTTGACGATGGTCGTGGCGTTCCCGGCGAGCGCGATGACCCGTTGCATGGCGGGCTGGGCGTGCAGGTCCGCCGGTAGTTCGTAGCCGCCGACGGTGTCGGTGATCGTGGGACAGGGGCGGAAGTTGTTGAACTGGCGCATCGCCAGGTACTCCCACACCTGCGGGACGTAGTCCGTCTCGGCCCAGGCCGCCTCGGCGAGGTACCCCATGTGCAGGCGGGCCATGTCGTGCCGGAACCGGTCGGCCTGGGAGGGGCCGGCCCCCTGGAGGAGGTACTCCATGGCCGAGCGGTACGCGCGACGCGGGGCGTCCGAGCGGAGCGACTCCGTCCACGCCGGCTGGTACTCGGTCGTGGTGTGCAGGGGGTCGAGCGCCGTGTGCGCCAGCAGCAGGCGTCCGCCGAGGCCGACGGGCGAACCCCCGTGGTCCTCGCAGTAGCAGTCGTCGACCACGTTCTCGGCGACCATCAGGCGGGTGGCGAGCATCAGGTGGTCGATGCTCGGGGCGTCCGGGTGACAGGCGACCATGTAGCGGCCCACGGAGAAGCCGTCGAACTGGTCCTCCCACTCCGGGGGGTAGAGGTCGACCTCGTCCGCCCACGCCTTGATCCGGCGGCTGACCTCCTCCACCCGTACGGGATCGGGTTCCGGTACGGGGTGGTAGTACAGGCCCGGGATCGGCCGGCCGGCCGCCGGTTCCGCCGGTGCGGACGGCGGCCCCTCGGTCCGGGCCGGGTGGAGGCCCACCGTGCCCAGGCCGCTGGGGCCGCGCAGGATCCGCTCCAGCGCGGGGTTCGGCGCACCCGCGGGAGCCGGTGGCCCGGCGGGGGCGGGCACGGCGAGCTGCTCGGGCCGGACGCAGCCGACGGCTTCGACTCCGCGTCCGTGGCCGTACGTCCCGAAGGCGACCGCCGCGGCGGGGAGGCTCGGCTGCAGAGGGGAGGGCCCGGGATCGGGCATCCGTGACTCCTTGGTGAGGTGGTTGGGCTGTCCCGGTTCCCGGGCGCGGCCCCGGGCGGTCGGCTAGTCGTGCCTGCGGGCGATCTGTACGTTCTCCAGGACGCCGAGCGCGTCGGGCACGAGGATCGCGGCGGAGTAGTAGGTGGAGACCAGGTAGGAGATGATCGACCGCTCGTCGATGCCCATGAACCGCACCGACAGGCCCGGTTCGTACTCCTCCGGCAGACCGGTCTGGCGCAGGCCGATGACGCCCTGGTTGTCCTCGCCGGTACGCATGGCGAGGATCGAGCTGGTGTTCTCCTTGCTGATGGGGATCTTGTTGCACGGCAGGATCGGGACCCCGCGCCAAGCCGGGACCTGCTGGCCGCCGAGGTCGACGTGGTCCGGGTAGAGCCCGCGGGCGTTGAACTCGCGCCCGATCGCCGCGATCGTCTTGGGGTGGGCGAGGAGGAGCTTGGTTCCGCGGCGGCGGCAGAGCAGCTCGTCGAGGTCGTCCGGGGTGGGCGGGCCGGAGTGCGTCTGGATCCGCTGCTTGAAGGCGGCGTTGTGGAGCAGACCGAACTCCCGGTTGTTGACCAGCTCGTGCTCCTGGCGCTCGCGCAGCGCCTCGATGGTGAGCCGGAGCTGCTCCTCGGTCTGGTTCATCGGCTCGTTGTAGAGGTCGGCCACCCGCGTGTGCACCCGCAGGACCGTCTGCGCGATGGAGAGTTCGTACTCGCGCGGGTTGAGCTCGTAGTCGACGAAGGTGCCGGGCAGTTCGGCCTCGCCGGTGTGGCCGGCCGACATGGCGATCTCGGCCTCGCCGTGCTTGTTCTGCCGCTGGCGCGGCAGCGAGCCGAACTGCTGGACGTGGGCCTGGAGGTGCGGCGCCGAGGACAGTACGGCGGCGAAGTCGGAGCGGGACAGGGTGAGCAGGGTGCCCGCGGTGGCGGCGGTCGCGGTGTAGTCCCAGCCGCCTGCGCCGTCGAGCAGGGCGTTCTCGCCGAACCGGTCGCCGTCCGCGAGCACGGCGACCGCGACCTCGTCGCCGTACTTGCCGACGGAGGTCTGGTTGATCCGGCCGTGGGCGATCAGGTGGATGTCGTTGGCCGGGGTGCCGCGCTCGACGAGCACCTCACCGGCGCGGAAATCGCGCTGGACGCACCGGGCGGCGAGCGCGGTCAGCACGTCCAGGTCGTCGAAGCCGCGCAGCATGGCGATCTCGCCGAGCTCGCGGGGGATCACCCGGACGTGGGCGCCGTCCTGGACGAACTCGATGCGGCCGTCGCCGACGGTGTAGGTCAGCCGGCGGTTCACCCGGTAGGTGCCGCCCTTGGTCTCCACCCAGGGAAGCATCTTCAGCAGCCAGCGGGAGGTGATCTCCTGCATCTGCGGGGCGGACTTGGTGGTGGTGGCGAGGTTGCGGGCAGCCGCCGTGCCCAGGCTGGTCTGCCGGGACGGGTCGAGCTGCGCCTCCGGGCTGGTGTCCACGGTCATCGGGCAGGCGCTCCTTCATCAGGGCGGTGACCGGCGGCGCGCACGCGCCGCCGGTGAAAAAGAAAGAAGAAAGGGGGTCGGAATTCCGGGCATTCCGTCCAGATCCGGGAGCACACTAACCGTCAGCGCGTCACATCAGTCCCTTCAGCCGTAGCCATTACCTCGATACGGCGATCTTGTGCCGCGCGACGTTTGCGGACCGGTGCAGCGACATTCAAGCCAGACCGAATGCCTGTTCCCCATAAGGGAATTGATCGGGGTCACCGGTCGACGAGGAACATCGCCGCGTCGTCCGCCAGGCCGTGCCGGGTGTGGCGGAGCAGCCCCCGATGGAGCTCGTTCAGGAATTCCTGCGCCTCGGGCGCCGCCTCCACGGCCTCCATCGCCTCGGGCAGGGCGAAGAATTCGCCGCCGCCGTCGCGGGCTTCGATGACCCCGTCGGTGTACAGGAGCAGCCGGTCCCCGGGGACGAAGGAGTGGCGGTCCGGCGTACCGGGGGGCCCGGTGACGAACTCCGCCAGGCCGAGCGGCGGCAGCGGGCGGGCGGGCATCAGTGCGCGGACCGTTCCGTCGCGGAGCAGCAGCGGGGGCGGGTGACCGCGATTGACCACCTCGACCACCGCCCCCTCCGGCACCTGCGCCACCAGCGCGGTGACGAAGCCCTCCGCGAGCACGTCCGGGTCGATCACGCCCGGCACGGCCGCGTCCCGCAACAGCGCCGCCTCGCAGCGGTTGATGACCCCGACGAGTTCGTCCTCGTAGTGCGCGGCCTCCCGGAACGCGCCCAGCACGGCCGCTGCCGCCCGTACGGCCGGCAGCCCCTTGCCCCGGACGTCTCCCACGATCACCCGGACCCCGTACCGCGTCTCCACGGCCTCGTACAGATCACCGCCGATCTGCGCCCCCGTCTCGGCCGCCAGGTACATGCCGGCCATGCGCAGGGGGCCGAGCCGGACCGGTACGGGCCGCAGCACGGCCTCCTGGGCCGCCACGGCGATCCGGCGGACCTGCTCGAGCTCGTCCTCCCGCCGCTTGCGGACGGTACTGCTCGTGGCGAGGCTCGCCAGGGACACCAGGAACAGGGCCAGGAAATTGGTGTAGACCTGCTGGCTGCCCCAGGCCCCGTTGTACGTGGCGGTGGTGATGCTCACGGCCACGGCCAGGGCCACCGCCGCCAGTGTGCCCTTCGGGCCCATCGCCACGGCGGCCAGCGCCGGCGTCGCGACCAGGAGGGGACCGGTGTACAGCACGTGCGCGGGCGTGAATTCGATGGTCAGCACCGCGAGCGCGATCGCGAAGGGCAGACACTCCGCGAGCACGAAGAGGACCTCGTGGTGACCGCCCGCTCCCGGTCGAGGAAGCGCACGGAAGGGCACCCGCATGGATCCAGCCTGCGCCGCCGCAGCCGCTCGCCGCCACCGTTCGCCCGAGCGGGGCCCGTCGGGCGTAGAGCGCGCGGCCCGCGGGCATGTGAGGCGGTGCGGGTGTCGGGGCGCCCGTTCCCCCGCCCCCGCCCTCCCCGGAGCGGGGCCACGCCGAGCCTTGGAACGGTGAATCCGGATGAGCAGCAGCCCCGAGCGCCGGGTCTCCCGTCGGGAGTTCGACGCGATCTTCACCGCGGTCCGCACCTGGGGCCGCTGGACGCCGGCCGACCGCGGTGCCTGGAACCGGGTCACCGCGGACCACGTGCGGCGGGCCGCCGCCCTGGTCCGGTCCGGTACGGCGGTGCCGCTGGGCCTGCCCTGGGACACCCGGACGGGACCGGACAACCGCAAGCCCGCCCTGCACCACATGACCGACCTCGGCGACGTGGAGGCCCCGGAGCCCTCCACGTACAAGGACTTCCTCGCCGCCGACTACCACGGCAAGGCCGTGAGCCACCTGGACGCGCTGTCACACGTCGCGTACGAGGGGCGACTGTACGAGGGCCGCCGCGCACGGGAGGCCGTCGACGCCGGGGGCGCGCGCTTCGGCTCGGTGGCGGCGCTCGGCCCCCTCGTCACCAAGGGGGTGCTCCTCGACCTGCCGGCCGTTCTCGGGGTCGACTGGCTGGAGCCCGGGCGGGCGGTCCACGCGCAGGACGTCCTGACCGCGGAGCGGGCCCTGGGCGTGACGGTCGACGCGGGCTGTGCGGTGCTGCTGCGCTCCGGCCGCTTCCGCCGCAGCCGGGAGCTCGGCCCGTGGAACTCCGACGCCGCGAGCGCCGGTTTCCACGTGGACGCCGTGCCGTTGCTGGCCGAGCGCGCCGTCGCCCTGCTCGGCGGCGACGGGGACAGCGATCTGCGCCCCTCACCGGTCGAGGGCGTCCACTCCCCCGTGCACGCCCTCGCCGTGGCCGCCATGGGGGTGCCGCTGCTGGACAACCTGGACCTGGAGGCCCTCTCCGCCGCCTGCGCCGAGGCCGGGCGCCACGAGTTCATGCTCGTCGTGGCGCCGCTGGACGTGCCCGGCGGGACGGGTTCACCCGTCAATCCGGTCGCCGTCCTCTGATGCGGACAAATAGGTAGGAATATACTCGGAAAGCACTTGCTCGGTGTAAGCGCTCCGCTGTGGCGCCTCGCCGCGGCCGAGCGCTCGGTAAGGGGAAGTGATGCGTATGGGGGCCACGGGAGAGCAGATCGGCCCCGCACGCTCCCGTGAGCGGTTCCTGGTGGGCGAGCCGATCGCGGACGGGGTGCGCGGCCCGATCCTGAACTCGTGGCAGCGCTGCCAGTCCCTCGGACTCTCGCCGGACCAGACGGACCTTCCGTACCGGGACGATTTCGACCCGGACAGCCGGCTGGTGCGCGCGGCCCGGCCCGTGCTCGACGAGCTGGCGTCCCGGTTCGCGGGCAGCCAGATGAACGTCTCCCTCGCCGACGGGAACGGAACGGTGCTCCAGCGCCGCTTCGGAGAACCCGCCCTGGCCCGCAGCCTGCCCCCCATCCAGAGCGTCCCCGGCTTCGTCTTCGCCGAGCGGTTCGCGGGGACCAACGGCATCGGCCTCGCGCTCGCCGAACGGCATCTCGTACAGGTCTACGGGGCCGAGCACTTCGCCGAGCGCTCCCAGTCGAACGCCTGCTCCGCGACCCCGATCCGCGACCAGCTGAGCGGACACGTCGTCGGCGTGCTCTGCTTCGGATACCCGCACGGCTACGAGCACGCGGCGCTGCCCGCCCTGGTCCACCGGGCCGCCCAGTCCATCGAGCGGCGGCTGATGGAGCAGCGTTCGGCGCGGGAGCGCGACCTGCTGCGTGCGTACCTCGACGCCGGCCACCTGGCCCGGAACGGCGCCGGCCCCGGCCCCGGCGAGGGGCCGACGGTCGCGCTGGAGGACCTCGGAGACAGCGGGCTGGACCTGCACGCCCAGATGATCCTCAAGGAGAAGGCCACCGAGCTCATGTCGTCGACGCGACGGGCCTGCGTCGAGGTGTCCCTGCCCCACGGGCGGGGGGTCACGCTGCTGAGCAGCCCGGTCACGAGCCGCTCCGGGGTGGAGGGCGTGGTCGTCGAGGCCGTGTTCACCGGCGAGCCGCCGCCGGCGCACCACCTCTCCGTCGTGACCGGCGCGGGCCCACCGCACGGAGCGCCGCGCGACATGCCGCACGGGACGCCGTCCGGGACGCCTCCCGGCCCGTCCGACGCGGACCCGCCCTCCCCCGGCAGGGTCCGGGGCCTGGTGCTGGTGGGCGAGCCGGAGGTCGGCAAGTACGCCGTCGCGGCGCGCCGCCGTCTGGAGCTGCTGGCCGAGGCCAGTACCCGTATCGGCACCACGCTGGACGTGACCCGCACCGCGTGGGAACTCGCCGAGACGGCGGTCCCCCGCCTCGCCGACTACGTCACCATCGACGTGCCGGAGGCCGTGCTGCGCGGCGAGGAGTCCGCCGACCCCCGCAGCGAGCTGCACCGCGCGGTCGTCCACGGCATACGCGAGGACCACCCCTTCTACCCCGCCGGCCGCCGGGTGGAGCTGCGCTCCGGCACCCCGCACATGCGGTGCCTGGAGAGCGGGCAGGCCGTGCTGGAAGCCGACCTCCGGGAGGCCGTCGGCTGGATCGACCAGGAACCCGAGCACGCGCGGCGGATCCTCGCCCGCAACGTGCACTCCCTCATCTCCGTCCCCCTCCTGGCGCGCAGCGTCCTGCTGGGCATCGCCAGCTTCTACCGCTCGCAGGACCCCGCCCCGTTCGGCGAGGACGACAGCTGGCTGGCCCGGGAGCTCGCGGCCCGCGCCGCCCTCTGCATCGACAACGCCCGCCGGTACACCCGCGAGCACACCCTGGCCCTGGCCCTGCAGGAGAGCCTGCTCCCGCACGGCATCCCCGAGCAGGGCGCCGTCGAGGTCGCACACCGCTACCTGCCCGCCGAATCGGGGGTCGGCGGCGACTGGTTCGACGTCATCCCGCTCTCCGGCACCCGCGTCGCCCTCCTCGTGGGGGACGTCGTCGGCCACGGCCTGCACGCCGCCGCCACCATGGGCCGGCTGCGCACGGCCGCCCGCAACTTCGCCGAACTGGAACTCGCCCCCGACGAGCTCCTCACCCACCTGGACAACCTCCTGGTCCGCCTGGACCGGGAGGAGGGCGGCGACAACGACTCCGGCAGCACCGGCATCGTCGGCGCCACCTGTCTCTACGCGGTCTACGACCCCACGTCGCGGCTGTGCACCATGGCCCGCGCCGGGCACCCACCGCCCGCGCTGGTCCACCCGGGCGGCCGGGTGACGTTCCCGGAGCTGCCCGCCGGACCGCCGCTGGGCCTGGGCGGCCTGCCGTTCGAGACGGCGGAGATCCAGCTGCCCGAGGGCAGCACCTTGGTCCTCTACACCGACGGACTCGTCGAGGACCGCGAACGCGACATCGACGTGGCCCTCGACCAGCTGAGCGGCATCCTGGCCCAGCCGGACCGCTCGCCCGAGGACACCTGCCGGGCGGTCATCGACGCCATGGCGCCCGAACACCCCGCGGACGACATCGCGCTGCTCGTCGCCCGCACCCGTACCGTGCCCGCCGACCGGATCGCCACGTGGACCGTGTCCGCCGACCCCTCCCTGGTGGCCGGCGTGCGCGCCGCCGCCACCCGCCAGCTCGCCGACTGGGGGCTGGCCGAGCTCGCCTTCGCCGCCGAGCTGATGCTGAGCGAGCTGGTCACCAACGCGGTCCGCTACGGCACCGAGCCCATCCAGGTGCGCCTGGTCCACGACCGCTCGCTGATCTGCGAGGTCTCCGACGGCAGCAACACCGCCCCGCACCTGCGGCGGGCGGCTTCCACGGAGGAGGGCGGCCGCGGCCTGTTCCTCGTCGCCCAGCTCGCCCGCGCCTGGGGCACCCGGTACACCACGCAGGGCAAGGTCATCTGGGCCGAATGCGCCCTGGACGCGGCCTGACGGCCGACAGGCCTGACAGCCGACATATCGCCCATATCGGTACGGCCACCAGTAGCATCACCGGTGTCCTCATCGCTACAGGCTGTACCTCCCCCAGCACCACCTCCCCAGGCGGCCCCGGAGAAGTCCGTGCATGACACTCCCGCCACTCCCCTCACCCCGGCGCACCCGCCCTCGCGACCCGGCGGTGAACCCCTCGTCCGGATGCGCGGTCTCGGCAAGCGGTTCGGCGGCACCGTCGCGCTGGACGCGGTCAGCCTCGACGTCCACGGCGGCAGCGTCCTCGCCCTGCTCGGCCCCAACGGCGCAGGAAAGTCCACCCTCATCAAGGTGCTCGCCGGTGTCCACCGCGCCGACGAGGGCGAAGTGACCGTGGCCGGGCACCCGCTCGGCTCCGACGCCGCCTCGCGCAGCATGTCCTTCATCCACCAGGACCTCGGCCTGGTCGACTGGATGACCGTCGCCGAGAACATCGCCCTGGGCACCGGGTACCCGCGCCGCCACGGCCTGATCTCCTGGCGGCGGACCCGGGAGCGCTGCGCCGAGGCGCTGGACATCGTCGCCGGGCACCTGGACCCCGACACACGGATCGCCGACCTCGCCCCCGCCGAACGCTCCCTGGTCGCGATCGCCCGCGGGCTGGCGAGGCGCGCCCGGCTCTTCGTCCTCGACGAGCCGACCGCCACCCTCCCCGCCGCGGACTGCGCGCGCCTCTTCGGCATCCTGCACGCCCTGCGCGACCGGGGGCACGGCATCCTCTACGTGAGCCACCGGCTCGACGAGGTGTACGAGGTCGCCGACTCCTTCGCCGTGCTGCGGGACGGCAGGCTCGTCAGCCAGGGGCCCCTCGCCCCGTACGGCCCGGCCCGGCTGGTCCGCGACATCGTGGGCCACGAACCGACCGGGCACCCGCCCCGGGCCGCGGCCGCGGCGCCGGCTTCCGGGCGCCGCCCGACGCCCCTGCTGCGCCTCGACGGCGTGCGGACCGAACGCACCGGACCCGTCAGCCTGGAGCTGCGCGAGGGCGAGATCCTCGGCATGGTCGGCCTGACCGGCGCCGGGCACATGCACCTCGGCCGCGCCCTCGCCGGCGTGCTGCCGCTGCTCGGCGGGCGGGCGCTGCTCGACGGGCGCCCGTACCGCCCCCGTACGGTCTCCGCCGCCCTCCGCGCGGGGGTCGGCTTCGTCTCCGGCAACCGGCAGGAGGAGGGCTGCGCCGCGGAACTGACGGTCCGGGAGAACTTCCTGGCCAACCCCCGGGCCGCCGGTGTGCCGGCCTGGCACTGGCTCGCGCCGCGGCGCGAGCGCGCCGAGGCCGCGGCCCTGATCGAGCGGTACTCCGTACGCCCGCGCGACAGCGAGGTGCCGATCGCCACCCTGTCCGGCGGCAACCAGCAGAAGGTCATGGTCGGCCGCCGGCTCCGGGGGCGGCTGCGCCTGCTGATCCTCGAAGAACCGACGGCCGGCGTGGACGTGGGCGCCAAGGCGTCGATCCACCGGCTCCTCGAGGAGGCGCCGGCCGAGGGGGCGGCGGTGCTGCTCATCTCCACCGATTACCAGGAGATCGCCGACGTGTGCCACCGGGCGCTGGTGTTCGGGCGCGGGACCGTGGTGGCCGAGCTGGCGGGGAAAGCCCTGAACGTCACGGAACTCACCCGCACCGCATCGGCCCTGCCCGCGATCACCGGAAGCGCGGAGGGCCGGTGAGCCCGTCCTCCACCCGCCCCACCCGGACGGGGCACCGGCGCGGGCACGGGCACTTCATCGGCACGTACGGTCTGCTGGCCCTCACCGTCCTGCTGTTCCTGCTCTTCTCCGTCCTCCTGCCGGACACCTTCCCCACTCTGGACAACGTCTCCTCGATCCTCTCCGGCCAGTCGATCCCGGCCATCCTGGCGCTCGGTGTGACGGTCCCCATCGCGAGCGGCAAGTTCGACCTGTCCATCGGCTACGCGCTGGGCCTGGCGCACGTCATGGTGCTGTTCCTCATCGTCGAGGAGGGCTGGCCGTGGCCGCTCGCCTGCCTGGTGGTCGTCATCGGAGGCTCCCTGGTCGGCGCCGTGAACGGGGTCATCGTCGAGTTCGCCCGCATCGACGCCTTCATCGCCACGCTCGGCACGGGCAGCATGATGTACGCCGTCACCGGCTGGATCACCGACGGGGGCCGGATCGTCCCCGGTCCCGACGGTCTCCCGGCCGCGTTCACCGACCTCTACGACGGCCGGTTCCTCGGGCTGCCGGTCCCCGCCTTCTACGTCCTCGGCCTCGCCATCGTCCTCTGGGTGGTGCTGGAGCGGCTGCCGTTCGGCCGGTACCTGTACGTCATCGGCTCCAACCCCCGCGCCGCCGAGATCGTCGGCATCCCCACCCGCCGGTACTGCGTCTACGCCTTCGCCTGCTCGGGCACGGTCGTCGGGTTCGCCGGGGTGCTGCTCGCCGCGCAGCAGCAGATCGGCAACCCGAGCGTGGGCCTGGACTACCTGCTGCCCGCCTTCGTCGGAGCCCTGCTCGGCTCCACCGCCATCAAGCCGGGCCGGGCCAACGCCATCGGCACCCTCGTGGCCGTGACCGTACTGGCGGTCGGGCTCGCCGGGATCGGCCAGCTCGGCGCCCAGTTCTGGGCCACCCCGCTGTTCAACGGCGGCACGCTGCTCATCGCGGTCGGGCTGGCCGGCTACTCGGCCCGGCGGCGGCTGCGCACCGACGCCGGCGCCACGGCGGACGCGGGCGTCGGCGGCACCGGCATGGGCACCGGCACCGGCACCGGCACCGGCACCGGCACCACTTAGACAAGCTCAGGAGCACCGTGGACCCGAAGTACCCGAACCGCAGGACCCCACTCGCGGCCGCCGCCCTGCTGGCAGCGGCCGGCGCCGCCCTCGCCGGCTGCGGGGGCGGCGGCTCCCCGAACGCCACCGGCCCCTCGACCGCCGGATGCCCGGCCGTCCTCCAGGAGGCCGAGGCGACCGTCCGGCGGGCCGAGAGCACCGACACCGCGTGGACCGGCCCCACGACCGGCCCGCGGGCGGTCCCCGGCAAGACCCTCGTCTACGTCGCGCAGACCATGACCAACCCCGGCGTCGCGGGGGTCGCCAAGGGCGTCCGGGAGGCCGCGCGGACCATCGGCTGGAACGTCAGGGTGATCGACGGGGAGGGCACCCCGGCCGGCATCCAGGCGGCGCTCAGCCAGGCCGTCACCCTCAGACCCCAGGGCATCGTCATCGGCGGCTTCGATCCCCGGCTGACCTCGCAGCAGGTGGCGCGGGCCGAGGCGGCGGGCATCCCGCTGATCGGCTGGCACGCGGTCAGCACCCCGGGCCCGAGCACCGACCCCCGGCTCTTCACCAACGTCACCACGAAGGTGGAGGAGGTGGCGAAGGCCAGCGCGGACTGGGTCATCGCCCGGTCCGACGGGGCCGCCGGGGTCGTCGTCTTCACCGATGACTCGATCCCGTTCGCCGGTACGAAGTCCAAGCTGATCGAGCAGCGGCTCGCCGCCTGCCCGGGGGTCGAGCTCCTCGCGCACAAGAACATCCCGATCCCGGACGCGAGCCGGCGCACCCCCCAGGAGGTCGCCTCGCTGCTGTCCCGCTTCGGCAAGCGGTGGACGTATTCCGTCGCCATCAACGACCTGTACTTCGACGACGCCGCGCCCGCCTTCCGGGCCGCCGGCAAGCCCGGCGCAGGGCCTCCCTTCAACATCGGCGCCGGCGACGGGGACCCGTCGGCATTCCGGCGGATCAACAGCGAGCAGTTCCAGGCCGCCACCGTGCCGGAGCCGCTCTCGCAGCAGGGCTGGCAGGTCGTCGACGAGTTCAACCGGGCCTTCGCCGGACGGCCGGCCAGCGGCTACGTGGCCCCCGTGCACATCGCGACGGCCGAGAACAGCTCCGGGGCCACGTCCTGGGACCCGGAGGGCTACCGGGAGGCCTACGAGAAGATCTGGCACGGCTGAGCCGCCCGTGTTTACGTGGATGCGCGCCTCACGGCCGGTGGGGGCGCCCGCGCAGCCGCTTGTAACCCCGGGGCGGCGCCGCCCGTCACACGTGCGCAACAGGGGTTTCCTACGTTGGGCGCCACGGGATCGACCTGCACACGGCCGCGGCGCCCGGGGATCTGGGGGGTCGGCCGGTGTACTCCGAGGAGGTCTCCTGTGTCCGAGGCGGAAGCGGCGAGCGGACGCGCACGGCGAACGGCGGCCGGGCCCGCGGGGGACGCGGCCACCGGATCCGTGCGCACGGTCTGCTCCTACTGCGGCGTCGGCTGCGGGATCGTGCTGGACATCGCCCGGGGCTCCGACGGCCGCCGTACGGTGGCCAAGGCCGTCGGCGACAAGCAGCACCCCGCCAACACCGGCCGGTTGTGCACCAAGGGCGCCACCCACGCGGACCTGCTGGCCGCGCCCGGCCGGCTCGGGACCGCCCTGGTGCGCGAGGAGCGGGGCGCCGCGCCGACCGCGGTGGACGTGGACGCCGCCATCACCCGGACGGCCCAGCGGCTGCGCGCGGTCCTCGACGCGCACGGCCCCGACGCGCTGAGCCTGTACGTCTCCGGCCAGATGTCGCTGGAGGCCCAGTACCTTGCCAACAAGCTGGCCAAGGGGTTCCTGCGCACGAACCGGATCGAGTCGAACTCCCGGCTGTGCATGGCGAGCGCCGGCAGCGGCTACAAGCTCTCGCTGGGCGCCGACGGGCCGCCCGGCTCGTACGAGGACTTCGAGCGGGCCGACGCCTTCTTCGTGATCGGCGCGAACATGGCCGACTGCCACCCCGTCCTCTTCCTGCGGATGATGGACCGGGTCAAGTCCGCCGGCGCCAAGCTGATCGTCGTCGACCCGCGCCGCAACGCCACCGCCGACAAGGCGGACCTGTTCCTGCAGATACGGCCGGGCACCGACCTGGCCCTCCTCAACGGGCTGCTGCACCTGCTGGTCGAGGGCGGCCGGACCGACCCGGCCTTCATCGCCGAGCACACCGAGGGCTGGGAGGACATGCCCGCCTTCCTGCGGGACTACCCGCCCGCGAAGGTCGCCGAGATCACCGGCATACCGGAGGCGGACATCCGCCTGGCCGCCCGCTGGATCGGCGAGGCGGGCGAGTGGATGAGCTGCTGGACCATGGGACTCAACCAGTCCACCCACGGCACCTGGAACACCAACGCCCTGGTCAACCTGCACCTGGCCACGGGGGCGATCTGCCGCCCCGGCAGCGGCCCCTTCTCCCTGACCGGACAGCCCAACGCCATGGGCGGCCGGGAGATGGGCTACATGGGACCGGGCCTGCCCGGTCAGCGATCGGTCCTCGTCGACGGGGACCGGCGCTTCACCGAAGAGCTGTGGGGGCTGCCGGAGGGCACTCTGCGCACCGACGTCGGGCGCGGCACGGTCGAGATGTTCGAGGAGATGGCGGCCGGCGAGATACGGGCGTGCTGGATCATCTGCACCAACCCGGTCGCCTCCGTCGCCAACCGCAGTACGGTCATCAAGGCGCTGGAGACCGCCGAACTGGTCATCACGCAGGACGTGTTCACCGAAACCGAGACCAACGCCTACGCCGACATCGTGCTCCCGGCCACCCTCTGGGCGGAGTCGGACGGCGTGATGATCAATTCCGAGCGCAACCTCACCCTGGTCCGCGGGGCCGTCGACCCGCCCGGACAGGCCCTGCCGGACTGGCAGTTGATCGCCCGCGTCGCCTGCGAGATGGGATTCGCCGAGGCGTTCACGTACAGCGGCTCCGAGGAGGTCTTCGAGGAGCTGCGGCGGGCGTGGAACCCGACGACGGGCTGGGACCTGCGGGGCGTGTCCTACGACCGGCTGCGCCGCGGGCCGGTGCAGTGGCCGGCGGCCCCGGGCGGACCGGACCGCAATCCGGTCCGGTACCTCAACGACGGCGTCAGCCAGACCCTGGCCGAGCGCCCGGACGGCAGCCGCCCGCGGCTGGTCTTCCCGACCGCCTCCGGGCGGGCCTCCTTCTTCGCCAGGCCGTACCTTCCGGCCGATGAACTCCCGGATGACGACTATCCGTTCGTCCTGAACACCGGGCGTCTGCAGCACCAGTGGCACACCCTGACCAAGACGGGAAAGGTCGCCAAGCTGAACAAGCTCGACCCGGGTCCGTTCGTCGAGATCCACCCGGCGGACGCCGCGGCGCTGGGCATCGCGCAGGGCGACGGGGTGGAGGTGGCCTCGCGGCGCGGCCGGGCGGTGCTGCCGGCCGTCGTCACCGACCGGGTGCGGCCCGGGAACTGCTTCGCCCCGTTCCACTGGAACGACCTGTTCGGCGAGTACCTCAGCGTCAACGCCGTCACCAACGACGCCGTCGACCCCGTCTCCTTCCAGCCCGAGTTCAAGGTGTGCGCCGTGACGCTGGCCAGGACGCGGGTGCCGGTTCCGGTGACCGCTCCGGCCGCCGGGGCGGCCTCCGGCGGGACCGGCGGGGCGTCCGGCGCGGCCTCCGAAGCGGTGGCCGGCCCGGGCCGTACGACCACGACGCTGATGCACCCCGTGACCGCCCGGCCGGCGACCGCGGTCCCCGCCCTGACCTCCCTGTTCGGGCTGGACGGGCATGCGCCGCCCGCCCTGTCCGACCGGGAGCGCCAGTACCTCGCCGGATTCCTCGCCGGGCTCGCCTCGACCCCGCCCGGTACGGACGTCCCGCTCCTTCCCCTCGGCGCCCCCTTCGAGGAAGGGCACTCGCTCTGGGTCGACGGGGTGCTCGCCGGGACCTACTCCCGTACGGCCACGGCCCTGGCCCCGACGCCCTCGTTCACGCCGGCGTTCGCGCCTGTGTTCTCGCCTGCGGTCACACCCCCCTCCGCCCCGGAACCGGACTCCCCCGGCCCGGGCACGCCGACCCGGCAGACGGTGGTCCTGTGGGCCTCGCAGACGGGGAACGCCGAGGAGCTCGCCGCCACCGTCGGCGCCGCGCTGGCCGAGGACGGCCGCGCGCCGGCCGTGCACGACATGACCGACCGGCTCCCCGCCTCCCTCACCCCCGGCACGGATGTGCTGATCGTCACCAGCACCTTCGGTGACGGCGAGGCCCCCGACAACGGAGCCGGGTTCTGGGAGGCCCTCAGCGCGGCCGACGCGCCGCGGCTCGAAGACGTCCGGTACGCGGTGCTCGCCCTCGGGGACTCCTCGTACGACGCCTTCTGCGGACACGGCCGGCGGCTCGACCGGCGCCTCGAAGAACTCGGGGCGGTGCGCCTGCTGCCGCGCGTGGACTGCGAGCCCGATTACGAGGAGCCCGCCGGCCGGTGGCTGGAGCAGGTGCGCGGCGCCATGGCGGCGGGCGGCCCCGTGGCGGCGGTCACCGAGCCGGCCGCGCCCGCG
>NZ_JAINUL010000001.1:831479-916362 GCF_020639365.1 Streptomyces flavotricini
GCCGCGCCCGCGCCCGCCGAGCCGCCGCGGACCTCCGGCGTCCCGGGCCGGGCGGCCGCCCTGCACACCGCCCGACTGTCCGGCAACCGGCTGCTGAGCCTGGCCGGCGCCACCAAGGAGGTCCGGCGGTTCACCTTCGACCTCGGCGAGGACGGCCCGGCGTACGAGACGGGCGACGCCCTGGGCGTCCGGCCGGTCAACTGCCCCGACCTGGTGACGGAATGGCTGGGCGCCACCGGCCTGGCCGGGGACGCCGAGGTCGCCGTACCCGGCCACGACCAGCCCATGCCCTTCGCCCGCGCGCTGCACCGGCACCTCGACATCACCCGTGTCACGCCCGAGCTGCTGCGGTTCATCACCGAGCACACCGGCGACCGCAGGCTCCGGCAGTTGACGCGCCCCGACAACAAGGACGGCCTCGCCCGCTGGATCTGGGGGCGCCAGCCCGTGGACATCGTGGCCGAGTTCCCGGTACGGCTCAGCGCCCAGGAATGGGCCGAGCGCCTCAAACGGCTCCAGCCGCGCCTCTACTCCATATCCTCCAGCCCCCTCGTCGACCCGCGCGAGGTCAGCCTCACCGTCTCGGTGCTGCGTTACGAGGGTCCGCGCCGCCACCCCCGCAAGGGGGTGGCCTCCACCTTCCTCGCCGACGCCGAACCGGGCGACCCCGTACCGCTGTTCGTCCAGCGCTCGGCGCACTTCCGCCCACCCGCACGTCCCGAGACGCCGGCCGTGATGGTCGGCCCGGGGACCGGCATCGCCCCGTTCATGGGCTTCCTTGCACACCGTCGCGCCCTCGGCCACCACGGCGGGAACTGGCTGTTCTTCGGCGAGCAGCGCCGGGCCACCGACTTCTACTACCGCGAGGAGCTGGAGGAACTGCACCGCCACGGCACGCTCAGCCGTCTGGACCTGGCCTTCTCCCGCGACCAGCGGGCCAAGGTCTACGTCCAGGACCGGATGCGCGAACAGGGAGCCCAGTTGTGGTCCTGGCTCCGGGAGGGCGCCCACTTCTACGTGTGCGGGGACGCGAGCCGGATGGCCAGGGACGTGGACCGGGCGCTGCGGGACATCGCCATGGCCCACGGCGGCCTGGCCGAGGACGAGGCCGCCGCGTACCTGAAGCAGCTCTCCGCCGAGAAGCGGTACGCCCGCGACGTGTACTGACGGGCGGCGCCTCCCCGGCTGCCGGTCAGAACCAGGTGACGGTGAGGGGGAAGGTGGTGGTGGCGGTGGTCGGGGTGGAGTCGGTGGCGGTTGCGGTGATCTGGAGGGTTCCCGTGGTCCAGGGTTTGCCGGTGATGCGGCCGGTGTTGGTGTCGATGGTGAGGCCGAAGGGGAGTCCGGTGGCGGTGTAGTGGAGGGTGGGTTTGCCGTGGGTTTGCCTCCGGTGGTGGTGAGTTGGATGGTGCAGGTCTGGTTGAACTTGCAGGTCTGGGGGCCGGGGTCGGTCAGCTTCAGGTCACCGGGCGTGGGCGTCGGCGTGGGGGTGGGGGTCGGCGTGGGGGTGGGGGTCGGCGTGGGGGTGGTTCCGCAGCCCGGGGTGGCATCCGGCGGCAGCGGGACCCGCCAGATCTGGGTGTCGTTCTCCGAGCCGACGAGCAGGCTCGTGCAGTCGAGGTAGGTCACCGTCTCGCCCTGCGACTGCGCCGGCAGGGCGACGTCCGCGAGCCTGGTCCCCGCGGTGTCGTACACGGAAGCCGTGTTCGCGCCCAGCGGCCCGCCGCTGCGCAGCGCGTACGAGGCGCCCGACGGCGAGAACGCGCCGTCGGTGGTGAAGACCGGCCCGGCCCGGACCGCGGTGAGCGTGTTGACCCGGCCGGTCTGCGGCGGCAGCGGGGCCTGGTACAACTGCCCCGCCGCGCCGATCTGCTTGCTCGCGACGTACAGCCTGCCGGTGCCGGGGTCCGCGAGCAGGGATTCGGCGTCGTGCGGGCCGTCGGCGTAGGCGAACCTGTAGGTCACCGGGGTGACGGTGGCGTCGGCGAGCCGGTCGGGCTCGGTGAAGGAGTGCACGAGGATCTCGGCGCGGCCGCTGAAGTTGTCCCCGATGTCGCCCACCAGGATCGCCGGGAGCCCGGCCGCGTCCTTGCCGATCGTGAGTCCTTCCCAGTCGGTGTTGCCCACGCCGGAAAGGGTGTAGGTGGCCTTGAGCCGGCCGGTCGCGTCCGTGCAGTCGACGGCGAAGACCTGGTTGGTGTTGCCGCTGTCGTTGACGGCGTAGAAGATGCCCGGGTGCTTGCGGCTCATGGCGAGCCCGCTGAGTTCTGCCATGCCGCCGGGCAGCGTGCACTCGCGTTCCGGGGCGAGCGCGGCGGCCGCGGCCCGGGCTCCGGGATCGGCGGCCGGGCCGGTGGCGGCTCCGGCGGCCTGCCATGCGGCGGCCGGCAGCACGGCGGCGAGGACCGCGGTCACGAGGGCGGCGACCCAAGGGGGTGTGAGGAGTCGAGACATGTCCACCATCTGATGGCACATCAGATGGTGATCGCCAGGCCCGGCGACCCCCCGTTTGAGCATCGCTCAATGCCAAGGCGGCATATCTGGCCGAAACTCGGCGGCTTCCGCCGGCTTCCGATCAGCGCGCCGGCTCCCGGACGGGGGCGTTGTGACGGGCGTGCGCGATGAACGCCCGGGCGGCGCGGGTCAGCGGCCGGCGGGCGTGCGCGATGCCTACCGGCCGCAGCAGCGGCGGGGTGAAGGAGCGGATCTCGGCGCGGCTGCCGAAGGCCCTCAGCACCACGTCCCGGTACCAGATGAGGGAGCCGCGGCCATCAATCACGCCGGTCACCCAGGCGAGCCGCTCGTCGACTTCGAACGCGGGCACGGGACGGACCCCGAGGCAGCTGAACATGGCCTCCATCTCGGTGCGCCGCCCGGTGCCCGGGGTCGGCAGGACCATCGGCAGGCCGTCGAGCAGCCGGAACGGCACCGGGTCGGGCAGACGGGCACCGAAGGGCGAGACCAGAACCACCTCGCGCTCCTGGATGTGGTGCGTGGAGAGCTCCTTGTCGACCGGCAGGTCGACCAGCGCCAACTCCGACTTCCCGTCCATGAGTTCCTGTACGAGTGGCTCCCGGCCGTCGTGCTGGTGCAGGCGCACCTGCACGCCGGGGTGGCGCGCCGTGAACGCCGGGACCAGCTCGGAGGCCAGGTCCAAGGCCAGGGTGGGCGTGGTGACGAGGGTGAGGGTGACCAGCCCGCCCTTGCCGTTCGGCGTCCCGACGTCGTCGATGGCGTCCACCGCGTCGAGCACGGTGCGGGCCAGCCGGACCACCCGGGTGCCTTCGGGGGTGAGGTCCACCCCTCTGCCCCGGCGGGCGAGGAGCTCGACGCCGAGATCGCGCTCCATGGCCTGGACGGCCCTCGACAGGGCGGACTGGGCAACGAAGACCGAGGCCGCCGCGCCGGTGATGGAACCGCAGTCCGCGACGGCGACGAGGTAACGAAGCTGCGCGAGTGTGGGGGTCATGACCGGACGGTAACCGCGCGAGGTTGACCCCGTAAGGGGCGCCATGGTGAACAACTGCCCGAATTTTGCCGGGTGTTCATGCTCCAGGGGCGCCGAGGCATACCGGCCGGGCATGAGCCCCGGCTCATGCCGCCGCTCGGGCGCCGCCGCGCCGGCGCCCGCCCGGACGGAGAACACCGCAGGTCGGCGGCCTGGCGGGAGCCCCCAGGTGATGCTCGCGGGGCGCCCCGGGGCCGCCCGATAACTCTCCGGTACGTGAAGGACCTTACTCCGCATGGCCGTTGACAGTGCACGGCGACCACCGCACGATGCATCCCGGCGTCAGGGGAATTGACCACCGTTCAAGCCCGTCCCACCCAGACGGGTCGCCCGGCCACCCGTACCGGCGGGGAACTGCCTGCGCGCGTTCCCCGCTGCCCCCGCTCGGCCCGCTCGCCCCTGCGCCCCCGCCCGTCCCCGCTCACCCCTGTGCCCCCGCAGGCCCCGTACCCGGCTCACCCCTTCCGCCCCTGCGCCCCGGCTCGCCCGGGGGTGTACCGCCACGCCTCGCCCGTCCCCTGCGCAACCGGCGACATGTGACACAGCACTCGATGAGGAGCGCCCGTGACCCCCCAGCCCACGCCGTCCCCCCACACCGGCGAACCGTCCCCGCGGCCGGCCGCCCCGCGCGATCTGGTGATCGCGTTGAGCCCCTTCGAAGAGCCGCGGCCCCGGATCGTGATCGCCGCCGAGCGGGCGGGCAGCCTCGGGCTGCTCGACCTCGGCCGGGACCCCGACCCCGCGCGGGCCGCCTTCACGGAGCTCGCCCGAAGGCTCGGCCCCGGTCGGTGCTACGGCGTACGGGTGCCCGCCGGCTGCCCGCTCGGGCCACAGCAGCTGCCCTCCGAGGTGGACACGGTGCTGCTCGCCGACCCCGCCGAGCACACCCCGGAGCGGGTCGCCGGCTGGGCGGCGGCGCCCGGGCGGCCGCGCGTCTGGGCCGAGGCCACCGACCCGGCGCAGGTCTGGGCCGAGGCCACCGACCCGGCGCAGGCCGGGGCCGCGGTGTCCGCCGGGGCCGGGGCGGTCGTTGCCAAGGGGCACGAGTCCGGTGGCCGGGTGGGCGGCGCCACCACCTTCGTCCTGGTCCAGCAGCTGCTCGCCGACCCCGGCATCCGTGTGCCCGTCGTGGCCCGCGGCGGGATCGGCCCGCACACGGCGGCCGCGGCCGTCGCGGGCGGAGCCTCCGGCGTGCTGGTCGACGTACAACTGGCCCTGACGACCGAGGGCGAAGCCGGGCTGCCCATCGAAGTGGCGGCCGCGATCAGGACGATGGACGGATCGGAGACCCGGCTGGTCGACGGCCACCGGGTGTACGCACGGCCCGATCTGCCCTCGCCGCAGGGTCCGGCCGCTGCCCTGCTCGGGGCCCGGGACCTGCGTACGCAGCTGCTGCCCGTCGGCCAGGACGGAGCCGCCGCGGCCCGGCTCGCCGCGCGCCACCGCACGACCGGCGGTGTGCTCCGGGCCGTCCGGGCCTCCGTCACCGGTCATCTGGCGGCCGTGGTGCGGGCCCGGCCGCTCATGGCGGCCCGGCCCGTCGCCCAGGGACCGATGACCCGGGTCAGCGACCAGGCCGCCTTCGCGGAGGCGGTGGCCGCCGCGGGCGGGATCCCGTACCTGGCGCTGGCCGTCATGGAGGGGCCGGACGTACGGCGTCTGCTGGCCGAGACCGCCGAGCGGCTCGGGGACCGGCCCTGGGGCGTGGGCCTGCTCGGCTTCGCCCCGCCCGAGCTGCGCAGGGAACAGCTGGCCGCCGTGGCCGGGACCCGGCCGCCGTACGCGATCATCGCCGGCGGCACCCCGGCGCAGGCGGCCCCGCTGGAGGCCGCAGGGACGCTGACCCATCTCCACGTGCCCTCGCCGGGCCTCCTGGAGCGGTATCTCGCCGAAGGTGCACGGCGGTTCGTGTTCGAGGGGCTGGAGTGCGGCGGCCATGTCGGGCCGCGCGCCTCGTTCCCGCTGTGGGAGGAGCAGATCGAGCGCCTCCTCGGCTGTTCCGAACCGGCCTCCCTGGACGTGCTGTTCGCCGGTGGGATCCACGACGAGCGCTCCGCGGCCATGGCCGTCGCGGCCGCCGCCCCGCTGGCGGAGCGAGGCGCCCGGATCGGCGTACTGATGGGCACGGCCTACCTGTTCACCGAGGAGGCCGTGGCCGCGGGCGCGGTCACGCCCCGGTTCCAACGGGCGGCGGTGGAGTGCGCGGACACCGTACTGCTGCACACCGCGCCCGGCCATGCCACGCGCTGCGCGGACACGCCGTACGCCCACACCTTCGAGGAGACCCGGCAGCGGCTCGCACAGGGCGGGACCGAGCCGCGCGAGATGTGGGAGGAGCTGGAGCGGCTGAACCTGGGGCGGCTGAGGATCGCCAGCAAGGGGCTGCGCCGGGGCGAGACGGCGGAGTTGGAGACCGTGGACGAGGAACGGCAGTACGCGGACGGCCTGTTCATGCTGGGGCAGGCCGCCACCCTGCGAGACGGGACGACGACGGTCGCCGCCCTGCACGCCCAGGTGACCCGGGGCGCGACGGAGTTGCTGGAGCGGCGGGCCCGGGACATCGGCGCCGGGGCCGCCGCGGAAGGGGCCTCGGGCGGGGCCGCCGACCCGCTCGACATCGCCATCGTCGGGATGGCCTGCGCCTATCCGGGCGCACCCGACCTCGCCGCGTACTGGGCGCAGGTCCTGGCCGGGCGGGACGCGGTGACCGAGGTCCCCGCCGAGCGCTGGGACCCGGCGCTCTACTACGACGCCGACCCGGCGCGGGCCGGCGAGCGCACCCCCTCGCGCTGGGGCGGGTTCCTGGACCCGGTGCCCTTCGACGCCCTCGCGCACGGGATCCCGCCGTCCTCGCTGGCCGGGATCGAGCCCGTGCAGCTGCTGGCCCTGGAGATCTCGGCGCGGGCCCTCAAGGACGCCGGTTACGGCAAGGAGCGGGAGTTCGACCGCTCGCGGACCTCGGTGGTCTTCGGCGCCGAGGCCGGTACCGAGCTGGCGGGCGCGTACGGGCTGCGAGCGCTGCATCCCGCCTACCTCGGGGAGCTGCCGCCCGCCCTGGACGAACAGCTCCCCCGACTGACCGAGGACTCCTTTCCCGGGATCCTCGCCAATGTGATCGCGGGCCGGGTGGCCAACCGGCTCGACCTCGGAGGGGCGAACTGCACGGTCGATGCCGCGTGCGCCTCGTCGCTGGCCGCGCTGGACCTGGCCTGTCGACAACTGCGCGATGGTGACAGCGACATGGTGCTGTGCGGAGGCGCCGACGTGCACAACGGGATCAACGACTACCTGCTGTTCGCCTCGGTCCGCGCCCTCTCGCCGGGCGGGCGCTGCCGGCCCTTCGACGCCGCGGCCGACGGGATCGCGCTCGGCGAGGGCGTGGGCGCGCTGGTGCTGAAGCGGCTCGCGGACGCGGAGCGGGACGGCGACCGGGTGTACGCGGTGATCAAGGCGGTCGGGGCGTCCAGCGACGGCCGCTCCCTGGGGCTGACCGCGCCGCGGCCGGAGGGACAGCGGCGGGCACTGGAGCGGGCCTACGCGCGGGCGGGGATCTCACCGGGCGAGGTGGGGCTGGTCGAGGCGCACGGTACGGGCACGGTGGTCGGCGACAGCACCGAACTGGGCGTGCTCGAAGCGGTGTTCACCGAGGCCGGGGCCCAGGCGGGCGCGTGCGCGCTGGGCTCGGTGAAATCGCAGCTGGGGCACACCAAGTGCGCGGCGGGTATGGCCGGGCTGATCAAGGCGGCCCGTGCGGTGCATTCGGGGGTCCGGCCGCCGACGCTGCACATCGACCGGCCGAATCCGGCCTGGCGGGCCGAGAGCAGCCCGTTCGCCTTCGACACCGAGGCCCGGCCGTGGGCGGTACCGGTGGAGCGGCGGATCGCGGGCGTGAGCGCGTTCGGCTTCGGCGGCACCAACTACCACGCCGTGCTGTCCGGTTACGCGGGCGCCGAGGAGCCTGAGCAGGGCCGGGAGGAGTGGCCGGCGGAGCTGTTCTGCTTCCGCGGCGAGGACCGGCGGGCGGCCGGGCGGGCGATGGCCCGGCTCGCGGCGCGGCTGGAGCAGAACGACGCGGCCGGGCGGCCGTGGGCGCTGCGGGACCTGGCCGCGGAGGCGGGCTCCGGCTCGGGGCCGGTGCGGGTGGCGGTCGTGGCCGGCGACCTGGACGAGCTGGCGGCCCGGCTGGAGCGGGCCCGGGGGTTCACCGCGGGTGACGGGGTCCACGTACGGGAGGAGTCGGCGGACCCGGGGCAGGTGGCGTTCCTCTTCCCCGGGCAGGGCAGCCAGCAGGTGCGCATGCTGGGCGAGTTGTACGCGGCGTTCCCGGGGCTGCGGGTCCTGCTGGACGACGCTCCGGGCGCGGTGGTATCGGCCGTCTTCCCACCGGGGGCGTTCACGGCGCAGGCGCGGGCCGCGCAGCGGGCGGCGGTCACGGACACCCGGACCGCCCAGCCGGCGCTGGGGCTGACCGGTGCGGCGGCGCACCTGCTGCTGGGGCGGCTCGGCGTACGGCCGGACTGCGTGGCGGGGCATTCGTACGGGGAGCTCACCGCCCTGTGGGCGGCCGGGGTGTACGACACGGAGACCCTGCTGCGGCTGAGCACGCGCCGGGCCGAGGCGATCCTGACGGCCGCCGGGGAGGACCCGGGGGCGATGGCGGCGGTGTCGGCGGCGCCGGAGGAGGTCCGCGAGCTCGTGGAACGCGCCGGGTGCGTGGTGGCCAACCACAACGCGCCGCGGCAGTGCGCGGTCTCGGGGCCGAAGGCGGCGGTCACCGTGGCCGTGGAGTCGCTGCACGCGGCGGGCGTCTCGGCGCAGCTCCTGCCGGTGGCCTGCGCGTTCCACAGCCCGGTGGTCGCGCGGGCGGCGACCGCACTGGCAACCGAGCTGGCCGGGACGGCGCTCGCCGACGCCGCCGTCCCGGTCTGGTCGAACACGACGGCGGCTCCGTACCCGCAGGAAGCTGATGCCGTACGAGGTCTCCTCTCCCGGCAGGTCGCGGAGCCGGTCCGGTTCGTGGACCAGGTGGAGGCCATGTACGCGGCCGGTGTCCGGACCTTCGTGGAAGCGGGCCCGGGCCGGGTCCTGTCGGGCCTGGTGGGCAGGATCCTCGCCGACCGCCCCCACACGGTGGTCCCGCTGGACGTCCCGGGCGAGCACGGGCTGACCCGGCTGGTCACGGCCCTGGCCGAACTGGCCGCCGCCGGCGTGCCGATCACCCCGGAGCCCCTGTTCCGCGGCCGCACCGCCCCCCTCCCGGACCGGGCCCCCCGCCGCCCGGGCTGGCTGGTCGACGGCCACCTGATCCGTACGGCCGCGGGAACGCCGATCCCGGGCGGTCTGCGGCCCCCGCTCCGCGTCGAGGCCCCCGCCCGGGCGCCGGGGGCGGGGGCGGGCCTCACCCCGCACCCCGTGCATACGGCGACCGCCCCGGCACGGCACACGGAGCGGGCGGCCTCCACCGCCGCGCACGCGCCGCACGCCGGGAAGCAGGCTCCCGCCCTGGCCGGGCCGGCCGGAGACGCGGCTCCCCTCGCTCCCGGACGCGCACCGGCGTCCGGGGGCACCCCCGGCCCGTATGCGGCGACCGGTGCGGCCGACTCGGCGTGGCCCGCGGCGGACACGGCGTCCGCGGGGGGGCCCGCGGCGGACACGGCGTCCGCGGGGGCCGCGCCGGGCACCGCGTGGCACGCGGCCCCGGATGCCGCTCCCGCGCCCGGGTACGCGGTGCCGGCGCCCGACCGGCGCCAGGAGGCAGTACTGGAGTACCTGCGCGGCTCGCGCGAGCTGATCGAGGCCCAGAGGGCCGTCCTGCTCGGCTACCTGGGAACCACCGTGGCCCCGGCCGGTGTACCGGCCGGACTCGACGCCACGGCAGCCCCGACGGACGCGCAGGCCCGGCCGGGCACCGGCGAGGCATCCACGAACGGCCAAGGGGCCGCAGGCGGCCGGGCATGGCCCGGCGCCCGGGAGATCGGCACCAACGGTCACGGGCCGGCCGGCCTTGCGGGCCCCGCCGGGTGGGCGGCTGCGACGGGCGCCCCGGCCTGGCCCGGCGTCGGGGAAGCCGGCGCGAACGGCCACGGGCCGGCCGGTGTTGCCGGGGCGGGTGCCGAAGGGCGGCTCGACGGGGCGGAGTCGGCGGCGGACGCAGACGGCTTTGCCCCCGCGGGCGACCGAGGTCCTGGGGCGCAGGTCGGGGCGGGCTCCGCGGAGGAGGTGATGGACGCCGTTCTGGAGATCGTCCACTCCCGGACCGGATACCCGAGGGACATGCTCGACCCCGAACTGGACCTGGAGGCCGACCTCTCCATCGACTCCATCAAGCGGGTCGAGATCATCGGCGCTCTCGCCGACAGGATCGGGCTTCCCACCGACCCCGGCGGCTCCGCCGAGTCGGCCGTGGAGGAGCTGTCCCGGATCAAGACCCTGCGCGGCATCGTCGAATGGGTCACCACGCACGCCGGCGGGTCCGCTCCGGCCCCGGCAGCGGGAGAGGCGGCCACCGGACCGGCACCGGCCCCGGTGACGGCCCCGGTGACGGCCCCGGCGACGGTCGGGCCCGCTTCGGGTCCGGCAGCGGCGCCGGCCGGATCCGCACCGGCCGGGACGCTTCGGCGGATGCGGGTGGACGAGGTGCCGATCGCGGCGGCCGACGGGGACCCCGGTGCGCTTCGGGGGCTGCGGGTCGGCATCGTGGACGACGGGCAGGGGGTGGCTCCCGCACTCTGCGGGGCCCTGGAGGCGCAGGGGGTCCGCGTAGAGGTACTGGCCGCGGCCGACGCCGGATTCGACGGCATCGTCGACCTGTCCGCGCTCCGGGCCGGCCAGGATCCCGTGCTCCCCGCCGCCTTCCCCGGTTACAAGCGCGCCCTCACCGGCGGCGTCCGCCGACTGGTCCTCGGCTCCACCCCCGGCAGCGGTCTGCACGGCTTCGCCCGCAGCGCCGCCCTGGAGTTCCCCGGCACCCTCGTCCGCGCCGTCGACCTCCACCCCAAGGAGGACCCGAGCCGGATCGCCGCCCAGTTGCTCGCCGAGCTGTCCGACCCGGGTGAAGGGCTCGCATCCGTCGGGTACTCGGCCGAAGGGCTCCGGACCGCCCGCCGCCCGGTACCGGCCCCACTCCCCCCGGCCGCCCGCAGCCCGCTCGGGCCCGGCTCCGTCGTCCTGCTGAGCGGCGGGGCACGGGGGATCACGGCTCGGACCGCGCTCGCCCTGGCCCGGGTCAGCGGGTGTCACATCGAGTTGATGGGGCGCACGCCCGAACCGTGCGGCCAGGAGGACGAGTTCCCGCACGCCGGTGACCGGGTGGCGCTGCGCGCCGCCCTCATCCGCAGCGGTCTGCGCACCCCCGCCGAGATCGAGGCGGCGGCCTCGCGGATCCTGGCCGAGCGGGAGGTCCGGGCCACGCTGGCCGCCCTCGCCGCGGCCGCCTCGTCCGTCCGGTACCACCGCGCCGACGTCGGCGACGCCGACGCCGTACGGGCGGTCGTGGCCGACGTACGGGCCCGGCACGGCCGGCTCGACGGCATCGTGCACGGCGCGGGGACCCTGCGCGACGGTCTGCTCCGCGACAAGGAACCGGACGTGTTCAGCGAGGTGTTCACGAGCAAGGTGGCCGGCGCCCGGAACCTGGCGGCCGCGGCCGCCGAGCACGGAGCCGTGCCGGCCCCGGCCTTCCTGGCCCTCTTCGGCAGCGTCGCCGGGGTGTACGGCAACCGCGGCCAGAGCGACTACGCCGCCGCGAACGACGCCCTCGACGGGCTCGCCCTCACCTGGGCCGACACCTTCCCGGGCCGGGTGCTGTCCGTCGACTGGGGCCCCTGGGCGGCCGAGGCGGGCGGGATGGTCACCCCCGAGCTGGAGCGCGCGTACGCCCGGCGCGGGATCCCGCTCATCTCCCCCGAAGCCGGGACCGACGCGTTCCTCGCCGAACTCGCGCACGGCGGCGACGTACAGGTGGTCCTGATGGCGCAGGACGGGGCGGGCCATGAGTGAGCGGGAGCGGCGCGGTCCCCGGCCGACCGACGCCGCCATCGTCGGGATGGGCGCCGTCTTCCCCGGCGCCGCCGACCTTGCTGCCTACCGGCGCAATCTGTTCGCCGGTACGGACTCCATCTCCGAGGTGCCGCCGGGGCGTTGGGACCCCGAGGTGTACTACGACCCGGAGAGCGCCGCCGGGCCCGTGCGCGGGGACCGTTTCTACTGCCGGCGCGGCGGCTTCGTCGACGGGCTGGCGGCCTTCGACCCGACCCGGTTCGGCATCATGCCGGCCGCCGTGGAGGGGGCCGAGCCGGACCAGATGCTGGCTCTGCACGCGACGGCCGAGGCGATCGCCGACGCGGGCGGCGAGGACAGACTGCCGGCCGACCGGTCCCGGATCGGGGTGGTGCTGGGGCGCGGCGGGTTCATGGGCGTGGCGACGGCCCGGCTCGACCAGCGGGTGCGTACCGCACACCAGCTGGCGCAGACCTTGCGGGAGCTCGCGCCCGAGCTCGGAGAGCGGCGGATCGGCGAGGTGCGGGCCGCCTTCCAGGAGGCACTGGGGCCCGAGCGGCCGGACGCCTCGATCGGGCTGGTGCCGAGCTTCACGGCCGCCCGTACCGCGAACCGGCTGGACTTCCGCGGCCCCGCCTACACGCTCGACGCGGCCTGCGCCTCCTCGCTGCTGGCAGTGGACCAGGCGGTGGGGCTGCTGGCGGGCGGCCGGTGCGACGCGGTGGTCGCGGGGGCGGTCCACCACTGTCACATCGCCACGCTGTGGAGCGTGTTCACGCAGCTGCGGGCGCTGAGCCCGAGCGAACGGATCCGGCCCTTCGACCGGCGGGCGGACGGAACCCTGCTGTCCGAGGGCACGGGCGTGGTGCTGCTGAAGCGGCTCTCCGACGCGGAGCGGGACGGGGACCGGATCTACGCGGTGATCCGGGGTACCGCGGTGGCCGGGGACGGCCGGGCGGCCAGTCTGATGAGCCCGCTGGTCGCCGGCCAGGTACGGGCGCTGGAGCAGGCCTGGCGGGAAGCCGGTCTGGATCCGCGGGCTCCCGGCGCGCTGGGGCTGCTGGAGGCGCACGGCACCGGCACGCCCGTCGGAGACGCGGCGGAACTGGACACACTGGCGCGGGTGTTCGGCCCGGCAGAGGTCGCGGGAGGTCCCGGGATCGGCTTCGGATCGGTGAAGTCGATGGTGGGACACACCATGCAGGCCTCGGGCATGGCCGGGCTGATCAAGGCGGCGCTCGCCGTGTCCGAGGGGGTGCTGCCGCCGACCCTGCACCTGGAGGAGCCGCACGCGGATCTGGCCCGGACCCGGATGCGGCCGGTGACGGCGGCGGAGCCGTGGGAGCGGGGGACGCGGCCGCGCCGGGCGGGGGTCAACGCGTTCGGCTTCGGCGGGATCAACGCGCACGCGGTACTTGAGGAGGCCCCGGGCGCCACCGCGTCCGCGGCGCCGGTACGCCGCTTCCTGCCGCTGGGACCCGCTGGCGGGCCGGTGGTGGGGGCCGGTGCGCGGGAGGACGTACTGCTGCTCGGCGCGGACGGCCCCGCCGAGCTGGCGGAGCTGCTGGCCGCCGGATCGGCGTCCGCGGGAGACGGGCCGTGCCGGCTGGCCGTGCTCGGGCCGACCCCGCAGCGGCTCGCGCTCGCCGCGAAGGCGGTGGAGCGCGGGCGGGCCTGGCGGGGGCGGGGGGACGTGTGGTTCACCCCGGAGCCGCTGGGTGGGGGCACGGCGTTCCTGTTCCCGGGTCTGGAGCCGGAGTTCGCACCGGTGCTGGACGATGTCGCGGACCGGATGGGGCTGGAGCGGCCGCGGCTCGGCCGGGGCGCCGAGCTGATGGAACGGGCGCTGGACGCCCTCGCGACGGGCCGGTTCTTCGCGCGGGTCCTGCCGGAGCTCGGCGTGAACGCCGATGTGTCGGCAGGGCACAGTCTCGGCGAGTGGGCGGCGATGGTGGCCGGCGGGATGTACCCGCAGGACGCGGCCGACTCCTTCCTGGACTCGCTGCGGCCGGGGTCGCTGAAGGTCCCGGATCTCGTGTACGCGGCGCTGGGCTGCGGGGCGCGCCGGGCCGGGGCCGCGCTGCACGGCTTGGACGGGGTGGTGGTCAGTCACGACAACTGCCCGCACCAGTCGGTGGTGTGCGGGGACCCCCAGGGGGTCGAAGAGGTTCTGGAGCGGCTGCGGCGCGAGGGGGTGCTCGGGCAGCAGCTGCCGTTCCGGTCGGGGTTCCACACGCCGATGTGGGAGCCGTACCTGGGGCAGGTCCGGGCGGCGTTCGCGCGGCTTCCACTGCGCCGGGGGGATCTGCCGGTGTGGTCGGCGACGACCTGCGCGCCGTTCCCGGACGAGCCCGCGCGCGTGCGGGATCTGGTGGTACGGCACCTGCTGGAGCCCGTCCGCTTCCGGGAGTTGACGCTGCGCCTGTACGAGGAGGCGGGGATCCGGACGTTCGTGACGATGGGGCCGGGCAGCCTGCCGGGATTCGTGGAGGACACCCTGCGGGACCGCCCGCACCTCTCGGTGGCGGCGTCCTCACCGCGCCTGTCGGGGCTCGCTTCCCTCCGGCGCGTCTGCGCCGCGCTGTGGGCCGAGGGCCACGCCCCGTGCTGGGAGCGCCTGCGCGATCCGGCACCCGCCACCCGCCCCGCCGTACGGGGCCGGCCCGTCCCCCTGGACCTCGGCTCCCCGCTGGTCCGCCTCGACGGGGCGGCCCGAAGCCGCCTGGGCACCCTCACCACCGCCCCCTGCCCGGCTCCTGCTCCGCCGGCACGATCGCCGCTGCCGCCGCCGGGGGCGGGGCGGCCCGTACCGCCGTCCACCGCGCGGACGGGCCGGCCCGTGCTGCTCTCCGCCTTGGACGCCGAGTCCGGGGGCGCGCGTGAAGGCGGGGGGAAGGCCGCGGGGACCCAGCGGCTCCGGGTGTCGCTCGACGCCATGCCCTGCGTACGCGACCACTGCGTGTACCTGCAGCCGGACGGCTGGCCGGAGGATTCCGACCGGTTTCCCGTCGTGCCCATGACGACCATGCTGGAGCTGGCCGCCGACGCCGCCCGTCGGTACGCCCCGCCGGGCGCGGTCGTGCTCGGCTACGACGACGTACGGGCCCTGCGCTGGCTCCCCGCCGCGCCCGCCCTCGACGTCGAGGTCGGTGCCCGCGCCGAGGGCCCCGGACGGATCCGGATCGGGCTGGGCCCGTACGCCTCCGTCGTCGTCCTGCTCGGTCCGGGGCACCCGCGGCCGCCCGCGACCGACCTGACGCCGCTGCGCGATCCGCGCCCGGCCCCCGTCAGCGCCGAGGCCCTGTACCGGGACCGCTGGATGTTCCACGGGCCGCGTTTCGCCGGTGTCCACGAGGTCCGGTCCGTCGGCGCGGACGGCATTCACGGGGTCCTGCGCGCACTCCCCGACCCGGGTGCGCTGCTCGACGCCGCCGGGCAGCTGTTCGGGCACTGGATGCAACTGCGGCTCCCCGTGGACCGGTTGGTGTTCCCGGCCACCGTCGACCGGATCCGCTTCTACGGACCCCCGCCCCCGCCGCAGGCCCTGGTCACGGCCGTCGCCCGGATCCGGGACGTCCGCGACGTCACCGTCCGCGGGGATCTCGAACTCCTCGACCCCAACGGGGTGTTGTGGGCCCGGATCGAGGGCTGGACGTACCGCCGCTTCGGGGCCGACGAGCGGGTGTGGCCGATGAAGTTCACCCCCGAGGTGTGCGGGATCGGCGAGCCGCAGCCCGCCGGCTGGTGCCTGGCCCGGCGGCGGTGGACGGATCCCGCCTCGCAGGAGCTCGTGATGCGCCGCTACCTCGGCGCCGCCGAGCGCACGGCGTACGAGCGGCTGGCTCCGCGCGCCCGGGCGCCGTGGCTGCTGGGTCGCATCGCCGCCAAGGACGCGCTGCGGCAGCGGCTCTGGGACGACGGGGCGGGGCCCGTGTTCCCGGTGGAGGTCCCGGTAGGCAACGACCCGGCCGGGCGGCCCGTCTCCGAGGGTGCCCTGGCCCGCGGCTTCCGGCTGTCGATCGCGCACAAGGACCGGGTGGCCGTGGCCCTGGCCCACCCCTCCCACCCCGTCGGCATCGACGTGGAGCCGGTGACCGGCGATCCGGACGCCCTGATCCGGGTCGCCCTCACCCCGGCCGAGCTGCTGCTCGCCGAGGAACTGGCCGCCCGCGAGGGCACCGGGCTGCCGGCCGCCCTCACCGCCCTGTGGTGCGCGAAGGAGGCCGCCGCCAAGGCCCGCGGCACCGGGCTCGGCGGCCGGCCCCGGGAATGGCGGGTCGCGCAGGACCCCGGGTCGGGCGGACTGCTCGTGCTGTCGCCCGAAGGCCTGCCGTACCCGGTCCGTACCGCCGCCCTGCCCGCGGCCGAGTCCGAGAGCCCGACCGGCCCCCACCAGGCGGCCGGTTCCGCCCCGGGCGAGTACCTCGTCGCCTGGACCGCCCACCCCGCGGCCACCTCCCCCGTCCCCTCCCACCTCACGGAGACCAGCCATGGCCACCACCACTGACGTCCTCGCCGAGATCACCGGCATGCTCGTGGAGATCCTCGGCGACGAGTTCCTTCTCGCGGAGGAGGTCACCATGAGTACGAGCTTCAACGAGGATCTCGCCCTGGAGAGCATCGAGTTCGTCGCCCTCGCCGAGCTGCTGCACGAGCGCTACGGGTCCGGGGTGGACCTGATGGGCTTCCTCGCCGAGAAGGACATGGACGCGATCCTCGCCATGTCGGTCGGCGAACTCGTCGCCCACATCAGCCTCATCACCCACGCCTCCCTGGCCCGTACGTCGCCGACGACGAAAGCGACCCCGACTGCGGCGACCACCGCGGCCGCGACCGCCTCGGCGCCGACGGCCGGCTGAGCCCGCCGTGGCCTTCGTCCCCGCGGGCTCGCTCCGCTTCCACGTCCAGCGGCTCCCGGCCACCGCCGGGGCCGCCGCCCCGGACCGTCCCGTCGTGGTGTTCTTGCACGGGCTGGTCGTGGACAACCTGTCCTCCTTCTACTGCCCCCTGGCCGTCCCGGTGGCCAGGGCGGGCCACGAGGCCGTCCTCTACGACCTCCGCGGCCACGGCCGCACCGAGCGCCCCGCCACCGGCTACGACAGCCGGACCGCCGTACGGGATCTGGTGTCGCTGCTCGGCGCGCTCGGCCTCGGGCACCGCCGCGTGCACCTGGTCGGCAACAGCTACGGCGGCACCCTGGCCCTCCACGCCGCCCTCGCCCGCCCGGACCTCGTCGCCGGACTGACCCTGCTGGAACCTCCGCTCGGCGGCGCCTGGGTGGAGAACATGGTCGACACCCTGTCCGCGGCCGCGCTCAGCCTGGAGGACAGTCCGGTCCCCGCCGAGCTGCTCACGCTTCGGCTGCGCAAGGCGGCCAACCTCACCTCGATCGCCGACGAACTGCTGAACCGGACCAGCCTCATCGACGACATCGCGGCGAGCCGCACCCTCACCCCGGCCGACTTCGCCCGGCTGGACTGCCCGGCCCTCATCATCTGCGGAGAGCACTCCGAACTGGTGCCGGGAGGGCGCGAGCTGGCCCGTCACGCGCCGCGCGCCACGATCGAGATCCTGCCCGGCCTCGGCCACGACGTACTCAAGGAGAGCAGCGGGGTCCTGCGGGAGACCGTGCTCGCCCATCTCGAAACGACGGCGGCGGGGGCGACGCGCGGCGCGCGCGTCCCGCGGACGGGAGCGCTGGTGCGATGAGGGTGCTGTTCACGGTCCCGCCGCTGGCCGGGCACGTCAACCCGACGGTGGCGGTCGGCGCCGAACTGGCCGCCCGGGGGCACGAGGTGGCCTGGACCGGCCCGGCCGGGGCACTGGCCCGGCTGCTGCCCGCGCACGCCCGCGTCCTGCCCGCCGGGGACGGGGCCGGCGGCGGCTACGCGGCCCTGCACGAGCGCTGGCGGGACCTGCGCGGGGTCGGGGCGCTGCGCTTCCTGTGGGAGGAGGCACTGGTGCCGTTGGGCCTGGCCATGGTGGCGGGAGTGACGCAGGCCGTGCACTCCTTCGGCCCGGACCTGCTGGTCGCCGACCAGCAGGCGCTGGCCGGCCCGGTGGTCGCCCGGCGGCTCGGGATCCCCTGGGCCACCTCGGCCAGTACGTCGGCCGAGCTGACCCGCCCCTTCGCCGATTTCCCGAAGGTAGGGGAGTGGGTCTGCGGGCAGATCTCCGGATTCCTCTCGGCCTGCGGGATGCCGGACGCGGACTGGGACCCCCGGTTCTCCGAGCGGCTGGTGATCGTGTTCTCGACCCCCGAACTGGTCGGCCCCGGGGTGGGGTTCCCGGCACATCACGCCTTCGTCGGGCCCGCCTTCGGGGCACGGCCGGCCACCGCCCACTTCCCGTGGCAGCGGTTGGATCCGGAGCGGCGCAGGGTACTGGTCTCGCTGGGCACCCTCAACCAGGAGGCCGGCGGCCGGTTCTACGCCACCGTGCTGGGGGCGGCCGAACGGCTGGCCGACGACGTCCAGTTGGTGCTGGCCGCGCCGCCCTCGCTGGTCGGGCCGGTACCGGGGAACGTACTGGTCCAGGAGCGGGTACCCCAGCTGGAGCTGCTGGCGCACCTGGACGCCGTGGTCTGCCACGGCGGGCACAACACCGTCTGCGAGGCGCTCGCGTACGGGCTGCCGCTGGTGGTCGCACCGATCCGCGACGACCAGCCGATCGTGGCCCGGCAGGTCGTCGAGGCGGGGGCGGGGGTACGGGTGCGCTTCGGCAGGACCCGGGCCGAGGAACTGTGTGACGCACTCACGGCCGTGCTGGACGCTCCCGGCCATCGCCGGGCCGCCCGGCGGATCCAGGCCTCCTTCGCCGCGGCCGGCGGGGCCGCCGCCGCGGCCGACCGGTTGGAGAAGCTGACATGACGCCGTCCCCCTTCCACCGGGTCCGCTGGACCTCCGCGCTGACCCTGGCCGCGCTGGGCGCGGGTACGGTCCGGGCCCGCCGCCGGCTGCGGGCGATCCCCGTATTGCCCGCTCCCCCGTCCGCGGCCGACGGGCTGCCGCGGGCCGTGGGGTGGCGGCTGCTGACCGCGCGCGGGGTCGAGGTGGACCCGGCCACTTTCCTGGCCGCCTGCGCGCACGCCGACCGGGAAGGCCTGCGGGTGCTGGACCTGTTGCCGGCCGATCTCGGCGCCGAGCGGGCGCTGGGGCTGCTGCGCCTGGTCGACCCCGGCGCGTACCGCGAGGACCGGCTCGCCGAGGGGCGCGGAGCCGGGTACGCGCTGCTCGTCGCCGAGGAGGTCCTCGCGCGGGCCGGGCTGCTGTGGACCGGTCCGGACGGGGCGGGCCCGGCCGGCGCCGGCGGCCGGGAGCCCGCCGATCTCCTGGCACTGACCCGCCGGTTGAAGGAGTACGCCGCCGACGCCACGGGGCTGGCCGTCGCACCCGCGCTGTCCGTCGGCCGGGCCGGGGATCCGGCGGGGGCGGTACGGGCGGCCGAGTTGCGGGCCCAGGGGCTGCCGCCCGGGGTGCTGGCCGCCGCGCAGCTCGCCGGGCTGGGGCTGCTGACAGGGCTCGCCGTACGCCAGTGCAAGTGGGGTGCGGCCGCGGCCGGGCTGTACTGGCTGCAGCCGTACCTGGTGCTCGGCGGGCCGGGTGCACCGCTGCGTCCCGCCGATCTCCCCGGGGCCACCGCCGCCCGGCCGGCGCGCTCCCTCGGCGCTGCCGTCCGTACGGCCGCCGCGGTCCTGCGCACGCCCGCCGACGCGGACGCCGAGGCCGACGCCGCGCGCGCGGCCGCGTACCGGGCCGAACTGGTCCTCGGCACCGACCGGTTCCTGGAACCGCGGCGGACGGACTGCCCCTGGTGCGGTTCGCGGCGGCTCTTCGTGCGCGTCCGGGTGCCCGACCTCCTCCAGGGCAAGCCCGGCCGGTTCGCCCTGGAGCAGTGCGCGGACTGCCGCCACGTCTTCCAGAATCCCCGGCTGACGCCGGACGGACTGGAGTTCTACTACCGGGACTTCTACGACGGGCGCGGCGGCGAGGGCGCCGGGACGGTGTTCGGGCGGCTCGGCGCCTCGTACCGCAAGCGCGCCGAGATGCTCCGGCCGCACACGGTGGACGCCCCGGCCTCGTGGCTCGACGTCGGGACCGGGCACGGCCACTTCTGCAACGCGGCGCGCGCCGTCTGGCCGGACACCCGCTTCGACGGGCTCGACATGGGCGACGGGGTCGGCGAGGCCGAGCGGCGCGGCTGGGTGGAGACCGGATTCCAGGGCCAGTTCCCGGAGTTCGCGCAGAAGCTGGCCGGCCGGTACGAGGTGGTCAGCATGTACCACTACCTGGAGCACACCCGGGATCCGCTGGCCGAGCTGGACACCGCGGCCGCCGTCCTCACCCCCGGTGGGTTCCTGGCGATCGAGCTTCCCGACCCTCAGTCGCGGATGGCCCGGCTGCTGGGCTCCGCGTGGCTGCCGTGGTTCCAGCCGCAGCACCAACACCTGATCCCGGCGTCGAACCTGCGCCAGGCGCTGACCGACCGCGGGTTCACCGTCCTGGCCGAGGAGCACGGCCCCGCCCACCAGGGCAACGACTTCTTCGGCGCGGTGGCCCTGACCACCACCCGGCTGGCGCCGGATCCGGACCGCCCGTGGGCTCCCCCGGCCACGCGCCGCGGGCGGGTGCTGGCGCATGCCGTACGGGCGGCCGCGCTGCCGTGCTTCGCCGGGGCGGCGGCGCTCGACGCCCTGCGGACGGCGCTCGCCCGGCGCACGGACGGCGGCAACGCCTACCGGCTGCTGGCCCGCAGGGACGACGACCGGCTGCCCACCGCGGTCGGGGAGGACCGGTGACGGGGACCCGTGCCGGTTCCCCGCCCGCCGGTTCCCCGCCCACCGGTTCCGCGCCCACCGGTTCCACGCCCACAGGCCCCACGCCGCTCGGCCCGCTCCCCGTCGGCCCGGTCCCCGTCGGCCCCGTCCCCGTCGCTCCCGTGCCGGCGGACCTGGCGCGCCGGGCCACCGCCGATCCGCTGTTCCGGCTCGTGGCCTACGCGCTGGAAGCCGCGCACGGCCGGCCGCCGGCCGCCGTCTGGAGTGCCCCCTACGCCTTCCACCTGGGCTCGCCCGGACTGGTCGCGGCGGCCGGCTGGCCGGTGGCGGCCGCCGCCGCGCCGCGTACGGACGGCCTGGTGCGGCTCAGCTCCCTCGGGCATCCCGCCGACAGCTGCGATCTGCCGCTGACCCCGGACGGGCCCTCGCCCGCGGCCCCCGCCTGGGCCGTGCGCCCGTACGCCCTGCTGCGGGCGCTGGCCCGCGCCGGGTACGGGCGCGGCGGGAGCGACCTGCACTTCCAGGGCTCGCTCACGGAGGCCGCCGGGCTGGCCACGGCGGAGCCCGCCGACTGTGCGATGGCGCTCGCGGTGGCCGACGTGCACACCCCGGCGGGTACGGAACCGGACCGGGACGGGCTGGCCCGGCTGCTGGCGCGGGCGCTCCCGGACGGCGACGACGCGCTGCGCAGGGCGGTGCTGTTCGCCCGGCCCGGCCAGGCCCTTCAGCCGGACACCGGGGAGGAGGGGCGCCACGTCGACTTCGACCCGGCCGCTTCGGGGAGGCGGCTGGTGCTCCTCGCCGTACGGGGCGAGCCGGCGGACCGGGCTGCCGAGCTGGCCCGGGCGGTCGCCCGCGCCCGCCGCGCAGGGGCGCTGAGTGCCTGGCCTCCCGGGCGGCGGCCGGGGCGGAGCGTTCTGGTGCTGCTGCCCGCGTCGCGCCTGACGGCGGTTCGGGCGGCGGTGGCGGAGGACTTCCGAGGCCGGGGCAGGCCGGTACCGCGCTTCCTGAACATCACCGTGGCCGGTGCGGCCCGGCGGGAGGAATGAACCACCCGCGAGGAACGACCACCCACACCCACACCCACCAGGAGGAACCTCTCATGCCCTCACCCATGGCCGCCGCGAGAGGCGCGACCCGCCGGTCCGCGCTCGTGGCCGCACTCGGCACGCTCGGCCTGCTGGGCGCGTTCACCGTGGCCAACTCACAGGCCGCCGAGACGGGTTCGGCGGCCGCGCGGACGCCGGCGGCCGCCGCCCTGCCGACGTACGACCACGTGGTGGTCGTCGTGTACGAGAACAAGCAGTACGGCGAGATCATCGGCAGCGCGAACGCCCCTTACGTCAACCAGCTCGCGAACGGCGGCGCCAGCCTGACCGGCATGAAGGCGCTGACCCACCCCAGCCAGCCGAACTACTTCAACCTGTTCTCCGGCTCCACCCAGGGCATCACCGGGGACGGCTGCTACACCCCGCAGTCGATGAGTGCGGCCAACCTCGGCCAGGAGCTGATCGCGGCCGGGAAGACGTTCGCCACGTACAACGAGGACCTGCCGGCCGAGGGGTCCACGGCCTGTACCAACGGCCAGTACGCGCAGAAGCACAACCCGTGGTTCGCCTTCAAGAACGTACCGCTGAATACGGGGAAAACCTGGACACAATTCCCGCAGAACGACTTCGGGGCGCTGCCGAACCTGTCCTTCGTCGTGCCGAACCAGTGCAACGACATGCACTCGTGCTCGGTGACCACGGGTGACACCTGGACGAGGAACAACATCGACGCGTACGCGCAGTGGGCGAAGGCCAACAACAGCCTGCTGGTCCTGACGTGGGACGAGGACAACTACCTCGGCTCCAACCAGATCGCCACGGTGTTCTACGGGGCGAAGGTGAAGACCGGCAAGTACGCCACCGCCTTCAACCACCACCACCTGCTGCGCACCTTCGAGGACCTGTTCGGCACGGCGACGCACGCGGGCAACGCGGCGAACGTCCAGCCGATCACCGAGGTCTTCGACGGGGCCACCACGCCGACGCCCACGCCCACCCCGACCCCCACCCCCGGTGACCTGAAGCTGACCGACCCCGGCCCCCAGACCTGCAAGTTCAACCAGACCTGCACCATCCAACTCACCACCACCGGAGGCAAACCCACGGCAAACCCACCCTCCACTACACCGCCACCGGACTCCCCTTCGGCCTCACCATCGACACCAACACCGGCCGCATCACCGGCAAACCCTGGACCACCGGAACCCTCCAGATCACCGCAACCGCCACCGACTCCACCCCGACCACCGCCACCACCACCTTCCCCCTCACCGTCACCTGGTTCTGACCGTCAGCCGGGGGGGCGGGCGCACGCCGCCCGCCCCGAAGCGGCATCCGGTTCCACGCGAAACAGTGACATGCATCACCAGCGGTGAACTGATCACGGAAGCATTACGTCCGTTCCCCTCTCCCCGACATGTCGATATTTGTCCCACTCGAATCGACATTCCCCTCTTCGCCCGACATGGGTGTCCACAACGGCGGCACCATCTGCGGCAACTCGCCATGTCACAGCCGTGTCTGATGGAGGATCCCGATCTCACGCGGCCGGCCGGCCATCCGGTCAGCACGACCGTCCGCCCATTTCAAGCCCGGCGCCCGGCTCTGCCCCGCGGCCCGGCGGCGAGACTTGCCAGCCCGTTCCGGGGCTTCTAAGAATGGCGGCCCGGCCCCCGCGCTCCAGCAGCTCAGGCGCAGGACGCATCGCAGAAACCACGTGAGGTCACGCATGCACAAGCACCGCAAGAAGACGCACTACAAGAAAATAACCATCGCCGCCGTCGCCCTCGGCCTCGTGGGCATACCCACGGCCGCCATGGCGTGCCTGCACACCAATGAGGCGGGTGGGGCGAAGGCCGGCGGCAGGCACGGCATGCGCCCCTCCCACACCGCCCCCTCCCCCACCGAGTCGATCGTGACCGTGGCGGAGCCGACGGACGCACCGGTCCCGTTGGGGACCGAGACGGCCACCCCGGCCGCGCAGACCACGCAGGCCCCTGAGCCGGAGCGGCCTGCCACCGGGCCGACGCGGCAGCCCCCCGCGGCGAAGCCCGCGCGCCCGGCCCCGGCGAAGCCGTCGGCCCCGCCCACCGCGGAGCAGCCGGCCACCCCGGCGGGCGGGGCCTCCGGGCCGGCCGCCGAGGTGGTGGCCCTCGTGAACAAGGAGCGCGCCAAGGTCGGCTGCTCGGCGCTCACCGTCAACCCGAAGCTGACGGCCGCCGCGCTCAACCACAGCCAGGACATGGCCTCGCACTCCAACATGTCGCACACCGGATCCGACGGATCGGACCCGGGCGAGCGCATCACCCGGAGCGGCTTCGCCTGGACGACTTACGGCGAGAACGTCGCCTACGGGTACAGCACGCCCGAGCAGGTCATGACCGGCTGGATGAACAGCCCCGGGCACCGCGAGAACATCCTCAACTGTGCCTTCAAGGAGATCGGCGTCGGCCTCGCGCAGCCGAACTCCTACTGGACGCAGGACTTCGGCACGGCCCGCTGACGGCTCCCGCTAGCGGGAGGTGTCGAACACCTCGTCCCGCGTCGTGGCCAGGGCGCACTCCAGCGCCCCGCGCAGGACGGGGTGTTCGCGGATGTCGGCGAGGACCAGGGGCGGCTGGCAGGCGGACAGTTCGGCGAGCTCGGCCTCGACCAGGGCGCGCAGCGGTTCGCCGCCCGCCAGGAACACTCCGCCGGAGAGGACCACGAGCTCGGGGTCGAGTACGCCGGCGATCGAGGACAGGCCGGTGGCGACGGCCGTCGCGAACTCCTCCAGCACCTTGCGGTACGGGCCTTCGGCCTCGGCCGAGGCCCGCCTCAGGATGGCCATGGCCTCCTCGAGCGCCGGGTCGGCCGCCCCGCGCCGTCCCGTGCCGGCGAGGGGCTCAGCGCCGTCGGCGACGTGGTCGATGCCGTGCCTGCGCGCCATCTCGGGCACGACCTGGAAGCCGGCCAGGTCCTGGTAGCCGCCGGTCTCGGCCACTTCGGGGTTGCGCACCAGCGGGGTGCCGGGGACGGGCATGAAGCCGACCTCGCCCGCCCCGCCCGTACGCCCGCGGTACAGGCGGCCGCCGAACATCATGGCGGCGCCGATGCCCTCCTCGTTCCACAGCAGGAAGAAGTCCTCGTACCCGCGGGCCGCTCCGGTACGCCCCTCGGCGATGGCGACGAGGTTGACGTCGTTCTCGCAGACGACGGGCATCGGGAGTCCGGCCGCCAGTTCCCGCAGCAGGGTCGGCGACTGCCAGCCCGGCAGGTGGCTGGGGTAGCGGAGCCGGCCCTCGCGGTGGTCGAAGGCCATCGGGGCCCCTACGACGACCCGGTGGATGGCGTCGGAGGTGAGCCCGGCCGCCCGGGCGGCTCCCTCGACGGCCGCGATCACCTGGTCGACCTCGCCGCCGCACGCCTCCGGGGAGGTGAGCTCGTACGTGCCGATCGTCCGCCCGGTGAGGTCCGCGACCGCCGTACGGATCAGGCCGGGCGTCACGTCGAGCCCGGCCACGTACGCGGCCGCCGGGTTGAGGGTGTACAGCAGGGCGCCCGGTCCGGGGTGCCCGGCGGAGGTGCCGCCGGCCACGACGAGGCCGGAATCCTCCAGGCGGGCCAGCATCTGGGAGGACGTCGGCTTGGACAGCCCGGACAGCCGGGCGATCTGGGCCCGGGACAGCGGCCCCTGCTCCAGCAGGAGCTCCAGGGCCGCCCGGTCGTTCAAGGTGCGCAGGACCCGGGGTACGCCGGGCACTCGGTTCGTCACACGTACCCCTGGTCGGCTGTCAGAAGATCTTCCCGTCCATAGTAGCGGCGCCTGCCCGGCCGGGCCGCGGGCCGCTACTGGCCCACTCTTCCGTCGACGCACTCGCGCAGCAGGTCGGCCTGGCCGCAGTGCCTGGCGTACTCCTCGATCCGGTGCACCATCAGCTCCCGGATCGCGATCCCGTCCTTCCCCACGCGCTCGCCCAGGTCCGGGTGGGCGGCCAGCGCCGCGTCGGTCGCGGCCTGCTCGCGCTCCAGATCGGCACGGGCGGCATCGACCACCGCCTGATCGGCGACGGCTCCGTGGAAGTCCGCGTCCTTCACGCCGTACAGCTTCGGCAGCGGTTCGCCGTCGGTGATCCAGTTGCGCCAGTCCCGTTCCACCTCGGCGAGGTGGCGCACCAGGCCCAGCAGGGACATCGTCGAGGGAGGCACCGACCGGCGGGCGAGCTGCTCCGCGTCCAGGTCCTCGCACTTCATGCGCAGGGTGATGCGGTAGTTGGCGAGGAAGTCCTGCAGGGTCGCGAGTTCGCCGTCGGGACTGTTCTCGTTGTTGCGGGGGTCGTCGTCCGGGTCGGCCCACATGTCGGGGTAGACGGTCGCCCGGGTCCATCGCGCGGATTGATCGCTCATGCCTCGCATGGTCGTCCGCGAAGGCGCGGGTCCGCCACCGAATTCGGGAGCCGGGGGCGGGCGTGGCGTCAGCCTCCCGCCGGGCTTGGACGCGCATGGGCCGGATCCGGAAGCACCGGTGGGGGCCGTCGAGTTCCCTCGGGCCGAATCCGGTCTTCGCCGCGCACGCCTCGCCCCGTCCCGGGGCGGGACCGGTCAGGGCGCGGGCATGCGCGCCGGGGCCTCCCACGCGAACCCGTCCGGGTCGGCGAAGGCCTCCCCGTCGCCGCCGAGCACCAGCCGGTGCGATCCCGTCCCGTCGACGGGGACGCCGACCTCCTTGGCGAGGGCGCGGCGCCCGTAGAGCGCCAGCTTGACGCCACCCGACGGGGCCTCGAACTGCACGTACTTGCTGCCGAAGCTCTTGGCGACCGTGAGGCCGCGGTCGAGGTAGAACCGCTTGCTCCCGAGCACGTCCGCGGATCCGAGCAGGAGCACCATCTCGTCGAACCGCAGCGGGGCGGGGCCCCCGTCCTTCTTCTCCGAGGTGGCGACCTTCCAGATCGTCCCGTCCGGTGCCCGGACGACGCCCCCGTAGCCCCAGAAGGACTTCGCGGCGGGCTTCAGCGGCGTGGCACCGGCGTCGAGGGCGGCGCCGATGAAGCCGTCGACCACGGACGGCCGGGACACGGTGAGCGCGAGCGCGAACCCGCGGAAGCCGGTCGTCGGTGCCTGCGACGCGCGCAGGCCCACCTGGTCGCCGAGGCCGAAGGCGGTGTAGAAGCGGTCGGCGGCCGTGGTGTCGGCCACCTCGAGGGTGACGGATGCGATGGAGTTCATGTCCTTCACGCTAGTTGTGGCGGGGCGGCCGGTGCTTCTCGATTCCTGACCGGTCCGCGGGCGCCCGGCGGTACGCCGGCCGGCCGGGTGGGGCGGGCGCCGAAGCCGGCGCGCTCGATGCGACGCGCCATCAGATAGTCGTACGGCGACTTCCCGTACGCGAGCCGGAACTGCCGGCTGAGCTGCCCGGCGGCCATGCTCGCGCCGCGGGCGAGCGCCTCGACGTCCAGCGGATGGGCGTACTCCCGGTCGATCCGGTCGCGGACGCGGCGCAGCCGGGCGAAGTCCTTCAGGCGCTGTGCCTCGGTGAGTGCGCGCCCCCATGCGGGATTGCACATGCGAGAACCCCCTCTGCTCGGTGTCGCGACTCAGCGCAGTTCCTGGATCCGGATCAGGTTGCCCGCGGGGTCGCGGAAGGCGCAGTCGCGGATGCCGTACGGCTGCTCGGTCGGCTCCTGCACGACCTCGGCGTCGCCGCCCCGGACCTTCTCGAAGGTGGCGTCGAGGTCCCGGGTGGCCAGCAGGATCCAGCCGTACGTGCCCTTGGCCATCATCTCGACGATGGTGCGGCGCTCGGCGTCGGTGATGCCGGGGTCGGCGGCCGGCGGTGCCAGCAAAATGGACGTGCCGGGCTGGCCGACGGGGCCGACGGTGATCCAGCGCATCTTGCCCTGGCCGACATCGCTGCGGACTTCGAACCCGAGGGTGTCGCGGTAGAAGGCCAGGGCGGCCTCCGGGTCGTCGTGCGGCAGGGAGCTCGTGTGAATGGTGATGTCCATGACCAACACGGTAGTTCCGGCCCCGTGCCCGCGCTTCTCCATTCCTGATTCCCGATCCGCGTGCCGGTCACCTTCCGACGGTGTTCATCAGGATGATCGCCGCGAGATCGGCCAGGATGACGCAGACGACGCCGAAGATCATGATCCAGGCCCGGCGTGATTCGTCCATGCCCTTCAGTCAAACCGCACGGCCCCGGAGCGGCAACCAGAGTGCCTCAGGGGCGGGGTTTGTATCCGCCGTGTATCAGGGAGCGCTTGGTCGTCCATCGAAGCGGGAGGCCGGGCCGGTGACGCCGTCACCGCGCCCGCCACCTGCCGTATCGTTCCATCCGGCGTCGCCCGCCGCTCCGCCCGTCCGCCTCCACAGGAGTCCTCCCCGTGTCCTCGCCCGCCCCCGCCCAGGCCTCCGCGCGCCCCGTGCGCGTGCTGCTGGTGGAGGACGACGAGCTGATGCGCCGGTCCTTCACCGTCGCCCTCGAACGCTACGGCTACCGGGTGAAGGCCGCGGCCGACGGCCTCGCCGGGCTGGAGCTCTTCCGCGACGGCGGCCGCGACGGCGAGGACACCGGCGCCGTCCACGGCGGCGAGGGCGACGGCTTCGACCTGCTGATCCTGGACGTGATGCTGCCCGGCCTGGACGGCATCGGGCTGTGCCGCAGGGTCCGGGAGACCAGCCTGGTGCCGATCCTGATGATGTCCGCCCGCGGCGACGGGCTCGACATCGTGGCCGGTCTGGAGGCCGGGGCGGACGACTACGTCGTCAAGCCCGTGGACACCTACGTGCTCGTGGCCCGCATCCGCTCGCTGCTGCGCCGGGCGACGTACGCGCCCTCGGCCCCGGGGCCCGGGCGCGCCGCCGGTGAGGAGCCGGCCCCCTCCCAGGGGGACCTGCTGGTCTTCGGGGACCTGACCCTCGACACCGGCGGCCTGGAGGTATTCGTCTCCGGGACCCCGGTGGCGCTGACCCCGACCGAGCTGAAGCTGCTGCTGGAGTTCGCCGCCCACCCGGGCGTCGTACTGGAGCGGCACACCCTGCTGCGCAACGTCTGGGAGTACGGCTGGGACGGCGACAGCCGGGTCGTGGACCTGTGCGTGCAGCGGCTGCGCCGCAAGCTCGGCCGGGACCGGATCGAGACGGTCCGCGGCTTCGGCTACAAGCTCAGGCGCTGAGTCCGGTGCGCCCGTACCGCCGTCTCCCCCGCCCGGACCGCGTCTCCCTGCGCTGGAAGATCGCCGCGCTGGCCGCGGCCACCGCCTGCCTGGTCGCGGCGGCCGTCGGCGTACTCGTACACCTGTGGACCGCGAGCGACATCCGCGGCCGCGCCGAGATGCGCGCGTTCAACGGCGTGTACGCGGCCGTGGAGACGTACCGGCGCACCGGGACGCTGGTGGACGGTGCCGAGCTCGATCCCGACGAGCTGCCCCGCGCACTGGACCACCCGGCCGACGGCGCCCGGCACACCGCCTACGACGGCCACGTCGACGACAACGTCGGGCCGAGCTTCTGGGCCGCCCAGCGGGTCGGCGGGCCAGGCAGCCCGGTGCTGGCCGTCCGGATCAACATGAGCCCGGAGCTCCACGATCTGCGTCGGCTCGACATGAGCATGGCCGTGGCCTCGCTGGTCTCCCTCGCCGCGGCCGTCCCGCTGGCGGCCTACGGGGCCGGGCTCCTCGGCCGCCGGCTGCGGCGGGTCTCCGAGACCGCGGGCCGCATCTCCGCCGGTGACCTGGACGCCCGTACCGGGCCCACCAAGGGAGGCGACGAGGTGGCCGACATCGCCGCCACCGTCGACCTCATGGCCGACAGCCTCGGCCGGCGGCTTCGGACCGAGCGCCAGTTCACGGCGGACGTGGCCCACGAGCTGCGCACCCCGGTCGGCGGTCTGCTGGCCGCCACCGACCTGCTTCCGGCCGGTGAGACGGAGGACCTGGTGCGGGGCCGGGTACGCGATCTGCGCGGTCTGGTCGAGGACCTGCTGGAGATCTCCCGGCTGGACGCGGGCGCCGAGCGCCCGGTACGCGCCCGTGTGCCGCTCGGCGAGGTCGTCCGCGAGGCCGTGGCGCGCACCGGATTCGACGCTTCGGTCACCGTGGCCGAATTCCCGGGTACGGCTGCCGCCGGGACCGTCGAGACCGATCCGCGCCGCCTCGAACGGATCGTCGGCAACCTCGTCGTCAACGCCCACCGGCACGGCGCGGGCCCGGTCGAGGTCACCGTCGAGGGCCGTACGGTCGTCGTACGGGACCACGGCCCCGGCTTCCCCCCGGACCTCCTGCGCGAGGGTCCGCGCCGCTTCCACACGGGCGCGGCGGAGCGCGGCTCGGGCCACGGGCTGGGGCTGACCATCGCCCTGGGCCAGGCCCGGGTCCTCGGCGCCGAGTTGCGCCTGGGCAACGACCCGGCCGGCGGGGCCGTCGCCACCCTCGGCCTGCCCGCGTCCTGACGGGCCCGCGCCACCCCCACCCGCTCCGCCCGCTACACGACTGATACGAAGCGACGCGGCCGCCGAAACACGGCGGGCCCCGGCCCCGATACACGTGCCGGACACCCTTCGAAGTGCATCCACCCGCACCGAAGAGGAGTCCCCGTGACCGCCGCACCCTTTGACGCCCTCGCACCGCACCCGACGACCGGGTTCGCGGCCGCCACCAGCGAACTGTCGAAGGTCTACGGGAGCGGCGACACCCGCGTCGTCGCTCTGGACCGCGTCAGCATCGCCTTCCGGGAGGGCGAGTTCACCGCGATCATGGGCCCCTCGGGGTGCGGCAAGTCGACCCTGATGCACTGCGCCGCCGGGCTCGACTCGGTGAGCTCCGGCTCCGTACGCATCGGCACCACCGAGCTGAGCACGCTGGGCGACCGGCAGCTGACCGAGCTGCGGCGCGATCGGATCGGCTTCATCTTCCAGGCCTTCAACCTGCTGCCGACGCTGACCGCGCTGGAGAACATCACGCTGCCCCTGAGCATCGCGGGCCGCCGCCCCGACCAGCAGTGGCTGGAGCGCGTGGTCTCCATGGTCGGGCTCTCCCGGCGGCTCGGCCACCGGCCCGGACAGTTGTCCGGCGGACAGCAGCAGCGCGTGGCCGTGGCCCGCGCCCTGGCTTCCCGGCCCTCGATCATCTTCGGCGACGAGCCCACCGGCAATCTCGACTCCCGCGCGGGCGCCGAGGTGCTCGGCTTCCTGCGCGACTCGGTGCGCGAACTCGGTCAGACGGTGGTCATGGTGACGCACGACCCCGTCGCCGCCGGCTATGCCGACCGCGTGGTCTTCCTCTCCGACGGCCGCCTGGTCGACGAGATGGCCCACCCCACCCCGGAGCGGGTGCTGGACCGGATGAAGGCGCTCGACACCCACTCCCGCACCAGCTGACCGCGACCGGACTCCCCCGGTTCTCCCCGTACGCCCACGTCACCGAAAGCTGCCCATGCTGAGAACAGCCCTGCGCAACGTCCTGGCGAACAAGGCCCGTCTGGTCATGACCGTCCTCGCGGTCTGCCTGGGTGTCGCGTTCGTCTGCGGCACCCTCGTCTTCGCGGAGTCCTCCGCCGCCGCCTACCGCGCCGCCGCGTCGAAGGACTTCGCGGGCATCGCGGTCACCGTGACCCCGAAGTACGCCCCGCCCGGGGCCGGGGAGGAGGCGCCCGGAGCCCTCGACGACGCGCTCGTAGGGAAGCTGGCCGAGGTACCCGGCGTCGCCGCCGCGCGGCCCGCGGCCGACGGGTCGGCGACCCTGAACGGCGCGGACGGCCGTCCGCTGCGGGCCGGCAGGGCATGGTCGAACCTGGCCGCCGCCTACCTACCCGGCGAGGACGGCAACGACAGCCGCCATCCCCTGGTCGAGGGCCGCGCCCCGCGCGGTGGCGGGGAACTCGCCGTGGACAGCGGAACCGCCGCGGCAGGCGGGTTCGAGATCGGCGACATGGTCACGCTGGCCACCGACGGCCCGGTCCTGAAGAAGAGGCTCGTCGGCATCGTGAAGACCGAGGACTCGCGGGTGACCGCCGGCGGAACCCTCGCCGTGTTCGACAAGGCGACCGCCCAGGCGCTGTACGCCTCCCCCGGCCGGTACACGTCGATCGACGTGTCCGCGGAGCCCGGCACGGACGAAGTCGAGCTCGCCGGACGGATCAGCGCCCTGCTCCCGGCCGACCGGGCCGAGGCGGTCACCGGCGCGGCCCAGGCGACCCAGCAGGCCACCTACACCGACACGCTGACCCGCGGCCACCAGAAGATGCCGATGCTCTTCGCAGGGGTCTCGCTCTTCATCGGCTCCTTCCTCATCGTCAACACCTTCACCATGGTCGTGTCCCGGCGCACCCGGGAGATCGCGCTGCTGCGGGCGATCGGCGCCTCGCGCCGCCAGGTGGTCCGCTGCGTCCTGTGGGAGGCGGTCCTGCTCGGCCTGGTCGCGTCGGCGGCCGGTTTCGCACTCGGCCTCGGCATCGCCTCCGTACTCCCCGGCCTCCTGAGCACCCCTCAGGACGCCCTGCCCGACGGCCCGCTGGTGATCGGCCCGCTGCCCGTCGTGGCGGCGCTCGGCGTGGGCGTGGGCATCACGGTGCTCGCCGCCTGGCTGCCGTCCCGCAAGGCGGCGAAGGTCGCGCCCATCGAGGCGCTGCGCACCAGCGAGCAGCCGCCCACCGCGACCGCGTCCCGGGTCCGGGGCGTGGTGGGACTGCTCCTGCTCCTCGCCGGGGGCGGACTGCTGGTCTCGCTGACGGGAGCGAAGGACGCCTCGGAGGAGAACCTGCAGAACGCGATGTCCGGCTGCGCCCTGCTCGTCGTCGCGATGATCGTGCTGGCGCCGCTGCTCGCCGTCCCCGTCATCCGGCTGACGGGAAGGCTGACCGGCCGGTTCGGGATCACCGGGCACCTCGCCCGCGAGAACGCGCTGCGCGACCCGCGGCGCACGGCGGCCACCGCCTCCGCCCTGATCGTCAGTACGGCCTTGGTCGCCGGGCTCGCCGTCATCGGGAACTCCACCGGGCAGGCCCTGGACCGGCAGGCCGCGGCAGGCCTCGGCGCCGACTACGTGATCGGCAGCAGGGGCGGCATGACCGCCATCGACCCCGGCACCGAGAAGCGGGTGGCGGGCACCCCCGGGGTGAAGACGGCGGCCGGCATCGCGGACTCCACCGTCTTCACCGGCGGCGGCGTCCGCAGGATCGCCGGCATCGACCCCGCCGCCGTGGGCGACGTCATGAGGCTCGACTTCGTCAGCGGCTCCCTGAAGGACCTCGGACCGGGACGGATCGCGCTCTCCGCCACCGTCGCCCGGGAGCAGGGCGTGAGCGCGGGCGGCCAGGTCAAGGCCCGTATCGGGCGCAACCAGGAGTTCACGCGGTACACGGTCGTCGGCGTCTACGAGGACAACCCCACCGCCGGGGAGGTGCTGGGCTCCCGTGCCGACGTACGGCGCGACGGCTTCCTGCCCGACTCCGTCCAGCGGATCCTCGTGCGCACCGACGGCGCGGCGGTCTCGAAGACCACCGAGGACGGGCTGCGCGCCGCCGCGGGCAACAGCCCGCTGGTGCAGGTGAAGGACCGGCAGGCGCTGGTGGACGAGGCGGCCGGCTCCCTGGCCGACCTGCTGACCCTGATGTACGGGCTGCTCGCGATCGGTACGGTGATCTCGCTGCTCGGCATCGTCAACACCCTGGCCATGTCGGTCGCGGACCGCACGCGTGAGATCGGCGTCCTGCGCGCCGTCGGCATGGACCGCGCCGGGATCCGGCGGATGATCCGCCTGGAGTCGGTGACCGTGGCCGCCTTCGGCACGCTGCTGGGCCTGACGGGCGGGCTGTTCGGAGCCTGGGCGGTCGGGTCGCTGACCAACGGCGCGATGAAGGAGTACTCCCTGGCACTGCCCTGGGGGACGCTGCTCCTCGTGTGTCTGGTGTCCTTGACGACAGGCGTGCTCGCGGCCGCCGTGCCGGCCCGCCGCGCCGCCTCGCTGAGTCCGCTGGAGGCCGTCGCGGAGCGGTGACGGACGCGTGCGGGTGACGCCGAGGGCCGGGCTGGTCAGACCCGGTCCTCGGCTCCGTACGTCCGGCTCAGGCGGGCACGCGCACCCGCGGGCGCGGGCCCGTCCTCACCAGAGGACGGGCATCCGCTCGGGGATCCGCTTCATGAACCCCGTGCGCCAGACGAGTTGCTCGATCGGCACGGCCAGGTCGAGGCCGGGCAGCCGCTCGAGGAGCACCTCGATGGCGATCTGCGCGTGCCGCTTGCCCAGGGCGGTCGCGGGGCAGTAGTGGCCGCCGCCGCCGAACGACAGGTGCGCGTTCGGGTTCGGCCGGTCGAGGCGTACCGTGTGCGGGTCCTCGAACTCGGCGGGGTCGTGGTTCGCGGCCTCGACGAGGACGAGGACCAACTCCCCCTTCTGCACGGTGACGTCGCCGAGCTGCACGGTCTCGGTCGCGATCCGGGGCAGCCCGTCCGCGATCGACAGGTTGATGCGCAGCAGCTCGTCCACGGCGGCGGGCACGAGCTTCGGGTCGGCGATCAACTCGGCCTTGAGTTCGGGGTGTTGGATCAGCGAGACCAGGGCCATGGTGAGGAACCCCATGACGCTGATGACGCCCGCGCCGAACATCGTGACGCCGACGGTGGCGAGCATCTCGTCGGTCAGGTGCGCGTAGTCGGGGTCGTCACGCAGGGCGGCGAGCTCGGCCATGAGGCCCGTCGTCGCCGGGTCGTCCAGCCGGGCGACCATGTGGGCCATGTCGCGGTCCCAGTTGATGCCCGCCGCGGGGATGGGGCGCGGGCTGTTCATGAACGCGACGTGCAGCGACCGGTAGAGGTCGGGGCCGTCGCTCTGGGGGATGCCGAGGATGTGGCAGTGCAGTCCGGTGGAGTACGGGACGGTGAAGTCGCGGCGCAGGTCGGCCGGCACCCCGGTGGCGACGAGCTGGTCGACGAGGGCGTGCGCGTGGCCGACCAGCCATTCCTCCAGCCCGGGGGCCTTCGGGTTGAGGGCCTTCATCACGGCCTTGCGCAGCCCGGCACCCGTGATGTTCCCCATGTTGTTGACCACCTCCGGGGGGATGGTCAGCGCGTACTGACGGGGTGCGCCCTCGGCGGAGGTGTCCTTGAGGGAGAACCGGGGGTCGTCGAGCACCTGCCTGCACAGGCGGTACGAGGACACGAGCCAGGCTTCCGCCCCGGCTATGGTGCGGACCTTCTTGACCGGCTCGTGGGTGAGCAGGTGCGTGATCTCGTCCGGCAGTCGCGTGCCGTTGGCGTCGAACGGGAACCGGGTGAGCTCGTCGGCCGGCGCGGCCGCGATGGGTTCGATGGTGCTGGTCATGCGGAGCGGTCCTGTTCTTCGCGTTCTTCGGCGGGGGTGATGACGGCGTGGCCCTGATTGCGCGAGGCGCGCAGCCCCCAGCCCCGTGCGTACAGCAGCTCGGCCAACGGCAGTGCCTGGTGGTAGCAGTTGAGGGAGGAGGAGACCCCGAGGATGGCCGGGGTGTCGAGGAACAGCGGCACTTCGGCGCACACGTACTTGATGCACACCTGGCGCTGCAGCTCGGTCGGCGGCAGGCCGTTCAGCTTGTCGGCGAGGAACCGGGCCGCGAGCTGGTCGCACACCTCGCGGAACTCGGGGTCGTCGGCCATGAGGACGTCGAGCCCGGAGCGGATGCGCTGGTAGGCGGGGAGCTCCAGGAGCGCGGACATGGGGCGGCCGCGCAGCCGCTCCCCCTCGGGGTCGAGGGCGGCGACGGCCGAGGTGACCTTGGCGCGCACTCCGCGGAGGTTCTTCACCGCCTTGCGCTGCGCTTCGATCTCGGGGTAACCGAGTGCCACGAACATCTCGGCGACGTGCATGTCGGTCCAGATGAGATCGACCTGGCGGAAGTGGTCGAGCCCCCACCGGGCGAGTTCGAGCACGCGGTCGTGGGTGAAATAGGAGTTCCCGGACGAGATGCCTATGACGGCATGGTCTCCCTCGTCGTGGATGACCTGGCAGTGAGGCGTATAGGGACGGACGGCGAAGATGCCTTGAATGGCAGTCGTCAACGTGAGTAATTCCCCTGCGCCGCGAGTCCCGCAGGGCCGTGTGCCCTGGGTGTGGCGGCGCGAGAGATGACGCTACAGAGAACAGCCCTGATGATCCAGAGCTACCGACCGGTTACTCTACGGAATTACGCCGCACGAGCCGTGCGATCATACGATCTTCCCCCTCGGCTGATCCGCCAGCCGATCCGCCAGGGGTCACTCCGAGGACTCCCCGTGAGGGATCTCGCGCACCGGTCCGGGTCCCTTCTTCGAGGACTGTCCCGGCCTGTCGAGACGGCTCGCCTCGTCCGTGTCCGCCGCGCGGACGGCGTGCCCGTCCTTGCCCGCGTGCGGGGCACGGCGGCGCTCCTCGTCTCCGTGACCGTGCAGGGGTACGCCTCCGGCGCCGCCTTGGTCTTCCATGGCCCGTCACTCCTCGACCGCGTGTCCGTCCCCCGCGGCGCGCCTGCCCGACACGTGGCTCCGGAAACCTGCCCCGCCCCGCCCCGCCCCGCCCCTCCCCCTCACCCGCTGCGCGCCTCGCCGCGCGCCCCGTCACGGCGAGTCCGAGGCGCTGATTGAGACGCTCCCGTCCGGGCAGGCGTCGCGGTACGAGAAGACGAGCCGGTTCCGCTCGTACCCGACCACGCGCGATCAGGGCAGGCCAAGGCCATGGGCGATACCCGTACGCACTCCGCGCGGAAGCGGGAGCGGGACAGCGAGACCCGCTTCACCGTGTGGGTGGCCCTCGCGGCCAATCTGGTCATCTGCGTCGCCAAGGCCGTCGGCGGTGTGATCGCCGGCTCCCCCGCCTTGCTGTCCGAGGCGGCCCACTCGGTGGCCGACAGCCTGAACGAGGTCTTCCTGCTGGCCTCGGTCAAGCGCAGCCGTCGTCCGGCCGACCGGCACCACCCCTTCGGCTACGGCAAGGAGCGCTACTTCTGGTCCCTGCTGGCCGCCGTCGGCATCTTCGTCACCGGAGGCTGCTTCTCGGTCTTCCAGGGCGTCGAGGCGTTCCGCGCGGGCGGTTCCGAGTCCCACGAGGGGTACCTGATCGGCTTCGCCGTGCTCTTCGTGGCGCTGCTCGCCGAGGGGGCCTCACTGGCCCGGGCCGTCCTCCAGGTCCGCGGCGCGGCCGCGGCAGCCGACCACAGCGTGCGCGAGGAGATCCGGGTGGGCCGGGACCCGGCGCTGCGGACCGTCCTCGCGGAGGACGGCACGGCCTGCGCCGGCGTCCTGCTGGCCATGGCGGGCATGGGCCTCCACATGGCGACCGGGCGGATGGCGTACGAGGCGTCCGCCTCCATCCTGATCGGCGTCCTGCTCGTCTACGTGGCGTACACGCTCGGCAAGGGCGCCCGGGCCCAGCTGATCGGCGAGGCGGCCGATCCCGAGGTGCAGCGCGGGGTACGGGAGCTGCTGCGCGAGCAGCCGGAGATCGACTCGGTCACCACCCTGCTGACCATGCGGCTGAGCCCGGATTCGGCGCTCCTGGCGGCGAGCGTCGACCTGACGCCCGGGTACGACAGCGAGACCGTCGAGGACGCGATGGTCCGCATCAAGGAGGAGCTGAAGACGCGCTGGCCCGAGCTGGACCAGGTGTTCCTCGACGTCACGGACGCCGCGGCGGCCAGCCGCGCGACGGGACGCGCCCGCTGACCGGCATCCCGGTCCCGCCCGCTCCGGCCGCCGCCCGCCCCGGCCGTGCGGGCGGGGCGGGCGGCAGCCCGGGGCCGGGCCGGGATCAGGTCTGCAGGCGGCAGTTCGGGCCGTCGTGGCCGTCGGCGCTCTCGTCGTTGAACCAGTAGTCCCCCGCCGCGAGGTAGCGGAAGGAGTGCGTGACCTTCGCCGGCAGCGCCACCGTCACCGCGCGCGTCCCGTCGGGGCGGGATTCGAGCACGTGGGAGCCGGGCTGCCACCCGTTGAACGTTCCCACCACGCTGACCGGTCCGGGCGGGTCCCCGTCGGGCAGTACGAAGGTGACCTCGGTGGCGTTCTTTCGACGCTGTCTCTCGAGCACGGACAACTCCTTCTCACTGTCGGGAGGGGGCCATCCTGACGGCCCGGACCGCCCCCGACCCGCGACCCGCCGGGGCGCGGGACACGTCACCCGTCCGGGTCGATCGCGTTGATCCGAAAACCCGCCTTTTCCCGAATTCCTCAGCGTCCGGAAGAGTTCTGCGTGTTCTCGCGGCCGCGCGGTCCGCGGTGCGCGACCATACGGACGCCCGGCAGTCAGCAGTGAGCAGTCACCGGCAGAAGCAGAGCAGAGCAGCAGACACCGAGACAGGAAGAAGGGCGGACGTGTCCGGCAGCGAAAGCGAGAACCCAGCAATTCCCTCCCCGACCCCCGCGCCGACTCGGCCCAGGACGAACCAGGACTGGTGGCCGAATCAGCTGGACCTGCAAGTCCTCCACCGGCATTCGCCCCTGTCCGATCCGATGGGCGAGGACTTCGACTACGCGAAGGAGTTCGCGACCCTCGATGTCGACGCGCTGAAACGGGACGTCTTCGAGGTGATGACGTCGTCCCAGGAGTGGTGGCCCGCCGACTACGGCCACTACGGGCCGCTGTTCATCCGGATGAGCTGGCACGCCGCCGGTACGTACCGCATCGCCGACGGCCGCGGTGGCGGCGGAGCCGGCTCCCAGCGCTTCGCCCCCCTCAACAGCTGGCCGGACAACGCCAGCCTGGACAAGGCCCGCCGTCTGCTCTGGCCGGTCAAGCAGAAGTACGGGCAGAAGATCTCCTGGGCCGACCTTCTGATTTTCGCCGGAAACTGCGCCATCGAATCCATGGGTCTGAAAACGTTCGGATTCGGATTCGGACGGAAGGACACCTGGGAGCCGGAGGAGATCTTCTGGGGGACCGAGGAAACCTGGCTCGGAGACGAGCGCTACAGCGGTGACAGGGAACTCTCCGGTCCTCTCGGCGCCGTGCAGATGGGTCTGATCTACGTCAATCCGGAAGGGCCCAACGGAAACCCCGATCCGAAGGCCGCCGCCCGCGACATTCGCGAGACGTTCGCGCGCATGGCGATGGACGACGAGGAGACGCTGGCACTCATCGTCGGCGGACATACGTTCGGGAAGTGCCACGGCGCCACGGACCCCGCCTATATCGGTCCCGAACCCGAAGCCGCCCCCATCGAGCAGCAGGGGATCGGCTGGAAGAACGCGTCCGGCACCGGCGTCGGCGCCGACGCGCTGACGAGCGGGCTCGAAGGCGCGTGGACCACCGCACCGACCAAGTGGGACAACGGGTACCTGGACAACCTGCTCGGCTACGACTGGGAGCTGACGACCAGCCCCGCCGGCGCCAAGCAGTGGACTCCCACGGACCCGGCGGCCCGGGGCACGGTGCCCGACGCCCACGACCCGTCGAAGCGGCACGCTCCGATGATGCTGACGACGGACCTCGCGCTGAAGGTGGATCCGGTCTACGCGCCGATCGCCAAGCGCTTCCACGAGAACCCGGACCAGCTCGCGCTGGCCTTCTCCAAGGCCTGGTACAAGCTGCTGCACCGCGACATGGGCCCCCTCCCCCGCTACCTCGGCCCGTGGGTCGCCGAGCCGCAGCTGTGGCAGGACCCCGTGCCCGAGGTCGATCACCCGCTGGTGTCGGAGGCGGACGTCGCCGCCCTCAAGGGGAAGATCCTCGCCTCGGGACGGTCCGTCCCCCAACTGGTCACGACCGCCTGGGCGTCGGCGGCGAGCTTCCGCGGCACCGACAAGCGCGGCGGGGCCAACGGGGCGCGGATCCGGCTCGCGCCGCAACGGGACTGGGAGAGCAACGCCCTGCCCGAGGTGGGCGAGGTGGTGGGGACCCTCGAACAGATCCGGCAGGACTTCAACGCGTCGGCGACGGGCGGCACGAAGGTCTCGCTCGCCGACCTGATCGTCCTGGGCGGGTGCGCGGCCGTCGAACAGGCCGCCAAGAACGCCGGGTACGACATCACGGTCCCCTTCGCGCCGGGGCGTACGGACGCCTCGCAGGAGCAGACCGACGTGGACTCCTTCGCCGTGCTCGAGCCCAGGGCCGACGGGTTCCGCAACTACCTCCGGCAGGGGGAGAAGACGGCGCCGGAGACCCTCCTGCTGGACCGCGCCAACCTGTTGAATCTCACCGCTCCCGAGATGACGGTCCTGGTCGGCGGCATGCGCGCCCTGAACACCGGCTTCGGGCGGTCCCGGCACGGCGTCCTCACCGACCGGCCGGAGTCGCTGACCACCGACTTCTTCGTCAACCTGCTCGACATGGGTACGCAGTGGACGGCATCGGCCGCGGCCGAGAACGTGTTCGAGGGCCGCGACCGGGCCTCGGGCGAGGTCAAGTGGACGGCCACCGCCGTCGACCTCGTCTTCGGTTCGCACTCGCAGCTGCGGGCGCTCTCGGAGGTCTACGCCTCCCAGGACGCGGGAGAGAAGTTCGTGCGCGACTTCGTGTCCGCGTGGGACAAGGTGATGAATCTCGACCGGTTCGACCTCCGCTGACCCCCGGCCCCCCTTAGAGTCGGTACCAGAGTCCGAGTCCGAGTCAGAGGGCCCGGTCGGCCGCCCCCGGCCGACCGGGCCCTTCTCGTGCCGCCACGCGCCGGTAGGCGGGGCGGGGCGCGGGGGTACGCGCCGGTGAACTCACCCCTGCCGGCCGACCCCCCGGACCGCCGGCGCCGCCGGGGCGCGGTTCCACCGCATGCGGGACCACGGGAGGGCGAGCCCGCTCGGGTCGCGGACCTCCCGCGGCGCGAGGTGCTCGATCGGCGCCGCCTCCCGGTACCGGGCGTGGACGGTGTCGACGTACCGGTGACCGGTGTCGGCGGCGATGAACAGGACCGTCCGCTCGGGGGCGCGCTCGCGCTCGTGGCGGGCGGCGAGGTAGCCGGCGCCGGTGGAGAGGCCCGCGAAGACCGCGTGCCGGCGCAGGAGGTCGACGCTGCCCGCCAGCGCGGCATCGAAGGAGATCCAGTGCAGGGTGTCGTACAGCTCGTGCGAGACGTTCCCGAACGGGATGGAGCTGCCGATCCCGGCGATGATGATCTCGGGGTCTCGGACGTGCTCGGCGCCGAAGGTGAGGCTGCCGTACGGCTGGACGCCGACGAGTTCGACATCGGCCGGGGCGGCGGCAGCCCCGCGCAGGTGGCGGGCGAGGGATCCGGTGGAGGCCCCCGATCCGACCCCTCCGACGACGGTGAGCCCGGTCGCGCCGCCCGTCTCCTCCCGGATCCGGTCGGCGATCACGCGGTAGCCGAGGTAGTGGATGTCGTCGTGGTACTGCCGCATCCAGTGGTACTCGGGGTGCTCGGCGAGGATCTCGTGGATCCGCTCCACCCGCCGCTTCTGGTCGAGCCCCAGGTCGCTGCACGGCTCCATCTGCTCCAGGGTCGCCCCGAGCACGGCGAGCTGGGTGCGCAGCGTGCGGTCGACCGTCGTCGAGCCGACGATGTGGCAGCGCATGCCGTACCGGTGACAGGCCAGGGCGAGGGCGTACGCGTAGATGCCGCTGGAGCTGTCCAGCAGGGTGTCCCCGCGGCGCACCGCCCCGGTGTCCAGCAGACGGCGTACCGCGGCGAGGGCGGAGACCACCTTCATGGTCTCAAAACGCAGGCAGACGAGCCGGTCGTCGAGCCGTATCAGGTCCGGCCGGCCGATCGCCTCGGCGATGTGCTGATCCATGCGGGAACTCCTTGCCGGTGGTGGGGAAGGTGGTGAAGGTGCGGGTGGCGGGGATGCCGTGGGCGTCGAGGGCGCGCAGGCAGCCGCGTACGCGGTGGCGCAGATGCGGCGCGGCCGGGTCGAAGAGCACGCCCGCCACCGCGCCGCTGTGCGCGATCTGCACGCCGACCGCCCCGACCCGCCGGTGGATCGCGGCCAGCGCCTCGAACTCCGGGTGCCTCAGCACTTGTTGACCGCGCCGGGCGCTGGCGGTGGCCACCTCGCCGAGAAGCCGTGCGTCCGCGGTGGCCACCGCCCGGCGCAGCAGCGTACGCAGCCGCTCCCAGGCCCGTACGTCGCCCTCCTCGGGCTCCCGGACGGGCAGGGAGAGGGTGTCCACGGGCGCGCCCCCGCCGAGGGCGCAGCCCACCACGACCAGCGGCGGCAGGGCCGGCCCGAGGGCTTCCAGCACCCGGCCCTCGCGCTGGGCGAACAGCACCGGCCGGCCGTCCAGCATCAGGGGATCGCAGGCCTGTTCCGCCCGCACGGCCAGCCGGGCGACCGCCTCGGGGGTCGGCCGCAGCCCGTACGAGTCCGCGACCGCGCGGACGGTGGCGATCACGTCACTGGTCGAGCTGCCCATGCCGAGGCCCACCGGTATGTCACCGGTGAGCCTCAACTCACCCCCGCAGGGCGGCTGTCCGGTCCGCTCCGCGTATTCCGCCACCGCGAGGGACGCGGCCCGTACGGCTTTCGTACGGTCGGCGGGTACGGCGGTGAGTGCTTCGGGCGCCGTACCGGGCCTGCGGAGGAACTCGGCGCGACTGCCCGGGCCGGCCATGGGGAGGGTGACCAGGCCGGCGCACCGGCGGCCGTCGGTGTCGAGGAACACGCCCTGGAGGAGCTCGCCGTGGTGGCAGGGGGCGTGTCCGGTGCCGGTGGGCATCACGCGCGGCTCACCGTCCGGTAGCGGTACAGGACCGTCTCCTCGGCACTGAACTGGGAGAACGGGAACGGCTCGGCGGACAGGGCGGTCACGCCGGAGCCGAGGAAGGCGCGGGCGACGGCGCTGCCGGTCTGCGCGTAGACGATCAGCGGGATGCCGCGGGAGCGGCAGCGCTCCAGGACGGTGTCGAACGAGCCGTTGCTCAGGGTCATCCCGGTGGCGACGACGGCCTGGGCGCGCTCCAGCACCTGGTCCATGTCGTCGGTGACGGGGTCGCCCCACTGGGTGGCCTTGAGGTTGAAGTCGCAGGGCAGCGGTTCGCCACCGCGCTCGCGGATCGCCGCGACGAGCGGGTTGACGACGCCGATGAGACCCACGCGGGCCCCTTCGTCGATGTCGAGCAGACCGGCGATGGCCGCGTCGCGGGCCTTCGCGCGCGTCTCGGGGGTACCGGTCGGGAGGGCGACCGGTTCGGCTTCACCCGCCGCGGCGGCCACCCGGTGCGGGCGGGTCTCGGACAGGTACGCGTCGAGGGCGGCGATCCGCAGCGGGCGCGGGGCCCCGCGCAGCAGGGCGTCGAGCGGAACGCCGCAGGAGTCGCGGCAGATTCCCGGGTCGATCTCGCCGGCCTCGAAGGCGCAGCCTCCGAAGGAGCCGCCGAGGCGGACCAGGACGTACTGGTTGAGGTACGTGGTGTCGCCGCCGGCCAGCCGGGTGCCGTGGTGGATCCAGAACACGCTGGTGGCGACGAGTTCGGAGGGCAGTGGGCCGTGTTCGCCGGCCAGGACGGCCTCGACGAGTGCGTCGACGGACGGCGGCGCGAGGGCGGGGAGGGGGGTGGTGCGGTTCACGGGGTTCCTTTTCAGAGGGCGGATCGGGGTACCGGTGGCAGGGTGCCGAGCGGCCCGCGGTAGGCGACCGCGGGGTGGCCTAGCTGATCGGTCGTGAGTTCGGCGTCGACCTCGAAGACCTCGGCGAGCCGCTCGGCGGTGAGGACGGCCGCGGGCGCGCCGGAGGCGATCAGGCGGCCGTGGTGCAGGAGCAGCAGCCGGTCGCAGTACCGGGCGGCGAGCGACAGGTCGTGCAGCGCGATCAGGACCGTCCGTCCGCTCCCGGCCAGCAGCTCCATCAACTCCAAGCGGTGTTTGACGTCGAGGTGGTTGGTGGGCTCGTCGAGCAGGAGCGCGTACGGCTGCTGAGCCAGCGCGCGGGCGATGTGGGCGCGCTGGCGCTCGCCGCCCGACAGCGCCTTCCAGGGCCGGCCCGCGAGCGCGGTGAGCCCGACGCGCTCCAGCGCGTCGGCGACCGCCGCCCGGTCGGTGGCGTCCGGTCCGCGCCAGCGGTCCCGGAACGGGGTCCGTCCCAGGCCGACGACGTCGGAGACCCGCAGGTCGCTGTCGGCGCCCGGGTCCTGTGCCACGAAGGCGACGTGGCGGGCGGTCCGCCGGGCGCTCCAGCCCCGTACGGACTCGCCGTCGTAGCGGACCGTACCCGCCTCGGGCGTCCGCAGCCCGGCCAGGCAGCGCAGCAGCGAGGACTTGCCCGAGCCGTTGGGGCCGAGCAGCGCGACGGTCTCGCCGGACGCGATGTCCGCGCCGACCTCCCGTACGACCTGCGTGCCGGCCACCGACCAGCTCACCTTCTCGGCGCTGATCCTCACAGCTCACCCCGCTTGCGCAGCACGAGGAGGAAGAGCGGCACTCCGAGCAGGGCGGTGATCACGCCTACGGGAACCTCACGGGGCGCGAAGGCGATCCGCGCGAGCGCGTCCGTCCACACCAGGAACACCGCGCCCGCGAGCGCCGCGTACGGCAGCAGCAGCCGGTGCAGCGGCCCGACGAGGAACCGCACCCCGTGCGGGACGATCAGCCCGACGAAGCCGATGGCGCCGACGGTGGCCACCGCGACGGCGGTCAGCGCGGCGGTGACCACGAGCAGCAGCGTCCGCGTATGCCGCACGCCGATCCCGAGGGACGTGGCGGTGTCGGAGCCGAAGGCGAGTCCGTCGAGGGCGTTCGAGCACAGCCAGGCCACCAGCAGCCCCAGCGGGGTGACGATCGCGCAGACCACGACGGTGTTCCAGCGGGCCGGCGCCATCGAGCCGAGCAGCCAGTGCGTGACGGCCCGCGTGGTGTCCGCGTCCGCCGAGGCCATGAGGATCAGCGAGGTCAGGGCGGTGAAGAGCTGGCCGACCACCACTCCGGTGAGGACGATGCGGACCGAATCCAGTCCGGTGCGCCGCAGGAGCAGCAGGAGCAGCCCGAACGAGAGCAGCGCGCCGGCGAGCGCGCCTCCGGTGACGCCGAGCGTGCTCGCGCCGATCCCGAGGACGAGGACGGTGACGGCTCCCGCGGATGCGCCGGAGGAGACGCCGAGCAGGTAGGGGTCGGCGAGGGCGTTGCGGGTGACCGCTTGGAGCACCGTGCCGCAGACGGCGAGGGAGGCGCCGACGAGGGCGGCCATCAGCACGCGCGGCAGCCGCAGGTCCCAGACGAGCGAGTCGACGAGCGGGGCCAACGGCCGCACGTCCAGGCCGAGACGGCCGCCGAGGACGCGGGCGAGCCCGCTCCAGCCGACATCCGCGGTGCCGATGCGCACGGCGCCCGCCACCGAGACGGCCAGCGCGCCGGCGGCGAGGAGCAGGAGGACCGCGTGGGCCGTCCCGGCGGGTCCCCTCACGGTGGTGGCCGGGTCAGCGGACATGTCCGAGGTCCTTCATGCCGTTCGCCAGCAGCCCGAGGGCGTGCACGGAGCGCACCGACGGGTCCAGTTCCATGCCGGGCACCTCCAGGATCCGCCCGTCGCGGACGGCCGCCAGTTTCGAGATCACCGGGTGCCGGGCCATCTCGGAGCGCTTCTCCGCGGCGCTGTCGCCGGGCCGCCCCCGCTCGGACAGGTCGCCGATCACGATGAAGTCCGGGTCTCGCTTGGCGACTTCCTCCCAGGTGACCTCCGGCCAGTCCTCGTTGACGTCGTCGAAGGCGTTCCTCGCGCCGACGATCCGGCTCATCTCACTGGGCAGGCCGTTCTTGCCGGCCACGTACGGCATGCCGTTGAAGACGGAGTAGAGGTAGACGATGCTCGGCCGCTGCGCGCCCTGGGGGACCCCGGCGGCGTTCTCCCCCGCCTTGGCGACCGCCGCGCGCTGGTCGGCCACGAGCTTGCCGGCCCGCTCCCGGGCGCCGAAGAGCGTGCCGAGGTTCTCGTAGTCGGAGAAGAGCAGATCGAACGCGGTGGTGCCGGGCGGGTTCTGGTGAGGGCAGTCCACGGCGCTGACGAAGGTGGGGACTTCGAGGGCGTCCAGTTCCTCGCGGGTGCCGGCGCGGTCCTTGGTGTAGAGGTCCGCGGAGCCGGCGACGACGAAGTCGGGGGTGGCGGAACGGAGCTGCTCGCCGGTCGCGATCTTCGGGGCGATGACCGGGATCCGGGCGTACGCGGCCTCGTACTGCGCAGGGATCTTCGTCTTGAGGTTGGCGGTCCCCGCCATCCGGTCCTGGAGCCCGAGTTCGAGCAGGATCTCGGTCGAGGTCTGGTCAAGGGCGACGGTCCGCCGCGGCGGCCCGGCGACGGTCAGCTGACGGCCGCAGCTGGTGACGGAGACCGCGCCGGCGGCGGGCTTGCCGTCCGCCCCGGATCCTGCGCCGGCTGCGGTGGAGCAGCCCGCGGTGGCGAGGGCGAGGGTCAGGGCTGTCCCGAGGCGGGCGGGGTGGCGCATGGGTTCTCCTGTCGGAAGGGGAGGCGGGCGCGGACGTGCCGCGTTCGAAGAGTACTGTAATGGTATTCATTTTCATTAACGCCAACGGGGTGGCTCACCGAGCCGCTCCCCCACCCCCGAAGGAGCCCCCAGACGTGGCGACCACACCCACGCCGGCCGCGGCCAAGACCGTTGCCCCGCCTCCGCGTTCGGTCCTGCGCGACCCCGCCTTCCTGCGCCTGTGGGCGGGCACCACGGCCTCCGGGCTCGCGACCTGGGCCCTGCCCTTCGTCCTCGGGCTCGCCGTGCTCCACCGCGATCTCGGAGCCGCCGGCCTCGGCCTGGTGCTCGCCGCCCGCACCGCCGGCTTCCTCGCCGCGGTCGGCGTCGGCGGCGTACTGGCCGACCGGCACTCCCGCCGCGCGGTGGTCCTCTGGTCCGCCCTGGCGGCGGCCGCCGCCGCACCCCTGCTCGCCGCGGGCCTCGGCCGCTCACTCGTGCTGATGACGGCCGCCGCGGCCCTCGCCGGGGCCGGACAGGGCGCCTGCCGCCCGGCGTTCCAGGCCCTCACCGCCGAGACCGTCGAGCCCGGGCGCCGTCAGCAGGCCAACGCCGCCATGACGATGGCGGTCCGCGGCTCCACGCTCGCCGGACCCGCCCTGACCGCCCTGCTCGCGGCCTTCCTCGACGTCGGGGCACTGCTGCTCGGCATCGGCGCGCTCTGGCTGGTCGCCGCCCTGGTGCCCGGCCGGGGCGGCGCCACCACCACCGGCGGGGACTTCGCCGCGCCGCCCGCCCCGCGCGCGGGCTTCCGTACGGAATTCCTGGAGGGCATGCGCGAGGCGCGCCGTCACCCGTGGTTCCTCGCCGGACTCGCCGCCCTGGCCGCCGTCATCACCCTCGGCTACTCCGCCACCAGCGTCGCGCTGCCGCTGATCAGCCGGGACCGGTACGGCACGGAGTGGGTGCTGGCCGCCGCCGTGACCGCGTACACCGTCGGCGCGCTCGGCGGGGCCCTCGTCATCGCCCGGTGGCGGCCGCGCTCCCCCGGCCGGGCCGCTTTCGCCGGGCTGGCGGCGTACGGGCTCGCCCCGCTGAGCCTGATGCTCCCGGCCCACCCGCTGGTGGTCGTCGCCGCCTACGCCGTGGCCGGAATCGGCATCGAGCTGTTCAACGTGCCGTGGTTCACCGCCACCCAGCGCGAGGTGGCCCCGGACAAGCTGGCCCGCGTCTCCTCGCTGGACTTCCTGGTGTCGTACGGCCTGGCGCCCGTCGGGCTCGCGCTGATCGCCCCCGCCATCGACGCCTTCGGGGTCACGGCCGTACTCGGCGCCTGCGCCGCCGCCTGCTTCCTCGTACCGGCAGCGGCGGCGCTGGTGCCCACCGCGCGCCACTTCGGCCGACCGAGCGCGGCGCCCGCGGACTGAGCGCCGACGGCCACGGCGGGCCCGCCCCCGGCCGGCTGTCGCCCGGCCGGGGCACGCGTCGACGCCGCGTCTGGCAAGCTGCGCTCCATGACCGCGCCGCAACCACTCGATTTCGCGCAGATCACCCGCCCGCGGGAGCTTTCCGCCGAGCTGCGGGACCAGCTCGTCGACTGCTGGGTACGGGTCATCAACGCCGGGGGCGCCGTCATCCCCCGCGGGCTCCCCATGCCGCCGGTGCGCAACGACCAGGCCGACCCGGCCCTGGGGCGGCTCGTCGGCGCGCTCGATCCGCGCCGCGCCCGGATGCTGATCGCCACGGCCGGCGGACAGCTCGCCGGTTGGCTGATCCTGCGCCGTGACCCGCATCCCCTCGTCGCGCACTGCGGCGCCGTCAACCACGTCATGACCCACCCCGACTTCAGGGGCCGCGGCGTCGGCACGGCGCTGATGCGCCGGGTCGGCGAACTCGCCCGGCAGGAAATGGGACTGGAGCAGCTGCACATCGCCGTCCGGGCCGGGCTGGGGCTCGAGGAGTTCTACGGCCGTCTGGGCTGGCGGGAGATCGGGCGCTGGCCCGGCGGCCTGCGGGTCGCACCCGGCGACGACCGCGACGAGGTCCTCATGTACCTGCCCCTGTGAGCACCCTGAGCCCCGTCGGTCGCACGCGTTGCCGTCCCGTCCCCGTCGCGTTTCGGCCATCTCCCGGCCACACGCGTCCACATGGGATCAACAGGGCATGAACAGGGCCGCGAGGGATATCGTCGTACGATCGGCGCGCGGGAGGAGCAGCTGGGATGGACACCGGCCCCCTGTACTTGGAACCGAGGCTGGCGCCACGCCTCGCCGCGCTGCTCGGTTCGCCCCCGTTCCTGCACATGCTCGCGGACGCCCTCGGCTCGCCCCTCAACGTGCTCCTGCCCGACCAGGCGGCGGAGAACGCCGAGGGCTTCCGCTCCGTCTACCGCCGCCACCGGCTCGGCGGGCAGGTCTTCTTCGCCCACAAGGCCAACCGTTCCCGGTCCCTCGTACGGCGGCTCACCACGGCGGACGCGGCCGTGGACGTGGCCTCCGTCGGCGAGCTCCGCCGCGCCCTCGGCGCCGGTTTCACCGCGGACCGCATCATGGCGACCGGCCCCAAGGACCCGGCGTTCCTGTGGCTCGCCGCGCGGTCGGGGGCCACCGTGAACGCGGACGGTCCGGGCGAGTTGGAGGCGCTGGCAGACCTCGTGCGCCGTCACGGCCTGCCCCGCCCGAAGGTCCTGCTGCGACTGTGCGAGTTCGAGACCTCGGGGCCCAGGATGCTCTCCCGCCGGAGCCGGTTCGGTACGTCCGTAAAAGCCCTGGGGCCCCTGCTGGACCTCCTCGACCGCCACCGGGACCGCGTCGATCCGATCGGCGTCGCGTACCACCTCGACACCACGAGCGCGGACGAGAAGGCCATCGCCCTCGAAGGCTGCCTGCGGGCCATGGACGACCTGCGATTACGGGGATTCCAGCCCCGCGTGGTCGACATCGGCGGCGGCTTCGGCGTCAGCTACCTCGCCCACGCCGCCCAGTGGGACCGCTACACGAGCGAGCTCGCGGCGGCCGTCATGGGCCGGCGCCCGCCGCTGACCCGGGGCGGCCACGGGTACGGTCTGCACGCCGAGGGCGGTACGCTGCGCGGCGCCCTGAGCCTGTACCCCGCCCACCGCCCGGTCGCCGGCGCGGGCTATCTCGACGCGCTCCTGTCGCAGCCCGCCCCCACCCTGGGCCGGGCCCTGGGCACCCTGCTGCTGGAGAGCCTCTACGACCTGTACACCGAGCCGGGCCGGGCCCTGGCCGACCAGTGCGGCCTCACCCTGGCACGGGTGCTGGAGGTGCGCCGTACGGACGCGGGCCCCGCACTCGTACGCCTGGCCATGAACGCGAACGACGTCGCCCTGGAGGACCACGGGATCCTCGTGGACCCCGTACTGGTGTCCCGCGAGGGCGGACCCGCCGGCCCGCCGGAGCCGGTCGGCGTCCACCTGATGGGCAACCTGTGTCTGGAAGCCGACCTGATCACACGCAGAACGGTGTTCCTGCCGCGGCTGCCGCGTGTGGGCGATCTGCTCGGTTTCGCCAACACCGCCGGCTACTGCATGGACTTCGGCGCGACGCACGCACAACAGCAGCCGTTGGCGCGCACGGTGGCGGTCCGTCACACCGGTGGCTCCTGGCGCTGGTGTCTGGACGAGGAGTACTGGCCGATCGAGGAGTACGGGCCGACATCCGATTCGGGGGGACAGGCATGAGGTACGACAGCATCACCGAGGCCATCGGCAACACCCCGCTGGTCCGCATCGATCCGGCCGTACACGGCCTGCGTCACATCGATCTCTACGCGAAACTGGAGATGCTCAACCCGTTCGGCTCGGTCAAGGACCGGGCCGCCTGGAACATGGCCCGGGCCGCACTGCCCGGCGCCGGGGAGCGCGGCGAGACCGTCGTCGAGCTGTCCAGTGGCAACACCGCCAAGGCCCTGGCGGTGATCGCGGGCATGCACGGGCTGCCGTTCAAGAGCGTCACCAACCGGATGCGCATCGCGGAGGTCAAGGACCTGCTCCTGCTGCTGGGCGCCGAGATCGAGGAGCTGCCGGGTCGCAGCGAATGCCTGGACCCGACGGACACCGAGGACCCGCTGACCCTCTTCCACCAGCGGCTGAACGAGTCCGGCGGCGCCCACCTGCACACCGATCAGTACTTCAACGCGCTCAACACCGAGGCGCACGCGACGGGCACGGGTCCGGAGATCGTGGCGGACCTGGACGGCCGGGCCCCGGACTGGTTCCTCGCCTGCGTCGGAACGGCCGGCTCCTCGACGGGCGTGGCCCGGGCGCTGCGCGCGCACGATCCTGCGGTACGGGTGATCGGACTGGTGGGCGAGAAGTCGGACTTCATCCCCGGCATCCGCAACATCGACGAGGTCCACGAGGTCGGCCTCTTCGACCCGGCCACGTACGACACGATCGAGTCGGTCGGTGCCGACGACGCGATCGACGGCATGCTCACCCTGGTCCGGCGCTGCGGGATCCTCGCCGGCCCCACGGGCGGCGCCGCCTACCACGGCGCCGTGCGCCATCTGCAGTCACTTGACGCGGAGTTGACGGGGCCGGTGCGCAGGACCGCGGTCTTCATCGTCTGCGACCGGGTGGAGAGCTACCTCGGCTACGTCAAACAGCGCCGCCCGGAGCTGATGCGCCGTCCACCCGCACGGAACTCCGTGGCCGCGCTGAGCGATGCCGAGGTGCGGGCCGCGCAGGTCATCGAGGTGGCCGACGCCCGGAAGTGGATCGCGGCGGAGCGGCCGCTGGTGATCGATCTGCGCAGCTCCTTCGCGTACGCCGCGCTGCACATCGACGGATCGGTGAACATCGTGGACGAGCTCTTCGACGAACTGGTGCGGGGCGGGCTCCCGTTCGGCAAGCGGCAGCCCGTGCTGCTGGCGTGCCCGGTGGGCGAGCAGTCGGCGCGCTACGCCGCGCTGCTGACCCGGATGGGGCATCCCGACGTACGCAGCCTCGCGGGCGGGATCATCGCCTGGCGGGACGCGGGCGCGCCGCTGGTGCGTGACTGACGTGGCCGGGGCGGCCGAGCCGGCCGGCATCGCCGATGCCCTGGCGGAACTACGCGCCTGGCAGCGCCCGTTGCGCGCCCAGTTCCCGATCGTCGTGGCGAACCCCGGGCTCGCGTACCTGGACAGCGCGGCCACCGCACAGAAGCCGCAGGCCGTACTGGAGGCCGTACAGCGGTACCTGACCACCTCCAACGCCAACGCGGGCCGCGGCTCGTACCCCTGGGCCAACGCCACGACGGCGACGGTGGAGCGGGCCCGCGACCGGGTCAAGGAGTTCCTGGGCGATCCCGATCCGGACCGCTCCTGCGTGCACTTCACCAGCGGGGCTTCCGACGGCCTGCGCACCGTGGCCCGGGACTGGCTGGCGCAGCGGCTCACCGACGGGGACGAGGTCATCGTCCCGTTCGCCGACCACGAGGCGAACCTCGCGCCGTGGCTGGAGGTACGGGAGCTGCTGTCGCGCCAAGGCGTCGGGATCCGGGTGCGCGGGCTGCCGTACCAGGAGAGCTCCGGCGACTACGATCCGGCGGCGCTCGCCGCCTCGGTGGGCCCGCGCACCCGTTTCGTGGCAGCCACCCACGTGCACCACGTGTACGGCGTCGACATGAACGTGCACCGGATCCGCCGGGTGGTCGGGCCGTCCGTCCCGATCTGCCTCGACGCCGCGCAGAGCATCGGGCACCTGCCGTTCTCCGTGGCCGAACTCGACGTGGACTTCGTGGTGTTCTCCGGACACAAGTCCATGGCGCTGCCGGGTACGGGGGCGGTGTGGGCCCGCGGCCGGCCCGGGGTGCCGCCATTCCGGCCGGGCGGCTGGGCCGGCACCCCGAACACCGTCGGCATCGCGAGCCTTGCCGCCGCCCTCGACTGGCTGGACGCGGCCGGTACGGACCGGATCGAGGCGTGGACGGTGGCGCTGGCGGCCCGGCTGACGGACGGCCTGAGCCGCCTGGACGCGTACGAGGTGCTCGGCTGCCGCTCCAGCCTGGCGGCCGGATCCGAGGTGCAGCGGCGCCGGAGCATCGTGACGTTCCGGCATCGCGAGATCCCCTCGCGCGATCTCGGGTTCGTCCTCTACGGCCACGGGTTCATGGTGCGCTCCGACAGCCACTGCCAGGCGGGGGCCGGCGAGTCGGACGGCTCGGTGCGGGTCAGCCTGCACGTCCACAACACGTGCGAGGAGATCGAGGGGCTGCTCGCCACCCTCTCCAGTCTGCAATGATTTTCATGTGGAGTCAGGGCCGTGAGAACGGCAGGAGCACGAGCGGACAGCGACATGGACGTGGGCAGTGCGGTCGGCGTGGGCACGGTGGCGGCGGCGAGCCACTGGGTGGAGCGCTGGGAGCGGCAGCAGCAGCGCTACGCGATCGACCGCGAGGAGCGGTTCACGGTCATCTCGGACGTGGTCGAGCGCGTCACGGCGGGCAGCGGGCACACCGCTCCCCTCCTCCTCGACCTGGGATGCGGACCGGGGTCGCTGGCCGCCCGGCTGGCCGCGCGCATGCCCGCCGCCGAGGTCGTGGGCGTCGACGCCGATCCCCTGCTGCTGGAGCTGGGGCGGGCGCACCACGGTACGGCCCTGCGCTTCGCGCAGGCCCGCATCGGGGAACCGGGCTGGCTCGACGCCCTCGTACCGGGCCGTCCGGTGGACGCCGCCGTCTCCACGACGGCCCTGCACTACCTCGGCGAGGAAACGCTCCGGCGCACCTACGAGGAGCTGGCCGAGCGGATCCGTCCCGGCGGCGTCCTCGTCAACGGCGACCATCTGGACCCCGACTCCCCCAAGGTCCACGAGCTCGCCGTGGACATCGGCCGGCGGCGCGCCGAGCGCCAGCAGGCCCTCGCGCACGAGGACTGGGAGTCGTGGTGGTCGGGCGTGCGGGCCGACCCCGAACTGGCGCCGCTCCTCGCCACCCGCGACCGCCTCACCCATCCGCACTGCGAGGGCAACAAACTGACCCTCACCGACCACCTCGAACTGCTGCGCGAGGCGGGCTTCGAGCACGTCGGCACGGTCTGGCAGTTCGGCAACAGCCACGTGGTGGTGGCGGTCCGCTGACTCCGGCGCACCGCCCCGCGCACGCGGGACGGTCACCGGGAGTGACCTGGCATGGACCCGGAGCGCCCGTTCGGCGGGGTTCCGGGGCGGTCGGCGGGCATCGAACATACGATGGGCGGGAAACCGGCGCGGGCGGCTCGCCGTGCGGCCCGCCCAGAGCACTCGGGGTGGAGACGTATGGCACAGGCCGCCGATACGGCGCGGACCGTCATCCTGACCGTGGACGACGACCCGGGAGTCTCCCGCGCCATCGCCCGTGACCTGCGGCGCCAGTACGGCGCCGACTACCGGATCGTGCGCGCCGAGTCCGGCGAGTCCGCGCTGGAGGCGCTGCGCGAGCTGAAACTGCGCGGCGACCTGGTGGCGGTGATCCTCGCCGACTACCGCATGCCTCAGATGAACGGCATCGAGTTCCTGGAACAGGCCCTCGCCGTGTACCCGGGCGCACGGCGCGTGCTGCTGACCGCGTACGCCGACACCAACGCGGCGATCGACGCGATCAACGTCGTCGACCTGGACCACTACCTGCTCAAGCCCTGGGACCCGCCGGAGGAGAAGCTCTATCCGGTCGTGGACGACCTCCTCACGGCGTGGCGCTCCAGCGACTACCGGCCGGTACCCGCCACCAAGGTGGTCGGACACCGCTGGTCGGCCGGCTCCTCGCGCGTACGGGAGTTCCTGGCCCGCAACCAGGTTCCGTACCGCTGGTACTCCTCCGACGAGCCCGAGGGGCAGCGGCTGATGGAGGCCGCCGGGGCGGACGGGCAGCGGCTTCCGCTGGTGGTGACGCCGGACTGCACCGTGCTGATCGAGCCGGAGGCCGCCGAGCTGGCCGCCCACGTGGGGCTCGCGACGACCCCGGCCGCCGACTTCTACGACCTCGTCGTCATCGGCGGCGGACCCGCCGGGCTCGGCTCGGCGGTGTACGGGGCCTCCGAGGGGCTGCGCACCGTGCTGGTCGAGCGCTCCGCGACCGGCGGGCAGGCCGGCCAGAGTTCCCGCATCGAGAACTACCTCGGCTTCCCCGACGGAGTCTCCGGCGCACAGCTCACGGACCGTGCCCGCCGCCAGGCCGGCCGGTTCGGCGCCGAAATCCTGACGGCGCGCGAGGTCACGGGGCTGGAGGTCAACGGCGCGGCGCGCGTCGTCCGCTTCTCCGACGGCTCGGCGGTCGCCGCGCACAGCGTCATCCTGGCGACCGGGGTCTCGTACCGGCAGCTCCGCGCGCCGGGCTGCGACTCGCTGACCGGCTGCGGGGTGTATTACGGCTCCTCGCTCACCGAGGCGGCGGCCTGTCAGGGGCAGGACGTGTACATCGTGGGCGGCGCCAACTCCGCCGGGCAGGCGGCGATGCACCTGGCGCGCGGCGCGAAATCGGTCACGCTGCTGGTGCGCGGGGAGTCCTTGAAGGCGTCGATGTCGTACTACCTGATCCAGCAGATCGAGGAGTCGGCGAACATCACGGTGCGGACGCGGACCGTCGTCGAGGAGGCGCACGGCGACGGACACCTGGAGCAGCTGACCCTGCGGGACGTGGACAGCGGTGCGACCGAAATCGTCGGCTGCCAGTGGATGTTCGTGTTCATCGGCGCGGCCCCTCTCACGGACTGGCTGGACGGCACTGTGCTGCGCGACGAGCACGGGTTCATCCTGACGGGGCCGGATCTCACCGCGGACGGGCGGCCGCCCGCCGAGTGGGAACTGGACAGGCCGCCCTACCACTTGGAGACCAACATCCCCGGCGTGTTCGTGGCGGGCGACGCGCGCGCCCAGTCCGCGAAGCGCGTCGCGTCCGCCGTAGGAGAGGGAGCCATGGCCGTGATGCTCGTCCACCGGTACCTGGAGCAGTCATGACCGGGCAGCCGATGCCCTGCAGCCCGCAGGAGATCGCCTCGCTCTTCCTGTTCGAGAAGCTCTCCCCGGAGCAGCTGGGGCGGCTGTGCTCCGAAGGGCGGGTGGAGCGGTTCGACGTCGGCCCGGTCTACACCGAGGGCGATCCGGCCACCTGCTTCTACGTGATGGTCGAGGGCACCGTCGTGCTGTCCCGACGGGTCGGCGGCGACGACGTCGAGGTGAGCCGCACCTCGCAGCGCGGCGTGTACGCGGGCGCCATGCAGGCGTACCTGGGCGACCGGGTGCCGCAGACGTACAACAACTCGATGCGGGTGACGGAGCCGACGCGGTTCTTCGTACTGCCCGCGGAATCGTTCGCGGCCGTCATGCGGGACTGGTTCCCCATGGCCGCGCACCTGCTGGAGGGGCTGTTCTTCGGTTCGCGGAACACGCAGCGGGCCATCGGCCAGCGTGAACGGCTGCTGGCGCTGGGATCGTTGTCCGCCGGCCTCACCCACGAGCTCAACAACCCGGCCGCGGCGGCCGTACGGGCCACCGCGACGCTGCGGGAACGGGTGGGCAAGATGCGGCACAAGCTCGCGATCATCGCCCAGGGCCCCTACTCGCGCGAGGCGCTCGCCGACCTCATCGAGATCCAGGAGCGCACTGCCGAACGGGTCGCCAAGGCGCCGGTGTTGAGCCCTCTGGAGGCCTCCGACCGGGAGGACGAGCTCGCCGACTGGCTCGACGACCACGGCATCCAGGAGGGCTGGCGGATCGCGCCGACCTTCGTACAGGCCGGGCTGGACACGGACTGGCTGGAGCAGGTAGCGGCGACCGTGGCCGAGGACATCCTGCCGGGGGCCATCGGCTGGCTGAACTACACGGTGGAGACCGAGCTGTTGATGGACGAGATCAACGACTCCACCACCCGCATCTCCCACCTGGTGGACGCGGCGAAGCAGTATTCGCAGCTCGACCGCGCCCCGCACCGGGTCGTCGACGTCCACGAGCTCCTCGACAGCACCCTGCTGATGCTGTCCGGCAAGATCGGTCGGGGGGTGCGGGTGGTCAAGGACTACGACCGCTCCCTGCCGGACGTTCCCGCCTATCCGGCGGAACTCAACCAGGTGTGGACGAACATCATCGACAACGCCGTCTTCGCCATCGCGAGCACCGGCGGCGAGGGCACGCTGACGGTCCGCACGGCACGCGAGGGCGACCGGCTGCTGGTGGAGTTCCGCGACACCGGGCCCGGTATCCCGGCGGACGTCCGCAGCCGCATCTTCGACCCCTTCTTCACCACGAAGCCGGTCGGCGAGGGTACCGGTCTCGGCCTCGACATCTCCTGGCGGATCGTGGTCAACAAGCACCACGGCAGCCTTCAGGTCGAGTCCGCACCGGGCGACACCCGGTTCCAGGTGCTGCTGCCGCTGACCGCCCCGGAATCCGAGACCGCGGAAACCGGGGAGACCCCAGAGACCCCAGAGACCTCTTAGACCACCGCGACCACCGCGACCACCGAGGAGCCGGCATGACCGACGACATCAACGGAATCGACCCGAGCGTCCCGCCCGCCGGAACCGGCTGCGTCGACTGTGACGCGGTGGGCGGCTGGTGGTTCCACCTGCGCCGCTGCGCCCAGTGCGGCCACATCGGCTGCTGCGACTCCTCGCCGGCGCAGCACGCCACCGCCCACTGGAAGTCCGCCGGCCATCCGCTCGTGCAGAGCTTCGAGCCGGGTGAGGAGTGGTTCTGGAACTACGACACCGACGCCCTGTACGAGTCCGGGCCCGCGCTCGCCCCGCCGTCCGCCCACCCGGCAGACCAGCCGGCCCCCGGCCCCGCCGACCGGGTCCCGCAGGACTGGACGAGGCGGCTGCACGGCTGACGGCGCCGCGGAGGCAACCGGCTCCAGAACGGGCACACACGACCCGAAGGCGGCATTCGACCTTGCGGATGCCACCTACAGTGACAAATTTTCCTCTTGAATGATTGACTGGGCGCATCAGGCCACCGCGGCCTGATCCGTGTCCGGATGCCGTCGCCCTGCCAGGCCGACCGCGGGCTGACCGACACGCACACCGGCCCCGTGACGGTCGAGCGGCTCTCGCCGCCGTGGGGAGCACCGGTGATGGCCCCTGCATGCCGATCAGCGGTGTTCGGCACGCAGGGGCTTCATGCGCCCCGGCCTCCCCGCTCCCCGCCCCACGGATGAAACGCGTCTGCACCGGGAACACTTCCGGCTCCGGTCCTGATTGGACCTTCCGCTGATCGCGGCCGGCATCCGTGGTGCGGAAGGCGCATTGCACAAGGGGGTGTTGACGGATTGGCTTGGTCCAGGAACGGGACCGAAGGAAGCGAATGGCACCCATGCTCACCGGCTGTACACCCTGGCCCGAGAAGTTCGTCGACCGCTACTGGGCGGCCGGGCACTGGCGCGGCAACACGCTCGACAACCTGCTGCGCGGCTGGGCCCTGCAGTACGGACCGCGGACCGCACTCGTGCACGACGGTGGCGCCCGCACCACCTACGCGGGCCTGAACCGGCGCGTCGACCGTGTGGCCGCCGGACTCCGGTTGCGTGGCCTGCGGCCCGGGCAGCGGGTCGTCGTCCAGCTGCCGAACGTTCCCGAGTTCGTCACCACCGTGTTCGCACTGATGCGCATCGGCGCGGTCCCGGTGCTCTGCCCCGTCTCGCACCGCTCGTCCGAGGTGTCCCACATCGTGCGGATCACGGAGGCCGTCGGTTACGTCGGACCCTCGACGTACCGGGGCTTCGACCACACGGCGATGGCCGCCGACATCGCCGCCGAGGGCCCCTTCCTCCGGCGGGTGTTCACCTTCGAGGCGCCGGGCGAGTCGTCTCCGTACGGCGGCTTCTCGACCGATCCGGCGGGCTGCCACTACTTCCCGCTGGGCTCCCTGGACTCCCCGCCCGGGCCGACGCCCGCGCAGAGCTCCGACCGGGTGGCGCTCTTCCTCCTCTCCGACGCCGCCACCGGCGCGCCCCTGCTCGTTCCTCGCACGCACGACGACTACGCCTACCAGGCACGGGCCGCCGCCGAGCTGGTGTCCCTCACCGAGAACGACGTGTACCTCGCCGCGCTGCCCGCCGAATCCAACCTCGCCTTCGGCTGCCCCGGCATCGTCGGCACCCTCTCCGCCGGCGGGACCGTCGTCCTGGTCGAGAACCCGGACCGCGTCGATGACTGCCTGGCGGCCGTCGAACGGGAGCGGGTCACGATCACGTCGGTGACGCCCGACGCCGCCCGGCACTGGACCGACGCACTCCCCACGGCCCGGGCGGACTTGAGCAGTCTGCGTCTCCTGCAGGTCGGCGGCCGCGCGCCCCTGCCCCGGGCCAGCGCCGAACGGATCGGCCCCGCGTGGGGCCGTCGCCTCCAGCAGGTCTTCGCCATGGCCGAGGGGCTGCTCACGCTCACCCGGCCCACCGATCCGGACGATACCGTGCGCACCGCGCAGGGCCGCCCGCTCTCACCCGACGACGAGGTCCGCATCGTCGACGCGGACGGCGCGGACGTACCCGACGGGGAGCCCGGCGAACTCCTCGCCCGCGGCCCGTACACCCCGCGGGGCTACTACCGGGCGCCCGACCACAACGCACGCTCCTTCACCGCCGACGGTTACTTCCGCACCGGCGAACTCGCGCGGCGGACCCCGGAGGGCGGCCTGGTCATGACCGGCCGCCTCCGGGAGGGGCCGAGGCCGTAGGCGGCCTTCACCCGGCCGGAGCCGGGCCGCCGGCTGCGCGCCCCGCCCCTACCGGGACGGCGGCGGGTTCTGGCAGCTCACGTCTGCGGCGGGCAGCCGGCCGGTGGCGAGGTACTTGTTGACCGTGGCGTCGGCGCAGGAAGCCGGGTCGGAGAGGTACACGCCGTGCTTCTCACCGCCCAGCGCCAGCACCATCCGCGAGCCCTTGAGCGCCTTGTGCAGGCCCTGGCCGCTGGCCAGCGGGGTCATCGGGTCCCACTCGTTCTGTACGGTCAGCACATCGGCCCGGGTCTTCATGGGCGTCGGGGCCTCAAGCGGCCGCTGCCAGAAGGCGCACGGCTTGATGTTCGACGCGAAGTCCCCGTACAGCGGATACTTCGCCTTGTCCCGCACCGCGTCCCGCGCGTACTGATCGGGGTCCCGGGGCCAGGCGTCCGTGTCCCCGCACACGACGGACCAGTAGGCGGCGGTGCCGTTGTCATCCGGGTCTGCCGCCGGGCCCGCCGCCGCGGTGTTCAGCACGGGCACCTTCGGTCCGGAACTGCGGGCACCTTCCCGCAGTTGCCCCAGATCCGGCGTACCGCCGCCCGCCGGCGGGTGTCCGGTGTCGGCCAGCGCCTTGAGGAACCGGATGACGGCCGAGGCCCCGTACGGGGAGAAGAACAGGGACGGGTCGGCCCTGAGGCCGTCACCCGTGTACTTCTCCCCGCCGTGGACGATCGGATCCCGGTCGGCCCGGGCCACCAGGTCCCAGAAGGTGGCGGACACCTCTTCGGGCGTGGTGCCCAGCCCGTACTGGTCCGAGCGCTCCGCGGCCCACCGCGTCCACCGTGCGAAGGCGGGCTCCGTCTCGGTGGCCCACACCTGCATCATGCCGCGCCAGACGCGCTGCGGGTCCACCCCGCTGTCCAGCACGAAGCGGTCGGTGCGCTGCGGGAACATCTGGGAGTACACCGCGCCGAGGTAGGTGCCGTACGAGTAGCCCAGGTACGAGATCTTCCGCTCGCCGAGCGCCTCCCGGATCACGTCCAGGTCGCGGGCCGTGTTGCGGGTGGTGATGTGCGGGAGGACGTCGCCGGACTTCTCCCGGCACTTGTCGGCGATGCCCCGCGCCCAGGTCACGTCCGAGGCGAAGGTCTCCGGGTGGTACGCGCCCCCGACCCCCCGCTCGGCCGCGCTCAGCCCGCCACAGGTGACCGGGCTGCTCTCGCCGACCCCGCGCGGGTCGAAGCCGATGAGGTCGTACTGCTCCCGTACGTCCTTGGGCATCTCCGTGTTCAGGACCATCGGCCGGAACAGCCCGGGGGTGCCGGGACCGCCCGGGTTGAAGAGCAGGACTCCGCGCCGCTTGCCCGGGTTCTCGCTCTTCATCCGCGATATCGCGAGATCGAGCGTGCGTCCCTCGGGGTGCTGGTAGTCGAGCGGCACCTTGAGGGTCGCGCACTCGTACGCCACCGGCTGGTCGGGACTGCAGCGGTGCCAGTCCGGCTTCTGGCGCATGTGGCCGGGGGTCTGGGCCGCGGCCGCCTGGGGCGCCGTCAGCAGGGGCAGGGAGGTCGCGACGAGTCCGACCGTGGCAAGGAGCGGTGCGAGGCGTTTCATGGAAGGCGTGTCGTCTCTCTCGGGTGAAATCGCTGGTGCACCCACCTTGTTGCACCGGCGGGTACCGGCGAATCCCCTGCAAGAGCCGTCCCTGATCCCTCTCCCGTACCACGCGATATCCGGCCAGCTGGCCGGAATCGGGCCCCGGAATTCCTCCTTCGCCCCGCGGCCACCGCCCGCGCCCCCGGTAGTCCGCTCCGCCTCAAGTACGACGTTCGGTGTGATCCGGACGGAGCACGCGCTCTCACGTGGTGCAGGTGGTGCCGGAGCCGCGGGAGGGGATGCCCGCGGCTCCGGCCGGTTCCTGCTCCTTGGTGGGCCCGTGGCGCCCTACCGGGCGCTGTCGGGGATCCAGGAGCCGTGGAGTCCGGCGCCCACCCGGTGGGGAAGGTGGACGGTGGCGACCCGCTCGAGGCCGGAGGCGTCCAGCACCAGGAGCTGCGACGCGTCCTGCTTGAGGTCGGAGACGACGGTCAGCAGATAGCCGTCGTCCTCACAGGTGGCATGGGCTGCGGGGACGAACACGGCCTCGCTGGGCATGCGGGCGTCGCCGACCTGGTGGATGCGGCGGGCACCGGTCGCGCGGTCGTACTTGACGACGCCGTAGCCGCCGAGCCCCTCCTCGTTCGGGAAGGAGATGGCGTACTGGTAGCGGTTCTCGGCGCCCAGGTACTCCTCGTTGAGGGTCGGGAACTCCACCGGCAGGTCGTCGATGATCTGCTCGTCGACGGTGCCCGCGGACATGTCGAGCACCCAGCGGCGGGTGTAGGAGCGGCTGACGGGCTCGCTGCCGCGCCCGGGGGCGCCGACCCACCAGTTCCAGGAGAGCCGGAAGCCCTCGCGGTCCACGGTGGGGCCTTCCAGGACGACGCGGCCCTGGCCGTCCTCGTAGGCGTTGGAGACGTGGAGCATGTTGCCCGGTTCGATGGAGAACCAGCGGATGTGCCGGGCGCCGTCTTCTCCGCGCGGCATGACGCCGATGCGGGCGGGCTGCCGGTCGCTCCAGCTGTAGGGGATGCCGGAGGCTTCCGTGTGGTCGAAGGTGACGTTCCCCTCGACGAACACCACGTGGCGGCGGGTGAGGGCGAAGTCGTGCTTGAGCGCGGCGGTCGCCCCCGGAACCTCGGCGCTGTGGGTGATCGACCCCTTGGCGTCGGACACGTAGTGGGTCAGGAACGGCGGGAACGGCGAGGACCCGAAGAAGTGGAGTTCCCCGGTCACGGGGTCCTCCTTGGGGTGCGCGGTCATGGCGGTGCGCAGCTTGCCGTCGAAGTCGTAGGCACCGACCGTCTCCAGCTCCGGGGTGAGCTCGAAGGGGAGGTTCGCCTCGCACAGCGCCAGGAGGCGTCCGCCGTGTTCGATGACGTGCGTGCCCGCGGCGCTGGCGGTCAGGTCGGGTCCGTGCTCGGTCATGTAGGGGGCGCCGTCCAGGGCGGGGGTGTGCACCCAGCGGTTGCGGTACCACTCGGCGCGGCCGCCGTTCAGGCGGATCCCGTGGACCATGCCGCTGCCCTTGAACCAGTGGGTGGGCGTGACGCCGGGCTTGGGGTTGTGTCCGTTGCGCAGCAGCCGGCCGGTCAGCTCCGGGGGCAGGCTGCCCTCGACGGTGAGGCCGGTGGCGGTGACCTCCTCGGCGACGGGGGTGAAGTGGCCGGTCAGGTACGGCTTGGCAGTGCTCATGGCTGGTGTCTCTTTCATGGAGGTGATGTGTGGTCAGGCCGCTTGTTCGGCACGGGCTTTGGGATGGGCGGGTACGCCCGGGGTGGTTTCGGTGGTCCGGGTGCGCGGCTTCGCGCTGCGGGTGAGGAACAGGGCGAGGAGGGCCGTGGCCGCCAGGACCGCCGCGGATACGGTGAAGGCGGTGCGGTAGCCGGCCGTGAGGGCTTCCAGTGGGGGCGTTCCGGCGGACGCACCGGCGGTGACGGATCCGGCCAGTGTGGCGAGGGCGGCGAGGCCGATCGCCCCACCGACCTGCCGGGTGGTGTTCACCAGTCCCCCGGCCAGACCCGCGTCCTGCCGCGGGACGCCGTCCACGGCGAGTGCCGTGAGCTGGACGAAGGCGACGCTGAGGCCCAGCCCGACCAGGACGCTCGGGCCGAGGACGTCCGTCAGGTACCTTCCGTCGGCGCTCATCCGCGACAGCCACAGCAGCCCGGCTGCCTCGGTCAGCAGGGCCGCGGTCACGGTCGCGGTGGCTCCGGCGCGCCGGGCGAGGCGCGGGGCGAGCGCGGAGCCGAGCATGTGGGCCATGGCGAGCGGGAGTTGCCCCGCTCCGGTGGCCAGGGGGCTCGATCCGAGGACTTGTTGCTGGTAGAGCGGCAGGAAGAAGAAGAGGGCGAGCCATACGGAGCCCAGCAGGGCCATCAGCAGATTGCCGGCGGCGACCCGGCCGGTGGCGAACAGACGTGCCGGGATCAGCGCGTCGGGCCGACGCAGCTCGATCACGGTGAAGGCCGCGAACAGCGCGGTGGCGGCGCCGAGGGCGCCCAGCACCCGGCCGTCGGTCCAGCCGGCCCCTCGGGCGGTGGTCAGGCCCCAGACCAGGCCGGTCAGGGCGAGGGTGACGGTCGCGGTCCCCAGCAGGTCGAAGCGCCCGGCCGCCTCCCGCCCGGCGTCCCGTCCCGCGTCGCGGGGTACGAGTACGGCCACGGCGGCCAGGACCAGCGCCGATCCGAGCGCGACCGAGTGGAAGATCCAGGGCCAGCCCCAGGCCTGGGTGAGCGCCCCGCCGAGCAGGACACCGCCCGCCGCTCCCGCGCCGGAGACCGCTCCCCAGACGCCCAGGGCCCTGCCGCGCTCGGGGCCGGACGCGGCCCGGTCCATCGCGAGGGCGAGGGCGGCCGGGGCGATCGCGGCGGCCCCGAGTCCCTGCACCGCGCGCGCCGTGATCAGCACGGTGGCGGAGGTGGCCAGCCCCGCCGCCAGCGAGGCCAGCGCGAAGAGGGCGAGTCCGGCGATCAGCACCCGGCGGCGGCCGAGGAGGTCGGCGACCCGGCCACCCGCCAGGAGCAGCGCCCCGAACGCCAGGCCGTAGGCGTTGACCACCCAGGTGGTTCCGCCGTCCGTGAGGCCGGTGCCTGCCCGGATCTGCGGGAGCGCCACGTTGACGATCGAGGTGGCGAGCATGACGGTGAACTGGGCGGCGGCGAGTGCCGCGAGGACCGCTCCCGGGCCGGGGGGCCGACGTACTGACCGGTCCGTCTGCGCGTGTGCGTCGTTCATGGGGCACACACTCGGCGCGGACGGTGTCCACTATCCAGGCCCTGCGGGCGCGGACGCTGTCCACTCCTGTCCGCAACCGTCCACGAGGTGCGGACGGCCCGGCCGGCGGCACGCGGCCGCCGTCCCTACCGGGGGTCGTGCAACTCCTGCTGCCACAAGGCTTCGCAGAGCAGGTCCAGGCCCTGACGCAGGTGACGGCGGTAGGTGCCGTACGGCAGGCCGAGGCGCCGGGCGGCGGCCTCCTGGGTGGGCGCACCGGAGAAGTAGCCCGCCGCCAGGGCCTCGCGGGCCCGGACTCCGCGCGGATCACCGGCGAGTTCGTCGACGGCCCGGCGCAGCAGGGCACGCAGCTCGTCCACCGGGTCGGCGAAGTCGGCCGCGAGACGCGTGCGCATCAGCGCGCAGGCCGCGAAGGCGCCCGCGTCGCGCCAGTGGGCGAGGGCCTCGCGCACGGCCTGGTCGAACGCGGCCCGCGACACGGGCGACGGCCCGGACCGGACCGGTTCGTCGGTGGCCGATATGAAGCGCATGAGCCATGACTCCACGGGTACGTGGCGCCAGTCCACCCCGAAGACCCCGTACGTGTGGTCACCGACGCGCGGGCGGGCCCCGGTGTCGTCGAGGGTGCCCTTGACGCGCGCCGCCCACGTCTCGGCGTCCCGGTACACGGCGAATCCGTACGCGCGGCCGCGGGCGCGGGCCGCCTCGGCCTGGGCTCGGGAGCTGCTCAGGTCGATGACGCGCGAGGGAACCTGGTACCGCTCGGGGTAGATCGAGAAGCGGCTGACCCCGATGTGCTCGCCGGGGCTCACCGGCTCGACGGCGTCGGTGTACTGCCACGCGGCGGCGACGACCGGGTCGGTGGCGAGGTCCTGCGGGTCGGGCGGGGCCGGCAGGGCGAGTCGGGCCGTGAACGCCACGATCCGGCCCGTGCTCACGAGCCGGTAGACGCTGAAGGCCTCCGGCTGGCGCCGCGCCCAGTAGCGGACGAGCTCGGCGGAGGCGGCTCCCTCGGTCTCCTCCGTCATCCGCAGCACGGCATGCATGTCGTCGGGGTGCAGGGGCCGGTCGTGCACCTCGTCCTCGCGAGACCAGGAGCGCAGCCGGGCCAGGGTCGCGCCTTCCCGGAAGAGGTAGAAGAGTTCGTCGGTGACGGTCCACACCCGTTCCTCGGGTGCTTCGCGCAGGATGCGCAGGTACTCGTCCGCGAGGCGCCGGCGCATCGTCTCGAAGGCGTTGGGCGCCCGCCAGCGCAGGTCGGCGGCGAGCGTCTCGCGTGCGGCGTCGTGCGGGTGGAGCCCGCGGTGGGTGGATTCCATGAACGGCAGGTCCCGCAGCCAGGAGAAGAGCTGATGGGCATCCTCTTCGGGCAGCACCGCGGTGAGCAGTTCCTCGGACGTCGAGTGGGCCTGCGCCGCCACCTCCAGGGCGCGGCGGTGGGCCGCCGTGGGCACCTCTCCGATCAGCCCCGCCAGCAGGGTGCGCAGTACGTCCGCCGTGGGGGCCCAGATCTCCTCGCGGCCGCAGCCCTCCGATCCCGCCGCGGCCGCCAGGGACAGGGCCAGTGGGTTGCCTCCGGCGAAGCGCAGGACGCGGTCCCGCAGCTCGGGCCGGATGTCCGCCGCGGCGAGCAGGCTGCGGGCCTGTCCCTCGGAGAAGGGCTCCAGTTCGGTCACGTGCAGGAGCCGGGACCAGGCCGGGTCGGCGGTCCACTGCGGCTGCGGGGCGCGTCGGCCGGCCAGGACGACCAGGGTGTCGTCCGCGGCGCGGGGCAGGAGGTGGTGCCACAGCCAGCTCTCCAGCCACTGGCAGTGCTCGAAGGAGTCCACGAACAAGACCGTGCCCGGAACGTCCAGGAACGGGCCGGCGGCGCGCTCGAAGTCGGCCGGATCCCGGCTGACGAACCGCCCGTCGAGTTCGACGAGGAGTCGGCCGGCCGCTCGGGCGCGGTCCGCCAGGCGGCGCAGCAGCGTCGACTTCCCGATGCCGCCCGGCCCGCACACGTAGAACGCGAACGGGGCCTGCGGATCGCCGGCCAAGGCCTCTTCGAACCGGCCGAGTTCCTCGTCCCGGCCGACGAAGGCCCGTACGCGCGCCCTGCTCAGTCTTTCCCCCACGGACACCATGGCGGCTCCCAACTTCCTTGTGCGTGACCCGGCTTCGGCAGGTCGAACGGAGATCCTAACGGAGGGTCATGGGGTGCTCGCGAGGTCTCGTTCGCCGAGGTGGACGGGGGTGAAGTCCAGGGACAGCGCGACGGGGCCCCGGGTGTACAGGCCGCTCTCCCGGTAGCGGGGGCCGGGGCTGTGGCGGACCTGGTCGAGCAGGGGCAGGAGCATGGCGGCGACGGTCTCGATCTCGGCGCGCGCGAAGGCCGCGCCGACGCACTGGTGGAGTCCGGTGCCGAAGGACAGGTGCTGGGCGGCGGCCGTGAAAGAGCGGGCGGTGCCCAGGTCCGGGCGGTGGATGTCGAAGGTGTCCGGGTCGGCGAAGGCGGCGGGGTCCCGGTTGGCCGCGCCGATCATGCAGAAGACGGTGGCGCCGGCCGGGACGGCGGCACCACCCGCGAACACCGTCTCCCGCTCCGCCCGGCGGGGGATGAGCTGGACCGGCGGGGTGTGGCGCAGGGTCTCGGCGATGGCGGCGGCCAGCAGCTCGGGGTCCCGGCGGACCTGTGCCAGCTGCTCGGGGTGGTCGATGAGGTGCTTGAAGAGCAGGGCGAGGGTCTTGTCGGCGGGCTCGGTGGCGGCCACCAGGACGTTGATGATCAGTGCGGTGACATCGCGATCGCTCATGGCGATGCCGTCGAACTCGGCGGTGCACAGCTTCGATATCAGGTCGTCGCCGGGGTGTCGGCGCCGCTGTTCGATGACGGGGAGGAGGTACGCCTCCAGCCGCTCGGCGCAGTCCAGGCAGTGGCGGCGGCGCTCGGGGGTGAGGGCCATGCTGGTGATGAACTCGGCGACTCCGCCGTTCCACGCGGCCACCTGTCGCCAGTCCCGTCTCTCCAGACCGAGGACGTCGAGCGTCACGTGGACGGCGAGGGGTCTGCCGAAGTCGTTGACCAGGTCCATCCGGCCCCGGGCGAGGAAAGGGGCCATGAGTTCGACGGCGTTGGCGCGGATGGCGCGTATCTGCTCGTGGAGGGCCTGCCCGGTGAAGGCCCGTACGACGATCTTGCGCTTCGCGGTGTGCTCGGCCCCCGTCATCTGCGCGAGGACCGGACCGCGCATCACCGGCTCGGCGCGCACCTGCAGCGTCTCGGTCGTGAACCCCTCGTGGTCGGTCAACACCCGCTTCACGTCCTCGTGGCGCGAGAGGAAGTAGCTGTCGATGCCCGGCTCGTAGTGCACCGGAGTCCGCTCCCGCAGCCTGGCGAAGTGGCGGTAGGGGTCCGCGGCGAAGTCCTCGGACAGGACGCTGAAACGGGTGTTGGGGACGTGCACGGTGGTGCCCTCTCACATACGCGGTACGCGGAACGGCAAGGGCCTCGCCGAGACGCGAACGCGACCGAGCACGACCAAGCCGCGCTGCAAGACGTACGGATCAAGCCACGGGTTGCGCGCGGAACCACACGAGGATCGCACGTACGTCGTCGAGTTCCGCCGGGTCACGGGTCTGTCCCATTGGACGGCGGCCGCGGGAAGGGGCGGAACGGCGGGGCGGAACGGGCGGGTCTTGGTGATCGGAAACGCCCGCTCGCACAGACCGGCCCGTACCGACCCGCTCCTACCGACCGCACCGGGTGCCCCGCACTGCCGACCGATCGATCCTGAGGAAGAAACGATGCGCGTTCACAAGCTCACCCTCGCCGCCGTGGCCGTCGCCGCGAGCTTGTCGCTCACGGCCTGCCAGAACGGCGAGGACGGCGCGGGGCAGAGCGACCCGTCGTCCGCGTCCTCCCCTTCGTCCGCCTCGTCCGCGCCGGCCGCGTCGCCCTGGGGCGGTTCGGACCAGGGCGGCGGGAAGGCCTCGGGCGCGACCGGCTCCGGCGGGAAGGGTGGTCGTGACCCCGCCGGACGAGACGAAGTCGGTCACGCTCGCCTGGCCGGGCGCCGCCACGCTGCCCGTCACGGAGGACGGCGGCTCCCCGGTGAAGGTCGGCCCGATCGGCAGCGCCGGCCAGGGCGGCTGACCCGTACGCCGTGCCCTCGTCGCGCCGGCCGGCCGAGGGCACCGCGGGGGTCAGCGGCTCTGCTGCGCAAGGATCTCCCGCGGGTCGAAGGCGACGCGGATCCTGGTGATCTTCCCGTCCTCCACGTGGCTCCAGTTCGCCGTGGGGGCCGGCGCGGCGCCCTTCGTGTGCAGGTCGAACCAAGTGATCACGTCCGTGTCGTCGGCCACCCGGGCGTGCACCTCGATCCGTTCCAGGATCCGGCCCATCCCGCGCAGGCCGGCGATGCATTCCTCCGCGCCGCGGGCCCGGCCGAGTGCGCCGACGAAGTCGACGTCGTCGGCCAGCAGACCGCGCAGCGTGTCGAAGTCGCCCGTCTCCCAGGCGGTGAAGTATTTCTCGGAAATCTCTGCCGGAGTCGTCATGCGTCCAGGCTCCCGCAGGAGCAGCCATCAGTCCAACAGATGATGACGATGGTGACTATCATTAGGGCTTATGGAACTGCACCAGCTGCGCTACCTCGCCGCGGTGGTCGACGAGGGCACCTTCACCGCCGCGGCCGCACGGCTGCACGTCAGCCAGTCGGGCATCAGCACGCAGGTGGGCAAGCTCGAACGCGAACTGGGGCAGCAGCTCCTGGAGCGCACGGGACGCCGGGTCCGGCTGACGGCCGCGGGTGAAGCCGTACTGCCGCTCGCCCGGGCGGCGCTGCAGACGCTGGACAGCATCGAGGACACCGCGGCCCGGTTCGCCCGGGCCGTCCGGGGCCGGGTCCGGCTGGGCATGATCAGGGGCTGCTCGATCCCCGGCTTCCTGGACGCCGTCGCCGGACTCGGGCGGACCCACCCGGGCATCGCCTTGAGCCTCCACGAGGAGGACTCCGACGTACTGCGGTCCCAGGTGCTCGCGCGCTCCCTCGACCTCGCCCTGATCGCGTTCGCCGGGCGGGCCGACCCCGCCCTCGACACCGTCGTGATCGTCGACGAGCCGATCGCCGTCGTCGTACCCGAGGGCCACAGGCTGCGCCACGGGCCGGTGCGCCTCGCCGACCTGGGCGAGGAGAAGGTCCTCTGCCTCCCGCGCGGTACCGGGATCCGGGAGGCGTACGAGCGGTCGTGCCTCCAGCGCGGGATCGAACCCCGTGTACAGATCGAGGCCAGCTCCCCGCAGACCCTGCTCGGGCTCGCCCGGCGGGGAGCCGGTGTGGCCGTCCTGAGTCCTTCCTCCGGGGCCGGCGAGGGCCTGGAACCGGCCGTCGTCACCGACGCCGCGACGCACGCCTGCCTCGGCCTGGCCATCCGGCCGGACCACCGGTCCCCGGCCGCCCGGCTGGTGCTGGCCAGGCTCCGGGAGTCACTGGGGGCACCCTGAGGCCGCCGGGGCGCGGTCTCGTCGCGCCAGCCGGCGGGCGTCAGGCGCGGGGCGCCCCGTCGTCCACGTCGTCCCACTCGCGGAGCGTGGCGACCAGGACGTCACGCTCCAGCCCAACCTCGTACGCGTTGGCACGGGCGGTGCGCGCGGTGGCGAGTTCCTCGAGCGCAGCCGCCGCGAAGCGGTCCGCGGTGGCCGGCGCACCCCTCAGGAAGTCTTCCGCCCGCCGCGCTCGCCACGGCGTGGTCGCGAGGCCGCCGAACGCGATGCGCACGTCCCCGATCCGGTCGCCGTCGGGATCGACCGCCACGGCGACCGACACCAGCGCGAAATCGAAAGAGGCGCGGTCGCCGACCTTGCGGTAGCGGGCGGAGGCCGCCATCGGCAGTGCGGGCAGCTCCACCGCCGCGATGAGTTCACCGTGTTCGAGGACGGTGTCGAGCTCGGGCCGGTGCCCGGGCGGCCGGTGGAGGGAAGTGACGGGAATGCGGCGGGTGCCCGACGCGCCCCGTACGCAGACCGTCGCGTCCACCGCGCACAGGGCGAGCGCCAGGTCGGAGGGGTGCACGGCCGCGCAGCTCTCCGAAGCGCCGAGTACGGCATTGCGCTCGGCGTGACCCTCCACGGCCGAACAGCCGGATCCGGGTTGCCTCTTGTTGCACGGGGTGTCCGGATTCAGGAAATACGGGCACCGACTGCGCTGCATCAGGTTCCCCGCCAAGGTGGCCATCTCGCGCAATTGGGGTGAAGCAGTCGAGGAGGGACATCCTGATGTCGATCGCCAGACGGCACCGCTGTCCGTTGACGTTCAGTGCGATGTCGGCACGGACGGCCGGGCCGTCCTCGACCACCTCGGGTGACGGTGCGCTGCGCACGGGGCGTGACCCCGTTGCGGTGGTCCGGGCGCCGACACGGCCGGCGGCGGTTCAGGTGTGGAGGCGGCTGTTGGGTCCGTCCTGGTCACCGGCGGATTCGTCGTTGAACCAGTAGTCGCCCGCCGCCAGGTACCGGAAGGAGTGGCTGCTCTTGCTCTGCAGCTCGATGGTGACGGCGCGCTTGCCGTCCTTGCGCGGCCGGAGCGTGTGGACACCGGGCTGCCAGCCGTTGAAGTCGCCCACCACGCTGACCGGGCCGGGCGGCGTGTCGGCCGGGAGGATGAAGGTGACCTTGGTGCGGTCCTTGTTGAGCGTGCGCTCCAGCATGTGGGCCTCCAGACGGCGAGGGGGACTGCTACGGGCACATCCTCGGCGGCGGATGCCCGCCCTGCACGCCGACGCCGCTGCCCGAGTACCGACGTCACCCGCCCACCGCATCGCCGGGCGGGTGAGTAGGGGACGCGGTACGGCCTTCGGGGGCGTAGTCGGTCACGCGAGGTACACCGAGTGGCCATTTCTCCCCTCCACGTGGGCGGGGGCCCGGCTCGTGCGGCCGGTCCGCGGCATCCATGGCGCCTCCCACGGCCCCCGTCGGCATCCGGACCCACAGGGCCCACCCGGCGCACCGCCCGGCCCCGGGTGCACTCGTGCACCCGTACGACCCAACGGGCGCGGGCCCCACGGGACACCTAACCTGAAACGGCACCGCCGACACGCCCGTGATCCCGCGGTCAGCGGGCGGCGCGCCGGCTTCGGATCAGCACCGAAAGGCGATACCGACATGGCCACCAGCTCTGACGCCCCCGTCCTCGACACGCTCGCGGCAATGACAGTCGACTCCATCGAGCACTGCGGCATGGACGAGAAGACGCTCATCACCACCCGCATCGCCGCCCTCGTGGCCATGGACGCACCGGCCATCTCCTACCTGGCCCACGTCAACCCCGCGGTCAAGGCCGACTTCACGGTCGAAGAGCTGCAGGACGTGCTCGTCGCGATCGCCCCCGTCGTGGGCACGGCACGCGTCATGTCGGCCGCGGGCCACATCGCCCAGGCGTTCGGCGTCGTCATAGCGATGGCGGAGGCGGAAGCCGAAGCCATCGCCAACGCCGAAGCCGAGAGCCGCAACATGCCGTGATGCCCCGCCGGATCCACTTGACGCGCTGGCCCACGCCCACGGGCACGGGCCAGCGCGATCGATTTTGAGCCAAACCCGACCAGACTGATCGTTTCCTTGGCACAATCCTGCTCTGATCGTGGCCGAAGACAGCCGTACAGGGTTGCAGATCGGTCGCAGTGGGAAGGGTTGGTGCGCCAAATGGCGGAAACTAGTCGCCGTCCGTCCCCGTAGTGGATCGTCACGCCCTGACGCCGAGCCGGTCGGCCCGGCCGTTCCCGATGGTGCAGCGCGTTCACGTCCTCGTATGACGCAGCGAGTCTCCGATCGCTCGCTCACGCCCTTGACCTGGGATGTCGTTCCGATGGCAGCCGGCTCGCGGTTGTGGTCCGCGCACCGATGTGCGCCAAGAGGGAGGTAGGGACCCATGAAAGTGCAGGACATCGAACTTCCCGTATTGCGGATGCCGCACCAGGTGCGGCTGAATCCGTACCTGCCGGTCCTGCGCCAGGAGACCGAGACGTGGGCGCGCGAGATGGGCATGCTGACCGGCGACGAAACGCCGTCGGCACGGCCGATATGGACCCGGTCCCAGTTCCACGCGATGGCCGTCGACCAGCTGACGGCATGGACGCTCCCCGACGCCTCGCTCGCAGGCCTCCGGCTCAATCACCGGTTCAACCTCTGGGCCCTGGCCTGGGACGACCACTTCGCCGCCGCTTTCAAACAGACGGGCGACCTCGCCGGCGCGCAGGCCTTCACCGCCCGTCTCCATGCCTTCCTGCCTCCGGACCCGGGCGCCCGGTTGCCGGAGCCGGCCAACGCGATCGAGAAGGGGATGGCCGACCTCCAGCAACGCCTGTTCCCGCCGAGACTCGCGCACTGGCGGCAGGGCCTCAACCGGGCGCTGGCGGACTACGTCGACGCCGGAGTCCAGGAGCTGCTCAACAGCCGCGCCGGCCGCGTACCCGACCTCATCGAGTACGCCCAGTTCCGCCGTGAGAGCTTCGCCGCGTACACCGCCCCCTACTCCGTCGAACTCGCCACCGGCGCGCGGATACCCGAGCGCATCCGGCACACCCGCACCGTCCGCGCCCTCCTCGACGCCTTCATGGACTACATGGGTCTGGCGAACGACATCGCCTCCTACCAACGGGAAGTCCACGACGAGTACGACGTCAACAACCTCGTGGTCGTCCTCGAGACGTCCTTGGGCATCACCGTGCAGGAGGCGATGCACGCCGCCGCGGATCTGGTCTCCGCCCGGCTGCGCCACTTCGAGCACCTCATACGGAGCGAACTGCCCCCGCTCGTCGAGAGGGCCGGACTGGACCAGGCCGAACGGGTCGAGCTGGAGGCCTGGCTGCGCGGCGCCCGGAGTTTCCTGTCCGGGCTCCACGCCTGGTACACCGGGGCGCCCCGCTACGCCCCCGTGAGCGGCGCCGTCCCGGTACAACGGGCGGCGGGCGCCGCGGCGCCCGCCCGCGAGCGGCACCCCTCGGCGAGGTGAGGCGGCGGGACGCCGGGACGCCGGGACGCCGGGATCGAGGCGAACCGGGGGCCGGCGGACCGCGCCGCCCGGCAGCCCCGCCGGCCGCGGGCCCGGCGCCGATCCGCCGTACCGGGCCTATCCCATCCCCAGGAACCGCCTCAGCCGTGCCCGCCACGAGACGCGGGGGGCGGAATCCGGCAGCCGGGGTGCCACGGGCATCCCGACGGTCGGCGGGGGCGGCGGCGGCAGCGGCCTCGCCAGCAGCTCACGGGATTCACGAGGACGGGCGGCGAACTTCACGGGCAGCGCCGTCAGGTGCCGGGCCCAGGTCGAGGAGCGCCAGGTGAGTTCGGACCCGGGGACGGCCAGGCTGATGTCGGGCAACCGGGTGAGCAGGATGTCGATGCCGGTGTCCGCGATGACACGGCCGATGTCCTGGCCGGGGCATTCGTGGGCGCCCGCGCTGAAGGACAGGTGCGCGCGGTTGTGGTGCACGCGGGTCGAGGGATCCCGGCGGACCGCCTGATCGACGTTGCCGGCGGCCAGGCCGAGCAGCAGCATGTCCCCCGCCTTGATCTCCTGCCCTCCGAGCGTGGTGTCACCGGTGGCCCAGCGGCCCGGGCACACCATCAACGGCGGCTCGTCCCACAGCACCTGCTCCACCGCCTCGGGCAGGGTCATCTGGCCGCCGGCCAAGGACCCGCGGAACCGCGGGTCGCTGACCGTCATCCGCAGTACGTTGGCCATGAGGTTGGCCGTGGTCTCATAGCCCGCGAGCAGGATGAGGCGCAGGTGGTGCTGCACCTCCTCGTCACCGAGACCGGCCGGGTGGGCCATCAGCACGGATGCGATGTCCTGTCCGGGCCGGATCCGCTTGGCGGCGACCAGCTCCTTGAGGGTCTCCAGTACGTAGGCGTTGCTGGCGAGCGACGTCTCGGTGGCCTTGAAGAGGTCGCGGGCGGCATGGACGAGCTTGGGAGCGTCCTCGTCCCGCATGCCGAGCAGGTGGGTCAGGACGAGCATCGGCAGGGGCTCGGCGAAGTCACCGACCAGCTCCGTCCTGCCGCTCTCGCAGAACTCGTCGATCAGCTGGTGCGCGAAGCGGGTGATGTGGCGGCGGATCCCGCGCTGGTCGAACTGGTTGAGTGCGGCGGTGACGGCGCCGCGCAGACGCTGGTGCTCCTCCCCGTCCGCGCACACGCAGTCCGGACGCCAGCCGATCATCGGCACGAGCGGCGAGGTCTCGGGGTCGATCTCACCACTCGTCCAGCCGTGCCAGGTGCGGGGATCACGGGAGAACTGGGTGGAACGGGTGGCCACATCACGGTTCTCGAGGTAGCCGAGGACGAGCCAGGCGCGTACGTCCCCCTCCAGCAGGACGGGCGCCACCGGACCGTGCTCGGCTCTCAGCTTCTCGTAGAGGCCCATGGGGTCGGTCTCGGCGGCGGCACCGTGGAGCGGGGTCGCTCCCCCGGTGCCCGTGCTGGAGTGGGCCGGGCAGCCCGGGGGCGGGACGAGCCCCGCTTCGGTCGTGGCGCGGTCGGCGGGCGGGACGGTCATGCGGACTCCTGGGCGGCGGCGAGGGTGCACAGGTAGCCCATCAGCGAGAGCAGGGCGTCACGGCAGGACGACCGGTCGCGCGCGTCACAGGTGACGATGGGCACGGATTCGTTGAGGTCCAGCGCAGTCCGCAGGACTGCCACCGGGTGCTGCGGGGCCTCGGGGAAGGAGTTGACGGCCACGACGAAGGGGACGCGGCGGTCTTCCAGGCGGGTGATGATCTCGAAGCAGACTTCGATCCTGCGCGTGTCGACGAGGACCACCGCGCCGAGCGCGCCTTCGAAGATGCCGTTCCACAGGAACCAGAAGCGCTCCTGGCCCGGCGTCCCGAAGAGATAGAGGATCAGCTCCTCGTTGATGCTGATGCGGCCGAAGTCCATGGCGACGGTGGTGGTGTTCTTGCCCTCGGCACCGGGATTGTTGTCGATCCCGACACCGGCCTGCGTCATGGTCTCTTCGGTCGTCAGGGGCGCGATCTCGCTCACCGCCCCGACCATCGTCGTCTTGCCGACGCCGAAGCCGCCGACGATCACCACCTTGACTCCCCTGGCGCCGTACGGCAGCAGCACGTCGGTGCCGCGGGGCCCGACGGCGGGTGCGTCAGAGATTGCGTAGTCCATGGATCACCGCCTCCAGAAGGCCGAGTTCGGGGACCGCGGCGACGGGAACCGGGGCGATCGCCTCGACCCGCCCGTCCTCGACGAGCTGCGAGAGCAGTGCCGTGAGGACGCTGAACGGCAGACTGAGATACGCGGATATCTCGGCCACCGACAGCGGGTACTGGCACATGGCGAGGATCGCCGCCTGCTCGGGCTGCATCGCGGGTTCGGGTACGGACCTCGATGTGATGAGGGTGACCAGGTTGAAGGCCTTGGCCGACGAACCCGGGCCACCGGAGATGACGTAAAGCGGCACGGGACTGCCTTCGTCCCATGCGCCGTGGTGCTCTGATGTCACATCGCCTGCCCGACGTCATCACGCGGGGGGCTCGTCATGTGCTGGCCGATCCTGAACACGAGCGTGCGCATGCGGTCGCCCAGCAGCCCCGCGTCCACCTCCTCATCGGCCAGTACCGCGAGGTAGGCCCCGGGTCCGGCGGCCATCAGGGAGAAGTACCCGCCGTCGACCTCGATCCCGACCATGCGCGTCGAGCCGTCTCCGTGCGGGAACTTCTGCGCGATGGCCTTCGCCAGGCTCTGCATCCCCGAGCAGGCCGCGGCGATCGCGTCAGCGGTGTCGGTCTCCGTGTTCGCTTGACCGATGCACAGACCGTCCGACGAGAGGGCGACCACGTGTCGCACGTAAGGGACGCTGGAAGCGAGCTCCTTGAGCATCCAGTCCATGTTGGGCAGTGGCGTCACGGTTACTCATCCTCATCTGATGGCTCGGGATGGACGGAAGGGCCGGTACCCGATCTCTTGTCACCGTTGAACGCCTCCCACATCAGGCCCGGCTGCCGGGGCGCGCCGGCCGTTCCGGGGAAGGGCGCCGGGGCGACGGGGGGTTGGGGGGCCGTGCGGACGACCGGCGTGGGGACGGGTGACTCCCGCCGGCGCTGCGGCAGCCCGTTCGCGGTCTGCCGGGCCTCGACGGGCTCGCGCGGCGCCGTCGGGCTCGGCCCGATCGGAGCGACCGTACGCTTCGGCACGAACGGCTGGACCTTCCTGGGCTGTTGCTCGACGGTGGTGATCAGGCGCCTCGGGACGAGCACCACGGCCCGTACGCCTCCGTAGGCGGAGGGGCGCAGATCGACCTCGAGGCCGTTCTCGCGGGCCAGCCTGCTGACGACGGGCAGGCCGAGCTGCGTCGCCTCGCCCAGGTCGGCGAGTTCCAGGCTGGAGGCCCCCTGGGCCATCACGCGGTCGATGCGCTGCCGGACCTCTTCGGTGAGGCCGACCCCGCGGTCCTCGATCTCGATGGCGATGCCGGACGGCACCTCGCTCGCGCTCACCTCGACCGGGGTGTGCGGCGGCGAGAAGGTCGTGGCGTTGTCGAGCAGTTCGGCGAGCAGGTGGATCAAGGGCTCGGCTCCCGGACCGATGACGGCGACCTCCGTCACCGACTGCAGCTTCACGCGGGGATAGTCCACGATGCGTGACATGGCGCCGCGGAGGACGTCGTAGAGCGGGATCGCCTTCGACCACTGGCGTCCGGGGCGGGCGTCGCCCAGGACCGCGACGCTGGCCGCGAGGCGCCCGATCAGGGCGTTGCGGTGGTCGATGGCCTGCAGACCGTGGGAGACGACGATATCCGTGCCGTGCAGGATCTGCATGTCGTGGAGGTCCTTGGCGAGCTGATGCACGATCGCCTGAACGCGGCGCGCGATCGCCACCAGGGCCCGCTGGGAGGAGTCACGCGTCTGCTCCTCGGCCTCCACCGCCTCCAGGAGGGTCCGCAGAGCCGCCCGGAGGGCTTCGGCGAAGTCGCCGTCGAGATGGTCCCCGAACCTGACGGCCTGCAGGATCTCCGTGGCGGGGTCACCCTTCTGCATGCGCGCGACGGCCGCGGGGAGCAGCTCTTCGGCGAGCCATACCGTGGTGGCCCGTTGGTCGGCCAGGCGCCCGAAGAGTGCCGCTTCGCGCTGCGCGTAGTACTGCTGGACGTCGGCGGTCATCCGCGCGTGCCGGGCCCGCTCCGCCGCGCGCGCCCGGCGCGCCGTCTCGGCCGAGGTGATGGCCGTCAGAACGACCGCGACGAGACCGCACCAGGCAACCGGCGTATGTATCTGCGCGGGGACGAAGATCAGCGCTATGCCGCAGGCCCCGGCCAGCAGGCCGGGCGGGATGAGCCATGCCGGAGCCGCTGCGCGTGGCAGGCCTCCGGGGGTTGAACCGGTACGAACCATCGGGGGGTCCCTAAACAGTCTGGAATGAGTGGACTGGGGGTGGAGCGGTGCGGCGGCGGGAGCGGTCGGGCCGCCGTACGGCCGAGCGCGGGTGAGGGCACGGGTGCCCCCGACGGGTCGGTTCGAGATCGCATCGGTGGTCACGCCTCCTTGCGGCCAGGCCTTCATCCGCGCGCGACACGGCATTCGGTCACTCACTGTGAGTGCAGCGCAACACGCAGGGGAGAATAGTCAGTTCGGGTACACCATGTGACCTTGCTGGAGCGGCAACCGACGGGTTGACCGACCTGGAACCGCAATTGATCGATCCCTGTCATGACACGCGCCGCGGACGCATGGAATCGACCGCATCTGACGGCCTGGCGGCACCCGCTCCCGCCCCGAGGTCCGCCGCCTCCTTCTCCGGGGCTTCCGCTCCCGGGTCCGTCGGCACGGGGCCCGGTCCGGACATGTGCTCTCGTCACCGGCCCGATCGCGAAGGACCGCGGGCGCCGACCGCACGCCGCGGCGCTCGTCGCCACACCGGCGGAAGCCGTGCGGCAGCGGTCAACAACCGGCCACTACGGCTCCCCCGTTCAAGCGACACCCTCGAACCGCCGTTGACGGCTGTCCCGGCATGGGGGACCGCACAGCGGGAAGCGCCCTCGCCCACGACGAAACTGCTCCGCAATTGACAGTTGGAGCCGTGGGTGACCGGGTGCGGCGGATGATGGCCATCATGAACAGATCACGCGCTCGCCTCCGTCGCCTCCGGTTCCGCAGGCTGGGCATCTCGGCCGTCGGCGCCCTGGTGGTCGTGGGCGTGGCCGCCGGCCCGGCCGCCGCACACGCCGAAGTCACAGCCTCCGACCCGCGTGCGCTCGCCGAGAACGTGACGCTGTCCTTCACCTCCGAGGCCGAGTCGGAGACCGCCGGCATCGCGGAGCTGCGGGTGGTACTGCCGAAGGGCATCGCTCCGGACGCCCTGACCCTGAAGGACGCTCCGAAGGAGTGGAAGCTCACGGCCACCGCGGACGGGTACACGATCGGCGGCCCGGCCCTGCCCACCGGCACGGACGCCGAGTACAGCGTCACCGTGCGCCAACTGCCCGACGAGAAGTCCCTGGCCTTCAAGACCTTGGAGACCTACGGCGACGGAAAGGTCTCCCGCTGGATCGAAGTGCCCACCGACGGCGAGGAGGTCGACAACCCCGCCCCGGCGCTCGAGCTGAAGGCAGCGGCCCCGGGAGCCAAGCCGATCTCCCCCGGCCCGTCCCCGGCGCCGAGCTCCGCCGCCCCCTCGATCCGGCCGTCGACCGCGTCCTCCTCGGCGCCCGCCGCGTCCGCGGGCGCGCGGGCGACGAGCGCCGAGGGTGCGGGCAGCAGCACGGGAGCCGTAGGCGTCATCGCGGCCGTACCCGTGCTGGGCGCCGCCGGCGCCCTCTGGTGGATGCGCCGCAACCGCGGCCGGGCCTGACGAGAAGGGTCGTGCCGGGGCGGGTACCGGTCGGTACCCGCCCCGTGCGGCGGCCCACTACCTCGGCACCGACGTGACGCGGACCGTGTCGTGCACGGTGACCTGGTCGATGTCGGTGGTGCGCACCGTGATGTTCAGGGTCCACACGCCGGGCATGGGGAGCCGCAGGTCGTAGGCGGCCCAGTACCCCTTCTGGTCCTTGAGCTTGGCGTCGAGCGGGCCGATGCCGAGCTCGTCCTGGGTGAGCGTGAGGCGGAGCTCCGGGACGGCGGCGAGGCCGCCGTCAGAGGTGTAGACGACGGCTTCGACGGTGTTCTCGCCGACGCGGCCCGGCGCCAGCGTGATCTGCACCGTGCCCTGGTGGTTGGCCGTGCCCATGTCGAAGGGGACCGTGACCACCTTCACCCGCGGTTCCCCCGCGGAGGCCGCCGCCGCACGCTCGCCGGCGGCGCGGCTGGGCTGGGTGCCGGTGAGCACGGTGGTGATCACCAGGACCAGGACACCGAGCACGGCCTCGACGGTCACCATGCGCCGCAGGCTGCGCCGGTACGTGCCGGCCCCGAAGGGGGGCGGCTCGCCCTCGTCGCCCGGCGCGTCCCCGGCTGGTGCGCCGGGCGCGGTGCCGAGTTCCGTTCCCGCCGCGGGAGCGGGCGCGCCGACCGGCTGGGCGACCCGCACCCGCTCGGGGGCGGGCACCGTCGACACGTCCGTGGCCGGCGACGCCCCGCGGACGAGGCGGGCGGTCCAGCGGCGGGAGAAGGAGGCCGCCCACAGCACCATGACCACAGCGGCGATCTTCACGACGAGGGTCTTGCCGTACGACGTGGTGGACAGCGCTTCCCAGGAGCCGACTTGCCGCCAGGACTGGTACACCCCGGTACCGACGAGAACCGCGACGGCGCTGAAGGCCAGCGTCGAGAAGCGGCCGATCGCGGCCGCCGGGACCTCCCGGCCGTCGGATCCCCGGCGCCTCAGGAGGAGCAACAGCGTGACCAGGCCGCCCAGCCAGACCCCCATGGCCAGCAGGTGCAGAGCGGCGACGGGCATGGCCAGCGCCACCTGGATGCCGGCGGAGGCGTGTTCCGCGGCGGCCCACGTGACCGCCAGGGCCGCGGCGAGCAGCGCGCCGACCAGGCGGCCGCGGACACCGGGGTCGGTACGGTCCGGGCGTCGGACCGACCTCCTGAGGAACACCGCGGTGACCGCCAGGAGGACGAGCCGTGCGATCAGCGCGGCACCCGGCCGCCCGGTGACGGTCCCGCCCCACTGCGCCGGGTCGAAGGCCGAAGTCACCCCACCGGCCGTCTCGTACGGGCCGCGCAGCAGCAGCATGACCACCGTGGACGCCGTCAGCGCGGCCCATCCCACCACCAGCAGCCTGCGCACCGGTCGGACCGCTCCCGCTGCGGGCCAGCACACGAGGACGAACGCGGCCGCTCCGACGAGGAGGGCCAGACCGCTGTAGGCGACGTAGCGCAAGACCCCGTACAGGCGTCCGACCGCCGTGTCGTCCGGCGATCCGGTCGCCACCACGGCGGCGGTCTCGGACGGCGCGCCGATGGAGAAGACGAACGCGCCGGAGATGGGGTGGCCGTCGGCGGAGACGACCCGCCAGGCCACCGTGTAGGTGCCCTGGGGCAGCTTGCCGGACAGCTCCACCCGTGCGGTGTCGTCCTTGCCGTCCACGTGCTGGGCGGGACGCGGGTTCACCCGCTCGTTCCGCGGCGACAGGACCCTCAGCGAGTCGTCGGAGAAGCCGACCGACTCGGTGAAGGTGAGCGTGACGTACCGCGGCTCCGTCTTCAGGACGGTGCCGTCCGCGGGATCGGAGCCGCTCAGTCCGGCATGCGCGAAGGCCGGTCCCGCCCCGCCGAGGAGCAGGGCGAACAGGGAGGCGACCAGCGCCAGGACGGTCAACGGCCTCCTCGCGGGAAGCGATCCACTGGACATGAAGGCACGGTCTCCGAAGCGGCGGTGATGGAGAAGTCCGGACGTTAGTGCGGCCGGCCACGGGATCGGGCTGTTTGAGCAACTTCGGCTAAAGACCGCGCGGAGGGCTCGACTCGGGCCGTTTTCCCTGTATGGCCGTCAGGGCGACGGTCACGAGGACCGCCGGCGGAATGCACCGAGGTCACGGCATGTGGTTTCCTGGACCCCGTCTCGCACCGTGACGAGGCGACCACGTAACGTAAGGGGATGGTGTCGTGAGCGTTCTGGACATCAAGCTGGAGCGGGCGTTCGACGTCTTCGACTCGGACCGCGACGGGCGGCTCGTGAAGTCGGACGTCATCGGCCTCTCGGACAAGCTCGCCGAGTCACTCGGCTACGCCCCCGATGCCGTGGACGGGCTCCGCAACTCGCTGGCCGACCTGTGGGACACCGTCTTCCACAAGATGGACAAGAACGACGACGGAGCGGTCGACCGGCAGGAGTTCCGGGCGGCGTTCCGCGCGCGGATCGTCACGGACCAGAACCGGATCTGGGAACGGATCAGGAACATGAGCAACGCCTGGACCGAGCTCGGTGACCGCGACGGCGACGGCATGCTGAGCCGCGAGGAGTACACCGACCTGCTGCACGGCATGTTCCGCCTGCCCCGGGAGACCTTCGAAGAGGCGTTCAACCAGCTGGACATCGACGGTGACGGGCAGTTGAGCCGCGACGAGATCAGCTCCGCGATGAAGGAGTACTACACGAGCGAGAACCACGCGGCACGCGGCAACCAGTTCTTCGGCCGCCTCTGAGCGGCCGGGCGCAGGGGGGAACCCCGCGCCCCCCTGCGCCCCGCCCGCCTCATCGCCTCTCGAACGTAACCGAACCGAACCGAACCGACCTGGCCGATCCGGCCGATCGAACCGATGCGCCTCGCGCCCCCGCTCGCCGAACGCGGGCGGGGCCGATCTCCCAAGACCTGCCTGGAGGACCCCTGATGGCCAATGCCGCACTGCCGGTGATCGTTCTCTCCGACCCCGATCCGCTCCGCCGGCACGAGACGGCCGAGCTGGTGCAGAGCTGGTACCGGCACTCGTTCCGGGTGCTGCAGGTCGGGGGGCCGGCGGAAGTGGTCCGGGCGCTGACGGCGCTGGCCGACCGGAAGGTACGGGTCGCGGCCGTCCTCGCGGACGAGGCACCCGACTCCGGCGCCGCGCATCCCGGCGTGCGCTGGCTGCCGTTGACCGGACACTCCGGCGCCGTGCCCGGTGCCCGTACCGACACGGACGCGGGCGGCGGGGCGGCCCGGGGCGAGGAGAGCCCTGCCGAGCACCTTCGCGGCGCGCTCGACGACTCCCTGTGCACGTGGAGCGCCGACTGCCAGGGGGACCTGCCCACCGCCGAGGTGCGCGGCAGCCGCTTCTCCCCCGCGGCGTACGCGGTGCGCGACTTCCTCGGGCGCAGCGGCGTGCTCTTCCGGTGGCTGCCCGAAGAGGACCTGCGGGAGGCTGCGGTGACGGTCCGGCTGGGCGACGGCACCGAGATGGTGGACCCTCCGATCAGCGCGCTGGCCGAGCGGCTCGGCCTCATCCGGCCGGCCGGGCAGGACCACTACGACGTCGCGGTGATCGGCGGTGGTCCGGGCGGCCTGTCCGCGGCGGTGTACGCCGCCGCCGAGGGCATGAGCGTGGTGGTGATCGAGGACGACGCGCCCGGCGGGCAAGCGGGAACGACCTCGCGGATCGAGAACTACCTCGGATTCCCCGTCGGACTCACGGGCGGCGACCTGGCCCAGCGCGCGTTGCAGCAGGCGCAGCGGGCCCGCGTCGAGTGGCAGCCCACCCGGGTGGCCGGGCGGGTGACCCCGACCGGCAAGGGCGGCCACACCGTCGATTTCGTCAAGGCCGGCACCGAGGAGTCGGCCTCGGTGACCGCGGCCGCCGTGGTGGTCGCGACGGGCGTGGACTGGAACCGCCTGACGGCCCCCGGCGTCGACCGCCTCCTCAATTCCGGCGTGTACTACGGGTCGTGCCTGTCCGACGCCCCTTCGACCGCCGGGGAGGACGTGTACATGGTGGGCGCGGGCAACTCCGCCGGCCAGGCCGCCCTCTACTTCGCACGGTACGCCCGCTCCGTCACCCTGCTCGTACGCGGCGACGACCTCGGCACGTCCATGTCGAACTACCTGGTCCAGCGGATCGAGCGCACTCCGGGCCTCCAGGTCCTGCTGGGCACCGAGGTGGCCGAGTGCCTCGGCGGCTCGACGCTCACCGGACTCAGGCTGAGGAGCCGCCAGGGCGGGGAGCGCACCGTCACCGCGCACTGCCTGTACGTCCTGATCGGCGGCCGCCCGTCGACCACGTGGCTCGGTGACACGCTGAACCTCGACGACCGCGGGTACGTCCTGACCGGCAGCGGCGGAGCCGCCCCGGACGCGCTGCCGATGGAGACCAGCCTGCCCGGCGTGTTCGCCGTGGGCGACGTGCGCTCCGGTTCCGTCAAGCGGGTCGGCGCCGCGGTGGGCGAAGGTGCGGCGGTGGCCCAATCGTTGGTCGAGTACCGGCGCCGGCACCCGGAGCGCTTCCAGGACGCACGGGTGTCCTGCGGCTTCTGACCCGAACGCCCGGCCGGGCCTGCCGCCACCGCCCGCACGGTGGCGGCAGGCAAGACCCTCGAGATCAGCAACTCCAGCAAGGACAACGGGGCACCCGTCCAGCGGTGGGAGCACGCCTCCGACCGTCCTTCGCCACGCAGGGCTGGTCCATTGACCGGCTCTGCGGACGGCCCGGGACACACCCGTCGGCCGGCCCTTCCCGCTGAGGCGGCGAGGGCCGGCCGACGGCGTCCGTGGTGGCGGAGGGCCGGGACGTCGGAGGTCACGGGTCAGGCCGGATCCGTACGAGAGCGCCCGGCGGTGTGGGCCGGCTCAGTACGAGAGCGCCCGGGGGCGTCGGCCGGGCTCGGGGAAGGGCCCGCGGCGGATCCCGAGGAGGGCTCCAGGTTGCGCATGCGGCCGTAGGCGTACACGCAGCCCGCGAGGGCGAGGTCGGACAGGAGCATGAAGCCGATGGAGTACGAGCCCTTCGCACTGTAGACGGCGCCCATCAGCAGTGGGGGGACGAAGCCCCCGAGGCCGCCCACGGCGCCGACGATGCCGGTGACGCTGCCGACCCGGTCCTGCGGCGTCACCTGCGAGACGAGGGCGAAGACGCTGCCGCCGGCCGCCCCGAGGCCGGCCGCCATGAGGAGCAGGGCGAGGGTGCCCAGCGGGTACAGCGGGGGATCGAAGGCCTGGACCACCGCGAAGAGCGCGACGAGGGCCAATGCCCCGGCGGTGACGACGGCCGGGTGGAACCGGTCCGACAGCCGGCCCCCGACCGGTCGGCAGGCGACGGTGACCAGGGCGAAGCCGGCCGCTTTGGTGCCCGCGTCGGTGGGCGACAGCGCGTACCAGGTCTTGAGGTAGGTCGGGAGGTACACGCCGAAGGCGACGACCCCGCCGAATCCGATCGCGTAGAGGGCGGACAGCTCCCAGGTGACCCGCAGCCCGGCCGCGCGGCGCAGCCGGACGGAGAGCGGGGCGGTGGGCACGGGCCGGTCGGGGCGGTCGGTGATGAGGAAGGCTGCGGCGACGGCGAAGACGGCCAGCGCGATCGCGACGACGATGAACGGGAGGTTCTCGCCGTGCGCCGCGATGCGGGGGGTGAAGTAGCCGGAGAGGGCGACGCCTCCCGTGCCCATGCCGAACACACCGAGGGCGAAGCCCCGCCGGCGGGGCGGGAACCAGGAGTTCACGAGGGGCACGCCGATCGCGAAGGTGGTCCCGCCCAGACCGAGGAGGAACCCGGCCAGGAGGATCCCGGCGTAGCTGTCCCGGGTGGGGATGAGGAGCAGCACCGGGACGATCGTGAGCGCCGCGACCAGCGGGAAGACGATGCGGGCGCCGTAGCGGTCGGTCAGTGCGCCGGCCGGGATGCGGCCGAGCGATCCGACCAGGACCGGGACGGCGACCAGTACCGACAGCTGGAAGTCGGTGAGGCCGAGGCGGGCCTTGTAGTCGGCCGCGAGCGGGGCGATGAGGTCCCACGCCCAGAAGGAGAGGGCGAAGCCGACCGTGGCGACGGCGAGGTTCCGGTACGCCCCGGCGGGAGGTTTCGCATCCGTCTGCATCCCGCCAGTCAAGGCGAAATCGTCCGGCCCGTCGCCCGGACTGGGCCATCAGTGGCAAGGTCGACCGCCGGTCGGCTCGATAGGGTCGCAGGCATGACGACACCTCTTGCCGGCAGTGCCTTCGACTCGCTCCGCCTCGACGCCGTTCCCGACCGGGAGGCCTTGCGCAGGGCGTACGCCCTCCCCGGTGACGCGGCCGTGCGCAAGCAGATGCGCGAGCTCACCGCACACACCCGGCGGCTGATCGGCTGCTCGTCGCTGGTACTGGTCGCCAGCGCGGACGCCGAGGGCAACTGCGACGTCTCGCCGCGGGGCGGCCCCGCCGGGTTCGTCGCCGTCCTGGACTCACGGACCGTGGCGATACCGGACGCGACCGGCAACAAGCGGCTGGACACCCTGCAGAACGTCATCGCCACCGGACGGGCCGGGCTGCTGTTCGTCATCCCCGGGCGGACCACGACGCTCAGGGTGAACGGCCGGGCCTGCGTCTCCACCCGCCCGGAGCTGCTGTCGCGGCTGACCGCCGTGGGCAAGCCGCCGGCCAGTGCGCTGGTGCTGGGGATCGAGGAGGTCTACCCGCACTGCCCCAAGTCGCTCCTGCGCAGCGGCGCCTGGAAACCGGAGCAGTGGCTGCCGGCGGACGCCCAGCCGACCTCGGCCGAGGTGACCCTGGCCCAGCTGCGGATGCCGGAGCTGACGATCGCCGACGTCGAGCGGGCGGAGGCGGACTCGCTCAAGTACCGGTACGAGTAACGGGCCGATCCGCTCCGAAACGGGTCCCGCCGCTCATCGCCGCGGCCGCGGGGTGCGGCGGGCATGGCGGGCGGCCGCCAGGTCGAGCACGTCGTCGGCGGCGACCGGGGCG
>NZ_JAINUL010000001.1:916462-1062457 GCF_020639365.1 Streptomyces flavotricini
CGAGCACGTCGTCGGCGGCGACCGGGGCGGCCGTCGAGCCCCGCGGTGTCGCAGCGCGGCATCGGATCCGGGTGCCGGCCGGCCGGCGCGGCTTCGGCGGGGACGCCTCGGTCGAGGGCGGCGGCGAGCATGCCGGCGAGCTCGCGGGTGCGGTGGGTGAGGGTGTCGGCGGCGTGCCGGGCGACCTCGGCGGGGCAGTGGCGGCACCCGATGTCGAGCGGCCGGGGCCTCGTGGCCTCCGCGACCACGCACGAACGCCGCCCCCGCCGTAGCGTGGAAGCAGCAGTGACACTCCGCGGTGAGGGACGGTGCGCCATGACCTGGGCTTCGTGGACAACGACAGGAGTCTTCGCCGGACGGGGCGGGGTACGCACCGAGGAAGCCGGGGTCCTCAGCGGGGACCTGACCGTGCACACGACCTGGTCGGGCCGGGAGGCCAACGTGGCGGTGCAGTACAGCGGCGGATCGGACTGGTTCACCGTCACCGGCAGCCCGGTGCACTGCGCGTCCGAGGAGGGTAGCCGCGTCCTGCACCAGGTGATGGTCGACGCCGTACGCGCCGGCGCCGCCGCCACCGTTCCGCAGGACATTCCCACGGGCACCGGCCGGGGCGGGGCGGAGCCGGCATAGCTAGGAGACCGGCGGGGCGGAGGCCGGGCCGTTCACCATGGCGTCGAGGTTCGCGGTCATGCGGTCGAGGAAATCCCGCAGCCGGGCGTGCTCGGCAGGTGTGAAGCCGGTGAGCGATTCGGCGTCGATGCCGGCGCGCAGCTCCTGGACGGGGTCGCGCAGCTCGTTCGCCCGGAGGGTCAGCGTGACCAGGGCGCGACGCGCGTCCGAGGGGTCGGGGGTGCGCGTGATCAGGCCGTCGCGTTCCATGCGCCGCAGGTTGAGGGCCATGGTCGGCTGCTCCACGCCGGTCCGGCGGGCCAGGTCGCTCTGGGTCAGACCGTCCTGCTCGTAGAGGGCGAGCAGCGTGGGGAGCTGGCCGAGGCTGACGCCCAGCGCGGCGAGCCGGGCCGTGATGGCCTGGCTCAGCAGCCGGGCGGCGTGGTTGACCACGGCGCAGACCAGGGGCTCTTCGCGGGGCGCCGTCGCCCGAGGCTGTATCTCGCGGTCACTGTGCACCGTGGATCCCCACTCCTTCCATGGCCGCCGTGGCCCGCTTGACATCATCCCATAGCTAACTATGCTCAAATTAGATAGTGAGCTATGGAGTGGCCGAGAGTGCGGGCACGCGCAGGCCGCCCCCTCCCCCGAAGGACCCCACCATGTACGCCTTCGCCATCGACGGCTTCGACGACACTCCCGCTCTGCGCGATCTCCCCACTCCCCTGCCCGGTCCCGGTGAGATCCAGATCAAGGTCCGCGCCGCCGGCATCAACCCGCTGGACTGGAAGATCGCCGCGGGGCAGCTGGCCGGCTCCGGCGCCCCGCACGCCTTCCCCCTCACCCTCGGCATCGACGTCGCAGGGCAGGTCACCGCCGTGGGCGAGGGCGTCGACGCCTTCACCGCCGGGGAGGAGATCTTCGGCATGGCCTGGCCGCACACGTTCCGGCACGGCTCGTTCGCCCAGTACATGACCGCCCCGCAGGACGCCGCCCTGGCCGCCCGGCCGAGCGGCCTCGACCCCGTGTCCGCGGCAGCCCTGCCGATGACCGGCGGCACCGCCCTCGCCACGCTGGACTGGCTGGACCTCAAAGCGGGCGAAACGTTGCTCGTCATCGGCGCGACCGGTGGAGTCGGCTCGTACGCGATCCAGCTCGCGGCCGCCGCGGGCGTCCGCGTCATCGCCACCGCCGCCGCGGAGGACCACGCCTACGCCCGCGGTCTGGGCGCGGCCGAGACCATCGACTACCGCACCACCGACACGGCCGACGCGGTCGCGGCGGCGCACCCCGACGGGATCGACGCAATCCTCGACCTCGCCGGCACCGCCGAAGCCCTGAACGTACGCCTCGCTCCGCTCCTGCGACCCGGGGCGCGCGTGGTCAGCACCGTCTTCTCCGCCGACCCGGACGCCCTCGCGACCCGGGACGTCAAGGCGGTGAACTTCTTCTACCAGGCCGAGCCCGCGGACATGGCGCGTCTCGCCGAACTCGTCACCACCGGCAGGCTGCGCGTCGCCGACACCACCTCCTACCCCCTCTCCCACATCGCCGACGCCCATGCCGCGTCCACGACGGGACACGTCCGCGGCAAGCTCGTCGTCACCAACGAGTAGGCCGATCGGGTAAGAGCGGTCTCGACGGGTCAGCGGGCGAGGGAGACGGCGAGGGGCTCGAAGCCGTGTCGGCGCAGGATGTGCGGCACGATCAGGATCATGGCTTCGGTGGCGCGGGCCGTGGTGATGTCGCCGAGGTCCTCGATCCGTTCCGGCTTCCACCCCAGGTCGCCGAGCAGGCCGGTGACCGTCTTCTTCGCGTTCTCGTCGTCGCCCGAGAGATAGGCGGTCGGTGGGGTGGCCAGGATTTCTGGGGCGGTCATGACCATGAACAGCATGGTGTTGAGGGTCTTGACCACATGGGTGTCGGGAAGGACGGCCTGGAGTTTCTCGGCGAGGCTGCTGCCGGGGTAACACAGGTCGCCGGGCAGGCCGTCGGCCGTGTCGCGGGTGGCGTTGGAGACGTCGACGAGGATCTTGCCGGAGAGCTCGTCGCGCAGGTCGGCGAGGCGGCCCAGGGAGCTGTCGCCGGGCGTCGCGTTGATCACGATGTCCGCGGTGCGGGCGGTGGTGCGCTGGTCGGCGAAGGCGATCCGCGGGGCGAGTCCTGCGGTGCGGGCGGCGGTGTCTTCGGAGTTCCGGGTGCCAAGGGTGACCTGGTGTCCGGCGGCGGAGAGCTTGCCGGCGAGGTTGGTTCCGACGCGGCCGGCGCCCAGGATGCCGATGTGGGTCATGCGGGGATGCTCCTTGCGGTACGGGGTGGGAGGCGTGGAGACGTCCGGTCAGGCGATCGGCGCGAGGACCTTGCGGGCGGCGGCGTGGACGCCGGGGGCTGCGGCCAGGAAGTCGCGACTGCCCGTGTTCCAGGGTTCACCCGCGAGGTCGGTGACGGCGCCTCCGGCCTCGGAGACCAGCAGGGCGCCGGCGACCAGGCCGGAGCGGACGTCGGAGAACTGCCAGAACGCGTCCATGCGTCCGGCGGCGACGTGGATGAGCTGCATCGTGGCGGGAACGGACACGCGCACGACCAGGCCGTTGACGAGCATGGCGGTGACGGAGTCGCCGATCCGCCGGAAGGTGCGCTCGTCCTCGCCGGGCTTGGCCTGACCGGTGCCGATCAGGGCGGCGCCCAGGTCGGTCTTGGCGGACACCTTCAGGGGCCGGTCGTTGAGGCGGGCACCGCCGCCGGCGACAGCGGTGTAAGTGTCGCCGGTCAGCGGCAGGTGGACGACGGTGAGCACCGGCTGGTTGTCGCGGACCAGGGTGGCGGTGACGGCCCAGTCGTCCATGCCGTGAACGTGGTTGATGTTGCCCTCCGCGGGATCGACGACCCACCACTCCCCGGGCGGGAGCGCGCCGCCGGCGAGCTCGTCCTCGGCCCACTGCGACCCCTGTCGGGCGCGCAGCAGAGGTTGGCGCAGTACGTCCAGCACCGCGTCGTCGTTGGCGTGGATCTCGCCGACGACCTCGTCCAGGCTCACGCCGCGGGCGTGGGAGGTGTAGCGGTCGCGCAGTGTGACACCGGCCGTCTTCACCGCGGCGGTGACGTCGGGCAGCAGCGTCGCGTCGGCGTCGAAAGGCATGACTGTGCTCATGGTGGGCTCCGTGGGGATTCGGTGGAAGCGGGGCGGTCGTCTCGCCCCCGCACCTCGAAAGTAGGCGGCCCGACCGTTAACAACAAGTGCATGCTTGTCACTTGTAGAGTTACCGCCATGCAACTGGATCTGAATCTGCTCACGGCCCTGGACGCCCTGCTGGAAGAGGGCAGCGTCACCGGCGCGGCAGCGCGCCTCCACGTCACCGCGCCGGCGATGAGCCGCTCCCTGGGCCGCATCCGCAGGGCCACCGGTGACCAGATCCTGGTCCGCACCGGCCGCAGCATGGTCCCCACCACCCGCGCGCTGGCCATGCGCGCCCAGGTCCACACCCTCGTACAGCAAGCCCACCGACTTCTCTCCACGCAACAGGAACTCGACCTGGCGGCACTCGACCGGGTGTTCACCGTGCGCTGGCACGACGCGCTGACCGCAGCCTCCGGGACCGCCCTGATCACCGCCGTCCACCGCCAGGCCCCCGGCGTCCGATTGCGCCTGTCCGCCGAACCCGGCACGGACGACGCCGAGTTGCGCCGGGGTGAAGTCGACCTCGAATCCAGCTCCGCCACTCCGACGCTGCCCGACGTCCGCCACCGCCTCGTCGGCACCGACCGGCTCGTCGTCGCCGTCCGACCGGGCCACCCGCTCACCGAAGGCCCGTTGAGCCTCGAGCGCTACGCAGCCGCCGAACACCTCACCGTTTCGCGACGCGGCAGCCTGCGCGACCCGATCGACGACGCCCTGACCACGCGCGGCCTCGAACGACGCGTCGCCGCCGCCGGACCCACTGCCGCCTTCGCACTGCAACTCGCCCTCGACACCGACCTGGTCGTCACCCTCCCCGACGCGGTCACCCGCACGGCCCGGGAACAGCTCGGCCTGGTCACACTGCCCCTGCCACTGCCCCTGCCCGGCGTCCCCCTGTACCTGCTGTGGCACCAGCGCTACGACGACGACCGCGCCCACGGCTGGCTGCGGGACGTGGCCACCGAAACCATCCGGACACTGTTCACACCACCGACCGCCGGGTCCGACCGCCCGGTCCGGCCGTCGGGTCCGGCCGATGGGTCTCCGGCGTCCGGCTGCTCTCGATAGGCTGGCGCCGGACCGGGTGGTGGGGACAGAGGGAGCTGGTGGGCGTGGCGGATCCGTTGCCTCAGGTACCGCGGATGCAACTGGACGAGCTGCTCGAGGAACTTCAGGCCCGCATCAATGCCGTACGCGGCACGCGGGACCGGGTGCACAGCCTGCTGGAGGCGGTCGTCTCCGTCGGCCGGGAACTGGACCTGTCCCAGGTCCTGCGACGCATCGTGGAAGCCGGCGCACTGCTCGTCGAGGCCGACTACGGCGCACTGGGCGTGATCGGACCCGACGGCCGGACGCTCTCGCAGTTCCTGACCGTGGGACTCGCCGAGGAGCAGATCGCCCGGATCGGGGCGCTCCCCGCCGGCCACGGGCTGCTGGGCGAGGTCATCCGCCATCCCGAACCGCTGCGCCTCACCGACCTCAGCGCCCACACCGCGTCGTACGGCTTCCCGGCCGATCACCCGCCGATGCGCACGTTCCTCGGCGTCCCGATCCGGGTCCGCGACGAGGTGTTCGGCAACCTGTACCTGACCGACAAGCGCGACGGCCAGGACTTCGACACCGAGGACGAGGCGGTCATCTCCACCCTCTCCGTCGCCGCCGGGGTGGCCATCGACAACGCGCGCCTGTACGAGGGCTCCCAGCGGCAGCAGCGCTGGCTGCGGGCGAACGCCGAGATCACCAACAGCCTGCTGTCCGGGAGCCCGCGTCCCGCGGCGCTGGAGCTCATCGCACGCCGTGCCCAGGAGATCACGGGCGCCGAGCTCGCCGACGTCTCGATGCCGCTCGACGGCACGGACGACCTGGCCGTGGAACTCTCGGTCGGGCCCGGCGGCGAGCTGCGGCGCGGCCTGGTGATACCGGTGGAAGGCAGTCTCTCCGGAGCCGCGTACAAGGCCGGCAGGCCGGTCACCACGGTCAGTCTCGCCACTGACGACCTCTACGGCGGCGGCGCGCAGCGGCTGACGGCACTCGGACCGGCGGTGGCCGTCCCGTTGGGCACGGCCGCCGGGGACGGGCGGGGCGTCCTGCTGCTCGCACGGGCGGCGTCCGAGCCGGTCTTCACCGACGGTGAACTGGAGCCCCTGCTGGCCTTCGCCGGCCAGGCCGCGCTGGCGCTGGAGCTCGCCGAGCGGCGCCGTGACGCCGAGCAGATAGCGCTGTTGGAGGAGCGCGACCGGATCGCCCGTGACCTGCACGACCTCGCCATCCAGCGGCTCTTCGCCACCGGGATGACCCTGCAGAGCGCGGCCCGGCTGGTGGAGCACGCCGGCGCCGCCGAGCGGGTGGGGCGGGCCGTCGACGACCTGGACGAGACCATCAAGATCATCCGGTCGACGATCTTCGGGCTCCGGGCCAAGGACCGCGAAGCGGGGCCAGGCCTGCGGGCGCGCGCCGCCCGGGCGGTCGGAGAGGCGGGGTCGGCGCTCGGCCACCCGCCCCGCCTCAGCATGGAGGGGCTGCTGGACACCGACGTGTCCGCACAGGTCGCCGACCATGCCATGGCCGCCCTGACCGAGCTGCTGAGCAATGCCGCCCGCCACGCGCACGCCACCCGGGTGGGGGTCTCGCTCAGGGCCACCCACGAGGAAATCGTCCTGACGGTGACCGACAACGGCAGGGGCATGCCTGCCCAGGGCCGCCGCAGCGGTCTGCGCAACCTCGACGAGCGCGCCCGGGGCCTGGGCGGCACGTTCTCCGTGGGCAGCCCGTCCGACGGCGGAAGCGTCCTGGTCTGGCGGGCTCCGCTCACCGGGGCGGCCGGCACGTGACCGGTCAGGGGCCGCACACCGCCACGGGCTCGGACGGGTCCGCCTCCAGGCGGAACCCCGTGACCAGGTCAGGCGTGATGCGCAGCGCGCGCACCATCGTCTGCGCCACCCAGGGACGCAGCCGCGAGGCATAGCCTTCGGGGTCCTCCACCGGGGTGGCGTAGCCGGTCACCACGACGCTCCAGCCGAGGTGCGTCTCGGCATCGATGGCATCGGCTTCGTAGGCGACCACGACCCCCGCCGTGCCGGACGGCGCGAGCAGGGAGGCGAGGGCCCCGCCGTCGTGGACGCGCACGACGATGCTCTCGCCCTCCACCAGGTGGTTCACGGGCCGGACGGCCGGCAGGGCGTGCCGGGTGAAGACGATGCGGCCCAGCGAGACCGTCCCCAGCAGTCCGAGCGCCTCGTCGCGGTCCAGCTGCCGCATCCGCCGGGGCGACGGCTCCCGCCCCCCGCATGTCGTCTCGCGCTCCACGGTCCGCGCCTCCTTCGCTTCCGGCCTCCGCGTCGCGCGGGATGATCACCACGTTCACGTGCCGGGCCGGCCGGTGCCAGGGCCGTACGGTCCCTTTCCGCCCGCCGGGGTGGGGCCGAACGGTCACCTCCCCGACGGCAGGAGCACCCGGTCGGCGCCGAGGACCCGCATCGGCTCGGCCACCGGGCGGGGAACCCCGGCGAGCGTGAGCCGGGTGCCGCAGGCAGCACACCACTGGTGCACGCGCAGGAGCAGGTCGATGCCGGAACTGTCACAGAAGGTGAGACCGGACAGGTCCAGCGTGAACTCGGGGCCCGACAACCGCGCGAACTGCATCAGTCCGGGTCCGACCTGCGCACTCGTGTGCAAGTCGAGTTCACCGCCGAGGAACGCCGTCATGTCGGATCCCTCTCCCACCGCGCACGTCAGTGCGATCAGCTGCGTGGCCATGGCACACCTTCACGTTCCATGCGGCTCCCCGGGCTCAGCCGCGCCGTTCCCCGTACTCCTCACAGCTCAGCGGACCGGCCCGGTCCTTGGTAAGGACCGGTCGGTCCCCACCGAGGGCCGAAGGTCCCTCTTCCCGCGCGGCGGCACGGGGCCCCGAGGAGCGCATCCGCGACAAGGGCCGATCGGCCCTGTCCGATCGGCCCTTGCGGACGGCAGGATCCAGGCAGTGGCACGCCCGCGGAGGCCGGGCGCCGCGAAGGAGTTGCGTCATGATGGAGAGCGGCCCGTCTCCCGCGAAGTCGCCCGCGCCGATCGGCGTGTTCCTCCTGGACGACCACGAGGTGGTCCGCCGCGGCGTCCACGACCTGCTGGACGCCGAGCCCGACCTGACCGTGATCGGCGAAGCGGGCACTGCAGAACAAGCCCTGATCCGCATCCCGGCGTTACGCCCGCAGGTGGCGGTCCTGGACGTGCGGCTGCCGGACGGTGACGGGGTGAGCGTGTGCCGCGAACTGCGGTCCCGGATGCCCGGACTCGCCTGCTTGATGCTCACTTCCTTCGACGACGAGGAAGCACTCCTGGACGCGGTGATGGCCGGCGCGTCGGGGTACGTCCTCAAGCAGATCACGGGCACCGACCTCGTCTCCGCCGTTCGCACCGTCGCCTCGGGCCAGTCCATGCTGGACCCCGGCGCCACCACCCGCCTGATGGCCCGGATCAGGGGCGACGCCCCGAAGGAGGAACGGCCACCCGGACTGCCCGGGTTGACCGAGCGGGAACGCGAGATCCTCATCCTCGTGAGCGACGGCCTCACCAACCGTGAGATCGGCGAGCGGCTCTTCCTCGCGGAGAAGACGATCAAGAACATCGTCTCGCGGCTCTTCACCAAACTCGGCGTCGAACGGCGCGTGCAGGCAGCGGTCATCGCCAGCCACACCTTGAACCCCCCGGGCCGACGCCCTGCGGCGACACCCGAGTCGGCAGACGGCGGCGCCGCTCCACGTTGACGGCGGCGCTGCCGGAACGCGCCCCCGCCGAGAAAGGCCCGGCCGGCACGAGCGTGCCGACCGGGCCTTTCTTACGGCAGCGGGGCCACACGTGTGGTCGCGGCCGTCATGGGGAGTGAAGGATCAGGCGGGGGTGATGTTCTCCGCCTGGGGGCCCTTCTGGCCCTGAGTGACGTCGAAGTTGACCTTCTGGCCTTCCTGGAGCTCACGGAAGCCCTGGGCGGCGATGTTCGAGTAGTGGGCGAAGACGTCCGGGCCGCCGCCGTCCTGCTCGATGAAGCCGAAGCCCTTTTCCGAGTTGAACCACTTCACGGTTCCGCTGGCCATGTGTCCTCCAAGGGACTTTAAACCGGTCCCGCACCATGCGGGAGCCGGAGGTGATCGCCCTGGTCCTCAGAGACTCTGAACAGCAAAATCGCCCGTGAACGTGCGCACACGGGCAACCGGTACTTCGGAACCACGACAGCTGGTGCTGACGCTACACGGACACTCCTGCTCGCACCACGAGAACACCCGCCCGGTCGTGGTCGAGTCCGGAATGTTCCAGACCGAGCCCGCCCCGGCCGGGGTCGTTCCTTCCGAGCCCGGGGGCCTGCTGGACGTCCTGGGCGTGACCGCCGTGCCCGGCCCCGGGTCCATGGGGGAGGCGTCCGGACCCCGAGACGTCCGCGAGGCGGTGCCCGGTGCGGGGCTGTGAGTTGGCTGTGAAGCGACGGGGCGAGGAGGCCGGAGTGTGGGATGAGTGCCGACAAGTTCTATATTCGTATGAACCATCCATACGCGGCCCGGCTGCGGGGATTTCAAGGGGACGACTGCGATGGCCGACACCGACACCGCTCCGGCTGCCCGGAGGGAGTCCCGGAGTTCCCGCAAAGTACGGAGGAAGGCGCAGAACCGCAGGCGCCTGGGCCTGGGCATCGCCGTGATCGCCCTGGCCGGGGCCACCGCCGCCGCGTTCGCCTTCACGATGGGCGGTCCCGAGGGGGCCGCCCAAGGCGATGCGAAGCTCGGGGCTCCGGGCGGTGCGGCCGACGGGGCCGCCGCGGCGAAGAAGGCCGAGGAGACCTGGGACGGCAAGGTCAAGGTGTTGGGAGACGGCTCCACCTCCTACACCGGGCCACAGCCGGGACAGCTCAAGCCCGAGCGGCTGAAGCCCGGAGAGAAGCCGCCGCAGTTCGTGGTGTTCTCCTGGGACGGCGCGCTGGAGGGCGACGACCACCTCTTCTCCCACTTCCGCCAGGTCGCCCGCGAGAACAAGGCTCACATGACCTTCTTCCTCACGGGCATCTACCTGCTGCCGGAAAGCAAGAAGGCGCTCTACCGGCCGCCGCAGCACAACCAGGGCTCGGCCGCCATCTCCTACCCGACCGTCCCGCACGTGAAGGGCACGCTGGAGCAGTTGCGCGGCGCCTGGGCCGACGGCGACGAGATCGGTTCGCACTTCAACGGGCACTTCTGCGGGCCCAAGGGCGGCGGGGACTGGAGCCCCGCCGAATGGAAGAGCGAGATCGACCAGACGTATTCGTTCGTCAAGAACTGGAAGACCAACACCGGTTTCACCAAGGAGGCGCCGCTGCCCTTCGACCCGGACCGGGAAGTGGTCGGAGGCCGGGCGCCCTGCCTGGAGGGCCAGAAGAACCTCCTGACCGCGATCAAGCCGTACGGCTGGCGCTACGACGCGAGTTCCGCGGGGGACTTCCAGCTGTGGCCGGCCAAGCAGGACGGCATCTGGAACTTTCCGCTGCAGCTCGTACCACTGCAGGGCAAGGAGGTGCAGGTCCTCTCCATGGACTTCAACTTCCTCTTCAACCAGTCGGGCGACAGCACACAGGGCGACCCGGCGAAGTTCGCCGGGTGGCAGGCGCAGACCCGGGCCTCGTATCTGAACGGCTTCAACCGTGTGTACAACGGCAGCCGGGCGCCCATGTTCGTCGGCAACCACTTCGAGGACTGGAACGGCGGCATCTACATGAAGGCCGTCGAGGACGTGATGAAGGACGTCTGCCCGCGCCAGGACGTCCGCTGCGTGTCGTTCCGGGAGCTGGCGGACTGGCTCGACGCGCAGGACCCGAAGGTCCTGGCCCAACTGCGCGGGCTCGACCCCGCGCAGGCACCGGACTGGGCTTCGCTCATCAAGTAGACGGGGCCAGGGGCCGGGCAGCGTGCGCTGCCCGGCCTACTTCACCGCCTTGATGTAGTCGGTCCACAGACGCACCGCCCGCTCGCTGCCGGGCGTCCCCGGGGCGTCGCCGCCCAGTCCCGTCAGCGGCAGCGGCACCAGGTCGGTCAGCGACATCCGGTAGACCACCACGGCCGTGGACTCCTGCTCGGTGCTCGCGACGAACCAGCCCGCCGTGTTCGCGGCCGTCGTGCCGGTCTTGCCCGCCGCCCCGGCGTGCGCCTTGCCCGCCGTCTTCGCCGAACCCTCGGTGACCGCGTCCCGCAAGGCCTCCGTCACCGCCCGGGCGGTCTTGGCCGTCACGGCCCGGGTCGGCTGCGGCGTGTCGAGCGGGACCGCGGCGCCGTTGCGGCTGGCCGAGCGCACCGAGTAGGGGTCGGTGTGCATGCCGTCGGCGGCGAAGGTCTCGTAGGCGCCGGCCATGCGGATCGCACTGGGCATCGAGTTCTCCCCGAGCGCGAACGCGGGAACGCGTGGCCCGAGGCTCGATCCGAGCAGGCCCGCACGCTGGGCGAACGACTGCACCCCGTCGAGGCCCACGTCGAGGCCGAGTTGCAGCATGGGTGTGTTGACGGAGTTGGCGACGGCCTGGTGCAACGTCACCTGGCCCCAGTTGCGGCCGTCGTCGTTGCGTCCCTTCACCACCTTGCCGCTGCGGTCCCAGTACGGCCCCTCGGGCGTCTGCACGGTGACCTGGTCGTCGCCGTTGTACACGGTGGAGGGGGAGACGGGCGTACGGGTCTTGCCGCGTGAGCGCAGCACCCCTTCGTCGAGCGCGGCGGCGTAGACGATCGGTGTGAACGCCGTGCCGACCGGGATGGTCGTCGCGTTCGACTCGTTGAAGCCCTGCTTCAGATAGTCGGGGCCGCCGTACACGGCGAGCAGCCGCCCGTCGGGGGAGACGCTCGCCGCGCCGATCTTCGCGTTCTTGTCCGTGTCGGGACGCCGTTCGGCGTCGAAGTCCTTCTGCGCCTTTTGGACGGCAGAGGTCAGTGCCGTCATGCGGGTCCGGTCGAAGGTCGTGTAGATCTGGTAGCCGCCGAGGTCGAAATCGGAGTCCGTGATGTGGCCCGCCTTGATCGCGTAGGCCTTGGCCAGCTCGACCAGATATCCGGTCTGCGCGCCCGGAGTGCCGGGGAGTGCCGCTCCCAAGGGCTCGGGGAAGGTGGTGTAGGTGGCGCGCTCGGCCCGCGAGAGCCGGCCGGTCTCGACCATGCGGTCCAGGATCCAGGCCCAGCGTTCGACGGCCCGCTCGTGGTTCTCCTTGCCGATGGCCGGGTCGTACAGCCCGGCGCCCTTGAGGAGGGAGGCCAGGAAGGCGCCCTCGCTGGCATTGAGCTGCGAGACGTCCTTGCCGAAGTACGCCTGGGACGCGCGTTGGATCCCGTACGTCCCGCGCCCGAACCAGCTGGTGTTGAGGTAGTCCTGGAGGATCTGCTTCTTGTCCCTCTGGTTGTCCAGTTTCACGGCGAGCAAGAGCTCGGTGAACTTCCGGGAAAGCGTGCGGTCCTGGTTCAGGTAGGCGTTCTTCACGAACTGCTGCGTGATGGTGGACCCGCCCTGGGTCTCGCCGCCCGTCGCCGCGGCACCCAGGGCGCGCAGGACGCCGGACGGTGACACACCGGGATCCGAGTAGAAGCTCGCGTTCTCGGCGGAGAGAACGGCGTCCTGGACCTTGGGGGGCACCTTGTCCAGCGGCATCTCCTGCCGGCTGACCCAGCCCGTCCGGGCCATCGTGGAGCCGTCGGCCCAGTAGTAGACGTTGTCCTGCTGTGTGGCGAAGGAGTTGAGGTCTTCGGGTATGTCCGTGGTCGCGTAGGCGTACGTGATGAAGCCCGCCAGGGCCGTGAACGCGTACAGACAGGCGCCCAGCCACTGGCGCCAGGAGGGTATCCACCGGCGCCAGCCGCTGCGGCCCGGCCTCGGGAAGGCGGGTCGCAGGCGCCGCAGTTGTGTGCGCGCCGCAGCGGCGGCCGGTGCGAGGGCGCCGGGCTGGCCGGCCACCGCCCGGGGCCGACGGCGCGTCCCGGTCTTCCTCCGGCGGCCCGACGGGGCTCCGCCGCCGCCCTCCGGAGCCGCCCGCCTGCCCCATGATCGCCCTCTTGCGGACGTATCCTGCCTGCCCACTGGGAATGCCCCCTTGCTGCGCTTTCCTGCATACCCTAGAGGCATTTGCTGTGAGGTCCGCGTGAGGTATCGGCTTCCGGCCGCGAGGTGCGGCGCCGGCGGCGGAAGGTGACAACCGGAGGTAGACCGCCCTGCGCTCGAGGTGACTCCTGTCAGGTGACCGCCGCCGAAGCGGAACGTGCCGAAGGAGACGGAGGAGCCGCCTGGTTGTGCGAAGATTCCGTCCCCCGGTCCGTGTGGACCGGGTGACAAGGGGAAAAGCAGTGATACCAAAGAGGTTCAGGCTTGCCGTCGGCGCAGCCCTGACCGTGACCCTGTCGTCCGCGACGCTGTTCGCCTACTCCGCGAGTGCGGGCTCCGGTCCCGAAGCAGCCGACCGCGCGACCGTCGACGCCTTCGCCCGCATAGCCGACGACGTGCTCTCCCAGCGCACCCAGGCTCTGGTCGAGGAGCAGCCGGGCCACCGCAACTCCGGCCCGTCCTCCGCGAAGACGCGCATGTCGGCCCAGCTGAAGAAGGACGAGGACGCCGCGATCTCGTCGCTGCAGTCCCGCAAGACGCGCCTGGCGGCGCTCGGCGAGGCGTACTCGGGTGCCACCACCCACGTCGCCGTGGACCGGGCCACGGTGACCGGTGGGAAGGCGACCGTCGAGGTCTCCGAGGACACCACGCTCACCTACAAGAAACTGCGCGGGGACGAGCCGGCCACGACCGACTTCCGCACGCGCTACGAACTGACCCTGACCAGCAAGCGGGGCGGTGCCTGGGAGCTGACCTCGATCAAGTCCCAGGAGAACGGCCCCGTCGCGATCAACGAGCCCGTGGCGGCGAAGGCGAACGTCGCCAAGGACGACGGCAAGCAGTATCCGGACGGCACGCCCGCCTCCACCAAGTACCCCGCTCCGGCGAAGCCCAAGGCGAAGACCGGCGGTGCGTACGACTACGCGGCCATGGCGAAGTACGCGGAGAAGTACTGGAGCAGCTACAACCCGGCGTACCGCAAGTTCAGCGGCGCGGGGGGCGACTGCACCAACTTCATCAGCCAGGCGCTGAAGGCGGGTGGCTGGAAGACGGTTCCGGGCTCCACGACGGACTACCGCAACTGGTCGTACGACGGCCCCCGCCAGACCGACTCGTGGGTCGGCGCGAACGAGTGGGCCTGGTTCACTCTGTCCAACAAGCGGGCCGCCAACCTGGCCAACGTCTACCAGACGGACGTCGGTGACATCGTGCAGGTGGACTTCAACAGGGACGGGTCCAAGGACCATTCCATGATGGTGACGTACCGCAGCAACGCCGGAATGCCGTACCTCACCTACCACTCCACCAACACCTACCGCAAGTCGCTCGCGAGCATCATCGCGTCCTACCCGGACGCGATCTACTACGCGTACCGCACCTGACGGGTGCCCTTCGGCTCCTCCTGCCGCGGTGCCCCCGCGGCAGGCTTGCCGCCCCCCTCCTGGCGAGCTCGGAGGGGGGCGGACCGCTCCCCCCGGCCGCCGGACCCATCAGGAGAATCGTCGCCCGCGGCGGCCGTCTTCGGCGGCCCCAGGTGGAAGACGCCCCTGGGGGATCCGCATACGGAGGAGCAGGCCGAGCCATGGGCCGGCATGCAGGTGACGCCAGGCTGTTTCAGTATGGAAGTCGGCTCGGACGTGTCGCTGTCCACGGAGGTGGGTTCGATGGTGCTTCCCGCGCGGCGCCGGACCAGTGGGCCGGTGGTGCTGGACGGGTTCTTCGGCCTCACGTGCCAGTTCCCGCACGAGCGGAACCGTGCCCAGCAGGCGGTGCGCAGGACAGCGGTCAGCGCGACCGCCAGGGCACAGCGATGAGCACGGCCGCGACGCCTGACCCCATCACAGCCGGGGATACCGACGGTGCAGGCGGCGCAGAGACTGCGGAAGGGACATCGATCCTGACCCTGACGATGAATCCCGCGGTCGATCTCTGCTGGGAGGTCGAGCATCTGGAGGTCATCGGGAAGAACCGTGCCCGGGTCAGGTCAGTGGCCGCCGGGGGCGGAGGGATCAACGTCGCCCGTCATGTCGTGCGGCTCGGAGGACGGGCCACCGCCTTCCACACCGCCGGAGGCGTGGTCGGCCTGCGCCTGAACCGGCTGCTGGACGAAGAGGGCATCGACCACGTCGCCGTCGGCATCGACGACGAAACACGCGAAGCCCTCGTGCTGTTCGAGGCCGGATCGCGCCACGGCTACCACGTCGTGCCACCCGGCCCGCACCTGCACGAGCGCGAGGGACGGCGATCCCTGGATGCGCTGGTGCAGGCCGTTGGCAGTTGCCCGTACGTCGTGGCCAGCGGAAGCCTGCCCGGCGGTTTGCCCGACGACTTCTATGCGGCCGTCGCCCGCCGTATCAGGGAAGCCGGGTCCCGACTGGTCCTGGACACCTCCGGGCCGGCGCTTCGCGGAGCACTCACCGAGGGCGTGTTCCTGCTCAGGTGCAACCGGACAGAGGCCGAAAGCATGGCCGGCCGGCCGGTCCGCGACTTCGAAGACGCCCGAGCCCTCAACGAGCACCTGCTCACCACAGGGGCCGCCGAGATCGCCGTCACCACCCTCGGAGAGCTGGGCGCATTGTGCTCGACCGGCCACGGCCACACCGAGCTCTACGCGCCGCCGCTGCCCGGCGAGCCCCTGAGCGATGCCGGGGCGGGAGACAGCATGGTCGCCGCCCTTGTCACACGGCTGGCCGCCGGGGAGGATCCCGTCAGCGCCTGCGCGCTGGGGGTGGCCGTGGCCGCCGCTGCGATGCTCACCCCCAGCACCGAGCCCTTCGACTTGGACGTGGCCCGATCCCTCCGCTCCCAGGTGAGGACCAGGTTCCGGGCCGACCCACGACGTCAGGGGGTTTGACCCTGCCAGCCCCGTGCCGTTTGGCCAGGCCTCTCAACCACAGTGCGTACCCCGTGCTCACGAGCCGACTCCGCCCCCACAACCGAGTCGGGGCGGGGCGCTGCCGGTGGCGCTGAAGCGACGGCCGTGCCGACCTCGTGGTGCGAGCGGGCCCGTGGTTGGGAAGACTGAAGAACGGCCCCGCTGCCGGAGTCCGATGGTCCTCGTCGAGGGGCCGACCGGGGCCTTGCGGTCCGGTTCCCGTGCGTCACGCGGCGCCTCGAAGCCGACGGGCCGTGCGGGGGTGTGGACCGTTCGGCCCCTGCCCGGCACGGGGGAGGCGCGCGATGCTGGGAAGCGGCAGGGCTCGTCGCATGAGCCAGACCCGTGCGGCCCTGCGGGCGGAGCAGGGGCAGTCTCCCCTTTCCGCCGCCGCTCAGGGACCTCGCCCGGGCATGACGTGGTCCTCGTTCCGAGGAGCAGTACCGTGGGAGTTTGGATCTTCGTTCTGATCGTCGTGGCCGTGGTGGCCCTGGTGGGGCTGGTGATGGCCATCAAGATCGTCAGGCAGTACGAGAAGGGTGTGCTGTTCCGGTTCGGCCGGCTGATCGGCACCCGGGAACCGGGGCTTCGGCTCATCGTGCCGTTCGTGGACGTCCTGCACCGCGTTTCGCTGCGGATCGTCACCATGCCCATCCAGTCCCAGGGGATCATCACGCGGGACAACGTCAGCGTCGACGTCTCCGCGGTCGCCTATTTCCGCGTCGTCGACGCCGTGAAATCGGTCATCGCCGTCGAGAACGTCGAAGCGGCGATCAACCAGATCGCCCAGACCACCCTCCGCAAGGTCGTCGGGCAGCACACCCTCGACGAGACCCTCTCGGAGACCGACCGCATCAACATCGACATCCGCGAGATCCTCGACATCACCACCACCGACTGGGGCGTCGAGGTCACCCTGGTCGAGCTGAAGGACATCCAGCTGCCCGACAGCATGAAGCGCGCCATGGCCCGCCAGGCAGAAGCCGAACGCGAGAAGAGGGCCAAGATCATCAGCGCCGAGGGCGAATCGATGGCCGCCGCAGCGCTCGGTGACGCCTCCGACATCATGATGGCCCACCCGCTCGCCCTCCAACTGCGCAATCTGCAGAGCCTGGTGGAGATCGGCGTGGACAAGAACAGCACCGTCGTCTTCCCCGCGCCCCTCATGAGCACCATCGGCGAGCTCGGCACCTTCCTCGCCCGCGAGACAGCCGCCGCACAGCGGGGCAACGCTCCGGTGGACCTCGGCAAGGAACCTGCCGCCCCTCTGCTCACGAACGGATCCGCCAAGTCCCCGTAACCAGCCGGCACCCCGGCCGGACCGCACCGGGCGGGGGCAGCGCTGACCGCACCGGGCCCTGCGGGGGTACCGCGCCAGTCCCGACCGTTCGAAAGAGGTGAGGTTTCGGTCGAATACATGACTTCCCTGGTGATATCACGTCACACCCGTGCGATCGAAGGCCAGGCGCGGCTACACCCGCCGGACCTTCGGCCCCGGCAGGTGGACTGGGTGGTATGTCCACGTTGCCGGGTGGTGGCCCACGGCGGTAGGTCGATGGTGGATGGAAGCAGCCCCACGGCGGACGGACAGGGCGTGCTCCCTTGCCTCGTCCCGCCCCGGCGCCGTCACGGCAGCCTGCCGCTCGCGGATCACACGCCCACCGGACGCACGAGACCAGGCGTTCCCATGGCCAGCATCCACGCGGTGATCCATTGCGACGGACATCTGGAGTTCCGCGACGGCACCCCGGACCCGGTGGACCAGGACGGCCGCCCGCTGCACGCCGACACCGGAGACGACGGACAGCAGCCGCGAGGATCCGGTCGCCCCGCCCGTCGGCCGCCACTTCACACGCAGGCCGCCGACCAGGGGTCCGGGGGCGGCTACTCGGCCGCGCCGAGCAGGAAGCCCGTGACAAGATCCGGCCTGATGCGCAGGGCCCTGGTCATCGCCTGACGCACCCACGGTACGAGCAACGCCGCGTACGGGTCCGCCCCGTCCCTTTCTGCGACCAGAGAGGCGTAGCCGGTGACGACGACGCTCCAGCCGAGGCGGGTCTCGGGGTCTATGACATCTGCCTCGTAGGCGACGACGACCCCGGGGGCGTCGGGCGTCGCCACGAGCGAAGCGAGCGCTCCACCGTCCTGGATCCGGACGACGATGTCCTCCCCGTCCACGACATGGTTGACCAGCCTCACGGCCGGAAGGGCATGCTCGCTGAAGACGATGCGTCCCAGCGATACCGTGCCGAGCAGGCTCAGTGCTTCGCTTCGGTCCAACGCCTTCATGCTCCGGGTCGGCTCCCCATCCGGGCCGCTGAGATCTGGTCGCCGCGTCGCTTCGTGGTTCATCGTTCGCGCCCTTTGCTCGGCTCCCTCTCGTAGGGCCGGGTTCAGCCCTCTCCCGGTCCGGGCCGACTTCGACCAGGCCCGTGCTCACGCAGCACGGTCAGACTCCGTTCGAACTCTTCCTCGTCGATCTCCCCCCGGGCGAACCGTTCGGCGAGCACCTGCTTGGCGGAAGGCGCAGCGCGGGGCTCCACCGGGCCTGAGGGGAAACGGTCGACGCTGCGGAGGAGCAGAACGACTGCCATGACGGCCAGAGCCACGAGGAGGACCATGCTGAACGACATGGCGACCCAGCCCCATCCGCCCATTCCGTGGTCGTACCAGAACATGGCTCACGCTCCTGGGGCAACGGCTTGGGACCCGGCCCACGGGGCAGGTCCCGCGTGTTCCCACTGTCCACCGGCCTGCGGCGTCAGGAGATGGGCCGGTCGGGGTCGCGAGAAGGGCCGATCGGCCCATCCCCGCAGCCAGGCCGGGTCCCAGACTGAAAGCGGACTCGAACGGAGGCCGCGATGAGCACACCCTCCCCCACCCGGATCGCCACCGCCCTTTCGGCGGAGTACCGCGCCCGTCTGACGGGCATGGCGCGTGAAGTCGGCTTTCCCGTAGGTACCCGCCTCTTCAATGAGGGAGGCCACGCCGACCGGTTCTGGATCGTGCGATCCGGCACGGTCGGCCTCGACGTTCACGTGCCCGGCAGGCAGGCAGCGGTGATCGAGACTCTTGGTCCCGGCGAGCTGGTCGGCTGGTCCTGGCTGTTCCCTCCCTACACCTGGCACTTCGGTGCGGAGGCGACGAGCCCTGTACGCGCCCACGAGTTCGATGCGGCCGCCGTGCGCTCGATGATGGAGGCGGACCCCCGATTCGGCTCCGCCATGGACCACTGGGTGGGGCAGGTACTCGCCCGCCGGCTCGTGGCCGCCAGGGTCCGGCTCCTCGACCTCTACGCGCCTCACGGCAGCGGCAGTCCGCTGTGAACCGGATCCTCTCCCCACCGAGATCACCTGAGGGAGCCGGCCAGGCCCGCATCCCAGTACACCGTCAGCGATGTCATGACCCGGACCGCCGGGGCCGTCGGCCGCGAGGCCTCGTACAAGGAGATCGTCGAGCGTCCTCCGGGACCCCGACCCCGTCGTCCGTGACGGTGACCGTGAGTACGCCGTCGATCGCCGCGATGGACACCTCCGTGTGCCCAGCACGGCAGCTGCCAGCCTGAGTCGGGGCAGCTGGGCGCGGGGGTGTCGTGGCCCTCCCCGACCCTGGCACCTCCAAGGGCACGCGGGAGCAAGGCTGACGTCTCCCTCCGCGGCAGCCCCGCGTTGCGAGGGGTTCACTTCGGAGGGGTGTGCGGCCGCCGCTGTGTCTGGCGGTCTGCCGGCTTTCCTTCGGCGTCGCCCACATGCCTGACGTGGGCATCCGGACCGGGAAAGTAGAGCGTGACGCGGCCGGTGTCCGACCAGCGGATGTCGTACGGCGGAGTGCCGTCGTCATGGTGCAGTCCGACGACCTCGCCGTCACGGCCGGGCTTGCCGACAGTGGGGCCGCCCACGACCACCTGGTCGCCCAGGTGTGCGTGGATGCCGCCTCCAGTGGTGTCAGGGTTCATCGTCTCGTCTCCTTGTGGAATGCGGTTCTCCAGAGTCGGGCCGCAGCGCCTCCGGTGATGGAGGCGATTGCCGCGAGGCCGGCACCGGTCCAGCCGAAGGGGTTCGGTGTCCAACACCGCCTGGAGGAAAGGCACGTAGAGCGCGGCCGCGTCCATCGCCGCCTCCGCCTCCGCCCCCGCCTCCGTCAGATCCGTGTGGGGTCCTGCGGGAGCGGACGCCTGCTGAGCGGCGGAGGTCATCACGGCGGTCCTCACACGACGGGAACCGTGATCACCGGGCAGTGCGCCCGGTGCAGCAGCCCGTGGACGACCGATCCGAGCCGCATGCCGGTGTATCCACCCCTGCCTCGCCGGCCCACGACCACGGCAAGTGCGTGCTCGGCGGCACCGGCGAGTTCCTCCACCGGGTGTCCGATGTGTATCTCGTGTGTCAACACGACGTCCGGGTACGTCTGCGACCAGCCTGCCGTGGTCTCCGACACCATCCGTCGCTGCGCCTGGAGCGCAACCTCCTCGTCATGGAGCAGGAAGAGCGGAGCCTGCCACACGGAAACGGCACGCAGTTTGGCTCCTCTGAGATCGGCCTCCTCGAACGCCAGCGCCAGCGCCGCCTTCGATGATTCGCTACCGTCGACGCCCACCACCAGGTAGGGCGGCTGCTGCATCACGTGCTCGGGGTCGCCCACGACCACCACCGGACACCGCGCTTGCGCGGTGACGGGAACCACGAGGGAGCCGGCGCTGAGGAACTCCGAGGTACGGCTCAGGTGGCGCGAACCGAGAACGATCATGCGGGCCTGCCCGGACAGTCGGCCTATCGCCGGAGCGGGGAACCCGTCGACCAGGTCCGCGACCGGTTCGACTTCCGGGTGGCGCTCCCTGCTCCAGGCGGCAGCAGCACTGAGGGCTTCCGAGGCGGCCTGGTGCAGGGCCATGCTGCGGGGCGTGTCGTCGACGTGCTGCGTGTCGTGCTGCGGTGGTACTGCGGTGACGAGCCGCAGTCCGATCCGGCGTCGACCGGCCTCGTCCACCGCCCAGGCCAAGGGCAGACGCCAGTCCCTGGCCGGGTCGATACCGACGACGATCTCATCGTGGTCGCCCGGGGCCGTCATGACTCGCTCCCGCGCGCGCGTGCGGCGTACCGCCCGCATTCGAGGTCGTGTTCATCGCGGACGGCAGCGAGCACCACACCCGTCTCGGCATCGTTGTCGATGCCTCTGACCATGAGGACGGGCGTCTGCGCGCCCGCAGTGACCTCCAGCCCGACCGAGCCGAGCATGAGTGAGCCGAATCCGCCCGCGCCACGGTTGCCGACCACGCTGGTGCCGCGGAGGCCCGCTGACCGGTGGAGGCTCGGGACGGGTGCGCTGCGGCTGAGCTCGGCGTCGACCTTCAGTCCGGGGAATTGCTCCGCTTCCGCGGTGGCGGTGGCGGTGGCGTCGGGCAGTTCACGGCCTGCCTGGCGGGCCGAGTCGGAGCCGTCGACGCCGACTACGGCGGAGCCAAGTGCCGAGCCGCTCGTGATTCCTCCCATGGTTCCTCCTCAAAGAGCCGCCAAGGGTCCGGCTCTCACGCTGACACAGCGGACTCCCGCAGCAAGAGGGCCGCTCAGGTCCCTCAATGGGACCAAAGGTTCCGGTTCATGCAGGAAAGAGGAGCCCGCATGTCCGGGGGCAGGTCCGATCGGTCCCCGGCTCCGGACCATTCGGCCCTCCTCCTCTCGTAGGGGTCGGTGGATCGTGGTTCTCAAGCGGCCCCCGGCCTTCACGTCCGCGCGGATCGCTGGGACGCCGGGAGGTGCTCCATGAAGCACATCAAGGTGGGAGACCTGATGACCGACGAAGTCCTCTCGGTCGTCACCTCCACCTCTTTCAAGGATGCCGCGAAGCTGCTCGCTCAACACGACATCAGCGGACTGCCGGTCCTCGTGGACGATGAGGACCGCCTCGTCGGCATCGTCACCCGTCGTGATCTCCTCATGCTCCTTCTGCGACCGGACGGGCAGATGAGGCGCCGCGTGGTCGAGGAGATACGCACGGGCACCATGGGGCCGGGCGTGGTCGGGGGCGTCCCCCGACTGACCGCTCGCGTCGATGACTCCCCGCTCACTGCCCCGCCGCGCAGCAGCCTCCTTGGGATGCCCTGGTGACCGTGGGGGCCGAGCGTGGACCGTCCGGGGGACGCCCGGAGCCGGCGCAGCCGCGTTTGCCGCCGTCACAAAGCGTGACGGTGTCTGCTTGAAGATTCCAAGGCGAGGCGAGGACCCGGGCATGGACCACCTGATCATCCGCAAAGAGCCCAGGCCGGACGTCGTCTTCGTGCTCCAGGACTACGAGCGTGCCCGCGCGGACTTCACCTGGGACGAGGCTCGATCCCGGCTGTCAGGACTGCCCGGAGGAGACGGGCTCAACATCGGATACGAGGCCGTCGACCGACACCTGGTGGCAGGTCACGGCGGGCGGGAGGCCCTCCGCTGCATCGCGGCCGACGACACCGTCACCCACCTCACATACGGCGAGCTCGGCGGCCTCACGGGCCGCTTCGCCAACGCACTCACAACCCTCGGCGTGGGGCGGCAGGAGAGGGTCTTCACGCTCCTCGGCCGCTGCCCTGAACTGTATGTGACCGTCCTTGGCACATTGCGCAGCGCGCGCGTGCTGTGCCCGCTCTTCTCGGCCTTCGGCCCCGAGCCCGTGCGCCAGCGGCTGGAGCTGGGCGATGCCCGGGTCCTTGTCACCACCGAGGCGCTGTACCGGCGCAAGGTCGAGGAGAACAGGCACCACCTGCCCCATCTGGACCATGTCCTGCTCGTGGGTCCGATCACCGATCCACCGCCGGGGACCGTTTCCTTCGCCGAGCTCATGGAGCATGCCCCGCAGGAGTACGCCGTGCCGCCCACCGATCCGGAGGACATGGCGCTGCTGCATTTCACGAGCGGCACGACCGGTGCCCCCAAGGGCGCGGTCCACGTGCACGAGGCGGTCGTGGCCCACCACGCGTCGGCGGCCTTCGCGCTCGACCTTCGCCAGGAGGACGTCTACTGGTGCACTGCGGACCCCGGGTGGGTGACGGGCACCTCGTACGGGATCATCGCCCCGCTCACTCACGGCGCGACGGTCGTGGTGGACGAGGGTGACTTCGATGTACACCGGTGGTACCGCATCCTGGACAGCGAGCGAGTCACCGTCTGGTACACGGCCCCGACGGCCGTCCGCATGCTGATGCGCGCCACGCCCAGGGAGGGTGCCCGGGAGCTCCCGGGGCCGTACGATCTGTCGGCCCTCCGGTTCATCGCCAGCGTGGGCGAGCCGCTGAACCCCGAAGCCGTGCTGTGGGGGCAGGATGTCCTCGGTCTGCCCATTCATGACAACTGGTGGCAGACGGAGACCGGCGCCATCATGATCGCCAACTTTGCCTCCTGCGACATCCGGCCGGGCTCCATGGGGCGCCCACTGCCCGGAGTCGAGGCCGCGCTGCTGCAACGCGGCGAGGACGGCCGCGCAGAGATCACCGACGGGCGCGTGCGCGTGATCGGCGAAGCGGGTGTCGAGGGAGAGCTGGCGCTCCGTCCGGGCTGGCCCTCCATGTTCCGGGGCTATCTGAACGAGGAGGCACGCTACGCGGCGTGCTTCGCGGACGGCTGGTACCTCACGGGCGACCTCGCGAAGCGCGACGAGGACGGCTGGTTCTGGTTCGTCGGCCGCGCCGATGACGTCATCAAGTCGGCAGGGCACCTCATCGGCCCGTTCGAGGTGGAAAGCGCGCTGATGGAACACCCCGCCGTCGCGGAAGCCGGCGTGATCGGCCGCCCCGACCCGGTCGTCGGAGCCGTCGTCAAGGCCTTCGTCTCCCTGCGTCCTGGGCTCGTCCCCGACGCGCCCCTCAAGCGAGAACTCCTGGCGTTCGCGCGCCGGCGGCTGGGCCCCGCAGTGGCCCCCAGAGAGATCGAGTTCGATCAGAACCTCCCCAAGACCCGCAGCGGCAAGGTGATGCGCCGACTGCTGCGGGCCCGGGAACTGGGGTTGCCCGAAGGGGACCTGTCCACGCTGGAGAACCCCGGATGACCCGCTCGCGAGAGAAGGCGGAACGATGAGCAGCACCAGCGCGCAGACGGAGGGAAAAGCCCGTCGGGCGGCACGCAAGAGCGGACGCGGGAAGGCAGGCTCCGCCGCCGCGCGCGGCGCTCCCGACAGCCTTCCCTCACCCGACCATCACCTCTCCCTGCTCCGGCAGATGCTCACCATCCGCCGCTTCGAGGAGCGGTGCGTCGAGCTGTACAGCAGCACGGAGATCCGCGGCTTCGTTCACCTCTACATCGGCGAGGAAGCCGTCGCCGTAGGCGTCAACCAGGCGCTGGGCCAGGAGGACGCCGTGGTGTCCACCTATCGTGAGCACGGGCACGCACTGGCCAGGGGAGTTCCCGCCGAGGCCGTGATGGCGGAGATGTACGGCAAGGCCACGGGGTGCAGCCGCGGGCGCGGCGGTTCCATGCACTTGTTCGACGCGGACCGCCGCTTCTACGGGGGCAACGCCATCGTGGCCGGCGGGCTGCCCTTGGCAGCGGGGCTCGCCCTCGCCGACCGGATGCGCGGCAGCACTCATGTCACCTGCTGCTTCTTCGGCGACGGCGCTTTTGCGGAAGGCGAGTTCCACGAGACGGCCAATCTCGCGGCCTTGTGGCAGCTGCCCCTGCTGCTGGTCTGCGAGAACAACCTGTACGCCATGGGGACGAGCCTGGCCCGGGAGCACGCGCAGACCAACCTCGCCATGCGCGCCGCGTCCTACGGCATGCCTGCCTGGACGGTCGACGGCATGGACGTGCTCGCAGTCGAAGCAGCCGCGCAGCGGGCGGTGGAGTCCGTACGAGCGGGCAACGGACCGCATTTCATCGAGGCACAGACGTATCGGTTCCGCGCCCACTCCATGTACGACCCGGACCGCTACCGGGCCAAGTCCGAAATCGAGGCGTGGAAGGGCCGCGACCCCGTCCAGGGGCTGGCCGACCGGATGCGTACGGACGGCCGGCTCGACGACCGGACGATGGAGGAGCTCGACAAGGGCGTACTGGGCGAGATCGACCGGGCTGTCCGATCGGCGGAGGACGCGCCCATGGAGCCCGTCGCGGACCTGCTCCGCTTCGTCACGAGCGCACCCGGGAGCACCACATGAGCACGAGAAGGTCATCCGCCGGGGCTCCGCCACCGACCACGTACCGGGAGGCGCTGCGCGAAGGGCTTCGCGAGGCCATGCACGAGGACGAACGAGTCTTCCTCATGGGCGAGGACGTCGGGAATTACGGCGGCTGCTTCGGGGTCAGTCTCGGACTCCTCGAGGAGTTCGGACCCGAACGGATCCGCGACACTCCTCTGTCCGAGTCGGGGTTCGTGGGTGCGGGCATCGGAGCCGCGCTCGGCGGGATGAGACCGGTGGTCGAGATCATGACCGTCAACTTCAGTCTTCTCGCGATGGACCAGATCCTCAACAACGCGGCGACCCTGCTGCACATGTCGGGCGGGCAGCTGGGCGTCCCCGTGGTCATCCGCATGACCACCGGAGCCGGGCGGCAGCTCGGCGCCCAGCACTCCCACAGCCTCGAAGGCTGGTACGCCCACATCCCCGGGATCCGGGTGCTCGCCCCCGCGACCGTGGACGACGCGCGGCACATGCTCGCGGCTGCTCTGGCCGACCCGGACCCGGTACTCATCTTCGAGCACGGCAGTCTCTACAACGCGGAGGGCGTCCTGGACGGCACCATCGAAGCCGTCGACCTCGACACCGCCGCCGTACGCCGGCCAGGCACGGACGTCTCCGTCATCACGTACGGAGGCTCGCTGCCCAAGGCCATGGCTGCGGCGGATGTCCTCGCCGGGGAGGGCATCAGTGCGGAGGTCGTCGACCTGCGTACCCTGCGGCCCCTCGACGACGCCACCATCATGGCCTCCGTCTGCCGCACGCACCGGGCGGTGATCATCGACGAGGCATGGCGCAGCGGCAGTCTGGCCGCGGAGATCTCCTCCCGCATCACCGAGCAGGCCTTCTACGAACTCGATGCTCCGGTGGAGCGCGTCTGCAGCGCGGAGGTACCCATCCCCTATGCCCGGCAGCTCGAAGAGGCGGCACTGCCCCAAGTCGCGACCATCGCGGACGCGGTCCGCCGGACGGTGAGCTGACATGGCCGAATTCACCATGCCCTCCCTCGGGGCGGACATGGAAGAGGGCACTCTGGTCGAGTGGCTGGTCTCCCCGGGCGAGACGGTGACGAAGGGGGATGTCGTCGCCGTCGTGGAGACGGCCAAATCGACGATCGAAGTCGAGTGCTTCGACTCGGGGACGATCAGCGCCCTCCTGGTAGAACCAGGCACTACCGTGCCGGTCGGCACACCGATGGCATCCATTGACTCGGCCGTCGCCCCGCCCGCCCGCCCTGCGGCCAAGCAGCCCGTCACACCCGCCCCGGCTCCTCCTCCCGACCTGCAGCCCGTCCCCGGTCGGCCCCTCACGCGGACCGAGAGGGCCGTGTCCACCCCTCTCGTGCGGCACCTGGCCGAGGAGAAGGGCATCGACCTGTCCACCGTCCACGGATCCGGCAGGGGAGGGCGGATCACCCGATCCGACGTCGAACACGCACCGACCGAGCCGCCGCCCCGGCTGCGGGCGTCTCCGCTCGCCCGCCGACTGGCTCAGTCGATGGGCGTCGATCTGGGGGGCCTACGGGGCACGGGGCGCAACGGCACCATCAGGGCGGACGACGTACGTGCTGCGGCTGTGGATCATCTGCCTCGTGAGGCGGAACCGCGGGAGCCGGTGGAGAAACCGGTGCTCGCATCGCCGGCCGAGTCCGCTCCGGGCGCGCGTGCGGCGATCGCAGCGCTGATGACGCGGGCGAAACGGGAAATCCCCCACTACTACCTGTCCACGAAGGTGGACCTCGCCGCCGCCATGGCGTGGATGCGCGACCAGAACACCGGCAGGCCGGTGGCGCAGCGGCTCGTGCCGGTCGCCTTGCTGCTGAAGGCCGTGGCACTGGCCGCCCGGCAGGTCCCGGAACTGAACGGCCATTGGAAGGACGACGCGTTCGTCCCGGCGAACGGAGTACGACTCGGCATCGCAGTGTCCCTGCGCGGCGGTGGCCTCACGGCGCCCGCACTGGCGGACGCCGACACGATGCCGTTGCCGGAGCTGATGGCGGCGCTCAGGGACCTCGTCTCTCGGGCGCGTGGCGGACGCCTGCGCGCTTCGGAGACCACCGACCCGACCCTCACGGTGACCAACCTCGGCGACCAGGGTGTGGAGGCCGTCTTCGGGGTGATCTACCCACCCCAGGTCGCGCTCGTCGGACTGGGACGTGTCATCGAGCAGCCGGTGGCCGTGAACGGAATGCTCACGGTCCACCCGACCGTGACGGCCACGCTCTCCGCCGACCACCGTGCGAGCGACGGTGCGACCGGCGCCCGCTTCCTGACTGCAATCGAGCGACTGCTCCAGCGACCGGAGGACCTGTGAACCGTGACGCGGCTCTCGAATTGATCAAGGAAGTTCTGGCGGATGTGGTCCCGGGCGCCGACCCGACCGCGCTGTCGCCCGAGGAGAACTTCCGGGACACCCTGGAGATGGACTCGCTGGACTTCCTCAACCTCGTCGAGGCGCTGAGCGGCCGCACCGGCCTCCCTCTCCCGGAGGCGGACTATCCCAGCCTGAACACGTTGAACGGCTGCGCGGACTACATCGCCTCGCACACTTCCCCGGCGTAGTCGGGGCCGGTCGGTCCCACCAGGGATCATCCGGCTCCTCCTCCGCCCCTGACCACACCGGCCACGCTCCTCATCGGCTCGGTGGGCACGCCGACGGTCGCAGCCACCGAGACACTTCATCGAAGGAGACGCACCTCATGACGAGCCAAGTGACTGTGGGCCTGGACGGCTCCCCTGAAAGTACTGCGGCGGCCCGCTGGGCGGCCTACGAGGCCGAGCTCCGGAGCGCTTCCCTGGATCTGGTCCACGCCGAGGAATGGCTGGAGAATCCGCCGCTGCCGGTCGCGACCACCGAGGAACGCCGCCACTGGGCCGAAGGCATCCTCCGCGACAGGGCCGACGAGCTGCGGCGCGAGCATCCTTCACTGGAGATCTCCACGCGCCGGGTGGGGGGCCTGCCCTCTTTGGCTCTGGCGTCCGCCGCGAAAGACTCCGACATGCTCGTACTCGGCTCCCGCGGGCTCGGCAGCATCGCCGGCTTCCTCGTCGGATCGACGGGCGCCGCCACCATCGCGGAGACCGAGCGCCCGGTCGTGCTCGTACGGTCAGCCGACAACACGGGGACCCGAGCCGTCCGTGACCGTGACCGGGGGCCGGTCGTGGCCGGGATCGACATCCACCGCCCTTGCGACAGACTCCTCGCCTTCGCATTCGAAGAAGCGGCCCACCGCGCCTGTCCGCTCATCGTCGTGCACGGGTGGTCTCCGCCGCCGATCCTCAGCTATGCGCCGATCCTCGACCCCGGGGTGCAGTCGGAGATGGCTCACGGCATCGGCATGGCGATGGACGAAATCCTGAGCCCGTGGCAGGAGAAGTTCCCTTCGGTGGCCGTCGAACCGCGCGTGATCATCGGTCAGGCAGCGATCCAGATCCTCGACGCCGCCACCGGCGCCGCCCTCGTCATCGTCGGCAGGCGTATCCGCCACTCCGCCTACGGCACCCACATCGGCCCGATCGCACATGCCGTGATGCACCATGCGGCAGCGCCGGTTGCCGTGGTCGCCCACGAGTGAGGTCCACCACCCAGGCAGGAAAGTCCCATGACCACAACTCTCCCGGACGTATCACACGTGCTCCCCCTCATCGAGGACGCCGTGATGGCGCCGTCCATGCACAACGCCCAGCCCTGGAGATTCGTCTTCCGGCCGGACACCGGAGTCATCGAACTCCACGGCGACCCCGGCCGGGCGATGCCCCACGCCGACCCGGACCACCGCGCCCTCCACCTGGGCTGCGCCGCCGCGTTGTTCAACCTGCGGGTGTCCGCCACCTGGGCGGGCTGGGAGCCTGTCGTACGGATGCTGCCCGACGACGGCTCCCCGTGGCTCCTGGCCACGGTGAGTCTCCGGAAAGCAGACGAGAAGGACACCGAGCGGGCTCTTGCCGCCCTGCACCCGGCCGTGCGGCGACGTCACTCCAGCCGTTTCCCGTTCAGGGAGGAGGAGGTACCGCCCGCCCTGCTGGACGGTCTGCGGGCCGCCGCTCTCCTGGAGGGCTGCCGTCTGGCCGTGCCGGCAGCCTGGCACACCGAGACCGTCCTGGGCCTGATCCACGACTCCGAGCACCGCGAAGAGATGGATCCCGGCGTGCGGGCGGAGACGGTGGCGTGGACACATTCCGGAACGCCGGAAGGGCAGGTCCGACCCGACGGCATCCCGGCCTACGCCTTCGGACCCAAGCAGTCCGGCCGGGGCGGCGCCGTACGCGACTTCGGCCGCTCCCAGCGCGTACCCGGCCGGGGGTGGGCCGCCTTCGAACGGCGACCCCAGATCGCGCTGCTGGGCACCTCCGGGGACGGGCCCGAGGACTGGCTGCGCGCAGGACAGGCCCTGGAGCGGGTCCTGCTCCAGGCCACTGCCGACGGCCTGGTCACCTCCATGACCTCGCAGCCGCTCGAGTGGCCCGAACTCCGCTGGACGGTGCGCGACCCGGGCGCCGCGATGAGCCGCGTCCAGATGGTCATCCGGCTCGGCTACGGCCCCCAGGGGCCTGCAACGCCCCGGCGCCCCGTAGCCGAAGTCCTCGACGTCCGATGAGTCACCAAAAGAGGCCCGGTACTCGGCGGCGGGGTGAGGTGTTCGCACCCTCGCGCGTGCCGTACCGGAGCAGGCAGGCGCAGAACCGGACCCACGCGGTGGTGATCGCGTACGAAACCGGCCTGGTCGTACCCGGAATCACGGGCTGACGCAACATCAGGCGCTCCGGCCCGGCCCCGCCCGTGCCGGACCGGCCTCCCGGGCGTCCACGCCTGGGCCCCGCTCCCCCGGGGCAGGCCCGCTATGGGAACTCGGGGAACTACCCGCCTTCGCTTGCCCGTCGGTGTTCGGCGTCGTCCTTAAGACGCCTCCATGTCCAACCAGCCCGAATACGGCTTCGGGGATTCCTCGTGCGACGCCGCCCCGACGGCCTGCATGTCTCCATAGGCCGTTCGCTTCAGCTGCTTGGCCAGGTTCTCCATGGCCCGTGCTACGGCGAGTTCGTCGCCGATTTCCGGCACGTCCTTGTCCTGGGGTGCGCAGCGGGCGGTGCCGTGGCCGGTGAGCTTGTTCGTGCCGGTGTCCAGTTCGAGGCGGGCCTTCGTCGTCTGGTCCGCCTCGAAGAGGTAGAGACGGACCTTCCATTCAGCGGTGTGTGACATGGCGGGCCTCCGGTCAAGGTGTCAGGGCTTCGTGAGGTGGTGAGTGCGCCGGACCCAGCGCCGCAGTTCGTCGGTGCCCCAGACGAGGACGGGGAAGGTCGCGATGAGGGCGACGACGTCCAGCGGCAGGGCGGCGGTACCGAACAGGCCTTGCAGGGGGGGCGCAAATACGAGGGCTGCTGTGAAGGCGAGCTCGAAGGCGATGCCGGCCAGGAGCAGGGGGTTGGTGAACAGGCCGATGTCGCGCAGGGCCGCATGGTCGGTGCGGGCGGCGAAGGCGGTGCCGACCTGGCAGGTGACGATGCCGGCGAACGTGGCCGTGGTTGCGGTGATGTACGCGTGGTGGAGGGGGCTGCCCGTGCCGGTGGGGTCGCCTGGTTGCCAGCCCGCGCGCCACAGTACGTAGAAGAACGCTCCCATGACCAGGACGGCGGAGACGCTGCCGAGGTAGCCCCAGCTGCGGATGAGCATCTCGCGGGAGATGACTCCCTGCGAACTCGGGCGGGGCGGGCGGCTCATGGTGCCCGGCTCAGCTCGTTCGCGGCCGAGGGCCAGGGCGGGGAGGGTCTCAGTGCCGAGGTCGATCGCGAGGATCTGCAGGACGGTCAGAGGGAGCGGGACCGTGCCGGCCGACAGCGCGAAGACCAGGAAGGGGACGACCTCGGGGGTGAGGTGGGCGAAGATGTAGACGATGAACTTGCGGACGTTGTCGTAGACGCGGCGGCCCGATTCGATCGCGGTGACGATGGTGGCGAAGTTGTCATCGGTCAGCACCATGGTCGACGCCTCGCGGGCCACGTCCGTGCCGGAGAGTCCCATCGCCACGCCGATGTGGGCCCGGTGCAGGGCGGGGGCGTCATTGACCCCGTCACCGGTCATGGCGACGATCTGCCCGTGGGCGCGCAGGGCGTCGGCCACCTTCAGCTTGGTCTCGGGTGAGGAGCGGGCGAAGACGACTTCGGCGTCCGCCGATGCGAGGAGCGCGTCGAGTTCGTGGTCGCCGACCGATTCGGACTGTGCCACCACCTGCAGACGAGGTAGGCCGATGCCGACTTCGCGGGCGACGGCCGCGGCGGTGGCGCCATTGTCGCCGGTGACGATGTGCACGCGGAGCCCTGCCTCGTGGCAGCGCCGGACGGCGGCCGCGACTTCGGGACGTGGCGGGTCGTACAGGCCGACGAGCCCGAGCAGGCGGAGCCCGGTCTCCGCGTCCTGGCGACGGGTCGGTACCTCGGCGCCGGACGGCAGTGCTCCGACGGCGACGGCCAGGACGCGCATGCCTTCGTGGGCGAGTTCCTCCGCCGCGGCGGCCGCGGACTGCGAACTGCCTTCCAGGGTTTGCAACACCGTCTCCGGCGCGCCCTTGACGATGACGCGCAGCCCCTGCCCGGCATCGGCTTGGACGACGGACATGAGACGCAGCCGGGGGTCGAAGCGGAAGAGGGCTCGACGCCCGGTGTCACGGCCGTCGAGGTCGATGGGAGCGGCGCGGGCAGCGGCGCCTTCGACCAGGGCCATCTCCGTCGGGTCGCCGTGAAGTTCACCTTCCTCGCCGCGGGTAACCGTGGTGCACAGCGCGCTGGTGCGCATCAGCTCCCCGTCCCAGGGGCCTGGCTCCCTTCCGTGTTCCGGCGTCCACACGGCTTGGAGTCGCATGCGGTTCTGGGTGAGGGTTCCGGTCTTGTCGGTGCAGATGACGTTGGTGGAGCCGAGGGTCTCGACGGCGCTGAGGCGCTTGATCACCGCGCCTTGGCGGGCGAGGACGCGTACGCCGACGGCGAGCGCGAGGGTGATTGTAGGCAGCAGGCCCTCGGGGACGTTGGCGACGAGGAGCCCGATCGCGAACATGAGGGTGTCCGTCAGCGGCAGGCCCACGGCGACCCCGGCCACCAGGAACACACCGCCCATAACGACCGCTACGGCGGCGATGAGCCAGGCGACCTTCTTGACCTGCCGTTCCAGGGGGCTGGGGTCGCGGCGGGTGCGCTGGCTCAGTGCGGCGATGCGGCCGAGTTCCGTGTGGTCTCCGGTGGCGAACACGATCGCCTGGGCCTGGCCCCCGGTACAGACCGTGCCGCTGAACACGAGGTTGGGTTCCTGCAGCAGCGGTGCCCCGACGAGTCCGGGGCCGACGATGCGTTCGGCGGGTGTGGACTCCCCCGTCAGCATCGACAGGTCGACCTCGATGCCTCCCTCGGTCAGCCGCGCGTCGGCGGGAACCTTGGCGCCCTCTTCGAGAACGACCAGATCGCCCGGCACCAGTTCTTTCGCCTCCACCGCCGAGGATCGCCCATCGCGGATCACCAGCGCATGCTCGGGCAGGTACTCCGCCAGAGTCTCCACCGCCTGTTCGGCCTGCCGTTCCTGGAGGAGCGCGAACGCCGCATTCACGAGAACCACGGCGATGATGGCCCACCCGAGCACGGGGATGCCGGCAACGAACGCCAGCGCGGCGGCCGCCCACAGCAGCAGGGCCAAGGGATGGACCAGCTGCCGAACGAGTTCACGCCCCAGGGAGGTACGGGCCTTGCGGCGGACTTCGTTCGGACCGTAGACGGCGAGGCGTCGGCCCGCTTCCCGAGCGGAGAGGCCGCTCGAGCCGGTATGGAGTTCGCGGCGCAGCAGTGGCAGAGGCTCCAGCGGGTCCGGGCTCAGGAGCGGTTCCTGATCGACGGGCGGATGAGTGGTGGCCTCAGTCATCTTCAGCTCCCGGCTTCCGGTTCCCGGCGAGGCTGCGCGCTTCGACGCGGCGGAGCCTGAGCCGGACGACTCCCCCGGCGGAGGGAACAAGTACCCCGAAGGCCGGCGCCCCGGCGGCAACGGCGGTGGAGGCGAGTTCGCCGTAGGGGCGAGGAGCCGGCGCCTTCCTTCCGGCGTCATCGACCCAGACCGTGACCGTCCCGCCCACGGCTGTGCCGGGCGGGACCATGACCGTGTCGGTGTGCCGCTGGGAGGCGGGATACTGCCAGGCGGCCTGCGCCGTCGCCACCTGGGCGTCGTCGACTCCCGCGGGGAGGGCGCGGTCGGCCTCACCCACCGTCTTCGCCGACACCTGATGCAGGTGCAGGGCCTCCGCACGAGTGGCGCGGACTTCGGTGTGAGCCTCGAACATGTCGTGCCTCCGCGCTGTCGCCTTGCCGGTCGCTCAGTTGAGGGCGGCGAGCTCGGCGCTGATGTGGTGAGCCCAGCTCTGGATCCGCTCGGGATTGCGGAAGTCACCGCCCTTGCCGTGCCGGACCAGCGCCTTGGCGATCAGACCCGGAGTGTGCGCCGTGATGCTGCCGCCGAAGGTGACGTGTTCACGTGCACCCAGGCTCTCCATCTGCTGCGCGACCGCCCGCACCGGCGGGATGTCGTGCCGTTCGGCGGAGCTGTCGACCGGACCGCTGCTGAACAGCCAGACCGGACGGTGCTTCAGATAGGCGGCGTTGCGTTCGGCGCAGCGCTTGGCCTTGCGGCTCCAGTGCCCTGCGTACAGGGCTCCTCCGATTACCACAGCGTCGTAGCTGCGTACATCGTCCACGTCGTCGGCGGGGAGCACGACGGCGTCGAGGCCGTCCGCGCGGAGGGTCACACCGATCTGCTCGGCGATGCCGGCGGTCGCTCCGTGCTTGGTGCCGTAGGCGACGAGTACCCGCTTCGAGGTCATGGCGTTTCTCCGTTCCCGTCGTTCTCGGTGTTCATCCGCTGGACGGCAGGTCCACTCGGGGCTTTCTGGGCTGGGACGAGCCCCTTCGATCCGCGCCGTATCGCTTCAGTTCGGCGGCGGCCACGTGTTGCTTGACCGCGGCGAAGCTGTCCGGGGCCACGGAGATCGAATCGATGCCGGTCTTCACCAGAAACTCGGTGAAGGCGGGGTCATCGCTGGGCCGCTGGCCGCACAGGCCGACCGTGGCGCCCGCGGACTGGGCGCGCGGGACGAGGATCTGGATGCTGCGGGTGACGGCGGGGTCGGTCTCGTCGAAGATGTGGGCGAGCGCTTCGGAGTCGCGGTCGACGCCCAGGGTGAGCTGGGTGAGGTCGTTGCTGCCGATGGAGAAGCCGTCGAAGCGTCCGGCGAAGTCCTGGGCCAGGATGATGTTGGCGGGGATCTCCGCCATGACATACACCTTGAGCCCGTTCTCACCCCGGCGCAGGCCCTGTTCGGCCATGGCCTCCAGGACCTTGTCCGCCTCTTCGAGGGTGCGGCAGAAGGGGATCATGATGATCACGTTCGTCAGGCCCATCTCGTCACGGACCCGGCGCAGTGCTCGGCATTCCAGGGCGAAGCCTTCCCTGTAGCCGTCGCTGTAGTAGCGGCTCGCGCCGCGCCAGCCGATCATCGGGTTGGCTTCGACGGGTTCGAAGGGGCGCCCGCCCAGGAGGCGCGCGTACTCGTTGGTCTTGAAGTCGCTGGTGCGGACGACGACAGGGGCGGGCCACCGGGAGGCGGCGATGCGGGCCATTCCGTAGGCGAGGCGGTCGACGAAGTATTCGCCGCGGTCGAGGTAGCCCTCGGTGAGTTGGTCGATCGCGCAGCGGTCTTGGTCATCCAGTCGTTCGGGGTGCAGGAGCGCCATCGGGTGGACCTTGACCTGGTGCGCGACGATGAACTCCAGCCTGGCGAGTCCCACGCCGTCCGCCGGCAGCCGCCACCAGCGGAAGGCCGCGGACGGATCGGCGAGGTTCAGCATGACCCGGGTCCGGGTGGCCGGCAGGTCAGCGAGGTCGGTCTCGGTCTCCTCGTAATCGAGCAGGCCCGCGTAGACCCGGCCATGTCCGCCTTCGGCGCAGGAGACGGTCACGTCCTGACCGTCGCGCAGAACCTGGGTGGCCCGGCCGGTGCCGACGACGGCGGGGACGCCGAGTTCGCGGCTGACGATGGCGGCGTGCGAGGTGCGGCCGCCGTGGTCGGTGACGATGGCGGAGGCCCGCTTCATGATCGGTTCCCAGTCCGGGTCGGTGATGCCGGTGACGAGCACTCCGCCGGCCGGGAACCGGTCGAGGTCGACGGGCGAGTCCAGGGCGACGACCGGGCCGCGGCCGATGGCCTCACCGACCGCTATGCCCTCGATCAGGGCCTCTCCCGGCGTGGCGGTCAGCCGGCAGCGGCGCAACGTGGAGGCGCGGCGTCGGGACTGCACGGTCTCGGGCCGGGCCTGCACGATCCACAGGTCGCCGGTGAGTCCGTCCTTGGCCCATTCCAGGTCCATCGGGCAGCCGTAGTGCTCCTCGACGGTCCGGGCCCAGTCGGCCAGGAGCCTGACTTCCGCATCGGTCAGCACACGCCGCGCACGCTCCCCGCCGGTGGTGTCGACGGTCCGGGTCAGCCCATGCTCCGCGTAGACGGCCTTCTGCCGCTTCGCGCCGATCCGTGCGCCGATCACCGGGTCCAGAGACGGGTCCTTCATGCTCGGCTTGAACACGGTGTACTCGTCGGGATCGACCTGGCCGCTGACGACGGTCTCCCCCAGCCCCCAGGCCGCACTCACGACGATGACCTCGGGAAAGCCGCTCTCCGGGTCGAGGGTGAACATCACGCCCGCACCTGCCAGGTCAGACCGGACCATCACCTGGACGCCGACGGAGAGCGCGACGGAGAGATGGTCGAAGCCCATCCGCTCCCGGTAGTCGATCGCCCTGTCGGTGAAGAGCGACGCGTAGCAGCGGTGGCAGGACTCCAGCAGCTGGGCGGGCCCCCGGACGTTCAGGTACGTCTCCTGCTGCCCCGCGAAGCTCGCCTCGGGAAGGTCCTCGGCCGTGGCGCTACTGCGTACGGCGACCTCAGGTTCCTCCCGGCCCTGGTCACGGGCGAGCTGCTCGTACGCCGAGACGATCTCCGTGCGCAGCTCGGCAGGCAGCGGCTCGGCCAGGATCAACGACCGGATCGCCGCCCCCACCTCGTCCAGCGCCGCCCCCTCGTGCAGTCGCCCGAGCTGCTCCTCGATCCGCCCGCGCAGTCCGTGGTCGCCCAGCAGCTCTCCGTACGCGTCGGCCGTCGTGGCGAACCCGGGAGGCACCCGCACACCGGCGGACGCCAGGTGGGCGGTCATCTCTCCCAGGGAGGCGTTCTTGCCTCCGACACGGCCGACGTCCTGCCGGCCGAGTTCTGCGAACGGTATGACGCGTCGAGTGGTGGCCATGACGTCCTCCGTCGTACGTGCGGTGTTCGTGGGGCTCAGTAGGGCAGCGGACGGCCGGACGGGCTGCGCAGGTCCGGCGGCGCGGGCTTGTGAGGCTGCTTCGGTCGGGTCTGGATCCGAATGCGCTGCATCGTCGTCACCTCTTCCGGAGGGGAGCCCTGAGCGGCGTCCGGATTCCACGATCACGCCACGCGTTCCCGGGCCGCAGTGCCGAGGGGGTCAGGACCGAGGGGCCGAATGGTCCGTGCGGGGCAGGGACCGATCGGCCCATGCGCCCGGAGCGGGGCGGCTGCGACGGACGCGGCCCGGAGTCCGCTCCCGCCGCCGTGCACGACGTGCCGCGGCCCCCAGGAGCCGGACGGATGTGCCGCCAAGATCAAGATGTTCATCCAGACACCTCCGAGCGGTTGCTCCAGGCGGATGGAACCCCTTTACAGCGAACCCGCAGGGCCGTGCCACGGACAGGGCCGCGTGGGGCAATCGAGGGCCCAAAGGGCCCATGCCGCGACGGCCGCGCGCGGCCACGCTGGAGACATGTCCGAGACGACGACCACCGACCTCTACGAGGTGACGATGGCGATGTCATACCTGCGCGAAGGTATGCGCGCCCCGGCCACCTTCAGCCTGTTCGTCCGGGATCTGCCGCCCGGCCGGGGTTTCCTCGTCGCCGCGGGCCTGGAGCCGGCGCTGGACTACCTCTCCCGGTTCCGCGTCACGGCGGATGACGTGCGGGACTTCGCCCACTCGCTGCACAGGCCTCCTGAGGAGCTGGCCGCCCTGCTGGACCTCCGCTTCGACGGGGACGTCCGGGCAATCCCCGAGGGCCGGCTCGTATTCGCCGGCGAGCCCCTCATGGAGGTCAGCGCCCCGCTGCCGCAGGCCCAGCTCGTCGAGACGTATCTGCTCACGCAGGTGTGCCACCAGACCGCGGTCGCGTCCAAGGCGGCCCGATGCGTGATCGCCGCGCGAGGACGGTCCCTGGTGGACTTCTCGCTGCGCCGCAACCACGGCCCCGGGGCCGGGCTGCAGGCCGCCCGGCTGGGTGCTCTGGTGGGGTTCTCCGGCACCAGCAACGTGGCTGCCGCCACCCAGCTCGGTATCCCCGCGTCCGGCACGATGGCGCACTCGTACGTCGAGACCTTCGCCTGCGAAGAGGATGCCTTCCGCGCGTTCGCCCGCGCCCACCCCGGCCCGCTCACGTTCCTCGTGGACACGTACGACACGGAGGGTGGCGTCGCGACCGCCGCCCGTGTCCTGGCCGACCTGCGCCGCGGCCCGGGCTGCGCGATCCGTCTCGACAGCGGCGACCTGGGCGCACTCGCCCACCGGTCACGAGCCCTGCTCGACGCGGCCGGGCTGGAGGACGTACGGATCATCGCGAGCGGCGGCCTGGACGAATACGCCATCGCCGCGCTCCTCGGCGACCAAGCGCCGATCGATGTCTTCGCGGTCGGGACCCGCGTGGGCGTGGCGGCCGACGCCCCGTACCTGGACGCGGCGTACAAGCTGGTCGAATACGACGGGAGGCCGGTGATGAAGCTGTCGGCCGCGAAGGTCACCGCGCCGGCTCCCAAGCAGGTGTTCCGCCGACCCGGGTGCATGGATGTGATCGGCCTGCACGACGAAGAGCCACCGACCGGCGCGACGCCTCTGCTGCGCACCGCGATGCGGGGCGGCCGACGGACGGGGCCGCCCGATTCGCTCGCCGCCGCCCGAGCACGGTTCGAGGCGGATCTCGCCGGGCTACCGGCGACCGCGCGCCGCATTCAGGACCCCGAGGCACCCGTCCCGGCCGCTTCCGCGCAGCTGGAGGCGCTGACCGCCGAAGTACGCGGGCGCCTCGAAAGGGCCCTCGCTACGCGCCCCGGTACAGGCGCTCCAGGTCGATGAGCATGACCTCGTCACGCGCCTCGGCCGCGTGCAGCTCGGGGCTGAACCCCGACGCGCTGTAAAGGGCCGGGCGGACTCTGCTGACGTCTTCCTCCTGGGCTGCGAGTGTGTCGAGGACGTCGTGCAGTCGTTGCAGATGGTGGATGTCCATGCCTGTGTGCCATCGCGCGATTCCCACCGACAGGAGGGCACCGGTCTTGTGTCCGTCCCGTTCGCGGACCACGACCTCGGCCTCGTGCCCGCTCGTCGACGAAGGGTCGCCGAGCGAGCCGTACGACGCACTCAGGTGGTCGGCGCCGAAGGAATCCGGGGAGGCGAAGTGGACCACCCAGTCCCTGCATGTCTGAGCGAACTGGGGAGCCGCGACAAGGGAGTTGAAATCGGTTCGCGCGTCTTCCCACACCGCTTCGGCGGAGCCTTGTTCCAGCGCGGTCCTGCGCGGGCGCGCCACGGCGTGCTCGAATGCCAGGAGCTGGTCGGTCGGCCGGTGACGTACGACGGCCGGCCGCAGTCCGTCGTGCTCCAACCGAAGTAGGCCGTTCTCCCGGAGAACGGCGAGGGCACGAGAGGCATCGGAGAGCTGCTGCCCGAGGAAGGCTGCGATCTCCCCCTGGGTCGCGCAGCCCGCGGCCAGGGCGGCGAGCACGGAGTGGCACGCCCCGGGGCTCTGGTGCCCGGTCTCCTCATCGACGAGGTGGCGGGCTTCACGGAACAGCGGCATGCGTGGATTCAGGACGGTTCGGCAGACCCAGGCATCGAAGTCATTCCGGTCGACGGGGACGTCCCCGCCCACGTAGTCATGCCGGTAGGCCGGTGTTCCGCCGACAACGGCGTACACGCGGAAGGCCAACTCCGGGTCGTCGATGCCCCACAACTGCGCTGCCTTGCGAAAGTCCAGAGGCTGAAGGTCGAGCTTCAGACCGGACACGGCCTCCAGCGAAGAAGCGGGCGCGAACAGCCGGTTCATGACCGGTGCGGTCGAACCTCCCAGGATCAGGCGCGCGCGGTTGACCTGCGCAGAGCGCTCAACGCGGCGAAGGGCGCCGTGAATGGTGGATGTCAGAGCCGGGCTCGCCGCGACGAGGTCGGGAAACGAGTCGATGATGACGGGCAGTGCCCGCGCGTCACCCAGTGCGAGAAGAGCGTCGATGGCTTCCTTCCAATCACGCCAGTGACTGGGTGGTGCGACCTGCCGATATCGCGCGTACTCCTCGCCCAGTCTGCGCAGGGACTCGGCTTCGGTGGCTTCCTGACCACAGAAGTAGAACCCGCCCGTGACCTTCGCCACCGACTCCAGCAGCAGCGTCTTGCCCTGGCGCGGCCGGCCCACGACCGCGCCCAGCCTCGTTCCCGCATGCGGATCGCTGGAGAAGGCGATCAGAGTCGCCCATTCTTCCTCCCTGTCGAAGAGCCGATCCGGCTTGGCAGAGAGGTCAGGGACCGCCATCTGGGGTTGTTGTCCGTGTACGGCATTCACACCATGCACCTCCGGAAGCAGCTGAGGGCTGACTCCATTCTCGGGCTCGTGACCGTCCGGCGCGCGGCGCGCTGCCCTCCATCGGACCGGTGAACCTCATCGGGGCCGCCCGGGGTCAGTCCCCGGTCAGTCGGAACCATCGCTCCTCCCCCGCGGCAACGGCCGCAAGCCGTGCGCCGGCCAGGCACACCGGCAGCGGCGATGCCAGCGAGGAGGCGGGCACACTGATGCCCAGCCTGCCGGGAAGGAGCTGGACACGGACGCCTCGGTTCCCGAGATAACAGAAGGTGAACGAGGAGCGGGGGACCTCCCGGAACGGGACGGGGTCGATGAGGAGTCCCCCCGGGCCCGCTTCGAGCCCTGCGATACCCCGCTCGATGAGGTCGAGGGTGCCGGCCATGGCGCCGAGGTGGACGCCTTCACCGGTGGTTCCGCCCTGAATATCCGCCACGTCACTGAGCAGGGCCTCCTCGCAGTACCGCCAGGCGTCCGCGCCCTGCTGGCAGGCGAGGACCCACCCGTGCACCAAGCTGCTGAGAGTCGACCCGTGGCTGGTGCGGTTCAGGTAGTACGTGGCCGTCGCGCGCCAAACGTCGTCATCGAGCCCGTAGCCGAGACGGCCGAAGAGGGCCCGGAGCTCCGCGGGGCGGAAGAGGTAGCCGAGCATGAGGGTGTCGGCCTGTTTCGAGGCCTGATAGCGGTTGACCGTGTCTCCTTCGGCTTCCAGGATGCGGTCGAGCCGGCGGATGTCGCCGTAGCGGGCCCGGTAGGCGTGCCAGTCCAGTTCGGCCAGGCTTCCGTAACCTTCGAACTGGCTGATGACACCGGCGTGGAACGGCACGTACATCCGACGGGAGATGTCCTCCCAGCGGTCCAACGTCGCCTCGTCGGGGCCCAGTTGCTCGACCAGCTCTCTCCGGCGCGCTTCAGGCAGCCTGTCGAGCAGCTCACGTGCCCGCGCCAGGGTCCAGGCCGCGGTCACGTTCGTGTACGCGTTGTCGTCGATCCCGGGCCCCGGCGCCTCGGGGTAGGCGTCGTGGTACTCGTCCGGGCCCACCACGCCGCGGATCCGGTAGCGCTCACGGTCGGCGTCGAAGATGGTCACGGAGCCCCAGTAGCGGGCGATGTCGAGCAGCAGTTCCGCCCCGGGGCCTTCGATGAAACCGGTGTCCCCGGTCGTCTGACCGTAGCGCCACACGTTCCACGCGATGGCCGACCCGACGTGGCGCTGCAGGTGCGAGTGGTCGCGCAGCCACCGGCCCGACCTGGGATTGAGGTGGAGTGTCTGCGTCTCCTCGACGCCCGAACTACCGCTCTGCCAGGGGAACATCGCACCGCGATGACCGCACCGCTGCGCGGCGGTACGGGCTGCGGGCAGCCGACGGTGGCGGTACATGAGCAGGGCGCGTGCCACTTCCGGGAAGTGCAGCGTGAGGTAGGGCAGGACGAACAGCTCGTCCCAGAAGACGTGGCCGCGGTACGCCTCGCCGTGCAGTCCTCGGGCGGGCACACCGACGTCCATCTCCGCGGTGTGCGGGGAGAGTGTTTGGAGGACGTGGAAGAGGTGGAGCCGAAGGATGCGTCCCGCCTCGCCGGGTACGTTCACTTCGCCCTGGCTCCAGAGGCGTTTCCAGGCAGCACGATGGGAGGCGAGCAGCACCTCGAACGCGGCTGCGTGTGACGCCGCCTCAACGGCGCGTGAGAGGGGGTCGCCCTGTGGGCGGTCCATGGATGTGTACAGGGCTGCGCACTTGATGACGGTTGCGGAACGGTTGCGGGAGATCGGCAGCCTGAACGTCTGGGTCGTGGTGGTCTGTGTGCAGCTCGTGGCCACCGCGACGATGGGCCTGGACACCGTCCTGACGGCGACACCGATGCCGATCCGGGAGGCACTGGTCCGGCAGGACAGCCAGGCGACACCGTCCGCGCCGACTCCGGCGCGGTGGCCGGTGAGGTGGTGCCCGTCCAGGTCCCGGTAGCGCTCGACGCCCGCGTTGGTGACGTTGCCGTCGAGGATGGCCTCGGCCTCGATCGTCCCGCTCCAGCCGTACGCGCGGAAGGTGGTCCGCTGGGCGGCGAGGTACGGATCGCCCATGTGGACCAGTCGGGTGTGGGTGACGCCGAGTCGTCGGCCGTGGCCGTCCTGGAAGAGCATCCGGCGGGTGAGGACGCCGCCGCGGAGGTCGAGCGAGGTCTTGTGGTGCCGCAGGCTCGGGTCGTCGGGAGTGAGCCAGGCCCCCGTCGGCCCGTCTTCCGGCACGCACCGGTAGCGCAGGCGGAGCCAGTCGGGCAGGTTGACCAGATCCTCGTTGGCAACGCTCTTGCCCGCGACTTCTGAGGAGAGCCGGTTGTAGCAGCCGGCCGCATACGTTCCGGGGTAGTGGATGGCGTCGGCACTGACCTCGGGTGCGGCTCCCCGGGTGGCGAACCTGCCGTTGCCGAGTGCGCACAGGGCTTCGACCAGACGCTCCTTCTTCGGGTCGTAGTCGTTGAAAGCCCAGGTCCACGAGGTGTTCACGGCACTTCTCCGCACGCTCTCCCCACCACGGCGGTGAGGCCGGGAAACAGCACATCCGTGCCATGAGCACGCAATCGCACTTCGGCGTCAGGGGCACGGGTCCGACTGACGCCCACGACCAGGCCGAAGCGACCGCGACGCCCTGCTTCCATCCCGGCGGGCGCGTCTTCGACGACGGCCGGGCATCGCACGGTCTGTTTCCTGAGCCTGCTGAGCGCGGGGCTGACGTCATCGAAGGGCTCGGCGGGGCGGGTCCGCAGCATTTCCACCCCGTCGGTGTCGAAGATGACCGCGCGGCGTGCGCTCACGGGTCCACCACGCGGCGTCCGGTGATCCGGATCGGTGTGATCTTCATCCAGTGGGTGCGCTCGCTCCCGGCCCAGGGCATCGAGCGCGCAACCGCGTCGAGACGCTGCTTGCCCGCCGCATCGGTGACGCCCTCGGCCTCGCCCACGGCCATGACGCTCCAGCCTTGTTTCATGGCGTCGTCGATGTGGTCGACCTCGAAGGCCACCTCCGTCCCTGCGGCCCTCGCGAGGACCGCTTCTTCGGACGTGCGGAACGCGATCTCATTGCCGGCCACCACGTAGTTCACGGGGAAGATCGCAGGTCCCTCGGGAGTGAAGACCGCGACTCTGCCGACGCCGTGGGTCGACAGCAAACGTCGGCACTCGGCGTTGGTGAGCGTGATGAGTTCCGCGTCCCGCAGAGCGGTGCCCCGCCCGGGGGGATACTCGGTGGTCGCGCCGGTCAGTTCCGCCACGGTCGTTCCCAGAGCGTCGGCGATGCGGGCGAGGGAGCCGATGGCGGGGGCCGCAGCGTGTTCTTCCAGGTAGCCGACGTACGCGGCGTCGGCCCCGCAGCGCTTGCCCACCTGCTCACGGGTGAGGCCGAGCTCCTGGCGGCGCGCTGCGATCCGGCGCCCCAGGTCGGTACGACCGGTGGGCACCTCGGTGGAGGCGGGTCCGGACTTGTTCCTGCTCACGACCATCACGTCCTCTCCGGTTCCTCGGTCGCGCCGGCGGTTGTGTCCACGCCGAGTGCACGGGCGGCTGCCGGCCGCAAGGCCGATCGGGCCCGCTCCGACCACCACGACGTGTCGCCCGGCCGCACGAAGAGATGCAGGAGAGGAGGACCCGGTCCCCGGGCCGGACGGTGTGGACGTCGCCGCCGGTCTCCACCACGGCCTTGACGGCCTCGTGGCCCAGCACGCGGACCGGGGTCACCCCGGGCGCGCCGCCCTTGACGAGTGCCTTCATGACATCGCCCTTCTTCCTCCGTCACGTCCGGTGGGGGCCATCGCCAGGCTGCCCCCGACAGCTGCTTCGCCGCATGGGCCGGTCGGTCCCTGTCCTGCCCCTGTCGGCCCCCTCTCCGCCCCATGCGGCACATGCGACGGTGAAGGCCGGTATCCGCCTCGGAAGGAGGGCTGCCGCCATGGCCGAGACAGCCCCGACGACAGTGCCCTCGTCCTCCCGCCCGGCCCTGCTGCGCTTCCTGGGAGGCGTGCGGACCGTGACCGGCAGCAAGTTCCTGGTCGAGAGCGACCACGCCCGCATCCTCGTCGACTGCGGCCTCTTCCAGGGTTTCGCGGACCTGCGAAGGCGCAACTGGCAGAAACTGGCGTGCGACGCCTCCGACATCCACGCCGTGGTCGTCACGCATGCCCACCTGGACCACTGCGGCTACCTGCCCCGGCTGGTCCGGCACGGATTCCGCGGGCCGATCCTGACCAGCGCCCACACCGCCCGGCTCGCCGAGATCGTCCTCCGTGACAGCGCGAAACTGCAGATGGAAGCCGCTCAGCACGCCAACAAGCACGGCTGGTCCAAGCACCGGCCCGCCGCTCCGCTCTACGACGACAACGACGTGGACCAGACGGTCAAGTACTTCGACCCCGTCCCGGTGGGCGAAGAGGTCGAGATCATGGCGGGAACGAAGCTGACACTGCACCACTGCGGCCACATCCTCGGCTCCGCCTGGGTCCACCTCACGCTGGAGGACGGGCACACGCTCGCCGTCAGCGGCGACCTCGGCCGCCCCGGCCACCCCCTGCTCCTCCCGCCGGAGCCGTTCACGGGCTCGGACGTACTGTTGATGGAGTCCACCTACGGAGACCGGCGCCATGATCACGAGACGGCTCAGCGGGAGTTCGCCTCTGTGATCACCCGAACCCTCTCCCGGGGTGGAACCGTCGTGATCCCGGCCTTCGCGATCGACCGCACCGAGGTCGTACTGCACGAACTCGCCGGACTGCGCCGGGACGGTGTCCTGCCCCACCACGTGCCGGTGTACGTGGACAGCCCCATGGCCCTGGCAGCGCTCGACGTCTACCGCGACGCCCTTCGTTCCCACTCCCCCGAGCTGCGGCCGGAGGCTCTGGCCCAGGGCGATCAGGCGATCAGCCCTGATCCCTTCCTTGCCGCCCGCACGGTGCAGGAATCCATCGACATCAACAACGCCGAGGGCCCGGCCGTCATCGTCTCCTCCGCCGGCATGGCGACGGGCGGGCGTGTCCTGCACCACCTGAGCAGGGTTCTTCCCGACCCGCGGAGTGCCGTGGTCATCGTCGGGTTCGCCGCAGCGGGGACCCGGGCCCGCGACCTCGTGGACGGCGCACGCACCCTCAAGATGTTCGGCGAGTACATCCCCGTACGAGCCGAGATCGCCGATGTACCGCACTTCTCGGCCCATGCCGACGCCGACCAGATCATCGACTGGCTGCGCGGCGCCCCCGCACCCCACACCACCTACCTGGTCCACGGCGAGGAGAGCGCGTCCGAGACGCTCCGGGACCGCATCGACGGCGAGCTCGGCTGGACGGCCGTCGTACCCAAGCCCGGGGAAGCTGTCCTGGTCCGGTGACCTGGGCCGCACGGCCGTGCGTCAGGCGCTCCCGATGCCCCTGAGCCGGGCGCGAGCTCTCCGGGGGAAGGGTTTGGAGGTACACCATGGGCATCATGAGGACCCTGCCGAACGACACGGCACCCGACGCACGCGAGTCCCTGCTCGCCCACCCGGTCCGGGCCCTCGAAATCGACGCCACCGCCGCACGGGAGCCCTGCAAGGAGGACGCCGCGGTGGGACGCGCCGCCTCGATCGCAGTCGCGGCCGTGCTAGCGCAGCGCCTCTCCTCCGCCCGCACGCGGATCCTCGGCCTGTTCGCCCCTCACGGCAGCGGTCAGCCGTTCGCCCACGCCCGCTGAGGAACATGCCATGACCTCCACCCCGTACACCGTCGCCGACGTCATGACCCACAAGGTCGTGGCAGTGGCCCCCACGACAGAGTTCAAGGAGATCGCCACTGCCATCGAGCGGTGGAAGGTCACTGCCCTCCCCGTCGTCGAAAGTGAGGGACGGGTGGTCGGCGTCGTCTCGGAGGCCGACCTCCTGCCGAAAGAGGAGTTCCACGAACACCGCCCCGCCATGATCGAGCACATGCTTCGTCTCGCCGACACCTCGAAGGCCGGCTCCACGTGTGCCGAAGACCTGATGACGACCCCTGCCGTCACGGTGCATCCCGGCGCGACTCTTCCCCAGGTCGCCCGCCTCATGGCCGAGCGGCACATCAAGCGCCTCCCGGTCGTCGACGCCGACGGCACCCTCAAGGGCATCGTCAGCCGCGCCGACCTCCTCAAGGTCTTCCTGCGTTCCGACGACGCACTCGCCGCCGAGGTCAGCCACGAGGTCGTCGAGCAGCTCTTCCCCGTCTCACGCAGGCCCGTCAAGGTCGATGTCACGCACGGAATCGTCACGCTCTCCGGCCAGGTACGCGACGCACACCGCATCCCCTTGGCCACACGCCTCGCCCGAGCCGTCGAGGGAGTCGTGAACGTGCGCAACCGCCTGGAAGCGGTCGATCCCGACCCGGATGACGGAGCCTGACGGGCTGTGCCGCACATGAGTTCGAGTGCGTGCCGGGCGCATCGGTGGTCCCTCCGGCCGGTCGAGCTGATGTGTGCCCTGATGAGCGTGGCCCCGTGCCGCGTGTGTGAGACGTGGTGCAGACTGCTGGCATGTCTGAGGACGCGGCGCACCACACCCCTCCAGACTCACTGCTCCAGGTGATCGACAACCTCGCGCGGTTCCATCGAGAGCATGAGAAGTACTACTCACAGGCGCCACTGCGGCAGGCGGGCGAGCTCCAGGCTCGATCTCGGGCGCTGAAGTCTCTCGCCGACTGGTGGAGCGACGCCGAAGCCGGTGAGCAGACGTCGCCGATTGCCTTCGCGGGCACGGAGGACCTGAATGCTCCAGGGCTCGTGGCGGAGTCGGGGATCCTCTTCATGGAAGGGGAGGGCGAGCCCGTCGAACTCCGGAAGATGAAGAGGGAAGTCGGCATGCTCGCCGAAGAAGCCGAGCAGGGCGGAGCCTGGCTGGCCCAGGCGATGGAGCAGGCGTGGGAGATCGCGGGAAGCCTGGCCGCCTACCCGGCGCTTGCCGACCTGTTGGGGGAGCGGCACCGGATCATCGCCAATGACTGGCAGTCTGCGGGACTGCAGGCCCTGGTCGCTCGGCTGCTGCGCCGCGCCCTTGACCTGCTGGCCAGGGTCGATTTCTCTCCGGCGGCGCTCCGGGCCGACCTGCGCGGCGAGCGGAAGGCCCCTGACTACCTCTATTCGGCTTCTGAGCTGTTCGACCGGGCCGCCGACCTGATGGCGGAGTCAGCGACGCTTGTGCATGAGAACGAGAGGCGTTGGCGCGTGTTCCGTTCCCGGGTTCGCGCATTGCGTTCCGCATGGGGAAGCAGCCGGGAGTGATCCCACCTCGCGAGACGATCTCCATGTTGCAGGTGGGCTCATGGCTACGGTGCCGTCCTGCCACGAGCACGGTGATCATTCGCGGGACAGTCGTCAGGGGGACAGATCCCGCCTCATCAGCAAGGCGTGTGCCGCAACGAGTCCCAGCGCTCCGACGCCGACGAGGACCCCCAACTGCGGCCACAGCACGTGTCCCTGGGCAAGTGCGTCACCCGGCGTGTAGTAGTGGAACGGGCTGATGAAGCGGAGCGGCGCCGCCTTCGACCACGCCAGGGCAATGAAGTTCACCGCGAAACCCACGGCCCCGATCGCGATCGTCGCTCCGATCACCTGGGCCCGCCTGCGCCCCCACGCCGATACGGCCAGGGCCGGCCCCATCAGGCACAACGCAAACCCGCACCCCATCACCCCGGCGGCGAACACTCCGCTGAGCGGCACGTCCCGATGGATGTCCGGCGACAGAGCCACCCCCGTCGCCACCGTCAGCGTGGCCGCCGCGTTCAGAGCCAGCGCGGCCAGCCCCAGCGCGACCGTACGTTCGGCCAGAAGGCGATTGCGGGACACCGGACGAACGATGAGCAGCTCGATCGTCCCCGACTCCACGTCGGCGGCCACGGCCGCCGCCGCAAGGGCACCGATCGCCGTCAGCTGCATGGCGATCCAGAACGGATGCACCAGGCCGGCCCCCAACAGCCCCGGGTAGCTCGCGATCGACACGTCCCCGCTGGAGCCGCTGAACGCCCGGAAGGCGGACGGCGTCCCCTTCCCCCTCCCGGAGAACAGCTGGCCCGGCGGAATCGCGTTCGCCACGATGACGATGAGCGCCTCGAAGACCGCCATCCCGATCACCAGGGCGACCAGCATTCGCCGACGCCGGTGGAGCGCCAGCCACAACAACGGCCATCGGGAGTTCACGGTTCCTCCCCCGCTTCCCCGTTCCGATAGAGGTCCAAGAACGCCTCGTCAAGGCCCGCCTCCTCCACGGTCACGTCGGCCACTGCCAAAGCCAGCAGGCCCCGCAGCGCGGCCACCACCTCGCTCGGCGGCACGAGCAGCTCCACCCGGTCGCCCGCCCACTGCGGCGACCACTGATCCGCGCGCCCCAAGGGCCGAGGCCCCGCCCCGTCGCCGAAGGTGAGCCGGATCCTGCGGGCCCGGGCCTCACGGAGCGCCGCCACGCTCTCCACGGTCACCAAGCGCCCGTCCCGTACGATCGCGACGCGCCCGCAGGCCCGTTGCACCTCGGGCAGCACATGGCTGGACAGCAGCACCGTCCGGCCGCCGGCCGCGGCCTCCCTCATCAGCTCGAAGAACGTCTCCTGCACCAAGGGATCCAGTCCCTCGGTGGGCTCGTCCAGCACCACGAGCCGCGGATCGTGCTGCAACGCTTGGACGAGGCCGATCTTCTGCTTCATGCCCCGCGAGTACTCGCCCACCGTCCGCCGCAAGACCACCGAGTCGAGCCCCAGCCGCTCGCACAGCTCCCCGCGGCGCCGCGACGGCACACCCTGCAGGGCGGAGAGCAGATCCAGGGTCTGCGCGCCCGTGAGCTCCGGATACAGCCGTAGCTCACCTGGCAGGTATCCGACCGCCGGGGCCACCCGCCGGTGATCGGCTATGGGGTCCAGCCCCAGCATCAGCGCCCGGCCCGAAGTCGGCCGCAGCAGGCCCGTCAAGCACCGCAAGGTGGTCGTCTTGCCGGCCCCGTTCGGCCCGAGAAACCCGAAGACCTCCCCGGCCCGCACATTCAGCGTCAGCCCCTCCACACCGACGACGGCGCCGTACCGCTTCGTCAGCCGGTTCAGCTCGATGGCATACCCAGTGCCCATGGAAACAGTCTGTCTCCGTCCTCAAGCCCCCGCCCCACGAACCACGGTTCCGGAAGCCGGCGGCAAGGAGGACGCCATGTCGACGCCGTGGGGCGGGAGCTGGGTGTCCGCGCGGGCTCCGTCTCCCCGGACGGAGCAGCGTCGCTGCAATCAGTGCCATGCCGTGTCACGGGTTGCGCGGGCCTTCCCCGTGGCCGCGCCACAGTCACTGCACATCTCCGACACGAGGCCGACGGATCAGCCGAAGAGATCGAGCACTCGGATGGTGCGTACGGGACGCAGCGCGGGTCGGGGCCTCCCCTGATCCCGGGGAGGAGGCGTCGGCGTCGTGCGTGTCGGCAGCATGCCGCTCGGACCACGGCAGACCGGTTCACGGGGAGCTGCCACGCGTTCCCCGAGTGCAGTCGCATGCGCCGTCACGGCCTCCTCCGCTCGGTATTTCCGGGGTTCGCCGGTGGGCCGCCCGGCGTAGCACGTGGGCGACCGGCCGACCGGGCCGCAGATCCCTCGCCCACCCGCACAGGGCTTCAAGGGACGGCGCAGACGGCTTCGACGAAGTGCCCGACCTGGTCTTCTGACAGATGGCGTGCCAGGTCGGCTTCGCTGATCATGCCGACGAGCCGGTGGTCTTCGATGACGGGCAGTCGTCGGACGCGGTGCTCTTGCATGATGTGCAGGACCTGCCCGCTGTCTGCGTCCGCAGCGACCGTGAACGGCTTGCCCTCGGCCAGCATGCCTGCCGTCATGTGGTGCGGGTCCTTGCCCTTGGCCAGGCACTTGATCACGATGTCACGGTCGGTGATGATGCCGTGCAGCCGGTCATCCGGCCCACAGATCGGGAGTGCTCCCACTCCCAGTTCGCTCATGCGGCGTGCCGCGTCCATGAGCGTCTCCTCCTCGCGGACGCAGGACGCGCCCTCGTGCATGATCTCTCGCGCGGTCGTCACGGCCGCCTCCTGGTTGGTTGTGGTGACGGAGCACGGAACTCCGAGTGACCCTCCTGAGGGTCCGGGAACACGCTGCGCCCAAGTCCCCCCTCCTCGTTCCATCTGCCCTGGGCACGAGCGCCCGACAGGGACTCCTCCAATCTGCGCCTGGCCTGGAGAACGGTCTTGAGACCATCGGGTCCTTTGAGGGGACCATTCGGCCCAAACGGGAAGTGATCACCTTCGACTCGGGCCACCAGTGAAAGCCTGCGGCCACACGGGTGGCTTCGGTACCGCCCCCGGCCGGATGCACGGGCCGCCTTCGCGGCGATGGCGCAGTCCGAGGGGGAACATCCGAGTGGCGACGCTGAAGTCCGAGGCCAAGGCATTCCTGACACTCCGAGTCAGATTGCACTTCGCGGGCAGCTCCGTTCGGCTCGTCAACGCCCCCGGCCATCGCGCCGTGCCGCTGACCGACGGCATGCTGGAAGGGCGGCCGTCCGATCTACCCGCGGACGCCGAAGCCGCAGCATGAACTCCAACCTCCTGCTGCCCCACGGGCCGCAGGGTTCAGGGAGCAGCTGAACGATGAACGTATCCGATCGAATGAGCGCACCAGCAGTGACGATTCCTCCGCGGACGCCGGTCGGTGAGGTGGCCCGGCAGATGAGCGAGTACGGGATCGGTTCCGTGGTGGTCACGGAAGGCGGGGCACTTCGGGGTATCGTCACGGACCGTGACCTGGCCCTGCGCGCGCTGGCCGGGGGCCTGGACATGGACGAGCCGGTGGACGCGGTAATGACGTCCCCGGTCGTCACCGTGAAGGCGACCGACGACATCCACGAGGCGTACCGGACCTTCCGGAGAACCGGGGTCCGCCGCCTGCCTGTGCTGAACGGAAACCAGGTGGTGGGCATGCTGACCGTGGATGACCTGCTGATGGACGTCTTCCAGCGGGTGGCGGACCTGCTCGGCCCCGTCGCGTGGAGCGTCCTCGAGGAACCACCCGGGCCGCCCTCCTGAACGTGTGCCTCCGCCCTCACACACGCCTTGGCCCGGCCGCGGAGAGCGATCCCTGCGACGGATCGCTCCCCCTCCCGGGCATGGGAGCTCCGACGCACGGCGGTTGCCGACAGCTCGCGCCCCACATTTTCATCGAGGCGCTGAGCGGGCGCACCGCTCTCGCCCTGCCCGAGACCGACTGTCCGGCGGTGAACACCCCGGACGGCTGCGCGGCCGCGGCTCCGGAGAGCAGCGGGGGCTGATCGGTCCCACATGGGGCCACTCGGCCCCTCCTCGGTCACCGCGCCGCAGGTGACGCTGGAAGAGGGCCGCGTTGCTGCGGCGCCCGAGGAGGTCTCGCCATGAAGCACCATGTGACCGTCGGCGTCGACGGCTCTCGCGAGAGCCGGGCTGCGGCTCGGTGGGGCGCCCAGGAGGCGGCCTTGCGGGACGTGCCGCTGAGGCTCGTCCACGCTGTCGACTGGCTGATCAGTCCCGCGGTACCGGGGCTGGGCAGCGAAGGAGCCGACCGTTGGGCCGACGAGGCGCTCACTGACGCGTTGGAAGACGTGCGTCGCCGGCATCCCGGGCTGGAGGTCTCGACGAGAAGCCTCTCCGGCAGGCCGGCGGCAGCCCTGGCCGCGGAGGCGGTCGACGCCGGGGTGCTCGTACTCGGCTCCCGCGGGGTGGGGGGCCTGGTCGGCTTCCTCATCGGCTCGGTGGGCTTGTCGACACTGGTGGCCACCGAGACGCCAGTGGCGCTCGTACGCGTGTCGGACGCGCCCGAGGAGGCCGAGCCCATCCGGTACGGGGAGATCGTCCTGGGTATCGACATCCACGAGGCAGCGGACAAGGTTTTGACCTTCGCCTTCGAGGAAGCCGACCGTCGCGGCTGCGTCCTGCGTGCGGTCCACGGCTGGAAGATGCCCTCCATCTACCAGTACGCGCCCTTCTTCGACCCGGAGAACGAGCGCGAGATCGGCCGGAGTGTCACCGTGATGCTCGACGACATGCTGATGCCGTGGCGGCACAAGTTCCCGTCCGTTCGCGTCACCCACGAGGCGTTCATGGGGCCCGCCGGCGAGCAGCTCGTCCGGGCCGCGGCGAGGGCGGACCTGGTCGTTGTGGGTCGCCACCTGCGCCGCTCGCCCCTGGGCGCGCACCTGGGGTCCGTGGCCCATGCGGTCCTGCACCACGCCGCGGCGCCCGTCGCGGTCGTCGCTCACGACTGACGGCCCCCTTCACGAGGCTTCACGAGGAGATCGGACCATGTCTCATCGCACTGTCGCAGACGTCATGACCCGGAGTGGGGCACCGTCGAGACGGCCCGCTCCCTGCACGTGCGAGGTGTCAAGCGTCTCCGAGTGGCCGACGAACTGTCTCCGGTTGCCGACCCTCGCCATGCCACGCACGCCCCCGCGACACGGGGCGAAAGCGTCCGCCGCCTCTCGCGGATCCCGATCGTGCGGTGCACGGCCGCCAGCCGCTTCTCCTCATCCTCCCAGGGACCCTTGCCCTCGATTTCATGAAAGTACGCCCGTCCATGAAGTACGCCCGTCAGCTGGAGAACCGTGCTGATCTGCCCGAAGCCCCCCTGACGGCCCTACCGCCAGGCGGGCACAGGTGTCCACGATCGGATGTATCAGGACGCCGCTCTGGAGGCATCATGAAGCACCTTCGCACCGTCGAGGACGTGATGACCCATGCCGTCATCTCCGTCGACCGCAGAACGCCGTTCAAGGACGTCGTGGAGTCCATGCGGCAGTGGCGGATCAGCGCTCTGCCCGTCGTGTCGGAGGAAGGACGGGTCGCCGGCGTGGTGTCCGAAGCGGATCTGCTGCTCAAGGCCCAGGGCGCGGACGAGTCCCGCGCAGTCACCGCCGGGCAGCTGATGACCGTACCGGCGGTCACCGTGACCAAGGACGCCACCATCCCCGGCGCCGCTCGCCTGATGGCCCGCGGCCACCTCAAGCGGCTCCCCGTCGTCGACGGCGACGGCCACCTCATCGGCGTGGTCAGCCGGGGCGACCTCCTCAAGATCTATCTCCGCCCCGACGCCGATATCGCCGAGGAGCTCCGCGAACTGATCATGGCGGAGCTCATCCCCGCCGGATCGGCCATGGTGCAGGTCCACGTGGCCGACGGCATCGTGCACCTGGACGGCTCCATCCCCGACCCGGCCCTCAAGGACGTGCTCGTCCGGGTCGCACGCACCGTACCGGGAGTCGTGGACGTATCGGCCGTGCGCCTCGACACCGAAGTCCGCTCGTGAGGGAGGCACCCCGTTCAAGGAGATCGCCAGGCTCCTCAAGGAGTTCGGCATCTCCGCCGTTCCCGTGGTGGACGGGGCCGAACGTCCCATGGGCGTCGTCTCCGGCCGACCCGCTGCGCAAGCGCAGCTCCGGCAGCGGTACGAACACGGCCGGCGATCACCGTAAGCCGGCGCGGCCCGGTCCCATCGTGCTGCGCCCGTGCCAGAGCGTCGACGGCGTCGTCGACGTGGTCAACCGGCTCGACTACGCACGGGACGACGTGTCGGTCGGCGCCCGAACGCCCACCGAGCGGTAGGAGAAGAGCATGAAGCACCGGGAAGTCCGCGAGCTGATGACCCGCGAGGTCGTCACCGTCCCCCACAACGCTCCGTTCAAGGAGATCGCCCGCACCCTGACGGAGCACAAGGTGTCGGCCGTTCCGGTCGTCGACTCCGCCTGCCGACCGCTCGGCGTGATCTCGGAACGGGACCTGCTGCCGAAGTCCGCCGGCCAAAGCGACTACTTCCGGTCACTTCCCGAACGGGAGGCCTGGCAGGAGGACAAGGCAGCGGGCACGCGCGCCGAGGAGTTGATGTCTTCGCCCCCCGTGTGTGCCCGGCCGGACTGGACCGTCGCCGAAGCCGCCCGGTTGATGGAAGCCCAAGGAGTCAAGCGGCTCCTGGTCGTGGACGACTCGGACGTACTGATCGGAATCGTCAGCCGACGGGACCTGCTGCGGATCTTCCTGCGGGACGACGAGGACATCCGTCACGAGATCATGGGTGACGTGCTCGACCTCAGCCTGCGCCAGAGCCCCTCGGCCATCACGGTGGGCGTCACCGACGGCCGGGTCGAGCTGCAGGGAACGGTTGACTACAAAAGCCTCATCCCACTCATCGAACGCCTCTGCCGGACCGTGGACGGCGTGGTTTCCGTCACCTCGAGTCTCGGATACGCCATCGACGACACGCCCTCAGCCTGAGCGAGCCGCTGGCCGTGCCGAGTACCTCCGGACCCCGTGGACCGTCAGCATGTCGGCGCGGCCGGACCGTCCAAGGGCTGCTGGGGCACCTCGATCAGGCGCGGCTCGTCAGTGGCCAGCGCGTCCTTCACCGCCCCCGTCAGCCCGGCAAGGGTGTCGACCCGGGTGGCGGGAATCCCGTACGCCGAGGCGATCCCGGTGACGTCGACACCGGGCAGTTCGAGGCCGGGTACGCCTGGCGCCCGCATGACCTGGGTGAACTTCTTGAGTGCCCCGTACTCGCCGTTGCGGGCGACAACGAACACCACCGGGACGCGGTACCGGGCGGCCGTCCACAGGGCACTGACCGTGTAGTGCAGGGCCCCGTCACCGAGCATGGCCAGCACGCGGCGCGAGGGATCGCCCAGTTGCAAGCCGATGGCTGCCGGCAGGCCCCAGCCGAGGCCCCCGGATGCCGGGAAGAACAAGCTGCCCGGCTGTGAGATGTCGAAACGGTCCCAGGTGGTGTCGACCGATGTCCATTCGTGGGCGAGAACGGTGTTCTCGTGTTTGGCCTCGTTGAGGGCGTCGACGATGGCCTCCGCGCTGAACGCTGGTCCGGGCTCGCCCAGGCGGTTGGTTCGTACGAGTGGTGGTGGCGGCGGCCGGTGGCGCGCAGGCATCGTGTCGGCGAGCCGGGCCAGGGCGTCGGAGGGGTTGCCGACCAGGATCTGGCCGAACGGGGCGCGGGTGGCTTCGTCGGGATCCGAGGTAACGGCCCAGAGCTCGGCGCCCGGCGGCAGGTAGTCGCCTTCCTCGAATTCGTGGTAGCGGAAGATCGCCGCTCCGAACGCCACCACGAGATCGTGTCCGCTGAAGTGACGTGCGACCCCGGGGACATCCGACGGCAAGACACCCCGAAAGCCGGGGTGCCGGGTGGGAAACGGACAGCGCGACGGGCTCGGCGCCACGAACACCGGAAGGCCGAGCTGGTCGGCGAGCCGGGAGGCACCACTCCACCCGGTGGGGTTGTCGATGCCGGGCCCGACGACCATCACCGGGTTCGCCGCCCCGCTGAGCCGGCGGCGCAGCAGGTCGAGGGTCGGCTCGGAGACGACCGGGTCACCCTGCACGGAGCGGGCCTTGAGATGCTCCAGCGCGCTCGGATCCGCCTCGTGGTCCCAGTCGTCGAGAGGCAGGGAGAGGTAGACCGGGCCTGCGGGGGCGGACCCTGCGAGCAGGATGCCCTGGGAAAGCGCCTGAGGAACGTCCTGCGGGCGCAGGGGTTCGCAACTCCATTTCACCAGCGGATCGGCCAGTGTCGTGGCATCGACGTTGGTGAGCAGCGCATTCAGGGCGGTGTAGCGTCGGGCCTGCTGTCCGGAGGTGACGACCACCGGCACGTGGCCGGACTGGGTATTGGTCAGATTCCCCATCGCATTGCCGGTGCCGGCCGCAGCATGGAGGTTGACCAACGAGGTCCGGCCGGTCGCCAGCGCGTAGCCGTCCGCCATCGCGATCGCCGCGCCCTCCTGGAGAGCGAGGACGTAGCGGAAGTCGTCGGGGAAGTCACGCAGCAGCGGCAGCTCGTTCGAGCCGGGATTGCCGAAGATGGTGGTGATCCCATGACTCCGGAGCACCTCGAAAAACGCGTCGCGTACGTTCACGCCACTTTCCTCTCCCGGGGTACGGAGTCTGCACCGTCAGTGACCTGAGGTGGAGTCGTCGGCATCGCCCGTGCCGCCCTCGGCTGCCCATAGCGCTCGCATGTCCCGCAGCACCCAGGTGAGCGTCTCGTTGGGGATCAGGTAGCCACCGATGCCGCTGCTGTGCAGCATGTCGTAGACCCGTCCGGACACGTCGGCCCGTCGGGCGGCCGGGTCGACACCCGGCTCGGGGGGAGCCGGGACGACCGCAGTGATCGTGTCCGGACGCTGCTCGATGACCTCGATGCGGTAGTCGCCTTCGATGAGGGCGCCGAAATAGGCGGCGAGGGCCGCCTTGGGGTCGGCCAGCAGCTGCGCCCGCATCGCCGGGTCGGTGCTGAGCAGCCGGTAGTGCTCGGTGAAACGATCGGCACCGCTCATCGGCCGTCCTCCCCGCCACGGTTGCGGTGCTGCTCGCGCATCTCCAGCAGCGCCGTCTTCGCGGCCTGCGGCAGGATCCAGACGAACTGGTCGCCGCTGCGCCACAGGTCCATCTGATTCACGACGCTCTCGCCGCCGACTTCTTCAGGGAACACGGGCGGGATGACGAGGTACAACGTGTCCGGCCGCTGGACGCGCACGTCGAACCGCAGGCCGACCGGCACGTCGACGCCGAGCCGGGCCAACGCCGCGCCGGGATTGTCGGCCACTGCGGGATCGCTCCAGGCGAGCGTGGTGAGAGCTTGCTCGAGGTCAACGGTGCCGGGGCCAATGGGACCGGCGTTCTGATCGGACGCATGCGTCACGCGCTCACACCCGCCCCGGGGGTGCGCCGGGCGGGCTGCTCAGCCACGGACAGCATCAGCCTTGACGACGAATGGATGGTGTTCCGGCTGCTCGTGCCGACCGGCGCGTGACGGAACCCCATGATGGCGGGGGTCCTGTCGTCCTGGTCGTCGCTCGTGACGACGAGCCGGACGCGGTGCCCTGCGGCGAACCGCCGCGCATTGGTGACGAGCGGGATCCGGTAGGTGGTGACAGAACCCGGGACCACGATGTCGGCCTCACGACAGGGGAGCTCAGGTGGCCCGACCGAACCGGCTCCAGTCCGTCGGAGGCTGGCCCGGAGCCATCCCGCGGTGATGTCGACGACGGTGTCGTCGGACGCCACGTCTTGGAGTGTGATGATCCATGCCGTATCGGTGGCCGTGGCGCTGGCGTGGAGCTCGACCTCGAAGTCGCCGACGACGTCGAGCGCCTCGGTCAGCGGCTCGCTGGTCCACTCCAGCCGGGAGGGGGGGTCGGCGTCGCTCGGCCGTGATCGGCCGAGCCCCGCACCGAGCACCATGAGCGACCGCTCGCCCGGGGCCCCGTGGTCGTTGCTGAGCCGCCCATCGGCCCGAAGGCTCCATTCGCGTTGCACACAGCCCTCAGGGGGCCACGTGTCGCTCGTGCGCCACTCGTCGGCGCCGGGCATCCAGTATCGGATTGCGGGGCCGTCGAGGATGCCGGTGTCCTGACCCTTCAACCAGTGGTCGAACCAGGCGAGCGCCTCGACGTGGAGGCTCTCCCAGGGCCACGTCAGCCCGAACTCACCGAGCATCCCGACCCGGACGACTGGAGCATTGGTCAGCGCCCGCATGGCCGCGAAGGTGGACGGGAGGTGGAGGGGGACGTTCTGCCAATCGCAGCCGAGATAGGTGGGAACCTCGACGCGGTCGAGCAGCGGCAACAGGTTCCGTTCGTCCCACCACTCGTCACGCAGGGGGTGCTCGACCGCCATCGCGCGCCACAGGTCGTCCCACGGGTGCGGATCGTGGTGGAGCTTGAGTGCGGCATGCAGGAGGGCGATCGACGACTCGCCGTTCATCGTGGCGAACTTCCGGTGCAGCGGCGCCGTACGGAGAACCTGTCGGGCCGCGTCGACCAGCGGCCCGCGCCAGAACCGATCGCTGCGAGCCGAGGTGAGGCCCACCATGGCAAGGAACGGCGTCACGAAGCTGGAGCTGAACAGCCCATGGTGCATCACCGCCTCGTACAGATCGGTGGTGACGGCCACGGGGAAGATCGCGCGAAGGTGCGCCGGGCGCTCGACAGCTGCCTCCAGTTGGGCCATGGCGAAGTAGCTGATGCCGATCATTCCGACGCTGCCGTCGCACCACGGCCGGCCCGCTGCCCACTCGACCAGGTCGTGCAGGTCGCGACGTTCCTGGGCGTCGAAGAACCCGAACGTCCCGCCCGAGCCGCCCGTCCCTCGGACGTTGGCGATCACGTGCACGTAGCCGCGCGGCACCCAGAAGTCGGATGCGCCGGCCTCGATGAAGCCCATCGGCGCACCGAGGTCCTGGATCTGGCGCGGATACGGTGACGCCGCGATCAGTGCGGGGAACCGGCCGTCGCTGTCCGGTCGATGCACGTCGGCCAGCAATTCGATGCCGTCGCGCATCCTGACGGTGACATCCCGATCGCACCGCATGCCGTGTGCCGGCACCGACAGGTTGCGGTACTCGCGGCCCGTGGTCTGCGGACCGTTCAGTTGGCGCTGACCCCGTTCGGCTCCTGCCACCTTGGGCACGGGCTTCCTTCCCTGTTCACTCACACGCAGCGGCGGCACCCGACCGAAAGCCAACAGGGCATGCGGCAGGACAGCACGGGCCCTGGCTCTTCGTACGGGGACCAACGACCCGCCCGGGCCCCGCGGAGCGCGATGCCATCGCGGTGAGCGGGACCGCGCACACCGCGTCGCCACGCTGCTCAGTCCGGCTCCATGTAGGGGCGGCGGAAGACCGGGGCCTGGCCGGAGCCGTACGGGTGTACGGCCGCCATCGCCTGGATGACCGCGGCCTCCAGAAGGCCGCCGGTGTCGATGGGGACGGCCTCCTCCCACGGCGGCTCCGCGGCCGCCATGGCGGTGGCCACCTCAGGGGTGGCGTCGGACGCCCCGGGGGCGCGGGTGCCCAGGCGCGCTGCCGACACGTCTCCCGGAGCCTGGCAGTGCAGGGCCACCAGGTCGGCGCCGGTGCGTTCGGCCACGCGGAGGGCGGCTTCACGCTGTGCGGCATCGGACCAGGTGGCGTCCAGGACGACGGACTCGCCCAGGGACAGCAGGGCGGACGCCCGGTCGAGCAGCGCCGCGTACGTGCTCGCGGTCCACTCGGGGGTGTACAGCCCTTCGCCGTAGTCGGCGGCAGCGGATTCCTCCACCGGCAGGCCTGCCAGCTCCTTGCGGAGGCGGTCGCTGCTGAGCAGCGTGACGCCCAGGCGATCGGCCAGCGCCCCGGAGAGCGTGGACTTCCCACTGCCCGGGAGGCCGCCGACGAGGGTCAGGCCGACAGCGGAAGTGCGCAGGTGGCGCAGCGTCGCGGTGACCAGTCTCCGCGCGGCCGTTTTCGCGCCGCGAGCGCCTTGAGCCGCCTGGATCAGGGAGACCTTGGCCCGGACGAACGCGCGATAGGCGACGTAATGGTGCCAGAGGGACGGCGGTGCGGGGTCACCGGAGTACTCGCCGTACTGGGCGAGGAAGAACGCCGCGGCCTCCGGAGCACCCGTCTGCTCGAGGTCCATGGCGAGGAAGGCCGCGTCGTCGAGGCCGTCGACGTAGCGGAGGCGGTCGTCGAACTCCAGGCAGTCCAGGACGCGGGGTCCGTCGTCGAGGCAGAAGATGTCCTGGGCGAGCAGGTCGCCGTGGCCGTCGACCACCCGACCCTGTTCGATACGCGCGTCGAACAGTTTCTCGCGGCCGGTGAGGTAGCGACGCACCAGGCGCTCGATCTCCTCCACCCCGTCGAGCAGCCGGACGTCTTCGGTCACTTCCCTGACCTGCATGAAGCTCGCTTCCCAGCGAGCGGACAGCGCGTCCCGCCTGCCCTGTTCGTCGATGTCCGGGCCACGAGGCGCGTCCGCGTGACGGGAGGCGAGGAGGCGTGCGACGGTCCTCAGGGCGTCGTCGACGTCGGCGCCTTGACTCACGAGAAGGGACAGGCGGCGTTCCGCCGGCATCCGGCGCATCACCACGAGAGGTTCGGGCGTGTCGGAGTCCGGTCCGCGAAATTCACCCAGGCCCAGGTAGACGTCAGGAGCGAAGCGACGGTTGAGGGCGACTTCTCGTTCGCACACGGTCCGCCGGGCCGCCGTGGTCGTGTAGTCGAGGAACTCCAGGTCGACCGGCTTCTTCAGCTTATAGGCGCGGTCGCCGACGAAGAACAGCACGGCCGTGTGCGTCTCGCACACCTCTGCCCGCGGAAGTGGTGGAACACCGACGCCGGTGCCGGTCCGGAGTACGGACGCGTCGGTCCGGTGCGCCGGCACCGACGGCTCCTCGCGGTGGCTCGGCTCAGTCATGGGGAATGACGGCGACGGGGCAGCGCGCGTGATGGATCGCGGCCGTGGCCACGGCACCCAATGGGGGTGCCAGAGTGGGACGACGCATGCGTCGGCCGACGACCAGAAGCCCTGCGTCCTCGGCGGCGCGCACCACGGCCTTGGTGGGGCTTTCAAGACCGATGCTGTCGGCCACCTCCACACTCGGAAACTTCTCGCGCCAGGGGCGGAGGGCGTCGCTCAGCAGCTTCTGCGCGTCCTGCGTGATCTTCTCGGTCACGTCGTGGTCCGTGCCCCAGGGAGCATGAGCGTGCAGGGGAACGCTCCGGCCGTGGACGGCCCGAAGGGGCACGCCGCGCGCCGCCGCGGCGGCGAAGGAGAACGCGAGCAGGTCGTCGCACGGACCGCGCAGTTTCAGTGCCACCACCACGCCGCCCGAGGCATCCGGAGCGGACGACGGACCCTCCGTCCCTGCCCGTACCAGGACCACCGGCCGCTCGGCCCGTGCGACGACGGGCATGCTGATGTCGCCCAGGAAGTAGCTCTCGAAGGACTCCAGTCCGCGCGAGCCGAGCACGGTCATCTCGGACTCCGCCGCCGCTTTCAGCAGCGCCTCCTGGGCATCCTCGGCGACCAGGTTTCCGACGATGACCAGGCCCGGGTGGCGCGCTTGGAGCTCGGCCTTCGCGTTGTGCACGATCCGCTTCGCCCAGTAGTTCTGATCCATCTCGGCGGGAACGTGGGTCGATTCCGGTGTGAGCAGGGGCCACGCGTGCAGCAGGCGCAGCGTGAGTTTGCGGCGGTCGGCTTCGTCGGCGGCCCAACGGGCGGCGGCGAGGCTCTCGGGTGAGCCGTCGAGGCCCACGGTGACGACTGGCTCCATGCCGACTGCTCCTTCTGGTAGGTGACTGGAATGGCGGTGAGGTGTCCGTCCCGGCCGGCCCGGAGCCCTGTCGTCCCCGCGCTCGCGCCGGTAGCCGTGCAGCGACCGTAAGCGGTACTCGACGAAGCACCTGTGCCAACGCGCCGAGCTACGCCCTCATGTCATCCGAGGAGCGCCCGAAGCCTCCCCGCAGCGCGCAGGAGGCCGTCCTTCCAGGGCGTGATCAACGGGTGCGCTCGATGTCCAGTTCCAGGAAGTGGGCCGAACACGAGATGCACGGGTCGTGGTTGCGGACGGCCCGCTCGCACAGCCGGGTGAGCTCGGTCTCGGAGCCCTCACCCCGATCGAGCCCTGCTTGGACCAGCCGGCGCAGGTCCTCCTCGATGGCGCCCTGGTTCTGGGCGGTCGGCGGAACGATGCGGGCGTCGGTGACACGGCCCCTGCCGTCGAGCGCGTAGCGGTGGTACAGCAGGCCGCGCGGCGCCTCCGTGGCACCGTGCCCGGTGGCGGCACGCGCGGGCACCTCCGCGTACGGGTGGGCGGGACGCTCGTACTCGGAGATGATCCGGAGGGCCTCTTGCACCGCGTACAGGACTTCCACCGCACGGACGAGGATGCTTCGGTACGGGTTCCTGCAGACCTCTCCCCGCCCGGCGCCTGCCTGCGACGGGGGGTCGCCCAGCCCGGCCTCCCGTGCCGCTTGCAGGGCCAGCGGGGACAGCAGGTGACCGCTGACCGCCCAGCGCGCGAGCGCACCGGTGAGATGCCTCCGGCCGTCCAAACGGGAATGGAGGGCTGTGGAGTGGGACACCTGCTCCTCGGCCACGTGGTCGGTGAAGTCCCGCAGGGGGAAGCTGTACGGCGGGAGCGCCGCGTCGTACGGAAGCACGGTGGGCACGCCGGACTCGATGGCGTAGGTGCCCGGCTCGGCGAGGGCGAGCAGGTCGGCTTCACACTCGGCGTCGGGGAATTCGAAGCCGGCGACCCAGCGCACCGTGTCCCAGGCGTCGTCGAGGGCGGTGCGCAGCCGCTCTTCCAGGGGGCGGAGTTCGGCGCGGGTCGGGGCGCGGTGGAAGCCTCCGATCCGGACGTTGACGGGGTGGATGGCCCGGCCCCCGAGCAGTTCGACCACGGCGTTGCCGGTCTGCTTCAGGCGCAGTCCGCGCTTGACGTGCTCCAGGTGCGAGCGGGACAGACCGATCACGTCGTCTTCGCCGAGGAAGTCCGGCGCGTGCAGCATGTGGATGTGCAGGGTCTGGCTCTCGATCCACTCGCCGCAGTACAGCAAGCGGCGCAGGGCGGCCAGTTGTCCGTCGACGACCACGCCGCACGCGTCCTCGATGGCACGGCAGGCGCTCATCTGGTAGGCGACGGGACAGATCCCGCAGATGCGGGAGGTGAGATCGGGTGGCTCCGTGTGCGCTCTTCCCCGGAGGAAGGCCTCGAAGAACCGCGGTGGCTCGTAGATCTTGAGTCGCGCCTCGACGACGGTGCCGTGGTGGATCCTCAGGTACAACGCGGTCTCGCCCTCGACACGGGCGAGGGAGGGGATGCGCAGCTCCTGGGCCCGGGGCGTGGGATCACTCATCCGGGGCCCTCCGCGTCGGTCGTGCCAGGCTGACCTTGCTCTTCCACTGCGGTGAAGGCGGTCACGTTGAAGGTGTGCAGGAACCTGCCGATGTCCTCCTCGCTCATCCCGTCGCGCTGCATCAGCGGGACCAACGCCGGAAGGTTCGTGGTTCCGGCCGGCCCGAAACAGCCGTAGCAGCCGCGCCCGTAGGTCGGGCACAGGGCTCCGCAGCCCGCGTGGGTGACGGGGCCGAGGCAGGGCGTGCCATGGGCGACGGTGACGCAGACGTTGCCGCGCCGTTTGCAGGAGAAGCAGACGCTGTGGTTCGGGATGGCGGGCTTGCGTCCGGCGAGGAAGGCGGTGATGACCTCGACGAGCTGTCCGCGGTCGATGGGACAGCCGCGCAGTTCGAAGTCGACGGCTACGTGGGCGGAGATCGGAGTGGAGGCAGCGAGGGTCTCGATGTATTCGGGGCGGGCGTAGACGGTCGCCAGGTACCCCTCGACATCGGCGTAGTTGCGCAGCGCCTGCACACCGCCGGCCGTGGCGCAGGCACCGATGGTGACGAGGTGGCGGGCATCGGCGCGGATGCGCCGGATGCGCTCCAGGTGCTCGGGTGTGCTGACAGACCCCTCGACGAGGACGAGGTCGTACGGGCCGGGCGCGGGCTCGCTGGACGCTTCCGGGAAGTGGGCGATCTCCAGTTCGGCGGCGATGCAGAGCAGTTCGTCCTCGCAGTCGAGGAGGGTGAGCTGGCAGCCGTCACAGGAGGCGAGCTTGAAGACGCCGAGGCGGGGGCGGGCAGGCGGCTGGGGTGTGGTGGGGGTGCTCATCTCACAGTTCCCGGACGGTGAGCAGGGGCTCGGCCTGGTCGTAGCCGACGACCGGGCCGTCGCGGCAGAGGAGCAGGGGCCCCAGCTGGCAGTGTCCGCAGTGGCCGGTGGCACAGTGCATGTTGCGTTCGAGGGAGACCTGGATGCGGTCGGGACGTACCCCTTGGTGGATCAGCGCCCGCGCGGTCGCGCGCATCATCACTTCGGGACCGCAGACGAAGGCGACCGTGTCCGACGGTGTGAAGCGGGCCTCGCTCAGCAGGGTGGTGACGACTCCGACCCGGCCGGTCCAGCCGTCGGAAGGCCGGTCGACCGTGACGGCGGCGAACGGCTTTCCCCAGGCGGGGAACTCGTCCTGGTAGAGCAGATCGGCCGGTGTCCGGGAACCGGCGAGGACGTTCAGCCGCCCGAAGGCGTGCGGCTCGGCCAGGACGTAGTCGACGAGGGGACGGAGCGGGGCGAGCCCGATGCCGCCCGCGATGACGAGCAGGTCGTTGCCGTGAGCGGCAGCCGTGTCCCAGGGGGTACCGAAGGGGCCTCGCACGCCGACCCACCCGCCGGTCCGCAGGCCGCACAATGCGCGGGAGACGGCCCCGACCGCGCGGACCGTGTGCGTCAGGTGGTGCCCGTCCGCGAGCCGGGACACGGACACCGGGATCTCGCCGACACCGAACGCGTACAGCATCGCGAACTGGCCCGGTGCGAAGGGGGTCAGGGCGTCCCCGGCAGGCTCCAGTACGAGCGTGACCGTGTCATGCGTCTCGTCGCGGTGGTCCACCACGCGGTAGGAAAGCGGTGCGGGCGTCATGGTGCTGCTCCGTTCCCCTGTGTTACCGGCGGTCCGTAGAGGTCGAGCAGCCGGGTGCGGGTGGCTCGGAGCCGGTCGCCGATGGTCTCGGCGACGGCGGTGACCAGCGACAGGCCCAGCGCCGTGTCCTCGGCGCACAGGTCTTGGACGGCGGCGGCGTCGAACTCCCAGGCGCGGACGGGGTCCCGGGTCTCGGCCGCGAGGTGCCACTGCCGGGGTGGGCACAGCCATGACCAGCCGAGCAGGCTGCCGGCGCCGATGGTCTCGACGACAGCGCGCCCCCGGCCGGGCACGTGGACGTCGAGCGCGACCGTCCCGGAGCGGATGACCCAGAAGCGGTCGGCCTTCTCCCCTTCCTCGAAGATCCGTGTGGCACCCGGAAGGGCGACTTCACGGGCGAGCGCCATCAGCTTCCCGCGGTGCTCCGCCGTCAGAGCGGCGAACACCCCCTCACCGGGAGGCTCGCCCGGATGCGAGGTCACGGCGTCCTCTCCCGGTGCGCGGCTTCCCGGTGCAGGGCGTGGGCTTCCTCGGTGAGGTCGATGCCCGTGGGACACCACACGATGCACCGGCCGCATCCGACGCAGCCGGAGCTGTCGAACTGGTCGTGCCAGGTACCCAGCTTGTGGGTGAGCCATTGGCGGTATCGGCTGCGCGGGGTGGCCCGGACCGGACCGCCTTGGAGGTGGGAGAAGTCCAGGTCGTAGCAGGAGTCCCAGAGGCGCCAGCGCTCGGCGTGGTCGCCGGTCAGGTCGGTGACGTCCTCCGTGGTGGTGCAGAAGCAGGTGGGGCAGACCATGGTGCAGTTGCCGCAGCTCAGGCACCGGGCCGTGACGTCGTCCCAGCGTTCCGCTTCCAGGTTGTCCCGCATCAGCGTGCGCAGGTCCACCAGCGGCATGGAGCGGCCCATGCGTTCTGCGGCAGCGCTCACGGCCTGGGCCGCAGCCTCCCGGGTGGGGTCGTCGGCGCTCCGGCGCGGCAGTTCCGCGAGGACCGCGGCTCCCTCCTCGCTCCCGCTGCGGCACAGGAAGCGGTGACCGGCATCGTCCACGACCTCGGTGAGAGCGAGGTCGTACCCGGCGTCGGCGGCCGGCCCGCTCCCCATCGAGACGCAGAAGCAGGTGGCACCCGGCTCGGTGCACTCGGCCGCGATCAGGAAAGCACCCGTCCGCCGTGACAGGTAGGTGGGGTCCCGGTACCTGCCTCCGCTCATCACACGGTCCAGGATCTGAATGGCGCGCAGATCGCAGGGCCGCACTCCGAGGAACGCGTACGAAATCCTCTCCTGCGCCTCCTCCCGGACCACCGGAGCACCGTCCGGGCCACGGTCCGCGGACCACTGACGGACGCGCTCCGGATGCAGGAACGACTTCCATGACTGGGGTCCCGCGCTGTGCGCGAAGGCCGCCCCGTCCTCGCGGCGGCGGAGCCGGTACCGCCCTGCCTCCAGTTCGACCCCCCACCCGTAGGGGAGGGCGTCGGCGGAGTCCAGCTCGTCGAGGACGATGGCTCCGTCGCGCACTGTCGGGCCGATGACCGTGCGGCCGCGCCGCCTCAGGACACGCACGAGCACGTCCAGACCGTCGCGGTCGAGAACCGTCTCGGCCCGTTGTTCGAAGACGCCTCCGGCATTCGAAGCGTCGGTCATGGTGCACCTCTCGGTCTCCACATGCCTGGAACCGGCAGCATGTCAGACCTGCGGGCTCCCGGGTTCGAACCCGGTTCGGCGAGTCCGCTCGCCGTGTCGGCGGACGTCTTCCTCGATGCGCCGCGCCAGACTCGGCAGGGCGGCCGCCACCTCCGGCGTGAGCCCCGTACCCAGCGAGCGGTCCGCCCCCTCGACCGCGTACACGATGAGGCGGCCGGGACCGCGCCCGAGGCGGTCGGCAAGGCACAGGGCCTCGGCAAGCCCAAGCCCGTGAGTGCTCTGCCTGCCTGCGGCAGCCGGGTGCGGCAGCTCGCCCGGGGACGCCCACCACCGGTGTGTTCGACCGGGCTGCGCCGAAGGCGGGAAGCAGGCGTCGACGACGAGGGTGAGGGCCTTGCCTTCCCAGAGGCTGATCAGTCGGCCTGGGTCTCCGTCGCACCGTGCGAGTTCGGTACCGGCGGGAAGAGGTCGCAGTGCTTCACGCGCGCACAACAGCGAGATGGTGGCCCACCCCGCCCCGTCATCGCGCCGGAACTCGTTTCCGATCCCGATGACCGCCGTACCGGCGAGCGGCTTCATACGTACCCGCTTCCTTCTCCGGGCGTCTGCGGACACAGCCTGCCCCACTCGCGGGATGACGTCCTGTGCCACGGGGCAAACGGCGCACGGCGCCGCACCGAGTGATGTGGAGCCCGGCCGCCCACCGAGGTGCCCGCGCCCGTTACGGCCGCCGGTGATCCGTTGCGTTCGGTGGCCGGATGCTTGCATCATCGCTCTCCCTCTCAGCCCGGCTCCCCGTACCCGCCTCCTCCTGGGGTCTCCACCACGAGCACATCGCCGGTCCGGACCTCGACGGAGTCGCAGCCTGCCATCGGGACGGAGGTTCCGTCGGCCCGCTCCACGTGGTTGGCGCCCAGCGCGCCGGGGGCTCCGCCGGCCATGCCGTAGGGCGGGACCCGGCGGTGGCCGGAGAGGGTACTGACCGTCATCGGTTCGCGGAAGCGGATCTTGCGTACGGTGCCGTCACCGCCCCGCCATCGGCCCTCGCCGCCGCTGCCGCTGCGTACGGAGAACTCCTCCAGCAGCACCGGAAGGCGCCACTCCAGAACCTCGGGGTCGGTGAGCCTGGAGTTGGTCATGTGGGTCTGCACCGCTGGTGCCCCGTCAAATCCCGGTCCTGCGCCGGAGCCGGAGGCGATGGTTTCGTAGTACTGGTGGCGTTCGTTGCCGAAGGTGAGGTTGTTCATCGTGCCGCTGCCCTCTGCCTGGGCGCCCAGCGCGGCGTACAGGGCCCCGGTGATCGCCTGCGAGGTCTCGACGTTCCCCGCGACGATGGCCGCGGGGTAGACCGGCGCGAGCATCGATCCGGCCGGGACGATGATGCGCAGCGGCCTGAGACAGCCGTCGTTGAGCGGGATGTCCTCGGCCAGCAGCGTCCTGAAGACGTACAGGACTGCCGCGTTCACCACGGCTGTCGGCGCGTTGAAGTTCGTCTCCAGCTGCGTCGATGTACCGGTGAAGTCGATCGTTGCCGACCGCTGCTCACGATCCACGGTGATGCGTACGGCGATGACCGCGCCGGAATCCATCTCGTAGCGGTACGCGCCGTCGGCGAGGAAGACGAGCGCGCGGCGGACGGCCTCCTCGGCGTGGTCCTGGACGTGTCGCATATAGGCGCGCACCACGCCGAGGCCGAAGTGGCCGATCATCTTGCCGACCTCCTCGACCCCCTTGCGGTTGGCGGCGATCTGGGCCCGCAGGTCGGCGAGGTTGGTTGCCGGGTCCCGCGACGGGTAGGGCGCCTCCGTCAGCAGTCGCAGCGTCTCGTCCTCCCGGAGCCTGCCGTTCTCGACGAGCAGCCAGTTGTCGAAGAGGACCCCTTCCTCGTCGATCTCGTGGCTGTTCGACGGCATGGATCCCGGTGTCAGGCCGCCGATCTCCGCGTGGTGACCGCGTGAGGCGACGAAGAAGAGGATCTCCGCGCCAGGGGCCGCATCCCTCTCGCCCTGCTCGTCGAAGACCGGAGTGACCACGGTGATGTCGGGCAGGTGAGTGCCGCCGTGGTACGGGTCGTTGACCGCGTAGGCGTCTCCGGGCCGCATCGCACCGTGGCGGCGGCGGATCACTTCCCTGACGGCGGTGCCCATCGATCCCAGGTGCACCGGGATGTGCGGGGCGTTGGCCACGAGATTGCCGTCCGGGTCGAACAGCGCGCAGGAGAAGTCCAGTCGTTCCTTGATGTTGACGGACTGGGACGTCGCCTCCAGCCGGCCGCCCATCTGCTCGGCGATCGATACGAAGAGGCTGTTGAAGATCTCCAGCATGACCGGGTCCGCCCTGGTCTCGACCCCGGTCTCGGCAGGACCGGCCACGCGTTCGAGGCGCAGGTGCCCCGTGGTGGTCGCGGTCGCCTGCCAACCGGGGTCGACGACGGTGGTGGCGTCGGCTTCGGCGATGACGGCCGGACCGGTCACGACGGCGCCCGGTCCCAGGCGCTCCCGCAGCCGCAGGGGGACATCGCGCCAGGTTCCGCCGGTATGGAGCGGTGCGGTGTCCGCTTCCTGCGCGCCGTCGTCAGCCGTTCCGATCGGGGCGAGGCGTCCGAGGTCGGGCTGCGGAGTCAGCCCCGTCGCCTCCACCGAGAGGGCGTCGACGATGACGGGGCGGTCCAGGAGGAACGAGTACGTCGCCCGGTGGTTCTGCTCGAATTCCGTTGTCATGGCGGTGGGGTCGGCCAGTGCCACCGTGACGGTCGTGTCGGTGCCGTCGTACCGCAACCGTGCCTGCCGCGACACCTGGATTCGGTCGGCGGGGACGTCCTCGTCGTGGAGCACGGCGCGGGCGGCGACTTCCAGTTCGCGCGCCACAGCGAGGATCCGCTCCATGCTCGGCTCTTCGAGGGGAAGTTCCACCGACTGCTCGCGCAGGGTGGTGGTGTCGGCGAGGCCGATGCCGAGCGCTGAGAGCACTCCGGCCATCGGCGGTACGAGGACGGTGCGGATGCCCAGGGAGTCGGCGACGGCGCACGCGTGCTGGCCGCCCGCGCCGCCGAAGGAGGTCAGCGCGTACTCCGTGACGTCATGGCCTCGCTGTACGGAGATCCGTTTGACGGCGGTCGCCATGTTGGCCACCGCCACCTGCAGATAGCCTTCGGCCACCTGCTCCGGCGAGCGCCGGTCGCCGGTGTGTGCCTGGATCTTCCCGGCGAGTTCGGTGAAGAGCCGTCGTACGACCTCGTGGTCCAGGGGCTGGTCGCCGCCCGGCCCGAAGACGTGCGGGAAGTGGGCCGGCTGAACGCGGCCGAGCATCACATTGGCATCGGTGAGGGTCAGCGGGCCCCCCGCGCGATAGCAGGCGGGGCCGGGGTCCGCTCCGGCCGAGTCGGGTCCCACCCGGTAGCGGATGCCGTCGAAGTGCAGGACGGACCCGCCGCCGGCCGCGACGGTGTGGATGTCCAGCATCGGCGCCTGGATCCGGACCCCGGCGACCTGGGAGGTGGACACCCGCTCGTACCCGCCGGCGAAATGGGACACGTCGGTGGAAGTGCCTCCCATGTCGAAACCGATGACCTTCTCGAAGCCCGCCAGCCGCGCCATGCGCGCCATGCCGACGATGCCGCCGGCCGGACCGGACAGGATCGCGTCCTTTCCCCGGAAGTGGCCCGCCTCTGCCAGACCTCCGTTGGACTGCATGAACATCAGCCGGACGCCGCGCAGTTCATCGGCCACCCGGCGCACGTAACGGCGCAGGACGGGAGAGAGGTAGGCGTCGACCACCGCGGTGTCCGCGCGCGGGACCAGTTTCATCAGCGGACTGACCTCGCTCGACAACGAGATCTGCGGAAAGCCGATTCGCTCGGCCAGGGCGCCGATCGCCCGCTCGTGTGCGGGGTGGAGGCTGCTGTGCATGCAGGCGACCGCCACGGCGCGGAATCCGTCGGCGTGCGCCCGCCGCAACTCGGGGGCAAGGGCCTCCAGATCGGGCGGAGTCAGCACCGTGCCGTCGGCGGTGACGCGTTCGGAGACCTCGATCACCCGGTCGTACAGGGCCTCGGGGAGGACGATCTCCCGGTCGAAGATCCGGGGGCGGTTCTGGTAGCCGATGCGCAGGGCGTCCCGGAAGCCGCGGGTGATCACCAGTGCGGTCGGCTCACCGGCGCGCTCCAGCAGGGCATTGGTCGCCACCGTGGTACCCATCCGTACCGCATCGATCGCTCCGCCGGGAATCCCCTCCTGCTCGGAAAGGCCGAGCAGCGCGCGGATTCCCGCGACGGCCGCGTCGTGATAGTGAGCCGGATCATCCGAAAGGATCTTGCGGGTCAGCAGTTCGCCGTCCGGGGAGCGGGCCACGATGTCGGTGAAGGTGCCTCCTCGGTCGACCCAGAACTGCCATCCGAGACCGGTACTGGGGGACATGTACCCAGCATGACCCGCGCGCCACGCTCAGTGACCAAGCGACTCGCCCTGAGGGAGATCCATACTGAACGGGGAACGCGTTCGGAGGGTGGTGCAGCAGTGATGGCTCCCATGATCGTCGGCGTGTGCGGGGAGAACGCGCCCGGGGAGCGACGCGTTGCCCTCGTGCCGGACGCCGTGGGCGCGGTGCAGGCGCTCGGGCTGGAAGTGCTGGTGGAATCGGGGGCCGGAGCAGCCTCCTGGCTGCCCGACCTCCTTTACCGGCAGTCAGGTGCGCGGGTCGCGACGCGCGACGAACTGCTCCACCGCGCGGACATCCTCGTGGGCGTACGACCGCCCGCCTTCCCGGCGGGACGCCGGTTTCGCCACGGCCAGGTTCTCATCGCGCTCCTGGATCCCCTGCGCGTTCCGTTCGACGTGCGGCGGTGGGCGGACGAGGGCGTGACCGCCATCGGGCTGGACCTGGCTCCCGACACGTCGGTACTGGCCCGGCCGATGGACGCCGTCGCCTCCCAGGACCGGCTCGCCGGCTACAAGGCGGCCCTGCTGGCAGCCGACCGGTTCGGGCATCCCCTGTCGGGCACGGTTGTTCCCGCCGCTCCCCGCGAGGTACGGGCTGTGGTCCTCGGCTCCGGCGCTGCCGCGCGGCAGGCTGCGGACACTCTCCGCCGCCTGGGGGCGACCGTAGCCGTCGACGATTCCGCTCCGCCGTACGGTCCGAGGTTTTCCGGCCTGGTGGCAGGTGCCGACATCGTCATCACCACGGTCCGCCCACGCCGGGGCCTGAGACCACGGGTGCTGGTGACGGCACGGGCCATGGCGGGCATGCGGCCAGGCTCCGTGATCATCGATACCGCCGCCGGCCCGGACGGCGGAAACGTCGAGGGCGTCCTGCCCGAGTCCACGATGACCGTGGGTCCCGGCGTCACCCTGATCGGCGCCGGCCGCCTCCCGGAGCGCATCCCCCAAGCGGCTTCCGCGACGTACGCACGCAACGTCACGGCACTACTCGGGCACCTGGTGCGTGACGGTGCACTGCTGATCGACCCGGCCGACCCCGTCCAGGCGGCGATGCTGGTCACCCACGGCAACATGGTCCTGCACAAGGGCGTATGGCAATTGATCGTGGAGCAGACCGCTGTGGCCGGCCTGCCCTGACACGCCGAACGGCCCGCTCACCGCCTTGGTGCGGTTTCCTGGAGCAGGGCGATGTGACGGGCCACGGCAACGGCTCTCCGGGCGCACTCCTGGTAGCAGCGGCCGAGGACCGCCGCGTCGACGGCGTCACGGGTGGTGAGCGAGTCCGTGCCGGACAGCAGGACGCGACAGAGCTCCTGCTGGCGACGGTCGATGTCCTGCACCTGCCTGTCCATGACCGCATGAGGCGGGGACAACTCGACGACATCGGCCGCCCGTCCGACCAGTGCACGGCAGTCGTCGCCCATCTCGCGTACGCGGAAACGCACTTCGTCGGGAAGAGGCTGCCTCGACCGGCGCGCCCACGCGATGTCACCGACCTGACGGACCAGCAGATCGATGCGTCCCGCGTCCTGGCCGACGTACATGTCCGTCACCAGGGACCGGAGGTCAACCTCCCCGATCGTTCCGATGGAAGCGTCTGCCGCGACCAGCTCGTCCGTCTCCTGCCGGAGCTCGCCCAGCGCTCCGCTCAGGGTGATCATCCGCTGCTCCAGCCCGGCCTCGGGCGTAGCCAGCAAGCCCGTCGCCTGGCCCACGGCGGCGTGAGCCAGCCGAAGCACGTGCGCCGCACGGCGGACGGCCCGCTCCGTCTGCTCCAGCGCTCTTTCACTCATGTCGAGCTCCTGCTCCTGCGGCCGGCCGAACCGTCGGCCGTGTCGGCCGCGGCATGCCGAGAACCGCTGCCGCGACAGCTTTCACAACCGCGCAAGCATGGCAGAGAACAGCCTGGCGGACACCGGCACGCCACGCGTCACGCCACCCCCACCAGGGCCACTCGGCCAGCGGCCGGTGACCACGGCCCTTGCGCGCCGCATTCGGAGCGTGATCGATGACCTCGGCCCGGTGAGCTGGTCGGCTGGTCCTGGCTGTTCCGCCCCTACACATGGCACTTCGGCGCCGAGGCGAGCCGGCCAACCGGCTGACCGCTTCACGTCGCACCGTTCGGCCTGTGCGGGTCAGCTGCCGAAGCCCTCGACGCCGGTGCAGCTCCAGGAGGTGCAGCTCTGGCACGCTCTTGGCCTCAATGTTCGACTCGGCGGCTTGCCGTGTCGGAGGGGGCGAAGCGGCCTGTCCGCCGGTATCCGCCTGGGACCAGGACCCCGTGCGCGTGCGGCGAGAGCGAGGGGCAGGCCGGCGGCTGCGGCAGTGGGGAAACGGGCCGGGGGCGGAATGCGAGGACCGCCGACGGCCTAAGGGCTGTCCCGTAATCCCCGGCGGGCGCGCGGCGCCAGCTACGGCACCTCGCTGCGTTGTCGGGATCGCCCGAATACGCCCAGTATGAGGACGACCCTCCGCCTTGCGATGCACCGCATCTGACGCCGCGCGCTGACCCACCGCGGATTACGGGACAGCCCTTAGCCTAGTGGTCGGGGATTCAACGACTGCCCGGAGCGGAACCGGTCCCGCCCGGAGGGAGCACTGCCCTTACGGCGCTGCGCCCGCCGCCGGAGATCATCACCGCGATCGCCCTGATCCGCACAGCCGGGCCGGTGCGCGGCGGACGGCATGCCGCGCCGACGGCGAGCCGTCCGTAACGTGGCCTGTATGGCGCATGGACCTGGCGGATCGGACGGTACCGGGCAACCGGTCCCCCGGCCGCTGCCCGCGTCGGCCCGTCACCCGTTGTGGTGGCTGCTGTCGGCCGTAGTCGTGACGGCTGTCGCGGTCGCCGCTGTGAACCGGCGCCACGACATCGCCTCGGCCCTCCGCCTGATGGGGGCGGTGCCGCCGGCGTGGCTGGTACTGGGCACCCTGCTTGAAGTGCTGTCCCTGACGTGTATGGCGGCGATGCAATGGCGGCTGCTGAAGCTGGGTGGCGCCCGACTGGGATTCGCCCTGATGGGTGCCATGGCCGCCGCAGCCAACGCCGTGGCCGGAGCACTCCCCGGTGGTGCGGCATTCGCCGCAGCATGGCTGTTCGGGCAGTTGCGGCGCCGACACGTATCGCTGGTGCTCGCAGGGTCCGTCCTCGCGGTCTCCGGCCTGCTGTCCGCTCTCGCCCTGTTCCTCCTGCTGGTGGTGGGTGTCCTCGCCGGCAGCGGATCGGGGCCCGCCGCCGGTCTGCGCTCCGCCGTGCTCTGGCTGACGGTGGCCCTCGTGCTCGCCGCCACCGCGGTGGTGGCCCTGTCACGGTTTCCTTCCTCGCGGCGCCGCGCATGGCGCCTGTGGCGAAGGATCGGAGTCCGCACCCCGCGCGTGTGGGACATCGAGGAAGGGCTGTCCCGCCTCGTCCGACACGTTCGAGCAAGCAGGCCCGGCGTGCGCCCATGGCTGGTGCCGTTCGCCCTGGCCGTCTCGAACTGGATTCTGGACGTGGCCTGCCTCATCGCCTGCGCATGGGGTCTGGGGATCGCGCTGCCCTGGCCGGGGACACTGACCGCCTACACCCTCACCCAGATGACGGGGGCCCTGCGACTCACACCCGGCAGCCTCGGAGTCATCGAAACCAGCCTCGCCGCGCTCCTGGTCCTGTACGGGCTTCCCGCGGATCAGGCCATCGCGCTCACACTCCTGTACCGGATCGCGAGCTATTGGGTGCTGCAGCCGATCGGGTGGGTGAGCTGGCTCGCCCTCACCATCGCCTCGCGTCATGGGGCAGTCACTCTGCGAAGACGGCCGAATGCCTGAGGGGACCTGCCCGGGCGGCACCTCGCCACTGCAGGGCGAGAATGGGAGAACAGGTACTTCACCTGCCGTCGTCAACCGCGACGTGGTCTGCGAGACGGCCGCCGGGTCCTGCTCAGGGGTTCTACGCGGGCGTGGCCTCCCATACGAACGTGCCAGTGAGTCGATCTGAGTCTCGAGAGGCGGTGGGGATGATGAAGACCCTGGCTCCCCTTGTCGTAGGCGTCGACGGTTCCGACTCCAGTCTCACCGCGACGGACTGGGCCGCGGACGAGGCGGTACGACTCGCGCTCCCCCTGCGCATCGTGTACGCCTCGTTCTGGGAGCGGTACGAGGGAGCCGTACCGGCCTGGAGCCCGGACCGTCCCTCCGAACAGGTCCTCGCCGAGAACATCGTGGCGGTCGGCGCCGAGCGCGTCCGGCGACGCACACCCGGCCTGCAGGTCACGACGGACATCACGGCCGAGGACGCGGCGAGCGCCCTGCTGCGCGAGGGACGCACGGCAGACGCCGTCGTCGTCGGCTCGCGCGGACGTGGGGAACTCGCCGACCTTCTGCTCGGATCCGTGGCCCTCGTCGTGGCCGCCAGGTCCTCCGGCCCAGTCATCGTCGTGCGCGGGGACCAGCACGCCCTGGAAGCGCGCCGCGGGCGCATACTGCTCGGCATAGGCCCCTACGACGTGGACTCTCCAGCCGTACGGTTCGCCTTTCGCGAGGCCGCCGCACGGGACGCGGAACTCGACGTCGTCTGCACCTGGCGACGCTCACCACACGAACCGGTCGACCACATGGTCATGCCCGGCGACGCCCCCCGCGACCACGAGGGGCCGGCGAAAACGCTCCTCGACAGAGCCGTGGAAACCGCGGCCCGGGAACATCCACAGGTACGGCTCCGCCGCACCACGCTCGAAGGCACCGCACGCAAGGTGCTCACGGAGCGGTCTGCCGCAGCAGACCTCTTGATCGTCGGCGCACGGCGGCCGGGCGGCCCGATCGGCATGGAACTGGGGAGGGTCGCCCACCGGGCCCTGCATCATGCCCTCTGCCCCGTCGCAGTCGTCCCACAGCACCACGGCGCACCGGCTCGACCTACCACTGGTGCTTGACGACATTGTCTTCCATGAACACTCCGTCTCCGCGCGCCCGCGCAGGGCAGTCCAGCAGCTCCGTGAGCATGCCCGACCAAGCTTGATCCGCCCTGCAGGGTGCCCGCCGACCGCTCGACGCGAGCACCATCCGGATGCGGACTTCGTGCACCGGTACGACCCTGAAGTCAGGGGTTCTCTTGCGTGCCCTCAACGCGTGATGCGCAGGTTGTCGAGGCTCCCGAGCTCGAACCCCGCACCACCGCGGCCCGGCATGCCACCGAAGCCGTCTGGTTCCGACCCGTTCCTCCGGCCGGTGTCTCTGCGGACGCTTACCGACGGATCAGGGCCGTGACAGGAGGCGCAGCATGTTCTTCTCCAATCGAACGGCCGCCGGCAGACAACTGGCCGGTGAGCTGGTCCGGCTCGGGCTGGTCGAGCCGGTGATCCTCGGGCTCCCCCGCGGCGGAGTACCCGTGGCCTCGGAGATCGCACGGGTCCTGGGCGCTCCGCTGGACGTGATCGTGGTCCGCAAACTCGGGGTGCCCTTCCAACCCGAAGTGGCGTTCGGTGCCATCGGCGAGGGCGGCGTACGGCTGATCAGCGGGGCGACGGTCCGTGCCGCCGGCCTCGGGGAACGGGACTGCGCAAGAGTGGAGGGAGCCGAACGGGAAGAGCTTCAGCGGCGTCTGACGCGCTACCGGCAAGGCCGGGAGCAGATCGCGCTCACCGGACGGACGGTGGTCGTCGTGGACGACGGCATCGCCACCGGATCGACCGCGTCCGTGGCGTGCGAGGTCGCGCGGGAGCGCGGGGCCGAGCAGGTGATCCTCGCCGTTCCCGTGGCGGCTCCCCGGGCACTGGAACAGCTTCGGCGCGAGGCGGACGAGGTGGTGTGCCTGTCGGTTCCCCGTCATTTCTCCGCGGTCGGCCAGTGGTACGAGGACTTCTCGCAGGTGGGGGACGAGGAGGTCGCCGCGCTGTTGGCCGAGGCGGCGCGGGCACGCCCGCCGGCACCGGCACCGGCTTCAGGTCGGGTCCCGCCGCAGACCGGTGAAGTGGTGGTGGACGCGGGAGGCACGGCGCTGCCCGGGCTGTTGACCGTGCCCGAGGACGCCGAGGGCGTCGTCGTCTTCGCGCACGGCAGCGGCAGCAGTCGCCTCAGTCCCCGAAACCGCCACGTGGCCGAGGTACTGAACCGTGCGGGGCTGGCGACGCTGCTCTTCGATCTCCTCACCCCGGCCGAGGCACGTGACCGGGCGAAGGTCTTCGACGTACCGCTCCTCGCCCTCCGCTTGACTCAGGCCACGGGGTGGATCCGGGCGCGGCTTGCCCTGCGCATCTGCTACTTCGGCGCCAGCACCGGCGCCGCGGCCGCGCTCATGGCCGCCGCCGAACCGCGATCGGACATCGCCGCGATCGTCTCGCGGGGTGGACGCCCCGACCTGGCGGTCTCCCGGCTCGCGGCCGTGCGTGCTCCGACCCTGCTGATCGTCGGCGGAGCCGACGATCAGGTACTGGACCTCAACCGCGAGGCCGCGGCGCACCTGCGCTGCGAACACCAGATCGGGGTGGTTCCCGGTGCGAGCCACCTCTTCGAGGAATCCGGCGCGCTGGACGCCGTGGCCGACGCCGCGCTGGACTGGTTCGTCCGCCATCTCCCCCACCTCGGCGTCGTTCCCCACGGGTCCGACGAACACCGAGAGACGTGATGGCCGCGCGCCCTGCCGAAGCCGGACGTCCCGGCCCGCCTCATCTGCCCCCGGCGCAGAGTGCCTGGCCACGGTTTCCGACCGCGGCCGGTGCGGGTGCGGGCGGGGTGCGGCCACGGCGAACGGGGCTGTCCTGTTCTGCGGCCTTCGGGGTGGTCACCACCCTTGGTCCTCGTCGTCATGCCTGCCATGGCGCGGAATGAGTTCGACGGGGCAGTGCGAGTGGTGCAGGAGGCTGTGCGTCGCCCGGCCCAGGGTGGGCCCGAAGTATCCGGGGGTGCGTCGTCCGCCCATCACCACCATGTCCGCGTGGCGTGACGCCTCCACCAGCGCCCCTGCGACGGACGAACTCCTCTCGGTGTCGACGTGCACGCGCAGGGCCGGAAACTCGTCACGGATCCGGTGGGCCACTGACGTCACCCTTCGTACATGCACCTGCACTCCCTCGTCCGCATCGTCGAGCACGGTCACGCTCTCCCCGACGGACTCCAGAACATTCCAGACGTGCAGCAACCGCAGTGACGACCGGCGCAGCTCCGCCTCACTCGCCGCGTGCCTCGCGCACTCCACGTCGTGCTCGTCACGGATGGCGGCCAGCACCACCCCTGCTCCGGCGGTGTCCTCGTCCCCCCGGACCACGACCACGGGCGCCTTCGCGCCCGCGGCGACCTTCAGGCCGACCGAACCCAGCATCAGTGACTCGAATCCGCCGAGGCCGCGGCTACCGACCACGATGGTGTCGGAGTCCGCAGCCGCGGCGTGCAGGCCGGCGACCGGCTCGTGGGGACTGAGTTCGGTCGACACGTGCAGCCCCGGATGGCGTGCGGCGACCTTGGCGGCGGCCTCCTCAAGCAGCTCCCGGCCCGCCCGGCGTATCCGCTCGATCGCGTACACAGATGCATACGACATCCGGCTGTCGGTGTCCGCGCCGTGCACGAGGTGCAAGGTGCCGTCCCGCCGCACAGCCTCCGCCGCGGCCCAGAACACAGCCCGCTCCGCAGGCCGGGATCCATCCACTCCCGCCACCACGGTGCCGAGCTCAGGACCATGTGCCCTACCGAATGCCATGAATCCTCCTCACCGAAAGCCAAGGAGGGGCCGTCCATCACACGCTCCGAAACCTGATGACGAACGAGCCCGCCTTGGTGGATCCGGTCAGCTCCTTCAAGGATGTCGCGAGGCCGCGTGTCGCGCACGGCATCACCGCTCCCCGTGGACGAGCACGAGCGAGTGACGGTGTCCATCGGAAGCCGACCGGCTCACCCGCCAGACTGCGCACGCACGGCGCCGTCGTGGCCGGCGCGGACACCAGTCAGCCCTGCGACAAGCTCCTCGACTTCGCCTTCGAAGAGCCAGCCCACCGCCGGGCCGCCCTCCGTGCGCTGCACGGCTGGACTCCACCCGCCCAGCTCCACGGCGTGGCCGCCGGACTCCACGCACTTGGAACGCAGGACCACCACGGGGGAGAAGACCGCGCACGTCGGACGCACCAGCCATGTGGGCTGGGCAGCGGTGAGACCTCGGGGCGCACTCTCCGATCGGACACGACGGCCGCGCCGGTCCGTCGATGACGGCATGCGGTGGCATGAAGCGGGCCGGGCGACTCTGCAATTCCGGCAGGGGCTGTCGCCATCGTGTCCGGGGTCGCGGGAGGCGGCTCCGTCGGTGGTGTGGGCGTGGGACACATAGAACGGCGCCTCATTGTGATGGCCCGGCACATATACCGCTGACCTGGGGACTTCTACGTTGTGGCGACACCGATCGTCCCCGCAGACCCCTGGAAGTGGTGTTCATGGCCTCCCCCCGGACCGCTCCTCCGACCACCGGATCCATCAAGAGAATCGTCGCCGCGAGCCTCATCGGGACCACCATCGAGTGGTACGACTTCTTTCTCTACGGCACCGCCGCCGCGCTGGTGTTCAACAAGCTGTTCTTCCCGACCGGCGATCCGCTGACCGGGACGCTGATCGCTTTCATCACCTACGCCATCGGGTTCCTGGCCCGGCCGCTCGGCGGGGTGGTGTTCGGGCACTTCGGGGACAAGGTCGGGCGCAAGAAGCTGCTGGTCCTCAGCCTGCTCATGATGGGCGGGGCGACCTTCGCGATGGGGCTGCTGCCCACGTACGCCAGCATCGGCGTCGGGGCTCCCGTGCTGCTCACCGTCCTGCGGCTGGTGCAGGGATTCGCCCTCGGCGGGGAGTGGGGCGGGGCGGTGCTCATCGTCTCCGAGCACGGCGGGGCCGAACACCGGGGGTTCTGGGCCTCCTGGCCGCAGTCCGGTGCGCCCGGCGGGAACCTGCTGGCGACCGGGGTGCTCGCCCTGCTCGCCGGCGTCCAGTCCGACGCGGCGTTCCTCGCCTGGGGCTGGCGCGTTCCCTTCCTGCTCTCCGGGGTTCTGGTGATCGTCGGACTGTGGATCCGCCTGTCCGTCTCCGAGTCGCCCGTGTTCCTCGCCGCCCGGGCGGCCCGGCAGGGGCGCGAGGACGGGGCTCCCGTCGTCCAGGTGTTCCGCCGCGGCTGGCGCCAGGTGCTGACCGCCATCGGCACCCGGTTCGGCGAGAACATCTCCTACTACGTGCTGACCTCCTTCCTCCTCGTGTACGTCACCGTGCACTTGGGGCTGGCCAAGAGCACCGCGCTGAACGCCGTCCTCATCGGCTCGGCCGTGCACTTCGTCACCATCCCGGCCTGGGGCGCGCTCTCGGACCGGATCGGACGGCGGCCGGTGACGCTGATCGGCTCGGTCGGCATGGCCCTGTGGGCGTTCGCGTTCTTCGCACTGGTCGACTCGAAGTCCTTCGCCGTCATCACCGTCGCCGTCACCGCCGGACTCCTCCTGCACGGCGCGATGTACGGCCCCCAAGCCGCCTTCGTCTCCGAGATGTTCGACACCGACGTCCGCTACTCCGGCGCCTCGATGGGCTCCCAGCTCGCCTCGATCGTCGCCGGCGCGCTGGCCCCGCTCATCGCCGTAGAGCTCCTCAAGGACTACGGCTCCTCCGTACCCGTCTCCCTCTATCTCTGCGCGGCCGCCGTGGTGACCACCCTCACCGTCGCCTTCGCCCGGGAGACCCGGGGCCGCGACCTGACCAAGGCCGCCACCGGGCCCGCGGCGGCCGCCGCGGGCGGGCGGGCGGCTCCCCTCCCGGCCGCCCTCGACCACCCCGCCTGATCCGGGCGTCGCGACCACGGGAGAATGCCGCCATGACCTCCCCGAGGGAATCCCCCCTGCTCGAACTGCTCGAACTGCTGCGCCGCGGCGCGCCGGTCGAGCAGTTCACCCGGCCCGCCGCCAACGCCCGCACCTCCGGGGCGGGTCCCGCCGAGCAGGCCCTCGTGGAGGAGGCCACCCGGGTGGCGCTGGACATCCGGCGCACGCTCGAGCAGCACCGGCGGCGCGAGGCCGAACTCACGGCCCTTTTCGACACCGCCGGCGACCTCGCCGCCCTGCGCGACCTCGACGCCGTGCTGCGGGCCATCGTCCACCGGGCCCGGATGCTGCTGGGAACGGACGTCGCGTACCTGACCCTCAACGATCCGGTCATCGGGGACACGTTCATGCGCGTCACCGACGGCTCGGTGTCGGCCGCCTTCCAGCAGCTGCGGCTGGGCATGGGCGAAGGGCTCGGCGGTCTCGTCGCCCAGACCGCCCGCCCGTACGCCAGCGCCGACTACCGCACCGACGACCGCTTCCGGCATACGGACGCCATCGACAACGGGGTCCGCGAGGAGGGCCTGCGCGGCATCCTCGGGGTCCCGCTGCGCGTCGGGACCCGCGTGATCGGGGTGCTGTACGCGGCCGACCGGGCGGTCCGCGACTTCGCGCCCGACGCGGTGGCGCTGCTGTCCTCCCTCGCCGACCACGCCGCCGTGGCCATCGACAGCGCCCGGCTGCTCGAAGAGACCCGTACCGCCCTCGTGGAACTCGGGGTCGCCACCGAGACCGCCCGCGCCCAGAGCGAGGCGATGCGGCTCGCCGCCGAGACCCACGACCGGCTCACCCGGCTCGTGCTGCGCGGCGGCGACGTGGCCGACGTCGCCCGGGAGGTCGCCGTCCTGCTGGGCGGCGGTCTGGTCGTACGCGACGCCGACGGCGCCGAGCTCGCACGGGTCGGCACGGATCCGGCCGGCATGTCGGCGGGCCCGCCCGCCCACGCGCTGGCCGCCTCGCGCTCCGGCGGCCGGGCGGTCGCCGTGGACGGGGTCTGGGTCTGCGCGGTGCTGGCCGGGCCTGAGCTCCTGGGCAGCATCACCCTCGGCGGGCGCGGCGACGACCTGCCCGACACCGAGCGGCGTCTGTTCGAGCGGGCCGGCCTGGTGACGGCGCTGCTGCTCCTGCTGCGCCGGTCCATCGCGCACGCCGAGGACCGGGTCCGCGGCGAGCTGCTCGGCGACCTGCTGGCGCCGGCCGCCCCCGGCCGGGTCCGCGACACCGGCAGCCGGACGATCCGGGCCCGCAAGCTCGGGGTCGACCTCGCCCGGCCGCACGCCCTGGTGGTGCTCCACTGCGACGCAGCGCTGCGGTCCCGGCTGGCGGCGGAGGCCGGCCGCCACGCGCGCGCCCGGAGCGGCCTGGCCGGGCTGCACGAGGGCCGCGTCGTCCTCCTCGCCCCGACCGACAGCCCGGGCCCGCTCGCCCGGTCGCTGGCCGCCGAGCTCGGCCAGGCCCTGGGCACCCCGGTCACGGCGGGCTCCGCCGGGCCCGCCGCCGGACCGGAGGGCCTGCCGGGCGTGTACGCCGAGGCGTTGCGCTGCCTGGAGGCCCTGCACGCCCTCGGTCACACCGGTGACGGGGCCGGCCTGGCCGACCTCGGGTTCCTCGGAGTGCTGCTCGGTGACGGGGCGGACGTGGGCGCGTACGTGGACCGGGTGCTGGGGCCGGTCATCGCGTACGACACGCAGCGCGGAACGGAACTGGTGCGCACCCTGGAGGCGTACTTCGCGCACGGGTCCAGCCTGGCCCGCACCAAGGACGCGCTCCACGTGCACGTCAACACGGTGGTGCAGCGCCTCGACCGGGTCCGGCAGGTCCTGGGCGAGGAATGGAACACCCCGGCCGGGGCCCTGGAGGTCCAGCTGGCCCTGCGGATCCTGCGGGTGGCGGCGGCCCGGCCCCGTACCGCCCCCGCGCCGCACTCCCCCGCGTCCCCTCATCCGACCTCGCGGTGAGAGGCCCAGGCCCCGAGGGTGAAGTCCTGCCCCTGGCGGCGCACTTCCACCGCTCCGGCCCCGCCGAAGTGGGCGGGTACGAGCAACTCGTTCCGGTCGGCGGCGCGTTCGAGGATGCGGCGGCGGCTGGCTGCGGCCTGCGCCGCGTCCAGGCAGAAGCAGCTGTTGCAGGCGGGCTCAAGGATCTGCACGGGGCTGTGCAGCAGATCGCCGACGAAGACGGCCCGGTCGGTGCCGGAGGCCAGTCGTACCACGGAGGATCCGGGGGTGTGCCCGGGCGCGGATTCGAGGGTGAGGTGCTCGTCGATGCGGTGGACGCCGTCCCAGAGCACCACCTGCCCGGTGCGGTGGACCGGCGCGATGCTGTCCTCGTAGATCAGCCGGTCGTCCTCCCGGCGGCCGCCGCCGTACCCGTTGCCGGGCCCGAAGTGGTGGTCGTCCGCGGCCGGGACGAGGTACCGGGCGTTGGGGAAGGCGGGCACCCAGCCCCCGTCCGCGGCCACGGTGTTCCAGCCGACGTGGTCGCCGTGGACGTGGGTGTTGACGACGATGTCCACGTCCTGCGGCCGTACTCCCGCCGCCCGTTCCAGCTCCCCGAGGAAGTCGCCGTCCCGCTGGTGGAAGAGCGGCGAACCGGGCCGCTCGCGCCCGTTGCCGACGCCCGTGTCGATCAGGACGGTCTTCCCGGCGCTGCGCAGGACCCAGGTCTGGAGGGCGAGGACCGCCCGGTCGCTGTCGGCCTCCCAGTGGTCCGGTGACAGCCAGTCCTCGTTGTCCTTCCACGCCTCGGCCCCGGCCTCCGGTACGAGGCCGCGCGCGGGCCCGAGCGGTCCCTGCCATTCGACGACCCGGGTGACCTCGACCTCGCCGAGCACGATGCTCCGCCTGCTCTGCTTGCTCTCACTGCTCATGACGCCGAGTCTACGAAGGCCCGTTGAGCCCCTCAATGCCCGTCCCGCTCATGTGAATACGCGACAGTCTCATCCCTGGTGCCTACGGGTACGCTGACCCCATGGATGTGGTGAGCGACGCCATCGCGGCCGTCCGGATCGGCCGGCCCTCCTCCAACCGGGTCAGGGTGAGCGGCAGTTGGTGCGCGCGCTTCGCCCCGTACGACGGCGCCGGCTTCCACGTCGTACTCGAGGGCAGCTGCTGGCTGCTGGCCGACGGGGGCGGCCCGCCGATATCGCTGGCCCCGGGCGACGCGGTGCTGCTGCCGCACGGTACGGGGCACGTGATCGCCGACTCCCCCGCCGATGCGGCGGCCGTGGCGCGGGCGGTGCCGTTCGAGCTCCTGTCCGGGGAGGCGATGCCGGGCGCGCGCAGGCAGGAAGCCGGTGGCGGGGTGGAGATGCTGTGCGGCAAGTACCGGCTCGACCGCAGCCGCGTGCACCCGCTCATGCTGGAGCTGCCGCAGGTGGTGCACCTGCCGAACAGGGTCGGATCACACCCCGAACTGCGGGCCGCGATCGCCCTGCTGGGGGGCGAGCTGGCCGATCAGCGGCCGGGGGCCTGCATGGCGGTGCCCAGCCTGCTCGATCTCCTGCTCGTCTACATGATCCGCTCCTGGATGTCCGAGGGCGCGGGCGGAGCCTGGTCGGCCGTACTGGGCGATCCGGTCGCCACCGCCGCCCTGCGGGCGCTGCATTCGGATCCGGCCGCCCCCTGGACGAACGAGCGCCTCGCCGCCGAGGCGGGCGTCTCCCGTCCCACGCTGGCACGCCGCTTCACGACACTGGTCGGCCGCCCGCCCATGGCGTACCTGACGTGGTGGCGGCTGACGTACGCCGCCACCCTGCTCCGCGACACCCCGGACCCGCTGGCCGCGATCGCGCGCCGGGTCGGGTACGGCACCCCGTACGCCTTCTCGCACGCCTTCAGCCGGGAGTTCGGGACGACACCGGGCCGGTACAGGGCCACGGCGGGCCGGGTCTCGTAGACGGCGGGACGCCCGCGAGCGGCGGAGGCGGAGTGCCGCCACCGCCGCCCGGGTCGGTGTCACAGGACCGGCGGCCGGCTCAGCGGCGGACCGGGCACTGCTTCCAGGAGAAGTGGTACACGCTGTTGATGCTGCCGTCCGTGGAGTCGACGGTCATGTAGCTCGTCTTGTTCTTGTCGGAGGTCCCGACGTCCGCGCGCAGTTCGGTGTTGATGTTGAAGTTGCGCTGCTCCCCGCAGGGGGCGAAGACGAGGGCCTCGATGCCGGTGGTGTCCGTCACCTGCCAGTTGTCGTTCAGCTCGCCATGGAACTGGTGGGTCCGGTTGGCGGTCTGGCTCATGCCCTGGAAGTAGTAGCTGGCCTTCTGGGTACCGGTCGCCCCCGGCTCCAGCTTGCCGTAGCCCCGGTAGTCGACGTGGGACACCGCGTACGTGTAGCCCTGCGGGACGTGCACGAGGAGGGAGAGGAGGCAGTTCTTGCGGCCTTCGGTGGCGGCGACGCCCCCGCCGGCCGAGGCCATGTACTCGCTGTAGGTCACGGTGAAGGCCGAGTTGTCGGCGGCCACGGCGACGGCGGCACTGCCCGGACGGCAGCCCGAGCCGTTGACCGAGGCGACGTCGACGGCCACCCGGCCCGGGGGCGCGGCGGCAGCGGAGGAGGTGGCCCCGGCCGACGGGGAGAGCGCGACGAGGCATCCGGTGACGGCTGCGGCGGTCAGTGCGGCGCGAGCCTTGCGGGTGGTGCGAGGTGGCTTGATCACGTCGCCATGGATAGCCGCCGCGGGCGGCCGCCGAGCACGACCGGGTACGCGCCCTCACCCGGTCGGACGGGCCCATTCACCGGAGAAACGATTCGGCACGGCGGACCGGGCGGCCGAACGGCCCATGCCTCCCACCTTCACCCGCCCCACTCGCGCCTTTTCGCACCAAGAATCCCCTTTTTCATATGATGGGCACCCCGCCGACGGAGGAGAGCTCATGCCCGGCCTGCCTGGTCTGACCGGTCCGCCCGCACGGCGGTCCGCCGTGCTGTCCGCATGCGTGGCCGTGGCCGCCGCCCTCGCATCCCTCACCGCCCCCGCCCCGGCCGCCTTCGCCGCAGCGGTCCCCGGGCACGAATCCCCTCCGGGGCACCACCACGCCGACGGCCGTGCGTCCACGGTCGCGGCCGATCCCGACGAAGCCGCCGTCATCGGCGAGGAGCACGCCCGCGCCCACGCGCAACGGCGGAGCGCGGCCAAGGGCCCCAAGGAATACCCCCAGTCGAAGCGCACCGAGAGCCTGACCGCCCTCACGTCCTCGCAGCAGCGCACCAACGCGCCCTTCTCCGCAGCACAGTTCGGCCGCTTCACGGAGTTCTTCCCCTCCCCCGACTTCGGCGTCCACACCGCGCTGCTGCCCACCGGCAAGGTGCTGCTCTTCTCCTTCGAGCGCGTGGAGACCGACCCCACCAAGGAGACCGGTCCCACCGACCGGATCGGCCCCACGAACGCCGGCCGCGCCTTCCTCTGGGACCCGGCCAAGGGCACCGGGCCGCGGGCGTTCAAGAAGGTGGAGCCCCCGACCGTCCTGATGCCGGACGGTACGTACACACCCCGCCCCGCGCCGTTCTTCTGCGCGGGGCACGCCTTCCTGCCCAACGGCATGGTCGGGGTCTTCGGCGGCAACACCGGCGGCAAGGGCGGCAGCGGCGCCAAGCTGTCCTTCGTGTTCGACCCCTGGACCGAAACCTGGTTCCGCAACCAGGACATGGCCGTCGGCCGCTGGTACCCCTCGGTCGTGACGGGCGCGGACGGGCGCCAGATCATCATGTCCGGCCAGTCCGAGCGGGGTACGGGCACACCCACCCCGGTCGTGGAGCGCTTCCCCGCGCTGCGCCATCCCGTGCCCTGGCGGACGTACGACATCCCGGTCGGCCTGGCGGCGGAGCGGATGCGCGCGGACGCCCCCTTCCGCAACGACTATCCGCACCTCTTCTCGCTGCGCGACGGCATGGTCTACGGGCTCGGCCGCGACGCCGATCAGCAGTGGCTCTTCGACCCGGTCAAGGAGACCCGGACCGATCTGCCGCGGCGGCCCGCCGACTTCCGGGGCTACGGGTCGGCCGTGCCGCTGCCGGCCGGGTTCCGCGGCCCGGACTCCGTACTGGTGCTCGGCGGTGATCCGCACGACCCGAACACCTACCGGCTGTCCGGCGGCCGGTGGACCACCGAGGAGCCGCGGGCCTTCGGCCGCACGCAGGACGACACGCTGATCCTGCCGGACGGCACGCTGCTCACGGTCAACGGCGCCCTGGACACGCGGAATTACGGACACGGACCGTTCAACCCGAAGGCCGACCTCTCCTACCGGCGGATCGAGCTGCGCGACGCCAAGGGCCACTGGAAGCTCGGACCGGCCCAACGGCTGCCCCGCGGCTACCACTCCAACGCCCTGGTGCTGCCGGACGGCCGCATGATGGTGACCGGCGACGAGCTCCAGCAGATCGCCAACGACCCGGACATCAAGGATGAGATGGACGGCAGCATCGAGCTCTACGAGCCCGCGTACCTGCACCGGGGCGGCGGCCGGCCCGCACTGGACCGGGTGCCCGGCGGAGATTTGGGCTACGGGGCCGCGTTCGAGGTGCGCAGCTCGACGGCCGCCCGGGTCAAGCGGGCCGTGCTGCTGGCGCCGACGACCGTCACCCATGCGGTGAACACCAGCCAGCGCCATCTGGAGCTGCCGCTCACCGGCGTGCGCGGCTCCGTGATCGGGCTCCGGACCCCGCCGGGCGCGGCGGACGCCCCGCCCGGCTACTACATGCTGTTCCTGCTCGACGCGAAGGGCGTGCCGAGCACGGCGAAGTGGGTCAAGCTGGGCGGCCGCCGGCAGTAGCGCCCGCGGGTGCGCACTCGCCGGCGGACCCCTCGTGCCTCAGGGCCCGGGCGGGGGCTCGACCCGGGCCAGCCAGGCGGTGAGGAGCGCCTCCAGTTCGGCCGCCTGCCGCGGGGTCAGCCCTTCGAGCAGGCTGCGCTCGTTCTCCATGTGCTCGGTGAACGCCCGGTCGATCAGCTCGCGCCCCGCCGGTGTGAGCGCGACCACGCGCCCGCGGCCGTCGGCGGCCGAGCGGCGGCGCGCGACGAGGCCGTCCCGTTCCAGCCGGTCGATGCGCTTGGTCATCGCGCCCGTCGTGACCATGGTGTGCACCGCCAGCTCGCCGGGGGCCCGCTCGTACGGCGCTCCCGCGCGGCGCAGGGCCGCGAGCACGTCGAACTCCCCCTCGCTCAGTCCGTAGCGGCGGTAGACGAGGCAGAGCCGGTCGGTCAGGAGCAGCCCGAGCCGGTGCAGCCGCCCGATCACCCCCTGCGGGGCGACGTCGACGTCCGGGCGCTCCCGTGCCCACTCGGCCTGGATGCGGGCGACGTGGTCGGCGGGTGCCCCCGCCTGCGATGCGTACGGTTCCGGTCTCACCCGACCAGTATAGCTTCCATGGAAGGTATTATATCTTCCATGGAAGCCAATCTCAGGTGGTCGCTGGTCACGGCGATCGCCCCGATCGCGTGGGGTACGAACTACTACGTCACCCGCGAGTTCCTGCCCGCGGGCCACGCGCTCTACGGCGCGGCCTTCCGGGCACTGCCCGCGGGCCTGCTGCTCCTGGCCGTCCGCCGGGAGCCGCCCCGGGGATCCTGGTGGTGGAAGTCCCTGCTGCTCGGCTTCCTCAACATGAGCGCGTTCTTCGCCCTGATCTACGTCGCCGCGCAGCGCCTGCCGACCAGCGCGGCCTCGACCGTCATGGCGACCGCACCACTGATGATGATGCTGCTCGCCTGGGCGCTGATCGCGGAGCGGCCGGGCCCGCGCCAGCTGGCCGGCGCCGGCCTCGGCGTCGCGGGGGTGTCACTGACGCTGCTCACCGGGGCCGTCCCGATGGATCCGGTCGGCGTACTGGCCTCCGTGGCCGCGATGGCCATGTCCTCCTTCGGCTACGTCCTGGCCAAGCGGTGGAGCCCGGAGGTCGACGTCCTCGCGTCGACGGCGTGGCAGTTGCTGGGCGGCGGGCTCCTGCTGCTGCCGTTCGCCGTCGCCGTGGAGGGATCACCGCCGGCCCTCGACCCTTCCGAGCTGCTCGGATTCGCCTATGTCGCGGTCGTCGCGACGGCGGTGGCCTTCGCCGCGTGGTTCACGGGGCTTCGGCGGCTGCCGGCCGCGACGGTCGGCCTGCTCGGGCTGCTGAACCCGGTCACGGGGGTGCTGTTGGGCACGGCGATCGCCGGAGAAACGCTCACCCTCCGACAGATCTGCGGCCTCCTGCTCACCCTGACGGGCATCCTGCTGGGGCGGAGGGGAGGATTCCTCACCGCTCGTGACGGGAGGAATTCGGCAGGTAGTAATTAGGTGAATCACCGACTGAATTACCGTCAATAAGGGTTGAGTCCATATCTCGATTTGATAACGAGATCCCTGAAATGGCCTGGACCAATAGCGCCCTACGCGCGTAACTTGGCTTAAATCAAAGAGAATTGACGGTTCATCAAATCTGACCAGTAGGTAACAGTCAGATATCTTGGACCCCATTCCCGTTTGTCCGAATTCTCCACCGCGCCGGTCTGGCAGGCTTCCGCGCACCCACTCCTCCGACCAAGGATTTGAGGTGCGCATGACTAGACATCGCAGGAAGCAGCGCGAACACCGGCGCAAACCGCGCCGGTTGATACTCCTCACCGCCGCCATGGCCACGGCGGCGGTGATAGCGGGCGGCATCGCCTACTCCGGGCTCGGCGACGACGCCCAGGCAGGGACGCCCGTACTGGCCGACGCGGCCGCGGACTCCCTCACACCGGCCGCCGCACCGGCCCGTGACGCGGAGCCGGCGCCCATCGTGGGCGAGCCCGCCAACGAGACCGCCAAGGGCATGGTCTTCGACGGCCTCAAGGCCGCACCGAAGGGCGACCGTTGCGTCGGCGTCTACCGCACGGAGGCCGGGCTCTGCACGCACGGCCCCGACGCCCCGCCCAAGGACGTGAACATCAAGGCCGACGTGGCCCCCGTCGTGAAGACGAAGGCCCCGGCCGCCGACCCGGCGAAGCCCGAGTCCGGCGACGCGGCCGCCGCGGCCGAGGGCGGCGGGCGTCCTCAGGACGCGCCCGCCGCCGACGCCCAGTCCGCCAAGGCCGCGCCGGCCGCGGCCCCCAAGCCCGCCGCTGCCGGTGACGGCCAGGCCGTCGCCGCCGGTCCCGCCGGCCAGACGGTCCAGTGCGACGGCGACGGCAGCACCGGCAACCGCGTCCAGGTCGTGTACGTCCACGGCTCCGACCGCGACCGGTACTCCGAGTACCTCGCCTCGTTCCGCAAGTGGGCGGCCGACGCCGACCTCATCTACTCGACGAGCGCCCAGGAGACCGGCGGCATCCGCCACATCCGCTTCGTCACGGCCGCGGACTGCACGCCGACGGTGCTCAACATCGAGCTCCCGGCCTCCGCGCTCTCCGAGTTCAGCGCGACCAACAACGCGCTCGCCGCCAAGGGCCTCGACCGCCGCGACCGCAAGTACATGATCTTCTCGGACACCCAGGTCTACTGCGGCATCGGCACCTTCGCGGGCGACGAGCGGCCCGGCCAGGACAACCAGAGCAACTTCGGCCCGTCCTACGGCCGTACGGACTCCGGCTGCTGGGGCGGCCACACCGCGGCGCACGAACTCGGCCACAACCTCGGCGCGGTGAACAACAGCGCCCCCAACACCAGCCGCGGCGCGCACTGCACTGACGAGTGGGACGTCATGTGCTACTCGGACACCCCGTACTACCCGCAGATGCGCAACGTGTGCACCAACCAGGCCGCCGAGAACATCCTGGACTGCAACCACGACGACTACTTCCACACCAACCCCAAGGCGGGCAGCTACCTCGCCACGCACTGGAACATCGCGAACAACCAGTTCCTGATGAAGGCCAACGGCGGCGGCGGTGGCACGAACCCCGACCCGAACCCGAAGCCCACGCCGAGCCCCACGCAGAAGCCCACCCCGACGCCGACCAAGAAGCCCACGGGCGGCCCGAAGGTGACGGCGGCCCAGATCCAGGCGAACTCCGTCGTGGTGAGCTGGCCCAAGGTGGACGGAGCCGCGTGGTACCAGGTCCTGCTGAACGGCAAGCACCTGACCTGGGTCCAGTCCCAGGCCCTGCGCATCTACAACCTCCAGCCCGGTACGCAGTACAAGGTCGCCGTCTCGGTCCGCGACACCGCCGGCCATGACAGCGGAGCCGGCCCGACCACGGCCTTCCGTACGACGGGCGCGGGCGGCGGCACCACCACCCCCGGTGCCCGCTACACGCTCGGCAACGGCAGCACCGGCATGAACGCCGAGCTCTGGGGCGGCCGCAGCGCCGACGGCACGGTGCTCGTCGGCGGCCGTGCCAACGGCTACGCCCAGCAGCAGTGGCTCTTCGAGGACGCGGGCAGCGGGCTCGTCCGCATCAAGTCCGCCGTCTCCGGCAAGTGCCTGCAGACGGGCGGCGCCCCGGCCGCCGGCATGTGGATCGCGCAGCAGCCCTGCGGCGGCAACTCCGCGCAGCAGTGGAAGCTGGCGTCCCGCGGCGGCGGCGTGACCGTCACCGACGCGAGCGGCGGCTACGCGCTGACCGTGAGCAGCCGCCCGTACTACGGCGCCTGGTTGCTCGACCTCCAGCGCGCCGACGGCCGCGCGGCCCAGGTGTGGACGGTCCAGAAGGTCGGCTGACCTTCCGGAACCTGCCCTGCCGTCCCGCCGGTGTACGGCCGCCCCGCGCGGCCGTGCACCGGCCCCCTCATCTCCCGCACCGCGGCTCACTCCCGCAGCGCAGCACCTCGCATCCCACCGCACCAGGAGCACCCAACGATGCGTACACGTCCCGCCTTCCCGGTCCGCAGCGGACTCGGCTTCCTGTTCCTGTTCCTCGCCCAAGCGCTGGCCGTTGCCCTGCCCATCGAGGCCCAGGCCCACGGCGACACCGTCAAGGTCGTGGTCACCGGGCAGCGGGAAGGCCATGTCACCACCGAGATCACCTGGGAGAACGACGGGGACGCCATCGACGAGGCGGTCGCCGCCACGGTGAACTCGACCAGCCCCGACGGCTCCCGCACGATGGGGCCCTGGCGGCTGGTCCGCGACGCCGGGACCCAGAGCGGCTGGAGCACGGCCGAGGTACTGCCGCCCGGTACCTGGAAGGTCTCCGTCGACGTGGGGTTCCCGTCGCTGGGGCACGGCGAGAAGGAGATCGCCGTTCCGGTGGTCGACCCGGCGCCCTCCGGGGCCACGCCGAGCGCTGCAGCCCCGTCCGCCTCCACCCCTCCCGCCCCCTCCGGCGCCTCCGCCGGGCCGGTGTCCTCCGCGTCGGCGCCCCCGGCTCCCGCCACTGCTGCGGCCGATGAGGGCGAGGGCGGCGACCGTACCGTCTGGTGGACCACGGCGGGCGTGGTCGTGATCGCCCTGGCCGGCGCCGGCGCCGGCGTACTGCTGCGCCGCGCTCGGGCCCGCAGGCGCTGATGGCGCGGGCGGCGGGGAGGAGCGCGGGCGCCGTGGCCGAAGGCCGCGGTACGACCTGACAGCCGAACGCGTCCGCGTTGACAGCGGAATTCGCCGTGCCGTTCATTCGGCGCATGCACCTCACCACCCCCGCCGTACGCTCCACCCTCCGCGTCGTCCGCCCCTTCCACACCTTCGAGGGCGAGGGCTTCCCCGTACGCCGCCCCTTCCCGCAGCCCGGACTGCCGCTGGCCGACCCGTTCCTGCTGGTGGAGCAGGTCGGCCCGCACGTGCTCGGGCCGGGTGAGGCCAAGGGCGTACCGCCGCACCCGCACCGCGGATTCGAGACCATCCAGTACGTCATCGAGGGCGCCATGGAGGATGTCGACTCCGCGGGGCACAGGCGGGTCGTGCACCCCGGCGGAGTGCAGTGGCTCACGGCCGGGTCGGGTCTCGTCCACCTCACCCGCCCCACCCCCGAACTGCTCGCCGACGGCGGCCCGCAGCACCTGGTGCAGATCTGGCTGAACCTGCCGGCCCGGCTCAAGGCGACGCCGCCGCGCGTCCGGTACGGCTCCGCCCCCGGCGACATCCCCCGGGTCGTCACCGAGGACGGCGGCGCCGAGCTCACGGTGATCAGCGGCCGCACCCACGGGGTGCGGGGACCCTTCGAGAGCCACACTCCGGTGCTCGTCGTACACGCCCGCCTCGCGGCGGGCGGCCGCGCCGAGTTCACCGTCCCGAGCGGGCACAACGCGATGCTGTACGTACTGTCCGGCAGCGCGGCCACCCCCGACGCCCGTCTCCCCGACGGCCACCTCGCCATCCTCGGCCGGGAGGCGGAGCGCTGCGCGGTCGAGGCTCCGGACGGCCCGGCCGAGGTGCTGGTCCTGGCCGGCGAGCCGCTGGGCGAGCCCGTGGCCCGCACCGGCCCGTTCGTCATGAACACCGCGGCCGAGATCCACCAGGCCCAGATGGACTACCAGCACGGCCTGATGGGGCACATCGACATCTGAGACGGGGCCGCCCCGGCCGGGGCGGCCCTGCTGCGACCAGCGGCCGACCGCCGACTCTGGTGAGGTGCCGGGGCGTTGGGCGCGCAGCTCAGCGGGCCGACGACGTGTCGGCGGAGAACTCGACGCCGCCGGTGCTGGCGCTCAGGCTCACCGGCCCCGGACCGTGTTGCCCGCGCAGCCCGTCTCGGTATCGTCCGAGCCGAACAGCACCGGGCCGCCGGTCCCGCCGACGGTGACCGGGCCGGTGAGCCGGGAGCCGCAGACCGCGACGGCGAGCGCCCCGTCGCCGGAGACGGGGCCGGTGATCTCGGCTCCCGTCACGGCCAGGGCTCCGCCGGAGCGGGCCGTGACGGGCCGCTCCGGCTGCCGCCCTTGCCGTTGCCGTGGTTCATGCCCCGCAGGAGGGAGACGTCGGTGGCGGAGGGCGCCGCGAAGCTACTGCCTCCGCCACCGCCCGCGCCGTAGAGGTTTCCGGGGTTCCCGCCGCCCGGGCCGCCGCTGCCGGGGGTGGGCAGGCCGGTGTTGGGGGCGATGTCGCCGCCGGGTACCCCCGGACCGCCCAGGGCCGGGTTGGGACTGCCCGCGCCGTGGGCGCGCCGCGTACCGCCGCCGCCCGCGACTGTGGAGCCCATGGGGCCGCCGCGCTGGCCGCCGTCCTGCGCTTCGAGGCCGCCGCCGTCCCCGCCGTGCCGAAGGCGCCGGCGCGTACGTGGAAACCGCCGCCCCCGGAGCCTGCGCCGCCGTGCCGGAGCGGCCGGCCTCGCCCAGGGTGATCTGCAGGCTCTGGCCGGCGCTCACGGCGAGGGTGGGGCAGATCAGCCGCGGAAATCCCGGTGCGCCGGCCGGTACCGGCTGCCTACGCTGCCGGGATGAGTACTCGCACCTTCCGGATCACCGTCCGCGGCTCCTTCGACGGCCTCACCGCGGAGCAGCACGCGGAGCTGCTCGCCGCCGCGCCGGAGCACGACGTCATGCACTCGGCGTACACCGCCGAGGGACACCTCTCCTACGACGTCGCCGTCGGCCCGTTCTTCACCTTCCGCTTCCTCGACTCCGGCGAGGCGGAGGAGGACATCCTCGACGCGACCGCCCGCGCCGAGCTCGCCGCCGAGAGCTGGCTCACCGACCACGGCTACGGCTTCAAGCGCCTCACGTCCCGGGCCCAGGACCTCTCGCTGGCCCCGCTGAGCAAGCGCCAGCGCCAGGCGGCCGCCCGCGGCGACGCCTGATCGGCAGGACGCACCCTAAGGGCTGTCCCGTAATCCGCGGTGGGTCAGCGCGCGGCGTCAGATGCGGTGCATCGCAAGGCGGAGGGCCGTCCTCATACTGGGCGTATTCGGGCGATCCCGACAACGCAGCGAGGTGCCGTAGCTGGCGCCGCGCGCCCGCCGGGGATTACGGGACAGCCCTTAATAGGGCCGGGCCGCGGGGAAGCCGTAGTTGTACACCGGGAACACCTCGGGGCGGCCGCCCGTGCTCTGCCAGCCCTGGGCTTCCACGACGGGCATCAGCTTCTCCGCGAACACGTTCGCGTGCAGCTCGCTCTCCCACAGGTCGTAGACGTCCAGGCCCTCGGCGCTCACGACACAGACGTGGGAGAGGCAGCCGTCGAACATCCCGGGGACGGACAGGAGCTCCGCGTGGAGGGCGTCGTACTGCTCCGCGGTGATGCCCGGGACGGTGGCGTGCATCAGGATCGCCATGGCAGGTCACTCCTCGCGTGCGGGGGCCAGGACCCTCCCCGCGCCGCCCGGCGGCGGCCCCTGTCCACGGGGACAGGACAGCACGCAAACGAGGGGACGGCATCCGCGAACGGTGCCGTCCCCTCGAAGGGCCAGGTCAGACGGTCTTCGCCGGCTCCGGCTCCGCCGCCTTCGCGGGAGCCGCGGCGGGCGTGCCCGCCTCGACGGTGCGCGGTCCGTGCGCTCCGCGCAGGCCGATCCAGCTGATCACCGCGACCAGGGCGAAGGCGACGGCCCCGATCCAGAAGGTGAGGGTGAACCCGGACTCGGCGGGCAGGGCCGGGACGCCGGCGGGCAGGTGCTCGATGGTCTTCGACGCCAGGATCGTGGTGACGATGGCGCTGCCGATCGCGCTGCCCGTGGAGCGGGAGATCGAGTTGATGCCGTTGGCGATGCCGCTCTGGTGGTGCGGGACGCTCGCCATGATGACGGCGGGCATGGCCGCGTAGCCGAAGCTGACGGCCGCGCCGACGATCAGGCCGGCGCCGATCACCGAGAAGCTGTGGCCGTGGTCCAGCGCGAGCCAGCCGAAGCCGACGGCGCCGAGGCCGGCGGCGAGGCCGAGGGCCACGCGGGGGCCGCGGTGGCGGACCAGCTGGCCGCCGATGGGCGAGGCGAGCAGGGAGACGATCGCGCCGGGCAGCAGGAACTGCACGGATGCGCGCAGGATGGAGGCGTCGAACCCGTAGCCGGTGAGCTTCTCGGGCATCTGGACGAGGTACGAGACACCCAGGAAGTTCGCGAACATGCCGAAGCCGACGAGGATGCCGGCCAGGTTGGCCATGAGCACGGGGCGGTGGACGAACATCCGCATGTCCACGAGCGGCTCGCTGACCTTGAGCTCGGTGAATACCCAGACGGCGGTCATGACGGCTGCGCCGGCGAAGCTGCCCAGCGTGCGGCCGGAGGTCCAGCCCCACTCGTGGCCCTGCGAGATGGGCAGCAGGAGCAGCAGGAGGGTGATGCCGAGGGTCAGCGCGCCGAGGAAGTCGGTGCGGCCGCCGGTCTTGTGCCGGGTCGCGGGGACCAGGAAGGCGACGGCGAGCAGGGCGAGGGTCGCGAAGCCGGTCGCCATCCAGAAGGCGTTGCGGTAGTCGGCGTCGGAGCCGGACGTGAGCAGGCCGGTGGCGACGAGCGCCAGGCCGCTGCCGAAGGCGAGGGTGCCGCTGACCAGGGCCATCGCGCCGGGGAGCTTCTGCGGGCGGACTTCCTCGCGCAGCACCGAGAGGGCGAGCGGGAAGATCGCGGTGGCGGCGCCCTGCAGGACGCGGCCCAGGATCAGCAGCGGGAGCGAGGTCGCGACGGCGGCGATGACGGAACCGACGACCATGACGCCGAGGACGGCCACCAGCGTGGGCTTCTTGCCGTGCTGGTCGCCGAAGCGGCCGAGCAGCGGGGTGAAGACGGCGGCGGACAGCAGGGTGGCGGTGGTCACCCAGCTCACGTTGGCGGTCGAGGTGCCCAGGTCGGTGCGGATGAGGCCCAGGATCGGAACCGGCAGGGTCTGCATCATCGACACGACCATGGCGGCAAGGCTCAGGGCGAAGACGATGATCGTCTCGTTCCTGTTCTTGGCCTCGGCGGGGGTGGGGGCGGCGGTGCTCATGCTGGCAGGAACCTTCTTAGTGCTTCAGATCGCAGATGTTTGATGTCATCAAGTAACTCCACAGACGGTAGACGTCGATAGTTAAAGTGGTCAAGTAAACAATTGACAATGTCAACCACCTGAGTACGCTCGAAGCCATGAGCGCCACCACCCCCACCGCCCCCACCAAGCTCGAGCTCCTTGAGCTGCTCGCCGCCATCGGAACCGCCCAGTGGCGCGATTTCGCCGCCGCGGCGGCCCACTACGGCCTCACCTCCACCCAGGCCCGGGTCCTCGCCCAGCTCAACGGCCCGCTCCCGATGCGCGGCCTGGCCACCCTCCTGGTGTGTGACGCATCGAACGTCACCGGGATCGTGGACCGCCTGGAGGCCCGCGAGCTGGTGCGCCGCGAGGCCGACCCCTCCGACCGCCGCGTCAAGAACGTCGTGGCCACGGACGCGGGCCGGGAGATCATCCGACGCGTGCGCGAGGAGATGCAGGCGACCCACGGCGCGCTGGACACCCTCGACGAGACCGAGAGCGCGACGCTCTACGCCCTGCTGGAGCGGCTGCGCCCGACCATGGAGAAGGACGCGTAAGAACGCCCGCACACCGGGAGGCGGCCCTCAGGCCTCGCGCAGCGCCGCGGCCGCCCGCTCGGGTGCGATGTCGTTGACGAACCGGCCCATCCCGGACTCGATGCCGGCCGGGTACGTGAGCTTGTCGGCGGCCCGGCGGGTCGTCCGCTCCGGACAGGGCGGGGAAACGGCTCTCGACGACGGCGACCTGGTGGTCGGGGGCCGGGATCCCGGTGGCCCGGCCCGGGGCCGACGGACAGAGCGGGCACCGGCCGGCCGGCGGCATACGGGCACGGCCCTGGCGGTGCGAGCGATCACCACCCACACGCCGCGGAGCCGGTCGTGGCGCCGCCCGGAGCACGTCGATGCGGACGGCAGGACGCGGGGATCGGCGCGGTCGCGTACGGGGGCTCCCGCGCCGGGCCCGTGATCGGGGTCGCCGCCCGTGGGGCACCGGCGTCCCCGGCCAGCAGAAGCATCCTGAGGGATCCAACAGAAGCCAACATGCCTCGACAAAGCCACAGTTGGGGATCCCGTCGAGGCCGGTGACCGCCCTCGCGGCCCGCGTCGGGCGGCGGATTGACGCAGCCCCTTCTCTTGACATGTCCCCGCTAGGGCAGTGTGATGTGGGCCTTCCCGTTGGAGTCCGTTCGTTCCTGAGGACTTCTGCGGGAACCGGCGTACAGGACGTACGTGTCAGGGTGCATTTCCGCACACGCTCTCCCGGAATTCCGGGCCCCACTCCCCCAGGAGCCGTCTGTGCACTCGTTACGAAGCGCCGTCGCCCGCCGCCTGACGGCGGTCCTCACGGCCCTCCCCCTACTGGCCCCGGTGGCGGGGGCCGCCGCACTGGCCGGCGCTGCGGTGCTCGCGGGCGCCGCGCCCGCCGCCGCCGTGGACGACGGGCAGGCACTGACCCCGCCCATGGGGTTCAACAACTGGAACTCCACCCACTGCCGGGCCGAGTTCAACGAGGCGATGGTCAAGGGCATCGCCGACCTCTTCGTCTCCAAGGGCCTCAAGGCCGCCGGCTACCGGTACGTCAACCTCGACGACTGCTGGGCCCTGCCGAACCGCGACGCCGCGGGCAACCTCGTCGCCGATCCGGTCCGCTTCCCCGGCGGGATCAAGGCCCTCGCGGACTACGTGCACTCCAAGGGGCTGAAGTTCGGCATCTACACCAGCGCCGGCACCAAGACCTGCGACACCGCGGGCTTCCCCGGCGGTCTCGGCCACGAGCAGCAGGACGCCGCCCTCTTCGCCTCGTTCGGGGTCGACTACCTCAAGTACGACAACTGCAACAACCAGGGCGTGGACGCGAGGAAGCGGTACGCGGACATGGCCGAGGCCCTGAGGAAGACCGGCCGTCCCATCGTCTTCTCGCTGTGCGAGTGGGGCGAGAACCAGCCCTGGACCTGGGCATCGAGCCTCGGCCACCTGTGGCGCACCACCGGGGACATCGGCGACAGCTGGTCCTCGATGATCTCCATCGCGCACAGGAACCAGCCGCTCGCTCCGTACGCGGGCCCGGGCCGGTGGAACGACCCGGACATGCTGGAGGTCGGCAACGGCGGGATGAGCGCCGCCGAGTACCGCACCCACTTCACCCTCTGGTCGATGATGTCGGCGCCGCTGCTGATCGGCAGCGACCTGCGCAAGGCGACGGCCGAGACCTTCGAGATCCTCTCCAACCCCGATGTCATCGCCCTGGACCAGGACGCCCTCGGCAAACAGGGCACGGTGGTCTCCGGTTCGGGCGGTCTGGTGGTGATGGCCAAGGAGCTGGCCAACGGCGACCGGGCCCTGTCACTGACCAACGAGACCGGCTCCACCGCCACGATCTCCGCGCGGACGGACGCCCTCGGCATCGGCAACCGCGCCCCCTACGCCCTCAAGGAACTGTGGACGAAGGCCGCCTCGACCAACACGAGCGGCATCATCAGCGCCTCGGTAGCCCCGCACGCCACCGTCGTCTACCGGATCACCCCGGGGTCGGCGCCGCTTCCGCCGGCCGGCACCTCCCACCTGTCCGACCTGCCCTGGACGGGTGTGAGCAACGGCTGGGGCCCGGTGGAGAAGGACCGCAGCAACGGGGAGCAGGCGGCGGGCGACGGCAGGACGCTGACCGTGGGCGGCGCCACGTACGCCAAGGGGCTCGGCGCCCACGCGGCCGGCACCCTCACCTACCACCTGGGCGGCAGGTGCACCGCCCTGACGGTGGACGTCGGCGTCGACGACGAGAGTTCACGCACCGGAGCGGTCGTCTTCCAGATCTACCGGGACACCGTCAAGGTCGCCGACAGCGGGGTCGTCACCACGTCGGACGCGGCCCGGGGGCTCACCGCCGACCTGACCGGCGGCCAGACGCTGCGGCTCGTCGTCACCGACGGCGGCAACGGCATCGACTACGACCACGCGGACTGGGCCGCACCCCGGCTCACCTGCACCTGACCCTCCGTACCCGCGGATCCGGCGATCCGGCGATCCGGCGATCCGGCAGCCCACCGATCCGCTGACCCGACCGGACCCGGCCGCGGGCGCCAAGCAGAAGCGGGCATCGTCATCCTCGTGCCGGAGCCGGCGGTCGGCCCGCAGGTCGCCGCCGAGGCGAAGGAGGCGGGGATCCCGCTGCCGAGCTCCGACGAACAGGTGTGCGTCAGCGGTCCCAAGCCCCCGGACCGCGCCAAGGCCCGACGGCGGCGGTCCCCCCTCCCGAAGGGCGGGGCCGCCCGCCCGCGCGGGCCGCCCTTCAGGCGATGAACTCTCCTCGCTCGTATGGCCGTTGACGGCTCCAAGTCTTGACGCCGGTGGGTGCCGGGAGCACAGTGGCCACCGGCGCCGCTTGAGAGCGCTCTCATCCAGTGCGCCGCCTCCCCCCGAAGAGAGGGCACACCCATGCGTCTTCCCACCGGCAGAAAGCGGCCGTCCTTCCGGCGCGCCGTCATCGCCGCGTTCGGCACGATGGCCGTGGCCGCCGCGGCCGCCGCCGTGGTCACCCTGCCCGCCAGCGCCGTCGCTCCCCCGGCCCCGGCGGGCTGGTCCCAGGTGTTCCTGGACGATTTCGACGGGGCCGCCGGCTCCGGTGTGAACACCGCCGACTGGCAGTACACCACCGGCACCAGCTACCCGGGCGGCCCCGCCAACTTCGGTACGGGCGAGGTCGAGACGATGACCGCGAGCACCGCGAACGTCGCCCTCGACGGCGCCGGGAACCTGCGGATCACCCCGCGCCGGGACGCCGCCGGCAACTGGACCTCCGGCCGCGTCGAGACCCGCCGCTCCGACTTCCAGCCCCCGGCGGGCGGCAAGCTGCGCACCGAGGCACGGATCCAGATGCCGAACGTCACCGGTGCGGCGGCGAAGGGCTACTGGCCGGCGTTCTGGATGCTCGGCGCTCCCTACCGCGGCAACTGGTGGAACTGGCCGGGCATCGGCGAGATCGACATCATGGAGAACGTCCAGGGCATCAACAACGAGTGGGCCACGGTGCACTGCGGCACGAGCCCGGGCGGCCCCTGCAACGAGACCTCCGGCATCGGCGGCCAGCGCGTCTGCACCGGCACCACCTGCCAGGCCGGCTTCCACACGTACGCGGTGGAGTGGGACCGGTCCACGGCCGTCGAAGAGATGCGCTTCTACCTCGACGGGGTCAACTTCCACACCGTCCGCGCGCATCAGGTGGACGCCGCCACCTGGGCCAACGCCACCAACCACGGCTACTTCATCATCCTGAACGTCGCCATGGGCGGCGGCTTCCCGGACGCCTTCGGCGGCGGACCCGACGCGGGCACCCAGCCCGGCTACCCGATGGTCGTCGACTACGTGTCCGTACTCCGCTCGACGGGCGGCACGACCCCGCCGACCACACCCCCGACGACCCCGCCCACCACCCCGCCGTCCGGCAACCGCGACGCGTACCGCGCCATCGAGGCCGAGTCGTACGACGGCCAGGCCGGGCTGGGGACGGAGACCACCACGGACAGCGGCGGCGGCCGGAACCTGAGTGCGATCGCGGGCGGCGACTGGGCCCTGTACAAGGGGGTGAACTTCGGCTCGACCCCGGCGACGCAGTTCTACGGGCGGGTCGCGAGCGGGGCGGCCGGAGGGGTCAGCGGACTGGTCGAGGTCCGGCTGGACAGCCGTACGAACCCGCCGATCGGCAGCTTCTCCGTCGCCGGCACCGGCGGCTGGCAGAGCTGGCGGACCGTCCCGGCGAACATCGCCCCCGCCACCGGCACGCACGACGTCTACCTGACCTTCACCAGCGGACAGGGCGCCGACTACGTCAACGTGAACTGGTTCGACTTCGGCCATTGACCGGATCGAGCGGACCGAGGAGACGCTCATGAACACACGCCCACCGCTGCCCCTGCCGGTACTGGCCCTCCTCATCGCCCTGTTGGGGTTCGTCCTGCCGGCCCCGACCCCGGCCCGCGCCGCCGCGCACCACGCGCGGGCCGGGGCCGGGAGCTTCCCGATCACCTTCCAGAACAACACCCGCGGCGCGTACCCCGATGCGCGGGTCTTCATCACCGTGCTCGGGCAGGTGACCCCCGGCCAGTGGTCGTACATGAAGCCCGACGGCTCCATGGCCCACATCAACCACCTCGACGCCACCGCGCCCGGCCACCTCGTCAAGAGGGGCGCCAACTACCCCAACATGTCCTTCACACTGGCCCAGGCCGGCGGGACGGTGCCCTCACCGGCATCGATCCGCGGGGGCCGGATCTACGTCTCCCTCGGCTCGCCCCTCTACCTCCCGGTCTCCCCCGACGACCAGGGCTGGGGCGGCCCGGACCTGCGCAACCCCGACGACCCGAACAGCGACGTGTACTACGACTGGTACGAGTACACCTACGTGCAGGGCCAGGTCGCGTTCGGCGGGAACACCACCCAGGTCGACCAGTTCGGCTTCCCGATGACCTCGCGGCTGCGCCAGGCCTCCAGCGGATACGACACCACCCGGGGGATCACCCGGACCCGCGCCGAGGTCATGCAGCAGTACGCGGCCTCCGTCGGGGCGGCCTTCAAGCCGCTGCAGAACGGCTACCGCATCGTGGCCCCGCGCTCCTCGAACCTGTTCCTCGCCGGCGGGTCGCAGCAGAACCACCTCACCGCCGCCATCGACCAGGCCTGGTCCTACTACACCGCCCGTCCGTTCACCCTGACCCGGCTCGGCGAGACCTTCTCGGGGCGGGTCTCGGGCTCCACGCTGACCTTCACCAAGAACGGAGTAGGTCCCTTCACCCTCCGCAAACCCACCTCGCCCGACGTCATGGCCTGCGCGGGAGCGCTGGCCTCCGGCAACGACACCGAGAAGCAGCTCGGTGCGGAGTTCTGCGCCGCGTTCAACAGGGGCGTCGCCCTCGACACCACCGCCTGGTACACCCCGGCCGCGTACTACGCCGGGGCGGCGAAGAACGACTACGCGGGCTTCTTCCACACCGTCGCCCTGGGCCGGCGGGCCTACGGCTTCCCCTACGACGACGTGGGCGACCAGTCCTCGGTCCAGATCCTCGGCAACGCCGAGCCGCCGACCGGGCTGACCCTCGGCATCGGCTGGTGACCGCCGCCCGTTCGCCGGGAGCGCTCTCAGGCTCCCGGCGGTACGGGTTACCCTGCTGTCCGCCGCGCCAACGGCCCCCGGACCCGCAGGAGGAGCGCCCGTGCCCGAACAGCCCGTGCCCGAACAGCTTCCAGGTCACCGCCCCACGCTGGAGGCCGTGGCGGAGCGCGCCGGAGTGTCCCGGGCGACCGCGTCCCGCGTGGTCAACGGCGGGGACGGCGTCCGCGCGCATCTGGTGGAGAAGGTCCGCGAGGCCGTGCAGGAGCTCGGGTACGTGCCGAATCCGGCGGCCCGCACACTGGTCACGCGGCGCACCGGGGCCGTCGCCGTGATCATCGCGGAGCCGGAGATCCGGATCTTCTCGGACCCCTTCTTCTCCCGCCAGATCCGCGGCATCAGCAAGGAACTCACCGCGCACGACACGCAGTTGGTCCTGCTGCTGGTGGAGGACCGGGGGGACTACGACCGCATCGAGCGCTACCTGGCCGGCGGCCACGTCGACGGGGCGCTCGCCTTCTCCCTGCACACCGACGACCCGCTGCCCGCGATCACCCGCCGCGTCGGGATGCCCACGGTGTACGGCGGCCGGCCGGGCTGGGCCCCGGTGTCCGGGGGGCACGGCGGGGTCGCGTACGTGGACGCGGACAACCGCGGAGGAGCCCGCGAGGCCGTACGGCACCTGCTGGACCAGGGCCGGCGGCGGATCGCGCACATCGCCGGTCCGCTGGACCAGACCTCGGCGGTGGACCGGCTCGACGGGTACCGGGACGTACTGCTCGACGCCGATCCCGCGCTGATCGCGGAGGGGGACTTCACGGCGGCGGGCGGGGCCGAGGCGATGGCCGGGCTGCTGGAGCGCTGCCCGGACCTCGACGCGGTGTTCGCCGCGAACGACCTGATGGCGACGGGCGCCCTGCGGGTGCTGCGGGAGCGCGGGCTGGCCGTCCCCGGGGACGTGGCCCTGGTCGGCTTCGACGATGCCGAGCTGGTGGCGGAGAGCGCCGATCCGCCGCTGACGACCGTGCGCCAGGACATCGAGGGCATGGCGCGCCTGATGGCGCAGCTGCTGCTGCGCACCCTGGACAAGGCGCAGGGTGACCGGGCCGTGCCCGCCTCCGTGGTCACCCCGACGGCGCTGGTGCGGCGCGCGTCCACCTGACGCGGCCGGGGGACGGGGGCGGAGCGACGGCCGATCGGCAGGAACGGCCTGAACTCGTCGCACCGCACGGGTGATTGTGGACGAATGGCTCCGTTGTGGCTACGACTCTTGACGGCGCCGGGGCTGTGGGTGCACGCTCCAGTCGCGCTCTGAGAGCGCTCTCAAGGCTGGCTCGCTCCCACCCCCGCACCCTGCCCGTCCAGGCCAAGGAGGCCCCGCCCCATGTCGATCCCCCGAACCGCCGGAAGAACCGCGGTCCGTCTCGGCGCCGTCGCGCTCACCGGAGTGCTCCTGGCCGCCTGCGGATCCGGGTCGGGTGGCGGCTCCTCCGACGCCGCAGGCGGAGACATCACGCTCACCGTCGACCTGTTCGGCGCGTTCGGCTACCAGGAGTCCGGCCTCTACGCCGAGTACGAGCGGCTCCACCCCGGCATCAAGATCAAGCAGACCGACACCGAGGACGAGCAGGACTACTGGAAGTCCCTCCAGACCCGCCTCGCGGGCGGCGGCGGCCTGGCCGACGTCCAGGGCATCGAGGTCGGCCGCATCGCCTCGGTGGCCCAGCAGCAGTCCGGCAAGTTCGTGGACCTGAACCAGTACGGGGCCGGAGCGCTCAAGGAGGAGTTCGCCCCGGCCAAGTGGTCCGCCGCGACGACCAAGGACGGCAAGGTGATGGGCCTCGGCACCGATGTCGGGCCCGAGGCCATGTGCTACCGCAGCGACCTGTTCCAGGCCGCCGGACTGCCCACCGACCGCACCGAACTGGCCAAACGGTGGGCGACGTGGGACGGATACCTCGAACTGGGCCGCCAGTACAAGGCGAAGGCGCCCGCGGGCAGCGCCTGGCTCGACAGCGTGGGCAGCCTGAACGCGATCATGGTCGGGCAGGCCAAGGAGCGTTATTACGACGCCTCGGGCGCCCTGATCTACGAGAACAGTCCCGCCGTGAAGGCCGCCTGGGACGCGTCGGTCAAGGCGGCGGGCGAGGGGCTCAGCGCCAAGCTGGACCAGTGGTCGCCGCCGTGGAACCAGGCGTTCTCCTCGGGGTCCTTCGCCACCCTGCCGTGCCCCGCCTGGATGCTCGGCTACATCAAGGGCCAGGCCGGGGACGCCGCCAAGGGCAAGTGGGACGTCGCGAAGCTGCCCGGCGGCGCGGGCAACTGGGGCGGCTCGTACCTGGCGGTCCCGACCGCGGCCGCCCACAAGAAGGAGGCGTACGAGCTGATCAAGTGGCTCACCGCGCCCGAGCAGCAGACCAAGGTCTTCCGCGGGCAGGGCAACTTCCCGTCCGCCACCAAGTCGATCGGCCAGATCGCCGATGCCAAGGACCCGTACTTCTCGGACGCGCCGATCGGGCAGATCTTCGGTGACGCGGCCGAGCAGGCCCCCGTCCAGGTGCTCGGCCTGCACGACAAGGACGTCGCCGACCAGATCAACAACGCGCTCAGCGAGGTCGAGCGCAAGGGCACGGCGCCCGAGACGGCCTGGTCGAACGCGAAGAAGGCCGTCAAGAATGCCCTCGGCTGAGCCGCTGTCCCCGCAGGCACCGCCGGCGCCCGCGACCGCCCCCAAGCCGCCGGAGCCACCGTCCCGGCGGCGCGGGCGACCCGCCTCGCTCTCCCCGTACGCCTTCCTCGTCCCCTTCTTCACCCTGTTCGCCGCGTTCGGGATCTTCCCGCTGCTCTACACCGCGTACGTCTCCCTCTACCGCGCCGAACTCCAGACCCCGGGCGAGCTGGAGTGGCGCGGGCTCGGCAACTACACGGCGCTCTTCACCGATCCGTTCTTCTGGACCGCGCTGCGCAACACCTTCACCATCGGCGTGCTGTCCACCGTGCCCCAGCTGCTGATGGCCCTGGGCCTGGCCCACGTCCTCAACTACCGGCTGCGCGCCCGTACCTTCTTCCGCACCGCGCTGCTGCTGCCGTACGCGACCTCGGTCGCCGCCGCCTCGCTGATCTTCGCGCAGCTCTTCGGGCACGATTTCGGTCTGATCAACCGCCTGTTGGACCTGGTGGGCATCCACCCCGTCGACTGGCAGAACGGTACGGCGGCCTCGCAGGTCGCCGTCTCCACCATCGTCGTCTGGCGCTGGACCGGCTACAACGCGCTGATCTACCTGGCCGGCATGCAGACGATCCCGGCCGAGCTGTACGAGGCGGCCGAGGTCGACGGCGCCTCGCGGTGGCGGCAGTTCCTCCACGTGACCCTGCCCGGGCTGCGCCCCACGATCGTCTTCACCTCGATCGTCTCGACGATCGGGGCGACGCAGCTGTTCGGCGAACCGCTCCTGTTCGAGGGGTCGGTGTCCGGCGGCATCTCGCACCAGTACCAGACCCTCGGGCTCTACCTGTACGAGCAGGGCTGGGGCTTCTTCCACCTGGGCCGCGCGGCGGCCATCGCCTGGGTGATGTTCCTGCTGATCGTGGTGCTGGTCGGGGCCAACGCCTGGGCCGCGCGCCGCCGTTCCCGTAAGGAGGCCGGCCGATGACCGCGAACGTCTCCGCCCGGCGTGGCGGCAGGCTCACCTACGCCGTCCTGATCTGCGCGGTGCTGGTCTCGGCCTTCCCGCTGTACTGGACCCTCGTCGCCGCGAGCCGCTCCAATGCCGAACTGGCCCGCCCCCTGCCGGCCCTGCTGCCCGGTCCGCGCCTCCTGGACAACCTCAGCTCGGTCCTGGACGAGGCGGCGATCGGCAAGGCGCTGCTCAACTCGCTCATCGTGTCGGGGGCGATCACCGTCGGCACGGTGCTGTGCTCCACGCTGGCCGGGTTCGCCTTCGCCAAACTCCGTTTCCGCGGCCGCGGGGCGCTGCTCGGCGCCGTCGTCGCCTCGATGATGATCCCGCCGCAGCTCGGGGTGATCCCGCTCTTCATGCTGATCGTCGAACTGCACTGGGTGAACCAGCTGCAGGCCGTCATCCTGCCCGGACTCGTCTCGGCCTTCGGGGTGTTCTTCATGCGGCAGTTCCTGGTGCAGTCGCTGCCCGACGAGCTGATCGAGGCCGCCCGGGTGGACGGCGCCTCGCACGCCCGGATCTTCTGGTCGATCGTCGTGCCGATCGCCCGCCCGGCCATGGCCGTCCTGGGGCTGCTGACCTTCATGACCGCCTGGAACGACTTCTTCTGGCCGGTCGTCGCACTGTCCTCGCAGGAGCCGACGGTCCAGGTCGCGCTGCGCCAGCTGGGCGGCGGCTACGTCCACGACCAGTCCGTGATCATGGCGGGCACCCTGCTCGGCACCCTGCCCGTGCTGCTGGTCTTCGGACTGCTCGGCCGCCAGATCGTCGGCGGCATCATGCAGGGCGCGGTGAAGGGCTGACGCAGCAGCCCCCCGGCCCTCCCCTCATCCCTTTGGAGCCTTTCCATGACCACGCTCGACGCGTCCGCCTCCACGAGGACGGGGCTCGCCTTCCCGGCCGGTTTCCGCTGGGGCACGGCCACCGCCGCCTACCAGATCGAGGGCGCGGCCGCCCTGCACGGCCGGACGCCCTCCATCTGGGACACCTTCAGCCACACCCCCGGCAAGGTCCTCCACGGCGACACGGGGGACACGGCGGCCGACCACTACCACCGCACGGCCGAGGACGTGGCCCTGCTCCGGGGCCTCGGCGTGAGCGACTACCGCTTCTCGGTGGCCTGGCCGCGGGTCCAGCCCACCGGCCGGGGGCCCGCCGACCGGCGCGGCCTGGACTTCTACGCCAGGCTCGTCGACGCACTGCTGGCGGCCGGGATCCGGCCGGTGGTCACGCTCTACCACTGGGACCTGCCGCAGGAGCTCGAGGACCTCGGCGGCTGGCCCGTACGGGAGACCGCCGAGCGGTTCGCCGAGTACGCGGGGCTCGTGGCCGCGGAGCTCGGCGACCGGGTGGCCAGCTGGACCACCTTCAACGAGCCCTGGTGCTCCGCCTTCCTCGGCTACGCCTGCGGCGTGCACGCCCCGGGGCGCACCGAGCCGGAGGCCGCGCTGCGGGCCGCGCACCACTTCAACCTGGCGCACGGCCTGGGCACGGCGGCCCTGCGCGCGGTCCTCCCCCCGTCGGCCGAGGTCTCCCTGACCCTGAACCTGCACGCGTTGCGGCCGCTGACGCGCTCGGAGGCCGACCTGGACGCGGTGCGCCGGATCGACGCGGTGGGCAACAGGATCTTCCTCGATCCGGTCTTCCACGGGCGCCTGCCGGAGGACCTGGTCGGGGACACCGCCGGGGTGACGGACTGGTCCTTCGTCCGGGACGGCGATCTGGCGGCGGCCGCCCGGCCGATCGACTGGCTGGGCGTCAACTACTACTCCCCGACGGTGGTCGCGGCCGCCGAGCCCGGATCGGGCACCGCGCCCGCCGGACCCTCGCCGTGGGTGGGTGCCGGGGAGCACGTGCGCTTCCTGCCGGCTCCGGGGCCGCGGACGGCCATGGACTGGCCGGTGGACGCGGACGGTCTGCACGAGCTGCTGGTCCGGCTGCGCGACGAACTGCCGGGCGTGCCGCTGCTGATCACGGAGAACGGCGCGGCGTACGCGGACTACGCCGACCCGGAGGGCGCTGTGCACGATCCGGACCGGATCGGCTACCTGCGCGGCCACCTGGCCTCGGTGCACCGGGCGATCGAGGACGGGGCGGACGTGCGCGGGTACTTCGTGTGGTCGCTGCTGGACAACTTCGAGTGGGCGTACGGCTACAGCAAGCGGTTCGGCCTCGTCCACGTGGACTTCGCGACCCAGCGGCGCACGCCGAAGGACAGTGCCCGCTGGTACGCCGACGTCATCGCGCGGGGCGGACTGCCAGCCTGACCACCGCCGCGTGACCGCGGGTGCGCAGGCCGAAGGCGTTGCCGCCGGTGATCCGGGCCGCGTCGTACGGACCGAGGGCGACGGGCCCGCCCCGGCCGCCGTGCCCGGCTCCGGCCCCGGTCCGGGCTTCGGCTTCGAGTTCCGCCGCTTCCCTCAGGGCCACGACCAGCAGGGTCTCCCCCGGCTCGGCGCGGAGCGCGAGTGCGCCCCGTACGACCGCGGTCCGCGCGCGCACCCTGTCCCGGCGGTACATCACGTTGAAGTTCACGACGGGCCCGTCGAGGAGCCTGCAGTCGGTGGGGACGTCGCCGGGGAAGTCCTGAGGTGCGCAGCGCTCGCCGACGAGGCGGCGGGCGCCGGCCACCGTGAGGTCCATGCCCGCGCCCTCGGCCAGGGTCAACGTGCGGTCGACCCCGGGAAAGACCGAGAACGGTCCGTCTGCGGCCACCTCCGCGAGGCTGATCCGCCATCCGAAATCGGCCGTCGAGGCGCCCTCGGGCCAGGCGGCGATCTCGCGGGTCACCCCGCCGCCGTTCTTCCAGGCGACCGCTTCGCGGTCGCTCGCGCGCAGGATCCGGAGCTCGTTGCCGCCGGCCATGGAGCCGTTCCTTCCGTCGGGTACGCGCCGCCCCGTGCGGGGCGGTGCGTACCCGGGCGGCCGCGGCCGAGCCTATCGGTCCCGGGAGCTACCCGAGCGAGAGGTCGTCCCCGTAGACCGCGCCCTGTCCGTACCAGCCGTGCAGGTAGACGGTGACCGTGCCGGAGGAGCCGGTGGTGAAGGGAACCGTCAGCTTCGACCAGCCGGTCGAGCTGGTCCACGCGCTGGCGCCGGCGCCGCCGCGGACCCCCAGGTAGGCGTGACCGCCCTGTACCCACCCGGCGAGCGTGTACTTCGTGTTCGGGGCGAGGGTCAGGGTCTGGGCGCACTCCCCGGTCTGGGAGGAGGTGGGTGCGGTCTTCAGGGCGTACGAGCCCCCGTGGGCGGGGGTGCCCACCACCGCGCCGCCGCTCTCGCAGGTCCACGGGGCGAGCGCGCCGCTTTCGAAGCCGCCGTTGACCAGGGCACCGCTCCCGCCGCCCGGGCCGGAGACCGTGAGGGTGAAGGCGGCGGTGTGCGTGAGGCCGCCCGAGGTGCCGGTGACGGTGATCGGGTACGTGCCCGGCGCGGCCGAGGCGGAGGCGGCGACCGTGAGCCGGGCCGAACCGCCCGCCGTGACCGAGGCCGGGTCGATGGATGCCGTCACCGCGGCGGGTGCGCCCGAGGCCGTCAGCGCGACGGTGTGCGCGGTGCCCGAGACGACGGCCGTGTTCACGGTGGCGGAGGTGGAGCCGCCGGGTGCCACCGAGGCCGATCCGGGCGCGAGGGCGAGCGAGAAGTCGTCGGCGACGGGACCGCCGCCGCCCGTGAACGGCGCGAAGGTGTGGCTGAAGTACCAGGGATCCTGGACGATGCCCGAGCAGGAGTCGGAGCCGCCGGTGCCGGGGCAGCCGCCGTTGTCGCGCTGGAGCGCCCAGAAGGACAGGGTGTTGATGCCCTTCTGCACCGCCCAGTCGCGGACGGCGGTGGCGTCGGCGGTGGTGAAGGTCTCGGCGGGGCCGTAGTCGTCGATGCCCGGCATCTCGGTGACGCCGATCATGCCCCAGAGCTGGGCGGGGGTCTTGGCCGGGTACAGGGCGGCGAGCTGGTCGTGCAGACCGGCGGCGGCGGTCTGGGTGTCGGCCGCCATGTGGTGGGTGGCGCCGTCGTAGTAGTCGAAGGTCATCAGGTTCACGACGTCCACCTGCGCGCCCGCCGTCCTGGCGCTCTTGAGGACGGCGAGGCCGCTGCTCGCGAGGCCGCTCGTGGTGGTGGGCAGGGTGTACGAGACCTGCAGCGGGCGGCCGTTCGCCGCGGCCCAGTCCTGGACCTTCTTGATCGCCTGGTTGCGCCGGTCGATGCCCGCCTTGTTGGTCAGCGAGTTGTCCTCGATGTCCATGTCGAGGCGGGAGACCTCGTAGGTGGTGATCACCTTCTCGTACGCGGCGGCGATGGCGTCCACGCTGGTGCAGCTGTCGGCGATCTCGGTGCCGCCGTTGTCGGCCGCGTAGCCGCCGAAGGAGGGGATCACGTCGCCGCCGCGCGAGCGGATGGTCGCGAAGTCGGCGCCGAAGACGGAGGCGGAGACGGGCTGCCCCGTGTCGCCGTTCCAGTACGGGGTGCAGGATCCCCTGGCCTCGGTCTGCACGAAGGCCATGGTCAGGTACGTGGCGCCGGACTTCTGGGCGAGGTCGGCGGGGCTGTCGCCGTTGTACGCCTCGAAGTACGGGGCGAAGACGTGCGCGGGCAGTGGGGTCGCGGCGTGGGCGGCGCCGCCGGCCCCGAGGACGAGGCCGGCGGAGGCGAGGGCCGTGGTCAGGGCCGCGGATAAGGCATGGAGGGGCCTGGGACGTCTCATCGATGCTCCCGGTGGGGCGCGAGCGAACGGGCGGACGCCTCATGATTGGTCTGGACCAGGTGGGGGTCAAGGGTCCGGACCCCTTCGGTTGCCGCGGCGGCAACGGGAGTTACACGAGGCGTCGGGTGGTGAGGGGCAGCGAGACGTGTCCGGGGTGTTCGAAGTCGGCGGCGGTGCCCCCGGCGGCATCCGCGTCGATCGCGTACACCACGAGCGGGCTGCTGCCGGTGGGACCCGTGGCGGTGGCGCGCAGCCGGTAGCGCTCGGTGCGCACGGCGTCGGGGGCGAGGGCGGCGCCGCCCGTGTAGAGGTGGGCCGGCTTGACGTCGGTGGCGATGCGCAGGTCCACGGCGCGCCAGGCGCCGGTGGCGGGGTCGCGGCGTTCCAGGACGAAGGGGGCGGCGGGTCCGGGGAGGTCGCCGGGCTCGCCGGTCAGCGGTTCCATCTGGAAGGCGACGAGCAGGTGCCGGTAGGCCTGGGAGTTGCCGTTGCGGACGGTGACCGTGAACTCCTGGGCGGGGCCGCCGCGGACCAGGTGCAGCGCGCCGCCGGGGGCGGCCGCGGTGAGCGACAGCCGGGTCACGGGGGCCGGGGGCGCCGGTGCCTTCGCGGGCGCGACCGGGGACGCGGCCACGGGGGTGGCGGTCGGGGTGGGCGTGGGCGCCGGCGCCGAGGTGGCCGGGGTGGCCGCCGCGGCCGTCGCCGGGGACTCGGGGCCGGAAGGCGAGGGGCTCGACGGCCGGACGGGGGCGGCCGTCCGGTCCGGGTGGCCGGAGCAGGCCGTCAGGACGGCCACCAGCGCCGCCAGTAGCGTCGAGGCGATCAGCAGACGGGGTCTGACGTGCATGGTGGGCCCTCCTACGGCTCCCGCGAGGGCAGGACCGTAGCAAGCCCGGCCCGCCGGGGCGCAGGGGGCTGCGGATGACACTTCGGTATCGGTTGGCCGCGGGGCGGGGCCGGGGCGGGCGCGGGAGCCCCCGTACTCCCGCGCCCGCACGGGATCCTCAGCCCTTGAAGGCCGCCTGGCGGACCGGAGACGCCTCGGCGAGGGCCTTCACGACCGCGTCGGTGCCGGCCCGGAGTCCGTACACGGGGGTGCCCGGCTGCTGCCGCCAGGAGTCGTCGATGCCGCCCGCGTCGACGGTGTCGAAGCCGAGCTCGTCGATGAGCTCCCGTACGATCCGCTTCGCCCTGGCGTCGTCGCCGGCCACCGGGAGGGCCACCCGGTCCGGCGCCCCGGCCGGGCGGTGCAGGGCCAGGATGTCCTCGGCGTACGTCCCGTTGAAGGCCTTGACCACCGGGTGGCCGAGGCGGCGCTGGCTCCAGCCGCTTTCGGTCAGCCCCTCGTCCTCGATCTCGGCGATGCGGCCGTCGCGCTGCTGCGGGTAGTAGTTCCCGGTCTCGATGAGGACGAAGTCCTTCGCCGCTGCGTCGAAGAGGCCTGCGGGCAGGTTCGCCACGTTCTTCAGGGGGACGGTGACCACCACGACCTCGGCGCCCCGCGCCGCCTCCGCGACGGTGACGGGCGTGGCTCCGGTCTCCTTCGCGAGGTCGGCCAGGGTCTCGGGGCCGCGGGAGTTCGCCACGGACACCTCGTGTCCGAGGGCGGTGAGGCGGCGGGTGAGGTTGCCGCCGATGTTGCCTGCGCCGATGATGCCGATCTTCATGAGCTCTCCAGTGCGTGCAGGGTGGTCGGGTGCTGCGTGGAGTCCGAACCACCGGGCGCCGCCGCGCATTCCGCCTCCGGCCCTCCGGTCCCGCGGTTCCCCCGTACGAGGCCCGGCCGTACTGGCGGCGGCGCTGCGGGCCGCCCGCTGACGGCGGTGCGTCGAGCCGTACACCACTCGACTTTCACAAGATCCCTTATGTAGTGCTTCATTCATTCGCCGCCCCACCGGGGGGCGGCGAGCAGGCGCCGCCGACCACCGCCCCTGTCCTGCTCGTTCGCGAAATACGTGACCCGACACGAGGGACCAGTATGCGGTTCCAGCTTTTGGGGCCGCTGAGTATTGCCCACGGCCCGGAAACCGTAGTTCTCAAGCCGTCCAAGCCGACCAGCCTTCTCGCCGCTCTTCTTCTGCATCCCGGGGTCGTCGTTTCGACCGCCTACCTGGTGAGCGCGGTGTGGGACGAGGAACCGCCGGCCACCGCGCGAGCCTCGTTGCGGACGTGCGTCCTGAGGCTTCGGAGGTTATGCACGAAGTACGGCATATCCACGACCACCATCGAGGCCGTGCCCGGCGGATACCGCATGCACAACGACGTCGAGACCCTCGACCTCGTCCTCTTCCGCTCCCTGACCTCGCAGGCACCGGCCGCCGGCGGGCCGGGGGAGGAGCTGTACCGGCTGCGCGAGGCGCTCTCGCTGTGGCAAGGGCCGCCGCTCGCCAACGTGGCCTCGCGGATGCTCCGGCGCGACGCGGTGCCCTCGCTCGAACAGGAGCGGCTGCGCGTGCTGGAGCGGGTCTGCGATCTCGAACTCGCCGCCGGGAACTGCCATCAGGTGCTGGTCGACCTGTACGAGAGCGCCCGCCGGCGTCCGGTGCGCGAGCGCTTCACCGAGCAGCTCATCGAAGCGCTCTACCGCACGGGGCGGCAGGCGGAGGCACTCGCCGAGTACCGCACGGTGCGGGACCGGCTGCGCGACGAGCTCGGCGTCGCCCCGGGGGCCGGGCTGCGCCGTCTGGAACTGGCGATCCTGCGCGCCGAGGAGATCGGCGGTCCGCACGCCGCGGCCGCGGGTACGGCGCCGCGGCCCGCGGCCGGGTCCGGAAGGCCGCCCACGTGGTGACCGGGCTGCAGACGGTGGTGGCGCGCGAGGCGGCCCCCTCGGAGCAGGTGGCCGTCACCGTCGGCTCGTTCCGGGCCGGCGAGCGCGCGAACGTCGTGCCCGACCGCGCCGAGCTGGGCGTCACCGTACGGGCGGCGGGGGAGGCCGCGCTGACCCGGGCGGCGGCCGCCGTGGAGCGGATCGTCCGCGCCGAGTGCGCCGCCTTCGGCGACGCGGGGCGGACGCGGCACGGGGCGCAGGGGGTGCGCCCCGCGTACTGGATGCTCGGCGTGATCGGCCCCGCGGCCTGGTCGGCGGCGCCCGGCGCGACGGCGGCGCAGAAGCTGGCCGTCCTGCCTGCCAACCACGCGCCGGATTTCGCACCGGACGTGCGCACGGCGCGCCCGGCGGGCGTACGGGCGTTGCGGACGGCGGCGCTGAACTGCCTGGGTTCGCCCCGATAGGCGGCTGTACGCCATCCGCGTCGCATTCAGGCCATTTCACACGATCCGAGAACCGTGCGCCGGGGCGGTGGCGTCGGTGGGTTCAGCTACTCGGCAACCGAGCACGGCGAAAGGTCCGAACGATGTCCAAGTCTCCGGCCAAGGCCCGGCGCACCGCCTCCCTCGCCCTCGCGGCAGCCGCCGCGACGGCCGCACTCACCCTCGCCTTCGTCACCAGCGCCTCCGCGACGGGCGGTGCGGGCACGCCGCAGGACGGCCGGGCGGCCGCCGCGGCCCCCTCCGTGTCCGGGAGCCCGGAGGGCGCGTTCTCCCGGATCGCCACCTTCTACGGTGCGTACGTCGACGCCGTCTACGACAACGACGGCACGCGCGCGAAGCAGCTGCGGGCCGCCTACCTCTCCGCGCCGCTCCAGCGCGAGCTGGCGACGTGGGAGGAGACCCACCACGCGGACGGCGTGCTGCGCGCCCAGAACGTGCCGCTGGAGTGGAAGGTCGCCTACGTCGACAGCGGGACGGGCAAGACGAATGCCACCGTCACCCTGACCTGGAGCGGGACGGACACCACCCGGCTCCACGTCCAGGCCGATCTGAAGACCCGGAAGATCCTCTCCATCACGGACTGACGCGGCTCCGGACATGCGGGTGGGGGCCACCGCCGGCGGCCCCCACCCGATCGGGAATGCGCGGCGGTCAGGCCCCGCTCGCCTTCAGCATGTCCTCGCGCTCGACGATCTTCACGCGCTCACGGCCCTCGGGCTCGCCCAGCGCCTTCTCGGCCGCGTCGAGCTTGTACCAGCCCTCCCACGTCGTGAAGCGGACGTTGCGCTCGGCCAGGAAGTCCTCGACGGCCTCCGGCGCGGGCGCGGCGGGGGTCTGCAGGCGACCGTCCGCGTGGTCCGCGAGGAGGTTCGCGACCGTCTCGTTCGCGTCGCCCTTGGTGTGGCCGATGAGGCCGATCGGGCCGCGCCGGATCCAGCCGGTGACGTACGTGGACTGCAGGTGCGCGCCGGCCTCGATCACGCGGCCGCCCTCGTCCGGGACCGTGCCGCTCTCGACGTCCCACGGCAGCTTGGGCAGTTCGTCGGAGAGGTAGCCCACGGCGCGGTAGACGGACTGGACGTCCCAGTCGGTGAACCGGCCGGTGCCCTTGACGTTGCCCGTGCCGTCGAGCTCGGTGCGCTCGGTGCGCAGGCCGACGACCTTGCCGTCCTCGCCGAGGATCTCGGCGGGCGACTCGAAGAAGTGCAGGAAGAGCTTGTGGGGGCGCTCGCCGATGTCGCGGATCGCCCAGTTCTCCAGGGTCTTGGCGACCATGTCGGTCTGCTTGTTCTTGCGGCGCTCGGCGATCGAGCCCTCGTCGTAGTCGATGTCCTCGGGGTTGACGATGACCTCGATGTTGGGCGAGTGGTCGAGCTCGCGCAGCTCCATCGGGCTGAACTTGGCCTGCGCCGGGCCGCGGCGGCCGAAGACGTGGACCTCGAGCGCCTTGTTGGCCTTGAGTCCGTCGTGGACGTTCGCCGGGATCTCGGTCGGCAGCAGCTCGTCGGCGGTCTTCGCGAGGATGCGCGCGACGTCGAGGGCCACGTTGCCCACGCCGAGCACGGCGACCTTCTCCGCCTCCAGCGGCCAGGTGCGCGGGACGTCGGGGTGGCCGTCGTACCAGGAGACGAAGTCGGCGGCGCCGTAGGAGCCGTCGAGTTCGACGCCCGGTATGGCGAGCGCGCGGTCGGCGGTCGCGCCGGTGGAGAAGATCACGGCGTCGTAGAACGAGCGGAGTTCGTCGAGGCTGATGTCGTTCGGATAGTCCACGTTGCCGAACAGGCGGACCTGCGGCTTGTCGAGCACCTGGTGGAGGGCGGTGATGATGCCCTTGATCCGCGGGTGGTCGGGGGCGACGCCGTACCGGATCAGGCCGAAGGGGGCGGGCATCCGCTCGAACAGGTCGATGGAGACACCCGGCTCGGCGGCCGCCTCGGACTTCAGCAGCGCGTCGGCGGCGTAGATTCCGGCGGGGCCGGCACCGACGATTGCTACCCGGAGAGGGCGAGGCATGACTGGTTCCCTTCGACCGAAAAACACTGGATCACGGGAAACCATAAACTAAGGGAACCCTAACCCAGCACCCGCCCCCTGTTTATGACCCTATAAACAGAGCTTATGACCTGCCCAAGACATCCTTGGGGGTGACGGCCACACTGGATCCAGGAGGCACTTCGGGAGGTACCGCATGGATCCGGTCGCGGCACTGGAGCGGATCGCCTACCTGCTGGAACGCGGGCAGGCGCCGACCTACCGGGTGCAGGCCTTCCGGAAGGCCGCGGCCGCCCTCGTGCGGATGGGCGAGCCCGAGGTACGGGAACGGGTCGGGGCCGGGACCCTCGAAGCGGTCAAGGGCATCGGGCCGAAGACCGCCCAGGTCGTGCGGGAAGCGGTCGGCGGGGCCGTCCCCGCCTACCTGCAGACCCTGGAGGACGAGGTCGCCGCGCACCCCGACGGCCCGCCGGCCGCCCCCGCCGCCCTCGCGCTGCACGCGGCCCTGCGCGGGGACTGCCATCTGCACTCCGAATGGTCCGACGGCGGCAGCCCCATCGAGGCCATGGGCCGGGCGGCGGCGGCACTGGGCCACGAGTGGGCCGTGCTCACGGATCACTCGCCGAGCCTGACCGTCGCCCGGGGGCTCTCCCCGGAGCGGCTGCGCGAACAGCTGGACGTGGTGGCGGAGCTGAACGAGACCTGGGCGCCCTTCCGGCTGCTGACCTGCATCGAGTGCGACATCCTGCCCGACGGCTCGCTGGACCAGGAGCCGGAGCTGCTGGACCGGCTTGACCTCGTGGTCGGGTCCGTCCATTCGAAGCTGCGGATGGAGCCGCCCGCGATGACGCGCCGGCTGCTGGCCGCCGTACGCAATCCCCTGATGGACGTCCTGGGTCACTGCACGGGACGGCTGGTGACGGGGCGCACCCGCCCCGAGTCGCGGTTCGACGCCGAGGCGGTGTTCGCCGCCTGCGCGGAGTCCGGCACCGCCGTGGAGATCAACAGCCGGCCCGAGCGGCTGGACCCGCCGCGCCGGCTGCTGCGGTCGGCCCTGGAGTCCGGGGCGCTGTTCGCGATCGACACGGACGCGCACGCTCCGGGCCAGCTGGACTGGCAGCTCACGGGGTGCGAGCGGGCCGTGGAGTGCGGGGTGCCGGCCGAGCGGGTCGTGAACACCTGGCCCCGGGAGCAGCTGCTGGAGTGGACCCGGACCCGGCGACCACCGGGGACCGCGGCCACCTGAAGCCGGCGGCGGCCGGCGACGGCGGCTTCAGCCCGGCCCCGCCAGGTCGGCCCCGCGGACCACCAGCAGCACGACATCGGCGCCGGCGACCGCCATCGTCGCCAGGAACGGGGTCCGGCTCCGGCGGGGCGAACGCGCGGCCCCGAGGAGTACCGCCGCGGCCGTCGCCGCGAACAGCCCCCAGCCGTACGGCGGTACCCGCCCCGGCGGTCCGGCGACCAGGGCCGCGGCCGAGGCGAGCACCAGCAGGCCCCCGACGGCCGCCGAACCCCGTGAGCCGATCCGGTGCGGCAGCCCCGACACCCCCGTGGCCAGGTCGTCGTCGATGTCGGGCAGCACGTTGGCGAAGTGCGCGCCCGCGCCCAGCAGGGCCGCCGCGGCCGTCAGCCACCACGGCGGCCACGGGGCCCCGGGCAGACCCAGGGTGACGACGGCGGGGAGCAGCCCGAAGGCGAGGGCGTACGGGAGCCAGGAGACAGCGGTGCTCTTCAACCGCAGGTTGTACGCCCAGGCGGCGGCCACCCCGCACAGGTGCGCGCAGCCGGCGAGCCGTCCGCCGGCCAGCGACAGCGGAACGCAGAGCAGCAGCGCCGTGAGCGCCGCCGCCGTCACCGCGGCGGGCCTGACGGCGCCGGAGACCAGGGGTTTGTCGCGGCGGCCGGTCGCCAGGTCCCGGCGCAGGTCCACCCGGTCGTTGCACCAGCCCACCGACAGCTGGCCCGCGGCCACCGCGGCCACGGTGACGGCGGCCCCGGGGAGGCCGCGCCCCACGGCCGCGGCCAGGGCGGCGGCGAGGAGGGTCACGGCGGCAGCGGGCACCGGGTGACAGGATCCGAGCAGGCCGAACAGGTGGGACACGGCGTGCCGCGGCGGGGCGGCCGCGGCCGTCACGGCGGGCGCGGGAAGGGTTTCGTCTGCGGCTTCGGCTTCGGCGCGGGGCACGCGGTCACGCTATGCCGCGCCGCGCCCGGTATGCGGTATTCCTTGCGAAGTGTCAGTTCTTCCCTATGTTGGGCCAATGACGCGTGTCCTGGCCGTGAGCAGTGTGTTCCCGCCCCACCGCTATCGGCAGTCCGAGATCGCGACGGCGCTCGCCCGCTTCCTTCCGCCGGGGGCCGACACCGCCCTCCTCCACCGGCTGCACGCCGCGGTGGGCGTCGACTCCCGCCACCTCGCTCTGCCCCTGGAACGCTACGGCCCGTCCAACGACTTCGGCGCCACGAACGCCCTCTTCCTGGAGAGCGCCGAGGAGCTCGGCACCCGCGCCGTCGAGACGGCCCTCGCCGCGGCCCGGCTGACGGCCCGCGAGGTCGACCTGGTCATGTCGACCACGGTCACCGGGCTCGCCACGCCCTCGCTGGAGGCCCGCATCGCCGGCCGGACCGGTCTGCGCCCCGACGTGAAGCGGCTGCCGCTCTTCGGCCTCGGCTGCGCGGCGGGCGCCGCCGGGCTCGGCCACCTCCACGACCATCTGACGGGCCGCCCCGATCACGCGGCCCTGCTGCTGTCCACCGAGCTCTGCTCGCTCACCCTCCAGCCCTCGGACACCTCGGTGGCGAACCTGGTGGCCGGAGCCCTCTTCGGCGACGGGGCGGGAGCCCTGCTCGCGGTGGGCCGCGGCCATCCGCTGCACGGCACCCGACCGGGGCCCTCGGTGGTGGCCGCGCGCAGCCGCCTCTACCCCGGCACCGAGGGGCTCCTCGGCTGGGACATCGGCCACTGGGGCTTCCGGATGGTGCTGGGCCGGGAACTGCCCGCCCTGGTCCGGCTGCACGTGGCCGAGGAGGTCGAGACCTTCCTCGCCCGGCACGACCTCAAGCCGCCGGACGTCGACGCCTGGATCGTCCACCCCGGCGGCCCGAAGGTCCTCGACGTGCTGGCGGCCGCGCTGGGCCTGCCCGACTCCGCCTTCGCGGCGAGCCGGCGCTCCCTCGCGGACGCGGGCAACCTCTCCTCGGCGTCGGTCCTGCACGTCCTGAACTCGATCGAGGCCTCCGGACCGCCCGCGCCGGGCTCCGTCGGGCTGATGATCGCCTTCGGACCGGGCTTCGCCTCCGAACTCGTCCTCCTGCGCTGGTGACCCCGTGTCCCTGACATCGAACCCCTCAATGGAGCCGTACCTGCTCCTCGTCGGCCTGGTCGCGCTCGAGCGGATCGCCGAACTCGCCACGGCCCGGCGCAACACGCGCCGGAGCCTGTCGCGCGGCGCCATCGAGTACGGCCGCGGCCACTACCCCGCCATGGTCGCCCTGCACACCGCGCTGCTCCTGGGCTGTGTGGTGGAACCGCTCGTCGCGGACCGCCCGTTCCTGCCCGCACTGGGCTGGCCCGCGCTGGCCCTCGTGATCGCCGCCCAGGGCCTGCGCTGGTGGTGCATCGCCACCCTCGGCCCGCAGTGGAACACCCGGGTACTGGTCGTCCCCGGACGGCCGCTGGTGGCGGCGGGTCCGTACCGGCTGCTGCGCCACCCGAACTACGTCGCCGTCGTCGTCGAGGGCGCGGCGCTGCCGCTCGTCCACACCGCCTGGGTGACGGCGGCCGCCTTCACCGTGCTGAACCTCGTACTGCTCGGCGTACGCATCCGGTGCGAGGAGGACGCCCTCGCACATGCCGCGCCCGTCTACCGCAGCCCGGTGCCGGCGGAGGGCCGGGCCCGGTGATCGACCTGCTCGTCGCCGGCGGCGGCCCGGCCGGGCTGGCCACCGCCATCCACGCGGCGCTGGCCGGGATGGAGGCCGTGGTCCTGGAGCCGCGCCCCACCCCGATCGACAAGGCCTGCGGCGAAGGGCTGATGCCGGGGGCCGTACGCGGCCTGCAGGGGCTCGGCGTGTCCGTCCCGGGCCGGCCCTTCCACGGGATCCGCTACCTGGACGGGGTGAGCGGCCTGCACGCGGAAGGACGGTTCCGCACCGGCCCGGGTCTCGGCACCCGCCGGCCCGTCCTCCAGGCCGCGCTGGCGCGGCGGGCCGAGGAGCTGGGCGTACGGGTGCTCGCGCGGCGCGTCGGCGAGGTCCGCCAGGACGCGGACCGGGTCGGTGCGGCAGGCCTGACCGCCCGCCACCTCGTGGCGGCGGACGGTCTGCACTCCCCCGTCCGGCGCGGTCTGGGCCTGGCGGCGCCGGACGCCCCCGGCCGGCCGCCGCGCTACGGGCTGCGCCGCCACTACGCGGTGGAGCCCTGGAGCGACCTGGTGGAGGTCCACTGGTCGGCGCACTGCGAGGCGTACGTGACCCCGCTGGGGCCCGACCGGGTCGGCGTCGCGGTGCTCACCACCGAGCGCGCCCCCTTCGACGTACAGCTGGCCCGGTTCCCCCTGCTGTGCGCGCGGCTGGCCGGGTCCGCCGGCTCGGCGGTGCGCGGCGCCGGACCGCTGCGCCAGCGGGCCCGGGTACGGGTCGCGGGGCGGGTGCTGTTCGTCGGGGACGCCGCCGGGTACGTGGACGCGCTGACCGGCGAGGGGCTGACACTGGCCGTGACGGCGGCGGGTGAACTCGTGCGCTGCGTACGGGAGGGCCGGCCGCAGGCGTACGAGCGGGCCTGGCGGGAGCTGTCGCGCAGCTACCGCACCCTGACCGCGTCCTTGCTCTGGGCGCGCCAACAGCCCCGGCTGGCGGGGCGGATCGTCCCGTGGGCGGCGCGGCTGCCCCGGGTGTTCACCCACGGGGTCAACCTGCTCGCGTAGCGCGTCCGGCGGCGTGGCCGCCGGACGCGCGCATGCCACGGGGGCGGAACCGGAGCACGTGGTGCCGGTCCCGCCCCCGTCGCGCGGTCAGCCGCCGGCGCCCGCCCGGGCCCGGGGCGACCGGTTCCCGAGCGCCAGACCGGCCAGGACGGCGGCGGCCGCGGCGCAGAACACCGCCGCGACGCCCGCCCAGGCCTGGGAGGCGCTCACCGCACCCTCCAGCGGGTCGAAGGCCGCGAGGCCGCCGACCACGTGCAGGGCGACGACGGCGAGGGCGCCCACGGCACCGGCCCGCCACGCCCCGGCCGTGTCGCGCACCGCGATCAGCGCGCCGAGCCCGAGGCACAGCACGGTGGCGAGGAGCGGCAGGAACGCGGTCGGGGTCTCGGACGACAGCGCCGTCACGTCACTCGGCAGGTGCAGGACCCCGCAGACCAGCAGGGCCGCCGCCACGGGCCAGCGGAGCCGGTGGCGCAGCGGGCCGGAGGGGGCGGGGGCCGCCGCGGCCCGGTTGCCGTCGGGCCCTCGCCCGTACTTCCGGCGGTACTCCGCGAGGGACTCGTACCGCTCGTCCTCGTAGGGGTCGTCGAACGGCTCGTCGGCCGGCGCCTCGGGCCGTTGCGCGTACCCCCGGCCGTCGCGCGGCCGTGGTTCGACCGGGACGGCGGGTACGGCCGGCGGCCGGGCGCCGCGGCCGGTCCGCGGCGGCCGGGCCGGGTGCACGGACGGGACGACCGGTACGGCCTGGGCGGCTTCCGCAGACCGCTCGGCCCCCGGGGAAGGGTCGGCCGAGCCGGGGGGCGCGGGCGGGACGGGGGGGCGCGGGCTCGGGGCCCCGGGCCTTCGGCGCGGGGGCCGAGGGCGGCATGCGGTCCTCGTCCGTTCCGAGGATGCCGGCCAGCAGGGCCACGTCCTGGACCGGGCGTCCGACGGCGGCAGCCCGCAGCGTCTGGTGGCCGTGACCCGGGCCCTGGCCGGTCTCCTCGAGGAGGTTCACCAGTTGGGCCACTTCCTCGAGGGGCCGGCAGGTGCCGGCCGTCTCCAGCAAGGTGCGTATGGGCGCGGTTGCCGTCGGGGTCGGTGCGCTGGTGGGATCGGGGTCGTGGAACTCGCGGGGGTCGTCGTCCTGCGTCGTCGCCGCGAGCGTGATGGGGTCGTTCATGGAAAGCTCCGTTCGCCGACGCGCGGGTCTACACATCGCACGCCGGTCAACGTGCGTCATGGGATGCGCACGCTCGGTCACCATTCAGCGGCACCGTGCGCCGCTGCGCCATACGGGGCGGGCAAACGGGGGAGCCGTCCACCCGGGCGGCCAGCGGGGGCCACGGTTCGAGATGCGCCCGCGCGGCGCTGCTGGTTCGCTGAATCGGGCCTCCTTACCCCCCACACCCGAGGAGTGATCATGAGCGCAGGCGAATCCCGCGGCCGGGTCCGGCAGTTGCGCGAGAAGGCGCAGGAGCTGAACACGGCGGCCGAACGCTCCACCGACCCGGAAGAGCGCAGAAGGCTCCAGGAGAAGGCCCGCCGGCTCCAGGAGCAGAGCGAGAAGGAAGACAAGATCGACGACCGGGGCATGGATCCCATGTAGCCCCGCGCCGGTTCCCCCATCGGCCGGTCGTCACGCGGCACCGGCCGATGTCGCACGTCAGGTGACACGACGCCATGCCAGGAGGCGGTGCATGAAGGCTACGGAGGTACTGGCCGATGCGTACGGGCGCATCCGCGAGGTGGTGCACGAGGTGGTCGAGGGGCTCTCGGCCGAGGAGTTGAACGCGCGGATCGACCCGAAGGCGAACTCGATCGCGTGGCTGGTGTGGCACCTGACCCGGGTGCAGGACGACCACATGGCCGATGCGTCGGGTCTGGAGCAGGTCTGGACGGAGCAGGGGTGGTTCACCCGGTTCGCCCTGCCACTGCCCGCCGAGGCCACCGGCTACGGGCACACGGCCAAGCAGGTCGCAGCGGTCCTGGTCGAGTCGGACGAGCTGCTGCTGGGGTACTTCGACGCCGTCCACGAGCGGACCACCGGCTTCGTGCGGGGCCTGTCCGCAGCCGATCTGGACCGCGTGGTCGACACGGGCTGGGACCCGCCGGTCACCTTGGGGGTACGGCTGGTCAGCATCGTCGCCGACGACCTCCAGCACGCCGGCCAGGCGGCGTACGTACGGGGCGTTCTGCAGCGCGGATAGCGTCGCCCGGAGTACGCGACCGGGGTGCGCAGAGGACAGGGGTCGACGACGAAAGGCGGTCGATGGTGTCGCGTGCCCGCGTCGTACGACGGTGGAGCGCCGCGTGCTGCGCGGCCCTGCTGATGCTCGCCGCCGGGGCGGCACCGGCATCCGCCGCGGCCGGTGCGGACCGGCCCGTCGTGGAGACCGACCGCGGGCGCGTACGGGGCACCGCGCACGGCGCGTACCGGACCTTCGAGGGGATCCCGTACGCGGCGCCGCCGACCGGCCCGCTGCGCTGGCGGCTCCCGCAGCGCGCCGCGCCCTGGCCGGGCGTACGCGACGCCGGTGCGCCGGGGGCGCGCTGCGTGCAGCTGCCGGCGGTGGGGCCGGGCGGGCCGAGCGGCTCCGAGGACTGCCTGTACCTGAACGTCACCGCGCCGTCGTCGGGCGGGAGCGGACGCCCCGTCATGGTCTGGTTCCACGGGGGCGGCTTCGTCAACGGCGCCGGTGACGCGTACCGCGCGGAGCGGCCGGCCGTCCAGGGCGGCGTCGTGGTCGTGACCGTCAACTACCGGCTCGGGATCTTCGGCCTCTTCGGGCATCCCTCGCTCGGCGGGGCCCCCGACTTCGCCATCGCCGACCAGCAGGCGGCGCTGCGCTGGGTGCGCTCGAACGCCACCCGCTTCGGCGGCGACCCGTCCGATGTGACCCTGTTCGGCGAGTCGGCCGGCGGGCTCAGCGTCTGCGCGCACCTGACCTCACCCGCATCGGCCAGCCTGTTCCGGCGGGCCGTCCTGCAGAGCGGCTCCTGCTCGACCAGCATGCCGCCCCGCTCGCTGCTGCCCACGCAGGCCCGGTACGAGCCCTTCGTACCCGAGCCGCGCACCGTCGCGGACGGGGTCGCGGCGGCATCGGGGCTGGGCTGCGACCGGCCGGAGCCGGCCGCCGTACTGGAGTGCCTGCGCGGGAAGGAAGCGGCGGCGCTCGCGACCCCGGAGCTGATGATGCGGTTCTCGCTCGTCTCCTACGGCGACGGCAACCGCGTGCTGCCCGAGGAGCCCCGGCGGGCCCTCGAGGGCGGCCGCTTCCACCGGGTGCCGGTGATCGAGGGCGTCAACCGGGACGAGATGCGGATCTTCCTGGCGCAGGGCCTGGGCGCGTTCCCCGTCCCCGACGCGGCCGCCTACCGGGCCCGGGTGGAGCAGTCCTTCGGCGCCGCCGCCGTACCGGCCGTCGAGGCGCAGTACCCGGTGGCCGCGTATCCGACCCCGGCGCTGGCCTGGGCCGCCGTACTGTCCGACGCGTCGTTCATCTGCCCGGCACTGCGGGACGGCCGGGCGATGGCGCGCCACGTGCCGGTGTACGCGTACCGGTTCAGCGACCGGGACGCGCCGAACTTCACCGGTCTGCCGGAGGTGCCGGGCTTCCCGTACGGGGCCTCGCACGGGCTCGAACTGCCCTACCTGTTCACGATGGACGCCGCCCTGACCGCTCCGCAGCGCGCGCTGTCGCGCCGTATGACGGCCGACTGGACGGCGTTCGCCCGCACGGGCAGGCTCCCGGCGTGGCCGCGGTCCGACTCGGCGGAGGGGGTCCTGTCCCTGGCTCCGGGCCCGGGCGGGATCCACCCGGTGAACGGCCCGGCGGAGCACCACTGCGCGTTCTGGGACGCCCGGTGGCCCTGAGCGCGCATCACCACGTCGAGGTGGCGATGACCTCCCCGTCGCCCGTGCGGACGGACACGGTGCCGTGGTCCTGGTACACCTGCCGCCGCCAGGACACGAACACGTCAGCCACCCGACGGCCGTCCTCCGCCAGGCCCTTGCCCACGGCCCGGGTCGTGAAGGTCACGAGCGCCTCCCCGGCGTCCCGCCCCTTGCGCACCCGGGCCTCCCCGACGGCCCGCTCGGGAAGGAACTGATCGGCTCTGGTGCGCCGCTGGGCGTAGTAGGCGTTGAAGTCGCGTGTCATGTCGAACCACCCGGCCCCGCCGCAGGGCCCGGCACCGTTGGTGACGTCCCCGTCGGTGGGCGGCCCGGCGTACCCGCCGTCCTCCTGATCGGTGGGCGGCCCCGCATGGCCGCCCGTCTCCTGATCGGTCGGCGGGCCTGCGTCCCCGCCGGTCTCCTCATCGGTGGGCGGGCCTGCGTACCCGCCCGTCTCCTCATCGGTGGGCGGCCCCGCGTACCCGCCCGTCTCCTCATCGGTGGGCGGCCCCGCGTACCCGCCCGTCTCCTCATCGGTGGGCGGGCCTGCGTACCCGCCCGTCTCCTCATCGGTGGGCGGCCCCGCGTACCCGCCGCCCGTGGTCCGGTCGAGACCGCAGGTCTCGTTCACCGGCGCAGCCGGTGCGGCGACTTCGCCACCGGCGTGCCGCGTGCCGCATGCCGCCAGCACGGCGCACATGAACCCCACAGCCGCCGCTCTCCCGACCGCCCTGGACACGGCTGCCCTCGTCATCGCCATGGTCATCCCCCCTTGCCCATGGAGAGGGGATCGCACCACTCCCGGTTCCACCCCGTGGGTCACGATGCCGCTACGACCGCCCGGTCAGGACTGCCGCGGAATCAATCCGTCTCCCTCCGGTAGCAATCGGGAGAATCTCCGGACAAACGGAATTTCGGCAGGTCATCGCGGAAAAAGAAGATCCGCCGTTCTGCTGCACCGCGGATTTCATCGGCGGCTCGCTTTGACACGATCAGACAGAATTTCTCGATCAAAGGGCTGCGATTCCCCGAGCGGGTCAACCGGAGCGACCCCTCATAGCGGCCGGGCCGGAAGGTCCAACCATCTGCCCAGAACACGAGCGTCGGCTGCTGCGGCTTGTCCTGACTGACGACGAATGGAGCGGGGTCGCCGGTCCAGTTGTAGTTGACCAGATCCGAAGCGAAGTCGTATACGTATGTTCCGGTTTCATGCCAGTAGAAGACCGGCTTTGCCGAAGATGAAATCGAGCCGACGGGAGTGAGTCTCAGTCGCGCGTCACGAATCACCTCGACATCCTGGGCCTTGAAACGGGAGGAAACCGTCGGCTGGATCTGAAAAGCGGTCCCCTCGCCTACGGGTCCGGCCCGCAACAGGTGCGGAAGTGCCACATCGATTCTGGGCTTCTTCTGCAGTTCAGCGAAGTTGTAGATCGAGAGCGCGAGCGCAACGACAGCGGCCAGCGTGGCGGCCCACTTGTGCGCACTGTCGAATCGCACTCTGCGCGACTGCGTCGCCCTCTCGTCCGCGCCGTTCACACTCGCACTCTCCGCCGCAAGCGGGTCCTCGGCCCGCCCTGTTGCTCCACTTGGCCAGCGGAATCACCACCTGGTCCGCGTTCGCGTCCAGTCGGCTGAGCTCGCTACGGTGCCGCCATGACCGGTCCAGTCCTGCGCCCCCTCCTCTTCCTCGACGTCGACGGACCGCTCATCCCCTTCGGGGCCGGCGCTCACGAGCTGCCGGGCGGCTACCCGGCGTACGGGACGGGCGACGGCGCGAACCCCCTCCTCGCCAGGCTCGATCCCGCCCTCGGGCCCCGCCTCCTGGCGCTGCCGTGCGAGCTGGTCTGGGCCACGACCTGGATGGCCGACGCGAACGCGTGGGTGGCACCGCGGATCGGTCTGCCGGACCTACCGGTGGTGTCCTGGCCGGACCCGTCCGAGGGGGACGGCCCCGGCCGGACCCACTGGAAGACGCCCGCCCTGGCCGCCTACGCCGCCGGACGGCCGTTCGCCTGGGTCGACGACGAGATCACCGCCGCCGACCGCACCTGGGTCCGCGCGCACCACCCGGCGCCGGCCCTGCTCCACCGCGTGGACCCCCGCTTCGGCCTCGTCCCGGCGGACTTCACCACGCTCGCCGCATGGCTCCGCCGCCCCACACGTCCCCAGGAGGTCACCACATGACGCCCGTCCCTCCCCTGCCCGCGCAGGCCACCTGGCACGACACGGGCACGAGCGTCTTCTCCCACGCGGTACGGGCCGGCGGACGCTGGTGGGTCCTGCGGCTCAACCACTTTCCCGAACATCCCCTCTACACGTTGTTCATCGACGCGCAGGTCGTGGGCGACATCGATGACGTCCCCGCCGGCTGGCGGCTGCGGCCCGGCGCCGCGCTTCCCGTGCTCACCGCCTCGGAACGGGCCGAGGTGCTCGCCCTCATGGCCGGCCTCGGCCCCTACGGAGCCGAGGCCGGCGCCCCGTGCGCGGGCGACTGGTGCACCTGCGACCTCCTCACCGACGAGTACGCCGCCCGGCTCAACACCCCTCCTGCGGACCCGGCCTCACCGTGACGGCCGGGCCCGCCGCGCCGCCGCGGGCGCCGCGCGGCGGGAACGGGCGCGGTCAGAGGGGCACGCTCCGGCCCCACGACCAGGACGCGGCCACCAGGGAGCGTTCCGCCGCCGCCAGGTGGGTGGAAGCGGCCAGCCAGGCTTGGGCATAGGCGTCGGGTGAGGGGTCCGTCAGGCGGCCGAAGGGGTCACGGGGCCGGCGGTCCGCCTCGGCGGCGAGGGCCGTGGCGAGTTCCGCCGCCGCGCTGAAGCCGGCCCGGCGCAGGGGACCGTACGCGGCCGCCGGCCCGGTGGTGCGGGCCGCCTCCGCGACGGCGCGGCGGCCGCCCGCGACCCCGCTCTCGAGCAGCCGGCGGACCCGCCACAGCGGCGAGTCGGCCAGGACGTCCGGCTCCTCGGCGGCGGCCGGCGCGGCGGCTTCGGCCGCACCGGCCGGGAAGTGGCCGCCCTGGAGGACGTCGTAACCGAGATCGGCGCGGCCCAGCCATTCCTCGGGCAGGCGCAGCGTGTGCTCCGCACCCGGGACCGGCCCTACGGCCAGCGGACGCAGGGTCGCCGCGCGGTCCAGGTCGGGGCGGCCCAGGACGCGGAGCAGCAGCCCCGGATGGGCGGCGATGCGGCGCAGGTTGGCCGTGTGCGGCAGCTCCGGGTGGGGGTGGGCGGCGCGCAGCCGCAGCAGGGGCGCGTCCGCGCGTACCTCGCGGACCAGGAGGTCCTCCCCCGCCGCGCCGACGACCTCGACCTCGCAGCCGAGCAGGGCGGGCTCCGCCCCGTCCGGGTCTGCGTCCCGCTCGGCGAGCCGGGCGGCCACCGCCTCGGCCGCCGGGAGGGCGAAGAGCGCGGCGACCGGCTCCTCGGTCCACGGGACTCCGCGCAGCGGGGTCGCCTGCACCCCGCGTCCGGCGCCGAGCCGGCCGTCGGCGGAGACCGTGGCACCGGCGATACGAAGTCCCCCGCGCGCGAGCCCGGCGTGGTCGAGGGCGGCTCCGCCGAGCGCCACGGAGGCGGAGCCGGCGCCGCGGGTGCGGGCCAGGCCTCCGGGGCGGACGTCGGAGACGGAGTAGCGAGAGCCGTCCGCGGCGAGCAGGTGGGTGACCACTCCCCCGTACCCGGTGGCCGACAGGACCGGCTCCCGGCACAGGCCGTACACCCGCAGGCTGCCGCCGGGCCGGTAGGCGCGGCGGACGGTGCCGGTGAGCGCGGGGCCGGCCTTCCCGGAGGCCAGCAGTCCGGCGGTGTGCAGGAGTTCGCGGAAGGCTCCGGTCAGGTCGGCGAGCCGGTGGCCGCCGCTGCGCTCCCGGGCGGCGCGCAGGCCCCGTACGACCCGCAGGGTGGCGGCCTCGGCGCGGGGCAGTCCGGCGAGGCGTGCGGTGTGGGCCGCCCGCAGCAGTTCGGCCTGGACCACCGCGCCGCCGGCCGTGACCCCGGCGGCGAGCGCCTCGGCGGCGGCCCGCCAGAGCGCGCCGGCGGCGGCGCGCTGGGCGGCGGTGAGCACCTCGGGGGCGGGGTCGGGTCCGGGTTCGGGCTCGGCCCCGGGTGCGGCCCCCGCATCGGCAGCGGAACCGACCCCGGGCCCGGACCCGCCCGCCGGCCCGGACGCCGGATCCGCTCCGGACGCGGGCTCGGGCTCGGGATTGGACTCGGCCCCGGCATCGGGACCGGACCCGGGACCGGACCCCGGTGCCGGACGCGGATCGGCCCGCGCCAGTAGGTCCGGGTCGGCCAACGGGGCTGCGCCCAGGGCTGCCGCGCGGTGCAGACAGCGGGGCGCCAACAGGCAGGTGCACGTGGCCTGGTCGGCCACCGTGACCGCGCCGCCCGGGCCCGGCCGCAGCGTGACGAGCGCGTCCTCGCCGAAGCGGACGGTCACGGACCCGTCGTCCCCCCGGACCGCGCCCGCGGCGCAGCCCTCGATCGCGGCGTCGAGCTTCTTGCGCAGCCGGGCCGTGAGGTTCTCGACGGCCCCGGCGAGGACCTCGGGGGCCACGGGCGGCAGCGGACCTGTGTTCAACTCGGCACTCGACTCGTGACTCGACTCACTGCTCAACGGGATTCTCCACGGAGGCGGTCGCCCACCCAGCGGGCGAGGGCGAGCGGACTGAGGGCGGCCACCGGCATGCCGGCCGCGACGAGCTGCCGGGCGACGGGGACCGAGTACCGGGGCGCGCCCGCGTCGTCGAGCGCCGCGCAGCCCAGCAGGTGGGCGCCGGACGCGGCCAGCGCGCGAACCTCCCCGAGGAGTCCGCCGATCGGCGCGCCCTCCTCGAAGTCGCTGACCACGACGACGAGCGTGCGGCTCGGCACGGTCATCAGGGAGCGCGCGTGGGCGAGACCCGCCGCGATGTGGGTACCGCCGCCGACGCGGACCTCCAGCAGCAGCGACAGCGGGTCCTCGACCCGGTCGGTCAGGTCCACGACCTGCGTGGAGAAGGCCAGGAAGTGGGTGGACAGGGTCGGCACACCGCCGAGGACGGCGGCGGTCAGGGCCGACCAGATGACCGAGGCCTCCATCGATCCGGAGACGTCGACGACGAGGATCAGCCGCCAGTCCGCCTCCCTGCTGACCCGGGTGCTGAACACGGGCCGTTCCGGGACGACGACGACCCGGCCGTCCCCGAGGCGGCGGGTGTGCGCGAGGTTGGCGCGCAGGGTCCGCGCCAGGTCGAGCCTGCCGCCGGGGCGGCGGGTGGGGCGCGGGGTGGCGAGCCCGGAGAGCGCCGGGCGCATCCGGGTGGCGAGCTCCTTGGCGAGCTCGTCGACCAGTCGCCTGACCAGGGGACGCAGCCGGGCGAGTTGGGCCTCCGGCATGCCGCCGGCCAGCGACAGCACGGAGCTGAGCAGTTCCACCGAGGGGCGGACGGCCGCCGGGTCGAGCTGGCTCAGCACGTCGGCGCGGCCTGCGTCGGCCGCGTCGGCGAGCACCTCCTCGCGCACGTCGGCGCCGAAGAGCGCTTCGAGCTCCTGCGACCATTCGCGGGCCGTGGGGAACGAGACTTCCGAGCCGCCACCGCCGCCCGCGCCCCGGCCCCCCTCCAGGTCGGTGGAGCCTTCGCCGCGGCCGTTGCCGTACAGCTCGTCGAGGGCGTGCGCGTAGCACCGGGCGCCCACGGGGAGCCGGTCGCGCTGGCGGCCCAGCAGCAGGCGCCAGCGGTCGGCGGGGGCCAGCCGTTGGTCGGCCTGCCGCAGCGGCGTTGGTACGGACGGTACGGACGGTGCAGAGGGTACGGACGCTGCGGACGGTACGGGTGCCTGTGGCTCCGCGCCGGGCCCGGGAGCCGGTGCGTCGCCGCCCGGCAGCCCCTCGATGGCCTTGAGCGCGGCGGCGCCGGCGGCGTCCGCGGCGGCCCACAGGGCGAGCAGCGCGGGCGGCGCGTCGAGGGACAGGTCGAGGCGGTCGCCGAGCCGTTCGGTGACGGTGTCCAGCAGCCGGTCTCGCGCGGCCGGGGCGAGTACGTCGAAGCCACCGCGCAGGGCCGGGAGCCGGTCCAGGAACTCCTGGTCGGCGAGGCCGTCGACACGGTCCAGGACCGGGGTGAGGGCGGCGGCGGAGGACTGGAGCAGCGGTCCGGCTGCGGCCAGGACGCCGCCGAGGCGGCGGGCGAGGGAGCGCCGGGCGTCGGGGGTGGCGGCGCCGTCGATCCAGCCGGCGGCCCGGTCCCCGAGACCGGCGGCCGGGTCGAGGTCCAGCAGTACCCGTACCGCCAGTGCCGCGCCCTGCATCAACGGCGAGGCGGTGGAGGCCAGTTCCGCGAGCGCGGCGTCCATCCGCAGGCCCAGGTGGAGGGTGGCGGCCCGGTCGGCGAGGGCCACGAGGGCGCGCGCGTCGGCGGGGTCCTCGCTGCCGGCGAGGCCGGGAAGGGCCCGTACGGCGGCTTCGAGCAGCGGGGCGGTGAGCGCGGCCGCGGCGGCGCGGGAGCCGTCGGAGGTACCGGGGAAGTGCCCGCGGGAGAGCCCCTCCAAGAGGTCCAGCGACTCCAGGAGTTCGGGCAGGGCGGCGGTCTGCGGGAGGATCTCGGCGGCCTCTTCCAGCCGTACGACGACCAGCTCGGGCAGATCGCACCGGGCGGCGGCGGCCAGGCCGGTCAGGACCTGGGCCGGGGTCGGACCGCCGTCCGCGGCGGCCCGCCGGGCGGTTTCGCGCAGTGTCCCGGCGGCCGCCTGTGCGGCGGTGACCCCACGGACGCCGGCCAGGTCGAGGCGGGCCGGGACGGAGGGCGTCCAGGTCAGCCGCCACTTGGTGCCGAGGGCCGTGCCGTCGCCGGTGCCGGCCACGTCGAGGGGCTCCCCGTACGAGGCCCCGCAGACGGCCAGCCGCCGGAGCAGGACCTCGCGGCGGCGGTCGAGCGGGGAGCGGAGCGGATCGAGGCGGACCTCACGGGGGGCGGGGTCCTCGGGACCGGGCAGCCGCAGCTCCGCCAGCTCGGCCTCGACGGAGGGGCCCAGTCCCGAGCGCGGGGCGTGCGGGGTGATCCGGCCGCGGCCGGAACCGACGAGCACGGCTTCCAGGGCGCGGGCCAACGCCCGTCCCCGGCCGAGGAGTTCGCCCTGGCCGAGCACGGTGGTGACGGCTTCGAGGAGCTCGCCCCGGCCGGGTGCGGGAAGCCCGCGCAGGACGGCCAGATCGCAGGCGAGCCGCAGCGTCTCGGCGGCCTCGCCGGTCCCGGCCGTGTGCCCGGCGCGGCGCAGCTCCCGGCAGATGCCGGTGACGGCGACGGAGGCGGCATCACGCACCCCGCCCGCATCGCCACCGGCCCGGAGCACGGCCTGCTGCCACAGCGGATCCCGGATCCCGGCGGGGTACCCGGAGCGGGAGTCCAGCAGGTCGAAGGAGTAGGGGACGAGGGAGGTCACGGCCCCGGGTCCGGGTACCGAGCCCGTCCCGGCAGCGCCTCCGGACACCGGACCGCCGGCGGCACCCGCCGGCGCCTGCCCGGACTCGGCGCCCCCGACCACGCGGGGAGCGACGGCCGGCGCCCCTGCGTCTGCCGGATCAAGACCGATGGCCGCGCCGGCGGCCACGGCATGCGGGGCCGGGGCGGACGCGTCCGCGCCGAGCAGGGCCGGGGCGTGGAAGGCGCCGATGAGCGCGGCGACCTTTCGGCCGCCGGCCGCGGCGGCGCCGATGACACCGCGCATGTGGGCCTCGCGGGCCAGGTCGGTCGCGGGGACCGGGCCGTCCTGGCGCAGGGCCCAGCCCACGCCGAGGGCGGCCCGCCGCACGGCTTCCGGGGCGCAGCCGGGAGCCAGCACCTCCACGGCCCGGTCCCACAGGTCGTCGCCGTCGCGCCCGGTGCCGGAGGCGGCCAGCGCCTGCGCGTACGAGGCAGGGCCCGGCGGAGCCGGGGCCTGGGACCGGGCGGCGGTCCAGCCGGGGTCGGTCAGCGGGAGGTCGCAGCAGCGGACCTCCGCCCCGCGCGCCCGCGCCCAGCGGATCGCGGCCAGCTCCGGGGAGAAGTCCGCGAACGGGTAGAAGGCGAGCCCGCCCTCCCGGCCCGTGCCCGCCAGGGCGACGGGGGCGACGGTCTCGGGGTCCGCCAGGTGCTCCAGCCACGGCTGGAAGTCGGTCGGCAGCTCGACGCACACGACCTCCGCCTCCGCGGCGTCGAGCAGCGCGGGCACCACCGCCGCCAGGGCGGGGCTGTGGTGCCGTACGCCCAGCAGGTACGGCGCCGTCGACGCGGCGAGCCCGTCCACGACCGACCGCGGATCGGCTCCCGGCGACGGGGCGGTGGGCGCGGCCGGAGCGCCGGCGGCCGGCTGGTCGGCGGGGGCGGTGAGCTCGGCGCGGTCGTCGGGGGCCGTCATCGGAGGTTCCCGCGCAGGTCCCACAGACGGCGCCACATGGCCGAGCCGTCTTCGGCGCGGCGGCGGACCGGGCCGTCCCAGTAGCCCAGCAGGCGGCCGTGGTCGGCCGGGTCGTCCTTGCGGACCACGCCCAGCAGGTGCCCGGGCAGCAGGTCCAGTACGTCGCCGCCCGGCAGGTACGCCGCTGCCACGCCGAGCGAGGCCGCCACCTGGACCGCCTCGGCGGTGGACATGACCGTACCGGGCCGCTCCACGTCCCAGCCCTCGGCCGAGCGCCCCGACCGCAGGTCCCGGAAGACCGTGACCAGCGCGTCGAGCACGGAGTCGTCCACTGCGAACGCCGCGCCCGCCCGCTGCACCGCCGCCACCGCCTGACGGCGGATCAGCGTGGCCTCGGCGTCCGCGTCCGCGATCGGGGCCACCGTCTCGAAGTTGAAGCGCCGCTTGAGGGCGGCGGACATCTCGGAGACTCCGCGGTCCCGCAGGTTGGCGGTGGCGATGACCGTGAACCCGGGGGCGGCGCAGACCACCGCGTCCTCGGTGGCGGTCAGTTCGGGCACGCTCACCCGCCGGTCGGACAGGATCGACACCAGCGCGTCCTGCACCTCGGGCAGGCAGCGGGTGATCTCCTCGACGCGGACCACCCGCCCCGTCCGCATGGCGGAGAGCACCGGGGAGTCGACGAGCGCCTGGGAGGTCGGGCCCTGGGCGAGCAGCAGGGCGTAGTTCCAGCCGTACCGGAAGGCGTCCTCGGTCGTACCGGCCGTGCCCTGCACGGTGAGCGCGCTGGTGCCGCAGACGGCGGCGGCCAGCAGCTCGGACAGCATCGACTTCGCGGTGCCGGGCTCTCCGGTGAGCAGCAGGCCGCGCTCCCCGGCGAGGGTGACGACGCAGCGCTCGACGAGGGCGCGTTCGCCGACGAACTTCGGGGCGATCACCAGCTTGGCCGGGAGTCCGGCGGGGCGGCGGCCCGCGAGGGTCAGCTCCGCGCCCTCGCTGCCGCACACGAAGGTGACCACGGCGCGCGGGGTGAGCGCCCAGCCGGGCGGGCGGGGGCCGGTGTCCTGTGCGGCGAGGAAGGCGAGTTCGGCGGCGTACCGCTCCTCGGCGGGCAGCGATTGCCGGGCGGGGCTCTGAACGGTCGTGTCGGTCAGGGTCATGACGTGGTGTTTCCTTCGACAGATACGGGCGTACGGGGTGCCGGTGGAGGCTGGCACGGGGTAGCGGGCCCGGCGCGGCGCCCCCTCACCAGGGAGGGGGCGCCGCGCCGGCGGCCGGCTCGGGCGTCAGCGGCGGCGTGCGCGGGTGCGCTTGACCTTCAGGGCCTCGAAGCGCGGTACGTCGCCTTCGCGGACCCGCTGCCAGGCCCGCCGGTAGAGGTCCGCGGCCGGCTCGTCCGGCACGAGAACCCCGAGCACCGGCCGCCCGCCCTGGGCCAGCCCGTACATCGGCAGCTTCCACAGCTCCACGGGCAGCACCGGCGAGGGCATCTCCGCCCAGCCGCCCGGCAGGAAGAGCGAACGCCCGGCCCGGGTCCGGGAAGCGGTCACCACCAGTTCGGTGGCGGCCAGCTCGGCGCGCGCGGCCTTCAGGCGGGCCGGCTTCCAGCCCGTCCAGCGCGCCAGGTTGCGGTCGGTGGGATCGGGCATGGCGAGCAGCGCCAGGTACACGGCGGCCGCGTCCGCGCCCAGGCCGTGCGCCCCGGACACCTCCGCTACCAGCTCGGGCACCGAGCGGCTCGGGTCCTGCGGCCACCACGTGCCGTCCTTGTCGACGGCGCCGCCGGCCGGCGCACCCGGATCCGCCAGGAGCTGCGCGAACCGCGGGTCGTGGACGGCCCGCAGCGCCGTCTCCACCGGCGAGGGCAGCTGGTCTTCGCCGCGCAGCGCGGGCAGGTACGGGTCGGAGCCGGTCGAGTCGAGCAGGGCCGTCCGCAGCGCGGGCTTGGGCCGGTCGTCCGCGGTGGCCATGACGACCGCGCCGTACCGCTCGTAGCCCTCGCCCGTCTCGGTCGGCGTGCCCGCCGCCTTCCGGAAATCGGGCAGGTTGGTGAAGTGCCCGATGCTGAGCATCAGTTCGGGTGCGGCGAGCCGCTGCCGCACGGCGGTCAGGGCGGGCGGCAGCGCGGACCGCAGCGGGTCACCCGCGGGCAGCCGGTGGGCGGCCCAGGCCATCAGGGTCAGCGCGCCGGTCAGGACGGTCGAGGTGAACGGCTCGGTGGCCGGTTCGCGGGGCTCGACGTGGTCCCCCTTGACCTCCCAGGCGACGTCGACGCTGAGCGCGGGCGACTGGGCCGGGCCGAGGATCGCGGCCAGCGCCCGGTGCGTGGCCCAGCCGGTGCTCGCGGCGCGCGTGGCCTCGGCGAGCAGCCACTCGGGCACGGGCGTACGACGGCCCACGCGCAGGTTCCACTCCTGCGCGGCGGCGGCCACGTCCGGGCCGTCGGTCCACAGCCGCGCCGGGTCGGCGGGCAGCAGTGCGCCGACGACCGCGCGCCGCACCTCGGGGTCGAGGCTCTTGAGCTCGCTCCGGGCGTGCTTGGCGTCGGCCGCCTTGACGCCCAGGGCGGTGCGCAGTTCGGCCGGCAGGAAGTGGTGCTCGTAGCTGTCGATGTTCGGCAGCCCGGCCAGGAGCAGCCGCGCGAGCGTGCCCGACACCCCGGTGAGGCGGGCGAACTCCTCGGCGGCTTCGGGCAGGAACGGCGCCGCCCCGCGCTCGGCGGCCGCGGCCAGGAAGGCCGCGAGCCAGCCGGGTCCGCGCTCGCGGTCGCCGAGCGGGGCGTCGCCCCGCACGGTGTAGGGGCCGGGCACGGCGAAGCGGCCGGCCGGGTCGTACAGCAGCGCCCCGAACTCGTGCCCGTCGGCCACGGACGCGCAGTGCTCGGTGAGGCCGAGGACGGCTCCACCGCCCAGCGGGAGCAGGCTGCGGTGCGAGGTGTTGCGCTCGATGCCGTCGGGGGTGCGCAGGTGGCGCTGGTCGAGGTGGACCAGGACCCGGCGCCAGCGGTCGGCGGAGCCCTCGGCGGAGTCCAGCCCGAGGGCGTCCACCTGGCCGAGCACCGTGCACAGGGCGGCCCGCTGCTCGTCGGTGGTCCCGATGGCGGCGGCCCGGTACGCGATGGCCGCGGGCCGGTCCAGCAGCGGTGTGAACGGGAGGGCGGAGTACGGCAGGGCGGGCAGGTCGAAGTGGAGTCGGCCGGGCACCCCGGTGGCTTCGGTGTCGGCGGCCGCCCGGGCCAGCCCGCCCAGGTAGCGGTACAGGGCGTCGGTCTGGGCGCCCCAGCGGTAGTAGCCGGTGCCGACGAGCCCGTGCAGCGCGTCGGCGATCAGTTCGTCGGTGGGGCCTTCGGGCCGCCCGTCGGCCGCTCCCGAGTCGGGGTCGAGCCGGGCCGCTACCCCGTCCAGCGCCTCCTGCTGGGTGAGGGCGAAGCGCAGCACCTCGACGATGCCCCCGATCAGCTGCGGGGCGGTGACCTGCGGCAGCGCCGCGCGCACCAGGTCGGGCAGGTCGGTGGCCGCCTCGGCGGCGGCGGCCGCCTTGAGCAGGGCGCCGACCGTCGCGCCGTCGGCCGCGCGCAGTGCGGCCGAGGCCTGCGGGTCGCGCGGGCGCAGCGCGTACCAGAAGGGCAGCGGCGGAAGTTCGACGCTGCCGGTGGCGAAGGCGGCGGTGCGGTAGTCGCTGCGGGACTGGGCGGTGACCACGCCGTCCGGGTCGCTGATGCTGAGCTCGCGCCACCGGTGGGTCAGCGCGCGGGGCCGCTCGTCGCCGGGGAAGGTGAGCGCCGCGACGGGCATCTCGGCGCCCTCGGGCACGCCGACCCTGCGGCCGCCGGTGTCGGAGCCCTCCCAGCCCCCGCCGGGGACGTGTACGACGCGCCAGCCGAGCAGGCCGTCCGCGGGCGCGCCGAGGACCGAGCCCTCGACGGCGGGCGCGGGCCGCAGCCAGCAGGACTGGGCGGGCACGGTGTTGCCGTTCCCGGGGTGCTCGCGCAGGGTGTCGGCGAGGAAGCCGGGCACGGAGAACCGGCCGAGGGCTCCGCCCGCGGGGTCGTACTCGCGCCAGCCGCCCTCGTGTTCCTGGTCGCGGTGCTGCCACACCCAGTACGAGGTCCCGTCGGACAGCAGCCGCCGCTCGCCGGGCAGTTTGGTGTCCCCGGCGTGCAGGACCCCGCCGCCGGTGGTGCGGCCGCCGCCGGGCAGGGGCAGGCTGATCTCCTCGGAGCGCAGGTTCCAGTAACCGCCGTCGATGTCGACGGTGAAGACGTTGCCGGGGGCGGTGTGCCAGTAGCCTTCGACGCCCCCGGAGCCGTAGTGGGCCCAGAAGACGAGCAGTTCGCCGTCGACGTAGTGGAATCCGTACCGGCGCGCGTTGCTGCTCGCCGCCCGCAGGTCGTGGGTGAGCACGGTGGAGTCGGCGTCGATGACGCGGACCTGGGTGGAGTTGGCGACGATCAGGTACGGCCAGGCCTCGACGACGGTCAGCCCGTTCCCGCCGCCCTGGCCGCCGGGCGTCATTTCGGCGATCGCGCTCTCCCAGGCGGGCCAGGAGAGTTCCTCGAAGAGGCCGGCGCGCAGGGTGCGGGCGAGGGTCTCGCCGAGGTCGGCGGCGGCGGCGAGGGCCACCTCCTCGCGGGCGAGTTCGAGCGCCTCGGCGGGCAGCCAGGTCAGCCGGCGGACGGCGTCGGGCAGGCCGGGCAGGCCGGCGGCCGTGGAGGCACGGGCCACCTCGTGCATCCACTCGGTGAGCATCGGGCGGCCGCCGGGCGAGGCGGCGAGCAGCCGCATGACCTCCACCGCGTGGGCGTCACCGCCCAGGCCGTACGCGGCGCGCCGGAAGGAGGGCCGGAAGCGCTGGTCGGCGGCGATGGCGAGCAGGTCCCGCCGCTGGTCGCGGCGCGCCCAGTCGGCCAGGTTCAGCCGGTCGTGGCGCCGGCGCGAGCCGGAGTCGGGCTCGGGGTCGGTGATCGGGACGTCCAGGGAGAGCAGCAGGTCCAGCAGGTCGGCGTCCTCGACGCCCACCTTCAGGCCGGCTTCGCGGCCGGGCTCGGCGAGTTCGGCGCGCAGCCGGTCGGCGGCGCGGGCGACGAGGTCGAGCAGGGCGGGCAGGGTGGGGCGCGGGCCCCATCCGGTGTGCCGGGCGGCGTGGAAGCGCTCCAGCCAGCCGCCGGCGCCGTCGGAGCAGCGCTGCTCGGCGGGCAGGTCGGCGCGGACCAGCCCGTCGGTGGCGCCGGATTCCTCCAGCAGGCCCAGCCACAGCGCGGGGAGCTCGCCGTCCCCGCCGCCGGGCGGCATCAGACCGAGCAGGGTGCCCCGTACGGACGGCACGCGGCGGGCCAGCGCGACGAGCGCGGCGCGGTGCGCCTTCCACCAGCCGTACGCGGCGCGCAGGGTGGCAGGCAGCGGGAGCAGCTCGGCGAGGTAGTCCTGCTCGGCCTCGGTGCCGGTGAGGCCGGCGGCACGGGCGAGGCGGCGCAGTTCGGTCGCGGCCTGCGCGGAGGGCGGCAGTCCGCCCGCGGTGCGGCGCACGCACAGCCGGCGGAAGCGCTCGTGGGCCTCGGCGGGGCTGACGCGGGCGGACAGCTCCTTGGCGTAGCCGGTGAGCACCTTCACCGGGAGGGCGCCGGCCAGGGCGAATTCGAGGAAGACGCCGTCGAGGCGGTCCTCGTCGACGGGGAGGCCGTGCTGCGCCTCGCTGGTCCGGGCCCGGCCGAACAGCTGGGCGGCGTACGTGGTGTTCTCGACGGCGAGGAAGACGCGGGCGGCCTGCTCGTAGAAGACGGGCAGGAAGTGCGGGACGGCAGCGCCGAGTCGGCCGGCCAGTTCGTGGCAGGCGTCGAGGGCGGCCTTGGGCTTGGTCTTGGCCGTACGGGCGAGCCGGTCGAGTTCGGGGACCACCGCGAGGGCGTGGTGTCCGTCCTGCGGATGGTGGACGAGGACCCACTCGGGGAAGCCGAGGGCCTGGCGCTGGCCGAGGCCGACCACGGGCGGCGCGCCCTCTTCCTCGTCGAGCACGAGTCCCAGGAAGCCGGCGGCGAGGTCCTCGGCCGGGCCCAGTTCGGCGGCGGCGAGCCGGACGACGACGCGGCCGTCGGGGAGGGCGGCGTGGCGGTAGGTGCGTGCGGTCAGGTCGACCGCCGAGGGTCCCGCGCCCTCGGTGCCGTTGGGCAGCACGGCGCCGGCCTTGAGCAGCAGTTCGGCTTCGGCCTCGGCGCCGGTCGTTGCCGTGGTGCCGGTGGTGGTGCTCATCGCGCGTCCCCGCCCTCTTCGATCTTGCGCCCGGCGTACAGCGCCGCGGCCATCCGCATGCCCTCGGACCAGGCGACCGGTCCGACCTCCGTCAGGCGCACCGCCCGGCCGTTCTCGTCGTGCCAGCTCAGTGCGCCGGTGCTCGTCTCGTCCTCGTAGTACGGCTCGCCGATCCAGACGGCCGCCTCCGTGCTCCGGCCGGTGTCGCGGACCTTGCAGGTCGCGTAGCCGCCGGAGACCCGGTAGCCGAGGCCCGTCGCCCGTGCGGCCAGGCCGAACCGGCTCGCGAAGACCCCGCCCGCGTAGTCCCGCACCTCGGTGGCGGTGGCCGCCAGGCCCTCGGGCTTCTCCCAGGTCGGCCGGTGGATCTGCTCGACGCGCTGCACGATGCCGAGTTCGGCCGCGAAGTCCCGTACGTCGTCCAGGTCGGGCAGCAGCACCGGGTGCGGCAGGGTCACCGTGCGCGGGGAGAGCCGTACGGTCTCCCCGTCGAGATTGACCACCTTCAGCTCGCCGGCCGCGGTCGCGTCCCGCAGGAAGCCCACCTCGTCCGGGTCGTCTCCGACGACGGCCGTGTCGCGCAGCGCGCTCTGCCAGGCCTCGTCGGGCCAGACCCGGGCGAGCAGCGCCGTCGGCACGGGCAGCGAGGACACCATCCAGGTGTCCACCTGGGCGATGCAGGCGGCCTCGTGCCGGTCCAGCCATTCGGCGAGCCGGCGCAGCCGGTCCACCTCGGGATGGTCGCGCAGGGCCTTCGGCAGCGTCTTCAACTGCCGCCCCGCCGTGCGGCCGGTGGCGGAACGCGCCGCCACCTTCCCTTCCACCAGGGCGATCTCGTACCCCTCGCCCGCTGCCAGCCATGCCATCAGTACGTGCCCCTCCGACTGCCCGAAATCCCGGATGCGCGCAGCGTCGACCAGGGGGACGAATCCCCCCTGAGCTGCGGTATGTCGGGAGACTAGCGAGAGCCACTGACAACGCCCGCCGAGGGGCCCCGCTCGGCGGCCGCCCGGGCGGCCCGCACGGCGCCCGGCTCGACGGCGGCGTGTCCCGTGCGGGTGGGTCGTCCGGTTGAATGTCCGGTTCTGGGTAGTCTTTCCGCGACAGCGTGCGGTGCGGGACCGGCTCGGGGTGGGTTCATGGGACGTCAGATACGTGTACGGGGTGCGGTCCTGGCGGCGACGGTGCTGCTGGCCGTGGCCGGGTGCTCGGGTACCGGCGCCGCGCCGGGCAAGGACGCGAAGCCCCCGGCTGCCGGCACCTCGCCCTCCGCTCCCGGCGGCGGGGACGCCAAACCGGCCGCGGGGGACGTGCTGCCCGGCATGGTCGGCGTCGCGGCTGCCCGTACCCAGCTGGCCGCGCTGAAGGTCGCGCAGCCCGGGACCATGGCCGGCTACAGCCGGGCCAAGTTCACGCACTGGGCCGAGCAGGGCAACAAGTGCGACACCCGCGAGGTCGTCCTCAAGCGGGACGGCACGGACGTGAAGCAGGACTCCGAGTGCAAGGCGGTCTCCGGCACCTGGAAGAGCCTGTACGACGGGGTCGTGGTCACCGAGGCGTCCAAGATGGACATCGACCACATCGTGCCGCTCGCCGAGGGCTGGCGCTCGGGCGCGGCCGGTTGGGACGCGGCGCGGCGCAAGGCCTTCGCGAACGACCTGACCCACCCTCAGCTGCTGTCGGTGACGGCGGCCACGAACCGTTCGAAGGGCGACCAGAGCCCCGACCTGTGGCAGCCGCCGGACAAGGCGAGCTGGTGCCAGTACGGGCGGGCCTGGACCACCGTGAAATCCACCTACGGCCTGACCGTGACGGAAGCGGAGAAGAAGATGCTCGGGACGATGCTGGACAGCTGCGCGGCATGACCGGACGACAGCAGGGCGGCGGACGGCAGCAGTGGTGCGACGAGGTCCTGGCCGGGCCCGGCGGGGCGATGACGGACGAGGTCGGCGTCATCACGGGCCCGCTGACCCTGCGTACGACGGCGCTCCCGGACGGCCGCCTGGTCCGGATCGAGGTGCAGTACAAGGACGCGGAGGAGTGGTACGCGCTGACGGGCAGCCCGGTCCCGCACCACGGGGACCCGGCGGCCGTCCACGCCGCCGCCCTCGCCGCGGTCCGTAGCGGCCACGCCGCCGAAGCCCCGGTCCCGCCGGCGGGCCCGGCCCCGGCCTGACCCACTGCTGCGCGCCCGGCCGGCGATCAGCATCATGATCCCCATGACACCGATATCCGCACCGACACCGATCACGGCCATGGACCTCACCGGCTTCACCGAGCGTGAGCAGGGGGTCTGGACCGACGATAAGGGCCTGGTCCTCTCGGTCCACTTCTTCCCGCTGGTCCCGGACCTGCCGGCGGCGCTGGAGGAGACCGACCGGCTCCGGCACGGCCTCGCCCGGTCCGTGGCCCGGGCGGGCGGAGGGCTGATCGAGGCCGTGCCGGGCGAGGTGGACTCCGTCCCGGCCGTACGGCAACTGGTCAAGATCCGACGGCCGGGCACCGAGCACGGGCTGGTGTTCCTCGCCTCCTGGACCGTGCCGAGGGCGGGCTGCAGCACGGTGATCAAGGTGCAGGCGGGCGAGCAGGGCACGACCGGGATGCGGGAGGCCGTGGTCGGCGCCCGGGTGGGCCACGAGGACTACTTCCGCCCGCATCCGTACGGGCCGGACGTATCGGGCGGTCTGCCGTACCACGTCGCCGACCTCGAGGAGTGGGACGCGGAGTTCCCCGGGCACCCGCTGACGCTGGTCCGCGGCGCGCTGCGGCGGATCGCCCCGACGGTGGCCTTCGACGAGCGCTTCAAGGCCCTCCCGCCGTTCGGCCCGCCGGCCGCACCAAGGCGCCGCTGGTTCCGCCGGCCCTGATCGGCGGGTCCGGCCGGCAGCCGGCCCTGATCCGCCGACCCTGATCCGCCGCGCTCCGGCCGCCGCGGACGGGGTCCTCGGGTCAGGCCTCGTATTCCGTGAGGTCGATGCTGTGGAGCTGGAGCAGGTGGCCGTGCTCGGGGTCCGTCGTGTCGAGGTCCAGCACCATGCCGAGCTTGCGGATCACGTTCTCGGACTCCTCGTGGCCCGACCGGTTCACCGCGATCACCCGGTCGAGGCCGCGGTCCTGGAGGGCGAACTCCAAGGTGGCCTGGGCCGCCTCGGAGGCGTAGCCCTGGCCCCAGTACGGCCTTCCGAGCCGCCAGCTGACCGCGACGAAGTCCCGCGCCTCCGGCGGGGACTGCGCCACGGTCAGGCCGACCGAACCGATCAGCTCGCCCGAAGCCAGCAGCTCGACGGCGAAGAGGCCGAAGCCCTCCTCGTCCCACTCCTCCTCCCACCGCTCGATCTCCTCGGCGGTCTCCTCCAGGTCGAGGGTGGAGCCGTCGCCGATCCAGCGCATGACGTCCGGGTCGGCGTTGATCTCCGACAGGGGGACGAGGTCGTCGTCGGTCCAGCGGCGCAGGAGCAGGCGGGGGGTGCGGATCTCGGTCATGCCCCCATCCTGCCGAACACCGCCGACCAGCGGTAATCGGGCCCGCCCGGGCGGCCGCCGCGGACCCGCTCGTCGTTGCCGGCCCCCGGTCACGGGGTGTGGAAGCGGACCTCCGGCGCCTCGGGGCTCGGTCCGTCGAGCAGCGGCTGCGGGACGCCCTTCAGGTGCTGGTCGAAGAAGGCGCCGACGTAGCGCCGGGTCAGGTCGACCGAACGGGCTCCGGGCAGCGGCGAGAGCGGCGGCAGCCCCAGCTGGTCGCTCATGGTCGGCCAGTCGGTGAAGGTGAAGTGGTGGGAGGCGTCGAGGGTGATCCAGCGCTTCCAGCCGTCGAGCCGCTTCCAGTTGGGGTCCCAGCTCGCCTCCCCGGTCCCGGTGTTGCCGGGGCGGGACTCCTCCGCGCCGAGCAGCATGAAGGGCCGGCCGCCCAGTCCGCCCGCCGGGACCGGCGAGAACACCCCGCCGTCCATGTCGATCCCGGCGCGGATCCGCGGGTCGGTCGCCATGGCGGCGACCGCGGCGGAGCCGCCGATGGAGTGCCCGGCCATCGCGATCCGGCCCGGGTCGATGAGGCCGGCGTTGCGCCAGGCCGGATGGCGGCCGGTGAGCCGGTCCAGCAGGAAGGACACGTCGCGGGCCCGGTTGTCGGCGACCAGCTTGGCCCCCTCCTCGCTGCCGGCCTTCCCGCAGGCCAGGCAGGTCAGGACGCGCCCGCCGGGGAAGGCCGTCCCGGAGGTCTCGTACGCGTGGTCCACGGCGGCGACCACGTAGCCGCGGGAGGCGAGCTCCTCGGCCAGCGAGGTGAGGGTGGCGCGCGGAACGGTGAATCCGGGCGACAGGACGATCAGCGGGTACCGGCCGGCCACGGGACGGGCTTCGGAGCGGGCGTGGGCCTTGGTCCCGACCAGACTCTCGACCGCGACGGCGTCCTCCAGCTGCCGGTCGGCCAGCAGCAGCCGGGCCTCCTCGTACGTGAGCCAGGGCCGGACCGGGCCGCCGGTGCCGCGCTGGGCCGGGTAGCGCATGGTCACCATCAGCTCGCGCGGCCCGGACCCCGCCCAGGGGTCGGTCCGGCTGCGGTCGACCAGGTGCAGGGTCTCCTGGCCGACCGCGAACCTGCCGGTGGGGCGGGGCAGTTCCGGCAGCACCACGCGGGAGTCCGCGGAGGCGGCCGCCGCCGGCGGCGGCGCGGCCGCGGCACTGCCGGCGGCCACCAGCGGCAGCGGCAGCAGGAGGGCGAGTAACGCGAGGGATGCGGCGGTTCGGCGTCGGTTCATGACGTCGAACCTACGCAGGAAGCGGTGCGTGATCGTCACCTCACAGGAGGAGCGGGGCCTCCCCCTGCCGGACACCCGGCTCCCCCTCCGGGAGGAGGTCAGGACACGGTGATCGCGTCGAGTTTGGCCCGCAGGTAGGCGTGGGAGTCCACGGGATCGTGGACCACCCGTCCGATGGGGGCCGCGAGCGACTCGACCAGGGTGTGCGGATCGCATTCGTAGAAGTAGACGAGTGAGACGAGCTCTTCGGCCGGTGCGTCGGCCGGCGGCGGCAGCACCCGGTGGCGGCCGGCCCGCCAGCGGTCCCCCGTCCAGCGGGCCATCAGGTCCCCGATGTTCACGGTGAGCGCGGCCGGGTCGTACGGGGCGTCCTGCCAGCCGTCGGCGTCGGTGTGGATCTGCAGTCCGCCCGAGCCCGGCTCGCGGTCGAGGACGGTGACCGTGCCGAAGTCCGTGTGCGCCCCGATGCGGAACTGGCCGGGCAGCGGCTCGCCGAGCACCTCGGTGCCCGGGTACCAGTTGAGGTTGAACCCCCAGGTGGGGTGCCCGGTGTGGCGGGTGAAGTGGTCGTCGGCGAGGCCGAGTGCGGTGGCGAGGAGCTCGAGCAGCTCGTCGGACAGGGCCCGCATCCGGGCGATGTACTCGACGACCAGCGGCTGCAGCGCGGGGACCTCGGCCGGCCAGGCGTTGGGGCGGAACCACTCGGCGTCCACGGACGGGTTCCCGGTGGGCTCGTCGGCCGCGCAGGACCAGGACTCCTTGAGGTCGGGCGGCGAGGCGGCCCCCTCCGCGTAGCTGTTGGCCTCGGCGCCCGGGCCGAGCCAGCCGCGGCCGCCGACCGCGACGGCGTACGGCTCCTTCGCCTCGGCCGGCTGCCGGAAGAACTCCTTGGCGGCCGTCCGGATCCGAGCGGCCAGTCCCGGATCCACCCCGTGTCCGGTGATCAGCAGGAATCCGGCGGCCTGGAGGGCCTCGTCGACGCGGGCGGCGGTCCGCTCCCGCGCCCCGGCCTCGCCGGACCGCCACGGCCCGAGGTCGATCACGGGAACCCGTGAACGGGCGGAAGCGGAGGGATTCGGGGAACTCGCCATCGGGGCCTGCCTTCCGAGCCGGTGTCGGGCGTCGCCCCCGAGGCTAACGCCCGACGCCCCCGCCCGGCCCGATCCGAAAGACGCGGCTCAAGGGCGCTTTTCCAGGCCGCTGCACGGCGGCGAGTACGCGACGTACGGGAGGTGCGCGGTCCACTGGGCGCGGGTGATCCGCGGCCCGGTGTGCGCGCACGCCCCGGCGATGACCCGCGCCTCGTCGGTCCCCGCCAGCCGGACGGTGGTGTCGAAGCCGCCGGAGGCCAGCACCGCGCCGTCCGGACTGAACGCGACCGAGCTGACGGCGGTGAGGTGACCGGTGAGCGTGCTCAGCAGGCCCGGGTGGGCGGGCCGGGCCACGCTCCACACGCGCACCGTACGGTCGTCGCTCGCGCTGGCGAGCGTCCGCCCGTCGGGGCTGAAGGCCACCGAGCCGACGACGTCGGTGTGGCCCGCGAGGACGGCGAGCGGGGCGGGATATCGCAAGTCGGTGACGTCCCACAGGCGGATCGACGTACGGCCGCCGCTGGCGGCGGCGAGCGTGTGCCCGTCGGGGGCGAAGGCCACCGAGAACACGGCGCTGTCGTGGCCCTCCAGGACGGCCAGCGGCTCCGGCCGGCGCGGGTCCGCCACGTCGGTGAGCCGTACGGTCCGGTCCTCGCCGGCGCTGGCGAGCGTACGGCCGTCCGGGCTGAAGGCGACGGAGCGGACGGCGTCCCGGTGTCCGGCGAGCCGTGCGAGCAGGGCGGGGCGGGCGGTGTCGGCGACGTCCCACAGCCCCACGCTGCCGTCGGTGCCGGAGGTGGCGAGCGTACGGCCGTCCGGGCCGTAGGCCAGGGAGCGCACGTCGCCCCCTTGTCCGGTGAGGGAGGCCAGCACGGCCGGCCGGGACGGATCCGCCGTGTCCCACAACCGTACGCTCCCGTCGGCGGACCCGGTGGCGAGCGCGCGGCCGTCCGGCCGGTAGGACACGGTCCGGACGTCGTCGCCGTGGCCGCTCAGCGTGGCCTCGGCCACGGGGCTTTCGGTGCCGTGCGTCCGCCACAGCCGGGCGGTGTGGTCTCCGCTCGCGGTGGCCAGCTGCCGCCCGTCGGGGCGGTAGGCGAGCGCGAGGACCTCCTTGGCGTGCACGGGCGTGGCGGTCATCAGCGTGCTGGCGAGGCCGTCGCGCGTCTTGGCGGTGGGCGAGAGCCGGTACGCCGTCAGGCCCAGCTGGACGGCCAGCCCCTGCTCGGTGTTGGCGAGGTCCGTCGCGCTGTCGGCGAGGTTCTGCGCGACGGCGTCGTTGCGCTGCCGGGTGACCTCGTCCTCGGCGCGTACGGCGTTGCCGGTGGCGACCCCGGCCACCACCACGAGGGCGGCGAGGAGCGCGACGAGGGTGTGCAGCCGGCGGGCGCGGCGCCGGGCGGCGCTGCCCGCGGCG
>NZ_JAINUL010000001.1:1062557-1278058 GCF_020639365.1 Streptomyces flavotricini
CGCGGCGCCGGGCGGCGCTGCCCGCGGCGGCCTCGGCCGCCGTGCTCGCTTCGAGGAAGGCCCGCTCGACCGGGGTGAGTCCGATCGGCCGGGTGGCGGCCGGATCGCGCGCGAGCTCGAGCCGGGTGCCGCGGTAGAGGGCGCCGGGGTCCCGGCCGAGGGCCTCCCAGGCGCGGGCGGCGTCGGTGAGGCGGCGGTGCAGGCGCAAGCGCTCGCGGTCGTCGGTGAGCCAGCCGCGCAGCCGGGGCCAGGCGCGGATGAGGGCTTCGTGGGTGAGTTCGACCCGTCCGTCGTCGAGGGTGAGCAGGCGCAGTCGCGCGGCGCGGGCGAGGACGGCCGTGGTGTCGGCGTCCTCGTCCAGCTCGTCCCGGGCGACGGGGCGTTTGGTGTCCTCCGTGCCCTCGCCGAGGGCGATGAGGTGGACGAAGACCTGCTGGGCGAGCCGCTGCCGGCGTACGGAGAGGGAGGCGTAGAGGGTCTCCGCGGACTGGGCGAGCGCGCCCTCGAAGCCGCCCGCCGCGTGGAACCCGTCCAGGGTCAGGGCGGCGCCCCGGCGGCGGCGCCAGGTCTCCAGGAGGGCGTGGGAGAGCAGGGGCAGGGCGCCGACCTGTCCGTGGGCGTGGGCGACGAGCGTGGCCTGGAGGGCGCCTTCGACGGTGAGGCCGGCCCTGCGGGCCGGTTCGACGACGGCGCGGCGCAGTTCGGCCGCGCTCATCGGTCCGACGAGGACCTGGGCGTCGCGCAGGACCTCGACGAGGGCGGGGTACCGGGTGCAGTGGGCGTAGAAGTCGGCGCGTACGCCGAGGACGACGCGGCAGCGCGAGCCCGGCTGCCGGGCCGCCTCGACGAGGGCGGTGATGCAGCCGTCGCGCTCGTCGGGGTCGGCGCAGACCGTGAAGACCTCTTCGAACTGGTCGACGATCAGGACGAGTTCGCCGTCGTCGGCCCGGTGTGCGGCGAGGGCCTGCCGCACACGGCCGAGCGGGTGCGGCCCGGGGGTCAGGACGCGCACCGCCCGGTGGGCGTCCCGCGCCTCCAGCCGGGGCAGCAGTCCGGCGTGCAGGAGGGAGGACTTGCCGGCTCCGGAGGCGCCGACGAGGGCCACGACGCGCTGTCGGGCGAGGGTCGCCAGGAGGTCCTCGACCAGTCGCTCCCGGCCGAAGAACAGGCCCGCGTCCTCGGCGCGGAAGGCGGCGAGGCCGACGTACGGAGTGCCGTGCGCCCCGGTCTCGCCCGCCTCCCCCGGATCCTCCTCGGGCTCGGGCGCCTGCGCCGACAGCCGCACGGCGACGGCATGCCAGCGCCGTTCCCACTCGTGCGCGTCGCCGCCGCAGGCGCGGACGTACGACAGCGTCACGTCGAGGCTCGGCAGGCGCCGGCCGGACGCGGCCCCGGACAGCGTCGCCACCGAGTAGTGGGCGCGGGCCGCCAGATCCCGGTACGGCGGGGATCCGGCTTCGTGGCGCAGACGGCGCAAGGCGGCGGCGAACTGCCGCAGCGGTCCGTCCTCCCCCTCCAGCGGACGCTCCTTGCGGGCCATGTCCTCCCCTTTCCCACCCGGTGGGTTTTCCGCCCTCTGGGGCGGATTGTCCAGCAATTGTTTGTTCACTGCCACCGCGCCGACGCCGAACAACGGATCGCCGCTAGACCTGAGTTCGCCGCACCACCGCCGTCGCCGCGAGAGGAGGGAGCACACCGATGCAACGACACCGACCCGTCCGGGCCACGGCCGCCGCCGTGGCGGCCTTCCTGTTCCTGGGAGGATGCGGATCGGCGACCGGGGCTCCGCCCGGCCCGTCACCCGAGGCCGCGGCCGGACGCGCCGGGCCGGCCGAACCGCTCGCCCCCGCACGTGAGCCGAGCGCCGCCGACACCCGCCTGCTGGAGCGGGCCGAACAGGTCCTGATCAGCCGGTGCATGGACCGGCGGGGGTTCCCGTACGCCGTCACCGAGGCCCCGGACGCCACGGGGCGCTCCTTCCCGTACGGGGTGGACGACGTCGAGTGGGCGCGGGCCCACGGCTACGGGGGCCGGGACGAACGCGCCGCCGCGCGGGCCCGCGAGGCCGACCCCAACCAGCGGTACTTCCGCGGGCTGTCGGCCTCCGGGCGGGCGGCCGCCCGGGCCGCGCTCATGGGTTCCGCCCCGGTGGGACTCTCGGCCACCGCCCCCACCGGGATGACGATCACCGCCTCCGCCGAGGGCTGCATCGCGGACGCGCAACGCACGCTCTACGGGGATCTGGCGACCTGGTTCCGCGTCAAGGTCGTCACGATGAACCTGCGGCCGGTACGGGAGGCGCGCGTACACGAGGACCGGCAGTACGCGGACGCCGTCGGGCAATGGGCGGCGTGCATGCGGGCGGCCGGCCGCCCGTACCCCGACCCCGACGCCTCCCGGCAGGCCGCGGGCCGGTTCGGCGAGAACATGGCGCCGGCCGAGGCGGACGCGGCCGAGGCCGAACTGGCCGTCGTCGAAGCGACCTGCGCGACCGGCACACCGCTGGCCCGGGTCTCCCAGGCTCTGGACCACACCTACGGCGAACGACTCCGTGCCCGGCACCAGGAGGAGATCGCTCTCAGGTGGCGGCTCCAGAACGGCGCGCTGCCGACGGCGCGCCGGGTTTGCGCACCACACGGCTCGCAAGAGCACAGCACCGATGCACACGACACGGCACCGAAACCACGATCTTCAGGAGGATCCCATGCGTAAGTTCCGCACCCTGCTCCTCGCCGGCGCGCTCGCCGTCCCGCTGCTGGCCGTCCCCGCGACCGTCACCGCCGCCGGCGCCGCCACGGCCGGCACCTCCACCGCGGCCGACGCATCCACCGGGGCCGACGCATCCGGCGCGGCCGCGGACGGCAACTACTGGGTCTGGGAGGACACCAGCCGCGGCGGCCACTCCTGCGGCTGGAGCGGCAACGACTCCGACTGGCGCACCTGTGGGGCGGGCGGCAACTTCAACATGAACGACCGGGCCTCGTCCTGGTGGAACAACGGGTACGCCGGTTCCTTCGGGGACGTGCGCGTCTACGAGAACATCAACTACGGCGGTGCCTCCACCTGTGCCCCGAACGGCGGGGCCGGCAACGTCCCGTGGGAGTGGAACGACCGCATCTCGTCCCACAAGTGGGTCAACAACTGCGGCTTCTGAGCGGCCGCTACCGAGCAGCCGCCCGCAGGGTGTAGCGGGCCCCGCCGTCCTCGGCGGGGCCCGTCCGCTCGAAGCCCGTCCGGACGAGGACGCCGTGGGAGGGGGCGTTGTCCGCGTCGACCCTGGCGTGCAGCGCGGTCACGCCGGGCTGGGCGAAGGCCCAGGCGACCAGGCCCTGCAGCGCCTCCGTGACGTACCCGTCGCCGCGGGCCGACGGTACGAGGTCGTAGCCGACCTCCGCGTTCCCCTCGGCGTCGGGGGCGCCGTGGAAGCCGATCCCCCCGATCGCGCGCCGGTCCCGCTTGCGGACGATGGCGTACGCGCCCCATCCGGGACGGAACGTGCCCTCCTCGCGCGCCTTGGCCACCATCCCGGAGGCGACCCTGGTGCCCGCGCCGGGGCCGTCCTCTGCCCAGGCGAAGCCGCCGGTGCCGCCGCCCTGCAGGTCGCCCGCGACGAGCGGGGAGATCTCGCAGAGCACGACGCGTTCCGTGACGACGGGTTCTGCGTACCAGCGCCAGGCGGTGCGGCGGGGCAGACCCGGGAGTTCACCCCGGCCGGTGACCCAGAGCAGGGTCGGCCACGCTCCGGCGAGGTCGCGCGGCACCTGTGGGAAGAGCCGGTCGAGGACCTGCTCGCAGAGGTCCGCGTCGGGCTCCCAGTCCTGGACGCCGAGACCGTTCAGGATGTCGTGGGTGTGCAGCAGCGTCTCGACGACGCCCATCGCGGCGAACCCGTCCGGGCCCGCCATTCCGTACGGATGCCAGGCCCGGACCCCCGGGTCGGTCACGGCCGCGGCGGCGGACAGCAGCCCCCCGGTTGCCTCGATGACCTGGATCAGGCCGTCGGGGGTGGTGCCGGGCGCGGCGCTGATGTCGAAGGGGGCGTACCCGCTGGTCGAGCGCCCGGTGAGTTGGGTGGCGTACCCGGTGAAATCGCTCGCCACGTGGACGGCGGTGTCGTGACAACTCCACTCCAGGCCGGCGGCGGGGACGGACCAGTCGAGGTGCGCCACCTTCCGCAGTGCCTGCGCGGTGAGGGACACGGATCGGTCTACGGCTTCGGAGCCCATGATCGTCATGGCCCGCACCTTAGGACCGCCGCCCGTGCCCGGGCCACCGGATATACCGCGTGCCGTCGCGGGGGCCTCAGGAGCCGGGGGCCGGGAGCGGGCCGCCGCAGCGGGAGCAGGTCCGGGCGCCCCGTTCGTCGGCGAGCCGTCCGCATTCGGGGCAGACCAGGTGGAGCAGGCAGGCCGGCTCACCGCCCTCGGCGTACTCGGGAGCCGGGGCGCAGGCCGGGGCGGCGGGGACGGCGGCGGGCGTGACCGCCTTGGGATCGTGGTCGTGCGTGGTCATGTTTCGTCCTTCCCGTGTCCCCATCCCTCCCCCGGGACGGGCCGCGCACACCTGACGGATAAGGTCGTAGCCGGTCAGCGTCGGCCGTACCAGGGACAGGCGCGAGGCCGGGGCCGCGGTTGATCACCCTGCCTCCGTGCCGCTTCGACCGCATTCGCCCCGTCGTCCTGCCCCGGAAATCCGTACATGAGCACCGTCCTGCCGTCCCCGTCCCCTTCCGCTACGGCCCCCGCCACCGGCCCCTTCCCCGGGTCCGCCGACGGGCCGGTCCGGTCCCGGATCACCGCCGGCCGGGCTCCCGCCCGTCCCACCACCGCGGCCGCGTTCCACAGCACCAGCGCCGTGACGGCGGTGCTGCTGGGGCTCGTCGGGATCGGCGCGCTGCTCCACGAGCCGGTGCTCGTACCGCCGCTGGCCGCCAGCGCCGCCCTCGTGCACAGTGCCCCCACCCTGCCCCTGGCCCAGCCCCGCGGTGTGGTCGTCGGCCATCTGCTCGGCACCGCCGTCGGTTACGGCGCCCTCGCCGCCGCCGGCAGCAGCGCCTGGGCCGCGGCCGTCGCGGCCGGGGTGACGCTCGCGCTGCTGATGGCCGCCCGCACCCCGCACTCGCCCGCCTGCGCGACCTCCGTGGTGATCGTGCTCCAGAGCCCGGACCCCGCCCGGTTCGTCCCCCTGCTGTTCGGAGCGACGGTGCTGCTCGTCCTGACCGGGTACGCCGCTTCACGCATCCGGCGCAAGGCGCCCAGGTACCCCGCCTACTGGTGGTGACCCGTCCGGTCGTCCGCCGCGCGTCCGGCCGATGAATGCGCGGCGCTGCGGGAGTCTGTAGGAGGCATCCGGAGCGGGATCGGGAGAGGTGGAGTGATGAGTGACCTGCGCGACATCCTGGAACGGCACGTGAGCAGCGGATCGCTGCCCGGGGCGGTGGGCCTGGTGGCCCGCGGCGACCGGGTGGAGGTGGCGGCCGTCGGCTCGGCCGACCTCGGGGGCACCGCTCCGATGGTCCGGGACTCGATCTTCCGGATCGCCTCGATGACCAAGCCCGTGACGGCCGCCGCCACCATGGCGCTCGTCGAGGAGCGCCTGCTGGCCCTGGAGGACGAGATCGCGCCCTGGCTGCCGGAACTGGCTTCGCCGCTGGTCGCCCGGACGCCCGCGAGCCCGCTCGACGACCTGGTGCCCGCCGACCGCCCGATCACCGTGTTCGACCTGCTCACCTCCCGCGCCGGGTACGGGTTCCCGTCCGACTTCTCGCTGCCCGTGCTCGCGCCGCTGGTCGGCGAGCTGAAGCAGGGCCCGCCGCAGCCGCAGCACGTCGCGGGGCCGGACGAGTGGCTGAAGACGCTGTCGGGCATCCCGCTGCTGTACCAGCCGGGTGAGGCCTTCCTGTACAACACCTGCTCCGACATCCTGGGCGTGCTGATCGCCCGGGTCTCGGGCCAGTCCCTGCCCGAGTTCATGGCCGAGCGGATCTTCGAGCCGCTGGGCATGGCCGACACCGGATTCTGCGTCCCGGCCGCCGACCTGGGCCGTTTCACCAGCTTCTACCGTGGGGGCGAGGGCGGCCTCGCCCTGGCCGACGCCCCCGACGGCCAGTGGAGCAGTCTCCCCGCCTTCCCCTCCGGCGCCGGCGGCCTGGTCTCGACCGCCGACGACTGGTGCGCGTTCGGCCGGATGCTGCTCGCGCAGGGGGCGCTGGACGGGGGCCGGGGACGGCTCCTGTCGGCCGAGTCGGTACGGAAGATCACCACCGACTGGCTGACCCCGGCCCAGCGGGCCGCCGGCGAGCTGTTCCTGGAGGGCCAGGGCTGGGGCTTCGGCGGCTCGGTGGACGTCACGGCCCGCGACCCGTGGAACGCGCCGGGGCGGTACGGCTGGATCGGCGGCACCGGAACCGCGGGCCACGTCACCCCGGCCACCGCCACCGTCTCCCTCGTGCTCACCCAGCGCGAGATGGACGGTCCGACCCCGCCCGCGGTGATGCGCGACGTCTGGACGTACGCGGCCGGCGCCTGACGGACTCCCCCTAGAGGCGGACGCTCCAGTCGACCGTGGACTTCAGGGTGCGGGCGATCTTCGGGTCCCGGACCGAGGGGGTGCGGTCCTCGGCCGTGACGGACAGCTTGTGCGTGCGCAGGTCGAAGAGCCACAGCTCGGCGACCGCGACCTCGGTGCGGCCCGCGAACCGCTTCAGCTCCCGGCCGTCCAGGTACCAGCGGACGTCGAGCTGCCGGCCGTCCGCACCGGCCAGCCGGGGTACGGAGACCTTCGCCGTGTTGCGCAGCCGCAGGGTGCGGCCGGTCGGGGTGAGCGGGGAGGCGGGCTTCGCGTGCTGGTAGAAGCCGGCGATCATCGCTTCGGTGCCGGGCAGGTTGAACGGCTTCCCGAGCACGCGCATGATCGAGCTCTCGGTGGGCCGGTACAGGCCGGTGACGTAGTACCCGCCGCCCTCGTACGCACCGACCGTGCCGCCGTCGGGCGACTGCGCGCCGAGCCAGCGGTACCACTTGGCCCGCTCGGCGGCCATCCGGTCGGCGGGCAGCGTGGAGGTGTTGGATTCGGCGGGCTCGGGGCCCTCGTACTTCTCGTAGCCCGGGGTGTCCGGGTAGAAGTACTCGTCGGCCAGCTTGCCCAGGGAGTGGCCGGTCTCGTGGATGGCGACCTGGCCGGACTTGGCGTTGCCCGCGGAGGCGGTCGATATCCCCTCGTAGCCGAGGGTGGCGCTGGGCTCGTTGTAGCCGGCCCCGCCGTACTTGGTGCTGTGGGAGAGGACCAGGACCAGGTCGGCCGCCGGCGCCTTGGCCACGTACGCGTCCACCTTCGGCTGGTCGATGCAGAGCAGCCTCTCGATGTCCTCGCACCAGAAGTACGAGCCGAGGGCGGTGTCGCGGACGGTTGCCGGGGTGGGGTCGCCGGAGACGCCGGAGTCGTGGGAGACGGCGTCGACGGTCCAGACGTTGAAGAGGTCGCGGTAGGTGGAGTACGGCTCGACCGCGGTGATCTCGGCCCACTTGGCCCGGGCGTCGGCGTGGAAGCGGTCCTGCTCGGCGGCGGTGTAGCCGTCGCCGATGACGACGACGTCCAGGCGGTCGGAGGTCGAACCGTTGTCGACCATCTTGGCGACCTCGCCGTCGGCCGCCCGATCGGCCTCGGAGAGCTGCGGGGCCTTCTTCGCCCGCCCTGCTGCGGGGACGCGGACGTGGCCGGATCCGGCGGCCGTGCCGTCCTCGGGCCCGGGTACCTCCACTTCGGTCCCGGCCTTCACCGGTGGCGGCGGTGCCGCGGCCGCCGTGCCGAGCGGGCCCGCGGCCAGCAGCAGGGCCGTCGTACAGGCCGCGGCGAAGGCGGCGCGCAGCGTCAGACGGAGGGACGCGTCCATGGAGTTCTCCCCGGGAAGAAGCCGGAAGTCACCGGAAGTTAAGCGGCTCGATAAGTGTGCTGAACCAGTTGCTTAAACTAGGGGGCGCGCGAGAGGTGCGCAATGGCCGACCACCCCTGCACCATGGGGAGTTGGAGCGATGAAGGGGTCTTCATGGACGAACCGGCCGAGATCGGCCGCAGGGTTCAGCGCATGCGCGCCGAACGCGGGCTGACACAAAGGGCGTTGGCGGAGCCCTCGTACACCTCCGCCTACATCTCGACCCTGGAGTCGGGCAAGGTCCGGCCCTCCGAGACGGCCCTGCGCTTCCTCGCCGAGCGGCTCGGCACCTCGTACGAGGAGCTGGCCACCGGGCGCCCCGCCCATCTGGCCACCGAGCTGCGCCTGGCCCTCACCGACGCCCAGCAGACGCTGGCCACGGGGGCCGCCGCCGAGGCGGCCGTAAGGTACCGGCAGCTGCTGGCGGACGCGGAACGGCTCGGCCTCGACGCCGAGCGGGCGGAGGCGCTGCTGGGCCTCGGCGACTGCGCACTGGAGGCGGGGGAACTGCCGGACGCCATCGGTCACTTCGAGTCGGCGGAGCGGCTGCTGGCCGATGAGCCGCTGCCCCGCCGGGCCCGCCCGATCCGCGGCCGGGCCGTCGCGCACCTGCTCGCCGGGGAGCTCCGCTACGCCTGCTACCTGCTCGAATCCGCCATCGACGAGCTGAACGCGAGCGGGCTGGCCGATCCGGAAGCGCTGGTGCTGCTGTACGCGGCCGTGATCGGCCCGTACATCGACATGGGCGCCCACGCCCGGGCAGCGCACGCCGCCGAGCTGGCTCTGGCGCTGGCTCCGGAGGTGGCCGATCCGGCGCTGGTGGCGGGGATGCACCGGCAGGTCGCGCGGACGTTCCTCACCGCGGGCCGGCCGGCGGACGCGGACGCTTCCCTCGCCAAGGCGCAGGCGATCTACCGGCAGCTGCGGCTTCGCACCGATCTGGCGCACTGCCACTGGATGCGCGGGTACGTACAGGCGCAGAACGGCGATCTGGTCGCCGCGGAGGCGGAGTTGCGCACGGCCCGGGACATCCTCGCGGCGCGGCGGGCCGCCCTGTACACGGCGCAGGTCGAGGTGGAACTCGCGGACGTGCTGCGCCGGCTGGGCCGCTGCGAGGAGGCCGCCGAGCTGCTCTCCGGACTGCTGGAACTGGGCGACAGCCACGGCGCCGTGCACGCGGGCGGCGCCCACCGGCTGCTCGGGCTGATGGCCGAGGAGCGCGGGGAGGCCGAGGTGGCGGAGGAGCACTACGTCCAGGCGCTGACCCTGCTGGAACGCAGCGGGGCCAGCGGGGATCTGGCGGATCTGTGCCGGCTGCTGGGTGATCTGCTGCGGCGCACGGGCCGGATCGAGGCCGCGCTGGACGCGTACCGCACGGGGCTGGGCCATCGCGCGGCGCCGGGCACCACCACGCTGGGCCCGGCGCCGGCGTCACCGCTGCGGCGGTGACGCCGGCGGCCCGGCCGCGTCAGTGGTTCTCGGTGGGCCTGAGGTCGCGGGGGATCATCGTCCACGTCGTGGCCGCCGCGGCCACCGCGAGGAGGCCGGCGATGAGGAAGGCCGGGGTGATGGCGAGGGTGTAGGCCCGGGAGGCCGCCTCGATCAGGCCCTCTCCCACATCGCCGCCCAGCCGTTCGGCGATGTGGGCGGCCGCGCCCACGGACTCGTGGACGGCCGCGGAGGTGACGCCGTCCAGGTCGAGGGCCGGCAGGTTGCCGCGGTAGAGGGCGGCCGCGGTGCTGCCGAGGACGGCGACGCCCATGGCCGAGCCGAGTTCGTAGCAGGTCTCCTCGATGGCGGCCGCGCTGGAGACCTCCTGCGCGGGCGCGGTCGAGATCAGCGTGACCGAGGCGACGGTGGTGGCGATGCCCGCGCCCAGGCCCATGACGGTGAGGGCCACGGCGAACGCCGGGTAGCCGAGCTCGGCGAACTGCTGGGAGGTCCAGGGCAGGGCCATGCCGGCCGCGAGCAGGACCAGTCCGGCGCCCAGCACGTGCCGGATCGCGAAGCGCTGCATCAGCGTCGGGGCGACCATCGAGGCGCAGATCAGGGCGAGCGGGGCGGGCAGCAGGCGCAGGCCGGCTTCGAGCGGGGTGTAGCCCTGGCCGTACTGGAACCACTGGGTGACGAGGAAGAGGATCGCGCCCATGCCCACCATGGGCAGGAAGATGGCGGTGGCGGCGACGCTGAAGGCGGGCCTGGCGAAGAGCCGGACCTGGAGGAGCGGGTCGTCCAGGCGCAGCTGGCGGCGTACGAAGACGGTCAGCGCGACGGCCGCGAGGGCGAGCAGGGCCCACGGGAGCGGATCGGTGATCCCGCTCTTGCCGAGCTGCTTGATTCCGCCCGCGAGGGCGAGCATGCCGACGATCGACTGGCCGACGCCCCACCAGTCCCAGCGGCCGCCGCTGCGTGGGGAGCGGGATTCGGGCAGGTAGCGCAGGCCGGCCGCGACGATCACGGCGGCGACGGGGAGGTTGAGGAGGAAGGCGGAGTGCCAGCCGTGGTTTTGGACGAGGAGCCCGCCGACGACCGGGCCGAAGGCCATGCCCCCGCCGAAGACGGCCGCCCAGACGGCGAGCGCGAAGGCCCGCTCCTTGGCGTCGGTGAACACGCTGCGCAGGATCGACAGGGTGGACGGCATGATCGCCGCGCCGCCGACGCCGAGGAGGGCGCGGGCGGCGATGACGTGCCAGGCCTCGGTGGAGAAGACGGCGATGAGCGAGGCGATGGAGAAGATCGCGAAGCCCGCCATGAGCAGCCGCTTGCGGCCCCAGCGGTCGCCGAGGGCGCCGGCGGTGACGAGCAGACCGGAGAGGGCGAGCGCGTAGACGTCGATGATCCACAGCTGCTGCACGGCGCCGGGCCGGAGGTCGCCGACGAGGGAGGGGAAGGCCACGTTGAGGATCGTGGTGTCCATCGAGATCAGCAGCAGGCTGCCGGAGAGGATCGCGAGGACGATCCACCGGCGCGGATCGAGTGGAGCGGTGGGACGGCGGGCGTGCATGGGGTTCCGTTCAGGTGAGCGGGCGGGGAGGCCCACCCCTTCGCACAGCAGTGAGCCTCCTTCGCCCCGAATGATACATCAACGTCTCATTCGGGGCGAAGGAGGCTCAGAATCGGAGCTCAGCCCTCGCCGGTCCGCGCCCGGGCGCCCGACCGGGTCCGCCCCGGCGTCTGGGCGCGCTGCGGATGCCGGCGTACGTACTCGTGCTCCAGCTCGTTCATCCGCTGCGTGTGGGTGACCAACGCCTCGTCCGACCCGTAGAGCAGGGTCTCGTGGCGGGTCCGGTGGATGGCCTCCAGCTCCTTGAGCAGCTTGCCTTCCTCCAGGTGCGCCGCCGAGGGACCGCCGTCATGATCCGCCATGGCCCGTACACCTCCTCCTCTCCATCATCCCCTCGGATGCCCCTTTCGTCCCGGCCGCACCTGATTCAGCCGCCCTTCCCCCGGACTGCGCGCCGTGGCGCTGCGGCTACCCTGTCGCCATGACGATGCGTGCGGTTGTCCATGTGAATGTGGACGCGATGATCGAGGACCTCAGGACACTCGTCGAGATCGAGTCCCCCTCGCGGGACCTCGACGCCCTGGGGGTATCGGCCAAAACCGTCGCCGCCGTCATCGAGAACCGCCTCGGCGGCGAGGCCGTCCTCATCGAGAGCGAGACCGGCCCGCACGTCCACTGGTCGGGCGGCGGCGAGCCGCAGGTCCTGATCCTCGGCCACCACGACACGGTGTTCCCGCTCGGGACCCTCGAACGCCGCCCGTTCGCGGTCGAGAACGGGCGGGTCACCGGCCCCGGGGTCTTCGACATGCTCGGCGGACTGGTGCAGGCCGTCCACGGGCTCGCCCTGCTCGACGACCTGTCGGGCGTCGAGATCCTGGTGACCGCCGACGAGGAGATCGGCTCCCCCTCCTCGCGGGCCCTCATCGAAGAGCGCGCCCTGGCCTGCGGGGCGGTGCTGGTGTTCGAAGGCGCCGCCGACGGCGGGGCCCTGAAGACCGGGCGCAAGGGCTGCGGCTCGTTCCACGTCTCCGTCGCGGGCCGGGCCTCGCACGCGGGCCTCGAACCCGAGGCCGGGGTCAACGCCCTGATCGAGGCGGCACACCTCGTACTGGACATCGCCGCGCTCGGCCGGCCCGAGATCGGAACGACCGTCACGCCGACCGTCGCGTCCGCGGGGGGCGTGGACAACGTCGTGCCCGCCGAGGCGACCGTCACCGCCGACGTACGGGTCGAATCAGCCCGCGAACAGGCACGCATCGAGTCCGCGTTCGCGGCGCTCGCCCCGCACCTCGAAGACGCGGAGATCTCCGTCCACGGGTCCATCGGCCGGCCCCCGATGCCGGAGTCGGCGTCGGCCGATCTCTTCGCCGTGGCCCAGCGGCTGCTCCCCGGCCTCGAAGGCCGCTCGGTCGGCGGCGGCAGCGACGGCAACTTCACCGCGGCGCTGGGGGTTCCGACCCTGGACGGCCTGGGCGCGGTGGGCGGCGGCGCGCACGCCGATCACGAGTACGTGCTGGTCGACGCCATGGCCGAGCGGGCGAACCTCGTGGCCGGACTGGTCCGGGCGATCCGCAACACCCAGGAGAACGCGGGCGCTTAGGCCGCGCCTTTCGGATCATCTGACTGTCGAGCGTTCCGGCAGCCGGAAGACCGTCCACGAACGGCACCGGCGCTGGTCGGCGGACGGCTCCGGCCGTGATCCGTCAGACGTGGCCTCATCGGTGAAGGGGTCTTCCAGCGTCGGGATGCACGGGACAGCTGCGCCTCCGTGTGCTGCGTGACCGCGCCCCGAGCGAGTCCGAGCACGCGTCATCTGCGCCATGCGAAGCCGGAGCTCGTCCACGCCATGGCGCAGCCGGACGTCATCGTCGTCATCGTCGTCATCAACCGGGTTCTCCCCGACGGCGATCCAGCCGTGGCACTCGAACACGTCACGATCCTGGAGGGGTCAGCCCGGCCTCGACAGGCCCGACCACGGCATGATCCGCCGGACACCCCCTACGGGCCCGCGGATAGACACTGTCTACCCCTCCTGGTAGACAGTGTCTATGGACCCGCACCACCCGCTCCGGGAACGTCTGATCGACGTCGGCGTCGAGCTCGTACTGACCGAGGGCACCGCCGCCCTCGGCCTGCGTGAGATCGCCCGCCGCGCCGGGGTGTCGCACGGCGCACCCCGGCGCTACTTCCCCACCCACCACGCGCTGCTCTCGGCGATCGCCCGGCGCGGATTCGCCGACCTCGGCGGCCGGTTCGCCGCGGCGACCGCGCCCGGCTCCTCACCGCGCGAGCAGCTGCGGGCGCTCGGGTGCGCGTACGTCGGCTACGCGCTGGAGCGCCGCGGGATGTTCGAGCTGATGTTCCGCCACGACCTCCTCGACAGCGAGGCAACGCAGAACACCGGGGAAGAGGCCGCCGGGCCGCGGCAGCCGAAGCTGCGCGAGTCCACGATCCCGCTCTTCCGCCTCCTCGTCGGACTCGTCTCCCGCTGCCGGAGCGACGCGGACCCGGAGGTCGTCGCCGGCTCCCTGTGGGCCAACCTGCACGGCGTGGCCCAGCTGTGGGCCTGGGGCAGCCTGCCCCTGGTCCTCGAAGCCGGCCGCGCCGTCGGTGTCGAACGGCTCGTCGACGCCGCCCTGGTCGCCCACCTCGGGCCGGACCCCGCATGACCCGCGCGCGGCAGCGGATCGCGCTGCTCGTCAGCGTCGGCGGCGCGATGCTCGTCGCCCTCGACGGCACCGTCCTCAGCGTGGCGCAGCCCAGCCTGCGCCAGGACCTCGGGGCCAGCGTGGCCCGGGTCCAGTGGACGAGCACCGCCTACCTCCTCGCCGTTGCCGCCTTCCTCGTCATCGCCGGCCGCCTCGGCGACCGGTACGGGCACACGCGGCTGCTCCTCACCGGCGTGCTCGGCTTCGCCGCGAGCTCCGCAGGGATCGCGCTCGCGCCCGGGATCGGCTGGGTCATCGCCCTGCGCGCCGCCCAGGGGGTGTTCGGGGCCCTGCTGCAACCGGCGACCCTCGCGCTGCTGCGCCTCGCCTACCCGCCCGACCGGCTCGCCACCCCGGTGGCGGTCCGGACCAGTGCCATCGGCGCGGCCGCCGCGGCCGGCCCGCTGCTCGGGGGCGTACTGGTCGCGCAGGCGGGCTGGCGTTCGGTGTTCGTGCTGAACGTGCCGATCGCCCTCGCGATCGCCGCACTCGCCCTCGCCGTACGGATCCCCGCGCCGGACCGGACCGGATCCGCGGGGCCCGCACCGGACGGCCCCGGCTCGGGCCGGCCCGCGCTGACCGGCGCGGCGCTGCTGGCCGCCGCCCTCGCCGTACTCGTCCACGCCCTGGCCGGTGTGCCCGCCCACGGCTGGACCGCGCCTCCGACGCTGCTCGGGCTCTGCGGGGCCGCCGCCCTCGCGGCCACGCTCGTACGGTACGAACGGCGGGCCGCGCAGCCCCTCGTACCGGCGGCCGTGGCGCGGTCCCGGCCCGTCGCGGCCTCGATGGCACTGCTGCTGGCCGTCTCCGCCGGCATGTTCGGGGCGCTGTTCACGGCGACCTTCCTGCTCCAGGACGTACGGGGGCTCGGCCCGCTCGCCACCGGTCTGCTGGTGCTCCCGCTGACCGGCTGCATGGTCGTGGGCGCGCCGCTGACGGGCCTGGCGCTGCGCCGGTACGGGCCGCGCCGGACCGCGCTGGCCGGTACGGGCCTGGTCGTCCTCGGGGTCGGCGGCCTGGGTGCGGGAGCGGGACCGGCGGTCATGGCGGCCTTCGCGGCGCTCGGCGCCGGGTTCGCCGCGGTCATGGTGACCGCCACCGGCACGGTGGTCGGGGACGCCCCGGCCGGGTACGCGGGGGTCGTGGGCGGGCTCAAGCAGACGGCGATGAACGTCGGTCCGACCCTGGGCATCGCCGTCGCGGCGGGCGGGGGCGCGGGCTCCGCGACCGCGCCGACCGCGCTGTTCGCCCTCGCGGCGCTGGCCGCCGTGGGACTGCTGCCCGCCTCACTGCTGCCGCGCGGCACGCGCCGTACAGCTGCGGGCGACGTCGTCGGCGAAGACACGGGCCAGCGGGGACAGCGACGCCCAGCGGCGGACGGCCCAGCCGACCGGGAGCGCCGGCAGGGCCGGGACCGGGACGAGGCGCAGCGGGCCGTCTGATCCGGGGACCCGCCAGCCGGGCAGGGCCGGCACGACGGCGTGGCCGAGGCCCAGTTCGGCCAGCAGGAGGGCGGTGTCCCAGTCGGCCACGCTGGTGTCCGACCGTATCCGGATGCCGGATTCCGCGAAGGCGGCGTCGAGGTGGGCGCGGGACGCGGAGTTCTCCGGGAGCCGGATGTGGCGGATGCCGGTGAGGTCGGCCGGCTCGATCCGCGGCCTGGCGGCGAGGGGGTCGCCGGCGCAGACCGCGAGCACCCAGGGCAGCTCCATCACCGGGCGCTGCTCGATGCCGCGCACGGGCCGGCCGATGGTGATCCAGGCGAGGTCCAGGTCGTCGGCGGCGAGCGCGTCGAAGCAGCTGCGGCTGGAGTTCTCGGTCTGGAATTCCAGGCTGACCTGCGGGTGTCGGCGCCGGAAGTCGACGACGGCCTCGGACATGAAGTGCCGTACGGTCGTCGCGCCCGTGGTGATGCGCACCGAACCGCCGTTCCCGTGGACGAGTTCGTCGAGGCGGCGCAGGGCCCCGTCGAGTCCGGCGATGCCGTCGGCGGCGGCCGCCTGGAGAATGCGCCCGGCCTCGGTGGGGACGACTCCGCGGGCGTGCCGCTCCAGCAGCTCGGTCCCCGTCTGCCTTTCGAGACGGCGGACGTGCTGGCTGACGGCCGACTGGGTGCGGCCGAGGTCGCGGGCGACGGCGCTGAGACTGCCGGCCCGGCAGACGGCCACGAAGACACGGAGATCGTCGAGAGTCACGAATTCCAGGCTACTCCAAGCCATAGCTTGGGTCTTGATAGGGAATCAGAGGATTGACTTGGGTCTGAGGGTGGACAACGATCAATTCAGGGCCCAGGGCGGCAACCCGTCCGCGCTCGTGCCGGGTCCGGACCCGGCACGAGCGCGGACGGGTGTCGACCCACCCCCCCCTTTCACTCGCGCGCGGGAAAGGACCACGCCCATGCCGGCACCGACCCGGGCCGAGCACCAGGAGGCGCGCGCCCTCGCGCTGTTGCGCGAACTGGGCGCCGGGCACATGGACCACCCCGGTGGCACCCTCCTCGCACATCTGGAACGCGTCCACGCGCGGCTCGGGGAGTGGGGGGCCCGGCCGGCGCTCCGGCTCGCGGGCCTGTGCCACGCGTTCTACGGGACGGACGGCTTCGCCACCGCCCTGCTGCCGGTCGGCCGGCGGGCCGAACTGGCCGCGGTGATCGGGGCCGAGGCCGAGGAGATCGTCTACTTCTACGCCTGTTGTGACCGCGCGGCCTCGTATCCGACGCTCGCCGCCGACGCCCCGGCCGGGGCCTCCGGCGCCGACGCCGACGCCGCCGACAACGAGGCGGTGTCGTCGGTGGCGCCGGCGTTCCGCGACCGGTTCACCGGCCACGTCCACTCCCCCGACCTGCAGTCCCGCCGGGACTTCGCCGAGCTGTCCGCGGCGAACGAGCTGGACCTCGCCCGGATCGACCCGGCGTTCCGCGCGGCCCACGGGCCGGGCCTGCTCGCCCTGTTCACCCGGTTGCGGGGGCTGCTGACCGAGCCGGCCTGGCGGGACTGCCAGGCCGTGCTCGGCGACAGCGCGTCCGCTCCCTGACGACCGGTTTCGTCAGGGCGTGAAGGTCCAGCGTTGCGCGGGGCTGCCGTCGCAGGCCGCGCGGGTCAGCCTGGTGCCGTTCGCGGTGCCCGCGCCGACCGGGGCCAGGCACTGGCCGAGCGTACGGAGACTGCCGTCCGGCCCGGGCTGCCAGCTCTGCCCGGCGGCTGCGCCGCACGTCTGGACGGTGACCGAGGAGGCGCTCGTACCGTCGAGGCAGACACCGCCCAGGCCCGTGACCCGGCCGTCGGCCGTCAGGCTCCAGCGCTGGTTGGGGCCGCCGTGGCAGGTGTACAGGGTGGGTTCGGTGCCGGGCGTGGTGGCGCTGTACGGCAGGTCCGCGCAGCGGGCGGACGCCGCGCTCACGAGGGTGGCGTCGGCCGGGAGGGGGACGGCCCGACCGGTCAGGCTGATCTCGGCGGCGCTGGTCCAGGGGCCGCGGCCGCCGGCTTCGGTCAGGGACCGCAGGCGGAGGTAGCGTCCCGTCTTCGCGGCCAGGGGGACGGACTTCGCCGCCGCGGTGTCGGCGAAGGTGCCGGTCGCCACCGGTTGGCCCCAGTCGGTGGTGCTGTCGGAGACGTACACCTCGTAGCCGCCGATCCGGCCGTTGACTCCGCCGTCCTGGCGGGGCAGGTAGCCGAGGCCGTCGACCGCGTAGCGGGCGCCGAGGTCGACGCGGATCTCGTGCGGCAGCGCGGCCGGGGTGCCCGAGGACCAGGCGGTGTGCCAGAGCGTGGCCGGGTTGCCGTCGAAGGCGTTCTTCGCCGCGCCGTTCTCGGCGGCGGTCTCCTGACTGTCGGCGGAGACCAGGGTCCACGCCGACTGCGGGACGGGGGCGGAGGTCGCGGGGATCGGGTCGGCCGCCGGGACGGAGGTGCCGGTGACCGTGATGCCGAACGCGCCCGACCTCGTACCGGACTTGACCCACAGGATGCCGCCGCGGTCGGCGGGGTCGAAGAACCAGCCGGTGGCGGCCGCGTCGTAGGCGGCCTTGGAGGTCTGGCGGGCCAGGGCGGTTCCGTCGGCCGCGACCGCGCCCGGGGAGGAGGCCACGTGGAGGCTGAACTCGTAGCCGCGGGCGGCCGGTTTGCCACTGTAGTCGCCGGTGGGGGCGCCGACGGTGACGGTGACCGTACCGGAGCCGGCGGCCGGGGCCGTGACGTCCACCTGCTGGCGGGCGTACGCGCCGGACTGGTGGGCGCGGGTGAGCCCGTCGTCCTCGTACAGGCTGAAGGAGGAGTTCCCGCGCGGGTGGATGTCGTAGGTCAGGGTGGAGACGGGCTTCTCGCCGGTGTGGTTCATCTGCGGCCACATCGGCACGATCGCGCCGCCCTTGACGAACAGGGGCAGGGTGTCGAGCGGCGCCTGGTAGCCGTTCAGCCAGCCCGGTCCCGCGTACGTCTTCCCGCTCCAGTAGTCCGTCCAGGTCCCGGCGGGGAGGTAGATGCCGTCGCGGACGGAGGTGTCGGAGACGACCGGCGCGACGAGGAAGGAATCACCGGCCATGAACTGGCCGCTGGTGAGGTTTCCGCGTGCCACCGGGTCGTCCGGGTACTCCAGGACCAGGGCGCGGGTGCTCGGCACACCGCTCTCGTGCGCGGTGCGGCTCATGGTGTACAGGTACGGCATCAGCCGCATCTTGAGCTGCAGGTACTTGCGGTTGATGGAGAGGTACGGCTCGGCGAAGCGCCAGGGCTGCTTGTCCTGGTAGCCGGCGGCCGGGTTGGTCGCGCCCCAGCCCGACATGGTCATGAAGGCCGGGGTGAAGGCCTTCCACTGGAGGTCACGGGTGTAGGTCTTGGGGCTGCCGCCGAAGATGCCGTCGACGTCGCCGGAGGCGTAGTTGAGGGCGGACAGGCCCGCTCCGGCGATGGCGGGGACGTGCCAGCGCATGTCGTCCCAGGTGCCGTTGGTGTCACCGGTCCAGACGACGGCGTTGCGCTGGGTTCCGGCCCAGCCGTCGACCGTCCAGACGTAGCGGCGGGCGTCGGAGTTCTTCTCGATGCCGTCGACGGCCTGCTGGACGCCGGTGAAGGCGGTCTTGTAGCCGCCGCCGATCCAGGCGACGTCCGTCTTCACGCCGCGGGTGCCGGCTGTCCCGACCTCGTCGGCGATGGAGCCGAGGCCCGTGGAGGTCCACAGTCCGGTCTGGAAGCCCTTGGCCTTCAGGGCGTCGACGGTCGATTTGAGCGGCGCGGTGTAGCCGCAGCCGTAGCCGTCGTTGGGCAGGAACCAGCCCGAGGGCATGTCGGCGGCGCGGGCGTCGGTGGCGTATCCGACCACGTCCGGGGTGGTCTGGTGGCGCAGGCGGTTGTGGTCGCCCTGGTATGCGGGGTTGGAGGCGTTGAAACAGTCGGCGTTGCCCAGTTCCAGACCCCACATCGGCGCCATGAACGGCTTGCCGCTCACATCGGTGTAGGCATCGAGTACGGATTTCAGCGAATCGCCGGTGAAGTACCAGGCGTCGAAGCGCTTCTCGTCGTGGGTGAGGGTGGTGGGGGCGTTGAAACCGTACGAGCCGGGGGCCCAGGTGTTGCGCATGACGCCGTAGCCGTTGGTGGACATGTAGAAGGGGGCCGGGCTGGCGTTGCCGTTCTCGCGCCACTTGTTGTCGACGGCCACGGGGACGGTCTTGCCGCGCAGCGCCCATTCGCCGAGGCGCAGGCCGGTTCCGTAGAACTGCTCCTCGGCGCCCCGGGCCAGGTACTGGGTGGTCTGGGCGGCCGTCCAGGAGGTGGGCTGGGTCTCCTGCCAGACCAGGGTGGCGTTGTCGGCGCGGTAGACGGAGAACTGCAGGGGCGTCTTGTTGACGCGGATGTTCAGGGCTCCGGTGGTGATGCGGTAGTACGCGCCCGCGTCGGTGAAGGAGGCGTCGACGGGGCCGAAGTCGGTGGTCGGGGCGAGGTCGGAGCCGGCCGGGTCGTTGGTGAACGCGCCGTCGGGCGAGAGCCAGAGCCGGAAGATGTCGGCGCGGGCGATCACGACGCGGGCTTTGGCGCCGGCGGAGGTGCTGACGGTGAAGGTGTTCCCGGAGCGGGTGAGGCCGGTGGCGTTGCCCGCCGTGGCGGGGGCCGGAGCGGCGGCTGCCGGTGAGGTCATCGGCCCGGCGGCGGCCAGCCCGGCGACGGCGAGCGCCCCGGCGAGCAGGGCGGCGAGGGGCGCCCGTTTCCGCTCGGTCTTCTTTCGTACTCCTGTGGGGATACGGCTGTGCGTGCGCCTGGGGATGCGGATGAGTCTCATGGGGCAGCTCCTCGTGCGGTCCGGATTGCGGACACACCGCTTTGGCATGCGCCTGGCAAGATAGCGGCCCACGGAGATCAGTTGAAGGATGATGCTCGAAATCGTCTCCGATCAAGCATCTTTGAGCATCCGTCAGCTGAATCGCGCACCGAGGGGCGACGTGCCGTTTTGCGGTGGACCGGGCCGTCCGATCGGGTGACCGCACGACGGCCGCTCTTCCGGCGGGTCGAGCCGGACCGCCACACATCCGTGCCGTGATGGCGGTTCTTCACCGCCACCTGGACCACACCCGGCAGCCGGCGGGCATTGTCAGACGCCTGCGCGACGATCGGGGCATGACGATCACCAACGCCCCTCCCGCCGGATGCGCCCTCGCCCACCGCGACGCGTACGCCGACGCGATCGGTGCGGTCATCAGAGCCGCCGCCGCCCACTACGGGTCCGGTGATCCGCCGCTCGACGACGCCTCGTTCGACCTCCTCGTCTCCCTGATACAGGCGTACGAGGAGCGGTACCCGGAGCACACCGACCCGGCCTCGCCGGCCGGAGAGGTGGCCGGGAGCCCGGCGTTCCTCAGCCGCCGAGCCGTACGGGCGGCCGAGCCGGTACGGGGGAGCCCGCCGGCACCGGTGGGGTGACGGCCAGGATCGGCGCGGCCGGCGAGGTGTACCGGTCGCCGCAGGGTTCGAAGACCAGCGCCACCGGCCGGCCCGGGCACTGGCGCCAGGAGATCCGCTCCGGTGCGCTCCCGCACACGGGGCAGCGCGGCAGCGGGCCCGGCTCCGCCGGAGCGCCGGGGGCGGCCACGAGCCGGGGCACGGCGTGCGGATCGCGCATGGGGGCTCCCTGGTCCGGCGGTGCTGTTCCAGGCACTGTGCCACGGCCGGCCCCTCCGGGGCACGGGACGGATCATCCAGGATCCCGGCAGGTCAGCGGTGCGTTCCCGAAGCGGATCCGCCGTTCGCCGGCACGGCTGCCCTCGCCCGCGGCGCGGACGCGGACGAAGGCGCCGGCGGGTCGGTGGGAGCGTGCTCCTCCACCGACCCGCCGGCGCCCGCACCGCCTCACGGGGGTCAGGCCGCCTTCGCGACCTCCGGGTGTTCCCGCAGCCAGCTGCGGACGGCCTGCTGCTCCTTGCCCTTGCCCGCCTCCTGGATCTTCGCCTCCAGGCCGGTCAGCTGGGCCTCGGTCAGCTTGAACGAGCGCAGCCAGGAGGCCACTTCCGGCTCGTCCTGCGCGAAGCCCTTGCGGGCCAGGGTGTGGATGCCGTCGCCCTTGCCCCAGGCCCCCTTGGGGTCCTGGAGCTTCTTCAGGTCGTACGAGGCGTACGCCCAGTGCGGCGACCAGAGCACGACCGCCACCGGCTCCTGCTTCTCGTAGGCCCGCTTCAGCTCGGCGAGCATGCCGGGGGTCGATCCGTCGACGACCTGGTACTCGCCGTCGAGGCCGTACTCCTTGAGCAGTTTGCCCTTCAGGATCCCCATCGCGCCCGCGCTGGGCTCGATGCCGATGATCCGGCCCTTGAACCGGTCGCCCTTGCCCTTGAGGTCGGCGAGGGAGGTGACGTCCTTCATGTAGGAGGGGACGGTCAGCTCGATGGAGGTGGGCCCGTACCAGGAGCCCAGGTCGTCCAGCTTGTTGCCGTACTTCTCCCAGTACTGGGCCTGCGTGACCGGCAGCCAGGCGTCGGTCTGGAAGTCGACCTGGCCGCCCGCGAGCCCGGTGAACAGGGCGCCGAGCTCGAGCTGCTTCGCCTCCACCTGGAAGCCGCGGCGCTCCAGGAGCTCCTTCCACAGGTAGGTGGAGGCGATGCCCTCGTCCCAGGGGATGTAACCGATGCTGATCTTGCGGCCCTTGCCGACGGCGTCGGCCCCGGCGGCGGCCGGCTGCCCGGAGCCGCCGAAGGCGTTCAGGCCGCCGGCGACGAGGGCGAGGACCACGGCGCCGGTGACGGCGTAGGCGGGCTGGGGGCGGTGGTTCCACAGCTTGGCGGCGCCGCTCGCGGCGGCCCGCGCCTTGGCGAGGGTGCGCCGGCCGAGCGGGGAGACCTGGCGGCCGAGCGCCCCGGTCATCCGGTCCAGGTACATGGCGAGGATGACGATGGAGATGCCCGCCTCGAAGCCGAGGCCGATGTCGACGTTGCCGATGGCCCGGTAGACGGCCCCGCCGAGCCCGCCGCCGCCGACCATGCCGGCGATGACGACCATGGACAGGCCCAGCATGATCACCTGGTTGATGCCCGCCATGATGGTGGGCAGGGCCAGCGGCAGCTGGACGCGTACGAGGGTGTCGCGCGGGGTGGTCCCGAAGGCGTCGGCGGCCTCGACGAGTTCCGCGTCGACCTGGCGGATGCCGAGCTCGGTCATCCGTACGCCGGGCGGCAGCGCGAAGATGATGGTCGCGATGATGCCGGGCACCACGCCCACGCCGAAGAAGATGATGCCGGGGATCAGGTAGACCATGGCCGGCATGGTCTGCATGAAGTCCAGGACGGGACGCAGCACGGCGCTGACCCGGTCCGAGCGGGAGGCCCAGATGCCGAGCGGGACCGCGATCACCAGGGTGACGAGCGTCGCGACGAGGACCAGGGAGAGCGTGGACATCGCGTCGGCCCACAGGTCGACGGAGTCGACGAGCGCGAAGCCCGCGAAGGCGAGGAGCGCGGCGAGCAGCCCGCGCAGCCACCAGGCGGCGACGGCGAGGATGCCGGCGAAGAGCAGCGGGGCGGGCGCGTCGAGCACGGCGTGGATGCCGTCGTAGAGGCCGGTGACCAGCGCGCTGATGGCGTCGAACAGCCAGGACAGGTGGCGCTGGAGGAAGTCGACTCCGCTGTCGACCCAGGCGCCGAGGTGCAGGCGGGGCATCAGGCGGCCACCTCCGCGCAGCGCACCGGGGCGCGGTCTTCGTCGCCGATGAAGGCGACGAGCCGGTCCTGCGGCACGGAGCCCACGACGACCCCGGCTTCGTCGGTGACGGCGACGGCGTGCGGGACGCGCGCGCTGACCGCGCACAGGTCGGCGATCGGGGTGTCGGCGGTGACGCTGGGGCAGCCGCAGGCGCAGCTTCCGGCGACGGGGTCCGTCATCACGGCGTCGGCCGTGAGCACGCGCGAGCGGTCCACGTCCTGGATGAAGGAGGCGACGTAGTCGTCGGCGGGGCGGGTGAGGATGTCCTCGGCGGTGCCCTGCTGGACGATGCGCCCGTCGCGCATGACGGCGATGCCGTCCCCGAGGCGCATGGCCTCGTTCAGGTCGTGCGTGATGAACACGATGGTCTTCTTGAGCCGCTGCTGCAGCTCCAGCAGCTGGTCCTGCATGTCGCGGCGGATCAGCGGGTCCAGCGCGCTGAAGGACTCGTCCATCAGGAGCAGGTCGGCGTCGGTGGCCAGGGCGCGGGCGAGGCCCACGCGCTGCTGCATGCCGCCGGACAGCTCGTCGGGCCAGGAAGCCTCCCAGCCGGCCAGCCCGCACAGCTCCAGCGCCTCGGCGGCGCGGCGCAGGCGCTCCTCGCGGGCGACGCCCTGCACCTCCAGCCCGTAGGCGGCGTTCTCGAGCACGCTGCGGTGCGGGAAGAGCGCGAAGTGCTGGAAGACCATGCTGATCTTGGTGGAGCGGACGTGGCGCAGCTCACGCCGGGAGAGGGACGTGAGGTCCTGGCCGTCGAAGAGGATGCGCCCCTCGGTGGGCTCGAGCAGTCCGTTCAGCATGCGCAGCAGCGTGGACTTGCCGGACCCCGACAGACCCATGACGACGAAGATCTCGCCGGGCTCGACGCGGAACGAGGCGTCGATCACAGCAGCCGTCGTGCCGTCGGCGCGCAGTTCGTCGCGGCCTGCGCCGGATCGGAGCGCGCGGACCGCGGCGGCGGCGTCGCCGGGTCGTCTTCCGAACACCTTGTAGACGTGCTCGGCCTGGAGCGTGGACACATACACCTCGCGGGTCGTACCGGGAACGGCCTGCGCCCGGCCACTGGGGCCGGGCGCGGGCCGTGGAGCGGCACGGGATCCGCCCGCACCCGGGCCGGCCGCGTGACGGCCGGCGGAAGGGTCCGCTCCGGATCCGCGGGTGCCCAGGCTCCTGCGGGGTAAACGCCGAGGTGACCCACCTCACGCCGGGCGGTCCGGGTCAGGCGTGGTGCCGGGCGGTCCGCTCCTCGGGGTCCGGGTCCTCCAGCATGGAGGCGCGCAGGTGGGCGAGGATGCGGGTCAGCAGGCGCGAGACCTGCATCTGCGAGATGCCGAGCGCGGCGCCTATCTGTGCCTGGGTGAGCTCCTCGCCGAAGCGCATCCGCAGCATCCGGCGTTCGCGCTCCGAGAGCTGCTCGAGCAGCGGCGCGAGGGTCTGGATGTCCTCGACGCGCTCCAGGGCCGGCTCCTCCTCGCCCATGACGTCGGCGAGGGTGTGGCCGTCGGCCGAGCCGTCGGCGCGCTCCGCATGGGGGGCGTCCAGGGAGCCGGTGGTGTGGCCGTTGGCGGCCACGAGGCCCTCTATGACGTCCTCCTCCGCGAGGCCGAGGTGGCCGGCGAGGTCCGCGACGGTGGGCGAGCGGTCCAGCGTGGTGGTCAGCTGTTCCTTCGCCTTGGCGATGTCGAGGCGCAGTTCCTGGAGACGGCGCGGAACGCGCACGGCCCAGGAGGTGTCACGGAAGTGCCGTTTGATCTCGCCTGTGATGTACGGCATGGCGAGGGTGGCGAATTCGTTCTCGCGGGCCGGCTCGAACCGGTCGATCGCCTTGATCAGGCCGATGGTGCCGACCTGGACGATGTCCTCGATGTCGCCTCCGTCACCCCGGCCGCGGAAACGGCGGACGGCGTACTGGACGAGTGAGGAGTTCATCTCTATGAGCGCGTTGCGGACGTACTGGTGTTCCGGCGTGCCCTGGGGCAGTTCACGCAGCCGCCGGAAGAACACCCTTGACAGCTCCCGCGCGTCAGCGGGGGCCACCTCCCTGGGCTCCTCGATCCGCGGCAGGTCCGCGATCCGGGCGGCGTTGCTGCCGCGACGCGGACGGGGGACGACTGACGCGGTTTCGGAAGTGGAGGACGGGGCAAAGGCGGGCATGGGGTTCGCTCCTTGGGCTTGTCGGCTTGCGGCGCGGGACCTTGACTGCCGTAGATGGTGGTCTCTTTCAGCTTGTACGTCAAGAATTGCCGGAAATGAGGCCGTCCGCTTACCCGCGCGCACGCGCGCGAACGGCGGGTCGGGTTCCTCCTGTGTGCACGGCCTTGTGCGGGGGCTCGCGGCGCCCCAGTCTGAGCGCACGACTCAACGGGGGGTTCGATTCGGATGCTCAAGACATGGCATGCATCACACCAATTACGTAAGTCACACGAGTTATACAGGTCACACGGATCGCGGGGATCGCAGGGATCGCACGGATCACGGCAGTTCGTACTCCGGCGGTGCGGGGCCGTCCTCGCCCTCGCCGCGGCGCTCGCCCTCGGCGCCGACACCGGGGCCTCGGCCGCGAGCCCGCCCGAGGGAGCCGTCCGGTACGCCGGAGCTCCCGGAGCCGTCGCCGGAAGCTACCTCGTGCTGTTGAACCCGGACCGGGCGGGCGCCCGTACGGCACAGGGCCGGTCCGTGGTCACGCGCTTCGGCGGCACGATCCGCCGGACCTACGACGCCGCCCTGAACGGCTACTCCGTCCGGCTGTCGGAGCGGCAGGCCCGTCGGCTCGCCGCGGACCCCGCCGTCGCCGAGGTCGCGCAGAACCGGAAGCTACGGCTCGACTCCACCCAGCCGGACCCGCCCTCCTGGGGCGTCGACCGCATCGACCGGCGCAGGCTCCCGCTCGACGCGAGCTACGCGTATCCGGACTCGGCCGGGCAGGGCGTGACCGCGTACGTCATCGACACCGGCGTCAACATCAGCCACCAGGACTTCGGCGGGCGCGCCTCGTACGGGTACGACGCCATCGACGACGACTACGAGGCCGACGACCTGCACGGGCACGGTACGCACGTCGCCGGGACCCTCGCGGGCACGACGTTCGGCGTCGCGAAGAAGGCGAAGGTCGTGTCCGTGCGGGTGCTCGACTGGTCGGGCGAGGGCACCACGGAGCAGGTGGTCGCCGGGATCGACTGGGTCACCCGCAACGCCGTGAAGCCCGCGGTGGCCAACATGAGCCTGGGCGGCGACCCCGACGACGTGCTGGACGCCGCCGTCCGGGGCTCCATCGCCTCCGGCATCACCTACGCGGTGGCCGCGGGCAACCAGAGCGCGGACGCCTCCACCCACTCCCCCGCCCGGGTGCCCGCGGCGCTCACCGTCGGGGCGACCAACGACTGCGACGCGCGCGCCTCGTACTCCAACTACGGCCCGTTGGTGGACCTGTTCGCCCCGGGCGACTCGATCACCTCGGCGGTCTTCTGGGGAGACGACTGGAGCACCACCATGTCGGGCACCTCGATGGCCTCCCCGCACGTGGCGGGTGCGGCCGCGCTCTACCTCGCCGACCACCGTACGGCCACGCCCGCCCAGGTCGCGGGCGCCCTGACCGCGGCGGCCACGACGGACTCGGTGGTCGACGCCGGGCCGGGCTCGCCCGACCGGCTGCTCTACGTGGGGACACAGCCGAACCGGGTACCCGGGCCGCGCTTCGCGAACACCGCGGACTACCCGGTCGAGGACCTGGTGCCGGTCGAATCCCCGGTGACGGTCAGCGGGATCACCGGACACGCCCCCGCGCAACTGGACGTGGAACTCGACATCAGGCACCCGGATTCCGGCACCCTCCAGGTCGACGTGATCGCACCCGACGGCACGGTGTACCCCATCAAGGACAGCTACACCGGCTGGGGCAATGCCGACCTCCGCGGGATGTTCGGGATCGACGCCTCGTCGGAGATCGCCAACGGCGTGTGGAAACTGCGGGTGTTCGACGCCTTCGCGGGCCACACCGGCCACATCGACGCATGGGCCCTGCGCTTCTGACGGCCGGCGAGCGCGGAAGGCCCGGGGCCGTCCTCCGGATCAGGGCGGCCCCACCGTGATCCGGAGGACACCGCCTACCCGTTCAGGGGGTTGGGGAGGGGGATGTAGCGGGCGGCGGCGCCGTCGGCGCGGGTCCAGCGGAGCAGCAGATTCGTTTTGGCCGGCAGGGACGGGGCCGAGAGGAGCTCCGCGATCTCGGGCAGGCCGTGCTCCGCGTCGTAGCGCAGGAACTCCTCGCGCACCGCCGGCCACAGCGCGGCGGCCGTGCCGGGGTGCGCCTCGGCGATGGCCCCCGCCACCTCCGTGAGGTGGTTGACCACCAGGCAGTAGACCAGCCGCTGCCAGGCGGCCGCGCGCTCCGTCTCCGGCAGCAGCTTCACCCCCTCCGCGTCCCGGAACAGGGCCTGTACCGGGACGCCACGCGCGTCGACCGCCACGAGGCTGTTCTGCAGGTGCGCCTCCAGTACGACGCCGTGCCGGGCGAACAGGTCCAGTACGGGCGGCACGACGTGGCGCAGGTACGCCCGCCACCAGCCGGCCGGATCGGCCGTCGCGGCGAGCGGGCTGCCGGTGAATCCCTCCGCGAGCGCGGCGGACGCGAGGGGCGTGGCCCCCGGCTCCAGCTGCGCGTGCAGCCCGTCGCGGACCAGGACGGCGAGTTCCTCGAAGGCGAAGGAGGCGGTCCGGTAGCCGCGGTCGGCGAGCCAGACCGCGTTCGACCCGCAGCGCCGCAGCTCGGCGAATCCGGCCTCGACCGCGACGTCCGTACGGCGGAGTTTCAGCAGGTCGTGCCGCCACAGCCGGCGCACGTCGTTGGTGATCCGGACGTCCAGGCTGAATTTGACGAACAGGTCCGCCTCACCCGGCACGTACAGCGTGCGCACCGAGGCCGTCGGCCAGACCGGGCGGCGGCCCGGGCCGAGGCGCAGCAGCCGCCCGTCGGCGAAGGCCGTGCGTACGGCCGCCGAGCCGCCGACGAGGTCCAGCTGCCAGGGATGCGCGGGCAGCAGCCGGTATCCGGCCGGCGGGCGCGGCCCGTCGAGCAGCCCGGCCAGCGCGTCGATCGCGTCGGCGGCGCGCGGCCCGCCGTCCTCTGCCACCTCGTCCTCGCGCAGCCCGAGGAAGACCAGCGGGTGGCGGGCGTACGCCTCCGGCGCGTAGGGCAGCCAGCTCGCGACGGGCGCGCCGCCGCGCGCCTTGGGGGCGGGGTGGTACGGGTGTCCCATGACCAGGGACTGCTCGGAGCGGACGTACGGGTCCCGCGGGGGCTCGGCGGCCGCGCGGGCGGCCAGCAGCGCGGCGACGGCCTCACGGCTGTCGGCGATCTCGACCGGGAGCTCGTCGTTCGGGACGCCCGTGTACCGGTGCAGTTCGTCGGCGGTCAGCTTGACCAGCTCGGTATGGCTGAGCGGACGCCAGCCGTCCGCCGTGCGCAGCTCGGGGCGCAGCGGCCGGCGCCCGCCCGTCACGCGCAGGAGCCGGCCGCTGCCGCGCAGCCGGTGGACCGTCCGGCCCTCGTCCGGCGTGGCGGCGGACCCCTCGGCGGGATCGGCGGCTTCCCGCAGCAGACAGTTCAGCAAGGGGGTGGCGGCATACGCGTCGGCTGCGGCGTTGAGGTCCACGGATTCCATTCGGTCCATCCCAAGTGCCGGGGTCGCGGGGCGTACCTCCGGCCGTGATCTTCAGTATCCGCGATGATGACGTGATCATCACGTCATCCGTGAGACACCCGTGAGAGTCCCGTGAGAGGAACAGGGCCCTGCACCCCAGCATGAACCTCCCCGCCTCCCCGGCCGAAGAGGCCGTGTCCGCCGAACTGGCCGAGGTGCGCCCCGCCCTCGGTTCCGCTTACGGCTCCGCGCTCGGCGGCGCCCGGGCCGCCGTGCTGACCCGGCTGTGGCGGGCGCTGGCCTTCGAGCCGCTCCCGTGGGTGGAGCGCCGCGAGCACGGGCCCGGCGGCCTGACGGTCCGGCTGCCCGGGGGCGGCCGGCTGGAGGGCCCACCGCCGGACCCGTACGCGACCGACCCGTACGTCGGCGAGGTACTGCTCGACGGCGTCCCGTACCGGCAGGCCGGGCGGCTCATGACGGCGCTGGGCGTGCCGCACGGGGACGCCTTCGCCGCCGAGCTGGACGACAGTACGGCCTCGCTCGCGCTGTCCCGGGCGGGGCGGCCGGCCGCGCCCGAGCCGGCCCCGCAGGCCGCCTGGGAATGGGAGCAGCGGGTGGTCGACGGCCATCCGTACCACCCCAACTGCCGCTCCCGGCCGGGGTTCTCGGTGGCCGAGCAGCTGGCGTACGCGCCGGAGCACGGGCCGCTGGTAGAGCTCGGACTGGTTGCCGTACGGGCCGAGGAGTGCCTGGTCACGGGCGCCTGGCCGGCCGGGCTGCGCGACGGTGGCCGACTCCTGCTGCCGGTCCACCCCTGGCAGGCGGAACACGTCCTGAAACAGACGGGCCGGGGGGCGGCCGGGGCGCTGCGCCCCGGATTCGCGGCGCATCCCCTGATGGCGCTGCGCACCCTCGCCCCGGCGGCGGGCGGCGCGCACGTCAAGACGGCGCTGAGCACCCGGCTGACCTCCTCCGTACGCGACATCTCGGAGTACTCCATCGAGACGGCCGCCGCGGTCTCCGCCTTCGCACAGGCCCTGTCGGAGCGGCTCGACGGGCAGCTGCACGTCACCCGGACCCTGGGCGCCGCGACCGCGCACAGCCCGGACCTCGCGGCGGTGCTGCGCGAGCCGCCCGAGGTCTACGCGGACGCGGCGGCGGGCGAGCGGGTCGTGCCGGTGGCGGCGCTGGGCGGGGCGGCGTTCGCCCGTTCGGCGTCGTGGCGGGCCGAGTTCGCCCGGCTCGCGCTCTCGGTGTGCCTGCGGGTCCTGGACCTGGGGGTGGCGCTGGAGGCCCACGGCCAGAACCTGCTCGTCGTGCTGTCCGCGACGGGGGCCCCGCTGCGGCTGGTCTACCGCGACCTCGCCGACATCCGGATCAGCCCGGAGCGGCTCGCGCGGCACGGCCTGCCGGTGCCGCCGCTCTCGGGGCGACTGGTCTCCGACGACGTGACCCTGCTGCGGCGCAAGCTGTTCGGTTCCCTGCTGACCGGAACCCTGGGGGCCACGGCGGGCTCCGCGGCGGCCTTCGGCGAGATGCTGGCGCAAGCCGCCGCGCTCCCGGCCACCGCGGACACCGAGGCCCTGCTGACGGCGCCACTGCCGACCAAAGCCCTGACGCTGATGCGGCTGAGCCCCGGGATCCCGGGCGATCGGTGGACGGAGCTGGACAATCCGGTGGCCGGGGCCGACGGGCGGGGGCGGGCCGGATAGTGTCACAGGGCATGAACGGGACCTCGGACCTGAACTCCGTACGGGCGTCGTACGACGCCGTCGCCGTCGACTACGCCCGGCTCCTCGGCGCCGAGTTGGCGGACAAGCCGCTGGACCGCGCCATGCTGGCGGCTTTCGCCGAGTGCGTGCGCGGCGAGGCGCGCGGCGCGGCCCGGGCGGTCGCGGACCTGGGCTGCGGTCCGGGTCGCGTGACGGCCCATCTGGACGGGCTCGGCGTACGGGCCTTCGGCATCGACCTCTCCCCGGCGATGGTCGCGGTGGCCCGGCGGACGTATCCGGGGCTGCGCTTCGAGGTGGGCTCGATGGCGGCGCTGGACGTGGCCGACGGGGTACTCGGCGGGGTCCTGGCCTGGTATTCGACGGTGCACACCCCGCCGGGTGAACTGCCCTCGCTGTTCGAGGAGTTCGCTCGCGTGCTCGCGCCGGGCGGCCACCTGCTGATCGCGTTCAAGGCGGGCGACGAGAGGCTCCGGCTGGAGCAGGCGTACGGGCACCCCGTCGAGCTGGACGTGTACCGGACCCCACCGGAGCTGATCTCCGGCCTGCTCGCCGGGGCGGGCCTGGAGGAGGTGGCCCGCCTGGTGCGACAGCCGGCGGGCCAGGAGAAATCCCCGCAGGCCTTCCTCCTGGCCCGCAAGCAGGTCTAGGGGGTGCCCGCTAAGGGGTGCCGACGGCGCCCTCCAGCACCTCCAGCCGCTGCTGCGTCAGCCGCAGCAGGCGGGGTTCGAGGCTCGGCAGGGCCCGCAGCAGGCGGACGAGTTCGGGGCCGGAATCCCGGGCCGCCGCCTGGTCCTTGAGCTGGGTCCAGCAGTACAGGGCGCCCGCCGCGGCAGCCAGGACCTCGGGGGCGTCCGGCGACTGTTGCTCCAGACGGGTGTGTCCCGCGTTGATCCAGAGCTGGGTCGCCGAGCGGTAGTTCCCGGCCATCCGGGCGAGGTCGGCCCTGATCTCGGCCCAGTGGGTGGCCTCGGGCGAGGTGTACCCGTGGGTCTGCAGCACGTGCTGCTCCCAGGCCTGGGCGAGGGTGGCGGCCTCCTGGTGCCGGCCGCCGGAGGCGAGGGCGTGGATGTGCGGCCGCGGGTCGGGGGTCTGTCCCTGTGGCGCCTGAGGTGCCGGAGGTGCTTGTGGTGCTTGTGGTGCGGCGGTGGCGCCGAGTTCGCGCGTGGCGGGCAGGACGAGCGTGCCCGGCGGCAGGGCGGCGGCTCCGACGGCGAAGGCGTGCAGTTGGAGGTTGGCGGGGCGGGTGGGGCTGCGGCGCAGCTGGTCGATCCAGTGCCGGGTGTACGCGCTGACCTGGTGCGGCCCACCGGCGAAGGCGGGCGGGACGACCACCCCGTAGACCTCGGCGGAGGGTGAGGCGGGCAGGCTCCCGTACTCCTGGAGCACCGGCCAGGCGGATTTGTCGGCGACGAGGTCGAGCACCACGGTGGTCGGGCCGGCGGGACGGGCCGCGAGCTCGGTCCCGAGCCAGTCCCACGGCAGGGCGGTGTAGCGGACGGTGGAAGCCGTGGTCCCCGCCAGCGCGAGGTGCAGGCCGTGCCCGCGGCGGTCGAGCGTGAGCCGGCCGGAGAGGTAGACGAGCAGCGGCCCCGGGGTGGCCGCGGCTGCGCGCAGCCGCATCAGCACGGTATTGGGGTCCCGGGCGCCGTCGAGGTACGTGGTGTCGCTGGGGACCTGGCTGTTCAGCACCGCGGAGGCGGGCAGCACTCCGAGCGCGGCCAGATTCGCACTGGGCGCGACCTGAACGGCCCGCCTCCGTACGGCGGCGTCGCCCGCTATGAGAAGAACATGCCCCCGCTGCTGCCTGCCGGCTCCGTCGATCTGCATGGGCAGACCGTACTCACCTCACGCCCCGGTCGCAGCCCAGGGGTTCGAACCGTACCCGTACGCCCCCTCCCCACCCTCCTGATCGGGCGCTCCTCCACCCGCTCCTTGGCCATCGACGGAAGCCCCGCGCTCCTCGAGAGTCGGACGACCGGGGTGGGGAACGTGGAACGGCAGCAGTACGTGGGCCGTTCGGGGGGCAGCGCAGGCCCCCCGGGCCCGCCTTCGCCGCGATCAGGCCGGACGATGGCAGGAAGGAGGGATGAGCCTCCACCGCCGCCGGTTGCTGGGCAGCGTGCCCGCAGCCGTGCTGGCCGCCTTCGCCGTCGCGGCGGCGCCGGCCCGCGCTCCCGACTGGTCGGCGCTCGGCCGCGGCATCGACGGGCGGGTGGTGCTGCCGGGCGACCCCGGCTACCCCGAGGCCCGGCAGCTGTTCCAGCCCCGCTACGACGCCATCGCCCCGGGCGCGGTGGCCTACCCCGCGCACGCCGCCGATGTGGCCGTGTGCCTGGACTTCGCGCGCCGCTCCGCCGTCCCCGTCGTACCGCGCGGCGGCGGCCACAGTTACGCCGGCTGGTCCACCTGCGCCGGCGGGCTCGTCGTCGACGCCGGTGCCATGGCCGGGCTGGTGGTCGAGGGGTCCGGTGTACGCATCGGCGCCGGGGCCCGGCTCGGCGACGTCAATCGGAGCCTCGCCTCGCGGCGCCTCGCCGTCCCGACCGGCCTGTGCCCCACGGTCGGCATCGCCGGACTCACCCTGGGCGGCGGGCTCGGCCTGGCCTCCCGCGCCCACGGGACCACCTCCGACGCCCTCACCGGGGCCACCGTCGTCACCCCCGACGGCCTCGTGCGCGAAGTCGACGCCGCACGCGACCCGGACCTGTTCTGGGCCCTGCGCGGTGGCGGGGGCGGCAACTTCGGCGTGGTCACCGAGTTCCGTTTCCGCACCCACCCGGCCACCGACTGCGCCTACGCCGAACTCCACTGGCCCGAAGCCGACTCCGCCGCCCTGCTGCGCGGCTGGCAGCGCTGGCTGGCCGCCCTCCCCGACCCCTTCTGGAGCCAGGTCGAGTTCCTGATCGAAGGCGGCCCGGCCGCGGCCCCCGCCGTCCGCGTCCTGTGCCTCGACGGGCGCACCGAACTCGAGCGGCAGCTGACCCGCCTGTCCGACCTCGTCGGCCGGCCGCTCCGGGACAGCTGGATCGTCGTACGCACCTACGAGGAGACCCTGCGGGCCATGTCGGGCTGCGCGGAGCGGAGCGCCGCACAGTGCCATCTGCCCGGCACCCTGCCCGGCCGGACCCCCGAGGGCCGGATCGGCCGGGACTCGTACGGCGGGCGCTGCGACTTCTGGGGCGCCGCCGGGCTGCCCGACGCGGGCGTGGCCGCGGTGCTGGCCGCCGTACGCCGCTACGGGCGGAGCGTCCCGGCCGGCGGCCTCGGAGTCGTCCAGTTCACCGGCGAGTGCGGCGGGGCCGTGAACCGCCCGGCGGCGGCCGACACCGCGTTCGTGCACCGCGACAGCGCCTTCCTCACCCAGTACCTCGCCTACTGGCCCGGCTCCGCGACGCCCGCGCAGGTGGCCTCGCACCAGGGCTGGCTCGACGGGCTGTGGCGGGACCTGCGCCCCTGGGCGAGCGGCCGCGCGTACCAGAACTACATCGATCCGAAACTGCCCGCCTGGCGCGAGGCGTACTACGGGCCGAACCTCGCGCGCCTCGAAGAGGTCCGGCGCGCCTACGACCCGGACCGGCTGTTCCGCTTCCCGCAGGCCATCTAGAGGAGCTCGACATGCGACGTACGTTGACCGTGGCGGCGGCGACGGCCGCCCTGCTGCTGCCCGCCGGGCCGCTGCCGGTGGCCGAGGCCGGCAGCGCCATCCCGCCGCCCGGCCGGTGGTCCGCCCGCGAGGCGGAGTCCTTCTGGACGGCCGACCGGATGGCGTCCGCGGCCCCCATGACCCCGGCCTCGGCGGTCGCGGCCACCGATCCCGGCACCGGGCAGGACTTCGACGGGATCCCGGTCGTCGGCCGGATGTTCGTGATGAAGGGCGGCGGCGCGTACTTCTGCACCGCGAGCGTGGTCTCCTCCCCCGGCCGCGACCTGGTGCTCAGCGCGGCGCACTGCCTGCTCGGCACCGACGCCCGCCAGGTGGCCTTCGTACCGCTGTACACGGCGGACAACCCGCAGCCGTACGGGATGTTCCCGGTGCTGCGGGCCGCGGACGGGAAGTCCAAGGTGTGGATCGACCCGCGCTACAAGAGCCTGGGCGCCGACAAGGGTGCCACGCTCGACGTGGCTTTCGCACAGGTCGGGCCGGATGCCGACGGGTTCCCCGTCGAGGACGTGGTCGGCGGGAACCGCCTGGTCACCGGCGCCGGTTACGAGCACGCGAAGGTGTCGCTGATCGGATATCCGGCATCGGCCGCGCGCCCGAGGCTGTGCGTGAACCGCACGACCAAGTTCACCAGCAAGGACGCGGGGATCCCCGGATCGTTCCTGCGGATCGACTGCACGGGATACCCGGGCGGGACCAGCGGCGGCCCCTTCCTGAAGAACTACGACAAGGTGACCGAGACCGGGGACGTCGTCGGGGTCATCGGCGGCTGGAAGACGGGCGGGGACACCGCCGACACCTCGTACAGCTCGTACTTCGGCCCGGAGATCAAGAAGTTGTACGAGCAGGCGGTTGCCGGGGCAAAGGCGGGGTGAGCACCCTCACCCAGCGGGTGCGCCGCGGGTTGCCCACGGTGCGCGGGGTCGCGGGCACGCCCTCGGCGGTCAGCCGGTCGGCGGGCGGCAGGCCGAGCTGGCGGCGCAGGTCGGCGAGGGCCGCGTGGACCGGGGCCAGGAGGACCTCGGCGCGCGGATGGGCGTACGCGAGCGCGTGCGCGGTGGTCTCGATGGTCTCGGCGGCGTCCTCGGCCGCCGTACGGCTCCACCCGCCGGGCTCGGCGGAACTCCAGGGGGCGACGGCGTCGTAGAGGTGGCAGGCGGCATCGGCCGCGGCGTCGGCCCGTTCACCGACGCCCGGCGCCGCGATGGTCGGCAGCAGCTCCATGCCGGGTCAACGACCGAAGCCGCCACGGGGAACGACCGTCGCGCCGCCGGTTCCCCGGGCGCGGCTCATCCGGGCCGTCTGTTCACCGGGGCGCGGCTCACCCGAGCCGCCGGGCCACCGCCTGCGAGCCGATCGGCGGCCGCCGCGGCCACGACGACGCCCATCACCCCGACGGCGCGGGCGAACCGGCGCCGTCGGTGCCGCCCCACACGTCCCAGACCCGGTCGGGCACGCGGGGGTGGCGTTCGCGCAGTACGGGGCCCGGGTGCGGGACCAGCGTCCCACGGTCGCGGCCTCCTCCAGGTCGTGCAGGGCCCAGGCGGACAGCAGCCCCCAGCCGGTGGCGGCAACGGCGCCGCTCCTGGCGGCAGTTCGTGTCGGCGTGCTCACGGGGCCACAGTCTGCAGCCAGACGGGGAGCAGCAGCAGCGACACGACCGAACTTTTGATCACCAGCGAGGCGGAGAGGTCCACGCCCACGTCGTAGCGCTGGGCGAAGACGAACAGGTTCTGCGGGGTGGGCATCGCGGCGATCAGGACGAGGTACGTCAGCCACTCCCCCCGTACGCCGAACAGCACTCCGCACACCGCCCAGGCCAGGAGGGGGAAGGCGAGGCACTTGAAGGCGATGAGGGCCATCTCCTCGCGGGAGGTGCCCCGGACGTCCAGTCCCACGCCGCCGAGGTGCAGTCCGAGGGCGAACAGGGCGATCGGCGAGGCGCTGTCGCCGACGAAGGCGGCCCCGTCCAGGACCACCTTCGGGAGGTGCACCGAGAGGAGGTTGAGCACGATCCCGGCGTTGCAGGCCAGCACCACCGGGGTGGCGAGCGAGGCGCCTACGGCCCGCGAGAGCCGCTGCCCGGGGCCGCCCGCGGCCGGGCCGGCGCGGCCCAGCTCCATGATGGAGATGACGACGAGGGAGAGCACGCAGACCTGGAAGAGCAGGACGGGGAAGATCGGCGCGGCCGTCCCGAAGAAGGTGATGAACACGGGGACGGCGAAGTAGGCGGTGTTCACCTGGACTCCGGCCATCACGCGCAGCGCCACGTCACGGGGATCGCGAATGCCCCGGGCGCCCGAGGCGAAGGCTATGAGGAGCACGGCGAGGGCGGCGGCCGCGGCGTAGGCGCCGATCGCGTGCCAGTTGAACAGGGCGCCGAGGTCGCTGCCGTAGATGTTGCCGAAGAGGTAGCAGGGGACGGCGAAGAGGAAGGCGTAGTCGGCGAAGGCCTTGGAGGCCTCGGCCGGGACGGTCTTGCGGCGGGCGAGCAGGACTCCTCCGCCGAAGGCCAGCAGCACCGGTACGAGTTTTTCGAGTGCTGCCGCCGTGCCCATGTGTACCGGCTCCCCCGTGATCGACCGTGAGCAGCGTACTCCTGCCCTCCTGGAGGACCTCCGGAGCATAGGCTGGACCGATCATGAGCGATCGCGACGAAGCCCGCCCCCGTACGCCGGCCCCCGCGAAGGGGGACCGGTCGCCGGTGCGGTTCACGGTGGTGCTGCGCACGCCCGCCCGGGCGGCGGAGCCGCTGTTCGCGCGGGCGCCGAAGGCCTGGCAGCGGATGCTGCCGTACGTCGTCGCCGGCATCCTCGTGGTGTCGCTGCTGCCGGCGACCATCGCCGTGCTGACCAACGACTACAAGGCGGGCGGCGGCTGGGCGGGGGCGCTGGGCGCGGCCCAGACCGTGCCGCTGCTGCTGGCGGTGACGCGGCCGCTGGCCGCGTGGGCCCTGATCCTGGTCGCGGACACGGTCGGGGCGGTGGTGCTGACGCACGCCGACCAGGTGGCCGGGCACGCCTGGCCGTGGACCCCGATGTGCATCGTCGGGTACCTGGCGCTGATGATCTGCCTGGGGTTGCGCGAGTCGATCCGCACGCTGATCGGGGTGTGGCTGGTGACGGGCGGCGTCGGGGTGGTGCTCGGCTTCTTCGAGCCCGACGGGGTGACCACCACGGCCGCGCTGCTCTTCGTACTGAGCGGCAGCTTCCTCGCCGTGACGGGGGCCCTGCGCGGGATCGGCGACGCCCAGCAGCGCGTCGCCGAGCAGGAGAGCATCAGCGAGGCGGAGCGGGCCCGGCGCACGCTCCTGGAGGAGCGGGCGCGGATCGCCCGGGAGTTGCACGATGTGGTGGCGCACCACATGTCGGTGATCACCGTGCAGGCGGATTCCGCTCCGTACCGGCTGCCGGGCATGCCGGAGCCGGTGCGGGAGGAGTTCGCGGCGATCGCGGCCAGTGCGCGCCAGTCGCTGGGCGAGATGCGGCGGCTGTTGACGGTGCTGCGCGGCGACCGGGCGAACGGCGGGGACGGAACCCGGACGCCCGACGGCACCGGCGCGCTGGCCCCGCAGCCGGGGATCGGCCGGATCCAGCAGCTGGTGGAGGCGACCGTACGGGCGGGACAGCCGGTGGAGTTGTCGCTCGCGGCCGGGGCGGAGCGGGCGGCGCCGCCGGCCGTGGACCTGTCGGCGTACCGGATCGTGCAGGAGGCCCTGGCGAACGTGGTGCGGCACGCGCCGGGCGCCGAGACCCGCGTCTCGGTGACGCACGACGCCGGGGAGGTCCTCGTGCTCGTGGTGAACGGCCCGGCGGCCCGGGACGCGGCGGTGGAGCCGGCCGGTTCCGGCACCGGGCACGGTCTGGTCGGCATGCGGGAGCGCGTACGGTTGACGGGCGGGACGCTGGACACCGGCCCGTTGCCCGACGGCGGCTTCCGGGTCGCGGCCCGCCTGCCCCTGAACGACGCCACCGAGGACGCCAGTTGACCATCCGTGTGATCGTCGTCGACGACCAGGCCATGGTGCGGGCGGGGTTCGCCGCCCTGCTGTCGGCGCAGGCCGACATCGACGTGGTGGGCGAGGCCCCGGACGGGCGGCAGGGCGTGCAGGTCTCGCGCACCGCGCACCCCGACGTGGTGCTGATGGACGTGCGGATGCCGGAGATGGACGGTCTGGCGGCGGCCCGGGAGCTGCTCAGCCCGCCGCCGGGGGTGGTCCACCGGCCGAAGGTGCTGATGCTGACCACCTTCGACATCGACGACTACGTGTACGAGGCGCTGCGCGCGGGAGCCTCGGGGTTCCTGCTGAAGGACGCGCCGCCGGCCGACCTGATCGCGGCGGTCCGGGTGGTCGCGTCGGGCGAGGCGCTGCTCGCTCCCTCGGTGACCCGGCGGCTGATCGCGGACTTCGTCCAGCAGCGGCCGGCCCCGCGCAAGGACCCGGCGCTGCGGCTGAAGGGGCTGACCCCGCGGGAGACCGAGGTACTGGAGCTGATCGCGCGCGGGCTGTCGAACCAGGAGATCGCCGGGCACCTGGTGCTGGCCGAGCAGACGGTGAAGACGCACATCGGGCGGGTGCTGGCCAAGCTGGACCTGCGGGACCGGGCCCAGGCGGTGATCTTCGCGTACGAGGCGGGGCTGGTCCGGCCCGGGGACTCGCACTGACGTCCGCCCCCGCCGCCGCGCCCTGACGCGGCGGATCTCCTCCACCCCCTACCGGGGTATGACATCCGACTTGGCTCCACGGTCCGACGTCCCCTTCGACACCTTCTTCTTACCTTCTCCCCGTCACGAGGAGAGGAGAAGGGGCATGCGCCGCTTCGGAAGGACCCTGGCCACCGCCGCACTGGCCGTGGCCGTGGTCGGGGGGACCGCGGGCTGGGCCTCCGGCGACAGCCAGCGGGCGGTCACCGGACCGCCGCCCGGCGCCGCCGCCTGGCGGGCCGACACCGTGTCCGGCCGGTCGCTGCCCGATCCGGCGAGCGCCTCGCCGCATGACGTGGCCCGGTTCTTCGCCGGGCTGGACGACGCGGAGCGCCGGGAGCTCGTACGGAGGCACCCGCTGGTGGTGGGCAACCTCGACGGCGCACCCGTCCCCCTCAGGTACGAGGCCAACCGGCTGGCGGTCCTCGCGACCGGCGAGGCGCGCTTCGCCTCGCTCGCCTCCCCGGGGCGGCAGATCCTCGCCTTCGACCCGCGCGGGCGCGGCCAGGTCGTCGAGGTGTTCGGGGACCTGCCGCGGGCCGCGCACGTCTCGGTGGTCGTGCCGGGTTCGGACAGCGACGCCACCACGTACGACGCGAAGCGCGCTCCGAACACCGGGCCGGCCGGGATGGCCCGCTCGCTGCGCGCCGCGGCCGGCGAGGACACCGCGGTGGTGGCCTGGGCCGGCTACACCACCCCCGTCGGGGTCGGGCTGGACGCGGCCTCCGGGCGGCTCGCCGAGGCGGGCGCGGACCGGCTGGCCCGGTTCACGGCGGGCCTCGACGCGATCGGCGCACCCGACCCGGTGCTGTTCTGCCACAGCTACGGCTCGGTGGTGGGGGGTCTGGCGGCCGGGCGTACGGACGCCAGCGACATCGTCGTGTTCGGCTCCCCCGGCATGCGCGCCGACACCGCCGCCGGACTGCACACCCGCGCCCGCGTCTGGGCGGCCCGGGGGCCCTCCGACTGGATCGCGGACGTGCCGAACGTGGAGTTCGCCGGAATCGGCCACGGCGCCGATCCGACCTCCGCCGCCTTCGGCGCGCGCAAGGTGCCGGCCGGCGACGTGCACGGCCACACCGGGTACCTCGCACCCGGAACCCGGTCCCTGGCGGCCTTCGCCGCGATCGCGAAGGGGGAGGTCCGATGAGCGCGCCGGCCACGCTCCGGAAGGTGGCCGACCGGATCGAGCGGCAGACCCCCGCCCACCGCGACCGGGCCGTCGACGGGCTGCGCGCCCTCGCCCTGCTGGCCGTTCCGACCGGGCACTGGCTGCTCGGCGGGTTCACGCGCGACGCGGAGGGCGGCCTGCACAACGCCAGCCCGCTCTCCGCGTTCGGCGCCCTGGCCCCGGCCGGCTGGGTGCTGCAGATGCTCGGCATCTTCTTCCTGGTCGGCGGTTACGCCTCGGTGCTCTCCTACCACCGCCGCAAGGGGTCCGCCGGGGACTGGCTGAAGGGCCGGATCGCCCGGCTGGGGCGGCCGGTGCTCGGGGTCACCGCGGTGTGGGCGCTGGCCGCGCCGGTGCTGTACGCGGCGGGGGTGCCGGAGGTCAGCCTGCGGACCGGGGCCACGCTGGTGATCCAGCCGCTGTGGTTCGTCGGGGTGTACGTGGTGGTCACCGCGCTGACCCCGTACTGCGTACGGGCGGCGCGCCGGCTCGGCGGCTGGGCGGCGGCCCCGCTGCTCGCCTCGGTCGCGGTCGTGGACTTCCTGCGGTACGGGCCGTTCGCCGAGGCCGTGCCCTCCTGGCTGGCGGTCGTGAACATCCTGCCGGGCTGGCTGTTCGCGTACCAGCTGGGCGTGAGCTGGGTCGAGGGGCGGATCGGCAGGCGCGGGGCCTGGCTGCTGCTGGCGGGCGGGACCCTGCTGTTCGCGGCGCTGCTGGCGGTGTTCCACTACCCGGCGTCGATGGTCGGCGTGCCGGGCGAGGCACGGACCAACTCGCACCCGCCGTCGCTGCTCGTGCTGGCCCTGGCCTCGGCCCAGTCGGGCGCGGCGATGCTGCTGCGCGACCGGCTGGCGGGGCTGCTGGCCCGGCCGGCGCTGTGGGCCCCGGTGGTGGTGGTCAACCTGTCCGCGATGACGATCCTGTGCTGGCACCAGACGGCCATGCTGGCGGCGGCCGTGCCCGGTTCGTTCGTGGGCGATCTGACGGGGCTGACGACGGCGCCGGACAGCCCGGTCTGGATCGCGGCGCGGCTGGCGTGGATGCCGGTGTTCGCGGTGCTGCTGGTGGGCATCGCCCGGTACGCGCGCCGGTTCGAGGAGCCGTGGACCCGGGCGACGGCGGTGCGGCGGACGCTCGCGGGGGTGTTGGCGGCCGGGTTCGCGGTGTTCGCGCTGGGGCTGGCGTAGCACCGGCCGACGACGGTTCGACGATGTGCCGAGAGCGCCGCTCCCTGCGGGGAGCGGCGCTCTCGGCGTGTTCGCGCGGCGGGTGCGCGGTTCAGGCGATCGACGCGGCGACGATGGCGGCCACCGCCAGGTTGCAGGAGGCCGTCACCCAGACCGCCGGGTGCGGCTCCGGGTCGACGACGATCGCGCCGAGCTTGCCGGGGGTCACCCAGTCCAGCACCAGGAAGGCGAGGCCCATCAGGACCAGGCCGAGCAGCCCGAACGCGGCGGTGGACAGCAGTCCCTTGCCGAAGTCGTCGTACGTGGTCCAGATCGAGGTGAAGACGATCCCGCCGACGCCCACGAGCGCGGAGCTCAGCATGACGGCCGCGTTCCGGTTGCGCTCCTCCCAGATCTGCTTCGGGAGCTTCCCGGGCGTCAGCACGTCCACCAGGACGATGCCGAGGATCAGCAGGACCAGACCGAGGGCGCCGTAGGCGCTGGTGCGGCCAAGTCCGTTGATGATGTCGCTCATTGAGAAGCCGTTCTCCGCGGGGGTAGGAAGGACCTGCCGTACATGACGGGACACCGCCCGCCAGGGGGCTCAGGGTGGCCGAATCTATCGCACGGTCTCGCGGCAGGCCATGGGGAGGTCAGGGAATGGTAAAGCTCAGAGCGGCGCGGCCCGGTGAGGCGGAGGAGCTCACCGCTCTCGTGCTCCGCTCCAAGGCGTATTGGGGGTACGACGCCGCGTTCATGGCCTCGTGTACGCCGGAACTTCGGATTCCGGCCGGGGAGGTGGCGGACCGCCGGATCGTGGTGGCCGAGGAAGCGTCCGGCGGCCGGGTGCTGGGGCTCGCCTCCCTGGAGGGCGCGCCGCCGGTGGCCCGGCTGGGGCTGCTGTTCGTGGAACCGGGGGCCATCGGCCGGGGCGTGGGGCGGCGGCTGTACCGGGACGCGCTGCGCCGGGCCGCCGAACTGGGCTTCCGCGGACTGCTCATCGACGCCGATCCGCACGCGGCGGGGTTCTACCGGGCGATGGGCGCGCGGAGCTCGCCGGGGTCCCGCGCGGCGGACGGCGAGGAGGCGGAGGCGCCCGCCGGGCTGGTGCGGTACGAGGCGGCGCCCACGCCGCCGGCCGACTGGGCGCAGGCCTGGACGGGCGGCGGGCCGGCCGTGCACGTCGGCAATGTGGCGGAGTACAACGCCCAGTTCGCCGACGCCTCTTTGGACCGCGAGCAGCGGGCCGCCCGCCACTACGCCTGCCTGGCCGCCTTCTACAGCCCGTGTCCGGGGGCGCTGGTGCTGCCCGCGGCGGTGCCGCCGGGGTGGATCGGGCGGGTCGGGCGCCTCCTGGAATGGGAGGGGGTGGAGGTGTACGACGGCCTGGCGGACGGGGGTCCCGGGCTGCCGGCCACTGCCGGATTGTGTGATGCCGTGCGGGCCAGGCCTGTGCTGGCCGGGCGGCTGGCCGCGGCCGGGCTGCCCCTCGTACCGTGGGGGCGGACGGCGGGTTTCGCGCGGCTGGCCGGGCGCCCGTGGCGGCCCTCCGAGCTGCGGTACGAGTCCAAGTCGGCGTCGCACGGCCTGTTCGGGCGGATCCTGGCGGGCGGGGGGCACCCCCGGATCCTGCTCCCCGGGCAGTGGCCGGCTCCCACCCGGCGGGCGGCGGCCAGGCTGCTGGCCGCCCGGGCCAGGGCGGGCGAGAGCAGTGTTCTGAAATCGGAGCACGGTGTCGGCGGTTCCGGCACCACCGTGGTGACGCCCGGCCGGATCCGGGCCGCGGGCAGCGCCCGCGCGGTGCTGCGCGCCCTCCCGCGCGGGCCCCTGCTGGTGGAGGAGTACGTGTCCGGCCCGGCCGGACCCCAGGAGCCTCGGGACCTGACGTACGACGGGTTCGTCGACGAGGCGGGCCGCGTGCACGAGGTGGGCGGCGCGGTGATGGACGTGGCGGACTCCGGGTACCGCGGGGCGACGGTGGGCCCCGGCGTGGTGCCCGCGTGGGCGCGGGAACCGCTGCTCGCGTTCGGGGAGGCGGTGGGCCGGGAGCTGTCGGCCGCCGGCTACCGGGGCTGGTTCGACGTGGACTTCGTCGCCGACGGGGCGGGGCGGCTGGCGCCGACCGAGACGAACCTGCGGCTCACCGGGCCGTCGATCGCCTTCATGGTGGCGGCCCGGCTCGACGCGCTGCGGGGCGCGGGGCATTTCGTACGGATCGCGGACCGCGTGGAGCTGGGAGCCAGGCTGCCCGAGGCCGCGCTCGACGAGCTGTGCGAGACGCTGGAGCGGGGCTGCGCGGAGCTCGGGGCGGTGTTCCTGCCCGCGATCCCGACGGGCGCCTTCGACCCGGCGCCCTGGCTGGGCGTGCTGGTGGCCGCGTACAGCAGGAGGACGCTGGACGCGGCCGAGGCACTGGTACGGGCGGAGGCCCTCGCCGTGGGGGCGGCCTTCGCCGGAGGTCAGCGGGCGGAGGCGCCGCCCGCGTCCTCGACCTCGACTTCGTCGAAGTCGAAGGGTGAGGGCTGTTTCCGGGTGACGTAGACGGCGACGACGACGGCCGCGATCATCAGCGGGATGTTGAAGACGTAGACGAGGGCGGCCTGGACCGGCCAGTCGTGCTTGGCCGCGAGCCGGTAGAAGTTGTCCTGCGGCCACCACGCCATGAGCAGGTAGACCACCGCCAGGTGCGCGGCCGCGGTGAGGCCGGGGCTCCCGCCCGGGCTGTGGCGCCGCATCATCGCGCGGCCGTCGAAGAGGAACACCAGCCCGGCGGCGAACGAGGCTCCTTCGAACAGGTAGAGCACGAAGAAGAGGAAGGCCCACGGGTTGGGCACACCGGTGAGGTCGGTCGAGCCCGGCCAGAAGATCTTCGAGAGGAGGAAGAAGAGCAGGCCGGTGACGACCAGGAACACGATGCCGCAGCCGGCGCGCCCGGCCGGTGTGAAGGTGGCGGCGCCGGTGGCCGTGTACTTCCCGGATCCCCCCGCGCCGCCCCGGCCCGGCTTCCCCGTGAGCACGGGCTGGGGCAGCGCCTCCCGGCTCTCCTGGCCGCCGCGGTTGCGGGGCAGGGTGCGCAGCCGCACCACGGCCTGCGGTACCTGCGCGGGGGGCACCTTCCCCGCGAGGTGTTCGCGGAGCCGCCCCCCGTCCGGCAGGTCGGCGGCCGGAGGCCAGGACCGCGCGCCGGCGGGCGGTGCCACGTGCGCGATCAGCCTGCGCGCACCGCCGGGACCGTCGGGGACCTCGGTGACCAGGGCGGCGCCGATGTCGGGGTGGCTGCGGATGACGGCTTCGACGGCGTGCGGGTCGAACACCCCGCCGTCCGTGGTGATCCGGTCCCGCGTCCGGCCCCGGAACTCCAGCAGCCCGTCCGGGCGGAGCTCCGCGAGGTCGCCGGTGGGGACGGCGTCGCCGCCGTCGGGCGGGCTGAGGCGCAGCTGACCGTCGCGGGCGTCGGCCCGGCAGCCGGGGAAGGGGGTGCCGATCAGGGAGAGCCGCTCGGGGTCGTCCAACGGGCGGGGCAGCTGGGACAGTTCGAACCAGGTGCCGGTGCCCGCCGCCTCGGTGAGCCCGTACACGTTCAGCAGGCGGGCGCCGGCCCTGAGCCTGCTCTGCAGGGCGTCCTGTTCGTCGAGGAAGAGCCGGTCGCCGGTGACCGTGACCAGGCGCAGGTACCGCAGGGCCGGGTCGTCGTCGCGTCGTCCGCGCATGCCGGCGTCCGCGGCTCCCGCACCGGGTCGGTCGGCGGCTCCGGGATCGCGCAGGAGCAGCCGGGCCGCCCCCGCCGGGTCGGTGTGCACCACGGTGACCTGCTCGGTCTCGACCGCCCGGCGGATCCCGTCGGGCGTCCAGGGCGTCCGCTCGGGCACGACGAGGGCGCCGCCCGAGCACAGGGCCCGGGTCCAGCCGGCGGAGAAGGGGACGACGTCCGCGCCGTGGGTGATCAGATGACGGTCCTCGGGGACCGGCCGCATGACCTCGGCCCAGCTCTCGTGGGCGGCGAGCAGCCGGGTGTGCCCGACGGGGACGGCGCGCGGAACCGCCGCTCCGGTGAACAGGACCGCGGCCGTCTCCCCGGGCTCGGACCGCTCCGGCGCTCCGGCGGGCCGGCCGGCGATCTCGGCCGACTCCGCCCCGAGGCGGACGACCCGTCGTCCGCTGCCGTCGTCCAGCCGGGCGTGGTGCGCGGCGTCGGTGAGCAGGACGTGCGGGGTGAGGGCGGCGAGCTGCCGCCGCCCGGTGAGCGGGACCTCGACGTCGAGGACGGCGTAGGCCCCGCCGGCCTTGAGGACGGCCAGGAGGGCCACGACGATCTCGGTCCGGCGGGCGGTGCCGATCGCGGCGACGGCGCCGGGCGGCAGTCCACCGGCTATGAGGTGGTGCGCCAACCGGTTTGCCCGCACGTCCAGTTGTCCGTAGGTGAGGCTGTCCGCGCCGGCGATGACGGCGTACGCCTGCGGGGCGTCCCGCACCTGTTGCCCGAACAGGTGCAGGACGGTGTCGGCGGTCGTCCGGCCGGAGCGATCGGAGCCTGGTCCCTGCGTCGATCCCTGCGTCGATCCCTGGGTCATTCCCCGATGATGGCACCCCCCACCGACAGTCCACAGGATGTGGAACGTCCCCCGCACGAGCGGGGGTTCGGTACGGATCCGGCCAATACATTGACCTCAAGTTTGGTTGAGGTCTTAGCGTTCCCCGTATGAACATGGAAGTCACCGCCTGGACATCGCTGCACAACGCGATGAACGCCCGGCAGGAACGGCGCCCGCTCTCCCGGGCGAGCCTGCGCCGCGTCGCCGCATTCGCCCGCCCGCATCGCCGCGGGCTCGTCTTCTTCCTGCTGCTCAGCGTGGTGACCGCGCTGCTCGCGGTCGCCACCCCGGTCCTCGCCAGCCGGGTGGTCACCGCCATCGTGGACGGCGGGGACAGCGGGACGGTCACCCGGCTCGCCCTGCTCATCGCGGTGATCGCGGTCGCGGAGGCGGGGCTCGGGCTGCTCACCCGCAAACTGTCGGCCACCCTCGGCGAGGGGCTGATCCTGGACCTGCGCACGGCCGTCTTCGACCACGTGCAGCGCATGCCGGTCGCCTTCTTCACCCGCACCCGCACCGGCGCGCTCGTCAGCCGGCTCAACAACGACGTGATCGGCGCCCAGCGCGCGTTCAGCAACACCCTGTCCGGCGTCGTCGCCAACACGGTGACCCTGGTGCTCACGCTGGCCGTGATGCTGAGCATCTCCTGGCAGATCACCCTGCTGGCCCTCGTCCTGCTGCCGGTGTTCGTACTGCCGGCCCGCCGCATGGGCGTGCGGATGGCCGCAATGCAGCGGGAGGCGTCGACCCTGAACGCGGCGATGGGCACGCAGATGACGGAGCGTTTCTCCGCGCCCGGCGCCACCCTCGTCAAGCTCTTCGGGCGCCCTGCCGACGAGTCCGCCGAGTTCGCGGCGCGGGCGGCGCGCGTACGGGACATCGGGATCCGTTCGGCGATGGCGCAGTCCGCGTTCATCACCGCCCTCACCCTGGTCTCGGCCCTCGCGCTCGCCCTCGTCTACGGGCTCGGCGGGTACTACGCCCTGCGCGGGACCCTGGACGCCGGGAACGTCGTCGCCCTCGCCCTGCTGCTGACGCGGCTGTACGCCCCGCTGACCTCGCTCGCCGGCGCCCGCGTCGAGGTGATGAGCGCCCTGGTGAGCTTCGAGCGGGTCTTCGAGATCCTCGACCTGAAGCCGCTGATCTCCCAGAAGCCGGACGCCGGACGCGTGCCGGAGGGGCCGGTGGCCGTGGAGTTCGACCGGGTCTCCTTCGGCTACCCCTCCCCCGACAAGGTCTCGCTCGCCTCCTTGGAGGAGGTCGCGGTCCTCGACTCCCGGGGCGGTACCCAGGTCCTGCACGAGGTGTCGTTCCGCGCCGAGCCCGGGCAGATGGTCGCCCTCGTCGGCTCGTCCGGCGCGGGCAAGTCGACCATCGCGCAGCTGCTGCCCCGGCTGTACGACGCCGACGCGGGCGCCGTCCGCCTGGGCGGGGTCGACGTACGGGACCTCACGGCCGACTCGATCCGGGAGACGCTCGGCATGGTCACCCAGGACGGACACCTGTTCCACGAGTCGGTGCGGTCCAACCTGCTGCTGGCCCGGCCGGATGCGGGCGAGGAGGAGATCTGGGAGGCCCTGCGCCGCTCACGGCTCGACGGGCTGGTCGCCTCGCTGCCGGACGGCCTGGACACGGTGGTCGGCGAACGCGGCTACCGCCTCTCGGGCGGCGAGCGGCAGCGGCTGACCATCGCGCGGCTGCTGCTGGCCCGCCAGCGGGTGGTGATCCTGGACGAGGCCACGGCCCATCTGGACTCCACCTCGGAGGCGGCGGTGCAGGAGGCCCTGGGCGAGGCCCTGTCCGGCCGGACCGCGGTCGTGATCGCGCACCGGCTGTCGACCGTCCAGGCGGCCGACCTGATCCTGGTCGTCGAGGAGGGCCGGATCGTGGAGCGCGGTACGCACCCGGAGCTGCTGGCCGCGGGCGGACGGTACGAGGAGCTGTACCGCACCCAGTTCGCGGCGGCGGACACGGCGGCGGGGGCCGCTCCGGGCGGCGCCGTACCGGCTGCGGGAGCATGATGCCGGGAGGTCCGCGAGCGGCGGGCCGCCTCCGAGCACCGACCGTGGAGCACGTGGAGCACCGATGGACATCAAGCTGGAACTGGTCGCCGTCCCCGTCACCGACGTCGACCGGGCCAAGGCCTTCTACGAGCGGGTCGGCTTCCGCGCCGACCACGACGTCACCGTGAGCGAGGACATCCGCTTCGTGCAGCTGACCCCGCCGGGGTCGGCCTGCTCGATCGCCCTGGGCAAGGGGCTCACCCGGATGGCCCCGGGATCGCTGGACAACATGCAGGTCGTCGTCACCGACATCGAGGAGGCGTACGAGGACCTGCGCGGCCGGGGCATCGAGGTGACGGAGATCCAGGACATGCCGTGGGGCTCGTTCGTCTACTTCTCCGACCCGGACGGCAACGGCTGGGCGGTCCAGCAGACGACCCCGCGCACGGCGGCGGCCGGGGTCGAGTCCGGGGCGCCGGGCGTGGGATGACCCGTCGGGCGGGGTGCGGCGCCGAGACTGGTCGCACTGTACGCATCCGGAAGGGAAGTGACACCGTGAACACTGTCGCACTGCTGGGCACCGGGATCATGGGCTCGGGGATGGGCCGCAATCTGCTGCGGGCGGGGCTGGGGCTGCGGGTGTGGAACCGGACCCGGGACAAGGCCGAACCGCTGGCCGCGGAAGGTGCGGTGGTCGTGGACACCCCGGCCGAGGCGGTCGCCGGGGCCGATGTCGTGCTGACCATGCTGACGGACGGCGCGGCCGTGGCCCATGCGATGGCCGCCGCCGTGCCGGGGCTGCGCGCGGGGCAGGTGTGGGCGCAGATGAGCACGGTGGGCGTGGTCGCGCTCGACGAACTGGCCGGCTTCGCCCGGGAGCACGGCCTGGTGTTCGTGGACGCCCCGGTGCAGGGCACCCGGCAGCCGGCCGAGGCCGGGACGCTGGTCGTACTGGCCTCCGGGCCGGCGGATCCGCGGCTGGACCCGGTGTTCGACGCGGTGGGCGCCAAGACGCTGTGGGCCGGGGCCGAGGCGGGGGCCGCGACCCGCCTGAAGCTGACCACGGTCGGCTACGCGATCACCTTGACGGCGGCGGTCGGCGAGGCCCTCGCGCTGGCGGAGGGGCTGGGTGTGGACCCGGGCCTGTTCGCGCAGGCGCTGACCGGCGGCCCGATGGACAACCCGTATCTCCAGGCGAAGATGAAGGCCGTCCTGGAACGGGACTTCGCGCCCAGCTTCACGGTGTACGGCGCCGAGAAGGACACCGCTCTGATCGCGGAGGCGGCGGACGGCGCGGGGGTCGCGGTCGACCTGGCCCGGGCCACGGGAGCCCGCATGCGGCGAGCGGCGGCGGGAGGCCACGCCGAGGAGGACATGGCCGCCGCCTACTACGCGGGCTTCGAGACCGTGCCCGTGGGGACGGCGTCTTGAGCCCGTACTAGAAGCACGTACGTCACGGGGAGGTGGGCGCCGGGGCGAGGACGTCGAGTTCCTCGAGGGCGCCCACCGCGATCTGCCGGGTCAGGGACTCGGCACGCTCCGCGTCGCCCTCCCGTACGGCCTCGGCGACCTGGACGTGGAGGGTGACGGCGGCCGGGTCGGGGTCGGGGAACATCACCGCGTGCTGCGTACGGCCGGTCAGGACCTCGGCGACCACGTCGCCGAGCCGGGCGAACATCTCGTTGCCGGAGGCGTTCAGCACGATCCGGTGGAAGTCGATGTCGTGGCGCAGGTACGCGTCGAGCTGGTGGCCGCGCGAGGTGCTGACCATCCCCAGGGCGGCCTCGGTGAGCGCGGCGCACTGGTCGGGGGTGGCCCGGGCGGCGGCGAGGCCGGCCGCGACCGGCTCGATCGCGGAGCGCAGCACGGTCAGTGAGCGCAGCTGGCGGGGGCGGTCGGCGCCGGCGAGGCGCCAGCGGATGACGCGGGGGTCGTAGACGTTCCACTCCTCGGCGGGCCGCACCGTGACGCCGACCCGGCGGCGGGACTCGACCAGCTGCATGGACTCCAGGACGCGGACGACCTCGCGGACGACCGTGCGCGAGGCGTCGAAGCGGTCCGCGATCTCGTCGGTGCGCAGGACGCTGCCGGGCGGGTGCTCGCCCGCGGTGATCGCGAGGCCGAGGGTGTCCAGCACGTGGGAGTGGAGTCCCTGGCCTTCGGTGGTCATGGCGTAAGCGTACGGTGACCCCTCGGCCGACCAAAGATGTGATGTTTTCCGTCAGCCTCTTGAATAAGTACTACTTAATGGGTTTCAGTGAGGGCGCACGAACCGATGTCGACGAAGACAGCGAGGTACGACGTGAGCGGCACCCAGCGCGTGATGGTGGTGATGGGCGTGGCCGGCACGGGCAAGACGACCGTGGGCAGGTTGCTCGCGGACGCGCTCGGCCTCCCGTACGTGGAGGGCGACGCGTTCCACCCGGCGGCCAATGTCGCCAAGATGTCCGCCGGCATTCCGCTCGACGACGCCGACCGGCGGCCCTGGCTGGACGCCATCGGCGCCTGGATCAGCGCCCGGCCCGCCGGGCAGGGCGCGGTGGTGGCCTCGTCCGCGCTCAAGCGCGCGTACCGCGACCGGCTGCGCGGCTTCGCGCCCGACGCCGTGTTCGTACACCTGACCGGCGAACGCTCCCTGATCGAGCGGCGCATGGCGGCACGTACGGACCACTTCATGCCGACCGCGCTGCTGGACTCGCAGTTCGCCACGCTGGAGCCCCTCCAGCAGGACGAACTCGGCGTCGTCGTCGACGTGTCCGGATCACCCGAGGAGATCACCGAACGGGCCCTGGCCGCGCTGCCCGGCATCCGCCCGGACGCCGCTCCCTCCCGAGAGAACTGAGGAACCCACACCGTGACAGGTCTCAGCGTCGAGATACTGGCAGCGGCCGCGCCCGCCCCGATCACCTCGGCCGGGAACGCCCAGCTGGGCGTGGCCGTCCTCGCGGGCATCGCCGTCATCGTCCTGCTCATCACCCGCCTCAAGCTGCACGCCTTCCTGGCGCTGACGGTCGGCTCGCTCGCCCTCGGGGTGTTCGCGGGCGCCCCGCTGGACAAGACCATCACGAGTTTCACGGCCGGGCTCGGCGCCACGGTCGCGGGGGTCGGCGTACTGATCGCCCTCGGTGCGATCCTCGGCCGGCTGCTCGCGGACTCGGGCGGCGCGGACGAGATCGTCGACACCATCCTCGCCAAGGCCAGGGGCCGGGCGATGGCCTGGGCCATGGTGCTGATCGCCTCGGTGATCGGGCTGCCGCTCTTCTTCGAGGTCGGCATCGTGCTGCTGATCCCGGTGGTGCTGCTGGTGGCCAAGCGCGGCAACTACTCGCTGATGCGGATCGGCATCCCGGCGCTGGCCGGCCTGTCCGTGATGCACGGGCTGATCCCGCCGCACCCCGGCCCGCTGGTCGCCATCGACGCGCTGCACGCCAACCTCGGCGTGACCCTCGCGCTCGGCGTGGTGGTGGCGATCCCGACCGTGATCATCGCCGGGCCGGTGTTCTCCCGGTACGCGGCCCGCTGGGTGGACATCCCGGCGCCCGAAGACATGATCCCGCAGCGGCCCGCGGCGGAGCTGGAGCACCGTCCGCGGTTCGGGGCGACGGTGTTCACCGTGCTGCTTCCGGTCGGGCTGATGCTGGTGAAGGCGCTCGTGGACATCGTTGTCGACGAGCCGAAGAACGGCTTGCAGCGGATCACGGACGTCGTGGGCTCCCCGCTGATCGCACTGCTCGCGGCTGTGCTGGTGGGCATGTTCACCCTCGGCCGGGCGGCCGGGTTCACGAAGGCGCGGATCTCGACGACGGTGGAGAAGTCGCTGGCCCCGATCGCGGGCATCCTGCTCATCGTGGGCGCGGGCGGCGGCTTCAAGCAGACCCTGATCGACGCGGGTGTCGGCCGGATGATCCTGGAGCTGTCGGAGAGCTGGTCGGTCCCCGCCCTCCTGCTCGGCTGGCTCATCGCCGTGGCCATTCGGCTCGCGACGGGCTCGGCCACCGTCGCCACGATCTCGGCGGCGGGGCTGGTGGCCCCGCTCGCCGCCGGCATGTCCACCACGGAGACGGCCCTGCTGGTGCTGGCCATCGGGTCGGGATCGCTGTTCTTCAGCCACGTCAACGACGCCGGGTTCTGGCTGGTCAAGGAGTACTTCGGGATGACGGTCGGTCAGACGGTCAAGACCTGGTCGGTGATGGAGACCATCATCTCGGTCGTCGGGCTGGGCTTGGTCCTGCTGCTGTCGCTGGTCCTGTAAGAGCTCCGACGGCGCGTCCACGGGAACGAGCGGCGGGGGGCGGGCCCATGGCCGCGGGGCCGCGCGCGCGTGCCGCCTCGCCACTTCGGACCATTTGGCGATCAAGTTACTATTTCGCTCCTCGTACCTGGATCACGCGGAGGGGGCGCACCACCATGGGGCTGACCGAGGAGATATCCGACTACCGGGAGGGCCGGGGCGATCCGGGGCGGCTGGTCGGCTCGTTCCGCCGCACGGCCCTCCTCGTTCCGGTCACCGACGCCACCGGAGCGGGAACGGGTGCCGGTGACGCCGCCGGTGGTCTGATGTCCGCCCTGTCGGGCGGGATCCGCTGGTTCTACGCGTTCACCGACGAGGAGTCGTTGTTCCGGTTCGCCGGGGCCCGCGGGGAGGACGGCCGGGAGTGGCCGTACCTGGCGCTCCTCGGCGCGCGGTTGGTCGACGCGGTCGTTCCGCAGGTCGACGGGCCGGCCGGAGTGGCGGTGAACGTGGCCGACCGGGACGGGGCGATGCTGTTCCCGCCGGTGGCCGGGATCGTTCCCGATGCCTGCGCCGTCGACATCGCCCCCGAAGGGACGGTGGCCTGATGGCGGGCGACGGGAACCTCGAGGTCTCGCCGGCGGCGGTGGCGTCCATCCAGGTCGGTCTGCGAGCGGCGATAGCGGAGCTGCGGGAATCCGGCGACGCGGCCGGGGCTTCCCAGGGCGCGGGCTTCGAGAACCTGTCGATGACGGGGATGGAGACCGGGCACGCGGGGCTGGCCACGGACTTCGAGGACTTCTGCGAGCGCTGGGAGTGGGGCGTGCGCGCCCTGATCCAGGACGCCTCCACCCTGGCCGCGAACCTCGGCATCGCCGCGGGGACGATGTGGGAGGAGGACCACTACATCCAGGGCGCGTTCAAGGTGGCCGCGAACGCCGCGTACGGCAATCCGCACGCCAGTGAGGACGAGATCGAGCAGAAGTCCTGGGGCGACATCTTCAGCGCGGACGTCTACAAGCCGGACTACAGCGCCGAGTCGTTCGAGAAGGGCGCACAGGACATCAAGAAGACCTGGTCGGACACCAAGGACACGGTGACCTCCACCGGCAAGATCGGTTCGTTGAAGGACCTGCTGGACCAGGCGCAGGGCAACGGGGGCGACAACTGATGGGCTGGCGCGACTACATACCCGACTCCGTCGAGGATCTCGCCGAGGACGCAGCCGAGGGGGTCGGCGACGCCATCGAGTGGGCCGGCGACAAGACGGCCGACCTGGCGGAGGAGGTCGGCCTCGATGACGCGGGTGACTGGATCCGGGAGAAGAGCCGCTCGGCGGCCAACCGGCTCGGCGCGGACGTCGAGGAACTCGAACTCGGCCAGACCGAGGACCCGAAGAAGCTGGTCTACGGAAGCCCTTCGAAGATCCGCGAGCAGGTCGCCCACCTGGACGACTTCAGGAAGGCCTTCGAATCCGTCGGCAACGGCCTCAAGAGCCTCACCCGCCCGGACGGGCTCAAGGGCGAAACCGCCGGGGCGTTCCGCGATTCCGTCACGAAGGAGCCTCCGCGCTGGTTCAAGGCCGCGTCCGCCTTCGAGAAGGCCGCGGACGCCATGGGCCGCTTCGCCGAGACCGTCGAGTGGGCGCAGGGCAAGGCCAAGGAGGCGCTGGAGGACTACAACAAGGCGAAGAAGGCCTCCGAGGACGCCCGCACCGCCCACAACAAGCTCGTCAAGGAGTACAACGACGCGTACGAGGCGAAGAAGGAGGACCTGCCGCCCCGCCCGGGGAAGGACTACCCCGACCCGGGCAAGGCGATGGCCACCGCCGCGCAGGACAAGCTCGACAACGCCCGCAAGCAGCGCAACGAGGTCGCCGAGAGCCTCCGCGTCGCCGTCAGGGCCGCCCGGGACGCCGCCCCGCCCAAGCCCTCGTACACCCAGCAGCTCGGCGACGGCCTCGACTATCTGGACCTCGCCACCACCCACCTGGTCGGCGGCGTCGTCAAGGGCACCGCCGGGATCGTCAACTTCGCCCGCGCGCTCAACCCGACGGACCCGTACAACCTGACGCACCCCGCCGAGTACCTCACCAGCCTGAACTCGACGGCCGCGGGCCTGGTCACCATGGCCAACGACCCCTGGGGCGCGGGCAAGCAGATGCTCGACGAGTTCATGAAGGACCCCTCCGAAGGCATCGGCAAGCTCATTCCCGAACTCGTCGGCTCCAAGGGCCTGGGCTCGCTGAAGAAGGTCGGCTCCGCAGCCCGGCACCTCGACGACCTCAAGGGTCCCAAGGTGCGCGAGCGGGTGGAGGAGGCCCCGGACGGCACCCACAACACACCGGACGGCGATCGCGACGGCGGCGGCGACCCGGTGGACCTCGCCACGGGCCGGATGTACCTGCCCCAGACCGACGTCGAACTCCCCGGTATCCTGCCGCTGGTCTTCACGCGCCGTACCGAATCCGGCTGCCCGGTCGGGCGCTTCCTCGGGCCGGCCTGGACGTCCACGGTCGACGACCGACTGGAGATCGACGAGGCCGGTGTCATCCACGTCACCGCCGAAGGCCTCCTGATCGCGTACCCGCACCCGGCGCCCGGCGTGCCCACCCGGCCGGACAGGGGCCGGGCCCGCACCCTGCTGGCACGCGACGGCGACGGCGACTACACGGTGACCGACCCCGACGGCGGCCTGGTCTTCCACTTCACCGCCCCGGCCGGCAGTGAGCCGGGCGGCGACGGCGAAGCCTGGCTGTCCGCGATCACCGAACGCAACGGCCACACCATCACGGTCGACCGCGAGGAGGACGGCCTGCCGCTGGCCCTGGCACACTCGGCCGGCCATCAGGTGAACTTCACCACCGCGGACGGCCTGGTCACCGCCCTGTCGCTGGCCGGCGCGGGCAGGGGCGGAGCGGACCTGCCCCTGATGGAATACGGCTACGAGGACGACAACCTCACCGCGGTCACCAAGCCGTCGGGCGCCACCACCTCCTACGTCTACGACGACCGCCGACGCGTCATCGCCTGGATCGACTCCAACGGCAGCCGCTACGACTACGTCTACGACGACCGCGACCGCGTCGTGGCGGAGGGCGGCGAGGCCGGCCACATCCAGATCACCCTCGCGTACACCGAGCCTGACCCGCGGACGGGCCGGCACACCACCACCCTGACCACCCCCGACGGTCACGCGACCCGCCACCTGTTCGGCCCCGGCTGCAAACTCCTGGCGATCACCGACCCGCTCGGCCACACCACCCGCTTCACCCACGACGCGCACGGCAACCTGCTGTCCCGCACCGACCCACTGGGGCTCACCACGCTCTTCTCGTACGACGAGGAGGGCCGGGTCGTCCGCGCGGTCCGCCCCGACGGCAGCGAACTGCACACCGTGCGCGGCCGGTTCGGCCTGCCGGTGGAAGTCGTCGGACCGGACGGCGCACGCGTGCTGCACGAGTTCGACGAACGCGGCAACCGCACGGCCGTCACCGATCCGGCCGGTGCGACCACCCGCTACACCTACGACGAGGCAGGCCGCCTCACGTCGCTCACCGACGCCGCCGGGGCCACGACCGAAGTGGTGTGCGACGCGGCGGGGCTGCCCGTGGAGGTGACCGACCCCGCCGGAGCCGTGACCCGTACGGAACGGGACGCCCTCGGCAGGCCGGTCCGCATCACCGATCCCGTGGGCGGCGTCACCCGCCTGGAGTGGGACGCCGACGGGCGGCTCGCGCGCCGCACCGGCCCCGACGGAGCCACCGAGTCGTGGAGGTACGACGGCGAGGGCAACCTGCTCTCCCGCACCGACGCCGCCGGCCGGGTCACCCGCTACGAGTACACCCACTGCGACCTTCCGGTCTCCCGCACCGGACCCGACGGCGCCCGCTACGAATTCGAGCACGACTCCGCGCTGCGCCTCACCCGCGTCACCAATCCACACGGGCTGACCTGGACGTACACCTACGACGCCGCCGACAACATCGTCTCCGAGACCGACTTCGACGGGCGTACCCTCACCTACCGGCTGGACGCCGCGGGCCGGCTCGCCGCCCGCAGCGACGCGCTCGGCGGGACCATCTCGTTCGAACGCGACCTGCTCGGCCGGGCGGTCTCCAAGGACGTCGACGGCCGGGTGACCACCTACGCCTACGACACGGCCGGACGCCTGCTGGAGGCAGCCGGACCCGACGGTGAACTCCGCTACCAGTACGACCGCCGCGGCAAGGTGAAGACCGAGCTCGTGGACGGCCGTCCCCTCACCTACGCCTACGACGTCCTCGGCCGCCGCACCCGCCGCACCACCCCCACCGGCCACGTCACCACCTACGCCTACGGCGTCGACGGAGCGCCGAACCGCCTGACCACCGGCCGTCACCGCGTGGACTTCACCCACGACGCCGCCGGCAGGGAGCTCTCCCGCGTCTTCGGCGACACGGTCACCATGACCTCCGCGTGGGACGAAGCCGGACGGCTTTCCGAGCAGCACGTCGCGGCCGGAGGGAACGCGGTCAACAGCCGCGCCTACACCTACCGGGCCGACGGCCACCTCACCTCCGTCGCGGACCGGCTGTCGGGCACCCGCACCTTCGACCTCGACCGGGCGGGCCGGGTCACCGCCGTCCACGCCCGGGGGTGGACGGAGCGCTATGCCTACGACGACGCCGGCAACCAGACCTCGGCCTCCTGGCCGTCCGGCCACCCCGGCGGCGAGGCCACCGGATCCCGCACCTACAGCGGAACCTCCCTCACCCGCGCCGGCGGCGTCCGGTTCGAGCACGACGCCCTCGGCCGGATCGTCCTGCGCCAGAAGACCCGGCTGTCGCGCAAACCCGACACCTGGCACTACGCCTGGGACACCGAGAACCGCCTCACCCGCGTCACCACCCCCGACGGAACGCGGTGGACCTACCGCTACGACCCGCTCGGCCGCCGCACCGCCAAACAGCGCCTGGCAGCCGACGGCGAGACCGTGGTGGAGGAGGTCAGGTTCACCTGGGACGGCCTGACCCTGTGCGAACAGACCAGCCACCAGCCGGACCTCCCGCACACGGTCGCCGTCACCTGGGACCACCGCTTCGACGTCCCCCTGGCCCAGACCGAGCGCATCCTCACGCCCGACACGCACCAGGAGGAGATCGACCGCCGCTTCTTCGCCATCGCCACGGACCTCGTCGGCACCCCCACCGAACTCATCGACGAGTCCGGTGACATCGCCTGGCGGGCCCGGGCCACGCTCTGGGGCACCACCGCCTGGGCCCGTGACAGCACCGCCTACACCCCGCTCCGTTTCCCCGGCCAGTACTTCGACCCGGAGACCGGCCTCCACTACAACCTCTTCCGCCACTACGACCCGGAATCCGGCCGCTACACCTCCCCGGACCCCCTCGGCCTGGCCCCCGCCCCGAACCCCCTCGCGTACGTGGACAACCCGCACGGCTGGTGCGATCCGCTGGGCCTGATGCCCAAGTACACGAAGGAGGAGAAGGCGGCCAAGGCCAGGGAGGACGCCCTCAAGGCCACGGACGAGGTCATCGAGAGGGCGCAGGAAGGGAAGATCAAGAAGGCCGGCAACTACCACGGTGACACCCGGCACGGCTTCACCGACGAACGGGTCCTCGAGATCCTCAAGAACCCCGACGCGGTGTACCACTCGACGGCGAACAGCGGAAACCTGATCTTCAGGCAGGGCGAGGACATCGTGGTGACGACGGGTGGTCCGCCGGGAGCGGGCAACGCCATCACGGCGTACGGTCCGTCAGGCGTCCTCGGCGAGTCCGGGGCGAAGGCAACGGGCGGCCTGCCCACCGACCGCGGCAATCCGATTACCCACGAAGACGTCGTGGAGGGCAGGATTCCGGCCAAGCAAGGCTATATGGCTCCGGCCGTACAGATCCGATGAGGCGGCATTCCCCATGAGACTCACCCTCGACGGCGACTGGACCGCGACAGTGACGGGCGAACCCCTGAGCATCGCGCCACGCTTCGTCTTCCGGGACTTCACCGTGTGCATCGCGACGTACGCGGACGTGCAGGAGCGCGAGCGGTTCCTGCTGGACACCTTCGGCAGCCAGGACCACGTGTGGGACACCCCCGACGAACTCCGCTTCGATCCGGCCGGCCTGCAGCTGGTCGGAGCCGAGTTCCGGGTGCCCGCCTGGCTCGCCGATGCCGAGGACTCGGCCCGCGTTCCCGCCGCGCCCCTCGTCCGCCCGGGCGGACTCCGGGCCGACGAGCCGCGGGACTTCCGCCTGGAGGTGACCTCGGACCTGTGCCGCGGCCCCGGGGACTCCGTGCTGACCTGTCTGCGCGACCTCGACGTTCTCGACGAACCGCTGGAGGCCCGTATCGGCATCGCCCCCGACGTGGCGCTCCTGGTCCAGCACGGCACCGTCGCCGGCTGGAGCCTGACCGACCCCGTGCGGTACCTGACCGTCGCCTTCGCCGATCCCGACCCGGCCCCTCCGGCCCGGGCCACCCGGCACCTGTTCACCGCGTGCATGGACCTGGTCACCACACGGCTGCTCGACGAGGTGCGCGACCGGGTCCCGGCCGCCCTGGACCGGCTGCGGGCATTGGACGAGGCCCTGCGCGACCAGGACGACGACCGGCACCGCGTCGGCGCCCTGCACGCGCTGATCGCCGATTTGGTCGAGGACTACGGGAACTGGTGATCCGGCACGCCGGGAACCGGCGCGCGCCCCGGCCTCAGCGGCCGTCCTCCAGCTGCGCGGCCGCCACGGCGAGGCCGTTCGCGGCGGTGGCGCAGCGGTCGGCCAGGGCGGCGACCTCGGCGCGGAACGCGTCGGCCTGCGGGCCCTGCCAGTCCAGCGCCTCGGCCGCCGCGTGCAGCAGTCCAGCGCCTCGGCCGCCGCGTGCAGCCGCAGCGCGTGGGCGCGCAGGACGGCGGAGTGGCCGCGCAGACCGTCGGCCGGTTCCGGCGGGCCGGGCCGGAACCGGGGGGCGGCGTTCACCGGCTGCGCCACGGCTGGACGAGCAGGATGCCGCCGGTGCCGATGAGTCCGATGGTGTGGACGCAGCCTTGGTGCGGGGCGACCGGGGCGCGGCGCTGCCCTTGGCCCCGCCATCGGTCCCGGTCCCGGTCTCGATCCCGGTCCCGGTCGAAGAACGCCCGGACGGCGGCGCCGAGTCCGAGCAGCGGCTCCGCCGGCACGGCCCGGCCGGTGGCCACCTGCCAGCCCGCGTGGTCGTTGAAGGGGTTCGCGTCGGTCAGGGCGTTCCAGGCCAGCAGGTCGGCGAACGACGGGGACAGCAGGGCGAACGCCCGCTCGGCTCCCCGGTCCCGCATGAGCCGGCGGAACACCCGGACGGCCGCGGCCTGCCGGTCCTCGTCCACCGCCCGCAGGATGGCCGCGCAGTCCGGGTCGTCCAGCAGGTCGGGCCGCTCCGCGCTCGCCGCCCGGATCCGGGCCTTGAGTCCGCAGACGGCGAGGCTGACGGCGAGGCTCTCGCGGCCGGTGAGGATCCCGGCGAACCAGCCGGCCCGCGCCACACCCCGGCCGCGCGGGGCCCAACCCAGGCCCGCGGGGTCGGTGAGGGTGCGCAGCAGGGTGCGCCAGCCGAGCCGGGAGCGGGCGTGTCGGCGGCCCAGGGCGGCGGCCGGGAGCCGGGGGCCGAGGGCCAGTTCGGAAGCGTGCCGGGCGGCTTCGCCGACGGCGTCGGCGGCCTCGGCGAGCTCGCGGCACAGGGCGTCGAGCAGCTCGGCGTCCGGGTCGGTGGGCGCGGAGGTCGCGGCGTCGGACATGGAATCCTCGCGGGATGTCGGTGGGGAGGGTGGCTTCGGCGTGGTCGTCGGGGTGCGTCGGCGGCGGGGTGCGTCGGCGGCGGGGTGCGTGCGTCAGCGGCGGGTGAGGGTGAGCCGGATGCCGCGCGGGTCCAGTGCCCCGGGCAGCGGCCCCGGCGGGTCGAGCACCGGCCTGATGGCCGTGATCCGGCGGCGGCGCAGGACCTCGGCGCACAGCGCGGTGGTGATCAGCAGGCCGAGCCGGTCGCCCGGGCAGCGGCCCGGGCCGTGGCCGAAGGGGGCCATCCGGATGTCCTCGTCCGCACCGGGGGTCTTCCAGCGGCCCGGTACGAAGACGTGCGCGGCGGGCACGTGCTCCGCGTCGCGCTGGTGGAAGTGGGCGGGCAGCAGGACGGTGGTGCCGGCGGGATGGCGTACGCCCCGCCACTCGGTCTCCGTACGGGTGACGCGGATCAGGTCGGGCACCGCCGGGTAGAGGCGCAGGCATTCCCTTACGCAGGCGCACAGCCGGGGCAGCTCCTCGGGGGCGGTGCGCCCGGCGGCTTCGGCGGCCGCGGCGTCCTGTTCGGCGGGGTGGGCGCCGAGCAGGAGCAGGGTGCGCAGCATCGTGGCGGGGATGCCGTCCATGGCGCGCAGGGCCTGTTCCTCGCGGTCGGCGCAGGCGGCGGGGTGGCCGAGCAGGGTGTGCCCGTCGGCGGAGCCGCGGTGGCGGAGGCGGCCGAGGAGGCCGGTGGGGTGCCCGTCCCCCGCGGCCGCGCCGTCGCCGAGCACGATCCGGCGGGCGGCGCGGGCCACGGCGTGCCGGGCGCGGGCGAAGTCGAGCGTGGCGGCGGCCGTGAGGTGCCGGGCCTCTTCCGCGATGACCGCGCGGACGGCGGTGCGGGAGCGGACTTCGCCCGGGCCCGGTGAGAGCGCCGCGACGGGTTCGGCTTCGTAGAACTGCCGCAGTTCCTGCCGGTCGAGCAGGACGAGCACCGCACCGGAGATCCCGCGCACGAGTACGGGGGCGCCGCCGTGACGGGCCCGCAGCGCGCGCAGCGTGTCGGCGGAGAAGGCCGGACGGGCGCCGCCGGAGCCGCGGCCGCGGACGGAGCCGCGGCCGCGGACGAGGAGCGGGAGCGCGCGGCCGGCGGCGAACCGGACGGCCCCGGCTCCGCCGGCCCGCGCCCGCTGCCCCCGTGAGACGGCGGACTGGGTCGTACCGGGACCGGTCATGGCCGCACCACCTCCCTCGGGTCGGGCCGCGGGGACGAGGTCCTCCGGCACGACGTCCAGGGCGGCATCGTGAAGCGTGCGCATCCGGGTACCTCCGCGCGCGGCCGGAAACCAACGTTCGGTGACATCGCCCTCACCGTACGTCCCCCCGGCTCGCCCCGCGCCCCGAGTACGGCCCGGGGCGGATCCGGTGCTCGGGGCCGGCCGCCAGGTCGTGTCGTCGAAGTCCGTGTGCTCACCCTTCGGGCGCCCGACGCCACGTCGACGACACTCGTCAGGGGACGGGCGCGAAGGCCGCTTCGCGGAAGGTCGTGCGGAGGGAGCCCTGGGAGCGGGCGGGGTGGAGGAGGGCCCAGCGGTGGAGCCGGGGGGAGATCCAGACCGTCGGGGTTTCGCCGTAGGACCAGGTGCCGTGCGGGGCCGGGTGCCACAGCAGGCCGCGGGCCGGGGTCAGCTCGCCGGTACGGATGCGGAGGGACTCGGCGACCCAGGCTCGGGGCAGGGGGTGCTCCGCCGGGGAGAGGAGGTGGCTCAGGAAGCGGGCGAGGTCGGCCGGGGGTGCGTGCAGGGCGCCGTCGGCGAAGCCGGTGCCGGTCATGCCGAGGGGGTGCCAGACGCGGGTGGCGGCGAGCTCGGCGAGCGGGCTGCCGGTGAGGTGCTCGGCGAGTCGGGTGAGGGCGGCGTGGGCCGCGGGGCCGGTGGAGTGGCTCAGCAGGTGGTGCGTGGTGGTCCCCGCGTCGGCCTCCACCCCGTACGCCGCCAGGGGCGTGTGCAGCCGCAGCGCCTCTTCGGCGACGAGGCTGCCGATCACGGGCCACAGGGCGAGTACGGGCATCAGGCCGCCGACGTCGAGGACCGTGGTCTCGTCCGCGGATCCGGCGTGCGGCCCGTCCGGCCCTCCGGCCGCCCAGACCGCGTCGGGATCCGCGTCCCGGAGCACTCCCCTGATCCGGACTTCCAGGCCGGCCGCGTCGGCCGCGTCCGCGAGGTCGCTTTGGAGCGTCATGGGCTCCACGCTAGCCACCGCCCGGCGGGGCCCGCCGGTCCGGCGCCCCGGAGGCGGCCCTGATGCGGCCCGGGCCACCCGAATGCCAGCCGCGCCCCCGGCACCCCGGGCGCCGGAAAACCGCGTGCCTCCCGCCGGGACTCCTGGCAGGGTCTCCCCGGTGACCCTGATCCTGTCGCCCCGTATCACCGACTCCGCCGCCCGGCTCCGCGAAGCGGCTCGCGCGCGCGGGCTGGGCACCGTACGGCTGGAGACCTTCGCCGTGCCCGACGGGCTGCGGGCACGGCATCTGCACGCCGGTCCGGCATTCGCCGACGCCGTGGCGCCGCGGCTCGGGATCGGGCTGCTGGAGGCCCCGGCCGACTGGCTGGCGCGGCTGCCCCGGGAGTTCACCGGCCGGGAGGTCCGCCTGATCCCGATCCGCGAGGCCTACGCCCTGCGCCGGCCCGTCTTCGTGAAGTCGCCCAACGACAAGTCGATCCCGGCCCTCGTCTACGCCGACGGCTCCCGCCTCCCCGGCCCGGACGCCGTGGACCCGGAGACCGAGGTACTGGTCAGCGATGTCACGCGCTTCACGGCCGAGTACCGGATGCACCTCCTCGACGGCGCCGTGCACACCGCGAGCCGCTACGCCGAGGACGGCCGGCTGAGCCTCGGCCCGGCGGCCGCCGAAGCGGTCGCCTTCGCCGGGCGGCTGCCGTTCTCCACCCTCCCCTCCGCGATCGTCGTCGACGTCGGTGTCGCGGACGGCCGCTGGTCGGTGATCGAGGCCAACGCCGCGTGGGCCAGCGGCACGTACGCGTGCGATCCGCAGCGCGCCCTCGACGTCGTCCTGCGCGCCGCCGCCCCGCTGGACTCCCTCGCGGACCGCGACCGGAAATTCCTGCGCTAGCGCCGGCGGCACGCGCGAGGGGGCGGAGCGCCCTGCGGCGCCCCGCCCCCCGCTGTCAGCCGGTGCCCGTCAGCTCTTGTCGGGGCGGTCCGTCACGCGCAGGGAGTTCAGCAGCGGCTTGCCGTACCCCCCGTGTGCGACGAAGCGGACGTTGAGCACGCCGTCCGTGACCGTGACCGTGTACGTCCGGGTCAGAGCCGTGTACGTGCCCGCCTCCAGCGCGATGTCCAGCGAGGGCAGCACCTGCGTGCCCTCGGCCATCACGTCGAAGACCCGCTTGTTCGGCTTCGTCGAGGACAGCTCCGCGAAGCCGAGCTCCACGGTGTACGTGCCGTTCGGGACGTTGTCGAAGCGGTACTCGTACATGCCCTCGCGGGCGTTGCGGAACAGCTTCTGATCGGCCGTTCCGGCGATGGTGCGCCCGGTGGAGTGCGTGGAGGAGCTGCCCTGGTAGCCGTACGAGCCGGCGGTGTACTTGCGGTCCGGGGACCAGCTGTCCCCGAGCGTGTCCGTGGCCGCGGAGTCGGAGCCCGCGTCCAGGGCCACCTGGTAGCGCGGGACCACGACCTTGACCGGGACGGTGAGGACCGGGCTGCGCCCGCTCGCCGAGCTGATCCGCAGGTTCGCCGTGAGGACCGCGCCGGCGGCCAGCCCCGTGGTGTCGACGGCCAGGTTCACGGTGGCCTTGCCCCCGATCGCCAGGTTCCCGGAGTCGGGGGTGGCCGTCAGCCAGGCCGCGTCCTCGGCCACGGTGAACCGCGAGTCGATGGTGCCCGTGTTGGTGAGTTCGAGGGTGCGGGTGCGCTTCTGGCCCGCCGGGAGGACGAGCTCCAGGGAGGGCTGGGACGGGGTGACCCGCGCCGTCCACAGGGAGTGGTTCACGGCGGTGACGCCGCCCTGTTCCACGGTGAAGGCGTTGGTCACCCCCGTGTACATGTCGGCCAGGACCGTGTAGGAGTTCTTGCCGGAGCGGGCCTGCAGGAGGTAGCCGCCGTCCGCCGCGGTGGTCGCCGTGACGGCTTCGGCCCCGAAGCCGACGGTCACCGTGGCTCCCGCGACGCCCTTGCCGTCGTTCGCGTCGAGTATCCGGCCCGCGACCACGCCGCTCTTGGTGGTCCTGAAGGCGATGGCCAGCCCGTCGGTGATGCCGGCCTGGTTGAAGGAGTACTTGAAGGCGTCGGTGCCCAGCGCGTTCTCCACTCCGACCGTGGCCGTGGAGCCGCCCTTGATGCCGGTGCCGCCCGTCCCCTTGTAGGTGTAGACGACCGTGCCGTCCTCGCTGATCGCCGCCGAGAACGAGAACTTGTCGGCCTGCGCCGACCAGTGGGACACCTCGCGCCACTCGATCACGTACGTCCGGTGCGGGGCGGTGCCGGTGACACCGGTGAAGACGCCCGAACCGCTGCCGGCCGCGCCGACGACGAGGTCGTCCCAGAACGGGTACAGCGCCGCGTTGGGGGTGGCCGTGCTCGGGATGTCGCCGTTGACGTCGCCGGTGTTGTTGCCGCCGAAGCTGACGGTGCCGTTCGTCCCGATCCAGGCCTGGCCGTACGTCTTGCCGTACAGCGGGAGCGGGAACGGCAGGTCGACGCGCTCGGTGGTGTTGTCGCCGGTCAGCGCGAGCTGCCGGTCCCCGGCCGCGTACGGGCGGCCGCCCGGGGTGGAGCAGGCGTAGCCGAAGTCGTCGGTGCGCTCGGGCAGCGTGAGCGCGAGCGTCGTGTCGCCGGCGACGGTGGTCTGGGCGCTCGCGCCGGTGACGCAGCGGGAGGAGTGCGCGGCCCGGACCTCGTACGTGCCGTGCGGCACGGTGAGCTCGAAGCGGCCCTGGTCGTCGGCGGTCGCGGTCAGCGGGGTGTCCGTGAGCGTGACGGTGGCGCCCGCGGCGGGTCCGGCGGCCGAGGTGACGGTGCCGGTGAGCTTGCCGGAGGGGGCCTGGGTGAGGCTGAAGTCGCCGGTGGCGGTGGCGTTCTCGGTCACCGTCGCCGTCGAGGTCTGCTGGCCGTAGCCGAATTTGGAGACCGTCAGCGTGTACGCGCCGACCGACAGGGCGGGGAAGGCGTAGGTGCCGTCGGCCGCGGTGGTCGTCGTACGGCCGATCGGGCCGGCCGCGGTGACCTTGGCACCCGCGACGGGGGCGCCGGCGGAGCGGACGGTGCCGGAGACGGCGCCGATGGCGCCGCGCGGGGCGCCCGAGACGGCGGCGAACGCGTCGAGCTTGCCCTCGCCGAACACGTTGTTGTCGGCGGCGTTGCCGCCGCACTGGCCGTTGTCGGTGTCCTGGGCGGTGCCGTTCAGCAGCTCCTCGGTCCGCGCGACGTCGCCTTCGAGGGCGGGTGCGGCGGACCAGAGCAGGGCCACGGTGGCCGCGGTGTGCGGCGAGGCCATGGAGGTGCCGGAGAAGGCCTCGTACCCGCCGCCGGGGACGGAGGAGCGGACGTTCACGCCGGGGGCCGCGATGTTCGGCTTGACGATGCCGCCGGGGCCCGCGCCGCGCGAGGAGAACGACGCGATCGCGCCGTTGATGTCGAAGGCGCCGGAGCTGTAGGAGCTCGCGTAGTCGCCGGGCGAACCGCTGGTGGCGCAGCCGGGGCCGGAGTTCCCGTTGGAGAAGGCGGGGAAGATGCCGGCCGCGCGCCAGGTGTCGACGATCTGCTGGTACCAGTCGTCGTGCGTCGCGCTGCCCCACGAGTTGTTGACGACGTGCGGGGCCAGGTCGGGGCGCGGGTTCTGGCCGCTCAGGTCGGTCGGGGCGACGATCCACTGGCCGGCGGCGAGGAGGGAGGCCTCGGAGCAGGAGTTGGTCTCGCAGCCCTTGGCGGCGATCCACTTGGCCCCGGGGGCCACGCCGATCTTGTTGGCGCCGCCGTCGTCGCCGACCATGGTGCCCATGGTGTGGGTGCCGTGGTCGTTGTTGTCGCAGGGGGCCGCGGTGGGACAGACTCCGGCCGGGTCGAACCAGTTGTGGTTGTGGTCGTACGACCCGTCCGCGTTCTTGCCGCGGTACTGGCCGTTCACGGCCGGGTGCGTGTAGTCGACGCCGCTGTCGATGTTGGCGACGACGATGCCCTCGCCGCGCACGCCGAGCTGGTCCCAGACCTGCGGAGCCTTGATGCGGTCGATGTTCCACTCGACCGCATCGGCGGCCGCCTTCTCCCGTTTGCCCTCGGCGGGCTTGGGGAGGGTGACCTTGTCGTCGGCGTCGATCCGGGAGACCTCGGGGCGCTGCGCGAGGGTGCCTGCCAGTTTCTGGCTGCCGACGACGCGGACGGCGTTCACGATCCAGTACGAGGTGTACTCGGCCTTGGCACCGTCCAGGGCCTTGATCACCTCGGCCTGACTGCGCACGGCGTGCTCCTGCTTGGCGTGCAGAACCGTTTCCGCCTTGGCGGCGCGGGTCTTCTGCCGCCCCGCCGCCGTGAGGTCGGCGGCGCTGTTCAGGTACACCCAGAAGACGGCCTTGCCGGAGTCGTCGAGCTGGGTGCGGAGTTTCGGCTCGATCTTGCGCTCGGCCGCCGCGGCGGTGGGGCCGGGTTCCGGCGCGGCCGCCGCCACGCCCGCTCCTACGGGCAGGAGCAAGGCCGTGGTGAGAGCGGCGAGCGCCGCGCGTAACGATCGTCGCCTGTTGCGTTGGGCCACGTGTGGTCCTCCTCGGACGCCGTGTGCAGGTTGTGCGGGAAGGGCGTGCGCGACGTGCGCGGTCATGGTGAAGGAAGGGTCATGGACATTACAAGAGGGCCTAATGAGCCGTATGCTGCGCGCCCGGGGTGGCCATCGCGGCCCCGGCGGGTCAGCCTGAAGACATGAGCGATCCAGCGCCGGGCACGCAAGAGCGCGATCCGGGAGGGCCCGGTGTGCCGCTCGCGTCCGCCCGGGGCCGGTGGATCGTACTGACCACCGTGCTCGGCTCGACGATGGCCATGCTCGACTCGACCGTCGTCAACGTCGCCCTCCCCACCATCGGGGTGGACCTCGACGCCGACCTGGCCGTGCTCCAGTGGACCGCCAACGCCTACATGCTCACCCTGGCCGGACTGATCCTCGTCGGCGGAGCGCTCGGGGACCGCTTCGGCCGGCGCCGGGTCTTCGTCCTCGGGGTGGTGTGGTTCGCGGGCGCCTCGCTGCTGTGCGGGATCGCACCGAACGCGGGGGTCCTGATCGCCGCGCGGGCCCTTCAGGGTGTCGGCGGCGCACTGCTGACCCCCGGTTCGCTCGCGCTGATCCAGGGCTCGATCGCCGCCGAGGACCGGGCCCGGGCCGTCGGGCTGTGGTCCGGGTTCGGCGGGGTGGGCGCGGCCGTGGGGCCGTTCCTCGGCGGCTGGCTGGTGGACGGGCCCGGCTGGCGCTGGGTGTTCCTGCTGAACGTGCCGGTGGCCGCGGTGTGCGCGCCGATCGCCCTGCGGCACGTACCGGAATCACGTGACCCGCAGGCGCACGGGCGGTTCGACGTACTCGGCGCCTTCCTGGGGGCCGCCGCCCTCGCCCTGGTGACGTACGCGCTGATCGAGGCCCGGTCCGGCTCCCCGCTGGTGATCGCCTCGGCCGTCGGGGGCGTGCTGCTGTCCGGCGTGTTCGTGCACGTCGAGCGGCACCGGTCCGATCCGATGCTGCCGCCCGGCATCTTCACCTCCCGCCAGTTCACCGCCGTCAACGTGGTCACCCTGTTCGTGTACGCGGCCTTCAGCGGGTTCTTCTTCCTCTTCGTGCTCCAGCTCCAGGTGGTCTCCGGCTACTCCGCGCTGGGCGCGGGGGCGGCTCTGCTGCCGACGACCGCGCTGATGCTGCTGCTGTCGGCCCGGTCGGGGGCGCTCGGGGAGAAGATCGGGCCGCGGATCCCGCTCACGGTGGGGCCGCTGCTGTGCGCGGCCGGACTGCTGCTGACGCTGCGGGTGGGGCCGGACGCCTCGTACGTACGGGACGTGCTGCCGGCGCTGGTCGTGCTGGGCATGGGCATGGTGGCCCTGGTGGCTCCGCTGACGGCGACCGTGCTGTCCTCGGTCGACCCGGGACGGGCGGGCCTGGCCAGCGGCATCAACAACGCGGCCGCGCGGGCGGCCGGGCTGCTGGCGGTGGCGGCGCTGCCGCTGCTGGCCGGGATGGGGCCGGACGCGTACCGCTCGGCGTCCGAGTTCGACGCCGCGTTCGGGCGGGCCATGCTGTGGTGCGCGGGGCTGCTGGTGGCGGGCGCCGCCTTCGCCTGGGCCACCGTACGCAAGCCCGTGCCCGGAGCGGGGTGCCACCCGGAGTGCCACACCTTCTGCGCCACGACCTCTCCCCCGCTCGAACCCCCGAGGACGGCCCAGCCCTGACCGGCGGCGCACGCCGGCGGCCGCCGGCCTGACCACCGCCGCGGTGTTCGCGTACTGTCTGGCGACCCGCCGGCCGTCGCCGGGATCCGGGGCCACACCCTCGGCTACGGCGTGAATGTTCCGTGGATGCCACTCGTTCTCGCGGACTACCTCTTCGCCACCCCGGGCGCCCTGCCGCTGTCCGGCGACCGGTGGCTGAGGCTCCTCGCCGCGGTGCTCGGCGTCGGCATTGGCCTGCTCAGCGCTGTGGCGGCTGGAATCCACCTCCGCCTGGTGCGCCTTCGCGGCGGTCGCACCGCTGCTCGTCCTGGGGTGGGACCCGCGCCCCCGGCCCGGCGCCCCTGTGACGTGACAGGCCGAAAGTTACCTAGACGTATGTAGTGACTTCCCATGCGCCCGGCAGTAGAACTCGTTCCCATTCCGCCGAGAGTGAGGAACGTCACATGAGTGACAAAGCCCTGCACAAAGCCGGCTCCAATGGCATCTCACGTCGTGGATTCATGGCTAGAACAAGTTCCATTCTGGGAGCCGTCGCCCTCGCTGGTCAGATCACGCCGGCCCAGGCTCGGACCGACGCCCCAGCGGCAGCGGCCGCCGGCCCCATCGACAACGGCGCGCACGTACCGGCCCTGGTGATCGGCACCGGCTACGGCGGGTCCGTCGCCGCCCTGCGGCTCGCCCAGGCCGGCGTCGACGTCCACATGATCGAGATGGGCATGGCCTGGGACACCCCGGGCTCCGACGGCAAGATCTTCTGCAACACGACCGCGCCCGACCAGCGCTCCTACTGGCTGCGGACCAAGACCAAACAGCCCCTGAGCAACTTCCTCGGCTTCCCGATCGACCGGGACATCCCCCGCTACACCGGGATCCTGGACGCCGAGGAGATGGGCGGCATCATCGTCTACCAGGGCCGCGGCGTCGGCGGCGGCTCGCTGGTCAACGGCGGCATGGCGGTGACCCCGAAGCGCGCGAACTTCGGCGCCATCCTCCCGTCGGTGGACGCCGAGGAGATGTACGGCACTTACTACCCGCGGGCGAATGCCGGACTCGGCGTCGGCCTGGTCGACCCCGCCTGGTTCGACACCGTCGACTGCTACCAGTTCGCCCGCGTCGGCCGCAAGCACGCCCAGCGCTCCGGCTTCCCCTTCGTCTTCGTCCCGGACGTGTACGACTGGGACTACATGAAGCAGGAGGCGGCCGGGACCGCCCCCAAGTCCGCGGTGGCCGGGGAGATCCTCTACGGCAACAATGCCGGCAAGAAGTCCCTGCAGAAGACCTACCTCGCTCAGGCCCGGGCCACCGGCAAGGTCACCATCTCCCCCCTGCACAAGGTCACGTCGGTCTCCCCCGCGGCCGGCGGCGGCTACACGGTCGTCATCGACCAGATCAACACCACCGGCGCCACCACCGCCACCAAGACCGTGGTCGCCGACAAGGTGTTCTTCGCGGCCGGCAGCGTCGGCACCAGCAAGCTGCTCGTGAGGCTCAAGGCCACCGGCGCGCTGCCCGCCCTGAACGGCGAGATCGGCAAGGGCTGGGGCGACAACGGCAACGTCATGTGCGGCCGGGCCAACCACCTGTGGGACCCGACCGGCAAGGTCCAGGCGTCCATCCCCTGCGGCGGCATCGACAACTGGGACGCGGGCGGGGCGTTCGCCGAGGTGGCGCCGCTGCCGACCGGGATCGAGACGTACGCCTCCTTCTACCTGTCGATCACCAAGAACCCGAACCGCGCCGAGTTCACCTACAACGCGGCCTCCGGCAACGTCGAGCTGAACTGGCAGACGGCGTGGAAGCAGCCGTCCATCGACATGGCCAAGAGCATCTTCGACAAGATCAACTCCAAGGAGGGGACGATCTACCGGACGGACCTGTTCGGCACCAACAAGATCTGGGGCGACCACCTCACCTACCACCCGCTCGGCGGCGCCGTCCTGAACAAGGCCACCGACAACTACGGCCGCCTGCACGGCTACACCGGCCTGTACGTGATCGACGGCGCGCTGATCCCCGGCAACACCAGCGTGAACCCGTTCGTCACCATCACGGCGCTCGCCGAACGCAACATCGAGAAGATCATCGCCGCCGACCTGTAGGCGGTCCGTACGCAGACCCGGGGCCGTCGGAGGTACCGACCGGCCCCGGACCCATTGCCCTCGCGGCCGCGTCAGTGCCCCGGCAGTACGCACACGCTGTCGAGGCCGAGCACGTGGTTGAGCCGGCCGAAGGCCAGCCAGGAACCGATGCTCATCGTCAGCTCCACGATCTCGAGCTGGCTGTACCGCGCGGTCATCCGCTCCCAGAACTCCTCGTCGAGGTTGTGGTGGTCGAGCGTGTAGCGCTCCGCGTACTCCGCGGCCAGCCGGGTCCGCTCGTCGAACCGGTCCGTGGTGCGCCAGTCGGTGACGGCGCCGGAGAACTCCTCCTCGACCTTCTCCCCGTCCCGCTCGGTCCGCCAGTCGAGGCAGAACACGCATCCGTTGATCTGCGCGACGCGCAGCCGGGCCGCCTCGAACTCGCGCAGGCCCAGGGTGGTGTGGGCGTACACCGACAGGGAGAAGTTCGCGGCGGCCATCCCGATCCCGGGGACCATGTCGCCCCACACGTACTCGATCGGGTGCTGGCCTTCGGGTATGTCGATCCTCATGGCTGTTTCCTTCCGAGCTTGCCGATGGCGGGGCGCAGGGGGACGTCGAGGGCGTCGTAGAGGCCCGGTCCGGCCTCCACCAGCCAGTCGATGGCGCCGACCAGGCGGCCGACGGCGGTGGCGTTGCCGCCCGCCGAGCGGTTCTCGCCCTCGTCGGTGGCCTCGACGGTGACCTCGATGCGCGGGCGGCCCTCGATGATCACGCGGTGGGCGCCGTCGCCGCCGTCGGGCGGCGACGGCCAGTCGGGGGCACAGGAGGCGTGGATGCGGGTGACGTGTTCGATGACGAGGCGGGGTTCGCCCTCGACGATGCCCTGCACCTCGAAGCGGATGGCGCCCTGGGTGCCGGCCGCGAACTCGCCCATGGTGCGGGTGGTGACGGTGGTGTCGAGGGCGCGGCGGTCCACGGTCTCGCGGATCTCGTCGAGTTCGACGCCGAGCGCCCGGGCCATCATGCGGATCTGTCCGCCCCACACCATGGTGGGGACGGACGGCATGAGCATCATCGGCTCGAAGTCCATGGGCTGGCCCATGCCGACGAGGTGGCGGACCGAGTCCGGCTGGTCGTAGGTGGAGTAGTCGAATATCTCCTGGCAGCGGATGGCGTCGATGGTGCTGCCCAGGCCGCTGAGCAGGAGCGGGAGTACGTCGTTGCCCCAGCCGGGGTCGACGCCGGAGGCGAACAGCGAGCCGCCGCCCTCCGCGACCGCCGCGACCACCGGGTCGCGGAACTCGGCCGGTGCATTGCGGTGGTCGTAGAGCGGGTAGAGGGCGGGGCTGACGACGACCGCGCCGGACCGGATGGCCCGGGTGATGTCGGCGAGCGCGTCGTCGGGTCGGGTGTCGCCGGAGGCCGCGTAGACGACGGCCTGCGGCCGGGCGGCCAGGACCGCTTCGATGTCGTCGGTGGCCAGGACCCCGGTGTCGTGGTCGAGTTCGCCGAGCCGGCCCGCGTCGCGGCCGATTTTCTCGGGATGATGGACGATGACGGCGGCCAGTTTCAGCGCCGGATGGGCCTCTACGGCACGGATGGCCAAACGGCCGACGTTGCCGGTACCCCAGACAACCGTGGAAATCATGCGCGGAGGGTAGCGACAGGACCTGCACCTTTCCAGAGTCGCGGGCCCCGGCCTTCGTTACTGGTTCTGGCCGCCCAGGACGAAGAGGAGGTAGACGAAGAAGGCGAAGAGGTGGCCGACGAACAAGTAGGCGACCAGCCGAATCAGCAGACCGCGCGGGAACTTGGACTGGAGCTTCATGGTGGGACTCCTGGGCTGGGAGGGGTCAACGGTGGTGTGCGGGTGCGCCGGAGGCGCCGCCTCCGAGGCACAGCCCGGCGAGGCTGCTCTGCAGCAGGGTGTGGACGAACAGCAGGTCGGCCCCGCTGCGGGTGTCCGCGCCGATCCGGTGCGGGGTGAGGGAGTCGAAGTGCGCGCTGTCCCCCGGCTCCAGCAGGTACTCGGCCTCGGCCAGGTGCAGCCGCAGCCGCCCGCCCAGCACGTACAGCCACTCCTCGCCGGGATGTACGCGGACCAGCTCGCCCTGGCTGCGCCCGTGGGGGACGTGCACGCGCAGCGCCTGCATCCCGCGGCCGGAGCCGCCGGCCTGCCAGTACGTCCACCCGTCGGCCTCGCGGGCGCCCGGACCGCCGGCCCGTACGATGGGATCGGCGACGGCGGGGGTCTCGCCGAGCAGTTCCGAGACCGTCGTACCGTAGGTGCGGGCGAGCCCGAGCAGCAGCGGCAGCGAGGGCTGGCGCCGCCCGGTCTCCAGCCGCGACAGGTGAGCGGGCGAGAGCCGGGCCCGCGCGGCGGCGGCCTCCAGGGTGAGCCCGGCGCGGCGGCGCAGGTCACGCAGCTGCGGTGCCACGGAGGGCAGCTCGCCGACGCCGGCGTCGGGGCCGATGTCGGCACCGATGTCGGGGCCGAGCGGTTCGTCGGGACCTTCGGGGCCGGGGGCAGGACCGGATGTCATGCCCCCGATTGAGCCAGAATCCTGCCTGTCTGGCAATTTCCCTTGCCTCTGAGGCAAAAACTCCCGTCTCCTCCGCGTCAGCCCCCGCCGAGCACCGTCTCCACGGTATCCGCCTCCTGTGGAGGCTTGTCCGGGCGGTGCCGCAGCACCCGCGCGAAGCGAAGCGCGACCCCGGCCGGGTACCGCGGGGAGCGCTGGAGCCCGTCGTACGCGATCTCCACGACCAGCTCGGGCCGCACCCGCACCGTGAACCCGTCGTCCTCCACCGCCAGCTCCCCCAGCCGCTCGGTCTGCCAGCGCAGCATCTCGTCCGTGAGCCCCTTGAAGGTCTTGCCGAGCATGGCGTACGTGCCGTCGGCGGCCCGCGCCCCGAGGTGCAGGTTCGACAGCAGTCCGGTGCGCCGGCCGTGGCCCCACTCGACGGCGAGCACCACGAGATCGAGGGTGTGCACCGGTTTCACCTTGAGCCACTGTCCGCCGCGCCGCCCGGCCGCGTAGGCGGAGTCGAGGCCCTTGACCATGACCCCCTCGTGACCGCGGCGCAGGGTCTCGGCCCAGAACTCCTCGGCTGCCGCCGCCTGCTCCCGCGGATCCTCGACGACGAGCCGGCAGACCCGGGAGTCCTGCGGCACCAGGTCGGCGAGCGCCGCGTACCGCTCGCGCACCGGGAGGTCGAGGAGCACCGCGTCCCCCGCCGCCAGCACGTCGAAGAAGTAGGGGACGACGGGCAGCGTCCGGCGCGCCGTCTCGACGTCGATCCGTGATCCGACCCGGCTCGCGACCTCCTGGAAGGGCACGGGCCGGCCGTCCGGCGCCTGTCCGATCACCTCGCCGTCGAGGATGAACCGCTCCCCGGACAGGGTCCGGGCGAGGTCCGCCACCTCCGGCAGCCGGCCGGTGATGTCGTCCAGGGACCGCGTGTACACCCGTACCTCGTCCCCGTCGCGGTGCACCTGCACCCGGATCCCGTCGAGCTTCTCCTCCACCGCGCAGGGCCCGAGCGCGGCCAGCGCCTCGGCCACCGACTTGGCGGTGTTCGCCAGCATCGGCTGTACGGGCTGCCCGACGCGCAGGGTGACCTCGCGCAGCGCCGACGCCCCGTCGGCCAGTACCGCCGCGGCCACCCGCGGCAGTGAGCCGTCGAGCATCACGGCGCGGCGCAGCGCGGTGGCCGGCACCCCTGCGGCCGCGGCGACCCCTTCCAGGGCGACCGCGTCGAGGGCGCCCTGGCGGACTTCGCCGGAGAGCAGGCTGCGCAGGAACCGCTGCTCCGGCCCGGTCGCCGCGCCCAGCAGGGCTTCGAGGATCCGGCGCCGCTCGGCCTGCGCGCCCGCTCCGGCGACGGCGGCGAACCCGGTCACCGCCGCGTCGACGGCGGCGACGGTCAGGGTGGGCTCGGCGGCGGGTTCGACCTCGGCGGCGAGCGCACGCCAGCCGATGCCCGGCCGGCCCTGCGGGAGGCGCCCGGAGAGGTACGAGACGACCAGACCGGCCTCCTCGGGCGGCGCGGCGGCGAACACCTCCGCGAGCAGGGCGGTCTTGCGGGAGCGGGCGGAGGTCTCGGAGACCTCCCGGGACACGCGCGCGACCTCGGCGAGCAGCATGCCGTCATCCTCCCGCCACTCGTCGTACACCGCAGGTCGGGTCCGAGGTGTGTCTTGTCGATCAGGCCGGATGCCGCGAGCCCGGCCCGATCGGCGAGACACCCCGCTAGTACTGCAGGCGCGGTATGCCGGCCCGCCCGGGTACTCCTCCAGGAGGTGGGCGGTTCCGCCCGGGGGCGCTCAGGGCGCGGCCGGGCGGCGTCTAGGGTTTCGGTATGAAGCCACGACTGCCGAAGCTCCGGCTGCCACGGCGCCGCCACACCCGCCTGCTCGCGGGGGCCGCCGCGCTCGCCGTCGTCGCCGGGGCCGGTACGTGGACCGCCGCCGCGTCCGGCGAGGTGCCCGCCGTGCACCGCCAGGACCGCATGGTCGAGATGCCCGGCGCGGCCATCGACACCTCGTACTTCACGGCCGGCGGCGCAGGGAAGCGGCCCGCCGTGCTCCTCGGGCACGGGTTCGGCGGCAGCAAGGACGACGTCCGCGCGCAGGCCGAGCGGCTGGCCCGGGACGGGTACGCCGTCCTGACCTGGTCGGCGCGCGGCTTCGGCCGCTCCGGCGGGCAGATCGGGCTGAACGATCCGGCGTACGAGGTCAAGGACGTGTCCCGGCTCGTCGACTGGCTCGCCCGGCAGCCCGAGGTGCGGCTCGACGCGGACGGCGATCCGCGCGTCGGCGTCGCCGGGGCCTCGTACGGCGGGGCGATCTCGCTGCTCGCGGCCGGATACGACCAGCGGGTCGATGCGATCGCCCCGCAGATCACGTACTGGAACCTCGCGGACTCCCTCTTCCCCCAGGGCGTGTTCAAGAAGCTGTGGGCGGGCTTGTTCTTCACCACCGGTTCCGCCGACGGCATGCGGCCCGGGGGCGTCCCGGGCACGGACACCGCCCCCGCGTCCGGCCGCGCCACCGCTCCCGCGCCCGGCCCCGCCCCCGCCGGCGGCGCCACCGCCTGCGGGCGGTTCCAGCCCGAGCTGTGCGCCATGTACGAGCGGGTCGCGGTGGCCGGCAAGCCCGACGCCGAGGCCCGCGCCCTCCTGGAGGGGCGCAGTCCGTCGGCGGTCGCCGACCGGATCAAGGTCCCGACGCTGATCGTGCAGGGCCAGGAGGACTCCCTGTTCCCGCTGGACCAGGCCGACGCGATGGCGAAGGCCGTCGCGGCGAACGGGGCGCCCGTCTCCGTCGACTGGGCGGCCGGCGGCCACGACGGCGGTCTGCGCGAGTCGGCCCGGGTCGAGGACCGGGTGGCCGGCTGGTTCGACCGCTACCTCAAGGACGAGCAGGGTGCGGACACCGGCCCGGCCTTCCGCGTCTCGCGCTCCGGGGGCATCGATTCCACCGACGGGGCGGTACAGCTGCGCGGCGCGAGCGGCGAGCGCTATCCGGGGCTGGCCTCCGCTCCCCGGCGGTTCGCCCTGAGCGGCCGGGAGCAGAGCTTCGCCAATCCGGCGGGCGGCGCCCCTCCCGCGCTGTCCTCCCTGCCCGGGATCGGCGGGCAGCTCGCCGCCGTCGGGGCCGGGCTGTCACTGGACTTCCCCGGGCAGAACGCCCGCTTCGAGTCGGAGCCGCTGGCCGAGGAGGTGCGGGTCACCGGGGCCCCGACCGTCACCCTGAACGTGAGGTCGACGGCTGCCGACGGTTCGGCCGTCCTGTTCGGCAAGCTGTACGACGTCGGGCCCGACGGCCGCCAGGCGGTGCTGCCGAGTCAGCTGGTCGCCCCGGTGCGGGTGGAGAACGCGCAGCAGGGGGCCGCGGTGGAGCTGCGGCTGCCCGCCGTCGACCACGCCGTGGCGGCCGGTCACCGGCTGCGGCTCGTCGTCGCCGCCACCGACCTCGGATACGCGTCCCCGGCCGCGCCGGCCACGTACACGGTCGCGGTGCGGGGCGCCCTGGCCGTGCCGGTGGCCGACGGGGTCCGCACGGCCTCGGCGGGGCTGCCGGCCTGGGTCTGGGGGCTGCCGCTGGGCGCCGCGCTGCTGGCCGCGGCGCTGCTGGGGATCCGGAGGACCGGTCGGGAGAGTGCGGGGACGCGGGGCGGCGTACCGCAGCCCGAGCCGGCGCTCGCCGACGTACCACTGGAAATCACGGGCCTGACGAAGCGGTACCGGGGGGTGCAGGACCGCTACGCGGTGCAGGACCTGTCCTTCCGGGTGGAGAAGGGGCAGGTCCTGGGCCTGCTCGGGCCCAACGGCGCCGGCAAGACCACCACGCTGCGGATGCTGATGGGGCTGATCTCGCCGGACGCGGGCGAGATCCGGGTGTTCGGGCACGCGGTCCGGGCGGGGACGCCGGTGCTGTCGCGGGTCGGGGCCTTCGTCGAAGGGGCCGGCTTCCTGCCGCACCTGACGGGGCGGGCCAACCTGGAGCTGTACTGGCAGGCCACCGGACGTCCGGCCGAGGACGCGCACATGCCGGAGGCCCTGGAGATCGCCGGACTCGGCGACGCCCTGGAGCGCGCGGTGCGCACGTACTCGCAGGGCATGCGCCAGCGCCTCGCGATCGCGCAGGCCATGCTCGGCATGCCGGACCTGCTGATCCTCGACGAGCCGACGAACGGTCTGGATCCGCCGCAGATCCGGGAGATGCGGGACGTGATGATCCGGTACGCGGCGGGCGGGCGGACGGTCATCGTCTCCAGCCACCTGCTGTCGGAGGTGGAGCAGACCTGCACGCACCTGGTGGTCATGGACCGCGGGCGGCTGGTACGGGCGGGCGAGGTCGCGGAGATCACCGGCGGCGGGGACACGCTGCTGGTGACGCTGGCCGGGCCGGTGGACGAGGGGACCGTGGCGAAGGTGGCCGCGCTGGAGGGAGTGGGTGCGGTGACGGCCGCCGATGACGGGCTGCTCGTACGGCTGGAGGGCGCGACGGCCACCGGGCTGATCGCCGAGCTGGTACGGCTGGAGGTGCCGGTGAGCGCAGTGGGGCCGCACCGCCGGCTGGAGGATGCGTTCCTCACCCTGATCGGAGGTGCGGCGTGAGCGCCGTGACGGAAGTGGCTCCCGGCTACCGGGCGAGCCGTACGCTGCCGCTGCGCGTGGAGGCGCTGCGGCAGTGGCGCCGGCGGCGGACGCTGGTCATGGGCGGGGTGCTGGCCGCGCTGCCGTTCGTCATGATCATCGCGTTCGCGGTGGGCGGCGGGCAGGACGGCCGGGGCGGCAGGGACGGGCGGATCACCCTCATCGACACGGCGACGGCGTCGGGGGCGAACTTCGCGGCCACGTGCCTGTTCGTGTCGGCCGGTTTCCTGCTGGTGGTGCCGGTGGCACTGTTCTGCGGGGACACGGTGGCCTCGGAGGCGAGCTGGTCCTCGCTGCGCTACCTGCTGGCCTCGCCGGTGCCGCGGACCCGGCTGCTGTGGAGCAAGCTGGTGGTGGCGCTGGGCTTCAGCCTGGCGGCGATGGTGCTGCTGCCGCTGGTGGCGCTGGCGGCGGGCACGGTCGCGTACGGCTGGGGCCCGCTGAAGCTGCCGACGGGCGGCTCGCTGGCGGCCGGGGAGAGCGTGCCGCGCCTCGCGCTGGTGGTGGCGTTCGTCTTCGTGTCGCAGCTGGTCACGGCCGGGCTGGCGTTCTGGCTGTCGACGCGGACGGACGCGCCGCTCGGCGCGGTGGGCGGGGCGGTCGGCCTGACCATCGTCGGCAACGTGCTGGACGCGGTGACGGCGCTCGGCTCCTGGCGGGAGTTCCTGCCCGCGCACTGGCAGTTCGCCTGGGCGGACGCGCTGCAGCCGCATCTGGAGTGGGGCGGGATGGTCAAGGGGGCGGCGGTGTCGGTGTCGTACGCGCTGGTGCTGTTCGCCCTCGCCTTCCGCGGGTTCGCCCGCAAGGACATCGTGTCCTGAGCGCAGCCGCCCGCGGCGGGCGTGGGCCGTCTGTGGCAATCGGGGCGGCGGGCGCGTGCGTCTGCCGCCCCGTCACCCCCGGCACGCTGAACAATCGCGGTCGTCACGACGTATCGACGCGTCCGTGCGCCACCGAGGGATACGACCGATGCACACAGCAGGACTTCCGGCTCGCAGGGGCGTACTGGCCGGGGGCCTCGCGGCCGCCGTCGTGGCCCTCTCGGGGTGCTCGTCCCCGCCTCCCCGGAAGGTGGCGACCGCGGCCCCGCAGCCGCGTCCGGCCACCCCGCAGGCTGCGTTCACCCGTCTGATGGAGGGCAACAAGCGTTGGGTGAGCGGCAACCTCGACCACCCCGACCGGGATCCGGAGCGGCGCGAGCTGACCGCCGAGGCGCAGGATCCCTTCGGGGTGGTCCTCTCGTGCATCGACTCCCGGGTGGCACCCGAGCTGATCTTCGACACGGGGCTCGGGGACCTGTACGTGCTGCGCACGGGCGGACAGGCCGTAGGCCCGGTGGTGACCGGCTCCGTCGAGTACGGGCCCCTGACGGGCGGGACCCCGCTGGTCGTCGTGCTCGGACACCAGCGCTGCGGGGCCGTCGAGGCCGCGTACACGTCGCTGAAGGCGGGCAAGCCGCTGCCCGGAAACCTGGAGGCGCTCGCGAAGGCGATGGTGCCGGCGTACGAGCTGACGGCCCGCAACCCGGGCGCCGACCCCGTCGACACCATGACCCACCACCAGATCAAGGTGACCGCGGACGATCTGCGGGCCAACTCCGACCTGGGGCCCCTCGTGGCGAAGGGCGCCCTCGGCGTCGTCGGCGCGTACTACTCGCTGGACACCGGCAAGGTCGACGTCCTGACGGGCGCACCCGCCTGAGACCGGCTCGCGGCGTGGTTCACACCCCCGCGATCGCGTCGATCTCCGCGAGCAGTTCGGGCTCCAGGGGGCGGTCGGCGACGGCCGCGTTGGCCCGTACCTGCTCGGGCGAGGTGGCGCCCGCGATGACGGAGGAGCAGCCGGGCCGGGCGGAGAGCCAGCCGATGGCGAGTTCGAGGATGCTGCGGCCGTGCTTGTCGGCGACGGCGGCCAGCGCCTCGACCGTGTCGAGGCGCTCCTCGGTGACGTAGCCGTCGCGGCCCTCCAGGCGGGAGCCGGCCGGTACGGCGGCGCCCCGGCGGATCTTGCCGGTCAGCAGGCCGTTGGCGAGCGGGAAGTACGGCAGCACCCCGAGGCCGTAGTGCACGGCCGCGGGAACCAGCTCCCGCTCCGCGGACCGCTCGAGCAGCGACCATTCGTTCTGCGCCGACACGAAGGGCACCGCGCCGGTCTCGCGGGCGACGTGGGCGGCTTCGGCCAGCTGCCAGCCGCTGAAGTTGGAGTGGCCGATGTAGCGGACCTTGCCCTCGGCGACGAGCTCGGTGAGCGCGGCCAGGGTCTCGGCGACGGGGGTCGCCGGGTCGGGGCTGTGCAGCTGGTAGAGGTCGATGTGGTCGGTGTCCAGGCGGCGCAGGGACTCCTCGACGGCCCGCCGGACGTAGGCGCGGCCGCCCGGGGATCCGGCGGCGGGCCCGTACTCCATGGACATGCCCGCGTAGCCGAACTTGGTGGCGAGGACGACCTGGTCGCGGCGGCCCTTGAGGGCCTGTCCGAGGTGGCGCTCGGAGCCGCCGCGCCCGCCGTAGATGTCGGCGGTGTCGAGGAGGGTGATCCCCGCGTCGAGGGCGGCGTCGACGACGGCGCGGGTGGCCTGCGCATCGAGGCGGCCCCCGAAGTTGTTGCAGCCGAGTCCGACGGCGGAGACCTGGAGACCTGAACTGCCCAGCGGGATGTAGCGCATGCGTTGCGTTCCTCCGAACGTCAGAAGGGATCGGCGAGAGTCTTGCCGATCGCCCGGCCCCCGTCCACCGGGCAGAGGCGGAGGGCGGAACCGCCGTCGGGGCGGCGGCCTTCGCCCCGCTCAGAGGATGCGCTCGGCGCCGGCGGCCGGGGCCGCCGCCATCACGCGCGGCGGTTCGAACCCGGCCGCGCCGAAGGCCTGCGTGACCGCCAGGGTCACGGCCGCCTTGGCGTCGGCGTCGATCAGGGCCAGGGCCGAGCCGCCGAACCCGCCGCCGGTCATCCGGGCCCCGTACGCGCCCGCGGCGTTGGCGGTGGCCACGGCCAGGTCGAGCTCCGGGCAGGAGACCTCGTAGTCCTCGCGCAGCGAGGCGTGTCCCTCGGTCAGCAGCGGGCCCGTCTCGCGCAGCCGTCCGGCGCGCAGCAGTTCCTCCACCCGTACGACCCGTTCGTTCTCGGTGACGACGTGGCGGACGCGGCGGCGGCGGACCGGGTCCTCGATGCGGGCCAGCGCCGGCTCCAGGTCCTCGTACGGGAGGTCGCGCAGGGCCGGCAGTCCGAGCGCGGCGGCCGCGCCGTGGCAGGAGGCGAGGCGCCGGGCGTACGCCCCGTCTCCGAGGGCGTGTTTGACGCGGGTGTCGATGACCAGGAGGCGCAGTCCCGCCGCCGCGCAGTCGAAGGGGATGTGGAGCCGTTCGAGGGTGCGGGTGTCGAGGTGGAGGGCGTGGCCTTCGGTCGCGCAGGCCGAGGCCATCTGGTCCATCACCCCGCAGGGCACGCCGACGTACGCGTTCTCGGCGCGGCGGGCCAGCGCGGCCAGTTCGGGCCGGGTGAGCGGGATCCCGTACAGGTCGGTGAGGGCGAGGGCGGTGGCCACCTCCAGGGCGGCGGAGGAGGAGAGTCCGGCTCCGGTGGGCACGTCGGAGCGGATGTGCAGGTCGGCGCCGCCGACGGGCCGGCCGGCGTCGAGCAGCGCCCACGCGACGGCGGCGGGGTAGGCGGCCCAGCTCTCCGGGCCCTCGGGCGGGCGGCCCGGGTGCAGGCGGTCGAGCGGGAGCGTGACCACGCCCGACGGGACGTCGGCGGAGTGGAGCCGAAGGGTCCGGTCCGGGCGGCGGGCCACCGCCACCTCGGTGCGGTGCGGGAGGGCGAAGGGCAGGGCGAAGCCGTCGTTGTAGTCGGTGTGTTCGCCGATCAGGTTGACCCGGCCCGGCGCCGCCCAGACCCCCTCGGGCGCGGCCCCGTACAGCCGGTGGAATCCGTCCGCGGTCCCGGTCACCGGCTCGCCACCTCGCGCAGCCGCGCGGCCGCGTCCTCGGGCCGGACGTCGTTCATGTAGGCCTCCATCCCGGATTCGGTACCCGCCAGGTACTTGAGCTTGTCAGCGGTGCGGCGGACCGTGAAGAGCTCCAGGTGGAGGGCGAAGTCGGCCCGCGCCGCTTCCCCGCCCCGGTCCACGTCCCCGCCCCCGTTCCCGCCTCCGCCGCCGGGGACCGGCGCCTGGTGCCAGGCGGAGATGTACGGGGTGGGCGCGGACGACCCGAACAGCCGGTCGAAGCGGCGCAGCAGCTCCAGGTAGAGGCGCGGGAACTCGGCGCGGGCCGCGTCGTCGAGGGTGGTCAGGTCGGCGGTGCGGCGGTGCGGATAGAGGTGGACCTCGTACGGCCAGCGCGCGGCGTAGGGCACGAAGGCGGTCCAGTGCTCCCCTTCGAGGACGACCCTGGTGCCCTCGGCGCGTTCGGCGGCGAGCACCTCCTCGAAGAGGTTGCCGCCGGTGCGGGCGCGGTGGGCGGCGACGGTGGCGAGCATGCGGGTGGTGCGCGGGGTGATGAAGGGGAAGGCGTAGATCTGGCCGTGCGGGTGCGCGAGGGTCACGCCGATCTCGGTGCCGCGGTTCTCGAAGCAGTAGACCTGCCGGACCCCGGCGTGGGCGGAGAGTTCGGCGGTGCGGTCGGTCCAGGCGGCCAGGACGAGCGCGGCGCGTTCCTCGTCGAGTTCGGCGAAGGAGGTCCGGTGGTCGGGGGTGAAGCAGATGACCTCGCAGCGGCCGGTGTCGCCGGCGAGGGAGGGGAAGCGGTTCTCGAAGACGACCACGTCGTAGTCGGCGGCCGGGACCTCGCTCGCGCGCCCCTCGGCGGAGGGGCACAGCGGGCAGGCATCGGCGGGCGGGTGGTAGGTGCGGCCCTGGCGGTGGGAGGCGATGACGACGGCGTCGCCGAGCAGCGGGTCGCGGCGCACCTCGGAGGAGGTGGCGGACGCGTCGAGGGGGCGGGTGTCGGGGACGGCGCGGGCCGCGCCGTCGTCGGCGTCGTAGTACAGGATCTCGCGGCCGTCGGCCAGGCGGGTGCTCGTTCGCTTCACGGGAAGAGCTTCTCTCAGGGGAAGGTCGGGCGCGTGTGCGGGGGTTCGCCGGGATCGGTGGGGGCGCCGGTTCACTCGAGGGTGACGACGGTGGGGCGGCCGAGGTCGGGGCTGTCGCGCAGGGGCAGATCGGCGCCGGGGCGCTCCAGTTCGAGGAGGACGATCTCGTTCCGGCCGGTCCGCCAGAGGGGCGCGGGGGCGTAGAGCGTGCGCTGCGGGCCGCGGGGGGTGTCGTAGTGGCCGAGGAGGAAGCCGTTGAGCCAGACGAGGCCGGTGCCCCAGCCGCGGACGTCGAGGAATCCGTCGGCGGGTGCGCCCGGGAGGGCGTGGGTGAAGCGGTGGAAAGCGGGGCGGCCCGTGTCCTGCGGCGCTTCCCCGGTGTGCGGCGACCAGCCGAGGCCGGTCAGATCAGTGAGCGGGAGCGGCCGGATCTCCCACTCGAACAGCTGCTGGTGGCCGTGGCGGACACCGCGCCAGATGCCCTTGCGGTCGTCGAGGAGCGGGCCGTAGTTGACCCGGCCCTGGGCCCGGACGAGGACGTCGAGGACGACTCCGTCCTCTCCGACGGCCAGGTCGAGTCCCTCGTCGGGGCGGTTGCGGTCGAGGATGCCGAGGGGCTCGCCGTCGGCGGACACGTACGCGCGGTCGCCGAGGCCGTCGATCCGGACGGGCATGGCGGGCCGCGGCCCGGTGACGGTGGTGCGGTAGTGGATCAGCCCGTGGGACTGGCCCAGCTTCTCCATCGGCTCGGGCGCCGGGCGCAGCACGGGCTCCCCGCCGAGCACGTCGAGGTGGTCCGGGAGCGGGGCGGTGCCGGCGGGGACCGCGAGGGCCGGGGTGATGCGGGGCGGCGGCTCGGGCAGCGGGCCTTCGGGCAGCGGCACGTACTTGCCGATGACCTCTCGGAACGCGTGGAACTTCGGCGTGAGTTCACCGGCCTCGCCGATGGGGGCGTCGTAGTCGTAGCTGGTGACGGTGGGCTGGTAGCCGGGGTCGCCGGGGCGGGATCCGGTGTGGTTGGCGCCGGCCCAGAAGCCGAAGTTGGTGCCGCCGTGGGCCATGTAGAGGTTGACGGAGGCGCCGGTGGCGAGGAGTTCGTCGAGGGAGCGCGCCGCGTCCTCGACGGCGCGGACGTGGTGGTCCTCGCCCCAGTGGTCGAACCAGCCGATCCAGAACTCCATGGCGGCGAGCGGGCCGGTCCGCTGGTAGCGGCGCAGGTGGGCGAGGCGTTCGGCGGGCCGCGCGCCGAAGGTGGCGGTGGCGAGCCGGCCGGGGAGCGTGCCGCCCTGGAGCATGGCGTCCTCGGGCCCGTCGGCGGTGAACAGGAGGCAGTCCACCCCGCGTTCGACCAGTGCCCGTTCCACGTGTGCCCGGTAGCGGACGTCGTTGCCGTACGACCCGTACTCGTTCTCGATCTGGACGGCGACGACCGGACCGCCGCGGCTCGCGAGCAGGGGCAGCAGCTCGGGGGCGACGAGGTCGAACCAGCCGTCGACCTCGGCCTCGAAGCGCGGGTCGGAGCAGCGCAGGTGGAGGCCGTCGACGGCGAGGAGCCGGGCGGGCAGGCCGCCGAAGTCCCATTCGGCGCAGATGTACGGGCCGGGGCGGACGATGGCGTCGAGGCCGAGGTCCTGGGCGGTGCGCAGGAAGCGTCCGAGGTCGCGCGGGCCGGTGAAGTCGGCCTTGCCCGGGGCGCTCTCGTGGAAGTTCCACGGGACGTACGTGTCGACCGTGTTGGCACCGAGGGCGCGCAGCCGCCGCAGCCGGTCCTCCCACAGGTCCGGATGGACCCGGAAGTAGTGCAGGGCTCCCGAGACGATGCGGTGGGGGCGCCCTGCGCGCCGGAATCCGTCCTGGTCGTACGTGAGCATGCGCCGACTCCCGAGAGGGGTAGTGATGCCGTGAGGTGCGGGACGCCGCCGAATATATGAACGCTGCGGCACGCCGTCAATGACCGGTTGATCGGAAACGATCGAATCGATCGGTCGGGTTCTCTATGATGGCGGGGACACGGCGCGGACAGGGATGCCGTCGGAAAGACCTCAGGGGGTAGGGAAACCGTGAGACCACATGTGGACCAGCGGCAGGCGCAGGTGCTCGCGCTCGTCCGGGCGCGGGGCAGTGTGCGCGTGGCGGACCTGGCGCGGGAACTGGGCGTCTCGCCGGTCACCCTGCGGCGCGACATCGAGGCCATGGCGGCCCGGGGCGAGATCCACCGCATGCACGGGGTGATCAGCCGGGTGGAGACCGGGCCTCCGGGCGGAGTGTCGGCGGAGCGGGCGTCGGCGCCGGTGACGCCGTCGATCACGGGCCCGGCCGACGGCCAGGCGGGCTCGGCGTCCGCCGAGGGGCTGGTGGTCGGGATGGTGGTGCCGACCACGGAGTACTACTACGCCGACGTCGTCCGCGGGGCCCGTGAGGTGGTCGAGGCGCACGGGGCGCGGCTGACCGTGGGACTGACCCGGTACCTGCCCGGCGAGGACCGGACTCAGGCGGACCGGCTGCTGTCCACCGGGGCGGACGGGCTGCTGCTCACCCCGAACTGGGATGCCGGTTCGCCCGGCCCCGGCGAGGGGGTGTGGACCGCGGAGCTGCCGGTCCCGACGGTGCTGGTGGAGCGTTGGGCCCCGCCGGGGCATCCGGCGGCGGCGCTGGACCGGGTGGCCTCCGACCACGCGCACGGCGCGGCGACGGCGGTGCAGCACCTGGTGGAGCGGGGGCACCGGCGGATCGCGCTGGCCAGCCGTGCGACGCCGACGACGCCGCGGCTGCGGGCCGGGTACGAGGCGGCGGTGGCCGCGCTCGGCCTGGAGCCGGCGCCACCGTGGCCGGAGGCCGGGCCGGGCCCGCTCTCGGACGCCGATCTGTTCGCGCGGACGCTGGACTACCTGTGCGAGGCGGTGACGGCGGGCGGCGTGAGCGCCGCCCTGATCCACAGCGACACCGACGCGATCATGCTGATCCCGAGGCTGCAGGCCCGCGGGGTGCGGGTGCCGGAAGACCTCGCGGTGATCACGTACGACGACGAGGTGGCGGGGCTGGCCGACGTACCGCTCTCGGCGGTGGCGCCGGCCAAGCGCGAGGTGGGGGCGCGGGCGGCGGGGCTGCTGCTGGACCGGCTGACGGCGAAGGGTGACGGTGAGGGTCCGCGGCAGCACGTGGAGCTGCTCCCGCGATTGACGATCCGCTCATAAAGAGCAGGAAGGGGCTCACTGGCCGATCATTTCGATCGAGTTGTGCGTTCGCTCTTGACGGTGTGCCCGTTCGCACAAAAGATGGGCCGCGTTCTCCCATCCGCCGCCGTGCGCGGTCGTCCGTAGGAGCCACCCCATGTCGCGCAGCTTCCGTTCCTTCCGCATGCCCCGATTCGTCCTGACCGCCTCGGTCGCCTCCCTGTCCCTGCTCGCCACCGCGTGCGGCGGGAAGGCGGAGCCGGGCGGGTCCGGGGCGGCCGGCGGCTCGCCGGAGCAGCCGGTCACCGTCACCTACTGGTCCTCGTCCGCGGGGGCCCAGCAGACGGCGGACGCGTTCAACAAGACGCACCCGAACATCCAGGTGCGGTTCTCGGCGGTGCCGGGCGGGCCGGACGGGGCGGCGAAGCTGGCCAACGCCGTCAAGGGCGGTAACGCGCCGGACATCGCGACGATGGACTATTCGGCTCTCCCGGAGTTCGCGAGCGGCGGCAACCTGGAGGATCTGAGCGGGACTTCCGGGAAGCTCGTCTCGGAGAAGTTCCCGGAAGCGGTCCAGTCGCTGGTGAAGCTGGGCGGAAAGACCTGGGCCGTGCCCTTCGACGTCACCCCGCTCGAACTCTTCTACCGGAAGGACGTCTTCGAGAAGCACGGGGTGGCCGTGCCGAAGACGTGGGACGAGTACAAGGCGGCCGCGGAGAAGATCCACCAGGCCGACCCGTCGGTGAGGATCACGAACCTCGGCGGCGGCGACCCGGCGGTGCTCGCGGGCCTCTCCTGGCAGGCGGGCGCCCGCTGGTACGGCACCGAGGGCGAGAAGTGGAAGGTCGCGATCAACGACCCCGCCTCGAAGAAGGTGGCGGAGTACTGGAACGGCCTGATGGCCTCCGGAATGGTGTCGAAGACCCCGCTGTGGGGCGAAGGCGAGGCGAAGGAACGTTCGTCCGGGCAGGTCGCCACCGTCATCGGCGCTGCGTGGACGGCGGGCACCTTCCTCGCCAACTACCCCGACCTCAAGGGGAAGTGGGGCATAGCCCCGCTGCCGACCTGGGACGGCAAGCCCGCCACCGGCATGTACGGAGGCACCTCGTACATCGTGCCGAAGGGCAGCAAGCGGACCAAGGCCGCGGCGGAGTTCATCGCGTGGGTCACCACCGACCCGGAGGCGATCAGGGCGCGGCTCAGCTCGCTGAAGTCACCGAGCAGCGCCCTGCCGGCCAATGCCGGGATGCGGGCCGAGGCCGCGAAGCTGTTCGACACGACGTACTTCGAGGGGCAGGACCCGTACGGCATCGCCGGCGCGGCCGCGGCGACCATCGTGCCCGGCTGGACCTGGGGACCGGTCCACCTCCAGGTCAATGCGGCGCAGAACGCGACCGGCCCGGACCTGGTCAAGGCCCTGAGCGAGGGGCAGTCGGCGGCCGAGAAGGCCATCGAGGACCGCGGCCTGGGCCTGGCCGGCTGATGCCGCGCACCGACTCCGCCGACGCCGCCGACGCCGCCGGCGTGACCGGCCCCACCGGCCCCGGCCTGACCGAACCGACCGGCCCTACCGGCGCTACGCGCACCGGCACCGGCACCGGCACCGGCACCGGCCTGACGGAACCGATGGGCCTGACCGACCCGACCGGCCCGGGCGGTTCGGGCGGTTCGGCCGGTCCGACCGGCGACACGGCAGCCGCACGGCGCTCCGTGCAGCCGCCCCAGGTCGGCCGAACCGCCGGAGGCAGCGGCGCGGCGGCCGCCGGGTTCATGGCGCCCTTCTTCCTCCTCTTCGCGCTCGTGACCCTTGCCCCCACCGGGTACGCCGCCTGGCTCAGCCTCTTCCGCGAGGAGCAGTCCGGGCTCGGATTCGGCGGGGCCCAGCGGGTCTTCAGCGGAATCGGGAACTACACCGAGGCCCTGGCCGATCCCCTCTTCCTCGCCTCGTTCCGCCACGTCGCCGTCTACTGCACGCTCTACATCCCCCTCATGGTCGGCGGCGCGCTGCTCCTCGCCCTGCTGCTGGACTCCGCCCTCGCCCGCGCCCGGCGGTTCTTCCAGATCGCCTACTACCTGCCGCACGCCGTCCCCGGCCTGATCGCCGCGATGGTCTGGCTCTACCTGTACACCCCCGGCCTCAGCCCCGTCCTCGACCTGCTCGACTCGGCCGGGATCTCCTGGGACTTCTTCGGCCGCGACGAGGCCCTGCTGTCCGTGGTCAACATCTCGGCCTGGCAGTGGACGGGCTACAACATGATCATCTTCTTCGCCGGGCTCCAGGCCGTCCCCCGGGAGACCCTGGAAGCCGCCACCATGGACGGCGCCGGAGCCGTCCGCATCGCCTGGCAGGTCAAGGTGCCGAGCATCCGGCCCACCCTCGTCCTGACCGTCCTGTTCACCTGCGTCGGCGCCGTCCAGCTCTTCGACGCCCCGCAGCTGCTCCAGCTGCGGGCCACCGAGATGGGCGAGTCCTGGTCCCCGACCATGTACGTCTTCAGCGCCGCGTTCAAGCGCCACGACTACGGGCTGGCGGCCGCGAGCGCGCTGCTCCTCGCCCTCGTGGCCGCAGCCGCCTCGTACGTCGTCACCAAGCTCGGCAACCGCTGGAGGTCCGCATGACCGCCTCACTCGCCGCCGCCGATGCGGCCGGCGCGGCCCCGGGCCGGGTCCCCGCACCGGCCCCCGCCACCTCGGCCCCGCCCGCTCCCGCGACGCCGGCCCGCAGGGCGCGCGGCAGCGGCCTGCTCTCCCGTACGGCCGTCAACGCCGTCCTCCTCCTCGTCGCCGCGTACACCCTGATGCCCCTGGCCTGGCTGGTCCTGGCCGCCACCAAGAACCGCCGGGACCTCTTCGCCACCGACCCCTACGCCTTGGGCGACTTCAGCCTCTTCACGAACCTCGGCGAGGTCTTCACGTACGACGACGGCATCTTCGGCCGCTGGCTCGCCAACAGCCTCCTCTACACCGTGGTCGGCTCCACCCTCTCCGCCCTCATCAGCGTGGCGTGCGGTTACGCGTTCCACGCGTACGGGTTCCGGCACAAGGAGAGGCTCTTCGGCGTCGTCCTCGCGGGGGTCCTCGTCCCGGCCACCGTGCTCCAGCTGCCGCTGTACCTGATGGCCTCGGCCGCCGGCGCCGTGAACACGTACGCGGCGTATCTGGTGCCCGCCCTGGTCAATCCCTTCGGCGTCTACCTGGCCCGGGTGTTCGCCGAGGGCTACGTCCCCGACGAGGTGCTGGCCGCCGCCCGCGTCGACGGCGCGGGTGAACTGCGGCTCTTCGCGCACGTGTCGTTCCCGATGCTGTGGCCGGGGTTTGTGACCATCTTCCTGTTCACCTTCACGGCGATCTGGAACAACTTCTACGGCGCGCTGACCATGCTGAACGACGAGCGGCTCTACCCCGTCAGTCTCGGCCTGTTCATGTGGAACCGCAGCGTCTACCAGCAGCCCGAGCTCTATCCCCTGGTGATCACCGGTTCACTCGTCGCCGTCGTCCCGCTCGTCCTGGCCTTCCTCGGCCTGCAGCGGTTCTGGCGCTCGGGTCTCACCGCAGGAGCCGTCAAGTGACCCACCGCCTCTTCCCCGCCGCACCCCCCGGCGCCCGGCGCCGCCCCGCCACCGTGCTCGCCATGAGCCCCGGCACCCGGGCCGCCGTCCTCAGCGGCCGCATGCTGCCCGAGCTGGTCCGGGTCGCCGATGTGGACACCGACCTGCTGCTGACGGGCTTCGAGCACGACGGGCCCGAGCTCCGGCGCCGTCTGGCGGACGCCGAAGTGCTGTTGACCGGCTGGGGCTGCCCGCGGCTCGACGCCGAGGCACTGGAGCGGATGCCGCGGCTGCGCGCCGTGGTGCACGCCGCCGGCAGCGTCAAACACCATGTCACGGAGGCCTGCTGGGAGCGCGGGCTGCTGGTCTCCAGCGCCGCCGCGGCCAATGCCGTGCCGGTCGCCGAGTACACGCTCGCCGCGATCCTGTTCGCCAACAAGCGGGTCCTGGAATCCGCCCACGCGTACCGGGCGGCGCGCGGCCCGATCGACCTGCTGCGCCGCTACCCGGCCGTCGGCAACTACCACCGCACCGTCGGCGTCGTCGGCGCCTCGCTCATCGGCCGCCGCGTGATGGAGCTGCTGCGCCCCTTCGACCTGCGGGTACTCGTCCACGATCCGTACGCCGACCCCGGCGAGCTCGCCGCGCTGGGCGGGGAGTCCTGCGCGCTCGACGAACTGCTGCGCCGCAGCGACGTGGTGACCCTGCACGCCCCCGCGCTCCCGCAGACCCTTCACCTGCTGGACGCGTCGCGGCTGGCCCTGATGCCGGACGGCGCCACGCTGGTCAACACCGCGCGGGGATCGCTCGTCGACACCGTGGCGCTGACCGAGGAGCTGGTCGCGGGGCGGCTGCACGCCGTGCTCGACCACACCGAGCCCGAGGTGCTGCCCACCGGGTCCCCGCTGTACAACCTCCCGAACGTGCTGCTCACCCCGCATGTGGCGGGTTCGCTGGGCGGGGAGCTCGACCGGCTCGCGGCGACGGCGGTCGAGGAGCTGGAGCGGTATGCCCTGGGGCTGGACTTCCGCTACGCCGTGGACCGGGGCCGGCTCGCCTACTCGGCCTGAGCCGGCGTGCTCGCTCCCCCGGCCACCAAACGCTCCAGGTACTCCCGGCCCCGCGCGAGCTGCCCCGGCAGTTCGGCGGCGCCGGGATACCAGCGCTTCTCGTACTCCCAGCAGAGCCAGCCGTCCTGCGGCACGGAGGCCACCGCCTCGGCGAGCGGCAGCACCCCGGCGCCGAGCCCGAGCGGGGTGAGCTCCTGCGCCGATGCCACGTCCTTCACCTGTACGTAGCCCAGGTGCCGCTCCAGCGCCCGCCGTGACCGCGCCGGCGGCTCTCCGCCGAGCCAGGTGTGCAGTACGTCCCACAGGGCCCCGGCGCCGCCCTGCCCGACCCGGTCCAGCACCCGCGCGGCGGCGGCTGCGGTCCCGTGCGAGTCGTGCGTCTCGAGGAGGATCCGCACGCCGTGCCGCTCGGCGAACGGCGCGGCGGCGGCCAGCCTGCGGACGGCATGGGCGTCGGCGGCGGATTCGGGCTGGCCGGCGCCTCCGGGGAACACCCGGACGTACGGGGCTTCGAGGTCGGCGGCGAGCCGGACCAGGGCGTGCAGTTCGGCGAGGACCGGCTCGTCCGCACCGGCGGCGGCCACCCGGGCGTAGCCCGCGACCGCGAGGACCTCGACCCCGGCGGCGGTGAGGACGCGCAGGCCCGCAGCCCGGTCCGCCGGAGGGCTGTCGGGGTGCAGGGGCTCCTCGGGGTGGGCGCGCAGCTCGAGACCCGCGTAGCCGTGGGCGGCGGCGAGGGCGGCGCTCCGCTCGAGCGGCGCGCCGGGCAGGCCGAGCGTGGAGAAGGCGTACCTCACGGACGGCTCCCCTCGGGCGGGGGCGGTGCAGTGGAACCGCGCACCATGAGCTCGGTGGGAAGGGTGGTGATGCCGCCAGGCGGCAACGGCCTACGGCCGGTGACCAGCTGGGCCGCGAGTATGCCGGCCTCGCGCAGCGGTACGCGGACGGTGGTGAGGGCTGGGGCGGTGTCCACGCAGACCGGGAGGTCGTCGAAGCCGGCGACGGAGACGTCCCCGGGGATGCGCAGGCCCGCCTCGCGCAGGGCCGCGGCCACTCCGGTGGCCACGGTGTCGTTGGCCGCGGCGACGGCGGTGAAGGGTGCCCCGCGGCGCAGCAGCTCGCGGGTGGCGTCGTAGCCGGCGGAGCGCTCGAAACCGGCGTGCACCGTGAGCGGGTCGCAGGCTTCGGGCAGGGCGGGATCGTGCCGGCGCAGCGCCTCGCGGTGGCCGCCGAGCCGCACCCGGGTGGTGCTCAGCCCCGGCGGCCCGGCGACGTACGCGATGCGCCGGTGGCCGAGCGACAGCAGGTGCTCGGCGAGGCGGAAGGCGCCGCCCCGGTCGTCGAACATGACGGTGGCGACGGGCAGTGCGGCAGGTACGGGCAACGGGGGCCGCCCGCACAGGACGACGGGGGCGCCGGCGTCCGCCATCCGGGTGATGCGCGCGGCGAGGGCGGTGGTGTGCCCGGGCTCCTCGACGGCGCCGCCGGTCAGGACGACCCCGCCTGCGCGCTGGCCCTCCAGCAGGGTGAGGTAGGCGAGTTCGGCTTCGGGGGCGCCCTCGGTGTTGCACACGACCGCGAGGCGACGGGGATCGCCATGGCCCTTCGGGGCGAGGGCGCTCTGGAGGGATCCGGCGAGGATGCCGAAGAAGCTGTCGGCCACGTCGTGAACGAGGACGCCGACCAGGTCGGAGGTGGCGGCCGCGAGGGCACGGGCGGGGCCGTTGGCCACGTAACCGAGCTCTTCGACGGCCTGTTCCACACGGGTCCGGGTGCCGCCGGCCACCGGGTATCCGCCGTTGAGCACCCGCGAGACCGTCGCGGGCGACACGCCCGCGTGCGCCGCGACCTCGGCGAGAGTCACCGCCATCTTTCACCCCTCCTGCTCGTCCCGGGCCATCGTCTCATCCGGGTGTGGACCTCCATACTCCCCGATTGAGAAAGCGCTTTCCATCACTCGAACGAGTGTTGCGCTGCTCTCAGTCACGGCCCTAGCCTGATGAAGGTGAAAGCGCTTTCTATCGGACGACGGGCATGAAGGAGGGGACACCGTGGAGCGCAGGACGATCAAGATCGCCATGAACGGCGTGACCGGGCGGATGGGGTACCGCCAGCACCTGGTCCGCTCGCTGCTCGCCCTGCGCGAGCAGGGCGGGCTGGACCTCGGCGACGGCCGGTCGCTGTGGCCCGAGCCGGTGCTGGTCGGGCGCCGCGAGCCGGCGCTGCGGGCCATCGCCGAGGAGCACGGGCTGGAGCACGTGAGCACGGACCTGGCTTCCGTGCTGGCCGACCCCGAGGTCGAGATCTACTTCGACGCGCAGGTCACCGGCGCCCGCGAGGCCGCGGTCCGACAGGCCGTGGCGGCGGGCAAGCACGTCTATTGCGAGAAACCGACCGCTCTGAGCTTCGCCTCCTCACTGGAGCTGGCCCGACTGGCCGCGCGGGCCGGGGTCAAGCACGGGGTCGTCCAGGACAAGCTGTTCCTGCCGGGGCTGCTGAAGCTGAAGCGGCTGATCGAAGGCGGCTTCTTCGGTGAGATCCTGTCGGTGCGCGGGGAGTTCGGCTACTGGGTGTTCGAAGGTGACTGGCAGCCCGCCCAGCGGCCGTCCTGGAACTACCGGGCGCAGGACGGCGGGGGCATCGTCGCCGACATGTTCCCGCACTGGGAGTACCTGCTGCACGAGCTGTTCGGCCGGGTCCGCACGGTGCAGGCCCTGGCCCGTACGCACATCGGCCGCCGCTGGGACGAGGAGGGCAAACCGTACGAGGCGACCGCGGACGACGCCGCGTACGGGGTCTTCGAACTGGAGGGCGGCGCCGTCGCCCAGATCAACTCCTCCTGGGCGGTGCGCGTCCACCGCGACGAGCTGGTGGAGTTCCAGGTGGACGGGACGCAGGGGTCGGCGGTCGCCGGGCTGCGCGGCTGCCGCATCCAGCACCGGGGCACGACGCCCAAACCGGTGTGGAATCCCGATCTGCCGCAGACGGAGCCCTTCCGCGCCCAGTGGCAGGAGGTCCCGGACAACGGCCCGTTCGACAACGGCTTCAAGGCCCAGTGGGAGCTGTTCCTGCGCCACGTCGTCCTCGACGAGCCGTGGCAGTGGGACCTGCTCGCCGGCGCGCGTGGGGTGCAGCTCGCCGAGCTGGGGCTGCGGTCCTCCGCGGAGGGCATGCGACTTCCGGTGCCGGAGGTGGTCCTGTGAGCATCCGGCTCCCGGCGGCGGACGGCGGATACCGCCTGTACCGGCCCCGTACCGATCCGCTCGCGCCACTGGTCTGCGGTCCGGCGCGCAGCCGCAGCTTCTATGCGGCGGCGCACGTGGTGGCGGATCCGCTCGCCGCCTGCGCCGGCGGCCCGGACTCCCAGGCCGGCCCGCCGGTGGACTGGGAAGCGACGCTGGCCTTCCGGCACCGGCTGTGGGCACAGGGCCTCGGGGTCGCGGAGGCCATGGACACGGCGCAGCGCGGGATGGGCCTGGGCTGGCCGGCCGCGGCCGAGCTGATCCGCCGGTCGGCCGCCGAGGCCCGGGCGGTGGGTGGCCGGATCGTCTGCGGCGCGGGAACCGATCAGCTCGCCCCGGGCGGCGGGCACACGCTGACCGCGATCACCGCCGCGTACGAGGAACAGCTCGCGCATGTCGAGTCCTGCGGGGCGGGAGCCGTGTTGATGGCCTCTCGTGCTCTGGCGGCCGCGGCGCGGGGTCCGGAGGACTATGCGCAGGTCTACGGGAGGCTGCTGCGGCAGAGTGCGCGTCCGGTCGTCCTGCACTGGCTGGGCCCGATGTTCGATCCGGAGCTGGCCGGCTATTGGGGGCACGCCGATCTCGACGCGGCCACCGAGGTGTTCCTGAAGGTGATCGCCGACTGCCCGGAGAAGGTGGACGGGATCAAGGTCTCGCTGCTGGAAGCGGAGCGTGAGAGGGACATCAGACGCAGACTTCCGCCGGGTGTGCGCTGCTACACGGGCGATGACTACCACTATCCCGAACTGATCGCCGGGGAGCGGGGCGGGGAGCCCGGCAGCGATGCCCTGCTGGGCGTCTTCGACCCGATCGCCCCGCTGGCCGCCCGCGCCGGGCTCGCCCTGGACCGGGACGACCCCGCCGGTTTCCGCGCGTTGCTGGATCCGACGGTGGCCCTGTCCCGGCACCTGTTCGCCCCGCCGACCCGCCACTACAAGACCGGGGTGGTGCTGCTGGCCTGGCTGGCGGGGTACCAGGAGCACTTCACGATGCTGAGCGGGCTCCAGTCGGCCCGGCCGCTCCCCCATCTGGCCACCGCTTACGAACAGGCCGATCTGCTGGGTCTGTTCCCCGAGCCGGAGCGCGCCGAGGCGCGGATGCGGCAGCTCCTCGCGGTGTACGGGGTGGCCTCGTGAGCCGGGGAGCGGCCCCGGCCCGGTTCAGCCTCAACCAGGAGACCGTCCGGCAGTGGTCGATGCCCGAGCTGGTCGACGGGTGCGTCGCGGCCGGGGTGGGCGCGGTCGGGCTGTGGCGGGATCCCGTGCGGGAGTTCGGGCTGCGCGAGACGGCGAAGCTGGTCGCCGGGGCCGGGCTGCGGGTCAGCTCGCTGTGTCGCGGCGGGTTCTTCACCGCCGCCGATCCGGCGGGGCGGACGGCGGCCCTCGCGGACAACCGCCGGGCCGTGGAGGAGGCCGCCGAGCTGGGCGCCGACGTACTGGTCCTGGTCTCGGGGGGCCTGCCCGAGGGCGACCGGGATCTGGTGGGGGCGCGGCGGCGGATCGTCGACGTCCTGGGTGAGCTCGCCCCGTGGGCCGCCACGCACGGGATACGGCTGGGGATCGAGCCGCTGCATCCGATGTTCGCCTCGGACCGCTGTGTGGTCTCCACGCTCGGCCAGGCCCTGGACATCGCCGAGCAGTTCCCGGTGCAGCAGGTGGGAGTGGTCGCCGACTCCTATCACCTGTGGTGGGACGAGCGGCTGCCCGCCGATCTGCGCCGGGCGGGTGCGGGCGGGCGGATCGTGTCGGTCCAGGTGGCCGACTGGGTGACCCCGCTGCCGGCCGGGGTGCTGTTGGGGCGGGGGCAGTTGGGCGACGGCTGTATCGATCTGCGGGCGTTCCGGGAGCTGGCCGACGCGGCCGGCTACCGCGGGCCGGTGGAGGTGGAGATCTTCCATCCGGGGCTCTGGGCGCGAGACGGTGCCGAGGTGCTGCGGGAGGTGATCGACCGCTACCGCACGCACGTGGCGTGAGGCGCGCGGTCCGAGGCACGTGCGACCTGCAGCACGTGGCCCGGGCCATTCCGAGTGGGGCGAGTGACGGGCCGGCGGGGGCCGGTACGGGATCGGAAAAGGAGCATGCGATGACAGACGTGTGGAGTCGGCGCGCCTTCCTCTCCGCCGCGGGCGGCGGTGCGCTCCTGCTGGGGGCGCCCGCCGTTCGGGCGGGGGCCGCGCCGACGGACGGGGGGCACGACGCCATGCGGGCGGTGTGGCGCGGGCTCCTGCTGGGTGGCGACCTCCCCGCCGCGGCCGAGCCGTTCCGTTCACGACTCGCCGATCTCGGCGCCCTGGCCGGCGGATGGCGTTCCACCATGGCTCCGGCGGCCGGCTCGCTCTGGCCCGACCTGGGGTACGGCAGCGATCCCGAGATGATGATGCAGAGCTACTACCGGCTGCGGACGATGGCCGAGGCGTACGTCCGGCCCGGGACCGGGGTCACCGGGGACGCCGGGCTGGGTACGGCCCTGCTGACCGGGCTGGACCATCTGCACGCGGACGTCTACCACGCCGGCCAGGTGCGGTACGGGAACTGGTACTGCTGGCAGATCGGCGCCCCGCAGGCCCTGCTGGACCTGTGCGTGCTGCTGTACGCGGAGCTGCCGGCCGCCCGGACGGCCCAGTTCTGCGCGGCCGTCGACCATTTCGTGCCGGACTCGGTCGTCGGCTCGTACACCGGGACCAGTACGGGCGCGAACCGGGTGGACCTGTGCCGGGTGCTGGCGCTGCGCGGGGTGGTCGGCAGGGACTCGGCGAAGATCGCCCTGGCCCGGGACGCGCTCGCGCCGGTGTTCCCGTACGTCACTTCGGGCGACGGGCTCTACCGGGACGGGTCGTTCGTGCAGCACACCTGGGTGCCGTACACGGGGACGTACGGGGCGGTGCTGCTCGGCGGGCTGGGGATGCTGTTCGCCCTGTTGAAGGGCACCGCGTGGGAAGTCACGGACCCCGGGGCGCAGATCGCCTTCGACGCGGTGGAACGGGCCTGGGCGCCGTTCCTCTTCAACGGGCTGATCATGGACTGCGTGTCGGGGCGGGCGGTGAGCCGGGGCCTGTTGGTCGCCGATCCTCGCCAGGTCCAGCAGGACGACCATACCCGGGGGCACGCGGTGCTGGCCGCGATCCTGCTCCTCGCGGAGGGCGCGAGCGCGGCCGAGCGGGCACGCTGGCGGGGGCTCGTGAAGGGGTGGATGGCCCGGGACCACTACAGCCGTCCCCTCGCGGACACGGCCCTGGGCCTGTCCTCGCTGGCCCGCCTGGCGGAGGTCGAAGCCGACGCGTCGGTCACGGCACTGCCCGAGCCCGTCGGGCACCGGCTGTTCGCGTCCATGGACCGGGCCACGCACCGGCGGCCCGGCTGGGCGGCCTCGCTGTCGATGGCCTCGAAGCGGATCGCCCACTACGAGACGGGCAACGGGGAGAACCTGCGCGGCTGGCACACCGGGAGCGGGATGCTCTCCTGGTGGGGCGCCTCGTACGGCAACGGCCAGTACTCGGACGCCTTCTGGCCCACGGTGGACCCGTACCGGCTGCCGGGGACCACGGTGTCGCGGAAGGTGCTCGCCGACGGGGCGGGCGGCGACTGGGGGGCGTCCCGGCCGGACGCTGCCTGGGTGGGCGGGACGACCGACGGGGAGTTCGCCTCGCTGGGCCAGCAGTTGCGGGGCCCGGGCAGCACGCTCACGGCCCGCACGTCCTGGTTCTTCCTCGCCGACACGATCGTCTGCCTGGGGGCCGGGATCCGCTGCTCGGACGGGGCCCCGGTCGAGACGGTGGTCGACAACCGCAATCTGGGCGCCGCCGGGACCCATGCCCTCACGGTGGGCGGTGCGGTCCAGCCGGGCACGCTCGGCTGGTCGGCGGCCTTCCCCTCCCCCGGCTGGGCCCATCTGGCGGGCTTCGGCGGGTACGTGATGTCGGGCACGGGCTCGTTCAAGGCCCTGCGGGAGGCGCGCGCCGGCCGGTGGAGCGAGATCAACCGGGGCGGCTCCACCACGGCCCTGACCCGGCGCTACCTCACCCTCTGGTACGACCACGGCAAGGACCCGGCCGGAGCGGGCTACGTCCACCAGGTGCTGCCGGGTGCGACGGCGGCCCGGACCGCCGCCAGAGCCGCCACCGCCGGGTGGCTCGTGGTGCTCGCCAACTCGGAGACGGCCCAAGGGGTCTCGGTGCCCTCGCTCGGCTTCACCGGGGTCAACTTCTGGCAGGCGGGATCGGCGGGCCCGCTGGAGGCGGGAGCACCCTGTTCGGTGACGGTCCGGGAGAGAGCGGACGGCACGGCCGCGGTCTGCGTCGCGGACCCGGCCCGGGCCCTGACCTCGCTGACGCTGGTGTGGAACCGCCCCGTCGCCGCGGTGCTGTCCCGCCCGCCGAGCCTGGTCTCGGAGGCCACGGGCGGACAGCTGCGGCTCGGTTTCGGGAACCTGACCGCGGCGGCGGGCGCCGGCCAGCAGGTGGTGGTCCGGCTGGGGTGAGGCGTCAAGCGTGACATAGCGTGCCCTTCATGGATCAGGAGCACATACCCGGGGCCGGGGACGGCGAAGGCGCGGACAGGCGGCGGTTCCTCGCGATCGCGACGGGAGCGGCCACCGCCGCCGGGCTCGGGGCCGTGGCCGGCTGCGGGAACGGGGCGGCAGACGGGGCGGCGGGAAAGAATGAGGGCCAGGGGGCGAGGCCCGGCGGGGCGGCGGGGAAGGGCGGGCCGGCCGGTTTCGACGTCAAGGCCGAGAACGCCAAGCCGGGGCATGCCGATTGGCGTGTGACGAAGGCCGGGCCGGCCCGGGCCGTCGAGGGCTTCGCCGACAAGGTCAGCGTCCTGCCCGGCGAGTCCTTCGGCCTGCACGTGTCCACCACTGCGCCCCGGTTCACCGTCTCCGCCTACCGGATGGGCTGGTACGGCGGCGCCCGGGCCCGGCTGGTGTGGCGGTCCGAGGCGCTGCCCGGCGTGCGACAGCCCGAGCACACGGTGGATTCCGCGACCCGGACGGTCCGCACCCGGTGGCCCCGCACCACCACCGTCGAGACCAAGGACTGGCCCGAGGGCTGCTACCTGCTGCGGCTCGACGCACAGGGCGGCGAGGGCCAGCGCTTCGTCCCGATCACCGTCCGCTCGGCGGCGAGCGCCGGCCGTACGGTCGTGGTGAACGCGGTGGCGACGTGGCAGGCGTACAACCGGTGGGGCGGCTACGGCAGCTACGACGGCCCCAGCGGCGGCTACGCCTCGCGCTCCCTCGCCGTCACCTTCGACCGGCCGTACGAGTACGACGACGGCGCGGGCCTGTTCCTCGTGTACGAGGCCCCGCTGCTCGCCCTCGCCGAGCGGCTCGGCATACCCCTGGCCTACGCGACGACGACCGACGTCGCGCGGGAGAAGCGGCTGCTGGAAGGGGCTTCGGCGGTCCTCTCCCTCGGCCACGACGAGTACTGGTCACCCGAGCAGCGGGCCCACTTCACCGCCGCCCGGGACGCCGGGACCAACCTCGCGATCCTCGGCGCGAACTGCTGCTTCCGCCGGATCCGGCTGGAGCCCTCCGATCTCGGGCCCGACCGTACGGTGGTCTGCTACAAGTCGGCCTACGACCAGGACCCCGGCTTCAAGCGCGGCCAGCCGGCCACCGTGGACTTCCGCTCGGCGCCCGGCGCCGATCCGGAGAGCTCACTGCTCGGCGTGATCTATGACGGCTACCCGGTGGACGCCCCGTACGTGGTGACCCACCCCGACCACTGGCTGTTCGAGGGAACCGGCGTACGGGCCGGCGACCGGTTCCCCCACCTGGTGGGCGTGGAGTACGACAAGGTCAACACCGGTTTCCCGACGCCCCGGCCGATCGAGATCCTGGCCCACTCCCCCGTGGTGTGCGAGGGCCGGCCCAGCCACCAGGACACGGCGTACTACACGGTTGCGAGCGGTGCGGGCGTGTTCGCGACCGGGACCATGCGGTGGGTGGAGGCCCTGGACGCGACGGGCGACGGCCGCGGCGGCGCCAACCACGGCCTCGACGCGAAGGCCGGCGCGCTGACCACCCGGGTGACGGAGAACCTGCTGCGGGCGTTCGCCGCGGGCCCGGCGGGACGCGCACACCCCGCGCAGGACAACGTCAAGGCGGTGTACGGGGGTTAGGATCTCGCTCACGGCATCGCGTGTCGGTCACCGACCGGGTGAGGCATGGAGGTGCCCGTGATGTGCCTTGCGGAGGCATTCACTCATGTCAGTACAGCTGAACCACACGATCGTCCACGCCCGGAACAACCGGGAGTCCGCGCAATTCCTGGCGGACGTCCTCGGTCTTGAAGTCGGGACCGAATGGGGCCCGTTCGTCCCCGTGAGCACCGCCAACGGCGTCACCCTCGACTTCGCGACCGTCCCGGCGGAATCCGTCACCACCCAGCACTACGCCTTCCTCGTGTCCGAAGAGGAATTCGACGCGGCGTTCGGAAAGATCCGGGCCGGCGGGATCCCGTACTTCGCCGATCCCCACATGAAGAAGCCCGGCGAGATCAACCACAACGACGGCGGCCGCGGCGTCTACTTCCTGGACCCGTCGGGCCACGGGATGGAGATCATCACCCGTCCGTACGGCTACCAGGAGCCCACGGCCGGCTGACCGGCCGGACCGATGCGTCCACCTCCCGCTCGCTTCCCGTCGAGCGGGAGGTAGACGATGTTGGGTGCGGCACCGGCCGGCCGGGTGGTGACGCGGGTGCGGACCCCGTACACCTCGGCCAGCAGGTCCTCGGTCAGCACCTGCGCCGGCGTCCCCGAGGCCGCCACCCGGCCGCCCGCCAGGACGTAGAGGCGGTCGCAGTACGAGGCCGCCAGGTTGAGGTCGTGCAGCACGAGCAGCGCGGTGGCGGGCAGTGCGCGGACCAGGGCGAGGATCTCCAGCTGGTAGCGGATGTCCAGGTGGTTCGTCGGCTCGTCGAGCGCGAGCAGGCCCGGCTCCTGGACGAGGGCGCGGGCCACCAGGGCCCGTTGCCGCTCGCCGCCGGAGAGCCCGTCGTACCGCCGGCCCGCGAAGCCGCTCGCACCGACGGTCTCCAGGGCCTCGGCGACGCGCCGGTCGTCGTCCGGGCCGTCCTGCTCCCAGAAGCGCTTGTGCGGGCTGCGCCCCATCGCCACGACCTCGCGGACGGTCAGTCCGAAGGTCCCCGCCGCGTCCTGCGGGACGACGGCCACCCGCCGGGCCCGGCCCTTGGCGCCCAGCCGCGCCGCGTCCTCGACGTCCAGCAGCACCCGGCCGGCGGTGGGCCGCAGGGTCCCGTAGACGCAGCGCAGCAGGGTGGTCTTGCCGCTGCCGTTGGGGCCGACCACCCCGACCGTCTCGCCGGGCCGCGCGGTGAGGTCGACTCCGTGCAGCAGCGTGTGCCCGTCGGTCTCGTAACGCACGGCCTCGACGGCGAGTCGCACCGGCTGCCGCCCGCTCATCCCGCCACCCCCTCGACCCGCGTCGAGCGGCGCAGCATCCACAGGAAGAACGGCCCGCCGACGAGCGCGGTGACCACGCCGACCGGTATCTCCTCGGGCGCCGCGGCCGTACGGGCGACCAGGTCGGCGAGGGTCAGGAACACGGCCCCGCCCAGCGCGGCCACGGGCAGCAGCGCCCGGTGTCCGGCACCGACCGCCATCCGGGCGGCGTGCGGGACCATGAGCCCGACGAACCCGATGGCGCCGCTGTACGCGACGAGCACGCCGATGACGAGGGAGGTGAGGACGAAGACGGCCGCGCGGAAGCGCCCGGTGTCCAGGCCCAGGGTCCGCGCGCCCTCCTCCCCCGCGAGGAGCAGGTCGAGCGGCCGGGCGAGCGCGATCAGCAGGGCGGTGCCGAGGAGCAGCGCGGCGGCGGGCAGGGCGAGTTCGTCCCAGCGCGCGCCGCCGAGGCCGCCCAGGGTCCAGAACAGGACGGACCGGATCTGGTCGGGGTGCGCGGCGAGGACCAGCACCAGGCTGGTGAGCGCGGACAGGATGTACTGGACGGCGACCCCGGCGAGGATCAGCCGCCCGGTGGTCAGCGCGGCGCCGCGCCGGGCCATGGCGTAGACGGCGACGAGGGCGCCCATCGACCCGGCGAACGCGGCGGCCGGCACGCCCGGGGCCCCGGTCCCGCCGAGGGCGCCCGCGGTGCCCGCGGCCGCGGTACCGAAGACGATGACGAGGACGGCGCCCAGCGAAGCCCCGGACGAGGCTCCCAGCAGGAACGGGTCGGCGAGCTGATTGCGTACGAGGGCCTGCAGGACGGTGCCCGCCACGGCCAGCCCGGCTCCGACGACCGCCCCGAGCAGCACCCGCGGCATGCGCACGTCCCACACGATGGAGGCGAAGGCCCCGGTGTGCTGTCCGGGTCCGCCGAGCACGATGTCGAGGACGCGGCCGGGGGCGATCCGTACGGGCCCCAGGGCCAGACCGGCGACGGCGGACGTGAGGAGCGCGGCGGCGAGGAGCACGAGGACGAGCGGCGTACGGGGGCGGCTCACGCGGCGTCGGGGTGGAGCTGGCGGCCCAGGGACTCCACGGCGTCGGCGACGCGCACGCCGAGGACGGCCGAGGACAGGGGAAGCACCACGAACCGCTTGTTCTTGATCGCGGGTACCTCCGCCAGCGCCGGGTCGTTCGACAGGCGCTGCTTCTTGGCTTCGACGGTGGTGCCGCCGTAGTCGTAGATGAGGACGGTCTCGGGCCGCCGCTCGATGACCTTCTCCCACGACACGTCACCGAAGGTGTCCTTGAGGTCGGCGAAGGTGTTCGTCCCGCCCGCCAGCGAGACGATCTCGTTGCCGATGCCGCCTCCTCCGGAGGTGAAGGCGGTGCCCTCGCCCGAGTCGTAGACGAAGACGGCCGGCTTGGGCTTGTCCTTGACCCGTGCGGTGACGGCGTCGATGCGGCGCTGCTCGTCCTCGATGAGGCGCGCGCCGCGCTCCGGCACGCCGAAGGTGCGCGCGACCTCGGTGATCTCGGTCTTCAGCTGTTCGAGGCCGACCGGGCCGGTGCTGCAGTACTCCACGCTGAGCCGGGAGTTGATGCCGGCTTTGGCGAGTCCCTCGCGGTCGCGCCCCTGCGCCTTGTCGAAGGCACTCGCGTATCCGCCGTAGACGAAGTCCGGGTCGGCTCCGAGGAGGACCTCCTTCGAGGGGTACTCCTCGGCCAGCACCTTGATCTTGTCGTAGGCGGGCCGGTAGGCGGGCAGCACCGCGTCGTCGAGGTAGGCCGTCGCGGCCATCCGGTCCTGGAGGCCGAGGGCGAGCAGGATCTCGGTGGCGTGCTGGTTCATCGTGACGGCCCGCCGTGGCGGGGACTGGTAGGTGCTGCTGACACCGCAGTTGGTGACGGTGTACGGGAACCCCGGCGCGGCGGCCGCGGCCTGGGGCCCCTCACCCGCCGCGGGCGAACCGCCGCAGGCGGCCAGGGGTATCAGGAGCACGATCGGGACGAGTGCGCGCGAAACGGCGCGGGAACGCGGCATGGCGAAGCCTCTCCGGGGGATCCTCGTCCCCTGGTCGACGTGAAGAGGCGGTGCGTCAGTGTCTGACTCCCGGTCCCCGCGCGGGGACCGGTCACAGTGGCGGGACCGCACCGGATTCGCACCGGTTTCCTGTCCTGCACCGCCCGGGGGTGGTTCGCCCCAGTCTGCCAGACGGCCTCGAAACGCCGACGGGCCCGCCCCCGTGGAGGGGACGGGCCCGACGCCGCGTACTGCTTGCAGGGGCGGCAGGATTCGAACCTGCGGCATCTGGTTTTGGAGACCAGCGCTCTGACCAGCTGAGCTACGCCCCTTCGGTGGGGAAACTCTGACACGGAGCGCCCAGCAGATCCAAATGGATTGTCGGGTCAAGCGGGTGGAAGTGCGGCCCGCGCGCGGGCGCCGACGGTCGGAGTCGGCCGATCAGAAGACGTTTCCCCTGGTCAGAGAGGTATCCAGCGCAGCGGTGTCCCCGCAGCCGGATCCGGTCGAGGTCCACCCGATCGGACAGGAGGTGGCGGACGGTGGACAGTTGACCTCCGCGACGGGCCGCGGTCCCGCCCTCCGGTGACGCACCCGGCCGGCGCCTTGACGTCACTCTGTTTTCGAACACCCCCTTGACCCGCCTGGTCCAGACCAATAGTTTCCGGCATGCACCGCGCACGCGTCCCGCACCGCTCCCGCCTCCGCAAAGGAAGCCCATGCGCCGCAGCATGCCCGGCAGGCTGGCCGTCGCCGCCTGTTCCCTCGCCCTGCTCACCGCCCTCGCACCCGCCGCAGCCGCACAGGCCGACGGCGGGCACGACCGCTCGTACAAGCGGGTCGGGTACTTCACCCAATGGGGCGTCTACGGGCGGGATTTCCAGGTCCGGGACCTCGAGACGAGCGGCACCGCCGGCAAGCTCACCCACATCAACTACGCCTTCGGCAACATCAGCGCGGAGGGCAAGTGCTTCACCGGCAACGTGCCCGGCGAGGCCGACGCCTGGGCCGACTACGCACGCCCGCTCGACGCCGCGAACTCCGTCGACGGGGTGGCCGACACCGCGGAGCAGCCACTCGCCGGGAACTTCAACCAGCTGCGCGAGCTCAAGGCCAAGCACCCCGGCCTCAAGGTCCTCCTCTCGCTGGGTGGTTGGAGCTGGTCCACGCACTTCTCGGACGCCGCCCTCACCCCCGCCTCCCGCAAGGCCCTCGTGCAGTCCTGCATCGACCTCTACATCAAGGGCAACCTGCCGCAGGACGGCGCCCGCGGCGGCCCGGGCGCGGCGGGCGGTCTCTTCGACGGGATCGACCTCGACTGGGAGTGGCCGGGCTCGGCCGGTGACACGGACACCACGTACCGCCCCGAGGACAAGCAGAACTTCGCGGCGCTGGTGAAGGAGTTCCGCACGCAGCTCGACGCGTACGCACGCGGCCAGAAGCGGAGGGAGAAGTACGAGCTGACGGCGTTCGTCCCGACCGCCCCCGCCAAGATCGACGCCGGCTTCGACGTCCGCCGCATCATGCGCGACCTGGACTTCGTGAACCTCCAGGGGTACGACTTCCACGTCTCCGGCGAGCCGGTCACCGCCCAGCAGTCCGCGCTCCGCGCCCGCGGCGACTTCAGCGTGGCCGGCACGGTGGAGGCCTGGCGCCACCGCGGGGCGCCGGCGAACAAGCTGGTGATGGGCATGCCGTTCTACGGGCAGGGCTGGACCGGGGTCAGCGGCGGCGGGGACGGCATGGGCCGGCCGGCGACCGGCCCGGCCCCCGCGACCTGGGCGGCCGGGTACGAGGACTACAAGGCGTTGAAGACGCTCGCCGATTCGGGCGCGTACAAGGTCTACCGCGACCGCCGGGGCGGCCACGCCTGGCTGTTCGACGGCAGCACGCTGTGGACGTACGACGACCCGCAGGTGCTGCGGACGAAGACGGAGTACATCCGTGAGAACGGCCTGGGCGGCGCGATGTTCTGGTCCCTGGACGCGGACACCTCCGACGGCGAGCTGATGACGGCCGTCGACCGGGGGCTGCGCGGCCGCTGACCGGCCGCGACACCGGCCACAGGGCCCACCAGACCGGCGCCGCCGGGCCGCGGGAATCGACCCGGCCCGGCGGCGTCCCACCACGTAAGGCCGGACTCATCCGCCACCTCGGCCTGTCCAACGTGCGGCCCGACCATCTGGCGGAGGCCCTGGCCATCGCACCCGTCGTCTGTGTGCAGAACCCGTACGGGATCGGCTCTCCCGCCGATGACCACGCCTTCCTCGACGCGTGCGGGCGGCAGGGCATCGCCTTCGTGCCGTTCTTCGCGATCGCCGGCGCGGGCAAGGAGGCCGGGGTGGTCGCGGAGGAGGCCGGGCAGGTGCGGGCCGTCGGCGAGGCCCACGGGGTGTCGGCGGCGCAGGTGCGGCTCGCCTGGACCCTGAACCGCGGCCCGCACGTGCTCGCCATCCCGGGTACCGGGAACCCGGACCACCTCGTCGAGAACATCGCCGCCGGGGCACTGCGGCTGACCCCGGAGGAGGTCGCGCTGCTCTCAGCCCTCCGGTGAGGACTTGTGGATCAGGGCCCCTGTCCGCTGCCGTCTCCGCGGTGGGCGGTGGCCAGGGCCGCCGTTTCGGGGAACGCGGGGACACGGCCCGTGCCGCCGCGGCCGGAGACCGAGAGGGAGGCCGCCGCCATGCCGTACGCGACGGCGTCGGCCAGACCGTCGCCGAGGGCGAGCCGGGCGGTGGTGGTGCCGGTGAAGCAGTCCCCGGCGCCGGTCGCGTCCACGGGACGGGGGTTGACCGGTACGCGGTGGTATTCCGCCCGCACCCCGTCGTCGAGCAGGAGCCGGTCGGCGCCCGCGGTGACGACGACCGTACGGGCGCCCAGGGCCCGGTAGCGTGCGGCGGCGGCGCGCGGATCGGCCGTGCCGACCAGGGCCTCGGAGTCGGCGGGGCAGGAGGTCTTGAGCAACCCGGCCAGCGGGGCGATCCGGGCCAGCAGCTCGCGGGCCTCGGCCCGACCGGTCAGGCGGGGCCGGAAGTTGGGATCGTACGAGACGAGCCCGCCGGCCCCGCGCACGGTTTCGGCGGCGGCCACCACCGCCTCTCGGCTGCTTCGGGACAGCGCGCCGGTGATCCCGCTGGTGATGAGGGCCTTCGTGCCGGTCAGCAGGTCCCGCCAGGACTCGACGTGCCGGGCGGAGAGGGTGGAACCGGCGCTGTGGGTGCGCCAGTAGACGAAGGCCCGGTCGCCCCCGGTGTCGGCGGCGAGCAGATAGGCGCCGTTGGGGCGCGGAGCACGGCGCACGTGGGTGACGTCCACGCCGAGCGCGGCCGCGCGGTGCAGCAGCGGGATGCTGAGCTCGTCGTCGCCGACCACGGTGAGCAGGGCGGTCCGGGCCCCTGCGGCGGCCGCCGCGGCGGCTGCGTTGAGGGCGTCACCGGAGTAGGAGATGCGGGCCGGGGTGCCGTCGGCGGCTTCCCCGAGGGCGGTGTCGGCGTGGATCTCGACGAGGACCTCTCCGAGGACGAGGACGTCGTAGCCGGGGCCGTGGCCGGGGCCGTGGCCGGGGTTGTGGCCGGGGTTGTGGCCGTCGCGGCGGGTCTCGTGGCCGGTACGGAGCGCGCGGGCCGTCATCCTCGGCGCCCCACCGCGGCGCAGCCGGTGCAGCAGGGCCGGGCCAGCGCGGCGAACACGGCGGCCAGTTCAGCCGGATCGTCGGGCAGGCCGCTGCCGATGCCGACGGCGGCCGCCCCCGCGTCGAGCCATTCCCGGATCTCGGCGGGCCGGATGCCGCCGGTCGGTATGAACAGCCCCTCGGGCAGGACCGCTTTGAGGGAGCGGATGAACTGCGGACCGCCGACGTGCGCCGGGAACACCTTCGCGGCGCCCGCGGACCGGACGGCGGAGGCTATCTCGCCCGGGGTGAACCCGCCCTCCACGAAGACGGCCCCGCGCCGGTCGGCGACCGCGCGGACCTCGCGGGCCGGGTACGGGGAGATCAGGAAGGCCGCCCCCGCGTCGAGGGCGGCCCCGGCCTGGGCGGCGGTGGTGACGGTGCCGACGCCGATCAGGGCGGCCCGGCCGTGCGCGTCGGTGAGCGGGGCGGTCCGGGCGACGGCCTCGGCCCAGCGGGGGGTGGAGGTGGTCAGCTCGACCACGCGGCAGCCGGCGGCCAGCAGACCGGTGGTCCGGCGGACCGCTTCGTCGGCCCCGGCGTCGCGCAGGACCGGCAGCAGCCGTTGGGCCGACATCGCGTCGTACGGGTGGCAGGACAAAGGACCCCTCCCTCTCCATCTGTTCCGCTGCACCGCACCTCACTTGTTCCACGTAGTGGAACGCAGTACCGTTTAGCGGAACTACTGTCGCAGACCTTACCCCCACCCGCCCAGCCCTGGGAGAGCGCATGCCCGACGACGGGCCCACGAAGGACTCGGCCGACACCCCCGCGCGCGGCGGCCGCACCTCTGCCGCCGGCACGGCGCTGGAGAAGTCGATGCGGATCCTGGAGGCGGTGGCCGCGCCCGGCGGACCGCACCGGCTCACCGATGTGGCGGCGGCCGCGGCCGTGCCGAAATCGAGCGCGTTCCGGATCCTCGCCTCGCTGACCGAGCAGGGATTCGTACGCCCGGAAAGCGGATCGCGCTACGGGGTCGGGCCCCGGCTGCGCGAGCTGTCCGCCCTGGTCGGCAGCGGCGAACCGCACAGCATCGGACGGATCCTCGGCGAGCTCCGCGCGACCGTCGGCCAGACGGTCCACCTGGCCCTGCACAGCGGGGAGACCCTCACCTACATCCGGAAGCTGGAGAGCGACCAGCCGTTCCGGACGGCCTCCCGCGTCGGGATGCGGATGCCGCTCCACAGCACCGCGATCGGCAAGAGCATCCTGGCGCACCTGCCCGAGGCGGAGGTGCGGGCGCTGATCGCGAGCGCCGGACTGCCGCGCCGCACACCGAGGACGCTGACCGGTACGGAGGCCCTGCTGGCGGAGCTCGAGGCGGTCCGGTCCCGGGGCTTCGCCGTGGACGACGAGGAGAACGAGCCGACGATCCGGTGCATCGGCGCCGCGGTCCTGGGCCCGCAGGGCCGCCCGATCGGCGGGGTCAGCGTCACCACGGTGACCTTCCTCGTCACCCGCGAGGAGATCGAGGCCTACGCGCCGGCCCTGCTCAAGGCAACGGAGGCGCTCGCTCCGCTGCTGTGAAACAGTGGCGCGGCCCGCCCTCGGAAGCCTCCGGAAAAATTTCTTCGGGTTCTTCTTCCGGATAACCGTTATCGGGGCCGCGCTCGACGGTCTCCCATGTATCGGGCATCATCGACCGCCGGTACGGACAGGGAACCTCACATGACTACACAGCACACGGCAGCGCTGGTGGCAGCCGCCCGCGCGGGCGATCTCCGCGCGCAGGACGAGCTGGTCGGCACCTACCTGCCGCTCGTCTACAACATCGTCGGGCGCGCGCTGAACGGCTCCGTCGACGTGGACGACGTGGTGCAGGACACCATGCTGCGGGCACTGGACGGGCTGGGCACCCTGCGGTCGGACGAGAACTTCCGGTCCTGGCTGGTCGCGATCGCCATGAACCGGGTGCGGGCGCACTGGCAGGCGCGGCACAGCGCTCCCGGCGAGAGCGGACTCGAAGCCGCCTGGGAACTGGCCGATCCGGGCGCCGACTTCGTGGACCTGACCGTCCTGCGGCTCCAGCTCGAGGGCCAGCAGCGGGAGACCGCCCGCGCCACCCGCTGGCTGGAGACCGAGGACCGGGCGCTGCTGTCGCTGTGGTGGCTGGAGTGCGCCGGCGAGCTGACCCGCGCCGAGGTGGCCGCCGCCCTCGAACTGTCCCCGCAGCACACGGCGGTACGGGTGCAGCGGATGAAGGCGCAGCTGGAGTCGGCCCGGGTGGTCGAGCGGGCGCTGGGCGCGCAGCCGCCGTGCGAGGGTCTGCGCGGGATGACCGGCACCTGGGACGGGGTGCCGTCGACGCTGTGGCGCAAGCGAATAGCCCGGCACGCGCGTGAGTGCGTACGGTGCGCGGGGCTGTGGAGCGGACTGCTCCCGGCCGAAGGGCTGCTGGCGGGTCTGGCCCTGGTCCCGGTCTCGATGGCCCTGGTGGCGGGCATACGCGCGGCCGCGGCCGCCGGCCACGTCCCGGCGGGCGCGGACTTCGCCCCGGGCGACGCGGCGTACGCGTACGACGGCGGCACGGGCTTCGGCAGCACGGGCTTCGGCGGCACGGGCTTCGACGCCACGGACGTCTCCGACGCCGCCACGCAGCTCACCCCCACCGTCTCCGGCCAGGGCGGCACACCGGACACCACCCCCGGCGGCCGCAGCGTCCTGCGCAAGCGCCGGCAGAGCCGCCGCCGCGCGATCGGCGGCGCGGTGCTCGCCGCCTGCGTCGCGGGCGGCGGGCTCGCCTACCTCGGCGGGTTCCCCGGCTCCGACGACAAGGACAACGGCGCCGCACCCGCCGCCCCGCTGTCCGCGCTGTCCGCCCCCGACGCCTCCGCCTCCCCCTCGGACTCGGCCTCGCCCTCCGCTTCGGCCTCCCCGTCCCCCTCCGCCTCCGCCTCGCCGAGCCCGTCCGCCGGAAGCCCGACGCCCAGCCCCACGCCGACCAAGTCCAAGGCGCCGGCTCCGCGCCCGTCGGCGCCCGCTCCGGGACCCGCCCCGTCGGGCGTGGCCGGACAGGTCATCGCGCTGGTCAACTCCGAGCGCGCGGCCGCCGGCTGCGGCCCGCTGAAGGAGGACCCGAAGCTGCAGTCCGCCGCCCAGGGGCACTCCGACGACATGGCGGCCCGGGACTTCTTCGATCACACCAATCCCGACGGCGCCGACCCGGGCAAGCGGACGACGGCCGCCGGGTACCGCTGGTCGACGTACGGGGAGAACATCGCGCGGGGCCAGCAGACCGCGGCTTCGGTCATGGACTCGTGGATGAAGAGCCCGGGCCATCGCGCCAACATCCTCAACTGCTCCTTCAAGGACATCGGCGTCGGCATCCACACCGGCCCGGGCGGCCCGTGGTGGACGCAGAACTTCGGCGCCAAGATGTGATCCGCACGGCTCGCCCGCGCCGTGGGCCCCTCGTGCTTCACAACTCGGGCAGGATGGAGTCTGGAGCCGAAAATGCTGATCAGGGCCGATAGCGGCGGACGGACGGAGCAGAGCACATGGCGAGGAAAGAGCTCCGTCCGCACCAGCGCGAGGCCGTCGACGCCGTGCTGCGGGCGCTCGGACTGCCCGCCGACGGCCGGGTGCCCGGGGCCGGGCTGCGGACCCAGGTGATCATGGCCACCGGCTCCGGCAAGTCCCTGGTCGCCGTGCGCTCGGCCGAGGAGCTGCGGGCCGCGCGCGTGCTGGTCCTCGTACCCTCGCTGGACCTGCTCGTGCAGACGGCGGCGGCCTGGCGCGAGGGCGGCCGGACCGGCCGCTCCCTCGCGGTGTGCTCCCTGCGCCCCGCCGACGCGGGCATGCCCGCCACGACCGATCCGGCCGAGCTGGTCCGCCGGGCGGGCCCGCCGGCGGACCGGGTGACGGTGTACGCCACGTACGCCTCCCTGGGGCTGGGCACGATCGAGCGGGCCCACCTCTCCGGGCTGCCGGGCTGGGACCTGATCGTGGTCGACGAGGCGCACCGCACCTCCGGGCGGATCGGCAAGCCGTGGGCCGTGGTGCACGACAACACCCGGATCCCCTCCCTGCGGCGGCTGTACATGACGGCCACGCCCCGGGTCTGGCAGGACGGCGCGGAGGAGGAAGAGGAGGGCGGCCCCGGGCGGGGCGAACTCGTCGCGTCCATGGAGGACGATCCCGACGGCCCCTTCGGCGCCCGCTGCCACACGCTGACCCTGGCCGAGGCCGTCGACCGCGGCATCTGCGCCCCGTACCGGGTGGTGTGCGTGGACGTCAGCGACCCCGGCTTCCAGGCGGCCGTTCTGCTGGGCACGGGCGCGCGCTCCGACGCCGTGCGCGGGTCGCGGCTGGCGGCCCTGCAGGCGGCGCTGGTGAAGGCGGCCGCCGACCAGGGGTTCCGGCGGACCCTCGTCTTCCACCACCTGACCCGGGAGGCCGAGGCCTTCGCGGCCGGGCTGCCGGCGGTGGCACGGCGGCTGCGGGCCGCGAGGGGAGAGTCCGAGCCAGAGTACCCCCGTACGGTCTGGGCCGACTGGCTGTGCGGGCAGCACACGGCGGCGCACCGGCGGCGGGTGCTGGCGGAGTTCGCGGCGGACGGGGCCGCCGACAAGGCCTTCCTCGGCAGTGTCCGGGTACTGGGCGAGGGCGTGGACACCAAGGAGTGCGACTCCGTCTTCTGGGCCGACGTCCGGGGCTCCATGCCGGACCTGGTCCAGGCCGTCGGGCGGGCGCTGCGCATCCGCCCCGGCGAGGGCAAGGTCGCCTCGCTGGTGGTGCCCGTACTGCTGGGGCCGGGTGAGACGGCCGAGTCGATGCTGACCTCCCGCGCGTACGGGGACCTCGCGCGGCTGCTGGAGGCGCTGCGGGCGCACGACACCCGGCTGGTCGAATCGCTGGCCCAGCCGCAGGCCCCGAGCCGGCCGCGGGCGGAGTCCGGCGGCGAGGCCGTGGCCGGAGCCGGGATGCGGCCCGGGGCGCAGGCGCTGCTGAGCTTCTCCACCCCGAGGGATCCGGCGCTGCTGGCGGCGTTCATCCGGCTGCGGGTGCTGCACCCCGAGCGCGAGCACTGGCGGCGCGGGGTGGAGGCGGCCCGGATCTACGCGGCCGGGGCCGGGGACCTGCGGGTGCCGTTCGCGTTCCGGGTCCCGGCCGGGCCGCAGGCGCAGGCCCGGGCCGGTACGGAACCCGCCGGCGGGGCCTGGCCGCCCGGGCTGGGTCGGTTCCCCCTCGGCCAGTGGATCGCGGACGCACGGCGCACCCACCGGCGGGGCGCCCTCGGCCGGGAGCGGGTCGCACAGCTCGACGAACTCGGCATGGTGTGGAGCCACTTCGACGTGGCGTACGAGGAGGGGCTGGCGGCGGCCCGCGGCTGGGCGGCGGAACACGGCCACCTGCTGCCGCCCGCGGAAGCCACCTGGCGCGGCGCGCCGGTCGGGGTGTGGGTCAAGAACCAGCGGGCCGCCGCCCGCCGCGAGGGACCCGGCGCCCTGTCGGAGGAGCGCCGGGAGGCACTGGAGGCCATCGACGCGTCCTGGTGTCCGGCCTGGGAGGTCTCCTGGCAGCGCGCCTTCCACCTGACCCGCGTCCACCTCGACGAGGGGGGCCGGCTGCCGCTCGCCCCCGGCGAGGTGGTCGTCCAGGGCGAGGACCTGGGCCGGTGGGTGCGCGGCCAGCGGCTGGCCTGGGAGCAGCTGGCCTGGGCCCAGCGCTGGCTGCTGGAGCACGCGCTCGGGGTGACCGGGGCGAGCCCGGCCGAGCGCCCGCGGCCGCGGCGCACCCAGGCCGAGAAGTGGGCGCAGCACCTGGCCGCGGCCCGCCAGTTCCACACCCGCGAGCAGCACCTGCGGGTCCCGCGCGGCCACGTGGAGCGGGTCGAGGGCCAGGAGGTGCGCCTGGGGGTCTGGATCGCCAACCAGCGCTCCCGGGCCCCGGCCCTCGCCCCGCAGCGCATCGCCGCCCTCGACGCCCTCGGCATGCGCTGGTCGGCGTCCGCCTGAACGCCTGCGCGCGGCCAGGCCCAAGACACCCCTAGTGGTGGAACCCCGAGCGGGGTTCGGTCGCCGGGGTCGGCGGGGGCGTCGCCGTGAGGTGGTCGACCGCGTTGCGGAGGTCCGTGACGAGCAGGGCGATCTGGTCGCGGGTCACCCCGTGCCGGATCAGCACCCGTTGGATGACGGTGTCGTCGCGGGCGGCCGGCAGCGGGTACGACGGCACCTGCCAGCCGCGCATCCGCAGGCGGTCGGAGAGGTCGTAGAGGCTGAACCCGGCCGCGGCCTGGTCGGTGAGCCGGTAGGAGACGGCGGGCAGGCCGCCGAGGCCGTCGTAGAGCAGGGTGAACGGACCCATGGCGGCGACCTCCCCGGCCAGGTACTGGGCGGTGGCCACGCAGGCCTCGTGGACGCGCCGGTAGCCGGCGCGGCCGAGCCTGAGGAACAGGTAGTACTGGGCGATGACCTCGCCGCCGGGGCGGGAGAAGTTGAGGGCGAAGGTCGGCATGTCGCCGCCGAGGTAGTCCACGTCGAAGACGAGCTCCTTGGGCAGGAGGTCGGCGGTGCGCCACACGATCCAGCCGACGCCGAGGGGCGCGAGCCCGTACTTGTGCCCGGAGGTGTTGACGGAGGCGACGCGCGGGAGCCGGAAGTCCCACACCACGTCGGGGTGGAGGAAGGGGGCGACGAAGCCGCCGCTGGCCCCGTCCACGTGGATCGGGATGTCCCAGCCGTGCTCGGCCTGGATCCGGTCGAGTTCGGCGGCGATCTCGGCGACGGGCTCGTAGTCGCAGGTGTAGGTGACGCCGAGGATGGCGACGACCCCGATGGTGTTCTCGTCGACGTACTCGGCGAGCTGATGGGGCCGCAGGCCCGTGGCGTCGGCCTCGATCGGGATCTGGCGCAGTTCGACGTCGAAGTAGCGGGCGAACTTCTCCCAGCAGATCTGCACCGGCCCGCACACGAGGTTGGGCCGGTCGGCGGGGAGGCCCAGGGCCTGGCGGCGGGCGCGCCAGCGGAATTTGAGGGCGAGGCCGCCGAGCATGGCGGCCTCGCTGGATCCGGTGGTGGAGCAGCCGGTGGCCGCGCCGCCGGCCGGCGCGTTCCACAGGTCGGCCAGGATGTTGACGCAGCGGGCCTCGATCTCGGCCGTCTGCGGGTACTCGTCCTTGTCGATCATGTTCTTGTCGAGGCACTGGTTCATCAGGCGGTGCACGCCGTCGTCGGACCAGGTGGTGCAGAAGGTGGCCAGGTTCTGCGCCGCGTTGCCGTCGAGGAGGAGCTCGTTGCTGAGCAGCTCGTAGACCACCTCGGTGGGCGAGTGGTCCTCGGGCATCCGGTACTTGGGGAGGATCTGGCCGCTCAGGGCCGACGTGAACACGTCCGCGTCGGCGTCGGCGTCGCGTACGTCTTTCGTCTCATGAAGAGCCATGTTCGGACTATAGGTGACGTCTCGTTACAAAAAGTGCTAGCCGGGCAGCGCAACCGAGAGCTTCCGGCCGACTCCGCGGTGTGACGCCCCGCATAGGAGTCGCGTGCGACCGGATAAATTACCGTCGAGTAGACTCATTTTCGAAGATCTTCCCGTCCGAGCCGCCGGAGCCGGTTCGGACGGGAAGATCGACCAACTGGTTCTACGGGCAACTTATCCGCCGATGTCCGGATACCGGTCAACGGGCCGCGCGGCCCTGATAGTTCTTCGGCCCATGAACAAGATCACCCGCCGGCAGGCCTTGGGCACCACAGCCGGCGCGCTCTCCGCCCTCGGCATAGCCGGCGCCACCGCGCACGCAGCCGCCGCCGACTCCCGTGCCTCCATACCCACCGGCACGGTCGACGAGGTCTACCAGGGCCGCCGCATCCAGATCACCCCGGCCACGACCGGGGGCGGCCACCACGGCGGCCACCACGGGGGCGGCCACGACGGCCTGCCCACCGTCCGGATAGACGGCCGCGAACTGCACGTCATGCGCAACGCCGACGGCACCTGGATCAGCGTGGTCAACCACTACGAGACCTTCGCCGATCCGACCTCGCTCGCCCGCGCCGCGGTGCGCGAGCTCCAGGGCGCCGTCCTCGCCCCCTTCGCGCCCATGGGAGGCACGGCATGACCGTCCGCAAGAACCAGGCCGCCCTCACCCCCGAGGAGAAGCGCGCCTTCACCAACGCGCTGCTCGAACTCAAGCGCACGGGCGCGTACGACCGCTTCGTGACGACCCACAACGGGTTCATCATGAGCGACACCGACTCGGGCGACCGGGTGGGCCACCGCTCCCCCTCCTTCCTGCCCTGGCACCGCCGTTTCCTGCTGGAGTTCGAGGCCGCCCTGCAGAAAGTGGATCCGACCGTCTCGCTCCCCTACTGGGACTGGACCGCGGACCGCACCTCCCGCTCCTCCCTCTGGGCCGCCGACTTCCTCGGCGGTACCGGCCGCGCCCGCGACGGGCAGGTCATGGACGGGCCGTTCGCGTACGCCACCGGGAAGTTCAACGTGAACGTACGGGTCGACGGGCGCGCCTACCTGCGCCGCGCGCTGGGCGAGGGCGTGGCCGAACTGCCGACCAAGGCCGAGGTGGAAGCCGTCCTCGCCATGCCGGTGTACGACATGGCCCCCTGGAACAGCTCCTCGAACGGCTTCCGCAACAACCTGGAGGGCTGGCGCGGCGCCAACCTGCACAACCGGGTGCACGTGTGGGTCGGCGGCCAGATGGGCACCGGGGTCTCCCCCAACGACCCGGTGTTCTGGATGCACCACGCCTACGTCGACAAGCTGTGGGCCGAGTGGCAGGCCCGCAACCCGAAGTCCGCGTACCTGCCGGCCGCCGGCACCGTCAACGTCGTCGACCTGCACGACACCATGCGCCCCTGGAACGACGTGACCCCGGCGGACATGCTGGACCACCGGAAGTTCTACACCTTCGACACGGAACCGGTCCCCGCCGCCTCGGCCAGCCAGCGGTAGTGCAGTTCGGGGCGGCCGACCTGCCCGTAGCGGGGGGTGCGGTCCGCCCGCCCGGTGTCCACCAGGTGCTCCAGGTAGCGGCGGGCCGTGATCCGGGAGATCCCGGCCGCCCCGGCCGCCCCGGCGGCGGTCAGCCCCTCGGGCGCCGCCCGCAGCAGCGCGCCGACCCGGTCCAGGGTCGGCGCGCTGAGCCCTTTCGGGAGCTCGGCGGGGCCGGGGGCGCGCAGGGCGGCGAGCGCCCGGTCCACATCGCCCTGTCCGGCGGCCTCCCCCGCGGTGGCCCGGAACTCGGCGTAGCGCAGCAGCCGTTCGCGCAGCGTCGGGAAGGCGAACGGCTTCAGTACGTACTGGACCACCCCGAGCGAGACGCTCTCGCGCACCACGGCCAGGTCCCGCGCCGAGGTCACGACGATCACGTCCACGGGATGCCCGGAGGCCCGCAGCCCGCGGGCGAAGCGCAGCCCGTGCCCGTCGGGCAGGGTGAGGTCGAGCAGCAGCAGGTCGACCCGGGTCCGCTCCAGGACGCGGGTGGCCCCGGCGAGCGAGTGGACGGCGCCGACGGCGGTGAAGCCGGGCACCCGGCCGACGTACAGGGCGTGCGCGTCGGCGGCGACGGGGTCGTCCTCGACCACCAGCACCCGCACCGCGGACGCCGCCGCCTCCTGTGCTTCGCTCATCGCGCCGGCTCCCTTCGCATGGGCAGTCGTACCGTGAACTCGGCTCCCCCGCCCGGACCTTCGGCGGCCACCGCGCTGCCGCCGTGCCGGTGGGCCACCTGCCGGACCAGGGAGAGGCCGAGGCCGCGCCCCTCTCCCTTGCCCGACCAGCCGCGCAGGAACACGTCGGCGTCGGCGCCCACGGGCAGCCCGGGGCCATTGTCGGCGACGCGGAGCAGCAGTGCGTTCTGCTCGGGCCGGACGGTGACGGCGATCCGGGCCCCGGGGACGCCGGTGAGGGCGTCGACGGCGTTGTCGAGGAGGTTGCCGAGCACGGTGACGAGGTCCCGGGCCGGAAGGTTTCCGGTGCCGGCGTCGACGGCCCGGCTGTCGGGGGTGACGAACAGTTCGACTCCGCGCTCGTGCGCCTGGGCGGCCTTGCCGAGCAGGAGCGCCACCAGAACGGGTTCTCCGACGCCGGTGACCACCTCGTCGGTGAGGGCCTGGGCCAGCTGCAGTTCGGCGGTGGCGAATTCCACCGCCTCGTTCGCCCGGCCGAGTTCGATGAGGGAGACCACGGTGTGCAGCCGGTTGGCGGCCTCGTGGGCCTGGGAGCGCAGCGCCTCGGTGAAACCGCGCTCCTGGTCCAGCTCGCCGGTGAGCGACTGGAGTTCGGTGTGGTCGCGGAGGGTGACCACGGTGCCGCGGCGGCCGCCGCCCGCGACGGGTGAGCTGTTGAGGACGAGAACCCGGTCCGCGGTCAGGTGCACCTCGTCCACGCGGGGCCGGTCGGCGAGCAGGGCGCCGGTGAGCGGGGCGGGCAGCCCCAGGTCGGCGGCGCCGCGGCCCCGGACCTCCCCCCGCAGGCCGAGCAGTTCGCGTCCGGCGTCGTTGATGAGGGTGATGCGCCGCTGACCGTCGAGCATGAGCAGACCCTCACGGACGCCGTGCAGGGCCGCCTGGTGGTAGTCGTACATCCGGCTGAGCTCGGCCGCGTTCATGCCGTGGGTGTGCCGGCGCAGTCGCGCGTTGACCACGTACGTGCCGGCTCCGCCGAGCGCGAGCGCACCGGCCGCGACCCAGACGAGGGCGGTGAGCTGCTCGGCGAGGCGGGCGCTGACGGCGCGGACGGTGATGCCGGCGCTGACCATGCCGGTGACCCGGCCGTCGTCCATGAGCGGGGTGACCACGCGGATGGAGGGCCCGAGGGTGCCGGTGTAGGTCTCGCTGAAGGTCTCGCCGCGCAGGGCGGGGGCGGTGTTGCCCATGAAGGGCTCGCCGATGCGGTGGGGGTCGGGGTGCGTCCAGCGCCGCCCGTCCGGGGCCATGATCGTCACGAAGTCCACCCCGGAGTCCACGCGGACCCGCTCGGCGTAGGGCTGGAGCGCGGCCGAGGGGTCGGCGCCGGCCGCGGATCCGCGTACGGCCTCGCGTACGGACGGAGAGTCGGCGACCGCGCGGGCCACGGCCCCCGCCTGGCGCCGGGCGGCCTCCTCGGCCTGTCCGCGGGCGGTGGCGTACGCGAAGACGGCGCAGCCGGCCACGACCACGGCGACCAGCAGCACCTGCATGGCGAACAGCTGGCCGGCGAGGCTGCGCGGGGGTCGGGGGAAACGGAACATGGCGCTCAGTGTGCACCGGGCCGTGAACTCAATGAACGCAAGGGTGACCGGGGTCACAGCCTCGGGCGATGGTCCTCCCGGGACGTATTCACCACCAGGAGGCGAGCCGTGGCCGGCAGACGTGACAAGACCCACTACCTGTACATCGCGGTGATCGCCGCGGTGCTCCTCGGCATCGCCGTCGGCTTCGCCGCACCCGGCACGGCCGTGGAGCTCAAGCCGCTGGGCACCGGCTTCGTGAACCTCATCAAGATGATGATCTCGCCCGTGATCTTCTGCACGATCGTGCTGGGCATCGGGTCGGTGCGCAAGGCCGCGAAGGTCGGCGCCGTGGGCGGCCTCGCCCTCGGATACTTCATGATCATGTCCACGGTGGCGCTGGCCATCGGGCTCCTGGTCGGGAACCTGCTGGAGCCGGGCAGTGGACTGCACCTGACCGAGGCCGTCAAGCACGCGGGCGAGGCGCAGGCCAAGGCGGGCGGGGCGCAGAGCACGCCCGAGTTCCTGCTCGGGATCATCCCGACCACCCTGGTCTCCGCCTTCACCGGCGGGCAGGTGCTCCAGACCCTGCTCGTGGCGCTGCTGTGCGGCTTCGCGCTCCAGGCCATGGGCGCGGCGGGCGAGCCGGTGCTGCGCGGGATCGGGCACGTGCAGAAGCTGGTCTTCCGGGTGCTCGCGATGATCATGTGGGCGGCGCCGGTGGGCGCGTTCGGCGCGATCGCGGCGGTGGTCGGCGCGACCGGGATGGACGCGCTGAAGTCACTGGCCGTCATCATGATCGGCTTCTACACGACCTGCCTGCTGTTCGTGTTCGTGGTGCTCGGCACCCTCCTGCGGGTGTGCACCGGACTCAACGTGTTCTCGCTGCTGCGCTACCTGGGCCGCGAGTTCCTGCTGATCCTCTCGACCTCCTCCTCGGAGTCGGCGCTGCCCCGGCTGATCGCCAAGATGGAGCACCTGGGCGTCTCGAAGCCGGTGGTCGGCATCACGGTGCCGACGGGCTACTCGTTCAACCTGGACGGGACAGCGATCTACCTGACGATGTCCTCCCTGTTCATCGCCGAGGCCACGGGCAAGCCGCTGGCCATCGGCGAGCAGATCTCGCTGCTGCTGTTCATGATCGTGGCCTCGAAGGGCGCGGCGGGCGTGACCGGCGCCGGGCTCGCGACGCTGGCCGGCGGACTGCAGTCGCACCGGCCGGAGCTCGTGGACGGCGTCGGGCTGATCGTGGGCATCGACCGGTTCATGAGCGAGGCCCGGGCGCTGACGAACTTCGCGGGCAACGCGGTGGCGACGGTGCTCATCGGCACCTGGACCAAGGAGTTCGACCGCGCACGGGCCACCGAAGTCCTCGCGGGGCGCCTGGAGTTCGACGAGACCACGCTGATCGACGACGGCCACGGCACGGAGCCCCCCACCGTGCCCGCCCCCTCGCCGGCCGGCGCCAAGGACGGCGTACCGGTCTGACCGGAACGCCCGTCACGGGCCGGCCGGGCCGGGCTCGCCCCCACGGTGCCCGGGCCGGTCGGCCCTCACACCCCCTTCACACCGCCCTCACGCGGCCCCATGGTCCATTTTCGGCCACGGGGCCGTTAAGTGTCCTGCGGTAAAAGGTACTTCCATACCGGGGCACGGGTCTGACATCTTGCGTCCACCACTCGTTTCGTACGGCCCGGTAGGTGTCATGAGCACCTCCAGGCCGTCTTCGGAGGACGCATTGATACCCCACATATCCAGCCGACCTCGACGTACTCTCGTGCTGGCCGCCACACTCGGCGCCGCACTCGCCTTCGGGGCCCCCGCCGCGCTCGCCGGCACCGCCCCGGTCTCCCCTTCCGGCCAGAGCATCCCCTCCGCGCCCGCCAAGGCCGCGGGCAAGGCCGCCGCGGCGCCGACCTCCCAGAGTGCGACCTGGGTTGCCGGCACGCGTGCCTACCTCGTGATCACCGCGCCCGGTGACAGCACGGCGGTCCGCAACGCCGTCGCCGCCAACGGCGGCACCGTCTTCTCCACCTTCGACTCCATCGGCGTGATCGTCGCCCACTCCGCCTCCGCCGGTTTCGCCTCGACGATGCGCGGGGTGAGCGGGGTCCAGCAGGTCGGTGCCACCCGCACCTCGGACGTCCCGGCCGACGCCTACAACCCGGCGCTGCCCGCCAACCCGGCGCAGTCGACGACCCCGGCCGGCGAGCCCGTGCGCGCCGACATGAGCCAGATCAAGGCGGACCAGGCCTGGGCCGTCACCACCGGATCCTCCTCCGTCAAGGTCGGCATCCTGGACACCGGTGTGGACGACCAGCACCAGGACCTGGCGCCGAACTTCAACGCGGCCGACTCCGTCTCCTGCGCGTACGGCAAGCCGGACACCCGTACGGGCGCCTGGCGGGACGTGGACAGCCACGGCACGCACGTCGCGGGCACCATCGCGGCGGCCAAGAACGGCAAGGGCGTCGTCGGCGTGGCCCCGGGCGTGAAGATCTCCGCGGTCCGCGTCGCCGAGCCGGGCAACTCGTTCTTCTTCGCCGAGAACACCATCTGCGGCTTCGTGTGGGCCGGTGACCACGGCTTCAAGGTCACCAACAACAGCTACTACACGGACCCGTGGCAGTTCAACTGCCCGGACAACATCGACCAGGCCGCCATCATCGAGGGCGTCAAGCGCGCCCAGGAGTACGCGGAGGGCAAGGGCTCCCTGCAGGTCGCCGCGGCGGGCAACGAGAACTACGACCTCGCCCACAAGACGACCGACTCCGCGAGCCCGAACGACTCGACGCCGGTCACCCGCACCATCACCAACGCCTGCCTCGACATCCCGACCGAGCTCCCGGGCGTGGTCACGGTCGCGGCGAACGGCACCGGCACCTCGAAGGCCTCGTTCTCGAACTTCGGCTCCGGCGTCATCGACGTCGCGGCCCCGGGCAGCGACGTCTACTCCACCGTGCCGGGCGGCAAGTACGGCACCAAGAGCGGTACCTCGATGGCCACCCCGCACGTGGTGGGTGTCGCGGCGCTGCTCGCCAGCACCAACCCGGGCATCACCCCGGCGCAGCTGCGCGACAAGCTGGCCACCCAGGCCAACGACATCGCCTGCCCGTCGGACAACCGGTGCACCGGTACCGCGGCCAACAACTCGTTCTTCGGCGAGGGCCAGGTCGACGCGCTGAAGGCGGTCGGCTCCACACCGCCGCCCGGGAAGTACTTCGAGAACCTCGGCGACTTCGCGATCAACGACAACGCGACCGTGGAGAGCCCGATCACCGTCAGCGGGGTGAGCGGCAACGCGCCGGCCACCCTCAAGGTGGGCGTGGACATCAAGCACACCTACATCGGTGACCTCAAGGTCGACCTGGTGGCCCCGGACGGCACCGTCTACACCCTGAGCAACCGGGCCGGCGGCAGTGCGGACAACATCGTCCAGACCTTCACGGTCAACGCCTCCTCCGAGGTGGCCAACGGCCTCTGGAAGCTGCGCGTGAACGACAACGCCAACTCGGACACCGGCAAGATCGACGCCTGGAACCTCACGTTCTAGTGCCCTCGCACTGACGGACCGACGCCGCAGGACGTCGGCGGGTCCGTCGAAGACGACGTCGCGGCGCTGCGGCGGGGCCATCGGGGAGCGGTGCAACTGCGCCCCGGTGGCCTCCGTCGTTCTCATGCGGCGCCCGCCGCACCCGCGGTTCCCGCGAGCGGCCCGGCCGGGCCGCTACCTGGTGCGCAGTACGCAGTCCCCGCACAGGCCGCCGCCGGGGACCTTGTAGTACAGGCAGCAGCTGCGGCGTACGAAGGCCACCCCGAGCCCCTCCTCGTGGATGAAGGTGCCGGCTCCGCCGAGCGGTCCGTCCTCGGCCAGCAGCCCCGCGGCCAGGGACACCGCCGGGCCGCCCGGGACCCGGTCGACCAGCACCCGCACCGCCCCGACCAGCCCCGAGGCGGCGTTGCCGCGCAGCACCTTGGGCGAGACCCCGTACCGCTCCCGCAGCCGCGCGTCCAGGGCCGCGAGGCTGCCGAGCACGGTCTCCCCGAGCGCCTCGGCCGGCAGCTCCCCCCGGCCGGGCTCCGGCAGCCACAGCTCCAGCGATCCCGCCCCGGGCAGCCGCCACCAGACCCGGTCGGCCCCCAGGTCCGGCACCCGCCCGCCCAGCGCGGCGCAACCGAGCCCGATCGACCACAGCCGCGCGGCGATCCCGAACTGCGCGGTCGAGGCGGCGACGCGCCCCGGCCCGCTGCCGATGCGCCGCCCGACCTCGGCGACGTACGGCTCCAGCCGGGGCCCGTACAGCTCGCTCAGCGGCCGGAAGCCGTCCCCGGGCGGTTGCGTCCCGTACGGGACGGCGAAGAACGGCCCGACGGCGGCGAGTCGGCGCAGTACCAAGTCCATGTGCGGATGATCTCAGGTGTTGCCTGCCGGTCCCGGGGACCCTCAGGCCGCGGCGGACTCGCGGATCACGGCGAGGGTACGGGCGGCCGTCTCGGCCATGGACGTGCGCAGCGCGGCGAGCCGGGAGGCGGCGAACTCGCGCCCGAACTCTCCGCTGAACGTCAGGGTGAGGGCGCCGGTCGGGTCCTCGTCGATGACGTTGTCGATGGTCCAGACTTCCTTCTCGTCCGAGCGGCGGAAGCTCACGCGGTGCCCGATGTCGAAGACCACGACCTCGCGGAAGCGGTGCCCGTCGCGGGCTATCTCACGGACCAGGCCCTGCGGGGTCTCCGACAGGACCGTGCACTCGGTGATCGCCGGCACGTAGGGGCGCGGGTCGGCGGCCTTGGCCACCAGCCCCGTCCACAGGTCGTCGCGGCTCAGCTGTACCTGGTCCTCGGCCACGGGGTCGTTCACTGGCAGGGTGTACTCGATGCGGGTGACGGTCTCGGTCATGCCGGGGCTCCCCTGGGTTTCGATCTTGTGTCGGGGCAACCAGCGTCGCAGACCGGGCATTCCCCGCAGCACCCCTGAGTTGGGGCCATGGCGAAATCAGGGGCTCGGGGCCCTTGCGGCGTCGTCTGCGGGGGCTTGGGCGGCCACCTGGAAGGCGGCCCGGTCCGGGCCGCCCTGCTTGGTGTCGTCGTTGGCGAAGACGAACGACTCGATCGGCACGCCGCGTTCGGCGCTGAGCTGGGCGACCAGCTCCTGGAGCACCACCGCCTCCAGCACCGCGCGGACGGCGTCCGGGACGACGGGGAGGCGGATCACCGACAGGCTCTGCGACGGTTCGGCGGGAGCCGTGGTCAGCAGCAGCGTGAGGTGCCCGGCCGCGGCCAGTGAGCGGGCCAGTTCGATCTCGCGGCCGTCGCCGAAGACCAGGTGCAGGGTGTTGCCCGCCGACTCCATCCCCCCGTGCAGGTAGTTGCGGGTCGCGGAGGCGGCCGCGGTCATCCGGACCACCTCGCGCAGCAGCAGCGCGCCCTCCTCGGCCGAGGCCCGCGAGGCGCCGGCCGCCACCGCGTCGGAGGCGATGCAGCGGGCGGCGCGCTCGCGCAGGCCCGCGACCACCTCGGCGGCCTGCCGGTGGACGGCGCCGGTCTGCTCGGCGATGTCGCCCCAGGGGTCCTGCCCGCGGCCCGCGATGGCTCCCGCGACCAGGTCGAGGGCCAGCACCGTCCCGGTGTAGCCGATGGTGGAGGCGTACGAGTCGGGCTCGTTGCCGAGGTCCAGGGTCAGGTCGGCCAGCTCGCCGAGGGGCGACGGGACGACGCCCAGCAGCGCGGTCCTCGTGATGCCGGGTGCGGCGCACCGTAAGGCGGCGATCGTCTCGCGGCTGCGGCCGCCCTGGGAGACGGCGATCAGGCAGTCGGTGTCGAAGCCCGCGGTGCCGGTGGCGATCTCGCTGGACAGCACCCGCTGGGTGACGACCCCGGCCGCGCGCAGCTGCTGTACGGGGACGGCCAGGGCCGCGTAGGAGGCGCCGATGCCGGTGAACAGGGGGCGCCGGGCGCCGCGCAGCGCGGCGTACCGCGGTGAGGTGAGCCGGGCGCGGACGCGGTCGGCGATCCGGGCGAGTGCGGGGCCCTGGCCGGCCTGGCCCTCGACGAAGGTGATGCGGGATCCGAACATGGTGGGGGTCTCTCGCCTTTCCGGGAAGGTCCGTGACGGTCCGGGCAGACCTGGGGAGGTCTGCGAAGGTCCGCACGGGAACGGTGCGTTGGAGGGACGGTAGGGGGCGGGCGGCGGCGTCGGGCGCCGGGGCCCCGTCCTCCGCGCGCTCGCGGCCCGGGGTCGCCGGGCCGGATTCCCCGATCACCCGGCGGAAGAGCAGGTGACGGGGCCCGGCGAAGGCGAGGACGAGCGGGGTGAGCGCCCGGGGTTCGGTGGCGGTCCCGTGGTTGACGGCGCGGTCGATCCCGTCGGATCGGCGGCCCGGGCCGTGGCCGTACGCGACCGACGACGCCGTCACGCCGCCGCCCGCCACGACCGCGAGCGGGCCCGCCCGGTCGCCCTGCGCCACGGCGCCGTCACCCCGTCCCCCGACGACGCGGACGGCCCTTCGGACCGCCCTTCGGACCGCCCGGCAGGCCCGTCCGGCGCCCTGTGCCGCCACGGGTCACGGACCCGTGCCCCGAAGGGCCCCGGGGACGGTGTCGGACACATCACCGACGGCCACCCGTTCGATGCCCGGCGGCCCGCTCCGGACCCCGGGACCGCCCGCCGCGCCGCCGGTCGGGGCCGCTGCGGGAAGCACTCGGCGCACTCGATATATATGCAGGTCAGAGGGTGTTTATACGCCGATCGGAGGTCTCCGGGTCGGCTGTTCGAGGGACCGCTGCGGCGCGCCGGAACGGATGTCCGGGGATCAGGATTACGGGGGCTCCCGGGCGGGGACCAAAGTCATCGAAAAACATGGCCGCGGCGTTGCCAATTTGGGGGTTCATGGGAGCACATTTAGGAGCTACATTGAGCCACTCGCGTTCACCTGACAGCCCGTTGCCTTTCACCCGTGTTTTGCACGGGGGGTGACGTCAGAGACGCACACTGTGCAACCACCCCACCGCCCAGAAGGACCGAAGGCTCCGTGCCCGTACCCGTACTCCTCGCCGGCCGCTCCGTGCGGCTCGAGCCCCTCGCCCCCCACCACACCGAGGCCTTGGCCGTGGCCGGGGCCGAGGATCGTACGACTTACGCCTTCACCCCCGTACCCCATGGGGTGCAGGCGTCCCACGAGTACATCGACCGCGCCCTCGCAGATCAGGCGGCGGGTCGATCGCTCCCCTTCGCGGTGGTCAGAGCCACCGACGGCCGGGTCGTCGGTTCGACCCGGTTCCTGGAACTCGACTACTGGCAGGGACCACTGGTGTGGCCCGCCGTGCCGGGCGTCCCGTTCGGTGATCCGGCGACCGCGATCCCCGATGCCGCCGAGATCGGCAATACCTGGCTGTCCCCGGGCGCCCAGGGGACGGGCATCAACACGGAGGCGAAGCTGCTCATGCTCCGCCATGCCTTCGAGACCTGGGGCGTGCGCCGCATCTCGCTGCGCGCCGACGCCCGCAACGGGCGCTCGCGGGCCGCCATGGAGCGGCTCGGGTTCACCTGCGAGGGGGTCCGCCGGGCCCATTCGCGGGGTCTCGACGGCGCCGTGCGCAGTACCGCCTTCTACTCGATCCTCGACGAGGAGTGGCCGGCCGTACGGTCGATCATCGAGCTGAAGCTTTCGGCGGGGGCCCAGCGCAAGCGGCGCCGCAAGACGCTGGTCCCGGCGTAACGGTCCTGCGTTCGGGCCGGCCGTCCGCGGCGGCCCTCCGCCCCGGCCCTTCCCCCCGGCGTCAGCCGAGGAAGGCCGGGGCGAGGGCCGACGCCATCAGCGGCGCGGGAGCGCCGCTGCCGTCGGCCGGCAGGGAGTACAGGTCGGCGCCGAAGTCGCCGGGCAGGGAGTAGACGACCGTCTTGTCGTCCGTCCACACCACCTGGTCGTCCACGCTGCGCTCCTCGGCGAGCGGGGTCTCCCGCATCGAGGCCAGGTCGAGGACGTACAGCCGCCAGGGGGCGTCCGGTGACAGGCCGGGCACCCGCTTCTTGAACACCAGCCGGGTCCCGTCGGGCGACAGCGACGGGCACTCCAGGTTCTCGCGCAGCGTGGTCACGGTGCGTTCGGCGAGGTCGCCGCGGACCAGGTAGGTCTGGCCGCCGGTGGCGAGCGTCGCGTAGAAGGTCCGCTCGTCGGCGGCGAAGGTCACACCCCAGAAGTTCACGTCGGCGTTGCGGTACGCCTTGCCGTCCTTGCGGATCGCGAAGTCTTCCAGCGAGGCGTCGAACGTGCCGGTGCGCAGGTCGAGCAGTGAGGTCCGGGTGGAGAAGTTGGTCCCGGCGTACGAGTCCCCGCCGACGAAGACCGTCCAGGCGACGAGGTGGCCTCCGGGCGAGACCCGGGCACGGGTGGGGATGCCGGCCAGCGGGTGCGCGGAAACCTCCTTGAGGTGCGCGTCGAGGACGACGGCCCGGTAGCTCTCCTGGACCCCTCCCTTGTCGGCCTGGAGGCAGATCCCGGTGCCGGCGGCGGCGTGGAAGCGCAGGCAGCTCACTCCGGAGGCGGTACGGGGGCCCTGGGGCGCGCCGGCGGGGACGGTGGCGAGCTCGTCGCGGTGCGGGCCCCAGGCCATGTTCCGGAACACGATCCGCCGCTCGCCCGCGTCCGGGGCCAGGGTCACCTCGCCCCGGGTGATCTGCGGCCCGCCGGCCTGGGGCTGGTTCTTCTCGTCGGCCCGGGAGGAGGCGCGGACGACGGCGAGCACCCCCACGGCGGCGAGCAGGAGGACGGCGCAGACGAGGACCAGGATCCGGCGCTGGAGGGTCATGGGGGCCTTTCGGGGATGTGGGGGACTTCTCAGGGCGGCCGAGCGGCTCAGTCGGCCCGCGTCTCGGCGGCGGACCGGGCGTCCGCCTCGTCGGCGGGCCGCAGCCGGGCGCAGGCGGCGGCCGCGACGGCCAGCAGCACGGCCGCGACCGCGAGGGCCGGACGGGGGCCCCAGACGGTCCAGGCGGCGCCGAAGCCCAGCGAGGCGGCGAAGCGGGCGAGGGCCTGGCCGGTCTGGACGAGGGCGAGGCCGCCGCCGCGGTGCTCCTCGGGCACGGCTCCGGCCGCCGCGGCCATCAGCACGCCGTCGGTGGCCGCGTAGAAGCCGCCGTGGAGGAGGAGCACGGCGTAGGGCAGGGCCGTGCTGTGGCCGTGCCCCGCCCCTCCGGTCAGCAGGAGGCCGTACGCCAGGAGCAGCGCGAGGTGGCCACCGAGGAAGACGCGCCAGCGGCCGATCCGGTCGGCGAGCCTGCCGAGCGGCAGCGCGAGCAGGAAGAACGCGGCGGCGGTGCCCAGCGGCAGCAGTGCGAACCAGCGGTCCGCGATCCCGGTGGCGCGCTGGAGCAGCAGGAAGACGAAGGCGTCACTGACGGTGCAGAGCCCGAGCAGCAGGGCGCAGAGGCTGATCCGGCGCAGGTCGCGGCGGACCAGCAGCCCGAAGGCGGCCCGCAGCGAGACGGGCTCGGCGCCGGGCGACGGCGCGGCGCGCCGGCCGGGGACGAACAGGACCAGTACGAGCACGCCGAGGGCGGCGACGCAGGCGCTGACCGTGAAGACGGCGTCGTAGCCGTCGGCGGCGCCGCGCAGGATCAGGAAGGCGAGGATCGGCCCGATCAGGGCGCCGGCGGTGTCCATGGCCCGGTGGACCCCGAAGGCCCGGCCGCGGTCCTCGGGGGCGGCGGCCAGCGAGATCAGCGCGTCGCGCGGGGCGGTGCGCAGGCCCTTGCCGGTGCGGTCGAGGGCGAGCACCGCGCCGATGGCGGGGAGGGTGTGTGCGAGCAGCAGCAGTGGCTTGCACAGGGCCGAGAGCCCGTAGCCGAGGCCGGCGAGGGCCTTGTGGCGGCCCAGTCGGTCGCCGAGGTGGCCTCCGGTGAGCCGGACCAGCGCGCTGATGCCGTTGTAGATCCCGTCGAGGAGCCCGAAGCCGAGCGGGGACAGGCCGAGGCCCGCGACGAGGTAGAGCGGGAGCACGGCCGTGACCATCTCGGAGGAGACGTCGGTGATCAGGCTGACCGTGCCGAGGGCGAGGACCGTGGGGGCGAGCGCGGCGCGCCGCCCCGGGCGGGTGCCCGGGGCGACGGCCTGCGGCTCGGGGGTCACGGCGGGCGCGGGGGTACCGCGGCTGTCCGCAACGTACATGGTCAGGAAGCCCAGATCCCCGTGACGTCCTTGGCGGTGGCCGCGTTCCCGGCGTGGGCGGTCAGGCCGGCCAGGCCCTCCAGGGTGCGCAGCACGTCGTAGTGGTTGTACGTGGTGGACGAGGTGCTGCCGGGGGTGACGGGCTGGCCGTAGAGCACGGTCGGGATCTTGTTGCCCGCGAGCCGGTTGTCCTCGTCGAAGGTGACGACGAGCAGGCTGTTGTGGGTCTTGGCCCAGTCCGCGTAGGCCTTGAGGTTGTTCTTGAGCCAGGTGTCGCCGGTGCCGACGGAGCAGTCGTGCATGTCGTTGCACAGGTTCGGGACGACGAAGGACACCTTGGGCAGGGTGGTGTAGTCCGTCGGGAACTGGGTCATGGTCTTCGCGGTGCTGGTGGGCACGTTGGAGAAGGCGAACCAGGGGTTGTGCTTGCGGGCGTAGTCGCCGCTGCTGCACGTGGTGGAGCCCTGGCTGGGGAGGGTCTCGTTGTAGCTGGCCCAGCTCTTGCCCGCGGCGATGAGCTCGGATGCCAGGTTGGGCGCGGAGCTGAAGCCGGGGGTGTAGCAGCTGTCGCCGGTGACGCCCTGGTTGGAGCCCGAGAACAGCTGGAGGTAGTTGGGCTGGCTGGGGTGCGTGATGCCGAACGACTGCGTGAGGTTGGCGCCCCCGCTCTTGAGGGAGTTGATGTACGGGGCGCTGGAGCTCCCGATGACCTGGTTGTAGGCGTGGTTCTCGAAGACCACGACGACGACGTGGTCGGGGGCCGGCAGGCCGGCCGCGTGCGCGGGCTGGGCGGCGCCGAGGCCGGCCCACAGGGCCGTGCCGGCGGCGGTGAGGCCGAAGGCGGTGGCGAGGGCGGTCTTTCGGGCGGACCGTGACGAGGGCATGCCAAACACGGAAAATACCTCCGGGCAGGGGGGTCTGGTGGCGGCGCGCACGCACCATACCCAGGGGCATGTGCATGGGCCAGGGACAGTCGGCTAACAGACCGGGAACTCCGGTGGCCCTGTCGGTGTTCGGCAACGCCCTGACCTACGGAAGCCCAAGACCTGGAAAAAAGGGGAACCGGGCAGCACGTAGGCTCATCCTTCGAACAGAAGAGACCACCCCCAGGCGGGGAAAAGACCATCCCCCCACGGGGCAGCACCAGCCGGAGAGCAACCGCACATGTCGTACTCACCCGACGGACAGCACCAGCCGTACCGATCGGAAGGGCAGTACCAGCAGCAGCCCTACGGCGCTTCGTACACGCAGCAGTACGAACCCCAGTACCAGCCCGAGCCCCCGTACGGGCCGCCGCAGCCGCCGTACGGCGAGCCGGAGGAGCCCCAGTACGAGCGTCAGCGGCCGCGCCGGGGCAGGCGCTGGCTGATCGCGGGTGTCTCCGTCCTGGCCCTCGCGGGCATCGCGGCCGGGGTGATGTACCACTTCGAGATACCCCCGTTCACCGACAAGGGCAAGGACGTCTCCTTCGGCCAGCCCGCGGCGGGCGGCGGCCAGGCGGGCGCCGACGGCGCCGCGAAGCAGGCGGCCAACTCCAAGGCGCTGATGCCCACCGGCCCGAAGGCCGAGTTCAAGAACTCGATGACCCTGGCCGACGGCACGCACGTGGCCGTCACCACACTGGACGGCAAGAAGTCCGGCTTCAAGGGCAAGGTGTGGGTCTGGGCTCCCAAGGAGTACAACGACCCGAAGTTCGCCAAGAGCGGCTTCCCGGTCATGATCGCCCTGCCCGGCGGCGCGGGCTACCCGAACAACTACTGGATGGGCACCGACCTGGGGCTCCAGACCAGCATCAGCAAGTGGTACGCCGAGGGCAAGAGCAAGCCGTTCATCCTCGCCATGCCGGTGCTGAACCCGGGCCCGGACGACAAGGGCATCTACTGGGACGGCTCCGACATCCCCGACCAGCCCAAGATGGGGACCTGGCTGACCGAGGACGTCCCGGACCTGGTGAAGGCGAACTTCCGCACCGTCAAGTCCCGTGACGGCTGGGCCTACATGGGCTCCTCCACCGGCGGCTTCGCGAGCCTGAAGGCCGTGCTCAAGTACCCGGACAAGTTCAAGGCCGCGATCTGCTCCGGCCCGGACATCGTGCCCGACTCCTCGCTGTGGAAGGGCCACGACAAGGAGAAGGCCGAGAACAACCCGGAGCTCCTGGCGAAGGCCATGCTCGACAAGAAGGGCTCCCCGGACGTCTACCTCGCCTTCCAGGTCGGCGACAACGAGAACAACAAGAAGACGCTGCCCGACGTGCAGAAGTTCGTCGCGACGTACGGCAAGGGACCGATCCACACCAGCCTGAGGGTCATCCCCGGCGGCCAGCACAACGCCAAGACCTACGTGCCGAACATGGGCGAGGGCCCGATCCAGTTCATCAGCAAGGTCATGGAAGGACCGGTGGAGTAACCTCCGCCGCCACGGATTCCTCGCGCCCCGGCCCGCCGAACACCATCGGCGGGCCGTTGCCGTCCCAGGGCGCCCAGCCCGGGTCCCCCGTCACGGCGAAGCACACCCAGGACGCGTGCATCCGGTCGGCCAGTTCCTGCGGGGCGTCCCGCCCGGCCAGCCAGGAGGACTCCGGCACGTCGAGGGTGTCGAACACGAAGCCGAGCTCCAGCGCGTGGCAGGCGCCGAGGCCGGGAACGCCCGAGGGCCAGCCGAACTCGTAGAGGAAGCTGGAGGCCGAGCGCCGCGCCCCCGCGAGGCGGCGCAGCGGATCGCGCAGCAGCCGGTCGGTGAGCAGCTGGCCCGCGAGCTCGGCCGGGCCCGCCCCGGGCCGTGCGGCGCGCAGCGCCCGTACGGCGGCCCGGTCCTTGCCGCTGCGCGCGCGGGCCAGGGCCAGGGTGAGCGGACCGAGCCGGTCCATGACCGGCAGCGCGCCGATGGGGGCGAGCCAGAGCCGGTACTCCTCGGTGGTCCAGCCCAGCAGCAGCGGTACGTCCGTCCCCGCGGCGGCCTCCAGCGGGTCCCCGGGGAGCGTGTCCGGGTCGGCGACGAGGCCGAAGGCGGGGCCCCCGGTGAGCGGACTGGAGCGGCGCAGCACGGCCGCCTGGGCGGCGAGCAGGTCGGGCAGGGCGGTGGCGCCGAAGGCCTCGGCGGTCGCGGGGACCTTCAGCAGGGAGGCCATCCGCCGGACCATGGCGCGCACCTTCTCGCGCGGCAGTACCTCGGGAGCGCCGCTCTGCAGCGCGGCCTGCGCGAAGAGCCCGGCGGCGCGGGGGGCACCGAGCAGGGCACCGACGCTGATGGCTCCGGCGGACTCGCCGAAGACGGTGACGCGGGCGGGGTCCCCGCCGAAGGCCGCGATGTTCTCCCGGACCCAGTTCAGGGCGGCGATCTGGTCGAGCAGCCCGCGGTTGGCGGGGGCGTCGGGGAAGAGTCCGTACCCGAGGACGCCGAGGCGGTAGTTGAGGGAGACGAGCACCACCCCGTCGCGGGCGAAGGCGGAGCCGTCGTAGACGGGGACGGCCGAGGAGCCGCGGGTGAGCGCCCCGCCGTGCAGCCACACCATGACGGGCAGCCGGGCACCGGGGACCGGGTCCGGGGTCCACACGTTGAGGTTCAGGCAGTCGTCCCCGGGGACGTCCGGGTCGGGCAGCAGGGCGGCGAACTTCGGCGGGTAGGGCACCTTGGGCGCGGTGGGCCCGAAGGCGCCGGCGTCGCGTACGCCCTCCCAGGCGGCCGGCGGCGCGGGCGCGGCGAAGCGGAGGGCGCCGACGGGCGGGGCGGCGTACGGGATGCCCCGGAAGGAGGCGATCCCGGCCGGGCCGGTCCGGCCCTCGACGACGCCGTACCCCGTCCTGACCCGGGGCCGGCCGCTGCCGCCCGCTGTGCTCATCGTTTCCTCCGTCGGCCCGGTGCACCACTGCACCCCTGTGTCACGGCACCTCTGCATCACTGCATCACTGAATCCGGTGTTCCGCCTCCCGGGCACGGTCGCACAGGCCTGCGAGGGGTGACAAGGCGTGACCCGGCCCGGGGCGGGCCGGGTTGGACCGGCCATGCGATTCATGCGTATCCACCCCGGCGTCCGCGGCTCCGCCCGGCCGGCCGGCCCGGTCCTCCCGTTCGCGCCCGCGCTCCTGCCCCTGCCCCTGCTCCTGCTCGTGGCCGCGGCACCGGCGCAGGCCGCCGCGGGGGCCGACTTCCAGTACGTCGGCCAGGACGACAGGGTCCACGGGCTGACCGCCCCGCAGGGCTGTGTGGCGGCTGAGGGCGGCGGCTCGCGGGCCGCCACCAACTCCACCCGCGGGACCGCGACCTTCTACCGGGAGCCCGGCTGTGCGGGCCGTCCGGCGGCGGTGCTGGAGCCGGGTGCCGCGGGCCAGATCAAGCCGTACTTCGCCTCCGTGCGATTTTCCTTCATCACCAAGGCCCAGCGGCCGTGACCGCCGGGCTCCCGCCGCGTTGTACGCCATGTCAAACGCCACAGACCCCTGTGGCACCACACATCTCACGAGGAGATCTTGATGTCGCGTATCGCGAAGGCAGTCGCCGTCACCGCTGTTGCCGGTAGTGCCCTGGCCGCCGGTGCCGGTCTGGCCGTCGCCGATGCCGGAGCGCACGGTGCGGCGGTCGGCTCCCCCGGTGTCCTCTCGGGCAACCTGGTCCAGGTTCCGGTGCACGTCCCGGTCAACGTCTGCGGCAACACCGTGAACGTGATCGCCCTGCTGAACCCGGCGTTCGGCAACACCTGCGTCAACGCGTCGGGCGGCGGCGAGCACCACACCGAGGGCTACGGCGGCTGACGGCCGGATCGAGGACCCGGGGCCCCCGCCGTACGGCGGGGGCCCTTCTCGTACCCGGCCGCCGTACCCGGCCCACGGATCATTCGTAGCGGTAGAGGCCCTGGTGGCTGAGCATGTCGCGCGGGGTCAGGTCCCACGGCGGCATCGGCTCGTCGAGGGCGATCACCCGGCCGCGTTGGAGATCGCCCAGCGCGAGCGGGGCGGCGGGCAGGTAGCCGGAGCCGGGGTGCCTGAGCTGCCAGCGGTCCCAGAGCAGGTCAACGAAGGCGTGGTGCAGCCAGAACGCCGGGTCGTTGGGGGCCGTACCGCCCGTCATGTGGCCGCCGATCCACTGGTGGACCTTGTTGTGGTTGCGCCAGCGCTCGCTTCTCGGCGCGGCCCAGCCCTCCAGCTTGTTGCGGAACCCGCCGCCCTGCGCCGTGGAGTCCCAGGGCGAGGTGTCGTACGTCGGGTCGTCGAGCGCCCACTGGAGCTCGGCCGCGGTGGGCAGGGCGATCGGGTTCTGCGGCCGCCCGAGGTTGCGGGTGAGGAAGCGGGCCTCCGTGATGCCCACCGTGATCTCCCAGTTGCCCTTCTCGTGGGCGAAGGGGCCGGTCATGACCCTGCGGTCGCCCTCGCGGCCGGTGCCGCCGAGGAAGTCCTCGGCCCAGAGGGAGGAGACCGGGCTGTTGTCCGCGGTCCAGTCCCAGTACGGGACCGAGACGCCCGGGTCGACGGCCTGGAGCAACCGCTCGAACTGGAGCAGGTAGCGCCGGTGCCACGGGAAGAAGGACGGGGACATGTGCCCGACCCGGAGCTTGCTGTCCCGGTCGGGCACGAAGTACTTGTCGTGGGTGCGCACCAGGTCGTCGTAGGCTCCGGTGCGCTTGAGCTCCAGCACGGCCGCCGTGAACCGCTTCTTCTGGGCGCTGGTCAGGTTCTTCTGGTTCTGCCGGGTGTACATGCGGGGCTCCTCAGCCGTGGTGCGGGGCCGCGAACGCCAGCTGGGTGGTGCCGAGTTCGTCAACGGCGGCGCGGGCGAGTTCCAGCCGGGTCCCGAAGGACTGGAAGTGGTTGATCCCGCTCAGGTAGCTGCCGTCGGCGCGGCGCATGACGTGCAGGGGGCGGCCGTCGATGCGGACCCCGGCGTGGTCGACGGCGATGTTCCGGCCGCGGTACGTCTCCTCGACGAGGGGGGCCGGGGTCAGGGTCTGCCGTGGGCGGCGGGCGCGCAGTACGGGAGCCAGTGCCGCGGCGGTGCCGGCGAGCACCGCCGCGGTGAAGGCCGTACGAAGGACCGTACGGCGGGTGAGTGCTGCGGATGCGGGTGTGGCGTACATGCGGTCTCCCTCGCTCGGTGGTCCGCGCTACGGGGTCTAACGCGGCGCGGCGGGCGAGGTCACCTCGGTGGCCGGGGGTGCTTGTAGAAGAGGGTGGTGGGGTGCAGCCGGCCGGCCGGGTCGGCGGCGTAGTCGGGGATGGTGCCGGCCTCGGTCCAGCCTGCGGACCGGTAGAGGCGCTCGGCCCCGCTGCCGGTCTCGGTGTCGAGGACCAGCAGCAGCACACCGGCCCGGGCGGCGGCGAGTTCGGCCTCGGCGAGCAGGGCGCGGGCGGTGCCGCGGCCGCGCGCCCGGGGGTGCACCATGAGCTTGCGCAGTTCGGCGCGGTGGCGGCCGTTGGGCTTGGACTCGCGGTACCAGCTGACGGTCCCGTCGAGACGGCCGTCGCCGGTGCGGGAGGCCCAGAGGGCGAGGGAGCCCTCCTCGACGGCGGGAACGAGCGCGTCCCACCAGGCGGCCGCCCGGTCGTGGTCGAGGTCGGCGAGGAAGCCGAGCGAGGAGCCGCCGCGGACCACGGCGAGCAGCAGATCGGCGAGTTCGTCGCGGTGGGCGGCGAGCTGGGCGGCGTCGAGCCGGGCTATCACGGGCGTCATGCGGCGAGGATAGGGATCAGCCGGCGGCCCGCTGAAGGCGGGGCAGGTGCAGGTCGCGGAAGACGGCTGCCATGCGGAGCGTGAGGACGAGCCCGGCGGAGACGGCGATGTCGGGCGTGTCCCCGGTACCGGCCCCGCGCAGGCCGAGGTAGCAGGCCGCCCCGGCGAGCGCGGCGGTCGCGTACACCTCCTCGCGCAGGAGCAGCGGTGGGAACTCCCGCACAGGACGTCGTGGAGGACCTCGCCGGTGACCCCGGTCAGCACGGCGAGGATGGGCACGGCGAGGGGCGTGGCGTGGGCGTCGATGGCGGCGGCGAAGGCCAGGACCAGCCCGCCGAACGGGCCATGTCGGCCCGGTGGGCGGCGAGGACTCCGGAGGCGGCGAAGGCGGCTATGCCGAGGAGGTGGAGGGCGTGCAGCACGGCGCCTCCTTCTGGGGACGGGGCGGGGCGGACGGGACGGGGCGGACGGGACGGGATTGCGGATCGGCCCGTCGACCCTGCCTTCCCGGCGGGCCGCCGCGCATCGGCCGTTCGGCCATCCCGTGCCGGGTGCCGTCCCCCGGCCGCTGCGCGCGCCTTCTCCCCGTACCGCCCCGCCCGCCCAGTCCCCGGCCGTCCCCCGGACCCCGCGCCTCACGCGCCTCACGCGCCGGCGGGGACGGGACTACGGGGCCGGGAGCTCCGCGAAGTCGGCCACCAGGGTGTGGTGGTGGCCCGGGGTGCCCAGGGTCAGGGCATCGGACTTGGCGCGCTTCAGGTACAGGTGCGCCGGGTGCTCCCAGGTCATCCCGATGCCGCCGTGCAGCTGCACGCACTCCTCCGCCGCGCTCACCGCCACGCCGGAGCAGTACGCCTGCGCGACCGCCACCGTCAGCGGGGCGTCGGGGGCCCCGGTGGCCAGTGCGTCCGCCGCCGCGCGGGCCGCGGCCCGGGCCGAGGCCACGTCCAGCCACAGCTGCGCCAGCCGGTGCTTCAGCGCCTGGAAGGAGCCGACCGGCCGGTTGAACTGGTTGCGGCCGCGCACGTGGCGCACCGTCTCCGTCAGGCACCACTGCGCGATCCCGAGCTGCTCGGAGGCCAGCAGTCCGGCCCCGGAGAGGAGCGCCCCGGCCACCGCCGCCCGCGCCGTCGCCGGGTCCGCGAGCAGGGTCCCCGCCGCGCCGCCCAGCGTCACGTCGGCGAGCGGACGGGTCAGGTCCAGCGGGACCAGCCCGGTCAGCTCGACCTCGCCCGCCGGGACCGCGTACAGCCCCGTGTCGGCGAGGACCAGCAGGACGTCGGCGGCCACCGCGTCCGCCACCGAGGTGACGGTGCCCGTCAGGGTCCCGCCCCCGGTGTCCCGTACGGCGGACGGCAACGGCGCGCCCGGGGCCTGCGTCAGCGGCAGCGCCGGTGCGCAGACCTGCCGGCCCGCGGCCAGTTCCCGCAGGAGGTCGCCGGCCTCCGGGGTGTCGCAGCCCAGCAGGATCTCCGTGGCGAGCACCGCGCTCGTCAGGTACGGCACGGGTGCCACGGCCCGGCCCAGCTCCTCCAGGACCACGGCCGCCTCCCGGTGGCCCGCGCCCTGCCCGCCGCGCTTCTCCGGCACGAGCAGCCCCGCCGTGCCGATCTCCGCCGCGAGCGTGTGCCACAGCCCGGGGTCGTGCGGCCGGCCGGTCTCCGCCCGGGCGAGCACGGCCGCCGGTGCGCAGCGGTCCGCGAGCAGCGCGCGTACGGCGGACCGGAGCTCCTCCTCCGTCTCGGAGTACAGCAGGTCGAACGCAGTGCTCATCGGGCCAGGTCCTTCCAGGCGAGGTCCTTGTCGTCGCGCGGCTCGGCGGGCAGGCCTAGGACGCGTTCGGCGACGATGTTGAGGAGGATTTCGCTGGTGCCGCCCTCGATGCTGTTGCCCTTGGCGCGCAGGTAGCGGTAGCCGGCGTCGCGGCCGGTGAAGTCGACGAGCTCGGGCCGGCGCATCGTCCAGTCCTCGTACAGCAGGCCCTCCTCGCCGAGGAGTTCCACCTCCAGGCCGCTGATCTCCTGGTTGAGGCGGGCGAAGGTGAGCTTCATCCCGGATCCTTCGGGGCCGGGCTGCCCGGCGGCGAGCTGCTGGCGCAGCCGTTCGCCGGTGAGCCGGGCGACCTCGGCCTGGACCCACAGCCGGAGCAGCCGCTGGTGCAGGGCGTGGGTCCGCAGTTCGGGCCGTTCGCGCCAGGCGGCGGCGACCGGTGCGATCATGCCGCCCTCGCGGGGGATCCGCATGCCGCCGATGGAGACGCGTTCGTTCATCAGGGTGGTGCGGGCGACCTCCCAGCCCTGGCCGACGGCGCCGAGCCGGTGGCCGTCGGGGATGCGGACACCGGTCAGGAAGACCTCGTTGAACTCGGCCTCACCGGTGATCTGGCGCAGCGGCCGGACCTCGACGCCGGGGGCGTGCATGTCGCAGAGGAAGTACGTGATGCCCTGGTGCTTGGGGAGCGCCGGGTCCGTGCGGGCGATCAGGATGGCCCAGCGGGCGGTGTGGGCGCTGGAGGTCCACACCTTCTGCCCGTCGACGATCCAGTCGCCGGTGGCGCCCTCGCGGACCGCGCGGGTGGCGAGCGCGGCGAGGTCGGAGCCGGCGCCGGGCTCGCTGAAGAGCTGGCACCAGACCTCCTCCCCCGTCCACAGGGGGCGCAGGAAGCGCCGCTTCTGCTCGTCGGTGCCGTACGCGAGGATGGTGGGCGCGGCCATGCCCAGGCCGATGCCGATGCGGCGCGGGTCGTTGTCGGGGGCGCCGGCGGCTTCGAGTTCGGCGTCGACGACGGCCTGGAGGGTGCGGGGCGCGGCGAGCCCGCCGAGGCCCTCGGGGTAGTGGACCCAGGCGAGGCCGGCGTCGAAGCGGGCCCGCAGGAAGTCGGCGCGGTCGGTGTCGGCCGGCGGGTGGGCGAGCAGCAGGTCCCGTACGCGCGCCACCAGCGCTTCGGAGGTGGTCATCGCGAACCGCCTCCGTCCAGGGCCGGTACGACGACCAGCCGGCCGGTGGTGGTCCCGTCGGCGAGGCGCTGTACGGCGTCGGCGGTCGCGGCGAGCGGGACGCGTTCGCTGACCAGCGGCTTGATCGCGCCCTCGGCGGCGAGCCGGGTGAGCTCGGCGTGGCAGGCGGCGATGGCGGCGGGGTCCTTGGTGGCGTACAGGCCCCAGTGCAGGCCGAGGACGGCGTAGTTCTTCACGAGGGCGTGGTTGAGGGCGGGGGCGGGGATGGTGCCGCTCGCGAAGCCGACGACGACGATCCGGCCCTCGAAGGCCACGCACTTGGCGGAGGCGGCGTACGCGTCGCCGCCGACGGGGTCGTAGACCACGTCGGCCCCGCGCCCGCCGGTGAACTCCTTGACCTGGCCGACGATGTCCTCGCTCGTCCGGTCGATCACCAGGTCGCAGCCGAGTTCCTCGGCGGTGCGCGCCTTGGCCTTGCCGCCGACGACCCCGATGACGGTGGCGCCGGCGGCCTTGCCGAGCTGGACGGCGGCGCTGCCGACCCCGCCGGCGGCGGCGTGGACGAGGAGGGTCTCGCCGGCTGCGAGGCGGGCCCGGCGGTGCAGGCCGAACCAGCCGGTCTGGTAGCCGATGTGCAGGGCGGCGGCCTCGGCGTCGTCGAGGGTCTCGGGGGCCGGCAGCAGGGCGCGGGCGGAAGCGGTGACGTACTCGGCGAAGCCGCCGTGCGGCAGGCTCGGGTTGGCGATGACGCGGCGGCCGTCCTCGGTCTCGCCGCAGATCTCGACGCCGGGGGTGAAGGGCAGCGGCGGGCGGATCTGGTACTGGCCCCGGACGAGCAGCGCGTCGGGGAAGTTGACGTTCGCCGCGAGCACCTTGAGCCTCACCTCGCCCTCGCCGGGCACCGGTTCGGGAACCTCCTCGAGGCGCATGGCCTCTCGGGGTTCGCCGGGGGTATGTACTCGCCATGCCTGCATCCGGGGCCTCCAGCCGCCGTCGAGGAACCACGCTCCGCGGGCATACTAAGCGGTCGCTTGTCACTCTGGGAACCGTCGGCGGGAGGGATTCCGGGCCGGACCGAAACACCACGCGCCGATCCGGCCACTCCGGCCCCCGATCAGGCAGCATGTGTCGTGCACTTGTCATGACTTGAGTCCAGGGGGGACCACCAGATGAGAAGAAGCGCGTCCGCGGCCGCTGCCGCCGTCGTTCTGGCCGGACTGATCACGGCGGCCGCCCCGGCCGCGGCGGCCGGGACCGCGTGCACGCCGGCCATCCTCCGGCTGCCCGCCCTCGCGGCGGGCCCCTCGCCCGCCTACGGATCCGTACGGGCCTTCGGGGCCGGCGGCCTCGTGGCCGGCGAGAGCGTCGGACTGCCCGCCTACTGGACGGCCGACCACGCGGTGCACGCCGTCCCGCTGCCCGAGGGCTTCGTGTCCGGCGAGGTGCGCGCGGTGAACGCCAAGGGCCTGATGGTGGGCACCCTGCGGCGCGCCGGTACGCCCGACACCCCTTACGGGTTCACGTACCAGAAGGGTGCGGCGGCGGTCCGGCTGATCGGCGGCGGAGCCACCGCGAGCGCGGTGACGGACGTCAACGACGCGGGCCGCTCCGTCGGCATGGAGGGCGGCGTCGCCAAGGAATGGCTGAACGGCGCGGTGGTGCGCGAGCTGCCGGTGCCCGCCGACGCCCACCCGGGCACCGGCATCGTCTCGGTGAACGGGATCAACGCGCGCGGGGACATCGTCGGCACGGCCCGGACGTCCTACGAGGAGGACGACCAGCTCAGGGGGAAGACCTTCCCGGTCGTCTGGCCCGCCGGGGGCGGGTACCCGCCGTACAGCCTGCAGGTGTGGACCGAGGACGACCCGACGGTCCGCACGACCGCGTCCGGCATCGACGACCGCGGCCGGGTCGTCGGCCACGAGGACCGCAGCTACCGCGACTGGCAGGAGCGCAAGCCCGCCGTCTGGAAGAAGCCGTACGACGCCCTGCCGAACGACCCCGGCCGGGTCACGGGCTACGACCAGGTGACCTTCGACGGGCTCAGCCCGGCCACGAACGTGGCCGTCGGCTCGGCCGTCACCTTCGTCGAGGGATACCCCAACTTCGTCCACGCCGCGTACTGGCCGGGCACGGGAGCCCCTCTGGCCCTCCCCCACCCCGCCGGCACCGGCCCGGACTCGCGCAGCTCCGCTTACGCGGCCTCGGACGACGACCGGGTGGGCGGCACGTTCTACGACGGGGAGACGATGAAGGGCACCGCCGTGGTGTGGACCTGCGCGAGCAAGCAGGCGTACACGCCGCAGAAGTGACCCCGTCACGGGCATGGTGATCTCGGCGCCCGCGCGCTATCGATGCCCCATGACGGACGAGATCCCGCCCGCTCCGCCCGGGCTGCCCGCTCCGCCGCCGCTCGGGTCCGCCGCGCTGCCCGCCGGTACGTACGCGGGTCAGGTGGTCCTCGTCACCGGCGGCGGCACCGGTCTCGGCAAGGCCATCGCCGCCGAGTTCGCGCGACTCGGCGCGGATCTGGTGATCGCGGGCCGGCGCGCCGAGCGGCTGGAGGCGGCGCGGAAGGAGCTGGCGGCCGTCCCCGGCGCGGGCCGGGTGACGGCCGCCGTCTGCGACATCCGGGAGCCGGAGCGGATCTCGGAGGTCTTCGACGCGGCGCAGGCGGCGCTCGGCCTGCCGGACGTCCTGGTCAACAATGCGGCCGCCAACTTCCCTTCCCCGGCGGAGGACCTGTCCCCGAACGCCTGGCGGGCGGTCGTCGACATCACCCTGACCGGCACCTGGTTCACGACCCGCGAGTTCGCCCGCCGCCACCTCGGCGCCGGCACGCCCGGGTCCATCGTGAACATCGGCGCCTCGTACGCCTGGACCGGCGGGCCGGGCTTCGCCCACAGCGCGGCCGCCAAGGCCGGGGTGAAGAACCTGGTGGAGACGCTCGCCGTCGAGTGGGGCCCGTACGGCATCCAGGTCAACGGGCTCGTGCCCGGCCTGTTCCCGCACGCCGACATGACCGGGGACATCCGCGACGGCCTGGAGCGGGCCGCTCCCGATGCCCGTGACTCCCGCCAGCCCGCCCTGCGCGTCGGCGCCCCGCGCGAACTCGGCTGGGCGGCCACCTTCCTGGCCTCCCCGTACGCCCGGTTCATCACCGGCCACACGCTGGTGGTCGACGGCGCGAACTGGCAGCGCCGCTCGCTGGTCAACCCCGAGGTGGTCCCGGTCCGCACGCAGCTGGGCCGCGGACCGTACAGCGCCTGAAGGCCGGTTGTCAGTGCCCGGTGCGAGGATCGGACCATGTCTCTCGCCGATCTGACCCTTGACCGCTGGCGCTCGCTCGACCGGGCCGCCGCCGGGCGCTTCGCGCACGAGGCCGCCGCGCAGGCGGGCGGCCGGGTGGTGCGGCTCGACACCGTCGACCACCTCGGCGGACCGCTGCACCGGGTGCGCATCGAGCGCGAGGGACGGGAGTTCGCCCTCATACCCGGCGGGCCGGTGCGGCTCGGGTTCGATCCGGACGCCTGGGTGCCGACGTCCGCGCAGCTCGCCGACTACGAGGAGAGCCGGGCGGAGGGGTACGGCTACGAGCTCCCCCTGAAGGACTACCTCGCCGAGGTGCTCAGCCCGGTCCGCACCGCGGCGCTCGCCACCGTGCTCATGGCGGTGGAGGACGAGGCGCTGACCGAGCACCCGGAGGCGGTGCCGGACGTGCTCGCGGCGCGCGGGCTGCGGATGCCGGGCGCCGACGAGTGGGAGCACGCCTGCGGGGCCGGGGCGGGCACCTTGTTCCGGTGGGGCGACGAGTGCCCCCTGGAGGAGCCCTCGTACGGGGGCGACGGCGGCCTGCGGCACGCACCGAACGCCTTCGGGCTGCACATCGCGTACGACAGCTACGCCACGGAGCTGAGCAGCGACCGGGCCGCGGTGCACGGCGGTGACGGGGGCGAGGCCGTCTGCGGCGGATACGGCGACCTGCTCGGGTGGCTGCCGCTGGCCACCGCCAACCGCAACCCGTCCACGGCCGAGTTCGCGTACGGACCGGGCGGCGAGGGCCTGCACGAGGGGTTCTCGACGCGGCCGGTGTTCAGCCTCCGGTGAAGTGCGGCGGGCGGCGGGCCGCCTTGGCGGCGTAGCCCTCGCGGCAGTCCTCGGAGGTGAGGGTCAGGGCCGCCGTCATCGCGACGCGGTCGAGGGCCGGGGCGAGGGCGGCGTCCGCGTAGGCGTCGATCGCGCGCTTGACGCCCTGCACGGCGAGCGGGGCGTTGGCCGCGATCTCGGCCGCCACCGCGCGGGCCGCGGCGTCCAGCTCCTGCGGGGGGACGAGCAGTTGGACCAGGTTCAGGCGGTACGCCGTCGCCGCGTCGATGCGGCGGCCGGTCAGCGCCAGGAACTTGGCCCAGCCCGCGCCCGCCTCGCGGGCGATCCGCAGGTCGCCGCCCGCGTCCACCGCCACGCCGAGCTGCGTCTCGGGCAGGGCGAAGACGGCGTCCTCGGCGGCGACGCGGAGGTCGGCCATCAGGGCCAGTTCGAAGCCGAAGCCGAGGCAGTAGCCCTGTACGGCCGCCACCACCGGCTGCGGAAGCCGCGACAGCACGGCGAAGCGTTCGTGCACCCAGCGGATGCCCTCGTAGTAGTTGCGCGTCCGCTCGGCGGCCGTCGCGCCCGTGATGGCGCCGCCCGGGGCCTTCACGTCGATGCCCGCGCAGAAGGCACGGCCCTCGGCCCGCAGCAGGACCACCCGTACGTCCGGATCGAAGCGGATCCGGTCCGCGAGCAGGCCCAGCTGACGGGTGGACTCCCAGCTCCAGCCGTTGAGCCGGTCCGGGCGGCAGAGGGTGAGGACCGCGATCCCGTCCGCGGTCTCCAGCCGGATGCGTTCCTCCCCCTCCGCGACCTCGTTGCCGATGGTGTCGATCACGAAACCCCTCCTTCTGACGGTTCGTCAGAATAGAGGTTGCGGACTCAGCGGGTGAAGACCTCGAACGTCACCGCCGGGCGGCCGCCGAAACGCGGCGCCGCCTGCTCGGCATAACCGGTGAGGAAGCCGCGGACGTACTCCTCGGGGTCCTGGTCGGTCAGGACCTCGATGTACGCCTTGTGCTCCATCAGCGACTTGATCGAACGCTCCAGTCCGGGACCCGCGTCCACGGCGTGCGTGGGCGTCGGGGACCCGGCCACCGCGACCCAGCGCACTCCGTTCCAGGGCTCCAGGCCCTGCTCGGAGATGAGCTCCGGAAAGATCCACCGGTTCCCGGCGTCGGCGGCGGCGTCCAGGGCGGCCCGGCCGACGGCCTTGTGGTCGGGGGTGTTCCAGTTGCCCCCGCCGCCCTGACCGCCCCAGGTGTCGCGGTGGTTGAGGGTGATGAGCAGTTCGGGGCGGTGCCGGCGGATGGCGGCCGCGATGTCCCGGCGCAGGTCCAGGCCGTACTCGACGACGCCGTCGCGGTAGTCGAGGAACTCCACCGTGGAGACCCCGACCACCGCGGCGCTCGCGCGCTGCTCGGCCTCGCGCAGCGGGGCGCACTCCTCGGGCGGGATCGTGTCGATGCCGGCCTCGCCCCGGGTGGCCAGCAGGTAGACGACCTCACGGCCGCCGTCCGTCCAGTGGGCGATCGCCCCGGCCCCGCCGTACTCCAGATCGTCGGGGTGGGCGACCACCGCGAGGGCGCGCCGCCAGTCGGCGGGCATCGGCTCCAAGGGCGCGGGCTGATCCAGTTGTTCGGTCATGCCCGCACAATAAACGCCCGTTCCCGGAGCTCAGCGTTCCGCGAGCCGAGTCCTAGACGTCGTCGCGTACGAGGGCCAGAAGTCGGTCCAGGACGCGGGGGCCGCCGGCGCGGACCCCGTCGTGTTCGAACTCGTCCGTCACCCAGGTCCGCAGGCCCCGGATCCGCGCGGCCGTGTCCAGGGAGTGCGCGGTGTCCACGTACAGGTCGTCGTGGTAGATCGCGGCGGCCACCGGGACCTCGTTGGCGGCGAGCCGGGCCGGGTCGTACAGGGGTCCCCAGCCGGTACGGGCGGCCAGCAGTCCGGCGGTCTCGCGCAGCGGGGCCAGCGCGGGGTCGGCGGTGAAGTGCCAGGGGTGGACGGTCTCGCCGGTGAACAGCAACGGCTCGTCGCCCGCGAGGGTCTTCGCGGCGTCGAAGCCGGGGTGGCCGGCGCGGACCCGTTCGGCGGCCCAGGCGGTCGGCGCGGCCGGGTCCTGGGCGTAGATGGGCTCGTGGAGCAGGGCGTACAGGGGGTGCGCGGCGAAGGAGAGCAGCCCCCGTACGTGTTCCAGGAATGCGTCGGCGAGGGCTGGGCCCGCCGGGGTCGGGACGAAGGCGTCCTCGAGCAGGTAGTGCAGCTGGTGGCTGCCGTCGCCGGTGCCGAGCAGGATGCCGAGGGACTGGAAGGCCTCGGCGGTGAGGAGGTGGCCGCCGGGGAGTTCGGCCGGGCGCTCCACGAGGTGGGCGGCGACGCGGCGGGCGCGTTCGACGTCCATCGGGTAGCGGGCGTAGTGGGCCCGGTTCTTGCGCTCCATGCGGGGGTACGCCGCCGCGTACACCTCGTCGGCGGTGGCGGTCAGGGAGGGCAGACCGCCGGTGATCAGGGCGGCGGTCAGGCCCTCGGGGGCGGTGGAGAGGTAGTGGGTGGTGCAGAAGCCGCCGAAGCTCTGCCCGAGCACGGTCCAGGGCGCGCCGCCGGTCAGGCCGGGGCGGATGGCCTCGGCGTCGCGCACGATGGAGTCGGCGCGGAAGTGCGCGAGGTACTCGGCCTGCTGCGCGGGCGTGCCGCGCAGGGGCAGCGTCTGGCGGTTCGCCGGGGTGGAGCGGCCGGTGCCGCGCTGGTCGAGCAGGAGGACGCGGTACTCGGTGAGGGCGCGCTCCAGCCAGGCCTGCCGACCGGTGAAGCGGCGGGCGCCGAAGCCGGGGCCGCCCTCCAGGTACAGCAGCCAGGGCAGGGTCTCGGGGTCCTTGCCGATGGCGACGGCCTCGCGGGCGTACAGCTCGATGTGCTCCCCGTCCGGGCGCCCGTGGTCGAGCGGGACGCTGAAGCGGTGGTCGGTGAGGACGACACCGGGCTGGCGGTAGGTGCGGTCGACGGTCACGAACGGCCCCTGGGTGTGCGGCAGCCCCGGGCCGGATCGCGACCGGGGCACGGGTGTGGCGGCCCGGCCGAGTCTAGTACGGGTCCGCCGCGCACCCTGGCCCCACCTGCGCCTACGTCAGGCGGGGGCCTGCACGGTCCGGGTGGGGCCGGGGGGTGTCCCCCTAGAACTCGACCACCGAGCGGAGGACCTCGCCGCGGTGCATGCGGGTGAAGGCCTCTTCCACGGCGTCCAGGGGGATCGTCTCGGAGACGAAGGCGTCGAGGTCGAGGCGGCCCTGGAGGTAGAGGTCGATGAGGAGGGGGAAGTCCCGCTCGGGCAGGCAGTCCCCGTACCAGGAGGACTTGAGGGAGCCGCCGCGGCCGAAGACGTCGAGCAGCGGGAGTTCGAGCTTCATCTCCGGCGTGGGCACGCCGACGAGGACCACCGTGCCGGCGAGGTCGCGGGCGTAGAAGGCTTGCTGGTAGGTCTCGGGGCGGCCCACGGCGTCGATGACCACGTCGGCGCCGTTGCCGCCGGTCAGGGCTCGGACGGCCTTGACCACGTCCTCCGATGCGCCGTTGACGGTGTGGGTGGCACCGAGGCCGCGCGCCCACTCCAGCTTCCGGTCGTCGAGGTCGACGGCGATGATCCGGGCCGCGCCGGCGAGGCGGGCGCCGGCGATGGCCGCGTTGCCCACTCCCCCGCAGCCGATGACGGCGACCGAGTCGCCCCGTCCGACGTTGCCGGTGTTCAGGGCCGCGCCGAGGCCGGCCATCACCCCGCAGCCGAGGAGCCCGGCGGCGGCCGGGGAGGCCGCCGGGTCGACCTTGGTGCACTGGCCGGCCGCGACCAGGGTCTTCTCGGCGAACGCGCCGATGCCGAGCGCCGGGGAGAGCGGGGTGCCGTCCTCCAGGGTCATGGGCTGCGTGGCGTTGTGCGTGTTGAAGCAGTACCAGGGGCGGCCGCGCTTGCAGGCCCGGCAGGTACCGCACACGGCGCGCCAGTTGAGGACGACGAAGTCACCGGGTGCCACGGAGGTGACGTCCGGGCCGACGGATTCGACGATTCCGGCGGCCTCGTGGCCGAGGAGGAAGGGGAACTCGTCGTTGATGCCGCCCTCGCGGTAATGGAGGTCGGTGTGGCAGACCCCGCAGGCCTGGACCTTGACCAGGGCCTCGCCGGGCCCCGGGTCGGGCACGAGGATCGTCGTCGTCTCCACCGGTGCGCCCTTGCTCCGGGCAATGACCCCTCGTACGCGATGCGTCACGTCGTACCCCGCTCTGGTCGGATCTGTCTGGATCAACGAACGTACACGGGCGCGGCGGTGGAGGGGAGCCGTGTCACGCCGGGGAAGCCGGAGTGGCGAGTTCCGGAGGTACGGCGGCGCGAAGTGCCGCGCCGAAGGCGGCCACGGCCGGGTGGGCGGCGGCGCCGCTGCGGAAGGCGATTTTGGTTCGGCGCTCCATGAGGAGCCGGGTCAGGGAGACGGCCGGGTCCACGGGGCCCATGACCCCGAGCTGCGGGACGACGGCGACGCCCTGACCGGCCGCGACCAGGGCGAGCACGGTGGGGAACTCGTCGACCCGGTGGCGGATCCGCGGGGTGAACCCGGCGGCCTGGCAGGCCCGCAGGGCCATGGCGTGGCAGAGGGTGCCGGGGGTGGCCGTGATCCAGGGGGCGTCGGAGTGGGCCCGCAGGACGGCGCCCTGCTCGGGGCCGGGGCCGGGGGCCGCGGCTCCGGCCTCGGTGTCGGTGTCGGTGTCGGTGTCGGCCTCGGTCTCGGCGAGAGCCGCCCGAGCCGGGGTGGCCTGCGCCGGGGTGGCCTGCGCCGGCGCCGCCAGGTACATCGACTCCCGGTAGAGCGGCTGCGTCGCGAGCCCCGGCTCCTGCGGGGCGGGGACGAAGTCGTACTCGTGGATCAGGGCCACGTCCAGGTCCCCGGCGCGCAGCGTGTGCGCGACCTCAGCCGGGTCGGTCTCCGAGACCATCGGTTCCAGCCCCGGGTGGCGCCGGGCCAGGGCCACCAGGGCGGCCGGGACGATGGCCCGGATGGCGGTGGGGAAGGCCCCGACCCGCAGGGCTCCGGCCAGTCCGCTGCGCGCCTCGGCGAGATCGGCGTCGGCCTGTTCCAGCCGCTCCAGCACGGCCTCGGCGTGCCGGACCAGGTTCTGGCCGGCCGCAGTGAGCCGGACCCGGCGGCCGGTGCGTTCGAGCAGCGGCAGCCCCGCCTCCCGTTCGAGGACGGCGAGTTGCTGGGACACCGCCGAAGGGCTGAACGCGAGGGCCTCGGCCACCGCGGCGATGGTCCCGCGGCGGGCGAGTTCGCGCAGCAGGCGCAGGCGTCGTACGTCGAGCATCGGCTCAGCTTACGGTTCAGGTAAGAAACGCGAACTGGATTCGGCGCTCGGGGCGGATGAAGCTCGTGGGCATGACACAGGACCTCTCCCTCCACGGGATTCACGTACCTCTCGTCACCCCCTTCACGCGCTCCGGGGACGTCGCCGCCGGGGCCCTGGAGGCACTCGCCCACCAGGTGCTCGACGAGGGCGCCACCGGGATCGTCGCCCTCGGCACCACCGGCGAGTCCGCCGCCCTCGACGAGGCGGAGCGCGACCTCGTCACCGACGTCTGCTCCCGGGTCTGCCGGGAGCGGGGCGCGATGCTGACCGTGGGCGCCGGGGCGGGCGGCACCCGGGCCGCCGAGGCGGGGCTCGGCCGGCTGGCGAGCCGGCCCGGGGTGCGGGCCGCCCTGGTGACCGTGCCCTCTTTCGTACGGCCCGGGGCGGCGGGGGTGCTGGCGCACTTCGCGCGGCTGGCCGAGGCGAGCCCCGTACCGCTGGTCGTCTACCACATCCCGTACCGGACCGGGCAGCGGCTGGACGCGGCCGCCCTGCGGGCCCTCGGGGAGCTGCCCGGGGTGGCGGGGATGAAGTACGCGGGCGGCGGCGTCGACGAGGAGGCGGTGGCGCTGCTGGGCGGGCCGCCGGACGGGTTCGCGGTCCTGGCGGGCGACGACCTGTACGTGTCCCCCCTGCTGGCGCTGGGCGCGGCGGGCGGGATCCTGGCCTCGGCGCACCTGGCGACGGCGCGGTACGCGGAGCTGGCGGCGGCCTGGCGGGCCGGCGACGTGCCGCGGGCGCGGGCCCTGGGCCACGCTCTGGCCCGGCTCTCGGCGGCGCTCTTCGCCGAGCCGAATCCGGTGGTGGTGAAGGGCGTGCTGCACGCCCAGGGCCGGATCCCGACGCCGGACGTACGGCTCCCGCTGCTGCCGGCGGGCGGGGCGGCGGTGTCGGCGGCTCTGGAACGGCTGGCGCAGGTCCCCAGCCCCCTCTGACCCTCCGCGGACATGCCGGGAAGTGCCCTCTGTGGGCGGTTCGCAAACAACGGGCGAGATGCCCGAATCGGGCCGGAGTGTGGGCGACTTGTCCGTTTCCTTGAACGGCTTCCGGGGTCCGTGATGTGAGTCACTCGAATAGGAGCAACATCATTAAACCCGGAACGGGCGATTCCCTTTTCCCGGAAAGGGATTTCGGCATTCCCCGAAGGCACCCCCAAGGTCGTTTCCGACCCTGAAACCGGCAAGTCGATCACCAGGGGGAATTCGAGTCTTGTTCCCGCCCGGCGGACTCGCTTACCTTCACGTCATTCCCAGCGGGCAGCCGCCGAAACCGGCGGCCGCCAGGGATCCCCCGCACCCCCACGTGAGGAATTCCGCCATGCCCGGACTCGGTAAGCACCGTCGGCCGAAGCAGCGCCCGATCGCCCGCAAGCTGGCTGTCGCCGGCACCGGCGGCGCCGCCCTCGCCCTGCCGCTGATCAGCGCGACCACGGCCGGCGCGGCCGTCACGCAGCCGGCCGCGGCGCCCGCCGCGAAAGCCGTCACGCTGCCCGCCGTCAAGCCGGCGGTGGAAAAGGCGGCGGCTCCCCTCACCTATTCGGTCACCGTCGGCGACACCCTTTCGAAGATCGCCGTCGAGCACGCGGTGAACGGCGGCTGGCAGGCCCTGTACGAGGCCAACCGCGGCGCCATCGGGTCCAACCCCTCGATCATCCGCCCCGGCCTCAAGCTGAGCATCGGCGCGGCGGCCAAGGCGGCCGCCGCGAAGGCGACCGGGGTGAAGGCGGTCGCGGCGGCCAAGCCCGCCACCACGTACGCGAACAACCTCGACGGCTGGATCCGGCAGTCGCTGGACATCATGGCCAAGCACGGAATCCCCGGCAGCTACAACGGAATCCACCGCAACGTGATGCGGGAGTCCTCGGGCAACCCGATGGCCATCAACAACTGGGACTCCAACGCCGCCGCGGGCATTCCCTCCAAGGGCCTGCTCCAGGTCATCGACCCGACCTTCCGCGCCTACCACGTGCCCGGCACGTCCCTGGACTCGTACGACCCGGTCGCCAACATCACGGCCGCCTGCAACTACGCGGCGGACCGCTACGGCTCGATCGACAACGTCAACGGCGCCTACTAGCACTCCAGCCGCAGATCGTGATCTTCATGCTTGAGCGGCTTGTCGTCGGTAGCGGCTGGTCTGGGATCGGGCCTGGCGGCGGCGTCGCCAGAGGGACCAGCCAAGCCGGTGGACAGGGTCAAAGACGCGTTGGATGACGAGCGTCATGAACAGTCGTTGGATCTCGTCGCAGGTGAGCGGTATCAGCTCGTCGGGTGACTCCTCGACCCGCCACCTTGATCCAGCGACGCGCACCAGGGTGGTCAGCGGCACTGCGGCCGGCGAGTAGCAGCGGCAGTACGCGAGTTCGCCGGTGCTGCGGTTGCGGCGGATCAGCAACGTCACGAACTCCGTCTTGTCGCCAAGTCCGGCTGCCCGGCAGCGGTCGGGGGCGGAGGTCCAGGAACGCGGAACGTACAGTTCCCGGTCCGCCGCGGCGTGCCCGCGGCGGCCGGCGTAGACCAGAGGCCCTCGAACGCTTCCTGCCAGCGAGCAGGGTCTACGCTGTGACCTGCGGCCACCGCATGATCGTTTGTCTTCACGCACCGATGATCAACGGTGGCCGCGCCCGTCTCCACAGCGCGTCAGGGTCGCAGCGTCTGCCTGCCGTCCTGTATTGGGAGGACTTGTGCAACGTGGCGAAGTCTGGTGGGTTCAGTTCGACGAGCGGAGGTTGGTCGTACTGCTGTCGGGCGAGGACACGTCCGGGATCCGGGTGATGCAGGTCGTTGCTCCGGCGGGCGTCGACATCAGCGGTCTGGGCATCGAAGTGATGGTGGGCGCCGGTGAGGGACTGCCGTTCGAAGGCGTGCTGCGGCTCGCGTTCCCGCGTCCAGGCTTCACCCCGTGCACGTGGCTGACCACTGTGTCCCGGGACGACCTGATAGAGCGGGAGGCCGTCCTGTCCTCCCTGAAGCTCAGCGAGATTGACGACGCCCTCCGACTCGCTGAGCAAGCGCACGAGCGTACCCCGGCAACGACCGCGAAGCTCAGCGAGATACGGGACGCCCTCCGTCTCGGTGCACTCGGGTAGACGAAGAAGGAGCCGACGCCCGTGACGGCGTGGGCGATCTCGGGCCAGATGATCCACGCCGGCCTCGGCGCCCCTCACCATCGAAATCACGATCTGCGGCTGGAGTACCAGGCACCACGTCGGGCCCGGCCCGATCCGAAGGACACGGTCTAGAGCCAGCCCTGGCGGCGGGCCGCGCGGACGGCCTCCATGCGGTTGCGGGTGCCCGTCTTGCCGATGGCGGACGACAGGTAGTTCCGTACCGTCGACTCCGACAGATGGACCCTGGCCGCGATGTCGGCCACGGTCGCCCCGTCGACCGCCGCGCCCAGTACGTCGGTCTCGCGCGCGGTCAGCGGATTCGGGCCCGCGCTGAGCGCGGCAGCGGCGAGTGCGGGATCGATCACCGTCTCCCCGGCGAGCACCCGGCGTACCGCGGCGGCCAGTTCCTCCACCGGCCCGTCCTTGACCAGGAATCCGGCGGCTCCCGCCTCCATCGCCCGGCGCAGGTAGCCGGGGCGCCCGAAGGTGGTCAGGATCAGCACCCGGCAGTCCGGAACGCGCGTGCGCAGCTCGGCGGCGGCGTCGAGACCGCTGCAGCCCGGGAGTTCGATGTCGAGCAGGGCCACGTCCGGCCGCGCCTCGATCGCGGCGGGCACGATCTCGTCCCCGGCGCCGACCTGCGCCACGACCTCGATGTCCTCCTCCAGCCCGAGCAACAGGGCCAGCGCGCCGCGCATCATGCCCTGGTCCTCCGCGAGCAGGACCTTGATCATCGACTCTCCTCGTTCTCCGCGGTCTCCGGATTCTCCACCGGGAGCTCGGCCGTGACCCGGAACCCGCGTCCCGGGCCGGGGGCCGGGCCGCCGACGAGAGTGCCGCCCGCCGCGGCGAGCCGTTCGGTCAGGCCGGTCAGTCCACTGCCCGGCGTGGACGAGCCTACGCCGTTCCCGTTGTCGTTGATCACCAGGCGGACCCGTTCCGCCGTGCTCCGCACCTCGATCTCGCAGGTGGTCGCACCGCTGTGGCGAATGGCGTTGGTGACGGCCTCGCGCACCACCCAGCCCAGCAGCGCCGCCGCCTGCGGGGGCAGCGGGTGCCCCGACTGCCGTACGACCGGCTCGATCCCCGCGGCGGTCAGCGCCCCGCGGGCCCGGTCGAGCTCGGCGGCGAGGCTGGTCTCGCGGTATCCGGTGACGGCCTCCCGGATTTCGGTGAGCGCCTGGCGGCCGACCGACTCGATGTCGGCGATCTGGCCGAGGGCCGCGTCCATGTCCCGCGGGGCGATCCTGCGGGCGGCCTCCGATTTCACGACGATCACCGACAGGGTGTGGCCGAGCAGGTCGTGCAGATCGCGGGAGAAGCGCAGCCGCTCCTGGTCCACGGCGGCCCTCGCCAGCTCCTGCCGCGTCTCGCGCAGTTCCTTGACCGTCTCGGAGAGGGCGAGGATGGCCGCGGTGACCATGCCGGACACGAGCGTCCCGTAGGCGATGCCGAGGGTGTCCCAGCCCTCGTCGAGTCCGGCGATCGCCCCGGCGAGGGCGGTGACGACGAACATCACCGGGCCGAGCAGGCGTCCCCGGATCACCGCGCCGGTGGCCAGGCCCCACAGCGGGAAGAACAGCAGCCAGTTGCCCCCGTACGCCAGGGCGAGGGCGCAGGTGACCGCGCCGAGGGCGGCCAGGCACCAGCGGGTGCTCGCGGCCTCCCGGGCCCGCCGGTCGAAGGCGCGGAACACCAGCGTGATGTAGAGGGAGTTGAAGAGCAGCAGGCCCAGGGCGCCGATCCAGGGGTTGGGGGTCTCCCCCTTGATGACGTTGGAGATGGCCCCCATGCCCAGCAGCAGCCACGGCAGCAGCGCGAAGGCGTTCGACGGGGCCATCGGGCCGCAGCCGTGGTCCGGGTCCTCGCCGCTCTTCCTGCGGCGCTTCTGCGCCGCCCGCCATTCGGCTTTGCGAACAGCCCAGTCGGCCTTCCGGGCCGCCCGGCCCCGGCGCCATTCCTGCATCTTCACTCCGGTTCCCCGCTTCACGCGTTACGCCGTCCTCGCCGACCGACGGTACGAGAGCACCGCGTACGAGCCGAACAGCAGGGCCCATGCCGCGAGCACGGCGACCGCGGCCGGGCCGGGGGCCGCCCCGGCGGCGAGGGACTGCCCGATCTCGGCGAAGCGGCGCGTGGGGGTGAAGCCCGACAGGGAGCGCAGCCAGTGCGGGAACAGCTCGGTCGGGAACCAGAGTCCGCCGACGATGGAGAGCGCGAGGCTGCACCCGACGTTGACCACGCCGGTGGTCTGGGCGGTGAGCCGGTACCCGTTGCCGATGCCGAGCAGGGTGAAGGGGAGCGCGCCGAGCCACAGGGCGAGCGCGACGGCGGCCCACTCCCAGGCCTCCAGCCGGACCCCGTTGACGAGCGCGCCGGCCGCGAGCACGGCGGCCGCGGCGGGCAGCACCGTCACCGAGCCGGTCAGGGCACGGCCGATCACCACCTGGCGGGGGGTCATCGGGGTGACCCGCAGCTGCCGCAGCCAGCCGATGCCCTTGTCCTCGGCGACGCCGGTCCCGGTCCCCAGGGCCGCGCCCAGCGCCCCGTACGCGGCCATGGCCACCATGGAGGCCGTCTTCCAGCCGCCGGTGTCGGCGTCGGCGCCGAGGTTGGTGAAGAGCAGGTACATGAGCACCGGCATGCCGATGCCGAAGACGACGAAGGAGGTGTCGCGCAGGGTCCGGCGGACTTCCAGGCGGACGTAGGCGGTGATCATCGGGCGCTCCCCGCGGAGAAGGTGTGGGTGTGGCCGTCGGTGAGGGCGAGGAAGGCGTCGTCCAGCGAGGCCGCGGTGACCTCGATCCCGCGGACGGCGCCGAGGCCGGCGAGCGCGACGACCGTCGCGTCCGGGTCCTCCGTGCGCAGCCGCGCGCGGTCTGCCCGTACCTCCACGGAGACCACACCGGGCAGTTCGCCGAGCCCCTCGGTGGGGCGCCCGGCCAGGTCGACGCAGACCAGCGACCCGCCGGCGGCCCGGCGCAGCTGGTCCCCGGTGCCGTCGGCGACGATCCGGCCCGCGTCGACGACCACGATGCGGTCGGCGTGGGCGTCGGCCTCTTCCAGGTAGTGGGTGGAGAACAGGACGGTGTTGCCGCGCCGGGCGTAGCCGCGCATGGATTCCCAGAAGGCGCGGCGGGCCTCCACGTCGAGGGCGGCTGTCGGCTCGTCCAGCACGATGAGCTCCGGGTTCCCGGCGAGGGCGACGGCGAAGCGGACGCGCTGGGCCTGGCCGCCGGAGAGCCGGTCGATGCGGCGGCCGGCGAGCTCGGTGAGTCCGGCGAGTTCCAGCGCCTCGGCGACGGGCATGGGGGCCGGGTAGGTGCGGGCCACGAAGGCGACGAGCTCGCGCACGGTGATCCGCGGTACGGCACGCCCCTCCTGGAGCATGGCGCCCACCCGGCCGGCCCGGACCGCCCGGTCGGGGGTCTCGCCGAAGAGCCGTACGGTGCCCGCGTCGGGTTCCTCGAGGCCGAGCAGCAGGCCGATGGCGGTGGACTTGCCGGCGCCGTTGCGGCCGAGCAGGGCGACCGTCTCGCCGGGCCGGACGTCGAGGTCGATGCCGGCCACGGCGCGGACGGCTCCGAAGGACTTGGCCGCGTGCCGGAACCGGATCGCGGGCTCGTCGTGCGCCGGCGGCGCGGTCCGGGTCGTCCGGACGGTCCGTGCGGTCCGGACGGTCTGTGGCGTCTGCGTCATGCCCACCACGCTACGAATCGGGGCGGGTCCCCCGGCAGATCCGCATGTACGGACCCCACCGGTACAAATGTCACGGCCGACGGATCGGTGGAGGCCTGCGGGCCTCCCCTCAGCGCCCGGCGCGGGCGCGCAGCAGGGTGCGGACGGGGGCGGCCAGGCCGTAGCCGACGTCCTTGCGCAGCGCCCGGACGCCGGCCCGTTCCACGGCGGTCAGCTGGTGTCCCATCAGCTCCGTCATCGCGGCGATCACGGGGCGCAGGCCCGGCTCGACGAGGTCGAGGATGCCCCGGGTGGCGTCGAGGGCGCTCCGGGCGCGGTGGGTCTCGTCGGCGAGGAGCGCGCGTACGGCCGCGGTGTCGCGGGCCTGTTCGAGGTCGGCCCGGGTGACGGAGTGTTCGGCGAGGCGGGCGCGCGGCAGGCACAGCCGGCCGTCCGCGAGGTCCCCGGCGAGGTCCGCCAGGAAGTCGACCCGCTGGGCGGCGTCCACGAACCGCCGCCATGCGGCGGCCTGTTCCTCGTCGGGGCCGCCCTGGTACTGGAGTCCGGTGAAGACCAGCACCCCGGGCCAGGCGTAGGCGTCGAGGTAGGCCTGGAAGTCCTCCTCGGTGTCGAAGCCGTCGAAGCAGGCCTCGGCGGTGGCGGCGCCTTCCAGGAACCGGGAGACCCAGTGCGCGGGCAGCCCGCGGGTGGCGACGGCGTGGGCGTACGCGCGCAGCAGCGGGTCGGGGCTGTCACCGGTCTCCAGGGCCGCTTCCACCTGCCCGGTGAGCGCGACCAGACCGGCGGAACGTTCCTGCGGGGTGCCGGTCTCGGCCACGTCGTCGACGAGGTTCATGAAGCCCACCCCCGCCGTCAGCCAGGGCACCAGCGGCGGCGCGGCGAGCAGCCGCAGCGTCACGTACGGGGCCGGCTCGCGGCGCAGGACCCGGCGGGCGACGTAGGTGAAGTCCTCGCGCAGCCGGGGGCCGGTGACACCGGCGGCGGTGAGGGTGGTGCGCCAGCTGGGCATGGTGGTGGTACTCCCCGAGTCGAACCGTGAAGGGCCGTACGTGCGCCGTGCGCGCGGTACGTGCATGCGGCGTGCGTACGGCACCCGTGCGGATACACGATGTCAGGAGCGGTAGACCTTCTTCACCTTGCCCTGGGTGTCGGCGTACACGTAGCCGCCCTGGCCGTACTCGTCGGTGAGGTAGGGCCGCATGGACGGGGTTCCGTCGAGGAGCCAGGGTTCGACGATGACGTAGCGCGAGGTCGGGTTGGCCACGCCCAGTTCCTGCTTGGCAGTGTCGAGGAGGCCGGGCAGGGCGTCCCAGTTGACGGTCGCCATGTCGATCAGCGGCTCGTCGGCCTTGATGGTGCTGCCGGGACCGGTGCGCTTCGCCTCGCCGTCGCGGTACTGGTAGCGGTCGTAGGTCTTGGCTCCGGGTGCGGTGGGGATGGACGCGAGCACGTACTCCTCGTATATGTTCATCTCCACGAACTGGGTGGTGCCCGTCTTCTGCTTCAAGGCCTCGATCGCGGTGCGCACGTTGGCGGGGGTGAGCAGGCTGCCCTTGGGCGCACTGGCCTGGCTGCCGACCGACTTGGGGAGGCTCTGCTGCGGGCGGGGCGTCGAGGGGCCGGCGCCGGCCGTGCTGCTGCCGCCCTTCGCCTCGCCGCCGCCCTTGGCACCGGAGTCCGAATCGGGGAACCACTTGACGAACCCGATCACGCCGCCGGCCAGGATCAGCACGAGGACCGCGGCGAGCAGCACTGGCCGGCGGCGCGGGGCGGACGGCGCCGGGACGGGCGTGGTGACCGAGTACGGGGAGCCGCCGCCGGGGGTGAACGGCGCCGAGGGCGCGTAGGGCTGCGGGATCTGCGGCTGCACGGGCCGTGTCCGGCCGGCTCCGGCTGCGAGGCCGATGCCCGGCGGCGGGGTCGGCGGCCCGTACTGGCCCAGCACCGTCGGCGAGGCGGCCGGCGGAGCGGTCGGCGAGGCGCCGCTCGCGAGAGCACTGCTCGCGTCCCGGAGCAGTTGTTCCAGCTGCGCCGCGTCGGGCCGTACGGAAAGGTCCCGTACGAGCAGCCGTTCCAGTACGGGCCCCAGCGGACCGGAGCGCACGGGAGCCGGGATCGGCTCGTCGAGCACGGCGACGACCGTGGCCAGGGTGGTGGCCCGGCGCAGCGGATGGGATCCCTCCGAGGCCACGTAGAGCAGCATGCCGAGCGACCAGAGGTCGGAGGCCGCCAGGCCCTCCTCACCGCGCGCCCGCTCCGGGGCGATGTACTCCGGCGAGCCGATGAGCACGCCGGTGGACGTGAGGGCCGTCGAGTCGTGCAGGGCCGCGATGCCGAAGTCGGTCAGCACGGCGGAGCCGTCGGGGCGCAGCAGCACGTTGGCCGGCTTCACATCGCGGTGGAGCACCCCTTCGGCGTGGGCGGCCCGCAGCGCGGACAGCACGTCGAGGCCGAGCCGCAGCACGTCGGCGACGGGCATCGGCCCCGACTCCAGCCTGTCGTGCAGGGAGCCGCCCTTGACCAGCTCCATCACGATCCACGGATGTCCGTCCGTGCCGGCGGCGGGCTCGACGATGTGGTGGATCGTCACCACGTGCGGGTGCGCCAGCCGGGCCAGCGCGCGGGCCTCGCGGATGGCGCGCTCGCGCAGCTGGACGGTGAGTCCGGGCTGGGCGGCGGCGGTCGCCGGGTCCGGCGGGCGCACCTCTTTCAGGGCGACGTCGCGGTGCAGTGCGATGTCGCGGGCGCGCCACACCGTGCCCATGCCGCCGGCGCCCAGCGGCGCGATCAGTTCGAAGCGGCCGTCGACCGGCTGTCTGTCGGCCTCACTCATGTCCATGGCCGGTCATCGTAGGCGCAGGCAGTGTCAGCAGCGTCGGCGGTCCACCGTCACGGTGCCCTGGGCAGTGGACAGGGTGCGGTCGTAGCAGCCGCGCCCGGGCTCCGAGCCGTACAGCTGGTAGCGCTCGGAGCTGGTGCCGACGGCGTGCCGCTGCTCGCGCGGGACGTTCGCCGTGTAGCTCGCGTCGCCCGTGTACCGGTCGTCGAGGCGGGTCCGGTCCACGGTGCGGCCGCCGCGCAGGGTGCTCGTCTCGGCGCGGTCGCCGAGTGCGATGACGGTGCGCAGCCGGTCCCCGGTGCCGAGGGTCGTCTCGCCGTCCATCGTGTACGTGCGTGCGGTGCGGACGGTGGTGGAGCCTCGGGTGACGCTCTCCTCGTCGGTCCAGGTCGCGGTCAGGGCGTCCTGGTTCTCGCCCTCCGTCCAGCGGTGCGCGGAGGTGTTGCGCACGGCGCGGGTGACGGTGGTGGTGACCCGGCCGTGGGAGGTGTCGAGCCTGCCGGTGACGGTGAGCCGGTGGCCGCCCTCGGTGTCGAGGCGGTGCTGGGCGGCGGGCGTTCCGGGTGCGGCGGGCGTCCAGCGCGTGGAGTTGGCCGGTTCGCCCTCCTCGTGGCGGGTGAGGGAGCCGGTGACGACGGCCCGGCCCTCGTCCTGCCAGAGGAGCAGGTTCGTCGGGGTGCTCCAGCCGCTCTGCCCGGCCGGGACCCCGGCGACGGACACCTCGATCCGGTGCGGGCGGCCGTCGTTCAGGAGGGCGGCGTACGGGGTGAGGTCGTAGAGGACCGGCTGGACGTCGAAGGCGCGGGGCGCCGGGGTGACGTACCAGAGGAAGGGGTTCGACCAGCCGCCGGTCCACACGGTCGGGAAGGGTGCGGCGATGCCGGCGAGCTGTCCGTCGACGGAGATCCGGACCTCGCGGTACGGGCCGTCGGCGGCCTTGCAGGAGTACGGGGCGGCGTCGGGGGTGGTCATGTACCAGTACTCCTCGCAGCCGCCGCCGGAGCCGGTGGCGTACACCTCGGCGAGGAGCCGCTCGGTGTTGCGCGGGGTGGTGACCGAGGGAGTGGTGAGCGGCAGGACGCGGTCGGGGGTGTCGGGGGCGGGGACGTGCCGGTCCCGGTCCGCGGCGTAGAAGGTGAGGGTGACCTTGACGTCGATGACGCCGGTGTAGGTGCCGTCGACGAAGTTGCCGATCAGCATCTCGACGGGCTGCGGCTTGCTCAGGGTGTCGCGGTAGCGGGTGACGTCCTTCTCGACGGACCAGGTGATGCCGTCGGGCGAGGGCTCGGGGGTGGAGGTGCGCAGGATTTCGACGCCGCCGAGGGAGAGGTGGCCGAGGCGGTCGTACTGGCGGCCCTTGACCTTGCCGTCGAGGCGCAGGACGACCTTGGCCCAGGTCCCGCCGCACGCGGCCGGGGGCGCGTAGTTCCCGACGTAAGGGGTGTAGTCGCGGAACTGGGCCTCGGCGACGGTCACCTCGCATGACCGGGTCGCGGGCCTGGCGACGGGCGGGGCAGCGGTGAGGGGGTCGTGCCAGTCGGTCCCGAACTCGGCGGGCGGCTCGGCGGCGGCGCCGTGTACCCCGCTCTCACGCCCGGTCGGGTCGGCGGCCGCCGCGGGTCCCGCGGCGCCGGCCAGGGTGCCCGCGGCGAGCGCGAGCGCGCCGAGCAGGCCCGTGATCCTGTGTCGTGTCATGGCCCCGCAGTGAATCCCGCCCCACGGACCTGGCACCAGGGGCCCCGGCCCGCCCCTGGCCGAATCTCGCCCCTCGTGACCGCGTCAGGCGGTGGGGACGATGACCGTACCGTCGTCGTCCGCGTGGACGGTGTCCCCCGGGCGGAACGTCACTTCGCCGATGGTGACCGGCACGTCCACCGTGCCCGCGCCCGTCTTGCCGCTCTTGCGCGGGACCGTGCCGAGCGCCTTGACGCCGAGGTCGAGTCCGCCGAGCGCCACGCTGTCGCGGACCGCTCCGTTGACGATCAGGCCGGCCCAGCCGTTGCGCTGCGCCGCTCCGGCGATGAGGTCTCCGGTGAGGGCCGTGCGCAGGGAGCCGCCGCCGTCCATGACGAGGACCGCGCCCCCGCCCGGCGTGTTGACCAGCGCGCGCAGCAGCGCGTTGTCCTCGTGGCAGCTGACCGTCCGCACCGGGCCGGCGAACAGGCGCCGCCCGCCGAACTGGCGGAACTGCGTGGTGCAGAGGGCCAGGGCCTCGCCGTGTTCGTCGTACAGGTCACTCGTGGGAACGGGGGTGACGGGACTGGCAGGGGTGACGTGCATGGGTCTCGGGGCTCCTCGCAGCTCGTACTTCACGCCGTGCGGCACGAGCCTGATCGGCGGCCCCGAAGGCGCTTGGACCTGCCTCTCAGTCCCGGGAGTTGCCGAAGAGGATGCGGTATCCGATGAGCAGGACCAGCGAGCCCGCGATCGCGGAGCCCCAGGTGGCGGGGTCGTAGAAGTCGTGGCCGATCGGCTTGTCCAGGAACTTCGCGGAGAGCCAGCCGCCGATGAAGGCGCCGGCGATGCCGATGAGGGTGGTTCCGATCAGCCCGCCGGGGTCGCGGCCGGGCAGCAGGACCTTGGCTATGAAGCCGGCCAGCAGCCCCAGGACGATCCAGCTGACGATCCCCATGGTCGTTCACTCCGCTTCGCTCGTACGTCGGTGTTCGCGTTCTCGTCAGGAAGGACGCGAACACCGGCGAAACGGTTCTCGGCCGTCTCAGGCCGGTACGCGGCTGACCGGGGCGGCGGCCGCCGGTCCGGGGGCGGGTGCCGATGCGGACGCGGGTGCGGCCGCGAGTGCGGGCACTGTCGCGGGCACGATCGAGGGCAGGGGCGCGGACACCGGTACGGGCGCGGACACCGGTACGGATGCGGCGGCCGGCGCCGGCGCGGGTTCCGCGCCGGGCGCCGTCCGCGTCAGCAGCAGCACCCCGCGCGCCGCCGCGAGCGCGCCGGCCACGGCGAGCAGGAGACCCACCGCGCCGCCCTGGAGGCGCTCGCCGAGCAGGATCATGCCGATGGCGGCCGCGGCCAGCGGGTTGGCCAGGTTCACCACGGCGAGCGGCGCCCCGAGCCCGCCCCGGTAGGCCCGCTGCGACAGGAGCATCCCGCCGACCGCGAACACCACCACGAGCAGGCCGACGGCCACCACCCGCACGCTGAGCAGGGCCCCGCCGCGGCCGCCCGCGACGGCCACCGTCTGGGTCAGCGCGGAGGCCACGGCGGAGGCCAGCCCGGAGGCCGTCGCGTGCCGCAGCCCCGAGCGCACGTCCCTCCGTACGGTCAGCAGCGTGATCGCGGCGATGGTGGCCCCGGACACGGCGAGGGCTTCGGCCAGGGTGAGCGTGTCGTCGGGGGCCGGCCCGGAGGCCGGGAGCAGCAGCAGCCCGAGCCCGGCGACGGTGGCCAGGGTGCCCCGCCACTCGGTGGCCGCGACCCGGCGGCCGGCGCCGTGCGCCCCCAGCGGGACGGCGGCGACGAGGGTGAGCGCGCCGAGCGGCTGGACCAGGGTGAGCGGGCCGTAGCGCAGGGCGGCCGCGTGCAGCAGCGCGGCCCCGGCGTTCAGCCCGGCCGACCACCACCAGGCCCCGTTGCCGAGCAGGGCTCCGGCGCTGCGGGCCACGGCGGCGCGGGCGAGCCGCTCCTGGGCCACGGCGGCGGCCGCGTACGCGACGGCGGAGGCGAGGCAGAGCAGGACGGCGAGGAGGGTGGCGTTCACCGGCCGGCCCCCACGGCCCCGGCCGGGGCCTCCCGCACCGCGGGGGCCGCAGCCCGCCCACCGTGCTGCGGGCGCGGCAGGTGCCGTACGACGGGCAGCGAACCGGCGCGGACCCGCGGGCGCGGCACCACCAGCAGGGCCCCGCCGAGGAGCACGGTGGCCACGATCGCGTCGAGCCAGTAGTGGTTGGCGGTGCCGACGACCACGAGCAGCGTCACCAGCGGGTGCAGCAGCCACAGCACCCGCCAGCGGGACCGGGTGGCGGCGATCATGCCGAGCGCCAGCATCAGCGCCCATCCGAAGTGCAGCGAGGGCATGGCGGCGAACTGGTTGGCCATGGTGTCGGTGGCGGGCGCGGCCCGGTAGACCGAGGGCCCGTAGACCTGCGCGGTGTCCACGAGGTGCGCGGCGCCGAGCATGCGCGGCGGCGCGAGCGGGAAGGCGAGGTGCAGCGCGAGGGCGGCGCCGGTCAGGACGGCGAGCACGCGCCGGGCCCAGAGGTAATGGCCGGGCCTGCGCACGTACAGCCAGATCAGGAAGAGCACGGTCGCCGGGAAGTGCACGGCCGCGTAGTAGGTGTTCGCCGTGTGCACGAGGGCGTCCCCGTGCAGGAGCAGCCGCTGGATCGCGCCCTCGCCCGGCAGGTGCAGGGTGCGCTCGGCGTCCCAGATCCGGCCGGCGTTGCGGAACGCCTCTTCGGTGCGGTCGGTGGAGAGCATCCGGCCGGTCTTGTAGACGGCGAACAGGCCCGCGACGAGCAGCAGCTCGCGTATGAGTCGGCGCCTCGGACTCGCTGCCGGGCCGTCGGCCGGCCCTGCGGGTGTGGTGTGGGAGCTCATTTCCCCCGCTTCCTTTTCTCTGTGCTCGCGCGCCGCCTGTACGCGGACATCGACACGCCAGTGTATCGATACATTCGCGTATCGATACGCAGGTGTACCGATACGCTCGCGTTCCCGTACACTTTCCCCAGGAACCATCACCTGCGGAGCCCCCGAGGAGAGCCGCTCACCATGACGTCGACGCCGCCTGCCGCGCGCCGCTCCAAGATCACCCCGGAACGGGTGCAGGAGTTCTACGACGCCGTCCTGGAGCAGCTGCGTGAGCACGGGTACGAGGCGCTGACCATGGAAGGCGTCGCCGCCCGGGCCTGCTGCGGGAAGTCGACCCTCTACCGGCAGTGGAAGACCAAGCCCCAGCTCGTCGCGGCGGCGCTGCGCGCGCACCGGCAGGGCACCCTGGCCGGGGTGGACACCGGGACGCTCGCCGGCGACCTGCGCGAGGCGGCCCGGATCGCGGCCGGCAACTCGGGGCGCGACACCCGGCTCACGCAGGCGCTCGGGCACGCGGTGCTGAGCGACGAGGAGCTGCAGGCGGCGCTGCGCGAGGCGCTGGTCGAGCCGGAGCTGGCCGCGTTCGACGCGATGGTGGCGCGGGCCGTGGCCCGCGGCGAGATCGCGGAGGACCATCCGGCCACGGAGTTCCTGCCGGCGCAGCTGATGGGCGTCATGCGCATCCGGCCGGTGCTGGAGGGGCGGTACGCCGACGCCGACTACCTGGTGCGGTTCGTCGACGCGGCCCTGCTCCCCGCTCTGGGCCTGGTACCCGTACGCGTACCCGCCCCGGCCGACCCGGACCCGGACCCGCACCGGGCCGAGACCCCCTGAACCGGTGGGCCGCCGTCACCGATGACCGGACGGCGACCCGCCCGCGCTGCCTCGTGGGGACGGCGGCAGCGCGCCACCCGGACGGGGCGGTGGTCACTCACTCGAGGGAGTGACCACCGCCCGGTCTGTGCGGCCTCACCTGCGGCGCTCGCCTCAGGCCTTCACCTCGGGCCCGCACCTCGGACTCCCGCCTCGGGCCCTCACTTCACGGTCCTGCACCAGAGCTCCGCTTCAGGAGCGCGGTGCGCCCATGGCCCGGGCGAACTCCTCCGGGTCCGCGTCGAAGCCCCGTACTGCGGCGTCCAGCGACCAGACCCCCGAACCGTCCCGCGTGAACTCCGCGATCGTGGCCGCCGTGGCGGCCGGGACCCCCGCGAAGTCGCTCACCGCGAGGTCGGCGTAGCCCTCCCGGATCCGCACCCCCGTACCGCCTATGGCCGCGAAGGTCTTCGTACGGGCGCCCCGCTGCCCGGTGTCCTGGATGACCACGCCGACCACCACCCGCCCCAACGCGGGTGCCATCCGGTCCAGTTCGACGGTCATCACCTCGTCGAAGCCGAAGCCCTGACCGGTGTGGCTGTCGCGGTTCAAGGTGATGGTGCCGTCGGGAGAGCGGCTGCCGAAGTGCACCAGGTGGACGGGCTCCCCGTGGGGGTCCGCGGCGCCGTACACCGCCGCGATGATGTCCAGGTCGTGGGCGGGCGTGCCCGCGGGGCTCGGATCCCACCGCAGCGCGATCTCCACCTTGGCCAGGCTCTTGCGTACTCCGCTCGTCGAAGTGCTCACCGAACTCCCCCTCCGCTTGCCGGGTGTTGCCCGCCCATGCTGTCACGCGGCGGCCCGTTCGGCCCGGACGAGCGTACGTTCCCGGCCACTTGAGCCGGATACCGTCCGCCCCTCAGGCCCCGGGCAGGACGCGTACGGTCTCCACCCAGTCCGGCGGCCGCGGCGCCTCGGCCCCGATCAGCGCGGCGATCAGCCGGCAGGAGGGGGTCTCGTCCGGCCACGGCGTGTACCCGTCGGTCAGGACGACGACGATGTTCGGCCGGTCCGGCGCCGCCAGCGCGGCGCGGATGCCGACGCGCATGTCGGTGCCGCCGCCCCCGGCCAGGGTCACCTGCTCGGTGCTCGTCACCCGGGACACGGTGTGCACGTCCGCGTCACAGGCCAGGACGGCGACCCGGTTGCCGCGCACCCCCACCTCCCGCAGCACGCCGGTGACCTCGCCGAGCGCGGCGGCGATCGCGTCCTCGCCCATCGACCCCGAGGTGTCGACGACGATCGCGACCCGCGGCAGCGGCCGGCGCAGGCTCGGCAGCACCACGCGGCCGCCGAGCGCCGCAGTGCGCCGCGAGGGGCGGCGGTAGGTGTAGTCCACGGCCCCGCCCGCCCAGGCGGCGGCCTCCCGTACCGCCCCGGACAGTGCGCGGCGCCAGTCGACGGTGGGCTCCAGCAGCTCCTGCGCCCACCGCTGCCAGCCGCCCGGGAGCCTGCCCCGGGCCTTCTGGTGGGCGCGCATGGCCTGGGCGGTCTGCCGGCGCAGCGCCTCCGCCTCGACCGCGCCGATCCTGGCGGGACCCGCGGCCTCGCCCAGCTCCCAGGGCATCGCGGTGCCGTGGGCGCCCGAGCCGCAGTCCGGTGCGCGCGGCGGGGTGGCGGGGATCGCGGACAGGTACGTCTCGAACATCCCGCCGGCGGCGAGGCCGAACAGCCGGGGCTCCATCCGCCCCTCGGGCAGCGCCAGCCCGTCGGCGATCAGGTCGTCGTTGATCTCGCAGTCCTGGGCGATGTTGACGCGGCGGTGGTCGCGCTGGTCGGCGGCCGGCAGCCGGTCGGCGCGGGCGTGGTGGTCGCGCAGCAGGTGGGCCACCTCGTGGATCCACACCCCGGCCAGTTCCGCGACCGGCGTCGCGTCGACGAAGGCGGGCGAGACGTAGCAGCGCCAGTGCCGGTCCACGCCCATCGTCGGAACCCCGGCCGAGGGAACCACCGTGAGCGCGTACAGGGCGGAGGCGAGGTACGGCCGGGCCTCGGCCGCCTTGTACCGGGCGGCCAGCAGCTTCGCCCGGTCCAGGCGGACCCCCGCGGGGGCTCCGTCCTCGGGCGCGCCGCGCGTCGGGCCGTCGATGGGCACGCTCCCCCGCCCGTCAGCCGCCGCCCGGCAGGGCGCCCGAGAGCTGGAGCAGTTCCACGAACGCGTCGATCCCGGCGGGCACCGGCCAGTCCAGGTCGCGCATGGCGGCCAGGTCGGTGGCCGCACGCGCCGCCACGTCGGGCACGCCCGCGTCGACCGCCTTGGCGAGGACCGCCCAGCCGGCCTCCCAGCGCGGCCGGGTGAGCTCGCCCTGGACGGCGGCGACCACGGCGATGAGGAAGGCCAGCTGCCGGTCGCCGCGTTCGGGCAGGGCGAAGGCGTCCGGGTCGGCGAGGACCCGGTCCGGATCGGGCAGGTCGAGGTGTTCCAGGTACGAGAGCAGCTCGATCCCGGCCGCGTCCCCGACGGCCCCGGTGAGCGCGGCGGCCAGCGCCTCCCGGCCGGCGCCGGCCGCGTACCCGGTGGCCAGCAGGCGCAGCGCCATCTCCCACGTGCGCGGGGAGGGCCAGGCACGGCCGCGGCCCTCGGCCTCGTTCGGCATGTGGTGGACCAGGCCGGGCCGGGCGGTCAGGAAGCCGGAGATCACGCCGCGGGCGCGGGCGACGGCACCGGAGGCGCGGGCGGGGTCGACGGCCGGGATGGCCGCCTCGGGCCAGGTGCCGGCGAGGCCGCGGGCCACGGTGCGCGGGTCGTGGGTCCAGTCGAGGTGGACGAAGCGGTTGGCCAGCGGCGGGCTGAGGTGCCAGCCGTCGGCCGCACTGGAGGGCGGATTGGCCGCGGCGACGATCCGTACGGACTCGGGCAGGACGAGGCTGCCGATGCGGCGCTCCAGGACCACGCGCAGCAGGGCCGCCTGCACGGCGGGCGGGGCGGAGGACAGCTCGTCGAAGAACAGCAGTCCGTGGCCGGTGCGAGCGAGGCGGACCGCCCAGTCCGGCGGGGCCATGGGCACGCCGGTGGTCGCCGGGTCGTCCCCGACGATGGGCAGCCCGGCGAAGTCGGAGGGCTCGTGGACGCTGGCGATGACGGTCTCCAGCCCGACACCGAGGGCGGTGGCGAGCTGTTGCATGCCGGCGGACTTGCCGATGCCCGGCTCGCCCCACAGCAGGACGGGCTGATTGGCCGTCACGGCCAGGGCCAGTGCTTCGAGTTGGGGGTTGGTCCCGGGTTCGGTGCGGGCGGCGCGGAGCCGGGCGCCCAGGGCGTCGGCGGCCGCCAGGGCCCGCGGCGGCTGCGGCTGCGGCTCGGTACTCATGCCTCTCCGGGCTCCTCGTCGGCCTCGCGCTCTTCCATGTACTCGTCGAACCACTCGGAGCCGATGTCCGGGAACTCCTCCTCCACCCGGCTGCGCAGGAAGCGCAGATCGGAGCGCTTGTAGCGGCGGACCACCTGCCCCAGCGACAGGTCCGCCTCGTCGAGGACGTCGATCCGGCTGCCGGCCGCGAGGTACGCCCGCACCAGCTCCGCGGAGCCCCCGAACTGGACCGCGAGCTGGAGCGGGGTGAGTCCCGTCTTGGTCCGGGCCTCCAGGTCCAGGCCCGCCGCCAGCAGCCGCGGCAGGAGCACCTCGTGGTCGAGGAGGTGCAGCTCGTGCAGCAGGGTGCGCCCGCGGGCGTCGCGGACCCGGGGGTCCGTGCCGGCGTCGAGCAGCGCGACCACGCCGGGGGTGTCGCCGTGCTGGGCGCGCAGGAACAGCTCCCGGCGCTCCTCCCGCAGGGCGCGCGGCAGCCGTCCCTCCCCGGTGGTCCAGGTCTGCTGCACGGCGAAGCAGCCCTGGATCGCTCCGCCGAACGCCCGCATGGCGCGCTCGCGTTGCTGCTCCTCGGGGCTGTGCGGAAGCAGGTCGAGCACCCCGCCCTGGGAGCGGACCTGGTGCCACTCGCCTCGGCAGCGCACCCGTACGGCTCTGGCCTCGGCGGGGCCGGGCGGACCGGCGGCGGGACCCGCCGCGGGGAACAGGGCGGCGGTGACGAGCGGATGGAGCTCGTCCGGGGTGATCCGGCCGGTGCGGACCAGTTCGAGGTCGGGGAGGCGCTTCCAGGCGAACAGCGGCAGCCGCGGCACGTCCTTCAGCTCGTCCCAGCCGGCCACCCTGGCCCGGAGCCGGTCGCCCGGACCGGAGCCGGCGGGTTCCACCAGCAGGTTGCCGCGCCAGTGCACGGGCAGCCGGAACCTCTCGCCGGAACCGGTCGCGGCGAGACGGCGTACTTCCGCCGCGAGCCGTGTCAGGTCGATCGTGGAAGAGCCCATGACGGTTTCGGGCTCCGCCACGCGGCCGTACCGCGGGACCTCCGGGGGCGCGGTCAGGTCCCGTTCGACGCCGGCGGCCCCGTACGCCTCGGCGTACTGTCCGCGGGCGTGCAGCAGGGCCGTCCACTCGGCGTGCCCGGCCGGGTCGGCCGGGCCGGGGTCGGCGGTGGGCAGCTCGCCGGGAGGCACGGGGGTGCCGTCCGGGCGGAAGAAGGGGAGCCGGGCCGCGCCGCCGGTGTGGCGTTCGCGCAGTGCGGCGGTGTGCCGGGCGTCCCAGAGCGGGCGGACCGCGGTCCAGTCCTCGATGCGCGGTTCGTTGACGGCTCCGGAGTGGACGCGGCCGAGTTCGGCCGGGTGCACCGGCGCGCAGTGCAGCCGCAACCGCTGCGGGCCGTCGATCATCGCGCCGGTGGTCACCGACAGCGCGGGCGCGTCGGCGCCGGCTCCGTAGCGGGCCAGCAGGACGCGTACGTCGGGCTCGATGGTCGTGCGGCCGCCCAGCACCCGGGGCAGGTGCCAGCGCACCAGGTCCGGAGCGAGGTGGCGCAGGTCCTCCTCCACCGCTTCCGCCACCGCCGCTCCGTGGCGGGCGGCGAGTCCGGGCAGGTCGAGGCGGACGTCCACGGCGGCGGCCGCGCAGGCCGCGCGCCAGTCGCCGGCCAGCCGGTGCGCGGTGGCGCGCTCGATCATCCAGCCGGGTACGGCGTGGCGGCGGATCCGCTGCCAGGCCGGGCCGTCCTCTGCCAGGAACCCTCCGGGCAGTTCGGCGCGGGCGTTCATCGGTACACGCTCGCGATGGCGCCGAGGTCGGGGTGGGCGGGCCGGGCGGGCCGCAGGCGGGCGGTGAAGGACCGCTTCACCTTGCGGGGCAGGCCGGGGCCGAGGCCCACGTATTCCAGCGGGGAGTCCTCGGGCACCGCGGCCAGCAGGCACTTCGCGCCACGGCCGGTGAGCCCGGTGTGGCGCAGTTCGAGGCGGCGCAGCGGGCTGCCGGGGAGGGCGGCGGCCAGGGCGTACGCACCCTCGTCCCCGGTGCCGTTGCCGGCGGAGCCGAGGCTGCGCTCGGACATGGCCCGGCCGAGGTCGAGGGCTTCGATCCCGCCGAGGGCGTCGGCGAGGGCCCGGGCGCCGGCCGGGCCGATGCCGTTGCCGCCGAGGCCGAGGCGGACCGGCCGCGCGGGGTCGGCGGCCGCGGCGGCGGCCAGGATCGCGGTGCCTTCGTCGCCGAGGTGGTTGGCGGGGAGGTACAGCTCGCGCACCCCGGCCTCCCGGATGAGCGCCGCGAGCAGCGGTGCGGCCTCGGCGGTGAGGCCGTTGCCGCCGAGGAAGAGGCGTTCGAGCGGGGTCTCGCGGGTGCGCAGGGCGTCGAGGAGGAGGCGTACGCCGTCGGTTCCGATGCCGGTGTTGACCAGGTCGAGGGTGCGCAGGGCGCGGTTGCGGCGCAGCAGGGCGGCGAGGGTGCGGGCGCCGTCTTCGAGGACCGGATTGCGCTTGAGCCACAGCGCTTTGACGCCGGTGTCGTCCGCGAGGGCTTCGGCGAGGGCGGTCACGCCGTCGGGGCCGATGCGGTTGCAGCCCAGGTAGAGGGTGTGCAGTCCGTGCCCGTCGGTGAGGGCGCCGGCGAGCGTGCGGGCGCCCTCGTCGCCGATGGAGTTGGTGCCGAGGAGCAGGTGCCGGGCGTGTCCGGATGCTGCGGCGACGGCGGCCACCCGGGCGGCGCCGGCCGGCCCGAGGCCCTGCTTGCACAGGTCGACTCGGCCGTCCGCGCGCAGGGTTCCGATCGGGAAGGTCTCGTCGGCCTCGACGGCCCGCTCCGCGGCGAGCCGCGCGAGCAGCGGGTCGAGCCCGGCCGGGTCGGCGACCGGCAGGTCGGGGTGCTCGATCGCGGGGCAGCGTACGGGTGTCGGCTGTGTCATCACCACTCCACCGGTCCTTCGCCGGTGCCCGGCGTCCACAACGACATGGGAAAAGCATGAAGAAGACGCAAGACCGGTCGGATTCGAACCGACGTCCTCCAGCTCGATGCGTGGGCGCGACGACCTCTGCGCTACGGCCTTGCTGCGGCAGATCATACCCATCCGCAGACTTGAACTCGATCACCAGTTTGAACGATCGCGGGCTGGAGGCAGGCATGTGCAATGTACGGACAAAGCGGACCTGCACCTCTTCGTCCGATAGCAGTGAGCTTCTGGTCATCCGTACGGTATTCGCCGCTCCCCCGGCCCCCTTTATCCCGTTCACTGCACAATTCGCCGGAGAAACGCCACTCACGCCGGATCGTTACCTCAAGTTTTGCTCAATTGCAGTGACACCGCGGCGGGCGCCTTCCTAGCTTCCTCGTACACGCGTCACGACGCTTCTTGACGCCTTCGTACGAATCCGCGGTTCCCCCCGCTGCCGGCGATCCCCGCAGCGCATCCCGCGGCCCTGAGGAAAGAGTGCAGCATGAAGGTTCCCAAGGCCGGTGCTTTGGTCGCAGTGGTCGGCCTCGCCCTGACCGCCTCCGGGTGCGGCGGTGACAGCGGCCCCAAGGGGAACCTGGAGATCGGCATCAAGTTCGACCAGCCGGGCGTCGGCCTGCGCGAGCAGGGCGGCACCTTCTCCGGTTTCGACGTGGACGTCTCGACGTACATCGCCAAGGAGCTGGGCTACAAGCCGGAGCAGATCGAGTTCAAGAAGGTCGACAGCTCCGACCGCGAGCTGCTGCTGCAGTACAACGAGGTCAAGTTCGTCGCGGCCAGCTACTCGATCAACGAGAAGCGCAAGGAGAAGGTCGACTTCGCCGGCCCGTACTTCCTCGCGCACCAGGACCTGCTGGTCCGCGCCGACGACACCACGATCACCAGGGCCGAGGACCTCAACAACAAGAAGCTCTGCTCGGTCACCGGCTCCACCTCGGCGCAGAACGTCAAGGAGAAGCTCGCCCCCAAGGCGAGCGTCCTGGAGCTCGACGGGTACTCGGAGTGCGTCGTCGCGCTCCAGGACGGCCTGGTCGACGCCCTCACCACCGACAACTCCATCCTGGCCGGGTACGCCGCCCAGAAGGCCAACGCCGGCAAGTTCAAGCTGGTCGGGCTGAGCCTGAGCAACGAGAACTACGGCATCGGCGTCAAGAAGGGCAACAAGGACCTCCAGACCAAGATCAACGCCGCCCTGCGGAAGATGGTCCAGGACGGCTCCTGGGACGCCGCGGTGAAGAAGAACTTCGGCCCGGCCAACTACAAGAACGAGCCGGCCCCGCAGATCACGACGGGCAGCTGACGATCGCACCCCAGGCCCTCGGCTCCGATCGGTCGGAGCCGAGGGCCTCGTCGGCTCTCGCGTGCGTCAGGCCAGCGGGGCCTTGGCGCGCAGCACCTTCAGGAACTCCCGCATCCAGGCGGAGTGGTCGGGCCAGGCGCGGGCCGAGACCAGTGTCCCGTCGACCACCGCCTCGGAGTCCTCGTACGCGGCCCCGGCGGCCTTCATGTCGAGTTCCAGCGCCGGGTACGCGGTCACCCGGCGGCCCTCCAGGGCGCCGCTCGCGGCCGTGATCAGCGGGCCGTGGCAGATCTGGGCGACCGGCTTGTCGGCGCCGGTGAAGGCCGCCAGGATCCGCCGCACCTCGGGATCGTTGCGCAGGTACTCCGGCGCCCGGCCGCCCGGGACGACCACGGCCGCGTACTCCTCGGGCACCACGTCGGCGAACGCCACGTCGGCGGGCCAGGTGTAGCCGGGCTTCTCCGTGTAGGTGTCGAAGCCCTCCTCGAAGTCGTGCACCACGAACCGCAGTTTCTTGACCGCCGGCGCCGCGATGTGGACCTCGTACCCCTCCTCGAGCAGGCGCTGGTACGGGTAGAGGACCTCCAGCGACTCCGCCGCGTCGCCGGTCACGATGAGGATCTTCACTGCCATGGGCTGCTCCCGATAGGGGTGTTCACGGTGTACACGGTCCACGGCCCCGGCCGGGGCCCCCGCCACCGTGCCCGCGGCGGAGCGTTCTGCCAAGGGGCACTCACCCGTTCGGCCCATTGGCCGCCGGGGTCAGAATCCGGCCTTCCGACACATGGATTTTACCTGTAGGGCACATGACAATGTGAGCCTCGGCTCTGCCACCTGACACCCCGCCAATTGCCGTGGCGGGGGCGGTGCCTGCGAAGAGGTATCCCCCACATCATGAAAATCTCCCCACGCGCCCCCTGGATCGCCGGCCTCGCCGTCGCGACCCTGACCCTCATTCCGGCCACCGCGTCGGCCGGCTCCCCGCGCACGGCGGCTCCCCACGCCGACGCTGCCGCCACCACCGGTGCTTCCGTGGACGCGTACTACGCGGCCGCCGAGGGCAAGACCGGAGCCGCGCTGAAGACCGCGCTCCACGACATCATCAAGACCCAGTCCAAGGTGACCTACGAAGGCGTGTGGAACGCGCTGAAGGTGACCGACCAGGACCCCGCGAACCCGAACAACGTCATCCTCGTCTACTCCGGCCGCTCCCAGTCCAAGTCCACCAACGGCGGCGGCGTCAACGACTGGAACCGCGAGCACGTCTGGGCCAAGAGCCACGGCGACTTCGGCACGGCCACGGGCCCGGGCACGGACCTGCACCACCTGCGCCCGGAGGACGTCACGGTCAACAGCACCCGCGGCAACAAGGACTTCGACATGGGCGGCAGCCCCGTCGCCGAGGCCCCGGGCAGCTTCACCGACTCCAACTCCTTCGAGCCGCGGGACGCGGTCAAGGGTGACGTCGCGCGCATGCTGCTCTACATGGCCGTGCGCTACGACGGCGGCGACGGCTTCGCGAACCTGGAAGTCAACGACAAGGTCGACAACGGCAGCGCCCCGGCGATCGGCCGGATCAGCGTGCTCAAGCAGTGGAACCAGCAGGACCCGCCGGACGCCTTCGAGCAGCGCCGCAACCAGGTCATATTCGACCAGTTCCAGCACAACCGGAACCCGTTTGTCGACCACCCGGAGTGGGTCAACTCCATCTGGTGACCTCCTCCCGACAGCCAGGGGACGGCCCGCGAGGGTTGGGCCGCCCCTGGTCGGGTATTCGCAGGCCAGAGGCTGTGGTGCGCGCCGCCCGGCGACGCCGGCCGATGGAGGTCGCCATGGACGGAGCCGGACTGTCCGACCACGAGCGGCGCGCCCTGTCGGCGATCGAGGCCGACCTCGAAGCGGACCGCTCCCTGCAGCGGATCCTGCGCGCCGCGCACACCCGTCCGCGCTACCGCGTCCTGGCCGCCTGTCTCCTCGCCGCGCTGACCCTGGCCCTGCTGGTGGCGGCCTCGGTCACCGTGTCGCTCCCGCTGATCTGGGGGTTCGCCGCGGCCTGGACCCTGACCGTGTTCCTGGCCCTGCCGCTGGTAGGCCGGTGGGTCCGCCGCCGCTGGCAGCGCCGGGAGCACGCAGAGCGCTCGTAGCGCGACCGCCGCGCTACTGCTCGCCGAACAGCATCCACTTCTCCGTGTCCGCCAGGGGCTCGAAGCCCACCGCGGCGTAGACGGCGTGCGCGTCGGCCGTCGCGAGCATCACCCGGCGCAGCCCGTACGGGGCCAGGTGGTCGCGGATCGCGGCGACGAGGCTCGTCCCCAGGCCCTTGCCTCGTGCGGCGCGGTCTACGTACACGTCGCACAGCCAGGCGAAGGTGGTCCGGTCGGTCACCACGCGGGCGTAGCCGAGCTGGGCGCCCGAGGCCGTGTCGTAGACGCCGAAGTTCAGGGAGTGCGCGATGGCCTCGTCCTGCTTCTCCCTGCTCCGGCCGAGGGCCCAGTACGCGTCTTGCGACAGCCAGCGGTGGATCAGCCCGGCGTCGAGCCGGGCGGGGTCGGTGGACAGCTCGCAGCCGTCCGGCAGCTCCGTGTTCATGCCGGCATCCAAGCAATGCGGACGAGGCTCTGGCCAGCGATTTTCCGGAACGTCCGGCCGGGTCAGCCCGGAGGCTGGAGCCGGTCGGCGAGCGCCTTGAACTCCGTCCAGGCGGGCTGCGGCGGGCGGGCGTCCCAGACCTTCTGGGCGAGCGCCGCGAGCGGCAGCCGTATCCCCTCGGCGACCTGCGCCTGGGTCTGGGCTCCGGCCAGGTCGGCCCACACGGCGAGCCGGGCGCCGAGGACCTGCGCCGCGTACCGTTCGGGCACCGGGGTCGTGCCGCGCAGCACGAGCGGGGTCCACTGCTCGTAGATCCGCTTGCCGGTGGGGTAGGTGAACTGGTTCGGCTGGCCGAGCACGTAGTAGAGGTACTCGTCGTTCAGGTTGACCAGTTTGCGGCCCTCACGCAGGTACTCCAGCGGCGGCCGGGCCCCGTTCTCCTTGCCCGTCCAGTACTCGACCTGGATGTCCTTGGCCGCCTGGACCACTCCCGCGGTGAAGAAGCCGTCGTTCCACGCCTTGGGCGTCTTGCCCGCCGGCCGCACCACGTCCGCGCGGTCGTTGAGCCAGCCCTCGGCCAGGTCCTGGATCCGCGCCGAAGGGCCGTACTCCTGCCGGGCGGCCCGGGCGAGCTGCGGGAAGGAGGCCTGCGGATCGCGGTAGACCAGCGCCTGGTACTCGTCGGCGCCCAGGTGCCAGAAACCGCCGGGGAACAGGGGCAGGTACTCGCGGAGCAGTTCGTCGATGAGCTTGGCCGAGGCCGGGTTCGAAATGTCCACGGCGCCCTTCACCGCCCTGCCCTGTACGTCGCGCAGCTGGAGGGCGGGGTGGGCGCGCAGCACGGCACCGAGGTGGCCCGGCGAGTCGAGCTCGGGGACGACCGCGATGTGCAGGCGGGCGGCGAGGGCCGTGATCCGCCGGACGTCGGCCTTGCTGAGGTGGGGCGTGGAGACGATCTCGGGGTGGGTGTCGGACTGGATCCGGAACGCCTGGTCGTCGGAGAAGTGCAGGCCGAGCTGGTTGAGCTTGAGGTCGGCCATGCGGCGCAGCTCGTTCTCGATCCAGCCGACGGTGAAGTTCTTGCGGGCTATGTCCAGGTTGAGGCCGCGCTGCGGCTTGGCCGGGGCGTCGCGCACGGTGCCCTCGGGGGCCGAACCCGCGGACTTCACCGCCTGTTTGAGGGTGCGCGTGCCGTAGAAGACCCCTGCCTCGTCGGGACCGGTGACCTTGACCCGGCCGCCCTGGACGGTCAGCGTGTACGACTCGGGCGGTCCGGAGTTCTTGGCGCCGAGGGCCAGCCCCACGTCTCCGGGACGCGGGTCGGCGGTCTCGGCGAAGCCCATGCCCAGTTCGTCGGCGAGCAGCTTTCCCTCGTCGGCGAGGGCGGCCGCGTGCGCGGGCGGTACGACGACACGCGCGCCGGCGGCCGGCTTCCAGCCCGGGCCGCGGGCCGGGGTGTGCTCCCGTACGGCCGGAATGGTGCGCGGGGCCGTGGACAGGGCGTACGACGGGGTCGGCGAGGGGGGCGGGGCGCTGCGCGCGGAGGCCGTGCCGGCGGGGGTGGTGGAGCCGGTGGTACCGGTGTCCCCGGGGCTGCGGGCCTCGTCGGAGGCGGCCGTGCACCCCGGCACGGCGAGGGAGACCAGCGTCGCCACGACCGCCGTGGCGATGACGTGGCCGCGCCGGACCTGCCTGGACCGGACCTGACTGGACTTTCGCATCGTGCACCCCTGTCCCCCGTACCAAAGTGGCACGGGGGACGGGGACGCGCGACCCGGGGCCGGGTCGGGAGCGTCAGACCAGCGCGTCGAGGGCGGCCGCGGCGAAGCCGTGGTCCTGGTCGGGGGCGCCGCCGCCCACGCCGATGGCACCGATGAGGCGGCCGTCGCGGTGGACCGGCAGCCCGCCCGCGATGAACAGCAGCGGCCGGTCGAGGGCGGTGGTCAGGGTGTGGAAGAGCCCGTCGGGCCGGACGGCGTCGACGAGGTCGGCGGTCGGGGCGTCGAGCTGGAGGGCGGTGAAGGCCTTGCGGGTGCTGGTCTCGCCGGATATCAGCACGGCGCGGTCGTCGCGGCGGAAGGCGAGCGGGTGCCCGCCCGCGTCGAGGACGGTGATGCTGACCGTGACCCCGGCCCGCTCGGCGGCGGCGCGCGCCGCCGAGAGGAGGAGTTCGGCGTCCTCGGTGGTCAGCGGGGTGACGGCGGTGCGGGCGGGGGTGGTGGCGGCGGACATGCGGGTTCTCCTGGATCGGGGTGCGGGGTGTGCCGTACGGGGCTGCCGTACGAGGGGTGGTTGATCAGTGGTGGGCGGGCACGGGGGCTGACGCGTGGGCTCCGGCCGTGGCGGCCCGGCCGTCGGTGCCCGGGCGGCTGGCCGTACGGCGCTCCAGCGCGCCGGAGACGAGGGCGAGGACCAGGGCGGAGGCGGCGAGCGCGGCGCCGACCCAGTTCGGGGCGGTCCAGCCGAGGCCGGCGGCGATGACGAGCCCGCCCATCCAGGCGGCGAGCGCGTTGCCGAGGTTGAAGGCGCCGATGTTCACGGCGGAGGCCAGCGTCGGGGCGCCGGCGGCCTGGTCGAGGACCCGCTTCTGCAGCGGCGGCACGGTCGCGAAGCCCAGCGCGCCGATCAGGACGATGGTGGCGGCGGCACCGATCTTGTTGTGGGCGGTGAGGGTGAACACGGCCAGGACGACGGCCAGGGCGCCCAGGGACGCGTACAGCATCGGCATCAGGGCACGGTCGGCGAACCGGCCGCCGATGAGGTTGCCCGCGACCATGCCGAGGCCGAAGAGGACGAGGAGCCAGGTGACGGAGGAGTCGGCGAATCCGGCAACGTTGGTCATCATCGGCGTGATGTAGGTGATCGCGGCGAAGACGCCGCCGAAGCCGAGGACCGTCATCGCCATCGCGAGCAGCACCTGGACGTTGCGGAAGGCGGCCAGCTCGTGGCGGATCCGGACGCCCTCGGGCCGGGGCAGCTCGGGGACCAGCTTGGCGATGCCGAGCAGACCGAGGACGCCGAGGGCGGCGACGACGAGGAAGGTGACGCGCCAGCCGAGGGTCTGGCCGACGAGGGTGCCGAGCGGGACGCCGACCACGTTGGCCACGGTCAGGCCGGTGAACATCATGGCGATCGCGCCGGCCTTCTTCTCGGGGGCGACGAGCCCGGCGGCGACCACCGAGCCGATGCCGAAGAAGGCCCCGTGGGCGAGGGAGGCGACGACGCGCCCGGCGAGCATGACGCCGAAGGCGGGGGCGAGCGCGGAGAGCACGTTGCCCGCGATGAACAGGCCCATGAGCAGCATCAGCATGCGCTTGCGGGGGACGCGGGTGCCGAGCACGGTCATGAGCGGGGCGCCGAGGACGACGCCGAGGGCGTAGCCGGTGACCAGGAAGCCGGCGGTGGGGATCGAGGTGCCGTAGTCGGCGGCGACCTCGGGGAGCAGGCCCATGATCACGAATTCGGTGGTGCCGATCCCGAAGGCCCCGATGGCCAGGGCGAGAAGTGCGAGAGGCATGAGGGGGTGCCCTTCAAGGGGGAGGTGGTGGTGCAGTCCGCGGCACTTGCCGTCGCCGCTTACGTGCGTCCACATTAATTGCAGACGCGGGCTAATTGCAAGCGCGGGCTATTGCGGCAGTGTCCTATCCTGGGAGGGCGCCCGCGGGAACGCGGGGACGGGAACACCGGAAGCGGTGTGAAGGAGCAGGGAGCAGCCATGACGGCCACCGACAGCGCACTCACCGGCCTCGCCCAGGGCTGGTGCGCCCTTTCCCTGCTGCACGGGCGGATCGAGGCGCACATCGAGCGGGCCCTGCAGGCCGGCCACGGGCTGAGCGTGCGCGAGTACTCGCTGCTGGACGTCCTGAGCCGGCAGCACAGCGGCCCGGGCGGCCACCTGCGGATGCACCAGGTGGCCGACTCGGTGGTGCTGAGCCAGAGCGCGACCACCCGGCTGGTCAGCCGGCTCGAGGACCGCGGGCTGCTGAACCGCTACATCTGCGATACGGACCGCCGGGGCATCTACACCGACGTGAGCGAGGCGGGTCTGACCCTGCTGGCCGCCGCCCGGCCGACGAACGACACCGCGCTGCGCGAGGCACTGGCCGAGGCCGGCCGCAACCCCGAACTCGCCCCGCTGGTCGCGGCGGTGGAGAACACCCGGGCTTAGGTCGTGGGCGTGGGCCCCGGGCCAGGCCCGGGTGTCCGCAAAGCAGCGCCCTAGCTCTTGGACGGTGCCGCGCTCGGCGGCGGTGAGGAGGAGGGCAGCGGCGTGGACGACGGGACGGCGGACGGGGGCCGCGACCTCGACGGCGGGGCCGCGGAGCGCCCACCCGACGGGGTCGGGGTCGGCGTCGGCTCGAGCGCCGAGCGGGTCGCGGGGGGCCGGGAGGGGAAGGGGGACGGGCTCACCGACGGATGCGGGCCGCCGGTCCCCGCACCGGAGTCCGGAGACGGCCCGGGTCCGGTGAACTCGGGCGGCGAGGCAGGCGGCACCGGGCGGGCCGGGGAGGGGTCCGGGGCCAGTACGAGGTACCCGGTCACCGCGGCGGCGGCCGCGGCCAGTCCCGCGAGCGGCAGCGCGAACCGGCGCAGGTTCAGCCGCAGCCGCGCGATGGGCAGCCGGGCGTGCAGACCCGGCGGCTCCGCGGGGCGCAGGTCGCGGACGGTGATCCCGGCCGCACGAGCGTCGAGGGCCTGGCGCAGCCGGCCTTCGACGGGGCGTTCGCCGTGCGTCATATCCGTCCCTCCAGAATCTTTTCCAGCGCGTCCAGGGCCCGGCTCGCGTTCGACTTCACCGAGCCCCGGCTGATCCCGAGGGTGGCCGCTATCTCCGCTTCGCTCAGTTCGGCCCAGTAGCGCAGTACGAGGACCTGCCTGCGGCGCGGGGTCAGCCGGCCGAGCGCGGCCAGGACCTCGCGGTGTGCCTCGTCGAGGACGACGTGGTCCTCCGCCGACGGGATGTCCGCCGCCGCGGGCGGGGTCCACGCACGGGCCGTGCGGCGGCGGCGCAGCACGGACCGCGAGGTGTTGACGACGGCGGTGCGCAGGTAGCCCAGCGCGTTGTCGACCTCGCTGATCTGCTCCCCGTGGCGCCGGTACAGGGCCGTGAAGGCGTCCTGGACCACGTCCTCGGCGGTGGCCAGGTCGTCGACGAGCAGCACCGCCAGCCGCACCATGCGCAGCCTGTGTGCGTGGTAGAGCTCGGTGACGGTGGGCTGCGGCGCCTCCCCGCGCAGGTCGCCGTCGTACGCGGCCTGCTGACCGTACGTGTGCCCGTACCCGTGCCCGTACGGCCGGGCGGGCCGCGGGGTGGCGCGCTCGCTGCGCAGCACCGACGACCACAAGGCCCGCCACGACCACGAGCCCCGCCACGCCCGGCCGAAGCCGAGCATGACGGGGCGTGCGGAAGGTGCGGGTGTTGCGAGGTGGAGCACTGGATCCCCGGGTTCTCAGCCGTTGGCGCGGCGCCGGACGGCGAACAGGGTTCCGGCGCCGGCGGCGATGAGCACGGCGGCCCCGGCCCCGATGGCGGTGTTGGTGGCGGAGGAGCCAGTATGCGCGAGCTCGTCACCGGCCGGCGAAGGGGCCGCGGTGGGCGCCCCGCTGGGCGCCGCGCTGGGCCGTCCCGTGGGCTGGACGCTCGGCTCGGCGGTCGGCGGAACGCTGCGCGAGGGCGTGGGCTTGGCACTCGGGGTCGCGGTCGGCGGAACGCTGCGCGAGGGGGTCGGCGTGGCGCTCGACGGCGCGCTGGGGACGGGCGACGGGGTGGCCGAGGCCCCCTGGGCGGCGAAGGCGGGACCGGCGAGCGCGAGGACCGCCCCGGCGGCGGCAGCGGTGACGGCCGCCCGGCGGACGGTCGAGGGGACGCGCTTCAGGTTCATCACAGTGGTTCTCCACGGTCGGGTCAGTCGGTGCAGGGCTCGGAATGCCGCCCTTCACCCCCGCACGACGCGCGACCCCCCGGGAGGTTGCCGCCGGTTCCGAAGAATTTTTTCAGGCCGTGGGCAGCGGGATCCTGCGGACCACCTCGAAGCTGAGGTTTCCGTACGTGGTGAAGAACGCGGCGGCCGCGAGTTCCGTGGCGCCGCCCGGGTCGCGGGCCAGGACCTTGGCCCGGCGGGCCGTGCGGTCGAGCTCCGGGGCGTGCCGGCGGCCGAGCCGGACGGTGCGCGTGACCCCGTCCGCCCGTACGTTCAGGAAGCAGTCCCAGGTGCCCGGCGGTATCGGCCCGCCGTCGGCCAGCGTGGCCAGGTCGAGCTCCGCAAGGAAGCCGGCCATCATCAGCTCCGGGTTCTGCTCGGTGAGCTCCGGCGCCGGTCGGGCGAGGAGGGGGACGAGGTGTTCGGCGCCCGACTCCCGCGCCCGCAGCACCAGCTCGCTCTGCATGCGGCCGGTCCCGAGGGACTGGATGTACGCGTGCCCGGTCAGCCGTACGCGGCCGCCGCCCGGCCAGGTCAGCGACGAGAGCCGGTGGTGTGTCCTGAGCTTGTCGGTCACGTCGAAGAGCACGTCCGGCAGACCCGCCGCGGGGTCCCGGAACAGCGGGTAGCAGCGGTACACGCGGCCGTCGTCCACGATTTCCCGCGCCGGTTCCAGGGCCGGGTCGTACTCCATCAGCTGCTCGAAGGCGGGCAGCGGGCCGCAGGCGAAGGCGTACAGCCGGATCCAGTCGATCGGCGGCAGCTCGCCGCCCATCTCCGGGCGCCAGTACGCCTGCACGAGCGCTCGCGCCCGCTCGTACACCTCGGCGGTGAAGCCGGGGTTCTCGTGGCGGGCCTCGACGGCCGGGCGCAGTGCCGTGCGCAGCAGGCTGCGGAAGTGCCGGCCGAGCATCCGGCGCCGTCCGAGCGGATCCTGGACCCGCTCCGCCACCAGGGCCATGACGCGCTCGATGTGCGCCACCGTCTCGCTCGCGGTGCGGGGGCGGGCGGTGATGTTCTGCCCGTCGTCGCGGCGGCGCAGGAAGTAGCAGTCGTAGTCGCCGACGACCGAGATCTTGCCGGCGGCCAGGAACACCTCGGTCACGAAGACCTGGTCCTCGCCGTACCAGAGGTCCTCCGGGTAGCGCAGGCCGGCGTCCTCGATGACCTGGCGGCGCATCAGCTTGGCCGAGTGCAGCGAACGGTAGACCTCGGAGGTGTGCAAGGCGGCCTCCTCGGCGTGCCGGTGGGCCTTCTCCGACACGGTCCGGCCGAGGCCGACCTGCTTGGCGAGCACCACGTCGCTGCCCTGCGTCTCGGCCATGTCCAGGAGCCGTTCCAGGGCCTGGGGGCCGAGGAAGTCGTCGGCGTCGAGGACGAAGACGTACCGGCCCCTGGCCAGGTCGAGGGCCCGGTTGCGGGGCCCGCCCGGGCCTCCGGAGTTCGGCTGGTGCAGGACCCGGACCTGCGGGTACCGGGCTGCGTAGCGGTCCAGCTCGGCGCCGCTGCCGTCCGTGGAGCCGTCGTCGACCGCGATGACCTCCAGCCGCTCGGCCCCCAGGCTCTGCCCGAGCGCGGAGTCGAGGCACTCGTTCAGGTAGGGCATCGCGTTGTAGACGGCGATGATCACGGTGATGTCGGGGACGGACGCGTGGTGCATGAACCTGAGCATAAAGTTCCGCTTCACCGCCTCCGGAGGGGGCCGGTCCGAACCGACCCGCCGGGTGCCCGGCGCCCGCGCTCGCGGGGCCGGGAGGCGGTGCCCGTTCCGCCGTGGTCAGCGCAGGCGGGACAGGGCGCGGCCGAGGAGGGCGACGCCTTCTTCCAGCTCGCCCGGGGGGCTCGCCGCGTAACCGAGGACCAGGCCGGGGGCGCCCGGTCGGATGCGGTGCCAGGACAGCGGGTGCGCCTTGACCCCGAGGGCCAGGGCCTCGGCCGCGAGGGCGGTGTCCTCGAAGGCCGCGCCGTCGAAGGTGACCATCAGGTGCAGACCCGCCGCCGCGCCGTGGACCCGGGCGCCCGGCAGGTGCGCGGCGACCGCCCGGAGCATGGCGTCCCGCCTGCGGCGGTGGCGGCGCCGGACGAAGCGCAGGTGGCGCTCCAGCTCGCCCGAGTCCATCAGCCGGGCCAGCACCAGCTGGGCCAGGACCGGATTGCCGAGGTCGGCGTAGCGCTTCGCGGCGATCACCGCCTCGCGCAGGCGCGGCGGGACCAGCAGCCAGCCGAGCCGCAGCGCGGGGGCGAGCAGTTTGGACACGCTCCCGGCGTAGCAGACGCCCTCGGGCAGCAGGGCACGCAGCGCGGGAACGGGTGCGCGGTCGTAGCGGTGCTCGGCGTCGTAGTCGTCCTCGACGACCAGTCCCCCGGCCGCCGCCCAGCCGAGCAGTTCCCGGCGGCGTTCGCCGTCGAGCACGACCCCGGTCGGGAACTGGTGCGCGGGGGTGAGCAGCACCGCGGGGGCTCCGCTCGCCCGGAGCGCGGCGGTGTCCAGGCCGCCCCCGTCCACCGGTACCGGCACGGTCTCCAGCCGGCCGTACTCCAGCTGCTGTCGGGCCCCGAGCGAGCCGGGATCCTCCACCGCGACCTTCCGGACGCCGCCCTCGCGCAGGACGTGCGCCACCAGGGCCAGCGCTTGGGCGACGCCCGCGACGACGACGACCTCGTCGGGATCGGCGCGGATCCCGCGGTTGCGGGCGAGCCAGCCGGTGACCGCCGTCCGCAGCGCGGGCGCGCCCTGCGGGTTCCCGTAGCCGAAGTCGCCGGGGGTGAGCGCCGCGAGCACGCGCCGCTCGGCCTGCAGCCAGGCCGTACGCGGAAAGGCGGTGAGGTCGGGCACCCCCGGCGAGAGGTCGATCCGGCACGGCACGGCCCGCAGGGCGTCGACGAGCGCCCCGCCGTCCCCCGCCCCGAACGGGCCGCCCGGGCCGTCGGAACGGGCCGCGGGCCGGGCGGGCGGGGCGGCGTCGGGGAGGTCCGGCGCCAGGGGGGCGGCCACCACCGTCGTGCCCGCGCGGCCGCTGCCCTGGATCTGGCCGGCGTCCGCCAGGCGTTGGTAGGCCTCGGTGACCAGCCCGCGGGAGACGCCCAGCTCCGCCGCCAGCACCCGGGTCGGCGGGAGCCGGCTGCCCAGCGGGAGCGTGCCGTCGGCGATCGCCGAGCGGATGCGGGCCGTCAGGCATTCCGTGCGGCCGCCCGGCGCCACCTCCCGCAGGTCCAGCTGGAGGAAGTCGGATCCGCCCGCCGGGCGGCTGCTTTCGGACCCCTCACAGTGATGTTCATTGGCCCTGTTCACAGGACCAATGCTTGCAGAGGGTGGACCGCATGAACACCTTCGCTCCTCTGGCGCCCGGCGCCCTCGGCATGGTGTTGGTCGGCAGCAGCGTCACCGTCTCGCGCTCCCTGGTCCACGCCCCGCTGTTCGCCACCCAGGCCGTCCGTTACGCGGCCGCCGCCCTGCTCCTCCTCGCCTTCGCCCGCGCCGCCCGGGTGCCGATCCTGCGTCCGCGCGGCCGGGAGTGGCTGTGGCTGGCCGGGATCGCGGCCACGGGGCTCGCGCTGTTCAACGTGGCCGTCGTCCGCGGGGTCGCGCATGCCGAACCGGCCGTCATCGCCGTCGCGGTGGCGTCCGCACCGGTCCTGCTCGGGGTGCTCGGCCCGCTGCTGGAGGGCCGCCGGCCCAGCCGCCGGATCCTGGTGGCGGCCGTCGTGGTCGTCGCCGGGGCCGTCCTCGTCGAGGGGACGGGGCGCACCGACGCCGCCGGGGTGGCCTGGGCCGCGCTGGCGCTGGCCTGCGAGGCCGCGTTCACCTTGCTCGCCGTACCCGTACTGCGGCGCCACGGTCCGTGGGGCGTCTCCGTCCACGCGGTATGGCTGGGGGCCGTGATGCTGGCGGTGCTCATGCTGATCGCCGAGCGTCCGGCCGATCTGCTCGCCCTGGGACCGGCCCGGTGGGCTGCCGCCGGGTACCTCGCCGTCATGGTCACCGCCGTGGCCTTCCTCCTCTGGTACCGCACGGTGGCCGCCGTGGGCGCCGGCCGGGCCGGGCTGCTGACCGGGGTCGCGCCCCTCGCCGCGGCCGCCATCGGGGCCCTCTCCGGCGGCGGGATGCCGGGCCCGCCGGTCTGGCTCGGCCTGGTCGTGGTGGTCGCCGGGCTGGCCCTGGGGGGTGTCTTGCCGATCAGGCCGGGCTCGCGGTGTCTGGCACGCACGCTCGCGGCGTTCTCGTCACTCGCCGACGCTCCGCGTCGACTCCCTCCTCGGCCTTGCGATCGCACGCACCAGACACCGCTCCCTGATCCGGCCCGATCGACAAGACGCCCCCTCGGGCTCCGCACCCCGCGACGGGAGACCGCAAGGACCGGGCCCCCGCGCGCCCTTGAGGGCGCCCGGCCCCGTGGATCACAATCCGCAGATGCCGACGCCCCCGTACAGCAGCCCCCCGTGCAGCAGCCCTCCGTACAGCAGTTGGATGCGCTACTTCTCCCCCACCGCCAACCACCGCAGGCTCGGCCTGGTCTGCCTCGGCGTCGGGGTCCAGCAGGGCCTGCTGCCGGTGGTCGGACCCCGGGCCCTTGACCACCACGTCGCGGTGGTCGTCACCCGGGGGCGCGGCTGGTTCAGCCACGCCGGGCGCGCGCCGCAGCCGGTGACCGCGCCCGCCCTGCTCTGGCTGGTCCCCGGCGTGGAGCACCACTACGGCCCGGACCCCGAGACCGGATGGGACGAGTGCTTCGTGGACTTCGCGGGCCGCAGCGTGGAGGCGTACACCGACCTCGGCTACGTGACCCCCGAGCACCCGCTGGTGCCGCTGAGCGGGACGGAGGGCGTACGGCACGTGGTCGACGGGATCGTACGGGCCGCCCGGCGCGGCGGCCCGCTCCTGGAGGTGGAGGCGGCCGCGGCCGTGCACGGACTGCTCGTGGCGCTGCGCTACGCCCGCGCCGAGGTGTCCCGGCACGGGGACGCGGTGATGGACGCGCTGGCCCGGGACGCGCTGCTGCCGATCTCGGTGGCCGAGCACGCGGCCCGGCTCGGGATACCCCTGCCCGAGTTGCGCGGGGCCGTCCGGCGCAGCACCGGGGAAGGGGTCAAGGAGTACCTCCTCGGGATCAGGCTCAGCCGGGCGAAGGAGCTGCTGGCCCGGACCGACCTGCCGGTCGCGGGGATCGCCCGGCGGGTCGGGTACGAGGATCCGGCGTATTTCAGCAGGCTGTTCAGCCGCCGGGTGGGCATGGCGCCCGTCCGCTTCCGCCGGCAGCAGTCGATGCCCCGGCCTCAGGGCAGATAGCCGACGTTGAGCTCCGCGACCGAGGTCCAGGGATTTCCGGCCACCTCCCTCGTGGCCCTGAGCCTGACGTAGCGGGCGGTCCTGGCGGTGAACGGGACGTCCTGCCGGGCGGTGGTGTTCGCGAAGGTGCCCGTCGCGGCGGCGACCCCCCAGTTCACTCCGTCCGTGGACGTGAACAGCTGGTAGTCGCCGATGCGACCGTTGCTCTGTGTCTGGCGGGGCAGGCAGTGCAGCGCCGAGACGTTGTAGGAGGCACCCAGATCCAGTGTGATCTCGTGCGGCATCGGCGCCGTGGCGGCGTACCACTCGGTGTGCCAGATGGTGGCGGGGTCACCGTCCAGGACGTTGGCGGCGCGGCCGTTCTCGCCGGCGGTCTCCTGGCTGTCGACGGCCTTCACCCTCATCTGCGTCTGCGGTACGAGGAGTTCACCGCCCCCGGCCGGCCCGAGGTCGTCGACGGCGAGGTCGTCGAGGATGAAGTCGGCCTCGTCGTGGGAGCCTTCGGCGGTGACCTTGCGGATGCCGATCCAGGCGTCGGCGCCGGCGGTGAAGGTCTTGGTGAAGGTGGTGGGTGTCCGCGCCTGGTTCAGCGCGGTGGCCGACTCGGTGCCACCGGAGCCGGTGACGAACTGGTAATCGCCGGAGAAGCCGTTCTCGTAACCGAAGGCGACCTTGTACGCGTGGCCGGGCGTGAGCCGCAGTGTCTGCGGGAGGGTGCGGTAGACCAGCCCCTGGCGCTCTTCGTGCGACTTGAGCGAGTTCTGCCCGGAGATCACGTCGTCGACGAGCTTTCCGTTCCAACCCGCCTGGGTGTAGGGGGCGTTGCGCTGGGCGATGTGCGTGCGCGGGTCGGTGGCCGAGCCGCCGGCGCCGCCGAAGGCGAAGGGACCCCAGCCGGCGTCCACGTTCTCGAAGTCCTCGGTGAACCAGTGGCCGGCGAGCGGGGTGCGGGCCGAGCGGACGACCCGTACGTCGTCCAGGTGGACCGTGCCGGAGCCGGTCGCCGCGGACAGTTCGAGGGTGGCCGTCGACCGCCCGGCCGGTACGTCGAAGAGCACCTTCATCCGCTGCATCTTCGTGCCGTTCTTCTCGCTGCCGCCCAGGCTGTCGGTCAGTGTCGAGGAGTCGGCGTACACGGATGCGGTGGCGCCGCCGGCCGGATCGACGGTGAGGGTGGTCGCGCGGCCGGTCGGGGTGGAGACCCAGACGGAGGCGGCGTAGGTGCCGGGGCTCAGGCCGGTGAGCTGCTGGGAGACGGCGGGGGCGGTCCCGGCGGCCAGGGTGAGCTCGTTCTGGCCCTGGGCGTTGCGGGTGACGGCGGCGCCGGTCCCGGTCACGGTCCAGGCGTTCAGCTCGCCCGCGTAGAAGGAGGGGTCCTTGACCGGGGTGCCCTCGCCCCACTCCGGGTCGGTCTGCGCGGGTGCGGCGCCGTTGGTGACGACGTACGCGGTCCTCGCCGTGGCGTTGATCGTGACCTGGCCGCCGGTGACGGCGAGGTCCCCGACCAATTGCCGTCCGGTGTCGGTCAGTCGGTACAGCCTGGGCGCGGACCAGCCGCTGGGCAGCGTCCAGGTGGTGGAGCCGCCCTTGTCGTTCCAGTGGTAGAGCTTCCCGTCGCGCGGGAGCAGATGGGTGCCGCCGCTGAGGACGGTGCGACCGTCGGTGGTGATCGTCCGGAGGCCGCCGGCGGTGGTGGCCGTGGTCCCGTTCGCGAGGGTGACCGTGTCGGAGGTCCACTTCACGATCGGGGACTCCTGGAGGTACTTGGTCGGCAGGTTGACGGCGAAGGTGGTGTTCAGGAAGGCCGTGTAGTCCTTCTGGCCCTGCCAGCCCTCGTACGCGGTGAGTTCGGCACCGCCGAGGAGCGGGTTCGCGGCGATCCAGTCGTCCTTCACGTGATTGGCGATGAAGCGGGCGATGGTGGAGTTGATGCCCTTGAGGTCGCTGCCGCCGTAGTTGATGTCGGTGGCCCAGTGGTGCCAGAGGGACTGCTCGGTCAGGGTGTTGGGGAACTCGGTGGCGAGCTGGAAGCCGAGTCCGCCGATCTCGCGCTGGAGCTTGCGCGACACGTACCCGTCCCCGTACCAGACGTCCACGTACAGGAAGTCGAGCCCGGGTGCGGCCGCCTTGAGGTCCTGGAGCCGTTTCAGCCGCTCGCCGGACTGGCCGTCCTTGCGCGTGTCCACGTAGTACGACTGGTCGAGCCAGTCCCAGCCCGTTCCCCCGCTCTGGTGGGCCGGGTCGAAGGTGGCCGAGACCGGGTACTCCTCGGTGGCGTTGACGTGGACGCCGAAGTCGGCGTTGTAGGCGTGTCCGGCGGTGGTGAGGGCGTTCAGGTCGGCCGCGCCGCCCAGCTTGGAGCCGATGTTCTTGTAGTCCATGTGCGCCGAGTCGTGGCCCTCGGAGGCGTAGCCCTTGAGGAGGACGAACTGGCCGAGGGCGTCCGTGGCGAGGCTGACGCGCTTGGTCTCGTCGAGGGTCTCGGCGAAGGGGTGGGTGGCCTGGGAGGCGAAGTTGAAGGGGATTCGCTGTACGACCCGGTCGGCGGTCCGCTGCCAGCCGGTGGGCGGGGTCCAGATGTCGCGGTAGGCGACGGCGGCGTCCTGCCAGTCGACGGCTCCGTCGCCGTTGCGGTCCCCGGTGATCGCGATCCGCACGTACGGGAGCGGCTCGGTGTCGGTGTCGGCGGCGCCCGCGGCCCGGTAGAGCCAGGCTCCGCTCCACAGTCCGGCGCGGCGGTAGGACCCCTTGTCGGTCACCCGCTTGCTGATCCGGCCGTTCTCCCGGGCGGTGCCGCCGGACGGGGTGTCGTAGAGGGAGTTGGAGTCGAGGGCGGCGGCCAGCTCGGCGGTGTTGGCGAGCCCGTACATCACCGTCGTCGCGGCGGAGTCCACGGGGGTGTTCGCGGTGACGGGGGTGAAGGTGTCCCCGGTACCGGTGGTGGCGGTGTGCATGTTCGCGGTGGCCAGCGCGGCCCCGGGCTGGTCGCTGCGGACACTGACGAGGGTGTGGTCGGGGATCGCGAGGCTGCGTACGCGCAGGGCGGCGGTGTCCTCGATCGCGGTGACCTTGAACTCCACGACCGAACCGGTCACCGAGAGGCGGGACCTGATGGTCACGCCGGAGAAGGACAGCGCGTAGTCCACGGCAGAGGCCGAGGGCGTGGCGGTCACGGCGGGGGTGTAGGTGGTGCCGTTGACGACGATCGTGGAGAGGGGGTCCTCGTTGCCGTTCAGGACGTCCCCGGTGGCCCGCCGGGTGTAGCCGACGACCCGGGGGAAGCCTCCGTCGACGCTGACGGACAGCTCGGGGGAGCTGATCGTCACGGGTGTCGCGGCGGCACTGCCGGTATCCGCGGCGGATGGAGCGGGCACGGAGAGCAGCAGGGTGGCGAGGAGACCGGCGACCGCGGCTGCGGCCGGCCGGAGGGGGGAGCGCATCGGGCCTCCGGGGGTCGGTGCTTCCTGGGCGGAAGACCGCACGGCACGGAGCCCGCGGTCCGCTCACTGACCTGTCAGCTTGCGGACCGCGCCGCCGCAGGCCCATGGACAAAGCAGAGCGCCGTCCTGGACTTACGGAAGTGGACGAAGAGGATGGGGGGATGGGCGGGGATGGGGAATCAGGAGGCGACGGGGCTGATCACCACGGCCGTCCCGTACGCGCACACCTCGGTCCCGACGTCGGCGGCCTCGGTGACGTCGAAGCGCATCATCAGGATCGCGTTCCCGCCGCGGGCCTTGGTCGCTTCGATGAGCCGTTCCATGGCCTGGTTGCGGGTCTCCACCAGGGTCTTGGTCAGGCCCTTCAGCTCGCCGCCGATCATCGACTTCAGGCCCGCGCCGATCTGGCTGCCGAGGTGGCGGGAGCGGACGGTGAGGCCGAAGACCTCGCCGATGACCCGCTCGACCCGGTACCCGGGAACGTCGTTCGTCGTCACGACCAGGACGCCGGTCTGCTGGACGCCCGGGCCGCCGCTGTAATCTTCGATTCCCATGGCAACCACTCTGGCGGCGGGCGCGGGGCCGCGCATCCGGAGGGGGCCCGATCCGGCCACCGGCCACCGGCCGCTCAGCCGACCCGGGTCCCTGCGGAGCCGAACCGGCGCCGCACCGCGAGGATCAGGGCGAGGCTCTCGTCGTGGGAGGCCGCCGCGCCGCGCAGGTTCGCGAGGGTGCTGCGGTAGTCGTCCGGGCCCGCGGTCTGGTCACGTAGTTCGCGCCGTTGATGTGCTCCACGTACGCCAGCTCGGCGTGCTCCCCTTCGCGGACCCTCAGGTGGGTGATCGGGTAGGGCGGTGCGGCCCCGTACGGACGGGCCATCGGGAGGATGCGGAGCCTCACCTTGCCGGTCTCCCTGGCCCGCAGCAGGTGGGTCAGCTGCTCGTCCATCACGGCGGCGTCCCCGCAGCGGCGGTGCAGTACGCCTTCCTCCAACAGGGCTGTCACCCGGGGCAGCGGGCGGTTCATCAGCCGCAGCTGCCGTTCGGCGCGCAGTTCGACGACCCGGTCGACCTCCTCGTGGTCGGCGCCGGGCAGGACCGCCCGCACCATGTGGCGGGCGTAGGCGGGGGTCTGGAGGATGCCGGGGACGACGAGGTTCTCGTAGACGCAGATCTCCTCGGCGTCGCCCTCCCCCTGGATGAGGCGCTTGAGGAAATCGGGGATGCCCGGTGCCACCTGCCGCAGGGTGAGGCCCCTGGCCTCACGGCACCTGCGCAGTTCCCGCCCCAGCAGGCGGTCGGCGGCCGCCCGGACCCGATCGCTGCCCATCGGCCCACCCCTCACGTTCTGGCCCGTACCGGACCGTCATCCGGTCAGGTGATCGAATTCCGCGTCTTTGGCGCCGCGGAGGAACGCCGCGATCTCCGCGGTGGTGAACACGAGCGCCGGCCTGTCTGGGAAAGCGCGAGTTCTGCCACGCCGCCGCTCGCGAGGGCGGCGACCTCCAGGCAGTTGCCGTTGCCCCCGCCGGCACCGCTCTTGGCCCACAGCGCACCCGGAATCGCGCCGGCCACCCTGCCGTTGTCGATGTGCATGACGGAAATGACAGCCAGATGTACGGGCCACGGGAGTCCCTCGAACGGATGCCAGGACCGCACGGCGTCCCGATGACCCGACCTCTGGAGCCGATGTCACTCATTGGGCATTTCGGGCTAAGCGGCGGTGAGTCATCCGGGCCCTTCGACCCGCCCTCGCCATAGTCGACCGTGGCAGCCGACTGGCTGCCGCCCCGGCCGGCGACTCACCGCGGCCGGGCGGATGTCTTCGCAGAGGAGCCTGCACATGCGGAAGCCCACCAGGACCATCCTCGCCCTCACCGCCGCAAGCCTGGTGCTCGGCGGGGTCGGCGCGGGCGCCGCCGTCGCGGACGAGGGTCCGATGGCCGACGGCCCGTCGCAGGAGCTGGTCGTTCTCGAGCCGGACGGCGACCAGGCCGGCACCTACGAGGGGCGGGAGTACTCCGTCGGCAAGGTCGTCTCGCGCGGACCGCTGTCGCTCCGCTCCAAGCCGACCAGCCGTTCGAAGTCCGTGGGGCACGTGAAGCCCGACCACAAGGTCGCCATCGTGTGCAAGGTGCGCGGCGAGAAGGTGGACGGCAACGACATCTGGTACCTCCTCCACGTCAAGGAGAAGGACGGCCGGCAGCCCGTGGCCCAGCCGGGGGTCTCGGGCGAGGAGGCCTCCCAGGGCATGGAGAACGCGGCGGACGCGATGGAGGGCAAGGACGGCAAGGAGCGCAAGAAGGCCTGGATCACCGCCCGTTACGTGAAGAACCTCAACCACGTGAAGTGGTGCGACTGACCTTCCGGCCACCGCGCCGGGCGGCGGGTCCCGCCGCCGGTCAGCCCACCGGGCGTACGGTGCGCGGCCCGACGCACCGCGCACCCTGCGCCCGGACCCGCTCGCGCAGTTCCCGGTCCGCCGTGACCACGACGCAGCCGCGCTCCGCGTAGGCGGCCGCCAGCTCCACGATCCGGTCGTCGCCGCTCCCGGGCGCCGGGTCCACCCGTACTCCGGGCACGGACTCGACGCCCCGGGCCGCACCCTCGACGACGAGGACGATCTCCTCGACCGGCCCGATCCCCTCGATCTCCCCGCCCCCGGCCGGGTCCCGCTCCGCGAGGCGGTCGCGCAGACGCTCGGCCGCGCCCCGCCGGTCCCGCCACCAGCCGTCCGGTACGGAGCCGACGACGTTCGCGCCGTCCACGATCAACACGCTCATGACCCCAGTATGGGGCGGCCCGGCAGCCGTCCGCGCTCAGAAGTCGCCGTAGTTGACCTGCCAGGTCGGCAGGCCCATCCGGCGCCAGACCGCGACCACCCGGTCCCGGTCGTCCAGGGAGACCCGCACCGCGTACCGGTGGCGTACGTGCGCGTCGAACAGCTCCGCCTTCACCACGTCGTCGCGGCGCGTGTCGCCGGGCGGTCGCATCCACAGCTCGTCGTAGGGCACCGCGTGCCGGCGCAGCCAGGCCTCCGTCTGCGGCCGGTGCTCCTCGCCGCGCCCGGACAGCAGCACGATGGTGTCGCCGTCGGCGCGCCGGAAGGCGTCCAGCGCGTACCGCACCGGCTCGTTCAGCGCGTCGATCTCGCAGCGCGAGAAGTCGTACGGGCTGCGGTCGCCGGTGAGCGCGAGGGTGCCGTCGATGTCGCACATCACCGCGGAGGGCAGCGCCGGGTCGGCCACGTACGGCTCGACCACGGGCTGGTCGTTCAGCCACTCCGCGGTGAGCCGCCAGCCGCCCTTCTTGGCGCTCATGCGCTTGTCGTTCAATATCCGGATGATCTCCTCGCCGACCGGCCGCTCCCGCGCGGCGTCCCGGCGCAGGCACTCCTCGACCGGCACGTCGGTGAAGTCGTGCACCACGAACGTCGCGCGCCCGGCCACCGCCGCCTTGAGCCGCTTGGGGATGTGCGAGGTCAGGTGCGTGTTGTCGACGACCACGTCGAAGCCGTCCTCCACGGCCGCGCGCACCGCCGCGTCCTGCACGGCCAGGACGGTCTGCTCGTGCCGGTACGAGCGTCCGCGCTCCGGGTCGGGCAGGTCGAGCATGGCCCGCAGGTCGTCCAGGTTGACGCGGCGCATCCGGCCCGCGGACTCGGCCTGCAGGGCGCGCGCGGCCGTCGTCTTCCCGGAGGCCGGCAATCCCGTCATGACGTGGACGACGGGGCGGGCGGGGTCTTCGGACACTGGTCAGTTCTCCTCATCGGTGGTGAAGGGGTCGGACGCCTCCGGCCGCACGTGCCGCCATACGACGAGCTCGGTGGACCGGCCGTCCAGGCGCAGGAACATCGCGGCGCGGATCCAGCGCTCGGGCAGGGCGTTGGCGGCGCGCGCGAACGCGCCCCGGTCGCCCGCCAGGTGGGCGAGGTCCGCGTACGCCTCGTCGATCGCGCGCTCGCGCCGCGACGCCGCGTCCTCGAGGCCCGCGACCACCGCGCGCACCCAGGCGTCGAACTCGTCGGGCACGTGCTGCAGCAGCGTCTCGAGCGGCTTGCCGCCCGAGGCCTCGATGTCGGCGGCGGTGCAGTTCAGGCCCTGCGCCAGCTCCTTGGCGGGCAGGCCGGCGAACCGCTCGACGCCGTGGGCGCGCCAGATGTCGCGCTCGGTGACTCCGGTGACCAGCTTGTGGAGGCGTACGTACTCGGACAGCTTGGCCTTCGCGCGCACGCCGGAGGCGAACCGCAGCACGAAGCCCTCGGCGTCGGTGCCCGCGGCGTTCTCACCGCCGGGCAGGGTGTTCGACTCGGCCAGCGCCTTCAGTTCGGCGAGCGGCATGGCGGGCCACACCGTGACGACGGACCCGATGCCCTGCCAGTGGCCGGCCGCCTCGGCGAGCGGGACCTCGGTGGCGTCCTGGCCGAACGCGGCGAGGAGCACCAGGTCCCGGCGGTCGCCGTAGTCGACGACGATACGGTTCTGCGGGTACAGGATCTCGGCGAGGTAGGTCACACCGGGGACGAGGGCCGAGGTGTCGCGGCCGTCGAGGTGGCGCTGGCCCCAGGTGGCCTGGGTGCTGATGAAGGATCCCTTGGACGCGACGCGCCAGCGTCCCGCGTAGTGGAAGACCACCGCGAGGCTGCCGTCGACCTTGTCGTACACCTCGAACGGCTCGTCGGGCAGGGCCGGTGCGTACGGCCGGCCGGCCTCGTGCTCGCCGACGTTGAAGAACTTCGGCAGCGGCAGCGCGACGATCGCGCCGGTGGCGTCGTCGGCGACGAGTCCGCGGCAGCGCATCGTCACCCGGTTCCACACCTGCTCGTACTGTGCCGTCCGCGTGTACGTGTAGATGGACAGCGGCAGTTCGGGGTGCGACTTGCGGGTGACGTGCCCGGCGTCGATGGCGGCCGCCAGCTCCTGCTGCGGCAGCAGGTCGTGCAGGGTCGGGTAGGCCTGGTTCTGGCCCATGGGTTCCTCCCGGTTCGAGATGGCTCATTCTCGCGTGCGGGAGGGGTGGCCCGGTACCGAATTATCGCTGGTCCGGAGGGCTCTGGCCCAGCCGGTTGATGTCCTGGGGCCGCAGGATCCGGGTGCGGACGCCGGCGTCGGGCGTGGCGACGGCGATCATCGCGCGGCCCAGGGCCTCGGTGGTGGTGACGAGGTTCGGCGCGATGCGGCGCAGCAGCGGGAAGAGCGGTGCGGTGAGCACGTAGCCGACGCGGTAGAGGAGGGTCTTGGAGGGCATGCCGCGGACGGGCTGCACCAGACCGGGGCGGAACATGTAGGCCCGGAAGGGCAGCTGGAGCAGGTCGTTCTCGGTCTCCCCCTTGACGCGGGCCCACATCGTGCGGCTCTGCTCGGTGCTGTCGGTTCCCTCGCCGGAGACGTACGCGAAGGTCAGGCGCGGGTTGGCGGCGGCGAGCGGGCGGGCCGCGGCGAGGGTGAGGTCGTGGGTGACGCGGCGGTACTCCTGCTCCTTCATGCCGACGGCGGAGACGCCGAGGCAGAAGAAGCAGGCGTCGAAGGAGGCCAGGTCCAGGTCCGGGGCGCAGAGGTCGGACGGGTCGTCCTGGATGCGTTCGCGCAGCTTGGGGTGGGAGACGCCGAGCGGGGTGCGGCCCACGCAGAGCACGGCCGTGACGGAGTCGTCGCGCAGGCATTCGCGCAGCACACCCCGACCGATCATTCCGGTTCCGCCGAAGAGGAGGACGTTCACATGGGCAGCCTAAGGGCGCCCGCCGGGGATTACGGGACCGCCCTTAGGGGGTGTCCCGTGGATCAGTGCGAGACGCAGAGTTCATTGCCCTCGGGATCGGTGAGCGTGGTCCAGGTGTACGGGCCCTGGCTGGCGTCGTGGAGGTGCCGGGCGCCCTTGGCGATCAGCCGCTCGACGACTTCCCGCGGGTCGTCGGAGCCGGTGCGGACGTCAAGGTGGACACGGTTCTTGACCGTCTTGGGCTCGGGGACGAACTGGAAGAGGACGCGGGGTGCGCGCTCGATCCCCTCGGGGTGGCGGATGGCGGCCCCGGCCTTCCAGACGAGGGCTCCGCGGTGGGTGGTGGTGTCCTCTTCGCGGGCCTGGCCCTCGGCGACCATCCTGCGGATGAATTCCTCGTCGGTGGGCTCCACTTCCCAGCCGAGGGCCTCGGCCCACCAGTCGGCGAGGCGGTGCGGGGCGGCGGAATCGACGGTCACCTGGAACGTGTATGCCATGGAGGGGACCCTACTGAGGGCCACTGACAGTCGCCGCGGAAGGCGTCCCGGGATGACGGGGCGTTCGGTCGATGCCGCTCGTTCGGCGGGTACGGTTTGCGCCGGAAGTCCCTTTCGGAACGAGGTTGGCGCATGGAATTCGGCCATGTGGGGCGGGTGGTCATCGCCGACGACGAACCCGTCGTCCGCAGGGGACTGCGGACGTCCGTCGAGTCGACGGGGGAATTCCACGTGGTGGCCCAGGCCGGGGACGGGCCCGGGGCGCCGGGCCCGGCCCGGTGACGGCCGGCGCCGCCCGGCGCGGGATCCTGCACCGGCTGGCCGGGCTGCTCTTCCCCCCGGGGCCGCGGGGCGGGAGCGGGCCGCACGGGGTGCTGCCGGCCCTGCTGGTCGCGCTGACCTTCGTGAGCGGGGTGGTCGACGCGGTGAGCTACCTCGGGCTCGACCACACCTTCGTCGCGAACATGACCGGCAATGTGGCCTTCCTCGGGTTCGCGCTCGCCGGGGACCGCCAGCTGTCGGCCACCGCCTCCCTGCTGGCGCTCGGCGCCTTCCTCGCCGGGGCGACCGCCGCCGGACGGCTGCGCCGCGGCCGGGAGCCCGCGCGGACGTTCGCGCCGCTGGTGTCGGCGCAGGCTGCTTTGGTGGCCGGGGCGCTCGCCCTGTCGGCGGGCGGGGCCGGGGCGCTGCCGGTCGTGGGACTGCTCGCGCTCGGCATGGGCCTGCAGAACGCCGTCGTGCTCCGGCTGGGCGTGCCCGATCTGACCACCACCGTGGTCACCCGGACGCTGACGGGTCTGGCCGCCGACCCGTGGGACCGGGCCAGCGTACGGCGGGCGGTCTCGGTGGCGGTCCTGTTCTGCGGCGCCCTGGCGGGCGGTCTGCTGACGATCCACCACGGATCGCGCTGGGCCCTGGCACTGGCGGCCGTCCTGCTCCTCGGGATCGCCCTGGCGGGCGCCCTGAGGGCGGCGGAGCCCCGCCACCGTCCTCCGACGGGGGCGGGGCCGCCGTGATGCCGGGGGGCGGACCGGTCGGTGACCGGGCCGACCGCTCAGCCCTGCCCGTGCACCGCGTCGAGCAGCTCGTCGGCCCAGGCGGTGCTGTAGTCGTCCAGTCGCGGGAGGCCGCCCTCGTAGGGGGACCCCGTCCACGTGAACGTGGCGCCGGGGTTGTGCGAGGCGTAGCCGCCCTCGGCGAACAGGTGCGGGCTGCCCTGGATCTGCGGCCCTTCGGCGGTCCGCCACTGTGCGTACACCTCGGCCCGTCCGCTGCCCCGGGCCAGTGCGTCCGCCAGCGCCTTGGCGTCGACGTGCTCGCACTGCTCGGCGAGGTCGAGGATCACCGCGTGGACGCTGATGCACTTGCTGTCGGTGTAGAACGCCCGCCGCAGCGCCTCGTCCAGCTCGTCGCTGCCCCGCAGCCCGCCTATGGCGGGGTCCTTCGCGGCCTGGATGGCTTCGAGGGCCGGCAGGGTCGTCACCGGGTAGGTGTGCGCCGGGCCGTCCCACATGCGCCAGCCGAGCTCGGGCAGACGGGCGGCGATCGCCATGATCTCCGGGTCCACGATGAACTTGGGGGTGGGCTCGCGGTTGAACAGCTCCAGCGGGAAGGCCCGGTGGTCGATGAGCAGCGGCAGGGACCGGCGCCGGGCCGCGGCGCGCAGCGTCTGCAGGGAGAGGGTCGCCCAGGGGCAGCCGACGTCCGACCAGACGGTCACCGTCGGGTTGTCTGTAGTGGTCACCATGTCAAATCCTCCTCAGAGCTCGACGCGGACGTCGTATTCGGTCACCCAGGTGTTGAATTCGATGAGCCGCTCCAGCACGGCGCGGGCGCTCCAGGGGCCGCCGACGGCGTAGGAGCCGACCGGCCGGTCGAGCAGCTTGCGGATGTCCGCCTCCGAGACGAGCCGGAACACCGGGGCGCCCTCGACGAGGATGCCTTCGACCTGCTCGCGCAGGGCGATCTCGTACCGGCGGTCCTGGGTGGAGGGGTACGGGTTCTTCTTGCGGTCGAGCACCGTGTCGGGCAGGACTCCGCGCATCGCCGCGCGCAGCAGGCTCTTCTCCCGGCCGTCGAAGCTCTTCATCGCCCACGGAGTGTTGTACACGTACTCGACGAGGCGGTGGTCGGTGAAGGGAACGCGCACCTCCAGGCTGGCCGCCATGCTCATGCGGTCCTTGCGGTCCAGCAGGAAGTTCTCCCAGCGGGTGAGGTTGAGGTACGTCCTCTCGCGCATCCGCTCCTCGAGGCCGCTCTCGCCCTCCAGCCGGGGCACCTCCTCCAGGGCCTGGGTGTAGCGGTCCTTCACGTACTCGGTGAGCCCGAGCCTGTCCCACAGGCCGACGTCGCGCAGCGCGCCGATGCCGCCGAGCTTCTCGAAGGGGTGGTGCCAGGGGAAGCTGTCCAGCTCGACGGCTTCCTTGTCGTGGAACCAGGTGTAGCCGCCGAAGAGTTCGTCCGCCGCCTCACCGGAGAGCGCCACGGTCATCCGCTCCTTCAGCGCACGGCACAGGATGAGCAGCGAGAACTCCATGTCGCCGGTGGAGACCGGCAGGTCCTGGGCGCGCAGCACGGTGGCGCGCACCTCGGGGTCGAGGATGTCCTCGTTGTCGAGCTCGACGATGATGTGCTCGGCGCCGACGCGCTCCGCGACCTCGACCGCGAACGGGGTGTCCGGGTCGGCCCACTGCATGTTGGTTTCGAAGCGGTTGTCGTGGCCGGTGAAGTCCACGGAGAAGGCGCGCAGGGGCTGTTCGACGCCCTGCTCGGCGAGGGCCTTGGCGGCGAGCGCGGTCACGGCGCTGGAGTCGAGGCCTCCGGAGAGCAGCGTGCCGACGGTGACGTCCGCGACGAGCTGGCGCTCGACGATGTCCTCGAGCAGATCGCGGACGGTGGCGATCGTCGTGTCGAGGTCGTCGGTGTGCGGCGCGGCCTTGAGCTCCCAGTACTTCGTGGTGCTCCGGCCCTCGCGGGTGAAGCGCACGGTCGTGGCGGGGACGACCTCGTTCATGCCGCGGAAGACCGCGTGTCCGGGGGTCTTGACGATGCTGAAGATCTCCTTCAGCCCCTCGGGGTCGACCACGGCCTCGACCTCGGGGTGGGCGAGGATCGCCTTCGCCTCGGAGCCGAAGAGCACGCCGTCGGCGGTCGGGTAGTAGTAGAGCGGCTTGACGCCCATCCGGTCGCGGACGAGGAGCAGTTCCTCGGTGCGCGGGTCCCAGATCGCGAAGGCGTAGATGCCGTTGAGGCGCTCCGCGAAGTCGGCGCCCCACTCCAGGTAGGAGCGCAGGACGACCTCGGTGTCGCTGGAGGAGCGGAACTCGTGCCCGAGCGCGCGCAGTTCCTCGCGCAGCTCCCGGAAGTTGTAGACCTCGCCGGTGTAGGTGATGACCGGCTGCGTGTCGTCGTTCTCGGCGGCGGCCATGGGCTGCCCGCCGCCCTCCAGGTCGATGATCGCCAGGCGGCGGTGGCCGAGTATCGCACGGGGTGAGGTCCACAGACCGCCCGCATCCGGGCCGCGGCACTCCATGGTGCACGTCATGGCCGACGCGGTGTCCGAGTGCGCCGTCAGATCGCGCTGAAAGCTGACCCATCCGGCAAGGCCGCACATAGGTGATCGGTTCCTCTCGATGAAGGGGGAAGGACCAGGCGACCAGGTGTTCTTGGCCGAGTGCCCAGAGTGTTCAGCGACGCGGGCCCCGGGTCCAGCCGGAGCGGCCCACTCCGTCAGGTGGCCACCGGAGCCGGGGGGCTCGGGGAGCCCGGGGACCGGGGCGGCGCGCCGACCTGACACAGGGCTCTCCCGGCGATTGCCGCGGCGCGTGCGCGGACGCACATTCCATGGAGTGACGCCCACGCCTCTCGACATCGATTCCCCGGCCGCAAGGCATCCCCTACGCGCGCCCGGGCGCCCGCCTTCCCTCCTGGTGACCGCGGTCCACGAGTTCGCGCTCACCACCGGCATGCTGTTCACCGTGGTCACGGCCGCCCGCTGGATGGCGGGACCCGGCTCCCCGCTCTCCGGCCTGGTGCCCGCCCCGCGCGGCCAACTGGTGGTGATGGGGCTGCTGGTCGGCGCGGTCGTCACTGCCGTGCTCGGGCCGTCCATGCGCCGGGAGACCGCCGGTCACCTCAATCCCGCGGTCAGCGTCGGCCTGTGGCTGCTGCGCGTCTTCCCCGGCAAGGCGGTGCTGCCGTTCGTCGCGGCGCAGCTGGCCGGCTCCCTGTGCGGGGCCGCGCTGGCGCGGCTCGTGTGGGGCGACGCGGCCGCGGCGGTCGGCGACGCCGCGCTGGCCCCGGGGCCCGGCTGGGGCGCCGGCCCCGTGTTCCTGGCCGAGGCGGGGTCCATGACCGCGATGATGCTGATCGTGGCCTGGTCCGGGACCCGCCCGGCGCTGCTGCGCCTGCTGCCGCCCGTCATGGGCGCCTGTGTCGCGGCCGTCATCGTCTTCCTCGGGCCGTACTCCGGTGGCGGCGGGAACCCCGCGCGGCAGTTCGGGCCGGCCCTCGTCTCCGGTACGACCGGCCTGCTGTGGGTCTACCTGCTCGCTCCCGTCGCCGGATCGCTCCTCGCGGGCGCGGTGTCGGCGCTGGTGCGCCGGCGCCGCTGAACCCGTCGGGGCGCCACCGCCGCGACCCGTCGGGGCGGTCACCGGTCCGGACCGGTGACCGCCCCTCTGCCGTGCCCGCGCGGCCGTGTGGCGTGCGGCCTCCTCAGACGAAGTCCGCCCCGTGGAGCCAGGCGACCTCGTCGTACATCTCCTCGGCCGAAAGGGAGGTCAGCAGCGCGTTGCGCTCGCGTGCCAGCTCGCCCGCCGGGTGGTACAGCCGGCGGCCGATCTCACGGGCGACCAGCTGGGTCCGGGCCGTGCGCTCGCGGCGCGCCGCGCTGTACTTCTCCAGCCGCTGGACGACGGTGTCCTCGCAGCAGTCCAGCGACTCGGCGAGGACCACCGCGTCCTCCAGCGCCTGGCAGGCGCCCTGGGCCGCGTACTGCAGCATCGGGTGCGCCGCGTCGCCGAGCAGCGCCACGCGCCCGTCGGTCCACACGTCGACCGGATCGCGGTCGCACAGCACCCATGACTTCCAGTCCCGGCCGAGCTCCAGCAGCCGCCGCGCCGTCTCGCCCAGCTCCGGGAACGTGGCGAGCACGTGCTCGCGTTCGGCCGGTCGGCCGACGACGGCCACCTGCGTGCCGTCGTCCCGTGTCGCGGCCAGGTTCAGGAACGCGCCGCCGCCGATCGGATAGTGGACGAAGTGCCACTTGGGGCCCGCCCACAAGGTCACGGTGTTCCACCGCAGCTCTTGCGGCACCTGCTCCACCGGGACCACCGTGCGGTAGATCGTGTGCCCGGAGATCCTCGGTTCCCCGTCGCCGACCAGCTGGCGCCGTACCGCCGAGCGGATGCCGTCGGCTCCGATCAGCGCCGCCCCGGTGAGCCGCTCTCCGTCGGCCAGTACGGCGGTCACCTCGCCCGAGCCCTGGCCGCGCTGCTCGTAGCCCACCACCGATCTGCCGCCGCGCAGTTCGATCCGCGGGTGTCTGCGGCAGCCTTCGAGCAGCGGCTCGTACACGTCGCAGCGCTGCACGACCGCGTACGGATTGCCGAAGCGGGTGCGGTAGTCGCAGGTCAGCGGCATCGAGGCGATCGGCTCGTCCGTGGTGCCGTCCATGAGCCGCAGTTCGTCGATGTAGACCGCACGGTCGCGGACCTGTGCGCCCACGCCGAGCAGGTCGAGCGCGTGGAAGGCGTTGGGGCCGAGCTGGATGCCCGCGCCGAGTTCGGTGAACTCCTCCCTGCGCTCCAGAACGGTCACCCGGTGACCGCGGCCCGCGAGCCCGAGCGCCGCGGCGAGTCCGCCGATGCCTCCGCCGGCGATGAGTATGTTCGCCATCTGTGGTTCACATCCTTTGTGTTGGTCGTGCGTTCGAGAAGAGCCGGCGGAGTGTGCCGGGGCCGGGGAGGGCCGTGGCGATCCGGTCGTCGCGGGGCGGGAGATCACGGCGCCGCCGGGCCGTCGTGGATCGTGACGGGCGCCGGCGAGCGGCGTGCCGGTGTTCGCCGCCGGCCCCGCGACCGGGGACGGTGATCACCGCCCTGCCGGACCTCAGGCCAGGCACGGTGACATCGCGCCGTGTCACCGCGGCTGCCGCGAGGACGACGACGAGGTGGAGGCGCCCGGTGCGTTCTTCAGGTCCGCCGCCGCGTGCCCGGCGGGCGCGGCCCCGGCGGTGCGTCCGGCCCCCGGCGCGGCCCCGGCGGTGCGTCCGGCGCCCGGCCCGCGCACGGCTGCAAGCGCGCGGCGGTCCCCGCGCGGCCGCGCCGCACGCGAGCGGTCGGCGTGACCGCCGACCTCCTCATGCCCGGCCACTGACCTGGCGGAGCAGGTACGCGGCCGGCGTCAGGCTCATGGCCCTCGGTGGGGTCCTCACGGTTCTGCTCAGGGCTCCTCGGCTGAAGTGCGGAACGGGGGAAGCTCGCGCGGCCACCCTCCAATGACCCGAGCGGGCGCGCGCAGGGTGCCGGGAGCAGTTCGTCAGGTGCCGGGGACCGCGTCGCGAAGCCGTCAGGTGAGCGGCGCGTCAGGGGTGGTGAGCGCGCCTGCCGGGGCGGGTGGCGACGAAGGCCGCGAAGGTCAGCAGCCAGGCGCCCACCGCGATCCACAGGAGCACCTCGCCCAGCGGGCGCAGCCAGCCCACCCCGGTGGGGGCGGCCGCCGAGAGGCAGGCGGTGGCCGTCATCCCCAGGGGGAAGACGGTCGCCCAGCGCCGGATGTCGTAGTGCGGCCGCCACTGGCGCAGCTCCGCGGCGAGCAGGAGCACGTACCAGCCGAGGGACAGGACGAGCGTCACCAGCGTGACGATGCGCAGCGCCGTGTGCACCGGACCGGTCCACAGGGGTGACGCCGTGAGCTTCGATCCGGCCAGCGCCGAGATGGCGAGCGCGCCGCCCGCCACCCAGTGGTCGCCCGCGCCCCGCAGCACCTCGCGGAAGTCGAAGCGTACGAGGGCGACCGCGTACAGCAGAAGTCCCAGGCAGAAGGCGCCGAGCGCCGCCCGGGCGAGCCAGTCGCGGTGGACGGCGGGGGCCAGGGTCGCCGCCAGGACGGCGAGTCCCTGGGTGGCGACGCAGACGAGGAACGCGGCGCCGGGCATCCGCCGTTTCCAGTGCCGTACGACGGCGATGAGCAGTCCGGGCCAGAGCACCGCCGCCAGCACGAGCAGGGCGGCCGCGGCGCCCTGTCGGCCCATCAGCGAGATCCGTGTGCCGAGCACGGTCGTGGCGGCCACGGCCGTCAGCGCGGCCGGGGTGTCGGCCTCGGCCTCGAAGCGGCCACGGTCGGCCACGAGCCGGGTGGTGAAATCGGCGGCGAGTACGAGCCACAGCGCGGTGGAGATGACCAGCGCGGCCAGGGACAGCCCGTCGAAACCAGTCAGGTGAAGGCCGACGGAAAGGATGCCGGCGGCCATGACGGCGGCGCCCGCGGCCGGGGGGAGCCCCGTCCACCACCGGCGGCCGGGCAGGGGGAGCACCTGCTTCACCCTGCCAGCGGACACCGTGCGGCCGCGGCCCGCGAGCCCGGTGGGCCAGCCGGCCCAAAACGGGTGGACGGCGCCCGTGCCTTGACTTCCCGAGGGCGCTGCCCGACCCTCTGCGCTCATGGGACAGCTCGACGGCAAGGTCGCGGTGATCACGGGCGGGTCCGCCGGCATCGGACTGGCGACGGCGCACCGGTTCGTACGAGAGGGCGCCCGGGTGTTCGTCACGGGGCGTCGAGAGGTCGAACTCGCCAAGGCGGTCGAGGAATTGGGGAGCTCCGCGGCCGGAGTGCCCGGCGATGTCACCCGGTCTGCGGACCTGGAGCGGCTGTACGCGGCGGTCGCGGCCGAAGGCAGGCCGATCGACGTCCTGGTGACCAACGCGGGCGGTGGGAAGGCGGGTGGCGTCGCCGAGTTCACCGAGGAGCAGTTCGACATCGTCTCGGACCTGAACTTCCGCGCGACCTTCTTCACCGTGCAGCGGGCGCTGCCGCTGTTCGGGGAGCGCGGTTCGGTCATCCTGGTCGGTTCGACCGCGGGCTCGTCGGGCTCCACCCGCTTCGGCGTCTACGGCGCCACGAAGGCGGCAGTCCGGTCGATGGCGCGCAGCATGGCTCTGGAGCTCGCGGGGCGCGGGATCCGGGTGAACGCGCTCAGTCCGGGCCCGATCGACACACCGGCGCTGTCACGGGCGCCCGCCGCGATCCTGGAGGAGGTCACCTCCGGGGTCCCGCTGGGCCGGACCGGGCGCCCGGAGGAAGTGGCCGCGGCGGCCCTCTTCCTCGCCTCGGAGGAGAGCAGCTACGTCACGGGCATCGAGCTGTTCGTGGACGGCGGAGCCGCCCAGGTCTGACCGGCCCGATCGACACGACACGTCCTAGGCTCGGGGCATGCGCATCGTCTCCCTGCTTCCCGCCGCCACCGACATCGTGGCCGAGCTCGGTCTTGCCGCCGATCTGGTGGGCCGTACGCACGAGTGCGACTGGCCGCCGGACGCCGTGGCCGGGGTGCCGGTGGTGACCGCCGCCGAGTTCTCCTCGGACGCGCTGAGCAGCCGGGAGATCTCGGAGGCGGTCGGCGGGGCCGCGCACAGCGGGTCCTCCCTTTACACGCTCGACGCCGGGGCGCTCGGCGCCCTCGCGCCCGACGTGGTACTGACCCAGGACCTGTGCGACGTCTGCGCGGTCTCGTACGCGGGGGTGAGCCGGGCGGTGCGCGTGCTGGACGGCGGGCCCCGCGTGCTCAGCCTCGAACCGCGCACCCTGGGCGACGTACTGGACTGCCTGGTCACCGTCGGCGAACTGCTGGGCGTACGGGAGGCCGCGACGGAGCGCCGGGCCGCGCTCGCCGCCCGGCTGGAGGCCGTACGGGCCCGGACGGCGGGCCGGGCGCGGCCGCGGGTGGTCGCCATCGAGTGGCTGGATCCCCTCTGGCCCGCCGGGCACTGGGTGCCGGAGCAGATCGCGGCCGCGGGGGGCGAGGCGCTGATCGGCGCGCCGGGCGAGCACACCCGGCCCATGGAGTGGGAGGCGGTCCGGGCGGCCCGCCCGGACGTGCTGCTCCTGCTGCCCTGCGGGTTCGGTCCGGAGCGCACCGTACGGGAGCGGGAGCTGCTGACCTCGCTGCGGGGCTGGGCGGAGCTGCCCGCGGTACGGGCCGGGGAGGTGTGGGTGCTGGACGGGCCGGCGTACTTCAACCGGCCGGGCCCGCGGGTCGTGCGCGGCGCGGAGGTCCTGGCGCACGTCCTGCACGGGGTCGCGGTGGGCGATCCGGTGACCGCGGCGGAGGCGTTCCGGCTCGATGACGGGGCGTGATCAGGGGGTCCCGGGGTCCGGGTGGGCCGTGGTGAGCGTGAACATGGCGCCCTCCGGATCGCGGAGGTTGACCCAGCGGTCGGTGGCGCTCGACAGGATCGTCGACAGCGTCGCACCGCCGGAGGCCGCGGCCGCCTCGATGGCCTCGTCGAGGTCCGGGACGCGGAAGTAGACGTGCCAGCGGGGTCTGGACTCCGGTGCGTGCGCCGAGGCCTCGGTGATCCCGCCGTTCAGGCGGGCGACGGGTTCGCCCGCCTGTCGCAGCACGACCTGGTCGTCCTCGTACGAGACCTCGCAGCACCCGGGGCGGCCGGTGGCCCACTCCAGCACCCCGCCGTAGAAGATCGCCGCCTCGAAGGCGTCCCGGGTGCGCAGCTCCAGCCAGGCGGGCGCCGGACCGCGGCCCACGCGCCAGTCGGCGGACACGCCCCCCGCCCAGATCCCGAAGACCGCGCCGTCCCGGTCGGCGACCAGCGCACCGCGGCCACCGGAGGGGAAGGAGACCGGGCCGACCGCTACGGTGCCGCTGCGCTCGCGGATCCGGTCCGCGGCCTCGTCGGCGTCGTCGACGGCGAAGTACGGGGTCCACGCCGCGGCGACCGGCAGGTCTGCCGTCAGGGTGCCGATCCCGGCCACCGGCACCCCGTCCAGGTGGGCGACGGTCCAGCCCTCGCCCAGCCGGGCGGGCCGGAACTTCCAGCCGAGGACCGCGCCGTAGAACTGCTGGGTTCCCTGGAGATCCCGGGCCATCAGGCTGACCCAGCACGGCGCGCCGAAGACCTCCCTCGTAGAAATCTCCACCGCACGCTCCATCCCTCGTCCCGCCCATCGTCCCTTCGGGGCCGTCGCCCCGCACCTCGGCCCGGCGCATCTCCGTCTGCGTCCCGGCCTGCTCAGCGGCCGCTCCCGGCGCCCTGCCCGGTGATCAGATCGGTGAGGGCGGCCATCCCGCCGTCCGCGAGCGCCCGGCGCTGGCGGTCCGCGGGCGTGCCCTCCTGGAGCAGCCGGTGCAGCAGGGCGCCGACCTCGCGCTGGTCCCCCGCCTCCTCCAGGGCGGGCGTGATGTGCCGCATCAGCAGCCACAGCACGTCGCCGGCGCTGCGCCGGGAGCCCTGCGGGTCCATCAGCACGCCGTCCAGGCCGTGCCGGGCCGCGTGCCACACGGCCGCCTGGAGCAGCTCGGGCGGGCAGCTGACGGACCGGACTCCCGCCTTCTCCTCGGCGATCGCGGTGCTGACCAGCGCGCGGACGATCCCGGTGAGCAGCACCGCGTCGGTGGCGTCCAGCTGTACGTCCAGACAGCGCACCTCCAGCGTGGGGTAGCGCTCGGAGAGTCTGGCCTGCCAGTAGAGCTGGCCCCGGTCGGCGATCAGGCCCGTCTCCACCAGCGCGTCGGCGCGCTCCTCGTAGTCCGCGAGCGTACGGAAGGACGGCGGGGGGCCGCTGACCGGCCAGCGGCCGAAGACGATCGTGCGCCAGCTGGCGAATCCCGTGTCGCGCCCGTCCCACAGCGGCGAGTTCGCCGACATGGCCAGCAGGGTCGGCAGCCAGACGCGCAACCGGTTGAGGACCGCCACGCCCATCTCCCGGTCGGGCACCCCCACGTGCACGTGCATGCCGTTGATCAGCTGCTCGTCGACGAGGCGGCGGGCTTCCTCCTGCATCCGGAGGTAGCGGGGCTTGCGGGTGACCGGTACCGGCACCGCGTCCCGCAGCGGGGCCGTGGCGGAGGCGGCGAGGAGGCAGCCGTGCTCCTCGGCGGCGGAGCCGACCGCGTGCCGCAGCCGCAGCAGGTGGCCGGCGACCTCTTCCAGGTCCGTGCACACGGGTGTGGCGACCTCGATCTGGGCCTGGAGCAGCTCGTTCTGCACCTCGCCGGCGTCCACGAACGGCCCGAGCCCGGCCGCGATCCGCACCTCCTCCGCCCGGGACACGGGCAGATGGGTGACCGGATCCAGCAGGACGTACTCCTCCTCGACCCCGACCGTGATCATTCGCGTCGGACTCCTGCCTAGAGTTCTGAAGGTCCGGCACCCACGGCGGCGGTCCGCCGGTGGTCTCCCGGGTCCTGCGCATGCCCGGCGGGGGCCGCCTCATGCAGGGGCGGCGGCCCCCGCTGCGGGCGGGGCGTTCGGCGCTTCCTTCGGGGGAATCTGGCTCCGGGTTCGTGGGCTGCCGACTCCAGCGTGGCAGTTCACAGGGAAACGCACCATCGGGCCAGCGGCAGAGGCGGTACATGACCAGGCGATCCGCAGGCCGGCAGGCGTCCCGCCCGGACGTGGCGCGCACGGGGGCCCCGCGTTCGCGGGTGGCCGCCCGGCGCGCCCTGGCCCGCGGCCGCCGGCCGGGCGGGCGGCCGGTCGACCGGCCGTACCCGTCCGTGTCGCCCCTGCTGCGGACGGCCGCGGCGTACTGCTGGCGGCTGCTGGCGGTCGGCGCGGTCGTGTACACGGTGTTCATGGTGCTGGGACGGTTCCACGAGCTCGCCGTGGCCGTCTTCCTCGGACTGGTCGGTACCGCGCTGCTCCGCCCGGTGGCCGATCTCCTGGCCCGATGGATCCCCCGATCCCTCGCAGTGGCCTGCTCGCTCCTCGGCAGCGTCGTGCTCGCCCTGGGGGCGCTCGCCTTCGTCGGGGAGACGGTCGCCGCGGAGTGGGATTCGCTGGTGGCGGAGTTCCGGGCGGGCCTGGACCGGTTGGAGCCCTTGCTGGAGCGCCCGCCGCTGCGGCTGAGCCCGCATGCGCTGAGCGATCTGCGGGACCGGATCGGCGACTACCTCTCCAGCCATCGCACGAGCCTGCTCAGCACGGCCGTGAGCGGCGCCGGGCGGCTGGTGCAGGCCCTGACCGTGGTGGCGCTGTCGGTGTTCTGCTCGGTCTTCTTCATCTACTCCGGTGACCGGCAGTGGCGCTGGGTGTGCTCCCAGTTCCCGAAGGGGGCGCAGCAGCGCGTCTCGGTCGCGGGGCGGGCCGCCTGGCGGACGTTCACCGGGTACACCCACGGGATCGTGCTGGTGGCCGCGACGAACGCCGTCCTGGTGGGCGTGGCGCTGTACGCCCTGGGCGTTCCGCTGGCGGTGCCGCTCGCGCTGCTGGAGTTCTTCGCCGCGTTCGTCCCGCTGATCGGCTCCCCCGTCGCCCTCGCGGTGGCCGTGGTGGTCGCGCTGGCGGCCAAGGGGCCGCTGGTCGCCGCGCTCGTGGTCGCCCTGATCGTGATCATCGGACAGATCGAGGGGCATCTGCTGCATCCGATGCTGATGAGCTGGGCGGTGCAGCTGCATCCGGTGGTCGTGGCCCTGTCGGTGGTCGCTGGTGCCATCGCCGCGGGCGTGCTGGGCGCGGTGGTCGCGGTACCGCTGGTCTCGGTGGTGTGGGCGGTCCGGCAGTCGCTGCGGTCCCCGGAAGCAGGGCTCTGAGCTGCCCTTCCCCCATGAGCGGCTTCAGCCCGCCCGGGAGGGGGTATATCTACCGAGGACAGCTCACGAGACGGCCGTGCCGCATCCGAGGCGGCGCGACCACCCGTCGGAGGAGCCGACATGCCGTACGCAGAGGTCATCGAAGGCATTCCGCAGGACACGCTGAGTGTGAGCACCGGCGAGGCCCGGGCGCTGTCGGGGGCCCTGTTCCACCGCCTGCGGCGCCTGAACGAGGGGAGCCCGGCGTACTCGTACGTGCGCAACACCCTGGTCGAGCTCAATCTCAGCCTGGTGAAGTACGCCGCCCGCCGTTTCCGCGGCCGGAGCGAGCCGATGGAGGACATCGTCCAGGTCGGGACGATCGGCCTGATCAAGGCGATCAACCGGTTCGACCCGGCGCGGGGGGTGGAGTTCACGACCTTCGCGATGCCGACCATCGTCGGCGAGATCAAGCGGTTCTTCCGCGACACCAGCTGGGCCGTCAAGGTGCCCCGGCGGCTCCAGGAGCTGCGGATCGACGCCGCGAAGGCGCACGACACGCTGGAGCAGGACTTGGGCCGCGAGCCCACGGACGCCGAGCTGGCGGGGCGGCTGCACGTCACGCCCGAGGAGCTCGTGGAGGGACAGAAGGCGGCGCACGCGTACTCCGCGCGCTCCCTGGACGCACCGGCGCAGGACGACGGCGACCACAACGCGTACACCGACCGGCCCTCGCTGGGCGCGGAGGAGGCGGCGTACGACACGATCGAGTGCCTGGAGTCGCTGAAACCGCTGCTGGCCGAGTTGCCCGAGCGGGAGCGCACGCTGCTCTCGCTGCGCTTCGGCGACGGGCTGACGCAGTCCGAGATCGGCGAACGGCTGGGGCTGTCGCAGATGCACGTCTCGCGGCTGCTCAACCGGACGCTGACGACCCTGCGGAGGAGCCTCCTGGAGGATCCGCCGGAGGAGTCCGCACCAGCGTGACGGCAGCCGCGCTCCCGCCCACACCGGCCGTTCGCGGGCGACGGGGGTGCTCGGGGCTCCCGTCGCCGACCGCGGTCCCCAGCCGTGCGTGCCGTCCGTGCGTTCAGGAGCCGATGGCCTGGCCGAAGGTGAAGAATCCGTCCGGGTCCACCCGCTTCTTGATCTCCACGAGCCGCGGATAGTTGGCGCCGTAGTACGCGGTGCGCCAGTCGGACAGGTCGGGGTCGATGAAGTTCTGGTACGCGCCCCTGCCCACGTACGGCGAGACCGTCTCCCCCAGCTCCGCCAGCCAGCGCAGGTTCGCCGTCACGGTGGCCGGGCTGTCGTGCTCGGCCCAGGAGGTGTCCATGCTGACCAGGAACTGCGCTTCCCGGTGGACGAAGGCGGTGTCGGCCGGGGCCACCCGGTTGATCGCGCCGCCCCAGGTGTACAGGGCCAGCCCGCAGCCGTCCGGGTTGCCGCCGGCGGGCCGGCGGGCGAGCAGGGCCATGACGGCGGCCACGGCCTCGGCGGGCAGCGGCGCGTAGGCGAAGTTGGTGCGTGTGGCGAAGGCCCCGGCGGAGGTCTCGTGCAGCAGGTAGTCCTTGGCCTCCCAGAACGTGCGGTCGGCGATGTCCTCGCGCAGGGGCCGGGTCGCCGTGAGGACGGGGGCGAGCAGTTCCCGCAGTTCGCTCGCGGGGCCGAGGTGCAGGCCGACGGCCGACACCACGGGGTCGCAGCCTTCGGCGGCGCAGACGCCGAGGCGTAGCGAGAGCGCGTCCGGTGCGTGCCGCGCGGCCTCCTGTACCGCGGCGAAGGCGTCGACGGCGTCGGCCCCGTCCCACAGCAGCAGGCAGGTGGAGACGTCCGGCACCGCGGTGGCCCGGAAGGTGAAGGAGAGGTTGATGCCGAAGTTTCCGCCCCCGCCGCCGCGGCAGGCCCAGTACAGGTCCGGGTTCTCCTGGGCGTCGCAGGTCAGCACCTGTCCGTCCGCCGTCATGAGGGTGGTCCGTACGAGGGCGTCCGCGGTGAGGCCGAGCGTGCGCGAGGTGGAGGAGGAGCCGCCGCCGAGGGTGAGGCCGGCGATGCCGACGGAGGCGCCGTTGCCCAGGGCGAACGCCATCTCGTGGGGCTGGAGCGCGGCGTAGACCTCGGCCATGCGGGCCCCGCCGGCGGCGGTGACGAGACCGGTGGCGCCGTCGGCGCGGACGGAGTTCAGCGCGCTGAGGTCGACGACGAGGCCGGTGGTGACGGAGTGGCCCGCGTAGCTGTGGCCGCCGCCGCGGGCGACGAGGCCGACGCCCGTGTCGCGGGCCCACTCGATGGCGTGCCGTACGTCCGCCTCGTTCGCGACGGACACCACGGCGTGCGGCGTGATCGAGGCGAAGCGGGTGTTGAACGCGGCGCCGGCCGCGCGGAATCCGGCGTCACCGGGGCGCAGGACGCGGCCCGCCACCGTCTTCTCCAGCCGCCGCCAGTCCGCCTCGGACGCCCCGTTCACCGCACCTCCTCGATGTACGAGATCCCGGTCGCGGCGTGCGGGCCGTAGCGCTCCCAGACCTCGCGCAGCCGCAGACGGCCGTCCTCGGCCACCTCGGGGGTGTTGACGGTGCGTCCGCAGACCACCTCGCCGGTCGCGAACACGAGGGTGTAGCCCATGGAGAGGGTGCCGTCGGGGGTGCAGGTGCCGACGGTCCAGCCGCGCCGCACCTCGCCGCCGAGGACCTCTCCCCAGACGAGGTCGCCCTGCTGGTGGTAGACGGCGACGGTACGGGCGTCGCCCTGCGGTTTGCGGAACCGGCGGCCGTCGTAGTCGATCACGTGGCATCGTCCGTGGCCGCGAGGAACTCGGCCGACATGCTCCGGCCCCACCAGATCGCGTAGTAGGAGAAGTCCTCGTCGTGTCCGTTGACGATGTGGTGCTCGATCCCGCCCTTCATCAGCGCGATGTCCCCCGCGGCGAGATGCCGGCGGCGGCCGTTGCAGACCACCTCGGCGCGGCCGGCCATGGCGATGAACATCTCGCGTTCGTGGTGGGCGTGGGCCTCGGTCACGTCACCGGGGCGCAGGACGCACCAGGCTCCGCGGAAGGGCGCGTCCAGACCGGGCCACGGGTGCAGGAGTCTGAGGTCCAGGCCGTGTTCCCGGAGCAGATGGTCCGGCTCCGCTGTGCGGATGTCCACGTCGGGCTGTTCCTGGTCGGTCAACTTTCCGCTCCGATCGACGTCTCTGGCGGCCGGAATACCGTAATTCATCCATTCCGATATCCCGGCGACGGGTGACGTCGATCAGGCTAGAAGCAGGTGACTCCCCTTCGACAGGGGAACTATTCCCCAGTCGAAAGGGAATCTGCCGGATCAGCCGTGCCCCAGACCCGCGTCCCGGGCGAGCACGATGGCCTGGGACCGATCGGCCACGCCGAGTTTTCCGAATATCGCGGAAACACGGTTGCTGATGGTCTTGGAGGCGAGCACGAGCTCCCGGGCGATGGCGGCATTCGATTTTCCGGCGGCGATGCGTTCCAGGACGTCCCGTTCCCGGTTGGTCAGCTGGGGGAAGGGGTAGCCGTACTGCCCGGCGGGCGCCGGGCCCATGAGCGCTCCGAGCCGGTTGGCGATCGACTTGTCAACGATTCCCTCACCGGCCGCCACGGCCTGGATGCCGCGCAGGATCTGGTCCGCGTCCGCGAACTTGAACAGGTATCCGCGTGCACCGGCCTGGAGCGCCGCGGTGATCACCCGGTCGTCGTCGACCGAGCTGAAGACGAGGATGCCCGTTTCGGGCCATAACCTCAGCACTTCGGATATCACCCGCATTCCGGCGCGCACGTCCATGAGCGGGTCCAGGACGAGCACGTCGGGTCGGCAGCGGGAGGTCTCCGCCATCACCTCGTCGGCCGTGGCGGCCTCCCCGACGACGGATATCCCGGCGGACCGCTCCAGCACGGAGCGCACCCCGTGGCGGATCGCCGGCTGCGCGTCGGCGAGTACGACGGTGACGGTGGCGAGCGGTCTGGCGACGAGCGCGAGGTCCCCGTCGGGCCGCCGGCCGGCGAAGTCCCTTCGCGCCTCACCCTGTGACGAGGGTGGCCAGAGCAGCCCCTTGATGTCTGTTGTCTGATGCATTTCTACCTTCCCCCCGACTCGATCTTTTACCGTGGCTCAGGGCCGACCGGCCGTTACCAGAATGGTGCACGGGCCAGTCCTACCGCAACGGTCGGGGGGATATCCGCATGGCGCGATAACCATGTCGGCAACGACATTCACATCCGGCCACGTCAGTTTTCTGTGGACTCTGCCATTCCTACCTCTTGTGCCCGGCGGAGAATTGCTTCCCGGTCCCGCCAATGCGCCCAGAACGCTCCCGTGTATCCGAGTCCGCTGAGACTGGTAAGGAACGGATTGTCCGCGTAGTTGTTGTCGTGCTCGCTCATGCCCGCCAGCGTCGGCAGCATGACCCTGTGGTGGTCGCCCGGGTCCACGAGATCCCAGAGCAGTTCCACGGACCGGCGCCGCAGCCCGGACGGGTCGTCGACCGTTTCCGCGTCCTCCAGGAGGTCCGGCGAGAAGTAGCAGACGAGGCGGAAGTTGCCCGACGCGTCGAACATGAACTGCCGCTCGTACTCCACCGGGCCCGAACACCGGGCGAGCGGCTTCAGCACGATCGGCTCGGTGGCCGTGTTCGACTGGAGTCCGGGCACCGTCCGCACCCCGTCGCACTGCTCGGCGATCGCGATGCCGAGCGGCGTGTACGGGAAGAGCCGAAGCCCCAGCGAGAAGCCGGTGACGGTGGCGTCCAGTGCCATGAACGCCTCGACGCATTCGCGCATGGTCTGCGGGGTCTCGCCCGGCATGCCGAACAGCGCCTCGACCATCGTCATCATGCCGTTGGCGTGACACAGCCGGACGAGGTTCTCGGTATCGGCGAAGGAGTAGTACGTGGTGCCCTTCTCCGTGACCTTCCAGCCGCGCAGCATCTCCTGGCGCACGTGGTCGGAGCCGACGTTCACCCCGCGGCAGCCCGCGGCCGCGAGCAGCCGCGCGAACTCCTCGTCGAACGGCGAGGGCTGGCAGTAGACCCACAGCCGCAGCGCGTTCAGCGGATTGCCGGGGTCGGCGTGCTTGCGCCGGACGATCTCGCGCAGCAGCGATTTCGCGTGGGAGATGGACAGGTTGAACTCGCTGTCGGTGGTGTGCTGGTCGAGGATTCCCTGGGCGGCGAGCGACTGCATCTCGTCGACGACGGCGGCGACGTCGCGGCGGCCGAACCGGGTGCCCTTCGCGTCCGGCTCGACGCAGTGCGAACAGCGGTACGTGCAGCCGTTCTTGGTGAGGATTCCGGCCAGCCCACCGCGCTGGTAGTACAGCAGGTTGTCCACCTTGTGCGGCGAGCCGGAGCGGCGCCGGTACGTCCCGGCCCGGTCCACCTGCCACACGCGGTCCTCGAACTGCCCGCCGGGCAGCGGCGGTGCGCCGCGCCGGACGGCCGGGTTCAGCGCCGGCGGCGGTACGCGGGTGACCCCCTCCCCCGTGTTGCGCAGCAGCCCGGACACCGTGCCCGTGTCGCGGCCGGTGACCAGCGCGTCGGCGAGGTCGCAGATGATCTGCTCGCCGGGGCCCTTGACGCCGAAATCGATGCCGAAGTAGTCGACCAGCGCGAAGGGCATGGAGGAGAAGCCGATGCCGCCGCCGACGATCGGCGCTTCGGTCAGCCGCCTGATCTCGGTGATGATCTCCTTGTGCTCCCCGATGAAGGGGCGTTGCTCGAACGCGTAGACCGTGTCGGTGTTGCGTATCGTGACGCCCACCAGCAAGGGGCTGCGCGCCGCGAAGTACTCGCAGAGGTACGACTTCCAGTCCTCCCGGTGAAACGTCAGGTCGACCACCTCGACGTCGAAGTCGGCGGCCTCCAACGAGGTGGTGAGCACGTCGAGCGCGTAGGGCGCTATCGGCGGGTGCACCTTGTTGGGATTGACCAATAACACGAGCCCTCTGCCCATCGGTTTCCTCTCTCCTTACTTGACGATGCCGAGGCAGATGCCGAATTCGGGCTTCGCGCCGAGCAGATACGCGCCGGCCGACTGGAGAATGCGGTCCTGCGCGGTGGCGTGCTGGCACATGGTGGTGGTGTCGCGCATCCACCGGTCCATGGGCGACGACTGGTGGATCGACCAGGTCTGGAGCAGGTCGAAGAGGCGGCTGACGATCGAGCGCGAGGTACGGAAGGCGTGCACCCAGGCGATCGGCGACGCGGCGCGCTCCTCGGGGGTGAGGTCGTCCAGGGTGCCCCCGGCGGCCAGCACCTCCCACTGGCGCCGCTGGCTCCCGTACACCCCGCCCCGGGTGGCGAGGAGGTCCGCCTCGCACTCGGCCAGCGTGACCTGGGTGCGGAAGTGGTCCTTCCACGCCACCCCGGTCATCCGGTCGACCCGGGTCAGGGCGATCTCCCGCGCGTGGTCCAGCGCGGCCCGTGCCACCCCGAGCGCCACCCCGCACATGCTGCGCGTGAAGGCGTCCGGCTGGGCGAGAGGGCCGGGCCGGCCCCGTACCCTCCCGAAGCTGTACGTGTGCTCCTCGGGGACGAAGACGTCGGTCATCGTGTAGTCGCAGCTGCCGGTTCCGCGCATCCCCATGGTGTGCCAGTTGTCGATGACCTCCACTTGGGCCCGGGGCACCAGGAACTGCTTCGACTCGTGCGGATTGCTGCCGTCCGGGCTCGCGTAGGGCTTGCCGTCCTCGTAGACGAACGCGCCCGAGGTCACCCAGTCGCAGTGGGTGATCCCGCTGCCGAACGACCAGCGGCCGGAGAGCCGGAACCCGCCGGGAACCCGCTCGGCGTGACCCGTCGGCTGCAGCAGTCCGGCCATGATCGTGTCCGGGGTCGGGAAGATCTCCTTGGCCACCGTCTCGTCGAGGAAGGCGCTGAAGATGCCGCCGCTCGCGCCCATCACCACGCACCAGGCCGCGGAGGCGTCCCCGTGCGCCAGCGTCTCGACGAGCTCGGTCTGCTCCATCGTGGTCAGGGCCGGGCCGCCCAGCTCGGGGCCGAAGGCCATCCGGAACACTCCGGCGTCGCGCAGCACGTCCACGACGTCCGCCGGGAGCCGCCGCGCCTCCTCGATCTCCGCCGACCGCCGCCGCAGCAGCGGCGCCAGCTCCTTCGCGCGGGCGAGTAGCTCCGCCGCGGTGGTGGGCACCTCGGCTCCCGGGGTCCGGGTCATGGTCATGTGATCGCCTTTCACTTGGCCCTACTTGACGATGCCGAGGCTCATCCGGAACTTGGGCGGCCGGCCCAGCAGGTAGGCGCCGCCGGACTCGAGGATCAGATCCGAGGCGGCGACGTGCTGGCACATGGTCGCGGTGTCGCGCATCCAGCGGTCCATCGGCGAGGACCGGTTGATCGACCAGGCCTGGAGCAGGTCGTAGAGCCGGTTCACGATCGCCCGCGAGGTGCGGAAGGCGTGCACCCATGCAAGTGAGGACGCGGCCCGTTCGGTGGCGCTGAGATCGTCCAGCGTGCCCCCGCCGGCCAGTACGTCCCAGTGCCGCTGCGAGCTGCTGCGGACGCCGCTGCGGGCCGCGTTGAACTCCGCCTCGCACTCGGCGAGGGTGACCTGCACCCGGAAGGTGTCCGCCCACACCGCGCCGGTCATCTTGTCGACCCGGGTCAGCGCGGTCTCCCGGGCGTGGTCCAGCGCGGCCCTGGCCACCCCGAGCGGCACGGCGCACAGACTGCGCATGAAGGAGTCGGGCTGGGCGATCGGGGTGTCGGTACGGCCCCGCACCTTGTAGAAGGTGTACGTGTGCTCCTCGGGCACGAACACGTCGGTGATCGTGTAGTCGCTGCTCCCGCTGCCGCACAGGCCGGTGGTGTCCCAGTTCCCGACGACCCCGACCTCGTGGGCCGGCACGAGGAACTGGCGCGACGCGTGCGCGTTGCTGCCGTCCGGACTCGCCCACGGCTTGCCGTCCTGGTAGATGAACGCCCCGGAGGTCACCCAGTCGGCATGGGTGATCCCGCTGCCGAACGACCACCGGCCGGAGAGCCGGAAGCCGCCGGGTACCCGCTCGGCGTGCCCGGCGGGCGCGATCAGCCCGGCGGTGATCATGTCCAGGCTCGGGAACACCTCCTTGACCACGGCGGGGTCCAGGAAGTTGCTGATCGCCCCGGTCATCGCGCCGATCGCGGCGCACCAGCCGGCCGAGGCGTCCCCGTAGGCCAGCGTCTCCACGACCTCGGCCTGCTGCACCGACGTCAGCTCGGGGCCGCCCCACTCGGGTCCGAAGCACATCCGGAACACCCCGGTGGCGCGCAGCATGTCCACGACGTCCGCCGGGAGTTGCCGGGCCTGCTCGATCTCCGCCGACCGCTCCCGCAACCGCGGAGCCAGTGCCTTGGCCCGCTCCAGGATCTCCGCCGCGGTGGTGGGTGCTTCGATGCCCGGGTTCCGGGTCGTACTCATGCGTTCCCCCTCAGGTGGTGGTGTGTGCCGGTCATTCGTCCACGTCGAGCAGGCCGGCCGGCATCTCGAACGGCGCCTGCGGATCCGGCGGGCCGATCGGCTCCGCGTCCAGCTCGACGAGTTCGGCGGCCGCGTCGAGCCGCTCCAGGCAGGTCCGCGTGTCGTCGGCCTCGCACACCACGAAGGAGTGGCGTGCCAGGTAGCCGCCCGGGGGCAGCCGGAGGGTGGTGCCGGGCTCGGCCATCGGCGCGGCGGCGACCAGGCCGGGCGCCCCGGCCGGCACGGTGACCGAGCGCAGCAGGCAGTCGCGCTCCGGGTAGCCGAACCGGATGCCGGCGACGGCCCGCCGGGTGGGCCGGGTGTCCGGACGCTGCCCGGTGGCCACGTCGAACAGCACCTCGCCGGGCTCGATCCCGGTGGCGGTCCGGCCCAGGAAGGGGATCAGGTCCCCGCCGAGCCGGCCGTTGATCTCGATGATCAGCGGGCCGCGGTCGGTCAGCCGGACCTCGCTGTGGGTGATGCCGTCCTCGATGCCGAGCACCTGGTGCGCCCGGGCGAGGGTGCGCATCAGCTCGGCGTCGGCCATCAGCGGGTCGGCAGCGTCGACGAGGTGCCCGACCTCCTCGAAGTACGGCTGGTCGCTGCTGTGTTTGCGGGCCACGAACAGCGGGAGGTATTCGCCCTTGTGGACGGCGCCGTCGATGCTGATCTCCGGCCCGGGCGCGTAGCCCTCGACGATGGCGCTCGCCCGGTAGGGCCCCGGGTCGACCTCGCTCGCGGCCAGCGCGATGCGGAACGCCGCGTCCAGCTCGGCCTCGTCGGCGGCGAACACGACGCCGATGCTGGCGCCCATCGCGCGCGGTTTGACGACGACGGGGTAGCCGATCCGTTCGGCCGCCGCCCGGGCCTGCGCGGCGGTGGTGGTCAGTTCGAACCCCGGCTGGTGGAGGCCGGCGGCGGACAGCTCCGCCCGGGTGAGCCGCTTGTCGCGGCAGCCGCGCACGCCGGGCACGGACAGTCCCGGCACTCCGAACTCGGCGGCGAGGAGCCCGGCGTCCAGGACCAGTGGCTCGTCCCAGCACATCAGGCCGACGATGCGACGGCGGGCGGCGACCTCGCGCGCCGCGGCGCCCATCGCCCCGGTGTCGAAGACGTTGGCGACGATGATCTCGTCGAAGTACTCGTGCTGCCAGGTGGGGTTGAGGTTGTTGAGCAGCACCATGTCCAGGCCCGCGGCGCGGGCGCGGCGGCGGATCGGTGCGACGAGGTACTCGCGGTACACCTTCAGCCCGCTGCCGATGACGAGCAGGGTGCCCTGGTCGGTGGTCATCGCGCGCTCCCGGCTTCGGTGTCGGCGCGGCGGGCGAGCAGGTCGGTGAGGATGTCGTGCGAGCGGTTCGCGAGGACGCTGATGAGGGAGTCGGCGATGCCGTGGGTCTCCTCGTTGACGCCCTGCAGGTACACGGCTCCCCAGGCCGACTCGCCGAGTTCCAC
>NZ_JAINUL010000001.1:1278158-1353243 GCF_020639365.1 Streptomyces flavotricini
CGCGGCGGGTGGCGGGGCCCCGCCACCCGCGGCACCGCCTGCCGGTCCGCCGCGGCCGAGCGGCGCCGAGCTCGATTACGCCGCTCTCGTGCTGTGCGGCCCGGAAGGACAGGGCGGTCGCCGGGGCCGGCTGTTCCCGGACGCCCCCTCGGACCCGGTCGCGGCCGAACACCGGCGCCGCGCCGAGGCGGTGGCCGCGCTGCCGCTGCCCGGACACGCCGTGCGTCCCCGCGAGTCGGCGGGCTCCTTCGACCACCGCTTCGATGCCGCGGCACGCGCCGACATCCCCTCGGACGGCACCTGGCACACCGTCACCGTCGGCGCGATCCCGGTCGGTCTGCGCACCGAGTACCTCTGCGTGCCGTCCGTCGAGCAGACCGTGTACGCCACGCTGGTGGTCGCCAACGCCACCGACCAGGCCCTGCTGGCCGGCCCGGTGGAGGTCACCGTCGACGACGAGTTCCTGCTGACCGCCGCCCTGCCCACGCTCGCCCCCGGCGGTGTCCGCCGGGTGGGACTCGGGCCGACCGAGGGCATCGGGGTCACCCGCCGCACGAACCTGCACGAGTCGACCGCGGGTCTTCGGGGCAACACCACCGTGCTCGACCACCGGATCCATGTGGAGCTGGCCAACCGGCTCGCCGGGCCCGTCACCGTCGAGGTCCGCGAACGGGTACCGGTCACCGGCGAACCGGACGTCCGGATCGAGGAGCGGGCCGACTGGACGGTGCCCGAGGCCGGCACGGGAGCCGAGCAGCACGCGCCCGGCACCCGCATCTGGCGGGTGGACCTGCCCGCCGGCGCCACCACCGCCCTCGACGGCGGCTACGAGATCCGCATCCCGGCCGGCAAGGGCCTGGTCGGCGGCAACCGCAGGAGCTGACGCAGCCATGTCCACGGCCCCCATGCCGATCGCCCTCCCCGTCACCGCGGTCACCGCCCTGGAGGACCGGGCCCACATCGAGCGCACCGCCGTGCTCGACCTCGAGGCCGGAGTCCAGCGGCTGCGTCTCGGGCCGGTCAGTGCGCTGGCCGCCGACCGCACCCTCCACGCGGAGCTGACCGCGGATCACCCGGCGACCGTGCTCGACGTACGGCTGGTCCGCACCTGGACGCCCGTCGGTCCGCTGCCGTCCGCCGACGACTCCGCCCTGCGCCGCCGCGCGCACGAACTGGAAGGCGAGCGGCACGCCGCGGAGCAGCGGTGCGACCGGCTGCACGCGCGCCTCGACGTGCTCGGCCGCCTCGCCGCCGATCTGCTGCGGGACATCGGCGAAGGAGCCGGCTCCGGGGAGAGCGACGGGCCCCGCTGGGCCCTCGAGCTGGACCGGGTGGACGGGGAGCGCGAGAAATTCGGCGAACAACTCCGCTCCGCCCGGGCACGGCTGGCCTCCCTCGACGCCGAACTCGACGAGGTCCGGCGGGCCATGACGCGCTCCGGCGCCCAGCCGGCCGAGCTGGTCGGCCATGTCGAGCTGACCGTGGACGCCGCGGCGGCCGGGCCGGCGCGGCTGCGCCTGAGCCACCTCACCCCGTGCGCGCTGTGGCGGCCCGCCTACCGGGCCGTGCTCGACGGCGACTGCCTGACGCTGGAGACCGATGCGATGGTCTGGCAGCGCACCGGTGAGGACTGGTCCGGCGTACGGCTGACGCTGTCGACTGCCCGGTCGGCGCTCGCCACCGACCCGCCGCGGCTCGGCGAGGACCGGCTGACGCTGGGCGACCGCAGCGCCGCCGAACGCCGCACGGTCGACGTCGAGTTGCGCGAGGAGGCGATCGGGGACATCGGTCCGGTCCCGGTGCTCGGCCTGCCGGGGGTGGACGACGGCGGTGAGGCGCGGGTGCTGAGCGCGCCCGCACCGGTCTCCGTACCCGGTGACGGGCGTGCCCACCGGGTGCCGCTGTCCGCGTTCACCGCGCCCGCGGTCAGCGAGTACGCCTGCTCACCCGAGTTGTCCGCGCTGGTCACCCGGGTGGTGCGGTTCGACAACGGATCCGGTCACGCGCTGCTCGCCGGTCCCGTGGACCTGGTTCGCGCCGGCGGGTTCGGCGGCCGCGGCACGCTGGACTTCACCGCGCCCGGCGCCCCGGTGGTACTGCCCTTCGGCAGCTGCGACGACCACGGTGTGGTCCGGGAGGCCGAGGAGTCCCGGACGACCGCCGGAATCACCCAGCGGACCGTGGTCACCCGCACGGTCCGCCTGCACCTGTCCCGGTTCTCCGCGCCGGCGGAGCGCGGCGAGCGGATGATCGTCGTACGCGAGCGGGTCCCGGTCTCGGAGGTCTCGGCGGTGGAGGTGCGCCTGCTCAAGGACGCCTGCTCCCCCGCACCCGCCGCGGTCGACGCCGACGGGGTCGCGCGCTGGGACGTCGCGCTCCCGCCCGGCGGCCGCCGTACGGTCACGCTGGTCTACGAGCTGTCGGCGAGCGCCAAGGTCGCGGGGCTCTGACACGTCGCGCGGCGCCACCGGCCCGCGGTCTCAGCCGACCTGGATTCCGATGACGCAGGTGTCGTCGTCCGTGTCGGAGCGGCTCTCGGCGAGCAGGCGGTCCAACTGCTCGTCGAGGTCGCCGACCCCCGAGGCCGCCGCGTCCACGAGGTGGAGCAGGGAGTCCTCCACCGAGGAGTCCCGCCTCTCCACCAGCCCGTCCGTGAACATGAGCAGGGTGTCGTCCGGTTCCAGCCGGACCTCCCGTTCGATGTACGTGACGTCCGGCAGCGCTCCGAGGAGCAGGCCCTCGATGAGCGGGAAGGCCTCGGGTTCCCCGCCGCGGACGAGCACGGGCGGCAGGTGGCCGGCGCGCGCCCAGCGCATCACCCGGGTGCGGGGGTCGAAGAGCCCGCAGACGGCCGTGGCGGTCACGTTCTTCGCCAGGTGGTGGGTGACCGTGTTGAGCCAGGACAGCAGTTGGGCGGGGCCCGCACCGGTGACGGCCAGGCCGCGCAGGGCGTTGCGCAGGACGACCATGCCGGTGGCGGCCTCGATGCCGTGTCCGGCCACGTCTCCCACGGAGAGCATGACCAGCCCGGAGGGCAGGACCACGGTGTCGTACCAGTCGCCGCCGACGAGCGATTCGGATTCCGCGGGCCGGTAGCGGACGGCCACGCGCAGGCCCGGGGCTTCGACGGCCGGCGGGGTGGGCGGCATGATGGCGTGCTGGAGCTGGAGGGCGAGGCGGTTGCGTTCGGCGGACTCGGCCGCGGTGTGGGCGAGCTGGTCCCGGGTCGCGGCCAGGGCGACTTCCGTCCAGTGCTGGGCGGAGATGTCCTGGTAGGCGCCGCGGACGGCGTACAGGCGCCGGTCGGCGTCGAGGACCGGCTCGGCGACGACGCGGATGTGGCGGGTGATCCCGTCGGACCTGCGCAGGCGCAGATCGACGGAGGCCGGACTGCGGTGGCGCAGCACGGCCCGCAGGAAGCGGTCCAGGGCGGCGGAGTCGTCGGGGTGGGCGTAGCCGGGCAGTTCCCGCAGCGGTACGGGCGGGGCGCCGGCCGGGAGGCCGTGCAGCGCGTACAGCTGGGCGTTCCAGGTGATCCCGCCGGTGACGAGGTTCTCCTCGAAGCCGCCGATCCGGCCCAGGCGCTGCGCGTGCTGGAGGAGGTCGGCCAGGCGTGCCGTCTCGTCCTCGATGCGCCAGATCAGCAGGACGGCCGTGCCGTGCCGGCTGACGCTGATGTCCGCGACCGAGGTGAGCGGGATCTGGTCGACGAGCGCGGTCAGGCTCATGCGTTCGGCCCTGAAGGGTTCGCCGGTGGCGTGCACGCGCTCGATGACGTCGAACAGCCCGTTCTCGCCGGCGGCCGTCGGATAGGCCTCCAGCAGCAGGGCGCCGTTGACGTCGGTGCGCTGCCGCCCGGCGGGGTCGACGAAGCGGCTGCTGGCGTGGCGGATGCGGAAGTCGGTCAGCCGTCCCTCAAGATCCAGTACGGGGGTGAGGATGACGGCGGGGTCGTGCAGTCCCTCGGCGAGGTCGGTCAGCTCCGAGACGTCGGGGAGCAGCGCTTCCGGGACGCCGGGACCGGCCGGGGACGCGGTGTCCATGGTGCGGGCGCAGAGTTCGGCGAGGGCCTCGACCTGGCGTTCGATCTGCGGGGGCTGCGGTGCCAGGGGTTGTGGCCAGCAGATTTCGAGGACGCCGTGGATGCGGCCGCCGGTCCCGGCCGGTACGGCCATGCGTCCGCCGTCGGGCCAGTGCAGGTGCGCGATCGAGGGCAGCCCCTCGCGTTGGAGGCGGGGCAGGGTGACGAGTCGGCGCTCGCTCAGCGCGAGGCGGGCGACGGTGGAGACGCCCGGGGGGACGTGGCGCCAGCGTGCTGCTTCTCCGGGCGGGAACCCGGCGTAGCCGGCGAGGGCCAGGGAGCCGTCGGGCGCCGCGGTCCACACGGCGACGGCGATCGCGCCCAGGGGCCCCAGGGCGTTGGTCAGGAGGGATTCGGCCACCGCCTGGGTGTCGTCGGCGGCGGCCAGCATCCCGCTCTCGGCTGTGCGCAGCCGGACCGCCACCCTGGTGGACGGCTTGGCCGGGCCGAGCGTGCCCGTGCGCTCGACGAACTCGGCGGCGACCTCGCTGACGTGGTCGCGAGCGGCTTGGTTGACGATGTCCGCGGCGATATCGAGCGGGGAGAGCCCGGTCTCGCGGGACAGCTCGTCCAGCTGCCGTGCCGCCGCGGCGGGGGTGCAGCTCAGCTGGCCGATCAGGATGCCCTTGGCCAGTTCGACCAGGGCCCTGCCGTCGGCGGCCGCGTGCGCCGCCCGCACCTCGCCGCGCAGGCGTTCGACGGTGGCGACGAGGCGTCCCAGCGGTGTCGGACCCCGGTGGGGGGTCGGGTCCGGGTACGGCGTCGGGTCCGGGTGCGGGGTCAGGCCCTGGCGCGGGGCGGCGGTCATTTCGAGAGCCAGTGCCGGACGCGGGCGATGAGGTCGTCGGCGTCGACCGGCTTGGTCACGTAGTCGCTGGCCCCCGCGGCGAGGCTCTTCTCCCGGTCGCCGGGCATCGCCTTGGCGGTGACCGCGATGATGGGAAGGCCCGCGTGGGCCGGCATCCGCCGGATCTCGGCGGTCGCCGCGTACCCGTCCAGTTCCGGCATCATCACGTCCATCAGGATGAGGTCGACCCCCTCGTTGCGGATGAGCGTTTCGATGCCCTTGCGCCCGTCCTCCGCGTGGAGCACCCGGACACCGTGCAGTTCGAGTACGCCGCTGAGGGCGTACAGGTTGCGCGCGTCGTCGTCGACGACGAGGACCGTACGTCCGGCCAGGCCGTCGTCGAGCACGCGGGCGGGGCTCTGCGCCCGCTCCGCGCCCGCGTGGACGAAGGGCAGTACGTCTCCCGGCTGGTCCGCGGACAGGTGCAGCACGATGCGTTCGCGGAGTTCGTCCAGACTGGACAGCAGCTCCAGGCGGCGCGACGCTGCCCGTTCCCGCAGCGCCGTCTCCTGTCCCGTGTTCAGACGGGGGTTGTTGTGCGCGAGGACGGGGAGGGAGGAGAGCGCCGGGTCTCCGTCGAGGGCGTCGAGGAAGCGCAGGGCCTCGCCGTCGGGCATGTCGAGTTCGAGGACGACGCAGTGGAAGGAATCCGATGCGAGGGCGGCGGCGGCCTCCCGCGAGCTCGTGACGCCGACGACCTGGATGCCTCCGAGGTCGCCGACCGGCCGGTGGCGGGGGGCGAAGTCCCGGTCGGCGCTCTCGGCGACGAGGGTGAGCAGGCCGCCCTGGCGTTCCTCGATCACCAGCAGGCGTCGTGCCTGCCGCTGCGCGGGAAGGGCCGGCGGCGTACCGGCGTGACCCGCCGCGGCGGGTCCGGTCGCGGTGTGCCGGGCGGGCGCAGGGAGCTCGGGGAGCGGGTCCGTCTCGTACTCCGCCCACCGGACGGGCAGGTAGAGCGTGAAGGTGCTGCCCTGTCCCGGTGTGCTCTCCGCGGTGACGGCGCCGCCGAGGAGCTGGGCGATCTCGCGGCTGATGGAGAGGCCGAGGCCGGTGCCGCCGTACTTGCGGCTGGTGGTGCCGTCGGCCTGCTGGAAGGCGCCGAAGACGGACCCCAGCTGCTGCTCGGGGATCCCGATGCCCGTGTCCCGCACCCGGAAGGCCACCACGGGCCCGCGGCCGGGCAGTCCGGCGGGGACCTCGGGCGCCGTCGCCGGCTCGATCCGGAGCTCGACGCCACCGCGTTCGGTGAACTTGACGGCGTTGGACAGCAGGTTGCGCAGGACCTGCCGCAGCCGTGAGTCGTCGGTGTGCAGGGCGTCCGGCGCGTCGGGGGCGGTGGTGACGGTGAAGTCGAGGCTCTTCTGGGTGGTCATCGGCCGGAAGGTGGCGTCGACGTACTCCAGCAGCTGCGGCAGGGACACCGCCTCGGGGTTGATGTCCATCTTTCCTGCCTCGACCTTCGACAGGTCGAGGATGTCGTTGATCAGCTGGAGCAGGTCGGACCCCGCCGAGTGGATGACGCCGGCGTACTCGACCTGCTTCGGGCTGAGATTGCGGGTGGGGTTCTGGGCGAGCAGCTGGGCGAGGATCAGGAGGCTGTTGAGCGGTGTGCGCAGCTCGTGGCTCATGTTGGCGAGGAACTCGGACTTGTACTTCGAGGCCAGCGACAACTGCTGCGCCCTGTCCTCCAGTTCCTGCCGCGCCTGTTCGATTTCCAGGTTCTTGGCTTCGATGTCGCGGTTCTGGCTGGCCAGGAGGGCCGCCTTCTCCTCCAGCTCCGCGTTGGAGCGCTGGAGTTCCTCCTGTTGCACCTGGAGCTCCGCCGAACGCGCCTGCAGTTCGCCGGTCAGCCGTTGGGACTCCCCGAGGAGCTCGTCGGTGCGGGCGTTGGCGACGATCGTGTTGACGTTGACGCCGATGGTCTCCAGCAGCTGGCCGAGGAAGTCGCGGTGTACGGGGGTGAACGCGGAGAAGGAGGCGAGCTCGATCACGCCGAGGGCCTGGTCGTCGACCACGATCGGCAGGACGATCAGGCTGCCCGGGGTGGTGCGGCCCAGCCCCGAGGAGATGACGTAGTCGCCGGGGACCTGGTCCGTGGCGATGATGCGCTGGCTGCGGGCGGCCTGGCCGACGAGGGACTCGCCGAGGGCGAAGGCGGTGCCCTCGCCGGTGCCGGCGGGGCGGCCGTAGGAGCCGACCAGGGTGAGCACGGTGCCGCCGGGGCGGTCCTCGGCGAGGTAGAAGGCGCCGTACTGGGCGGCGACCAGCGGTGTCAGCTCGTCCATGACGAGCGCGGCGACGACGGAGAGGTCGCGGTGGCCCTGCATCAGGCCGGAGATCCGGGCCAGGTTGGACTTGAGCCAGTCCTGTTCCTGGTTGGCCCGGGTGGTCTCGCGCAGCGAGCCGACCATCGAGTTGATGTTGTCCTTGAGTTCGGCGACTTCGCCGGAGGCGTCGACCGTGATCGAGCGGGTCAGGTCGCCCTCGGCGACGGCGCTGGCGACCTCGGCGATGGCCCGGACCTGGCGGGTGAGGTTCCCGGCCAGTTCGTTGACGTTCTGGGTGAGCCGCTTCCAGGTGCCGGAGACGCCCTCCACCTCGGCCTGGCCGCCGAGCCGCCCCTCGCTGCCCACCTCGCGGGCCACGCGCGTGACCTCGGCGGCGAAGGCGGAGAGCTGGTCGACCATCGTGTTGATGGTCTCCTTCAGCTCCAGGATCTCCCCGCGCGCGTCCACCCGGATCTTCTGCGTCAGGTCGCCCTGGGCCACCGCGGTGGTGACCTGGGCGATCGAACGGACCTGTGCGGTCAGGTTGTCGGCCATGACGTTGACCGATTCCGTGAGGTCCTTCCACGTTCCGGAGACGCCCTTGACGTCCGCCTGACCGCCGAGCCGGCCCTCGGTGCCCACCTCGCGGGCCACCCGCGTGACCTCCCCGGCGAAGGCGGAGAGCTGCTCGACCATCGTGTTGATGGTCTCCTTCAGCTCCAGGATCTCCCCGCGCGCGGTGACGGTGATCTTCTGGGAGAGGTCCCCCTCGGCCACGGCGGTCGCGACCTGGGCGATGGAGCGCACCTGATCGGTGAGGTTTCCGGCCATGAAATTGACCGAATCCGTGAGGTCCAGCCAGGCACCGCCGACGCCCGGTACGTCGGCCTGGCCACCCAGGGTCCCCTCGGTGCCCACCTGGCGGGCCACGCGGGTCACTTCCGACGTGACCAGCGACAGCTGGTCGGCCATCCCGTTGAAGACCGTGGCGATCTCACCGAGCAGTCCGTCCGACGTATCGGGCAGCCGGGTGCGGAAGTCCCCGTCCCGTACGGCCGTCAGGCCGGCCAGCAGCCGGCGCAGCTCCGGTTCGCCGATCCCCGCCCCGCCCCCGGGCGCCGGCGGACCCGTCAGTGGCTCCTGGCGCGTCCGCTCAGCCATCCGTCAACCTTTCGCCACACGACCGTTCGGCGAAGGTGGACGCCGACCCGAAGGACCTTATGGCACGACCGATCACCCTGAAGCAGCGCTTCCGTAACTGACCCGCAAGACACGGGTGCGGAGGCGGGCGGAGGGTAGACGAATCGGTGACGAAGGACACAACCGAGTCAAAGGGGTGAGCGCATTGTCGGTCAAGGCGGTCGGCTGGGCACGCTCGTTTCCGGTGGCGAGAGGAGTACGGGCGGCACGGCAGTGGACCGCCGCGCACCTGGCGTCACTGCCCTGGGACGATTCGACCGCGGACACGGTGCACTCCGTACTGCTGACCGTGTCCGAACTCGTCACCAACGCCCACCTGCACGCCGCCGGCACCGCCCACCTCGTGCTGACCTGGGACGGCCGGTGCCTCCACGTCAGCGTCGCCGACTCCGATCCCCGGCTGCCCGGCCTGCGGCCGGCCGAAGCCGATGCCGGCGCCACCTCCGGCCGGGGACTGGGGATCGTCGCCACCCTCGCGGACTCGTGGGACGTCCACGCGTGCCACGGCGGCAAGGCCATCACGGCCTGTTTCCGCCCCCACGGCGGGGCCGACCCCCACACCGGGCCGCCGGCCGACCGGGGCGGGCCGCGCCCGTCATGAGCCGCCGCCGACCGCGTCTTCGACGCTGGGGTGGAGGGACAGGACCGTATCGGCACCCGTCAGGGCGAAGAGCCGGCCGAGCTGCTCCCCGGGGGCGGCGATCCGCAGAGCGGTCAGACGGTGCACGCGCAGCAGCAGGTTCAGGAACGAGGAGTCCCCGAAGGTGACGGAACCCACGTCGAGCACCACCAGCCGGTGCCGGTCCGCGGCGGCGACGAGGGCTTCCTCCAGCGGGGCCAGCGTGTCCTGGTCCAGCTCCCCCCGCGCGGCCACCACCCACCCGGCCCCGGCCGGGCGGCCGTCCCCGACCACGCCCTCGTGGTGCGTGTCCCCTGTTCCGGTCATGTCCGCCTCCCGGATCGTCACATGTACGGCCTCCGCAAGGGAGTATGCCTGCCCGTCGGCCGTACGCCAGCGCAGGGGCCCCGGTACGCCGTGGCCGGTGGCCGGCACGGCACCTCCGGCGGGCGTCCGGAAAAAGTTTTCGCATGGGCCGTGTAAGAACGAGAAGTCGGGGCATGAGCGCCCGGGCAGCCGTCAGTCAATCGGGAGGGAACGGCCACCATGTCTCGCTCGGCCACCGCCGTAGGACCCATTCGTGCAACAGACGTGCAGATCAGGACCTCTGTACCCGCCGACAGGTCCGTGGGAGCCCCATCTCGGGACGTGGCACTGCCCGAGGTGGAGAACCCCCGGGAGATGGCACCCGGCGACGCGCGGGAGCTTTCGCGGCTCTTCTTCGCGAGGCTCCGCACGCTGGAGGAGGGCACGCGCGAATACCAGTACGCCCGCAACACCCTGATCGAGATGAACCTCTCCCTCGTGCAGTTCGCCGCGCGCCGCTTCCGCGCCCGGGTGCTGGGCGGGGGCCTGGACATCGAGGACATCATCCAGGTGGGCACGATCGGTCTCATCAAGGCGATCGACCGCTACGACCCCGAGCGCGAGGTCGAGTTCTCCACGCTCGCCCTGCCGTACATCACCGGCGAGATCAAGCGCTACTTCCGTGACACCACCTGGGCCGTGCACGTACCGCGCCGCCTCCAGGAACTGCGTACGGAGCTCGCCAAGGCCCAGGAGGCCCTGACCGACGTCCTGGGCCGGGCCCCGACGGTCAAGGAGGTCGCCGGGCACCTCGAACTGACCGAGGAGGAGGTCATCGACGGGCTGGTCGCCGCGAACGGCTACACCAGCGGCTCCCTGGACACCGGCGGCGGCGACGGGGACGAGCCCGCGACCTCGGCGAGCCGGACGACGCGGCCGCTGGCGGACCGCCTCGGGGACGTCGACCCCGCCATGGAGCTCTTCGAGGAGTTCCACACCCTCGCGCCCCTGCTGGAGGAGCTGGACGAACGCGATCGGCTGATCCTGCAGTTGCGTTTCGGCCAGGAGAAGACACAGGCCGAGATCGGCGCCGAGCTGGGCATCTCGCAGATGCAGGTCTCGCGCTTGCTGTCCCGGACGCTCTCCCGGCTGCGCGCCGGAATGCTCTCGGTGTAGGCAGCGGCATGTCCCCGGTCCACCGCAGCGACGGACCCGTACCACCCGTCGGCGCACAGGCGTTGTACGACGACGTGGTGTGGGCTGACGCCGTCGTGCGGTGCTCCGGGGAGGACGCGGACCTGGACCTGCTCTCGGACGCGGACGCCACGAGCGGCGGGACGCGTGCGCGGCGGCCGCTCACCGCCCGGCCGCTGCCCGACCGCCCCGGGGCCCTGCTGCGCGGCAGCTGCGACCTCGACACCCGGCCCATCCTGTCGGCGGCGCTGGGCGTCGTCACACGGATCCCGGGCCCGGTCGTCCATCTCGACCTCTCCGGCGTGCCCTTCCTCGACGCCGCCGCCGTCGCCGCCCTGGTGCAGGCGAACGCCACCGTCGCGGGACAGGGCCGTCGTCTGGTGCTCCACCACCCGCCATACTCGCTCCGCAAGGTAGTGGAGATGTTCCCGGACGAATGTGCCGCGCTGGAGGTCGCAGCATGATGAACGTATCTGCGCCCACCGCGTCCGGGGACTTCGTCCACCCCGCCCTCTTCTACCAGGGCCGGGCGGAGTACCTGGCGGGAGTGGGCGGGTTCGTACGCGAGGCCCTCGCGGCCGACGAGCCGGTGCTCGTGGCCGTGCCCGGCGCGCACCTGGACGCCCTGCGCGAGAGCCTCGACCTCTCCGGGGCCGAGGTCACCTGGACGGACATGACGCAGCTGGGCCGCAATCCCGGCCGCATCCTTTCCGCCCTGCAGGACTTCGCCGACCGGCACGCGGGCGGGCGTCCGCCCCGGATCGTGGGCGAGCCGATCTGGCCCGGCCGCTCCCGGGCCGAGGTGCTGGAGGCCACGCGTCACGAGGCCCTCATCAACTCCGCCTTCGCAGGACGGCACGCCACCATCCTGTGCCCGTACGACGTCCTGGGCCTGCCGGCCGCGGTGGTGTCCGATGCGCGGCGCACCCATCCCACCGTGATCGCGGAGGGCAAGGACCTGCTCAGCCCGGAGTACTCCGACGCCTCGGCGGTCTGCGCCGACTGCGACGAACCGCTGCCCGAGCCCGACGGGGGTGTACGGCGGTTCGCGTACGCCTCCGGGGAGCTGGGCGAGGTACGCGCGTACACCGAGACCTGGGCCCGGAAGGCGGACCTGAGCACGGCCCGGCGCGGCGATCTGATCCTCGCGGTCAGCGAGGCCGCCGCCAATTCCCTGGCCCACGGCGGCGGGAGCGGCTCGCTCCGGCTGTGGAGCGCCGCGGGCGGCGGAGTCGTCGCCGAGGTCCGCGACGGCGGCCACCTGGCCGATCCGCTGCAGGGGCGACGCCGCCCCTCCCTGACATCGGCCCAGGGAGGCCGCGGCCTGTGGATGATCCATCAGCTGTGCGACCTGGTCGAGATCCGCGCCTCCGAGAGCGGCCTCACCCTGAGGATGCACATCGCATGCTCCTGAGACCGGCGCCTCCCCTAAAATGTCACGGGCATGCTCGGGTGTCCCCCTGCACGGGGGTATGCGCGAGGTCCGCGACACCGGAACCGTGAAGGGGCCGGGCGGAGGCCGTGCGGGGCCAGAAGGGGTCCCGCACGCAGAGAAACCAGTGTCAACGGTGGGGGTGAGGTACCACGGTGGAAACCATCGGACCGGGAACCGGGACCGGAACCGGAACCGGCGATCCGCTCCGCGCCGGGCCCTCCCCCGTGGTGCAGCGCCGTCGCCTCGCGCTCGCCGGCGTCCGGGGGCACGTCGCCAAGGGCCGCGACTTCACGCGCCAGGCCTTGCAGGACTGGGGCTGGGACGGCACCAATACCTCCGAGGACGCCCTGCTCCTCGTATCCGAGCTGCTGACGAACGCGTCCCTGCACGCGGGCGGCTGCATCGAGCTCGTGGTCTGCTCCGGTGAGGTCCTGCGGATCGAGGTCTTCGACGGCTCGACGACACCGCCGCGCCCCCATCCGTCCCCGCAGCGCGGACTCCCGGGCGGACACGGCCTCTACATCGTGCAGCGCCTCTCCGATCGCTGGGGCACCCACACCCACGAGCACGGGAAGGCCGTCTGGGCCGAGATCGAGGCATCGCGGCTGACCTCGGGCAGGCCGACCGGCCGGTGACCCGGCCGGCCGCCGGCCCGCGTCCCCGCGGGGAAGCGTCATTCCGGGAGCCCGGGGCAAGCGCGCGGTATGACACCGAACGCGCTCACCTCCCTGGCCCTGACCCCGGCGCCCGGCCCCGCCTGGGTCCACCTGATCGTCATCGGCTTCGCCCTCCTGATCCTCGTCCGCACCCTGGCCCGCCACCGGTAGCGACCACGCCTGCGGGGCGGACGCACCGGAGGCCGTGTCCTGCGCGGCCGCACGCGGTGCCCGGCACGGCGGCCCTCGACCCGAACGGCTCGTACGCGGTGGCGGAGCAGCGGCGCCCGCCGGACCGGATCGGCGATCTGTTCTCCGACGACCCGGCCGGTGAGCAGGCCGTGCAGAAACGCGCCGCGCAGCACATCGACGGGGCGGCCCGGGACAGCGGTCTCGCGGAGCGCGCCGGGAAGAAGACCACCGCGATGCCGTAGGAGACCCTCACCCCTCGGCTTCAGTGGGGTGAGGGTCTCCTACGGCTGAGGGGGCACGGCCCGCCCGGTGGTGTCCTGCCCCCTGTCGGAGTCACGGCCCGCCCGGGACTGCGCCGACGGCGCGAGGACCAGGCGGGGAAGGGCCTCCGGATGCTTCTCCGAGAGCCAGGCGACCAGCTGTTCCCGTACCGCGCAGCGCACCGTCCACAGGTCGTCGGCGTCCTTGGCCGTGACGATCGCGCGGACGACCATGGTGGAGGGAGTCGTCTCCGTGACGGCGACGTCCCAGCCGCGGCCGTCCCACTCCGGGCAGTGGTGCAGGATCTCGTGCACCTTGTCGCGGATGAGGTCCACGGGGGCGCGGTGGTCGCAGTGGAGGAACACGGTCCCGGTCATCTGGACACCGCCGCGGGACCAGTTCTCGAAGGGGCGGGTGGTGAAGTACGAGACGGGCATGGTGATGCGGCGCTCGTCCCAGGTCCGTACGGCGAGGAAGGTGAGGGTGATGTCCTCCACCACTCCCCACTCTCCGGCGACCACGACGGTGTCGCCGATGCGCACCATGTCGCCGAAGGCGATCTGGAACCCGGCGAAGAGGTTGCCGAGGGTGGACTGGGCCGCGACGCCGGCGACGATTCCGATGATGCCGGCGGAGGCGAGCACGGAGGTGCCGAGCGCGCGGAAGCTCGGGAAGGTGAGGAGCATCGCCGCGGCCGCGACGACGGCGACGACGACGGTCACGACCCGCGTGATCAGGGTGACCTGGGTACGGACCCTGCGGAGCCTGGCGGGGTCTCGGGTACCGGCCGCGTACCGGGCGTACCCGGACTCGACGGCGGCGGAGGCCACGCCCACGATCAACCAGGCACCGGCGCCGATCAGCGCGAGCGTGAGGGCGCGGCCGACGGCGGCCTCGTTCTCCCGCAGCGGCGGCCACGCGGTCTGCCGGTAGGCCCCCCTCAGCAGTGCGGCGAACAGCACGATCTGCAGGGCCCGGCGGCAGCGGCGCAGCGAGTTCCACAGGGGTGTTTCCGGGTGGCGCGCGTCGGCTCGGCGCAGCAGCAGGTCGGCGGCCCATCCGGCCGCGAAGGTGAGGAGGATCGAGCCTCCCAGGACGGTCAGCAAGCGAAGGACGTGGTTCATGTCTCCTCGGCGGGTGTAGGCGGCACGGACTTCCCCGCGCATGCCCAGGCGAGGACGGGCGACACACGGGACCTCCCGCCCGGCTGAGACCGGCGGCCGAACCCCTGCGCATGCGAAAGCCGCCGTCCCCGCCCCAGACCGCGGGGTGGGAACGGCGGCGGCTGCCGGTTGCCGGTTGCCGGTTGCCGGTTGCCGGTTGCCGGCCCTACCGGCCGCGCCCGCTGAGGAAGTCCCGCGCGCGGTCGACCAGTCCCGTGCCGGCGGACAACAGCCGGTGGTGGGGCTGGGAGGGGAGGGCACCGGGGTGGGGGCGGGTCGGAGCGAACCTCTTGGCCCGGCGCACCCTGTCGCCCAGCGTCTCCAGGACCTCCGGTGTGCACGCGTGGCGCAGGCGGGGGAACAGGTTCTGCTCCTCGTCGTACACGTGGGCGGTGACCTCGGCCTTCAGTACGGCGACCAGCTGGTCGAATTCGGGCCCCGCCGCGTCCAGCCCCTCGAGGTCCTTCAGCAGCTTCTCGACGCGTGCGTGGTCGGCGAGTTCCTTGTCCGCGATGAGGTCGCCGTCCGGGAAGAGCTCCCGGATCGCCGGGTAGAGGAACTCCTCCTCCGCCACCGAGTGCCGGACCAGTTCGATGGTCAGCTGTTCCGCCGCCTTCTGCCGTTCGCCCGCCGGGGTGGTGTGCTCGATCCTGTCGAACAGGACGTCCACCTCGTGGTGGTCGACGGTCAGTTCGGCGATGACGTCCCCTGCGTGTCCCATGCCGTTCTTCCTTCCCGATCGGCTTCGACCGGCGGTGCACGCCGGTCGCTGCGCGCGTACCCGGGATGACGCGGCGCTAACGGACGGCCGCGTGCCCACGGTGCCCGACCGGAGGGGGCCGTCGGGGGCCGGCGCATGGGGAACCCCGGGGCGGGTAGCCGCGCCCCGAACGGCTGGACCGGTGGCCCGGCGCCCCGCGGTGCCGGGCCGCCGACGATACGTAAGGAGTGCACATGTCACACGTCGAGGAGTACGTCGAGGTCAACGTCCCCGTGCGGACGGCCTACAACCAGTGGACGCAGTTCGAGGACTTCCCCGCCTTCATGGAAGGGGTCGAGCGCATCGACCAGCGCACGGACACGCTGACCCACTGGGTGACGAACGTGAACGGTGTGCAGCGCGAGTTCGACGCGCAGATCACCGAGCAGCTCCCGGACCGGCGCGTCGCGTGGATGACGGTGGACGGGGAGGCTCGCCAGGCCGGCCTGGTCGTCTTCCAGCCGATCGACGCGACCACCACCAAGGTCGTCCTGCACATGAACTGGGTGCCCGACGGCCTGGCCGAGACAGCCGCCGACAAGCTCGGCTTCATCAAGCGTCAGGTGGCCGGCGATCTGAAGCGGTTCAAGCTGTTCATCGAATCGCGCGGAGTCGCTACGGGCGCCTGGCGGGGCGAGGTCTGATCGCGATGAGAGGCGGGGGCGGGGACAAGGGCGTGCGGGCCGCGGCCCGCGGTGGTCGGCTGCGGGAGTTCACGGCCCGCTGTGGTCTGGCGGCGCGCGGAGTGCTGTACGTGCTGATCGGGATGCTGGCCCTGCGCGTGGCCTTCGGTGACGCGGGGGGCGAGGAGGCCGACCGCCAGGGCGCCCTGCGGGAGCTCGTGGGAAAGCCCTTCGGCGGTGCCCTCGTCTGGGCCGTCGGGGCCGGGCTCGTCTGCATGGCGCTGTGGCGGCTGTCGGAGGTGGTCTTCGGCGCTGCCGGGCCGGACGGGGACAAGCCCGCGAAGCGGCTGGCCTCGGCCGGCCGGACGGTCTTCTACGCCGTGGTCGCCTTCTCCGCCCTGTCGTTCGCGGCGGGCGGCGGGGGGCGCTCCGGGGACGAGCAGTCGCGCGACGGGACGGCCCGGGCGCTGGACCTGCCCGCCGGCCAGTGGCTGGTGGGTGCGGCAGGGCTCGGGATCGCCGTCGCGGGCGTGGTCATCGCGGTGCAGGCGGCGCGGCGCACCTTCCGCCGGCACCTCTCGATGGGAGGGGTGCCCGGGTGGGGGCGCAAGAGCGTCGATTTCCTCGGGGTGGCCGGCGGTCTGGCCCGGGGCGTCGTGTTCGCGGCGGCCGGCGGGTTCGTCGTGTACGCCGCGGTGCGCTACGACCCGGCGCGGGCGAAGGGCGTCGACGACACCCTGAGGTCGTTCGCCGGGACCGCGGCGGGCCCGTGGCTCCTGGTCGCGGTCGCCGTCGGACTGATGCTCTTCGGGGTGTTCTCCTGGGCGATGGCCCGGTGGCGCGAGGTGTGAGGCGGGCCGCCGTTGCGGGCCGGACCGGCCGGACGGATGTGACCGCTCAAGGGCGTTACCCGCCGAAGGGAAACGGAAATCCGTGGGTATCTCGGCCAACTTGACCGTACGCCCCTGCACGCCCCCCGCAGTGACGTTCCATCGGCTCTGTACGGGGCACCCGTGGTGCCGTTGGTCCGTCTACCGAGGAGCACACACGATGACGAAGGTCCTCGTCCTGCACAGCGTCAGCCTGGTCAGGTCGGCACTGGCCGCCCTCCTGAGATCCGAAGGGCCGTTCGAGGTCACGTCGTCGGGCTGGCGGGCCGCGGCACGCCAGACCGAGTCGTTACGACCAGACGTGACGGTCGTCGACCTCGACTGTCCGGGGACGACGGCCGTCCTCGCCCATGACGGGCGCGCGGACCACCGGGTCCTCGCGCCCCCGTCCCCGGTCCTGGTGCTCGCGTCGACCGGCGCGCCCGGGCTGCTGCACCGCGCGTTCCGCGCCGAGGCGCGCGGTTACGTCGACAAGGACGGCTCGCCGGGGCGGCTCGTACGGGCGGTCCGGAAGGTCGCCTCGGGGGAACGTTTCATCGACGCCTCGCTGGCTTCCGCCTTCATGGAGGCCGACCCGCTGCCGCTGAGCCCGCGGGAGCTGAGCGTGCTGACCCGGGCCGCGGAGGGCGATTCGATCGCCGAGATCGCCCGTACGCTGCACCTGGCGAGCGGGACGGTACGCAACTACATGGCCGCGGCGACCCGCAAGACCGGGGCGCGCAACCTCATCGACGCGATCCGCATATCCCGGCGGGCCGGCTGGGTGTGATCCCCGGGCCGCCGCGGGGCCGCGGACGGGCACGACGGCCGTGTCAGTCGTCCGCGGCCTGGTTCCACCTCCCCACCAGATCGCCGTACAGGGGTGACCTGGCGGGGAGTTCTTCGTGTGTGCCGCACACGGCGCGGGTCCCGTCGAGGACGAGGACCCGGTCGGCGCGGGCTGCGGACGAGACGCGGTGGGCCACGACCACGAGGGTGCCGGGACGGTCCGCGAGGGCCCGTTCGGCACGCTCCTCGGCCGCCGGGTCCAGGTGGCAGGTGGCTTCGTCGAGCAGCAGGAGCGGGGCCGGCGAGAGGTAGGCGGCGGCGAGCGCGAGCTGCTGGCTCTCGCCCCGGGACAGCAGCCGGGGCGACACCCCGGCGTCCAGACCGCCGAGCCGGGCCACCAGCTCTTCCAGCCCCAGGGCGCTGACGGCGCGCCGCACCCGGGCGTCGCCGGGCTCCGGCGTGCCCGGGGCGACGGCGAGGTGGGTCAGGTTCTCCCGTACGGTGCCGGTGAACACGTAGGCCTGCTGCGGCAGCAGGGTGCGCCGCGGGTCCGGCCCGGTGGACCCCGTCTCCCGGCGGGCGGCCGCGCCGGCGACGAGGACCGATCCCGCGTCGGGTGACAGCATTCCGGCGAGCAGGGCGGTGAGCGTGGACTTGCCGATGCCGCTCGGTCCGACCACCGCGAGGTGCTCCCCCGGGCGCACCAGCAGGTCGAGGCCGTCGAGCACGGGAGCGGCGCCGGGGCCGTAGGCGAAGGTGACGCCCCGGAGCTCGGCCGCGGCCTCGCTCCGCGGGCGGACCGGCCGGGGCGACGACAGCGGCTCCGGCTCCGGCTCCGGCTCCGGCTCCGGCTCCGGCTCCGGCTCCGGCTTCAGCGTGCCGTGGCCGGCCGGGTCCGGCGGCACCGGAGCGCTGAAGCGTTCGAGTACCACGAGCAGCCGGGTACCGGCGGAACCCAGCGCGGTCATGAGCGAGTTGAGGGCGGGCAGCAGGGCCTGTACCAGGTACGTGAGTCCGCCGGCCAGCGTACCGGCGGTGATCCCGCGGCCCAGCAGCCAAGGTGTCGCGGCGAGGAGCGCGATGACCGGCAGCCGGCCCGCCGTGCCCAGGGCCAGGGTGCGCAGAGCCGCCCAGCCCGCGAGGGTGCGCGCCAGCCGCTCCTGGGCGGCGATGAGGGGCTCCGCCCGCGCCTCCACGGCGGTCCGTCCCCCGCAGGCGACGATGTCGCGCAGCCCCTCCGCCAGCTTCCCCACCCGGTCGGCCAGCGCCTCGTCGGTGTCCAGGGACCTGCGCTGTACGGCGGCCAGGGGGCGCAGCGTCGCCAGGAACGCGGCCACGCCCAGCAACAGGGGCGGCAGCACGACCAGCAGCAGCACGGGCGCGAGGGCGGCCATGCCGACGAGGGCACCCACGGCGGTGAACACGAACGAGCGTGCCGTCAGGACCAGCCCCGCGAAGGAGTCCCGGGCCATCTCCGTCTGCTGGGTCAGCCGGGAGACCGCGCCCGTGTCGCCGGCGCCCGCCGGGTCGGCGACGGCCCGGTCCAGTGCCTGGCGCACCGCCCGCCGCACCAGGCCGTCCCGCAGCGGCTCCACGAGGTCCGCGAGCCCGGCGAACACGCCGCGCAGCGCGAACCCGCCGATCAGCGCTCCGGCTCCGGCCGCGGCCAGCCAGCCGAGGCCGGTGGCGGTGCGGCCGGCGAGGAAGCCGTCGTCGAGGGCGCGGGCCACGCCGTAGCCGCCGAGGAAGGTGTGCGCGGACTCCAGGAGCGACCATGCGGCCAGCCGGCCCACGACCCTCCCGCGGCCGCGCAGGAACAGCCGGCCCTCGGGGGCCACCCGGCCCCAGGCCCCTCCTCCGGTCATCGCGCCGCCTCCCGCTGCGTGTCCCTTTCCGTGTCCTCGTCCGTCTCCCGCTGCGTGTCGGCGGCGAACACCGCCCGGTAGGCGGGCTCGTGTCGCCAGAGCTCGCCGTGGGTTCCCGTCGCCCGTATCCGCCCGTGCTCCAGCCAGACGACGAGATCGGCGCGGACGGCGGACGAGAGGCGGTGCGCGACCACGATCCGGGTGCCGGGCCGGATCTCGCGGGCGAGGGCCCGCTCGACCTCCCGGGCCGTGACGGTGTCGAGGCTGGAGGTGGCGTCGTCCAGTACGAGGAGCCGGCCCGCATGGGCGAACGCCCGCGCCAGCCCCAGGCGTTGGACCTCTCCGCCGGACATCGGGGCGTCGGCGAGGCGCGTGCCGTACGCGTGGGGCAGGCGCCGGACGAACAGGTCGGCTCCCGCGGCACGGGCCGCGGCGCGCACCGCCTCCGGCCCGGGTCCCTGCCCCGCGCCGAAGGCGATCGCCTCGCCGACCGTGTCCCCGAGCAGTACGGGCCGGTCGAAGGCGTATCCGACCTCGCGGCGCAGTACTTCGGCGCTCACTTCCCGCAGGGGCACCCCGTCCAGCAGCACCCGGCCCGCGTCGGGGTCGGTGAGCCGGCCGGCCACGGCGGCGAACAGCGTCTTGCCCGCGCCCGAGCGGCCCACCACGGCCACGGTGGTGCCTCCCGGGATCACCAGACTGATGTCGTGCAGGACGGCGGCGCCCCCGCGCACCACCCGGACGCCCCTCAGTTCCAGAGTGCCGGGGCCGCCTTCCGGCAGCCGCGCCCGGCCGTGGCCGAGTACGGGCAGGGCCAGGAGGGCGGCGGTCCGCCGGGTCGCCGACCGGCCGCGGACCACGGCCGCCAGGCCCCCGGTCACGGCGCCGATGCCGGCCGCGAGGCCTGCGTACCGTACGGCGGCGAGGAGTTCACCGACCCCGATCGCCCCGGCCGACAGGCGGATGCCGCCGACGGCCAGGACGGCGTACAGGAGCATCGGCATGAGGGCCGCGGACCGGGCCGTGGTGCCGCCGTAGACCTGCCACATCCGCCTGCCCTCGGTGCCCAGCTCGGGCAACCGGGCCAGGATCCGCGCGCGTTCGCGCTCCGCGGTGCCGGCGGCGGCGATCGTCCGCGCCCCGGCCAGTGCCTCGGTCAGGCGGCCGGCGGTTTCGAGCTGGACCTGCTGGTAGCGGGCGACGCTGGTGTGCGTGTCGCGGGCGAAGGCACGCAGCAGGAGCACCAGGAACGGAACGCCGACGAGGAAGGCGAGTGCCGTCCACAGGTCGATGAGGAAGAGGGCGGTGACCGCGCCGAGGGGCGGGAGCAGTGCGGCGACGGCGTGCGCGACGGCGGCCGGGACCTTGCCCGCCTCGGTGGCGTGTGCGGTCAGCCGCGCCGCGGTGTCGCCGGGTGCGTGGCGGGCGGCGTGGTGCGGGGCCGTCCGCAGCAGCCGGGCGAGCGCGAGCCGGCGCAGGCGGGCGGTGGAACGGCCGTCGACCTCGCCCGTCAGCCGGGCGCCGACCGCGTCCAGGGCCACTTCGGCCGCGATGACCGCGGCGCACAGCAGCGTCCAGGCGGAGCCCGCCGGGTCGCGGCGGAGCAGCAGGTCGAGGGTGTGGCCGAGGACGGCCGGTTCCGCGAGCGCCGCCGCGGCGGCGCCGAGCGTGCATCCGAGGACCGCGGCGGTGCGTCCGGCGCTGTGCCGGGCCGCTGCCACGAGAGCCCGGTCGGCGGTACGTGCCACGGCCGCCGCCTGCGCCGCGTCGTCCACCGCGTCGGGGGGGCTCATCCGCGGATGCCTCCAGTGGTGTGGTGCGGGCCCGGGCGGCGAACCGCCCGGGCCCGGAGGTGACCCGGATCAGTTACAGGTCGTGATGCTCAGGCTGCTGTCGCCGCAGAGGAGCAGGCTGGCCCGGCTGCCGCCACCGCCGCCGTGCAGCGCGCCCTCGGTGACCTCTTCCTTGGGGGTCTCCATCGACTGCAGGTCGAGAAGCGTCATGTCAGATTCCTCTTCTGTCGGGTGGTGCGATGGGTCACGGTCCCGGGCGGGACCGGCTCTTGGGCCGCCGCGGTACGTCGCAGCGGCGGGAGGAACGGCAGGTGCGCGCGCCCGCCGGGCGCGGCGCTGCCGAGGGCGAGGAGAGCGCCGGCGGTGCCCGTGGCGAGGTCCATGGACAGGCGCATCATCTGCTCACCGGGGAAGGCCAGATGTCCCTGGTACGGCACGGCGTGCCGGGCCAGTGCGTCGATCTGGCGGGCGATGTCCGCGGGACCCGTGCCGGGGCCGGGCGTGGTGGTCCGGGCCAGGTGGAGGATCATCCCGGCGGCGCCGCGCAGCAGCCCGGGCTGGGCGTAGAAGGTCGCCTGCGCCGCCCGTACGATCTCGCGCCGGGCCTGTTCGAACCGCTCGTCGGGAGCGTGCTCCAGCCAGTCGTCGAGGACCATGCCGATGCCGACGCTGCCTTCACCGAGGTACGGCATCGTGCGCCAGCCCTCGTTCACCTGCAGGGTGCCGTACGCGCTGGTGACGCAGCGGTCGAGGTCGCGGTGGAGCGACCGGGCGGCTTGGAGCAGCAGTTCCTTGTCTCCGGTGCGTTCGTACAGCCGCAGGAAGAGCAGGGCCGGTCCGGTGTTCCCGTACATCAGTCCGGCGCGGGTGGGCCGCTGCTCGGGCCGGGCGAGCAGTTCGGCGCAGCGCAGGGCCGCGGTGTGCAGCCCGCTCTCGCCGCTCGCGGTGCCGAGCGCGTCCATTGCCAGGCCGATGCCGGCGAGTCCGCTGTGCAGGTCGGGGCCCGCGCTCTGCCAGGGCTGCCGGAGCAGCCGTTCGCTGAGGTCGAGGGCGGGGCCCGCGTGTCCGAGCCGGTGGAGCGTCCAGGCCGTGCCGGCGAGACCGTCGTAGAAGCCGAGCGGGGTACCGGAGTCCGGTTCCCCGGTCCGCTCCAGCAGCCATTCCTCGGCTTCGGGCCAGGGCTCGGCTCCGGTCTCGGCGAGGGCGTGGAGCACTCCGGCGATCCCGTAGCCGAAGCCGGTGCCCGCGCCGGCGGTCGCGAACTGGGCTATGTCGCCCGGCACGAAGCGGTCCTCGCGCTCCCGGGTGGCGCTCGCGCGTATCGCCGCGGCCATCGACGCGCGGGCGGCCGGCCAGTCCCCCGGCTCGACGGGCAGGTACGGGCCCGGCGGTGCGGGCGGGCGGCCGCCCGGCGCGCCCTGCGGGGCTCCGGACAGGATCTCCTCGACGGCCTCGTCGAGGAACTGCCGTGGTACGGGGAACTGTTCGGCGGCGACGGCGGCGAGATGGGCGGCCTTGGCCCGGTCCAGGACGAACAGGCTGGTCAGCGGGAGGAACAGGGCGATCCGCAGACAGGCGAGGGCGTAGCGGTCGACGGAGAACCCGCGCCGCTCGGCGGGGGCGACGAAGGCGGGATTGGCCACGGTCTGCCGCAGTCCCTCGTCCACGTGCGCGGCGGCCTCGAAGTCCAGCAGGGCGACGGAGGGTTCACCGCTCTCGTCCTCGGCCACCATGATGTTGAAGAGGTGGAGGTCGTTGAAGACCACGCCGCGGGCGTGCACGGCCTCGACGGCCTCGGTGACCCTGCGGTGGATCTTCAGGGCCCAGTCGGTGTACGAGGCGAGCTCCGCCTGGTCGGGGTCCGCCTCGATCAGCGGGTGACGGCGGGCGAAGTAGGTGTTGAGCGGTTTGCCCGCGAGGTGCTGCAGCACCAGGAAGTGGTGGTCGCCGACCGTGAAGGTGCCGCGCACCGCGGGCACGCAGTCCAGTCCCGACAGTCTCTCCAGCGCGGCCCGTTCACGGTGCAGCCGGGTCACGGCGTCGGCGCCGTCCGCGGCGAGCCCGGCGTACGGGCGGGCCTCCTTGAGGACCACGCTCTCGCCGGTGCGGCTGTCCTTGCCCACGTAGACGCCGCCGCCGTTGGAGAAGTGCAGCGCCCGCTCCACGGTGAAGGGGATGCCGGTCAGGTTGGCCGCGGAGCGCGCCGCGAGGTGCGGCTCCAGGAAGTCGGGCAGTTCGAGCCACTCGGGCGGCTGGAACACCGGTCCGCGCCGGTCCGGTACGAGCCGCCCGTCGGGGGTCTCTATCGCCGGGACCAGCTCGCCGTGCTCGTCGTAGCAGTGCCTCAGGGTGAAACTGCCGTAGCGCAGGTACACCGGGCCGGCGCCCCAGCGCAGATCGCTGAGGATGTACGGGCCGGCCGCCCCGGCCAGCGCGGCGTCGAGGTCCTCCGCGATCCGGCGGCACTGCTGCTCGTCGGCCGGGTACACGGTGATGAACTTGCCGCTCGCCGCGCGGTCGGCGTACTTGGCGTTGCGCAGGTGCAGCAGGTACCGGCTCGGTATGAACTTGAAGGCGATGCGCCGGGCGGTGCAGTACGCGTACACCGTCGTCAGCAGGGCTTCCGCGTTGTCGAGCGTGGCAGAGACGTGGATCTTCCAGCCCTGCGCGGGCAGTTCGGCGTCGGCGGGGCGCAGTGCGAGCCAGTCGCCGCTGCGGTGCGAGCGCCACCCCGACGGTACGGGGGCGAGCGCGGCCGGGTAGCTCTCACCGGCGCGCCGGTACGGCGCGTCGTAGAACCAGCGGTCGGCGTCGCAGAAGGCGGCGTACCCCTTGTTCACACCTGCTCCCTCGTTCGGCGGCAGACCTGACCGTGTCACGCCGGGCGGATGCCGCGACAGTCATGCCTGTCACCGCCGGGGTGTGCAATACCCACGAGTCACAAGTCACGGGTCAGGTGCCGTACGGCGATGTCACGAGGCAGATCTCGCAGGGCAGAGGTCACAAGGCAGGTGCCATGGGTCAGGCGTCACCGGCCTCCGCGGTCCGCCGGTTCCACCAGTGCCGGCGGCGCGGGTGGACGGCCCGCCCGAGGCGGCGGCCGATCAGCAGGTACCCGAGGAGCGCGCCGGCCGTGTTGAGCAGGACGTCGTCGATGTCGAAGACGCGTCCGGTGACGAGGGCGCCCTGGACGAGCTCCACCAGCGTCATCAGACAGGCCGTCACGGCGCCGACCCGCAACAGTCCCCGCGCCGGGGGCAGCAGAACGGGCAGGAGCACACCGAAGGGCAGGCCGAGCAGCAGGTTCCCTCCCAGCTGGCGCACCGCCTCGACCGTCGACGTCCCGTGCAGGTAGGCGCTGATCGAGCTGCCGGGCCGGACGTTGGCGTGCACGAGGGCCGCCGAGGCGGCGGAGGGTTCCAGCGTCAGCCGGGCCAGGACCACACCGAAGAGCACCGTCCCGGCGAATGCGGTCACCATGGCCGACGCCCGGACCGCCGGATGGGCCGGCCGCCGTCGTTTCCTCCGGCCGGGCGGCACGGTCCGCTCCCTCCGCTCCGCCGGCTCGCTCCGCTTCGTCGGCTCCGCCCGCTTCCGCGTACTCCGCAGTACATCCCTCCATGTCATGCGGGCGCGCCTACCCCGCGGGCCACCCCGCACACGCTGCCGCCCGCCGACGACCGTCGGCGCACGGTACGGAGCCGGTTTCGGACAACTCCCGCCGATGCCGCGCGCAGAGGCACGTGCGGGGGATTCGGGGGCAGGCGAGAGGGTGTCCATCCCGTGCGCCCCCGACCCGGCCGACCGGGCCGGCCGCGGGCGGCGCTCGATTCCAGGAGGTTTCGCGATGCTGATCACCGTCACCCGCACCGGGGGGTTCGCGGGCAGGGAACGGACCGCTTCCCTCGACACGGAGTACCGGCGCGACGGCGCCGAGCTGGAGCGGCTGGCCGAGCTGGCCCTGAGCGGCGAATGCCCCGGGGCCCGGGAACCCGTGCCGGACGGGTTCGGCTACGTCGTCCGCGTCGACGACAAGCTGGTGGAGTTGCGCGATCCGTACCTCACCGCGGAACAAGGGCAGCTGATCGCCACCGTCCTGGGCGCCGGCGCCTGACGGCGCCGCACGACGCGGCGGAGGCGCCGTCCGCTCAGCCCCGCTCACCGTCGAAGAGCACTCCGGGGTTGAGGATGCCCGCCGGGTCGAGCGCGTTCTTCGCGGCCCGCAGCGCCCGGGCGAACGGCTCCGGGCGCTGCCGGTCGTATCCGGGCCGGTGGTCGCGGCCGACGGCGTGGTGGTGGGTGACGGTCGCCCCGTGCGCGCCGAGCACGTCCATAGCGGCGGACTTGATCTCGTCCCACATCGCGACCTCCGAGCCGCGCCGCGCCGGGGCTATGACGGTGAAGTAGGGGGCGGGGCCGTCGGGGTAGACGTGGGTGAAACGGCAGTTGATCATCCCCTGGGCACCGGTGACCTCGCGTACGACGGCGCCCAGGTCCCGGTGCACGGCCTCGTACAGGGCATCGGCGCGGTCCCAGGTGCAGGCCGTTTCGAAGGTCTCGCTGATCACGCTCATCCGCGCGAGTCCGTCGCGCAGGTACGGCATGCGCAGGAAGGCGGAGCGCCACGCGCCGGCCGCGGAGTCGTCGGCGGAATCACCGGCCGGGGGCCGGGTGGTCCCGGCCGGCGAGCCCCCGTGGTCCTGCGCCAGGGCGACCAGTTCGGCGAGCCGGTCGGCGACGGGGAAGTGCGCGGACTCCACTCCGAGGACGAGTACGCTGCGGCCGCCGCCGGCCACGCCCGAAAGCGCCGCCTCGCCCGGATCGAGCAGCCGGCAGTTGGCCGGGTGCAGCCCCGACTGTGCGATGGCGCGTACCGCGTCGGCCGCGGCCTTGAAGTCGTCGAACAGGACGGAGGCGGACGCCTTGTGGCGGGGCCGGTCCTGCAGCCGCATCCATGCCTCGGTGATCACGCCGAGCGTTCCCTCCGATCCCAGGAACAGCCGGTCGGGGGAGGGTCCGGCGCCCGAACCGGGCACGCGCAGCGACTCGTTGACGCCGACCGGGGTGACCACGCGCAAGGACTCGGTCAGGTCGTCGATGTGGGTGAGGAGCGTGGCGTAGTGGCCGCCGGCCCGGGTCGCCAGCCAGCCGCCGAGGGTGGAGAACTCGAAGCTCTGCGGAAAGTGGCGCAGCGTCAGACCGTGTGGCCGCAGCTGTGCTTCGAGGTCGGGGCCGAGTACGCCCGCCTCGATCCGTGCCGCCCGGCTGGCGGTGTCGATGTCGAGCACGCGGTCGAGGCCGGCGAGGTCGAGGGAGACCGCGGCCCGCCGCCGCTCTCCCCGGTACTCCACTCCCCCGACCACCGAACTGCCCGCCCCGTAGGGCACGACGACCACGTCCGCCCCCTCGGCCCAGTCCAGTACGTCCACGACGTCCTGCTCGCTGCGGGGGAAGGCGACCTGGTCCGGAGCCGCCCCGAGTTCGCCCCGCAGGGCCCGTACGACATCGCGGTAGGCCTTCCCGTACGTGTGCGAGGCCCGGGCCGGCGGGGTGTCGGACATCAGGTGGGCGAGGGAGGGCGGCGGGGTGATCCGGGTCTTCGGCAGATCGACGGACCGGACGTCGGGTACCGGGAGCGGGGTGTCGGCGGCACCGGGGACCAGTGCGCCGAGGGCGACGCACTCGCCGTCGGACAAGGCCTTGTCGTCGGTGCCCCAGCCCCACCAGGAGCGTCGGCGGGACGGGGCGAGAGGGGCGGCGGGAGGCACGGTCTCGGCCATGGCGATATAACCTTTCGGTAATTTACCGCTTGGTAATTTACTTCACCGTATAGTTCGCCCCATGGACTCCACAAGCACCGGCACCGCACCGAACGCCTCGCCGCCCCCGGGCAGGCGCCGGGGCGGAGCGGCGGGGACGAAGGGGGTACCGCGCGCCGAGCGCGAGGAGCAGATCCTCGCCGCCGCGCTGGAGGAGTTCGGCCGGCACGGGCACGCGTCCGCCTCGATGGCCGCGATCGCCGGGCGGGTGGGCGTGACGAAGCCGATGCTCTACGCCTACTTCGACTCCAAGGACGGGCTCTACCTCGCCTGCCTCGAGCACATCGCCACCCGCGTCATCGCGGCCATCGACGAGGCGATGGCCGGCGGACCGGCCGCACCCGCCGGGGAACAGCTCCCCCACGCCGTCCTCACCGGGCTCTTCACGGCCCTCGAAGACCGGCGTCACGCCTGGTTCGTCCTCTACGACAGGACCTTGGCGCCCGGCTCCGAACTGCGCCTCGCCGCCCAGCGGCACCGCGGGGCCATCGACGGGCTCGCCGCGTCGGGCACCGCGGCACTGCTGAGCGGCCACGGCAACGAGGACCCCCTCGACGCCGACGCCCTCAAGCACGTCTGGACCGGCACCGTCAGCTCCCTCATGGGCTGGTGGATCGCCCACCCCGAGCTGTCCACCGAGGACATGAGCGCCCGCTGCGCCCGGCTGCTCACGGCCATCCGCACCGCCTGACCCCCGAGGCGCGATCAACGCGACCCGGCCATCGGGGGATCGAGGCGGGCGAAGCCCGGCTGACGGTGGTACGGGAAGTAGGGATACGGGGCCGGGCGGGCGCTGGCCCCGTCGAGCTTCGCCATCTGCTCGGCGGTGAGCGTCCAACCCACGGCCCCGAGGTTCTGGCGCAGTTGCTCCTCGCCGCGCGCACCGATGATGACGGAGGACACGGTCGGCCGCTGCAACAGCCAGCGCAGGGCGATCTGCGGGATCGCCTTTCCGGTCTCCCGGGCGATCTCGTCCAGGGCGTCGACGACGCGATAGAGGTGTTCCTCCTCCACCGGCGGCGCGAAGTCGGCGGTGTCGTGCAGCCTGCTGCCGGCGGGCAGCGGACGCCCCCGGCGGATCTTGCCGGTGAGCCGCCCCCAGCCGAGGGGGCTCCAGACGATCGCCCCGAGCCCCTGGTCGTGCCCGAGCGGCATCAGCTCCCATTCGTAGTCGCGGCCGACGAGGGAGTAGTAGACCTGGTGGGCGACGTAGCGCTCGCGGCCGCGGCGGTCGGCGGTGGCGAGGGATTTCATCGCCTGCCAGCCGGAGAAGTTCGAGATGCCGAGGTGGCGGATCTTCCCGGCCCGGACCAGGTCGTCGAGGGCGGAGACCGTCTCCTCCACCGGGGTGCCCGCATCGAAGGCGTGCAGCTGGAAGAGGTCGATGTAGTCCGTGTCGAGGCGGCGCAGCGCCTTGTCGACGGACGCGATCAGGCGCGATCGCGAGGTGCCCGCGTCCGCGGGGGCGTCGCTCGTGGGCAGGCCGGCCTTGGTGGAGATGAGCACCTGGTCGCGGCGGCCCTTGAGGGCGGCCCCCAGCACCTCCTCCGACGCTCCGTCGGAGTAGACGTCGGCGGTGTCGAACATGGTGACGCCGACGTCGATGCAGATGTCCACGAGGCGGCGCGCCTCCGCCACGCCCGTGTTGCCCCAGGCCCCGAAGAGGGGCCCCCGTCCGCCGAAGGTCCCGGCGCCGAAGCTGAGCGCCGGCACCTGAAGCCCGGACGCACCCAGTCGCCTGTACTCCATGACGAATCCCCTCTCCCGCACCCAGCTAATGGGGCTGCGGTTCCGTTAAGATGCCCTCAGCGTAGCAACGCGAGACGGTTAATAGAACTGGAGTCCCGTTATGGAGTTGACGGAAGCCACGCCCGACCCGGGGACCGCCCGGCCCGGAGGGCGTACGGCGCGGGTGCGCGCGGCCGTACTGGACGCCACCGCGGAGGTCCTGGCCGAGCAGGGTTTCGCCCATCTCGACCTCACCGACATCGCGCGCCGCGCGGAGGTCGGGAAGACCACCGTCTACCGCCGCTGGGGGACGGTCACCGGCCTCGTGGCCGACCTGCTGCTGGAGATGGCGCAGCAGTCCGTACCGCGCACGGAGACGGGTTCACTGCTCGGGGACCTGACGGCCAACGCCCGGCTGGTGCAGCGAACGCTCGCCGATCCCCGCCAGGGGGCCCTGTTCAGGGCGGTGATCGCGGCGGCCGGCTCCGACCCGAAGGCGGCGCAGGCCCTGTACGGCTTCTACTCCGCCCGCGTCGAAGAATGGGCGCCCTGTGTGGAGCAGGCCGCCGCCCGCGGCGAGGTACCCGACGGCACCGACGCGCAGGAAGTGATCCGCGCGACGTCCGCTCCGCTCTACTACCGCCTCCTGACCACCGCCCTCCCGCTCGACACGGCCGACGCCGATCGCGCCGCGAGCGCCGCGGCGGCGGCCGCGCGAGCGGGGGCGTACGTACGGGAGCCTTAGGCCGTGTCTTTCGGATCAGGGTGGATCGGCCCGGGGCGTCCGGTGCCGTGCGCCGCAAGGCCGAGGAGGGAGCCGACGTGGTGTGTCGGCGAGCGACGAGAACGCCGCGTGCCGGGCGTCGCGGGGCAGGCGGGACTCTGCGGACACCCCCTAAGGGGCGGTGCGGGCCGGGAACGTGAAGGCGTAGCCCTGCGCGGCGAGCCAGGGCAGGTACTCCTTGAGCGCCGCGACCGTCTCGCTGCGGTCTCCGCCGCCGTCGTGGAACAGCACGGTCGGCTGTCGGGGCAGCTTGCCCTCCACGGCGGCGACGATCGCGGGCAGGCCCGGACGGCTCCAGTCCTTGGGGTCGACGCTCCAGCCCAGCGGCCGCATCCCGCTCGCGGCGGCTATCGCACGGCTGTCGGGGGTGAAGGCACCGCCCGGGGCGCGGTAGTAGCTGACGGCGACGCCCGGAACGGCCTTCTCGATCATGGCCTTGCCGTCGAGTATCTGCTGCCGCTGGTAGGCGACGGGCTTGTGGTCCATCGTCACGTCGTGGTCGACGGTGTGGTCGCACAGCCGGTGGCCGTCGGCCGCGATCGCGCGCACCAGGTCCGGGTACTTCTGCGCCCTGGTTCCGATCATGCAGAAGGTGGCTTTGACGTGGTTCCGCCTCAGCACCTCGAGGACCTGCGGCGTCCAGCGGGGGTCCGGGCCGTCGTCGATGGTGATCGCGACGTCACGACCCGGCCCCTGGGCCAGCCGGGAGATCCCGAGCGGGATCCCGGTGGCGCCGTGGACCCGCTCCGACTCGGCCGCGGACCGGCCCGCCGAGCCGTCCGCGGCGGCGAATGCCGGGGTGACCGCGGTCGCCAGAAGGGCGAGGACGGCCCCCGCCAGGGCGGGAACCGCCCGTCGACGACGCGCGGAAGTGCTGGTGATGCCCATGGATGCGCTCTACCTTTGCGCTCGGCCCCCGGAACTAGCGATTCCGATCCAGCGTAGGTCACGCGCGGAGGCACTCATCTCCCCCCATCGGCCGATTTATCCCACCCTCTGGGCCTTCCCACCAGGCCGCAGCACGCTCGCCCGACCCCCTGGACGAGGCCGGGCGTGATGTCCGCCACGTCCGGGCCCCGGAGGGCCTGCCCGGCGCGGGTGTGCCGACGGGCTACGGGCGGCGGGTGGCGGTGACCAGGTAGTAGTCCAAGATCAGCTGCTCCCAGGCGGCCAGGAAGTTCCTGGGCCAGGTGCCCGGCGCCCAGAGCCGCGCGAGCCAGCGGTCCCAGCCGGGCCAGACCTGCGGACCGATCGAGGTGATCCGTACATCGGCGAAACCGGCGTCCGTCAAGGCCTCGGCGAGCCGCGAGACGGGCCGGGCGATGTCCAGGCCGCTGGCGAACGAGTCGAGCAGACCAGCGAGCCGCTCCGCCGGCGCGGGCGCGCCCTCGACGCTGAAGAAGCTGGCGACCGCCACCCGCCCGCCGGGGCGCAGGACCCGCGCCGCCTCGCGGGCGAACGCGGGCAGGTCCGGGAAGTGCTGGGCCGCCTCGACGCTGTAGAGGCAGTCGAACTCGGCGTCGCCGAGGGGCAGTCCCTCCGCCGCCCCGAGCACGAAGCGCAGCCGGGGCGGCTGGGCTTCGAGGAGGTGGGAGTTCGCCTCGCGGGCCCGCCGGAGCTGCTGGGGATGGATGTCCACCCCGGTCATCTCCCTGGGCGCGTACTCCTCCAGGGCGAGGGCGCATCCGAGGCCGAGACCGCAGCCGATCTCCACGGCCCGAGCGCCCGCGGGACCGACCGCGTCGAGTACGTGCCGGTAGAGGTCCTGCTCACTGCGGATCCGGTCGCGCTGGGACAGCGGCTGTTCCAGATCGACCGCCTGCCAGTAGCCGAAGTTGATGAACCCTCCGGCGAACACCGGCACGGCGCTGAGATCGGCCGGCCCGTACGTCTCCCAGACCTCGGGACGCACGACCGGAGCGGGCTGCTCTGCAGGGGTCCCCGACACCGCCCCACCACCTCCTCGTGACGGGGCGCCGCGCCCCGAACCCCCCAGTGTGGCGCGCGGGCTCCCGCCGCGACAGAGGACCCGCCCGCCCATGGGCCGGGAGTGGCGCGTGATGCGTGCGGGATCGGCCCGGAGGCGGCTCAACCCGCGTCGGCCGCACCGGCGAGCATCGGGGGCTGGACCGCGCGGTGCCACGGGGTGGGGAGCCGGTCACCGGCCGGCTCGGTGCGGGCGGGAGGGGGCGTGGTGACGATGTGCAGATCGGCGTCCAGGCCGAGGGCCGCCGCGACGGTCGTGCCGGACCGGTCGGTCACGCCGGCCGGTGCGCCCGTGTACAGCATCTGGGACTCCTGCCAGGACTGCGGGCCGTCCGCGCCCGCCACGCCGACCGTGCCCGAGCCCGTACGGCCCGCGAGCAGCGGGCCCGCGATGCCCACGCCGCCGTAGCCGCCCGGACCGCCGGCCTCGGCCACCGGGGAGAGCTCCGGCGCGGCCCCGCCCATGGTCGCCAGGCTCGTACCGACGGTGCCCGTGCCCGGCCGGCGGAAGAACAGGCGGACCCCGTCGCCCTCCGGGCGCACCGAGAGCACGCCCGTCGTCTGGGGCAGTCCGGTCGCGAAGGAGCCCGTCATCGGAGCGCCCGGCGTCGGCTGGACCCAGGCCACGACGGACCCGGTCGTCGCCGCGTACACGTACCGCCGCCCCGATCCGTCGGTCGCGGCGACCGGATCGCCCAGGAGGCCGGAGCCGCCCAGGGCCTGCCATGCGCCGAACCCGCCGTCCGGGGCGCTCTGGGTCCGGGCGCGCAGGGTGCGCCGGGAGTCGCGCACGTACACCGTCATCCGGCCCGCCGGATCGACGGCGACGGCCGGGCCGCTGATCGCCGAGGTGCCGGACCGGTCCACGGTGTCGGGGGTTCCCAGTGATTCCCAGGGACCGAACGCACCGTCGGGCCCGCCCTGTTCCGCGTACACGATCTCGCGGCCGTAGTCCCGGGGTGTCGCACCGAGGGTGGTGCGGGTGGCGAACACCGCGATCCTGCCGTCCGGGAGCCGGACCGCGGACGCCCCGGCGTCGATGCCGTCGCCCGGGAGGAACCGGGGGCCTTCCCAGGGGGCCTTCGGGCCGCTGCGCGACCAGTACGCCATCCGCCCGTCCAGCACGGCGAAGGCCCACAGCCGTCCGGGGACGCCCTCGGTCATCCACGAGGTGCCGTCGCCCCGGCTGTAGCGGATCGTCCGGTTCCATCCGGCGCCGGTGGGCCTGGTCGCGGTCTTGCGGTCACCGCAGCCGGCGGGGCTGCCGCACCAGTCGTCGTGGTCCATCCAGGCGTAGGTCTTGAGGTAGCCGAGCTTCTCTTCGCCGGCCTGCGGATCGAGCGTCGGCGGCAGCGCGCTGTTCGGGTAGCTCACGTAGTTCTGGACGGAGAAGTGCGGGCGGTCCGTGGTCTGCGCGTAGCGCTCGGCGGCGGCCTGGACGAAGCGGGCGCCGTACATGTGGTCCTGGTGGTCCAGGAAGACGCCGCTGTCGGACTTGCCGGGGGTCGGGTCCTGCGTCCGTATCGTGGTCGGCTTGTACCGCGCGAACACGTCCGCGATGGCGGCCACGGTCTGGTCCTTCGAGTACGAGAACGGCCGCTCGACCGGCGTCCCGGAGGTGAGCTGGGCGCCCAGGGCGGGTATCCGGCCGTCCCACAGGCCGCGCAGGCTGTCCGGATTGTCCCCGGAGATGCTGCGGGCCTCGCGGAGCTGCATCCACACCAGGTTGACCTCGGGCCTGGCGACGAGCACGTCCACCTCGGCGCTGCCCCCGCCGGCCGTGGGTATGGATTTGCGCTGCCAGACGCTGGTGCGGTCACCGGTGGCCATCTGCGCGTAGGCGCCCCGGATGCCGTTCTGCCGGGCCTCCGCGTAGGCGGCGCGGTCGGCGGGGCCGGCGGCGTCGTCCAGGTGCGGGCTGTGGGCCTCGTTCCGGCCGTCGGACTCGCCCGAGGTCAGGTAGACGGTGGTGACCTTGATGCCCGTCGATATGGAGCGGCTCAGGTCGGGGTTCATGAAGAACAGGTCGTCGTCGGGGTGCGCGACGACCTGGAGGGTGGAGCCCTCGGTCACGCTCGGCCTGAAGACCGCCTCGGCGGCCGCCTGCGGCTGCTCGCTCCCGTATCCGTAGGCCCAGGTCGTGACGCCGGCCACACCGACGGAGACCGCGGCGAGCAGGGCCGCGAGGCGAGTGCGGCTGGCCAGGGACATGTACGACGCCTTGGGGATCGGTCCGGTGCGGGAAGCCGACCGGGAGGTCGGCCGGTGTCCCGATGGCTCCATTGCTTCCGGAGACGACCGGGCCCGATTATGCCCCGCACGTTTGCGACTGACACACCCTCAAACGGCATATGGCAGCGACTGAGTTAAATGACAGGAATGGGAGATATGCCCATTTTGTCGCGCGTCGGACAGGCCGGACCGGACCGCTGCGCCTCAGCTCCCCTTCTTCGGTTCCTCGGCGTTTCGCCAGACCGTGAGGTCGAGCGTGATGTAAGTGCTCGGGTCGTTCGCCCCCGACCGGCCGCGGTACGTCGCCACCGCGATGTGGCCGGCGTCACTGAGCACGCAGATCTCCGACCCGTCCGTGAGCTGGTCCAGGCCGATCTTCTCGGTGTAGCGGGTCTCGGCGCGGCAGGTCTCCAGCGAACCCTTCTGCGCGTTGTTCAGCACGACCAGCTTGCCGTTGTCGGTCCCGACCTTCGTGTCCCCGAAGAGGGTGTCCCGGTAGAAGTAGAGGTCTCCGTGGTTGTACAGCACGCCGGCGTTGCCGCCGGTGCCCGGGCGCGGCGGGTTGTCGGCCAGCATGAGCTGGTAGTTGGCCGTCAGGTTGATGCCCTTGTAGGAGGCCGGGGTCGGATCGGCGCGCTTGCCCCCCTTGTCCTGGGAGCCTCCGGGGGTCCCGCTGCTCGCGCTCGCACCGGCGGAGGACGAGCCGCCCTTGGCCTTGTCGCCGGAGTTGTCCGGCAGCAGGGAACCGAGGACCGCGAGGCCGATCACCGCTGCCACGACGACCCCGGCGATGACCGGCGCCTTCGACTTGCGCTGCGGCGCGGGTGGCGGGAAGCCGGGGTGGAATCCGGGCGCCGGCGCCTGATGGACGGGGTGGGTCGGGTAGCCCGGGGGAGGCGTCTGATAGCCGGGCGGCGGCGTCTGGTGACCGGCGTGGGTCGGGTAGCCGGGGGGAGGCGTCTGATAGCCGGGCGGCGGCGTCTGGTGACCGGCGTGGGCCGGGTAGCCGGGCGGCGGCGTCTGATGGCCGGGCGGCGTGCCCGGAGCGGCGGGACCGGCCGGTGCGTGCGTCGGCACGGCGGGCGCGCTCTGCGTCGGCGCGGCGGCCACGCCGGCACCGGTCGGCGGGTACGGGGGCGCGCCCTGCGCCGGAGGCTGCGAGGAGACCTCGGTCGGCGTCGGGGCCACGGCGGGCTGCGGCGGCGGGGTCTTCGCCGGTTCGGGCAGCTGCAGGCGCTCGGTGATCGAACCGGCGACCGCCTGGGGCAGCCAGTCCTCGCCCTGGCGGAGCGGGACCGAAGAGAGGTCCTGGCACATCCGGATGACCTCGGCCAGAGCGGGCCGGTCCGCCGGGTCACGGCTGAGGCACCGCGTCACGAGGGGCCGCAGCTCGTCCGGCAGCGCGCTGAGGTCGGGGTCCTCGTGCACGATGCGGTAGAGCACGGCGTGCGAGGACCCTTCCCCGTACGCGGGCGCGCCGATCGCCGCGTACGCCACGATCTGGCCGAGGGCGAAGATGTCCGTGCGGTCGGTGACCGTACCGGCGGAGGCCTGCTCGGGCGCCATGAAGGCCGGCGTGCCGACGCTGACGCCGCTGCCGGTCAGGGAAGTGGCGTCCGCCGCGCGGGCGATGCCGAAGTCGATCACGCGGGGGCCGTCGGCGGCGAGGAGTACGTTCGCGGGCTTCAGGTCGCGGTGGACGATGCCCGCGCCGTGGATGACGTGCAGCGCCTCGGCGACCCCGACGGTCAGCAACAGCACACTGCGCAGCGGCAGCCGTCCGTGCCGGGCCACCGCGTGCGCGAGGGAGGGGCCCGGTACGTAAGCCGTGGCGAGCCAGGGCTGCGCACCCTCGGTGTCGAAGTCGATGACGGGCGCGGTGTAGAGGCCCTGCACCCGCTGCGCCGCACGTACTTCCTGCTGGAAGCGGCGCCGGAACTCGGGGTCCTCGCTGAACTCGGGCCGGATCACCTTGAGCGCGATGGGCCGGCCGCCCGGGGTGTAGGAGAGGTACACCTTGCCCATGCCGCCCGCGCCCAGCACGGCGCTCAGCCGGTAACCCCCCACCGTGGCCGGGTCTTCGGGCCGGAGCGGCTGGAAAAGGTCGGTGGAAGGTGCACTCATGAAAAATCCATCCCCTGTAACGGCAGTTCAGCCCGCTTGAGCCCCGCTGAAGCCCCGAAGCCAACCGAGAGGGTACCCAACTTCCTGGCTCGTCCCCGTCGCCGGTCACCGTACCCGCGCCCGGGTGAGGGCCCATGACGGATCGTGTGGAAGTTCCGTGCGTCCACGGGTACTCGGCCTTCACCCGGGCTTCCGGCATCTGGCGGGCGTCCCCGCTCCCCTGCCCGCCGTAACGGCGGGCAGGGCTTGGTCCTCATCGGACGATGCAGATCTCCGGCAGCGGCGGGTCGCTCTCGCCTTCCGCCACCAGCACCGCCCGCGCCAGATGCCGGGGACGGGCCCACCCCGCGTCGGTGGACAAGACAGCCCGCGTCCACCGGTTCCCTTGCGGAGCCGCCGCCACCACGGACAACGCGCTGATCAGCATGCGACGACGCGCCGAAGGGCCGGGGATCTCCATTCGCCCATGCTGTCACGGCTGCCCGGACCACCTCCGCCGCGGCCCGGGCCGAAGGACACGGCCTGGCCGGCACCGTGGCGGTCACCCGATCGGCCGCACGGAGCGGTGGGCGCGGGGATGGGGGATGCAAGGCTGGAGGGAGGCCCCCAGCCGAGGCCGGGTCGGACGAGGAGGCTTTGCCGGTGCCTGGTCTGGATTCCCTGGTGTCGTACGCTCCGTTCTTCGTGCCCGTGATCACCGGTTTGGTGGGCGGGATCAGCCTCGTCGTCAGGGACCGCCGCGAGGCGCGGAGCGCCGACCACCACTACCGCAAGAGGCTGGAAAAGGCTCAGATGGAGATCCAGTTCATCACCGGCTGGATCGAGGCCAAGAGACTGGCGCCGACCGGGGCGCCCGACCCCGAGCCCGGCCACTGGCTCGACGAGTGCTACGCCTCGGTACGCAGTTTCGAGGCCGCGGCGCGCCGCCGCCGTGGTGGGCCGGGGAGGCTGCGGCGTCTGCTGCTCCTGCGGCCGCTCCACGGCGTCCCGGCGAATGCGGTGCGGGCCGTGTACTGGCTGGCCCTCCTCGCGTTCAACGCGGCCCTCGCATGGTGGGTGAGCATGGTCGTCGACGGTCCTCCCGCCTTCTTCGGGACGGACCCGGAGTCCCAGTCCGAGGACGTCGACTCGGTCCTGGGGGTGGCGGGCTGCTTCCTGCTGGTGGCGGTCGTCCTGTGGGCGTGGGCGGTGCATCTGGACGCGTCGGAGCCGGAGGAGGGCTACGCCACGCGGATCGACTCGGCCGCGTGGGCGGCGCGGGTGGCCGAGCGGAAACGCGCCACGGACCGGAAGACGGACGGAGGGCCGGACGGGGAGCCGGACGACACCGCGGACTGACCGGCCCCGCGGTCTCCGCGCGGCCCGAGCTTGAGAGGATCACCCGGTTCGCCCGGACCTGCCACCGCTCCCCCGCGGCCGGCACATCCCCCACGACCGGCAAGGAAGCCACTACGTGACGACCGCGCTCGCGACCACGCCACCCGACGAGTCCCGGGCCGCGCGCCTGATCACCGATGGACTCGACCCGAAGACCTGGATCATCGCCGACACCGTGCTCATCGGCTGGCACACCGGCCGCCTGACCGGGATCGGATGGGGCCTCCTCGGCTGCCTGTTCGCCGCCGTCATACCCCTGGCCTTCATCAAGTACGGCATACACCGCGGTCGCTGGGCCGACCGGCACGTCGGCCCGAGGCCGCAGCGGATCATCGTGATGGGCTTCGTCACCGTGTCGGTCACCACCGGCATCGCATCGCTGTCGGCCCTCGGTGCCCCGCGAACCATGGTCGCGCTGGTCTCGGCCATGCTGGCCACCGTCGTGGCGCTCCTCGCCGTGACCCCCGCCTGGAAGATCAGCGTGCACGCCGCCGTCTCCTGCGGAAGCGTCGCACTGCTCGCCATGGCGTACGGGCCCCTGATGCTCCTCGCGGGCCCCTTGGCCGCCGTCGTCGGCTGGTCCCGGATCGAGCTCCAGGACCACACCCTCGCCCAGGTCCTCGCGGGCTCCGCGGTGGGCGGGGCCGTCGCGGCCGGTGCGTTCGCGCTGGTCCGGTAGGCGGCCGCGGGCGGCACCACCGCAGGGGCATCCGAACGCCGTCCGGTTCGTTCACAGGGGCAGGACCGCGAACGGACAGCGGCAGGACGAAGGGGAACCATCGTGGAGAAGAACGCCTGGGCCGTCACCGGAGAGCTTGCCGCCTTCTTCGACGAGGCCGCCGCCCATATCCCCGCCGAACAGCGCCGGGTGCTGCAAGTACTGAAGATCGGGGAGGAGTTCGGCGAAGCCGCCCAGGCCGTCATCGGCGCCACCGGCACCAACCCCCGCAAGGGCCTGTCCCACTCGTGGCGGGATGTGGAGGCGGAGGTGTGCGACGTCATGGTGACGGCGATGGTGGCGCTCCACCGGCTCGGCGTCGCCGACCCGGCGGCGATGTTCACCGCGCACCTGGCAAAGACCGCCGCCCGCACCCTGGCCGCCCGGGAGGCATGAGCAGGTGGATTCCCCTGCTTCCACGGCGGCGTCCACACCGGTGACCGGCTCGTCCGGCTGAGCCCCGGGGCTGAGCCCCGAGCACGACCGCCACGCCTTCAGGCACCTCGACGAGGTGCGGGACACTCCGCTCACCGCCCGCCTGCGGACGCTGGCCGCCCTCCGGAGGACACGGCCCGGCCGCCGAAGTCGGGCAGGACCAGGGAGCCGTCCTCGGCCAGGGTGAAGCCCGGATTGTGGGCGACTTCCCAGGCGTGGCCGTCGGGGTCCGTGAAGACTCCGGAGTAGAAGCCGATCGCGTTGAGCGCGGCGGGGCGGCTCACGGTGCCGCCGGCCTTGGCGGCCGCGTCGAGGACGGTGTCCACTTCGGCGTCCGTACGCACGTTGTGGGCCAGCGCGATACCGCCGAACCCGGCCTGCGGCGCGTCGGGGAGACCGCAGTCCGCGGCGAGTTTCCGGCGGTCCCACAACACCAGGGCGAGGCCGCCCGCCTGGTGGAAGACCGTCTCCTCGACCTCGGTGCCGCGCCATCCGAGCGCCGCGTAGAAGGCCTTGGCACGGGCGAGGTCCGCGACGCCCAGGGTGACCAGGCTGATCCGCTGTTCCATCGCGCCACCGTAGCGGGCCCGGGCAGGACGGTGCTCGGAGGCGTACCGCGCGCGGCCCCGCTCCGCGGAGGGTTCCGTGGAGCGGGCCGCACGCGGTCGGTCCAAAGCGGCCGTGAGCGGCCCGCCGGCACGACCGGCCCGTCAGCGGGGCTCCTGACGGACCTGTCGGCAGGACCGGTCCGTCAGGAGCCCTGCTCCGTCAGGATGCCCGGGTCCGAGAGGCCGGCCGCGCCGGTCTCGACCTTGCCCGCGAAGCGGCGGCCGAAGTCCGGCACCTCGGACGCGGTGACCGTCACGTCGTACCAGCGCCGCGTGTTCCGCAGCGGAACGCTGTACGTGACGGTGGCGCCCTTCGCGACCGCGAGCCGCTTCGGTCCACCGCCGTAGGCATTGGTGACCGTGAGCGTCGCGGTAGACGCTCCGGCGTTGGTGAGCGTGAGGTCCAGGTTCCCCGTGGTGGCGTTGTGGCGGGCGGTTACCTCGGGGCCGGGGGTGGTGCCGGGGTTGCGGAAGCCTCGGAGGAAGCCGTTCGGGCCGTGGACCGTCAGGTCGGTGACGCCCGCCGAGTAGACGGTGTTCCAGGTGTCCGAGATCGACTTGCCCGCCTCGGTGGTGTAGGTCCAGGGCGCGTCGGTCCGGTTGGCGGAGGTGATGTAGAACTGCGCGCCCAGGTCCGGGCCGCCGCTGAACGTCAGCCGGAACGTGCCCTCGCCGGTGAGCGCGGCGCCGTCCACGTACGGGGCGTACTTCAGCGGACGCGTGTTGCACAGCCCCTTCTCCTGGCGCGGCATGGTCCCCACGGCCGGCGGGGTGGCCAGGAAGTTGGGGTGGCGCTCGCGGTCCTGCGGCTCCCAGAGACCGGTGTCGGGCAGCCGGACCGCACCGGTGTCCGTACGGGCGAAGTCGAAGGCGGAGGTCAGGTCACCGCAGACGGCACGGCGCCAGGGCGAGATGTTGGGCTCCTGCACACCGAAGCGCTTCTCCATGAACCGGATGACCGAGGTGTGGTCGAAGGTCTCGGAGCAGGAGTAGCCACCCGTGCTCCACGGCGAGACGACGAGCATCGGCACGCGGGGGCCCAGGCCGTACGGGCCGGCGACGTAGCCGGCCTTGCCGGGGAAGACGTCCAGTGTGGTGGAGACGGTCGACAGGCCCTGGTTGGCGTTGGCGGGGGCGTACGGCGGGACGACGTGGTCGAAGAAGCCGTCGTTCTCGTCGTAGGTGATGAACAGCGCGGTACGGGCCCACACGTCGGGGTTGGAGGTCAGCGCGTCCAGCACCTGCGCGATGTACCAGGCGCCGAAGTTGGAGGGCCAGTTGGAGTGCTCGCTGAACGCCTCGGGGGCGGCGATCCAGGAGACCTGGGGCAGGGTGCCGGCGGCGACGTCGGCGCGCAGCTTGTCGAAGTAGCCCTCGCCGGTCCGGGCGTCGGTTCCGGTGCGGGCCTTCTCGTACAGCGGGTTGCCGGGCTGGGCGCTCCGGTAGTTGTTGAAGTAGAGCAGCGAGTTGTCTCCGTAGTTGCCCCGGAAGGCGTCGTTGATCCAGCCCCAGGAACCGGCGGCGTCGAGGCCGTCGCCGACGTCCTGGTAGACCTTCCAGGAGACTCCGGCCGCCTCCAGGCGCTCGGGGTACGTGGTCCAGCCGTAGCCGGCCTCGGCATTGTTGAGGACCGGGCCGCCGCCCTTGCCGTCGTTGCCGGTGTGGCCCGACCAGAGGTAGTAGCGGTTGGGGTCGGTCGAGCCGATGAACGAGCAGTGGTAGGCGTCGCAGATCGTGAACGCGTCGGCGAGCGCGTAGTGGAACGGGATGTCCTCGCGCGTCAGGTGGGCCATCGTCGCCGGCGTCTTGGCGGGCACCCAGTTGTCGTACTTGCCCTTGTTGAAGGCGCTCTGGCCCCCCGCCCAGTCGTGGTTGAGGCCCTGGAGGTACTCCATGCCGAGGTCGTCGGACGGCGGCCGGAACGGCAGCGTCTCCTTGCCCGCGTTGTCGGTCTGGTGCCAGACGGACTTGCCGCTGGGCAGGGTCACCGGCCGCGGGTCCCCGAAGCCACGGATACCGCGGAGGGCACCGAAGTAGTGGTCGAAGGAACGGTTCTCCTGCATCAGGACCACGACGTGCTCGACATCGGCGATGGTGCCCGTCGTCCCCTGGGCGGGGATGGCGGCGGCGCGCGCGATGCTCTCGTTGAGCAGGGTCAGGGCGGCGGCGCCGCCGGTGAGCTGGAGGAAACGGCGGCGGTTCAGTTCTGCCATGGCGAGAGTGACCTCTGCTTTTGATCGAGGAGTGCTGGAGCGCACCCAGAACAGCGTGCCGGGACTACCGGAGAGGGAGCCTGACGTGACGGTGGCGGATACGCCAGACGAACGGCAGTCGGATTCCGCAGGAGTTCGGCCAATCTCGGCGGGCGCGGCACCTGAGGCCCCGCGGGGAGGCGGCGGGACTCCGGGGGAGGCGGCGGGCCTCTCGGGGCACGGACGGCATGCGCGACCGGTTCGCGAACCACGCGGCGAAGAAGACCCGCGGGCGACGCGCACCCTGCGCTCAATTCACGCCAACGAAGACCTATACTTAGGGCAGCCTTACCTAATCAGCTCGCGGGTCCGTGTGCTCATCACCGCCACCGGCCCCGCCGTCACGAAGGAACCGAGACCGCATGAGACCCGAGTCCACCGTCCTCTCCGCCCCGCGCTCCGACGTCCACACGGAGACCGTCGAAGGCTTCGGTACCGTCCGCTTCACTCCCGTCGACCCCGCGACGGACTCCGCCGTGCTGCACGCCTGGGTGGTCGAGGAGCGCGCCGAATTCTGGGGCATGAACGGCGCCAGCCGTGAGCTGGTGCAGGAGATCTACGAGGACGTGGACCGCCGGGACACCCATCACGCGTTCATGGTCCGCCTGGACGACGAGCCCGTGGCGCTCTTTCAGACCTACCAGCCGGAGGAGGACCGGGTCAGCGAGTGCTACGAGGTACGGGAGGGTGACATCGGCGTCCACCTCATGCTCGCGCCGATCGCCGGCCGGCCCCGGCCCGGCTTCAGCAGGACCCTCGTCGACTCGCTCATCCGCTTCACGTTCCGCGACCCGGTCATCCGGCGCGCGGTGGGCGAGCCCGACGCCCGCAACGAGAAGGCCGTCGCCCTCCTGGCTCGCATCGGCTTCGTACGGCAGGGCGAGATCACCCTGCCCGAGATCGACCTGCCGGAGATCTACCTGCCCGAGAAGCGGGCGGTGCTGGCCTTCCTCGACCGCCCCGAGCGGCTCCCCGCGGCACAGGGCGCCCCGTTGCAGCCGTAGGCGGTGTCCGCGAAGTCCCGATCTTCCGCAAAGTCCCGCCTGTCCGCCGCCCCCCGTCGGCGGGCAGGCGACGCTCACCGAGGGCCCTTCCGGGAGGCGGCGTCCGTCGCGGCGTTGCGTTCAGAGACGTTCCGTACGAGTTCGGGCGCAGGCCGCGACGACGCCGTCTCGGCCCCGGACCGGGAGGAGCCGCCGGTGTGGCTCCGCCGTGACCTCCAACCGGCCGACGTCCTCGCCTCGGCCGGGCCGGTCTCCGGCGTGATCGGCTTCGCCGCCCTCGGTCAGCGGCGGTCGGATCCGCCTTCCTCCCGACGCCTGCGGCGGTTTCGGCCGAGGGCCCCCGCCAGACCGATCAAGCCGCCTGAGATCGCGCCGGCCACGAGGATGCGCAGCAGGTCTTCCATCGAGTACTCCTCCTCCGGGCCAGGTTCACCGTCGCCCGTCCCCGCTCGGCCGCCCGACGGAGATCGCTCTCCTCGCGGCCGGGCCGTGGTCCGTGCTCGGGTGCCTGATCAACTACGAACGGGACACTATCGACGCGCGTACGGCCTGGCTTGGACAAATTTGACCTCACCCCTCACAGGGCGAGCGCACCCTCCGCCACGCGGGCGGCGGCCATCCGACCGGGAGTGGTCTCGGCCAGGGCACGGAACTCGCGGTTGAGGTGTGCCTGGTCGTAGAAGCCGCAGGCCTCGGTCACTTCGGTCAGGTTCACGCCCTCGCGGGTGAGCAGCCGCGCCGCCCGGTGGAAGCGCAGCACGCGGGCGGACATCTTGGGGGTCAGGCCCACCTGTTCGGTGAAGCGGCGGATCAAGTGGCCCTGGCTCCAGCCCACTTCGGCCGCGATCCGGCCGACCGGAATCGCCCCGCCGGCGCGGGACAGCAGCTGCCAGGCGTGGCTCACCTCGGGCGCGGGATCCGGGCCGCGCCCGATCCGGGCCGACAGCGCGATGTCCAGGAGGTCGAACCGGGCTCCCCAGTCGGCGGTGTCCGCGAGCTGCTCGGTCAGCACTCCGGCCCCGGGTCCGAGGACGTCGCAGAGACCGACCACCCTGTTGGTCAACTCGCTCATCGGCAGTGCGAAGAGCCGGTAGGCACCCAGCGGCGTCAACTCGAGCCGGATCGCCTCCTGTCCACCCGGATGGTCACACACCCGGGGGCCGTCCTCCAGACCCGCGACCAGCGATCCGGTGACCAGGCCGTCCGGACTCGGGCCGTCTCCCAGTCGGCGTACCTGGGTGAACGGCTCCCCCAGATTGATCACCACGACCGCTCGGCCCGTGGGGACCAGCCGCACGCGATAGGGCGTGGCCGCCGCCTCCCAGTAACCGGCATAGCTGTGCACGAAGGGGCGCAGCTGGGGAGGCCACGGACGGGTGACCCGCCACCGGCCGCCCACCCGGGTCATCTCGACCGCCCGGCCGGCCTTGACTGTGCTTGCGCCCACCCCTGTCCCCCTCCCGCCTCCCGTGGCGACGAGGAGCTGGCTGTGACGCCGGCCCAGTGATCTACTGGCATCGGTCCAAGGAAGGAAGATCCATCATGCCCACCAAGACGTCGACGTTACAGATTCCCACCATGGACGGCCAGGCCGACGCCTTCGCCGCGTTTCCCGGCGACGGCGAGCGGCACCCGGGGGTGCTGCTGTACATGGACGCCTTCGGCCTGCGCCCCGAGTTGGAGGCGAAGGCCCGCGAACTGGCCGGGCACGGCTACTACGTGCTCGTCCCCAACGTGTACTACCGGCACCGCCCTGCACCGGTGATCGAACTTCCCGAGCACATCACGGCGGAGGACCGGCCCGCGCTCTTCGGCCGGTTGATGCCCTTGATCGAGGCGCACACCACCGAACGCGCCCTGCGCGACGCCGACGCCTACCTGCGGTTCCTCACCGCGCAGCCCGAGGTCGGCGCGGGACCGGTCGCCGCGATCGGCTACTGCATGGGGGCCGTCCTGGCGATGCGCACGGCGACGGCACATCCCGACCGGGTCGCCGCCGTGGCCGGATTCCATCCCGCCCCCCTGGTCACGGACGCGCCCGACAGCGCGCACCGCCTCGTCCCGAAGCTCACGGCCGAAGTCCACCTCGGCCTCGCCGAGAACGACATGCGGCCCGAGGCCGTCGACGAGCTGAGCCGGGCCCTGGACGCCGCAGGCGTGGGCCACGCCATCGAGCTCTACGCCGGCACCGTCCACGGCTTCACGATGTCCGACACCGCCGCCTTCGACGCCTCCGCACTACAGCGCCACTGGGAGCGCCTGCTCCCCCTCCTGTCCCGCACCCTGACCGGTGGCTGAGACGGGCGCACCGGGCGCACACGCGGCAGGCCCGGTGCTCCGGCCGGGAGCACCGGGCCGTACGGCTCGCACGGCATGCGCGGGCACCCGGGCGTCACGGGATCCCGCGTTCCGACGGCCTAGACCTGAGGCGGGCGGTCCTGAGGCGGGCGGTCCTGAGGCTTGTCCGTTCCCAGCTGCTCGTTGATCTTCTGCTGGGCCATGTCGACCTGACTCTGGTACTTGCTGCCGGTCTTCGCGTCGACGGCGTCGCCGGCCTTGTCGACCCCTTGTCGGGCTACGTCCTCATGGCCCTTGAGCAGGCCCTTGAGCTTGTCAAGCATCGACATCACGGCCTCCTTGGAAATGCTGGCGCCACCAGCATCCCGAGATCCGCCGGGTTCCGCATCCCGAGCGCCTGATGCCCTTCCCTCCCCCCGTCGCATGTCCGCGATCACCCTCGCTACTGTCGGTGCCCCGAGGGAGGGCGCGCATGGAGCAGTTACGGTCGGGGGATCCTCGACGGATCGGCCCGTTTCAGGTCATGGCACGCGTCGGTTGTGGTGGCATGGGCACGGTCTACCTGGGATCCCGGGACGCAGGAGAGGACCCGGTGGCCGTCAAGACGATCAAAACGGAGCACACACAGGACCCGGACTTCCGGCGACGGTTCACCCGCGAGGTCTTCGCGGCGAGCCGCATCCGCAATCCGCACGTCGCGCGCGTGATCGGCTTCGACGTCGACGCCTCCGAGCCTTGGCTCGCCACCGAGTACGTACGAGGCCCGTCCCTGAGGGAACGCGTCAGGCGGCAGGGCCCTCTGCGGCCCACACAGGTGATCAAGCTCGGCATCGGCCTGACGACCGGGCTGACGGCCATCCACGGGGCCGGCCTGGTCCATCGGGACTTGAAGCCGGGCAACATTCTCCTGACGGACGACGACCCCAAGATCATCGACTTCGGTCTTGCCCACGCCCATGACTTCAGCTCGGTCACGCACACGGGAGCGGCTCTCGGTACACCCGGGTATTTCTCCCCGGAGCAGGTGGACGGGCGGCGTCACGCCGGACCGGCGACCGACGTATTCGCCCTGGGAGCCGTTCTGGCCTACGCATCGAGCGGCACTCCCCCTTTCGGGCAAGGCGAATTCGCGGTCCTGGCGTATCGGGTGACCCATCTTGAACCAGACCTGTCCGGTGTTCCCCTCGGATTGCGGGAGTTGACCGAGGCCTGCCTGGCGAAGAATCCGGAACAGCGCCCTTCGCTTCGCCTCCTGCTTCGCCGCCCGTTTCGCCGTCCCCCAGCAGGTCGCCCAGCCCGTCGCCCGCACATGATGAGTACACGAAAAGACTGATTTCATCACTGCAATACGATCCGGTCCAGAACGGCTGCATGATGGAACAGACCACCCCTCTCAAATCGGCCGCCGGCTATGGAATCACCGTCACACCTCTGGAGAGGAAGGGCAGTTTCCTGTCCCGGGCCAGAATCACCGTTCGCGTCAACACCTCGGAAGTGAGAAGCGAGCCGACCGTGGTCCACGTCACCTTTCCGAAGGGGGAGGACACCTACCTGGAGGTGCCCGAGGGCCGCGAACAGTGGTCTTTCACCTGGCCTGACCAGCTGGTCGGGCAACTGACGCGCCCTGTGTCGAACACGCCCGCAGTGGCACTGGCGGGTCCCTACACCGTTGTGATCGTCCGTGGCAGCGTGCTGGGGTGCAACGGGTTCTTGGGTGACGTCAAGGGCCGGGGCGAAGCCTGAGCGGCGTCGGCCGGGAGGCCGCGACGGTACTGTCGTGGCGCGTCGGGCGGCCTGGAGCGGAAGGGATTGCTCCGCGCACGCCGAGCCGACCGGCGGCCCCTTCAGGCGAGGGTGACCCTCAGTTGCCGTCGGCCAGGACGTCGAGGGTCTCGGCGAACAGGTCGTACGGCTCCCCTCCGGCGTCAGGACGTGGGACAGGTGCGCGCGGGCGGTCACGGCGTTCCGCCAGAGGAGGGTTGCCGGGGCGGTGTGGCCGAAGTTGCCGCCCAGGGGTCCCCTCCAGTTCCAGGTCGATCAGATCCGCGCCGTGGGCGGACGGGCACCAGGCGCTGACGGTGGCCCACAGGGGCAGGTCCGTGAACGGCGCGCCCCGGTCGTCCCGTACCTTCAGGACGGCTTCCCCCAGGTCCAGCGACCGCCGGGTGCCCGCCACCAGTGCGCTTCGCATTTCGTCACCCGGGGCGAACCCCCGCAGGACGATCGGGCGTTCCGTCCGCACGGGCGGCAGGATCCGGGTGAACTCACGGCAGGCGCCCGGCCGGCGGTGCTCGTCGTGCAGCCGCACCGGACCGCGGTACCCCTCGGGCGGACCGTGGTGGTCGTCCAGGGCCGTGAGTACGAGCCCGTCCCTCCCCGCGCGCCGGCCGAGGCTCTCGGCGTCCTCCAGGAGTCAGGGGCCGAGCTCCCCGTCCTCCGGCACCCACCACACCCTGCGGCCGATCCGGCCGCGCGGGTCGGCGCCATCCGGCACCCAGCCGGACCGTTCGTACGTCTCGCGCCGGCCTCCTCCGAACAGACCCTCCGCCTCGGCGCAGGCGCCCCAGTCGTGGCCGAACTCGGTGTCGGTCAGCGTGTACCGCGCTCCGCCGCGACGGGCCTCATGCCCAGGCCAGGTGGGCGTCATGGAGTCTCAGCCGTGCCGCAGCTCGGCCCAGGTGCGGGCATCCACCACGCCGGTGGTCGGAAGGCCGCGCTCGCCCTGGAAGAACTCCGTCGCCGACGTGGCGTCCGGGCCGAAGACGCCCTCGGGCTCCTCCTCGGTCAGCTGCAGGCCGGTCCAGAACCGCAGCAGGCACTGGGCTTCCTTCACCGTGTTGCCGGTGCTGCCGGCCTGGACGGTGGGCGGGGGGTTCCTGTGGTCGAAGCCGCAGGACAGCCCCTGGATGTCCGGCCCGTCGGCCGCCGAGGCGGTGCCCGTGGTGAGCGCCGCCGCGCCGATCAGGAGGGAGGCGACGATCGTGGCCGTTGCCGCCGATTTACGCATGAGTAAATTCATGCCCCTGACTCTAATGATCACCTCGATACGCGTGAAAGGGATTTTGCGAGGGCGTCCAGGGTGAGGTGGTCCTCGGGGGTCCCGCCGGCGCGACGGCCGCGACCGGTGGCCCTCCGGGCCCGCGCCGCCGCAGCTCACGGAGGTCACTCCCCTGGCCGTCGGCGGCGAACAGCCGCACCCGGCCGTCGTCACTCCCGGGCCAGGGGCCCGGCCGATCCGGCAGCCCGCTTCCGCAGCCGCCGTTTGTCCGGCTTGCCCCGGTCGGTCAGCGGCAGGGCCGCCTCCCAGAAGACGGTGGTCGGCCGGTGCGCCGGAGCCAGTGCCCGCGCCACCAGCAGGCACGCCTCGGCGGCCGCCGCGGCCGTGGGAACACGACCCGGCGCGGGCACCAGGAAGGCACACACCTCCTCGCCGGTGCGATCGTCGGCCCTGCCCACCACCGCCGCCTCGGCCACCGCGGGATGCCGGGTCAGGGCCGCCTCGACCGGACCGCAGTAGATGTTCACCCCGTCCACCATCACCACGTCCTTCACCCGGTCGTCGAGGTAGAGGTACCCGTCGGCGTCGAAGTGGCCGAGGTCCCCGGTCCGCAGCCATCCGTCCCGCATCACCTCGGCCGTCAGGCCGGGCTGGTTCCAGTAACCGGCCATCACCATCGCGGACCGCACCCACACCTCCCCGATGCCTCCCGGCCCCGCCTGCGCCCCGTCCTGATCGCGCAGCTGTACGTCCACACCCGGCGCGGGGCGGCCGACGGACCCCAGCAGGTAGGGCCGGTCGGTCACCCCCGCGTCGTGATCGGCCTCCGAAAGCCTGCAGATCACCCCGGCTTCGTTCATCCCGTATCCCTGCCGCCACCTCGGCCGCGCACCCCAGCGCGTCAGCGCCTGCCGCAGCCGCTCCGGGTGGACGGGAGAGTCTCCGTACGACACCCGGGCGAGACCCGGTACGCCGTCGGCCGTCGCCGGATCGTCCAGCAGCCGGTACACCATCGAGGGCGTCAGGTACGTGGACACGGGCCCGAGCCGCCGGCAGGCGGCGGCGAACTCCTCCACGCCGAAGGGGCCGAGGACCTCCACCCGGCCTCCTTCGCGCAGGTGCTCCAGGCACCGGCCCCCGGAACGCTGCGCGAGCGAGGTCACCGACAGGTAGACCGACTCGCGCGGTCCGCCGGGGGCGGCGCCCTCGCCGCCCCCGGCGCTCTTGCCCGTCACTCCGCCCGCGCCGCCCTTGCCCCGCGCATCCGTCCGGCCGGCCATCGCGGCGAACGTGGAGGCCACCCCCTTGGGCCTGCCGGTCGTACCACCGGTGTACGTCACGCGCGCCACGTCCTCCTCGCGCGCCCGCACGGGCACCGGCCGGCCTTCCCGGCTGCGGGCGAGCCGCATCAACTCTTCGAGCCCGATGCGCGCAACCCCGCTGTCCGGGACCGGAGTGTCGTGCACCACCAGAGCCGGTGCGCAGTCGCGCAGCATGAAGTCCAGGCCGTGGGTGGCCGGGCAGATGACCACCTGGGTCAACCGCGCGCCCAGGACGTGCGCGGCCAGCCGCACCAGCAGCGCCTCGGGCCGGTTGCCGTCCGTCACGCAGGCCAGACCCGTCCCGCGCGCCACTCCCAGCTCACCGAGGACTCCGGCCAGCCGGTACGTATCGGCCAGGACCTCGGAGAACCCCATGACGACGGGTCCGGCCCCGATCGCGGGCCGCCCCGCGTTCCGCTCGAACGCACCGATCAGGTCCGTGACATACCGCGCGCCCATCGTTCCACCGCCTCCGCCCTCGGCCCTCCGCGCTCCGCCGTCCCGGCCAGTCTCCCGCGCACCCGCGTGCCCTGTCCCCGACTCGCCGAACGGCGCCCGCGGGCGCGGGCGCGCCACGACCCGCTCGCTGTACGTGTCACGGGCGGGCTGCTCCGGCCCCGCGGGCCGGCGCCCGATCGCTCGGGGCCGCGCGGAGGCCTTCGTAGGCGGGCGCGAGGCGCCGCGAGAGCCTGAACGCCATCGACTTCTGCGCGGCGGCCACCGGACCCGTGACCATCGGCCTCCAGGTCGGACACCCCGCTACGCACAGGCGGAACTGCTGGACGGGCTCGGCGAGCTGTTCCGCGGCTGGGAGCGGTGGAGCGCTGCGGTGAGCGGGAGCCACACCCCCTGTCCGGTCGCGGTGATGGACGCCGCGGCGCCGAGGCCGGCCTTCGCTCCCTCCCAGCCGCAGTACGCCGTACGGATGGCCCTGCGCGCGGGCTTCGTGCGCCTGCGCGACCTCGCGGACATCCGCGGCATCGGGTACGACCGCGACCCGCGTCCGGACGACCCGCTGCTGCTCGCGTACGAGGACTTCCTCCAGGGCCTGGCCCGGATGTCCGGGCAGGGGTACCGCATGGAGCGCACCCCGGAGCAGGCCCGGCCGCACTTCCGCGGCTGACGGGTCAACCACGAGGCCATCGCCCACCGCCTGGCCCGGGGCGTCGACGCCGTCCCCGCCCCCTGGTCGGGGGCCCGCAGCACGAGCACGCCGGTCCGCACGCCGGTCACCCCCACCGACCGCCGGCCGGGGCGGCGGGGATCTGGGCCGTGTCTTTCGGAGCGGGCCCGGGCTCGCGGGGTCTGATCCAAGGGGCACCCCCTAGTGTGGGGTCCAGTTGAACTTGCCGCCCCCGACCCACCGGACCTCGTCCAGGTCGTCGAGGTCGTGGATCGGGATCCCGGCCTCCGCGGCGACCAGCAGCACGTCCGTCATCGACATCGCCCTGCCGACGAACCTCCCGTCGACCTCCACGATGCGAAAGGGCGGGTTGCCGGGCTGGACGCCCAGTACGGTGATGCGCGCCGGGGAAAGGTGAGGTGTCGATCCTTCGGTCATGCGGAAACGGTTCCACGCCGGGACCCGCGGCGCGAGCGGCGACACGTTCGGAGGGGGCCGATCGGCCGCGCGGACCGCCGCCTCGCAGCGTGCCGCGCCGTGCGGGTGGCGCCGGCGGTGGCCCGACGACCTGATGACCACGACCCGCCTTGAAAACTCTCGCGGGGCGCACTGGGGACGCCGGCGCACGCAGACGGTCACGGTCACGGGTCCACGGACACCCCGGTGCCGAAAACCCCTCCGCTCACGAAATTCGTGGACCCGCTGCCCACGCCGCCGACGGCCATCGCGGATCCTTCCGTCCATCCGGGCGCCGACTACCACGAGATCACGATGCGCCAGGGCTCTTGGCGCTTCCACCGGGATCTGGGACCGTCGACCGTCTGGGGTTACTGGGCCGCACATCCGCAGGACCCCGGCAAGGCGATCGGCATGGGCCACCTCGGGCCGACCATCAGTGTGAACAAGGACCACCCGACGGTCGTCAAGTACCGCAACGATCTTCCGACGACCCATCTGTTCCCGTTCGTGATCGACGGGATCCGCAACGGGAACCCCCAGCTCACCCCGGTCCCTCCACCCCCGTACAAGCCGCACCTGCCGCCCCTCGAATGTGAACGTGTGGAACGTCGTACACCAGCACGGCGGATTCACGGCGCCGCAGCCCGACGGCATGCCCCTGCATTCGTTCGGCCCGGACGGAATCCCATCGGTACGGACGTCACCCTGACGAACTACAACGCGCCGGTCCACTTCCCGGGCGGCGGTCCGGAAATCCCGGAGATCATGCGGTTCAAGGTCACCGGGCCCCCGTCCGGGGGCAGGGACAAGACGACCCCGCCCGAGGAACTCCGACTGCCGGCGGTCGCGACCGTCAGGCCCGAACCACACACCCGTCGGCGGGAATGGGTCCTGTACCAGCACAAGCTGTTCCGCACCATGACCTTCAACGCGGTGCCGTTCATGGAGCCCTCCGAGGACTTCATCAAGGCGGGCTCGACCGAGATCTGGGAATACGTCAATCCCCACCACGACGCCCACCCGATGCATGTCCACCTCGTCGACTTCCAGGTGCTGAACAGGCAGGCGATCGACGCGGCCGGCTACCGGGAACAGTACGAGAAGTGGATCGATGGCGGCCGCAAAGCGGAGGACAGGCCGGTGCTGGCGAACTACCTCACCGGACCGCCGATCTCGCCGGACCCGGACGAGGGGGACTCCAACAAGGACACGGTCAAGTCCTATCCGGAGACGGTGACCAGGATCATCATCCGGGAGTTCACCCCGCCGACGGACACGATCGCGTCGATTCCGGGAAGCGGCACCGAATTCCCGGCGCAGTACGTCCACCACTGCCACGTCCTCGAACACGAGGACGACGACCTGATGCGCCCCTGGACGATCGTCCGGGACTGACGGGTCTGACGGGACGGCCGGGCTGACGGGACGGGCGGCGGCGCCCGCCACCGGCGCGATCCGCGTCGGCCGGAAGCCGGTCAGCTCCAGCTCTTGGGGCAGTGCCGCTCCATGAACGCGAGAAACGCCAGGGACCTGGCGGCCATCGCCCGGGCCGCCTGGATCTCGCCCGGCGCCAACTGCAGAGCTGCGCCTATGCGTTCCGCGTTCCAGCCCATGGCGAACAGGTGGTGCACCACGGCGGGCCGCAGGCCCTGGAGCACCTGCGGTCCCTCCCCCGACACCACGGCCCGGGCGAGCTCCGCACCCTGATCCATCCGTGCCAGCTGCACCCGCATCCGGCGCCGCTCGATCGGTGTGGTGCCGCCCCAGATGCCGTCGCTCTCGTCCGAGCGGACGGCTATCGCCAAGCACTCCTGACGGACAGGGCAGGCGGCGCACAGCTCCTTGGCCGCCCTGATCTGGAGGTCGCTCAACGGCACGCCGTACGCGGGGAAGAACAGGGCCGGGTCGGCGTTCCGGCAGGCGGGTGCGGACAGTCCGGGTAGGACTGCCGGGGAACTCGCCTCGATCACGCTCCGACCGCGCTGCACAACCGGACGTATCACAGTGAATCCCCTATCGGTTCGATCGCTTCAGGGAATCTCCCTACTCAGCAAACGTCCGATGTCAGGCAGGAGTTCAGACCACTTGATTTCCTTCCTGTCGGCTCCTGCTCCGCTACTGAGCGTCGACGGCCGGGGCGGGCTGCGTCTCGGCGGCGGCGCCCACCGCGCTGTAGAAGACCGAGCGCCCTTGCTTGGTGCGCTCGGCCTTGCTGGTGGCGACCAGTCGGTCGAGCGTGTTGCGTACGGTCTGGATGGTGGCCGGACGCACGGCCACCACTTCGCCGAGGATCTCGGCAACGGACCGGGGCTCGACCTGCGCCTGCAGCAGGCCGTTGACGGTCTCGATGAGTGACGCCTCCCCCGGCCGGTGCCCCTTCCCTCCCCGCCCCTTGCCGGCGCGCCTGCGCGCGACATCGCGCTCCGCCCGCCGGGGCTTCGGCAGCTCGCCGGCTTCCCCGGACCCGACCCTCACGGAGGCGATGGCCTCCGCGCCGGTGGCCAACGTTTCCTGGAGCTTGAGGAGTACGGTGTGCTCCTCCTCCAGCTTGCGCAGCTCGCCGCGCAGTTGTTCCTGGCGCAACAGGTTCGCGTCCACATCGGTGCGGATGCGACTGGCGTACTCGTCGAGGACGAGCGGGGATTCGGGCACGGCACTCACCTTCTCCATCATGCGCTGAGGGTGGGATGCTACCGATCCTGAGCTCGCTGGTCAGGGCTTGTCGGTCAAGGCGTGGTCATGGCCGGGCCGGGGTGGACGAAACCCCTCCACTCCGACGGGTTCACAGGCCCGGCAAGCGAGGGTGACGGTGACGGACACCGCGGCCAACGCGGCGATCGCGGCGCCGGGGGTGAGGTACTGGGCGACGCCGCCGCCGATCGCGGCCCCGATGCCCTGCCACGTCATCCGGCCGGCGGACTCGACGCCCTGCACCTGACCGCGGACCGGGTCGGGAGTCAGCTCGAGGAGCCGCTCCTGGAGCGGCAGCGTGGCGGCGAATCCGGCGCCCGATACGAAGACCGCGGCGATCAGCACCGACACGGGCGGGCGGAAGCCGAACAGCAGGTACGGGGCTGCGAGCAGCAGGCGCATGGCGAACGCGCAGCGCTGTCGCCGGGCGGCGGTGAGCAGTCTCCCGACCGCCAGGTCCCCGAGGAGCATGCCGGCGGATCCGGCGCCGAGGAGGGCGCCGGCGTGCTCGGGTGCGTAGGAGATGAACAGTGCCTCGCAGCCGACGATCAGACCGTTCGGCACCCATAGGTTCAGCAGGAGTGCCCGCTGTTCCTTCCGTGAGAAGAGCTCGATGTTCGTCGTCCAGGTCTGGCGCAGTCCGGGCCGGCGGGACAGGCGGATGGAGCGTTCCCTGATCGTCGCAGCGACGGCGGCCAGGCCGAGGCCGGTCAGGACGGCGGCGATGACGAAGACCTCCCGCGGGCTCAGACAACGCAGCAGTGCGGCGCCGATGGCGTAGCCGAGGACTGCCGTGCCGCCCGAGGTGATGTTCATCAGCGACCGCGCCAGCGCGTACGTGGCGGTCGGCACCACCTCGGCAAGCAGTCCCATGCGCGTGCCGGTCCCCAGGGACTGGAAGAAGCCCAGTGCCAGCAGGAGGCCGAACCGGGCCGCCAGCGGCAGCCCCGGCACCGCTTGCGCGGCGACACCCACCAGTGCGGCGCACTGGAGGATGACCAGGGTCCGGCGCGGCCGGCTCCCGTCGGCGACCGACATGAGCGTCAGGGCTCCGAGCACCGTCGCGAAGGTGGCGCCGTACATGCTCACGGCGGTCAGGAACGGTGACGCGGTCTGGTGGTCGACCAGTGTGCCGAGCGCGAACCCCGACAGGGTGCTCGCCGCGACGGTCAGGGTGAAGCCGGCGTACAGGCCGGCGAACTCGTGGTTGCGCAGCAGGGAGCGGTAGCCGGTGGTGGACGGGTCGGCGGGTGCGGCAGTGGGTGTGGGCATGAAAAAAGCCTCCGGACACACCCGCCGGGGTGCCGAAGGCCAACGCCGTGATTTTAGCAGGCGGCGCCCGGGGCGGACGCGGGGGGCAGACGCGGGGGGGGCAGACGCGGGGGGGGGGGGCGGACGCGGGGGCGGAAGTTGACATCCGCGGGGCCCGAGATTTACCTTCACCATTACTTAAGAGTGTCAATCATCTACATCCTTAAGCATCCTCACCGCCGGGGCAGCACCACCAGACGAAGGGCCCACACATGAACCCCGCCCAGCACGGAGCGGCCGTCACCGCCGAGGCCGCCCGATTCGTCGCCACGGTCAAGGCGGCGGACCTCTCCACCCCCGTGCCGACCTGCCCCGGCTGGACCCTCGCCGACCTCACCCGGCACGTCGGCAGCGTCCACCGCTGGTTCACCGAGCTCCTCCGGCAGCGCATCCAGCAGCCGCCGACCAGCCGTGACGTGGACCTTCGTCTGCCGCAGGACCGCGAAGGCCTCCCGGACTGGCTGACGGCGAGCGCCGCGGAGGCCGCCGCGGTGTTCGCCACCACCGACCTGGACGCGCCGATGTGGGCCTGGGGAGTGGACCAGCACGCCCGGTTCTGGGTCCGGCGCATGCTCTTCGAGACCCTCGTCCACCGGGCCGACGCCGAACTCGCACTCGGGGTCTCCCCGCACATCGACCGCGCACTGGCGGTCGACGGTGTCGACGAGTTCCTCACCAACCTGCCGTTCGCATCCCCCTTCGCTCCGCTGACCGCCCAACTGCGCGCCCCTGACCGCGCGCTTCGTTTCAGCTGCACGGACGGCGACGAAAGCTGGCTCGTCGGCCTGCGCCCGGACGGTTTCGCACTGGTGGCCGACTACCCCAGGCCCTCCACGGCGGACGCCACGGTGCGCGGAACCGCCGAGGAGCTGCTCCTGCTGCTGTACGGCCGCCGGGACCGACAGGGCGACGCGTTCCACCTCCTCGGCGACCAGGACCTGCTCACCCACTGGTTCACCCACTCCGCCTTCTAGGTGGCGTCGTCGATCACTGCCTGCCCGCCGAGCGCGGCAGGGTCCGGTGAACTCCGCGTGGACGGAGGGCCGTTACATTGGTGGCGGCCGGTCGGCCCCAGGCGGGGCACCACGGCCTCGATCCGACACCTGGAGGCACGGTGGGCACAGCTCTGATCGCGCTCGCCGCCGCGAGCGTCGGTGTGATCGGCACGCTCCTCGCGCCCGTCCTGTCACAGCGCCTGACGGCCCGTACCCAGGCGGAGCAGTTCGAGCGCCAGCAGCTGACGGACCACGCCCAGCGGCTCCACCAGCAGCGGCTCGCCGATGAGGACCGGCGGCGCGAGTGCTACGTGGCGGCCAACGCCGCGTACCGCCGCTACCGGATCGAGCTGATGAACTACCTGTGGCTGGTGCACAAGGGAGAGGTCACCCCGGAAGGGCGGCAGGCGATGGAGGCCGCCCGGCACGCGCATCACGCCGCCTTCGCCGAGGCGCAGATGATCGCCTCCCGCACGGTGATGGACGAGCTGGACGCCATGACCACCTCGTTGTCCGAGCTGTACGGCATGACGATGCGGCTGGAGGAGGGTCTGCCGGTGCCGGGAGGGTCGTTCCAGGAGATACACGACGAGCTTCAGGAGCTCTGGAACCGCGGGCAGGAGCTCCGGGCCGTGATGCGCGCCGACCTCGGCGTCGACGAGGGCCCGCCGGCCCGGCCCGCGACTCGTCGCTGAGTGCGGACCGGGCCGCCGGGTGGGTCCACCGGGTGGGTGGGTCCTCAGATCCCGAAGGGTGCCGCGTAGCGGACGGTGCCGCTCGGCAGTGGGTGGGCCTCGTCGAGCGCGAGGGCCATCATGGCCTCGTCCGGGACCTCGATGCTCAGGCCGATGCCGTGATCCGAAGCGCGGGTGAAGCCGAACCGCGGGTAGTACGCCGGGTGTCCGAGAACGGTGACGTAGCGCTCGCCCATGTCCTGGGCGGCTCGCAGGGCCGCACGGATGGCGGCGGAGCCTGCGCCGGTCTTCTGGTACGCGGGCAGTACGGCGACGGGCGCCAGGCACAGGGCCGGGGTGTCGCCGATGTGGCAGCGGGTGAGGAGCGCGTGACCGACGAGCCTGCCGCCGCCGTCACCTTGGCCCCGACCGTCGCCTTCACCACTGGCCGAGACGACGGACAGGCCGTCGATCCAGGAGGAGTCGGCGCGCAGGGCGTCGACGAGGTCGGCTTCGAGCGGAGTCTCGAACGCGGCGAGGTCGATTTCGCGGATGGCGGGGACGTCCGCGGCGGTCTCGGCGCGGGTGATCCAGTTGCCGTGGGTACGCATGAGGGTACGAATCAGTCGAGACAGAACTCGTTGCCCTCGATGTCCTGCATCAGGATGCAGGACTCGTTGACGCCGTCGGCGCGCAGCAGTTGTACGCGCACCGCCCCGAGCGCGACCAGTCGCGCGCACTCGGCTTCGAGTGTGGCGAGGCGCTCCTCACCCACGAGCCCGGTGCCGGCCCGCACGTCGAGATGGACCCGGTTCTTGACGACCTTGCCCTCGGGAACGCGCTGGAAGTACATGCGCGGGCCCACACCCGTCGGATCCATGCAGACGAAGGCCGCGCCCTGACGCTCGGGCGGCAGCGAGCCGTTGAACTCGTCCCACGTGGCGAACCCCTCCGGTGGCGGGGGTACGACGTACCCCAGCACCTCGCACCAGAAGCGGGCGACGCGCTCGGGTTCCGCGCAGTCGAAGGTGACTTGGAACTGCTTGATCGATGTCATGGACCCTCCGTGGCGATCTCGGTCACGGCGGGCGAGCCTGCCACATGATCACCTGGGGCTCAACCGATTTCCCACGGCCCGGCCGTCGGCCGGGTTCAGTGGCGTTGCCTCACGTGGGCGAGGACCTGGGCGGCGCTGTCGGGTGCGAAGGCGCCGGCGATCCCCTCGGCGGCGCCTTCGGCGGCCGCTGCGGAGCGGGGCAGCAGGAGGCTCTCGTACGCGCGGACGGCGTCGTCGGTCGTCGCTGCGCCGTCGATGAGGGCGCGGGCGAGGTCGGCGCCGTCGAGCATGGCGAGGTTGGCGCCCATGCCGGAGAACGGGGACATGAGGTGGGCGGCGTCGCCGAGGAGGGTGACGCCGGGAGTGTGCCGCCAGGTGTGCGGGACGGGCAGGGCGTACAGGGGCCGGTGGGTGTAGCCGGTGTCGGAGTCCGTGATGAAACGGAGCAGGTCGGCGCCCCAGCCGGTGAACTCCCTCAGCAGCGCGTCGCGCACGGCTCCTTGGTCGGCCGGGTCGAGGCCGGCGGTCCGGTGCCAGTGCGCGTCGGTGCGCATGCCGACGTACACGCGTATGTGGCCGTGGCCGTTGCGCTGGGCGATGAAACCCCGGTTGTCGTCGAGGGCCATCAAGGTGCCGTCGCCGGTGAGCGCGGCGAGTACGGGATGGCGGGAGTCGGCGTCGTCGAGGCCGGTCTCGACAAAGGTGACGCCGGTGTAGACGGGCCTCGCCTCGGAGAGCCGCCTGCGGACCTTCGACCAGGCTCCGTCCGCGCCGACGACGAGGTCGGCGTCGACGGTGGCGCCGCCGGCGAAGTACAGCCGGTGGACGCCCGTGGTGAGCGGCTCGACGTGCGCGAGCTTGCGGCCCCAGCGCACGGTGCCGGGCTCGAGCGAGTCCAGCAGGAGGTCGCGCAGCCGGCCCCGGTCGATTTCCGGGTTGCCGTCCTCGGCGTCGGCGCCGGCGTCCGACTCTGGCGGGGTCGCGTCGAACACGACGCACCCCTCGCGGTCGGCCAGCCGCATCTGCCGGCCTTCGGGGCGGGCCAACGCCAGGAACTCGTCGAGCAGTCCGGCTTCCCGCAGCGCGCGCCGGCCGGACTCGGGGTGCATGTCGAGGGTGCCGCCCTGGTCGCGGGCGGAGTGGGAGGCGTCCTGGTCGTAGACGGTGGCGGCGACGCCGTGTCGCTGCAGGATGCGGGCGCAGGTCAGGCCGCCGGGACCGGCTCCGATGATCGCGATGCGGGGTGCAGTGGAGGCGTTCATGACCCCCAGAAGAACACACCCGGTACAAAAGTGCAACGACTACACTTTTGAAGTCGCCACACTCACATCTTTGCCAGTGCACGGTAAATCCGCCCTCTGACCAGGGGTTTCTCTTGATCGAGTCGCCCGTCCGGGCGGGCCGCCGCTAGCATCGGAGCGGTTCGAGCCACGTGGGGGAATCCGTTCCAGACGGGAGTCCGACCAGATGGCCACACCGCGTCGTATCGCTCGCGTCCTCGCCGCCGCCACCCTCTCCGCGGTCCTGCTGACCGGCGGAGGACTCGCCACCGCCACCGCGGCCACGTCCGCCGCCACCGCGGCCACGCCGACTCCCTCGGCGGCCGCCGGGGAGATCAGCCTCAAGGCCACGCCGACCGAGGTGAAGGCCGGCGAGAAGGTCACCTTCACCGGCCGCACCAAGGGCCTGCCGATCGGCACGAAGGTGGTCCTGCAGCACAAGAACGGCTCCAAGTGGACCACCCTCCACGCCAACACCCTGATCAAGCAGGGGTCCAGCTTCTCCTTCGACAACACCTTCAAGAACAAGGGGAAGGAAGAGCTGCGCGTGATGGCCGGCGACTGGACATCGCCCTCCACCACCGTCATCGTCCGCTGACCGCCCTCCCCGCAGCACCGCCGTCAGCCGTACGGGACCAGGGGGCCCAGGCCGTCGCTTCCACGCGCTCCCCCCAAGTGGCGTAACGGTCGTTGAGCAGCACCGATCATGATCAATAGCCTGCCTTCCGGCGCGTGACATCGCGTCTGTCGAGGGAAGGCGAACGATCCCCAGTGAAGCTCCCGATCTTGAAGCGCACGGCCTGGGCGGCCACGGCGACCGCGCTGCTCACGATGTTCGGCACCACCCCGGCCGGTGCGGCCGACGACGCCTGGCAGAAGGTCGGCGACGACTTCCAGGGCGGTGTCAGCGGCATCGCGTTCGAGGACCGCACCGCGGACGGAGCCGGCGTGCACGCACTGGTCGTGCACGACAACAAGCGGACCGGCCAGAAGCGCCTGTCCCGGATCACCCACCGGCAGGGCTCCGACGACATCTCCCCGATCGCCTGGGACGGGCCGGAGCCTTCCGACCTGGAGGCGATCGAGGCCGTTCCCCGGATGCCCTCCGAGTACCTGGCACTGGCCAGTCGCGGCATCGTCTACCGCCTCAAGGTCGTCGGCGGCACGGCGACGGTCGTCGACTACGCGCCGCTGCCGGCGATCGGGGAGGGCGACGACTTCGAGAGCTTCGCGCTCGTGTCCCAGAACGGGAACCTCGCCGCCCTGTGGGCCGATCGCGGCGCGGGGGCGAACCGTCCCGCCACTCTGCACGCCGCACCGCTCACGTTCGCCTCGTGGGGACAGCCGCAGTTCGGCAGCGTGACCCATCGCGCCTACCGGGCCGCGTACCCGAACGACGGGGCCACGCGGCACATCTCCGACATCTCGGTGACCGACTCCGGGCGGATCATCGTGAGTTCGGCGGCGGACGCGGGCGACGACGGCCCCTTCGACTCGGCGGTGAGCGAGGCGGGCCGCGTGACCGTGTCGCCGGCCGGCCGGGTACGGATCACCCTCGCGGCGTCCCCGGCGGTGCTCGGGACGTTCCCGCAGTACAAGATCGAGGCGGTGGAGTGCCTGGCCGGATCCACCGACGCCCTCCTCGGCACCGATGACGAGAACTTCGGCGGATTCGTACGGACCGCGCCCTTCTGCGGGACCTGAACCAGCGGTTGGCGACCCACCGGTCGGTGATCTGAAGTGCGGCGATCCGGGCCCCGAACGGCTCGCCGCGCGACGGTCGTGGCGCGGGCCTACGCTGGTCATGCTGTCTGGGTCCTCGGGCGACGGGAGAGAGCCTGCCGTGAAGCCAACCCACCTCCGGCTGCGCCGGGCCTGCGTGGCTGCCGCCGCCGCGGGCGTGCTCCTCGGACCGGCCGTCGCGGGCTCCGCCGCGTACGGTGCGGCAACCGCCCCGACACCGTCCGCCCCCTCCCCCTCCCCCTCCCCCTCCCCCGGCACCGAAGCGGAATTCCCGCAGCTCACGCCGGCCGTCGCGGCGCGACTGGACGCGGCGATACGTCAGGTCATGCGCGAGACGCAGGTGCCGGGCGTGACCGTGGGGCTGTGGGCCCCGGGCAAGGGGAGTTACGTGAGGACCTTCGGCGTGGCCGACAAGGCGACGGGCGCACCGATGGCGACCGACCTGCACGTACGGATCGGCAGCGAGACCAAGACGTTCACGGTCACCGCCCTCCTCCAGCTGGTCGACCAGAAGAAGATCGGCCTGGACGATCCGATCGGCAAGTACGTCAAGGGCGTTCCGAACGGCGACCGCATCACGCTGCGCCAGCTGGCCGGCATGCGCAGCGGACTCTTCAACTACAGCCTGGACGGCGACTTCATCAAGAAGCTGCAAGCCGATCCGGAACGGTCCTTCACGCCGCGGCAGTTGCTCGACTACTCATTCGAGCACCCCGTGCAGTTCCCGCCGGGCGCACGGTTCGACTACTCCAACACCAACCTGATCCTTCTCGGGCTGGTGGTGGAGAAGGTCACCGGCCGGCCGCTCCACGAGGTCATCGCGCAGAAGGTGCTGGCACCGGCCGGGCTCCGCCACACGGTCTTCCCCACGAGTGCGGCCCTGCCGGATCCGTACGCGCACGGCTACACCGACCAGACGGCCTCGGGCAAGATCGAGGACTCGACCCACTGGAACCCCTCCTGGGGCTGGGCCGCCGGAGAGATGGTCTCCGACCTGCAGGACCTGCGCAGCTGGGCCCACACCCTGGCCACCGGCAAGCTGCTGACGCCCGCGACCCAGGCCGAGCGCCTGAAGACCACCCCGATGGACATTCCAGGTGACGGCTACGGGCTGGGCATCTTCAACATCCAGGGCTGGATCGGCCACAACGGATCGATCCCCGGGTACGAGGTCCTGCCGGTCTACCTGCCGGAGGCCCGGGCGACCATGGTCATCCTCCTCAACACCGATGCACAGTACAAGGGTCAGGAGCCCAGCACGCTCTTCGGCCAGGCGGTCACCTCCATCGTGACCCCCGATCACGTCTACCCCGGCAAGAAGCCGCCCGCTCCCGGTGGCGGCTGACCGCATCCGGTGGACGGCTCGCGCGCGTCCGCCGGATGCGGTGGGCATCAGCCCCGGCCGGCGTCGGGGGCGGAGTCCGGGATCCAGGAGCCGTGGATACCGGCGGTGACGCGGCGCGGCAGGTGGACGGCGGCCACCTGGCCGAGGTCGGAGGCATCCAGGACGAGCAGCCGGGAGGCCTCCTGCTTGAGGTCGGAGACGACGGTGAGCAGGTAGCCGTCGTCCTCACGGGTGGCACCGGCCGCGGGTACGAAGACGGCCTCGCTCGGCAGCCGGGCGTCACCGACCTCCAGGAGCTGGCGGCTGCCCGTGGTGCGGTCGTACTTCACGACTCCGTACCCTCCGAGGCCGTCCTGGTCGGGGAAGGACACGGCGTACTGGTAGCGGTGTTCCACACCGAGAAAGTCCTCGTTGAGGGTGGGGAATTCGACGGCCAGGTCGTCGATGACCTCTTCCCGGACACTGCCGGCCGAAAGATCGATGGTCCAACGACGTGTGTAGGAACGGGTGTTGGGCTCAGCACCTCGACCGGGGGCGCCGACCCACCAGTTCCAGGAGAGCCGGAAGCCCTCGCGGTCCACGGTGGGGCCTTCCAGCACGATGCGGCCCCGGCCGTCCTCGTAGGCGTTGGCGGCGTGGAGCATGTTGCCGGGCTCGATGGGGAACCAGCGGATGTGCGCCGCGCCGTCCGCGCCGCGCGGCATGACGCCGATCCGGGCCGGCTGGTCGTCGCTCCACGCGTAGGGGATGCCGGAGTGCTCGTTCGGGTCGAAGGTGACGGTGCCCTCGATGAAGACGACATGACGGCGGGTCAGGGCGAAGTCGTGCTTGAGGGAGGCCGTGGCTCCGGGGATCTCGGCGCTGTGAGTGATCCCGCCCTCCGCGTCGGCGACGTAGTACGTCAGGAACGGCGGGAGGGGTGAGGAGCCGAAGAAGTGCAGCTCTCCGGTGACGGGGTCGGTCTTGGGGTGCGCGGTCATGGCGGTGCGCAGCTTGCCGTCGAAGTCGTAGGCACCGACGGTGTCCAGGTCCCGGCTGAGTTCGAAGGGGAGGTTGGCCTCGCAGAGGGCGAGGAGGCGTCCGCCGTGTTCGATGACGTGGGTGCCGGCGGTGCTGGCGGTCAGGTCGGGTCCGTACTCGGTCATGTAGGGGGCGCCGTCCAGGGCGGGGGTGTGCACCCAGCGGTTGCGGTACCACTCGGCGCGGCCGCCGTTCAGGCGGATCCCGTGGACCATGCCGCTGCCCTTGAACCAGTGGGTGGGGGTGACGCCGGGCTTGGGGTTGTGTCCGTTGCGCAGCAGCCGGCCGGTCAGCTCCGGGGGCAGGCTGCCCTCGACGGTGAGCTCGGTGGCGGTGATCTCGTCGACTGCGGGCTCGTAGTGTCCGGTCAGGTACGGCTTGCGGGTCATGGCGGGAACCTCACTTCTCGGTGGGCGGTGCGATGGTCAGCGGACCGTGGTCGGCAGTGCGGGGTGGACTGGGGAGGGACCGGCTGGGGTCGGGGTGGGCGGGGACGGGGCGGGCGTCGCGCACGCCGCCCGGACCGGTCCGGGCGGCGCCCCGGCGGGTGAGGATCAGCGCGAGGACGGCGGTCACGGTGAGCACCGCGGCGGCGACGCCGAAGGCGGTGCGGTAGCCGGTGGTGAGTGCTTCCAGGTGCGGCTGCCGGGGCGCGGCCCCGCTGGTGACGGAGCCGGCGAGCGTGGCCAGGACGGCGAGGCCGATCGCTCCGCCGACCTGCCGGGTGGTGTTCACCAGTCCCCCGGCCAGGCCCGCGTCCGGCCCCGGCACTCCCTCGACGGAGAGCGCGGTGAGCTGGACGAAGGCGATGCTCAGCCCCAGGCCGACCAGGAGGCTCGGGCCGAGTACGTCCGCGGGGTAGCTGCCGTGGGCGCTGATCCGCGAGAGCCACAGCAGTCCGGCCGCCTCGGTGAGCAGGGCCGCCGTCAAGGTCGCCGTGGAGCCGATCCGGCGGGAGACGCGGGGCGCGAGCGCCGAGCCGATCATGTTGGCCGCGGCGAGCGGGAGTTGACCGAGGCCGGTGACCAGCGGGCTGGATCCGAGGACCTGCTGCTGGTAGAGCGGCAGGAAGAAGAACAGGGCGATCCACACCGACCCGAGCAGCGCCATGAGTACGTTTCCGGCCGCGACGCGGCCCCCCGCCGTGAACAACCGCGGCGGCAGCAGCGGATTGGGGTGCCGCCGCTCGATCAGGACGAAGACCACCAGGAGCACGGCGGCGAGAGCGAAGGCCCCGAGCACCCGGGTGTCCGTCCATCCGGAGCGGCGGGCGGAGGTCAGTCCCCATACGAGGGCCGTCAGCACCAGCGTCACGGCCGCGGTGCCCGGCAGGTCGAAGCGCCCGCCGTCCGCGGCGGGTGCCGGCGGCACGAAGACCGCTGCCGCGGCCAGTACGAGGCATGCCCCGACGGCGACGGCGTGGAAGATCCACGGCCAGCCCCACGCCTGTGTGAGGACGCCGCCCAGCAGGACCCCGGCCGCGCCACCGGCTCCGGAGACCGCGCCCCACACCCCCAGCGCTCTGCCGCGCCCGGGGCCGGGCGGGAACAGGTCCATCGTCAGCGCGAGCGCGGCCGGGGCGATGGCCGCGGCGCCCAGGCCTTGTGCGGCCCGAGCCGCGATCAGGGCCGAGGAGGTGGTGGCGAGGCCCGCTGCCGACGACGCGGCCGCGAAGAGCCCGAGGCCGGCGAGCAGGACCCGCCGGCGGCCCAGGAGGTCCGCCGCGCGGCCGCCCGCCAACAGCAGCGCCCCGAAGACGAGTCCGTAGGCGTTGACCACCCAGGTCGTGCCGCTGTCCGACAGGCCGACGCCGGACCGGATCTGCGGCAGGGCCACGTTCACGATCGACGTGGCGAGCATGACGGTGAACTGGGCCCCCGCCAGTGCCGCGAGCGGTACCCCGGGACGGGTGGTGGTTCGGGGAAGCTTCTGCACGACAGACTCCATCTATGTGTGGTTAACCACTCACACTCGGGCCCAAAGAAAAGGCGGGCCGAACGCCCCGCCGACGAGCGCCGGCCGGGGCTCAGTGGTGCCTGATACCCGCCGTCAGGGTCCGGCTCCACGGGGCGTCGACCTCGTCCGCCCCGGTCGATGCGATCAGGTGGCACAGCATGCCGCGGGCGAAGAACTCCTGGACCTGCTGGTCACTGCCGCCCGAGGCGCCCCGTACGTACTCCACCAGCCGGGCGTAGCCCTGGCGCACGACCTCGCGCACGGCCGGCTCGGAGGCCGCGGCCGCCTGCGCCTGCAGCTGAATCAACATCAGGTCGTTGTCGCCGATCAGCTTGGCGTACGAGCCGCCCATGGCCGAGAGCACCACGTCCGGGCCACTCCCCCGCGCCTCGGCCGCCGCGCGCTCCAGGCTGGCCCGCACCTGCACGAAGCAGTGCTCCACGACGGCGACGAACAGGGATTCCTTGCTCGGGAAGAGCCGGTAGACGTACGCCTGCGAGATGCCCGCCGCCTTGGCGACCTCGGTCGTGGTGGTGCCGAAGTAGCCGCGGGCGGCGAAGGCGCCGATGGCGGTGCGCAGCACCGTCGCGCGACGCTCTTCGGCGGTGGACAGCTGGCGGGGACGCTCTGACTTCATGTGTGTACTTAACCACTCACACTTTTGCGGAGTCAAGGGGCATCGGGGTGCTGGCCTGCCCGCTCCGCGCGCCTGCCCGGTCCGCACCCCGACCGGCAGGCGTTCGACCACCTGCGTACGGTCAGGGCGCGCGCGAGCAGTACGCCGGCAGCGGGTGCCGCACTCGGTTCCACGGGTCGGTGAACGACCGTCCCGGCACCGGCTTGGCGATGAGCGCGATCGGGACGAAGAAGTTGACCTGCCCTATCGCAATGGTCAGGGTCGCGAGCGCCTTCGCGTCGTAGTGCCCGGCCACCTCGGCGTACAGCTCGTCGCTGACGCGCTCCCCGCTCGGGGACGGCTGGAGTACGGCCTCCACCAGTGCCAGCGCGGCCCGTTCGGCGCCGCTGAAGTACGGGGCGTCCTGCCAGGACGCCACCGCGGTGATCCGCTCCTCGGGCTCACCGGCCTTGCGCAGCATGCCGGTGTGCAGGACGGTCAGGTAGGTGTTGCCGACGATCTGGCCGGCTGCAGCAGGCTGATCGTGGTGCGCGGTACCGAGCGGTTGCCGGTGGCCTTGAACAACGCCGCCGAGACCTCGGCCAGTTCGGGGACGAGCTCCATCGGGTCCTGCGCCGTCCGCGCTCCCACCGGTACGTCCGCCGTGATCGTACGCGTCTGCATCGCCGTCTCCCTCAGGTCTTCCGTGTTGCCGTCATTGACCTGACGGACGGCGGAGCGGAAGTGTGACAGACCCACGGCAGAATTCTTCTGCGCATCGTCCTGTGCGGGGGGGGGAGGTTGGCCAAGGGGGAACACCCACCCCTTGCCACTCTCAACTTATAGCGCACAGGGGGGCTTGCGGCAAGGCCCCCGCCGTGCCGCAAAATCGCTGCTCGTAGCCAGAAGCAGCGGAAACAGGAGATGCACGGGTTGCTTGTGTTGACATCGAAGACCCCCAGCGCGTTCGACCTTCCCGACCACCTCTCCCCCAAGGCCGACCCCACCCTCATCGCCCGCGACGAGCAGCACTTCGCGGCCCTCTCCCACACCCTCGAGCAGACGATCGGCGAGCTGTCCGGCCGCCTCGACGAGCTGCGCAGGGCGCCCGGCGGCCTGGGCCGGGAGGCGATGGAACGCGACAGCGAGATCCACCGGCTGACCTCCCGGCTGCGCGCCCTGCGCCGCTTCGGAATGGACCTGTGCCTGGGGCGCATCGTCGGTGCGGACGACCCCGAGCCCGTCTACATCGGGCGGCTCGGCCTCACCGACGGCGCCGGGCACCGGCTCCTGATCGACTGGCGCTCCCCCGCCGCCGAGCCGTTCTTCGCCGCCACCCACGCCAATCCGATGGGACTGGCGAGCCGCCGCAGGTACCGCTGGACCCGCGGCCGGATCGGCGACTACTGGGACGAGGTGTTCACGGCCGACGGGTTCGAAGGGCACGCGGCGCTCGACGACCAGTCCGCCTTCATCGCCAGCCTGGGCAGCACCCGCTCGGCCCGCATGCGCGATGTACTCGGCACCATCCAGGCCGACCAGGACGCCATCGTCCGCGCGGGTTCGCGCGGCGCCCTCGTCGTCGACGGCGGCCCCGGCACCGGCAAGACCGTCGTCGCCCTGCACCGCACCGCCCACCTCCTCTACTCCGATCCCCGCCTCGGGCACCGTCGGGGCGGCGTGCTGTTCGTCGGCCCGCACCAGCCGTACCTGAACTACGTCGCCGACGTGCTCCCCAGCCTCGGCGAGGAGGGCGTGCAGACCTGCACCGTCCGCGACCTCCTTCCCGAGGGAGCCGGGGCACCGGTCGAGACCGACCCCGAGGTGGCACGTCTGAAGTCGTCCGCGGACATGGTGGGGGCGATCGAGAAGGCCGTCAGGATCTACGAGGAACCGCCCACCCAGGGAATGACGGTGTCCACCCCCTGGGCCGACCTGTGGCTGAGCGCCGCCGACTGGGCCGAGGCGTTCGAAGAGGCGGCCGGCGTCCCGCACAACGAGGCGCGTGAGCGGATCTGGGACGGGCTGCTCACGATCCTGACGGACAAGCTCGACGAGGACGAAGAGCACGAAGGGGTGTCGCCCGACCGGCTCCGCAGGGCGCTGCTGCACGACGAGGAGCTGGTCACGACCCTCGACCGGGCGTGGCCGCTGCTCGAGCCGGCCGACCTCGTCGCGGACCTGTGGTCGGTACCCGCCTACCTGCGGCTGTGCGCGCCCTGGCTGACCCGCGAGGACGTACGGATGCTGCAGCGCGCGGACGCCCAGGCCTGGACGGTCTCCGACCTGCCGCTCCTGGACGCGGCGCGGCAGCGGCTCGGCGACCCGGAGGCGGCCCGGCGCAAGCACCGGCACGACGCGGCCGTCGCCGCCGAACGCGAACGCATGGCCGGCGTCATCGACGACATCCTCGCGGCCGCCGACTTCAACTCGGCCGGCGACGACAGCGAGGGCGCCGTCAGGATGCTGCGCGGCCGGGACCTCCAGGACAGCCTGATCGACGAGAGCGCCCTGCCGGACTCCGACCCGGACCGGCTCGCCGGCCCGTTCGCGCACATCGTCGTCGACGAGGCCCAGGAACTGACCGACGCGGAGTGGCAGATGCTGCTGGTGCGCTGCCCGTCCCGGAGCTTCACGATCGTCGGGGACCGGGCGCAGGCGAGGCACGGGTTCACCGAGTCGTGGCGCGAGCGGCTGGAGCGGATCGGGCTCGACCGGATCGACGTGGCCTCCCTGGGCGTCAACTACCGCACGCCGGAGGAGGTCATGGCGCAGGCGGAGCCGGTCATCCGGGCCGCGCTGCCCGACGCCAACGTGCCGGCTTCCATCCGCGTCAGCGGGATCCCCGTCGGGTACGGATCCGTCGCGGACCGGGACTCCGTCCTCGACACCTGGCTCGCCGCCCACGCCGACGGGGTCGCCTGCGTCATCGGCGATCCGTCCTTCCGGGCGACCCCGCGCGTCAGGTCGCTGACCCCGGGGCTGTCGAAGGGGCTCGAGTTCGACCTGGTCGTCCTCGTCGCCCCGGAGGCGTTCGGCGAGGGGATCGAGGGAGCGGTCGACCGCTACGTCGCGATGACCCGGGCGACGCAGCAGCTGGTCGTCCTGACCGGCCGCTGAGGGACGTCCCCCTCGCGCATGGCGCGGGGCAGGTGATGGCGTCAGCGGGCGCCCGGCTGCCGCAGCATGAAGACGTCGACCGGGTCCTCGGCCACCACGGTGAAACCGAGGCGCTCGTACAGCCGCCGGGCGGGGCTGCCCTGCAGGACGTTCAGGCGGGCGGGAGCCCCGTCGGCGTCGGTCCGCCGCAGCAGTGAGTGCAGGACGGCCGACCCGAGGCCCCGGCCGTGCAGCGCGGGATCGAGGTAGAAGTGCTCCAGCCACCACCCGTCCTCGGCCGGGCGCAGGGTGACGCTGCCCGCGAAGGCATCGCCGGCCAGGACGACCGAGGTGTACCGCGGGGAGAAGGAGTCCCGCAGCCGCTGCCGGACCCGGTGCGCGTCGAACCGTCCCAGCCGCTCCAGGTCCCGGCGCATCACGATGGCCCTGAGCTCGGCGATCGTCTCGACATCCGACGACAGGGCGGAGCGCAGCGACCATTCCGCGGGACGCACGGTTTCGACCGGCCGTATCTCATCGGCCTTCGTACTCGCGTTCACGGCCGCAGTATGTCAACGGGCCGCGGGCTCCCTCGGCCCGCCCTCGGTCGCTCGGAGGAACGGCAGGTCCCGGTCGGCCAGGCGGGTGCGGGGGCCCGCGGCGCGGAGGACGACGTCGAGGACGGCGTCGGGCTCGGCCGCATAGCAGTGCGCGAACCACGGCATGTTGGCCTCGACGATCGCCCAGCCGCCGTCCGTGAGCCGGCCGACGTCCACGCACACGGCGCTGGGCAGGTCGTCGGCCGTGGCTTCGAGCACCTCGCGGGCGAAGGCCCGGGCGTGCGCGTCGAGCGGTGCGGGATCGGGGCACCCGTACACCGCATAGCGGCTGCCGGCGGCGACCTCCCCGTCGAGTACGAACAGCCTGTACTCGGCCGCGAACTCCACCACCTCGCTCACGAGGACCGGTGTCGTGTCGGCGAGGGCGGCCGGCAGCGCGCTCCCCTCCTCGTACACGGCGGCGGGAAGCAGGTCGATCTTCGCCGAGGGCGGTTTCACGAAGGCGGGTTCCCGCAGGGACCGGGCCTCGGCGAGCGTGGTGAGGCGTACGGAACGCCGGAGGAGGGGATGTGGCACCGTCGCCAGCCAGTCGTCGGCGGGGTCGAGGAGACCGAGGCCGAGCCGATCGGACAGGAGGTCGGCGGCGAGCGGCCCTCCGTACCAGTAGGTCTCTCGGCCCTCGGCCTGCCCGACGTGGGCGGTCACGTCATGGCCGCGCCACGCCGCGGCCTGGGCGAGGAGTTCCGCCGTGGTGGTGCGGGGCGGGTTCAGCAGCAGGGTGGGCGTGGCGCGGTCGTCCATGGACGTGAGCGTACAAGGGCGGGGCGGAGGGCGGTGAAGTCCCGTTCTGCGAGCGGGCGGTGGTCAGGCCGTGCGCTGGGCGGAGGCCGGGCGCTCCTTCTGTCCGTCCACCACGCCGCGCTCCAGGACGGCAGTCCGCTCGACCACCGTTCCGGGCTTGATCCCGCCCTCCTCCCGGATCTGGACGCCCCGGCTGCCGAGGTAGGAGTACGTCGAGCGGTCGAAGACCAACTCGGTGCGAGTTCCCCGCTGTTCGTCGACGCGGGCCAGCGCGATCCCGTCGCGGCCGGCGGCGTCCTGGGAGTGCTGGACGAGGACGACGCCCGGGATCCCGGCCGCTGCCCGGTAGAGGGCGGCGGCGATGTGCGGCGGTACGAGCTGCTCGCCGATGATGGAGCCGATCTCCTCGAAGGCCTCCTGGTCCCGGTCGCGTCCGCTGCCGCCCGTCGCGCGGATGGCGGTCAGCAGGGCGCCGGGGTCGGCGGGCTGCGCCTTGAGCCAGTCGTACGAGAAGTCGGCTGCCACCCCGGGGATGTCCCGGCCGTTCACGGGCGTGGACAGGGGGGCGTCCTTGTCGAGGGTGACGCCTCCCTCGGGCTGCTGTCCGGGCTCGTCGAGCCAGCCCTTCGCGCCGTCGGGCGACTTCCACACCTCGCGGGTGTGCAGCGGCTGCACCCAGGTCTTGGACCGGTCGGTGTCCACGTCGACGGAGATCGACTGGAACGAGACCTGGCTCTTGACGTAGACGTACTGGCCGGGTCCCGGTTCGGGCAGGCCGGTCTTGGCGGCGGCCGCGACGATCTGCCCCACGGTGGAGGCGAGTTGTTCGGAGCTGCCCGCCTCTATGGAGACGACGGGCGCCTCGACCGCGGCGACGGTGCGGCCGGCCGTACCGGAACCGCCCGGCTCCTGGGCGGTGTTGAGCGCGATCACGCCCGCGAGCACGGCGGCGGTGACCGGGATGCCGATCAGCAGGGGGCGTCGCGCACGGCGGCGCGACGGGGTCCGGTCCCCGGCCGGAACCGGAGGTGGGGCGGTGGCGGTGGCGGTGGTCTGCCGGATCTCGTTCATCAGGTGTTCCTCGAGCAGGCTCTGACGGTCGAGCGGCAGGTCCGGGCTTCCCGGGGGCGGCAGCAGCCGTCCCAGCTCCGCGTGGTCCAGCGGCTCGTCGTCTCGCCGCCACATGTTGCGGATCATCGGGCTTCCTCCTCGTGGGGCTGCGACTCTTGTGACCGGGCCGCGGGGATGCGGCCGCCCTGTACTTGTCCGGAGCGGGAGAGCGGTTCCCCGGATCCCACCAATTCCTTCTCGGAGAGCTTGCGCAGCCGCGTACGGGCGCGGGAGAGGCGGGACCGTACGGTGCCGACCGGCACGCCGAGCGCGGCGGCGGCCTCCGCGTAGCCGAGCCCGGACCAGACGCACAGGGTGAAGACCTCCCGCTCGCCGCGCCGCAGGGCGCGCAGCGCGCGCTGGGCGGCGGCGAGCTGGTCGGCGTCGGCGAGGCGGGCGACGAGCTCGTCGGCGAAGTCGGGCACGGTGTCCCGGACCGGCAGCCGGCCGAGCGCGCGCTGGTGGCGCCGGGCGGCGCGCGTGGTGTTGCGCAGTACGTTCACGGCGATGCCCATCAGCCAGGGGCGCGGGCCGTCGCCCTCGTCCCGCAGTTTCCCGCGCAGTCGCCAGGCCTCCAGGTACGTCAGCGAGACGACGTCCTCGGCGAGGCTCCGGTCCCCGGTAGCCCGTACGGCGTGCCGGTGCACCAGCTGTGCGTGGTCGCGGAAGAGCTCCCGGAACGCCTCCGGGTCCCCGGCTCTTATCCGGGCGTGCATTGAATAGTCCACGTCGGGTTCTTGTCTGCCGGACCCGGGCGGTTCCCGTGTCCTGGGTCACATCGCGGCGGCAAGTTCCTCGCGGAGGGCCGGCGGATACCGTATCCGCGGATCCTCGGCTTCCTCACCGCATGTTCACCGTTGCCGCACGCCTCGGCGGAACCGAACGTGACACCGTGGTCACGTCATGCAGTCGGCCGGCGCCGCTCGGAGGAGATCTCATGCACGTCGTACGCAGGAATTCGGTTCGGTCGGGGACGCCCGCGCGGCGCCGCCTGGCGACGGTGGCGGCGGCCCTCACCGCGGCCTGCGCCATGGCGCTGGTGACCGCGGGACCGGCGAGCGCCGAGGTCAAGGCCACGTGCGGGAAGTACATCTGCGTGGCCACCGCCTACCAGGGGCGTGACTACGTCCAGGACATCACCGTCACGACCAGGGACGGGCTGCCGGGCACGCTGCGGGCCTTCGTCGGCGACTACAGGAACAGCAAGGCCGGTGTGTCGCAGGCCAGGTTCGTGGTCAACCGCGAGATCAGGGCGTACCCGCGGCTGGCCGTCTGCGGTGGTCTGGACCGCAGCGGCAGGGTGATCGAGAACCACTGCGTGCTGATCCCCTGACGGGTGTGGCGCGGCCCGTCCGATCGCCGCCCTGGAAGGATGGCGGCATGGAACGTGTGACGGGAATCGGCGGGTACTTCATGCGGGCGGCCGATCCGGCGGCCCTGAGCGCCTGGTACCGCGAGTGTCTGGGCCTGGATGCCGATGAGCACGGCCTGTGGCAGCAGGGTGCCGGGCCGACGGTGTTCGCGACGTTCGAGTCGGGGACCGACTACTTCGGGTCCCGCGCCCAGCAGAGCATGCTCAACTTCCGGGTCCGCGATCTGGACGCGATGCTCGCGCAATTGCGCGCCAAGGGCGCGGACGTGGCCGGGGAGACGCAGGACATGGACGGTGTCGGGCGGTTCGGCTGGGTCACCGACCCCGAGGGCAACCGCGTCGAGCTGTGGGAGCCCGCGTAGGCGTGTGAGGCCCCGGGTGCCCGGCGCGGTGGGCGGGCGCATGCTGGTGGGAGGGGCGCCAGGGGGCTGTGGACGGGACGTGTTCATGGGCGTGGGCAAGGTGGGAGCCGCGACCTCGGACCGACGGCTGTTCTCGGGCCGCGACCGGGCGGTCATCGCCGCCGCCTCGCTGTCGATGCTCCTCGTCCAGATGGACTGGTTCGCCCTCAACCTGATGCTTCCCGTCATCGCCCGGGACTTCTCCACACCCACCACCAATCTGCAGTGGCTGGTCAGCGGCTACATGCTGACGCTCGGCGCGCTGATGATCACGGGTGGCAGGGCGGCCGACGTCCACGGGCGGCGCACCGTCATCGTGTGGGGCCTGGTCGGCTTCGCCGTGGTGTCCGTCGTGTGCGCCGCCGCGCAGAACGAGACCTGGCTGGTCGTGGCGCGCGTGGTCCAGGGGGCCGCGGCCGCGATGATCTTCCCGGTGGCGGTGGCGGTCGTCACCGCCTACTTCCGTGACGACCGGCAGGGCCGCGCGGTGGGCACGGTGCTGGCCTTCAGCGCGATCGGCACCGCACTCGGGCCGTTCGTGGGCGGCGTGTTCGCCGAGCACGTGAGCTGGCGTGCCGTGTTCCTGCTGAACGTGCCCTTCTGCGCCGTCGCGGCCTTCCTGATGCTGCGGTTCGTCGCCGACACCCGCGACGAGGAGGCCGGTCACGGCCTGGACCTCCCCGGGGCCGTCACCGTGGCGGGCGGTCTCACCGCCCTCATGATCGCGGTCGACCAGGGCGGTCACTGGGGCTGGGCCTCCGCGGCGACGCTGGCGTGCCTGGCCGCCGGAGCGCTCCTGCTGGTCCTGTTCGTGCTGATCGAGCGCCGGACCGCCGAGCCGCTGCTGGACCTGTCCCTGCTGCGCAACGGGCCCTTCGTGACGGTCACGCTGGCCGGCGCCGTGTCCAACATCGTGTACTGCCTGGTGGCGGTCCTCTCCGCGCTCTACCTCCAGCAGGCCCGCGGCCTGACCCCGCTGGACGCCGGACTGGTCTTCCTCGCCCTGTCCGTCGGCGCCGGGGCGGCCAGCTACTGGTCCGGCCACCTCGCCCAGCGCCGGCGGCCGGAGGCGCTCATGGCGGGCGGGATGCTGCTGAGCGGCGTGGGCCTGCTCGTGCTGACCTGGACGGACCCGCTCGCGCTGTACACGGCCGTCTTCGCCGTCGTGGGCCTCGGAATCGGCCTCGGCTGGGCGCTGACGAACGTGGCCACCCAGTCGTACGTCCCGTCGGGCCGCCTCGCCGCCGCCTCCGGACTGGTGCTGACCTCGCTCGTCCTGCTCGGCGCCATGGCCGTGGCGGTGGCGGCGACCGTGCTGGAGGTCCTGAGCGGCTCGGAACAGGCCGCGGCTTCCGACGCAGCAGCCATCGAGACCGTACTGCGGGGCGCGGCGCTCCTCTCGCTCCTGGGCGCGGCCGGCCTGCTCCCGCTGATCCGCAGGCAGCGGGCGCCCCACCCCGCCCCGACCGTCAACCTGCCCTCGCTCTGACGCCCCGCCGAACGCCCGTTACAAAACCCTGAACCCATTCGGCGCAGGGAGGCGAGAGCGCCCCGCATGAAGGGCATCCGGCGGGAAGGCCCCGTCTCCGGGCCTCCCTTGGCCTGCGGGCCGCGCTCCCGGAATCCGCGTCAGCACGACGTTGACGGATGTCCGATACAAGCAAGAGTCACGGGTATGTCTGCATTGGGCAACACGCCCGGCGTTGGTCGCTTTGGGCGGTGGGCGGGGGCCAGAGTGGGCCTCCTCGGCAGGACGCCGGGAACTGTTCGGAGCCCACCCGCCCGCTCGTGGCCGGGAAGGGCCGCTGTCTGTTGAAGGGGTCATCTTCATGTCTGCTTCTCTCGCCACCCGCCGGGTCGTCTCCGCGTTCCTGGCCGCAGGCGCCCTGGTCGGCGCCGCCGCTCTGCCGGCGGCCGCCGCCGACCACCACGGGCGCGACCACCGGGGCGCGAAGTCCTCGATCGTCATCGGTGACGTCCAGTACGACAGCCCCGGTCGCAACGACCGCTCCGCCCGCGCCCTGAACGGGGAGTGGGTCGAGGTGAAGAACACCGGTCGCCACAGCGTCAACCTGCGCGGCTTCACCCTCACCGACCGGCAGGGCAACCGCTACCAGTTCAAGGACTTCCGCCTGGACGGCCGTTCCAGCGTCAAGGTCCACACCGGCCAGGGCCGCGACACCCGCCACGACGTCTACCAGGACCGCCGCCAGCAGGTGTGGGACGAGCGCGACAGCGCGACGCTCCGCGACAACCGCGGCAACGTCCTCGACTCCGACTCCTGGGACGGCCGCCGCCACCACCGCAACGGCTGACCCGGGCGTCCGCCCCTGACGGGGTGACCGGGCCGGCGGCCACACGGACGAGCGTGTGGCCGCCGGCCCGTCGAGAGCGGCGTGTCACGGCAGCACTCCGGCCCGCCCGGCACGGAGCAGCACCTGATCGGCGAAGGCCACGGCGGTCCGTACGACGACCAGTCCGGGCAGCGTCACGAAGACGGCGCATTCCATGCCGCCAGCATCCGGTCCGGTACCGGTACGGACAGGCCGGGGCGCCACGGATCGACTCAGAGCGCGGAGGCCGAAGGGCTCGCGCCCGGCTTCGGCGTGTTCTGGCCGCGTTGCGGCAGCAGGGCCTTGCAGGTCTCGAAGGCTTGCGCCGACTGCGGGTCGGAGGTGGGGAAGCCGCTGCTGCCCGGCGCGTTCGGGGAGGCCGACGGCAGCACGACACCGTGGTCCTTGAGGCAGCCGGTGAACGCCTTCATCGCGCTGCCGTCACTGCCGCCGGGCCCGCCGCCCCGCCCGCCCGACTGCGGGCGCAGATCCGCGCAGGCCTGCGTCGCCTCGTTGCGCCGCGGGTCGGCCGGC
>NZ_JAINUL010000001.1:1353343-1917021 GCF_020639365.1 Streptomyces flavotricini
CGCACCGGCTCGTCGCGCGCGATCCCCGCGATCCGGGTCCGGTACTGGGCGCTGTGGATCAGCCGGTCGGCCGGCAGGCCGGCGAAGACCTCCGGTACGCGCGGGTCGCGGCCACCGCCGACGACGAGGTCCCGGCAGCGGATCTCGTCCCCGTCCGTCAGCAGCACGCTCCACCCGGACACCGAGCCGTCCGCCCCGCACACCGGGTCCACCTGCGCCGCCCGCGCGCCGTAGCGGATCTCCACCCGCTCCAAGGACTTCGCGACCCACTGGAGGTAGTCCGAGAACTCCCAGCGGAACGGGTGGAAGGTGCCCAGGTTGATGAACTCGTCCAACCGGCCCTGTTCGTGGAGGAAGTTGAGGAAGGTGAACCTGCTCGACGGATTCCGCAACGTCACCAGGTCCTTCAGGAAGGACACCTGGCTCCGCGCCCACGGCATCAGCAGATCGCGCTGCCACTTGACGTCCGGACTCTGCTCCAACAGGAGCGTTCCGTCCGCCAGTTCGGCCGAACCCGACTCCTCGATGGCCACTGCGAGCGCCAAATTCGCCGGACCGGCACCTATCGCCAGAACACCGACCTCCCGAACAGCCACACTTCCCCCTCGAACGCAGTGATCCCAGTCGCGGACAGGCAGTAGCGAGGCTAGATTTCCGCCGTTCCCGAGAGATAGGGGAACTTGTCCCGTCGAGTGGGGAATCTGGGCGGGGAAGGGTCGAGCGGGGAAAGCGGGTCTTCGAACTCAACCGTGCCCGGTGGGCACGGTCCGCTGTCAGGGTCTTGACGGGTGCTCCGTCGATCCCACCGCGGTCACGGTTGACGCCGCGGCTGCGCACCTCGGCCGGGGACGCGGTCGCCGACCGCGGACGGACGGTGGTGCAGGCCGCGCGCGACTGCGAGGTGTCGTGGCCGGTGGCATGTCGGGCTGGTTGACCCGGGGTCCAGGTGGTCGCGATCACGGAGATACATAAAGGATTCATATAAAGCTGTTATGCTTCAGGCATGAGTCGCCGAGACGCCGCGCACGGCGCTTCCGATGCCATCGGGTCAGCCCTCTACGGTCTGGCCACCAGGGCCGTGAGACGCCTTCCCCGCGACATGAGCCTGACGTCCGCCGCCACCTTGGCCACCCTGGACAAGACCGGCCCGCGGCGGATCACCGATCTGGCGGTGGCCGAGGGCGTCACCCAGCCCGCGATGACCGTCCTGGTCCGGGTGATGGAGGAATCCGGGCTGGTCGAGCGGAAGGGCGATCCGTCCGACAAGCGGGTCACGCTGGTGTGCCTGACCGAGGCCGGCGCGTCGTACGTCCGGACGCGACGCCAGGCGGGCGTCGACGCGTACGCGCGGTTGATCGACGAACTCACCGGTGACGAGGTCGAGGCCTTGACAGCAGCCCTTCCGGCGCTGCTGCATCTGGCGGAGCTCGAAAGCCACGCCCGAGAGGAGTCGGACCGGTGACCGCGGCCCAGGCTCATGACCAGCCCATGAGTGCTGCCCCGATACGTTCCGAGGCACGGCTGCTGGTTCCCGCCCTGATGTTCATCGCCCTGGTCGTGGCGGCGGTCGCCAGCCTCGGGACGCCGCTCATCACCAGCGTGGCGACCACGTTCCACGTCTCCCTCGACAGCGCGCAGTGGACGCTGACCATCGCCCTGCTCAGCGGCGCCGTCGCCACACCCGTCCTCGGCCGGCTCGGAGCCGGTCCGCACCGGCGGGCCACGGTCCTCGCCACGCTGGCGATCGTCGTCGCCGGCAGCGCGCTCACCGTGCTTCCGGTGCCGTTCGCCTGGCTGCTCGTGGGCAGAGCGGCCCAAGGCGTCGGACTCGGTCTCACGGCGCTGATGATGGGCGTGGCCCGCGACCATCTTCCCGAGGAGCGCAGCGCGGCCACGATCGCCCTGGTCTCAGTGGTCTCCATCATCGGAGCCGGCGTCGGCTACCCGTTGGCCGCGCTGCTCGCCGAGTTCGGCGGACTGCGGGCCGCCTACGGCCTCGGCCTGCTCGTCACCGCCATCGCCTTCGTGACCGCGTGGCGCTCCATGCCCGCAGCTCCCGAAGGCCGCTCCGCTCACGTGAACGTGGCCGGTGCGCTCGTCCTGGCGGGTGGACTGCTCCTCGTCCTGTTCCTGGCCGGCGAGAGGAGCCTGTGGAGCCGACACCTCGCCGTGGCGGTGACCCTTGCCGTCGCCGCCGTACTCCTGCTCTGCGTCTGGACCGTTTCCGAACTGCGGACCAAGACGCCCCTGGTCGACGTCCGGGCGGTACGGCACCCGGCGGTCGCCGGGGCGAACATCGCCATGTTCGTCGGCGGGAGCGGCATGTACCTCCTGCTCACGCTGATCACCCGCTACGCGCAGACGCCGCACAGCGCCGGCTACGGCTTCGGACTGACCACCTTCGCGGCGGGGCTGGTCCTCATCCCGTTCTCCGTGCTGGGGTTCGTCGCCGGCAAGCTCACGCCGCGGGTCCGCGAACGGATCGACGGCCCCCTGCTCCTGGCCGGCAGCGCCGCCATCGTCGGCGGCGGGTTCGTCCTGTTCGCCGCCGCCCGGTCCAACCTGGCCGAACTGCTCGTGGCCATGGGGGTACTGGGCTTCGGCGTCGGCAGCTTCTCGGCCGCCATGCCCGGCGTCATCCTGGCCGTCACCCCCACGAGCGAGACGTCGAGCGCCATGAGCTTCAACTACGTCGTCCGCAGCGTCGGGTACTCCCTGGGCAGCGCCATCGGCGGCCTGGTCCTGGCCGCCGGTACCCCCACGGGCCGCCTCTTCCCGAACGACGACGCCTACACGACCGCGGCGCTGGTCGGCGTCGCCGCGATGGCGGTCACGGCGACGGCCGGCCTCGCCCTCGCCCGCCGACGCTCATGCTTCTGAGCATCAGTTCCGAACACGAGAGGTGCCGTGGCCGGCACGCATACGATCCGGCGTGACGACCGATGAGGGAAGCGGGGGGTCAGGACACCGGCGCGGGATCGCTTCCCTTCGCGGCGGTGCGGGACGCTGCCGGCGCCGCGCCCGACACCGCCGCGGCCTCCACTGCCTCCGCGGCCTCCATGGCCTCCAACCGCCTCAGTCCGGTCCGCCGCTGGACCACGGCGACCCCCGCGACGGCCGCCCCCAGCGCCAGCCAGCCCGCCGGCCCGGCCGCCATCACCACACCCGTCAGCAGCATCGGCCCGGCCGACTTCTGGATGGACTGGGACATGCCCGCCACCCCCAGGTACGAGGCCCTCGCGTCCCGGGGCGCGAGGGAGACGGCCAGCTCCCAGGAGCTCACCGAGCGCAGCAGCTCTGCGGCCGTGACCAGCACGGCGGCGGCCAGCAGCGCGATCGATGCGGCCCAGGCCCCGTCTTCGGGGGTGAGGGCCAGCAGCACGCAGCAGCCGAGCAGGGTCAGCCCGTACAGCCGGGCCGCTCCGGCGGCCTCGCGCGGCCGCCGGACCCGCGCGGACACGGTCATCTGCAGGACCACGACGAGCACGGTGTTGATGATGAGGAAGGCCGGGACCAGGGCGTGCGGGGCGTCGGTGTGCTCGATCAGCCACAGCGGCAGCGCGACCCCCAGGATCGAGTCGTCCAGGCACAGCGGGATGTCCAGGAGGACGAACCGGAGGTAGCCGCGGTCCCGCCAGGGGTTCGCGTCCGGCCGCCCCTCGCCGGGCGCGTCAGCGGCCTCGGCGGCCGCCTCGACGCGCCCGTGCCGCTGCTCCCGGGTCCGCCACACCAGTGCCGCGGCCAGCACGAACGACAGCGCGTTGCCCAGGATCAGGACCTGGTACGCCTCGCGGGTGCCCACGGCGAGGCCGATGGCGGCGAGGCCCGCGCCGAGGGCGTACCCGGCGTTCGCGACGCTGCGCGACAGCGCCTGGTACGTGCCGCGCCGCTCGCCCGCCGCCCGGGTGGCGAAGAGCATCTCCAGCATCTTGGCCGCCCGGTCGCCGAGCGAGGTGACCGCGACCACGAGCAGCAGGACCTCGAAGCGGGTGAAGACGAGCAGCGCACAGATCGTGGCGAGGCGCAGCAGGTGGCAGCCGATCAGCAGCGTACGGGCGGGGAAGCGGGCGGCCAGGTGGCCCGCCAGCGGCGAGCCGGCGATGCCCGCGACTCCGGCGGCGCCCAGCAGCAGGCCCACCTGCCGCCCGTCCAGCCCGGCCACGAAGGTGAAGAACAGGACGCAGGACGCGCCCCACACGCCCGTCCCGGTGCGGTCGAGCAGCTGGGCGAAGAGCATGATCTTGGCGTCCCGGCCGCCGGGCGGACGGCGCAACTGTGCCAGCAGCCCGGTCCCACCCTCGCGGAGCCCCCGTTCCCCGCGGTCCTTCCGCTTCCCCACCCCGCGCCGCCAGCTCATTCGGACCCTCCGCTTCCCCCGTCGAAAGTATCTCGATATCGAGATACCTTGCGGTAGCCTGCCGGAAATCAATCTTGACGTCAAGATAAATCCGGGGGCATCCGCGGCATCCGCCTCCGGAGGCCCGCCACCGCGGCGATAGGCTGGGCGCACGGACGAGGGGAGCAGTCGTGACCGACCGCAAGCCACCGGGCGTCAGCTTCGAGTCATGGGTGGACCGGCAGATCAGGGAGGCCGCCGAGCGCGGCGAGTTCGAGCGCCTCCCGGGCTACGGCAAACCCCTGGCCTCGATCGACGCCCCGTACGACGAGCTGTGGTGGATCAGGGGGAAGATGCACCGCGAGGGGTTCGCCGCCCTGCCGCCCGCGCTCGCCCTGCGCAAGGAGGCCGAGGACGCCCTGGAGGCGGTCCGCGCCGCCCGGTCGGAGCGCGAGGCCCGCGCCGTACTCACCGAGATCAACGAGAAGATCCGCGCCGCGCTGCGCCGGCCACCGCCGGGCCCGCCCCTGCGTCTCTCCGCATTCGACGTCGATGCCGTCCTCGCCACCTGGCGCGAGGGCCGGACCGGCTGACGGCGCGCCCGGGCGCGGTCGTGGCGGCTCTCCCGGCCGCGGGCCACCGACAGTGCTACAAATGGTTCGTGACCCATCCTTGCAACCCGTGCCGGGGACGTCGGTGCGGTCACTGAGCCAAAAGCGCCCGCGCAGCGTCGCCCGACAGGTATTCGTCCTTCAGGTGGCGATCGTGGTGCTGCTCGCCGCCGGAGCGGTGCTGGCCCTCGTACTCCAGTCCCGGCACGACGTGGACCGGGAGGCCCGGACCCGCTCGGTGGCGGTCGCGCAGACCTTCGCCCATTCGCTCGGGCTGCGCCAGGCCCTCCTGACCCCCGACCCCTCCGCGATCCTCCAACCGCTCACCGAGGTGACGCGCAAGGACGCCGGGGTGGACTTCATCGTCGTGATGAACGACCAGGGGGTCCGCTACACCCATCCGCTCCCCGACCGCATCGGCAAACAGTTCGTGGGCACCATCGCGCCCTCACTGGCCGGCCAGGTGTACACCGAGAGCGTGAAGGGACCCCTGGGCCAGGAGATCCAGGCCGTGGTCCCCGTATTCGCCGACCCCTACAAGGACGGCGGCAAGGTCGTCGCACTGGTCTCGGCCGGCCTCACGGTGAAGAACGTCACCGGCGTGTTCCAGCGGCAGCTGCCCCTCATCCTCGGCACCAGCGCGGTCGGGATCGCCCTCGCCACCGCCGGCGCGGCGCTGATCAGCCGGCGCCTGCGCCGCCAGACCCGCGGGCTCGGCCCCCTCGAGATGACCCGCATGTACGAGCACCACGACGCGGTGCTGCACTCCGTGCGCGAGGGGGTGCTGATCACCGACGGCGGCGGCCGGCTCCTCCTCGCCAACGACGAGGCGAAACGTCTGCTCAGGCTCCCGCCCGACGCGGAGGGGCAGCACATCCGGGAGCTGTCGGGGCTCGACCCGCAGATGGCCGACCTCCTGCTATCCGGCCGCGAGACCACGGACGAGGTGCACGAGGCCGGGGACCGGCTGCTCGTCGTCAACCAGCGTGCGACCCGCCCCCGCGGCAGGCCCGAGGGCACGGCCGTCACCATCCGGGACTCGACCGAGATGCAGGTACTCAGCACCCGCGCCGAGGCCGCCCGCAAACGGCTCCGGCTGCTGTACGACGCGGGCGTCGGCGTCGGCACCACCCTGGACGTGCAGCAGACGGCCCAGGAGCTCGCCGACGTGGCCGTCCCCCGCTTCGCGGACTTCGTCACCGTCGACCTGGCGGAACCGGTTCTCCGCGGCGACGAACCCACCGCCGTCAAGTCCGACCTGCGGCGCACCGGTATCAGCGGGATCCGGGACGACGTCCCGCTCTACCCGCGCGGCCGGCTGATCGACTTCCTGCCCTCCACCCCGCAGGCCCGCGGGCTCAGCACCGGCCGCGCCGAGCTCGTGACCGACCTGACCGACGCCCCGGGCTGGCACGCCCAGGACCCGCCGCGGGCCAAGGCCATCGTCGACTACGGCGTCCACTCCCTGATCACGGCCCCGCTCAAGGCCCGCGGCGTCGCGCTCGGCGTGGTCAACTTCTGGCGCTCGGAAAAGGAGCCCTTCGACGAGGAGGACCTGACGGTGGCGGAGGAGCTGGTCGCCCGCGCCGGGGTCAGCATCGACAACGCGCGCCGGTACACGCGCGAGCACGCCCTGGCCGTGGCCCTCCAGCGCAGCCTGCTGCCGCGCGATCTGCCCGAGCTGAGCGCGGTGGAGGTGGCGCACTTCTACCTGCCCGCGCAGTCGGGGGTGGGCGGCGACTGGTTCGACGTGATCCCGCTGCCGGGCGCCCGGGTCGCCCTCGTCGTCGGCGACGTCGTCGGGCACGGTCTGCACGCCGCCGCGTCCATGGGGCGGCTGCGGACGGCCGTACTGAACTTCTCCTCGCTGGACCTGCCGCCCGACGAGCTCCTCGCCCGCCTCGACGACCTCGTCCAGTACATCGACCAGGGCATGGCGGGCGGCGACGGCGCCGAGGGCGGCCTGATCGGCGCCACCTGCCTGTACGCCGTGTACGACGCGGTCACCCAGCGCTGCACGGTGGCACGGGCCGGCCACATGCCGCCGGCGGTGGTGCGCCCGGACGGCACCGTGGAGATCCCTGAGCTGCCGGCGGGCGCGCCGCTGGGCCTCGGCGGCTTCCCCTTCGAATCGGCGGAGCTGCAGCTGAGCGAGGGCACCCAGCTGGTGCTGTACACCGACGGGCTGATCGAGGACCGGGCCCGCGACATCGACGAGGGGCTCGTCCTGCTCCGCTCGGCCCTGGCGCACGCGGACCGCAGCCCCGAGGAGACCTGCCGGGAGGTCCTGGCGGAGCTGCTTCCGGTGCGCCCCCGCGACGACGTGGCCCTGCTGGTCGCGCGGACGTCGGCGCTGCCGGCGGACCGGATCGCCGAGTGGGAGGTCCCGTTCGAGCCGAGCGCGGTCGGGGCCATGCGGGCCGTCGCCATGGCGAAGCTGGAGGAGTGGGGGCTTGCGGAGCTCACCTTCGGGACGGAGCTGGTGCTGAGCGAGCTGATCACGAACGCGATCCGGCACGGCGCCGCGCCGGTCCGCGTACGGCTCCTGTACGACCGGGTGCTGACCTGCGAGGTCTTCGACGGCAGCAGCAGCTCCCCGCGACTGCACTACGCCAAGACGGAGGACGAGGGAGGCCGCGGCCTCTTCCTGGTGGCCCAGCTCAGCCGCCGCTGGGGAGCGCGCTACACGCCGGATGGCAAGGTCATCTGGTCGGAGCAGCCGCTGCCGGATCCTGAGGAGACCGGCCCGGCGTGACGTGGGCCCGGCCCTCCGGTCCGGCGCCGCCCCGGGCCAGGTCCAGGAGCTGCTCGTGGAAACCGCCGAAGCCGCGCGGTTCGTCGACCAGGTGGATCTCCAGGATCCAGTGACGGCTCCACCCGGCCCGGTCGGTGCGGCGCAGCATCTCGGGACGACCGCCGGGCCGCGGGCCACCCGGCGCGTCTCGCGCGGCCCGCCTCGGCGTCGCTCCACTGGTGGACGCTGAACAAGGTCATCGCCCGATACCTCGCCTCGTGAGCAGGAGTCGGAGCGTTACCGCCCGGGCGGCGGCCCCCCATAGCGCATCTGCAAGGTCACTCACGCAAATTTGATTCGCAGGTGCCTGGCAGAACAAACAAGAGCTCCGCACATGTGGACCTGGAGATCCGTTCAGCGGATCCGGTGCACCCGCTGGCTGGTGAGTTCGTACCGTGCTCCGACGACGGCCAGCTTCCCGGCCGCGATCCGGGCGGCGAGATCGGGCTCCGACGCGAGGCGGGAGCGGACGAGGCGGACGTTCTGGGTGACCGCCGCGTCGACGCGCGCCTCCCTGCTCAGTGAGCGGTCGACGGCCGGCCGGATCTGCTCCGCCAGGTAGCGCAGGTGCCCGGGCAGCTGCTCCAGCCCCTCGGCGGCGCGGACGGCCGCGGTCACGGCCCCGCAGGACTGGTGCCCGAGGACCACCACCAGCGGGATGGCCAGCTCCACGACCCCGAACGCGATGCTGCCGAGCACGGCGTCGTCCAGCACCTCACCGGCCGACCGTACGGTCATCAGATCGCCGAGCCCCTGGTCGAAGACCAGCTCGGGCGGGACGCGGGAGTCGACGCAGCCCAGGATGACGGCGAACGGGTGCTGTCCCCCGACCAGTGCCTGCCGTACGGTCCGCGTGGCGTCGGGATGCCGCTCGTGGTAGGTCCGCCAGCGGACGTTGCCGGCCGACAGCGCGCGCAGCGCCGCCTCGGGCGTACCGGGCCGCGGACCGTGCAGGCCGGTGCGGGAGCCGCCGCCGGTGGGGCCGCCGGCGGCCGCCAGCGCGGCGCCCAGCCCCACGGTGAGGGCGCCCCGTACCAGGCGACGCCGCCCGGGAGTCCCGTCGGCCCGGTGCTGCTCGGCAAGGACGCTCATGCGGGCCCAAGCTAGGCCCCGCGGGACCGGGGAGGCGGAGGCGGGCCCGCGCTTGGGGAACTCTTGGGCAAATGCCGGGACCGGCGTGGCGGTCGGGCACGGGATCGGACGGTTCGGTTCCGGTTCAGCGGCCGGTGCCGGACGTGTCCTGGCCCTGGTCGAAGTAGGCCGCCAGGGCAGGATCGAGCGGCGGCACCCTTCGGGGCGTTCCGCCGTCGCGCAGGGACTCCGTCGCCATGCAGCCCACCGCGACCGCCATCCGGGCGGCGACCGGCGAGGTGTCCGTCGCGCCCCCGTGGCGTACGAAGCGCAGGAATTCGTCGATCAGCAGCGGGTCGGCGCCGCCGTGCCCGCCCGCGCCCTCCCCGTCGGGGACGGTGTACGAGGCGTCCGGCACGGCCCGGTATCCGGAGCGCCTCGCGTTCCAGACCCGGACCTCGGCGCCCGGGCCGTCTCCGAAGTTCTCCAGGCGGCCGGCGTCGCCGATGACGGTGTAGTTGCGCCAGTAGTCGGGGGTGAAGTGGCACTGCTGATAGGCGGCCAGCACTCCGCCCGCGAGGCGGAGGTTGAGCAGCGAGACGTCCTCGACGTCGATGACCGGGTTCAGGCCGCGCTGTGTGTGCGGCGGCCAGTGGCCGTCCTGCGTGTACCAGTCGTCGCCCTTGGGCTCGCCGGGGGCGCGCCGGTGCGGATTGTCCCCGTAGACCATGAGGTCGCCCATCGCCTGGACTTCGTCGGTGTAGGAGCCGGCCAGCCAGTGCAGCACGTCGATGTCGTGCGCGGCCTTCTGGAGCAGCAGGCCGGTGGTGTGGCGGCGCTCGGCGTGCCAGTCCTTGAAGTACCAGTCGCCGCCGTAGCCGACGAAGTGCCGTACCCAGACCGTCCGGACCCGGCCGACCGCACCGGCCGCGATCAGCTCGCGCATCATCCGTACGACGGGCATGTGCCGCATGTTGTGCCCGACGTACAGACGGGTGCCGCTCGCGTGGGCGGTGCGCAGGATGTCGTCGCAGCGGTCGACGGTGATGGCGAGGGGCTTCTCGACGAAGACGGGCTTGTGGGCCAGGAGCGTACGGCAGGCCAGGTCGGCGTGGGTGTGGTCGGGGGTCAGGACGAGGACGGCGTCGACGTCCGGGTCCTCGATCACGGCTGCCGGATCGGGGGTGACGTACGCGCCGGGAAAGACCGCGGCGGCGTCCGCCCGGGCCCGCGGGTCGGGATCCGCGACGGCGGTGACGCCCGCGCCGCGGCCGGGCCGGTGTGCCGTACGCGCGATGCTGCCGCGCAGCCCGTATCCGAGGACGCCGATGCGAAGGTCGGTGGTCATGGCCGGGTCCTTTCCCGGCGGCGCCGCGTTCATCCGCCCGGCCGAGCACCGGATGCCGCCCGCGCCGGGCCGGGGCAGGCTGTGGGCAAGGCAGTCACCACCGCACAGACGAGGACCGCGCCATGTCCCACAGCCGGCGTATCGGCGTCATCACCGCGGCCGCAGCACTGCTGCTGACCGCCACCGCCTGCTCGGGCCTGGGCCGGAGCACCGTCGGCATGCTGACGTTCCGCGGCCACGACTCGCCGGTGGAGCTGAGCTACTCGAACACCTCGGTGAACGGATGCCAGAAGATCGCCCTCCCGAAGGGCGCCACCCACGTGGAGAACAACACCCTCGTCGACGTCGTGCTGTACCGGACGGCGGACTGCAGCACGCCCTTGGGGAACGACGGCATCTACGTCGCCACCACGCTCTCGAACGTCACGGCCCCGGTCAGCCTCCCCTGGCGCAGCTTCAGCGTCATCCACTGACACCGGAGGCCGGGCGCCCGCCGACAGGAACGCCGCGGCCACGGCGGTCGTGGCCACGAGGGCGGTTCTGGTCGTGGGGACGGTGCGCCGATGACGCATGTCGAGCACGCGGTAGCCGGCGAGCCAGACCATGGTCGTTCTATGGTCCAGCGGTGGCGTCCGAGCCGCTTCGAGGACTCGATTCCCCTGCGGGCGATGCGGTGGCGGATGCGGCGCTGGCGCAACCTCGCGGGCGCACCTTGTGGTGCTGCCGTACATCCTCGCCCGGGCCGCGACCGGCAGTCAGGCCGGAGGCGGACCGGGCCGCGGCCGGTACTCGGCACCTCGGTGCAGGATGACTTCCGATGGCTCGCCACGGTGGTCATGGACGGAGCGCGGGCCCGGTCAGAACACGTCGGTGGTCCACAGGACGTGCATATCCCATGCGATGTCCAGGGATTCCTTCGCTCCCTGATACCACGCACGTTGCGCGGTGTCGTCCGGCACCGTGCGAAGGGCCGCGAGCACATCGGCCGGCATCCATGCTCCACCCCAGTGGCCCAGCCAGGTCCCCGGCGTCTCGGCGGGTTCCGGGGTTCGCGGTATGGAGTAGCCCTCGCTCCGGAGAATCTCCAGAGCGGTATCCCGTTGATTCCTCATCAGATGCTTCGGGGAGAAGATCCCGTAGGCGTCCAGACTGATTCTGTTCCCGTTCAGGTAGGCCTCCCATGCCGCCTCCGCCGTGGGCTGATCCCGCCAATCGACCACGGGGATCTCCACGGAGGGCCGCGCCGCCCACGGGCCGCCGGTACTCGCGCGCACCTCCTGCGGTGCGGATCCCACCACGACGAATGCGAGCTCGTGGCGCGGGACAGGGAGCTCGATGCTCTGTCCCGTCCCGCTGTCCCAGCTGGTCGTCATTCCCGCCGCGATCCGGACGATGTACTCGCCATCGTCAAGCCCCACATGCGCGTCGAACACAGCGCCCTCGGGTATCTCGGCCGGCACGCCGTCACAGTTGAAGAACCTCCGGATCGGAGGGCCCCCCGTCGCGGAAACGATCTCGAAGTCGTAGTTGTCCGGGCTGCCCAGGTCGCGGCCGAGTGCGTAGGACGAAACCCGACGGGCAATACCGTCCTTCACCACGTACGTCTTCCGGACCAGACCGCAGGTGATGAACTTGCGACCCTCAGACGTAGGAACTCTCACCTCCAAGCGCGTCTGCATCAGGTGCAGGCCGTCCTGAGACACCGTCTCCCCCCAGTCGGTGCGGATCTCCCCGTTGGTCATGCTGCTCTCCCTGCCGTTCGGTGCGAGTGGATTCGATGCCCGGACGCGGGCAGGGCCCGATGCCGCCCGGTCCGGAGCTGGGCGATCACGGCGTGCCGGACGTCGGTCTCCGGGGTGAGGACAACGCGACGGTGGCCTTGCCGCTACTCAAGGCACATCTACGGGCTCGTAGAGCACGTCGGTTCTGAGTATTGTTTTCGTACCCTCAAGAAGCGGGGCCGAGTCGTGAAGTGTCCGATGCCAGAAGAGGAGCGCATCGCCCGGTTCGGGGTGGTGGGCACTCAATATTTCCTCAGGCTTCGCGAGCCGCGGCCAGTCAGAGAAGTCACGTTGCGCAAAGGGGAGATCGTTCTGCTTATCGGCGATGAACCGCGTTTCTCCGCCCACGGCCTCATACGACAGGTAGACGACGACCGTCAGGAGAGTGCGCCTTCCGTCGGGAGCGAAATAGGGTGAATCGTAGTGCGGGACAATGAATCCGCCGTGTTCGTACGTGATGAAGCGCATACGCGGATTGACGGCCGTCGGCCTCCAGGGCCTTCCGTCCGAATCCGTCGGATCGCCCGATCCCACTTCAAGCGATAGAAGCGTCCGCAGCCTGCGGTAGAATTCAGCCGCCAGGAATGTGGATTCGGCCGTGGCGCGGAAATGAGCGACCGGATCTCCCTCGGCGTAGTTGGCGGCAATGCCGTCTCGGCCCACCGGGGCAAATCGCTGGGCGGCCAGTTCGGTCGCGAATGCCTCCACTTCGGCCGGAGTGAGGAAATGGCGAATCACCTTGGCGTTGGTCTTTGGGATCTCCAACTCGATCGGGGTCCATGAGTCATCGGCAGATATTCGGCTCAGCGTTTCTTCGGAGAGCTCAAAGGGATTTACCGGCATTTCGAACATGATCACTTCTCCGTGCTGAGGCCGTCGTCGATCTCAACGTGGTCGTGGGCCCCACCGCCCGGAACGGCCGCGGGCAGCGCATCGAGGTGGGCGGCGGGACCGCGGGCCACGTACTTGTGCGCTTCGAGTCCGTGGAGGGACTCGAAGCCCCTGGAGTCAATGCCTGCGGGGAGGGGGCCACTGGGCGGTTATCGTCACGATGACGATATTAGGCCGGGGTGAGCCCACAAAGCAAGCGGGACGACCCAACGCGGCGGAAAGGGCCGGGAGACGGGGCGGGGACCGGCTCAGGGGACTACCGAGGCGAGGTAGTCCCACGCGGCGCTGGGCCGCTCCGTACCGGAGCGGCTGACGCCATCGAGGGCGTCGACCTTGCCGGGCACCGACCAGGTGCGAGTTCCCTCAGCGGGCGCCCTTCGCGCGCTGGGGTCGTAATGCCCGCAGGGGCACGGGAGTTGGAGGGGCCGGCATGCTGGACGAGTTGGCATTGGCGGCAGCGGCGGCGGGCGGATCCGCAGTGGAACAGGCGGCGGGGACTGACGTGTGGAACGGTTTTCGGGGCCGGGTCGCCGAGTGGTTCGGGCGTAGGGACGCGGTGCGGGAGAGCCGTGAGCTGGAGCGGCTGGACCGCAGTGCGTCCGAACTGACGACGGCCGGCCAGGACGAGGTGGAGCGGCTCCGGGTGCGGCAGGAGGCCGTCCGGCAGAGCCGGGTCAAAACCCTGCTGGAGGACCTGGACCGGGTAGAGCGCGACCAGTCGGTGGCGGAGCTCAGCGAACTCCTGGCCCAGGCCCGCCCACAGCCCGGCCCCGCGGACGCCGGCCCCGCCGAAGAGTCCGGCAACACGTTCAACGACCCTGCCGCCTTCCAGATCGGCGGCGAGCAGCACGTCCGCTTCACTTCCGGCTCCCAACCCAACCTCCTTAGAAGCCATCTCATCTGGTGAGTCTGCGCTAGCAGATGAGGGCTGCGGCGATGCCTGCGAACGCGAGAAAGTGCTCAGCCTCGCGTTCGTAGCGGCGGTGTAAGCGGCGGCAGCCGCGAGCCAGGACACGGTCCGTTCCACGACCCATCGGTGTCGGCCGAGCCGGTTCGACGGTTCGATTCCTTCGCGGGCTATGCGGTGCTTGATGCCGCACACTCGGCGATCAAGTGGATCTTCGACCCGAACTTGCCCCGGTCGACAGGATTCGGACCCGTCAGGTCCCCCTTTTCAGGGCCCGCATGTTCACCGAGTCGATCGCGCAGCGGGACCAGTCGAGCTCACCGCGAGCGCCGAGCTCGTCGAGGACCAGGCGGTGGAGTCTGGCCCACACCCGGGCCTTGCTCCACTCCGAGAAGCGTCGGTGAGCTGTTGCTCCCGAAGGGCCGAAGGACGTTGCAGGCAGCTGCTGCCAGGTGCAACCCGACGTGGCCACGAACACGATCGCGGCAAGCACCTCCCGATCACCGTGCCTGCGCCGCCCACCTCCCTGAGGCCGTGACGGCGCTTCAGGCACCAGCCGCTCAACAATCCCCACCATGACCGACAACCTACCCATCAAGCCCAAATGAGATGGCCTCATGATCCCGTACCCGAGCCCAACCATCCGAGGGAAAGGCAGTTCATGCAGAAGCGGAACAGGACGGGGTGCACCGCCGGTTTGCGCCTCAGGCCGGCGTGGGCTGCGGTCGTCCTTTCCGCTCTCGCGGCCCCTCCGTTCACAGGGTGCAAGTGGATCTCGAGCGTCCGATCTACTGGCCGGGCTCAGGCCAAACCAAGGTCGACGGCACGCCGATCTCGCCCACCGAACCGCCTTTCACAGCAGACGCGATGAAGCAGTTCAAGCTCGAGCTCGACCCGAACAAGCGGTATGAGACCGACATCGGCTTCGTCACCCCGAAGAGGGCAGAATTCGATGTACTTCTCGTTCCGCAGGGCGAGCAGGTCGGTGTCTGCATGGAATGCGTAGTCTCCGGCGACGTCAGCAAGCGTGACTGAGCAGCGCCGCCAAGGCAGGGCCCCGGACCGTTTCGGTCCGGGGCCCTTCCGCGTTCCGGGGCCTCAGGCCGGGAGGGAGTCGACGGTGGGGGCCACCGGGGCGAAGAGGTCGGCGATCGTCGTGAGGCTCGCCGCCTGGAGGGCGGCGGCGGGGATCAGGGTGCCGTCGGGCGCCGTGAGCGTGCGCGTCGCGGTGGCCTCGGCGACCACCGTCGGGCGGTAGCCCAGGTTGAAGGCGCCCTGGGCGGTGAACGTGACGCACATGTGGGTCATGAAGCCGGCGATCACCAGGTCCGGGCCGGCGCCCAGCTGCTGGAGGGTCTTCTCCAGCTCGGTGGCGTGGAAGGCGTTCGGGACCTGCTTGACCACGACCGGCTCCCCCTCGTGCGGTGCGACCTCGGCGCTGATGGCACCGATCTCGGCCCGGATGTCGTACGGGGTCCCCTCGCCGCCGTCGTTGACGACGTGGACGACCGGCGCGCCGGCGTCCCGGGCCGCGGCCAGCAGCCGGGCGCCCGCCGCCAGGGCCTCCTCGGCACCCTCCAGGGCCATCACGCCGGAGCGGTAGGTGTTCTGGAAGTCGACCATGATCAGGACGGAGTCGGCCAGGCGGGGCAGCGTTCCCGGCAGGCCGATCACGTCGCGCAGGGTGGTGGAGGGGGTGGATGCGGTGGATGCGGTGGATGCGGTGGATGCAGACATGGCGGATCGTCCTTCTGTGGGAAACGGGCACGGCGAAGCCGCGCGCCGGCGCGCTGTCGCGCCGGGCGGTCGGTGAGTCGAGACGGTCGGTGGGCCGGGACGGTCGCCGGCCGAGACGGTCAGTGGGCGGTGCGGAAGCGGCGGCGGTACGCGGCCGGGGTCGTGGCGATCTGCTTGCGGAAGGCACGGTGCAGGGTCTCCACCGAGCCCAGGCCTGCCGCCGCGGCGACCTGTTCGAGCGGCTGGTCGGTGGTCTCCAGCAGCCGTCGGGCGGCTTCCACCCGTACGGCCTCCACGTAGGCGGCGGGGCTGGTGCCCAGCTCCTTGCGGAACGTACGGGCGAAATGCCGCTCGCTCAGGCTCATCCGCTGCGCGAGCGCGGCCGCCGACAGGTCCGCGCCGAGGTGTTCGGCGATGTGGACCCGCAGGGCGTCGATGTCCCGGCGGGAGGCCGCCGGGCGGCTGAGCGGCACGCTGAACTGGCTCTGCCCGCCCTGCCGCTTGAGGTACATGACCAGCTGCCGGGCGACCGCGAGGGCCAGTTCCTCGCCGTGGTCCTCGGCCACCAGGGCCAGCGTCAGGTCCATGCAGGCGCTGATCCCGGCCCCGGTCCACACCCGGCCCGACCGGACGAAGATCGGGTCCGGGTCGACCTCCACCCGCGGGTGTTCGGCCGCCAGCTGGCGGGCCGTGGACCAGTGGGTGGTGGCCCGTCGCCCGTCCAGCAGGCCGGCCGCCGCCAGCAGGTGGGCGCCGACGCACACGGAGGCCACGCGCCCGGCGTACGGGGCGGTGGCGGCGACCCACCGCACCACCGCCTCGTCGACCCGCGCGACCGGGCCGTCCTCCGTCGGCTCGACGGCGCCGGGCACCACCAGGGTGTCCACCGCGGCGCCGACCTCGTCGAAGGCGAGGTCGGTGACCAGCCGGACGCCGGCCGAGGTGGTGACCTGGCCCCCGTCCGGGCCCGCCAGGCGTACGTCGTACAGCCGCCGCCCGGCCTCCCGGCTCGCGAGGGCGAAGACCTCGGCGGGGCCGGTGACGTCGAGCAGGTCGACTTCGGGGAAGACCGCGATCACTACGCGGTGGGGCGTGGACATGCGTCCATCCTGGCCGGACGGGCAGGTGTCCGCAATGACGGCTCTCTGTCACATCCGGACACCCCGGATGCGGCGCCCGCCCGGGCCGGGGCCCCGGGCCCGGCCCCGGTCCGGGCCCGGCCACCTCACCGTGAACCGAACTCGGTCCGTCTCCGCCGGAACCGGCACGCTCCTCCGTCCGACCACCTCCGCGTGCGGGGAGCCACCCGGCACCGGACGACGGGAGGGCGACGGATGGGCGGGCTGGACGTACGCATGCGGGGGGTCGCCTGCCGCCACGGACGCGTCGAGGCGGTCGCCGACGTGGACCTGGAGATCGCGGCGGGCGAGCGCGTCGCGCTGACCGGGACCAACGGCTCGGGCAAGACCACGCTGCTGCGGGCGGTCCTCGGGCTGCACCGCCAGGTGTCCGGCAGTATCACGGTCGGCGGCCGCGGCACCGGCTCGGCCGCCGAATGGGCCTGGCGGCGGCGCTGCTGCGCCTGGATCCCGCAGAAGCCGGCGGCCGGCCGGTTCCCGCTCCTCGGGGACGAACTGCTGGCCAGCGGCGGCGCACCGGCCGAGGCCGCCGAAGCGGCACGGAAGCTGGGTGTCGGCGCGCTGCTCGGCCGGCCGCTGCACACGCTGTCCGGTGGGCAGTTGCAGCGGATGTACCTGGCCCGGGCGATCGGGGCGGTGGCCGCGGGGGCCGAGGTACTGCTGGCCGACGAGCCGACCGCCGCGCTGGACTTCAGCGGCCAGGAGGAGGCGGCGGACGTACTGGCGGCACTGCCGGTGACCCTCGTCGTGGTGACGCACGACCGGGCGCTCGCGCAGCGCTGTGACCGCGTGCTGGAGATGGCCGCGGGCCGGCTGCGGGAGGTCGAGTGATCCTCGCCGGCGTCCTTGCCGGCGCCGACCTCGGTGAACTGCTGCGGCTGCTCCCCGTACAGCGGGCGGGCTTCGCCCTGCTGCTGGCGGCGATCGGCCTGCCGGTGATCGGCGTGGTCATCGTCGGACTCGACATCATGCCGGTGCGCTTCGCGATGATGCACGTCGCGCTGCTGGGCATCGCGGTCGGGCTGCTGACCGGGCTCGACCCGATGCTGTGTGCGCTCGTCGCCTGCGCCCTGGCCGGGGCGGGAGTGGCCCCGCTCGCCCGCACCCCGGACGGGCTGTCCGGGGCGATGGGCCTGCTGATGAGCCTGGCCATCGCGGCCGCGCTGCTCGTCCTGGCCGTGTCGGGGGTCAACGCCTCCGGTGCGTTCGCCCTGTTGTGGGGCTCGATCCTGTCCGTGGGCACCGCCGATCTCGTGGTGCTCGGCGCGCTGGCGGCCCTGGTGCCGGGGCTGTTCCGGTGGCGGCGGCGCGATGTGGCCCTGCTGCTGTACGACCGGGAGCTGGCGCAGTGTTCGGGGGTCCCGGTGCGGGCGCTGACCGCCGTACTGCTGGTCCTGGTCGCGGTCGCGGTCGCCGGGGCGATCAAGCTCACCGGGGCGCTGCTCGTCGACGCCCTCACCCTGCTTCCGGCGCTCGCGGCCCGCCGCCTGGGCACCTCGCTGCGGTCGATCACCCTGTGGGCGGTCGGCATCGGGGTGGCCGTGAACCTGACCGGGTTCCTCGTCGCCCTGCGGCTGGACTGGCCGCCGGGTCCCGTCCTCGTCCTCACCGCGGGGGCGCTCGTCCTCGCGGTCCATCTCATCCCCGAACGGAGCATCAGCACATGGCGCGCACCCGCGTCCGATTCGCTTCCCTCCTCGCACTGAGCGCGGCACTGACGGCCCTCGTCAGCGGCTGCGGAGACGGCGGCGGCAACGGCGACACCGCTTCGAAGGACGACGCGACCGGCCCCCGCGGCGGGAAACCGGTCGTCGTGGTCACCACCACCTGGGAGGGCGCCTTCGCGAAGGCCGCCGGCGCCGAGGAGGTGAAGGTGATCGTGCCGCAGTCGGTGCACCACGCCCCCGACTACGACCCCAAGCCCTCCGACCTCGCGGCCGTGGGCAAGGCCGACTTCGTGCTCTACGCGCCCTTCGAGCCGTACGCGGCGAAGATCAAGGAGGCGGCCGGCTCGAAGGCCGAACTGATCGAGGTGGACCTCGACAACGACGCCGACAAGGTCAGGGCCGAAGTGGCCAAGCTGGGCAAGCTGTTCGGCACCGAGGAAGCCGCCGCGCGGTGGACGGCGTCGTTCGACACCGAGTACGCGAAGCTCTCGAAGGAGGTCCAGGGCTCCTGGCCGGGCGGGAAGAGCCCGGCCGTCGTCAGCCAGGTGTTCACCGCCTGGTCCGCGAAGCTGGCCGGGGCCGCGCCGGTCGGCACGTACGGCCCGGAGGCGGTCACCCCGGCGCAGCTCGCCGAACTCTCGCGGAAGAAGCCCGCCTTGGTCCTGGACAACGCCCACATGTCGACCGGGACGGTCCTGCCCGACTCGGGTGCCCGGCAGATCGAGATCGTCAACTACCCTGGGGCTGACCTCGACTTGCTGCCGGTGTACCGCAATGCGGCGGTCGAGCTGAAGAAGGCCATGGGCGGTTCCTGACCCGCGGCGCACGGGGTGGGGGCGCGCCCTGTGGTGGGCGGTGCAGGGGCGGTTCCCGGTCAGTCCGGCGGCGGACAGCAGCCCGGTGCCCGTGCAGACGGCGCCGGGGTGAGGCCGGGGCGCGCGGCCGCGGCGAGGCCGCGCGGGAGCGTGCCGCGCCGGATCTCGGCCCACGCGCCGGGTTCGTCGCGGCGCGCGTATCCGCCGCCCGGTTTCCGTCAGCCCGCGTGGGCGAGCGGAGCGGCGGGGGCCTGCCCGGGGGCGGAGGGCGCGGTCCGCGTGAGGCGCTCGCGCAGGGCGGCGCGGTCGGGCTTGCCGGCCGGCGTGAGCGGGAGTTCCGCGAGCACCAGCAGGCGCTCGGGGTGCTTGCGCCGCTCCAGCCCTCGGCGGGTGAGGTGCTCGCCCAGCGAGGCGAGCGTCGGGGCCTCGGGGCCGCGCGGTACGACGCAGGCCGCCAGGCGCTCGCCCATCAGCCGGTCCGGGATGCCCACGCACACCACGTCCCGTACCCGGGGGTGCGGGGCGAGCTCCCGCTCGACCTCGGCGGGGCTGATGTTGGCCCCGCCGCGGATGACGATGTCCTTGAGGCGGCCGACGAGGTGCAGGATCCCGTCCTCGTCGATCAGGCCGAGGTCTCCGGTACGGACCCAGCCCTCGGGGGTGCGGTAGCGGGCGTCCAGCTCCGGGGAGGCGACGTAGCACATCGGGGTCATGGGGCCGCGGGCGATGATCTCGCCGATCTCCCCGTCCGGGAGCCGCTCGTGCGTGTCGGGGTCGGCGATGCGGATGTCCGCGACGCGCGGGTCGGGGCGGCCCGCCACCACTCCCGCGGCGTCGGCCCCGCGGGTTTCCTCGCCCAGGCCGGTGTGGCAGTTGACCCCGTCGGCCGAGCCGTAGAGGTTGACGACCGGGCAGCCGAAGGCGCGGGCGGCCTCCTCGGCCGTGGTCTCGTCCAGGGCCGAGCCGCCGAGGACCAGGGCGGTGGGCGCGGGCAGTCCGTCCGTGTCGGGGCCGGGGCCTTCCAGCCGGTCCAGCATCATGCGGACCATCGTGGGGACGCCCAGGACGTGCGTCGGCCGGTGCTCGCGCACGGCGGCGAGGGCGGCCTCCGGGGTGAAGTGGTCGAGCAGGATCAGCGTTCCGCCGTGCCGGGCGAGCGTGACGGCGGTGCCGTTGGACCCGAACGCCGACCCGAGCGGTACGAGGAACAGGCTGCGCGGCGGGGTCCCGTCGGGCATGAGCGAGGCGAGGAAGTTGCCCCGGCCCCCGGCCAGCGCGTTGTGCGAGTACGCGACCATCTTCGGCTCCGCCTCCGAGCCGGAGGAGACGAGGATGCGGGCGGCGCTGTCGGGGTCGGGCCGGGCGGGCACGAACGCGGCCGGGTCGGAGCGCAGCAGTCCGGTGAGCGGAATCGTTCCTTCAGGCGTGCTGCCGACCCGCCCCGCGGCGATGACGTGGCGCAGCCCCGGCAGGGCCGGGCCCAGGACCCGCAGTGCGGCGGCGGGGTGACTGCCGCGGTGTTCCGCTGCCGCGATGACCGCGACGGCCTCCGCCGTGCGCAGCAGGGCTTCGGCCTCCAGACTCCCCCGGCCGACGGGGAAGGGCAGCGCCACCGCGCCGAGGGCGGCAAGGGCCAGATCGGCGATGACCGCGCCGCGGCCGTCGGGGAGCTGGACGCCGACCACCTCGCCGGGCCGTATGCCGAGGCCGGCGAGGCCGGCGGCCAGACAGCGCACCTTGCGGTCCAGCGCGGTGTAGCAGAGCTTGCCCTTGGCGTCGATGACGGCGGTGGCGTGCGGGTCGGCGATCTGCCGGGCCCGGAACAGGCTGTACAGGTCGAGGTCGGGACAGGTCCCGTCGACCGCCCACCCGCGGCGGAGTCCGGCGGGCAGCAGGTCGTGCAGAGCGACGGTCACAGGAAGCTCCAGGGGTCGGGAACGGCGGGGGCACCGTGCGCGTCGCGGCTGATCGAGCCGGGGAAGCGCGGGTCGTGGTGCAGGTCGGCCGGATCCATGGTGACTCCGGTCGCTGAGAGGCCGTGGGCGCGCAGCTGTGCCAGGGCCTCCGCGGTGGGCAGTTCGCGCAGGTCGTACGCGGCGGTCGCGGGCGCGCAGGTGTCGGTGGGGGCGATCCATCCGTCCGCGGTGCGCAAGGGGCGGCGGAAGCCGGCCGGCCGGCGCGGGTCCTGCCCGCGCAGCGCCCGGCGCAGGGCGGGGGCGGTGAGGGCGTCGGCGGCGCCGAGCAGCGAGGAGTCGACGCGGACGCCCGCTCCGCCGCTGCGCTCCCGCAGGAGCAGCCCCGCCAGTACGGCCTCGGCGCCCAGGAGTCCGCCCAGTACGTCGAGCAGGGTCATCAGGGAGGGTGCGGGCGGCTCGTCCTGCGGCCGGGCGGCCTCGCCGACGCCGGTGCGGGCCTGGACCATGAAGTCCGTGCCCATCGGGGCGCCGGGGATCCGGTCCGCCCAGCCGCCCGTGTACGCGTAGACGAGTGCGGGGTTCACGGCGGCCAGATGGGCTGAGTCGAGTCCCAGTGCGGCCGCCTTGCCGGGGGCCCAGTTGTGCAGGAAGACGTCGGCCCCGGAGGCCATCTGGCGCAGGCGGCGCCGGTCGGCGACCGACTTGATGTCCAGCTCGACGGCTCGCTTGCCGCGGTTGAGCGCGAGCCAGCGGGCGGAGATCCCGGAGCAGGCGGGCGGCATCCCGCGCAGCGGGTCGCCGCCCGGGGGCTCGATGCGCACGACGTCGGCGCCGAGGAGGCCCAGCAGGTGGGCGGCGAGGGGGGCCTGGATCCGGCGGCCCGCTTCGAGCACGGTCAGCCCGGCCAGCGGCCGGGAGGGCGCGGGAGCCCCGGGGTCGCGGTGGGGGGCCGTGGGGTGGCCGAATCCGTACGGGCTGAGGGACCAGGGCGCGGCGCCGTCGTGTTCGGCGGCGCGTTCGGCCAGGGTCCGCAGGCGGCAGACCTCGGCGCCGCAGGCGGCTGCCGCAGCCTCGATCCGCCGCCAGGTGTGCGTACGGGCCGTGGTGTGCAGGGCCGGCGGAAAGGGGGCGCAGGCGGTGGCGTACCGGAACTGGAACGGCCGCCACCCGGCGCGCACGGCGCCGAAGGGGGCCTCCAGGGCCTGCCAGAACGCGGCCCAGGCGCCCGGGTCGAGGGTCTCCAGCTCGAAGAGGACTCCGTCGGAGGAGGTGAACGGGGGTCCTCCCGGGGCGAGTTCGGCGGCTTCGCCCTCGTCGGCCCCGGCCGCGGCGAGATACTGGGACACCGCCAGCAGCCCGGCCCGGTCCGCGCCCGTGGTCACCTCGACCGCCCGGCCTCCGCGGGCCTGGGCGAGCAGCCCGGCGAGCATCCCCTGTACGGCGAGTACGCCCGTGGCGGTGGCCGCGTAGTCCACGGCCAGACCCCGGGGCGTCCCGTCGCGACGCCCGTGCACGGCCATGATGCCGGTGGCCGCCTGGACGGTGGCCTCGTCGGTCATGCCGCTCGCGGGATGCGCCGACCAGCGGACGGTCGCGTCCTGCCGGTCGAAGCCGGCGCCGGACAGGGAGATGCGGGCCGGCGTACGGCCCTCGCCGGGGCGGTCCGGCTCCGCTCCCGCCCCCGTTCCGGCTCCGGCCCGGGTGACCGCGCCGAGGAGCCTGAGGTGCTCAAGGGCCGGGCCGGTCGGCCCGGGCGGCCCCGAGGCGTCGAGGTGCAGTCCTTCGAGCGGCCGGACCGTGCGGGTGACGGCTGGTGAAGCCATGCCTCTCCTCTTCTCGGATGTGCGCGACGCGGGGAACCAGGAGGGGCGCGCACCCGACCAGTTCCTCGGAAAGGCAGTCGGACCGCCGTTCCCACGGGTTCCCGGCACGTTGGAGGAAAGTGGTGCAGAGCCACGGAGACGCATTGAGGGACCGGGTCGCGGACTTCGTCCGGAACCGGGTCATGCCCTGCGAGCCCGTACTCGACGCGGGCGGCCCGGGGGCCGCCGCGGCCCTGCGGGAGTTGCGGGCCCGGGCGAGGCAGGAGGGTCTCTGGGCGCTGCCGCTCCCCGCCGAACTCGGCGGCCGGGGGCTCTCCTTCGAGCGGTACGCCGCGCTCGCCGAGGCCGAGGGGGCGAGCGACCACGGGCCGGCGGCCCTCGGCTCCGCGTCCCTGCTCGACGCGGCGATGCTGTGGAAGCACGGCGGCCACCGGATCCGCGAGGAGTACCCCGCGCGGCTGGCCGCGGGGGAACTGCGCGCCTGCTACGCCATGACCGAACCGGACACCCCGGGCACCGAACCGCTGCGTACCGCGACCCGCGCCGAGGAACAGCCCGGCGGCGGCTGGCGCGTCAGCGGCCGCAAGTGGTTCGTCTCGGGAGCGGCCGGGGCCGATCTGGTGACCGTCCTGGCCCGGACCGACGGGGAACCGGGAGACCGCGAGGGCCTCTCCCTCCTGGTGGTCCCCACCGGCTCCCCCGGCTTCCGCGTCGTACGCGAACTGCCCGTCTTCGGGGCCGGCGGCCAGTGGGAGATCGACTTCGACCGGGTCCCGGTGGACGCCGACCACCTCCTCGGCCGGCGCGGCGAGGCCCTGGCCGTCGCCGCGGAGCGGCTGCAGACGGGCCGCACCCTGCGCTGCCTGCGCTGGCTCGGCCAGGCACAGCGCGCCTTCGACCTGATGTGCCTGCGCGCCAACTCCCGTACGGGGTCGCGCGGTCCGCTGGCCGGCCACCAGCTCGTGCAGAGCCACGTCTTCGAGGCGCTGCTCGCGCTGCGCACCACCCGCCCGCTGGTCCACGAGGCCGCGGCGAAGATCGCCGCCGGGCTGGACGCGCACGTGGAGGTGGGACTGGCCAAGGTCGCCGCGGCCCGGATGCTCCAGCAGGTCGCGGACGCGGCCATCCAGGTGCACGGCGCGGCCGGGCTCGGCCCCGACACCCCGCTGCCGGCGCTCTTCCGCACAGGCCGCGCCGCCCGCATCCTCGACGGCCCCGACGAACTCCACGTCACCTCGGTGGCGCGCCGGGTCCTGCGTGCGTACGAGAAGTACGAGAACGACGGGAAGGGGACGTACGAGCAGTGCGCGTCGTAGCGGGTGTCAGATCACCCTGACATCGGCGAGCCCGGTCAGCGCCGCCAGGCCGAGCGCCAGGAAGAAGTCGCCCCACACCAGCTCGTGCCGGACCGCGATGCCCTTCCCGGCGTCGTAGCAGCCGTCCAGCAGCATGCCCCGGGTCAGGTGCTCGCCCACCAGCCGCTCCAGGATCGAGGCCGCCCGGTACGCGTACGCCGGAGCGGCCCGGCAGCCCGGCACGGCGGCGAGCTTCAGCAGCGCGACGGCCGCGATGGCGGCGGCCGACGTGTCCAGCGGCCCCGCCGGCCGCGCCTCGTCCGCCGGCGGGACGAGCGGGGTGCAGGGCCGGGTCCACCCGTCGGCCAGCCGCTCCGCCGCGGCTTCGAGCCGGCCCGGGGCCGCGCGGGCGACTCCGGGACGGTGCCGTGCGTCGGCCACGGCCAGAAGCAGCCAGGCGCTGCCCCGGCTCCAGCCGGCCGGTGGTTCCTCGTAGGCCCGCCAGCCCGCCCGGGGGTCGAACTCCCAGGCCGGTGCGGTGCGTCCGCCCGCTCCGAGGCACAGGTCGAGATGGCGGTGGAGGTGGGAGGCGGCGGCCCGTTCGCCTTCCGGGCCTCCGGCGGCGAGCAGCGCCACCATGCCCGGTACGCCGTCCACCCGGGCCAGCAGCCGGGGGCCGCCGAAGGCCGATCCCCAGGGCACCAGGCCGAGTTCGGGGTCCAGCGCGGCGAGAGCGGCCCCGGCCGCCCGGGTCCGCAGTGCGCGGGCCCCGGGGTCACCGGTCGCGAGCGCCGTCCCGTACCAGAGGATCAGCCCGCGTGTCGCGGTGTCCGCCTCGACCCAGTCGGCCAGCCGCGCCGTGCACGCGGCGGCGGCCTTCCGGTCGGCCGCGTCGCCGGTGTGCCGGGCGCGCAGCCACAGCAGCCCGGCCCAGAACCCCCCGGTCCACGCGCCGCGGCCGGTGGTCGTCCAGCGGCCGGTGCCGGGGTCGGCGTACAGCGGGAACCGGTCGCCGGTCTCCGTACGGGTGGCGGCGGCCCGGCCGAGTACGTCGGCCAGCGCCCGCCCGGCCCAGTCACGGGGTGTCCGGCGGATCACGCCGGGACCTCCGCACGCGGGCCGCGCCGCCGTTCCCGTACGGCCCAGGTCGTGGCGACGGCGGCGGCCACGGCGAACTCGGCGGCGACCAGCAGCCATCCCGGCCCGTACCGGCCCGCTTCCGCCAGCCGTCCGAACAGCGGCGGCCCGACCGCGAATCCGGCGAAGAACCCGGCGGCGACGAGCGCGGAGTCCTGGCCCGCCCGGCCCGGGGCGGCCCGCTGCATCACGAGCACCATGGAGACGGCGTTGCCGGATACGGCGAACACCCCGACCGCGACGGCGGCGACCCAGACCAGCGGCGGCACGTACAGCGCCGCGGCCAGCAGGCAGGCGGCCGCCACGGCGCCCGCCGCCAGAGCGCCGGGCAGCCACTCGGCACGCCCGGGGCGGGCCGCCTTCGACCAGCCCACCCGGCCGGCGATGCCCGCGACGCCGAGGACCGCCACCAGGGCCGCGGCCGACGTCGGCCCCATGCCGAGCTTCTGGGCTCCGAAGAGGGCCACGTACGTGTTGACCGAGGCGATGGCGCACCCCAGGAAGAGGGAGAACACCGCCAGCCAGGCGATGGCGCCGCGCGGGACGAGCGAGGCGCGCACCATCGCCGCCTTCGCCGACGGGTCGGCCGGCAGGGCGCGGTGGGCCCAGAGCGCGCACAGCGCGGCCGCGGCGGCGGCCGTCCAGACGGCCCCGCGCCAGCCGACACCGCCGGCCAGCGCCGCCAGCGGCAGACCGGCCGCGAACGCGCCGAGTTGGACGCCGGACTGTTTCATCCCGGTCATCGACCCGCGCCGGGCGGGCGGGGCGGCGGCCAGGATCGCCTTGTTGGTCGCGGGATTGGCGAGCGCCTGCGGCAGTCCGCCCAGCGCCACGGCGGCGAGGAGGAACCCCGGGCCGGGCGCGGCACCGATCAGTGCGAGCGCGGCCGCGGACACCAGGAGCAGGACGACGAGGGAGCGCCGCGGGCCCGTCCGGTCCACCATGCGCCCGCCGACCGGTGAGAGCACGGCCGCAGTGGCGAAACCGATGGCGGCCGTCAGGCCGAGTGCGGTCGGCGAGACCCCCAGCTCGTCCACGAGGCGCGGGCCGAACGCGCCGAGCAGGAACAGCTGGAGCATCGAGAAGGCCATGGCGCTGGTGAGCAGCGCCGTCAGCGGGCCCTCCGCTCCCGTCCGCGCCGTCTTCGGCGCTGCCGTCCGCTCCCCCACCATCGACTCCCTTTCCGTGGCCGTCATTTCGGTCCGGGGCAGGAGTCGTGGCGGTGAACCACCGGGTTCCCGGGCCCTGTTGTGGCATGCGACACATATGGTTTTGTCCGGTCGTGCCAATTCTCGACGCCCCTCTGTAGCCGTCTTGAGAGGGGTGCGACGATGAGCCCGCCATGACTCCCGGTCGATGTTGCCGAGCCTTCAGGGCCGCGTTGTTCGCGGCCGTCTGCGTGCTGCTCGCGTCCCTCGGCCACCTCCTCATGTCGGGTGCGACCGTCCCCTGGTGGGCGCTGGCAGCGGCCGCGGCGGCCACCGGGGCGGCCGCCTGGTTCCTCGCCGATCGTGAACGCGGCCTGTCGGCCGTCACCTGCGCGACCGTCGCCGTCCAGGCAGTCCTGCACACCGCTTTCTCACTGGCCCAGGCAGCGGCCCGCCCCTCGGCGCTCCCGCCGCCCGTGCCGGGTACGGGCGGGCACGCCCACCACGCCGCGCACGCGATGGCCGACGGCGGCACGGCCATGCCGATGCAGATGCCGATGCAGATGTCCGACGGCCACGTCCTCGGCTCCGCGTCGTCGACCGGCATGCTGGCCGCGCACCTCCTCGCCGCCCTGCTCTGCGGGCTCTGGCTCGCGTACGGGGAACAGGGCGCGTTCCGCGTCCTGCGCGCCCTGGCCGGCCTGCTGCTCGTACCGCTGCGGTGGGCCTTCCGGCTCCCCGTGCCGGCCGACCGGCCGCGCCCGCGCGTACGCCCCGGCCGCCGGGCCGGGACGCTGCGCGGGCTCCTGCTCGTCCACGCCATCACCTCACGGGGTCCGCCTCCCGGGACCGCTGTCATCTGACAGCCGGCTCACCGACGCGCGCGACGCCGCAACCGCCGCGCGCCTCGGTCATCGGTCTTGCCGTCCGGCAGGCCGTACCGCTCACCGGCCCGCCCCGCCCCGCAGGGCGCGCGGCGCCGGACCCGGATTCCGGATTCCCAGAAGGACATCAGGCGATGACCCCTGCCCTGCTTCCCCGTCCGACCGCCGCCGCGGCGGCACCCGCACGCCACGAGGGCGGGCCGGACGAGTCGACGACGCTGCTGGCGCTCGCCGCGCGGGACGGCGACCCCGACGCGGTGGACCGGTTCGTGCGCGCCCTGCACCGCGACGTCCGCCGCTACGTCGCCTACCTGAGCGCAGATCCGCAGTCGGCGGACGACCTGACCCAGGAGACCTTCCTGCGCGCCCTGGGCAGCCTGCACCGCTTCGAGGGCCGCTCCTCCGCCCGTACGTGGCTGCTGTCGATCGCCCGGCGCACCGTCATCGACAGCCTCCGCCACAAGGCGTCCCGGCCCAGGATCTCGGACCGGGACGACTGGCAGAGCGCCGCCGAACGGGCCCAGCCGCGCGATCTGCCGGGCTTCGAGGACGGGATCGCCCTCGCGGAGCTGCTGGGCACGATCCCCGCCGAACGCCGCGAGGTCTTCGTCCTCACCCAGGTCCTGGGGCTCCCGTACGCCGAGGCGGCGAGTGCGCTCGGCTGCCCGATCGGCACGGTCCGCTCCCGCGTGGCCCGCGCCCGTACCTCGCTCATGGAGCTGCTCGCGGACGCCGACACCGGTGCCGGAGGTGATGCCGCCGCCCTCGCGGCCCCGGCCGCCGCCTGACCCGCGGCCGTACGTCCGTCCTGCCGGGGCGGATCCCCGCCCCGGCGCCCCGGCCCTACCCGCCGCCCTTCAGCCGGCGGACGACCTCGTCGGACACGCGCCGTTGGAGGTCGGCGAGCTGTTCCGGGGTGTAGGCGGTGAGGTCGCCGGGGTCCTTGGCTCCGCCCGGGCCCTGGCCCGCCTGCTGCTGTTTCTGCTTCTCCTGTTCCCGGCGCTGGAGTTCCTGCTCCTCCGGTGATCCGGGCGCCGCGTACGCGCACTTGATGAGGGCTCCGTCGGCGGCCTTCAGGCAGGTCGCCTCGCGTCCGCCCACCTGGCCCCGGCCCTCCACGCGGTAACGGATGTTCTGCGCACTGCCGACCGTGGCGGTCCAGGTGCTGCCGCCGGTCGGCACCACCTCGAACACCTGGTCGTCGTTGTAGCAGCAGACGTCCCGGTACTCGGCCTTGATCAGCGCGACGAGCGCCTGCGGTGAGGACCAGGTCGGATCGAGCCGGTGGACCGTCATCGGGGCGAGTCCGCCGCCCTCGTGCCGGGTCGGCACGGTCGACACGGCCACCACCGAGCTGGCCTCCCCCTGGGGAGTGAGGGGGGTGACGTACGCGCTGCGGCCGCTCGTGTCGCGGTACTTGAGGGTGAACTCCGACTCGTTGCCCGCGTTGGCCCCGTCCTCGGAGGCGTCCCAGCCGCTGCGCTCGAACCACCAGTCGCTGAAGCTGCCCACGGCGGCGGTTCCCTCCCGCTGCCGCGCCGCGAGGCTGAGCGGATAGGACGGGCCGGGCACCTTCGCCGTGTCGGTGGTGAGGGTGAGCTTCCCGGTCCGCCCGTTGTAGAGGGCGAGCCCGGCGGGCCGTTCGGTCACCACCAGGATCCCGGTCTGGCGTTTGAGGGGGACGACCACGGTCGGGGTGTCGCCCTCGCAGGTGACGTACGCGTCGTCGGAGTCGAAGCGCACCCAGCGCTGCTGTGCCGAGATCTTCCGGCCGAGGTTGTGGCCGAACCAGCCGCCGATCCGCGCGTCGGCCTCGTCGATGTCGAAAGAACAGCGCTGTTGGCTGCGGCTGTTGCCGCCGAGCGGGACGTCCTGTTCGAGGCCGACCTCGTACCCGGAGAGCCAGCCGCGCCGTTCGACGAGGGTCGCGAACCGGTCCGAGTCGGGCAGGTACGTGATGTCGGAGATCTCGCCGGTGACGTCTCCGAGGTGCGGGGCGGCCTGCGCCTTCCCGACCACGTAGGGCGCGCGGGCCGTCAGTTCGGGCACCGGCTCGCTCACGATCTGCACGTTCTCCATGTACGCCCGGTCCTGGAGGTACGACCCGTACACCAGCCACCAGATGCCGAGACCCAGCCCGAGGACGGCGCCCAGCCATCCGAGGACCACCCCGGCGCTGCCGCCGCCCGAGCCGCCGTCCCGCCTGCGCCGGAGGAGCTTCAGCACCAGCCCGACCAGCAGGAGGAAGGCGACGAGCAGCAGCGGGACGGCCAGCCAGGACAGGAGTTTGCGGCCCTCCCAGACGATGATCGTGGTGGCGTACGAGGCCCACCAGAAGAACAGCCCCGCCAGGAGAACGGGTATCCCCACCCACACTGCCCGCGAGACCCGTGGTGCCCGCGCTGTCTGTCCCATGACCGCCCCCCGACGTCAGCCTGCCCAATTCTGTACCGGGCACGTGCGGTTGTCATCCACTCGCCGCAGCCCGCGGGTCACCGGGCGGCCGTCGGAGCCGGACACCCGGGCAGCGGTGGGCGGTCCTTCGTGCGTACGGCGGGGAGCCAGGCGATGGCACCCGGCTCCGCTCCCGGGCCGCCGCCGGGACCCGCGCTCGGCAGGCGGATCCGGAACCAGTGGGTGGACCGCGTGTCCGACTCGTCGATGACCACCTCGCCGCTCAGCAGTTGGCAGTCGGCTTCCAGGACGTCGGCGTGCCAGACCCGGGTCGGCACGACGTTCCCGGCCGTGTACGGCCGCATCGGGTCGATCGCCAGTCCCAGACTGCACCGCGGATCCCGGTCCGTACGCTCCCGGCAGCCCTTTTCCGCGTTGAACACCCTCACCTGGAGCGGCGGTTCGGCGATTCCGACCCGCCCGCCGGGGGCCGCCTCCCGGCCGGTGTGCCCCGCGTACGACCAGATGGCGGGACCGATCGCCCCGCACGCCGCGAGGGCGAGGAGGGCGATCCGCGTCGCCCGCCCGAAGCGGCCCGTCCGGCTCCGGGGGACGGACGGGGCCGCCTGCCGGACGGCGATCCGCTCCAGCAGGCTCTCGGCGGTGTGCGCGGCGCGCGCGGCATGGGTCGGGGCGAGGCAGTCCGTGGCCAGCGCACGCCAGAACTCCGGGACCCCGTTGGCCATGCGCAGGGGCGCGCGCCCGGCCGCGTACTCCTGTACGGCGGCGCCCCGCGCCACCGGCGTGGCCCCGGAGAACAGCGGGGCACCCGAGGCGAACACCTCGTGGATCACGACGCCCAGGGCCCAGATGTCGGCGCTCGGGCGGACCTCCACGCCCAACTCCCCCAGCGGGGCCCGCCAGCGTTCGGGCGGGAGGTAGTCCAGCGTGCCCATCGGGGGCCCGTGCCCGTGCGTGCCGGTGGTCAGCTCGGCGGCGAGCCCGAAGTCCGAGAGCTTGACCGAACCGTCCTCACCGATGAGGACGTTCTCCGGTTTGAGGTCGGCGTGGACCCAGCCGGATCGGTGCAGGTGGGCGAGCCCCTCGCAGATCCCGGCGATCAGGCGGGCGCCCTCGGCCTCGGTGATCCCCGCGCCGAGCAGATCGCGAAGGCTGGCCCCGGCCCGCTCCATGACCAGGACGATCGCCCCGTCCAGCGCCGGGTGGCCGGGGGCGCTGAGAACGGTGCTGTCCAGCAGCCGGATGAGCCGCGGATGCCCTGCCCGTACCCCGATCTCGACCTCGCGCCGGGCCGCCTCCGCCACGCTCCGGGCCTGGCGCGGTGCGAGTCCGGAGGTCGGCATGATCTTGAGGGCGACCTCGCGGGGCTCCTGCGCCGCCCCCGGCGCGTCGGCCCCGGACCTCGTTCCCGCGTACACGGTGGCCCAACCCCCGGCCCCGATCGGCTCGGTGACCACCCAGTCGCCCACCCGGTGGCCCGCGGGCAGCAGTTCCGTACCGCTGCTGTCCCACGAGGCGCCCGGACCGCCCGGAGCCCCCGGCCCCTGCACCCGCATCACGTCGCCTACCGCCCCCGCGCGCCCGCTTCGGCCCGGGGAGGCAGCAGTGCGAGGTGCTCCTCCCGTACGACGGCGAACTTCAGGGCGAGTGCGACGACCGCGTCCCGCTTGCCGTTGCGACGGTCGCCCGCGGCGGCGGTCCCGGTGCAGCCGCCCGCACCGGCCTCGTTCGCGGCGGCCGCGGCGCCGATCCGCAGCTTCTCGTCGGCCAGGTAGTCGATGTGCGAGCTGACCGCGCGCGCCGTCAGCCCGCCGCCGGTGGCATGGCCGCGCAGCCGCTCGACGACCTGCGGGGTGGTGGGCACCGCGACCGGAGACTGGTCGCGCAGCCAGGGTTCGCACAGCGCGACGAGCACCAGGAAGTACGTGGCCGTCTCGTCCAGGGAGTACGCCGTGACGGTACGGCTCGCCCCCCAGGAGCCGCCCGCGCCGGGCGGGTCCAGGTAGACGTGGTCGGGCGCGAACACCTGGAAGGAGACGTTGGTGCCGCGGCGCGTGGGCAGCACCACGCGGGAGAACTCGAAAGGGATGGGCGCCCCGGCCCGGCGCGGGGACACCCGCAGGTACTCGCCGGCCCCCTCCGGGTTCTCCACGAGGTAGGTCTGCGTGGTGCTGTGGTTGGTCAGCTGCCAGTGGTCGTCGGTGACCCGGATCTCTCCGGCCAGCCGGGAGATCGCCTCGTCGGCGAGCCGCAGTTCGACCGGGGTCGTCGACGAGCCGCGCCCGAACCGCGCGACCTCGCCCGGCCCGAGCCGCAAGGTCACCGCACCGCCGCCGGGCTCCCCGTCGGCGCCGCCGCTCCCCCGCGGCAGATGGACGACTATGCCGCTCACCACTCCCCCTGTACGACGTACCGACAAGACGCCGTACGGGGAACGTTACCGGCTGGAAGCCTGACCACAGGGTGGTACACCAGCCATTTCCGGGGCCAGCGAGCAGGCGTTCAGTACAGGGGTGAACCTGCCGGGAGCGGCGCGACCAGGCGTTCCCCGAAGGCGTTCCACGGTCCCCAGCCGCCGCTGGGCCGGTCCTGGACGCGGGTGCGGATCCGGCCATCGGCGGTGACGGCGAGGACGTGGATCCGCCCGGTGGCGTCGGCCACGGCCGTGGGCGTGGCGGCGAGCGGTACTCCGGGCTCGCCGAAATCCTCCTCCGCGGCCCAGGTCCCGCCGGTGTCGGCGTACCAGCGGTGACTCAGCCGGGCCCCGGCGGGCGACAGGGCGAAGGCCTCCAGCCTGCCGTCGGCGCCGGGAGCGAGCGCCGGGGCCGCGGCCGACCAGCCGAAGAGGTACTGCCAGTCGCCCCAGCCGCCGCTCGCTGCGGTCTGGCGCCGGTGGAACGTGGCCAGGCCGCAGGGGGCGACGGCGGCGACGGTGAGCCTGCCCGTGCCGTCCCGGGCCGCGCGCGGCACGCCGCAGGCCGCCGTACCGAACGTCCGCCATTGCGCGGCCCAGGCTCCGCCCGGGGCTTCCTGCCAGCGGTGGTGGATCGCGGAGCCGCCCGGCGCGAGGGCGAACACCTCCAGGCGGCCGTCGGCGTTGGCGGCGACGGCCGGGGGCGCGCCGACCGGTCCGCCGAACCCCCCGTCCCAGGGATCCCAGGCCGGCGAGCCGGGCGTCCGCTGCCGCCGCCGCGCGAGGCGGGCACCGCCGGGGGCCGGCGCGAAGACCTCCAGCCGGCCGTCGCCGCCGCGTGCGACGGCGGGGGCGGCTCCCGCCGGGCCGCCGAACTCCTCCCAGTCGTACCAGCCGCCGTCGGGCCGCTGCGCCCGGTGGTGCAGGTTGACGCCGCCCGGGGCGAGGGAGAACACCTCCAGCCGGCCGTCGACGTCGCGGCCGAGGGTGGGCACGGCCCCGGCCGGGCCGCCGAAGGACTCCCACTGCGACCACGTGTCGGAGTCCGGGTCGAGCTGGACGCGCCGCAGCATCGACCGGTCGCCGGCGTCGAGCGCGAAAACGGTCAGCCGGCCGTCCACGTCGAGCCCGGCGACCGGGTTGTCCGTGCTCTGCCACGGCGGCGGTGCCTCGTCCCGCCACCGCAGGGGCGCCACGTACAGGCCCTGGCGGAACCAGCCCGCGGCGCTCGCGTACCACTCCTGCCCGTCGGAGACGACCTCGACGGCGTGGCCGGGGACGTGGCCCGCGTAGCCGCCCTGGCCGAAGCGGAACGGATCCCTGGACGCGAACACGTCCGTACCCTCGTAGCCGCCGCGCGGCCCGATGAAGAGGTGGTACCAGCCGTCCCGTTCGACCACGCACGGTGATTCGGTGACCGAGAGTGTCGCGTCGCTGCTCGGGTCGGTGAAGGCGGTCTCCGGCTCGCTCCAGTGCACCAGGTCGGTGGAGCGCCGTACCGCCACGATGTGCCTGCCGTGCGGGGCGGACAGCTCGGTGTAGTACATCACCCACTCGTCGGCGATCCGCAGCACCATCGGGTCCCGCGCCGCGAGCCCCCGGAAGAGGGGGCCGGTCGGGACACGCGTCCAGGTGAACAGGTCGGTGGAAGTCGCCATGTTGACGGCGGCGCCGTCGCGGCCGCCTGCGGCGTAGAACATCCGGAACGTGCCGCCCGCCTCGACCACGTGCGGGGCCCACAGGTGCTCCTCGCCGAAGTACGAACGGTCGACGGTCAGCGCGTCGGCGTGCGCGGTCCAGGGCCCGTACGGATCCGGGGCGGAGGCGTGGGCGAAGGCGATCTCGGCGGCGCTGTCCGGGGATTCGCCGGGGCGGGCGCTGTCGCCGACGATGCCGAACAGGTGCCACCGGCCGCCCGCCTTGAGCAGGGTGTGGTCGTTGAGGTAGCGCCGGCGGCCGGGGAGGGAGGGGTCGTGGACGTGGGTGAAGGGCCCGGCGCCGACCCACCGGTGCGGCGGATCCGCCGCGGCCGCGCCGCCCGTCACGGGCAGGGCGAGCGCGCCCGCCGCGGCGGCCGCTCCCCGCAGCACGCTCCGTCTGCTGATCGGATGCACGGTTGCCTCCGGGGTCAGTTGACGGCGGGGCCGGCGGTGCCGTTCACCCAGGCCCATTCGGACCAGGTGGTGAAGCCGGTCTGCCATTTGTGGAAGACGCCGGCGCTGCTGGTCCCGAACACCTCGATGCGGCCGTCGGCGTTGGCGGCGGCGGCGATCTCGGTACCGCCGCCGCCGAAGGTGCCCCACTGGCCGTACGGGGCGTTGACCCCGCTCTGCCAGATGTGCTGGGCGGTGGTCGCGTTGACGGCGAAGACCTCGACGCGGCCGTCCGGGGACCGTTCACTGGTGAGCTGGGAGTCGGCCGGGCCCCCGGTGGGCTCCCAGCCGGACCAACCCGACGCGCCGGTCTGGTATTTGTGGAAGACGCCGACCGGTCCGGAGGCGAAGACCTCCAGGCGGCCGTCCTGGTTGTGGTCCACGGTCAGATCCCGACCGCCGCCGCCGAAGTCCTCCCAGGCCGACCAGCCGCCGCTCACGGCCGTCTGGTACAGGTGCCGGAAGGCGTCGCCGTTCAGGGCGAAGACCTCCAGACGCCCGTCGAGGGACTTCTCCATCTCGATCCGGCTGTCGGCCGGACCGCCACCGGCGGACTCCCACTCGGACCAGCCGCCGTTCGGCGCGCTCTGGTACCGGTGGAACACCCCGACCGGACCGGAGGCGAAGACCTCCAGACGCCCGTCGCCGTTCGCGCCGACCGCGATGTCCTTGCCGCCCCCGCCGAAGGACTCCCAGCCGGACCAGCCGCCCGAGGGCTGGAGCTGGTAACGGTGGTAGAAGGTGTCGTTGTTGATGGCGAACAGCTCCAGCCGGCCGTCGGCGTTGGGGCCGATCGCCAGCTCCGCACCACCCGGGCCGCCCAGTGCCTCCCACGCGGACCACGAGCCGTTCACCGTGTTCTGCCAGGCGTGGTGGATGCCGTCGGCCCCGGCCGCGAAGACCTCCAGCCGGCCGTCCGCCGACCGGGCCGACACCACCCGGCCCGACTCCGCCGGATACGTCAGCGGACCCGGGCCCGGTTCGTGGTGACCGAGCCGGTCCACGGCCGCCCGGGCCTCGTCCATGTGCCGCTGGTGCGCGCCCGCGGTGTACGTGGACCAGGGCTGCCAGTTCGTACCCCCGGCGGAGATCTCGAAGGCGGCGTTGGCGTTGCACTGGGCGTCGTAGGCGCAGGCGTCGTCGACCTCGGGGTGCCAGTAGTCGTTGATCTGCCACAGGCCGCGGTCCCTGGACGGGGGCGTGTTGTTCTGGACGTTGGTCGCCGACGGGTTGCAGCTCGACTCCGCGAGGGCGACGGCCACGGCGGTCACGAGGCCGTCGCCGCGGAAGCCCGCGTTGTAGCCGGTCTGCGCGCACAGGTCGCTCGACGCGGCGGATGCCGGCGAGGCCCCGGCGACGAGGCCCGCCGCACCGAGCAGCATGGCCAGTGCCGGTGCGGCCAGGCGGCGGGCGGTGCGCCGCCCCGGTGATGTCGTACCGGTGGATCCCGTGGGCGAGGAGCGCTGAGACCTGGACAACCGCTGCCCCTTTCGGGCGTGGTGTGGGGTGGGCCGAGGTGGGGCGGGGCGGGACGGGTCGAGTGGCGTCGCGTCAGTTCACGCCGGGGCCTGCGGTGTTGGTCACCCAGGCCCACTCGGACCAGGTGGAGAATCCGGTCTGCCATTTGTGGAAGACGCCGGAGCCGCTCGTGCCGAAGACCTCGATGCGCCCGTCGGCGTTGGTGGCGGCGGTGACTTCGGTCCCGCCGCCGCCGAATTCGGCCCACGGGCTGTACGGGGCGTTGAGCCCCGTCTGCCAGGTCTGCATGGCCACGGTGTCGTTGATGGCGAAGACCTCGACCCGGCCGTCGGCGGTGCGTTCACTCGTCAGCTGTGCGTCGGCGGGGCCGCCGGAGGGTTCCCACTGCGACCAACCCGTCGGGCCGGTCTGGTATTTGTGGAACACTCCCACGGGTCCGGAGGCGAAGACCTCCAGCCGCCCGTCGGCGTTGTGGTCGACGGTCAGGTCGTGACCGCCGCCGCCGAAGTCCTCCCAGGCCGACCAGCCGCCGTTGACGGCCGTCTGGTACTGGTGCTGGAAGGCGCCTCCGTTGACGGCGAACACCTCGAGCCGGCCGTCCGGCGACTTCTCCAACTCGATCCGGCTGTCGGCCGGACCGCCACCGGCGGACTCCCACCCGGACCAGCCGCCGCTGGGCGCGTTCTGGTACCGGTGGAAGATGCCGGCCGGTCCGGAGGCGAAGACCTCGATGCGCCCGTCGGCGTTGGTGCCGGCGGCGATGTCGCGCCCGCCGCCGCCGAAGGCTTCCCAGCCCGACCAGCCCGCGGAGGGCCCGGTCTGGTAGCGGTGCTGGAAGGTGTTGCCGTTGATGGCGAGCAGCTCGAGCCGGCCGTCCGCGTTGGGGGCGATGGCCAGTTCCGCGTTGCCGGGGCCGCCGAGGGCTTCCCAGGACGACCAGCCGCCGTTGACGGCGGTCTGCCACGCGTGGTGGACCCCGTCGGCGCCCGCCACGAACAACTCCAGCCGCCCGTCCGCCGACCGGCCGGAGACCACCCGCCCAGACTCCACCGGATGCACCACCGGTGCGGGGCCGGGTCCGGGGCCCTCGCCCGGCGTACAGGGCATGGTCACCCCGCGTTCCGCCAGGTAGGGAATGGGGTCGGTGCGCACGCTCGCGTTCGGGTCGCCCCAGATCCGCAGGTGGAGGTGGGGGCCGGAGGACTGGCCTTCGCTGCCCACGAGCGCGATCTGCTGGCCGGCCGTGACGTGGTCGCCGACGGCGACGTCCCGCCGCTGCATGTGCCCGTACTCGGATATCGTCCCGTCGCCGTGCAGGATGCGGATCCACTGCCCGTAGTCGGACACGTAGCCGGAGACGATGACCTCGCCGTCGCCCACGGCGTGGATCGGGGTGCCGTAGTCGCTCGCGATGTCGATGCCGTTGTGCGCTTGGCTGTAGTACTGGGATATCCAGCCGGCCGCCGGGCACGAGGCGGCGAAGCCCGCGGTCCGGGCGGCGGCCGTGGACGGGGCCACCAGCGCCGGCGCCCCGGCGGCCGCCGCCGCCAGCAACAGCACCGACGCGCGTCGCGAAATACCGAGAACCACGTGACGTTCCTCCCCCTGGGTCGTCAAGCCGGACGTACGGGAACGTAGCAACGGCCCGGGACCGGGGGATCCGGAACATTCCGGAATGACACGCGAGCGCGGCTCGGCTACGAGGTCACGCCGTCAGGCCGTCAGGCCGTCCACCTCGGCGGCGTAGAGCCGGGCGGGGTCCAGGCCCATGCCCGTGAAATGGCCGGCCAGTTCGAGGGAGAGCACGCCGTGCAGGCGGCTCCAGAAGGCCAGGGCCAGGCGCAGGGCCGACGGCGGGGCGTCGGGGTGGCTCCCGGCCCATTCCCGGTGGCCGGCCAGGTGCTCCTCGAGGGCGCCCTCCCTTCCCTCCGGGGCCTCGGCCGTACAAGCGTCGAGCAGGACGGACATCATCTCGGCGGTGATCGCGGTGGTGTCCTGCGGCGCGCGGTAGCCCGGCACCGGGGTGCCGTAGACGAGGAAGTAGCGGTGCGGGTCCTCCAGGGCCCAGCGCCGCAGCACCTGTGCCAGCGCGGCGAGTCCGGCCCGGCCCGCTCCCCCCTCGCCGCTACCGGTACCGGCGCCTGCGAAGGCGTCGGCGAGGCTGCGGTACGCGTCCCGGATGAGCTCGGTGATCAGCTCGTCGCGGTTGGCGAAGTACCGGTACAGCGCAGGTCCGCTCATGCCCATCTGTCTGGCGATGGCGTTGAGGGACAGCGCGGAGGCGCCGGAGCCGGCGATCTGCTGCCAGGCCTTCTCCTTGACCTCCTCGCGCACCTGCTGCCGGTACCGCTCGCGAGGGCTCTCCGTACGCCCGGTCGTTCCCATGCCCGCCACCTTTCGTCACCCGCCACTGAAGTAGTTAGACGCTATCACTATCGGCAATGCCCATCGCGATCGGACGAGCCGTTCGCTTGACATCGCCGCCACCCCCGCTCATTCTAGTTATAGCTTCTAACGAACACGAGATGCAGAAACAACCACCCTTCTGGAGGTCATGGTGAACACCGTCGAGCGCGTGGAGATCGTCCTGCCGGGCAAGGTCGAGCCCGAGGGCCTGGAGCTGCACCGCGGCCCGGTCCCGGTGCCCGCGGCCGGTCAGGTGGTCATCGCGATGGAGGCGACGGGAGTCTCCTTCGCCGAGCAGCAGATGCGCCGCGGCCGGTACTACGACCAGCCCCCGTTCCCCTTCGTCCCCGGATACGACCTGGTCGGGACGGTGCAAGCGGTGGGTGGAGGCGTCGACTCCGGTCTCCTCGGCCGGCGGGTGGCCGCCCTGACGAAGACCGGAGGCTGGGCGAGCCACATCGCGCTCGACGCCGCCGACGTGGTGGAGGTACCGGACGGCGTCGGCGCGGTGGACGCCGAGACCGCGGTCGTCAACGGCATCACCGCCTGGCAGATGCTCCACCGCAAGGCCCGGGTGCGCGCCGGCCAGACCGTCCTGGTCCACGGCGCCAACGGCGGGGTCGGCTCGATCCTGGTCCAACTGGCGCTCGCCGCCGGGGCCGAGGTGATCGGCACCGCCTCCACCCGCCACCACGACGGGCTGCGCGCGCTCGGGGTGATCCCCATCGACTACCGGTCCGGCAACGTCTGCGCGCGGGTGCGGGCACTCGCGCCCCGCGGGGTGGACGCGGTCTTCGACCACGTCGGCGGCGAGGGCATCGTCGACTCATGGCGACTGCTGGCGCCCGGCGGCACCCTCGTCTCGTACGGGACCGCCGCCACCCGGGACGACCAGGGCTCGGGCTCGCTGCCGGTGCTGAAGCTACTGGGCCGGGTGTGGCTGTGGAACGCGCTGCCCAACGGCCGCCGCGCGTACTTCTTCAACGTGTGGGCCGGCCGCGCCTACGCCAAGAACCGCTTCCGGGCCCGGCTGCGCTCCGACCTGACCCAGGTGTTCACCGCGCTGCAGCGCGGCGAGATCTCGGCCAAGGTCGCAGCCGAGATCCCGCTGGCCCGCGCCGCCGAGGCGATGCGCCTGGCGGAGTCGGGAACGGTCGCCGGCAAGGTGGTCCTGGTCCCGTGACCCCGGCCGGCGCCGGTCCTCATCTGCTGCCGCCCCTCGGGGCCGCCCTGCCCGCCAGGCCGGGCACGTCGGCCGCGGCCAGTCGCTCCAGCAGCTCGACGGCCCTTTCCACGTCCGCCAGCCGGTCCGCGGGGACGCGCCGGTCGATCGCACGGGCCAGGTAGGCCGCACGACCCGCCAGCAGCTTGTCGATCAGCTCGGCGGCGGCGGGATCCGCGCTCATCAGCTTCCGGCGCCCGTCGTACGGATCGGGCTCGCCGTGCACCAGCCCGGCGGCCTTGAGGACCGCCAGGCTCTGCGCGATGGACTGCGGGCTGACGTGCTCCAGGGAAGCGAGCCGGGCGGCGGTGACCGGGCCCTCCCGTACGACGCTCGCCAGGACGGCGAGCTGCGTGACGGTCAGGCCCGTCGCGTCCTGCCCCGACTCCGCGCGCAGCCGTGCGCGCAGGCGCTTGATCGCGTCGTCGAGCCGCTGCGCGGTCACGACGGACGGCGACGCCTGCCGGCCGGGTTTCGTGATCATGACTCCTCCGTGAAACCCCACAAGCAACTTTGCCAAGTTACTTGTGGAGTTTGAACGGCCGAAGGAACCGGAAACACTGCCTCCGATCTCACCTGACCGGCGCCGCCCTCCTGCGTCCGGCGCGGTGCGCCCGCAGCTGTTGGATGGGCACCGTCGACGGCTGCACGGTCGTCGGGTACATCGCGACGGCCTGACGGGCCACGTACACCCGGGCGATGAGCTCGTCGCGATCCGTCTCCGGCACCTCCATGCCGAACAGGTCGCGCAGGAGACCGGGGATCTCCTCCGGGGCGTAGGTGTGCGCGGTGGCCGTGCCGTCCGGCAGGGTCCGGGTGAGGACACTGCCGTCGAGGAAGACGTGCTCCTGCTCGCGCATCTGCTGCACGAGCAGCCGGCCCGCGAACGGCGAACGCGGATGCGTGGACAGGAAGTGGTTGGCCACCATCCAGTCCTGCGGATACCGCTGGTCGAGGGTGAAGGCGTGCAGGTCGTACCAGCCGTCGGCACCCCGCGTCCGCATCGCGTACAGCCGGTCGCCCGTCTCGGTGGTGGAACCCTCCAGCCGGAAGCCCCAGCCGCCGAACGAGGTCTCGGCGCCCTCCACCAGCTCGATGGGCTCGATGGGGTTGCGGCCGAAACCGGGGTCGCACACCCACACCTTGCCGGTCTCGGGGGTCTCGGCCGTCTCCACGCGCAGCATCGCGTGCGTGGCCGCACGGACCACCCCCTCGGAGCCGATGCGGACCCGCGAGGCGAGCCCCGTCACCCGGAAGCCCACGCGCTCCAGCACCGCCGCGAGCAGCACGGTGTGCTCGTAGCAGTAGCCGCCGCGGCGTCCGTGGACCAACTTGTTCTGGATGTCCTGCAGTTCGAGGGAGATCGGCCTGCCGAGCACGATCTCGACGGTCTCGAAGGGGATCGAGGTGATGTGCTTACGCGTCAGCGCCCGGAGAACGTCGAGGGTGGGCGCGAGCTCTCCGTCATAGCCGGTACGCCGGAGGTAGGCATCCAGGTCGAGGCTGCCGCCCTGCCAGGCTGTGGCATCGTCGTTCGTCGTCATGGCAGACATGGTGCATAGAAAACCGGTCATGGCCGGAGGGCCCGGGGAAGAGAAAGTCACCTCCCCGGGAAACCCCCGCGGCCGGATCAACCCCAGGTACGGGAGCAGAGCACCAGCCGGTAGCCGTCCGGGTCGGCGACGGTGACTCCGTGCTCGTCCCAGTACGGGTTGTGCGCGGCGACGCGCGTGCCGCCGTGCTCGACGAGCCGGCGGACGAGGTCCTCGTCGGGCGCCTCGCCCAGGTAGACGACGAAGAGGTCGTCCACGGTGGGGGCGGGCACGATCGGGTTCTCGGGATCGTGGGTGAGCTCGAAGTGCCAACCGCCTCCGGCCGGACCGACCATGAGCAGGTCGTGTGCGCCGGGCACGCGCTCGGTGCTGCGCCACTGCACTTCCAGGCCGAGTCCGTCGACGTAGAACCGCTCGGCGGCCTTCAGGTCGAGGGAGGGGCGGGCGACGCGGACATGGGTACGTGAATTGATCATGGCGCAGAGGGTACGGGCGCGCATGGGCCCGGGCCAGAGGGCCCGGGCAGGGTGTGGCAGGTCGGTGTGGGGCCGCGGGTCCCGTCAGCGCAGGGTCATGGAGACGTGGTGGGCATCGATGCGGAAGCCGTTGCGCAGGTAGGTCCGGTGCGCGGCGTGGCGCTGGTGGCCCGTGTCGAGGTGGAACTCCTCGCACCCTTCGTCGGCCGCGATGGCCTTCAGGGCCGTGAGCATGCGGCTGCCGAGTCCCCGGCCGCGGACGGCCTCGTCGGCGACGAGGTCGTCCAGGTACAGGATGCGGCCCGAGATCATCGTGTGCATGACGCGGAAGCCCGCGGCGACGCACACCTCGCCGTCCTCCTCCAGGTAGACGATGCGGTAGCCCTCCGCGGACTGCGTCCGCCAGCGCTCGGCGAACCCGTCCTCGTCCAGGTGCGGGCGCAGCTGCGAGAAGACCGGCCAGCAGCGGCGTACGGCGCTCTCGTCCTCGGCAAAGATCACATCCATGCCAGAAGGGTCGCACGCCGCCGCGAACTCGCGTCCACCGCGGGCCTGATCCGCCCTCTTTGCCGTCAGGTCCCGTGGGGTGGCGGGCAGGAGGGCCCGGCGTCGGGGCCGCCCTGCCGAAGGCGTCGAGATCGAGCCCTTCCGGGAGTTCGGCGCATGGAGCGGCGCGCGGCGGGGCACCGATGCCCGCGTGCCCCTGTCGGAGCGGGGACGTTGCGCCCGCCTCCGGTGGCCGCGCGCGACCGCCCGTACCACCTGCCGACGCGACAGGGTCCCGCTGCACCGTCGCGGGGCCGAAGGAGGCGTGACATGCCGGCCGGCTTATCCCCCTCGCCCCGGGCCCTCACCAGGGACGCCTGCCCTCACGGCACCTGGGAGGTGGTCCGCGGCCGGCCTCATCCGCGGCTGCGGCCGGGTGTGCGCGGGTACCGGGGCTACCGCATGGACCTCGGGTACGGGCGCCGCCGGCTGGAGGTGCCGGACGCCTGCGTCTCGCTGGTCTTCAACCTCGCCGGCCCGGTGTGGGTGACGCTCGGCACGCGGGTCGACGCGATCGCCCGCCCCTACACCTCGCTCGTCTCCGGCCTCCAGACCCGGCCCACGTTCGGTGAACACGCGGGCCGGGTGGAGGGTGTGGAGGTGCTCCTCGCGCCATGGGCGGCGTTCGGACTCCTGGGACAGCCCATGAGCGACCTGGCCGACCGGATGGCCGATCCGGGCGAGCTCCTCGGCCGGCGGGCCGATCTGCTGGCCGAGGCCCTGTACGAAGCGGTGGGATGGGAGCCGCGCTTCGCCCTGCTGGACGCCACGCTCCGCACCTGGACGGAGGCGACGCGCGCGGGTGCCGCCGAGCCGCTGCGCCGTGCGTGGGGGGAGTTGCTGCGCAGCGGTGGCAGCCTCCCCGTCGAGGAACTGGCCGTACGTGCCGGCCGCGGCAAGCGGCGGCTGGAGTACCTCTTCCGGGAGCAGATCGGTCTGACGCCGAAGACGGCGGCGCGCGTGCTGCGCTTCCAGCGCACGCTGTGGCTCGTCGACCACGGCGGCCGCCCGCTCGCCGACGTGGCCGTCGCCTGCGGGTTCAGCGATCAGGCCCATATGAACCGGGAGTTCAAGGCGATGAGCGGGCGCACGCCGCGGCGGTTCCGCTCGGAGCGGGGCGCCGCCCTGCCCGGCGGCCCGGCCGGGGTCGACCGGGTGGCCGGGCAGGTCACCAGCATCGTGCTGCCCGACCGGTTCAGTCGATCTTGATGGAGCTGACCCGGTTGTCCCATCCGCTGCGCATCGAGTCCTCGATGTGGTTCGGGCCGGTGTTGCCGGGGTACCAGTACCCGCCGCCGCCCGGGTTCTCGGCGAGGTGGGCCGTGCAGGCACCGGTCCAGTAGGAGGACGTGGAGTTGTCGAAGCTGTAGGCGGAGAGGTTCTGCCAGTACCCGCGGTCGTAGAACTTCAGGTCGCGGCCCCCCTTGCCCGTGTACTGGTACAGGTCCAGCGGTGTGGAGCAGGCTGCGAGGACCTGCCGCGTCGTCGCGGTGGCGCGCAATTGCCTTTCCCGCGCCTCCTGTTCGGAGGCCGTACGGAAGCACTCCACCGCCCCGCGGCCCTGCCAGACCATGCAGACCCTGGCCTCGCCCCAGTCGCCGGACAGATCCAGGGTCCGCCCCTCGAACGAGGCGTACCGGGCCGTGGCGTCCGCAGCGGGGCCGGTGGCCGCTCCTGCGGGTGCACCGAGGAGCGCGGAAGCCGCGAGCGTTCCCACCGCGACGACGCCGAACGCCGCCTTGCGCGTATCGAACACGGAATGCGTCCCTTCACGAGGTACCGCCCGGCATCTGCCGGGCAGCCCCCATCCTGGGACCCCCGCCGCCCCGCCTTCTTGAACAAACGCGCACCCCGCCGCACGAAGCGAACGGTGGCCGGACGGGTGGCCGGAGCCGATCCCCCGACGTCGCGGCCGGTCGGCCCGGTGGCGTCAGAACGCGTAGACCGGGTTGCCGTTCAGGGTCGCGGACATCGCGCACGCGTTGGAGAAGGTGTGCTTCCACGCGACGTGGGCCCCGCGCCACACGCCGTCGGCCGTGACGGTGACGGGGTCGTAGTGCATCGGACAGGCGCGGTCCGGGTTCGGCGCGGCCAGCAGGCGGTTGAACTCGCCGCCGGTGGCGTTGAGGGCGTCGCACGCGGCCCTGGGGGCGGGGTGCGTGCCCTCGGCGGCGTAGGCGCAGCTGAGGGTGGTGGCCCTCAGGACCGTACCGGTGGCGGCGTTGTCCCCCTGGGTGACGGTGAAGACCATGGCGGAGGGGGCGTACAGGCTGTCGGGGCTCGCCTCCGCCGCACCCGTGGCGCCGGCGAGGCAGAGGAGAGCGGCGGCGGAGACGGTGGCCAAGCGGTGACGCATGAGAAGACTCGCTTTCGATTCGAAGGTGATTAGGGGCGCTACGTCTTTCATGTAGCGCTCAACTGAGGCTGAGCCTGCCAGGCATGAAGGTCCGCTGCACATCGGCGGTCGATTTACGGACAGTTGGTTCGCATATCGGTGAGGAGAGGTGTGTTCGCCCAGCTCGCGCCGGGTACCCGCAGGCCCGCACCACGCGGGGGCGCACCGCATCGACCGGCGCGACGCCGTCTCCCGTACCTCCTGCCCAGGTGACGGCCACTCACGGTTCACCGAACGTCCCCTCAGAGTGACCGGATCGGTGCGGTCGCCCCCGCGGGGGCCGAACCACCCGCGCCCCACCGGTGGTCACAGGCCTCCCGTGAGCTCCTCCGTTTCTTCCGTTTCTGCAAGCCGCCGTTCGTCGCTCCCCCGGCCGACAACGAGGGCGTCAAGGCGGTCCCGCGGGCGGGGAGGCCCGCTTCGCCCCGAGCCTCCCGCTCGAACGCGTCGTCTCCGACGCCTCGCTGGTGCGCCGCCGGCAGGGTGTCTCACCTTTGGGTCCGAATGGTGGACCCAGCTCGCCGGTGGGCGACCGTGCGTCCTAGGGTGGCCCGTGCAGCTGGTTCGCCCCCGTCAGCCGGGCGGGAGCGTCGTAAGAGGGAACCCGGTGGGAATCCGGGACTGCCCCGCAGCGGTGAGCGGGAACGACCGCCGTCATACGCACTGGGACCGGACAACGGTCCTGGGAAGCGACGGCCAGTAGGTGCCCGCCGGGAGACCGGCAGGCGTGCCCGCGAGTCCGAAGACCTGCCCGTTGCCCGCACGCGGACGATTCCCGTGCGGACATCCCGGTGACCTCGTGGGCGGGTCGGCGTACACAGCGAGCGGCACGTGCGGTGTTCCCCCGCGACGTGGTCCGCACGTTCTGCCGTTCCTTCGCGTCCGCGTCCCCCACCGGGGTGTTCAGGACACATCTCGCGAAGGAGAGTTCCGTGACAGCGAAGCCCGCAGCCGCGGCAGCACGAGCCACCGTGTACGGCTACCCCCGCCAGGGGCGGAACCGCGAACTGAAGAAGGCCGTCGAGGGCTACTGGAGGGGCAGCGTCACCGCCAACGCCCTCCGGGAGACTGCAGCCGACCTGCGTCGCTCGAACTGGCGGCAGCTGGCCGATGCCGGCATCACCGAGGTTCCGACCGGCGATTTCTCGTACTACGACCACGTCCTGGACACCAGCGTCATGGTCGGCGCCGTCCCCGAGCGGCACCGCGCGGCGGTCGCCGCCGACACCCTCGACGGCTACTTCGCGATGGCCCGCGGCACCCAGGACGTCGCCCCGCTCGAGATGACCAAGTGGTTCGACACGAACTACCACTACCTGGTCCCCGAACTCGGCCCGGACACCGCCTTCACCCCCGATTCCGCCCGGCAGGTCGCCGAGCTGGAGCAGGCCCTCGGGCTCGGGCACACGGCCCGCCCGGTCCTGGTCGGTCCCGTCACCTACCTGCTGCTGGCCAAGCCCGCCCCGGGCGTGGCCGCCGACTTCCAGCCGATCACGCTGCTCGACCGGCTGCTGCCCGTCTACGCCCGCGTCCTCGCCGACCTGCGGGCCGCCGGCGCCGAGTGGGTGCAGCTCGACGAGCCCGCCCTGGTCCAGGACCGCACCCCGGCCGACCTGAACGCCGCCGCCCGCGCCTACCGCGAGCTCGGCGCGCTGGCCGACCGGCCCAAGGTGCTCGTCGCCTCGTACTTCGACCGGCTCGGCGACGCCCTCCCGGTGCTGGCCGCGGCCCCCGTCGAAGGCCTCGCCCTCGACTTCACAGGACGCGGCGCCGCGAACCTCGCCGACCTCGCCGCGGTCGGCGGGCTGCCCGGCAAGCGGCTCGTCGCCGGCGTGGTCAACGGCCGCAACATCTGGATCAACGACCACCAGAAGTCCCTGACCACCCTCGGCACCCTCCTGGGCCTCGCCGACCGGGTGGACGTCGCCGCGTCCTGCTCGCTCCTGCACGTCCCGCTCGACGCGACCGCCGAACGCGACATCGATCCGCAGATCCTGCGCTGGCTCGCCTTCGCCCGCCAGAAGACCATCGAGGTCGCCACCCTGGCCCGCGGGCTCGCCCGGGGCACCGGCGCCATCGCGGCCGAACTCGCCGCCAACCGTGCCGACCTGGCCTCACGCGCCGGCTCGGCCATCACCCACGACCCCGCCGTGCGCGCCCGTACCGCCGCGATCACCGATGCCGACGGACGGCGCTCGCAGCCCTACGCACGGCGGACGGCGGCCCAGCGCGCCCTCCTCGGGCTGCCCCAGCTGCCGACGACGACCATCGGCTCGTTCCCCCAGACGAACGAGCTGCGCACCGCCCGCGCCGACCTGCGGGCCGGCCGCATCGACACCGGGGACTACGAGGAGCGGATCAAGGACGAGATCCGCGAGGTGCTCTCCTTCCAGGAGAAGACCGGCATCGACGTGCTCGTGCACGGTGAACCGGAACGGAACGACATGGTGCAGTACTTCGCCGAGCGGCTCACGGGCTACCTGGCCACCCGGCACGGCTGGGTGCAGTCCTACGGCACCCGCTACGTCCGCCCGCCGGTACTGGCCGGGGACGTCTCCCGCCCCGAGCCGATGACCGTGCGCTGGACCTCGTACGCCCGATCGCAGACGGCCAAGCCCGTCAAGGGGATGCTGACCGGCCCGGTCACCATGCTCGCCTGGTCCTTCGTACGGGACGACCAGCCGCCCGGGGACACCGCCCGCCAGGTGGCCCTCGCCCTGCGCGACGAGGTCGACGACCTCGAGGCCGCCGGTACTTCGGTCATCCAGGTCGACGAACCCGCCCTGCGCGAGACCCTGCCGCTGCGCGCGGCGGACCACCCGGAGTACCTCGCCTGGGCCACGGAGTCCTTCCGTCTCACCACCAGCGGTGTCCGGCCGGACACCCAGATCCACACCCACATGTGCTACGCGGAGTTCGGCGACATCGTCCAGGCCATCGACGACCTCGACGCCGACGTCATCAGCCTGGAGGCCGCCCGCTCCCACATGCAGGTCGCCGGCGAACTGGCGCGGCACGGCTACTCCCGTGAGGCCGGGCCGGGCGTCTGGGACATCCACTCCCCGCGCGTCCCGAGCACGGGGGAAGTGGCGGCCCTGCTCCGCGAGGGGCTCGCGGCCATCCCCGCCGAACGGCTGTGGGTCAACCCCGACTGCGGGCTGAAGACCCGCGGCTGGCCCGAGACCCGCGCCTGTCTGGAGAACCTCGTCGCGGCCGCGCGTGAGGTGCGCGCGGAGCTCACGGGCGACCACTCCTGACGCAGGGGTTCCGGGTCGGACGCACGACGGGCGTCCGACCCGGGCCCGGGAGGCCGGCGGGTGCGGAGGGCGTGGTCGTCACTGCGCGCGGTCGGCGACCTGGTACGGGACGAAGGTGCTGCTGTTCTCGTCGACGGCGAGCGGGCGCCCCAGCGGAGGCACCGCGCGCTGCGGACAGTCCAGGCGCTCGCACAGCCGGCAGCCCATGCCGATGGGCGTGTCGGCCGCGGTGTTGTCCAGGTCGAGGCCGTCGGAGTAGACGAGCCGCGAGGCGTGCCGGATCTCGCAGCCCAGCCCGATCGCGAAGGTCTTGCCCGGTTCCCCCCAGCCGGCGCGTTGGCGGGTGACGGCGCGGGCGGTCCACAGGTGGCGCTGCCCGTCGGGCATGGCGGCGACCTGGACGTGGATGCGGCCGGGTGCCGCGAAGGCCTCGTAGATGTTCCACAGCGGGCAGGTGCCGCCCGCTCTGGAGAAGTGGAACCCGGTCGCGGACTGCCGCTTGGACATGTTCCCGGCCCGGTCCACGCGCACGAAGGAGAACGGCACCCCGCGCAGCCTGGGCCGTTGGAGGGTGCTGAGCCGGTGGCAGACCGTCTCGTACCCCAGCCCGAACCGGTCGGTGAGCCGCTCGATGTCGTAGCGGAATTCCTCGGCGGCCGCGTGGAAGGCCCGGTACGGGAGGATCAGGGCCGCGGCGAAGTAGTTGGCGATGCCGATCCGGGCCAGACCGTGCGCGGTGGACCCGGCCGGGAAGTCCTGCGACGCACACCGGTCCAGCTCGTCGGCGTGCTCCAGCAGGGCGAGCTGCGTCGCCATCCGGAACGCCTGCTGCCCCGGCCGCAGCCGGGCGGACAGCTGCAGCGTCCGGCTCTGTTCGTCGTAGCGGTGCAGCCGGTCGCAGTCGGCGCTCACCCGTACCCCGTGTACGTCGGCGAGGCGCGCGGACAGGGTCCGGACCACCTCTCCGGGGCGGATCCGGATCGCGCGGGCCAGTTCCTCGGCGGCGAGGTCGGTGTCGTGGAGGTAGTTCTGGCGGCGGTAGAAGAACTCCCGGATCTCCTCGTGCGCGGAGCGCGGAACGGCCCCTGCGGCGGCACCGGCCGCACCCGGCACCGCGTCCCGCCCGCCCTCCGCGCCGGCCAGGCTCTCGGCCAGGACCTGCGAACGCCGTCCGAGGTCCAGCAACACCTGCGCGACCGCCGGCATCCGCGAGGCCAGCTCGGCGAGGTCCGAGGCGGAGACCCGGGCCTCGGCGACCTCTCCGGCCAAGGCCTCGCGCAGGTCCGCGACGAGGCGGCCGGTGTCCCGCTCCGAGAAGAAGCCCGGATCGACCCCGAAGGCTTCCGTCAGCCGCAGCAGTACGGGCACGGTGAGCGGGCGGGAGTCGTGCTCCATCTGGTTCAGATAGCTGGGCGAGATGGCGAGGACCCTGGCCAGATCGACCTGGCTCATCCGCCGCTCCTCGCGCAGCCTGCGCAGCCGCGCGCCCGCGTACGTCTTGCTCACCGGACCTCCCCTGGTGCCGAGCGGCCAGCCTATGCGCAGAGCCGCATCGGAGAGCCTTCGCATCCTTGGCAAAACCTCGCGAAAAGATGCGCAGAACTTGGCATGCGTCCCCGATTGATGGCACTGGGTGTCACTGGGAGAGTCGTCCTGCGGCCCGCCGGACCAGGCGGCACGAACGGAACCGACGGAACCGAGTCACGCCCTGACATCGGCAACCCCGACCGGTTCCGACGGGTGGCACGGCACCATTGCTCAGCTCGTCCCACGCAACGGGGCGGCGGGCCGCGATCTCATATGTGGCACCTGGTGCCAATTCTTCGCACCTTTGACGTGCGGGGGCATTCCCGAGCGACTCATGGAGACGGTGACGGTCATGGCAGGCACGACGAACACGACGGCAGCGGCGGCGGACCTCACCGAGCGCTGGGCGAGCGACCCGCGCTGGGCCGGCATCGAGCGGACGTACTCCGCCGCGGACGTGGTCCGCCTGTCGGGCAGCGTCCGCGAGGAGCACACCCTGGCCCGGCGGGGCGCCGAGCGCCTGTGGCGACAGCTCCACGAGCAGGACTACGTCCACGCGCTCGGCGCCCTCACCGGCGGCCAGGCCGTCCAGCAGGTCCGGGCCGGGCTGCAGGCCATCTACCTCTCCGGCTGGCAGGTCGCCGCCGACGCCAACCAGGCCGGTCACACCTACCCGGACCAGAGCCTCTACCCGGTCAACTCCGTTCCCCAGGTGGTCCGTCGGATCAACAACGCGCTGCTGCGCGCCGACCAGATCGCGACCGCCGAGGGCGGCACCGACACGACGGACTGGCTCGCGCCCATCGTCGCCGACGCCGAGGCCGGCTTCGGCGGACCGCTGAACGCCTTCGAGCTCACCAAGGCGATGATCGCGGCGGGCGCGGCCGGCATCCACTACGAGGACCAGCTGGCCTCCGAGAAGAAGTGCGGCCACCTCGGCGGCAAGGTCCTCGTCCCCACCTCCCAGCACATCCGCACCCTGAACGCGGCCCGCCTGGCCGCCGACATCGCCGACACCCCCACCCTGATCATCGCCCGTACCGACGCCCTCGCCGCGAACCTGCTGACCAGCGACGTCGACGAGCGCGACGCGCAGTTCGCCACCGGCGGGCGCACCGCCGAGGGCTTCTACCGGGTGCGGAACGGAATGGCACCCGTCATCGCCCGCGGGCTCGCCTACGCCCCGTACGCCGACCTCATCTGGGTGGAGACCGGCACCCCGGACCTGGCGCAGGCCCGCGAGTTCGCCGAGGCGATCCACGCTCAGTACCCGGACCAGATGCTGGCGTACAACTGCTCGCCGTCCTTCAACTGGAAGGCCGCCCTGCACGACGACCAGATCGCCAAGTTCCAGCGCGAGCTGGGCGCCATGGGCTACCGCTTCCAGTTCATCACCCTGGCCGGCTTCCACTCCCTCAACCACGGCATGTTCGACCTCGCCCGCGGCTACGCCGAGCACGGCATGACCGCGTACGTGGACCTCCAGGAGCGCGAGTTCGCCGCCCAGGCGCAGGGCTTCACCGCGGTCAAGCACCAGCGCGAGGTGGGCACCGGCTACTTCGACCTGGTCTCCACCGCCGTCAACCCGGCCTCGTCCACGACCGCGCTCACCGGCTCCACCGAGGAAGAGCAGTTCCACTAGGGGGTGTCCGTTCCGGGCCGTCGACCGCCCGGAACCTCGCACGCACCACCGCGCCGCAGGCCGGGGTACCCGAGAACGAGAAGCACTCGGGCACCTCTCCGGCACCGCCACCCACGTTCCCCGAAGGCCGGAGGAGCCATCTCCGTCCGGCCGTCCCGTCTCCTGGAGGAGACCCGCATGTCCGTCCACGCACCGACCCGCCGCGTCGAGGTACTCGGGACACCGGGCGACCGCCACGACGAGATCCTGACCCCCGAGGCCCTGGACTTCATCACCCGGCTCGACGACGCGTTCCGCTCCCGGCGCCTGGAGTTCCTCAAGGAGCGCGTCCGCCGCTCGACCCACCTGACCGGCGGCACCCCCCTCGTCTTCCCCCTCGCCACCCGCGCGATCCGGCACGACTCCGAGTGGAGGGTCGCGCCGCCGGCGCCGGGTCTCACCGACCGCCGCGTCGAGATCACCGGACCGCCGGACCGCCGGATGGCGGTGGACGCCCTCAACTCCGGCGCCCGGGTGTGGATGGCAGACCTCGAAGACGCCACCTCGCCCACCTGGGACAACGTCATCGGCGGCCAGTTGACCCTGCTCGACGTGATCGAGCGGCGGATCGACTTCACCACCCCGGGGGGCAGGGAGTACCGGCTCGGGTCGGACCTCGCGACCATCATGGTCCGCCCTCGCGGCTGGCACCTCCTCGAAGAACACCTGGAGATCGACGGCCGTCCCGTGTCCGCCTCGCTCGTGGACTTCGGTCTGTACTTCCTCCACAAGGAACGCGAGGCCGAGGACGGCTTCGACGGCTCCTGGGTCGCCCACCCCGGCCTCGCCCCCGTCTGCCGCGAAGTCTTCGACGACGTCCTGGGAGAGCGTCCGAACCAGCCGGAGCGCACGCGCGAGGATGCCGAAGTCACCGCCGCCGAACCGCTGTCGGTCCGCCGGATCACCGCCCCGCCGACCTCCGAAGGCATCCGCTCCCACGTGGCCGTCGCACTGCGCTACTTCGACGCCTGGCTCCGGGGCCGCGGAGCCGTCGCCCTGAACGGGCTCATGGAGGACGCGGCGACCGCCGAGATCGCCCGCGTCCAGATCTGGCAGTGGCTGCGCCACGACAGGGCGGAACGCTCCGCGGTCCTCGACCTCCTCGACGCCGAATGCGAGGCGCTGGCGGAAGAGGACCCGCAGGCCCTGGTCACCGAGGCCCGCGAGCTCTTCGTGCACACCGCGCTCTCCCCCGGCCTGCCCGCCTTCTTCACCCCCGGGGCCTACACCCGCCACCTCGTCCGCCGGACGGAGGCCCGATCGTGAGCACCTCGATCCGCCGGATCGGCGTCGTCGGAGGCGGCCGGATGGGCGCCGGCATCGCAGAGGTGTGCGCCCGCGCCGGCCTCGACGCCGTCGTCTGCGAGGCGGATGCCACCGCCGCACGTGCCGCCCGCGAACGCGTCGCCGTCTCCCTCGAACGCGCCGTCCAGCGCGGGAAACTGGACCGGATCTCCGCCGAGGACGCACTGGCCCGGATGGTCTTCACCGGGGACCTCGAAGACCTCGCCGACCGGCAGCTGGTCATCGAGGCCGTCGTCGAGAACGCCGACGCGAAGACCGGGATCTTCACCGCCCTCGACAAGATCGTTGAGGACCCGGAGGCCATCCTCGCCTCCAACACCTCCGCCATCCCGATCATGCGCCTCGGCATGGCCACCGGCCGTGCCGACCGCGTCCTCGGCCTGCACTTCTTCAACCCCGTACCGGTGCTCCCCCTGGTCGAGATCGTGTCCTCCCTCCACACCACCACGAGCACCGTCGAAACGACGGAGTCCTTCGTACGGGGCGCGCTCGGCAAGACCGCGATCCGCTCCCGGGACAGGTCCGGATTCGTCGTCAACGCCCTCCTCGTGCCCTACCTGCTGTCGGCGGTCCGCATGGCCGAATCCGGCTACGCGAGCGCCTCGGACATCGACGACGCAATGGTGCTCGGCTGCGCCCACCCCATGGGCCCGCTGAAGCTCGCCGACCTCATCGGCCTCGACACCGTCGCCGCCGTCGCCGGATCCCTCTACGACGAGTTCAAGGAACCCCTCTACGCCCCGCCGCCGCTCCTCCTGCGGATGGTCCAGGCAGGCCTGCTGGGCCGCAAGACGGGCCGCGGGTTCCACACGTACGACCGGGACTGAGGGGTCCCGGTTCGCCGGCCGGGCCGAGGGTGCCCCGGCAGCCGAGGAAGAGCGGGGCGTGACGAGTGGTGTCGTCACGCCCCGCTCCCGCGTACCCGCTGCGTCCGGCCGAAACCCGTGGCCGGCCAGCTGAATCGGCATGCGCCTCCGGCCGCCCCTTCTCGGGCCGTACGATGCGTTCTGCTCCGGCGAAGCCGGTGAGGCTGGGACACCGGCCGCGCCGTCACCGACTTCGTCTGCATCACCCTCGCGGGCCCGGCCGTCCTCACCACGTTCCGCCGCGCGGCCCGCACGGCCCGCTTCCACGCCGCGGTCCGCTTCGACCCCGCCCCGCCTCCGATCGGGGGAAAGTCGGCCGCGGGAGGAAACGACGGAAGTGCGTAAGGGGAGCAATAGATCCATGACCGTTACCGCGAGCATCGACTCGACGCGCCCCGTGGCCACGCTCATCAACGTCTTCACGGTGGCCCCCGAGCGCCAGCAGGAGCTGATCGCCCTTCTGGCGCAGGCCACCGAGGAGACGATGAAGCACCAGCCCGGCTTCATCTGCGCCAACTTCCACGCCAGCGAGGACGGGCAGCGCGTGATCAATTACGCCCAGTGGGAGTCGGAGCAGCACTACCGCACCATGCTGACCAACCCCGAGGCCCGCGTCCACATGGACCAGGCGGCGACCATCGCCACCGACGTCCAACCCCGCCTGTTCCAGGTCGTCTCCTCGCACCCCAAGGGCTAGGGGGTGTCTCGCCCCCGTCGAGCCGGAGGGCCCGGCCCTCCCGCCCGGTCGACGGGGTGCACCGGGGCCGGGTTCGGCGCCGAGGTGATGCCCGTGGCCTGGAACCGAACCCCGCAAGGTCCGTCCAGCGCACAGCGACGCGTGCTCGCTCCGCTGGCGCTCGCGCAGTTCATCTGCAGCTTCGCCGGTGTGCTGTGCCCGGTGGTGTCGGTGGGTACCTGGTGGTCCGTCATGGCGGTCGGCCCGCACCTGGGGCCTGGCTGGGCGGTGGCTCCCCTCTCGGCGGCCGGCCTCGTCCTCCTCGTCATGGGCATCCTCGTCGTGGTCACCGTCGCCGGCATCGCCATCCTGATCGCGATGGCCGTGATCGGGCTCGCCGGACTCGCCGCCGCGGTGCTCCTCCCGAGGAAGCCGTCCCCCGGCCGGGCGCCGGGCTCCGCCCCCGGGCCCGCCACCCGGCCCACGTCGTAGAACGCGAGAGACCGCCGGGCAGCCGGGCCTCCCACCGTCGGCGCACGCCCGGAGGGCGATCTTGTCGAGTCGCGCACAGAATGACCACGAGGGACACGTCCCGATCCTGGCGGAGCGTCGGTCCGCACGGCGCTCGGCGCCGCCTGCCGCACCGGACCCGGACCCGGACCGGAGAAGGGGTGACGGGTGATGTCGGACGAGAGGGCCGAACGCATCGCGGACTTCATCGAGCCGCTACGGGTACCGCCGGGGTCGAAGGTGCGCCTGGACCGGGACTTCGACCCCCGCTTCAAGGCCGGCATGAAGAAGCGGGAAGGGACCGAACTGCTGCGTACGGGGGTGTCCTTGCTCGCCGAGTACCAGGAGCGGCTGGCCGCCCAGGACACGTACGGCGTGGTGCTCTGCCTCCAGGCGCTCGACGCCGGGGGCAAGGACGGGACGATCCGCCACGTGATGAGCGGCGTCAACCCGCAGGGCGTGCGGGTCAGCAGCTTCAAGGTGCCGTCCGCCGAGGAACTCGACCACGACTACCTGTGGCGTTACGCCCTGCGGCTGCCCTCGCGCGGCGAGATCGCCATCTTCAACCGTTCGCACTACGAGGAGGTCCTCGTCGTACGGGTCCACCCCGAGGTCCTCCTCCGGCAGAAGCTTCCCGATCACGTGCTCGGCGAGGACATCTGGGACCGGCGCTACCGGGAGATCAACCGCTGGGAGCGCTATCTCACGGACAACGGGTTCAAGGTGGTGAAGATCTTCCTGAACCTGTCCAAGGAGGAGCAGCGCACCCGTTTCCTGAAGCGGATCGACCTGCCGGAGAAGAACTGGAAGTTCTCCGCCGCCGACGTCCGGGAGCGGCGCCGGTGGGACGACTACCAGCACGCGTTCTCCGAGATGCTGTCCGCCACGAGCACGCGGTGGGCGCCGTGGTACGTGGTACCGGCGGACCGGAAGTGGTTCGCGCGGATCTGCGCCGCGGCGGTCCTCGCACACACCCTGATGGAGATCGACCCTCAGTACCCCGAGGTGGCGCAGGAGGCACGGAAGGACCTGCTCGTTGCGAAGCGGGCCCTGGAGCGCGAGGCCCCGGCCGGGGTCCCGGCCGACCCGTACGCCGCCCGGCACCCGCCGGCGCACCGGGGCGGCGGGCACGGGAAGAAGCCGGGCGGGAAGCGCGGATAGCGACCCTCGGACGGAGCTCGACCGGCCCGGATGCGTCCGCGGCCCCGGAGCGGAGGCACAACCATGACGGTGCGGTCGGATTCCGTGGCGGAACAGCCCCGGGCTGCCGGGGACGGCTGGTACACGCGCTCTCCCGAGGAGGTCGTGGCGGCGTTCGGTGTCGATCCCGCGGTCGGTCTGTCCGCGGCGCGGGCTGCGGAACTCCTGAGCGCGCACGGCCCGAACGCGCTGCCCGAGGAGGCCCGTACCCCGGCCTGGCGCCGGTTCCTGGCGCAGTACCGCAGCTACATGCAGATCGTGCTCCTGGCAGCGGCGATCGTCTCGCTGGTCATCCGGGAGTGGACCACCGCCATCCTGCTGATCGTGCTGACCCTGCTGAACGCGGTCATCGGCCTGCGTCAGGAGGGCAAGGCCGAAAGCGCCATGAACGCGCTGAAGTCGATGATGAAGGCGACGGCGCGGGTGCGCAGGGACGGCCGGGAGGCCGAGATCCCCGCCGAACAGCTCGTCGACGGCGACGTCGTGCTGATCTCCGCCGGGGACCAGGTGCCGGCGGACGGGCGTCTCATCGAAGCCAGCGCCCTGCAGATCGACGAGTCGGCGCTCACCGGGGAGAGCGTTTCCGCCGCGAAGGACACCGCCGCGCTGGCGGGCAGCCGGCTGTCGCCCGGCGACCAGACCAACACGGCGTTCATGAACACGCCGGTCACCCACGGCAGCGGCGTCGTGATCGTCACCGCGACCGGCGCGGGCACCGAGCTCGGCAAGATCTCCGGAATGCTGTCGGCCACCGAGAAGGAGGTGCCGCCCCTCACCAAGGAGCTCGACCGGCTGACCCTGTGGATCACGGCGGCGGCGGGCCTCACCATGATCGTGATGTTCGCCCTGGGACGCCAGCGGGACCAGGCCTGGGACGTCCTCTTCGTCAGCGCCGTCTCACTGGCCATCGCCGCCATCCCCGAGGCCCTGCCGACGGTGACCCAGGCGATCCTGTCCGTCGGGAGCCTGAACCTGGCGAAGCGGCACGCCATCGTGAAGGAACTGCCCTCGGTCGAGACGCTGGCGTTCACGTCGGCGATCAACTCGGACAAGACCGGCACCCTGACGATGAACCAGATGACCGCCGTCGAAGTGCTGAGCCCCACCGACCGGTACACCGTGTCGGGCACGGGCTACGGGCTCGAAGGGAAGGTCCACCATGCCGCCGGGTCCGCCGCGGGCATCGAGGACGCGATCCTGCCGTACGTGGTGGCCAGCGACGCCAAGCTGGTGGGCGGCAAGGTGGTGGGCGACCCCACCGAGGGCGCGCTGCTGGTCCTCGCGCACAAGGCCGGCCTGGACACCGACGCCACCCGGGACGCCCTTCCCCGGCTCGCCACCCTCCCGTTCGACCCCGAGTACAAGCTGATGGCCACCTTCCACTCGGCGACCGACGCCTCCGGGCGGCAGGTCGTGCGCTGCTTCGTCAAAGGGGCGGCCCCGGCCGTGATGGAGCGGGCCGCCACCGCGCTGGCCGCCGGCGAAACGGTGCCCTGGGACGCCGAACTGCTCGGTCGGGCCGAGGCGGCGAGCGAGCGGATGGGCGGCGAGGGCCGCCGCGTGATGGCCGCGGCCACCCGTGACCTGGACCCGGCCGGCTTCGACCCGGAGGGCGAGCTGCTCCCGTACGTCACCGGTCTGCGGATGACCAGCCTCGTCGGCATGGTCGATCCGCCCCGCGAGGAGGCCAAGGCGGCGGTGGCCGACGCCCAGGCGGCGCACATCCGGGTCCGTCTGGTGACCGGGGACGACGTCACCACCGGGGCGGCGATCGCCCGGCAGATCGGCATCCCCGGCGAGGCCGTCCTCGGGGCCGACTTCGCCGCCATGAGCGAGGACGAGCAGCTCTCCCGCATCGAGGGCATCGGCGTGGTGGGGCGGGTCGCGCCGGAGCACAAGGTACTGCTCGCGAACACGCTCAAGAAGAAGGGCGAGGTCGTGGCGATGACCGGGGACGGTGTCAACGACGCTCCCGCCATCAAGGCCGCGGACATCGGCATCGCCATGGGCAGCGGCACGGACGTGGCGAAGAACGCCGGCCGCATGATCCTCTCCGACGACAACTTCGCCACCATCGTCTACGCCGTGGAACAGGGCCGGACGATCTACGACAACCTCACCAAGTACATCCGGTTCGTGCTGCTCCTGCTGGTCACGTTCGTACTGACCTTCCTCGGGGCCACCGTCTTCAACGTCGCCGCGGGCGAACCCTTCACCCCGCCGCAGGTGCTGTGGATCCACTTCGTCGTCAACGCCTCCTTCGGCTTCGCGCTCGGCTTCGACCGGGAGAGCGCCGGACTCATGCGGCGCAGGCCCCGCCCGCGCGGGGAATCGGTGCTCACGCGGCCCGTGCTCGTCACGGTCGGACTGGGCGGGCTGGCGATCACCGTCCTGCTGCTCGGACTGATCAGGCTCGGACAGACCCACTACGACAGCGTCGCGACGGGCCAGTCGATCGCGTTCACGGCCTTCTCGCTCTGTCTGATCGTGGCCGCCTTCGAATGCCGCAGCGAGACGGAGTCGGTGCTGACGACCTCCACGTTCGACAGCAAGCAGATGAACTGGGTCGCCCTGGCCCAGCTCGTGCTCTCCGTGCTGGTCACCCAGATGGACGGCTTCCAGCGCATCCTCGGAACGACCGAGATCGACGCGCGGCAGTTCGGCTGGGCGTTGTTGTCCGCCCTCGCGCTCCTGCTGCTGTGGGAACTGGGCAAGTTCGCGGCCCGCCGGACGAAGACCTCCTGAGGAAGGCCCGTCCGTGACCACCCGGCACGACGGCCACGGGGCGCTCTCCCGTTTCCGGGCGGTCCCCGGGATCCGCGCCGTGTCGGCCTACCGGCGCGAGTGGCTGGTCAAGGACCTGGTCGCGGGCGTCGTGCTGACCACGCTGCTGGTACCGCAGGGCATGGCGTACGCCGAGCTGGCGGGCCTGCCGGCCATCACGGGCCTGTACACGACCATCCTCTGCCTGCTCGGATACGCGGTGTTCGGCCCGTCCCGGATCCTGGTGCTGGGCCCGGACTCCTCGCTGGGGCCGATGATCGCCGCCACCGTGCTGCCCCTGGTGGCCGCCGGCGGGGATCCCGACCGGGCCGTCGCACTGGCGTCGATGCTCGCGGTCATGGTCGCGGCCATCATGATCCTCGCCTCGGTGGCGAAGCTCGGCTTCATCGCCGACCTGATCTCCAAACCGACGATGATCGGCTACATGAACGGCCTGGCCCTGACCATTCTGATCGGCCAGCTGCCCAAGCTGCTCGGCTTCAAGGTCGAGGCGGACGACCTGATCGGCGAGTGTGCCGGCCTCGTGCGCAAGATCGCCGAAGGGGCGACGGTGCCGGCCGCCGCCGCCGTGGGCCTGGGCGGGATCGCCCTGATCCTGGTCCTGCAGCGCTTCCTTCCGAAGGTCCCCGCGGTGCTCGTGATGGTGGTGCTGGCGATCGCCGCGGCCGCCGTCTTCGACCTGGACGAGCACGGCGTCGGCCTGGTCGGGGTGCTGCCCGAGGGCTTCCCTCCGTTCACGATCCCCGACGTGCGGCTCGCCGACCTCGCGCCGCTGCTCGGCGGCGCGCTGGGCATCGCCCTGGTCTCCCTGGCCGACACGATCTCCAACGCGTCCGCCTTCGCGGCCCGTACGGGACAGGAGGTCCGCGGCAACCAGGAGATGGCGGGCGTCGGTGCGGCCAACCTGGCGGCCGCCCTCTTCCAGGGCTTCCCCGTCAGCACCAGCGGGTCCCGGACGGCGGTGGCGGAGCGCGCGGGGGCCAGGAGCCAGCTCACCGGGGTCGTGGGGGCCGCGCTCATCGTCCTCATGCTCGTGCTGGCTCCGGGTCTGTTCCGCAACCTGCCGCAGCCGGCCCTGGCCGCCGTGGTCATCACCGCGTCACTGTCCCTGGCCGACGTACCGGGAGCCGTACGGCTGTGGCGGCAGGGCCGGGCGGAATTCCTGCTGTGCTCCGCCGCGTTCGCCGGCGTGGCCCTGCTCGGCGTGCTGCCCGGGATCGCCATCGCCGTGGGCCTGTCCGTCCTCAACGTCTTCCGGCGCGCCTGGTGGCCGTACGACACCGTACTGGGGCGTGTGCGGGGCCTGGAGGGCTACCACGACATCCGCTCCTACCCGCGGGCCGAGCAGCTGCCGGGCCTGGTGATCTACCGGTTCGACGGCCCGCTCTTCTTCGCCAACGCCAGGACCTTCCGGGACGAGGTCAGGCGGCTGGCGGGCGCGGAGCCGCGGCCGAGCTGGATCGTGGTGGCGGCGGAGCCCATGACCGACGTGGACACGACCGCCGCCGACGTGCTGGAAGAGCTCGACGAAGCGCTCAACGCGCAAGGCGTCCACCTCGTGTTCGCCGAGATGAAGGACCCGGTGCGGCGGAAGATCGAGCGGTACGAACTCACCCGGACCATCGACCCCCGGCACTTCTTCCCCACGGTGGAAGCGGCCGTCACCGCCTTCCGTCTGCGCACCGGAGCGCGGTGGGCGTCTTCCGACGCGGGCGGACCGCCCGCCGGACCGTCCGCCGGGCCCGAACCCGGGTCCACCGGCACCGCACCCGCCGGCGGGAAGTGACCGCCCGCCGGCCGCGGCGACCGGGAAGCCCCCGACGGCCGCCGCTCAGGCGGCGCCGTGTCCCGCCGCGGTCCGTCCCATGGTCAGCGCCAGCCGCCGCACCCGGCGCCAGTCCATCGGCGGCGCGGCACGCGGCACGCCGGGACGGTGCCGGGGCACGCGCACGCGCAGGACGCCGGACGCGATGCTGCAGTGCACGGGGGTGGACAGCACCAGTGCCTCGCCGTCGACGCCGACCGGGATGGCGCTGGCGTCGGCATCGACGACGACCTCGCGGGCGGTCACGGCGGTCAGTCCGCGGCCCTGCCTGCCGTGCAGCAGCAGCCCCGCCGCTTCGGCGGCGCTCGAGACCTCGACGCCGAGTACCCCCAGCCGACCGGAGTCCAGTCGCTCCCGGCGCCCGAGCCCCGCCGAATCACCCTTCTGATAAGGGTTGTTGCTCACCAGTACGGCCTGGGGAGCGTCCAGGACCAGCGCATCCGCACGGACGCTCAGCTGCGAGCCGCTGCCGTGGGTCAGCAGGTCCGGAAGCATCTCCAAAATGGTGCCGGCCTTGTCGTCACGGTAGGCCGGACTCTGGACGACTTCCGCGTACACGCCGAACGAGGCGCTGTTGACGAACACCCGCCCGGTGTTCCCGTCCGCCGGTTCTCCCTCGTGGATGTAGCCGAGGTCGACGTGCAGTTCGACACCGTCGGTCAGGGCCTCCAGGCACCGGGAGGGATCCTGCCGGTCCAGGCCCAGATCCATGGCGAAGTGGTTGCGCGTGCCGGCACTGATCACCATGAACGGAATGTCGTGCTCTACGGCCACGGCGGCGACCAGTGCCTGAGTGCCGTCGCCGCCCGCGACGCCCAGCAGGTCGGCCCCGCCCTCGACGGCCTGCCGCGCCAGCTCGGCCACGTCCTGGTGCCGGGCAGGATCCAGTACGACGACCTCGGCGCCCAGGGCCCTGGCCCGCTCCGCCAGGCGGAACTTCTCGACCTTTCCGCCACCCGAGCGCGGATTCATGATCAGGAAGGGCCGCTCGGCCGTTCCGGCGGCGTGCTCCGGCATGCCCTGCGCGTCCTCGGCGAGGGCGGCGCTGCCCGCGGCGACGGCCAGCGCCCACAGGGCGAGCGAGACCAGTACGACCCACAGCAACCCGGCGGCCGAGTAGAGGAGCAGGACGGCGAGCGGTGCGCCGACCACGAGCAGCCCGGCGAGCACCCTGATCCAGCCGGTGTGGGTGAGCATCCACCACCCGCCGGCCGCCGTGAGGACCAGTCCGGCCCACCCCACCGCCATCAGCAGGAGGCTCGCGAGGCCGCCGAACACCACCAGCACCACGAGCGCCGCCAGGCCCGTCGCCAGGGCCAGACGTGCGGTCCAACGCCTGCTCATGGGACCACCTCCCGCCGTTTCACGGGCCGCCGGACAGGAGTCGGCACCCACTTCAGGCTACGAGCGCCGACCCCGCGCGGCCTGCCGACCACGGCACGCCCCGGCCGTCCGCGCCGGATGGCACGACCGACCGGGCCTTGGGACCATGGCCGCGGAGGCACCCATGACCGCTGACCCCCCGCCGGTCCCCGCGTCCGCGCCGAAGGAGCCGGCACCGCGCGAGTGCCGCCGGCGGCTCCGCCTGACGCTGCCCGGCTGCTGGGGCGCCCTCGTCCTGGCGTGCCTGTCCTTCACCCCGTCGCTGCTTCCCCGCGGAGGCGTGCTCCAGGGACTGGTCTGCGGCATCAGCGCGGCCATCGGGTACGGGCTGGGCGTGGTCGGCGCCTCCGTGTGGCGCGCTTTCGCCGACCGGGAGGCGCGCCGCGCCTCGCGCAGGTCATGGCTGATCCTGCTCGTCAGCGCGATCGTGCTCTTCGGCGTCGCGTTCGGGCTCGGACAGTACTGGCAGCACGAGATCCGCCGGCTCATGGACGTCCCCGACCACGACGTCCTCGCCACCGTCGCCTGCCCCTTCGTCGCCGCTCTCGTCTTCCTGCTGCTGCTCCTGGCCGGGCGGGGGCTCCGGGCCCTGTACCGGTGGGCCGCCCGTCACCTCGCGCGCTGGGTCGGCGCGCGGGCGGCGCGGGCGGTCGGCTGGATCCTGGTGGCCGCCCTGGCGTGGGCCGCGTTCTCCGGACTGCTGCTGAGCGGCATCGTGAACGCGGCCAACGAGGCCTTCTCGCTGCGCGACACGCAGACCCCGGAAGGCGTGCACCAGCCCACGTCGACACTGCGCTCGGGCGGGCCCGGCTCGCTGGTGCCGTGGGACTCGCTGGGCTATCAGGGCCGGGCGTTCACCGGCAGCGGTCCGTCGGCCCAGACCATCGGTGCGTTCACCCACCGTCCGGCGCGGGAGCCCATCCGGGCCTACGCCGGGCTGGAGACCTCCGGCGACACGGAGACCCGGGCGGCCCGGGCCGTCGCGGACCTCGAACGGGCGGGCGGCTTCGCGCGCGAGAACCTCCTCGTGATGACCACCACGGGCAGCGGGTGGGTCGATCCCGCCGCCGTGGACTCGTTCGAGTACCTCGCCGACGGAGACGCGGCCAGTGTGGCGATCCAGTACTCGTGCCTGCCGTCGTGGATGTCGTACCTGGTCGACCGGTCCAAGGCGCGCGAGGCCGGCCGCGACCTCTTCGACGCGGTCTACGACAAGTGGTCCAAGCTGCCCCAGGACCGGCGGCCTCGCCTGTTCGTGGCGGGCGAGAGCCTGGGCTCGTTCGGCGGTGAGACGGCCTTCAGCGGGGAGGCCGACCTGCGCAACCGCACCGCCGGCACCGTGTTCGCCGGCCCGCCCAACTTCAACACCCTGTTCCGCGAGTTCAGCGACCACCGCGATACGGGAAGCCCCGAGATCGAGCCCCTCTACCGGGCGGGCCGCACCGTCAGGTTCACCGACGACCCGGCCGCCGGGATCCCGCCCGCGGACCGGCCGTGGGACGGCCCCCGGGTGCTCTACCTGATGCACCCGTCCGATCCGATCGTCTGGTGGAGTCCCCAGCTGGCCCTCTCCGAGCCCGACTGGATCGGCGAGCGTCCCGGCTCGGACGTGCTCGGCGCGATGGTCTGGATCCCGTTCGTGACCTTCTGGCAGGTCACCGCCGACCTGCCCTTCTCAACTGGCGTACCGGACGGCCACGGGCACACCTACAAGGCCGCGTACGTCGACGCCTGGAACGCCGTCATGCGGCCCCAGGGCTTCACCGCGCAGGACCTGGACCGGCTGAAGGACGTCGTCTCGCCGCCGCCGTGAACCCGTCGAACCGGTCAGCGCAGCAGGAACCCGACGAGGTAGCCGAGTGCGTTGACCGCCCAGTGCAGGCCCATGGGTGCCAACAGGCTGCCGCTGCGGCGGCGCAGTTCGCAGAACAGGACGCCCGCCGCCGCCGTGAACAGCACGGCCCCCAGGACCGCCAGAGCCGCCCCCGGCCCGGACTGGCCGACGACCGAGCCCACGGCCGGCTTCGCGGTCGCCAGGTGCAGCGAGGGCAGCACGTGCCACAGGCCGAACAGCACGCTCGACACGGCGGTCGCCCACACCGCCCCGCGGTCGCGGCGGACCAGACCGTAGAGCACCCCGCGGAAGGCGGTCTCCTCCACGAGGACCGTGCCGACGGGGACCAGCACGAAGACGCGCAGCATGACCTCGCCGCCGTCCATCGCGCTGTACCGCCGGTCCTCGAACAGCGTCCTGGTGGCCGGCAGCAGGGCCCCGGCCAGGTAGACGGCGGCGACCAGGCCGATCAGGGCCAGCGCCCAGCTGGCACCGCGGGCCAGTGTGCCCGGCGCCAGCCCCGCGTCCGCGAGGGTGCCGCCGGCCAGGCGGAGCACGCCGAGCAGCACGGCGCTGACCACGACGGCCGTCCCCACGCCCCAGAGGCCCGACCAGCGGTGCAGGGCCAGGTTGGCGGCGGCGAGGACGGCCACCGTGACTCCCACGGCGGGCCAGGTGCCGATCGGCCGCAGGCGGCGCCCTGCGTCGGCGGGGGTGCTGCGGGTCATGGGAACCCACTACTTGAGCACAAGGTTGGCCACGGCCTCGGAATGCCCCTCCGCCGCGGCGGCAAGGGAGAACTCCGTCCAGACGGTCTTGCCGTCCCGGGTGTAGCGGGTGCCCCACCGTTCGGTGAGCTGGGCCACCAGGAAGAGGCCGCGCCCGCCCTCGTCGGTGGTGCGCGCCCGTCGCAGGTGCGGAGCGGTGCTGCTGCCGTCGGAGACCTCGCAGACCAGGCTGCGGTCGCGGATGAGCCGCAGGGTCAACGGCGTCCCGCCGCCGTACCGGTAGGCGTTCGTGACCAGTTCGCTGACGACGAGTTCGGCGGTGAAGGCCAGCTCCCCCAGGCCCCACCCGGTCAATGTGGTCTCCGTCAGGTGTCGTGCCCGGGCTGCGGCGGTCGGCTCCGCGGGCATTTCCCAGGAGGCGACCCGCTCCGGCGCCAACACGCGGGTGCGGGCGAGGAGCAGTGCGACGTCGTCCGGTGGGTGATCCGGCAGCAGCGCGTCCTGCACGTCCGTGCAGGTCTCCTCCAGCGAGCGGCCGGGCCGGCACAGGACTTCTCTCAGCCGCTCAAGTCCCTGGTCGAGGTCGAGGCCACCGGCCTCGACCAGGCCGTCCGTGTACAGCGCCAGCAGACTCCCCTCGGCCAGTTCCAGCTCGGCGGACTCGAAGGGGAGTCCGCCGAGCCCCAGTGGCGGCCCCTCGGGCAGGTCGGGCAGGCTGACCGTGCCGTCGGAGGTCACCACGACGGGCGGCAGGTGGCCCGCCCGGGCCAGGGTGCAGCGCCGGGAGGTGGGGTCGTAGACCGCGTAGAGGCACGTCGCGCCGACGATCTGCTGGCCCGGCGGGTGTCCGTCGGCACGCTCCTGCTCGGCTGCCAGCCGGTTGACCAGGTCGTCCAGGTGGGAGAGCACCTCGTCCGGGGCGTAGTCCAGGCCGGCCAGGGTGTGTACTGCCGTGCGCAGGCGGCCCATGGTGGCCGCGGCGTGCAGACCGTGGCCGACCACGTCGCCGACGACGAGGGCGACGCGCGCTCCGGACAGCGGGATGACATCGAACCAGTCGCCGCCGACGCCGGTGGCGGGATCGGCCGGCAGGTAGAGGTGCGCCACCTCGACCGCGCTGTACTCGGGCAGCGCCTGCGGCAGCAGGCTTCGCTGCAGGGTCAGCGCGGCCTGATGCTGCTGGGTGTAGCGGCGGGCGTTGTCGATGCACAGGGCGGCTCGTGCGGCGAATTCCTCCGCGAGCGTGAGGTCGTCCTCCTCGAACGGCTCGGGCCGCCCGGCCCGCCACAGGCTGAGCAGGCCCAAGAGCGCACCGCGGGCCGTCAGCGGTACGACGATCAGTGAGTGGGCTTCCAGGCCGAGGGCGCGCCGTCTGCGCTCCTGGTCCCGGAAATACCAGCCGGGGTCGCTCCGGAGCACGGGTTCGAGGATGGGCCGCTGTTCGGCGAGGCACCTGGCCTGCGGGGTGCGAGGGTCGAAGCGGAAGAGCTCGCCGTCGGAGTACATCACCCGCAGCGCCTCTGCCATGACCGAATGGACGGCCATGCGCCGGACCGGTCCACCCGCTTCCCGGGCGGCCGGCTCTTCGCCCCGGGCCACCGACTCCAGCAGATCCACCGAGACGGCGTCCGCGAGGTCGGGGACGGCGACGTCGGCCAGCTCCCGGGTGGTCTGGGCGAGATCCAGGGTGGTCCCGATGCGGCTGCTCGCCCGGTTGAGGAGGGCGAGCCTGTGCCGGGCCCGGTAGCGGTCGGTGACGTCCTCCACCAGTTGGGTGACTCCGAGGATCCCGCCGGAGGGCTCCTGCATCCGGAACGCCGACACCGAGACCACCCGCTCGTGGTCGGGGTCGCTCCGCAGGCGACAGGGCTGCTCGGTGAAGATCAGCGGGGCGCCCGTCTCCAGCACCCGGCGCAGCCGGGTCTCGATGGTCTTCACGTCCGGCCCGATGAGGAAGTCGCCGATGCGCAGGCCCCGGATCTCCGCCGCGGACAGCTGCGTGAACCGGGCCAGCGCCCGGTTGATCCGCAGGACGCTGAGGTCGGGGGCGTGGACGGACAGGCCGATCGGGGAGCGTCGGAACAGACCGTCCAGGACCGACCGATCGGTCTCCCACCGGAGCACCTCCTCCGCCGGGGCGACGACGAGGAACCACTCGCGGGCCGAGCCGGCCCGGACGACGGCGCGGGCCCGGAAACCCAGCTCCACCCGCCGCCCGCTACGGTGCAGGACGGGCAGGATGCCGGACCAGCCCCGGTCGCGCTCGCACGCGGCCGCCGCGTCCCGGACCGCCTCACGGTCCCGGGGGTCGCACAGGAACTCCAGGGCCTCGCGGCCCAGCACCTCCTCGGGCGGGTAGCCGAGGTGCTCCTGTGCGCGCTCGCTCCAGCCGACGACCCTCCCATGGCCGTCCAGAACGGCCGAGGCCGAGTTGTGCAGCGCGAACGGGTCCTCGGGCGCCTCGCCCGGTCCGGGCGCTCGTGCGTCCATCGCTGCCACCCTTCGACCTGCCGAACGGACCGCACAGCGGGCATTGCCGCGGCGACTACCCAAAGTGATCGCAGACCACGGTCGAGCAGTCGGCTCACCTTCAGTATCGCCGCGCCGCCGTACGTCGGCAGAAGGTCGGGATCGGGAGTCGGCCGAGCCCTCGGCCTCGCCGTGGCGGGTCCCCGGGTCACCCCGGAGCGGCACGTGGAGCGGCATGCGGAATGGCGTGCCGCCTTCGGCGTAATGACCGTTCTGCCCGTAACGCCGTGACACGCTGTGGTCCCGATCGACCAGGGTCGTGTCAGGAGCACCGGACGCACGTGATGGCAGGGAACGAGGAAGCGAAGCAGCCCGGGCAGCCGCACCTTCCCGACCTGCACGTACGTCTGCGAACCGAGTTGACCAGGATCGACGAGCAACTGCGCTCCCTGCTGGCCGCCATGGACCGGCTGCAGGGCCTGCTGGACGCGGTGGTGTCCATCAGCCGGGAGGTGGAGCTGACCGACGTGCTGCACCGGATCGTGACCACCGCCATGGACCTGGTCGGCGCTCGGTACGGGGCGCTGGGCGTACTCGGCGAGTCCGGCGAGCACTTGGAACAGTTCATCACCGCCGGCCTGTCCGAGCAGGAACGCGCCGCTCTGGCCGGGACCGGTCTGCCCCGCGGTCTGGGTGTCCTCGGGCACGTGATCCACCACCCCGAACCCCTGCGGGTCGACAGCATCTCGGCCCATCCGTCGTCCGCCGGGTTCCCCTCCGGCCACCCGCACCTGCACACCCTGCTCGGCGTCGCCATCAGCGTCCGCGGCGAGATCTACGGTGACCTCTACCTCTCCGAGCGGCGCGACGGACTTCCCTTCGACGTCCACGACGAGAACGTCGTCGTCGCCCTGGCCAGTGCCGCCGGAATCGCGATCGAGAAGGTCCGCCTGTTCGAACGGGTTCGCCTCGGGGCCGAGCAGTTCCAGCGGCTTCTGCTGCCCACCCTGCCGGATCTGCGCCCTTTCGCCGCCGCCGCCGTCTACCGGCCCGCTGCCGAGCCGAGCCAACTCGGCGGGGACTGGTACGAAGCCATCCGGCTGGCCGACGACACCGTGGCGATCGTCATCGGTGACGTGGCCGGTCACGATCTGGAGGCCGCGGCCTCCATGGCCTGCGTCCGTAACATGCTGCGGGCTCTGCTGTTCGAGCGGAGCAATCCGCCCGGCGCCGTCCTCGCCCAGCTCGACCGCACCCTGCACGCCATCACGAGCAATCCCGTCACCACCACGACCCTGGCACGCATCGAACCCGCGGGACCGGGCTGGCGACTCCGCTGGAGCACCGCGGGCCACGTCCCACCTCTGCTGATCACCCCTGGGCGCCCGGTGGAGTACCTCTTCGCCGAGCCCGGGGTACCGCTCGGGGTCGACCCCGAACAGCCCCGCCCCGACCATTCCCGCTTCCTGCCCCCGGACTCCACCGTGGTCTTCTTCACGGACGGGCTGGTCGAACATCCTGAGCACCCCATCGACGAGAGTCTCGACCGGCTCACCGATCTCGCCACCCGGTACGCCGCCCTGCCCCTGCAGGAGTTCGTCCAGGCCCTGGCCGATCACCACCCCAGCGACGGTCACGACGACCTGGCCATCCTCGCCCTGCGCACCCCGCCCCTCTGATCCCCATGCGTCATGTCCGGCGCGACAGTGCCGTGGAGGATCCGGGGGATCCGACGGATGATGGATTTCGGGACGACGTCGATGCGGAGGTGTCGCCTGATGACCGCCGCACCGCCTGAACGGCTGCGGCAGGCCGGCTTGGCCGCCCTGGAGATCTGCGCCGTCGCCGCGCTGTACTACGGCTCGGCCACGCTGGGACTGATCCAGCAGCTGGTGGGGGGCCAGGTCACCCCGCTGTGGCCGCCGACCGGCATCGCCCTGGCGAGCCTGCTCCTGCGTGGTCTGCGGGTCTGGCCCGGGATCGCGCTGGGTGCGTTCCTGGTCAACGTCCCGCTCGGCCCCTCCGTGCCGGCCGTGCTCGCGATCGTGGCGGGGAACACCCTCGCGCCCGTCTGCTCGTACTGGCTGCTCCGTCGAACGGGGTTCCGTACGGAATTGGACCGGCTGCAGGATGCGCTGGGGCTGATCTTTCTGGGCGCGCTCACCGGGATGCTGATCAGCGCGACGGTGGGCAGCGGCACCCTGGCCCTCGCCGGTGCGCTGAGCGCCGAGGACTTCTGGCCGACGTGGTCGGTCTGGTGGACGGGCGACGCGATGGGCGTACTGGTGGTGACGCCCGTCCTGCTCGTCCTCCGCTTCGCACGCTGGCCGAAGGACGCGCGGCCGGCCCGTTGGGCGGAGGGGCTGCTGCTTCTGGCGGCCACGGTGTTCGTCGGCTTCCTCGAGACCAGCAGCACGCCGCTCCTGTTCCTCGGCTTCCCGCTGCTGATCTGGGCGGCCTTCCGCTTCCAGCTGGCCGGGGCCGCGCTCTGCGCCCTGTCCGTGTCGACCTTCGCGATCGTTGCCGCTGCCCGCGGCTCAGGCCCGTTCGCCGGTCATGACCTGCTCACCAACATGATCACCCTCCAGGCGTTCAACGGTTCCTCCTCGCTGACCGCGCTGCTGGTCGCGGCCGCCGTCAGCGAGCGCAACCAGACCCAGACGGAGATCGCACGAGCCTGCGGGCTGCTGGCCGACATGGTGGCCGAAGCCACCGCCGGCGGCCACCACCCGAGGCTCCCCGGTCGCGGCGACACGACGCAACCGCACGCCGACCGACCCGAAACCCCAACGTGACGCAGCTGAACGGGCGCGCCGCCTCCGTAAGCGGCGAGCTGGCCACCCCTGGGGTCGGCCACGTGTCAGCACACGGCGTACGGGGGCCGGGCGGTCCGGGCGGCGGAGGAGGGCGGGCACACACCGCCGTGCAGGAGCGGTCGCGCATGGATCGCGCGGTCCGCGGCGACGTCCTGATCCGCGGTGCGGATGGTGCTCCTGGGGACGAACTCAACGGCCGAGCTCCCAGATGCGGAAGCCGTCGATGGCGGTGGGCAGGGTGGGGTAGATGCGGTCCTCGCCGACCGATGCCGTCAAGCCGTAGGCATCGAGCGGGGCGCGGAGGTCCTGCTTGACGCGGGCCAGGGCGAACACGACGTCGCGTTGGACGAGTTCGGCGCGCAGTGCCTCGACGGCGTCGAGGGCGGTGATGTCGACTTGGACGTTGGCCTCGGTGTTCAGGACGAACCAGTACACCGGTTCGTCCTGGGTGTCGACGGCGTCCAGTGCCCGGCGGTGGAAGTCCTCGGCGTTCGCGAAGAACAGCGGGGAGTCGTAGCGGTAGATGAGGAGGCCGGGGATGGTGTGGGCGGACGGGTAGTCGTCGATGTCGTGCATGCCGGCGAGGCCCGGGACGACCCCCTCGACGGCGTCGTGCGGGCGTGCGACCCGTGCGAGCAGTTCGGCGACGGACAGCGCGACCGCGACCAGTACGCCGTACAGGATGCCGAGGGTGAGGACCCCGAGGGTGCAGCCGAGAGCCAGGAGGAGTTCGCGACGGCGGAAGGCGGCCAGTCGGCGGAACTCGCTCAGCTCCACCAGGCGTACGGCGGCGTAGACGACGATGGCGCCGAGAACGGCAGTCGGAGTGCGGGTGAGCAGCGGGCCGAGGAAGAGGAGGACGGCGGCCACGCAGGCGGCACCGACGAGGGAGTACGCCTGCGTGCGGGCTCCGGCGGAGTCCCCGAGGGCGGTGCGGCTCGCGCTGCTGCTGACAGGAAAGCCGTGCAGGACGCCTGCGCCGATGTTGGCCGCCCCGAGCGCCAGCAGCTCGCGATTGGCGTCCAGGGGATGCGGGTCGTCGCGGCGGGCGAAGGCGCGGGCGGTCAGGACCACGTCCGAGTAGCCGACGAGGAGCACGCCGAGGGCCGGCAGGAAGAGATCGGCATAGTCCGATGGTCGGGGCAGGGCGAAGTCCGGCAGACCGGTCGGGACGGGGCCGATGACGGCGATGCCGTGTTGGGTGTCGAGGGCGAATGCCGCCACCACGGCGGTGGCGAGGACGAGCACGAGAAGCGGTCCGGGAAGCGGGCGCCACAACAGCGGCAGGGTGAAGAGCAGGACGAGGCAGGATGCGGCCAGGGCGGCGGTGGGCCAGTGCACGTCACCGAGGTGACCGAGGAACGAGAGCAGTCGGGGGAAGAACCCGGATCCGCTGCCGTGGGCGCCCGTGAGGCGGGCCAACTGGTCCACGATCATGATGAAGGCGACGCCGGCCAGGTAGCCGACGAGCAAGGGCCGGGAAAGCAGGTCCGCGAGGAAGCCGAGCCGGACGGCCCAGGCGGCGAGGCAGAGCAGGCCGACCACAACGGCCAGGGCCGCCGTGAGCGCCGCGTACCGGGCTGGGTCACCGGCCGCGAGCGGGCCCACGGTCACGGCGGTCATCAGGGCGGTGGTCGACTCCGGGCCGACGGACAGCAGGCGCGAGGACCCGCTCAGGGCGTAGAGGGCCATGGCCGGGAGAGCCGCCCACAGCCCGACGACGGGCGGCAGGCCGGCGACCCCGGCGTAGGCCATGACCTGAGGTACGAGATAGGCGGCGACCGTGATCCCGGCCAGGACGTCGCCGCGCAGCCAGGTCCTGCGGTAGCCGTGGAAGGCGGGTGGGAGCACAGCGATCCGTCCGTGCTTCGGCATGGCACCTCCGGGACTCCCTGCGGGCGTGTGCGGCACCATCGTGCCGCGCGGAGGGGCACAGGGGCGTGAAGCGCGCACGCGGGCCGACGGCTACGGGCTGTCCTCCCGCAGGCGGAATCCGGTGACCAGGCCGGGCCGGATCCGAATGGCGCCCGATGCGGTACCCGGGGCCCAAGGCTGGAGCAGGCGCGCGTAGCGCTCGATCTCGGTGGGGTCGGTAACGGCAGTGGCGTAACCGGTCGCGACCACGCTCCAACCCAGGTGTGACCGCGGATCGATAGTGTCCGCTTCGTACGCGACGACGATGCCCGCGTCTTCCTGGGTCGCGAGCAGCGCTGCGAGCGTCGAGCCGTCCTGAACGCGAACGATGATGTCACCCGCGTCGAGAAGGTGGTTGACCGGACGGACGGCGGGCAGCGCGTGCCGGGTGAAGACGATGCGCCCCAGCTCTATGGAACCCAGCAGCTTCAGCGCCTCGCCGGTAGGCAGATCCTCCACGCGCCGCTTCGCCGTCCGGAGAGCGACCGGAGTGGGGGCCGTACCGAATCGATGGCTCTTCATCGTGGGCACCTCGGTCAGCAGGAGGACGTCGGTCGCTCATCCGCAGTGGGCTCGGCGGCAGCGGCCGCAGAGGGAGGTCTCCTGCCAGGGTCTCCGGGGCGCACTCGTCCGGACAGGGGCCGGTCGGACCACAGGGGGGGCCACAGGGCCCATGCCCGGGAGGGGCCGGACCCCCCAAGACTGGAGGCACACTCGAATCAAGGAGGCTGTTCATGAGCACCCCCTCCTCTCCCCACCCGCTTCGCCACGGCGCTGGCCACCGAGTGCCGTTCCCGGCTGATGGAACTGGCCCACGAGGTCAATTTCGACGAGGGTACGAGTTCGACGCGGAGCGAGTGCGGGCGCTGATGGACGCCGACGCCGTATTCGGCTCCGCCCTCGGCCATTGGGTCGGGGAGGTCCTCGCCCACCGGCTGCAGGCGGCCCGAGTTCGCCTTCTCGATCTGTACGCGCCCCACGGCAGCGGCAGCTTCCTCTGACCATCCGTACGGCGAAGGAGCCCCGGCCATGCCCGCATCCCGCTACACCGTCAGTGACGTCATGACGCACACCGCGATCGCCATCGGCCGGGAGGCGTCCTACAAGGAGATCGTCGAGCTGATGCATCAGTGGAAGGTCAGCGCGGTCCCCGTCCTGGAGGGCGAGGGCCGGGTCGTCGGCGTGGTCTCCGAGGCGGACCTGCTGCCGAAGGAGGAGTTCCGGCGTACGGATCCCTCTCTGCCCGATCAGCTGGAGGAGGCGTCGAAGGCCGCCGGGGTGCTGGCCGAGGAGCTCATGTCGAGCCCGGCGATCACCGTGCACCCCGATGCTCCGGTCGCCGAGGCCGCCCGGATCATGGCCCGCAAGCACGTCAAGCGCCTGCCGGTCGTCAACGCGCTGGACATGCTGGAGGGCGTGGTCAGTCGCAGTGACCTCCTGAAGGTGTTCCTGCGGCCCGACGAGGAGCTCGAAGAGGAGATCCGCCACGACGTGCTTGCCGAACTGGCGCGCGGTACGACCGTGAATTTCGTCGTGCAGGAAGGCGTCGTCACCTTGTACGGCCCGCTGCGCGACCGCCACCTGGTACCGCTTCTCGCACGAGCCATCCGTACGGTCGAAGGTGTCGTGGACGTCAGGATGGACTCGGACCGCCCGCTCGATGCGGCTGCCCGGTCCTGACCGTCGGCACGTACCTGGCCGCGCCATGGGGTGCATCGCATTCCCCGCTGAGACAATCCGACTGAAGAAACGAATTTCGGACCAAACCAGGGGCGATCATGGCCGACGATTCGAACGCCTCCGCCGAGGCTCCCATCAAGGTGTTCCTCCTCGACGACCACGAGGTGGTCAGGCGCGGACTGCACGACCTCCTCGACGCCGAACCGGACATCACCGTCGTGGGCGAGGCGGGCACGGCCGAGCAGGCCGTGGCCCGCGGACCGGCACTGCGGCCGGACGTCGCCGTGCTCGATGTGCGTCTCCCCGACGGCGACGGGATCAGCGTGTGCCGCGAGCTGCGCTCGCGCATGCCGGACCTGGCCTGTCTGATGCTGACCTCGTTCGACGACGAGGACGCCCTGCTGGACGCCATCATGGCCGGTGCCGCCGGATACGTGCTGAAGCAGATCAAGGGCTCGGACCTCGTCTCCGCGGTGCGGACGATCGCAACGGGCCAGTCCATGCTGGACCCGGCCACCACCGCCCGCCTGATGCATTCGCTGCGCGATCCGGACGTGTCCAAGGAGCCCGAGGACGCTCGGCTCACCGGTCTCTCCGAGCGGGAGCGGGCGGTGCTGGAACTCATCGGCGAGGGCATGACCAACCGGCAGATCGCCAAGCAGCTCTACCTGTCGGAGAAGACGGTCAAGAACCACATCTCGCGGCTCCTGGGCAAGCTGGGCGTGGAACGGCGGGTCCAAGCGGCCGTGATCGCGGCCCAGGTCCACGAGCACGAGCACGAGATCGGCGACCCGAAGCACTAGCCAGGTCGACAGGCACGGGTCACGGCGACGGGGGCTTCAGCGGTACCCGCCATTCCAGGCGGGTCCCCCGCTCCCCCGCACCCCGCGCAGCGACCCCCATGGTCCCACCGAGCTTCTCGGCGCGCTCGGCGAGGTTGCGCAGACCGCTGCGCCGGCCGCCGTCGGGCAGGCCGATGCCTTCATCGGTCACCGTGACCGTCAGCGTGCCGTTGGCCGCGACGACGGAGACCTCCGCCCGGGCGGCCCGCGCATGCCGGGCGACGTTGGTCAGGGCCTCTCCGACGACGGCAAGGACCTCTTCGGCCACGTTCGCGGGAACGTCGGTGTCGATCAGCCCTTCCATGCTCAGTGCCGGGGTGAACCCGAGGACGGCGGCAGCCTCGTCGATGGCCTGGACGGTTCGGGAGCGCAGCTTCAGGGGCTTTCCGGCCGCTTCGTGTTCACGGAGCCCGAAGATGGTGGATCTAATGATCTTGATGGTGGCGTCGAGGTCGTCTACGGCCCGCGCCAGCCGTTCGGAGGCTTGGGGATGGTCTACGAAGCGTTGCGCACTCTGGAGGGTCATGCCGGTGGCGAAGAGGCGCTGGATGGCAAGGTCGTGGAGATCGCGGGCGATCCGGTCGTGGTCCTCGAGCAGGCTCATCTGCTCGGCGTCGTGGCGCCGGTCGGCCAGTTCCAGGGCGAGGGCGGCCTGACCGGCGAAACCGGCCAGGGGGGCGACCTCCGCAGGGGCGAACACGGGACGGCCGTGACGCCTGGCCAGCATCATGACGCCGCTGAGCTTCTCCTTGGTGCCGACGGTGACGGCGACGGCCGGGCCGAAACCCGTCCAGCGTTCGGTCTGCACGGTGACCCGCTCGTCGGTCGCCACGTCCGTGACCGTGATCAGGCCGTCGTTGGCGAGGGCGGCCTCGGCGAGGGTGCCCTCGGTACCGGGCAGGATGATGTCGCGGTGGGCCTCGGCGCCTTCTCCCAGGACGAGGGAGCCGCGTAGTTCTCCCGTGGGGCCGAGGATGTAGAAGATGCCCATGTCCGCGCCGGCGATGTCCTTGGCACGCTCCAACATGCCTTCGAGGACCTCGTCCCGGGGAGTGCCGGAGAGCAGGGCGCTGGTGATGTCGGAGCTGGCCGCCAGCCAGCGCTCGCGCAGCCGGACCTCCTCGAAGAGGCGTGCGTTCTCGATGGCGATACCGGCCGCGACGGCGAGGGTGGACAGGACTGCTTCGTCCTCCTCGTCGAAGTCGGTGCCGCCGCGCTTCTCGGTGAGGTAGAGGTTGCCGAAGACGTCCTCGCGGACCCGGATGGGGACGCCGAGAAAGGAGTGCATCGGGGGGTGGTGGGCCGGGAAGCCGTACGAGGCGGGGTGCTCGGAGAGCTCGGAGAGCCTCAGCGCTTCCGGGTGACGGATCAGCTCGCCGAGGATGCCGTGGCCGGAGGGCAGGTCGCCGATCTGCGCGCGGAGCTCCTCGCTGATGCCCACGGGAAGGAACTGCGCGAGCTTCTGGTCGTCGCCGATGACGCCGAGGGCCCCGTATTCGGCGTCGACCAGGACCACCGCGGCCTCGACGATCCCGCGCAGCACCTGGGGCAGGTCCAGTTCACGGCCGACCGACATGACGGCTTCCAGCAGGCCGTTCAGGCGGTCCCGGGTACCTCTGACCTCGTCCATCCGGACCTGGAGCTCGTCGAGCAGTTCGTCCAGCCGCAGCCGCGGCACGCCGCTTCCCTGGACGTACCGACCGCCTGCGCTCATGTCCCACCTCCGGGCGGCAGCAGCCGTGGGTGCCGCTTCCTTCACGGTAGTCCCGGCCGGGTGGGCGTGCCGCTCAACCGGTTCCGCCGGCTTCGTACGGGCGCGGCGGCCGGATGGGCGGCGCGGGAGCCTCGTGCAGGTGCCGGACGTGGGCGTCGGGGCCGGGGAAGAACACAGTGGTACGGCCTGTGTCGGACCAGCGCACGTCGTAGGGCGGGGTGCCGTCCGTGTGGTGCAGAGCGATGACCTCCCCGTCGCGACCCGGCGTCCCGACGGCAGGGCCGCCCACGACGATCTGGTCGCCCACTTCGGCGTGGATCCCGTTCCCGGGGGTGTACACGTTCATGATCATGGCCTTCTTCGGAATGCGACCCGCAGGAGCCGGGCGGCGAGGAACGCGGAGATCGCGGCAGCTGTCGCGAGCCAGATGCCGGACCAGCCCACCGGCTGGGTCTCCAGCAGGGACTGCAGCGCGGGGACGTACAGGGCGGCCATGGCCAGCAGGGCCGAGCCGGCCACCGCGGCCGGGAGGAATAGGTTCTCCCTGGTCAGCAGCCGGGTCCGCAGCCCCAGGGCCACTCCCAGCTGAGCGCCGAGCAGGGCGAGGAAGAGCACGCTCTGCCAGGGCAGGTCCATGGCCCGGGCGGCGACGCCGGCCAGCAGGCTTGCAGCCGTCACGGCCGCGGCCAGGACGAGGAGGCGTTGCCAGACTCCTGCGGCGAGGATGTGCTGGGTCGGGGGCCGGGGAGGGCGTCGCATCGCTTCCGGGGCAACGGGTTCGGCGCCCATGGCCACACCCGTCAGACCATGGGTGAGGAGGTTGATCCACAGGATCTGGCCGGCACGCAGGGGCAAGGGCAGGCCGAGGAGCGGTCCCGTGAGCATCACCAGGATCTCGGCTGTCCCTCCCGCCATGGCGTAGACGAGGAAGCGCCGGATGTTGTCGTAGACGCGGCGGCCTTCCTCCACGGCCACGACCACCGTGGCGAGCTCGTCGTCGGTGAGGACGAGGTCGGCGGCCTGCCGGGCCACCTCGGTGCCGCGGGCGCCCATGGCGACGCCGATGTCGGCCTGGTGGAGGGCGGGGCCGTCGTTGACTCCGTCGCCGGTCATCGCGGTGACGGCGCCTCGGGCGCGCCAGGCGCGGACGATGTCCAGCTTCTGCTGCGGGTCGGTGCGGGCGAAGACGCGGACCTCGGTGATGTCGGTGTCCGGGGCTGCGGCAAGCTCCGGGCCCGTGAGGACCTCGCCGGCCGGGCCGTCCTCGACGAGTCCGGTGCGTACGGCGATGGCGTGGGCTGTCGCCGGGTGGTCGCCGGTGATCAGGATCGGGGTGATGCCTGCCGCGCGGCAGGCCGCCAGGGTGGCGGCGGCTGCCGCTTTCGGCGGGTCGCTGATCGCGAGCAGGCCCAGCAGGCGCAGTCCGTGCTCCGCCTCGGCAGCAGATGGGGACCGGGTCCGTTCGGCGGTGGCGACGGCCAGGACGCGAAACCCTTCGGTGGCCATCTCGGCGGCCTGGCGGCGGGACGTGGCCAGGAGCTCGGACGGATCGTCGAGCAGCTCCGGGGTGAGGACGGCCTCCGGTGCCCCTTTGAGGCAGATGAGAGTGGTCCCGGCAGGGGTCCGGTGCAAGGTGGTCATGCGCTTGCGCAGGCTGTCGAAGGGCGCTTCCCCGGTACGGGGGTGGGTCCTGCGCAGCTCGTCCGGGTCCGGGCAGCCGGCTTTGGCAGCGGCTGCCAGCAGTGCGGCCTCCATCGGGTCTCCGACGGCCGTCCAGACGTCGGACCTCTCCCCCGGCGGCCTCAGGCCTGCGTCATTGCACAGGGACACCGTGGTGAGCAGTTCCCGCACCGGTCGCAACTGCTCCGCCGTGGGAGGGCGCCCGTCGATGTCCAGGTCCCCGTGGGGCTCGTATCCGGTGCCGGACAGGCCGACCGTGCCGGAGGGAAGCCACAGCTGCTGGACGACCATGCGGCCCTCGGTGAGGGTGCCGGTCTTGTCCGTGGCCAGCACGCTCACCGAGCCCAGCGTCTCGACGGCCGGCAGGCGCCTCACCAGCGCCCCGCGGGCCGCCATGCGGCGGGCGCCCAATGCGAGGGCGAGGGTGACCACGGCGGGCAGGGACTCGGGCACGGCGGCGACGGCGAGGCTGATCGCTGTGACGGCCATCGTGCCGAGCGCGAGCCCGCGCACGAGGCCCAGGGCGAAGAACAGCACGCACAGGACGAGGGTCAGGGCGGCCAGGATGCGGCCGAGGGAGGCGAGCCTGCGCTGGAGCGGTGTCGGCTCGTGACCGCCGTCGAGGAGGACCGCGATCCGGCCGAGCGCGCTGGCCCCACCGGTGGCCGTTGCGGCGGCGACGCCCCGGCCGCGCACGACGACGGTGCCGGCGCTCACCGTCCCGCCGGAGGTCTTGTCGACGGGTTCGGACTCTCCGGTGAGCATGGATTCGTCCATCAGCAGCGAGGACGCCTCGGTGATGTCCGCATCCGCCGCGACGATGTCGCCCTCGCCCAGCAACAGGGTGTCGCCGGGCACCACGAGGGCCGCGGGCACCTCGCGACCGGATCCGTCGCGCAGGACCCGGGCATGGGGGGCCGAGAGTGCCGAGAGTGCGGCGACCGCGTGGTCCGCCCGGACCTCCTGGGCGACCCCGACGGTGGTGTTGAAGACGACCACCAGGCCGATGATCACGGCGTCGGGGTGGTCTCCGATCGCGATGGTCAGCAGGGCGGCACCCAGTAGCACCATGATCAGTGGATCGCGGAGCTGTGCCAGCACCCGCTGGTGGATCGGTGTCGGTGGGGGCGGTGCCACCTCGTTGCGGCCGTACCGGGCCAGGCGGCGTTCGGCCTCCGCCTGTGTCAGTCCCGTCGGGGCGGAGGAGCCGACATGGGCCGTGTCGATCGCTCGGCCGGTCATCGCGGGCTCAACCGGTGGGGACGGTGATCACCGGGCAGTGCGCGCGGTGCAGGAGGCCGTGGACGACGGATCCGATCCGCATGCCGGTGTATCCGCCGCGTCCGCGGCGGCCCACGACGACGGCCAGGGCGTGCTCGGCCGCGCGTGCCAGTTCCTCGACCGGGTGGCCGGTGAGGACCTCGTGGGTGACGTGCACGTCCGGGTACTTCTCGGACAGGCCTGCCGTGGCCTCGGAAAGCAGGGTGCGCTGGGCCCGCAGTGCCACCTCCTCTTCGTCCATCATGATCAGGGGCCGCTGCCAGACGCAGACGACCCGCAGGGCCGCGCCCCGGAGGTCGGCCTCGTCGAAGGCGAAGGCCAGTGCGGCGGTGGCGGACGCACTGCCGTCGACACCCGCGACGACATAGGCCGGCTGCTGGCTGATGTGCTCCGCGTCACCCACCACGACGACCGGGCATTCGGCCTGGGCGGTGACGGGGACCACGAGTGAGCCGGCGCTGAAGAACTCCGCAGTCCGGCTCAGATGGCGGGAGCCGAGCACGACCATGCGGGCGTCCCGCGCCGCGCCACCGAGGACGGGGCCGGGGAAACCGCCCAGCAGATCTGCGGTGACGGCCACCTCGGGGTGGCGGTTGCGCACCCAGTCCTCGGCTTGTGCCAGTCTTTCCGTCCCTGCCTGCCGCGGGGACATCCGGCCAGGGGTGTCGTCGACCTGATGGGTGTCGTGCTGGGGCGGTACCGCGAGCACCAGGCGCAGCGGCAGTCGGCGCCGTTGTGCCTCGTCGGCGGCCCAGGCCAGGACGAGGTGCCAGTCCCTGGCCGGGTCGATGCCCACGACGATGTTCCGGGTTGCTGTCCGGCGGCCGGTCATGAGTGGCTCCCGAAGTCGCTGCCGGTCCGGGGGATGAGCAGGACGGGGCAGTGGGCGTGGTGGACCAGGCTGTGCGTGGACTTGCCCAGATTGGGGGTGATCCCCAGGGCCCCGGGGACCCGGCGGCCGCCCATGACGAGCAGGTCGGCGTGGCGGGACGCCTCCACGAGGACACCGGCCACGGAGACGCTCTTCTCCGCATGGGCCTGCACGTCCAGATCGGGGAACTCCTCACGGATCACGTCCGTGACGGCCCGCAGGGTCTCTGCGTGCCCGGCCGCGATCTCGTCGATCCCGTCGATCATGCTGACCACCTCGCCGACGGACTCGAGCACGTTCCACACGTGCAGCAGCCGCAGCGAGGCCTTGTGCAGCTCGGCTTCCCGGGCCGCGTACCGGGCGATCAGAAGATCGTGCTCGTCACGCACGGCGGCGGCGACGGTGCCGGTCTCCTCGGCCCCGTCGACGCCTCGGACCACGATGACGGGGGTCGTGGCCATGGCCGCCGTATCCAGCCCCACCGAGCCGAGCATGAGGGAGTTGAAGCCGCCCAGTCCCCGATTGCCCACCACGATCGTGCCATGGAGCCCACCTGCCCGATGCAGGCTGTTGACCGCGTCTGCGCGGCTGAATTCCGTGGTCACGGTCAGGCCTGGGTGCTCGGCCGAGACGGCCTTGGCCGTGTCGTCGAGGAGCTCCCGACCGTTGAAGCGGACCCGTTCGATGGTCTCCGCCGACACGTACAAGGCCCGGCCGTCGGTGTCGGCCCCGAAAACGATGTGCAGGGGGCGATCGCGACGTACGGCCTCCTTGGCCGCCCACAGGGCAGCGACGCGTGCCGGCTGCGAGCCGTCCACGCCGACGACGACCGAGCTGGTGTCCGGGGTACGGAATGCGCTTTCCACGGTTCCTCCCAACCGAGAAGCCGATGAGGGCCACCACTCACGCTGGCACCGTCGATGCTCCGGGGCGAGGGCCGCCCGGGACCACCGTCGGGACCAAAGGTCCCCATCGCCCTGGCCGGGCCCTTACGGACCACAGGACGGGACCGTTCGGCCCTCGATCGCCGGAAGGCCCCGACGGATGGTGGGGGCAGGCCCCGCAGCGTGCACGGACCTGGCGGGACACGGCGGAGCAGGAGGACCTCATGAAGCACATCAAAGTGGCGGACTTGATGACCGACGAGGTCGCCTCCGTGACGCCGGACACCCCCTTCAAGGACGTTGCGAAGCTCCTCTCCCAGTACGACATCACGGGAGTCCCGGTCCTGGACGACCAGGACCGTGTCGTGGGTGTCGTTTCACAGACGGACCTGCTGGCGCACACGGCCCGGCACAACAGCGCAGTGGCCGTGCCGCCCACCGCGGGCAACGTCATGTCCGCGCCCGCGGTCACGATCCACCCCGAAGAAACAGTGGCCGACGCCGCCCGGCTGATGACCCGCCGGAGCATCGAACGCCTCCCCGTCGTGGACGTGGAGGACCGGCTCGTCGGCATCGTCACCCGCCGGGACCTGCTCCGCACGTTCCTGCGCCCGGACTCCGAGATCCGTCGGCGAGTGACCGACGAGGTCCTCGCGGAAGTACTCCGTGTGCCGGCGGGTGACGTCGACGTGCACGTGGTGGACGGCATCGTCACTCTGGACGGCCAGGTCGAGCTCCGAAGCCAGCTCCCCGTACTGCGCAACCTCGTCGAACACCTCGACGGGGTGGTCGCCGTGGCATCGCGCGTCACCGCCCGAACCGACGACACGGCAACCGCTCAAGCCGGCCACGCCCGCCATGCGATGCCGTGGTGACGAGGCGCCCGGCCACGCGAAGGCGCTGACCGCGACCTCAGCGGAACTGCACCGGCGCCATCCGCAGCTGGAGATCACCACGCGCAGCCTCAAAGGCCGACCGGCGGCCGCCCTCGCCGCGGAGGCCGCCGACGCCGGACTCCTGGTACTGGGCTCCCGCGGCCTGGGCGGGCTGGTGGGTTTCATCATCGGCTCGGTGGCGATGTCCACCCTGGTCGCAACCGACACCCCGGTCGGGATCCGCGGGCGAGCACCTCGTCCGGGCTTCACAGGGCGCCGGACTCGTCGCGTGGGACGCCATGTGCGCCGCTCTCCCCTCGGCCGCACCTCGGTTCGGTCGCCCACGCGGTGCTGCACCACGCAACGGTCCCTGTGGCCGTCATCGCCCACCGGTGAAGGGGCGGTCTGCCCGGGCGCCCCGGACGGTTCACCCTCCCCACCCTCTCAAATACCCCCTTTTCCCTCGAGAAGGAAAGCCCATGAAGCGTCTGCGCACCGTCGAGGACGTCATGACACACACCGTGATCTCCGTCGACCGCGACACCGCGTTCAAGGACATCGTGGAAACACTGCGGATGTGGAACGTCAGCGCCCTCCCGGTCCTGTCCGAGGACGGACGGGTGACCGGTGTCGTCTCGGAAGCCGACCTGCTGCTCAAACGCCAAGCCACCCGCACGGACCACGACACCACCGCCGGAGAACTGATGACCCGCCCGGCCGTGACCGTCACGAAGGACGCCACCATCCCCGTTGCGGCGCGTCTGATGGCCCGCAGCCACCTCAAGCGCCTTCCCGTGGTCGACGAGGACGGCCGCCCGGTCGGTCTCGTCAGCCGCGGCGATCTCCTGAAGGTCTACCTCCGCCCGGATGCGGACATCGGCGCCGAGATTCGCGAACTGATCACGTACCGGCTCATTCCGCACGGTTCCACGGAGGTATACGTCCACGTCGCCAACGGCATCGCCTACCTGCGCGGGTCGCTGCCGGACCCCACGCTGGAAGACGTCGTCGTGCGCGCCGCCGGCACCGTACCGGGCGTCGTGGACATCAAGGCGGATTTCACCGCCCCCGTACCCGCATGAGGGGACGGCTGCCATGAGGCACCGCAGTGTCGCGGACCTGATGACGCCCACCGTCATCACCGTCCAGCGCGCGACCGCCTTCAAGGAGATCGCCCGGATCCTGAAGGAGTTCGACATCACCGCCGTGCCCGTCGTCGACGAGACCGGGCACCCCGCCGGTGTCGTCTCCGAAGCCGACCTGCTCCGCCGGCGGCCCGCCGGCGATGCGAGAACCGCCGAGGAGCTGATGACGAGCCCGGCCGTCACGGCACGGCCCGAGTGGAGCGTGGTCCGCGCAGCCAGGGTCATGCAGCGACACCAGGTCAAGCGGCTACCGGTCGTCGACTCGGACGGGCGTGTGGTCGGCATGCTCAGCCGCAGCGATCTGATCCAGCTTTTCCTGCGCCATGACCACGCGATACAGGAAGAGATCCTCGAGGACGTGCTCACCCGGACGCTCCACCTCGCCCCCTCGGCCATCACCGTCGAGGTCGATGACGGCATGGTGACGCTGAGTGGCACCCTTCCCCGGCCCGGAGTGCTGCCCGTGATCGTCCGCCTCTGCCAGAGCGTCGACGGAGTCGTCGACGTCGACAACAGGCTGACCCGGACCGAGGCCGGGGCCGAGCCGAACTGAACTGAACGGGCAAGGAGGGCCGATCGGTCCCCGGTCGGACCGCTCGGACCCTCCCACCGGCACGACAAGCGGAACAGTCTGGAATCAGCCGACCACCGACTCCAGGAGGGACACCATGTTGAACCGGATCACGGTAGGTCTGGACGGATCGAGCGCCGGCCTCGCCGCAGCCGACTGGGCCGCCCACGAGGCCGAACTGCGCGGCGCGGCGCTGGAACTCGTCCACGCGGAGGACTGGGCCCAGTACGGGCCCTTCGCCGTCCCGCTCCCCGAGCCGCGTCAGCAGTGGGCGGAGGATCTCCTTTCGCACACACGTGACCGGCTGCTGCGCGAACACGGCACGCTCGACATCAGCACCCGCGGCACCGAAGGACTCGCGGCCTTCAAGGTCCTCGCCTCGGCCGCATCCGATGCGGACCTGCTCGTGCTCGGCTCACGCGGTCTCGGCTCCGTCACCGGGTTCATCGTGGGCTCGACCGGCTCGGCGACCATCCCCGAGACCGAGACTCCCGTCGTCCTCGTGCGCTCCGTCGACGGCCAAGACCGTCCGCACGTGAATGCGGACGATGCCGGACCGGTGGTGCTCGGAGTGGACCCGCGCAGCAACTGCGACCGGCTCCTCTCCTTCGCCTGCGAGGAAGCCGACCGGCGGTCCTGCCCGCTCGTCGTCGTACACGGCTGGTCGCTCCCGCCGGTCTTCTCCTACGCTCCCACCCTCGACCCCGGCGTCGAGAAGGAGATGGCCGACCGGCTCAAGACCACTCTCCGTGACCTGCTGAGCCCCTGGGAGCGGAAGTACCCGCAGCTCTCCGTGGACGCACGCTTGGTCATCGGTCAGCCCGCCATCCAGATCCTGGACGCCGCGTCCGGCGCGGCACTCGTCGTGGTCGGCCGGCGTATCCGCCGTCCGGCACTCGGCGCCCGCATCGGGCCCGTCACCCACGCGGTGATGCACCACGCCACCTCACCGGTCGCCGTCGTGGCGCACGGCTGAGGCCGCACAGACAGGACAGCCCCGTGACCGCCACGCACCTCGACCCCGACACCGTCATCCGGCTCATCGGTGACGCCGTCACCGCCCCGTCCATGCACAACGCCCAGCCATGGAAGTTCGTGTTCCATGTCGGCAGCGGTGTACTCGCCCTGTACGGCGATCCGGAACGCGCCATGCCCCGGACCGACCCGGATCACCGTGGCCTCCACCTCAGTTGCGCCGCGGCGCTGTTCAACCTGCGTGTGTCCGCAGCCTGGATCGGCCTCCCCATCCGTGTGCAGCTCGTGCCCGACGACGCCGAACCATGGCTGCTCGCCACGGTGACCATCGACGAAACCGCGGGCGCGGACCCCGAGCTGGCCTCCTTGCACGACGCCGTCCGGCGCCGGCACACCAGCCGGTACCCGTTCAGCGAGGAGCCGGTGCCGACCGCACTGCTGGACGGTCTGTGGGCCGCGGCCCACTTGGAGGGCTGCCGGCTGACCGTCCCGGACACCTGGCACATCGACACCGTGCTCGGGCTGGTACGGGACGCCGAACACCGCGAGGAGATCGATCCGCTCGCCCGGGCGGAAACCGCGGCCTGGACCTCCCACACGCAGGACTCTGCGAGCCCACGTGACGACGGCATTCCCGCCGCCGCATTCGGACCCAAGGGTTCCGGCGGGCCCACCCCCGTGCGCGACTTCGGTTGGGCCAACCCGACACCGGATCGTGGCTGGGCCGTGTTCGAGAAGCGGCCGCAGCTGGCCCTGCTGAGCACCGAGGGGGACACGAGGGCCGACTGGCTGCGCGCCGGCCAGGCCATGGAGCGCGTCCTCCTGCAAGCCACCGCTGACGGCCTTGCCACTTCGATGACGTCCCATCCCCTGGAATGGCCGGAGCTGCGGTGGACGGTGCGCGACCCGGTCGCGGCCATGGGACACGTGCAGATGGTCTTCCGCCTCGGCTACGGCCCCGCAGGCCCCGACACGCCCCGCCGTCCGTTGACCGAGGTCCTGGAAATTCGGGAGTAGAAGACGGTGGAGGACGCGCGGCCGCTCAAGGGCCAGCGCCGCAAACACCAGTGCGGCGGCCGGCTCGGCCAGCAGCCGGGTACGGCTGGGTGAAGACGAGTTCGAAGGCGATGCCGGCGAGCAGCAGCGCGCCTCGGACTGGGCGACCCGTGCAGGTTCGGCGTACCGATGCCGACGGCGCGGGCCACGGCAGCCGCGGTGGCACCGTTGTCACCGAGGCGCATCCGGTTGCGGGTGAGGGTGCCGGTCTTGTCGGTACGGATGACATGGGTGGAGCCGAGGGTCTCCACGGCACTCAGCCGCTTGATCACCGCGCCGTGGCGGACGAGAACACGTACGCCGACGGCGAGGGCGAGGGGCGATGGTGGGCAGCAGCCCTTCCGGCACGTCGGCCACGAGCAGGCCGATCGCGAACACCAGCGAGTCGGTGAGCGGCAGCCCCACTGCGACGCCCAGCACGAGGAATACCGCTCCCAGGGCGACCGCGACGGCGGCGCGCAGCCAGGCGACCTTCTTGACCTGCGTCTCCAGCGGGCTCGGTTCGCGGCGGGTGCGCCGGCTGAGAGCGGCGATCCGGCCGAGTTCGGTGTGGTCTCCGGTGGCGAATACGATCGCCTGCGCGCCGGGGACCCGGTCCCGGGCCGGGACGTGTTGCGGCTGGCCGTCGCGGAGCACCCGGGCCGGCGGCGGTCTCAGTCGTCACCGGCTCCCTGGCCGGGGCGCAGGCGGCCGGACCAGAGCGGCTCGACGCCCGCCCACTCGGATTCCCAGGCCCGTGCGCTGCGCGCGTCCAGGACACGGAGGCGGACGGCGACGAGGGCGCCGCCGGCGAGCACGATCCCGGCCAGCGCTCCGGTGCCGATGCCCACCGCGTTCAGAGCGATGTCGGCCTGGCCGGGCGGAGCGGCTGCCACGCTGCCGTTTTCATCGACCCACACGCGGACCGTGTCGCCGTTCCGGGTTCCTGCCGGAACGGGGATGGTTTCCGTGTGCGAGCGCTGCGCGGGGTAGTGCCACGTGGCGCTCGCAACGGTCACCGGGCGGCTGCTCGGCTGGTCTCCCGCTCGGTAGCCGGTCTCGCCGACCGTGGTGGCCGTCACGGTGTGGCGGTGGCGCGCGATGTTCTCCGCGGTGCGGTGGCCGTCCGTCCAGGCCGCCCGCCCGAGGGCGAAGCCGACGACCACCGCCAGCAGGCAGATCAGCGCGAAGGCGGCACGCATACGCGTCCGGGTGCGGTCGGCATCACGCCTGAGCGGGTTGGCCCCCGTCCCTTGCGTCCGGTGGTGCATGGCACGCCTCCGTGCTGGTGCGTGCCGAGCCGGGCCGTCCCTTCAGGCGGCGACGAGCTCGGCGCTGATGTGGTGGGCCCACTTCTGGATCCGCTCCGGGTTTCGGAAGTCTCCGCCTTTGCCCTGGCGGGTCAGTGCCTTGGCGAGGAAGCCCGGGGTGTGGGCCGTGACGCTGCCGCCGAAGGTCATGTGCTCGCGCGCTCCGACCAGCTGCATCTCCCGGGCGACCGCGGAGACCGGGGGGACGTCGTGTTCCTCGGCCGAGCGGTCGAGCGGGCCGCTGCTGAACATCCACACAGGGCGGTGCCGCAGGGAGTCGGCGTTGCGTTCGGCGCAGTGCTTGGCCTTGCTGCTCCAGTGGCCGGCGTAGAGGGAGCCGCCGAGGACGACGGCGTCGTAGGCACGGACGTCGTGGACGTCGTCGGCGGGCAGCACGACGGCGTCGAGACCGTCCTCGCGCAGGGTCACCGCGATCTGTTCGGCGATCCCTGCGGTGGCTCCGTGCTTGGTCCCGTAGGCGACCAGGACTCGCTTGGTGCTCATGGCGGGTGCTCCTTGGCTCCATGGTGCGTTACTGATGCCACTGTCACGCGGCCGACGGCTGGTCCGCTTGGGCCGGACGGATCCCTAGAGGGACCATTCGGTCCTCCCCGTAGCGGCTCTCCTCGGCGGCGGCGACGTGCTGCTTGACAGCGGCGGAGCTGTCTCGGCGAAGTCCTGGGCGAGGAGGATGTCGGCGGGGATCCCGGCCATCACGTAGACCTGGAGGCCGTGCTCGCCGCGCCGGAGCCCTTCGGCCGCCATCACCTCGAGGACCTTGTCGGCCTCTTCCAGGTGCGGCAGCACGGGATCATGACGATGACGCTGGTCAGGCCCATCTCCTCGCGCACCCGGCGAAGGGGCTGCTGCATGCCACGACGCCCACGGGCGGGTCCGCAGGTGCTACGGAAGGCCCATCCCACCGGCTGGACACACACGGCACGGGCGCGGCCGTCGAGGTGTGCGCCGGGCTCAAGACGTCACGCCGCAGCCCGAAGCCCACCCCTTGCGCCTGGGCTCCGGCTGGACACCCGGCCCGGCGTGCGCGAGGCGAGCAGGATCACTCGACGGGGGCGTCAGCCCGGACGATGGTGATCGGACACGGCGCATGGGACGCCGTTTGCTGGCTCACCGAACCGAGCAGGGCTCGGCTGAAGCCGCCGCGACCTCGGCTGCCCACGACCAGCATGTCCGCACCCTCTGCCGCATCGACCAGGACGTCGACCGGATTGCCGCGCACCAGACGCTGGTGCACGGAGGAGGCGCCGTCCTCACCGAGAACCGTGCGGACCTCCTCAACCAGACGCCGCTCGGCCTCCTCCTCGTCAAAGTCGGCGTCCACCGCCGGAGCCGACCACGATGCGGCACCGGGGAGGTCCCACGCCGCGACCGCCTCTACTCGCCCGCTCACCAGCCCCGCGTACCGGACCGCCCAGCGCAGCGCGGCCTGGGACGAGGGCGATCCATCGACGCCCACCACGATCCGCGGAGCCTCTTGCTGCCTGTTCATCCCGTTTCACCCTTCCGACGGCTGATACATCCACAGTGTGCGCATCACGAACGCAGCGCCACGCGAGCATGCGGCGGTTGTCGGGTCAGCCCTTGGGCAGCCGGAACCACCGTTCCTGGCCTGCGGCAATGCGTGCGTGCCGGTCGCCGGGACGCTGATGCCGAGCCGGCCGGGCCGGAACCGGATACGGATGTCCTCGTGCCCCGGGTAGGGGACCGAGAACGAGCCCGTCCAGGGCGCGGCAGCGTTCGACACCCGAGTTGGTGATGTCGCCGTCGAGGACGGATTCGATCTCGATCTCGCCTTCCAGCCGTACGCCCGGAAGACGGTCCGTCATCGGCGACGCACGCGGGGGCAGACCCGCGCGTGGCGAACCGGCCGTGCCCCGGGTGCAGAGGGACTCGATCAGCCGCTCGGTCGTCGACCAGCTCCCGGTACCCACGGGCGGCGTCGAACGGGCACGGTGGTTCTCGTGGCGAGGAGCAGTCCGCCCGTGTCGAAGACGACTGCGCCCGGCCCGTTCATCACTCATGCACCACACGGCGGCCGGTGAGACGGACCGGGGTGAGCTTCATCCAGTGGGTACGGGCGCCGCCGGCCCAGGGGTGGGACCGGGCCGTGGCGTTGAGGTGGTGGAGTTCTTCCGCGTCGGTGACGGGTGCCAGTTCGCCCACGGCCAGGACGCTCCATCCGCTTGCGGTGACGTCGTCGATGTTGTCGATCTCGAAGGCGGCCTCGGTCCCCGCCGCTCTGGCGGCGGTCGCTCCCTCAGCGGTCCGGAAGGTGATGTCGGATCCTGCGACCAGGTAGTTGACGGGGAGAACCGCTGGGCCGTCCGGAATGAAGACGGCGATGCGGCCCACGCCGTGCGTGGCGAGCAACCGTCGGCATTCGGTCTCGTCCAGCGGTACGAGCGAGCTGTCGCGCCGGGCGGTGGACCGGCCGGGCACACGCTCGGCGCTCGCGCCGGTCAGGTCCTCGACGGTGACGCCGAGCGCGTCGGCGATGCGGAGGAGGGTGCTGATGGCCGGGGACGCGGCGTGGTCCTCCAGATAGGCGATGTAATTCGCGTCGGCTCCGCACTTCTGGCCGAGTTGCTCACGGCTCAGGCCGAGTGCGTTCCTGCGGGCCGCCAGGCGGCGGCCCAGGTCGGTGCGTCCGGTCGTCTCGCCGGACTGCTGCGGGTGGGTGCCCGGCGTGCTCTTCACGGCACTCACGCTCCCTGGGGAGGTACGGCGAGCGTGTCGTGCTGCGGTCCGCCGAGCACGACCTTGAGGGCGCCGGTTTCGCCGGCGCGGGAGAAGACGTCGTACGCCTCTTCCATCTGGTCCAGCTCGAAGCGGTGGGTGACCATCGCGGCCCCGGGCAGGCGGCCTGCGGCCATCATGCGCAGCAGCATGGGGGTGGAGTGGGTGTCGACGAGGCCGGTGGTGATGGTGACGTCCTTGATCCAGAGGTCTTCGAGGTGGAGGACGGCGGGCTTTCCGTGGACACCGATGTTGGCGACGTGTCCGCCGGGGCGGACCATCCGGGTGCACATCTCGAACGACTCGGGAACACCGACCGCCTCGATGACCACGTCGGCGCCCAGCCCCTCGGTCAGGTCTTCGACCAGCCGCTCGGGCTCCTCCAGCGCGCTTGCGGTGGCGTCGGCACCGAGGTCGCGCGCGGCAGCGAGCCGGGAGGCGGCGAGGTCGACGGCGATGATGCGCCCGGGGCTGTAGAGCTGGGCGGTGGCGATGGCGGCCAGGCCGATGGGGCCGGCTCCCACCACGACGACGGTGTCGCCGGGGCGCACGTTGCCGTTGAGGACGCCGACCTCGTAGGAGGTCGGGAAGATGTCGGCGAGCAGTACGGCGTCGTGGCTGGCCAGGGCGCTGGGAAGCGGGTGGACGGAGAGGTCGGCGAAGGGGACGCGTACGTATTCGGCCTGGGTGCCGTCGATGGTGTGGCCGAGGACCCAGCCGCCGCCTCCGCGGCACTGTCCGTAGTGGCCTTCGCGGCAGAAGCGGCAGCGGCCGCAGGCGCAGATGCAGGAGATCAGGACGCGGTCCCCGGGGCGGACGGTACGGACGTCGCCGCCGGTTTCGACGACGGTGCCGACGGCCTCGTGGCCCAGGATGCGTCCGGGCGTCACCTCGGGGACGTCGCCCTTGACGATGTGCAGGTCGGTGCCGCAGATGGTGACGGCGTCGACCCGGACGATCGCGTCGGCGGCGTCCTTGATCGAGGGGTCCGGGACGTCCTGCCAGGAGGTCTGTCCGGGCCCGTGGAAGACGAGTGCCTTCATGGCGCGGCCTTCTCTCTGTGCTGTGCGGTGCGGTGCGGTAGGGGTCACCGCCAGGCTGTGCCCCCGCTCCTGCCGCCCGCTTGGGCCGGTCGGTCCCCTACCGGGGACCGGTAGGGACCCTCCCCAGTGGTCACGGCGGATGCGACGGTGGAATCCGGCATCCGTCCGGAAAGGAGGGCTGCTGCCATGTCCCGGCCAGCCCCTGCCTCCATCGCCCGTCCGGCCCTGCGGCGCTTCCTCGGCGGGCTGCGCACGGTCACCGGCAGCGAGTTCCTCGTCGAGAGCGACCACGCCCGGATACCCGTCGACTGCGGGCTCTTCCAGGGTGTCGCGGACCTGCGCCGCCGCAACTGGGACACGCCGGCCTGCGATGCCCGTGACATCCACGCGGTCGCACGGTGAAGTTCCTCGACCCGGTAGGCCACGTCCTGGGCTCCGCGTGGGCGCACCTGACCCTGGAGGACGGCCACACGGTCGCCGTGAGCGGCGACCTCGGCCGTCCCGGTCACCCCTTCCTCCTGTCACCCGAACCGTTCTCGCCCGAGATCGCGGCACGAGGTGAGGCCGCGATCGGCGAGTACGTACCCGTACGCGCCGAGGTCGCCGACGTCCCGCACTTCTCGGCCCACGCCGACGCCGACCGGATCGATGACGAGCTGGGCCGGACGGCCGTCGTACCCAAGTCCGGGGAGGCCGTCCTGGTCCGCTGACCGGGGCCGGACGGCCCTGCACAATGCACCGCGCGGCCCTCCCGGCCCCCATGGCCCGCGGAGCACGGTGAGGACGAAGGGTTGGAGGCACTCCATGAGCACCATGCACGGCGTCCTCGAAGGAATGGCACCGGAAGCCCGCGAGGCCCTGCCCGCCCACTCCCACCAGCTGACGTCCCCCGCCGGCCGTACGGGAGCTGTGCGAGGAGGACTCGGACGTGGGCCGGTCCGTCGCCATCGCCGTGGTCGCCGTCATCACCGACCGGCTCGACTCCGCCCGGACCCGGCTCCTCGACCTGTTCGCCTTCTACGGCGGCGGCCGGCCACTCGCCTACTCCCGCTGAGGAACCCTGCCATGACATCCACCCCGTACACCGTCCACGACGTGATGACGACGCCCGTCGTCACGGTCACCCCCGCCACCGAGTTCAAGGAAATCGTCGCCGCCATGGAACGGTGGAAGGTCAGCGCCGTCGTCGTCATCGAGGGCGAAGCCCGCGCCGTCGGCGTGGTCTCCGAAGCCGACCTGCTCCCCAAGGAGGAGTTCCACGAGCACCGTCCCGGCATGATCGAGCAGTTGCGGCGCCTCGGCGACACCGCCAAGGCGGGATCGGTACGCGCGGAGCAACTGATGACCACCCCCGCCGTCACCGTCAGCCGCGACGCCACGCTCCCCCAGGCTGCCCGCCTCATGGCCGACCGCCACGTCAAGCGGCTCCCGGTGGTCGACGCCGACGGAACCCTCCAGGGCATCGTCAGCCGCTCCGACCTCCTGAAGGTCTTCCTCCGTTCCGATGACGAGCTGACCGCCGAGATCCGCCAGAGCGTCGTCGAGCGCCTCTTCCCGCTCTCCCACAAGGCCGTCGAGGTCACCGTGTCCCGGGGGATCGCCACCCTGACCGGAACGGTCCGCGACGCCGACCTGATCCCCATGGCAGAACACCTCACCCACTCCGTCGAAGGCATCGTCGACGTCCGCTGCCGACTCGTGGGCCCCGCACCGAACTGAGCGTCCCGGGCCGTGCTCGCCGGTCGGCGCCGACGCTCGGACAGGGGGAATGCCGCTCTGGAGGAATCATGAAGCACCTGCGCACCGTCAACGACGTGATGACCCACGCCGTCATCTCCGTCGACCGAGGAGCACCGATCAAGGAGATCGTGGAGGCCATGCGGCAATGGCGGATCAGCGCCCTGCCCGTCCTGTCGGACGGGGGTCGCGTCGCCGGCGTGGTGTCCGAAGCCGATCTGCTGCTGAAGGCCCAAGGCGCGGACGAATCCCGCGCCGTGACCGCCGGCCAGCTGATGACCTTCCCGGCCGTCACCGTGACCGAGGAGACCGGCATCGCGAGCGCCGCCCGTCTGATGGCCCACGGGCACCTCAAGCGACTACCCGTCGTCGACCGCGACGGCCGCCTCGTAGGCGTGGTCAGCCGGGGCGACCTGCTCAAGATCTACCTCCGTCCCGACGCGGACATCGCGGAAGAGCTCCGCGAACTGATCATGGCCGAGCTCATCCCCGCCGGCTCAGCCGTGGTGCAGGTCCACGTCTCCGACGGCCTCGTCCACTTGGAAGGCACCATCCCCGACCCGGCCCTGAGGAACGTCCTGATCCGCGTCGCACGCACCGTACCGGGGGTCGTTGACGTCACGGCCGCGCGCCTCGGCACCGAAGTCCACACGTAGGAGGGGCCTGCCCTGAGGCACCGCAGCGCCGCCGGCCCGAGCCGTCGGCCTGCACCCGCGCCAGAGCACCGACGGTCCCGTGGATGTGGGCAACCGGCTCGACAACGAACAGGACGACGTGTCGGTCGGCACTCGCACCGCTGCCGAGAGGTAGGAGAAGAGCATGAGGCATCGAGAAATCCGCGAGTTGATGACCCGCGAAGTCGTCACCGTCCCCGACAACGCCCCGTTCAAGCAGATTGCCCGAGCCCTGACGGACCACCGGGTGTCGGCAGTCCCTGTCGTCGACCGGGCCGGCCATCCGCTCGGCGTGATCTCGGAACGGGATCTGCTGCCGAAGTCCGCAGGCCAAGGAGACTACTTCCAGTCACTGCCCGAACGAGAAGCGTGGCAGGAGGACAAGGCCGCGGGAACACGCGCCGACGAGCTGATGTCCTCGCCCCCCGTGTGCGCCAGACCCGACTGGACCGTCGCCGAGGCGGCGAGACTGATGGAAGCGCAAGGGGTCAAGCGGCTCCTGGTCGTAGACGACTCGGACGTGCTGATCGGCATCGTCAGCAGAAGGGACCTGCTGCGGATCTTCCTGCGGGACGACGAGGACATCCGTCACGAGATCATGGCCGACGTACTCGACCTCGGCCTGCGTCAGAGCCCCGAGGCCGTCACCGTGGAAGTGGCCCAAGGGCGGGTCGAACTGCAGGGAACCGTCGACTTCAGGAGCCTCGTCCCGCTGATCGAACGGCTCTGCCGCACCGTGGACGGCGTGGTCTCCGTCACCCAGCACCTGGGGTACGCCATCGACGACACGAACCCGGCCTGAAGGGTCTGACGAGCGTGACGATCGCGAGAGAAGCCATCATGAACGACCTCATCGCCGTCGGCCTCGACGGATCCGCCGAAAGCGTCGCGGCAGCCCACTGGGCGGCTCGTGAGGCCCTGCTGCGCGGCGTGCCGCTCCACCTCGTCCACGCCGAGGAGTGGTCGTCCCCCCGGGCCGTCCCCGTCCCGACAGCCGATGTGCGTCGTCCATGGTCCCAGGCACTGCTGACCGAGGCCGCCGAAGCGCTGCGCACGGCGCACCCCCAACTGGACGTCGGCATCCGGTCGATCGACGGCCGCCCGGCCGCCGTGCTGGCACACGTCGCGGCGAACGCGGGCATGATCGTCCTCGGGTCTCGGGGCCTGGGCACGCTCATGGGTTTCGTCCTCGGTTCCGTCGGCATGGCGGTCATCCAGGCGACGGTGCGGCCGGTTGTCGTGGTGCGGGCGAGCGAGGACGCCGTACCGCACCCCGTGAGCCGGCACGCATCCCGTGACCTGGTGGTGGGCATCGACACCAGCAAGCCCTGCGATGCGCTACTGACCTTCGCGTTCGAGGAAGCGGCGCGGCGGGCCTGCGCCCTCCATGTCCTGCACAGCTGGTCGCCACCTCCTCTGGTGGGATACGGCGGGGCTTACGAACCGAGGATTCACGCGCAGCTCGAGATGAGCGCGAAGGCTGCCCTGGACGACGTCCTGGGGCCCTGGCGGGTGAAGTACCCGGCCGTCGCCGTCACCTCGCGGGCGAGCGCCGGGCACGCCGCCACGGAGCTCGTCGACCGCAGCTCCGAAGCGGGACTCATGGTCGTCGGCCGCCGCATCCGGCAGTCCCCGATCGGCGCGCACATCGGACCTGTTGCCCACGCGGTCCTCCACCACGCCAAGGGACCCGTCGCCGTCATCGCCCACGCATAGCCCCCCGAAGCGATGACGCACTGCCGCTCTGCGCTCTGCGCAGAGCGTCTCGACTGCCTGAATTCTCAGTTGAGCTGCGTCGGGGCACGCGGGTGGCGAGCGGTGTCTCCTCAGTCGACGTGGTCTCACCGCCACAAGTGTCCCGCGAGGGGTATCGGGCAGAAGGTTCTGTTACTGAGTTTGAACACGTGATGTCGTGTGGTTGCCCGGGCATCTATGAGAGCGAACGTCCTCAGGCTTCGACCGTGCTTGACTCCGGCGCCCCGACATGCGTGTCAGTCCTGGCTGAACTACTGTAAATGAGGGGTCTACGCCAACTGCAAGGCCGGTACCGGCTCTTGGTCGTGGCCGCTCTGCGCCGTACAGAGCCCCTTGACTCCTGCCGCAAAATCCTCACCCGTTTCCCACTCCCCGGGCCGAGCGTCTACAAAATGTCATCGTTTCCGACGGATGCGGAGGAGGCAGTCATGATGCACAAGGGCGGACGGCGATGGCTTCGTGCAGTGATGGTTTTTGGAACCGCGCTAAGCAGCTGCCTTTGGGTGTTTTCCGGTCCTGCGCAGGCTCAGGGCATCCCCCTTGCGGGCGGTTCGTTCTTTTTGATCAAGCCGATGCACGCCAACGGGACAAGGTGTCTTGACGTATCGAATGCAAGTGGTGAGGACGGAACCCCCGTGGTCTCAGCCAGGTGCTGGGGAGGGTCAAACCAACTCTGGACTACGCGGCTCCGTGGAGCTGGCTACGAAATCGCGCCACTGCATAGCAGCTATTTGAACATGTGTCTCGCCGTGTCTCATTTCCACATGTGGAATGAACGGGCGTCGGTGGTTCAAGAGAAGTGTTCGGGTAGAAATAATCAAATCTGGCGATTCTTCTCCGTGGATAATGGCGCGGAGGTGAATGTGCGCAGGCCTGCGGTCGGCCAGTTCGTGGAATTCCGGAGTGTGGTTAGCGGCAAATGCATGGACGTTGCGCACATGAGCCTTGCCCATGGCGCGCCGGTGGTCCAGGCAGGGTGCTGGAATGGGGCCAATCAGAGGTGGGTCGTCACCGCCCTGACCAATGAGGGCGGGGGCTGATGAGCTTGTGGGCGTGGCGTCATGAGCGGCTTGAGACCGGTTGCGGCGAGGCATCCGTCGACGAGGTCGCTGCGGTACTGGATCAGCCTGCTGGCCGCTGTCCTGCCAGGCCCGCCGCAACCGCTGGACCGACCGGACGCTGACCCGTAACTCCTTGTCCATGCGACACCACGCCTGCAAGCTCAGTAGACGGTCTGGAGGTGTTCTGCAGCGGCCAGAACCTCGTGGAGCAGGGTATCCACGTCATCGGTGGTGGTGAGGTAGTTGCAGACGCAGGCGCGCAGGACCGTCTGCCCGTCGTGGCTGACCGTGGCCAGATAGGCGTGGCCACGGGCTTGGACGCGCGCGGCCACTGCCGTGTGCAGGTCCGTTTTGCCCTGTCGGCCTGCTTCGGGGTGGGCGGCCAGACGGAAGCACACCACCGGCAGCGGGCCGCTGGTGCACAGGTCCAGCAGGGGGTGCTCCCGGACACGCTGCCGCATGTAGCCGGCGAGGTCCTGGTGACGCTGGAGAAGAGCGGCCACGCCGGAGCGGCCGAGGTGGCGCAGGGTGGCCCAGAGTGTGAGGGCGCGGGTGCCGGGGCGGGTGAGTTCGATCGTGTAGTCGGACATCCAGGGCCAGTCCTGGTCGCCTTCGAGGTAGGAGGCGCGGAAGGTGAACGCGTCGCGCAGCCGGGAGGGGTCGGTGACGAGGGCGGCGCCGCAGCCGACCGGCACGGACAGGGACTTGTGCGGGTCGACGGTGAGGGAGTCGAGGCCGGCGACGCCTCGATAGGAGGGGGCCAGTTCGGGGACCAGGGCGCCGAGTCCGCCCCAGGCTCCGTCGGCGTGGTGCCACAGGCCCGATCGGTGACAGACCTGGGTGATCTCTTCGATCGGGTCGACGGCGCCGGTCGCGGTGGAGCCGAGGCTGGAGACGACGCAGAAGGGCAGCAGGCCGGCCGTGCGGTCGGCGTCGACCATCGTCCGCAGGGCATCGACGTTCATGGACCGGTCCGGCGTGGTGGGCACGGCGCGCAGCCGCCAGGGCGGCAGGCCGATCACTGCCGCGGCCTTCGCGACCGACATGTGGGCCTGGTCGCTGTGGTAGGCGACCAGACGCGCGTGAGCCTGGTCGTAGGCGGGGCCGTCGGTGACGCCGTGCTGCCGCAGGAACCAGGTGCGGGCGGTGCCCAGGCAGAGCAGGTTGGCCATCGATCCGCCGCTGGTCAGCACCCCGCCCGCGGTCGGCTCCAGGCCGGCCAGCGAGGCCAGGTCGCGCAGCACCCCGCGTTCGAGGTCCATCAGGGCGTGCTCGCCCATCCCGCAGGTCGCGTTGACGGCGGTGGCCAGCAGTTCGGCGATCACCCCGGCCGGGGACGGCGGCGAGTTGATCCAGGCGAAGAAGGCGGGATGACCGTTGCCGGTCGGGTACGGGGCGATGGCCCGGTCGACGAACTCCAGCAGGGCGCCGAGATCCTGGCCCTCCTGCGGCAGCGACCCAGCGGCCATCGCCTGCCGGTGCGCCGACGGCATCGGCCGGGTCACCGGACGCTGCGGGATCTCCTGGAGGTAGTCGGCGACCCACTCGGCGGCAGCTGCCAGTTCGTCCCGGAAGACCTTCGGAGCCACGGCCAACGGACCGGCGCCGCCATCGTACTCCGGCCGGGGTGCGGCCAGTTGGGCCAGGCGGTCGATATCTGGCGGTGTCGGCATGGGGCGGCTGCGCCTTCGTTCGGGGTGTCGGCCGGACGGCCATGATCCAAAACGACGTCCGTGCGCGAAGGTAACGCTCTGCCGGTTCCCCGGCCCGTTGCCACTCCCGAAGGCTGCCGGCCACCCTCAGCCGAGCACCACCCGCCCCGCTGCCCGGCGGACGGCCCTCAGACACGCTGGTTCCGCATGGACGGAGCCAGCAGCCGGACGGTGCGGCTCGTAGCTGCCGAGCAGTACTCCCCTCTCGCGGAGTTCGGCGAGGCTGCGCCGGTATGCGGGGTGCGCCCTGTACGCCGCAATCGGCGAGCCGAACCGGTTCACCGATGCGTGCGACCCACTGCGCGGGATCCCGTGCCCACGGAGGGCCCATGTGGGTGGGCTGGCCGACGGCGGAGCAACACCGGCAGAGATCGCCGAGCGGTTCGACGTTCCGGCCTGCGTTCTGGACGAGGGCGCGGTCCGCGAGCGGTGCCGAACCTATCGGGATGCGTTCCCCGATGCCGATGTCCTTTACGCCGCCAAGGCGTTCCTCTCCCGTGCCATGGTGCGCTGGGTCGATGAGGAGGGGTGGGGCTCGACGTGTGCTCGGCAGGTGAGCTGGAGCTCGCCGTCACCGGTTCGGGTGGTGCCCGGCGTCGCGGCCGGCGGACACGACAAGATCCGTACCGGTACCGGCGGCCAGAAGTTCGGCCTCTCCCTCGCCGACGGGGGCGCACAGCATGACACCGGCGGCTGGGGCCGACCTCACAGATCCAACGGATCTTGCGTCGTGCCCGTCTACGGTTGGCAGACGAGCTCGATCACCATCGCTGCGATGACGCCCCAGACCCCGACCCCGAGCAGCCACAGGGCGTCCCATCCGGCGCCGGTGGCGATGACGGTCGGCCCGGCCGCCCGGCCGCCCCGCCGCGTCAGCCGGCGTGGACGTGGGGGCGGCGGGCGCGGTCCGGTTCGGCCTCGCGGATGACCTCGCGGGTGACGGGGGCGACCTCGCCCTGGCCGAAGAGGAAGAAGCGGAAGAAGTTGGCCATCGGGTTGCCCTCGGTCCACTCGAAGTAGATGTGCGGCCGCTGCCCGGTCTCGTCCCGTACGTGCAGCAGGAGGGCGGCGAGGGCGTTGGGGATGCTGGAGCTCTCCAGGGTCAGCACGCGGTAGCGGCCGTGGAGGACCTCGCCCCGCACCCGCATGCCCGATTCGAACTCGGACGCGTCCAGGACGGTGACCTCGACGAACATGACGTCGTCCTCGGCCGGGATGTCGTTGTCCGCGCGGATCTGCGCCTTCTTCTGCCGGTACTCCTCGAAGTCCCGGTTGCCGGGCTCGTTCGCGATGAACCGGATCGTGCGGTTGGCGGTGTCGCGGATGAACCGCTGTGCCATGTCGTCGAACTCGATGTGCGTGACGCGCAGCTCGAAGACGCGGGCGAGCCGGGAGAGGAGGGAGAGCGCGATGATGCCGCCGATGAAGCAGGCACCGATCTTCACGCCGTCCGGCCGCTCCACGACGTTGACGGCCGTCGTGTAGATGAAGACGGCCGAGATGACGCCGAAGCCGATGGTCCAGCCGCGCTCCCCGGCCCGGCGGGCGGCGATGGTCACGGCGACCGCGGCCGAGGTGATCAGGACGAGGACGCCGGTGGCGTACGCGCCGCCCTGCGCGTCGACGTCCGCGTTGAAGATCCAGGTCACGAGGAACGCGATCAGGGTGAACACGATGACCATCGGGCGCAGGGCGCGGGCCCAGTGCGGGGCCATGCCGTACCGGGGCAGGTAGCGCGGCATCAGGTTCAACAGACCAGCCATCGCGGAGGCGCCGGCGAACCAGAGGATCAGGATCGTCGAGATGTCATAGACCGTGCCGAAGGCGGAGCCCAGGTACTCGTGGGCCAGGTAGGCGAGGGCGCGGCCGTTGGCCTCGCCTCCCGGCTGGAACTGGTCGGCCGGGATCAGCAGGGTCGTGATGAGGCTGGAGCAGATCAGGAAGATGCTCATGATCACGGCGGCCGTGGTCAGCAGCTTCTTGGCGCCGCGGATTCGGCCGGCGGGCTCGGCTTCGGTGTCGTCGGGCTCGCCTTGGACGTGCGGCATGACCGCCACACCGGTCTCGAAGCCGGACAGGCCCAGCGCGAGCTTCGGGAACACGACGAGCGCGATCGCGATCATCATGAAGAAGTTGCCGTGTTCGGCGGTGAGCGCGGTCGTCCAGTCGGTGATGACCTGCGGTTCGGTGAACACGTTCCACAACCCGACGGCCACGACGACGACGTTCAGGCTGAGATAGGTGGCCACCAGGACCACGGCGACGCCGATGGCCTCGCTGAACCCCTTCAGGAACACCCCGCCCAGAAGCGCGATCAGGATCAGGGTGATCAGAACCTCGTGGCCGTGCAGGGTGCTGGTGAGGTGCGGGTTCTCCACCATGTGGGCGGTCGCGTCGGCGGCGGAGAGGGTGATGGTGATGAGGAAGTCGGTCGCCGCGAACCCGAGCAGGGTCAGGACGAACAGCTTCCCCTTCCAGAAGGTGAGCAGCCGCTCCAGCATGGCGATGGAGCCCTCGCCGTGCGGGCTCTCCTCCGCGACCCGCCGGTAGACCGGGAGCGCGCCGAACAGGGTCAGCAGCACGAGCACGATGGTCGCCAGCGGCGACAGCAGACCGGCCGCGAGGAACGCGATGCCGGGCTGGTAGCCGAGGGTGGAGAAGTAGTCGAGACCGGTCAGGCACATGACGCGCCACCACGGTCGGCCGTGGGGCTGGGCCGCCGCCTCCTTGGCGGCGGGCGAACTGTTCTCGGCGGTCAAGCCTTCCAGCATCCACGCGCGCAGGCGCGAGGAGCGGGCAGGGGTGGCCATCGTGGGGTGCTCCTGTCGTACGCAAAGAATCAGCCGTCGACATCGACGGCTGAGCCAGCGTACGCAGGCTGATCGCTCATGCACGCGAGCGGACAATCCCTGACGCGTCCTTAACGCGAACAGTGCCACCTGTGGCGTAGTAGAGGCACGCACGCTCAGGACGGAGATCGCTGGTGCGGGGGCGGCCCGGACGGGGACCGCCCCCGCGGGGGACCCGACGCTGTTCAGCCGAGGCCGGGGATGGTGGACACCAGCAGGTCGATGAGCTTGATGCCGACGAACGGCAGGATCAGGCCTCCGAGCCCGTAGACGCCCAGGTTGCGGCGCAGCAGGTCGTGCGCGGAGGCGGGCTTGTAGCGGACGCCGCGCAGGGCGAGCGGGATGAGGGCGACGATGATCAGGGCATTGAAGATGATCGCCGAGGTGATGGCGGAGGTCGGGCTGCTCAGGCCCATGATGTTGAGGGCTTCGAGTCCCGGGTAGGCCGAGGCGAACATGGCCGGGATGATCGCGAAGTACTTGGCGACGTCGTTCGTGATCGAGAACGTGGTGAGCGCGCCCCGGGTGATGAGGAGCTGCTTGCCGATCTCGACGATGTCGATGAGCTTGGTGGGGTTGGAGTCCAGGTCCACCATGTTCCCGGCCTCCTTGGCGGCCGAGGTGCCCGTGTTCATCGCCACGCCCACGTCGGCCTGGGCCAGGGCCGGGGCGTCGTTGGTGCCGTCACCGGTCATCGCGACGAGCTTGCCGCCCGCCTGTTCCCGCTTGATGAGGGCGAGCTTGTCCTCGGGGGTGGCCTCTGCGAGGTATTCGTCGACGCCGGCCTCCTGCGCGATGGCGCGGGCCGTCAGTTCGTTGTCGCCGGTCACCATGACCGTACGGATGCCCATGCTGCGCAGCTCCGCGAAGCGCTCCCGGATCCCCTCCTTGACCACGTCCTTGAGGTGGATGATCCCCAACACTCTCGGGCCGTCCCAGTCGTGGACCGCAACCAGCAGGGGCGTGCCCCCGGACTCGGACACGGTGGCCGACCAAGCTGCCGCTTCCGGCGGTACGGTCCCCCCGCGCGCCACCACCCAGTCGCAGACCTGCGTCACCGCGCCCTTGCGGATGGCGCAGCCGGCGCCGTTGTCCCAGCTCAGATTCACGCCGCTCATCCGGGTCCGGGCGCTGAACTCGGTGAAGCGGGGGTTGCTGAGGTCCTCCGCGGCGGCCGGCTGGAGTCCGTACTGCTGGGCGAGGGCGACGACGGAGCGGCCCTCGGGCGTCTCGTCGGCGAGCGAGGACAGCTGGGCGGCGTCCGCCAGCTTGATGTGATCCGCACCGGGCAGGGGGACGAAGGCTGCGGCCTCACGGTTGCCGAGGGTGATGGTGCCGGTCTTGTCGAGGAGCAGGGTGTTCACGTCTCCGGCCGCCTCGACGGCGCGCCCGCTCATCGCGATGACGTTCCGCTGGACGAGCCGGTCCATGCCCGCGATGCCGATCGCCGACAGGAGGGCGCCGATCGTGGTGGGGATGAGGGTGACGAGGAGGGCGACCAGGACGGTCGTGGACTGTGCGGCGTGCGCGTAGGCGGCCATCGGCTGGATGGCGACGACCACCAGGACGAAGATGACGGTGAGTGCGGCCAGCAAGATGTTGAGCGCGATCTCGTTCGGGGTCTTCTGCCGGGTGGCGCCCTCGACCAGCGCGATCATGCGGTCGATGAAGCTGTTACCCGGGCGCGAGGTGACCCGTACGACGATCGTGTCGGACAGCACGGTCGTACCGCCGGTGACCCCGGAGCGGTCGCCGCCCGATTCCCGCAGGACGGGTGCCGATTCGCCGGTGACGGCCGACTCGTCCACCATCGCGGCCCCGTCGACCACGTCGCCGTCGGCCGGGATCAGCTCGCCGGCCTCGACGAGCACGAAGTCGAAGGGCTGGAGCTCGGCCGGCGTGACCACCTCGGTCTCGGCCCGGTTCAGGTTCGCCCCGTACGTCCAGTGGTTCAGCCGTACCGCGACGGTGTCCGTACGCGCCTTGCGCAGCGACTCCGCCTGAGCCCGGCCCCGGCCTTCGGCAACGGCCTCGGCGAGGTTGGCGAACAGGACCGTCAGCCAGAGCCAGACGCTGATCACCCAGGTGAAGACGGACGGGTGGATGAGCGCCGAGAGCGTGGTCAGCACTGATCCGACGGCGACGACGAACAGCACCGGCTTCTTGACCAGTTCGCGCGGGTGGAGCTTTCCGACGGCCTCCCGTGCGGAGGCGGCGAGGAGCTCAGGGTCCACGACGTTCACCTGGCCGGAGCGTTTTCGGGACGGTCGGTTGGTCGGAGTCCGCGGAGGTGTCCCGAGACCCGGAGGAACGTGCTGCGCGGCGGCGGGAGGCATGAAGCGACCTTCTGGATGGGTTCGAGGCGTGGCAGCCCCGGCAGCTCGCGGCCAGGGTGCGGAAGAGGGTGTCGCCGCCGGGGACCGTCCCCCATGGACCCCCTCGGCCGTCATGTGAGTATGCGAGGTCACCGGCGGCGCAACAGGCAGGAAACTACTGCCTGTTCCATCGGAAATACGCTTGTGGGTACGGGAATTGGCACCTTTTTGACGGCGGCGCACGAGACGTGTCAAGCCGCCGTCAGAGGTGCGTCAACGCACGTCAGCGCGTGTCTGCCGTGATGCGGAAGCGCAGCCGGCAGATCACGGCGTCGGTGTCGCGGCGGACCGCGTGGGCGACGACGGAGCCGCGCTGGTTCTGGAGCAGCCGCTGCCACAGGTGGGCCGGTTCGGTCTCCGGGATCAGGACGGTCACCTGTGCGTCCGGATGGGCCTGGGCCAGCTTTCGCACGTATGCCGCCAGGGGGCGGCCGAGCGATCGGGTTTCCGAGGAGAGCTCGATCAGTTCGACGCCGGGCTTCCACAACTCCCAGTCCCGCTTGAGGGCTTCAGTGGTCTGGTGGTCCTCGGGGGCCGGGTGGGTGACGGTCACGGCGAGAACGTCATCGCCGAGTGAGCTGGCCGCGTTGAGGGCCTGGCCGGTCAGGCGGGACAGACCGGAGACGGGAACCACGACCACGGAGCGGGAACGATGCGGAGCCTGGGGAATCCGGCCGAGCTCCAGACGCTCGCCGATCTCGGTGTATGCGCGGTGGATCTTCTCGAAGCCGAGAACGAGCAGCGGCAACGCGACGACGATCAGCCAGGCGCCCTCGGTCGACTTGGTGGCGGTGACGACGACGGCCGAGACCCCGGTCAGCAGGGCACCGAAACCGTTGAGCGCCGCCTTCGCCTGCCATCCCCGCGGCCGCTCGCCGTACCAGTGCCGGACCATGCCGACCTGGCAGATGGTGAAGCCGATGAAGACGCCGATCGCGAAGAGCGGGACGAGGGTGTTGGTGTCGCCGCCGGAGAAGACGAGCAGCAGGGCGGAGACGAGGGCCAGCCAGACCACGCCGTGGCGGTGGACCTGGCGGTCGGCCTTGAGCGCGAAGACGTGCGGCAGGTGGTTGTCGCGGGCCAGCAGGCTCATCAGCACCGGCAGACCACCGAAGGAGGTGTTCGCTGCCAGCGCGAGCAGCACCATCGTGGCGAACTGGACCACGTAGAAGGCGGCGTTGTGCCCGAAGGAGGCGTCCGCGAGCTGGGCGAGCACGGTCACGCCCTCGACGGGCTGGAGGTGGAAGCGCCCGATCAGGATCGACAAGCCGATCAGCATCACACCGAGCAGGGCGCCGAGCGCGACCTCGGTGCGCTGGGCGCGGCGGGCGGCCGGCGCCCGGAACGACGGCACGGCGTTGGCGACGGCCTCGACTCCCGTCAGCGCGGAACAGCCGGCGGCGAAGGCCTTCAACAGCAGGAGCGCACCAACGGCGGTGGCACCCTCGCCGAGCGCGGAGGCGTGCCCGGCGGCGGAGGCGTAGCTGACGGGACCGTCGCGGAAGAGGCCGACGACGACCATCGCGAGGATCGACCCGACGAAGACGGCGGTGGGCACGAGGAACGCCTTGGCGGATTCCACGACCCCCCGCAGATTCACCGCGGTGACCAGCACCAGGACGCCCAGGCAGATCCACACCCGCTCCCCGTACAGCTCGGGGAACGCCGAGGTCAGGGCAGCCACGCCGGCCGTGACGGACACGGCGACGTTCAGCACGTAGTCCAGGATCAGCGAGGCGGCGGCCACCAGACTCGTACGCCGACCGAGGTGCCGCTTGGCCACGGCGTACGAGCCGCCGCCGTCCGGGAACGCGGCGATGACCTGCCGGTACGAGGCCACCAGCACCGCCAGCAGTGCGGCGATCGCCAAGGTGACGGGGAGGGTGAAGCCCATGCCGTACGCACCGGCCGCGGCCAGGACGAGCACGATCGACTCCGGCCCGTACGCCACGGACGCCATCGCGTCCAGCGACAGCGCGGCCAGTCCCTGGAGGGCGGTCAGCCTGTGGCGGTCGCCTGCCACGGGCGCCCGTACGCCGGTATCAGGGGGCTCCTCCGTGCCCGGGGCCTGTCCTGCCGTGCTCGGCTTTCCCATGTCTATGGACATCTTTCGCTGTTCCTCCGTTGGACAAAGTGAGGACAGCGTCGGAATGCCGTGGCTTGCTCACCAGTGTTCTTGGCGTCATCCATACGGCCGCTTCTCCCGTATTCACGCGCCTTTGATGCCGAGGCGGGGCAGGCGTATGAGGTGCGTCAAGACCTGGCCGCGGTGTGTGGCTGTCCCTCCGGCAGGGGGCAGTGTTCTTACAGGCGGCTGCCCCGCCTGCCGCCGTGAAAGGGAGAAGGTCCAGATGGATGCGGAGAACGTGGTCGGGCTGGTCATCGCCCTCGCTCTGCTCGGCTATCTCGTGGTCGCACTGATCAGGCCCGAGAAGTTCTGACATTCGAACCCCTCGTGTCCGGACAGGAGGCATCACATGTCCGGGTATCGACTTCACGACACGGCCGCCCTGCTCGCGGCCCTCGTGGTCCCCTTGCTCGTGGCGCTCGCGCTCGTACCCTTCCGCACTGATCTTTCGGCGACGAACGCGGCTCTGGTCCTGGTCGTCGCCGTGGTCGCGGTGGCCGCGCTCGGCACCCGGGTGGCCGGGGCCCTCGCCGCGCTGTCGGCGGGCGCCTGGTTCGACTTCTTCCTGACCGAGCCCTATCAACGGTTCTTGATCGCCGGCCGCGACGACATCGGGACGGCGGTCCTGCTGCTCGTCGTCGGCCTGGTCGTCTCACAGCTGGCGGTACGCGCACGGCGGCTCCGGAGGACCGTGATCACTGACGCGGCCCATCTGTCGAGCCTCCGGGGAACCGCCCGGCTGACCGAGGACGGCCGCTCGCCGGAGGCCGTGGTCGAGTACGTGCGCCGGGAACTCGTCGGCCTGCTGGGGTTGCGCGGCTGCCGCTTCGAATACGGCACCCTGACGGGAAATCTGCCGCGCCTCCAGCACGACGGCGGCCTGTGGCTGCACCGCCCGGGGCGGGTGACGGAGTACGCCGGCTGGCCGGACGGCGAGACCGAGCTGCGCGTCGTCGGCGGCGGGCACTACTACGGCCGCTTCCTGCTGGACCCCCTCCCCGGCCCGCTCCCCCCGGAACAGGACCGCCTGGTGGCCGTCGCACTGGCCGCCCAGGCCGGCTCCGCCCTGGACACGGCCGGCCTGTCCCACCAGGGCTGACCAGGCTTTCTCCGGCGCTTCGCGTAAGGGCGGCGTTAAGAGTTCCCGCGCGTCCGTATGGACCCCGTCAAGGCGTCTTAACGCCGGGCCGAAGACGCGGTTATCTCGTCATCGGCCATCTGGCCGATTCATTTCTTCCCTCTTCATCCAGGAGCTCACGGTGGCCGATCTGGCCTTCGTCGTCACCACGGTCGCGGTCTTCGCGCTGGTGGCTCTCATCGCCCGGGGGGTGACCAAGCTGTGAACGCCGAAAACATCGTCGGCCTCGTCGTGGCCGTCTCCCTGCTCGGATACCTCGTCCTCGCCCTCGTGTACCCGGAGAGGTTCTAGCCACCGATGAGTCCCGTTTTCGCTGGTGTGCTCCAGCTGCTCGCGCTCGTCGCCGCGCTGGCGCTGGCCTACCGCCCGCTGGGCGACTACATGGCCAAGGTCTACTCCTCCGAGAGGCACTACCGTCCGGAGAAGTGGATCTACAAGGCCATCGGCGCCAACCCGTCGGCCGAGATGCGCTGGCCCGCGTACCTGCGCGGCGTCCTGGCCTTCTCCGCGGTGAGCGTCCTCTTCCTCTACGCCCTGCAGCGGGCCCAGGGCATCCTGCCCGGCTCGCTGGGCTTCTCCGCGATCGACCCGGACCAGGCGTTCAACACCGCCGCCTCGTTCGTGGCGAACACGAACTGGCAGTCGTACGCCGGCGAGCAGGCCATGGGCCACGTCGTGCAGACCGGCGGCCTGGCGGTGCAGAACTTCGTCTCCGCGGCGGTCGGGATGGCCGTGGCGGTGGCCCTCGTACGGGGCTTCGCGCGCTCGCGCACCGGTGAGCTCGGCAACTTCTGGTCCGACCTGGTCCGCGGTGTCTTCCGCATCCTGCTGCCCATCTCGGTGATCGGCGCGGTCATCCTCGTCGCGTGTGGCGCGATCCAGAACTTCGCCGGGATCCACGAGGTCGGCCAGTTCATGGGCGGCAGCCGGCAGTGGAACGGCGGGGCGGTCGCCTCCCAGGAGGTCATCAAGGAGCTGGGTACCAACGGAGGCGGCTACTTCAACGCCAACTCGGCCCACCCCTTCGAGAACCCGAGCCCCTTCTCGAACCTGTTCGAGATCTTCCTGATCCTGGTGATCCCGTTCGCGCTGACCCGGACCTTCGGCCGCATGGTCGGAAGCCTGCGCCAGGGCTACGCGATCCTCGCCACGATGGCGACCATCTGGCTCGCCTTCACCGCGCTGATGATGTGGACCGAATTCGCCCACCACGGCCCGGCCTTCGAGGTCGCGGGCGGCGCGATGGAAGGCAAGGAGACCCGCTTCGGGATCGGCGCCTCCGCGATCTTCTCCGTCGCGACCACGCTCACCTCGACCGGCGCGGTCAACTCCTTCCACTCCTCCTTCACAGGTCTCGGCGGCGGCATCCAGCTGCTGGGCATGCAGCTCGGCGAGATCGCACCCGGCGGCGTCGGCTCCGGCCTCTACGGCATGCTGATCATGGCGATCATCGCCGTGTTCATCGCCGGCCTGATGGTCGGGCGGACCCCCGAGTACCTCGGCAAGAAGATCGGCACCCGCCAGATCAAGCTCGCGGCCTGCTACATCCTCATCACCCCTGCGCTCGTGCTCTGCTTCACCGCCGCCGCCATGGCGCTCCCCACGCCCGGCAACTCGATGGCGAACCCCGGTGCGCACGGCTTCTCGGAGATCCTCTACGCCTACACCTCGGGCGCGAACAACAACGGCTCCGCCTTCGCGGGCCTGAACGCCGACACGCAGTGGTTCAACAGCACCATCGGCCTCGCGATGCTGCTGGGCCGTTTCCTGCCGATGGTGTTCGTCCTCGCGCTGGCCGGCTCGCTCGCCGAGCAGAAGCCCGTGCCGGAGACGGCAGGCACGCTCCGTACGGACAAGCCGCTCTACACCGGCCTGCTCGTCGGCACGATCCTCATCATCACCGGTCTGACCTACTTCCCGGCCCTGGCGCTGGGTCCGCTCGCCGAAGGGCTCGCATCATGAGCACCGCCACTCCCACCAGGGCTCCGCACCAGGACGTGCCCACCGGCCACAAGCCGGGCGCCGGACGCGTGGGCGGCGGCCTGTTCGATCCCAAGCAGCTGCTGAAGTCCTTCCCGGACGCCGTCCGCAAGCTCGACCCCCGCGTCATGATCAAGTCCCCGGTCATGTTCGTGGTCCTGATCGGCTCGGTGGTCACCACCGTCCTGGCCATCAAGGACCCGACGGACTGGTTCGGCTGGGCGATCACCGCCTGGCTGTGGCTGACCACGATCTTCGCGAACCTCGCGGAGGCGGTGGCCGAGGGCCGCGGCAAGGCCCAGGCCGACACCCTGCGCAAGGCCAAGACCGACTCCGTCGCCCGCCGCCTGACCCGGGACGGCCTCGGCGAGGAGCAGGTTCCGGGCACCGACCTGCGCATCGGCGACCTCGTCGTCTGCGAGGCGGGCGACATCATCCCCGGCGACGGTGACGTCGTCGAGGGCGTCGCATCGGTCGACGAGTCCGCCATCACGGGCGAGTCCGCACCCGTCATCCGCGAGTCCGGCGGCGACCGCTCGGCCGTCACCGGCGGCACGAAGGTCCTCTCGGACCGGATCGTCGTGAAGATCACGACGAAGCCCGGTGAGACCTTCATCGACCGCATGATCGCGCTCGTCGAGGGCGCGGCCCGGCAGAAGACGCCCAACGAGATCGCGCTGAACATCCTGCTCGCGTCCCTCACCATCGTCTTCCTGCTGGCCGTGGTCACCCTGCAGCCCTTCGCGATCTACGCGGGCGCCGAACAGTCGATGATCGTGCTGACCGCGCTGCTGGTCTGCCTGATCCCGACCACCATCGGCGCGCTGCTCTCCGCGATCGGCATCGCCGGCATGGACCGGCTCGTCCAGCGCAACGTCCTCGCGATGAGCGGTCGTGCCGTGGAAGCCGCCGGTGACGTGTCGACCCTGCTGCTCGACAAGACGGGCACCATCACCCTCGGCAACCGCCAGGCCTCCGAGTTCGTCCCCGTCAAGGGCACGACGGAAGCCGAACTGGCCGATGCCGCCCAGCTGTCGTCCCTCGCGGACGAGACCCCCGAGGGCCGTTCCATCGTCGTCCTCGCGAAGGAGAAGTACGGGCTGCGCGAGCGGCACCAGGGCGAGCTGTCGAACGCCGAGTGGATCGCCTTCACCGCCCAGACCCGCATGTCGGGTGTGGACGTGGATGGCAAGAAGACCCGCAAGGGCGCCGCCGGTTCGGTCATCACCTGGGTCAAGGAGCAGGGCGGCCAGGTCTCCGACGACGCCGACCTCCTCGCGAACAACATCTCCGAGGCCGGCGGCACACCACTGCTCGTGGCCGTCGACGACGAGAAGGGCGCCCGGGTCCTCGGTGTCATCCACCTCAAGGACGTCGTCAAGGAGGGCATGCGCGAGCGGTTCGACGAACTGCGCCGCATGGGCATCAAGACCGTCATGATCACGGGTGACAACCCGTTGACGGCCAAGGCGATCGCCGAGGAAGCGGGCGTCGACGACTTCCTCGCCGAGGCCACCCCCGAGGACAAGATGGCCCTCATCAAGCGGGAGCAGGCCGGCGGCAAGCTGGTCGCGATGACGGGTGACGGCACGAACGACGCCCCCGCCCTCGCCCAGGCGGACGTCGGCGTGGCGATGAACACGGGCACCTCGGCCGCCAAGGAGGCCGGGAACATGGTGGACCTGGACTCCAACCCCACCAAGCTCATCGAGATCGTCGAGATCGGCAAGCAACTCCTGATCACGCGCGGTGCCCTGACGACGTTCTCCATCGCCAACGACGTCGCCAAGTACTTCGCGATCATCCCCGCCATGTTCGCCGTGGTCTACCCCGGCCTGGACAAGCTCAACATCATGGGCCTGTCCTCGCCCGAGTCGGCGATCCTGTCCGCGGTCATCTTCAACGCGCTGATCATCATCGCGCTGGTCCCGCTCGCCCTCAAGGGCGTGCAGTACAAGCCGACCAGCGCCGACAAGATGCTCCGCCGCAACCTGGGTCTGTACGGCGTGGGCGGTCTGATCGCCCCGTTCATCGGAATCAAGATCATCGACATGCTCATCACCCTCATCCCCGGAATCGGCTGAGCCATGAACAACTCCGTAGGAAACACCGCTCGTCTGCTGTGGGCCGGCCTGCGCGCACTGCTGGTTCTGACGCTTGTCTGCGGCGTCCTGTACCCGCTGGCCGTCACCGGCATCGCCCAGGTCGCCTTCGGCGACAAGGCCAACGGCTCGGAGACCAAGGACGAGAGCGGGCAGGTCGTCGGCTCTTCCCTCATCGGCCAGACCTACAACCTCCCGAAGCAGAACCCCGACGACCCGGAAGAGGCCGCCAAGCCGGACCTGAAGTGGTTCCAGCCCCGCCCCTCCAACGGCCTCGGCTCCAACAGCGTCAACACCCAGTACTCCCTGATCCTCTCCGGCGCCACCAACAAGGCCGCCGACAACCCGGACCTGGTCAAGCTGGTCACCGACGCCAAGGCAGCCGTCATCGCGGACAACTCCACGGCGACGTACAAGGTCAAGCCCTCCGAGGTGCCGGCCGACGCCGTCACCTCCTCCGGCTCCGGCCTCGACCCGGACATCTCCCCCGCCTACGCCGAGATCCAGATCCACCGGGTCGCCGAGCAGAACCACCTCGACGTCAAGCAGGTCGAGAAGCTCGTCGCCGACCACACCACCGGCCGGACCCTCGGCTTCATGGGCGAGCCCCGCGTCAACGTCCTGGAGCTGAACACCGCCCTCAAGGCACTGACCAAGAGCTGATGTTCCACAGCGCACGGACCGGGGGCCGGCGGGGCGCGGAACTCCCCCAGCTGACGCTGGGAGGGCCCCAGCGTCCCGCCGGCCCCTTACCGTCCCCGCAACGAAGGAAAGGCTGCACACCGATGACCCGGGTGCTGGTGGTGGAGGACGACCCTCAGCTCGTCCGCGCACTGAAGATCAATCTCCAGGCGCGCAAGTTCGACGTCGAGGAGGCTTCCGACGGGGGCTCGGCCCTGCGGCTCGCGGCCGCCCGCACGCCGGACGTCATAGTGCTGGACCTCGGCCTCCCGGACATGGACGGCATCGACGTCATCAAGAGCGTTCGCGGCTGGAGCCGGGTCCCCATCCTGGTCCTCTCCGCGCGTCACACCTCGGAGGACAAGATCCGAGCACTGGACGCCGGCGCGGACGACTACGTGACGAAACCGTTCAGCATGGACGAGCTCCTGGCCCGCCTGCGGGCCGCCGCCCGCAGGCAGGAGCCGACCACCCCATCCCAGGCCGACAAGGTCGCCGTCGTGACGACCGGCGAGTTCACCGTCGACCTGATCGCGAAGAAGGTCCACCGGGGCGAACGCACGGTGCGGCTGACCCCGACCGAGTGGCACCTGCTGGAAATCCTCATCACCCACCCGGGCCGGCTGATCACCCAGAGCAGGCTCCTGCTGGAAGTCTGGGGCCCGAGTTATGGGGAGAACACCAACTACCTGCGCGTATACATGGCTCAGCTACGGCGCAAGCTGGAAGCGGACCCCTCGCACCCCCGGTACCTGATCACCGAACCGGGCATGGGCTACCGCTTCGAACCCTGATCACCCACGCGATCGTCACCAGAGAAGAAGAGTCTGAACATGGGACGCGGCAAGCTCCGCATCTACCTCGGCGCGGCACCGGGCGTCGGCAAGACGTACGCGATGCTGTCCGAGGCCCACCGCCGCGTCGAGCGGGGCACCGACTGCGTCGTGGGCTTCGTCGAGCACCACAGCCGCCCGCGGACCGAGGTCATGCTGCACGGCCTCGAGCTCGTCGAGCGGCGCGAGATCGAGTACCGCGGCTCCACGTTCACCGAGATGGACGTCGACGCGATCCTCGCCCGCCGCCCCGCCGTGGCTCTCGTGGACGAGCTCGCGCACACGAACGTCCCGGGCTCGCGCAACGCCAAGCGGTGGCAGGACGTCGAGGAGCTGCTCCAGGCCGGCATCGACGTCGTCTCGACCGTCAACATCCAGCATCTCGAATCACTGGGTGACGTGGTCGAGACGATCACCGGCGTCCGCCAGCGGGAGACGGTCCCGGACGAGGTCGCGCGCCGCGCCGACCAGATCGAGCTCGTCGACATGTCCCCGCAGGCGCTGCGCCGACGCATGGCGCACGGCAACGTCTACAAGCCCGACAAGGTCGACGCCGCCCTCTCCAACTACTTCCGCCCCGGGAACCTGACCGCGCTGCGCGAGCTGGCGCTGCTCTGGGTGGCCGACCGGGTCGACGAGTACCTCCAGGAGTACCGGGGCGAGCACAACATCCGCTCCACCTGGCAGGCCCGCGAACGCATCGTCGTCGGTCTGACCGGCGGCCCCGAGGGACGTACGCTCATCCGGCGCGCCGCCCGGCTCGCCGAGAAGGGCGCGGGCGGCGAGGTCCTCGCCGTCTACATCGCCGCCAGCGACGGGCTCACCTCCGCCTCCCCCAAGGAACTGGCCGTCCAGCGCACCCTGGTCGAGGACCTCGGCGGCACCTTCCACCACGTCATAGGCGACAGCATCCCCGACGCGCTGCTGGAGTTCGCCCGCGGGTGCAACGCCACCCAGATCGTGCTGGGCGTCAGCCGACGGCGCTCCTGGCAGTACGCATTCAGCCCAGGTGTCAGCGCCACCGTCGCCCGCGAATCGGGCCCGGACCTCGACGTCCACATCGTCACCCACGACGAGGCCGCCAAGGGCCGCCGCAGCCTGCCCGTCGCACGCGGCGCGCGGCTCGGCCGCTCGCGCATCATCTGGGGCTGGCTCACCGGCATCGCCGGCCCCGCCCTGCTCACCGTGCTGCTCAGCCAGCTCGTCCCCGAGCTCGGGCTCGCGAACGACATGCTGCTCTTCCTCACGTTCACGGTGGCGGCGGCCCTGCTCGGCGGCCTGCTCCCCGCGCTCGCCTCGGCGGCGTTCGGGTCCCTCCTGCTGAACTACTACTTCACGCCGCCACTGCACGAGTTCACGATCTCCGACCCGAGGAACATCGTCGCCATCGCGATCTTCGTCGGTGTCGCGGTGTCGGTTGCCTCGGTAGTGGACCTGGCCGCCCGGCGTACGCACCAGGCCGCCCGGCTGCGCGCCGAATCCGAGATCCTCTCCTTCCTCGCCGGCAGCGTCCTGCGCGGTGAGAACTCCCTCGACGCGCTCCTCGAACGGCTCCGCGAGACCTTCGCGATGCAGTCGGTCGTCCTCCTGGAGCGCAGCAGCGAGGTGGACCCCTGGACGACGGCGGCGTCCGTCGGCACCAGTCCCGTCGGCCGACCCGAGGACGCGGATGTCGACCTCCCCATAGGCGACAACATGGCCCTCGCCCTCACGGGCCGGGTCCTGCCCGCCGAGGACCGCCGCGTCCTGGGCGCCTTCGCCGCCCAGGCCGCCGTCGTACTCGACCGCCAGCGCCTCGTCGACGAGGCCGAGAAGTCTCGTGAACTCGCCGAGGCCAACCGCATCCGCACCGCGCTCCTCGCCGCCGTCAGCCACGACCTGCGTACCCCGCTCGCCGGCATCAAGGCCTCCGTCACCTCCCTGCGCTCCGACGACGTCGAATGGTCCGAGGACGACAAGGCCGAACTCCTCGAAGGCATCGAGGACGGAGCCGACCGCCTCGCCGCCCTGATCGGCAACCTCCTCGACATGTCCCGCCTCAACACCGGCACCGTCGTCCCGCTGATCCGCGAAACGGATCTCGACGAGGTCGTCCCCATGGCCCTGGGCGGGGTACCCGAGGACAGCGTCGCGCTCGACATCCCCGAGACCCTGCCGATGGTGGCCGTCGACCGCGGGCTCCTGGAGCGGGCCGTCGCCAACATCGTCGAGAACGCCGTCAAGTACAGCTCCGACGGCCAACCCGTCCACGTCTCCGCCAGCGCGCTCGCCAGCCGGGTCGAGCTGCGCGTCGTCGACCGCGGGCCCGGCGTCCCGGACGAGGCCAAGAACCGGATCTTCGAACCCTTCCAGCGCCACGGCGACGCCCCGCGCGGCGCCGGCGTCGGCCTCGGCCTGGCTGTGGCCCGCGGCTTCACCGAGGCCATCGGCGGCACCCTCACCGCCGAGGACACCCCGGGCGGCGGCCTCACCATGGTCATCACCCTCCCCATAGCAGGGGACGTCCCTCCGGTATCGCCGGAGCTCCCGACGTCTGCGGTCACCTGACGACGAGGCGACCGGCAGGGCGACTCCCCGAGTACGGGCTGACGACAGGAACACGCGAGCCGTCCGGCCCCGGTATCCACACGCCGGAGAGCCGGACGGCTCATGTGTTGTGCGACGGGTGACCGACACGCGGTCGCATCGGTCCGTACCCCCACGGTGGGACCATGCGCCCTCGGGCGGTGTTCAGGTCACCGCCAGCCGGCCGCGTGCCGCCGGTCCGTCGTCCGGCTCCGTCGCAACACCAGTCTGCTCCGGGCGGATGGCCCTGGCAGTACTCCTTGACGGGTTCCTTCCGCACGGAAGTCGATCTTTGATGCGGCTCTGACGAGAGGTCGTCAGAAGGCCGTCAAGAAGCCTTCGTGCGCTTGCCTCCGGGTCCCCGATGCGCTGGGATTGCGCCATGAACAGCGGTCCGCGCTACGACGATCGGCCACCGTCATGGTGGAGCCGTGCCGGTGTCGCATCGGTGCAGCCGACGGCGCCCGCTGTCCGCCCGGCCCTCTGACGTCGGCCGCGCGTACTCCCCGTACCTGCCATCAGCCCCTTGAAGGGTGCTGACCGAGGCCGCGTACGCATCCTCACCTTCACCGCATGGACCGAGCCCACGCACCAGCCTCTCGCTGGGGCGCCGGGCACTTCGGCCATGCCTGCTTCCAGGAATCCCACATGCCTTCATCCCTGTCCGGACGTACCGTCCTCGTCACCGGAGCCACCTCCGGCATCGGCTACGAGACCGCCCGCCGGCTCGCCGAGCGCGGCGCCACCGTCCTCCTCCACGGTCGTACGCCCGAGGAGGCCCAGGCCGCCGCCGACCGGCTCGTTGCCACCGCCGGGGTGGACGGCGCCCGTCTCCGGGCGCTCGCCGCCGACTTCGTTCGCCTGGAGGAGGTCGAGAACCTCGCCCACGCCGTCGTACGGGAGCACCCGCGCCTGGACGTACTGGTCAACAACGCGGCCATCGCCGCACCCGAGCGCCACACGCTCACCGCCGACGGGAACGAGATCTCCTTCCAGGTCAACTTCCTGGCCCACTACCTCCTCACCAACCTCCTGGAGCCCGCCCTCACCAGCGACCCCGGCGGACGCGTCGTCAACGTCTCCTCCGCGCTCCACCGCACGGGTGCCATCCAGTGGAACGACCCGCAGCGCGTGCGGCGTTACTCGCGCCTCGCCGCGTACGCCCAGTCTCAGCTCGCGCTGACCGTCTTCGCCGCCGACCCGCGCGTCACCGCCGTCTCCGTCAACCCCGGCGTCTGCGAGACCGGTCTTCTGCCGCTGTACGGCCACGAGGGCGCGCCCGCCACCGAAGGTGCCCAGCACGTCGCACGGCTCTGCGACCCGGCCACCGAGATCGTCAACGGCGCCTACTACGACCGCTCCGAGCGCGTCGCCCCGGCCCCCGCCGCCACCGAGGACCGCACCGTCAAGCGCCTCAACAAGCTCGCCGACCTCCTCGTCGGCCACACCGCCTGAAGGGATCCACGGACATGTCCAAGCGCGCACGCAAGAAGAGGGCCCGCCGCAAGAAGGGCTCCAACCACGGCAGCAAGCCCAACTGCTAGTCATCCGCCCGACCCGTGGGGCGGCCCTCCGACAGGTCCGCCCCACCTGCATCCCTCATCCAACAGCTCGCTGAGCTCCCCGAGGTCGCCGCCGCGTCGGACACGTCGGCCAGCCGGTCCAGAGCGGTCTCGTGTGCCCTCCCCGCCGAGGCCGGAGCCCAAATCGAGCGTCTGGCTCGCCGGGGATTCACGCCTCGGTGGGTGGACCTGCAGCGCGATCCGTGGATCCTCGTGTTCGCCACCCACCCGGACCGCGCGTTCACCCTCTTCCGCGACCAGGCCGAGACCACGGCCGACCCGGCGCTGCGGCAGCTCTACCTCGGCTAGGACCACGCGTACGACCTCGACGCCGACGATCCCCGCATCGACGGTCTCGCGCAACGCTTCGCCGGTGCGACACGGGAGCGCTACGGACGCGACGTGCGGGCAGCCCGGTCACGGTGGCGCGCCGCAGCCGGCCGGCGCGCCGCGAGCTACAGGGCACACGTGGGCGAGTACCTCTCCCCGGAAGTCGGCCAGCCGTCGCCGCACCCCAGCCACCGCCAAGGAGCAAGATCCGGAGCCGGGCCTAGGATTGGCCCGTGAGCACGGCAGACGACGACCGCATCGCCCTCGACCTCCTCGACGCCCATCTGGAAGACCTGTGGCGGGCAGCCGTCGAACTCCAGCGGGGAAACCGGGCCGTCGTCCCCGAGGTACCGCGCGAGCTGAGCGGGGCCGCTTCGGACGGTGCGGCCACGGAACTCCTGCGGTGGGGGTACGGAGAGCTGGCCGGCATTCCGCGCTCGCCGGCCGACGTGTTCGCCCGCAGCATCGGCAGCACCCTCATGGAGGTGCGGCGGCGGCGCAGCCCCTGGAACGCGGCGGCCCTGCGCCTGCTGGAAGACCCGTACGTCTTCCTTGCCACCGGCCCGCGCCGGCATGAGGACTGGGCCGTGGACGTGCTCGCCCTGATGCACCGTGAGGTCCCGGACCCGCGCGGTTGGCTGCGGATCGACGGCGACCGCACCAACAATGCCCGCTACGCCGTGCCGACGTACCCCTTCGAGCCGCCGCCCGCCGCCGAGTTCCGGGACCGCCTGCACGAGCTGGAGCCGGCGGGGGCCATCACCGCGCTCGCCGTCATGGCGGAGGAGTGGAACGAAGGCCGGCCCGTCCGGAACCGGCCGGAGCGCGATGCCCTGCTGGCCGACGCACGGGTCCTGCTGGACCGCTACGGCCCGGACGCCCGGTTCTGGACCAATGCCCAGGAGGCGGCTTCGGACCCCGCCCGGGACTTCGTCCAGGCCGGCCTCCGAGGGACGAGGGTCCACGGGTTCATCACAGGCGAGTACATCAACGGCCTCGACCTGTTCGAAGAACTGGGCCTCATCGCCGTGTCCGACGAAGAGGTCGGGGTCTTCTGGTCCTTCGGCGCATACTGACACCGGCTCCCCTTGTACCCGGACCCGTCCAGATCCCTGGCCCGTCACCCCCGGGAGCCTGTCTTGGCGATCACCTCGCGGCCCAGAAGCAAGGGCCACGGGAGGCAGATCACACTGGCGTCCGGGGCGGACCGGGATCAGAGCTGTATCAAGGACTGGCCGACCGTCTTGAGCCGCGCCTCGCAAGGCAGTTGGATGGGTGATGTGAACAGCGGTCTGCGCCACGACGACCGGCCACCGCATACGGTGCGCCCGGCCTCGTGCGCTGCTCACCCGCCGGTGCGCTGACGCACCGTTCCCGAACCGCGGCCGCCCGCCCCCGCCCGTACAGCGGGCGGCCGCTTCCACCCGGTGCCTGCCCCGCCGGGCAGGCACCGGGCCTCACCTTGCGTCCTGCGACCGTGACGAGCGCGAGGCCCCGGCCGCCCGCGCCACCGAGGAGCGCCCGATCCGGCGCCCTGGACGAGCTCGCCGAACTGCTCGTCGGCCACGACGCCTGAAGGTGAACCCACCCCGGGACGGGACGGCCTCCCGTCAGGGAGCGCCACGCTCCCCTCCATCCCAGCCCGCGCGCCACAAGGGAGTGTTGATGATCGAAATCGCGCCGCAGCAACTGCCCACGCTGAGCCGGTGGTTTCCCACCGGCTCCCCCGGTCTCGGGGCACTCGCCGAGCACGTGCTGACCACGGGCAACGGCTACTGGTGGGCCGATCGTCCTGACCGGCCCCGGGTCCTCGCCGTCACCTGCGCGGACCACGTGCTGCTGCGCGGCGACCCCAGCGCGCTCGCCCCGGATGCCCTGGCCCGGTTCGCGGACCAGTACGTCGAGGCGCCCTCACGCTTCTGGCCCGCCCTCGGCTCCGCTTTCGAGCGCGTCATCCCCTGGGAACGGATGCTGTACGTCCACCAGGCTCAGGCATCGGCATGCCTCCCCCGCACGCCGCGTGGCGTGACGGTGCGTCGGCTGACACCCGAGGACGTTCCGGCACTGGCCGAGCTGCACTCCGAGAACGCCTGGATCCATGCCAGTTGGGGTGGACCGTCCCGGCTGGCCGCCTCGGGCCACGCCTGGGCCGCTTTCGCCAAGGGCCGGATCCTCTCCGTCGCCTGCACCTACTTCCTCGGCAGCGCCTACGAGGACATCGCGGTCGTCACCGTGCCCGACCGCCGCCGCGAACGTCTCGCACTGGCCTGCGTCGCCGGCTTGGCGGCGGATGTCCAGGCGCGCGGACGCACCGCGAGCTGGTGCTGCTCGCGCGACAACCGACCCAGCCGACTGCTGGCCTGGACGGCCGGATTCCGGCTCACCCACGAATACGTCCACCACGCCACGGGCCGCGCCCTGGCACACGAGGTCCGGGCAGCGCCGGTGCCGACGTCGGGCGGGGCCGCAGCCTTGGCCTGACGGCCGGCTCGCCACGTCGAGTACGTCGCGCTCTGGGCAGTCACCCGGCGCGGCGGGCTCCGGTGGGACCGCACCTGCCAGCGCCTCGCGCAGCGCGGCTTCGCTCGGCGCGCCGAAAACCGTGCCGTCCTCGTCCCGCCGACGATCGCCTCGGCCACGCGCTCGACGATCTGCGCACCGCCGTGGTGGCGGTCGAGGCCGACAAGGCCTGCGTGGACGCAGAAGAACAGGGCTGCTGCTGGTGGCCGCCGAGATACCCACCGGCATAGGCCCGGCCCCGGCCCCTCGTCGGCCCTGGCACCCGACACGTCATCCTCGGCACCATCGACGCCCGAGCGCTCTGCCGAGCCATCCATCCCAGCGAACTGCGAGCGCACACAGGATGACGGCGACAGAACCCGCGCCGGGTTCACCCGCGTTACGTCAAGGGCGGGGACCGCCTTCACCCAGACGAGAGCGATCCATGCACACCGAACCGAACCAGGCCGTATGCAAAGGATGTGGCCGAGCCGGATTCGCGGCTTTGCAACACCACCGAACCCTCCAGGGATTGCCCGTCATCACCGCCCGGATCAACAGCGCGTGAGATAGCGGTAGACCCCGCCGGATCCCGGCCGGACGAGATCAGTCAAGGCCGCCCGGCCCGCTGGGACCCAGAAAAAACGCTTTGTGCACGGGCGAGATGCGGGCTTGAGTGCGTCCGTGACCGCTTTGAATGATCTCGTGCGACCCGACCGGTACCCGCGTTCCTCCCGCTACGACCCTGCCTGGCTCGTCGGTCTCGACATGGGCCCGAACCCGTTGTGGCTCCTGGAAGACCTGGCACGGGACCTCGACCTGCGGCCTGGGATGCGGGTCCTCGACCTCGGCTCCGGAAAGGGCGCCACCTCCGTGTTCCTGGCCCGCGAGTACGGCGTTGACGTCATCGCCGCCGACTGGTGGATCCCCGAACGGGATGCCGCCGCCGTCTTCGTCGAGGCGGGCGTCGACGACCGGGTGACGGCGGTAAGGGCGGAGGCGCACGTGCTGCCGTTCGAGGCAGAGAGCTTCGACGCGATCGTGAGCATCGACGCGTTCGAGTACTTCGGCACCGCCGACAGCTATCTGCCCTACCTGGCCCACTTCCTCCGCCCCGGCGGCCAACTGGGCGTCGCCACCCCCGCCATGACCCGCGAGGTCCGCGACCTCGGCGCGATCCCGCCCCACATCAAGCACGTGGTCGGCTGGGAGGCCATAGCCTGGCATACGGCGGAATGGTGGCGCTTCCAGTGGGAGATCACCGAACTGGTGGACGTCACCTCCGCCCGCCTCCAGGACGGCGCCTGGCGGGACTGGCTGCTGTGGGCGCGTGCGTGCGCCGAGCACCAGCCGGACGGTGAGAAGGCCAACCGGCCGGTGATCGAGATGCTCGTCGAGGACGGTGGAGAGTACCTCTCCTTCGCCCTGGTGACCGCCCGCAAGCGGTGAGCGGGTGACAGCCGCCGGAAGCGATCGACGACGTCCTGAAGGCCGCCGACCGCTTCCGGACCTGGTCCGCCCACGTCTTCGCTGGCCCTGTGCACACGGAATGGCCGGATCAGCAGCCCCAGGGGCGTAATGAACACACGCAGGGCGAAGACGCCCACCAGGGCGCGGGACAGGCCCGTGCACAGCCGTCCAGGGGCGGTTGGCGCGCACCATGCCGAGGTGCCGGGAGACTCCTACCCGCTCCAGGAAGCGCTGGCTCCCCGTCGCCGGCGCCGTCACCCACCCCGGTGGGCGGGTCCTGATCCGTCACCTTCCGCCGCAGCGGCCGCCCGTACCCGTTGCTCCTCGCGAGCGGAGCCGACGTCCCGTTCCAGGGGGGTACGGCTCACGGCCGTCGCGAGGTCCTCCAAGGCCCGCTTCTGCATTTCCGCCCCGCGCCGCACCACCGGGCTCCCGTCCCCGGCGACGGCGCCCTCCCACGCGTGGAGCGCCGCCTCCACGCGCGCCCAGTCCGGATTCCTGTGCTCGCGCACGTCGACCGCCGCCTGCACGGTGTCCGCCTCCACGGCCTCGGCGAACCGCTCCGCCTCGGGAACGAGACGGCTGTCGGCCCGCGGGACGTGGCTCTCCATGAGCATCGCCGCCCGGTCGAACCCCTTGAGCGCCTCCTGCGCCTCCTCCGCCTCGCGTGACGTCAGGCCCCTGGGGCGGACCGGTTCCTGCCTTGCCCGGTCGTACGTCTCCTGCCAGGCGGCACGTGCCTCCCTGCTCGCCAGCAGTGCCCTGCGCATGTCGGCGTGATGTTCCCGGGTCGGTTCGGCGTAGCTGCGGAGCACCGCGGCCGCGTAACGGCCCTCGGCGGCGAGCCAGTCCGCAAGCCGGCCCGGCAGCCGGGGTGTCTCCCAGGCGGGGAACACCACGTACGCCAGCATCGCGAGGGCCCCGCCGAGCAGGGTGAGCACCACCCGCTCCGGGACCGTCTGCTCCCATGCCTGGCCGCCCATGCCGAGCAGGAAGACGACGTATGCGGCAGTGAAGCACTGGGAGTAGGCGTAGCCGGTACGGTTCAGCGTGAACGACAGGCCCGCCGAGACCACCGCCAGCAGGCCGAACACCTGGGCGTCCGGGCCCAGGGCCCGCACCATCCCGGTGGCGAGCGCGACCCCCGCCAGGGTCCCGGCGAGACGGGCCACCGCGCGCGCGTACGTCCGGTGGAAGTCCGGCCGCATCACCATCACCGAGGTGATGGGCACCCAGTAGCCGTGGCCCACGGGTAGCCGGGCGGCGACCAGGTAGCCGAGCGTGGCCACCGCCGCCAGACGAACGGCGTGCCGGAACACCGGCGAGTCCCGGCGGAGCTCACGGCGGACCGCCCGGACTACGACCGGGACCAGCCGGAACATGGTCGGGCGCACCAGGAACTGGTCGCCCACGGAGCCGCGCGGCTGGGGTGTCCTCCCGCGCGCGCCGCACCCGGCGATCTCCAAGGCCTCGCCGAGCAGTTCCACGAGCCGCTCGGCGGCCTGCCGTGCGGGGCCCTCCAGCGCCTCGTGCTTCTCGTCGACTCGCAGCGCGTCCGTGCTTCCGGGCGACACCTCGGCGGGAATGCCGCGGCGGATCGCACGGGCGGCCGCATCCAGGACCTCGGCGGCCGCGTCGAGCAACTCCCGCGTGCGGTCCCGCCCGGGCCCCTCCGCCGGGGCGCCGACGTCCGGGTCGGCGAGTGCGGCGACGACGGGCCGGATGCGCTCGGCGAGTCCCCGGGGGCCGTGCAGGACGGAGGGACGCGTGCGGGCCTGTGACGGCGTCACGGCGGCCGCGTCCCGGGCGGTCATCAACGGTTCCGGGTCGAACGGGGCGGTCGGGTCGTGCCGTAGCCGGCGGGCGTAGTCCGCGACGGCGGCCAGCGCGTCGGCGAGCGCGTCGCGATGCGCCCCCCAACGGCGGATCGGGAACAGCAGGATCAGCAGGGCCTGCGCCACGCCCCCGAGCGCGATGATCCCGGCGTGCTCCAGAGCCCGCCCGACGCTCGTGGGCAGGGTGACGGTCACCAGCATGCTGCCGACCGTCGTCGCTGCGACGATCCCGGCGGTCGATCCGACGGCCCACGCCATCCCTGCGGCAAAGGCCCATACGGCCAGCAGTGAGAGGAACGTCGCGAGTCGCCCCGCGGCCAGATAGCCCACGAAGGTGCTGAGTGCCAGACCGGCGCCCGCGCCGAGCGCGATCACTTTGCGGGGACGCCAGGTGCGCTGGAAAGTGGCTGCGCCCGCGGAGTAGGCACCGAGGGCGGCGGACGCGGCGTACGCCGGGGAGGCCAGCCACAGCGCCGGCCCGATGACGATCGCCACCCCAACAGCAGTGCGCAGCGCGAGCAGGGGCTCCAGTCGCGCCTCCTCGATCGTGAGCCCGGATCGCACGACTTCCCGGAGGGCCCGCAGCCACGTCACGGACAGGAGCCTAGCCCGCCCCCCCCTACCGGGTCGCGCCGGCCACGCCGCCGAGTCCGTTGAGCATGAGGCTGGAGTCCTCGTGGCCCTCGGGGGCGTCGATCGACCGGCGACATGGTCGGAACCGGACGACCACCCACCACCGACGCATCTCCGACTCAGGTCACCAGCTGGTCACCGTGATCGCCTTGGAGCATGTGGCGGCGTTCCTTTTCGCGCGTGGAGTAGGCGGCTGCACGGATCGCCTCGTCGCTCTCCAAGCCTGATCCCAGCGCGCCGGCCACCGTGGCGACCGAAGCGACGAACCAGGACAACGTCAAGTACTCCGTGGCGTGCAGCGGGGTTCCCGTCAAGGAAGCGAACACTCGGTCGTTGAGGATGAACAGCGCCCACACCAAGTTGATGACCATCAAACCCACGTAGCAGACGAGCGCCCCGATACCGACGGTGAGGACCGTCGAGGTGTTGTAGAGCCGCGCCCTCTGCCTCGCCTCCGGCGAGCCCTCTGTCGATCGATGCCATAGTTCCCCGTCTACGATCAGCCAGCCGATCATGAGCCCGACGGACCCGACCATGGCGATCACGAGGCGTGGCGCGCTCAGGGCCCCGGAGAGGCTCCAGGTGGTGGAGTCCAGGGTGGCGATGGCCCCCGTGGCGAGTGCGGCCGCCAGGGCTTTCGACAGGCCCGATACCAACCGCCAAGGCCGGTTGGCGCGGACCATACCGACGAGCACCCGCAGGTAGCCGCGCGGCCCGCTGACCACGTATCGGAGATCGGCAGTCTCCTCCTCACCGACCGGGCCCGGATGGATAGGCGCGAGACGACCGGCAAAAGGGCCCAGAAGCGGCTGACTCCGCGGAGGCCCCTCAGTGCCAGTGGCCTGCGGACCCGCCAAACCGAGCACGGCTTCTTCCACCGCCCGCCGAGCCCTCGTCTGCAGCCGCAAGCCCCCCAGGGAAGGAAGGGACAGCAGCGCCAAGCCGTGTTCGCGGCTCAGATCCACAACGATCTTGCGCCCGTGTGAGTGCAGCGGAAGGTCGGTGAGGGCCACCACGATGTCCCAGTTCTCCGCACTTCCGCGGTCCATGATCCGGCGTATCAAGGTGGGCGGGTCCTCGGTCCCTGAGGTGAAGGGCTCACTGACCACCTTGATGTCGAACCGACGCCCCTGGCCCGCCTTTTCGGAGAGCCGATCAGGAAGTATCCGGGCGATGCGCTGCGCGATGTCCGTGGGCGCGTCCGGATCCGCCAGGAGAGCTACGACGGTAACGCCCTGCGACGACACCCGCACGACTGGACCATCCTCCTCGGCTGCCCTCCGCGATTGCAGGGGTTCACAGGATGCCCCGGGGTGACGGCGAAGCCGTGGTGACACGCTGTTCTTACGGGTGGGGCCAACTGTGGGGTCCGTCAGGGGCAGGGTCAGCGCGAGGACACGGACCCGCCCGCTTCCGGCCGACGTCCCTCGGAGCCGGCGGTGACGAGGATTCCCCTCCTTTCCCGGTGCTCGTGCACGAGGCGGATCGCCATGGCGCCTTCACCGGTCGCCGAGGCCACCCGTTTCACCGAGCCGCTTCTGACGTCGCCGGCGGCGAAGACCCCGGGAAGGGTGGTCTCCAGCAGCATCGGATCGCGGCCCAGCGAGGCCCACCGGTTCGCGTCGGCCACCGCCCGGGCGTCGGCGCCGGTGAGGACGAAGCCCTTCTCGTCCAGGGCCAGCACGCCCTTGAGCCATTCCGTGCGCGGCCGGGCCCCGATGAACACGAACAGCGCCGCGGCCTGCAGCTCGCGGCGCTCATTGCTTGCGTTGTCCTGCACCGTCAGCGACTCCAGCTGCTCCTCCCCGGCGACGCCCTGGACTTCGGTGTGGAGCGACACCTCGATCTTGGGGTGCTGTTCCACCTGGTCCACCAGATAGCGCGACATGTCCGCGTTGAGGTCGCTGCCCCGGACGAGGAGGTGGACCCTGGACGCGTGGTTGGCGAGGAACAGCGCCGCTTGCCCGGCGGAGTTCCCGCCGCCGACCACGGCGACCGGGTCCGCCCGGCAGAGGCTGGCTTCGTGGACCGTCGCCGCGTAGTAGACGCTGATGCCTTCCAGGCGGTCGATGCCGGGCACTTCGAGCCTGCGGTACCGCACGCCCGAGGCGAGCACCACGGCGCCGGCCCGGGCCCGGGACCCGTCTGTGAACGTGACGATGTACTCATCGTCCTGCGGGGTGAGCCCGCTGACCTCCGCCGGCACCGTGAAGCGGGCGCCGAACTTGTGGGCCTGGAGCACCGCGCGTTCGATGAGTTCGCCCCCGGAGATGCCGGACGGGAAGCCGAGGTAGTTCTCGATGCGGGACGAGGTCGCGGCCTGGCCTCCGGTGGCCACGGCGTCGACGGTGACCGTGGTGAGGCCGTCGGAGGCGCCGTACACGGCGGCGGCGAGTCCTGCGGGGCCCGCACCGACCACCATGACGTCGCACCGTTCGTTCTCGGGCACGGGGGCGGGCAACCCGATGAGCCGGGCGAGTTCGGCGTTGCTCGGATTGCGCAGTAGCCGCTCGCCCTGCCAGAGGACCACCGGCGTCTCCTCGGGACGGATGGCGAACCGGCGCAGCAGCGCCTCAGCCTCCTTGTCCCTCTCCAGATCCACCCAGCGGTGGGGCAGCCGGTTGCGGGCAGCGAACTCGCGCAGCCGCAGCGTGTCCCGTGAGTAGCACGACCCCAGGATCCGGAAGCCGGCGCCGAGGCCGATGAGCAGGTACCTGCGGCCCAGGTAGGCGCGGAGGATCAGGTCGCCGAGGACGGGATCGCTGCCGACCAGGGCGCGTTGCCGCTCCACCGGTACGGCCAGGATCTCTCCGGCCTCGCGCACCACGGCGGTGTCGAACGCCGCATGGCCTTCCAGCAGACCGAGTTCGCCCAGGAACCTGCCGGGTCCGTGGACCGCCACCGTCCGCTCGTCGGGGCCGCCCTGGTCGTGGAGGATCTCGACGGTCCCGCTGAGGATCACGAGGAACTCTTGGAACGGCTCGCCCTCGCGGTACAGCACCTCGCCCCCGGCGGTCCTGCGGCGCTCACCGTGCGCGGTCAGGTCATCGAGCTGCTCCGGCGTGAGGCGCGGGAACGCCCCGTACCGGTCAGGTGTCTCGCGGACCGCACCCTTCTCGTGCTCGGCGGTGTTCATCAGACCAGGGCCTCGTGAACGTAGCACCAGCGCCAGTCCTCTCCCGGCTCGAAGGACTGCACGACGGGGTGCCCGACGCTCCCCGCATGCCGCCTGGCGTGCTTGAGGGGGGAGGAGTCGCAGCAGCCAACGTGCCCACAGGTGAGGCAGAGGCGCAGGTGGACCCACGGGGACCGCTGCCTGAGGCACTCCTCGCAGCCCTCCGGAGTACGCGGCGTCACGGGGCGCACCATCGCCAGGTGAGGGTCGGGAATCGTGGCCATGAGGGTTTCCTTCCGTGCATGGGCCTGATCGGCCGCGGTCGGCGATGGTCTTCCTCAGCACCGTCGCCTTCACCCTCCCGCAGTGGTCGGCCGGCCCGCCATCGCCTGCTCGACCCACGAGCGCAGAACGTGCGCGGGTGCCGCGCCCGCCTGCCGGGCGACCGTCTCGCCCCGGTCCAGGACGAGCAGGGTGGGCACCGCCTGCACCTCGAACCGCCGGCTGAGCCGTGGGTTCTGGTCGACGTCGACCTTGACGAGCTTGATCTGTCCGGCGAGGTCCCGGGCGACCTGTTCGAGGGCTGGGCTGACCATGCGGCAGGGGCCGCACCAGGTGGCCCAGAGGTCGACGACGACGGGCACCGTGGCGTTGTCGGCGACCTCGGCGAAGTCGGCGTCGCCCGCGTCGACGACCCAGGGCAGGGGCTTCTTGCAGTGGCCGCATCGGGGCCGTCCCTCGGCGGCCACGGGAATCCGGTTGCCGCGACCGCAGTTCGGGCAGGTCACCGTCGTCGTCCGGGTGGTGTTCACGCCGCCCTCGCCTCCCGGTCATCCTCCTGCTGGTCGTAGGTGACCACCAGCTCTCCGTGCTCGGCGTCGACGCGCACCGTCGCCCCGTCCTGGACGTCGCCGCGCAGCAGGGCGCGCCCGACCAGCGTCTCGACCTCGTGGGAGATGTAACGCCGCAGCGGCCGGGCCCCGTACACCGGGTCGTAGCCCTGGTGGGCGATCACCTCCCGCGCAACGTCGGTGAGTTCGACGGTGATGCGGCGCTCGGCGAGCCTCCGCCGCAGCTCGTCGAACTGCAGCTCCACGATCCGCTCGATCTGCCGCTCACCGAGCGGCTTGAACAGCACGATGTCGTCGACGCGGTTGAGGAACTCCGGGCGGAAGTGCCCGCGCAGCTCGCCCATCACCAGGGCGCGGGCGTCGGGCTTGATCTCACCCTCGGCGGTGGCGCCGTCGAGGAGGTGCTCGGAGCCGATGTTGGACGTCATGATGATCACGGTGTTGCGGAAGTCGACGGTGCGGCCCTGGGCGTCGGTGATGCGGCCGTCATCGAGGATCTGCAGCAGGGTGTTGAAGACATCGGTGTGCGCCTTCTCGATCTCGTCGAACAGGACGACCGAGTACGGCTTGCGGCGTACGGCCTCGGTGAGCTGGCCGCCCTCCTCGTAGCCGACGTATCCGGGCGGTGCGCCCATGAGCCGGCTGACGGTGTGCCGCTCCTGGTACTCGCTCATGTCGAGGCGGACCATGTTCTCCTCGGAGTCGAACAGGGTCCGGGCGAGGGTCTTGGCCAGCTCGGTCTTCCCGACGCCGGTGGGGCCGAGGAAGATGAACGAGCCGATGGGGCGGCGAGGATCGCGGATGCCGGAGCGGGCACGGATGATGGCGTCGGTGACGAGCTTGACGGCCTCGTCCTGGCCGATGACGCGCTCGCGCAGGATCTCGTCGAGGCGCAGCAGCTTCTCGCGTTCGCCCTCCTGGAGGCGGGCGACGGGGACGCCGGTCCAGGCGGCGACGATCTCGGCGATCTCCTCCTCGGTGACGACCTCGCGCAGCAGCCGGTTCTGACCTTGTTTGGCGGCCAGTTGCTCCTCCTCCGCGGCGAGTCGGCGCTCCAGGTCCTGGAGGCGTCCGTAGCGCAGTTCGGCGGCGCGGTTGAGGTCGTAGGCGCGTTCGGCCTCCTCGGCCTCGTGGCGGACCTGTTCCAGTTCCTGGCGCAGTTCCTGCACACGGCGGATCGCCTGCCGTTCGGCCTCCCACTGGGCGTGTTTGGCGTCGGCCTCGCCGCGCAGGTCGGCCAGTTCCCTGCGCAGCTCCTCCAGGCGCGTTTTGCTGGCGGGGTCGGTCTCCTTGGACAGGGCGGCATCCTCGATCTCCAGCCGCGTGACGCGGCGGGTGATCTCGTCGAGTTCGGCGGGCATCGAGTCGATCTCGGTACGCAGCCTGGCGCACGCCTCGTCGACGAGGTCGATGGCCTTGTCGGGCAGGAACCGATCGGTGATGTAGCGGTGGCTGAGGGTGGCCGCGGAGACCAGCGCGGTGTCCTGGATCTTCACGCCGTGGAAGACCTCTAGGCGTTCGCGCAGTCCGCGCAGGATGGAGATGGTGTCCTCCACGCTGGGCTCCTCGACCAGGACCTGCTGGAAGCGGCGTTCGAGGGCGGCGTCCTTCTCGATGTGCTTGCGGTACTCGTCGAGGGTGGTGGCGCCGATCATGTGGAGTTCACCGCGGGCCAGCATCGGCTTGAGCATGTTGCCCGCGTCCATGGCGCCTTCGGCGGCTCCTGCGCCGACGACGGTGTGGAGTTCGTCGACGAAGAGCAGGATGCGCCCTTGGGCGGCCTTCACCTCGGACAGCACGGCCTTGAGGCGTTCCTCGAACTCGCCGCGGTACTTGGCACCGGCGACCAGGGAGCCCATGTCGAGGGCGAACACCGTCTTGTCGCGCAGGCCCTCGGGGACATCGCCGCGGACGATGCGCTGGGCCAGGCCCTCGACGATGGCGGTCTTGCCGACGCCGGGGTCGCCGATGAGGACGGGATTGTTCTTGGTCTTGCGGCTGAGGATCTGGGTGACGCGGCGGATCTCCGCGTCACGGCCGATGACCGGGTCCAGCCGCCCGGACCGAGCCTCGAGGACCAGGTCGCGTCCGTACTTCTCCAGAGCCTCGTAGGCCACTTCGGGGTTGGCGGAAGTGACGCGCTGGTTGCCGCGGACCTGGGTGAGCGCGCTCAGGAACGAGTCCCTGGTGATGCCGGCCTGTTTGAGCAGGCGCCCGGCGGCGGTTGACGAGCTCTCCTCGGCCAGGGCGAGCAGGAGGTGTTCCACGGACACGTACTCGTCCTTGAGGCGCTTGGCCTCCCGTTCGGCGGCGTCGAGCAGGTGGGCGAGACGCTGGGTGACGAAGACCTGGCCGGGTGCCGCGCCGGGGCCGGTGACCTTCGGGCGACGGGAGAGTTCCCCGCGCACGGCCTCGCGCAGTCCCTTCGGCTCCTTGCCTGCCTGCTCCAGCAACCGCGGGATCAGACCGTCCTCCTGATCGAGAAGTGCGAGCAGCAGGTGTTCCCCGTCGACCTCGGTGTGCCCCATGCGGCCGGCCGCGGTCTGGGCCTCCTGGAGGGCTTCCTGGGACTTCTGGGTGAGACGGTTCATGTCCATGGGGGTGTTTCACTCCTCGTGCCGCGGCCGCGCAGGGCGGCTTCGAGCAGGCTGATGCGGTCGAGCAGGTCGAGCACCAGGCCGATGGATGCGTAGTTGAGGCAGAGGCCGGTGCGCAGCCGCTGAATGCGGGCGAGGACCGCCGGGGCCGCGGGGTCGAACACCAGGTGCCCCGCGGCGTCGCGTTCGGCGTCGATCAGGCCGAGGGCGACGAACCGGCGGATCAGGTCGGGGTGGAGGCCCGAGCGACGGGCCACGGCGTCGAGGGAGAGCCTGGGGGTGGGCACGAGCGCGTACCGGACGGTCGTCGAGGCGGTGAGGTCCGCGCCCGTTCGTACCGGACGGTTGCCCACGCCGGCCCGGCCGATGCCTCCCGCTCCCGCGGATGGTTCGTTCATCACGTCCTCCTGGGGTCGTACGAGGAGGCGGCCGCGAGCTCCTCGAACAGTTCGCGCTCCCGGTCGCCGAGGGTGGGTGGCACCACGATGCGGAGTTCGGCGTACAGGTCGCCGTTCGCGCCGCGCGGGTTCGGCATGCCCTCGCCGCGCAGCCGCAGCCGCCGGCCGCTGGACGAGCCCGCGGGCACCGTGACCTTGGCCGTGCCGCCGCCGGGGGTCGGCACCGGCACGGTCGCGCCCAGGGCCGCCTCCCAGGGGGCCACCGGGACCTGGACGTGCACGTCGCGGCCGTCCAGCCGGAACCGGGGGTGGGGCTGGACACGCACGCGCAGGTACAGGTCGCCCGCGGCGGCGTCACCACTGCCCCGGCCTCCCTCGCCCGCCAGCCGGATGCGCTGCCCGTCGGTGACGCCCGGCGGCACGTCGACCTCGTACCGTCGCGGCTGCCCGGTGGGACCGGCGAGCGTGACGGTGCGGCGGCCGCCCCGGAACGCCTCCTCGACGGTGAGCGGCAGTTCGGCCTCCTGGTCCGCTCCGGGGACGCCCCCTCGAGCGGCGCCGGCTCCGAACATGGAGCCGAGCAGGTCCTCGATGTCGATGCCCTCCGCTGCGAAGTCGTCGCCGAAGCCCGCGTATCGGACACGAGGGCCGCCCCCGCCTGCGGTCGTCCGACCGCGGAAGCCGCCGCCCGCTCCCGCCGCGACCCGTTCGTCGAAGTCCTCCGGGATCTTGCGGAATTCCTCGCCGAAGCGGTCGTAGCGGGCTCGGGTCTTCGGATCGGACAGGACGCTGTACGCCTCGTTGAGGTCTTTGAAGCGCTCTTCCGCCCCCGGGTCCTTGTTGACGTCGGGGTGGTGCCTGCGGGCGAGTTTGCGATATGCCTGCTGGATCTCGTCCTGGCTCGCGGACCGCGACACGCCGAGCACCTCGTAGTAGTCCCGCGCCATGACCGGTCACTCCCGCTTCGCTACGGTTACGGCGGCGGGCCTGAGCTGCCGCTCGCCGTCCCCGTAGCCGGGGCGCAGTACCTCGGCGACCGTGCCCGGTGGGGCGTCGGGGTCCTGGACGACGCCGACCACCTCGTGCCGGGCCGGATCGAAGGCGACGCCGGTCTCCGCGTGCCGCGGGTAGCCGAGCAGTTCGAGGATGTTCACCGCTTGGTCGCGTACGGCCCGGATGCCCTCCACGATGGCGCCCGGATCGGCGCCCGCGTGGGTCAGGGCGAGTTCGAGGTTGTCGAGGACGGGCAGGAAGGCGGCCGCCGTGCGGGCCCGCTCCACCGACCGTTCGCGCTCCAGTTCCCTGGCGTGACGCTTGCGAAGGTTGTCGAGGTCGGCGAGTGCGCGCCGCCAACGGTCCTCCAGTTCCAGGATCGCGGTCGTGTACTCGTCCTCGGCAGGCGGGGGGCCGGCGGCATCGGGTCCCGGTTCGCCGTTCGCCGCTTCGGGCCGGGGCGGGCCCGGTTGGGGCAGGTCACCGCGAGGAGGGCGTCCGGCGACTTCCGGGACCGGTTCGACCGGATCCGACGCCGCCCGGTCGGGTTCCTGGGGGTAGGTGGGCATGGCGTGCCTCAGCCCTTGTCGAACTCGGCGTCGATGACATCATCGTCACCGCCACTGCCGCTCGTGGGACCGCCGGTGGCGGCGTCCTGGCCGGGACCTCCGCCCGTAGCGGCGGCGCCCTGATGGGCCGCCAGCCCGGCGAGCACCTGCTGGAGTTCGGAGGTCAGGGGCCGCACGCGCTCGACGCCCGCCTCTTCCTTGACCGCCGCCCGGGCGTCCGACACCAGCATCTCGCCGCGTGCCTTCTCGTGCGCGGGCGCTGCGTCGCCCAGTTCGGCGAGACGCTTCTCGACCTGGTACGCGATGGCGTCGAGTTCGTTGCGGGCGTCGACGGCCTCGCGGAGTGCCTTGTCCTGGCCCTGGTTGCTTTCGGCCTCCTGGACCATGCGTTCGACCTCACTGCGGTCCAGGTTGGAGCTCTCGCTGATGGTGATGCCCTGTTCCTTGCCGGTGTCCCGGTCACGGGCCTTGACGTCGAGGATGCCGTTGGCGTCGATGTCGAAGGTGACCTCGATCTGTGCTTCGCCCCGCGGCGCCGGCCGGATGTCGGTGAGCTGGAACCGGCCCAGCACCCGGTTGTCGGCGGCCCGCTCGCGCTCGCCCTGGAGGACCACCACATCGACGGCCGGCTGGTTGTCCTCGGCGGTGGAGAAGGTCTCGCTGCGGCGCACCGGGATGGTGGTGTTGCGCTCGATGATCTTCGTCATCACTCCGCCGCGCGTCTCCACACCCAGCGACAGGGGGGTCACGTCGAGCAGCAGGACGTCCTTGACCTCTCCCTTGAGGACCCCTGCCTGGATCGCGGCACCCAGGGCCACGACCTCATCGGGGTTGACGCTCATATTGGGTTCCTTGCCGCCGGTCAGCCGGCGGACCAGAGTCTGAACAGCGGGAATGCGGGTGGATCCACCGACGAGGATGACCTCGTCGATGTCGCTCTCGCCGACCTTGGCGTCGGCGATGGCCTGCTGGACCGGTCCCAGGCAGCGCTCCACCAGGTCGCCGGTGATCTGCTCGAACGTGGACCGCATGACCGAGTCGGTGAGGTGCTTGGGCCCGGAGGCGTCGGCGGTGATGAACGGCAGGCTGACCTGCGTCTGCGTCACCGAACTCAGCTCGGTCTTGGCCTTCTCCGCCGCCTCGAACAATCGTTGCAGCGCCTGCGCGTCCTTGCGCAGGTCGATGCCGTTCTCCTTCTGGAAGTCGTCCGCGAGGTGATCCACCAGACGCCGGTCGAAGTCGTCGCCGCCCAGGTGGCTGTCGCCGGCGGTGGAGCGCACCTCCACCACGCCGTCGCCGACGTCGAGGATGCTCACGTCGAAGGTGCCGCCGCCCAGGTCGAAGACGAGGACGGTCTCGTGCTCCTTCTTGTCCATGCCGTACGCGAGGGCGGCCGCCGTCGGCTCGTTGATGATGCGCAGCACTTCCAGTCCCGCGATCCGTCCGGCGTCCTTGGTCGCGGTGCGCTGGGCGTCATTGAAGTAGGCGGGCACCGTGATGACCGCCTCCGTGACCCGCTCCCCGAGCTGCTTGGAGGCGTCGTCGGCGAGTTTGCGCAGCACCTGTGCGCTGATCTCCTCAGGTGCGTACAGCTTGTCGCGCACCTTGAAGCGGGCCGCCCCGCCGTCGCCCTCGACGACGTCGTACGCCACCGCCCTGGCCTCGTCGGAGATCTCGTCGAAATGCCGGCCGATGAACCGCTTGGCCGAGTAGATGGTGCCCTTGGGATTGAGGATCGCCTGGCGCCGGGCCAGCTGGCCCACCAGACGTTCCCCGGTGTCGGTGAAGCCCACCACGGACGGTGTCGTGCGGTTGCCCTCGCTGTTGGGCACGACGGACGGCTCTCCGCCCTCCCACACGGCGATCACCGAGTTGGTGGTGCCCAGGTCGATGCCCACTGCCTTGGCCATGAGGAACTCCTCCCGGTACGGCGCCTTCGCCGACTGTCCGGATCACGTTCGTTCAGGTACGGGCGGGACCTCCGCCAGTGGTCTGCAGCCCGCCGATCAGCCCTGCGGCCTCGTCGGAGACCTCCTCGTCCACGACGACCCCGTACCGGCTCGGCCGCATCGAGCAGAGCGAGGCGAAATCCCGGCGACCGCCCTGCGGGGCGTGCAGCGGCATCCCGTACAGCGCGCCGGTGATCGCTCCGAGAACCAGCCCGCATCAGGCACGGGGAACGGGGCGGAGGCGACGGGGTCGAGCCTCTTCACCAGGCCGAACGGCCAGCCGAGCAGGACACCGGGGCCCTCTCCACGGGAAATCCGTGGCCGGAGAGGTGGTCAGCGGCACGTGCGGCTCGCCGGTACGTCTTGTACGGGCAACCGGCATGCGGTGCTGCTCGGTTCACCGCCCGGCCCTTCCTGCCGGTGCGCACGGACGGTTTCGAACACTCTCCAGGGTGGCGGACCGAGTGGCTCCACGCCTGCGCCTGGCGAGTCAGAAACGCACGGGGCCGGTCGCCCCACGAGTACGAGAGGAAGGCTCCGGACGTCGCGGATGAGCCGGGCCGAGCAGGCACCACCGCGCGCCTGTAGGCTCGAAGAGAACGGAGTGATCCCATGGTCAGCAGCCGGGCGCACAGCCTGTACCACCGCTCTGACCGGAAGCGCAGCCTTCCGCGGGGCAGCGGCGGGCGGCTCCCCATGGCCGCGCGGCGAGGGCCCCGCCCACTCGTTCCCACCCCGACCGACCGTGTCCCCCACGAGCTGATGGTGCTCTCCAGCGCCCTGTTCGACACCCTGGACGAAGGCGAGATCCTGAGCCTGGCCATGGACCGCATAGCCGCCGCAGGGCCGTACAGCGCCGAAGCCGGATACCTCAAGGTGGACGGCGACCTGGTCCCCAGCCCGAGGAACGGGCAGCTCCATGCCCTGGCCGTGGACCGGAGGGTGCGGGAGCTGGCCGGGGAGGACGGCCCTGTGACCGTGCCCGGCTGGCCCTGGGGCCGGGCCCTGGGGCTGCGCCGGCTTGAGAGACTGCACGGCTACCTCGTGGTGACGTCCCACTCCCGGCCCACCGAGGCCGAGCGCTCCCTGCTCACCACGCTCGTCCGGCACACCGCCGCTGCACTGTCGGTCGCCTTCGCACACCGCCGCCAACGCGAGGACGCGCTGGAGCTGCACCGGCTGAGGGAGGAGCGGACAGCCCTCCAGGGTCGGCTGATCTCCGTCGTGGCCGAGCTGGGATACCAGCAGGCCGTTCACGCGCTCATGGCCGACGCCGCAGCCTCGGGCGGCGGCGAGGATGCCCTCACCCGCGTACTGCACGGGCTCACTGGACTCCCCGCGCTGGTCGAGGACCGCTTCGGTCGGCTGAGGTCCTGGACCGGTCCCGATCGCCCCGACCCCTATCCCGAACCGGACCCCGTGCGCCAGGAGGAAATGCTGTACGCCGTCGCCCGTCAGGCCGGGCCGGTGCGGATAGAGGACCGGTTGATCACCCTGGTCCGCCCGCACGGCGAGATCCTGGGCGTGCTGGCCCTGGTCGACGTCCGGGGCGAGGCCGACGAGCACACCCTGCGCGCGCTGGAGGACGGGGCCGCTTCGCTCGCCCCCGAGCTGGCGCACCTGCGCAACCTGGCCGAAGTGGAGTCGAGGCTGCACCGCGAGCTGGCCGACGACCTCCTGGCAGGGACGGACGCGGCGAGCGCCTACGCCCGGTCCGAGGCGGTCGGACACGACCTGCACCGCCGCCACTACGTCGTCGTGGTGCAGTGGTCGAACCGGACCGCGGACGGTTCCTTCGCGCAGACGGTGGCCCGGGCGGCCTCTGCCGTGGGCATGCACTCGCTGCTGACCCGGCGTTCCGACCACGTGGTCCTGGTCGCCGACGACAGGCCGCACGCCCGCGCGCTGTACGAGGCGCTCGCCCGGGAGACCGGGACACGGTCCGGGACGATCGGGGTGAGCGCCCCTTGCGACTCCCTGGACGACATCCCCCACCGCTACCAGGAGGCGCAGCGCGCCCTGGAAGTGCGCCGCCACTCCCGTGAGCACTACGGCACGACGTTCTTCGACGAGCTGGGCCTCTACCGCATCCTGGGACCCGGCAACGATTACCGGGAACTGGAGACGTTCGTCCAGCAGTGGCTCGGGCAGCTGATCGACTACGACTCCCGGCACCACACGGCCATGGTGGAGACGCTGTCCCAGTACTTCGACTGCGGCGGCAACTACGACGAGACCGCCGAATCCCTCGCGATCCACCGCAGCACGCTGCGCTATCGGCTCCAGCGCATCCGCAACATCAGCGGCAACGACCTCGCGAACGTCGAGGACCGGCTCAACCTCCAGGTGGCGACCCGAGTGTGGAAGATCGTGCTGGGCGAACAAGCAGGAGAACGGCGTCGTTGAACGCGATGCGGCAGATTGATCACCATGCGACACGTGCATACCTGGTCCGCTTGCGGCGAGGAGCCCGGTTCGCAAGAGCCGTACGGCCGGGGAGGGCTGGCCTCGGCGCGTGGTGAGTCCGAGCCGGGGTGCGGCGAAACCCTCGACCACGGCATCTCGGTCCTCTGGTCAACGGCCTTGATGGACGGCCACGATCCTGGCCTCCGGACGGAGTCGGCCCGGCGACCGACCTGATCCGCGGACCGGCCCGGGTGTACGCACCTCCTCGGCGCATGCACGGCAACAGGGGCCCCGGAGCACAATCGGCGAGACAAGGGGACCTCAGCGTCAGCGTCTGGTCACTCCCCGCGCCTTGAGTTCCCCGAGCTGCTTGGGCTGGTCGAGTTTGTTGTCCGAATGTCGGCCGGCTGCGCATCGGGGGCGGCCTGCGGTTCGGGTTCCTGAGAGCCCTGCCGGGCGGCCCAGCGACCCTGCTGGCGGCGCGACAACGCTTCCACAGCACCTCGACGGAGCGGGACCCAAAGACCTTCCTTCGAACTGCCGACCGACTGCGCCTATGACAGGCTGGAAGTGCGTATCCCGCCAGCTGGATCCACCGAGCGGGACCCGGAGGACAGGAGGGTTCTCAATGGCCACACAGAGCGCAGGAAGGCAGCAAACCGTCGCCGGTGATGAATTCGCCGTATCCGGCTGGGTTTTTTTCGCCGCGATGATGATGATCTTCGGTGGCATCATGGGGATATTCGAAGGAATTGCCGCCATCGCCAAGGACGACGTGTTCGTCGCGACCCGGAATTTCACTTTTCAGTGGAGCCTCACCGGCTGGGGCTGGCTGCACCTCATCCTCGGCATCCTCGTGACGCTGGCGGGCTTCGCTCTGTTTAAAGGGGCTACGTGGGCCCGCGTCGTCGGCATTATCGTGGCGGGGCTGTCGATGCTCGCCAACTTCGCATGGCTGCCCTGGTATCCGTTCTGGGCCATCACGGTGATCGTCGTGGACGCCATCATCATTGCGGCCCTGTGCGCCGCCCCAGGCAGGGACTCCGCAGCCTGAACCGGCCCGCCAGCCGCTGGGTCGATCGGCGTGGCGAGTGGTGTCGGGGCCGCGCCCGGCCGATCAGGACGCGGCCCCGACAGCGCCGAGGCGATCTCCGGAGCGGCGACCGAGCTGTCCTCGTCCTTCCTGAGGATCTCGTCGAACTGTCGGTAGCGGGGGCTCTAGTGGTCCAGGACGCGCCTCAGTGGTGGAAGGCGGCGCGGTCCGCGTCGTGCGGGTGGCCTTCGTCGAGGTGCTTGATCGCTCTGCGCATGTCGTCGGCGAGGAGTTCGATTTCGTCGCGGTCGACGCCGTGCCGGATCAGGACGCGCTGAATGACGGTCTCCTGGCGGTCCGGCGGCAGCGGATACGAGGGCACCTGCCAGCCGCGCATCCGCAACAGGTCGGAAAGGTCGTAGAGGCTCCAGCTGGTCGAAGCCGGGTCGGTCAGCGTGTACGAGACGGCCGGCAGCGCGCCCGCGCCGTCGTAGAGGAGCGTGAAGGGGCCCATCTCGGCGACCTGCCGGGCCAGGTGCTGCGCGGTGTCGGCGCAGGCCTGGTAGACCTGCCGGTACCCCTCGCGGCCGAGGCGCAGGAACGTGAAGTACTGGCTGACGACTTGCCCGCCGGGGCGGGAGAAGTTCAGCGCCAGGGTGGGCATGTCGCCGCCCAGGTAGTCGACGTGGAAGACCAGGTCCTCCGGCAGGGCCGACTTGTCGCGCCACAGGGCCCAGCCCACGCCGAGCGGCGCCATGCCGTACTTGTGGCCGGAGGCATTGATGGAGGCGACTCGGGACAGCCGGAAGTCCCAGGCCAGATCGGGGTGGAGGAAGGGCGCGATGAATCCGCCGGAAGCCGCGTCGACGTGCAGCGGGACGTCGAGGCCCTTCTCCGCTTGCAGGCGGTCGAGCTCGGCCGCGAACTCCGCGACCGGCTCGTAGGTGCAGGTGTAGGTGACGCCGAGGATCGCGACGACGCCGATGGTGTTCTCGTCGACGTACTCGCTCAGCTGGTGCGGCTGCAGGCCGGTCGCTCCCGCCTCCACCGGGACCTGCCGCAGCTCCACGTCGAAGTACCGGGCGAACTTCTCCCAGCACACCTGCACCGGCCCGCACACCAGGTTCGGGCGATCGGTGGACAGGCCGGCGGCTCGCCGCCGGTCGCGCCAGCGCCACTTCAGGGCGAGGCCGCAGAGCATGGCGGCCTCGCTGGAGCCGGTGGTCGAGCAGCCCACCGCATCGGCGTCACCGCCCGGGCCGGCCGGCGCGTGCCACAGGTCCGCGAGGATGCTGACGCAGCGCGACTCGATCTCGGCGGTCTGCGGGTACTCGTCCTTGTCGACGATGTTCTTGTCCAGGCACATGTCCATGAGGCGGCGGACCTCGTCGTCCGTCCAAGTGGTGCAGAAGGTGGCCAGGTTCTGCGCGGCGTTGCCGTCCAGGAGCAGCTCGTTGCGCAGCAGCTGGAAGACCACGGTCGGCGGCGCGGAGAACTCCGGCATCGACCGCTTCGGCAGGGGCCGCTCGCTGAGGGGAGAGACGAAGATGTCGGCGGCCGGGTCGGCCGCCTGCTTTTGGGCTTTGTGCAGGGCCACCGGTCACCTCACGTGTTGGTCATCAGATCCGCATCAGACACTACGGACACGGTCCGGGGGTCGGCATGAGAACGTACGCCATCTCGGGCGCGACCAGACGAGTGAGCCTGACACTCAGGTTGTCATCAGTCACGGTGTCCAGGGCGCCGACAGCCTGTGCGTCGCGACGATGTGCAGTCCCGCGACCGCCGGCAGCGGCGTAGCGGCCACACGTGCCGTCAGGCGACCAGCTCGTAAATGCCCTCCGCTGTCAGCCACAGGCCGACGAACAAGGAGAGCGTGACGATCAGCTGGTTCTGGTGCTGCTCGACCCACGTCCGCAGGGCGTTCAACCTGGCATCCGCGGCCGCCGGCGCCCATACCGTGTACATCTCCATGACGATGAGGCTGAGCGTGGCCAGCAGGCAGTAGCCGATCAGGGCGAGCCAGTCGTCGAGGGAGGAGAGGTCCGCGGCGACGACCGTGGCGGCGCCTGCTCCGACCAGCGCCCAGGGCTGGAACAGCCAGGCCAGCCCGGCCGCCGTGGCCAGTGAGGCACCGTCCACCCTGGCGGTCCAGCGCGGCGGGCCGTGCGGGCGCGGCGGCCGACGGCGCCGGTGCGCGCCGTACAGCACCAGCCCCACGCCGATGGCGAGTTTCACACACGCCACGGCCATCGACGGCGGGCTGTGGCGGGCCGGGGGCTCACCCCCGGTCAGCAGCAGCACGCACGCGATCACCACGACCAGGTTGGCGAGCCACGACAGCAAGAACGCCATGCCCTTGCGAACACCACGCCGCGAGGCGAGCAGAAGGATGAAGGCGCTGTTGTGCAGAGGCCCCAGGGTGATGGCCGTACCGATCACGACCAGGTCGAGCACCATCAGCGCAGTCACTCCCAGAGGTCGAGGCCATCTGCCGCCGTTGGACGGGAGAAGCGGGTGAACAGGGTCGAGCGGCGCTGTCGTGACACCGCATCCCGACTCTGCGGGCGGCGGCCCGACCGGTCAAGCAGGCCACGCGCACGTCCCCGAACGCCGCGCGCCGGGTCCGGGAGGAGGCTGACCGACCGAATGGCACCACGCGCCCACCGCCGAGGAACACGGCGCCATCCGCCACGACGCCCCTCTGGTAGATCCGAGCACCGCAGGCGCGCCTCCTTGGCTGACGGCGCCCGCCAAGGCGTGACACCACCGCCTTGCAGCCGATGTCGGAGGCCCTCACCCTCCACCTGCCCGGCGCGAGACCGCTTCGGTCTTGCACTTCTCACTACCGTGGGCAGGGCCTCGCGGCGGCTCGACGTCGCTGTCCCCCAGAACTGCCCCGGCACCCGTCAGGTTGGGGCGCCGTAATCCGCGAGTGCGTTCTCGCGCAGGTTCGGTTCCACGCGGACGAGGAAGCTCAGCGAGGCGAGCAGGAGGCCCAGGCGTTCGGTGAACATGGTGCTCTGCGCGGGGTCCGAGTGCTGGGAACGGATGCCAAGGTCTGCGGGTGTCCGGCGCAGGTGGATGCCGAAGGCCAGGCCGGCGGCCCAGGCCCCGATGAAGCCGCTGCCCTCGCCCATGGAGCACAGGACGTAGGCGATGACCGGGACGGCGAGTACCAAGAACTGCGCTCCTCCCGGCGCAGGTCCCGGGCCCTGATCCCCGCCGCGTCGGCGAACAGCAGGAGCACCAGTGCGCTCTCCAGCAGCGTCCGCGTGACCTCGGGATCCTTCGCCCGGTCCAACGGATCCAGGCCCAGGGGGCCGATCGCCAGACCGAACAGCAGTTTCATAATCATTGAATCGTTCGGCGTTTCTGCAGGTCAGAGCGCCACACGACCTGGGCGCCGTGAGTGCCGGCCTGATTCTGCAGTACGGCTCCGGCGCCGTGGAAGGCCACGTCAAGCGCATTCAGACGATCAAGCGGCAGGAGTACGGCCGAGCCTCATTCCAGGTCCGGCCGCTCCCAGATGCCCTGCCGGTCGGCGCGGTACCGGAGACGTACCTACGCCTCCGCCGACTGGCGGGAACGGACCCCCCGACCGGCTGGAACAGGGCTCGCGACGTCTCCGGGGATGGTGAGGGACCTTAGGGTCGGGTACGACGGGGATCGATTGACGACGGGGTGCGACGCACGTGGTTCGGGTAGTGGTGGTGGATGACGAGGCGCTGGTCCGATCCGGTTTCGGCCTCATCCTGGGTGCGGCGGAGGACATCGAGGTCGTCGCCACGGCGTCGGGCGGGGACGCCCTCGACGCCGTGCGGGAACACCGTCCGGATGTCGTCCTCCTCGATATCCGGATGCCGGACGTGGACGGCCTCACGGTTCTGGCTCAGCTGCGCGCCCTGCCCGCTCCCCCTGTTGTGGCGATGCTCACCACCTTCGACACCGACGAGTACGTCCTCACGGCCCTCCAGTCGGGCGCGGCCGGTTTCCTCCTCAAGGACACCGAACCTGACCAACTTCCCCAGTTGGTGAGGACGTTGGCCGCCGGTGGGGTGGTGATGTCATCCAAGGCATCCCGGAGCCTCCTGCGCACGCAGCCTGCTGCCGGGCCTGCGGCCGTGGACGAGGAAGCGTCCCGCGTGGAGCGGCTGACCGACCGGGAGCGGGACGTGCTCGTACTGCTGGCGGAAGGCTTGTCCAACGCCGATATCGGAACCCGTCTGCATCTGGGCACCGGCACGGTCAAGGACCATGTCAGCGCCATCCTCACCAAACTGCGGGTGGCCGGCCGGGTCCAGGCGGCGCTGCTCGCCCAGCGAGCCGGGCTGCTGGATGCCGGCCGGGAAGGCCGGTGAGCGCCACACGTGGGAAGCGGCTGTGGAATCGGGTACCGCCACCTGCGCGGGATGCCGGTCTGGTCGCCCTCGCCGCGCTGGACGCATGGCTCAGCCTCTGGAACGACACCCCGCTCGGCCTCGCCCTCGCCGCGATCGCCTGCGGTGCCCTGGCCCTGCGTCGGCGGTTTCCGCTGGCCGTCTTCCTGCTCACCCTGCCGGCCACGTTGGTCCAGGACATCGTGGTCGCCCCGGTCGCCGCCCTGTACGCCCTGGCCGAGCGCTCGCGGGACCGTCGTCTGCTCGGCGTATGCGTCTTCTTGTCCGCGGTCGCCATGGCGGTGCATGCTCCGCTGAACGATGACCCGTCGGCCAGCAGGGCCTGGACGCTGATCTTCTTGCTGTACAACCTGGCGACGGCCACCGCTCCGGTCCTGCTGGGTCAGCTGGTCCAGGCACGGAGGGACTTGGCACGGCGTCTGGTGGAGATCGAGGAGGCGCGGGAGCACGAGCGCGAGCTGCACGCGCAGGCCGTCCTGGCCCGGGAACGCGCCCAGCTGGCCCGCGAGATGCACGATGTCGTCTCCCACCAGGTCAGCCTGATCGCGGTCCAGGCCGGAGCCATGCAAGTGGCGGCCAAGGACGCGGGCAGCAGGGAAGCGGCGCGCACCATCCGCTCCCTGAGCGTGGACACGCTCGATGAGCTGCGCACCATGGTCACGCTGCTGCGCGCCTCCGGCGGAGCCTCGACGGAACTCACCCCGCAGCCCACCCTCGCCGACCTGCGCAGACTGGTGGCGTCCAGCGGCATCGAAGCGGAGCTCACGGGCGATCTCCCCGCCACTGTGGGCACGCCCGCCCAGCGCGCTCTGTACCGCACGGTGCAGGAAGCACTGACCAACGTCCGCAAACACGCCCCCGGAGCCACGGCGACCGTCGAGCTGTGGCACGACGGTGACGCCGTCGGTGTGACGGTCACCAACAGTGCGCCGTCCCGCCTCTCCCTGCCCCTGCCCGGCGCACACCAGGGCCTGCTCGGCCTCAAGGAGCGCGCCGACATCCTGCACGGCACCTTCGAGTCCGGCCCGACCGACCAGGGCGGCTACCGGGTACGGATGCGCATCCCGTCCCGCGCGGACTGACCCTCCCACCGCGCACTGCCCACCGCCCACCGGGAAGTCCGGTCCTTCGGCAACCCGTCAACGTTCTGTGCCCCTCATCAGGAATCCAAGTGCTCTTCACCGTGATCGTGATTACTGCTGCGGCCGCCGGGTGGTCGCTCGTCGCCGGATGGCTGGAGCAACGGCACGTCAGGGCCCCTCTGGTGCTGGTCCTCGCGGGGATCACCACCGGTTTGTTCACCCAGAGCGAGATCGCCGCCACCTTGAACTCCGAGGTCGCCCAGCACGTGGCCGAGGCCATCCTGACGGTCCTGCTGTTCGTCGACGCAACCGAACTGCCGGGCGGCCGCCTGTTCGGCAAAGATCCCGGCGCCGCCGCCCGGGCACTGCTGGTGGCGCTGCCCCTGAGTCTGGCCGCGGTGGTCCTGCTGGGCTCGCTGCTGCTGCCCGTGCTGCCTGCAGTGCTCCTGCTGCTGATCGCGTGCGTCATCGTTCCGACCGACTTCGCCCCGGCCGAGACACTGGTACGCGACACGCGCATCGCCGCACGGGTGCGCAACGTCCTCAACGTGGAGAGCGGTTACAACGACGGGATCGTGTCGCCCGTCTTCCTGTTCGCTCTGATCCTGGCCGGTGCCACCGCACAAGCCCACACCCCCATGCAGGCACTGGGCACGGCCGTTCCGTCCGCGGCGAAGGCACTCATCGTCGGCATCACGCTGGGGCCGCTGCTCGCGTGGTTGATGAACTCGGCCGACCGCATGCACAGGATGACCGAACAGTCGCGCCGGATCCTCGTGCTGGTCGCACCGCTGCTCGCCTACACCGTGACCGTGGCGGTCGGCGGCAACGGCTTCGTGGCCTCGTTCGTCTGCGGCATCGCCTTCCGTTACGTCCGACGGGCCCCGACCCGGCGAGGAGACATCCAAGCCCCCGACGCCTCGGACTTCCGGCTGATCGAGGACACCAACTCGATCATGACCATGTGCATGTGGTTCTTCTTCGGAAACGCCGTGGTGCTCGCACTGGGCGAGGGCGTCCACTGGCCCACCGTCGCGCTCTGCGCCGCCGCCCTCACCGTCGTACGCATCGTTCCGATCCTGCTCGCCTTCCTCGGCTCGGACTTCACCTGGCGCGAACGGCTCATGGTGGGAGCCCTCGGACCACGCGGCACCACCTCGATCGTGTTCGGGCTGATCGCCTTCAACACCCTCCCCGACGGGCCCTACGCGGACACCGTCCTGCACGCGACGACACTCACCGTGCTCGGCAGCGTTCTGCTCCACGGCGTCGGCTCGACCACCATCGCCCGCCTGCTCAGCCGGCCCTCTGCTCCGTCGGCTCCTGAGACCACGACCCCGGAGCGGATGGCGTCATGAACCCGCGCCGGGACTGAGCCCGGGGGCCCGGCCCCTCGGACCGCCACCTGGCGGGGCACGCTCCGCCAGGTGGCGGATGGGCTCCGGACGCCCAGCGGATACCTCCACGACCTGCCCTTGAACGAGGTTTGCAGGGCAGGGCACGACCACGCCGCCCTGCCTCCGGCGGCCGCTCTCCCTCCACCTGTGCGGGCGCACGCCGGTCCCGGAACGAGGAGGACGCGGACGTGTTCAGCGGCAACGAGGCCCTGCGCTTCGAGGAGTACGTACGGCTCAGGCAGGACGCGCTGCTGCGCACGGCCCGCCGCCTGGTTCCCGACCCGGTGGACGCCCAGGACCTGCTCCAGACCGCCTTCACACAGACCTTCGTCCGGTGGGACCGGATCGCCGACAAGAACCTCGCGGACGCCTATGTGCGCAGAGTGATGATCAATACCCGGACGGAGTGGTGGCGAGCCCGCAAGTTCGACGAAGTGCTCACCGCACACGATCCCGATGCCAGCGTGGCCGACAGCACTGACCGGTACGCCGACCGCGCCCTGCTCCTCGACGTCCTCGGCATACTGACCCCCCGGCAGCGCAGCATCGTCGTACTGCGCCACTGGGCAGAGCTGAGCACCGAGGAGACCGCGCAACTGCTCGGTCTTGCGCCGGGCACGGTCAAGAGCACCTTGCACCGGGCGCTGATCCAGCTCCGAGAAGAGCTTGAGGAGCGCGAACGGGACTTCCACGCCGCAGGCGGTACCCGCCCGCCGCAGGGCGGGATCGCACGGCCCCACCAGAAACCGCTGTCCACTGCGGCCTGACCCTGACCGGCATCGCCCAGGACTTCGGCGTCAGTCTCAGACACCGAAGCAACCGAGCCCCCGCCGCCCGCGCCGGTCACGCGGCCCCCCTCATCCGGGTACGCATGCGCCCGGGCTGGCATGCGGCCCAGCGCAAGGGGTTCCGGGAGACTGATCGGGCCCAAGCTGAACGCCGGCGGGGCGATGGGCACGTGTGCGCATCGCCCCGCCGACTGCCCGATCCTGCCGGCGAGACATGGCCCCGCCGGTCAGCGGGGGTGGTCACCGCCGACCGGCGGGGCTGTTACCGGAGCCTGCCGGATGGCCCGCCTCCTGGCGTCACCGCGAGATTCTCCCTATGACACAGATGCAGCCGCCCCTGGAGACGTCGCCTTCTGAGCCTCGAAACTTGCCCGAGTCCGCCGTGCCGGCCCGGGGCGGTCCCTCGATGGGGCGCCTCGTCGGGGTGGACCTGGCCCGCGGGTTGGCGGTGTTCGGGATGTACATCGTCCACATCGGCCCCCCGCTGTCGGCCACGGACGGCGTCGCCAGTTGGGTCCGGTACCTGGCGGATGGTCACTCCTCGGTCCTGTTCGCCACCCTCGCCGGGTTCTCGCTGATACTGATCGCCGGCCGCCGCAAGCCGAAGACCGGTCTGGCCGGTCGACAGGCGAAGGCGCGGATCGCGATCCGCGCGGTGGTCCTGCTGGCGCTGGGCACCGCGCTGTCGATGGAGTACGGGGACGTGATCATCCTCGCCTTCTACGGTGTCTACTTCCTCCTCGCCCTGCCCCTGGTGCGACTGCGCGCCAGGACGCTGGCGATGATCGCGGCCGGGCTCGCAGTGGTCACACCGCAGCTGGCGTTCGGACTGAAATCCCTGCTGAGCGAGTCCGTGCAGCAGAGCGTCAACGCCTACGACCCGCTCGAAAAGCTCAGCGACGTGGGAGTGCTCGATCTGCTGCTCACCGGCTTCTATCCGACGATCACGTGGATGCCGTTCGTGGTCGCCGGGATGGCGCTGGCCCGCCTCGACCTGTCCGCCACCACCGTCCAGCGGCGCCTGGCCGCGCTCGGTGCCGCCCTCACCGTGGCCGCGTACGGCATGTCCCTGCTGCTGGCGGGCAAGGACGCGCTGCGGAGCACGGCGGAGGGCGGGAAGTCGTCCGCCGGCTCCGAGGCGGCGTCCTCCGCCAGCGGATTCTTCGACGGCCAGGGGTCGGCCTCGGAGCTGTTGTCCGCCGGGCCGCACAGCGGCACCACGTTCGACATCATCGGCAGCGTGGGCGTCGCGATCCTCGTGATCGTGTGCGCGACGGTGCTGATGGACCGTCTGCCGCTCCTGCACCGTCTGGCGAAACCGATCATCGCCGTGGGCGCCATGTCCCTGACGGCGTACGTCGGCCACTTCGTCGTGCAGTCCGCGGCGGGCATCCTGACCGGCGAAAGCAGCCAGGTGTCCTGGGGGCCCGTGCTGACGTTCATCCTCGGGGCGATCGTGTTCGCCGCGCTCTGGTCCCGCTTCTTCCGCCGCGGACCGCTGGAGTATCTGCTCAACGCCGCCACCAAGCCGGCGAAGTACATCCGATGAGGTCCGGCCGGGGTGGCGCGCCCTCGTGCCCCACCCCGGCCCGGACATTCCGTGCGCGGCTCGCCGCTGACACCTCCCTCCCTCCCCAGTGGGCACACCAGCCACCTGGCGGGGTTGCGTCGGCCACCTGGGGGACGGGGTCCGGATGACTGCCGGATACCCGTGGGCGTGCCCCTCGCCAAGTCTGGACGCATGAACGACAGGCGAGTGGAACGAGACGGCCGCACACCGGCCCCGGCCGCCCCCGGGACGGCGCCCCGCAAGAGGTGCACGACGGCCAGGTGCTCGTCGCACGGACAACTCAGGGGTGGCCGGGAAGCAGGCCTCCTCGTTTTCCTCGCTGCGGCCGGAATCCTGGCGGTCCTCCGGCCCGATGTGTACGCCGACCTGGTCCACCACGCCGGCGGGATCCTCGCCGGGCTGTCCGGCTGAGCACTCCGACCCCGGTTGACGCGCGGGCACGACCTGGTGCTCAGATCCGCGACCGCCGACCGGACGACCCAAAGGGACCCACCATGACCGCGACCGACCCGTCGGCCGCCGACACCGCACGCCTGACCGCCCCGAAGACGTTCCAGGCGCTGTACGCCCATTTCCGACCGCACCGCAGGGCCGTCGCGCTGGCCGCCCTGCTCACCCTGATCGGGGCCGGGAGCGGGTTGCTCCAGCCCTTGGCCACGAAGGTCCTCGTGGACCGGCTGGGCTCCGGTGAGACGATCAGCAGGATCCTCCTCGCCCTCACCGCACTCGTCGCGCTGGGCGCGGTGCTCCAGGCGCTGGGCGCGTACGTGCTGGAGCGGACCGCGGAGTCGGTCGTACTGGCCGCCCGCCGCACCCTTGTCGGGCGGCTGCTGCGGCTGCGCCTCACGGAGGTCGAGCGGCACCAGCCGGGCGACCTGATGTCCCGGGTCACCTCCGACACGACGCTCCTGCGCGCCGTCACCACCCAGGCGCTCGTCAACGGTGCCACCGGCGTCGTAACCCTGGTCGCGGCCATCGTCATGATGGCCCTCATGGACGCCGTGCTGCTCGGCGTCACCCTGGCTGTGGGCGTGCTGATCGGCGGGGCCGTCGGCCTGGTGATGCCCAGGATCGCGCGGGCCACCGAGCGCGCGCAGGAGGCGGTCGGGGAGGTCTCCTCCGTCCTCGAGCGGATCTTCGGTGCGCTGCGGACGGTCAAGGCCTCAGGTGCCGAACAGCGCGAGAACGCGGTCGCCGACGCGGCACTGCAGCGGTCGTGGCGGCACGGCGTGACCAGTGCGAAGTGGGAGGCGGTGGCGGAGGGGTCGGTCGGTCTGGCCATGCAGCTGTCGTTCCTCGCGGTGCTCGGGGTCGGCGGGGCACGCGTGGCCTCCGGGGCGATCCCCGTATCCACCCTGATCGCCTTCCTGCTCTACCTCTTCTACGTCATCGAGCCGGTGGAAAGGCTGGTCCAGGCGGCCTCCGCGTATCAGGAGGGATCGGCGGCCATCACCCGCATCGACGAAGTGGAGCGGCTTGAAACGGAGCCCCTCGACCAGGAGCACCCCGAGCGGGCCGGGGCATCGGCAGCGGCCGACGGCCCCGCGTCGGTCCGCTTCGAGGACGTGAGCTTCCGCTACCGCGATGACCTTCCACCCGTCCACCACCAGGTCGACTTCGAGGTGCGGAGCGGCGGGATGACGGCCTTCGTCGGCCCCTCGGGGGCGGGCAAGTCGACCGTCTTCGCACTGATCGAGCGGTTCTACGAGACAGCCGGAGGCCGGGTTCTGGTCGACGGCAAGGACGTCCGGGACTGGTCACTGCCGGAGCTGCGGGGTGCCATCGGATACGTGGAGCAGGACACGCCGGTCCTGGCCGGGACGCTGCGGGAGAACCTGGTCTTCGCGGCGCCCGACGCGACCGACCAGGACATCCACGACGTCCTGGTCCGAGCGAAGCTGGACACGCTGGTGGACCGCCTGCCGCAGGGCCTGGAAACCCCGGTCGGACACCGCGGCACCAAGCTGTCGGGCGGCGAACGGCAGCGCATCGCGATCGCCCGCGCCCTGCTGCGCAAACCCCGGCTGCTGCTCCTGGACGAAGCGACCTCGCAGCTCGACGCCGTCAACGAATCGGCGGTACGCGACGTCATCACGCACGCCGCCCGGACGACCACCGTCCTCGTCGTGGCACACCGCCTCTCAACGGTGACCCACGCCGACCGGATCGTGGTGATGGACGCAGGACGCGTACGCGCGGTGGGCACCCATACGGAACTCCTCGACCAGGACAGCCTGTACGCACGCCTGGCGGCCACCCAGTTCCTGGCGCCGGCACCGTGACCGGCCGTCGACCGGTCAATGGGTCGGCGATGGACTCCGCCAAAGGAATAGGAGTGTCGCCTTGAAGCTTTCCCGGAGGGGCGCAGGCTCGGCGCTCCTTGGCGCTCCTTGGCGACGCGGTCTCGGCGGTACTCGCGAGCAGCCCCACAGGCCGCAGCGGGCGAAATCGGGATCACCCGCTGCGGCCTCAGCTTGATCGATTTCCCGTGACCCGGGCGGGCTCGGCCTTCCGCCGAGCCCGCCACGCCGGCTCCGCTCCGGAGCCGGACCCGTGTCACGCCGTTAGCGCTGCCGCGTCAGCAGACCCGGCCGGTAGGGCCATTGGCCGTAGTCGCCGCCGATGTTGGGGTTGCGTCCCTGGTAGAGGAATTGCAGGTTGCAGGGATCGACGGTGAAGGTCTGATCGGCGCTGGTACGGATCAGTTCGCCATGGCTGATGTCGTTGGTCCAGGTGGCGCCACTGTTGGCCTTGCCGGCGAAGGGGTTGCTCTCGGTCGCTGCCTGAGGTGCCCATGAGCCGTTCAGACTGGTGGCCGTGAACGAGCGGAAGTAGCGGCCCTGCGCGCCGACCGCCTCGACGATCATGAGGTAGCGGTCCTGGCCCTGGAGCTTGTAGACCTGAGGCGCTTCGAACAGGTTGTTCGTCGTATCGGTCATGATCGTTGTGTAGGTCGAGCCGAAACTGCTCGGGAAGTTCCCGATCGGCATGCTGGCCCGGTAGATCTTGCCGTTGTCGCCGGCGAAGAACAGGTACATGTTCGTGCCGTCAGCGATGAGCGTCTGATCGATGGGACCTGTTCCGGAGCCGGTGATGCTTCCGGAGAAGAGCACCTGCTGCGATGACCAGCCATTGGGGTCGGAGGGGTCGCTCGACGTCCGGTAGGAGAAGGCTCCCCCACCCCCCCACTGGTAGGCGAGCACCCAGATGTTCTTCGGCGCGAAGTAGAAGAGCGTGGGCGCGACGGCGGAGTTCGGCATCGTGTTCTGGCTGGCCGAGGCCATATCGGACCAGTTGGTGAACGGGCCGAAGTTCATCGAGCCCCAGCCCGAGTCCGGTCCCGAGCCGTGCGTCGTCGCATAGACGAGCTGCTTGCCGTTGTAGGGGGCGACGGTGAAGTCCTTGAGCGAGGCCCACCCGGCCTTGGGCTGCGCCAGCGCGCCCGTGGAGGTCCAGCGGTACGCCGACGGAAGATCACACGTGCCAGGGTTGCCGGCGCCGACCGGGACGAGCTGCCACTGCTGGTTGGTGCCGCCCCAGTCGTCGTACTGGACGATGTTCGCGTTGTCGGCGGTGGAGGCGCCTTGGACTTCGAGGGCCTTGTTGCTGTGGCGCGCGATGAACCTCACGTAGCCGTCCGAGCTGTCGGCCAGCCGCCACTGCTGGTTGGTGCCGTTCACGTCGGTCCACTGGACGATCGAGGCGCCGTTGGCGGCGGACCGGCCGGAGACGTCCAGCACCTTGCCGGAGTGGCGGGACTTGATGCGGTAGTAACCGTCTCCGGAGTCGACGAACTGCCACAGCTGCTGGTTCTGATCGTTCCTGGTCCACTGGGTGATGCGCGCGCCGTCGTTGGTCGCCAGGTTGTAGACGTCCAGGGCCTTACCGCTGTTGCGGTTGACCAGCGCGTACGAGGCGTTGGGGTCGACGGTCGCCGCGGAGGCGGCGACGGCGGGCTGGGTACCGAGGAGAGCAGCCCCGAGCAACAGGGACGAAAGGACCGCGAGTACGAGTCTCAGGACCCGTGGCGGATGGCGAAACCACATCAGAAGAGCTCCTTTGGGGGGCGGGGGTGAGGTGACCCCGACGAACCGCCGAGCGGCCGCGTCAGGGGGTCAGGGACGGGATGGGTGTGAAGGCGGCCGCACATGCCGAAGCGTTGGTGCTCCGGGCGCTCCAGTCGTGACACTTCGCCGTGGTCCAGGTGAGAGAGGTCTCCGGCCTCCAGGCGTCGGCGAAGAACCGTTTGACGCCGTAGGCCTTGGCCTCCGTGGCGAGCCGGACCTGGCCACCGGCCCATCCGTCCCAGACGTACTTCGGCGTGGCGTCCGGCCCGCCGGGATCGGCCGGCAGGATCGTCGGCATGTGGTCGTAGACCCTGTCGGTCGACGCCCCGATGCCCGGGCGCAGGATCGAAAGGCCTGCGCCCTTGTCCTTGCTGAGCAGCAGGTCGAGGACTTCGCGCTGCTTGGCCGGGCTGAGGCCGCGCGCGCCGTGCAGCAGGTCGGCCCGCTGGAAGGCCATCGAGAAGCCGAATCCGTCTATGGGCTGGAGCGCTGTGCGGAAGTCGATGCCGCTGCCGCTTCGCGCGGGGGCGGCCACGGCCTGCGATGTTAGCGCTAACAAAATGGGGACCGCCAATGCGATCAGGCGCTTCACAATGTCTCCTCGGGGGTGGAGGTCGCGCGGGACGGCTCAGCCCTTGGACGCGCCCGCGGTGAGGCCGCCGATCAACTGCCGCTCGGCGACGGCGTAGAACGCGAGGGCGGGGACCATGGCGAGCACGATGTAGGCGAGGACGAGCGCATAGTCGGTCGAGTACTGGCCCTGGAACTGCTGGACGCCGACCGGGATCGTCTGCCATTTCGGGTCGTTGAACACCAGCAGCGGCAGGAAGAAATTGTTCCAGCTCGCGACGATCGCCAGCACCGACACCGTACCGAGCGCCGGACGCGCCATCGGCAGCAGGATCTTCCAGAAGAAGCGGAACTTGCCGCAGCCGTCCATGATGGCCGCCTCCTCGACCTCCGCCGGGATGGTCCGGAAGAAACCGCGCAGGATGATGATCGTCATGGGGAGCCCGAAGGCCGCCTGCGGGAGGATCACACCGAGCGGGTTGTCGAGCAGGTCGAAGTTGCGCAGCAGCAGGAACAACGGCAGGACGGCCACCGCGAACGGGAACATCAGCCCGATCGTGAACAGCGTGTAGAACAGCTCCCTGCCCCGGAAGGCGTAGCGCGCCAGGACGAACGCCGCCATCGCGGACGCCGCCACCGTGCAGCACGTCGTGCCGATCGCGATGCCCGCGCTGTTGGCGATCTGCCGCCAGAACATACCGTCGCCGAGAATGCCGGTGTAGTTGCCGGTCTTCCAGTGCTCGGGCACCCCGAACGGGTTGGTCGTCAGCTCGCCGGTGCTCTTGAACCCGGAGATCACCGCGTAGACCAGCGGCACGACGACGAACGCGCCGATCAGCCAGACCACGGCGTGCAGCGACAGGCCGCGTGCCGTCCTGCGGGCGTTCATCGGCCACCTCCCGAGGTGACGGCCCCGCTCAGGTCACGGCGGAGCACGTAACGCTGGTAGAAGAGGGAGAAGACCAGACTGATCATGAAAAGCACCACGCTGATCGCACTGGCATAGCCGACCTGGTAGCGCTTGAACCCGAACTGGAACATCGAGATCGCCATCGTCTCGGAGGAGTGGTTGGGCCCGCCCGCCGTCATGACCCACACCAGGTCGAAGAGCTGGATGGCCCCGACGACCGAAAGAAAGGCGCTGATCCGGATCGTCGGGCCGAGCAGCGGAAGCGTCACGTGCCGGAAGCGCTGCCACACGCCGGCGCCGTCGATGGAGGCGGCCTCGAGGATCTCGCCCGGGATGCTCTGCAGTCCGGCGAGGAAGAGCATCATGTGGAAGCCGAAGTACTTCCAGGTCATGACCACGAACAGGGTCGGCATGACGGTCGAGGGATCGGCCAGCCACGTGCCCTGCAGCCCCTCCAGGCCGAGGGCGCCGGCGAGATGGTCGGCCATGCCGGCACCGGGAAGGAAGATCATCGTGAAGAGGACCGCCGTGACCACCTCGGACAGGATGTACGGCGCGAAGAACAGCATCCGGTAGACGGCCCGGCCGCGCAGCCGCTGGTTGAGCAGGACCGCGGTGAACAGCGCGAACGGCAACTGCACCGTGATCGACAGGGCGATCAGGTACAGCCCGCGCTCCAGATCGCCGAGGAAGACCTGATCGTCGAACAGCTTGGCGTAGTTCTCGAAGCCGACGAAGTCGTCCATGGGGCCGGTCCCGCCCCACTTGAAGAAGCCTGTGCAGACGGCGACGGCGATCGGGGCGAGGACGAAGACGAGGAAGAGGACCAGAGCCGGGAGGAGGAACCAGGCGACCGACGCCCAGCTTCCCCATCCGTGCAGGAGCGACCGTACCGGGGCGGGCGGGCCCACCGGCAGGGCGCCCTGCCTCCGCTCCTTGGTCAGCGTGGACACGGAGCTAGGCACCCTTCGCAGCCTCGGTGATCGACTTGGTGACCTGCTCGGGCGTCTTCTTGCCCGCGATGAGGTCGGCGACGCTGTCGTTGACCTCCTGGCCGACCGCCGGCGGGTAGGCCTGGTCGAGGAAGAGCTGGAAGCCCGTCGCCTTGACCAGGCTGTCGGCCACCACCTTTCTGTTGGCGTCGGTGAGCTGGCTCTCCGCGCCCCTGACCACCGGCAGGTAGCCATTGGAGGCCAGCAGCTTGGACTCGTTCTCCAGCACGAAGAACTTCAGGAAGTCCAGCGCCTCCTTCGGCGCGCCCTTGCGCAGCGCGAAACCGCCGCCACCGCCGAACACCTCGGTGACCTGGCCGACGCCGCCGTCGACCGTCGGGAAGGGGAAGAAGCCCAGGTCCGCTCCGAGGTCGGCGCCCGCGTCCTTCTGCACCGACGGTGCCCACTGCCCCATCAGCTCCATGGCGGCCTTGCCGTTGCCCATGGTCGCGGCCTGGCCGCCGGGGGAGGAGTAGCCGGCGCCGAGGAAGCCCGTCTGGAAGGGCTGGAGGTCGACCAGCTCCTTGAGGTGGGTGCCCGCCTGGACGAAGCCGGCGCCGGTGAAGTCCTTGGTGGTCGCGGCCTGCTGCAGCGCGGGGAGGCCCGCGACGCGCATCGCGAGGTAGGCCCAGTAGTAGTGGCCCGGCCATTTCTCCTTGCCCGCGAGGGCGATCGGGGTGATGCCCGCGGCCTTGAGCTTCTTGACGTCTTCGAGAAGCTCGGCCCAGGTGGCCGGCGGGGCGGTGATCCCGGCATCGGCGAAGAGTTTCTTGTTGTACCAGAAGCCGACCATGCCGATGTCGTAGGGCACCCCGTAGGTCCGGCCCTCGAACTGATAGGCCTGCAGCGAGACCGGGGTGAGGTCGGACGACCAGCCGAACGCCTCGGTGAGGTCCTCGACCAGCCCCGCATCGACCTGCTGCCGCAAAACGCCGCCACCCCAGGTCTGGAAGACGTCGGGGAGCTTGCCCGACGAAGTGTTGGCCGTCAGCTTGGACTTGAACGCCTCGTTCTCCAACGAGGTCGTCTTGATGGTGATGTTCGGGCGAGCGGCCGTGAACGCCGAGGAGATCTGCGGGAACAGGGACTTGCCCGGTTCCGTCGTGGCGATGTTCCACCACACGAAGGTCACCTTGCCGTCAGCCGTCGGCCCCGAGCCGGAGTCCCCGCCGCCGCAGGCCGCGGTCAGCGAGACGGACAGAACGGTCAGGCCCGAGAGCGCGAGGAAGCTTCGTCGACTCGGGGGTGTGCTGGCCATGGGACCTCCGGGGTGGGGAATGCCGGTTCGAGTTCGAAAATGTTTCGTAACATTCTCGAATTCGTGCTGCCACAAACTAGGAACGTAGAGCCCACCGGTCAAGCCTTCTCACCGAACTTGCGTCGGCAGCAGTCCACTTGGAGCTTGACAATCAGGCCGCGGCGACCGGAAACTCTTCGAAAGTTTGCGATACCTGTCACTGGCCCAAGGCGTCCGCGCGGAGGAGAGAAGTTGAGCGAGCAGCGCCCGACCCTGGCCGTCATCGCCGCTGAGGCAGGGGTCTCCCAGGCCACCGTGTCCAAGGTGGTCAACGGCCGCTCCGACGTCGCACCCGCGACACGCGAACGGATCGAGAGCCTGCTGCGCTCCCACAACTACCTCCACCCCGGCGCGCAGGCCAGGGCCCGCAGGTCCGGCCTGGTAGACCTGATCATCGGCGGCCTGGACAGCGCGTGGGCAGTGGAGATACTGCGCGGCGTCGAGGCCGAGTGCGCCCAGCGGAGCGTCGGCACCGTCGTGTCGCTCGTCCCGCCGGGCGAGGCCACACCTTCGAGCTGGGCCGCACTGCCGGTCCTGCACCACAGCGACGGCGTCATCCTCGTCACCGCCTCGGTCACCCAGGCCCAGCGCGCCCAGGTCGAACAGGCCGGGGTGGCACTCGTCGTCATCGACCCGATCGACCTGCCGGGCAACGGTGTGCCGAGCATCGGCGCGACCAACTGGGCCGGCGGCCTCGCCGCCACCGAGCACCTGCTGGAGCTGGGGCACCGCCGGATCGCCGCGATCGGCGGGCGCAAGGAGATGCTCTGCAGCCAGGCCCGCATCGACGGGTACCGCGCCGCGCTGGAGCGGGCCGGGATCGAGGTCGACCGCGACCTGATCCGGTTCGGCGACTTCCAGCACGAGGGCGGGTTCCAGCGCGCCCGGGAACTGCTCGCCCTCCCCGATCCGCCGACCGCCATCTTCGCCGGCAGCGACCAGCAGGCGATGGGCGTCTACGAAGCCGCCCGGCAGGGCGGACTGAGCATCCCGCAGGACCTCAGCGTGGTCGGCTTCGACGACCTGCCTATGTGCGAATGGCTGTCCCCGCCGCTGACGACCGTGCGCCAGCCGCTGGAGGAGATGGGCCGGCTCGCCGCCCGCACGCTCTTCCAGCTCCTGGACGGCCAGCCCCTGGTCAGCCCCCGGATGGAGCTCTCGACCGAGCTCAAGGTCCGGCTCTCCACCGCCCCGCCCCGTTCCTAGTGCTGTAACCGGAAAGGTCCACCGGGTCGCGGCGCCCGGCACGGCACCTCGCCGCGTTGTCGGACCACGCAAGTACGTCCAGCACGAGCGTGGCCCTCCGCCTTGCGATCCACCGCACCGAACACCGCGACCCGGCAAACCTTCCCGGCCACAGCACTAGGAGAACTCCTTGACCGAGCCCTGGCGTGACCCCCTCGTGCCCGTGTCCATACGAGTCGCCGATCTGCTGAAACGGATGACGCTGGAGGAGAAGGCGGGTCAGCTTGCCGGCTTCTGGGCACTGCCCTCGGATCCGGGCGCACCGGTCGCGCCGATGGAGGATGATTCCGGCGAGTCCGCGCCCGGCCTAGACGACATCGTCGCCCACGGCCTCGGCCAGCTCACCCGGGTGTACGGCACCGCGCCGATCACCGCGGAAGCCGGGATGGAGCGGCTCGCCTCGCTCCAGCGGCAGGTGACCGGATCCGGCCGGTTCGGGATACCGGCGGTCGCTCACGAGGAGTGCCTGACCGGGTTCATGACGTTCGGGGCGACGGTCTTCCCCGGGCCGCTGGCCTGGGGCGCCTCCTTCGATCCCGGACTCGTGCGCCAGATGGCCGCCGCCATCGGCGCGGGTATGCGCCGGGTCGGCGTCCACCAGGGGCTGGCTCCGGTGCTCGACGTGGTCCGCGACTACCGGTGGGGCAGGACCGAGGAGTGCATCGGCGAGGATCCCTATCTCGTCGGAGCGATCGGCACCGCCTACGTGCAGGGCTTGGAGGGTGCCGGGATCGTGGCGACGCTCAAGCACTTCGCCGGGTACTCGGCCTCGCGCGGCGGCCGGAACATGGCCCCCGTCGCCTCGGGACCGCGCGAGTTCGCCGACGTACTGATCGAGCCCTTCGTACGGGCGCTGCGCGAGGGAGGCGCCCGGTCGGTGATGAACAGTTACACCGACGTGGACGGCGTCCCGGTGGCCGCCGATGAACGGCTGCTGACCGAGCTGCTCAGGGGTGAGCTGGGTTTCAGCGGTGTGGTCGTCGCCGACTATTACGCCGTCTCCTTCCTGGAGACCCGGCACGGTGTCACCGGATCGCGCGGCGCGGCCGGCGCGGTGGCGCTGACCGCCGGAATCGACGTCGAGCTGCCCACGGCCCGCTGCTACGGCGCGCCGCTGACCGAACTCGTGCGGGCGGGAAGCGTACCCGAGGAACTCATCGACCGGGCCGCGGAACGGGTCCTGCTCCAGAAGGCCGAGCTCGGCCTGCTCGAGCCCGACTGGGAACCCGTCAAGCCCGAGCACGTCGACCTCGACCCGCCGGAGAACCGGGCACTGGCCAGGCTCCTGGCCGAACGGTCCACCGTGCTGCTCGCCAACGACGGCGTCCTGCCTCTGCGGCCGTGCCGGGTCGCGATCAGTGGGCCTTACGCCGACGACCCCCAGTCCTTCCTCGGCTGCTACTCCTTCCCCAACCACGTCGCGCTGCCCGGCGACCTCGGGCTGGAGATCCCGACGCTCGGCGAGGCGCTCACCACTGCCGGGTTCACGGTCACCGCGGACGATCCGGACGTGAACGTGCTCGTGCTCGGGGACCGGGCCGGCATGTTCGGCCGGGGCACCTCCGGAGAGGGCTGCGACGCCGAGACCCTCGACCTGCCCGGCGACCAGGCCGCACTCGCCTCCGCCGTCCTGGACTCCGAGGTGCCGACGGTCCTGGTCCTCGTCTCCGGACGGCCCTACGCGCTCGGCACGCTGGCCGAGCGCGCATCGGCCGTGGTGCAGTCCTTCTTCCCCGGCGAGGAGGGCGGGACGGCGCTGGCCCGGATCATCAGCGGTGCCGCGGAACCGTCCGGGCGACTGCCCGTCTCCATCCCCCGCCAGGTCGGCGGCCAGCCCGGCACCTACCTGCACGCCAGGCTCGGCGGGCACACCGACTGGAGCTCGGTGGACCCGACCCCGCTGTTCCCCTTCGGACACGGGCTGAGCTGGACCAACTTCACCTGCTCGGAGCTCTCGGTGGATCCCGTCGCCGCGACGGACGGGGCCGTCGCCGTTTCGGTCACCGCACGCAACGTCGGCGAGGTGACCGGGACCGAGGTGGTCCAGCTGTACCTCTCCGACCCCGTGGCGTCCGTCGTCCGGCCGCAGCGGTGGCTCGCCGGATTCGCCAGGGTCGAGCTGCGGCCGGGCGCGGCCGCCCGGATCACCTTCTCCGTCCATGCCGACCGGACCTGCTTCACCGGGATCGACCTGCGCAGAAGAGTGGAGCCCGGGGAGATCGGCGTGGCCGTCGGACGGTCCAGCGGCGATCTTCCGCTCCGGGGCTCCTTCACTCTGGAGGGCCCCGTACGTCACCCGGCGGCCGACCGGGTGCTGTCCGTGCCGGTCGAGATCGTCCCGGTTCCATGACCAGGTTCTTCGGTGATCCCGTGCTGCCCGGGTTCCGGCCCGACCCGTCCGTCTGCCGGGTAGGAGCGGACTACTACCTGGTGACGTCCAGCTTCGAATGGTTCCCGGGCCTTCCCGTGTTCCACAGCCGCGACCTCGTGAACTGGCGGCGCATCGGCTCCGCGCTCGACCGGGCGTCCCAGCTCGACCTCACCGGGTGCGAGCCCTCCCGGGGTCTGTTCGCACCGACGATCCGGCACCATGACGGGGTCTTCCACCTCGTCTGCACGCTCATGGACGGCCCCGGCCATTTCGTCGTCACGGCGACCGACCCGGCGGGGCCGTGGTCACAGCCGTACTGGCTGGACGGCGAGGGTTTCGACCCGTCACTGTTCTTCGACGACGGGCCGGACGACGGCGGGCCGGACACCGGCGACGACGACGGCGACGGCGACGGCCGGGCCTGGTTCACCGCCGCCCGCGTACTGGACGAGGCCGCCGGTCGCACCGAGATCTGGATGCGCGAGTACCTTCCCCGCGAACGACGGCTCACGGGACCCGAGCACGTCCTGTGGTCGGGAAGCCACCCGGGCGCCCGATGGTCGGAAGCCCCGCACCTCTACAAGACCGGCGGCGCCTATCTTCTGCTCACCGCCGAGGGCGGAACCGATGTGGACCACAGCGTGGTGGCCTCCCGCGCCGACCGCGTGACCGGCCCCTACAAGGGCGCACCCGGCAACCCGGTGCTACCGCCCGCCGAGGGCCCGGTCATCTGCACCGGGCACGCCGACCTCGTCCGAACCCCGAACGGTGACTGGCGGGCCGTCCTCCTGGGCGTCCGCCCCGGCTCCGCCCTCGGCCGCGAGACCTTCCTCAGCCGGATCACCTGGGACGACGGCTGGCCGGTCTTCTCCCCCGTCGTCCACACCGACCTTCGCCGCCCCCTCCACGACGACTTCGCCACGCTCTCCGCGGACTGGAGCAGCCTGCGCACCCCACCCGCGCGGTTCTGGACGACCGGCGACGGACTCCGCCTCCAACTCCGCCCCGAACGCCTCGGCGAACGCACCGCCCCGTCCCTCCTGGCCCGCCCCCAGGAACAGCCCGACTGCGAGGTCTCCACCGAACTGCACTTCACCCCCGCCGCACCGGACGAACAGGCGGGCCTCGCCGTGGTCCTCGACGACGACACCCATCTCCTCTTCCTCCGCACCACGGAAGGACTCAGCCTCCGCCGCGGGCCCGAGGTCCTGGCCGGCATTCCGGTCCCCCCGGGCCCCGTTCGCCTGGGGGTCCGCATCCGCGGCTTCAGCCACACCTTCGCCCACGCGGCACCCGACGGCGCCTGGCAGGACCTGACCACCGTCGAAGCCACCTTCCTCACCCCGCTGTTCACCAGCATCCAGCTCGGCCTCTACGCCACCTCCAACGGCCGCCCCTCCACGAACCGAGCCCTCTTCACGTGGTTCGACATCACGTACCCGAGCCCACAGGAACGGCCTGGACTCTAGCGCCGTCGCCGATGCCAGTCGGTCCCGGACGGCGGCCGGTGGCAGTCGCCCTTCGGCTGTCCACCAGCGGGGGGGCCGCTCCGGGGCGACGGATTTCGGCGTTCCGGAGATGCGAACTGTAGGAATACTCGTTCATGGCTGGATCTCTCCTCAGGGACCGCCGTTCTGATTTCGCCTGAGCCTCCAGCAGCAGGCCAGTCGGGCGATCTTCATCGAAATACTTTCGATGAGGATCGTTCTATGAGAAGCGGCTATTGGGATATCTCGCGGAATGGATTATCGAAATCCTTTCGAAACTCTTGACATGTTTCGGCGGGGTTTCCAGACTGAGGCCCGAGGCGATGCCCCCGTCTGTGTCCGGGTGCCGGGTTCCGGCCTTGGATCTCTACGCCCTGATGGTGAGCGTCCTTTGCCAATGGACGCGGGCGTCGTTCACGCGGATTCACTCTGCCGCGCTCCAATCCTTCCGTGATTTCTGTCCTGGAGGCTCTTTCATGGGCTCAAATGCCATTCCCCCATCCACCGTCCGCCGGAAGATCGGTGTTCTTCGTGCGGCCCTGCTCGTCGGCGTCCTCGGTTCGGCCGCCGTGCTGGTGGCTCCGCTGACCTCACACGCCGCCGAGAGCACGCTCGGCGGCGCGGCGGCGCACAGCGGCCGCTACTTCGGCACCGCCGTCGCCTCGGGCAGGCTGGGCGACTCGGCGTACACGACGATCGCGGGCCGCGAGTTCAACATGGTGACGCCCGAGAACGAGATGAAGATCGACGCCACCGAACCTCAGCAGGGCCAGTTCACCTTCGCCGCCGGTGACCGCGTCTACAACTGGGCCGTGCAGAACGGCAAGCAGGTACGCGGCCACACCCTGGCCTGGCACTCCCAGCAGCCCGGCTGGATGCAGAACCTCAGCGGCAGCACGCTGCGCCAGGCGATGACCAACCACATCAACGGCGTGATGGCCCACTACAAGGGCAAGCTCGTCCAGTGGGACGTCGTGAACGAAGCCTTTGCCGACGGAAGTTCGGGGGCCCGGCGCGACTCCAACCTGCAGCGCACCGGCAACGACTGGATCGAGGTCGCCTTCCGCACCGCGCGCGCCGCCGACCCGGCCGCCAAGCTCTGCTACAACGACTACAACGTGGAGAACTGGACCTGGGCCAAGACCCAGGCGATGTACGCCATGGTCCGGGACTTCAAGCAGCGCGGGGTACCGATCGACTGCGTCGGCTTCCAGTCCCACTTCAACAACGACAGCCCGTACAACAGCAACTTCCGCACCACCCTGCAGAGCTTCGCCGCACTCGGCGTCGACGTGGCCGTCACCGAACTCGACATCCAGGGCGCCTCGGCCACGACCTACGCCAACGTGACCAACGACTGCCTGGCCGTCCCGCGCTGCCTCGGCATCACCGTCTGGGGCGTGCGCGACACCGACTCCTGGCGATCGGAGCAATCGCCGCTGCTCTTCGACGGCAACGGCAGCAAGAAGCCCGCCTACGCCTCCGTGCTCAACGCACTCAACGCCGGCTCCTCCACCCCCACTCCGACGCCCTCGCCCGGTGCCGGACAGATCAAGGGCGTCGGTTCAGGCCGCTGCCTGGACGTGCCCGGTGCCAGCACCACCGACGGCACCCAGCTCAACCTGTGGGACTGCAACAACCGCGCCAACCAGCAGTGGTCGTACACCTCCGAGGGCGAGCTCAAGGTCTACGGCAACAAGTGCCTGGACGCCGCCGGCACCGGCAACGGCGCCAAAGTCCAGATCTACAGCTGCTGGGGCGGCGACAACCAGAAGTGGCGCCTCAACTCCGACGGAACCGTCGTCGGAGTCCAGTCCGGACTCTGCCTGGACGCCGTCGGCAACGGCACCGCCAACGGCACCCTGATCCAGCTCTACTCCTGCTCGAGCGGCAGCAACCAGCTCTGGCGCCGCACCTGACGACCCGCCACGGTGAAGGGGTGAACCGATGGATACCTACGGTGCGGCTTCCCCCGGCCCCTCCACACAGGAATCGCTGGTGGTCCCGGTTGGCCGCCGTGGTGGCGGCGACGCTCGCGATCGGCATGCTCTTCGCGGTGAGGCCGGCGCCCGCCGAGGCGGCGACGGTGGACAGCAATGCCTGGTACGTCCTGGTCCATCGCAACAGCGGCAAGGCCGTCGAGGTGCAGGCCGCCTCGACCGCCGGCGACGTCGCCTTGGGCGGAACGAGCGGGAACGCCTGGTCCCACTGCGGCCGACAAGAACGATCGAACAACAGCGCAATCCTCGTCGCCCCCAGAGCCTCGACAGCGGCTGGGCCAATTCGGGCGGTGAGGACGCCGCCTGGGGCGGCGGTATGAGCTACGCACTCGCATGCACCCGGGCGAACCCCTTCAGGGCTGTCGCGGTCATCTCCGGCGGCGAGATCAGCGGGTGCAGGGGCGGCACCCAGCCCATCGCCTCCTTCGGAATCCACGGCGTCAGCGGCTCCGTTCTCGCCATCGCGCAAGGACGGTCCCTGCGCGACAGGTCCGTCAGCAACAACGGCTGCACTCCCCAGAGCCCGCGCGAGCCCGCGCCGGGCAGCCGGACGCACATCACCACCACCTACTCGGGCCGCCGTGCCGGGTACCCGGTCCAATGGGCCGCGTTCGACGGAGGCCACTTGCCCGGTCCGGGCGACGGCTCCCCCAACGAGAGCGGTGTCCCTACCTGGACCAAGGGAGAGACCTGGAGGTTCTTCGCACAGTTCCAGTGACACGCCCGCACCATGGAGTGGAGCCAGGATCATCCTGGCTCCACTCCGTCGTCGTCCATCGACGGCAGCGCTTCCTGCAAGACACCTTCGACAGTGCGGTCGCGCGCATCACCTACGGCCGCCGACGGATTCCGCATGTCCGCACGCCATTTCGAGGACTACGCACCTGGCGACGGCAGGGCAGCGCCGCGCGCGGCCCTGGACTCCGATACCCCCAGAATCGACCTCAACGGGTACTGGGCGTTTCCGGTTCTCACCTGCCCTGCGCCCGGGTCTGGCTCAACGGCCACGAGCTGGGCGTCACCTACGGCAGCCGCCTGCCGACCGAGTTCGCTTCACCGACGGAGCCGGCAACGGACTGCGCGTCGCGGGCGAAGAACCGTTTCATTTCGTCGCGCGCCTCTGGGCCGACCAACAGCTCGACGCCGCACGGCACCGCAGCGATCTCGTTCCGGCCCGCTGATCCACCTCCACACCGACCACGCCGTCCAGGGCCTCGGCACCGCCGCCGTGGGACCCGGTGTCCCGCCTCAGCAGCGGCTCGAACTCGGCCCGGTGTCCTTCGCGTTCACCCTGGCTCCCCTCCAGCAGGGCCGAGCCCACCGAGCAGCCCGCCGCACCAGAGTTCCAGGTGCGGCGGGCGGGCGAGTCGTGGTGATCGCTCAGGAACAGAGTGCACCGTTGAGCGTGTAGCGCGCCGGGATGGCGTTGGTACCCGAATACGTCGCCTGGAAGCCGAAGCCCACGCTGCCGCCGGGCTCCAGCGTGCCGTTCCATCCGGCGTCACGGGCGGTGACCGTGCTGCCCGACTGGCTCACCGTGGCGTTCCAGCCGTTGCTGATCCGCTGATCACCCGCGAAGCTCCAGCCGAGGGTCCAGCCGGAGATCGCCGAGGTTCCGGTGTTCCTCACGGTCACCGTCGCGGTGAAACCGTTGCCCCAGGCGTTGTCGATCCGGTACGCCACCGTGCAGGAGCCCGCCGACGCGTCGTCGTCCGCTTCCGTCGCCGTGAACGTCGCCGACTGCACGCCAGGACCACCGACCGTGAACGTCGCGCTGCCCGGCGACGCGTCGGCGTCCTGCGCGGCGAGGACCGAAACCTGCTGCGTCGTCGCCCAGTCGGCCGGGGTGAACACCAGGGTCGCGGCTGCCGACAGGTCCTCGTCGCCGGAGTTCCGGGCCACCGTCACCGTCACGTTCTGCGCGGGCGCGGCCGAGAGCCGCACGCCCACCGGCGCCGAGCCGCCCTCCGGGACCGTCACGGCCGCCGGTGCCACCCGGACCACCGGCGCCGCGGGGGCGCCGCGCCGCTCAGCCGCGAAGGCCGCCAGCCAGGCCAGCGAGGCGTTCCAGTTGATGGCCACCTCGTTGGTGGAGTACGAGCCGATGTCGTCCACGTAGCAGGCCGCCGGTGCGCAGCCCACGAGCTTCTCCTTGGCCACCGGGTCCTCCAGCCCGGCGTTCGGCCCGCCCGCGAAGGAACCGGCCGGCGGGTGCGGCAGTGAGGCGTCGTTCTGGTGCGCCCAGAACCGGTGGTGCTGGTTCTCGGAGTAGCGGTCGCCGTAGCCGGTGACGTAGGAGAGGTCGAGCGCGTTGCGGCCGAGCAGGTAGTCCAAGGACTCCAATGCCCCGGCCCGGTAGCGTTGTTGACCGGTGAGCTCGTACGCGACGGCCAGCACCATCGCGTTGTTGGTGACGGAGCTGTTGGAGCCCCACACGTACCCGGTGGCGGGGAGCGGCACCGCGTAGCCCTGTCCGGCCATGGTGGACAGGTGGCCATCGGCGGCCGTGGTCAGCAGGCCGCGCAGCCTGGCCACGTCGTCGGCGGGCAGGGACACGCCGGGGACGGTGGCGAGGGTGATTCGGCCGAGCGTCGCGGTGCCGCCCCACCAGAACGCGTCGACGGGCTTGGTGTGGTGCGGGGAGGAGGTGACGGCGTCCCGGTACTGAGACTCGCCGGTGGTGGCCAGGAGTTCCGCCGCCGCCCAGTAGAACTCGTCGGAGACGTCGGCGTCCTCGTACGCACCGCCGCCGGTATTGTCGCTCGCCTGGGCGAGCACGTTCGGGTTGGCCTTGGCGGCCGTCCAGGCGCGGCGGGCCGCGTCCAGGCAGCGCGCGGAGAACGCGGCGTCGTACGACGCGTACACCCGGGCACACTGCGCGGCCGAGGCCGCCAGGTTCAGCGTCGCGGCGGTCGACGGCTTGTGCAACTCACGCTGCTCGGAATCGAGTTCGGGCCGGGTCGGCAGGGCAGTCCACTTGGCGTCGTGCACCTTGTGGAAGGCCATCCCGGCCATCGGCTTCCCGGCCGGAACCTGCATCCGCAGCAGGAACTCCAGTTCCCAGCGAGCCTCGTCCAGCACGTCCGGCGTGCCGTTGCCACGCTCCGGCACCCGCAGCGTCGCATCGCCGAGGGCCGCGTCGCCGCCCGAACGACGGGCCCGCTCGAAGGAGTTGACCATCTCCCAGACGGAGATGCCGCCGTTGACCACGTACTTGCCCTGGTCGCCCGCGTCGTACCAGCCGCCGCGCACGTCCAGTTGGTAGTCGCACACCCCGGTCTGGCAGGGGACGCCGGTGTCACCCTTGTTCGGGGCGACGCCCAGGTGCCCGGCGGGGCGGGCGTAGGCGCTGCCGCCCGCCAGGGCGGCGTCGATCGCGATGCCGCTGCGCTGCTGGTAGAAGAACGACATGCTGTCGGCGCGCAGTCCGTCGTACAGCGACGCGGAGATGTCGAAGGGGTGGCTGGTCCGGCCGTCGACGACCAGGGTGAAGCCGGTGCCGGCGCCGGTGTACGCGCCGAAGTCCACCAGGTGCGTGGACTGGCCGGACGCCTGGTCGGCCCCACGTACCGTGGTGGCGCCCGAGGCGGCCACCACGCCGGAGGCGTCGCGCAGTTGCCAGGCGAGCGGGGCGGTCGCGGAGCTGGCCACGGTGGCCCGCTTGGGGCCGTCGGGCAGGTAGCCGAGCTGGTTGACCCGGACGGGCGTGTCTGCAGCGGCGGCCACGGTGGCGGCAGCCGCGACCGGAACGGTCAGGGCGGTCGCGGACAGGCCGCCGACCGCCAGCGCGAAGCCGGCGAGCACGGCGGCCGCGCGACGTGGCACGCCGCGGGCGGAGGTGACAGGAGGCACGGTGAAGCCTTCCTCGGTGGATGAGGGGCAGAGTGGGAGCGCTCCCAATCAAGCCAGGCACCTGACGAACCCGTCAAGGCACCTGCATGAAGCGGTAGTTGACCGGCCTGCCTGGATATCGACGGACTGCCGGCTCCAGTCGTGCCCCACATGGACGCGGCGTCCGCCCGGGACGGTACCGGTCGCCGCGGTGACGGACGCGGGCAGGTCGCGCCTGCCGCTGCGGAGCTTCGGCGCCGGTCAGTCGGCGCCGGCCGGACGCCCAGCTCCCGGGCAAGGTCGCGCCCCGCCACAGGGCCGATGCAGGTGATCCGGCCCGCCCCGCCGCGGCGGGTGACGAGGGCGGGCCAGCTGCCGGAGTGCAGTGGTCACACTCGGCCGGCACCGCGGCATCGGCGACCATGAGGCCGTCCACCCAGCGGGTCGAGGTCACGCCCTGCGTGCGACAGTACTGCGCGGTGATCTGAGGCCCCTCCCCCACTGGCGCCGCAGGTCGCCGGCGGCCCGCCGCAGTTCGCCGCGTCGCGCGGCGGTGCGCGGCCTCAGACACCCGGGGGGTGAGGGGCGTTGCCGTAATAGGCGTCCGGTCCGTGCTTGCGGGTGAAGTGCCGCTCCAGCAGATGCCTCGGCGGTTCGGAGGTGTCTCCGAGGCGGGAGCCCAGCGCCAGCGTGTGCAGCGCCATCTCCGCCACGGCCTCGCAGACGATGGCGTTCTCCAGCGCAGCAGTCGCGGTGGCGCCCCAGGTGAAGGGGCCGTGCCGTGAGACGAGCGCTCCGGGAACCTCGTCGGCCCGACGGGGGTCGCCGTCGAGCCGGGCAACGATCACCTGGCCGGTGTTGTACTCGTAGTCCTGCGCGCACTGCTCGGCGGTGAGGTCCGCCGTCACGGGGACGGGCCCGTTGAAGGTATCGGCGTGTGTGGTGCCGAGCACGGGGATCGGGCGGCGCGCCTGGGCGAAGGCGACGGCGTGCGCCGAGTGCGTGTGGGTGACGCCGCCGATGGAGGGGAAGGCCCGGTAGAGGCACCGGTGGGTCTCGGTGTCGGTGGACGGCCTGAGGTGTCCACCGACGACCCGTCCGTCCTCCAGCGCCACCACCACCAGGTCCTCCTCGGTGAGGTCGGCATAGGAGACCCCGGACGGCTTGATGACGAAGACGCCGGCGTCTCGATCCACGCCACTGACGTTTCCCCAGGTGAGGGTGGCCAGACCGGCTTCCGGGATGCGCAGGTTGGCCGCGAGGACCTCGCGACGGAGGTCCTTGAGAATGGTCTCGCTCACTACGCTCTCACCGTCTGTCTGACATGCGCGGCGGTTTCTCTGGACCGGCGTCCCGCCGGCCCGGCAGTCGCGCATGAGCGGGCTGGACTGACCGGGGGCCGCACCAGGCATCGCGGCTGCGCTGTCGCAGCTCTCCCACTCACCCAGCCACCCCGACCGAATTGTTAACGCTAACAAGCGGTAATCTCAAGAGGTTGCGAGAAAATTCCTGCCCGTACCATGCGACCAACGCTGCATAATGTGAACGCCAACATCGATACCTGATCGACAAACTCCCGGTTGGTCCGAGATGTGTGCGGGCCGTGGCTGATTCGGTACCTTGAGGGAAGGCCGCTCGATGAGGAAAGGAAGAGACTTGACCCAGCTCCCAGACGTCTCGCGAGCGCCCACCATGACGGACGTCGCACGTGTTGCCGGCGTGTCCCATCAGACCGTTTCGCGGGTGCTCAGCGACCACCCGAACGTCAGCGCCAAGACCCGGGCCGCCGTGACACAAGTCATCGAGCAGCTGGGGTACCGCCGCAACTCGGCGGCCCGGGCCCTGGCCACTCGCCGGACCCACACGCTGGGCGTCATCGCGGTGAACACCACTCTGCACGGTCCCGCCAGCACCGTGGCGGGAGTTCAGGAGGCGGCTCGGGACCGCGGCTATCTGACGTCTGCCGTCACGCTCCGGACAGCCACGCAGACGGCCCTCGCCGAAGCCATGCAGCACCTCGCCGGGTGGGGCGTGGAGGGGATCGTCGCCGTCACTCCCCAACGCGCCGCGGTGAGGGCCCTGGCGGCATTGGAAGCACCGTGCCCGGTGGTCACCGTGGAAGGCGGCCACACCCTAGACCTGCCGGGGGTGTCGCTGGACCAGAGCCTCGGCGCTCGCATGATCACGGAGCATCTTCTCGCCTCGGGCCACGCCACCGTGTGGCATGTCGCAGGCCCTCCCGACTGGCTCGAGAGCGAGGCCCGCACCCAGGGTTGGGAGGACGCGCTACGAGATGCCGGCGCCGAGGTGCCGCCCGTGCTGCGCGGCGACTGGAGTCCGCTGTCGGGATACCAGGCCGGCCAGCAGCTCGCGGGTCGGTTCCGGACGTCGCGAGGGCGGGGAACGGGCCTCACCGCGGTGTTCGTCGCGAACGACCAGATGGCCCTCGGTGTCCTACGGGCCTTGCGGGAGGCGGGCCTGCACACGCCGGAGGACGTGGCGGTCGCCGGCTTCGACGACATCCCCGAGGCCGAGTTCTTCCCGCCCCCGCTGACGACGATCCGTCAGGACTTCGCCTCGATCGGCCGCGACAGCATCGGGCTGCTCCTGGACCACATCGAAGGCCGGACCGACGAGTCGACGCACCTGGTGGTGGCGCCGGAGCTCATCGTGCGCGCCAGCACGGCCCGCAGGATCGCTCCCCCCGGCACATGACACCCACCCGCCCGGCCGTAGGCCCCTCCCACGCGGAGCCGGGCCCCGAGGGCACCTCGTACGGGGAAAGGCGCCGCGGGCACGGAACCCGCTGTCCGGTGCCGCAAGGGCACCGGACAGCGGCGATGGCCGGCGCCGCCCCCCTCAGGCGCTGACCGTGGTGAAACTGTGGATCGTGGTGGACCGGTACAGCTCGCCCGGGCGCAGGAGGACCGTCGGGTAGTCGGGGCGGTTCGGTGAGTCCGGGAAGTGCTGGGTTTCCAGCGCGACCCCCGCGTAGGCCTGGTAGGGCCTGCCTCCCTTGCCCGTGATGTCACCGGTCAGGCCCTGGGCGGTGTAGACCTGGATGCCCGGTTCCGTGGTGAGCACGTCCATGCGGCGGCCGGATGCGGGGGCGTACAACACGGCGGCCTTGCGAGGACGGGTTCGCGGGGCGCCGTCGAGGACCCAGTTGTGGTCGAAGCCGCCACCGGCGAGGGCCAGTTGCGTATCCGTATGGGTCAGCACGTCGGAGAGCCGCCGGCTCCGGCGCAGGTCGAACGGGGTGCCGCTGACCGAGCGGTGAGGGCCGTCGGGGATCAGCTGGGCGTCGACGGGGGTGTAGAGGGGGGCCTCGACCTGGAGATGGTGGGCCAGGACGTTGCCGCGCCCCTCTCCTTCGAGGTTCCAGTAGGCGTGGTTGGTCAGGTTGACGATCGTCGGCGCGTCGGCGACCGCCTGGTACGACAGGGTCAGGTTGTCATGCTGGTCCAGCGTGTAGGTGACGCGGACGTTGAGGGCGCCGGGGAACCCCTGGTCGCCGTCGGGGCTGTGCAAGAACAGACGGACACCGGTGCGGTGCGCGGAGTGGAAGGGTTCGCACCGCCACACGCGCTGGTCGAACCCGTCGGGACCGCCGTGCAGCGTGTGCCCGGTCTCCTGGGTGGCGATCCGGTGGGTGACGCCGTCGACGACGAGCCGGCCGCGCGCGATCCTGTTGGCGTAACGGCCCACCGTCGCGCCGAAGTAGCGTGCGGAGCCCTCGCAGGCGCCGGGGGCGCGGGCGGCGAGCACGACATCGGCGGTGTGGCCCCAGCGGTCCGGCAGGATCAGGGAATGGAGGCGGGCGCCGCGCGTGTGGACCTCCGCGCAGGCCCGGCCGGGGAAGCCGAACCGCCACCTCTCCCCAGGTCCGTCATCGTCCAGACGCAGGGGGCGGACCGTCCGCGGACAGGCGGCAGTCTGCCCGGGCTCGGCGGCCTGGTCGACAGATTCGTATGCGTGTTTCATGACGGTATTCCTGGAAGTCGGTCCACCGCAGGGCGCGCCGGGAAGCGAGCTGTGATCGCGGCGTGCGAACGCGGTGGCACGGGCTGATGGGCTGCGGTGCCGGAGTCAGTCGGCGGCGGGGCGACGGCCGCTCATCAGACGTTGCAGCACGATGAACACGAGCAGCAGTGCGCCGATGACGATCCGGGTCCACCAGGAGCTGAGCGTGCCCTGGAAGTTGACGACCGTCTGGATCATGCCGAGGACGAGCACGCCGACGGCGGTGCCCAGGACGAAGCCGGAACCGCCGGTCAGCAGCGTGCCGCCGATCACGGTGGCGGCGATCGCGTCGAGTTCCATGCCCATGGCATGGAGGGCGTAGCCGGAGAGCATGTAGAAGGTCAGCAGCAGACCGCCGAGTGCGGAGCACAGGCCGCTGACGGCGTATACGGCGATCTTGGTGGAGCCCGCCGGAAGACCCATCAGGCGTGCGGAGGACTCGTTGCCGCCCAGCGCGTACACGTTGCGGCCGAAGCGCGTGTGGTGTAGCACGACGAAGGCGATCACCAGCACGGCCAGGGCGATGACCACCGGGACCGAGACGAACAGGCCCCCCGGGCCGTACAGCCGGGTCTGCGCGATTCCTGCCGTGGTGGGGTCGCTGATCGTGATGGATTCGGTGCTGATCGTGTAGCAGAGCCCGCGGGCGAGGAACATGCCGGCCAGGGTGACGATGAACGGCTGGATCTCGAAGGTGTGGATGATCCAGCCCATGAGCGTCCCGCTCGCGGCGCCGACCAGCAGGACGAGGGGGATGACGGTGGCCAGGGACCAGCCGTGCGACTCGACCAGCCAGGCGGTGAGCATGGTCGACAGGGCCACCATGGAGCCGACGGACAGATCGATGCCGCCGGTGAGGATGACGAAGGTCGCTCCGACCGCGACGACCAGGAGGAATCCGTTGTCGATCAGCAGGTTCAGTACGACTTGCGCGGAGAGGAAGCCCTCGTAGCGCACCGATCCGACGCTGAACATGACGACCAGCAGGAGGGCCGTGACGATCAGTGGGATGCGGGTGCGGGTGCGCGGGGACACGGCCGCGAAGGGACGGGTGAGTTGCGCGGCGGCGCTCGCGATGCCGGTACTCATGCGCCTGCCTCCTGCTGCTGCGGGGCGGCGCCCGCCGTGGTGTGGGATCGGGGAGTGGTCGTCCTGCGGCGACGCAGGACCTTGGCCCGGAAGACCGGGGACTGCACGAGGCAGACGACGATGACGACGAAGGCCTTGAAGACGAGGCTGGTCTCGGGTGGGACACCGAGGGTGTAGACGGTGGTGGACAGGGTCTGGATGATCAGGGCTCCCAGGACGGTGCCGCCGACGGAGAAGCGTCCTCCGGTCAGGGCGGTGCCTCCGACGACGACCGCGAGGATCGCGTCGAGTTCGATCCACAGGCCGGCGTTGTTGCCGTCGGCGCTGGAGACGTTGGAGCTGATCATCAGCCCGGCGACGGCGGCGCACAACGCGCTGACGACGTAGACCAGGGCGAGCAGGCCGCCGGCCCGGATGCCGACCAGGCGGCTGGCCGCGGGGTTGCCGCCGACGGACTCGATCAGCATGCCGAGTGCGCTGCGACGGGTGACGAAGGCCGTGAGCGCGACGAGGCCGGCTGCCAGGAGGACGGCGAACGGGAAGGTCAGCCAGTAGCCGCCTCCGATCATCTTGTAGGGGGCGCTGGTCACCGTGATGATCTGGCCGTCGGTGATCAGCTGGGCGACACCGCGGCCCGCGACCATGAGGATCAGGGTGGCCACGATGGGCTGCACCCCGAGCCCGGACACCAGGAAGCCGTTGGCCAGGCCCAGCGCGAGGGCGACGCCGAGCGCGAGGGCGACGGCCGTGAGCATGGTGGCGACACTGCCGGGACGAGCGGCGGTGGAGATGTGCCCGCAGGCGAGGGCGCCGGCGATGGCGACGGTGGAACCCACCGAGAGGTCGATCCCGCGGGTGGCGATGACCAGCGTCATGCCGAGCGCCACCAGGATGAGGGGTGCACCGAACTGCAGGATGTCGATGAGACTGCCGTAGAGGTGGCCGTCTCGTACGCGGACGGAGAAGAAGTCGTGGTGGAACGCGAGGTTGCCGAGGAGCAGGGCGAGCAGGATGAGCGCGGGCCACAGCAGGCGGTGGCCGGCCGGCCGTCTCCCGACTCCGCCGGCCGCCTCGGACTTGGCGGGCTGGGTGGTCATGAGTCCGTTCCGGTGGCGATGGTCGTGAGGAGGCGTTCGGGCGTGACGGTGTCGTCGTTCGCGAGGGTGGCCACCATGCGGTGGTCGCGGAGCACGGCGATGCGGTGGCTCAGGCGCAGGACCTCTTCGAGTTCCGCCGAGATGAACAGCACGGAGGTGCCTTCGCCCGCCAGGCGGGCCACGAGTTTCTGGATCTCCGCCTTGGCCCCGATGTCGATGCCCCGGGTGGGTTCGTCGAGGATCAGGAGCCGGGGGGCGGTCAGCAGCCAACGGGCGAGCAGGACCTTCTGCTGGTTGCCTCCGCTGAGGTGGCGTACCTGTGCTTCGGGGTCGGCGGGGCGGATGTCCAGGGCTTCGATCCAGTGCCGCGCCAGTTCGTCCTGCGTCGCACGGGCCAGCGGCCTGGTCCAGCCGCGGGCGGCCTGCAGGGCGAGGATGATGTTCTCGCGGACCGTGAGCTCGCCCACCAGCCCCTCGGACTTGCGGTTCTCGGAGCAGAACGCGATGCCCCGGGCGATGGCGTGGCGGGGGGTGCGCAGGACCACCTTCTCGCCCTCGATGCTCACTTCCCCGGCGTCCGCGCCGTCCGCTCCGAACAGGAGGCGCGCCACCTCGGTGCGGCCCGAACCCAGGAGGCCCGCCAGTCCGATGACCTCGCCGGCGTGGATGTCGAGGTCGTACGGTTCGATCGAGCCCGTGCGGGTCAGCTGCCGTGCCCGGAGGAACGGCACGCCGGCCGCCCGTACGGCCGCTCCCTCGTGGGAACGGCCGGACAGCTGGTCGAGGGTCGCCAGTTCCCCTCCGATCATGCGCTGTACCAGTGTCACCGGCGTCAGTTCCCCGATGGGGTACTCGCCTTCCAGTTGGCCGTTGCGCAGGACGGTGACGCGGTCGCAGAGGTCGAATACCTGGTCGATGAAGTGCGTGACGAACAGGATGGCCACACCGCGGTCCCTCAGGCGGCGCACCAGTGTGAAGAGCTGGGCGACCTCCTCGCGGTCCAGGCTGGAGGTGGGTTCGTCCAGCACGAGCACCTTCGCCGAGACGTCCACCGCCCGGACGATGGCGACCAGTTGCTGTACCGCCAGGGAATGCGAATCGAGCAGACTGGTGACGTCCAGGTCGAGGTCCAGTTCCGTCAGCAGCTCGGCCGCCCGCTGCCGCATCGCGGACCAGTGGATGAGACCGAACCGGCGCGGTTCGCGCCCGATGAGGATGTTCTCGGCGACCGAGATGTTCGGGCAGAGGTTCACCTCCTGGTAGACGGTGCTGATTCCGGCCTGCTGCGCCTGGAGGGGGTCCGCGAACGCGTGGGGCCGGCCGTCGACCACGAGGGTGCCGCCGTCGGCGGGGTGGACACCGGTGAGCACCTTGATCAAGGTGGACTTTCCGGCACCGTTCTCGCCCATCAGGGCGTGCACCTCACCGGGGAAGAGCCGCAGGGCGACTCCGTCGAGGGCGAGCACGCCCGGGAACTGCTTGCGGATGCCCTGGGCTTCCAGGACGGGCCGCGGGCCGCCCGCGTCCGTGGGCCGCGGGGTGGTGGACGGGGATGCCATCCGCCCTCCTCTCATGGGTGGGGTGGTGGAGCGGGCTGCCGACGGTGGAGGAGGCACCGAGGCCGGGCCTCCTCTCGCACCGGAACCTGCTGTTTCAGTAGTTCCGGGACGGCAGCGCGGCCGCGGCCTTGTCCTGCGGGAAGACACCCTCCTGGGTCTCGATGCGAGGCGGCACGTCTTCTCCTGCCGCGACCTTCTTGGTCAGCTCCATCAGCTGGTCACCGAGCATCGGGTTGCACTCCACCACGACGTTGATCTTGCCCTCGGTCATCGCGACGAAGGCGTCCTTGATCCCGTCCACCGAGATCACCTTGATGTCCGTACCGGGCTTCTTGCCGGACTCCTCGATGGCCTGGATGGCGCCGAGGGCCATGTCGTCGTTGTGGGCGTAGAGGACGTCGATGTCCTTCTGGGACTTCAGGAACGCCTGCATGACCTCCTTGCCCTTGGCGCGGGTGAAGTCGCCCGTCTGCGAGGCGACGATCTTGAACTTGCCGTCGGCGCGGATGGCGTCGGCGAAGCCGGCCTTGCGGTCGTTGGCGGGTGCGGAGCCCGTGGTGCCCTGGAGCTCGACGATGTTGACCGGGCCCTGCTCGTTCGCATAGGCGGCGGTCAGCCACTCCCCCGCGGACTTGCCCTCCTTGACGAAGTCCGAGCCCAGGAAGGTCTTGTAGAGGGAGGTGTCCTTGGTGTCCACAGCGCGGTCGGTGAGGATGACCGGGATGCCCGCGTCCTTGGCCTCCTTCAGCACCGTGTCCCAACCGGACTCCACGACCGGCGAGAAGGCGATGACGTCGACCTTCTGCTGGATGAAGTTGCGGATCGCCTTGATCTGGTTCTCCTGCTTCTGCTGCGCGTCGGAGAACTTGAGGGTGATCCCGGCCTTCTTCGCCGCCTCCTGGACGGACTTGGTGTTGGCGGTGCGCCAACCGCTCTCGGCGCCGACCTGGGCGAAGCCGAGCGTGATCGTCTTGCCGGATCCCGCCTTGGCTTCGGAGGGGGAGCTGGAGGCGGGGCTGCTGGTCGAGCAGGCGGTCGACGAGGAGGCGAGAAGGGCGGCAGTGAGGACGAGAACTGCTCTGCGAGCCATGTCGAGTGTCCTTTCAGGGGGTACGGGAAGAGGCGCCGCACGGCCGGGGCCGGGCTTTGCCCACCAGGAGCCCCAGGAGTGCCGCGCGGTGCACGACGGCCGGGGGTGGCCGCGTCCGGGTCGGCGGGAGAGGGACCCCCTTGAGAGGGGGCACCGTGGCATTGTGAGCGCTAACAAGCCAGGTTCTCAACCCCCTTGCGCACGTTACCTCCCCGTTACCACCTCGGGTGCGGCAACGAGGCGGACCCCCATCCGTTCACGAGGCCATCGGTCCCACCACCTGGATTGAAGGCTCAACCCGTGCCACATCGACGGCAGATCAATCCGGGCCGCCGTATACGGAGGCAACCGTGCCGATGGAGCTCACACGTGATCCACGCAGACCCCTTGCCCATCGACATTGTTAGCGCTCACAATGGCGGGCATCGGACCACCCGGCCGACCGCCAGGATCGCGGGCGGCAACGCCTCCTGCCGGGCCTCCTGCCGGGCCGTCTGCCGGGCCTCCTGCCGCCTCACGGCTCCTTCGAAAGGCACTCTGTTGACCTCACCCCATCCCCTCGCGCCCACCCCGCATTCCGAGGAATCGGAGCAGTACACGGTCGGCGTCGACTTCGGCACGCTGTCGGGCCGCGCCGTGGTGGTGCGGGTTCGCGACGGTGAGGAGCTGGCCGCCGCGGTCCACGCCTACCGGCACGGAGTCATCGACCGGCACCTGCCGCACGGCGGTGCGCCACTGCCTCCGGACTGGGCCCTGCAACACCCCCAGGACTGGCGGGACGTACTGCGTCACGCCGTCCCGCAGGCCGTGGCGGCGGCCGGGATCGATCCCGCCGCGGTGATCGGCATCGCCACCGACTTCACCGCCTGCACCGTCCTGCCCACGCTGGCCGACGGGACCCCCCTCGCCGAGACCGAGCTCGCCGGACGGCCGCACGCGTGGCCCAAGCTCTGGAAGCACCACGCCGCCCAATCGCATGCCGACCGCATCAACGAACTCGCCCACGCCCGCGGGGAGAAATGGATCGCCCGCTACGGCGGCCGGATCTCCGCCGAGTGGCAGTTCGCGAAGGCCCTCCAGGTCCTGGAGGAGGATCCGCTCGTCTACGAAACCTGCGCACGGTGGATCGAGGCCGCCGACTGGATCGTGTGGCAGCTCACCGGAACCGAGTCCCGCAACGCCTGCACGGCCGGCTACAAGGGCATCCACCAGGACGGCGCCTACCCGAGCGAGGAGTACCTGGCCGCGCTGAACCCCCGGTTCGCCGACTTCGCACGCACCCGCCTCGCATTCCCCCTCTCCGCGCTGGGCTCACGAGTGGGCTCGCTCAGTACCGAGGCGGCAGCGTGGACAGGGCTGCGGCCCGGCATCGCCGTGGCCGCGGGCAACGTCGACGCCCATGTCACCGCGGCGGCGGCCCAGGCCGTCGAGGACGGTCAGCTGCTCGCCATCATGGGGACCTCCACCTGCCACGTCGTGAACGCCCCCGTCCTCGCCGACGTCCCCGGCATCTGCGGTGTCGTGGCCGGTGGGATCGTCGAGGGCACCTACGGCTACGAGGCCGGCCAGAGCGCGGTCGGCGACGTCTTCGCCTGGGTACTGGACCAAGGCGTCCCGTCGGACTACCTCACCGAGGCCGCCGACCGCGGCGAGGACCTGCACACCCTGCTGACCCGGAAAGCCGCCGGCCAGCCGGTCGGCGGACACGGACTGGTCGCCCTCGACTGGCTGAACGGCAACCGTTCGGTCCTCGTCGACCACCACCTCTCCGGAGTCATCGTGGGCCTCACCCTCGCGACCCGTCCCGAGGACGTCTACCGCGCGCTGCTCGAAGCCACCGCGTTCGGCACCCGCGTCATCGTGGAGGCCCTGGAGGCGGGCGGCGTACCGGTGCACGAGTTCATCGTCGCCGGCGGACTGGCCAAGAACGAACTGCTGATGCAGATCTACTCCGACGTGCTGCGCCGCCCCGTCTCCCTGGCCGCGTCCGACCAGGGCCCCGCCCTCGGGTCGGCCATCCACGCCGCCGTAGCCGCCGGCGCGCACGCGGACGTACGCACGGCCACCGCCGCCATGGGCCGCCGTCTGCCCGCCGTCCACACGCCCGACCCCTCCCGGGCCGACGCCTACGACGTCCTCTTCGCCGAATACCAGCTCCTGCACGACCACTTCGGTACCGGTGGCCTGCTGCACCGCCTGAGGAAAATCCGCGACACGACCCACACCGGGGGCTGACCCCGCCCCGCTGTTCCTACCCCCTTCCCCACCCGCCCGCCGCCCTCACCACCGTTGCGGGACGTCACCTTCAGGAGTCCATGTGCCCAGCCGAACATCTCCCGCCCAGGAAATCTGGTTCCTCACGGGCAGCCAAGGCCTGTACGGGGAGGCGACCCTGAAGCAGGTCGCCGAACAGTCGCGGCAGATCGCCACCACCCTGGCCGACGTCCCCGGCATTCCCGCACGTGTCGTGTGGAAGCCGGTACTGACCGACGCCGATGCCATCCGCCGAGTGTGCCTCGACGCGAACGCCGAAGACCGGTGCATCGGGCTCATCGCCTGGATGCACACCTTCTCGCCGGCCAAGATGTGGATCGCCGGACTGGACGCGCTGCGCAAGCCGTTGCTGCATCTCCACACCCAGTCGAACGTGGCCCTGCCCTGGGACACCATCGACATGGACTTCATGAACCTCAACCAAGCCGCCCACGGGGACCGCGAGTTCGGCCACATCCAGGCCCGTCTCGGCGTCCCCCGCAAGACCGTGGCCGGCCACGTCACCGATCCGGTGACGACCGCACGCGTCGCGATCTGGGCGCGGGCGGCCGCCGCGCGGTCCGAACTGGCCACCCTCAAGGTCGCCCGCTTCGGCGACAACATGCGCGACGTGGCCGTCACGGAGGGCGACAAGGTCGAGGCCCAGCTGCGCTTCGGCGTATCCGTCAACACCTACGGCGTCAACGACCTGGTGGAGGTCGTCGACAGCGCGGACGAGAGCGAGGCGGCTTCCCTCGTCGAGGAGTACGCGGACCTGTACCGCCTGGCGCCGCAACTGCGACCGGGCGGCGAACGGCACGACTCGCTGCGTTACGCGGCCCGCATCGAAGCCGGCCTGCGCACCTTCCTCGAAACGGGCGGCTTCGGGGCCTTCACCACCAACTTCGAGGACCTGGGCGGACTGCGCCAGCTGCCCGGCCTGGCGGTCCAGCGGCTCATGGGCCAGGGATACGGCTTCGGAGGAGAGGGCGACTGGAAGACCGCCACCCTGCTGCGCGCCCTCAAGGTGGCCGCCACCGGACTCCCGGGCGGCACCTCCTTCATGGAGGACTACACCTACGACATGACACCCGGCAACGAGCTCATCCTCGGCGCGCACATGCTGGAAGTCTGCCCCACCATCGCGACCGCCAGGCCCAGCTGTGAGATCCACCCCCTCGGCATCGGCGGGAGGGAGGACCCGGTGCGCCTGGTGTTCGACGCGGCCCCCGGCCCGGCCGTGGTGGTAGGGCTCGCCGACCTCGGCGACCGCTTCCGCCTGATCGCCAATGACATCGACCTGGTGGTACCCCCTCACCCGCTGCCCGCCCTGCCCGTCGCCCGCGCTGTCTGGCGGCCCAGCCCCGACCTGCGGACCTCCACCGAATCCTGGCTGACGGCCGGAGGACCGCACCACACCGTCCTCAGCACCGCCCTCACCTCCGACCACCTCGACGACCTGGCGGAGATGCTCCGCATGGAACTCGCGCTCATCGACAAAACCACCACCCCGAAGCAGTTCCGGCGCGATCTCCGCTGGAACCAGGCGTACCACCGGCTGGCACTGGGACTGTGAACCGCTCGAAGCCCGGCGCGTCCCTCCGTCACGGACATCGACGCGGTCCGGGCTTCCGGGAGACCGTATGACGGGTGGACGCGTAGAGGCCGGGCAGGCCCTGACGGCCTGCCCGGCCTCGTCGTACGCGGAGCTGTCTCCGGGCGGGGCGCTCTGTTATTCGAGCAGCTCCGCGTACGAGCCCATGGCCAGGGCGATGTCCGCCTGGGCCCAGAACCGGTGGTAGGTGAAGACGGGCGCGGCGCCGCCGGCGAGGTAGGCCTCGATCTTTGGCCAGGCCGGGTCGTTCTTGTAGAAGGTGCGGATCGAGGCGAAGGTGGACGAGGAGTTCACCGTGTCGCCGTTGGGCATCTTGCCGGTCCACGTGCTGGGGACGTACACCGGGTCGTTGAAGCGCTTGTAGTCGGTCCGGGTCTCCTGGACGGAGAGGCCCAGCGGGTCCTGGTGGTGGGCCCACATGCCGTCGAGCAGTCCCTTGGCGACCCGCTTGGCCTCGGTGTTCCCGGACTTCGCGGCGTAGTAGGTCAGGGTCTTGGCGTAGGCGGCGGCCACGCCCACGTCGTCGGTGTAGTCGGCGACGGTGACGTGCAGGCCCGCGTTGGCGCCGGGCGCCGACGCGTTCCAGGTGTCGGGGGCGCCGGACCACTTGAGGGTGGAGGGGATCCGGTAGGTGCCGTCGGGGTTGATCGTGGTCTTCGACAGGGCCCAGCCGACCCACTTGTCGAGCACGGTCTTGGCCGCCGCGTCGCCCGTCTGCTCGTAGAGCTCGGCGACCCGCTCCATGGACCAGGCCTGGAAGCCGAACCACTGGTTGGACGGCGGGTCCTGGTAGACGGGCTTCTCGTCGTAGAAGAGGCCGTGGAAGGTGGGGGTCCCGGCCGGGGGCTGGGCGTAGCGCCCCTGCCAGCTGTTGGTGGCGCCGCCCGCGATGGCGCCTTCGTCGGACTGGAGCCAGCGGTAGAACTCCAGTTGCCGGTCGAGGCTGGTCGCCCAGTCCGTGGCGCCGGTCGTCGACTTGGGCTTCAGCGGGGCGTACTCGCTGAGTGCGTAGGCGGCGAGGGGGTTCTGGTAGCCGCTGTGCGCGTGGCTGGAGCCGATCCGCCAGGACCAGCCGGCCGAGGTGTCGGTGGCGCCGCCCCAGGCGTAATACCAGGACATCAGGTAGTGCGCGCTGTCCTTGCCGGTGCCGGCGGGGCAGACGGTCGGGCCGATGCAGTTGCCGGTCTTCTTAAAGTACTTGTCGAACATGGAGTACCGCAGGTAGTCGCCCATTTTGGCCGCCTTGGAGACGGTCGTGGTGACCTGGTTTCCCCTGCCCTGTTCCTTCGCCCAGACGTCGGCCCAGTAGGCGGCCTGGATGGCACGCGCGTCGGCGTCCGGGGCATCGGTGAACTTCCACTGCTTGGCGTAGGAGGAGTCCCCGGTGAAGAGGTCGAGGTAGCCGTTCTTGCCGCCGTACGCGAACGTGTCACAGGTGGGGTGCGGCACGGTCTCCCAGACCGATTCCTCGGGCCCGCGCTGGAAGGTGTTGATGTACGAGGGTCCGGTCGCGGTCGGTCCGGCGGAGCACTTCCCGGGCTCGTTGCCGTAGCCGTAGACGTTGTCGACGTCCTGGAGCCAGTGCATGCCGTAGATGTCGTCCGTGCCGTACGCGCTCTTCAGCTCGCCGGCGATCGGGTCCGCGCCGGCGGCGACTCCTCCGTCGAGCTTGGCCGGGTACTGCGAGGGGAGGTCGTGCTCGGGTGCGTAGGTGGCGGGCTTGGAGGCGTTGTAGGAGCCGGTCGTCGGCTGGTCGGCATGGGTGGGGATCATGAACTTCTCCATGGTCTCCCACGCACCGTTGAACTTGGTCCAGTCCCCGGTGATCTTCCCGTACATCGCCTGCAGCCAGATCAGATAGCTGTAGGCCTCCGAGGTCGTCTCGTGCCCCTGGTCCGGGGCCTCCACGATGAGCGTCTCGACGGAGTGGTACGGGATGCCCTCGGGCGAGAAGTAGCCGTTGGCCGGGTTGGTGATCTTCCCGTGGAGGTCGAGGAAGCGGGCGTCGTACGTGGAGTCGGCGGCCAGCTGGGCGACGGTGACCTCGGCCTTGGCGTGGCCGGGGGCGGTCGCGGTGAAGACGGCGGAGCCGCTGCCAGTGGTCCCGGCGGTGACCGTCACCTTCTGGGCGGTGTTCCAGTTCGCCGGGGTGAAGGTGAGCTCGGGAGGCGTCGCGGCGAGGTCGGTGTTGCCCGAGGTGCGGGCGACGCTCACCGTGACGTTCGCGGTCGGCTGGGCCGAGAGCTTCAGGCCGAAGGTGCCCGTCTCCCCGCGGCGTACGGAGAGTTGCGCGGGGGTGGCGACGAGCGCGGGGCCGGCGGCGACGGTGATGCCGACGGGGGCCGACTCGGCGGAGGCCCCGAGGGTGTCGTAGGCCTTGGCGTAGAGGGAGTGGGAACCGGCTGCGAGGCCGGTGGCATCGAGGGTGAAGGGCGCAGTGGTGTCCGTGCCCAGGAGCGTGGTGTCGCTGTAGAACTCGACCTTGCCCACGGTGGCGCCGTCGGCCGCGGCGGCGGTCGCGGCGAGCGGGACGGGGGCGCCCGCCGTGTAGACGGCGCCCGCAGTGGGGCTGGTCAGGACGGTGACCGGGGGCTGGTGTGCTCCGGTGCACGGGGTGCCGTTGACGGCGAAGGAGGTGGGGGCGGCGTTGGTCCCGCTGTAGCTGAACTGGGCGCCGGCGGTGACGGCCGCGCCGGCAGCGACGGTCTTGTTCCAGTCCGGGGGCGCGACGCGGACGCTCTTGCCGGACTGGGTCCAGACGCCGTTCCAGCCGTTGGTCAGCTGCTGGTTGCCGGAGTAGTCGTAGGTGAGGTTCCACCCGTCGAGTGCGGTCGCGGACCGGTTGGTGAGGGTGAGCTCGGCGGTGAAGCCCGAACCCCAGTCGTTGGTCTTGTAGTCGACGCTGCACTGCACCGCTGCGGCCGCGGCCGTGGTGGCGCCGACGGCCGTGAGGCCCAGGGGGAGGGAGAGGGACAGGGCCGTGGCGGACGCGGTCAGCAGTTTGCGTCGTCCGTGGAATCTGCGTGGGGGGTGTGCCGACATGCGGATGGTTCTCCTCGCGGCTCGGGGAGACGGCGGATGGGAGAAGCGGCTGCGCACACGTTCTCAACAGTGGGAGCGCTCCCACTGTGCAGACGCGTCGCGACGGCGTCAAGACGCGTGAAGAGTCGAAAGCAATCTGCAAGAAATTTACTCAACTCCCCTTTTGTATGACGACAGTTGGCGCTACGGTCTGGCCCCAACCAGTGGGAGCGGTTCCATCAGCAGGCGCGCCGCCGGGGCGCACCTCGCTGCACGGACTCGCTCATCGACGCCCCGCGCCTGCCGGCGCTGCTCCGCGGAGCAGCGCCGACCTTGCGCGACGGCGGTACCTGCCGGCATCGGCCACGAGGTCGCCGGCACGCAGGACCTGGTGGAGGCCGTGCATACGACCGGGGCCCGCAGTTTCCTGCCGGTCCCCGGGATCGCCTACGACGACCCGAGCCAGCCGCTCACCCCTTCCCCATCCTCGCCTCGGTCGCCGGCCGGGTCCCCCGGTCGCGGGCGAGAGCGGCGAGCACACCTGCGGACAGGCGTTCGTCGACCGCGCCACGGCCCGGTTCCGACGCCCGCATCCGCTCCGTACAACGGAACCCCTGCTCACAACGGCACTCCCCGCATTCGGCACCGGGTGCGCGACCGCCTGCGCACCCTGAACTGAAAGGCACCCCACGAAATGAGCCGCACCATCCCCCGCACCGCCTTACTGGCGGCCCTCAGTCTCGTCACGGCCGCCGGCGCCACCGCCACGGCGTTCGGTACCAGCGCCGGCGCCGCCACCGCCGGCTGCAAGGTCGAGTACCAGATCTCGAACCAGTGGAACACCGGCTTCGGTGCCAACGTGATCGTCACCAACACCGGTGACCCGGTCGCCTCCTGGACCCTGGAGTGGTCCTACGCGAACGGCCAGGAGGTCACCCAGGGCTGGAACGCCACCATCACCCAGTCCGGGGCCGCGGTGACCGCGAAGAGCATGTCCTACAACGGGTCGCTGGCCACGGGCGGTTCGACGTCCTTCGGGTTCAACGGCTCACACACCGGCACGAACGCCGTCCCCGCGACCTTCAAGCTCAACGGCGTCACCTGCAACGGCGCCACCGACCCGACCCAGCCCCCCACCACACCGCCGACCACGCCTCCGCCCACCGGCGGCAAGGTCGACAACCCCTACGCCGGCGCCAAGATGTACGTGAACCCCGAGTGGTCCGCCCATGCCGCCGCCGAACCGGGCGGCAGCAGGGTGTCCAACCAGCCCACCGCAGTCTGGCTCGACCGCATCGCCCTCGTCACGGGCACGAGCGGCACGATGGGTCTGCGCGACCACCTCGACGCGGCCCTGACGCAGAAGGGCGGCGGCGAACTCGTCGTCCAGCTGGTGATCTACAACCTGCCCGGACGGGACTGCTCCGCGCTCGCCTCCAACGGCGAACTGGGCCCCACCGAGATCGACAAGTACAAGACGCAGTACATCGACCCGATCGCCGCGATCCTCGCCGAACCCAAGTACGCAGGGCTGCGGATCGTCACCACCGTCGAGATCGACTCACTGCCGAACCTGGTCACCAACGTCTCCGGCCGTCCCACCGCCACCGCCAACTGCGACGTGATGAAGACCAACGGCAACTACGTCAAGGGCGTCGGCTACGCCCTGAACAAGCTCGGCTCGATCGCCAACGTCTACAACTACGTCGACGCCGGCCACCACGGCTGGCTCGGCTGGGACGACAACCTCGGCGCCTCCGCCGAGATGTTCAAGCAGGCCGCGACCGCCGAGGGCTCCACGCTCTCCAACGTGCACGGCTTCATCGTCAACACCGCCAACTACAGCGCCCTGAAGGAGGACAACTTCAAGATCGACGACTCCGTCAACGGCACCTCCGTGCGCCAGTCGAAGTGGGTCGACTGGAACCGCTACACCGACGAACTGTCCTACGCCCAAGGCATGCGGACCAAGCTGGTCTCCCTGGGCTTCGACGCCCACATCGGCATGCTCATCGACACCTCCCGCAACGGCTGGGGCGGCACCGCCCGCCCGACCGGACCCGGCGCGCTGACGAGCGTGGACACCTACGTCAACGGCGGCCGCTACGACCGGCGCATCCACCTCGGCAACTGGTGCAACCAGTCCGGCGCCGGACTCGGCGAACGACCGCAAGCGGCCCCGGCCGCCGGCATCGACGCCTACGTGTGGATCAAGCCCCCGGGCGAGTCCGACGGGGCGAGCAAGGAGATCCCGAACAACGAGGGCAAGGGATTCGACCGGATGTGCGACCCCACTTACACGGGCAACGTACGCAACGGCAACAGCATGTCGGGAGCCCTCCCGAACGCACCGCTCGCCGGCCAGTGGTTCTCCGCCCAGTTCCAGGAGCTCATGAAGAACGCCTACCCGGCACTGTGACGCAGGTCGGGTGACGAGCCCGGAGCCCTTGCGGAAGCGTCCCCTTCCGCAGGGTTCCGGGCCTCGGCACGCTCCGTGCGGGGCGGCCGGCGGGCTGCCGGAGCGGCTCAGGAGGAATCCCGCACGACCAGTGCCGTCGGGAGTACCCGGCGCGGCTCCTCACCCTCGCCCTGCCTCGAGGCGGCGTCGGCTCGGGACTCCTCCGCGATCTTCTGGAGCAGGAGCCGGGTCATAGTGCGGCCCATCTCCTCGATGGGCTGGCGCACACTGGTCAGGGGCGGGTCCATCAGACGGGCCACCGTGGAGTCGTCGACCCCTACGAGGGCGACGTCCTCGGGGACCCGCCGGCCGGCCTCGCGCAGCACGCCGCGCGCACCGGCCGCCATCACGTCGGAGGCGGCGAAGACGGCGTCCAGGCCGGGGGCGCGTTCCAGGAGCTCGCGCATCGCCAGCCGGCCGCCCTCCTCGGTGAAGTCCGCGGTCGCCACGAGCGACTCGTCGGGCTTGATCCCGGCCTCGGCCAGGCCCGCGCGGTAGCCGCCCAGACGGGCGCGGGCCACGTACATGTCCAGCGGCCCGCTGATGGTCGCGATCCTGGACCGGCCGCGCCCCGCGAGATGGGCGACGGCCGCCCGTCCCGCACCGATGTTGTCGGAGTCCACATAGGCCACCGGCTCGGCCTCCGAACGTCGCCCGTTCATGACGACCGGCAGGCCCAGCCGCGCGATCCGGTCGGGCAGCGGGTCGTCCCCGTGGACCGATGCCAGCAGCACGCCGTCGACCCGCTGGGCGGCCAGGTAGTGCTCGAACCGCTGCCGCTCGGCCTCGGTCCGGACCAGGGTGAGCAGCAGCTGCTTGTCCGCCTCGGCCAGCTCGGCGCTGACCCCGCGGATGAGGTCGAGGAAGTACGGCTCCGAGAAGATCCTGGCCTCGGTCTCCGGGATGACGAGGGCTACGGCGTCGGTCCGGCTGCCGGCCAGCGCCCTGGCCGCCTGGTTGGGCACGTACCCGAGCTCGGCGACGGCTCGGGCGACCGCTTCCTTGGCCTGCCGGCTCACCCGCGGGGAGCCGTTGATGGCCCGGGAGACCGTGCCCCGGCCGACGCCTGCCAGGGCCGCGACCTCTTCCAGGGTGGGCCTGCCGCCGCTCTGCCGTCCGCTCACGCTCTTGAACTCCCCTCGTGCGCCATCGCACTCTGCACCGGGCACGGGCCCGGCCTGCCGATCAGGTAAGTAAGACGGTGCACCCGTCCGTCCCGTAGCCGTGGGACACGTTACGCCGACGAGGAGTGGGAGCGCTCCCACAGTACTCTCGATCCCCTCCCGACACCACGGTCGCGTTCACAACCTGACACGGGCAGCGCTCGAGAAGGAAGGCGCGCGCGCCCGAGGCTTCTGCGTAATGAATTCGCGTTCGTCTCTTGACACCCGCACCCGCCAGGCAGCAACCTTCCGGCAACGGCGTGGGAGCGCTCCCACTCAGGGGTGCGACAACGGCTTTCACATCAGGTCCGGGCGGGCCGCCGGCCGAGCCGCGAACAGCCCGCCGGACCCCATGGCGCACAACGAGCAGCACCTTGGACGAGGAGAGTGGAATGCGTACTTCCAGCAGCAGACGCGGACGCCGCACCGCAATGACCGCGATCGCCGCGGCCGCCGCGGTCGTGACCGGTGCAGCCTTGCTCACCGGTTGCGGGGGTGGCGACGGCAAGGGCGACGGCGCGGCCGGTGGCGGGCGGATCACGCTGCGGATCGGTACCTTCGGTTCCTTCGGCTACGACGACACCACGGGGGCCAAGCTCTACGCGGAGTACGAGAAGGCCCACCCCAACATCAAGATCGAAGAGTCGAACGTCGCCGACGGCCAGAAGTACTGGGACACGCTCAAGCTGCGCCTCTCCCGCAACAGCGGTCTCGCGGACATCCAGGCCCTGGAGGTGGGATACATAGCGGAGGCGACCGGGCCCGCCATGGCGGACAAGTGGGCCGACCTCGGCAAGACGGGCGGCGCGGACCTCGGCGCGTTCCTCGACTGGAAGGTCAAGCAGGCCACCACCGGGGACGGCAAGGTCATCGGCCTCGGCACGGACATCGGCCCGATGGCCATCTGCTACAACAAGGACCTCTTCGCCCAGGCCAAGCTGCCGACCGACCGCACCGAAGTCGCCAAGCTCTGGGCGGGCGACTGGGCGAAGTTCCTCCAGGCCGGGGAGACGTACAAGAAGAACGCGCCGGCCGGGACCGCCTTCCACGACTCAGCGAGCGGCCTCTTCAACGCCGTGGTATCCAGCGAGCCGCTGCAGTACGCCAATGCCAAGGGCGAGCTGGACTACGAGAACAGCCCGGGCGTGAAGCGGGCATGGGACACCGCCGTGGCGGCGGTCCAGGCCGGACTGACCGCAAAACTGCGCCAGTTCGACGAGAAGGGCACCTGGAACGCGGCCTTCAAGAACTCGAAGTTCGCCACCGTGGCCTGCCCGAGTTGGATGACGGGCATCATCAAGGAGCAGGCGGGCCCGGAGAACCAGGGGAAGTGGGACATCGCGGCGCCGCCCGTGGCGGGGAACTGGGGCGGCTCGTTCCTCACCGTGCCCAAGTCGGGCGAGCACGTCAAGGAGGCGGCCGAGCTGGCCGCCTGGCTCACCGCTCCGGCGCAGCATGCGAAGGTCTTCGGTGTGAACGGCAACATCCCGTCCACCAAGGACACGCTCACCTCCACGGCGGTCCAGGAAGCCAAGCTGCCGTACTTCGGCGACACGCCGATCGGCAGGATCTATTCCGAGGCCGCCGCCGGCATCACGCCCGCGCCCATCAGCCGGTGGGACGGCCAGGTGAAGACGTTCCTCACCGACAACGGCATCCTCGACATCGAGCAGCGGGGCACCGACCCGGCGAAGGCCTGGGAGAACGTCAAGAGGCTCGTCGACGACAAGATCGACAAGTAGCGGAGGCCGCACGGCGGCCCGCCCCCACCCGCCGCCTGCCGCCGCCTCCCCGCGGGTGGCGGCGGGCCGCCGCCGTCCGCACCACTGCACGCATCGACCTGGAAGGAACGCCCCCGTGGCCACCTCCGTACGGGCGACCAGTGGCGACTCCCCGCCGCCCGCCGCACAGTCCCCGGGCCCCAGCGCCGGCTCGCGCAAGCGGCCGCCCTCCGGCCGGAGCGGGCTGCGCAGCACGCTCTACCGCCTCGATCTGAAGGCGGTCCCCTACGTATTCGTCGCCCCCTTCTTCCTCACCTTCGCGGCCTTCGGGCTCTTCCCGCTGATCTACACGGGCTGGCTCTCGCTCCACCGGGTGGAACTCGGCGGCAGCGCGCAGTGGAAGGGGCTGGAGAACTACACCTCCCTGGCGAGCAGCGAGTTCTTCTGGAACGCCCTCGCCAACACCTTCACCATCGGCGTGATCTCCACCGTTCCCCAGCTGCTGATGGCCCTCGGCCTGGCCCACCTGCTCCACTACAAACTCCGTGGCCGCGGTTTCTTCCGCGTCGCGGTCCTCGCCCCGTACGCCACCTCGATCGCGGCGGCGACGCTCGTCTTCGCCCAGCTCTTCAACACCGACTACGGCCTGATCAACACGGCCCTGGGCTGGGCCGGCTTCGAGCCGGTCGCCTGGGAATCCTCCAAGTGGCCCGCTCAGATCGCGATTTCGGTGATCGTGACGTGGCGCTGGACCGGCTACAACGCCCTCATCTACCTGGCGGCGATGCAGGCCGTACCCCAGGACCTCTACGAGGCGGCGGCGTTGGACGGAGCTTCGCGCTGGCGCCAGTTCCTCAGCGTGACCATCCCCTCCATCCGGCCGACGATCCTGTTCACCGTCATCGTCTCGACCATCGGGGCCACCCAGCTCTTCGGCGAGCCGATGCTCTTCGGCGGCAGTGTCGGGATCAGCGGCGGGAGCGGGAACCAGTTCCAGACGCTGAGCCTGCTCATGTACGAGAAGGGCTGGGTGACCGGCGCGCTGGGCCAGGCCTCCGCCATCGCCTGGGTCATGCTCCTGCTCCTCCTGCTCATCGGCGGCCTCCACGCCCTGGTCTCCCGCTCGAACCGCATCCGCAACCGCGCCGGCCGCATGCGCACGAAGGCGGGGAGCTGAACCCATGAGCCGCACACTCGACACGACCGCCGCCGGGGCGCCGCGCGCCAGGCGCCTTCGCCCGTCGGCCGGCCGCCAGCACCACGCCGGACCGCTGACCTACGTCCTGCTCGGCCTCGCCGCCCTGGTCTCCCTCTTCCCCCTGTACTGGAACCTGGTCGCCGCCTCCCATACGGGCGAGCGCGTGGTCAAGGCCCCGGCCCCGCTCCTGCCCGGCCCCCGGCTCTTCGACAACCTCTCCTTCGCCTGGAACCAGGTCGACATGGGCGAGGCGCTGGTCAACACGACGATCGTGGCCGGGCTCGTGGCCCTGTCCACCGTCCTGTTCTCCACCCTGGCCGGCTTCGCCTTCGCCAAACTGCCCTTCAGGGGTCGGAGCGCCCTGTTGGCGCTCGTGGTGGCCACCATGACGATCCCGCCGCAGCTCAGCGTGATCCCCCTCTACCAGATCATCACCGACCTCGGCTGGGTCGACCAGCTCCAGTCGGTCGTCCTGCCCTCGCTGGTCGCAGCCTTCGGCGTGTTCTTCATGCGCCAGTTCCTCATCGAGGCCCTGCCGGTGGAGCTGGTGGAGGCGGCGCGGATGGACGGCGCGCACAGCCTGCGCATCATCTGGCACGTGGTCTTCCCGGTGGCCCGGCCCGCGATGGCGGTCCTGGGAATGCTCGTCTTCGTCCAGGCCTGGAACGACTTCTTCTGGCCGTTCATCGCGCTGACCCCCGACGGGAACCCCACCCTCCAGGTCGCCCTGGCCGGCCTCGGCGCGGGAAACCACACCGTCGACCAGGCCGTCGTACTGACCGGGGCGCTCATATCCACCCTGCCGCTGCTGCTGGTCTTCGCCGTACTCGGCAAGCACATCGTGGGCGGAATCACCGCCGGCGCCGTCAAGAACTGACGGCGTTCGTCGAGGACCGGCCGGACCGCCGGCGTGTTCACACACCGCGCCTTCCGCCACCGCTTCATCCGGCACGACTTCATCCGATCCTGCGTTGGGAGCGCTCTCCTATGACCGCGTCCGAGACCCGGCCGCTCACGGCCACCCGCGCCTTCCCCCCCGACTTCCTGTGGGGCACGGCCACCGCCGCGTACCAGATCGAGGGCGCCGCCCGGGAGGACGGCCGGACCCCATCCATCTGGGACACCTTCTCCCACACCCCCGGCAAGGTCTTCGAAGGCCACACCGGTGACGTGGCTGTGGACCACTACCACCGGTTCCCCGAGGACGTCCGCCTCATGTCGGAACTCGGCCTGGGCGCCTACCGGTTCTCCGTCTCCTGGTCACGCGTACAGCCGACCGGCCGGGGCCCCGCCGTCCAGAAGGGCCTGGACTTCTACCGTCGGCTCGTCGACGAACTGCTCGCCGCGGGCGTCACACCCGCCCTCACCCTCTACCACTGGGACCTCCCCCAGGACCTGGAGGACGCGGGCGGCTGGCCCGAGCGCGCGACCGCGGAGCGGTTCGCCGAGTACACGAGCCTGGTGGCCGACGCCCTCGGAGACCGGGTGAAGCACTGGATCACCCTCAACGAGCCCTGGTGCAGCGCGTTCCTCGGCTACGCCTCCGGCGTCCACGCCCCCGGCCGTACGAACCCGGTCGCCGCCCTGCGCGCGGCCCATCACCTCAACCTCGGTCACGGCCTCGCAGTCCAGGCCCTGCGGGCGGCGCTGCCCGGGGACGGTCAGGTCGCGGTCTCCCTCAACCTCCACGAGGTGCGTCCCCTGACCTCCTCCGCCGGCGACCAGGAGGCGGCCCGGCGCATCGACGCCGTCGGCAACCGGATCTGGCTCGGACCGATGCTGGAGGGCGCCTATCCCGAAGACCTCCTCGTGGACACCGCGCACCTGACCGACTGGTCCTTCGTCCGGGACGGCGACACCGCCACGGTGCACCGGCCCCTGGACCTGCTCGCCGTGAACTACTACACCCCGACGGTCGTCTCGCACGCAGCGGAGGGCGGAGCGGTGCCGCAGGACGACGGGCACGGCAACAGCGAGCACTCGCCGTGGCCCGGAGCAGAGGGCGTGGCGTTCCACCGGGCACCGGGTGAACGTACGGCGATGGACTGGCCGGTCGACGCGAGCGCCCTGTACGACCTGCTGACCCGGACCGCCGCCCGGTACCCCGGGCTGCCGCTCTTGGTCAGCGAGAACGGGGCGGCGTACGAGGACGACATCGGCCCCGACGGCACGGTCCACGACCCGGAGCGCGCCGCCTACGTCCACGCCCACCTCGACGCGGTGCACCGGGCGATCACCGACGGGGCGGACGTGCGCGGCTACTTCCTCTGGTCGCTGCTCGACAACTTCGAGTGGGCGTACGGATACGCCAAACGCTTCGGCGCCATCCACGTCGACTACGACACCCTGAAGCGCACCCCCAAATCGAGCGCGCACTGGTACTCCCGCGTGGCCCGGACGGGAGAACTGCGCGCTCCCGGCGCGGCGTAGCGGGCGGTGCCGGTGGACTCGGCGGCAGTGCGAGCCCACCGGTACGCCGTCGGCAGGCTCTTGGCCGGTCGCCCCGTCACCAGCCCGTCGGGAGACCGGCGATGAACGAGGTGAGCCGGTCGGCGATGAGCCGGTCGTCGTGGGCCGCGTCGTGCCAGTCGCAGCCGAGGAAGTCCAGGCCCGAGTCGTCGAGGGACCAGTAGCGGACCCCGCTGCCGCCGGCGTCGTTGCGCGCCTCGACCACCTGCTGGACATGGCCGGCGTACGGGCCGGGCGGGCGGGCGGGAGTGGCGACGGTGGCTCCTTCGACCTGGACGTCGCAACCGGCCGCCGAGTCGCCCAGCACGATCCCCACGCCGATGCACCTGACGCGGCCGTCGAAGCACACAGGTGCACACCGCTGGACGGGTCAAGGAGACCGGGAACACCGTGCAGTGCAGCTGGCCCGGCGTCCTCGTCCTGCGCCTCATCGGGTTCATCGCCTCGCCTGCCTTCCTCACCACCGACAACCTGATCGGTGTGGCCCAACAGTCCACCGGGTTGAGCCTGCTGTGCTCGCCACGACCTTCGTCCTGATCGCCGGCCGGATCGAGCTGCCCCTGGAGTCCACCATCGGCGTGGATCCCGTCATCGCCGTGTGGCTGATCCCGCCGTCCGGTGGGGGCCGGTTCACCGGACTCGGCCTCTTCCCCGAGTGGATGGCGATCCGCTCCGCCTGCTGGTCGGGGCGCTGATCGGCGCCGTCAGCGGTTTCCTCGACCTCAAGCTGCGCCTCAACGGCTGCATCGTCAGCCTCGCCCTGACCATGCTCCGGGGACTGCAGGTCGCCTCTCCGACGGCCAGTCCATCGTCGAGCTGCCCTCGTCCTTCATCTACCTGGGCAGGGGGTCCTGCCTGGGCGTGCCCGCCGCGATCCGGGGGTGCCCGCTGCTCTTCGCGATCGGCGGCAGTGCGCTGGCCTGGCTCCGGCACGGCCGGGCACTGTACGCGATCGGCGGCCATGGCGAGGCCTCCCGCACGGCGGGCATCCGCGTCGACCGCACCCCAGTCTGCGCGACGACCCGCTGCGGGCGATCGACGACCGACCGCCCCGGTGCACCCGGGAACGGCGGCCACCGGCCCGGCGGACCCGCGCGGTCAGCGCGCCAGGGCCTGCAGGCGGCTGGGGTCGGCGATGATCTGCCGGACGGTCGACCACGCCGCGCCCAGCACCGGTCCGCGCCGGCCCAGGGCGGAGGGGCGTACCGCCTCCGGGGCCCAGGGCCGGACGGTGATCCGGGCGGCCAGTTCGGCGCGAATGGACGGGAGGAGCCAGTCGGCGAGTTCGGCGTAGGCGCCGCCCAGGACGAGGCCGTCCGGGTCGATCAGGTTCACCGCCGAGGTGAGGGCTAGGCCCAGGGCCCGTCCTGCACGGTCCAGGGCGCGCAGGGTCGCCTCGTCCCCGGCGCCTGCCCGCTCGGCCAGCAGGGCCACCGGGTCGCCGACGTGCGCGAGCCCGGCCTCGCGCAGCACGGCCGCTTCGCCCGCGTACTGCTCCAGGCAGCCGCGTGCCCCGCAGGCGCAGGGGGCGCCCTCCGGGTGGACGGGCAGGTGGCCGAGTTCGCCCGCGAAGCCGCGGGCGCCCCGGAACAGCTGCCCGCCGACGACCAGTGCGCCACCGATTCCGGCCTCGGCGGAAACGTGTACGAAGGTCTCGGCGGGATGTCCCTGGTGCCACTGTTCGGCCAACGCCCCGAGGTTGGCCTCGTTCTCCGGCTCGGGCACGGTGTCGGGGTCGGGCCAGTGATCGGCGGGGCGGACGGCCTGCCAGCCGAGGTTGGGCGCGTTCGCGACCAGCCCGCTCGGTTCGTTCGGCACCACCCCCGGCACGGCCAGGACACGGCCCGCGACGCGCAGGCCGAGGGCGTCGGCCTCGGCCTCCGCCTCGGCACCCAGCGCGGCGGCCTCCGCCAGCACCTGCCCGGCCGGCCGGCCCGCGTTGGCCCGCTCCACCCGGCGCCACACCCGGGGTTCACCGCGCAGGTCCACGACGCACGCGGCGAGATGGGTGACGCCGATCTCCAGGCCGAGGCCCGCGGGACCCCGGTCGTTCAGGGCCAGTGCCCGGCCGGGGCGGCCGACCCGTCCGCTGGGCGCGGTCTCCGTCTCGGTCAGCGCGCCGCGGCCGATGAGCTCGTCGACCATGGAGGAGACGGCCGGCCTGGTCAGGCCCGTGTGTCCGGCGACGTCCGCCCGGGAGAGCGGACCGTGCGCGGCGACCGCGCCGATCACCACCGCGAGGTTCTGCCGACGCATGCCCTGCTGCGAGGCGGGCACGGCCTCCACGCCCCCGCTCGCCCTGCCGTTCCCCGCCATTGGGCCGACCCTCCTATCGTTCTGCCGGCGGGAGCTCCTGCAAGGCCCGCGCCCGCCGCAGCGTACTGGTGATCCGTTCGAGCGTGTCGTCGTCACGGCGTACGGGGTCCAGTACCCGGCCCTCGGCGGTCCGCCAGCGCCGGGCGACGGCGTCGGCGGGCTCACCGGTGAGCAGTGCGGCGGCCTGGGCGGCGGCCCCGAGCGCGACCAGTTCCCGGGCCGCGGGCACCTGGACCGCTCGGCCGGACAGCCGCAGGACGGTCTGCTGCCAGGCCCCGCCGCGGGCTCCGCCGCCGATCAGCAGCAGTGGTTCGTCGGGGGCGGGGCTCTCGCCTCCGGCACGCAGTACGTCGTCCAGGGCCACGAGCAGGGCGTGGGCGGCGCCGTCGTAGGCGGCCTGGAGCAGCTGTCCCGGCGTGGTGTCGTGGCGCAGGCCGTGGACCAGGCCGGAAGCGCCCGGGAGGTCCGGCGTGCGCTCGCCGTCCAGATAGGGAAGGACCACCACGGTGCCGCCCGCCTCGACGTCCTCGCGGTCGCGGCCGACGAGGTCGGCGAAGCGGTCGACGGCGAGGGTGCAGTTGAGCGTGCAGGCGAGCGGCAGCCAGCCGCCGAGGGCATCGGCGAAGCCGGCGACGGTTCCGCTCGGGTCGGCGGGCCGGGTCCGGCCGACGGCGTAGACGGTGCCGGAGGTACCGAGGCTCAGCACCGGCCGTCCGGGGGTCAGGCCCAGGCCGAGGGCGGCGGCCATGTTGTCACCGGTCCCGGTGGCCACCAGCGCGCCCTCGCGCAGTGGCATCCCGGCCCGGACGGCGCCCGCCAGGGCGCCCGGCGGGAGGACCTGTGGCAGCAGCCCGGGGTCGAGGCCGATCCGGCCGAGGACGTCCTGGTCGTAGCCGTCCGGGCCCCACCAGCCGGTTCCCGACGCGTCACCGCGGTCCGTCACCGCCTCGCCGGTCAGCCGCTCCGTCAGGAAGTCGTGGGGAAGGCGGACGGCCGCGACGCGGTCGGCGGCGGCACGCTCGTTCGCGTGCAGCCAGGCCCATTTGGCGGCCGTGAAGGCGGCCGTCGGGACGCTGCCGGTGCGGCGGGCGAGCTCTGCCGGGCCGAACGCGGCTCCGAGTTCGGCGGCCTGCGGGGCGGAGCGGACGTCGTTCCACAGCAGCGCCGGGCGCACCGGCCGGCCGGCCGTGTCAAGGGTGACCAGGCCGTGCTGCTGGCCGGCGACCGAGCAGGCGGCTGCGCGATCCGCCCAGCCGGTGCCCGTCACGGCCTCGCCGAGCGCCCGCCACCACTGCTCGGGGTCGCTCTCGCGTCCGGAGCCCCCGCTGACGGCGTGCGAGGCGCGGCCCTCGCCCAGGACCGCGCCGGTTTCCAGGTCGACGGCGAGGGCCTTGGTGGACTGGGTCGAACTGTCGACACCGATCACGACGCGCTGAGCAGACATGCGTTCCTCCGGTGGGGTTCCTTCTGGCGTCTCGGCATATTAATTTGTTTTTCGTCATTACAAATAACCCTCGGCCTGATCCGGAGCGCCTCATGACCAGCGACCCGCTCGTTCCCACCCCCGCGCACAGGTTCACGTTCGGCCTGTGGACCGTCGGCTGGCAGGGGCGGGACCCCTTCGGCGACGCCACCCGGCCCGCCCTCGACCCGGTCGAGACCGTGGAGCGGCTGGCCGGACTCGGCGCCTACGGCGTCACGTTCCACGACGACGACCTGGTCCCCTTCGCCGCCGGCGATGCCGCCCGCGAGCAGGCGGTCAAGCGCTTCCGCACCGCACTCGACACGGCCGGGCTGAAAGTGCCGATGGCCACCACCAACCTCTTCACCCACCCGGTCTTCAAGGACGGCGCCTTCACGGCCAACGACCGGGACGTGCGCCGCTACGCGCTGCGCAAGACCATCCGCAACATCGACCTGGCCGTGGAACTCGGCGCCTCGGTCTACGTCGCCTGGGGCGGCCGCGAGGGCGCGGAGACGGGCGCGGCCAAGGACGTGCGCACCGCCCTCGACCGGCTGAAGGAGGCCTTCGATCTGCTGGGCGAGTACGTCGAGAACCAGGGGTACGACCTGCGCTTCGCGATCGAACCCAAGCCCAACGAGCCGCGCGGCGACATCCTGCTGCCCACCATCGGCCACGCCCTGGCGTTCATCAACGAGCTGGACCGGCCCGAGCGGGTCGGCCTCAACCCGGAGGTCGGCCACGAGCAGATGGCCGGGCTGAACTTCCCGCACGGCATCGCCCAGGCCCTGTGGCACGGCAAGCTGTTCCACATCGACCTCAACGGCCAGACCGGCATCAAGTACGACCAGGACCTGCGTTTCGGCGCGGGCGACCTGCGCCAGGCCTTCTGGCTGGTCGACCTGCTGGAGTCGGCCGGCTACGACGGCCCCCGTCACTTCGACTTCAAACCCCCGCGCACCGAGGACTCCACCGGCGTCTGGGCCTCGGCGGCCGCCTGCATGCGCAACTACCTGCTCCTGGCGGAGCGATCCCGCGCCTTGCGGTCCGATCCGGAGGTCCAGGCCGCGCTCGCCGCCTCCCGACTGCCCGAACTCGCCGTCCCCACCGCCGAGGACGGCCTGGCCGGGCTGCTGGCCGACCGGTCCGCCTTCGACGAGTTCGACGTCGATGCCACCGCCCGCCGCGGCATGGCCTTCGAACAGCTGGACCAGCTCGCCCTCGAACACCTCCTCGGAGCCCGCTGAGCCGGTGCGCGCATGAGCCGGGCCGTGGCGTTCCACGGCCCGGCTCCGCCACGAGCTGACCGCCGGGCACCTCCTTCCGATCAGGCCGCCCGGCTAGGGCCGCCCCGCTCAGGCCGGGTGGGCGAGGTCGGCCTCCAGGGTGCCGGCGGGCCGGGCGTGGACGGTTCCGTCCGGCCCGCCGAACCGGAGCTGCCACGGATGAGGGCTGTCGGTGGTCGCATGGAGGCGGTCGCCGCGGCGGCGCAGGTGGAAGCGGGCCACGTCGCCGGGCCGTCGGAGCGCGGGATCACCACGGTGCGCTCGGCGCCGTCGGCGAAGGCGTGCACCCGAGGTTCGACGCGGTCCGCCCAGGCGGAGACCGGGCGCTGGTCGTCGGCGGCGAGCGGGATGACGGAGTCGGGGCGGGCCGGCAGCGGCAGGGTGTGGAAGCCGTGCTGTTCGCGGACCCAGCGGGGACAGGTGATCCGAGCGCCGGTCAGAACGTTCGTCCACGTCCCTTCCGGCACGTAGTACTCGACCGTGCCGTCGTCAGTGAAGACAGGGGTGACGAGCAGGTCGTCGCCGAGCATGTACTGCCGGTCAAGCGCGGCGGCGGCGGGGTCGTCGGGGAATTCCAGCACCATGGCGCGCAGGACGGGGACGCCGGCGGCGTGGGCCTGTTGGGCGGCGCGCTGGAGGTACGGGGTGAGGGTCGAGTGGCGTCTCCCACGACGAACTGGCGCCCCAGGGTGTGACGATGGCCAACAGGCAGGCCGTGGTCGGTGCGGCCGTCACGGTCAGGGCGGCGTGGCGGATTCGGCCCCAGCCGGTCGAGCAAGCTCGTCCGGAGCGGTCCCGAAGTGGTCCCGCAGAGCGCGGCGCTCGGCGTACGGCACGTCGTAGGCGCCGACCGGATCAGGGTCACCCCGGCACGCCCCCGGATCACCCGACCCCTGACCGCCATCGCGGAGCGCACGTCCGGGTGCGACCCGGAGCCAGCAGCGGCGTGGATCGCCGAGCCGCAGGCCGGACCTGCCGTAGCGGGAGATCCACTTCCCTGCGCGGGCGGCGTGTCGGCGTTGATACGGCCGGCCTGGTCCTGGGCCGGGTGACCTGTCCACGGCTTGGGGCAGGCGTGCGGGTGAGCGGCCCACTGGGCGGTCTCGGCGGTTCTCGGAGAGCGCGGCGCCCTCGGCGACCACCCGCCGGACCGTGCGGGTGGTGAGGTCGGTGGTGACGCCCATGAGGTGGGCGGGATCAACGCCGGCGACGGCGAGTACGACGGGCGGGAAGGACGGTGCTCAGTACTTCGCGCAAGTCCTCGGGATGCCGCGCGGTCCGGCCAGGCGGCAGTGGGCGCCCGGCGCCTGCCAACTCGCGCACGATGACGCCGTGTGGGTAGGTGTGCACGACGGCCGCGAGCTCCTGTCCGCCACGCACGCGGACCAGCACGGCACGACCGGTGAGGATGCCGGAGTCGACGCCGAGGACACACCTGCCCGATCCCCGGACAGCAGAGGTCGGTCCACCTCCTCATCCTTGCGCGGGAAACCGGCATCGGTTCCTGCTGAGTTCAAGCGGCACCTCTCTCGACACGGCAAATTGTTAGCGCTAACAATTCCCGCCAAAGAACCGATGGGGGCCTCGACAAAGCGCGGCGGGGAGCCTCGGACGCGACGGTCGGCCCCGGGTCCGATGGCGCCGGCTCACGAACGGCCCTCGGGGCCCGCCCTGCGACGCAGCACCATCTCGGGCGAGATCAGCAGGTGGGGGTGCGGGTGTGCACACCGCCCCCCAACTCCTCGACGAGCAGTTTCCAGGGCCCGGCGGCCGAGCTCACCGAAGTCCTCCCGCACAGAGGCCAGGGGCGGAGTGAAGCAGGTGGACTCGGCAATGCCGTCGAAGCCGACGAGCCGATGCCTCGCGGGGTCGAGCGGCCGGACTCGTGCAGGGCGCGCAGCGGGCCGAGCGCCAGGTCATCGCCGGCGCATAAGACGGCCGGGACGTCTCGCAGTTCGGCGATCCGCAATCCCGCCTGGCAGCTAGTGCCGCGTCAGGCGAACCCGCAGAAACCACGGAAGCCGTCCGTGGTCGGCGCACCCGGACCTCCCGCCGTGGGTCCGCCCCGACGAGGAGGCTGCCCGCCTGCGGCGATGTTGCCCAACGGTGATCTGAACAGACTCTTGACGACACAGTTGTGAGCGTTAACACTCAGGTATCGCCAAGCCGGAGCCGCTGCACACCTGAACTTCGCAACAGCGCGAGCAACGACTCCCGGCCGGCCCCGCTCGACCGCTTCCGGTTCTCCCAGCCGGGTCGCACCGTGCCGGTCGCGGAACATCACTGGAGGAACTGTGCGAAAGCTTTCAGCAGGCCTTGTCACCCTGGGCCTGACGCTGTCGCTGGCAGCCTGCGGCCAGAGCGCCAACGGAGCAGGCGACGGCGGTGGCGGGGACGCCAAAGGCGGCCTCATCGGCATCGCGATGCCGACCAAGTCGTCGGAACGCTGGATCAACGACGGCAACAACATGGTCAAGGAGTTCCAGGCCAAGGGTTACAAGACCGACCTCCAGTACGGCGACAACGTCGTGGAGAACCAGGTCTCCCAGGTGGAGAACATGATCACCAAGGGGGCCAAGCTGCTGGTGATCGCCGCCATCGACGGTTCCTCGCTCACCAACGTGCTGCAGAAGGCCGCCGACGCCCACGTCCCCGTCATCTCCTACGACCGGTTGATCCGCGGCACCGGGAACGTCGACTACTACGCGACCTTCGACAACTACAAGGTCGGCGTCCTCCAGGGCAGCTACATCGTCGACAAGCTCGGCGTCAAGGACGGCAAGGGCCCCTTCAACGTCGAGCTGTTCGCCGGCTCGCCGGACGACAACAACGCCGCGTTCTTCTACAACGGCGCGATGAGCGTCCTCAAGCCGTACATCGACGACAAGAAGCTGATCGTGCAGAGCGGCCAGACCTCCCTCAATCAGATCGCCACACTGCGCTGGGACGGCGGTCTCGCCCAGTCCCGGATGGACAACCTGCTGAGCAAGTCGTACACCGCCGCCCGCGTCGACGCCGTGCTCTCGCCGTACGACGGCATCTCGATCGGCATCATCTCCTCGCTCAAGGGCGTCGGCTACGGCGCCGGCCAGCCACTGCCCGTCGTCACGGGCCAGGACGGCGAGCTTGCCTCGGTGAAGTCGATCATCGCCGGCGAGCAGACCCAGACCGTCTACAAGGACACCCGCCAACTCGCCAAGGCCGCCGTCCAGATGGGCGACGCGCTGCTGACCGGCGGCAAGCCCGAGGTCAACGACACCAGCCAGTACAACAACGGCGTCAAGATCGTGCCGGCTCAGCTGCTCCAGCCGGTCAGCGTCGACAAGGAGAACTACCAGGAGGTCCTGGTGGACAGCGGCCAGTACACCGCGGACCAGCTCAAGTAGCAGCCCACGGAGCCCGACCGACGGGTCCGGCGACGACGGAACGGCGGTGCGACGCCCGGGAGACCGGCCGCCGCCGCACCGCCCCGACGAAACGGATGCACAACCATGGCCCGACCCGTTCTCGAGATGCGGTCGATCAGCAAGACGTTTCCCGGCGTCAAGGCCCTCTCCGAGGTCAACCTGACCGTCGCCGCCGGTGAGGTGCACGCCGTCTGCGGCGAGAACGGCGCCGGCAAGTCCACGCTGATGAAGGTGCTCAGCGGGGTCCACCCCCACGGCGGCTACGAGGGCGAGATCTACTTCGAGGGCGAGCCCTGCCGGTTCCGGGACATCCGGGCCAGCGAGCAGCGCGGCATCGTGATCATCCACCAGGAACTCGCGCTGGTGCCCTACCTGTCCATCGCCGAGAACGTCTTCCTCGGCAACGAGCACGCCACCCGGGGCGTCATCAGCTGGCACAAGACGCTGACCCACGCCGCCGCACTGATCCGGCAGGTCGGACTCGACGAGGGCCCGCACACCAGGATCGCCGATCTCGGCGTGGGCAAACAGCAGTTGGTCGAGATCGCCAAGGCGCTCGCCAAGAAGGTCAAGCTGCTCATCCTCGACGAGCCGACGGCAGCCCTGAACGAGGAGGACAGCCGCAAACTGCTCGACCTGATCCTCGAACTCAAAGCCCAGGGCATCTCCTGCATCCTCATCTCGCACAAGCTGAACGAAATCGCCCGGGTCGCCGACTCCGTCACCATCCTGCGCGACGGGCGGACCATCGAGACCATCGCGATCGGTCCCGAGGGCATCTCCGAGGAGCGGATCATCCGTGGCATGGTCGGCCGCGACCTGGAACACCGCTACCCCGAGCGCGCCCCCGAGATCGGCGAGGTCGCCTTCGAGATCGAGGACTGGAGCGTCCAGCACCCGATCGACCACCGGCGCAAGGTGGTCGACGGCGTCTCGCTCAACGTCCGTCGAGGCGAGATCGTCGGAATCGCCGGCCTCATGGGCGCCGGCCGCACCGAACTGGCCATGAGCGTCTTCGGTCGCTCGTACGGGCGGTGGACCGGCGGCCGGGTGCGGCTGGACGGCCGGGAGATCCGTACCCGCACGGTGCCTGAGGCGATCGGGCACGGCATCGCGTACGCGACCGAGGACCGCAAGCAGCTCGGCCTCAACCTCAACGACGACATCAGCCGGAACATCTCGCTGGGCGCCCTCGGCAAGGTCGCCCGGCGGGGCTGGGTCGACCGGCACGAGGAGGCGCGGATCGCCGAATCGTTCCGGCGGACCATGAACATCAAGGCCCCCTCGGTGTTCGCGGAGACCGGCAAGCTCAGCGGCGGCAACCAGCAGAAGGTCGTCCTCAGCAAGTGGATCTTCGCCGAGCCGAAGGTGCTGATCCTCGACGAACCCACCCGGGGCATCGACATCGGCGCCAAGGCGGAGATCTACACCGTCATCGCCGAACTCGCCGCCCAGGGCAAGACGGTACTCGTCATCTCCTCCGAACTCCCCGAACTCCTGGGCCTGTGCGACCGGATCTACACCATGGCCGAAGGCCGGATCACCGGTGAGGTCGACCGTGCGGAAGCCACCCAGGAATCCCTCATGCGGCTCATGACCATGAGCACGGCATACCCCGACAAGCAGGTGTGAGGCATGGCCCAGACCAAGACCACCCCAGAGACCACGCCCAGCACACCGCAGACCGGCCGAGGTGCGTCGGCCGGTGCCGTACTGGCCCGGGCGCTGCGCGGCAACCTGCGCCAGTACGGGATGCTGCTCGCGCTGGCGTTGATCGTGCTGCTGTTCCAGTTCTGGACGGACGGCATCCTGCTCCAGCCGCTCAACATCACCAATCTGATCCAGCAGAACGGCTACATCCTCATCCTGGCCATCGGCATGATGATCGTCATCATCGCCGGGCACATCGACCTGTCGGTCGGGTCGCTCGCCGCCTTCGTCGGGGCCACCGCCGCGGTGATGATGGTCAAACACCAGGCGCCGTGGCCCGTGGCGCTGGTGGCCGCGCTGCTGATCGGGGCTCTCGCCGGAGCCTGGCAGGGCTTCTGGATCGCCTATCTCGGGATCCCCTCGTTCATCGTCACGCTGGCCGGCATGCTGCTGTTCCGCGGGGGGACCCAGATCCTGCTGCAGGGGCAGTCGGTGGCGCCCTTCCCCAAGGGCTTCCAGAACATCAGCAGCGGCTTCCTCCCGGCGGTCGGCCCCCACACCAACTACCACAACCTCACCCTGCTGCTGGGTCTCGCGGTGCTGGCCGTAGCGATCCTGCAGGAGGTGCGCGGACGGCGGCGGGCCGCCTCGTACGGGCTGGAACCGCTCCCGGCCGGGTTGTTCCTGGTGAAGCTCGGCGCGATCACCACGGCCGTGGTGGCCTTCACGCTGCTGCTGGCCAGCTACCACGGCGTGCCGATCGTCCTGCTGATCCTCGGCGTCCTGCTGGTCGGCTTCGGATACGTGATGCGCAACTCGATCCTCGGCCGGCACACCTACGCCATCGGCGGCAACGAGGCGGCGGCGCGGCTGTCCGGGGTGAAGAGCAAGCGGGTCGTCTTCCTGGCCTTCGTGAACATGGGTGTCCTCGCGGCCCTGGCCGGGATGGTCTTCGCCGCGCGACTCAACGCCGGTACGCCGCAGGCCGGCATCAACTTCGAGTTGGAGGCGATCGCGGCCGCCTTCATCGGCGGCGCCTCCGCGAGCGGCGGTGTGGGAACCGTCCTCGGTGCGCTCACCGGCGGTCTGGTGCTGGGCGTGCTGAACAACGGCATGTCGCTGGTCGGCGTGGGTACCGACTACCAGCAGGTGATCAAGGGCCTGGTACTGCTGGCGGCCGTCGGCTTCGACGTCTACAACAAGCGCAAGGCCGGAGGCTGACCCTGTCCCTCCTCGGCTCGGCGCTGCCGCCGCTCGCACGAGGAGGGGTGCCTTCGCGCGGCCGCCCCCCGAGTGGGCCACGTTCACCCTCCGCTGGTGGATTCCCACCACAGCGCCCGGCACGCGGGGGCGGGAGGGTCCTGGTCCTACCAGCGGCTCACCGAGGCGCTGGTAGGAAAGGTGACCATGCAGGCGACACTCGCCCACCTTGACGAGCAGCCCCCTCTCGCCGCCGTCGGCATCGGCGTGCACGGCCCGGCCGCTCACGTGGACGTGTTCTCCCTGCCAGACCTCTGGCAGCTCCATCTGTGCCACCACGAGGCCGACTTGACGGTTGACGGCGCGATGTACGCGGTCCGTCCCGGCGGGGTCAGCCTCGTACCGTCCGGCGCCGAGTCCGCTATCGCTACCGGGGCCGGTCCTCACACCTCTGCGTCCACCTCCGCCTGGGCTCAGGTGGAACTCCCCGCAGCAAGCCGGTGATCCAGCACGCCGGCCCCGAACTCACCTGTCTGAAGACCCAGTTGCGGCAGGCAGTGGCCGTCTGGCCGAGCGTCCCGGCACGGGGAGCGGCCGAGGTGTGGGCCGCCCTGTGGCGGGTCGCCCAGCTCGCGCCCGCGAGGGAGCGGAACGCACAGGCCGCCCACCCGGCGGTCACGGCCGCCGTGGCCCTGATCGAGGCGCGGCTGGGGCGGCCTCTGACGGTGCCGGACATCGCGTCGGCGGCCGGTTCCTCCCACAACCACCTGACGCGGCTCTTCCGCGCCGCGACCGGGGAGGCGGTCGTCGGCTACGTCCTGGCCCGGCGGATGGAACGGGCGCGCCACTTCCTGCAGGCCCCCCCCTTTCCGTCCCCGCCGTCGCCGCATCGGTCGGCATTCCCGACCTCCAGGTGTTCAACAAGGCTTGTCGCCGCACGCGCGGAGCTTCTCCGCGCGGCATCCGTGCCGCCCGGCCCGCCTCCCCGCACTCCCCCGATCAGTGAGCGGACCGATACGGGACACCGCCGCCCGGCCGCCCCGAAGGACCCGCCGCACGCCCGCTCCACAGCGGCGGCAACCTTTTCGCGTCCTGCGGCGACCAGGCAGTGCACCTCGACTCGAATCTTCGAACGGACGGACATGCAGACTGCACGGCAGGCCGCGCGGCAACGCAGGCGTAGACACAGGCTGATGCTGGGGGCGGCAGTGATACTGACCGCCGCGGGCGTCCTCTTCTGCCTGGTGACGGCCATGCGCCCCGACCCCAAGGCCGGGGCCGCGGCCGTGGCCCCGGCCGACGTGGCCGCCCCCGCCGCCCCCCTGGCGGGAGCCACGCCCTCGGCCCCGACGAGCCCGTCCCCGGCGGCCAGCTCGCCAGCCGCGGCCACCCCGAGCGCGGCCGGCGCGACGGCCACCGCGCAGACGCCACGGCCTTCGGCGAAGGAATCCCCACCGGCGGCGTCCGCCCCGGCGCCGTCGGCAGGACGCATCCAGCCCGGGACCACCTACAAGGGCGTCGCCACCGCCTACGCCGTCGGCGACGGCAACGGCGCCTGCCTGTTCGGCCCGAGCGACGACCTCATGATCGCGGCGATGAACACCACCGACTACGAGTCGTCCAGGGCGTGCGGCGCGTACGTGCGCGTCCACGCCGCGAACGGCGCTTCGATCACGGTCCGGATCACCAACGAATGCCCGCTGCCCTGCGCGCCCGGACAACTGGACCTCAGCCAACAGGCCTTCGCGAAACTGGCCGACCCCAAGCTCGGTCGCATCCCGATCACCTGGAGCCTGCTGAGTCCCCAGACATCCGGGGCGCTCTCCATCCGGTACAAGACCGGGTCCAGCCCAAACTGGTGCGGCATCCAGGTGATCGGCCACCGCAATCCGGTCGCGCGGCTGGAGGTACGCACCGCCGCGGGCTGGCGGAAGCTGCCCCGTACCGACTACAACTACTTCCTCTCCGCCGACGGCAGCGGGTGCGGCGGCGCGATGAGGATCACCGACATCTACGGGGAGCAGCTGACGGTCGAGGGCACCGCGCTGCTCCCGGACGTCGCACAACCGACACGGGTCCAGTTCGCCCCGCACTGAAACCACACCACGGCCGGGTGGCCGCTCCGGTCCGGCGGATCGGAGCGTCCCGGGTCGTACCGGGCGCTGGTACGCTGCCGCCCGGATGTTAGCGCACACATTTGCGAAAGGGGCGACCGTCGGACATGGTCCTCGATGACGCGTCCGCGGAGTTCCACGACTTCTTCGAACGCCACTACGCGGAACTCGCCCGGTTCGCCCATCTCCTGACGGGCGAGGCGGACGGCGCCGACGATCTGGCCGCGGACGCCCTGACCGCACTGTGGCAGCGCTGGGACCGGCTGCGCCAGGCCGAGCACCCACTCGCCTACGCCCGTGGCGTGGTCGCCAACCTGGCACGGTCACGGATCCGCAGCACGGTGCGCGAGCGCCGCCGGATCGCCCTGTTCTGGTCCCGTGGCGCGGAGCCGTCGGGCGGTCCGGACGTGGCCGCCGTGGTGGACGTGCGGACGGCTCTCGCCCGGTTGCCGTTCCGGAAGCGGGCGTGCGTGGTCCTGCGGCACGCCTTCGACTTGTCGGAGAAGGACACCGCACTGGCGCTCGGAATATCGGTCGGTACGGTAAAGAGCCAGACCTCGAAGGGGATGGCCGAGCTGGAACGGATACTGGGCAGCGCGGGATCAGCCGGGGAACTTGTGGCGGGGAGGAGGAGTCGTTGAACGAGGAGCTCACCGAGCGGCTGCGCGCAGCCGCCGAGGCCCACCAGCCCGACCGTGCCCGGATCCTGGCACGCGTGGAACGCGGCATGTCCGGCGCCCCCGCCCGCCACCGCGAGCCGTCCGGCGCGAGGCCCTGGCCCAGGGTCGCGCTCGCCTCCCTCACCGTGGTCGGCACCCTGGCGGTCGGTGGTTTCGCCGTCGCCGCCATCGTCCAGTCACCGCCGGCCCGGCCGGAGGTCTCGGCCACCCCCGCCGCGCCGTCCGCGCCGTCCGGGAGCCCCCGTTCGACACCGTCGACACCATCGGCGCCCGTCACCGGCAGCCCGACCACGCCGGACCGTTCGTCCCCGACGGGCCCCCGCCCTTCGGCGTCAGGCCCCGCGGGCTCGGCCCGGCCCGGCAGCGCGCAGGTCCAGGACGGGCCACTGTCGTCGGCCGGCGCTCTGGACGCGAACAGCAACAGCTTCTGGGCGCAGAGCGACATCACCCTCAAGTCCACGCAGCCGCTCACCGCCCTCACCGTGGAACTGCGCATCACGCAGACCGGCGCGGTGCAGAGCACCGGCAGCTGGCGGACGCTGCCCGCCGAGGATTTCACCGTCACCGTGCAGAACGAGGGCGGAGCAGTGGTCTACCGCTGGATCCTCAAGCCGGGCCGTACGGTCCCGGCCGGACAGCACGTCTTCGCCGGCCAGTACAACCACGCCGCCGGCGCACGCGAGGCCGGGCAGGACGGCTACCGCGTCGACGCCAACGGTCCCCGCGGCGCCTTCTCGGTCTGGGGCGGCTTCACCCCGACACGATGAGGCCGTGCCCGTAGCCGGGTCGAAGCCGCCCACGCCCCTGCCCACGCACCTGCGCGCCGCGTGCCTCACCCTCGCCGAGCGCCGTGTGGTCCCGTTTCCCCGGCCCGTGGGTGGAACGGCTCTGACCGCCGCACGCCCACGGGCCGAGGCGATCAGGACAGGTCGCCGTACACCACGCCACGGCCGTAGGCTCCCAGGTAGACCCGCCCGTACACGTCGGGGTCGCCACTGATGACGCTGATGGCGCTGCCGCCGAACTGGTGCTGGTCGTCGTTGATCCGGACCCAGGCCGAGCCGCCGTCGGTGGAGCGGAACAGCCCGGCGACGCCCTTCACCTGCCCGGAGAGGTAGAGCGCCTGGTACCCGGCACCCGGGGCCGGCTTGCCGAAGCCGACGGCGGTCGCCCGCTCCACTGCGCCGATCTTGCCGAAGCTCTTCCCCCCGTTGGTGGAGTGCAGGAGTCCGTTGCCCCCGCCGGCGATCCACAGGTCACCGGCGATGCCCGGAACCGCCTCGAGCTGCCCGCCACCCAGACCGGTGGCCCGGGCGGTGAAGTTCTTCCCGCCGTCGGTGCTGGCGTACAAGGTGCCGTCGCTGAGGGCGTAGAAGGTGTTCGCCGCCGAACGGTCGGCCACCACGGCCGTGTCCTTGGGCAGACCGGAGGTCGCCGTCCAGGCCGAGCCGCGGTTGGTCGAGGAATACGGAACCTGCCCATCAGGGGCCCACACCACGGCGGCGCCGTCCGCCGAGACGGCCACGGAACCGCCGCCCGCGTCGCGCGCCGGCGCCGTGGCGAACGGCGCCCAGACGGCTCCGCCGTCGGTCGAATAGGCACCGTGCTGCTCGCCGCCGAGACCGACCCGTACCACGAACTGCGGCTTCGACTGGGCGAAGTCGATACCGGTGGTGTTGGTGAACTGCGGTCCGGAGAGCGCCTTGGCGGGCACCTTGGTGAGGTCCTCGTGCCGGAACCCGCTGACATCGCCGAGGGCACTGATCAGCGGAAGACCAGGGGGCTTGATCAGCCCGAGAGTCGCGGTCTCCTCCAGGCCCTTGGCCGGGACGGTCCAGTGCGTCGCCCGCCCGGTGTCCGCCGCGGTCACGTCGTTGCTGCCCCACATCCCCGATCCGGTGCCGTACAGCACGTGCCCGGAATCGAAGGGGTCGATGGCCAGGGCGCCCATCCAGTGGCCGATGCCGGTGCCCACGTAGGGCGCTGCGGAGCTGTCCCGCACCGAGGTCGCGCCGAGCGCCTTCCAAGAGGCGCCGCCGTCGGCCGACCGGTAGATCTCGTCCGAGGGCCACCAGCGGTCCAGCGTGGTGACCATGACCGTGGACGGGTGCTGCGGATCGACCGCCAGGCCGGCGAAGCCGTAACCGCCGCTGGACGGCGAGATGTTCTGCCAGCCCCCGGTGGACGGCGTGTGCTTCCACACCGAACCGGCCGTCACGCCGTTCGGGCCCGGAGCGTTGGTGTACGTCAGGTAGAGCGAGCCGTCGCCGGACAGCACACCGTGCTGCGGCAGCTGCCCCTTCGGCTGGCCGGGCACGGCCTGCCAGGTGCTGCCGCCGTCGGTGGATCGGTACAGCGAGGTGGTCTTGTCGGCCACCCCGACGTAGATCGTCCGGCTGCCGGACGGGCCGAAGGTCACGAAGGAGAGGCCGACGCCGCTGCTCGCACCGTCCTTCACGGGGAAGCCGGCGACCTGGCTCCACGTCACGCCGTAGTCGGTGCTGCGCCAGAGCCCGTTCTTACGGGTACCCAGGTAGAGCGTGCCGTGGGCGGACGGGTCCACCACCAGCCGCTCGCCCATGGACCGGCCGTCCTCGTTGCCGCCCAGTTTGAACGGCAGGTCGGTGCGCTGGAACGTCCTGCCCTGGTCGGTGGAGCGGAGGATCGCACCGTTGCCCGCCCAGTCGTTGGTGTAGGTGCCGCTCGCGAGGTACAAGCGGTTCGGGTCGACCGGGTCGGTCGCCAGGCTCTCGATCCCCAGCAGGTTCCAGTCGGCTCCGCCGATCCAGTCGGTCAACGAGGTCCAGCGGGCGGCGGTCGCGTCCCAACGGTAGGCGCCGCCGATGTCGGTCCGTGCGTACAGCAGGTCCTTGCGGGCGGGGTTGAAGACCAGCCCGGTGACGAATCCGCCACCGACGATCTGCGCGTTGTGCCAGGTGTACCTGCCCGAGCCGCCCACCTTCACCAGCTTCCACCGCTGGTTGGTGCTGCCCTGGTCCGCGTACTGGATGAGCGGCACGCCGTCGCCGCTGGAGCCGCCCCACACGTCCAGCACCATGCCGCTGCTCCGGGAGACGATTTTCACCGCCGCGCCGCCGACGTCCTCGATCTTCCACTGCTGCGTGGCGGCGCCGTGGTCGGACTGCTGCTCGACGGCTGCCGCCGACTGTCCGGAAGCACCCCGCACACCGAGGACCTTCTTGCTGCTGCGGTTCTCCAGCCCGTAGTAGCCGTCCCGCGTCGGCCTCAGGCGCCATTGCTGACTCGCAGCACCGGCCACGCGGCTCTGCTGCCGTGTCCAGGCGCCGTCCGACGTGTCCGCGCCGGGCACGTCCAGCACCTTGTCGCTGCGCACGGACACCACCTCGTAGTAGACGTCGGAATCCAACGTCGCGGCCTCCGAGCCGGCCTGCACGAAAAGCAGGTAGGGACCGAGCACACCGGGCACGCCCAGCGCCAGACCCATCGTCGTCCAGCGCCGGCGGTGGCGTCCACGCGTACGTCGCTCGCCACCGGCCGCGTGCGTGCGCCGACCGTGACCGTGCGCGGTGGGATCCGTCTCGTTCATGGGGGGGTGCTCCTTGCTCCGAGCCTGCCACGCACACCCGCTCAGGTCAGCGGTGCGCAGCAGCATGCGACGGTGTGATCGGACGATCCGTGGGTGTGATCGTCTTCGGGTCGCCCGTCAGTCGCCACAGCTCCGCGAAAGGTTGCCGATCGCCGAAGTCCTCCCTGGACCACTGACGGCCCGGCCCGGCGCGCGCCGATCGTGCCGGCGTACGCACGAGAGTGGTACAACACCGTGGTGCCGCGCGGCTGAACACAGAGCGCAGGACATGTTGCGCTCCCACCCCTCGGCCACGACCGACCCAGTGCGGCGGTCAACCCGGCACGGTCCGCGACCGGGTGCTCCAGCACCGCTCCGGCGTGCCGGATCTACCCCTTCCCGTCAGCGGCGACAGGAAGCCGTTGGTCCCACCCTGTACGCTCGCTCACCGAGAAGGTGACCCAGACACTCGAATCCTCGCAGCTCAGGGGTGCCTTCTCCTCACTTGTCGTCAGATCGCCCAGCCCGGTTGAATACCCGAGGCCAAGGTGTGGCCCGCCGTACTCGGCGGATCTCTCCCCTGAGGGAGGTGGGAATGGGGCTCATGGATGCGGACCACGCGGGGCTGGTTGTCGCGGCGCAGGCCGGTGACGACCGGGCGCGCGAGAAGCTGATCGCCGCGTACCTGCCGTTGCTCTACAACATCGTCGGGCGAGCGCTGAGCGGACATGCCGACGTCGACGACGTCGTCCAGGAAACCCTGCTGCGCGTGGTGCGCGACCTGCCTGCCCTGCGTTCCCCGGAGAGCTTCCGGTCCTGGCTGGTGTCGATCACACTCCGCCAGATCAGTGCCCACTGGCAGCGGCAACGCGCCTTCGCCGACCGGACCACGGTCATCGACGAGGCACTCCGGCTACCGGACGCCGGCGCCGAACTTGAGGACGTGACGATCCTGCGTCTGCACGTGTCGGACGAGCGTCGTCAGGTTGTCGAAGCCCGCCGGTGGCTCGACCCGGACCATCGGGTCCTGCTGTCGCTGTGGTGGCAGGAATGCGCCGGCTCGCTGAGCCGTGACGACATCGCCGCCGCGACGGGGCTGACTGTCGCCCACGTCGGAGTGAGCCTGCAGCGCATGCGCGAGCAGCTGGAACTGAGCCGGGCGATCGTCGCCGCACTGGAGGCCGACCCGCGCTGCCCGCAGTTGAACGAGACCGTCGGCGGCTGGGACGGTGTCCCTGCATCGGTGTGGCGCAAGCGGATCGCGCGGCACACCCGCGGCTGCACGGTCTGCATGGCGACGACCACAGAACGGGTTCCGGTCGAACTCCTGCTCCTCAGCCTCGCGCCGCTGGCCGTCCCGGCCGGACTCATCGGCGCGCTGGCCGCCAAGGGCCTGCTGTCCGGCACGGCCGCGAGCGCCGCCGGGCTGGCCACGGCACACTTCGCCGTCGCCACCGCGCCGGGGGGAGGCGCTCTGCACGGCTCGCTGATCGGCAAACTCCACGCGGTGACCGCTCATCCGCTGGTGGGCCTCGCCACCGGCGCGGTGCTCATCGCCGGGACCGCCACCTACGCGACCTGGCCCGAACCGTCGCATCGGGTGCCCGGCGTCGTCGCCGCTCCCCCGGCCGGCGATCCCACGCCGATCCCGTCACGCACCACCACGTCGGCCGGACCGTCCCCGGTGAGTCCGTCCGCCGTAGCAGGCACTGTTCCGCTGGGCGCACAGTCGCTGGAGTCCGTGGATGACCCCGCCCTGTACCTCACGTATGCCGACGACTTCGCGACGCTCACCCGAGTCTCCGCGTCCAGCAGCACGCAGACACGGCAGCGGGTCACCTTCGCGGTCATGGGAGGGCTAGCCGACACACGGTGCGTCACCTTCCGCGCCGCCGACGGCCGCTATCTGCGCCATCGTGACCTGCGGCTCCAGCTGAGCACCAACGACGGCAGCGAGCTGTTCCGTGAAGACGCCACCTTCTGTCCGCGCCCCGGGGCGGTCGCCGGGTCGGTGACCCTCCACGCGCACAACTATCCCGGATCGGTCCTCCGCCACCGCGACGGCGGCATCTGGCTCGATGGCTCCGACGGCACTCGGACCTTCGCCGGCCAGGCTTCCTTCATCATGCGCAGGGCCTGGGCCACCGCTCCTTGAGCATGTGGACCGACTCGCGCAGCGACGGCTGGTGATCCTGCACCTTGGTCCTGCACCACGCCGTTCTCAGCCCGGCAGTGAGCAGCGTGCTGCGCCGAATCCAGCTCCGATCCGCATTCAGCGACGGCTGCCCCACTGTGACCGGCTTGAAGGCTGATCACCGCAACCGCCACCGGTGCCACTCCACAATCCTTCACTGGTGATCAGGACGGCGCACCCTTTCTCCAGGGACGACCCGACCGTGGGGCTTCGCATAACGCTTTTTGCCTGCGAGATGCATCACCGGGCAATCGTCCGGACGACGCGACTTATTTGTTACGAGACCGCGAGTTCGGAGGCCTCCATATCGTGGGGTGCCTTTCCCGCCGCTCACCATGCGTGCCGGCGTGGCAGGTTCCCCGACTCTCCCGTTGACGTATCTCCTGAAGAAAGCCCCTCCTATGACGCGACACACCCACGAACCCCGGGCGACCGGTACGCAGGATCGGCCCCACGTCCTGCACCGCACCCACCCCGCGGCGGATCAGGCCGTACCGGCCGATGCGCGCACGATCACGGCACCCAGGGTGACCCGCGACCCCCGAGGAGAATCATGAAGGGCCTGCACCGGCTCAGCCGGCGTCGCCGGACATTGGCGACAGGACTGTCGGCCGCGGCGCTGGTGGCCGGTGTCGTGACGCTCCTTCCCAGCTCCGCCGGAGCCGCGAACCTGGGTACGCAGGCGGCCCCCTCGGGCAGGTACTTCGGCACCGCCGTGGCCGCCGGCAGGCTCGGCGACTCGACCTACGCCGCGATCTCGGACCGGGAGTTCAACATGATCACCCCGGAGAACGAGATGAAGTGGGACGCCATCGAACCGACCCGCGGCAATTTCACCTTCGGCCCCGCCGACCAGATCGTCAACCATGCCCTGGCACACGGCCAGCGCATGCGCGGCCACACCACGGTCTGGCACTCGCAGCTCCCGTCCTGGGTCAGCTCCATCAGCGACGCGAACACGCTGCGCAGCGTGATGAACAACCACATCACCGCTGAGATGACCCACTACAAGGGCAAGATCTACGCCTGGGACGTGGTCAACGAGGCGTTCGCCGACGGCTCCTCCCAACACCGCGACTCGGTGTTCCAGAACGTGCTGGGCAACGGCTTCATCGAGGAGGCGTTCCGCACCGCCCGGGCGGCCGACTCCTCGGCCAAGCTCTGCTACAACGACTACAACATCGAGAACTGGACCGACGCCAAGACCCAGGGCGTCTACAGCATGGTCAAGGACTTCAAGTCCCGCGGCGTACCGATCGACTGCGTCGGGTTCCAGAGCCACTTCGGCACCGGCGGCCCGCCGTCCAGCTTCCAGACCACCTTGTCCAACTTCGCCGCCCTGGGCGTCGACGTCCAGATCACCGAGCTGGACATCGCCCGGGCGTCGTCCACCCACTACGCCAACACGGTCAACGCCTGCCTGGCCGTGGGTCGGTGCACCGGCATCACGGTATGGGGCATCCGTGACAGCGACTCCTGGCGCAGCGGCGACAGCCCTCTGCTGTTCGACAACAAGGGGAACCCCAAGGCCGCCTACACCGCCGTCGTGAACGCCTTCAAGGCCGCCCCCGGTACCACCGGCGGCACTGGCACCGGAGCGATCAAGGGCGTCCCCTCCGGTCGCTGCATCGACATCAACGGCTCCACCACCGTCAACGGCACCCAGGCGCAGCTGTGGGACTGCAACGGACAGACCAACCAGCGCTGGACCTACACCTCCGGCAAGCAGCTGAAGATCTACGGAAACAAGTGCCTGGGCGCCATGGCCAAGGGCACCGGCAACGGCACCGCGGTGGTCATCGGGGACTGCGACGGCGGCGCCGGCCAGCAGTGGAACATCAACACCAACGGCACGATCGCCGGCGTCCAGTCCGGGTTGTGCCTCGACGCCGTCGGCGCGGCCACCGCCAACCGCACCAAGATCCAGCTGTACTCCTGCTGGTCCGGCAGCAACCAGCAGTGGACCGGCCCGTCCGGGACGACTACCCCGCCAACGCCCACGCCGACGGGCGGCACGTGTGCTCTTCCGTCGACGTACCGGTGGACGTCGACGGGTGCGCTGGCACAGCCGGCGAACGGGTGGGGCTCGGTGAAGGACTTCACCGACGTGGTGTACAACGGCAAGCACCTGGTCTACGCGTCGAACACGTCGGGGTCGTCGTACGGCTCGATGATGTTCAGTCCCTTCACGAACTGGCCGGACATGGCGTCGGCCGGCCAGACCGGGATGAGCCAGGCCGCGGTGGCGCCCACGCTGTTCTACTTCGCGCCCAAGAACATCTGGGTGCTGGCGTACCAGTGGGGTTCGTGGCCCTTCATCTACCGCACGTCGAGCGACCCCACCAACCCCAACGGCTGGTCCTCGCCGCAGCCGCTGTTCACCGGTAGCATCCCCAACTCCCCTACCGGCCCGATCGACCAGACCCTGATCGCTGACGGCCAGAACATGTACCTGTTCTTCGCCGGTGACAACGGCAAGATCTACCGGGCGAGCATGCCGATCGGGAACTTCCCGGGCAACTTCGGCTCGTCGTACACGACGATCATGAGCGACTCGGCGGACAACCTGTTCGAGGCGCCGCAGGTCTACAAGGTTCAGGGCCAGAACCAGTACCTCATGATCGTTGAGGCGAGGGGTGCGAATGGACGCTACTTCCGCTCGTTCACGGCCTCCAGCCTGAGCGGTTCGTGGACACCGCAGGCCACCAGCGAAAGCAACCCCTTCGCGGGCAAGGCCAACAGTGGTGCCACCTGGACCAACGACATCAGTCACGGTGACCTGGTCCGCAATAACCCTGACCAGACCATGACCATCGACCCCTGCAACCTGCAGTTCCTCTACCAGGGCAAGTCCCCCACCGCGGGCGGCCCCTACGACCAACTGCCGTACCGGCCGGGTGTCCTCACCCTGCAGCGCTAACCCGTCCGATCCCCGGTGATCGCGATTCGGGGCTGCCTGCCGACGCGGAGACGAGTGGTACACGGCCCGGGCAACCCCACCTGCTGACCGATACCCACCGCTTCGAGGAACCCCAGCCGTGCGTCGGCTGGGGTTCCTCTCTCTTGTGGACTTCGTCGTGGGTACGGACCGAAGCACTACGGCGCCACCGCGAACACCGGGCCTTGTCGATCCGGTCCAACTGCGTCTCGTCCGGCCCTGCCAGGGAGCGGCGTGCGGTCTGGAGGCTACGACGGCGCTCCGATTCCCGCCCCGGAACTTCCCCCAACTCGCCGCGAACCGCACCAGGTCCATCGCGAAGCGTTCCCCGCCACCGCGCGCCCGGCGCAGCCGAGGTGCGCCCCCGCCCAGCCGGGGATACGTGAACTTTGTTGATTCCACGGATGGTTGATGCCCGCGCGCATACGATCAACAGCATGACACCAGTGATCGCCCCGCTGCCGGGCGGTACGCCCGCGCAGCTCGGAGGTCACCGGATCCTGGGGGTGCTCGGGGCTGGCGGCATGGGGACGGTCTACCTCGCCCGCCGTCGGGGGCGTCCGGTCGCCCTGAAAACCATCCGGCCCGAACTCTTCCGCGACGCGGACCTGCGCGAGCGGTTCACCCGCGAGGCCGCCGCCGCGGCGGCGGTCCGCAGCCCCTTCGTCGCCAACGTGCTCGGCTCCTCGACCGCCGGGCAAGTGCCCTGGATCGCCGCCGAGTTCGTCCCCGGCGCGACCCTCGCCGCTGCCGTACTGCGGCACGGGCCCCTGCCCGCGCCCGCCGTGCGGGTCCTCGCCGGGGCGCTCGGCCGGGCCCTGACGGCCCTGGGCGCGGCCGGGGTCGTACACCGTGATCTGAAGCCGTCGAACGTCATCCTCGGCGCCGACCGCCCCCGCGTCGTCGACTTCGGCATCGCCCGGGTGACCGGCGACGCCACTTTGACCGCGACCGGGCAGCGCCCCGGCACGCCCGGCTACATGTCGCCCGAACAGGTGGTGAAGGGGCCCCTCGGGCCGCCGAGCGACGTGTTCTGCCTCGGCGCGCTGCTCGTCTTCGCACTGACCGGCCGGCACGCCTTCTACGACGGAGACCCGGTCCGCTCGGACTTCCGCATCGCCTACGAGGCCCCCGACCTCACCGGCGTACCGGCCGAGCTGACACCCGTGATCCGCGGCTGCCTCGAAAAGCAGCCGGAAGACCGGCCCGCCGCCACGGAGGTGGCCGCGGAACTCGACCCGCAGGGCGCCGCCCTGCGCGCCGCCACCCGCTGGCTGCCGCCCACGGTGCTCGCCGACGCCGCCGAGATCGCACGGGCCGCAGCCGCCCTGGGCGCCGGCCCGCGGCTGCCGACCCGGCGCAGGGTGCTCACCGGCGTCGGGGCGGCCGTGCTCCTCGCGGCGACCGGCGCCACCGCCCTGCGCACCCTCCAGGAGGACGACGGCCCCGGCCGCACCCCCGCCCCCCGCTGGAGCGGCCCGCCCGGCACAGTGCCGGGGCCCCTGTGGTCGTACGACGGCGCCGCGGCGCAGCCGGCCTTCGGGCCGGTCGACGTCGACGGCCGGGTGTGCTTCGCGGACGGCGGCGGCGAGCTCCTCCTCCACGATCCGGTCTCGGGCGAACGGCGCTGGCGAGGCCCGGTGGTGCGCGACCTCGTCGGCGGCCGCCGACCCGTCGCCCTGGACCCGGACGGCGCCCTGCTGTTCCTGGACCCCGGCAGCGGTACGGTCCGCCACCGCACGCGCGACGGGGTGACCGGGCTGCTCGCCGCCGACGAGGACCAGGTGTACGTCCTCGACGCCGACGGCCGCCTGGCCGCGCTCAAGCAGGCGGACGGCGGGGTGCGCTGGCGCGTGCCCGTCCCCGTGTCGGGCACGGTGCTCTCGGCAGCCGCCGGGTACGGGCGGCTGCTCCTGGCCTCCGCCGCCGGCGGGGTGGTGGCCCTGTCCGCCGCCGACGGCGGCTCCGTGTGGCGGCGGCCCGCCGGCACCGACGGCTCGCGGACGGCCCTGTCCGCGCGCGGAGCGCTGCTGGGCGGGGCCGGAGACCGGACGCTGACCTGCCTGGACCGGGGGCGCGGCGAACAGCTGTGGACGCTGCCCGCGGACGACAGCGCGGGCTTCGGCGTGCCCACGTCGGCCGGCGACAGCGTGTACGTCGCCGACGGCCGCCAGCTCCGGAGCATCGACGCGAGGACCGGAGCCCCCGCCTGGACCGTGCTGGCCGCCGAGGAACTGGCCCAGAACCAGGCCCCGTTGGTGGCGGGATCCGGGATCTTCGCACCGCTGCGGAGGCCCGAGCTCGGAATCCTCGTGGTGCACGGCGGACTGGCGGCCGAGCAGTACGTGTTCGCACCGGCCCCGGCCGGGGAGGTCCGTGCCGACGTTCCCTGGCGGGGAGCGGTCGCCGGAGGCAGCGTCATCTGGCAACGCGGCAGCGCGGTCCGCGCCCTGCCGGGCATGTGACCGGCCCCGGGCGGGGCCACGAGGTGAGGGGGGAACAGGTGGGGGGCGGACGTCTGGGGGAGGGCTTGCGCCCCGAGGACCCGCGGTCGGCCGGGCCGTACCGGCTGCTGGCTCGTTGGCCCGGCCCCCGGCCGGTGCCGCCGCGGGGCGGCATGTACGTCGGCCGCGACCGGAACCACGGGCACGCCGTGGTGTGCCTGCTGCCCCCGGGCGCGTACCGGGCGGCCGAGGCGGTGCGCCGTGGGCCCGTGCCGGGGGTGCCGCCTGTACTGGACCTGAGCACCGGGACCGAGCCCGCGTGGGTGGCCCTCATGCACACCCCTGCCGTGTCCCTCTCCGACGTGAGGCGGCAGCCCGGACCGGAGTCCGGCATCCTGCCCCTGGAACAGTCGGTGCGGCTCGCCGCGGAGGTCGCCGACACCCTGGCCGCCCTGCACGCCCGGGGGATCAGCTACGGCGCGGTGGCACCCGACGGGGTCTGGCTCACCACGGCCCGCCCGCTGCTGATGGCCCTGCACGCCTGCCGCATGCCGTCCGCGTCGCCTCGCGAACCGGGCCGGGGGCCGGAGCAACGGCAGGGGCCGGAGCAACGGCAGGGGCCGGGGCCCGGGCCGGGCCAGGGGCCGCGACCCGACGCAGGGCCCGGGCGACCCGAACCGCACAGCCGGGTGTCGACCGTGCCCGCCGCCTTCATGGCCCCGGAAGTGGCCGCGGGGCGGCCCTCCTCCACCGCTGCCGACGTGTACTCCCTGGCGGTGCTGCTGCTCCACACGGCCACCGGGCGGCTCCCCTTCGGGGACGGCCCGCCGCCCGTGCTGGCCTACCGCGCCCTCCACAACCGGCCCGAACTGCCAGACCTGCCGGGAGAGCTGGGCGAGGTGGTCGCCGCGGCGCTGGCCGCCTCCCCGACAGACCGCCCCACCGCCGCGGAGCTGTGCCGGACTCTGGCCCCCGGAGGGCAGGACGCGGAGCGGACGCCGGACCCGCTGCCCGGCCGGGTCGTCGCCGCACTGGCCGTACGCACGCAGGCGATCGCCGACCTGGAGATCGCCGATGCGGACGCGGGCGGGCAGGCGGACGGGGATGGGGACGGCCGGGCCCCGGCGGACGCCGATGCGCACGAGCCCCCGCACCCCGCCACCCAGGCGGCGACGCCCCCGACCCCCGGCCCGGTTCCGGCCCCGGCCACCCCCGACGCGCCCGCCCCGCCCACCCGCCGCCGGGTGCTGTCCGGTCTGCTCACCGGCGTGGGGGGCGCGGCCCTGGGGGTCTCCGGGACCCTCGCCTGGCCCGCCCTGATGCGCAAGGACGGCCGCACCGGGCCGTCCGCGGCAGGGGGCGGTTCCGGTACGAGCCCCCGCGTGCCCGGCATGCCGCCGGCCGCCCTGTGGCGCCTGGACGACCCGACGGCCCGCACCCGGCTCCTCCCGGTGGGCAGCGCCGACCATTGCCTGATGACGCGCGGCGACGACCTGTACGGGCACGACCTGCGCACCGGCAAGGAGGTGTGGCAGCTGCCCGCCGGCGGCAGCGCCCCGCCCGTCCAAGTGCCCGGCGACCGCTTCCTGACGGCCACGCGCGAGGGGCTGTCGCTCTGCTCGATGCGTGACGGCCGCACCCAGTGGCTCCAGCGCAACGAGCAGCTCGCAAGGGTGCTCGCCGCCGACGGCGCCACCGCGTGGCTGCTCACGGGGGACGGGAGTCCGACGGGCGGATACCTGCTGGCCGCGTTCGACCTGGACCACCGCAAGGAGTTGTGGCGCACCCCGCTGCCGAGCGGATTCGGCAACACGCAACTCGCCACCACCGTCGGGCCCGAGACGGTCGTCGTGGAGGTACAGGTACCCCAGCAGGTGTTCCGAGACGTCACGGCCGTCCGGACCCTCGCGATCGCGGGCTTCGAGCGGAGCAGCGGACGCATGCTCTGGAACCGCTCCTACCCCGACGTGCACGGCGGCCCCGCCTCCGTGGTGGACCCGGCGGGCGGAGGGCGGCTCTTCCTTCTCTCCGGCGGTCGCGCCCACGCGTACGATCTGAAGACCGGCACCCGGCTGTGGGAGTCGCAGGCCCTGGTCGCCGGGACCAACGCCCCGCCCTTCTTCAGCGGCGGCACCCTGTACCTCGCCGACGACGGCACCGGCCCCATCGTCGCCGTCGACCCGGACACCGGCCGGACGCTGTGGGAGCAAACGCTCACCGAGAACCTGGCGTGGAACGAGCTCGGGAGCATGACCGCGAGCGCCTCCGGACGGACCCTCTACCTCGCGACCCTGCACCAGATCACCGCGACCGGCATCCCCTCGGGCAAACGGATGTGGCAGACCGGGCTGGCGGGGGTGGAGGCCCGGGTACCGTTCCAACTCGCCGCGGTCCCCGGCACCCTGCTCGTCGCCCGGCCGTCCGCCGTCGTCGCCCTCCCGGCGGAGTGACCCCGCGCCCCCTCCCCCACACGCCTTCCCACGGCCCCCGCCGACGCACGCACGCACGCGCGAGCCACTCACAGATACGCCCGTCCGCCCCGAAGGAGTCCACCGGTCATGTCCACGCTCCTGCCCCTGCTGCCCGACGATCCCGAGCGGCTCGGGGAGTACACCCTGCTCGGCCGGCTGGGCGGCGGCGGCATGGGGACCGTCTTCCTGGCCCGCACCACCGGTGGCCGCCTCGCCGCGGTCAAGACCGTCCGGTCCGACCTGCGCGACCAGCCCGGCTACCGTCAGCGGCTGACCCTGGAGGCCGAGGCCGCGCGGGCCCTGGGAGCGGAGCACACCGCGGCCTTCCTCGGCGCCGACCCCGACACGGCCCGGCCCTGGCTGGCCACGGCGTACCTCATCGGGCCCTCGCTGACCGAGGCGGTGGTGGCCGGGGGGCCGCTGCCGGAACCGGTCGTCCGCGGACTCGGCTCCGCGCTCGCCGCCGCCCTCGCCGCCCTGCACCGTGCCGGGCTCGTCCACCGGGACGTCAAGCCGTCGAACGTACTGATCACCGCGCAGGGCCCGCGGCTCATCGACTTCGGGCTCGCCCAGGCCCCGGGCAGCCCCCGCCTCACGGAGGCCGGGGGGCTCGCGGGCACACCGGCGTACATGTCACCCGAGCAGGCGCGCGGGGGACCGCCCGGCCCGGAAGGTGACGTGTTCGCCCTCGCGGCGGTCCTGGTGTTCGCCTCGACCGGTCACGGCCCCTACGACGCCCGCGGTCGGCAGAGCACCCTCGAACTGCTGCGGGACGGCGCCGACCCCGACCTGACGGGCCTGCCGGACGGGCTGCGCGAGACGCTCACCGCCTGCCTGTCACCGGAGCCCGGCGACCGGCCCGCCCCCGGCCGACTGCGGGACGAGTGGGGGCCGTTCGACCCCGGGGAGTTCGCGGACCTGCTGCCGCAGGCGCTCCTCGCCGACCTGTCCCGCCGGATCGGGGACGTCGCCACCCTCGCCCCCGCCCCGCTGCGCGCCCCCGCCCCGCGCCGCGCGCTCTCCCGGCGCACCCTGATCGCGGGCACGGCGGCCGCCGCGCTCACCGCCGTGGGCGGCGCCTCGGCGCTCTGGGCCACCGGGAACCTCCCCGGCTCGGGCTCGGGGAACCGTACGCCGTCGCCCGGCCCCGGCCGGAGCTCCCGCCGGCCAGGCACCCCGCCGGCCCCGGTGTGGTCGGTTCCGTCCCCGTTCTCCGCCGCCCCGGCCGTCGCGTCCGACGAGGTCCTGATCCACACGAGCGACGTCCTGCGAGGCATCTCGACGGCCGACGGCCGGATCCTGTGGGAGACCCAGACCGCCAAGGTCGACGTGGCCGTGGCGGGAGACCGCCTCGTGGGCTTCGTCTTCGACGACGACGGCAACGCGAGCGCGGGATTCCTGGACCCGCGCTCCGGCCGCCTCCCCGGCGACGCGGCCGACCCGGCCGTGCTGGGCGGCCTCGCCCAGACCACCCAGCTGCTCGCCGCGGACGCCGAATGCCTCTACCTGAAGGCGTACTTCCGCTCCGCCGACCAGCGACAGCAGGAGGAGGCCTGGCTGCTCTCCTACGATCTGGGCGCCCGGAAACTGCGCTGGCGCACGCGCGTCGAGGGCGCCGTCCTGGACTCGAACGGTGCGCTCATGATGTCGGCGATCATCTCCGGCGGCCGCCTGATCTGCTCGGATCCCGCACGCGTCTTCGCCGTCGACCTGCGCGACGGCCGCCTGCTGTGGGCCTGCCGGGTCCGCACCGACCAGGAGGCGGCGTCGCCGAACCAGTCGGGAGGCATCAACCCTCCGGTCGCCTCGGACCGCCACGTCTTCGACTTCGAGGAGCGGATCACTGCGGTGGACCTGGTGACGGGCGCGGTGGCCTGGAAGCTGGAGCCGGAGGGTACGAAGCTGCTGAGCGCGCCCGTCTGCGTGAACGGCTCGGTGTACGTCGCGGACGGGGCGCTCCAGGCCTTCGACGAGTCGACCGGGAAAAAGGTGTGGACCCACGACCCGGGCGCGTACGTCTCCATGCTGGCGGCTCCCGCCCCGTTCCGCGGGGAGCTCTACGCGGCGGTCGGCGGCGCCGGTCAGGCGGTCGTCGCGGTGGACGTAGCGGCCCGCCGGGTCGCGTGGACGCTCGCCGCGGGCGCCGTGAACATGCCCGACGGCCCGACGATGATCGTCCAGCGCGGCAATCGGCTCTACCCCCAGACCGTCGACCGCCTCGCGGCCGTACCGCTCGATTGACATCCGCCGCGATCCCGGCCCCCTGCCGCCGGGATCAGACGCGGAAGCTGGCGTACACCACGCAGCACAGCGTGAGCGTCGCACCAGCCGAACCGAAGGCCGTGAAGATCGACTCCACGGATGACAGTCCTTTGGCGTGCACGGGGAAGCCGGCGCCGAGGCCGACGATGACCGACACGGCCAGGAACAGGAGGAAGACCAACAGGTTCACGAGGTGCGTCATGACGACAAGCCTGTTGCCCAGCCCCGTCCCGCGTACGGTCCGCACACACGGGTCCGGCAGGCGTCCAAGCGCGCCGCCCCCGGCAGAACGGGTGCGGAGCGTGATGTTCCACTGCTCGACGGCAGGTCCTGGCTTCTCCTCCAATATCTCTACTCGTCAGTAGAGTCAGCAGCATTCGTTCGACCAGACCTGCCCGCACCCTGATCCCCATGAGACTCGAGATCGAGATGCCGCTGCAGAGATCGCGTCGGCTCCCGCCGGACCCTCGGAAGCGGAACGATGCGAGCCACCACGTACGGTCGCACCCTTAATGCCATCAGCCCGGCGATCCCGGCAGCGCAAACGACGACGTACAGAAGAGGCTTGGACGGCTGCGGCTCGGTCACGCGGGCTCCCGGTCGGCGGCCCACACATCGAGCCGTGGTTCGGGCGCGAGCAGCAGAGGGCCCGGACCCGAGGTCGGGTCCGGGCCGGTGTGCGCGGAGTGTGTCAGCGCAACGTGAACGGGGCCACGTGGGTCGTGGTGTCCGCTCCGCTGATGGTGAATTCGAGGTTGTAGTTGCCGTTCGGCAGTCCCCGCGTGCTGACGGGGAGGCTGTAGTTGGAGAACAGCGCGCTGTAGGTGAACCGTCCGGTGACGGGCCTCGTGACGGGGCCGGTGACCCGGACGGAGGTCAGCGTGATGTTCGAGCTGGAGAGGTTGTTGCCGTTCGCGTCACAGATCCGCAGGCTGAGCACGACCTGGCCGAGCAGGCGGACCGGCTGGGTCGGGTCGTAGAGCAGGCAGATCCGGTACGCCACGTTGTAGGTGACGCTCTTCGTCGACGGGTTGGTGGCGATGTCCTTGGCGTTCACCGTGAACGTGTGCGAGCCGAGGGTCGAGGTGTTGACCGGGCTGCCGTTGGGAACCGTGCCGACGCAGCTCGCCAGTCCGGAGGTGGCATCCGTGCACGAGTAGGACGCGGTGACCGGCTGACGGTAGAGGTAGGTGCCAGCCGCCGGTCGGACGATGGTGATCGACGGTGCCACCGTGTCGAGCCGCACGGTGATCGTCTGCGGCGCGGACGTGTTGCCGGCGTTGTCGGTGGCGGTGTAGGTCACCGTGGTCACGCCGTTCGCCGTGATCGGCACGGCGGCGCTCGCACCGGACACGTCGGTGGAGGCGATCGGCTGGGCGCCGCTCGCACTATAGGTGATCTTCTGGACGCCGGAGCCGCAGGACCCGTCACCCGCGCTGATGTTGACCGTCGCCGGGCCGACGGTGTTCCACCCGGCGCCGTTCGGCGACGGCGAGATGCTCGCGGAGGCGGTCGGCGCGGACGTGTCCGCGTCGTACGTGTACTGGTCGGCGCCGCTGGTCGGGCTGGTGCCGTTGGGGGTGGTCACGGTGACGTCCACGGTGCCCCGGGTCTGCGGCGGCACCTGCGCGGTCAGCTGCTCCGGCCCGGTGACGCTCACGCTCGTGGCGGCCACGGAGCCGAACTTGACGGTGGTGCCGCTCGTCGGGAACTCCGTACCGGTCACCGTCACGGTGTTCACGCACGGCGTCAGTTCGGGCCCGTGGTTCGGGCTGACACCGGTGACGGTGGGCGGGGACAGCGTGACGCGGTCCATCGCGGTGCCCCAGTCGCCGCCGGCCAGGCCGCCGATCTGCTGGACCGTCCAGACGTCCTTGGGGTGGCTCGGGTCACGGGCAATGCCCGTGTAGTCGCCCCAGCGGAAACCGGCGGAGTAGGCCTGCGTGCCTGCGGCATAGAAGTCGCCGACCGTCGTCCCGGGGAAGTTTCCGCCTGGAACTCCGATCGCGACCGCGGTCGGGAACATGGTGGGAGAGGAGGCGGTGAAGCCGGAGAACAGATCGTCCTCGTCGTTCAGCGCCACCGACCCGTAGTAGAGGTGACCGCCCACGAGACCGAGGTTGAAGTTGGTCCCGAGGGTCTGCCCCCCGCTGGTCGAGACGTGGAGGAAGCGCTGGCAGGAGCGGGCCGCCGTGTCACCGGGTGGAGTGCACGAAACGTTGAAAACGCCCCAGAGGTGGTTGTTCTGCCAGGCGACCGACAGCATCCGGCTGTCATTGGTGTTGATGCTGGCGTCGCCGCCGGACGGCTGGGTGGCCATCGGCGGAGGGTCGGCGGCGCCGATGGCGATGGTGTTGTCGCTCTGGGCGACCGGCTGCATCGGATCGCCGGGCACACCGGTGATCGTGACCACGTGCACGTCCGTGCTGTTCTCGCCGTGCCACATCGCGAGCTGGTCATCGATCCCCGACAGCGAAACGGCCGGAACGACCTGGAACTTGCCCGTGTCGGGCGCGAAGGTCGTGAAGGTGATGGTGCCGCTGGCCACCAACTCCGCCTTGTTGACGACCACGGTGACCACGCCCTGGAAGGAGTCGTCGGCCTTGTTGTAGTTGTTCCAGCTCAGCGTGACCTTGTTGTTGCTGTAGCCGAGCTTGGGCTGGTCGTGCTGGACGTTCGAGGTGTTGCTGCCGACGTTGTAGCGGGTCCAGGTGCCGACCGGGTCGTCGTCGTCGCTGACCGCGAGCTGGATCTCGTCACCGCCGGCCACGTTCGACTCGTAGGACGCATAGAAGCGGCCCACCGAAGCGTCGTAGTGCACCCGCGGGTCGGTACCCGTGTTCATCCCGAAGCCGAAGAAGGTGCCCAGATCGAAGGGGCTGCCCACGGTGTTGCCGGCCTTGTCGTAGACCTGACCGGTGCGGTTGACCATCTGGACGATGCGCGTGGGCCCCACCGCGAGCTGCGTGTCGGAGGGGATGCGGCTGTTCACGTTCCCGAGCGTCGAGAAGGTCTTCAGCCGCTCGAGGACGGCCGAGGACGGCACCGCCTTCGGGGACGCGGCGCCCGCGGCCGCCTTCGGGACCAAGGCCCCTGTCGCGACGGGCAGGCTGGGCACGCGCTTCGCCTCACGCGCGAGCTTCGGGGCGGGCAGGAGGGGCTCCGCTTCCTCCCCGACGGCGCGCCTCGGCTTGGGCAGGGTCCGCGTGTCCACCTGGCCATCCGGCTGTACCCGCGTCTCCTCCTGCCCCTCAACGGCCGGCTGCGAGGAGCTGCTGGCCGCGGGCGGGACGTTGGGCTGCGGCTCGGCGGTCGCCCCGGTAGCCGTGGCGGCGATGGTCAGTGTCACGGTGAGTGCGACGACCGCCGTGCGCGACCACTCTCGCGCTGCGCGCAGCACACGTCGATTCACGCGGAGAACCGGTCTCGACGACATGGGCTTCCCCCTTCCACTCGCGACGGACATCCCGCCCCGCGCACAGATCGACGGCAGGCCGCCGATCCGCTGCAGTTGGCAATGATCATGGGCGGTATCTATCGGAAGGGGCCGTTCGCTGGCCTCCGGCCACGGCGCCGGACGCCGTCAATTCCCCCTCGATTCCCCCTGGTGGTCTAGTGACTCACGTAAGTAGTTGATCGTTGATTTTTGTTTTGTCTTCCACTCCGCCGACGTTCCCCGCCGGGCGGACACTGCCGGGCCAGGTCCTGTCCGGCCGATCATGCGACTAGACGTGGCCCTTGCCGTCGAGGTGCACAAGGGACGAGGTGGTGATCTGAGTGATTCGCGGGAAACGGCGGCTCACGGGGCTGATTTCACGTCGCTCCGCCCCCACCCTGCGAGGCACGCGGCCACGCCGGAGACCACCGCGAGCAGCCCGAAGAGCTGGGGGTAGCCGCCGAGAGGGCCGGCCAGGGCGGCACCGGCCCAGGGGGCGAGGGCGGCGGCGATGTGGGCGGGGGCAGCGAGGAGTCCCGAGAGTCGGCCGTAGTGGGCGGTGCCCCAGCGGTCGGTGACGGCGGTGGCCTGGAGCAGGGTTAGGTTGCCGCGAACGACTCCTGCCAGGACGGCGAGGACGACCAGCAGGGGCAGGGGGCCCGGGACGAGGGCGAGCGCTGCAGTGGTGGCGCCGCCAAGGGCGATGAGGGTCACCGTACGGGCGGTGACCGAGGTATGGCCGGCCAGGCTCGCGTAGAGGGTGCGACCAAGCGTCTGGCCCGCGCCGCCGAGTCCCAGGGCCCAGGCGGCTGTTGTGGCGTCGGCGCCGCGTTCGGTGAGGAGCGGGATCAGGCCGATGACGACGGCGTACATGGCGAAGCCGGAGAGGGTGAAAGCCGCCGCGAGCGTGAGGAAGGGGCGGGTCTTGGCTACCGGCGTGCGGTCGGTGGTGGGCGGGACCGGAGGTGCCGGGGGCCAGCGGGCTCGCAGGGCCAGCGCGTGGGCGGGGATGGTGATCGCGGCCAGGATGAGGGCGAGGACGGCATAGGTCTGCCGCCAGCTGAGATGTTCGGCGAGGGTGGCGGCGAGCGGCGCGAAGACCGTGGAGGCCAGGCCGCCCGCCAGGGTGACGATGGTCAGCGCCCGGACCCGGTCCGGTCCCCACCAGCGGGTGACGGCCGCGAAGGCGGGCGGATAGAAGGTAGCCGCCATCGCGATTCCGGCCAGGATCCAACCGAGGAAGAAGACGGGCAGGTTGGGGGCGGCGGCGATGGTCAGGACGGCGAGCACGCCCATGCCTGATCCGGCGGTCATCACCGCTCGGGGACCTCGGCGGTCGAGGATCCGGCCGACGGGGATTCCGACCAGGGCGGAGACGAGCAAGGCGAGGGAGAAGGCGCCGGTGGTCGCGTTGGCGGACCAGCCTGTGTCGGCGGTCAGGCGCGGGAGGAGTACGGGGAAGGCGTAGTAGACGATGCCCCAGCTGGTGATCTGCGTGGCGCAGAGGGCTGGGAGTACGGCGCGCGGCCGTGACCGGACCCCCGTTCCGGTCACGGCCGCTCCCGCTCCGGCCTTGGTGTTGGACACCGTGGTCAGCAGCCGCCGGAGGAGGTGGGGGCGCCGATGGTGAGGGTGGCCGGGGCGGCGCAGCAGCCGCCACCGGCCTCTTCGGCGGCCTCGGGCTGGTCGAACAGGCCCGCGCCGCCGCACACTCCGGTCTCGGGAAGGGTGAGTTCGACACGCTCGGCGGCCTCGCGGTCGCCGGCAAGGGCTGCGGCGACGGAGCGGACCTGCTCGTAGCCGGTCATGGCCAGGAACGTCGGGGCCCGACCGTAGGACTTCATGCCCACCAGGTAGACGTCCTCCTCCGGGTGGGAGAGCTCGCCCGCCCCGTGGGGGTAGACGGTGCCGCAGGAGTGCTGGTTGGGGTCGATCAGCGGAGCGAGCTCGACCGGGGCCTGGAGTCGTTCGTCGAGGCCGAGGCGGAGTTCGTCGAGGAAGGTCAGGTCGGGGCGGAAGCCGGTCAGGACGATGACCTCGTCCACCGGGTCCAGGCGACGGCCGTCCTCACCGACCAGGACCAGGCGGCCGTCCCCGGTCTTCTCGATGGCGTCGGTGCGGAAACCGGTGACCGCGTCGGCGTACCCGCCGTCGACGGCAGCCTTGGCCGCGAGGCCGAGGGCGCCGCGGGCGGGCAGCTGGTCGGCGGTGCCGCCGCCGAAGGTGGAGCCGGAGATCCCGCGTCGGAGGATCCAGGTGGCGTGCGTCCCGGTGCCGTCCTCCGCCTTGGCAAGATCGGCAAGGTAGGCGAGCGCGGTGAAGGCGGAGGCGCCGGAGCCGATGACGGCGGTGCGCTTGCCGGCGTACCGGGTGCGGACGGCGGGGTCCTTGAGGTCGGGGACGCGGTAGGTGATGCGGTCGGCCGCGCTCTTCTCGCCGAGTGCGTGCAGGCCGCTGCCGCCAGCGGGGCTGGGGGTGGACCAGGTTCCTGAGGCGTCGATCACGGCGCGGGCGAAGATCCGCTCCTCACGGCCCTCAGGGCTGGTGAGGTGGACGACGAAGGGCTGGCTCTCGCGGTCGGCGTCGACGATGCGGTCGCGGCCAGTGCGCGAGACCCCGGTGACGGTCGCGTTGTAGCGGACGCGGTCGCCGAGGACATCGGCCAGGGGCTGGAGGTAGAGCTCGGCCCAGTCACCGCCGGACGGGTACGTGGCGCCGTCCGGCTTCACCCAGCCGGTGGGGGCGAGGAGCTTCTCGGCCTCAGGGTCGACCACCTCGGACCAGGTGGAGAAGAGGCGTACGTGAGACCAGTCGCGCACGGCGGACGCGGCGGCCGGTCCGGCCTCCAGGACCAGGGGCTCGATGTCCCGCTCGATGAGGCGGGCGGCCGCTGCGAGTCCGATCGGGCCGGCGCCGATCACGACGACGGGCAGGGTCTCAGTGGTGGCGTTCACAGCGGGCTCCCCGGTTGATTTGACGTTTGTCGATGTCCTGACGCCTCTAGAGTGGACCTTGGATCGACGTTCGTCAACATAGACATCCATCGAAATTTCTCCGATGATGGAGGCATGACTACGAAGGTGTTGCCGTTGCTGGAGCCGGAAGCCGTGGCGGCGTGCTGCCCGCCCCTGTCGGAGCGCCCGCTGACGGCCGAGGAGGCCGAGCGGACCGCCGTCATGTTCAAGGCCCTGGGCGACCCGGTCCGCCTGCGCCTGTTCTCGCTGGTCGCCTCCCACGAGGGCGGCGAGGCCTGCGTGTGCGACATCTCCGACGTCGGCGTATCCCAACCGACGGTCTCCCACCACCTCAAGAAGCTCCGGGAAGCCGGGCTGCTGTCCTCCGAGCGGCGCGGCACCTGGGTGTACTACCGGGTCGAGCCCGCCGTGCTCGCCGCCATGGGACAGCTCCTGACCCGCGCGGCCGCCGTATGAGCATCACCATCGCGCCGCTGGCCGAAGCGCACGCGGATCAGGTCCTGGCGATCTACCAGGCGGGGATCGACGAGGGCAACGCCACCTTCGAGACCACCGCCCCGACCTGGCGGGCGTTCGAGGCCGGCAAGCTGCCGGAGCACCGCTTCGCCGCCGTCGGCGCGGACGGCAAGGTCCTCGGCTGGGTCGCGGCGAGCGCCGTCTCGGACCGGTGCGCGTACGCGGGTGTGGTCGAGCACTCCGTCTACGTCCACCCCGCCGCCCGCGGGCAAGGGGTCGCCATGCGGCTCCTCACCGCGCTGATCGGCTCGACGGAGACCGCGGGGATCTGGACGATCCAGTCCGGCATCTTCCCCGAGAACCGCGCGAGCCTGGCCCTCCACCAGAGGGCCGGATTCCGGATCATCGGCACCCGCGAGCGCATCGGCCGCCACCACGGCGCGTGGCGTGACGTGGTGCTGTTGGAGCGCCGCAGCCCGCGGATCAGCTGACCTCAGCCCTCCCGCCACGCCCGTCACTGCTGTTCAGCGTGAGCTGGCGGTGATGGACGTCGAAGTGCTGCGTCGGGTAGCGGTAGATGTCCGCGAGCGTCCTGATCCTGGCGCTGTTCTTCGCCCAGGGCGCCGGACACCGCGGCTCCACCCGCAAAATCGTGCTCGGCCAGTACCTCGGCTTCACCGCGATCCTGGCCGTAGCCGTAGCCGTGGCCGTGGCCGTGGCCGTGGCCGTGGCCGCAGCCTTCGGCGCCACATTCCTGCCGCAGTCGGCCATCCCCTACCTCGGTCTCCTCCCCCTCGCCTTGGGCCTGAAGGCCGCCTGGCAGGCATGGAAGCACCGCAACGAAGACGGAGACGACGACGGCGAGGCCCCACAGGGCGGGCCGACCACCATGGCGGTTGCAGCCGTGACCTTCGCCAACGGCGGCGACAACATCGGCGTCTACGTCCCCGTGTTCGCCACCGCCGGCATCGGACTCTGAGCCGACTCCGTCCACCTTCCACGGCTATCGGTCCAGTTGGCTGGACACAGCGGCGGGCCAACGGGGATCGGTGCCCTCGACCGGCCTCCAGGTTTCGAGCCGTACCTCCGCTCTGCTGGACGGCGGGGTGGGCGGCGCGGCGCCCGCACCGCCCCGAGTGCCGTGCCCACACCGGTTCAGCTGCCGATGCCGAAGTGCACGTACCGCGGTTCCACGTTGCGGCGGTCGAAGCCGCCCTGGAGGGTGTAGCCGGAGGCCACCCACTCCGAGGAATTCGGATCATGGCGGTGACACGTGAGGTAGTCGCCCCACTTGCCCCCCAGGGGGCCGTGTGTGCTCGTACCGGTGACGGCCAGCCGCCATTCACCGCCGTCGCGGAAGCCCACCACATGCGAGGGATGCCGGGGACCACCGCCGAGGAACAGGGTGACGCCGACGATTCCCTGGGCGTTCGGGCAGGCCGCCGGCTGGGCGTACGCGGACTCCTGGCTCCAGATGTCGGGCTCCTCCACCAAGGCCTGCGTGGTCACGTCGACGACCGCGCCCTTGACGTACGGCATGGGTCGTCCGGATCGGGGACCGGCCGTCCACAGGAAGCCCGCGCGGGTGCCGCTCACCCAGCCGCCGGTGATGCGCGAGTCGGTACGGGTGAGCCACTCGACGCCGCCGGGTCCGGGGGCGGAGAACGGATCGGGGGTCCACGGGCTCACCTGCACATCGAACGAACCCACCGTGTTCGAGGCGTCGGGCCAGCCGTGCACCCTGAGGGTCCGGCCGCCGTTGTGGCTGGCGAAGAACATGCTGCCGACCGCGCCCTGGGTGAGCCGCAGGGAACCGTTCTGCGTCGTCGTCCACCACTGGTACGTCAGCTCGGTAGCGGCCTTGAGCGCGTCGAGGGGCAGCTTGAAGGCGAAGGCGCGCTGCCAGTTCCCTGCCGCGTTGAAGGCGTTGAAGGTGATGTAGAGGTGGTTCGAACTCAGCGCTGCGTCCGGGTAGTCGAACCACATGTCCGTCCACGAGTGGTCCAGGTCCCGCGGGCTGAAGTCCTGCCATTTCCATGCGGTCGGGTCGTCACCTGGGGCGTAAGCAACGCGGAAGACGTTGCTGCCCGCCTTGGCGCTGTACTGGAGGATCCAGATCCAGAGGTCCCGGCTGGGTTCGTAGAGGACGATCTGGTCGCAGCAGAAGCCGCCCGCCGCAGAGGGCAGCGTGGTGAACGGATCGACCAGGGTCCATCCCGCGCCGTTGTCGGTGCTGCGGCCGGCGAACCAGTTGCCGGTGATGAAGATGTTGTCGTGGGATGTCGCGACGGTCGGCTCGTGGATGGTGCCGGTCTGGATGCCGGTGGCGTTGTCGTCGAGGCCGATGTTCTTGATGAGGCGGACCTGAGCCATGACTGCTGTCCTCCGTCACTGCTCCTCGGGCTCGTCGAGCTCCTGAGGAATGGTTTCGGGCACCTGGTCCTGAGTGGGGCCCATCGGCTTGCGACGTCGGCTGACCTTCTCCTCGCGGGCGTCGAGCTCCTCGGGTGTCGGCGTGCCCTCCGCCGACTCGGCCAGGGCCCTGGCCCGCTTTCCGGGCTTCGCCAGGGACTTCGGCTTGCGGGCATGCCCCACATTCGCTTCCTGCGCCACGTACGGGGGACCCTCGGTCCGCTTCTCGTTCGACATCTGACAGCCTCCGGTTCCTGCTGATCAGCTCACTCCGTGCGCGGCTGCAGCGCCTTGGCCCTGCGCCATTCACCGCGCGCGAGCAGCGAGAACGTGAGCGTGGCGCAGGCGGCGAGCGCGACGATGACCCATTCGAGCGCCCCGCTGTGCTGGTCCGGGTCGACCCCGAAGACTTCTTCGATCCAGTCGCGCCAGACCAGGGTCACGATGAGAAGAATTCCGCTGATCGCGGCGGCGATCGCCTCGATCCAGCCGCGCATACGCACATCACGCATCATCTTGCGCACCCTTCGCGAGGTATTCCACGGGCGGACCGGCCGCTCCACAACCGAGGCCAGGGTGAACGCGCCCGACGGACGGACGGGCGGCGACGGCCCATCAGCGGCACCGCCACCGCAAGCAGGCGGCAACAGGAAATGCCGGGCCGAGGCCTCACTCTCAGTAGGCGCCGCACCCCCGAGACTGTCAAACGCGCCAGCACGGGTGCGCGCCACAGAACGCCGTCCGTGCGGCGGCTCCGCAGACACCGGTACCGCTCCGCAGTCGGTCTGCGATACGGCGAAGGGGCATCTGGACGCCGGATCAGGAGACCGCGCAGTGAGCGCGGCCTCCGCCGACCATCTGCTCGCCGCTGTCGCGCCGAGTGGCCCCCTCCCCCACGGCGGTCGGTGCCGCCGTGGCCGGTACGCGGCTCGCGAGAGGGCTCCTTCCACGGCCCAGTGGTGTACGCCGAGTCCGGAGCCATGTTGGCAGCAGCCACAGTGCACCGCAGGCACCGTCGGGGCCGACGCACTTCGGTGTCGGTCCCCGACGACAAGTCCACCGATCCGGAAGCTACTTCGCAGCCTCCGTCTGAAGGGCGCCGGCGCCGATGGCGCCCCGGAGGACGTGGGCGATCTCCTCGGGCTTGAGGTCGATGCCGTCGAGGCCCTCGACGGTCAGCGGGACCTCCTCCAGCGCGTACTCGCCGCGGCCTTCGGCGCTGAACTCGGGACCGGTGCGGTCCTCGAAGGACCAGGTGGCGATGCGGGCGAGGTAGAAGAGCTGACGCTCGTCGACGGACTCCATCATGTGGAGGAGCCGGACGATGTCGGCCTTCCCCGCGATCTCCTCGTGGATCTCCCGGTGAAGGGCGGCCTCCCGGGACTCGTCGCTGGGTTCGACGCCGCCGCCGGGCAGGACCCAGTACACGGGGATGCCGGGCTTGGTGCGGCGGATGACCAGCATCGTGTCGTGAGCGGTGACGAGGACGGCGCGGACTCGTTCGATCATTTCGGTCTGTCTCCTTGCTTGTTGACGGTCTCGGTGCAGCAGCCAGCCGCCACCGACGTGGACGGATTGGCCAGTGATGAACGAGGCGGAGGGGCCCACGGGGAACGCCACCAGGGCCGCGACGTCTTCGGGCCGTCCACGGCGAGGGACGCACTGTCGCTTGATCTGGTCCTCCGGGCGCGCGGTGCTGTGCGGGGACGGAGTTCTCGGCCTCGACCTGGATGGCGGCGGGCATGACCGTGTTGATGCAGACGCCGTACGGGCCCAGTTCGCGGGCGAGGGAGCGGGCAGTCAGGCGCCCCTACCGAAGGGTGCGGAGCATGGTGGCGTAGATGGGCGCGTCAGGGAATGGCTGCTGGTCGCCGATGTGCTGGTACCCCCAACTCTGGTAGAGGTCCCTCACCTTCGGGTGGCCCGGCTCGACGAGGAGAGTGACGCGTTCCTCGGTACGGCCGGCCAGCAGTTCCTCGTGGATGCGCTGGGCCAGGCCGGTCCCTCGCCAAGGAGCACGGACCATGATCTCAAAGAGGGCGATGGTTCGGGTGCCGTCCTCGGCAGTGTCGACTGCGGGGAGGGACTGGAGCATGTGGGCCCACCAGCCGGTGTTCTCAGGCAGGGGAGCGGCGTACGCGTAGCCGGCGGCCTCGCCACCGTCGTAGGCGACCACGGCCTCCCAGGAGGGTCGGGCGGAGTGACCGGTCAGGCGGCCCTCGAAGCGGTCGACCGAGAAGAACGGGTCCTCGTCGATCTCGTTCTCGTACACTTCGGCATATACGCCGACCAGGGTGGGGCGGATGGTGGACAGCTGGTCGGTGCCGTAGCGGTGAAGGGTGATCTCCGAGGCCGACATGGTGCTCCTTGTGGCGCGGGGTTCAGGCGGTACGGGTGCGGTCGTTCCAGTCTCGGGTGATGGCCGACTGAGGGGCTGCCTGGTTGAGGGAGGAGGTGAAGCTGCCGAGCAGGTGGGGGACGCGGCCGGCGTCGGCACCGGTCGGCTCAATGACACGGGTGGCAGTGGCCACGGCCTGCTCGACGTCGCCTTGCGCGACTTGGGCGAGGGCGGCCCGGGACAGGTAGTAAGCACGGTTGCGGTGCTGGTCGATACGGAGGTCTGCGATGCACCGATGGGTAGGGAACTCGGCCTTTTCCGGATCGCCGAGACGGTAGTGGGTGATGCCGGTCAGGCCGTGGAGTTCGCCCCGAGTGCAGAAGGCGACGGAGGAGGGCCGGGCCTCGGCCAGGTCGCGCGGTCGTAGGCAGCGTGGGCTCGGTCGACGGCACGCAGGGCCCTGCTCTTGTCGCCGAGGCTGGCAGCGGTCAGGGCGATGCGGGAATGGGTCAGGGAGGCGTAGAGGGGGTCGGTGCGGTGCGCCCGCGTGCCGGGTGCACGCTTCGGCAGCGGCGAGAGCGTCGGCGTACCGGCCGCGCTATCCGGCGAGCATGGCGGCGCACCGCCAAGTCTGGTGCTGGACCTGACCGTCTCCGGAGAGCCCTGCGAGGGTGACGGCTTGCTCCAGGTAGCGCTGAGCCTCGATCGCTACCACCACACACGCGGGTGGACGCCACCAGGCCTGATGGTCCGCCACCAAAGTCAGCATCGGGTCAGCATTGGTCCTGGCAAAGCTGACCCCAGCTGGTCATACCTGGGAAACGCCGAGGGCCCGGAGAGGTCGTCCCGGAGCCCCCCGTCGCTCGCCTCGCCGGGATGATCTCCGCACGGGATGCGACCTCTCCTCCACTGATCTCGACTGGTCGACCTACTCCAGGAAAGCGCAGGTCAGCGCACTCGTCCGCGCGCCTTCAGCGGCCCCGGCGGGAGCTGCGGAGCAGGGATCGGAGGGCCGTCGTAGCCCTTCACTTCGCCGTAGCGGGTGCCTTCCATCCAGTCCTTGCGGGCTTGTACGATCTCCTCGTTGCTCCGGCCGATCCAGTTCCAGAACATACCGCTCCTCAGGAGCATCGGTGCAGGTCAGAGCACTCCTAGGCCGCTGAAGGTCAGCAAACCGTCAGCATCGCAAGCCAAGGAGTACTACCACCGTGGCAGCCACGACAACCATCCACGGCACCGGCACCGTCTTCAAGGACTGCGGGCACGCACCCTCCTATTGGCCGAAGTGTGCCCACGGCTGGAAGATCCGGTACCGCAATGCCTTCGGCAAGCAGAGCCAGGAGTCCGGCTTCCCCGACAAGGACAAGGCGTCCGAGCGTCTGTTGGAGATCCACAACCAGAAGGCCTCCAAGCCGGCGAACCAGGCGAAGGCCGAGCGCATCGCGCGATACGGCCAGATGCGGTTCGACGAGTACGCCACCGCGTGGAAGGAAGGCCAACGCCACCTCGCGCCGGCGTCCGTCGGCCACCTCGACTCGCTGCTGCAGCACCACCTCTATCCGGCCTTCGGCAGCCGCCGGATGGGCACCTTCGACCACAAGGTCGTCGACGGGTTCATACGCACGATGGAGCGGAACGGCGCCGGGCTGGCGACGCAGTCGAACGCCTTCGACAAGCTCAAGGCGATCCTGCTCGACGCGCACCGCCTCGGCCTCTTCGAAGAGAGCCCACTGCTCGGCGTGCAAGCACCGGTTTACGACCCCAAGAAGGCCGTCATCCCGTCGCCCGAGCAGTTGCGCAACCTGCGCCTCGCGGGCGACGACATCTTCACCCTGCTGGTCGACGTCATGAGCGGGTGCGGCCTCCGCAACGCGGAGGCAGCCGCGGTCAACGTGAACAACATCGTCGCCGACGACGTGTACCGCGTCACCGAGCAGGTCAACCAGACCACCAAGCACTACGAGCGCCTCAAGCACCGGAAGCCGGGCGAGTATCGGGACGTTCCCCTGCCTGCCCGAGTGAGGGACAGCATCGAGTGGTACGCCGACAAGTACGGCACGGTAGACGGCTATCTGTTGCGCCATCCGCACGACGCTGGCCGCCCGTACCAGCCGTACCTGCTCCAGAACCAGTGGCAGAGGCTGAAGCGCTCCGGCGCCCTCGACATCCCAGAGGGCATGGTGATCTACGGTTGCAGACACTTCTTCGCCTCGAACTGCCTCGCACATCGGATCCCGATTACCGACGTCGCGGAGTGGATGGGCCACAAGAGCCTGGAGATCACGTTCAAGATCTACCGGCACCTCATGCCCGGATCGATCGGCCAGGCGGCCAAGATGCTCAACGTCGAGCTGACTGCGTAGCCGGTCGTATACCAGAGGATCCCCGGTTAGCCCAACCGGGGATCCCCTGGACCATGGATGCCGTCAGCAGCAGTTCGAGCAAGGAGTTCCGATTTCAAGCGATTTCATCTCCGCCAAGCAGTTGGCTCACCAGCTCAACATGTCTCTCTCATGGGTCTACAGAGAGGCAGCTCGATTGGGCCTACCCAGCTACAGATTCGGTTCGGGCCGCAGCGCCAAAATCCAATTCAAGGTATCCGAGGTCAACGCTTGGATACGCCAGCACAGGCAGACCACCTAGCAACCGAGACATCTCAACGGCTCCACACAAGAGGCAGGCCCAGACCCATGAAGACCCTCCCACGAGGTATGGGGACAGTATTCAAGCGCTGCAACCACTCGAGTGACGAGTGGTCGCGATGTCAACATCCATACGTGATCCGATACCGCAGCTTGAGCGGGCGGCAGACAGAGCAAGGAGGGTTCCGAACCCAAACCAAGGCAGTTTCCCGGCTTTCTGAGATACACGCAGCGAAGTCTCAGGCATCCTCAAGCTCCGGCTTCCGTCAAGAGCGGGCGGATCGATATGGCCGCATGACTTTCAAGGAATATGCCGAGCAATGGAGACTGGGGCAGCGCCATCTGGCCCCCTCGTCCGCGAGGCACCTCGACTCCCTGCTAAAGCACCACATCTTTCCGGTCCTAGGTAGTCGCCGCATGAACTCATTCGACCACCGAGTAGTCGACGATTTCATTCGAACCCTGGAGGTTGCGGACACGGGCCTAGCCACGCAATCCAACGCATTCGACAAGCTCTCTGCGGTACTTACTGACGCTCAAAGACTCGGCATCTACGACTTCAATCCAACGGATGGAGTCAAGCCGCCACAGTACACACCTGGCCGCGCCACCATACCGACAGTGGAACAACTGCGAAACATCCGACAAATCGGCGACGATAGGCTTCGGTTGATCTGCGACCTAATGAGCGGGTGCGGAATGAGGAATTCCGAGGCCGTCGCCGTGAACATTGACAACATAGTTGCCGACAATGTTTACAGGATTACCGAGCAGGTGAATCAGGCGACCAAGGATTACGATCGCCTCAAGCATCGCAAGTCTGGCGAATATCGCGAAGTTCCACTGCCGCCGCGAATAAGGCAGTCCATCGAACAGTATGCCGCAGAACACGGTAGCATCGACGGCTACCTTCTGAGAGACCCTCGCGATTCATCCAGGCCCTTCCAGCCATACCTGCTCCAAAACCAGTGGCAGCGACTAAAGCGCGCCAACCGCGCAGCCATACCAGACGGAATGGTGCTGTACAGTCTCCGACATTTCTTTGCATCACGGTGCCTCCAACTGCGCATCCCCATTACCGACGTAGCCGACTGGATGGGCCATAAGAGCCTGGATATGACGTTCCGCATCTATCGACACCTGATGCCAGGGTCGATTAAGAGTGCCGCCGAATCCTTGGATTTCGCCTTGGTCGCATAGAGGACGGCACGCGGATAATCTCACAAGGGGATCGGCAGACCCTCTTTCGTAACGGTCCGCCGACAGAGGTTGGCGGACCGTTACGCGTTCTGTAGCTGGCGGCAGGCTGACAACGCGGTTCCTCGCGCTCGGTGAGCACCGACTTCCACTGGTCCGGTCGCGGTGCCGCCGGGACGAGGAGCCCGCCTCAAAGGCCATCCAGGTAGGAGGGGAAACTCCCTGCGGCGTCCGACGAGACTTGGCACCATCCTTGAACATGACGGCGCACCCACTCCTCGACGTCTCCCACGTGGCCTCACTCGACACCTACGTCGCCCAAGTCGGGCCCATCTTTCGCACCTTCGCCGAGCAGGACTCCGGATGCATCTCGTACGGGGTCCTGGCAGGCGAGCGGAGATGGTTTGTGAAGAGCGCCTCGACACCCGCAGCCGCAGCCTTGCTGCGCCAAGCCGTAGCCGTGCACCAAGCCGTCACCCACCCCACCATCATCCCCCTCCTGAACAGCATCACGACGGATCAGGGGCTGGCCCTCGTCTACCCCTGGGTACCGGGCGAAGTCCTCTACCACCCCACCAGGTCTCGTAGCGGAGGCAGAACAGCGCCGGAGAGCACGATGGCTCGCTTCCGCAGGCTTCCTCTCCCCGAAATCCACTCCGCCGTGGAAGCCATCCTGGGTGCCCACATCGCTGTGGAAGGCGCGGGGCTCGTGGCCGTCGACCTCTATGACGGCTGCATGCTGTACGACTTCGAAGAGAACCGCATGAGGTTGTGTGACCTGGATGAATACCGGCAAGGGCCGTTCACCCTGGAAGCCGACCGGCTCCCCGGCTCAAGCCGGTACATGGCTCCGGAGGAGTTCATTCGCGGTTCGGTGATCGACATTCGGACCACTGTGTTCAACCTCGGCAGGGCCTTGCGGCTCCTGCTGGACACCGGCGACGAGGAAAAGGGCTGGCGCGGCACTCCCGATCAGCTCGCGGTCATCGAGAGGGCGACGTCGACCGGACCCAGGGACCGTTTCTCCTCCGTCTCCTCGCTGGCCGATGCCTGGCATGCCGTTGCCTGAATCGCAGTCGCCCGTCGGTGTATACCAGCGCCTGCTGCCACAGCATCGGGCGCTGAGGCAGGCCCTACCTGCCGATCCGACCGCGCCCGTTGGCCTCCCCGTCATCCGGGGAAGCCAACGACGTCAGGACGTGCCAACGACGAGCATGTGCGCAGAAGCGTCGGTGAACACGCCCTGCTCGTCCGCCAGGCGGGCTGTGGCCACCGCGTCGGCGACCAGCGCTTGCGCAACCTCCTGCCCAGCACATCGGCCAGCCGCGACGACGTACGCCCACCCGGGCCCCTCGATGCCGTGTAGGCGCACCTCTTTCATGCCAGCCTCGGCCGCTTCCCGGGCGAGCTCGGCCGCGGTGTGGAAATGCACCACCGTGAACCCGCGACTGCCGTCGTACGAACCGGTCCGCACCACCTCGGTGACCTCTCCTGCGAGGAGATCCGGGGTAAGGCCGGCGCTCACCGTGTAGTCCTGCATCAGTGAGTACCGGGAAATCCCGGCTGCCGCCACCAGACCACCCGGCACCACGACGCGGCGGGCCTCAGAGAGTGCTCTGAGGCGCTCCGCGCGATCCGCCAAGTGGTACAGCGGTCCCAGGAGCAGGACTGCGTCGAAGCTGTGCGTGGGGAGGGTCAGCTCGCGTGCGTCACCTAGCTCAGCCGAGCACCCTGGCACGTACTCGCGGGCTTGTTCGAGATGCTTGGGAACCGGGTCCAGGAGCAACACCTCGTAGCCGTCCTCGACAAGCCACCGGGCGTGAGTCCCCGGCCCTCCGCCCAAGTCCAGCACACGGGCCGGCGGGGGTGGCAGGTACTGGCGTAACAGCTCTTGAGTCCGCTCGAGCTCCAGGCGGCCTGAGGCGGTGGAGTGCAGCCGGGCTGCCTCGTCGTACTCTGCGTAGAAGTCTGCGATCCGTGCATCGATCGTCGTCATACACGGCGACGGTAGGCCGCGCCCGGCCGCCTTGTCACCCGGAAATCCATGCCGCGCCTCGTGAGGCAACGTCCCTACGTCGGCCGGGCGGCTCTCCTCCGACTCCGACCCTTGCCATCGCGCAGGCCGTCTCCCTGCAGTCAGGTCAGCGGCGTCACCCATTCGGACGAATCTCGGCCACTGTTCAAGCGAAGCTCGGCGAAGCGGGCGCTCTATCGCCGTTGGACGGAGCTCAAGTGGCCCGGCAAGGGGAGTCGTGGACAGACTGGATTGTGCTGATCGATTACTGGCCGCTACTGGGCCTGCGGCTGACGACGCCCCGCCTGGTGCTTCGCCTGCCCAACCCGGATGAGCTCGCGGAACTGGGCGATCTGGCATACGAGGGTGTTCATGATCCATCCCAGATGCCGTTCAGTAGCGGCTGGACGGATCAACCCGGCGCCGACCGAGCGCGCTCCATGATTCAGCACCAGTGGCTGCGACTCGGGAACTGGCGGCCGGAGGACTGGTCCCTCAATCTCGCGGTCTTCCTCGAAGGCCGTCCCGTGGGAGTGCAGGCCCTGGCTGCGAGGCGCTTCGCGCTGGTGAGGGAGGTCAACACCGCCTCGTGGCTGGGACTGACGTTCCAGAGTCAGGGAATAGGCACGGAGATGCGAGCAGCCGTCCTCCACCTGGCGTTCACGGGACTGGGGGCAGAATCAGCGACCACTGGCTCGTTCATCGACAACAGCGCTTCACTGGCGGTCTCCCGCAAGCTGGGATATGCCGCCGACGGCATCGAACGACGTGTCGTTCGCGGGGATGTCGTCATCCTGCAGCGGCTCCGGCTGTCACGCAGTACATGGCAGACGACCGTGACTCCGGTCACCGAGATCACGGGCCTCACCCCGTGCCTGCCACTTTTCGGCCTACCCCCACAGCAAGCACCTGGCTGACTGCGCACCAGCGGCCCCGCTCCGACCTCGCATCTCAGAGGTCCAGGCCCGCCACGTTCGTCCGACAGCACTCTCATCACACCGCTATCGCTGGCCTGAACTACGCTATTCGATAAGGGAATTACGGACCTCCACAGCCCGATACCATCTACCGTCATGACGACCGCATCTCCTCGCCAGGGCGTACCCGACAAGCCCACACTCGACGGCCTTGAGGCCAAATGGGCTCCGACCTGGGACGAGCAGGGCGTATACGTATTCGACCGCACCGCGCCTCGCGAGCGGGTGTACTCGATCGACACGCCTCCGCCCACCGTGAGCGGCTCCCTCCACGTCGGGCACGTGTTCTCGTACACCCAGACGGACGCACTCGCCCGCTTCCACCGGATGCGCGGCAAGGCGGTCTTCTACCCGATGGGCTGGGACGACAATGGCCTGCCGACCGAGCGCCGGGTGCAGAACTACTTCGGCGTGCGGTGTGACCCCTCGCTGCCGTACGACCCGGAGTTCACTCCGCCCGCCTCTCCAGGCAAGCAGCAGGTCCCGGTGTCCCGCCGCAACTTCATCGAGCTGTGCGAGCGGCTCACGGTGGAGGACGAGAAGGTCTTCGAGAGCCTGTGGCGCCGGCTGGGGCTCTCCGTCGACTGGAATCACACCTACCAGACCATCGACAGCCGGGCGCGTGCCATCTCCCAGCGCGCCTTCCTGGCCAACCTCGCTCGCGGCGAGGCGTACCAGGCCGAGGCTCCGACGCTGTGGGACGTGACGTTCCAGACCGCAGTCGCCCAGGCCGAGCTCGAGGACCGCGAGCGCCCCAGCGCCTACCACCATCTGCTGTTCAGGGCAGAGGCAGGGCCGGCACTGGAGATCGCCACGACACGCCCCGAGCTGCTGCCCGCCTGCGTGGCAGTCGTGGCGCATCCGGATGACGAGCGCTACCAGAAGCTGTTCGGCACCACGGTGCGGACGCCGGTCTTCGGCGTCGAGGTGCCTGTGGTGGCCCACCGCTTGGCCGACCCCGAGAAGGGCACGGGTGCGGCCATGATCTGCACCTTCGGCGACACCACCGACGTGGTGTGGTGGCGTGAGCTGGACCTCCCCACCCGTTCGGTGATCGGGCGGGACGGCCGATTCGTACGCGAGGCACCGGCCGCGCTGGAATCCGACGCCGCGAGGACCGCGTATGCCCAGCTCGCCGGAGCGACGCCGCACACGGCCCGGGAGCGCCTGGTGGAGCTGCTCCGCGCGGACGGCAGCCTCGTCGGCGATCCACGGCCCTTCAACCACATGGTCAAGTTCTACGAGAAGGGCGACAAGCCCCTCGAGATCGTCACCAGCCGCCAGTGGTACCTGCGCAACGGCGGACGCGACGCGGAGCTCCGGCAGAAGCTGCTGCGGCGCGGCCATGAGCTGAACTGGCACCCCGAGCACATGCGGAACCGGTACCAGTCCTGGGTGGAGGGACTTGCCGGGGACTGGCTGATCAGCCGGCAGCGCTACTTCGGCGTACCCGTTCCCGTCTGGTATCAGCTGGACGCCGACGGAATCCCGACTGACGAGCTGATCGTGCCGTCGCAGGACTCGCTGCCCGTGGATCCCAGCAGCGATACCCCGCCGGGCTTCACGCCGGACCAGCGGGACGTCCCGGGCGGCTTCACCGGCGACCCGGACGTGATGGACACCTGGGCAACGTCTTCGCTGACACCTCAGATCGCCGGCGGCTGGGGCCACGACGACGACCTCTTTCAGCGTGTCTTCCCGATGGACCTGCGTCCGCAGGCCCACGAGATCATCCGCACCTGGCTGTTCTCCACCGTCGCCCGCGCCGAGCTGGAGCACGACGCGCTTCCGTGGGCCCATGCCGCAATCAGTGGCTGGATCCTCGACCCCGACCGCAAGAAGATGTCCAAGTCGAAGGGCAACGTCGTCACCCCGCTGGACCTTCTGGACCAGCATGGGTCGGACGCAGTGCGGTACTGGGCAGTCTCGGCCCGGCCGGGAACGGACACCGCCTTCGAGATCGGCCAGATGAAGATCGGCCGACGTCTGGCAATCAAGATCCTCAACGTGTCGAAGTTCGTGCTCGGCCTCGGTGTGGGGGAACGGCGTGCTGCGGTGACCAATCCGCTGGACCAGGCGCTGCTCGCACGACTCGCAGACGTCGTGGACGAGGCAACGGCTCAGCTGGAGGCGTACGACTACGCCCGGGCGCTCGAGACGATCGAGCGGTGCTTCTGGGCGTTCTGCGACGACTACGTGGAGCTGGTGAAGACTCGCGCCTACGGAGGAGGGGGCGAGGAGGCCGCCGCGTCCGCGCAGGCGACCCTGTCGACGGCGCTGTCGACGCTGCTGCGGCTTCTCGCGCCGTTCGTACCGTTCGCAACCGAAGAGGCGTGGAGCTGGTGGCAGCAGGGCTCGGTGCACCAGGCTCAGTGGCCCAGCGGGACCGAGCTTCGGGAGCAGTGCCTGAAGGGAGATCCTCAGCTTCTGGATGTCGCCGCGGAGGCGATCGCCGCCATCCGAAAGGCCAAGAGCGCGGCTCAGGTCTCCATGCGGGCCGAGGTGGCCAGGCTTTCGGCTCGCGGGCCTGCTCCGTTGCTGGCCAGCCTGCGCCAGGTGAGCGGAGACGTGCAGTCTGCCGGGAACATTGGCGAGGTGGATCTCGAAGTGGCCGAGAGTGAGCTCCTCACCTACGAGATCACCATGTAGCTCACGCTGAAACGACAGACGGCGTTGCCGCCCCTCTTGTGGGGGCCGGCAACGCCGTCTTGCGTTACGGGCCACCGGAGTTGACCCGTTCACGGCGATCCCGGCCGGAAGGATTCCGGCCATGCCGGATAAGGGCGTCCAATGCACTGCACAAGGCACGGATGTCCGTACTAGAGTCTCGGCCCTGTGACAGCCAGTCACCACACGTGTGCACTGCGGCCGGTTGAACGGAGCCGTCCGGCTCGATGGCCCCCGTGTGCCGTCCAAGCAAAGCTCAAGTCCACTGCTGACACATCACGGAACCACCCCGCAGGGGTCCTGGTCCACCAGCCTCTGCGGCCGACCTGTGGAAGGTGCCTGTGAAGATCGCGGTGCAAGACCCCGGAAGGAACGCCACCTACGTACTCGACCCGGAGCTTCTGGGCGAGTTCACGGTCGAACCGGCCCAGCTCGGCGAGGGTGCCGACGTCGTGTTCGTCCTGCCGTCGAAGACCCTGTGCGAGCAGGTCCCCGTCGTCGCGGGCACCGGCTCGGCCGACCCCTCCATCCTGATCTCCGACCCCGACGGTGACCACCGGTGGCTGCTGACCCGCTCCGCCCTGGAGCGCTTCGCGGCCGACTGCCAGCCGCCGGCGGACGCCGTGTGGTTCTCCATGCCCGACGCGAGCGCCGGCATCTACTCCGCGGTACCCCTGTTCCGCCGCGCGCTCGTGCAGAACAGCTCCTGAGGCACCAGGGCCCGCGGCAGCAGTGCTGCCGCGGGCCCGCCGCGTCCCGGATCCGGCACTCAGGAGGACTTACACCAGATGGACAGGGTTCGCATATTTCCCGCACGGACCATGGCTCCCCAGATACAAGCCGACGCTCGATGGGTCTCCGTCGACGCCGCGACCCGCAAGGCGTACGTCCTCTCCGGCAAGGACCGGGAGTGCGCGCTGCTGTCCTGGATCGCCCAAGGCAAGGATCGAGAGACGCATGAGGAGTTCAGCGCGGCCGCGAGGGCCCTCGGCATCTCGGATGCCTGGGAGAGTCCGGAGGCACCAGACTTCCTGGCCCACTACCGCCTTCTGAACCTCGACTACCCCTTCCTGGACTACAGCGTCGAAACGAGCCACGAGGCGGACCGGGCACTCATGGACGGCTACGCGGCAAACGGTGCGCCACCTCCCGTCGCGACCCCGCGCCCCGGCCCGAGCACTGATCTGCCCGAGGCTCCGCTCCCCACCGGCCCCCGCAGGGTTCCCGACGTCGCCCTCCTGGCCTCGTGGCTGGCCGCGGCCGGGCGGATCACCGGCCGGCGACAGGGCCGGCACGGCCCCATCGTCATCAAGAGCAGCCCCTCCGGCGGTGCCCGACACCCCACGGACCTCGGCGTGGCCCTCGACGACGGGTGGCCCGCGCCGTTGCGGGGATCGTGGTGGTACGACGGCGACCGCCACACGCTAATCCGGGCGGAAGCCGGATTCCCCGTGACGGCGCCCCTCCCGCCGTCCGGCGCAGCGTTCATCGTCTCCAGCCACGTCGAGCGCGCCATGTGGCGCTACCGGGACGTACGGGCCTTCCGACCCGTCCTCATCGACGCCGGCCACGTCCTGGAAACGCTCGACCTGGCCCTGCAGGCCACCGGCTGGTCCACCGCCTGGCTTCCGATGCCCTCCTTTGTGGGATCCGACCCGATTCTCGGGCTGCTCCTCGCCACACCGGAACCGGCCCACGTGGCAGCAGGACCACCGCCGGCTCCCGAGACCAGGCCGACGGTCCCGGACACCGAGTACCGGACCAACCCCCTCCTGTCCCTCATCCCGCGTGCCGACGGCCTCTACGCCGAGGTCCACTCCGAACGGCAGGGCCTCGCCAAGCTCACGCCTCATACCGTTACCGCCCTCGCCTACGCCAACCCCAGTACGCGCGGCGACCGCCCCTCCCGGCCGGCCGAGATCCGTGAGAACAGCGGCGCGTCCCCGGCAGAGGTCGAGGAACTGGTCGCGGCCCGGGCCCTTCTTCCCGCAGACGAAGCCATGAGGCTCTGGGAGCGGTCACGACCGTGGATCGAGTCCAGCTGGTTCCCCTCCCTCCTGGTGCACGCCGAGGCAGCCGGTGAAGCCCAGACGAAGAAGCACCGAACGACGACCTCGGCCGCGCTGACGTCGCCGGTGCCCTGGTCCCGACTGCCCGCTGCCCTTGCTGCGCGGCGCACCCACCGCGCCTTCTCCGAACTGCCACTCACCAGGGGAAGCCTGGACACCCTGCTCCGGATCCTGGCGACCGTACGGAGCGAAGTCCGGCTCAGCCTGCTGCACCCGAACCACGTCCTGGAGACCGGCACGTACCAGCGCACTGACGGCGGCTGGGCGCGGGTCGGACCGGCGCCCACTCCCGACGAGATCCAGCGCGCGGCCATAGGGCAGCCTTGGACAGCAGGTATATCGGCGGTGGCTTGGCTCGTCCCCCGAGTGACGGAACCTGGCAGCGTGTCCTGGCAGAGCGCGCTCATCCAGTGCGGGCGTGACGCACAGCGCATCGCCCTGGGCCTGGCGACGGATCCGTCGTGCGGCGTCTTTCAGAGCCCGGCTCTGGTGGAGCATCTGCTGGAGCCGCTGACCGGACTCGGCACTGTCCACGACGGGGCCTACCTCGTAGGCGTGGGCAGGACCCGAGCGACCAGCCCCGATGCCGGAGCACATGGGGGTGACGCAAGTGAGCACTGAGCCCTCTGGTTGGGTCGTCTCCGAACGATCCGACGGAACGTGGGACGCCGTGGAGAACACGACGAGCACGGCCTACCAGGTCAGCAGCGCTATCGGTACGCGACTGTGGCGAGAGGACGTGCTCTGGCCGCTCCCGCTGCACCAGGCCCTCGACAGGGTCTCCGGCCCGGCCGAGAGCGGCGACCAAGATGTCATGCCGTTCGTCGACCTGCTTCTCGCGGGAGGTACGGTCCGCTACAACACGGTCGACCCGGCTGTTCAACGATGGCTCCGGACAGGTCTCGCTGCCGCGGTACCCGTCCGCCGGCGAACCGCCGACGTCCTCGTGCGGCTCGAGAGCGATGCCCAGGCCGACATGCTGCACCGGTCGTGCGCCGACGAACGACCCGGCGTCCGTTACCGCATGCCAGGTGATCCCCAGTGGCACGCGCTGGCGGGCCACCTGCCCGCTCTGCCCCCGCTCGCCACTCCCCCGTACCGTGGGCGGTTCGTCGCCCTGCACGCCGCGCTGCTTGTGCCGGCCTCTGGCCAAGCCCTCCTCGTCTGCGGCAACCAGAAGGCCGGCAAGACGACCGCGGCACTCTGGGCCCGCAACGCCGGGCTCGCCTCCGTCGCCACCGACGAGGTCGTACTGCTGGACTCGTTGACCGGTGTGGTCTTCGGTGTCCCGCTCCCGGTCGCAGTACGGTCCGGGGAGCAACGAACCTCCGTGCCGCTGCCGCAGGAAGCCGGAACGTACCTCGGCGCCGCCCTGCCCGCTGCCGTGGTGATCCTCCTCCCGGAGCAGGAGCCAAGATCTCCGGGCGTCGAGACGGCCGGCGACGAGGAAGAGGCCATGTCGTGGCTGGTGGAACACCTCCGTGACGGGGGTGCCAGCCCGACAGACCTGCACCGTAGCAGCCGTGAGCTGGCCTCCCGAGTCCCGGTGCACCGGCTGCGCGTCTCCCCATGGCCGGGCCTCGTCGCCGACCTCGAGTCTCACCTCTCCCCCTTACTCAAGACCTTGGAGCGATGACCATGACGCCACACGCCGTGCATCGACTGGACGAAGTCGACCGACTGGCTATCCGCGTAGGCGCCGTTCCTGCCAGCCTCGTATCCCTCATCGACACCGCCAACAGCAAAGCCGTCGAGCGAGCCGCCGAGCGCCTCCGCCTCGTTCTGGGGGACACCGTGGTGGCGAGCCTCGGACGGCCCTGCGAAGCCCCGTCGCTCGGAAGGGCAGCTGATGGCACCGGCTGGCTGCCTGGCCGCGCTGAGTTCGAGCGCTGGCTTACGGCTGAGCCACGGCTGATCGCCGGACCTGGTACGGGAGCCAACGCGGACATGGAGCTCCGCGACGCCGACGGGAAGCTGCCCGGCGACCGGTTCGGCAACCGGCTGGAACCGGACTCCGACACCTTCCAGATGGACATCCATCGGGTCAGGCGGGCACTGGACGGAGGAGTTACCCTCGGAGTCCGACAGTTCGACCGCTGGTCTGCGGCCCTGGCAGCGCTCATGGACGATGTCGTCGCCGTGTCCGGAGCTGATGTGTTCACGAAGCTCTTCATTTCCGCCGGCACGACAAGCGTCACCGGATGGCACTCCGATCGCCAGGACGTCATCGCCCTGATGCTCTGGGGCAGCAAGCGTTTCCAACTGGGCGGCTGGGACACCCCGGAGGGAGGACCCGCCTCCCGAATCGTCCTCGACGAGGTGCTGAAGCCCGGGGACTCCCTGCTCTTCCCTGAGGGACATCCTCACCAGGCGGTCCCGCTCGGCGATGACAGTGGGCTCCTGTCCATCGCCCTCCTCCGGCACCACAACTGGATCTCCCGGAACCAACTGCCGGCCCACCTCGGCGTGGCCGAGTTTCCTCCGAACGAGGGAACCTATCGTCGGCTGCTGCGATCAAGGCTCCCGCTCTCGGCGGAATCGGTGCGGCTGACCGACGGTACGCAGCTGCGCACACGGATACCGGGAGGAATCGAGCCTCTCGGCGCCACCCCGGACGGCCAGGTCGCGTTCGCCGCCGCCGACGGCGTCTTCGCGGCGAGCCCGGACACCGTGGACCTCCTCGCCTCCGTTCACGCATCGTTCCCCATCAGGCTCGACGAGGCAGCACGACCCGGGGAGCAGCAGGCCGCGGCCGACCAAGGTCGTTCCCTCATCGAGATGGGGCTGATAGTTGCTGGGCCGTAGGGCTCCTCCTCACCCCGTCGATGTCCCGCTCAAGGTCCCGACAGCTCCTGTCGCATGGCCCACCGGGTTCAGATTCTCGGCCCCACGGTGTATACCGCAGCTGTCAGCCAGAACTTCCGGGCCCTCCACGTGCGTCAAGCTCAGCCACCAGATGCTCGGCCGCCTTCCGGGCCGGCTCCCGCAGAGGGTCCTCCGCGCATGCGTGAGGCCCGACGATCTTCGACAGGAAGAACAACGACATCAGCTTGCCGTCCCGGCTCTCCAAGTCCGCCCGCCTCTCCCGGTGGACACGGTCTGCGAGCTCCGGGACGGCAAGCGCATTCCCCCACAGCGTCGCGGCGTCCAGGCCTCGGGGCGCCATCCCCCAGTCCTCCCAATCGACGATGGAGAACTTCGGGCCCATCACATTGGCCCAGGTCAGATCCGCATGAGCAGGAGCCCACCGCTCGATCCGCGTATCGGCCACGCCGGGGAAAACAGCCCCGAGCGTCCCCGTCACCAGCTCCTGCGTGATCGTCACAGTGTCCGGTGTCGCGATCCTCGGCGTCTGCTGCTCAGCGAGCGCGTCCAGCGAAGCGTTCAACTCCGTCCACCATGCCTCTGGCAGGCCCGGATCTGTGACCACCCGAGCGCCGGTCCCTACGGACGGCGAAGCGATCAGCTCCAGCTCGTCCGCACGCCACATCACCGGCTCACCAGGCTCGCGCCACGCCATACCTCGGTACCACTCAGGCATCGCGATCTTCTGCAACACAGCAGCTGCCTCGGTGCCATTCCAGCCCTGCAGGCCGATCCGCTCGAACCCTCGGCGCTCGATCCGCACCCATGTGCCCCGCTCCGTAGGAGCGCCCAGGGAACGACGCTTGCGGATCAGTGCGTGTCTGTTCAAGCGAACATGCAGGGCCTGTTCCACGCGCTCCAACACCTCTTCGATCGGCTGACGACGGAGATCCACGCGGGCAGCGAGGGGCAGGGACGCAGTCATCACGGCCTCCTGGGCGAGCGGAAGACGCGCACGTAGAAGGCGGAGGACGCAGGCTTGCACATAGATCCAACTCCTCCATCACAAGGGTGATATCACCACCGCGATGTGCGCGAGTTCCTATCAGTATCAGACCCTGGGGCACGCCCGACTCCAGTCGGAAGCGAACCTCATATACGGGCCTTGCACAACCGGGTCAGCCGTACTTCGGCAGGGCGCATAGGGAATCCCAGAGAGGAACGAGAACAAGGTGATCACCAAGCGGAACGCACGAGCCATCCTGTTGGACGGCGACGAGCTCGTGCTGATCAAGCGGACCAAGCCCGGCCGGGATCCTTACTGGGTGACGGTCGGCGGGGGCGTCGAAGCCGAGGACGCGAGCATCGAGGACGCGCTGCACCGCGAGGTGTTCGAGGAGCTCGGCGGCAAACTGAGCCGGGCAGAGCTGGTGCACCTGATCACCGACTCGCTGGACAACGGCCTCGGTGTCCAGCACATCTTCGCCGCCCGCCTGGACCAGATGGACATCCAGGCGCGTACCGGCACCGAGTTCGACAAGCCCGATCGGGGCAGTTACGAGGTCGTGCGCGTGCCGTTCACCGCGGAGGCGATCCGGCAGCTGAACCTCATGCCGCCGGAGCTGGCCCACTTCGCCGCCAGCAACGTCGAGGCCATCAAGTCCGTGCTCGACACCCAGATCCGCGCGTCCTGAGCGCCGGCATGTTCATCAGCCTCAACGGCCCGGACAACGTCGGCAAGACCACCCACTTACGCCTACTCGCCTCTCGCTTCCCTAACGTCCAGCCGCTCGGCTCCGTACACGAACACCACGCCGCCGCCTGGAAACAGGTCGCGGGCGAGGGCTACGCCACGTGGTGGTTCGAGGAGTCCACGACTGCCGAACTGACCGGGCTGCTTCTCGACAGCTACGAAAGACGGTCCGGAGCTCTCGAGCGCGGCCGCGTGGGTCTCCTCGACCGGGGGCTGCCGATGCTGATCGCCGTCAGCGCGGCAACTGCCTCGGTCAAGGAGGGCTCGTCCCCGGCTGAAGCGCTCACTGCGGTGGAGGGGATCGCAGCCTTCCGCGTACTGGCCCCGGAGGTGCCCGTTCTCCTCCTCCCGTCGCTTGACACCGAACGCAGCTACGCGATCACCAGCGCGCGGGAGGGCCGGCCGTGGACAGGCGTCTATCCGGCGTACCAGCGGACCCTGCACGCGGTCTTGCTACACCAGGCGGAGCGGGGAGCGTATGTCGGAGTCGTCGACTGCGAGGGCAAGTCCATCGAGCAGGTCCAGGCCGACGTGGTGACCATCACGGGATCGGTCCTGCTTCCTTCCACTGACGCGGAGGACTCCTGATGACCGCGCACGTCCCTCCCCTCGTTCTTCCGCCCCGCCTGATACGGGCGGCGTCCGTGCTACCGCCCAAGGACCGGCAGCGGCTGGACGACACACTCAACCGCCTGCACGCGACCAACGGCCGACTGTGGCTGGCCGAGGACCGCGTCCGCGGAGGCCTGAGCGAAGCCGAGATCGCCGATTGCAAGCGCGAGATCGACCAGCTCAACGCGGAGCGCAACAACCTGGCCGAGCGCGTAGACGAGGTACTGGCCGCGTTGGCCGGCCCGCCGCGTGCCGACGCCGTACTCCACACCGAGACGCTGTCCTCCGTGCTGGACCGCCTCTCCGTGCTCACCCTGCGCATCTGGCGCAGTGAGGAAGCCGCTCCGTTCGACGCGGCCGTCGCTCAGCGGGTTCCCCTGCTGCACGCACAGCACGAGGCGCTGTCGGAGGCACTGGACGTCCTCGCCGCCGACGTTGCGGCGGGAGCCCGGCTGTTGCCGACCCCGGCGCGCTTCAAGCTCTATGGCGGCAGCACGGCCACGAACGAGGCCATCAGCCCCAGTCGGCACCTCCACCGGGTGATTGCCTTTGGCGGGCTGAGCGAGTCCGGAAAGAGCACGGGGGCCGACTACATACGCCGGCTCGTGGGCGCCCAGCGTTTCAAGATCGGGTATCTGCTCCGGCAGGCCGCCCATCACCACGGACTTGCCGACCCGTACCGGCTCTCGCCCCGCCGGCAGGCGGAGCTGCTTCTGGAGGAGCTGAACCGGTTCGCCGAGGCCCATGTGGAGACAGGGCTGTTCACGATCGAGTCGGTGCACGACGACGAGTCGATGGCGGAGCTCAAGATCATGCTCGGTGAACGCCTCCAGGTCGTCTACCTCTCCGCCCCGTTCGATGTCCGTGTAGCCCGGTCCGGTTCGACCCCGCACGCCGTGGCCGCGAAGGACGCAGTGAAAATCCAGCGCGGCGCGGACAAGGTCGAAGCCATGGCTGACCACGTCATCGACAACTCCGGCAGCGTGATCGACTTGCGAGCCCGGTTGCGGCGGATCGCGGAGACTCCCCGGCTGACGGTACCCCTGCAGATCGCGGACCTGTCCGCACTGGCGCTGCCGACCGCCGTCGCGGCGGCCACTGCCGTCTTCGCGGAGGACATGCATTCGGTCGGAGAACCGGTCCGGCTCGCTGCGCTGACGGGCAGTCCGAGCACGGGGTCCTGGATCGCAGGCTGGTCCGACATCGACCTTTTCGTGATCGCCGAACACGAGGGCACCGAGCCGGTGTCCGCGGCGCTGAAGAAGTACGAGGCGGCCCTGGAGGGCCTGGCGACCGTCGGTCTCACCCTGGCCACTCCGGACGAGCTCACCGCCCGTCGACTCACTCCCAGGCTGGCGTTCGTACTCCACCAGCTCCAGGACGGACAGCCGGTGCTTCACACCTCGGCTGGACTTGAGTTGCCGGTAATCAGCCGGCGCGACCTCGTCATGGCCGGGGCACAGGACCTTCCCCAGGTCATTCTCACCATGCGCCGCCTCCGCGCGGGAGCGACTCCCACCAGCCTCCGCCCGCTCTACCGTCACCTGGTCCTCGCCGTCCGGCTCCTGCTACGCGAGCAGGGGGTCTGGGTCAGTGGCCCGGACGAGATCCTCGCTGCGGCCGCGCAGCTGCCCGGCCTGCCCACGCTCACGGTGCCCGCGCTGGTCGCCGTTGTCGACGAGTGGCTGACCCGCAGCTCAGAAGGCGCCCTTCAGTCGGTGTGCACGGCTGTTGATCACCTGCTGGCCTGGTACGCCGCCCAGGTGTCCGCTGCCTGAGCGCCCCCCGCGCTCGCCTCCAATCCATGACGTACTCAAGGAGCTTCGCCATGCCCGAAACCGCCACCGCGCCGTTCACCGCACGGATCGTCGAGCGGCTTTCCATCGGCCCCCAGAGCCGCCGCGAGCGCATCATCCACTCCCTGGACGGCCTCGAGGCCCCGGTCGCGCCGTCCGATCTGTCCAGCGTGGGCGAGGAGCTGTGGTACCGGGTCCAGGAGGAGATCGGTAGCGAGCTCGGGCCGCTCGACTTCCTTCTGGGCCTCGACGCCGGCGGCATCCTGCCCACCGTCGCGCTCGCCCACGCCGCGGCGCTCCCCTACAAGATCGCGTGGAAGCTCCACCTCCCGCTCGAGGGTGCGGTCAGATTCAGCGAGCCCCACGCGATGCGCACCGACGTGTACGCCTACGGCATCGCGGAGGGCCAGCGCATGCTGCTGGTCGACGACGAAGTCACCACCGGGCACACGCTGGCCAACCTCGCCCAGAGCTTGCGGCAGGCCGGCACCACACCCGTGGCCGCCGCCTGCCTGGTCGAAGACACGACGCGGGGTGCTCGGGAGCTGCTGGCCGCGCACGGCGTCCCCCTGGTCTCGCTGAGCACGATAGGCAGCTCTCGTTGACCAGCAACGAGGCTGGCGTACCCCGGTTCGTCCTGGGCCGTGAGACCGCGACCCGTGAAGACGTGCACAGCACCCCGCTGGGCTACAGCCGCGAACTTCTGCAGGTGGGCGAGACACTGCCGATCCCTGCGGCCGCCGAGCTCGTCGATCAGCTGGACGTCCAGACATCGGTGACCGTCTCACTCAATGGCAGCCTGGGCGACTCGCTCCTGGCGCTGGCCAGCGTCCGGGCGGTGCTGGATTGGCTGCGGCTTCGGCACCCGTCCCGCGAAGTGCGCGTAGCGGTCGAGGGCCGACATGCCGCCCTCGTCCGCCGCGCGTTGCCGCTCGGCCTGGTGGAGCCCGCCGCCGGACCCACCATCCTCATCGGGGACCGCGCCACCGTCGAGAAGCACGTCGGCGACGTCATCCCGATCGTGTGTGACCCGGCCGCACCACCCTGCTGGGCGTCGAGCTGGCAAGTCCATACCGACCTGCCCGCCCGGTACTACCTGGCTCTGGAGCGGCGCCTCGGTGTCCGGCTACCCGCGAACGGGGACTTCTGCACGCTGCTCCTCGCACCGGAGCCGTCGGCCAACCCGGTGGTGCGGGCCCTCGGGAGGGACGGCTGGTTCGCCGGGAGGACCATCGCAGTGATCACCGCAACCAGCTGGCCCGAGCGGAAGGACTACACGGTCGCCCGCTACTTGCGGATGGCCGAACATCTGGCCGAGCGCAGTGGGACGGACGTGAGGCTTCTCGTCGTCGGAGGCGAGGCAACCACGCCCGAGACATCTGCGATCGACAACGCGGGACCGCGGGTCCGAGCTCTGCGTCTGGACGGCCTGCGCGCCCTGGACCTCGCAGACGTCTTCGCTGTCTGCGACCTGGTCATCGGCAACGACACCGGCCTCACCCACCTCGCGGCCCTCTCCCGGCGGCCCGACGGTGGGGGTCCCCCAGTCGTGGGCCTGTACGCCAGGCACAGCTACAGCAAGTGGACCACCGGCCTGGACCACCACCATGCCGTAGCCACCGCCTTCTCCCAGCGCATGCACCAGGGAGACCTTTGCCCGGTGCGGGACGCCCTCGGTGCACACGCCGACGGCGGCCTGGTCTCTATTGCCCCGGAGTACTTGGCGGACCTCGCCGCCGGCCTTCTGCCCGGAGTCGGCCGTCCTGGCGGCACCGGATGATCCGGATCGGGCGCCCGCGCCGCTTCACCCGGAACCTCATCGTTCCCGTCGACCTCCCCGGGAAGCGGCTGCTGGTGAAGTACAACCGCGATCTTGACGAGGCGCGGCAGGAACGGAGGGGGCACGAAGCCTTGCGTAGTCGGTACCGTGTGCCGGCACTGCACGCCTCCATGCGCGTACCGGGTGGTTACGTCATGGTGTATGAGCGCCTCGCCGGCGGACGGGACAACGGTCTGCTCGTCGACCTCCTCAGCGCCGACGGCGTCGGTGAGGAACTCCGTGTCTACCTAGATCGGCTCACCGATGCCTACCGGGAGAACATCCTGGTGACCGCGGTGCTGGAGGATCCCGTCCGCGTGGTCCGCAAGCTGTACTGGGACCGAGCGGCTCCGGGTGGCCGCCTGGACTCGTACTATGCCAAGGCCCAGCTCGCCCTCAGCCTGGCCGACGCCGAGATCCCCTTCGACGACCTCGGCGCGTGGACTCTGACCATCAACAGCCAGGACACCAGGCTCGACTGGCAGGCCACCCTCAAGGACCTCCGGACGCACTTCGAGAACGCGGGTCCGGTCTGGGCCGCCCTCACACAGGGCGATCCGACTGATGTGAACCTGGCGGTGCCTCTTGCCTGGTTCGACTACGACACCGCCGGGACGAACTGTGTGCTCGGCGAGTTCGCCAACTTCCTCACCTACGTGACCACCCTCGGCGGCTGGCTGGTCCCCACGTACAACCCTGCCGCCTTCGCCGACCACCCCGCGGTCGTCGATCGCCGACCGGATAACACACCGGTCGTCACGAAGCAGTCCGTCGAAGCCGCACGCCGCTCCCTGCACATCGCGTACGAGTCACGGCTCTCCGCCCCTCGCAGGGCGGCGGTCACGGCGTACTGGCACCGCCTCGTGCTGCCCGTAGCGGCACGGCTGTGGCCCGGTCAGGACCTTGCAGCCCTCCTGCGGCCGTACGTCGCCATGCGGCTCCTCGGCGTCTACGACCTCGGCGACCTGACACCCACCGACCGGCTGCTCGTCATCGTCCGGCTCGTCGAGGCGCTCTCCCCGTACTTCGACCCGATCACCTACTTCCACATCGAGGAGGCCCCGTGCCTGCCCCACTGACTGGCAGAACCGCCCTGGTGACCGGCGCCACCGGCGGCATCGGCACCGCTGTCGTACAGCAGCTCGCGGCCAAGGGCGCCATCGTCGTCATCGCACACCACGACGAGCCGAAGGCGGCCGCCGAGCTGGCCCTCGACATCGCTGCCTCCGGCGGACGCGCCTTCGCTCTCGAAGCCGACCTACGCGACGAGCGCGCGGTCAGCGAACTGCACGCACAGGCCGTCGCGCGCCTCGGCGCCATCGACATTCTCGTCAGCAACGCCGGCTCGTACCCGCGCACGCCCTGGGCCGAGACAACACCCGCGGTCTGGAACGCCATGCTGTCGGTCAACCTCACCAGCCATTACCTGCTCGCCCGGGCCGTCTCCCCGGACATGGCCGCCAGAGGCCGCGGACGCATCGTCACGATGGGCTCGGTCCTGGCCACCGTCGGCCGCCATGAGCTGTCCGCCTACATCAGCGCGAAGGCCGGCGTGGAGGGGCTCACCCGGGCACTGGCTCGCGAACTCGGACCTTCTGGCATCACGGTGAACTGCGTCGCGCCCGGCTCGATCCAGGTCCCCGCCGAGCAGACAGTTGTCGACGACCCCGAAGCCATGACCGTCCGGCAGCTCGCACGGCAGTGCATCAAGCGACGCGGTGCGCCGACCGACGTCGCCGCCGCGGTGGCCTTCCTGGCCAGCGAGGACGCCGGCTTCATCACCGGCCAGACCCTCCACGTGGACGGAGGGTGGGTCCTTGCCTGAGATCTGGCTGATGCGTCACGGCGCGTACGAAGGCCACGCAACCGGACACCACGCTCCATGGGGCGTTTCGCTCTCCGAAGCGGGTCGCGCGCAGGTCGCCATGGCCCCGCTGCCCGGTGCCGTGCAGGCGATCCTCACCAGCCCCTTGCCGCGAGCCGCCCAAACCGCAGACATCGTCAGCCGTGCAACCGGCCTTCCCGTGATCGCCGACACACACCTGTTGGCCGAGTGGCGCGCCCCGAGCGCGGTGATCGGCCGGACGGCCTCGGACTACCCACCGGCGTACGTCGAGTGGCGTAGGACACGGATGCACTCCCCGTCCGTTGCCTTCGGGGACGGGGAATCCCTGGCTCAGCTGCATGGCCGCGCCTGCCTCGCCGCCCGGCACCTCAAGGCGCTGTCCCAGTCCTACGGCGGCGGCTTGCTCGTGGTGTCCCACAAGCTGCTCCTCGGCGTTCTGTGCGCGCTGGATGAGGGCCCTACCGCATTCGAGCGTGCCGCCCGCGACGAATGGAGCTTCGCGGAGATCCGGCCCTTCCCCGAACGCGAGAGCCCTCATCCCCGCCGACAGGCCGCTGCCCAGTCGCCGCCGCCCCGCGGAGTCGAATGCGCACTTCCCAGCTTCACGTCTGCTGCTCCCACGCGTGAGAGGACCTGACCCATGGCCGGACGCCCCAGCACTGCCACGACCCTGCTCACCCCCGCTCAGCTCCGCATCGCCGCGAAGGTCGCCCTCGGCATGTCCAGCGCTCAGGTAGCTGCGAAGCTCGGGCTCTCCAAGGCCACGGTGGATGTCCAGATGTCCGACAGCAACACCAAGACGGGCGTGACCTCCCGCACCGCCCTCATCCACACCTGCTACGTGACCGGGCAGCTGCCTCTTCCGGAAGCGGTCGCACCGGCGCCGTCGGCGGATGAGGTCGAGCGGGAGATCCTCTGGGGTCTTGCTCTGGGTGCCGAGCTGGCGGAGACGGGCCGCCGGTGCCACTACTCGGCCGACGCGGTCGGCAAGAGACTGCGGGACCTGAAGAAGCGGTGGATGGCTACCAATGATCCCCAACTCATCACGCTGGGATGGCAGTACGGCGTACTCGACGCGTCCCGTGGCTGCGCCGGGTTTGCCACCCGCTCGAATTCCCGCCGCTGATCTGCCGTAGCGTCGAACCACGCCGGGACTACGGGCACGATGGACGGAGTGAAGCGCTTCGCTGCCGGAGAGACCGTCGTCCGCCGCGACATTTGTCGCGGGAAGGTGTGGAGCGCCCAATCGCTGCACACTGTTGGGGATTCCAACGAGGCTGCCCTGGAGGCGGCTTGCCGCCCCGGGGCGAATGGCCTGGGCCCCACGACTGGTCGGAGTGTCCTGCCAACCGTGTGCTCGCCGACGCCCGCCGCATGATCCGCTTGTGGGCCATCGAGACATCCGAGGGGGTTGGTGCACCGTCCTGGAGCGCCGCCTTCGCCACCACGGTGACGCAGGCCTCCAGCAACAGTCGCAGGACGTCGAAGAACAGTGTCAACGTGCGCTTGGTCAGCTGGCCTTGAACCCCGGCGGGGCGTCGACCATCCCCTCCTTGGTCTCGTCCCGGCAGACCGCGGGACAGCACACCGACCGGGCGACCCGTGCGCTGCGGTGTGGTGTAGCCGGGCAGCGTGCTCACTTCACACTTCGCGGCGTGGGGCCCGGACTGGCTCCCGACCGGATGCTGGTCCGGAGTCGGAATCGCAGCCGGATCCGGGATCGGAGCCGGCCCCGCGCCCTCCCCCGGGGCCCTGTGACGGCGGCCTGCCTCCACCTTGGCGCCAGGCGGAGTAAAGGACGGCCGAGGCGGAGGTGGCCGCGATGACCTGATCGGAGGGCAGGTCCAAGGCGATCAGACCTGCCGGTGCGGCGACGATGAAGGCAAAGGCGCAGAGATCGGCGGTGCGCTGACGCATCGACTTCCTTTCTAACGTGGGGATTCCTAGGTGCAATGACCACGGTGTCGGATCTTTACGGGCTCCGGAAGTTCGATCTTCCGATCAGGTAGATTGAATCTGCTATCAACGGGATCGAAAGGGCGAGAGGGCGAGGTATGGCACGCCGGAAACGGGGCGGCCAGTGGTCGGAGTTGGACCCGGGCCTCAACGAGCCCATGCGGGAGATAGTCCGGCTGCTGCGGGGTCTGGTCACGAGCAGTGGCATCCGCCTGAAGGAGCTCCAGCAGCTCCTGCTCGCCGAGCACCGGGAAGGCCCCCGCCCGCCGTCGTATCAGGTGCTGTCGGACCGGCTTCGAGGCAAGGGGCTCCAGAACAACGCCTCGTTGATCTACGCGATCATCGCTGTAATCGCCCCGCCAGAGGGTAAGGACGCCCTGGTCGAGGAGGTCAGGCAACACCTGCTGAATGCACGCTCCGTGCCGGCGACCGGCAGCCAGCAAGCACCGCAGGCGAAGCCGGAGCCCGAACTCCTCGACGTGCTGCGAGAGAACCGCGCCCTGCGCAGGGAGGTGGAACGGCTGGAGCGCCGTGTGGCCCGCAGGGAGAAGGAGCTCCATGCCCTGCGTGGCCGGCTGGCCGCGGCCGAGGGCCGGGCCCCGGCAGCCCCCGCATCAGCCGGTCCCGCCCAGGACGAGCCGACGGTCGTCCCCGGGCTCTCGGTGGGCGAGATCACTGAGCCGGTCGGCTCCGTGCACCCCCACCCTGCGGCCGCAACCAGCACTCCTTCTTCTGCCAGTGGCTCTGGAACTGGATCTGGCTCCTCCGACGTCTTGGCCGTCGCCGATGTCCTGCGCGGCATGCAGGGCATCGAGGCGGTGACAGCGGCTGCGCTGCGCGACGCATTCGACAGTGTGCTCGACGGATGGCGGACAGGGCGATTCGACCTCTCTACGCTCGGGAAGCCCGAGAAGGCCTACCTCGGCGCCAAGGTCACCCACGAGCTCATGGCGGCATGGGGGTTCCAGCCAGGCGGCGAGACCGATCTCCTCATCGGGCACCAGGAGGTGACGTTGAAGTTCACCACGGGCTCGACGTGGACGGTCACGCCCGGCGAGGTCGGCAGGGTGAGTCTGCTCGTGTCGGCCAACGACCAGCGCTCCTGCTGGAGCCTCGGGCTCATCCGGATCGAACCCGGTCACCTCAGCGGAGCAGCCAACCGGGACTTCAAGCGCACCCTCTCGGCCGCAGGCCGACAGGCCGTCGTCTGGCTCTTCCAGGACGCACCGCTGCCAGAGAACACCCTGCTCCACCTCCCGGCGCCGCTCCGGGATCGGATCTTCGCCCCCGAAGCGGGCGGGGGCGGCAGCCAGGCCCGGGCGAAAAATCTCTTCCGGCTCGTGCAGGGCCGGGTACTCAACCACACCACGGTCGCCACCGTCTCCATGACGGCGGACCCCGTGAAGCGGATCAGGGGCGCCCGAGACACGCTGCGCGAAGAGGGAATCCTCGTCCTGGGAGGCACCGGTCAGCAGGCAGAGATCGCCCGCACCCTTGGCCTACCCGTACCGCGGAAGGGCGAGTGGGTCAGCCGGAGAGTCACCCGCCTGCGGCCCCACCACGGTGATGCCCTCAGCGTCACCCTGTCCGGCGAGGTGTGGACCGCGGCTGGGCCCGACGATCCCGTCGAGGAGGCCCCGTCCATCGCCACACTCTGGTAACGCCGAGGAGACCGCCGGCGCACACCCATCGGCACGCGCGGAGCCGATGGATTTCTCTTCCACCCGCCTCTATAAGGAAGGCCCCCACGCCTGAGCGTCATCGCCTCGCCGCCTGCCGAGGCGCTGCCTCGCCCAGCGCACCGATGCCCCCGGACTGCGGTCGGCTACGATCGTCGGCTCGTGTTGGTGAGCTCGGAGATGCCCGCCAACACCCTCGCGGCGTTCTCGAGCGAGTCGAGCACAAGGTCGGCACCGGACTCGCTCAGCTCGGCGGCCGTGGTCTTGCCCGATGCGACACCGATGACGGCCGCGCCGCCCTCACGACCGGTGCGGACGTCCTCAAGGGAGTCGCCGATGATGACGGTGTTGGCACGGTCGAATGCCGTGCCGTGCTTCGCCTCGGCCCGCTTCTGTGCGATGGCGACGAGCGCCGGCCGGTGGTGGTCGTCGGAGGCGAATCCGCCGATCTCCATGTCCAGCATGCCGTCCAGGTCGAAGGCCGCCAGCTTGAGCTGGGCGCTCGGCCTGAGGTTGCCGGTCACGGCAGTTGGGATAAGGCCGGGATGGTCATGCACCGCACGCAAGGCCGCAGTGGCACCGGCCATGAGGACCCCCTGCTCCCGCAGATCCTGGCTGTGTGCTGCGAGCCGTGCCGGTAGGAGTTCCACCATCCGCGGCAGTAGCTCAGCGACGTCTGCATCCGGCACACCGTTGTCGACGAGGAGCGACCGGATCGCCAGCGGCATCGTGACGCCCGTACCGCGGGCCGGCAGGTGTTCTGCGGGGCGGCCGACCACCTCGGCGAACGTCTCCCGGTAGACCTGGCGGTCGATGTCGCCGACGTACAGGAGGGTGCGGTCGATGTCCCATAGCACGAGGGTCTGCTGGGCCTGGGTCACGTTCTGCTCCTTGTACCGGTCACGAGGGCGGCGCGGTCGATCAGGTCCCGAGCGTACGGGTCTCGGCTGACGGGGGCGAGCTCGCCCACCATCGCATCGATGTGCTCGTTGAGCCGGGCCGACTGGAGCTGTTCGGCGAGGTCGAGCGCCTGGTGCGCCGTGGAGCACCCTGCTTCCAGCTCGCCCTTCCTGAGGTAGGCGGACGCAGCACGGGAGAGGAACAGGGCGTTGGTGCGCTGGTCCGCCGGGTTCAGCGCCTTGCGCGCCTCGGTGAAGCTGACGGCGGCCTCGGGCGGATCGCCCAGGTCGAGGTAGGCACTGCCGGCCTGTCCGTGGATCTCACCTTCGTTGATCCAGTAGAGCCAGTGGGGATCTGACTCGGAGCGTCCGCAGCCGCAGAGTTCGGCGGCCTCGCCGAGCGCGGTGAGCGCTGCCTGTCGTTCGCCCAGTTTCGCGTGGCCTCGCGCCTGCCTGGTGAGCAGCATGGCTTCGAGGGCGGGGGTGCCGAGGGTTTTGATCTTCTCGCGGGCAGCTCGCGCTGCGGTGACCGCCGTGCGCGGCTGCCCGGTGGAGTACCCGTGAATGGCCAGGTAGGAGAGGGCTCCGGCGCCGAGGCGGTCGTCACCGGAGACCTTGGCGGCTCGCAGCGCCGCGAGCAGGTAGTGCTGTGCGTGGTCGTGCCGTCCGGAGTCGAAGGCAAACCAGCCGGTCTGGGTGGCGGTGTCGGCGACGATGCCGGCCAGGCGGCGACCGATGTCTTCCGTGTACGACGCCTTCTGCAGGAGACGTTTGAGTAGTTCTAGGTGGGCGTCGCCCAGTTCGCTCAGTGTGCCGCTGCCGCCGCTCGCGTCCATGATGCGCAGGCGGTCGGTAGTCGCCTGCAGGTTGTCCAGCAATTCCGCCGAGAGCTGGCTGCCGTCGGCGGCACGCTGGAGGGGCTCGGCCTCGGCGGTGCCCCAGTGGTGTACGAAGGCGGTGAGGGCGATCCCGCTCACCGTGAGGAACTGCCGGCGGTCTATCACGTCGCCTCCAACCGCGTGGTCCAGTGCTGCCACCATACGGGCGGCGCTCCACGGGAGGGTGGGATCAAGATCGCCTGTCGCCTGGTCCACGGGCGGCGGAGGCACCGTCCCGGGCGACCGGGGAAGCGGGAGCTGCACGAGCTCGGCGGGAGCACCGAGGCCCGCAACGAATTCGGTGATCTTGTCGATGTTGGTGAGGCGACGGCTGCCCGACTCCAGCATGGATAAGAACGCTTGGCTCAGTCCGGTGAGCTGGGCCATGTCCTCTTGGCGCAGCGAACCTCGTTGCCTGATCAGACGACTTGCCTTGCCGAAGTCCAAGGCAGCAAAGGCCTGTCGAACGGCGATGTCCCGCCAGACTCGATCCGGCACAACAGGTAGCGAGGGGACTTCGGGAACTCGAGCGCGAGTGCAGGCGGCGCAGAGCCCGTCCGGGTTGTACTGGCTGAGCTGGCAGCCGCACTGGTCGCAGTGCCGCAGCGCGTGCTGGACCACCTGTTGCCTCCTCACCGGGAACGTACCCCGCACGAAGGTGCAGGTAGAGAACCGAGATCACCCCAGTGATATCACCCATGGAGTGTGCCCGCCGGGTGGTTCCCGGTCACCCTTGTGCCTCATTCAGCCGCTATCCAGGGCCAATTGCGAGGAAGTCCGGGTCCTGTCTTTGCCCTGGAGAGAGGAAGTGCGTCTCCGTGGCGATCAGTGTCTCCGTCGTCGTGCTGCTCGCGGTTTGTGTCGTCTTGCTCGTCAGGAAGGGCGGTCTGAATACGGGGCACGCACTCGTGTGCACGCTGTTGGGGTTCTACCTGGCCAGCTCGTCCATGGCACCCGCGATCTCCCAGCTCGCAGCGAACGTCGCACGTCTGATCAGCGGGATCAAGTTCTAGGTCGCCCATGCCTGAAGTCCTGTCTGCCCGCCCGGGCCGGCATGCCTGTAGAAGCGGTCAAGACCGAAGGCGCCCCGGGAAAGGTCGAAGTAACCTTCCCCTACGGTGCCGCACTGGCAGCGTGCGACAACCATCTCGTCTTCAAGCACGCTGCACGGACCCTGGCCGGCAGGTCCGGCATGACCTCAACGTTCATGGCCGCCCCTCAGTCAGGGATCGCAAGCGGACGGCACCTGCACTTGTCCCTCACCCACAGCGGCGACCCCATGCTCGCCGGGCCGGCCGCTCGGCTGTCCGAGACCGGCTAGCAGGCCGTCGCCGGGCTCGTCTCCGCGCTGCCCGGGCTCACGATGCTGTACGCGCCGAACATCAACTCCTACAAGAGGTACGCCCCCGGCTCGTTCGCCCCCACTCGCATGACCTGGGGCTACGACAACCGCACCTGCGCCGTGCGGGTCGTCGGCCACGGCCAGGGCGTCCACCTGGAGATCCGTGTGCCCGGGGCGGACGCGAATCCGTATCTGGCCGTCTCGGCCGCTGTAGCCGCAATCGTCCACGGCATCGAGCGCAAGCTCGCTCCGCCCGACCCCTGCACGTCCAACGCATACGAGGCCGCCGACGCAGCCCTCATGCCGACGGCCCTTGAGCAAGCCCGCTCGGCGTTCCGACACAGCCCCGTCGCCGAGGAGGCATTCGGCAAGGACGTCGTCGCGCACTACGCGCAACTTGCCCAGCTCGAACTCGACCACCACCGCGGCATCGTCACCGACGCCGAGCAGGCCAGGTGGTTGACCCGCGCCTGACCGGCGCACCCTCGGACCAGGCCCCGGCCGGGAGAGCTCTCACCTCGGCTGGGGCCTGCCCAGCAACCCGTGCACTCACCCCGCTCCGCCGGACGGTTCTCCACTGCGCGCCATAACCAGGTCCGGGCGGACGCCCGTGGGGGCTTGGTCAGACGCAGCGAGAATAGGCAAAGGGGTAGGTGGGCCAGCCGCAGATCACCGTGGCTGAGGCCCGAGCGGAAGGGTGTGCACGACCCTCCACTGGTACGCGCGCCTCTCACGGCGCAGTTCTACGAGATGCACATCGGAGATCGTGACGGAGACCGCTGGCATCTGTCGAAGGGGGCCCAAAGCCTCACGCACCGGGGCCGAGGACCGCCTCCGGTTGCTGTACGCGATGCCGATGTGCGGCCTAAGAAGCCCTGTGGGCTTCCGGGGTGGCAGTCCGATCTGGAGGCCGGCCAGCGAGAGGGCAGCATGGAGTTCCAGGACGGGATTCCAGGGGCCTACGCTGTAGCGGAGTGCGCCTCGTGACGCTGTGAGAGGGACTGCCACGAGACTGAAAGCCGCGGGCAGGGATTCGGTGGCCGTCGTGACAAGGTGTTCCAGCTGGCCAGCGTTCACCTCACCGACGAGCCCCACCCGTGCCAGGGTCAGATGCAGTCCGTCCTCGGCGATCTCGTCGAACCCGAGGTGGCTGAGTTGCCGCTGACAGTCCTGCGCCTGGGAAACCAAGGGCGCCTCCGGCGGAACGGTGATCATCCAGTAGTACGCCCGAGTGGAATCGCTCCACCCCGGCCGGTCCCAGTGATTGATCATCTCGTCAACCGCATCGAAGGCGGTCCAGTCGTGCTCGGCGATGGCATCGAGATCAGTGACGCTGGGCGGGGGTGTGGGAGGAAACGCGCCAGGGTCGCTCAAGAGATGCACGTCCTGCCCCTTCCAGTTGCCCGACTGGCCGTGCGATCTTCGCAGTTTTGGCCAGATGTCTTGCCTGAGGAGCATCCTGCCAGGAGCGGAGCGCCTCCCCGTACTCACCCACTGCCTGCAGATCACGCCAGTCCTGGGTTCGAGCATAGAGCTCACCCGCCCGCTGCACGACGGATCGGATCGGCGGTCCACCACCACCCTCAAGGACCTGGCGGCCGAGCACCATGGCGTGTTCGACTTCCGGGCGCGGGCCGGCCAGGAGAGCGGTCGCAACGTCAAGACGTACGAGGGCACGACTCCATGCCGATTCGGACTGCTCGACGAGTTCGTCGATCTGATCCGCGTACTCGAGCACCCGCTGAGCGTTGCCAAGGGAGACGTGAACCGTAGCGACGTTGGCTAACGTACGCGCCGTTCCATACGCCTCGAAGGAGATGCAGGAGGTCAGAGTCGGCGGCGTGCTGTGCTTACTGCTGAGATCTTCGGCGCTCGCGATGGATCGCTCGGCCTCCGCCCGCTGGTTGAGCTTGCCCAGCGCCCGGGCGCGGCCGTTCGCGTGAAGGCGGATGGCCTGGGGATGGCCTGGGGCGACGGCCAGTCCGACGTCAGCCCATTGGACAGCAGCCTCATACCGTCCGGCGTAGTAGGCGTTCAGGGACCTGGTGCCGTACGTCCACATGATCAGCTCAACGTCTCGGATCTCCTCGGCAAGGGACTGCGCCTCAGAGCAGTACGCCTCTGCCAGCGATTCTCGTCCAGCGTTGACGGCCATGTAGCCCAGCAACCCCGACGCCTGTGCCGCCAGGCGAAAGAGTGACCGCCTGTGCTCCGGCGGCTGCCGGCCGTCCAGAAGGCCCTGAATGAAGGAACGGAGCTCGACGGCCTCCGTCACGAGCTGGTACGGGCCTTCGCCTTCATACCGCTCAACGATCTCAGCGACTCCCTGCTCCAGGAGCAGAAGGGCGGTCGAGTCCACGTTGGATGCAGTTGTCGCATTCAAACGCTTGGCGATCTCAACCGGACTCTCCCAAGCGGGTATCGCGGGCGCAGGCTGGCCGAGACTGGGCATCTGAGGTTCGCACATGCCGGCCTGCACCGGCTGAGGAGCGACATCCGGAGGTACCCGCAAGCGCGAGAGAACTGAAATGATCTTGTCGATGTTCGCCAGTCGCCGGCCTCCTGACTCCAACGTCGAAAGAAACGATTGGCTGAGGCCGGTGAGTTCAGCCATGTCCTCTTGGCGCAAATTCGCGATCTCCCGGATTCGGCGGAAGGCACGACCGAAGTCCCATTCAGACATCGCCTCAGCGACCTCGGCGTCCCGCCATACCTGGTGCGGCAGATGAGGACCTGCCGACACGTCATCGGCCGCGGTCCGGATGCAGGCAGCACACATCGGTTCGGTGTTGTAGCGGCTGAGAGAACAGTCGCAGCGGCTGCAGCGTCGTTCGTTCCGTGCCATGAGTGCCTCCCCGCTCGGGTCCGGGAGCCTGGTCAGAGAGCCCGCGGAGCGCAATGACATCAGTGATATCACCGGCTCGATTCATGAACATCGTCTTCGCGTCACACACTTGGGCTGCCAAGTCGCGGCGCAGATGCGGAGTTCAGCCCGCAATGCGGCGTCCTTGGCGTCGGCAGCCGGCGCTCAGCAGGCCCACCACGCTCCGGCGTGACCAGCTCACCCTGTCCGGATTCCCCAACCCACCATGACAGCTACCCACGAAGGGCATGACAGGTGTCTCCACGAGCCGAGCCAGTTGACGGCCCGCTGACAGCCGTCCGGCCCCATGGCGGTTGGCACCGTGCATGACGAGGAACAGCAGAACGAGTTCGTGGCCGAGGTGCTCGAACTGCGGTACGGACTAAGTGCTGACGGGATCGAGCGGGTGCCGCCCACGGACCTCGGGGCCGTGATCAACCGGCGAGTTCTGACCTCTGGCGGCGATCGGGTGTACATCAAGGAGTACCCCGGCGGGGGCACACTGCACGAGGTCCGTGCGGCTTTGGACATGGCGCAGTTCTGCTTCGCCGCTCAGCTTCCCGTGCCGCGAGTCTGGCCGGATGAGAGCGGAGACGTACTGAGCGAGTTCGGCGGCAGCGCGTGGGCAGTGGTCTCGGAGGCACCGGGTCGCATCAGTCCGCACGTGATGTCCGGGCCCCAGGCAGAACACATCGGGATGGTCTTGGGCCGCATGCACAGGGTTCTCGCCGCCTACCCACTCCCCCAGTCCAGCCAGCCCAGGCGCTGGTCCAGTCACCCCGTCGAGGGAGCCTTGGCGGAGTGTGATGCTTTGCTTCGACGACTGCCGGCGCAGCTCCTGAATGGTCCGACAAGCCTGCGCACCGATCTAGCCCAGAGGGCAGATGATCTTCGTGGCGAGGCGGAGCGTCTCCGGTCGGGTGTGCCCCGGGATCTGGTGGAACACGCCATCCATGGAGGGTTCACCCCCAGACACGTCCTGCTTGTGACCGATGTGGTTACGGGGGTCATCGGCTTCCGCTGCCAGAGCGGGATGCCTGCATGGGAACTGGGGAGGATCGCGCTCGATCCGCGGACTGTCGCAGGCAACGACGAATGGCTCGGCGGCGTGATCGCTCTGGTCTCCGCCTACAGATCAGAGAACCCCACCCTCCCAGTCAGGGACATCACAGCAAGCGCCCGAATCGCGTTGCTTCACATGTTGTTCAGCTTCGGCGGCGCAAAGACCACGACGTGCTGCACATCCCTCGAGGCAGACGGCCTGAGGCACCGTTGGGCTGATCAACAAGCGGCCATCCGCAGGGTCCTGACGAGCCTCGACGATCTCGAAGAGGCTCTCCGGTCCACGCCTGGCCACTCGCCTGGAACCCGCCGATGAGCACCGCACCCGACAACACATCGCGACGCCTGGTCCTGACCGTCGACTCTTCGAGGCTGAGATTGCACACGCGCCCGAGCGGTACCCCAGGATGTCCGCCTGCCGACGTGGACGTGTCTCCGCCACCCACGGGCGAGGTCCTACTCGGGTCGGTTGGCCGCGGGCTCCCAGTAGTTCGCCAGCATCGCCGCCGGCCAGGCCGGAGCGGTGACCGGACCGCGGGGGCCCATCTCCTCGAAGTAGGGGGCCAGGTCGTAGATCGGAGTCCCGGCCACGGCGTCGAGGTCGGTGACGTGGAGGTCCCGGCCTTCCACCTTGAGCAGGCGGGGGAAGGACGTCGCCATGCGGTTGGGACGTCGGTGGTTTCGGTGCACGAAGGTACCGGTGGGCTCCCACGTCGGGTCGTTGCGAGGGCTGCGGGCTCCGAGGTGCAGGTCGGCGTCGGAACCCAGGTGGAACCGCCAGGTCACGATCAGGTGGGAGAACTCGTCGAGTCCGCGCAGGGTGTCCAGCGGGAAGTCTGGGCGCATGCGGATGATCGATTCGACTCCGCCCTGGTAGTCGTCGGCCGGCGTCTGGTGGCCACCGACGACGTGGGCGATGGCCTCGATCGTGATCGGGTCGTGCACGCATTCCTCCCCTGGGACTACCGGACCGGCTCGGCTATTGGCTCGGCTCGGGCCGGTGGTGTGACGGCGCGGTCAGCGTACCCGGCTGATCACGATGCGGGCGCGGTCGTCCAGGCGGGCCAGCGCGGTGCCGCCGCGGCCGCGGTACGGGGACAGGGCACGGCGCATCTGGACGACGGTGTCCAGGGCGCGTCCGGACTGGACTCCCTGCATGGCGTCGAGGGCCTGGGTCCAGGTCGCGCACGCCACGTCGAGTGCGCCCCGCTGTATCTGGACCGCACCCAGGAGGCCGAGGGTGACGGCGTGCGTGCGGGCGAAGGCCGTGCTCTTGCGAGTACGTACGCTACGCAGGAACTCCCGCTCGGCGCCTTGGAGATCGCCGAGGGCTTGCAAGGTGCGGGCTGTCTCGTGCGCGAGGGACGCTTCAGAGAAGAAGAAGACCCTTGCGGGCTCGTCGTCACCGGCTTGGGCGCTGCGCAGGTCGTCCTCGGCTCGCAGCAGGGCTGGGATGGCCTCCTGCTTATGGCCGGCGGCTGCCAGGGTGCGGGCGTGGACGACGCCGAGGAGGGAGCGTTCGCGGGAGCTGGCGTTGGTGTAGCGGCGCTGGGAGACGGAGGTCTCGGCCAGCTGGAGGGCCTGCGTGGGGTGGCCGAGGTCGAGGGTCTGGTGGGCCTGTGCGCGGAGGATGTGTCCTGCCAGCGGGGCGTCGTCCGCCTCGGCGGACAGTTGCAGGGCGAGGCTGAGCCACTTTTGGGCCAGCACGTGCTCGGAGGCGTCGAACGCTGTCCAGCCTGCCAGGTAGGCCAGTTCGCCGGCAGCCGTGAACATCTCCTGCCGGATGCGCTCGTCAGGGAACGGGCTACCAAGGTAGGCGGCCACGTCCGTGCGGAGGTAGGCCACCAGCGCGGACCGTCCGTCTCCTCCACCACGCCGCTGCTCGCGCTGCGACAGCAGCTGGGTCATCTCCCGTACGGCGGCCACGTCGTCCGGCCCGACCGTCCGGCCAGCCGGAGGTCGCCGGGTACGGGCGGCGGTCAGGGAGTCCTCCCACCACCCGGTGGACGGCAGGCTCATTCCGGCGAGCGAGAAGGCGGCGCGTTTGAGGGCCAGGCGGCGCTCCAGGTCCAAGTCGGTCCCCCCGAGATCCACGAGCTGTGCGATGGTGTCGCCGCCTCGAGGACGCATCGAACCCGCCTGTTCGTCGGGGTCGTTGAGCCCGATGTCGGCAGGCGTGACGATGCGGTTCAGCCCCTTGCCGAGCAGTCCTCGCGACAGCGTCTCGCACAAGATACGGGTCGCCGTCGGCCCCGGATGCGCTCCTCGAATCCACTGGTTGACGTGGGAGCGCGTGATGGACTGCAGCTCCGTGGCTCCGACCTCGGAGGCGACGCGCACCACGTGCGCGGCTGCCGCGACCTGCGACCAGCCGATTTCCTGGAGTACGCCTTCCAGTCGCGTGTTCCGTTCGCGCGGCACGCAGCGCTCCTGTCCACGAAACGATCTTTACCCGCGTTACCCGTCCCCGACCGCGCTTCGGGATACCCACACGGGGTGAAACGCGGTTCGCTGAGCGTAACGGTAGCCCCAAGGGCCACTGACACGGCCGCAGTTCGGCCATCGACCGCACCAGCACATGGCTCCCCGGCGGGGTCTACACGTCCGCGGAATGGAACGAGGTGAGGTGACCATGTCCCATCGGATCACGCGAAGTGACCTGCTTCGAGCTCTGGACTCCCCCGCCGCCGTCTCGGCGCGCATGGCCCTGCCCAGCCGCCTGGAGTCCGTCAGACAGACCCGCCGCTTCGTCTCGGACCAACTGGGCAGGTGGGGATGTGAGTCCCTGACCGACTCCACGGTGAGGATCTGCAGCGAGCTGGCCGCCAACGCTGTCACCCATGCCGAGCCGGACGCGGCGGGACGGGGCGAGATCCTGGTTTCCCTGACGTTCGTTGCCGGTGAGGCGCTGATCGCCCAGGTCGCGGACTCCGATCCGAGCCCGCCCGTCCCGAAGATCACCCGGCCCCAGGGCCTCGCGGAGAGCGGGCGCGGTCTGTCCATCGTCACCAAGCTCTGCGACTACTGGAGTACCTCTCCCAGGTCCGATGGTCACGGCAAGACCGTCAGCGCCTACCTGCGCGATCACCAGCAGGCCCTTGCTCCCGGAGCGGCGTCGGCAGCCGACCGCGCCCTGCCGCCGCCGGCCGGGCAGGACCGTGTGCCGTCCGAGGATGCCGCTGGACTCGTGGCCGCGGCGGAGCCCGGCGGTACCGCGCTGCCGAAGCTGGACTTCTCCAAGCCGGCGGTGGCACGGGTGTGTGACTACGTCACCGGCGGAACGGACAACTACCCGGCAGACCGGGCTCTGGGACGTCAGCTGCTCGCGGTTGCGCCGTGGCTTGACCGGGCAGCTGCCGCTGCCCGTGCCCACGGACAGCACGTCGTCCCGCATCTCGCTTCGCAGGGGATCGTGCAGTTCCTCGACCTCGGCTGCGGGCTGCCCCGTCGCCGCGGCCGCAACGTTCACGATGCGGCGCAGGACATCCAGCGCGAGGCCAGTGTCGTCTACGTGGACCGCGACCCGATGGTGCAGGCCCACGTCCGGACCGTGTTCGAAGAGACGCCCCGGGAGATGGGCCTGCACGCCGACATCACCCTCACCGAGGACATGCTCGCCCAGCCGGCCATCGCACGCCTCCACCGGCGCAGGCCGTTGGCGGTCCTGCTGCACGAGGTCCTGCCGTGGATCGATGACGACAAGGCCAGGCACCTGCTGGACACGCTCCGGTCCTGGGTCCCCAACGGCAGCGTCTTGTCCGTCGTCCACGCGGCAGCCGACAGCCACCCCGAGTCGACCCCCGACCTTGTCGCGCTGTACGAGGAGGCCGGCATCGTCTACCAGCCGCGAACCCTGGAACAGCTGCTCGCTCTTGCCGCCGACTGGGACGTGGACGGCCCGGGCATCGCGGCCGTCCCCCTCGACGGACTCCGCGCCGTCGGCGGCCGCGAGCCGCTGTACGGCTCGTACGCGTTCATCGCCTGCGCGTCCGAGTCGGCGGGCAGGCGGTTCGGCCCGAACGCTCCGGCACGCACGCCGGTAGCCTCCGGCGGCGCGTACCGGGAGGCCACCCGGTGACCGCTCCCTACAGCGTGCGAGCCCTCGCCCGCACCGACTACCCCGAAGCGGGCAGCCTGCTGTCCCGGCGCTGGGCCCGGGAGGCCGAGTGCGGGCGGCCGGTCGACCAGGAACACGATATCGCCCTGATCCGGCCGCTGCGGACCGGTGACCACAGCGACGATCTCCACGGTCTGTTCGAGGACGGGAGCCTCGTCGCGATGTGGGAGCTGGACCCCAGTGGTCCGGGCCCTGGCTGGAGCACGTCCGAGCGCGGCGAGAGCAGCGTCGGCCTGCTGCTGCTCTACGCCGACCCCGTTCACCGGCACGCAGGCCGCCTGGTCTCGCTCTGGCTCGCCGATCAGCTCGCACGCCGCCCGCGCCCGCCGCAATGGCTGCGCTGCAACGTGATCGACGGCCGGCTCGCGGACCACATCGCCCGCGCGTGGGGCTGGGAGAAGGTCCGCTACGACCACGGCCGTCACCTTCTCCAGCTTCCTTGCGACGTGAAACCGGCGCTCAGCATGCTGATCACGGATCCCGTCTCTGAGCGGGCGTCCAGCTGTCCCTCCCTGGCCGCGCCCGCAGGGAGCGAACGCCCGTGACGTACAACGACTTCGGCGACGACTCCTACTGGACCGGGCTCGAGGACAACGAGCCGGAACCCGTGCACGACCGCCTGGCCGCCCGCACCGTGCGCGGTGCGCCGCCCGGAGAGGTCCGGGACGCGTCCCCCCGGGAGATCCGGGTCGGCGACTGGTTGGTCCTCGATGGCACGGCCTACGAGATCACCAACATGTTCTCGCCCGGCTTCGACAGGTCCCTCAAGCGAGTCATCCTTCGCGGCCGCCCCGACCTGGTGGTCAAAACGCGCCAGGAGATCGTGCGCCCGTACGAGGTCTCGTACCGCGCCCGGCGCCGCCCCTGGTAGCCGACGGTCTTCCCCGCACGGCATCGACAACTGACATCCAATTCCCTGTCCGAGGAGATTCCGTGGGTCCGTCACTTCCGATCCCCACGCCGCAGTCCTGCTTACCCTCTCCGCCGCCACCGCCGAGGTGGGGCATTCCAGGCGGTGTCCTTCGGAACCCGTCCGAGGCGGAGCCGGTGACCTGGCGTCTGCTGCGTGCCCTCGCTGTCTCCCGGCTCGAAGACATCACCAGCGAGGACAGCGGCCTCTGGGACACCCTCAATCGTGTCCTTGACGATGCGGTGGACTTGGGTGAGGTCCGCCCGCTGACTGCCAGCCTGGCTGTGGACCTCCGCTCGTTGACGGACCGGGCCTCCCGCCACGTCGAAACCGGGCTCACCGAGGAGACGCGGGCGCGGGCGTGCGGTCTCTTGCGCGAGGTCCGCGACCGGCTGCGCCGTGACGCCCTGGACATCGGCCTTCTGCGCCGACTGGCCTGGATGACGGAGGAGGTCGCGGGCGAGGTCCTGGCCCCGGCTCCGTCCGCCGCTACTTCGGCGCCGGCCGCAGGGCGTGCGTCCGCGTGCTCCCCCGTCGCCTCCGGATGGGCCGGGCAGTGGTCCAGAGGGCCTGCCCCTGCCGCATACTCGGCGGCCTCGGCATGACCGCCGGTGTCTCCGCTGCCACGAAGCCGGAGAGCATGCGGATCCTGGACCGGGCCTGCGTCATCGTGCACCAGCACGTCACCACCATGTACCCGCCCGGTGCCCCTCTTCCGAGCACCAAGCAGTTGGCCCTGGCCTTGGGGCTGCCGCAGAAGCATGTGCACCAGGGGCTGCTGCGTCTGGACAGCCTGGGCGAGATCGCGCTGCATACCGGGAGTGTGCCGGTCCGGCTGCGCACGCGGGAACCGCACCCACGCGACCGCGGCCTGCATGGTGCCGTCCGCGACCGGATCCGCGCCGGCCACTACCGGCCGGGGACGGCACTGCCGACCGGTCTGCTGGGCAAGGAGTTCGGGCTCCTCCCCCACCACGTCCAGCGAGCCTTGCGGTTCCTCACGATGGAGAAGACCCTGCGCTTCGAAGAGGACGGGGCCTACGGCCCGGGCTACTACGTCCCTGCCGGGCCCGTGGAGGCAGTCGCGTGAACGGAACGCTGCTACCTGCCGCGCAGCACCAAGGCGGGCACGGCCGCCGCGATGCGGCGCCCGCCCTAACCGATGCCTGCGCCGGCGTCCCGGTGAGAACCCCACCGACCACGGTGGGGGTACTGCGGTGAGGGCCGTACAGCGCCGCAGGCTCGTGCTGCTGCAGCAGCTGGCCGCCATCCCGGTGGCAAAGCCGATCGCAGGCCGGCTGGGCGAGGCGTATCTCCGGTGCACCATCCGGCAGACGCTCTCTCGGGCCCAGCTCTGTGAAGACCGCACCGGTGTCGGGCTCTCCCCGCGCCGCTCGGCACCCCCCAGAGACACGGGCTGATCTCTACCGCCGCCCTCGCTGCCCACGACTTCCCCCTCCGGCGCTTCCGAAGGGGGAGGCCAGGAAGCGCGCCGTCTGGCACGCGCCCCTGGCCGGTACCACACCGAACAAACCGAATCAGACGAAGGAGTTGCAATGGCCACCAATCCCAACCCGGGCATGACCCAGGCCCAGCCCAAGGCCACGGCCAAGGACGCGTTCCACCTGGACGTGGAGCTGGTCGAGGTCGGCGACGCAGGCGCCCTGAAGACGCTGACCGACGACGGCTGCGGATCGACCTGCGGCGCCTGCACCACCGGCGTCCACTGACCCACTCGCTCCACCCTGACCGGTGCCGTCCCGCCCAGCGCGGCGGGGCGGCACCGGGCCCGTCCGTTCCTTTTACCCTTCATGGAGGTTCAGGTGGCAAGCCCCGCGTTTCGGTCCAGCCACACGGCGCTCGTGCGCGCGGTGACGTCCCCCACGCCTCCGCTGCTGCCTTGGCCTGACCTGGCCGACCGGTCAACCGGGGATTTCACCGGGCAGGTTCCCTGGCTGCGTGCGATCCGCGACACGGATACCGGCAAGGCGTTGCGGCACGCCAGCCCGGCACTGGGTGGTGAGGTCGACGGCCTCCTGGCCGCCGAACGTCCCCGGCCTCGCGATGTGCGGCGGGCTGCACTCTCGGTGGCCCGGTACATAGTGCGAGCACACGGCCGCCCCACCCCCTTCGGATACTTCGCCGGCGTCACCACCGCCGGATTCGGCACCTCGTCCCGTGCCGACTGGGGACGCGAACACCTGCCGGTGGCCCGAGCGTCCGCGGAATGGATGGCGGAGGTCATCGCCCGCCTGGAGGCCGACGCCGAGCTGCTGGAGCGGATTCCGGTAGTCGCCAACACCACCCTCATCGAACGCGGCGATCGTCTCGTCGTCCCGTACCGGACGGATACTGAAGCCGCCCGCCGGCGCGCGGTCGAGGCCTCGGTCCGGATGACCGGCGCCGTGGCTGCCGTCCTCACCGCCGCGCGGGCGCCGATCCCAGTCGCAGATGTCGTCGCGAAGGTCCTGGCCGAGTTCCCCTCAGCAGGGAAGCCCACCGTGCACGGGTTCGTGCGGGAGCTGATGGGGGTCGGCGTCCTAGTCAGCGCCTTGCACGCGCCGAGCACGGAGACCGATGCCCTCGGCTACCTGCTGACCCAGCTCGACACTATCGGCGCTGACGAGGTCGTCGGGGTATCGGAGACCCTCGCCGCTCTGGGGGCCATCCACGATTACCTCCACCACTCCGACAGGCACGAGGCCGCCCGTGCCCAGATGCGCGCCTTCACCCCCCGTCTACGGCGGGACTCGGTCGCCGTTGACATGCGCCTGGCCGGGTCCGTCGTGCTGCCGGAGGAGGTCGCCCGGGAGGCCGAGCGCGCCGCACTTCTGCTCGCCCGCGTCAGCCCGGCGCCGTTCGGGACGACAGCCTGGAAGGCGTTCCACATGCGGTTCTACGAGCGGTTCGGGATCGGCTCCATGGTTCCGGTGCTCGACGTAGTCGCCGACAGCGGCATCGGCTACCCCGACGGATACCCGGGCGCCGGCCCCGCGGACCTCAAACCGCGGTTGACGGACCGCGACCAGGTCCTGCTGCGGCTGGGGCAGCAAGCTGCCCTCGACGGCCGCCGCGAGGTCGTCCTCGACGAGGCCACGATCGAAGCCCTGACCGTGGGCAGCGAACCGGTACGGCTCCCGCCCCACCTTGAGCTCGGGTTCAGACTCCGCGCACCCGACACCAGGGCGCTGGAACGGGGAAACTTCCGCCTGGAAGTGGTCAGCGTGTCCCGGGGCGCCGGGGTCGGCACGGGCCGGTTCCTCCCGGTGCTCGACTCCGGGCAGCGGCAGGCTTTGATCGAGGGCCTTAGTGACCTTCCGGCTTCCGACCAGGACACGATCGTCGCGCAGTTGTCGTTCCCTCCGCTGCTGCCGGAGAGCGCGCACGTCACCCGGACACCGCGCGTGCTGCCGACCGTGATCAGCCTGGCCGAGCACCGGCCTCCTGGTGAGGACGTGCTGACCGTCGACGACCTGGCCGTAGGTTGCGACGGGCGGCGGATGTACCTCGCTGCCCCCGGTCGCGGGCAGCGTGTGGAGGCGGTGGGGATGCATGCCCTGAACCTGGACACGCACACCCCGCCCCTGGCCAGGTTCCTCACCGAGCTGGGCCGCGCCCAGTGCGCCCAGGTCACCACGTTCGACTGGGGAGCCGCCTCCCACCTGCCCTACCTTCCGCGCCTGCGCACCGGCCGCATCATCCTGGCGCCGGCCCGCTGGCGGCTGAACGCCGGAGAGCTGCCTGCGGCCGACCGGTCGTGGGAGGAATGGGACGCAGCGTTCGGCACCTGGCGCGACGGTCGCAAGCTTCCCCTGACGGTGCACGTCGGGGAGGGCGACCGGCTCCTGCCCCTCGACCTCACTGTCCCCGCGCACAGGGCGCTGCTGCGCGAGGAACTGGACCGGGCCGGTGCGATCACGGTCGCCGAGGCGCCGGCTGTGGCCGAGCTGGGGTGGTGCGGCGGCCGGGCCCACGAGATCGTCGTGCCCCTCAAGGCCAACCGTCCACCGGCCTGGCCACGCCTGCCCCAGCCCACGTCCGCTCGCACGGTTCGGAGAGACCTGGTCCACACCCCCGCCGTCTCACCTGTCCTTCTGGCCAGCGTGTACGGGGACATCCGCCGCCAGGACGTCCTGCTCGAGGAGCACTTGCCGGACCTCCTGAAGCGGCTCGGCGGGCCGCCCTGGTGGTTCGTACGGTTCCGCGACCCCGACCAGCACCTACGGCTCCGGTTCGCCCTGCCCACCCCGGAAGCCTTCGCCGCCACGGCAAGCACGGTGAGCGCATGGGCCGACGAACTCCGGCGCGCCGGGCTGGTGTCGGATCTGCTCTACGCCACCTCCTATCCGGAGATGGGCAGGTGGGGCGAGGGGCCGGCGTGGGCTGCAGCCGAGGAGGTCTTCCGCGCCGACTCCCGAGCCGTCCTCACGCAGCTCACCTGCGCGGGCCGGCCGTCCCGGCGGGCGCTGATCGCCGCGCACAGCGTGGCCATCGCCGCCGCCTACCTCGGCAGTACGGCGAAGGCGATGGCGTGGCTGATCGACCACATCCCGCCCGCGCCCCCGGCACGGGTGGCCCGCCCGGAGTTCACCGAGGCCGTGGCGCTCGCCAACCCTGACGACGGCTGGGCAGCCCTGCGGTCTGTCGCCGACGGCGAGACGATCCTGAACGCCTGGAGCGACCGCAGCCAGGCCCTGGCCACGTACCGGAACCACTTTCCCGGCCCGGATACCCAGGGCATCGACGTCGACGACGTACTGACCTCCCTGCTCCACGTCCACTTCGTCCGCGCCGTCGCCGTCGACTTCGCCGAGGAAGCCGTCTGCCTCTACCTCACGCGGGCCGCCGCCCTCGCCTGGACCGCCAGGAGGTCCCGCTGATGCCCCACCCTGCACTCGGCTTCGCCCGGGAGATCGCCGACCGGCTCGCCGACCCGGCGGCCGTACTCGGCGCGCAGATCGTCTCCGACTGGCGTCGGCAGTCCCTCGGCCATGGCGCTCCCGGCGTCACTTTGCTGCACATCGAGCTCGCCGCCGCCGGCCTCGCGCCGTGGGACCGAGCGCACTCCTGGCTCTCCGCCGTGGCCAGACAGCCGCTGACCAGCGGGGCCGACAGCCACGCCTTCTACGGAGCGCCGGCCTTCGCCCACACCCTCGCGTGCGCGGCCGAACGCCTTCCCGGGGCCTACGGCTCCGCACTCGATGCCCTGGACCTGCAAGTGGCCAGCGACGCACGCCGCCGCCTGGCCGCAGCCGAGCAGCGCATCGAAGCCGGAGAACTCCCGGCGCTCGCGGAGTTCGACGCTATCCGCGGTCTCACCGGATACGGCGCCTACCTCCTTCGCCGACGCCCCGACAGCGACACCGTCCGCGACATCCTCGACTACCTGGTCCAGCTCACCCAGCCCCTCAGCCACCGGGGCGAGACCGTGCCCGGATGGTGGACGGCGTCCGGACCTTCGGGCCGCCTCGAGGACCGCTACCCGGACGGGCACGCCAACACCGGGCTCGCCCACGGCATCGGAGGCGTCCTTGCCCTCCTTGCACTCGCGGCACTCCGCGGAACGCTGGTCCCAGGTCACAGGGAGGCCATGGCCAGCATCCTTCAGTGGCTGGACCGCTGGGAAGTCGACAGCGGCCGGGGACCGGCCTGGCCGTACTGGGTAACCATCCCCGACCTACGCACCAGCCACTTGCCCATGGGGCCACAGCGACCGTCCTGGTGCTACGGCACCGCCGGCCTCGCCCGCGCGCAGCAGCTCGCCGCCATCGCCATCGGGGACCGGAGACGACAGCTCGCCGCCGAGCACAGCCTTCTGGCAGCGCTGACCGACCCCCAGCAGCTCCGCGAGACCACCGACAGCGGTCTGTGCCACGGCTTCGCCGGCCTGGCCCACATCGCCGCCCGCGCAGCCTCGGACGCCCTCCCCCCTACCGCCGGTCAACTCCGGGCAGTGCTCCCCGCGCTGCTGTCCGCTGTGCACCCCCCTGGCAGCGACCCGACCGCCGCCGCAGCCGGGCTCATCCAGACGCAGGAGCCCGACCCCGGGCTCCTCGACGGTGCCGCGGGAATCGCCCTGGCCCTCCTGGCACCAGCCACCGGAACGCCGACGCAAACCTCCTGGGACACCTGCCTGCTCATCGCCTGAACGGCCCGCGCGCGAACCCACACACACGACAGACCCCCGTCGTCCACCTACTTGAAGGACCTCATCGATGCAGGGCACATGGCACCAGATCAACGTCACCTTCCGGGACCGCGCCGCGGCGCAGCAGGTGATTCCCCAGAAGCTCTGCCCCGCCCTGCTCAAAGCCGAGGACCGGGGGGAAATTTCCGCCTGGTGGTTCCTGAACAAGCAGCCGTGGAAGCTGCGCGTGCGCACCACCGGCGACGAGACCCCCTCCCTGTGGGCCGCCCTCAGCGGGCTCGTCCAAGACGACGAGGTCCGGCAGTGGATTCCCGCCATCTACGAGCCGGAGACCCTGGCCTTCGGCGGGACCGAGGCCATGGAGGCAGCCCACGAGCTATTCCACGCCGACAGCCGGCACCTGCTGACCTACCCCGTCCAGGCCGGGCACCTCGGTCGTCGCGAGACCGCCGTCCTCCTCGTCAGCGCGATGATGCGCGCTGCCGGTCTCGACTGGTACGAGCAGGGAGACGTCTGGGACAAGGTCGCCGCCGAACGCCCGACCCCGCCGATCCTCGCCTCCGAGCTGGACGCGGCCATGCACTGCCTGCTGACCGTCGACGCCCGCAGCCTGTGCCGGGAGGACGGCCCGCTCCACGGCCACGCCGACTGGGTCCGCGCCTTCGCACGGGCCGGGACCGCGCTCGCAGTCCTCAACCACGAAGGCCGCCTGCGCCGGGGACTGAGAGCCGTCCTCGCCCACCACATCATCTTCCACTTCAACCGGGCCGGCCTCCCCCTGGAGGACCAAAGCGCCCTGTCCAACCTCGCCCGAAAGGCCATCATGGGAACGAGTGACACCCCCGCAACCACCCCCGACGGCACCCCGGCCGCCGATAGCGTCGGATCGGTGAACACCAACACGCTCACCACCCCCGACCCGACCGCGGAACAGCTCCGCAACACTCTCGTCGACCAGATCCGCCAGGAGGGCCACGCCACCAACCCGGCCGCCGAGGTCGCACTGCGCACCGTGCCCCGGCACCTGTTCGTGCCCGACGCCTCGCTTCAGGAGGCCTATGCCAACCAGCCGGTTCACGTGAAGTACGACACCGACGGCACGTCCATCTCCTGCGCCTCCCAGCCCGCCGTGGTCGCCCTCATGCTCGACCAGCTCGACGCCCAGCCCGGCGAGCGCATCCTCGAACTCGGCGCCGGCACCGGGTACAACGCCGCCCTCATCGCCCACCTCGTCGGCGACACCGGTCACGTCACCACCATCGACGTCGACGACGACCTCGTCGACGGCGCCCGCGCGCACCTGGCTGCCGCCGGGTACACGAACGTCGAAGCACTGACCCGCGACGGAGCCGTCGGCTACGCCGACGGGGCGCCGTACGACCGGATCATCGCCACTGTCGGCGCCCACGGCATCCCGCACGCCTGGCTCGACCAGCTCGCCCCCGGCGGGCGGCTCGTCGTTCCCCAGCGCATCAAGGGCAGCGTCTCCCGCTCCATCGTCTACGAACGCCGAGACGGCCGGTGGGTGTCGCTCGGCAGCGAGATGAACACCTTCATGCCCCTGCGCCGCGGCATCGCGGACGACGACCGGCGTATCGTCCCCCTCACCGCAGACGGAACCGTACGACTGCAGGCGCCGGCCGGGACGTCCATCGACGCCGAGGCGCTGGCCCGCGTGCTCGAAGAACCGCGGGTCGAGGAGTGGACTGGGATGACGGTCCGCGCCATGGAATCGCCCGAGTGGATGGAGCTCTTCGTCAGCTGCTCCTTCGACTCCGGCCTGATCAGGATGCTGTTCCCGGCCGCTGCGACGGGCACCACCCTCACCGAGGACCCCTACCCCTCCTCCACCGCGGTCATCGACAAGGGCGCCCTGACCTACCTCGCCCGGCGCCTCTCGGACCAGACCACCCCTGAGGGCGGCAAGCTGTGGGAGTTCGGCGTCATCGGCCACGGCCCCGGCAGCGACGAGCTCGCTGCGCAGGTCGCTGAGGCGATCCGTACCTGGGACCGCACCTACCGCAGCCGCGAGGCCGGCTTCGAGCTCCAATCCCTCCAGGCGCCGGTTCCCGAGGAACGTCCCGGCCAGTTCACCGTCGACACGCCCCTGAACCGGATCGTCATCGACTTCAACTGACCGTACTCCCCTGACCGTGTGGTGCCCGCCGCCCACATCTCCGGCGGTGGGCACCACACGTCGGGCTGCCCCCTCGGAGAACTTCATGGACCCGCACGGCCAGTTAGCCCGACGCTTCCCCCTCGTCTCACGGTTCCGGCCCGCATGCCTTCCCCTCCCCGACCGCATCCAGGCTCTCGCAACGCTCTCCGAGACCGCTGCCGCCCGCACGGACCAGGGGCTCGCCTCGGCCGTCTACAACCAGGCCGCCCTGATCGCCAGCGACGTCGGGCTGCCTGACCTCGCGCGCCAGCTGTGCCACCAGCACGCCGACGCCTACCTGCACGCAACCCCACTCCCCGCCACGGCCGCGATCCGCGCCCTCGAGCCCATCGTCAACCTGGCCCGCCTGCAGATCCGGGCCGGACACCCCGACGAAGGACGCAACCGTCTTCTGCGCCTCTTCGGCGCCATCACGAACGGAACCGCCGGCCGATTCGACGACGTACACATCCCCGCCGACCTGGTCCAGTCCGAAGACGGTCGGCAGGAAGTGCGCGCCTGGCTGTGGCGGGTCCTCCTCGCCGACGGCTCTCGGACCCTCACCGGAAGTGGCCGGTGGGCCGAAGCCCTCGCGCACACCCGCAAACATCAAGGCACCGGCAAGCGGATGTTCGACGGCCGACAGATCGCCGTCGTCGCCGCCCTCACCAGCGGCGACACCGAGCACGCCGCCGCCCTCATCGCCGACACAGCCGCCGGCGAACCGTGGGAGCACGCCGTCACCTCCTGCCTCCACGCCCTATGCCTCCGTGCCTGCGCCGACTTGGACCAAAGCCAGGAGAACGAACTCGAGGCCGCCCTCCGCGCCGTCCCCGCCGAGCAGGGCATGACGGTCTTCGACACCCGCGTGCGCCTCACAGTCCTGGACACCATCGCCTCCCCGGCGAGCCCGGCCGCCTACCGCATCACGAACGAGTTGCACCGAAGCATCGTCGGTACACGTGATGGCTTCGCCGCCCGCGAAGTCCTGGACAGCTCGCTGTTCACCCAGCTCGCCGCCCCAAGACAGCTCCAGGACTGCCACGACCTCGTCGCAGCCTGTGCTCTGGGCTCCGGCGCCGTGCCCGCGCACCTGCGCAGCGCCTTGGACACGGCACTGCATCGGAGCGACCGCGTGATCAGAGACAGCCTGTCGGTCCCCTGAGTCGCCCAGGTGTCCGAGCCGGTCCGGCGTACGCACGCGGTCGGCAATCCTCCGCCCGGGTGACACCCCCTGTTCGAGCGAATTTCAACGCCACCGCCCCAGACGCGCCAAGCCCACCCAGCCGGACGGGAACATTCGTTCCCGTTTTGCCTCCGATCCGGCCGTGACGGACCCGGATCGGAGCCGTTCTTAGAGCACCAGTACCAGTCGTGCGCCCATCCGGAGGACCCCGTGAATCTCCTACCGAAGCACCTCGCCGCCCTCCCCTTAATCGAACATGACGCGCCTGCCCCGTGCCTGCCCTCGGCGGGTGGGGGTCGTGTTGACGCTTCATCGTCCTGCTGCCGCGGCTCACGCCCGGATTTCGGGAGGGCTACGTGAGCAAGGACTCGGCAAGCGGATCCGGCGCCGCGGGGGTGTCGGATTCCGAGCGGCTCCTCTTCGGCGGCGAGCTGGCCTACGACATCGGCTGGGACCAGCATGAGGGCGCCTGGCTCCAGCTCGGGCTCTGGACCATGGCGCGGCAGCTCCCGCGTCTTGCGGGGACCGGCCTGCGGCTCGCCCACCTCGCCGACGCACGGGCCCTGCGCGTGGTCCTGGCCTCGGAGGCCGGGCGGGGCATCGCGCAGGCTGTCGGCCTGGTCGCGGTCAACAGCGTGCTCGGCCACGTCCTCGCGGCGGGCAGCACCAACGAGCGCCTGACTCAGGCGCTGCCCGCGCTCGCGGCCGTGGCCGTCACGGCGTTCCTCGGGTCGCTCTTACGCTCGGCGTCGACGGCGGCCACCGGGGCGCTGGAGCCGAAGGTGCAGCGAGTCGCGACCGAGCAGTACCTCGGCCTGGTGTACCGCACGGAGCTGTCGGCGATCGAGGACGACGAGTTCCACCGGCTGCTGGACGCGGCCCGGTACGGCGCCGACTCGGCCCGGCGCATGATCCGCTACTGCACCAACACCCTGAACTCCGCGGTGTCGCTGATCGCAGCGGCCGGCGTGCTCACCGTCCTGCACCCGGTGCTGCTGCCGCTCTTGGTCCTGATGACCCTGCCGAGCGCGTGGAGTTCGCTGATGATCTCCCGCCAGCGGTACATCTCCTTCCACGCCTTCGTCCAGCACGCCCGCGCCGGGCACCTGCTCGGCCAGCTGCTGACCCAGAAGGAAGCGGCCGCCGAGGTCCGCGTCCATGCCGTCGGGCCCTTCCTGCTGGGGCACTTCCGGACCATGGCCGAGACCAGCGAGCGCGAGCAGACCCGGCTGGCCCGCCGCGCCGCACGGATCGGGCTCGCCGCCGACGGCGCCGGCGGCCTCGCCACCCTCCTCACCTACGGCGCCCTGGGGGCCCTGCTGTGGGGCGGAGCGATGGAACTCTCCGTCGCCGGCACGGCGGTACTGGCCATCCGCACAGGCGCCGCCAGCCTCGACAGCCTGGTGCTCCAGGTCACCGAACTCCACCAGGAGTCCCTGTTCGTCGCGGACTTCGAGCGACTGTGCCGGGAGGCGAAGACCCGGGCCATCCCTGCGGGCGGGGACCCGCTGCCCGAGCGACTGCGGGAAGTCCGGTTCGAGAAGGTCACCTTCACTTACCCCGGCAGCGGGCAGGCCCCGCCCGAGCCCACGCTGCGCGAGGTGACCCTGGCGTTCCCGGCGGGGAAGATCATCGCGCTGGTGGGCGAGAACGGCTCCGGCAAGTCCACCCTGGTCAAGCTCCTCGCCGGCCTCTACCTGCCGGACGAGGGCAGCGGCACGATCTGGTGGGACGACGTCGATGCCCGTACCGCCGACCGCGACCAGGTCTTCGGCCGCGTCGCGCTGATGTCGCAGGACTTCTACCACTGGCCCTTCACGTTCCGGGTGAACGTCGGTATCGGGCAGCCCGGTCAGGTCATCGACGACCGGGCGGTCGAGGAGGCCTGCGGCTTCTCCGGTGCCGACGAGGTCCTCAACGGCCTGCCTCGCGGGCTCGGCACGCTGCTGGCTCGCGGCTATCGCGGAGGGCACCAGATCTCGGGCGGTCAGTGGCAGCGCATCGGCATCGCGCGGGCCAAGTACCGGCAGGCCGAGATCCTGATCGTGGACGAGCCCACCAGCGCCCTGGACGCGGTCGCGGAGCAGCGGGTCTTCGACCAGATCAGGGCCCTGGCCGCGACCACCGGGCAGACGATCGTGCTCATCACCCACCGCCTGCACTCCGTGCGCCATGCGGACCTCATCCACGTCTTGAAGGACGGCCGGGTCGCCGAGTCGGGCACCTGGGAGGAACTGATGGACCCGGCTACGGGCACGGGGGACTTCCGCGACGCCTACCTCGTCCAAGCAGCTGCCTTCGATGCCACAATCCCCACGCAGTCCGCCGGCGACCACGACACTCTGCGGCCCCAGGACCACGCATGACCGCCGCCGCGCCCCAGGAACAGGCCAGCGGGGTGAACATCCGCCCGGCGTCGGGACGCAACCTGGCCCAACCGCAGACCAGCTCGCAGACCGAGTGCCGTCCGCCTGTCCCCGTCCCCGATGCCCTGCCCGCAGGCTGGCTGCTGACGGAGGCCGTCCTGTGGTGACGCTGCCCCGCCCCCGGCCCTCCGCCCGCAAGAGGGCACCGGTACTTGGGACAGGATTCCGCTTGTACCTCGGCGGGGAGTCCGCCGGCCTGGTCGGGACGTCGGTGCACCTGGTGGCCCTGCCCACCCTGGCCGTCCTCGAACTGGACGCGACGGCCGGGCAAGCCGCTCTGCTCGCCTCCCTGGCCCACCTGCCCACCTTCCTCCTTGCCCTCCCCGCTGGCGGCATCGTCGACCGGTACGCCAAGCGGGCTCTGCTGGTGGGCACCGACCTTGCCGGTGCTGCTGTCGTCACGGTAGTTCCCGTGGCGGCGCTGGCCGGGGTGTTGTCGATGTCCGTGCTGTACGCGGTCGCGCTGGTCCTGGGTGCGGTGACCGTGCTGCACCAGGCGGCGGCCATCGCGATCGTGCCGCAGTTGGTCGAACCCGCCGTGCTGCACCGGGCCAACGCCCGGGTGGGTGCCGCGTTCGGGGCCGCGGATATGGCCGGGACCTATCTCGGCACCGCGGTCGTCGCGGCCGTGGGCGCGGCCAAGGCCTTCTGGCTGGACGCCCTGTCGTACCTGGTGTCCGCCTGCTGCACAGCCCGGATTCCGGAGCCCGGCCGGCCGGTAGCGGGCGAGGGGCGGCCCAGGGGCAGGTTGGCCGGGGAGATTTGGGAGGGCCTGGCCTATACCGCGCGGACTCCACTGGTCCGGGACCTCGTGTTCGCGCTGACCCTGACCGGTGTGGGCGTCGGTGTGACCGGCGCGCTGTTTGCGTACTACCTGCTGACCGTGCTGGAGGCGGGACCTACCGGGTTGGGGGTCGTGATGGGTGTCTCCGGGGCGGGCGCGCTTGCCGGGGCCCTGGCAGCGCCGCGTGTCGTAGCCCGGTTCGGCCCCGGGCCCACCCTGCTCGCCGGTTTCGCTACCTGCCCAGTGGCGGGCGTGCCGCTGCTGTTGGCCCGGCCGGGGCCCGTCTGGCTTGCCGTCCTCGCCGCGGCGGGCGGCCTTCAGCTCGCCGCCGCGGCAGTGGCGGGTACCACCCAGAGGTCGGTGCGCCAGCAGATCTGCCCGCCCCACCTGCAGGCGCGGGCGCAGCAGACGTCGACCTGGCTGGTCTCCGGGAGCAAGCCGTTCGCGGCCCTGGCCGGCGGCGCCGTGGCCACGGCGTTCGGGGCACGTACCGCTCTGGCCGTCGGGACGCTGGTGTTGGTGCTGCCAGTGATCGTGCTCTTGCGCTCCCCGGTCAGCCGCCTGACCGTGATGCCCGTCCCCGCACCTCCTTCCGGCGACTCCGCCCGCGCCCGAGTTGCCCCTCCGCCCGCTGATGCCCCAGGAGCGCGCCCTCACCCGTGAGCGCCGCCGACTCCTCCATCCCGCCGTCCCACCGACCTGTGAGGCTCCTCTTGCCGCCCTCCCGCTCCCACATCCGCGATCTCGTCACCGCCTACCTGGAACGGTACCCGGCTGAAGTGCCGCTGCTGGCACCTCTGTTGCGGCTGCTGGACGAAGACGCCGAGCCGACGAGCCGCTCGACCATGCCAGGGCACGTCACGTGCAGCGCGGTCGTCGTCGAACACGACCGCCGTGTCCTGCTCGTCCACCACAACACCTTCGGGCTCCTGCTGGCACCCGGCGGGCACGTCGAGGCAGATGATCGCTCGCTGCTGGAGACGGCGCTGCGCGAGATCCACGAGGAGGCCGGCATCCCGCCCGGCGCCCTGTGCGCCACCGCCGCCTACGGCGATCTGCCCATCGACATCGACGTCTTCGACATCGACGCCAACCCGACCAAGGGCGAAGCCGCGCACCAGCACTGGGACTTCCGCTTCGTCTTCCAGCTGGTGGACAGGGAGGTCAAGGTCACGGTGCAGCCGGAGGAGGTCTCGGCCCCGCAGTGGGTCGCCTTCGAGAAGGTCACGGCCCCGCAGCTGCGGGAGAAGCTCACCGCGTCCGGGCTCGACGGCCGCATCGAGCCGGTCAACGCCTCGGCGCTGATCCACGACGGGCACGGCCGCTACCTGCTGCACCTGCGCGATGACCTCCCCGGCATCTGGGAGCCCGGGGCCTGGGCCCTGCTCGGCGGGGGCCGCGAGCCGGGCGACACCTCGCTCGAAGACACCGTCCGGCGGGAACTGCGGGAGGAAGCCGGGCTCGAGCCGGGCGTCGTGGAGCCGTTCGCCGTCGAGCTCGCCACCGGTACCGACGGTCTGACCGTGCCGGTGGAGGTGTTCACCGCCCAGTGGAACGGCGATCCGGCCGGACTGCCGCTCACCGAGGGCGTGATGCTGGCCTGGTTCCACCCCGACGCCATGGAGCGCCTGAGGCTGAGCCCCTCCACCCTGGACCTCGTACGCCGACACGCCGAGCACTTCGGCCGCACCAAGGCGGCGCCCCAACGCGAGGCCCTCGGGCCGGACCGCCCGAGGGCGGGCAGCACCAGCGTTCCGCACATCGTCGGCGTCCACCTCTACCTGGAACGCGATGGCCAGGTGCTGCTCGGCCTGCGCCACCCCGGCTCCGCGTACGCCGGCGGCACCCACCACTTCCTCGCCGGGCACTGCGAGCAGGAGTCCGCGGTGGCCTGCCTGGTCCGCGAAGCGCAGGAAGAGGCCGGGCTGTGCATCGACCCGTCCGACGTCGAGCTCGCGCACGTGGTGCACATGGTCGACAAGCCCGGAGACCAGCCGAGAGTCGGGTTCGTCTTCCGCGCCCGGCAGTGGACGGGGACACCTGAAGTCCGAGAGCCGGACCGGTGCGTGTCCTGGGGCTGGTGGCCCGCCGACGCCCTTCCGGAGCCGATCGTCCCCTACACCCGAGCGGCGATCGAAGGCATCCGAGCCGGTCGTCCCTATACCGAGCTCGGGTGGACCTGACCGCCCCGCGCATCCCGCCCGCAGTCCCCGTGCCCCCTGCCCAAGGAGTTGTACGTGCTCGATCCCCTTGTCCCGCCCGCCCGGACCGAAGCCTCCCCTGAGGAGCGAGCGAGGGTCGCGCGGGCGGAGATGGTCGCCGGGCTGGAAGCATCCGGCCACCTCCGGCCGGGCCCGGTCGGGGACGCGTTCCTCGCGGTGCGGCGGGAGGTGCTGATGCCGCAGGCGTACGTGCGGCGCAGCCGGCCGGACGAGACTCCGCCGCGCTGGGACCTGCTCGACTGGGGAGTGCCCGCGGACCGGGAGGAGCTGCTCGGGCTGCTGTACGGAGTGGAGAGCGTGCTGGTCCAGCACGACGGCGAGCCGGTCCTGGGCCGGGTGCCGGCCCCGAGGTCGGGCGGGTCGATGACGGCCATGTCCAGCACGGCCGGGATGACCGTCGCGCTCCTGCAGCGCCTCGGACTGCGGCCGGGCCAGCGGGTCCTGGACGTCGGGACCGGTGCGGGAGTGACCGCGGCCGTCGCGTGCGTGATCGCAGGGGCTGCGGGGGTAGTCACCGTGGACCGGGACGAGCACGTCACCGCCGCCGCCCGCGAGCGGCTGGCGTTGCTCGGCCACCGGCCTACGGCCGTGACGGGGAACGGGCAGAACGGCTGGCCTGCAGGCGCCGACTACGACCGGATCTTCGTGTCGTACGCGATCCCCCGGGTACCGGAGGCCTGGCCGCAGCAGCTAGCCGCCGGCGGGCTGGCGCTGGCGACCTTGTCGACGTCCTCGCCGTCCTGGCCGGGCCTGGCGGTCCTCACCAGGACCGGCAGCGGGCGTGTTACGGCCCGTCTGGAAGCGGTGCGGCTCGGGCACCGGGCGGGCCACGGCTGGAGCCAGCTCTACCTGAAGCCCGGTCTGCGGGGCCGGATCGAGGCCGCGGACGGGGGCAGCACCCGCACCACGCACACGGGCCCACCACCGGATGATGCCCGCGGTCTGTGGCTGGCCCTGGACCACCTGCACCCCGGGCTCGTACGGAACTGGGCCGCCGACCACCTGGTCATCGGGGCCCCCGACTGCGGGTCCTGGGTCACTGCCCGGCCGGACGACTCCGGCACGTGGACGGTCACGGTCTGCGGGCCCCGCGACATCTGGGCGGAGATCCAGGACACCGCCACCCGATGGCAGGCGGCCGGATCCCCGTCCTCCTACCGGCTGCACCTCGAACCGGACGGAACCCAGTGGGTCAGCGCCGGCAGCGGGCCGGCCGAGTTGTCCTGGCAGCTGCCCGCCGCCCTCCAGCCGGCAGTGACCGTCCCGCCGCAAGCCCCCGAACCCACCCCGGCGCCGAAGGAGTCCACCCCATGACCTCATCCACCCCGGCTTCCACCACGGCCCGTTCGGGCGGCTGCCTGTGCGGGAAGGTCCAGTTCACGGTCACCGGGGAGCCCGACTACCCCCACACCTGCAGTTGCCGGGACTGCCAGGGCCTGTCGGGGGCACCGATGATGTCGTGGGTCTCCTTCCCGCTCGACGGCCTGGCCTGGTCCGGCGCCGAGCCGTCGTGGCACTACACGTGGCCGGACTCCAAGCGCGGCTTCTGCCCGTCCTGCGGCAGCCAGATCTGCGCCCTCGATGACGGCGCCACCAGCATCGCGGTCACCCTCTCCGCGCTGGGCAACCCGCCCGACCTTGTCCCGGTCAACCAGTCCTTCCGCGAGACCGCCGTCCCCTGGCTGCCCCAGGTCCCCGACACCCGCAGCTGAACGCCCACACCACGAGATCGGAGTCCTGTGTCCTTGTTCGACTCGGCGGACCGCTACTACGCCCGCTATCGCCCCCGACTGCCCGACCATGTGGTCCAGCTCCTGGCCCGGGAACTGGCCAGCGCGGCGGCGCCCACGCTGCTGGACCTCGGCGCCGGCACCGGACAGGTCGCCCTGTCCATGCTGCCCGCCCTGCTTCCCGCGGCCCACCTGGACCTTGTGGACCAGGACGAGGGGATGCTCCGCACCGCGCTCGACGAGCTCGAACCCCAGCTGGGCGAGCGCACCGCCACCGTGCACGCCGTCCCGGCCGAAAAGTTCACCCCCGCCCAACCCGGCTACCAGGCGGATCTGGTCACCTGCTGCCGGGCGTTCCACTGGATGGACCGCCCGGCAGTGCTGGCCATGGCCGACCGGGTGGCCGCGCCGCACGCCGCCGTCGCGATCATGGGCGACGGCAGCCTGTGGACCCACCAGGCCGAATGGACCGTCGCGCTCCAGGGCCTGATCCAGTCCCACCTCGGAGCAGAGCGCCGCGCCGGCGCCACCGGCACCTACCGCGAGCCCGGCCGCCGCTACGAAGACGACCTCGCCGAATCCGCGTTCAGCGACATTGCCGAGCACCGCATTCCCTTCAACCGCATGTGGACCCCCCGAAGCGTCCTGGGTTACCTGCGGTCCACGACCTTCGCCCGGCCCGACCTCTTCGCCGACCACGCCGGATTCGAGGACCAGGCCCAGCAGCTGCTGCTCCAGCACGCGCGGGACGGAGTGCTACACGAGGACGGCGTGTTCACCCTGCTGCTCGCCCGCCGCCCCGGGGAAGCCCGGTGAGCGGCGGGGCCCGGCACACGGTGCCGGTCGACGTCCACCTCATCCTGCGCCGCGACGGCGAGCGCGGACCCGAGGTGCTGCTGTCCCGCCGGGCCGGACCGGTGTACGCGTCGGGCCTGTGGCATCTGCCGTCCGGGCACCTCGACCCCGACGAGGACATGGTCGAGGCCGTCACCCGGGAAGCCCTCGAGGAAACAGGCGTACTCATCCAGGCGGAGGACGTGACCACGGCGGTCACCGTCCACCACCGCCCACCGGCGGGATCCAGGTCCCGTATCGGCGTCTTCTTCGACGTCCGCCGCTGGTCGGGCCGGCCTCGGATCATGGAGCCGGACCGGTGCGACGGCATGGACTGGTACCCACTGGACGCCCTCCCCGACCCGACGGTGGCGTACTGCCGAGCCGGTCTGGACGCCTACCGCGCCCATCTGCCCGCCGCCGTGCACTTCCAACAACCGGGCGACGACATCGAGCACCGGCCGAACGGCCCCCACCGCACCCGCCTGCTGAGCGGGCCGCCCGTCGGTGGGGTGGAAATGCCGTACGTGCTGCGGGTGTTCGCCGAGCAGGCCGTCGGCCGGATCGCAGAGGCGACGGAGGTGTCCTGGGTGCGCACCGGCAGCCGCGTATGGCGGCTGGTCGGGCCTGGGGGTGGCACCTGGTACCTGAAGCGGCACCGCGGCGCGAAGTTCCATGACCGGGAGGTCACCGCGTACCGGTCCTGGGTGCCGGCCCTCGGGCCGCGCGCTCCCCGCCTCGTCGCCGCCGACACCGCCGCGCGGGCCGTCGTCGTCACCGGGCTGCCCGGACAGCCTCTGCACGGCATGGTCCTCGGCGCCGCCGACGAAGCGCGCGTGCAGCAGTCCCTGGGCCGTCTCGTGGGCGTCCTTCACCGCAGCGCACCCGGGCGTCCCGCCGCAGCCGCCACGGCCGCGGACAGGATCAAGCGTCATCTGGACGGGGCTCGTCCGTACCTGGCCGACGGGGATGAGGATCTGGTCCTCGCCCTGGCCCGCGCCTATGCGGAGCTTCCGAAGCCCCTGCTCGTGCCCACGCACGGGGACCTGCAGTACCGCAACGTCCTGCTGGACGGCGACGGTGCACCGCTGCTGTTCGACTTCGAGCGGTCCGAGTACAACACCGCGACCCGGGACCTGGTGCGGCTGAGCGACACCTGGACCGGCCGCCCGGACCTGCGCGCCGCGTTTCTCGACGGGTACGGCAGAGCACTCACCCCCACGGAGGAGCTGCGCCTGGACTGCGAGGCCGCCTTCGACGCCATCTCCGGCATCGCCTACGGCACCAGCCACGACGACCCCGAGGTCACCGAGCGCGGCCACCGCACCCTGCGCCGACTCCGAACCCAACATCCATAGCCCGTCTTCATCTTCTAGCCGTTCGAGAAAGGACCCCCGTGCCAGAACCCCGCCTCGCCACCCCTGCCGATGCCGCCGAGATCGCCCGCCTCCGGTCGGAGAACATCCTCAGCCAACCCCTCGACCAAGCCTGGCTCACCACGTGCGCCGACCAGCTCGCCTTACGCCTCCAGGACGGCGGTGACGCCCGCGCGTACGTGATCGACTCCCCCGTCGGCGGGCTCGCCACCTGCGCCCTCGGACTGGTCCACGCCGTCCTACCCGCCCCCAAGTACCCCAAGGGCCTGGCCGTACGGATCCACGCGGTCGCAACCGACCCCACCCACCGAGGCCGCGGCTACGCCAAAGCCGCCCTCGCAGCCCTCCTCGACCACCTGGAACACACCGGTGTCACCCTGTACGAGCTGTACGCCAGCGACGGTTCCGCCCCGCTGTACGAGCAGCTCGGCTTCGCGGCCGACCCGGCACTCATGCGGATGACGCGCTTCCCCGCCGCTGTCGAAGGGAACGCGTCGTGAGCAAGCGGAAGTGGCTGCCTCCGGAGGAGTTCGCCGCGACGCTGCCGAAGGCCACGATGTTCGGGACCGTCTTCTTCACCGACGAGGACGACCGGCCCGTCCAGCTGCGTGCCACGTACTCCAGTACCCACCCCTGGCAGTGGCCGGGCGGCGTCGCCGAACCGGGCGAGCGCCCCTGGGAGACCGCCGTGCGGGAGTGCCGGGAGGAGACTGGCCTCCGCGTGGAGGGACCGCCGAAGCTCCTGGCCACCGTGTTCGGGCTGCCGGGCAAGGACTGGCCGCTGGCCACCGTCGGATGGGTTTTCGACGGCGGCCAGCTCACCTCCGGGCAGCTTGCGGGGATCGTGCTGGACCCGGACGAGCACGACGAGTTCCGTGCCCTGGCCGTCCCCGAGTGGCAGGGCCTGATGCCGGGACGCGACCACGCCCGGCTCGAGGCTGTGATGGCCGCCCGCCATGCCGGGATCCCGGCGTACTTCGACACCTGGGACTGGGAGGTCTAGATGAGCATCATCCTCATGTCCGACCCGCGGGTCGCAGCTATCCCGGTCGCGGACAACGGTGAACCCCTGGCCGATGTCCGCGGCGGCGGAAAACTCCTCCTCGATGACCGCCGCTCCGATCCCGCGTACGCCTTCGCGCACCTACGCTCCGGTGTTCTCGACCGGCTCCTGCAGGCACAGCTGCTGCTGCCCGAAGGGCTGCGCCTGCTCGTCGTCGAAGGGTTCCGCCCGCCGGCCCTGCAGCAGCGGTACTTCGAGGAGTACGCGGCCGAGCTGCGCGCGGCCCACGGCGACTGGCCGGCGGAGGAGCTGCGGGCGCAGACGAGCCGGTACGTGTCACCGCCCGACATCGCCCCGCACAGCGCCGGCGCGGCCGTCGACCTGACCCTCGTCACCTCGGACGGCACCGAGCTCGACATGGGCACCCGCGTCAACGCCAGCCCGGAGGAGAGCAGGGGCCGCTGCTACACCCTCGCCGACGGCCTCCCCCACCAAACCCGGCTGCACCGCGCCACCCTCAGCCGTGCGCTCACCGCCGCCGGGCTCGTCAACTACCCGACCGAGTGGTGGCACTGGTCCTTCGGCGACCGCTACTGGGCCCTGATGACCGGCAAGCCGGCAGCCCTCTACGGACCCGCCGCCCAGCACTCCGACCTCTCTTGAGCCACCCAACGAATAGGGAGCCCCGCACCGCATGAGCACCACGCACACCGCACAGGACTGGCACGCCCACTACGCGGCCGGCCGCGACTTCCGCCCCCTGAGCGACACCGAGAAGACCGTCCTCACCAAGCACCTGGCCCTGTCGGAAGGCGCCGAGGCGGCCCGGGCCCTGGACGTGGCCTGCGGGACCGGTGAGCTCGCCCGCTTCCTCGCCACCGCCGGGTACCAGGTGGACGCCGTGGACTGGGCCCAGTCCGCCGTCGACAAGGCCAGCGCGGCCTCGGACCAGGTCAGCTGCCACCACCTCGACCTGACCAGCGGGGACCTCTCCTCCCTCGCCCCGGCTGGCACCGGCGGCTATCGGCTGATCACCATGCGCCGGGCGCTGGCCCACCTGCCCGACCGCACCCGCACGGTTGCCGAACTCGCTGCCCTCCTCGACGAGGACGGCACCCTGTGCGTGATCACCCCGCACGCCGACCGACACCCCGAGGAGCTGCGCGGGATCTGCCTGGACGACACCGAGATCGACCTCCTCGCCGACGGCTGGCACCACACCGAGCGCGTCGAGGCCGGCGACCTCACCGTCCTGCTGCTGCGCGGGCCCAAAACCGATGCCGTCACCTACAGCGAGAAGCGGACCCCGAAGCCATCCGCGATGGCCGGCGTCGCCGTGGTGGTCACCAACGACCGCGGGCAGGTCCTCCTCGGCTGGAACGCCTCCCGCGCCGTGTGGGAACTCCCGGCCGGCAAGGTGGAGCCGGGCGAGGCGTTCGAGGCCACAGCGGTACGCGAACTCGCGGAGGAGGCGGGCCTGCACGCCCGGCCGGAGTCGGTGCTCCTTCTGGGCACGTTGTGCGACTCCACGCACGGATTCACCCGGGTCACCGAGATCGCCCGCATCACCGACTTCACCGGCGAGCCGACCGTCCGTGAGCCGGAGTTGATCACCCGGTGGGAGTGGCACACCCCCTTCGCCGTGCGAAACCTGCCTCAGCCGCTGTTCGCGGCGTCCGCGCAGGCCCTCAACGTGGTGTGGCCAGGCCTGCTGCCCGACGTCCCGCCCGCGCACCATACGCCCAGGCCCGCCGGAGGCGTGCCGCTGAAGTTCGGCGAACCGACCGCGGCGGTCCGGCTCCGCGAGCAGCTGGTCCACGACCTCACCGAGGCCGGCTGGACGGACACCCCGGAGCTGCGGCGGGCGTTCACGACGGTGCCCCGTCACGCCTTCCTCCCCGAGCAGTCGCTCTCCCGGGCGTACGCCAACGAGGCGGTGGCCACCGTGTACGACCAGGGCAGCGGGCGGTCGATGAGCTCGGTATCCCAGCCCGAGATGCAGGCGGTCATGCTGCACCGCGCCAACCTCCGGCCCGGCGCGAACGTGCTGGAGATCGGGGGCGGTGGCTACAACGCCTGCCTGATCGCCGAACTCGTCGGCCCTCATGGGTCGGTGGTGTGCATGGAGATCGACCCGTACGTGCACGCGCGTACGGAGCGGTTCCTGGCCGAGACCGGTTACGCAGGCCGGGTCCGGGCCGTCCTGGGCGACGGCACCCGCGGGGCCCCCGGAGAGCTGATCCCGGCGGACGGCTTCGACGCCATCATCGTGACGGTCGCCTCGAACGACGTTGCGCGGTACTGGACGAACCATCTCGCGCAGGGCGGGCACCTGGTCATGCCCCTGCGGATCGGCGGGTTCACCCGGGCCGTCGGCCTGCGCAACGAGGACCCGGCGCTGGTGTCCACGGAGATCAGCCCGTGCGGGTTCGTTCCCATGCAGGGTGCCGGCCGGTGGGACGAGACCGCGGCCCCGCTCGGGGACACTGGCTACGGCATCCGCTGGGAGGACACCCCACCTTCCGCGCTCGACGGCCTGGACCGCGCCCTGGCCGTGGGCGGCACCGAGCTGTGGACCGGGGTGACGGTGCGCGGCGGGGAGACGCTGGAGGACCTGCAGCTGTGGCTGGCCACCTCCCTGCCCGGGTTCTGCCGAATGGAGGGGGATCCGGACCGCCCCGGCCTCGTGCGGCTGCCGAAGCGGTCGGGCGCCGAAGCGATCGTCCTCGGTCGCTCGCTGGCCTGCCTGATGACGGAGCGACGTGAGCACGACGAGGCCGAGGGCACGTCCACGTGGGAGTTCGGCGTCCAGGGCTTCGGGCCGGACGGCAAGGCCGCCGCGGACACCCTAGCCGCCGCCGTCCACACCTGGGACCGCGACCTGCGGGGCCGGGCCACGCCCCGGCTGACGGTGATGCCCGCAGGTACCCCCGACTCCGCGCTCCCCGCCGGAGACGTCGTGGAGAAGAACGACTGCCGCATCGTGGTCTCCTGGCCCGGCCGTGACGAGGCTCCCGCCCCCGCCGTTGGACGGAACACAGCCTCAGGGAGGTCCGACGAGCAGTGATCACCTGGATCAACGGGGCCTTCGGCAGCGGCAAGAGCACCCTGGCGGCCGGCCTTCATCAGGCGCTGCCCGGTTCGGTGGTGGCCGACCCGGAGGAGATCGGCGACCTGCTGCGCCGCACCCTGGCCTGGCACCCCGGAAAGCTCCGCGACTACCAGGACTATCCGGCCTGGCGGCGCCTGACCACGGCCTACATCAGCGAGATCGCCGCGCACACCAGCGGTCACGTCCTCGTGCCCATGGCCGTCCCGCCTACGCCGCGGAAGTGTTCACACCCTTGCGCCGCTCGCCCGGGCTCGTCCATCTCGTCCTCCACGTCGAATCGGACGAGCTGAAAGCCCGGATCGACGCGAGCGAGGAGTTCCCGGGAGACGAGACCCGTAGCGAGGCCGTGCGTGCGTACCGGCGGCGAAGGGCGGTGGACTACGCCGCTGCCGCTGTGTGGATGCACGCCGACGGCCACGTCATCGACACCAGCGTCCTGCCGGCGCACGCGGTCCTCCAGGCCGCCCTCAGCCGTATCTCGCCCGCCCACCCCGTAACCGCCGATGGAGCCCGACCCTCATGACCAGCAGCACCACCCTCACCACCGTCCGGCTGGGGACCCGGCCCAGCCCCATGGCCCTGGAACAGACCGACCGCTTCGGCGACGCCTTCCGCGCCCGCTACCCGGAGGCGGTCCTCGACATCGTCGAGATCGTCTCCGAGGGCGACCGGCACCGCGGCCCGCTCTCGGCGATCGGCGGGAAAGGGGCCTTCACCCGCAACGCGGACCGGTACCTCCTCGACGACCTCGTCCAGGCCACGATCGCGTGCGCCAAGGACGTACCCGGCCCGCACGACCGGTCCCCCGGCATCATCATCGGAGCGGTCCTGCCCCGAGAGGACACCCGCGACGCCCTCGTCCTCCCCGCCGGCCATCCCGCGGCCACTCTCGCCGAACTCCCGCCCGGCACCAGGGTCGGGACCAGCGCGCCTCGCCGCTCGGCCCTTCTCAAGGCTCTCCACCCGAAGCTCGTACAGGTACCGATCCGCGGCAACGCCGACAGCCGGCTCTCGAAGCTGGACGAGGGAACGCTCGGCGCGGACGTGATGATCGCTGCCCTGGCCGGGCTGCGCCGCCTCGGCTATGAGGGCCGGGCGTCAGAGATCCTCGACCCCACCGTGTGGCTGCCCGCGGCCGGCGCGGGGACCGTGATCGTCGAGCACCGTGCCGACGACCCCGCCACCGGGGAGCTGCTCGCACCCCTCACCCATGGCCCCACCCGGATCCTGCTCGACGCCGAGCGGGCCGCTCTCGCCACGCTGCAGGGCGGGTGCCTGACGGCCGCCTCCGCCCACGCCACCCTCGACGCCGCGTCGGGAGTCGTCACCGTGCACGCCGCCGTGCTCGACCCGACCGGCGGCGCCCCTCTGCGCGCCTGCGCGTCCGGCCCCTCGACGTCAGCCCATGAAGTCGGGCAGGACGCAGGCCGACAGCTGCTAAACGCCGGAGCGGAGCGTCTTCTCGGACGGTCCGCATGACCGATTCGAACGCCCGGCAGGCAGTATTCGCGCCACCAGCCCAGACGTCCGACCAGGAGCGGATGCGAAGTCGGCACCAGCAAGCTGCCCGTGCCTTCTCCGTGACCGCGTCCGGGCCGGAAGCCTGGGGGTGGCAGGGCCGAACCCTGGGGCGCCGAGCCGGCCGGTGGTGGCTGCGGCTGGTCAGTGCTCCTGCCGACAAGCGCAACGCCCGCCTATGGGAGGGCACTGCCGCCGCGGACTCCGCCCTGCCCCGCTCCGTTCCCCGGCCTCGCCTGCACGACGTCACCGAGTGGACCGACGACGCCATCGCTTACCGGGCCGAGCTGTCCGAGTACATCTCCCAACCGGCGCTCCAATCCGGCGGACCGGTCCTGACAGGCGAGGTAGACCTGCCCCGCTCCTGGTGGGCAGACCTACGCAACGCACTCGCTGCCACAGCGACGGTGCCCACCGACCGGCAAGCCGTACGGCAGCAGTGGATCGACCGCAACTTCACCCGCTTCCTCGGCACCCCGGTGCCCACGATCGCTACCTGGACCACGGGACACGGGGACCTCCACTGGGGCAACCTCACGCCGGAGCCCCTCGTGATCCTCGACTGGGAGGGGTGGGGCCTGCTCCCCACCGGCTACGACGTGGGCCTGCTCCACGCCTACACCCTCCCCCAGCCCGCCACGGCCGGCCGCATCCGCAGCGAGTTCGCCCACGTCCTCGACACCCCCGAGGGACGGATCGGCGAACTCGTCGCCCTCGCTCAGCTTCTCCAGGTAACGAGCCGCGGCGCCCACCCCGAACTCGCCCCGCACCTGGCCCGCCGAGCTCAGCAACTCACCGGCACGCCCGTCCCAGCAGCCACCGGCACGGCCGGAAACACCGACCGCTGACGGCCCACCCACGACATCTCGATGCTGCGGCCCGCACACAACCGTGAGGGCCGGCACCGGCACCGGCACCCCAACCGAAGGAGAAGCCGTGTCGCTTCCCAGCCTGCTCGGCGTCTTCGCACACCCCGACGACGAGGCCCTCTTGGCCGGAGGCGTTCTCGCGCAGCACGCCGCCGCGGGCGCGGCGACCGACGTCGTCACCGCCACCTGGTCCCCCACCAGCCACCGGGCGCCCGAGCTCGCCGATGCTCTGGCCGTGCTGGGCGCGGGCGAGCCGAGGATGCTCGGCTACGCCGACGCCCGCATCCCCGACTCCGCGCCCGGCCGGGCCCGGCTGTGCGACGCTCCCATCGACGAGGTCGTCGAGCTGCTCGTCGGGCACATCCGCGCCGTGCGCCCTCAGGCCGTGGTGACCCACGACGCCTACGGCCAGCTGACGGGCCACCCCGACCACGTCCGCACCCACCAAGCGACCGTCCTTGCGTTCCACGCCGCCGGACTTGAGCACCTCCACCCGGATGCCGGGGCCCCGTGGCAGCCCGCGGCTCTGTATGCGGCCACACACCCGGTCTCGGGGGTGGGCGAGCTCGGACCGCTCTTGGAGCGGGTGGGGAAGAAGATCCTCAGCGTTCCGGACAAGCACGCCACCGCGATGGTCGACGTGAGCGAGTGGCTCGAGCAGAAGTGGGCCGCGATCTCGGCTCACCGAAGTGAAGCCGCCAAGGAACGGCCACTTCCCGGGATCCTCTCCCGCCTCCCTGCAGCGGAGCGGGAGTCGATCATCTCGACCGAGCACTTCACCCTCCTCGCCACCCGCCCCGCACCCGCCCACCTACAGCAACTGGTCTTCTGACCGGCACAGCGGAACGCAACCGCGCACTCATCCGCAACGGAGAGCAGGGGATATGACCATACGTCTGGCGAATCTCAACGCCTACAAGCTCGCCCCTGCCACCCGCCACAGCAGCTCCTGGACGGCCCGGGGCACCGCCACCGTGGGGGGTGCGCGCCGGCCACCCGCACGGCATGGCCATGGCGAGCGGGCTGGCGAGGCCATCCAGGAACACTTCGGCCGCGGGTACGGGTTGGGCCTGGACGGCGCTCTGCGCGGTCCAGGCCAGCCGTGGTTCCAGGTCTGCGTCGAGGAGGTGGAGGCTCGGTGGTGGGTGAGGAGTGCGAGGGCGGCGGCTTCGTTGGCGGCGCGGGCCGGGTCGCTGCAATGCTTGAGGACGTACGGCTCGCGTCCGCCGATGTACCAGACGCTGTTGGCCTGGCCGGTGCTGATTTCGGTGCGCCTTCGGGGACGACGCGGCAGTCGATCGTCGCCATGGCGTCAGGCGAGGTCGCCGAGATAGCGGGTGGGAAGCTCGGCGTGCGCGAGGTCGGCAATCAGGGGGGCGCAGGCCCTGGGGCAACAGGTTGATGCCGGTCACCTTCGCCCTCGGGCCGGCACCCGGTGATCTTCCGGGGCACCGTCGTGGTTGGCGCCGATGTACTCACGCAGCCACAGCAGAGGCTCGGGGGTGACGTCCAGGCCGGCCTCCTCGTGGACCTCGCGGCCGCGCTGCGGTAGAGCATGGCGCCACGTACGAGGGACCGAACCTGACCCGCCACCCGTCCCACACCTGGCAGGCAAGCCAGGGCGATGGTTCAGCTGCCCACTGCCTGGGGGGTGTCGGCGTAGCTGTTGAACACTTCGAGCTCATCCTGCTCGAAGCGCCGGATGCCGCCGCGGATGGAGTCGTAGCCGGCCACGACCGCGGTCGCGGTGGCGTAGACGTGATCGTCGTCCTTCACCTCGAAGTGGAAGGTGATCGACACCCGCTTGACGTCGGTCACCCAGGCTTCGATACGGACCGGGGTCTCCCAGGCCTCAAGCGGGTACTGATAGCGGATGCTCTGCTCGCGCAGGAGGAAGTTGCGGGCCAGTCGCTCGGTGGGATCGCTGGGAACCAGCATGCTGAACATGCGCATGCGGGTCTCTTCCAGGAGGACGCCGTAGCGGCTGGAGTTGAGGTGTCCGTTTGCATCGAGGTCCGACCAGCGAACGGGGCAGTCGTAGGTGTACCGGGACACGGTGGCTCCTGAAGGGCTGTGGGATCTGCCGCGCCTCTGAGGCGCCCGGCCGATCCGAGGACGGACTGGCGCAGTCGTCGCAAGAGAAGCGGTTCATGGGCGCGGCCGTCCGGACGATCTCTGCTGCCCGGATGGCCACGCCCCGGCCCCCTGCCCTCGCACGGAGACGGCGCCAGCGGTGACACTAAGTTGTCTTCAATGCTCATTCGGCCAGCCACACCAGCTATTGGGCCAAGTCCTCGCCCTCTTGGAGGCTCTCGGAAATCTCACGAAGGAGAGCGGCCCGGAGGTCTGCCTGCGGTAGTTGATCCTGGAGCCGACTGAGGGCCTCGCGGTCAGATGCCGGGAGTGAAGCGCGCAACAGAACCTTCAGCTCAGCCCGAGCTTGGGGGTCAATGTTCGCCGGTTGAATGCGGTCTACCACCGCACCGGCCCCAAGCTGCGTTATGCCCCACTCTTCAGGCGCTTCTCGTACGGCCCACACAACGGAGTGGTTCTCGGGTGAGAGGGTGAGCTGGCACTGCGGGCCAAGCAATTCACTGAGCGCGGGGAGCGGAACGCCTCCGGGGCCGGCGAGCGCCGCGGCTTCGTCGGCACTGTCCACGACCAGGCGGGCCGTGAGCGCATTGGCTGCGCGGCGCCGGGCAGCATCCGCTTCGGCCTGGCCGGTTGGGTGCTGGGCCGGGGCGGCCCAGGCGTTTCGCCTTCCACCGAGGGCGTCGATCTCGTCGTCAGAGGACTCGGCCTCGACCCAGGTGATCACGACGAAGCGGCAGTGGGGCATGCTGGCCGGGTAGAGAACGTGACTGACGACCTCGACAGTTTCCCAGCCCAGCGCGGGGATGATCATACGGAAGACATGGCCGTCACGGTCGGCCTCCATGTCCGCCTCGGTGCGCCAGATCCGGTCGACGTCGGAGTTTCGGCGGACGTCTGCAATCAGCTCGGCCAGTTCCGCGTTGTCCTTGTGGGTGGCCTGTGCGAACTTCAGCAGTCGGACGTAGGCCATCGCATGCTTGTCCCAGTCGTGGTACTGGGTGCGGGCCTCCGGGTTCGTCAGCGCCCAGCGCATCAGGTTCGCCTGCGGCTCCATGACCCACGGCCACCACTCGGCCATGGCCTGGTTGTACGCCAGAACGTTCCAGTTGCGGTCGGTGAGGTAGGTGGGCGAGGGCATCTGCCGATCGATTAGCAGCCGCAGGGCCCTGCGCAGCTCGGGGCTGGCACCGACAAGCGGGTCATCGTCCAGCGTCGTTCCAATGTTGTACAGCAGCAGGGCGTGGCGCTCGCTCTTGTCCAGCTGGAGGACGTCCGCCAGCGCGTCGCACTGGGCTTTGGTGAACCGCGGTGGAGTCGCGCCCTTCTCCACGTTGCGGTAGGTCCGGACTCCCATGCCGAGGGCCCTGGCGACCGGAGCCTGGGTGATCCCGGCCGATTGGCGCCAGTTCTTCAGCCAGCCGCCGAACCCCATGAACTGGCCGGCGAGCTCCTCGCCGCGCGTGCCCTTGTTCTCGGCGTGGTCATCGCCGAAGGGGGTGGATATCCCCTGAGCAACCATGAGGCTCTTCCTTGTCTTCCCGTATCCCACGGGGACACCTGACGCGGACATGAAAAAAGAGGGGCAGGCATGAATGCCGGCCCCCCCGGCCTGGTGTCTCCCACAAAGACGATACGACGACCTTGAATGCTGTCCACAATTTGTGGCCTCGACCACAGCAATGTTGGTTAAATCTGCAACCATACCCGCCGCCATCAAGGCCCTTCCATGACGAATCTGGACATTCCCTCGCCCATGGATTCCCATGATCGGCAAAGCGGCAAATCCTTGCCGCTTTTCCCTGTAGCGGCATAAATGATCACTCGCACCTCTGTCAGGCATCCCTGAATGGCCATGCTTCACCACTCAATCCCCCTTCATCGCAAAGGCGTTACGCGACTTCATCACCCAGTCTTCACATCCTCTACACGTCGCTCTACGCGCGTGGATTCCGCCTTGAGCCACCGTTGACGAAGGCTTTGCCTGCGGGCTTAAATCCAGACCTGACCAGCCCGGTACAGCGCGACAGCCTGCCGGTTCACAGCTGGTCAGAGCATGTGCGGGAAGTTGTATGGGGTTGTAGAGCTATCTCTGGACCTTGGCGCAGCCTGCCCATATGTTCGTCGTCGCTCGCCGGGCAGTCCGCCCGGCCAACGGGGGGATCGGGGGAGAGCCATGTGTAGTGCGTGCACCAGCCGCGCGGATTAAACCGCAGATACAGCGACGGCGCCTGAGAGGGCCAACTCTCAGACGCCGAACGCTCACGGCGCTCCTACCCAAGGCAAGGGCCGGAGACCACTTCATCCGCACCGATCCTTCTCACGGGACCATCGGTGCGGCTTCACTGCACAGGAGAGTGTTGCATGACGCCTGCCCAGCGCAAAAGGCCAAGTTGTTCGGCCCGCGCGGCCACGGCCCCCTTTCGTAACCCCGCCCGCGGGGGCGCTGCCTGATGGCCCGCATCCGGACGATCAAGCCTGAGATGTTCTTGTCGGAGGATGTCGCCTCGGTCGACATCAGCGCGATGGTGACCTTCATTGGGCTGCTGACTCAGGCTGATGACAACGGTCGCTTCCTCGCCCACCCTGCGATCATCGCCGGTTTCCTGTGGGCGCTGCGCGCCGAGCACACCCCGGAGCACGTGGCCAACGACCTGGAGCAGCTGGAGGCAGCCGGGCTGATCTGCCGCTACATCGGGTGCGACGGCAAGAAGTACCTGCACATCGTGACGTGGGAGAAGCACCAGAAGATCGACCGGCCGTCCGCCTCTCGGGTATCGCGCTGCCCGAAGCACCAGACGCACCAGCGGTGCGGCGGGTGCACGGCCGAGAAGCAGCGGCCCTGCCCGGTCTCCCAGCCTGCCGCGGTGCAGGTGCCGGCCACACCTGCGGGAATCACCGGTCCGGTTCTGCAGGCCTCGGCGCACCCTCGTCGAGCCCTCGATCATCCGGTTTCGCCCGCTTCTGCGCTGGCGGCCGTATGCGGCGCCGAAGCGGCCGGGGGAAGCTCCTCCTCTGAGGACGCCTGCGAGACCCTCTCGGACGCAGCTCCGGCGAAGTCTGGAGAAAGTCCAGCTCAGGGGGCATTCGTCGAGCCCTCGACACAGACTCGCGAGGGCTCTTCGTCTGGATCTAGGATCTTGGATCCTGGATCTTCCCCTAAGGGGGGCGATGCCCCCGTGCACGAGGCGGCTCCCGGGCCTGACTCGACGAAGGCCCTGGTGGCCGAGTACGTCAGCAGTCACGTCCAACGGCCCCCGAAGGACGTGATCGGTCTGGTCGGGCGCCACGTCAAGGGCCTCCTGGAGGAAGGCTTCGACGCCGAGGTGATCCGGGCCGCTCTGGAGCGGCTGCGGTTCAAGAACCTGCATCCGAGCGTCCTGCCGAGCCTGGTCAACGAGGCCCTGAACGCCGCACCGCCGCATGCCGCCGCTGGGGTGTCGTCCGCCTCCGGCGCGGGGGCCTGGGCCCACGCCTCGGGCTACACGCCCTACATGAACCCGACCACGCCGGAGCCGACCACGTTCGGGGGCAGCCTGTGAACCGCGCCCGACTCTCGGACCCGCTGCCCGCGGTCTCCGACCGGCTGCGTGAGCGTCTGGCCGCCCGCCTGGCCGAGCGCGGCATCGACCCGGCAACGGCCCCGGTGCTCCCGAATTCGCCGGAGCCGATCCCGGCACTGGAGGCCGCCCAGAAGCGGATCCCCTACGCCTACCGGGACGCGGCGCCCCAGCATCCGCAGGTCGCCGCCTGGGTGCGGACCATCGCGGAGACCGCCGTCGCCCCGGCCGCAGAAGATCTCAACGCAGCCTGGGGTAGGCCCGGCCGCCGGCGGATCGCGCACGGACCGTCGCTGCTGCTTTGGGGCGGGACCGGGATCGGCAAGACGCACGAGGCGTACGGGGCGGTCCGGGCTCTGACCGCTGCCGGGTGTGGGGTCGAGTGGCATGCGACGACCGCCGCGGACCTGTACGCGGAGATGCGCTATCGGTCCGGCGTGGACCCCGAGCACATGCTCCGGCGGATCATGCGGGTGCCGCTGCTTCTCCTGGACGATCTCGGCGCGGCGAAGACCAGCGAGTGGACGGAGGAGATCACCTTCCGGCTGGTGAACTGGCGCTGCCAGAACCGCCTGCCGACGATCTTCACTACGAACCTGCCGCCGGTCCGCGCCCACCACATGGAAAAGCATCTCCCGGTGCTGCGCGACAAGGTCGGCGACCGGGTCCTGTCCCGCCTGTCCGGCATGTGCACGCCCGTGGAATTCACCGGAACCGACCGCCGCTTCCAGCGCGCCTGACCGGCCCTCCGCCCGGCACACGCTCATCGGCACGGCACCGCCGCCCTCGCCCCCTTCTCCGCCTCCCACCGGCCCGCCAGCCGCACCCCGGCCCCGTGCCGGCCCGCCGCCGGCCGGTGAGGCGTACCCGAAAGACAGCTCCGATGCGCACGATCACCTCGAACACCACTCCCCCACCGACACTCCAGGGCGTCTCCGACCACAGCTGGCACGCCCGCGCCGCCTGCCAAGGGATGGATCCGAACTCCGCCGACGAGCTGTTCTTCCACACCCCTCGCGACCGCTGGGCCATCCGTGAGGCCCTGGAAACCTGCGGCATGTGCCCGGTCCGCCAGGAGTGCTTTGACTACGCCCTCGACAACGAGGAGAGGGAAGGCATCTGGGGCGGCATGACCGCCGACGAGCGCCTCCACTGGCACGAGAAAGTCGAGCACCGGCTCGACTACGGCCGTGTGCTCTCGGTGATCAACGGCCGGAGCATCCAGCTCAGCGAGCACGAGCGCCGGACCCTGATCCGGTACGCCGCAGCCCGGGGCTGGAGCCCCGAACGCCTGGCCTTCACCCTGCAGGTCAGCCTCAACTGGGCCCGCGACGTCCTGCGCGAGGAAGCCCGCGCCATCGAAGACCGCGACAACTTCAACGTCGCCCTCGACACCAACCCCGTCGCCACCGCACGGCAGGCCGAGGCCGACGGCAAGGAGCCCCCCGGTGCGGGCGTTCGCCACGACGGCGACGGCCCCGAGCGCGACCGCAGCAAGCAGACCCCCCAACCTGTGCCCCGGCAGGTCCACACCTCTGCCCTGATCGACGACTTCCGAAAGGCCACATGCCGCCCCAGCACGACAAATGGAGGCACCACCCGGTGACCACCCAGACCGCTGAGCGATTCGTCCTGATTGCCGCTGGCGCCGTCATCGTGGCACTCACCGCCGCCGGGTTCTGGCTCTCCTACGCTCACCTGGCCGAGGTCGCGGGCCTGCACGGCCTGGGTGGCTCCCCCGTCCGACGGTGGGCCTGGCCCGGCACCTTGGATGCCTTCATCGTCGCCGGTGAACTGCTCATGCTGAGGGCCGCGCTCCGACGGGTGACCGACTGGTGGGCCATCGCTCTGACCACCACGGGGTCGGTCGGCTCGATCGTGCTGAACGTGGCCGGCGTGAGCGGCACCGGCACCGCGCCGGTGCCCCTGCTGAACTACGTGGTCGCCGCGATCCCACCGGCCGCCGCCCTGCTCGCCTTCGGTGTCCTGATGCGCCAGGTCCACCAGCTGGTCGCCACCCCCCAGGACGGCCAGAGCCCGAACGGGGACCGTACCCCCGCGCACGTCACACCGGGACCGTCCGCAAAGGGCCAGGCGGTCGGGGACGGGGCGCTGCCCGGACGGGGCGAGGGCACCCAGCATGACGGGGACCAGGTGTACGGGACCGAGGCCTCCACCGCCGGGGACCGTCCCCACACCACCGCGGGGACCGACCCCGGTCCCCGCCGGGACCGCACCACCGCAGTCCCCCACACGGTCCCGGTCCCCAACGGGGACCGTACAGACGGGACCGCCCATCCTGCCGGAGGGGACCGAACCGCCACCGCCGGAACCGTCCCGCAGGACAGCGACCACGGTCCCGGATCAGTCCCCAACACCGCCGTCCCCCAGCGGGACCACGCGTACGGGACCGGGGATCCCGTCGCAGGAGATCGTCCCCACACCGAGGGGACCGCCCCCGGCAGCGACCACGGTCCCCTCCGGAACCGCGCCACCACGGTCCTGGACACCGGCCACGATCCCCAGATGGTCCCGGTCCCCAGAGTTGCGGTCGCCAGCGGGGACCGTCCCCGGCATGAGCGCACTCTCGCAGTACCGGGGACCGGGGACCGCCTGTGGGCCGGGCTGGGGACCGATGCTGAGGGACCGCGTCCCCACCCGGTCCCCGAAGGGAACTCAGACGGGGACCGGGACGATGCCGGGGACGGGGACTGCAGTGACGGCGAGGACGACCCCGCCACCGGGGACCGGGAACCGGACCCCGCAGCCACGCGCTCTCGAGACCGTGCACGGGACCGGTCCCGAACGCCACGGGGACCACGGCCCCGTACGGGACGGGGCCCGCGGTCCCGGACCCGCCTGTCCGAGGACGAGATCGTCGACCTGCTGCGCCCCCATGTCCCGACGGCCCTGAGACGGGACGGCAACGAGTCCATCACGCGCGTGCAGCTGCGGCAGATCATGCGCGAGCACAGCATCCCCATCCGCAACGACCGACTTACCCCGGTTCTCGCCCGCCTGCGTGACGAGAACGCCACGTCCACGAATAGGAGTTCCGCCCGATGAAGACCTGCCGCACCTTCAGCCGCATCAAGGCGGGATACGAGACGGAGATGGGCCAGATGAGCAACCACTCCGTCCGCCACGCCGGCACCAGAACGGGCAAGTCCAGCGCCGGGTTCGCGGCCGGCGCCAAGCAGCGCATGGCCAGGGCCCTTACCCAGCACTACGCACACTGCCCCGAATGCGGCTGACACCGCTATAGCTGCAGGTCAACCGCCTGCCGCGCACAAACTGACATCCGGGTGGCCCGGCGATCGGCCGGGCCACCCCGCTCTCCTTCCCCCGGCCACACGAGCGGCAAGGCAGGCGACACCCGACAGGCACCACCAGCACCGGCCAGCCCAGCGACGAGGACCCCAACCCATGACCAGCCCAAACACCACGCCCGCAACCGAACACGTGCAGTCGGCATCCAACTCGACCTCAACGCGAGCAAGTTGGGGCGGAAGCGTAGCTTCCGCCGAACCCGCCCCCGAGGGGGCGGGCCAAGACCTGCACCAGGGGGCGCAGGTCCTTCTGGCTTCGACCGGGGGCGGATCGAAGCCAGGGCAGGAGGAGAAGCCGTCCGAGCGTCGCAGCCGCCGTGACCGCGCCGACCGCGCCCGACAGCGCCCGCGCCAGCCGCGCGAGAAGAAGCGCCTGCACCAGCCCAATACCCGCTTCAACGAAGAAGAGTTCGCCCTGATCAAGTCCGCCGCTGCCCAGTGTCGCCTGTCCGTCGCCGGCTTCCTCGCCCGCGCCGCTCTCGCCGCCGCCCGCGACCTCGACCGCACCAGCGCCGAGATCGCCGACGAGCGCGAAGTGATCACCGCACTGTTCGAGAGCCGGCGCAGGCTCGGCTGGGCCGGCAGCAACCTGAACCAGGTCTCCAAGGCCCTGAACTCCGGTGCTGACGTCCCGCAGCTCGACGCGGCCCTCGCCGCCGTCCAACGGGCCGCCGAAACTGTTCACGAGGCTGCCTCGCTGCTGATCGCGCAGCGCGCCTCGTGATCCCCAGAGTGCACACTGCCGGATCGCGGACCATCGGCCTTCTCGCCTACCTGTACGGGCCGGGCAAGCACGAGGAGCACACCGACCCGCACCTCGTCGCGTCCTTCGACGGCATGTCCCCCGATCCCGGCCGTGACCCGAACGCCACCTTGAAGGACCTCCAGCAGCTCCTCGACCAGCCCGTCCAGGCACTTCCCGAGCATGCCCGCCCTGCCAAGCACGTGTGGCACACCTCCGTGCGCGCCACCGCGGATGACCGGATCCTGTCCGACGAGGAGTGGGGCGAGATCGCCCGCCGGGTCGTGGCCGCCACCGGCATCGACCCCGGCGACGGTGAGCCGGGCTGCCGGTGGGCCGCTGTCCGGCACGCGGACGACCACATCCACATCATCGCCACCCTGGTGTGCGAGGACGGCAGCCGCCCCGACGACTTCCGCTCCGGCAAACGGGCGCAGGCCGAGTGCCGCCTCATCGAGAAGGAACTCGGCCTGCACCAGGTCGCGCCCGGGGACGGCACCGCCGCCCAGCGCCCCACCAGCGCTGAACGCCACAAGGCCGAGCGCCAGGGCCGGAAGCGCACCGCCCGGGAAGAACTGCGCGAGACCGTACGACGTGCGGTCGCCGGCACGCACAGCGAGGAGGAGTTCTTCGCCCGGCTGGCCGCCGCCGGCCTGCTCATCCGCAAGCGAGTCGCCCCGTCCGGTGACCTCCTCGGGTACAAGGTCGCCCTCCCCGACGACCGCAACAAGGACGGCGAGCCGGTGTTCTACCCGGGTGCGCGGCTCGCACCGGACCTGTCCCTGCCCCGCATCCGGGAGCGCTGGACCGTCGCTGCGCCGTCCGGCCAGGAGACCGAAAGCACTACGGCCGACGCTCCACTGCGAGCCGTGCCCGGGCCCGCTTCCGCACGCCGGGCCGCGACCACCGCCGCCTGGCAGGCCGTCCTGGTCCTCGACGACGGTGACGACGGCGTGATCGCCGCGCACATCGCGGCGGCGGGCGAGGTCCTCGACGCGCTCGCGAAAACCTCCGCCGCCCACACCCGCAAGCAACTCGGTGACGCGGCCGTCGCGTTCGAGCGGGCTTCCCGCTCCCACGTCCGGGCGGTCCGCGGGCACGACCGTGCCCTGCGCCAGGCAGCCCGCGACCTCGTCCACGGCGGCCCGGCGCTCGGCCGCGGCGAGGACGGAGCCACCACCGCCATGCTCATCGACATGGCGTTCTTCCTCGTCACCGCCGCCGCGCACTGGCACGGCAAGAAGCAGCACGCCCAGCAGGCCGAGGCCGCCCGCCAGGCCGCCGAACACCTGCGCGCCGCCTACCAGGCCGCAGCCTCCCAGCCCATGGCCGTCCTCCACCAGCGCGGCCGTCTCCTCCCCCTGGCCGTGCAGCGCCGCCACGTCCTCCTCGTGCGGCAGGCGCTGCCGGAGCTGGCCGGGCAGATCCTCGCCGAGGCTGGATGGCCCGCGCTCGCGGCCACGCTCGCCGATGCCGAAGCCGCCGGCCACGACCCCACCCTCCTGCTCGCCGAGGCGACGGCCCGGCGGGAGTTGGACAGCGCGGCCTCGGTCAGCGACGTCCTCGTGTGGCGGCTGCGCCGGTCTGCCGGCCTCCCTGCCGACGCCTCCGCCCAGCCCCTCCCAGGCGCCACCACGGCACAAGCATCGTCGCAGTCGCGTACAAGCGGGCGTACGCAGAGCCGCGACGACCGTCGCCGGGGCCGGTGACTATTCATAAGTTTGCTAGTTGCGGCAGGTCACGGGGTTGGTGCACGATCTCCCCTGCCCGGCTGGATCAGGACGAGGGGGAACTGATGCTTCGACGCAGACGTGAACGACAGCAGCGGCTTCAAGCGCAACAGCAGTGGGTGGCCTGGAACGCCATGCACGTCGAACCGGACCCGGCACCGTCGTCGGCCGCGCAGGCAGTCGTCGCGGTGGTGGACGACTTCCTGCCGCCCGACCTGCGGATGCCCGCCCGTGACGAGCTGGCCGGGATCCTGATGCCCCATGAGGCGCCGCTCGTTATCGATGGCGAGGTCCACGCCTGCGCCGACTGCGGTGCGTACCGGCAGTGGATCGTCGCCAGCACCCGCGACGGCGTGTGGCTGCGCTGCCCTGCAGGCCACGAGCGGCCCGAGTCCCGCCTGGATGCGGCCTGGTTCAACCGGGCCAGCGGCCCCATCACCGCCCAGCACGCCTCCTACGAGGAGTGCCTGCGCCACCTCGGCCACTGAAACCCGCCCCCTGCCATCACCCGCCCATCTGCCGGAGGAGAGCCCCACGCGGGTCCGGCTGTCAGACCCGCCACACCCAGCAAGGGGTTCCCATGCGCCGTCGCACCACCATCGCCATATCCCTGGCCCTGACCGCCTCCGCCGCGCTGTCCGGCTGCTCCGGCAGCCCGGCGACCGCACCATCCGGCTCGGCCGTCTCCTCCTCGGCGACCGGACCGGCCGCCCCTGCCGGCACGCCGAGTACGCCGGTGCCCTCGGCCGCGCTCGGCCAGCGGCTCCTCACCGAGGCAGACCTCGGCCAGGGCTACACCCGCAAGCCCGAACGCGAGAGCCGCCGGGACGACGTCACGGTGATCGGCTGCCCCGCACTCGAGCAGCTCGGCGACGCCGCAGCCGGCGGAAGCCTGGACTTCCCGAACAAGGCCAAGACCGCGTTCACGTACAACGGCAGCACCGGCTCCGAAGTGTCCGAGGAGCTCTACAGCGACACCCCCGACAAGCTCGCCGACGGCACGACGCGGATCTTCGACGCGATGACCGGCTGCCCGGTGTACCAGGTCGTCATCGGCAGCCGGCCCGTCAAGGTCACCACCCAGAAGCTGACCGCCCCCGCCCTCGGTGATCAGGCGTGGAGCCAGCTGCTCACCTTCACCGCCGGCGGGCAGGAGAGCGTCGTCAAGCAGACCGCCGTGCGCAAGGGTGCTGTCCTGACGGTCGTTTCCGGGTCACCCGCGCTGGTGGACACACACGTGGAGAAGGCGCTCGCCCAGGCCGTCTCCCGCTGAGCCTCTCCTGGACGGGCCCCGCCGATGCTTCCGCAGCGGTGGGGCTCAGTCTTGTTCACGCCGCCGCCAGAAACCGGCCATCGCTCATGCGGGACAGGTCACAGAGGGGGTAGTGCCGCCACGTCTCGTACGGTGATGTGCAGGGCGTGCAGCGGCTGGGTTCGCGTGGGGCGGATGACTTCCAGGGTCTGCGCACCCTGGCGCAGCCGGAAGGGCAGCTGGTCGAAGTCGTACCAGCCGAGGTTGATCCACATCGTGCCGGGCAGCTCGAAGCTCTGACCGGCTTGGAGGGGCTGCCCCTGCACCCACACCGGTGAGGTCGTCGGCAGGATCTCGGCGTGGCGCAGCGCGGCGCTGGCGGCTCGTCGCAGGGGGCTGTCGGGTTTCCAGCGGCGTGCCAGCATCACCGCTGCCTCGGGGCGTTCGGGATGCGTGTCGGGCAGCTCGATGCGCTGGATGCCGATCGCGCCCGCGTTCAGCATCGTGACGACCTGGGCCCGGACCGGTAGGGGGATCCAGCGGTCCAGCCCTTCGAACTGCTCGATCATCTCGTCCCGCGGAGCTCGGGCCGCGTCAGGGTCGGCTGTGATGGCCTCAAGGCGCGCCCGGGCGGCGGCGGGCGTGTCGCCGCGCTTCCACAGCAGTACCAGTTCGACGCCGTCGGGCAGGCTGCCGTTCTGGTTGAACTGGAACTGGAGTCCGCGCTTGGTGCCCTTGAGGGCCCGCTTCATGGTGGCCATGGGATCCCGGCCCGACATCAAAGCGCCCACCAGTTCCTCGGTGAACGCGGCATCCGTGCGGTGTGCGACCGCGACGTCCACGTCGCCGGGCTCCAGGGCGCCGCGCGCGTAGGAACCGAACACGTACACCTCGTCCACGAGGTCCAGGGGGCGTTCCTGGGCGTCGAGCCGGTCGAGCATCTCCTGGAGCAGCCCCGTGGCTCGCTCGCGTCGCATCTGGCACTCCCTCGGTTCCGGCCCTGGCTGTTCGACCCTACGGCCTCTGACAGCGTGCGCCAGATCGCCCACAAGGGTGAACTCCGCCGTGCCGGGAACTGCTGCCCGGGCACAGCCTGGCGGCAGCACCGAGCCGGGGAGATGCGCGTGGAACGGGCAACGGCCCGGTCCCTTACTCCATGGCATGGAGCAAGGGACCGGGCCGTTGTGTAGCAGGGGGCGGGCGGGAGCCGGCGGGCGGTCGGGGAGCGATGACGTGTGGCTCAGGGGCATGTGTGGCGTCGGCGGTTGTCGTCGGGCACGACCTTGAGGTCGGCCTGGTTGCGCCAGCCGCACTGGCAGACCGCGATCCAGGTGGCGCGGCCGGTGCAGCCGTCGGTGCGGGGGTAGCCGCGTGGGGAGAGCCGGTGCCGGTCGGGGCCGGTGGTGGGGCATTCGCTGCCGTCAGGGTGGTAGGCGGTCAGCTTGGGCTGGCGGCGGGACAAGGGCTCCTCCAGGGGGTAGGCGGCCAGGGCGCAGGGGGTGGCGCTCAGTGGGCGGGGGTGGTGATGAGGCGGCCCTCGGTGCCTTCGGGCAGGGTGCGGCGCAGGACCGGGGCGGGTGAGGCCAGGGAGGCGGCGAACGCGGCGACGAGGTCGTGGGGGACGCTGGGGCTGAAGGTGGCGGCCCACTGGTACGGGGCGCCGAATGTGGGTTCGGCCCATGCCTGCCAGCCCATGAGGTCCGGGCGAGGGTCGGCGTCCTGGATCTCCGCCGGGGTGGGTCCCCAGGTGAAGCCGGCGGACAGGGCGGGATCCCAGGCGGTGGTCTCGGGGCGGTCCACGTCGCGGGCCCAGCCGAGCGCGGTCAGCGCGTTGAGGACGGCGTCGGGGCCGTCGTAGTTGAGGGCCGGGTCGGTGCGTGCCTCGACGGCGAGGAGGAAGTCTGCGACGGCTTCGTGCGGGGTGCCGGCGGTGAAGTAGGCGTTCCACTCGGCCAGTGCGCTGTCGGCGGTGGGGCGGGCGGAGACCTGCCAGGCGACGGGGAGGTCTCCGAGGTGGAAGAGGTTGTCGGTCAGGATCCATTCGGCGCCGCACAGTCGGCCGGGGCTGAGGAAGAGCCAGGTGCTGCGGGCGGTGGTCCAGCTGGTCCAGCCGGCCTCGGTGAGCAGGCCGGTGATCCGGTCGGCGAGGATGCCGTCGTCGCCGGCCAGGTGGCGCGGGGTGACCCAGTACGCGGGGCCGGCGGGGTTGGGGGTGGACGGGTAGCGGGGGTGGTGCGGGTTCAGCAGCGCCTCCAGGCGTGTGCGGTACGGGTCACTGGCCGGCGCCGGCAGTGCCGGTGGCGGGGCGGCGGCGCCGCGGGGGTGCCTCGGTGGGCTCGCGCCAGGCCAGGCCCACGGCGACCGCGGGCGGTACGGGGCCGAGCTGTTCACCGCGTTCGGCGATGTAGACAACCGTCCGCCCCTGCGTGTCCACGGTCGCGGTGATACCGGCGACCGTGTGCTCCAGCGGGAAAAGAGGGTTGATGGCCAAGCGCACAGGTGCGCCGCGATCGAAGGCAGACAGACGGTCGATGACCTCGCCGACGGTGATCTCGCGATCCAACAGGTTCTCCTTCAAAAGCGTCAATGGGACTGTCATCGGGCGGAGCGGGTGCTGTTCAGCCCAGGGTCACGGGGCGGGAAGTGGCCAGCACGTGCGCGACGGCGGCCGCGACGAGCTCTGCAGGCGTGTCGACATCGAACGAGACGTGGTAACCGGGGAACTCGGCGGGCCCGGTCACCGCGAGTTTCCAGCCCTCGCCGTCGGTGCCGGGACGTCCGGTGGGGAACCAGCCGAGGTAGAAGCAGCCGTCCTTGCTGCTGATGTGGAGATCGGCCCGGTCGTCCACGATGAGGTTGAAGTCCTCGGCGGTGAACTGGTCGATCACGCTGGACGGCTGGCCGGGACCGACCTGCCAGGAGCGGAGCCTCAGCGCCTCGATCGTCGTAGCGAAGCCGTGCTTCGAACCTGCCGCAGCCATGAGCGCACACCTCTCTGACCTGGGGTTTCTTGGGAAGGTGTCTACGTTGACATCGGTTGCCGCGCTCCACCAGTCCTTTGCCTCTCTTTCCTGTCTGCCCCAGGCGAACTGGTGTCCCTTGTCGTCCAAACGAGTCGTTTGACACCGAACTTAGTCGTGCGGGGTGAACACGCCGGGAGATGTGTGGCCATACCGGCTGGGACGGGTCGACAGACAGACACATCAGTACGCGGTGTGTGCTCTCAAGCCGTGGCGCAACCTCCCGGTCTTGGCATTTCGCCATTGGTCCGAAAGGCAGCGGAGATCGCCCCCTAGCGCAACCGCGATTCCGGGGATTAGCGCGTCCTCGTGAGCTGTTGACTGCCCTGCGGGCGGATGAAAAGGACCATGGTGCGCGCTCGCGTGATAGCGACGCGCAGGAGGCGTCGCTGAGCACGGAGCCGTTCGGGTGGCCAGCTAGGGTCGAGCAGGGTGCCTGTGTAGGGGCCTTCGACGATGATGACACCGTCGAATTCCTTGCCCTTGGAGCGGTGCATGCTCATCAGGGAAACGGTCTCTGGTGGTTGTTGGGCGGCGGTGAGGGTCTCGGCGGCAAGGACGGCGCGGACGGTGGCTGCCGCGTCTTTGTAGGCGGAGTCGCCGTCCCAACTATCGGATAGGCCCCAGGCCAGTGCATCGGTAGCGTTGAGTAGGCGCAACAGGCGTGCGTGCTTGAGGACTTCTTCGAGTTCGTTGGAGCCGTGGAGGCGGTCGCGAGCGGTTGGCCAGTCAGCGACCGGTTGTCCGAGGTAGGAGATCCCCGCGTCGTAGGCAGCGGTCACGGCTTTGACGGTCTTGGAGCGGATGGTCTTGCCGGACATGAACGCGCTGAGCCCGTTCTCCAAGGTTTTGATCTTGTCGCGTGCGCCGGCGGTGCCGCTGGTCAGCTTGACCCGGTAAAAGTCGGCGAGGGCTTGCACGGTGCGAGTGACTGCCTCCACACGGGGCAGACCGGGCCATTCCATGATTGACGCTACGACGTAGCCGGCCGCGGCGGTCAGTTCGGGATCCCATTGCAGGGCGTGGTCGACTGCGGGAAGTGTGGTGTTGCCGGTGATGGTGTCGGTGGCCAGGGCCTCGGAGACCTGGCCCAGCAGGGAGTTGACGCTCGCCAGGACTGCGATGGTCGGTGTGTGCCCTAGCTGGGTGGTGAGGTAATCCCGCATGGCGATGACCCCGTGGTGGACACGCGTCTGCCACGGAACGCCGTAGACCGGGGTGTAGGTCCAGGTGTGGACGTTGGCCGGCTCGGCGTGAAGGGTGTTGTTCAGGACGGCGTTGGCGTAGTCGAGGAGTCCGCCGCCGGGGCTGCGGTGGTTGTCCTTGGACAGGTCGAAGGGCGTAGGCGCGAGGTGCGCCACGGCGTCGTCGAGGCGTTGCTCCTCGACGCCGTCCAGGTGGTCGAAGATGCGTTGGTCGGGGTCGGCGAGGCAGATGACGGTGGAGGCGCCGCTGACGGCCTTGATCACGCGCCATTGGTCGGTGTTGGTGTCCTGGAATTCGTCCACGATGACCAGCGGGTAAATGCTGCTGTAGAGGGCACGCAGGGCGGCGCTGCGTTCCAGGAGAGTCGCCGTTGTGTCGGCGAGGAGGTCGAAGACGTAGCGGCCCTCCTCGGTCGCGAGGCGTCGGCGCTCGCTCTTCCAGTCGCCGTCGAAGTCCGCCTGGATCTGCCGTTCACGATCGGGCGTGATGAACGAAGACGGCCGACCGGTGAGCAGCCGTCCGTGGCTGCGTACGACGTCAAGGAAGAAGGCGTGAAAGGTGCGTACTTCCAGGCGCTGGCGGCTGGCCCGGTCCAGCACTCCGGACATCCGGTCCGTGATCTGGCGTACGGCGGCGCGCGAGAAGCTCAGGAAGAGGACGCGCTGTTCGGGTTCGAGGGCGGCTAGTCTCGCCTGGGCCTTGAGCAGAGCGATGGTGGTCTTGCCGCAGCCGGGGCCGCCGACGATTAGAAGGTGGCCGGAAGCATCGAGGATCTCTTGCCTGACCGGGTCAATTTCCATCGGTCTCGTCCGAGTGGGCGGTGTCGTCGGTCTCTCCGCCGCTCGCAGAGGTCCCCAGGTCGCGGTCGATTTGGAGAAGGAGATCGGCTAGCACGGCGGGTAGCTGACTTCGGCCCGTGCACTCGGCGATGAGCAGCGCGGCATAGCCGTCACCCTTGCGGGCCCGCAACACCTCGTGGGTGAGGGTGTTTACCGCCGTGTCCGTGGCGGACGGGTCGGGTCGGGCGCATCCGGAGGGGTAGTCCGTGCGCTGGGCCACGGTGGCGAGGAAGCGACGCTGGGCATCGACCGGTACTTCGGCGACCAGCAGCTTCTCGACGCTCTTGTAGTTCAGCACCGTGTAGTGCGTGAAGTCGGCAGTCTTGGCTGCGACCTTGGCGTCAAGCGGCTTGTCGGGCTGGTCGTGGATCCCGTAGACCGGCTTGCCCAGCCCTTTGAAGACGGGGGCGAACAAGGGCACGGAGACGTCGTTCTGAGCGTCGAAGATCGTGACACCGGCCAGGTCGAGTGGGACGTAGCCCACGACGGAGGGATCAGCCTCCAGCACATCCGATACGGCTGGGAACAGGGCCGCTTCCGCAGCACCCTCCACCACCAGTACGGCACGCCCCAGGACGGCCTCAGCGAACTGCCGGCGGTTGTCCCGGTACCTCTTCAGCTTGAAGTCACCAGGCAGGACGACACGGTTGCTGCTGAGCGTGCCCTTTGAGTCGCGGCTGATCACGACAATGCCGGAGGGCTCGAACTTCTCGATCACGTACGGCGAATGGGAAGTGACGATCACCTGGCCCATGCGTTTGACCACGAAGTCGATGAGACGGCGCTGCGCGTGCGGAGGGAGCGCGATCTCCGGCTCCTCCATCGCGAAGATCACCGATTTGTCGCCCTTGAGTTCAGCGATGTAGGTGAGGAGGGCGAACACCAGCAGGTTCAGCGACCCGGTGCTCAGCCGGTTGAACGGCACGGCGTGCGGCCCAGGTTGGGTAGCGATGAACAGGCGCAATACCTCACGCAAGTGTTCGCGCGTGAGTTCAGACGCCTGCAGATCGACCGGATCCGCTGTGTCGCCGAGGCTGACAAAGCGGTCGACGCGATCGCGGATCTCCGTACGGATCTTTCCGAATCCTGATTCGGCCGCGGCCACGGCGACCTGCTCCAGGTCACGCAGCGCCTTCTCCCACAGCGGACCCGCCAGCTCGGCTTCCAGCCGCACGATCGTGTCCAGCAGCGAACCACGCTGAAAGGTGAGCGCCCTGTTGCCCGTACGGTTCGGCCGCAGGTAGAGGAATCCACAGTGCCGCTTGTCCTCCCGGGTGAATGATTTCAGTCCCGCGCCGAGCCCACTCTCCTCCCCGTCTAGGCCGTCCGGGACGCTCTCGGGATGCGCGAAGAACGTACCCCCGATGAAGTCGTCCTCCTGAGGGTCGTAGCGGCCGAGGAAGACCACCGGCAGGCACCATTCGCCGGTCTCGGCGTCTTCGACAGCGTCCGGAACCATGTCGAGGAAGTCACTCGTCTGCGCCGACCAGCGGCGCAGATGACTTCCGAATCGGCGCTCGGCAGCGTCGGACAGGTTGGTGAGGACCACCTCGATCCTCACTTCGGGTAGCTTGCCCTCCCGTTCCTGGTAGCACCCGCCGTAGAAGTCGTATTCGTCGACCACCGGTCGTCGGAACATGCGCTCGGGCCCCAGCACGAGCTCCAGCCCCTCGCACACAGTCGACTTGCCGACGCTGTTCGAGCCGACCAACAAGGAGTGGCCGTCCAGGAGAATCGTCCCGCTCTTCACCCCACGGAAGTTCTCCAGAACCACCCGTCGTACCTGCACGCCCGCCCCCCATCTTCGAGGGAGCAGGACACAGTCGACTCGTCGCCGCTGGCGCTTCCTCGCGCGAAAGCCGTCGCCACGAGGACAGATCGGAGCATCCCCTGACGCAAACCGGAGCCGATTCTACGACAAGCGGGATCTTCAGACCGCTCCTAGACGCGAATGACGGCGGCGGCGCCATACGGAGGAGCCATCACCCCGCAACCCGTGTGCTGCCCCTGCGGGTGGGGGTGGCCAATCCGCGACAGCAGAGGGCGGGTGCGGGCTGTAGGGGCTACCTGGCCAGTCGGATTCCCAAGCATGCAGCAGGAGCGTGCGAGCTTCCTCGTACGACTGGGTTCGCTGTCAAACGACTCGATTGGATGACAAAGGACAACTGGAGCCCCCCGAGGCCCCTGCCCGGTGCAGGCAAGGCAACAGGCCCCAGGAACCTGCGCGGTTCCTGGGGCCTGGCCTGGGGGTTGTTCACTTATGCGGGTGTCAGGTGCGGGATCAGCCGTTCGGCTGGCTGTCCTGGTTGGCTTCTCGACGGCGGCGCAGAGCGAGCAGCGCGCCGCCGCCCGCGCTGATCAGCAGTCCGGCGCCGGCAAGTAGCCAGGAAGTGGAGTCTGCGCCGGTCTGGGCAAGGGATCCCTTCGGGGCGGGAGAAGCGGTGCTCGACGCGGTCTCGGTCGGCCGCGGAGCAGCCGAGGACGGCGGAGTCGCGGACGGGGTGGGCGTGCCGGTCGTGTCGGGGGTGGTCGGGGTCGGGCTCCCTGACGGTGTGGCCGGTGTTGTGGGTGTCGGGGTGGTGGGCGGGTTGGTCGGCTGGTCCTTCTTGGTGTTGGTGAAGGCGGCGGTGGTCTTCTCGCCGGGCTTGGCGGTGATTTTCACGGGGGTGGAGTTGAGCTGGTAGCCGTCGGGGGCCTTGGTCTCGGTGGCGGTGTAGGGGGTGCCGGTGCGGGCGGAGACGTCGAGCTTGGCGGTGGCGGTGCCGTCCTTGCCGGTGGTGAGCGTGAGCGGCTTGCCGTCGCCGGCCTGTGGGGTGATGTTGATGACGGCGCCGGCGAGCGGCTTGCCGGTGTCCTTGTCCGTTTTGGTCACCGTGACTTCGGCGGGCTTGAATGGGTCGACGACGGTGAGCTTGGCACTCTGGCCGGGGGTGACGACGATGTCCTGGTCCGGGGCGAGGTCGTGGATCGGGCTGCCGGAGTTGGTTTCCTTGAGACGCCACACGCCTGGGGTGACGCCCTCGAAGCGCAGGATGCCGTCCTTGCCGGTCCTACCGGTGAGGGCCTTGGTGCCGTTGAGGGTGTCGAGCAGGGAGAACTCCGCTCCGGCCAGGAGGTCGCCGCCGGGGTCCTTCTTCGTGATCTCGATGTGGCCGGGCTGCGGTTCGGGGGCTTCGGCCCAGGCACACGGCGCCCAGGTCAGCGTCGTGGTGGCGAGGGTGGCTGCGGCGGCGACGGCTGCCGGTGCGGTGCGGCGGGAATTGGTGCGGGTACGCATGCGGTGGAACAGTCTCCTGATGTGGTGGGGTGGGGGTGCACTGCCGGGATCCCTTGGCGGGGCCGGGACGGGCGTCAGGGGGTGCGCCCCAGTGCGGCCTGTGCGGGTGCCGAGGCAGGCAGAGCGGGCCGGGCGGTGGGCGCGGTGGTCAGGACCGGCTGTGCCTGGGAAGCGCGGTAGCGGTGGGCTGCTGCCTTGACCAGGGCATGCTGGTCTTCCAGGCTCACGGCGTCGATGCAGGCCAGTGCTGCGGCGGTGCCGGGTCCGTACGGGCGGCCGGCGGTCTGGGTGATGTGGGCGACGGCCTCGGCCTCGGCCAGGAGGCCGTACTCGGTCGGCAAGCCGAGGGTGTCGCGGACGCCTTCGCGGGCGTAGCGAAGGTTCTGCGAGACGGGGATGCCGTCGAGGGTGCCGTACTCGGCGAAGTCGAAGACGAGCAGGGTCGCCTGGTGGAGCAGGTCGAGGAAGTCGGTGTCGGCAGCCCAGAAGCCGGCCGGGTGTTGCAGCCCGGGCGCGTCGAGGGTCTGTGCCTTACTCGCCCGCTCGCGCTGGTGTCCGGTAGAGGGTGCGGTCGGTGGGTGGGTCCACATGGCGGTGAAGTCGGTGACGGCCTGCCGCAGTCCGGTGAGGTCGGCGCCCCGCCAGGGCGCCGGGCCGGAAGACTGCCAGTCGCGGATGCGGGCGTAGCCGTCGTGGCCCGGGGACTTGCCGCGTGCGGCTTCTCGGTGGGTGAAGGTGTGGTGGTCGGCGAAGGCGAGGGTCTCCACGTGGAGGGCGCCGCGTTCGGGGTGGATCACGTTCAGGCGCAGTCCGTCGTACTCCCCGTGGCGGATCGTCGGGGCGAAGTCGATGCGCAGCCGCAGTGCCGAGCCGTCGGCGAGGGCGGCGTAGTAGCGGTCACCGATAACGGTGCTGGTGGCAAATGGCAGGTTGAGTTCGGCGAAGAACTCCTTGGCGTGCAAGGGCACGTGGGCTCCGGGGTGCGGGGGTCAGCGGCGGGCGGCGGCTGGGCGAGTGCTGGTGCTGGTGCTCCAGCGGGGGACGCTGGTCGTGGTGAGGGCCGGCCGTGGCCTTGTCCCGGTGCGGCGGTGTACGTCCAGCGGGGTCGGTGCCGGCGGCGGGGGCGGGACGACCGGGGTGAGCTGGACGTGCGGGCGCAGCAGTGAGCTGAGGAAGCTGTCCCATCGGGCGACCGGAGCCGGGTCGGCGAGCGCGGTGGTGACCGCGGCGACCAGTGTTACGGGGGTGCCGGTGGAGGCGGTGGCGTACCAGCGGGGGCCCTTGAGACCGCCTTCCATGTACCAGCGGGCCTGCAGCGTGGTGAGTTCGCGTTGCGGGTCGAGTGGGCCGGTTGCGTACTCCAGGCCGGCCATGCCGTCGGGGGCCCGCAGGGCCAGTGCGGAGCCGTAGCCGGTGTACTGGAGCTTCCACCGTTCGTCCAGGAGTGGGGCGAGGGCGTCGTACCGGTCCTGGTCGGCGCCGTTGTGAAGGTAGGCGTCGGCGCCGGTGGTGTACGCGCTGGCGAGCGCGGTGGTGAAGGCGGTGACCAGTTCGGTGGGCGCTGAGTCGTTGAAGCAGACGCCCCAGGCGGGGGCGGCGAACGGGTCCTTGTAGGCGGTGATCCGCCACATGCCGTCGTCTTCGCCCTCGGGGAGGAAGCCGAGGCGGACCTTGCGGTCCGGGGAGGCGAGGTAGAGGTTGCCGTACTCGTCGTTGTGGCGGTCGAAGCCGAGGTCGAACAGCGGCTTCAATGCGGGGTCGACGTTCGCGGCGCTGCCGGCGAGGTAGCGGGGGGATACCCACACGTCGCCGTCGATGTCGGAGGTGTCGGTCAAGGGGCTCCAGGTCTCGGGGTTCAGGCGGCGGGTGCGACAGTGATCGTGATGTGGCCGGTGACCGTGTCGAGGCACTCGCGGGCCTGGCCGGCGTCGGCCGCGGTGACGACGACAAGGCCGACGCGGGCGACGTCGACATCGCCCTCGGGCGGCAGAGTGACGCGGTCGCCGGGCTCGAGGATCCAGCTGGTCTGGTGCAGCCAGTCTGCTCCGGCCAGGGCAGGGTCGATGCCCCGGGCGGTGACGGTGCCGGAGGTGTCGGGGTAGAGCAGGGCGATGGCCGCGGCCTGGTGCCGGGTCGGGGTGAGGTCGGGGCGGCGGCCGAAGGCGAGGTCGGCGGCGGCCCGGGGCAGGTCGATGCCGGTGGCGAGCAGGACGAGCTTGCCGATCAGGTCGCCGCCGATGCGGGCGTTGACCTCGACGATGCGCGGTCCGCTCGCCGTGAGCCGCATCTCCACGTGCTGGATGCCGGAGGTGATGCCCAGGGCGGCGACGGCGGCCTGGGCGATGGGGCCGACGTGCGGCAGGAGCAGGTCTGCGGCGTCCACGCTGTGGCCGGTCTCCTCGAAGTACGGGGCGAAACCCAGTTGCTTGCGGGTGATGGCGACCGGGGTGGTGATGCCCTGGTGGGTGACGCACTCGACGGAAATCTCCTCGCCGTCGAGGTACTCCTCCACCAGCACCACCGTGGACTCCCCGCCGTGCAGCTGGGCGCCGGTGGTGGCGAAGGCGAAGGCGTCCGGGAGCTGCTGCGGGGTATCGACGCGGATGACGCCGACGCTGCCGGCCTGGCCCGCTGGCTTGACGACGACCGGGTAGCCGATGGCCTGGGCCGCCGCTACGGCTTCCGCAAGGGTCGCGGCCTTCACCGAGGTGGCGGAGGGCACCTTGTGGCGGTCGAACAGGGCGCGGCTGGTGGCCTTGTCGCGGCAGGCCCGCATCACGCCGGGCCGGTCGCCGGGCAGGCCGAGGTGGCGGGCGAGGCGGGCGGTGTTGACGAGCAGGGTCTCGTTCCAGGTGAGCACGCCGACGACCGGGTTCCGCGAGGCAAGGGCCTGCCCGGCCGTGAGCAGGGCGTCGAGGTCGTAGGGGTCGGCCTGTTCGTGGTCGATGACGTGGGGGTGTTCCCAGGTGAGGGGGGTGGGGGTGATGACGACGGTGTCGTAGGCGGCGGCGACGGAGGCGAGGCAGTAGCCGCGGTACAGCTCGTCGTTGGGGGCGACGACCAGGACGACGGGGCGTCCGGTCGGCTGCCGGAGCGGTCGGGGATCGGTCAAGACGGGTCCTTGTCTGCGGGGGCGGGGTGGTGGGCGGCTGCGAGGAGGCTTCGCATGTCGGTGGCGAGGCCGTCGGGTGCGTGCAGCAGGCGGGCCAGTGCGGCGGCCTGGTCGGAAGGCAGGCTGTGGAGGCGGGTGGTCAGGGTGCGGAGCAGTGCGGCGGCGCAGGCGGCCTGGTCGGCGGTGTAGGCCGAGACGGGTGCTAGTTGGTCGTTGGGCATGGGCAGTTCCACGGGGGTCAGGTGGCGGCCGGGTGGCGGTCGCGCATGGCGGGTTCGCGGCGCAGGCGCCAGAAGGCTGCGGTAAGTCCGATGGCCTGGAGGGCGGCGCAGGCGGTGAGGACGTGGCCGAGGAGGGCCGACGGGGTGAGGGCGACGAGGATGCCGGCGAGGGGGAACGGCAGGAGCATGACGAGGATGGTGACGCCGAGGGTGGCGCCGAAGACCTGTTCGGGGATGAGGTGGGAGCGCAGGGTGCGCAGTACGACGGTCATGCCGCCCTCGCCGGCCATCAGCACGGCGGTGAGGACCAGGAACTGGGTGTAGGTCCCGACTTGGGAGACGGCGAGCCCTGCCGCGGCGGCGACGAGGGCGCTGGCTGCTCCGGTGGGCCACAGGCCGACGCGGTCGATGGCGAAGCGGCAGCAGGCGACCGTGAGGAGGGAGGCCGCTGCGGCTGCGGACCAGATGACGCCGACGGCGGCGCTGGAGTACCCGAAGTGCTGAACGACGATGATCGGAGCGGCGGCCTGCAACATGCCCGTGGCCACGTTGGAGACAGTCAGTCCGGCGATCAGCCAGGCGAGCGCCGGCAGGGAGATGAGGGTCTTCCAGCCGGTGGCCAGTCCGGTCAGGGTGGAGGCGTCCGGGTCCACCTGGCGGGGCTCGCGGTGCCACGGGGCGAGGAGCGCACCGAGGAGGGAACAGGCAGCGATGGTGACCAGGGTGCCAGTCACCCCGGCCCAGTGCAGGAGGAATCCTGCGGCGGCGGGTCCTGCGAGGGTGGCGGTCTGGTCGATGCCCAGCAGGACGGACTGCACCCGGTGCGCCCGCTCGCCCGCGTCCCGGCTGGCGGTGGCCCCGGCGGTCTCGGCGGCGATGTAGGAGAACTCGGTGACCACGCCGGTGACGGCGGCGAGCGCCATCACCGTGACCGTCGCAGCGGCACCACTGACCTGGGGCAGGAGGAACGCGGCGGCCAGCACCACCAGGGCGCGCAGTACGGAGGCGATACGGAAGACCCTTTTGGTGCCGTGCCGGTCGACCATCGCCCCGGCCAGGGAGAACGCTGCGAGCCTGGGTACCCACTCCAGTGCGAACGCCAGGCCGGTCAGGGCCGCCGAGCCGGTGGTGGCCAGCACGATCAGCGGGATGCCGTACGTGGTCATCGCGAACGCTGCGGCATCCGCGGTGCGGGGGAGGTAGATCCGGCGCAGCAGGGACAGCTGCGGCAGGAGGGCGTGCCGGGGGCCGGCGATCACAAGCTCGGTGGTCATCGTCGCTTTCACACAAGAACGGCGCCCGCCGCAGCGAGCTGAACAGAGAGAAGGAGGTGGAGCGAGGTCAGCGGCGCGGGCCGCGCGCCTGCGGCGGGGAGTCCGCAGGATGCGCCGGACCCGCTGTGCTCGTCGGCCCGGCAGTCGGCTGGGGCCCGGAGTTGGCGGCTTGGTAGAGGGCCAGGTGGGCATCGAGGCGGCGCAGGAGTTCCCCGCGGCGGACGGCCAGGCGCTCGATGCGGGCGCCCCGGTCGCCGAGGAGGCCGCCGGTGGCCCGGAGGCTGTCGGTACCGGCCGCGGTCTTCGACAGCTCCTCGATCGCGCGGACCGCGTCGTCGAGGAGGTGCCGCTGCACGGCGTCCAGTTCGTGGGCGGTGTTCATCACCGCGAGCACCACGGCCTGCACGTGGCCGGGCGCGTCCTTCATGACGGCGTGCGCCCACACGGATGGGTCGGTGCCGACGGCCTCGGCCACCGTGCGGATTCCAAGACCTGCTTCGGCCGGACCGTTGGAGGTAGTGCTCACGCCGCCAGTTCCATCCCGTCCTGCGCCCGGGCGGACACCGGGTCCGTGACGAGGGCGTCCCCGTGGTCGCCGGACCACTGCGACAGGGCGGCCCGTACGGAGTGCAAGGTGCGCGCGGCTTCGTCGTCCGGCCCGGCCTCGGCGGTGTTGCCGGGGTGCTGGGCGAGGAGGGTGAGGGTGGCCTGGACGCGGGTGGTGAAGTCGCTGACCGGGTGGGGGTAGTGGTAGGTACGGGCCCACCGGGCCGCGATGTCGTAGACCTCGGCGAGGTCGCGGCCGACGCTGGTCAGGACGTAGCAGGCGTTGCCGGCCTGGCGGCCGGTACGCAGCAGTCCCAGCCGTCGGCCGGTGGTGGTGGCGTGGGTGAGCTGGCGGCGGGAGAGGCCGTGCAGGGTGGTGGCGAGCATGCGCCGCTGGAGGGGTCCGTTGTCGTCGATCTCGCTGATGAGACGGATGAGTCCGGCGTGAGCCAGCGTGTCGGCGGACCGCGACGTCGGGGTGGCCGGGGTGCGGGAGGTGTTCATCGGGTGCGGCCTCCTGCCGGTGCGGGGGTGATCGGGCGGGCGGGGGTGGTGTGGGAGAACATGTCGCCCGGCTTCCAGGCGGTCTGGGTCGGCCGGGGTGCTGGTGCGGGGTGGCGGGGCTGGGTGGTGAGCCACACGCCGGGCCCGGCGGTCGTGGCCGGGGAGGGTACGGGTGCCAGCCCCCAGACCGGGTGGTCGCCGGCCTCCGCCGGTGGGCGGCCGGCCGCCCAGGCGGACAGGGCCCGGTAGACCGGTGCGAGGTTCCGGCCGGCCGCGGTCAGCTCGACGTGGCCGTCGCGGTGCCGGTCGCGGGTGATCAGGCCGTCCTCGGCCAGCCGCTGCAGGGGCTGGTAGATCACGGAGAGGCTGGAGTCGGGCATCACACTGGCGGCGATGGCCTTGGCGCTGGACGCTCCTCGCACCTGGAGCGTCCACAGGATCGCGGTGGCGTGCCGGGGTGAGAGCAGCGTGAGGGTGTCTTCGATGTCCTGGGCCTGTGGCACCGCCTTGGGTACGCGCTGGCCCGTGACGGCGTCCGGGGCGGTGTCCTTCTCCAGGTGGGTGCGGCCCCAGTGGGCCAGCTCCGGGAGCACCGGCAGCACCGCCTTGCCGCGGGCGGACAGCCCGTAGAGGACGTTTCGCCGGTCAAGGGCGGTGCGCTCGACCATCCCGGCGTCGGTGAGCTTGCGGAGCTTGGGGTGGAGCTGGCCGTCGACGAGCCAGGGCAGGCGGGTCTTGATGTCGCTGTAGCGCAGGGGCTGTTCCGCCAGGGTCATCAGCACCCACACGTTCCAGCGGGGGGCCAGCATCTGCAGGCTTTCGGTGACGCGGGACAGGTCGGCGGCGACGGTTTCGGGCATCCCGGGGGTAGGCAAAGTGGTGCTCCTGGAACGTGGGTGGAGGAGGGTTCAGCGCGCCCGCGCGGCCGGGGCAGCGGGTGCGGGAGCCGGCAGGGCGGGCGTGGCGGGGGCTTGCTCGGCGGGCGCGGGGGCGCGGTGCAGGCTCTGCAGGACGGCGGAGGTGTGCCGGGCCTGGGAGTCGCGGATGGCGACGGCTTCGCCGATGCGGCGGGCGCAGTCGAGGAGGTGTCCGGCGGTGAAGCGGCCGATCTCGCGGTCGGGGTGGGTCAGCTGGCGCAGGCGCTCGGCCTGGAAGGCGATGTCGCGTTCGGCGAATTCGACCGCGGACAGGGAGCCGAGGAGCGCGGCCAGCATGCTGGGGTGGCCGGTGGCATCCGCGTGGGCTTCGAGTTCGGCACGGGGCCGGCCGTAGAGGGCTTCGATGCGTTCGGTGATGGACTGGGAGGTGCGGTGGGGCAATCAGCGGCCTCTCGTTGCGGGCTGTGGCGGTAAGGCGGCCGGGGCGGGACGGGGACTCAGCCGGGCTGCGAGACGAGAATGATCGAATGCGACCGGCCGGCGGGGAGGGTTGGTCGGCGCCGGCATGGTCTTAAGGAGCTCGCCCAGAGCGGTGAGGTACTCGCCGCGGGCGGACAGGGCGGCGTCCATCCACTGCGAGTCCATCCGCAGCTGTGCGGCCGACAGCTCGTTCATGTCCCGGTCCGGGGCCATGGCGGCGTGCACCCGGTCCCGGACCCGAGCGACCTGTTCCTCGGTCAGAGCGAGGAAGGAACGCAGCTCCAGCGCCCGCGACACCGCCGGCGGCGCGATCCCGGCCATGGCCTGCGCGTACAGCTCGCCGACCGGGGCGCCGAAGACCTCTTCGAGACGGATGTCCTGGCTGGAGGGCTTGGTGGAAGCGCTCATCGCACAGCCCCCCTCACCGGCACCGCAGTGGCGGCGGGCCGGGCAACCGGCGTGGTCCGGACGGCCGGAGCCAGTCCGTTGGTGCGTGCGGACCAGGCAGCGCGGTTGCCGGGGGCGTTGCCGTCGAGGAGGTAGCGCACGACCATGGCCCGGCCCTCGCGGACCGCGACCGCCGCGTTCACCTGGTGGGCGAGGGCCATGGCCGGGTCGTCCAGCTCTCCCGGCGTGCTACCGAGTTCAGCGACGAGCGCGTCCTCGGCGCGGGTGAGGGCTTCCTGGGCATCGGTGAGATGCCCGTACCAGCGGAGGACCGTGGTCGCGCCGGGATCGGCGCCCGGTGCCGCCGTGACCGCGGCCCGCAGCTCGTCGGGCGTCATTCCGTAACGGGCTTCGATCAACTGGGTGATGACACCCACGACATCGTCGGACTCCAGTGCTTGGGACACCGTGGACTCCTCTCCAGGAAATGGGCATGCCTCGCCCAAGGCGACAGGCAGGGGTGGGAAGCCCGTGCGGCGTTACCCGCCGGGCTGATTCAAGGGTCCGGACAATCCCCGGTTTGGCTAACCGGGGATGTGCTGTTACCTTCTCCGCCCCCAACACGGTTAGCGGGACCGTCCCGGATTCGGCCCTGTCACAGGGGCCGGGGGGCGTGCCGGTGCCCCAGGCGTGCGCGCGACCGATGCCCGAAGGGCCGGCGGGGCCGGGAGCGGGGTATCGCGGTCCTCCAGCCACGCGTCCGCCGCCTCGAAGGTCTCGAAGCCGCCCTCGCGCAGGGTGTGGGTCCAGGTGTCGATGTCCACCTCCTCCAGCAACACCCGGTACGGGTACGGCGCAAGTTCGTCGAGGGCCCGCAGCAGCACCCCCGTGATCTCCGGCTTCGGGCCGTCGTCCTCGGTGTAGCTGAACAGGACGGCGAAGTTGTCCCCGTCACCTATCAGCCGCCGCTCCAGGGCGACGGTGGTCTCGTCCGCGGGCCTGGACCCCGTCCCTTCCGGCAGGCCGATGGCATCGGTGGGGCAGCCGCGCTTGATCAGCCACGACTGGGCCATCGAGACCAGCGGCAGGCGGACGAAGTCGGCCGTGAAGGTGCGGGCTGGGGTGTCGCGCGTGAGGTGGAGGGCGATCAGCTGCGGCTCGCCGGGGATGCCCCAGGTCGCGGTGCGGTCGTGGAGTACGAAGAAGCTGGTGCGCCCGTCCGGGCTGTGGTGAGAGGCCAGCACGCTCATCTCGTGGGATTCGCTCTCCACGAAGCTCTCCCCCATCGCGGGGTCCGAGGGCTCAAGGCCGTCGAGTCGGAAGTCGGGCTCGTCATCGGTCGGTGGCAAGGAGGTCCGTTCGTCGTGCGTGAGGTGGGCGGGCGGAGTCAGCGATGGGCCCGCGCGGCGGGCGGCGGCCAGGCACCGGTGCGGACGGCCGAAGGGGTCCCGCGTGCTTTCGTACGCCGGGGGCCGGTGAGCGTGGCGCGTCCGGCCTCGGTCAGGGTGAGGGGGACCCCGGCGTGGACGGGCCGGGAGGCGTCCCGCGCGACCAGGCCGGCGGACTCTAGGCGCTGAAGTGCCGAGTAGGCGATGCGGGTGCCCGAGGACGTGATGACCGACAGCCGCTGGGTGAGCAGGTTCTCGTGGAGCTTGGCTCCGCGGGCGATGGCAAGCAGCGCGGCAGTGTCCGGGGCCGACAGGTCCGGAGCCCCGCTGGTATCCGGCCGGGCGGAGCCGACGGCCTGGAGTTCGGCCAGGGCGGCGAGGACGGCGTCGCGGTGAGTGCCGCGGGTGGCGGCGGCCTGCCGCAGGTGGCCGATCGACCGGTCGATGCGGTCCGCGACCGTGGTATCCACGACAGGCTCGTCGAACAGCAGCCGGCGCAGGTGCTCGCGGTGATAGTCCACGGCCTGCTGCGCCTGCCTCAGTAGACGGTGGGCTTCGGCCAGGGCCGCCGTCGGCCCGTCCAGCAGGCCACGTTCGTGGTACTCGGCGAGGCCGGTCACGCTGTGACCGGTGACGGCCTGGATCCGGTCGGCAAGCGCAGTGTCCGGCGCTGAAGAGGAGGCGGGTGCGGTGGAGATGGGCGGCTCCTGAAGGTGGTGGAAGCGGTGGGAGGTGTTCCAGGGCCGGACGGCGTGTGTCAGCTCCTGAGCTGGACGCGGACGTCCATGTGGCTGCCGTGCGGTGTCTGCGTGGCGGGACCGAGGCGGTGCAGGATGCGGAGCATCGGTGTGTTCGACGCCGCGGTGTAGACCGACAGGGTGTGGGCGCCGCTGCTGCGGGCGTGCGCGGCGGCGTGGCGGGCCATCAGGGTCCCGATGCCGCAGTGCTGCTGAGCGTCGGTGACCTGTAGGCCGAGATCCCTCACTTGCGACTCACCACTGATACGCCCTGCGGTGGCCACTGCGGTCACCCGCCCGGCCGCGTCGAGGCCGAGCCATGTCGTACCAGCGGCCAGCAGGCGATCGATATCGCGGATCGCGACGCGGGTCCGCCCCCACCGCTGGTGAAGACCGGCAGATGAGCAGCGGCGGCGGAACGCGTCGATGCGGGCGATGTCCGAGGTCCCAGCCCGCCGGATGCCGGCGAGCACAACGGTGGGAGCAGGTCGGGGGCGTGGGCCGGTGGGGCGGTTCAGCAGAGGTCTTCGCCCCACGCCGCCGAGACGAAGGCGGTGCGGCGGTAGGACTTGCGGCGCCGGCCGTCCGGCAGGGTGATGTCGCGAGTCTGGATGCCGAACGGGGCCAGGAGCTGGGCCAGTCGGGGCTGAGTGAGGTCGGCGTAGGACCAGCGGCCCTCCGCGGTGCCGGGCAGGAGGCGCAGTCCGTCCACCAGGTCCGCCGACGCCAGCGCGTCCGGATCGCCGAGCGCGCAGAACACCACCAGGCACGCATCCAGCAGGTCGGCCGGTTCCGCGCCTGCCTGCCGACAGGAGCCGTTCTCCGGACCCTGCCCGCACGGGAGGCACTCGGGTTCGACCGGGGCGTCTCCGCTCGGGCGGCAGCAGTCCGCGTCCGCATCGGACTCGCCCTCGGCGGTCGGGGTGCTGCCGGTGACCGGGGCGCAGGGGGCGGACAGCAAGAGGGACAGCTCGACGCCGGCGGCGAGCCGGTCTAGGACGAGCTCGGTGTACTCCTCCACGTACGTATGCAGCGAGGTGTTCTCGGGCAGCGGCCGGGAGAACCTCTCCAGGAGCTGGCCTTCGAGGTGCTGGACGGCGGTGTGAGCCTCCAGGAGGGCCCGGTGGTGGGGGTTCTCCGGCTTCGGCTGCGTCCCGAGGAGGGTGTGGGCGAAGGCGTCGAGGAGGTTGGGGCGGGTCGTCAACGTGTGGGGCCTTTCGTGGCGAGGGGGGTGGGTGCGGGCTGGGGCAGGCCCGGCAGCGCGTACGGCGCAGGGCCGAGCTTGGGAACGGGCCGGTAGCCGGCCAGCTGGGGTGAGCGGGCGCGGGCGGCGTGGGTGAGCGCGCTGACCGGCCGCCGCTTGATACCCAGGCGAGCAGCGGCCGTGTTGTAGACGTCGTGGCGGTCCCGCGGGCGGATGGCGACCACGTGGATCTCGGTGCGGTGCACGGAGCCCGCCGGGGCCGGCCGCTGGGCGTAGACGATGCGCCAGGCAGCGCGGCGATCGACGTAGAGCTTGCGCAGGCCGGCGAGGTCGCCGGTGAGCTTGCCGCCGAACAGGCTGGCGTTGACCACGTCCTGGAGCTGGGCGAGGGCCAGGTCGCGGATGTCGCCGGGGGCCGCAAGCAGGTCGTTCAGGGCCCGCGGGTCGAAGCTGAGGCCGAACGCAGGCCGGGGCTCGGGCCCGCTCACGACTCGCCCCCGTCCGGTGCCGCTGCACCTGCCGGGCCCGGGATCGATGCGCGGCTGGATCGTCCGGGGCCGCGCAGGAGACGGTGGGCGGGCCGGTCCGGATCGGTCTGGCAGGCCGAGAGCGGCCCGCCCGGTGCGCGGACGGCGGCCATGGTGTGGGTGAGGAAGTCCCGGTGCCACACCGCCATCCCGGACTGGCCCGCGTCGGGTTCCTTGTGCTGGAGGTAGGCCATCCACAGGGCGTGCAGCCAGGCCACCACGTCCAGGTGCTCCTGCCACTGCCCGCACCACGGCGCAGCGGTGGTGACCTCCGCGCCGTAGACGCGCATCAGGAAGTCCTCGACCCAGTCCGTGAGTGTGTCGAGCTCGTTCTCGTACTCCTCGCCCTCCAGCTCCAGGATCGGCCGCGGCTCCGGCGGGAGCGCAGGCGGTACCGGCATCCCCGGCATGCCGGGGAGCGAGGGCATGGCGAAACCGGGGAGCGGCATCGGGGCGGGAGCGGTGGCCAGGCTGTCGAGCTGGCGGGCCTGTTCGGCGGAGCGGTCCAGAAGTTTGAGGACGCTGGCCTGGATGCTCTCCAGCTCGGCTTCCGGTATCCGGACCGGCTCCAGTTCCTCGCCGCCGGTGGCATCTGGGGATTCGTGCACGGGAAAGGGATCTCCTCGCAGCCGTAGAGGCATGGGGAATTCAGGAAGGGAACTTCAACGATCCAGGGGATCCCCGGTTTGGCTAACCGGGGATCCCGTGTTACAAAGCCCGGCAACCGGACAGGAACGGGAGTCGAACCCTCGGGAATCCGCCCCCGTGAGACGGTGGGCGGAATCAGGCGGACAGGGTGAAGTCGTCCTGGGTGAGGGTCTGCTGGAGTGTTTCGGTGAGCCGTCCAGCGGCGGTCTCGGCGTAGTGCTTGGTCTTCTCCACGCCGATGAAGTCCCGGCCCTCCAGCAGGGCGGCGACGCCGGTGGAGCCGGAGCCGGCGCAGAAGTCCAGCACCGTGCCGCCCGGCGGGCTGATCTTGACCAGCTCCCGCATCACCTCCACGGGCTTCTGCGTGATGTGCTGCCGGTTCTTCCCCGAGGGCTGCGAGGCCGAGTACAGGCCCGGCAGGTAGACCTCGTTCCGGTCCCCGTCGATGGCGCCGTTGGAGCCCCAGACGATGAACTCGCAGTTCTGGGTGAACCGGCCCTTCTGCGGCCTGGCCTGCGGCTTGTGCCAGGCCAGCACACCCCGCCACAGCCATCCGGCGGCCTGGAGCGCGTCGGTGGTGACGGGCAGCTGGCGCCAGTCGGTGAACAGCAGCGCCGTCCCACCGGTACGGGTGAGGCGGTGGGCCTCGGTCATGATCTGGGTGAGCCAGAAGCCGTAGGAGCGCTGGTCCATGTTCTCGCCGGTGAAGTCCGGCAGGCTATGGCCCGCGTCCGCGGAGGTGTACTTCTGGCGTGCCGTCCGGGAGGTGCGCTCCTTCGCGGTCCGCCCTCCGGAGTTGTACGGCGGGTCGGTGATGACGGAGTCGACGCAGTCGTCCGGGAGGGTGGACAGGACGCTGAGCGCGTCACCCTGGTGCAGGGAAAAAGGCAAAGAGAGACCCCAATTCAGGTCGGGAAAGGGATGGGACTCCCCAGAACGCGCCAATAGGACACACGCCAGCCAGGCGGTATGCGGGCATGGCAAGGCCACGGCAGAAAGCGCCGGCAGTTGCAAGGGGGAGTCCCAAAACTGTAGGGCACGATCCCCGGTTGACCACGGTCGCCGCCAAAACCCTTGAAATAGAGCCTTGATCATCAATTTCTTGGTCAACCGGGGATCGGCACCTACAGTTTTGGAACCGCCCCGGCACGCACCGACTGCCGGATGGCCTCCCCCACCCATGCCCTCACGGAGGATCCCTGTGCCCAGGCACACCTGACCCCAGGCCCTGCCACGCCGGAACGAGAGACAACTCGAACCGGCCCGCCGCAGGGCACCAGATCACCCATCACCCGGCACGACGCGCCCTTCTCACACGCACCACGGACCGCGCGGCCGGGCTTCACTCACCAAGGACACCGTTATGACGCACGCCTGCCCTGACCTGCCTGAATCCCGGCCGCCGGCACCGACCGGCGAGCGGGGAGGCACACCGGATTGAAGGCCGTAGCCGCCGCTCTCGGCGTCGTCTGCCTCTCCCCACTCCTCCTCGCCGGCACCGCCGCCATCGCGGCGGCCGGAAGCGCCGGTGCCTCCCGGTCCGCGAACTGCACCCCCGGCGGCGGCACCGTCGACACCGGCGCCGTCGCCCGACAGGTCGCGGCCATCCTCGGCGGCCAAGGCGCCGACCAGAACGTTCGCGTCGAAGGCCTGGAACTGCCCGCCGAGCAGATCCCGCACGCCAAGACCATCGTGGCCACCGGCATCGCAATGAAGGTCCCCGAGCGCGGGCAGGTCGTCGCCCTCGCCACCGCCATCCAGGAATCCCGCCTGCGCAACCTCACCTACGGTGACCGCGATTCGCTGGGGCTGTTCCAGCAGCGGCCCAGCATGGGTTGGGGCACACCCGAGCAGATCCGCGACCCCGTCTACGCCTCCACGAAGTTCTACGAGGGGCTGCTGGAGGTCAACGGCTGGCAGCAGATGACGATCACCCAGGCTGCCCAGGCCGTACAGCGCTCCGGCTACCCGGACGCCTACGCCCAGTGGGAGCCGCTCGCTCGGGCCCTGCAGGAGGCCATCGTCAAGACCCTGCCCAACGGCGGCCAGGCCCAGCCCGGCCAGCCCGACACCGGCAGCGGTGGGCGCACGGGCGTCGGCTGCCGACCGGGCGAGGATGGGGCCGGCTGGGGTGAGATCCCCGAAGGTTCCGTCCCCGACGGGTACAAGATCCCCGCGGACGCCTCTCCGAAGGCCCGCACCGCGATCGACTGGGCGATGCACCAGCTCGGCACGATGTACCAATGGGGCGGCACATGCCTGAACCCGCGCGGGCCCGACCCGATGGGCCGCTGCGACTGTTCAAGCCTGATGCAGCAGGCCTACGCCAAGGCCGGGGTCCAGCTGACCCGCACCACGTACACCCAGGTCAAGGAAGGCGACCCGGTCCCGGCCAGTGCCCTGAGGCCCGGTGACCTGCTCTTCACCCGCGGCACCGCCGCCGTTCCCGAGCACGTCGGCATGTACATGGGCGCAGGGCTCGTGATCAACGCGCCGAAGACCGGGCGTCCAGTGCGGATCGAGAAGGTCGGGGACTGGCAGATCCTCGCCGTCCGCCGCATCCCCGCGCTGGGCAACTGACCGCCGGCAACGCCCCGGCCTGATCCGGGCCCCTCACGCACCCCGAGCGCCCCTCACGCCCCGAACGCGCTCTTCCCTTCCCCGTATTCCGCAGGGCCGCTTTGCCCTGCGTACGCAAGGAGCTCCGCCATACCCATTCCACTCGCAGACCGCGTCACCCACCTCGCCTTCGACCCCGGCATCACCCCGAAGGGTGGCGGCCTCCCGGGACTTGACGTCCTGCGCAACGTCGTCAGCTCGATCAACATGTTCGGCATCATCGCCGTCGTCGGCGCCCTTGCCGTGTCCCTCGGCGTGTGGGCCTGGGGCCACCACAGCGGCGGCCATCAGGCCGAGGCCAACGGCAAGAAGGGCGCCGTCGTGAGCGCTGGCGCGGCCCTCGGTCTCGGCGCCGCCAACGGCATCGTCGCCTTCTTCTCCGCCCTCGGCACCCAGGTCCGCTGATGGGGAAGCGCTCGCTGTCCCCCCTGCACCGCGCCACCTCGCACTGGCCCGCCAAGCGGCGGATCACCGTCCTGGTGACCGTGACGGCCCTGCTGCTGGCAGTCGCCGCAGCCGCGGCCCTCCTCACCAGCCGGGACCAGGGCAAGGCCCGCACCCCCACGGCGCCGGCCTCGGCCAACCCCTCACCGTCCCCGCCGGGCGCATCGAAGCCCGGCGCGGGTACGGGCTCGGTTCCGGCGCCGCCGCGGCTGGCGGATCCGCTGGCCTACGGGCGGGCGGCGGCGGTGATGCTGTGGTCCTACGACACCCGCACCACCAGCCGCGACCAGAAGCTCGCCGGCATGCACGCCTGGATGACCGCCGAGAAGAAGTACACCGACTGGACGTCTCTGTCCGCCCAGGTCCCGGACCCGGTGCTGTGGTCGCGGATGGCGGACAACGCCCAGTACGCCACCGCGACCGTCACCGACGCCCGCTTCCCCTCCGCGTTCAAGCAGGCCCTGGCGGAGAACCCGACGGCGATCACCGAGGCGTACATCTACGCGGTCACCGTCACCGGCAAGCAGTCCATCGCCTGGAAGGACGGCGGGGGTGGGGCGGAGGACCGTTCGGTCACCCTCGCCGTCCAGTGCCGGCCTGGCGCCGACTGCGCCCTGGTCTCCCTCGCCTCGAACGTCGCCCCGTAGCACGCCACTGAACAGATAAGGAGGTATCCCGTCCAGTGGACTTCTGCTCCCTGCCCATCGCGAGCAAGCTGTGCACGGCGGCCGACGCCATCGACTTCGTCAACGATCCGGGCAAGGCCATCACCGAAGGCATCGGCAACTGGATCGCCAAGTCTGTCGGCGAGTTCGCCGCGGGAGCGGCCGAACTGGCCGCCGAGGCCGTTGACACCACCACCAAGGTCGACCTGCGGGCCGGGTGGTTCGTCGACAACTACGAACTGCTGCTGCCCATCGGCCTGACGATCCTCGTCGCCACCTTCTGCGCCCAGCTCATCCGGGCTGCCGTCAAACGCGACGGCCAGGCACTGGCCCAGGCGTTCACCGGCACCGCGAGCGGCGTGCTGTTCTCCTTCGTCGCCATCGCGCTCACCACCGTGGCCATCGAAGTCGTCGACGCGCTGTCCGCAGGGCTGTTCGCCGCAGCGGACACCTCCATCCAGGAAGCCGTGCGACGCATGGTCAAGGCCAGCTCGGTCGGCTCGATGGTGCCGCTGGGCTGGATGATCCCCGCCGTCGTCGGCCTCGGCTCCGCGGTCGGGGCGCTGCTGTACTGGTGCGTGATGATGGTCCGCAAGGTCGGCATCCTCGTCCTGGTCACCCTCGCGATCTTCGCCGGAGCCGGCGGCGGCTGGGAAGCCGCCCGCAGGTGGCGCCGCGGCTGGATCGAAGCCACCGCCACCCTCGTCGTCTCCAAGCTCCTGATGACGATCGTCTTCCTCCTCGGTGTCTCCGCCCTCGGACGGACCGAACCGAAGGACGGCATGGCCGCGCTCGCCGACTGCCTCGCCGGTGCCGTGATCATGATGCTGGTGCTGCTCTGCCCGTACGCCACGTTCAAGTTCGTGCACTGGGCCGCCGAAGGCACCGACGGCGAATCCATCCACCGAGCCGGCGGCGCGGGCGCGCAGATCGCCAAGCAGCACACTGAGCAGGCTGCCCGCAAGGCCGCCGCGATGGCCGCGACCGGCGGTGCCGCCGCCGGGGCCGCCCCGCAGGGGCCGGCCAGTGTCCCTGGCCAGTTCCCCGGCGACGTCGCCGCCAGCCCCACCGGCGGCAGCGGCGGGGAGAAGAACACCGCGCCCCTGGCGTCCGCGGGCGGCGGGCTCGCCGATGGGCTGTCGAAGGTGGTCCAGCCGCCGCCGACCCGCGTGAACCAGGACACCAGCGGCCACCTCGGCGGCAGCGCCGGCCCGCAGGCCGGGCCGCCCTCCCCGGGCCCGGGTGCCGGTCCGGTACCGCGCAGCACGCAGCAGGTGCCGCCGCAAGGCGCCCCGAGTGCGACAGCCGGTTCCTCTGGCAGTCCGTTCACTGCTTCGCCGCCGCCCAGCGGTTCCTGATCCGTTCGCCCCAGCCCGGGTGGGACGCCCACACCGCGTGTCCCGCCCGGGCGCCAGCCCCGCGCCCCGAAAGCGGCCCCCTGCCTTGTCTGATCTCTCCCTGTCCCCGCTGACTATCAAGTTCCCTCACCGGTCCCGGCGCGGCATCCTGCTTGGCCTGTCCCTGCCCCAGCTCGTCCTCACCTCCGCCGCGCTCGCCCTGCTCCTGGCGACCGTGGTGTCCACCGGCCTTCTCGGCGCACTCGCCCTGATCCCCTTGTGGGCGGCTGTCGCCGCCCTCGTCGCGATCCGCCGCCACGACCGCTCCCTCATCGACTGGGCGCCGATCGTCCTGCGCTACGCCCACCGCCGACGCACCGGCCAAACCATGTGGCTGGCCCGCGCGGTCTCCCGCCCCCAGGTGGACGGCCTGCTGCACCTGCCCGGCACCGCCGCCTCGCTGCGCGTGGTCACCCCGGCCGGATCCCAGGCCGCCGCCGTCCACGACCCCCACCGCCAGACCCTCACCGCCGTGGCCCGCGTCACCAGCCGTGCCTTCGCCCTCCTCGACCCCGCCACCCAGAACGCCAACGTGAGTGCCTGGGGCCGGGCACTGGCCGGCATCGCCCGCACCGGGCACATCGCCACCGTCCAGGTCCTGGAACGCACCGTCCCCGACTCCGGCGACACCCTCACCCGCCACTGGACCACCCACGGCCACCCGGCAACACCGGTGGCCGGGCAGGTATACGCCGACCTCGTCGCCTCCGCCGGACCGGCCGCCGCCCCGCACGAGACGTACCTGGCGATCTCCCTGGACATGAAGGCCGCCAAGCGGCTGATCTCCCAGGCCGGCGGCGGACTGCCCGGCGCGTTCACCGTGCTCGGGCAGACCACCGCCTCCGTCGCCCAGGCCGCCCGCAGCGCCGGCCTGACGGTCACCGGCTGGCTGACGGCCCGGGAGATCGCCGCCGTCGTCCGCACTGCCTACGACCCCAGTGCTCTGGCCGGTCTGCAGCAGTGGTCCGAGCACGGTCGCGCCGAGGCCGACCCGGCAGCAGCGGGCCCGGTCGTCCAGGTCGAGGACTACGACCGGGTCATCACCGACAGCGCCCGCCACGCCACCTACTGGGTGGAGAACTGGCCCCGCACCGAAACAACGCCGGGGTTCCTGCACGGGCTGATGTTCACCGCGGGCGTGCGCCGATCCTTCTCCCTTATATACGTGCCCCAGGAGCTCGAGGCCGCGCTGCGCGATGTCCAGCGCACCAAGGCCACGATCATCGCCGACGCCAACGAACGCGCCCGCCGCGGACAGGTCGACTCCGAAGCCGACTCCGTGGAGTACACCGACGTCAAGGAACGCGAACGCCAGCTCATCGCCGGGCACGCCGACGTCGCCCTCACCGGCCTGCTCACCGTCTCCGCCGAAACCGACGCCCAACTGGACGCCGCCTGCGCGCAGATCGAGACCGCCGCCGTCACCTCCCAGATTGACCTGCGCCGCCTTTCCTACCAGCAGCCCGACGCGTTCACCCTCGCCGCCCTCCCCCTCGCCCGCACCGCCCTGTAACCGGCACAGACGGGGCATCGCTTACCGCCCTGCCGCCGCTGGCCCGTCCCAACAGAAAGACGCCCTGCTTCTTGGCTTCCTCCCTCACCGACTCCGGCGACGCTCACCCCTACCTGCGGGCCGCGACCGCCGGCGTCCGCCACCACGCCCGCCAAAGCGCCACCACCGGCACTCCGGCCGACCGCGCACACCTTGATGTCCTGCACGGCCACCTGACCGGACTGCACCTGCTCCTGGACCAGCTCGCCGAGGCCACCCGGCCCGCCCACCCGGCGGCCGGACGCCACCTCGCCGCAGCGCACCTGCGGCTGTGGCAGGCCTCAGCCGGCGTCCACGACGCCTTCCACACCCTCCCCGCCACACCCAAGGCCGACGCGGACCCCGTCTGCCGCCCAGAGGCGCTGCCCGAGGGGCCGCCCGTCCTCACCATCTGCCAGCGCCACCTCGCCTCCGGGCACTCCATCCGCCGCAAGACCACCCCCAGCGACCACGGCCCCCGCTCCGCCGGCACGGTGTGAGCGGCGCCCATCGCAGAATCGATCCGCTCCATGCCCCAGCAGCACCGTCCCGGCCGCCGCGCCCGCCGTGCCAGCGCCTCCCCTCTGTTCACCCCGCACGGCACCGACCGCGCCAGCCGCCGCGCCGCCCGCAAGCAACTCGCCGAAGCCGAGGCCAAAGCCCGTGCAGCCGCCGCAGTCCACGGAACCGAGCCCGCCGAAGCGCAGATGCCGACGCCCACATACCCGTCCTCCGGACGGTCCGGCGCAGCCTCCGCCCGCGGCAGCGTTCTGCGCCTGCCCGCGCACCGCATGACCACCGCGGTCGCCGCCGGCGCGTATCCCTTCCTCGCCGAGGGAGGACTCGGAGCCGACGGCATCTACATCGGGCGCGACGTCCATGCCGAAGCCGCTTTCACCTTCGACCCGTTCACCCTGTACGGCAAGGTCGAGGGCTTCACCAACCCCAACGTGCTGTTGGCCGGGGTTATCGGCCAGGGCAAGTCCGCTCTGGCGAAGTCCTTCGCGCTGCGCAGTGTTGCGTTCGGGTACCGCGTCTACGTGCCCTGCGACCCGAAGGGCGAGTGGACTCCCGTCGCCCAGGCGCTCGGCGGTACCTCGATCGCCCTCGGCCCCGGCTTGCCCGGCCGCCTCAACCCCCTGGACGCAGCGCCGAGGCCGCCGTCCGTACCCGAGGCGGACTGGGCGGGGGAGATCCGCAAGCGGCGCCTGCTCCTGCTCGGTTCCCTGGCCCGTACCGTGCTGGGCCGGGACTTGATGCCGATGGAGCACACAGCGCTCGACATCGCCCTCGACGGCGTCGTCAAGGCCGCCGCCCACGCGGGTCGCACCCCGCTGCTCGGGGACATCGCCCACACCCTGGCCCAGCCCGCGCTCCTCGACCAGGCTGCCGGCACCGTCTCCGGCCACCTCGGCGACGCTGCCCGCGACCTTGCGCACGCCCTGCGCCGCATGGTCCACGGCGACTTGGCGGGGATGTTCGACGCCCCCTCCACCGTGGCCTTCGACCCGAACACCCCGATGCTCAGCATCGACCTGTCCCGGCTCGGCGGCTCTGGCGACGACACCGGCCTAGTCCTCGCCATGACCTGCGCCTCGGCCTGGATGGAATCGGCCCTCACCGACCCCCGCGGCGGGCGCCGCTGGATCGTGTACGACGAGGCGTGGCGCATCCTGCGCCACCCCGCGCTGCTCCAGCGCATGCAGGCCCAGTGGAAGCTGTCCCGCGGCCTGGGCATCGCCAATCTCATGGTTGTTCACCGCCTCTCCGACCTGCTCTCCGCCGGGGACGCCGGATCCCAGGGCCGGGCCCTGGCCGAGGGGCTCCTCGCGGACTGCTCCACCCGCATCGTCTACCGGCAGGAAACCGATCAGCTCCACGCGGCAGCCGCCCTGCTCGGCCTGACCAGCGTCGAGACCGAAGCGATCTCCCACCTCAGCCGCGGACGCGGCCTGTGGAAGGTCGCCGGAAGATCATTCATAGTTCAACATCTTCTGCATCCGGCCGAGCAGCACCTGTTCGACACCGACGCCCGCATGCACTGAGGTCTGCCCACCTCACCGGGCCACCCCTCACAACCGAATCCCCTCCAGGAGGACCCTCATAGAATCCCACCCGACCACCGCCCTCTTCCCCATGCTCGATGAAGAGGAACTCCAGGCCCTTGCCGACAGCATCCGCGAACTCGGCCTGCTCCACCCCATCGTTCTTGACCCCGCCGGCCGCGTCCTCGACGGCCGAAGCCGCCTGCGGGCCTGCGAACTCACAGGCACTGAAGCGGCATTCACCAGCTACGACGGCGACGACCCCCGGGCCTACTCCCTGGCGGTCAACAGCCGCCGGCGCCACCTGACCAAGGGGCAGCTCGCCATGATCGCCGCCACAGCCTGTTCAGTTTCTGAACATCCAGGCCGTTCAGAGACTGAACAGACGGCCCGTTCAGTTTCTGAACAGGCCGGGGTCTCCCTCGCCCGGATCGGACAGGCCCGCACCGTCCTGCGCCACGCCTCCGATCTCATCGACCGCGTGATCTCCGGCGTCGTATCTCTGGACGACGCCTACGCGACCGCTCGCGAGCGCAAGGCGCAAGCCGACTCCCACGAATCACAGCTCGCTCGGCTGCGTAAGGAGGACCCCGAGCTTGCCGACAGGGTGGTGGAAGGCGAACTGACCATCCAGGGCGCCTGGGCGGAGCACAAAGCCCGCCTTGAGGAAGAGGTACGCCAGCGCCGGGTAGCCACGCAGCTGCTGTGCGAGATCGTGCCGGCTCTCGCCCAGATCCGCGGCAGCCGCACCTTCAACCAGTACGACCCCGAACTCGCGCTGCCGGGCCGCACTGTCACCCGCGAAGTGATCGCATACGCCACCGAGGCGCTCGCCGAGATGGCGACCGTGTGGAAGGAGCGTGACCTGCCGTGAAGCGTATCTCCGACCCGAAGCTGCGCCAGCTCGCCCTCGACGCGGCTCATGAGGCAACCACCGACATCGGCCGCATGCACACCAACGACATGCTCGACATCCTCTGCGGGAAGCTGGACAAGCATCCGGACCTGCACAGCGTCCTGCTCAGGAAAGCGGCACAGGGCGCGCTGCGCGATCTCGGCGAGCGCCGCAGCCCCCGTCGCAACCGGATCACCGGCGGGCTCCACCACCCGGACAGCATCATGAAGCTCGGCCATGGGGTCTGGGTGTGGATGAAGGATGCCACGTTCACCGACATGACCGCGTGGGGCCGTGTCGCCGCCCAGAACACGATCCGGACGATCACAGCGGACGGGGCGAAGCAGAAGTACGTCTTCGAGCGCACCGACGCGTTCCGGCAGAACCCGACCTTCGAACGCCTCGCTCCCCTGGAAGCAGCCATCTTCGACTACCAGCACGTCTCCTTCGACGACCTCGACGTCGAAGACGACTGGGCCGCGTAACATCCGCGCCCCGGACCAGCAAGCCCCCGCCCTGAACCCCGACTTCGAGCCGTACGACAACGCCGGCCGCGACGCCGAGCAGATCCACTCCCACGCCACCGGATCTGCCACCGCGGCTGACCTGGACCGGTGGGCGCGCAGGGATGCCGCCGACCTCCTGGCCCGCCACCACTTCCCGGAACCGCCCCTTGACGCACCCGACCTGCGCCCCTATCTGAAGGCTCTGGACGAGTCCGCCACCCCTGTCGAGGCGGCTGTCGTCACCAGCGCCGTGCTCAACGCCTCCGAAGCGTTCGTCGGAGCCCTCAGGGACTACCTCCTCGCCGCCGGCCACCGCTACGAGCACAACGCCCCATCCTCGGCCGACTCCCCACGCACGGCGGCGTGGAGAGCCGCGAGCGGTCTGCTGGCCTCCCTGGGCGAGGCCGCTCGCGCCGTCGAGATCACCCTCCGCCAGGAGTACGACACCCCAGCCCGACCGGGCAGCCAACCCGGGCAGCAGCCACCGGCTCCTCCGCCGAACCCCGCATCCGGCCCCACCGCGCCCCGCCGCTAGAACCCATGACAGGAGGCAGCACGCAGATGCTGCACCACCCCGTGAGCATCCACGTCGGAGCCCACACCGCCGCACCCATGACCCACCCGCGCACCGACCCCGTCCACCGCCTGCTGTGGGGGCGTGGATTCTCCTACTGCCCCCGCCTGCACGCCTACGTCGCACCGTCGGAACTTCCCGTCGAGCAGCAGGAGCATCTGGTGCACCAGGCCGTCCACGCCCTCACCGCACTCGGCCATCCGGTCGCCCACTTCCACCACCAGCAGCCGGGCGTCTGACCCGCCCGGCCGACCAATCCGGAGCCACCCTCTGCCCACCCCGCCCCTGCCCGATCCCGCGGCCCCGGGCCCGCCGCACTCGACCACCCCTTCCGATCCGGACGGCCGCTACGCCTACGGCCTGCTGCTGCTCGATCTCACCGATCGCCTGAGCGGCGCCCCGGACCTTGACCGCGCCGCCGCTCTCGTCGACCAGGTCCTCGACCCCGCCGACGGGCTGCTGGCCCGTCTCGCCGACTTCTTCGAAGCCGCCGGGGAGAAAGCGAAGGAGTCCGAGGACGACGACGCCTTCGACCTCGGCGCCGACTTCGAGGAGGCCGCCGCCCAACTCCGCGACGTAGGCGACACCCTGCAAGACGCCACCGAGCGCATGGCAGCCCTCGCCCCCACACCCTCACCCGTGCGCGCCCCGCGCTCCCTCGGCTCCGCCGTCCCCGTCGGCATCACCCGGCCCGTACCCGGCCGCTCCCGCTGACCACCCACCCGCTTCCCCCCGGAGTATCCCCTGGCCACCCGCTCCTTCATCGCCCGCCCCACTGAACCCGGCAGCTACGAGGGCATCTACGTCCACTGGGACGGCTACCCCAGCCACCACCTGCCCCTCCTGCTGGCTGCCCACCAGCACCGCTTCGCCGGCAGCCTCGACGCCATGACCCGCCACCTGATCGACGACGTACCCGTCGGCTGGTCCGCGCTCGGCACCGACCTCCTCGACGGCGCCCCCGACGAGCTGATCACCGCCCTCACCCGCGGTGAGCGGTACGCCAGCGACCAACTCGACGTCATCACCCCCGACGGATCACCCCCCACCCGCATGACCGTGCGAGACGGGCAGGCATCCGGCCTGGACTGGGGCTACGTCCTCCACGACCACGGCATCGAAGTCATCAGCCTCCGCGAAGAACAGCACGGCCCCGTCGTCGGATGGGCGACCGACCCCCGCACCCGGTTCAGCGACCACCCGGCGCTGTGGCAGCCGACCGGACCGGTCCCCGGCCGACCGCCCTCGCCGGCTCCGAAGCTGACCACCACCGCCATGCCGCCCGCCGCCGGGGCGGCAACCCCGCACCCCGCACGCCGCTGACCCGTAAGGAGTCCGCCTCTGTCCGGCCAGTTCGTTCTCGGCACGCACCCGCAGTACGGGTACGTCGCCTCCTCCACCGGCATCCCCCACCACATCAGCCAGTGGTATCTCACCCGCCTCGGCTTCCAGCCGCTCTATGGCCTGCACGGCGTGTACCTGCTGAGCACCCCCGGCCACGACGGTGCTCGGCGCACCCGCGAGGCCGTCGCCAGTCTGCGCGCCAGCGGATACCCGGTCCACGCCGACTACTCCCTCGATCCCGCCAACACCACCCAGGCGGCCCCGGCGCCCGATCCGCGGGCGTGGTACCGCACCACCGTGGCGCAGGCCGCAGCCGCCCGCTCCACGCAGGACCGGCCCGCCGTGCCCGCCCGCCCCGCGCCCGCTGCCGCCACCGGGCCGCCGGCGAACACACCGACAGCCAGCGGGCCGGGGCGAAGCCGTTGACGAAGGACCCCGCGACCATCTCCATCACGCGCGGCAGGGGCGGGCAGGTCGAGGCCGAGGGCCCCATCGACGCGCTCGCCTGGGCCCTGCTGGACCGTGCCGGGTTCATCCGGCAGCCCACCCTCAGCGGCACCTGGCACCGGCTCCCCTTCGACATGGGCGAGGCGTGGGAGAACGAACACGCCTCCTACGCAGCCGAGATGCTCCGCGCAGCCCGCTACGCGATCCGCCTCGACCCTGCCCTGACCCCCGGCGGCCGTCCCGCACCGAACAGCCCGCGCCAGGGCGCCGGCCCCATCCCGGCACCGGCTGCGCCCGCAGCGGTGCCCCGTACCCGCTGACCACCAGGACCTTCCCATGACCACCACCCCCCAGCCCGTCCTGCCCTCGCCCAACGAGCTGCGGCGCCAGGCCCGCGCGGAGGCCGGATCGTTCCTTGACCTGCCGGAACTGTCCGATCCCGCCGAAGCCCTGCGGGACTGGACACGCCGGCTGGCCGAGGCCGAGACACCCGCCCAGTTCCACGTCCTCGTCGACACCGTGACCGGCACCCACGACAGCACGCTGCTGGCCCTACGGGACTTCCTGCTCACCGCCGGCACCTGGTGCCGCGAGCACGGCCACGCCCGGCTCGGCGAGCGCTACCAGCGCACCAGCGACCTCCTCGACGTCGCCGACCGGCTCCTTCACCAGCTCGGCGTCGACCACCTCGCCGCCACCTGGCCCAGCCAGGCACCCACCGCCCCCTCCCCTGGAAGGACACCTCACTGAACTCGGCCGAGATCACCCTGTTCACCAGCAAGCACGACGGCATCGTCGCCCTGGTCACCGGCGACAACTGGCGCTGGGCCCGCAAGATCCTGCTGGTCGCCGGATTCGCCAAGGAGGGTGACGGCAACTACGCCCTGCCCCTGGCCGACCTCCCCCGGATCCGCGCGGCCCTGACCGACGTCCACGAGCTCGCCCGCGCCTGCCAGATCAAGGTCACCGCCACCCACCAGCCCTATGTCGGCGACTTCGCCCGGGACATGGCCGAGCACCTGCCCGGCCAGTGGAGCGTGAAGGTCGAAAACTGCTCCCTGCCGGTCTGGCAGAAGGACCTGGCGGCCTGCCTGTGGGACACAAGCCCCCGGCCGGACGCGAAGTTCTACGGCCCGCTGCTGCACACCGTGGAGAAGTACCGGGTGCCCTGGGCAGCCGTGCTGCGCAGCGACACCGGAGTCGAACTCGCCGTCGTCCAGGCCCCGCGCGACGGCCTCTACCACGTCGGCACGCTCGCCCCCAGGGACATGTACCTGGACGAGGAGGTAGTCCCGCCGCGCAGCATCACCGTGCAGCCCTCCGCAGTCACCGCAGCGCGCCAGGTCGCCTCCCTGCTACTGGCCGACTACCGCCGGGCCGTCCTGCAGTCCCACCTCAACCACCTGGCCGATGATCTCGCCTGGGCACAGGAGGCGTTCGAGCCCGGCACCGTGCAGACTCCGCCACAGCCGGACCTGGCCGCTGCCTTCGCCCGCTTCACCACCCACGCCCCTGGCCTCATCGCCGCCCTGCGGCAAGCCGCCCCCGGCACGGTCGGCAGGCAGGAGGCGGCGTTCCTGGACCGTATGGACTCCGCCTTCGGAACCCAGCCGCCCGGCAGCGACCCGGACACACCCGCGGCGGTGCCCGCTGTGGATCCGCTGGCGCTGTGGCTGATGGAAGGCGGCGAGCTGGTCAGCCTGGCCCGCACGGCCCACCCGGCGCTCATCCCAGGGCCCGCTGCCGCCGTGTCCGGCCGGTCTCCGGCCGTTGCGGGTGCTCTTCCCGCTGTCCTGCCGCCGCGTTCCGGGGCCGTCCCGATCCGCCGATAGCCCCGCCTCCCTGGAGTGCCCATCACCTCTCGCCCGGACCCGACCCCACAACTGCGTCAGGCGGTCGACTCCCTGACCGGCTACGCCGCCCACTATTCGTAGATACGGCTGCGCCTCGAAAACTCCCAGAAGCACCCGCGCAAGGGGTACGGGCTGATCACCGTCCCGGGCGCCGCCTTCGAGGGACGCGTCCGCGATCTCGCCGAGGCCTTCAAGCATCTGCTGCCTCACGTTCCCGTGCTGCTGGAGTCCGCCCGCGCCGGTATCGACGCCATGCCGCCCGCTCGCCACCCAGGATGGCGGCTGCTGCTGGACGACCACGCGCACGCCGCCAACCAGGCATCACGCCCCGCCAACATCACCGACGGACTCGGTAACCGGCTGTGGCCGTACCTGCAGACCTGGGGCGAACGCGCCACCCTGCTGCGCGACCTCGCCCTCCAACCCCAACAACCGCACACGAACCTCCTCCTGAGCGCGCCCGAGGAGGAGTTGTGGACCGCGCACGCCCGCTCGACACGCCTACGGGGCCTGCTCCAGCCCATCGAGTCCCGCTACGACGCCGCGGGCCGGCCGATCACCGTGGCCACCTCCCTGCACCCCGAAGACCCCGACGAGGAGATCGTCCTGGTCCTGTCCGGGGACATCGACAGCCCCGGCATGCGGGTGATCGGGCACTACGACAGCCACGACGACGCCATCGCCCACCTGCCGCCGGCGGTCCCGCCCGGCGTGCTGTACCCGGCCGGGCCGCCCACCGTACGGGACACGCAGGTGCCGTCCCTGGCCGACCTGACCCGCGACGTGGCCGCAGCCCGTCACAGCGGCGAGGTCGCCGAGGCGCTCTCCTACCTCACCGAGCACCCGGTCGAGGGCGGGCACCTCGGCGAGCTCACCGCGTTCCTCGACACCTGTTCGGCCTGGGCGAGCGCCATGGACACCCGCGCCGGCCACGACCTCGCTGCCCGCCTGCGGATGCTCGGCGCCCAGACCCGGCAGCTCGGCCACGAACTGCGCCTCGTCGGCTACGACATTGACGCCGCCGTCGCCGTCCTGCCCCCGCATCGCACCCCGGCCCCCCGCCACCTCAAGGCGCCGACCACACCAGCGCTGACCACCACGCCGCTGCCGGCCACGCCGCCGGCGAACGCGATGCCCGCCCAACGCCGCCTGGCCCAGCTCTTCCACCTCACCTTCGTACGCCATCTGACGGAAAGCCCTGCCCTGTTGACCCTGGCCGCCACCCCGACCGCAACGCCGCCTCCCGCCACGTACAGTGCCGTTCTCGGCAGCCGGCACGTCGCGCGCCTTCTCGCCGGCACCCTGACCGGGCGCCTGCCCAACGGCATGGTCCCCGTGTCCCTCGTCCTGTGGATCACCGCAGCTGGGGGGAGCCTGGCCTTCGCCGGGATGCTCGCTGCCCTGTACGGGCTGGCTTCGGGACTCTCCCAGCCGGTCAAGGGCAGGCTCATGGACCGGTACGGGCAGACCCGTGTCTCGGCCCCGGCGGTGGCGGTCAACTCCGGCTGTCTACTCGCCCTCACCTGGATCGGGGCGGGCGGGCACCCGGCCGCCGTCACCGCGGTGGTCGGCGTGGCGGGGGTCTTCACGCCGCCTTTGGAGGCCGGGCTGCGGGCCCTGTGGCCGAGCGTGCTCATCGACCCCGGACAGCGTCGCGTCGTCCAGGCCCTCGACACCGGCTCCCAGGGGCTGCTCTACATCGCGGGCCCCCTGCTCGCCTCCTGGCTGGCCACCACGTACGAACCCGATGCCGCGCTGGCCGTCACCGCCGTACTGGGCCTGGCCGGCACCGTCGTGGTGCTGACCGCCGCCCCGTCGCGGACCTGGCGCCCCGCCGCCCCCGGCAGCGGGGCGGCGGGCAGCAGGCGGCTGATGAACACTGCCCTCGTCCTGCTGTTCCTGGCGCTCGCCGGCACCGGTTTCACCCTCGGCGCGATGAACGTATGGGCCGCCGGCATGGCCACCACCCACCACCAGCCCCTGCTGTCCGGAGTGCTTCCCGCAGCGTTCTCCACCGGGTCGTTCCTCGGCGGTCTGATCTACGCACGCCGCACCTGGCCCGGCACGACCACCACCCAACTCCTCGCCACCAGCGCACTGTTCCTCCTGGGCTGGCTGCCCCTGCTGGCCCAGCCCGGCCCCCGCACCGCGATCGGGCTCGCCCTCCTGCCGGGACTGTCCCTCACCCTGGTCATCACCTGCGGATTCCACACCGTGGACACTCTCGCCCCCGCCTCCCGCACCACCGAGGCGTACGCCTGGCTGATCCTGTCCGTCGGCGTCGGCCAGGCCGCCGGCACCGCCCTCGCCGGAACCCTCGCCGACCACCCGCAGACCCTCGCCGCACTGCCCGCAGCAGGAGCCGCCACCGCCCTGCTCGTCCTGCTCCTGGCCCGCCCAAAGCTCGGGCCCGGACGCCGACCCGGACGCCACCGCCTCCCACGAACCACCCCCCGTTCGCGCTCGAACTCCCATACGCCCGAAGGAGATACCCCTATGGCTGTACGCACCGCATGGCAGACCATCCACAGCTGTGGACACGAAGTCACCCACGACCTGTCCGACCGCCCCGCCGACCGGCGGGCGTCCTTCGCCCGCTGGCTCGCAGGCCGCGACTGCACCGACTGCTGGAAGGCCGCCCGCGACAACGACAGCGCCGCCAAGCAGGAGTGGCTGGCCGCGCGCCGCGCCGAGGAACAGGCCGCCGCGAAGGCATGGACCGAACAGTTCGACATGCCGCCCCTGGAGGGCCCCGAGCGCGCCCTGGAGTGGGGCGAGCGCTCCCGCTACCAGCTGGCCACCGCCGCCTACACCGCGCTGGTCACCGAAGGGACCTGGGACGAGGCGGACTGGGCCGTACTGGAGGAGAAGGTCCGCACGGTCACTCGGGCCGGGTGGTGGATCGACCAGCGGGAAGCCGAGGGCACCGACCTGCCGGAACTGCTCGACGCAGCAGGCGAAGCAGACCGCGGCACGGAGAACCCGTTCCGGTGAGCGCCGAGCCGGGACGACGGCAGGGGCAGACATATATAGCGGACGATCCCCGGTTAGCCAAACCGGGGATCCTCCAGACCATTGAAAGTGCTGGCCCCACCGCCAGCCGTGCTCTTCGCAGAGAGGATTTTTCCGTGCCCGAAGCCGTCTCCCGTGACGCGTGCATACCCGCCGACACCATCACCCCCGACCGGGACATCACCCATGCCCACTTCGCCCCGGGCGACCAGATCGTGGTGATCAAGGGCGTCGCGGACGGCGAACTGTGGGGCGACGCGATGACGGTGGTCACCCCGTCCTGGCACACCCCCACCGAGGAGGACGGATGGCGGCTGCGCGATCCCAACGGCGGCGCGCTGTCCTTCATCACCGGGCACCCCCGCTACCTCGTCCACCTCTCCAAGCGCTGCCCGGACTGCCTGATCTACCAGCGCGCCCTGGCGGACTACCTGCTGCCGAAGGTGGGCGGGACCAAGCCCGTGGACGTCGGCTGGTACTCGATCACGGACCGGAACCAGCTTGTCCACGACGCGGACAAGGGGAACGCCCGGTGATCGCCCGCCTGCACCGCCGGCAGCACACCGCCGAGGCCTCACTGGGCAACGCGCTGGAGCGTCCGGTTAGCTTCACCCGCGAACTCAGCCACCGCATCGTGGCGTCCTGGGACCGGCTGGACCTGCGCTCCGAGTTTGCCGAGCGGGAGGGATGGAGCGAGGTCCAATGGGCCGCGCACCTCAGCCAGGCACAGCCGCGCTCCGAGGCGGGCGATTCGCCGCGCTTCCTTCATTTCGGCATCCGGTTGCACCGCCTGGACCGGCCGCTCGCCCCGGCGCAGTGGTCGGAGATCGCCCATCGCCTGGCCCGCACCGCGGGCCTGGCAGCGCCTATGCACGGCGAGCCGTGCCGGTGGATCGCGCTCCAGTTCCGCCACGGGCGACTGGATGTGATCGCCAGCCTGGTCCGCGAGGACGGAACCCTCGCGCGCACCCCGAGGCGGCTGGCCGAGGAACTCGCCCGGCAGGCCCGGATCCTCGAGACCGAGTTCGACCTCATTCCCGCCCGGCCCCCGGCCGCCCGCGAGGAGCAGCTGATCGCCGAACCCCTGGTCGCCGCGGAAGCCACGCCCGCGCAGATCGCGGAGCAGATCCGCGCCCTCACCGACGAGGTGAACGGCAACCTCGCCCAGGCCCGGCACCTGGCCGAACAAGCCGGCCACCAGTTGGCGACACGGCCCGAGGTGTACGCCCGGCGCGGCGCGCACCAGCTGGAGTGGGCCGCCGGGCGTCTGTACGGGCTGCTCCACGACCTCGAAGGCACCGCCGAGACGCTGGCCAACCCGCCCGCACTGCTGCGCAACGCCGTGGTCCGCTCCACTCGGCGCCCCGCCCGCGCGGCGCGGCGATCCCGCTGAACCCACCCTCGAAGGGAGCCTGTTTGCCCCTGGCCGAACGCCACCTCACCCTGCGGCGTGACCCGCACTCCGGTGAAGTCCTCGCCCGCGGCGGCGACGCCGTCGCCCGCAGCATCCTTGAGCGCACCGGCTTCGTCCCCGTCATCCGCTACCACGACCGCTACCACCGGCTGCCGAAGAACCTCGACCCGGCCGAGGAAGAACGCCTGGCCACGCGCGCCGTGGCCCGCCTGGAGGCAGTCGGCTACCACGTCGAGGCGGACACCGCCTTTGTCACCGAACACCGTGAGCCGTATTACCTGCCCCTCGGCGCCCAGGTCGCACACCTCGCCGCCCGTATCCGCGAAGCCGAGTCCACCGGCGACGTCGCGGCCGTTCTGACCGAGCTGACCGCCGACCACGACGGCATCCTGCCGGCCCTGGCCGACGTCCTGGCGGCCGCCGCCGACTTCTACGAGCATCTCGGCGATCCGGCCGACGCCTACACCGCGAAGCGGCTGCGCTACCTGTCAGGGGAGCGGCTCGCCGTCATCGACGCCGACTTGCGCACCACGCGCAACGAACTCGCCGACCGGCATACCACGCACCCCCACCGCCGACCCTGCACCAGCGAGGTCGGCCTCGGTGAGGCCGAGGCGTCAACCGTCTGTCCCTGCCCCGTCCCGGTCACCACCCCGTTGCCCTCCCCGCCGGCCGCGCTGCCGCCCGTCCCTGTCGGCCGGCACCGCTGACCCACCCCGTCCCGTCCCGCCTTGAGGAATCCATGCCCGCCCACCACCACGACGAGCTCGGTGCCTTCGCCGCGATCCTCGCCCAGCTCCTGCCCGGCGCCTGGACCCACCAGCCCCGCCGGCACACCGCCCACGACGACCAGTTCTTCCTCGCCTCCGATGTGTGGGACTTGAACCAGGTCGCCGAAGCCATCGCCACCACCACCCTCACGCATGACGCCATCCTGGCCCGCGACGACGGCCTGCGCCTGTTCCTCATGGACCACCCCCGCCACGAGGACACCTTCCTCATCGCCGCCATGGCACCTGCGGACACGGCCGCCGAAGCCTTCCGCGGCGTACCCGAGCCGGACGGCATCGCGATATCCGACGACCCCGAGCAGGCCGCCGACGCCATCACCACCCGCCTCCTGCCCCGTTTCGAAGCCGCCCTCGCTCACGTCCGCGACAACGCCGCCCGCCTCACGGCCACTGCGGCCGGGCTGCACACCGTCGAGATGACCTGGACCGAGGACGGCGCCCTCACCGCCGCGGCCACCAGCGATAAGGCCGCCGGGGTCCTGGCCGCCAACGGGTTCGTCCACGCCCCAGACCGGCAGGCTTACGTCCTCTCCGGTGACGACACCGCCGTCCAGGCCCGCCACGTACGCACCGCCGGCACCCAGCTCGCCGCCCTCGGCATCGGCGTCGCCCTGCGCCACCCCACGCCCATCACCACCGTGGACACGACGCCCGTCCCGGTCCCACGCCAGCACGCGGCGGGCAAGGCCCGGTCCCGGTGAAGGAGCCCGACGGCTCGCCGGACCCCCGCACGAACCTGATCGCGGGGGTGGGTCCGTCTCGCACCAGCTGATGCCCTGGGCACCCGCCGCGTTCTTCCCTCCCGCCCGAGGAGCCCATGTCCCCCGCACGCCCCGACCTGGCCGCCTACGCCGGAGCCCTCGCCACCCGGCTGCCCGGCGCCTGGACCACCGCCTACAGCCGCAACGCCGCCTACGCCGACCAGCTCTCCACCACCGCGGCAGTCTGGGACGCGGGCGCCATCGGATACGCCGCGTCCAACTACGTGCTTGGCCACCAGGCCGTGCTCGCACGCGGTGACAGCGCCCGCCTGCTGCTCTTCGACCGGCCACTGCGCCCCCGCCAGTTCATGGTCGGCGCCCTGGAGCCGGACGCTCACCACGACGCCTTCCACGGCGTGGCCGAACCAGGCGGCATCACCGTCCCTGCCGACCCCGCCCGAGCCGCCGCCCAGGTCGCCCGCCGCTTGCTGCCCCGCTACGAGGACGCCCTGCGCCAGGTCTGGCACAACACAGCGCACCCTCCGCCGCGGCGGCCGGCACCACCTGTGATCCCCGGGATGGTGAGCATCGCCTGGTATCCGGACGGCGTGGTCGGCGCCGTCACCGGCCTCCGCGACGCCACCTCCGCCCTGTACGGCGCCGGGTTCCAATTCCACCCCTACCAGCGGATGTTCCTGCTGCCCGCCTCCCTGGGCGACCGCGAGCAGATAGCCCGCATCTACGTGGCCGCCCAGCACCTGGCCCGGATCGGCGTCGGTGTCACGGTGCGCCCCGCCCCGGCCGCCACTCCCGCGACGCAGCCCGCCCCGCTCCCGGCCCTGCCGACCGCCGTGTCCGCGCCAGGCCGCTGACCCCAACCCCGCCCCCCTTTTGAAGGAGTCCCGCCTTGGGCAATCTCGCCGATGAATCCGGCACCGACGTCGAGATCTATCGCCGGGCCTTCACTCCCGACGCCATCCACATCGTCAGCCGCACCGACGCTCCCGAAGAACTCCTGGCCCTCCTCGACAGCGCCGGTCTGGAACGCAAGACCGAGGCCATCTACACCTGGCACGAAACCCCCCAGGGTCTGAGCGAGGCCGCACAGAAGCAGCTGGTCACCTGCGCCGTGCTCCCGCTGCTGATCGCCGACTACAAGGTCAACATCGACCCCGACGTCTACGACGTGACCGCCTGGGCGCAGACCCTGCGCGAGCACCGCACCACCCAGGCCCAGGCTGCAGGAGCGCCGGCCCTTCCGCCCCCAGGCCCGGCAGGCCCCCGCCCCGGCCGTACCCGCTGACCCCCAGTTCTCAGCCAAGTGCCCGGTCCGGCCCGGCGGGGCTGGACCGGGCAACCTCACCCACCGGAGCTTCCACGATCCCCAAGCCCTCGCGGCTGCCAGCACCGATCACGGCAGACCGCCGCCCGCGCCTGGCCGCTTTCCTGATGCGCCGCTACCTGCGCGCCGTGACCGCCGTCGGCACCGGCCGCCACCACGTACGCGCCCCCGGCCCTTTCGGCGCGCTGGATGAATCCCGCCGCCGATCCCCTCACCCCTGACCACAACCGGGAGGACCATGACCGACCCGACCCCCGATCCCGTGCTGCTTGCACGGCACATCGCCCAGCAGATCGGCCAGCTCACCGACCACCTTGCCGTCGCGCCGCCTCGGCAGGCCGCCCAGATCCTCGGGCACGTCCTGGCACCCGACGGTGTCCTCGACGGGATTACCGGGCTGGTCGCCGCCGGATCCCGCTTCGCCAAGGACCGCGCCATCTCCGGAGCTCTGCCGCCGGAGGTGTGGCTCGCCCTCGGCCGCGCCTCGAACGATCTCGACGCCATATGCGGTGACCTCGCCGAACACACCGAAGACATCCACCGGCTCACCCAGACCCCGGCAACCGCCCCAGCCCGGCCGGTCGCATCCGCCCTCGTCGCGCGGAGGCACCGGTGAAGAAGCAGCAGTGGACCGGCTGGGGCCCGTCCGCCGACCAGCCGGAACAGCACTACCTGATCGAACCCCGCCACCTCGGCGGCAGCGGCGACCCCCGCTACATCGCCGAGTACCTGCGCGCCTCCGGCTGGAGCGACCACACCCGCAGTGGCGGGCCGTACGTCTTCGAGAGCCCCGACCGCACCGTGCGCAGCGGCTACGACCCCACCACGATGGCCGGCGGCTGGACCGTCTCCGGGCAAGCGGTCGGCGAACACCAGGCGGCCTGGCACGCCACGTTCACCATGGCCGTGCCCGTCGAGATCGTCGCCGGCCTGACCGACAGCCTGACCAAACCGCGCTCCGCGCACGCCCCCAACGTGTGGGCCCCGCTCGAGGAGCACGGCTGGGAGACCGAACGCGGACAGCACTTCACCGCCGTCTCGCCGGACCGCAACTCCTGGGTTCAGTACCACCAGAACGAACCCGGCCAGGCGCACTGGTGGGCAGGCGCCCGCACCGAGTACGGCCGCGCCTGGGACGCGGTGTTCACCTCCACCACGCCCCTCCACCTCGTCCAGGGCTTCTCAGCAGCGCTCGCCGACCCGACCCCGGTGATGCGGCCCCGCGGACACGTACCCGCCACCAAGTGGATCAAGGCCACGTCCGTGTCGGTCCGGCCCTCCGAGCTCGGTGCGTGGCAGCAGGCCCGGATCACCGCGGCCCGCGCAGCTTCCTGGGCCCGCAACTCCTGGGCCGCCGCCCGCCCCCGCCAGCACACCCCCACCCCCACCGCCGGCCCGCCCGCGGCAGCAGGCGCACGTGGCCGCCGGTAACGCCTGGAAGGAGAAGCCTCGCCCTCTGTGAGCATCAGTGAGCGGCAGTTGGCCGCCTTCGCCGCCGACCACAACGTCTACGGCTCACCCGTCAGCCCCCGATACCTCGCCGGCCGCGGGGATCCCCGGCACATCACCCACACCCTGTGGGCCGCCGGTTGGACCAATTCCTCTGACCCCCTGCACCCGGCCCTGCGCATGACCAGCCCCGACCGCAGCCTGCGCCTCGACGTCGACTTCGCCGAGGAACGCTACGGCTGGAGGGTCAGTACCGAGTTCGGCCACAGCTACTGGTCGGCCTCGTTCAGTACCAGCACTCCGGTGGAGATCGTGGCCGGTCTGACCGACGCCCTCATGCGACCCGAACCCGACACTCCGGCCCTCCCGGTCGCCGACATCCTCACCGCCCGCGGCTGGGAGCACACCACCGACGAGACCCAGACGCAGAGCCTGCTCTCCCCGGACGGCACCGTCCACGCCGAGCTGCGCGTCTCCCCGTCCATCGGGGTAACCGGCTGGCAGTTCATCGCCGCCTCCCACCATGGCGAGTTCGGCCCCCGAGGAGTGCTGTGGCGGGCCGACTTCCGCGAGACCACCCCGCCCCACCTCCTGGCCGCGTTCACCGCTGCCGTGTGCCACCCCGCCCCCGCCCTGCGCGCACGCTTCGACCACGCTTCCAGCCCCCACGTGCACGTCGACGAGGAGTTCGTCATCGGCGATGCCATGGTCGCCGTCCACAAGCAGCGCCTGGCCCACGCCCGACGCATGCGGCCCCGCCCCGTCCAGCACGCCCCGGGCCCGGCGATCCCCGTACCCGCAACCCCGGCCACAGCCAGCCCCGCCCGATAGGGCCCGCCTCCTCTGTTTCTGCTCCAGGAAGCCGTACCGCGTGCCCCTGCCTCCCGACGAAATACAACACCGCTCCCTTGACCGGCTCGCCCGGTACATCAAGGAGGCCGAGGAGATCCTCGCGTCCTGGGACGCGTACTCCGGCGAGCACACCGACGCCGACGGCTGGCCCCACGACCCCACCGCCTACGACACCCGGCAACGCCGTCGCGACGCCGACACCTGGCGCGCCTTCACCCGGATCCGCAGCACCGCTGCCTCCTACCTGCTCACCGCGGACCGACAGCTGCGGCAGCTCCCCGGGACCGCCGCCGCACCCCATTGGGCCTGGCAGCTGAAGGAACTACGCACATCGCTCGACGCGATCCACACACTCCAGGCCGAGTGGCCCGCCACGCTCAACACCCCGCCAGAGCCGGCGCTGCCGGGCACCGAGGCGTGGGCCGAGACGCAGGCCGAACGCAACGCAGAGGCCTGGCACCACCTCTACACCTGGGCCGGCCACGGCCACGCCGTCCTGGACATCCACACCGCCACCCAGCACCACCGGCCCCGCGCCGTCCCCATTACGACAGCGGTCGCCACCACCCCCGTACCCCGGCCGGCCCCCATCTCCAGGAGACCCCTCTGACCTACACCGAAGGCCCCCTCATCGAACGGTGCCTCGTCTATCCCCGCCACCGGGGACGACACCCGCTCCCTGCCACGCCCGCTGACCTCCTCTTTCTGGAACCGCCCTCTTGACCAACTCCCCCTCCAGCTCCGGAAACGACGGCTACGACATAGCCTTCAAGGCACTGCTCGGCGCCATGGCCGTCATCATCCCCGCATCCTCCCTGGCCTGGCTCGGCGGCAACGCCCTCGCCTGGGCCACCGACGCCGGCGACTGGGTGCCCTACCAGCCGGCCGCCGCCCTCCTCCACCCCGACCAGCTGTGGCCCGCCGCGGATGAGACCGCGCTGCTGATCGCCACCCGCATGCTGCCCGCCATAGCCCTCATCGCGCTCGTCCTGGGCGGGCTCACCTGGTGGCGGCGCCGCAGTGGCGCCGGCGGCGGGGGCAAGCGGAAACGTATCGCCGGGATGGCCAAGCGGTCCGACATCGAGCCGCTGCTGGCCAAGGCCATCACCGCCAAGGCCCGCTCCCTGCGCCCGAGCCTCAAGCACGCCAAAAGCATCGACGCCAAGGACACCGGCATCCTCCTCGGCAACCTCCAGGGCAGCCGGCACGAGGTCCGGATGGGGTACGAGGACGTCGCCGTCGCCATCATGGCGCCCCGCTCCGGCAAGACGACCTGCCTGGCGATCCCCGCCATCCTGGGTGCGCCCGGCCCGGTCCTGCTCACCTCGAACAAGGCGGCTGGCGACGCCTACACCGCCACCCTCGACGCCCGCGGCCAGGTCGGCCGGGTGTGGTCCATGGACCCCCAGCAGATCGCCCACGCCGAACGCACCATGTGGTGGAACCCCCTCGCCGACGCCCGCACCCTCGACGGAGCGGGCCGCTTGGCCGGGCACTTCCTCGCCGCGAGCGTGGACGCCTCCCAGCAGGGCGACTTCTGGTCCAAAGCCGGATCCAACATCCTGTCCCAGCTCTTCCTCGCCGCCGCGCTCGACGAACGGCCGATCACGGACGTGATGCAGTGGCTGGCGTTCCCCGCCGACCGTACGCCACTGGACATCCTGCGCGACCACAAGTTCACCGCAGTCGCTTCCCAGTTGAAGGGAACCGTCGAAGGCCCACCGGAAACCCGAGACGGCATCTACGAGACCGCCCGCCAGTACGCCGCCGCCCTCCTCAACAGCGAGATCGCCGCCTGGGCCACCCCACAGAAGGGTGTACCGGAGTTCCGGCCCGCCGAGTTCGTCACCTCCCTCGACACACTGTTCCTACTCAGCAAAGACGGCGGTGGCGGCGCCTCGGCGCTGATCGCGGCGTGCGCGGACTCGGTGATGCGAGCAGCGACCGCCCAGGCCGAACGCGCCGGCGGACGCCTGGACCCGCCGATGCTGGCGATCCTCGACGAGGCCGCCAACGTGTGCAAGATCTCGGACTTGCCCGACCTGTACTCCCACCTCGGCTCCCGCGGGATCATCCCGATCACCATCCTGCAGTCCTACCGGCAAGGCCAGAAAGTGTGGGGAGACGCCGGCATGGACGCCATGTGGTCCGCGTCCACCGTCAAGGTGATCGGCTCCGGCATCGACGACCCGGACTTCGCCGACAAGCTCAGCAGGCTCATAGGCGACCACGACGTCGAGACGAAGTCCACCTCCGTCTCCGACTCGGGCAAGTCCACCTCCATCAGCATGCGGCAGGAGCGGATCCTGCCAGCGGATGCCATCCGCGCGCTGCCGAAGGGCACCGCGCTGTGCTTCGCCACCGGCATGCGGGCCGCCATGCTCGACCTGCGGCCCTGGTACCTGGAACCCGGCGCCAAGGAGCTGTCCGCAGCCTCTGCCGCCACGTCGAAGGCGATCACCGCTCGCGCGGTCGCCAAAGCCGCACCGCGCCAGTCCGACTTCGGAACCGCCGCATGAGGGCGCACAACCGGTTCGTCCTGGACCTCTTCGCCGGCCCGGGAGGCTGGAGCCACCCGTTGAAGGTGTTCGGCATACGCGAAGTCGGGCTCGAGTGGGATGAATGGGCCTGCAAGACCCGGGCCGCTGCCGGGCAGTTGACAATCCGAACCGATGTGGCCCTGTATCCGACCCGACCGCTGACCGGCCGGACCTGGGGATGCCTGGCGTCGCCTCCCTGTCAGGCATGGTCGATGGCCGGCAAACGCCTGGGGCTGGTGGACCAGCCTCTGGTGCACCAAGCCGTCGCCGACCTCGCGACCGGGCGTGACACCCGGGCCAAGCTCCTGACCGCATGCAAGGACGTACGGTCGCTGCTGGCTGCCGAGCCGATGCGCTACCTCCACGCCCTCAACACCGTGGGCGAGCCGGATTGGATCGCAATGGAGGAAGTCCCCGACGTCCTTCCCCTGTGGAAGCAATACGCGGCCATTCTGCGCACCTGGGGGTTCTCGGTATGGACGGGGATTCTCAACGCCGCCGACTACGGCGTGCCCCAGACCCGGCGCCGGGCGATCCTCCTCGCTTCCCGCGTCCGTACCGCCGAACCGCCAGCGCCCACCCACGCGCGGGCCGCAGAACCGGAGTCCCTGTTCGGGCCGGGCCGCGAACGGTGGGTGTCGATGGCAGACGCGCTCGGCTGGGGCGCCACCGACCGGCCCACCCCGACCGTTTGCGCCGGCGGCGGCCCGGGCGGCGGCCCTGAACCCTGGCCCTCCGGCGCCCGGAAGACACTCGCCGATGCCCGCGACCGCGGCCGATGGAGACACCCGGCCCCCGGCCGCACCGACGGTCACACCCGGCCCGGCGGCCCGGCCAGGAAGACCACGGGTGAAGCGGGCTGGTCCTGGTCGCTACGGAGCAACAACCAGGCCAACGCCACTATCCGCACCGTCGACGAGCCGGCCGGGACGCTGTTCTTCGGGCACCGCGCCAACGAGTGCGTGTGGGTGGCCGAACCCACCGCCGCGGAGCCGGACGTGGACGCCCCTTCGGGTCCGGCGCCGGAAGCGATCCGGATCACCGCTTCCGAAGCCGGTGCCCTGCAGTCCTTCCCGGCCGACTACCCGTGGCAGGGCAATAAGGGCCAGCGGTTCTCGCAGATCGGCAACGCCGTCCCGCCCCGCCTGGCCGCCCACCTCCTCGCCCCGCACGTGGGCGTCACACTCACCCGCGACGACTTCACCCTGGCCGCCTAAATTGCCCCAACCCAACATCCCCGCAGCCGACTTCGACCTGCTCGACGTACCGCCCGCCCCAGCCGTCCACCACGCCGAACAGGCACTCCTGGGCGCGCTCCTTCTCGAACCCCGCCTGCTCAAGGCCCTCGGTCCCTTGCATCCGGCTGATTTCGCCAGCGCCCTACACCTGGCCGTGTTCGACGCCATAACCAGCCTCACCCCTCCCGCGCCCGAGGTCCACGCCCAGCAGCCGGTCTGGCTGACCGCTGTCCTGGAGCACGCCCGACCCGCCGCCCGCGGGCTGACCGCGGCCTACCTCCACCAGGTCGTCAGCGCCTGCCCGGAACCCGCCCACGCCCCGGCGTACGCAGCGATCGTCCGCGCGGGCCATGCCCGCCGGACCCTGCGCGCCCGAGCCGAACACCTCGTTCTTACCGTCGGCGACCCCATCCTGGAGGACCAGCCCACCGCCGCCCTCATGACCGCCGACAAGCTGACCAGCGTCCTGGACCAGCTCGCCGCCCGGTTCCCCGCCCACTCCAGCACCCTGCCCCGCACCCCCGCGCCACCCCACCCAGTCCGTGACCCCGACAACGAGGACATGGAAGACGAACGCGTACTCCTGGCCGCCCTCTGCGCCAGCCCACACCCCAGCGACGCCGCGCGCTGGCTCCAGCCCGCCGACTTCTCCGAGCCCCTGCACGGCCGTCTCTTCCACTGCATGCTCACCGTCGGACGCCGCGGCGACCCCGTGGACCCCGTCACCGTGTTGTGGGAAGCCCAGCAGCAGGGACTACTCAGCCCCAGCCGGCCCCCGGCCGAGCTGCTCGGCATGCTCGTCGGCGGGCAGGCCGTGGCCGCGGAGCACTGGGCCGAGCTCGTCCTTCGCCGCTCCATGCTCGCCCGGGCCCACACCACCGGCCTGACCGTCCTGGCCTACGCCGAGGACGACTCCAACACCATCGGGCAACTCCTCACCGGCACCCGCCGCGCTCTGGCCGACCTCGACGCCGTCCGTCACCGCTGGCAACGCGCCATCGACCCCATCCCTGCCCGGACCACCCAGCGCCAGACCCCCATCTCACCCCGCGCTGGACGCCCACCGCCCCAGGTCAAGCCCGCCAGCGCCGTGAGGGGAATCCGGTAGCCCGTCCCGGTCCGGCCGACGCCCCGTCGGCCGGACCCCAGCCACAGCCCACCCCGAGTGCCGCCCATGTCTGAAACCCCGCCGGGACGCATGTCCACTTCGCCCTCCACACCAACCACCTCCCCGCCGCCACCGCCACCGGGACCGGGCCTGCAAGCGCCGACGCCCGCGTCCTCCTCACAGCCCGCGGCTTCCGCGAGCCCGGCGGGCAGACCATGGTGCTGGGCAGGATCGACCGCGAGGAGCCGTACTACGCCCAGCAGGCCTCCGAAACGCTCGCGCCCCGTTCGGCATCGAGATCGACCCCGCCCTCCGGGAAGCGATCGACACGGACCGGGCGATCCACGCCGACAACGCCTCCGGCCGCCTCACCGTCCACCTGCATGCCCTTCATGGACACAGGCGGTCGGCTCCTACACCGACGACCGCCGTGTCTACCTCCGCGGTCAAGGCCTGAGGGCCGTCGTCCGCGCCTTCACAGACGGGACCAAGGCGGTCGCCGGATTCCACCGCCTCTACTCCGTCGCCGTACGCCCAGGCTCCAAAAGGCCAAGCGGAACGTGAACAGGTGGTGCTTCTCCCGCTGCCCGGCCAGTCCCACACCCGGCATGCAAATCGAATGACTACCCTCTGCTATCTTCGGTGGCATTCAGTGATCAGTGAGGGGTTCTGTTGGCCACCCATTCAACGCTGCCGGGACATCCGGCACGGCTGTCGCGGCTGAACCAGGTATCACCGGACCTGGCCGACGACTACATGACGCTCGAACTGCTGGCGGCGGGACTCGCTGGGATCCAGGCCAACCAGCAGAAAGCGCTGTGGAGCTCCGCTCAGCCTTCCGCCGACCCCACTGGACTACCCCCGGCCTGGACTGCGGGTGTCACGCGCCTGCTCTGGAGGACGTTGGAGGACGGCTGTCGTGAGGTGGCGTCCCACTCCGACGTCTTCCGTTGGTGCCGCACGCCTCTCGGGCAATGGCCGCTGGCCCTGCGCGTCGCCGAGAGCGATTCAGAGCTTCTTATGATCGAGAACGGCCGACCATCGGCCTTCGCCGAACAAGCGTCCCGCCTCCTGCTCTCCAAGGATCCCGAAGCGGAGCTTGTCGAGAACCGATGCTACGAGCTGATGATCAGCGTTGCTGACCGGAACGGGCAGACCGAACGGGAGGTACAGGACAACTATGTCCGGCTGCGCGGATTCCTGACGAAGCACTCGGTATCCTCTGACATCGACCTACTTGGATTGCTTCGGGCTTTCCCGGCCAAAGATGCCAATGGTCAGCCATGGGTGAAGCAGTGGTTCACCCAGTGCTACCGAGCTCTGCCGGCAAGCAGCGCCATCGTCCTGAGTTTCTGTGACGGCTGCGAAAACCCAATCTCCGGCCACCGCGACTGCGGCACACCGGGATGCAGGGGCACCCTGGTGTACCGCACCGTGGAGACGATGTCCGAATACTTCATCCAGAACCGGGCCGTTCGGCGTTTCCTGCACGATCCCGGCCTGGCGGAGCAGCGCATGTTCGATGCGCTCGAACCGGTGTTTGGAGAACGCCTCCACCCTTGGTGGGGCATGGACGCGGTGGACGTGGCCATCGACTTCGACAATACGGGGGAGATGGCGGTCGGTGAGTGGTGGGCCGCCGACGTGAAGGATCACGCCAGTGCCACGCTCCTCGGCCGCTCGTTCCGCTGGAACCCACGTGCGGCTGCACAGCGGCGGATCCTCGTAATCGCGCAGCATCGCTTCGAACAGCCGGGATACGTAGATGACCTCGCCACGTCATTGCAAGGGCGCGTCCAAGGCGTTGAGATCATGAGCGAGGCCGCCTTCATCGCCGCCGCCATGGCTCGTGAGGCAAGGCGGCCTCGGTGAGCCGGGACACCGACGGCTGGCTGGAGCCTCTGGAGAACAAAGCGTCATCGTCAGGCGTGGCTGACGCGATCACGTCTTGCCTCTCGGTCCGTGAGTTCTTCCGGGTGGAGCTCGGACTGATGTTCCTGTCCGAGTACGCGCCGGGACAGCCGGCCATCATTCTTCTCCGCAAGCTACTCGACGGCTACGCCCTGCCTGGTGCCGGTACCGAGACAGTCGTGCGTAATGTGCGCCGCCGCATGGGACCGACGGCTCGGGGCGGACAGTGGAGACTGCGCCTCAACGACTACTGCAAGGTACCTGCGCACCTGCGATTGTTCGAGCTTGACGAAGACGCCGTAACACGCGTGGTCCACGGCAGCGTCTTTCGCCGCCGAGGAAGCTCTAAACTCCCGGAGCGCGAGCAGGCATATCACAACGCAATGTCGCTACCGGTGGCCTACAAGCTGGAGAAGACTCATGATCCCGCTCCGCCGGGGACGCCGGTTCGGTTCAAGCGAGCCGACGGTAGCACCGCCCGGCTGCGGCTTCCTGACTGGCTGCCAGAAGCTCGCCCTGAACGCCGGCTAGAACCCATGGAGTACCGGACCAGGGCAGCGTTTCCGCAACTGACGGAGGACGACTTCCGCCAAGCAGCCAAGGAGATGGACCAGCGCCTCAGCGTAAGCGAGAGGTACCGCACGGAGAACTTCACCGGCCGCGTGGAAAGGATGGTCTTCGCTCGCACCGACCGCGAGGCCGGCTGTCTGACAGACGGGCTCGGCATCTTCGCGATCGACGGAGTGGCGCAGGTCGTGGGCCTGATGAACTCAGGTAAGACGACCTTTAACGACATTCTGGTCAAGATCTGTACCGATCGCGGACTAAGGGTCGGGTACCTGGTGTCCTCCGTCGGAAACGCCCTCGAGAAGGTCCGGTTCTTCCGGGCTCTGGGCATCGACGCTATTCCACTGATCGGCCACAGAAACCGGCCCGCGCACATGGCACGTTACTGGGACGATCTCCTCTACGTACCGGAGCACGGTCAGCTGCCGCCGCTCCCGGACGGCCACGACGAAGTCGCCGAGTTCACCACCGACATTTGTTTGCTAGAGAGCCTCCTGGAACCTTCTGGCCGCGCCGCCACGCCGCTATCCATGGACGAGCGGCCTTGCCGGGACAAGCTCCGCATCGACGATTCGGGCAAGCGTACGCAGATTGTCGACTGCCCCCTGCTCGCCGTGTGCCCGGCGCAGGCTGCGGTCCGCCGCGTTCCAACGGCACAGGTCTGGGTGGCCACGCCAGCCGCACTTCTTGCCAGCAGGGCGGAGCCCGCTACGTACAAGACGCAATGGGTGATTCCCGCTCAGCATGAACTCGACCTCCTCGTCGCTGACGAGGCGGACCAGGTGATGACGCAGTTCGACAAGCAGTTCATGCACCACGAGCCGCTGACGAGTCCCGATGGCTGGAGCAGCCGTATCGCGCTGGCCTGGCATGAGGGTCTGGCACGCACGTGGTACCGGCCGATGGCCGAGCGGCAGGGACTTCGCTACCAGCAGTACGCGGCCTATCACGCCGCCGCTCTTGCCGGCTTGCTGCCGCTGCTCATGAGACTGTTGACCGAGGGGCAAGAAGGCGAGGGCGCAGGCAGCGAACTGCTGGGCGAGGTGACGGCCGACGGCCCGTTCAGCGGCCATACCCTGCTCATGCGGCTGGCACGGGCCATGCATGGCATCACAAGCCGAGTCGAGGAGCAGCAACAGTCGCATCTGTGGGAGCGAGCCGAGGAGTACTTCCACACCCACTTCGCACGGCTTGTCGAAGACCCCTTCGGCACCCCTCCCCCTGGACTGAAGCTCCTGGTCGACACAATGACCTCCGGTTACGACACCGAATCGAGCGCCGAGGAAGTAGCCCAGGACTGGCTCACGCACCACATCCCCGAGGGGATGCCTCACCCTGGCGAGCGCTTGGCCGAATTCGCGCGAGTCCTTGTCGCCGGCTGCTGGAGCGCCCGCATCACGAACACCGTGTTCGAGCTCTCCCACATGCAGGAATCGCTCCGGTCACTCATGGGCGCGGAGGACACGAACAACATGCTCGCCCACCAGCCGAAACCAGAGCTGCTTGCCCTCGTCCCCGAGCAGCCAATGGGCAACATGATGGCACTTCAGTGGACCCGCAATCCCAAACAGGACAGAGGATCACTGGACCTGCTGTGGCTGCGTGGGGTCGGCCGATGGCTGCTCTATCACCTGCACGATCTCCTCGCGTGTGAGGGCGTCGAGGGCCCACACGTCCTGCTGTCGTCGGCAACCAGCTACAACCCGCTCTCCGCCCGCTACCACATCGACATCCTCCCCACCCTCATCCTGCGAGAACCTCCCGACTGCGCCGCCGCCATCCGGAAAAGCCGCCTCTATTTCCGCCCGCGACGACGCCCGGGCCACGAACGCGGCATCTACGTCTCAGGCGCCGGCGGCCGCGGTGCCCGCCAAGCGGCAGTCCGGGCCATGACCGACGCGGTCTGTACCCCCGACCCCGGAGCAGCCCATTCCCTCCTCGAGCAAGTGCTCGAAGGGTGCGATCCTGACCGCCGACGCGCGCTCTTCGTGGCGCTCAGCACAGAGGACGCTGCCACCAGCGCCCACTACATGAACACCCGGACCGGCGTGCGCGCCGTCCACGTCGTGCCCGACCGCCAGGCGCCGGGCCTCTACGGCCTCAACCATCGCCGCATCTCCGCCTTCCCCCGAACAGATGCACAGGTGATGGCAGCTGCAGAAGGCTCCGCCGGCCGAGGCCACAACATGCTGAACGAACACGGGGTCGCAGCGATCCAGGCCATCTTCTACCTGGCCCGCCTGCACCCACCGCCGACGGACCTCTCCTTCCCGCTCGCGGTCCTCAACGCCCAAGCCATGCAACGACTCTTGAACCCAATCCTGTGCGACGATCCCGGCGCCGACGCGGCACACGAGATGAGGAAGCTCGCCTTCGGAGCCCGCGCCACCTGGAGCACGATGATGGGCCGCCCGCTCAACTTCCGCGCTATGAAGGAGGACTACCTCCGCCACGCGTTCGTCGCAGACCAGGGAGCCTCCCTCTACCAGACCACAGGGCGTGGCCTACGCGGCAACGTGCCTGTGCAGGTCTACCTACTCGACGCCGCCTTCGCCCCTCGTGCGGCAGACCCCCGCGATACCGCTCCCGACACCGATCGAACCAGCGTGCTGGTCGCATGCCGCGACCTCACACGTCAGATGCTCGCCGATCCAGGACCGACAGCGGATCCCCGCGCGCGCCTCAACCATCAGATCCACACGGCCGTATGGGGCCTGTTGGGACACCTGCTCGACACCATCGACTGGGGATGACACGCATGAACGAAGCCGACACCGCCGAGGCCGACTCCGGAAAGAGGAAGCCACCGCCTCGCTACAACCACATCATCACGCCCGGCTTCGAAGCACGTTGCGGAGCCGCCCTGCCCATCCCCGTGCACACGGCTACCTTCCCTCCGTCGCTCCTGCCACGGCTCGAGCGGGCCTGGAGCAGTAACCCGAAAGCCCGCTCGAAGTACCTGCCGACGTACGCACTACGCGAGCTCATCGAACAAGTGGAACCGGCCGTCCTCGCAGTCGAAGGCCGACTGGGAGAAGGCCCCTGGCTCCACGCGATGCAACGACCACAGCACGAACTCCCCATCCAACTGGCCCTTGAGTTCTGGATCACCACCCACGTCGCACCCCACCAGAACGACGTTGACTGGTCCACCCTCATCAAGCGTTCGCTACCCCTGGAGTGGACGCAGTCCGAGGTCGATCTGCTGGCACATGGCCGCGCCGCAAACGGAACAGCAACCCCACACAGCAGCACGTTCTCCATGCTCGCGACCTACATCGCGGGACGCTGGGTGGACGACAACCTCGTGATGCCCGGCCAGAGCGCGAAGGGCTTCTCGGCCCTCGGCCCCCTGACCGACCGCGGCGAGCGCAGCATCTTCAGCTGGCCGCCCAGGGAGCTCAACGATGAAGGGGCCTACGGTCTTTGGACCCACCGGACAGCGCTGCGCGTGGTGTCCATGCCCCACGACGGCCGACTCATCCTCCGCGCCGTCCCCCACATCGCCCGCTTTGGTGGTGCCCAGCCCGCCTACATCCCACGTCGCGGCGACGGCCCTGCCACCGCAACCATCCTGCTCTACCTGCCTAAGGGGGCCCTGCGGGATATCGAGCGTCCCATGCTGTTGCGCGCACCCGTATCGGTCACCGGCAAGAAGCAGGACATGAGGTGGCAGTGGCAGCCGAGCATCGCGCGCATCCTGCCCTCACTCCCGTCCAGCAACCGCTACCCCAATCCCGACGACGTCCGCACTGACCCCCGCCACGCCGCCGGAATCCAACGCAGTGCTGATACGACGAAGGACCCCGCCGCGCTGCTGCTGCACGCCACCGGCTACACCTACCTCACCCGAACGGACCTCGAGGGCGAGCCGCCGGCATTCAAGACTCATGGCCACCCCGCGGAGAGCGGCCTGCAGCCCATCGACCACCTAACCCTCTTCGAACACCTCAAGGAACCGCTCGCGAAGCTGGGGTTTGATCCACTTCCTGCCCTAGAACGTGCCCCCCAACGCCGAGCACCGCGGCTCGTTCCGGCACGCGAGGGCGCTCTCTACCATCTCGAACTCTGGCACTGTGCGCCGAAGACTTACCAAGCAGTCCATCTGGCGCTCACCAGGCTGCTGGGCTACCAGCACCTCGGTGAACGCGACTCAGACCCCGGCATCCATGAGTACGCCGGGCCCACCAAGATCACCCTGGTGCTACGCAATCCCGGGGCGCTTGTCTCCGGCCTGCCCAAACCTCCGCCGGGCGCGGAGCCAGAGGCCCGCACGGCGCACCGAAGGCAGGTACGAGGGCAGCGAGCAGAAGCTCTGTGCAAGGAGTTCCCCGAGGCCGATCGGCTGATCGGTTGCCTCGTGGAGATCGACAAGCCTGTGAACTTCGCCATGGCCGGAGAGGACGACCCATATCGGTTCCTGAAGGACACGCTCCCCCAGCTGAACCGGCACGTGCAATGCCTGCACCCTGTAACGGCCGATCCCAAGCCCGACGCCAAGAGCGCAGGGCTCAAACCCTTCGAAGACAGTGACGTCCGGTGCGAGGACGTCCAGCGTGCCGCATCCTCGGTGAAGGACCTCCTCCGCTCGCTCGCCCACTTGCCCCGCCTGCCAGCCCCCCACGGCGTCAAGGGCCGCTTCGAACTGGCCACGGTACACATCGCGCAGGCCGGCCCATGGATCATCCCGTACGTCCTGCGCATGGACACCGACGGCAACACTACGGCCCAGCTCATGCCGTCCCCGAGTCATCCTCACGAAGCGCCCATCCCCATCGAGCATCTCCCGCGCGCTCTGACCGCCGGACGTGGCCGGGTACGGCGACGCGACAAGGCCCAACTGAATGACTTCATCACCCAGGCCCTCGCGCTCGACTCCCACACTGAACGGCTGTTCCTCGCCCGCGCGCAGACTCTACGCAACCGGGAAGTATGGCCCTGGCTGCAGAACCCTCACATCACCCCGGACGAACTCCGGCTTCCGGGGGAAGACTGCGCCCACCCGCACCACGGCGAGGACCGCGAACCCAAGCACCTGCCGGGCCTACGCATCGTTCGCATCAACGAGGAGCCCTACGAGATCCCCCTGGCCTTCGGCGCCAACCTCTTCGACGCGCCTGATGAGTCGGACGACGACACATCACCCGACGCGGCTTCCAAGAGCCAGGCGTCTACGGAACCGACCACGAACTCAGTCGGCTTGCCGTACGAGGAATGGGGCAGGTTCTCCGGCGTCGTCGAGTGGAACGATCACGCGTACCTGGCGATCAACCCACGGCCCGATACTCACCGCCTCCCCAAGGAGGTCTCCAAGTACTCAGGCGACGAACAGAACGCCACCCGCCACGGAGCTAACCCCGCGTCTCTGGAGATCCACGTCTCCTTCAAGCAACCCCGCGACCGCGGCCCTGATCTGGCCGCGTACGTGAACAACCTGCGCAGGTGCCACCTCCACACGGACACAGCCACGCGTATGCCACTACTCCTGCACCTCGCCAAGCTGATGGAGGAGTACATCAGCTGTTGACAGCCAGCTGCGCCGGGCAGCGCCCGCACAGCAGTAGGAGCTTTCAGCGTGTCCCCAGTGGCCGCCCCGGGGACACGCTGGATCACGAGGGGGCCACGGCTGGGTCCATGCCCAGCTAGCGAAGGGCAACAACCCGAATCCAGACCCAAACCATAGACCGAGTCAGCGCGCACCTCATGTCTGCCGAACGGCACAGTACAAGACCTACGCCACGGCGTAGCTCATCCGGAACAGCTCCTGGGCAAGCTCCAGGTCTCGCTCAGTTTGGAGCCGTATTTCCAGGTTGCCGGTGCCATGGTGGCCGAGCCCTGTCACATCCCGGCTGAACCCCGGGACGAGCTCGACCTCGGCCGGGCTGGCCTTGAGGTAGATCAGCAGCCTGCTCCTCCGCGGGCACACACAGGCGAAGTTCTGCAGCCGTTGGTACGCGATGTAGGTCTGGTTCTCAACCTTCGTGACGCCCTCGCCGAGACCAAGCAGTACCTCGTCGACTGCCGCGGCCAGCTCGCCCATCGCCCCGTCCGGCCCCGCGGCATGCTTCTCGCGAGCCGTGCCGCGGCCACGCCCCGCCCACGCCGGCATACGGGATTTGCCAGCCGAGGCGACAGTTTCCAGGCCGAAGTGCTCGTCGCCAAAGATCCGGTAGCGCACCAAGTCGATGGAGTGCCGGTGCTCGCGGACCGCGTGGAGGTCGTAGCGCGTGAAGTCGCCGGCCACGCAGATCAGTCTTGGCGCGCTCCACCGCACCCTGGCCGCAGCCTGCACACCCAGCCGGTCGCGGACCAGACGCCGGAAGGCGTCCCGGTGATCCATCAGCCAGGCGAGGTAGAACAGGCCCTGGTTGATCACGCCCGCGTCTGTCGAACGCTTGTACTCGACCACGACAGGTGAGCCATTCTCGTCGATGCCCAGCGAGTCGACGCGGCCTCCATGCACCGGTCCGGTGCTGTACTCGCTCGCCAGGAATGTCACCCCGAGCATGGCCTCCATGTGCGCCTCAACGAGGTCCTGCACATCAGCCTCGACCTCGGCGAGCCGCGGCACGATCTCCGTCACCACACCCTTGAGCTTGAACAGTCTCAGTCTCGACACCTTCCCTTCCTCAGCTATGGGCTGCAACAACAGACGGTGATCGAATTGTTTCCCTCAAGCTCTTCGGGCTTGCGAAGATGGCGCGAGAGGTTACCTCCGGCCCGCCGTGGGACGTCCGCGTCCCACCGCGCCGCAGGGAGCCAAGGATCCCGCGTACGTCCCGCAGCAGCGCGGACGCACACGGGAGAACTGCGTTTTCACTGGTCACCCCGCAGCTCAGTGGATAGAGTAGGTGCCTTTCAGGGCAATACCACACACTCCCAACATTTCAAAATGCCAGTGCGAGTGAACTGACACCGCTGTCCTGCGGGCCTTGACGCGTGTCAGTTTCCAAGCACGGGCATGCTGGCGATCCGACCTTGCAGGACCACACGCCCTGCATCCTTGCCAGGTCAAAGACGTAGTGATGTCTCAGGGCGTCCTCATCGCCCACGCGGCCGCTTGTGTGCGGGACCCCGGGCTCAGCCACCTCGAGATCATCGCCCCCAGGCCCTGCGGCCCGTCCGTTTTCCGTACGCTAGCCCTGTCCGATCTCTCCGGTACGGTGCGAGCAACCAGGCACCGCAGCGAAACAACACAAGAAGGTGGCGTGTGAGCGACAAGAATCAGGAGCTGGCCGACTTCATCTGGTCGGTCGCCGACCTGCTGCGGGGCGACTACAAGCGCTCCGAGTACGGCAAGGTCATCCTGCCTATGACGCTACTCCGCCGCATGGACTGCGTGATGAAGGACAGCCGCGAGGCCGTATGGGCCCGCGCCGAGTCCTTCGCGGGGCAGAACAAGGACGCGGTCCTGCGCGCCACAGCCGGCCGCGACTTCTACAACCTCTCCCAGCAGACGTTCGCCACCATCGGCGCGGACCCGGACACTCAGAAGGTCGAGAAGAACCTCAAGGACTACATCGGCGGCTTCTCCTCGGAGGCCACCGAGATCCTCGACCACTATGCTTTCCACCTGCAGATCGACCGCCTGGCCAAGGCCGGACTGCTCTACCTCGTGGTCCAGAAGTTCGCTGGCATCGACCTGAGCCTCGAGGCCGTGGACAACCACAATATGGGTTACGTCTTTGAAGAGTTGATCCGCAAGTTTGCGGACGCCTCGAACGAGACCGCTGGTGAGCACTTCACCCCGCGCGAGGTCATCGAGCTGATGGTCGAGCTGCTCCTGGCTCCGGACGGCGAGCGCCTCACCGGCGCAGCGCCGGTGATCGACATCCTCGATCCTGCCTGCGGCACCGGCGGCATGCTCTCCTCGGCCCAGGACCACATCAAGGCCCTCAACCCCAACGCGCGTGTCAATGTCTTCGGGCAAGAGCTCAATGCCGAATCATACGCGATCTGCCGTTCCGACATGCTGCTGAAGGGCCAGGCAGCCTCCAACATCCACTTCGGCAACTCATTCACCCAGGATGGCCACGAGGACGACCAGTTCGAGTACATGCTCGCCAACCCACCCTTCGGCGTGGAGTGGAAAAAGGTCGAAAAGCAGGTCAAGCAGGAGCACGACGATCGCGGCTTCGACGGCCGCTTCGGTGCCGGATTGCCTCGAATTAATGACGGCTCGTTCCTCTTCCTGCAGCACATGATCCACAAAATGCGACCGCTGAAGAAGGACGCCGAAGGCAAGGAGATCGGCGGCAGCCGCATCGCAATCGTCTTCAATGGCTCTCCGCTCTTCACCGGCGGCGCCGGCTCCGGCGAGTCCGAGATCCGCCGCTGGATCATCCAGAACAATTACTTGGAAGCGATCGTCGCTCTCCCAGACCAGCTCTTCTACAACACTGGGATCTCGACCTATATTTGGATCGTCACCAACCGCAAGCCGAAGAACCTAAAAGACCGGCTTATCCTGATCGACGCCCGGGACCAGTGGTCCAAGATGCGGAAGTCCTTGAGCAACAAACGTAAGGAGATCACGGAGGACCAGCGCAAGGAAATCTGCGCCTGGTACGGGGAAGCATGCCGCCTCGCGCGCTCGGGCGACGGGTCGCGGCACTCTGTACCGGAAAAGGTCAAGGTCTTCGACGCGGACAACTTCGGATATCAGCGCATCACGGTGGACCGACCGCTCAAGCTGCGGTTCGAGATCTCCGAGGAATCCCTGGACGCGCTTCGCGTAGCCAAAGCCGTGGAGAAGGAGCTTGGCGAGGCTGGCCCGGATAAGCTGGCAGCCGCACTGAGGCCACTGGTGGGCAGTTCGTGGAAAACCAAGGCCGAAGCATGGATTGCCTTGGGGTCAGCGATGGACCAGGCCGGCATCACTTGGCCCAAGGCCAAGACCTTCGACAAAGCAATGCGTGACGCGGTCGGCGTCCCGGACCTGGAAGGTGAGGTCCAATACATCAAGAAGGGTCAGGTCGAGCACGATCCGGATCTACGAGACGCAGAGAACGTGCCGCTTCGCGAAGACATCGACGCGTATTTCATGCGGGAGGTGAAACCTCACGTCGAGGATGCCTGGATTACGGAGTCAAAGGACCCTAGGACCAAGGAGACTGTACGCTTCCGCGTCGGGTATGAAATCCCCTTCACGCGGCACTTCTACGTGTATAAGCCGCCGAGGCCGCTGGCGGACATCGACGCGGAATTGAAGGCTCTAGAGGAAGAGATGCGGGAGCTACTCGGCGAGGTGACCAAGTGACCGACGGACTGATCGCACCGTGGCTTTCAGACTCTCGATGGCCGACAAAGCCCATCCGTTACGTGGCAAGGCTTGGCACCGGGCACACCCCTAGCCGCAATGTTCCACAATACTGGAAAGACTGCACAATCCCTTGGATCACCTTGGCCGATGTGTGGCAGCTTCGAAATGGAACCGCCGATACGATCACAAAGACCAAGGAAAAGATCAGCAACCTGGGCCTTGCAAACTCCTCTGCTGTGAAGCATCCAGCAGGCACAGTCATTCTTTCCCGTACCGCATCGGTCGGTTTCTCCGCGATCATGGGTGTCGATATGGCAACCACCCAGGACTTTGCGACCTGGACATGCGGCCCTGATCTGGAACCGAAATACTTGCTTCACGCTCTTCGCGCAATGGCGCCAGATTTGAAGCGCGTGGCTGCCGGGTCGACCCATAAAACAGTCTACATGCCTGACATCGAACAGCTCCGCATTCCACTTCCCCCACTGGGGGAGCAACGCCGCATCGCCGACTATCTTGACACCGAGACGACTCGAATCAACAAGCTTACTGCATTGCAGCTCGACATACGGAATAAGCTCAGTGAGCGCGAGCGGGCCCTGCGCGATGGACTAGTCGACAATCTTGCAGCGTTGTGCGGGGAATTGCCCATGCGGCGTTTCGTCACCAAGATCGAGCAAGGAGCGAGCCCTCAGTGCGAGGCTATTCCTCGCCAGGCAGCCGATGAGTGGGGCGTCCTCAAGCTCAGCGCGGTCAAACAAGGGCGATTCGACGATCGAGAGAACAAGCGGCTCCCCGAGGACGTTGCACCCACCCCGGCCTACGAGGTGCACCGCGGCGACCTTCTCGTGACTCGCGCAAACACTCCGCATCTCGTGGGTGACGTCGCAGTCATTACAGGCAACACCAAGCGGCTTCTGCTCCCCGACCTAATCTACCGTGTCGGTCTACTGCCTGAAATGGATGCTGCGTTCGTCGCTCAAGTCGCCCTTAGTAGCCGAGTAAGGTTGCTAGTGGAGTCAGTAGCACGGGGTTCATCTCAGTCTATGGTCAAACTGCGTGGGGAGGACATTAAGGAATGGCCAATCCCCGTGGCCAGCGCTACTCAGCAACGCACCCTTCTCACTGAGGTAGAGCGTAATGCTGAGACCATTGGCAGGCTCCGTGCCGTCGCTGACCGACAACTATCCCTGTTGGACGAACGCCGCCAGGCGCTCATCACCGCAGCCGTGACCGGTCAGTTCGACGTCACGACAGCCCGTCAGGTCACCCCCGCGTAACGACCAGCCTCCCACTGATCACGTACGGAGCCTTTCTTATGCCTACTAGCCCGCGCCTCGCCCACGAAGCCCACACCGAGGGCGCTTTCGAGGACGCCGTCGAGGTGGCCCTGCTTCGCAGCAGGTGGGAGCGGGGCTCGGCTGCGGCCTACAGCCACGAACTCGGCATCGATACATCCGAGTTGTCAGCGTTCCTGCGTCACTCTCAGCTGCAGGCGTGGGAGCAATTGATGGAGACGTACGGAGAGACGGAAGAGCACGCAATCCAGCGCTTCGCCGCGCATGTCGCCAGGCAGATGGATGAGCGCGGAGTGTTGGACGTCCTGCGTCACGGAGTGGTCCAGCGCAACATCAAGCTCCGGCTAGCGTACTTCCGGCCCGCCCACACCCTGGCCGCTGGGGCGCTGGATGAGTACAACGCGAACCGGCTCACCGTGGTACGGCAGTTCCGCTACTCCGCTGCGGAGCCGACCAAGTCTCTGGACCTCGCGTTCTTCGTGAACGGACTGCCCATAGCGTCGGCCGAGCTGAAGAATCCCCTCACTGGGCAGTCAGTCGAGGACGCGAAGCGGCAGTACCGCACTGACCGTGACCCGAACGAGCTGTTCTTCGCCCGTCGCAGCTTGGTGCACTTTGCAGTTGACCCAGAGCTGGTATTCCTGACCACGCGCCTTGCCGGGGCGAGGACACGGTTCCTTCCCTTCAATATGGGCACCGGCGGTCCGGGCAACATCGGAGGGGCAGGTAACCCCCCGACAGAACCTGGGGCGGAGTACACGGTCTCCTACCTGTTCGACGAGATCATGCAGCGCGACAATTGGCTCGATCTGCTGCACCGGTATCTGCATGTGGAGGACGCAGCAGCCAAGGCCGGCAAAGCCCCCCGCTACCGTCCCGGCTCCGCACACAAGCAGCCGCTGATTTTCCCGCGGTTCCACCAGTGGCATGCAGTCCGGAAGCTGACGAACCACGCAGCCACGCATGGTTCAGGAGAAAACTACTTGATCCAGCACTCCGCAGGATCGGGCAAGTCGAACACGATCGCCTGGCTCGCTCATCGCCTAGCCTCACTGCACACACCCGAAGACCCCACGCTCCTGGACCCGGCCGCCGCCCATACAAAGGGTCTTGGGCCCAATCAGCAGGTCTTCGACAAGGTCATCGTCATCACCGACCGGCGGGTGCTGGACAAGCAACTCCAGGACACGATCTACCAGTTCGACCACACTCCAGGTGTGGTGCTGCGCGTTGACGACGATTCCCAGCAGCTCGCTGATGCACTGACCGGGACGACTGCCCGCATCATCATTACGACACTCCAGAAGTTCCCGTTCATCCTGGATAAAGCGTCCGGGCTCGGCCGCGAGCGCCGCTACGCCATCATCATCGACGAGGCACATTCATCTCAGGGAGGCAAAGGCACCGACGCGCTGAAGCGGATGCTGGGCAAGCTGGGCGATGGCTCGGTCGACGAGGACGGCGATCCGCTGACTGCAGCCGCGCTGGCCCGCGGCAGGCAGCCCAACTTGTCCTTCTTCGCGTTCACCGCAACCCCAAAGGACAAGACGCTCAAGCTGTTCGGCACCGATTCACCCGTCACAGGTCAGATCGAGCCGTTCCACGTGTACTCGATGCGTCAGGCCATCGAGGAAGGCTTCATCCTCGACGTGCTCGGCACCTATGTCACTTACGGCACATATTTCAAGCTACAACAGGCCGCTGCGGACGAGGCTGAGCGACAGGTTGATCCGCGCAAGGCAAAAGCGAATCTGGTGCGAGCCGCGCTTATGTCCACGGCATCCCTGGAGTCAAGGGCAAAGATCATCGTAGATCACTTCCGCGCCCACACGACGAATCGGCTCGGCGGCCGGGCCCGCGCCATGGTCGTCACTCCCAGCCGCGAGCACGCCGTACGCCTCTACCAGGCGATCCGCGGCTACGTGGAGCGCTGCGGCTACACCGACTGCGGCACTCTGGTGGCGTTCTCCGGGACCCTCACGCTGGACGAGATCGAGTACACCGAAGCGAAGCTGAACGGCTTCCCAGAGAGCAAGCTGCCCGAAGCCTTCGCCTACACCCGTTTGGACGACCCCAAGCCGCCGTCCGTGCCCCGCCCTGAATATCGCATCCTGGTCGTCGCCGATAAGTACCAGACCGGCTTCGACCAGCCCCTGCTGACGACGATGTACGTCGACAAGCTACTTGCCGGCCTCGCCGCCGTGCAGACTCTGTCCCGGCTGAATCGCACACACCCCCTCAAATCAGCCGAGGACTTGTTCGTGATGGACTTCGCAAACAAGCCGGATGTGATCGAGGAGGCATTCCAGCAGTACTACGAAGCGTCGATCTCCGAGCCGACCGATCCGGATTTTCTCTTCACCCGGCACGACGAGGTGATGGCCTATCGCCTGCTTATCGAAGCGGAGATGGACGCCTTCGTCACCGCCTACTTTGCCGCCTTCAAGAATGGCACCGCCACGGACACCGCCGTCTCCAAGGCACACTCGAAGCTGTACGCCTACACCCAGCCCGCCGTGGACAGGTTCAACGCCCTGGCCGAGGACGAGCCCGACGCAGCACAGGAGTTCCGACGCGCGCTGGACTCCTACGTCAAGGCTTACGGCTGGCTCTCCCACGTCATCGGCTTTGAGAACGAGGACTTGGAGCGTCTCTACCAATACGGAAGGTTCCTGGTACGCCGGCTCCGGCTCCCGGTCGGCTCGGCAAGCGCGGACGTTGGCGAGGTCACTCCTAGCCACATGAACGTCCGCAAGACGGGCACGGCCGAACTCATCCTCAAGGCGGAGGGTCTCCAACTGCTGCCCGGCCTCGTCCCACAGCCCGCTGGCGCAGGCCCGGAGGCCGAGGAAAAGTCCCTCGCCGAGGTCATCGAGTCGGTCAACGACGAGTACGGCATCGGTCTGTCCACCACCGACCAGATACTTCTCGGCCAGCTCGTCGTCGCCGTTTCGGAGGATCCGGACCTGAAGCGAATCGGCATGCACAACGACGAAGAGACCTTCCGCCGCGAAGTCGACAAGGACATGGACCGCATCGTCATCGACCAGGCCAAGTCCAACGACGCCCTGCTCGTGCGGTACTACGACGACCCACTCATCAACAAGATCTTCAAACAGGTCGCCACCCAGCAGGCGTACGGACTCATCCGCCGTCCCGTACGCCGCGAAGCGGAGCGCCGCGCCACCGCCGAGCGGGCCGCAGCGATCAAATCCGGCGAAGCGGGAACCACCTCTCCGGCCGACGCGTAATCTGCATCATCAGTCCCAACTTCAAGACGACCTCCGGTGCTGGGCAGGCGCCGTGGCTGAAGGGATCGCTGCAGTGCCGCACGATGAGCACCACCACTGGCTGGCCGAGGACGCCGGCGGGTCGCCGTCCCGCGTTATAGCAGGACGCTACCGGCTCGACCGGCCGATCGGCGCCGGCGGCATGGGCGAGGTCTGGCACGCCTACGACGAGCGCCTCGACCGCCGCGTCGCGGTCAAGATGATGCTCACCGATACCCGCGGCCTCTCCGGCATCCCCGGCCTCGGCGCAGCCGAAATGCTGGCCAACCGCCGCGACCGCTTCCTGCGCGAAGTTCGCACCACCGCCGCCCTGGAGCACCTTGGCATCCCAGCCATCTACGACACCGGCATCGACGAGACCACACACCAGCTTTACGTGGTCATGCAGTTACTGCGCGGACGTGAGGTGCAGACCATCGTCGATGACACGGACTACGATGTCTCACCACTGGCTGTCTCCTGGGCAGCGGCGGCAGTCGTGCAGATCGCCTCCGTCCTGGATGAAGTACACCGGAACGATGTCGTCCACCGCGACATCAAACCCGCGAACCTCATGATCACCCCCGACGGTGTCGTCAAGGTACTCGACTTCGGGGTCGCTGCCCTGCGCGGTTCCGGCAATCACCCTCGCCTGACCCAGGAGGGCATGACGGTCGGTACCCCGCCCTACATGTCCCCCGAGCAGAGCCTGGCAAACGAGGTAGGCCCAGCCTCCGACATCTACGCCTTGGCGTGCGTAATGTACGAACTCCTCACCGGCCGACCGCCATTCGCTGCCGATGCCAATGGCTCCCACGCCTGGCACCACGTGCATTCTGGCCCACCGCCGATCCGCAGGCGGCGTCACGACATCCCCCAAGAGTTGGAAGATCTCCTGCTGGGCATGCTGGACAAGGCACCCGAGCGCCGCCTCAATGCCGCCCAGGTCTACGACGCGCTTTTGCCATGGGCTTGTCAGCGGGACGGCTCTACGGCTATCCAGAGCGAGCACGACCCGCGCCAGCCTTTCCGCCGTCCGTTCGGTGGCCCGCCCAAGCGCCCCACCCCGATCGGCTACACGCCGACCCTGGTCATGCCGGCCGAACCAGACTCTGCGTCCGAGACCCCGTCCACCCCGCTCACCGACGAAGAAGCCAGCGAGGCCGCTGACCTCGCCGCACAGCTCGCCCAGGCGGGGAAGTTCGTGCAGGCCGCGGACCTCCTTGTCGGTGCCATCCAGCGCGCCCAGGACGGTGTCCTGCACGGCGACCTGATGTTCTCCCTGGCCCAGGTCAGATTCCTGGCCGGCGCTCACAGTGAAGCCGCTCCTCTCTTCGACGAGGTGGGCACCGCCTGGACCGACCGCTACGGCGCCAACGACGAACAGGCCCTGCTCTGTCAGTACTACGTCGCTCAGTGCCGGATGGCCCTCGGCGAGTCCAGTGCCGCGATCAATGCCTTCCTTGCCTACACCGCACAGGCCCCGGAGCCCACCGACGCAGAGGCTGTCGACCGCCACTTGGATGCCCTCGCCAACCTCGTCCGCCTCCACGCCGCCCGCGAACGTTTCCCCGAAGCCCGCAGCGCTGCCGCAGCGCTGCGCGAGGCAACCCAACGTCTGCGCGGCCCCGACGCCCCAGACCTGGCCGACATCGACGGCTTCATGCAACGCCTCAAGCGCTTCACGACGTGACGCCGACCGTCGTAGGAGACGCAGCCAGGTACGTGGCACGCTCATCTCGCTGACGGCCCACGACGTGGTCAGCCCGTGGGAGGACCGCCACGAGGGTCTGCCCACCCCCGGGAAGACGTCGGGGCCGCTGCTCTGCGGAGCCTCGGGCCTGATGACTTCCCGGATTGAGGACAACCCTGCGCCGTCAGCGACCCCCGAGCTACGGTCTGCGTGAGATCGTCATGGAAGCAGGGGGACATGGCCGGTACGACGCACATGGACGGCCCGAGCGGAACGTGGGCCCGCGAGCTGTGGGACTACGCGCAGACCGTACTCAAGGAGTGGCAGTCCACCCAGGTGTGGCAGCCCGCCCAGCAGTTGCGTGCGGCCTCACACGGCAACGCGCGCGACTACGCCGGCCGCTTCCTCCTGGAGCTGCTCCAGAACGGGCACGATGCTCACCGCGGAGGCCGGAACGACGGCAGCGTGCACGTCCTGCTCGACGAGGCCGAGGGGGCGCACGGCACGCTCTACGTGGCCAATGGCGGCACGCCCTTCACCTGGGCCAGCATCCAGGCCGTGTGCAAGCTCGCCCGGAGCGAGAAGACCGTCGGCGAGGGCATCGGGAACAAGGGAGTCGGCTTCCGCAGCATCCTGGAGATCACCGACGCCCCGGAGATCTACAGCGCCAGCACGGCCGGAGAGGGACCGGCCGTGCTGGACGGGTATTGCTTCCGGTTCGCGGTACGGGACGACCTGCGGGTATTGCTCGGGGACGAGGACCTCGTACGCAGGGCGGAGGAGGAACTCCCGCCCTTCCAGATCCCCTTCCCCCTCTCCGATGTGCCCCCGACGTGCAAGGAGCTCGCCGGCGACGGTCATGTGACGGTCATCAGGATCCCGCTGCGCAACGAGGCCTCCCGGCGCGCGGCCGTGCGCCGCCTCGACGAGCTCGGCGCCGCGAAGGCCCCGGTGATGCTGTTCCTGGACCGGCTCAACCGACTGGTCATCGAGCGGCGGGGCGGCCAAAGCCCCCAGCGTACGGAACTCGCCCGGCAGGAAGCCACCTTGGGGACCTGCGTCATTCCGGCCCAGGGACACGGTGTGCAGGCCGGTGCGGCGCGGACCGTCCCGAACGTCTCCCTCGTCCGTGTCGGACTCGGCTCCCTGGGCACGTACCTCGTGGCCAGGGGCCGTGTCCCCGTGGCGCGCCTGCGCGGCACGATCGAGGTGGCGACCGAACTCGGACAGCTGGACGATTCGTGGGGTGACTGGAAGGAACCGGCCGTGGTCGAGGTGGCGTTGCCCCTCGACGGGACCGAGTCGCTACGCGGCGGCCGGATCTACACCTTCCTCCCCCTGGGAGAGGACGCCACCGCACCCCTGCGCGGGCACCTCAACGCCCCGTTCTTCACGAAGGTGGACCGTACGGCCCTCGACCGGGAGCACCCGCTGAACAGCATGCTGTTCGCGGCGGCGGCCGAGACCTCCCTGGCGGCGGCCGCCGCGCTGCGGGAGCGGGGCCGGCCCTCCGAGCGCAGGCTGGCGGTCGATCTCGTGACCTGGGAGCACGAGCAGCGCTCCCACACCCTGCTGCGCGAGGCTGCGCACCAGGTGCACGGGGCCGAGTTCGCGGACGTTCCCGTCGTACCGCTCCTGAACCGGGAAGCCCCCCACGGTTCCTGGGGCACGCCCCGCGATTCCGTGCTCTGGCCCGAGCTCGGGCTGTCTGTGCTCACGGCCGAGGCGGCCGGGGCGGTCGGCATCGGCGTGGCCGATCCGGCCGTCGGAGCCAAGCCCCTGAAACGCCTCGCGAGATTGTGCGAGGCGCTCAAGTGCCCCCTGGAGCCCTCGGCACAGCAACGGGCGGACCACGCCGAGCGGATCGTGGAAGCCCTGCCGCTACCCGCACCCGATGCTCCCGTCGGCGACTGGAACGGCGTCTACGCCGATCTCGCCCTGCTGTTCAAGGACGAGGGCGCAGTGCTGCGGGGCAGGAAGCTGTTGCTGGCGGACGACGGGAAACTCCGGCGCGCCAACGGCAACCCCGCCATGGACACGAAGGACGGCTCGCGGCGCACGATGGTCAGGCGGGAGGCCTTCTTCCAGCCAGCGCGCGGCGAGACAACGGGCGACGAGGGCCTGGCCGTGCCCGACGCCTTGAAGAAGCGCATGTTCTATCTGCACCCGGGGTTGAACTGGGTTGAGGAGGAAGGCCACGTACGACGCCAGGAGGCCCGGTTGTTCCTGGAACGCTTCAGGCTCGTCCGGCGTTTCGACGCCGCCGGCCTGCTCGACCACGTCCGCCGCGCCCTCACCGAGAGCAACTCGGCGCGGCTGCGCGAGCAGACCCTCCGCTTCGTGTTTCGCCTCCACCGGTCAAGGCAGTCGGCACACTCCCTGCAACTACGTCCGCTCGGGCTGTACGTCCCCTCCGCCAAGGGACCCTCCATCAAGGCGGCCGGCGCCGCCTTCGGGGCCGGATGGACCGGGACCCACGGAGACGATCTCGCCTCCGTCGTGGCCGAGGGGCGGGAGTCCTCGGCCAGCCTCCGCTTCATGGCAGAGCGGCTCGTCGCACCACCCGAGGACTTCCGCAGGCGGGGCGAGACCCTGGAGGAGTGGCGGGAGTTCCTCGGCGATCTCGGCGTCACCGACGGACTGCTCCCCGTAGTGTCACCCGGCGCGGAGACGGAAGCCGAGGGTGGCGCGCTCACCACGAGCAACCTGATCAGCATGGCGAAGGTGTCCGACGAAGTCGCCGATCAGTGGCGGCCGTTCATCGACCGCGCGCGGAGCCGTGCCGCCCATCCGTACACCCCGTACGTCGGAACCCCCGCGTACCGGCTGCCGGGCCAGGACGTCGCCGGGCGGCTCAGCGAACCGGGCCGGATCGCCTATGCACGACTGGTCCTGCACGGCCTGGCCCGGTGGAGCGACACTCACCTCACCACCGTCTGGAACCGGGACCGGACGGGCAACCAGGATCTGCAGCACGTCCCCACCCCCCTGTCCTCCTTCGTCCGCGGCGAGCCCTGGCTCCCCGTGCGAGGCCGTGGCGGCACCGTCCGCTTCGTCCGGCCGAGCGAGGCGTGGCATGCCCCCGCGACCCTTGAGCAGGAGCCGGCCTTCGCCCCGACGGTCCTGCGGCAGCTCCGCCCCCTGCTGGACGCCGATCGGGCCCTACGGCGGCTACGCGATGCCGGATTGCCGACCTGGGGCGACCCCAGGGACAGCGCCCGGCTCATCGCCACCCTGGGCAAGCTGGTGAAGTCGGATGCGGTGGACGACGCGGACCGGCCCGCCCTTCAGCGGGCGAACGAGCGCGCCTGGCAGGACCTGGCCGCACAAGCGGCCTCGATCGATCCGCTCATCGGCTCAGCCCTGCTCGCGGAGCGGGGCCGGCAGCTCATCGCGGTCGACTTCGCCTCGCTCCTCGACGGCTCGGTACGGCTGTACGTCACCGGAGACCGGGACAATCTCAAGGCACGCCTGGCCAGGGAGCTCAGGCTTCCGCTGCTCGTGGTGCCGGGGGCGGCGGCCGGAGTCGCCCGTGTCCTGGGCCGCCGCTGCCCGGACGCGATACGTCACGCCGACGACGCCGACCTGTCGGTCGAGATCGTCAGCGCCTCCGGCACCACTGTCGTCGGATCCTCCGGCACCACCGAAGGACTCGGAACGCCGCTCATCGACGAGCTGCCGTGGCTTCCCCTCGCGGTGGGCACCCTGGCCGACCATCCGCCCCGGGGCGGCCGTCCGACCGACGCCGAGCTCACCAACCTCGTCGCCGCCGTCCGCCGCGTCCGCGTCCACCGCTACGTCTCGCTGAAGATCAGCCTCGACGGGGCCGCCGTGGAACTCCCGGAACGGCAGGACGGCATGCTGCCCCTGCCCGATGCCTCTCACCCGCTGGTCCTCACCCCCGACCTGCCCCTTTCCTGGGACTTCGTGGCCCGGATCGGCTACGCGGTCAGCCAGGTCCTGGACCGTCCGCAGTACGCGGTCCCGCTCAAGCTCGCCGCCCGCGAACTGGAGCGCTGGCACGCACCCCTCGGAGAACCGGCCGAGCGGCAGCTCGCGACGGTGCTCGATCTCTCCGTCCACCAGGTCAGGGAGACGGTTCACCGCCTCGACGGGTCCCTCGCGGGAGTACTGGAGCGCTGCCACCCCTTCCTCGTACACGCCCTCGGCGCCGACGCGGCCCGAGAGGTGACGGACCCGGCTCCGGCTGACGCCCGGGAGTTCCTCGCCCGCCTCGAACCGTACGCGGACGCCCTTCCCCTGCACGCCCCGCAGCTCATCGAGGCCGCGCGCGACGCGCGGGACATCGACGACCTCCGGGTCGTGGCGGAGGTCGACTTCGCGGACCTGAACCGCACCCTGGCAGGGCTCGCGCCCCGGTACCGCCCGATCAGCCACGCCGAGGCCCACGACGAGGCCGTACGCCGGCACGTGGATCTCGGTCGCGGTGCCCTCATCGACCGGCTGCGCTGGGCCCGTCGGGAAGAGTTCGACGCCCGCAGGCCCATCGCCGACTGGCCCGCGACCCGCTCCCTGAAATGGATCACGGCTCCGGAAGAGTGGGCGCTCACCGTCGACACCGCCGACGACGGCCTCCTGCGCGCCATCGTCGAACAGGCACTCACCGCCCGCCTGGGGGCGCCCGCCCCAGCCAAGGGCGAACGGCTCGCCGCCATCGACAGGCTGCGCAGCCACAACCACGCGGTCATCACCAGGACCACCCCCGACCTGGTCGCCCTGGTCAAGGCCGCGAAACAGCCGCTGCCCCCGGCGCTGGAGCACGCGGCCGCCGCGGAGGAGGTCACCGCCCTGCTGGACGGGGCGGGCGCACTCGACTTCCGCGAGCTCACGGCGGACGACGTCGTTGGCTGGCTCGCCGCCCTGGGACAGTGGCCGGCGGGCATGGCCGCCTCCTCGGAGCCCCAGACGCACGGAGTCACCCCCGCCGAGCTGGACCGGGTACGGAACGCGGCGGAACAGGCCCGCGCCGAACGAGCCAAGCGCAAGCGGATCATCTCCATCGGCGAACGGAACTTCGACATCGAGTCCGGCGACTTCACCGAGCTGGCCTCGGAGCTGCGCCGCGCTCTGGAATCCGGCCCGCCGCCCGGCGGCAGCGCCCGCAGTCGCTGGGCCGCGCTGAAGCCGATCCCGCCCCGGAAGGCGGCCGGCCCCTCGGGTGGACGGCCGGGCGGGCGCGTCGACGGGGAACGCGGGCTGTCGTCCGCCCAGCGCTCGGCGATCGGCTTCGTGGGCGAGTGGCACGCCTACCAATGGCTTCGCGAGCAGGACACGGCGACCGACGAGACCAGCTGGGTCTCCGGCAATCGGGCCCACATCTTCCCCGGGCCCGCCGGAGACGACAGCCTCGGCTACGACTTCAAGGTCGGCTCGGGCAAGAGTCCGCGGCTGTACGAGGTCAAGGCCACCCAGGGGCAGGGCGGGCAGATCGAGCTCGGCGAAACCGAGGTGCGGGCCGCGCAGAAGTACGCCGGCAGCGACCGCTGGCGGATCCTGGTGATCACCTCGGTACTGGACGCGGAGCACCGGCAGGTACGCATGCTGCCGAACCCGTTCAGCGAGCGCGGCCGCGGGCTCTACCGCGAGGAAGGCGGCGCGCTCCGCTTCGCCTACCGGCTGTGAGATGCAGCCGGCCCCTCCGCCGCAGCCATCACTCGCCTCGGCTCACCACTGCCTCGCATCGGCCAGCGCCGCCCGGCATGGAGCCGACGGCTCGGAACGACCGGTCGCACCAGGCCGCCTTCGCCTTGACGCGAAGAGGCTGGCCGTCGTCGGGCAGAGCCACGGCGTAGCCGGGAGGTCCGTCGGGCAGAGGCTACGGGAGAAGTCGACGGACACCGGCGCGATGAGCTGTAACCATGAGCGACGGAAGGCCCTTGAAGACGCGCCGGGCGGGAAGGAACGAAGATGGCAACGGACTCCTTCCTGGATCTCCACGAACCCACACCAACCGTCTACCTCGACCAATGGGTGTGGATCCGCTTGGCGCGGGCCGCAAACGGCTCGCCTCGCGAAGCGTCAGACGTCGAGGCCCTGGCTGCAGTGAGGGATGCAAGCGCTGCCGGTGTCGTCTTTCCCCTCTCTCACACGCACTACTTCGAGACCAGCAAGATCACTGACCCACGGCAGCGGTTCGACCTGGCACGCATCATGGCGTCGGTGTCCCACGGCCGGACCCTGCGGTCGCGCCAGGTCCTGATGCGCCACCAAGTGCTCCACGCAATGTACGAGTGCTTCGGCCGGCCCACGTTCCGGCCGAAGCGACCGCAGGTTCTTGGCTTTGGGGCCATGTGGGCCGTCACCGGCGAGCACGCTCCGCTCGCCCTCTACGGCCCGGCGGGAAGGATCAACGTCGATGCGAGCCCCGAGCTGCAATCCTGGTTGCGCCAGGCGAACCAGTACGCCGAGTTTCAGGTACTCGCAGGCCCGAGAGACGAGGAAATCTCGGAGTTGCGAGCCAAGTACGGCTACCAGCCTGAGACCGCCCTCCAGTCAGCGCGTAGCAGGCTCGAGTGGGAGAGCACTTACTCTCAGCTCCTGGCAAGCGATCCCGTAAGCCGACCGGAGCTCCGCGTGCGGGTCCAGGCACGAGAGATGATGCACGAGCATTCCCAACTGCTGACGGAACTACTGGCGGAGTATCGACTCGATCTCCACCGAGCCGTCGGTCTCAATCCCACCAAACCTGAGTCGGGTCGCAAGAAGATGGTGGCGTTCGCCGACCGGATAGCCTCCGTGCGGATCGCGGTGGACCTCAAGACCGAACTCTTCCGTAATCCCGCCAGGCCCTGGAAGCTGAGCACCTTGCATGACATCGACGCGCTCAGTCTTGCAGTGCCTTACTGCCACGTCGTCGTCCCGGACGCAGATATGGCCGACTTGCTGTCCCGATCTGATGCAGGGCAACGTAGCGGCACACGGATCGTCAAACAGCTGCGTGACCTTCCGAGTGAGTTGCAGACTCTTCGCAGCCGCTCGGACTTCGAAATGACATCCACCTGCGTGCCTGACGGTTACGATCCCGCCGCGGAGTTTTGTACCGACATGGATCTGTTGCATCGCACCGCTCCATGGAAGACCGGCTCCGCCGCCTCACCGTGATGGGTTGGTCGAGCAGAGGCGGGCAGCGAGCTTAGGCATTCGATCCCGCGTCGAGTGCTGCCGCGATGGCGGATACGGCTTCGGCGAGGCTTCGGAAGACCTGGGTGGACCGCCCCAGTCGGGCAATGCCACGCGCCAAAGGCTCACGCATCTGCCGCTCGCAGACGACGAAGTCCGCATAGCCAGCAGCACAGGACAGGTACACCATGTCGATCACATCATTCGGCTTCCAGGTGGTCCCCTTGTTGAGATGTCGCTCGTGAAGCATCTCCCGAAATAGACCGAGGCACGGGAGGGCAGCCAGTTCCTGCACGGGCTGCGATGCGCTGCCCCACTCCTTGAGTCGCTCTGCCGTCAGGCCGGCGGCGTACGACTCCTCGCCCAACTCGCGCTGGAGGTCACGAAAGAGCCAGGCATCGATCGCCTTGCGCTTCTTCTGGGAGTCTCCGTCCTGGCTGTCCAACCAATCGCTGAACCCTTGGTTGTCTTGCGTCCAGCCGGTCTCCGGACCTAGCTCCCCACCTTCCGAGTCCAGCATGAGATCGATGAGCGTCGTCGCCGACACGACCGCTTCGTGCTGAAACGCTTCCTGCACTGGAAAGTCTGGCGGAGGGCTGAGGGGCGTGAACCCTCGCGCGGCGGAATGGATGACGTTCGGCGCCAGCGTGACAGCTGTCGGCAATACCCCACCGGGTGCCAGCCTGTTGCGGAACAGCCAACGCAGCTCGTCCCGACGGACCTGGAGGGGGTCCCGCAGTTGCCAGCCTCTACTCAGCTGAAGGATGGACAGGCCCAGACGGTAGCGCCCCTCAGCGTCGGACCATTTCGTCGTCTCGTAGTAGTGGCCCGCCGAGGCAGGAAGGATGATCCTTCCCGCCTCCACCCACTCCACGAGTCGCTGCGCCGCCTCCCGATCGGCGGCTGCGCCACCGCACCGCCCCTGGAGCACGTCACTCACGGGGCGCCATTTGTTCTGGTCCAAGTAGACGACCAACCTGCCGTTCAGCTGGTCTGCCCCATCAGAGCGGGGCAGCTCGAACACGATGGTGTCGCCTTTGCGGGTCTGGACAAACAGTCCTTCGAAGGTGGGCGGATAGGCGAGTCGGGAGAGCAAGCTGCTCGATTCGAACATCGGGGAGGTGAGCGGAAACCGAGCCTCCTTGCCGTCGGACCTCGTCAGCACGACGGTCTCGGTCTCGCGGTCAACCATGACCATCACGACGCGCAGGCCCTCATCACTCTCCATCGCCCCATGATGCAAGACGCTGCTCCAGCAGCCCATGGCCATCAACGTCATTGCTTGTCGACCTTCTACAAGCGGTACATCAAGTCGACGAGGGGCCATATTCGACCTTCCGACCGCCCCCACCTCCGGGCGTCACCTGGCATCGCCGCGGGCCCAGGTACTCCGCCAGGCCGCTCGACGCTGCCACCCAAACGATCAGGCAGGCGGACGACAGCCATCTGATTACTTGTCAGTAAAGTCAGCATTGGGTCAGCATTCGTAGACACAGACCCTCCAACGGACACCCACGGAAGGGAAAAGCCCTGCACTCCCGGAAGCGGAGCGCAGGGCTCGATCGGCAATCCCGCGAGCTCGACAAGCGGAGGCGTATACGCCAAACCGCCTAAGGAGTCGGGATTCCGAATAACCGCAGGTCAGCGGACGCGACCTCGTGGCTTCAGGTGCGTCGGGGGAAGAGAGGGGGCCGGAAGTGGAGGGCCGCCGTAGCCCTTTACCTCGCCGAAGCGTGTCCCATTCATCCAGTCCTCGCGGGCCTGTGCGATATCCTCGTGGGAGCGGCCGATCCAGTTCCAGAACATCACGATCTCCTCCTCGAACGGCTCGCCGCCCAGGAGCATCAGGCCGGCGTCCGAGGCCGCGCGGACGGGGAGCTCCGTGCGGCCGCAGCCCAGGTAGAGCATCGAGCCGGGGAGGACCGGGACGCCGTCCACGTGGGCCTCGCCCGACATCGACAGCACCGCGTACTCGAAGTCGGGGTCCAGAGGGAGGCGGGTTTCCGTGCCCGCCGCCAGTGCGAGGTCCGCGCCCACGATCGGGGTGTACGCGGTGCCGGGCGAGGTCGCGCCGTCCAGGGTGCCCAGGATGACCGTGGCGGTCAGGCCCGGGGCGGTCACCTGCGGGAGCTCCGCGTGGTGCTGGAAATGGGGCTCCACACTCCGGTGGGCGTCCGGGAGGGCCACCCACAGCTGGGCGCCGTGCAGGATGCGGCCGTGCGAGCGCGGGCTCTCCTCCGAGTGGCTGATCCCGCGGCCGGAGGTCATCAGACCGAGCTCCCGCGGGCGGATCGTCTCGAGACTGCCCACGCTGTCCCGGTGCAGCACCTCGCCGTCGTGCAGCCAGCTCACCGTCTGGAGCCCGGAGTGCGGGTGCGGGGCGACCTGCATGCCGGGCTCGCCCGCGATGTCGTCCGGGCCGTAGTGGTCGACGAAGCACCAGGCGCCCACCATGCGGCGGCCCAGGTTCGGCAGGAGTCGGCGGACCTCGGTGGATTCCCCGAGCTTGACCGTGCGCGGACTGAGGAGCTCGCGCACGGGTTCGGCCACGACGAAGCCGCGGCCGCCGCAGGCGGAGAGAGCGGGCTGGCGATCGAGATTGCTCATACCGCACAACTTAGTACCGCCGCCCGTGCCGCGTTCGGTGGAATGTCCGACCGCCGCCACGTGTTGGGGCAGTCGGACGGTCAGGCAAAGACGCCACCTGAACGGCGGAAGGGATCCCGATGAACTCGCCGATGGACTCGCCGATGGACTCGCCGACGAACACTGCGGCGAACACGCCGACGACGTACTTCGAGCACGGCACGGCGGCCGACCGCTGGGAGCGCGCCCGGCTCTTCTTCGACGCGAAGGAGTACACGACGGCCGCGGCCATCCTGCACGCGCTGGCGGACGAAACCCCTGACCAGCTCACCCCCCGGCTGCTGCTGGCCCGCGCCTACTACCACTCCGCCCAGCTCTCCCGCGCCGAGCGCGAGCTCCGCGCCATCCTCGAGCGCTGGCCGGTGGAGGACTACGCCCAGCTGATGCTCGGCCGGACGCTGGAGCGCCAGGGCCGGGCCGACGAAGCCCGCCCCCACCTGCGGATGGCCGCCGCCATGGCGGGCGAGTTCCCCGAGCGCTGAGCGAGTGGTGCGGAGCCGGGCCGCCGCCTCGGTTAGCCTGGGGTCACGATGAACCGTCTGACCACGCCTTTCGGCTCCTACGAGCTCACCCGCTTCCCCGAAGACCCGCGCGACCAGCTCCGCGCATGGGACGCCGCCGACGAGTACCTGCTGCGCCACCTCGACTCCGGTACGGGGGAACACGGCCCGGTGGACCTGGCCGGCGCCGGGCAGATCACGATCCTCGGGGACCGCTGGGGGGCGCTCACGACGGCCCTGGCCGCGTACCACCCGACGCAGATCACCGACTCCTACCTCGCCCGGGCCGGCACCGCAGGGAACCTGGACCGCGCCGGGATCGGCACCGCGAAGTCCACGGTGCGGCTGCTGACCACGCAGGACGCACCGCCCGAGCGGATCGACGTACTCCTCGTACGGGTGCCGAAGAGCCTGGCGCTGCTGGAGGACCAGCTGTACCGGCTGGCGCCGCACGTGCACGCCGGCACGGTCATCGTGGGCACGGGCATGGTCAAGGAGATCCACACCTCCACGCTGAAGCTCTTCGAGAAGATCCTCGGCCCGACGAAGACCTCGCTCGCCGAGAAGAAGGCCCGGCTGATCTTCTGCACGCCGAGCGCCACCTCGACGCGCGCCGTCGACCCGTGGCCGGTGACGTACACGCTGGACGAGGACGCGGGCTCGGGCGCCGGCCTGACCGCCGTCAACCACGCCGGGATCTTCTGCGCCGACCGGCTCGACGTCGGCACCCGCTTCTTCCTCCAGAGCATCCCGAACAACACGAACGGCGCCCGGGTCGTGGACCTGGGCTGCGGCAACGGCATCGTCGGCACGGCGGTCGCGGTCGCGGACCCACGGGCCGAGATCGTGTTCACCGACGAGTCGTACCAGGCCGTCGCCTCGGCGAAGGCCACCTTCCGCGCCAACGTCCAGCACGAGCGCGAGCGGGCCGACTTCCTCGTCGGCGACGGCGTGGCCATGCTGGACCCGGGCTCGGTCGACCTGGTGCTGTGCAACCCGCCGTTCCACTCCCACCAGGCGACGACGGACGCGACGGCGCTGCGCATGTTCGCCCAGTCGCGCAAGGTGTTGCGCCCGGGCGGTGAGCTGTGGGTGGTCGCCAACCGCCACATGGGCTACCACACCCACCTGCGCCGCCTCTTCGGCAACAGCGAAGTCGCGGCGAGCGAACCGAAGTTCGTGGTGCTGCGGGCGGTCAAGCGGGAGGAGCGGCCGCGCCCCATGTGACCTGCCGGTACACCCACCGGTAGCTCCCCCCGTTCGTCCTACACTCGGCCGCGTGAGCAGCCAGGCACGAGAAGACGACGGTACGGACGGCAGCGCGCGAAACCGTACGGATGCCGGCCCCGACGGCGCGCGCTACCGCCGGGAGGACCTGGCCCGCGCGGCCGGCGTCAAGGTGCGCAACCTGCGCTACTACCAGGAGCGCGGACTGCTCCCGCCGCCGCGCCGCGAGGGCCGCATCGCCTGGTACTCCGCGGACCACCTGACCCGGCTGCGCCTGATCAGCGATCTCCTCGGGCGCGGGTACACCGTCAACGGGATCGCCGAGCTGCTGCACGCCTGGGAGGCGGGCGGCGGGCTGTCCCAACTCCTGGGCCTGGAGCGGGCGATGACCCGTGACTGGATCCACGAGGAGCCGGTCACCATGACCCTGGCCGAGCTGCGCGAGCTGTTCGGCCCGGCGGGGACGGCCGAGGACACCCGGCGGGCCGCGGAGCTGGGGTACGTACGGATCGAAGGCGACCGGGTCACGCACCGGAGCCGGCGGCTGATGGAGGCCACGCTCGCGCTCGTGCGCCAGGGCGTGCCGCTCGCGGAGATCCTCGACGCGGGGGACTTCGTACAGACGCAGGCGGCCGCGCTCGCCGACCGGTTCGTCGGACTGTTCCGGCGGCATGTGATCGGACCGGACGGACTGGAGCGACTTTCGGCCACCCAACTGGATCACATCTCGGACGCGGTGGCGGCGCTGCGTCCCGTGGCGGGCGAGGTCGTGGCTTCGGAGTTCGCCCGGGCGATGGCCCGGCGGGTGGAGGCGGAGGTCGCCGAACTGATCCGCAAGGACGCCTGAGGCAGCGCCGGAAGCGGTGACCGACCGGTAGGAGTCGGCCGAAAAGGCACGGTCGAACAACCTTGCCAACCCCCATTGGCACTCTTACATTCAACTCGTCGGTAACAACGGTGCACAGCCGAAATAAGGGACGATCTCATGGCAGATTCCCCCAACTTATCGGATTCCTCCGCCCCGCCCGGCAGAGACGGCGGCAGCCAGGACGCGGGAGGCGGCCGCGTCCGCTGGCGCCGCTTCGCCGTCCTGACCGTCCCCGCCATCGCCGTGACCGCGGGCCTGGGCATCGCCCTCGCCCAGGGCGCGCTCGCCGCCTCCTTCGCCGTGTCGGGCCAGCAGTTCAAGGTGTCGGCGTCGAGCCTGGAGGGCGAGGGCTTCGCCCAGTACGGCAGCATCGACGTCAACGCCCGCGAGGAGCTCATCCCGGTGGCGGTCACCGCCATCAAGGAGGCCAAGCTCCACAGCCTCTGCCAGTCGGTGGTGACCACGCTCCCGGTCGTCGGCGACATCTCGCTCAACCTCACCGCGGGCAAGAAGGCCCCCGTCGAGGCCAGCAACCTGTTCGTCGACGCCACCCAGCTCTCCGGCGACGCCGTGTTCAGCAACATCGAGATCGGCCGCGACGCCTCCACCCTCGACAAGGGGCCGGCGGAAGCCGTGGGCATGCAGGACCTGTTCGCCCAGCAGGCGGACACCGTCAGCATCACCGATCTGCAGCAGACGGCCTGGGCCACGAACGCGGGCACGTTCAAGCTCTCCGGGCTCAGCATGAACATCAGCAAGGGCAAGAAGGAATGCTTCTGAGCCTCTGGCGGCGGTGGCGTCGGTGGCGTCGGGGCAGGCCGTTCTGGGGAGGGTTCTTCGCCGTCCTCGCCGGGGCGGAGATCTGCGCCCTGCCGCTCGCACCGCTGAAGGTGATGCTCCAGCAGGGCATCGCGGGCATCCCGTCGGTCCTGATGGGCATCGTCATGATCGTGCTCGGCCTCACCGCCTGGTTCTCGCCCGCGCAGCGCAGCCTCGCGGGTGTCCTCACCACGCTCATCGCCACCGCCGCGCTGGTCATGTCGAACCTCGGCGGATTCCTGATCGGCACCCTGCTCGGGATCCTCGGCGGCGGGCTGATGTTCGCCTGGCAACCGAACGCCACCGCCCGGCGCCCCTCCCCCGAGCCGCAGTCCCCCACCCCCACGGGAACCACCCCAACCGGCACCACCGCGCACCCCGATCCCCAAGGAGCACAGCCATGAGCCGCACGCGTACCGCGCTCGCCCTCGGGTTGGCCGCCGCCGGAGCGCTGTCGGTGGCCTCGGTCACCGCCACCGCCGCCCCCGCGCCGCTGGCCGGATCGACCACCGTCACCCCGGCCGGGCACTCGTTCACGGCCACCCTCAGCGGCAAGGCCACCCTCAAGGCCGGTTCGGTGACGGTGACCTGTACGGTCTCCGTCTCCACCGGCACGGTCCCGGCCGCGCCCGGGAACCAGAACGCCTCCGGTCCCGTCTCCTCGCCGATCTCCCCGCCGACGTACAGCTCCTGCACCTCCAGCGTCTGGGGAGTGACCCCGACCGTCACCACCAGCGGTGCCTGGTCGGTGTCGATGCAGAACGGCTCCCCGATCACCGCCACCATGACCGTCCCGGTCGGCGGGCTCGTCGTGCAGACGTCCGGCCTGGCCACCTGTACGGTCACCGCCGCCCCGACCGCCCCGGCGAACGTCGCCGGGACCTGGGCGAACGGCGCCCCGCCGAGCCTGACCTTCACCAACGCCTCCGTGCCGGTCACGGTCACCGGCGGGTTCGGCTGCCCGACCAGCGCGACCTCGTCCGTCTTCAACGCCGTGTACAAGGTCACCGACACGACCGACCCGGCGCAGCAGATCACCGTCGGCCCCTGACGGGCTGCCGCGGCCCCCTGCGAAAGGGGCCGCGGCCGAGGAGGCCCGCCGGCCCCGGATCGCTCCGGGGCCGGCGGGCCCTGTCGCGCCTGCGGCCGGATCCTCAGCGGTGCGCCGGGAACTCCACCACCTGCTGGTACGTCGGCCGGTTCTGCCAGCTGATCTGCGGGTGGCTCAGCCCGCCCACCGGACGCTGCACGATCGAGTCCGCGCACCACTGGTTGCCGGCCGCGCAGGTCCCGTCGGCCGGGTAGACGGACGCCGGGGTGGCGGCGGCCGCCTGCTTGAGCGTGGCCGCCATCGCGTCCCGGCACGCGGGTAGCGAGCCGCCGCCGCAGTACGCCTTGGCCAGCGGACCGGCCACCGGACGCCCGAGCACCGTCCGCAGGTCCTTGTCCGCGTAGCTCCACCACCCGTACTGGAACGCCGACCCGGCATGCGAACCGGTGGGCCCGTGGCCCGCGTTGGGCGCCTCGTCGACGGTCAGGGAGGCCCGCAGGGCGTCGTAGAGCGGGGCGCCGAGGCCCGGCTCGAACTCGGCCTCGATCAGCAGCGGCCACCAGGCGTCCATGATCCGGACGGCGTCGGCGTGCGCGTACGCCTTCGAGCCCTGCGCGGTCTCCTTCCGCTCCGTTCCCGCCGCCTGCCACGCCGCCAGCTTGTCGACGGCGGCGGCCACCGCCGGATCGGTGACCGGCTGGCTGCGCAGCACCGCCAGCAGCTCGGGCAGCAGGTTCTCGGCCCGCAGGTCGGTGACGGCCGCGTCCGCCATGGCCTGGGTGAGCTTCGCGCGGGTGACCCCGCCCGCGGCGACGATCGGTGCGACCCGCCGGTCGAGGAGGTCGCCGCGGTGCACGGAGCCCATGCCGAAGCCCGCCGCGCCGTACTCCTTGGCCTGCTTGTTGTTCCAACTGATGTAGTAGTCCTGGCCGATGGACTGCGGGTGCTCGGCGGGCGGGGTGTAGGCGGCGGTGTTGGCCGCCGGGTCGAAGCCCTGCCACTCGTAGCTCTGCCGGCCCGCGATCGGCAGCGCGGCGTCGACCCCGGCGGGCCGGACCGGGTTCAACCCGCTGTTGTAGTAAGCCGCTTCGCGCGCGTCGGCGTAGAACCAGTTGAAGGCGTAGCCGATGTGCTGGGCGGCCTGCTGGAACGTACGGGCGTCCGTCACGTACGAGGGGTCGTTGAGCATCTGGAAGCCGATGATCGAGTCGGCCTCGTGGCGGTACGTGGAGCGCAGCGCGGCGTAGGCCACGGGCTTGCCCCCGATGGTGGCGCGGTGGGTCACGATGCCGTAGTTCGTCCGCCAGACCTGCATCCGGTACGAGCCGTTCGGCGTCGGGTCGGCCACCGAGGACTTCCAGGCGTTGGTGCGCTCCAGCTTCTCCATCGGGGTGCAGGTGCCGCGGTAGAGGTAGGAGGCGCTCGCGGTGGTCGGGGTCCCGCCGCCCGGCTCGCACAGTTCGAGCGCGAAGGTGTCGGTGATGTCCTGTCCGGCGGAGGTGGCGCTCCAGGCGTAGTCCTGGCCGCGGCCGAGCTGGACGTACATGCTCACGCCGGCGAAGGAGGCGCCGCGGGCGCTGATTCCGGGGCCCTGGATCTCCTGGAGCATGAGGAGCTGGGGTGCGAGGTAGCCGGTCTGCGGGCCGAAGACGGCGACGGGGTGGCCGCTCGCGGTCTTCGCCCCCGAGACGAGCAGGGCGTTGGACATGCTCTGCTTGACGGGCCTGGGCGGATCGGCGGCGGCCGCCGTGGCCGCCGCTCCCGTACGGTCGTACACGAGCTGCTCGGCGGTGACCGAGCCGGGGTCCGGCAGCGCGGTGCCCCGCGGGTTCGCGGGCTTCTGCGCGTACGGGAAGCTCGTGCCGTCGTGGACGGTGAGCACGGCCTCGGGGTCGTCGCGCTCACGGAAGGACTCCCAGACCCGGGTGCCCTCCTCCAGGCCGTACTTCTGCTGTGCGGAGAGCAGGGAGAGCGCGGCCTGCACCTCGCCGCCTCCTCCGCCGCCGAACAGCCCGCCGACGACGGAGGCGAGGGCGATCAGGTCGGTGATCTTGAACGGCTGGATCTCGCCGGCGTTGGTGATCGAGTCGATGTGGCCGGTGAGCACGTACTCCCCGGGGAAGTAGCGGCCGTTCTTGGACTGGACGCGGTAGGCGTTGATCCCGTCGACGTACGCCTGCGCGTCCTCCATCGCGAGCCGGCCGCGGTCCCCCTCGGTGGTGCGGATCCGGTCCACCTGGGCCTGGAGGTCGGCCTCCGTGTACGGGGCCTGCGGCCAGAACTGCTGCTCCAGGCCCTGGTTGGCGAGGGCGCCGCCGGCGAAGGGGGTCAGGTCGCCGCGGCCGACGTGGCGGAAGAGGTCCATCTGCCAGAGCCGGTCCTGGGCGGCGGCGAAGCCCGCGCCGAAGGAGGTCCCGTAGCGGGTGGTGCCCTTGATGTGGGGGACGCCGGTCTTCTTGTCGCGGGTGATGGTGACGTCGGAGCGCGGGCTGGCGGTCGACTCGACCTGGCCGGCGGGGACCCCGAACGACGCGTCGTTGAAGAAGTCGTTGACCTTGGCGTCGGTCAGCCCGGGGTAGCCGGCCACCAGCGAGTCGTAGCGGGCCAGTTGGTCGGAGGCGTGGGCGGGCATGGTGCCGAACGCCTTGTGCAGGAGGATCTGGGCGAGGGTCGCGTTGCCGTTCTGGCCGGGCGGCAGGATGTCCGCGCACTGGCCGCCGCAGTAGTCGGCGATCGGCAGCGGGACGGGGTCGGCGGACGGCGCGGCGACCGCGGACGCGAGCGGGGAGAGCAGGGCCGCGCCGAGGGCGATCACCCCGGCGGCGACGGCGGTTCTCAGGCGAGCGGTGGGACGTCGCATGTGTGCTCCTCCGTGGGGCAGGAAGCGGTCACGGGGGAGGGTACTGGCGGGTCTACCACTCAGTAAGATGAACGACCGTCACTTTTCGGGGGAGTTGGCGCCGATCCCCGGTCGACGGCATAAATCCGTTGCCGGACGTGCGGGATGTCGGAGAGGGTCGCTGTCATGTCACAGAAAGAGCGCCACGTCGCCGACCTCTTCTCCGGCGGGCGGCTCATCGCCGTCCCGCGCAAGGCCGCCCGCCGCGCGCAGCTGCTCGCCCACCTCACCGAGACCCTCTTCGAGGAGGGCCGGACGTACACGGAGCCCGAGGTGAACGACGCGCTGCGCACGGTGCACGAGGACTGCTCGGCGCTGCGCCGCCACCTGATCACCTCGGGCCTGCTGACCCGTACCCGCGACGGCGGCAGCTACCGGCGGGCCGAAGCCGTGGACTCCGCCCTGGCCGGTGCCTCCGCTATCCCCGGTACGTCTCCAGCAGCCTGAGCCAGACCTCGCTGATCGTCGGGAACGCCGGGACCGCGTGCCACAGCCGCGCGATCGGCACCTCCCCCGCGACCGCGATCGTCGCGGCGTGCAGCAGCTCGGCCGCACCCGGGCCGACGAAGGTGGCCCCGAGGAGCACCTCCCGGTCCAGGTCGACGACCATCCGGGCCCGGCCCCGGTACCCGTCGGCGTACAGGCCGGCTCCCGAGACCTTGCCGAGGTCGTAGTCGACGGCGCGGACCCGGTGGCCCGCCCGCTCGGCCTCCGCGAGGGTGAGGCCCACCGCGGCCGCCTCCGGGTCGGTGAACACCGCCTGCGGCAGGGCCTGCGTATCGGCGGTCGCGGCGTGCGCGCCCCAGCGGCCGGTGTCGAGCACGGGGGCGCCCGCCACGCGGGCGGCGATGGCGGCCCCGGCGATCCGGGCCTGGTACTTGCCCTGGTGGGTCAGGAGCGCACGGTGGTTCACATCGCCGACGGCGTACAGCCAGTCGTGGCCCTCGACCCGGCAGCTCTCGTCGACAGGGATCCAGCCCCCGGGCGTCAGCCCGACGGTCTCCAGCCCGATGTCCTCGGTGTGCGGGGAGCGGCCGGTCGCCATCAGCAGCTCGTCCCCCTCCAGGATCTCGCCGCCCTCCAGTACGACCTGGACCGGCCCGGTCGAGCCGTCCCGTACGACCGCCTCTACCGAGACGTCCGTACGGACCACCGCGCCGGCCTCGCGCAGCGCCTCGGCGACCAGTTCCCCGGCGAAGGGCTCCATCCGCGGCAGCAGCCCGGAGCCGCGTACGAGGACGGTGACCTGCGAGCCGAGGGCTTGCCAGGCGGTGGCCATCTCCACGGCCACCACGGAGCCGCCGACGATCAGCAGCCGGCCCGGCACCTGCCCGGCGGAGGTGGCCTCGCGGCTCGTCCACGGCCGCGCACCGGCGAGCCCGGGCACGTCCGGAATCACGGCGCGGGTGCCGGTGGCGACGACGACGGCGTGCCGGGCGGCGAGCACGTGGTGCTCGCCCTCGGGGCTGGTGACGGCGACCTTGCGCACGCCGTAGAGGCGGCCGTGACCCCGGTAGAGGTGGGCGCCGGTCGACTCGATCCAGTCGACCTGGCCGTCGTCCTTCCAGCTGGACGTCCAGTAGTCGCGGTGCGCGAACACGGCCGCCGTGTCGAGCGGCCCCTCCACGGCGCCCGCGAGTCCGGGTACCCGGCGGGCGTCGGCCCTGGCCAGCGCGGGGCGCAGCAGCGACTTGCTCGGGACGCAGGCCCAGTACGAGCATTCGCCGCCGACGAGCTCGGCCTCCACCAGGGCCGTGCTCAGCCCGGCGGCGCGGGTCCGGTCCACGATGTTCTCGCCGGCCGGTCCCCCGCCGAGCACCACGACGTCGTACTCCACCGCTTCCGACACAGTCACCATCCGTGGTTCCAGGGGCTCTTGTTCCCTGTCACCTTACGTGCGGACCGTGGGCCGCGCGGCAGACGCGCGGCGGCGCGGCCCGCGGGTCGGCGGGGCGGCGGGGGACGGGGCGGCGGGGCGGCTCAGGCCTCCGCGGTACCCGCCTGGCCGTCCTGCTGCGACGCGGCGATCTTCGCCCGCACCTCTTCCATGTCGAGCGACCGCGCCTGACCGATCAGGTCGGTCAGCGCGGCTTCCGGCAGCGCGCCGGGCTGCGCGAAGATCGCCACCTGGTCCCGGACGATCATCAGCGTCGGGATCGAGCTGATCTGGAAGGCGGCGGCCAGCTCCTGCTGCGCCTCCGTGTCCACCTTGGCGAAGACCAGGTCCGGATTGGCCTCGGAGGCCTTCTCGTAGACCGGGGCGAACTGGAGGCAGGGCCGGCACCAGCCCGCCCAGAAATCGATCAGCACGAACGGGTTCTCGCTGACCGTCCGGTCGAAGTTCTCCTTGGTGAGCTCGACAGTAGCCACGGTTCCAGACCTCCTGATTGCCTTGTATGCACCTTGAACGATCGGCTCGCCCCGCGCATTCCGCCGCGACGCGCGGGGCGGGCGGGGCGGCGGACCGCCGCACCACACCCGCGGCCCGCGCGCACGCGCCGTCTCAGAAGGGGTGCCCCGCCGGAGCCGAGCGGACCGTCGTCCAGCGCAGCTCCGTGAACGCGTCCAGGTTCGCCTCGCCCCCGAACCGGGCCCCGGTGCCGGAGGCGCCGACCCCGCCGAAGGGGGCCACGGCCTCGTCGTTCACGGTCTGGTCGTTGACGTGCGCGATCCCGGTCGGGATCCGTGCGGCCAGCTCCAGCCCCCGCGCCGCGTCGCGCGTCACGATCCCGAGGGAGAGGCCGTACGGACCGGCGGCGGCCAGGGCCACCGCCTCCTCCTCCGTCGCGAAGGAGCGTACGGGCGCCACCGGGCCGAAGACCTCCTGCGCGTAGGCGGGGGTGTCGTCGGCGACGCCCGCCAGCACGGTGGGCCGGTAGAAGAGGTCCTCGTACGTGCCGCCGGCGACGAGCTTGGCCCCCTGCTCCGCGCTGGCCTCGACCAGGGCGTGGACCCGCTCCAGCTGGCCGCGGTCGATCAGCGGCCCCAGGTGCACCCGCTCGCGGTACGGGTCCCCCACCGCCAGCGCCTCGGCCCGCACGGCGAGCCGCTCGACGTACTCGTCGTACAGCGAGGCGTGCACCAGGTGCCGGCCTGCGGTCATGCAGATCTGCCCCTGGTGGAAGAAGGAGCCCCAGGAGGCCTGCGCGACGGCGGCCTCGACATCGGCGTCCTTCAGCACGACGAGGGCCGAGTTCCCGCCCAGCTCCAGGTGCGCCCGCTTGAGATGACGACCCGCCAGCTCCCCGACCAGCCGCCCGGCGGCCGTGGACCCGGTGAACGACACCACCCGGACCAGGGGGTCCGCGACCACTGCCGCCCCGGTTCCGGCGCCCCCGGGCAGCACCTGCAGCAGTCCGTCCGGCAGTCCGGCGGCCGCGAAGACGGCGGCGAGCGCGAGGCCCCCGCTCACGGCGGTCCGCGGGTCCGGCTTGAGCAGCACCGCGTTGCCGAGGGCGAGCGCCGGGGCGACCGAGCGGATCGACAGGATCAGCGGTGCGTTGAACGGGGCCACCACGCCCACCACCCCGGCCGGGACCCGGCGGGTGAAGGAGAGCCGCGGCGCCTCGCTCGGCAGCACCTGCCCGGCCGGGCGCGAGGCCAGCGCGGCGGCCTCGTAGCACTCCTGGGCGGCGACGTGCAGCTCGAAGTCGGCCTTGCCGGGTATGGAGCCCGACTCCCTCACCAGCCAGTCCCGCAGCTCCCCGGCATGGGCGGCGAACAGGTCTCCGGCGCGGCGCAGGACGGCGGCCCGCTCCATGTGGCCGGCCCGCCCCCAGTCCTCCTGGGCGGCCCGGGCCCGCAGGGCGGACTCGGCGACATCGGCGGGCGCGGCCAGGGCGAGGGTGGCCAGGGTGCGGCCGGTGGCGGGTTCGACGACGGGGGCGGAGCCCCCGGTGAGGGTCGGTCCGTCCTGCCAGAGCGTCGGATCGAGGAGCGGCATGGCGCGGGGCCTCCGGTGGGGATGGGCGGGGCGGGGGGCGGCAGCACGCGCCATCGTGCCAGACCGGAGGCACCACATCTGTTCAGTTATTGGGCAGTTGACGCCCCACCGTGACCTGAAACGATCGACGGCGGGGCGGCGTAAGGGAGTTCCGGCCCCGGCTCAGCGCTCCAGGACGAGCGCGATGCCCTGCCCGACCCCGATGCACAGCGTGGCCATGCCCGTGCCCGAGCCGGCCGCGGCCAGCTGGTGCGCCACCGAACCGGCCAGCCGGGCCCCGGAGGCGCCCAGCGGGTGACCGATCGCGATGGCGCCACCGCGCGGGTTGAGCACGGCCGGGTCCAGCTCCGGCCAGGCCGCGACGCAGCCCAACGCCTGGGCCGCGAAAGCCTCGTTGAGTTCGAGTGTGGTCAGATCGGCCAGGCTCCGGCCGGCCTTGGCGAGCGCGCGCCGCACGGCGTCGACCGGGCCCAGGCCGAAGAGCTGCGGCTCGATGCCCGTGACCGCGGAGGCACTGATCCGGGCGAGCGGCTCCCGGCCGGTGGCGGCCAGCCCCTCCTCGTCGGTCAGCAGCAGCGCCGCGGCGCCGTCGTTGAGCGGGGAGGCGTTGGCGGCCGTGACCGTGCCCGTGCCGTCCGTCCGGAAGGCGGGCTTCAGGCGGGCCAGCGACTCGGGCGTGGAGCCCTCCCGGATGCATTCGTCACGTACGAGGTCCACTCCGGGGTACGCGACCACCTCGTCCCCGTACTGCCCGGCGGCCCAGGCGGCCGCGGCCTTGCGGTGGCTCTCCAGGGCGAAGAGGTCCTGGGCCTCGCGGGTGATGCCGTGCTTCTCCGCGATGAGTTCGGCGCCCTCGCCGAGGGAGCCCGTCCACTCAGCGGGCATGCGCGGGTTGGTCATCCGCCAGCCGAGGGTGGTGGACCACATCTGCTGGTGGCCGGCCGGGAAGGGGCGCTCGGGCTTCTGCACCACCCAGGGGGCGCGGCTCATCGACTCCACGCCGCCCGCGATGGCGACGGAGGCGTCGCCCAGGGCGATGGCCCGGGCGGCCTGGATCACCGCTTCGAGGCCCGAACCGCAGAGCCGGTTGACGGTGACCCCGGGGACGGACACCGGGAGCCCCGCGAGCAGGACGGCCATCCGGGCCACGTCCCGGTTGTCCTCGCCCGCGCCGTTGGCGTCACCGAAGACGACGTCGTCGATGCGGGCGGGGTCGAGGTCGGGCGTACGGTCCACCAGCGCGCGGACGACGTGCGCGGCGAGGTCGTCCGGGCGGACCCCGGCGTAGGCTCCGCCGAACTTGCCGATCGGGGTGCGGACGGCGTCGACGACGTAGACGTCGCGGACACCGCGTCCGTCGCGGGCGGTGCGGATGCTCATCGGGGCTCTCCTGGGCGGATCCGTACGGGCGGCGCCGGGGTGGTGCCGGGGTCGGCACCCGGTGCGGCGCCGGGCGCGCCCGGTGGGGCGCGCCCGCAGTCTCCGTCCGCAGGTCACCGGCTGTCAACGGCCCGCTGCCGGCCAACGACCGGCCGCTCCGGAGCCCCGGTCCCGGGACCGCCACCACGGGCCGTCCGGCCCGGCACGGCCGACCCGGGCCCGACGTCACGGCACGGCCGACACGAGTGCGACGTCACGCGCTCGTCGTCACGGCACGGCCGTCACGGGCCGGCCGACACGGCACGGTCACCACGGCCCGTGGTCGCGCGCCCGTCGTCACGCGCCTGCCGTCAGGTCGACTCCCGCCGGATGGCCACGGCGGAGATCAGGTCGTGCCGCCGCGTGATCTCGCCCGGCTCGCGCACCGCCCGGTCCACCAGCTCGGCCAGGTGGTCCCCGGTCGGCAGCTCGATCTGCACCGTGCTCAGCCGGGGCCGCAGCAGCCTGCCGATGAGCAGGTCGTCCGCGCCGATGACCGCGACGTCCTCGGGGACCCGCAGCCCCTCGTCCAGCAGGGCGCGCATCAGCAGCATCGCGTACTCGTCGTTGTACGCGAACACCGCGTCCAGGCCGAGGGAGGGCCAGCGGGCCGCCAGCGCGGCGGCCGACTCCTCCGTGTAGGCCATCGGCAGCGGTTCGATCACGGCGCCCGCGACGGAACGGGCGCCCTCCAGCCGGGGGGTGGAGAAGAGCTCCATCCCCTCCTCCTCCGGAACGACCACGCCGATCCGCCGATGGCCCCGCTCGACGAGGTGCGTGGCGGCCCGGGTGCCGACCTCGCTCTGGTCCAGGACCAGCGCGTGGGCCCCGGGGACCCCGACCGGGCCCATCGTTATCACCGCGCGGGCCCCGGCCCGCTTCAGCGTGGCCACGTTGTGCGCCGACAGGGTGATCTCGCCGAGCGAGATCACCGCGACCGGCCGCAGCTCGGCCCAGGCGCGGGCCGCCTCGTCGCCGCTGAGGCCGAGGCTGCCGTACTGGACCACGGTGTAGTCGAGGCGGCGCAGCGACCACTGGAGCTCGTTGAGGAAGGCGCTGTAGAGCGGTCCGATCGGCACGTGCGAGGTGGGCAGCAGCACGATGCGGGTGTGCCCGGCGCGCAGGCTGCGGGCGGCGGCGTGCGGTACGTAGCCGAGCTCCTCGGCGGCCCGGCGGACCTTGCGGCGGGTCGGCTCGCTGATCCGCACGGCTTCCGCGTTGTTGAGGACGTAGCTGACGGTCGCGCGCGACACGCCGGCGAGACGGGCCACGTCGGCGCTGGTCGGCACGGGGGCCGACTGCGGCGGTTTCGATGACTGTGACATTGCCGTGGCATCTTTCCAGACCGATTGCGCCCGAGGGCTAGCGGATGGCCGGAATCGGATGCTACACAGTGGTTACACGATTCATTGACACGTGTAACCCGGGCCTCACATCCTCTTCCCCGGGTCCGCGCAGCACGTGTCCGCCCGTGTCCCCGCCGTGCCGCCGTCCTGTCGTGTTCCGACGCACCCCCGCCGTCACGGCAGGGCGGCGCGCACCCTCCCCGCACCCCTCTGCGCACCGCTTCCCCACACTTCCCGACTGCCCCATCCACACCTCTCACCTCAGCTTCACCCCACCCTCATCCGCACGAAGAACCCGCCCAGGAGGGCACCGTGGCCCTTTCCTCCTCCGGCACCGGCACCGCCGGAGCCACCCCCGACGACGCGTCCGCCGCACCCGACGCCACCGGCGCCCGGCGCGCTCCGGGACGCGGTCTGTTCCCGTTGCTACTGGTCGGGAACAGCGCGATGTACTCCCTGTACATCGGCGTCGCCGGCGTCCTGCTCGCCCTCCAGGTCGAGGACGTCGACCCGGCGAACAAGGTCTCCAACTTCGGCCTGATCGCGGGGGTCTCGGCGGTCTTCGCCACGATCTTCAACCCGGTGGCCGGCGCCCTGTCCGACCGCAGCGGACGGCGCAATCCCTGGATCCTGGGCGGCGGGATCGCAGCCGTACCGGCGATGTTCCTGCTCGGCGCCGCCGACACGATCCTGCTGATCACGATCGCCTGGTGCCTCGGCCAGGCCGTCATGAACGTCTACCAGGCCGCCATCACCTCCGTGGTCCCCGACCGGGTACCGATGTCCGCGCGCGGCAAGGCCTCCGCAGCCGTCGGCCTCGGCCTGCCCTTCGGCTCCACCGTCGGCGCGCTGATCGGCGCCGCGTTCTCGCAGGACTACCGCACCGGGTACCTCGTCTTCGGCGCGATCGTGGCGGGCGCCGCGGTCCTGTTCACTGCCTGCAGCCGCGAGGAGCGGCTCCCGGCGCGCGCCCCGCTGCCGGTCAAGGAGCAGCTGGCCGCCTTCACCGGCGCCCTGCGCGACCACGACTTCCGCTGGGCCTTCGTCGGGCGGGCGCTGCTCGTCCTCGGGTACTTCGCGGTCAGCGGGTACCAGCTGTACATCCTCCAGGACCACACCGTGCTGCCCGACGGCATGAAGCCGGAGGCGGCGGTGGCGGTGCTGATGCCGCTGACCAGCGTCGCGATGGTCGTCTCCACGGTCCTCGGCGGGTACCTCTCCGACCGGCTCGACCGCCGCAAGCTCTTCGTCGGCGCCTCCGCCCTGCTGTCCGCCGTCGCGCTCGTGATCCCGGCCGTGTCGGACAGCTGGAGCGCGATGCTGGCCTTCGCGGCCGTCAACGGGCTCGCGTTCGGCTCGTACATGGCCGTGGACACGGCGCTCGTGACGATGGTGCTCCCGAAGGCGGAGGACGCGGCCCGCGACATGGGCGTGCTGAACATCGCTAACGCGGGGCCGCAGATCGTCGCACCGTTCATCGCCTCGGTGATCGTCTCGTTGAGCGGCGGCTACACCGCGCTGTTCGTCGTCGCGGCGGTGCTGGCGGTGGCGGGCGCACTGGCCGTGAAGCCGATCCGCAGCGTCCGCTGAGCTTCCGGGAACCTCCGGGACTCCGGGGCCCCGGGACATCAGAGTCCTCCGAGACATCAGCGACTTCCGAGACATCCGAGAAAGGCATCACCGTGCAACTGCACACCCACACCTGGGGCGAGGGCGACCGCGTCGCGCTCCTGATCCACGGCATGATGGCCGACCACCGGACCTGGCGCCGCGTGGGGCCCGCACTCGCCGAGCGCGGCTACCGCGTCATCGCCGTGGACCTGCGGGGCCACGGCGCCAGCGGGCGGGGCGAGTACCGCCCCGAGCTGTTCGCGCGGGACGTGGTCGAGACCCTGCCGGCCGGCGCCGACCTCGCCATCGGGCACTCGCTGGGCGGGCTGACCCTCTCGCTGGCCGTGGACCGGCTCAGGCCCCAGCGGGCGGTGTTCTCCGACCCGGCCTGGCACCTGGCCGCCCCGGTCGAGGGGATGGGGCCGGAGGTGTTCGCGCAGTTCAAGTCCGCGCCCAAGGAACAGATCCGGGCGATGAACCCGCGCTGGGACGAGGCGGACGTCGACATCGAGCTGGAGACCCTGGCCCTGTGGGACGAGGGGACGGCACTGAGCCTGACCTCGCTGTTCGGTACGGACCTGCTCCCGGCGGCGCCGGCGGTCCCCTCGCTCGTCCAGCTCGCCGACCCGAGCTTCCTCATCTCCCCGGAGCGGGCCGTACTGCTCGAGGAGCGCGGCTTCGAGGTGCGGTCCGTGGCCGGCGCCGGACACACCATCCACCGCGACGACTTCGACGGGTTCATGGCCTCGCTGGAGGGCTGGATCCAACCGCTCTAGCCGCCCTCGGGCCTTCCCCGTTACCTTCGGACCTACCGAGCGGTAACGGGGAGGTCCGATGTCGGTGACGTCGTCAGGTACGAAGGCTCCGGCCGTGTCCGGCGGGCTGGTGGAAACGGCGCGGGCCCTCGCCGAAGGAAGCGTCAGCGCACGCCGGTTGACGCAGGAGGCGCTGGAGCGGATCGCCGCCGCGCAGCCCCGGCTCAACGCCTTCCGGATCGTACGCACCGAGGCCGCGCTCGCCGAGGCGGACGCTGCCGACCGGCGCCTGGCCGCAGGCGAGCGGCTCCCGCTGCTCGGCGTGCCCGTCGCCGTCAAGGACGACATGGACGTGGCCGGGGAACCGACCGCGTTCGGCTGCGCCGGAGAGTTCCCGCCGAAGAGCGCCGACAGCGAGGCCGTACGAAGGCTGCGCGCCGCCGGCGCCGTCATCGTCGGCAAGACCCAGACGCCGGAGCTGGGCCAATGGCCGTTCACCGAGGGGCCGGCGTTCGGCGACACCCGCAACCCCTGGAACCCGGCGTACACGCCCGGCGGTTCCTCCGGCGGCTCGGCCGCGGCCGTGGCCGCGGGACTCGTCCCGGCGGCCCTCGGCTCCGACGGGGCGGGTTCGGTACGGATCCCCGCGGCCTGGACCCATCTGGTGGGCGTCAAACCGCAGCGCGGGCGGATCTCCACGTGGCCGGAGCCGGAGTCGTTCCACGGGCTGACCGTCAACGGCGTGCTGGCCCGCAGCGTCGCCGACGCGGCGCTCCTGCTCGACGCGGCGAGCGGCCCGCACGCCGGGGACCGGCACCAGCCGGCCCCCGTCTCGGCGGTGGAGGCCGCCCGCCGCACGCCGCGGCGGTTGCGCATCGCCCTGTCGTTCGGGATGGCCTTCACCGCGACGCCGAAGTCCCTCGACCCGGAGGTCCGTTCGGCGGTGGAGCGACTGGCCGGGCGGCTGGAGTCCCTGGGCCACGAGGTGGTCCCTGAGGATCCGCGCTACGGGCGGATCGGCCTGACCTTCGTACCCCGGGCGACCGGTGGCGTACGGGACTGGGCGTCCCGGGTGCCGGATCCCGCTCTGCTGGACCCGCGCACGCGCGAGTCGGTGCGCACGGGCCGCATCCTGGGCGGCCTGCCGCTGCGGGCGTCCCGCCGTGCGGAGACCCTGCTGCGGCGGAGGGTCGGGGAGATCTTCGGCCGGTTCGACGTGGTGCTGACCCCGACGACGGCCACTCCCCCGTTGCGGATCGGCGCCCTGGCGGGACTGGGGGCTATGGCCACGGACCGGGCGATGATCGCCGCCTGCCCGTACGCCTGGACCTGGAACGTCCTGGGCTGGCCGGGGGTGAACATCCCCGCGGGCTTCACCACCGAGGGCCTCCCGCTGGGAGCCCAGCTCCTGGGCCCGGCCGACTCGGAGCCCCTGCTCCTGTCCCTGGCGGCCCAGGCAGAGGCGGCGCAGGCCTGGACGGCCCGCCGGCCGGCCGCGGGCTGAGCGGGCGCGCGGGGACCGGCCTGCCGCGTGTGCCGGGCCGGCGGTGCGCGGACTTCGTCGAGCAGTGCGTCAGAAGAGCCGCTCCAGGGGCGACCGGGGTTCGAGGTCGCCCTGCGGCGCCGCGGCGCGGGCCGCCCGTACCTCCGCACCTCCGCCGGGCGTCGCGGGGCAGGCGGGACTTTGCGGACACCCCTAGACGAGTCATTCCGAAGTGATCGTGCTCAGCTTGCCGATGAGCCAAGGGGCCATTCGATGGCGTGCTGCTGGCCCGTGGACATGCATGCTGCCTGCGCCAAGGCGGGCTTTGCGTCCCTCGAGAAGCCGGCGAAGCAGATGACGCTCGCCGCACAATGGAGGCCGGAGCTGGTGCTGCTTGTCCCGGGCCGCTCACGGCAGCTGCCGAATCCCTTCCCGGGGCTTCAACTTAGCTGGTCGCGCACGAGATCAAGGAATGCCTGTCGGCTCGGATGGATGTGCGCCCAGACCTTCTCATCCTGTGGCTCTCCCGGGTCTTCGGGGCCCTTCCTGATCACCTCCTGTACTGCCCACGCGAGGCTGCGCGCCGCTTCGCTGACCTCGGACGCGCACAGTACGTGGATCGTCTTCTGCGTCACCCACACCCCGTCAAGGACCTGCCTTGCCCGGGCCTGCCACTGCTCGTCAGCCAGGTTGTGGTGATACCGATCCACCGCGACTCGTTCTGCTTCCTGCACCGCAGACAGAAATGCGATGAGGTGCGTGAGACGCTCGTTGCGGCGCGCCTCGGCAAGTTCACGGACACTGCGGCGCGCCTCGCCGCGTTCCAAGGCGCGTCCTGCCGAGCGTTGGGCCAGCATCGACATGAGCCCACCGAGCAGGACGCCGATGAGCGGCGCAAGCGTTGTCCACACGACGTCCGATTATGACATCAATAGCATGAACACGGCACGGGGTTCGGGCATATCGGGCCGGGACCGGGACGCGCAGACGGCCAGGTTGTCGCAGCCTTCGACAACGGCGGGCACCAGACGGCGGAAGATCTGAGATCTTCGCGCTGCCCTGGGCGCTCTTGGCCACAGCGCGGACCGGGAGGTCCGGTACTGGGCATGAGGTGGCGTCCGGTCTCCCGTGTCTTGTCGGCCTGCTCAAGCGTGAAGCCGGGCAATCGGGCAGCCCCCTGCCGGCGGCCGGAGAGACCAGACAGGGCGGCCAAGATCGTTCTGTGACGAATGACCTGGACGCCCTGCTCACCGCACTGTATGTGGAGATCGACGACGAGATCACGGACACCCGGTGGCTGGGACGCCCTCCCCGGCTGACCGATTCCGAGCTCGTCTGCCTCGCCGTCGCCCGGGCGATGCTGGGCTTCACCTCGGAGTCCAGGTGGCTGCGGTCCGTCCACTCCCGCCTCGGCAAGATGTTCCCCTCCGTGCCGAAGCAGCCGGGCTGGAACAAGCGGCTGCGGGCTGCGCTGCCGCTGGTCAAGCGGGCTGTACGGCTCCTTGCGATGGACACCGACTTCTGGTTCGACAACCACTGGATCATCGACTCCATCCCGGTCGAGTGCGGCCGGTCACGCCCCACCGTGAAGCGGTCGGACCTGGCCGGCTGGGCCGGATACGGGTACTGCGCCAGCCATTCCCGATTCTTCTGGGGCCTGCGGCTATACCTGGTGTGCACCCCAACCGGACGAGCGCGAGGTGCTGCCGGCGATGTTGGATCGTGAGCCGGACACAGTCACCGACCGCCCCGGCCTGCTGGTGATCACGGACAAGGGCTTCGCCTCCAAGAAATTGGAGACCGATCTGGCCATGCGCGGGGCAGAGCTGCTGCGGCCCTCGCAAGCGGGAGAAGCGCCGTGAGGGCGAGTCACTGCTGAAATCGGTGCAGCAACTGATCGAGTCGGTGAACGACACCCTCAAAGGCCAGCTCGACCTGGAACAACACGGCGGCCGGACCTTTGAGGGCGTCACCGTCCGCGTCGCCCAACGCGTCCTCGCGCTGGCCGCAGCAATCTGGCACAACCACAGGACCGGACAGCCAATCACACGGTCCCTGATCGCCTACGACCACTGATCAGTTCGGAATGACTCATCTAGGGCTTGTCCCGTAAAGGATCTTCGAGCGGGTGCGCGCGAGGCCGGCCGGTGTTCGATCCCCTTGTCTATCCGCTGAGGACGAGGTTGTGCAGGCGAGCGATGCCGCTCATCGCGTGGTGGACACCGTCGCCCTTCAATCGGCAGTCGCGAAGGATCTTCCAGGCTTTCATCCGGGCGAAGGCGTGCTCGACGCGGGCACGGACCTGGCGGTGGGAGGCGTTGTGCTCTTCCTTCCAGGCGGGCAGTTCGTACTGTCCGCGTTCGCGACGGTGCGGGATGACCAGACCGGTGCCCCGGTAGCCGCCGTCGGCGACCACAGTGGTGCGGCCGACGGCGGCTTTGGCGCCGGACAGCTCCCATGCCTTGCAGACATTGCGGTTACCTGGCAGGGGCCGGCCGACCACCATGACGAGGCGGGTGTCGGCGTCGATGACGACTTGGTGATTCGTGGAGTAGCGGTAGTTCTTCGACTGCTCGGCCACCGTGTGGTCGCGTACGGGGACCAGGGTTCCGTCCACGATCAACACAGTGTCCTTGCGAAACCGCTTGCGCGGCCGGAGCGCAAGCAAGGGGCCGAGGTGTCTGATGACGCGGTCAGCCGCGGACTTTGATATCCCGAGCAGCGGGGCAAGCTGGCGCAGCGTCAAGTTTGTCCGCCAGTACGTCGTGACCAGCAGCACTCGGTTCTCCAGCGGCGGCCTCCACGGCCGACCTCGCCGCCCCTCATCGGCTCCCTCACTGCGCAACGCTGTCACCAGCTTGGCGAAACAGCGTGGGCTCAGCCCAGTGAACGGGGCTATACAGGATGGGGCCGACGCCGTGATCACTCCAGTCACAGCAAGATCATGACGCCAAGCAGGGGCCCTATAGCACTACTCCGTCGCAGGCCGCCTGGCCAGGGCCTCACCCATAACTGCACCATGCTCAAGACGCCGCCGGGGGCCGGCGCGATCATCTGACGAGGAGCAGGACATGGGAAGTCTGTTGAGGAGCATTTCCGGGATCCGCTGGGGAGAACTGCACGACGCGACGGGCGCCGCGGCCGGCGGTATCCCCCCTCTGCTGTCCCGGATCGCCTATGGGGATGAGGACACGGCTCGTATCGCCATCGATGACCTGGGTGACGCCGTCTGTGCGCTGGGGTTCGTCGTCGGTGAGGCGACAGTTCCCACGGTCCCGTTCCTTCTCGAACTGGCCGGGACCCCGCAGGTGGCCTGCAAGGCCGAGTTGTTGTACCTGCTGGGAAGCATCTACCGGACCGACCAATGGCACTCCGCTGCTGCGTCGACCCAGGATCGCAAGCACGGCGCGAGCTACCAGCAGCAAACCGGCTGGGAGGCGGCTGCAAGGGCTGCCGTGTATGCGGGCCTGTCAGTCATCGAGGGTGTCGCCTCCTCCGTGCGGCCGGAGGAGGCGATGCCTGCTCGGAAGTTGCTGCAGGTGATGGACGACACCCCTCGGTTCCCGGAGCTATGAGCGGTCATTGCGGGACAACCCTTGGTGACCTGAGTCAGAGATTCTGTGGCAGTAGGCGGCGACTTCGTCGAGGATCTCGTCGGCGGTCTAGCCGGTTCTCGCGGAAGGTCTCCTGCCAACGTGCGGCGTTCGCGTACCGGAGGACGGTGTTAAGTCCGTGATCTGATGGTTTGGGCGGGGCCGGTCGGCCCGCCGGGTCGGAGAGGCGAGATCGCGTGACTGAGACACAGATAGAGGCCGCTGTCGACGGGCAGCTCCCGCCGGAGCAGGTCGAGGCTGTGCTCGAGCGGGCCCTGCAGGCCGAGATGAGTGAACACCTCGGCTATGACAAGGGCGATCCGGCGGGTCGGGTCAGCGGCAACAGCCGCAACGGCACTGCCGCGAAGACGGTCCTGACGGACATCGGACCGGTCCAGGTCGAGGTGCCCTGGGACCGCAGCGGCGAGTTCGAACCGCAGATCGTCCCGACGAATGCCCGCTGGCGGTCTGGTTTCGACGAGCAGGCCCTGGCCCTCTACGCCCGTGGCATAACGGTTCGCGACATCCAGTCCTATCTGGCGAAGATGTACGGTAGCGACGTTTCACCGGACCTCATCTCGAAGGTGACGGATGCGGTCAACGACGAGATCACAACTTGGCAGTCGAGGCCCCTCGACTCGCTCTGGCCGGTCGTCTACATCGACGCGCTGTGGATCAAGGTGCGGGACGGCAAGGTCGCCAACCGGCGGCTACTTCTTTCGGTTGGCGTCAGCGATCGCGCCACCTTATCCACAACTCATGCGCTGCATCCCTCGCTCGGTCCGTCAACCGCTGACGCCGGGAAGTCCTAAGCCAAGCCTCATAGAACTCCCGCTGCTCCTCCACAGTCCCGACATCGGCCGGATTCGCATGACTGAAGATGAATACACGTTCTCGCGCGACTTCCCTTTTCTTCAATAGATAAAGGGTCTGCCCACCCGTCATGTCGCGCAACATGCCCGAAGGATGGGCATCGATTCGCGCTCCGTTGCAGAGCAACAAGTACCCCAGAGGCTCAATCTGGAGCCTCACATTCTTGAGCGCTTCAAACAGATCAGCTCCAGAAGTCCTAGAGGTTGTCCCGTAATCCCCGGCGGGCGCGCGGCGCCACCTACGGCACCTCGCCGCGCTGTCGGGATCGCCCGAATACGCCCGGTATGAGGACGGTCCTTCGCCTTGCGATGCACCGCATCTGACGCCGCGCTGACCCACCGCGGATTACGGGACAGCCTTTAGGGAGTGCGGCCCGTCGCGGAGGCGAAGCCGAGCCAGGTGTGGCGGTTGCCCCACCAGCACCAGCCGACCTTCGGGGCGTTGCGCCGCTCGCGGCCGTCGCGTCCCGTGCCGTTGCTGATCCAGATCGCCGGGGTACGGGCGTCCGGGGTGCCGTTCGGTTTGCGCAGCCGGGAGCCGACGGTCATGAAGCAGTGGTTGCGTTCCAGCGCCGCCGGCTGCTGGAGCACCCAGTGGATGCCCTCGCCGAGCAGCAGCGGAGTGCGCTCGTCCCGGGTGAGGGCCGGAAGTGCCTCCTCCGGGCTCCAGTTGGACATGTGGTCGCCGCGATCGAGGCCGGTGACCACGTAGAGCGGGGCGTCGGGCACCTCGATGACATCGAGCGGGGCGAAGCCGTCGACATCGGCCATGTCGGTGACGACGAAGCCCGGCTTGCCGTCTCGGCGCAGCAGCGGGGCCAGCGCGGAGGCGGGGACGCGGTCCGGATGGACGGCGAGCAGGCCTGCGCCGTCCTTGGCGGAGGTGTACGCGCGCAGCTGATCGGCGGTGATTCCGGCGAGTTCGTGCACCCCGAGCTCGATCAGGCGCTCGGCCTGGGCGGCGAGCGACGGGAGAGGGGGCACGGCGGGCTGGGACGAGGTTTCGGGTACGGCCACGAGCACGGCACTCCTGCGGTTCGCGGTTCAGAGCAGCGGACCCCGGGGCAACGAGACGGCTCGCCGGAAGGTTCCCGGCAGGAAAAAACGAAAGGCAAGGAGCGTCACGCACTCCTTGCCACTCTCAACATATAGCGCACCGGGGGGCTTGCGGCAAGGCCCCCGCCGTGCCGCACAATCGTCGGCCGAGGCCAGATCCGGCCGATATCAGCGATTCGCGCAGAACATGTGCCGTTGTCGACGTACCTGGGGTTTTCATGATGGACGTGATCGTGGTCGGCGGCGGGCCGACCGGCTTGATGCTGGCCGGCGAGCTGCGGCTGCACGGCGTGCGGGTGCTCGTACTGGAGAAGGAGACGGAGCCCACCCGTCAGTCCCGCGCGCAGGGTCTGCACGTACGCAGCATCGAGGTGATGGACCAGCGGGGCCTGCTGGAGCGGTTCCTGCCGCTCGGGCGGCAGTTCACGGTCGGGGGCTTCTTCGCCGGCCTCGGCGCCTCCTGGCCGCAGGGGCTGGACACGGCGCACTCGTACGTCCTCCACATCCCGCAGGAAATCACCGAGCGGCTGCTGGCCGAGCACGCCACCGAGGCCGGAGCCGAGATCCGGCGCGGCTGCGAGCTGGTCGGTCTGGGCCAGGACGAGCACGGCGTGAGCGTCGAGCTGGCCGACGGCACCCGGCTGCGCGCCCGCTACGTCGTCGGCTGCGACGGCGGCCGCAGTACGGTGCGCAAACTGCTCGGAGTCGGCTTCCCCGGCGAGCCCTCCAGGGTCGAGACGCTGCTGGGGGTGATGGAGCTGGCCGAAGCTCCCGGGACGATCGCCGCCGTGGGGGCCGAAGTCCGCAAGACCCAGATGCGGTTCGGCGCCACGCCGCTGGGGGACGGGGTCTACCGCGTGGTCGCGCCCGGCGCGGGCGTGGCCGAGGACCGTGCCGCGCCCCCGACGCTCGACGAGTTCAAGCAGCAGTTGCGCGCCTTCGCCGGCACCGACTTCGGCGCGCACTCGCCGCGCTGGCTGTCGCGCTTCGGCGACGCCACCCGGCTGGCCGAGCGCTACCGGGTCGGCCGTGTACTGCTGGCCGGCGACGCGGCACACGTCCACCCGCCGACCGGCGGGCAGGGGCTCAACCTCGGTATCCAGGACGCGTTCAACCTCGGCTGGAAGCTGGCCGCCGAGATCGCCGGCTGGGCACCGGAAGGGCTGCTGGACAGCTACCACGCCGAACGCCACCCGGTGGCCGCCGCCGTCCTGGACAACACCCGCGCGCAGATGCAGCTGATGTCGGACGGGCCGGGTCCGCAGGCGGTGCGCCGGCTGCTGGCGGAACTCATGGCCTTCGAGGAGGTGAACCGGCACCTGATCGAGAAGATCACGGCGATCTCCGTCCGCTACGACTTCGGCGGGGGTGAGGCGGGCGGGGAGGTCCACGAACTGCTCGGCCGGCGGATGCGGGACGTGACGCTGGGGGACGCGGCGCCGGGGGGCGGCCGCCTCTACGAGCTGATGCACGGCGGCCGCGGCCTGCTGCTCGACCGGACCGGCCGGCTCTCGGTGGCGGGCTGGGCGGACCGGGTGGACCACGTCGTCGACTCCGGTGGGGAACCGGACGTGCCCGGCGTGCTGTTGCGGCCGGACGGCCACGTGGCATGGGTCGGTGACGACCAGCGGGATCTGCTCGGCCACCTGTCCAAGTGGTTCGGCGCCGCCGCCGGCTGAGCGCACGGCCCGGCAGGCGGCCACGCTCAGCCGATCCCGCGAGCACCCCCCGCGCGCTCCTCCGCCGGGGTGGTTCCCGGGGCCGGGCGGGCGCGGTACGGCACGTCTCGCGGGGCGCGGGAGGGCTCCCGTACGAAGCTGTGCGCTGCTCCCTGCACCCCGCGAGGCCGGAGGTTCGTACGCCCATGACCCACGCACACCTGAGACCGGCCCGGTGGCCGCGCCGCGGACCCGGCGGGACGACCGGGGTGCTGGCCGCCGCGCTCGGCCTGGCGCTCGTACTCGCGCTGCCCGGCTCCGCGCTGGCCGCACCCGGCGATCTGGATCCCTCCTTCGGGCCCGACGGCCGGGTGGTCACCCCCTTCCCCGGGTACGCGGAGGGCCACGACATCGCGCAGCAGGCCGACGGCAAGCTGGTCGTGGCGGGCCTGAGCGAGGGCGGCTTCGCGCTCGCCCGGTACAACGCCGACGGCGGCCTCGACTCAGGCTTCGCCGGGGACGGTACGGTCACCAGCGACTTCGGCGGTGGCGCCCATACGGCCAACGCGGTGGCGATCCAACCCTCTGACGGGAAGATCGTCGTGGCGGGCACCACCGAGGTGATCGCGGAGGAGGGCGGCGGCTGCTGCTTCTTCTCCGTGGCCCGCTACAACACCGACGGCAGTGCGGACACCGGCTTCGGTGACGGCGGCCTCGTACGCCTCGAGGAGTTCGGCGGGTCCGCGGACGGCGCCGACGTGGCGGTCCAGCCCGACGGCAAGATCATCGCCGCGGGCAAGGGCGCCGGCGGAGGCTTCGCCCTGGTCCGCCTCGACACCGCCGGAAACCTGGACCCGAGCCTCGGCGGTGACGGCGCGGTCGTCGCGGGATTCACGCCCTCCTCGCCCCAGGACGCCGGCGGCACCGCCCGCCGCATGGCCCTCCAGCCGGACGGCAAGATCGTCTCGGTCGGGTACGTGGGCAACACCGACTTCGACATCGGCGTGGCCCGCTACCTGCCCAACGGCACCCTCGACACCACGTTCAGCGGTGACGGCATGGTGACCGCGAACTTCGGCGGCACCGAGTTCGGCAACGCCGTGGCGGTGCAGTCGGACGGCAAGATCGTCGCGGCGGGGTCCGGCGGGGCCGGCGTCGCCCTGCTGCGCTACAACGCCGACGGCAGCCCCGACGGCGGCTTCGGCACCGGCGGGCGGACCTCGGTCCACTTCCCGGGCGACGGCGGCGGCGCGAACGCGATGGCGCTCCAGCCGAACGGCAAGATCGTCATCGCGGGGCAGGCCGACGACCCGAACAGCCAGGAGGCCAACGACTTCGGCCTGGCCCGCTTCAACACCAACGGCACGGTGGACACCGGCTTCGGCGGCGACGGCTTCGTGGTCACCGGCTTCCAGGACTGGGACGAAGCCCGCGGGGTGCTCGTACAACCTGACGGCAAGATCGTCGCCGCGGGCTTCGGGGCGGGCTCCGCCTTCGCCCTCGCCCGCTACCAGGGCGGCGACGGCACGGCTCCGCCCCCGCCGCCCGGCGCGAACCTGTCGGTGACGCAGACCGGTACGGCCGCCGTGAGCATCGGCGACCGCGCCTCGTACACGGTGACGGTCTCCAACGCCGCGGCCTCCACCGCCACCGCCACCGGCGTGACCCTCACGGACACGCTCTCCGGAGCAGGAGTGGGCCTGACCTCGGCCGCGGCCTCACAGGGCACGTGTACGACCACGGCGACGGGGGCCGTCTGCGCCCTGGGCTCCCTGGCCCCGGGCGCGAGCGCGACGGTCACGGTGACGGGCGAGCCCCGGGCCGCCGGTACGGTCACGAACACGGCCGTCGTGAGCGCGACGCAGCAGGACCCCGTTACGTCCGACAACACGTCCGTGACGACGACTTCGGCGAACAACGCCCACGGCTGCACGATCATCGGCACCACCGGAGCCGACACGCTGACCGGCGGCTACTTCACCGACGTGATCTGCGGTCTCGGCGGCAACGACACCGTCCGCGCGGGCTACGGGAACGACACCGTCTACGGCGGCTACGGCAACGACAACCTCGACGGCGGCTTCGGCGACGACAACCTCGACGGCGGCTTCGGCGACGACACCGTGAACGGCGGGCCGGGCAACGACATCCTGACCGGCGACTACGGCAACGACCGGCTCACGACCACGGACGCCGTCTCCGGCAACGACACCGCCAACGGCGGCCCCGGCACGGACACCTGCACCACCGACCCGGGCGACACCCGCACCAGCTGCCCCTGACCCCGCCCCCACCCGGGAGAGCCGTCGCCACCCCCATGGCGACGGCTCTCCCCCGTTGCCGGACCGGCTCGCCCCCGAGCGGCGGATCCGGGGGGGGAACCCGGGTGGGGTGCGGCCGGACGTGCCGCTCAGAAGGTCCAGCGGGTGTGGGTGTAGACGCCGTCGTCGCGGCCGAAGCCGTAGGCCGTGGCCGGGCGGACCCCGAACATCGCCACGTCGCCCTTGCGGAGCGCGTCCCCGATGCCGTGGAAGGTGCCCTCGGAGGAGGTGACGTGGGGGCCGTACTTCGTCTCGTACGCCGCGATCACCTGCTCCAGCAGTGCCGGATCGGTGACCTGCTCCGCCGGGCCCTCGACCACGAGGTCGAGCCCCTCGGTGAGGGAGTTGCCCCCGGTGGTGAGCGCGCAGTGGCCGTTGTGGGCGAGGTTCTTCGCCTTCTGCTCGCCCGGGCCGGTCGAGAAGTACAGCGCTCCCTCGTGCCAGGCGGCGATCACGGGAGTGACGTGCAGTCGGCCGTCGGCCCGTACCGTGGACACCCAGAAGACCTCGGCGGCGTCCAACTGCCGCCGGGCCTCGGCCCAGTCGGTGGCGGTCACGTCCGCGGCGCCCGGGCGGGGGTTGAGGGCGGAGCTGTAGCGGGCGTCGAGTTCGGTCGTGGGGTGCTGCGCGGGTCCCTGTGCCGGCATGGCGGACCTCCCTTCCTCTCCTGCCCCCAACGACCGGCCGCCCGCGCGGAAACCGTCATCGGGCCCGCTTTCGCCCGTCTGACCCCCTGCGCTTCCACGGTCTGTTGAAAGATCCGCCCTTCGTGTAAGTTCCCTTTGGGAACTCGTATGTGAGGTCGGCGAAGGGATCGGGAGAGCTCATGGGGCAGCAGACGTGGACGGCCGTTGACGACTACTTCGACGGGCTGCTCGTCGAGGAGGACGAAGCGCTGCTCGCCGCCAACGCGGACGCCGCGTCCGCCGGACTGCCCGCGCACCAGGTGGCTCCCAACCAGGGCAAGCTGCTGCACCTCCTCGCCCGGATCCGCGGCGCGCGCACCGTCCTGGAGATCGGCACCCTCGGCGGCTACAGCACCATCTGGCTCGCCCGGGCGCTGCCGCCCGGCGGGCGGCTGGTCACGCTGGAGGCCGACCCGCGGTGCGCCGACGTCGCCGCCGCGAACATCGCGCGGGCCGGACTGGCGGACGTCGTCGACATCCGGCGCGGCCGGGCCGTCGACCTGCTGCCTGAGCTCACCGGCCTCGCCCCGTTCGACCTGGTCTTCATCGACGCCGACAAGCCGTCGAACCCGGACTACCTGAAGTGGGCCCTCGAACTGACCCGGCCCGGCAGCGTCATCATCGGCGACAACGTCGTGCGCGACGGCGCCGTCGTCGACCCCGACAGCACCGACCCCCGCGTCCAGGGCGTCCGCCGGTTCACCGAACTCATCGCCGAGCACCCGAGGTTGACCGCCACGGCCCTCCAGACCGTCGGCGGCAAGGGGTACGACGGCCTCGTCATGGCCCTGGTCACCGACTGACCCGCACCACGGCGACGCCCCGAGCCACTAACCTCAGCCGCATGACGGCACTTTCCCACCACAGCTCCGACCCCATCGAGCAGCCCGGGCGCGGCGGGGCCACCGCCACCACCGAGGCCGATCCGCACGCCATCGGGCCCGTGCGCACCGAGTACGCGCCCGACAAGGACGGCGACCCCGACCCCGGCGAGATCGTGTGGACCTGGGTCCCGTTCGAGGAGAACGACGGCCGCGGCAAGGACCGGCCGGTGCTGGTCGTCGCCCGGGAGGCGGGCGGGCGGACGCTGCTCGCCGTGCAGCTTTCCAGCAAGCGGCACGACAACGACCGGGAATGGGTGCCGATCGGGACCGGGCCGTGGGACGGCGCCGGACGGGAGTCCTGGGTGGACGTGGACCGGGTGCTGCGCGTGCACGAGGACGGCATGCGGCGCGAGGCGTGCGCCCTGGACCGGGGCAGGTTCCAGCTGGTCGTGGACCGGCTCCGAGAGCGCTACGGCTGGCGGTAGCGGATTCCGTACGTCGCGCGGGGGCCCCGGCCCCTACGCCCCGGCCCCTACACCCCGGAGCCCCCGGAGCCCGCGAGGCCCCCGAAGCCTGCGAAAGTCCGTTCGAACGCCTCCCGCGGCCCCGGATCTCGGTCCAGCACCCCGAACACCACCCGCTCGAAGACCCCCGCGAAGCGTCCGGCCAGCAGGGCCCGGAAGGCTTCCGCGACCTCGGCCGGGTCGTTCCGGAACACCCCGCACCCCCACGCCCCCAGCACCAGCCGCGGATATCCGTGCAGCGCCGCCGTCTCCAGGACGCGCTCCGCGCGCCGCGCCAGGGCCGCCGGGATCTCGGCGACGCGCTCCGGCTCCTGGCGGCGGATCGTGCCCGCGTTGGGAGCCGGTGAGGTCAGGAATCCGGCCCGGAAGGGGGTGTCCAGCAGCTCGCCCCGGTCGTCGCGGAAGACCGGCACCCCGGGGGAGTGAATCACCCGGTCGGTGTAGAAGGTGCTGCGCCCCGCGCGGTGGACCTCGTAGTACTCCGGGGCCTCCAGCAGGGTCTCGTACAGGGCCGAGGCGCGGCACAGCGCCTCCTCCTGCGCCTTGGCCCCGCGGACGTATCCGCCCCCGGGATTACGGGCCGAGGCGAAGTTCAGGACGGCGACCGAGGCCCCGCAGACCGGCCCCGGACCGGCCCCGGCGAGCCTGCGGGCCGCGACCGTGCTGCTCTCCCCCGTGACCTCGACGGCCGTCTCACACCGCTCGACGGGACGACGCTCGTCTGGAATGACCTGGTTTGGCCCATATATTCTGGTTCCGGCCCTGGATTCCGCCAGGGCGGCGGCCAGGGAGACGTGCCGCCCCGACCGCGTCCGGTATCCGCCGGCCGCCACGATGGTCGCGTTCTCCCGCGCGATCTCGCGCAATCTGCTGCTCACGTCGCCATCATCGGCAGCAGGAACCACCCGCGGCCAGAGATTTTCCGCGCGGTGGCGCGCACCCCCCATTTTCAGGCCGACGAGGACGGGTAGGTAGGCATGGTCAGGTCACACCCGCGGACAGGAGACCCTGCCATGCCACAGGACGCGTACGCACCACCGGACCCGAAGACGATGGGCGACTCACCCGCACTCGGCGAAACAGCTGCCGAGGACCTGGTCCACGGCATCTGTTTCAAGACGGGACCGCCCCGCACCCTCGGCGCCGAGCTCGAATGGCTCGTACTGGACGCCGACCGGCCGAGCGCGATACTTCCGCCGGACCGGCTGACCGCCGCCCACGACGCGGCCCGCGCCCTGCCCCTGCACTCCCGGCTCACCATCGAGCCCGGCGGCCAGCTGGAGCTCAGCTCCGCGCCCGCCCCCTCCCTCTCCGGATGCGTGGACGGCCTGCAAGCCGATCTCACCGCCGTACGGGCCGCTCTGCGGTCCCAGGGCCTGGTCCTGCGGGGCACCGGCCGCGATCCACGCCGACCGCTGCGCCGCTTGCTGTGCAGCCCGCGCTACGACGCGATGGAGGCCTACTTCGACCGCACCGGCCCGGCCGGGCGCGCCATGATGCGCTCCTCCGCCTCCGTGCAGGTCTGCGTGGACGCCGGGTACGAGGAACCGGGCCCGCTCGGGTACGGCCGGCGCTGGCGGCTGGCCCACCTGCTGGGCGCCGTGTTCGTGGCGGCCTTCGCGAACTCCCCCGCGCACGAGGGCCCGTACGCCGGCTGGCGGTGCTCCCGGCAGGGGATCTGGCACGACATCGACGCCCGCCGCGCGCTGGCCCCGCCGCTCGACGCCGAACCGCGGGCCGGCTGGACCCGGCACGCGCTGGACACCGAGGTGATGTGCGTACGGTCGCCCGGCGACGGGCCGTGGCCGGTCCCGAACGGCATGACCTTCCGCGACTGGCTCCGCGCCGGAGAAGGGGCCGCCGGCGGGGGCGGCGACGGCACCCCGCGTACGGACGGCCTCCGGCCGCCCACCGCCGAGGACCTGGAGTACCACCTGACCACGCTGTTCCCGCCGGTGCGCCCGCGCGGGCACCTGGAGTTCCGGATGATCGACGCCCAGCCCGGCGACGACGGCTGGCTGGTGCCGGTGGCCGTCGTCCACGCGCTGTTCGACGATCCGGAGGCCGCCGAGAGCGCCTACCGCGCGGCGAAGGCGCTGGCCGACACCCACGGGACGCGGCCCGCGCCGCGCAATCCCCTCTGGCGGTCCGCCGCCCGCCACGGCCTGGCCGACCCGGAGCTGCGCACCGCTGCGGCCGCCTGCTTCCGGGCCGCAGCCGAGGCACTGCCGCGGCTCGGTGCGAGCCGGCACGTCCAGGACGTGGTCGGGGCCTTCGCCGAACGCTTCACCCTGCGCGGCCGCTGCCCGGCCGACGACGGATACCTGCAGCTCACCGGGACGGGGGCCCGCTCATGACCGCATCGCCTTCAGCCGACTCCACCCGGCGGACACCCGCCGGCGACTCCGGCCGCGCCGACCTTCGCGAGCGGGCCTTCACGGCCCTGACCGCGGCCCGTGCCCGTACGGCCCTGCTCACCGACGCCGTCAGCGACCGCGACCTGACCGCCCAGCACTCCCCGCTGATGTCCCCGCTCGTCTGGGACCTGGCCCACATCGGGAACCAGGAGGAGCTCTGGCTGCTGCGCAACGTCGCCGGACACGACTCCCTGCACCCCGAGATCGACCCGCTCTACGACGCCTTCCAGCACCCCCGCGCAGAGCGGCCGAAGCTCCCCCTGCTGGGGCCGGCGGAGGCCCGACGCTACGCCGCCGAGGTGCGCGGCCGGGTCTTCGACCTGCTGGAGCGCACCGCTCTGGAGGGCTCGGCGCTGCTGGACGACGGTTTCGCGTTCGGGATGATCGCCCAGCACGAACAGCAGCACGACGAGACCATGCTGATCACCCATCAGCTGCGCCCGGGCGAGCCGGTGCTCACGGCCCCCGACCCCGGCCCCCCGCAGGGACCGCCGCCCGCGGCCGCCGAAGTCCTCGTTCCCGGCGGCCCGTTCACGATGGGAACCTCGGCCGAGCCGTGGTCGCTGGACAACGAGCGGCCCGCGCACGACCGGGACACCGGGGCGTTCTGGATCGACACGGTGCCGGTGACCAACTCCGCGTACCAGGCCTTCGTCGCCGACGGCGGCTACCGGGACGAGCGCTGGTGGGCCCCCGAGGGCTGGGACCAGATCCACCGGCACGGCATCGAGGCGCCGCTGTTCTGGCGCCGGGAGGCCGGCCAGTGGCTGCGCCGCCGCTTCGGCGTGACCGAGCCGGTGCCCGCCGACGAGCCCGTACTGCACGTCAGCTGGTACGAGGCGGACGCGTACGCCCGCTGGGCGGGGCGCCGGCTGCCCACGGAGGCGGAGTGGGAGAAGGCGGCCCGGCACGACCCGGCCACCGGCCGCTCCACCCGCTACCCCTGGGGCGACGAGGACCCGACCCCGGCGCACGCCAACCTCGGCCAGCGCCATCTGCGTCCGGCCCCGGCCGGCAGCTACCCGGCGGGGGCGTCCCCGCTCGGGGTGCGCCAGCTGATCGGCGACGTGTGGGAGTGGACCTCCTCCGACTTCCTGCCGTACCCGGGGTTCCGGGCCTTCCCGTACCGCGAGTACTCGGAGGTGTTCTTCGGCCCCGAGCACAAGGTGCTGCGCGGCGGCTCGTTCGCCGTGGACCCGGTGGCCTGCCGGGGGACCTTCCGCAACTGGGACCTGCCGGTGCGCCGGCAGATCTTCTCCGGGTTCCGGACCGCGAGGGATGCCTGATGTGCCGGCACATCGCCTTCGTGGGGCCCGAGATACCCCTGGCCCGGCTGCTGACCGAGCCGGAGCACTCCCTCGTGCGGCAGTCCTGGGAGCCGCGCCGTCAGCGCCATGGCACGGTCAACGCCGACGGCTTCGGCGTGGGCTGGTACGCGGAGGGCGATCCGGCCCCCGCGCGCTACCGGCGGGCCGGGCCGATCTGGGGGGACCCGAACCTCGCCGATCTGGCCCGGGTCGTCCGTACCCGGGTCGCGCTGGCCGCCGTACGGGACGCCACCGTGTTCGGGGCGGACGGGGAGGCCGCGGCGGCGCCGTTCGCCGCCGGGCCGTGGCTGTTCAGCCACAACGGCGCGGTACGGGACTGGCCGGACGCGGTGGCGCCGCTCGCGGCCACCCTGCCGCCCGCGGAGCTGCTGTCCCTGGCCGCGAGCACCGACTCGGCGCTGGTGTGGGCGCTGGTGCTGCACCGGCTGCAGCGGGGGGACGACCTCGGCTCGGCGCTCGCCGAGCCGGTGCGGGAGATCGCGGCGGCCGCGCCCGGCTCCCGGCTCAACCTGCTGCTGACCGACGGCACCGGCATCGCCGCTACGGCCTGGGGCGATTCGCTCTGGTACCTGGCCGACGCGGCGGCCGAGCGCACGGTGGTGGCGTCCGAGCCCTACGACGACGATCCCCGCTGGTGCGAAGTACCCGACCGGACCCTGCTGACCGCCCGTGGCACACGGGTCGATCTGACCCCGCTGAAGGAGACCTCCCCGTGAGCGACTTCCAGTTGACCCGCACCCTCGACGAGCACTCCGCCGACACCGCGCTGCGCGCGGACGTCCTGCACGGGCTGACGGCGTCCCCCAAGGTGCTGCCGCCCAAGTGGTTCTACGACGCGCGGGGCAGCGAACTCTTCGAGGAGATCACCCGCCTGCCCGAGTACTACCCGACGCGCGCCGAGCGGGAGATCCTGCTGGCGCGGGCCGGGGAGATCGCCTCGGCCAGCGGGGCGCGCACGCTGGTGGAGCTGGGTTCCGGCTCCTCGGAGAAGACCCGGCACCTGATCGAGGCGATGCCCGCGCTGGACACGTACATCCCGGTGGACGTGAGCGGGAGCGCCCTGGAGGGGGCGGGGCGGACGCTGCTGGCGGAGCACCCGGGACTGCGGGTGCACGCACTGGTGGCCGACTTCACGAAGCCGCTGCGGCTGCCGGACACGCCCGGGCCCCGGCTCGTGGTGTTCCTCGGCGGCACGGTCGGCAACCTGCTGCCGCCGGAGCGCGCCGTGTTCCTGGCCTCCGTACGGGCGATGCTGTCGCCCGGGGACGCCCTGCTGATGGGGACGGACCTGGTGAAGGACGAGGCCGTGCTGGTGGCCGCGTACGACGACGCGCAGGGGGTGACGGCCGAGTTCAACAAGAACGTGCTGGCCGTCGTCAACCGGGAGCTGGGCGCGGATTTCCGCACCGAGGACTTCGCGCACGTGGCGGTGTGGAACCGGGAGCAGGAGTGGATCGAGATGCGGCTGCGGGCCCGGTCGGAGCTGGTGGTGAAGGTCCGGGCGCTGGATCTGGTGGTGCCGTTCGCGGCGGGCGAGGAGATCCTGACGGAGGTCTCCGCGAAGTTCCGCCAGGAGGGCGTGCGAAAGGAACTCGCCGAAGCCGGACTTGAGTTGACTCAGTGGTGGACGGACGCGGAAGGCCGCTTCGCGCTGTCCCTGTCGGTGGCCGACGGCGAGCTCGGCTGGGCCGGCACGCCCGCGAGCAGTGCGGCGGCGGGGAGCGGGGGGACGGGTACGACGGGTACGACGGGCGTGGATTCGGCGGCGACGGCCGCCTGAGCCGCGGCCGCGAGCTCCCGCCGGTCCTCGTGGCGGCCCGGCGGGATCCGCGGCAGCAGCCGGACCTCGGCCCGCACCCCGCGGGCCCGGGCGATCCGCCACAGGGACGCGGTCAGCGGATCGTCCCCGACGAAGGCGGGCGCCGCGGCGGGGCTCCCGTCAGCGAGCCGGTAGGTGAGCCGCACCGGCTGTACGGGCACCCGGGCGTCGAGGGCGGACTGGAAGGCGGCCCGCCGGAAGGGCCCCCGGGCGCGACCGCACCAGGTGCTGCCCTCGGGGAAGACGGTGACGCGGTCGCCGGCCAGCAGGGCGTGGGTGATGGTCTCGACGGTGGCGGGGAGGGCTCGGATCCGCTCCCGTTCGATGAACAGGGTGCCGTTCTGCCGGGAGAGGGGCCCGAGCACGGGCCAGTTCCTGATGTCGCTCTTGGCCAGCATCCGGCAGGGCATGGCGGCGGCGACGAGCGGGATGTCCAGCCAGGAGATGTGGTTGGCGACGATCAGGCGGCCGCCGTCCGGGCCGGGGCTCCCCTGCACGGTGATCCGGATGCCGAAGGCCCGGACGAGGGCGGTCGCCCAGGCGCGCACCAGGGCCTGGCGGGGACGGGTGGGGAGCAGCCGGACCGGCTGGCAGCCCAGGATCCCGAGCAGGATCAGGGCGACGGCGGCGGCGAGCCGGAGCACCGCGCGGGCGAGACCCGCCCGCTCCCCCTCGTGGCCGGCGCAGGCCTCGGGGGTGCAGGGCGAGGTGGGCAGCCAGGCGTTCATGCGGCCGGGACGAGCGAGAGGAAGTGCTTGAGGTAGCGCGGGTTGGTGCGCCGCAGGGAGAGCAGGACGTACAGGTCGGCGCAGCCGAACTCGGCGTCGAGGGCGGGCTCTCCGCAGACCCAGGCGCCCAGGCGCAGGTAGCCGCGCAGCAGCGGGGGCAGTTCCACGCGGGCGGGGAAGGTGATGCCGTCCGGGTTCCAGCGGAGGTGCGGGGTGACGCGGTACTCCTCGGGGGCGAGGTTGCGGGTGAGGACGTTCTCGCGGGTGGCGGCGGCCAGGACCCCGCCGTCGGCGAGCGGTATCGAGCAGCAGCCGGCGAGCCAGTTGTGGCCGGAGCTGTCCATGTAGCGGGCGAGGCCGGCCCAGATCAGCGCGATGACGGCCCCGTTGCGGTGGTCGGGGTGGACGCAGGAGCGGCCGACCTCGACGAGGTCCGGGCGGATCGGGGCGAGGGCGGAGAGGTCGAACTCGCCCTCGGAGTAGAGGCGGCCGGCGACGGCGGCGCGCTCCGGCGGCAGCAGCCGGTAGGTGCCGACGACCTGCCCGGTCTCCTCCTCGACGACGAGGAGGTGGTCGCAGTAGGCGTCGAAGGCGTCGGAGTCGAGGCCCGGCTCGGGCCCGTCGAGGCGGGCGCCGAGCTCGCCGGCGAAGACCTGGTGGCGCAGGCGCTGGGCGGCGCGCACCTCGTCCTCGTCTCGGGCGAGGCGGACGGTGTAGTGGGGGGTGGCCGGGAGGGCCGGGGGCGCCGTGACGGGTGCGGCCGCGGGGACGGCAGCGGTGGTGCGCAGGGCGGTGACGGCCGGGGTCGCGGTGGGGGGAAGGGTGGACGGGGACAGGGGGGCGATCGTCATGGCGGCTCCTGATCCGGGCACGGGAGCCAGGCCGGCAGGTGGTGTGGCCTGGCTCCTTTACTTCTTCCGTGACCGGCTGGATTCGACATGACCGCTCAGCGGCACTTGGATGTGCGAACGCTGAACTCGGCGGGGGCGGCGCGACTCGACACCCGCTCGACGGGATCTCGACACGTGCTCGAAAGGCGCTGGGGCCGCCGTGCGCCCGAAAGGCGCCGGGGTCGCCGTGCGCCCGAAAGGCGGCCGGAGCCCTCAGCGGTCGGAGCTGAGTACCTTGCTGATCGTGTCAGAGGCCGTCTTGGCGGCCTGCTTCGGGTCCTGTCCGGTGAGTACGGCCGTCATGTAGGGCTTGATCGGGTTCTTGCCCTCGACCTCGGCCCAGCGTGCGGACTTCGGGGTGGCGCGCCCCTGGGCGGCTCCCGGCGCCATGCTCGCGGCGCCCTCGTTGCCGTCGACCACGTGTGCGAGGGTGGCCTTGTTCGGTACGTAGCTCATCGTGCGGGCGAGCTCGGTCTGCCAGGTCTCGCTGACGAGCGCGCTGATCACGTCGACGGCCTGGCGCCGGTGCTTCGTCCGCTCCGGGATGATCAGGTCGGAGCCGCCGGTGAAGACGGCGCCGGGCTTGTCGGAGGTCTTGCCGGGGACCGGGAAGAAGCCGAGCTTGCCCTTGAGGGCCGGGTTGGCGGCCTCGATGGCGGAGGCCTGGCCGGGCGGGGCGATGATCTGGCCGACGTCGCCCCCGGCGAACACCTCGGACTGCGGGGGCGTCTCCTCGTCGGCGTTCTTGGGGCCGTCGCCGAGGGCCTGGAGCTGCTTGTAGAACTCCATGCCGGCCAGGGCCTTGTCGTCGTCGAGGGTGCCCACCCACTCCCCGCCGGTCTCGACGGCGAGGTCGCCGCCCTCGTCCCAGATGAACCCGGAGAGGACGTACCAGTTCTGGCCGGGCAGGTAGATGCCCTGCCGGTCGCCCTTGTCGAGCTTCTGGGTGGCCTGGATCCACTCCTGGCGGTTCTTGGGCGGGGTCTTGATGCCGGCGTTCGCGAAGAGGTCCTTGTTGTAGATCACCACGCGGTTGGCGGCGTACCAGGGGACGCCGTACTGGGCCCCGTCGATGCTCGCCGGGTCGGAGAGGCCCTTGAGCCAGTCCTTGCTGCCCCACTCGCGCAGGCCTTCGAGGGTGAGTTCGGACAGGCCGCCGGTCTCGATGTACTGGGCGACCTGGGTGTTGCCGACCTCGATGACGTCGGCGCTCTCCGCGCTCTTGCCGGCGAGGACGGCGTTGACCTTCTCACCGATCCCCGTCCACTCCTGGATCTTGACCTCCAGGTCGACTCCCGGGTGCTCCTTCTCGAAGGAGGAGGTGAACTTCGCGATGAACTCCTCCGAGGCGCTGCCCTTCATCAGCCAGAGCGTCACCTTCTGCGTCCCTCCGGCCGATCCCGCCAGCTGGCTGCAGCCGGTGAGGGCTGTCGCGGCCGCGAGAGCCGTGCACATGGCGAGGAAGCGCATCTTCACGAAGGTCACCTTCTGGAGTCCGGTCTCGGAGATGGCTTGAAATTGGCATAGACCAATGAGCGGGTCAAGGCCCTTTCGCTCGGGACTGTTCACACAAAGTTCGCGTAGTCGGACTTACTGGGGCACCGTGGAACGAGGCAAAAGCCCCCACCGTCGGGAGAACCCATGTCGAACCACACCTACCGGGTGACCGAGATCGTCGGCACCTCCCCCGAGGGCATCGATCAGGCCATCCGCAACGGCATCAACCGGGCCGGCGAAACGCTGCGCAACCTGGACTGGTTCGAGGTCACCCAGGTGCGCGGGCACATCGAGAACGGCGCGGTGGCGCACTACCAGGTGGGACTCAAGGTCGGGTTCCGCCTCGACGGCGAGGACTGATCACGGGGGGCGATCGGCTGCCACGGATACGGACGCGCGGACGGCCGCGCGGGCCGCACGCCACCGCGCCCGGCCCGCGCGGCCGTGCGACCCGCGCGTCACGGCCTCAGGTGCGACCTTCGCCCTCCTGGGCGGACTTGAGCTCCGGCGCGTCCGCCGCCCAGTCCGCCAGGAGCACCTTGAAGCCCGCGGCGCGCGCCGCCTGGCAGACGAGCTCGTCGTCGTCCACGAGCATCCGCACCTCACGGCCCCGGGCGATCCGCCGCAGCACCTCCAGCTTGGTCACCCGGGCCGGCCTGCGGTCCTGGTTCCCGCGCATCCACAGCCGGCCCTCGGGCAGTCCGTGACGGATCAGCCACTCCTGCGTGTCCGCGCGGCACCGTTCCGGGCGCCCGGTCAGGTACACGACCTCGCAGTCGGCCGCCTGCTCCACCGCCAGCACCACCCCGCGCGCCAGCGGCGGGTCGGCCGGGGCCGCGCCGAAGAAGCCGTCCCAGTCCCGGGGACGGCCCTCCAGGAAGTGCTGGCGGTGATCGGTGTCGGCCAGGGTGTTGTCGATGTCGAAGACGGCCAGCGGCCGGCGGTCCTTGCTGTCACTCATGCGGGTCAGCGTAGGCAGGGAATCCTTTCGGCGCCCGTGCGTTACAGCCTTGTGTGATCCGCAGAATCTCCATCCTCGACCGGTCCCGCACCCGCGAGGGGCACACCGCCCCGCAGGCCCTGCGCGACACCGTGGAGCTCGCCCGCGCGGCGGAGCGGCTCGGCTACCACCGCTTCTGGGTGTCCGAGCACCACAGCGTCCCCGGGGTCGCGGGCTCCGCGCCCGCCGTACTGGCCGCGGCCGTCGCCGGGGCCACCCGGCGGATCCGGGTCGGAACCGGCGGGGTGATGCTGCCCAACCACCAACCGCTGGTGGTCGCCGAGCAGTTCGGGGTGCTGGAGTCACTGTTCCCCGGCCGGATCGACATGGGGCTCGGCCGCTCGGTCGGCTTCACCGGCGGGATCCGGCGGGCGCTGGGCCGCGACACCGGGGACGCGGACCGTTTCGAGGAGCAGCTGACGGAGCTGCTGGGCTGGCTGGACGGCACCCAGCGGGCACATCCCGAGGTGCACGCCCACCCGGCGGAGGGGCTGCGGATTCCGGCGTACGTGCTGGCCACCGGTGAGGGCGCCGGGATCGCGGCCCGGGCCGGGCTGCCGCTGGTGGTGGGCGACCTGCGGGCGCGGGACCGGGTCACGGAGGTCGTCGAGCGCTACCGCGCGCAGTTCCGCCCCTCGGCCGCGGGATCGCGGCCGTACGTGATGGTCTCCGGGACGGTGGCCGTGGCGGACACCCCCGGGGCCGCCCGGCGCATCCTGGTCCCGGAGGCCTGGTCCCTCGCGTACTCCCGCACCTGGGGCAGCTTCCCGCCCCTGCGCCCGGCGGAGGAGGTCGAGGCGCTGGCCATGACCCCGAAGGAGCGGGAACTGTACGAGAGCGGGCTCGCGGGGCACGTCCACGGCACGCGGGAGCAGGTCGCGGAGCGGCTGGCCGAGGTGGCCGCGCGGACGGGCGCGGACGAACTGCTGGTCACCACCTCCACGTACGACCGCACGGCGCTGCTGGACTCCTTCGAGCGGCTCGCCCGGCTGGCGGGGCTGACGGGACCGGCGGGGCCGGACGGGCTCTGACCGCGCACGGCCCGTAAACTGGGGCGAATGCACCACTCCACCGCGCCCGAGACCCACCACGACCCCTTCGTACGGGTGAGGGGAGCCCGGGAGCACAACCTGCGCGGCGTCGACGTGGACATCCCGCGCGACGCCCTGACCGTGTTCACCGGGGTCTCCGGCTCCGGCAAGAGCTCCCTGGCCTTCGGGACGCTCTACGCCGAGGCACAGCGCCGGTACTTCGAGTCGGTGGCCCCGTACGCGCGCCGCCTCATCCACCAGATCGGCGCCCCGAAGGTGGACTCCGTCACCGGGCTGCCGCCCGCCGTCTCCCTGGAGCAGCGGCGCTCCTCCCCCGGATCGCGCTCCTCGGTGGGGACGGTGACCCTGCTGTCCAACTCCCTGCGGATGCTGTACTCGCGCGCCGGCAGCTACCCGCCGGGCGCCGGACGGCTCGACTCGGACGCGTTCTCCCCCAACACCGCGGCCGGCGCCTGCCCTTCCTGCCACGGTCTCGGCAGCATCCACCGCACGAGCGAGGAACTGCTGGTGCCGGACCAGGGCCTGTCGATCCGTCAGGGGGCGATCGCCGCCTGGCCCGGGGCCTGGCAGGGCAAGAACCTGCGGGACATCCTGGAGGTGCTCGGGTACGACGTGGACGCGCCCTGGCGGGAACTGCCGGCGAAGGACCGCGAGTGGATCCTGTTCACCGAGGAGCAGCCGGTGGTCACGGTGCACCCGGTGCGCGACGCGGACCGCATCCAACGGCCTTACCAGGGCACGTACATGAGCGCCCACCGCCACGTGATGCGGACCTTCTCCGACAGCAAGAGCGCGACGCTGCGGGCCCGCGCGGAGCGGTTCCTGACCGATTCCCCGTGCCCGGCGTGCGAGGGGCGGCGGCTGCGGCCGGAGGCGCTGGCGGTGACGTTCGCGGGCCGTACGATCGCGGAGCTGGCGGCGCTGCCGCTGACCGCCCTGGACGCCGTACTGGCCGGCGCGCCCCCGGACGGGGAGGCGGCGCGGGTGCTCGTCGAGGACCTGCGGGGCCGGATCGGGCCGGTCGTGGAGCTCGGGCTCGGCTATCTGAGCCTGGACCGCACCGCACCGACCCTGTCGGCGGGCGAGCTGCAGCGGCTGAGGCTGGCGACGCAGCTGCGGTCCGGGCTGTTCGGGGTGGTGTACGTGCTGGACGAGCCGTCGGCCGGGCTGCACCCGGCCGACACCGAGGCGCTGCTCGGCGTGCTGGACCGGCTCAAGGCGGCGGGGAACACGGTGTTCGTGGTCGAGCACCACCTGGACGTGGTGCGGCACGCGGACTGGCTGGTGGAGGTGGGTCCACTGGCCGGCGAGCACGGCGGCCGGGTGCTGTACAGCGGGCCGCCCCGGAGGCTGGCCGGGGTGGCCGGGTCCGCGACGGCGCGCCACCTGTTCGCGGGGCGCGAGGCGGATCCGGGGCGGCGGCCGGTGCGGACGGCGAGCGGATCGGTGCGGCTCACCGCAGTGGAGCGGCACAACCTGCGGGGTGTGGACGCCGCGTTCCCGCTCGGGGTGTTCACGGCGGTCACCGGCGTGTCGGGGTCGGGGAAGTCCACGCTGGTGGGTCAGGTGCTCGCCCGGGAGGTCGGGGAGCGGATCGCCGACCCGGGGTTCCCCGTGCGGCGGCTGGTGGAGGTGGACCAGAAGCCGATCGGCCGGACCCCGCGGTCCAACCTGGCCACGTACACGGGGCTGTTCGACGTGGTCCGCAAGCTGTTCACGGCCACTCCACAGGCCCGTGAGCGCGGCTGGAAGGCGGGCCGGTTCTCCTTCAACGTCCCGGGCGGCCGGTGCGAGACCTGCCAGGGCGAGGGGTTCGTCTCGGTGGAGCTGCTGTTCCTGCCCAGTACGTACGCCCCGTGCCCGGAATGCGCCGGGGCCCGGTACAACACCGAGACCCTGGACGTGCGGTACGACGGGCTGAACATCGCGGAGGTGCTGGGCCTGACGGTGGAGTCCGCGGCGGCCTTCTTCGCCGGGGTCCCGGCGGCGGCGCGCAGCCTGCGGGCGCTGGAGGACATCGGGCTGGGCTATCTGCGGCTGGGCCAGCCCGCGACCGAGCTGTCGGGCGGCGAGGCGCAGCGGATCAAGCTGGCGACGGAGCTCCAGCGGCAGCGCCGCGACCACACCCTGTACGTGCTGGACGAGCCGACGACCGGGCTGCATCCGGCGGACGTGCGGGTGCTGTTGCGGCAGCTGCACGGACTGGTGGAGGCCGGGCACTCGGTGGTGGTGGTGGAACACGACATGGAGGTGGTCGCGGGCGCTGACTGGGTGATCGACCTGGGTCCGGGCGGCGGTACGGACGGCGGCCGGATCGTCGCGGCCGGCACACCGGCGGAGGTCGCCGCCACGGGCGGGAGCCGGACGGCGCACCACCTCGCGCGGGCCCTGGGGCAGCCTTAGGTTCCAACGGAGTTGGTGGGCTGCGGGCGGGGCGAGCAGCCCGTTCGTCGTCATGGCAGGCAGGGCCTGCGGCCGCCGTGTTCGCGTGGGCGCTGACCCGACGGCCTCCGGCGCGGGCGCGCCTGCGGGCCGGCCGACGAGCACGGCGCCCTCCTCGTCCGCCTTGTTCCCCTCGCGCCTGTCCCCGTCCTCGCCCCCCCGCGTCCACGGGTCCGCTCACCAGCACCCACAGCGGGCCGTGCCCCGACACCGACGGACCGCAGCGGCCCGGACTCGAAGTCGTGCTCCGCGCGTGCGGGAACCACACCGGCCGGTCCTGGCGGAGGTGAGAGCGGCCCGGCGGCAGGTGGCCTACGCGTCGCCCGGGAGCAGGTGCTGCGCGAGTTCGCGGAAGGTCCACTTCCCCTGCTGCCGGGTGAACATCCACACCAGGTCGTGGCGGTCGGGCCAGGCGGCGGGGACGCCGAGGACCCGGTGGGCGCCGAGGGCGTGGATCAGGCGGGGGATGCCGGTGTGCTCCCAGCAGACGAGTACGGGCATGGGCCCGGCCAGTGCGGCCCGCGCCAGGGCCTCTTCGGCGCCGACGCCGAACTCGGAGCGCAGGGGGGTGCGGAGGGCGGCGATCAGCGGCTCGACCGTCTGGCGGCAGCGGGCGGGGGGCCGGCCTCCGGCACCGGCCGGGCCGCCGGCCGCGAAGACGACGGCGGGGCGCGGCAGCGACGATCCACCGGCGGGCGGGAAGAGGCGGTGCAGTTCCTCGGCCCGGCGGCGGCCGCGCCCGGCGAGGGACCCGGGGTCCTCGTTGCCGTCCTCGTCCTCGCCGAGGTCCCCGGCGTACGGCTTCTCCGCGTGCCGGATCACCATGACCAGGGCGTCCTTCGGCGCGGGCTCCGGGCCGTGCGCGGCGCTCCCGGACGGGTCCTGCGCGGAGCAGCCGGTCAGCGCGAGCGGGGCGAGGGCGGCGGCCGCCAGGAGGGTGCGGCGGCGCGGTCCGGACCCGGCGGGGGCATCTGGCATGGGGCCCACTGTCCCCCACGGGCCGGACGCCTGCGCGGCGCGGCGCGTCGTACGGCCGCCACGAGCGCCCGGTCGGCCGATCGGATCAGCCGATCGGCCGAGGGGCCCGTACGGCCCTCACCTCTCGTAGGGCGAGGGCACCGGGAAGTACGCCTCCAGGAAGGCGGTGACCGCGCGCTGCTGCTCCTCGGGGGAGAGCCCGGGTGCCGTGTCGTCGTCGGCGAGGCAGAACGCGTCGGACCAGCGGTCGGCCGCCAGGCCGGGCAGCCGGGCGATCTCCTCGGCCCGGCCGGTGCTGACGTACGCGTGGTGCAGTTCGCCCTCCACGGCGCGGCCGTCGGCGAGGGCCAGGTGGGCGGCGAGGGTGACGGGGGCGAGGTCGTCGGCACTGCGGAAGACCGAGCGGCTGATGGTGTCCAGCCGGCCGGGCAGCCGCTCCTCGACGTGGGCGAAGAGGGAGCGGCTGAGCGGGTACGGGGTGTGGGCCAGGATGTGCGGGTAGGTACGGCCCACGGCCTGTTCGATCGCGTGGCGGGTGGCCTTCTGGGAGGCGGTGAACACGTCGTCGTCGACGCCGGGGGCGCTGGGGGCCACGGCCCGCCGGTCGTGGAAGACCTTGGGCAATCCGGAGGAGAGGAAGTAGTTCTGGGGGCGCTGCGGGCGGCCGAGGAAGATGTCGTCGTTGAAGTAGAGGAAGTGCTCCGCGAGGCCGGGGATGCGGTCGAGCCGGCTCTCGATGGCGTGGGAGTTGAAGACGGGGAGGCCGGCGGGGTCGGCGAACAGCTCCCGGTGGTCGACGACGGTGACCCGGGGGTGGTCGGTGGCCAGCCAGGCCGGGGTCTGGTCGTCGGTGACGATGAAGACGCGGCGGATCCAGGGCGCGTGCGCGGCGATGGAGCGCAGGCAGTAGCGGAGCTCCCCGCGGTCGCGGTAGCGGTTCTCGGCGTGGTCGACGGGAGCCCGCCCGGCGGCGCCGGCTCCGGCCACCGCCGCGGCCGCCGCGGCGCCCGGCGGCGCCGTCTCCGGCCACCGCCGCGGCCGCCGCGGCGCGGTCCCTGCGGCGGCGCCAGGCGGGGTCGGCGGCGTCGACCCAGGTGATCACGGCGTCGACGGGGAAGTCGATGTCGTCCGGGAAGCGGCCCGCGAAGGCGTCGACGACGGGATGGTCGCGGTCGCCGACGCGGGTGGTGGACGTGGCTTCGAGGGTGGGCACCCACCAGCCGTACGGGGTCTCGCGCAGCCCGGCGATCGCACCGATGCCCGACTCGGCGGCCTCCCAGAACTCCAGGTCGCAGCCGGTTTCGGGGCCGTAGGCCACGGTCCGGCCGGAGGTGACGACCGGCTGGAAGAGCAGGATGCCCTTGACCTTCGGGTGGGGGGTGCCGACGGGCGGGCCCTCCTGGGCCGCGACGGCTTCGGGAAGGCTTTCGGCGAGGACCTCGACGGCTTCCCCGGTTGCGCCACTGCCGTCGTCGCCGCCGTCACCGTCGCCGAGGAGCCGGGCGTACACCGGGAGCCCGGCGAAGGCCGCGGCGCATGCCTTCAGGGCGGCCTCGCGGTCGCCCGGGGCGATGGCGACCCGGTGCCGCAGCCCCCCGTCGGGGACCAGTCCGTACGGGACGGCGGCCCTCTCCAGTGCCTCGGCGACCGCGCTCAGGTTGGCGTCCCGGGCTCCGGCGGGCAGCAGGTCGTCGCGGACCCGGGAGAGCCGGCCCCTGTGGCGGACCATGCCGGCCGCCGTCCCCAGCAGCTCGTCCTCACGGGCCCGGCCGGGCGGGGGCGGCACCCGGTTCCCGCTCCCGGTGCGCTCCCGCTGGGCGGCGTCCGGCTGCTTCGGCACGCCGCCGGGCCGGCGCAGCGTCCGTACGATCCGGCGCAGGCCGACGGGAAGGGGGAGACGGGGCAGGCCCTGCATATACGACCTCGCGAGACGGCGCCGGTGTGCGGCACCCGAGGATGCGGACGGCACCCGGCGTGCGGGGGTGCGGCGCCGTCCGGCAGGCAGGGGCGGATGCCTCGTTCACCTCCACCTTTCCCTTGGTTCATTTTTCACGCAAGGGCCGGGAGTCCGTTATCCCCGTCTCACAGGCACTTCTCAGTTTCCTCCGTGCTTGCGGACCGCCCGCAGCCATTCGCGGTTCATGGCGGCGATGGACGGCAGCGGGATGCCCTTGGGGCAGGCCGTGGCGCATTCGCCGGTGAGGGTGCAGCCTCCGAAGCCCTCGTCGTCCATGCGGGCCACCATGTCGAGGACGCGGGTCTCCCGCTCCGGCGAGCCCTGCGGCAGCACGTTCAGGTGGTTGACCTTGGCGGAGGTGAAGAGCATCGCCGAGCCGTTGGGGCAGGCCGCCACGCAGGCCCCGCAGCCGATGCACTCGGCGTGCTCGAAGGCGGAGTCGGCGTCGGCCTTGGGCACGGCGGTGGCGTGCGCCTCGGGAGCCGATCCGGTCGGGGCGGTGATGTAGCCGCCGGCCTGGATGATCCGGTCGAAGGCGCCGCGGTCCACGACGAGGTCCTTGACCACCGGGAAGGCGGCGGCCCTCCAGGGCTCGACGTCGATGGTGTCGCCGTCGGCGAAGGAGCGCATGTGCAGCTGGCAGGTGGTGGTGCGCTCGGGTCCGTGGGCGTCGCCGTTGATGACGAGGCTGCACGCGCCGCATATCCCCTCGCGGCAGTCGTGGTCGAAGGCGACCGGGTCCTCGCCGCGCAGGATGAGGTCCTCGTTGAGGGTGTCGAGCATCTCCAGGAACGACATGTCGCGGGAGATGCCGTCGACCTCGTACGTGACCATGGCGCCGGGGGCGCCGGGGTTCTGCTGGCGCCAGACGCGCAGGTTGAGCCTCATGCGTAGCTCCGCTGGGTGGGGTGGACGTACTCGAAGACGAGGTCTTCCTTGTGCAGGACGGGGGCCGCTCCGGTGCCCTGGTACTCCCAGGCGGCGGCGTAGCCGAACTCCTCGTCGCGGCGGGCGGCCTCGCCGTCCGGGGTCTGGGACTCCTCGCGGAAGTGGCCGCCGCAGGACTCGGCGCGGTGGAGGGCGTCGAGGCACATCAGCTCGGCGAGCTCCAGGTAGTCGACGATGCGGTTGGCCTTCTCCAGCGACTGGTTGAACTCCTCGCCGCTGCCGGGGACCTTGATCCGCCGCCAGAACTCCTCGCGGATCTCCGGGATCCGGGCGAGGGCCTTGCGCAGGCCCTCCTCGGTGCGGGACATGCCGCAGTACTCCCACATGAGCTCGCCGATCTCGCGGTGGAAGGAGTCCGGGGTGCGGTCCCCGTCGACGGCGAGCAGCTTGGCGAGGCAGTCGCGGACCTCCCGGACGGCGGCCGCGGCCTCGGGGTGGGTGTCGTCGACGGCCTCCTGGTGCGGGTGGCGGGCCAGGTAGTCGTTGATGGTGGAGGGAAGCACGAAGTAGCCGTCGCCGAGGCCCTGCATCAGGGCGGAGGCGCCGAGGCGGTTGGCCCCGTGGTCGGAGAAGTTGGCCTCGCCGATGGCGAAGAGGCCGGGGACGGTGGTCTGGAGGTCGTAGTCGACCCACAGGCCGCCCATCGTGTAGTGCACGGCGGGGTAGATCCGCATGGGGACCTCGTACGGGTTCTCCGCGGTGATCCGCTCGTACATGTCGAAGAGGTTCCCGTACTTCTCCGCGACCTTGTCCCGGCCCATGCGGCGGATGGCGTCGGCGAAGTCGAGGTAGACGCCCTGGCCGCCGGGGCCGACGCCGCGGCCCTCGTCGCAGACGTTCTTGGCCGCGCGGGAGGCGATGTCGCGGGGTACGAGGTTGCCGAAGGAGGGGTAGATCCGCTCCAGGTAGTAGTCGCGCTCGGCCTCGGGGATCTGCGCGGCGGGGCGGGTGTCGCCCTGGGCCTTGGGGACCCAGATGCGGCCGTCGTTGCGCAGGGACTCGCTCATCAGGGTGAGCTTGGACTGGTGCTCGCCGGTGCGCGGGATGCAGGTGGGGTGGATCTGGGTGAAGCACGGGTTGGCGAAGTAGGCGCCGCGCCGGTGCGCCCGCCAGACGGCGGTCGCGTTGGAGTTCATGGCGTTGGTGGAGAGGTAGAAGACGTTGCCGTAGCCGCCGGAGGCGAGGACGACGGCGTCCGCGTAGTACGTGGAGACCTTGCCGGTGATCAGATCGCGGGCGACGATGCCGCGGGCCACGCCGTCGACGGTGATCAGGTCCAGCATCTCGGTACGGGCGTGCATCTCGACGTTGCCGGCGGCGATCTGCCGGGACAGTGCCTGGTAGGCGCCGAGGAGGAGCTGCTGACCCGTCTGGCCGCGGGCGTAGAAGGTGCGGGAGACCTGGACGCCGCCGAAGGAGCGGGTGTCGAGGAGGCCGCCGTACTCGCGGGCGAAGGGGACGCCCTGGGCCACGCACTGGTCGATGATCTCGACGGATATCTGCGCGAGACGGTGGACGTTGGACTCGCGGGCGCGGAAATCGCCGCCCTTGACGGTGTCGTAGAAGAGGCGGTGCACCGAGTCGCCGTCGTTGCGGTAGTTCTTGGCGGCGTTGATGCCGCCCTGCGCGGCGATGGAGTGGGCTCGGCGCGGGGAGTCGGAGAAGCAGAACTGGACGACGTGGTAGCCCTGTTCGGCGAGGGTGGCGCCGGCCGCGCCGCCGGCCAGGCCGGTGCCCACGACGATGACGGTGTGTTTGCGGCGGTTGGCCGGGTTGACGAGCTTGGCCTCGAAGCGGCGGCGGTCCCAGCGTTCGGCGATGGGGCCTTCGGGGGCCTTGGTGTCGGCGATGGGATCGCCGGTGCCGTAGTGGGTGTAGTCGGTGTGGGCGTGATCGGTGTGGGCGTGGTCGGTGCGTGCGTGGTCGGTGCTCATGTCAGCTCACCACTCCGGTCATGACGGCGACGGGCACGGAGACGAAGCCCGTGAAGAGGACGAGGGCGAGGGCGTTGGCCAGGAACTTCAGGGCCCGGTCGCGGCGGGCGTTGCCCGCGCCGAGGGTCTGGGCGGCGCTCCAGAAGCCGTGCCGGACGTGCAGGCCGACGGCGGCCATCGCCACGATGTAGATCGTGTTCCCGTACCAGGTGGAGAAGGTGGCGAGGACGTTCTGGTAGGGGTGGCCGGCCCACGCGCGCTCGTTGACGGTGAGCGTGGTGAGGTCGAGCAGGTGCCAGACGATGAACAGGGCGAGGATGATGCCGCCCCAGCGCATGGTGCGGGTGGCGTAGCTCGCGCGGCGGCGCTTGTGCGCGTACTTGACCGGGCGGGCCTTGATGTCCCGGCGGCTGAGCTGGTACGCGGACACGGCGTGGCCGACGACCGCGGCGAGGAGCACCACGCGCACGATCCACAGGGCCCACTCGTGGTGGAGGAAGGGCGAGCCGAGAGTGCGCAGCCAGTGGGCGTAGCCGTTGAACTCGTCCGCCCCGAAGAAGATCTTGAGGTTGCCGAGCATGTGGACCACCAGGTATCCGAGCATGATCAGCCCGGACACCGCCATCACGGACTTCTTGCCGACGGTGGAGTCCCAGAGCGTGCGCGTGGTGGACGGCCGTCGGCCCGTCCGCGTTGCCAGAGCCATGCCACCGACGGTAAGGACCAAAGTCCCCAGAGGTCCAAGACATGATGGCGCTTATGTCAATAGGGGTTGCCTATGGGCGGCGTATCCTGGGGCGATGCAGTTCCAGCAGCTCCTGTACTTCGTGGCCGTCGCCGAAACCCGTCACTTCAGCCGGGCCGCGGAGCGGGTGCACGTCGCCCAGCCGTCCCTGTCACAGCAGATCAAGTCGCTGGAACGGGAGCTGGGGGCGGAGCTGTTCAGCCGGGCGCGGGGGAACATCGCACTGACCGACGCGGGCGAGGCGCTGCTGCCGCTGGCCCGGCGGATCCTGGCGGACGCGGACACGGCGCGGCTGGAGGTGCAGGAGCTGGCGCAGCTGCGGCGAGGGCGGGTCCGGCTGGGGGCGACGCCGAGCGTGTGCACGGGCCTGCTGCCCGGTGTGCTGCGCGCCTTCCACACCGCGCATCCGGGCATCGAGCTGCTGATCGAGGAGAGCGGCTCGCTGGACCTGGTACGGGAACTGGCGCGCGGGGCCCTGGACCTGGCGCTCATCGCGCTTCCGCTGCCGCCTTCGGCCCCGGCGCTGACCACGGTGGAGCTGCTGACGGAGGACCTGGTGGTGGTTTCGTCGGCGGAGCTGCCGCCGCCGGCGGGCGGCGGGCCGCTCACGGTGTCCGCGCTGCGGGACGAGCCGATGGTGATGTTCCGCCACGGCTACGACCTGCGGGACCTGACGGTGGCCGCCTGCCGGGCGGAGGGCTTCGAGCCGGTGTTCACCGTGGAGGGCGGGGAGATGGACGCGGTGCTGGGCTTCGTGCGCGCGGGACTCGGCGTGGCGGTGGTCCCGGCGATGGTCGTCGACCACGGCGGCCCGGGGCTGCGCGCCACCCCGCTGGCGGGCTCTCCGCTGCGCCGCACCATCGCCCTGGCGCACCGCACGGACGTCGCTCCCCCGCGCGCGGCCCGCGAGCTGAAGCGCGTCCTGCTGGGCTGACCCCGCCGCGCCCCTCGCGGGCACCACCGGCGGGGGCGGGGGCGGCAAGGTCGGGGCGCTCCGTGCGGGGCGGCGGGGGCGGGCATGCACTCGGCATGGGGCGGGCGCGGCCAGGGGCACGGGGCGGGGCGGCCGGAGCACGGGACGGCCCGGGCGGAGGCCGCTCGCCCGTCAGCCCGCGCCTGCGGGAAGGGCCTGGTCGAGCCCGTCGGCCAGCATCGCGAAGGCCTGGTCGGCATCGGCCACGGCGGCCGGATGGGCCTCGTCGGCACTCTGGCCGGCGGCCATGCGGAGGTAGTTCTCCCGGCCCAGCTCGTGGCGGACCGCCACCAGGTGCATCGCGGCCAGCCGCGCGGCGAGCGGCCGGACCGACTCCGCTTCGAGCACGGCGGCCAGCAGCTCCACCTCGCGGTCGGTGTAGTGGGACATCCGGCTCTCCAGGCTGGCGGTGGAGTAGAGGAGCCGCTGGAACGCGACCACCCCGGGATGGTCGCAGAGCCCGGTGATCGGGTCCCGGTCGGCGAGGGCCGCCAGGAAATGCGCGTGCAGCGCGGCCACCGGCGTCCGCCCGGCGGGCCGGTCGCGCACGATGCGCGCCGCCTCGTCCTGGTGGTCGGCGAACCGGTCGAGGACCAGGTCCTCCTTGCTCGGGAAGTACCGGAAGAGGGTGGGCTTGGAGACCTCGGCCGCGGCGGCGACGTCCGCCACCGACACGGCATCGAAGCCCCGCTCCAGGAAGAGCTCCAGCGCCGTGGCGGCCAGCCGGCCGCGCGTGCGGAGCTTCTTGTTCTCGCGCAGACCCGTCGTGTTCTCCATGGCGCGAGCCTACCACAAATCCATGACCCGGTAACTTTCTTAACCGGGTTGCATTTTCCGCCGGGAGCCGCTTTCCTTGAGGCAGCGACGAGGAGAGGAACTCCGATGACCGACGTACTGACCGACGCGACGACCGGATCGCGGGCCGGATCGCGGGCCGGCGCACCGACCGACGTGCTGATCGTGGGCTCCGGCCCCACGGGGCTGACCCTGGCCTGCGACCTCGCCCTGCGCGGAGCCGTCGTCCGCGTCATCGACCAGCGCAGCGAGCCGCACCACGAGTCCCGCGGCAAGGGGCTCCGGCAGAGCAGCCTCGACGTCTTCCGGCGGCTCGGCGTGGCCGAGTCCCTGACCGCCATCGGCGACGGGGAGGTGGTCCTGCGCAAGTACTTCGACGGGGAGCACATCAACGACACCCCCGCGGGCGGCAACGGGATCCTGATAGGGCAGTGGCAGATCGAGGCGGCGCTGCGCGAGCGGCTCGCCGGGCTGGGCGTGACGGTGGAGTACGGTGCCCGGCTCGCCGACATCACCCAGGACGCGGCCGGGGTCCGGGCGGAGCTGGCGGACGGCGGCGTGATCGCGGCCCGCTACCTCGCCGGGTGCGACGGCGGGCGCAGCACCACCCGCAAGCTCCTCGGGATTCCGTTCGAGGGGAGCACGGAGGCGGAGCCCGCGATGGTGGTCGGGGATGTCCGGGCGCCCGGGCTCAGCCGGGACCACTGGCACCAGTGGTTCACCTCGGAGGGCGGCGGGACCATGCTCTGCCCCATGCCGGGAACGGACACCTTCCAGCTCCAGGCCTCCCCCGAGACGGACGGGCACGGCCGGCTGCTGCCGCCCTCGCTGGAGAGCTTCCAGCGGCTCTTCGACCGGCACGCCCGGATGCCCGAGATCCGGCTCACGGACGCCACCTGGCTCTCCACCTGGCGGGTCAACGTCCGCGTGGCCGGCCGCCTGCGCGAGGGCCGGGCCTTCCTCGCCGGGGACGCCGCGCACGTCCACCCCATAGCCGGCGGGCTCGGCATGAACACCGGCATCGAGGACGCGGCCGCCCTGGCGCGGACCCTCGGCGCCGCCCTCGCCGGGCAAAACGGGGAGGAGGTGCTCGACACGTACCAGTCCGAGCGGCTTCCGGCGGCCACCGAGGTGGTGGCCGATACGGCGCGCCGCTACGAGCGGGTCGTGGAGGCCGTCCGGACACCCGGGCGGGGGATCGAGGCCGGCCTGGAGTGACCGGGCCGGCGGGCCGGCACCGGGCCGGTGTCAGGCCTGCGCCGGGCCGGCGTCAGGAAGGCGTGGGCACGGCGTCCGAGAGCGAGAGGGTGTGGATGCGGTCGGGGGCGCCGGGGCGGGCGTAGTACCAGCCCTGGGCGGTGTCGCAGCCGAGGTCGCGGAGCTGGGCGGCCTGGGCGCCGGTCTCCACGCCCTCGACCGTGACCGCGAGTTCGAGGCTGTGGGCCAGGGCCACGATGCCCTCCACGATCTTGACGTCGACCGGGTTGGCGGGCTGCTGCTGCATCCCCTTGGTGAAGGAGCGGTCCAGCTTCAGGACGCTGACCGGGAGGCGGCGCAGGTTCGCCAGGTTCGAGTAGCCCGTGCCGAAGTCGTCGAGCGCGATGTCCACGCCGAGGGCCGCGAGCCGGCGCAGCGGTTCCAGGAGTTCGTCGTCGGCCCCGATCAGGGCCGATTCGGTGACCTCCAGGCACAGGGCGCCCGGGGCGAGGCCCGAGTTCTCCAGCACCGCGACGGTGTCGGCGACCAGGCCGGGGTGGTGCAGCTGGGTCGGCGAGAGGTTGACGTTGATCCGCAGGGCGGAGCCCCCGTGCTGGCGCTGCCAGTTGCGGGCCTGGCGGACGGCCTCCTCCAGGACCCAGCGGCCGAGCGGCACGATCAGCCCGGTCCGTTCGGCGAGCGGGATGAAGCGGTCCGGGCCCAGTACCCCGTACTGGGGGTGCGACCAGCGGACGAGGGCCTCGGCGCCGTGGACGCTGCCGTCGTGCAGGTGGACCAGCGGCTGGTACTCGATGAAGAACTCGCCGCGTTCCAATGCGGCCGGGAGGGCGTTGGTCAGGCCGTGCCGGGTGATGGCGCGGGCGTCGGCCTCGGCGTCGGCGAACTCGAAGCGGTTGCCGCCGGCCGCCTTGGCCCGGTACATCGTGATGTCGGCGCTGCGCAGCACCTCCGCGGCGGTGCGCTCGCGGGCCGGACCCTCCACGATGCCGATGCTGCCGCGGACCGACAGCTCGCGGCCCTCGATCCGGATGGGCACCGACAGTGCGGACAGGATCCGGACGGCGAGTTCGGTCACCTTCTCCTCGGTGTCCGAGCCGGTGGTCAGCGCCACGAACTCGTCGCCGCCCAGTCGGGCGACGACCTCGCCGGGACCGGTCGCGCAGCTCTGCAGCCGGTCGGCGACCTCCACCAGGAGCCGGTCCCCCGCCGAGTGGCCGAGGCTGTCGTTGACGGCCTTGAACCCGTCGAGGTCCAGGTAACAGAGGCCGAAGCGGCTGCCGCCGGACCCGCTCAGGGCCTTCTCCAGGCGTTCGAAGAAGAGCGTCCGGTTCGGCAGCCCGGTCAGGGCGTCGTGGGTGGCCTCGTAGCGCAGGCGCAGGTTCAGCAGGCGGCGTTCGGTGGTGTCCTCCATCAGCGCCAGCTGGTACTGGGGCACGCCCTCGGCGTCGCGCAGCAGCGACACCGTCAGGTTGGTCCACAGCACGGTCCCGTCGTGGCGGTAGTACGGCTTCTCCACGCGGTAGCTCTCGCGCTCGCCACGGACGAGTTCGCCGTACATCCGCCAGACGTGCGGGGCGTCGTCGGGGTGGCCCCACTCGCTGACGTTGCGGCCCCGCATGTGCCCGTGCATCCCGCCGAACATCTGCAGCAGCGCGTCGTTGACCTCGAGGATGTTGCCTTCGAGGTCGGCGATCCCGATGCCGACGGCCGCGCCCTCGAAGACCGCCTTGAAGCGCTCCTCGCTGGCGTGCAGGGCCTGCTGGGCGTCGATGCGGGCGGTCAGCGCGGAGCGGGCGATGGCCTCCTGCTCCTTGAGGGTGCGCTCGCGCAGGGCGCGGGCGAAGCCCGCCGCTATCCCGTGCTGGAGCCGGGCGCAGCGGGAGCGGTACTCCTCGGTGCCCTCCACCCCGACGCCGTCGGGGCCGCAGTAGAGCACGAGGTACGACTCGACCACGCCGAGCGTGCCGGCCAGGGCCTCCGGGTCGGTGCAGTGCACGGCGACGAGTTCGGCGCCCACCCGCTGGGCGACGCCCGCGTCGAAGGGCCGGGCGTGCAGGGCCTCGGCGAGGGTCCGGGCGAGCGGTATGAGGTGCTGCTCGAACTCGACACGGGTCAGCGAGGTCGCGGTGACGGGGAAGATCGCCCGTCCCCAGATGGTCGCGAAGCGCCCGATCCGGTCCTCCAGCCCGCTCCGCAGCGCGGCCGGGCCCGGGCTCGCCGACAGGCCCGCCGGAGTCGGCGGGCCTGTGGGAGGGGCGGTGGACTGCGCCGTCTGAGCGGGCCCCTCGTTCTTCGGGGTCGGTGTGCCGGAGGGCACCGCGGCCGTGGATCTCACGCCTTGCGTCCCACTCCGCCGAAGCCCGAGAAGGCGTACGGGTCCTCGGGCGCCTCGCCGTCCTCCGGGTCCTCGGTGCCCTCGGGCTGCCACAGCGGCATGAACACGACGCCGGGTTCGACGAGCTCGAAGCCGTCGAAGAAGCGGCCGATCTGCTCGCCGCTGCGCATGACGAGCGGGTTGCGGATGTCCCGGTAGACGCCGACGGTACCGCTCGCGACCTCCTGGGAGAGCGGGATCCCCTCGTAGGAGGCGTGCGTGACCACCAGGAGGCTGCCGGGGGCCAGCGCGTCGCGCAGCTCGGCGACGGCGGCGTACGGGTCGTCCGAGTCCTCCAGGAAGTGCAGGACGGCGACGAGCAGCAGGGCTACCGGGCGTTCGAGGTCGAGCAGCTGCGCGACCTCGGGGGCGGCGAGGATGTCCTGCGGCTTGCGCAGGTCGGCGGCGACGATGCCGCTGCGCTCGTCGCCGCCGAGGACGGCCCGGCTGTGCGCGACGGCGACCGGGTCGTGGTCCACGTAGACCACGCGGGCCTCGGGGCTGGCTGCCTGGGCGATCTCGTGGACGTTGCCGAAGGTCGGGATGCCGGAGCCGATGTCGAGGAACTGGGTGACGCCCTGGGCCACGGCGTAGCGGACGGCGCGGCGCATGAAGGCCCGGTTGGCCTGCATGATCTTGGGCAGGCCCGGCAGGAACTCCATGGCGCGGCGGGCGGCCTGGCGGTCGACCTCGAAGTTGTGGGAGCCGCCCAGGTAGTAGTCGTAGATGCGGGACACGCTCGGCACCGATATGTCGATACCTGGCGGGGCCCAGGCGGGGCGCTCCATCGGGGTCTCCAAGCCGTAGTCCTGCGCGGTCGTCCGGGATCGGACGCCTGTCCGAGCCGAATGTACTGATCATTGCCCAACGGAGCGAGCAAAAGCGGAAATTGGTGATCCGTTCTTCATCACACACCAAAGGCCTCCAAGGCCCCTCCCGCAGCGAATGACCGAAACCGACAAGTCGCTTTTGGGAATGCGCAGGTAGATGATCGGAATTCTTCATTCCGTGGCTCAAACCTCTACGGTCTTCGCATCACCCATTCAGGCGAACCACAGCCCGGCTCCGCGTGCGCGGGCGCACGTGAGCCCATGCTCCCCGGGTGAACAGAGCCCGTACCAGACGCCTGCTGGTGGTCCCGGTCCTGCTGTGGGCGGCGCTGTCCGCCACACCGGCCGTGGCTGATAGCAGCGCCTCCACGACGATCGACGCCGGGGACGGCGCGAACGCCGTCTGGCTGGTCGCGACCGCCGGAAGCGGCGCGGCAGCGAGCGGCCGGGGTGGCGGACATCACGGCGACGACCACGGAAACGGCCACGGGAACGGCCGGGGAAACGGCCGCGGCCCGGGCCACGGGAACGGCCACGGAGGCCACCACGGACACGGCGGACACCACTGCCCGCCGCCTCCTCCCCCGCCGTGCCCGCCGAAGCCGACCCCCACCCCGACTCCCACACCGACACCGACACCGACACCACCGCCGCCCCCGACGCCGAAGCCGCCAGCGCCGAAGCCGACTCCGCCGCCTCCGCCCGCGCCGCCACCCCCGCCCCCTCCGCAGGCGAAGCCGCAGCCGAGGCCGCCGGTGCCGGCCCCGCCGAAGCCGGTGGCGCCGCCCCCGCTCCAAGTGAAGCTGCCCGCACCCGTGGTGACACCGCCGCCCCCGCCCCCGAAGAAGCCGGTGGCGAGGCCGGCCTACCGCACGGCTGCCGCGAAGCGGCCCGAGCACCACATCTCACCGGTGACCTTCACCTTGATGACCGCGGCTCCCGCTGTGCTCGCGATCGTCGCGCTGCGCCCGCGCTAGGGGGACGGCACGACCTGGAGGCGGCCCTGCCCGGCCGCTGCCCCGCACACCACCTTCGTGACCCGATTGGGAGTCGTCTTGTCGGAATGGCTCGTCCTGACCCTCGCGATGGCCGCGGCATGCGCCGTGGTGCTGTCCATCACCTTCTTCAACCACCGGAGGATCGGTGACGACGACGATCCCAACGAGACCCCGGACGTCATCGAGTACATGACGATGATGATCGGCGTGATCTACGCGATCGTGCTGGGCCTGGCCATCGCCGGTGTCTGGGAGGGCCGCGGGGCCGCCCAGGAGTACGTGCGCCAGGAGGCGCAGGCCCTCCACGAGATCAGCGTCCGCTCGGAGGTCTACCCGGCGGACGTGCGCAAGAAGATCCGCTCCGATGTCGACGCGTACGTGACGTACGTGGTGGACACCGAATGGAAGCAGATGGCCGACCACGGCGATCTCACCGACCACAGCGGGGAACTGCTGGAGCGCATCCGCCGGGACGTCACGGACTACGAACCGCAGACCGACCACGAGGGGCAGGCGTACCAGCCGCTGGTGGACCAGGTCGCGCTGGTGGACGACGCGCGCAGCGCCCGCGGCCAGAGCGCCGGGGCGACGATGCCGGGGGTGGTGTGGTTCGGGCTGATCGCCGGGGCGCTCGTGACGGTGGGCCTGGTCTTCACCCTGCAGATCCGCCGCTCGTTCCGGGAACTGCTGCTGGCGGGCCTGTTCAGCGCGCTGATCGCGTTCCTGCTGTTCCTGATCTGGGACTTCGACGCGCCGTTCGGCCGGGGCGTCGCGGCGACCGCGGAACCGTTCCTCGCCCAGTTCCCGCATCTGCCGCTCGGCGGCTGAACGCCCGGCAAACCGGGGACGGGTCTCCCGTCCCCGGTTCGGCCTACCCCCGTGCCCCATTCGCCCGTTCCTGATCGCGGGTCACCGCGCCCGGACCTAGCGTGTCGGACATCGAGGCGCACGACCCCCCACGTGCGGAAACCGTTCCGCGGCTGCTCCTCGGAGATCCGGAGATCAACCATGGGTGCGATACGCAGCAACGCCACCGCCCTGCTGAGCGCCGGCGCCATGAGCGCCGTACTCGCGCTCGGCGCCCTCGGCGCGCCCTCCGCGGCCGCGGCCGAGGCCCAGCCCATCACCTCGTTCGGCTTCGCCCTGACCCCGTCCACGGTCGCCCCGGGCGGCCAGACGGTGCTCTCCGTCACCGGCTGCAACGCCGCCTACGCCACCGTCTCCTCCGGAGTCTTCGACACCGTGAGCGTCGCGCGCGGCCAGACCGCCCGGGTGACCGTGGACCGCGACGCCCGGCGCGGAGCCGTGTACTCCGTCTCCTTCACCTGCAACGGGGAGACCGGTTCGGCGGACCTCACCATCACCGGTGGCACCACCAAGCCCACCACCAGCTCCACCTCCACCTCCACGTCGACGGCCGCCTCCGCGGCCACCCGGGGTGCTTCCCTCGGCGTCCGCGGCGGTCTGGGCGGCAGCGTGGCCGGGATGGATCCCCGGGAGCTCGGCGCGGGCGCCGCCCTCTTCCTGGCGGCCGCCGGCGGTACGGCGTACGCACTGCGCCGCCGCGCCTCCACCCGCGGCCACTGACCGGCCCCGCCGGCCACGTGCGGCAGCACACCGCGCAGCCCCACACCCACACCCCAGAGCACCGACCGCCGGTCGCCCCGAATCCTGATCAGGATTCGGGGCGACCGGCGGTTCCCGGGGCACTGCGGCGTGCGAAGGGCTCGACCGGGCGGGCCCGGCCGTCAGGCCCGCCCGCGCAGCGGACGGCGCCGGCGCATCACGTGCACGCCCGCGCCCAGGGCCGCGGCGCCGACCAGGCTCGACCCGATGGCGGTCTCGGCGGTGGACGGGCCGAACGAGCCGCCGATACCGCCCTGTGCGCCTCTGCCCCGCAGGATGGTGAACCGGTGGGTGGCGACCAGACTGTTGTCGTGGCACTTGACCGACAGCGTGTGGTTGCCGGGCGAGGCGTGGTTGAAGATCCGGACGCTGGCGAAGCCGATGGAGCCGGCCGACAGGTTCGTCTGGGGAAAGTTGCCGGCCGACCAGACGGTGCCGCCGTGGCGGCAGCCGGCCGCGCTGACCTGCATCATCGAGCCCTGGTGCACGGAGTACGGGTTGACGGTGACGTTGCTGGGCCCGTTGCCGTTGTTGCCCCCGTTGCCGCCCTGGCCCGACGGGGATCCGCCCAACGGGGCTCCGCCCAGGGGGTCCGACGGGTTCGCGGCGGCGAACGGGGTACTGAGCCCGACGGCGACGACAGCCGCCGCGGCCACGGTGAGGGCGCGGAGAACACGCATGGTGGAACCTCCAGCGGGAAGCGCCCCGGAGCGGTCGCCCGGGAAGATCGACGAGAACGCCTCCCACGACGAACCCTCAGGGCGGGTCGCAACCAGCGCATTTCCGGCTTTGGGCCGCAAGGTTGAGCGACACGCCGAGGCGTGCGCGGCTCGGCTGACGGATCCGCAGGTCACGACCCGTCAGGCATTTATGTGACGAATACCTGGATGGGCGCACCCCTTCCGGCCGTGCCGCCACCCGTTCGCCCTTCACCGATCGCCGTCTTGCGCACGCAGCCTTAGCGTGCGTGAGGAAGGGCGTACAGGGGTGGGACAAGAACGCGGGTCGGGACCCCCGCGTCGGGAAGGGAGAGCCATGACCGAGGACGAGAGCGAGCAGCCACCGAGAAGACGATCCCCCTGGGGCGTGCTCGCACTGGTCATGCTCAGCGGCCTCGCCATGATGCGCAACGGAGCCGACATCGGCGACGGGCCGCCGCAGCCGACGGCCGCGGCGGCGGTCGGGGTGCCGGCCGAGCAGCTGCCGGCGAATCCGCCGGCGCAGGGTGAACAGCCGATGCAGCAGGCCCAGCCGCGCCCGGAGGTGGCACCGCTGGACCACTCGTCGGTGCAGCGCATCCGCATCCCCAACATCAAGGTGGACGCGCCGGTGATGACGGTCGGGCTGGACGCGCAGGGCTGGATCGAGGCCCCGCCGCCGCAGGACCCGAATCTGGCCGGCTGGTACCTCAACGGCATCTCGCCGGGCCAGCGCGGTTCGGCGGTGATCGTGGGCCACGTGGACAACGCGAGCGGCCCGGCGGTCTTCTACGGCCTGGGCTCGCTGCGCAAGGGCAACCACATCGAGGTGGAGCGGTACGACGGACGCACGGCGGTGTTCGAGGTGTACGGCGTGGAGGTCTTCTCGAAGGAGACGTTCCCCGGAGCCCGGGTGTACGGGGACAACGGGCGCGCGGAGCTGCGGGTGATCACCTGTGGGGGCGGCTACTCCAAGGCCCGGGGCTACGACGGCAACGTCGTCGTCTTCGCCCGGATGGTGGAGGCCCGCTGAAGAGCGGGCCCGCCGCCGCGCGGACCCGCCCGAACCCCGCCCCGCCCCGCCGAGGAGGAGTCTCCTCAGCGGGGCGGCAGTGCGGGAAGCGTCATCCGGTAGCCCCGGGACAGCAGTTGGGGCAGGTAGGTGCTCACCGCCTGCACGCTCTGCGAGCGGTCGCCGCCCGCGTCGTGGTTGAGCACGATGACGCCGGGCGCCGCACCCTTGAGGACGTTCGAGACGATCGTGGTGGTGCCCGGCTCCTTCCAGTCCAGGGTGTCCACCGTCCAGGCGAGCGGCTCCATGCCCAGCTCGGCCCCGATCTCGAACGCCGCCCGGTTCCAGGCCCCGTACGGCGCCCGGAACCACTGCGGCGCCTCCCCCACCGCCTGCTGCACGACCTCGCTCGTGCGGGCGATCTCGGAGGCGAGGGCGGGCCGGCTCAGCGTGGGGATGAGCGGATGGGTCCAGGTGTGGTTGCCGATGACGTGGCCCTCGGCGGCCATCCGGCGCAGCAGGTCCCGGTTGTCGGTGGCCATCTCCCCGCACACGAAGAACATGGCGCGCACCCCGTACCGGGCGAGGGTGTCGAGGATGGCGGGCGTGTACCGCGGGTCGGGCCCGTCGTCGAAGGTGAGCACCATGGCGCTCGCCGTGCTCGCGTCGGCCGGCAGTTCGAGGATGGGCCGGGTCCGTACGGCGGGCCGCGCGGCGGGCGGCCGCAGCGGGGTCTCGGCGGTCATGGGGCTCAGCCGGTACGCAGCCTGCCCGGGCGCCTGCGGTCGCAGGGCGCGGACTCCGCCCGGTCCGGCGGCTCCGCCGGGTCCGGGCGGCCCGGCTGCCGGGCCGCCGGAGGCGGCGCCGAGGCCGGCGCCGGGTGCACCGCCCGCCCCGTTCTGGCCGGGCGCTGCGGTCTCTCCGCCGGTGAGCAGTCCGGAGGCAGCGGCGACTCCGAGGAAGACGGCGGTACGCAGGAGCACGCGTCGCCCTACTGTCGGCTCGTCATTTTTCATTATTACTACGTATCAACGACATCCCCGCAGATGTCGAGAGGCGCGGACGCGCGCCCTCCCCCTCACCCGATCAGCCGCGCCGCACCAGGGGGAACGGCAGCGTCTCGCGGATCGTGAGGCCGGTGAGGAACATGACCAGCCGGTCCACGCCGATGCCCAGGCCGCCGGTCGGCGGCATCGCGTACTCCAGCGCGTCCAGGAAGTCGTTGTCGAGCTCCATGGCCTCCGGGTCTCCGCCCGCCGCGAGCAGCGACTGGGCGGTGAGCCGTCGCCGCTGCTCCACCGGGTCGGTCAGCTCCGAGTAGGCGGTGCCCAGTTCGGTCCCGAAGGCGACGAGGTCCCAGCGCTCGGCGAGGCGCGGGTCCTTGCGGTGCTGCCGGGTCAGCGGGGAGACGTCGGTGGGGAAGTCCTTGTAGAAGGTGGGCAGCCCGGTCTTCTCCTCCACCAGCCGCTCGTACATCTCCAGCACCACGTCCCCGCGGGTGTTCTCGGGTGTGTGCGGGACGGCGGCCCGGTCGCAGAGCCGCCTGAGCACGTGCTCCTCGGTGTCGGCGCCGACCTCCTCTCCGAGCGCCTCGCTGATCGCCCCGTACATCGTCTTGACCGGCCAGAGCCCGGAGATGTCGTGGACGACGAGCTTTCCGTCCGGGCCCGCCCTGTGGGCGACGGGCGAGCCGAAGGCAGCGGTCGCCGCGCCCTGGATGAGCTCGCGCGTCAGGTCGAGCATCACGTCGTAGTCGGCGAAGGCCTGGTAGGCCTCCAGCATCGTGAACTCGGGGTTGTGCTTGTGGGAGACGCCCTCGTTGCGGAAGGTGCGGCCCATCTCGAAGACCTTCTCCAGGCCGCCGACGCACAGCCGCTTCAGGTACAGCTCGGGCGCGATGCGCAGGTACAGGTCGAGGTCGTAGGCGTTGATGTGGGTCCGGAAGGGCCGGGCGTTGGCCCCGCCGTGGATCTGCTGGAGCATCGGGGTCTCGACCTCCAGGTAGCCGCGGTCCAGCAGCCCCTGGCGCAGCGCCTGGACGGCCGCGGAGCGGGCCCGTACGACGTCCCGCGCCTCGGGGCTCGCGACCAGGTCGAGGTAGCGGCGCCGGACGCGCGCCTCGGGGTCGGCGAGACCCTTGCGCTTGTCCGGCAGCGGGCGCAGGCATTTGCCGGTGAGCTGCCAGGAGGAGACCACGAGCGAGGGCTCGCCGCTGCGGCTGGCGCCGGTCTCGCCGCTCGCGACCACGTGGTCGCCGAAGTCGATCTGGGAGGTGAAGGAGTCCAGTACGGCGGCGCCGCTCTCGTCGCGGGTGAGCATCAGCTGCATGTCCCCGGACCAGTCGCGCAGGACGGCGAAGACCACGCCGCCGAGGTCGCGTACGAGCATCACCCGGCCGGCGAGCGTGGCCTGCTCCCCGGAGCGGGCGCCGGGCGCCTGCCCGGGCAGGGCGGCCAGCAGCCCGGCCACGGTGTGGGTGCGCTGGCGGATGCCCACGGGGTACGGGTCGGTGCCGGCCGCCCGGATCCGCTCCATCTTGTCGTGGCGGACGCGGACTTGGTCGGGCAGGCGCTCGGCCCGTGCGGCCGTCTCGTCCTGGCCGCCGACGAGGTCGAGGCCGAGGGAGTCGATGGGGGGCAGTCCCTCGGTGCTGGTGGGGGCGATGAGCCCCTTGGCGTGCCCGTTGCCCCACAGTTTGCGCAGGCTCGGTACGGAGACGAAGCCCTCGGCGATGCCGGAGGCGAGGCTGACCCGGGCGAGCGAGCCGGCGTCCTGGTAGCAGAGGAACCGCGGGTACCACTGGGGCCCGTACTTGACGTTCGAGCGGTACAGGGCCTCCAGCTGCCACCAGCGGGAGAAGAACAGCAGCAGTTTGCGCCACAGCTTGAGCACCGGCCCGGCGCCGATCCGGCCGCCCTCCTCGAAGGCGGAGCGGAAGACGGCGAAGTTCAGGGAGATCCGCCGTACGCCCAGGCCCGGCGCGGCGGCGCAGAGCTCGGCGACCATGAACTCCATGACCCCGTTGGGGGCGGTGCGGTCGCGGCGCATCAGGTCCAGGGAGATGCCGTCCTTGCCCCACGGGACGAAGGACAGCAGGGCGATCAGCTCGCCCTGTGCGTCGAAGGCCTCGACGAGCAGGCAGTCCCCGTCGGCGGGGTCGCCGAGCCGGTCCAGCGCCATGGAGAACCCGCGCTCGGTCTCGGTGTCGCGCCAGGTGTCGGCACGCTCGATGATCCGCTGCATCTCCTCCTCGCTGAGAGCGGAGTGACGGCGGATGAGGGTGGTGGCCCCGGTGCGCTTGACGCGGTTGACGGCCTGGCGGGTGACGCGCATGTCGCGGCCGTCGAGGTCGAAGTGGGCGACCTGCAGGATCGCCTCGTCGCCGAGCTGGAGGGCGCCGAGCCCGGAGCGGGCGTACGCGGTGGCCCCCTCCTCGGAGGCGCCCATGACGGCCGGCTGCCAGCCGTGGCGGCGTGCGACGGTGAGCCAGGCGTCGACGGCGGCGGACCAGGCGGCGGGGTCGCCAACCGGGTCGCCGCTGGCGAGGCAGACCCCGGCCTCGACGCGGTAGGTGACGCCGGCCCTGCCGTTGGGGGCGAACACGACGGCCTTGTCGCGGCGGGTGGCGAAGTAGCCGAGGGAGTCTCCCCGGCCGTAGGCGCCGAGCAGGGCCCGGATGCGGGGCTCCTCGTCCCCGTGCAGGGCGGCGGTCAGCCGCTGCGAGCGGAACAGGGTCGAGGCGGCGTTCAGCAGGGCGAGGGCGCCGAACAGGCCGAGGAAGAAGTACAGCGGGCGGGGCGGGTGACCGTCGAACTGGCGGGGCGAGACGAGACCGCCGAAGACCTGCCGGGCGGCCCAGTCCAGCCACTGCCCCTTGGGCAGGGTGCCGGGGAACAGGGCGACCAGTCCCCAGCCGACGAGCACCGCCACGAGCAGCCCGAGGCCCAGGACGAGCATCGCGCGCCAGAAGGCGCCGGGCCGGGAGGCGGCGTAGAACTCCTTGCGGGCGGCGATCAGGATCCCGAGGGCGGCCACGGCGAGGGCCATCGAGGGCCCGCCGATCCAGTAGTACTCGTCGGCGATGATCAGGACGTCGACCAGGACGAGCAGGGCCAGATAGGTGACGACGATCCACCAGGCGACCTTCTTGCGGGTGCCGAGCGCGGCGGCGAGCAGGAAGAGGAAGACCGCGTAGGCAAGGTTGGCGCTGACCGGCACCACGATCTCGTCGAGGAAGCGCACGACGTGCCGGAGCAGGTGCCGCAGCGTCGGGGAGAGCGCCAGTACGGCGCACAGGAGTCCGAGCGTTCCGAAGAACGCGGCGAACGCGTCGGGCACCCGGTTCAGGAAGCGGTTCCGGGTGCCCCGGGTCTCCTCCACGGTGGCACTCATGGTTCGCACTGTAGGGAGGCCCGCGCCGCCGCGCGCGGCGAAGGACATACCGTGGGGAGGTGACTGAGCACGTGAACACGGGATTCGAACGCGGTACCGACGGCCCCAAGGTGATCCTCGCGGGGGTGGACGGCTCGGAGTCCTCGCTGCGGGCGGCGGCGTACGCGGCGGGTCTGGCCCGGCGGCAGCACGCGCTGCTGGCGCTCGTGTACGTCCAGCCGGTGATGCCGGCCGGGGCCTCGCTGGGCGCGCCGGTGGCCGACACCACCGGGGAGATCGCGGAGGGTCTGGTCGCCGAGATCCGGGAGGCGGCGGAGCGGGTCAGGGGCGTCTACGAGGTGCGCTGGCAGTTCCACACCTTCCGCGGCGACCCGTACGCGGGCCTGGTGAGCGCGGCGGACGAGCTGAAGGCGGACGCGGTGGTGGTCGGCGCCTCGGAGCAGGCCGGGCACAGGATCGTCGGCTCGGTGGCGGTCCGCCTGGTCAAGGCGGGCCGCTGGCCGGTCACGGTGGTTCCGTGACCGGAGCGTTCTGACGGCGGGGCGGCTACTTCGCCATCGTCAGGCCGTCCTTGGCCGCGCCGCGGCTGAGGACGGCCTCGCTGACGGCGTCCCGCGCGGTCTCGTACTCCTCGTCGCCGGGGTCCTGGGCGAGGGCGGCGGGCAGGTTGACGACCTTCCCGGCGGACAGGTCCATCATCTGCGGGATGAACTCGGCCTTGGTGACCTGCCAGCGCTGCCCCGCGGCGGCCGGCGGGACGAACGTGAAACGGCCGATCGAGCCGTAGTTGCCGCGCATGTCCCGCGCGCCGGAGTAGTTGAACATCTCACCGGCGACCTGGTCGCCCATGCCGTAGACGATCCACGTCCCGTTGACCTTCTCGTAGGCCTGCGGGATGTGCGCGTGCGTGCCCAGGATCATGTCGACGTCGGGGCGCCCGCCGCTCTGCGAGGCCGTCAGCTCCTTGCCGAGCGACAGCTGCTTCTCGTCCGGCTCGGTCTGCCATTCGGTGCCCCAGTGGACGCTGACCAGGACCACGTCCGCGCCGGCCTTCCGGGCGGCCCGCGCGTCCGCGATGATCTTGCCCTTCTCCATCAGGTTGACCGCCCAGGGCTGCCCCTCCGGCATCGGGTAGCCGTTCGTGTCGTAGGTGTACGCGAGGTGCGCGACCTTCGCGGAGCCCGCCGTGTACAGGGTGGGCGCGGCCGCCTCGGCCGCCGTACGGGCGGAACCGGCGTGCTTCAGCCCGGCGCGGTCGAACGTGTCGAGGGTGCGCTTCAGCCCCTCGGCCCCGGCGTCCAGGGTGTGGTTCGAGGCCGTGGAGCAGCCGTCGTACCCGGCGTCCTTGAGCCCGTCGGCCACGTCCGGCGGGGACTGGAAGGCCGGGTAGCCGGTGAACGGCCCGCCGTCCTCCCCGTACACGGTCTCCATGTGGCACAGGGCCAGGTCGGCCGCCGAGACCACCGGCTTGACCAGGGAGAACATCGGCCTGAAGTCGTGGCCGTCGCCGTCCGCGTCCGCCGCCGCCCGTTTGATGACCGAGTCGTGCGGCAGTACGTCGCCGGATGCGACCAGGGTGAAGCCCCTCGCGGAGCCTTCGGCCGGGGCCGAGTTCGCCCCGGAGCCGGTGGACGGCGACGGGGCGCGGGGCTCGCCGAGGCGGGCCGGCGCGGGATCCTTGCCGGAGGAACAGCCGGCGGCGGCCGCGGCCAGCAGGACAGCCGACAGGAGCGCGAGGGCCTGCCGGGTGCGCTTGGTCATCTGAGCCAGCTCTCATTAGTAGGACTATCTGACCATCTGTAATCCATGGGGCGAGATGTCACCAGTCGGCCGGCGGCTCCGGGGGATCTCGGGGGGCTGCGGGGCGCCCGACCTCGCCCGGGCGGCCGTTCGCCGCGCCGTTCGACCGTTCACCGCCGGGCACGGCCGCCCACCGGACGGCCCGGACGCTTGGGCGCAACGGCGGCACCGGACGGTTCCCGGGGCGCTCCGCGCAGGTGAGGGTGGGTGCGTCGGAGCCGAACGGACCCAGGAAGGAGCCACTCGTGCCCCTCTCCCCCACCCTCCTGCGCACGGACCCCGAGGCGCTGGCCGAACTCCAGCGCGACCACGGGCGGGCCCTGTTCGGCTTCCTGCTCGGGCTCACGGCCGGGGACTCGCAACGCGCCGAGGACCTCGTGCAGGAGACGCTGGTGCGTGCGTGGCAGCACCCCGAGGTGCTGCAGAGCGCTCACGACTCCATGCGGCCCTGGCTGTTCACGGTGGCGCGGCGGCTGGCGATCGACGCCCGGCGGGCACGGCTGTCCCGCCCGCAGGAGGTGGACCCGGAAGGGCTGGAGCAGGCGCCCGCGCCCGAGGACGCGGTGGCCGGCTCCGTCACGGCGATCGACGTCCGCCGGGCCGTGGGCTCCCTCGGGCCGGAGCACCGCGAGGTGCTGATGCAGGTCTACTTCCAGGACCGCTCGGTGGCCGAGGCGGCGGCGGAGCTCGGGATTCCGGCCGGAACCGTCAAGTCCCGTACGTACTACGCCCTGCGCGCCCTGAGGAAGGGCCTCCAGGGATACGGGTACGGCCTCGGCGCCTGAACGAACCGAATGCACGCGGATCGGACACAAAACGCATCGAAATCGGCCTCAGAGCGTTCAAGTTGGGTAAACATGCCACGTTCCGCGAGTCGCTCGGTGAAGGCTCATGGCTGACGACGGGAAGCTCGACGCGCGGGAGAAGGTGGAACGGTGCAGCCCGAGGGTACGAACGGCACCAGTGACGGCGGGCTCGCGGTGCCCATGGCATGGCTCTACGCGGAGTACATCGCCGACGAACTGCTGCGCACGGGCCGGCTGATCCCGGTCAGTACCCTGGAGTTCCGTGCCGGGCGGGACACGCTCGCGCTGACGATCTACCTCTCCGACGCGGCCGGCGAGCTCTCCGGGATCCGGGTGGTCTCGCAGCTCGACGAGTGGATGTCGCTCACGGCGTACGGGCACCCCTGGCGCGACTGGGTGGACACCCGGTTCCTCGCGCTGGGCGAGGAGGCCAGGGAGCGCGGCGGCGGCGAGGACCCGGACCTGGAGCTGGCCCGGGCGGCCTGGCACTGGCTGGACCGCACCGAACTGTTCGCCACCAACCTCGACCCGGGACGGGCCGGCCACGCCGGCAACCCGGCCGGGCTGGACGAGAACGCGCGGGTGTGGACCCCGGCCTGGCAGCTCGGCCTGCCGCTGGGGCACTTGGCGATGCACCTGTTCTGAGACGGACACCGGGCCGGGCGCCGGGGCTGCGGGGCCGGGGTCAGCCGGCCTGTCGACGGACGCTCGGCGCCTCGGCCGGATCCATCACCAGGCCGGTGAAATCGGCCTCGTTGCGCTCTGCCCGGGTGACGTACCACCGGGCGATCAGCCACATCACCGGGTAGGCCGCCAGGCCGAGCGCCACCCAGGCCAGCGGCCCCGACTCCGCGCGCGACAGCGTGAACAGCACCGGCAGCGTCCCGACGAGCAGGGCGAGGGCGCCCAGCGCGCCGAGTCCGGCCCGCAACTGACTGCGCATCAGGGCCCGGACGTACGTGGCGCCCAGGGTGGTCTGCTCGGAGATCTCCGAGCGGGCCGGGGTGTGTGCCGGCGGGCGGCTCCGGGTGCCGCGCGGCACGCCCGTGACGACCTCGCGGCGGGGCGACGGCGGCGGCTGCGGGCGCGCGCGGGGCTGCTGCGGGCGCGGCTGCTGCTGGTCGGCCATGGGGCCGGAGTCTACGCAGGCGGAGGTCATTTGAGGAGACGGGAGAGCCTGCGGTCGGCGAGCGGCTTGCCGCCCGTCTGGCAGGTCGGGCAGTACTGGAGCGAGGAGTCGGCGAAGGACACCGAGCGCACGGTGTCCCCGCACACCGGGCAGGGCTCCCCGTCCCGGCCGTGCACGCGCAGCCCGCTCTTCTTCTCGGCCTTCAGGTTGCCTGCGGCCACGCCGTGCGCACGCTCGACGGCCTCGCGCAGGGTCCGCCGGACGGCCTCGTACAGGTGGGTGACCTGCTCCTCGTCGAAGGAGGCGGCCAGCTTGAACGGCGAGACCTTCGCCGCGTGCAGGATCTCGTCGCTGTACGCGTTCCCGATGCCCGCGATGACGCTCTGGTCGCGCAGCACCCCCTTGATCTGCCGGCGCTCCCCCGCGAGGAGCGCGGCGAACGCGGCCCGGTCGAACCCGTCGGCGAGCGGGTCCGGTCCGAGGCGGGCGATGCCGGGCACCTCCTGCGGGTCGCGTACGACGTACACCGCGAGGCGCTTTTGCGTCCCGGCCTCGGTGAGGTCGAAGCCCGCGCCCCCTTCCAGGGCGACGCGGAGCGCGAGCGGGCCCTTGCCGGGACGCGGCGGCTTGTCGGGCAGGGCGTCCTGCCATCGGAGCCAGCCGGCCCGGGCCAGGTGGGTGACGAGGTGGAGCTCGCCGATCCGGATCGCCAGGAACTTCCCGTGGCGGGCGGTGACCCCCGCCCGCTGCCCTTCGAGGGCGCCGAGCGGCGGGTCGTACGTCTTGAGCACGCTGACGGCGAGCGGGAGGACTCGCTCCACCACCCGCCCGGCGAGGTTCTCGTCGAGGAACTCCCGCAGGGCCTCGACCTCGGGCAGCTCGGGCATACCCCCACCCTCCCCCGCGACCCCCGCCCCGGCCACCCGGGCGCGGGGTCAGGACATCACGAACTCGCACCAGACGCATTTGCCGCTGCCCCGGGGCTCCACTCCCCAGACGTCCGCCAGGCGGTCCACCAGCATCAGGCCACGGCCCGATACGCCGGACTCACCCGCTTCGCGCCGGCGCGGGAGGGCGCTGGAACGGTCCGCCACCTCGACGCGCAGGCGCCGCTGCGGGCCCGTCAGCACCCGCAGGGTCACGATGGCGGGGCCGTCCGTGTGCATCAGGGCGTTCACGATGAGCTCGTCCGCGACGAGTTCGATCTCATCGGCCCGTTCCCGCGCACCCCACGCCCGCACCGCCGCGCCGATCATGTGGCGGGCCGCGACCAGGGCTTCCGGGTCTCCCGGGGCCACGTGCTGCTGGAGACGGCCGCCGCCCTGCGGAACGTCCTCCGCCTGGCGGCGCAGCAGGAGCAGCGCCATGTCGTCGTCGCCGCCGCGCTCGTCGATCACCCCGCACAGCCGGTCCGCCAGCCGCCCGAGGTCCGCCGGCCCGCTCCGGATGAGCTCGGTGAGCAGCTGGATCCCGTCGTCGAGGTCCGCGCCCGGGTGCTCCACGAGGCCGTCCGTGCACAGGACGAGCGTTTCCCCCGGATCCAGTTCCACGGTGGTCACGGGGTACTCCAGGCGGCCGAACTCCGCCGACAGGCTCAGCGGCATCCCGCCCTCCACCGGGAGGCGCCGGCAGTCCCCGTCCCGGGTCCGCAGGAGCGGGTCGATGTGCCCGGCGCGGACCACTTGCAGGACGCCCGTGGAGAGGTCGGCCTCGACGTACGTGCAGGTCGCGAAGCGGTCGGTGTCCAGCTCGTGGAGGAAGACGGAGGCACGCGCCATGACCGTGCCCGGCGCGTGCCCTTCGGCGGCGTACGCGCGCAGCACGATCCGCAGCTGGCCCATGACCGCCGCCGCGTGCGTGTCGTGGCCCTGGACGTCGCCGATGACGGCCCCGACCCGGCCGCCGGGCAGCGGGATGACGTCGTACCAGTCGCCGCCGATGTCCTGGCCCATCCGGGCGGAGCGGTACCGTACGGCGATCTCCGCGCCCGGCACCGACGGGATCCGGCGCGGGAGCATCGCCTGCTGCAGGCCCTCCGCCAGATCGTGCTCCTGCTCCAGCAGCATCGCCCGCTGGAGGCTCTGCGCGATGCTGCTGCCCAGCGCGATCAGCAGGTTCCGCTCGTCCTGGGTGAAGCCGTCCTTGTCCTGGTAGAGCAGGCCGATCGCGCCGATCGGGCGGGCCTGGGCGATCAGCGGCAGGTACGCGGCCGCCGAGATGTCCATGGACGAGATCTTCGACCAGAGTTCGGGATAGCCCTCGGCGAACTCCTTGGCAGAGTCGAGGAAGCGCGGCTGCAGCGAGCGGACGACCTCGCTCATCGGGTACTGCTCGTCGATCCGGGTGTACCGGGTGCCCGGTACGAAACTGTCGGCCGGCCCCTCGGCCACGAGGTGGATCCGCCCGGCCTCGACCAGCCCCATCACCATGCCCATCGAGCCGAGCCGCTCCAGGCCGTGGGCGTCGCCGATGACGTCGATGACGTCCCGTACGGTCCTGGCGTGCGCGAGGGCGGCCGTGGTGCTCTCGACCACCGAGGTCTGGCGGCGGCGCTCCTCGTCGAGGCCGAGGCGTTCCGCCGAGTGGCTGAGCTCCTCGGTGGCGTCGCGGACGATGCCGATGATCCGGAACGGGCGGCCGTCGGAGCCGCGCATGACACGGCCCTGGGTGTGCGTCCAGCGCAGCTGCCCGTCCTGGGTGCGGATCCGGAAGTACGCGCCGTAGCTGTCGTCACCGCTCTTGAGGACGCTGGAGACGAGGGCGTCGAGCCGCGCCGCCTCGTCGGGCGGGACGCGCGGGCCGAGGGATTCGGGCCGGCCGTCGTATTCCCCGGGCGTCATGTCGTACACCTCGAGGGCCGCTGCGTCCATGTGCAGGAGACCGGTCTCCAGGTCCCAGTCGAAACTGCCCATGCGGTTCAGCGAGAGCGACCGGTCCGGGTGTGCGGGCCAGTCGTCCGGCAGCGATACGGTGGTCGGCACCGATCCACCATGACACACGGGCCGGTCAGGCGCGCTCCAAGGAGCTCGCCGGGTTCGCGGGCGGTTGTTGCCGGTCCGGGCCGCCGAAGGGGTCGTACGGGGCGTCCCGGCCGTCCTGACCGGACGGGGCGAAGGGGTCGTCGCCCCGACCGAACGAGTCCCCCTGCGCGAACGGGTCCCCTTGCGCGAACGGGTCGTCGGAGTCGGGCCGGCGCGGCGTCGAACCGTCGGCCTCCTGCGGGAGCCCCGGGTCGGCGAATGCGTCCCGGGGTACGTCGCCCGGCTGGTTCGGGGGCGCGTCGGACCGCGGCGCGGCCGGGGGCTGCCCGGGCCGCTGCTGCTTCTGCGGGGCCTGCGGCGGGGCCTGGCCGGGGCCGTCCTGCCGGTCGGGGCGCGCCTGCTGGTCCGGGCCGGCCTGCTCGCCCTGGGCCGGTACGCAGTCCGTGGCCTCGGGGGCCGGGACCCCCACGGGACCGCTCGGGGGCTTCGGCGGGGCCGGCGGAGCGGTCCTGGCCAGGCCGTTCGTCCCGGCGCCGGCGTCGTTGCCGGTCTCGGGCGGGGCGCACGGCTCGGCCGGGGCCGCCGCGGGCGGGGTCACGGGACCGGTCGGGATGCCTCCCGCCGGGTCGAACGCGGGGACGGGCTGCGGGGTGGCGTCCTGGGCGCCGTCGTCGCCGGTCTTGCGCTCCAGCCAGGTGTTGTCGGCGATGTTGACGATGACCAGGCTCTTGATCGGGTGCGGGGTCGGTTCGATGACGATGACCTGGTGGGGCTGGTAGCCGCTCCACTGGTCGCCCTTGAGCGCCGGGGAGCCCTTCGGGGCGCGCGGCGCCTGGAGCGGGTTTCCGCAGGCGCAGCGGACCCGGGGCATGCCGTGGTCGTCGACGAGGACGGCGGTGCCGGCCTGCAGGACGGACTGGAAGGCTTCCCCGCGGCCGCTGCGGAAGGCGTGGTTGGTGACGCGGGTGTCGGCGCGGAGCACGACCGGCGTCAAGCCGCGCAGGAACGCGGGGAGCTTCGCCCTGTCGACGGAGACGGCCTGGGCGAATGCCTTGGCCTTGGCTTCGTCCTCGGTGAGGGCGCGCAGCTGCTGTTCCACGTCGCAGCTGCCGAGCCGCTTGGTGCCGGCGTAGAGGCCGGGCGTGGCCGCGTTGACGGTCCGGATGCCCTGGCCGGTCGCGTTGGGCAGCGGAGGCTGCGCGGGGGCGGACTCGCTGGTGGCCGAAGTCGCGGTGAAGGGGTCGGGTCCGGCCGACCCCACGGGCTGGAGCAGGACCTCCTGGCTCTCCGGGCCGGCCGCGCTCTTCGGTTCCTCGGGAGCGCCGCAGGCCGCGGCGAGCAGACCGAGGAGCGTGAAGAGGGCGGCGCGGACCGGAGTATGACGGCGTGGAGCCTGACGAGGTGTCCGTACGTGCACGTGAATCTCCCTTTCGCCCCGGTTGCTCCCTCCTGTCTGCCGCATCCGCGGCAGGGCCGCAACCGGAGCGGCGCGGCGGAGCGGGGCCGGGCGGGGCAGAACCCGGATCACGTCTTGAACATGTTCAAGGAGTCTCGTAAGGTCATGACCGTGAGTTGAACGCGTTCAAAGCGTTCGGCCGCGCGGGGAGGGGAGCCCACGGTGACGGTACTGGTGCATCTGATCGTCACCCTGGGCATGCTCTACGTGATCCCCGCAGGCCTCCGCCTGATCGACCCGGTCGGGCTGCGCACGGCCGCCCGCGTCTGGCCGCTGTTCGCCGCCCCCGGGGCCGTCTGCCTCTGGCTGCCGCGCGGCGCCACCGCCACGGTGCTCGCCGCGCTGTACGCCGCCGCCACCCTGGCGCTCGCGGCCCGGGCCCCGGCGCGGCTGCTGCGGACCCTCCGGACGCCGACCGCCGGAAGCGGCCCGCTCGCACCGGCCGAGATCGCCGTGCTCACCGCGCTGATCGCGCCGTCGGTCGCGGGGACCGCCCTCGTCGCCGAGCGCGCCGGGTACCGGCTGTTCGGCTTCGACCTGGACATCCTGGCGCTGACCGTGCCGCACTTCCACTTCGCCGGATTCACCGCCGCCCTGGTCGCCGGGCTGGTCTGCCGCGTCACGGCCACCGCGCCCGGCAGCACGGCCCTGTCGCGCTGGGCCGCGTACAGCGTCCCCGGCGGGACCCTGCTCGTCCTCCTCGGCTACTTCGTGGACGACTGGGCGGAGCTCGTCGGCGCGGTGGTGCTGACCGGCGGGATGTGGGCCGTGGCCCTGCTGACCTGGCGGGAGATCCGGCCCGGCGCCCGCGACCGCACCACCGGGGCGCTGCTGGCGACCTCGGCCGCGGTGCTGGTGGCCACCATGCTGCTCGCCCTGTGGTGGGCGCTCGGCGAGGCCACCGACCTCGTACACCCCACGCTGACCTGGATGGCCGCGACCCATGGTCTCGGCAACGCCCTCGGCTTCGCCCTGTGCTCGCTGCTGGCCTGGCGCCGGCTGACCGTCGAACGAATGGAGATCACGCCATGACCCGCCTCATCAGCGCCGGCCGTGACACCGTCAACTACCCCGACCGGGGCGCGACGCGGCGGCGGCCGCTGCCCGCCGGATACCATCACCTGCACCACCGCACCCGGATCGGCCGCGGTCGGGCCGCCTTCGAGGCCGCCGGCACCGCCGTCACCACCTTCGGTGCCCACCGGGCCTCGGGCATGCTGGTCCGGGCCGGTCACGGCGCGGTCCGTCCCGGGAGCCGGGTGGTGGTCGGAATCGGCTGGGGGCCGCTGCGGATCAGCGCCCCGTGCGAGGTGATCTGGACCGCGTACGAGCCCGCGCGCATCGGTTTCGCGTACGGGACGCTGGCCGGCCACCCGGAGTGCGGGGAGGAGTCCTTCATGGTGTCGCTGGACCCGGACGGCGCCGTGTGGTTCGAGGTGACCGCCTTCAGCCGCCCGGACGCCTGGTACACCCGGCTCGCGGGCCCGGTGGTCCCCTTCCTGCAGCTGCGTTACGCCCGATGGCTGGGCCGCACGGTGCGCAAGCTGGCCGCCGCGGCCTGATCCGTCCGATACTGGAGGGGATGGACTGGTTCACGGCGCCCGGCTACTGGCTCGGCCGTCTGGTCTTCCAGCGGGCCCTCGCCGGCGTCTACCTCTTCGCCTTCGTCGCGGCCGCCCTTCAGTTCCGGGCCCTGATCGGTGCGCACGGCATGCTGCCCGTGCCGCGCTACGTGCGGTACGTGCCCTTCCGGCGCGCCCCGAGCCTGTTCCAACTGCGCTACTCGGACCGGCTCTTCGCCGGCTGCGCCTGGGCGGGGGCGGCGGTGTCCGCGGCCCTCGCCGCGGGGGCGGGGGACGCCGTTCCGCTGGGCGCGGCCATGGGGATGTGGGCGCTGCTGTGGCTGCTGTACCTGTCGATCGTGAACGTCGGGCAGACCTGGTACTCCTTCGGCTGGGAGTCGCTGCTGCTGGAGGTGGGCTTCCTCGCGGTCTTCCTGGGCAATGCGCGGGTGGGACCACCGGTGCTGGTGCTGTGGCTGCTGCGCTGGGTGGCCTTCCGGGTGGAGTTCGGCGCGGGGCTGATCAAGATGCGCGGGGACTCCTGCTGGCGCAAGCTGACCTGCCTCTATTACCACCACGAGACGCAGCCGATGCCGGGGCCGCTGAGCTGGTTCTTCCACCGGCTGCCGAAGCCGCTGCACCGGGTGGAGTGCGCCGCCAACCACGTGACCCAACTGGTGGTACCGGTGCTGCTGTTCACACCGCAGCCGGTGGCCTCGTACGCGGCCGGGATCATCGTGGCGACGCAGCTGTGGCTGGTGCTGTCGGGCAATTTCGCCTGGCTGAACTGGATCACCATCACGGTGGCCCTGTCGGCGGTCGACTTCACGGGGCTCGCCGGGGCCCCGCCGGCCGCCGCCTCGCGCGCGGCGCCGCTGTGGTTCGCGGTCCTGGTGTGCGCGGTGACCGTGCTGGTGCTGGTGCTGAGCCGGCGTCCGGTGCTCAACATGATCTCGCGGCGCCAGGTGATGAACCGCTCCTTCGACTCCCTGCACCTGGTCAACACGTACGGGGCCTTCGGCACGGTGGGCCGGATCCGGGACGAGGTGGTGGTCGAGGGCACCGCCGACCGGATGCCGCGGGAGGACGGGGAGTGGCGGGAGTACGGGTTCAAGGGCAAACCGGGTGACCTGCGCCGGATTCCGCGCCAGTTCGCCCCCTACCACCTGCGGCTGGACTGGCTGATGTGGTTCGCCGCGCTCTCGCCCGACTATGCGCGGGACTGGTTCGGGCCGTTCGTGGAGCGGTTGCTGGCGGGCGACCGGGACACGCTGCGGCTGCTGCGCCACAACCCCTTCCCGGACGCCCCGCCGCTGTACGTACGGGCGCGGCTGTACCGCTACCGGTTCACCACGTGGCGGGAGCTGCGCGAGACGGGCGCGTGGTGGCACCGCACGCTGCTGCGCGAGTACCTCCCGCCGACCCGCCTCGCCGAGGCCTCCTGGTCAGAGCCCGAGTAGCGCGGCCTCGCGCTCGGCCGAAATGCCCTTGTCCGGGCGGTCGGGGCGGTGCGGAGCGGTGCCGCCGATGGACTGGAGCCAGGCCCAGGTGTCGGCCACGGTCTCCTCGACCGGGCGGCACTTGAGGCCCGCCGCCAGCGCCTCGGAGACGTCCCCGCCGAACATGTAGTCGTGCAGTTCGCCCTCGGGGAGCCAGATCGGCAGTTCGGTCCAGGGCTCCACTCCGGCCTCCGCGATCCGCTCCTGGTCGATCCAGTGGAACTCGGCGGCGGCGCCGGTCACGGCCGCGCAGGCCTCGAGGAGTGCGCCCATCGTGGCGTGCCCGGCCGGGGAGACCAGGTCGTACGGGCCGCCGCGCCCGGCCTCGGCCGCGTCGAGGGTCCAGTGCGCGAGGTCGCGCACGTCGATGTACTGGAGCGGGAGCCCGGGCCGGCCTGGGGCCAGGGTGGGGCCGCCGCGGGCGGTCCGGTTCAGCCACCAGGGCAGTCGGCCGACGTTCTCGTACGGCCCGAGGATCAGCCCGGCGCGTACCAGCAGGGCCCGGTCTCCGAAGGCGTCGACGGCGGCGATCTCACCGCCCCGCTTGTCCTCGGCGTAGGCCGTGGACCCGGCGTCGGCCGAGCCCTCGACGAGCGGGCCGTCCTCGGTCAGGCCGGCGGGGGCGGGGTACGCGTACACCGAGCGGCTGGAGACGTACCCGTACCGCCCGGCGCGGCCGGCCAGCAGCCGGGCGCTGTCGCGCACGGCGGTCGGGGCGCCGCTCCAGGTGTCGACGACGAGGTCCCACTCCCCCGCGGCGAGGGCGTCCAGGCCCCCGGGGGCGGTGCGGTCGCCGTGCAGGGCGCGGGTGCCCGGCGGCGGCGCGTGGTGGCCGCGGTGGAAGACGGTGACCTCCCAGCCCCGGGCGAGGGCGTCTTCGGTGATCGCGCGTCCGACGAATTCGGTACCGCCCAGCATGAGTAGCTTCATGCGGTCCAGCGTGCCGGGGCCGGGGGCCGGCCCGGAAGTCTTGATCGCCCACAGCGATGACGCTCACGGCGTAGGGCCGACGGGAACTCGTCGCGGGTCCCGGACGATCGGCGGGGCGCACGGCCGGCTCAGCACCGCGCCCCCGTCGCCGGGCGGCTCGGGGGCGCTGCGTGACGGTCGGGCTAGTCGATGCCGGGCAGGATGTGGGGCTCCGCCAGGTCGTCCTCGTAGCCGGCCAGTCGAATCGGGGCGGACCGGGCCCAGACTTCGAGGCTTCCGAGTTCGTCGACGTGAGGACGGAACCGTCCCCCCTGGTACGTCCTCGGCTTCTCGTCGGACTTCGTCGTCGTGTCTGTCACCGCGCACTCCTTTGTGTCGCGCAACCCGGCGGGCGAGCCGCGCGCCGGGCACAAGGGATAAAGGGTTTCCGGACGCGGTGGCGCCATGGTGGAGCGTGGCCTGGATACGGCCGGTCTGTGCCACTCAGAGTACACATATGAGCGCGCCCCCGCTCGATGGATTGGCAAAATCCGCTCGACGGCTTGATTTCGCCCGGAATTCAGTAAGTCGTACGCCGATGTGACCGAGTCGGGTGGTCTGCTCGACGCCGGTGAAACGACCGGAGTACGGGCGGCGGAGGGAGCGACGGTGGCGGCGAGGTCCGGAGTGCCGGGGGTGCCGAGGGTCGACAGCATCGAGGAGCTGATGGAACTGCTGCTCGCCTGCCGCGGGGCGTGGGACACGCCCGACCGCAGCGGAGACCCGGTGGATCTGCACGATCATGGGCTACAGACTGCGGCACTGCTGCGCCGTTCGCATCCGTTCGACAAGGAGCTCCAAGTCGCCGGCCTGGTGCACGACCTGGGCCATCTGCTCTTCCCCGGGGACGACGCGGGCCACGCCGACCACGCGGCGGAAGCGATCCGTCCGCTGCTCGGCGACCGGGTGGCCCGGCTGGTACGGCTGCACGTGCCGGCCAAGCGCTACCTGGCGGCCGTGGAGCCCGACCGGGCGCTGTCCCCGCAGAGCGCGCTGACCCTGCGGGCGCAGGGCGGGCTGATGGACGAGGCGGAGGTCCGGGCCTTCGCCGCCGATCCGGACGCGGAAGCGGCGGTGACATTGCGCCAAGCGGATGACGCGGGCAAGGTCGTCGGGATCGACGCGGGCGTGATGGAGGACTGGCGGCCGGTCCTGGAGCTGGTGGCGGCGCGGGCGTACGAGCGCATGCCCTGAAAGGGCCGTGCCCCGGCCCCTTCGAGAGGGACCGGGGCACGGGACCGCGCGGGTGGGCCGGCCGGCGGAGGGCCGCCGGGCGGGAGGGCCTACCAGTTGGCGGGCGCGTAGTCCTTGAGGAAGACGCCGTACAGGTCCTCGCCCGCCTCGCCGCGGACGACCGGGTCGTAGACCCGGGCCGCGCCGTCGACCAGGTCGAGCGGGGCGTGGAAGCCCTCCTCGGCCAGGCGGAGCTTGTCGAAGTGCGGGCGCTCGTCGGTGATCCAGCCGGTGTCGACCGAGGTCATGAGGATCCGGTCGGCCTGGAACATCTCCTGGCCGCTGGTGCGCGTCACCATGTTCATCGCGGCCTTGGCGGCATTGGTGTTCGGGTGCCCGGCGCCCTTGTAGCCACGGCTGAAGACGCCCTCCATCGCGGAGACGTTGACCACGTACGCCCGCCCGCTGGCCGCCCTGCGGGCGGCCTCGGCCATCGCCGGCCGGAGCGCGCTGATCAGGATGAACGGCGACGTGTAGTTGCACAGCTGGGTTTCCAGCAGCTCCACCGGGGAGATCTGGTCGATGGTCTGCACCCAGGTGTTGGTCTCGACGACGTCGGGCAGCAGGCCGCCCGCGTCGATGGCGGTGCCGTCGAGGTGCCGTTCGATGCTGGCGTTGCCCGCGACCAGGGCGAGGTCGGCGACCTTCTGCGCGTCGAGCCCGCTGACGCCGACGGGCAGCGCCGCCAGGCCGTCGACCGCGCCGGAGTTGAACGCGCCGATGACGTGGTGGGCGGGGAGCTCGCCGGCCGGCAGCGGGGCGCTCTCCCCCTCGACCAGCGCGGCGTACGCGCTGGGCAGGCGGCGCACGGTCTGCGTCGCGTTGTTGATCAGGATGTCGAGCGGGCCGGCCTCGGCCACCTGGTCGGCGAGGGCGACGGCCTGGGCCGGGTCGCGCAGGTCGATCCCGACGACCTCCAGGCGGTGCATCCAGTCCGCGGAGTCCTCCATCGCCTTGAAGCGGCGGATCGCGTCCTTGGGGAAGCGGGTGGTGATCGTCGTGTGGGCGCCGTCGCGCAGCAGCCGCAGCGCGATGTACATGCCGATCTTGGCCCGGCCGCCCGTGAGCAGCGCGCGCTTGCCGGCGAGGTCGGCGCGGGCCTCGCGCTTGGCACGGTTGTGGCCGGCGCACTCCTGGCAGAGCTGGTGGTAGAAGTAGTCGACCTCGACGTACCGCGTCTTGCAGATGTAGCAGGAGCGCGGGCGCTGGAGTATCCCGGCGATCCGGCCGGCCTCGGTGACCGAGGAGGGCAGGATGCCCTCGGTCTCGTCGTCGATGCGCTCGGCGGAGCCGGTCGCGGTCGCCTCGGTGACGGCCTTGTCGTTGGCGGTCTTGGCCGCGCGGCGCTCCTGGCGGCGGCGCTGCTTGACCGTGCGGTAGAGGCCGGCGGTGGCGCGGCGTACGGTGATGGCGTCGGGGTGGTCGACGTCGATCTTGTCGAGTTCTTCGAGGACGCTGAGGCAGAGGGCCAGCCGCTCGGGATCGATGCCCGGTCCGTAGGCGTGGTCGTCCGCGCTCACGTGGTTGTCTTCGGTCACCGTCATGGCCGCTGCCGTTCCTTGCTCACTCGTCCGCGTCCGCCTGCTGCGGAGGTCCCAAAACCGCCACTGTACGGATCCGACGCGCCCGGAACCAAACCCGTGCCCCGGCATCTCACGCACCGCGACGGGGGTGTCACCGCGGGCAGGGACCGGCCGGTCCCGCCGCGGGCCCCGTACTCCTTCCGGAGTATGCCCGGGGTACGACTGGTGACCAGCCGTAGGGGAGGAATAGGCCGCTGAGGTCGGGCATTGTGGAAATCATGAGTGCCCTTGCGCTGTCGGTCCTGCTCTGCCTGGTTTCCGCCCTCGCGTACGCGGGCGGCGCGATCGTCCAGGAGCAGGTAGCGGTGAGCACCCCCGAGCGCCCGTACGCGGCGCTGCGCCGGGCCGGCTGGTGGTGTGCGGTCGGGCTGAACGGCCTGGGCGCCCTGCTGCACGTGGTGGCCCTCGCGTACGGGCCGCTCAGCCTGGTCCAGCCGCTCGGTGCGCTGACCATCGTGTTCGCGCTGCCGATGGCGGCCCTCTTCGTGCACCGCCGGGCGGGTGCGGCGGCCTGGCGCGGTGCGGTGCTGGCCACGGTGGGGCTGGCCGGGCTGCTGGCGCTGACGGGCGGGGACGGGAACGCGGACCGGCCGCTGGCGGGCGGGGAGCGGAGCCTGCTGCTGATCGTCACCGGGGCCGGGGTGGCCGCGCTGGTCCTGGCCGCGCACCGGATGCACCGGCCGGTGCTGCGCAGTGTGCTGCTGGCGGTCGCGGCCGGTTCGGCCTTCGGCATGGCCTCCGTGTTCACGAAGTCGGTGGCCGAGAACGCCGGGGCCTTCGCCTCGGGCCCGGACGCGCTCGGCTCCACGTGGCCCGATCTGGCGGCGATAGCCGTCCTGGCCTCGGGCGGGCTGCTGCTCTCCCAGGCCGCCTACCGGGGTGCGGGGCTGGCCGCGCCGCTGGCCACGCTGACCGTGGTCAACCCGGTGGTCGCGGCGGCGGTCGGCGTCTCGCTGTTCGACGAGGGTTTCCGGTTCGGGGCGGCGGGCACGGCGGCGGCCCTGGCCAGCGGCGTACTGGCGGCGGCCGGCCTGATCCTGCTCGCGATCGTGCCGCCGCACGCACGGGGGTCAGATGCTGACGCCGCGGCCGCGGAGGTACTTCAGGGGGTCGATGTCGGAGCCGTAGCCGGGGGACGTGCGCATCTCGAAGTGCAGGTGGGGTCCGCTGGTGTTGCCGGTGGAGCCGGAGCGGCCGATCCGCTGGCCGCCGGAGACCTGCTGCCCGGCCTTGACCCCGAGGGCCGAGAGGTGGGCGTACTGGGAGTACCGGCCGTCGGCGTGCCGGATGACGACCTGGTAGCCGTACGCACCGGCCCAGCCGGCGGAGACGACGGACCCGGGGCCGACGGCCTTCACGGAGGTTCCGGTGGAGACGGGGAAGTCGACGCCCGTGTGGTGGCCGCTGGACCAGGACGATCCGGCCACGTGGTACGCGGTGCCGACGGCGGCGTCCACGGGGGCGACGAAGCCGCCCGAGGCCGGCTGCTGCTGCGCTGAGGCGGGGGCGGGGGCGGGCTTCTCGGCCGGCTTCTCCGTGGGCTTGGGAGCCGGCTTCTGCGCGTTCGGCTCCACCGGCTTGACCGGCTCGGCGGTCCGCGGCGGCTTCTCGGGGTTCTGGGCGGGGGGCGCCGCCGGCGGGGCGGGCGCGGCGGTGACGCGCAGCGTGAGCCGCTGGCCGGGGAGGATCAGGTTCGGATCGCTGCCCACGGTGGCCCGGTTGGTCTCGTACAGCGCCTGCCAGCCGCCCTCGACGTGCTGACGGGTGGCGATCGCCGAGAGGGAGTCGCCGGGCGCGACCACGTACGGGTTGGGCAGGACCGAGGTCCCGGTCGGGCGGGGCGTGGTGGCCGGCGGGGCGGCGGGCTTCGCCTCCTTGACCTGGACCTGGACCTTCACGCCCTGGCCCTGGCCCTGTGGGGAGACGGCGGGCGCGGGGCCGCTGCGGGAGAGCCCGGCCTGCTTCCCGCACGCCGGCCAGGCCTGCGGGCCCTGCCCGCCCAGGACCTTCTCGGCGACGGCGATCTGCTGGTCCTTGGTGGCCAGGTCGGCGCGGGCGGCGTACGCGGTGCCGCCGAAGGCGCGCCACGTGCTCTGGCTGAACTGGAGCCCGCCGTAGTAGCCGTTGCCGGTGTTGATGTGCCAGTTGTTGGTGGACTCGCAGTCCGCGACCTTGTTCCAGGTGTCCACCGAGGCGGCATCGGCGGTTCCGGCGCCGATCAGAGGGAGTGCGAGTCCCGCGCCACCGGCGGTGACGGCGAGCGAGGCGCGGTTGATGCTGCTCGGCTGGTACCGGCGGTGCCGACCCCGTACACCCATGGGAGCCCCCATTGAAGACATCAGGAACCGCACAACCTAACGGCGCAATCAGAGCATGACAAGGGGCGCAACAGGGCGCACACCCGGGGAAGTTGACATTGATTCGCATGGCGGGACGGCTCGCGGCATCTCCGCCCATGTAGCGTCGCTCCCACCCGCACATCGAAGCACTCAGGAGCGCATGCATGAGCAGCACCGCCCAGATCGGCGTCACCGGGCTCGCGGTGATGGGGAGCAACCTCGCCCGGAACTTCGCCCGCAACGGCTACACGGTCGCGGTCCACAACCGCACGGCCGCGAAGACCACCGCCCTGGTGGAGGAGTTCGGGCACGAGGGGTCCTTCGTCGCCGCCGAGTCCGCCAAGGAGTTCGTGGACGCGCTGGAGCGGCCGCGCCGTCTGATCATCATGGTGAAGGCCGGCGAGCCGACCGATGCCGTGATCCGCGAGTTCGCCCCGCTGCTGGAGCCGGGGGACGTCATCATCGACGGCGGCAACGCCCACTTCGAGGACACCCGGCGGCGCGAGAAGGAGCTGCGCGAGCAGGGCATCCACTTCGTGGGCGCGGGCATCTCCGGCGGTGAGGAGGGCGCGCTGCTCGGCCCGAGCATCATGCCGGGCGGCTCCACCGAGTCGTACGCCTCGCTCGGTCCGATGCTGGAGAAGATCTCTGCGAAGGCGAAGGACGGTACGCCGTGCGTCTCGCACGTCGGCCCCGACGGCGCCGGACACTTCGTCAAGATGGTGCACAACGGCATCGAGTACGCCGACATGCAGCTCATCGCCGAGGCCTACCACCTGCTGCGCGAGGTCGCCGGCTACTCCCCCGCGCGGATCGCGGAGACCTTCCGGGAGTGGAACCGGGGCCGGCTGGACTCGTACCTGATCGAGATCACGGCGGAGGTGCTCGCCCACACGGACGCCGAGACCGGGCAGGCGTTCGTCGACGTGGTGGCCGACGCGGCCGAGCAGAAGGGCACCGGCCGCTGGACCGTGCAGATCGCGCTGGACCTGGGCGTGCCGGTGTCGGGCATCGCGGAGGCGGTCTTCGCCCGTGCGGTTTCGGGCCACGCAGAGCTGCGTGCGGCCTCCCGCGGGCTCGCGGGCCCGAAGGCCGCGCCGCTGTCGGCGGAGGCGGCGGACGCCTTCGCCGCCCAGGTGGAGCAGGCCCTGTACGCCTCGAAGATCGTCTCGTACACGCAGGGCTTCCACCAGATCCAGGCGGGCAGCGAGGAGTACGGCTGGGGCGTGGACCTGGGCGCCGTGTCCTCGCTGTGGCGGGGCGGCTGCATCATCCGGGCGGCGTTCCTGGACCGGATCCGCACGGCGTACGACGCGCAGCCGGACCTCCCGAGCCTGCTGGCGGACCCGGGCTTCGCGCAGGAGATCGGCGAGGCCCAGGAGGACTGGCGGGCCGTCCTGGTGGCCGCCGTGTCACAGGGCATCCCGGTGCCCGCCTTCGCCGCCTCCCTGGCGTACTACGACGCGCTGCGCGCGGAGCGGCTCCCCGCGGCCCTCACCCAGGGCCAGCGGGACTTCTTCGGGGCGCACACCTACCGGCGCACCGACCGCGAGGGCTCGTTCCACACCCTCTGGAGCGGCGACCGCTCCGAGGTCCGTACGGCCTAGTAGGGGGCGGACACCCCCTAGGACTCCCCGCTCAGCGGCCCGGGCTGCGGGATCGGCGCGGGCCCGGGCGGCGGCGGGATCGGATCGGGCTCCGGCACCGGAGCGGGCACGGGCGGCACGGGCTGCGGCATCGGCTCGGGATCCGGGAAGGGACCCGGTCCGGGCCCGGGCGGCACCGGACCGGGTCCGGGGACGGGCGGCTCCGTCATCTCTACGTTTCGCACCATGAGCCCCACCTTCCCCGGATCCGCCCCGCCACGCCCGGCGGACGGGGCCCATACGAGTGACCGCCCCGGCGCTTCGCGCGCCGGGGCGGTCGTGCAGCGGGGTGCCGGGGCACCCGCGTGCGGTCAGTCGGTGCCGCGCGTCACCACAGGGGTACGGGCAGCGGGGCGGTGCTCAGCGTCGGGATGGTCCAGCGCTGGGGGTTGGTGGCGTTGCAGTCCCAGAGGTAGAGCTGCGTGCCGGTGTTCATGTTGTCGGCGTCCAGGCAGCGGCCCGACGTGGGGTGGTAGATCGTGCCGTCGGCGTGGGGCAGGAACTGCTGGCCGTAGCTGCCGTTGCAGGGGTAGAGCCAGAGGAGCGTGCCGTTGGTGGTGCCGGCGTAGGCGGCGTCGATGCACTTGCCCGCGACGCGGATGGTGCCGTCGGCCCGGATCTCGAACTTCTGGGCTTCGCCGCCGTTGATCATGTTGCAGTCCCAGGCCTGGATCCTGTTCCCGTCCGTGGTGCGGCCGTTGTCGTTGTCCATGCAGTGACTCGACTTGGCCGAGAAGGACATCGGGCCCATGGCGCCGCAGCATCCGTGCGGTGCCCATCTGCGATTTCGAGGACGAGCTCCCGCTACCCCCTGAGGCGCTCGCGACCAGGTAATTCCCGATGGAACACAACGGCCCGCCGGTACGTCCGGCGGGCCGTTGCGCTTGTCAGGAGGCCAGGGCCGCCGCGAGGCCGGGGGCCGGGCTGGACAGGATCGGGGCGGGGGTGGTGGTGAGGGCGGCCGCGTCGGCCATAGAGGCCTGGGCCAGGACCACGGCGTCCACCTCCGTGAGCGCGTCGGCCGCCCGGGCCACCAGGTCCAGGTAGCCGGCGGTGTCGCCGGCCTCGAAGCGGGACCAGGCCCGCGCGACCAGGTGCGTGGTGATCGACACCGGGCGGCCGGCCCGCCCGGCCTCCTCCTCCAGCAGGGCGACCGTCGGGGCCAGCGTCGACTCCACGGTGGCCAGGACCGCGATGCGCGGGCCCCTGCGGGCGGCCTCCGCGGCCATCGGGCGGTCGACCCGCAGCACCGGGACGCCGAGCTCCGGCGCCAGGGACTCCGCGACGGCGCCGATGGTCGAGCAGGTCACGAGGACCGGTCCGGCGGAGCCGGCCAGCAGGGCCCGCAGGGCCGGAGCCACCGCGTCCGGGCCCTCCGTGCGGGCCCGGTCCAGCAGCTCCGGCGCCACGAGGTGGCGCAGTACGGCGCCGGGGTGGTCGCTGTCCCGCAGGGCGTCGAAGACCGGCACGTGGACCGGCGACGTGTGCAGCAGGGTCAGGGGCGTCACCAGAGGTCGGGGCTCGCGTCCAGCTGCGCCTTCGCCGCCGCGACGACCTCGGCCGGCGCCTCGGGAGCCCGGTCGGGGTGCCGGCCCGCCCAGGCGGCCGCGTACGGGCACAGCGGGACGACCGGCACCGCTTCGGCCGCGGCGATCCCGTAGAAGGTCTTCACGAGGTCCCCGGCGATGCCCCGCCCCTCGTGCCCCGGCTCGACGACGGTGTGCACCGCCACGAGGGCGTGGGGCGCCGCGTCGAGCACGAAGTACGCGATGAGGCCGACCACCTCGCCGTCCTCGACGGCGAGCAGCCGTCCCGCCTTCCGGTCGTCCTTGAACTCGATGGCCCCGGCCCCGGTCTGCGACATGGTCCCGACTCCCCTCAGACAGCCACCGCGTGGGGGCTGCGCTCCTGGTCCGTTCCCGGCACCGGGGCGGACGGATCCGCGCCCAGTTCGACGATGCGGTTGTCCGCGTCGACGTGCACGACCCGCGGCTTCAACACCCTTGCCTCGGCGTCCTCGACCTGCGCGTAGCTGATGAGGATGACGAGGTCCCCGGGGTGCACGAGGTGTGCGGCGGCGCCGTTGATCCCGATGACCCCGGAACCGCGCTCGCCCTCGATGACGTACGTCTCCAGCCGGGCGCCGTTGGTGATGTCCACGATGTGGACGAGCTCTCCGGGCAGCAGGTCCGCCGCGTCGAGCAGATCGGCGTCGACGGTCACGGAACCGACGTAGTGCAGATCGGCCTGGGTGACCGTGGCCCGGTGGATCTTGGACTTGAACATTGTCCGAAACATGAAGTAACTCCCGAAATGTCTGCTCCCTGCCTGCTTTCTGCAGGTCAAGGGCGGTTTCGCGAGCCTACAACGATTCGCATGTTCGGTCAGCTGTCCGCAGGTATTTCAGGACTCACGCTGACCGTTTGCTGACTTTTCTGACCCGTCATCATTCCCTTTCCGAGTCGCGCACAGGGGATGCCGGAAGGTCGTGAGGTCACCGGTCCGCCATCGCGCTTGAGGACCTCGATGTCTCCCTCATGCGGAGGTGCCCCCGCCGCAGCTCGGCCCGCCCATTCGTGCCCAGGACGCTTTCGCGGTCCTCTGTCTCACCCTGCCATCCTGGCCTGGGCCACCCACAAACCACACAGCGACCTCCGTGTGACCGAAGTCCCATACCTCGGGAACCGACCGGTCACCTCGGCGGCAAAACTCCACGCTCTCTGCGTTGAGCTCCGGCATGAACTGTCACCAGTTTCTTGACCTCTTCATCAGCATGCTCTCCATCCATGGAATTCATTCCCGGGCACGAGCCCAGATCTCCGGATATCCGCCAAACCGGGCCGACTTCGTAACTTTCCGGATACCGGCGCAGATCAATCGAGCGACGGTGCAGGAGACTACTGGTCCCGCGTCCGCCTCGCCCTGGCTGAGTCAGCCTATCCACGCGCCAACACGGCGTGAGGGATGTCCTTAAGGTGCCCCGGCTCTCTCTCCCCTGCATGTCCAAAGTGCAGATCATGAAACGCCCGAGTCGACAGTACGTAGTACGCCATCCGCAGTTCCGCGGAAGTGGGGTCCGTTCCTGCGTCGGTCTCCGTGTCAGGCACCACGACCGTGTCGAACTGGAGCCCCTTGGCACTGGCGCGGTGGACGATGACGATGCCGGGGCGCGATAGGTCGAGTGTCCGGTACCGGCCAGCCGTCGCTTGCGCCGTGTACATCTGTGGCCGGAGCTGCGGGGCTCTGCGTTCCAGCCGGGTGAGGAGTTCGAACTGGGACTGGGTGGAGTGCACGACCACGCCGATGCTACGGCCGGGCCGTCTTTCGGCAAGACCGATCACCAGGTCCGCGACCGCTCCCTGGTGCGAGAGCGAGTGCAATCGGGGCACGGGGCCCTCCCGCTCCGGAAGTGCGGGCGGACGGGGACCCAAATGGAACCTGGCCCCCAGCTCGGCTGTCTGCCGGGTGTTGCGGTAGTTGGCGTCGAGTACGTGGGGGGAGCACTTGCCCAGGCTCTGCGCGATCTCCACCAGGGTTGAGCTCGACTCGGTCAGCCTCTGGCATTCGTCGGCGAAAACTGTGGTGCGGGCCTCGAGTATCCGGCACAAACGGTAGAAAGCAGGGGGCAGATCCTGCCCTTCATCGACCACCAGCGTCAACGGACCGCCGGGCTCCGCGAGCGCGGCTCGCTCGTAGAAGGCCGGCCAGTCGTACCAGCCGTCGTCGGAGCGGGGGGCGTCCGGGCCGTACCACCTGGCGAGCCAGGAGTGGGCGGTCGCCACGGTAACGGCCGCACTGCTGGAGCACAGCGCCGACACCATCGGCGCCAGGGACTGCCGCAGGAGGTTGGAGCGGGTCAACAGGACCGCCGGCGTACCGGTGAGGGCCAGCATGACGGCCCGCTGGGCGGCCAGCACGCTCTTCCCGCTCCCCGGTGGCCCGTCGATCACGTGGTTCCCGTCGAAGGGCAGCCCATCGAGCAGCGCGCGCTGCGTGGGTGTGAGGTCGAGGTAGGTCAGAGTCACAGTTCCGCTCATTCCCGGGTGGCCGCGGTCCGGGCGGCCGCCACGATCGGCTCGAAGAAGCCGGGGACACCGCCTCCGCCCACGACGAGGGCTCGGTCCAGCAGGGTGTTTCCGGTCTCGCAGCTGGTCTCCGGAAGCAGCGCGCAGGCGTGGCAGGCGGCGCGGTTGAGATTGCCGAAGCCCTGACCGGTGTGCTCCGAGCACAGCGGGTCCGCGGAACACCAGGCGGCGGCCTCGGCCATCCGCAGCAGTGTCTCGGCGAGCCGAGGCTGCTCTCCCTGCTGTACGAGGCCCCCGAGCGTCCCCTCCGCATCCCCGGCCGCCGTGTACACGAGCACCCCGTACTGGTCGTGTTCGGGCCGGGCATAGACACGCTCGCGCAGGCTGGCCGTGGTGTAGCCCGACTCGAAGGACAGCTGACGCACCAACAAGTGCCCGAGAGTGTGCAGGAGCACGAAACGAGAGGGGAGCTCCGAGCCCGTCAGGGCCTGGAGCCGGTCCTTCTGGAACGAGCGGTCCAAGTCGGCTCGCAGCCCCGCCACCCGGGCCCGTACGGCGCCATGCTGTTCCCAAGCGGTCAGCGCAGCCGGGTCCAGGGTGATCAGAACCCCTTCACCGAAGACTTCGACTGCGGGCAGCCAGCGCAGCCTGCGCGAGGTGTCGGCGGGGACGATCGCGGCATCCGGGGAGACCCGGCTGAAGCCGGACAGGGCGCGTACCTCCCGGAGCCGGTCGGCAAGGATGATGCGCCCGACGCGCCGGTGCAGTGCGGCCCAGGGCTCAGCGGTCTCCCCGTCCAGCCCCAGCCCGGAGCCGCGTACCAGGAAGTCCCGCGTCATCGGCGGTTCGGTGGCCGTCAGCGCCGACCATTCCTCGCGGCGCAGGTCGGATCCCGCGGCAGACGCCGTAGCGGCGGTGGCACCACCGGCAAGGGCAGGCGTGCCCGTCCCCGTCTCCTCGGCGATGAGCGCGTCCAACAGCTCGTCGCCCGCCCCCGTGTCCTCCTTGACCATGTCCCGGAGGATCTCACCGCGGGGGGTCCCGGCGGCCTTGCACATTGGTACCCAGTAGTCGCTCTCGCGGACCCGGTCGGCGAGAGCCGATCCATCCGGAACCGGCGCCTCGGCTTCGGGGAGGGAGAGAGCCGAGTGGACCACCGGGTAGTAGAGGTTGCCCGCGGTGCGCTGCACGACCTGGACGGGCTTGGCGCAGTCGGTGGCTTCACGCGCCCTCTGCCAGGGGTTCCGTCCGGAACACCGCATGCCATGAGTGCCCAGGACGTCCAACAGGTCGCGGGACGCGCCGCACCCGGCGGCCGAGCAGGAGACGGAGAGCGCCTCCAGACCGGTCGCCCGGTCCGAGACACGGAAGCGCAGCTGCTCGCGCGAGCCGCAGGACTGCCGCTGCGCGGCGTCGAGCCGCGCATGCGCCCAGAACCACCAGTCCACGTCGCCGAGGTGCCCCCCGGCGCAGATCTGCACAAAACGCATGGGGGCAAGTCGACGTACCGGCGTGCAAGACGGGCAGCTCGGAGGTGTCCCGGGCTTCTCGTCGGTGATCCGCCAGCGCACCATGCGGCGACACGACCCACAGAACAGCCAGGCCGGGAAGCGAATGTACGGTGCTCCGGGCACGTCGGGGCGGTCAAAACGGTCGTTGAGGGTCGCGGGAGCGGCGAAGAATCCGGTCACGCCGAGCCGCGAGGCCAATCGCGGGGATTCCACCGGCTGACGCAGCCGCGGCCAGTCCCCGATACCGGTCGCGACGAACGACTCGCCCTGGATGTCGAAGACCGCGCCGACGCCGAACGGGAGCACCGTCTGGGCCTGACGGACTCTAAGCTTGCGGTTCACTGGTCGGCTCCCTTCACCGTCACCTGGCATTCACGATCCACGCTGCGCATGGAGTGGAGGGTCTCCCACAACCCCCCGTGCTGTTCGAAGTTCTTCAGCAGGTTGTGCTGCCCCTTGCCCTGACTGCGGTAGTAGAGCTCCTTGCCCTCCTGCCTGGCATTGCGGGCCGCCTCCTCCCAGGCAGTGAGCAACTCCGCGAGTTCGGTACGGACCGCGTGCGCCGCACGCCGGTCACTGGCTCCTGCCTTCCGCGCGAGAAGTTCTGCCAGCGCCCGTGCCGCACCGGTGTGGTCCGGCAGGTCCCCTGCCTGGTTCTCGGCGCTCAGGCCGAGCCGGTGCCGTACGAGGATGACGAGCGCTGCGTGCAGGGCGCGCCGGCGCGCCGGCACCGACCACGGTGTGACGCTGGTCGGTTCGACGTTCCGGTAGAGGGCCCGGTGATAGGGGTCGAATGTCTCGTAGTGTGAACGGTCCCTGGGGCGGGTGGCGTTGAAGAAGGTGACGATCAGTCCGGGTACACCATGACGGCCGACCCGGCTGGTGGCCTGGATGTACTCGGCCGTGGTCTTGGGCTGCCCCTGCATCAGCATCAGCGCGAGCCGTTTGACGTCCACGCCGACCGACAGCATGTTGGTGCAGGGCAGGAAGGAAACGGCTTCAGGTTCCGTCCAGGGCTTCTCCAGCCGGTCCAGCAGCACGGGCTGTTCGGCCCTTGCCAGGTTGCTGGTCAGCTCTTGTACCTGGTGGTCGGCGAGTTGCCGGGCACCGGATCCGGCGTCCAGGCCGGTGAGCTGGGCGGGGATGTCGTCCGCCGCTGCGGTGACGGTTCGGCCGAGTTCGCGAAGGCTGTGATGGTAGGCGACGAGGGTCCAGTAGGAGTCCCGGTGCTCCTCCGGTAGTTCCCATGCTCCCTGGAGCATGGCCGCGGCGGTGGCGACCGCTGCACGGCCGGCGGTATGCCCTTGGGCCATGACGCCCAGGTAGCGCCGTCCGGGGCGTGAGGTGTCGGGCTCGGCGAAGTAGGAGTGCCGGGCGTCGAGCCCGGCGGGCGGGAAGAGCTGTACGTCGGTTCCGTAGAGGGAGCGGACCTGTTCGCCGGAGCGGCGGATCGTCGCGGTGGAGGCGACCACCTTGGGGCCCGTTCCGTCGGCCGTCGCGCACAGGCCGAGGATCGCTGCCTCGTACAGTCCGACGGTCGTACCGAGCGGACCGGTCAGCAGGTGCAGTTCGTCCTGGATGACCAGGGAAGGCGGGAGGCTGCTGCCCCCTGCCCCGAACAGGCTTCCCGCTCGTGGCTCCCAGGCGAGCCGCGCGAACTTGTCGACGGTACCGAGAACGAAGGTGGGCGGCCGGTCGTACAGCTGCTGGTCGACCACGGCTACTGGGAGCTCGTCATGGAAGGCGCACGCGTCGCGCGGGCAGAAGAACGCGAAGGAGTCGGCGCCCGCCCGGATGCCGTAATCGGCGTGGTCGGCCGAGCGGTGGGCGGGCACGATGCGGGTGCCGCACCAGGGGCAGCGGTCGAGGATGAAGACGTCCTCGGGTCGGGCGGCGGACCGCACGTCCTGAGCCGCCGCTACCGCTGCCTCGTACGTGTTGGGCGAGGTCGCCTCGCCGACCCACAGACCGATCGAGAACGGCTCGTCACCGTAGCGGGCGGGATCGCCGCGGCGCATCGTCTCCAGGGCGCACACGGTGGTCGCGGCCCGCTGGAACTGCTGGGTGGTCAGCAGGCTGAGGGTGTAGCGGCTGAGGACCGCGGTGCCGCCGCCCTTGGGGTCGCGGCGGCGCAGCACCATCACGAAGGCGGCGAGCAGCAGGTAGGCCTCCGTCTTGCCACCGCCGGTGGGGAACCAGATCAGGTCGGTCATGCCCCGGTCGGGGTGGCGGGGGTCGGCGACGCCGTCCAGGGCCAGCAGGAAGAACGCCAGTTGGAACGGCCGCCAGGTTGATTCGGGGTCAGGTGCCGGGTCGACGGACATGGCGTCGCCCCGGGGCCGCCGCTCGCCCGCCTGGTCGCGTGCGGAGTGACGCATCTGCAGGGCCATGGCGAGGTTGGCGGCGCGGAAGGCTTCCAGGACTTCGGGGCAGCCGGGATCGCACAAGGTGCGGACGCCGGACTCCATCCGGACGACGGCAGCGCCGATGCGCTCCAGGATCCGGTCGGCGGCATCCCGGCCCCAGGCGGGTACCGCGGTGTCCTGCTGTTCCTCGTACCAACGGCGGTAGTCAGAGGTGAATTCCGTCAGTTCCTGCCGCAGCTGAGCGACGGGCAGGCCCGGGTCGGCGAGGTGTAGCACGTTGAGTACGGGTGTGCCGCTGAGGCCGGCCGCACGGGTCGCGGACACCTCGGCCTCCGGCAGGACCACCGCACGCAGTCCGGTCACGACCTCGCCCTCGCGGCATTCCTCGACGGCGCAGCCGTGGCCGACGGCGTGGGTCCGCACGTGCCGGTACTGGAGCCGCAGCTCCTGCTCTTCCGGGTCCCGGCTGGCCAGCCGGACGCTGGGGTACTCCAGTACCCGGCCCTCGCTGGGACGGACGTCGAGCGCCACCTGGAACAGCATCCTGTCCCACTGGGCCGAGCGGCCCAGCGTCGGTTCGGTGCGAGCTGTGTTCACCAGCGCCACCGTGACCAGCAGACCGTCTCCGAGGGGGCGGCGGCGGATCCTGAGCTCGGCCCGCCCGTCGAGGACGCTGACGGCATCGCGGTCCGGCCCGACCCGGTGGGTTTCCTGCGGCAGTGCGACCCGCTGCCACCGGCGCCCCTGGTCGCCCTGGGCGCGCAGGGTGCGGTAGTGGGCGCCGCCGCAGCCGATCTCGATGGTGTCACTGTCCGTGTAGAAGCTGAGGCCGAGGGAGGAAGGCAACCAGGCGTTGGATTCCGGTACGGGGTCGTCCGCTGGGTCGGTGTCGAGGGCCGCTCCTTCGGTTCCGATGCCGTCCGCGTCTTCGGCTGCCAGCGTCAGCTGCCTCTGGAGATCGGCGTCCTGGGGGTAGAGCGTGCCCATGAGGTACTGGCGGTCGGGCGGCGCGTCGAGGACTTCGTCCTCGCCGTGAACCGGTCCGACCAGCTGGCGGGTCAGATAGTCGACAAGTTCTTGTCGGGGGTCCATGGTGTCCTCGGGAGACGTACGGGTATGCGGGCCGGGGTGGATGGGTGCTCAGCCGCGGCGCCACCGGTCACGGAGCGGCCTGCGCTCGGACGCGGTCATGGCTGCCAGCTCTTCCTGGAGTTGGGCGATGCGTACCCACGCATCGTGCTCGGCCTGAGCCACCCGTCCGTTCGCCGCGGACTCCGCCTCGGCGACGCGCTGGGCGGCCCACCTTTCGACAACCTCCACCCGGGCATCCGCCTGTGCATCGGCGTCCTGGAGAGCCCGCTCCCGCTGCGCGAGTGCGGACTCGGCCGATCGCAGGCGCTCTGCCAGCGCGGAAATACGCGCCTCGTGTTCCTGGGCGGCACGCCGGAGCAGCTCCTCGGCTTCGTCCGCCCTGCGCCGGGCAGCTGCCAGGGCGCGTAGCGCGTCGGCCGCAGACTCGGCGGCCTGTCGTGCTGCCTGGAGGTCCGCCTCGGCCTGGCTCCGCAGCCGGACCATGCGTTCATCGGCCGCGCGACGCAACGAAGCCGCTTGACGCTGCAGGGCCAGGTCGACGCGATTGAGCAGTGCGGACTCCAGCTCGTCGAGCTGTCGCTCGGTGTCGGCGGCAGCGCCAAGGGCATGCTTCCGCTCCTTTTCGAGCGCGTCCGCAAGCTCCTGCCGGAGCCGGCTTTCGGACGCCGCCCCGTCCGCCCGCAGAGCCGCGATGCGCCGCTCGTAGCTCTCGCGCACGGCGTCCGCACGGTGCCGCTCGGCCGTGCCGTCCTCGGCAAGCGGCCCGCTCTGCGCGACCGCGGTGGCGGGCTCGACCGGCCCCGCGGCAGCCACCGCGTCGGCCGGGGGCACCCGCTCCGTCGCCGGAGCCCCGGCGGCAGCCCGCGCGACGGGTACCGCAACGACCTGCTCGGGGGTCGGGGTCGGCACGGCTGCCTCGACGGGCTCGGTCTGCCGGGCAGGTTCCGCGGCGGCCGTCCCCTCGGCCGCGGACCGCAACGGCGTCGAAATCTGCTCGACGCCAACCGGGCCACCGGTCTCGACCGGCGTGGACGCTGTCGTGGCCTCGCCGCGCGCGGTCGGCTGGGAGATGAACTCACGCAGGGCATCACGCACCGCGAGCCGCGACTCGCTGCGCACCAGGGGGCGCTCGGCGAGGTAGACCCGGGGGGAGACACCATTCAGTGCCTCGAAGGACCGGTCGAGGAAGTCCGGGGGACGCTGGCCCGCGTCCTTGAGGGCGTCGAAGAGCTTCTGCAGCACCTGCAGAGCCGCGACAGCCGGGCGGTCCAGCGTTCCGCGGCTCTTCACCGCCTCCACCACGTCATCGGCGGCGGACTGCCCCAGGAGTCCGGCCAGTTCGACGTCGCCGAGAGCCACCAGCGCGTACTCGGCGAGCCAGACGACGGTCCCTGAGAACACGACGGGAATGGCCAGCGCCTGCTCCCAGTCCGGCGGGTACCTTCCGGCCGGGCGCGCCTCCGGCTCGGGCCCGGGGTCCGGCCTCGGCGGCGACTGCGGGCCGGCATCGGGCGCCCGCTGAGGCTGCGGCTCCGATGCCCGCTCCGGGCCCGGCCCGGCGGCCGGCCGTGGATCCGGCTCCGGCTCCGGGTTCCGCGCTGGTCCTGCCTCCGCAGGCAGCACTGTGGAGGCACCGGACAAGGACAGTTGCACAGCCACCTCCAGCGCCGCTGGAGCCTCGGGCTCGACACCGGCAGCCACATCAGGCTCCCTCGGGGGCTGCGGAGCAAGGGGTACCCGCTGAGTCGGCACGGTTGCCGGTGTGCGCAGTCGGCGGGCCTGCTTCGCCGGCGCCTTGCGTTTGCGCGGCTTCGGGTCCGGCGGTTCGGCGTGCCCCGGGCCGATCCCGTGGGCCAGCAGCATCTCGCGGAAGGCCGCGAACGCCTTCACTTCGACCTGACGGATCCGCTCCCGGGTGACGCCGAACTCCTTCCCCAGGTCGTCCAGTGTCGACCGGTCGCCGCCGTCCAGGCCGGTGCGGCGCAGCAGGATCCGCGCATCCCGTGCGTCGAAGCGGGTGAGCAGGGAAAGCAGGTGCTTGCGCCCCATCTCCTGCATCGCCAGGTGTTCCGCCGACGGCAGGGGCCGTTCCAGCGCGACCAGGTCCCCCAGGTGCACACCGTCTCCGATGACCCGGTCCAGGGAATCCGTACGTCGGCTGACCCGCCGGATCTCCTCGACCCGCTGCACGCTCAGGTCGCAGGCCACGGCGACATGGACAGCGCTCCACGGGCGGCCTTCCGACTGGAGCCTGCGTTCTGCTGCGGCGACTTTGCGGATCTGTTCGTGGAAGTGCACCGGGATGCGGATGACCGCCCCCTCGTCCGCCACGGCCCTGCTTATCGACTGCCGGATCCACCACGTCGCGTACGTGGAGAACTTGTAGCCCCTGGTGGGATCGAACTTGACGGCTGCCCGGAGCAGCCCGAGGGCCCCGTGCTGGAACAGGTCCTCGTGATCGAGGCCCTGTCCCCCGTGGCGGAGGGCAATACTGTGGGCGAGCCCCTGGTTGTGCACGACGAAGCAGTTGCGTGCTCTGACTCGGAGGTCGGTGGCCGCGAGTGCGGCGATCTCAGCCTCAGTCGGCCGGCTCTCGATCCGATCAGCGCCACCCCGCACCAGTACGGCGAGACCCACTTCCTCCTCGGCCGTGAGCATGCGCTTCTCGGGTCGCCGCGTGAACCGGTCCTCGTTCAACACCGCCAGCGCGGCCCGGACCGCTCGGCCGACATCCCCGAGAGGCCGCGTGGGCGCGCCCGAGTCCGGGTCCTGATCCGGCTCGAACTCCTCCTGTTCGGCGCATTCGGGTTCCGCCACGGGAGGCTGCGTCTCCGCTTCGGCCTGCACGTCTCCCTCATGCACACCCGGCCCCCTGGGGGCTCCCGTCACATCCTGCGGCCGGGCCGCTTCCCGGAGCGAGCGTGTCTCCGCCGGGGTCAACCCCGAGAGCCTGGCCACCCCCTCCACGACGGTTGCACTCACCCGGCCCTGCGCATCCGCGTACCTGCCCAGCAGCGCATGCGCCGCCGGCACCCGGCCCGTCATCGCCGGGTGCACAACCTTTCGCGCGTCACGATCGTCGTGGTCCGTATGCTCCGCTTTCCGTCGGACCTGAAGCCCCAGGCGGGCCAGCTCGCCCCGCAACCGCTCCTGCTCGGCCTGCGCCAGCCCGAGGCTTCCGACGCGGCGCTGGAAGTCCTGCTCGGAGACCACACCGCCCACCGCGGCCTTGCCGAGTTCGGCGTACAGCTCGCGGAGCGCGTTCCGGAGTCCGGCCGCATCCCGCTCGCCCCGAGCGTCTTCACTCACGGCCACCCCTCCCTCACCCGTTCAAGAAATGACCCTAGGTTCGATCTGTTGACAATGTCAACAGATCTCGCACTAGGAATCACACAGAAGACGTGTGTACATTTTGAGCTGCGAGGAAGGCACGAGAGGGCCATGCCATCTCTGCGACCATGAACAGAGCACCTGCCGCCCATGGGGGGCAGGTGCACGGGGTGGACCAGCAGGGGGCGCAGCGACGTGGCAGGGAGAGGGGCGGCAGTGACCGAGCGGGTGATCGGGGGCCGGTTCCGGGTGACGGGAGTCATCGGGGCCGGGAACATGGGCGAGGTCCACCGGGCCGAGGACCTGCACCGCGCGGAGGGCGACGTGACGCGTACCGTCGCCGTGAAGACCGTGCTCCGCCGCCGCTCCGGAGCCGTGCTCGACACCGGTGCGGATGCCAAGGCCGTCCAGCGGTTCGCCCGTGAGGTCCGGATCATGCGCCGTCTGGAACACCCGAACCTCACCCGCCTCATCGACGGCGGTGTCGACGACGCCGACGGCGGGCGCCCGTACCTCGTCATGGAGTACCTCGACGGCGAGACCCTGCGTGACCTGATCGAGGAGGAACGGCAGCTTCCCGTCTCCTGGGCCGTCGCGATCGGCGCTCAGATCGCCGCAGGTCTGGCCGCGGCGCACATGGCGGGCGTCGTCCACCGCGATCTGAAGCCGGCCAACACCATGCTGATCACCGGCGGCACCGTGAAGGTGCTCGACTTCGGGATGGGCCGGATCGCCGACGATCCGGAGGAGACCCGGCTCACCAGCACCGGCGTCAGCGTCGGCACGGCCCGCTACATGGCACCCGAGCAGTTCGAAGCCAAGCAGGTCACACAGGCAGCCGACCTCTACGCCCTGGGCTGTGTCCTGTACGAGATGCTGGCCGGGGTACCGCCGTTCACCAGCGGATCGGCCTACGAGCTGGGGCGCAAACACGTCGAGGAAGAGCCGACGTCGGTGCGGCTCGTACGGCCGGCCGTACCTGCCGGACTGGCCCGTCTGGTGGACCGGCTGCTGGCCAAGGACCCCGCCGAGCGGCCCGCCGACGCCGTCGCCGTCCGCGATGCCCTGCTGCCCCTGCTCCCCGATGCCTTCGCGGCGGATGGGACCCACCCCGGCGATGAAGCCTCCGCACTCCCCCACTGGAGCGCCCTCGACCCGGTGCGCGTCCTGCGGCACACCACCAGCCCGACGACGGCCACCGCACCCGCACCGGTCGCGGAGAAGCGGCCCTCCGCGGGTCCCGGCGGCGCCGGGATGGACGTCTTCGGCGTGCACAGCACCCTGATCAAGGACTACCGCTCCTTCACCGAGGGCGGCACCGTCATCCGGGACGACCGCATCGCCGCGTTCGTCGAGGACGACCTGAACGCGAAGTCGCAGTGGCCGGACCCGTGGCTGTCCCTCAACCCCTTCTTCGCGGGCGGCGGCACGGTCGTCGAGCTGGCCGGGCAGGGCGTCCTGCACCGCGAATGCGCGCAGATCTTCCAGGCCCGGAAGACTCCGGGCGCCACGGTATGTGACGGCCGCCCGCTGACCCTCCACCAGCACCAGCGCGAGGCGATCGACGCCGCCGCGTCCGGTGACTCGTACGTGCTGACCACCGGTACCGGCTCCGGCAAGTCGCTGTCGTACATCATCCCGATCGTCGACCGGGTGCTGCGCGAGCGGGAGGCGGAGGGACCGCGCTCCGCCAAGCGCGTGCGGGCGATCGTCGTGTACCCGATGAACGCCCTCGCCAACAGCCAGCTGAAGGAGCTGGAGAAGTACCTGCGGGACGGGTACGGCGAGGGCCGCGAGCCGGTCACCTTCGCCCGCTACACCGGCCAGGAGGACGACCAGCGCCGCAAGGAGATCCGCGACAACCCGCCGGACATCCTCCTCACCAACTACGTGATGCTGGAGCTGATGCTGACCCGGCCGGCCGACCGCGCCAGCCTGATCAGCATGGCCCGCGGCCTGGAGTTCCTCGTCTTCGACGAACTGCACACCTACCGCGGCCGGCAGGGCGCCGACGTCGCCCTGCTCATCCGCCGGGTACGCGAGGCCTGCCAGGCCGAGCGGCTCCAGTGCGTCGGCACCTCCGCCACCATGTCCACCGAGGGCACGGTGGACGACCAGCGCAAAGTGGTCGCCGACACGGCGAGCACCCTCTTCGGTACGGTCGTCCGCCCCCGGAACGTCATCGTCGAGACCCTGATCCGGGCGACCGACGAGGCACCCGGGACCGTCCCGGCCGAGCGGCTCCGCGCGCCCGCCGCCCCCCGCGCCTACGCCGACCTGGTCCGCGACCCGCTGGCCCGCTGGATCGAGACCCGGTTCGGCCTGGCGGTGGACGCCGGCCGGCTGGTACGCCGGCAGCCGGCGAAGATCGAGGTCGCGGCACAGGAGCTCGCCGACGCCTCGGGCGTGGACGCCCAGCAGTGCCGGGACGCGATCCGCGCCACCCTGGAGTCCGGCTCGGAGGCACGCCACCCCGTGACCGAACGGCCCCTGTTCGCGTTCCGGCTGCACCAGTTCCTCTCCATGGGCGACACGGTCTACGTCACCCTGGAGGGAAAGCTCACCCGCCACCACACGCGCTCCTACCAGCTCGAACAGCCGGGCAGCGGCGGCAAGCTGCTGATACCGCTGGCGTTCTGCCGGGAGTGCGGCCAGGAGTACCTCACGGTGTGGCGTACGGAGAAGGACGGCGAGGTCCGCTACGAGGCCCGCCGGGACACCATGGCGACCGGCGGACGGCAGGGCGACGGCTACCTGTACGTCGACCACGACCGGCCCTGGCCTTCGACCACGCAGTACGCGGTGGACGACCGGCGGCTGCCCGAGTCCTGGCTGGAGCTCGACGACAAGGGCCAGGAAGTCGTCAAGAAGACCTACCGCGACCGGGTCCCGCGCGCGATCACCGTGGACCCGCGCGGCATCGAGGGCCAGGGCGACCTGCAGGCCGCCTTCATCCCCTCGCCCTTCCTGTTCTGCCTCCACTGCGGTGTGGCGTACGAACAGACCCGCGGCAAGGACTTCGCGAAGCTGGCCACCCTCGACCAGGAAGGTCGCTCCTCGGCCACCTCCCTGATCTCCGCCTCCGTGGTGAAGTCACTGAAGGCGGTCCCGGACGAAGCCCTGGACAAGGAGGCCCGCAAGCTCCTCACCTTCGTCGACAACCGCCAGGACGCCTCGCTCCAGGCCGGCCACTTCAACGACTTCGTCCAGATCACCCAGCTGCGCGGGGCGCTCTACCGGGCCGCCCTCGAAGCGGGCGAGGACGGCATCCCGCACGAGGAGCTGGCCACCCGCGTCGGGGAGGCCCTCGCCCTCGGCCTCGTCGACTACACCGGCGAGAGCGAGCTCGCGCCGTCGATCGCACGCGCCGCCGCCAAGACCCTCCGCGACGTCATCGCGTTCCGGCTCTACCTGGACCTGGAGCGCGGCTGGCGCATCACCATGCCCAACCTGGAACAGACCGGCCTGCTGGAGATCGACTACGAGGACCTGGACTGGGTCGCGGCCAAGCAGGACCGCTGGGACGGCACCCACGAGAAGCTGCGCACCGCCGACTCCGCCCTGCGCGCCGAGATCATGAAGGCACTGCTCAACGAGATGCGCCGGTCCCTGGCCATCGACGTGTCCTACTTCCGGGACGACTTCGACGCACTCCAGCGGGCGAGCGAGGAACGGCTCGTCGACCCGTGGGTCCTGTCCGCCTCCGACCGGCCCAAAGTGGGCACCGCCTACCCGCACCCCTCGGGCAAGGGCATGGACCGCTCGGCGCTGTTCCTGTCCGCCCGCGGCAAGTTCGGCAAGTACCTGTGCCGTGCGGACCGCAAGTTCAAGGAACTCGACACCGACGAACTCCAGCTGGTCATCGAGCAGCTGCTGAAGGTCCTGGCGAAGGCCGGGCTGGTGAAGGAGGTCTCCGAGGCCCCGCAGCGCGCCGGCCGCTTCCGCCGCCCGACGGGCCCAGCCACGATCGGCTACCGGGTCGCCGCGCAGTCCCTGGTCTGGCGGGCCGGCAAGGGCGAGACCGGTACGCACGATCCGCTGACCCGCACCTACCAGAGCGGCGACGGCCCCCGGGTGAACACCTTCTTCCGCGAGCTGTACAAGGACGCGGCGGGCGCCCTGGCCGGCCTGTTCGCCCGCGAGCACACGGCGCAGGTCTCCCCGCAGGAGCGGGAGCAGCGTGAGGAGGCCTTCCGCAAGGCCGAGCTGAAGTTGCTGTACTGCTCGCCGACCATGGAACTGGGCGTCGACATCTCCTCGCTCAACGCGGTGATGATGCGCAACGTCCCCCCGACGCCCGCCAACTACGCCCAGCGCTCGGGCCGGGCCGGCCGCAGTGGCCAGCCCGCCCTGGTCACCACGTACTGCGCCACCGGCAACAGCCACGACCAGTACTACTTCCGCCGCTCCGAGCGGATGGTGGCGGGCGCGGTCGCCCCGCCCCGCCTGGACCTCGCCAACGAGGATCTGGTCCGCTCCCACCTCCAGGGGATCTGGATCGCGGAGGCGGGCCTGAAGCTGGGCCGCGCCATCCCGGACGTCCTCGACGTCTCCTATCCCGACACCGGAGAGCGGCCCGCCCCGGACCTGAACCTGCACCCGGAGATCCTGGCCGCGTCCCTTGACAAGGACGCCCAGCGCCGCACCGTCGACGCGTCCCAGCGCGTCCTCGGCCCGCTGCTGCCCGACTTCGCCGACACCACCTGGTGGTACGACGAGTGGATCCAGGACCAGGTCCGCACGGTCCCCGAGCGCTTCAACCGTGCCTTCGACCGCTGGCGCAAGCTGTTCACCTCCGCGCTCGACGACCAGTTCATCCAGAACCGGCGCCGGCTCGACTACAGCCTGACGGAGGGAGACCGGATCCGGGCGAACTCCCGCCGTCGTGAGGCCGAGACCCAGCTGAACCTGCTGATGAACGAGAGCGTCGACAGCAAGTCGGTCCTCTCGGACTTCAACCCGTACCGCTATCTCGCCTCCGAGGGCTTCCTGCCCGGCTACAGCTTCCCGCGGCTGCCGCTCGCCGCGTACATCCCGACCGTCGGCCACCGCCGCGGCAACGGCGACTTCCTCCAGCGGCCCCGCTTCCTGGCCATCCGCGAGTTCGGTCCCGGTGCGCTGATCTACCACGAGGGCGCCCGCTACCAGGTCACCCGGATCCAGCTCCCGCCGGACTCCTCCGGCGACCTCGCCACCAGCGAGGCCCGCCGCTGCGCGCAGTGCGGCTACCACCACGACCCCGAGGAGCGCAACGACCGCTGTCTCATGTGTGACGAGCCGCTCGGCTCGGCCACCTACGGGCTCCTCCACCTCCACACCGTGTACACCACGCGCCGCGAGCGGATTTCCTCCGACGAGGAGGAGCGGCGCCGCGCCGGCTTCCGGCTGGAGACCTCCTACCGCTTCCACGACCACGGCACCCGCAGCGGCCGCCTGAACGCGTCCGTCACCGACGCGGCGGGCGCTCCGGTCGCCGAGCTGGCGTACGGGGACTCGGCGACGGTCCGCATCACCAACACCGGCCGGGTGCGGGCCAAGAGCGACGAGCCGAACGGCTACTGGCTGGATCTGGCCGACGGCCGCTGGATGAACGACCGTGACGCCTCCCAGGCCTCCGGCGACTCCGCCGAGCTGCCGGTGGTCGACGAGGACGGCAACGAGCGGCGCCGCAAGAAGCGCGTCATCCCGTTCGTGGAGGACCGCCGCAACATCCTGGTCCTCACGCTCGACGAGGCCCTCCCCGAGCCGATCGCGCTGTCGCTGATGTACGCGCTGGAGCGGGGCATCGAGGCCGCCTTCGAGCTGGAGGACGCCGAGCTCACCAGCGAGCTGCTGCCCCCGGACAACGGCCCCCGCCGCCGCATCCTCTTCACCGAGGCCGCCGAGGGCGGGGCGGGCGTCCTGCGCCGCCTCCAGGCGGAGAAGGGCGCACTGGCGAAGGCGGCCCGGCAGGCCCTCGCCATCTGCCACTTCGACGAGGACGGCACGGACCAGGGCGGCCCCCACCCGGACCGCCCTTGCGCCCTGGGCTGCTACGAGTGCCTGCTGACCTACGGCAACCAGCTGGGCCACTCCCTCATCAACCGACACGCGGCAAAGGAGCTGCTGGTCCGCTTCGCCTCGGCCACGGCCGTGCGCGAGACGCGCGGCGAGTCCCGCTCGGAGCAGTTCCGCCGCCTCCTCGACCAGGCGCCGGACGCTCCCGCCACCACGCGGTTGGAGGCCGCGGTCGAGGAAGCCGTCGCGGTCGCCCAGGACAACCTGCTCACCTGGCTGAAGGCACGCGGCCTGCGCCTGCCCGACGAGAGCGAGACCCTGATCACCGAGGCGAACGCCCTCGCGGACTACGTGTACAGGCTGCCCGGCGTCAATCTGGCGGTCTTCGTCGACCTGCCGGGGACCGAGCCGACGGCGCTGCGCGACGAGGACGCCGAAGAGCGCCTCCTGGACGCCCGCTGGGACGTCGTCCGCTTCCCGCACGACGCCGACTGGGACAAGCTCGTCGCCCCGCACGCCCGCTACTTCGGCACCCCTTCCGCTCACTGACTTCCGCCAACTGACACGAGGACGAGACGACTCATATGGCACTGACGTACACCGCGGGTTCCCTCGTGACGGCCCGCGGCCGCGAGTGGGTGGTGCTGCCCGAGAGCGAGCCCGACCTGCTCGTCCTGCGCCCCCTCGGCGGTTCGGACGACGACATCGCCGCGGTGTTCCCGGCGTTCGAGGAGGTGAAGGGCGCCGAGTTCGCGGCCCCCGAGCCCTCCGACCTCGGCGACCAGCGTGCAGCCGGCCTGCTGCGCACCGCCCTGCGCATCGGCTTCCGGTCGGGCGCGGGCCCGTTCCGCTCCCTGGCCGGTATCGCGGTGGAGCCGCGCGCCTACCAGCTGGTGCCCCTCCTCATGGCCCTGCGCCAGCAGACCGTCCGCATGCTGATCTCGGACGACGTCGGCATCGGCAAGACCGTCGAGGCGGGCCTGATCGCGAGCGAGCTCCTCGCCCAGGGCGAGGCGACGGGCCTGGCCGTGCTCTGCTCCCCGGCGCTCGCCGAGCAGTGGCAGCAGGAGCTGCGCACGAAGTTCGGCATCGACGCGGAGCTGGTCCTCTCCTCGACCGTCTCCCGCCTCGAACGCGGCCTGGACCTCGGCCAGTCCCTGTTCGACCGCTACCCCCACGTCATCGTCTCAACCGACTTCATCAAGTCCCCGCGCCACCGCGACGACTTCGTCCGCCACTGCCCCGACCTGGTGATCGTGGACGAGGCCCACACCTGCGTCGCCGCCGAGGACACCGCCTCCGGTGCCCAGAACCAGCTCCGCTACGAGCTGCTGCGCCGCGTCGCCGAGGACACCGAGCGCCACCTGGTCCTGGTGACGGCGACCCCGCACAGCGGCAAGGAGTCCGCGTTCCGCAACCTGCTGGGGCTGGTCAAGCCGGAGCTGGCGCAGGTGAACCTGGAGTCGGAGTCGGGCAGGAAGCTCCTCGCCCAGCACTTCGTGGCCCGCAAGCGGGCGGACGTACGCCAGTACCTGACCAAGGAGGACGGCCTCGGCGACGACAGCCTCGCCGAGCGCACCGCCTTCCCCTCCGACCGGTACTTCAAGGACGAGACGTACAAGCTGTCCCCGGCCTACCGGGCCCTGCTGGACGACGCCATCGCGTACGCGAGCGAGCGCGTCGAGGCGGCCGGCAGCCAGGGCAAGCGGGAGGCCCGCATCGCCTGGTGGTCGGCGATCGCCCTGCTGCGCTCCCTGGTGTCCTCGCCGCGGGCCGCGTCCCAGACCCTGCGCACCCGCTCGGCCGCGGCCATCGCGGCCTCCGCCGAGGAGGCCGACCGGCTCGGCGCCCCGCTCAACAGCGACGCCGCCGACAGCGACACTCTCGAAGGCATGGACGTGGCACCCGGCGCGGAGACGGACGGCACGGGCGACCGCCTGTCCGAGCTCGCGGAGCGGGCGGCAGCCCTTGAGGGCGTCGGCGACGACCTCAAGCTGAAGGCCCTGATCAAGCACCTGAAGGCCCTGCTCGCGGACGGCTACCACCCGATCGTCTTCTGCCGCTACATCCCGACGGCCGAGTACCTGGAGGCCGAGCTGGGCGCGGGCGAGACCGAGGACGGCAAGAAGAAGCGCTCCCCACTCGGCGCCAACACGGTCGTCAAGGCCGTCACCGGCACGCTCTCCCCGCAGCAGCGGGTCCAGCGCATCGAGGAGCTGGCGGCCGAGGCCGGCGCGGACAAGGCCGCCCGCCGCGTCCTGATCGCCACCGACTGCCTGTCCGAGGGCGTCAACCTCCAGCACTACTTCGACGCCGTCCTCCACTACGACCTGGCCTGGAACCCGACCCGCCACGACCAGCGCGAGGGCCGCGTCGACCGGTACGGGCAGAAGCGCGACGAGGTCCGCGTGATCACCCTGTACGGCGATGACAACGGCATCGACGGCAAGGTCCTGGAAGTGCTCATCAAGAAGCACCGGCAGATCAAGAAGGACCTCGGCATCTCGGTCTCCGTACCCGACGAGCTGTCCACGGGCGTCACGGACGCCATCGTCGAGTGGCTCCTGATGCGCGGCCGGGAGCAGGAGGACGCCCTGTTCAGCGCGGACGCCTTCAAGGTGAGCACGGCGAGGCTGGACAGCGACTGGAACTCGGCCGCCGAGCGGGAGAAGGCCTCCCGCTCCCGGTTCACGCAGCGCTCGATCCACCCGCAGGAGGTGGCCCGGGAGGTCGCGGCGGTCCGTGAGGCCCTGGGCGGCACGGGCGAGGTGGACACCTTCGTCCGCGAGTCGCTGCACGCGCTGGGCGCCGTACTCCGGGGCGTCGGCGAGGACTTCACCGCCCAGGTCGGCGGCACCCCGGCGGGCCTGCGCGACGCGCTCGCGCCGGTCGTGGGCGCGGAGGTGGTGGAGAAGGACCGCCCGATCCCCTTCCTCAGCGATCCCGCGGTCGGCCGCGGCGAGGCAGCCCTGGTCCGCACCGACCCGGTGGTCGGCGCCCTCGCCGCCCACGTCCTGAACGCCGCCCTGGACACCCAGGCCGACGGCGCCCGCCCGGCCCGCCGCTGCGGCGTCATCACCACGGACGCGGTCACCACCCGCACCACCCTCCTCCTGGTCCGCTACCGCTTCCACCTCACGCTCCCCTCCCGCACGGGCGACAAGCAGCTGGTCGCGGAGGACGCCCGCCTGCTGGCCTTCCAGGGCTCCCCGAAGAACGCGGTGTGGCTGCCGCAGGAACAGGCCATCGCCCTTCTCGACGCCACGGCCACCGAGAACACCGATCCGTACTTCGGCGAACGCACGATGACCCGCATCCTGGACCAGCTCCCGGACGTGTCCGACCACCTCGCCGAGTACGGCGACGAACTGGCCGCCGACCTCGACGCCTCGCACCGCCGCGTGCGCGCCGCGTCCGGCGACATCGTCCGCGGCCTGACGGTCACCGCCCAGAAGCCCGCCGACATCCTCGGCGCCTACGTCTACCTGCCCGCCGCCGTCGCCGCCGGAGTGTCCGCCTGATGTCTGCCACCACCCGCAACCAGGTCTTCACCGCCGTCCAGACGGTCGGCGCGCTCCTTCCGGCCGACATGCTGGTCCGGATCTCCGAGGGCAAGGACGTCCCCGGCTCGAAGCCCGCCGATTACGGCCTGCCAACGTCGCGTTCGGTACGGGATGAGGCCGAGCGCAGCTGGGAGTACCTCAAGCCACTCTGGCGCGACCTGCGCAAGCGCCTTCCGGGGCACGAGGAGACGGGCCAGCCCGCCGCCGACCCGACGGGCCTGGCGGGCAGCGACTGGCTGACCCCGCTCTGGCGCGAACTGGGCTTTGGCCCGCTGACGCCGGTCGGCCCGGCCGGCATCACGGCCGACTCCGACGCGGAGAAGTCCTTCCCCGTCTCCCACCGCTGGCGCCACGCCCTCATCCACCAGGCCCCCTGGAACGCCAACCTGGACAAGCGCCCCAACGGCGCGGGCACGGTCCCGCCGCAGTCGATGCTCCAGGAGTGCCTGAACCGCGTCGACGCCCACCTGTGGGCCGTCCTGACGAACGGCCGCCAGGTCCGCCTGCTGCGCGACTCCAGCGCCCTGGCCACGGCTTCGTACGTCGAGTTCGACCTGGAAGCGATCTTCGACGGCGAGCTGTTCAGCGAGTTCGTCCTGCTGTACCGCACGCTGCACGTGTCCCGCTTCGAGATCGCGGAGGACGCGGCCCCGTCGGCGTGCTGGCTGGAAAAGTGGCGCACGGAGGCCATCGCCTCGGGCACGCGGGCGCTGGACCAGCTCCGCAAGGGCGTCCAGGAGGCGATCACCGCACTGGGTACGGGCTTCCTCCGCCACCCGGCGAACGCCGCCCTGCGCGAGGACGTCCAGCCGAAGGCCCTCCAGGCGGCCCTGCTGCGGCTGGTGTACCGCCTGCTGTTCATCTTCGTCGCCGAGGACCGCGAAGCGCTGCTGTCCCCGAAGGCGGACCACCAGGCCCGCGACCGCTACGCGGCCTACTTCTCCTCGGCCCGGCTGCGCGCGCACGCCCGCAAGCGCCGGGGCACGGCCCACGGTGACCTGTACGAGGCCCTGGGTATCGTCCTCGCGGCGCTGGGCGACGAGGCCGGCCGCCCGGAACTGGCCCTGCCGGGCCTCGGCGGTCTGTTCAACGACACGGACGCGGACGCCCCGCTGCGCGACCTGAAGCTGTCCAACGAGGCCCTGCTGACGGCTGTACGGCACCTCTCCCAGGTCCGTGACGGCAGCCGCTGGCGGGCCGTGGACTACCGCCACCTGGACGCGGAGGAACTGGGCTCCGTCTACGAGTCCCTGCTGGAGCTGGAACCGAAGCACAGTGCGTCGGAGCGCACGTTCACCCTGGTCGAGGTCGCGGGCAACACCCGTAAGACGACGGGCAGCTACTACACCCCGTCCTCGCTCATCGAGTGCCTGCTGGACTCGACGCTTGACCCGGTGATCGCGGACGCGGTCAAGCGCGGCGAGGAGGCAGCCACGGCCGCCGGCGCCGCCGCCGACCCGGCGGACTCCATCGTCAACGAGCTGCTGTCCCTCACGGTCTGCGACCCGGCCTGTGGCTCCGGCCACTTCCTGGTGGCGGCGGCCCGCCGCATCGCCAAGCAGGTGGCGGCGGTCCGCGAACGCAACCCCGAGCCGACGCTCGACGCGGTCCGCCACGCCCTCCACGAGGTCGTCGCCCGATGCATCTACGGCGTAGACCTCAACCCGATGGCGGTCGAGCTGGCCAAGGTTTCGCTGTGGCTGGAGGCCCTGGAGCCGGGCAAGCCGCTGGGCTTCCTGGACGCGCACGTCAAGCACGGCAACGGACTGATCGGGGCGACGCCCAAGCTGCTCGCCGACGGCGTCCCCAACGACGCCTTCAAACCCATCGAGGGTGACGACAAGAAGACCGCCGCCGATCTCCAGAAGCGCAACCGCATCCAGCGGGGTGGTCAGGATGAACTCCTCTTCGACACCGCCGGCCCTCTCGACAACAGTCGTTACGCAGCCGAGCTGGCCCGCATCACCGCCGCCCCCGCAGACTCTCTGGCCCAGGTCCGCGATCAGGAGTCGGCGTACCGCGCCTACATGGAGTCCGCCGACTACCTACAGGACCTGCACGCCGCCGACGCCTGGTGCGCCGCCTTCGTCTGGCCCAAGCAGCCGGACGCCCCTGAGGCCCCCACAGACCAGGTCTTCCGCGCCCTGCGTGGGCGGGACCAGGCATCGGTCCCGGACACCACCCACACCGAGACACTTCGCCTCCGCGACACCTACGGCTTCTTCCACTGGCATCTGGAGTTTCCCGAGGTCTTCTCCGTCCCGGAATCAGGTGCAGGCATCCAGCCGGAGACAGGCTGGGTGGGGGGCTTCGACGCGGTGGTGGGGAATCCGCCATGGGAGCGCGTCAAGCTCCAGGAACAGGAGTTCTTCGCCCAGCGCGACCCGGAGATCGCCAACGCGACGAACGCGGCTGCCCGGAAGCGCCTGATCGCCCAACTCAAGGAAGACCAGGACGGACAGGTTCTCTACGGGGAATTCGAGGCCAGCAAGCGCCGCGCCGAGGGCGAGAGCCATTTCCTCCGCCTCAGCGGCCGCTTCCCGCTCACCGGCCGTGGCGACATCAACACATACGCCGTCTTCGCCGAAACCGACCGCATCCTGACAGGCCCGCGCGGTCGCACGGGGATCATCGTCCCGACGGGCATCGCGACGGACGCGACGACACAATTCTTCTTCAAGTCGCTGCTTACCAAGGGCCAGTTGGCGGCACTATACGACTTCGAGAACGAGGAAAAGATCTTCCCCGGAGTCCACAACCAGATGCGCTTCTGCCTGCTCATGCTTCGGGGCGCTGGCAGCCTGAACGAGCCGACGCAGATGGTGTTCAAGGTGCGCCAAGCCGACCAGATCGCCGAGCGGCGATACCAACTGGCGGCCGACGACATCCTCCGAATGAACCCCAACACAGGCACCTGCCCGGTCTTCAGCACTCGCCGGGATGCCGAGATCACGCTGGGCATCTACCGTCGTATGCCCGTCCTCATCGACGAGTCCCGCAAGGACGGCAACCCATGGGGCATGTCGTTCATGGCCATGTTCCACATGTCGAACGATTCCCACCTCTTCCGCCCCGACGCCCAGCACGGCGAGACCTTCGAGAGCCTCCTCAAGGACGGCTGGAGCCTGGAGAGCAACGTCCTGGTACGCGAAGACGAGCGGCTCCTCCCCCTGCACGAGGCCAAGATGCTGCACCACTTCGACCACCGCTTCTCAACGTACGAGGGCGCTACTGAAAAGCAGCTCAACAAGGGCACGCTGCCGCGCTTCACCTTGGAGGAGCACCAGGACGCTGCGGCTGCCCCAATGCCACGCTACTGGGTTCCTAAACAGGACCTTCCCACAGGTGAGTTCGATAGGAACGGCCTAGAGATCAAGCTCGCGGGCGTCGACTCCCGCCTCGCAGCCAAGGGGTGGAACCGGGGCTGGCTTCTCGGCTGGCGTGACATCTGCCGCGCCAGTGATGAACGAACCATGATTGTTTCGGCATTTCCGCGTACGGCAGCGCCTGACGGCACGTTGTTGATGCTTCCGGGCCGGGGACCCGTGGCTGGTCTTCTTGCAGGCTTGTCGTCGTTCGCCCTGGACTTCGCTGCTCGCCAGAAGGTCGGTGGCACTCACCTAAAGTTCTTCACGGCGTACCAGCTGCCCATCCCGATGCCAGCTCAGCTTGCTGTACACGACACCTTTATTTCGCCACGCGTGTTGGAACTCGTCTACACCGCCAGCGACATGCAGCCGCTTGCATCTGACCTCGGCGACACGGGCGCCCCCTTCCGCTGGGACCCGGATCGCCGCGCGGCGATCCGCTCCGAGCTGGACGCCTTCTTCTTTCACCTGTACGGCGTCACGCGCGCCGACACGTCTTACGTCCTCGACACCTTCAATGTCACCCGCGACAACGACATCAAGGCGTACGGCACGTACCGGACCAAGGAGCTGATCCTCGCCGAGTACGACCGGATGGCCACCGCCGGCGTCAGCATGGAGAACCCGTTGATCGACGGGGAGAACTACACCTCGACCCTCACGCCGCCCCCGGGCCACGGCCCCCGGCACCCGGCAGCTTGACACCCGCCAACGCCTACGCGGCCCGGACCGGAGGGGAAGCCACGGTCCGGGCCGTGACCCGAAAGGGGTCGACCATGGATGACGAGATCCAGCTGTTCAGAGACGGTGATGGCTTGGCGGTCATCGGAGACCCGGCGGCGGTCGAACGCTTCCTCGTCTCAGAAGGACTGCCGGTGAAGGGCCTCGGGACGCGACGGTTCGGGCCCGCCCTCGGCAGCGCGTCCGGATTCGCGCAGGTGGGTTCCGACATCGCCGCCGGCTCGGGTCGCTGGGTGAAGCTGACCAAGGAGTCCGCGCAGCGTATCGACAAGATCGGGCTGAGGAAGAGCGCCACGACGGGTCTCGAAACAGGCGTGCTGAAGGGACCCAAGGGCCAGGTCAAAGGGTTCGTCGAGTTCGTGAAGGGGTCGGGACCGCTCAAGGGCAACCCGGCCCAGCTGGCGGGCATCGCGACGGTCATGGCGCAGTTCGCGATGCAGCAGGCCATGGACGAGATTGCCGACTACCTCGCCACGATCGACGAGAAGGTCGACGACGTGCTCCGCGCCCAGCAGGACCAGGCGCTGGCGCAGATGATCGCGGTGGACCTCGAGATCAAGGACGCCCTCACCATCCGGGAGAAGGTGGGCCGGGTTTCCGAGGTCACGTGGTCGAAGGTGCAGAACATGCCGACGACGATCGCGTACGCCCAGGCGTACGCGCTGCGTCAGCTCGACGCGCTCGCGGAGAAGACGGAGCGCAAGAGCAAGATCGGTGAACTGGCCAAGGTGTCCAAGGAGATCGAGTCCAAGGCGCGGGAGTGGCTCGCCGTTCTGGCGCACTGCTTCCGGCTCCAGGAAGCGTTCGCCGTACTCGAACTCGACCGGGTACGGGAAACGGATCCGCACGAGTTGGACTCGCACCGCCTAGGGCTTCGGGCCGCCAGGAAGAACCGGATGGATCTCATCTCGGAGAGCACCGAGCGTCTGGTGGACAGGATGCACACGGCCGCCGGCACGGCCAACGCGAAGGTGCTGCTGCACCCGACCACTTCCCGCGAGGTGGTGCACGCGCGGAACCACGTCGAGGTCGCCGTCGTCGATTTCCACGGACGGCTCGGGATCGAGCGCGATCAGGAGTCGTTGGAGGCGCGACGTTGGAAGGACGCGGCCGTGGAGGTGAGGGACAAGGCGCTGGAGAAGGGCGCGGAGAACGTCGATGCCGCCCGGCGCCTGGGCACCGAGACGCTCGGCCGGGCTAAGTCGGCGACGGGCAAGCTCTCCAGCGGGATCGCCAATCGAGCGCTCCGCCGACACGGGGGCGACGACGAAGGCTGAGAGAGGCGGCAACCGTCAGCCACGTGGGCTCCCGGTGGACTGGGCCAGTGAGCACCTCGGGATTGCGACAGGCCTCGACAGGCCTCACGTGAGCCGTTCCGGCCTTGTCAGTGTCCGTCTGGATGCTGCTCGTCGCCGGCGTGTCCTCCGGAATCACCGTCGCCGTTGTCGGAGGCGGCAGCGGCGACAGCGAGGGCGTCGCCGCGCCGCCGGTCAGCCCGTCGATATGGCAGGACACCCGCACCTATCCCGCCCATCCCCCGCAAGGGCCGGGGGCGGTCCCAGCGCGTCACCCACCGTCGAGGGCTTCGTCATGGGGGAGAAGGCGAAGAGCGGCGGTGAGACGGCAGACCGTCGTGAGGCTCGCTGCCGACGCCACGTGGAGCTGACGCCCCGACCCCGCAGAATCCCAGCCCGGCACCATCTGGACGGCCGGTCAGCGTCGACCGGTCGCCACGAAAGGATCGTTCATGGAGCCTCGCGGCTACCGCATGGTCGTGTCGACCCGGCAGGACTTCGTCACCACGTCCGCTCATGTCGAGCGGCAGCTCTACGCATGGCTCGAAGGCAAGCGCTACGACACGTCGGCGCTCGATGAGGGGCGCAACGACATCGCCCCGAACGTGACCCTGGATCAGGACTCCTCGTCCGGCCAGCACGGCGCGTATACACGCTGGCGGATGCGCGAGACACCGTCGCCGCAGATCGGGACATGGCAGTCCACACTCGTCGTCCGCGCGGACCTCCAGGACGATCAGCGCCGCACCTGGATCCAGGTCGACATCGAGAACCGGCCGTCCCTCCCCGGACGGTTCCCCACCCCCGCGAACACCCCCGGCATCGCGCGCCTGCTCCTGGACGCGCTCGACGCCGGGGACGGCCTGGCCGAGGTGAAGGCGAAGCCGACGTTCATCGAACCGGAGGACGTGCCGGAGGTCATCGAGGAACTGTGCGACACCGAGCGTCGGCTGCCGATCGTCGTTGCCAGCGTCCCCTACGGCGTGGACGCGGACGGCTGGGCGGAGGGAACCGTGGAGCAGGCGTTCAAGCACCTGCCCGGCCTGGCCACGCTGTACGTCCTGTCGCCCGAGGCCCAGCCGGCGTTCAACGAAGTGCTCGGATTCCACCCTGTGTTCGGCGGAGGCATCCGAACTTACCTTCCGGGCGTCGATCCCGCGTGGAAGCCCGATGCCCAGCGGCACCCCGTGATGTCTCGGAGGGCGATCGAGGCCGACATACGCAAGGCCGGGAAGATCCTTGCCGCGCTGCCGCAGCGTCAGGCCCAGCGCCACCCGCTCCCGGAGGCGCTCGCCTCACTGCCCATCCTGCGCACCCGGCCGCGTCCTCAGACACATGGCTCGGAAGTCGAGAGGCTGACGAGCGACAACACGACGCTTCGGGAGATGCTGGACGAGGCCGGGGAGTCCGAGATCGCCCAGGCGAAGAGGATCAGCGACCTCAACTCCGATCTCGACGCCGCCGATCTCACCGCGGACCAGCTCCGGGGTGAGAACGAGGAGCTCTACGACCAGTTCCAGGCCGCCCAGAGGCAGGTCCGTTTCCTCCAGGAGCGGTTGACGGAGGCGGGGCAGTACGAGCTCGCGTACGCGGCGCCCGTCGCGCCGGACATCACCTACCCCGAGACGTTCTCCGACCTCCTCGACAGGTTTGGTGAACTTCCGTACCTGAGTTTCACTGGTAAGGAGAAGACCACACGCGATCTCGACAGCCAGTCCGTGGACAACTGGCTCCAGGTGGCGTGGGACGGTCTCCTCGCCCTCAACCACTTCGCAGAGGTCTCGGCCAAGGGTGAGGCCAGCGGTGACTTCCTCAGCTGGTGCAAGGGGGAGAAGTCCCGGAGCTATCCGTTCCCGGCGGCGAAGGTGGCGATGCGGGAGTCGGACCGAGTCGCTCAGGACGAGAAGATGCGCAAGCAGCGGATGCTGCCGGTGCCGGAGGAGGTGGAAGAGAAGGGGGTGGTCTTCATGCAGGCCCACCTGAAGATCGGTCTGGGCAACACGGTCGCCCCCCGGCTGCACTTCTACGACGACACGCCTCGGACCGGAGTGGTGTATGTCGGCTACCTCGGCCCACACCTCCGGAACACCAGGACCTGAGCCGGTCCCGGCCGGCGGGTGTCCTTACCCGCTGGCCGGGCGGTGCACCGCTCAGGCGTTCGCGGCGAAGGACACAAACCGGCCCCAGCCCTCGCGCCCGACAGCGAAGGCCGGGCGGGTGACGTCCTTGGAGTCCCGTACATGCACAGCGGTCTCAGCAACAGCGACCTCGACGCAGCTGTCCCCCTGTGCGCTGCTGTAGCTGGACTTGAACCAGTCGAGGTCGGTCACGGTACTCATAGCGCTCCTCGCATCTGCTCAAGCAGGCCGACGGAAGCCATCGGGGAGAGGGCCTGCGAGCGCAGTCTCGCATAGCGCATGTACAGCCTGCTGACCTCTTTCCGGTCCGCGATCAGCCGCCCGTTCTCCTGACCCTCCGAGTATCCGCGCCACTGGCCATCAGGAGTCTCAAGCAACTGGATCGGCCCGGCCAGGCACGCATGCTGTTCGCTCTTCGTCGGCATGATCTGAAGGACGACACTGCGGGGTGTGATGGCTTCGATGACGTGCTCCAAGAGGTCGCGCGTGACATCCACGCCCCCGAGGCCGCGAGTGAACACGCCCTCCTCGACGATGAAGTCAAAGGTCGTGTGCGGCCTGTCCGTGAGCAACCGCTGACGCTCCAGTCGGGCGCTCACCGTGGCCTCCACTTCGGCATCCGACATCGGCGGTATGTCGTTCTCACACAGGGCGCGCATGTACGCCTCCGACTGCAACAGCCCCGGCACCAGCCGGCACTCGTACGTGCACAGGCTCACCGCCACCCGTTCCAGCCGCGCCCAGCGCCGGAACCACGCCGCCAGCCCCGGCTCGCCCCGCGTCAGATGCCGGGCCGCCTTCCGCAGCGCGCCCGTGTTGCCCAGCGCCTCCTCCGCCCGTTCCACGAAGTCCTCGTCCGGCATCCGGCGGCCCAACTCCACCGACTCCACGGTGTGTTTGGAGAACCGGACCCGCGTCCCGAACTCCACCCGGCTCAGCCCCGCATGCTCCCGCAGGGCCTGGACGACGGCCCCGAACGTCCGCAGACTGTCCGACGGGTCGGGCTCGCGCTCCCAGTCCCCCGCCGCCCCCTCGACATCGACCTCACCACCCGCGATCGTCATACGCGGCCACCTCCAAGTACGTGCATGGGTCCTCCCCGCGACTGACTGACCCAGCGTGACGGAAATCAGCTCGTACCGTCCACTCTTCGTGCCCGTACGCTGACTCCGCGTACGGGGTGGACCCCTCGCGGAACCCGCCCCACGACCGCCACCGTGGCCCCTATGAACCCCTCCTCCCCACAACTCGACACCGTCCCGGGTGTCTTCTCCCTGTTGCTGTCGTCCACCCGGCGCGGGGCCCGCCTCGGCCGGTTGCTCGCCGTCACCGAACTCCGCAGCTGGGGCGTACCCCCGAGCGTCACGGAGCGTGCCGAGCAGATCGTTGCCGAGCTGACCGCGAACGCCGTGCTCCACGGCCGGGTCCAGGGCCGGGACTTCCGGCTCGGCCTGTCGCTCTCCCCCGCTCCCCGGACCCTGCGCATCGAGGTCACCGACGCCCGCCGCGACCGGATGCCCGTGCTCCCCCAGCCCTCCAGCGGTGAGACCGGCCGCGGCCTGCTGCTTGTCTCCGAACTCGCCGACCGGTGGGGCGTCGTGCCGTATCCGCCGAGCGGCAAGACCCTGTGGGCGGAGACGGATCTGCCGTCCCTGCACCCGGCGAACGAATCCGGCCAACCGGCCGGGCAACGCCTTTGATCAAGGAATGCCGGCCGCTTTACGCTTCCCCGGCGGGCGGCATCGCCCGCCGCAGCCGGCTCGACCGTTCCAGGAGAGTGCTCCGTGCCTTTTCCGCCCAGCGACATGCTTGCCGCGCAGAGCAAGTGGCTCTACTTCCAGGGCTTGGAGCACAAACTCCGCGAACGCCATCCCGAGCTGGCCCACCGGGTCTTCTTCAACTCGGGCGGCCCCTTCTTCTACCTGAAGGTCAACCTGTCGGGCGAGTCCGGCGTCGCCCTGGCGATCACACGGTTCGGCAACACCGAAACCTGGGCCATCCTCGATCCCCAGTCGGACAGCGAGCCCTCCGTCTGGGCCCCGAGCACCCCCGGCGAGGTGCTGGTCGACTCCCTCGCCGCCCATGCAGCCGCCCATCTCGCCGGCGTGCCCGTCGCCTCCCCCTGGCGCTGGCACCAGAGCGAGCGAAGCGACATGACCGACCTGGCCGACCTCCTCACGGACAGCGGGGTCAAGGTCCGGCGTGTGGTGGCGGGGAACGGGTGGTTCGCCTACGGTCCCCGCCACGAGCCGAAGCTCGGCCTCGTCGAGAGCTCCAGGGGACACCACCTCGACGCCGAGCTTCCCGGAGGCGTCCTCGTCCGGGTGTCGATCAAGCCGAACCTCGGCTGGACCGCCCACGTCCACACTCCGGAGTGGAACGCGTGGGGACGCATCGATCTCAGCCGCGCGCTGACGGGGCGGGAGCGTCCCGTCCCAGGGGTACCGCTCGCCTCGGCCTCGACGGAACGGATCGCCGAGGTGATCAGTGGGGGGTTCCCGACATGGGCCGAGGTCCGCCCGTGGGACCCGTTCAGGGGCTACACCCCGCCCTCACCCTTCGGTTTCGACCCCACTGAGGCCGTGCTCGCTCAGCTCTCCCCGCTCGGCTTCGGCGATCTCCGGGAGGGTGTCGGCGGCGCCCTCGTCTCCGACTCCCACCACGTCGAGTGGTACGAACAAGAGCCCAAGACGCCCGGGAACCTCTTGAAACCCGAGCTGGTGCGCCTGAACGGGCTTGCCGCCGCGGCCGGGGAGGACGCCCCGAAGCGCCTCATCCTGATCACGAACTGCGGGCTCAGCCGCCCGGCGGCGGCCTTCGCCGACCAGGCCAAGGCGTTCGTCTTCCACTTCAACCCCGAGACCGGCCGGCTCGACCCGCTGAACCCGCGCGCCCAGGAAGCCCTCCCGCCCTGGGAAGACTCCCGCAAGCACGACCTGGAACCCTGGTGACTTCCACCGCCCCACTGTCAGCACCACCGCATAACCTGCCTGAAGTGATCTGACCATCAGGAGAGTGTCAAGCCCATGACAGCGGACGAATACCCGGAGTTCCGGCTGCACCTACCGAAGGGCGGGCCCGTCGCCCGCGGGCAACTGTCGGCTGACCGAGGTGCGCGGGGTAGCCAGAAGTTCGTCGTGTCTGCGGGGTCGCCGGCCAGAGCCCAGGAGGCCCCTTCGTTCGAGATACGCAAGCCACCCTCGTTCCGTGAGCGGCGGCAACTGATCGCGGACGGTTCGATCCGGGAATCGTCCCGGTGGCCGGGTTATCTGGAAGCGAATCGGGACATCGAGTGCTCCTCACCCTCTGCCGCCGCCGAGATCCTCATGGGGTGTAGCACCAACGGCCTGGGGGCCTGGAAGACGGCGGAGGGCCAGCCACTTGCCAAGTATCTCGGCCAGCAATCCCCCGGCCCCAACCGCGCCTGGCTCGTGCGCGGCTCCAACGTCACCGGGCTCGACCTCGTCCAGCGCACGTGGCTGCCCGAGGGGCTGGTGACCCTGGCCGCCTCCCGGCTGCGCCAGGGAGTGGAGGCGGGCAGCAGCAAGGAGCAGGTCCGCACCCTTGTCCAGGAGGACTACGAGTCCACGGCGACCTACAGCCAGAAGCAGGACCTGGTGGAGGAGCTGCACGCGTTCCTGTCCCGGATGAAGCCGGGCGACACCGTGTGCACCATCTCGGGCGGTCGCCTGTACGTCGGGGAGATCACCGGGGAGGTCGAGCAGACCGAGTCCGAGGACCACCGGTCCAACCTGCGCCGCCCGGTGACCTGGCAGGACGAGGGGTACGCGTACGAGGAGCTGCCCGAGGAGCTCCAGCAGAAGCTGTCCATCCAGCACGATGTGGTGGAGCTGACCAGCGTCCAGGCCGTCATCGACGGTCTCGGGCTCACGGACGAGGAGCTGGCCGACGAGGCCGAGGCGATAGAGCGGGATCCGAGCGTGGAGATCCCGGCGCTCGCCGCCCGGCGGGAGCTGGAGCTGCCGGAGCCCACGGACGAGCTGGCCGCTGAGCTGCTGGTCCACAAGACGGACTGGCTGCGCGAGGTCCGGGACCTGCTGTGGGACGACCGTCAGCTCGTCCTGTACGGGCCACCCGGCACCGGCAAGACCTATCTGGCGCTGAAGCTGGCCGAGTTCCTCGGCGGTGGCCCGGAGCAGGTGAAGCTGGTCCAGTTCCACCCCTCCTACGCCTACGAGGACTTCTTCGAGGGTTTCCGGCCGCAGGAGGACCCCGAGACCCGGGAGGTCGCCTTCCGGCTCACCGCCGGACCCCTGCGCGAACTGGCCGACCTGGCCTCGCGGGAAGGCAACCGGCACCTGCCCCACTTCCTGATCATCGACGAGATCAACCGGGCGAACCTGGCCAAGGTCTTCGGCGAGCTGTACTTCCTCCTGGAGTACCGGAACAAGTCGGTCCGGCTGACGTACTCCGGCGATGACTTCGCGCTGCCCCCGAACCTGTTCGTGATCGGCACCATGAACACCGCGGACCGCTCGATCGCGCTCGTGGACGCGGCCATGCGGCGCCGGTTCGCGTTCGTGGAGCTGTCCCCGCGCACCGAGCCCACCAGCGGGCTGCTGCGGCGCTGGCTCGAATCCCAGAAGAAGGACTCCGAGCCGGCCGAGCTGCTGGACGCGCTCAACGCCCGTATCGACGACCCTGACTTCCGGATCGGGCCGTCGTACCTGATGAAGAAGGGCGTGTACCGGGACGGCGGGCTGGAGCGCACCTGGCGGACGAAGATCCTTCCGCTGCTGGAGGAGCACCACTACGGCGAGGGCATCGACATCGAGAAGCGGTACGGGCTCACCGCGCTGCGCAGCTCCCTGCCACAGCCGCTCCCCCAGCAGGCGGCGCAGGAGCCGTCCGCGTGACCACCGTGATCGAGCTCGTCGAGCACGCCCCGGCCACCGGCCACGTCCTGCCGGACGCGGTCGGCCGGGCGCTGGCCGCCGCCCGCATCGTGGACGCCTCCCCCGACCCGTACACGCCGGGCCGCTGGCTGTTGCGGGCCGGCAGCAAGGTCGGGGCGGTGTCCGTCGACGTACCGGGCGGCGGCGGGAGCGGGCCGGTCACCGTCCGCGTCACGCCAAAGGTGCCCATCGCGCGGCTGTTCTTCCTGCTCGGCTACAGCCTCGACCCGAAGGGCGGCTGGCGGGACGGTCAGGTCGACGTGGGTGAGCACCGCGAGGTGCTGCCCGCGCTCGCGCACGCCGTGGAGCGGCAGACAGACCGGGCCCTGCGGAAAGGACTGCTCCAGGGGTACCGGGCGACCGAGGAGAGCGCGCTGGTGGTCCGCGGGCGGATCCGCGAGGCGGACCAGATACGGCACCGCTTCGGGGCGGCGCTGCCGGTCGAGGTGGCGTACGACGAGTTCACCACCGACATCGCCGAGAACCGCATTCTGCGGGCGGCGGTCGAGCGGCTGCTGCGCCTGCCGGGCGTGCCGCGCGAGGTGCGCCGCCGCCTGCTCCACCAGCGGGCCCGCCTCGCGGACGCCACCCCGCTGGTTCCCGGACAGCCGCTGCCCGCCTGGCGGCCGTCCCGCCTCAACACCCGCTACCAGCCCGCCCTGCACCTGGCCCGGGCCGTGCTCGACGGGTCCTCACCCGAGCACGTGCCCGGCGGCCTGCGCATCGACGGTTTCCTGTTCGACATGAACCGGCTCTTCGAGGACTTCGTGACGGTCGCCCTGCGCGAGGCGCTGCGCGGCTCGGACCTGACCGGCGCCCTCCAGGACCCGCACCACCTCGACGAGGAGGATGCGATCCGCATGAAGCCGGACTTCGTGCTGTACGGGCCGGACGGCAGCCCGCGCGCGGTAGCCGACGCCAAGTACAAGGCGGAGAAGCGGGACGGATACCCGGACGCCGACCTGTACCAGATGCTCGCCTACTGCACCGCGCTCGGACTGCCCGAGGGGCATCTCGTCTACGCGAAGGGAAATGCCCCGCATGCCGCCCACCGGGTCCGGCACGCGGGCATCGTCCTCCACCAGCACGCCCTGGACCTGGACCGAGAACCGGCCGCGCTCCTGGCCGATATTGCCGCCCTTTCCCGGCATATGGGTGCTGACCTGCCCGTATGATCGGCGGCGGAGTGTCCGTCCAGGGTGGGGAGTTCACGTCGTGCCACAGCTCGCGTTCGCCAACAGCTTCTGGGAGAGCTACGACGTCCTGGAGAAGCCGATCAAAGCCGGCGTACGCAAAGCGATGGAGAAGTTCCAGAGGCTGACGGTCGCCGAGCTGTACGCCGACAAGGGACTGCACCTGGAGTCCGTCGACAAGGCACGCGACCCCCGGATGCGGACGATCCGCGTCAACGATTTCTGGCGCGGTGTGGTCCTCTCCCCCGACGACGGCAGTGACGTCTTCCTGCTGGTCAACGTGGTGCCGCACGACGACGCGTACACCTGGGCGGCCAAGCGCCTGTACACGACGAACAAGGCCACGCGGGGCCTGGAGGTCCGCAACGTCGTCGCGATCGAGCAGCTGACCCCGGCCCTGGAGAAGGCCGCCGCGAAGGCACCGGCCCTGCTGTTCGGGCAGTACTCCGACACCGTGCTCCGCGATCTCGGCATCGACGACCAGGTACTGCGGGCGGTGCGTACGGTCATCGACAAGCCCCAGCTGGAGGCTTTCGGGACGCTCCTGCCCGAGGACCAGTTCGAGGCGCTGCAGTACCTCGCGGAGGGTTTCACCCCCGAAGAGGTCTACCGGGACGTCGTGGCGGTACGCCGCCCGGCCAACGCCGGGCCCGACCCGGACCAGAGCCTGGCCGTGGCCATCGCCAACACCACGAGCCGTATCACGCTCGTGACCAGCGCTGACGAGCTGACCGAGATCCTGAACAAGCCGTTCGCCGCGTGGCGGGTGTTCCTGCACCCCTCGCAGCGCCGGGTCGCCTACCGCGTGTCGTACGGCGGACCGGTCCAGGTCACTGGCGGACCCGGCACCGGCAAGACCGTCGTGGCCCTGCACCGCGTCAAGCACCTGCTGTCCCGCGCGCCCGACACCCGGATCCTGCTCACCACGTACACGAACGCGCTGGCGCAGGCTCTGCGCGAGAACCTCGCTCTGCTGCTCGACGGGGACCAGGCACAGCTGGCCCGGGTCGACGTGACCACGGTGAACGCCTTCGCCCACCGGACCGTCACCCAAAGCGGCACGCGGGTGCCGTCCCCCGTAGGCGACCGGGAGGAGCGGCAGATCTGGCAGCGCGTGCTGAAGAAGCTGCAACTCCCCTGGTCCGAGCAGTTCCTCGCGCAGGAGTACCGGCACGTCATCCTGGCGCAGGACATCCGCGACCCCGACACCTACCGCACGGCTCTGCGGCGGGGCCGGGGCAACGCCTTGTCCACCGCCCGGCGGGAACAGCTGTGGCCGGCCGTCGAGCTCTTCGAAGAGATGCTGAACAGCCAGGGTTCCACCACTCACCTTCAGGTGTGTGCGCGAGCCGCCCGGCTGCTCGCGAAGACCACGCCGCGCTACGACCACGTCGTGGTCGACGAGGCGCAGGACCTCCACCCGGCCCAGTGGCGGGTGCTGCGCGGCGCGGTCGCGCCCGGCAGCGACGACCTGTTCATCACCGGGGACCCGCACCAGCGGATCTACGACTCGAAGGTGTCGCTCAGTTCACTGGGGATCTCGGTGGCCGGCCGTACCACCCGGCTGCGCATCAACTACCGCAGCACGGAGGAGATCCTGACCTGGTCGACGGGCATCCTGGCCCCGGTGGCCGTCGAAGACCTCGGCGGAGCGGGCTCGGACAGCCTGGCCGGCTACCGCTCCGTCCTGCACGGGCGGCGGCCGAGCGTGGCAGGGCACGGTTCCGAGCCGGCGGAGGTCGCGGCGCTGGTGGACCGCCTGCGGGAGTGGATCGCGCAGGGCGTGCGACCGTCCGAGATCGGCATCTGCGCACGCTTCAACCTGCTCCTCGACAAGGTGTACGAGCGGCTGGTGGCGGACGGGATCCCGGTGGCCCGAGTACGGGACAACCCCGGCCCGGCGGTGGACGGGGTGCGCCTGGCCACCATGCACGCGATGAAGGGGCTGGAATTCCGCTGCGTGGCGGTGATCGGGGTGACGGCGGGTGCCCTGCCGTTCGGCCGCGAGGTCACCCCGGCTTCGGTCGATGCCCTTCAGCACGAGTCGGACCTGCTGCGGGAGCGCTGTCTGCTGTTCGTCGCGTGCACCCGGGCCAGGGAGGCGCTGTACGTCTCCTGGTCCGGGCCGGCGAGCGAGTTCGTTCCGCAGGCCGCCGAGCTCTGACCCGGACGGCGGCAACGGGGCGAGCGCGTTCCTGGCTAGGCTTCCTTGTCGGTGGACGGCATGAGTGCCCCGTTGCCGAGTCCGTCGCGGGCCAGCTCCACTGCCTGACGGCCGAGGTCCGCGGCCTCTCGGACGCGTTCCTCGAACTCCTGGATCGCGATGAACGCCCGCCCATAGCGGCGCTGCGCCTCGATCTCCATCTTCGGGACCCGGCCGCTTCGGGCGTCGAAGCGATAGGTGCCGCTGGCGCTGGTCGAGCGCCGGGCGTTCGCCGTGCTGTGCAGGAAACCCCGTAGGTAGTCGGTGTCCAGCTGGTCGCTGACCGAAGCCGGCTCGGCATCGCCGTAATCGACGAGTCCGGCCCGCGCGAGTTCGGCGACGCTCACCGTCGAGGCGTCCAGGGTTCCGGGACCGGTCCCCTCGGCGAGGGCCGGAAGGAGTGCGGCGAGCTGGGCGAGCTGCTGCTCCAGCCGTGCCCGCAGGGATTCATACTCTGCACGGTAGTCGCGGTGCGAGGCCAGGATGTGCCGGCCGGGGGTGAGGTCGACGGCGTCGTCCAGCAGGTCGACCAAGGGAGCGTCCACCACTTGGTGCGGGGCAGGATCCAGTGGTCCGTCCGGATGGTTGGCGGTCAGATCGACCAGCCGCACGGTGGTCGCCACGTCACCGGTGCTCAGGGGGCGGGTGAGCTGCCAGACATGGACAGGGAGTGCGTGCGAGGCCGCGACTCCGCCGGGCAGGGCGACGATTTGTGTCAGTACCCCGCGCCGTACGAGCTCGGCCCGGATCCGGCGGCCTGCCTTGCGGTACGCGACCGATGCGGGCATGACCATGAGGACCCGGCCGCCCGGAGCGGTATGGGCGTACGCGTGTTGCAGCCAGGCCAGTTCACCCTCGGCCTTGGGCGGTGTGCCGAACTCCCATCGCGAGTCCAGCAACAGGGCCTCCCGGCCCCAGTCGGTGACGCCGACGGGCGGGTCGCACACCACCAGATCGGCTCGCACCTGCGGCCACTGGTCGGCGCAGAGCGAATCACCTTCGGTGACGGAGACATCCGCCTGCCCGCCCAGGTCGGCCCGGAGCTGGGCCAGGCGCGCACTGTGCGGCTCCCGCTCCTGCCCGAAACGTTTCAGCCCGTGCCTGGGCCCGACGGTGAGCAGCAGCGTGCCGATGCCACAGGCCGGGTCCAGCACGGTGGTGTCCGCGGGCAGGGTCCCGGCAAAATGGCGCAGGGCGCGAAGGATCCGCTCGGAGGTGACGTGGTCGGAGCCGGAGCGGCCGACGGAATCGGTGATCCGGGTGGCCAGCCCTTCGACGACCGAGGCGGCGGAGCCGGAGCGGACCAGTTCCTCGGACAGCCGGACGGCGTCGGCGGGAAGATCCGGGGTGGTTTCGGCCTGCGCCAGCCGCCTGGCGATGTCTGCGACGCCGGCGACCGTCTCCTCACCGTAGGCGGCCCGCACCGCCTGCCAGAGCCTGACCTCGTCCGAGACGTCCTGTCCCTTGTGCTGCCTGTCCAGCCACGCCTGCACCTCGGTGAAGGCGAAGAGCGGACTGTTCACACCGCCACCTCTGGGAGCGGGAAAGTCTTCATGGCGACGACGCCAATTGGAGACAGCCGCCCGCGTCACACCTGCGAGGCGGGCGATCTCGGACCCGGAAACCAGCTGCTCCGGCGAAGCACCCTCCACATCAGCCATGACGCCAGCGTACACGACCACCCCAGCGATTGACTTTCACAACATGTTGACACCGTACACACACCGTGTCATACGAGGCCTACCAGTGCCGGTCCACTACTCCTCGTCGCAGTCGTCCTCGGGGAAGTCGAAGGCCAGCTGCTCGACGGACCCCTGGCTGTCGGCAGACTGCTCCTCCTTGGCGTCGGTGTCGACCGTGTCGTCCTCGTCGTGCGGGAGGGCGTACTCGTCAGCGAGCCGCGCGAGGTGCAGGACCAGTGGCAGCCCGAGCACGTCGCGGTAGTCGTCGTCACAGATGCGCTGCTGGTGGACGACCGCCGCCCATGCCTCCGGATCGTCCCCCGGCTGAAGGCAGGCGACCGTCAGTTCCAGGAGCTCCGGATTCCACGCGTTGGCCTTCGGCCGGAAGGCGTTCTTGCCCGAGGCGTTGGTGTGAGCGGTGAGCTTCGCGTCCTCGTTGGTGAGTTTGGTCTGCGTACTGGCCTTACCGGCCGTGCTGTAGAAGACACGACCGGAGTCCCCGGCCACACGGGACACCCACAGGCCGCCGGCGAAACCGGCCCGCTGCATGCCCTTGTGCTTCGCGTCGAGCTCCTCCGCCTCCGCCCACCACTGAGGGGTCTCGTCACGCCCGCTGTCGGCCACGCGCACGACCCGGAGCTGCTTGCCGTAGAGGCCGATCCGCTGGACGGGCCCGCCGTCCAGACCGAGCCGGTCCTGCTGCAGTCCGTCGTTGCGCAACCACGGCCAGCGCTTGCGCACGTCCTGCGCGTGTACGAACACCAGCGTCGGGGCGCTGCGCAGGCCGGCCACGGTCTTCTTGACGAATGCGGCCACGTGCGCGGACTGCTGTGCCGCCGAACTGAGATCCGTGTCCCTGCCCCGTCCGGTGAGGGACTTCAGCAGCTCCGGGTACGGCACCCACTCGTGCATGTCGGCGGTCTTGCCCAGCACACATTTCGTTCCGGGTCGGATGAGGACGGCGATGGGAGTGAACTGCGACCTTCCGGTGGGACCGTCGCGGCGCTGCTCGACCAGGTGGAAGGCGAGCTGGTTGAGCCCGGACGGAATCAGCTCGTCACCGAAGGTGTGCTGCGGGATGAAGCGCGTACCGGTCTGCCGGATGCCGTCCGCCCAGGCCGCCTCGGCACGGATGACGGCCTCCTCGGCCGCCTTCTGCGGCTCCAGGTCCTGGTCCAAGGGGCGGAGGAACTGGGTGACCAGACCGGCCTCGGCGCAGCCGAGGCGGATGGCGTACTTGGGGTCGGCCCGCCGCTTGGCGTTGCGGAAGCTCTCCTCCCCTTCCAGCTCCACGAAGGCGACCTGCGCACCGGTCACCGGCAGGCGACCCGGTGCCAGTGCCGCCGCGACCTTGCGGCGGCGGTCGTCGATCGCCTGTTCGTGTTCCTTTCCGCGGCGGGGCACCCTCTCCCCGCCGAGCGGCGCGCCCAGCTCACCGAGCGGCAGTGCGCACAGCTTGACCGAGAGCTCCGGTGTGTCCCACCGCCAGATCTCACCCGTCCCTTCCCGCCGGTGGCCGACCAGGCCAAGGCCCGCTTCCGCTGCCGCGAGCACCCGATCCCGCTGGTCATCGGTCTGGTAGAGGACCAGACCGACGAGCCCGGCGCCGTCGAGGGCCGCGGCGAGGCGGGCCCTGCGCTTGACCGCGTTGTCGGCGAGACGCTGTTCCCGCTTTCCGAGGGCGGCGGCCAGGTCCCCGGGCTTCTTCTCCACCTTGGGGACGGACGGCAGAGGCTGGAGCTGGCGCTTCGGCGGGCCGGCGTACCGGCTGCGTACGAGCAGCGGCACCGGTACGAGCTCCGGGGCGAGCGCCTGCTCGGCCCACTCCGTGAGCCGCCGCCGCTCGCTCGGCATCAGACCGGTGCCGACAGGATGTGCCCCCATCGCCGCCTGGTGGCCGACGGCCAGAGACAGCCCGCCCCTCCCGCCGATCCAGTGGTCGGCCTCCTTGACGAGTCGGTCCACGGACGGCAGGGCGTCGAGCGCGGTGACGTAGCCGAGCATGCCCTGCACTCCGCCCTGGCTCCAGTCCGTGGTGCCGTTGCGCCAGCGGATGGCCGCCACGGAGAACGCGGGCGAGGACGGGCCGTCCGGGACGAGCGAAGTGTCGGGCAGCAGGTAGACGGAGACGCCCCTCTGGTACGGCATCCACACCTTCCCCGTGACGAAGCGGCGGATGCCGGTCGCCAGGTGCACTCGGGGGACGGAGGAGAAGGGTGAGGTGCGGACCGTGATCCTGATACGGGCCGCATAGTAGGAGGGCGCCTTGCCCGACTCGATCTTCCGCGGGGGCCAGGACATCAGCTCCGCACCGCCGCTGCCGAGGCCCCGGGCGCCCGGGAGCTGGGCCACCCGTCGGAACGCCAGGCGTTCGCCGTTGTGCTCGTAAGGTTCCTGCCGCTCGATCCGGCCAGCCAGGACCTCCGGCAGCAGCCGGTACACGTGGTTCGCGGGCAGGGCGGTCCCCCCGGGAGACAGCTCCTGTTCGAACAGGTCCACCATGCCAAGTTGCCAGTACGGGAGCGCCGGACCCAGGTCCCGGAAGGTGTCCATCAGCTGGGCACCGGTGGCGGGGTCGTCCGGGTTCTTGCCGAGGTTCCTGAGCCACGCGGCGATGTAGGTGTTCATGACCGACATCGGGTACTCCTGCTCGCAGTACAGCCAAGGGCGCTGCGAGCCGAAGGTGGCCGTCCCGTCGACGGTGACGATGTCGGGTGCGGTCGCACGCATCAGCTGGTTGACCGCCTGCGTGGGCACGGTGCGGCGCCAGGCGGCCTCGCGCTCCGTCAGGCCGGCACGGCGCAGCTCCAGAAGCGGCCGCTCCCATTCGGCGGGCAGCGCGAGCGTGTGCATCGGGACCGCGAAGGAGCCGCGCGAAGGGTCGGCCGTGTAGGCCGCAGTCCGGATGTGCTGGTATTCCACTGAGTGGTTCTCCCTGTACGAGGGCGGGTGTGGCACAGAGGTCGGTTCGGCGTCGGTCAGCCCATGTCGGCCAGCGCCCGGTAGAGGGGCTCGTACAGCTCCTGCACGAGCGACTTGTCGATGGCGGCCAGATCGGAGTCGGGGTCGTCGAGGAAGTAGGGGGCGAGCGCCTCACGCATGCTCGCCAGCAGGCTGGTCTCGGGGGTGTCGGTGGCCTGGAAGCCGGCCTCACGCGGCGAGAACGCGGCGTCGACGAAAACCACCCGGGCCGGCACGCCTCCACGTACCAGGCGGCCGATGACCTGCCAGATGACCACCAGTTGGTCCCAGGTGAACGCGGTCTTCTCGTCCTCGCGCAGACTGGACCAGGCCAGGCGCCGGGTCAGCAGACGGTTCCACTGGCGGCGCGCGCGGCTACGGAAGGCGACCGCTGCCCGGTCAGGGGTGGCTGCGGCCAGCGCGGCTTGCTTGAAAGTCCCGTCGGTGTCCCTGAGCTGGCGCACCGCCCAGTCGTTGATCGCCTGAATGGCGAGAGAGATGTCGTCGGGCCTGGGGTGCGGCCGGGCCAGGAAGTACACGCTTCCGATGGCGGCCTTCCCCCCGCTGAGCACGATGTTGTGCCCACGCTCCACAGCGAGCAGGGGAGCCACCAGCAGGTCACCACCGACCGCGGGAAAGGACCGGACGTCGCCACGAGGCAAGGTGCGCACCCCGTTGTCCTCGGGCATCCTGGTCCAGGCGGTGTCGGAGTCGGCGTCATCGGAGACGAGTTGGGTCACCCGGCCGTTCCACTCGGGGATCTGGTTGAGGTATTCAGCGGCCCGGCGGGCCTCGTCGTAGCTACCGACGAGCAGCAGGATCCGGCGCCGCTCCGGGTCTTCGATCTCGGCGAGCTCGGTGTCGAGCATGCTGACGGCGTCCGGCAGGCTGCGGTCGGGTACGGCGAGCTGGTGCAGCATGTGGATCAGCGCCTGCGGTCGCTCTTCCGGGTCACAGCCGGACAAGCGGAGGGGTTTGGGGTGGGGGCTGTCGGGCCAATAGAGGAACTCCTTGCGGAACTCGGTATCGAGCACCGCGCGGATCTCGGAGTCGAGCGGACGCAGGATCGCGCCGACCGGGGCATGGAGGTGGTATCGGCTCGACGTCCCAGCCCAGCTGGTGGCAGACATCAGCAGGACGTGCGGGCCAGGGCGGCCGTCGACGGCGCACAGGTCGCCCAGTCGCATGAGCAGCTCCCTGCCCACCCCGTTGCAGCGGAAGAAACGCAACTCGCCACTTCGGTCGCCGTCTCGCTCGCGCTCGTCGTGCCGGAACTGGAAGCCGAGCACATTACCCATGGGTGATTCGGGAATTACGGCCTCGTAGTCCTTGGGCGGTCGGCGGGAGAGCACGTTGGAGGTGACGTCCAGGTTCAGGGCCGCCTCGACCCGGGGCCACAGCGTGGTCATGAAGTCCAGCCGGCTGTGCAGCGCGGCCAACAGCAAGGTGAACTCGAACCGCCTGACCTGGAGGTCCGGCTGGTCCAGGACGCCGGAGTCCTGGTCGACGACGGCGGCGAGGGTCTCCCGCAGGCGCTCCCGCGTCCGGGCACCCTGCGGGGCGTGCAGGAGTTCCAGGGCCAGGTGGACGAAGGTGTTGACCACGGAGGTGATCTCGTCCTGCTCGCCGTCGGACTGGTGCTCGTGCAATGGGCCGTCTCGGAAACGGAGCAGGGCCGCGTCCAGGACACGGGCGGCTGCCGGGAGCTCCTCGCCCTTGCGCCGCGCGGGGAACCAGCTGTCGAGCAGAAGGCTGTGCAGGGTGAAGGCGCTGAAGTAGTCGACGCTGATCCACTTCCGGATTTCGGCATGCTGCACCAGCAGGGCGAAGATCCGGTCCGTCGCCGCGCTGACCGTGTTGACGGCGTTGGTCCAGTCGTCCACGTCCCGAGCGGACAGCTGAAGCCGCCCGTCGCGTGCCATCTGCTGGAACTTGTGCACGGCGACCTCGTCGAACCACGAGTTCGGCGACCGTCCCACGAGTGTGCTGGCCGGCGCGAAGGCCGTGTCGAGCTGCATCTGGACCCTGTCCGCCTCGTCGACGATGACCAGGTCGCTCAATCGGCAGGCGAGTTCGAGATAGCGCAGCTGCTCCTGGTGCTGGTGCCGGGGCACCGCGCTGTGTACGAGCCCTGCAGGGGTGGCGACCCAGACCTGGGCGTCGACCAGGTCGCGGGCGGCCCGGTGGCGTGGGCAACGGTTCCACAGTGGGCATAGACGGCGTTGCGGAGTCGGCCGGCTCCGGCGCGGACCAGGATCCCCGTCGAGTGACGGGTCGCCCTCGTCCTCGGTGTGCTCGGGAACCGTGTAGAGGCCGAGGCAGGGCGCCTCCCGGATGCCGAGCGGCCGCCGCGCCTCCAGTCCGCGCAGCACGTCCACCGGGCAGGCGCTGCTGAGGTGGGTGAACCCGGGATGGTCGTGTCCGAGCATGGTGGCGGCCCCCGCGGTGGCCGTCCGGCGGTGGAGCCGGCTGATGTTCCGCTCCCGGGTCGAGTGTCCGAGTACGGGAGCGGCTCTGATGCCCAGACGGTCGAACTGCTCGACCACGGCCAGGGTCTCGGCGACGTCCCCCACGACGATGGTGACCCGGAGGCCGGGCGGCTGGCTCACCACATGGAACGTGAGGATGTCGCGGATGGTCGACTTGCCGGCGCCGACCATGCCGACCATGTGCAGCAGCCGGTCGATCTGCAGCCGGCCCTGTTCGACGAACCGCCCGAGCTCGTCGTCGCGTACGAGCAGCCTGACGCGGCGCAGTCGCCGCGCCCAGCCGCTGCGTGGACCGTCCGGTGCGAGGGCTTCGACGGCGTCCATGGCCATGGCCGCCTTCTCCAGGTCCTCCCACGTCACCTCGACGGGGGCACCCCTTCCCGCTGTGGGAGCGTCGAGGGCGTGGGATCGGGGCAGCGTGTCCGACAGCAGGTCCTCGGTGAACTCGACCGAGTGGATGCGGTCCTGGACCCGGAAGGTGTACTCCCCGGCCGCGGCGGACGCAACCTCCTGGGTCGCGAACGCGGGTGCGCTGGTGAGTAGTTCCTCGAAGACCTGGAATCGCTGGGCGGCCCGGGCCGGAGTACGGCGGCGTGGCCGGCTCTCCAGGCTGGCCAGGTCGTATCCGCGAAGCTGCTGGGGCACCGACATGTACGCCGTGACTTGCTCTCTCCAGGCCCGCCCCCGCCTCAGATCCCAGAGGTAGTGCCGGGCCCGGAGGATGCGCAGGCGCTGCTCATCGGTATGGACATCGCCGAAGGCCTCGCTGTACGGGTAGCCACCGAGCAGCGGCCAAGTGTCCGCGGCCGTGCGGCTGGGCATGGCGCTCTCCAGCAGGTAGAGGCCTAGCTCGACGTCGAGCAGGTCTCCGGGCCGGAAGGCCGCCAGGGCCTGGGGCCAGGCCTCGGCGAGCTGCCGAGGTGAGCAGCGCCGGTGCCATCCACTGCGGTCACGCATGCAGGCCTCCGTCGCGTGTGTGCTTCGTTTCGGACAGTTCGCCGGCGACCAGCCGGAGAAAGGCACGGTCGTCCAGCAGGGTTACGCGTTCGACCAGGTCCTCGGGCAGGTTGCGCAGGAACTGGCGCCCGTACGCCTCGTTCTCCTGAAAGCGGTAGCGCGGTACGACGAGGAAGGCCCGCTCATAGGGCGGTTCGGTGCGGAACGGGGTGAGCGTGCGGGCGAGCAGGACGGGGTTGACCCAGTCCTTGACGTCCACTGCCCAGTGGCGGCCGCCGGGCAACGGCACCCGGAGGTCATAAGCGTCGTAGTTGGGCCACATCTCGGCCCGGATTCCGAACCTCGCCAGCAGCGCGGACTCCAGCTCGGTCTCCGCGAGCCCTGGGCTGGTGATGAACATCCTCAAGGGGCGGCTGAGCTGGAATACCCCTCCCCGCTCCGCCCGGAGCGCCCTGCCGGGGCGGCCGGCCCGCCCGTCCCGGCGGCAGCGGTCGAGCTCGCACCGGTGGCCGCCCGGCAGCAGTGGCACCATCAGGCAGCCGCACCGCTCGCACTGGCTGTAGGCACCGTCGCGCAGATACGAGGCAGGGGCCGGCTCGTAGCAGCGCTTGATGACCTGCTGAAGCAGCATCCCGCATGCGGGGTCGCCGCCGAGGAGAGCGAGCTCGACGCCCGTCAGGACGGGCTTGGTGGTGAGCAGCTTGCGGAACGCGGTGTATGCGTGCGGCGCATTCGCTGCGCGGCAGACCGCCAGTGCCTCCAGGATCCGGTCGTTCTCGAACAGTTCCGCTGCGGGGTCGGCAGCGCTGATCTCCCATTCCAGACATAGCTGGTGCGGCAGCCGGGTTTCGGGGTCGACCAGCCGGGTGTCACCGGTGCGCAGTTCCTCGGGCAGGGCGAGGGGCCACCGCCCCAGCGGGCGTTCGGCAGCCCACCGCGCCATGTCCGGCACGCTCCCCGGTGGTTCCACGCCAGCCCGAAGGCAGTGCAGGACCAGGCGGTTGTAGGCGTTCTGCACGTTGGCCGGATAGACCGGGTTCGGGACTGTGCGCTGCCGCGAGAGCATGAGCAGCGCGCATGCGACCAGGCGCAGCAGGTTCTCGTCCGGCATGGCGGAAGTACCACCGGACCGTTCGGGCAGGCTCGCGGTTGTCATTCGCCCCCCGTCTCAGGCTCGTGTGCCAGGGTGTTGCTGGGACACCACCGGGATACCGGACACCACCGACAGTGGCGCCCGGGGCGGGCCTCATAGGTCTCGTCCTCGCGCCACGGACCGGCGTACTTGCGCAGTACGGCCATGGCCTTTGCGAGCCGATCGGGGTCAGTGGGGTCGATGACGTACGGGTGAGAGCCCGTCGGGCGCAGGACCTCGACCTCCACCCGGGAGCCTGCGGGGTCACCACCGAAGGCTCCACGGGCGAGCAGCACGACGGCGAGCGCGAGTTGGGGGTACTCCTCCAAAGGGTCGTCGTGGTACCAACGCGCCTTCCGGGTGGTCTTCAGTTCGTGCCACACCCAGGCGCCGTCTTCCCGGTACAGCAGGTCGGGCTTGGCGATGACGACCGCCTGCGCAGCGGTGTCGTGTACGACCCGCAGCGGTTCCGTCTCGACCTGGTCAATGAGGGCGGCGTCGTGGAACGGGCAGGCGCTCACGTGGTGGAGCAGCATCTGCCGGCCGGTCTCGGCCTCCTCGTCGGACACCTGCCACCGGCCACTCGTCCAGTTCTCCGCCTCGGTGGGCATGTCGGCGACCGTGCAGGCCGGCCACCCGTCCCGCTGGTGCAGATGCTCGATCCAGGCGTGCACTGCCTGGCCGAGCTTGGCCGCACTGCTGTACTCGTCGTCCTTGGGCAGATGCAGCCCGCGCAGGAGCTCCTGCGCCGGGCATTCCCGGTGGTACCGCAGATCACTGACGGACACCTTGCGCTGGGGGCGCACCTGCGAGGGAAGACCGAGCACGCCAGGGGTGCGAGGCACTGCGGCGCACCCCGTGAACTGCTTGCAGTCGATGCACGAGGAGCCGGGCACCGGGTCTCCGCCTGTCACGACACGGGTGACGTGCGGGTGGCCGTGCTCGGCGTAGAAGGCCTCCGCTTCCTGAACCGTGCCGTCGAACTCCACGGTGTGGCGCCCGTCGCCCAGCCCCACTTCGACGACTCGGACACGTGCCGGTCCACTACTCGGTCCGTACGGCTGGAATTTGTTCCTCCACTTTCGCGGCCAGGGGGCGGTGCGGCCGCGTGCCGCCACATAAGCCGTGATGGCGATCTCACCGGGGGTGGAGCCCTTCGGGGTGCCGTGACGCAGCCGCCGGAACTCCCGGGTGAGTCCGTCGGCGGACTCGTATCGGCGCCACCAGGCATACATCTCCCAGAACTTGCCGTTCTCACGCTGCACCACCCAATAGGGGCGTACGGGCCGCAACCGGTCCGACGCGCCCCCCGCGGCACCTCCATGGCCGAGGTACGTGCGCACCGCATGCTCGGCGTAACGACGGTGCCCGGGGTGCAACCCGGGTGTCCGCGAGGCGAGTGCGGCGAGCGCCGCCTCGGGAGAATCACCCCCGAACTCGACCCGGTCGATGACCTCCATGACCGGTCCGAGGGTGAAAGTCTCCAGCACGGCCTTGGGAAGCTGCGACCTGTGGGCGGGGAAGAGCGCCGGGCGCGCCTTCGCCGCCGCGTGGGACGGGCAGGTGTGCTCTTCATCCCCACCCGTTCCCGGTCCGATGCGCAGCAATCCCTCGTCCCCGGTCAGCCAGGCCGGCTTCTGCCATACACCCATGAGCCCTCCCTTGCGCATCCGCCAGACGTCCGTGCACATCAACCAGGAAAGCAACCGTTGTGGATATAGTCAACCAGATTCGAAATTCACAGTCACAAGCTTCTGTGTACTTGGCTGCTCACTGCCTGCCGCGTAGAGTCCGGCTCAGGCGCACGCAATGCGTTCAGTCCCCCACGTGGGCAGGTCGCGCCCCTCAGAGGGCGGACGGCCAAAGACTTCGAGGAGGGGAGGCACCATGTCCGGCAACCGCGTGGAGGTCACTTCGGCGGACATCGCCCGGATCACCGGTGTTCGCCCCACCGCCGTCAGCAACTGGCGCCGCCGCCACGAGGACTTCCCCCAACCCGTCGGCGGCACAGAACGCAGCCCCCGCTTCGACCTCGAGGAGGTCGAAGCATGGCTGCGACGGGAAGGGAAGACACCGGAGATCCCCCCCGCCCAGCGGCTGTGGCAGGCCCTGGGCTCGATGGGGGACGTCATGCCCCTGGACGACGCCGTAGGCATGGCAGGAACGCTCCTCCTCCATCTCCATGAGCATCCGGGCACCACGGTCCCCCCTACCGCCTCCGACTGCAGCCGACTCATGCAGGCGGCCGACCAGACCCTGAGCCTCGCCCGCGGCGCCCGCGCCGGTATCACGGCTCTCCTGGCCCACTCTCCCGGCCACGAATTCGGCCCGCGCCAGATCCAGTTGCTCCGTGCCGCCGCTGACGCAGCCAACGCGGACGGTCCGGCCGCCGCGTTCGAAGAGCTCTGCACCCGGTACCTGTCAGGCGGTCCCAGGGCCGGCTTCAACCCGACCCCTCCGACCCTGGCCATCCTCATGGTCGCCCTTGCCGGCCCTACCCACGGCACGTTGCTCGATCCCGCCTGCGGCAGCGGCACGATCATGCTCGCCGCGGCCGATGCCGGTTTCACCCGCCTTCACGGCCAGGAGCAGAATCCCTCGCTCGCCAGGCTCGCCGCCCTGCGCCTGGCCTTCCGCGCCGCGGTATCCAGCGGCCCGACGGTCGTGTACGACGTGCACACCGAGGATTTCCTGCGGCATCCGGCCTACCCGCGCCGGGCCTCCGCCGTCGTCGGCAATCCACCCTTCGCGGACCGCACTTGGGGCTACGAGGACCTGGCCGACTCTCCCGTGTGGGAGTACGGCGTGCCGCCCCGCGGCGAATCCGAACTGGCCTGGGCTCAGCAGGCCCTGGCCCATGCGCTTCCCGGTGCACCGGTAGTCATGCTGATGCCTCCGGCCGCCGCGGTACGCCCCTCCGGACGCCGCATTCGGGCCGCGCTGCTACGGCGTGGCGCCCTGCGCGCCGTCATCTCGCTGCCACCGGGCTTCGCCGCCCACTACGCCCTCCCGCTGCAGATTTGGGTGCTGCGCCGCCCGGAGGCCTCCGCCCATGCCCTTGGGGAACGGGCCGGCACCGACCACGTGCTGGTGGTGGATGCCAGCGAGGTCGCCGAGCCCCTCCCCGTCGTGATGGAGATCTGGTCCGACTACCTCGCAGCTCCGGAGTCCTTCGCCCCCCGCCCCGGCATGGCCCGTACGGTCCCACTGATCGAGCTGCTCCACGACGCCGATGTCACTCCCCGCCGCCATCTTCCGCAGGCAGAGCCGGGTAGGATGACCCAGGAGGCGCTGGTGGCCGCCCGTTCGGCGTTCGAGGCCGCCTCATCCGCTCTACCGACACGCGTGCCCCCATTGCCGCTCCGCCCCGAGCTGTCCACCGACGAACGGCCGACGGCGCGAACAGCCGCCCTCGGAGACCTGATCAAGAGCGGCGCGATCATCCACCATCGCCCGGGCCCGCCTAACGGCTCCGACGAGGCGCCCTCCGAGCTGGGCGAAGCCCGGTATCTGCTGGTCCGGGACATCACCTCGGGCCGCCCGGCCTCCGGCGTCGGACCGGCCCCGGAGGAGCCATTGCTGTACCCGCTCATCCGGGCCGGCGACATCCTCCTCCCCACGCTGGCGCGCGAGGTCGTGGCACGGGTCGCCACGGGGGAGGACGTCGGGGCGTACGCCGGCTCCGGTGTTCACCACCTTCGGGTCACCGACCCCGAGCTGGTCGACCCGTGGTATCTCGCCGGGTTCTTGTCCAGCGCCGAAGGCGGCCGGCAGGCCGCCTCCGCGGCAAGTACCCAAGGCATCCGCACCCGGGTTGATCCGCGCCGGGTGCGGCTTCCGTTGCCGCCGATCGACCGGCAACGCGCGTACGGCCACGCCTTCCGCTCCATCGCGGAATTCACCGCAGCCGTACGCGCCGTCCACGACCTTGGAATTGATCTGGCACGTGACCTGGCAGAAACCGTCACGGCGGACCTGCGTGCGTCCTTGACCGACAGTCGGCCCACCGCACACCGATAGAACCCGTGGCCGCCGACGTTGTCCAACACCCCTGCTCCCTTGTCTCGCCGAGCACCCAGCGCGGGCGAGCTCGGGCCGCGGCCGCCCGGGGCTGCCGCGGCAGTCCTTGCCTTCACGGCCGGCTCTCCCGAGGTGAACGTGTGGGTGACCGCGCTCCCGGAAGCGGGCTCGGGCCTCGCCCGTGACCTGGACCGCGAAAGGACTTGAACCTTCCTCACAGCGCGGTGGCGAGGGCTTCCGTCCGATTGAATGAATGCCGTGACACATGCTCTGGGTTTCGCCGAGAACGACCTGCGCCGACTGGCGGGGGCGCGCTCCTACGAGCGGGGGCTCGCCTACTTGTCCGCGATCTCACGGCTGGAGATCGGAGACGAAACGATCACCGCCATCGTCGACGGAAGCAACACCTACCAGGTGGAACTGACCGAGGACGAGGACAGCGGGCTCTCCGGCTGGTGCGACTGCCCGTACGGCCAGGAGGGCAACTTCTGCAAGCACTGTGTGGCGGTCGGCCTGGCCGTCCTGGGGCAGGCCGAATCCGTACCGCAGCAGCGGTCGGCCGCCGCTTCACGCACCCGGCTGCTGGACGGCTGGCTGGAGTCCCGCACCCAGGAGGAGCTGCTTGCCCTGGTACGGGAGCAGCTCGCCGACGACCGTGACCTGCGGCGCCGCCTGGAGTTGCGCGCGGCCGCCGCTGGCGAGGACACCGGCGTCGTCCGCGAGCGCGTTCTGAGCCTTCTCGACACCCGCCCCTTCGCCCGCTACGGCTACGTCGAGTACGCCGACGCCCACGCTTACGGCCGGCAGGCGGCAGAGGCGGTCACGGCACTGCGAGCACTGACGGCGAGCGGCCGGTCGGCGGACGCGGTGGAGGTGGCCCGCGAGGCTCTCCAGAGTCTGGGCCGCGCGTACGGCGAGATCGACGACTCGGACGGGCTGGTCGGGGACGTGGCCACCAGGCTGGCCGAAGCCCATCTCGAAGCCTGCCAGACAGCGCGGCCCGACCCGGTGGAGACCGCCGAGTGGCTGGTGCCGTATCTGCTGAACGAGGCGAACGACACCACCGACATCGACCTCTTCGACTACCGAGAGGTGCTCGGTGACCCGGGCCTGACCCGGGCGCGCGCGCTGGTCGTGGCTGCCTGGCGGGCCAACCCGAAGGGGTGGGCGGAGAAATACCTCATGGAGCACGCCCTGAAGGCCGACGGCGACAACGTGGATGCACTGATCGCGGTACACGCGGCGGACCTCGCCCCAAGCGGCCGAACTCACCTGGTGATCGCCAGGGAGCTGGAGGCGGCGGGCCGCGCGGGCCAGGCCCTCGAGTGGGCAGAACGCGGCCTGCGGGAGACCGTCGCCGAATGGGGACCCGACGATGATCTGGTCAACTTCGTCTGTGAGCGCTACGAGCAGGCCGGCCGTCTGGCCGACGTGGTCGGGGTCCGCCAGGATCTGCTGCGCACCCGTCCCTCGCTGGCCGCCTATCAGCACCTGCGTACGGCGGCGCGTGCGGCCGGCACCTGGGAGAGCGCCGAACGCACGGGCGCCTTGGAAGCACTGAAGGCCGTCGCCCAGCCCAAGAAGGGCCGCTGGTACAACGGCTCCGTGCTGGTCGACGCGCTCATGGACGACGACGACCTCCAGGCCGCCTGGCAGGCAGCCTCCGGCGGCTACGCCGACGAGGGTCAATGGCTCGCCCTGGCCGACCGGATCCGCGACCGGCAACCGGCCAACGCGCTGAACGTCTACCTGCGCCAGATCGAACCGCTGCGCAGGCAGACCGGTGACAGTACGTACGAACGCCTTGCGGAGCTACTGCTCAGCGCCCGCGCCTGTCATCGCTTGCTGGGTTCGGAAGCCGAGTTCGCCAGCTACCTGGCCGCCCTACGCGCCGACCAGAAACGCAAGCGGAAGCTGATGGCCATTCTTGACCAGCACGGGCTCTGAGTGACCTACCCGCTGCCCGCCGCCGAGGTGCGCTCCGCGTACCAGGACATCCCGGTGCCGCTGCCCTGCGGGCAGGTGACCACATAGCCCTCGTTGGTCGCGATGACGGCCGCCGCGCTGGGCCTCACCGGCTGTGAGGGGGTGCTGGAGACCGCCCTGTTGCGGCTTGTGCAGACCGCAGTGAGCGTCGAGCGCTGGCCGGACCTGGCGGCGGAAGCCCGGCGGCGGCTGACCGCGCAGGCGCGTGTGCGCCGCTTCGCCCGGCCGGGAAGCCGGCGCGCTACAGCTGGTGGGCGCACACCTACGGCAGGGTCGGTCACGTTCGAGTCCTCTCGCCCAGCGAAACACTCCTGCCGACGCTAGGAACCCTGAGATCGAACTCTGCCGAGATGGCGATCGCTTCGCCTGAACGAAGGAGACGAAGCTGCCGCCGCCTTACTCTGCACCCTCGTCATCCGGTGGATGACTGAACCCGCGTCGCTGGCGAGGACGGGCGGGTGCGGCCTCGACGAGGTCGGGCTCCACGTGAGAGAGGCCGTCACGACGCGCCGACAAGCACCCTAAGCCAGCAACATGCGTGACTGCCGGCGGTTGTGCTTCCGTGAGCAGCCCCAGGGGCTGATGCTGACCGTTTGCTGACCAGAGCCCCGCCACCACGCCGCTGACCTGCGGAAACGTCCAGATGTCAAATGTAGGACTTGAACATTGTCCGAAACATGAAACAACTCCCGAAATATGTGCTCCCTGCCCGCTTTCCGCAGGTCAAGGGCGGTCTCCGGAGACTACAACGATTCGCATGTCCGGTCAGCTCCCCGGGTCTTTCAGGACTCCTGGTGACCGGTGCCTTCGCCCGCGGCTCGCCGGCCGCGGGCTGAACACCATCAGCGCACGGCCGAAGTCTCCGGCGTGGGGCGGGAGGCCATCGGCTCAGTCAAGCGTGGCGAGATGGTCGGCGTCGCCCCCGCGCCACTCGATGAGGAAGATGGTCGCGTCGTCGCTGGTGATGCCGCCCCGCTCCTGTTTCAGCGCGTGGGAGAGAGCCCGCACCACCGACCGCACCCCGGTGTGGTCACTGACGACACGGTTGGTCCACTCGATGAGTTGCTCCTCGCCGAACTGCTCCCCGCCGGCTTGGTGCTCCTCGATCAGGCCGTCGGTGAAACACAGCAACCGGTCCCCGGGTTGCAGCACCCGCTCACTGACTACCGGCTGCTCGCCGCCGAAGCCGACCGGCAACGTGGTCGGGCTCTCCAGCCGGTCCACCACGGCGCGGTCACGGATCAGCAGCGGTGCCGGGTGACCAGCATTGACCCAATGCAGCTGGCCCGTGGCGATGTTCAGACGCATCATCTGCGCGGTGACGAAGTGTTCGTGGCCGAACTGTTCGTTGATGGCCCGGTCCATGAACGCGTACACCTGGGACAGACCGGTGTCGGCCCGTCTCGAGTGGCGATAGGCGCCGATGGCCACCGTCGCCATGGTCGCCGCGTCCAGGCCGTGGCCCATCGCGTCGATCATGGCCACGTGCAGGATGTCGCCGTTGAGGGCGTAGTCGAAACTGTCTCCGGCCGCCTTGTACGCGGGCTCCAGGATTCCGGCCACCTCGACCTGCGGAACCGTCATCGACAGCGGAGGCAGCAGCGACCACTGGATCTCGGCGGCCACGCTCATCGGGGCGCGGCGGCGGGCCTGGAAGAACAGATCGGTGTAGGCGTCTTTGGTGACGATCATGTCGGCGACCAGACCGGCGAGTCTGCGCAGCAGCCGCCGGTCGTCGTCATCGACGCTGTCCAGGGTGACGGACATGACCCCGACCTGGTCACTGCCGTCCAGCAGCGGCAGGTACATCCGCACACTGCCGTCCTGCGCCACCTCTACCGTTTTGCGGCTCAGGAACGACTCTCCGGCCGGGGAGTCCTCGATCGGTTCGGGGTCGCCGACCACCAGCTGCCGGCCCGGCAGCGGCACCAGCAGCATCTGTTCGTAGTCCTGCAAGAGGATCGAGAGGTCCCGGCCGCCGACCCTGGCCACCTCCTCCGCAACGAGCGGGGCGATCAACTGGGGCGGCATCTCGTGCGCCCGGTCCAGCAGCACACCCAGCAACCGCTCACCGAACCCCTCGGACCGGTCCACCCGGAACGTGGTCGGCTTCCGCCCTCCCTCGGGCATCGCTGATTGCACCCCTTCGTACCGCTGCCTCGGGAAACTCACTGGGTGTGACGCGCACCGCGCACATCATGCACGGTGGCCGACCCCGGGCCACCGCCGCAACGCCGCTCTCGCCGGCAAGCAGCAGCTCGCCAACCCGCCGCGCCGACCACCACGGCGTCCACCGAGAGCCGCCGCTCCCCGCACCAGCACACGTCTCCGGGGGCGCAGGAGCCACGCGAACTCGGATACGAGCTGCCTCCGACCAGGACAACCGGAGCTCACACCGACGGTCACCCTGAGTGATTCCCATCGGGCTCGCTCTCCCGGGGAAGGAAGCGGCCTCGGGATCGCCACCGCTCGGCCCCGCTGCCGATGGCCCCCAGAGGTTAGAGAATGGACTATGAGCAACCTCCTGGGACCCTTCCGGCGTTGGCTGCTCCGCTCTACCACGAGCTCTTCCCCTCCCCCTCGGCGTCCCCGCTCAGGACACCGGCAGGAGCACGCCCGGCCCCCGATGGCAACGGCGCGGCCGCAGCGTCTGTCCTCCTTGCTGAGCGTGCGCAGCGTGGCCGGGGAGGTGTTCCTCCTGCAGCTGGCCGTCGTGGTGCTCCTCGTGGCCGCCGCGGTGGTGGCCCTCGTGGTGCAGGCCCGGGGCGACGCCATGCTGGACGCCCGGCACCGTACACTCGCCGCCGCCGGAACGTTCGCGGAGTCTCCGGGAATCGTCGCGGCCCTGCGCAGCCCCCATCCGAGCGCCGTGCTGCAGCCGAGCGCCCGGGCGGCCAGTGACATCGCCGGGGTCGACGGCATCAACGTGTACACGCTCGACGGGATCACCGTCGCCCACAGCGACCCGCAGCAGATCGGGAAACGCGTCGTCGGCCCCTTCGCCGGGGCTGCGGCCGGCAAGTCCTTCACCGAGACGTTCGAAGGGTCCCTGGGGCGGTCCGTGGTCTCCGTGGTGCCCGTCAAGGACTCCCACGGAACCGTCATCGCCATCGTCTCCTCCCCGGTCACCATCCAGAACGTCCAGACCATGGTGAACCGGCAGCTGCCGGTCGTCCTCGGCAGCGCTGCCGCGGTGCTCGCCCTGTCCGCGGGCGGGACGGCCCTGGTGAGCCGTCGGCTGCTGCGCCGGACCCATGGCCTGGGCCCGGCCGAGATGACGAGGATGTACGAACACCACGACGCGGTCCTGCACGCGGTGCGGGAGGGCGTACTGATCGTCGGCGGCGACGGACGGCTGCTGCTCGCCAACGACGAGGCGCGCCGGCTGCTGGACCTGCCCATGGACGCGGAAGGGCGCCCCGTCACGGACCTGGGTCTGGAGGAGGCGATCGCCGAGCCGATCGCATCGGGCCGTTCCGCGACCGACGAGCTGCACATGTCGGCCGACCGGCTGCTGGCGGTGAACATCCGGCCCACCGCGCCCTACGGGCAGGCGGGCACCGTCGTCACACTGCGGGACACCACCGAGCTGCGGGCACTCACCGGCAGGGCCGAGGTGGCCCGCGAGCGGCTGAAGCTGCTCTACGACGCGGGGGTGCAGGTCGGAACGACGCTGAACGTGGAGCGCACCGCGGAGGAGCTGGCGGAGGTGGCGGTCCCGCGGTTCGCCGACATGGTCACCGTCGACCTGCTGGACCCGGTGCTGCGCGGCGAGGAGCCACCCGAAGCGAGCACCGAGATGCGCCGCACCGCCGTCGCCGGCCTTCAGGGCGACCACCCGCTCTCCCCCGTCGGCGAGCTGATCCGGTTCGCTCCCACCGGTCCCATGGCCGCCGGGCTGGCCGGCGGCCATGCGGTCCTGGAGGCGGACCTGCGCGCCACCCACCGCTGGCGGTCCCAGGACCAGGTCAACGCCCTGCAGATCCTGGACCGGGGCATCCACTCCCTGATCGTCGTGCCCCTGCGGGCAAGGGGCGTGGTACTGGGGATGGCCGGCTACTGGAGGGGGAAGGACTCCCCGCCGTTCGACGAGGAGGACGTGTCCTTCGCCGAGGAGCTGACCGCCAGGGCGGCACTGTCCGTCGACAACGCCCGCCGCTACACCCGCGAGCACACCATGGCCGTCGCCCTGCAGCGCAGCCTGCTGCCCCGGGGCGTACCGGAGCATTCCGCCGTCGAGGTCGCGCACCGCTATCTGGCCGCCCAGGCCGGGGTGGGCGGGGACTGGTTCGACGTCATCCCGCTGCCCGGCGCCCGGGTGGCCTTGGTCGTCGGCGACGTCGTCGGCCACGGTCTGCACGCCGCCGCCACCATGGGCCGGCTGCGCACCGCCGTGTACAACTTCTCCACCCTCGACCTGCCCCCGGACGAACTCCTGAGCCACCTGGACGAGCTGGTCGCCCACATCGACACCGACGAACAGGAATGGCAGGGGATCACCGGAGCCACCTGCCTGTGCGCCATCTACGATCCCGTCTCGGGGCAGGTGACCGCAGCCACCGCCGGGCATCCGGGCCCCGCCCTGGTCAGTCCCGACGGGACCGTGTCCTTCCCCGAGGTGCCGGTCTCCCCGCCGCTGGGCCTGGGCGCGGGCCTGCCCATGGAAACCATGACGGTCACACTGCCCGAAGGCTCCCGGCTGGCACTCTTCACCGACGGGCTGATCGAGAGCCGCGACCGCGATCCGGACGCGGGCCTCGCAGCGCTGCGCGCCGCCCTGGCGGGGCCCGCCCGCACCCCCGAGGAAACCTGCACCGAGGTGATCAACGCGATGCTGCCCGCCAGGCCCAGCGACGACGTCGCACTGCTGGTGGCCCGCACTCGCCGACTGGATCCCGCGCGGATCGCCGAGTGGGACGTGCCCCCCGACCCGGCGGCCGTGTCCCCGGTGCGCAACTCCTGCGCCCGCCGGCTGTCGGACTGGGGCCTGGACGACATCGCCTTCACCACGGAACTCATACTCAGCGAGCTGATCACCAACGCCATCCGCTACGGCACCGAGCCCATCCGGGTGAGGCTGCTGTACGACCGCAGCCTGGTCTGCGAGGTCTCCGACGGGTCCAGCACCTCCCCCCACCTGCGCCGGGCCGAGGCCACCGACGAGGGCGGCCGCGGCCTGTTCCTCGTCGCGCAGTTCGCCGAGCGCTGGGGCACCCGCTACACCGCCCGCGGCAAGATCATCTGGAGTGAGCAGGCCCTCCACGGCGGGGCCGCCCCTCCCGGGGTGGATCTGGGCGAGGCCCTCCTGGCCGGGTGGGACGACGAGGGGGCCTGAGAACGGGCGGTACGGCAGTCGAAGGGAAGACTGCGGACACCACCGTCCGGGACTGCGCCGCCGGGGCCGGCGAACGTACGCTGGCCTCGATCAGTACGCGACCGCCCGTTATGGAGCCTTCGTGCCCGCACCTCGTGTCCGGACAGTCTCCGTCGCCGCCTGCCTGGCCCTCGCGGCGGCGCCCCTCGGTGGCTGCGGCGACGAGCCTCCCGCCTCGCCGAGAGCACCCGCGGTGGCCACCTCCGCGGCGGACGCCGGCGGCATGGCGGCATTGACCGCAGCGGCCAAGAAGGAGGGCTCGCTCAACGCGATCGCGCTCCCGAGGGACTGGGCCAGCTACGGTGCGTTGATCGACGGCTTCGAGCACAAGTACGGGATCAAGGTCACGACGGAGAACCCGGAGGGCACCAGCCAGGACGAGGTCAACGCCCTGAAGGAGCACAGGGGCGGCGGCCGCGCCCCCGACGTGATCGACGTGGGGGGCTCGTTCGCGCAGTCCGCGGCCCGGCAGGGCCTGCTCGCGCCGTACAAGGTCGCCGCGTACGACCAGATCCCCGATGAACAGAAGGACCCGCGGGCCCGCTGGTACAACAACTACGGGGGCTACGTCTCGATCGGCTGTGACGCCAAGCGCGTCAAGACCTGCCCGGCGACCTTCGCCGACCTGCGCAAGCCCGAGTACAAGGGCCGGGTCGCGCTCAACGGCGACCCCACCAAGTCCGGCTCCGCCTTCGCCGGAGTGTATGCGGCGGCCCTGGCGAACGGGGGTTCCTTCGACGACATCCAGCCCGGTATCGACTTCTTCGCCGAGCTCAGCAAGAACGGAAACTTCATCCCGGTCGAATCCACTCCGGCGACGATCGAGAAGGGCCAGACCCCGATCAGCATCGACTGGGACTTCCTCAACCTCGGATACGCCGACGAATTCCGCGAGAAGGGCGCGGACGTCGACTGGCGGACCGCCATCCCCTTCGACGGCGGCTTCGCCGAGTACTACGCGAACGGGGTGAACAAGGACGCCCCGCACCCGGCGGCGGCACGTCTGTGGCAGGAGTACGTCTTCAGCCCGGAGGGCCAGAACCTCCGGCTCGGCGCCTACGCACGCCCCGTCCTCATGGAGGCGATGAAGAAGGACGGCACGCTCGACAAGGCCGCCGCGGACAAACTGCCGACGGTCGAGGGCACGCCGACGTTTCCGACCGAGGCGCAGACGGAGAAGGCGAGAGAGACCGTCAACCGCGGATGGGCCAAGGCCGTCTCGGGCTGAGGGCGGGCCTCCGGCGGGACTCGACCCGGGCTGCACAAGTGGTGACGCAGAGCGATACTCGGAAGCAGTACGCAGAGCGTACGCAGGGAGTCGTTCCGCGGATCGGGAAGTGGGGCGCAGTGATGCACGACCCGGTGTTCCACGATGCCTCCGGCGTGGTTGCGGAACCGGGCGACGAGACGTACGCCCTGCTGGACGCGCGCGGGGTGGTCATCGGATGGGGGCAGGGGGCCGAGCGGCTGCTCGGGTACACCGCCCGGGAGGTCCACGGGCTGCGCGGGGCCGATCTGCTGCTCACGCGCTCCGAACTCGGGCACGCGGTGCTGCGGCACCGGAGCGGGCGTGAGGTCGAGGTGGCGCTCCACGCGCGGCCCATGACGTCCACGACCGGGGAGCGGCAGTGGCTGATCCAGGCGACCGACACCGACGCCACGCAGCGGCGCGAGCTCAGCGAGGCCCTGATCAGGGGGCTGTTCACCGAGTCCCCTTTCCTCATCGACGTCTTCGACACGCAGCTGCGGTTCATCGCCCAGAACGACGCCCTGCGGCGCGGCGCCGGCTTCGAGAACGAGGAGTTCGTCGGGCGCACGATGTCCGAGGTGGCGCCGCCCGACCTGCTGGACATGGCGGCCCTCGAAGCACGGCAGCGCCATGTCCTGCAGACCGGTGAGGCACTGGTCCAGACCGAGGTACGGGGCCTGCTGCGCGGCGACCCCGACCGGCAGCACGTCTGGTCCGAGACCATCCTCCCGCTGCGTTCCAGCTCCGGCGAGCTGATCGCCCTCGCGCACACCGTGGCCGACGTGACCGAACGGGCCCGGGCGCGCGAGCGGTTGGCGCTGGTCAACGACGCGAGCACGCGCATCGGCACCACGCTGGACGTGCTGCGCACCGCGCAGGAGCTCGTCGACGTGGCGGTACCGGAGTTCGCCGACCACGCCTACGTCGACCTGCCGGCCCTGGTCTTCGGCGGCGAGGAGCCGCTCGTCGGCACGGTGGGCGAGAGCATGACCCTGCTGCGCGCGGCGACTTCCTCCGCACCCGGGATGCCGGTGAAGGCGGCGGTCGCGACGGGGGATCCCGACCCCTTCACCACCGGGCCCGGCTCCCTGTTCACCCGGGCCATGGCCGGCGGCGAACCACTGCTGCTGACGGGCGAGGAGCTGATCGCGGAGCTCGCGCCGGTCGATCCCGGGCAGGCGGCGCGGGTCCGCGCGTACGGGGTCCACTCCTGGCTGCTCGTGCCGATGTCGGCCCGCGGGGCGGTGCTCGGCGCCGCCGTCTTCGTACGGCACGCCCGCGCCCACGGGTTCGAGCCGGACGACGTCCTGCTGGCCGAGGAGATCTCGGCGCGCGCGGCCGTCTGCATCGACAACGCGAGCCGCTACACGCGCGAGCGCACGGCGGCCCTGGCCCTGCGCCGCAGCCTGCTGCCCCAACGGCTGCCCGCACTCGGCGCGTTGGAGGCGGTGTCCCGTTACCTGCCGGCGCACGGCCAGGCGGAGCTGGGCGGCGCCTGGTACGACGTGATCCCGCTGTCGGGCGCACGGGTCGCGCTGGTGGTGGGCGACGCGCAGGGGCACGGCCTGAACGCCGCGGTGACCATGGGCCGGCTGCGGACCGCCGTACGGACCCTCGCGGACCTCGACCTCTCCCCCGACGAGCTGCTCTCCTACATGGACGACCAGATCCACCGGTTCGTGGACGAGCACGGCGACGAGGAGGCCGGCGGCCCCCGTCGCGGCGGTGCGGCCGGGACGACCTGCGCGTACGCCGTCTTCGACCCGATCACCCGGCAGCTGGCGGTGGCGTGCGCGGGCCATCCGCCGCCCGTCCTCGCCCCGGTGGGCGGGGAGCCCGCCATCGTGGCCCTGCCGGGCGGACCGCCGCTCGGCCACGGCGGTTCGCCGTTCGAGAGCGCCGAGATGGGGCTGAACGACGGGGACGTGCTGGTGCTGTACAGCCACGGCCTGGTCGCGGCTCCCGACCGGGACGTGGACCTCGGCCTCGAACGCCTGCCAGAGGCGCTGTCGGGCATCGCCCTCGCCCCGCCGAACGGGCTCGACCAGGCCTGCGACGCGGTGATCGGCCGGCTGCTCCCGGTGCTGCCGCAGAACGACGTGGCCGTGCTGATGGTCCGCCTGCACGAGCTGCCGTCCGAGCACCACGTCACGTGGGACCTTCCGGCCGAGCCGGAGATCGTGGCGCGCGCCCGGACGCTGGCGACGCGGCAGCTGGCCCTGTGGGGCCTGGAGGCGCTGGAGTTCACCACGGAGCTGGTGGTCAGCGAACTGGTCACCAACGCCATCCGCTACGGCAGCGACCCGATCCAGCTGCGGATGATCCGCGACCGCGAGCTGATCTGCGAGGTCTCGGACGGCAGCAGCACCTCCCCGCACGTACGGCGCGCGGAGGAGACCGACGAGGGAGGGCGCGGGCTGTTCATGGTGGCGCAGCTGGCCCAGCTGTGGGGCACCCGCTACCACGCCCGCGGCAAGACCATCTGGGCCGAACAGCCCTTCCCCGAAGGGTTCCTGGAGGAGGCCGGAGCCTCCCCCAGGAAGGGTTGAGCGCCGCGCCGCGCGGCGGGAAGCGGCGGCCCGGCCCGATCGACAAGACGCCCCCTAGCCGGCCGACGCCTGCCGGTACGCCGCCGCCGGGACGGGGGCGTGGCCCGCGGGCCGGGTGGTGAACGTGCCCCGGCCCTGGGTGCGGCTGCGCAGCCGGGACGCGTAGCCGAACAGCTCGGCCAGCGGCACGGTGGCGGTGACCGCCGTGGTCCCGGCCCGCGCGGCCGAGCCCGAGACCCGTCCGCGCCGGGCCGCCAGATCGCCCAGCACCCCGCCGACGGCTTCGTCGGGGACGGTCACCACGACCTCGGCCACCGGTTCCAGCACCTCCATCCCGGCGGCGCGCAGGGCCTCGCGCAGCGCGAACCTGCCCGCCGCCCGGAAGGCCATCTCCGAGGAGTCCTTGGAGTGCGTGGCCCCGTCGGTCAGCGTGACGCGCAGGCCGGTCACCGGATGACCGCCGAGGGGGCCCTCGGCGAGCGCGTCCCTGCAGCCCGCCTCCACGGCGCGGGCGTACTCCTGCGGCACCCGCCCGCCGACGACGGTCGACCGGAACTCGAACGCGCAGTCGCCGCCGGCGCCTCCCGTGCCGCCGACGCCGTCCGTCGGGCCCTCCAGGGGCTCGACGTCGAGGACCACATGGGCGAACTGGCCCGCGCCGCCCTCCTGCTTGACGTGCCGGTACACCAGACCCGACACCCCGCGCACGACGGTCTCCCGGTACGCCACCCGCGGACGGCCCACGTCGATCCGCAGCCCGTGGCCGCGGCGGATCTTCTCCACCGCGACCTCCAGGTGCAGCTCGCCCATCCCCGACAGGACCGTCTGGCCCGTCTCGGGATCCGTCCGCACCACCAGCGACGGGTCCTCCTCGACCAGTCTGGCCAGCGCCGCGGACAGTCGGCCCGTGTCGGCGCTGCCGACCGCCTCGACCGCCACGGACACCACGGGGGCGGCGGACTTCGGCGGTTCCAGGACGAGCGGCGCCTGCGGGGAGCACAGCGTGGACCCGGCGCGGGTGCCCTTGAGCCCGACCACGGCGACGATGTCCCCGGCCACGGCCTCGTCCACCTCGGCGTGGCGGTCGGCCTGCACGCGCAGGATCCGTCCGATCCGCTCGGTCCGGCCGGTGCCCGCGTCCAGCACGGTGTCCCCCTTCCTCATCGTTCCCGAATAGACCCGCAGGCAGGTCATCCGTCCGGTCGCCGTCGCGTTCACCTTGAAGGCGAGCGCGGCGAAGGGCGCCGCCGGATCGGCGGCCCGTTCCTCCACCGCCGCGCCGCGGGTTCCCCGTACCGGCGGCATGTCCACCGGCGAGGGCAGGTACGACACGACGGCGTCCAGCAGCGGCTCGACACCGCGGTTGCGGTAGGCCGACCCGCAGAGCACGACGACGCCTTCGCCGCTCCGCGTCAGGTCGCGCAGCGCGGCGGTCAGCGTGGCGGCGGAGAGTTCCGAGGTGGCGCAGTACTCCTCCAGGGCGGCCGGGTGGAGTTCCGCCACCCGCTCCTCCAGCATCCGCCGGCGGCCGCGGGCCTCCTCGTAGAGGGCATCGGGCACGGGGCCCGCCGCGAACGAGTCCGGCTCGTCGCCCCAGACCAGCGCCCGCATCTGTACGAGGTCCACGGCGCCGCGGAATCCGTCCTCCTGCCCGATGGGCAGCTGCACGACCAGCGCGGCGACGTGGAGCCGCTCCTGCACGGACGCGACCGCCCGGTCGAGGTCGGCGCCGACGCGGTCCATCTTGTTGACGAACACGAGGCGCGGTACGCCGTGGCGGTCCGCCTGCCGCCATACGGACTCGCTCTGCGGTTCGACGCCCGCGACGGCGTCGAACACCGCGACCGCTCCGTCGAGTACGCGCAGGGAGCGCTCCACTTCGTCGGAGAAGTCGACGTGTCCCGGTGTGTCGATCAGGTTGACGTGGTGGCCGTCCCACGTACAGCTGACGGCGGCGGCGAAGATGGTGATGCCACGGTCGCGCTCCTGGGGGTCGTAGTCGGTGACGGTCGTGCCGTCGTGGACCTCGCCGCGTTTGTGGGTGGTCCCGGTGGCATAGAGGATGCGCTCGGTGACGGTGGTCTTGCCGGCGTCGACGTGCGCGAGGATGCCGAGATTGCGGACGGTGGTCGAGGTGTTCAGGTGGGTGCGCATGGCCCGAGGTCTTTCCGGAAGTTCGTGAAAAGGGCGGCGCGATTTCCGGCGGACGAAGGACGTGCGGGGCAGCACGGAGGAACACGAAGGAGCCCCGGTGCGTAGCCGTGCCTGCCCGGGCGTGCGGGGACGCACCGGGGCGGGGGTCGTGTCAGTCGTCGCGGACATCCGATGGCGGCCGCGCAGCCGTCATCGGGAAGACGGAGACACCAGGATCACGTCGTACCGGGACCGGGGAGCGAAGACGGCGATGCGGTGACACACGGCCCGGCTCCCCTCTCGTCGACGAAGTGCGCACCACGTCCCGTGGCGGCATGGGAGCGAGTGTAGGGACACGACAGCGGCCCGGCACCGCATTTTCTGCGCGGGCCGGGCCGGACGCCCCCTCAGGACGCGGCGGGACTCGGGGAGTCGTGCCCGCCGGCGTGGGAGGTGCCGGGAGAGGCGTCGTGTGCGGGGTGCTGCGAGGGATCGGACGAGGGGTCGGAGGAAGGGTCGTGAGACGGGTCGTGGGCGGAGGAGCCGTGGCCGGAGACCGTCTGGATCGTGCCGCCGAGGCGGGTGTGGGCGCCGGCCAGCGCCTCGGCGGAGGCCGCCGTGATGACCCAGGTGGGGCCGACGAGGTACGTGCCGCCGTACATCTGGGCCTCGGTCAGCCAGGTCTGCCGGCCCTGCTCGCTGGTGAAGGTGGCCATCCGGAAGCCCTCCTGGCCCGATCCGCACGCCCCTTCCCGGAGTTCCTCCGCGTCGACCGTCGTCTCGGGCGTACAGCCGAGGGCGTCGGCGATCGTCTGGAGCGGGGCGGGACGGGCGGTGGCCGGGGCCGGGGCGGCGGACGAGCTCAGGTCGGTCGGAGCCTGCGGACCGGCCGCCACCCGGGCGGCGCAGCCGCCGCACAGCAGCGTCGCGAGCAGCGCGACAGCGGCGGCGGAAGCGGCGGTACGGGGTGAACGGGGCATGGCTGACTGCCTCACATGGGGTCGGGGCCGGGCTGGATCGGAGGGGGCGGCAGGCGCGCTACGCCGTCGGCGGGACCTTCTTGCCCTCGGCCGTGACCGCGAACCAGAGCCCCTGCTTGTTGTGCCCGTTCGCCTGGCCCGGCTGGGTGTCCCCGGTGAACGTGTAGACCGGCCAGCAGTCGATCGTCAGCTGCTCGCTGCCGTCGGGCCGCTTCACCGATCCGACCAGCTTGCCGGAAATTCCCTCGGCCTTCGCCTTGTCGATCGCCGCGGCGGGCTTCCACGTATCCAGGCAGGCCCCGAGGCAGCCGAACTTCATCGGCCACGCACTGTCCTTGTCGAATCGGTAGAGCGTGCGCCACTGCCCGTCCACCAGAATCTTGCCGAGTTTCTCGTTGTCGGCCACGGAAAGCTCCGCGCCCGTCTTCATCTCCATTCCTCCCGTTCCCGCCCCCATTTCCATTCCCGCTCCGCCGTCGCCGCCCGCCTTCTGTTTCTTGTCGACCGCCTTCTTGCCGTCCGGTGCCAGTGCGTGCCAGGTGCCACCGACCCCCTCGCCCTTCGCCTCGCCGGCCTTCGTGTCCTTCGCGTAGCGGTACACGGGCCAGCCGCCCAGGGTCAGCTGCTTGCTGCCGTCGGTGCGGTCCACCGAGCCGAGGAGGGCGGCGTCGATGCCCGCGGCGGCGGAGGCGTCGTCCGCCGGGACCGCGGGCCAGGTCGTGGCGCAGTCCCCGTCGCAGTTGGACTTCGGGGGCTGGGGCGTGTCCTTGTCGAAGCGGTAGAGGGCCATCCCGGCGCTGTCGGTGACCACGCTGCCCACGCTCGCGATCTCCCGTACGGACAGCTGGCCGGCCGAACCGGCCTTGCCGGAGCCCGATCCGACGTCCGAGCCCGACCCGGAGCCGGCGGCGCCCGCCCCGTAGCCGCCCGCTCCGTAGCCCGTGTCGTATGCGCCTCCGAGGGCCTTGCCGGCACCCGCCGGCTGTACGGAATTCGCGTTGCGCGCGGCTCCGTTGTCGCTGCTTCCGCATCCTGCCGCCAGCAGCAGAACCGCGGCCACCGATCCGACCGTTGAGATACGACGCATCTTGTTCACGATCACTCCTTCGGGTTGAACCCGGGGGGTTCGTCTACTGCCTTATTCATAAGGCCTGGCGGGTTCACCGAATTCGAATGAGCGGGAATTTATCAGATCGCGCTAACCCTTGAACTCCCTTCACCGGCAGCCGTTTACCGCCGGCTCATTCCTGAATGCGCAGGGCGAGCGCGGGGCAGCGCCGCACCGCGCGGAGCGCCATCGGCCGCAGCCTTCCGGGCACCGACATGACGGCCTCGGCCGGATATCCGTCCCGGTCCAGCCGCACCACGTCGGGCAGCACGTCCACGCAGAGCCCGTGCCCCTTGCACAACGTCCAGTCAACGACGAGCCGTTCGGGGTTCTCGTCCTCGGGCAGGGGCAGCGCCCCCAGCACACGGCGTCCGCAGCCGCTGCCCAGGGCGTGGTCGCGCATCTCGTCGGGGAAGACGGCGAGCGCGGAGGCCATGAAGGCCGAGGTGCCGTCGGGATGGCTGCACGCACCGCGTCGCAGCACTCCCCGCATCCGCGCCTCGACCGCCTCCAGGGCGGGCCGGCCTCCACCGGCCACCAGGGCCTCCACGGCATCGGCGAGCGAGGGCAGGCCTCTGACGCACGGGCCGCACTGGCCGGCGGTCTCGTCCGCCATCCAGCGCATCACGCGGGCCACTTCGCCGGCCGGGCAGGTGTCCTCGGGCAGCGGCAGGACCGCACCCGCACCCAGCGTGGCCTTGAGCGAGGACAGCGACTCCCGGGAGAGCAGGGCGGTACGCGCCGCCGCCGGCGTCAGCCATTTGCCGTGGTACCCGCCGACCAGGACGCCCTGGCCCGGGGAGGAGCCGCACAGCTCCAGGACGTACGCGAGGGACGTCCCGAGCGGCGCCTCGACGACCGTCGAACCGCTGATCGTCAGCATGACGGTGCCCGGCTCGGACTCCAGGCCGACCGAGCGGAAGCCCGGCACCCCGATCCTGGCCGCGACGGCGAGCTGGGCGTACGTCTCGGTGTTGGACAGCAGGGTCGGCAGTCCGCTCAGACCCCGCTCACTGGTGCGGACCTTCTGCCCGTTGGGGACGGCGGCCCCCCCGTTGAGGCCGTTCACGAGGGAGGTGCCCTCTCCCGAGACGAAGCGCTCGGGAAGCCGGCCGACGCGCAGGCGGTTGCCGGCCACGCCGCGCTCGGCGACGGCGGCCCGCAGGGACTGCTCCACGTCGTCCCGGGTCACCCCGATGGCAACCTCCTCGGCGCCGATCGCGTCGGCTGCCAACAGGGCTCCGTCGAGCACCAGGTGCGGGGAGTGCAGCAGCATCGCGGCGTCCTTGAGGCAGCTCGGCTCCCCCTCGGTGCCGTTCACCACGACGGCGGTCCGCCCCTCCTTGGTCCGGGCGGACCGGATGACCGCTTTGAGCTTGCGGGCGAACGGAAAACCCGCTCCCCCGCGGCCCCGCAGGTCGATGCCCTCGGCGAGCTCCACGAGATCGCCCGAGGTGTACTGCGGCAGCGGACCGTGCACCACCAGGTGATTGGCGCGGTCCAGTCGCGGCAGCACATCGAGGCCGGCCAGCAGCCTGGGCTGGCCGACGCACCCGAGGGCGGGATCGACGATCGAGGTCACTGACGTCCCCGCATCCCGTCGAACGACCCACCGGACCGGTCCGTCCCCGGACCGGCCCCGATTCCGCTCGGGATGACCACCGTGTCGTACGCGTCGGCGCCGTACGACGGCGCGTACGGCGTCGTCCCGTACGGCGGGAGGATCTCGGTCGTGGGCTCCAGGGCCTGCCGGGGCGAGGGCACGAAGGCGCTCCCCACCGGCGCGGTGGCCGGATCCGGCTGCTGTGCGACGGAACGCCGGTCCGACTGCCGGGCCAGCCGGGCCGTCAGCCGTTCGGCCGCCCATTCCGCGGGCTGACGCACGAACCGCTGCGGGGGCTTCCTGGGCCGGGGCGGCGCGCCTTGGGGGGTCGCCGCCGATGCGGCCACCGGGCGGACCGGGGCGGCGCGCAGCCTGGCCCGGAGCCGTACGGCGAGCACGCCGGCGACCCCGGCGAGGCAGAGCGCGTACGACACGGTCACCCAGCCGCTGGCGGGGCGGCCGGCCTTGAGCCCGTGCACCAGGGCCGCGCCCCACGCCGGGTACGCGCCGAAGTGCAGGGCCCGCCACCACAGGGAGCGGCCCTTGGTGGCGAAGGCACTGCGGACCGCGCCGGAAACCGCCGTGGAGACGAATATGTATCCGGCGAGGGTGCCGAGGCCGATGAGGAACGGCTGGTCCTGGTCCGTGAACGGCAGGAGGGCGGAGGCGACCCCCGTCTGCGCCTCGGCGACCTTGACCCAGATGTGGAGGAGCAGGAAGCCCAGCCCCGCGACGGCGAGGCCGCGGTGCGCCGCCTGGGCGACGAGCCGGTGCCCGGAGGTGAGGACCGTACGGTCGGTGGCCGCGAGGCCCCACAGGACGGCGGAGGTGAGCGAGACGAGCGCGAGGACGCCCGCCCCGAAGTCGAGGAAGTCCCAGAGATGGCTCAGGGCGCCCGCCCGGGCCGCCACGGACAGGGCGAGCAGGCCCGTGAGGGCGCCGACGATCAGTGTGGCGGGACGCACGCCTCCGGCGGGGGACAGCAGGGGCGGCCTCCGTACGGCACGCCGGCCTGCGGCCGCCGCAGCGGCCACGCCGGCATGGCGTCTGGTGCGGCGGGCCCGGTGTGAGCGGGGCGTACGGGCTGGGGACAGGGGCATGTAGTTCTCCCATACGCCCAGGCCCGAGGCACTCGACCGCGCACTCGGCGCCCGGGGTAGTCGACGGAACTGCTCCGCGGCGGGCGGGAGATGAGGCCCCACCGGCCGGGAGCGGGGGCCGGAGTGCAGAAGCATCGTGGACCTTCGCAACGCCTCCACAGTATTTATCTAATCGTGACAAGTTCTGGCGCGCGTGGCATCGTCACACCGGACAGCCCCGGAAGATTCCCTTCCAACGGTGCGGTGGCAACAAGAGTTACGCCTTGTCCGCCATCACACCTCCCCGTCGGCAAAGCTCAGGCAAAGCCGCGGGACTGCAAGTGGATGGCACTCTCCTGGAGGGTGTACGAGGTGCTCGACTCCCCCGTCCGCACTGGCGCAGAGGGGGGAGGAAGGCGGCCTCGACAGGCTTGTCACCCTCCCACGGGGCAGGCCGTACCCCGGCATGAACGAGGTAACAATGTGCGAACTTCTGAACCGCATCTGGGCCCGTCCCCGAGGCGAATGGACCCGGGTCCTGCGAAGGGAACTCCCCGCGATCACCGCGGGGATGGTGGAGGAGCTGAGGGAGGAGCTCCCCGGGTTCTCCGCCCTCGTCGACGAGCTCGACGAGGAGGTGGTCAGACAGCGGCTCGAAGTGGCCCTGCTCACCGCCCTCGGGTACCGCGAACCCGCGCCGCAGCAAAAGAACAAGGCCGCGGAACACGCCCACCCCGACGAGGACGAGGAAGAGGAGGACTATGCCGCCGAGCACGACCTCCCGGACCAGGGAGAAGAGGAGGAGGAAGAGGATGAGGAACACCGCGGCCCGCCGGCCGGCATCCGGGTCCCCCGCCAGCGAGGGCAGTTGTCCCCCCTGACGGTCGTCCCCCGCGAGGGGCTCGGCACCCGCACCGAACGGGCCAGGCGCGAGCTGTTTTCCGCCCTCACTAGTGACATGCCCATGGCTGAAATCGCCCTCTCCGAGCTGGCCGCCGCGGCCGACTGGCCGCTCCCGGCGGAGATACGCGCCATCGCCCTCGCCACACCGGGCGAAACCCAGCAGCTGGCGGCCGTCCTGGACGACGGACTCGCGGGCATGGTCGGCGGGCAGCCCTGCCTGCTGGTCCCGAGCCCGGACCCGGAGACCCGGGCCTCGCTGGAGGCCCTGCTGCGCGGCCGGTTCGCCGCCGTCGGCCACCCCGTCGCCCCCCGCGACACCGCTTCCTCCCTGCGGTGGGCCCTTCGGCTGCTGTCCCTCACCCCCAACCGCCCCGGACCGGAGGCGCGGGCCCTCTTCGTGGACGACCACCTCTCCACCCTCCTGCTGCTCCAGGACGAGCCCTTGGCGCACGCGCTGGCCGCACGCTGGCTGCGGCCGCTGGCCAGCCTGACCCCGCGCCAGAGCGAGCGACTCGAAGTGACCCTGCTGGCCTGGCTGGAGGGCGGCGGCGCCCCCGAGGCCGCGAAGGCGCTGAGCGTGCACCCCCAGACCGTGCGCTACCGCATGCGGCAGCTGGAAAAGCTCTTCGGACCCGGCCTGCGCGATCCGCGGACCCGGTTCGAGCTCGAAATGGCCCTGCGCAGCCGCCGCCTGATGGCCCAGGTGCGCCGCCAGAACTCGCGGATCGGCCGCAAGGTGCGCGTCGCCACCACCGACTTCCGGCCGCTGGGCGGCGTCGGGCGCATGGCCCGCGTCAACGGCCTGTAACCCCCCGGGCCCCCCGGCCCCCGAACCCCCCGAACCCTCCCCCCCGACCCTCCCCCGTACACACGGATTCGGCCCCGGTCCCCTCCCCGCCCCCGCGGAGCAGAGGGACCGGGGCCGCCGTGTGCCACGGGTCCACCGGCCGGCAGATCCACGGACCTGCAGATCCGAAGCCCTACGGGTCCACAGGCCTACCGGCCCACGAGGGCCGCGGACGCCGCCCCGGCCCGCAGCGCGGCATTGAGGTCGAGCAGTTCGGCGTACGCACGGGAACAGGACCGGCAGGCCGCCAGGTGCCGGGCGAGACCCCGGCCGCGCGGCGTGGTGCCGCGGCGCCGGATCACCGCCCCGAGCAGGCTGCCGTAGTGGCGGCACCGGGCGTCGGCGGCCGTGTCCAGGTGCGCCCGCAGGTACGCCTCGCGCAGCCCCTCGCGGGCCCGGAAGGCCAGCGAGGTCACCGCGCTCGGGGTGATGCCGAGCAGCAGGGGCACGGGGTGCGGGCAGTCGTCCTCGACGAGGGTGTGCCAGAGGACGGCCCTCCAGCGTTCGGGCAGGCCCTGGAAGGAGCGGGCGACGAGCCGGCGGTCCTCGCTGGCCAGCAGCCGGCGCTGCGGGTCGTCCCCGTCGGGACCGGGCCGGCACCAGGCCTCGACGTCGGGCGTCAGGACCGTCCGGCCGGCGCACTCCCGCCACTCGACCGCCGTGCGGCGGACCACAGACAGGAGGTACGGACGCCAGACCTCCCGGGGCCCGGCCCCGGAGCGGACGGCCTGGAGGGTGCGGATGAACGCCTCCGAGACGAGGTCCTCGGCGTCCTGCGGGGCCCTGGAGCAGCGGCGCGCACATGCGAAAGCGGCGGCACGGTGCCGCCGGTACAGGCGCTCGCAGGCGGCCGGATCGCCGTCGCCGGCGGCGTAGGCCGCTCTGAGCCGCCGGATGAGGTCCCCGTCCGAGGGCTCGGGACCGGGGTCGGGTTCCGGACGCGGTTCCCGACGCGGTTCCGGGCGGGGCGCGGAACGGGGTTCGGGAGGGGTGGTGTGACGAGAGCCGGACATGGCACTCCTCGTATGGGTCTCAGGGCCCGGACCCGGGCCCCTTCGGGCGGGGGCACAAACGCCTGTGCGGTGCCGGCCCGAAGGGGGCTTCGGGCCGGCACCGCTCTCGGGGCGACGCGGGGGAGGTGGGAGGGGGGCGCCGTCCCGAGGGTTCTCAGCGGCAGGCGCGCCCGTCGTTGATGCAGCGCACCGCGCCAGACATCAGGCCGTTCGACATGACGTTGATGAAGTCCCCGTGGTCGGTCACCGGCTTGTGGAGCTGCTCCGGGAAGCTGTCCACGGCGAACCGGGAACCGGGCGGCACGCTGTAGACGATCCGCTGGACCAGCTGCGGGATGGCCTTGAAACCCTTCTTGCAGTTGCCGTTGTTGTCGGCGAAGGCCACGTGGGTGCGGTGGTTGGCGCTGTCGATGTTCTTTCCGTCCCAGCAGCTCTGGAAGTTGAACGTCCGTACGACGTCACTGCCCTTGGGGCACACCGGGTACTTGTCCTTCAGCTGGCGGTTCTCGAAGCCGGTGCAGCTCCACGACGCGTTGGCGTTCGCGTTGCCGTTGGTGAGGGCCTTGGCGTCGCCGGTGATGATCCGCATGAAGCGGGGCATCGCCGTCACCTTGCTCACCGGGCTGCCCTTGAACTCGATGGTCACCTGCTTCGGCTTCAGGATCGTGCCGATGTTGGCGTCCTGGCCGCCGCCGGGCGCCTTCGCGTCCTTCTCCGCCTTGCCGTCGCGCAGTCGCAGCACGGGCCAGTAGTACGTCGACTGGTCGCCGTTGGTGCAGGTGGTCCCGGACTGGGCGAGGCTGTTGTTGGTGGAGAAGGCGTCGGTGGTCTTGTTGCCGACGTAGTCGTGCATGTGGTGGGCGCCGTTGCTCACACCGGGCGCGACGATGACGTTGTCGGGGTTGAAGTGTCCGTTCTCGTTGCGCCCGCACTGCACGGCGAACGATCCGGTGGAGGCGCCGCCGCCGGCCGCGGGCTTGCGCACGTTGGGCTTCACGGTGCCGATGCTGACGAAGTCACTGCGGGCCGGGCCGCCCTTGGCCTGCTGCTGTTGCTGTGCCTGCTGTTGCTGCGGTGCGCCCTGCTTCGCGGCGTCCTGGGCGCCGTTGTCGGCGGCCGGCTCGTCCGCCGGGTCGGCGGCCGCCGCCTCCTTCATCACGCATCCGCTGAGCCCTTGCAGTCCGGCGGGCTTCTGGCCCGCCTTCCCGAGCGTGTCGGACAGGTTGGTGATGGTCTTGTCGCGCTGCTGCTTCAGTCCGCCGAGCAGTGTCTTGCTCTTGGCCTGACCGGAGGAGAGCTGCTTGTAGGCGTCCGCGACCTGGGTGTCGAGCTGCGCGAGGTTCGCGTCCACCTCCTTGCGGGCCTGGTCGGGGACGTTGTCGAGCTTGTCGCCCACGTCCGGGCAGTCGATGGTGGCGGTCACGGGCGCGCTGCGGGAGTTCTGTCCCGCGAAGGCGCCCTGCGAGACGAGCACGACCCCGCCGCCGCCCAGGACCAGGGCGGACATCGCGGCGAGGATCTTGTGCTTCGGCCGCAGACGGCGTTTGTGGCCCTTTTGACTCATGCGATCACTTCACTTCGTCGGTCGGGAATTGGGGGAGGAGGCGGGGGCGGGTGCGGAGGGGGTGCCCGACGGGGCGTCCGCGAGGCCGTCGAAGTCGACGAGCCCACTGGCCTCGAGGACCGTGATGTGGTCCAGGACCGTGCTGTTGGCGTCCGTGGCGAGGGCCCGGACCATCGAATTGCGGGTCTGCGCCCGGATCTGGGCCACGAGTGCGAACACCTTGCCGTGGGCCCTGCGCAGCAGCTGGATGAACAGCTGCTCGTACTGGGGGCCTTGGGCCCGGTCCATCTGGTCGAGCCAGCCCTGCTGCTGCGCGCTGGGCTGGTTGGGGATCTCCATGCCGAGGGCCTGGCTCACCTCCATGACCCTGCGGTCCAGTTCGGTGTGGCCGTCGACGAGGTGCTCCCCCGCGGTGCGGATCGCGGGCCGTGTGCTGCGCTGCATGGCCTGCCGCCCTGCGGGCAGCTCCCACAGGCCGGCGAGCCGCACCTTGCGGACGAAGTCCCGGTCCTGGGGGGTGAGCGGCCCGAAGGCCGTGCTCTGGATACCGGCGCCGTCGTCCTCGGCCGCCGGAGCCGTGGCGGCCGCGGCGTTCCTGCCGCCGAACTTCTGCACGGGGATCAGCAACGCGATCAGGGTGAAGGCCAGGGCGCCGATGACGACGCCGGTTGCCATCACGTGTCTCGATGCCACCGACATGCCACCGACGGCCGACCGACGGAAAGACAGCACTGCGCCTCCTTGCTGCGTGGACCGGGAGGGGGTGCGCAGGCTCGGGCTCCAGCAGTTGCCCGTGTCCAATGCACCCGCGCTCCCCGGGTGCCACGGGACGCTAGTGCCAGTTGTGGTGCCCGTTTGGAAGGACCATCACGAATGGACAAACATCCGGTCAACGCCCTGAAAGGCTGGTACCGTTCGCGGGCGCTAGCTCTCGGGCGCCGTGGGCACCGGGCGGGTGCGGGCCACGAGCAGGGCCACGTCGTCGCGGTCGCCCGGCTGGCGCAGTTCGGCCAGCAGCAGGTCGCAGGTCTCCTCAAGGGGACGGGCGGGGTCGCGGAGCAGGGACGTGAGCACCTGCAGGCGGATGTCGATGTCCTCGTCGCGGGTTTCGACGAGCCCGTCGGTGTAGAGGACGAGCTGGTCGCCGACGTCCAGGTCCAGGGCAGTGGCCTCGAAGGGCACACCGCCGACCCCCAGGGGCGCGCCCGTCGGCAGGTCGAGCAGTTCGGGCTGCCGACCGGGGCTCGTCCGTACGGGCGGCAGGTGGCCGGCGGTCGCGATGCGGCACTGGTTGCGGTGCGGATCGTAGACGGCGATCACGCAGGTGGCCATGGTGTGCCCGAGCCCGGTGGCCGTGTGGTCGAGCCGGGTCAGGACGGTGGCCGGGTCGAGGTCCAGCTCCGCCAGGGTGCGGGCGGCGGTGCGCAGTTGACCCATGGTGGCGGCGGCGTTGATGCCGCTGCCCATGACGTCGCCGACGACCAGGGCCGTCTTGTCGTCGGGCAGCGGGATCACGTCGAACCAGTCCCCTCCTACCTCGCCGGCCGCCTCGGCGGGCTGGTAGCGGTAGGCGATCTCCAGGCCCGGGGTGGGGGTGGGGCTGTGGGGCAGCAGGTGGCGCTGGAGGGCGAGGGCCGCGTGCCGCTGCTTCTGGTACCAGCGGGCGTTGTCGATGCAGACGGCGGCGCGGGCCGCGAGCTCGCTGGCGAGCAGGACGTCGTCCTGGTCGAACGGCAGCGGATTGTCCGTGCGTTGGAGGCCGAGGGCGCCGATGACCTCGCCGCGGGCGATCAGCGGCACCGCCAGGTACGAGTGGAGCCCGGCCGCGGCGAGGAGGGTCGCGGCCTCGGCGTCCCGGGCGACGCTGGGCAGCTCGGCTTCCGTGACCCTCGCGACGAGCACGGGGCGGGCGGCCCGTACGCACTGGGTGACCACGCGGGTGGTGTCGTAGCGGGCGATCGTGCCCACCTGGTCGGCCGCGAGGGTGGCGGGGGTCGGGCGGGCCGCCTTGACGGCGAGGGCGCGGAACCGCACGCTCTCGTCCGTCGGGGCCCCGGGCGGGTGCTCGCCCGTCAGGACGGCGTCGAGGATGTCGACCGTGGCGAGGTCGGCGAGCTGCGGCACCGCGATGTCGCCGAGCTCGCGCGCGGTGACCCACAGGTCGAGGGTGGTGCCGATGCGTACGGAGGCGTCGGCGATCAGGGCGAGCCGCTGGCGGGCCAGGGCGACGGCCATCGAGGTCTTGTGCTGTTCGGTGACGTCGACGATGGAGGCGGCGACGCCGAGGGGCCGCCCGGCCGGGTCCTCCAGCCGGTAGAGGGAGAGGGACCAGGCGTGGTCCTGATCGGGGTCCGCCGGCGTACGGCCGGTGGTGAACCGGTTCAGCTGCGGCCGGCCGGTGGACAGGACGTCGCGCATGGCTGATTCGATGGACGCGGCGTCCACGTGCGGCAGCGCCTCGTGGACGTGGAGGCCCATGTGTCCGGCCGCGGGCAGCCCGTTGATCCGTTCCAGGGCCGGGTTGACCAGGACGTAGCGCAGATCGGTGTCCAGGACGGCCAGACCGATCGGGGACTGCGCGACCAGCCGCGTCGACAGGGCCAGGTCGCGTTCCACACGCCGCAGGGTGGCCTGGTCGGAAATGATGCCGAGGGCGTAGCGGCGCCCCTCGCCGTCCTCCAGTCGCATGTTGCGGAACTCCGCCAGGCGGGTGGTGCCGTCCTTGTTCCGTACGGGGAAGGCCCCGGCCCAGGAGCCCGTGCCGGCCATCACCTCCTCGAAGAGGGAGAGGACCGTGGCCAGGTTCTCTTCGTCGACCAGCAGCTGCGCCGCGAAGCGGCCGAGGGCGTCGCCCGGGGTGTAGCCGAACAGTTCCTCGGCCTGCGGGCTCCACAGTGCGATCCGTCCCTCCCCGTCGAGGACCACACCCGCGACGCCGAGCACGTCGAGGAGGCCGGGCCCGGTGGCGGGGTCGACGGAGAGGGCACCGGAGGACTCCGGGTCCGGGTGGTCCGGGTGGTCGGGTTCCGGGTCCGGGCGCTCCGGGTCAGGGTCGGCCGGGGAGGGGTCCGCCGTACTCATGCCGGCCGCTCCTTCCCGTCCGCTGCCGCAGGGGTGCACCGGCCCGCTCGGTCTCCGCGCCCCGGGTCCGCGCCGGGGTGCTCCCATCCTCCCCCCACTCCCGCGGACCGGCAGCGCAACCGCCCCCCGATACCGCCGTACGACGGAGCGCGGCCGGTGTGCGGCCGGTGCGCGGCCGGTGCGCGGCCAAAATGGGCGCGGTGCATTCAGGAGTCATGGACCACCGGCCGCCGCATCCGAGCCGTCGCCACGTCGGCGAACCGCGCCTGCCCCCTCCCGGCGGTCCCCTTCGCGCTGATCCTGATCTCGATCTTCGTCACTCTCTTCGCACACCTGCGCGAGGTTCACGAGAAACAGCTGACGCAGCTGCGCTCGGTCGCCGAGGCCGCTCAGGAGGTCGCCCTGCGACCGCTCCGCGGCCGGATGGACCCGCTGCGTCTGGCCTGGCCGGGGGACGGTCCGGAGGCCCTGCTGCGCCACCTGTGCGCGGACCTGCTGGCGCACTCCCCGTGCGGGAGTCTGGGCGACGACGCGGCGATGGTCGCCATCGAGCGCATCGGCGGCGGTGCCTGAACCGGCGGATACGGTTTCCGCCGTGACATCAGTTCCTGTGGCGTGTCGGCCAGTTGTCCGGATTTGAGCTCGTTCGTGAGGCGCATGCACACCGGCCCTTCGGGATGATTCGCACGGGGGCCTTCGTACAACAAGGTGGTGAGGCCATCGCATTCACGGAAGGAAACGGCTCTTCGTGAAAATGAAACGCCTCGCACCCATGCTCGCCGCCGCCGGTCTCGTCGCGACCGGTGTCCCGCTGCTCTCCGCGACGCAGGCCTCGGCCGCCCCGGCCGCGGAGTACACGCCGCAGAAGCCGGCGTGGCAGCGCTGCAGCGCCGATCAGCCCGCCTCGTACGAGTGCGCGACGATCAAGGTCCCGCTCGACTACCGGCGCCCGCAGGGCCGCACGATCGACCTCGCGATATCGCGGATCAAGAGCGAGAACCCGGCCAAGCGGCACGGCGCCATGCTGCTCAACCCGGGCGGGCCGGGCGGCGGTGGGCTCGATCTGCCGCTGATGATGAACGAGCTGATGCCGAAGGACGTGCGCGACCAGTACGACCTGATCGGCTTCGACCCGCGCGGGGTCGGCGCGTCCACGCCCATCACCTGCGGGCTGACGGACGCCGAGCAGAACATCGACCGGCCGTACAAGGAGGAGACCTTCCCGGCGGACGTGGCCTGGGCGAGTACCGTCGCGGACAAGTGCCGCGAGAAGTCCGGTTCCATCCTGCCCTTCGTCACCACGCGGAACACCGCGCGCGACATGGACGCGATCCGCGCCGCGCTGGGCGAGAAGAAGATCTCGTACGTCGGCTACTCGTACGGCACGTACCTGGGCGCGGTGTACACGCAGATGTTCCCCGAGCGCAGCGACCGCTTCGTGCTGGACAGCGGCGTGGACCCGCAGCGCATCTGGCGGGGAATGATCCAGGTGTGGGCGACCGAGGCGGAGCCCGCCTTCAAGCGGTGGACGCAGTGGACGGCCGAGCGCTCGGCCGACTACGGGCTCGGCGACACCCCGGACGCGGTCTCCAAGACCTTCTGGGACCTCGTGGCCCGGGCGGACAGGGAGCCGATCGAGTTCGAGGGCACGAAGCTCACGGGCGATGACATCCGCACCGCGCGCGCCCTGTTCTTCTACCCCTCGCAGGCGGCCCCCCTGGTCAAGTCGCTGAAGGACGCCGCCGACGGCAAGCCCGTCCGGCTGACCGAGCCCCAGCGCAAGCTGCTGAAGCCTGCCGACGGACCGGCGTCGGACAACGGCACGGCCGTGTTCTGGTCCGTGGTGTGCGGGGACACGGAATGGCCCCGCTACCCGGAGCAGTACCAGCGGGAGGCCGCGAAGGACAAGGCCAGGTACCCGCTGTACGGGGACTTCGCGTCCAACATCAAGCCGTGCGCCTACTGGCAGCGGCCCATCGAGCCGCCGACGGCCATGAAGACGAAGACCAACGTGCTGACCGTGCAGAACGAGTGGGACTCCCAGACCCCGCTGGTCAGCGGCCAGGGCCTGCACAAGGCGCTCAAGGGCTCGCGGATGGTGCTCGCGATGGGCGGTGAGGGCCACGGCGTGTACCTCGCCGACCCGAACTCCTGCGCCAACGCCACGGTCAACTCCTACCTGACGACGGGCGAGCTGCCCGCCCGGGACGTGACCTGCCGGACGGCGCCGGGCGCGCAGGAGCGCCGCTCCGAGATCGCCCCGCAGTCTCCGCAGCGCTTCCCGGTCCTCGGCGACGGGAGGTTCTGATCCCGCGGGCTTCGGCCGCCGGTCAGGCCGCCTCCGCGGCGGCCTTGATCCGGCGGCCGAAGTCGGGCGCGTCCTTGCGGGCCGCGCTCAGCGCGAGGCCCACCAGCAGCTTCCCCAGTCCGTGTCCTTCGAGGGTGTTGAAGATGCGGACCCGGGTGCGGTCGCCGGGGAGGGCTTCGAAGTCGTACCCGCCCTCGGCGGTGACCAGGTTCCTGCTCTGCTCCGTCCAGCGGATCAGCTTCTGCGGCTCCAATCCGGTGATGCGGAACTCGCGGCCGGTCTTCATCCCGGCGTCCTTCACCGTGCTGCGGAAGACCGTGCCCACACCGGTCGGGCCGTCGGGCGTCTTGGTGATCTCCTGGACCCTCGGGCTGAACTGCGGGTCGTTGCGGCCGTCGGCCAGGTAGGCGAAGACCTCCCCGATGGGTCGGTCGATCTCGACGGTCGACTCGAACTGTCCGGACACGACTGCTCCTCCGTACACTCCCCCGCGATCCACGATCGCAGAACCGGGCCTCCTGCGCGCGCCGCACGGGCCGCGCGGGCTCCGGTCCGAGGCGGAGCGCCTCACCGGCGTGAGGACCGCCGGGGGCCGCTGAGCGCGTCCCGCGCGGTGTCCGGCGTCCGGGCGCGCCCGGCCCGGCTCCCCCGCAGCGGCGTCAGCAGCCCCGCTCCGACGATGGCGAGGCAGAACGCCCCGGCGCCCACGCTGACCGCCGGTACCCCGTGCCGGCCGGCCAGCAGGGTGAGGGCGGCCGCGCCCACCGGCCCCGAGGCGCCGTGCACGGTCCAGAAGGCGGAGGTGACCCGCCCGAGCAGCGGATCCGGGGTCACCTCCTGGCGCAGGGTCAGGGAGCAGACCGCGCCGAGGGTCAGCCCGAACATGAACACGGCGGCCGCCGCGGCGATCACCGGCAGGCTGCCGCTGACGCCCGTCACCGCCATCGCCACGCCAATCAGGGCCACCGAGCCCAGCCAGCAGGAGCCGAACCCGAAGGTCCGGCGCAGCGGGGCGGCGGCGAAGGCCGCGCCGACCACGCCGAGGCCGCTGACGGCGATGACGTAGCCGACGGTGGCCGCGCCCAGCCCGAGGTCGTGCCGGATCCGGAAGACCAGCAGGTCGGTGGCGCCCATGGTGACGAAGGTCAGCAGCGTGAGCAGAACGGTCAGTGCCCGCAGCACGGGATGGGCCCACAGGAAGCGGAACCCTTCGAGGAACATCTCGCGCAGCTTCCCGGCCTGGGAGACGCCCGTCTCCGCGGTCACCGGTCCGGCGGTGCCCTCCCGCCCGAAGGCCACCCACCGCAGGCTCACGGCCGAGACCAGGAAGGTCGCCCCGTCCACCCCCAGGGCCCAGTCCGGTCCGACTCCGGCCGCGATGAACCCGGCCGCGGCCGGACCGCACAGGGTCCCGAAGGCGAAGGTCGCCGTCAGCCGTCCGTTGGCGGTGATCAGGTGCTCGGCGCGGACCAGATTCGGCACCGCCGTCACGTACGCCACGTCGAACAGCGTCTTCAAGGTGGTGACCAGCGCCGTCAGCACGTACAGCACCCAGATCCGCGGCCCGGCCAGCCAGACGAACGGGACCGCGCCCAGCAGCAGCGCCCGTACGAGATCGCAGGCGATCATCAGGCGGCGCCGGTCCGTCCGGTCCACCACGTACCCGGCGAACAGACCGGTCACGATGGTGCCGACCCCCGAGATGACCGTGATCAGGCCCATCTGTACCACGGACCCGGTGGCCTCGAAGACCAGCAGGGGCAGCGCGAGCAGCGAGATCGACCCGCCGAGCACGGACAACGCCTGGCCGAGCCAGAAGACGTTGAAGTCGCGGTTGCGCCGGAGCGAGGGGGGGTGGACCGGTGCCGGCACTCCGGCTCAGCCCAGCAGGGCGTAGACCGTCGACGCCGTCGCGGACGGCTCCTCGGCGCCCTCGGGGGTCATCGTGATGTCGGCGAAGGCCATGCGCTTGCCGAGCTTGGTCACGCGGACCCCGATCAGCACGTCCGCGGCGACCACCGGCCGCTGGAAGCTGGTCGACTGCTGGACCGTGGTCATCGGCCCGTACGCCCCGCGCGCCGCGGAGATCGCGATGACGGTGGCGGTGTCGGCGGCCGCCATCAGGGCCTGGCCGGACATGCCGCCGCCGTCCCGGGCCAGCTCCTCGGACCAGGGCAACCGCAGCACGGCGTGCCGCTCGCCCGTCTCCTGGACGGTCAGCCCGAGGGCGAGCACCCAGGGGGCGAAGTTGTCGGCGAGGATCTTGTCTGCGTCCGCGGGTGTCAAGGTCACCCGGAGATTGTGGCGGCCCGCCCACGGCCGCCACAACACCTTTCAGCGCACTACGCGTTCCAGCCACCCGAGCAGGTCGGCGACGACCTCGTCCCGGTCCGTCTCGTTGAACAGTTCGTGTCGGGCGTCCTCGTAGGTGCGGTACTCGACGTCCGGGTGGCCGGCCGCGCGGTAGCGCTCGACCTCCAGATCGCTGAGCTCCAGCCCGTGGTTGAGCGGATCCGCCGAGCCGACGGCCACGTACAGCGGGACGGCGTGCGGAGCTCCCGCCGGGTCGTGCAGCCGGGTCGAGGCGGCCTCGTACAGCTCCCCCATGGCCCGGTCGTCGATCGCGAAGCCGCAGAGCGGATCGGCGAGGTACGCGTCGACCTGGGCCTCGTCCCGGCTGAGCCAGTCCGCCGGTGTACGGGCGGGCTCGAACGGCGCGTTGAAGGCGACGAGCGGATCCGCGCCGGCCTCCGCGACCCGCAGGAACATCCGGTCCACGGCGGTGGTGCCGTACAGCGCGACGGCGTCGGCGTGCTCGGGCCAGTCGAGCAGGTAGTGCTGCGCGGCGAAGGAGCCGAGGCTGTGGCCGAGCAGCACCAGCGGTGTCCCGGGGTGCAGGCCGCGGACCGTCTCGGAGAGCGCGGCGAGGTCGTCGACCAGCAGCTGCCAGCCGTTCTCGCCGAGCACGCCGGGCCCGGCGTTCATCGTCAGGCCGTGGCCCCGGTGGTCGGGTGCGTAGACGGCGTAGCCGCGCGCGGTCAGTTCACCGGCCAACGGAGCGTACCGCAGGGCGTGTTCCCCCATGCCGTGGGCGATCAGGACGATCGCCCGCGGCTCGGGGCCGGCCGGCCCGCCGCCGGGGCGCGGGCCGGGGAGCCACGTGTGCACGGTCACGGTGGTGCCGTCACTGCTGTCGAACGTGAACATCGTGGCTCCCGGACCGGTCAGAGGGTGGCTGCCAGTTCCGTACCCTGGCGGATCGCCCGCTTGGCGTCCAGTTCGGCGGCCACGTCCGCGCCGCCGATCAGGTGCGGCCGGGCGCCGGCCGCGAGCAGGGCCTCGTACAGGTCGCGGCGCGGCTCCTGGCCGGTGCAGAGCACCACCGTGTCGGCGGGGACGAGCCTCTGCTCGCCGTCGACGGTGATGTGCAGGCCCTCGTCGTCGATGCGGTCGTACGTGGCGCCCGCGACGGAGACGACACCGCGGTGCTTGAGCTCCGCGCGGTGGATCCAGCCGGTGGTGGTGCCGAGGCCCGCGCCGACCTTGGTGGTCTTGCGCTGGAGGAGGTGGACCTGGCGCGGGGGCGCGGGCCGCTCGGGGGCGGTGAGGCCGCCGGGGCCGGCGTACGCGGTGTCGACGCCCCAGTGGCGGAAGTACGTCTCGGGGTCCTGGGAGGCGCCCTCGCCGCTGTCGGTGAGGAACTCGGCGACGTCGAAGCCGATGCCGCCGGCGCCGACGACGGCCACGCGCTCGCCGACGGGGGCGCCGTCGCGCAGCACGTCGAGGTAGCTGACGACGTTGGCGCGCTCCACGCCCTCGATGTCGGGGGTGCGGGGGGTGACACCGGTGGCGACGACGACCTCGTCGTAGCCCTGGAGGGTCTCCACGTCGGCGCGGGTGTTCAGCCGGACGTCGATCGCGCGGGCGGCGAGCTGGGTGCCGAAGTAGCGGATGGTCTCCTCGAACTCCTCCTTGCCCGGGATGCGGCGGGCGATGTCGAGCTGGCCGCCGATGTGGCCGGAGGCCTCGAAGAGGGTGACGGAGTGGCCGCGTTCGGCGGCGGAGACGGCGCAGGCGAGGCCGGCCGGACCGGCGCCGACGACGGCGACGCGCTTCTTCGACCGCGTGGGCGAGAGCACGAGTTCGGTCTCGTGGCAGGCGCGCGGGTTCACCAGGCAGCTGGTGATCTTGCCGCTGAAGGTGTGGTCGAGGCAGGCCTGGTTGCAGCCGATGCAGGTGTTGATGGTCTCGGCGCGGCCGGCCGCGGCCTTGGCCACGAAGTCGGCGTCGGCGAGGAAGGGGCGGGCCAGCGAGACGAGGTCGGCGCGGCCGTCGGCGAGCAGTTCCTCGGCGATCTCGGGGGTGTTGATGCGGTTGCTGGTGACGAGGGGGACGGAGACCGCGCCCATCAGCCGCTTGGTGACCCAGGTGTAGGCCCCGCGCGGTACGGAGGTGGCGATGGTGGGGATGCGGGCCTCGTGCCAGCCGATGCCGGTGTTGATGATGGTGGCGCCGGCCGCCTCGATCTCCTTGGCGAGGCGGACGACCTCGTCGAGGGTGGAGCCGCCGGGGATCAGGTCGAGCATGGAGAGGCGGTAGATGAGGATGAAGTCCTCGCCCACGGCCGCGCGGGTGCGCCGGACGATCTCCAGCGGGAAGCGCATGCGGTTCTCGTACGCGCCGCCCCAGCGGTCGGTGCGCTTGTTGGTGGCGGCGGCGATGAACTCGTTGATCAGGTAGCCCTCGGAGCCCATGATCTCGACGCCGTCGTAGCCGGCGAGCTTGGCGAGGCGGGCGGCGCGGACGAAGTCCTCGACGGTGCGCTCGACCTCGATGTCGCTGAGCTCGTTGGGAACGAAGGGGCTGATGGGGGCCTGGAGGGCGGTGGGGGCGACCAGGTCCTTGTGGTAGGCGTAGCGGCCGAAGTGGAGGATCTGCATCGCGATCTTCCCGCCCTCGGCGTGCACGGCCTCGGTGATCACCCGGTGTTCGGCGGCCTCGTCCTCGGTGGTGAGGCGCGATCCCCCCTCGAAGGGGCGGCCGGCGTCGTTGGGGGCGATGCCGCCGGTGACGATCAGGCCGGCGCCGCCGCGGGCGCGCTCGGCGTAGAAGGCGGCGAGCCGCTCGAAGCCGCCCTGGTGCTCTTCGAGGCCGGTGTGCATCGACCCCATGATCACGCGGTTCGGCAGCGTGGTGAAGCCGAGGTCCAGGGGGCTCAGCAGATGCGGGTACCGGCTCTGGGAACTCTGCGTGCTCATTGGGGTGTGCCTCCTCGCACGGGGGTGATGGACCTGTTCTAGGCGAGGAGGGCCCGATTGTGCAACTAGGTGCATAACCAAGTGGCGGAGTTCACGCCCGCGCCTGCATGGCCGAGACCTTCCGTACGAAGACGACGGCGAAGCCGGCCGCCACGGCGAAGAGCAGGTCGGACGCCATGGCGACCAGCGCGGCGGCGCGCAGCCCTGCCGGCGCCTCGGCGGCGGCGCCCATCCGGCTGGAGACCAGCGAGGCGAGCATCGCCGCGCCGAAGGAGACGGACCAGGCGGCGACGGGAGCCGTGGAGACGGGCGCGGCGGCGCGGGGGGATTTCGGCGCACTGGCCGCCCACACGCCGGTGGCGATCCCGTACGCGAGGAAGGTGCAGCCCACGAAGGGGATGAACCAGATCCCGATCGCCCAGCCCGGGCCCCGACGGAACAGCTCGGGGGCGAAGACTCCCGCGTTCACCCGGACCCGGTGGAACCAGACGACGAACACCACGGCCGTGGGGAGCATCGCCAGCAGCGACAGGCTGGTGGCCACCGCGAACAGCCGCCCCGACGGATCCGCGTCCCGGGCGCCGTCGAGGGCCGGGTACCGGGCGGCGTCGGCGGCGAACAGGAGCAGCCGGGTCGCCGCGCACACCCCCAGCAGCACGGTCAGGGCCGAGGCCAGCGCCCGGGGCGAGCGGAGCAGCGAGCGCGCCGGGGGCGCGCCGAGCGGAGGCAGCGATCTGGTGCCGAAGGACATGACGAGGAACCCCCCATGGGCGCACGGTGGCATGAAAAGGCCCGCCGACGCGGGCGGGCAGTCAGGAACTTACGCCACCGGCACCACCCCGTCCACGTCGCCCCGTGCGCCGGCACGTACGCTCGGCCGGGTGGCAGAACACCTCACCCTGGCCGTGGACGGAATCCGGCTGGCCTAACAGGCGGCGGGCACACGGGGCGACGCCCCGCCGGTGGTATTGCTGCACGCGCTGGGCGAGCGCGCCGAGGACTGGGCCCCCGTACGGGACGCGCTCGCGCGCGATCGGCGGGTGTACGCCCTTGACCTGCGCGGGCACGGTCTGAGCGAGCGGCCGGCGCGGTACTCGCTGGAGCTGATGCGGGACGACGTCCTGGGCTTCCTCGACGCCCTGGGGCTGCACCGCGTCGACCTGGTCGGGCATTCGCTGGGCGGCGTGGTCGCGTACCTGGTCGCGGCGGAGCGGCCGCACCGGATCGGCCGCCTCGTCCTGGAGGACGCCCCCGCTCCGCTTCCCCGCGCGTCCGCCGCCCCCGTACGACCCGAGGGGGACCTGGACTTCGACTGGGCGATGGTGCTCGCCGTCAGGCCGGAGCTGGACCGCCCGGATCCGGCCTGGCTGACCGCCCTGGGACGGATCACCGCCCGCACACTCGTCATCCACGGCGGCCCCGCGAGTCACCTCGCGGCGGCCTCCTTCGACGAGATCACCACCCGCATCCCGGACGCCCGGCTGATCACCCTCCCGTACGGCCACCTGATCCACGCCGCGGCGCCCGAGGAGTTCACGCGGACGGTGACGGACTTCCTCGCGCAGGACCGGACGGCGGAACCCGGGCCCACGTAGGCCGTGCCTTGTGGATCAGGGCGAGCCCGGCATGGTCCACAAGACACGGCCCGGGCCGGGTTCCGCCGCCGCGATCGCTCAGGCCCGGCGCAGCCGGACCGTGACGATCTGGAAGGGGCGCAGGGTGAGGGCGACCGCGCCGTCCGCCGCGGGAGCGGCGACCGCCGGACCCGGCAGGGGGCGTTCCAGGAGGTCGGTTTCGCATGCCTGCGTGATGCGGAAATCCGCCGTCAGGCGGGCCGTCGCGCGGCCGCCGCGGGATTCGTAGAGGCGGACGATCACGTCGCCGCCGCGGTCCTCGGCCAGTTTGACCGCCTCGACCACGACCGCGTCGTTGTCCACGGCCAGCAGCGGGGTCACCGGGGCCGCCCCCTGGACCACCCGCTCCGGAAGGTTCAGCGCGTGGCCCTCGCGTACCGCGTCCGCGATCTCCGCCCCCGGTGCGAGGGAGAACCGCAGGGTGTGGCCGCCCTGGTCGGTCTCCGGGTCCGGATAGCGCGGGGCCCGCAGGAGGGAGAGGCGGACCGTGGTGGTCTGACCCCCGTCCGGTCGCACGTCGCGGGTCACGTCGTGGCCGTACGTGGAGTCGTTGAGGATCGCCGTCCCCCACCCCGGCTCCGCCACGTGGATCCAGCGGTGCGCGCAGATCTCGAACTTGGCCGCCTCCCAGGAGGTGTTGGTGTGGGTCGCCCGGTACACGTGTCCGAACTGGGTCTCCGAGGCGGACCGTTCGGCCTTCACGTCCAGCGGGAAGGCGGCCTTCAGGAACTTCTCCGTCTCGTGCCAGTCCACCTCCGTGACCATGTCCACCGTCTTGGCCCCCGCCCGCAGCGTGATCGACTGGACCGCCGCCGAGCGGCCGAAGGAGCGGGAGACCCGGACCGTGACCGCCTCCGGGCCGGCATCCGCCACCTCCAGCGCGTCCAGCTCGACCAGATCGGTCACGCTGTTGCGGTAGAACGCGTCGATGTCCCACGCGTCCCACATGTTGGGGAAGTCGGGGTGGATCTGGAGCAGGTTCGCGGCCTGCCCCGGGGCCAGCGCCTCCCGGCGCGCCTCCAGGTCGTACGCCGACACGATCAGCCCGCGTCCGTCGATCTCCACCAGCAGCCGCCCGTTGGCGATGACGTGCCCGCCGCCGTGCCGCTCCTCCACCGTGACCGGCTGCTGCCCGGCGGCCGCCCGAGGCACTCCCGCGCCGCCCGCCGGGATGCCCCGCCGGGCGTGCGGGGCGCAGTTGAAGACCAGCTCCTCGGTGCCCTCCCCCGCCAGGGCCGAGTGCGCGGCCGACGTGATGCCGCCCAGCTCTTCCCGGACCCGCGCGTAGGTCGCGCGCGCCTCGCGGTGCACCCAGGCGATGGACGATCCGGGGAGGATGTCGTGGAACTGGTGGAGCAGCACGGTCTTCCAGATCCGCTCCAGGTCCTCGTACGGATACGCGTACCCCGGCACCCGGACCGCGGCGCTCGCCGCCCACAGCTCGGCCTCGCGCAGCAGCGATTCGCTGCGCCGGTTGCCCTGCTTGGTCTTGGCCTGCGAGGTGTACGTGCCGCGGTGCAGTTCCAGGTACAGCTCGCCGGCCCAGACGGGCGCGTCCGCGTACTCGGCGTGCGCCTTCTCGAAGAACGCGTCGGGCCGCTCGATCTCCACGCGCGGGGAGCCTTCGAGGTCCCGCTGGCGCCGGGCCCGAGCCAGGTGCTCGCGGGTGGGGCCGCCGCCGCCGTCGCCCCAGCCGAAGGGCACCAGGGAGCGCGAACCCCGACCCTTCTCACGGTAGTTGGATGCCGCGTGCGCCAACTGCGCACCGCCGAGGTCGCTGTTGTAGGTGTCGACGGGCGGGAAGTGGGTGAAGACACGGGTGCCGTCGATGCCCTCCCACCAGAAGGTGTGGTGCGGGAACGCGTTCACCTGCGACCAGCAGATCTTCTGTGTGAGGAACCACTTCGAGCCGGACAGCTTCACGATCTGCGGCATCGCGGCGGTGTAGCCGAAGGAGTCGGGGAGCCAGACGTTGTGGGTCTCGATGCCGAACTCGTCCAGGAAGAACTTCTTCCCGTAAAGGAACTGACGGGCCATCGCCTCGCCGCCCACCATGTTGGTGTCGGACTCCACCCACATGCCGCCGACCGGCACGAACTGCCCGTCCGCGATCTTCTTCTTGATCCGCTCGAAGAGCTCGGGCCGGTGGGTCTTGATCCAGTCCAGCTGCTGCGCCTGCGACATGGCGAAGACGAAGTCGGGGTGCGCGTCCATCAGGGCGACCATGTTGGACGTGGTCCGGGAGACCTTGCGGACCGTCTCGCGCAGCGGCCACAGCCAGGCGGAGTCGATGTGGGCGTGGCCGACCGCGCTGATCCGGTGGGCGGAGGCGCGCGCGGGCGCGGCGAGCACGCCGGTCAGGCGTGCGCGGGCGGCGGCCGCCGTCCCGGGGACGTCGCCGAGGTCCACCGCGTCGAGGGCCGCGTCGATCGCGCGCAGGATCTCGTACCGCCGCGCGTCGGCCTCGTCGAGCTGCGTCATCAGGTCGTACAGAACCTCCAGGTCCTGTACGAGTTCCCAGACCTCGGTCTCGAAGACGGCGAGGTCCATCCGGGCGAGCCGGTAGAGGGGCTGGTCGCCACTGGTCTGCCGGTCCCCCTCGTAGGTCGCCGCGTGGTCGACCAGGACCGGGTTCGAGGCGGCCTCCACATACCATTCGACCTGTTCGCCGCCGGCCGCCGAGTCGGCCACGCGCACCCAGTCGTTGTACGGGTTCAGCGCCTTGACCTCGCCGCCGTCGGCCCGGTGGACGAGTCCCTCGCACTGGAAGCCGGGCATCATGCGGTCGAAGCCGAGGTCGAGGACGGCCTCGACCGTACGGCCCGCCCAGTCGGCCGGGACGCTGCCCGTGACCTTGAACCAGGTGGTGCCCCAGGCCGGGCCCCACGCCTCGCCCACCGCGCAGGGCTCGTACGGGGCGGCCAGCCCGTCGGCGACCGGCACCGGCTCGCCCGGTGCCTCCCAGCGCCCGATCTCCAGCGGGACCCGACGGGAGTGGACGGCGGGCTTGATGCGCTCCTTGAGGACCCTGCGCAGGCGGTGTTCGGTGATGCTGCGGTCGTCGTGCATGACGGCTGCTCCAAGGGAGGGAGGGTTCGTATGACGGCAGGAGGGGGTGGGCGGGGCTCAGGTCTTGACGGCTCCCTCGCCCACTCCCTTGAAGAAGAAACGCTGGAGGGCGAAGAAGAGCAGCATGATCGGCAGGAGCGCCGCCATCGCGCCGGCGGCGATGATGCGCTGGTCGTTGGTGGTGGTGGCGCCGGCCAGGGTCTTCAGGCCGAGCTGGAGGGTGTAGTGGTCGCTGTTGGTGAGGACCAGGAGCGGCCAGAGGAAATCGTCCCAGGCGCCCATGAAGCTGGTGATGCAGACGACGGCCAGGGCCCCCTTGGCGGCGGGGAGGAAGAGCCGGGTGAACCGGGTCCATTCACCGGCACCGTCGAGGACCGCCGACTCCTCCACCTCCTTGGGCACGGCGAGGAAGGCCGAGCGCATGATCATGATGTTGAGTACGGAGACCGCTCCGGGCAGCCAGACCCCGACGAGCGTGTCGACCAGGCCCATTTCCCGGACCGTCAGGAACATCGAGATCATCACGGACTCGAAGGGGAACATGAGGGTGGCCACCAGCACCGTGAAGACGGACTTGCGGCCCTTCCACCCGGCCCGGGAGAGGGCGTATCCGCCCATCGCCGAGAAGAGCATGTTCGAGGTGATCGCGAGGACGGCCACGACCAGCGTGTTGCCGACGTACTGGAGCAGCGGGAACGAGTCGGCGACGAGCACGTAGTTGTCGAGGGTGGGCCGCGCGGGCAGCACGCCGTCGTACACGTTCTCTGTGCGGCCGCGGATCGAGGTCAGGAACTGCCAGACGATCGGCCCGAGCATCACGACGAGCATCAGGACCAGCGTGGCGTACCGGACGGCGAGCCGGAGCCGCCCGCGGGGGGCGGCGGTCAACTCTCGTCCCCCTTCGACAGGCGGCGGCCCAGCAGGCTGAAGACCAGGGTCAACAGGAACAGCAGGATCGAGAGGGCGGAGGCGTAGCCGGTCTCGCCGGAGAAGCCGAGGCCGACCTGCCGGATGAGGAAGGGCAGGGTGCGGGCGCCGCCGCCGGGGCCGCCGCTCTCACCGCCCAGGATGTAGATCTCGGTGAAGACGCGCAGCGCGGAGATGGCCGACAGGGTGCCCACCAGCAGCATCATCGGCTTCACCTGGGGGACGGTGATGCTGAAGAAGCGGCGTACGGGGCCGGCGCCGTCGAGCGCTGCGGCTTCGTGGAGGGACGGGGACACGTTCCCGAGCGCGGCGAGGTAGAACACCATGTAGTAGCCGAGGCCCTTCCACACGGTCACGATCATGGCGGAGACCAGCAGCATGGTGCTGTCGGTCAGGAACGGGACCGGCTCCGAGACGATGCTCAGCTTGCGGAACACGGTGTTGACGAGCCCGTCGCTGCGCAACACCCACTGCCAGATCAGGCCGACGACCACGGCGGAGGCGATCACCGGGGTGTAGAAGGCTGAGCGGAAGAACCCGATGCCGGGGATCTCGGCCTGGACGAGCACGGCGAGTGCGAGCGGCAGCAGGACCAGGCAGGGCACGACGACCACGAGGTACAGCACGCTGTTGCCGGTGGCGGTCCAGAAGTCGGGGTCGGCGAAGGCCCGGGTGTAGTTGTCGAGGCCGACGAAGGTGCCGCCGCGCAGGATCTGGGCGTCGGTGAGGGACAGGATGACGGTGTTGACGAACGGCCAGAGGCTGAAGAGGGCCACCATCACCAGGCCGGGGGCGAGGAAGAGGTAAGGGGTCCACCACCGGCGGTGGACCAGCCCGGTCTCGGCCTCCATGGCCGCGAGGGCCTTGCGGCGGTGTCGTCCGGCGTCGGCGGTCATTTCCGCGCCGACTTGGCGAGCAGCTGGTTCGCCTCCTCCTGGGCCTTGCGTACGGCCGTCTGCGGATCCTGCTCGCCCTGGATCGCCTTCTGCATCTCGCGGACGACCGCGTCGCCGACCTGGTTGGTCCACTGGACCGGGGTGTTGGCGTCGAGTGCGGCGCTCGCCAGCTGTTCGGCGCCGACCGCCCGGGCGACCGTCTCGGCGTCCTTGCCGTCGCCCCGGTCCGCGAACCGCGGATCGGCCAGGCCCCGGGCGTTGGACGGGTAGATGGTCGCGTTCTTCGAGAACTCCACCTGGTTGGGGCCGTTGGTCACCCACTTCGCGAACTCGGTGGCCGCGTCGAGGTGCTTGGTGTCCTTCTTGATGCCGAGCGACTGGGCGTAGATGCCGATGTGGCCGAGTTTGCCGGTGACGGCGCCGGCGACCTGGGTGCCGGCGTAGATCTGCGGGGCGTTCTGCTTGATGTCCTTGACGAAGCCCGGGGAGCCGGGGCCGAAGACGAGTTTGCCGCCGCCGTACAGCTGGTTGATGTCGTCGGACTTGAGGAGGGATTCCTTGGGCATGGCGCCCTTGGCGTACAGGTCCTTCATCCGCTGGACCCACTCGACGGCCTTGGGGGTGTCGAAGACGAAACGATCCTGCGCCTCATTCAGGATCGGTACGCCCATCTTCTGCCAGTCCCCGGGCAGGCGGCCCTTGGGGTCGGCCATGAAGGCGGAGTACCGGCCGCCGGACACGGCGGCGATCTTGTCGGCGTAGTCGAAGAACTGCTCGACGCTGGTCGGCGGCTGCGCCGGGTCGAGGCCGGACTTCTCGAAGAGCTCCTTGTTGTACGTGAGGATCTCCGGGGTCACGTACCAGGGATACGCGTACACGCCGTCGCCCTTCCCCGGGAGCTTGAACTGCTCCCAGGCCCCGGGGACGTACTCCCCGGCGACCTGCGGGTCGAGCCCCGCGACGTCGGCGAGCAGGCCGCGGTCGCCGAGGAGCTGGAAGGAGTCGGTGGAGAGGTTGACCACGTCGGGGAGGGCGCCGGCCTGGGCGTCGGCGACGAGCTTCTCGTTGTAGCCGTCGCCGGGGACGTCCTCCCATCTGACCTTCGCCCCCGGGTACTTCTTCTCGAAGGCGTCGATCACGCCCTGCACGTACGCCGTGAACTTGGGCTTGAGCTGGAGGGTGCGGAAGGTGATCTCGCCGGCGACCTCGCCGGTCTTCTCGCCCTGCCGCACGTCCGCGGCGCCACCGCTCACGCCGCAGGCGGAGACCGAGAGGAACGTGCCGGCCACGAGCGTGGCGACGGCTGTGCGGGTCGCGTTCGAACGGGTCATCGTCGCCACCTTCAGGGGGAGTTCCGGCCTCACTGCCGGAGCGCGCAGCCCACGCTGACCCCAAATCCAGATCGCGTCAATGCGGCCGAAGTCGGGATGGGCGGGTACCGGTGGGTCCCGAATGGCGACAGGGGCCGTACAGGCAGAGGGAACCGCCTGAGTCAACACCGCGACAACCTGCACTAATGCGCTTTAGTTCTGACCCGTCGCAACGCGATATCGATTCCATAACAACGCCCGCCCGGCGCCGGATGTTGACTGTTTACCGGCGCTGCAACAGCCCCGCACTAATGCGCTTTACCTGACACCGGCCCAAAACCCTGTTGCGCGCGCCGCCTTCGGATGGTCGGCTCCGCCCCACACGGCGTGTAGCTCAGCAGCCAGAGCACCGGCCTGCACAGTCGGAGGGCGCAGGGGCAGAACCTGCCACGCCGGCCATGGAACCCGACGCCGACGCTCACGGCGCGCGGTGGCGTGCCGAGGGCGCCGCCCTCCTGGAGCGCGCGCCGGAGGAGGCCGTCACGGGGCGCGCCCCGGACCCCCGGCCGGCCTCCTGCGGCATGCCGTCGCGTCGATGGTCACCAGGCGCGGCCTGCCCGGTCGCGCGGCTCCGGTCGGCCGCCGATCCCCCTACTTCATCCGGTACTCGACCTTTTCGGCGAGTTTTCCGTCCTTGAAGCAGAAGCGGTAGACCGTCTCCCCCTCACTGTCCTCGGCCGACATGTACCAGGAGCAGACGCTGCCCTCGGGTTCGGCCGGGCCGCCCGCCTTCAGGGCGTTCTTGATGAAGCTGTCCCCGGAGGGCATCTTGGCGCGGACCGCGTCCTGCGGGTCGCCGACGTTCACGGACCGGTAGACACCTGGTTCGAGCATCGTCTTCCCCGCGGCGTCCACGACCTTCCCGACCCCGAAGACGAGCGCCCCGACAGCCGCGATGCCGAGCACCAACGCCACCCCGCAGCCGATGAGACAGCCCTTGTGCTGCGCCACGTCCGTTCCTCCGTACCTTGCCGAACCCCGCCGATCTCACTGACACCCAGACCTTCGCAAGCCGGCCGTACCGCGCGCTGTCCTCCAAAGTCTTCGGCGCCCGCAACGATCGTCGCCGTTCGAGGTCGGCCCCCCTCATCCGTGTATACAAGAGGCGAAGCAAGGACGATACGGATGAAACGAGAGGATTCCACCATGAGTGAGACCATCGAGCCTCTGATCGTCGTCGGCGTGGACGGTTCGAACCACTCGAAGGAAGCCCTGCGCTGGGCCGTGGCCCAGGCCAAGGCCATCGGCGGCCGGGTGCACGCCGTCATGAGCTGGGAGTGGAACACCAATCCGTTCGCCGTGGGCACCGGCACCCCCGACGAGCTGGTGGACGCGGAGGAGACGGCCCGCCGGCGCCTCGCGGACACCGTGGCCTCCGCCGTCGGCACCTCCCCCGGCGTACCCGTCTTCCGCCGGGTCGAACAGGGCTCACCGGCCCAGGTGCTCGTGGACGCCTCCAAGGAGGCGGACCTGACGGTCGTCGGCACCCGGGGCTACGGCGGCTTCAAGGGCGTCCTGCTCGGCTCGGTGAGCCAGCAGGTGGTGCAGTACGCGGCGAGCACGGTGGTGGTGGTCCGCGAGGGCGAGGACGAGGACTAGGCCGAGGACCGGGGCCCGTTGCGCAGTGGACCGCCTGTCGGACCCGCCTGGGATGCTCCGGGCATGGAGATGACAGTGCAGCTGACGATCGACTGCTCCGATCCGCAGAGAATGGTGGCCTTCTGGGCCGAGGCCCTGGGCTACGTGCCCGAGCCTCCGCCGGGCGGGCACGCCACGTGGCGTGCCCACTGGGCGGCGGTGGGGGTGCCCGAGGCGGAGTTGCCGGCCGGGGCCGGGGACGTTCCGGAGTCGATCATCGATCCCGCGGGACGCGGACCGCGGGTGTGGTTCCAGCAGGTCCCGGAGCCGAAGGCCGTCAAGAACCGGTGGCACTTCGACCTCAAGGTCGGTGGGGGCCGTGACGTCCCGCCGGACGTCCGCGCACAACGGGTCAAGGCCACGGTGGAACGGCTGGTCGAAGCCGGGGCCACCGTGCTGCGGATCAAGGACGAGCCGGACACGGGGTTCTACGCCGCGGCCCTGCAGGACCCCGAGGGCAACGAATTCGACGTCGTCTGAGGGCCGTTGCGGCGGTGCCGGTCACAGCCGCTCGTTCACGGCCGCGACCGGTTCCGCCGCCTCGGGGCGGACGGAGCCCCGGGAGGGGCGGGTTCAAGCCGCCGGCTCGGCCGTCAGGTCCGCGGGATCGGTGTTCGCGCCGCACAGGACGACGGCCACGCGCTCACCCAAAGGCTCCCGGGCGGTCCGGACGGCCGCCAGGGCCGTGGCCGCGCCCGCCTCCACCACGATCCGGTGCTCCTCCCACAGCGCGCGCCGGGCCGCCGTGATCGCCGGGTCCGGGACCAGGACGGACCGTACGTTCTCCTCCTGCGCGGCGGCCAGAGCGGCCGCCGAGACCCGGGTGGCGCCCAGCGAGTCGGCGGCGACCGAGTCCACGGCCACGTCGACCACCCGGCCCGCCTCCAGGGCCGCGTTCAGGGCCCGGCAGTTCTCCGGCTCCGCCGCGATGACCCGTACGCCGTGCTCGCGCGCCGCGGCCGCGACCCCGGCGAACAGCCCGCCGCCGCCCACCGCGACGACCACGGTGTCCAGCCCCGGCAGCCCGGCCCGGATCTCGTCCAGCAACGTACCGGCGCCCGCCGCGATGAGCGGGTGGTCGTAGGCGTGGCTGCTCAGGGCACCGCTCCGCGCCGCGAACTCCTCGCACGCGGCCAGCGCTTCGGCGTACCGGTCGCCCACGAGCCGCACGTCGGCCCCGTACCCCCGCAGCCTCTCCACCTTCACCCGCGGCGCGTTGGCGGGCAGGAACACCGTGGCGCGCACGGACTGCGCGCGGGCCGCCCAGGCGCAGGCGAGGCCCGCGTTGCCGCCGGAGGCGATGGTGACGCCCGCCTCCGGCAGGGTCCCGGCGTCGCGGTGGGCGGCCAGGAAGTTGCGGGCGCCGCGGGCCTTGAAGGACCCGGTGTGCTGGAGGTACTCCAGCGCGTACCAGAGGCCCCCGGCGGCGGGCACGACGGCGACGGGGCGGACCGAACCGGCCGTCCGGTCGGCGGCGGCGCGCACGGCGGCGTAGTCGAGCTGCTGTTCCACGATGGAGCTCCCTTCAGGCGGTGGCAGGCCGGTTGGCCTCGATCAGCTGGCGCAGCGCGCCGTGGTACACCTCGTGGTCGGTCAGGGCGGGCAGTACGTCGGCCAGCCCGCCCGCGAGCACGGGGAACCGCTCGGGGTCCAGCGCGGCCAGGGCCGCCCGCGAGGCGGCGGTGGCTCCGGCCGGATCCCGGTGGTCGACGAAGGCGGCGCTGCCGAGGGTGAGCAGGTACATGCGGCGGTACGCCGTCATCGCCTCGGCCGCGGTCATCCCGGCGGCCACGCTGTCGGCGAGCGCGGGCTCGACCAGCCGGGCCAGCAGCTGGCGGCCGAGCCAGGGGCGGCCACCGCGGAGCACCAGCAGCCCGGGGTGCGCGACGAGCAGCCGGTACAGGGCGGTGAACCGCAGTTCGGTGGCCTCGGCCCAGCCGGTCCCGGCAGGAACCTCGGGCAGCTGCCCGGCGAGGTGCTCGGTGCAGAGGTCGAGGAGCCCGGCGAGGTCGGTGCAGCGGCGCTGGACGGTGGCGTGGGAGACCTCGAGCCGTTCGGCGAGGGCGCGGAAGCTCAGGGCGTGCGGCCCCTCCTCGTCGATGAGGCGCAGGGCGGCGACGGCGATCGCCTCGGGTGTCGCACGGTCCAGGGCCTCTGATCTCCTCGGCATGAGATACACCGTATCAGCCATCGGCACATACGGCGTATCGACCCCTGGACTCCCCGATCGTGTGACGTCGACTACGGCCATATTGCTGGTCATTGAGCCATAACCATCGACTTATGTTGACAGAGGGTAGTCGCACCGCTGCACTGAGCGCACTGCAGCCCCACGGGTACGCCCCCCACCTCAAGGAGTCTCCGTGCCGCCTCGCCTGCGTGCGTCGCTCCCCTGTCTGACCGCGGCCGCCCTGCTCGCCTTCTGCCTCGCCCCCGCCCCCGCCGCGGCCGAGCCCTACGCCACCTCCGACGCCCCGCTCGCGCTCACCCCGCCCATGGGCTGGAACAACTGGGCGCACTACATGTGCGACATCGACGAGGCCAAGGTGGTCGCGAACGCCGACGCACTCGTCTCCAGCGGCCTCGCCGCCAAGGGCTACGACACGGTGACGGTCGACGACTGCTGGATGACCAAGAGCCGGGACGCGGACGGCAGCCTGGTCGTCGACACGCAGAAGTTCCCGCGCGGCATGGCCTGGCTCGGCGAGTACCTGCACGCCAAGGGCCTGAAGTTCGGCATCTACGAGGACGCCGGCTCCCTCACCTGCGAGCGCTACCCCGGCAGCGGCTCCCCCGACGGCGGCGGCCCGGACCACTACGCCCAGGACGCCCGGCAGTTCGCGTCGTGGAAGGTCGACTACGTCAAGATGGACGGCTGCAACCTGTGGGTGCCGCCCGGGAAGACGAAGGAACAGGCGTACCGCGACGCGTACAACGCGGTCGCCGACGCCCTGCGGACGAGCGGCCGGGCCATGGTGCTCTCGGCCTCCGCCCCCGCCTACTTCCAGCAGGGCGAGTGGGGAGGCTCCGACTGGCACAAGGTCATCGGCTGGGTCGGGGAGACCGGCCAGCTGTGGCGCGAGGGCAAGGACATCAAGGTCTACAACGCCGCAGCGCCCGCGACCTCCCGGTGGAGCTCGGTGCTCGGCAACTACGGCTACAACCGCTGGCTCGGCCGGTACGCGGGCCCCGGCAACTGGAACGATCCCGACTTCCTGATCGCGGGCGCCCCCGGGCTCACCGAGGCCGAGAGCCGCAGCCAGGTGGGCCTGTGGGCGATGATGGCGGCCCCGTTCATCCTGTCCTCCGACGTCTCCGAGCTCACCCCGGCGGGGCTGGCCGCCCTCGGCAACCGCGACCTGATCGCCCTGGACCAGGACCCGATGGGCCGCCAGGGCGCCGTCCTCTCCGCCAACGCCACCTTCGAGGTGCTGGCCCGGCCGCTGGCGAACGGGGACCGCGCCGTCGCCGTGCTCAACCGTTCCGGCAGCGCGCGGGACATCTCCGTACCGCTCACCGACGTCGGCCTGTACTCCTGCACGGTCGACGCCAAGGACCTGTGGAGCGGCAAGAGCACCGAGGTCTCGACCTCCCTGACCGGGAGGGTGGCCGCGCACGACACGGCGGTCTTCCGGCTCACCCCGCACGAGGGCTGCGGCGAGGCCCGGCCGACCGGGCAGATCACCGGGAACGGCGCCCAGTGCGTGGACGGGGTCAACACCACCGGGGTGGGCGCGCTGGTCCTTGCGCCGTGCACCGCGGCCGGCGACCAGCGCTGGGTGCTCGGGCCGGAGTCGAGCGTGCGCCTGACCGGCAAGTGCCTGTCGGCGGGCGAGGGCGGCGTGGTGGAACTGGCCGCCTGCGCGTCCGGTGAGCCGGGCCGGCGCTGGACGCACCGCCGGGACGGGGCGCTGGTCGAGTCCGTGAGCGGGCTGTGCCTGACGGCACCCGCCGCGGCCGCCACCCCTGACGCCCCGGCCGAGCGGCTGCGCCTGACCGACTGCGGCGACCACCGCGTCGACCAGGCCTGGTCCCTGCCCGTCTGATACCCGGATCGGTGACTCATCGGATGACGAACTTCCCTCCCCGGCGCCGACCGCGCGCGCGGCTGCGCCGCCATGTCGCCCTCGCCGCACTGGTGGCCCTGCTCGGCGCCGGCTCCCCCGCACTGGCCGGCCCGGCCGACGTGGCAGGCGTACGAGGTCCCGCTCCGGCGGCCGTACGCAGCGACGCGCGGGGGGCCGCCGCGGCGCGGCCGGGCGCTCCGGGC
>NZ_JAINUL010000001.1:1917121-1945866 GCF_020639365.1 Streptomyces flavotricini
CGCGGCCGGGCGCTCCGGGCGCGGCCGCGCCCCGTGCCTTCGACGTCGGGCCCGCGCGGGACGCGCTGGGGCGGCTGCTGCCGCGCCACGCCGCCCAGTTCACCCTCGTGCCCGATCCGGCCGCCGGCGCCGACCGGTTCACCGTGTCCGGTTCGGCGGGCGCGATCACCGTGCGCGCCTCCACCGGGGCCACCCTGCTGACCGGCGTGGGCTGGTACCTCCAGCACGTCGCCGGCGCCGACATCGGCTGGCCGGGCGACAGCATCGGGATGCTGCCCGCGCGGCTGCCCGCCGTACCCGCTCCGGTCACCCGCAGCGCGCTCGTCCCGCACCGGTACGCCCTCAACGACACCGACGACGGCTACTCGGGCGCGTACCGCACCTTCGAGCAGCACCAGCGGCAGATCGACCTGCTCGCCCTGCACGGCATCAACGAGGTGTTCGTGCAGGCCGGCGCCGAGTACCCGTACTACCGGGCGCTCCAGGGCTTCGGCTACTCCGCCACCGAGCTGCGCGAGTGGATCCCCGGCCCCGGGCACCAGAGCTGGTGGCTGCTGCAGAACCTGAGCGGCTTCGGCGGCCCGGTCTCCGAGCGGCTGGTGCGGGAGCGCGCCGAGCTCGGCGGGCGGATCGCCGAGCAGCTGCGCGGGCTCGGCATGACCCCGGTGCTGCCCGGCTTCTTCGGCACGGTGCCGCCGGGGTTCGCCGCCCGCAACGCGGGTGCGAGGACGGTGGCGCAGGGCGACTGGGCGGGCTTCGACCGGCCCGACTGGCTGGACCCGACTTCCCCGGTGTTCGGGAAGCTGGCGGCCGCGTACTACGCGGAGCAGCGCGCCGTGTTCGGGGACAGCGCGATGTACCGGATGAGCCCGCTGCACGAGGGCGGGACGGCGGGCACCGTCGACGTGAAGGCGGCCGCGGGGGCCGTCCAGAAGGCGCTGCACGCCGCGCACCCGGGCGCGATGTGGGCGGTGCTGGGCTGGCAGGACAGTCCGAAGGCGGAGCTGCTCGCCGGGGTGGACACCTCGAAGCTGCTGATCCTGGACGGGCTCTCCGACCGGTACAACCGCCTGGACCGCGAGACGCGCTGGGGCGGGGCCCCGTACGCGATGGGCACGATCTACAACTTCGGCGGGCACACCACGATCGGCGCGAACACCTCGGTGTGGATCGAGCGGTTCGGCCCCTGGCGGGCCAAGACCGACAGCGCGCTGAAGGGCATCGCCTACCTGCCGGAGGCCACCGGCACCAACCCGGCCGCCTTCGACCTGTTCACCGATCTCGCCTGGGAGCCCGGGACGATCGACCAGCGCACGTGGTTCGCCGATTTCGCGGCCCGCCGCTACGGGCGGCCCGACAAGGAGGCGGCGGCCGCCTGGGAGGAGCTGCGCAAGGGCCCCTACAGCACCTCCTCGGGCCTGTGGTCGGAGTCGCAGGACAGCCTGTTCACCGCCCGGCCGGGCCTGGCCGCGGTGGGGGCGGCGTACTGGAGCCCCAAGTCGATGCGGTACCCGGCCGACGGGGTGCGCCGGGCCCTGGACCACCTGCTCAAGGTGGATCCGAAGCTGCGCGGCTCCAGCGCCTACCGCTTCGACCTGGTCGACACCGCGCGGCAGGCGCTGGCCAACCACTCGCGGGTGCTGCTGCCGAAGATCAAGGCGGCGTACGAGGCCAAGGACCTGACCCGGTTCCGGGAGCTGACCGCCGAGTGGGCGGACGGGGAGAGGCGGTTGGACGGCGTCACCGGTTCCGACCCGAACTTCCTGCTCGGCGACTGGCTGGCGGCGGCCCGCTCCTGGGGCGCGGACGAGGCCGAGCAGGACCGGTACGAGTACGACGCCCGGTCGATCCTGAGCGTGTGGGGCCGGCGCAGCACCAGCGAGGGCGGCTTCCTGCACGACTACGCGAACCGCGAATGGAACGGCCTGATCGCGGAGTTGTACGCGCCCCGCTGGGCGGCGTACTTCGAGACGCTGGAGGAGTCCCTGGTCCGGCGGGCGGCGCCCCGGGAAATCGACTGGCACGCCTACGAGGAGGACTGGGCCCGGCGCACCACCCGGCACCCGAGCGGTGCGGACGGCCCGAGCGGGGATCCGCACACCCTGGCGACGGGCATCGCGTCGGCCCTGAAGTCCTGGGAGGGGTCCTCCCGCTGACCTCTTACACCACCCTGGGCGGTGGCGATCGGATGATGCGCTGATCATCACCCGGCCGTGGGAATCCCGCTACCCGTGCGGGGGAGAACCTCTCCGGTGGTTCGACGCACGGGACGCGCACTCGGTTGACTGGCACGCAGGACCACCAGCGGGCGTCTTGCCGGTCAGCCCGGCGTGATCGGCAAGACACCCCCTGGGGGCGGCCGTCGGAACATCCGGCGGCCGCCCCTTCCGACGCCGTCACGCGGCCCGACGCCCACAGGAGTGCACCGAGCATGTCCCAGACCGGACACGAACGGCCCCGGCAGCCCGGGCAGTCCGCGCAGCACGAACAGCCGGGGCAGCACGAACGGTCGGGGCAGCCCGGGCCGGCCGCACAGCCCGGGCCCGAGCAGGGTTCCACACCCGGCAGCCCGCCCGTGACCCTGGAACTGCTGACGCTGCTCGCCGCCGGGGTCGCCGATCTGGCCCTCGAGCAGTTACGTCAGTCCGCGGACCGGGCCCAGGAGGTACTGCGCCGATCCGACCTGCGCGAACTGCTCACCGACGGGGTCGTGGAGCTGCGCAAGCGCGGCGAGCTGGCCACCCGCCGCTCGGGGGCGGGAGCGGAGAACCACCTGGAGGCCATGGCCCGGCGGGCCGCCGAGCGGGTCGCCTCCGAGGGCCACCCGCGTGCATGACCACACCGGCTTCAAGGAGCGCATCGACGAGGTGCTGGTCCGGCTGGCCGACGAGGAGGAGCGGGCACTGCTGGGGCTGCACGTCGAACTCTCGCCGCTGTCCGAGCAGTTGCGCCGCACGCTGGCGGGCGGGAAACGGATCCGGGCCGCGTACCTGTACTGGGGCTGGCGGGCGGCGGGACAGCCCGACTGCGAGGGCGTGATCCGGGCCGCGGCCGCGATGGAGCTCGTCCACGCGGCCGCCTGCACGCACGACGACATCATCGACGACAGCCGGATGCGCCACGGCCGGCTCACCGCGCACGCCGCCTTCGCCGCATCCGCGGCCGCCGGGCAGCGCTCCACCTCCCTCGCGATGATCCTCGGCGATCTGCTGATGGGCTACGCCGGCCACGTCTTCAGCTCCTGCGGACTGCCGGGCGCCTACCTGGCCCGGACCGTTCCCCTCTGGGCCACGCTGCTGCGCGAGACGATGGCGGGCGAGTTCCTGGAGGTCCTGCGCACCCGGGCGGAGCCGCTCCCGCAGGTGGCCGAGTCGCTGGAGGTGGCCCGCTTCAAGACGGCCAAGTACACCGTCGAGCGGCCACTGCACCTGGGCGCCACCCTCGGCGGGGGCACGCGCGCCCTGCTCGACGCCTTCTCCGCGTACGGGCTGCCGCTCGGCGAGGCCTTCCAGCTGCGCGACGACCTGCTGGGCACCTTCGGCGACCCGGTCAGGACCGGCAAGTCGAACGTGGACGACCTGCGGGACGGAAAACCGACCGCGCTGCTCGCCCTCACCGTCGCCGCGGCCGACGCCGACGAGCGGCGGCTGCTCGCGAAACTGGTCGGCCGGCCCGACCTCGGCGGCGAAGAGGCCGCCGACGTACGCGCGTTGATGGAGCGCTGCGGGGCCCGGCAGCAGGTCGAGGACATGATCCGGGAGCGCATCGCCCGGGCCGCCGACGCGCTGGACAGCGTACCGATGCCCGCGGAGGCGCGGTCCGCGCTGCGCGAACTCGCCGGCACCGCCGCCGATCGCTCGCTGTAGCCGCGGGCCGGCGCCCGGCACCCGAAGCCCCGCGGCCCGCCGCCCCGCACCGCCCCGTACACACGAGAAGGACGAGTCACGTGACCACCGCCGAGACCCCCTCCGCCCCGCCGCGCCCCCGGTACGACGACGCCGCCCTCGACGCCCTGTCCACCCAGGGCGATCCGCTCGCCGACGACACCGTCGCCGCCCTGTTCCACCGTGACGAGGTGGGCGACTTCAACACGCTCATGCGGTTCTTCACCACGGCCGGGGACCCGCTCCCCGAGCGGCTCCCGGCCTCCGCGCGCGGCTACTTCGAGGCCAGCGCCCTGCCCCCGGCCTGGGTCGACTGGGACGTCATGGAGCAGGCCCGGCTGTTCTTCATGGACAACGCCGCCCACATCAACACCGGCCTGTCCTTCGCGGCGATGCCCGTCAGCTACGCCGTCCCCCGGATGGCCCGGCTGCTGTCCTCGACGCACTCGCTCGCGTACCCCTCCCGCCGGATGGCCAACACCGGCCAGTTCGTCACGTACCTCATGCGGACGGACTCCTTCGCCGAGGGCAGCACGTTCATCCCGGCCGCCCAGAAGGTCCGGCTGCTGCACGCGGCGGTCCGCCACCACCTGCGCCACGGCGGCCACTGGGACGTCGAGCGGGACGGCATGCCCATCTGCCAGGAAGACATGATCGCCGGGCAGACCTTCTTCTCGCTGCTGGTGCTCGACGCCATGCACCGGCTCGGCATCCACATGACCGAGGAGGGCGCGGAGGCCTACTACTACGCCTGGCGGGTCGTGGCCGCCCTGCCGGGCTGCGACATGGCGGCCGTTCCGCAGGACCTCGCCGAGGCCCGCGCGTACTGCGACCTCTACCTGCAGCGCCATCTCGGCCCCTCCCCCGAGGGTGTGGTCCTGGGCTCCCAGCTGCTGCGGCTGTACGAGGACGTGGTGCCCGGCACGCTGTTCGACCCGATGGTCCCGGCCACCGTCCGCTACCTGGTCGGCGACACCATCGGCGACTGGCTGGAGGTCCCGCGCAGCCCCTGGGACGCGGCGGCCAGGGCCGTACCCGTGGTGCTGGGGCTGCTGGAGAGCCTGGAGGACAGCAGCCCGCTCGCCGAGTGGGCGCTGGACAAGGCGGGCTCCCTGCTCGCGGGCTTCGAACTGTCCTCGCTGACCCGGGGGCGGGTCATGCACCACGCCATCCCGGCCGAGCTGAAGGCGGAGTACGGGGTGAAGGCGCCGCGCACCGGGCGCTGGGTGCCGCCGGCGCCGGCGCCGGTGCGCTGACCCGAACGGGCACTGACCGGGACGGGCACTGACCCGAACGGGCGCGGCCGGGCGCACGTCCGCACCGGTCGGAGCCACACTGGAAACCCGGTTTCCCGGTGGACGGTGAAGCGGACGGTGACCTGCTGATGACGACCCGTGTGAAGGCGGACCCCGGGCGGCGGCGCCTCATCCCGGGCGGCGCCGTCTGCGGGCTGGTCGCCGCCTGCGCCGGCCTGGCCGTGGCCGAGCTGGCTTCGGCTGCCGTCCGCCCCGAGGCCTCTCCGGTCACCGCGGTCGGCGGGGCCGTGGTCGACCGTACGCCGGTGGGCGTCAAGGAATGGGCGGTCCGCGAGTTCGGCACCGCCGACAAGCTGCTGCTCGCGCTCGGGATCGTCCTCGTCCTCGGTGCCGTGGCCGTCGCCGCCGGGGTGCTCGCCGTACGGCACCTGCCCGCCGGGATCGCGCTCGTCGGCTGTTTCGGGCTGGTCGGGGCGGCGGCCGCCCTCAGCCGGCCCGAGGCGAACTGGCACGACGCGCTGCCCTCGCTGGTCGGCGCAGTGGTCTCGGCCGGGGTGCTGTACCTGCTGGTCGGCGCGTTGACCCGGCCCCCCGCGGTGGGCGCGCCGCCGGGCGGGGCCTGGTCGATGGACCGGCGCGGCTTCGGGCGGCTGGTCGGGGCGGCCCTCGTGGCCTCGGCCGGGATCGGGTACGCGGGGCGGCGGCTCGGCGCGTACGGCTCGGCCGGGGCGACGGCCTCGCGGGCGGACGTGGTCCTGCCGGAGCCGGCCGTGCCCGCGCCGCCCGTACCGCCCGGCGCGCAGCTGCGGGTGCCCGGGATCTCACGCTTCATCACCCCCGACCGGGACTTCTACCGCGTGGACACCGCCCTCGTCGTGCCCCGGGTGGACGCGGACACCTGGCGGCTGCGCATCCACGGCGAGGGCGTCTCGAACCCTCTCGACATCGGGCTGCGCGAGCTGCTGGCCCGCCCGCTCGTCGAGCACGACATCACCCTCTGCTGCGTGTCGAACGAGGTCGGGGGCCCGTACGTCGGCAATGCCCGCTGGCTCGGCGTGCGCCTGGCCGACCTGCTGCGCGAGGCGGGGGTCCGGCCGCCCTCGCGGGGAGGCCCGGCGGACCAGCTGGTGGCGAGCTCGGTGGACGGGATGACGATCGGCACGCCCGTGGAGACGGTGATGGACGGCCGGGACGCGCTGCTGGCCGTCGGGATGAACGGCGAGCCGCTGCCCTTCGCGCACGGCTTCCCCGTGCGGATGGTCGTACCGGGCCTGTACGGGTACGTCTCGGCGTGCAAGTGGCTGCGCGAGCTGCGGCTGACGACCTTCGCGGCGTACGACGCGTACTGGGTGCGCCGGTCCTGGGCCCAGCAGGGCCCGGTCAAGACGCAGTCCCGGATCGACACCCCGCGCCCGTCCGCCGAGCCGGTGGAGGGCCGGGTGGCGGTGGCCGGGGTCGCCTGGGCGCAGCACCGGGGGATCGACCGGGTGGAGGTACGGGTGGACGGGGGTCCGTGGCAGGAGGCCCGGCTCGGGGCGGCGGACGGCAACGACACCTGGCGGCAGTGGATGTGGGTGTGGGAGGCGCCCCCCGGGCGGCACACCCTGGAGGTCCGGGCCACGGACGGTACGGGCGCCGTCCAGACGGGTGAGCGCAGGGGGACCGTTCCCGACGGGGCGACCGGGTGGCACTCGGTGGCGGTGCGTGTCCGGCCAGGGCCCGGGAGGAAGGCATGATGCGGACATCCTGGGAAACCGCCCCGCACGTCAGGAGCCGGCCCTCGTGGAGCTGACCAGTACGCCGTTCCTCGTCACGCTCGTCGCGGTCACCGTCCTCGCCATGCTCGCCGCGCTGCTGCTGTGGAACCGCGTTCCCGGGCCGGGGTGGGTGCGCTGGCCGGTGCGGGTGCTGATGATCGCGCTGTGCCAGCTGACGTCCATCGCGGTGATCGCGACCTGGATCAACGGCAGCTACGGGCTCTACTCCTCGTGGGACGACCTGCTGGGTACGGAGAACGCGCAGAACGCGTCGGCGATGACCGGGCCCCCGCTGGGCCGGGCCAAGTTCACCCAGGGCGGGGACGGTACGCAGAGCACCTATTTCCGCGGCTCGCATTCGAAACTCGCCGGGCAGGTGATCGTGTGGACCCCGCCCGAGTACCGGGCTCCGGGCGCGGACAAGACCCGGTTCCCGGTGCTGATGCTGCTGCACGGGTATCCGGGGTCACCGCGGACCTGGATCGATCTGGGCGGCATGCCGGGGACGCTGGAGCAGCTGGCCGGGGTGGGCACGGCGCACCCGTTCATCGTGGTGATCCCGGACGTGTACCCCGGCGGGGTGAACACCGACTGCAGCAACACGCCGACGCGGAAGGTGGCCAGCTGGCTCGCCGAGGACGTGACGGACCTGGTCGCGAAGAACTTCCGCACCTTGCCCGAACCCGGGGGCTGGGGGCTGATGGGGGTCTCGACGGGGGCGTTCTGCGCGGCCAAACTGCCGCTCCAGTACCCGAAGGTGTTCCGGGCGGGGGCGGCACTGGACCCGGATCCGCTGGGCGGGGATCCGCAGGTGCTGTCCGATCCGGTGCTGCGCGAGCGCAACAGCCCGCTGTGGCTGGTCAGGCAGGCGAAGAAGGCCGATGTCGCCCTGTTCCTGGCCACTTCGGCGCAGGACAAGGACAGCCCGCCGGCGCAGCTGGAGGTCTTCCGCCGGGCCGCGGCGGGCACCGGGGTCCGGGTGAAGACCCTGGTCCGCCCGGCCGGCGGCCACAACTTCCAGACCTGGACGTCGATGTATCCGGACGCGCTGGGCTGGCTCAGCACGGAGCTCTCGCCGCCCGGCGACGGCCGCGGCTGATGCGCTATGCCAGCCGGATCGGGATGGATTCGACGCTGTTGCCGATGAAGCTGTGCAGGTAGGGGAGTTCGGGCTCGGGGACCGCGAGGTCGAGGTCGGGGAAGCGGGTGAAGAGCCGCTCCAGGGCGATGGTGGCCTCCAGGCGGGCGAGCGGGGCGCCCACGCAGTAGTGCGCGCCGTGCCCGAAGGAGAGGTGGCGGCCGGCGGCGGGGCGGGTCACGTCGAAGCGGTCGGCGTCCGGGCCGTGGAAGGCCTCGTCGCGGCCGGCCGCGGTTTAGGCGGCGAGGACGGGGGTGCCCTGCGGGATCACGGTGCCGCCGACGGTGAGGTCGCGGGCGGGGTAGCGGAACGGGAACCAGCTGACCGGCGCGTCCCAGCGCAGGGTCTCGTCCACCACGTCGGACCAGCCGGCCTTGCCCTCCCGGACCAGGGCGAGCTGGTCGCGGTGGGTGCACAGGGCGCGGACGGCGTTGCCGATCAGGTTGAGGGTGGTCTCGTGGCCGGCGACGAGCATCAGCCGCATGGTGCCGATGAGTTCGGCCTCGCTGAGGCGGTCGCCGTCTTCCTCGCGGGCGGCGATGAGCGCGCTGGTCAGGTCGTCGCCCGGAGCCTCCCGGCGGGCGGCGGCGATCGTGCCCATGAGCTCTACGAGCTCCCGTACGGCGGCCATCACCTCGGCGGGTGTGGTGTCGGTGGCGATGATCACCGTGTGGGACAGGTGGTGCAACCGGGCCCTGTGTTCGGGGTCCACGCCGAGCAGCTCGCAGATGACGCTCATCGGCAGCGGGAGCGCGAAGCGGGAGCGCAGGTCCACGACCCCGTCGGGGGCCTCGGCGGCCGCCCGGCCGAGCTCGTCCAGCAGTGTGGCGGTGAGCTCCTCGATGCGCGGCCGCAGCCGCTCCACCTGGCGGGCGGTGAAGGCATTGCCGACGAGGGAGCGCAGCCGGCGGTGGTCGGCTCCGTCGGCGGTGTGCATGCCCTGGGCGTTGGCGAACACCCGCAGCGGCCAGTCGGGCGCGATGGTGCCGTCGTGCAGGGCGGGGAAGTGCCGGGCGTCCTTGGCCGCGTCGGGGTGGGCGAGGAACTCCTTCAGCGCTTCGTGTCCGAGGACGACCGCCCCGGGGACCCCGCCGGGCAGGACGACGTCCGCGACGGCTCCCCGGGCGCGCAGCCGGGCGTTGAGGGCGTGCGGGCAGCCGCCGGCGGGGTCGATGACGTACGCGGGCGCGGGTGCGCTGTCGGGTGACAAGCCGGATCTCCTGATCGTCTGGACGAGTGGTCGGATCTCGGGCAACAGTGCGGCCTGGAGGGCGGGTTGGACAAGTCCGTTCCGGGGACGTCCTCGGGCGACGGGTACGGGGAGGGATCAGCGGGCCAGGTGCAGACGGGTGTGGAAGTACCCTGCCGACTCCTTGCCGGCCGGGTCCTCCCCGAGCGCAGTGACGGTTGCCACCGCGCGGCGCCGCTCTGCCCCGTCGGTGAAGCGCCGCTGCGGCCAGGTGGCGGCGGAGCGCTCGACAGCGAGTCCGTACGACTCCAGGCAGCGGGAGATCGTCCGGTAGTCGTGGGTGCGCAGGACGAAGGCGCCCACCGGCACCGGCCGGCCGGCAGCGGTGCACAGGCGGGCGAAGGTGCGTCCGGTGAGGAAGCTGGTGCCGCCGGCGCGCGTACAGCTCGTCGAGGGTCAGGTCGCGGTTGAGGAGCGCGGCGTTGATCCCGTACGAGCAGCACACGTCGAGCACCGTGCGCCGCTCCGGGGGGAGTTCGCCCGCCAGGGAGCGGAACACCGGCTGGGCATGACCCGGGTCCGGTAGGCGTACGGTCCCAGAGGGGCGAAGTACTGCCGCGGGGCGGGGAGTCCGTAGATCTCGTCGACGCTCGTCATGTCGGCGGTGGTCATCGGGCGCACGCCTCCACGGGTCAGGGGCAGGTCCCGGACGCCCGTCGTACCCACCCGTGGCGCCGCCTCGAAAGGCCGCCGATCCGGCCATCGGCCGGGGCCCTCCCCCCTCCTCCCCGGTCCGTCCGCGCGCGCGGCGGCGCGCCCGGCCGGCGGTGGCGGCGTAGGGTCGGGGCATGGCGGAAGAGCGGCGGGCCCTCGAAGGCAAGGTCGCCCTGGTGGCCGGGGCGACGCGGGGCGCGGGCCGGGGCATCGCGGTCCAGCTGGGTGCGCGGGGCGCGACGGTGTACGCGACGGGGCGCAGCACCCGTGGCAGCCGTTCGGAGTACGACCGGCCGGAGACCGTCGAGGAGACGGCGGAGCTGGTCACGGAGGCGGGCGGGCTCGGCATCGCCGTGGTCGCGGACCATCTGGTGCCGGCCGAGGTGGAGGCGCTGGTCGGGCGGATCGACGCCGAGCAGGGGCGCCTGGACCTGCTGGTGAACGACATCTGGGGCGGCGAGAAGCTCTTCGAGTGGGACGCCGCGGTGTGGGAGCACGACCTGGACAACGGACTGCGGATACTGCGGCTCGCGGTGGACACCCATGCCATCACCAGCCATTTCGCGCTGCCGCTGCTGCTGCGCCGGCCGGGCGGGCTGGTGGTGGAGATGACGGACGGCACGGCCGAGTACAACGCGGCGAACTACCGCGTCTCCTTCTTCTACGACCTCGCCAAGTCGGCGGTGCTGCGCATGGCGTTCGCCCTCGGGCACGAACTGGGGCCGCGCGGGGCGACGGCGGTGGCGCTCACTCCGGGCTGGCTGCGCTCGGAGATGATGCTGGACAACTTCGGTGTGGGAGAGGCGAACTGGCGGGACGCGCTGGAGCGGATGCCGCACTTCGCCATCTCCGAGACCCCTTCGTACGTCGGGCGGGGCGTCGCCGCGCTCGCCGCGGATCCGCAGGTGGCGCGCTGGAACGGGCAGTCGCTCTCCAGCGCTCAGCTGGCCCGCGCGTACGGGTTCACGGACCTCGACGGCAGTCGGCCGGACGCCTGGCGGTACCTGGTGGAGGTCCAGGACCACGGCCTCCCTGCCGACGTGACCGGCTACCGCTGATCCGCCACGGCTGACCGGGCCGGTCGCCGACGTCCCTCAGGGCAGGCACAGTTCGCGGGCTTCCCCGAGCGGGGCGAAGAACCGCTCCACGTCCGCGTCGGTGACCTCGGCCGGCGTGGGCGGGGACCAGCGCGGGTTGCGGTCCTTGTCGACGACCTGCGCCCGGACGCCCTCCACCAGGTCGGGCGTGCGCAGGGCGTGGCAGGAGACGCGGAACTCCTGCTCCAGCACCCGCTCCAGGGAGCCGAGTGCGCGGGCCCGCCGGAGGGCGGCCAGGGTGACCTTGAGCGAGGTCGGGGACTTCGCCAGGATCGTCTCGGCAGCCTCCTTGGCGGCCGGATCGCCCTCGGCCCGCAGCCGGTCCACGATCTCCTCGACGGTGTCGGCGGCGTAGCAGCGGTCGATCCGGTCGCGCCATGCGGCCAGTTCGCCCGCAGCGGGCGGCTGCGCGAAGCGCGGCAGCACCTCGTGCGCCGGGGCTCCGGCGAGTTCGGCGGTCAGCTCCGCCAGCCGGGCGGCGGGTACGAAGTGGTCGGCGAGCCCGCACAGCAGTGCGTCGGCCGCGCCCACGGCGGCCCCGGTCAGGGCCAGGTGGGTGCCGAGCTCCCCCGGGGCGCGGGCCAGGAGGTGCGTGCCGCCCACGTCGGGGACGAAGCCGATGCCGGTCTCGGGCATGGCGACGCGGGAGCGTTCGGTGACCACGCGCACGCTGCCGTGGGCGGACAGGCCGACTCCGCCGCCCATGACGATGCCGTCCATGAGGGCCACGTAGGGCTTGGGGTAGCGGGCGATCCGCGCGTTCAGCCGGTACTCGTCGCGCCAGAAGCCCTCGGAGGCGTCGCCGCCGGCCTTCGCGTCGTCGTGGATGGCCCGGATGTCCCCGCCGGCGCACAGTCCGCGCTCGCCGGCTCCGCGGATGAGGACCTGGGCGACGGCGGGGTCGCGCTCCCAGGTGGTCAGCGCTTCGGTGATCCGCAGCACCATGGGGTGGGTGAGGGCGTTGAGCGCCCTGGGGCGGTTGAGGGTGATCACCCCGGTGTGGCCCTCCGTGGTGAACAGGACCGTGTCGTCTGCGCCGTCTTCGCTCTTCACACCGGCCAGTATGTAGCGTGGTCCGGCATCTCCTCGCCGGAGGAGGCGATCCGGTCGTGGGCGGGGCCGGTCTCGCCGCCGCCTTCCTGCGCCACGACCTGGTGGACGCCTACCGGATCCTCGTGCACCCGGTCCGCGTCGGCAGTCGGCCGGGGTGGGCGCCGGGGGTGTGGCCGAAGGCGCGCCGGAAGACGTCGATGAAGGCGCTCGCGGAGGACCAGCCGCAGCGGTGCGCGACGGCGGTGACCGGGGTGCCGACGGCCAGCAGCCGCAGCGCCTGGTGCAGGCGCAGCTGGGTGCGCCACTGCGGGAAGGTCATGCCGAGTTCGGAGCGGAAGAGGCGGCTCAGCGTCCGCTCGCTCGCCCCGGCGCCGGCGGCCGCACCCAGCGCCGCCAGCCCCCGGGAGTCCGCCGGATCGGCGTGCAGCAGGGCGCACACCGCCGCCAGGCGGGGGTCGGCGGGGGCGGGCAGGTGCAGGGGCTGCAGCGGCGCTGCGCGCAGCTGGTCGAGCAGGACCCCGAGCAGCCGGCGCCGCGCCGGGCCCTCGTCCTCGGGGGCCCGCGTATAGGCCAGGATCAGCTCGCGCAGCAGCGGGCCCACGGCGATCACGGCGGGGGTGTCGAGGGAGAGCGGGTTGAGGCGGGTCGGCAGGCCGACGGAGTGCAGGTCGGTGCGCCCGTACGCGCGGTGCTCGTGGACCGTACCGGCCGGGATCCACAGGGCGCGGGTGGTGGGTGCCACCCAGGTCCCGGCGTCGGTGGTGACGGACAGTACTCCGGAGCCGGCGTAGGCGATCTGGTGGTCGTCGTGCCGGTGCGGGTCGATGCCGACGTGGGTGTCGAGGGCGCGGATGCTCGTCGCGGCCCGTGGGGTGTGGCGGATCTTCTGCATCATCGGGCAATTTATCGGAAGCGGGCCGCCGGCGCCGACGGCGATTCTCGACCGGTGAACTCACCGAAGACCGCTCCCGAGCCGCCCGCCGCAGCGGAAACCCGTCCCGTGCGACGCCGCCGCATCGCCGCCTACGCGGCCGGCCACTCCTGCGTGGACGTCTACCAGGGCGCCGTCGCCGCACTCGTCCCCTTCCTGGTCTCCGAGCGCGCGTACGGCTACGCCGCGGCGTCCGGCATCGTGCTGGCCGCCTCCCTTCTGTCCTCGGTGGTCCAGCCGCTGTTCGGGGCGCTGGCCGACCGGCGGACGGTGCCGTGGCTGATCCCGCTGAACACGGCCGCCGCCGGGCTGGGCATCGCCCTCGTCGGCGCGGACGCCGGTCATGCGGCCACCGTCGCCGCCGTGGCCCTGTCCGGGCTGGGTGTGGCCGCCTACCACCCGGCGGCCGCCCGGCTGGTGCGCACCGCGGCGGACGGGCCCGGGCACACGACGATGAGCTGGTTCGCACTCGGCGGCAACATCGGCTTCGCGTGCGCGCCGCTGCTGGTCGTCGGGGCCCTGTCCGTCTCCGGGCCGGCGGGGTGGTGGCTGCTGGCGGCCCCGGCCGCGCTGGGCGTCGTACTGAACCGCCCGCGGCCGGGGCGGGAGCGGGCCGCCGGACCGCGGGCGGCGGCCTCCCCCGGGGCGCCCGGGCACGAGGACCGGCGGGCGTTCCTGCGGCTCTCCCTCGTGGTGGTCGTCCGGTCCGTCGCGTTCATCGGGCTGAGCACCTTCATCGCGCTGTACGTGCGCGAGCGCGGCGGCGGTGGGACGGCGGGGGCGCTGGCCCTGTTCGCCCTGTTCGCGGGCAGCGCGGGCGGCACCCTGCTCGGCGGCCGGCTGGCCGCCCGCCGGGGACGGGTCGCCACCGTCCGGCGGGCGTACGCCGCGGCCGCTCCCGCCGTCCTGGGCGTGCTGTGCCTGCCCCTCCCCCTGGTGTACGTCTGCGCGGCGCTCGCGGCCGCGGCCCTGTACGTGCCGTTCTCTCTCCAGGTCACGCTGGGCCAGGACTACCTGCCGACCCGGATGGGGACGGCGAGCGGCGTCACGCTCGGCCTGACGGTCAGCGCCGGCGGCCTGGCGAGCCCCTTCATCGGCGCCCTCGCGGACGCCACCTCCGTCCGGACGGCCCTGCTCCCGCTGACCGTCCTCCCGCTGCTGGCGTGGGCCCTGGCCCGGCGACTGCCGGAGCCCGTACCGGGCGCCTGAACGGGCGCCGCGGCAGCGCCCGTTCAGGCGCGGCGCCGATCCGTACGGCCGGCGCCGCTTTCGCGCCCGCGATGGGGGCCCGCCTTCCGGGCGACCGCATTCGGTTCGGCCGCGCCCGGCACCCGCCGCAATTCCGCGCCGGCGAGTGCCGGGGCGGCGCGGGCCGGGATTCCTCGAAATTCGCACTTGCGTTCCCATTCCGCGCATGGCGGCCCTCCGGTAGCCGCCGCGCCCGACGCCGAGGCCGCCGCCTTCGGCACCCGGCAAGCAGCGCACCCGGTCACCCGACTCCCGGACCCGCCTTCCGCCTGACGCCGCGGCATGTATTCCGCATACGCCCTCGGATCACACCTGACGTGCCATCAAATGGCCGGAATTGTTGCCGTTTCAGCTGTGGCTATGCTCATCACCCGAGCGATGTATGACTTTTATCGATCGCTTACGGGCAGAGTGGGGCGGCCGATAAACACCCCCACGCGACCGCAGGACCGGAGAATCGATGGACAGGAACCTTGTCATCCAGACCCCCGCTGGTGGCCAGGAGTTCGACGAGAGCCAAGTGCCGCTCTATTACAGCCGCAAGACCGCGGACATCCTCCACAAGTACGGCCCCGGACCCCGGGTCCACTTCCACATGGGCCTCTTCGGCCCCGGAGCGACACCGAACACCACCGTCTCCCAACGCGTCCTCAAGCGCCGCATCGTGGAGTCCCAGGAAGCCATCGTCGAACACGCCGCCCGCAGTTGGGGCGCGTACGCCACCCCGCCGGGCAGCGTCCTCGACATCGGCTGCGGTGTCGGCGGCGGTTCGCTCTACTGGGCCCAGGAGCACGGCGCGACGGTGACCGGGCTCACCGTCGCGGCCGACCACATACCCGTGATCCAGGACTTCGCCCGCCAGGCCGGTGTCGGCGACCGCGTCACCCCCCTCCTGGCCGACGTGCACGCCTTCACGGCCGACCGGAAGTACGACGCCGCCTACGCCAACGAGAGCTCCGGCTACATGGACCGCGAGCGGCTGTTCAAGGTCGTGGCGCAGTCGCTCAAGCCGGGCGGCTGGTTCGGCATCCAGGAGCACTTCATCTGCCGGCCCGAATGGACCGAGTTCATCGACGGCTACTACAAGACGCGCCTCGGCACCCTCACCGAGTACCTCACCGCCGCCGAGGCGGCCGGCTTCGAGCTGGAGCAGGACGAGGACGTCACCGACCGGGTCGCCGAGTTCTGGGTGCAGTCCATGGCCTGGAACACCGCCGAACTGGACCGCGTCGAGAGCTCCGGCGCCCCCTCCGCCTGGTCACGCGAACGACTTCAGGAGTCCACCATCACGCACGGCAAGCTGTTCCGCATCTGGCGCGACCACGCCCTGGAGACCCGGTTGCTGATGTTCCGCCTGGGCGGGGGCAGCTGACCGATGCCCCCGGCCTACGGCGACAACACCCGTCCCTCCCGAATCGGCTGGCCGTTGCCGCCCTTCTACTGGCCGTACGCGAGGGATCTGATCCATCCCAAGGCGGCCGAGCTCGAAGAGCGGTCGATCGCCTGGATCGACGCCTTCGGGCTCTACCCCGACGCCACCGAGCGCGCCTGGGGTCTGGCCACGCGCAGCGCCGACATGGTCAGCCGGATCGTCCCCTTCGGCGAAGTGGAGCCGATGCTGCTCTTCTCCCAATGGTGCTACTGGGCCTTCGCGGCCGACGACTGGCAGGACTCCGGCACCGGTCCCGCGCGCACGGCGGCCGTCGCCGACCACGGAGCGCGGTTGATCCGCACCCTGGAGGTGCCCGGTGCCGGCCTGCTGCCTCCCGGGCCGTACACGGCAGCCCTGGACGACCTGGTGGCGCGCACTCGGGAGATGCTCACCCGCGAGCAGCTCCACCGCCTCACCGAGGGCCTGCGGGACTGGATACTCGGCGCGGCCGCGCGGACGGCGGCCGAGGAGCAGGGCGTCATGCCCGGCCTCAACGACTTCGCGGCGACCCGGGTCTCGGTCGGCGCGACCCGGTTCCTGCTGACCTGGTGCGATGTGGCCAACGGGATCCACGTACCGGGCGAGGTGCTGTACTCCGCGCCCGTCCAGGCCCTGACGGACGCCGCCGGGTTCATCGTCGCCTGCGACAACGACGTGTTCTCGTACGACAAGGACGACCACCAGAAGCCGCTCGAGCAGAACCTGGTCAACGTACTGGCGCTGCACCACGGCTGTACGGCCGCCGAGGCGCTGCCCGCCGTGTACGCACTGCGGGACCGGTCGGTGACCCTGTTCGCCCGGCTGCGTGAGCAGCTGGCGCGGGGCGCCGACGATCAGCTCGCGCGCCATCTCGACTCGGTGGAGCACTGGGTCTCGGGCGACACCGCCTACCACGACGGGGCGCTGCGGTACGCCAGTCCGCGCAACCGCAACGCCCTTCCGGTGGAGGGGGCTTCGTTCGACATCGCCTGGAGCGATGCGCCCAGCGACCCGAGCCTCGAACCGCTGCCGATCCCGGCTCTCGCCTGGTGGTGGCAGCAGCTCGACGCCTCTTCTCGCTGAGGGCGGCGGCGCCGGGCTCCGCCGGGCGCCGCCGAGTCCGCCGAGGTCAGCGCCGGCCGAGCAGGCGGCTCCACCAGGAACCCCGCCCCGCCGGCCGCTCCCCCGCGACGGGGGTGGCCGCAGGAGCCGTACGGGGCGGCCGCCCCGCCGACCGCTCGGCACCGGGTACAGGCGTGGACCCGGTGACGGTGGCGCCGCGCGGGGTGAACCGTACGGGCAGCGCCACCAGGTGACGGGACATCAGCGACGACTTCCACAGGAGCTCGTCCTCGTGGACGGCCAGTTCCAGGTCGGGCAGCCGGGTCAGCAGCGTGTCGATTCCGGTGTCCGCGATGGCGCGGCCGATGTCAGCTCCGGGGCACTCGTGCGGGCCGCTGCTGAAGGCCAGGTGCGAGCGGTTGCCGTGGACGGGCAGGGTGGCGTCCGGCCGGATCTCGGGGTCGAGGTTCGCGGCCCCGAGCCCCAGCAACAGCATGTCCCCGGCCTTGATGGGCGTCCCGGCCAGCTCCGTGTCCCCGGTGGCCCAGCGCCCGAGGACCGTCATGAGCGGGGGCTCGTCCCACAGGACCTGCTCCAGCGCGTCCGGGAGCGTCATGTGCCCGCCCGAGAGGTTCGCGCGGAAGCGGCGGTCCGTGAGCACCATGCGCACGGTGTTCGCGATCAGGTTCGCGGTCGTCTCGAACGCGGCGATCAGCACCAGCCTCAGGTGCTCCACGATCTCCTCGTCGCCGAGGGCGGTGTGGTGCTCCAGCAGCCAGGTGGTGAAGTCCCGGCCGGGCTGCTCCCGTTTGGCGGCGACCAGCTCCCGCAGGGTGACCAGGACGTACTCGTTGCTGGCGAGGGCCGTCTCGGTGCCCCGGATCATGTCGCGGGCGGCCTCGACGAGGCGCGGTCCGTAGGACTCCGGCGCGCCGACGAGCTGGGTCATCACCAGCATCGGCAGCGGCTCGGCGAAGTCCGCGACCAGGTCGGCCTTCCCGGACTGGGCGAAGGCGTCGATCAGCTGGTCGGCGAAGCGCTTCACGTACCGGCGTACGCCGCGGCGGTCGAAGCGCTCAAGCGACTCGGTGATCGCCCCGCGCAGCCGCTCGTGCTCGACGCCGTCGACGAAGTGGCACACGGGCTGCCAGGCGGTCATCGGGGTGAGCGGGTGGTCCAGCGGGACGTTGCCCTCCTGCTGGTCCCGCCAGTGGCGCGGGTCGCGGGAGAAGCGGGACGGGGTGCGCGCCACGTCCAGGTTCTCGCGGTGGCCCAGCACCAGCCAGGCCGGGAGGTCGCCGTGGACGAGGACGGGGGCCACCGACCCGTGCTCGGCGCGCAGCTTCTCGTACAGGCCCATGGGGTCGGCCTCGGCCTCGGCGCCGTAGAGCCGGTGGGCGGGGCAGCCGGGCGGCGGGGCGGCCGGATCCGGCTGGTGGATGGGGGTGGTGCTCACGATGCCTCCGTGGTCGCGGCGAGGGAGTGCAGGTAGCGCATCAGCGTCATCAGGACGTCGCGGCTGGAGTCGCGCCGGCGCGCGTCACAGAAGACGAGCGGTACGGACGCGGGCAGGTCGAGGGCGGTGCGCAGCTCCTCCAAGGGGTGCTCGGGCGCGTCGGGGAAGGAGTTGACGGCGACCACGAAGGGCACCCCGCGCTCCTCCAGCCGGCCGATCACGTCGAAGCTGACCTCCAGTCGGCGGGTGTCGACCAGGACCACCGCGCCGAGCGCGCCCTCGAACAGGCCGCGCCACAGGAACCAGAAGCGCTCCTGGCCGGGGGTGCCGAACAGGTACAGCACCAGCTCCTGGTTGATGCTGATGCGGCCGAAGTCCATGGCCACGGTGGTGGAGGTCTTGCGTTCCACGCCCGCCGTGTCGTCGACGCCGACCCCGGCCTGGGTCATCGTCTCCTCGGTGGTGAGCGGCCGGATCTCGCTGACCGAGCCGACGAGGGTCGTCTTGCCGACCCCGAAGCCGCCCACGATCACCACCTTGACTGCGGCGGCGGCCGTGGCCGGCAGCGCGTCCTCGCGCCGGGGCACGGTGGCCCGCTCAGAGCTTTCGAAGTCCATCGATGACTGCCTCAATCAGTGCCAGGTCCGGGAGTTTGGCGGGGGCGACGGGTGGGCGGGAGAGCACGTGGCCCGCGGCGATCAGGTCACCGAGGAGTACGGTGACCACGCTCACCGGCAGGCCGAGATAGGCGGAGATCTCGGCCAGCGAGAGCGGCGACCGGCACAGCCGCATGATCGCCGCGTGCTCCGGCTGCATCCCGGGCCTGGGCCCCGACTTGGCGATGATCAGCGTGACGAGGTCGAGGTGGCTGGGTTCTAAATCGCCACTGCGACCGCCCGTGATCACGTACAGCCGCTCGGGAGTGCCGTCCTCCCAGTCCCCACCCGGGTTGCTCACGCCGGCTGCCCGTCGCGGCGCGGCGGGCTGCTCAGGTGTTCTCCGATCCGGGCGACGAGGTCGCGCATCCGCTGGCCCATCAGTCCGGCGTCGACGCCCTCGTCGGCCAGTACGGCGAGGAAGGCGCCGGCGCCGGCCGCCATCAGGTAGAAGAATCCGCCGTCCATCTCGATGACGACGAGCCGCATCCGCCCGCTGCTGCCCGGCAGTTCGGTGGCCACGGCGCCGGCGAGGCTCTGCAGTCCGGCGCAGGCGGCGGCGAGCCGGTCCGCGGTGTCGGTCTCCGCGCCGTACTGCGCCATGCGCAGGCCGTCGGCGGACAGGACGATGACGTGGCGGGTCTGCGGAACACCCTCGGCCAGGTCCTTGAGCATCCAGTCCATATTGGTCTGCTGCTGGCTCATGGCTGTTCCCCCTTGCTCGCCGAGGCCGGCGAGGCATCCGTGTTCTGGCTTGCTGCGCCGCTCCGGGTCGCGGCGGTCTGGCTGTCCCCCGACAGGCCGCCCTGGAAGGCGGCCAGCCACATCCCGGGCTGTACCTCGGGCTCCGGGTCCGGCGCGGGATCGGGCTCGCGTCCGGATCCGTACGCGTACCCGGTCTCCTCGGCGTATTCGTGTCCGGCGCGGTCCGCGGCCGCCTCGGCCGCCGCGACGAACCGGTCGCCGGTGCCGCCGGGGCCCGCGGGGCCGCGGGCGCCGGCGGCACGGCGCGGGTCTTGCGGCGGCGCTGCGGCAGTCCGCCCGGGGTCCGCTCGGTCACGGCGGGCACCTCGTCGGGTGCGGCAGGCATCCGGGGGCCGGTGGCCGGGCGCGCGGACTGCGGCTGTACGTCCGGGGCCCCGGACTCGGCGGGGGCCCGGCCGGCGGCGGGCGCCAGGGCGGCACGGGGGCCCGAGGCGGTGCCGATGCCGTGGGCGACGCCGGTCGCGGCGGCGGCGGTGGTGATGAGCGACTGCGGGATGATCAGTACGGCGCGCACGCCGCCGTAGGCCGAAGCGCGCAGCGAGACCTGGAAGTCGTACGCCTGCGCGAGCCGGCCGACCACGGCGAGGCCCAGGCGCGGGGTCTCGCCGAGGTCGGTGAGGTCGATGCCCTGCTGGGCCTGGCGGAGCATGCGCTCGGCCCGCTTGCGGGCCTCCTCGCTCATGCTCACGCCGCCGTCCTCGATCTCGACGGCGATGCCCGAGTTCACGTCGACGGCGGTCAGGTGGACCCGGGTCTGCGGCGGGGAGTAACGGGTCGCGTTGTCCAGCAGCTCGGCGAGCGCGTGGATGAGCGGTTCGACGGCGGGGCCGACGACGGCGACCTGGGAGACGGAGTGCAGCTCCACCCGCTGGTAGTCGATGATCCGCGACATGGCGCCGCGCAGCACGCTGTACAGCGGGACGGCCTTGCTCCACTGGCGGCCGGGCCGGGCCCCGCCGAGTACGGCGATGGAGTCGGCGAGGCGGCCGATGAGGGCCGTGCCGTGGTCGAGCCGCAGCAGGTCTCCGAAGACCTTGGGGCTACGGCCGTGCCGGTCCTCCATCTCCCGCAGTTCCTGGGCCTGCTGGTGCACGATGGCCTGGACGCGGCGGGCGATGTTGACGAAGGCGCGCTGCGCTGAGTCGCGCAGGTCCTCCTCGGCGACGACGGCGTCGAGCACCGAGCGCAGCACGGCCTGGTGGGCCGCCCTGAACTCCCGTGTCAGGCCGGGCCCGTAGGTGTCGAGCTCCTCCAGGGAGGCGAGCACCTCCTCGGGGAACTCCCCCTTGCGCAGCCGTTCCACGACGTCGGGCAGCAGCTCCTGCGCGAGTCGTACGGTCTCGGCCTGCTGCCGGAGCAGGGCCGCCTCCTGCGCGGCGACCGTCGCCCGCAGCGCGGCGACCACCTTGCCGCGCCGGGCGGCCTCACCGCAGGACAGGGCGACGGCCACGAAGGCGACGGCTCCCATCCAGGCGACGGGGGTGCGGGCAGATGCTGACACCTGTACCACGGCGATCACCGCGGCGGCGGCGGTCAGCAGGGCGGGCAGCGCCCAAACGACGGGTGAGGTGGGCCCTGGACTTCCGGGCGACGATCCCACGCGAACCATCAGAACCCTCAAACGATCGAAAGCGAATGATCATATGACAACGGCCCGGAATCTTAGCGTCTATACGCACGGCACTTGACAGCAGGTCATGATCCGGACGCGGCAAGCGTGTTGAGGCTTCCGGATCTGGCCGAAACCCGTGGTCCCTTCAACACGGCCACACACCCCTTGCAGGCCGCGCCATCCCGGTCCGCGCATGCGTCAGCCGCCACCCCCGGCCGTTCGGCGCCCCTGATCCGCCGCCCGAGGATCGGCCGAATCTCGCCACTCGCGGGAAAGCGGGGCCAGAGGTGCCTTGACGAGTCCCGCACGGGTACGCCGGAGCAGCTCCAGGGCCAGGGCCTCTCCGGAAGGGTCGATCCCGAGCAGGCGGTTCGCGTGCATGTGCACGAGGCTGTGGCACAACGCCTCTCGCGTCTGCCACAGACCGCCGCGCTGGTGCAGCGCCTCGATCCGGGCGACGGCGGGCCCGAGCACCGACCGCCGGGCGGTGAGCAGCCGGGACAGTTCGCCGCCGGCCGGTGCGGCGCCTCCCAGCGCCCGGCGCAGGGCCTGCTGCCGCCTGCGGTACTCGGTGCCGCCCTGGCGCGACGAGGACGGTCCGCCGTAGGAGAAGGCCGCCCGTTCCTCCGGGGACAGGCCGAGGCAGGCCAGCAGGTCGTCGATGGTGGCCACGGCCAACTCCGGAAGATCCGTGTCGAGCCGCCCCTCGGTGCGGGCCCGCAGCATCTCGGCGACGCCCGGGCTGTCGGCCGTGAACAGCGCCTCCGCCGCGGCGGTCCCCGCCTCGCCCCCGTACCTCTCGACCTCACGCTCGTACGTCTCGAACGAGAACCTCCCGCAGAGGCCTTCGGCCGTCAGTCCACCGGCCCAGGCACAGGCCTGCTCCATCAGCGGGCCGACGGGCGCGGCCGGATCCCGGTGGAGGCGCAGGCGTACGTGGGGTTCGGGATCGGCGTAGCGCACGAAGAACCAGCCGTCCGCCAGACCGGAGGAGGCGGCCTGCTCGGCAAAGGCGCGTACGGGGCCACCGATCAGCTCCTCTTCTCGACGTGGTTCGCAATAGAGCTTCAGATAGAGCCAGTCGCTGCCCGGCGGGCGCAGCCGCGTCACCGGATCGACCACCCGGGCGAAGTCGGGAGACACCCCGCCCCGGCGCGCACCGCCACGCCGGACGAGTGGTGCCACCACCTCGCACATGTGGCCGCCGTCCGGCCCCGGCAGCCAGGCGTGCTCCGGTCCGGGCAGGGCCTCTTGGAGCACCGCGTACCCGTCGCGGGCGCCCGTCCTGAGCTCGTCCCGGAGCAGCTCGACGTCCCGCGGGTCGTCCAGGTCGAGCAGGAGCCGATGGTCGGCGACCGTCAGGTAGACGCGGGAGGGCACGTCCCAGGTGCTCCGCCATGTCGCGAGGGCCGGCCCGAAGCCGCCCTCGGAGCCGGAGCTGTCGACCATGGCGGGATCGGGTCGCCACTGGGCGGGAGCCAGGACGGTCCGGTGGCGCTGGACCCGGGGAAGACGGCCCAGGCCCGCCGCCGGCCCCCACGAGAACCCGCTCAGCCGGCACCAACGGTCGTGGGTGACGTCGACCAGGAAGCGGACGGCGGCCGATGCCCTCCTGGTGTTGAGCATGTGCCCCTGCACACCGATGACCTCGGCTCCCCCCGCGGGCCAGCCGATCACGAAGCGGCCGTTCCTGATGCCGACGACCAGCTCGCGTACGGGTATCACCCCCTCGGGCGGTACACCGGGCCAGGCGTCGACGAGGATCTCGTGTCGTCGGACGGCGGGCCTCAACGCCACGTTCGCCGAACGCGGGGGGTCGGGTGCGTGGACGACTTCGGCGATGAGCGTGTCGGGTTCGTGCACCTGCTCGGTGCGCGCGAGTTCTTCCAGCGCTTCTGCCGCGGGCGGGCCGAGGAGAGCGGCGAACCGCCCCAGGCTGCGGCCGGCGGCGCAGACTCCGGCATTGGGGCCGACGACGATCCGGAAGTCCCCCCGGTCTACGGCGTCCGGGGAGGTGGCGGCCACGAAGAAGGACAACTCGAGGGACGGCGGGACGTCCTCGGGGGCGGGCGCGGGGGTCGCCAGCCGCGACAGCAGCTCGTCGTCCAGTTCGACGACCCGGCGGCGCTCCCGGACGGCCTCCACGGCGAGGTCGAGGAGAAGCCGGTCTCGCGGACCGCTCCCGGGCCCGCCCGCGCGGGGAGCGGACGGCGGGCCGAGCCCCGTCGCGGGGTCGAGCAACTCCAGCAGCGGGACCTGGCGGTACGCGCCGTAGCGGCCCTCGAAGGCCCGCCGGTAGTCGTCCAGATGCGGCATGGCCCGCGGCAGGCGGCTCAGGCGGAGCAGCAACTCTGCCGCCTCGGCGGCTTCGGCGGCCACGGCGGCGTGCAGTGCGGTGGACCGGAACGCAAGGGCCGTGTCGGTCTGCAGGGTCCCGTTCCGGATTCCCACGCCACCGGCGCCGGCCCTTGCGGTGTCGCTCCCCGCACGGGTCACGGCGCGGTGCACATCGGCCAGGAGGTCGCGCAGGGCCGGCAGGTGCTCTGCCTTCCGGTCGAGGGGCAGCTCGTCCCAGTCGGCCAATTCAGCTGCCAGCACGCCCAGTTGCCGTTCGGCGGCGCGTGCGCGGCCTGAGGGGATCGCCCCGAGGCAGCGGCGCACCCACGTCACCGGATCGCCACGGGTCGGTGCGGGGCTGAGCTCGGAGATGAGGAAGCCCTGGCTCCGCAGCTCTTCGACCAACCGGCCGGTCTTCTCGGGCGTGGCGCCGGGGATGGCGCGCACCGCCTGCTCCAACTCCTCCCGCGAGGCGGCCAGCCGCGCCGCGCCCAGCACGAGGCGCACCCCGGCGGTGGCGCGGACGGAGGTTCCTGCCGCCGGCCCCTGCGTGAGCACGGCGCGGCCGCGGTGCAGCGAGACGGCCGGGCTGGTCATCAGGCGTAGATGGGGGCCGATGTCCGGGTCTTCGCGGAGCGACTCGGTCAGTTCGTTCAGCCATCCCATGTCGGCCCGGGTGGCCGTGCGTGATGCCGCCGGGTCGATCCCGAGGTCCGTGGCCGGGGCCCATCGGACCAGACCGACTCCCGCGAACAGGCCGAAGGGCGTCGGCCGGGTGGTCATCCTGATGAGGTAGCGCCTGAGCTTGCGCTCCAGCCGGGGGGCCTGTCGGTCGTGCGGTCCGGTCCGTTCCAGCGCGGCGGCCAGATCCGGACTGGCCAGTCGTATCGCGAGACCCAGCAGTGGATCGGCCGGCATCAGCGAAGAGTCGGACGCGGACCCGGGAGCGGCGTCGCGGGTGCCGGCGGGCAGGAGGGGCGCCCGCAGGACGGCCCAGCCGAGCGGCTCGTAGAGCCCGGACGGCCGGTCTCGGCGCGCCGGTCGCGGGCCGTGGGCTGCGGTCATGAGAGGAGGAACATCCGGTCCCAGGCCGGCTCGGTCCCGGTGGCCGCGGCCAGGAGGGTCATGGCGACGCCGGCGGCGCCGTCGAGGAGATCGGCCCGGTCGACGGCGACGTCCGCCGCCTCCCTGGAGGCGTAGCCGAACGGCCGCTGGGGTTCGTACGCCGCCAGGAGCTCGTCGACGAGGGCGGTCGAGGCCTGCGCGAGGGTCTCCGACGGGGTGTCGCGGGCGAAGCGCAGGACGATCTGGAGCAGTCCGGCCACACCGTGGCAGTAGGTGGGTGAGGTGAGGTGGCGCAGTTCCGCAGGGCGCCGCAGGACGCTGGACATCGCCTCGACCGCCGCGTGTCCGAGACCGCCGTCGTCCAGGGCCCGGCCGGCCAGCCAGAGCGAACGGGCCACCCCCGGAGTGCCGTAGCACCAGGCTCCTCTCGTCGGACCGCAGGCCCGGTCACGGGCAGGCCGGCCCGCAGGGGTCAGGGGTACGGCATCGGGCCAGCCGCATCCCCACGCGTCCTCGATCCGGCGCGAGAGCAGCCATTGGGCGAGGGCGCGCACCGCTTCGCGCTGGCCGCTGACCTCGTACCCGCTCTGCAGCGCGAGCGACAGCACCGCCAGCGGCCCGGGTATGCCGTGCGCGAGCCCGCAGTTGAGCTGGCCCGTCGGATAGGCCCGCCGTGTCGATTCGGAGAGGAGGAGGTCGGGTGGGGTGGCCCAGCGGGGGGTGCCCCGGCAGGGCTCGGCGAGGCGGACCAGAGCGGTGAGGACATCCGGCAGCGCGCCCAGCGGGTCCCTCCTCAAGAGGTACGCCGCCACCCCGCTCGCCCCGGACACCACGTCGAAGGCGCTCACCGGCAGGCCGTGTTCGGCGGCGCCCAGTCGCCCGGCGAGCTTCCGTGCCTGCGGCGCGAGCAGTTCGTCGACGGTCGCGAGTGCCCGCTGGTAGCGGTCGCCGTTTCGGCTCGATGACTCCACTGCGAAGGCGAAACCGCCGAGTCCGGCGAACAGCCCGGCATGTCCCGAGCCGCCGTTCTCCAGAGCGGTCACGCCTTCCGTGAGGAAACCGTGTCCGACCGCGTCCCAGCCCTCCCCCGAAAGGCACTGATCGAAATATGAGCACATCAGGGCGATCCCGGCATCTCCTCCCGCGAGTCCGTACGGATTCCAGTGAACCGATTCGGGATGGCGCGACTGGCGACGGGCCGCCGGCATCGACCGCGTGATGCGTGCGCGATCGGTGGTGCGGACCGCGACGTCCCGTGCCACGAAGAGCACCGCGCTGCGCCGGTTCGCGTCGAGGGCGCTCTCCCAGGCCGGAGTCATGGGCTCAGCAAGCGGGACTGCACGCCGTCTGGATGCAGCTGAGCGTCTTGTCGTAATCCTCGTCCGGGAGACAGCCCGTACAGGTCTGCGGGCATGAGAACCACTCGTCACACGTGTTGGTGCATCCCCATTGCCCGCACGTGCACGACCAGAAGGCCTCGGTCCACGGGATCGGCCGGCAATCCCCCTCCGGGTCCGTCACCGGCTGGGTGTAGTAGTCGACCGGGTTCGTGTTCTCGTCGTACACGGCGGCGAGGGGCTGCGGCCGCCCCGGAGCCCGCCGGGGACCACGACTGCCGGGCCTGCCGGCGGGCGCCGCGCGCCGTCGGCGGAGGTCCAGGTCGAACTCGTCCGGCGGCTGGACCTCCGTGGTGCGCGTGTAGCTGATGTGAGCACCCTTCTTCAGTGTGACCTGAGTTGAGTCGGTACCGAGGAAGGGTGGCCGGTCCGAAGGAACGCGCGAGCTGTCGAGGACATCACCGACGGCGAACTCGATGAAGTAGTCGAGCTTCTTCGTGAGGTAGAGGCGCCTGTGGCCGGGGCGGTCACTGTCTCCCAGCAGCCCGGCCACGACCAGTGAGGATAGAGCCGGTCGTGAGGGGTCCGGGCGCATCCGTTCGACCAGTGGGTCCTGGGGGCCTTCGACGTCCTTCGGAGTGTTGTTTTCCGCGGGGTCTGGCATGGCTTTCTCCCCAGACGGTTCGGGCGGCCCGGCACTCGAACCCCCTCGGGCCTCCACGTCTGGCTTCATTTTCTCGCGTCACCGCGAGCCGTGCCAGCCGGACCCGCTCACCGCCGGCTCCCCCGGAACGACCTGAAGGCCGCATCGGATGCTTCCGATACGGCCTCTGATCTACGACTCCGTCGAGTCGGGACGACAGGATTTGAACCTGCGACCCCTTGACCCCCAGTCAAGTGCGCTACCAAGCTGCGCCACGTCCCGTTGTGCCGTTGAGCTGGGGTTTCCCCCGTCCCGGCGGCACATGCAGAACATTACCCCACGTAGAGGGGTGCGCATGCACGGGTTTCCGGCTGAGGGCAGGATGGCGGGGTGAACGCACGGGATCGGGACGGTGAGGGGCGGGCGCGCAGCGCGCGCCCCCGGGACGGGCTGGGGCGGCCGCTGGCGTACGGGGAGCCGGGCGTGGAGCGGCAGCCCGAGGGGATCCTGCGGACGCCCGCCGAGACGGTGGCGCAGGCGCAGCGGCTGCTGGACGCCGGGATGCCGTTCCACGCGCACGAGGTCTTCGAGGACGCCTGGAAGTCCGGGCCCGAGGCCGACGCCGCGCTGTGGCGGGCCCTCGCGCAGCTGGCGGTCGGGCTCACGCACGCCGCGCGCGGGAACGCCGTCGGCGGTGCCCGCCTGCTGCGGCGCGGGGCAGCGGCCCTGGCCGCGCCCGACGCGGGGGAAGGCGCCGGTGGCGGGGGCTCGTACGGGATCGACGTACGGGGGCTGGTCGGCTGGGCCCGGGAGTTGGCCGCGCGGGTGGAGGCCGGCGCGGCGGTCGACGCCGCGGCCGAGGCACCGCGGCTCGCCTCCCCGCCGGACCGGCCGGTCCCCCTCTGACCCCGGCGGGCCGGCCCCGCGGGCCCGGGCAAACGGGCCCGGGGGTCAGGGGCCCGGCCCAGGACCGGGCCTACGCGGGCTCGAGGAGGTCCCAGCGGTTGCCGTAGAGGTCCTCGAAGACCGCCACCGAGCCGTACGCCTCGTGGCGCGGCTCCTCCAGGAAGCGGACGCCCTCGGCCGTCATCCGGGTGTGGTCCCGGGCGAAGTCGTCGGTGTACAGGAAGAAGCCGACCCGGCCGCCCGTCTGGTCCCCGACCCGGGCGCTCTGGGCCTCGTCCTTGGCGAGGGCCAGCAGCAGCGCCGCCTCGGTGGCGCCGTCGGGGCGGACCACGACCCAGCGGGAGCCGTCGGGGCGCGCGGTGTCCTCGACGAGGGTGAAGCCGAGGGCACGGGTGTAGAAGTCGATGGCCTCGTCGTAGTCGCGGACGACGAGGGCGGTGAGCGCGATGTATGCGGACATGGAACTCATTCTGCTGGTCCGGTCAGCAGGATCACCTCCAGGGTGCGCGGGCCGTGCACGCCCTCCACCCGGTCGAGCTCGATGTCGCTGGTGGCGGAGGGGCCGGAGATCCAGGTCAGGTGCCGCGTCGGGTCCAGCAGGGGCAGGGCCTGCGGCACCGAGTCCACCACCTGGTCGGGGACCCGGACCACGCAGACGTGGTGGTCCGGGATCAGCGTGATGCGGCGCCTGCCCTGCCCGGGTCCGCCGTCGAGGACGATCGTGCCGGTCTCGGCGATCGCCAGGGCGCAGCCGGTCACCACGCTGTCCACCGCGTCCAGTTCGTACGTGGTGGACGCGGTGCGGTCCGCCACCGTGACGGCTTCCACCCGGTCGAGCCAGTGCGGGGGCAGGCCCGTCGGGACGAGGACCGTCCGGGCCCCGCGCGCGGCCAGCAGCCGCCCGAGGAGCGGTGCGATCCCGGCCGCGTCCGTGCGGTGGACCCGCGCGCGGTACTCCGTGAGGTGGGCGGCGAGGAGGTCCGCCGTCTCGGCCGGGGTACGCACGCCGTGGACCCGGAGGTAGTCCCGGGGGACGGCCGGGTCGGGGTGACCATCGGCCACCGCCCTGCGGATGCGGCCCAGGATGCGGTCCCTGCTGCTCATGCCCGCCCTCCCCGCTCCCGCGCCCACCAGTCCCGGAACGGCTCCGCCGGGAGCTGCGGCAGCGCGCGGCTGTCCGTCCACGACCGCCCGGGCCCCGGCAGCCGGCCCGGCCGCAGCCGCCGGG
>NZ_JAINUL010000001.1:1945966-2066353 GCF_020639365.1 Streptomyces flavotricini
GGCGCTCCCCCGCGCGCAGCGCGCCGGGGCGGTCCAGGAGCAGCCGGGCGGCCCGCATCGCGGCCCGCTCGGCGGTGTGCCCCCGTGCCGGGCGGATCCGTACGCGGATGCCCTCCCGGGTCACCGGGCCGCCCTGGGCCACCCGTTCGCGCAGGTGGACCAGGACCTCCGGGATGTCGATGGCGACCGGGCAGACCTCGTAGCAGGCGCCGCACAGGGTGGACGCGTACGGCAGCGACGCGTCGATCTCGCTGCCGGTGCCCCGCAGTTGGGGGCTCAGGATGGCGCCGATCGGTCCGGGGTACACGGACCCGTACGCGTGGCCGCCGGCCCGTTCGTACACCGGGCAGACGTTGAGACAGGCGGAGCAGCGGATGCAGCGCAGGGCCTGGCGGCCGACCTCGTCGGCGAGGGTGTCGGTACGGCCGTTGTCGAGGAGGACGAGGTGGAAGGCGGAGGGTCCGTCGCCGTCCGCCCCTCTCGAAGGACCGAGCCCGGTCCACATCGTCGTGTACGGGTTCATCCGCTCCGCCGTGGACGAGCGCGGCAGCGTCTGGAGGAAGATCTCCAGGTCCCGGAAGGTCGGCACCACTTTCTCCACGCCCACCACCGAGATCAGCGTCTCGGGCAAGGTCAGGCACATCCGGCCGTTGCCCTCGGACTCGAAGACGACCATGGTCCCCGTCTCGGCGACCATGAAGTTGGCACCGGACACCCCGACCTTGGCGCGCAGGAACTTCTCGCGCAGGTGGAGGCGGGCGGCTTCGGCGAGCTCGCGCGGGTCGTCCCCCAGCCCCTCGGGCGCGGGGCGGCCCCAGCGCCCCATCTCCGCCGCGAAGACGTCCCGGATCTCGGCCCGGTTGCGGTGGATGGCCGGGACCAGGATGTGCGAGGGCCGGTCGTGGCCGAGCTGGACGATGAGCTCGGCCAGATCCGTCTCGTACGCGGCGATCCCGGCCGCCTCGAGGGCCTCGTTGAGGCCGATCTCCTGGGTGGCCATGGACTTGACCTTGACCACTTCCCGCTCGCCCGTGGCCAGCACCAGCCCGGTGACGATCCGGTTGGCCTCGTCCGCGTCGGCCGCCCAGTGGACGGTGCCGCCCGCGGCCGTCACCGATTCCTCCAGCCGGATCAGGTAGCGGTCGAGGTGGCGCAGGGTGTGGTCCTTGACGGCCTTGCCCGCCGCGCGCAGCCGGTCCCAGTCGGCCAGCTCGGCGACCGCGCGGGCCCGTTTGTCGCGGATGGTGTGGGTGGCGTGCTTGAGGTTGGCGCGCAGCACCCGGTCGCCCACCGCCTCCCGGGCGGCGTCCGGGAAGGCGGGGAAGGCGGGCATGCCCACGAACGTGCCGGTCACTTCAGCGGTTCCTCCTCCGTCGAGGCCAGGATCTCGGCGAGGTGCAGGGCCCGCATCGGCTCTCCCCCGCGGCGCAGGATTCCGTCGAGGTGGGCGAGGCAGGAGTTGTCGGCCCCGCACAGCACGTCCGCGCCCGTCCCCACCGCGTTGCCGATCTTGTCGGTGCCCATGGCCGCCGACACGTCCGGGTTCTTCACGGCGAAGGTGCCGCCGAAACCGCAGCACTCCTCGGCGCCGGGCAGCTCGACCAGCTCCAGGCCCTTGACGGCGGCGAGCAGCCGCCGCGGGCGGTCCCCGAGCCCGAGCCCGCGCGCGCCGTGGCAGGAGGGGTGGTAGGTGACCGTGTGCGGGAAGTACGCGCCGACGTCGCTCACCCCGAGGACGTCGACCAGGAACTCGGTCAGCTCGTACACGCGCGGTACGAGGTCCTCGGCCAGCGCCGCCAGCCCGGGTCCCCTCCCCTCCCGCTCCGCCTGGCGGCCGATGCGCGGGTAGTGGAGGCGGACCATCGCGGCGCAGGACCCCGACGGGGTGACCACGTACGGGTACCCCGCGAAGGCCTCGGCGGTGCGCCGCAGCAGCGGTTCGCTCTCGCGCCGGTAGCCGGTGTTGTACTGCGGCTGCCCGCAGCAGCTCTGGGCCGCGGGGAAGTCCACGGCGACGCCGAGCCGCTCCAGGAGGCGCACGACGGCCATGCCGGTCCGCGGGTACAGCGCGTCGTTGACGCAGGTGACGAACAGGGCGGCACGCATGACGGGCAGAATAGCGGCGTGAAGAAGTTCTCAGTGATCGGCATAGGCGCGGGCGACCCTGACCACCTGACCCTCCAGGCGGTCAGGGCGATCGGCGCGGCGGACGCATTCCTCATCCTGGAGAAGGGCGAGGAGAAGGCGGATCTGACCGGGCTGCGGCGCGCGATGCTCGACGCGCACGCCCGCCCCGGCCACCGACTGGTGGAGGGCCGTGACCCGGACCGCGACCGGACCCCGGCCGAGTACGCCCCGACCGTGGACGGCTGGCGCAGCGCGCGGGCCGAGATCTTCGAGCGGTTCGTCGCCGAGGACCTCGCGGACGGGGAGACCGGCGCGTTCCTCGTCTGGGGCGACCCCTCGCTCTACGACTCCACCCTCGCCATCCTCGACGAGGTGCTGGAGCGGGGCCGGGTGGCGTTCGAGCACGAAGTCGTACCGGGCATCAGCAGCATCTCCGCGCTGCTGGCCCGGCACCGGACCAATCTGAACCGGGTCGGCCGGCCCGTCCAGATCACCACCGGGCGGCGCCTCGCCGAGGGCTGGCCGCAGGACGTGGACGACGTCGTGGTGATGCTGGACGCGCGCCACGCCTTCACGGCCCACCTCGACCAGGACCTCTTCATCTACTGGGGCGCCTACGTCGGCACCCCGGACGAGATCCTGGTCTCGGGGAAGCTGGCGGAGGTGGCCGGCCGGATCGAGGAGCTCCGCAGCGAGGCCCGCGCCCGCAAGGGCTGGATCATGGACACGTACCTGCTCCGGCGCGGCTGAGGGCGGCCTGGAGGCAGGCCGGGAGCTCGGCGGCGAGGCGTTCGTACTCCTCGGGCCGGTTGTAGATCTGCCCGCAGACGCGGATGCCCCCGCCGCCCGGCCACGCCCAGACCAGTACCCGGATGCGCAGGTCCGCCGCGATCCGCTCGCGCAGGGCGCTCGCTTCCGCCTGGGTCTCGGCGGTGCCCGGCGGCAGCCGCAGGGCGCGCATGGCGAGGCCCTCGGTGTGCGGGAGCGGAGTGAGCCCGGGAATCTCGGCGAGCAGGGCCGCGCCGTGGGCGGCGAGGGCCGCGTTGTGGGCCCGTACCTTCGCGGCGTCGAGCCGGTCGAGGAGGTCCAGGCCCTCGGGGGCGGCGAGCCAGCCGGTGTAGTCGGCCGTGGCGCGGTTCTCGACGGAGCGGGGGAAGCCGTGCGCGTCCTCCCAGGAGGGCACCAGCGCCCGCACCCGGCCTCGGTGTGCGGGGGCGACGGCGAGGACGGCGCTGCCGGAGGGGGCGTACCCCCATTTGTGCAGGTTGCCGAACCAGAAGTCGGCGCCCGCGGCGAGCGGGTCCGCGACCATGCCGGGGGCGTGCGCCCCGTCCACGAGGGTGGTGATCCCGCGGGCGGTGAGGTCGGCGAGCAACCGGGGCGAGGCGATGAGCCGGGCAGTGGGCGAGCTGATGTGGTCCAGCACCACCGCCTTGGTGCGGGGCGTCAGCGCGGCCAGCACGGTCTCGCGTACGGCGTCCTCGTCGGGAAGGTACGGGTCGAGTGCGACGGTGGTGATCGGGGCGCGGCGGGCGGCGGCCGCGACGACGGTGCCGTAGCCGTGGTCGGTGACCAGGATCTCGTCTCCGTCGGCGAGCGGGACGGCGTCGAGGGCGAGGTTGGCGCCCTCGGTGGCGTTGGCGATGAAGGCGATGCCGTCGGGGTCGGCGCCGAGGTGCCGGGCGACGCGGGCGCGGGCTGCCGCGATCCGGTCGGGGGCGTCGATGAAGAAGGCGTCGGGATCGGCGTGCGCCTCCTCGCGCAGGGCGGCCTGGGCCTCCTGCACGGGGATCGGCACCGCGCCGAACGACCCGTGGTTCAGGTGGGAGACGGCGGGATCGAGCCGGAACAGGGCCGGCCCGCCGGGGAACTCGGCGGGGCGTATCGGCGTGGACGGGTTCACGGGGCCTCCGGGTGTGCGGCGCGGCGGACGCCCGCATCATCACCCGCCACGGCTGTCCGGGCCTAGTCCCGCCCGCTGGTGACGGCGTAATACTGCAGGTCCTGGACGCTCACCGTGCCGTCCGCCGCGTAGGGCAGTTTCACCTCCGCGCCGGTCTTCCCGTCGCGCACCACCGCCGCCGAACTGGTGCCCGGGCGCAGCGGGAGCAGTTCGGAGTGGATGCCGGCCGGGGCCTCGTGCGCGTCCTCGGCCGTGCCCACCACCGTACGGACGGTCGCCGGGGCCTTCAGGAAGCTGAGCACCTCGACCGTGTCGCGGGGCGCGGCGCTGCCCTTGCGCAGGGACATCACCAGCGACTGGGCGCCGGTGGGGTCCGCGGCGGCGAACTGGGTGCGGGCTGAGACGTACAGGGTGTCGCGGACGATCTTCGGCCAGCTGCCCGTCTTGAACTTCGTCAGGTAATACGAGGAAAGGTCCAGGTAGGCGTACCCGTTGTGCAGCGACGGCGCGAACTGGCTGCCCTCCGAGTAGTCGTTCCAGGTGGTGAGCTGCACCCAGTCGGCGCCGTCGTCGATGGCGTGCGTCCAGGTGGAGCGCAGGGTGGCGGTGTTGCCGGCCTCGTCGTAGACGCCCTGGTTGGGGCGGGCGTCCTGGACCGACACCGGCTGCATCCAGATCTTGCCCATGCCGTGGGCCCGCTGCACGTCGCGGGTGGCGCTCTCCTGGCCGACGTAGCTGCGGCTGCCCCACTCGGAGAAGCCGTGGCTGATCGGCGCGAACCGTGCGCTGTTGGCGTCGGAGTCGAGGAACGTCGGGACGAAGGCGGTGCGGATGCCGTGCCGGGTCCTGAGCAGGTCGATGACCTGCGTCCACCAGGCGACGCTCTTCGCCTCGGCCTTGAAGGGGGAGACGACGAGCCGGCCGTCGCCGAGGCGGTGCGCGGCCGGGGCCTTGCCCAGGGCCGCGACGGCGTCGGCGAGAACGCCCGGGTCGTCCGTGTTCAGCGAGGTCATGTCCGGCATCAGCATGATCTTGAAGCCGGGGTCGACGGCGTGGGCGGCCTCCATCAGGAGCTGTGCGCGGTCCCGGTTGGGTCCGGACAGGGAGAGCATGTCGAGCGTGAACCCGTCGAGGCCCGCGGCGCGGGCGGTGCGCACCTCCTGCTCGAGGTTGGCCCGTTCCCAGTTGCCTCCCTTGGGCTGGACGGGCAGCGGCCGGTCGCGCAGCAGGCCGCCGTACCGCTCGTGCTTGCCGTTCTCCCCGGCCGGGTTCAGGTAGTTGCGGGTGTAGTAGTCGGCGTCGGCGCTCGCATTGTCCAGCGAGAGGGGGTACGGGGTGAAGTAGTGGGCGAACACCAGCTTCTTGGCGGCGCCGCCGGTGCGCAGGGCGGCCGGCCCGGGCAGGTCGAACGGCAGGGCGCCGGCGGCCCGTCCGGCTCCGGCGTCCCCGGCGCCCGGGGTGGTGCCCGCGTCCTGGCCTCCCGAACTCCCGCCGGGCGCGGTCGGGGTCGGGCCGGTGGCGCCGGGGGACGGGCTCCCCGCGCCCGGGTCGGGCCCGGCGGACCAGGGCGTGCCGATGACGGGGGCGGACGCGGCGCCCTGGCGGGCGTCGGCCGTGAACGGATCCCAGGCGATGCCGGCGGCGGCGCAGACGGCGGCGAGCAGGAGGGCGGCGGCCGACAGGGCCGGCAGCGACCGTCCCCGCAAGCCCCGACGGCGGCGGTGTGAACTCATCGTGGGTGCCCTCCCCTGCACGGCGCCCCGGGTACGGGGCTGCAGAGCAGTACAGCCGATCGGCGGCCCCCGGACAACCGTCAGGAGCGGGGGCCGCGATGTCCACGTTCTCCAGGATCCCGAGGGCGTCGGGGACCAGGACGGCTTCGGCGGACCGGTTCGCCCGGTTCTCGCTCAGCACCTGCAACCTCCTGGTGGAGTCCCCGTGGGAGCTCGACCACATCGGCATCGGCCGGGTCGCCAATCCGCTCGAGTACGTGGAACAGCGCCGCAAGTTCGGCGGGGCTCCCTGGTCGGCGGGCTCGTCGAGCACGCGGTGGGCGCCGAGCTGCCCCCGATGCGCGTACGGACCGGCCTGCCCCGGAGCAGGTCGGCGCGGTGCACACGTACGCCCGCGGGCACCAGGACCGGCAGTCGGGCGGCCACGAGTGACACCTGCGCTCCAGCCGCTCCATGGCGGCGCGCCGGGCTGCCCTCCGGGCCCTCGGGGCCGGGCAGCGCGGTCTGTGGAGTACGAGGGGCGAACTGCTGGATGGACGTGGCGGCGCGGGCGGCGCCGGACCGGTACGGGGAGGAGCTCAAGCTGTGGATGGCCGCGACCGCCACCTGGCACGCGCGGACCCGGCGCTACCGGGTGGAGGACCTCAGACGGCACCACGCGCGGCGGCGGGAACCGGTGGTGGCGGCCGTGACGGGTGCGCTGCCCCGGGTTCCGCACCGGGCCGGGTGGGCGGGAGGGCGCCGCGCGGTCAGGTGTGCACGGCCCGTTCGCCCTCGGTGTGCCCCTCCGGTTCCAGCTGGAGGGTGGAGTGGGCCACGTCGAAGTGCTCGCCCACGCAGGCCTGGAGCCGGGCGAGCAGCTTGCCGTGGTCCTCGCCGCGCAGGGTCTCGTCGGCGACCACGACGTGCGCGGTGAGCACGGGCATGCCGGAGGTGACGGTCCAGGCGTGCAGATCGTGCACGGCCAGTACGCCGGGCTCCCCCATGAGGTGGCGGCGTACGTCGGACAGGTCCATGTCCTGCGGGGTGGCCTCCAGCAGGACGTGGGCGGCCTCGCGCAGCAGGCCGTACGCGCGCGGGACGATCAGCAGGCCGATGACGATGGAGGCGATGGGGTCGGCGGCCTGCCAGCCGGTGAGCAGGATGACCAGGCCGCCGATGATGACGGCGACGGAGCCGAGGGCGTCGCCGAGCACCTCCAGGTAGGCGCCGCGCAGGTTGAGGCTGTGCTCCTTGGCGTCGCGCAGCAGCCACAGGCCGACGCCGTTGGCGGCCAGGCCCACCACGGCGACGCCGAACATCAGCCCGCCCTTGACCTCGACGGGTTCGCTGAAGCGGCCGATGGCGGTGTAGAGGACCCAGACGAAGATGCCCAGGAGGAGCAGGGCGTTCAGGACGGCGGAGAAGATCTCGACCCGGTAGTAGCCGAAGGTGCGGCGCGGGGTCGGGGCGCGCTGGGCGAGGGTGACCGCGCCGAGCGCGAGGGAGACGCCGACGGCGTCGGTGAGGCTGTGCGCGGCGTCGGCGAGGAGGGCGAGGCTGCCGGAGAGCAGGGAGCCGACCACCTGGACGAGGGTGATCGTGGCGCTGATCCCGATGGTCCAGAGCAGGCGGGCGCGGAAGGTCCCGCTGACGGTCCCGGCCGCCGCCGAGGGAGCTCCGTGGTCATGGCCCATGATCGGCATCCGACCACAGGGCGGCTGCCCGCGCCCGCCGGGATCCTCCACCCGGCGGGTGGCCGGGGTCTTCCCCGGGAATTCTCCGAATCCGAACGGAAATCCGACCGGAATCCGACATTCCCCTGGTCTTCCGGCAGAACTGGCGCATAATCATCGCTACGCGGCTCGAAAGAACCCTTTGCCGCGCATGGGACACGCATGCAATGGGGGGCATCGTGCCGATGAGGGACTCGGGCCGGGCCGGGACGCTGCCGGCGACATCCGACGAGCTGTCACGCCTGCTGACCGCCGTCCGGCGGGGACGCGTGTTAACGGTCACGGGGCGGTTCCGGGAGCCCCGGAGCCTGCTGGTGCGGGAGATCGCCGAGCGGCTGTCGTCCAACTTCTACGACGGTACGGCCGTCGTCACGCCGGGCCGGCCCTTCGGACTGCGCGAGCTGACGGCCGCGCTGGGCTGCGTACCGGGGATGCCCTTCCTGCCGTACGGGACGACGGACGCCGTCTCGTGGCTCGCCGAGCGGGACATGCTCCTCGTCCTGGACGGCGCGGAGCACCTTGAGCCGGATGCGCTGGCCTGGTTGCGGCGGCTGCTCACGGCGGCCCCGGGGCTGCGCATCCTCGCCGCGGGCCGCTCCCCGCTGGCCTTCCCGGGGGAACGCGTCCACCGCCTCTGACCAGGGGACCGGACGCGCGGGGGCCGCCGGTGATCACGGGCGCGGTTCGGCCGCCCGCGGGCGCCGGAACACGGGTCCGCCCCGGTCGGCTGCTGCCGACCGGGGCGGAATCGATCGAGACGACCGGACCTCAGGCGAGGGTCGAGATCGCCTGGTTGAAGGTCGCGGACGGCCGCATGACCGCCGCGGCCTTCACGGCGTCCGGCCGGTAGTAGCCGCCGATGTCGGCCGGGGAGCCCTGGACGGCGACGAGCTCGCCGACGATGGTCTGCTCCTGCTCGCCCAGCGTCTTGGCGAGCGCCTCGAACGCGGTGGCCAGCTCGGCGTCGTCGGTCTGCTTGGCCAGCTCCTGCGCCCAGTACAGGGCGAGGTAGAAGTGGCTGCCGCGGTTGTCGATGCCGCCCAGCTTGCGGCTCGGCGACTTGTCCTCGTTGAGGAAGGAGCCGGTCGCGCGGTCCAGGGTGTCGGCCAGCACCTGGGCGCGGGCGTTGCCGGTGGTGGTCGCGAGGTGCTCGAAGGAGACGGCCAGCGCGAGGAACTCGCCGAGGGAGTCCCAGCGCAGGTAGTTCTCCTTGACCAGCTGCTGGACGTGCTTCGGGGCGGAGCCGCCGGCGCCGGTCTCGAAGAGGCCGCCGCCGTTCATGAGCGGGACGACCGACAGCATCTTGGCGCTGGTGCCCAGCTCCAGGATCGGGAAGAGGTCGGTCAGGTAGTCGCGCAGCACGTTGCCGGTCACCGAGATGGTGTCCTCGCCTCGGCGGATGCGCTCCAGCGAGTACGCGGTGGCCTCGACCGGGGAGAGGATCTCGATCGTCAGACCCTCGGTGTCGTGCTCGGCGAGGTACGTGCGCACCTTGGCGATGAGCTGCGCGTCGTGCGCGCGGTTCTCGTCGAGCCAGAACACGGCCGGGACGCCGGTGGCACGGGCGCGGGTGACGGCGAGCTTGACCCAGTCCTGGATCGGCGCGTCCTTCGTCTGGCAGGCGCGGAAGATGTCGCCCTTGGCGACCTGCTGCTCCAGGACGACCTTGCCCTCGGCGTCGACGACGCGGACGGTGCCCGCGGCGGCGATCTCGAAGGTCTTGTCGTGGCTGCCGTACTCCTCGGCCTTCTGGGCCATGAGGCCGACGTTCGGCACCGAGCCCATCGTGGACGGGTCGAAGGCGCCGTGCGCGCGGCAGTCGTCGATGACGACCTGGTAGACGCCCGCGTAGCTGCTGTCCGGGAGGACGGCCAGGGTGTCGGCCTCGTTGCCGTCCGGGCCCCACATGTGGCCGGAAGTGCGGATCATGGCCGGCATGGAGGCGTCGACGATGACGTCGGACGGGACGTGCAGGTTGGTGATGCCCTTGTCCGAGTCGACCATCGCGAGGGCCGGGCCCTCGGCGATCTCGGCGTCGAAGGAGGCCTTGATCGCGTCGGCGTCGGGCAGCGCGCCCAGGCCGTTCAGGATGGTGCCGAGGCCGTCGTTCGGGGACAGGCCGGCGGAGGCCAGGGTCTCGCCGTAGCGGGCGAACGTCTTCGGGAAGAAGGCGCGGACCACGTGGCCGAAGATGATCGGGTCGGAGACCTTCATCATCGTGGCCTTGAGGTGCACGGAGAACAGGACGTCCTCGGCCTTGGCGCGCTCGATCTGGTCGTTCAGGAAGGTGCGCAGCGCGTCGACGTGCAGGACGGACGCGTCCACGACCTCGCCGGCCAGGACCGGTACGGACTCGCGCAGGACGGTGGCGGTGCCGTCGGCGGCGACGTGCTCGATGCGGAGCGTGCCGGCCTCGGTGACGACCGCGGACTTCTCGGTCGAGCGGAAGTCGTTCTCGCCCATGGTGGCGACGTTCGTCTTCGACTCGGAGGTCCAGGCGCCCATGCGGTGCGGGTGGGCCTTGGCGTAGTTCTTGACCGAGGCGGGGGCGCGGCGGTCGGAGTTGCCCTCACGCAGGACCGGGTTGACGGCGCTGCCCTTGACCTTGTCGTAGCGGGCGCGGATCTCGCGCTCCTCGTCGGTCTTCGGGTCGTCCGGGTAGTCCGGGAGCGCGTAGCCCTGGCCCTGGAGCTCGGCGACCGCGGCCTTCAGCTGCGGGATCGAAGCCGAGATGTTGGGCAGCTTGATGATGTTCGCTTCCGGCGTCTTCGCCAGCTCGCCGAGCTCGGCGAGGGCGTCGGCGATCCGCTGGCCCTCCTCGAGGTGCTCGGGGAAGCTGGCGATGATCCGACCGGCCAGGGAGATGTCACGGGTCTCGACATTCACACCGGCAGTCGACGCGTAGGCCTGGATCACAGGCAGGAAGGAATACGTCGCGAGGGCCGGGGCCTCGTCAGTGTGCGTGTAGATGATGGTCGAGTCAGTCACCGGATGCTCCGCTCCACAGTCTGCGTCTCTCGTCTGCAACATTGCTCGACATCAAGATATCTCGTGATCGGGCCGGTCCGGACAGCCCCCTGCCCGAGTCCCGGGGAGACGCGCGTCACCTCCGGGCTTGCGCTGCCCGTAAACGGCGAGAGCGCCGCCACCGGCTGTTTCCAGCCGGGTGACGACGCTCAGGCGTGCGGGGCTGCTCAGGCGTGGACGGCCTTCGGGTTCGGGCCGTACTCGTTCGGCTGCGGCTGACCCTCGGACGCGAGGAGGACCAGGAGCCAGATGCCGCCGATCAGCGGGACGAAGCCGATGAAGTACCACCAGCCGGACTTGCCGAGGTCGTGCAGCCGGCGGACGGTGAGGGCGATGCACGGGACGATGATCGCCAGGAAGTACAGGCCGTAGATGATCATGTTCGCGCCGACCACGGAGTCGATGATCGCGACGACGATGGCGACGGCGATGTTGAACAGGAAGAACATCCAGAACTCCTGGCGGCGCGCGCGGCCGGAGAAGTCGGCGTACTTCTTCAGAACGTCGGTGTAGTAGTGCATGGGTCCCCCCTGAGGACGGTTCGTCGGCCCGTCCTGATGGAGCAAGCCGAGGCAGAACTTATGCCCCGCTTATGTGGCGGTCAAGCCAGTTCACAAGACGCCGGAATCACCGCTTATCCCGGGTTCACGGGCCAAAATCACCGGCCCCGGCCACCACTTGGAACCCACTGATCGCGCCGCGTCACACGGGGTGACGAAACAGGGGTGATAGGGGCCAATTCGTAATGCGGAAGTGTCACCAGAGCCGCCCGGCGGGGCTCCGCGCACCGTCTTCTCCCCGGCGGAGCACGGGCGTCCACGCCCACATCGTTACCGCTCCGCGACCCTGTCAGCCACTGTCACGCACACGCACCGGCGTCCCGCGCCGGACCCTCGGCCGGTACGGGACGCCGTTGACTCACCGTGAACTCACCGGCCCGCTCAGCCGATGTGGAACGAGTCCCCGTAGACCTTCCAGTCGAGCGGGGTGTTGAGGTTCAGGTTGCCCTTCTTGAGGAAGACCCGCTGCGCGGTGTCGACACGACTCGTGTCGCTGTGCGCCTCCTCCTGCTTCATCGCCCAGACGCGCGCGTCGAGGAAGGCGTTCAGCCAGGTGGTCTCGTTCCCTCCCTGCGCCGGGGGCTTGGCCTTGGACAGCGCCCGCTTGCGGATGTTGCGGAAGCTGGTGGAGTCGCCGCCGTTGCCGTGCATGACGATGGCGTCGTAGTACATGAACTGGCCGAGCGTGCCGACCCCGTCGGACTTGCCCTGATTGACGGCGGGGTTGAAGTAGACGCGGTCGCGCTCGTGGTCCTGGGCCTTCTTGAACTCGGTGTCCTGCGCCGCCTTCGCCCAGTCCTTGGTGAAGTTCGGGTCGAGTCCGCTGTGCGAGTCCGTGCCGTCGACCTTCCGCAGGGCCGGGAGGTACTTGGCCAGCACGTTGCCCGGCTTGACGTCGGTGTAGTACTCGACGAGGTCGAGCATGTCGCCGGTACCGGAACAGAAGCCGATGATCCCGGCCGTGTAACCGCGGCCGTCGTCTATGTCCTCGATGTACTTGTACTGCGCCTTCCAGTCCAGGGAGGAGTTCTCCGCACTGGAGACGATCTGCATGGCGATGTCCTTCTTCGCCGGGTCGTCGAGACCGACGGCCTTCGCCGGTACCGCGGCGGGGGACGCGGATGCCGGCGCGGACGCCGGTGCCGCCGTCGCGTGGGCGGTCACCGGTACGGCGAGGAGGGCGCTGCCGAGCAGGGCGCCGATGGCGATGCTCTTGCGGTGGGGGGCGAACACAAGTCCTCCAGGGGGAAGTTGAGGCTTGAGCGACTTCGTTAGGAAACTTTACTACCAGAGGTCGCGACAGCTCAATACCCGTTCACGCCACGCGTGTTGCGAGGACCGCCGGACGGGTCAGAGCCAGCCGTTGCGGCGGAAGCCCCGGTGGATGACGAAGCAGGCCAGCGCCATGACGCCCACCACGATCGGGTAGCCGTACGCCCAGTGCAGCTCGGGCATGTTGTCGAAGTTCATGCCGTACACCCCGCAGACCATGGTCGGCACGGCGACGATGGCAGCCCACGCCGTGATCTTGCGCATGTCCTCGTTCTGCGCGACGGTCACCTGCGCCAGGTGCGCCTGGAGGATGGAGTCGAGCAGCGCGTCGTACGCGTTGATCTGGTCGGTGGCCCGGGTCAGGTGGTCGGAGACGTCGCGGAAGTACGCGCGGACCTCCGCGGGGATCACCGGTATCGGCTGCGTGGCCAGGTGCTGGAGCGGGCGGCTCAGCGGGGCCACCGCCCGGCGCAGCTCCAGCAGTTCGCGCTTGAGCTGGTAGATGCGGCCCGCGTCGCCCCGGCCGCCGTACTCGCTGAACACCGCGGTCTCGACGGCGTCGATGTCGTTCTGCACCGCGTCCGTGACGGCCACGTAGTCGTCGACGACGTGGTCGGCGATGGCGTGCAGCACCGAGGACGGCCCCTTCGCGAGCTGGTCCGGCGCCGCCTCCAGGCTCTCGCGGACCGGGCCCAGCGTGCCGTGGCCGCCGTGCCGGATGGTGATGACGAAGTCGTCGCCGGTGAAGGCCATCAGCTCGCCGGTCTCCACGACCTCGCTCGTCGCGGTGAGTTCCTCGTGCTCCACGTAGCGCACGGTCTTGAAGACGGAGAACAGTATGTCGTCGAACCGCTCCACCTTCGGGCGCTGGTGCGCGGTCACCGCGTCCTCGACGGCGAGCGGGTGCAGGCCGAACAGCTCGGCGAGCCCGGCGAGTTCCTCCCTCGTCGGTTCGTGGAGGCCGATCCAGACGAACCCGTCGCCGGTCTTGCGGACCCGCCGCAGCGCCTCCTCGACCTCGGCGCAGCCGTCCTGCCGTGCGCCGTCCACGTAGACCACGCAGTTGACCACCGCGCTTCCGAGCGGGGAGCGGGCGGGGTGGCTGAGGTCGACGGCCCTCCGGTAGCCGCGGCGCACGGCCCGGCGCAGGTTGCTGAACATGGACAACGAGGTACTTCCCTTCGGCGGATCAGCGGCCAGTCTGCCACCGCCGCCGGACCGGTCCACGCGCGCGGGCGCGGTCCGCGCCGCGCGGGACGCGGGCGTCGGACCCGGTCGATGAAGACGCTCGTCGACTTCACCCGGGCCACGGCCCGCGCGCCGACCTCCAGGCCGAGCTCCTCCACGGCCTCGCGGGTCAGCAACGACACGATGCGGTGCGGGCCGGCCTGGATCTCGACCTGGGCGTCGACCGTGCCGAGCTTCACGGCGGTGACGATGCCGGGGAAGGCGTTGCGCGCCGAGGTGTAGGGGGCCTCCTCGCTCTCGCTCGCCTCCTGCACGGCCTGTACGCAGAACGCGGCCAGATCCGGCCCGTCCACCATCCGCCGCGTGCCCTCCCGGCGGGTGGGGAAGCGCTCGGCGTCGGCCCAGCGGCGGGCCGTGTCGACGCTGACGCCGAGCAGCCGGGCGGCCTGACCGATCGTGTAGGACTCCATGCCCGCAGCTTAGGTGGTGCCCCGCGGATCAGGAGCGGGCCCGGACCGCCGGGTGCCGGGTGGCGTCCTGACGCAGGGCCTCGGCCGCAGCGGCCGCCACCACCTGCGCCACCGCGGACAGCGCCGGGGAGTCGAGTTTCCACTGCTGCCAGTACAGCGGAACGTCCAGCGGCCGCCGCGGCGCGAGCAGCTCCAGCCGTCCCGCGCGCACCAACGGCTCCGACTGGGGCTCCGGCACCAGCCCCCAGCCCAGCCCTGCCGCCACCGCGTCCCGGAACCCCTCGGAGGTCGGCACGTGGTGGCGCAGCGGCCCGGCCCCGGCCTCCTGATCGCCGGTCAGCGACCGTACGAACACGTCCTGGAGCTCGTCCCGCCGGTCGAAGACGACCACCGGCGCCTCCCGCAGGCCTTCTGCGAGGCCCCCGGTCAGGTACCGGGCCACGAACCCGGGGCTCGCCACGGGCAGGTACCGCGCCAGCCCCAGCCTGCGTACGGTGCACCCGGCCACCGGATCCGGCGAGGAGGTGACCGCCGCCATCACCTGGCCCTCCCGCAGCAGTGCCGTCGTGTGCCCCTCGTCCTCCCGGTGCAGTTCGAAGAAGACGGGCGGATCCTGCGGCACCCGCGTGAGCGCCGGCAGGAACCAGGTGGCGAGGGAGTCCGCGTTGACGGCGATCGGCAGCCGCACCGGGCCGCCCGACTCCTGCGCCATGCCGAGCTCGGCGCGCGCGTCCCGCTCCAGCCGGGCCAGCTGCCGGGCGAAGCGGACCACCACCTGCCCGGACTCGGTCGCCCGGACGGGCTTCGTGCGCATCAGCAGCACCCGCCCCGTCCGCTGCTCCAGCGCCTTGACCCGCTGGCTCACCGCGGACGGGGTCACGTGCAGGGCGGCGGCCGCCGCGTCGAAGGTGCCCTCGTCCACCACGGCGAGCAGGGTCCGTACCTGGTCCAGGGGAAGCTCTTCCATCACGAGCGCTAAGGGTACGTAAAAATCTTTAGCTGTACTGAAACCACGCCGCTGCCTACGGTCGGAGACATGACACACGGCATCATCGCGGCGGCACTCGCCGGCTTCGGCACCGGACTCTCCCTCATCGTCGCCATCGGCGCACAGAACGCCTTCGTCCTGCGGCAGGGGGTGCGCCGGCACGCCGTCCTCTCCGTGGTCGCCATCTGCGCCGTCTCCGACGCGCTCCTCATCGCCCTGGGCGTCGCGGGGGTCGGCGCCTTCGTCACCGCCTGGCCGGCCGCCCTGACCGCGGTCGCCATCGCCGGCGGCACCTTCCTGATCGCCTACGGATTCCTCGCCGCGCGCCGGGTGCTGCGGCCCACCCCCGGCGCAGCCCTGGGCACCGAGGGGGCCACCGCCGGGTCCCGCCGCCGGGCCGTGCTGGCCTGCCTGGCCATGACCTGGCTGAACCCCCACGTCTACCTGGACACCGTCCTGCTGGTCGGCTCCCTCGCCGCCGACCGCGGGGACCTGCGCTGGGCCTTCGGCATCGGGGCCGGGCTGGCCAGCCTGGTCTGGTTCGCCGCCCTCGGCTACGGCGCCCGGCTGCTGAGCGGCCCGCTGGCGCGCCCCGCGGCCTGGCGGGTGCTGGACGGGCTCGTGGCGGCGACCATGGTCACGATGGGCGGGATGCTCCTGGCCCGGGCCTGACCGGCGAGCGCGACGGGCCCGAGCGGGGTGCGGATCCTCCCCGTACGGTGGCACGACCAGACACCAGGAGTCCGCAGTGCCCGAGCGCCCGTCCGACCGTCCTCCCGACCGGCCGTACGGCGACCCGTCCGAGCGGCCGTCCGGCCGCCCCTCCCCCGACGAGGTCCGCCAGTACTACGCCGCCCGGCCGTCCCCGCTCGTCGCCGCCACCGCGATCGTGCTGGACCCGGCCGGGCGGGTCCTCGTACGGCCGGCCTCGTACCGGTCGGCCGCGGAACTTCCGGGCGGCACCGTCGAGGACACCGAGACCCCGGAGGAGGCGCTGGCCCGGGAGCTGGAGGCGGAGCTCGGCCTGTCCGTGCCGGTCGGCCGGCTGCTCGCCGTGGACTCCCGGCGGCCCGGCTCCCTCGGCCGCTCCCTCATCACCCACGTCCACCTGGTCGGGCCGCTCCCGCCGGAGCAGGCCGGCGCGCTCCGCGGCGCGACCGGCCGGGCCGCCGCCCGCTGGCTCGCGCCGGAGGAGGCGTACGAGGTGCTCCCGGCCCGGGTCGCGCCCCGGCTGCGCGCCGCTCTGGCCGCCCTGTACGCCGGGTCCCTCGCGCACCTCGTCGACGGTGTGCCCCAGCCCGGCTCCCCGGCCGGACTGGACCCGCTGCGGCGTACGGCCCTGGAGCACGCCGGATCCTTCGACGCCGCGAGCCACCGGGCCGCCCGCCCCAAGGCCATCACGGCGGCCAGCGTGGTGTTCACCGACTCCGCGGGCCGGATCCTGCTGGTGGAGCCCTCGTACGGCAACTCCGGGCGCTGGAACCTGCCGGGCGGCGGGATCGACAGCGACCTCGGCGAGACACCGCGCGACGCCGCGCGCCGGGAGGTTCGGGAGGAACTCGGCCTCGACCTGGCACCGGGCCGGCTGCTCGCCGTCAACTGGGCCCACAAGCACGGCTACCCGGCCCGCATCCGCTTCCTGTACGACGGCGGGGTCCTGGGCGCCGCCGCCCTGGGCCGGATCCGGCTCGCCCCCTTCGAGCTGCTGCGCTGGCGGGCGGTGCCCGCCGCGGACCTGCGCGACCTGGTCAAACCCTCCCTGCGCCGCCAGATCGAGGCCTGTCTGCGCGCCCGCGCCGAGGGCACGGGCCCGCTCGAACTCCACGCCGGGCGCCCGGCCGAGGCCCCGCGCAAGAAGGGGAGGAAGAAGGGGAGGAAGAAGGGGAAACGGTAGGGGAACGGCAGAGGAAACGGACGCCGCACTGGTCCATCCGGACGGCGTCATGGCGTGGCGCACGGGTGACGGGGCGCCCTCACGCATCGTCGAAGCAGACAGTCCACGCACACGCGTACGCCCACTCGCCGGCGAGAACGCGCGGAACCCATGGAGAGCCCCACCATGTCCGCAGAGCCGACCCGTCCCGGAACCAGCACCGCCTCCGCCGCGCCCGACGCCGCGGCGCCGCCCGATCCGCGCCGCTGGTGGATCCTCGGCGTCATCGGCCTCGCCCAGCTCATGGTCGTCCTCGACGCCACCATCGTGAACATCGCCCTGCCGTCCGCCCAGGCCGGCCTGGGGTTCTCCGACCACCAGAGGCAATGGGTGGTGACCGCGTACGCGATCACCTTCGGCAGCCTCCTGCTGCTGGGGGGCCGCCTCGCCGACAAGTTCGGGCGCCGCCGCGCCTTCCTCATCGGGCAGATCGGCTTCGCGGCGGCCTCCGCGCTCGGCGGCGCCGCGGCCACCTTCGGGGTCCTCGTCACGGCCCGCGCCCTGCAGGGGGTGTTCGCGGCGCTGCTGGCCCCGGCCGCGCTCTCGCTGCTGACCACCACCTTCTCCGCGCCCGCGGAACGCGCCAAGGCCTTCGGCGTGTTCGGTTCGCTGGCCGCCTCCGGGGGCGCCGTGGGCCTGCTGCTGGGCGGATTCCTCACCGAGCACCTGAGCTGGCGCTCGACGATGTACGTGAACCTGCTGTTCGCCGCCGTCGCCGTCACCGGCGGTGTGCTGCTCCTCAAGCGGCCGGCGCCCACCACCGCTCCCCGGCTGGACCTGCCGGGCACGGTGCTCGCCTCGTCCGGGCTGTTCTGCCTGGTCTACGGGCTCGCCACGGCCGGCCTGGGCGGCTGGCGGTCCGTGCACACCCTGGGCTTCCTGGGGGCCGCCGCCCTGCTGCTCGCCGCCTTCGTGTGGTGGCAGCGCCGCAGCACGCACCCGCTGCTGCCGCTGCGGATCGTGCTCGACCGGGTGCGGGGCGCGGCGCTGATCGCCGTGTTCATCACCGGGGTCGGCATGTTCGGGGTGTTCCTGTTCCTCACGTACTACCTGCAGCACACCCGCGGCTACAGCCCGGCCAAGACCGGCCTGGCCTTCATGCCGATGTCCGGCTGCACCATGATCGGCGCGATCGGCAGCAACATGGGGCTGCTCGGCCGGATCGGCGGGCGCCCGCGCATCGTCACCGGCATGCTGCTCTCGGCGTGCGGCATGGCCTGGATGACGAACCTGACGGCGACCGGCCCGTACGTCGTCGACGTGCTGCCGGGCCAGGTGGCCACGGGGCTGGGCATGGGCCTGATCACGGCGGCCGCCATGAACCTCGGCACGGCCGGCATCGACCCGCGGGACGCGGGCGTCGGCTCCGCGACCGTCAACGCCATGCGACAGACGGGCGGCTCCGTCGGCACGGCGCTCATGAGCACCCTTGCCGCCGGAGCCGTCGCCCGCTCACTGGCGGGCCGGCAGCCCACGCCCGACCTTGCGGCGCGGGCTGCCCTGGAGAGTTACCACACGGTCTTCACCGCATCGGCGGCGATCTTCGCCGTGGGCGCGGTGCTGACCCTGTTCATGCTGCCCGGCGGCCTGTCCGTGGAGCGCCGGCACGGCGCGCCCGGAGGCCGCCGCCCGTCAGCGCGGTGAGTGGCCGCCGGCGGCCGCGGGCGCCGCCGGCTTGGCGGGGGTCGCGGGAGCGGCCGGCGAAGCGGGGGCCGACGGGGTCGCCGGGCCCGCTTCGCTGGACGGGCAGTTCGCCAGCGTGCTGCGGACCCGGTCGCCGGTCGAGAAGTGCTTCACCCGGCAGGAGTTGGTCCCGATCCCGCCGTCGACCTGGCCGTAGCCCGGTCCGATGGTCAGGACCGTGTCGTTCAGACCGCGGACCGTGTCGTTGCCGGGACCGCCCTGGACGATGCCCGCGGACTCCGCGCCCACCGACTTGGGCTCGATGACGTCGTTCTCGCTGCCGCCGAGGACCCGGCCGCCGAGGTCGACGTTGCCGGTGCGGATCAGGTCGCTGCCGTCGTTGCCGAAGACCTGGCCGCCGCCGCGCTCGTACTCGCCCGGCTGGCCCATCACGCTGCCCGTGGTGATCTTGTCGTCGCCGTGGTCGCCGTAGACGCTGGACCCGTGGTCGGCCGTGCCCACGACGAGCGCGGTGATGATGGTGTCGTTGCCGAGGCCGCCGCGCACCGACGAGTTGCCGTTCTTCGGGGCGAGGTTGTTGACCTGGAGCGTGTCGTCGCCCTCGCCGCCGAGCACCTGGGAGTCGATCAGCATGCCCTTGACGCGGATGTTGTCGTTGCCGCCGCCGCCGTCGATGATGACGTTCTCGACGTCGTTCTCGCACAGGATCGTGTCGACGCCCTCCGTGCCTCTGACGACCGTCAGACCGGACCGCACCTCGACGCCGTTGAGGTAGCACCAGTAGGACGGCAGGGAGTGGGCGGCCTGTGCCGGGGCCGCGGCGATCGAGGCACTGGCGGCGATCACGGTCGCCAGGACGTACGTGGCGGTGCGAAGTTTGCGGCGCGTGCGCAGCATGAAGTCTCCCGAGAATGGTGTGCGTTTGGGTGAGGGGTGTCGCGGTGGTGGTCAGGACAGCTCGTGGCGCAGCGGCGTGAGCTGTTCGATGTCGTAGCGCTTCCGGAGTGCCTGGATCGCGGCGGGATCCGGGGTGGCGCTCGTGTCGAGCAGTTCGAGGAGCTCCTCGAAGTACCGCTCGTGATCGGGGGGCGGGGAGGCCTGGAAGAACATCCGGGCCGGTTCGCCGGTGGGGTTCGCGAAGGCGTGCGGGCAACCGGGCGGAACCACGATGACGGTTCCGGGCGTGGCACGGACGACCTGGCGTCCGTCGAGCGCCTCCCAGTGTCGCCAGTCGTCCCCGGAACGGACGCGCGGCTCGAAGGCCATGACGTCGAGTTCACCCTCCAGGACGTAGAACAGCTCCTCACTTCGGGTGTGCAGGTGCGCCCCGACGTCGAACCCCGGAGGTACGACGACCTCGAAGCTCGAGGCCACCGTGGAGTGCTCCCCGGTGACCTTGAACGTGACCTGCTGGGCGTCGGTGTGCAGCTTGCGGCCGTGACCCGGTGGCACGAGCAGCCCGTCGCGGGCGACGTGCGCGGTCATGACCAGGTCACGGGCAGACCTTCGGGCCCGCGGATGAGGGCCCCGGGCCGCCAGCGCAGTTCGCCGACGGGGACGCTGAAGCGCAGGTCCGCGAAGCGGTCCAGCAGGGCGTCCACCATCAGCTCGGATTCGAGGCGGGCCAGCATGTTCCCGGGACAGAAGTGGGGTCCGTACCCGAAGGAGACGTGCGGGTTGGGGCTGCGCTCCAACTGCAGCTCGTGGGGGTCGGGGAAGACCTCCGGGTCACGGTTGGCCGCGAGGTACGAGACGTAGATCGCCTCGCCCGCCCGGATGAGCTGGCCCGCCACGGTGACGTCCTCCAGGGCGATCCGGGAGAGCCCGACCGCGTTGCGGTGCGGGATGTAGCGCAGCAGCTCGTTGATGGCCGTGGGGCGCAGGCCGGGGTCGCTGCGCATCCGGTCCATCAGGTCCGGCCGCGTGAGGAGGATGTAGACCATGTTGCCCACGTTGTTGGTGACGGCCTCGCCCCCGATCTGCAGGAGCAGGGCGAGGCCGGTGGCTTCCTCGGCGGTGACCTCACCCGCCTCGATGGCCTTCACCAGGAGCCCGATGACGCTGTCGCCGCCGGCCACTTCCCCGGTGCGGATGCGCCCGCCCAGGTAGGCGCACATGTCGTTCTTCGCCTGCTCGCTGCGTTCCGCGCCCTGGGCCGAGGAGAGGATCAGCGTGGTCCATTCGTGGACCCTGGGCCGGTCTTCCTCCGGGACGCCCATCAGCTCGCACACGACGGCGAGCGGGAAGGGCGCCAGCAGGCGTTCGGTCAGGTCCGCGGGCGGGCCGTCGCGCAGGATCCCGTCGACGTAGCCGTCGAGCATCTCCTTCGCGCGGGTGCGCAGGCGCTCCACCCCGGGGGTGGTGAAGGCCGCGCCGACGGTGCGCCGCAGCCGGGTGTGGTCGGGCGGGTCCTCGAACCCGACCGCACCCGGTGCGGGGATGAAGTGCGGGGCCAGGCGGGTGACGTCGTGTTCCACGACCAGCTTGCGGCTGAACCGGGGATCGTTGGCCACCATGCGCACGTCGTCGTACCGGCAGACGAGCCAGGCCCACCCGCTTCCGTTGGGCATGCGGATCCGGGTGATCGGACCCGCCTGCATCAGCTCGGCGAGGACGGGGTCGAAGTCGACCCCGTCCAGGGCCGGGGTGGGCCAGTGCGTGATGGGTGGCCTTGCTGTTGCGGGGCCGTCCTTCAGCATTCTTCGGATTCCTCCCTCACCCGGTCCCTCATTCCGAGGTCCAGCTGCCCAGTGAGATCTCTGCGGTGATGCCCGGGCCGAAACCGGCCAGCAGGCCCCGCGCGGCGTCAGCGGTACCGTTCTCGTCGAACATTCGACGCAGTGCGTCCAGGACGACGGCGCTGGCGATGTTGCCGTACTCGGTCAGTGTGGCCCGACTGAAGCGGAATGCCTCGGGTGCCACACCGAGGTACTTGCTCAGGTCGTCCAGGATGCGCGGCCCACCTGCGTGGATGATGTAGAAATCCAGCGCGGCGGCGTCCCACCCATGGGCCTTGGCCAGGTCCTTGAGGGACGGAGCGAGCGGTTCCATGGTCCCCGGGACTCGCCGGTCGAGCTTGAAGTGGAATCCGGTGGACCTGACGTCGTACATGATCCAGTCCTCCGTCTGGGGGATGATGTACGAGCTGTTGCGGTGCAGTTGCATGCCGGTTCCGCCCCGGCCGCGGACGACGGCCGCGCCCACTCCGTCGCCGAACAGGCCGTTGGAGAGCAGGTTGCCGACCTCCAGGTCACTGGGCTGGTAGCACAGCGAGCAGAGTTCGCAGGACACGATCAGCACGTTCGCCTCGGGGTAGGCGAGGCAGAAGTCGTGGGCCCTGTTGACCGCCGCGCCGCCCGCCGCGCAGCCCAGCTGGGCGATGGGCAGCTGCCGGGTGTCCGTGCGGAAACCCAGCGCGTTGATCATCCAGGCGGTCAGCGAGGGCATCATGAAGCCCGTGCACGACACGTAGATGATCAGGTCGATGTCCTTGGCCCGGAGCTGGGCGTCCTCCAGCGCCTGCCGCACCACCGCCGGGACCCGCGCCTTGGCCTCGGCCTCGTACACGGCGTTGCGCGATTCGAAACCGGGGTGCTTGAGCGTCTCCTCGATGGGCTGCACGATGTGCCGCTTCGCGACGCCGGTGTTGCGGATCAGGCGCAGCGCCAGGTCGAGCTGCGGATGGTCCGCGTGCACGGACCGGCACAGATCAAGGGTCTGCTCCATCGTGATCACGTGCTCGGGCACGCACACCGTTGGCCTGCACAGAGTCGCCATGGGTGGCTCTCCTTTCGTGTCTGACACAGCCTCATCGACCTCCGCCGGATGCGCGCGCGGGACTACGGCGTTGGTGACATGAGCCAATCCGGTGACGCTGCGCCGAGGAGGCAGCGGAGCGTGTGACGACAGGGAAGGGATCGCTCTGCCGATTTCCCGCGGAATCGCGCCTTGGGGGGTGCCATCCACGCAGGGAGATGAACCATGACGTCAGACCCGCAAACCGCCCTCAGGCCGGAGCCGGAGATGGACCCGGAAATGGACGCCGGGGTGGACCCTGCCTCGGGCGAACCGGTGCACTGCTGGAACCTGGACGACTTCGAGGCGCTGGACTTCGACCCGTTCCTGCACGACCGCCTGCGGGACCAACGGGCCGCCCGGATCCGGCTGCCGTTCGGCCAGGGCACCGCCTGGCTGATGGCGCGCTACGCCGATGTGAAGGCGGCGACCACGGATCCGCGCTTCAGCCGCTCGGAACTGGTCGGGCGGACCATCACCGCCTCCTCCCCGCATGCGATCGCCTCGCAGCAGGCGTCGATGAACTACGCCGATCCGCCGCGCCTGAACGACATGCGCCGCGTGGTCGCCCGGGCGTTCACCGGCAAGAGCATGCAGAGGCTGCGGCCGACCGTGCAGCAGACCGCCGACAGCCTCCTGGACGAGATGGAGCGGCACGGCTCGCCGGCGGACCTGGTCGAGCACCTGCACGGCCCGTTCCCGCTCGCGGCCGTCGCCGACCTGCTGGGGATGCCGCAGGACATGCGCAAGGACATGACCTCCTGGGCGAACGTGATCATGACCCCGGGCCCGGCCCCGGACAAGAGCACCGACGCCCTCAAGACGGTCCGCGAATGCGTGGTCTCCCTGCTCGCCATGCGGCGGGAGAAGCAGAGCGACGACCTGGCCGGAGTCCTCGCCGGGGCCGCCGACGCCGGTGAGATCACCGAGCCGGAGGCCGTCTCCATCGCCACCGCGATCCTCGTGAGCGGTGCGCACGCCGTCCGCAACAACAGCGCGAACATGGTGTACGCCCTGCTCACCCATCCGGAGCACCACGAACGGCTGCGCAGGGAGCCGGAGATGATCCCCCAGGCCGTCGACGAGCTGCTGCGGTTCATCCCGCACCGCAGCGGGGTCGGTCTGCCGCGGATCGCCACGCGGGACGTGGACATCGCCGGGGTCACCATCAAGGCCGGGGAGACGGTGTACTCCTCGTACCTCGCGGCCAACCGCGATCCCGAGGTGTTCCCGAACCCGGACGCGCTGGACTTCGACCGCGGGCCCATCGCCCATATGGCCTTCGGCAACGGGCCGCACCACTGCGTCGGCTCGATGCTGGCCCGTATGGAGTCCGAGATCATCATCACCACGCTGATCGAACGCTATCCGCGCCTGTCCCTGGCCGTGCCGCCCGAGCAGCTCGAATGGCAGGCCGGGGCGCTGATCCGGGGGCCCAAGACCCTGCCGGTGACCTGGTGATACGCCGGCACCGGATCAAGGTGGTCCGCGGCACCCCGGACCACATAGAACTGGCGGCCCTCACGGCCGCCCTGCTCATACTGGCGCGCACGGCCGCCGTGCCGTGCGCGCCCCACTCCTCCCGGCGCCACCGGGCCCACTGGGACCGGAACGTCACGTCGGTGGTGCACTGTCCCGCCCACTCCTGGCGGGCGCGCTCGCCCGCGGGGTTCGTCTAGGGGCGTCTTGCCGATCGGGCCGGATCAGGGAGCGGCGGCGGGCGCCGTGGATCGCACGGCGGACGAGGTGTCAGGCGCGGCCCGGCTGCCCGGCGGCCGGGCCCGTCGGGTTCGCCGAGGGGCTCGGGGCCGCAGGGGTCTGCGGGGCGTCGCAGGTGACCTCGTCGCGCGGGGTGTAGTGCGTACGGTAGGTCTCCCGCTTGACCTCTTGCCCGCCCTGGACGAAGACCCGGTCGACGGCCACGTCGAAGCCCTCCAGCGGGGTCTGCACCTCGCAGGTCGGACCGGATCCGGTCCGCTTGGCCGGCGGGGTGGTGTTCGTCCGCGGGCCCTGGGTCGCGCGTATCTCGTCGTACTTCTTCGTGCCGAGCAGGCTGATGGTCAGCGAGGTGTCGGTGGACTGCGCCTGGACGTAGATCGCGTGGCCGGAGTCGTTCTTCCAGCGCAGGTCGAGGGTGCCCCAGGCGACGGTGGCCTCACGGCCCTCGGGATAGCGCTCGATGTAGAACGAGTGGGCCCCGTGCTCGATCGGCTGGACGCCGGCGAAGAACATGGCGTTGTACATGGTCGTCGCGACCGCCGAGACGCCGCCGCCGGGGGACTTCACGTACCGGCCGTCATTGATCATGATGCCGTCGACGAAGCCGTTCTCCTTGGTCCGCTCGCCGACCGTCTTGTTGAAGCTCCACGTCTCGCCGGGCAGCACGACGGAGCCGTTGATCAGCTCCACGGCCCGCCCGACGTTGGTGGTGCGGTACGGCGCGGCCGGGAAGTTGACCGTGAAGGACGACATCTTCTCCTTGATGCCCATGCTCCGGGCGTTCGCGGCGGTCAGTCGCGGGTGGACCGTCGTGACGGCGACCTCACCCGTACGGGCGGTGCCGGTGCGCGTCAGCAGCGGGACCACGGCGTCGGCGAAGGCCTTCTCGGTGACCTGCACCCCGGAGCGCCCGTCCTGGGCGACGACCGCGCGGCCGGCGGAGTCCACGCGGAAGGTGGCCCCGCGGGAGGGGTGGGTGGCCGCGGCGACCTGCCGGGCGACCGCGGGCTCGGCCAGCAGCCCCTTGGCGTCGAGCTTCGGCACGAGCCGGCCCTGCGCGTCCGGTGCGACCGACAGGTGCTTGCCGAGTGCGGCGGGGGTGAGCGTGACCGTCTTTCCCGCCACCTTGAGCGTGACCGGGCCGGACATCGCGGGCTCGGCGAACTCCTTCAGGGCCCGCGCGGTCTCCTGCTGCCCCACGGTCGGCGGCTTCCGGTCCACGGGGAGGGCGACCGGGCCGGCCTGCGGGCGCAGGTAGGCGGCGCGCACGGTGTCGGACGCCTGGTCGGCGCGCACGGCGATGCCGGTGACGGGGGCGGTGGCCCGGGCCGTACCGTCCTCGAAGGTGATGTCGCCGTCGCGGGCGTCGCGGCCGGCGGCGGTGATCCGGTCGACCTCGGCGGTGCTCGTGGGACCGTCCGTACGGATCACGGGCTCGACCTCACGCTTCTCGGCCGGGGTGAGCAGGCGGCCGATCACGGTGAAGGGGTCGGCTCCGGCCCGCGCCGCATGGTCGACGGTGGCGGCGGTGTCCAGGGACAGCCCGAAGGCGGCGGGCGCGGCCTTCTCGGCGCGGTCGCCGATCCGCAGCTCGATCGGGGCGGCCGCGGCGGGGCCGAGCGCGCGGTCGAGGGCGGTCTTGGCCTCCGTACGGCTCATGCCGCCGATGTCGACGCCCCGTACGTGGGTGCCGTCGGCGATGGCGTCGCCCGCCACGGCCAGGCCGGTGAGGTAGAGGCCGCCGAAGCCGAGGACGGCGGCTCCGCCGACGAGGGGCAGGGCCGTCCGCCGGTTGATCGTCAGGCGGTGTACGCGTCGCATGTCTCTCGTCTCTCCCGGTGCCGGTGGCTCTGGTGGATCGGTGTGGACCGGGAACCAGCATTCATCAATTCGGACCAAAAGGGACGAAAGTGTGCCTGTTCTCACGGGAAGCGGCGGGCCCGGGCCCCGCTGGAGCCGGCCTGCCGAAGATCAGGCCACTCGGTTCGAATTGGCCCTGTTGGGCCGTTCAGGGGATGCCACACGGTAAGACCTGTCGGTCTTTGGCTCCCCGAAAGGCTCCACCGGTGTCCCTCGCCCCCGTCCGCCGCGCGCGGCGTCTGCCCCGTCGGCTCCTGCAGCTCTACGTCGGGCTCGCGGTGTACGGCGCGAGTTCCGCGTTCGTGGTCCGCGCCGGACTGGGGCTCGACCCCTGGGACGTCTTCCACCAGGGGATCGCCGAGCGCACGGGGTGGAGCATCGGAACGGTCTCGGTGGCCGTCGGCGCGCTGGTCCTGCTCCTGTGGGTGCCGCTGCGCCAGCGCCCCGGGCTCGGGACCGTCTCCAACGTGTTCGCCGTCGGCCTGACCATGGACGCCACGCTCGCGGTGCTGCCGGACGTGCACGGCGCGGTGCCGCAGGCCGCGCTGCTGACGGCGGGCATCGTCCTCAACGGGGTCGCGACCGGCCTCTACATCGCCGCACGCCTCGGGCCGGGCCCGCGCGACGGCCTCATGACCGGGCTGCACCGGCGGACCGGGCGCTCGCTGCGGCTGGTCCGTACCGGGATGGAGCTCACGGTCCTGGCGGCCGGAGTCCTCCTGGGCGGCACGGCGGGGGTGGGCACGGTGGCGTACGCCCTGGCCATCGGCCCGCTCTCACAGCTCTTCCTCCGCGTCTTCGCCCTCCCGGAGGAGGCGAAGGCCCCGGAACCGGCCCGCGCCCCGGAACCGGCCCGCGCCCCGGAACCGGACCGGGCCCTGGAACCGGCCCGGGCCGCGGCCCCGGCCCGGGCCGCGGACCTCGCCCGGGGCTGAGCTGCCGGCGCTCCCCCGGCCGGTCATCCGACCTGGCGGCGGACCAGCTCGCGGAACGGACCCGCCGGATCGGCGAGCAGGTCGGCGGGCGGGCCCTGCTGGGCGATCCGGCCGTCCGCCATCACGATCACCCGGTCGGCGTCCATGACGGTGGACAGCCGGTGGGCGATCACGATGCGGGTGGCGCGCAGGGCGCGGGTGGACTCGATGACCACGCGCTGGGCCTCGTTGTCCAGGGCGCTGGTGGCCTCGTCCAGGAACAGGACGCGCGGCTTGCCGATGAGGGCCTGGGCGATCATCAGCCGCTGGCGCTGGCCGCCCGAGACGGTGCCGCCGCCGTCGGACAGCACGGTGTGCAGGCCCATCGGCATGGCGTCGACGTCCTCGGCGAGGCCGGCGAGCGCGGCGGCCTCCGCCACCTCTTCGAGGGAGTACGCACCGGAGCCGCGGATGCAGTCGAGGATCGACCCGGAGAACGGCTGCGCGTTCTGCAGGACGACACCGCACTGGCGTCGTACGGCCGCCTGGTCGAGGGCGGCCAGGTCCTGGCCGTCGTACAGCACGCTGCCGGAGACCGGCCGGTCGAAGCCGATGAGCATGCGCAGCAGGGTCGACTTGCCGCAGCCGCTGGCTCCGACGACCGCGACGAACTCCCCCGGCCGCACGGCGAACGAGACGTCGTCCAGGACGAGCGGGCCGTCGTCGGCGTACCGGTACGAGAGGTTGCGCACCTCGACGGCGCCGCTGAGCTCGCCCGGCCGGATGCCTGCGGTCCGTACCTCCGGAGCCGCCTGGAGCAGCGGCTTGACCTGCTCGAACATCGGCTGCACGGCCGCGGCGGAGAGGAGCGCGCCGGTCAGCTGGGTGGCGGAGGACAGCATCATCGTCACGGCGGTGCTGAAGGTGAGGAACTCGGCCGCCGACATGGTGCCGCGGGCCGGCCCGGCCAGCAGCATGAACATCGCGAGCGTGCAGAGCGGCAGGTAGACCGCGTTGAGGACGGTGAGGACGTTCTTGATCCGGCCGATGCGCCGGTGCAGTTCGCGGGTACGGGCGAACTCCCGCGCCCAGGCCGCGTACGCGAAGCTCTCGGCGGCGGCCACGCGCAGTTTGGGGAGTCCGCGCAGGGTCTGGAACGCCTGGTTGTCGAGCTTGTTGCCGAGCCGGATCAGCCGGCGCTGGTAACGCAGCTGCCACAGCCCGAGCCCCAGGAAGACGGCGGCGACGCAGAGCAGCATGGCGAGCGCAGCCAGCGCCAGCGGCACGCTGTAGACGAGCAGCAGCACGAGGTTCATCGCGCCGACGGTGCCCGCCTGGAGGGACACCGGGACGATGCCGGACAGCAGGCTGCGGATGGAGCTGATGCCCATGGCCGCGGCGGCGAGTTCCCCGGTGGAGCGGCCCGCGAAGAAGGTCACCGGGAGGCGCAGCAGCCGGTCCCACACGGCTGGTTGCAAGGTGGCCTCGATGCGTCCCTCGGTCCGCAGGACGGAGATGTTCTGGAGCAGCATGAAGGCGGCCGAGACCACGCTGGTCGCGATGAGCGCCAGCGCGGTCTGCACGATGAGGCTGTCCTCGGCGTGCGGTACGTACGTGCCGAGCACCCGGCCGGTGGCCACGGGGACGAGCGCGCCGAGGCCGACGGCTCCGAGCCCGCCCAGGATCAGGCCGCGCAGGTCCTGGCCGCTGCCTCGGACGCTGAAGCGGACGAGGTGGAGCAGGCCCGGCTTCCGGTCGGGCAGGGGGCGGTAGAACATGACGGCGTGGGGCGCGAAGGCGGCCTCGTTGCCCCGGCGGAGGCGCTCGCGGGCGCCGGTGGCCGGGTCGACGGCCTCGTACCGGCCGCGCCGCCACAGCAGCGCGACGGGTGTCCCGTCGTCCGCGCGCCGGCCGACGAGGGGGCCGCCGTACTCCCGCCACCAGCGGCCGGTGAGCTTGACGGGGCGGGTGCGGACGCGGGAGGCGAGGGCGATGCGTTCGACCGGGTCCGTCCGCGCGGGGCCGGGGGCCGCGTCCGCGCCCGTGGGCCCGGTCAGGGCGATGCCGGCTTCGGCGGCCACCAGACGGCACGCGGCGAAGGTCGCGTCGTCGCCCGCGGCGCGGCGGGAGCCCCGGCGGGAGCGGCCGATGGAGTCGAGCAGGGTGCGGTCCGCCTGGGTACGGGCCGCCTCGCCGGCCTCGATGCCGGCGGCGGTGCGGTCCGCGTGGTCGCGCTCGTCCTGCTCGATGCGGCGGTCCAGGGCGGTCAGCAGCCGGTACTGCCGGTCCACCATGCCCTGCCACACGCTCTCGTCGACGAGGAGCGTGCCGGGCGCGCCCGCCGCGGCCGCCGCGCCTTCGTACGGCTCGTACACCGCGCCGTACTGCACGCTGCCCGGCGGGATCTGCATCCAGAGGATGTCCTCGTCGGCGCCGCCCCGGGCCGCGGTGTCCGGGCCGCCGTCCAGCGGTGCCTGGTACAGCACGCGCAGGCCCCGGCCGATGCCACGGGCGAAGGCGTCCTCGAGGGGGCTGGGCGCGGGCTGCCACGCCTCGCCGTGGTCGCCGTACCCGCCGTACCCGCCGTACCAGCCCCAGTCTCCGCCGTACGCGGGGCCCCCGGAGGCCCCGTACGCCGGCCGGTGCAGCTCGCGCAGCTCGATGCGGCGCAGCACGCAGCCTTGCAGCGGGCGCCCGGTCAGCGTGTGCGCGGGGCCGTCGACCGGGCCGAGCAGCAGCGCCCCCGGCCCCAGCCTGCCGAGGAAGTGCCAGTGGCCCGACTGTGCGGCGTCGACGGCGAACAGGTCCAGCTCGCCCCGGAGGACGAGCCACAGTACGAGCGGCCCTTCCAGGGACAAGCTGCGCAGGCCCGTGCAGTCGACGGCCGAGCCGAGCCCGCCGAGGGCCGCGACGACGGGATCCGGTACGGAGTGGGGCAGTTGGGCCCGGTGCGGGGTCGCCACGTCAGTGCTCCTTGACCAGTCCGGCGTACGCGCCCCGCGCGGCGAGGAGTTGCTCGTGCCGTCCGCGCTCCACGACCGTGCCCCGGTCGAGTACGACGATCTCGTCGCTGTCGCGCACGGTGCTCAGCCGGTGGGCGATCACCACGCAGGCGCAGCCGCGGCGCCGGAGGTTGTCGATGACGATCTGCTCGGTCGCCGCGTCCAGGGCGCTGGTCACCTCGTCCAGGATCATGACGCTGGGACGGCGCACCAGGGCGCGGGCGATCTCCAGGCGCTGGCGCTGGCCGCCGGAGAAATTGCGCCCGTCCTGCTCGACGCGGCTGTGGATGCCGCCGGCCCGGCGCGCGACCACCTCGTACACGGCGGCGTCCTGGAGGGCGGCGACGACGGCCTCGTCCGGGATGGAGGGGTCCCAGAGGGCGACGTTGTCGCGGACGGTGCCCTCGAAGAGGAAGACGTCCTGGTCCACGAAGGACACGGAGGCGGCCAGCGCGCCGCGCGGGATGTCCTCCAGCCGCATCCCGTCGATGCGGATGGCCCCCTCCCACGGCGTGTAGAGGCCGGAAATCAGGCGGGAGACGGTGGACTTGCCGCTGCCGGAGCCGCCGACGAGCGCGACCTGCTGCCCGGGGCCGACCGCGAGAGAGACGCCCTTCAGCAGCGGCGCGTCGAGCGGGCCGTAGCCGAAGGTGATGCCGTCCAGCTCCACGTGGCCCTTGAGCCGGCGGGTGCCGGAGAGCGGATCGCGGCGCAGGTAGAGGGGGTCGACGGGAAAGTTCTCGACGTCCCGCAGCCGGGCGATGTCGGCGGCGAAGTCCTGGATCCGTCCGGCCACGCCGCCCAGGCGGGTGATCGGCGCGGTGAAGCTGGTCACCAGGGCCTGGAAGGCGACGAGCAGGCCGACCGAGAGGTGCCCCTCCACCGCCCGCAGGCCGCCGATCATCAGGATCAGCGCGCTGTTGAGGGCGGCGAGCGTGGGTGCGACCACGGCCAGCCAGGCGCTGGGGACGCCGAGCCGCTGCTGGACGTCGAGGGTGACGGCGTGCTGGCCGGCCCAGCGGCGGAAGAAGGCGTCCTCCCCGCCGGTGGCCTTCATCGTCTCGATGAGCTGCAGGCCGCTGTACGAGGTGTTGGTGAGCCGGGCGCTCTCGGCGCGCAGCTTCTGCGTGCCGGTGGCCCTCATCCCCATCACGATCCGCAGGGCCGCGAGGTTGAGCAGGGCGATGAGCACGCCGACGAGGGTGAGTTGCGGATCGTACGTCCACAGCAGGACCGCGTAGAGCACGACCACGACGGCGTCCACGCCGGCGGCGGCGAGGTCGCGGGCGAGGGTCTCGGCGACCGCGTCGTTGGACTGGAGGCGCTGGACGAGGTCGGCGGGGTTGCGCTGGGTGAAGAACGCGACGGGAAGCCGCAGCAGGTGGCGCAGGAAGCGGGCGCTGCCGAGCGTCGAGGAGATGATGCGGCCGCGCAGCAGGTTGGCCTGCTGCAGCCAGGTGAGTACGGCCGTCAGGACGAGGGCCGCCGCCATCGCCGTGAACAGCACGCCCAGCAGGGAGCTCTGCGCGCCGATGAGGAACATGTCGATGTACGTACGGCTCAGCGCGGGCACCGTCGCGCCGACGGCCACCAGCAGGAGGCTGGAGAGCACGGCGGCGAGCATCGTCCCCGATGTGCCGCGCAGGCGGGCCGGCATGGCGCTCATGACGCCTTGTCTGCGGCCTGTGCGGCGGAAGCGCGGGCCGGGTTCGAAGACGAGCGCGATGCCGGTGAACGCGGTGTCGAACTCCTCCATGGGGACGAACCGGCGCCCCTTGGCGGGGTCGTTGACGTACGCGCCCCGGCGGCCGAGGCGCCGGCCGGTGCCCTCGTAGACGACGTAGTGGTTGAACTCCCAGAAGAGGATGGCGGGCGGGCTCAGGCGGGCGAGTGCGGCCAGGTCCATCTGCATGCCCTTGGCGGTCAGCCCGTAGCCGCGGGCGGCCTTCAGCAGGTTGCCGGCGCGGGAGCCGTCGCGCGACACCCCGCAGGCGATGCGCAGCTCTTCCAGCGGTACGAAGCGGCCGTGGTGGCCGAGCACCATGGCCAGCGCGGCGGCCCCGCACTCCACGGCCTCCATCTGGAGCACGGTGGGCGTGCGCACGGGACGGGGCGTGCGGCGCGGGGGGCGCGGTCGGCCACGGGAGGAGGTGGTCACGGGAGCAGCCAATCGACGGGGCGTTGTGCCGGGAGGTGGACGGATCCGGTCACCGGCGTCGTGGAGTCGAGGGGGTAGGGGGGCCCGTCCGAGGTGGACCAGCGGTAGCCGGAGGTCGTCGCGGAGGAGCGTTCGAGCTGCACGAGCACCGCTACCGGATTGCCCTGGCGGGCGAACTGCGCGGCGAGGCGGGCGTCTGCGAGGAAGCCGCCGATCTGCGCCTGCGTCTGGGGCGCCCGCCCGACTTCCTTGACGCGCCCGCGCAGCACGCCGAAGCGCTCCCGGGGGACGGACTGGACGTCCACGTCGACGGGAGCCCCGACGCGGATCTCCGCACCGCCGGCCCCGGACACGTACAGCACCGCGACCAACGGCTCGTCCGCGCCGCCGACCCGTTCCAGGACGGCGAGGTCCGCGCCCACCGCCACGACGGCGCCCGTCTTGGCGACCAGGCCCGTCACCCGGCCGCCGGCCACGGCGCGCACGGTCCGTTCGCCTTGCTCGGTGGCGACTTGGAGCAGGGGCGCGCCGGGGGAAAGCAGTTGCCCCTCTTTGGCGAGCACGGTGGTGACCTGTCCGGAGAAAGGACTCTGGAGCAGGTAACTGCCTTGGGCGCGCGTGAGGATTCCAGGTGCGCTCTGCTTGGCGGAAACAGACCCGCCGAACGCCCACACACCGGCGGCGGCCACGACGAGAACGCTCACGCAGAGCACGAATCTCCCCTGCGGCCGGGCGAATCGCACGGGCAGATCGAACTCGTCGCCGGATTGCAGTTTGGAGAGTGCCTTTCGACGGAACTGCACGAACTCCCCTTCTCACACGGCGGACCCCGGAACGAGGAATACGCTCCGGGGTCCACTCACACGGACATCCGACTCAGAGGCCGGCGACACCGGCGCGCACGCCGGCGATGCCCTCGACCTGGCCGGGCAGGGCCTGCACGCCCTGGACCGTGTGGAGCGAGGTGACCGTGTTCACCACGTGGAAGACGTCGCCGGTCACGGCGCCGAGCAGCCCACCGGAAATGCTGACACCGCCGGAAACCGCGTCCAGCTCGTTGTCGGCGATCTCACGGGTCTCGATGTCGTTACGCATGATGTGCGCACCCTTTCAGTCGTCTGAACATTCTCGAATAACGCGGCCGACCACGACCCACGCCGGACAGATGAAAGCACGCGAACAACCAACGCAGCCAACCACGTTGAGACCCCACATGAAGGGGGACGAGGACACGCACCACGAACTCCCCGACCATTCCCGCAGATCCCCACACCCCCTCCACAAGATCGAGTAACACATCCGACCGCCCCGTCACCCCGAATGCCCAAACCCTCCCGAACCACCCCATGAACCAGCCGAGGATGTAACAGGACCCACCCCCTCCACTTTCACCGGGTGAAGATTCCCGGGAGCGGCATCCCGTGACGCCGCGACCACAATCCGTACGGACCGTCACCTGCCCGGCTATGGTCGGCCCATGGAACGGGTGCGCAGCAGAGTGATCGTCCACGGCGGGGTACAGGGGGTCTTCTTCCGCGACACCTGCCGCCGTACGGCCCTCGACTACGGCGTGGCCGGCTGGGTCCGCAACCTCCCGGACGGCACGGTCGAGGCGGCCTTCGAGGGCCCCGCGGAAGCGGTGGCCCGCCTGATCACCTGGACCCGCCAGGGCCCGCCCACGGCCACGGTCACCCGGGTGGAAGTCCACGAGGAACCCCTCGAAGCCCTCACGACCTTCGAGATCATCGACTGACCGGAGGAAGGGACACGCCGGGTACCGGCCGGATCGGCGAGCCGCGCGCACCGTCCGCCGCCCCGTGGTGGTCCGACGCGTGCCGGCCGCGGAGGGCACGCCCCTCGAACCTCCCCGGCCGGGCCGGACGGGGAGCACACCGCCCGCGCGGGGCGACGTACCGCACACCCCCGGGCCGGTCGTGGCGGGGCGTCAGTCGCGGCGCCCGGCGCCGCCGCGTGTGCCATCCCCACGTCGAGGGTCGCCTCGCCGGCCCAGCCCAGCATGGCGGCGTTCTCCGGGTCCCGCTTCGGGGCGTTGCCCCACTCGACCGCCTGCACCTCGGTGCCGGGCATCCCGAACTGCGCGCTGTAGACGTCCAGGTCGTGCTGGACGGTCGGTGAGCCGAACGAGTCCACGATCACGACCGTGCGCCCCTTGCCGGTGATGCCCGCCCTGTGGAGCGGGTTGAGGTCGTACGCCTCGCGGTACTGCGGCGGGTGCAGCACGCGATCTTCCGCATGCCCCGGCACTCCTCGCAGGAGAGCGGGCTTCCCGCGGCGCGGACCAGCTGGTGGCCGGCGACGGCGGGACGGGCCACGGTGCGCGGGACCGCCGGGGAGTGCCCGGAGGCGGTCAGGGTCCCGGTCACCACTCCCTGGGGGTGGCGCCGCTCGGAGCGACGTCTTCGCGATCAGACCCGCCAAGTCCTGTTCAGAACAAGACTGTTTGACGCTTGATGTCGAACGCTTTACCTGTTCGCGAAACGCGCCATTCACGGTCTTGACCCGGGTCAAGTGACACCCGAAATAAGGCGATTTAGAGCCGAGTATGCCCATCTGCGCAGGCTCCGAACGTCCGCCCAGCGGACGCGGTGGGGCGAAATCCGGACGCGTTTCGGCCAATACCTGTCGTGTCCATGGCGATCATGAAGATCGCTGGCAACCTCTCCACATCCCCAGCACGACGAGATCGAACGCTCCTCCCGGCGGGCCTCATCCCGGCCGCCGGTTCCACCCCCCACGCACCGAAGGAGTCCGCGTGAAGTCCACGCACCGGCGGAACGCCACCGCCACCGGGGCCCTGCTCGCCGCAGCCGCCCTCCTCACCGTCGGCGTCCAGGCCGGCACCGCCAACGCGCAGCCCGAACCGTCCGCGAACGCGGCCGCCCCCAAGGGCCAGGTCCGCAACCCGGGCGCACTCCCCGCGCAGCTCACCCCCTCCCAGCGGGCCGAGCTCATAGCCAAGGCGCAGAGCACCACGGCCGCCACGGCCGAGGAACTCGGCCTGGGCCCGCAGGAGAAGCTCCTCGTCCACGATGTGGTCAAGGACCAGGACGGCACCACCCACACCCGGTACGAGCGCACGTACGAGGGGCTCCCCGTCCTCGGCGGCGACCTGGTCGTCAACCGCACCGCGGCCGACCGCACCCAGAGCGTGAGCAAGGCGTCCGAGGCCACGCTCCAGGGCGTCTCCACCTCCGCCCCGGCCGACGCTCCGGCGGCCGCCTCCGCGAAGGCCCTCGACGCCGCGAAGGCGGCCGGCTCCAAGGCCGACAAGGCCGACGCCGCCCCCCGCAAGATCGTGTGGATGGCGAACGGCGTGCCCACCCTGGCCTACGAGACCGTCATCGGCGGGCTCCAGGACGACGGCACCCCCAACCAGCTCCACGTCGTCACCGACGCCAAGACGGGCGCGAAGCTCCACCAGTGGCAGGGCATCGAGACCGGTGTCGGCAACACCCACTACAGCGGCCAGGTCACCCTCGGCACGTCGAAGTCGGGCACGAACTTCACCCTGAACGACACCGGCCGCGGCGGCCACAAGACGTACAACCTCAACCACGGCACCTCGGGCACGGGCTCGCTCTTCAGCCAGTCCACCGACACCTGGGGCAACGGAGCCAACTCCAACGCCGCCACCGCGGGCGCCGACGCCGCCTACGGCGCCGGGGTCACCTGGGACTTCTACAAGAACGTCCTCGGCCGCTCCGGGATCCGCGGCGACGGAGTCGCCGCCTACTCCCGCGTCCACTACGGCAACGCCTACGTCAATGCCTTCTGGGACGACAGCTGCTTCTGCATGACGTACGGCGACGGGACGAACAACAACGACCCGCTGACCTCGCTGGACGTCGCCGGCCATGAGATGTCGCACGGCGTCACCGCCGCCACCGCCGGCCTGGAGTACAGCGACGAGTCGGGCGGCCTGAACGAGGCCACCTCCGACATCATGGGCACGTCCGTCGAGTTCTACGCCAACAACCCGAGCGACCCGGGCGACTACCTCATCGGCGAGAAGATCGACATCAACAGCGACGGCACCCCGCTGCGCTACATGGACAAGCCGAGCAAGGACGGCGGCTCCGCGGACGCCTGGTACTCCGGTGTGGGCAACCTCGACGTCCACTACTCCTCGGGCCCGGCCAACCACTGGTTCTACCTGGCCTCCGAGGGCTCCGGCGCCAAGGTCGTGGGCGGCGTGAGCTACAACTCGCCCACCTCCGACGGCCTGCCCGTCACCGGCATCGGCCGGGACAAGGCGCAGCTCATCTGGTACAAGGCGCTCACCACCAAGTTCAACTCCACCACGGACTACGCGGGTGCCCGCGCCGGCACGATCGCGGCGGCGACCGAGCTGTACGGGGCCGGCAGCGCCGAGGTCAACGCCGTCACCGACGCATGGGCCGCGGTCAACGTCGGTGCCCGTTCGGGCGGCGGCAACCCGAACCCGGGCACGGTCTTCGAGAGCACGACCCGCGTGGCCATTCCGGACTCCCCCGGCCCCGCGGTCACCTCGTCGGTCGCCGTCACCGGCGTCACCGGCAACGCGCCGAGCACCCTCAAGGTCGGCGTGAAGATCACCCACACCTACATCGGCGACCTCCAGATCGACCTGGTGGCCCCCAACGGGACCTCGTTCCGCCTGCAGAACTCCTCTTCGGACTCCACGGCGAACCTGGACAAGACCTACACCGTGAACGCCTCGGCCGTGGCGGCCAACGGCACCTGGAAGCTGAAGGTCCAGGACAAGGGCGCCGCAGACGTCGGCACGATCACCGACTTCAAGCTCACCTTCTGACCGGCCGACCGGCCATGGTCTGAACGAGGTGCCCGGAGGCCCCCGCGGCTCCGGGCACCTTCGCATGCCCGAGCGCGCGCTTCCCCATGGCTGGTGCCGTGCCGCACCCGGGACGGCGGGCGCTGCCGTGCCGATCCGGAAGGCTCCCCGCAGGCCCCGGCGCCGAAGCTCAGGCGCGTGCTCACCTCGGGGGCGCCTGCCCCTCGGGACCGTGGTCGGCGTCCGGCGGCGGGGGCTGCGCCGGCAGCGTCCAGAAGCGGTCCAGGGTGGTCATCACGAGTCGGCACACCCTCTCCGGGTCCGCGCTGGCCAGGGGTTCGCGGGCGGTGACCGTGCGCATCAGGCCGATCCCGAGCAGCCAGGCCATGGCCAGATCGGCACGCAGGGCGCCGTCCTGCCCAGGGGTCAGGCCGGCCAGCACCTTCCGGTACTCCCCGCCCAACTCCCGCAAGGTCGCCGTCGCCTGCGCGCCTACATGGCGGGGCTGATCGCACTGCACCGCCGGGACCCGCAGGACGACCTGATGACGGCGCTCATCGAGGCCCGGGACACCGATGGCGACCGCCTCTCCGAGCCGGAGCTCGTCGACCTGTGCGTGGCGGTCCTGGTGGCCGGGCACGAAACCACGGCCTCCCAGATCCCCAACTTCGTCCTCACCCTGCTCGACCACCCGGAGCAGCTCGCACTGCTGCGACGGGACCCCGCACTGATCTCCCGGGCGGTGGAGGAGCTGCTGCGGTTCGTACCGCTGGGCAGTGGGGCGGGTCAGGCCCGCTACGCCACCGAAGACGTCGAGGTCGGCGGCACCCTGGTCCGGGCCGGGGACCCGCTGCTCGTCGCGATCGGCGCCGCCAACCGCGACGCGCTGCGCTTCGCCGCCCCCGGGGTCCTCGACATCCGGCGCCCCTCCAACCAGCACCTCGGATTCGGCCACGGCGTGCACCACTGCCTGGGGGCCCCGCTGGCCCGAATGGAGCTCCAGGAGGCCCTCGGGGCGCTGCTGGCGCGCTTCCCCGGGCTGAAGCTCGTGGGGGACGTCACATGGAAGACCGAGATGCTGGTCCGCGGGCCGCGCGTCATGCCGATCGGGTGGTGAGCGACGTGACGTGGACCGTACGGATCGACGCCGGCCTGTGCCTGGGTTCGGGCATCCGCGCGGGAACGGCCCCCGCCCCGCCTGAACGGTCACCGGCGCGACCGGACCGGGTGGGCGGCCTTCGTCACCGGTCCGGACCATGCCCTGGTGCTGCTTCGGCCCCCAGCTGGTCCACGAAAACGGTCAGGGGCCGTTTCAGATCACTCTGAAACGGCCCCTGACTTGCGACTCTCTCGAGTCGGGACGACAGGATTTGAACCTGCGACCCCTTGACCCCCAGTCAAGTGCGCTACCAAGCTGCGCCACGTCCCGATCCGCGCTGACCTGGGGTTTCCCCCGGGGTGAACGCGCACGAGAACGATACCGCACTTCGCGGGGTGGTCGCGCGCACCTTTCGCGGGGTCGGGACGGACTTGACCTCAAGCGGGCTTGAGGTTGCACGATCGGTGCATGACACAGGCAACCGCGGACACGGGGTTCCGCTATGACGATCTGGGCCGCCTCATCGCGCTCATGACCGGGGCCGAGAAGCACGGGCCCGCCGCGCATTCCACGCTCGACGTGCTGTGGGTGCTCTACGACCGGGTGCTGCGCGTGGAGCCCGGGGGCACCGAGGAGCCCGGGCGGGACCGGTTCCTGCTCTCCAAGGGGCACGGGCCGATGGCGTACTACGCCGTGCTCGCCGCCAAGGGCTTCTTCCCGCAGGACTGGCTGCGCGGGTTCGGCTCGTACGACTCGCCCCTCGGGCACCATCCGGACCGCACGCTGATCCCCGGAGTGGAGATCGGCAGCGGCTCGCTCGGGCACGGGCTGCCGCTCGCCGTCGGCAGTGCGCTCGGGCTGCGGGCGCAGGGGCTGGACGAGCCGGCGGTGTGGGTGCTGATCGGTGACGCGGAGCTCGACGAGGGCAGCAACCACGAGGCCATCGCCTATGCCGGCGCCGCCGGGCTGGAGCGGCTGCACACCGTGGTGATCGACAACGACTCCGCGACCCACGGCTGGCGCGGCGGCATCGCCTCCCGCTTCGAAGCCGCCGGCTGGTCGGCGGTGACCGTCGACGGCCGGGACCACGCGGCCCTGCACGCCGCCTTCACCACACCGCATCCGGGCCGGCCGCACGCCGTCGTCGCCCGTGTCGAGAAGAAGCAGTAGAGGGGTTGACCGTGGACAACATGCGGGAGCGGTTCGTGTCCGTCACTTCGCGCGCGCTCGACGAGGATCCGCGCCTCGCGCTCGTGCTCGCCGAGATCACTATGGACGGGTTCCGGCCCGACCAGCAGCGCCATCCGGAGCGGGTGATCAACGTCGGGATCCGGGAGCAGCTGCTCATCGGGGTCGGCGGCGGGCTGGCGCTGACCGGGCTGCGGCCGATCGTGCACACCTTCGCCAGCTTCCTGGTGGAGCGGCCGTTCGAGCAGGTCAAGCTGGACTTCGGGCACCAGGGCACGGGCGGGGTCCTGGTGAGCGCGAACGCCAGCTACGACTGGCCGGCCGGCGGGTACACCCACATGGCGCCGGGCGACGTGGCCCTGCTGGACACGCTCGACGGCTGGACGGTCCACGTGCCGGGGCATCCGGACGAGGCCGGGGCGCTGCTGCGCCACGCCTACGCCGCCGGGGACGACAAGGTCTACGTCCGCCTCTCGCAGCAGTCGAACGCCGCCCCGCGCCCGGTGGACGGCGTGGGCCTGCGGACCGTACGGGAGGGAGGTCCGGGCGCCGCCGTCGTCGTCGCCGTCGGACCCCTGCTGGACAACGTGCTCGCCGCTACCGAGGGGCTGGACGTGACCGTGCTGTACGCCACCACCGTGCGGCCCTTCGACGACGCGGCCCTGCGCGAGGCCGTCGGCCGCGGCCGGGCCGAGGTCGTCCTGGTCGAGCCGTACCTGGCCGGGACCTCCACCGCGGCCGCCGCCCAGGCCCTGTCGGCGGTCCCGCACCGGATCCTCGGCCTCGGCATCGGGCGCGCCGAGCTCCGCCGCTACGGCACGATGGACGAGCACACCGCCGCGCACGGCCTGGACCCGCACTCCCTCCGCCAGAGGATCGGCGCGTTCCTCTAGGGGGTGCCCGCGAGTTCCGGGTGGGCCGCCGCCAGACGTTTCGGGGCCGCCTGGCGCCAGGAGTCGATCAGGATGGCGCGCAGCTCGGCGGCGCTGTCCAGCGCCGCGAGGCGGACCCGGAGCCAGGCGTAGTTGTCGTCGTGGCCCGCCCGGAGGAAGAACTTCTCGGGCTCGGCGGCGATCAGCTCCTCGCGGTCCTCCTTCGGGCACTTCACCCCGATCGAGGCGTCGTCCTCACCGAGCGCGGCGAAGATCTTCCCGGCCACCCGGAAGGTGGGCATGCCCCACGCGAGCTTCTCGCTGCTGTCCGGGAGCGACAGCGCGGTCGTACGGACGTCTTCGGCGGTCACGGTCATCGCGCGACTCCTCTCCCCACCGCCGGTCGGGCACCGGGCCGGTGTCGTCGACCGTAGCGCCGGCCACTGACAGCCGCCCGCGGGCGCCGGCCCGGCCCGCGCCCTCCGCCCCGCCGTCACCCCGCCCGCATCCCGTCCTCCCGCGCATGGATGACCTCCACCAGCTCCGCCGCCAGGGATTTGGCCGTCGCCAGCCCCTGCGTCCCCCACCGGCGCGGCTCCACGTCCACCGCGCACACCGTGCCCAGGACCACACCCCTCCGGTCGGTGAGCGGCGCGCCCACGTACGACCGGACCCCGCTCTCGTCCACCACCGCGTTCCCCGCGAAACGCGCGAAGTCCCGTACGTCCTCCAGCACCAGCGCCCGGCGCCGCACCACCACGTGCGGGCAGTACCCGTGGTCCCGGGGCAGCACCCGCGCCGGGTACCCGCTCGCCGGCGCGTTGGGCGCGTGGTGCAGCCCGGCGAAGAACTGCCGTTCCTCGCCGATGAAGTTGACCCCCGCGTACGGGGCGTCCAGTACGTCGGCGATCTGCCGTGCGAAGGCGTCCAGCTCGGTGTCCGCCCGTTCCCCCAGGCCCAGTTCGCGCAGTCGGACGGTGCGCGCGGGCGCCTCCCGGTCCACCGGCGTGAGCAGCAGGTGTCCGGTCGACTCGTAGTACGTCATCTCGGTTCTCCCCTGTCCGGATTCCATGGTTTCGCCGGGTCCGTCGCCGCCGTGAAGAGCAGGTGGTGCACCAAGGCGGCCAGCGCCCCCGTCCCCGAGCTGGTCAGCCGCGCGTCGCACCGCACGACCGGCACCTCGGGCCCGAGCCCCACCGCCTCCCGGACCTCGCCGGCGGTGTAGCGGTGGCCCCCGTCGAACTCGTTGACGGCGACGATGAACCCGATGCCGCGGCGTTCGAAGAAGTCCACGGCCGGGAAGCAGTCGGCGAGCCGGCGCGTGTCCGCGAGCACCACCGCGCCGAGCGCGCCCGCGCACAGTTCCTCCCACAGGAACCAGAACCGCTCCTGCCCCGGCGTCCCGAAGAGGTACAGGACGTGCCGCTCGTCCAGGGTGATCCGCCCGAAGTCGAGCGCGACCGTCGTCGACGTCTTCGCCTCGACCCCGTCGAGCGGGTCGGGTTCCTCGCTCAGCCCGCTGAGCAGCTCCTCCGTGCACAGCGGCTCGATCTCGCTCACCGCGCCCACGAAGGTGGTCTTGCCCGCCCCGAACCCGCCCGCGACCAGGATCTTCAGCGTCGCGGGCAGGACGGGGGCGGGACGGGTGTCACAGTCGTCGGCGTAAGCCATCGAGCACCGCCCGGAGCAGGTTCTGGTCGTCGGCGGCGACGTATCCGCCGCCCGGGAACCGCGGCGCCTGCGCCGTGACGGCCCCGAATTCCATCAGGTCGGACAGGAGCACCTTCACCACCACCGCCGGCAGCCGCAGCTGTCCGGCCACCTCGGCGACGGTGACGGCCGCGGAGCCCGCGCACAGGCGCAGCGCGAGGCTGTGCTCGGCGCCGAGCGGGCCGCGCGGCCGCACTCCCGTCGCGGTCACCAGGGACAGCAGGTCGAGTGCGGCGGCCGGGCGGGTCCGCCCGCCGCTGGCCGTGTACGGGCGCATCACCCGGCCCGCCGAATCGTCGAGCCAGGGCGTGTCGCGCGGGGCCCCCATGCCGTACGCGGCGCGGGCGCGCATCACTCCGGGTCGCCGACGGGCCGCCGCGGCGGGGCCGCGAGGTACGGACGGACGCTCTTGACCAGCATCGCCATCTCGTAGCCGAGCACGCCCGCGTCGGCCTCGCGGTCGGCCAGGACCGCGAGGCAGGTGCCCACGCCGGCGGCCGACACGAAGACGAGCGCGGTGTCGAGCTCGACCACGACCTGCCGGACCTCCGCCCCGCCGCCGAACCGGGATCCGGCGCTCCGCCCGAGCGAGTACAGCCCGGAGGCCAGGGCCGCCAGGTGGTCGGCGCTGTCGCTGTCGAGGCCGTGGACGCAGCTGACGAGGCCGTCGGCGGTGAGGAGGACCGCGCTGCGCGTGTAGGGGACCCGCTGGACGAGGCCGCTGAGCAGCCAGTCCAGGTCCGAGAGCCGACTGGTCTTCGTCGCCGCTTCGCCGCCCATGGTGGTGCGCTCCTTGTCGAGGTGAGAGGTCGGGGTCATGGCTGGTCCTCCGACTGGGCGAGCCCGAAGCCCCGTTGGAAGGCTGCCATCAGGCCCGGGTCGTGCACGGGTTGTTCGGGTGCGTCGGCCGGCTCCGGGGCGGGGGCGTCCCGCAGCTGCGGGGCGAGGTGGTACTGGGCCCGGCGCCGGGGCAGGGTCGGCCGGTCGGGATCCGTCCGGGCGGCCGGTACGGACACCACCGCCGGGGCAGGGCCGGCCGGCGGTACGGGCGGGGGCGCCGCGGGCACCGGCTCCCGTACGACCGGCCGCGCGGGCGGCGGGGGCGGCGGGGCCGCCCGGGCCGGTGCGGCCGGCTCCGGATCCGGCTCCCTTCGCACCTCCGGCTGCGGCTTCGGCCGCGGCACCGCCACCCGTACGGGCTCCAGCGGGGGCATCGCGGCGCCCCCGTCGCCGGTCCCCCAGGACGTGGCCCGGGAGCCCCCGAGCGCGTCGCCGGCGCTCGGCGCCTCCGCCCCCAGCAGCTCCTGCGGCAGCACCAGCACCGCGAGCACGCCGCCGTAGATGTTGGACTTGAGCTCGACGGCGATCCCGTGCCGCCGGGCCAGTGCCGACACCACGAACAGGCCGATCCGCCCGTCCGCGAGCAGGTGCCGGACGCTGACCTGGTCGGGGTCGACGAGCAGCGCGTTCATGCGGTGCTGCTCCGCGGCCGGCAGGCCCAGCCCGCGGTCCTCCACCTCGACGGCGATGCCCGCGGTGACCCGCTCGGCGCGCACCACCACGTCGGTGTCGGGGGCGGAGAACACCGTGGCGTTCTCGACCAGTTCGGCCAGCAGGTGCACGACGTCGGCGACGGCGTGGCCGCGCACGGTGCCGCCCGCCGGGGGCACCACCTTGACCCGCGTGTACTGCTCGACCTCCGCGACGGAGGAGCGCAGCACCTCGCTCAGGTCGATGGGCCGGGTCCACTGGCGCCGGGAGGCGGCGCCGCCGAGCACGGCCAGGTTCTCGGCGTGGCGGCGGATCCGGGTGGCGAGGTGGTCGACGTGGAAGAGCTCCCTGAGGAGGTCGGGGTCCTCGACCGTGTCCTCCATCTCGTCGAGCAGCGAGATCTCCCGGTGCACGAGGGACTGGAGCCGACGCGCGAGGTTGACGAAGACCTCCACCTTGCGGTCGCTGTCGGACGGTGCGGCCGGACCGGCCAGCCGTACGAGGGTCGTGTGCGCGTGCTCGCGGGCGCCGCGCAGCTCCTGGGAGAGCAGCCAGAACTCGTCCACCCGGTCCGGGTCGGTGCCGGGCGGCGGCCCCGTGGGGCCGCCGCGGACGGGGCGGACCGGCGGCTCACCCCGCTCCAGCCGCTCGGCGGCCGTCCGCAGCTCCTGGCGTCCGCGCACGCTGGAGCGGCGCAGGGCCTCGCAGCGGTCCCGGACGGCCTTGGCGGAGCGCTGGGCCCCGAGCAGGGCGGCGACCAGCGCCCCGACGACGAGCAGGGCGCAGCCCGCGAGGACCGGCCACAGCCGGGCGTCCCGCTCCCCCGCGCCGCCGCCCAGCTGGAGGGTGAAGATCACCGCGGCGGCCCCGCTGAGCCCGGCGGCGAGCGTGGGCAGCAGGGAGCCGCGGACCAGCTGGGGGCGTATCTGCCGGACGGGACCGGTGGCGGCGTGTCTTGACGGGGCGTGGCGGGCGGCGCGGAGTCCGGACATCGGCGTCCTCTACGTGGGGCCCGGGCCCCCAGGGTTCCGGGGCCCGGTGTGGATCACGGTGTTGATCACCGGATACCCACGCTAGACCGCACAATCCCGCCCCTGACAGTCAGTTGGGGAACTTCGCCGGGGTGCTTCCCGCTCCCGGCGGAGCGCTCGTACGACAGCCCGAATCCGCCGGGGGCGCGCATTCACGGCGGCCCTGCCGGACGCACCACCCCGGCTGCCGGAACACCACCTACGAGCCGACGGCCTCCGGTTCTTCGTGCGCGGCGGCCGGGGGACGCGTGGGGGCGGCCGGGCGGGCCGACGCCGCCGGTACGGGCGGGGCCGAGGCGACGAACGGGCGCCACCACGCCTCGCTCGGGGCGTCCGCGTCGCCCGGCTCGAACGGCTGGCCCGGGATCGGCAGTGCGATCGCCGCCCCGGTGGCCTCGGCGGCGGCCACGGTGCCCTCGCCCGGCTCGTCCCACGGGTGCAGCGCCAGGTTGAAGGTGCCCCAGTGGATCGGCAGCATCGTGCCGTGCGGGATCCCGCCCTGGAGGTCGAGGTGGGCCCGCATGCCCTCCTCGGGGGTCATGTGGATGTCGGGCCAGTACTCCGAGTAGGCACCGATCTGGATCATCGTGGCGTCGAAGGGGCCGTGCGCCGCGCCGATCTCCGCGAAGCCGGGGAAGTACCCGGTGTCGCCGCTGTGGAAGATCCGGTGCTCGTCGCCCGCGACCACCCACGAGGCCCACAGGGTGTTCTGCTGGTTGCGCAGGCCGCGCCCGCAGAAGTGCCGTGCCGGGGTCGCGGTCAGCGAGAGCCCCGCGACCTCCGTGGCCTCGTTCCAGTCGAGCTCGCGCAGCCGGTCCGGCGACACGCCCCAGCGCTCCAGGTGGGCGCCGACGCCGAGCGGGACGGCGAAGACCGTGTCCGTCCCGGCCAGCTCCTTGATCGTCGGCAGGTCGAGGTGGTCGTAGTGGTCGTGCGAGATCACCACGACGTCGACCGGCCCCAGCGAGGCCAGCGGTACGGGCGCGGGGTGCAGCCGCTTGGGACCGGCGAACGGGAACGGGGAGCACCGCTCACCCCACACCGGGTCGAACAGCACCCGCCGCCCGTCGATCTCCGCGAGCACGCCCGAATGCCCCATCCAGGTCAGGCGCAACCCGCTCACCGGCGGCTTCGCCAGCTCGGCGAGGGTCGTCGGATACACCGGGATCGGCGCGCCGGGGTTGCGCCGGGTCCGCTGCTCCTTGTGGAAGTAGATCTTGGCGAACTCCATCATGGAGCCGGAGGGCCTGGTCCGGGCCCCGACCGGGTTCTGGAAGACGCCGTCGGCGAAGTTCGGCGAGCGCCGGATCCGCTCCAGGCGGGCGCCGGACGGATCCGCGCCGAAGGCTTCGGGCCGCAGGGCGCGCAGCCGAGGACGCAGGGGACGGGAGCCGGTCAAAGCGCCTCCTGGGAGGATGGGGCGGATGGTCGTGAGGCCGTACGGAACACCGGTCTACCACCTTGCCAACGCGCACCGGCCCCGAAGGATTCCGCCGCGCGCCCCCGTTCTCGCGCCCCGCCTCCACGACCGTTCTCGCGCCCGCCCCCGCGACCACCCCTCACGGCCGGCCTCACGACCGCCCCCCCGCCCCCGTCGGCCCGGTCCCCCGGCCCCCTCCCGCGCGCTACAGCGGCAGCAGGTCCGGACGCTTCGCCTCCACGTGGTCCCCCGAGGACTCCCCGCGCAACCGCCGCCCGATCCACGGCACCAGGTACTCCCGCGCCCACTGGATGTTGTCCCGGGTCACGTCCACCGAGCCGCGCGGCTGTTGGGGCGGCCACGGCTGGTCGGGATCGGCCGGCACCTGAAGCCCCAGCACCTGGGCGGCGCGCAGCGCGACCCGGGTGTGCCCCTCCGGTGAGAGGTGCAGCCGGTCGTCGTCCCAGGCCCGCCGGTCCTGTACGGACTTCAGCGACCACAGGTCGAGCACCGGGCAGTCGTACCGGTCGGCGATGGCGCGCACGTGCGCGCTGTACGTCGCCACCTTGCCCCGCAGGTGCTTGAGGACCGGCACGCCGCGGGTGTCGAAGCCCGTGGTGATCATGACCTGGCCGACCGCTCCGGTGAGGTCGGCGACCGCCGCCTCGAACCGCTCCGCCACGTCGTCCGGGTCGCTGCCGGGCCGGATGATGTCGTTCCCGCCCGCGCAGAAGCTCACCAGGTCGGGTGCGAGCTCCTTGGCCCGCGGGACCTGCTCGGCCACGATCTGGTCGAGGAGGCGTCCCCGCACGGCCAGGTTCGCGTACCGGAATTCGTTTTCCTCGCGCTGATCGGCCAGGAGTACGGCCAGCCGGTCCGCCCAGCCGAGAAAGGTCTCCCCGGGTCCCGGGTCCCCCACACCCTCGGTGAAGCTGTCCCCGATCGCCGCGTACGAGCCGATGGTCTTGAGTGTCGTCTTCGTCGCTGCCACGAGAACACATCCTTCACCCCGGCACGTGACCTACGCCACCGTAGGCAGGGGTTGACGGGCCGTGATCTATACCACCCGGTCGGTACGGAATAACAGCGCGTGAGGCCGGGACCCCCCTCGGGTCCCGGCCTCACGCGTCCGGCTGCCTCTCCGACGGCGGGAGCCGTCAGATGCTCACGCCCTTCGAGCGGAGGTAGGCCAGCGGGTCGATGTCCGAGCCGTAGGACGGCCCGGTGCGGATCTCGAAGTGCAGGTGCGGGCCGGTCGAGTTGCCGGTGGAGCCGGAGAGGCCGATGGTCTGGCCGCCGGTGACGCTCTGGCCGACCGAGACCGAGAGCTGGGACAGGTGGCCGTACTGGGAGTACTTGCCGTCCGCGTGCCGGATCACGACCTCGTTGCCGTACGCACCGCCCCAGCCCGCGGAGACCACGGTGCCCGCGCCGACGGCGCGGACGGTGGTGCCGGAGCTCGCGATGAAGTCGACGCCGGTGTGGTAACCGCTGGACCACATGGCGCCGGGGGTCCTGTACTGGGTGGAGATGCCGCCACCGCCGACGGGGGCGACGAAGCCGGCGGCGCTCACCGCGGCGGCGGGCTTGGCGGCGGACTTCCTGGCGGGAGCGGCGGCGGGGGCAGCGGCCGGCGCGGCGGCCGCGGAGCCCTTCTCCTTCGGGGCCGAGTCCGCCGTCGAGTTCGCGGCCGAGGACTTCTTCGCCGGGGCCGGGGCCTTCTTCGCCGGGGCCGGGGCCGCCTGCTCCGCGGGAGCCGCGGCCGCCGCGCCCTTCGCGGCGAGGGTCAGCTTCAGCCCGGGGTGGATCAGCGAGGGGTCGGCGCCGACGGCCTCGCGGTTGTCGGCGTACAGCTGCTGCCAGCCGCCCGAGAGGTGGCGGTCCTGGGCGATCTTGGAGAGGTAGTCCCCCGGAACGACCGTGTAGACGGCCGAAGTGGCGGGCGAGCCCTGCGCGACGGCGGCGGGCGCGGCCTGCGGGGCCGCCGGAAGCTGCGGCGCCTGCACGGGAGCGGCGGCGGGCGCGGCGGCCGGGGCTCCGGCCGCCTGGGCGCCGGCGGCACCCAGCAGCGGCAGCGCGAGGGCCGCACCGCCGGTGCCCGCGACGGCGAAGCCGCGCGCCACGGAACGGGACTTGGGACGTCGGTGCTTACCCTTTGCGGGCATGGCGAATTCCTCTCCGTCGCCTGCGAGGTGAGCTGTCGGGTTCGGACTGGAGATGTCCGGCCGTCCGTGAACAGGACACGAACGGCTTCACCCCGAGCTGCCCCGATGCGAAAGATCGGGAACAGCGGCCTACCTGGTTCCCCCGCTCCTGCCGCGCGCGTGAATAGTCGGGTGCGGTTTCCGGACGGCGGCAGGATTCGGCGGTCCATCCGGATCGATCGCGAAGGTAATCGAGTTGAGCCACACCGAACAAGCCACGAATTTCCTGACGGATTCACAGAACCGGGAATCCGCCGGAATTCCGGTCACCCTCCGTCCATTCCCCGAAGCCAACAACCCCTCCGGCCGGGCCATTCGACTTCGACGATCAGGCACTCACGGTCACCGTATGATCTGGCTCACGGGGCCGCGCCCGATCTCGCCTCCGGTTATGGCAAGTTGGCCCCAAGTAGTGTAATTCGGACACACCACGACGATGCGGAGGAGTTCCCGTGACCCAGCAGATACCCCGGCCCCCGCGGACGGAGCCCGTACCGGAGCCCGAGCTCTCGGGAGTGCGCAACTTCCGTGACGTGGGCGGCCTCCCGACCGCCGACGGTCGGCGGGTCAAGCCGGGAAAACTGTTCCGTAGCGGACATCTGGCACATGCCACCGAAACCGATGCAGAATTCCTGGCGTCGCTCGGCCTGCACACCGTCTTCGACTTCCGCAACAACGCCGACCACGCCTTGGAGGGGCCCGACGTCGAGCTCCCCGGCGTACGGAACGTCAACATCCCGCTGTCGGACCCGGCCGACGGCAAGGAATTCTGGAAGATGGTCCGCGACGGCGACGTCGAGCAGCTCCGCGGGCTCCTCGGCGACGGAAAGGCCGCCGCCCGGATGACCGCCTCGTACCGCACGATGATCGAGAAGCGCACCGCCGAGCACGGCCGGGTCCTGCACGCCCTCGCCGGGGACAGCGTTCCGGCGCTCATGCACTGCGCGGCCGGCAAGGACCGGGCCGGCCTGTCGATCGCCGTCACCCTGCTCGCGCTGGGCGTCGAGCGGGAGGCGATCGTGGCGGACTACCTGGAGTCCAACGCCCCGCACCGCCGCTACCGCGTCCGCCGCGGCAGCGATGCGCCCGAGGCCCGCTCCCCCGAGGTGATGGAGCTGCTCTCGCCGCTGTTCGACGCCCGCGCCGAGTACCTGACGGCCGCCTTCGACGCCATCGACGAGCACTGGGGCGGGGTCGAGCGGTACCTCGCCGAGGGCCTCGGACTCACGCCCGAGACCCTCGACCGGCTGCGGGCGCGGCTGCTCGACTGAGCCCGGCCGCCCGGAACGGAAGCAGGCCGTCAGCCGCCGCCGACGGCCTGCTTCACCAGCGTCCTGCCGAAGTCCCACATCAGGGCGCCCCCGCCGTGCGCCTCGTCCATGACCGCGCGGAAGGCCGCGACGAACCGGTCGACGTCCCCCTCGTCCACGATCAGCGGCGGGATGAGCTTGATGACCTCCAGGTGGTCGCCCGACACCTGCGTCAGGATCCGGTGCTTCTGCAGCAGCGGCACCACGACCATCTGGGCGAAGAGCCCCTTGCGGGCCGCCTGGAGCATGGTCCACCGACTGCGCAGCCCGAGCGAGGACGGCCGCCCGAACTCGATGCCGATCATCAGGCCACGCCCGCGCACCTCGTGGAGCAGCTCGTACTCGTCCACGAGCGCCGCGAGCCGCCCGCGCAGCAGATCGCCCGTCGCGCGCGCGTTCGCGACCACCGACTCGTCCTCCATGACGGAGAGCACCGCGAGCCCGGCCGCCATCGCCTGCGCGTTGGAGCCGAAGCTGGCGGAGTGCACGAGCACCCGGTCCATCGACGAGTAGACCTTCTTGAAGATCCAGTCCTTGCCCAGGGTCGCACCCACCGGTACGTAGCCGCCCGAGAGGGCCTTGGCCACGCACACCAGGTCCGGCTCCACGCCCGGCTCGTGCTGGTAGGCGTAGAAATCACCGGTCCGGCCGAGGCCCGTCTGCACCTCGTCCGCGATCAGCAGCGCCTTGTGCCGGTGCAGCAGCTCCTGCGCCGCGCGCAGGAATCCGGGCGGGGCCGCGAGTACGCCCTTGCCCTGGATCGGTTCCACGACGAAGGCGGCGACGTCGCCGCGCTTCAGCTCCCGCTCCAGGGCCGCCAGGTCCCCGAGGGCGATCTGCGTGTCGGGCAGCAGCGGCGCGAAACCGTCCCGGAACCCGCCTTCCCCGTTGACCGACAGCGAGCCCGTCGTCAGCCCGTGGAAGGCGTGGTCGCAGTAGAGGACCCTGGGCCGCCCCGTGGCGTAGCGGGCGAACTTCAGGGCCGTCTCCACCGCCTCGGTGCCACTGTTGCCGAAGAAGACCCGGTCCAGGTGCGGGCTGAACGAGAGGAGCTTCTCCGCCAGCAGCCCGGGCAGCGGCTGGCAGTCGAAGCGGGTCAGGTCGGCGAGCTGCGCGTCGAGTACGTCGTGCAGCGCCCGGCGGACGACCGGGTGGTGCCGGCCCAGGCCCATGACCCCGAACCCGGCCAGCATGTCCAGGTAGTCGTTGCCCTCGGCGTCCCAGAAGTGCGCGCCCTCGGCCCGCACGTAGACCTTGTCGAAGCCGATCGTGTGCAGCATCCGGGGCAGCTGGTGGTTGAGGTGGCGCGCGTGGAGCTCGTACCGTTCCCCGCCCCGCTCGTCGAGCAGGGCGCGGAGGTCGAAGCCGGTCACTGCTTCTCCCGGTTCCCCGAGACCGTCTCGCGGGCGGCGCGCAGGGATTCCTTGAGGGAGCCCATCGTGGCGAGGACGGCGGTGGGCTCGTAGCCGCAGTGCGCCATGCAATTCGCGCAGCGCGGGTCCTTCCCGCGGCCGTACTTGCTCCAGTCGGTGTCCTCGATCAGCTCCCGGTACGTCGGCACGTAGCCGTCGCTCATCAGATAGCAGGGGCGCTGCCAGCCGAAGAGGGAGTAATTCGGAATGGCCCAGGCGGTGCAGGGGAAATCCGCCTTGCCCTCCAGGAAGTCGAGGAACAGCGGGGAGTGGTTGAGCCGCCAGCGCCGCCGGTTTCCGCCCGCGAAGGCCTTCTTGAAGAGTTCCCGGGTCTGCTCGACGCCCAGGAAGTGCTCCTGGTCGGGTGCCTTTTCGTAGGCGTAGGCGGGCGAGATCATCATTTCGTCGACCTTGAGGTCGTCATTGAGGTAGTTGAGCACCTCGATGATCGTCTGCGGGGTGTCGGTGTTGAAGAAGGTGGAGTTGGTGGTGACCCGGAACCCGCGCCTCTTCGCCTCCTTGATGGCGGCGACCGCCTCGTCGAAGACGCCCTCCTTGGCCACCGACTCGTCGTGGCGTTCGCGCAGCCCGTCGATGTGCACCGCGAACGCGAAGTACGGGGACGGGGTGAACTTCTCGATCTTCTTGCGCAGCAGCATCGCGTTGGTGCACAGGAAGACGTACTTCCGCTTGGCCACCAACTGGCGGACGATCTCGTCGATCTGCGGGTGCATCAGGGGCTCGCCGCCCGCGATGGACACCATGGGCGCGCCGGACTCCAGGACGGCACCGACCGCCTGGGCCACCGGCATGCGCTGCTTGAGCACGCCCGCCGGGTGCTGGATCTTCCCACACCCCTCGCAGGCCAGATTGCAGGCGTAGAGCGGTTCCAGCTCGACGATCAGCGGGAACTTCTCACGCTTGCGGAGCTTCTGTTCGAGAAGATACGTCCCGACCCTGATGGACTGTCGCAGCGGCATGGCCATCTGGCTCACCTCCTGGGGAGCAGCGAAGAACGGTGCCATTCATAAAACGCGGGCAGTACGGCACGCAATACGCGGAAGGCCGATATTCCACCGCGCAACGTGCCGATGCGGACGAGCTCATGCTCCGGAGCGTCCACGATCACCCGGACGGCCGCAACCGGACGGTTCCAGCCATCGGCGGCGGCCCCCACGGCCGTCAAAAGGGTGGCCGCGGACTCCATGTCGACCGCGATGGCGCCGGTGGCGCGCAGCTCGGCGCGTTCCTGGCCGCGGACGACGTGGTCGGATCCGGTCAGTGCGCCGGTGTGCACGGTCCGGCCCGGAGCGGCCCGGGCCAGCGCCTCGGCGAGCAGGGCGGTGCCGGCGCACGTGACGGTGCCCCGCGGATCCCGGGTCTCCTCGGCGACGACGAGGTCGCCGGGGCTCATGCCGGGGACCAGTCCGGCGCAGAACCCGGTGGCGAGGACGGGGGCCCGGCGCAGCCCCGGCTCGGCGAGCGCCCGGCCGACCGCCCGCTCGGCTGCGCGCGGGCCCATGCCCGTGCGCAGCACCGAGTAGCCCGGTTCGGGGCGGGCGGCGCCGCGGCCGCCGCCGCTGCGCAGGGCGACCTGCTCGATGCGCAGCGCGCAGGCGACCAGCAGTGGCGCCGGCGGCCCGGCCGGGCCGGGCGGCTCGTACGGTCCGGGGCCCTCGGCCCGGTGGGCCGCGGCCATCAGGACGCCCCGGGCGCGAAGGGTTCCCCGTACAGGTAGCGGCCGAGCGCGGTGAGCGGGAAGACCTGCCGGTACAGGTGGTAGTTGATGGAGAAGTCCCAGGGGAAGCCGGTGCCGGTGAAGTACGGCTCGTCCCAGGAGCCGTCCCCCCGCTGGGTCTCCACCAGGTACGCGACGCCTCGCTCCACGGCCTTGCCGTCGCGCTCCCCCGCGGAGAGCAGGGCCATCAGGGCCCAGGCGGTCTGCGAGGGGGTCGAGGCCCCCTTCCCGGCCCACTCGGGGTCCCTGTAGGAGCGCTGGTCCTCGCCCCACCCGCCGTCCTCGTTCTGTACGGATTCCAGCCAGCGCACGGCCCGCCGGATCGCGGGATGCGCCGGGGCGAAGCCCGCGGCCGCCAGGGCCGGGACCACCGAGCCGGTCCCGTAGACGTAGTTGGTGCCCCAGCGGCCGAACCAGGCGCCGGAGGGCTCCTGTTCGGCGAGCAGCCAGGCGATGCCGCGCCGGGTCCGCGGGTCGGCCGCCTTGCCCTCCACGGCGAGCATCTCCACCACGTGGGCGGTGACGTCGGCCGACGGCGGGTCGATGACCTCGCCGAAGTCGCAGAACGGCAGCCGGTTCGGGAAGGGGCTGGTGTTGTCGGCGTCGAAGGCGCCCCAGGCGCCGTTCCTCGACTGCATCCCGAGGTTCCACGACACCCCGCGGGCGATGGCCGCCTCGACCCGGGCCGGCTCCGGATGCCTGATCCGGCGCAGCGCGAGCACCACTTCGGCGGTGTCGTCGATGTCGGGGTAGGTGTCGTTGTGGAACTCGAACGCCCAGCCGCCCGGGGCGAGTCCGGGCCGGCGCACCGCCCAGTCCCCGCTGCGCACGATCTCCTCGCCGAGCATCCAGTCGGCGGCCTTCACCAGGGCCGGGTGGTCGGGCGCCAGACCCGCGTCGGCCAGGGCGATGGCGGCGAGGCAGGTGTCCCAGACCGGGGACTGGCAGGCCTCGATCATCCGGGCGCCGTCCTCGCGCCACACCGCGAACCGGTCCAGGGACTCCAGTCCGGCCCGCATCACGGGGTGGCCGAGGTCGTATCCGAGCAGGTGCAGGGCGATGACGGAGTACACGGCGGGTGGCTGGATCCCGCCCCAGCAACCGTCGTTCTCCTGGCGCTCGATGATCCAGCGGGCGGCGGCGTCCATCGCGGCCTTGCGCAGCCGGCGCGGGGCGAACCGGCGGTAGACGTGCAGGGCCTTGTCCATCCGCTGGAAGACCCCCTCCCAACTGGCCAGCGGGGCCGGGCGGACGGCGGGAGGGTACGGGCGCCGCGCGTCGGTGTGCAGCTCGTCGAGGGCGAACGGGGCCGGGCGGACGGGCCGCTTCGCGGAGACCACGGTCAGCGGGACGATGGTCTGGCGGGCCCAGCAGCCGAAGTCGTAGATGTTCAGCGGCACCCACGGCGGCAGGAAGACCAGCTCGGGCGGGAGTTCGGGCAGGTGGTCCCAGCTCCACCAGCCGAACAGGGCCAGCCAGATGCGGGTGAAGACGCGGGCGGCCGCGATCCCGCCGTGGGCCCGGATCCAGGCCGAGGCGCGGGCCATGTGCGGGGCGTCGGGCGCGTCGCCCGCCAGCCGCAGGGCGACGTACGCCTCGATGGTGGCGGAGAGTTCGGGCGGTCCGCCGTGGAAGGTGGCCCAGGTGCCGTCCGTGCCCTGCTCTCCCCGGATGAACAGGGCGGCGGCCTGCGTGGTGGCCTCGTCCCGGATCCCGAGGAACTGCCTCAGCAGCAGGTCCTCGGCGTCCATGGTGACGTTGGTCTCCAGGTCGCCCTTCCACCACCCGGCCGCGTCCTGGCGGGCCAGCAGGTGCCGGGTCGCCCGTGCGACGGCCTCCTGCGCACCCCGCATCGTGTCCGGGGTGGTGAAATCCGGATCGGCGCCGGGGGCACCGGCGCCGTCGGTCGTCGCTGTCATGGCTTCCCCTTACGTGGCAGTGGTCCTCTGCTGTGCTGGGGTATGCCGTCGGCCGGGCGCTGCTGTCAGGCGGCGCCGGCCGGCGACTCGCGCGTCATATCCCTGCTCGGGTGGCGGTCACCTCTTGCGCACGACGACGAAGTCGGCGAGGGCGACGAGCTGTTCGCGCACCCGCTGGGGCATGTCGACGTCGTCCAGGGCGCGGATGGCGATCGCGTGCTGGCGGCGCGCCTCCTCGGCGGTCCACTCGCGCCCGCCCGCGGCCTCGATGAGCGCGGCGCGCGCCGCGAACTCCTCCTCCGAGAAGTTCTCGAAGTCGTTGCTCTTGGCGTCGGCGGCGAGCAGCTTCGCGAGCTCCTCGCAGGCGGGCCCGCCGGCCGCGAGGGCGGCGACGACCGGCAGGGACTTCTTGCGCTGGCGCAGGTCGCTCCAGGTCTGCTTGCCGGTGGCCTCCGGGTCGCCCCAGATGCCGAGGAGGTCGTCGACGGCCTGGAAGGCGAGGCCGAGGTGGTAGCCGTACTCCTCCAGCTTGTCGGCCGTACGGTCGTCCGCGCCGCCGAGGACGGCGCCGATGGAGACCGCGCAGGCGAGCAGGGCGCCGGTCTTGTTGCCCTCCATCTCCAGGCACTCCTCGACGCTGACGCGCTCGCGGTGCTCGTAGGAGATGTCCTGGGCCTGGCCGTCGATGAGCTTGCGGCTGGCGGTGGTCAGGCGGCGCGCGGCGCGGCCGGCCTCGACGGTGCCGAGCTCCAGCAGGACCTCGTTGGCGAGGGCGAACAGGGCGTCGCCGACCAGGATCGCCAGCGCCGGGCCGTGCACCTTCCACACCGTGTCGCGGTGGCGGCGCTGCTCGTCGCCGTCCATCAGGTCGTCGTGGAGCAGCGAGAAGTTGTGGACGAGCTCGACGGCGACGGCGCCCGGGATGCCGACCTCGGCGGAGGCCCCGGCGGCCTCGGCGGAGAGCAGCGCGAGGGCGGGGCGCACGGCCTTGCCGCCGTCGCCGTCCGCCGCGTTGCCCTGGGCGTCGATCCAGCCGAAGTGGTACGCGGCGACGGTGTCCATGGGCGCCGCGAGCCGGTCGACCGCGGCGCGGAGCACGGGGGTCGACAGCGCGCGGCCGCGCTCCAGAAGTGCGAGCGTGTCCGCCTTCTCGACGCCCCCTCCGGCTGCGCCGTTGCCGGCGTCCGTGTTCTCGACAGCCGGATTCCCCGGGTTCACTGGCTCTCCTCTGTGTCCTGTACGTGCTGCTGCGGTCGTGCTGGTGGTCGTCATGCCGCCTCCTGCAGGGGGTGCTCCCGGTGGCGGCCGAGTGCGGCGAGCGCGGCGTGCGCCGCGCTCAGTCCGCTGCGGACAGCGCCCTCCATGGTCGCGGGCCAACCGGTGGCGGTCCACGCACCGGCGAGGTAGAGGCCCGGCGTGTCGGTCCGCGCCCCGGGGCGCAGCCGGCCGACGCCGGGGGTGGGGGCGAACGTTGCGGTCCGCTCCCGGGTCACGAAGAAGTCCCGTACCTTGGCGCCCCGGGCGGCCGGCAGCAGCCGTTCCAGCTCGGGCAGGTACTTGGCGCGCAGCACCGAGACGGGCTCGTCGATGTCGTCATGGGCGGCCGACTGGGACAGCGCCAGGTACTGGCCGCCGTCGGCCAGCCCGGAGGCGTCGCTGCGGTCGAACACCCACTGGACCGGGGAGCCCAGCGCGGCGAAGAAGGGCTGCTTGAGCACTTTGCGGTCGTAGACGACGTGGACGTTGAGGATCGGCGCGGTGCCGATGTCGAGGAGCTTGTCCGGGTCGGCGAGGGCGCCGGGCGGCAGCAGGGCGTGCGCCTCGCGCTGCGGGACGGCGAGGACGACCGCGGCGGCTTCGAGGGACCCGCCCTCGGTGTCGACCCGCCAGCTCCCGTCCTGCGCACGGTTGACGGACGTGACGCGGGTGCGCAGTTCGGTGCGTACGCCGGCCGCGTCGAGCTGCTTGCGGGCGAGGGCGTCGTGCAGGTCGCCGAGCGGGACGGTGGCCCAGCCGATGTCGGCGGCGCCGTTCTCGGAGAGCAGGCCGGTCTTGAAGACCATGGCGGCCAGGCCCAGCGAGGACTGGCCGGCGGTGGCGTTGAGGGTGGCGATGCCGACGAGGTCCCACAGGGCCTCGATGGTGCGCGGGCTCTGGCCGTAGCGGCCGAGCCAGGTCGCGAAGTCCACGCCGTCCAGGGCCGGATCGGCGGGGTCGAGCCGGCGCAGCGCGAGGGCTGCGCGCCCGACGCTCGCCCGCTCGGCGAGCGAGAGGTGCGGGTAGCGGGCCAGGGAGCCGGCCAGGTGCAGGGGTACGGGCAGGGCGCTGCGGCGCAGCCGGCCCAGGCGCGGCCCGGCGGGGTGGGCGACGTCGAGCACGGGTACGTCGAGCCGGTCCTGGACCGGGGCGAGGGCGGTGCCCTCGACGCGGTCGAGGAACCACCGGTAGGCGGTGCAGCAGCGCAGGTAGACGTGCTGGCCGTTGTCGACGGTGAGGTCGCCGCGCTTGAAGGAGAAGGCGAGCCCGCCGAGCCGCGGGCGGCCTTCGAGCAGGGTGACCCGCAGTCCGGCGTCGGCGAGTTCGAGTGCGGCCGTCACGCCGGCGAGCCCGCCGCCGATGACGACGGCGCGCTGTTCGGTCGCGCTCATGCGGCCTCCCCCGTCGTACGCGTGCGGCCCGCCGGGGCGGCCGTCCGGGCGGAGCCCGCACGGTGAGACGCGGTGGGCCCGGCCGGGGTTGCCCGCCGGCCGTGCGGCCTCGGAGTCCGCGTCGTGGTGCGCGGCGTCTGCCTCGGGCCCATCAGCTCCGCCTCCGCGTGCTCTGGCGGGAGATGGTGCGGGCGTCGAGGCCGGACAGGCCGCGCACGGCGACGTACGCCTTCTCGTGCGGGGGCAGCGAGACGCGGCCGCGGAGCACGGCCTCGGGCTCGCGCTCGATCCGGTCGAGCAGGCGCCGGTAGATGCCGGCCATCGCGGCGACGCAGGCGCCGCTGCGCCGGTCGAGCATGGGGAGCAGCCGGTAGCCCTCGACGAACAGGGCGCGGGCGCGCCGGACTTCGTGGTGGACGAGCCCGGCGAAGTCGGCTCCGGCGGGCATCCGATCACTGCCGAACCCGTCCGAGCAGCCGAACTTGGCGAGGTCTTCGGCGGGCAGGTACGTACGCCCGTTGGCGGCGTCCTCGCGGACGTCGCGCAGGATGTTGGTGAGCTGGAGGGCGAGGCCGAGGGTGTCCGCGTACTCGCCGGCGCGCGCGGCGTCGGGGGCGCCGAGGCCGCCCGTGTGCACGGTGCCGAACACGCCGAGGGAGAGCCGCCCGATGGCTCCTGCCACGCAACGGCAGTAGGCCTTGAGGTCGTCCCAGGTCTCGTAGGTCTCGCCGCGGACGTCCATGAGGACCCCGTCGATGAGCTCGTCGAGGCCGCCGAGCGGGATCGGGAAGCGCCGGGCGGCGTGGGCGAGGGCGACGGCGACCGGGTCGGTGTCGTCCTCGTCGATCTCCTCGGCCCGGATCCGGCCGAGCAGGGCGCGGGTCTCCTCGAGCCGGGCGAACTTGGCCTCGGGGGCGAGCGTGCCGTCGCCGATGTCGTCGACGCGCCGGGAGAACGCGTACAGCGCGGACATCGCCTGCCGCTTGTCGGAGGGCAGCAGCCGGATGCCGTACGCGAAGTTGCGCGCCTGGGAACCGGTGACGGCCTCGCAGTAGCTGTACGCCGCCAGGACCGCTGCGGACGGTGCGGACGTGTGTGCGGAACCCTCCACGGTCGGGCTCACCCCTTTCTCGGCGCTGTGCGCAGGACGGCGGCCACCTCGCGGAGCAGGCCGCTCCTGGTGGGCTTGGGCGGGCCGGGAAGTACGTCGAAGCCGGCGGCGGTGACGGCTCGCAGGGCGGCGCGCCCTCCTCCCACGAAGCCCGCGAGCAGCAGCCGGAGTCTGCCGTGCACGCTACCCACGAGCGGGGTGCCTTCATTCAGGAGGTCCCGGGCACGTTCCGCTTCGAACGCGACCAGGGAGCGTACGGACGCGCCGGCGCGGTGGGCCTTGAGGTCGGTTTCGGCCACGTGGAAGCGGCGCATGTCCTCGGCCGGGAGGTAGATCCGGTCGCGGCCGAGGTCCTCCGCGACGTCCTGCAGGTGTTCGACGATCTGGAGGGCGGTGCAGACGGCGTCGGAGCGGCGGATCCGCTCGGGGGTGCTGGTGCCGGTGAGGGACAGCACGAGGCGGCCGACCGGGTTCGCGGAGAGTTCGCAGTACGCGAGGAGGTCGCCGTACGTCGCGTAGCGCGTGACGCGCTGGTCCTGGCGGTTGGCCTCGATGAGCCCGAGGAAGGGCTCGGGAGTGAGGCCGTGGGCGCGGACCACCGGCTGGAGCGCCTGCAGGAGGGGGTGGCGCGGGGGGCCGTCGGGGCCGCCGGTCCGCCGGAAGACGCGGTGCAGGTCGGTTTCGAGGGCGTCGAGCATCGCGAGCGGTTCGTCCGCGGCGGACGGGTCGAGGCCGAGGAGCACCGCGTCGTGTCCGCCGGGGGCGAGGTCGCCGTCGCCGATGTCGTCGACCAGGCGGGCGTACCCGTAGACGGCCATGAGGCCGTCGCGCCAGGCGCGCGGGAGGAAGGACGGGGCGACGGGGAAGTTCTCCGAGCGCGCCTTGCCGAGGGTGGCGTACGCGTGGGCTCGGGCGTCGGGGGCTGTGGGGGCCGCGTCCCCGCCGGGCCGGATACCGTGCCCGGGGGTCACCGCCCGCCGCCCGCGCGGGGGACGGCCGTAATGCCTGGGGGCCGGAGAATTCCCGTAGCCATTGCCGTCACGTCTCCCGTTCTACACTGCCGACCCAATACATCCTATTTCGGACACGCCGCCGGACTTTCCCCGGGGTACCCCGGGCCGTTCACCTGCGGGGAATCGTCCCCTCTGGCGTGATTCAGGACTGCTCCAGCTTACGCTGTACAACGCCGCGGCAGCCTCTCGGGTATTCGCTCGGCCACCGAATGTCGGCCGACAAGCCGAAACCCCCGCCGCTCGGAGCGACGGGGGCCGGCGAGGACCGCGGTCAGGCGCTGGTCGCCTTCTCGTAGGCCGAGACGACTTCCTCGGTGGGCCCGTCCATCAGCAGTTCACCCTTCTCCAGCCACAGCACGCGGCTGCAGGTGTCGCGGATGGACTTGTTGTTGTGGCTCACCAGGAAAACGGTTCCGGCGTGCTTGCGCAGTTCGCGGATGCGCTCCTCGGAACGCACCTGGAACTTCCGGTCACCGGTGGCCAGGGCCTCGTCGATCATCAGAACGTCGTGGTCCTTGGCCGCGGCAATGGAAAAACGCAGGCGCGCCGCCATACCGGAGGAGTACGTGCGCATCGGGAGGGAGATGAAATCGCCCTTGTCGTTGATGCCCGAGAAGTCGACGATGTCCTCGTAGCGCTCCCGGATCTGCTCGCGGCTCATTCCCATCGCGAGACCGCCGAGGACCACGTTGCGCTCGCCGGTGAGGTCGTTCATCAGTGCGGCGTTGACGCCCAGCAGCGAGGGCTGGCCGTCGGTGTAGACCTTGCCGGACTCGCAGGGCAGCAGGCCCGCGATGGCGCGCAGCAGGGTGGACTTGCCGGAGCCGTTGGAGCCGATGACGCCGATGGCCTCGCCGCGGTACGCGGTGAAGGACACGCCGCGCACGGCGTGCACCCGGCGGACGCCCGGCGCATCGCCCTTGCCCCGGCGCATTATCTTGCTCAGCGCGGCGGTGGCACTGCCCTTGCCGGAGCTGCCGGTGTTGACGCGGTAGACGATGTGCACGTCGTCGGCGATGACGGTGGGGACGTTGCCCCGGTTGATCTCAGCCACGGCCGTAACGCTCCTCAGCCTTCCAGAAGTACACGAAACCGCCGAGGCCGATCACGACGGCCCAGCCGACGGCGAAAGCCCAGACGTGCGGCGGCAGGTTCTCCCGGCCGTAGTCGTCGATCAGCGCGAACCGGACCAGGTCCATGTAGATCGCCGCCGGGTTCCACTGGAGCACGTCCGTGACCCACGCGGGCACGTGCCTGTCCTCGAGCGCCCCGCTGATCGAGAACATGACGCCCGAGGCGTACATCCACGTACGCGTGATGAACGGCATCAGCTGCGCGAGGTCGGGGGTCTTGGAACCCATCCGCCCGAAGACCAGCGCGAGGCCGGTGTTGAAGACGAACTGGAGCGCCAGGGTCGGGATGACCAGCAGCCACGACAGCCTCGGGTAGTTGCCGAAGCCGACCGTGACGACCACCACGACGATCATCGAGTACAGCAGCTGCTGGAGTTGCTGCATCGAGAAGGAGATCGGCAGGGAGGCGCGCGGGAAGTGCAGGGCGCGGACCAGGCCGAGGTTGCCGGGGATGGCCCGGACTCCCGCCATCAGCGAGCTCTGGGTGAAGGTGAAGACGAAGATGCCCGTCACCAGGAAGGGGATGTAGACCCCCTTCTCCATCCCCCGGCCCGCGTTCATGATCAGGCCGAAGATCAGGTAGTACACCAGAGCGTTGAGCAGCGGGGTCGCCACCTGCCAGATCTGGCCGAGCCGCGCCTCGCTGTACTGGGCCATCAGCTTGGCCCGGGAGAACGCCATGATGAAGTGGCGCCGGTCCCAGAGCTGCCGCACGTACTCGACCAGGGTCGGCCGGGCACCACTGACGGACAGGCCGTACTTCCTGGCGAGCTCCGCGGGGGCCAGCCCCGCGTCTTCGGACGGCGGCTTGCTCGTGGCGAGGGCGCCATCCTGGGTTGTGTCACTCACAAGTTGAAACTTTCCGTCTTCAAGATGCGGCAGAAGGTGGCATCGGGCCTGGGGCGCTCGGCCCGTGATCATGCATGTTCCGTGACCGCGTACGTCCCGGGGTCACGAATTTTCTCAGACGCGAGCGTGTCAGATGACAGGCGGTCGTCCCAGCCGGGTCAGCCGCCAGACCGTACGCCACTTCATGGGGCGCCGGGGACCGCAGGGGGTGGTCCATCCCTCCTTGAACCCACCGAACCAGGCCTTGAGCGCCGGCACCGAGGGCCTGCGCAACAGCGTCAGCAGGAGCCAGACGCCCAGGTAGACCGGGACCAGCGGGGCAGGCAGGTTACGGCGGGCGAGCCACACCCGGTTACGGGCAACCATACGGTGGTAGACCGCGTGCCGGGAGGGGGCGGTCGTCGGATGCAGGAGCACCATGTCCGCCCGGTAGTCGATCAGCCACCCTGCGTCGAGCGCCCGCCAGGCCAGGTCGGTCTCCTCGTGCGCGTAGAAGAACTCCCCGGGCAACGCTCCGACCTGCTTGAACACCGACGTGCGGACGGCATTGGCGCCGCCCAGGAAGGTGGTCACGCGGGAGGAGCGCATCGGGTCGGAGGCGCGCAGCCGGGGCACGTGCCGGCGCTGGGTCTCGCCGGACTCCGGATCGGCGATCCGGAAGCTGACGATCCCGAGCTTCGGGTCCTCGGCGAAGGCCTGACGGCACAGCTCGGCGGTGTCGGTGCGCTCCAGCAGCCCGTCGTCGTCGAGGAAGAGCAGGGCGTCGACATCGCCGCCGCCGGGGCCGAAGGCCTCGATGCCGACGTTGCGGCCGCCGGGGATGCCCAGGTTCTCGGGAAGCTCGACGGTGCGCAGGCCCGGAAGCACACCCTCCAGCCCGGTGACCGGCACCCCCTGGCCCACGACGACGACCTCGACCGGGTCGCCCTCCTGGCGGGCGACCGAGTCGAGGAGCGCCTTGAGCTCGTCGGGGCGGTTGCCCATGGTGATGATCACGGCGCCCAGCCGCATCGGCTTCGTCACTTGAGCCTGCTGGAGGCCAGGATCGACACCAGGTGCAGCACCGTCTGGAGCATCGCGATGCCGGCCAGCACGGCCACGCCGAGCCGGGAGAAGTACAGGTCGCCCCGTATCTGGTCCAGGATCGCGAGCAGCAGGATGAGCAGCGAGGCCTCGATGCCGAGGACGAGCCGGTGGAACTTGAGCGCGGACGCGGCCCGGCGGGCCAGCGCCATGCCGGAGGAGCGCGGCTCGGCGGCGGCCTCCGCGACGGGCTCCTTGCCGGTCTGGTGGCGCGCGACGCCGACCAGGTCGGTCTCGGCCTTGATCAGGATGGCGCCGAGGGCCGCGAGGGTGCCCAGGAAGGCCCACAGCCAGTCGATCCGCCCGGTGCCCCACAGGTCGCTGGCGCGCAGGCCGAAGCCGACGAGGACGGCCGCGTCGCACAGGTAGGCGCCGACCCGGTCGAGGTACACGCCGGAGAGCGAGTACTGCTTCTTCCAGCGGGCGACCTCGCCGTCGACGCAGTCGAGCAGCAGGTACAGCTGGACCATGACCACGCCGAGGGCGGCGCCCCAGATGCCCGGGATCAGCAGGGCCGGGGCGGCCAGGACACCCGCGAGGGTCATCACGTAGGTCAGCTGGTTGGGCGTGACCTTGGTGTTCACCAGGACGCGGGTGATGCGCAGGGAGATCTCGCGCATGTACAGGCGACCGCCCCAGTGCTCGCCACTGCGCCGGTCCTTGACGCCCGGCGGGTGAACGACGGGCCGGAGTTCAGCTACGGATGGTCTTGGCATAGTCGGCGTAAGCGTCCCTGATCTCGGCTGTGGACAGATTGAGGTGCTCCAGGATCGTGAAGCGTCCCGGACGGGTCTGGGGGGCGTACTCGACGGCCGCGACGAACTCGTCCACGCTGAACCCGATCTCGGCGGGCAGCACGGGCAGTCCGTGGCCGCGCAGCGACTCGACGAAGAGCCCGGCCTGCTCGTCGGCGCCGCGCAGGAACATCGCGAAGGCGGCGCCGAGGCCGACCTGCTCGCCGTGGAGCGCGGAGCGGCCCGGGTAGAGCAGGTCGAAGGCGTGGCTGATCTCGTGGCAGGCTCCGGAGGCCGGCCGGGTGTCCCCGCTGATCGACATGGCGATGCCGGTGAGCACCAGGGCTTCCGCGAGCACGGTGAGGAACGTGTCGTCGCCGCAGCCGCCGGGGTGGCGCAGGACGGCCTCGCCGGCCGTACGGGCCATGGCGGCGGCCAGGCCGTCCACGGGCTCCCCGGTGATCTTGTGCGAAAGCTCCCAGTCGGCGATGGCCGAGATGTTCGAGAGCGCGTCACCGATGCCGGAGCGGACGAACCGCACCGGGGCGTCGCGGATCACGTCGAGGTCGATGACCATCGCGATCGGCGTGGGCACACCGTAGGAGCCGCGGCCGTTGTCGTTGTCCAGCGTGGCCACGGGCGAGCAGATGCCGTCGTGCGCCAGGTTGGTGGCGACCGCCACCATGGGCAGGCCGACCCGCGCCGCGGCGTACTTCGCCACGTCGATGATCTTTCCCCCGCCCAGGCCGACGACGGCGTCGTAGCGACGGCCCTTTATGTCGTCGGCCAGCTTGACGGCGGAGTCGATCGTGCCGTCCGCGACCGGGTACCAGTCCGCGTGCGGCAGTACGGGCTCCAGCTTGGAGCGCAGCAGCTGGCCGGAGCCGCCGCTGATCGCGATCGCCAGTTTGCCGGACGCCGAGATCCGCTGGTCGGCCAGGAGGCCGGCCAGGTCGTCCATGGCGCCGCGGCTGATGTCGACGACGACCGGGGAGGGGATGAGCCTCGTCAGTACTGGCATGCGATCGTCCGGCCCTTGGCGAGGTCGTCGTGGTTGTCGATCTCGACCCACTTGACGTCGCCGATGGGGGCCACGTCGATGACGAAGCCGTCGTTGACGAGGTGCTGGTAGCCGTCCTCGTAGTACAGGTCGGGGTCGCGCTCGAAGGTGGTCTTCAGGGCCTCGGCGAGGGCCTCGGCGGCCTCCGGCTCGATGAGGGTGACGCCGATGTACTCGCCGGTGGCGTCGGACGGCTCCATGAGCTTGGTGATCTTCCGCACGCCCTCGGCGCCGTCGACGACGACCTTCATCTCCTCGTCGGCCAGGCTCTTGACCGTGTCGAGGGCAAGGATGATCTTCCGGCCGTCGCCGCGGGCGCCGAGCAGGGTCCGCTCGACGGAGACCGGGTGGACGGTGTCGCCGTTGGCGAGGATCACACCCTGCTTCAGGACGTCACGGGCGCACCACAGGGAGTAGGCGTTGTTCCACTCCTCGGCCTTGTCGTTGTCGATCAGCGTGATCTTGACGCCGTACTTGGCCTCCAGGGCCTCGCGGCGCTCGTACACGGCCTCCTTGCGGTAGCCGACGACGATCGCGACCTCGGTGAGGCCGACCTCGGCGAAGTTGCCGAGGGTGAGGTCCAGCACGGTCAGGCCGTCCTCGGCGCCTTCGGGGCCGACGGGCACGAGGGCCTTGGGCAGGGTGTCGGTGTAGGGACGCAGGCGGCGTCCGGCACCGGCAGCGAGTACAAGGCCGATCATGCTGGTTCTCCTTCGTCATGTACGGCGGGTGCCCCGGAGGAGACCCAGAAGCGGATGCTCTCCACGAGCACCACGAGTGCCACGAACACGGCCAGGGCCGTGAGCGCGACGGGGAAGTCCGCGGCGCGCGTCGCCAGGACGGCGGCCAGGACCGCGGTCAGCAGGACCCGGCCGTCGTGACCGCCGATCGTCCACACCAGCCACCGCGGGGGCGCGCCCGATCCACCGCGGATGCGGTAGACCGTGTCGTAGTGATGGTAGGCGACCGCCGCGACCAGTCCGAATGCCGCCGGAAGGGCCCCGGGCACGTCCGCCTTGGCGGCGAGGATCAGCACGGTGGTGTACTCGGCCGCCCGGAAGACGGGCGGGACGAGCCAGTCGAGGGCGCCCTTGAGGGGGCGGGCGACGGCCGCTCCGGCCAGTACGGCGTAGAACGCGGCTGCGACGATCACCTGGCGGGCGCCGAACGCGTACGCCCAGGCCGTCCACAGCAGGGCCACCGAGCCGATCACGGCGGCGGCGATCCCGGCCCCGGGGGCCATCCGGCCCACGACCCGGCCCGCGAGCTCGGCAACGGGGCCGGAGTCGGCGAGGTCGGCCAGCGCCCGTGCGGCCCGGTCGGTCCGCCGCGCCCTGCGCGTCAGCGAGCGCAGCACGCGGCCGGCGGTGGTGTAGAGGGCTCCGAACGCGCAGCCGATGAGCAGGGCGTAGAAGACGATCCGGGGGGTGGTGGCCGCGGTGAGCACCGCGATCATGGCCCAGCGTTCGCCGATCGGCAGGATGATCATCCGCCGGACCCAGACCGTCCAGCCGACGCTGTCGAGCTTGTCGGACAGGGCCGCCGTCGGGCTCGTGTTCGCGGTCGCGTCGTGGTTGGCCTCGTTGAAGGCGAAGTCGACGACGTGGCGGCAGGTCATGAGGATCATCGCGCCGAGCGCGAGGGCCCACACGTCGTCGCCGTTCCTGGCGGCGCCGAGCGCGAGGCCCGCGTAGAAGGAGTACTCCTTCGCGCGGTCGAAGGTGGCGTCGAGCCAGGCGCCCATCGTCGAGTACTGGAGCGAGTAGCGGGCGAGCTGCCCGTCCGTGCAGTCCAGTACGAAGGAGACGAGGAGCAGCACGCCGGCCGCGATGTAGCCGCCCCGCTCTCCGGTGGCGGCGCAGCCGGCCGCGATCAGCGCGGTGATCAGCGAGGCGGTGGTGACCTGGTTCGGGGTCAGGCCGCGGCGCGCGCACCAGCGGGCGATGTAGCGCGAGTACGGGCTGATGAAGAAGGTGGTGAAGAACCCGTCGCGGGACTTCACGGCGGTGCGCAGGCGTACGGCCTCGTCGTCCACGGCGGCGACGGCGGCGTCCGCCGCGGCGCGCTCGGCGTCGGTCGTGGGGACGGTGGCGACCAGGGTGCCCAGCTCGGGGTGCTGGACGGTGGTCCCGGCGGCCTCGACGGCGGCCGCGAGCCGGTCCGCGTAGGGGCCGTCGCCCTCCACCGGGAGGACCGCGGCCTTGTCCAGGGCCGCGCGGGCCGCCGGCTGGACGGCGAAGGCACCGGTCACGGCGCAGGCGTCGAAGCGCGGGTCGGTCAGTGCGAGCCGCAGGGCGTGGACGTGTCCGACGAAGGCGCTGTCGACGACGGCGACGCGCTGGTCGGCCGGTACGCCGGCCAGCACCGCGGCGGTCTCTTCGGGGCCGGCGGCCGGACGGACGTCGAAGCCGAGGGAGCGCAGCCCGTCGGTGAGCGGCGATCCGGGGACCGGCAGGCCGGTGAGGATGACGGTCGACAGACGGACTCACTCCTTGCAGCGAACACTGGACGGGCGCCCCGGCGGGGGCGGCGGCACGTCGGCAGAGGCTATCGGATGAATGGAAGCGGGGGTTCACCACCCGTTTTGCTCCCCGACAAGCCGAATATTCCGGGGCCTCCGGCCCCGGCGCGATCATCATTGACGATCACGGTGAGATACCACAAACCCGGGGAGCGGGGCTGCTCGGCCCCCGCCGCTTACCACGCCCCAGGGGCGGACATGCGCGGATGGCCGAAGTGGGGACAAGCCTCTTTTGTACGGCAGACTGAAGGCCGAAGTCCGAAGCGAAGGATGGGTATGCCGACCACACCAGCCACCGCCGCGAACACCGCGTCCCCCGGCACCGGCACTCAGGAACCGATCATGCTCGAACTGGTCGATGAGTCCGGCAATACCATCGGCACGGCGGAGAAGCTCTCCGCCCATCAGGCGCCCGGTCTGCTGCACCGGGCCTTCTCCGTGTTCCTCTTCGACGAGCAGGGCCGGCTGCTGCTCCAGCAGCGCGCCCTCGGGAAGTACCACTCCCCCGGCGTCTGGTCGAACACCTGCTGCGGTCACCCCTATCCCGGGGAATCGCCGTTCGCGGCGGCGGCCCGGCGGACCCACGAGGAGCTGGGCCTGTCGCCCTCGCTGCTCGCGGAGGCGGGAACCGTGCGCTACAACCACCCGGATCCCGCGTCGGGTCTGGTGGAGCAGGAGTTCAACCACCTTTTCGTGGGACTCGCGCAGTCGCGGCTGCGGCCGGATCCGGAGGAGGTCGGGGACACCGCGTTCGTGACCGCCGAGGAGCTGGCCGAGCGGCACGACGAGGTGCCGTTCTCCGCCTGGTTCATGACCGTGCTCGACGCGGCCCGGCCCGCGATCCGTGAACTGACCGGGGATGCCGCGGGCTGGTAGCCGCCGTACGTCGTTTCAGACCACGGTGGTCCGCGGGGCCGGTGCGACGAGCGGCAGGGCCGCCCAGATGACCTTGCCGCCCGTCGAGGTGTGCTCGACGTCGCAGACCCCGCCGGACTCGCGCGTGACCTCGCGCACCAGGAGCAGGCCCCGGCCGCCGGTCTGGCCGAAATCCGCCTCCAGCGCCTTGGGGCGGTACGGGTGGTTGTCCTCGACCGCCACCCGTACCCACTCCCGGCCGATGGCGACCTCCACCGCGACCTCCGGCGAGAGCAGGGCCGCGTGCCGGACCGAGTTCGTCACCAGTTCGGAGACGATCAGCAGCAGCGAGTACACGAGGTCCCGGTCGGCGGGCACGCCCTGGCGGCCCAGCAGGTCGCGGACGGCCCGACGGGCTTGGGGAACGGATTCTTCTACGGCGGGCACGGTGAACCGCCACACGCCCTCGTACGCGAGGGGGTCGGCCGGGGCGGCCGCCGGCTCCCCCTCCTTGGCTGGCGGGACGCTCCCGCTGACATCCATCTTCCGGCCCCCGTCTTCACGCTCGATCGTCTCCACGCGTCAAGAGTGGGGAGCGGACTGGTCCGGACCGGACCCCTGACCAGAAGTCAGCGTCAATCGGACGCTTTCTGACCGTTGGCGTATGACAGCGTCAGTTGTGCGACCGTTCCTGATCTTCCGTGGCGCCCTTCTCGGCCGCGATGTCCGGCGCGGCGGACGCGGCCGCGTCCGCCGGGGCCCCGTCTTCCCTGACCAAGCCCAGGATGCGCCGGGCACTCGTGCCCAGGAGGATCAGGCTCAGCCCGTCGAACAGCAGGGCGAGCGAGAAGAAGGTTCCGATCACGTGGAGACTGCTGCTCGGCCAGCCGGCGGGGATCAGGAAGCCCAGCAGGATCCCGAAGGCGCCCTGGACCAGGTTGACCCAGAGGTTCGTCCCGCGCACCACCAGCCCGCCGGCCAGCCGGAACACCCCGCCGATGAGGAAGAACAGCGCGGCGAACATGGTCAGGGCCTCGGCGCTCGCCTCGGGCCGGCGCAGGATCACGAAGCCCGCGGCCGGGGCCGCGGTTCCGGAACGGTCTGCGCCCCTGGTCGTGCCACCTCTCAGCACCCCGCGGACCGACTCCCCTTGATCATGGGATCGGCCGACCGGGATAGCATCCGGCGCATGGACGCAGCCCAGGACGCACCTCAGGAAGCAGCCCTCCGGCACAACGTCGCCGACGGGGTCGCCACGGTCGTCATCGCCCATCCCGCCAAGCGCAACGCCATGACGGCGGCGATGTGGCGGGCCCTCCCGGAGGTACTGGACGGGCTCGCGGCCGATCCGGCCGTACGGGTTCTCGTCCTGACCGGGGTCGGCCCGACCTTCTGCGCGGGGGCCGACATCTCCTCGCTGACCGGGGACGAGGACCCGCAGGCGCTGGCCGTGGCGGCGGAGGAGGCCCTGGCCGCCTTCCCCAAGCCGACGCTCGCGGCGATCCGCGGATTCTGCGTGGGCGGCGGCAGCCAGCTGGCGGCGGCCTGTGATCTGCGCTTCGCCGAGGAGGGGGCCTCCTTCGGGGTGACCCCGGCGAAGCTCGGCATCGTCTACCCCGCGTCCTCGACCCGCAGGCTCGCCGCGCTGGTCGGCCCGGCCGTCGCCAAGTACCTGCTCTTCTCGGCGGAGCTGATCGACGCGGAGCACGCGCTGCGGGCCGGCTTCCTGAACGAACTGCTGCCGGCCGGGCAACTGGACGAGCGCGTCGCGGACTTCGCCCGCGTCCTGACCAGCCGCTCGCAGCTGACGCAGGCGGCGGCCAAGGAGTTCACGAACGGGCGGACCGACCGGGACGCGTACTGGGCGGAGCAGGCGGCCGGAAGCGGCGACACCGCGGAGGGTGTCGCCGCGTTCCTGCAACGCCGTACGCCGTCGTTCGGCTGGACCACCGCGCCGACCGCCGCGCCGACGACCGGGCGGGCTACCGGGCGCCCGGCGGGTTGACCGCGCGCAGCCGCGCCACGATCTCGGCCGGGGCCTTGTCCGGCGAGCCGGCGTCGTAGGGCGGCTGGGGATCGTACTCGGTCATGAGCTGGACGGTCTGGGCGTACGCGTCGCCGGCGATCCGGCCGAGGAGGCCGAGGCCCATGTCGATGCCGGAGGACACCCCGGCGGCGGTGACGTACTTCCCGTCGTACACGACGCGCTCGCCGGTGGGCTCGGCGCCGAAGGCGGGCAGCCGGTCCAGGTAGAGCCAGTGGCTCGCCGCCCGGCGCCCCTTGAGCAGCCCGGCGGCGGCCAGCAGGAGCGAACCGGTGCAGACCGAGGTGGTCCAGGTGGTGGCGGCGTCGACGGCGCGCAGCCAGTCGACGACGGCCGCGTTCTCCATCTCCAGCTCGGGGTGGGGCCCGCCCGGGACGACGACGATGTCGGGCCGGGTCACCTCGTCGAGCCCCTTGTCGGCGACGAGGGCGAGCGCCCCGTTGTCGGTCCGCACGGGCCCGGGGCGCTCCGAGACGAACACGACCTCGGCGTCGGGCAGCCGTCCGAGGGTGTCGAAGGGCCCGATGGCGTCGAGCGCGGTGAACCGGTCGTAGAGCAGGACGGCGATCTGCATGTTTCCTCCTGAGTGATGGTCGGCCCGCTGGGCGGTGGTGCGTGCAGGCTTTAGAGGGCGGGGCCGAAGCGGCGGCGGTATTCCGCCGGGGGCTGGCCCAGGGTCTTCACGAAGGCGCGGCGCAGGGCCTCCGGGGTGCCGTAGCCGCAGGCGCGGGAGATCTGCGCGACCCCGTCCCCGGTGTCCTCCAGGAGCCGCCGCGCGTGCTCCACGCGGACCCGCTCCACGTAGCGGCCGGGCGTGACCCCCGTCTCCTGCTGGAAGGCACGGGCGAAGTGGCGCGGGGAGAGCCTGGCCCGCGCCGCAAGCGCCTCCACGCTCAGGTCCGCGCCCGGATGCTCCGTGATCCACTGCTGCACCTCCCGCAGCGGATCGCGCTGCGCGGTCTGCGCCGCCAGCTGCGCGCTGAACTGGGCCTGGTTCCCGGGCCTGCGCAGGAACACCACCAGGTGCCGCGCGATGCGCAGCGCCAGCTCCCGCCCGTGGTCCTCCTCCACCAGCGCCAGCGCGAGGTCGATCCCCGCCGTGACCCCGGCCGAGGTGGCGACCGGGCCGTCCCGTACGTAGATCGGGTCCGGTTCGACGGTCACCCGCGGGTAGTCCCGGGCCATCTGCTCGCACACGTACCAGTGCGTCGTCGCCCGCCGCCCGTCCAGGAGCCCGGCCTCGGCCAGCAGCAGCCCGCCCGTACAGACGGACACCAGCCGCTCCGCGCCACCCCCGTACGCGCGGAGCCACTCGGTGAGCCGGGGCTCGAAGTCCCCCCGGTACTGCCCGCCCGGCACCAGCAGGGTGGTGCCCGCCCCCGGCCGTTCGCCCTCCAGGTCCCCGTCCGGCACCAGCCTGAGCCCGCTGCTCGTCCGTACGGTCGCCCCGCCCGGGGAGACCGTACGGATCGCGTACCCGGCGCCCGCCCGGCCCGGGAAGCGGCCGACCGCGGCGAACACCTCCACGGGCCCGGTCACGTCCAGGCTCTGCAGGCCGTCGTAGAGGACGACGAGCACGTTTCGCAACGACATGAACCCATGGTGTGACGCGGCGCCCATGGCCGCAATGACGCTCATCCCACCTTTACGGCCATGCCCCGCGGCGCGGATAGGATCGACGGACCATGACTGCAACCCTCGTCGCCAAGAACCTCACCGCCGCGCACGGTGAGCGCACGCTCTTCGCCGATCTCGACCTCGTCGTCGCGCCCGGCGACGTCATCGGCCTCGTCGGCGTCAACGGCGCCGGGAAGTCCACCCTGCTGCGCCTGCTCGCCGGCCTGGACACGCCCGAGACCGGTGAGCTGCGGCTCTCCCCGCCCACCGCCGCCGTCGGCCACCTCCCCCAGGAGCCGGAGCGGCGTCCCGAAGAGTCCGTACGGGACTTCCTGGCCCGCCGGACGGGCGTCGCCGCCGCCCAGGCGGCGCTGGACGCGGCGACCCAGGGCCTGGTCGACGGGACCCCGGGCGCGGACGACGCGTACGCGACGACCCTGGACCAGTGGCTGAACCTCGGCGGCGCCGACCTCGACGAGCGGGCCCAGGAGGTCGCCGACGAGCTCGGGCTGGCCGTGAGCCTGGACCTGCCGATGACCGCGCTGTCCGGCGGCCAGGCGGCCCGCGCGGGCCTCGCCTCGCTGCTGCTCTCCCGCTACGACGTCTTCCTGCTCGACGAGCCGACCAACGACCTGGACCTGGAGGGTCTGGAGCGCCTGGAGCGGTTCGTGAAGGGCCTGCGCGCGGGCACGGTCGTGATCAGCCACGACCGCGAGTTCCTGACCCGGACGGTCACCAAGGTCCTCGAACTCGACCTGGCGCAGCAGCAGATCAACCTCTACGGCGGCGGCTACGACGCCTATCTGGAGGAGCGCGAGCGGGCCCGTACGCACGCCCGCGAGGAGTTCGACGAGTACGCGGGCAAGAAGGCGGCCCTGGAGGGCCGCGCCCAGATGCAGCGCAACTGGATGGACAAGGGCGTCCGCAACGCCCGCCGCAAGGCGAGCGACAACGACAAGATCGGCAAGAACCTGCGGGGCGAGTCCAGCGAGAAGCAGGCCGCCAAGGCCCGCCAGACGCAGCGGGCCATCGAGCGGCTCGAAGTCGTCGACGAGCCCCGCAAGGAGTGGGAGCTGCGCATGGAGATCGCGGCGGCGCCGCGCTCCGGCTCGGTCGTCGCCACCCTGAACGAGGCGGCCGTGCGGCGCGGGGACTTCGCCTTCGGCCCGGCCAGCCTGCAGATCGACTGGGCGGACCGGGTCGCGATCACCGGCGCCAACGGCGCGGGCAAGTCCACGCTCCTCGCCGTGCTCCTCGGCCGGCTGGTGCCCGACTCCGGTGCGGCCACGCTCGGTTCGGGCGTACTGGTCGGCGAGGTGGACCAGGCGCGCGGGCTCTTCCTCGGGGACGAGCCGCTGCTGGAGGCCTTCTGCGCGGCGGTGCCGGACACCGAGCCGGCCGAAGTGCGGACCCTGCTGGCCAAGTTCGGCCTGAAGGCGGCGCACGTCCTGCGTCCGGCCGCCACGCTCTCCCCCGGCGAGCGCACCCGGGCGGCCCTCGCGCTGCTCCAGGGCCGCGGGGTGAACCTGCTGGTGCTGGACGAGCCCACGAACCACCTGGACCTTCCGGCGATCGAGCAGCTGGAGGCGGCCCTGGACGCGTACGAGGGCACCCTGCTGCTGGTCACCCACGACCGCCGGATGCTGGACGCGGTGCACGTGACCCGCCGCCTCGAGGTCGCGGACGGCAAGGTCACCGAGCTCTAGGCGGTGCCTTCGGGGCGGGCCGTCACCGCTGCGGCGCGCGCCGCTTGCGCGCCAGCCTCTCGGCCACGAAGCCGCGCGGCAGGTGCCGGACGGCGAGCGCGTACGCCTGGTAGCGGCGGCCGGTGATGCTCACCGGCCGCCGCAGGGCCAGGTCCCGCAGGGCCTTGCCCACCACGGCCTCGGGCTCCAGCCACACCGCCTCGCGCAGGGAGCTGACGTCCATCCCGGCGCGCGCCTGGAACTCGGTGCGGGTGAAGCCCGGGACCACCGCGAGCACCCGGACCCCGTACGGCGCCATGTCCACCCGCAGGGACTCGCTGAACGCGGTGACCCAGGCCTTGGCGGCCCCGTACGTCCCGGTCGGCAGCAGTGCGGCCACCGAGGAGACGTTCACCACCGCGCCCCGGCGGCGCTCGCGCAGCCCGGGGAGCACGGCGTGGGTGAGCCGCAGCGGGACCTTCACCAGCAGGTCGAGCAGCCGCTCCTCGTCCTCGACCGGGCTGTGAGGGAACGGCGCGGGCAGCCCGAAGCCCGCGTTGTTGACCAGGATGTCCACGGGCCGCTCCCGGTCGGCGAGCCGCTCGGCGACGGCCGTGCAGTCCGCCGGGTCCAGCAGATCGGCGGGCAGTACCTCGCTGGACGTGCCGAACTCCCGGCCGAGTTCCCGGGCCACGGCTTCGAGGCGGTCCTTGTCGCGGGCGACCAGGACGAGCTCGCAGCCCTTGGCCGCGAAGCCGCGGGCGAAGGCGGCGCCGAGTCCGGCACTGGCCCCGGTGATCAGAACGGTGGTCAAGGGAAGATCACTTCCTTACGGGGTGTGCGGGCGCTGCGGGGTCGGGCCCAGTGGGGTGAAGTCCGTGGTCGACGGCGATCCGTAGGCCCGCGCCACGTCGACCAGGAACCTGGCCTCGTCGTCGAGGTCGCCCCCCTCGGCGGAGGTCTGCATGGCGGCGGGCAGTTCCCACGCCGCGTCCTCCCCCGGCTGCCCGGGCCGCCCGGCGAGCTTCGCCTGCCGCGCCTCCTTCAGTACGCAGGCCAGCGCGGCCGCGGTGCGCCGCTGCTCGGGGATGCCGTGCCCGGTGACATGGGTGCGGGCCAGCTCCGGAAGGCCCGGGGCGACGTACTCGCCGAGGATCAGGATCGCGTCGCGGGTCTCGATCACCTTGCGGTACACCAGCAGGTTGCGCGGGACGGGCGGCCACAGCAGCTCCACGACCCGGCCGGCCCGCGGCTTGGTGAGGGCGACGTGCGGGACGGCCTGGACCAGGTCGCGCCAGAGCGGCCACAGCCGCCACGCGGTGGCGATGTCGGCGCTCGTGCGGCGCAGCGTGAACAGCGTGGGCACGAGGATCGCGGCGGCCCGCAGCAGTCCGTGCAGGTTCATCATCAGCGGCAGGGCGGGCATCGCCCAGGTGCTGCCGAAGAGGGCCTTGAGCAGGTACGCGAACCAGAACAGGCCCGCGAGCGCGGTGCCGAGGCCGAAAAGCCGCAGCCCGGCGGCCAGTCCCCGGCTCTCGGTGCGCCGGCTGTAGCGCCAGCAGAGCGAGACGCAGGTGGTGTTGGCGAGGAGGTGCGCGGAGATCAGGAACAGCCAGTACGCGAGCGAGGGCACCGGGTCGCCCTGCGGCGGGATCGTGTGCGTGGTGTGCTCGGGGGCGGCCGTGTCGAGCACCACCAGGGTGGTCAGCCAGGCCACCGTACCCACCCAGGCGGCGAGTTGGAGGGCCCGGCCGCGGGTGGCCGCGGCGACGAAGTAGAGCACGGTGCCCGCGGACAGCACGCCGATCAGGTTGCGGAAGAGGCCGACGGTGTGCGCGTAGTCCGGGTCGCGCATCGCGTACGTGACGACGTCGGGGAGGTTCAGGGTCATCGCGGCGGCGGCGGTGGCGACGGCGAGCCACAGGCCGCGCTGCTGCGGGGAGCGCAGGGCGGCGGGGGCGCGCAGCAGGACGGCCGCCCAGAGGCAGACGACGCTGGGCACGGCGAGCGAGTCGCCGAACGCGGTGAGGTCAGCGGCGTCCATGGCTACCCCGCCCGTAGCCCATGGCGGATTCCAGCCAGGCGAGGGTGCCCCGGGGCGCGGCGGCCGACTGCGGGCAGGATCCCGTGGTGCGGATGCGGATCATGCTGGCCAGCATTTCCGCCTCCTGCTCCTGGCTGGTGGTGTAGTTGGTGCGCCCGAGGACGGTGGGGACCTGCCCGTCGTTCTCCTCGGCCTCCAGGGAGTTGTGGCCGAACAGGATGTGCCCGAGCTCGTGGAGCACGATGTGCTCGCGGTGCAGCGCGGTGGTCTGTGCCTCGTAGAAGACGAAGTCGGCGCTGTCGGTGCCCACCCACAGCCCGCAGACCCCGGATTCCGCCGCTTCCTTGGGGAGCGGGTGGAGGTGGATCGGGCGGCCCCGCTGCTCGGCGATCCGGTTGCACAGCCCTTCGATGGAGAAGGGATGTGTCAGCTCCAGATGGCCGAGAATCTTCTCGCACCGTTTACGGAGGCTGGGTTGCGAGTGGGGCATGTGATCCCTCTTCGGACCCTTTCGCGGGCAGCGTCGGTAGGCGTGCGTGGGCGTGGGCATGGCGTCCTGTGCCTTCAAGGCGGCCTCTGGGAGTGGGGTCCTGAGGGGAGAAACGGAAGCCCGTTCGCCATTCGGCGAACGGGCGTTCCACCATGCCTACAGATCATGTACGGGAGTTCGCAAGGTGTGTCCCCAGGTGGGGTGCCTATTCGGCCATCCTGGAAACCGGGCGATCCGCCTGTGTCCCACGCCCCCGGCGGCTCCGCAGACCACTGCCGGCGGAGCCGCGGGACACACCCTCCTCAGCGCTTGCGGCGCTCCTCGCCACCGCCGGTGAGGCCGGCCCGGCGCAGGGCGTCGGCCATCGCACTGTTGGCCGGGGCCGGGGAGCCACCGCCGCTGCCGCCCTGGCGCTGGCCGCCCTGGCGCTGGCCGCCGCCCTGGCCGCGGCCCTGGCCGCCGCCCTGACCCTGGCCGCCGCGCTGCTGCGGGGGACGGCCGCCGCCGCGTCGCTCCTGGCGCTCCTGCCGGTCCTCGCGCTGTCGGGGGGCGCCACCCGCCGTGCGGTCGGCCTCGTCCTCCAGCCGCAGCGTCAGCGAGATCCGCTTGCGCGGGATGTCCACGTCCAGGACCTTCACCCGGACGATGTCGCCCGGCTTGACCACGTCCCGCGGGTCCTTGACGAAGTTCTTCGACAGCGCCGAGACGTGGGCCAGCCCGTCCTGGTGGACGCCGATGTCGATGAAGGCGCCGAACGCGGCCACGTTCGTGACCACGCCCTCCAGGATCATCCCCGGCGCCAGGTCCCCGATCTTCTCGACGCCCTCCTTGAACGTGGCGGTCTTGAAAGCCGGCCGCGGGTCGCGGCCCGGCTTCTCCAGCTCGCGCAGGATGTCCGTCACGGTGGGCAGGCCGAAGGCCTCCGTGACGAACTGCTCCGGCCGCAGCGAGCGCAGCACGCCGGTGTTGCCGATCAGCGCCGCCACGTCGCTGCCGGCCGTCTTGGCCATGCCCCGGACCAGCGGGTACGACTCGGGGTGCACGCTGGAGAAGTCCAGCGGGTCGTCCCCGCCGCGGATGCGCAGGAAGCCCGCGCACTGCTCGTACGCCTTCGGACCCAGGCGCGCGACGTCCTTCAGCGCCTTGCGGCTGCGGAAGGGGCCGTTGTTGTCGCGGTGGGCCACGATGTTCTCGGCGAGGCCGCCGCTGATGCCCGAGACCCGCGAGAGCAGCGGGGCGGACGCGGTGTTGACGTCGACACCGACGCCGTTCACACAGTCCTCGACCACCGCGTCGAGCGAGCGCGAGAGCTTCACCTCGGAGAGGTCGTGCTGGTACTGGCCGACGCCGATCGACTTGGGGTCGATCTTCACGAGCTCGGCGAGCGGGTCCTGGAGGCGGCGGGCGATGGACACCGCGCCGCGCAGCGACACGTCCATGTCCGGGAGTTCCTGCGAGGCGAACGCGGAGGCCGAGTACACGGAGGCACCGGCCTCGGACACCATCACCTTGGTGAGCTTCAGCTCGGGGTGGCGGGTGATCAGGTCCCCGGCGAGCTTGTCGGTCTCGCGCGAGGCCGTGCCGTTGCCGATGGCGACCAGCTCGACCGCGTGCTCCTCGGCGAGGCGGGCCAGCTTGGCGAGCGACTCGTCCCACTTGTTGGCGGGGACGTGCGGGTAGATCACATCGGTGGCCACGACCTTGCCGGTGGCGTCGACGACGGCGACCTTCACACCGGTGCGGAAGCCCGGGTCGAGACCGAGGGTGGCGCGGGTGCCGGCGGGCGCCGCGAGCAGCAGGTCGCGCAGGTTGGACGCGAAGACCCGTACGGCCTCGTCCTCGGCCGCCTGGCGCAGCCGCATCCGCAGGTCGATGCCGAGGTGCACCTGGATCTTCGTACGCCAGGCCCAGCGGACCGTGTCGGCCAGCCACTTGTCGCCGGGGCGGCCTCGGTCGTTCACCCCGAAGCGGCGGGCGATCATGCCCTCGTACGTGGACGGGCCGGGCTCCTCGCGGGGCTCCTCGGGCTCCAGGACGAGGTCGAGGACGTCTTCCTTCTCGCCGCGCAGCATGGCGAGGACGCGGTGCGAGGGCAGTGCGGTGAAGGGCTCGGCGAAGTCGAAGTAGTCGGCGAACTTGGCGCCCGCCTCCTCCTTGCCCTCGCGGACCTTCGCGGCGAGCCGGCCGCGGCCCCACATGCGCTCGCGCAGCTCGCCGATCAGGTCGGCGTCCTCGCCGAAGCGCTCGGTGAGGATCGCGCGGGCGCCCTCCAGGGCCGCGGCCGGGTCGGCGACGCCCTTGTCGGCGTCGACGAACGCGGCCGCGGCGGCGGCCGGTTCCACCGACGGGTCGGCCAGCAGGCCGTCGGCGAGCGGCTCCAGGCCGGCCTCGCGGGCGATCTGCGCCTTGGTGCGCCGCTTGGGCTTGAACGGGAGGTAGATGTCCTCCAGCCGTGCCTTGGTGTCGGCCGCGTTGATCCGGGTCTCCAGCTCGGCGTCGAGCTTGCCCTGCTCCCGCACGGAGTCCAGGATCGCCGCGCGCCGGTCCTCCAGCTCGCGCAGATAGCGCAGCCGCTCCTCGAGGGTGCGCAGCTGGGCGTCGTCGAGCATCTCGGTCGCTTCCTTGCGGTAGCGCGCGATGAACGGCACGGTGGAGCCGCCGTCGAGCAGCTCGACGGCGGCCTTCACCTGCCGCTCCCGTACGCCGAGCTCCTCGGCGATCCTGCCTTCGATGGACATCGTCACGATCGGGTCCCGCCTGCCTTCGTTTGCACTGGAAGGCTGCCAATTGTGGCAGGTGGCGGCGACGGGGGCCGGGAGACCCGCGCCCGGGTCCTCGCCCGGGTCCCTGCCCGGGGCCGGGTCCGGGTCCCTGCCCGGCCCCGCCCCGGACCCGTCAGGCCTTGCCGAAGGCGTCCGCGGGGAAGGCGCCGGCGGTGACGGCCTTGACGACGAGTCCGCCGCCGAGCTCGGCGAGCCGGGCCAGGCCCTCGGCGCCGAGGTGCTCGTACGGGGCCGCGTCGAGGCGGTCGGTGTCGGCTTCGAGGCGCTCGCGTACGGCCGCGCCCTCCGCGGTGAGTTCACCTTCGGCGTCGAGGATCCCGCGCTCGCGCAGCCGGTCGGCGGCGGCGTCGAGGTCGGACTGCTCCCAGCCGCGGATGGCCTTGATCCACTTGTGGGTCATGCCGCGCCCGGTGGCGGTGTGGCTGACCAGGGCCTCCAGCGGGTCCAGCCCCGCGAGCAGCAGGGCGGCGAGGTGGCCGTCGCCGCGGTGCTCGCGCAGCAGGGTGGTGGCGTGCCAGAGCCGCAGGTGCGGCTCCTCGGGTACGGGGAGGTCGGCGTGGGCGGCGTAGAGGGGCCGGGCGTGCCGGGTGCATCCCTCGGTGGCGCGCAGGGCGAGGTCGGCGGCCTCGGCGAGCTCGGGGGAATCGATCGCCTCCGCTCCGAGCAGCCGGCGCAGGGTGCTGTCGGCGGCGCGCAGCCGGGCGTCCAGGGCCTGTTCGGGGCTGGTGGTGTCCCAGACGGCGGGCAGGTGGCGGGCGACGAAGTCGTGGCGGTAGTTGTAGAAGGTGGCGGTGACCGTGCCGGGTCCGACGGCTCCCATGGCGGCGGAGCGGGAGGCGAGGTTCACGGCGGGCCGCTCGGTGACCCCGAGGGCGGCGAACTCCTTGCCCAGGTCGGGAGAGAAGTAGATGGTCGCGTGCAGCGGGTTGATCGCAGCATGCCAACAGTTGCGGGCGGCGCGCGGAGGAATCGTCATGGCGGCCAGATTACCGACCGCTCAGTATGTCGGGTAGACCGAGTCCCGGCCGTCGTGCATATGATCGAGCCGACATCAACGGGGAGGCGTGAACATGTCAGAGGATGGCAGCCAGGTGGCGGACCTTCAGGTCGGCATGCGGTTGAACCACGTACCGGTCGAGCCGAGCGGCCCGACAGCGCCGGCGCCGCCGACGGGACCGACGGCGCCGGGCAACCCGAAGGGCCCGATGGGCCCGTTCGTTCCCGGTGGTTCCGGGGACTTCGCTTCGACGCCGGCCCAGAAGAAGGCCGCGGCGAACACGATCGAGACCGAGCTGGAGCCCAACACCAAGAAGGCCGCGGTGCACGCGGACACCGACACCGGTACCGCCCAGAAGGGCTTCGACGGCTGGGAGACCGCCGCCGGCCTGAAGAAGGTGGCGGACACCTGGGACCAGCAGGTGAAGAACCTGATGGGCCGTCTGGCCGCCGAGAAGACCAGCCTGCGCGGCGCTTCGGGCCTCTTCGCGAGCAACGACACCGGCATCGGCAACCAGTTCCTCGCGACCAACTCGAAGCTGAACGGCCTCTAGGTCGCGTTCCGGGTCTCGCCCGGCATCCGGTTTCCGGCCTTCTTCCGCGCGGTGCGCCGCGCGGAAGAAGGCCGTTCGCGTACCCGGACACGGGCTCTTCGGGGCGGTGGGCCACGGCCCGGCCGCCCGCCTGTGACGGCCGAATGGCGATCGTGTGACACCGGCGGCCATGGACATGACGTAGGGCGGCGGGCGTGAATACGGTCGGACGACAAGCCGTTGAACAGAACTGTCTCCCTACCCCTTGGAGCTCTTCGTGCACCGCAAAGTCATCGCCCCGAGCGTCCTCGCCGCCTCCCTCCTGCTGGTGATCCCGGCGTCGGCGGCGAGTTCCGTCCAAGGGGCGCCGGGTATCGGCGACCCCTACTACCCGGCCAGCGGCAACAGCGGGTACGACGTGTCCCACTACGACCTGCGCCTGCAGTACCAGCCGAAGACGGACCTGCTGGAGGGCACCGCCACCCTCCTGACCACCGCCAGGCAGGACCTCTCCCGCTTCAACCTGGACTTCGGCCTGAAGGTCAGCGAGATCCGGGTCAACGGCGCCAAGGCGAAGTTCGCCACGTCCGGGGACCACGAGCTGGAAGTGACCCCCGCCCAGCCGCTCAAGAAGGACACCCCGGCATCGGTCGTCGTCAAGTACGCCGGAAAGCCTTCGGAGTTCAAGATCGACGGCTGGTCGGCCTGGCAGCGCACCCCGGACGGCGGCGTCGCCGCCCAGGAGCCCGACTCGGCCGTCTGGTGGTTCCCGAGCAACGACCACCCGCTCGACAAGGCCACCTTCGACATCTCGGTCAACGTCCCCGACGGCACCCAGGCCATCAGCAACGGCGTGCTCCAGTCGCAGAGTTCCCGGCTCGGCTGGACGCGGTACAACTGGCGCTCGAACAAGCCGCAGGCCACGTACCTCGCCACCCTCGCGATCGGCAAGTTCGACGTCACCACCGGCACGACGGCGAGCGGGCTGCCGATCGTCAACGCGTACAGCAAGGACCTCGGCGACAACGCGGGCGCGGCGCGCGCGAGCGTGGAGCGGACCGGCGAGGTCGCCGAGTGGCTGGAGGGGGTCTTCGGGCCGTACCCCTTCAACGCCCTGGGCGGGTACGTGCCGAACGTGCCCTCCAGCTTCGCGCTGGAGACGCAGACCCGGCCGTTCTACAGCCCGAAGCAGTTCGCGAACGGCGCCAACGTCTCGGTGGTCGTGCACGAGCTGGCCCACCAGTGGTACGGGGACAGCGTCTCCGTCGACGGCTGGAAGGACATCTGGATCAACGAGGGCTTCGCCCGCTACAGCCAGTGGCTGTGGTCGGAGAAGGAGGGCGAGGGCACCGCGCAGGAGCTCGCCGACTGGACGTACGGACTGCGCGCCGCGGACGACCCGTTCTGGCAGGTCAAGCCGGGTGACCCGGGCCCGGACAACCAGTTCCACGGAGCCGTCTACGACCGTGGTGCGATCGCCCTGCAGGCGCTGCGCAACGAGATCGGCGACGAGAAGTTCTTCAAGATCCTCAAGGGCTGGCCGACCGAGCGGGCCTACGGGAACGCCAAGGTCGGGGACTTCGTCCGGTACGCGGAGAAGGTGTCGAACAAGCCGCTGGCCCAGCTGTTCGAGACCTGGCTGTACACCCCGGGCAAGCCGGCCTTCGCCCCGCCGGCCGCCACGTCCAAGACCGCCCGGTCCCCCAAGGCCCCCGCCGCGAAGCCGGTGGAGCCGAAGTCCTGGAAGAAGATCGCCGAGACGAACACGATCCACGACCACTGATCCGCGCACGTACTGATCCGCGTACGTACGGACACCCGCGCGCCGGTGCCCCTCAGGGGGTGCCGGCGCGGTGGCGGGCTCGGGCGGCGCGGGCGATGGGCAGGTAGCGCAGGCGCTCCGGCAGCAGCGGTACGAGGAGCCGTACGGCCGTGCTGAGCCGCCGGAGCCTGCGCTCCTGGGCCGGGCTCCACTCCAGCCCGATGGCGGAGCGGGCGTCGGGCGGCATGTACCCCACGGTGACGAACGCCCGGAAGCGCAGGAACGCGGCCCGCAGCACCGGCCAGGTGATCCGCAGCAGCAGCCGTACCGGCAGGGAGCCGCCCTCGGGCCTCGGCAGCGGCACGTCGGTGGCGACCAGCTCGCGGGCGACCTTGGTCGGCTCGATCTCCTCGGCCAGCATCCGGCGGTAGTAGACCCAGTACTCCTCGATGGTCTGCGGCATGTCCCGGTCGTGTATGCCGAGGATCCGGCCCACCTGGAGCCACTCCCGGTACAGCTGCCGCTCCTGCGCCGGGGTGAAGCGGCGCAGGAGGTACCGCCCGGCGTAGAGGTAGATCGGGAAGCCGGTGGCGTGCACCCAGGAGTAGCAGGCGGGGTCGAGGGAGTGGTAGCGCCGCCCCCGGGTGTCGATGCCCTGGATCTCCTTGTGCAGGCGGCGTACCCGGCGGCCCTCCTCGGCGGCCCGCTCCCCGCCGTACACCCACAGCTGGACGGAGCGCAGCGAGCGCTCGCCGCGCCCCCAGGGGTCGGTGCGGAAGACGGAGTGCTCGTCGACCCCGGCGCCGATCGCGGGGTGGGCCACCTGCAGGGTGAAGGCGGCGGGGAGCATCAGCAGGGCCCGGATGTCACCGGAGATGGTCCAGAGCACCCCGCCGGGGGCCGGCGGCTCCGGATCGGGGCGGCGCGCGGCCTTCGTTCCGGGTGCGGGGAGCTCTGCTTCTCTCATGGTCCCAGTATGCGAGTGCTGAAGGTTCGGGTTGCGGGTGCCGGACGTCCGGGCTCGCGAGTGCCGGACCTCGGGTGCGAGTGCCAGACGTCCGCTCCCGGACAGAAAGTCTTGTCACGGGTGTTACCCAGAGGTAACCGCGGCTGCTTGGATGACGGAGTCGATCTCCCCCTGCAGGAATGATGGAGACCTCATGCTGCACACCAAGCTCAGCCGCAACCGCGCCGCCGCCACGGCCGTTGCGGCGATCGCCGTCGGCGCACTGGCCGCCACCGGTGCGCCGGCCGCCTCGGCCGCGGAGAGCGCCGCGGCCCCGCGGCTCAGCGTCCTCACGTACAACACGTTCCTGATGAGCAAGAACCTCTACCCCAACTGGGGCCAGGACCACCGGGCTTCGGAGATCCCCAAGGCGTCCTTCTTCCAGGGCCACGACGTGGTCGTGCTCCAGGAGGCTTTCGACAACGGCGCCTCGGACGCGCTGAAGTCGGGCGCCTCCGCGCAGTACCCGTACCAGACCCCGATCGTCGGCCGCAGCAAGAGCGGCTGGGACGCGACGGGCGGCGCCTATTCCTCGACCACCCCCGAGGACGGCGGCGTCACGATCCTCAGCAAGTGGCCGATCGTCCGCAAGGAGCAGGTGGTCTACAAGGACGCCTGCGGCGCCGACTGGTGGTCCAACAAGGGCTTCGCCTACGTCGTGCTGAACGTGAACGGCACCAAGGTCCACGTGGTCGGCACCCACGCCCAGTCCACCGACCCTGGCTGCGGCTCCGGCGAGGCGGCCGAGATGCGCGCCCGCCAGTTCAAGGCGATGGACGCCTTCCTGGACGGCAAGAACATCCCGGCGGGCGAGCAGGTCATCGTCGCCGGCGACATGAACGTCGACTCGCGCTCCCCCGAGTTCGCGTCCATGCTCGCCAACGCCGACCTGGCGGACTCCGACTCGCGCACGGGCCACCCGTACTCGTTCGACACCGCGCAGAACTCCATCGCGAACTACCGCTACCCGACGGACCCGCGCGAGGACCTGGACTACGTCCTGTACCGCAAGGGCAACGCGCGCCCGGCGGGCTGGGAGAACAACGTGGTCAAGGAGCAGTCGGCGCCCTGGACCGTCTCCAGCTGGGGCACCTCGTACACGTACACCAACCTCTCCGACCACTACCCGCTGATCGGCCGCTAGTCCGCACCCCCGGGTGCCCGCCGTACGGCCGGCACCCGGGGTCCGTACGACGGCCGCCGTGCGGGTGGCGCGCGGTCCGAGGGCGGGGGCGCCGGTGGCGGGGTCCGGGCGGAAGCCGTAGGACAGGGTACCGCCGTCGGCCCCGACGACCCACGGCCGTACGGCGCCCAGCAGCATCAGCAGCGCTCCGGCGGCGCCCGGGGTGGTCGGCAGGCGCCGGGGGGGTGACCGGCAAGGACAGTACGGCTGCGGCCCGGCCCGTACCGCCGGTGAGGACCTTCCTCCGCCCAGTCTGACGACGTCGGTGGTGCAGGTGGTGAAGGCGACGTGGACCACCACGGGCACGAGCAGGACGGCGGCCGGCGGCAGCAGCCAGGTGCAGAGGGGCCGCAGCCTGGTGACCCGCAGTCTGCGCGGGGTCCACAGCAGGGTGCCCGGAAAGCGAGTGATGCCCGCACCGGGCGGCGCGGACGGAACCCGTCCGGCGGGCGGTCGTGCTCCCGCCGGACGGGGCCGTCCGGGCTACGGGGCCGGGGCCGCCCGTGGTTCCCCGTGAGGGTCCTCGTACAGGGCCTCGATGAGGGGGCCGTACTTCTCCCGGACCACCCTGCGGCGCAGTTTCAGCGACGGGGTGAGCTCCCCGGAGGCGGGGCCCCACTCCTCGGTCAGCAGCCGGTACCGCTTGATCTGCTCGGTCCGGTTGAGCCGGGCGTTGGCCGCCGCGACGGCGGCGGCGATCTCCTCGCGGACGGCGGGGTGCTCCGCGAGCCCGGCGAGCGGGCCGGCCTCGATGCCGCGGGCCGCCGCCCACGCCGGGGCCACCTCCCCGTCCAGCACGAGGAGGGCGACGAGGTAGGAGCGGCCGTCTCCGTGCACCAGGGCCTGGCCTATCAGCGGGTGCTCCTTGACGGTGTTCTCCACCAGGGCCGGCGAGACGTTCTTGCCGTTCGAGGTGATGATGAGTTCCTTCTTGCGGTCGGTCAGCCAGAGGAACCCGTCCTCGTCGAGCCGGCCGACGTCCCCGGTCGGGAACCATCCCTCGGCGTCGTGCGCACTCTCCACCGAGCCGTCGGGCCGCAGGTAACCGGCGAAGACGGTCTCACCGCGCGTGAGGATCTCCCCGTCCTCGGCGAGCCGCAGCTCCAGCCCCTCGATCGGGCGTCCCACCGAGCCCAGCCGGAAACCGTCCGGGCTGTTGATCGTGCACACGCCCGAGGTCTCGGTGAGCCCCCACGCGTCCATGATGGTGATCCCCCAGCCCGCCCAGAAGCGGACCACGTCGATCGGCATCGGGGCGGTGGCACTGGCCGTCCACACCAGCCGGTCCAGCCCGGCCAGGCCCAGCAGCGGGTCCAGCACCTGCTCCTTGGCCCGGGCGTACGAGGCCTCGAGCGCGGCCGGGATCCGCTCGCCGCGCTCCCGGTGGCCGGCCCGGGCCCGGGCGAGGTCGTTCGCGGCCTCGATGGACTCCCGCTGCGCGGCGGGAAGCTGCGCGAGCACCGCCCGTACGGACGCGGCGAGCTTCTCCCAGACCCGGGGCACCCCGAAGAACTGCACCGGGTGCAGTTCGCGTACGGCGGCCCCCACGGCGGCCGGGTCGGCGACGAGTCGGACGTGCGCGGCCCGCAGCAGCGGCAGGTAGATGCCGAGGATCCGCTCGGCGATGTGCGCGAACGGCAGGTAGCAGATGTGCTCGGCGTGCTCGGGAAGGTCCGTGCGCCCGTCGATGCGGACGGCCTGGAGCATGATGTTGCGGTGGGTCAGCCGTACGCCCTTGGGGTCGCCGGTGGTGCCGGAGGTGTAGACGACGGTCAGCGGGTCCTCGGGGCGGGTCTCGCGCCAGGCCTTCTCGAAGGCCTCGGGGCGGTGCGTACGGGCGCCGCTCGCGTGCAGGGATCCGTACGTACGGTGCGGACCCGCCTCGGCGGCCTCGGCCACGACCAGCCGCTCCAGGGGCACCTGTGCGTCGGCGAGCAGCGGCTCCCAGCGGGCCAGCTCGCCGGCTCCTTCGAGGACCGCGATCCGGGCCCGGCTGTGCCGGGCGATGTGGGCGATCTGTTCGGGCGCGGAGGTCCCGTACACGGTGACCGGGACGGCGCCGAGGTGGACGAGGGCCAGGTCGGTCAGCCAGTGCTCGGGGCGGTTGCCCATCATGATCAGGACGTGTTCGCCGCGTTCTATGCCCAGGGCTGCGTATCCGGAGGCGAGGACGGCGACCTTGCGGCGGACCTCGGTCCAGTCGAGGGTCGTCCAGCCGTCGCCCTCGCGCCAGGAGAGGGCCGGGAGGGCGCCGTGTTCGGCGGCGTTGCGTGCCAGCAGGGCGGGGACGGTGAGCTCTTCGGGTCGTCCGGGCAGTCGCAGTTTCATGGTCATGGGCAGCTCCTGGCCGTTTCACATCGTTGGTGCGACAGCAATACTGTTGAACCCAAGCTGTGGAGCAGAGAGCGAGGCGCAGACGATGGCCGACCAGGCACCCGAGCCGATGCTCACCGTCGACGAGCTGGCGGCCCGGGCGGGCGTCACCGTGCGCACCGTTCGTTTCTACAGCACGCGCGGGCTTTTGCCCCCTCCCGTGATCGGCCCTCGTCGGGTGGGGCACTACGGGCCGGAGCACCTGTCCCGGCTGGCGCTCATCGAGGAACTCCAGCACCAGGGCATGACGTTGTCGGCCATCGAGCGCTATCTGGACGCGCTGCCCGACGACCTGAGCGCGCACGACCTGGCGATCCACCGTGCCATGGTGTCCAGTTGGGCTCCGGACGCGCCCCAGGAGGTGTCGCGGGAGGAGCTGGAGAAGCGGGCCGGGCGGAGCCTGTCGGACGCCGACGTGCGGCGGCTGACGGCGATGAACGTACTGGCACCGGCCGCCGGCGGGTTCCGGGTGGACGTGGGGCTGCTGCGCCTGGGCGTCGCGCTGCTGGACGTGCCGATCGCGCACGAGACGATCCTGGTGGCGCGCAAGGTCCTGCTGGAGCACGCTCGGACGGCGGCGCACGAGCTGACGGCCCTGTTCCGGGACGAGGTGTGGGGGCCGTTCACGCGGGGCGAGAGCGATCCGGAGCGGGTGGAGTCGATGAAGGCGCTGTCCGCGCACATGCAACCGATGGTGGTGCAGGCGCTGGTGACCGCGTTCCAGCGGTCCCTGAAGGAAGAGCTGCGGGCGGCGTTCGTCTCGGAGCCCGAAGGCTCCGGGTGAACGCCGCCCGCGGCGGGTCGGGCGGTCTCGGCGGGATCAGTCGGCGTACGTCTCGCCGCGCTCGGCCTTCGCCACGAGCGAGGCCGGCGGGGTGAAGCGCTCGCCGTACTGGGCGGCCAGCTCACGGGAGCGGGCGACGAAGCCCGCCAGGCCGCCCTCGTAGCCGTTGATGTACTGGATCACGCCACCGGTCCAGGCCGGGAAGCCGATGCCCATGATGGAGCCGATGTTGGCGTCGGCGATCGAGGTGAGCACGCCCTCGTCGAGGCAGCGGACGGTGTCCAGGGCCTCGGAGAAGAGCATCCGCTCCTTCATGTCGATGAACGGGATGTCCGCGTCCGGCTTGGCGAAGTGCTCGCGCAGGCCCGGCCAGATGCCGGCGCGCTTGCCGCTCTCGTCGTACGCGTAGAAGCCGGCCCCGCCGCTGCGGCCGGGGCGGCCGAACTCGTCGACCATCCGGTCGATGACCGCGTCCGCGGGGTGCGCGGTCCACGTGCGGCCCTCGGCCTCGAAGGCCTTGCGGGTCTCGTTGCGGATCTTGCGCGGGAGGGTGAGCGTGAGCTCGTCCATCAGGGAGAGCACCTTGGCCGGGTAGCCGGCCTGGGCCGCGGCCTGCTCGATGGAGGCGGGCTCCACGCCCTCGCCGACCATCGCCACGCCCTCGTTGATGAACTGGCCGATGACGCGCGAGGTGAAGAAGCCGCGCGAGTCGTTGACCACGATCGGGGTCTTGTTGATCTGCCGTACGAGGTCGAAGGCGCGGGCGATGGCCTCGTCGCCGGTGCGCTCACCCTTGATGATCTCCACCAGCGGCATCTTGTCGACGGGCGAGAAGAAGTGCAGTCCGATGAAGTCGACGGGGCGCGAAACCCCTTCCGCGAGGCCCGTGATGGGCAGCGTGGAGGTGTTGGAGCACAGCAGCGCGTCGGGGGCGATGACGTCCTGGATCTCCTGGAACACCTTGTGCTTGAGGGAGGTGTCCTCGAACACGGCCTCGATGACGGCGTCGCAGCCGGCCAGGTCGGCGGCCTCGGCGGTCGGGGTGATCCGGGCGAGCAGCTCCGCGCGCTGCGCCTCGGTGCTGCGGCCGCGGGAGACGGCCTTGTCGAGCAGCTTCTCGGAGTACGCCTTGCCCTTCGCGGCGGCCTCGGCGGTGACGTCCTTCAGCACCACCTCGATGCCCGCGCGGGCACAGGAGTACGCGATGCCGGCGCCCATCATGCCGGCGCCGAGGACGGCGACCTTGGTGACCTTGCGGGGCACGATGCCCTGCGGGCGGCTGCGGCCGGCGTTGACGGCCTGGAGGTCGAAGAAGAACGCCTGGATCATGTTCTTGGCGGTCTGCCCGGTGACCAGCTCGGTGAAGTAGCGGGCCTCGATGGTCAGCGCGGTCTCGAAGTCCACCTGGGCGCCCTCGACGGCACACGCCAGGATGTTGCGCGGGGCCGGGTACGGGGCGCCGTTCAGCTGCTTGCGCAGGTTGGCCGGGAAGGCCGGGAGGTTGGCGGCGAACTTCGGGTTCGACGGCGTGCCGCCCGGGATCCGGTAGCCGGGTACGTCCCAGGGCTGCTTCGACTCGGGGTTGGCGTCGATGAAGGCGCGGGCCTTGGCGAGCATCTCCTCGGGGGTGGCGGCCAGTTCGTGGACGAGGCCGTTGTCGAGGGCGCGCTGCGGGTTGTACTGGGTGCCCTGGAGCAGGACCTTGAGCAGTGCGTCGGCGATACCCATGAGGCGGACCGTACGGGTGAGACCGCCGCCGGCCGGGAGCAGCCCGAGGGTGACCTCGGGCAGGCCGATCTTGGAGCCGGGGGCGTCGAGGGCGACGCGGTGGTGGGAGGCGAGGCAGATCTCGTAACCGCCGCCCAGGGCGGCGCCGTTGATGGCGGCGACGACGGGCTTGCCGAGGGTCTCGATGCGACGCAGCGAGCGCTTGATCTCGGTGCCGGTGTCGAAGGCGAGCTGCGCGTCCTCGGGACGCAGCCGGATCATGTCCTTGAGGTCGCCGCCCGCGAAGAAGGTCTTCTTGGCGGAGGTGTAGATGATGCCGCGGATGGAGTCCTTCTCGGCCTCGGCGCGGTCGGCGACGGCCGCGATGGAGTCCTTGAAGGCCTGGTTCATCGTGTTGGCGGACTGGCCCGGGTCGTCGAGGGTGAGGGTGACGACGCCGGTCTCGTCCTGTTCCCAGCGGATCGTGGTGGACTCGCTCATGTTTCTCGCTGCTTCCGTGTCGGGGAGGAGGTCTGGGGTGTGCAGGACGGGATTCAGAGGCGTTCGACGATGGTGGCGACGCCCATGCCGCCGCCGACGCAGAGGGTGACGAGCCCGTAGCGCTTGTCCTGGCGCTCCAGTTCGTCGATGACGGTGCCGAGGAGCATCGCGCCGGTGGCGCCGAGCGGGTGGCCGAGCGCGATGGAGCCGCCGTTGACGTTGACCCTGTCGAGGGAGATGCCCATGTCCTTGACGAAGCGCAGGACGACGCCGGCGAAGGCCTCGTTCATCTCGATCAGGTCGATGTCGTCGATGGTCAGGCCGGCCTTGGCGAGGGCCTTGCGGGTGGCCGGGGCGGGGCCGGTGAGCATGATGGTGGGCTCGGAGCCGGAGACGGCGGCCGAGACGATCCGGGCGCGGGGCGCGAGGCCGTTCCGTTCGCCCGCCTCGCGGGTGCCGATCGCGACGAGCGAGGCGCCGTCGACGATGCCGGAGGAGTTGCCCGCGTGGTGGACGTGGTCGATCTTCTCGATCCAGTGGTACTTCTGCAGGGCGACGGCGTCGAAGCCGCCGAGGTCGCCGATGTCCGCGAAGGACGGCTTGAGCTTCGCGAGGGTGTCGGCGGTGGTGCCGGGGCGGACGAACTCCTCCTGGTCCAGGACGACCAGGCCGTTGCGGTCGGTGACCGGGACGACGGACTTCGCGAAGCGGCCCTCCTTGATGGAGGTGGCCGCGCGCTCCTGGGAGAGGGCGGCGTACTCGTCGACGTCGCGCCGGGAGAAGCCCTCGATGGTGGCGATGAGGTCGGCGCCGATGCCCTGGGGGACGAAGCCGGTGTCCCAGTTGGTCATCGGGTCGTTGAACCAGGCGCCGCCGTCGGAGGCCATCGGGACGCGGGACATGGACTCCACGCCGCCCGCGAGGACCAGGTCCTCCCAGCCGGAGCGGACCTTGGCGGCGGCCAGGTTGACGGCCTCCAGGCCGGAGGCGCAGAAGCGGTTCTCCTGCACGCCGGCCACCGTGTCCGGGAGTCCGGCGGCGATGGCCGCGATCCGGGCGATGTCGGAGCCCTGGTCGCCGACCGGGCCGACGACGCCGAGCACGATGTCGTCGATGGTGGCGGGGTCCAGGCCGGGGTTGCGCTCGCGCAGGGCGTTGATCAGGCCGACGACCAGGTCGATCGGCTTGGTGCCGTGCAGGGCGCCGTTGGCCTTGCCGCGGCCGCGCGGCGTGCGGATCGCGTCGTATACGTACGCTTCGGTGCTCACTGGTCAAGCCTTTCGGGGAGAGGTCGTGCGTTAGCCGAGGAGGGAGCGGCCGATGATCTCTTTCATGATCTCGGTCGTGCCGCCGTAGATGGTCTGGATACGGCCGTCGGTGAAGGCCCGTGCGACCCGGTATTCGCTCATGTAGCCGTACCCGCCGTGCAGTTGCAGGCAGCGGTCGGCGACCCGCTTCTGGAGCTCGGTCGCCCACCACTTGGCCATCGAGGCGTGCACGTGGTCCAGCTCGCCGTTGGAGTGGTCGACGATGCAGCGGTCCAGGAAGGTGCGGGTGACGGCGCACTCGGTGGCCATCTCCGCTATCTCGAAGCGGATGTGCTGGAGCTTGGAGAGCGGCCGCCCGAAGGCCTCGCGCTCCTTCACGTACGTGGTGGTGATCTCCAGCAGGTGTTCGGCGGCGGCGATGCCGGCCATCGCGATGCCCATCCGCTCCTGCGCGAGGTTGGTCATCAGGTGGACGAAGGCACCGTTGAGCTCGCCGAGCAGGTTCTCCTTGGGAACGCGTACGTCGTGGAAGAACAGTTCGGCGGTGTCCTGCGCCTTCTGGCCGATCTTGTCGAGGTTGCGGCCGCGTTCGAAGCCCTCCGTACCGCGCTCGACCACCAGCAGCGACAGGCCGTGCGCCCCGCCCTCCGGGGTGGTCTTGGCGACGACGACCACCAGGTCGGCCAGGATGCCGTTGGAGATGAAGGTCTTGGAGCCGTTGAGGACCCAGTGGTCGCCGCGGTCCTCGGCGCTGGTCCGGATCCCCTGCAGGTCGGAGCCCGCGCCCGGCTCGGTCATCGCGATGGCGGTGATGGTCTCGCCGGAGCAGAAGCCGGGCAGCCAGCGCCGCTTCTGCTCCTCGGTGGCGAGCGAGGTCAGGTACGGGCCGATGATGTCGTTGTGCAGGCCGATCGCGAGCCCGGCCGCCCCGGCCCGGGTGAACTCCTCGGCGATCACGGCGGCGTAACGGAAGTCTGTGTTCCCGCCGCCCCCGTACTCCTCGGGGACGGCCAGGCCCAGCAGGCCCTGCCGGCCGGCGGCCCGCCAGGCCTCGCGGCTGACGATCCCGTCCTTCTCCCACTGCTCGTAGTGCGGCAGCACCTCCTTGGTGAGGAAGGTGCGCACGGTCTCGCGGAACGCCTCGTGGTCGGCGTCGAAGATGCGGCGTTGCATCGGGCCCCCTAGGTCGTGTTCTGTTCGGATCATGCCGGGCTCGCGACCTAGAGCCAGCTCTTGACGGTTTCGATCAGCCGGGCCGGCTCGGCTCCGACGGGTGTGACGTTGAGCATGGTGACGCCCGCCTCCCGGAAGGCCTCGACCCGCTCGCGTACGTAGCCCTCCGGCCCGCACAACGTCATGAGCTCGCAGAACTCGTCCGGGACGGCTGCCGCGGCGTCGCGCTTGCGGCCGGAGAGGTAGAGCTCCTGGATCTTCCGGGCCTCCTCCCCGTACCCGTAGGCGACGGCGAGGTCGTTGTAGAAGTTCTTGCCGACCGCGCCCATCCCGCCGACGTACAGGGCGATCTGCGGGCGCGCGAGGTCCCGTACGGCGGCGGCGTCCTCGCCGATCGCGAGCAGCCCGCCCGCCACGGTCTGCAGCGGGCCGAGCTCCGGGGAGCGCAGGGCCGCGCCCTCGGCGAGGGCGCCGCCCCACACCGCGTGGGCCTTCTCCGGCAGGAACAGGGTGGGCAGCCAGCCGTCCGCGATCTCGGCGGTCATCCGCACGTTGGCGGGACCGAGCGAGGCGATGTAGACGGGGACCGCGTCGCGGACCGGCCGGGTGAGGATCTTCAGCGGCTTGCCGTGACGGCCGCCCTTCTCGGGCGGCAGCGGCATGTCGGTGATGCCGTGGTGGTCGATCGTCTCGCGGCGCCAGATCCGGCGGCACAGCTCGACGGTCTCGCGGGTCCGGCCGATCGGCTTGTCGTACGGCTTCCCGTGCCAGCCCTCGACGACCTGCGGGCCCGAGGCGCCCAGACCCAGCAGCGCCCGGCCTCCGGAGACCGCGTCCAGGCCGGCGGCCGTCTGGGCGACGAGGGCCGGGGTGCGCGAGTAGACGTTGAGGATGGCCGAGCCGATCTTCATCCGCTCGGTGCGGGCGGCGAGGTAGCCCATGATCGTCGGGGAGTCGAAGCCCCAGGCCTCGGCGACCCACACGGCGTCGAGCCCGGCCGCCTCCAGCGCTGCGGCCTCGTCGGCGGCCCGGCGCGGGTCTCCGGCGTAGTCGAGCATCATGGACAGTTCCATCAGACCTCTTTCGGGAGCAGGGCCGGTACGTCCCAGTCGCGGGCCACGGACTCGGTGTGCGCGCCCGGCAGGGCGGGGCCGGCGACGACCGCGGCCGGGGTGGCCGAGAACCGGGGCGCGGGGGCGGGCTGCGTGATCCCGCCGAAGTCGGTGAAGGTGGCGCGGGCGGCGAGGTGCGGGTGGAACGGCGCCTCGCGCAGGGACAGTACGGGCGCCACGCAGGCGTCGGAGCCCTCGAACACCTCCGTCCACTCCTGCCTCGTACGGGACTTGAAGCGGGCGGCGACCGCCTCGCGGAGCTCGCCCCAGCGGGCCGGGTCCTTGCGGGCCGGGGCCCGGCCCTCGATGCCGAGCAGCTCGACGAAGGTGTCGTAGAACTGCTGCTCCAGCGCGCCGACCGCCATGTATCCGCCGTCGGAGGTCTCGTACGTGCCGTAGAACGGGCAGCCGCCGTCGAGGAGGTTGACCCCGCGACGGTCCTGCCAGCCGCCGGCCGCCATCATGCCGTGGATCATGGCGGTGAGGTGGGCGGTGCCGTCGACGATGGCCGCGTCGACGACCTGGCCGGCGCCGCCGGGGGTGCGGGCGTGCTGGAGGGCGGCGAGCACGCCGATCACCAGGTAGAGCGAGCCGCCCGCGTAGTCCCCGACGAGGTTGGCGGGGACGGCCGGCGGCTCGCCCGGGTTCCCGATCATGCCGAGGGCGCCGGTGACGGCGATGTACGCGATGTCGTGCCCGGCGGTGTGGGCGAGCGGCCCGTCCTGGCCCCAGCCGGTCATCCGGCCGTAGACGAGCTTCGGATTGCGGGCGTGGCATTCGGCGGGGCCGACGCCGAGCCGCTCGGCGACCTGGGGACGGAACCCCTCGATGAGCACGTCGGCCCGCTCGACGAGGTCCAGTACGAGGGCCGGGCCCCCGGCGGACTTCAGGTCGACCAGGACGGAGCGCTTGCCGCGGTTGGTGACGTCGTACGCGGGGTTGACCGCGAGCCCGCCGCCGCCGGGCCGGTCCACCCGTACGACGTCCGCCCCCAGGTCGGCGAGGAGCATGGCGGCGAACGGGCCGGGGCCGATGCCCGCCAGTTCGACGACGCGCACGCCCGCGAGCGGGCCGCGGCCGCGGCCGCCTGGGCCGCCCGGCCCGCCGGGCACGTTCCCTGTCACTGCCATCGAGCCCCCAGCGTCCGTAGCGTCCGTGGCGCGCCATTGTGTGACACAACTGATGTAACACCAGTGATGCTAGGAACGCGCCCCACTCAACACAAGAGCAACCGCTTAGCCGGTTGACTCGTTTCGCACGGCGGGGCCCGCGTCCGGCCCCGCGTCGAGCCGTGCGTCGAGTTCCTTGAGGTGCCGCTTGAGGGCGACCGTCCGGTAGCTCTCCTCCACCCACTCGCACAGCACGTCGAGGGCCGGCGCCCCCTTCTCCCCCAACGGCACGAAGACCCAGCCGGCCCTCCCCAGCCCGTACCCGGTCGGCTCCGCACCGGGCGCGGTCATGGCGTGGCCGTGGAGCGCCTCGTCCTTGAGCTTCACGGAGAGGCCGGGCGCCCGCGGGCCTTCCACGCCGCCCAGGAACACGAAGATCTTCTTGTTGACCTTCACGACGCAGTCCTCGGGCCCCCAGGGAAACTCCATCACGGCCTCCGGCAGCCCCCGGGCGAACTCCCGCACCGCCTCCCACTTGCGCACCGCAGCCTTCATCAACGCCTCCCGTCACACAGCCACCCGCTCGCACGGGCACTCGACCCTCACGCTAGCGCCGCCCCCCGACACGGACCGGGAAGCGGACCACGACCTTCCCGCGGCCGCCGTCGGACGCCCACGGGCACCACCGGTTACCGGAACCGGAGCGGCGGCGACATCAGCCCCGCCGTCGGCTTTTTCGGGGCCTACCCGGACAACTGGTCAGAGAACACGAAACGCCTGATCACAGCAGCCAGATATGACTTCCGTGCCACTTTCGCGACTCTTTCGGCAGGCGCGGGAAATGAACACGGGGGGCGTTAAGCGGAAGCTCAGGAGCTATGTAATCTGAGCGAGCTTTCAGCCCTGGCCAAGGGCTCACGGAACCTAGGGGGCTCGGTGTCCTACCGCCGACTCGCAGCATCCGCCGCCGTCTTCGCGGCCGGCATTTCTCTCATACCGGGCATGGCCCATGCGGCCGGCACCGACTCCGGCGACGCCCAGGGCATCAGCAAGCCCGACCTGGTCCAGGACGGCCTGAAGGACACCACCAAGTTCTCCAGCCCCGCCGACCGGTCGATCCGGCAGAGCACAGCGGCCCCCAAGAGCAAGCTCGCGGCCGCTCCCATGACGGAGACCGCCGGCGCCGCCAACCCGACCCTCGCGGCCGCCCTGGACGCGTTCGCCACCTCCGCGCACGCGATCGAGCTGGACACCTCCGTCACGAGCGCCGCCACCCCGCTCGACATCACCATCGCCTGGGGCGACGGGGCCACCACCACCGCCTCGGCCGCCGGCACCCAGATCGTGACCTCCGAGCACACCTACGCGGAGCTCGGCACCTACACCGTCAAGGTCACCGTGACGGACAAGGCCGCCAACACCTCGGTCACCAACGAGGTGGCGTTCACCACCGCCGGCTCGGACTACACCCCGTACGGCCCCACCCGCCTGCTGGACACCCGCAACGGCACCGGCGCCGCGAAGGCCGCCAAGGTCGCCCCGTACACCTCCGCGCACCTGAAGATCGGCGGGAACGGCTCCATCCCCGCCGGCGTCACCGCGGTGGTCCTCAACGTCACCGTCACCGGCACCACCAGCGGCGGCCACGTCACCGCCTTCGCCGACGGCGACGAGAAGCCGAGCACCTCGAACGTCAACTTCGTCCCCGGCCAGACGGTCCCGAACCTGGTCATCGTGCCGGTCGGCGCGAACGGCTACGTCAACCTGTACAACGGCGGCTGGGAGCCGGTCGACCTCATCGCCGACGTCACCGGCTACTTCACGCAGACCGCCTCCAGCGGCTACACCCCGCTGGCGCCGCAGCGCTTCGTCGACACCCGCAGCGGCACCGGCACCGCCAAGGGCCAGCTCGCCGGATACGCGTCCTTCGGCACCCAGATCACCGGCCTGGGGAAGGTGCCGGCCTCCGGCGTCACCGCCGTGGCGCTCAACGTGACCGTCACCAACCCGCGCAGCGACGGCCACCTGACCGTCTACCCGAGCGGCCAGCAGGCCCCGACCGCGTCCAACGTGAACTTCACGACCGGGCAGACCATCGCCAACTCGGTGATCGTCCCGGTCGGCCCCGACGGCAGGATCAACATCCGCAACGGCGGCTGGAACCCGGCCGACGTCATCGTCGACGTCGTCGGCTACTACAGCCCGCAGAGCAAGGGCTCCTACCTGCCCTTCGCCCCGGAGCGGATGCTCGACACCCGCGACCCCGAGAGCCCGGTCCACGGCCCCCTGGCCGGCCGCGACTACATCTACACGGGAATGGCCGAGCCCGGCTCCGGCGTCACCGGCTTCGTGCTGAACGCCACGGTCACCAACACCAGGGACAGCGGCTTCCTCGCGGTCGCCCCGGACCCGAACACGCTGGACGAGTACGACAACGACGCGGCGGGCCCGCCGGCACCGCCCACCTCCTCGACCCTGAACTGGACGACCGGCAAGACCGTCCCGAACCTGGTCCAGGCGAGCACCGGCGGTACCGGCGTCGTCGACTTCTGGAACCAGAGCGACGGCAACACCGATCTCATCGTCGACGTCTTCGGCATGTACCAGGAGAACTGAGGCACGGCGCCCCGCGCCGACCGAAGCGCCCCGCGGCGGCCGTCCAGGCCGCCTCCGGGGCGCTGTTCTGCGTACGGGGGCGTGCGGGTTAGCCTCAGCCACCGACAGGAGTGGGAGGAGCCGTGGTGAACGAAGAGGTTCGACGGGCCGACGGGGCCGCGGGGCGCGAACCCGCACGCGCGCGCTCACGCGAACGGTCCTATGACGTGGTGCTCTTCGGGGCGACCGGGTTCGTCGGCGCCCTCACCGCCGAGTACCTCGCCGCACACGCCCCCGCCGGCTGCCGGTGGGCCCTCGCGGGGCGCGACCTCGGAAAGCTGGAACGCCTGCGCGAACGGCTGACCGCGCTCGACCCCGGCTGCGCCTCGCTGCCGCTGCTGCGCGCGGACGCCGGAGACCCGTCGGCCGTACGGGAACTGGCCGCCTCCACCCGGGTCCTGGCCACGACCGTCGGACCGTACGTGCTGTGCGGGGCGGAGCTGGTCGCCGCCTGCGCGGCGGCGGGCACGGACTACGTGGACCTCACGGGCGAGCCGGAGTTCGTGGACCGGATGTACGTGGAGCACGACGGCCGGGCCCGGGAGAGCGGTGCGCGGCTGGTGCACGCCTGCGGCTTCGACTCGATCCCGGCCGACCTCGGCGCGTACTTCACCGTGGGGCAGCTGCCGGAGGGCGTCCCGCTGCGGGTGGACGGGTTCATGCGCTCCCACGCGACCTTCTCCGGCGGCACCCTGGCCTCCGCGCTGACCGCCATGGGCCGCGGACCGCAGACCCTGGCGGCGGCGCAGGAGCGGCGGCTGCACGAACCCCGGCTGCTGGACCGCCGCGTACGGGGGCCCCTGGGCGCGCCGCGGTTCAGCCGGGAGACCGGCACCTGGGCGCTGCCGCTGCCGACCCTGGACCACCGGATCGTGACCCGCTCGGCGGCCGCGCTGGAGCGGTACGGGCCGGACTTCCGCTATCGGCAGTACGCCTCGGTGAAGCACCTCCCGGTCGCCGTGGGCGGTGCGGCGGCGGTCGGCGCGGCGGTGGCCCTGGCGCAGCTCCCGGCGGCGCGGCGCTGGATGACGAGCCGCCGGGAGGCGGGCCAGGGCCCGGACGCGGAGCGGCGGGCGCGCAGCTGGTTCACCGTCCGCTTCGTGGGCGAGGGCGGCGGCCGCCGCGTGTTCACCGAGGTCTCGGGCGGCGACCCGGGCTACGGGGAGACCGCCAAGATGCTGGCGGAGTCCGCGCTGTGCCTCGCGTACGACGCCCTGCCGGAGCGGGCGGGCCAGCTCACCACGGCGGTGGCGATGGGCGACGCCCTGCTGGACCGGCTCCAGAAGGCGGGGATCCGGTTCCGGGTGGCCGCCGCTCGCTGAACCGGCCGCCGTTCAGGAGGCTTCGCGCAGGGCCCGCCGGCAGAGCGAGTCGGCGTGCCGGGTGGACTCGGGGATCCGGAAGCGCGGGCTCAGCGCGAGGGCGTGGGCGCAGGCGGTGTCGAGGGAGATCCGGTGGCCCACGGAGACGTACACCGGCTTGACCCCGTCCTGCGTGCGCAGCGCGCGCCCGACGACGGCGCCGTCGGGCGCGACCAGCGGGGCGGCGTCGCCGCGCCGGGCCCCGGGCTCCTCGTACGTGAAGGTGAACGGGTTCTTCGCGACGCCCATGCTCGGCAGTCCGGTGACGACCCCGAGGTGGCAGGCGAGGCCGAATCCGCGGGGGTGGGCGAGCCCGTAACCGTCGCAGACGACCAGGTCGGGGGCGGCGGTGAGCGAGTCGAGCGCGGCCAGCACGGTGGGCAGTTCACGGAAGGCGAGGAGCCCGGGCACGTAGGGGAAGCTGACGTGCCCGACGGCCGTCGCCTCCTCGACGACCTCCAGGGTGGCGGCGTCGAGGACGACGGCCGCGGCGGCGACGAGGTCGCGCTCGTCGTCGTAGGCGACGTCCACGCCCGCCACCAGCCCGCGCCCGGGCGGCGGACCGGTCTCGTCGAGCACCACGGTCTTGCGCAGTTCGTCCTGTATCGCCCGGGCCTCGGCCTCATCGGCGGGGGTCTTCGTACTCGTCATGATGGTGCGAGAGTAGCCTGGCGATCATGTTCGTCATGGAGCTCACCTACACCGCGCCCATCGAAGCCGTCGAAGACGAGCTGGACGCCCACATCGCGTGGCTGGACGGCTATTACGCCTCCGGCGTCTTCCTCGCCTCGGGCCGCAAGGTCCCGCGCGAGGGCGGCGTCATCCTGGCCGCCGGCGTCTCCCGCACGGAGGTCGAGCGCATCGCGGCAGAGGACCCCTTCACCCTGGCCGGCGTATGCGAGTACCGCATCACGGAGTTCATCGCGACGAAGACGTCGGGGGACTTGGCGAACGTACGGGAGAACCCGGCGGTCTAGGGGGTGGGGCTTCGCTGCGGGGGCGGGGTCCCGAAGCGGCGGGGTCGGGGTGGTGTCCGGGGGCGTCCCGTCAGTCCACTGTCCTTCCGTGTCGGGTCGGTCCGTCAAGGGCGCTCCCTGCGGTCGCGTCGCTCCGCGATGTCGCTGCGCTCCACCCTTGACCGACCGCCCCGCCCCGGAATGCCATAAGACTGCCGGGAAGCCCCCGAAGGAATGGCCGGGAGGTTACCGGGCAGGGACGGGCCCTCAGCGATGCCGACCGGCGGTCTCGGCCGGCCCTGTTCCCGTCCCGGGACCACCACCCCCGGCCATGGCAGGGGGCGCCCCAGATCGCTACGCGCTCCTCACGGCATGGCGACCGGCGACCGTCTGGGGCCGGACATAAGCCGCCCACACACCAGGTGCGAAAGGCCTTTCGGCGCCTGCACGCCGCCGGAGGACGCAAGAGGGCTTTCACGGGCGGCTTTCCGGGCGCCTGCAGACCGTCTGACGACGAAAAAGGGGCGAGATGAGGGCGAGAGGGAGTCTGATGCCGGATCTCTCAACCTCCCACTCCGACAAGGCGGTTTACGGGTTCCGATCGGTCACCAAAAGGGACAAACAGGCCGCAGGCGCCCCATCGGAGGGGTTGGTGCCGGCCATGGGCGGTCTATGTCCAGCCCCAGACGGCCGCCGGACGCTAAGACGTGAGGAGCACGTAGCGATCCGGGGCGAACGGGCGGGGGATGGTCATCTCACCGCTGTCCGGCGCGGGTTGACCTGCCGAGGTGCGGAATGACCGGCCATGACACCCTCTCGGCCTGCTGATGCACAGGAGACGCCGATCGGCATCGCTGAGGGCCCGTCCCTGCCCGGTAACCTCCCGGCCATTCCTTCGGGGGCTTCCCGGCAGTCTTATGGCATTCCGGGGCGGGGCGGTCAGTCAAGGGGGGCCGAAGGCCATCGCGAAGCGACGCGACCGAAGGGAGCGCCCTTGACGGACCGACCCGACACGGAAGGACAGTGGACTGACGGGACGCCCCCGAACACCACCCCGACCCCGAGCCCATGAGTCCCGCCCCCGAAGCCCCCGCCCCGGCCCGCCCGGCACCCCGCCGCCGAAGCCCCCGCCGGCCTCATGCTCCCTCCAGCCTTCCGACCCGTCCCTTCTCCCCCGCCGCCCAGCAGCCGCCGTCGCTCGCGCAGTCGACGGTGTCGAACGAGCCCGGGTCCAGCGGCCGCCAGGTCCTGCCCGCGTCCGTCGTGACGTCCGTGCCCGTCGGCCCCACCGCCAGGGCCGCCGTGCGCAGGTGCGGGAGCCAGGCCGCGCCCGAGCGGTAGGCGGGTGGCGGGGTCGGAGCCGGGCGCCAGGTGCGGCCCGCGTCCGCCGATACCGCGGCGGCCTGCGGGGAAGCCTCGCCGGTGCGGTAGTCGCCGCCGACCGCGAGGCCCGTCGTACGGTCGCGGAAGGCCAGGGCGAAGACCCCCTTGGCCGGATCCCCCGCCGGGATGCCCGATTCGGCGACCCGCCAGGTACGGCCGCGATCGGCCGAGTGCAGGATCCGGGCGGTCGCGCCGCCGCCCGTGGCCAGCCAGGCGTCGCGCGGACCGGAGTTCACCAGGCACTGGCCACTGGCCGCGAAGCCCGCCTCGCCCGGCAGGGCGTCCGGCTTCCCCGCGCTCGGCAGCACCGCCCAGTTCCGGCCGCCGTCGTCCGTCGACAGGATCCGGAACCTGCCGTCCACCGGGTCGCTCATGGCCAGCCCGTGCCGGGAGTCGAAGAAGGTGAGGCAGTCGTAGAAGGCCCGCGGGTCGGGGTTGCGGAAGGCCTCCGTCCAGGTGGCGCCGCCGTCCTCGGTGCGCAGCACCCGCGAAGCCTCGCCCTCCCCGATGGACAGGGCCACCGCGCGCCGCGCGTCGAAGGCCTCGATGTCGCGCAGCTCCAGGCCCTCCGCGACCGCGCCCGGCGGTGAGACGTCACGCCAGCTGCGGCCGCCGTCCGTCGTGCGCAACACCGTGCCCTTGGTGCCGGCCACCCAGGCCGTGGAGCGACTGACCGCCGCCAGTCCGCGGAACCGGGCGTCCTTGCCGGTGCCCTTCAGCGCCCAGCCCACGCTCTTGGCCCGTAATCCCTGCGGGTCGCCCAGGTCCTGCGCGTGCGCCGGGGCGGCCAGCAGACCCACCGCCAAAGCCGCCGCGCACATGCCAACTCCCAGAAGTCTCATGGCGCCGGAAGCTAATGCACGCCGGATTCGGCGTCCAGGGTGCGTCCTCATCCCCGCGTTCCTACGCTGAGGCCATGCCATCCAAGGAACCCAAGGCCTACGACGGCAAGCGCATCACCGTCACCTACGACACCGGGCGGTGCCTGCACGCCGCCGAATGCGTGCGCGGGCTCCCCGAGGTGTTCGACTCGGGGAAGCGTCCGTGGGTGCAGCCGGACGGCGCCGAGCCGGAGCGGGTCGCGGAGGTGATCCGCCGCTGCCCCTCGGGCGCGCTCCAGTACCGGCTCGCCTGCGAGGGGCCCACCGAGGAGCCGGACCGGCCCACCACGGTCGTGCGGTCGTCGGCCGGGCAGCTCGTCCTGCGCGGCGATCTGCGCGTGACGACCCCCGAGGGGGCCGTCCGACGGGAGACCAGGGCCATGCTTTGCGCCTGTGGAGTGAGCGGGAACCAGCCGTTCTGTGACCACTCCGGGGCCTGCGGCAACGACTGAGAACCCTTCACCCACCCCCCTCCACCCGTCACTCTGTGCGATCAAACGGACGCGTTCCAGCCAATCGGTGACACAGCTCACGTCAGTTCGCATGCACGGATTTGCCGATTCCGGCGTCTATCCGGTTGCCGGGCCTCACCCACGCCCGGCAGCAGATCCGCCGCAAGGGAGCGAGCCTTGATCACTGTTATCGAGCAGGCCGTGCAGGCCCGTCTGGTCGCCACCGCCCCGAAGGTCGAGACCGTACCCGTCACGCTCTGCTACGACCGTTCGGATCCGTTCGCCGTGCGCATGGCCTTCCCCGCCCCCGCCACCCTGGAAGGCGTCGAGGTTTCGTGGACCTTCGCCCGCGAGCTCCTCGAATCGGGGCTGGACCGCCCGACGGGGTGGGGCGACGTGCGGGTGCGGCCGTACGACATCGACCGGACCACCATCGAGTTCCACGCCTCCGAGGGCGTGGCGATCGTGCTGATGCTGACGGCCGAGCTCCACCGGTTCCTGGAGCGGGCCGCGACGATCGTGCCGCCGGGTCTGGAGCACCTGTACCTCGACATGGACCACAGCCTGGCCGAGCTGATGCGCGACCCGCGCTGAATCCGGATCCCCCGCCCTCCCGCGGTTAATTCGTTTGCGGGCGGCTCCCGGCCGCCCGTAGCTTCGTAGACGCCCCACTGCCGTCGAAACGGAGCAGGACGTTGCTCTTCTGAGGTCCGAGACACCGACCGATCCCGCTGATCCCGCCGATCCGACCCGTTCCGCGTCGGATCCGACCGTCGGCTGTCTCCCCGCGTTGCACGCACCACTCACGCAACCTGGAGGCCTCCATGAGCCATACCCCTGCATTCATCACCTGCTCCGCCCTGTCCTTCGACTGGCCCGACGGAACTCCCGTCTTCGAGGACTTCCAGCTGGCCGTCGGCCCCGGCCGTACCGGCCTGATCGGGGTCAACGGCTGCGGGAAGTCCACCCTGCTGAAACTCATCGCGGGTGAACTGACCGCATCCGACGGCCAGTCGTCCGTGGCCGGCACCCTCGGGTACCTCCCGCAGAACGTCACCCTCGACACCGCCCTGCGCGTCGACGAGGCGCTCGGCATCCGCGCCACCCGCGCCGCCCTGCACGCCATCGAGGCGGGCGAGGCCACCGAGGCGAACTTCGCCGCGGTCGGCGACGACTGGGACGTCGAGGAACGCGCCCTGGCCACCCTCGACCAGCTCGGCCTCGCCCGGATCGGCCTGGACCGCACGGTCGGCGAACTGTCCGGTGGCGAAGGCGTGCTGCTGCGCCTCGCCGCGCTGCTGCTCGCCCGCCCCGACGTCCTGCTGCTGGACGAGCCGACGAACAACCTGGACCTGCGGGCCCGGCGCCGGCTGTACGCGGCGGTCGAGTCCTGGTCCGGGGTGATGCTCCTGGTCAGCCACGACCGCGAGCTGCTGGAGCGGGTCGACCAGATCGCCGACCTGCACGACGGCGAAGTCCGCTGGTACGGAGGGAACTTCTCGGCGTACGAGGAGCAGCTCGCCGCCGAGCAGGACGCGGCCGAACGGATGGTCCGGGTCGCGGAGGCCGACGTACAGCGGCAGAAGCGGGAACTGTCCGACGCCCACATGAAGTTGGCGCGGCGCAAACGGTACGGCCAGAAGATGTACGACACGAAGCGCGAGCCGAAGATCGTCATGGGCGCCCGCAAGCGCGCGGCGCAGGAGTCGGCCGGCAAGCACCGCATCATGCACGCGGAGAAGCTGGCACAGGCGAAGGAGCGGCTGGACCAGGCGGCGGAGGCCGTCCGGGACGACGACGAGATCCGGATCAAGCTGCCGGCCACCCAGGTCCCGCCCGGTCGCCGGGTCCTGACCCTGAGCAACGTGCGCCTGGCGCACGGAGCCCGGGTCGCGGGCGAGTGGGAGCTGCGCGGTCCGGAGCGGATCGCACTGGTGGGGCGCAACGGCTCCGGCAAGACGACCCTGCTGCGCACGATCGCGGGGGCGCTCGCACCGGTGTCCGGGGAGGCGATCACGCACGTGCCGACGCGGTTCCTGCCGCAGCGGCTGGACGTGCTCGACGAGAGCCGGTCGGTGGTGGAGAACGTGGCCCGGTTCGCCCCGCAGGCATCGAACAACCTGATCCGGGCGCGGCTCGCGCACTTCCTGCTCCGGGGCGCCCGGGCGGACCGGCCGGCCGGCACCCTGTCGGGCGGCGAGCGGTTCCGGGCGGCGCTGGCGGCGCTGCTGCTGGCCGAGCCGGCTCCGCAGCTGCTGATGCTGGACGAGCCGACGAACAACCTCGACCTGGCGAGCGTACGGCAGCTCACGGACGCGCTGGAGTCGTACGAGGGTGCACTGCTGGTGGCCAGCCATGACGTGCCGTTCCTGGAGTCGATCGGGATCACCCGGTGGCTGCTGCTCGACGGTGAGCTGAAGCCGACCACGGCCGAGGAGGTGGGCGAGGCCCTCTGGCACGAGTGAACCCGCGGCCGAGCGCGCGGCCGGCTCCGCGCCGGCGATGCCCGTCCGGACGGCGACAGCCGTCAAGGCGGGCATCGCCGGCCACCTGCCGGGGCGACTTTCGTCCCGCCGGGCCCCTCCCGCACGCCTTCAAACTGCGCAGATAACCGGACGTAACCAGTCATATGAACGCCTGGGGCTTGGCTGGCCCTCACGCTCCGCTTAACCTACGGGTTCGTAGGCTACGGAACCGTAGGTATTTCGCTTTGTCCCCAGGAGCACCCGTGACGATCACCTCTCCCCACCTCGGCAGCTCGGAGGCGTGGACCGACGCCAAGCTGCTGTTCGCGCTGGAAGAGGTGGTCGAGAAGGAACTCAACCGCCATCTGAAGGTCACCAAGGACTGGATGCCCCACGAGTACGTCCCGTGGAGCGACGGCCGGAACTTCCCGGGCTTCTTCGAGGACGGCGAGGCCTGGAACCCTCAGCAGTCCAAGGTCACCGACATCGGCAAGATCGCGCTGGTCGTGAACCTGCTGACCGAGGACAACCTCCCCAGCTACCACCACGAGATCGCCACGCTCTTCGGCCGCAACGGCGCCTGGGGCACGTGGGTGCACCGCTGGACGGCCGAGGAGGGCCGCCACGGCATCGTGATGCGCGACTACCTGCTGGCCTCGCGCGCCGTGGACCCGGACAAGCTGGAAGCGTTCCGCATGCAGCACATGTCGGAGGGCTTCGAGTCCGACAACCGGCACTCGATGCTGCACTCGGTGGCGTACGTGGCCTTCCAGGAGCTCGCGACCCGCATCTCGCACCGCAACACCGGCCACCAGTCCGGTGACCCGGTCTGCGACCGGATGCTGGCCCGCATCGCGCAGGACGAGAACCTGCACATGGTCTTCTACCGCAACCTGCTGGGCGCGGCCTTCGAGCTCGCCCCGGACCTGACGATGCAGGCCGTGCGGGACGTCGTGGTCAACTTCCGGATGCCGGGACACGGCATGCCCGGCTTCGAGCGGATGGCCGCCCAGATGGCGATCGGCGGGGTCTACAACCTGCGGATCCACCACGACGACGTGCTGAGCCCGGTGATCCGCTTCCTGAAGATCATGGACATCGACGGCCTCGGCCCCGAGGGCCGGCAGGCCCAGGAGGAGCTCGGGCTCTTCATGAACGGCCTGGACTCCGAGGCCCGCAAGTTCGACGAGCGCCTGGCCGCCCGCGCCGCGCGTCTCGCGGCCCGCAAGGCCTGACCGCCCCGCACTGCTCGACCGCACTGCTCGACCGACCGCACGGCCTGAGCGACCCGCACGGCCTGAGCGATCCGCAACGCCCCGAGACCCTGGCACGGCCCCCGCCCCGCCAGGGTTTCGTGTTGTCCGGGCACGGATGGCCCGGAGGTGGCGGGCCCGGTCAGCCGCGCGGGCGCAGGGCGAGACGCTCCGACTCCGAGAGGCCGCCCCAGACGCCGAAGCGCTCGTCATTGGCCAAGGCGTACTCCAGGCATGCCGTGCGGCCCTCGCACGCCCCGCACAGCCGCTTCGCCTCCCGCAGGGACGAGCCCGGCTCCGGGAAGAAGAAGCCCGGCCCCGTCTGGGCGCAGAGGGCGAGGTCGTACCATGCGGGCGCTGCGGTGGTGGCGGTGGTGGTGGCGGTGTTCATCGACATGCCGGAGATACTCATCGCCGCCGATGGACGTCCGATCAACGCCTGATCAACAACGCTCCGCTCCCGGCCGCGTGGCCTCAGGCGCCCGGTGCGGGAGCACTGGCGATGACCGCGAACCGTGCACCGTAGGGGTCCGCCAGCTTCGCGAAGCGGCCGACGCCCTCCATGGACACCGGCGACAGCCGGACCTTGCCGCCCGACTCCTCCGCCCCGGCCGCCGTCACATCGCAGTCGTCGACCTCGAAGTACGGGGTCCAGTAGGGCCGTTCGGCGTCCTCCACCGGGTCGACCCCGATCGGGACCAGTCCGCCGAAAGCCGCTTCCTCGGGCGTGCCCGCCGCCCTGACCACGGTGTACGAGCCGCCCTCGAAGGGCATCTCGCCGATCTCCCAGCCGAAGACGGAGCCGTAGAAGGCCGCGGCCGCCGGCACGTCGTGCGTGTACAGCTCGGTCCAGCACAGGCTGCCGACGTCGGTCACCACGCCGAGGCCTTCGATCCTGCCCGGCTGCCAGACGGAGAACGTGACCCCCGCCGGGTCGGCGAAGATCGCCATCCGGCCGAGGCCCATGACGTCCCTGGGCTCGACCGCCACCGTGCCGCCCGCCTTGACCACGGCGGCCGCGGTGGCGTCCGCGTCGGAGGTCTGGAAGTAGAGCGTCCAGGCCGTCCGGACCTCCTCGGGCGCGACGGCCATGCCGCCGGCCGCGATCTTGCCGTCGAGGCGGAACATCGCGTATCCGCCGGCCTCCTCACCACCCGGCCGGTAGTCCCAGCCGAACAGTCCGGTGTAGAACCCGGCGGCGCCGTCGAGGTCGGGCGTGCCGAGGTCGACCCAGTTCGGCGAGCCGTCCTTGTAGTCCGTCGTGAGCATGACCCGTACTCCTTCCGTCCTCCCTACGAGCATGGCACCCGCCACCGACAGCGCTCAGTCCTCGCCCTTCGCGTCCTCGTGCTTCGCCCGGCTCGGCTGGACGCGTTTCGGTTCGCCCGGCATCTTCGGGTAGTCCGGCGGGTACGGCATGTCGCCCAGGCCGTGGTCGTGTTCGTGGCGGTCGGCCAGTTCCAGGGCCGCGTCCAGGGTGAAGGCGTGCCCGTCCATGTCCGCGTGGAGGTCGCCGAGTTCGGCGTAGCGCGCCGGCATCGTGGTGATGTCGAAGTCACGGGGCTCGGCGGAGTCGATCTCGTCCCAGCGCAGCGGGGCCGAGACGGGAGCGTGCGGGCGCGGGCGTACCGAGTACGCGGAGGCGATCGTGCGGTCGCGGGCGGTCTGGTTGTAGTCCACGAAGATCCGCTCGCCGCGCTCCTCCTTCCACCACGCCGTGGTCACCTTGCCGGGCATCCGCTGTTCCAGCTCGCGGCCGATCGCGATCGCGCAGCGCCGGACCTCGGTGAAGGTCCAGCGCGGTTCGATCGGGACGAAGACGTGCAGACCGCGCCCGCCGGAGGTCTTGGGCCAGCCCCGCAGGCCCAGGTCCTCCAGTACGTCGCGCAGCTCGTGGGCGCAGATCACCGCGTGGTGGTAGTCGGTGCCCGGCTGCGGGTCCAGGTCGATGCGCAGTTCGTCGGGCCGGTCGGTGTCCTCGCGCCGCACCGGCCAGGGGTGGAAGGTGAGACAGCCCAGGTTGGCGGCCCACAGCACGGCGGCCGGCTCGGTCGGGCAGATCTCGTCGGCCGAGCGCCCGCTGGGGAACTCGATGTGCGCGGTCGGGATCCAGTCGGGCAGGTTCTTCGGGGCGCGCTTCTGGAAGAAGGACTCGCCCCCGACCCCGTCGGGGTAGCGCTCCAGGGTGGTGGGCCGGTTGCGCAGGGCGCGCATGATCCCGCCGGCCACGGACAGGTAATACTGCGCCACGTCCAGCTTCGTCAGGCCCCGCTCGGGAAAGTAGACCTTGTCCGGGCTGGACAGCCGCACGGTCCGCCCGCCCGCGTCCAGCTCGATGGCATTACCGGATGCACCCATGTGCGCCACGGTAGGCGGCTCCCGCCCGGTGTGCATACCGGGCGCATCGTGATGTACCACCGCAGAATCTAAGACATGGATCTGCCCGTGATGCCGCCCGTGAAGCCGATGCTCGCCAAGTCGGTGGCCAAGATCCCGCCGGGTATGCAGTACGAGGCCAAGTGGGACGGTTTCCGGGCCGTCGTGCACCGCGACGGCGACGAGGTGGAGATCGGCAGCCGCACCGGCAAGACCCTGACCCGGTACTTTCCCGAGCTGGTGACCGCGCTGAAGGAGAACCTGCCGCCCCGCTGCGTGGTGGACGGCGAGATCGTCATCGTGCACGGCGGGCGGCTGGACTTCGACCGGCTGACCGAGCGGATCCATCCCGCGCAGTCCCGTGTCGACATGCTGGCGCAGAAGACCCCCGCCAGCTTCGTCGCCTTCGATCTGCTCGCGCTCGGCGACGAGGGGCTCCTCGACACCCCGCTCGTCGACCGCCGCAGCGCCCTCACCGATGCCCTGTCCACCGCCCGGCCCCCCGTTCACCTCGCGCCCGCGACCACCGACCCCGCGCTCGCGCAGGAGTGGTTCGAGCGGTTCGAGGGCGCCGGGCTGGACGGGGTGGTCGCCAAACCGCTCGACCTCCCCTACCGGCCCGATGCCCGCCTCATGTTCAAGATCAAGCACGAGCGTACGGCGGACGTCGTCATCGCGGGTTTCCGTTTCCACAAGAGCGGTCCGATTGTCGGATCGCTGCTCCTGGGCCTGTACGACGCCCACGGCGGCCTCCAGCACGTGGGGGTCTGCGCCGCCTTCCCGATGAAGCGCCGCGCCGAGCTGGTGGACGAGCTCGCGCCGCTGCGGATGGAGGACACCACCGGCCATCCGTGGGCCGCCTGGGCCGAGGAGTCCGCGCACGAGAGCGCCCGGCTGCCCGGTGCGCAGAGCCGCTGGACCGGCAAGAAGGACCTCTCGTGGGTGCCGCTGCGCCCCGAGCGCGTCTGCGAGGTCGCCTACGACCACATGGAGGGCGACCGCTTCCGGCACACCGCCCAGTTCCGCCGCTGGCGGCCCGACCGCGAACCGGCGGGCTGTACGTACGCCCAGCTCGAGGAGGTCGTCGGCTACGACCTCGCCGAGGTCCTCGGCGAGGTCGCCGGATCGTAGACCAGCCGCTCCCACTCCTCCCGGTCCGGCCCCGTCTCGTGCGGCACGTACCCGGGCCGGGCCGCCAGCCAGTGCTCCACCCGCTCCCGCACCTGCGGATCGGCGTACGCCCGCTCCGGTGGCTCGACCAGGTGGCGCACCCGCGCCCGGGCCCGCATCACCTCGGGGTCCTCCAGTGCGCACTCGAACAGCGCGGCCACCGCGCGCGCCGAATCCGTCCGCCGCCCGGCCCGCGTCGCGAACCGCTCCCCGATGGCCGTGTCGGCCACCACCTGGAAGTCGAACCACGGCTTCAGGGTCCGCACGGCCCAGGCGTGGTACGCGGCGGCGAACCGCACCGACCCCACGTCCCGGTCCGCCGTACGGGCCACCCTGCGGGCGGCCCAGAGCGCCAGCGAGGTGCCCTGGCCCAGCGTCGGATTGGTGTGCGTGATCGCGTCCCCGATCGGGACCAGTCCGGTCGCCACCGGCCCCCGCCCGTCGACCAGCGCGCTCCACCGGTTGTCCAGGCTCGCCGCGGCCAGTACCCCGGACAGCGGTGCGGCGCCCAGGTCCAGCCAGGCCGCGCCGGGCGGAAAGGCCCGCGCGGCGGCCTCGAACACGGCGGGATCGCGCAGCGCGGAGCGGGTGGCGTCCCGGGTGTGGACGAACAGGGTGACCGCGAAGACCCGGTTGTCGGCCGGGAAGACGGCGCACCCGGCGAACGCTCCGCCGGTCACCGCCCAGGGCCGGCGCGGCCCCTCCTCCATCCCCTCGGGCAGCCGGTACCAGCGGCAGAAGTACGCCAGCCCCGTGCGGTGCCGCTCCACGACCGCCGGCCGGCAGCCCGCCGCGGGCAGCAGGCGCTCGACGCCTCCTCGCCGCCCGCCCGCGTCCACGACGAGGTCCCCCGCGTACGCACCGGCCGGCGTGATCACGCCCCTCACCCGTACGGCGGAGCCCGTCGGCTCGGCCAGCAGCCCGGTCACCGGCTCCCCGTGGTGCATGACGGCCCCGGGCTCGGCGCGCAGGGCGGTGGCCAGGGCGCTCTCCAGCACGATGCGCCGGGCCTGGAGCATCACCAGGTCCTCGTCGCCGGGCCGGGCCGGCGGGCGTACGTCGAACCAGTCCAGCTCGTGCCGCTCACGGGCGCCCAGCCGCAACATCTCCGCGTGGACGTCGGGCAGTTCCTGCCGCAGGACGGTACGGGCCGCGCCGAGCAGGGCGTGCGGCTGCGTGGCCTGCGGGACGCCCGGCCGGTGCCATCCGAAGAAGTCCCGGTCGAGCGCGGCGCCGGGTGCGCGCGTATCGCGTTCGAACAGTTCGGCGGTGTGTCCGTGGCGCGCGGCGAGCAGCGCGGCCGCCAGCCCTCCGACACCGCCGCCGATGACCAGCACATGTGCCATTGCGAGCCCCTCGAGCCTCTGAGCCGACGAACGGTACGAAGATCAGACCGCTCAGAGCCTGCACGAACCCACCCCGACCGAAACCCGCACAGGCGTCCGACACCCCTAGGCCCCGCGGCCGGCGGCGCGGTGGGCTTCGAGGGCTCGCCGCCCCTCCTCCTCGATGAGGTCGGTGTTGATCGCCACGGCCGCGCGCACCCCGGCCGCGGCGGCGCCGGCCAGCTGTTCCATGGGCCCGGCCACGTTCCCGGCGGCCCAGACGCCGCGCAGCGCGGTGGCTCCGCTCGCCGGATCCGCCTCCAGACAGGTGCCGATCACCGCTCCGGCCCGTTCCACGGTGGCGACGGGCAGCCCGAGGCTCGCCGCCACCCCGGCGCGGGCGGTGAACCGCGGGGCCACCACCAGGGCCGTGCACGCGACGGCCGCGCCGTCGGCCAGGGTCACCCCGGCCAGCCGGTCGCCGGCGGTGTCGAGGCCGGTCACCTCGCCCTCCACCACCGTGATTCCGAGCGCGGACAGCAGCTCCCGGTCCTCGTCGGCGGGCCGCCAGGTGTGGGTCAGCAGGGTCACGCGGTCGGTCCAGTTCCGCCACGTCTGCGCCTGGTGCACGGCGAGCGGGCCGGTGGCCAGGACGGCGACCGGCTCGTCGCGGACCTCCCAGCCGTGACAGTACGGGCAGTGCAGCACGTCCCGCCCCCAGTGCTCCCGGAGCCCGGGCAGCTCCGGCAGCTCGTCGACCAGCCCGGTGGCCACCAGCAGCCGGCCGGCCCGTACGGCGGACCCGTCGGCGCAGCGGACGACGAAGCCGCCGCCCGGCAGCCGGTCGGCGGCGAGCGCGGTGCCGACGGCACCCGCCCGGATCTCGCACCCGTACGCGGTGACCTCGGCCCGCCCCACGGCCAGCAGCTCCGCCGGACTCGCGCCGTCCCGGCCCAGGTAGCCGTGCAGATGGGCGGCGGGGGCGTTGCGGGGGCTGCCGGAGTCGAGCACCAGCACCGCACGGCGGGCCCGGGCCAGGGTCAGCGCCCCGGCGAGTCCGGCGGTCCCGCCTCCCACGACCACCACGTCGAAAGAGCCGGTCAGCGTGTTGTCCCTCGTGTCGTCCATGCATCCGAGGGTGTGGCCGCCCCGCCCTGCTGACAAACTCTGTTGCCGAACCGGCAAACCGAGTGGCAGGGCGGAGCAGAACGATGACCACACCGAACGACCGGCCCGAACCCCCGGCCCGGGCCGTCCCACGGCCCAACGCCGTCGTCGGGGTCGGCCTCGTCGTCACCGACGCGGACGGGCGGGTACTGCTCGGCCAGGCGCACGACGGCCGCTGGGAGCTGCCCGGCGGCAAGGTCGACCCCGGCGAGAGCTTCGAGCAGGCCGCCGCCCGCGAGCTGGCCGAGGAGACGGATCTGCGGGTGGCTCCCGGGGACATCCGGATCCTGACCGTCCAGCTCTCCCCGGAGGCCGAGACGACCCGCCTGACGGCGGGGGCCGTCACCGGCTCCGCCGAGGGCACCGCGAAGGTCACCGAGCCGCACAAGATCCTGCGCTGGCGGTGGTTCGCCCCGGACGGGATCCCGGAGGCCCTCTACGCGCCTTCGGCGGCGGTCCTGCGCGCCTGGCGCCCCGAGCTCGGGCCGACCCTGCCGCCCGTCCCCTCGTACGACTACCCGACCCCGTAGGGCCGCGGGGGCGGCCGTCGTCCGCTGTGACATCTCCCACCCCCTCTTGCCAGCGGAAGGAAGGCATACCTAAGTTCTGAAGCATGCCCCCACAGCACCCCACACACCCCAGCGACCCGGGCGCCCCCGGGCTGGTCGACTTCAGCGTCGACCTCACCGCCCAGGAGGTCCTCCGGCGGGCCCAGGTCATGGCCGCCCTCGGCCCCGACTGGGACCCGATCGAGGTACTGCGCGGTGAGGAAGCGGCGTACGACCTGCTGTACTCCGGCCTCGACGCCGAGCAGCAGCGCATCTACGACGGTCTGGTCGAGGCCGGTGTGCTCGCCCCGCGCGGGGACGGCCATGCTGCCACTTGACCCGCAGGCGGACCCCGGGCGGCGCGCCTGGGTGGCCTGCCCGAGCTGCGACGACGCCCGCGGCTGCGCGCCCTGCGAGGAGCGGCGCACCTGTTCCGCGCACTGGCGCTACCTGCTCACCAACACGGGCAGCCTGCTGCACCTGCAGTGCCCTTCCTGCACCCACGTCTGGGTGCACGAGAGCGGTTTCGGCGCCACGCGTTCCGTGTGGAGCCGCATCACCAGCGGCCCGTCCGCCGGCCTCTGAGGCCACGACCGCGGCCGCGGATCAGACCCCGACCGGGGTCTTCTGCGCGAAGTAGCCCCCGCCCAGGTCCTCCGCCAGCAGCCGCTTCGCGATCGCGTCGGCCGCGGCCCGGAGTTCCTCGCTCCGCGGCCGGCCGCGGTCCTTCTCCAGCTGGTCGCCGAGCCAGTCCCCCCACGCCTTCGAGAGGGTCGCCGCCTCCCGCCGCCCGGCCGGAGTGAGCGTGAAGAAGGTGCCCTCGCGGGTCAGGAACCCCTCCTGCTCCATCCGGTCGAAGACCGGTACCAGTACCTCCGGCGGCAGGGCGCGGCGCGAGGCGATGAGCCCGAGGCTCGCGTGGCCGACCGTACGGGTCATGATCTCCACCTGCATCACCGCCCACGCGCCCGCGATGTCCAGCCGCGTGTCCGAGGCGTCGACGATCGCCCGCGCCGTCTCCGGCCCCATGTTCCGTACGAGTGTGCCGACCGCCAGCTCCAGCAGTTTGGCCGAGTCCCCGGAGGCGCTGGCCGGTGAGGCGAAGCCGTCGCCCATGTCCGTCGACGCCGCGCGGGCGGAGTCCCGCAGGCGGACCTGCTTGAGGAAGAGCGCGACGACGAAGCCGACCCCGGCCACGGGAACGGTCCACAGGAACACGGTGTGCAGGGCGTGCGCGTACGCCTCGATGAGGGGGCCGGCCGCCGCGGGGTCGAGCCCGTGCACCCCCTGCGGGCTCTGGGCCGTCTTCGCCAGCTGCACCGGGTCGGCCCCGGTGGCCCGGGCGGCCTCCGCGACGGCCTTCTCCAGTTCGGGGCCGAGGGTGTTGGCGTAGATGGTCCCGAACACGGCGGTGCCGAACGAGCTGCCGAGCGTACGGAAGAAGGTGACACCCGATGTGGCGGTGCCGAGGTCGGCGTAGTCCACGGTGTTCTGCACGGCGATCGTCAGCACCTGCATGCACAGGCCGATCCCGACGCCGAGCACGAACATGTACACCGATTCCAGCCAGACGCCCGTCTCCGGCCCCATCCGCGACAGCAGGTACAGTCCGACGCCCATCACGAGGCTGCCGACGATGGGGAAGATCCGGTACCGGCCGGTCTTGCTCGTGACGTTCCCGCTGAAGACCGACGCGATCAGCAGACCGATCACCAGCGGGAGCGTCCGTACGCCCGAGACCGTGGCCGAGTCCCCGTCCACGAACTGCAGGTACGTCGGCAGGAAGGTCATCGCCCCGAGCATCGCGAAGCCGACCACGAAGCTGAGCACCGAGCAGACCGTGAAGACCTGGTTGCGGAACAGCCGCATCGGCAGCATCGGTTCCGCCGCCCGCGTCTCGACCAGGCAGAACAGGGCCAGTGCCAGCGCGCCGAGCACGAAGAGCCCGATGACCGTGGCGGATCCCCAGGCGTACTCGTTGCCGCCCCAGCTGGTGGCCAGGATGAGGGCGCTGGAGCCCACGGCCACGAGGGCGATGCCCAGGTAGTCGATACGGGTACCCCCGGCGGCGCGGACCGAGGGGATCGTCCGGGCGGCCGCGATCACGACGAGGATCGCGATCGGGACGTTCACGTAGAACGCCCACCGCCAGGTCAGGTGGTCGGTGAACAGGCCGCCGAGCAGCGGCCCGATGACGGTCGCGACCCCGAAGACGGCGCCGATCGCGCCCTGGTACTTGCCGCGTTCGCGCAAGGGGACCACGTCGGCGATCAGGGCCATGGAGGTGACCATCAGGCCCCCGGCGCCCACGCCCTGGACGCCCCGCCACAGGATGAGCAGGGACATGTTGCTCGCCAGGCCGCACAGGAACGAGCCGGTGATGAACACGATCGCCGAGATCTGGAAGATCAGTTTCCGGCCGAAGAGGTCACCGAACTTGCCCACCAGCACCGTCGCGACGGTCTCCGCGAGCAGGTACGAGGTCACCACCCACGACATGTGCTCCCCGCCGCCCAGATCCGCCACGATCGTGGGCAGCGCCGTGCCGACGATCGTCTGGTCCAGCGCCGCGAGCAGCACCCCCAGCATGATCGTGCCGAAGATGACGTTGCGCCGCCGCCGGTCGAGCACGGGGGGCACCGCGGCTTCGGCTGCGGTTTCGGCGGGGGCAGTGGTCACATCTCGCACTCTCACAGCGCCCCCGCCCCGCCGCATGCGCACTGGGCCGTACGGGGGACCCGCGGCGGGCCCGTCGGCGCGGGATCAGCGCAGGTAGGCCAGGCCCGGGTGCTCGGCCGCGTACCGGTCCAGCAGCCGCCGGGCGACGGCGACCGAGTCCACCAGCGGGTGCAGCGCGAAGGCCTTGACCGCGTCCGCGCGGGAGCCGCTCGCGGCGGCCGCGAGGACCTCCCGCTCGACCGCCTTGACGGAGGTCACCAGGCCCACCGCGTGCAGCGGAAGCGGGTCCACGGCCACCGGGTGCGCGCCGTTCGCGTCGACCAGGCAGGGCACCTCGATGACCGCCTGCGCGTCGAGCACGGACAGCACGCCGCGGCCCCGGACGTTGAGGATCAGCGTGGCCCGTTCGTCCCGGGCGATGGCCCGCATCAGCGCGAGCGCCACCTTCTCGTACCCGCCGGACTCCAGATCGCTCTCGTCGCGCTCGCCCAGACCCGCCGCCTCGCGGTTCTCGGCCATGTACGTGGCCTCCCGCTCGGCCCGGGTCCGGTCCCACGCGGCCAGCGCCGCCCCGGCGGCCCGGTCCGGCCGGCCCGCCTCCGCGTAGAACCCGCGCTGCTGGTCGCGCAGGAAGGCCCCGCGGGTCTGCTTGGCCTCCGTGTACGCCCGTACGGTGTCACGGTTGAAGTAGTAGTAGTGCAGGTATTCGTTGGGGATCGCTCCGAGCGAGCGCAGCCACTGCGCCCCGAACAGCCGGCCCTCCTCGAAGGACTCCAGCGCCTCGGTGTCGGCCAGCAGCCGCGGCAGTTCGTCCCGGCCGCCGATGCGCAGACCGCGGACCCAGCCCAGGTGGTTGAGGCCGACGTAGTCGATCCAGGCGTCCTCGGGGCGGGCGCCGAGCAGCCGGGCGAGGCGCCGGCCGAGTCCCACCGGGGAGTCGCAGATCCCGATCACCCGGTCGCCGAGCGCCTCGGCCATGGCCTCGGTGACCAGGCCGGCCGGGTTGGTGAAGTTGATGACCCAGGCCTCGGGGGCGATCCGGGCCACCCTGCGGGCGATCTCCCGGGCGACCGGCACCGTCCGCAGGCCGTACGCGATCCCGCCCGCGCCGACCGTCTCCTGGCCCAGCACGCCCTCGGCCAGCGCGATCCGCTCGTCGGCGGCGCGCCCGTCGATGCCGCCGACGCGGATGGCGGAGAAGACGAAATCGGCCCCGCGCAGGGCCTCGTCGAGGTCCCCGGTGGCGGTGACGGCCGGGGCGTCGGGCACTGCGGAGGCGGCCGCCTGGTCGGCGAGCACCCGGGCCATGGCGCCGAGCCGGGCCGGGTCCTCGTCGTACAGGGTCACGTGGGACACCCGGCCCTCGGCATGGTCGCCGAGGAGTGCACCGTAGACCAGCGGTACCCGGAACCCGCCCCCGCCGAGGATGGTCAGCCGCACGCCCTACCGCCCTTCGCCCGCGCCACGATCGGTGCCACGATCCGTGGCATCCGGTCCGCGACACGCGATCGACCCGTGAATGGAGGCTCCAGTGTCCCTTGCGGACCCGGGCTTGTCCTCAGTCCTCCAGCGACGGCACGGCGCGCAGCCGGGGTCCCTGCTGGAGCGGGGCGGTCGGGCCGACCCCGGCCGGGCCGGTCGCCGCGCCCTGCGGGGCCGACAGGACCATGGTGATCCGGGTGAGGCCCATCCCGTCGAGCATCCGGCTGGATTCGGCCACCATCCGGCAGCGCACGTGCCCCCAGCGCGGGTCCCAGTGGCGGACGGTCCGCACGGCCCCGTCCAGCTCGGCGGCGTCCGCCCCGTGGGTGCTCAGCCAGTGCGGCACCCCGTAGCGGTAGGCCGCCTCCATGAACGGATCGCGGGCCACCTCCTGGCGGATGCTGTTCAGGCCCTCGTCCTCCGGGGCGGCGGCGAGCGCGCCGGCGAACTGGGCCAGCAGCGGTACGCACCAGGCCGGTTCGTGGTCTTCCAGCACGGCCGCGGCGTCCGGGTGGAACAGCACGAAGCGCAGGAAGTTGTCGTCCGGCAGGGCGGTCGGATGCGGGCGCACCGACTGGAAGAGCTTGTCGAACGCCGAGTTGGTCAGCGCCACGTCCCAGCGGTGGTCGACCAGGAAGCTCGGGTAGGGCACCGCCTCCATGAGCGCCGCGTAGTCGCACAGGTAGTCCCGCTGGGCGGGGTCCTGGGGCAGCCGGCTCTCCTCGGCCGCCCGCCAGGTCGGCGGCGGGTCCCGGTCGACCATGACGCGGAAGAGCCAGAAGCACTGCCGCTCGCTCATCTCCAGGGCCTCGGCCAGGGCGAGCAGTTTGCGGTCGGTCCATTCCTTGACCAGGCCGCGTTCCCAGTTGCCGTAGGCGCGGACGCTGATGCGCAGCCGGGCGGCGAGGTCCTCCTGGCTCAGGCCCAGTTCCTCACGCCGCTGGCGCAAAATCTCCTTGCGCCGCTCCGACCGCACTGCGCCGCGTGCGGACTCTTCGCCCGCAAGGCGTTCCTCACCGGCTCGGGCAAGCCCATCGGACGGGCGCACCGCTGCGAGATGTGGCACCGAGAGCTCCCCCTCTTCACGGTCTGGATCTTCAATTTCCTCTGGCGATCCTGCTACCGACTTCATTCGAGTGTCAACTATCGTGGCAATTCCAGCCTCTTGACAGCTCATTCCCGCCACAGCTGTGGCAAGTTCTGGCCCTGCGGCGGCTCCTCGGCTAGATTCCAAAAGCCGACCATGTGCCCGTACCGACCCCGCCGCGATCTAGGAGAACCACTGGTGACAGACGGCTTCCCGGCTCCCGTCGCGGTGGCCAACGCGCCCCTGGCAGCCACCGTCACGCGCGTCGCCGAACTCGCGGGCAAGATGGGCCACGACCTGAACAAGGTCTTCGACCTGCGCCGCCTCTCCGAGGCCTCCGGCGTTCCCGCCGACGTTGTCAGGTCCCTGCTCGACGGCCGGCCCGTCGTCGAGCCCTGCCTGCAGACCCGCTTCCTCCAGCGCCTCGACCTGCTCCGGCGCACCCGGCTGAAACCTAACGGACGCCGCTACACGCAGCAGGAGATCGCGGACGGCGCCGGCATGTCGCGCCAGCAGGCGGGCGCCCTGATCAACGGCGACCGCCGGCCCACCATGGAGCACTGCGACGCCATCCAGCGCTTCTTCGGCGTCCACGCCGGCTTCCTCACCGCCCACGACGCCGAAGCGCTCACCGACGCCCTCCAGCGGACCGAGCAGCAGCTGCTCCAGGACTACGCGGGCCGCACGCGCGAAACCGTACCCGCTCCGGCGGCTTCGACCGGCGATCCGCTGGCAAGACTCCTGCAGAACCACGGTGTCCGCGGCATCGCCTGGCGGGCGGCCCAACTGCCCAGCGACAAACACCGGGACAAGGTGACCGAGTGGCTGGACATGCTTCTCGAAAGCGTCAAACCGAATGAATGATGACCCGGTCGAGAGTCTGGGTCTGATCCTTGAGTCCTGATCCGGATCCGCGCCGACGGGGAGAACGGTGAGCATAGGCAGAGAGCAGCGCCGGTTGTGCGGCGAACTGGTGGCCGGGCTCCGGCTGACCGCGCCCGTGGAACCCGTGGACCTCTACGCCGCCCTCTGCGAGGGCATGAGCAGACACCGCGGCCGCCGGGTGGACTTCCGGATGGCCTCGTTCCCGCCGGGGACGGCCAGCGGCCTGTGGCTCGACATGGCGGACCGCGATCTGGTGGTCATCGAGGAACGCACCGCACCCGACCACCAGCTGGTCATCCTGGGCCACGAGCTGTGGCACATGAAGGCCGGCCACTGCAGCCACCACGTCGACGGAGCCGCCGTCGCCGCCCGGCTGCTGTCGGACGAGGCCGACATCGCCGAGACCGTCCGGAGCGTAGCCGCGCGCACGCGCGCCGACGTCTCGGAGGAGACCGAGGCGGAGACGTTCGGTTTACTGCTGGGCAGCCGGTGCCGAACCTGGCTCGCCGGGTCCGCGAGCCATCGGGCGCCCGCGCAGCGTGATCAGTTGGCGGGCCGCATCGAGGCCTCGCTCGGATACCGGGGGCACAGGAACGACCGTTGAACGGCCAGGACTACTACATACCGGCAGCCGCCCTGGCGGTATCGCTCGCCTTCAAGCTGCCGGCGCTACGGCACAACTGGCGCGATCCGCTCCTGCGGTCGGTCTGCGCCCTGCTGATCCTGGCCGGATCGGTGTTCACCTTCGCCGCCCCGCCCACCATCGAGGCGGTCAACAAGTGGACCGGCATCACCAACTTCTCCGCCCCCCTCGTCTACTGCCTGATCACCCTGTTCAGCGCCGCCTGCCTGGTCCTGATCGTGAACTGGCGCGGCGGCCCGCCCGAGGTGACCCGGCGGATCTCGCGCCGCTGGATGATCGGCTACGGCGGCGTCGTCGTGGTGCTGGTGGTGCTGTTCGCGCTCGGCCACACACCGGTCGAGCGGCTGCGCGACTTCGACACGTACTACGCCAACACCCCGTACATCCAGCAGATGATCGCCCTCTACCTGACGGCTCACCTGGTGGCGGCCGTCGTGATGGTGGCGATGTGCTGGCGCTGGTCCCTGCAGGTGCACGGCTGGCTGCGGATCGGCCTGATGATCATCGTCTCGGGCTACGTCTTCAACCTCAGCTACGACGCCACCAAGATCTCCGCGGTGGTCGCCCGCTGGGCCGGCCACGACCTCGACGACCTGAGTACCTACATCGCCCCGCCGCTCGCCTCCGTCGGCGCGCTGATCAGCGCGATCGGCTTCGTCCTGCCCCTGCTGTGCCAGCGGCTGTCCGACAGCTGGCAGACCTGGACGACGTACCGGCGCCTCGGCGCGCTCTGGCACGAGGTGCAGATCGGCGCCCCGAGCGGCACGCCCTGCGTGCAGATGTCCTGGTGGGCCCCGGCGGAACTGCGGGTGATCCAGCGCGAGTCGGACATCCACGACGGGTTCCTGCACCTCGGCCCGTACTTCGACCCCGGCCGCCGCGAGGACGCGTACGCGCGGGCCCTCGCGGCCGGGGCGGAGGAGGAGGCGGCGCGGGCGGTCGCCGACGCGGCGATGGTCGCGGCCGCCGTACAGGCCCGCTCGGCGGATCCGGAGGGCGCGGTCATCGGGGCGAGCGAGGAGAGCGTCCTCGACACCCTCGGGGGGCCGCGCGACCTCGTACGGATCTCACACGCGCTGCGGCATTCGCCGGTGGTGGCGGCCGTACGGCGGCAGGTGGCCCTGTCGGGGAGCGGACCGGCCTGAGCCGGCCCGCCCGCGCCGTGCCGGGCCCCCGGCGGGTCAGCGCTCGGCCGCGGCCAGCGCCACCTTCGGGAACAGGTCCTGGAACGGGCCCGCGGAATCGATTCCGTCCCGGCCGTAGGGTGCGTCGAAGCTCCACACCATGAACAGCAGGAACACGATCAGCGCGCTGAACAGCCCCGCCAGCAGCAGCTCGCGCCCGGACCGGCGGATCTGCAGGGTGAAGATCAGCCCCACCGTGACCACTCCGCCGACCAGCAGCCCGAACCACACCACGCTCGGCAGCGTGGACTCGTCGGCCTGCATCCGCGAGTGCCGGGCGTCGTCGGCGGCCGCGATGTGGTCGAGCAGCGGCTGGTAGGCCTGTGCCTGGAGCTCGTTCGCCGGGCTCTGGTGGGTGACGTCGGTGCGCAGCTTGCCGAGCAGGTCGGCGCCCTGGGACGAGGCGCCCCGGCCCGAGGTGAGCAGCGGCCAGTCCACGGCGACGGTGTGGGAGACGTACGCGTCGACCTCGCCGCGGATCCGGTCGCGCACCGGGGTCGGGTAGACGTCGGCGCGCTGGGTGACCTCGTACAGCGACTGGGCCTCGCGGCGCACGCTGTCCTCGGCGGCGCCGCGCGCCTCCCAGACGCCGGCGATGGCCAGGCCCAGCACGATGGCGTAGACCACGCCCACCATCATCGTCATGTACTCGATGACGTCGGGGGTTTCGCTGGTGTCCTCGTCCTCCGCGACCCGGCGGTGCCGGAGCGCGGTGCAGGCGAGGACGAGGGCGCAGACGAGCGCCATGGCGACGGCCAGGACCAGCCATTCGGACACGAGGGTTCTCCCGTTGGTGGATCGGTGGATCGGGTAGGGCGGTGGGGCTCAGCGACGGCTCTTGGAACGCGGCCGCAGCGCGGCGGCGGCGAGGACGGCCGGGGTGGTGACGACGACCATGAGCATCACGGTGGACATGCCGCCCGGGCCGCGCCGCTCCAGGGCGACCGAGCGGTACGGGCGCACGTGGAAGGCGGTGGCGGGCGCGGCCACGGCTGCGGCCCGGGGCGGGGCGGGGGCCGCGGCCGGCGCCGGCCCGGCAGCGACCGGGGGATCCGGCGCGGGCG
>NZ_JAINUL010000001.1:2066453-2070284 GCF_020639365.1 Streptomyces flavotricini
CCCGGCCCGGGCCTTCGCCGTCGGCGAGGGCGCCGCCTCCGGGGCCGCGGGGGCCGGCGCGGGCCCCCGCCCCGGGTGGTGCACGGTCGGCCGCTCGGCGCCGGGCACGAGGACCCGTACCGGAGGCCGCGCCGGAGGCCGCACCGCGGGCGGCACGGCGGCCGGGGGCACGGCGGCGGGCGGGCGCGGCTTCCCGCCCGGAACACAGACGTCGAGCCGGGCCCCGTGGCCGCGTACGGGCTCGGGTCCCGTGCCGTCGTCCGCGACCGCCACATGGCCGTACAGCGGGCAGAGTGCCGCCACCATGCCCGCCCCGGCGAGGTACTGCCAAGCCGTCACCGCGCGTCCTCCCGTTGTGAGGGTTTCGGCTGAAGAAACGATCACAACGGCGGTTCGATACGCCGCAGACGCGTCAAGATCTTCGACGGAGGGACTACTTCAAGCCATCGACGCCGCGGGCCCGGCCCGAACGGCCGGCCGCCGCTCGCCTTCCTGATCCCCTCCACCTCCGGCCACGCCACGCTGGCCATGCCCATCCTGGCTCCGCTCGCGGACTTCGCGGGGTCTTGCGGGCCCTGGTGGTCCCGGCCTGGCAGGCGGCGAACGGCTGGATGAACCTCTGGGCCCCGACCACGGCCGTGACGATCGGCGGCGTGGCCCTGGCCGAGGTCGGCCACGACAAGTACCTGCGCTTCGTCTGGCCGCTGCTCGCCGTCCTGCTGGTCCTGATCCGCGGCTTCCTGGTGGCCGGCGCCACGATCTGACGCCCCGGGCCGGGGTCGGGCGAAGGGGCGCGACCCCGGAAGGTCGCGCCCCTTCGCCCGGGCGGGGAGGATCAGGCGGTCTCGGTGCCGCCGAAGCGCTCGCGGTAGGACTCCAGGTCCTCCTCGGCGATCCGCGCGAAGAGCACCGGCGGCACGGTGAACGGCGTACCCGCCGGGACCGCGTCCAGGGACTTGGCCTGCTCCGGGCTGATCCACGTCGTCGTGTCGTCGGCCAGCGCGAAGGAGGAGCGCATGGTGCGCGCCGAGGCCGGGATGAACGGCTCCGAGACCACCGAGTAGAGGTGGATCAGGTTCATCGCGGTGCGCAGGGTGAGCGCCGCGCCGTCCAGGTCGGTCTTGACCTCCAGCCAGGGGGCCTTCTCGTCGAGGTACGCGTTGCCGGCGGACCACAGGGCACGCAGCGCGGCCGCGGCCTTGCGGTACTGGAGGGAGTCCATGTGGCCCTCGTACTCGGCCAGCAGCTCGGCGATCTGCTCGCCCAGCCTGGCCTCGGCCTCGCCGGCCGGGCTGCCCGCCGGGACCTCGTCGCCGAACTTCTTCCGCGAGAAGGTCAGGACGCGGTTGACGAAGTTGCCGAGGGTGCCGCCGAGGTCCTTGTTGACCGTGGTGGTGAAGTGCTCCCACGTGAACGACGAGTCGTCGGACTCGGGCGCGTTGGCGATGAGGAAGTAGCGCCAGAAGTCGGCCGGGAGGATCTCCAGCGCCTGGTCGGTGAAGACGCCGCGCTTCTGCGAGGTGGAGAACTTGCCGCCGTAGTACGTCAGCCAGTTGAAGGCCTTGACGTAGTCGACCTTCTTCCACGGCTCGCGGGTGCCGATCTCGGTGGCCGGGAACATCACCGTGTGGAACGGGACGTTGTCCTTGGCCATGAACTGCGTGTAGCGCACGTCCTCGGCCTCGTACCACCACGCCTTGTAGTCGCGGTTCGCCGGGTCGGCGTCCGCCCACTCCTTGGTGGAGGCGATGTACTCGATCGGCGCGTCGAACCAGACGTAGAAGACCTTGCCGTCGGCGGCCAGTTCGGGCCAGGTGTCGGCCGGCACCGGCACGCCCCAGTCCAGGTCGCGGGTGATGGCGCGGTCGTGCAGGCCCTCGGTCAGCCACTTGCGCGCGATGGAGGACGCCAGCTGCGGCCACTCCTCCTCGTGCTCCGCGACCCAGGCCTCGACCTCGACCTGCAGCTTGGACTGGAGGAGGAAGAGGTGCTTGGTCTCGCGGACCTCCAGCTCGGTGGAGCCGGAGATCGCCGAGCGGGGCTCGATCAGGTCCGTGGGGTCCAGCACGCGGGTGCAGTTCTCGCACTGGTCGCCGCGGGCCTTGTCGTAACCGCAGTGCGGGCAGGTGCCCTCGACGTAGCGGTCCGGCAGGAAGCGGCCGTCGACCGGCGAGTAGACCTGCCGGATCGCGCGCTCCTCGATGAAGCCGTTCTCCTGCAGCTGCCGCGCGAAGTGCTGGGTGATCTCCGCGTTCTGCTGCGAGGAGCTGCGGCCGAAGTAGTCGAAGGACAGCTCGAAGCCGTCGTAGACCGCCTTCTGGGCGTCGTGCGCCTGCGCGCAGAAGGCGGCGACCGAGAGGCCGGCCTCCTTCGCGGCGAGTTCGGCGGGGGTGCCGTGCTCGTCGGTGGCGCAGATGTAGAGGACGTCGTGGCCGCGCTGGCGGAGGTACCGGGCGTACACATCCGCCGGAAGCATCGACCCGACCATGTTGCCCAGGTGCTTGATCCCGTTGATGTAGGGAAGCGCGCTGGTGATCAGGTGTCGAGCCATCCTCGGATGCTCCATTTCATATATGCGGTGACAACGTGCCGTGACGGATTGTGATGCGGTTCATCGTATCGAACCGCCGAAAGGCCACGTGCCGCATTTTCGTGGGGTGGACGTCAGTGGGCGTAACGCAAAAGCGAGGGTGGTGACCTCAGCGTCACGGCCCTCGCAATGGGCCCATGTTACAGCCGGTCCGGATCACCGCGGACACCGGTCTCCGGGGCGTACGCCGGTGCACGGCGGCCCGGCGTGGCCCCGGCATATGCATACGCACGGACCGGGCGGGATCGTGGTCGAAGTCGGTCACCGACCGGTCATCACCGAACGTAATCCCTCGACCTCTTTCTTCTGCGCTCCCCCGGTGCGCCCGCGCTGCCAGGCTGTCCGCGCACAGGGGACGAGGCGAGGTGGACCGGTGAGCGATGGCGGACCTGAGGAGTCCGGTGGGGCCGTGGGACTGCCCCTGCCCAGCCGGCGGCGGCAGCCGACGCCCATGAGCCAGTGGGACCCCACGGCACGCCTGTCGTACTGGGCCTTCCACGCCAACCGGCGGCCCTCGTACATGCGCTTCGCGTACCTGCAGCTGGGCTCCGACGCGGCTGCCGAGGACGCGGTGGACGCCGCCTTCGACTCGATCATGAACGAGTGGTTACGCATGCTGCACATGGACCGGCTCGACGCCTACGCCTGGACCATCCTCAAGCAGCGCCTGGTCGACCGGCAGGAGCGGCGCGGGGGGCACGGCGGCAGGCCGTCCGGACCCGCCGCGCCCGAACCGATGGACATCAGCGCCTTCGAGGCCGCCCTCAAGGAGGCCCGGGCCGATCAGCAGTACGAGGTGCTGACCGACACCATCCGCTTCTACTCCGCCGTGTCCCGGCTCGCCGAGCGCCAGCGCGACGCCGTGCTGCTGCGCTACGGGCTCCAGTGCACCCCCGGGGAAGCCGCGTCCGTGATGGGCGTGGACGAGGCCACCGTCCGCTCGCAGCTCGGCCAGGCCCACCGGCGGCTCGCACGCATGCTCGACGCCTCCGCCGAGCCGGCCGGGCCGACCGAATGCGCCGGGCCTGCGGAGTGCGCCGGGCCGACGGAGTGCGCCGACTCGGCCGAATCACCCGGCTCCGCAGAATCACCCGAATCATGAGGCGCCGCGAGGGCGAGGAGGAGCGCGGCGGCGAGGCCGGCCGCCGCTCCCTGGCCGAGTTCCTGAGCCGGGCCGGCGTCCGGGACCGGTACCCGCACTACGACCTGGGCGCGGCCGAGGCCCGGCTGCTGCGCGCCTC
>NZ_JAINUL010000001.1:2070384-2183850 GCF_020639365.1 Streptomyces flavotricini
CGGCTGCTGCGCGCCTCCCGGGGGCGGGCCACCGCGGCGCCGCCGCGCCGCCGGGCCGCGTACGGGTGGAGCGATCCCGCGCGGGACTGCCCGCTCGACTCCGAACGGGCCCGGCGCGACCTCAAGGCCGTCTGTCTGGCCACCGTGTGCGGTACCAAGGCGGAGGCGCAGCTCGCGGCCTTCGTCGGGAGCGGGCACACCGATCTGGCCGGAGCCGTGGTCTTCGGCTGCCTGCTGCACCTGGCCGGGCTGCGCGAGGGGGCCCGCTTCTGGTGGCAGTTCGCCGCCGGTTCCGGCCGGGCGCGAACCGCTTCGGCCGCGTACTGCCTCTTCCTCGACCACTCCCGGCGCGGGGAGCACCACGACGCCCGGTTCTGGGCGCGCGAGCTGGGCCGGCGCGGCTACCGGCCGAACGGCCGGCGGGACCTGCGCGAGGTGCGGCTCTGCGCACAGGCGACCGTGCTGCGCTACGTCGACCAGCTCGACGATCCCGATCTGGGCCCGGTGCCGCTGCCCAGGCCCGGACTGCCCTCGGTGCTGGCCGCGTTCCGGCCGACGCCCCCGGTGGCGGCGGAGCCGGAGGGGTCCGTGCCGCGCCGGCGCACGGCTCCGGCGTCCGGGCGGCCGGCCCGTTCCCCGGGGACGAGCGAGGCCATGGCGCAGGCCCGGCGCGCGCTGGCCGTCGTACGGGTTCTCGAGAGGCATCCGCTGGGGGTCCGGGCCGCCCAGCTGCGGCGGGAGTCCGGTCTGGCCGAGGCGGAGCTGCGGCCGCTGCTGGCGATGCTCTGCGAGGAGGAGTACGCGTACCGGCCGGGCGCCGGGGTCTTCGCGCGCGGGCCCGCCCTCGACCGGCTCGCCGCACCCGGCGCCGGAGGGCTCCCGGGCCAGCTCCAGCGCACGCTGGCCCTGGCCCGGGACAGCGCGGGCGCCGCGGTGTACCTGAGCCGGTATGCCGAAGGGGAGGTCCGGATCACGCAGACGGCCGACGGGCCGGGGGCGCCGCCGGTGCGGGAGTGGGTGGACTTCAAGGCCGCCGCGCACGCCAGCGCCGTGGGCAAGTGCCTGCTGACCCAGCTCGATGCCGACCGGCGGCGCGACCACGTCGCCCGGTACCGGCCGGCCCGGCTGACCCCGCGGACGATCACCGACAGCCGGGTCCTGTTCAGCGCCCTCGACGCGGTCGCTCCGGGGGCGCCGGTCTTCGACCTGCGCGAGTACTCCCCCGGCGTGGTCTGCTCGGCGGTCCCGATCGCGGCCGGCGACGCCGCCGGGAGCCTCGCGCTGTCACTGCCCTCGAGGCATGCCCACCGGCTGCACGAGGCGACGGAGGCCCTGCGGCGCAAGGCCGTCCCCGTCCTCTTGGCGCTGCTGCTGTCGGGGGCGATCCCGCCGGACGCCCCGAACTCCCCCGACGCCCCGAACTCCCCCGACGCCCAAGGCGCCCGGGACGCCCCGAACTCCGCGGACGCCGTGCCCGCGGCGCGTCCGGTCCCCGGAGTCACTCCGGAGACCCTGCGCCACCTGCGCATGCTGTTCCGTACCCCGCTGACCCGCTCGACGGCTTCGCCGGCCGACCCCCATCTGGTCAGCGACACGGCATCGGAGGCGGCGTACTTCTTCGACCCCCTGCCCGATTCCGACCAGCCGCGCCTGTCCCTCCCCGTCACCTTCGCCCCCCTCACCCCGGGCACCCTGCCCACGGCAAAAGGCCTGGTGGTCCTGAGCACCTGAGCACCCGAGCACCCGAGCGGCTCCCCTGACCGCCGGGCGGCGGTCAGGCGGGGCGGGTGAGGCGGTCTGCGCCGGAGAGGATCGCGGAGGCCAGTGCCTCCGCCTCCGGCGAGCTCCGCCCGCCCCGCAGCAGCGCGAACTCCACCGGCCCGAGGTCCGGCAGCCCCGCCACCCGTACCAGCCCCGGCGGGATCAGGCCCCGCGTGTGGGCCATGACCCCCAGCCCGGCCCGGGCCGCCGCGACCAGCCCGCTCAGGCTGCCGCTCGTACAGGCGATCCGCCAGCCCCGCCCGTCCCGCTCCAGCACCTCCAGAGCCCGGGCCCGGGTGATCCCGGGCGGCGGGAAGACAATCAGCGGAACCGGTCGCTCCGGGTCCACTCGCAGCCCCTCCGCCCCGATCCACACCATCCGGTCCCGCCACACCAGCCGGCCCCGCTCGTCCCCCGGCCCGCGCCGCTTCGCCAGGACGAGGTCGAGCCGCCCCGCGTCGAGCCGTTCGTGCAGGGTCCCGGACAGCTCGACCGACAGCTCCAGGTCCACCTCCGGGTGCTCGTGCCGGAAGCCCTCCAGGATCTCGGGCAGCCGGGTCAGCACGAAGTCCTCCGAGGCACCGAACCGCAGCCGCCCCCGCAGCCGCGTCCCGGTGAAATGGGCCGCCGCCCGCTCGTGCGCCTCCAGGATGGTCCGGGCGAAGCCGAGCAGCGCCTCGCCGGCCTCCGTCAGCTCCACGCTGTGCGTGTCCCGCAGGAAGAGCGGCCGGCCCGTCGCCTCCTCCAGCCGCCGTACGTGCTGGCTGACCGTGGACTGCCGCACGCCCAGCCTGCCCGCGGCCTGCGTGAAGCTGAGCGTCTGCGCCACCGTGAGGAAGGTGCGCAGCTGGACCGGGTCGTACATGGCTCCCATGGATCCATGGTGCACCGTCATCACGAAGTGAGATGACAGTCAGTGCGGTGTACGGGTTTCCCGATCACCGGGCCACCCGTGACGATGAGGGGGTCCCGCCGAGCCACCGACCGGAGAGTCCCGTACATGCGCCGCCCGCACCTACTCGCCCGGCTGCCCCTGGACCCGTGGATCCTGACCCTCCTCGGCACCGTCGGCCTGGCCGCCCTGCTGCCGGCCCGCGGCTGGGCCGCCACCGTCGCGCAGGGCGTCGCCACCGGGGCCGTGGCCCTGCTCTTCTTCCTCTACGGCGCCCGGCTCTCCACCCGCGAGGCCCTGGACGGCCTGCGCCACTGGCGGCTCCACCTCACCGTGCTGGCCTGCACGTTCGTTCTCTTCCCGGTGCTCGGCCTGGCCGCCCGGGGCCTGGTCCCCACCCTGCTCACCCCGCAGCTGTACGGCGGTCTGCTCTTCCTGTGCCTGGTCCCCTCGACGATCCAGTCCTCGATCGCCTTCACCTCGATCGCCCGCGGCAACGTCCCCGCCGCGATCTGCGCGGGCTCCTTCTCCAGCCTCGCCGGCATCGTCCTCACCCCCCTCCTCGCCGCCGGCCTGCTCGGCGGCAACGGGGGCGGGTTCTCCCTCGACTCCCTCCTCAAGATCGTCCTCCAGCTCCTGCTGCCCTTCCTGCTGGGCCAGGCCCTGCGCCCCCGGGTGGGCGGTCTCCTGGTCCGGCGCAAGAAGGTCCTCGGCTACGTCGACCGCGGCTCGATCCTGCTCGTCGTGTACGCCGCCTTCAGCGCGGGCATGGCCGCCGGGGTCTGGCACCAGGTCAGCGCCGCCCGCCTGGGCGCGCTGATGGCGGTGGAGGGCGTACTGCTCGCCGTCATGCTGCTGGTGAGCTGGCACGGGGCGAAGCGGCTCGGGTTCGGCCGGGCGGACCGGATCGCGATCCAGTTCGCGGGGTCGAAGAAGAGCCTCGCGGCCGGACTCCCCATGGCCAGCGTGCTGTTCGGCGCCCAGGCGGGCCTCGCGGTGCTACCGCTGATGCTGTTCCACCAGATGCAGCTGATGGTGTGCGCGGTGCTGGCGCGCCGCCGCGCCCGGGACCCGGAGCCCGCGGCGGGCCCCGAACTGCCCGCCGGGCGTGTGGCGGAGGTCTCGCCGGCGCTCCAACACCCGGCAACGCGGGCCCGGTAACGTGCGGCGGTGACCTGGATACGCCCGCTCGCCGCCCACGCCGAACGCCCCTGCACCCTGGTGGTCTGCCGCGGCTGCTGCTGCGGGGACCCCCGCAAGAACCCCGGCTCGGACCACGCCGGCCAGCTGGCCCGGCTGCGCGAGGCCGCCGCGGCCTCGGAGGGCCGGCTGGCCGTCCGTACGAGCGACTGCCTCGGGCCGTGCGCGCAGGCCAACGTGATCGTGGTCCAGCCCACCACCGAGGCGCGCCGCCGGGGCGCCCGCGCCGCCTGGTTCGGCTGGGCGCTGGACGACACCGCGACCGACGAGGTCATCGCGTGGGCGGAATCGGGCGGACCGGGCATCACGCCGATCCCGGCGACCCTGGACCTCCACCGGATCGACCCTCCCAAGCCGGAGCCGACGCCGGCGGCCAACGCGAGACGACGCAGCCGCCGGGGGCGCTGAGGTCACCGCGCGGCGGGCGAACAGCGCGCGCCCGGCCCGCTACCGCCCGGGCGGGCCGGGCGGGAGCGGGCCGGGCGGGTCCTGACGGAGCCCGGCACTCACCAGGTGATCCGCTCCTCGCCCGCGTAGATGTTCATGTCCGGCCCGCGCAGGAAGCCGACCAGGGTCAGGCCCGACTCCAGGGCCAGGTCCACTGCCAGCGAGGACGGGGCCGAGACGGCGGCCAGGACCGGTACGCCCGCCATCACCGCCTTCTGCGCGAGCTCGAACGAGGCCCGGCCCGACACCAGCAGGACCGCGCCCCCCAGCGGGAGCAGGCCGGCCTGGAACGCCCGGCCGACGATCTTGTCGACGGCGTTGTGCCGGCCGACGTCCTCCCGTACGTCCAGCAGCTCGCCCTCCGGCGAGAACAGCCCGGCCGCGTGCAGCCCGCCGGTGCGGTCGAACACCTTCTGCGCCTCGCGGAGCCGGTCCGGCAGCTCGCCGAGGAGCCGGGCGGGGATCCGCACCCCGTCGGCGGCCCCGCCCTCCCGGAGCGGGAAGCGCGTCGTCGTGCGCACCGCGTCCAGGCTGGCCTTGCCGCACAGGCCGCAGGAGGAGGTGGTGTAGACGTTGCGTTCGAGCGTGATGTCCGGCACCGGAACCCCGGGTGCGAGCTGCACGTTGACCACGTTGTAGGTGTTCGAGCCGTCCTCCGCCGCCCCCTCGCAGTAGGTCACGGCCCGCACGTCCGACGCGGAGCCCAGTACGCCCTCGCTCACCAGAAAGCCCACGGCCAGCGCGAAATCGTCGCCGGGGGTGCGCATCGTGATGGCCAGGGGCTTGCCGTTGAGCCGTATCTCCAGCGGCTCCTCGGCGACCAGCGTGTCCGGGCGCACCCCGGCCACTCCGTTCCGCACCCGGATGACACGACGGCGCTCGGTGACCCGTCCCATGGTGATCAGCCCGCCCGTTCTGTCCGTCCTCGTCGCGCACTCCGTCGTGCAGCTGACGGGCCCATTCTCGCGGATCGCCGTCGCACGGCGCTCCCGGCAGGAAGATCCTCCGGAATCTCCAAATTCAGGGGCGGTAATCCTGTTGGGTCACGTGCACCTGTACCCACCAGTAGCAGGTCAAGCTGGGTGATCCTGACTTCCCACTAAGGGGGACCCCGCCCATGACCGGTTCACGCGTGGTGGCGCTAGGGCACTACCAGCCCGCGAAAGTGATCACCAACGAGGACCTCGCGGCGATGGTCGACACCAACGACGAGTGGATCCGCTCCCGGGTCGGCATCAAGACCCGGCACATGGCGGGCCCCGACGAACCGGTGGACGAGCTGGCCTTCCACGCCGCGGGCAAGGCCCTGGCCGGCGCCGGGCTGACCCCCGACGACATCGACCTCGTCCTGGTGGCCACCTCCACCGCGATCGACCGTTCGCCCAACATGGCCGCCCGGGTCGCCGCCAAGCTGGGCATGGGCGGCAGCCCGGCCGTCATGGACCTCAACGTCGTCTGCTCGGGCTTCACCCACGCCCTGGCCACCGCCGACCACGCGATCCGGGCCGGCTCGGCCACCCGCGCCCTGGTCATCGGCGCCGACAAGATGACCGAGATCACCGACTGGACCGACCGGACCACCTGCGTGCTGACCGGTGACGGCGCGGGCGCGGCCGTGGTCGAGGCCTGTGAGGAGCCCGGCATCGGCCCGGTCCTGTGGGGTTCGGTCCCGGAGATGGGCCACGCGGTCCGGATCGAGGGCTCCCCGCCGGTCTTCGCCCAGGAGGGCCAGGCCGTCTACCGCTGGACCACCAGCCGGCTCCCGGCGCTCGCCCGCAAGGTGTGCGAGAAGGCCGGGATCGCTCCCGAGGACCTGGCCGCCGTCGTCCTGCACCAGGCGAACCTGCGGATCATCGAGCCGCTCGCCGCGAAGATCGGCGCCGTGAACGCGGTCGTCGCCCGCGACGTCGTGGACTCCGGCAACACCTCGGCCGCGAGCATCCCGATGGCGCTCTCGAAGCTGGTCCAGCGCGGCGAGATCCCGACCGGCGCCCCGGTCCTCCTGTTCGGCTTCGGCGGCAACCTCTCGTACGCGGGCCAGGTCATCCACTGCCCGTAGCCGTTTGCCCGCGTTCCGCCCGGGCGGCCGGGGCCCGGCGGGCCTCGGCCCCCAGCGCGGCCAGCAGTACGACGACCAGCGCGAGCAACTGCCACAGCCCGGCGGTGGCCGCGCCGAGCGGGACCGTGGCCAGGGCGAGCACCATCGCCGCCGCCCGGAAGCGGGCCGGGCCGATCCCGAGCACCCCCCGGAAGGCCAGGTCCCCGGCCAGGTAGACGGCGACCCCGCCGGCGAGGGCGAGCGCGGGGCCGGTGTGCAGGTGCTCGCCCAGGTGCCCGATGGTCTTCTTGACGCCGGCCGCGAAGGCGGCGATCCCGAGCAGCATGGGCAGGAACGCGTAGTAGTAGGCGAGCATCGCCAGCTTGAAACGCTTCTCCGGGGCCGTCTCGGCGAAGACCTCCTCGGCCCGGCCCTCGTCACGGACGAAGTACATCCACCACAGCGCCGACGCGATGGCGAGCGCGAGGAAGGCCCCCGCGGCGATCCCCGCGGACAGGGGCAGCGAGCCGGTCCCGATGCCGATCGCGATCACGGACTCGCCGAAGACGATGATCAGCAGCAGTCCGTGCCGCTCCACGAGGTGCTCCGCGCTCATGCCGCCGAGCTGGTCACTGACCGTGGTCACCGCGGACGCGGCCTCGGCGGGCTCCGCCCCGCTCGCCGCCACTCTCTGCACCAGCTGCGGTACGACGAACTGGATCAGCAGGGCGAGCATCCACAGCCCCCAGGCGGGCGGCCCGTCGAAGAACCCGGCCGCCAGCACCGACAGCGCGCACAGCAGGTTCGGCAGGGCGAACCAGAGCACTCCGGAGCCGTGGGCCTGCGTGTACAGGGCGCTGTGCACGAGGACGACGAACACGTACCCCAGCCCGAAGGCGACCCCGCCGGCCCCGAAGGCGGTCGGCACCGCCAGCGCGCACACCAGGAACGCCCCCATGGCCAGGATCAGCAGGACCCTGCGCGCGGTGCGGTCGGGCGGCACCTGGTTGGTCAGGTGCGCGTAGCCCCCGTACATCCAGAACAGCACGGTGAAGATCACCAGCACCTGGCCCGCGCCCCGGAAGCTGATGTCGTCCGCCAGCAGCACCGTCAGCTGGGTGATGGTGAAGACGAAGACGAGGTCGAAGAAGAGCTCCAACGTGCTGACGCGGTGCGGTGTTTCCATTCGTGCCCCCCTGGATGCCGACGTGCGGCGCTCATCCGATCGCCTCGGCGCCCGTGGTGTCCAGCGCGTATCGGCATCCGGGCACGCTTCGGACCCGTACGACCTGAGATGTACGCGGATCCCGCCCGGTGGAAGGACGCGCCGCCCCCGGGCGCGGGCGGAGGATGAGGAGCGCCGCAAGCCAGTCGCCGAGGGAAGCGAAAGCCCCATGATCCGCAGGTCCGTCATCCTGATCACCGCCGCAGTCGTCTCCGCCGTGGGCCTCGCGATCGTGGTCGCCCTCCCGGCCGCGGCCGACTGGTACGGGAACCGCCACCAGGAGACGAACGCGTACGCGACGGGGGCGGAGGCGAAGTCGGCGCGGGCCTCGGTGCCGCGCTGGCTGGCGGACGAGGCGGAGTCGGTGCGGTACTCGATGCGGACGACCGGCGGCGACCGCCTGCTGAAGGCGACCCTGCCGGACGACCGGCTCCCGGCCCCGTGCACGACCGATCCGCGGCCGAAGGCTCAGGAGGCCGCCCTCAAGGAGGACTGGTTCCCGAAGGACGCCCGGGGGAAGGCCACCGCCCGCTGCGGCCTCTACTACGCCTACATGGACGGCACCACCCTCTACGCCTGGCAGGACAACGACGACTGGCTGAGGGCCGAGCGCGCCGAACCGGCCCGCTGAGCCGCGAGACGCGCAGTCCCGCCGACCCTTCGGGTGCATGCCCGCAGGTCAGCGAGCGGCCCGGCCCGAATACCTGGTCGGAGGCACTCCGATCCTTTGCTATTGTTGTCCTTGTCGCCGCGGGAAACCGGGGCCGACCACCTGGTCCGGGTGGCGGAATGGCAGACGCGCTAGCTTGAGGTGCTAGTGCCCTTTATCGGGCGTGGGGGTTCAAGTCCCCCCTCGGACACCAGCAGGAACCCCACTCCGGTGGGGTTCTTTTGCGTTTCCGGCTCCTGTTCGCAGGGGCCGATCCGACGGTGCGGCATCATGGGCGCACGGGGTCGGAGGGGAAACAACGTGTCGCACGACGGGCCGGGCAGCAGCATCGTGATCGCCGGACGGTACCGCCTGGAGAAGCGGTTGGGCCGAGGCGGCATGGGGACCGTCTGGCAGGCCTCCGACGAGCTCCTCGGGCGTCCCGTCGCCGTCAAGGAACTCCACGTCGACGGGGGCACGGAGACCAGGGGCGCCCTGCGGGAGGCCCGGACCGTCGCACAGGTCAGGCATCCGCACGTGGTGGTGGTGCACGACGTCGTGGAGCACGACGGGCACCCCCACATCGTCATGGAACTCGTCGAGGGCGGCTCGCTGGCCGACCGGCTCGGCGCCGAGGGACCGTTGGGCCCCGCCGAGACCGCGCGGATGGGGCTGGCCCTGCTCGGCGCCCTGCGCGCGGCGCACGCCCGCGGGGTGCTGCACCGGGACGTCAAACCGGCCAACGTGCTCCTGGAGGCGGGCACCGGGCGGGTGGTGCTCACCGACTTCGGCATCGCGAGCCTCGCCGGGTCCACCACCATCAGCGAGACCGGCGCCTTCGTCGGCTCGCCCGAGTACACCTCGCCCGAGCGCATGCAGGGCGGCGCCGCCGGACCCGGATCCGACCTGTGGTCGCTGGGGGTCCTGCTGTGCGCGGCGCTCACCGGGAAGTCCCCGTTCCACCGCGATTCGCTCGGCGGTGTCCTGCACGCCGTCGTCTTCGCCGAGATCCGCCCGCCGGCGCAGGCGGGGCCGCTGGCCCCGGTCATCCGCGGCCTGCTGGAGCGTCTGCCCGAGCGGCAGATGGAAGCCGCGGAGGCCGAGCGGCTGCTGTCGGCGTACGTGAGCACCGGTACGGTCCCCGCCCTGGCCGACCGGGCTCCCGGGCCGGATCCGGAGACCGCCCCGCCGCCCGCGAGCGCGACCGGGGCCGCTCCCGGGAGCGCGGGCGGACCCGGCGGCCCGGCCGGCTACGCGCCGACCGAGCACGTCGCGCAGCCGTCCACCGCCCCGGCACGGCGGACCCGGCCGGCTCTGCGGGCGGGGCTGATCGCCGCGCTGTTCGCCGTCGCGGTCGCGGGGGCCGTGGCCGTCACCGCCCAGTTCGGGGAGGGCTCGGCGGACGGCACTCGACAGGCGCCGCCCGCCACCGCGTCCGTCTCGAGCCGGGCCACCGCCCCTTCCCCCTCGCCCGCCGACGCCAAGCCCGCCCGTACGGCGTCCGCTCCCGCGGCCGCGGCGGCCAGGCCCGCACCCGCCGGGTACCGATCGGTGTCCGACGCCGAGGGTTTCAGCCTCGCCGTACCGAACGGCTTCCGGCGCAGCACCGACGACCAGCGCGTGTTCTACGTGTCCCCGGACGGAGCCTTCCGGATCGGCGTCAAGGCGAAGCCCGCGGCGTCCGAGGGGCCGGTCACCCTCATGCGGCTCTCGCACGCGAGCGGCCCGACCACCAACCCCGGCTACCGCGACGGCACGGTCGTACCGACCACGCACAACGGACTGCCCGCCGCCCTGTGGGAGTTCACCTGGGACGGCTTCACCGCCGCCGAGGGGGCCCGGCACACCTTCGACGTCTGCTGGGAGGAGAACGGGCGCCTGTACGACGTCTGGGTGTCCGCGCCCGTCGGCCGGCTCGCGGAGGCGCGCAGCCACTTCGACGCGGCGCTGGACTCCTTCGTACCGGGGGGCTAGGGAGTGTCCGGTGCCCCCATCGTGTTGACCGCCCCCGGCAGGCAGTGCTGGAGTCTGCACGTGGACGGCATCCCCGCCAACCGGCGGCTCTGGAACCAGATCAGCAGCGCCTACCAGCACGAGCACGACCCGCGAATCGGCGCCACACCCCGGCTGTGGGGCATGTACTCCATCCCCGACGCCCACCTGCACGCCCTGGGCGACGTCACCGGCAAGCGCGTCCTCGAACTCGGCTGCGGCGCCGGCCAGTGGTCCAGGGCGCTCGCCGCCGAGGGCGCCACCGTGGTCGGGCTCGACCTGTCCGAAGCCCAACTCGCCGCAGCGGCCCGCGCGATGGGATCGGCCCGCTACGCGCTGGTGCAGGGCGCCGCCGAACAACTCCCCTTCGCCGCCGACAGCTTCGACCTGGTGTTCTGCGACTTCGGTGGGCTCAGCTGGGCGCCCCCGCACCTGGCCGTCCCGCAAGCCGCACGCGTCTTGGGCCGAGGTGGGCGTCTGGTGTTCAACGTCGCCAGCCCATGGTTCGAAGCATGCTACGACGAAGCCGCCGGCCGCGTGACCACGACGCTGCAGCAGGACTACTTCGGGCTGAACACCATCGCCGAAGACCACGGCGCGACCAGCTATCAGCTCACCTACGGCGACTGGGTCAAGGTCCTGCGCGGCGCGGGTCTCATCATCGACGACCTCATCGAGCCGCGGCCCGAACTCGGGACACCCAACGGCTACAACGAAACCGACCCACCCGACTGGGCACACCGCTGGCCGGCGGAACTGCTCTGGGTAACCCACAAACCGTAAGTTCTGCCGCGCCGAGACGTGAAGGCGTCCCCTCGCCGGGGAGGCCTGGGGCGTGCCCGGCTGATCACGGGACCGAAACGCACGGGCAGATGCCGCTTCGGTCGGGCCCACTCCTCATTCGTGAGACCTCCCCGCTCCGTGACCATGCAGCGAGCCGACCCACGAACGGTCACAAGATCCGCCGGACGCCCCCCAGGGGGACCACCGAGTGCGAGCGCCGTCCCGTCCCGCCCGCCGCGGGATCGGGGCGGCGTTCCGCGTTTCCGGGGTGGTGGGACGGGGAGTGTCCCTATCCCCGGGCCTGCACACCTCCCTGGGGAGGTCTTGTGGAGGTCTTCGCTCGGTGATCAACCCTGGTGAGGTGTGGGGTAGCGTCGCCGCGCTGCGCGGAGAGGAGCGGGGCATGCGCGAGATCACCGTCCCACCAGTCGTTGTTGCGGCGCCCGTCGGCGGGCTCGCCGACGTCGTGTTCCACCATGCCCAGGAGGATCCCGGCCGGGTGGTGCTCGGGCGCAAGGTCGACGGGGTCTGGGGCGACGTGACCTCCGGGGAACTGGCCGCCGAGGTGCTCGCCCTGGCGAAGGGGCTGCTGGCCCAGGGGGTCCGGTTCGGGGAGCGGGTCGCCGTCATGTCCCGGACCCGGTACGAGTGGACCCTGTTCGACTTCGCCCTGTGGGCGATCGGCGCGCAGCCCGTGCCCGTCTACCCGAGCTCCTCCGTCGAGCAGGTGCACTGGATCCTCCAGGACTCCGACTGCACCGCCTGCGTCGTCGAGGACGAGGACCAGGCCATGACCGTCGGGTCGGTCATCGACCGGCTGCCGCACCTGCGGCGGCTGTGGCAGCTGGACGCCGGTGCCGTGGACGCGCTCGTCGCGGACGGCCGCGGGGTGTCCGAGGACCTGGTGCACCGGCACCGGGCGGCGGTGACGCCCGATGCCGTGGCCACCGTCATCTACACCTCGGGGACCACCGGGCGGCCCAAGGGCTGCGTGCTCACGCACGGCAATTTCATGTACGAGGCCGACACGATGGTGGCCCGCTGGGAGTCCGTCTTCCAGGCGGGGTCCGGGGAGCGGCCCTCCACCCTGCTGTTCCTGCCCCTCGCCCATGTCTTCGGGCGGATGGTGGAGGTGGCGGCCGTCCGGGCGCGGGTGAAGCTGGGGCACCAGCCGGTGCTGGCGGCCGCCGAGTTGCTGCCGGACCTCGCCGCGTTCCGGCCGACGTTCGTGCTGGGGGTCCCGTACGTCTTCGAGAAGGTCTTCGCGGCGGCCCGCCGCAAGGCGGAGGCGGAGGGGCGCACGGGCGCCTTCGACCGGGCGGTGGAGACGGCCGTACGGTACGCGGAGGCGCGCGAGCAGAAGGCGTTCGGGACCGGGCCGGGCCCCTCGGCGGGTCTGCGCATGGAGCACCAGCTCTTCGAGAAGCTGGTGTACGGGAAGGTCCGCGAGGCGATGGGCGGCCGGGTGCGGCACGCCATGTCGGGCGGGTCGGCGATGTCGCGGCGCCTCGGGCTGTTCTTCGACGGGGCCGGGATCACGGTGTTCGAGGGCTACGGCCTGACCGAGTCCTGCGCTGCGGCCACCGCGAATCCGCCGGGGGCGACGAAGTACGGCACGGTCGGCCGGCCGATCCCGGGCAGCACGGTGCACATCGCCGAGGACGGGGAGGTGTGGCTGTACGGGAGCCACGTCTTCGCCGGGTACCTGAACGACCCGCGCTCCACGGAGGCGGTGCTGCGGGACGGCTGGCTGGCGACCGGGGACCTGGGACGGCTGGACGAGGACGGGTACCTCACGATCACCGGGCGCAAGAAGGAGATCCTGGTGACCTCCAACGGCAAGAGCGTCTCCCCGACCGCCCTGGAGGAGCGGGTGCGTTCGCATCCGCTGGTCGCGCAGTGCGTGCTGGTGGGCAACGACCGGCCGTACGTGGCCGCCCTGCTCACCCTGGACATGGAGGGGATCGCACACTGGCTGTCGATGCGGGGACGCCCGCAGTTGCCGGCGGCGCAGCTGGTCCACGACCCGGATCTGACGGCGGAGGTGCGCCGGGCGGTGGTGGCCGCGAACACGCTGGTCTCGCAGGCCGAGGCGATCCGCACGTTCCGGGTGCTGGCGGAGCAGTTCACGGAGGAACGGGGCCTGCTGACGCCCTCGTTGAAGCTGAAGCGGCGGGCGATCGAGAAGGCGTACGCGCAGGAGGTGGCGGCCCTCTACCAGGCCTGACGGGGCGCTCCACCAGCATCTGACGCCCCGTCATTTCACCTGGTCGGTCGTATTGACGCCTCGTCAGGTCACCCACAGAATGCGGGGATTCCGACCGGAGGGGATCCCATTCATGCTGCGACCGATCCGCACCCTGGCCGCCGCGGCGGCGGCGCTCGCGCTCGTCTCCGCCTGCAACTCCGCCTCCGACGGCTCCTCCCCCGGCAAGCCCGGGGCCGCCGGGAACTCCCGCGGCGTGACCGCCGACTCGATCAAGGTCGGCGGGATCGTCTCCATGACCTCCGCCAGCGGGTACAGCAAGAAGGACACCGACCTCGGAGCGAAGGCCCGGTACCTGAGGGCCAACGCCGAGGGCGGGATCAACGGGCGCAAGATCGAGTACCTGGGGGCGGAGGACGACGGGCAGGACCCCGGCAAGAACATGGCCGCCGCCCGCAAGCTCGTCCAGCAGGACAAGGTCTTCGCCGTCGCCCCGATGAGCTCGGTCACCTTCTCCGGCGCCGACTTCCTGGAGCAGGAGAAGGTCCCCACCTTCGGCTGGGGCACGCTGCCCTCCTTCTGCGGGCCCAAGTACGTCTACGGGTTCAACGGCTGCCTGGTTCCCTCCCCCGGCGGCACCCTCAACCAGACCTGGCCCGAGGGGATCGGCCAGCTCCTCGGCGGCGCGCGGGGCAAGTCGGTCGCGGTGATCGCCAACGACAGCGACGCCGGGAAGTTCGGCATCCGCACCTTCCAGCAGGGCTTCGCGGCCGCCGGGTTCAAGGTCGCCTACGCCAAGGCCTCCGTACCCGCGACGGCGGTGCCGAGCGACTGGTCGGCGTACGTGAAGGACATCCTGGCGAGCGACGACGGCAAGGCCCCGGACGCCGTCGTCTCGGTCATGCAGACCCCGAACAACATCGGCCTGTTCACGGCGCTCAAGCGCAGCGGTTACCAGGGGCTGCTCTCCGACCCGACCGACTACGACCCGGGGCTGCTCACCAAGGACGCCACCAAGCAGGCGCTCGACGGGGTGCACGTGCTGCTGCAGTTCCAGCCGTTCGAGTCGGCGGACCCGAAGATGGCCCGGTTCAAGGCTGACGTGAAGGCGGCCGCCGGCGGGCAGGACGTCCCGCTGAGCATGCACACGCTCACCGGGTACATGTCGGCCGACCTGTTCGTCTCCATCGCGCAGAAGGCGGGCAAGGAGCTGACCGTCGAGTCCTTCCAGGCCGCCGCGCAGGGCTTCTCCGACACCGGCACGCTCGTCGGCGACCGCGCGGAGCCCAAGGGACAGAAGGACAGCTTCGGCTGCGGGGCGCTCGTCCAGCTGCGCGGCGGGGCGTACGAGGTCTCCGTCCCCTTCGCGTGCCGTCAGCCCATCCCCTTCAAGTAGGGGACGCGGCATGGGGGATCTGCTCGTCTTCGTGCTGAGCGGTCTGGTCTCCGGCGCCCTGTACGCACTGCTGGCCACCGGGCTGGTGCTGTCCTACTCGGCGTCCGGGCTGTTCAACTTCGCGCACGGGGCCACCGCCTACCTGTGCGCGCTGACCTTCTACGAGATGCACTCCGGGCTGGGCTGGCCGGCCGTCCCGGCAGCCCTGCTGGTGGTGTGCGTACTGGCCCCCGGGCTCGGGTGGGGGCTGGACCGGCTGATGTTCAGGCGGCTCGCGCGGGTCGGCGAGACGGCGCAGATCGTGGCCACGATCGGGCTGCTGGTGGCCCTGCCGGCGGCCGGGCTGTGGGCCGTGGAGCTGCTCGGGGACGCGGGCGCGCCGGTGAAGCCCGCCGAGAACCAGTTCGGGCTTCCGGGGGTGGGGCCGAGCCCGGCCCGGAGCTGGCAGCTGCTCGACGGGGTGGGTGTGGACTCCGACCAGCTGATCACCTGGGTGGTGACGGCGGTGGTGGCGGTGGGCCTGTGGGTGCTGATGCGGCACACGCGGCTGGGTCTGCGGCTGCGGGCGGCCGTCGACAACCGCTCGCTGACCGAGCTGCGCGGGATCAGCGCCGACCGGCTGTCTTCGGTGGCCTGGATGATCTCGTCGGGGCTGGCGGGACTGGCGGGAGTGCTGGCGACGCCGCTGCTGGGGCTGTCGGCGCACGACTTCACCCTGTTCCTGTTCGTCTCGGCCACGGCGGCGGTGATCGGGCGGTTCGCGTCCGTGCCGCTCGCGTTCGCGGGCGGCCTCGGGCTGGGGGTGCTGCAGAACCTGGTGGCCGGGTACGCGTCGTTCGCCGAGGGGATCACCGGGTTCCGGACGGCCGTGCCGTTCCTGATCCTGTTCGCCGGGCTGCTCTTGCCGGCCCGGCGGGGACGGACCGCGGGGACCGCGGCGCAGGACGGGGAGGCGGGTGCGGGTGCGGTTCCCGTGGACCATGGGGCGCGGCCCGCGTGGGGCCGGCGGTGGGGGCCGTGGGCGGCGGCCGCCGTGCTGTTGGGCGTGGCCTTCTACACCGTGACCACGCCGTTCTGGAGCGGGCTGCTCGCGCAAGGGCTGGCCCTCGGGCTGGTGTTCATGTCCTTCACGGTGGTGACCGGTCTCGGGGCGATGGTCTCGCTGGCGCAGGGCACGTTCGTGACCGGGGCCGCGCTGGTGGCCGGGCCGCTGATGAGCCGGGGCTGGCCGTTCGTGGCGGCGCTGGCGGTGGGCACGTGCGTGGCGGCCGTGCTCGGGGCGCTGGTGGCGCTGCCGGCGCTGCGGCTGGGCGGGCGGGCGCTGGCGCTCGCGACGCTGGCGCTGGCGTTCCTCGCGGACCAGGTGCTCTTCCAGATGCGGTGGCTGCGGAACGGGGACTCGGGGTGGTCGATCCCGCGGCCCGTGTTCGGGCCGGTGGACCTCGGCGACGACCGGGCGCTGGGGGTGGCGCTCGTGGTGCTCGTCGCGCTGTGCGCGGCGGGACTGAGCGCGCTGCGGAACTCGCCTTCGGGGCGGGCGATGCTGGCCGTGCGGTCGGCGCCCGCGGCGGCGATGGCCTCGGGGGTGTCCGTCCTGCGGACGAAGCTGCTCCTGTTCACGGTGTCGGCGGGGCTGGCGGGGTTCGGGGGCGTGCTGGTCGCCTCGTACAACACCCGGATCACGGCGACGGACTTCACGGCCATGACGGGGCTGGTGTGGCTGGCGGTGGTGGTGGCCGCAGGGGTCCGGCGGCCGCAGTACGCGGTGGTGGCGGGGGTGGTCTTCGCGGTGGCCCCGCGGGTCCTGGCGGACTACGTGACCCAGTCCGCGCACCTGCCGGTGATCCTGTTCGGCCTCGCGGGATTGGCCTTGGCCAACGATCCGGACGGGTACTGCGCCGCGGTCGCGGTGCGGCGGGCCAGGCGCCGGACCGCGGCCTCCGGCGGGGGTGGCACAGCCGACGCCGGTGCGGGTGCTTCGGCCTCCGGCGGGGGTACGGCTGCCTCCGGTACGGCTGCCTCCGGTGCGGGGGCCTCGGCCTCCGGCGGGGGTGCGGGTCCTGTGGGGCTTTCCCGCACCCCGGGGCGGCGCACGCCGGCGGAGCCCGGCGCGCCGGGTGCCGGCGGTGGGCCCGCCCTGGAGCTGCGCGGGGTCACCGCCGGGTACGACGGGGGGCTCGTCCTGAACGGGGTCGATCTCGCCGTCGGACGGGGAGAGGCCCTCGTCGTGCTCGGGCCGAACGGGGCCGGGAAGAGCACCGTCTGCCGGGTGGCCGCCGGGGCGCTGGCCGCCGGGAGCGGGCAGGTGCTCCTGCGGGGGCGGGACGTGACCCGGGACGGGCCCGTACGGCGCTCCCGGGACGGGGTGCTGCTCGCCCCCGAGGGGCGGGGGATCTTCCCGGCCCTGACCGTCGAGGAGAACCTCGCGCTGTACCTGCGCGGAGCGGACGCCCGCGGCGCCGTGTACGACCGCTTCCCCCGGCTCGCCGAGCGGCGGGCGGTGGCCGCCGGGTCCCTGTCCGGCGGGGAGCAGCAGATGCTGGCCCTCGCTCCGCTGCTGCAGCGCCCGCCCGAGGTGCTGATCGCCGACGAGCCGTCGATGGGGCTGGCTCCGCGGGTGGTGGAGGAGGTGTACGCGCTGCTCACCGAACTCCGGGACGCCGGGAGCGCGCTGCTGCTGGTGGAGGAGAAGGCCGCCGGGATCCTCGGGGTCGCCGACACCGTCGCGTACCTCTCCCGGGGCCGGGTCACCTGGTGCGGGCCGCGCGCCGAGGTGGAGGCCGACCGGCTGGCCGCGGCCTACCTGGGGAGGGCGACATGACGGCGGCGCCGTACGTACTGCAGGGCTGCGGCATCAGCGTCCGCTTCGGCGGCGTGAAGGCGCTGACCGGGGTGGACCTCGGGGTCCGGGCCGGGGAGGTGTGCGGGCTGATCGGGCCGAACGGGGCCGGGAAGACCACCCTGTTCGACGTCCTGTCCGGGATCCGGCGGCCCGACCGGGGGCGGATGCTGCTCGACGGGGCGGACATCACCCGCCGCTCCCCGGTCTGGCGGGCCCGGCACGGGATGCGCCGGACGTTCCAGCGGCAGCAGTTGTTCGGGCAGCTCAGCGTGGCCGAGAACCTGCTGGTCGCGCAGGAGTGGCGCGGCGGCGGGGGCGGACTGGCCGCGGACCTCCTCGGGGTGGCGGGGCGGCGCCGCCGGGAGCGGGAGCGGCGCGAGCGCGGCGAACGGGTGCTGGCCGCCTGCGGGATCGGCGCGCTCGGGGCCTCGTCCGCGGCCGGGCTGCCGGTCGGCCGGGCCCGGATGGTCGAACTGGCCCGCGCCGTGGCCGATCCGCCGCGCGTCCTGCTGCTGGACGAGCCCGCGTCCGGGCTGACGGCGCCCGAGCGCGCACAGCTCGCGGCGGTCGTCCGGCGGCTGGCCGAGGAGGAGGGGTGCGCGGTGCTGCTGGTGGAGCACGACGTGGCCTTCGTCATGGAGCTCTGCACGCGGGTGGTGGTCCTGGACCTCGGAACGGTCCTCGCCGAGGGCGCGCCCGCCGAGATCCGGGCCGATCCGCTCGTCCGGGAGGCCTATCTGGGGGCGTCCTGACGGTGTGTCCGGTCCGGGTGCACCGCCCCGGCGGGAATACTCGCCGGGGCGGCCGGTCGTCACCCCTCGTACGCCCGTACGCCCGTACGCCCGTACGCCCGTACGCCCGTACACCGGTATGCCGATACGCCCGTATGCCGATACGCCCGCGCGCCCCAGCCGTACGCCCCAGCCCGTCGAACCGAGGGAACAGCCAGACGTGAACGACGTCCCCGCCATCCGGCTCAACAACGGCACGCTCATGCCCCAGCTGGGGTACGGCGTCTTCCAGGTCCCGGACTCGGAGGCCGCGCGGGCGGTCGGGGACGCACTGGAGGCGGGGTACCGGAGCATCGACACGGCGGCCGCCTACCGCAACGAGGCGGGCACCGGCCGGGCGATCGCCGCGTCCGGGGTGCCGCGCGAGGAGCTGTTCGTCACCACCAAGCTGTGGAACGACCGCTCCCGGACCTGGGAGCGCGACGACGTGCTGCGCGCGCTCGACGCCTCCCTGGGCAAGCTGGGCCTCGACCACCTCGACCTGTACCTGATCCACTGGCCGCGCCCGATGCGCGACGACTTCCTCACCATCTGGAAGACCTTCGAGGAGATCGCGGAGAGCGGCCGCGCCCGCGCCGTCGGCGTGTCCAACTTCCGCCCCGCCGACCTGGAGCGGCTCGGCGCCGAGAGCCCGCTGGTCCCGGCCGTGAACCAGATCGAGCTGCACCCGCTCTTCCCGCAGGCCGAGCTGCGCGCCGTGCACTCGACGCTCGGCATCGCCACCGAGGCCTGGTCCCCGCTCGGCCAGGGCAAGGAGCTCCTGACGCTCCCCGCGGTCGTCGAGGTCGCCGCCCGGCACGGGCGCACCCCCGCCCAGGTGGTGCTGCGCTGGCACCTGCAGCTCGGCACCATCGTGATCCCGAAGTCGGTGACCCCGTCGCGGATCCGGGAGAACCTGGACGTGTTCGGGTTCGAGCTGGACACCGCCGACCTCGCCGCGCTGGACGCGCTGGGCCGGGGCCCCTCCGCCGGGCGGATCGGGCCGGACCCGGCCGTCTTCGACATCTGAGCCGCGGATGAGCCCGCCCGACGGGGTCTACCGGATCCGGAACGCCGCCAGCGGCCTGCTGCTGCAGCTGGAGGGCAGCACCCGGGTGGGAGTGGGCCCCGACGGCCCGCCCGCCCCGCCGGCCGCCCGCCAGTGGCGGATCTCGCCGGTCCACAGCGGCGGCGGGATCGTGCACGTCGTCAGCGTCCACAACGACCGGCGGCTGGACGTCGCGAACGCCTCGGCGGAGAGCGGCACCCGGGTCCAGGTGTGGCGGGCGAACGCCTTCGGGGCGCAGGAGTGGATCGTCGAGGAGCATCTCGACGATCCCGGGGTGGTGTCCCTGATCGCCTGTATCAGCGGCCTGCCGCTGGAGGCGGACGAGGAGGGCCGGGTCCGCCAGTACGAGGACACCGACTCCCCCGCCCAGTGGTGGCGACTGGAGCCCGTCTGAGCAGCCGTCCCCTGTCAGCTCGCGCCGTGGGCGGGGGCGAGGGCCTCGACGCGCTCGGCGAGCGCGAAGTCGGCACCGGTGACGGAGTCGCCCGCGCTGTGCGTGTTCACGGACACCCGGACCGTGTTGTAGCCCAGGGTCAGGTCCGAGTGGTGGTTCAACTCCTGCTGGACCGAGGCGATGTGGGCGACGAGCGCGCTCGCCGCGAAGTGGGTGCCCAGCCGGTAGGTGCGGATGATCCTGTCGTCCTCGAAGGCCCAGCCGGGAAGCTCCCGCAAGCGGTCCTCGATCTCCTTCTGCGAAAGCGGCTCGTCTGCCATCGGCATGCTCCTCCACCGTTCGGACCGGAATTCTGACGTGTGGTCAAGGTTCCCACAGCGCGGGCCGCGGGGAAGGTTCCGCGCCATGGTGCGTGCGGGTGCTTCCACGCCCTCCGGGTCCGTCCGCCGCAGTACTGGACCGGGGGTGGACGAGCCGCCGCGCACGGCCCCTCGGTTAACGTCGTGGGCATGACCTCCACCCCGTCCGTCGGAGCCCTGCTGCGCACCTGGCGGGAGCGGCGCGGCATCAGCCAGTTGGAGCTGGCGGGCCGCGCCGGCTCCTCTTCCCGGCACATCAGTTTCGTCGAGACCGGCCGCTCCCGGCCGAGCAAGGAGATGGTCCTGCGGCTCGCGGACCACCTCGACGTGCCGGTGCGCGAGCGCAACACGCTGCTCCTCGCGGCGGGTTACGCCCCGCACTACACGCAGACCCCGCTGGACGACCCGTCCCTGGGGGTGCTGCGCGAGGGCCTGGAGCGGCTGCTGACCGGCTACGAGCCGTACCCGGCCCTGGTCGTGGACGCCACGTACGACGTCGTCGCCGCCAACCGCGGCATCGCGATGCTGCTCGACGGGCTGCCCGAACACCTGCTGGTCCCGCCGCTGAACGCCATGCGGATCACCCTGCACCCGCAGGGCCTGGCGCCGCGGATCCGCAACCTCGGGGAGTGGCGCGGGCACCTGCTGGCCCAGATGGAGCGGCAGATCGCGCTGTCCCGCTCGGCGCCGCTGCGCGCGCTGTACGAGGAGGTGTCCGGGTATCCGGTCACCGGGCGGCCCGGGGAAGCGGGGGCCGGAGCCGAGGAGGCCGTCCCGCACATCGCGCTGCCGCTGCTGATCGAGCACGACGGGCACCTGCTGTCCTTCGTTTCCTCGATCGCCACGTTCAACACCCCGACGGACGTGACGGTCGCCGAACTGGCCGTCGAGACGCTGCTCCCGGCCGACGCGGCGACGGCGAAGTACCTGCGCTCTCCATGACGGGTCGCGGCGCTCGCGCGGTCGCGGTCACGGTGACGGCCCCGCGGTCGAACGCGCTGGTGGGACGGGTCCCGAGGCCGAGTGCGCGGTCTCGGGGCCCGATGGCTCCACTGTGCCGCCGGGCCCGCACCGGGGTCGATTACCTCCGGGGTCATGCCCGCGGGGCGGGGGCGGGCTTGCCAACCTTCTTTGACTCACATCGCAAGAAACGTTGGGATTCTCCTGTTTCACCGAGGGGCGGAGGGCTACGCTGCACCCAGCCGAAGCTCTCGAACGTCCTCTCGACATACGGAGTACCTCACGGTGCCAGCTGCCGACCGACCCGACCTGGCCTCCGCCTGGGCGCGCGTCACGGCGTTGGCCGAACGGAGCGGGCGGGACCCGGCCGACGTGCTGTGCCCGGAGCGGCTGAGCCGCCTGTGCGGGGTCGAACCCGCGCTCATCCCGCAGGTGGTGGCCGGGACCGCGCCCGAAGTACCGCTGTGTCTGAGGGTGCACCGGCGCTTCCTGCGGCTGCGGGCCACCCGCCGGGACAAGCACGGACGGGAGTGGTCGCTGGCCGCCATCGCGGAGGACTTCCACGCGCCCGGCGCCTCCCTCGGCCCCCTCAACGCGGGCACCGGACTGCCGCGGCTGGGCCACGCGGCGGGTGTGCAGCGGTTCTTCGGGGTCTACGCCGGCTTCCTCCTCGCCGACAGCCAGTGCGCGGTGGAGCACGCCCTCGCCACCACCGGCGCCGGCGCCTCGGCGGATCTCGGGCACCTCTCCTACCTGACGGGCATGTCCCCGCAGGACATCCGGCTCACCCTCGACGGCGCGCCGCCCCGGCTCCCGCTCAAGGAGCAGGTCCGCCGGCGGTTCGAGCACCTGCGGCGCACCCGGCCGCGCCCGGACGGCCAGGCCCACTCCCTCGCCGCCATAGCCCAGTCCTTCTGCGCGTCGGGGCAGTCGCTGACCCGCCTCGCGCGCGGCGACGGCCTGCCCAACCTCGCGGCGGCCGCCGGGATCCAGCGCTTCTACGGGGTCGACGGCGGCTTCCTGCTGGCCGATGACACCGAGGCGCTCGCCACCGCCCTCGCCGGGATCGAGCAGGAGCTGGAAACCGCCGAACGGAGCACGGAGAACCCGATGCTGGCCGTCCTGCGGGCGCACGATGTACGGAGCATCGTCACGCGTGCCGGGCGGCTCTCCCCGGCGGGCTGGAAGTCGCTGGCCGACCACCTCGACGACCTGCTGGCCCGCGAGGGCCAGCTGACACGCGAGAGCGCGGGCCGCGTGGCGGTGCCGGACGACCGGAAGGCTGCCGATGGGGGAACGCCATGAGGACCACACGGAGCATGCGGAAACTCGGCGGCGAGCTGCTGGCGGAAGCGCGCCTGGCGCAGCCGGCCGACGCTGCCGAGATCATCGGAAGCCTGTGCGCCGCGTACGGCCGCCGGCGCGGCGGCCGGCCCGTGGAGTTCCGGTTCGCCGGGTTCCCGCCCGACACGGCCAGCGGGCTGTGGCTGGAGATGGAGGAGCGCGACCTGCTCGTCATCGAGGAACGCACCCGCCCCGAGCACCAACTCGTGATCGCCTGCCACGAGTTATGGCACCTGGAGGAGGGCACCTGCGACAGCCACGGCCCGGGCATGGCCGTGGCGGCCCGGCTCACCGGAGACCGGGGCGACCTCGCGCAGCTGCTCCACTCGGAGACCGGACTGGGCAGCGTGGTCCGGCAGGCGGCCGCTCGCGCCGACCGGGAGGATCCGGCGGAGATCCGGGCCGAGACCTTCGGCCTGTACCTCGGCCAGGTCCTCAAGGCGTACTTGCCGGGGCCCCGCGAGGAGCGGTTCCCCGAGGCGATCGAGCGCATCAAGTCCTCGCTCGGCTGGGGCCGTTGAGTGCACGCCTCCGCGGCGTACCGATGACGCCCCGGTGACCGGCGCCTCCCCTCCCGACGCACCTCACGCGCGCCGCTGCCCCCGCACGGCCCCGACAGAGAGCACCACGATGACCCAGTCCTCCCCGCCCCGCCACGCCGTCGTCATCGGCGGCAGCATGGCCGGCCTGCTCGCGGCGGCCGTGCTCGCCGAGCACGCGACGGTCACGATCATCGACGCCGACACGCTGCCCGACAGCCCGGCGCCGCGGCGCGGACTCCCGCAGGCCCGGCACGTCCACGTCATGTGGTCGGGCGGGGCGCGCGCCATCGAGAAGATACTCCCGGGCATCACCGACGCGTGGACGGCGGCCGGCGCGATCCGCCGCAGCCTGCCGACCGACCTCGTCACCATGACGGCGCAGGGCTGGATCCCGCGCTGCGGGGAGAAGCAGTTCAACATCTCGTGCAGCCGCGACCTCCTCGACGCGGTGGTCCGCGCCCGGGTCACGGGGCTGCGCGGTGTCACCACGCTCCAGCAGAGCCGCGTGCGGGCCCTGGAGGGCACGGCGGCCCGCGTCACCGGCGTCCGCGTCGACACCCCCGGGGAGCAGAACCGGCTGGTGACCGCCGACCTCGTGGTCGACGCGAGCGGGCGCGGCTCGCGGGCCCGGGCCTGGCTGCAGGAACTGGGGGTCGGCGGGATCAGACAGGCACAGGTCGACTCAGGCCTGGTGTACGCGACCCGGATCTTCGAAGCCCCCGCCGGGGCGCACGAGATGGGCTTCCCGATCGTCAACGTGCAGTCCGATCCGCGGGTGTACGTACCCGGGCAGACCGCGACGATCGTCCCCATCGAGAACGGCCAGTGGCAGGCCACCCTGTCCGGCACCCGCGGCGGCCAGCCCACCGGCGACCCCGAGCGGTTCATCCCGTTCGCCAAGGGCCTGCGCGACCCGATCGTCGGCGAGCTCCTCGACGGCAGGAAGCCCCTGAGCGACATAGCCGTCACGCAGGGAACCGCCAATCGCCGGGTCTACTTCGAGAAGGCGGACCTGCCCGACGGGTTCTTCGCCGTCGGCGACTCCGTCGCCACCTTCAACCCGCTGTACGGGCAGGGCATGACCGTCGCCGCACAGGGGCTGCTGGCCGTACGGACCCTGCTGCGCACCCAGGGGCTCGCCCATCCCTCCCTCGGCCGCGAGGCGCAGCGCGCGCTCGTCCCTCAGGTGTCCACCGCCTGGGAGCTCGCCACCTCACAGGACATCCTGTACCCGGGGGCGACCGGCATGAAGCCGCGGGCCGGTGTCGGTCTGCTCAACGCGTACGTCAACCGGCTGATGACCGGAGCCACCACGCGGGAGGCGCTCACCGCCGCGTTCCTCCAGGTCATCACCATGAGCAGCACCCCCGCGTACTGGCTGCGCCCCTCGGTGGTCTGGCGCGTGCTGCGCGCCTCGGACCGGGGTGCGCTGAAGGCGCCGCCGCTGACGGCGGCCGAGCGGGCCGTCGCGGGGCTCGACCAGGGGTCCGGGCCGGTCGATCCCGTGGGCCCCGTCGGTCAGGCGCGATGAACGACGGTCTCATCCTCTACGTTCCGGGGTCGGTGATGATCCTGGCGCTGCTGATCAAGGCGCCGACCCTGCGCCGGGGCTGGGACCAGCCGCTCATGCGGGCCGTGTGCACCCTGCTCGTCGTCGGCTGCCTCGTCATGTTCCTGGCGGCGCCGCCGACGATCTCCGCGGTCAACCGGCTCACCGGGATCGTCAACTTCTCGGCCCCGCTGGTGTACAGCGCGCTGACCGCGTTCTCCGGGTCGTGCATCGTCCTGGTCCTGCAGTGGGGCGGCGGCCCGCCCGCCGTCGTACGGCGGGCCACCCGGCTGACGGTGGCCGTCTTCAGCGCCGTCACCCTGTTCATCGTCGTCCTGTTCGCGATCGGCGACGCGCCCGTGGAGCGGCTGCGCGACCTGGACACGTACTACGCCAACACGCCCTGGCTGCGGGAGATGATCGTCTGCTACCTCCTCGCGCACACGGTGGGCAGTTCGACGCTGACCCTGCTGTGCTGGAAGTGGCTGCTGCGCGTGCGCCCCTCGCTGCGCCCGCTGCGTACCGGACTGGCCCTGATCGTGCTCGGCGGGGCGCTGGACCTGGGCTACCTGGTCGCGAAGTGGGCGGCGGTGGGCGCCCGCTGGGCCGGCCGCGACTGGGACGGCCTGTCCACGTACGTGGCCCCGCCGTTCGCCTCCGCCGCGGCCCTGATGGTGGGCTCGGGGTTCATCGTCCCGCTGGTCGGCGGCTCGGCGGCCTGGCGGGACTTCAGCCGGTACCGGCGGCTGCACCCGCTGTGGAAGGCGCTGCGCGGCTTCGCCGCGTCGAGCGTGACGACGGTGCCGCTGACCTGGTGGTCGCCGATAGGGATCCGGCTGATCCACCGCGAATCGGTGATCGACGACGGGATCCTGGCCCTGGCCGGCTGGTTCGACCCGGCCGTGCGGGGCGCCGCCTACGAGGCCGCCCTCGGCCAGGGCATGTGCACGTCGCGGGCCTCGGTCGTGGCCGACGCGGCCATGCTCGCCGCGGCCTGCCGGCGCCGGGAGGCGGCCGCCACCGAGGCGTCGGCGGCCGCCGACCGGGCGGCCGAGGGCGAGGGCGAGGGCGACCAGGGGCTGCCCGAGCCGTACCGGCTGGACTCCCGGCCGCTGGCCGCGCTGGCCCGGGAGTTCCGCACCTCCCCCATCGTGGCGGCCGTACGGCGGGACCGGGCCGCGCTCTGAAGGCGCCGGCCGCCGGTCTTCACCCGGCGAGGGCGTCCTCCGGCTCGGGGTTCCGCGCGAGCCAGGCCCCGTACGCCCGCACCCGGCGCCAGTGCTGGAGCTGGTCGAGGGCGAACGTGGCCCGCGGGGAGGCCGCCGGGCGCGGCTCCAGCCCGCGGGCCAGCCGGTGCAGCTGGAAGCGTACGAAGGCCAGCAGCGCGGCGCCGGCCAGGTCCCGGTCCTTCCAGCGCAGCCGCTCCACGGTCACCCGTACGTCCTCCCCGGCGCGCCAGCGGGCCGGCAGATCGGGGCGGAACGCCAGCGCCGAGGCGAGCCCGACGACGGACACCCCACGGGCCAGGACCTTCCGGGCGGTCTCCTGGCGGCCTATCCCGCCGGTCAGCATCAGCGGCATCGTGGCCGCGTCCAGGAACTGCTCGGCGAAGGTGAGGAAGTACGCCTCCCGTTCGAGGGTCCGCAGGTCGGCGGTGCGGCCCAGGGTCGCGGGGCTCTCCACGCTGCCGCCGGACAGTTCGACCAGGTCGACGCCGAGGCCGCCGAGGGCCTCTAGGACCTGCGCCGCGTCCTCGGTGTCGAAGCCGCCGCGCTGGAAGTCGGCGATGTTGAGCTTGACGCCGACCGCGAAGCCGGGGGCCACCTGCGCGCGGACCGCGCGGACGACCTCGGTGAGCAGCCGGACCCGGTTCTCCGGGCTGCCGCCCCAGCGGTCCGTGCGCCGGTTGACCAGCGGGGAGAGGAACTGGCTGAGCAGGTAGCCGTGGGCGGCGTGGATCTGCACCCCGTCGAAGCCCGCCTCCTCGGCGCGCCGGGCCGTGACCGCGAACCGGGTGATGGTGGCCTCGATGTCGGCCTCGGTCATCGCGGTGGGGCGGGCGAAGCGCTTGGTGTGCTTGCCGAGGCTCACGCCGATGTCGGAGGGCGCCCAGGCCGTGCCGGGCATCTCGGAGCCGACCTGCCGGCCCGGGTGGTTGATCTGCATCCAGACCCGGCCGCCTCCGCTGGACGCGGCCCCGGCCCAGCGGCGGAAGGGGTCGAGCGGGGAGCGGGCGTCGAGGACGATGGTGCCCGGCGCGGTCAGCGCCCGGCGGTCGACCATCACGTTCCCGGTGATCAGGAGTCCTGCGCCGCCCTGCGCCCAACGGCGGTAGAGGCGCTCGATGCGCTCGTCCGGCAGCTGGCCGGACCCGGCGAGGCTCTCCTCCATGGCCGCCTTCGCCAAGCGGTTCGGCAGGACCGATCCGCCGGGCAGCTCCAGTGGCGTGAACAGGTCCATCAGCAGTCTCCCCAGGAAACGTGTTGCACGTGTCATCGCGCGCCCCGGCGCAAAACATACCGCCCGCTCCCCGAAGCCCGTCAGGCTCCGTCCACAAGAATCAAGGCACCCCGGACACGCGGAACGCCCCGGGCCGAAGGGCCCGGGGCGCCTGCCGTACGCGGCGTGCGTGCGCGGCGTGCGTACGCGGCATTCCCGTACGCGGGGTGCGGCGCGGCGGTCAGAGGTCCGCGAGCTCCAGCCCGGCCTGGGCGGCGGCCGCCCGGACCGTCTGCTCCAGCAGCACGGCGATGGTCATCGGGCCGACGCCGCCCGGGACCGGGGTGATCAGCGAGGCGCGGGCGGCGGCGGACTCGAAGTGGACGTCGCCGACGTTGCCCTCGTTGTAGCCGGCGTCCAGGACCACGGCGCCCGGCTTGATGTCCTCGCCCCGGATGAACTCGGCCTTGCCCACGGCGGCGACCAGCACGTCGGCCTGGCGCACGATCGAAGGCAGGTCGACGGTGCGGGAGTGGCAGTAGGTGACGGTGGCGTTCTGCTCCAGCAGCAGCATGCCGGCCGGCTTGCCCAGGATCGCGCTGCGCCCGACGACCACGGCGTGCTTGCCGGTCAGGTCCACGTCGTACTCGGCGAGGAGCCGCATGATGCCGCCGGGGGTGCAGGACACGAAGCCCGGCAGCCCGAAGCCCATGGCGGCGAAGGAGTGCATGGTGACACCGTCGACGTCCTTGCCCGGGGCGATGGCCTCGAAGGCGGCGCGCTCGTCGATGTGGTGCGGGACCGGGTGCTGGAGCAGGATTCCGCTGATCTCCGGGTCCTCGGAGAGCGCGGTGAGGGCGGCGACGAGCTCCTCGGTGGTGGTCTCGGCCGGCAGCTCCACGTGGCGGGAGGTGATCCCGGCCTTGGCGCAGCGGTTCTGCTTCATCTTCACGTACGTCACGGACGCCGGGTCCTCGCCGACCAGCACGGTCGCGAGACAGGGGGCCGTGCCGGTGCGCTCGGTGATCTTCGCAGCGAGGACGGCGGTCCGCTCCGAGACGCGGCGGGCGAGGGCGGTGCCGTCCATCAGCCGGGCGGGGCCGGCATCGGTGACGGTGGCAGTGGCAGTCTGGGCAGTCGTCACGGGGTCTCCTGAGCGTCGCTGCGGATCGCGGTTCGCGGGTTCGCGGTTCGCCCAGGCGCGCGGCAGGAGACGTACGTGCGGGGACGTACGCCGGGCCGCTCCCCGGTGGTGATCCACCCGAACGCCAGTCACGGCCCGGCTCCACTCTAATGGACCCCGTCGGCGGATGCGGTGGTGCGTGGCGGCCCTCGGCGCGCGGGATCCGGTCAAACCGGTGGATCACCGGCGTCCCACCTGGGACGATCGAGACATGACACGCACTTTCGACCACCTCGTCGCGGAAGCCGAGTCCGTTTCCGTCGACGGCTGGGACTTCTCCTGGCTCGACGGCCGGGCCACCGAGCAGCGCCCCTCCTGGGGATACCAGCGGCTGCTCGGCGAGCGTCTGGCCCGGGTCCGCTCCGCCCTCGACATCCAGACCGGCGGCGGGGAGGTGCTCGCCGGGGCCGGGCCGCTGCCTCCGCTCATGGCGGCCACCGAGTCCTGGCCGCCGAACATCGACAAGGCGACCCGGCTCCTGCACCCGCTGGGCGCCGTCGTGGTCGCGGACTCCGACGAGCCGCCGCTGCCGTTCGGCGACGAGGCCTTCGAGCTGGTTTCCAGCCGCCACCCGGTGACCATCTGGTGGGAGGAGATCGCGCGGGTGCTGCGTCCGGGCGGTACGTACCTCTCGCAGCAGGTCGGTCCGGCGAGCGTCTTCGAGCTCGTCGAGTACTTCCTCGGACCCCAGCCGGAGGAGGTCCGGCGCGGCAGGCACCCCGACGACGCGGTGGCCGACGCCGGCAAGGCCGGCCTCGACGTGGTGGACCTGCGCTCCGAAAGACTGCGTACGGAGTTCCACGACATCGGGGCCGTGATCTACTTTCTCCGGAAGGTGATCTGGATGGTGCCCGGCTTCACGGTCGGGCAGTACCGGGACCGGCTGCGCGAGCTCCATGAACAGATCGATCGTGACGGCCCGTTCGTGGCGCATACCGCCCGTTTCCTCATCGAGGCCCGCAAAACGGGCTGACGGGAAGGGTGCGCAGGCGCGGACGGATCCACGGCCGAATGGTTGCGCGCCCACAGCGTGGCGCAGGTCACTCAATTCAGCGCGTAACGAATCGACTCGGGCATGCGATGAACCGACAGGTGTCCTCGCGCGGCCCCGGAATACAGACCCCCCTCGGGTCTGTTTCCCGAGTCCGCGCGATGATGTCCCGCCCACTCCCTATCTGTTCGCAACGAGAGGCTCCTTGTGTCGCTCAGCCCGTCCCGTACGTTCCCTCCGGAGATCGCCGAATCGGAGGCCCTCGTCGCGCTCGTCGAGCGCGGCCGCGAGCAGGGTCACATCAACGGTGACGACGTGCGCCAGGCCTTCGAGGCCGGCCGCATCCCGGTGGACCAGTGGAAGCGGGTCCTGCGCAGCTTGAACCAGGTCCTGGACGAGGAGGGTGTCGCGCTGCACGTCAGCGCCGCCCCCGCCACGAAGGCTGCCGCGAAGAAGCCCCGCAAGGCGGCCGCCGCGCCTGCCCGCACCGTCACGAAGAAGGCGGCCGCCGCGCCGCGCCCCATCGGTGCGCGCAAGGCCTCGGCCACCAGCGCGGCCCCGGCCACCGCGGCGGCGATATCCGCTTCGCCGGCCGCGGCCACCGAGGACGAGGTGACGGCCGACGCCGCCGCCGAGCCGAAGAAGCGGACGGTCAAGAAGACCGCCGCGAAGAAGACCGCGGTGAAGAAGACCGCCGCCGCGGCCAAGAAGACCAGTGCCAAGGACTCGGACGAGGGCGAGACCCCGGCCGCCGAGGGCGAGGACTGGGCCGCCGAGGACCTCGTCGACGAGGTCGAGGAAGAGGCCCCCAAGGCCGGCGGCTCCCAGGGCTTCGTCCTGTCCGACGACGACGAGGACGACGCCCCGGCGCAGACGGTCATGGTGGCCGGTGCCACCGCCGACCCCGTCAAGGACTACCTGAAGCTGATCGGCAAGGTGCCGCTCCTCAACGCAGAGCAGGAGGTCGAGCTCGCCAAGCGCATCGAGGCGGGTCTCTTCTCCGAGTACAAGCTCGAAGAGGAGGAGGACCACAAGCCCGCGTTCAAGCGCGAGCTGGAGATCCTCGTCGAGGACGGCCGCCGCGCCAAGAACCACCTGCTGGAGGCCAACCTCCGCCTCGTGGTCTCCCTGGCCAAGCGCTACACCGGCCGCGGCATGCTCTTCCTGGACCTGATCCAGGAGGGCAACGTCGGCCTGATCCGCGCCGTGGAGAAGTTCGACTACACCAAGGGCTTCAAGTTCTCCACGTACGCGACCTGGTGGATCCGGCAGGCGATCACGCGTGCCATGGCCGACCAGTCGCGTACGATCCGCATCCCGGTGCACATGGTCGAGATCATCAACAAGCTCGCCCGTGTGCAGCGCCAGATGCTCCAGGACCTCGGCCGGGAGCCCACTCCGGAGGAGCTGGGCAAGGAACTCGACATGACCCCCGAGAAGGTCATCGAGGTCCAGAAGTACGGCCGCGAGCCGATCTCCCTGCACACCCCGCTGGGTGAGGAGGGCGACAGCGAGTTCGGTGACCTCATCGAGGACTCCGAGGCGGTCGTGCCGGCCGACGCCGTGTCGTTCACGTTCCTCCAGGAGCAGCTGCAGTCGATCCTGGGCACGCTCTCGGAGCGTGAGGCGGGCGTCGTCTCGATGCGTTACGGCCTGAACGACGGCCAGCCGAAGACCCTGGACGAGATCGGCCGCGTGTACGGGGTCACCCGTGAGCGCATCCGCCAGATCGAGTCCAAGACCATGTCGAAGCTGCGCCACCCGTCGCGTTCGCAGGTCCTGCGCGACTACCTCGACTGAGTCGATCTCCTCCAGAACGCCCCCGACCCGCGGATCCGCAGGTCGGGGGCGTTCTGCGTCCGGCCAGGACGGATCAGGTCCGATCTGGTGAGGCCGGTCAGGTCAGGTCAGGTCAGGCGGAAGACGGGACCCTTGGGGGTGAACGGCAGGGAGGCACCCTGGGGGATCAGGTACGCGTGTTCGCGCCGGATGCGCAGGATGTCGCACCAGCCGTCCGTGATCACGAGCACCGGGGCCCCGGGCGGGAAGTCCTCCGCCCGCTGCAGCAGGTCGATGCCCGGCTGCAGCTCGGTGCCGCCGCGCCCGCGGACCCGTACCCGGCCCGCGATCTCGGTCGGGGGCAGATAGCCCGCGTCGTACGGCGCCGCGTCGCAGAAGACGACCCGCGCCGCCGGTACGTCGCGGGCCTGCGCGTACGAGGCGATCGCGCCCAGTGCCTTGCCGAGCAGGGCGGCGTTCATCGACCCCGAGGTGTCGAGAACCACGCCGAAGGTGCAGCGGGCGATCTCCTCGGGCGGGAAGTAGCGGCCCGCGCGCGGGATGTCCGGGGTGGAAGCCTGGCGGCGCGCCGGGCGCGCGAAGCTCCGTACCGGCTCGGGGCGCGGCACGTACTCGTCGAACCAGCGGGCGAGCCGGGCGTCCCACGGCACGGGCGGGTGGGCCAGGGCCCGGATCTCCTGGATCAGCCCTGCGGGCAGCAGGCCGCGCTCCCCGTACGTGTGCAGGTCGAAGCCCTGGACGAGGCCGCGCCGGTAGAACTCGTCCAGGTCGGTGTACGGCGCGCTGCCCGGGTGGGGCAGCGGCTCGCCCAGGATGTCCCCGCGGCCCTTGCCGCGCAGGGTGGCGAGGCGGCGCGTCCGGCGCAGGTCGGCGGTGATCCGGTCGTAGACCTCCTCGACGGAGAGGTCCCTCAGCTCCGGGTCGTACAGCAGCCTGGCGGGCATCTCGCCGACGCCCATCTCGACGAGCCAACCGTTGACCACGTAGTCGGCGGCCACGTTGTGCAGGTACGGGTCCCGGGCGCCGCGGCGCTCGCCGTGGCGCAGGGCGGCGTGCAGCATCTCGTGGGCCAGGATGAACCGCCATTCCTCGTCCTCGAAGCTGCGCAGCGGGTTGACGTAGATCTCCCCGGCGGTGGCGCTGACCGCCGCGATGTCGATGCCCTGGGCGCGGGCCAGCTCGGCGTCGGCGACGATCTTCAGGCCGCTGGCCAGGCCGCCGAGGAGCGGGTACGAGGAGACGAACCAGTTCAGGGCGCGGTCCCACGGGCGGTGCGCCACGCGCTGCCCCGTGACCCGGTCGCGGCGCCCGCCCGCCACCTCCATGGCGGCGGAGACGCTGCGGGTCAGGGCGTGCGCGAACGCGGTCTCCCAGTCGGGGACCTGGGTGGAGTTCCATGCGGGCCAGGTGACCAGGAGCTGGTCGGGACGGTCGCCGGCGGTGCCGCAGTGTGCGAGGGCGGCGGGGATGCCGTCCCGGCGCCAGCGGGCCGCGAGCAGTTCCTCGTCACCGCCGGGGTACTCGGCCGGGAGGTCGTCCGGGGGCCGGAGCGACGGCTGGGTCACCAGGAAGCGGTTGACGACGGCGCAGCGGGCGGCGAGGTCGAAGCGGTCGGGCTGCACGCGCTCGTCTACGGCCGCGGCCGGGACGTGGCCGAAGCCGAGGTGGAGCAGGGCGTGGGCGAAGGCCCAGGCCCAGGCCGCGGGGTCGGCGCGCAGCCCGGAGCGGACGTGGAGGACGCCGTTGGAGTCCACGGCGACCAGGCCCGCGGCGGGGGTTCGGGGGCACTTGGACTGCTCGCACACGCTTCCGCCGACGGCCGCGAGGGCCGGGTTCCGTTTGACCAGGGCGAGCCCCTCGGCGAAAGCCTGGGCGGCGGGGTCGGGCGCGGCGGCCTTCTTCGGCCGGGGGCGCGACACGCTCACCGGCGGGCCTCGACCAGGCGCGGCATGTCCCGGGCGGCCTCCACGAGGAACCAGGAGGGCAGCACCGGCAGGCCGTCGACGTCCTCGGCGATGACGGTCTGCGCCACCTCCACGGAGATCTCGGCGAGCTGGACCAGAAGCGCCTTGGCCCTGTAGGCGGTCTGGCGCAGGGCGGGCGAGACGTGCTCGCGCTGCGCGGGCAGCTCCTTGACCAGGCGGCCGCGGAAGGCCTCGGCGAGGTAGTAGAGCAGGTCACGGTCGGCGGGGCGGGTGGGCCAGGAGGCGTCGCCCTTCATGATCGCCTCGATGCCGAAGCTGTGCCGCACGATCTTGGCGTAGCCGCAGAAGGAGACGGCGTGCGCGGGGGTGAGGGTGCCGTGCGCGATCACCTTGAGGGTCTGCTCGTCCAGGTCCGGCCCGAAGGAGTGGAGGGCGTCGGAGAGCATGTGCCAGGAGCGCGGGGTGGAGAAGGGCTCCTCCGTCTTGGGCGGCTGCGACCAGAGGTGGTCGGGACGGTCGGTGAGGTAGTCGGTGACCCAGGGGTGGATGCCGTGCTCGCCGGCCCAGACCAGCCAGTCCCCCGCGGACACCTGGAGGTGGACGTGGGTGAGGCGGTTGACCAGTGCGGAGGCGATCGGCCGGGCCAGCGCATTGTCGGTGGCCCGGTTGCCCGCGCCGATGACGATGGAGCCGGCCGGCAGCTCGTAGGAGCCGATCCGGCGGTCGAGGATGAGGGAGTAGAAGGCCTTCTGGACGTCGGGGGTCGCGGCGTTGAGCTCGTCGAGGAACAGGCAGTACGGCTCGTCGCGGGCGATGGCCTCGGGCGGGCAGAACACGGAACGGCCGTCACGGATCTGCGGTACGCCGATCAGGTCCTCGGGCGCGAGCTGCGTGCCGAGCAGGCTGACGCACTCCAGGCCGAGCGAGTCGGCGAACTTCCTCACCAGCGAGGACTTGCCGATTCCGGGTGCCCCCCAGAGGAACACGGGCCGCACGGTGGCGAGGCCCAGCAGCAGTTCGGGGATCTGGGCGGGGGTGACGGTCACGGCGGCCTGCACGAGAAGCGGTCCTCAGGGGTGGGGTACGTGGCGCGCCCAGTGTGGGCGAACCCCGTACCCCGGAGCACCCGGTTTTCGCGGGCCGGTGCCGGCCTCAGTTCTCCAGGAGGTGCTTCAGCTTCTCCTCGTTGCGCGGCATCTCCTTGCGGGCGTACGGCTTGACCACGAGCGGGGCGATGACCTTGCCGATGCCGTGGCCCTCGAAGTCGAGGTCCAGGGTCACGCGCGAGCGCTTGCCTCCGTCGAGGGACTCGATGGTGCCCCGCACATCGCCGCGCACGGGTCCGCCGACCCCTCGGATGCGCCAGGTGTGCGGTCGGTCGAGCTCGGTGACCTGCATGGTCATCGGGAACGCCCGCTTGCCCATGCGCCGGGTGACGACGACCTTCGAGCCGACGTGGACGGGTGCGCCGTCGAGCGGGCGGGCGGAGACGGCGCTGTCCTGCCACTCCGGCAGGTGCGTGGGGTCCGTCACGTAGTCGAAGACGTCTTCGGGACTCCGGGAAATGTCGATGCTCTCTCTGATCGCGGACATGGCGACCCCTTACTGCCCCCTGCGTGTCCTCTCGTTTCCTTTCGCTCGCTCTTCTTCCACGCTACCGCGCAGGTCAGGCGGCAGCCCGGTGCCCGGCCCGGTGCTTGCGGGCGGACATCGCCGCGTAGACGAGGACGCCGGCGAAGAGGAACAGCACGCCCTGGTAGACGGCCGCGTAGCCGGAGCCGGCGACGAGCCACATCGAGAAACCGAAGGCCAGACCCGCGAGGACCCCGTCGCGGACCAGGCGGCCGCGGTGGACGCGCTCGGACTGCCCGGAGAGCAGGAAGTAGATCTGCGCGGCGGTCGAGAGCAGGTACGGGACGGTCGCCGTGAAGGTGGTGACCAGGACGAGGATCTCGAAGACCCCGTCCGAGCCGGCCGTGTCGTTGTAGACCGTCAGGCCGGAGGCCAGGACGACGGTGACGAGCACTCCGGCGACGGGGACGCCCCGCTTCTTCGTCTCGAAGACCTTGGGGAAGAGCCCGTCGCGGGCGGCGGCGTACGGGGTCTGCGCGCTGAGCAGGGTCCAGCCGTTGAGGGCGCCGAGCATCGAGATCACGGCCGCGCAGGCGACGAGCGTGCCGCCCCAGGTGCCGCCGAACATCGCGTTGACGGCGTCGGTGAAGGGGGCCTCGGAGGCGACCAGCTCGTCGTGGGGGACCAGGCCGAAGACGGCGAGGGTGCCCAGCAGGTAGACGGCGGCCGCGCCGGCGGTGCCGAGGATGGTGGCCCGGCCGACGTTGCGGGCCGGGTCGCGGACCTCGCCCGCGCTGACGGCGGCCGACTCGACGCCGAGGTAGCTGAAGAGCAGGATCGCCGCGGCGGCGGAGACCGCGCCGACGGGGCTCTGGTCGGTGGCCCGGAAGGGGCCGAGGTTCGCCGGGTCGAAGAAGAACAGCCCGCCGACGGCGACCAGCAGCAGCGGGGCGAACTTCAATACCGTGGCCACCAGTTGGACGGCGCCGACGTAGCGGGTGCCGGCCAGGTTGGCGAGCGCCGGGAGCCACTGCACGGCGAGGGCGGCCAGGCACATCGCCGCCTTGTGCCCGCCGATGGCCGGGAAGAGCACGGTGAGGTAGCCGACGGCCGCCACCGCGAGGGCCGCGTTCGAGACCCAGGCGGTGATCCAGTAGCTCCAGGCGGCGAGGAACCCGGCGAAGTCGCCGAACGCGGCGCGGGCGTAGACGTACGGACCACCGGTCTGCGGGAGCCGCTGCGAGAGCCGGCCGAAGACCAGGGCGAGGGCTATCGCACCGGCGGTGAGCACGCCGAAGGCGACGAGGCTGATCGTGCCGAAGGGCGCCACCGAGGCGGGCAGCAGGAAGATCCCGCCGCCGATGATGTTGCCCATGACCAGGCAGGTCGCGATCGGCAGGCCGAAGCGGCGCGCGTGGGGGCCCGGCCCCTGCTCGGGGGGTGCGGCGGCCTCGGCAGGCAGGGTTGCGGTGCTGGTCATCGGTGGTGCGCCTCTGGATGTCTCACATGCTGGGCAGGATCAACACATGGTCGACCACCGCGGAGGCGTCACAAAATCAGCGGATTTCGTCCCGTGCGGACACCCTTGCGGAAGGAAGGCTTCCGTCTTTTCCGTCCCCGGACGGAGGTTCCTCCACCGACTGCGCCCCGCGCGCCGCCGCCTCGCCCGCCGGCGGATCGACCGGCACCTGGGGGCCGTCCGCCTCCCGCAGCCAGCGCCGCAGCACCTCGTGCACCGCCTCCGCGCCCACCGGGTCCGGCCCCGGCTCCGACAGCTCCGTCGGCCACATCAGGAACGGGCGCCCCTGCTCCCCGCCCAGGCCGCCGTGCGAGCCGATCTGCTCCTCGAAGGCGTGCACCGACCCCGTGAGCGGGTCGTACGCCGAGTTCACCATGACGTCGGCCACGTGCGGGAAGGCGTCGGTCCGCCGGACCGCCCGCGCCGCGCCCGGCCCGAACCGGGCCAGCAGCTCCTGCGCCGCACCGGGCTCGTCGAGGCGGGCCACCGCCCCGCCCGGACCCAGCACCTCCCCGTCCACCAGCAGGAACCCGATTCCCGGGTGGTTGGCCAGGGTCGTCAGGAGGGCCGGGTGCGCCCGCTCGATCCGCTCCCGCGAAGCCCGCCCCGGCACGTCCGGGAAGGAGATCAGCCCGAGGTTGCCCGAGGCCAGCACCACCGGGTCCGGACCCCGCTCCGGGCGGGCCTGCTCGCCCTCCTCCACCGGAATGTGCAGGGCCGCGCGGACCGCCGCGCGGGCCTCGGCACCGCTGCGGGTGCGGCCGGCCCGGCGCGAGACCGGCAGCCCGCAGCCCGCGCGGACCAGGTCCTTCAAGGTCAGCCCGTACCGGCCCAGGAAGGTCTCCCCCGGGCTCTGGCCGTGGTCCGAGAGCAGCACGATCCGGTACTCCCGGGGTGCGTGCTCGGCCACGCGGGCGATCAGCGCGACGCTGCGGTCGAGCCGGGCCAGCACCCGGTCGGTGTCCCGGCCGTGCGGCCCCGAATGGTGGGCGACCTCGTCGTAGGCGACGAGGTCCGCGTAGATCGCGGCGCGCCCCGCGAGCATGTCTCCGATCACCGCGGCGACGACGACGTCCCGTTCGACCACCGTCGCGAAGGCGCGGATCAGCGGGTACAGCCCGCCGCGTGCCACCCGCGGCCGCTCTGCGCGCAGCCGGGACCGCAGCGACTGGCCGATCTCCCGGGCGACCTCGGCGACGAAGGACAGCGCGGTGCGGACGGCGTTGGCCGGGTCGCAGAAGTACGCGAAGTAGCCCGCGCGGGAACGGTTCGCCCGGCCCCGCCGCGCCGAGACCGACAGGACGAGGGCCAGCTGGTCGGCGCCGCCGCTGAAGAGGTTGCCCCGGCTCGCCCCGTCGAGGGTCAGCAGCCCGCCGTCGCCGGTGCGCGCGACGGCCCGGCGCTGGAGTTCGGCGGCGCTGGTGGGCCGGTTGCAGACCACCACCTCGCCGGTTTCCTTCTCGTACCAGCGGAAGGCGGGCACGTCGTGGTTGGAGCCGTGCAGGATGCCGAGCTGGCTGGCGCCGGTCTGGCTGGACCAGTCGGTGCGCCAGGGCATGATGTGGTGGCTTCCGTCCAGCCAGCCCGCCACCGTGGGCATCAGCGCGCTGCCCGCCGCGCGGCGCAGCGTCTCGTACCCGACGCCGTCGAGCTGGAGGAAGACCAGGCCGGGGGCGCTCGGGCCGGCGCCGGGCGCGCCCTTGCGCCGGGTGCGCCGACGGCGCCGGTCGGCGAGCCGGTAGAGCCGGCGCCGGTACGCCTCGTCGTCGCGTACCGCGAGGGCGGTCGAGGTGGCGGAGGCGACGGCGGACATCACGGCGGCCACCACCACGGCGGTCTCCGGGGCGACTTCACCGCGGCCGGACGGGATCAGACTGAGGGCGAGCAGCAGCACCGAGCCGTTGAGGAAGAAGACGAGCAGGCCGAGCACCAGGGCGGGCACCAGCAGCAGCGCCCGGACCAGCACCGGCCACACCAGTGCGCTCAGCAGGCCGAAGGCCCCGGCGCCCCAGGCGGCGGTCAGCCCGATCTCGGTGACGCTGTCGCCGTCGCCGGACTGGAGCCGGAAGTCGGGGAGGATGCCGGCGAGCACGAGCATGGTGAGGGTGGACACCGCCCAGACGAGGATCACCCGCACCAGGGCGCTGCCCGCGGTCCTCCACCGTCCTCGCCACACGCCGTACCGCCTCGTGTCTCCCCCGGATCCGCGCCCCGCCCGCGGTCCCGGCCGCACCCTCCAGCGTCGCACAGCGCGGCCGGCGCGGCCGGGCGGCGGGGTGGCGGGGTGGCGCACGGAGGTGCGAACGGCGCCGCCCGCGAGCGCGGGGCGCTCGCGCCGGACGCCCCCCAGCTCGTCTAGGTGCCGTCGTAGCCGGCGGTCGGCATGGACAGGCGGCGGTGCACCTCGGCCTTCATGGCGGAGGTGTACTGCGGCTCGGCGAGCCCTGCGGTCTCCAGCCGTACGCCGCGCCGCTCGCACTCGGCGGTGAACTCCTCGACGGAGCGCAGCGCGCGGGCCAGGACCCGGTGGTTGGGGGCGACGAACAGGTCGACCTGCCCGGCGTCGACGTCGCACCAGAGCCCGCAGTGGTTGGCGCGCAGCCCGTAGAAGAGCAGCGTCCTCGTCACGACGTAGCCCTGGTCGGCCGCCCAGCGGGCGCACATGGCGTACTGGCTGCGGGTGTCGACGGTGAAGGGGTCGGTGTCCAGATCCTCGAGTGGCGCCAGGCTGGCGATAGCGGCCACGCGCAGCTCATCCATGCCGCCCGACCCTACTCCGATCCGCGGCCCGGGAGGAGGGTGCCGTCACCTTCGGTTCGACGCGCACCGAAGGGGCAGGATCCCGGACACCTTCTAGGCTTCAAGGGGCCGGGGGACGCACGAGTCGACGGGGAGGCCGGGTGCCGGTGGAGATCACCTGGTGGGGCCATGCGACGTGCACGGTCGAGGACTCCGGGGTGCGCCTGCTGACGGACCCGCTCTTCGCCCGGCGGCTCGCGCATCTGCGACGGCGGCGCGGGGCGCCGCCCCCGCCGGAGGCGGCCGGGGCGGACGTGGTGCTGGTGTCGCACCTGCACGCCGACCACCTGCACCTGCCCTCGCTGGCCCGGCTGGCGCCGGGGACCCGGCTGCTGGTGCCCCGCGGCGCGCCCCGGGCCGTGCCGGGGCTCGCGCGGGTCGCGGCCGCGCGGGGGCTGCCCGTCACGGAGGTGGTCCCGGGCGACGAGGTGGACGTACGGGCGGGGGTACGGGTCCGGGCGGTCAGCGCGCGGCACGACGGGCGGCGGCTGCCGTTCGGGCCGCGTCTCGCGCCGGCGCTCGGCTACGTGGTCCAGGGCTCGGCTCGGACGTACTTCGCGGGGGACACCGGGCTGTTCGAGGCGATGGCCGCGGAGGTCGGGCCGGTGGACGTGGCCCTGCTGCCGGTCGGCGGCTGGGGACCGTACCTGGGGCCGGGGCACCTCGATCCGGTCGGGGCGGCGCGGGCGCTTGCCGCGCTGGCACCGGCGGCGGCCGTTCCGGTGCACTACGGGACGTACTGGCCGATCGGGCTGGACGCGGTGCGGCCGCACGAATTCCACGCGCCGGGCGAGGAGTTCGCGCGGCGCGCCCGGCAGCTGGCGCCGAAGGTGACGGTACGGGTGCCCGGCCACGGGGAACGGGTCCGGCTGCCGTGACGGGGCACGGACTCGGGCACGGACTCGGGCAGGGACTGGGGCACGGGGTCGGGGCCGCGGTGGCTGCGGCGGCCGGCCAGGTGCCGCCGGAGACGACCCGGCAGGCGGTGGGGTACCCGGCGCTGTTCCTGCTGGTGGCACTGGGGGCGCTGGTGCCGGTGATCCCGACGGGGGCACTGGTGAGCACGGCGGCGGTGGTGGCGTTCCATCAGCAGTCGCTGCCGTTCGGGGTGCTGCTGGTGTTCGTGGTGGCGGCGGTGGCCGCGTTCGCCGGGGACATGGCGCTGTACTGGCTGGGGCAGCGCGGGGTGCGGTCCCGGGGCGGCTCGCGGTGGCTGGAGGCGCTGCGGGGGCGGGCGACGCCCGAGCGCCTCGCACAGGCCCAGCGGAAGCTGGACGAGCACGGGGTGCTGGTCCTGGTGGTCTCCCGGCTGGTCCCGGCGGGCCGGGTCCCGGTGATGCTGGCCTGTCTGCTGGCCCGGCTCCCGCTGCGCCGTTTCGCCCGCGGCGACGCCCCGGCCTGCCTCGCCTGGGCGGCGACGTACTGCCTGATCGGCATCCTGGGCGGCTCCCTGTTCTCGGAGCCGTGGAAGGGCGTGGCGCTGGCGGTCGCCGTGACCCTGCTGATCAGCGCGGCCCCGCCGGTCTGGCGCCGGCTCGGGGGCCGCCGGGGCACCCCCTAGCGAGGGGGTGCCCTGTCGATCAGGGCGGGCTCGCGGCCGTCAGGGGCGGTGCGGCGGGCGGAGCCCCTCGACGAGGAGTTCGACCAGTCGGCGCGCGTCGTAGCGGGGATCGGTCCCGGCGCCGATGCAGAGGTTCCCGACGCCGCGCAGGAACGGGTACGCGCCGACGTCGGAGCGGATCTCGCCCGCCGCGGCGGCGGCGTCGAGGAGCTCGGTGCAGACCGGCAGGAGCCGGTCGAGGAAGTAGGCGTGCAGCGTCTCGAAGCCGGCGTTGTCGGCCTGCATCGCGGCCGCGAGCCCGTGCTTGGTGACCAGGAAGTCGACGAAGAGCCCGACCCACCGCCCGAGGGCTGCGTGCGGGGTCGGGCCGGCCGCCAGGAGGGCCGGTCCGGCCTCGGCGCAGGTCTCGACCTGGTGGCGGTAGACGGCGATGACGAGGTCCGCCCGGGTGGGGAAGTGCCGGTAGATCGTGCCCATCCCGACGCCGGCCTCGGCCGCGATGTCCCGTACGGGCGCCTCGACGCCCGAGGTGGCGAAGACCGCGGCGGCCGCGTCCAGCAGGGTCTGCTGGTTGCGCCGGGCGTCCTTGCGCTTGGACGCGGCCGGGCCGTCCGCGTTCTGGCCGCTGTCGTCCATCGCGGCGTTCCTTCCATGATCCTCGGCTTGCGAAACGGAACTACGCTCCGTATCGTTAACGGAACAACGTTCCGGTTCAGTCATGATGGCAGACCGGGGAGCCGCCCACCAGGCCGCCCTCGTCGGCGACGGCCCGGGCCCCTCCGACCGAAGACGCGCAGAAACCGAACGGAAGGCACTCCCATGTCCGAATCGAACTCCGCGAACGCCCGGCACGGCACGGACGCGCCCACCACGGTGGTGTCCGCCGCGCCGGTCCTCCTGCCTGCCCCGGACGACCGCGGCGAGGACCTCCAGGTCCGCGTCTGCGCCCCCGCCACCGGCGGCGACCTGCCCGTCATCGTCTTCTCGCACGGCTTCGGCTGGTCGATGAACGGCTACGCCCCGCTCGCCGACCACTGGGCCGCCCAGGGCTTCGTGGTCGTCCAGCCCACCCACCTCGACTCCCGGACGCTCGGCATCCCGCACGAGGACCCCCGTACGCCTCGGATCTGGCGGATACGCGTCGCGGACCTCGGGCTCGTGCTCGACGGGCTCGACGTCCTGGAAGCCGCCGTACCCGGTCTCGGTGGCCGCGTCGACCACGGCCGCGTCGCCGTGGCGGGCCACTCCTGGGGAGCCCAGACCGCGAGCACGCTGCTCGGCGCACGGGTCCTGGACGCCGACGGCGTTCCCGGCGAGGACATGTCCGACCCCCGCGTCACGGCGGGCGTACTGCTCGCCCTGCCCGGTCTGGGCGACAGCCTCACCCCGTTCGCCGCCGAGAACCTGCCCTTCATGAAGCCGTCCTTCGACACCATGACCACCCCGGCGCTCATCGTCGCCGGCGACAAGGACGACTCCGCGCTGTCCACCCGCGGGCCGGACTGGTTCACCGACGCCTACGCCCACGGCCCGGCCGGCAAGAGCCTGCTCACCCTGTTCGGGGCCGAGCACTCGCTCGGCGGCATCCCGGGCACCGAGGTCGCCGAGACGACCGACGAGAGCCCCGCCCGCGTGGCCCTGCTCCAGCGGCTCACCACGGCCTACCTCCGCAGCGCCCTCGGACTCGGGGACACCTGCTGGAAGGAGGCGGTCGCGGCACTGGGGAACGGCCCCGAGCCGCTGGGGACCCTGCGGAGCAGGTAGGAACCGGGCCGGCCGGGGAGCGGAAGGCGTCCCGGCTACGCCCCTCCGGCGCCGGCGCCGGGCCGGAGGGCGCGCGAGCCGCCGATGGGAAGGTCCCAGAGGTCCTCCCGGGGCAGACCGGCCCGGGCCCAGGCCGCCCGGACCCGCTCCAGCGGTTCCGTCACCGGCTCCGCCGACAGGACGAACGTGCCCCAGTGCATCGGCGCCATCCTCCTCGCGCCCACGTCCCGGCACGCCTGAACGGCCTCCTCCGGGTCGGCGTGGACATCCCTCAGCCACCACCTGGGCGCGTACGCCCCGATCGGCAGCAGCGCCAGGTCGATCCCCGGATGGCGCCGCCCGATCTCCCCGAACCAGTGCCCGTACCCGGTGTCCCCCGCGAAGTACACCTTCATCGGCGACCCGCCGGCCCGCGCGTCGCTGAGCACCCAACCGCCCCACAGCGTCCGGCACGTGTCGAGAAGCGACCGCTTCGACCAGTGGTGCGCCGGGACGAACTCGAAGCGCACGCCGTCCAGTTCGGCGCACTCCCACCAGTCGAGCTCGGTGACCCGGCTGAAGCCGCGGCGCCGGCACCAGCGGGCCAGGCCGGCCGGGACGAAGAGCGGGGTGTGCCGGGGCAGCCGCTTGAGGGTGGGGGCGTCCAGGTGGTCGTAGTGGTTGTGGCTGATCACCACCGCGTCCACCGGCGGCAGTTCCTCCCAGCGCACGCCGACCGGGGTCATCCGCGCCGGCGTGCCGAGGATGCGCCGCGACCAGACCGGGTCGGTCAGCACGGTCAGCCCGCCGATCCGCAGCACCCAGCTGGCGTGGCCCGCCCAGGTGGCGCAGAGCGTCCCGGGGCCGGCCGCGGGCAGCGGGGCGGGGGCGTACGGGAGGTCGGGGATGCCGCGCAGCCCTTCGGGGCCGGGCCGGAACGCGCCCTCGCGCGCGAGCCGGGCGAAGGCCCGCACCCCGGGCAGCGGGGTGGTCAGCCGGTCGGCGAAGGACCGTGGCCAGCTCCGCACCTCCCCCAACGGCCGCGGCCCGGCGGGACCGGGACCCGGGCGGCCGGCCCCGGGGCGGGGCGTAGGGCGGGGCGGGGCGTCGCGGCGGTGCCCGGTGTCGCGGCGGGGCGCGGCACCGGGGCGGGCCGTTGCCGCGGGGTCCGCGGTCGCGGGGTCCGCGGTCGCGGGGTCTGCGCTCGTGAGGTCCGCACTCGTGAGGTCCGCACTCGTGAGGTCCGCACTCGCGGGGTCCGCGGTCGTGGCGCCCGGGGGTGCGGGGGTGTCCGTCCGGTCCCTCATCAAGAGCTCTCCGTTCACCGCACAGCGGGCTCGTATCGGTCAGGTCAGGAGCTCAGGGCGGCCAGGACCGATCCGAGCAGGTCCAGGGAGCGCCGTACGTGCGGGAGACCGAGGGGGTCGCGCGCGGTGAGCGCGGCGAGCCGCTCCTGCGGGGTGGCGCCGAGCAGCGGGCCCGTCGACAGGCGGACGCGCAGCGCGCCCAGCTCGTCGGCGAAGCGCTGCCCGCCCGGGGTGGGCGCACCGAGCCGGCCGCCCAGGTAGTCCTCCAGCTCCATCGCGTCGCGTACCCCGCGCCGGGCCAGTCCGGCGCGCAGCGGGGACAGGTCGGCGTACAGGTGGCGCCCGGCCTGCGGCGGCCGGGCGAGCGCGCCCACGGCCAGCAGCTCCCGATGGGCCGCCGCGGCCACCGCCCCGTGCAGCGCCGCCGCGGCGTAGGCGCGCCCGGCGACGGCGTCCGGTTCGTCGAGCGCGTACGCCGCGGCCCCGGCGACCGGGCCCGCGACCAGGGCCCCGGTCGCGGTGAGGACGTCGAGGGTGCGGGCCCGCAGCCAGGTGCCGCGCGGGGTGCCGGGGAAGCGGACCACGGCCGCGGGCCACCCGGCGGGCAGCAGCGCCCCGGACAGGTCGAGGAGTACGGCGGCCTGGTCGGGCAGCATCTCGGCGGGGCTCAGGACGAGGGTGTCGTGCGGCCGGTGGACGGTGTCGCGCCAGCTCTCGTCGCTGACGACGAACAGCCCGGCGTCCCCGGCGGCCTCGCAGGCCTCGCGCAGCATTTCGGGCGGGGGCACGGTCGCCGTCGGGTCGTCGGCCACGGACAGCAGCAGCACGCGCGGGTCGCCGCCCTCGGCGCGCACCCTCCGTACGGTCTCCAGCAGGGCGTACGGATCCGGGATGCCCCCGCACTCGGCCGGGGTCGGCACGTGGTAAGCCCGCCGCCCCAGCAATCGGACCTGCGGGGTCCACCATGCGGGACACGGCCGGGGCAGCATCACATCGCCGCCGTAGGCGCCGAGCAGCGCCAGCAGCAGGGCGGGAGCGCCGGGCCCGGCGGCCACGTTCTCCGGCGCGGTGGGCAGCCCGCGCCGCCCCCAGTGCCGGCAGGCGGCCTCGCGTACCGACTCCCCGCCGCCCGGGGGTTCGGGGGCGGACCGCTTGGCGGCGGCGGCGATCACGGCGGTGAGTTCGGGGAGCACGGGCAGGCCGGGCTGGGGGGCGGGCGGCCCGTAGCGGACCGGACCCCGGCCCTCCGCCGTGCGCTGCGTCCCCGGCACCTCGCCCCGCCTTCCCCGTTCCGAAGCCGTATCCGTACGTACCCGTTCGTACCCGTACCCGTACCGCCGGCCCGATCGGCCATGCCCTTTATACGGTGATTCGCGAGGGAACGCCTGTTGTCGTCCTCCGCCGGACGGCAGGGGGTTCAGCCCTTCCTGCCCACCAGGGCCAGCAGCCGGGTCTGGGCGTTCGCGCCCGCCGGTATGTCCAGCGGCGCGGCGAACATGCCGCTGGCCGCGAGCCCGTCGGCGTACGGCATGACCTCCTTGAGGGCGAATTCGACCAGATCGTCGGGGAGCCGGTCGTCGGCGCCGATCCCCCGCGAGAGGTCCCAGGCGTGTACGACGCAGTCCACGGTCAGCTCCGCGCAGTAGGCCCGGCCCAGCGCGGGCCCGTACGAGAGCCTGACCGTGCGGTCCAGCGCCCCGGGCGCGGTGAACGCGGCGTGCGCGGCGGCAGAGGCCCGCTCCCAGGCGGCGGCCGGGTCCTCGCCGATCACGTCACCGGAGAAGGCGTCGCCGATCTCCTCGACGGTCCGCCCCTCGGTGACCATCGGCGGGATCCAGAGCTGCTCGCCGGTGACGTGGTTGACCAGGTCGCGGACGGTCCATTCCGTACAGGGGGTGGGGGCGCCCCATTGGCCGTCCCCGACGGCGCGCACCCGATCGCCGAAGAACCGCAGGGCCTCGGCGTGCTGTTCGAGCAGCGTGTCCGGCATGGCTCTCACCGTCCTCTGGCAGGGGACCGGATCTCTGGAGCCCACTGTCCTCGCCCCTCCCTCCCCCTGCCACTGACCCGTCCACCCTCCTTGCCCCACAAGGGTGTTGTCCACATGTCAAAACGCATATCTCATCCACCGAACATATCCCCTACGGTGATCACAATGCTTCGACGACGAGGAGGAGTCGGCTCATGAGTGCCGAGGAGACGAAGGAAACCGCCGTCTACACGCACGGGCACCACGAATCCGTACTGCGCTCGCACCGCTGGCGCACCGCGGCGAACTCCGCGGCGTACCTGATCGGCGAGCTGCGGCCGGGGATGTCGGTGCTGGACGTGGGCTGCGGCCCGGGCACCATCACGGCGGACCTGGCGGAACTGGTCGCGCCGGGCGGCCGGGTGACCGCGGTCGACGCGGCGCGCGACGTCCTGGAGCAGGCCGCGCAGTACGTGGCGGAGCGCGGCCTGACGGACGCGGTCGCCTTCGCCACCGCGGACGTCCACGCGCTGGACTTCCCGGACGACTCCTTCGACGTGGTCCACGCCCACCAGGTGCTCCAGCACGTCGGCGACCCCGTACGGGCGCTGCGCGAGATGCGCCGGGTGTGCCGGCGGGGCGGGATCGTGGCCGTCCGGGACGCCGACTACGCGGCGATGACCTGGTACCCGGCCGAGCCGGGCCTGGACGAGTGGCAGGCCCTGTACCGCCGCGTGGCCCGCGCGAACGGCGGCGAACCGGACGCCGGGCGCCGCCTGCTGTCCTGGGCGCGGGCTGCCGGGTTCGCGCAGGTGGCCTCGTCGGCGACGGCCTGGTGCTACGCCACTCCGGAGGAGACCGCGTGGTGGTCCTCCCTGTGGGCGGACCGTACGACGGCCTCGTCCTACGCCTCCCTCGCGACGCGCGGCGGCCACGCGACCCCGGCCGGCCTGGCCGCCGTCGCCGAGTCCTGGCACCGCTGGGCCGCCTCCCCGGACGCCTGGTTCTCGGTCTTGAACGCAGAGATCCTGGCCCGGGCCTGAGTCCCGGATTTGGGCGCGTGCCCCGGAGGTGGTTGGCTTGCCGCGACGAGCGGACACAACTGCTGGAGGAACAGCTATGGCGCAGGTCGAGGCCACCACGGAGCGGATCATCGCGGCTGACGCGGAGACGGTGTTCGACGCGCTGGCGGACTACACCGGAACCCGGGGGAAGCTGCTGCCCGAGCACTTCAGCGAGTACGAGGTGCGCGAGGGCGGCGACGGTGAGGGCACCCTCGTCCACTGGAAGCTCCAGGCCACCAGCAAGCGCGTGCGCGACTGCCTGCTGGAGGTCACCGAGCCGACCGACGGCCAGCTCGTGGAGAAGGACCGCAACTCCACCATGGTCACGACCTGGGTCGTCACCCCGGCCGGCGAGGGCAAGTCCAAGGCCGTGGTCACCACCGTCTGGAACGGCGCCGGCGGCATCGGCGGCTTCTTCGAGCGCACCTTCGCCCCCAAGGGCCTCGGCCGCATCTACGACACCCTGCTGGACAACCTGGCCACCGAAGTCGAGGGCTGAGCAAGGCGGTTGCCTTGGGGCCGGCACTGCTGCCGGCACCCCGGTCGGCCTGCTGCCGGCACTGCCGCCCGCGCCGGCGGCTCACCGGATCGGGTGGATTTCCCGGCCGATGTGAGACCCCGGCCCGGGCGTGGCCCCGGGCCGGAGCCGCCCCCGGCGGCTAGGCTGGACGCCTGCGCGGAAGCAGCGGGCAGGCCTGCCCGGACGCCTTCGTCGGGGTCGGCCGCCCTGCGGTGACGCGCCGTGCGCAGCCGACCGCCCGGGGGGCCCGATGAAGATCCTCGTCTCCGCCGACATGGAAGGCGCCACGGGCGTCACCTGGCCCGGCGACGTCCTGCCCGGCACCCCCCAGTGGGAGCGCTGCCGCCCCATGTTCACCTCGGACGTGAACGCGGCCGTCCTCGGGTTCCTCGACGGCGGCGCCGACGGGGTCCTCATCAACGAGGCACACTGGAGCATGCGGAACCTGCTGCTCGAACAGCTCGACGAGCGGGCCGAGCTGCTCACCGGCCGCCACAAGACCCTCACCATGGTCGAGGGGGTCCAGCACGGCGACGTCGACGGCATCGCGTTCGTCGGCTACCACACCGGCGCGGGCTCCGAGGGGGTCCTCGCGCACACCTACCTCGCCAACTCCATCACCGGGGTCTGGCTGAACGGGACCCGCGCGAGCGAGGGGCTGCTCAACGCGCACGTCGTCGCCGAGTACGGAGTGCCCGTCATCCTCGTCACCGGCGACGACCTGACCTGCGTCGACGCCGACGGCTACGCGCCGGACGCGATGAAGGTCGCCGTCAAGGACCACGTCTCGCGCTACGCCGCCGTCTGCCGCACCCCGGCCCGTACCGCCGCCGACATCCGGGCCGCCGCCAAGCAGGCCACGGCCCTCGCCGGTCGCCGGGATCCCGTGCGGGGCGGTCCGTACACCGTGGAGCTGGAGTTCGACGCCGTACACCTGGCGATGTCCGCCACCGTCGTCCCGGGCGTCGAACGCTTCGGGGAGCGCAGGGTCGCGTACACCACCGAGACGATGTACGAGGGGATCCGCACCTTCAAGGCGGTCACGACGGTCGTCTCGGCGGCCGTGGAGGAGCAGTATGGCTGACATGCCCGCAGTCACCCAGGAGTCGCCGGCGGACCGGGAGTCCCCCGTCGACCAGGTCGCGCTCGACGAAGCCGTCGACTTCACCTCCGGCCTCATCCGCATCGACACCACGAACCGGGGCGGCGGCGACTGCCGCGAGCGCCCCGCCGCCGAGTACGTGGCCGAGCGGCTCGCCGCGGCCGGCCTGGAGCCGGTCCTGCTGGAGCGCACGCCCGGCCGCACCAACGTGGTGGCCCGGATCGAGGGAACCGACCCCGGCGCCGAGGCCCTCCTCGTCCACGGCCACCTCGACGTGGTCCCCGCCGAGGCCGCCGACTGGAGCGTGGACCCCTTCTCCGGGGAGATCCGCGACGGGGTGGTCTGGGGCCGCGGCGCCGTCGACATGAAGAACATGGACGCGATGGTGCTGGCCGTCGTACGGGCCTGGGCACGGGCGGGCATCCGGCCGCGCCGGGACATCGTGATCGCCTACACCGCCGACGAGGAGGACAGCGCGGTCGACGGCTCGGGCTTCCTCGCCGACCGGCACGCGCACCTCTTCGAGGGCTGTACGGAGGGCCTGAGCGAATCCGGCGCCTTCACCGTGCACAACGGCCCCGGCCAGACCCTCTACCCGATCGCGGCCGGCGAACGCGGCACCGCCTGGCTGAAGTTGACCGCCCAGGGCGCGGCCGGTCACGGCTCCAAACCCAACCGGGCCAACGCCGTCAGCCGGCTCGCCGGGGCCGTGGCCCGGATCGGGGAGTACCGCTGGCCCGTCCGGCTCACCGACACCGTCGCCGCCTGCATCACCCGTCTCGCCGCGCTCCAGGGCCTGTCGGTCGATCCCCGCGCCCGCGGCTTCGACACCGACGCGGTCCTCGGCAAGCTCGGCCCGGCCGGACTCCTCGTCGAGGCGACCGTGCGCAACAGCGCCAACCCGACGATGCTCAGCGCCGGTTACAAGCTCAACGTCATCCCGGGTACGGCCACCGCGTACGTGGACGGCCGGATGCTGCCCGGCACCGAGGCCGAGTTCATCGCCACCCTCGACGAGCTCACCGGCCCCGACGTCAGCTGGGAGTTCCACCACCGCGAGGTGGCCCTCGAAGCCCCCGTGGACGGGCGGACGTTCGGGATCCTGAGCGAGTCCGTGGAACGCTTCGACCCCGACGGCCACGTGGTGCCGTTCTGCATGGCGGGCGGCACCGACGCCAAGCAGTTCTCCCGGCTCGGGATCACCGGATACGGCTTCTCCCCGCTGAAGCTGCCACCCGGCTTCGACTACTGGGCCCTCTTCCACGGCGTGGACGAGCGGGTCCCCGTCGACGCCCTGCACTTCGGAGTGCGCGTCCTCGACCACGCCCTGCGGACCCTGTGATGGTGACCCCGTGATGGTGATGCTGTGATGGTGAGCCGGTGATGGCGGTGCCGACCGGGCCCTACGGAAGCTGGCCCTCGCCCCTCGACGCGGCCGCCGCCGCATCGCTCGACGGGCGCCCCGAGTACGTGGGCACCGTCGGCCCCGAAGTGTGGTGGACCGAGCCCCGCCCGGCGGAGGGCGGCCGCCGCACCCTCGTGCGCCGGCCCGCCGACGGCGGCCCCGAGACCCCGGTGCTGCCGGCCCCGTGGAACGTCCGCAGCCGGGTCACCGAGTACGGCGGCCGGCCCTGGGCGGGCACCGAACGGCCCGCGGGCGGGCCCCTGCTGGTCTTCGTCCACTTCGCCGACCAGCGGCTGTACGCGTACGAGCCCGACGCGCCCGGCGACGGCCGCGTACCGCGGCCCCTCACCCCCGTCTCCTCGGTCGGCGGCGGACTGCGCTGGGCCGACCCCGTCCTGCGCGGCGGCGAAGTCTGGTGCGTACTGGAGGAGTTCACCGGACCGGCGCCGACCGACGTGCGCCGAGTGCTGGCCGCCGTACCGCTGGACGGCTCGGCCTCCGAGGACCGCTCCCTCGTACGCGAACTCGGCGACGACCGGCACCGGTTCACCACCGGGCCGCGGCTCTCCCCCGACGGACTGCAGGCGGCCTGGCTGGTGTGGGACCACCCGCGGATGCCGTGGGACGGCACCGAGGTGCGCCTCGCCGAGGTCAAGCCCGACGGGACGCTGGCCGGGGCCCGGACCGTGCTCGGCGGCCCGGAGGAGGCCGTCGCCCAGGTGGAGTGGACCTCCGGCGGGGCCCTCCTCGCCGTCAGCGACCGCAGCGGCTGGTGGAACCCGTACCGCGTGGACCCGGCGACCGGCGAGGCCGTCAACCTGTGCCCGCGCGAAGAGGAGTTCGGCGGCCCGCTGTGGAAGCCCGGACTGAGCTGGCTGGCGCCGCTCCCCGGAGGGCTCGTCGCCGTCCTGCACGGCCAGGGTGCCTCCGTGCTCGGTGTCCTCGACCCGGAGACCGGCGACCTGGTGGACGCCGCCGGGCCGTGGACGGCCTGGCAGCCGACGCTCGCCACGTACGGCAACCGCGTGTACGGGGTCGCGGCCAGCCCGCGCAGCGCCTACGAGGTGGTCGAGCTCGACGTCGAGGACGGTCACGCGCGGGTGGTCGGCGCGGCCGGGGTGGACCCGGTGGACCCTTCGTACTACCCCGAACCGCAGACCCGGACCTTCCTCGGCCCGGGCGGCCGGGAGATCCACGCCCACGTCTACCCGCCGCACCACCCCGCGCGCCGGGCCCCCGCCGACGAACTGCCCCCCTACGTGGTGTGGGCGCACGGTGGCCCCACCGACCACGTGCCACCCGTACTCGACCTGCACATCGCGTACTTCACCTCGCGCGGCATCGGCGTGGCCGAGGTGAACTACGGTGGCTCCAGCGGCTACGGGCGCGCCTACCGGGAGCGGCTGCGCGAGCAGTGGGGCGTCGTGGACGTGGAGGACTGCGCGGCGGTGGCCCGGGCACTGGCCGCCGAGGGCACCGCCGACCCGGCCCGGCTCGCCATCCGCGGCGGCAGCGCGGGCGGCTGGACGGCGGCGGCCTCGCTGGCGGCCACCGACCTGTACGCGTGCGGCACGGTCATCTACCCCGTGCTGGACCTGCTGGGCTTCGCCGAGGAGACCCACGACCTGGAGTCCCACTACATCGACGGCCTGGCAGGACCCCCGCAGACCCTGGCCGTACGGTGCCGGGAGCGCTCACCGCTGGCCCGCGCCGGGCGGATCACCGCACCCTTCGTACTGCTGCAGGGGCTGGAGGACCCGGTCTGCCCGCCGGCCCAGGCGGAGCGCTTCCTGGCCGCGCTGCGGGGACGGCCGGTGCCGCACGCGTACGTCGCCTTCGAGGGCGAGGGCCACGGATTCCGCCGGGCGGACACCATGGTCCGCGCACTGGAGGCGGAACTCTCCCTGTACGCGCAGGTGTTCGGCATCGAGCGGACGGACGTCCCGCGGCTGGCACTGGAGCCGAGCACGGCGGCGGAGCCGGCCGCGACACCGGCGGCGGAGCCGGAACGGCCCTAACCCGTGGGGAGGTCGAGCCCGGTGTAGATCTGGTTGAGCACGGTGGGCAGCAGGGCCTGGGCGGTGGTCCGGCCGTCGGGGGCCACGGTGAGGTTCGTCCAGATCACGAGCGTGACGTCGTTGACCGGGTCGTGGCCGATGAAGGAGTTGAAGCCCGGGAGTTCGCCGCCGTGGTAGTACATCGCCGCGTTCGGGCCGAAGCGCTGGTACGCGATGCCGTAGCCGTACTTCTGGCCGTCGGGCGCGGCCGGGTCCTCGGCCTGGGGGCCGTGGAGCCAGTGCTGTTGGGATGCGGGGCCGAGGACCTTGCCCGTCACCAGGGAGCGGATCCAGGTGGCCAGGTCGTCGGCGGTGGAGACGGCCCCGCCCGCGGCGGTGGCGTAGGAAGGGTTCTGGCGGGTGTAGTCCACGGGCCGGAGCTTCCCGGTCTGCGCCGCCTCGCGCATCGAGGCGGAGTACGGGTCGTCGGCCAGGGCGTAGGCCGAACCGCCGTACATGTAGCCGTGCGCGGAGGGCTCGGGCAGCGAGCGGTCGTCCGCGGCCGGCAGGAAGGTCCCCTTCAGTCCGAGCGGGGTGAACAGCCGCTCCCGGAACTGCCGGGCCAGGGGCCGGCCGCCGGCCTTCTCCGCCACCAGGCCCAGCAGGGCGTAGTTGGTGTTGGAGTACTCGTAGGAAGCGCCGGGCGCGAAGTTCGGCGGGTGCCGGAAGGCGATGGCCAGGACCTGCTGCGGGGTCCAGACCTTGCCAGGGTCGGCGTCCAGCGTCGCCGCGAGTTCGGGGGCGCCGGTGTAGTTGTAGAGGCCGCTGCGCATCTTCAGGAGTTCGGCGAGGGTGATGTGTTCGCCGTTCGGCACCCCCGGGACGTAGGCGGACACCGGGTCGGTCAGCCGGAGCTTGCCGTCCTGGGCGAGGAGCATGATCAGCGCTGCCGTCATGGTCTTCGTGTTGGAGGCGATCCGAAAGTGGTCGCCCGTGTCCGGCGGTGTGCTCTTGCCCAGCTCCGAGGTGCCGACGATCGCCCGGTAGGTGCCCTGCGGGGTGCGCAGCAGCACGACCGCGCCGGGGACCGTCAGCTTCTTCGCCGCACGGTCGACGGTTGCCTGGAAGGCGGCCCGTTCGATGGGCTTCAGGGGCGACGGGATGCGGGTGGGGGCGGGGGCCGTCATGGTCGCCGCGGGCACGGGCGCGGGCGATGGACCGGTACGCGCCACGGCGAGGGCGGCCGCGCCGGGCGGAGAGCCGCCCCACACGATCAGGAGGGCGGCGCAGGGCGCCAGCAAGGCCGTACGCCGACGCGATCGGGAGGTCCTCATGCACTCACCCCAACCCGATTCGGGCAGAATCACCCAATCGTAGCAGCGCGGGCGAAACCGGGCCGCCTTGCCGCCCCAAGGCCCACCCGGAGGTCCGGGGCTTGGGAGCCCCGGGCCAGGCCCTACTGGGGGGTGTGCAGCCAGATGCGGAGCGGGCCCAGTGGGGTGAAACCGTGACGGAGGGCCGTGTCCAGGTCATCCCCGGACTCGTAGCCGACGACCGGGAGGCCGGGCCAGAGCTCCGCGACGGCGGCGAGGGCGCCCGCCCAGGCCTCGTCGTCGGGGGTTCCGTCCGCCGTGAAGACGTTGGAGAGGCCGACGACCGCGCCCGTACGGTTGGCGGCGGCCCCGGCGAGGACGCGCCCGTCCGCCGACCTCCCGGCCAGGAAGGCGATCTCCGGCGTGAGCAGGCCCGGGTGGAAGAGGCCCGTGCCCTCCCCGCCGCCCCACGCGGCCTCCCAGCCGGCCAGCTCCCCGGCATCCGCGACGCGGGTCCAGGCCAGGGCGGTGGCCGCCGCGGCCGGAGCCGGGGCGTTCGCCGGCCGGTGGATCCACTCGGCCCCGAACAGCACCTCGAAGCCCGCCGGGGCCAGGTCCAGCGCGGCGAAGCTGTCCTTGACGGAGCAGCCGGGGGACCCGGTGTCCATCGCGGCCAGCAGCGCCTCCGCCGGGGCTTCCCTCGTCAGGGTCACGCCGTCGGGGTAGTAGGGCGGGGTGCGACGCGCGCTGGTCCACGCGTCGGCCGTGAACGCGCCGCCGCCGCTCACCGCCGCGCACCACTCGGCGTTGTTGCGTACGGCCGCGCGCAGCAGTTCTTCGGTGTCCGTGTCGGTGATCACCCGGGACAGCCTGCCACAGCTCATAGCCTGGGGGGATGTCATATTCCACGTACCTGCGCGAGGGGGAGCACGTCGGGCTGCGCCCCTTCCGGCTGGCCGACGGCCCCGAGTTCACCGCACGCGTGCACGAGAGCCGGCACCTCCACCACCCCTGGCTGAACCCGCCGGCGACGGCGGAGGAGTACGAGGCGTACGCGAGGCCGCTCATCGAGGGCGCCGGCCGGGTGGGCTTCCTGGTGTGCGAGCGCGGGACCGGGGCCATCGCGGGCTTCGTCAACGTCAACAACATCGTGTACGGGGCCTTCGACTGCGGTGCGCTCGGCTACGGCGCCTTCGCGCACGCCGCCGGGCGGGGCCTGTTCCGCGAGGCGCTGGGGCTCGTCGTGGCGCAGGCCTTCGCCCCCGCGGACCAGGGTGGTCTGGGGCTGCACCGCCTGGAGGCCAACATCCAGCCGGGCAACGCGGCCTCCCTCGCGCTGGTCCGCGGAGCCGGGTTCCGGCGGGAGGGGTTCTCGCCGGACTTCCTCTTCGTCGACGGCGCCTGGCGCGACCACGAACGGTGGGCGATGACCGCCGAGATGTCCGGCGCGTAGCGCTCCGGCCAGGGCTTTGCGCAATCCTGACCGGTGGTGATCCGCGGAACCCCTGTGCACCGGCCGCCCCGGCGTGTTCCATTTCCTGCATGGCCACCACCGTCCGCCGCGCCGTACTGAACCTGCCCGCCGCCCCGTTGGGCCCCGAGAACCCCCTGCCCGTACTGTGCGCGCCCGTCGAAGCGCACACGCTCGACGAGCGCTCGCGCGAGGGGCTGCCGCGCGACATGGCCCGGCAGATCGGGTACGAGCCGTTGCGCTCGCTGCTGCCCGTACGGTTGCGGGACGGGTACCAACGGCGCAGGAAGGAGCGCGGGTTCGAGGCGGTCGTCCTCGAGAACGCGCACCTTCGCGTCACGGTGCTGCCCGGCCTCGGCGGCCGCGTCCACTCGCTCGTCCACGTGCCCACCGGCCGGGAACTCCTCTACCGCAACCCGGTGTTCCAGCCCGCCAACTTCGCCCTCAACGGCGCCTGGTTCTCCGGCGGCATCGAGTGGAACATCGGTGCCACCGGCCACACCACCCTCTCCTGTTCCCCGGTGCACGCCGCGCTCGTACCGGCGCCCGACGGAGGCGTGATGGTCCGGCTCTGGGAGTGGGAGCGGCTGCGCGACCTCCCCTTCCAGGTGGACCTGTGGCTGCCGCAGGACTCGGAGTTCCTGTACGTCGGCGTGCGCGTGCGCAATCCTCACGAACGGACCGCCCCCGTGTACTGGTGGTCCAACATCGCCGTCCCGGAGGATCCCGGCACGCGGGTGCTCGCCCCCGCCGACGAGGCCTGGCACTTCGGGTACGAGCGCGCGCTGCGGCGGATCCCCGTGCCGCGGTGGGAGGACGAGGACCGCACGTACCCGCTGCGCAGCGAGTACCCGGCCGACTTCTTCTACGAGGTCCCGGAGGGGGCCCGGCCGTGGATCGCCTCGCTCGACGCGGAGGGGCGCGGGCTCGTCCAGACCTCCACGGCCCGCCTGCGCGGGCGCAAGCTGTTCGTCTGGGGCTCGGGGGACGGCGGCCGGCGGTGGCAGGAGTGGCTGACCGAGCCCGGCACCGGCGGCTACGCCGAGATCCAGGCGGGTCTCGCCCGTACCCAGTTGGAGCACGTACGGCTCGAGGCCGGGGCGGAGTTCAGCTGGCTGGAGGCGTACGGACCGCTGGCCGCGGACCCGGGGGCGGTGCACGGCCCCGACTGGGCGTCGGCCCGCTCCGCCGCCGAGGCGGCCCTGGCGGCGGCACTGCCCCACGCGCGGGTCGAGGAGGCGTACGAGGCGTGGCGCGGGGCCGCCGACACCGAGCCCGGGGAGCGGCTGGCGGCGGGCTCGGGCTGGGGCGCGCTGGAGGTGCTGTGCGGCGGGTACGAGCTGCCCGGCACCCCGTTCGAGGCTGCGGGGCTCGGCGAAGCCCAGGCACCCTGGCTGGAGCTGTGGCGCACCGGGGTCTTCCCCGCCCCGCGGCGGGTGGCGCCGCCGGGGCCCAGCCTGGTCGCCCCGCACTGGCGGGACATGCTGGAGACGGCCCCGGCGGATCCGCTGACCGAGTACCACCTGGGCGTGGCCCAGTGGCACGCGGGCGATGTGGCGCAGGCGGTGCGCAGTTGGGAGCGCGGGCTGGCACTGGCGCCCTCGCGGTGGCCGCTGCTGCGCTGCCTGGCGGTGGCGGACGCGCTGGCCGGCGATCCGGCGCGGGCGGCGCAGCGGTACGCCGAGGCCTTCGACGACCTGGCCGAGGAGAGCCGGGGCGGCGAGCCGTGGACGGCCGCGGAGTCCGCGTTGGGGCGGGAGGCGATGACGGCGCTGCTGGCGGCCGGCCGGCTGCCGGCGGCGCGGGCGGTGTGGGACCGACTGCGGCCGGCGCTGCGCGAGGAGGGCCGGTTCCGGCTGCTGGCCGCGCGGCTGCTGGCGGCGGAGGGCCATGTGGGCGCGGCCCGCCGGGTGTTCGAGGAGGGCTTCGAACTCCCGGACCTGCGCGAGGGCGACGAGGTCCTGTCGGAGGTCTGGTCCCGCATCACGCACCGGCCGCTCCCTGCGACGTACGACTTCCGCATGCGCCCGCCGACGTAGGCCCGCGGCCCCCGGAGCCTGACGGGCATCTTGCCGTACTCCTTGCCCCGACCCGTCGCCCCTCGCACGATCATGGGAACATTTGTTCTATTCTCGGGCCCGAGACACCGAGGGAGACGCTCATGCGCTGGGACAATCTGACGGACGGGCCCCGGGGTCCCGAGCGGGCGGGCGCGCTCTTCGGGGCCGCCTCCGTGGTCACGCGGACCTTCGACACCCCGGAGTTCCGCGGGATCACCTTCCACGAGGTCCGCGCCCGCTCGGTCCTCAACCGGGTGCCCGGCGCCTCGCGCATGCCGTTCGAATGGACGGTCAACCCGTACCGCGGGTGCAGCCACGCCTGCGTGTACTGCTTCGCCCGCAAGACCCACGGCTACCTCGACCTCGACACCGGCATCGGTTTCGACTCGCAGATCGTCGTCAAGACCAACGCCCCCGAGCTGCTGCGCCGAGAACTCGCCTCGAGCCGGTGGGCCGGCGCTCACATCGCCATGGGGACCAACGTCGACTGCTACCAGCGCGCCGAGGGCCGCTACCGGCTGATGCCCGGGATCATCGAGGCCCTGCTCGAGCGGGCCAACCCCTTCTCCATCCTGACGAAGGGGACGCTGATCCTGCGCGACCTCCCCCTCCTGCGGCGGGCCGCCGCGGTCGCCGACGTCGGCATCTCCGTCTCCGTCGGCTTCACCGACACCGGCCTGTGGCGCACCGTCGAGCCCGGCACACCCTCCCCCGCCGCCCGGCTGGCCGCCGTACGGTCCCTCACCGACGCCGGCATCGAGTGCGGGGTGCTGATGGCCCCGGTCATCCCCTTCCTCGGGGACTCCCCCGCGCAGCTGCGGGCCACCGTCCGGACCGTCGCCGAGTCCGGGGCGACCTCCGTGACACCCCTGGTACTCCATCTGCGGCCGGGCGCCCGCGAGTGGTTCGCGGCGTGGCTGGCAGCCCACCACCCGCACCTCGTCGAACGGTACGAGCGGATGTACGCCGGCGGCTCGTACGCACCCACCTGGTACCAGCGCCAGATCACCCGGCAAGTCCACGAGCTCGCCGCCGAATTCGGCATCGGGCCCTCCCGGCGGGGCGCGGCCCGCCGGATCCCCGTCCCCGAACGCCCGGCCGGTTCGGCGCCCGCCGAGCCGGTCCAGCTCAGCCTCCTGTGACCTCGTACGGCCGCTGAAGGCTCATCACATCGGGCCAATCAGCGGACCAATCCCGCCTTCCGGGCGCGCTTTCCGGGACGATTCCGCCCAGAACCCTCGGCTGGGAGGCCCCATGCTCCACCCCGCGTACCCTGCGACCCCCGCGAAGAAGCGCGGCCCGCTGACGAAGCGCGCCGCCGTCCTGCTGTCCGTCGCCACCGCGACCGTGGCCGCCGTCGTCACGAGCCCGGCGGGCGCGGCGCCGGCGGGCGCGGCGCCGGCCGCCGCGGGCCGCCGCGCCCGCCGCGCTGCGCTGGACCGGCTGTGCGACCCCGCGCTATCCGACGCTGCAGTGCGCCTCCCTCAAGGTCCCGCTCGACCACGACCACCCGGCCGGCCGGCAGATCTCGCTGGCCCTGACCCGGGTCCCGCACACCGCCGCCACCTCGCAGGGTCCACTGCTCGTCAACCCCGGGGGGCCCGGCGGCAGCGGCCGGAGCCTGGCCGGCTTCATCGCCTCCGCGCTGCCCAAGGACGTGGCCGCCCAGTACGACGTCATCGGCTTCGACCCCCGGGGCGTCGGCAAGAGCGAGCCCGCCCTGGACTGCGGACCCGGACACTTCACCCCCGTGCGCCCGGACTCCGTACCCCTCGACGCGCGCACCGAGCAGGCCAACCTGGACCGGGTGAAGTCCTTCGCCGATTCCTGCCAGACCAGGCACGCGGACGTGCTCCCGTACATCGGCACCGTCTCGGCCGCCCGCGACGTCGAGGTGCTGCGCGGGGCCCTCGGCGCGGCGAAGGTCAGCTACTTCGGCTACTCGTACGGGACCTATCTGGGCGCGGTGTACGCCAAGCTCCACCCGGACCGGGTGCACCGCCTCGTCCTGGACTCCGTGGTCGACCCGGGCGGGGTCTGGTACGAGGACAACCTCGCCCAGGACCAGGCGTTCGACGCCCGCCACAAGTCCTTCCTGGCCTGGGTGGCCCAGTACGACGACAAGTACGGGCTGGGCACCGACCCGGCGGGGGTCGAGGAGCGCTGGTACGCGATGCGCGACGCCCTGCGCGGGACCCCGGCGGGCGGCAAGGTGGGCCCGGCGGAGCTGGAGGACACCTACATGCCGGGCAGCTACTACGACGGGTACTGGCCGGTCCTCGCCGAGGCCTTCTCCGCGTACGAGGTGGCCAAGGACCCCAAGCCCCTGGTGGCGGCGTACGAGCGGTTCGGGGCGGTGGAGCCCTCCGCGGGCAACGCCTACAGCGTGTACACGGCGGTGCAGTGCCGGGACTCGGCCTGGCCGAAGGACTGGAACCAGTGGCGTGCGGACATGTGGCGCACGCACGCGAAGGCCCCGTTCATGACCTGGAACAACGCCTGGTACAACGCCCCGTGCGCGTTCTGGAAGACGGAGCCGCTGGCGGCGCCGGACGTGACCAACGCCTCCCTCCCGCCGGCCCTGCTGCTCCAGGCCACGGAGGACGCGGCGACCCCGTTCGAGGGGGCGCTGAGCATGAAGGGGAAGCTCAAGGGATCGGCGCTGGTGGTCGAGGAGGGCGGCGGCAACCACGGGGTCGCGCTCAGCGGCAACAAGTGCCTGGACGAGAAGGTGGCGGCGTACCTGCGCAGCGGCCTGGCCTCGGACGCGACCTGCCCCGCCCAGCCGGCTCCGAAACCCACCACGGCCACCCGCGCGGCCACCCCGACCGCCGGCGGCACGGCCCTCCACGGCCTCCTGGGCTTCCGCGGGTAACCATCGACTCGCAGCCGTACGGGATGGTTTGCCCTGCTTCGCCCGACCCGCTCCCGACACCTCGGTGAACGGGCCCGGGACGGGCGGACATCGGCTAGGGTCCCTGCGGTGAAGAAGCTGATACCCCCCTTCCCCCGGCCGCGGGCCGCCGCGGCCCCGGGCTCCGCCGCCGGCGCCCGGCTCGGCTGGCTGGACGCCCTGCGCGGCATCGCCGCCCTGGTCGTGGTCCTGCACCACTTCGACGTGCTGCGGATGCTGCCCTTCGGCGGGATGGTCTGGCGGAACTTCGACCTCGGCGTCTTCGGGGTCATGCTCTTCTTCATCGTGAGCGGTTACATCATCCCGGCCTCGCTCGAGCGCCGGGGTGACGTCCGGGCCTTCTGGATCGGCCGGCTCTTCCGGATCTACCCCGCCGTCATCGTCGCGTTCGCCGCCGCGATCGTGATGCTGCCGGCCGGAGACGGCTCGGTCGCGCTGCTGCGCACCGGAGACGACCTCGCCTCGCTGGTCGCGAACGGCCTGATGCTCCAGGACATGCTGGGCGTCATCAACGGCATGAACGTCACCTGGACGCTCTGCTACGAGATGGTCTTCTACTTCTTCGTCACCGCCCTGTTCACCCGGGGCCTGCACCGGCACAGTGCCCCGATCGCGGTGGCCTTCGCCGGTGCCGCACTGGCGATCGGCACCGCCCTCGCCCCCCAGCTGCTGATCACGGAACTCGGCTCGGTCCGGCTGCTCCTGCTGATCGTCACGCCGATCGTGCTCCTGGGCTTCTGGGGCGTGCTCAGCGGCAACCGGAAGGCGACCGCGGCGGGCGCCCTGCTGCTCGGCGGACTCGGCCTGGTCCTCGTCACGCTCAACAGCCGGGCCGTCGCCTTCGAGACCTTGATGATCTTCGCGACGATGTTCGCCGGCACCGTCGTGTACCGGGCGCAGCACGGCACGATCGGCCGGGTTCCGGCACTGCTCGCCTGCGGGTCCGTGGTCCTCGCGGGCGTGCTCGTCGGATGGCTGTACAACCGGAACGGGGTCCAGGAGAGCACCTGGACCTCCGGCTGGAAGGCCTGGTCGCTCTCCTACCTCGCGGCCTGGATCCTGTTCGGCCTCTTCTTCCTGCTGCGGGGACGGCGCTTCCCGAAGCCGCTGACCTGGCTCGGCGCGATCAGCTTCTCGATGTACCTGCTGCACTTCCCGCTCCTGCGCACCGTCGGACCGCCGCTGGGCGTCCCGCCGATGCCCGAGTCCACGCTCGGGAAGGTCGCCTGGACGGCGATCTTCCTCACCGTGCTGATGGCCGCGAGCCACCTGATGTACCGCCTGGTCGAGCTGCCGGCGCAGCGCCTGGGCAAGCGGGTCCAGCGGGCGGCGGACCGGCGCCGCCCGGCCGTCGCCGGTGCCGCGACCGCAGCCGCCGTGCCCGATGCGGTCCCGCGCCGGCAGCCGGAGGGCGGCGAGGGCCGCGGAACCGGGACCGCCCCCGCACCGGGCGAGAAGGCTTCGGTCTCCGGCTGAGGGGACGGGCCGCACCGCGAAGGTCTCGGCCTCCGTGCGGAGTTCCGGGCGGACCGGGCGGCCGTCCGGGGCTGCGGCGTCAGCGCGGTGTGCGCAGTCGGCGCAGGGCCGCCGTCGCCGCCACCGCGAGGCGGGGGTGGGACTGGGCCCGGGTGAGGACCTCCCCGGCCCGCGGGTCGGCGAGGGAACCGAGGCCCTCCACGCAGGCCAGGGCCACCCGCCAGTACGGCTCGTGCGGGGACAGCAGCCGGGACAGCGTGGCGATGAGGACCGGTGCCGATTCGGGGGCGCGCAGGGTCGTGAGGAGCCGTACGGGCTGCAGGGCGTAGGCCGTGCGCAGGGTGTTGGTGGCCAGGGCCGCCGCCGCCCGGGCGGTGCGCGGGTCGCCCAGGGCGGCGAGCGCCTCGGCGGCGGCCGCGCAGCGCGGCGGGTCGCGGTGGTTGAGCAGCAGCACCAGCGGCTCGAAGGCGCGCCGGTCCCCGGCCAGCCCGAGCCGGTACGCGGCCAGTTCGCGGGCCCACAGGGGCAGGCCGGCGGAGGTCAGGGAGGCGGCCAGCGCGTCGGGATCCGCCGCGAGCAGCTCCCCGTACCGCGGGGACTCCCCGGATTCCGTTCGCAGGCGCTCCAGCACGGTGTTCACCCGGTCACCCTAGGGCGGCGCGGCCGCCGCCACGCCGGGTTTCCGCAGATGACTGATCGATGATCGATGATCGGTACATTTGGGCGGTACAGGTCACATCTCCGTGCTCTGGCGCGGCAGTTACCGGCGGGTTACGCTCCCTTCAACGTACGAGGCCGGCCTGGTGACGCAGCCGCCCCGTACCAGTCGGTCCGGTAGCTCCCACGACTCCCGTGCACCAGCTACCCCTGCTGCCTTTCGTGTACGGCGCGACCCCGGGACAGGGTCCGCCGTTCTCCGCCCCGCGTTTCCTCGCGGGCCGGACCTCCGCCGCGCGTCGTGCGCCGTGCGGCCCCCTCAGTCGTCACCCTCTTCCACTGGAGTCCCGCGATGGACCTTCCGTCCACGTCCAGTCAGTCCACCGGCCAGTCCGCCTTCCAGACCATCGCCGTCATCGGCCTCGGCACCATGGGCACCGGCATCGCCGAGGTCCTCGCCCAGGCCGGCCGCGAGGTCATCGGCATCGACATCAGCGAGGCCGCCACCCGCCGGGCCACGGCCGCCCTCGCGGCCGCCACGGCCCGTTCGGTGGCCCGCGAGCGCCTCACCGAGCAGGAGCGCGACGGCGCCCTCGCCCGCTTCCGCACCTTCACCGAGCTGTCCGCCGCCGCCGACGCCGACCTCGTCATCGAGGTCGTCCCGGAGAGCTACGAGCTCAAGCAGCGGCTCTTCCGCGAGCTCGACGCGATCGTCCGCCCCGACACGATCCTGGCCACCGGCACCAACGCCCTGTCGGTGACCCGGCTCGCCGCCGAGTCGCAGCGCCCCGAGCGCGTCCTGGGCCTGCACTTCTTCAACCCGGCCCCGGCGATGAAGCTGGTCGAGGTGGTCTCCAGCGTCCTCACCGCCCCGCCGGCCGTCGAGGCCGTCACCGCGCTGGCCCGCGAGCTCGGCAAGGAGCCCGTCTCCGTCGGCGACCGCCCCGGCTTCGTCGCGGACGGCCTGCTCTTCGGGTACCTCAACCAGGCCGCCGCGATGTACGAGTCGAAGTACGCCTCCCGCGAGGACATCGACGCGGCGATGCGGCTCGGCTGCGGTCTGCCCATGGGTCCGCTCGCGCTGCTCGACCTGATCGGCGTGGACACCGCCCGGACCGTCCTGGAGGCCATGTACGCCTCCTCCGGCGACCGGCTGCACGCCCCGGCCCCGATCCTGGGCCACCTCGCCGAGGCGGGCCTGACCGGACAGAAGGCCGGGCGCGGCTTCTACACGTACGGGGAACCGGGCGGCTCCACGATCGTCCGCGACGCCCAGACCCCGCTGGACGGGGCCCGGCTCGGCGAGGGCCGGCCGGTGGCGAAGGTGGGCGTGGCCGGCTCCGGCACCATGGCGAGCGGCATCGCGCAGGTCTTCGCGCAGGCCGGCTTCGCCGTGGTGCTCGCCGCGCGCAGCCAGGAGAAGGCGTCCGCCGCGAAGGCCGCGATCGGAAAGTCCTTGGACCGTGCGGTGTCCAAGGGCAGGCTGACCGAGGAGAACGCGGCGCGGACGCTGGAGCTGATCACCCCGGCCGGCTCGCTGGACGCCTTCGCCGACGTGGACCTGGCCGTGGAGGCGGTCGCCGAGGACCTGGCGGTCAAGCAGGAGCTGTTCGCGGCCCTCGACAAGATCTGCAGGCCCGGCGCGGTGCTGGCCACCACGACCTCCTCCCTGCCGGTGATCGCGATCGCCCGCGCGACCTCGCGTCCGCAGGACGTGATCGGCATGCACTTCTTCAACCCGGCTCCCGCGATGAAGCTGGTCGAGGTGGTCCGGACCGTCCTGACCTCCGACGACGTGCACGCCACGGTCCGCGAGATCTGCATCAAGGTGCGCAAGCACCCGGTGGACTGCGGGGACCGGGCCGGGTTCATCGTGAACGCGCTGCTGTTCCCGTACTTGAACAACGCCGTGAAGATGGTCGAGCAGCACTACGCCAGCCTCGACGACATCGACGCGGCGATGAAGCTGGGCGGCGGCTACCCGATGGGGCCCTTCGAGCTCCTGGACGTCGTCGGTCTGGACGTTTCGCTGGCGATCGAGAAGGTGCTCCACAAGGAGTTCCGCGATCCCGGCCTGGCCCCGTCCCCGCTGCTGGAGCACCTGGTGGCGGCGGGCTGCCTGGGCCGCAAGACCGGCCGCGGATTCCGTGAGTACGCCCGCCGGTAATCAGCGCCCCGGCCAGGTGCCCCCAGAGCCGGATGCGTGGGGAGGGCTGCTCGGGTCTGCCGCACCCTCACGGCAGGCCGTACCTTCCGAGCCCAGTGCGGGCCCTCCCCCGCATCCACCCCTGCCCCACCCCCCTCAGGCGCGCTCCCCCGCGCGAATGAAGTACTTTCGCTCTATGTCCCAGCCCGCCAAGACCTCGCCCCGCGCCGCCACGGCCTCCGACAGCACCGAGAGCCCGGCGGGCACCAAGGCGGCCGCCCAGCGGCTCAAGATGCGCCGTGAGCTCGCCGCCGCCGCCATGGAGCTGTTCGCGACCAAGGGGTACGAGGCGACGACGGTCGACGAGATCGCCGCGACGGCGGGGGTGGCGCGCCGGACCTTCTTCCGGCACTTCCGGTCCAAGGAAGAGGCGATCTTCCCGGACCACGACGACACCCTGACCAGGGCCGAGGCGGTGCTGGACGTGGCCCCGGCGCACGAGCACCCGCTCGACACGGTGTGCCGCGGGATCAAGGAAGTCATGAAGATGTACGCCGCCTCGCCGGCGGTGTCGGTGGAGCGCTACCGGCTCACCCGCGAGGTGCCGGCGCTGCGGGAGCGGGAGATCGCCTCGGTGGCGCGGTACGAGCGGCTGTTCACCCGCTACCTGCTGGCCCACTTCGACGAGACCGACCACCACGACGGCAACGACGATCCGCTGCTGGCCGAGGTGGCCGCCTCGGCGGTCGTGACGGCCCACAACCACGTGCTGCGGCGCTGGCTGCGGGCGGGCGGCCAGGGGGACGTGGAGGCGCAGCTGGACCACGCCTTCTCGATCGTGCGGAAGACCTTCGGCACGGGGATCGGCGCGGGCCGCACCCTGAGCACCGCGCAGGCCCCGGCCCCGGCCGCGCCGGCGGAGATCCGCACGCGGGGCGAGGTTCTGGTGGCGGTGGCCCGTACGGACGCCCCGCTCGACGAGGTCATGCGGACCATCGAGGAAGCACTCAGAAACAAGCAGTAGTCGCACACATCACAGTGGCCGCTCCCGTTCCGGGGGCGGCCGCTTTTGTTTGTCCGACTTGCCCCTACTCGCGGGTAACACTGATCGATCATCGCTCATCTGCGCAGGTCAATAGGCAAATGAGAGAAAGTTTTGGCACGCGGTGCCTTGCTGAGTGACACGGGGTGCCATACGTTGAATCTCGTCCGGATGTCCCCGCGGTCCACGCCCACTCGGCACGAACCGCGCCCCGGATGCCTGCGTCACCAGGCCCTGCGCGCACGCCCCACCACGGGCGTCGCGCCAGCACCACAGCTCCGCCGGACCGACGGCATTCGCAGTACCGCAGCACCACCCACACCACACCCGTTCCACGCACCCGCGTATCTCTCAGCGCACCCTCAGCGCTCGCCGGAGGCACACCGTGAAGGACATCCTGGACGCGATCCAGTCGCAGGCCGCAACGGCCGCCGACTTCGCGGCCCTGCCGCTCCCCGACTCGTACCGCGCGATCACCGTGCACAAGGACGAGGCGGAGATGTTCGCGGGGCTCACCACCCGTGAGAAGGACCCGCGCAAGTCCCTGCACCTCGACCAGGTCCCGGTCCCGGAGCTCGGCCCGGGCGAGGCCCTGGTGGCCGTGATGGCCTCCTCGGTCAACTACAACTCGGTCTGGACGTCGATCTTCGAGCCGGTGTCGACCTTCAGCTTCCTGGAGCGTTACGGCAAGCTCAGCGACCTGAGCAAGCGCCACGACCTCCCGTACCACGTCATCGGCTCCGACCTCGCTGGCGTCGTGCTGCGCACCGGCCCGGGCGTCAACTCCTGGAAGCCGGGCGACGAGGTCGTCGCGCACTGCCTCTCCGTCGAGCTGGAGTCCTCGGACGGCCACAACGACACGATGCTCGACCCCGAGCAGCGCATCTGGGGCTTCGAGACCAACTTCGGCGGCCTGGCGGAGATCGCCCTCGTCAAGTCCAACCAGCTGATGCCGAAGCCCGGCCACCTGAGCTGGGAGGAGGCCGCCTCCCCCGGCCTGGTCAACTCCACCGCCTACCGCCAGCTGGTCTCGCGCAACGGCGCCGGCATGAAGCAGGGCGACAACGTCCTGATCTGGGGCGCCAGCGGCGGACTCGGCTCGTACGCCACCCAGTTCGCGCTGGCCGGCGGCGCCAACCCGATCTGCGTGGTCTCCAGCGCGCAGAAGGCGGACATCTGCCGCTCGATGGGCGCGACCGCGATCATCGACCGCAGCGCCGAGGGCTACAAGTTCTGGAAGGACGAGCACACCCAGGACCCCAAGGAGTGGAAGCGCTTCGGCAAGCGCATCCGCGAGCTGACCGGCGGCGAGGACATCGACATCGTCTTCGAGCACCCCGGCCGCGAGACCTTCGGCGCGAGCGTCTACGTCACGCGCAAGGGCGGCACCATCACCACCTGCGCCTCGACCTCGGGCTACATGCACGAGTACGACAACCGCTACCTGTGGATGTCGCTCAAGCGGATCATCGGCTCACACTTCGCCAACTACCGCGAGGCGTGGGAGGCCAACCGCCTGATCGCCAAGGGCAAGATCCACCCCACGCTGTCCAAGGTCTACTCCCTGGAGGAGACCGGCCAGGCCGCGTACGACGTCCACCGCAACCTCCACCAGGGCAAGGTCGGCGTCCTGGCGCTGGCCCCCGAGGAGGGCCTGGGCGTGCGCGATCACGAGCTGCGCGCGACGCACCTCGAGGCGATCAACCGCTTCCGCAACATCTGAACCGTCTGAATCGTCTGAGTCGGCTCAAAGGCCATAAGGATCGCCTGAGATGACAGAGCGCCAGAAAGACCGTCCGTGGCTCATGCGGACGTACGCCGGCCACTCCACGGCCGAGGCGTCCAACGAGTTGTACCGCCGCAACCTCGCCAAGGGCCAGACCGGCCTGTCGGTCGCGTTCGACCTCCCGACGCAGACCGGCTACGACCCCGACCACATCCTCGCCCGCGGCGAGGTGGGCCGGGTCGGGGTCCCGGTCTCCCATCTGGGCGACATGCGGCGGCTGTTCCAGGACATCCCCCTGGAGCAGATGAACACGTCGATGACGATCAACGCCACCGCCATGTGGCTGCTGGCGCTCTACCAGGTGGCCGCCGAGGAGCAGGGCGCGGACATCGCCCAGCTCCAGGGCACCACCCAGAACGACATCGTCAAGGAGTACCTGTCGCGCGGGACGCACGTCTTCCCGCCCGGGCCCTCGCTCCGCCTGACGACGGACATGATCGCGTACACGGTCAACCACATCCCGAAGTGGAACCCGATCAACATCTGCTCGTACCACCTCCAGGAGGCCGGGGCCACCCCGGTCCAGGAGATCTCGTACGCGATGTCGACCGCGATCGCCGTGCTGGACTCGGTGCGCGACTCGGGCCAGGTCCCGGAGGATCGTTTCGGCGAAGTGGTCGCCCGTATCTCGTTCTTCGTGAACGCGGGCGTCCGCTTCATCGAGGAGATGTGCAAGATGCGCGCCTTCGGCCGCATCTGGGACCAGGTCACCCGCGAGCGCTACGGCATCGAGAACGCCAAGCAGCGCCGCTTCCGGTACGGCGTCCAGGTCAACTCCCTGGGCCTGACCGAGGCACAGCCGGAGAACAACGTCCAGCGCATCGTGCTGGAGATGCTCGCGGTCACCCTCTCCAAGGACGCCCGCGCCCGTGCCGTGCAGCTGCCCGCCTGGAACGAGGCGCTGGGCCTGCCCCGGCCCTGGGACCAGCAGTGGTCGCTGCGCATCCAGCAGGTCCTGGCACACGAGAGCGACCTGCTGGAGTACGAGGACATCTTCGCCGGATCCCACGTCATCGAGGCCAAAGTCGACTCCCTGGTCGTCGACTGCCTGGCCGAGATCGACCGGATCCAGGAGATGGGCGGCGCGATGGCCGCCGTCGAGTCCGGGTACCTGAAGTCCCAGCTGGTCTCCTCGCACGCCGAGCGGCGCGCCCGGATCGAGGCCGGCGAGGACAAGATCGTCGGCGTGAACTGCTTCGAGCAGACCGAGGAGAACCCGCTGACGGCCGACCTGGACGGCGCCATCATGACGGTCGACCCCGCCGTCGAGGCGCTGACCGTGGAGCGGATCGTCCGCTGGCGGGCCGAGCGGCAGGAGTCCTCGGACCGGCAGGGCAACGGCGACCCGTTCGTCTTCCCGACGGTGATGCAGGCCCTGGACCGGCTCAAGGAGGCCGCGGCGGGGACCGAGAACCTGATGGAGGCCACCTTGGAGTGCGCCCGCGCCGGTGTCACCACCGGTGAGTGGGCGAACGCCCTGCGCGAGGTGTTCGGCGAGTTCCGCGCCCCGACCGGGGTCTCCTCGGCCCCGGTCGCGGTCACCGCCGAGGAGGGCACGCCGATGGCCCTCGTCCGCGAGAAGGTCGCCCGTACCGCCGAGGACCTCGGCTCGGGCCGGCTGCGCCTGCTGGTCGGCAAGCCGGGCCTGGACGGGCACTCCAACGGCGCCGAGCAGATCGCCGTGCGGGCCCGCGACGCCGGATTCGAGGTGGTCTACCAGGGCATCCGGCTGACGCCCGAGGAGATCTCCTCGGCGGCGCTGGCCGAGGACGTGCACTGCGTGGGACTGTCCATCCTGTCCGGCTCGCACAGCGCGCTCGTGCCGGACGTGCTGGAACGCCTCCGTACGGCGGGGGCGGGTGACATCCCCGTGGTCCTCGGCGGCATCATTCCGAACGCCGATGCCATCGCCCTCAAGGCGGCCGGTGTGGCCGCCGTCTTCACACCCAAGGACTTCGGTATCACGGAGATCATCGGCCGTATCGTCGACGAGATCCGGAAAGCGAACAAGCTCGACCCTCTGGAGGTCCCCGCATGACCACGCCCACGTCTCCCGTGAACCGCCTTCGGCCGCGCCGCTCCTGCCTCGCGGTGCCGGGATCGAACCCGCGCTTCCTGGAGAAGGCCCAGGGCCTGCCGGCCGACCAGGTCTTCCTCGACCTGGAGGACGCCTGCGCCCCGCTCGCCAAGGAAGGCGCCCGCCACACGATCGTGGACGCGCTGAACAACGGCGACTGGACCGGCAAGACCCGGGTCGTGCGCGTCAACGACTGGACCACGCACTGGACGTACCGCGACGTCATCACCGTCGTGGAGGGCGCGGGCCAGAACCTCGACTGCATCATGCTGCCGAAGGTCCAGGACGCCCAGCAGGTCGTGGCGCTGGACCTGCTGCTGACGCAGATCGAGAAGACGATGGGCTTCGAGGTCGGCAAGATCGGCATCGAGGCGCAGATCGAGAACGCCAAGGGCCTGGTCAACGTCGACGCGATCGCCGCCGCCTCGCCGCGGCTGGAGACCATCATCTTCGGCCCGGCCGACTTCATGGCCTCGATCAACATGAAGTCGCTGGTCGTGGGCATGCAGCCGCCCGGCTACCCGGCGGACGCCTACCACTACATCCTGATGCGGATCCTGATGGCGGCCCGCACGCACGACCTCCAGGCGATCGACGGCCCCTTCCTGCAGATCCGCGACGTGGACGCGTACCGCGAGGTGGCGGGCCGGGCGGCGGCGCTGGGCTTCGACGGCAAGTGGGTGCTGCACCCGGGCCAGGTCGACGCGGCCAACGAGGTCTTCTCCCCCTCCCAGGAGGACTACGACCACTCCGAGCTGATCCTCGACGCGTACGACTGGTGCACCTCCGAGGCCGGCGGCAAGAAGGGCTCGGCCATGCTCGGCGACGAGATGATCGACGAGGCCAGCCGCAAGATGGCCCTGGTCATCGCGGGCAAGGGCCGCGCGGCGGGCATGCAGCGCACCACCAAGTTCGAGATCCCGGAGGCCTGATCCCGATGCAGTTCGGACGCACGTACGAGGAGTTCGAGGTCGGCGCGGTCTACAAGCACTGGCCCGGGAAGACGGTCACGGAGTACGACGACCACCTCTTCTGTCTGCTGACCATGAATCACCACCCGCTCCACATGGACAGCAATTACGCCGAGAACACGACCGACTTCGGCAAGAACGTGGTCGTGGGCAACTACATCTACTCGCTGCTGCTCGGCATGTCCGTGCCGGACGTCTCCGGGAAGGCCATCGCCAACCTGGAGATCGAGTCACTGCGGCACGTGGCGCCGACCTTCCACGGCGACACGATCTACGGCGAGACGACCGTCCTGGACAAGACCCCGTCCAAGTCGAAGAACGACCGCGGGATCGTCTACGTGGAGACCAAGGGCTACAAGCAGGACGGCACCCTCGTCTGCGTCTTCCGGCGCAAGGTGATGGTCCCCACCGAGACGTACATCAAGGAGCGCGGCGGCGAGCAGCCCGGCCGCCCGCAGCTGAAGGAACAGGGGAAGTAGCCATGGCCCGACTCGCCCAGACCGCCGGGCTGACCGACGTCCAGCGGGAGATCCTCAAGACCGTCCGGGAGTTCGTCGACAAGGAGATCATCCCGGTCGCGACCGAGCTCGAACACCGTGACGAGTACCCGCAGCAGATCGTCGACGGCCTCAAGGAGCTCGGCCTCTTCGGCCTGATGATCCCGGAGGAGTACGGCGGCCTGGGTGAGTCGCTGCTCACCTACGCGCTGTGCGTGGAGGAGATAGCCCGGGGCTGGATGTCCGTCTCGGGCATCATCAACACCCACTTCATCGTGGCGTACATGCTCAAGCAGCACGGCACGCAGGAGCAGAAGGACCACTTCCTCCCCCGCATGGCGCTCGGCGAGGTGCGCGGCGCGTTCTCCATGTCCGAGCCGGGGCTGGGCTCCGATGTGTCGGCCATCACCTCGAAGGCGGTGAAGGACGGCGACGAGTACGTCCTGAACGGCCAGAAGATGTGGCTGACGAACGGCGGCTCCTCGACCCTGGTGGCCGTTCTGGTCCGGAGTGACGAAGGACACCCCGAGGGCACGGCCCCGCACAAGTCGATGACGACCTTCCTCGTCGAGAAGGAGCCCGGCTTCGGTGAGGTCCGGCCGGGCCTGACCATCCCGGGCAAGATCGACAAGATGGGCTACAAGGGCGTCGACACGACCGAGCTGATCATGGACGGACTGCGCATTCCGGCCAATCGGGTCCTCGGAGGCCAGACCGGCCGAGGGTTTTACCAAATGATGGACGGGGTCGAGGTCGGCCGGGTCAACGTGGCGGCACGTGGCTGCGGCGTCGCTCAGCGTGCGTTCGAGCTGGGTGTCTCCTATGCCCAGCAACGTCACACTTTCGGCAAGGCGATCGCCGAGCACCAGGCCATCCAGTTCAAGCTGGCCGAGATGGCTACCAAGGTCGAGGCCGCCCATGCGATGATGGTCAACGCAGCACGCAAAAAGGACTCCGGGGAACGAAACGACCTGGAGGCAGGGATGGCGAAGTACCTCGCCTCCGAATACTGCAAGGAGGTAGTCGAGGACGCCTTCCGCATCCACGGCGGCTACGGGTTCTCGAAGGAGTACGAGATCGAGCGCCTCTACCGGGAGGCACCGATGCTGCTGATCGGTGAAGGTACGGCCGAGATCCAGAAAATGATCATCGGTCGACGCCTGCTCGAGGAGTACCGACTGCAGGGCTGAAAGTCCCTTTTGCGGCGGATCCTCCATGGGTTCGCCGCAAAAGAATCACTGGCAGTCACTGGCTGGCGGCCATCGACTCGGCTTCTGGCTTGCCCAGTTGTTGCGTGCAACCGATAGCATTCCAGTAAAGCCGCCGTCCCGTCCCCCTGTTTGCGGCGCGGCAATCACCCGCTACGAAGGTCATCCATGCCCCACAGCCAAACCTCTGCACCTCGCGTCGGCATCCTCGGTGGACGTCTCGCACGCGGAGCATCGCCGTGGCTTCTGCCGACCGTCGCCACCGCTGCGCTCAGCCTCACCCGGGCCCGCAAGTCCGGCCGCTGGGCCGCGGTGGCCGTGCCCACCACCGCTCTCGCGGCGGGCATGCTGTGGTTCTTCCGCGACCCCGAGCGTGAGATCACGCAGGGCCGTGTCATCTCGCCCGCCGACGGTGTGGTGCAGAGCATCATGCCGTGGAAGGACGGGCGGACCCGGGTCGCGATCTTCATGAGCCCGCTGAACGTCCACGTCAACCGCGCGCCCCTCGCGGGCACGGTGACGTCCGTGGAGCACATCCCGGGCGGGTTCGTCCCGGCGTTCAACAAGGAGAGCGAGAACAACGAGCGCGTTGTCTGGCACTTCGACACCGAACTCGGCGACATCGAGATGGTGCAGATCGCCGGCGCCGTCGCACGCCGCATCGTCCCGTACCTGCCGGCCGGCACCAAGGTGGAGCAGGGCGAACGCATCGGTCTGATCCGTTTCGGCTCCCGCGTCGACATCTACCTCCCCGAGGGTGTCGAGGTCGCGGTCGAGGTCGGACAGGCCACCACCGCGGGGGTGACCCGAATTGACCGTGACTGACCCTGAGACTCCCACCACACCGTCGGGCGGCTGGGTGCCCGAGGCCGCGGAGGAGGAGTCCGCCGAGGACGACATGCCGCTCTCGCTGCGGCTGTCGATAGCGGACACCCTCACCCTCGGCAACGCGACGTGCGGATTCATGGCGGTGTACTTCACCACCACCGGGATCCTCATCCCGCACCTCACCGGCAGCGGTGAATCGGGCATGGCCCGCAACAGCGCCGCGACGGCGGTGATACTGATGCTGCTCGCCGCGGTCTTCGACCTCTTCGACGGCATCGTGGCCCGCAAGCTGCGCAGCTCGCCGATGGGCGCCGAGCTGGACAACCTGTCCGACCTGATCAGCTTCGGCCTGGCTCCCGCGTACTTCGTGCTCGTGTACGGCATGGTCGCCGACGACGCGGTGCAGAAGATGTCCGCGCTGGCCGCGATCGTGGTGCTGCTGGCCGTGGTGCTCAGACTCGCGAGATTCAGCTGCGTGACCATGAAGGACGGCATGTTCCAGGGCATGCCGAGCCCCTTCGGCGCGCTGACGGTCGTCTCGATCGTCCTGCTGGAGCTGCCGTTCGTCCCGACGCTCCTGGCGATCATCGGGGTGGCCTGGCTGATGGTGAGCCGGGTCGAGTACCCCAAGCCGCGGGGCGTCCTCGCGGTGGCGATGCTGAGCTGGATCATCGGGGCCATGGGCCTCCTGGCGGCCTGGGCGTTCGACGCTCCGGGCGGCCAGCTGCTGCTCCAGGCGGGCTGCGCCCTGCAGATCGCCCTGGCGGCGACCATCCCGCTGTTCGCGACGACCCGTCGCGCGAACACCTTCCGCCACAACCGCCGCGAGGCGCGAGCGGCGTCGCAGCTCCCGTAGCCGCACGCAGTACCCGAAAGGCCCCCGGGGTGTCACACCCCGGGGGCCTTTCGCATGCCAGGACGTCGCCGCCGGCACGGGAGCTGCGAGGGGGGCGGGGCCGGTGGCGGGGCGGGGGGCCGTCCGGGGTAGGCATGATTTATGGCCCATCCCGGCATCGGCCACCTCGGCCGGGTCACGGGCCACAAATCACGTTTTACACCCCGGACGACCCCCCGCCCCGCCACCGGCCCCGCCCGGGCAGCTCCCTCAAAGCCCGCCGGCCGGGGTCGGGGGCGGGGTGGGGCACTGTCCGGGGTGTAAAACGTGATTTGTGGCCCCATGCGCGGAGCACGTGGCGCTCCCGCCCGGGGGCCATAAATCATGCCTACCCCGGACAGTGCCCCACCCCGCCCCCGACCCCGGCCCACCCGACTCGGCCCCCGCCCCACCCCCGGAGGGCTACGCTTGATGTCGGAAAATCGCCAGCCCAGCGAGGGCGGGCCCGGGATGCTGGAGCCATGTACACCGACACCGACCGCTGCGTGAGGGCCGTGCGGTCGAAGGACGCCCGCTTCGACGGATGGTTCTTCACGGCCGTGCGGACCACCGGGATCTACTGCCGGCCCAGCTGCCCCGCAGTGCCGCCCAAGGTCGAGAACATGACCTTCCTGCCCAGCGCAGCCGCCTGCCAGCAGGCCGGGTTCCGCGCCTGCAAGCGGTGCCGGCCCGACACCTCCCCCGGCTCCCCCGAGTGGAACGCCCGCGCCGACGCCGTCGCCCGGGCCATGCGGCTCATCCAGGACGGGGTCGTGGACCGCGAGGGCGTGCCGGGGCTGGCCGTACGGCTGGGCTACTCCACCCGCCAGGTGGAGCGGCAGCTGAACGCCGAGCTCGGCGCCGGCCCCCTCGCCCTCGCCCGGGCCCAGCGCGCCCAGACCGCCCGGCTGCTGATCGAGACCTCCGAGCTGCCGATGGGCGACATCGCCTTCGCCGCCGGGTTCTCCTCGATCCGGACCTTCAACGAGACCGTCCGCGAGGTCTTCGCCCTCGCCCCGGGCGAGCTGCGCCTGCGGGCCGGGAAGACGAGCCGGCACGTGCCGAAGGTGCCCGGGACCATCAGCCTGCGCCTGCCGTACCGGGCCCCGCTCAACCCCGACAACCTCTTCGGCCACCTCGCCGCGACGGCCGTCCCCGGCGTCGAGGAGTGGCGGGCCGGCGCCTACCGCCGGACGCTGCGGCTCCCGTACGGCACCGGGGTCGTCGCGCTCAGCCCGCAGCCCGACCACATCGGCTGCCAGCTGGCCCTCACCGACCTGCGCGACCTCACGATCGCGATCAGCCGCTGCCGCTGGATGCTCGACCTCGACGCCGATCCCGAGGCCGTCGACGAGCAGTTGCGGGCGGATCCGCTGCTGGCCCCGCTCGTGGACAAGGCCCCGGGGCGCCGGGTGCCGCGTACGGTCGACGCGGCGGAGTTCGCCGTACGGGCCGTGCTCGGCCAGCAGGTGTCCACGGCGGCGGCCCGTACGCACGCCGCCCGGCTGGTCGCCGCGTACGGGGAGCCGGTGGCCGATCCCGATCCCGAGGGCGGGCTGACCCACCTGTTCCCGTCGCCGCAGGCGCTGGCGGCCCTGGATCCGGGCTACCTGGCCCTCCCGGCGAGCCGGCGCACCACCCTGACCACCCTCGTCGGCGCGCTGGCCGACGGTTCCCTCCCGCTCGGCGTCGACAGCGACTGGGAGACGGCCCGGGCGCGGCTGAACGCGCTGCCCGGGTTCGGCCCGTGGACCACCGAGGTGATCGCGATGCGGGCCCTCGGCGACCCCGACGCCTTCCTGCCGTCCGACCTCGGGGTCCGGCGGGCCGCGAAGGAGCTCGGGCTGCCGCCCACGCCCGCGGCGCTCACCGCCCGGGCGGCCGGCTGGCGGCCCTGGCGCGCGTACGCCGTGCAGTACCTGTGGGCCACCGATGCCCACCCCATCAACCACCTGCCCGTCTGAGGAGCACGTACCGTCATGAGCACCATGAGCACCAAGCAGCACAGCGTCGTCGACAGCCCGTACGGTCCGCTCACCCTCGTCGCCACCGACGGCGTGCTCAGCGGCCTGTACATGACCGGGCAACGGCACCGCCCGGACGAGGAGTCGTTCGGGGAGCGGGTCTCCGTGACCGAGGAGCCCTTCCCCGAGGTCGTGCGGCAGCTGGCCGCGTACTTCGCCGGGGAGCTCACCGAGTTCGACGTGCCCGTCCGGCTGGAGGGCACCGCCTTCCAGCGCAGCGTGTGGGAGCAGCTGGTGCGGATCCCGTACGGCGAGACCTGGTCGTACGGGGAGCTCGCGGCCAGGCTGGGCAAGCCGAACGCCTCGCGCGCGGTGGGCCTGGCCAACGGGAAGAACCCGGTCGGCATCATCGTCCCGTGCCACCGGGTGATCGGGGCCTCGGGGAGCATGACCGGCTACGGCGGCGGCGTCGAGCGCAAGGTGCGGCTGCTGGCCTTCGAGGCCGGCGCGACGGCGTCTTGAACCGGACGGGCGCGGGTCGGACCCGTGCGGATCAGACCAGCGCGAGGGGGACGAGCAGGGCGAACGCGGCCCCCGCCTCCACCGCGTAGGCGTACAGGGAGGGGTGCTGGACTGGGGCGGCGAGCAGGACCACGCTCTGCTGGGCGTCGGCGGCCTCCACCCATTCGGCGTCGGCGCCGAGATGGCCCTGGTACCAGCCCTCGCAGGCGCCGGGGCCCGTGACGGCGAGGAGGTCGTCCTCGCGGCGGTAGAAGGCCTGCCAGCCGGCGGCGGGGACGGACCAGCCCTCGAAGTCGGTGAAGGAGGCCCAGCCGCCCTCGCGTATCGCGGTGTCGAACAGCCACACCGGAGTGCCCTCCGCCGTGACCTCGCCGCCCTCCTGCTGCTCGGTGGTGAAGTGGACCATGGGCAGGGCGTCGGGCCCGTCGGCGGTGCTGGGCCAGGCGTACATCGTGATCATCAGATGATTCTGTCCTGCTCGAAGTAAGTCCGGTGTCACGAGGAGACCGGGCGGCTGCCGTTCTCCAACTCCGCGGTGCCCTCGCCGGACTCCAGTACCCGGTAGGCCTCCCGGGTGCGGCGGCCGAGCGAGCCGGGAAGGTACGCGGTGAGTTCGGCGGGCTCGACCAGCCGCCAGGAGAGCAGTTCCTCCTCCTGGAGCCTGATGGAGGCGAGTTGCGCCTCGTCGAGCACCCCGCCGTCGTAGAGGTACGCGACCAGCGGCGGACGGCCCTCGCCGAGCGTCCAGTCGACGGCGAGCAGCCGCCCGAGCGGCAGGTCCAGGCCGATCTCCTCGGCGCTCTCGCGCCGGGCGGCCGTCCGCGGGGACTCGCCGGTGTCCGACTCGACGGTCCCGCCCGGAAGGGCCCATCCCTCACGGTAGTTGGGCTCGACGAGCAGCACCCGCCCGTCGGCGTCCCGGTAGAGGGCGGCGGCTCCGGCCAGCACCCGGGGCAGGCTCGCGATGTACGTGGCGTAGTCATCGGTGGTGGTCACGCCGCCAACCCTACCGAGCCGTCCCACCGGACCCGCACCCACCGCATTCGGCCGTTATCCGGCATACAGACGGTCAAATGATGGTCGTATTTCGGTGATATTCTGACCGCTCATTCCGGGTTCCTTGCGCCTGAAACCTCCGGCGCCGGGGGGACGCCTGGAGCCGGTGTGCCATCCTCCGGCCCGGCCCGTACTTCACGACCGGTCGTACGCGTCCGGTTCAGGGCATCGGCGCGTCCGCCGACGCCCTTTCGCTCTCAGATATTGAGGACAGGCGAACAGCCATGCACAACGCAGCAGCCTCTGCACGCGACGAGGTCACCGAGCCGGTGCCCGTGTTGTCGGTCGTGATCCCGATCTACAACGAGCAGGAGGCACTGCCGCTGACCGTGGCGCGCCTGCGCCCGATCCTGGACGACCTCGGCGTGAGCTACGAGGTGGTCGGCATCGACGACGGCAGCACCGACGCCACGCCCGTGATCATGCAGAAGATACGGCAGGACTGGCCCGAGCTGCGGATCGTGCGCTTCGCCCGCAACTCCGGACACCAGGCCGCGCTGACGGCGGGCATCCACCGGGCCCTCGGCGACTACGTCGTCAGCATCGACGCCGACCTGCAGGACCCGCCGGAGAAGATCTCCGAGATGTTCGCTCTCGCCCGCGAGAAGGACCTGGACATCGTCTACGGCGTCCGCGGCGACCGTGGCACCGACACCTTCTTCAAGCGGCGTACGGCAGGCGCCTATTACTGGCTGATGCGCAAGCTCGTCGGCAAGAACATGCCCAACCAGGCGGGCGACTTCCGCCTGCTCAGCCGGGCCGCCGTCGATGCCCTGAAGTCCCTGCCCGAGCACCAGCCGGTCTACCGCCTGCTCGTGCCGTGGCTCGGGTTCAGCAGCGGCGAGGTCGTCTACGTCCGCGAGGAGCGGGTCGCCGGCAGCACCCACTACCCGCTGTCCAAGATGGTCCGGCTCGCCCTCGACAGCATCACCAACTTCTCGGCCAGCCCGCTGCGGCTCGCCACCTGGCTGGGCCTGATGAGCTTCCTCGTCTGCTTCTGCCTGGCGATCTACACCACCTTGCAGTACGCGTTCGGCTCGACCGTGCCCGGCTGGTCGTCCCTGTTCATCGGCATGCTCTTCATCGGTGGTGTGCAGCTCATCTGTGTGGGTCTGCTCGGTGAGTACATCGGGCGGATCTACTCGGCCGTCCAGGCGCGGCCCGCCTATTTCGTCGGCTACGACTCCGCCGAGGAGAGCGACTCCGCGGCGAACGCGCGGACCTCCGAACACGCGGCCTGATCCACGGCCACTCAGCCGACGCACGGCAGGCAGGAACATCAACGGCATGGGAACAACTGACAGCGTCGCGCCCGAGCGGACCGCCCTCTCGGACCGGCGGCCCGGCGGGTCCACCTCACCGGGCAAGGTCGGGCGGCCAGCCGTACACCTCCTCTGGCGGTTCCTGCCGGGGCTCACCGCCTACCTCTTCCTGGTCGTGCTCCTGCTGCTCGCCGACACCTCGGCGAGCGACGTCGCGCGCTACACCGGCTACGTGCTGTGGGGCGTGCTGCTCCCCGGCACGCTCGTCTTCCGGGCCCTGCGCCGACGGCCGTTCAGCCTGCTCGAGGACCTCGCGTACGGAGCCGTCACCGGCCTGGTCCTGGAACTCGTCGCCTGGTTCCTGCTCGTCTCCCTCGGCGCCCAGTCGGTCGCCGTCGCCTGGCCGCTGGCCGTGGTGATCCCCTTCGCGGCGGTGCCCCGGCTGCGGCGGCACTGGCGTCCGCGCGGCTACCGGGCCTCCTCCGCGGGCTGGTCCTGGTCGGTCGCCGGGACGGTCATGCTCAGCAGCGCGTACTTCCACCAGGTGTTCCTGGCCCGGTACCCGGTACTGCCGGCCGGCGAGGCCAACCGGATCTTCGGCGACATGCCGTACATGCTGTCGCTCGCCGCGAACGCGAAGCAGCACGTACCCCTGACCGTGCCTCAGGCTGCCGGTGAGCCGCTGTACTACCACTGGTTCTCCTTCGCCCACATGGCGATGACCGACATGGTCGGGCACATCGACCTGCCGGTCGTCGAGTCCAGGCTCATGGTTCCCGCGCTGGCCGCGCTCTCCATGGTGATCACCGCCGTGGTGGCCCGGCGCCTGACCGGCCGCGCCTGGGCCGGCCCGCTGGCTGCGGTGCTGGTCTTCGCGGTCGGCGAGTTCACGGCGACGTACCCGAACAACGTCAACACCTGGACCTTCGGGGCTCCGGCCGTGCGGCTGATGTTCTGGTCGAGCCTCTCCCTGACGTACAGCCAGCCGCTCCTCATCGCGCTGATGGGTGTCGTCGGTGACGCGCTGCGCCGCACCGGCATCAAGGCCGGGGCCGGCAAGAGCGGCGGGGCGGACGGCGAGGACGCCGGGGCCGGCCCGGGTGGCGGCGGCGCCCCGCTCTTCGGCCGGGGGGTGTTCGTCCTGACCGCCCTGTTCGCCCTGGCCTCCAGCGCCGCCAAGGCGAGCACGCTGCCCGTCACCCTCGCCGGACTGGCCGTCGCCGGTCTCGTGATGCTGATCGGCACCCGCCGCGTGCCGTGGACCGTGGTCGGACTGGGCGCGATCCTGGCCGGCGCCCAGGTCTTCGCCACGGCGGTCATCTTCCACTTCGAGAGCTACGGTCTCGAGATCGCCCCGTTCGGCAACGTCCAGAGCTACTGGGCCGACCCGGGGCACGCGCGCCCTGCGGCCTTCCAGGCACTCGTCGTCGCCGCCACGCTGGCCGCCTTCCTGCTGAACCACCACGTGAAGCTGCTGGGCATGATCCCGCTGCTGCGGCGCCGCAAGTCCGCGCTGGAGCCGGTGCAGTGGTTCCTGCTGGGTGCCGCGGTCGCGGGGCCGGCCGCGTACCTGACCGTCAACGGCTACAACTCCAGCTACTTCACCATCGCCGCGCTGCCCTTCGGTGTCGTGCTGTCGGCCTGGGGATACTGCGAGTCGTTCGAACGCGCCGCGCTGCCCCGCCGGGCCAAGGCCGCACTCGCCGTCGCCACCCTGGCCTTCATCGCGCTGCTCACCTTCGCGATCCACCGCTACTCGGACGCGTGGGCGAAGTTCGTCCAGCGCCTGTGCGGTGACCGCGAGGCGAACGCGTCGTACTCCCTCCTGCTGGCCGCTCTCGGCGCGGCGGCCGCACTGGCGCTGATCGCCCTGGTCTGCGGCGTCCTGTGGTGGCTCGCAGGCAGGGCCCGGCCCGCGCTGCGGGGCCGGGGCGGGATCGTCCTGCTGACCGCGGTCCTGGCCGCGGGCGTGCCCGGCCTCGCGCACGACGTCCTGCAGTCCAGGCAGGAGGCCTGGGTGGGTTCCTGGGTGCTGCCCGGCTCGCAGGTCGACGCGGCGCGTTGGATCCGCGCGCACAGCGAGCCGTCGGACGTCCTGGTCACCAACAGCCACTGCTGGGAGTTCGACGACTACGCCAACGGGCCGGCCTGCAACAACACCCGCTCCCAGTGGCTCAGCGGCTACTCGGAACGGTCGGTGCTGATCGAGGGCTGGGCGTACGCGCCGCGCGCCGTCGCGCTGACCCGGGGCGGGACGGCCTACGACGGCCCGTTCTGGGACCAGGAGCTGTTCGCCCTCAACGAGGACGCCGTCTACCGGCCCACGGAGGCGAAGCTCCGCACGCTGCACGACCGGTATCACGTGCGCTTCGTGGTGGTGCACCGGCCGACGGGGCACGAGTCTTCGCGCCTGCGGGAGCTGGCCCGGCCGGTCTTCGACAACGGCAGGATCGCCGTCTACCGGCTGTCGTGACCCCGCCCCGTCCCGGAGGGTTCACGGCTCCGGGGTGGGCGGCGGGGGCGGGTCCTCGCGGTTGTGGCGGGGGGAGTCGGCCAGGCGGGGGTGGCGGGTCGGGGCCCGTTCGGTGACGGCGTCGCCGACCATGGCCGTGACCGCGTCGCGCATCCCGTGCAGGGCGTGGTGGCGGGCGGGCCCGGCGCCCGGGTCCTCGCGGAGCTCCTTCACCAGGGCCCAGCAGAGCAGCATCATGACGATCACGAACGGCAGCGCGACCAGGATGGTCGCGGTCTGCAGGGACTTGAGGCCGCCCGCGACCAGCAGTACGGCCGCCACCGCCGCCATCAGCACGCCCCAGGTGACGACGAGCCAGGTGGGCGGGTTCAGCGAGCCGCGGCTGGTGAGCGAGCCCATCACCAGGGAGGCCGAGTCGGCGCTGGTCACGAAGTACGTCATCACCAGGGCCATGGCCACGTACGAGGTGACGGTGCCCAGCGGGAGCGCGTCCAGCATGGCGAAGAGGGAGGCCTCGGCCCCGTCCTTGACCTTGACGGCGAGGTCGGCCGCGCCGGTGGAGTCGAGGCGGATCGCGGTGCCGCCCATCACGCAGAACCAGACCACCGTGGCCCCGCTGGGCACGAGCAGGACGCCGATCAGGAACTCGCGGATCGTGCGGCCGTGGGAGATGCGGGCGATGAAGGTGCCGACGAACGGCGCCCAGGACAGCCACCACGCCCAGTAGAAGATCGTCCACGCGCCGAGCCAGGAGCTGTCGGTGAAGGCACCGGTACGGGTGGCCATGGGCAGCAGCTCGTGCAGGTAGCTGCCCACGCTGGCGGGGATCACGTCGAGGACGTAGACGGTCGGGCCGAGGACGAAGACGAAGAGCATCAGGGCGGCGGCGAGCACGATGTTGATCGTGCTCAGCCATTTCACGCCCTTGTGCAGGCCGGAGAAGGCGGAGAGCACGAAGGCCGCGGAGAGCGAGCCGATGATGATCAGCTCGACGCCGGTGGAGTCCTCGATCCCGGCGGTGATGTGGAGCCCTTCGGCGACCTGGAGCGCGCCGAGGCCGAGGCTGGTCGCCGTGCCGAAGACGGTGGCGAAGACCGCGAGCAGGTCGATGGCCTTGCCGGGCCAGCCGCCCGCGCGCTCCTCCCCCATCAGCGGGACGAAGGCGGCGCTGAGCCGGTTGCCGCGGCGCTTGCGGAAGGTGGCGTAGGCGAGGGCGAGGCCCGCGATGCCGTAGATCGCCCAGGGGGTGAGCGTCCAGTGGAAGAAGGAGTAGTCGAGGGCCGCCTGGGCGGCCGCCCCGGTGCCGGGGGCCGCCCCTGAGGCGGGCGGCGGGTGCAGGTAGTGGGTGAGCGGCTCGCCGACCCCGTAGAACATCAGGCCGATGCCCATGCCGGCGCTGAACATCATCGCGATCCACGCGAGGTTCGTGAACTCGGGCTCGGAGTCGTCGGAGCCGAGCCGGATCCGGCCGAAGCGGCTGATCGCGAGGACGACGCACAGGACGAGGAAGACGTCGGCGGCGATCACGAACAGCCAGGCGAAGTTGGCCAGGACCCAGGCCAGCGCGGTGCTCGACGCCGTGTCGAAGGAGTGCTTGCCGAGCGCCGCCCACGCGACGACGGCCAGCACGGCGATCACCCCGATGGTGACGATGGCCAGGTCCGGTGCGGGTTCCGGGCCTTCCGGACGGGCGTCTTCCAGTGAATCCGCGCTCATGCGGCCACACTATGCAGGCGTATATCCCTATTTAGACGGATGGCGCGCCGCATGTGACCCAGGCCACCCATGGGCATAGGAGGATCCTCCGGATAGGCTCATGGGGGCGCGACTGCACTGTTCGATAGCAAGGGATTAGCAAGGTGACGGACGGAGCAGTAACTGAGACCGCGCGCGTGCTCATCGCCGCGGACAAATTCAAGGGCTCGCTCACGGCCGTTCAGGTCGCGGAGCGGGTGACGGCCGGCCTTCGCAGGGCCGTACCGGACGTGGAGGTCGAGACCCTCCCCGTCGCGGACGGCGGCGACGGTACGGTCGCGGCCGCGGTGGCGGCCGGGTTCGAGCGCCGGGAGGTACGGGTCACCGGTCCGCTCGGCGAGCAGGTCACGGCGGCTTTCGCGCTGCGCGACGGCACGGCCGTGGTCGAGATGGCGGAGGCCTCCGGGCTCCAGCTGCTGCCGGCGGGTGTGTTCGCCCCGCTGACGGCGACCACGTACGGCTCGGGCGAGCTCTTGAAGGCCGCGCTGGACGCAGGCGCGCGTTCGATCGTCTTCGGCGTGGGCGGCAGCGCCACCACCGACGGCGGTGCGGGGATGCTGGCGGCGCTGGGCGCGGTGTTCCTGGACGCGAACGGTGAACCGGTCGGTCCGGGCGGCGGCGCGCTCGCGGATCTGGCGTCCGCGGACCTGTCCGGGATCGACCCGCGCTTCGCGGAGGTCGACTTCGTCCTGGCCAGCGACGTGGACAACCCGCTGACCGGCCCGAAGGGCGCGCCCGCGGTCTACGGCCCGCAGAAGGGGGCGTCGCCCGAGGACGTGGCGACGCTGGACGCGGCGCTGGCGCACTTCGCGGTGGTGCTGGAGAAGTCCATCGGGGAGAGGGCGAGCCGGCTGGCCGCCGCCCCGGGGGCGGGCGGCGCGGGCGGCATCGGGTACGGGGCGCTGCTGCTCGGCGCGTCGTTCCGGCCCGGGATCGAGCTGATGCTGGAGGTGCTGGGCTTCGCCCCGGCGCTGGAGCGGGCCACGCTGGTGATCACCGGTGAGGGCTCGCTGGACGAGCAGACCCTGCACGGCAAGGCACCGGCGGGTGTCGCGGCCGCGGCGCGCGCGGCGGGCAAGCCGGTCGTGGCGGTCTGCGGCCGTCTGCTGCTGGGCCAGGAGGCCCTGGAGGCGGCGGGCATCCGCAAGGCGTACCCGCTGACGGACCTGGAGCCCGACCCGGCCAAGTCCATCCCGAACGCGGGTCCCCTGCTGGAGCGGGTCGCGGCGACCATCGCCGCCGAGGTGCTCTGACCTCCGGTCGGCCGTACGCGGCCCGGCACCCCCGAGCGGGGGCGCCGGGCCGCGGCGTTTTCCGGCCCCACACGGCCGCGGGACTACGCGCCGAGCAGCTCGGCCGTGGTGACGACGCGGGCGAAGCCGCCGCCCTGGAGGTTGACGGCCGTGGCGGTCGCCAGCTGGTCGGCGGTCAGGGAGGGTCCCGCCGGGCCTGCGGCCAGGTCGAAGGTGTGGGTGGCGTCGAGGGGGACGAGGACCTCGTAACCCAGGTTCCCGGCCATCCGCGCGGTGGTCTCGACGCACATGTTGGTCTGGATCCCGGTCACCACCAGCTGGCCGATGCCCTGGGCGGTGAGCCAGTCGGCCAGGTCCGGAGTGCCGTAGAAGGAGGAGTTCACCGCCTTGGTGATCAACAGGGACTCCTGGCCCGCCCGGTCCGCCACGAAGTCCTTGAAGGCGTGGCCGGGGTGGTCGGCGGCCAGCACCGAGCCGGCGGTCCGCGAGGCGTGCCGGACGAGGACCACCGGGCGGCCGGTCTCCCGCCAGGCGTCCATGAGGGCGGCGATGTTGGCCTCCGCCTGCGGGTTGTTGCGCGGGCCCCAGTACGACGCGTCGTCGAAGCCCTTCTGGACGTCGATGACCAGCAGCGCTGCGTTGGGCGCGAGTTCGATCTCGTTCTTCGTCATGGCTTCATGATCTTCCGCCCGACGGGCCCGCCGACAGGCGCGCCCGGGACCCGAACCGATGGGATCCTGCCAGAATGGCAGCATGCATCGTGTCGCCGTCGTCGTCCAGCCAGGCATCCGCAGCTTCGACCTCGCCGTCATCACCGAGGTCTGGGGTCCCGACCGCAGCCGGCTCGGCGTCCCCCGCTTCGAGCTGCGCCGGTGCGCCGTCGACCCCGACCCCATCGCGCTGCCCGGCGGGCTCACCCTGGCCCCCGACCGGGGGCTCGACTGGCTCGCCGAGGCCGATCTCGTCGTCGTACCGGCGCTCGCCGAGCCCTCCGACCCGACACCCGGGCCTGTCCTCGCCGCCCTGCGGGAAGCGCACGCCCGGGGCGTGCCGGTGGCCGCGCTGTGCGCCGGGGCGTTCATCCTCGCCGAGGCGGGCCTGCTGGAGGGCCGCCGGGCCGTGACGCACTGGTCGCTGGCTCCGCGGCTGGCCGCGTCCCACCCCCGCGTACGGGTCGAGGACGCTCCGCTGTACGTGGAGGACGCCGGACTGTGGACCTCCGCCGGGGTGGCCTCAGGGATCGACCTCTGCCTGCACCTCGTCCGCCGGGCCCACGGCGCGGAGGCCGCCGCCGCCATCGCCCGGTCCATGGTGACGGGCCCGTTCCGCACCGGCGACCACGCCCAGTACCTGGACCGGCCCACCCCGGCGGCGGACCGCACCACCGAGGCCGTGGCGGCCGTACGGGAGCGGGCCCTGCGCCATCTGCACGAGCCGCTGTCCGTGGCCACCCTGGCCCGCTGGGCCGGGATGTCCCCGCGCTCCTTCGCCCGCCACTTCGTCGCCTCCACCGGCACGACCCCGCACCGCTGGCTCCTGGGCCACCGCCTGGACGCGGCCCGCAAGCTGCTGGAGCGCACCGACCACCCGGTGCCGGAGGTGGCCCGGCGGGCGGGCTTCGCCAGCGAGGTCACTTTCCGCCAGCACTTCACCTCGTACGTCGGCCTCGGCCCCCGCGCGTACCGCGCTGCGGCGGCCGCCACATCGGCAGCCCCGCCCAAATCTCGGTGACAGTGTTAGAAATGGCTCATGACCGGACGTTTGGGTCGACCCAGGGGATCGCCTGCCCGGCAGCCGACCGGGCGGGACGGGGGCCTGCCCGCGTGGCGCCCCCGGGGTGCCCACAGTGTCGCCGGTCAGGTCTTCGCGCTCATGGCGTTCATCGTCGTCCTGCTGATCACCGCGGCCGCGCTCGCCCTGGTCTTCCAGGAGCGGTACGGCACCGAGCGCGACGCGCGCCACCGCTCGCTGGCGGCCGCCGAGGCCTTCGCCCACGCCCCCGGGCTGCCCGCGTCCCTGAGATCACCGAATCCGACGGCCGAGCTGCAGCCGCTGGCCGAGGCGGCGCGGCGGGCCGCGGGCGTCGACTTCATCGCCGTGATGACCCCCGACGGACTGCGCTACACCGACTCCCGGCCGGACCTGATCGGCAAACGGGCCACCGGTGACCTCTCCCGCGCCGTGGCCGGGCAGCCCTTCACCGAGGTGTTCAAGGGTTCGCCGAGCGACGCCGTCCGCGCCGTCGTCCCCGTAACGGACGCGAGCGGCAAGGTCATCGGGCTGGTCGGCACCGGCATCGAGATCGCCACCGTCTCCGACTCGGTCGCGGGCCAGCTGCCGCTGCTGCTCGGCGCCGCGGCCGGCGCGCTGCTGCTCGGCACGGGCGGCGCCGCCCTGGTCAGCCGGCGGCTGTCGCGCCAGACCCGGGGCCTGGGCGCGACCGACATGGCCCGCATGAACGAGCACCACGAGGCCGTGCTGCACGCGGTGCGCGAGGGCGTCCTGATCATCGGCGCCGACCACCGGCTCCTGCTCGCCAACGACGAGGCCCGGCGGCTGCTGAACCTGCCGCCCGACGCCGAGCAGCGGCACGTGAGCGAGCTCGGCCTCGATCCGCGGACCACCGCGCTGCTGGTGTCCGGGCGGGTCGCCACGGACGAGGTGCACCTGGCCGGGGACCGGCTCCTGGCCCTCAACGTGCGCCCGACCAAGCCGTACGGCGGGCACCCGGCCGGCAGTGTCATGACCCTGCGCGACACCACCGAGCTCGCCGCGCTCTCCGGCCGCGCCGAGGTGGCCCGGGAACGGCTGCAGCTGCTGTACGACGCGGGGGTGCGGATCGGGACCACGCTGGACGTGGTGCGGACGGCCGAGGAGCTGTCGGAGGTGGCCGTGCCCCGGTTCGCCGATTTCGTGACGGTGGAGCTGCTGGAGCCGGTGCTGAAGGGCGAGGAGCCCTCGCGGGGCGCGGGCGTGTACACGGAGATGCGCCGGGCGGCGATGAGCGGGGTGCGCACCGACCAGCCGTTGCAGCCGGTCGGCGACATCATCCGGTTCGTGGTGCCGACGGCGCCGATGGCGGCGGCCCTCGACGCCGGGCACGCGGTGCTCGCCCCCGATCTGCACGCGGCGATGGGCTGGCGGGCCCAGGACGAGGCCGGCACCCGCCAGGCCCTCGGGTACGGGCTGCACTCGCTGATCTCGGTGCCGCTGCAGGCCCGCGGGGTGGTCCTCGGCATGGCGAACTTCTGGCGGGCCGCCGACACGCCGGAGGCCTTCGACGAGGAGGACCTGTCGTTCGCGGAGGAGCTGGGGGCGCGGGCGGCGGTCTCCATCGACAACGCCCGCCGCTACACGCGGGAGCACGCGACGGCCGTGGCCCTGCAGCGGAGCCTGCTGCCCCGGGTGCTGCCGGACCAGACCGCCGTGGACGTGGCCTTCCGGTACCTGCCCGCGAAGGCGGGGGTGGGCGGCGACTGGTTCGACGTGATCCCGCTCGCCGGGGCCCGGGTGGCCCTGGTCGTCGGCGACGTCGTCGGGCACGGGGTGCACGCGGCGGCCACGATGGGCCGGCTGCGGACCGCCGTGCACAACTTCGCCTCCCTGGACATGCCGCCGGACGAACTGCTCGGGCATCTGGACGAGCTCATCCACCGGATCGACCAGAACGAGTCCGGGGGCGCCGGGGATCCCGCGGAGGGGGCGGGCGAGGCGGCCGGCGTCACCGGCGCCACCTGCCTGTACGCGGTCTACGACCCGGTGTCCGGGGGCTGCACGATGGCGAGCGCGGGGCACCCCGGTCCGGCCCTGGTCCGGCCGGACGGCTCGGTGGAGTTCCCGCAGCTGCCCGCCGGGCTGCCGCTCGGGGTGGGCGGCATGCCCTTCGAGGCCGTGGAGCTGCGGCTGCCCGAGTCGAGCCGGCTCGTGCTGTTCACGGACGGGCTGCTGGAGGACCGCGACCGGGATTTCGACACGGGCCTCACCGTGCTGGCCGAGACGCTCGCCCACCCCGGGCGCAGCCCCGAGCAGGCCTGTGCCGACGTACTGGCGGCGCTGCTGTTCCCGGCGCCGAGCGACGACATCGCCCTGCTGATCGCCGACACCCGGCGGCTGGAGACGGGCCGGATCGCCGAGTGGGAGGTGCCGGCCGATCCGGCCGCGGTCTCCCGGGTCCGGGGCGCGGCCTCGGCGCAGCTGGCCGCCTGGGGCCTGGAGGACATCTCGTTCACCGCCGGGCTCATCCTCAGCGAGCTCATCACCAACGCGATCCGGTACGGGAACGCGCCCATCCGGGTGCGGATGCTGCGCGACCGCAGCCTCATCTGCGAGGTCTCCGACGGCAGCAGCACCTCCCCGCACCTGCGGTACGCGGCCACCACCGACGAGGGCGGCCGCGGCCTGTTCCTGGTCGCGCAGTACGCCGAGCGCTGGGGTACCCGGTACACCGAGCGGGGCAAGGTCATCTGGGCCGAGCTGCCGCTGACCGGCGGGCCGGAGCCGGCGCCGCCCGCACCGGACCTGACGGCGCTGGAGGACCTGGCCTGGTGACCGGGGTGCGCCGAGCGCGGGCGTAACGATTCGCCCGGGGCCGCGGCAGCCGCGGCAGGACCCGTCGGCGGCTCAGGGGCCGCCCGCTGCCCTCGTACGGGCCAGCAGGATGGCCACGTCGTCCTGCGGGGCCTCCGGCAGCAGCCGGGCCAGGACGTCCCCGCACAGTCCCTCCAGGGGCTGCCCGGCGTCGCGCAGCGCCCACCCCAGCTGGGCCATGCCCTGGTCGAGGTCGCGGTCGCGGGACTCGATGAGCCCGTCGGTGTAGAGCACGAGCAGACTCCCGGGCGGCAGGGCGACCTCCTCGGTGCGGAACTCCTGCCCGCCCGTGCCCAGCGGGGTGCCGGGCGGGCCGTCGAGGAAGGTGACCTCCCCGCCGGCAGTGGCCACGGCCGGCGGGGGGTGGCCGGCGCGGGCGATGACGCAGCCGCCCGTGGCCGGGTCGTGGACGGCGTAGACGCAGGTGGCCATCTCGTCCTCGCCCAGGTCGGCGACGGCCTCGTCGAGCGAGCGCAGCAGCCGGGTCGGGGAGACGCCGTGGCGGGCGAGGGTGCGCACGGCGGTGCGCAGCTGACCCATGACGGCCGCGGCGTGGATGCCGTGGCCCATGACGTCGCCGATGACGAGGCCGGTGCGGCCGCCGGGCAGCTGGATGACGTCGTACCAGTCGCCGCCGACGTCGTGGTCGCTGGCGGGCAGGTAGCGGCCGGTCAGTTCCAGGCCGGTGACCTCGGGGAGGGCGCTGTTGCTGAGGCTGCGCTGGAGGGTCAGCGCGGCCCGCCGCTGGTTCGTGTACATGCGGGCGTTGTCGATGTTGAGCGCCGCGCGCGCGACCACCTCGTCGATCAGTACGCAGTCCTGCTCGTCGAAGGGCTCGCGGTCGTTCATCCGGGTCACGGTGACCGCTCCGAGCACGGTGCCGCGGGCGAGGAGCGGGATCAGCCGGGCGGAGCCGAGCGTGGCGAGGTACGCGCGCAGCTCGGCGGCGCGCGGGTCGGGGAGCAGTGCGTGGACGTCGGCCCGGTACAGGTTCATGGGCCGGCCCTCGGCGATGACCCGTTCGTAGACGGAGTCGGCCGGGATCTGGAAGGTCTGGCCGGGTGCCAGGCGGGCGGTGGGGGCCTCGGGGTCGGGGAACTCGACCGCGATGCGGCGCAGCACGCCCTCGTGGGTGGCCGCCGCGTCGTCGGGGGCGAGGACGGTCTCCAGGAGCTGTACGTCGGCCGAGTCGGCCAGCTGGGGTACGAGGACCTGCACGATCTCCCGGGCGGTCTGGCTCAGGTCGAGGGTGGTGCCGATGCGGGTGCCCGCCTCGGCGAGGACGGCGAAGCGGCGGCGGGCCCGCTCGGCCTCGCCCTGGGCCCGCTGGCTCTCGGTGATGTCGATGAGGGAGGCGATCACGCCGAGCGGGCGGCCGGAGCCGTCGAGCAGGGGGGCGTACGAGCAGGACCAGGTGTGGTCCTGCCCGGGGTCGGCCGGGGTACGGCCGGTGCGGCGCACGTCGACGACGGCGGTGCCCCGGACCAGGACCTCGCGCATGGTCGCCTCGAGCGCGGCGGCGTTGACACCGGGTACGACCTCGGTGAGCCGTTTGCCCACGTGCGCGGCGGCCGAGACCCCGTTCATCCGGGCCAGGGCGTCGTTGACGCGCAGGAAGCGCAGGTCGGGGCCGAGGGTGGCGAGGCCGATGGGCGACTGGGTGAACAGGCTCTGGAGGGCGGCGAGCGAGTCCCGCATGCGCAGGACCTCGGAGGTCTCGACGGCGATCAGCATGGCGCCGGTGCGGCCCTGAGGGTCGGCGGCGGGGACGATCCACATCTCCATCGTGACGCGGTGCCCGTCGCGGTGGCGCACGGGCAGGGTGCCGACGACCGTCTCGCCCGCCTGGACCCGCCGGGTGAGGTCGTCTGCGAGGGCGTGGTTGGCCTCGGGGACGAGGACGGAGGTGCCGGGCAGGCCGAGGATGTCCTCGGGGCGGTGGCCGAGCAGGTCCTGGGCGGCGAGCGACCACTCGACGATGATCCCGTCGGCGTCCTCCCGCCACAGCGCGATCGGGAGCAGCTCGCTGAGTACGCCGGCGTACCCGACGGCCGCGGCCGGCTGGTCCGGGACTTCGCTCGTCGACTGGTATGTGTCCACCGCACCGACCTCACCCCGGGGGGTCCGATTCCTACCGATTCACCCTATCCGAGCCCTCGGCACGGGGCGCTGCGTCAGACCGGTGCGGTCCGCTGCCTCGGGTACAGCCAGGGCAGGGCGAACGTGACCCAGAACAGGACCGCGTAGAGGGTGAGGGCGGCCCACCAGCCGTTGGGTCCGGCTTCCCCCGAAGGGCCGATCTGGATCAGGGCGGCGATCGCTCCCGCGATCAGGGCGGCCCCCGGCAGCAGCCACCACCGGTCGGTCCCCACGTACAGCACGGCCGCGGCGGCGAGGGCGAAGCAGGCCCCGACGATCAGCGCCGTGACACGGCTCCCGCCGGTGTCCGGGGGGTGCAGCCCGCGCAGCCGCCACAGGGCGACGGGTGGGCCGGCCAGGGCGAGCGCGCCGAGCGGGAAACGCAGCCAGGCGGGCCGGATCCACTGCCTGACCAGCGCCGCCAGCGCGACCATCGCGTACAGGCAGACCGGAACGTGGGCGAGCAGGGAGGACCACTGGCCGGCGGAGAAGGCGATGCCCGTCCACATCAGCACGGCCGCGATCAGCCCCCACAGCGGGGCCACCACCCCGACCAGGGGCGGGAGGTAGACGAGGGGCTTCAGCACGCCGAGGACGCCCTGCACCGCGCGGGCCCGAACCTTCCCGGTGGGCTGGAGGGCCGGCCAGGCGAGGAGCCCGGTCCGCAGGGCCGCCCGACGCGGATCCCGCGCCCGGAGCAGTTGCCCGACCTCCTCCTCGCCGATCCCGCCGAAGGAGCCCAGTGCGGCTTCGAACTCGGCCGGCGTGGCCAGGGCGGGCGGGTTCAGCGGGGGGTCCGGGGGCTTGTTGCCGCCCCGGAAGCCCTTGCGGTGCAGCTCGGCGAGGAACGGCAGCTCCTCGCGGAGGATCTCGTGCTGGCGCACGGCGGTCAGCACGTCCCGTACCCGGTCCCAGGGCTCCACGTCCGACCGGGAGGTGACGTCCTGCGCCCAGAGCTCCATGAACGCCGGACCGAGGGCCGGTTTCGCGGCGATCCGCTCACCGAGTGCCGTGAGGTCGGCGGTGTCGCCGAACGCTTCGCTGAGGCGCTCGTCGGTGGCGACGACCGACACGAGGGAGGCGGCTCCGTCGAGGCGGCCCCAGGTCCAGTCGCTCATCCGCCAGCGGGCGCTGAGGAACGCGGCGAAGTTGTTGAGCTGGTTGCCGCTGAGCTTGGCCCTGACCATGTCCTTCGGGGAGTCCTGGACCGCCGCCGGCAGCACCCTGCGGGTGGCCCAGCTGGTGTTCGCCGCCGAGACGGTGTGGAAGTCGATGTCGGGGGCCTCGGCCAGCGGGTCCGGGCGCAGCGGGCCGAGCAGCACCTCGGCGTACGCGAGCGCGCCGGTCATCGGACCGGCGCCGCGGGCCGCCGCGTGGAGCGCTTCGTAGCCGGCGACGTCGGGGACCAGGTCCACGCCGATCTCCGCGCCCAGTTCCGCCAGCCGCTCCCACAGGTGCCCGAAGCCCTCCGGTACGGCGTCCGGGGCGGGTCCGGGCGCGGGGGGCTGCGGCAGGGATCCGCCGGTGACGGCCGTCGCGAGGTTCGCCGCCCAGACCTCCCACTGCGCGGCGGGCGCCCCGGGCGGGAGCGCGGGCGGCATGAGGGCGCCCAGCATCCGGGTCGCCTCGCGGAAGGGCGCCGTGGCGTCGGTGGGGATCAGCCCCTTGGACAGGGCGGCCCGGTAGCGGTCGAGCAGCAGCCGGTCCCGGGCGGCGGTCAGCGTGGCGACGGCGGAGCGGCACGCGAAGAGCCGCGTCCGGTATTCCTCCACGCGCTGCCGGTCCGCCGGTCCGCCGTCCGCCCCGCCCGCGCCGGACTCGTACGCGTCCAGCCAGTCCATGAGCAGGCGTACGGTACGCGCCGGGACGAGCGGCGAGCACCCCGGTCCGGGCAGCGCGCCGGGCCCCACCGCCAGGCCGTCCGACGCCTCGCGCAACCGGGCGAAGAGGGCCGCCGAGCCACGGCCCGCGCTCTCGTCCAGCGTCTCCAGCGGGCCCGGGCCCGCCGGCAGCGGCAGCGCGTCCGGGCCGGTCACCTCCGCCGGGTCCTCCAGCAGCCGGACGAGCCGCAGCGCCTCCGCCCCGCCGACCGTGCGGGCGTACGCCTCCCGCCGGGCCGTCGCCACGTCCTCCAGCTCGGCGAGGGTCAGCGGCAGCACCCCGGTGGCGGCGCGCTTGCGCTGGGCCGCGGCCTCGGCGGCGCGCAGTTCGAGGGCGTCGTCGCGCAGGGACTCGGAGCCGGTCTTCACGGCCAGGGACTTCGCGGCCATCCGCACCAGCCGGGTCACGCGCCGGCTGCTCCCCGGCTCGGGCGGCGGCGGGAACGGAGGCACGGGCTGGAGGAAGAGCAGCCAGCGGTCGGCCTTGCGGGCCACCGGGGCCCCGGCGACGGCCCGTACGGCCCAGGCGACGGGGATGTTGTCCAGCAGCCCGCCGTCCATGAGTTCGGCGCAGCCGTTCAGGTTCTCGTCGGGGTACCCGGTCTCGCTGCTGACCCCGCGCATGTCCACCCGGGGCGGGTCCTCGACGGGCTGCGCGCCGTTGCCGAGGTACACCCGGGCCGGTTCGAAGGCCCCGGGGAACGAGGAGGAGGTGCGCGCCGCGTAGGCGAGCCGGTTCAGCGCCGCCTCCCGGGCCGCCCCGGTGACGTCGACGGGGAAGTCCGTCAGGGAGCTGCGGTGGCGGAAGCGGAAGTAGGCGTTCGACCGGCCGACCAGGAGCGGCCGCCCAAGGGTGGGCCGCACGCGGTCCCGGCGGGGGCGCAGCCGGGTGGCCGTCAGGATCAGCCGGAGCGAGGCGGGGGGCTTCCAGTCCGGCGGGGCCTCGTCGATGAGCCGGCCCAGCGCGTCGCGCAGCTCCGCGTAGAAGACCTCGTCCCCGCGCATCAGCGAGGCCGGCACGTGGAAGGGCGTCGAGCGGCGCAGCAGCCCTTCGAGGTCGCCGAGGCGCAGCCACACGTCCCGTACGCCGCGGCCGAAGGGCATCCCGTACACGAGGTGGCAGGCCAGCAGGACGCCGTTGAGCCCCCCGGCGCTGGTCCCGACGAGGACATCGATGTCGACGTCCTCGTATCCGCACGTGTCCAGCAGGCCCGCGTACAGGCCCGCTTCGGGGGTCTGTTCCCGCCCGGCCGCCGCGCGCAGCGCCGCCGTCTCGCAACAGGCCCCGCCCATCCAGACGGCGAGGCTGACCCCGCCGCGCATCGCGAGGGCCAGGCGCAGTTCGGTACTGCGCCGACCCGGCCGGTCGTCGCTCATGCCACCAGCTTGACCCCGGATCAGGCCCGGCGCACCCGGGCGGCCACCACCTCGCGGGTGCGGGTGGCGGATCGGCAGAAGTTCCTTATCAAGCCGGAGAGTTCACATCCCGGTTCCACCTCGAGTTCGCGTTTCACGAGAGCGCGGTACGTGTCGTACGCGCGCATGGCCTCGATCAGATTGCCCTCCGCCAAGTGCGCCTCGATCAGGGCCCGCTGGGCGCTCTCGCGCAGCGGCTCGGCGCTGACCGCGAGCAGGGCGGACTCCACCGCCTCGGCGTGCCTGCCCACCCGGGCCAGCTCGCGGCTGAGGGCCTCCAGCGCGTGCAGGAGCCGCTGGCGGACCCGTTCCCGTTCCAGCAGCACCCAGTCGTCGTACCAGCCGGGCAGCAGGTCGAGGGCGTCGGTGCGCCATTTCAGCGCCGACAGGTCCTGGGCGGTGGCGGTGCCTCCGATGAGCCGCCCGGCCCAGCCGTACAGGACGTACAGGTCCACCACGGTGTGCTCGCGCATGGCGAGCGAGCACTTGTCGGAGTCGAGGAGGTCGATGCCGGCGGCCTTGAGCCGCCACAGCGCCGACCGCAGGTTCCCCGCCGCCCGCAGGTCGTCGCCGGACGGCCACAGCGTCCCGGCGGCGTGCCGGCGCTCGACCCGGCCGCCGTTGAGGGCGACGAACGCGAGGAGGCGCTTGCCCCCTTCGGGCACGTCCAGCCATCTCCCCTGATGGATGACGCGCGGGCCGCCCAGGAGGTGGAGGGCCGGCGGCTCCCCCTGCCCGGGGACGCGGACCGGGGACGCGAGGAACTGCTGGTTCATAGGCGGTCCTCCTGCATAGAAGTCCGACCCGCATATGCTATGCGCGCACCGTCACCGATCAGTCACCGAGTGCTATTTTTCATCCGGGGCTGTCACAGTGGCGCCGGCCCCTCCGGACGAAGGCGACCCAGTCGCCGACCGGCGCCCCCCGGTCGTCCACGGGCAGCAGGATGTCGACGCCGACGGGCTCGTCGAGCCGGATCCGGTCCCGGTGCCGGGCCTCCTCCACGGCCTGGGCGACGTCGGCGAGCGCGCAGGAGCAGTACCTGAGGTCCACCTGCTGCCCCAGGAGGGCCCGGATCCCGTTGGGGGCGACGCCGGGGGCGGCGCTCCGATCCGGCTCCGGCTCCAGGTCCGGCTCCGGCTCCGGCTCCGGCTCCGGGGTGAACGGCAGGTACCCGGCGGGTGGGAGCTCCGCGATGCCCAGCTGCTCCAGGGTGTACGGGCCGTCGGCCGCGCGCGGCCGGACCAGGGCGCCTTCGCCGATGCCGGTGATGAGCCGGGCCACCTCCGCGCCCAGCTGCTCCTTGGTGTGGCTCTTGAGGAACCGCTGTTCGCCGATGAGGGCCAACTGCTCCAGCAGCGGGCCCAGATCGGCCGCCGGCGGCGGCGTGGCGCCCAGCACCTGCGCCAACTGGTCCTGGAACTGCAGGATCTGGGCCGTGTACGCGTCCCAGGGCCGCATCCCGAGCCGTGACTGCCAGTACCGCTGCGGCGGGGCGGCGGCCCGGTCGCGCCGGGCCGTCCAGGTGTCGACCTCCCACCCGTCGGGGCTCCCGGGATCGCGCTGGAGGACCGCGATCCGTACGGCCTCGGACCGGCCCGGGCTCGCGGCCGGCGGGGCCCAGGACGGCGGCAGGTGCGCCCGGCCGGGCCCGTACGGCCACGGGGAGTGCTCGGTGCGTTCGGCACCGAAGACCCGCGAGGCGAGGAAATTACGCCGGGAGGCCGGGAGTTGGTTGTCGAGCCCCCGCTCGACGCCCTCCGCCAGCCGGATCCGCACCCCCTCGGCGAGGTAGGGGTGCCGGGTGGTCCCCGTACCGGCACAGGGGTCGTCGCAGTAGCTGCCTTGTACGGGGGCGTCGCCGTAGGGCCGGGAATCGGGGGCCACTTCGACCCACCAGAACCCGTCGAGCCCCGGTTCCAGCCCGGTGAGCGGGAGCGTGACGAGGCGCTGCGAGCGCAGCGGTCGGCCCTGCTCGGAGACGGCGAGGCCGCCGCCGACGCGCAGGGTGCCGTCCTTCACGCTGACCTCGTAGCCCTCGACCACGCCGGGGCCTCCCGCCGCTCCGACGGCCAGGGCGAGCTCGCGGGCGTAGTCCTGGATGCGGTTGAGGTGTTCGGCGCGCAGGAACAGCCCGTCGAAGGCGTTGAGCCGGTCGATCCCGCCGTCGGCGGTCGCCGAGGGGCCGGGGGGCGGGGGCGGGCCGGTGGGGGCGGCGGGCGGCGCGGCCTCGGCGGCGGCTTCACTGAGCGTCATTCCTCGGTCCTCCCGGGGCGGCCTGGCGCGGCAGATGGACGGTGACGACGGCGTCGTTCCCCTCGTCGGCGGTGCCCGGCGGGCCGCCCTCCAGCCCGGCGAAGGGCGCGTGCGGGTGCCGGCCGTACAGGGGTTTGGGCCCGGTGCCGCGGACGCGGACGCGGACCGTCTCGTACGCGGGGCGCTGGTCGAGGTCCACCTTCACCCGCAGCCCGTCGGCCGACACCCGGATCCCGGCGACCTCGTCGGTGGCCCAGCCGCGGCCGGAGCCGGAGAGCGAGGTGATCTCGATGCCCTCCGGTTCGGCGGAGCCGGCCGCGAGCGGGGCGGTGACCTCGAAGCTCAGCACGGTGTGCTCGCGGCTCCAGGCGAGGGAGTCGCGGATCAGGCGCGGGCCTCCGGCGTCCGCCTCGGCGGCGGCGCCGATGATCCCGGGCGCCAGTGCGCACACCAGCTCCTGGACGGTGGTGGCGGGCAGGACCGCGGTCCGTACGGACGGGTCGGCGCGCACCTCCTCGATCCGTACGCACCGGTCGTACTCGGTGACTTCGACCGTGAGGCGGGCGAGTGCCACGGGGGCGTGGTCCTCCGTGACCGGAGCCCACGGCGGGCACATGTCGCCCTCCGCGCGCTCCGGTGCCAGCGCGGTGGCGTCCGCGGCGGCGAGCCTGCGGAACGCGGCGAGCAGCGCCGGTGCCCGCCGGTGCGCCGGGACCCGGGCCACCTCGGCGGCCTCCCGCAGCGCCTCCTGCCCGGCGGTGTCCCCCGGGGCGGCCTCGTCGAGCCCGAGGAGGACACGTACGCGGTGGTAGGGGCGCCAGGGCGCGGGGGCGGTCGCGCGGACCGTGATCCGCGCGGTCTCGACGATCCGGGAGAAGTCGTCGTGCCGGCGGGTCACGTCGCACGGGTCGGCGAGGGCGGGCACCGGGCGGTCCGGGCAGGTCGCGGACTCCGCGAGGATCCAGGCCTCGACGGTGTGCCGCCGGGGCGGATCGGGCTCGGTGCCGTCCGCCGCGGGAGTCCGGCCCGCGGGGGCCTGCGGCCCCTGCTGCGGCGGGTGCGCTTCGATCCATTCCCTCGCCCACGCGGTCAGGGAGACGCACCAGGCCGCTTCGAGGGTGAGCTCGCGGCCGAGCCCGTCCACGGCCAGCCCGGGGAGCACCCTGAGCTCGTCGCCGTCCCGGGCGACCCCGAGCCCCCAGATCACCCCGGAGCCGTGCGGCCAGGCGTTGTGCAGCATGAGCTTGCCGCGCGGATTGCCCATCAGGACGCGGAAGTCGTCCTCGCCGAGCAGCATCCCGAAGGCCACGCGCAGCGCCAGGAAGGGGTTCACCGGCAGCTCCTCCCCGCCGCAGGGGCCGGGGCCGCACGGCCCGCCCCCGTACGGGGGGTCGTCGGGCAGGTCCGGGGCGGACCCGCAACCGCAGCCGCACGGGGTGCCGCCGGAGCCGAGCGCCGTCATGAGCTCTCCTTCTGGGTACGCCGGCCGTTCGCCGGGGCGGGGAAGTCGTGCGCCGGGTCCAGGGCCCGCGCGGCCCGCCGGTCCGCGCCGGCGCCGGCGGGGGCGGCCGGCTCCCCGGGGAAGGGGCGGGCCGCCTTGCCGTACTCGCGCCGCATCGCGTCGACGAGGTGGCCCTGGCGGACCGCTCCCCCGTCGTCCGCCGCCCGGAAGGCCGCGCCGATCGCGGCGTTGCGGATCCAGCCCCCCGGCACCGGGTAGTGCTGCGCGAGCCCCGCCAGGTCGACGTCGGCGTGCAGCAGCGCGCGGGGCAGGTGCAGCTCCCACATCCGGTGGCGGCCCGCCTCGTCGGGGAGCGGGAACTCCACGACGAAGTCCATGCGGCGGATGAAGGCGGCGTCGATGTTCTGCCGCAGGTTCGTCGTCAGCACGGCCAGCCCGTCGAACCGGTCGAGCCGCTGGAGCAGATAGGCCGTCTCCATGTTCGCGAACCGGTCGTTGGCCCCGGAGACCTCCGTACGGGCGGCGAACAGGGCGTCGGCCTCGTCGAGGAGGAAAACCGCCTGCGTGCGCTCGGCCACTTCGAAGCAGGCGGCGAGGTTCTTCTCCGTCTCGCCGATGTACTTCGACACCAGCTCGGAGCCGTCGACGACCAGCAGGTCCCGGCCCGCCTCGGTCGCCAGTACCTCGGCGGCCAGCGATTTCCCGGTCCCCGGCGGCCCGGTGAGCAGGAGTCGTACGCCGCGTGCGGCGCGGGCCTCCTCGAGCAGCCGCCAGTCGTCCAGGACCAGCGCCTGGTGGCGCAGGCGGGCCACGGCGTCCCGCAGCTGTCCGTCCGCCTCCCCGCCGAGGACGAGGCGCGGCCAGCGGGCCCGCGGGCCGACCAGGTCCACGCCGGGGGGCAGCAGCGCCCCGGCGCGGGCCCGGATGGCGCCGGCGACGTCTGGGACGGCGCCGTCCTGCGCGGCGCCCGGGGCCAGCGCGGCGCGGCTGTGCACGTCGAGGGCTACCTGGGCGGTGAGCGCCGGGTCGAGGGGGTGGCGCGCGGCCAGTCGGGGTGCCTGCTCCGGTGCTTCGGGCAGTGCCGCCCGCCAGGCGGTGCGCCGGTCCGCCGTGCCGATCGGCCCGACCGGCACGGTCAGCACGGGCCGGTGCGGCCCGGGGCGTACGGTGCCGGGCGCCGCGCAGACCAGCAGCGGGCCGGGGATCCGGGCGACGGCTGGGGTGACCGGGCCCGCCGCCCCGCCCTCCGGGGCCGCCACCACCAGCAGCGGCACGGCGTCCCGTACGGCGGCGTGCAGCCCCAGCAGCCCCATCGCGCGCGGGTCTTCGGGGCGGGTCCGTGCGGCGAACAGGCCGAGTCCGGCGGCGCGGGCGAGGGCCGCGCAGCGGCTGAGGCCGACGGTCTCGTCCCGGGCGCCGACCAGCAGGATGCGGGGGTCTCGGGAGCGCAGGGCGGCGACCGCCCGGGCGGTTTCGGGGAGTTCGAGCCAGCCGTCGAGTCCGGCGACCGGCGGTCCCGGGTCGGCCTCCTCCAGGGCGGCGGGCCGGACGGGGTGGCCGTGGAGGGCCTCCCACAGCCCGTCGGCGAGGGTCAGCGAGCGTTCGTGGAAGGGGCCTTCGCCGGTGAGGGCGAGCACGCCCGCCCGTACGGCCGGGCCTTCGTGGAGCAGCCGGCGCAGCGCGACCCGGTCGGGGGCCTGCGCCCGTACGCCGCCGCGGGCCGCCGCGCGGGCCGCGCAGTCGGTCAGCAGGCCGGCCAGGCCCACGCTGGGGTGCGGGGCGCCGCCGGGGTGCATGGTGCGGAACGTCCGGGCCAGGCCCTCGTGTTCCTCGGGGAGCCCGGCGAAAAGGAGCAGCTCGGTCTCCAGGGAGCCGAGCCCGAACCGGTGCACGAGCCGGTCGAGGGGGGTGTCGGCCGGAGGATGCGCGCCGGGGGTGGCAGCGGCGCGCTGGGCGGCGCTCGCGGCCCAGTCGCGCAGGAAGGCCACGGACTCGCCGCCCGCCTCCTCACTGCACAGGTTCTCCAGCAAGTCGGCCACCCGTACGGCCACTTCGGCCGCCCGCCGGGAGAGGTCGCGGCTGATGCGCTCAGACATACCGGTACCTCACGACCGCGCCGAGCCAGCCCAGCCAGCCCGGGTCGAGGTCCAGCCCGGCGCGGCGGACCGCCAGGTCGGTGTCGGCGGAGGCGAACACGGCTTCGATCCAGCCGGTCTCGGCCGTGATCCGCCCGGGGCGGCGGGCCACTGCCAGGACGGCGCCGAACGGATCGTCCGCGTGCCGCTCTCCGTCGAGGCGGGCGGCGGTGGCCCGCGCCCAGTCGGCGGCGAGCGCGTCCACGGAGTCCTGCTCGCGCGGGGTCGCCGCCGGGGCCCGCAGGAGGGCGGCGGCGCGGTCGGGGCCGAGTCCGGCGAGAGCGAGGGCCGCGGGGTCCTCGGGCGCGAGGCCGCACAGGGCGCGGGCGGCGGCGTGCAGTACCCAGGACAACGGCCGGTCGGCGAGGGCGGGTTCGGCGAGGGCTCGGTCCGGGAGCCCGGCTTCGGGCGCCGCGGCGAGCAGGAAGAGCAGCCCGGCCCAGCCGGTGGCGGCGCCGTCCGACGGATCGGGAGCGGGCCGCACGGGCCGTACGGGGCCCGGCGCGGCGGGGCCTTCGGCCGCGGGACCCCCCGCACCGGCGCGGGGCGGGCCGTCGGCAGGGGGCCGTTGCGGCACCGCGCCCCGGCCGGGCGGGACACCCTCGGCGCCCGATCCCGATCCCGATCCGCCGGGCCGGGCGCGCCCGGCGTCGCCGGGGCGTCCGGGGCTCAGGGGGCGTCCGGCACGCGCGGCGCCGCCGCACTCGGCACACCCGCCGCGCCGGGTGTCCCCGGCGCACGCACCGCATCCACCGTCCGCGGCGCCCCGGGCGTCTCCGCGGCACCAGCCGCGCCCGGCACCCTCGGCGCACCCGGCAGCCCCGGCACACGCACCGCATCCACCGTCCGCGGCGCACCCGGCACGCCCCCCGCATCCAGCACGCCCCCCGCACCCGGCGTCCGTCCCGCACCCGACGCATCCGTCGCAGCCACCGTCCGGCACCTCCCCGCTCCGCGCGTCCGGTTCGGGCTCCGGCAGGACGGGGCCGGGATCGCCGGCCAGGGTGCGCAGGCCCTCCGCCAGGAGTCCCCGCAGTCCGGGCCGGGCGGCGGGCCGCTCCAGTGCGGCCGGGTCGGTTTCCGCCAGGACCAGAACGGCCCAGGCCGCGAGCGTCGGTTCGGCGGGCCGGAGCCGGGACGCCCGGACCAGCCCGGCCAGCCTCGATCCGGCGAGCAGGGTGCGGGCGAGCGCCCGGGTACCGGGGTCGGACGCCCCCGCGCCGGGCTCCTCGGGCGCCGCGAGGGCGGCCAGGCGCTGCCAGCCGTCCCGCCCCCAGGCCCGGTCCAGCGCGGCGAGCCCGCACTGCCCGGCCGCGCGCAGGACGGCGGCCGCGGCGAGCCGGGGGTGGCGTTCCAGCGCGGCCAGCAGCGCCGGGCCGGGCGCCCCTTCCGGGGCCGGGCCGGCCGGCCCGAGGATGCCGGTCTGCCGCCAGGCCCACAGGCGTTCGCGGTGCCCGGTGGCGAGTCCGGCGACCGCGTCGGCGAGCAGGTCCACGTCGTGCCGGTAGTGCACGAGGGTGTCCGGCGCCGCAGGGCCGCCCTCGCGCACGGTCCGCTCGATCGCGGCGGCGACCGCCCCGGACCACGCACGCGCGAGCGCCGGACCGGGGCGGTCCAGGTCGAGGCCGACGGTGAGGTCGAGCCGGGCCAGGCACCAGTGGCCGGGTGGCAGGTCCAGGGCGCGCAGGGCGGCTTCCAGCGGGCCGGCGACCGCCTGCCGCAGCGGACCGCGCAGGGGGTCCTCGGCGGGTGGCGGCGCGGCGGGGTCGTGGTGCAGGGTCGCCGTCAGCCGGTCGATGACCACGGTGGGGCCGCTCATCCGACGCGCACCGCCCCGGTGACGGTGGTCTCGCCGACGCGGGAGCCGGCGGCGGGCACGCCCACGATGCCGTCCGCGCCGACCCGGACCCGGCCGACGACCGCGGGGCCCCAGGCCGCGCCGGGGCCGACGACGGAGGTGAGCCCGAGGTGCAGGGTGCGGCCGATCCGCATGCCCGTGCCCAGCGGGCAGACGTCCACGAGGGTGTGAGCGGGTTTGTGGGCCTCCACGATGGCGCGGACGACGTCGAGTTGGACCGGGCTCGGATCGGCGGGGATGAGCACGCTGAACCGGTGCGCGGTGGCGGTGTAGCCGTCCTCCCCGGGCCGGGTGCCGCCCACCGTGAACCGGCCGAGCGCCCCGGCCGTGCCCGCCGCGCCGCCGACGGCCGGCGCGGGGGCTCCGCCGGGTCCGGCGCCGAGCACCGCTCCGCCGAGGCCGCGCAGCCGCCAGTGCTCCACGACGCTGATGGGCAGCGGGAGGTAGAGCCGCAGGATGCGTTCGAGGCAGGCCACGGTGCCGCGGATGCGGAACAGGTCGTACGCCTGGGCGATCAGCTCGCGCCGGGCCGCCGGGGGCCAGCGCCGGTCCAGGGCCAGGCCGAGCAGCCCGGCCAGCCAGCCGAGGGCCTCCTGCGGGGTGGCCCGGGGGTCGAGCAGCAGGGTGCGCAGGGCGGCGCGGGAGTCCAGCTCGTGGAGCAGGCCCTCGGCGGGGGCGAGGAAGCGCTGGAGGAACGCGGCGTCGGCCTCGTCCCGGCTCCAGGCCCTGGGGAGCGCGGCGGTCAGCCGGTGTCCGGGCCGCTCCACGCGCAGGCCCCGGACGCGGGGGGTCAGGCGCGGGGTGCCGGCGAGCCGGAGCACGATCCACAGGTAGCGGCCGGGCGGGGCCTGGACGGGGGCCTCGTACGTCTCGAACCCGTCCTCGGGACCGATCTGCGCCCAGGGCAGCTCGCGGCCGGTCGGACGCAGGAACAGGGGTGCGGAGGGCGGCAGCCGGTCGGCGTAGAGGGCGCGGGAGGGCAGCGGCGGGGTCTGGTCGGGGTGGCGCACGGAGCGCGGTCCGCGCACGGGCGGCGACCAGGGCAGCGGGTCGGCGACCGTGTCCTCGTCGCTGGTCAGGAAGGTGACGCGGACCTCGGTGCCGGGCGGGACGCAGGCGTCGAGGAACAGCCGGCCCCAGCGGGTGCGGTACTCCCCCGCGTCGAGGCGGTAGCCGATGACGCTCCCGGCGGGCGTGTACCGGGCGGCGGGTCCGGCGGTACGGGCGAGGCCGTCGGCGGTGGTGAACGCGACGCGGCCGTCGGGGCCGACGGTCATGGCGCCGCCGTCGTAGCCGGGGGCGCGCAGCGGTTCGATCTCCGCCCAGGCCGCGCCGTCCGTACGGAACCGCCGCAGCGGCCGGCCGGGGCCCCGGGCCACCACCAGCGCCCCGTCGGCGGTCAGGTCGAGGTCGGTGGCGTCGGGTACGGCGAGCGGCCGGGTGCCGTCGGCGCGGGCGACGACGGCGCGCCCGCCGGCCGCACCGGTCCACAGCACGTGGAGGTGCCCGGCGTGGTCGGCGATCCGGGTGGGGCGCAGGCCCTCGCTCCCCGCCGGGCGGCGCAGCACGGGTCCGCGCACCGGTCCGCGGCGGCCCTGGAGGAGCACGATCGCGGCGGGCCGGGTGACGAGGACGGCCACCGCCCCGCGGTGGGCGGTGACGTCCAGGGGCCGGCAGTGCGGGCGGGCCGCGCCGCGGACGGGGACCCGGCGCAGCAGCCGTTCGCCCCACAGGTCGACCACGTGGACGGCGCCGGCCCCGGACTCGGCGATGAACAGCCGCTGGGCGCCGTCCACGGCGAGCCCGCGCGGCACGCACAGGGCGGCGGGCCGGTGCCGGGGCGGGCCGTCGGCGCGGCCACCGGGCGCGATGACCTCCACGCGTCCGGCGCGAGGGTACGAGCGGTAGGCGCGGCCCCAGCGGTCGAAGGCCAGTCCGGCGGGTCCGTGCACCGCCGTTCCGGGGTCGGGCCCCGCCTCGGGCTCGGGTTCCCAGGCGAGGCAGACCCCGCCCTCGTCGAGGAGGGCGGTGGATTCGTGGCGGCAGCGCACCCACTGGTCCGGATGGGCCAGGACGCCGATCGCGCGGTCGCCGTGCATCAGCACACCTCCGGGGGGAGCGGTACGACGACGGGGTCGCCGGGGGGCGGCGGCGGGGTGCCGTAGCCGGCTCCGGCGGGCAGCGGGGCGCCGGTGACCACGGTGACGGCGGCGACCCGGGGCACCTCCCACGGCTCCAGCGGGACGAGCGGCAGCGGGGTCCATCCCGTGCCGGAGCGCCGGGCCAGCAGCAGTTCGTCCTCCAGGTACTCCAGCCCCTCCACCTGGACGGCGACCGCCTCCAGTTCGGCGCGGCGCACGGCCCTGCCCAGCGGCCAGCCCGCGCCCTCGGGCCCGTACGGCGGCAGCGGGGCGAGGTACTGGCGCAGGATCAGCTCGACCCAGCGGCGTACCGCGTCGGGCTGGTAGCCCTCGCGGGTGCGGATGCCCACGGAGACGGCGATGTCCACGTAGGTGGGCGGGATGACGTACAGCTCGGTGGTGACCAGGCGCCGGGGGGCGAGGTACGCGGCGACCTGGCGCAGCAGGGCGAGGTCGGGCAGCGGGGCGCCCGGGTCGCGCTGGTCCTCGGTGGGGAAGACGAGCACGCTGACGACGCCGGCGGCGGGCTGGGCGGGGGTGTCGGGGTGCAGCAGGGGCAGGGGCTCGGCTCGGCGTACGCCGGGGACTTCGAGGGCGAGGGAACGGAAGTCCTCGCAGGTGACGGCCCGGTCGCGGCGGTGCACCTCGGCGGGCAGCGCCTCCAGGGCGTCGGCGAGGGAGGCCGGGTCGGCGCCGCCGGAGGCCGGGAGGGGGTTGGCGACCTTGACGCCGGAGACGCCGGTGAGCGCGCCGATCGCGCCCGCCGGGACGTTCCCGGCGGAGCCGCCGCCGTACCGGTAGCCGAGGACGCGGATGCGCTCGCCGATCTGGGGCAGCCGGCATCGGGTGCCGAAGCGGACGAGTCCGGCCTCGGCGTCGAGGGTGTAGTGCCGGTCGAAGGGGCCGCTGCCCGCGAAGTCCTCGACCTCGGTCCAGGGCCGCCAGCCGTCGGCCTCCTCGACCTCCAGGCGGACGCTGCCGGCGAGGACGGGGTGCTGGGTGAGGCGCAGGACCTGGCCGGCGTCGGCGGTGCCCGTGCCGAGGAGTTCGGGTGCGGCGGTGCGGGCCTGGACGGCGCCGACGGCGTTGACGCCGACCCAGCGGATGCGGTGGATGGCGTCGTTCTCGTCGGCGGGGCGGCGTACCCGCAGCCAGCCCAGGACGCGGGCGGCCGTCTTCTCGTCGTCGACGGGGGGCGGGCCGTTCAGGTCCCCGGGGCCGGTGCTGCCCCGGGGGTGGGTGGGGAAGGCGGCCGGCAGCTCGACGGAGACCACTCCGGCGGTGGTCAGTCCGCGGGTGGTGTCGCCGAGGACGGCGAGGGAGGTGAAGGCGGTGGGGGCCCCGGGGCCGTTCCACAGCTCCCAGAGGAAGCCGGGCGGGGCGCTCACGAGATCGCCCGCCCGGAGCCGGGTCGGGTCGTCGGTGTCGCGGGCGCGCAGGTCGTACGGGCGCGGGAGCCGCTCGTCGGGGACGACGCCGACGAAGAGGGTCCGGCCGGCCAGCAGGCGGGGGTCGGTGGTGTTCTTGGCCAGCAGGGCGATCCACAGGGAGCGGTCGAGGGTGGCGGCGACGTCCAGGGGCGGCCGGTCGGGGTCCAGCGGGTCGGCGGGGACGGTGGTGGTGACGTAGAAGGAGACGGGGGCTCCGGAGGCCACCCGCTCACGCTCCATCTCGGGCAGGGCCTCGACCGCGTTCTGCCGGCGCCGGCTCTCGGCGGGGCCGGGTGCCTCGGGGGCGGGCGTCTTGCCGACGGCGAGGGTCTCCAGGGGCCAGGCGACGACCTCGTTGCCGGTCTCGAAGGCGATCGCGCCGGCCCGGGCCTCGGCACCGCGCAGCACCTGGACGCCCTCGGGGCGTTCGGTCTGCAGGACGAGCAGGGCGCGGGCGGTGAGCGCGGGGCGCGGGCGGACGCCGAGCAGGCGCAGGAAGGCGACCTTGGTGGCGTCGGGGATCTGGTTGAAGCGGAAGAGCAGGGACTCGCCGAGGTGTGCGAAGAGTTCGAGCAGGGCGATGCCCGGGTCGCCGGCGTTGTGGTCGGTCCACTCGGGCGCGTAGACCGGGATCCGCTTGACCAGCTCGTCCCGGAGCTGTTCGAAGGTGCGGTCGTCGAGGATGGGGCCGATCAGCGGCATGGAGTCGTCACCCGGCCCCTATCGCAGGTAGAAGGGGTAGACGAGGTTGTCCGGGCGCAGGTCGAGCAGGTGCACGTAGGCGATGTCGATCCATACGAGGGCGGGCTCCTCCCCCGGGGTCACGGCGACCTCGGTGACCCGGATGCGGGGCTCCCAGGTGCTGAGGGCCTCGCCGATCTCGGCGGCGATCGCGGTGCGGGTGGCGGGGGTGTTGGGGGCCATGAGGTGGCGGCGCAGTCCGCAGCCGAAGGTGGGGCGCATGACGCGCTCGCCGGGCTCGGTGTCGAGGACGGTCTCGACGGACTGCCGGATCGCGGCGGCCCCCGCGACCCACGCGAGCCCGCCTCCGCCCGCGCTCCCGGCCGCGTTCCCACTGCCGTTCCCGGGCCGGAACGGGAACCGCACCCCGGTCCCGAGCCGGGCCTCGGCGGCGGACGGGGCGCCGGGGCCGCGGCCGCCGGGGGCGGACGTCAGGGCGTCAGATGCTGCCATGGCGTCCATGCTCCGCCGGGACCGTCACCGCACCGTCTCCCCCGCGGGGGCCGGCGGTCACTTCCACCAGCCTTCCGTACGGAGTTCGGGCTTCAGCTCGTTGAGGGCCTTGTCGTACTTCTTGCCGAACTTCGACCGGATGTCGTCGAGGTCCTTCTCCACGGCGGCCCGGAACCTGTCGGCCTTCATCAGCCGCAGCTGCTCCGCCCGGTGCTCCTTCGCCTCGTCCCAGGAGCCCGTGCTCGCGGCCCGGGGGTGGATCCACTCGCCCCAGCGGTCCCTCAGTCCCCGGTGGTCCATCTTGTCCATCTGGATCGCCGGACCCCGGGCGAACGAGAGATCGCTGACCTCCTTGTAGACGCCGAACGGCGGGATGTGATTGATCTCGGTGCCGGCGAAGTTCCTTTTGGTCTTCGGGTTCTTCAGGTCCTGGTGCCGGCCGCCCTGGAACTCCTCCAGGTACTCGTTCTTGAACTTCCCCCGCTTCCTGATGCTCCGCACGCGGCGGTCGACGCCCTCCTTGCCCGGCTCGTCCCCCGGCTGTTTCGGTGCGGCGTCGACCTTGACCGCCTTCACCTCGGGGCTCATCCCGGCCGTGATCTGCCACTTGTCGCCTTCCAGCGCGGCGTCGAGGACGCTGAAGCCGTGCTTGCGCCGGATCCCGGCGAGCGCGTCGCGCAGTTCGGTCTCGTCGTACGGCTCCTCGTGCGAGCCCTGGGCGAGCTCGCCCAGGGCCTCCAGGCCGGTCAGCCAGCGTTCCTTCTTGTCCGGTGGGGGAACCGTGTGGCCGTCCTTCGCCGGCGCGCCCCTGGCCGGGGCGGCAGGGGCGGCGGCCGCCTTGCGCGGGGGCTTGGCCGGGGTCTTCGCGGCGGCTGTCGGGGCGCCCGGGGGCTTCCAGGCGCCCTTCTTCAGCTCCTCCTTGGACGACTTGGCCGGGACCTGGTCGTTGACCAGGTCCGTCAGGAACTTGTCCGCGCTGAAGTCCACCTCGCCGAAGGTGATCTCGGGGACCTTCCCCGAGCCCAGGACGTGCTCCACGTCCGCCCCGATCCCGAACTCCCCCGGCAGCGGGTACTCCAGTTGCCCCAGCGGCCAGTTCCAGCGCTTGTCCGGCGCCGGGGACCACCACGGGCTGTCGAGTTCGACGAAGAGTTCGCCGCCGAGCCCGAGGAACGGCTGGGCCGCGATCTCCATGTGCCCGGCCAGGAAGAACTCCCCGTGCTTGCCGGCCTTCGGATCGGCGACCTCCCGGTAGCCGATCACCGGCGTGGCCTCGACGTAGCCGCGTACTCCGGCGAGTGCGATGAGCGCGATGCCCGCCTTGATGTCGTGGCCCACGAGCTGGAGGCCCGCGCCGCCCTCGGCCTTGAGCCGCAGGCCCGCGTAGGCCGAGATGTTGAGGGTGCCGGTCAGTCCGAAGCTCTTGAGCACTTCCGGCCTGGTCGACCAGGTGCCGGTGAGCTCCATCCGGTCGAGCGTCGCGGGGCCGACGTCCGCGACCGCTTCGAGGCCCATGCCCGCGAACAGGAACACGTTGCCGACCAGCGGGATGCCGTAGGCCGCGCGGACCTCGAACCTCGCCAGCTGTTTGACGTAGTGCTTCTGTTCGAACAGCGGTTTGTCCATCCTGGGCTGGATCTTGCCGACCACCGTCACGTCGCCGTGGTGGTCGACGACCACCAGCGCCTCGCCGCGCAGCCAGTCCGCCAGCCGTACGTCGACCGTGCCCCAGCCGGCCACCACCCGGGGTCCGGACCGCGGACCCGCGCGTTCCACCGTGTCCGGGCCCGCCGCGTCCGGGCCCGCCGTTCCACCGGTCACCGCCTTCGCGGACGTGACCTGCGCGGGGAGTTGGCTGTCCGTCAGCTCCTTCGCCGTCCTGGCGTCGGTCGCCGACAGCGTCACCTGGCCGTCGAAGCGGTCGTTGGCGTAGCGCACGGTCCCCCGTACGTCGACGAGCCCCGCGGCGAACGCGGCCGTCACCCGTCCGGTGAACCCGCGCAGCGCCACGTCCACGACCGCCTTCCCGGACAGCGCCCCGTCCGGTCCCCGGACCACCGGCACCTCCACCGGTCCGAGCCCGGCCACCGTGCCCTTCGCCACGGCGTCGAAGGTGACCAGCTCGCCCGCGAGGCCGAGGCTCCCGGAGGCGCTGAGGAAGCCGCCGAGCGTGAAGGACATCCCGCCGGCCTTCACGAAGAGGGTCGGGCCCCGCAGTTCGTTCTCCACGCCCGCCAGGCGCAGACCGCCCACACCGTGCCAGCCCAGCGTCTCGGCGCAGTCCTGCAGCGTGTCGAACAGCCCCCGGGCCCCGTCGAGCAGAACGCCCTTCACCTTCGCCGACGCGTGCCCCTCCAGGGCGCCGTCGCGGACGCGCAGGGCGAGCACCGGCTCGATGCCCCGGGCGCGCAGCGGCAGCAGCAGCGGGTGCAGCAGCGGAACCGCCTGGAAGCCGCTCCCGGGTCCGGTGGTGATCCCCCGGCCGCTCTCGCGCAGGTGGAGGGTGCCCGCCGCGAGCGCGCCGAGGCGGACGCGTACGGGCCCGCCCGCGTCCCCCTTGCGGTGCAGGTACTCCTCGACCGGTGCGGGCACGGCGAGGGCCGCTCCGCCCTGGAGCGCCAGTTCCTCCTTGGGGACGTCGGGGGCCAGGACCGTACGGGACAGCTCGTCCGCGAGCTTCCCCGGCGCGGCGGACGCGGGGGCCTGCGCGGGTGCCCGTACGGCCGGGGCCGGGACGGGCGCGCGGGCCGGTTCACGGGCCGCGGGGGCCGGAGCGGCCATCTCATCCCCCCTCGCACAGCGGGTCGTCCACCGGTGGCTCCGGCCGGGGCGGTACCGGGACCGGGGCGGTGGCGGGCGGGGTGACCAGGTCCACCAGGTCGTCGAGGTCGTCCTGGGCGAAGGAGCCGCTCGCGTCCCTCAGGCGGGCGCCCGCCCCCTTGGTTCCGAGGAGTTCGTCGAAGGCGTCGGTCTGCGCCTGCCCCATGTCGGCGAGCGTCTTGGTGCCGTCGAAGAAGGCCTTGAGCGCGGCGGCCGCCTCCAGCGAGGGCGGCAGGCAGAAGCGCAGGGCGAGCAGCCACCACAGCTGGAAGAGGAAGACCACGACCGGCAGGAACAGGCTGAACACGAAGAACGCCACGATCATGAAGATCTCGAGGGCGAAGGTGCAGGTCCGCGAGGCGGTGCCGCCCACCGAGCCGCCCCCGGGCGTTCCGCCGCCGGGGTCGAAGGACAGCTGCGAGCCGGGCGGGCTGGTGATCGCGATCCCGCCGGGGCCGGGCGGCGCGGCGGCCCGGGCCGCCACCGCCCGGAAGTCGGGCATGGTGATGGAGATCTTCCGGTTCTTGGTGCCCTCGGGATCGAAGAACGGCGCGAGCCGGAACGGCTCGGTGGGCTTGCTCCAGGAGATCTGCGGCGGGCAGTGTTCGTGCCCCGGCCGCGGGGTGCGGCGTACGAAGCAGCGCAGTTCGTAGACGGAGCGTTCGTCCAGCTTGGGGGCGCCCCGGTCGTCGTGGTCGGCGGAGGAGGTGGGCACGACCCCGAACCACAGCGACCGCTCCGGCGGGGGCGTTCCGTGCGCGCAGTCACCCGAGCGGCCGGGCAGCCGCCACATCGGCAGCTCCTGCTCCCGGTCCTCGGGGAGGCCTGCGGCCGGGGGCTCGCCGAGCTTGCGCCACCGGCCGCCCGCGGCCCCGGCCATCCAGGCCTGGGTCTCCTTCTTCAGGTCCACCTTGTCGAGGAGTTCGCGGTGCGCGTCCTCGAAGGCCGTGCGGTGGGCGAGATCGGCCCACAGCACGTCGCGGGCCTCCGAGAGGTACGGACCCGGCTCCGTCGCGGCGCGGTTCCCGGCCGCGCGCAGCTCCGTCGTCAGCCTGCGGGAGAGCGTGCGCAGCACCTTGGGCGGCGCGTCCATCTCCACGTGGCGCCGGCGCATCACGAACCCCACCTCGAGCCCTTCGGCGGACTGCGGGCGCGGCAGCCCGGGCCGGTCGCAGAAGAGCTCGACGACGACCGCGTAGAACCGCTCGTGGCTGGGCTGGTAGAGCTTGCGCAGCCGGGTGCGGACCAGCTGGTGGGTGGCGAACCGGGCCCGGCCCGGACCCCGGTCGGCGAGGTCCACGGGCACCGGGTAGGACCAGACGTCCTCGTCGGGGTCGAAACGCAGCGAGTCGCGCGGATCGGCCACGAGGGCCCGTACGAACTCGGCGGTGGCGTACTTCTGCAGCGCGGGAGCGTGCGCCGAGGGGTCGAAACGGTCGAAGTGCCCGCGCTCGCAGGCGTACCAGGGGGCGAGGACCTTGAAACCGTGCCCCGCGTGTTCCGGCGCGGCGCTCACCAGATGTTCCCGGCGCCGGGGGTGTAGGCCGGGGAGATCACCACTTGTTCGGTGACCAGCGTCCCGCACTTCACCAGCCCGCTGAAGGTCGACAGCGGGGCGTTCACCGCCACCATGGGCGCCTTGACGTCGACGGACACGTTCGCCTGCACCTCCACCGCGGTCGGCGTCAGCCGCACCACACAGCCGCCGCTGTGCCGGATCGTCACCTGCTGGGTGGCGTCGTCGAGGGTCACCTCGTGTCCGGAGGCCATCGTGATCCGCACCTTGGCCGCGCCGGGGGTGTCGTCGAACTCCAGCCTGCTGTCCGCCCTCGACCGCAGCGCGCGCAGGTTGTTGGCCTCCTGCGGCTCGTGCGGCAGGGCGGCACGACCGTTCCAGGCCGCGCCGAGGACGTACGGGCGGCGCGGGTTGCCCGCCTCGAAGGCGACGACGACCTGGCTTCCCACCTCGGGCAGCACCAGCAGGCCCTGCCCGTCGTCGGCGTACGGGGAGCAGAGCGTGGCCCAGGCACGTACGTCGCGGTCCCCGTCCGCGCCCAGCCAGGGGAAGCGGACCTCCACCCGGCCGAGCCGCTTCTCGTCCACGATGTCGGTGACGAACGCCGGGTAGACGCCGAAGTATCCGGGGGCGGAGCCGTCCGCGGGAGCGGGCAGGGGCATCACGCCACCTCGTTCAGGCTGGAGCGTTCGGCGTCGAAGCGGGTGCGGAAGCCGTGGTCCGCGTCGAAGGTGTGCCGGATCCGGGTGACGGTGTACCCCTCCCCCTCGAAGGGGGCGCCGACCGAGCGCAGGGTGAGCGCGCCGCCGACGACGAGGTCGGGGCTGCCGTTGGTGGTGCCCGCGACCGTCACGAACCGGCGGCCGCGGCGCAGCATCTCGGCGCGCGCCCAGGCTCCGGCCTCCTCGGCGCTCAGGGCCGCCTCCCGGACGCGCAGGCCGGTGGCGGGTCCCAGGGCCCGGGCCAGGACCCTGGCCCCGGTGCGGCCGCCGGCCGTCTCCGCCTCGACGACCTCGGGGCCGGCCCGTTCGTCGACGATCTCGCGCCGGTCGGCGTCGTACCCGGTGACGGCGACCTCGCTGCGCTGGTGGGCGAGGTCGGCGCAGAGCCGGACCGACATGAGCTCGCCGCCGTAGACGAGGGTCTGCGGGGTCGTACCGCGGCTGCCGCGGGGGCGCAGGTGCAGGGTGCGGCCGGTCGCCCACAGTTCGGCCTGGACCAGCCGGGCCCGCTCCCGCAGGAAGGCGAGGTCGCTCTGGTTGAGCTGCTGCAGGACGTCGTAGCGGGGCCCGGGCAGGTCCGCGTCGGCGGCGAGCCCGTGCTCGCGCGCCACCTCCTCGGCGACCGCCGCGTCGGTGGTGTCGCGGTACGTACGCGTCCGGCGGGTCATGCGCAGCCGCATCAGCGCGTCCTCCGCGTGGACGAGGACCAGCGGCGGTTCGCCGTCGCCCAGGACGAGTTCGAGGCCGGAGACGACGCCTTCGAAGACGTACCGCTGGCGCGACGGCGGGCCGAGGGCCACCTTCAGCGCGCTGCCCAGGCCCACCGTGGACCCGTCGAGGTGCCGCAGCCGGTCCTGGGGGCCCTTGGCCCCGGCGCCGACGGCGAGGAAGTGCCCGCGCAGGGTGCGCAGTCCCTCGACGCCCTCGGCGACCTCCAGGCGTACGCAGTCCCGCGCGAGGTCCTTGACCAGGGAGCCGCCGACTTCGAAGACGGGCGACACGGTCGCGATGGCCGCCTCAGTCATCGAAGCCCTCCGCCGCGACGCGGGCGGCGAGCCAGGCGGCCCGTTCGCAGGCTTCGCGGTGGTGTTCGGCGGCCGCCCATGCGCCGCCGGCCCGGTCCGGTCCGGCGGCGGGCGGGGCGGAGCCGCCCGCGGCCGGCACGACGTCGGTGTGCAGCTGTCCGATGTACACGCTCATGGCGGGCCTCCTCGCGGTGTCCACCTCAGGGTGGTCGGGCCCGCGTCACGGTCGCGTTGCTCGCAGTCGGCGGCTGCCCGGCCCGGGGCGGCGGGCGGCAGCCGCTCCCACGGGGCGGCTCCCGGGTCGGGCGGCGGGATCTCCTCGCGCCGGGCCCGGTCGGCGAGGCTGCGGGCGCCGCCGGCCCGGACCTCGGCGAGCGTCGAGGGGTCGGCGCGGGCCCGCAGCGGTACGCCCCGTCCGTAGCCGAGGGAGCGGCGGTCGGGCCCGGGCGGCGGGGCGTACCCGGACGGCCCTTCCGGCCGGGCGGGTCCGCGTACGGGCGGGCCCGCCGCCGCGGCCGGTACCTCGAAGCCCTGCCGGGCCCGCGCGGTGGCCGTGTCCACGGCGGCGCCGGCCACGATGTCCGCCGACGCGGCGATGCCGCCCGCCGCGCCGAGGACGAAGCCGGCGAGTGCCGGATCCGCCCCGGGGGCCCGGCCGGTGCCCAGCGCGGCGGCCAGGCCCTCGACCGAGGTCGGTGCGGCGTCCCCGGCGAAGCCCGCCGAGAGACTGGTCCCCGCCGCGGCCACGAACCCCGCAGAGACCTCCGCGCCCAGCTGGACGGCGGCCCCCGCCGCCAGGGTCAGCGGACTGTCGAGCCCGCTCATCGCGCCGCGCCAGGCAGCCGGGTCCAGCCCGAGCCGCGACAGCAGCTGCTGGGCGGACTCCCCCTCCCGGGCCTGCACCACCTGCCGGGGCCGGCTGGTGCCGGCCGTACCGGGCGCGGCTCCGGTGCGCCGGTCGCCGGCCTCGGTGGCGGTGCGGGCGTCGCGGGTGCCGGGGCCCTCGTCGTGTGCCTGGTACGCGAAGTTCTGCTCGACGATGGTCACCCCCACCTTGGCGCGCAGCGGGGTCCCGTCGGGGGCGAAGTGGTCGAGCTCCTCGGTGACCTGCGTGACGATGCCGTTGTAGCGCAGGGTGCCCCAGACGAAGCGGACGGCGGGCGGCGGGTCGGTGCTCTTCGCGGGCGGTTCGACGAACTGCCGTACCAGGGCGGTCCAGCGGCGCACGTCCACGTACTGTCCGCCGCCGCGCTGCTCCGCGGTGTCGAATTCCAGGTCGAAGGCGAGGGTCGAGCCCTCCTGGGCGGGATGCTGGACCTTCTGGTTCTTCGTGGTGGCCCCGCCCCGGTCCACGTTGTTGTTGCGGCTGATCCGCAGCGTGGCCGGGTTGAACTGCACGGCCAGCGGCCGGCTGCCGTCGGCCTCCTTGACCAGCGGCGGCCGGTCCTTCCCCGGCTGGGCGGTCACCGTGAGCCGCTGCAGGGTGGCGTGGACCAGGGCGGTCACGGGGTCCGCTCCAGGCGCAGGCCCTCGTGGGCGATGTGCAGTTCCTCCACGGCTATCTCCCCCGTCCTGGCGTTGAGCGTCGGTCCGGTGATCTTCAGTGGCAGTCCGCGGACGAACGTCCAGTGGGCGACCACCCGTCGGCCGGCCGGGTCCAGCACCTCCACGTCCCCGTCGTAGCGGGGTACGGGGGCGCCGCCGGCGACCATGCCGTGCAGCCAGTCCCACAGGCTCGTGTCGGCGCTCCCGCCGTCGGCGGCGATGAGCATGCCGCGTTTGAGGACGAGCGGCTGGAGCCTGACCCGCCCGATCCGGCGTACGACCTCGTCGTTGGCTCCGCCCTGCAGGTACTCGCGCACGTCGGCCTCCAGGGCCAGCCCCGCGCACTCCTGGAAGCCTCCGTCGCCGAGCCGGCCGGGGGCCGCGTCCGCGGCGCCCGGGGCGACCGCGGCCGGTCCGGGCG
>NZ_JAINUL010000001.1:2183950-2403046 GCF_020639365.1 Streptomyces flavotricini
CCCGGGGCGACCGCGGCCGGTCCGGGCGCGCCGGCCCCGGACGGCGGGCGGGGGATGTCGGGCGGGGGTTCGGCGGTCCGGCCGGAGGTGGCGCTGCGGGTCAGCCGCACCCGGAAGCGGAAGGTCTGCACGAGCTCGGGCACGCTCACCTCAGGTCACCGCCACGGAGCCGTCGGCGTCCTGCGCGATCCGCAGGACGAGGTACTCCAGGGGCCGGGCGGGGGCCACGCCGATCTCGGCGACGAGCCGTCCGAGCCCCTGCGACCAGCCGGGGTTGAGGTGCTCGTCGCAGCGTACGAAGAAGGCCTCGTCCTCCGTCTCCCCGGCGAACGCCCCGCCGCGGTACAGCCCCCGCAGCAGCTGGACGACGGCGGCGCGCAAGGCGCCCTGCAGCTGCGGGGTGTGCGGTTCGAAGGCCAGCCCCCGTGCCTGCCGGTCCAGCACGAGCCGGAGCATGGTCATCAGCCGGCGCACGCTGAGCTGGCGGTGGTCGGGGTCGCGGGAGAGGGTGCGGGCCGAGGCGAGCCGGTAGCCGTCGCGCTCGGCGCGGAACACGTCGATGCCGAGCAGGTGCAGCTCGTCGCAGTCGGCCTCGCCCAGGCGCTGCGCGGCGGTCACGGCGTCGGCGGCCAGGGCGTTGGCCGGTCCCCAGGGCAGTCCCAGGCTCCGCTCGCGCTCGGCGATGATCCCCGCGGCGAACCCGGAGGGCGGTACGTACACGGCCCGGCGCTCCGGGTCCTCGGGCGCGACGACCCCGAGCCAGGGGTGGTAGGCGGCGGCGTACGAACTGTCGAAGGCGGCCCGCCAGCGGGCGACGGCCCGGACGGGGAGCCCCGGCGGCACGTCGAGGAGGGCGACGAAGCGGCGCTGACGCTCGGCGAGGGCGACGAGCCGCTGCTGGCGGCGCAGGATCTCGGGCAGTTGGGCGCCGGCGTCCAGGAGCAGTGCGCGCGGCCGGGCGGGGTGCAAGGTCATGGGGGCGGGCGGCGGCGGGCAGGGCGAGAAGGAGCCGCCGGGCTCCCGCGGCGGGGTCTCGGTGGTGGGGACGGACTCGCCGTACTGCCAGAGCAGATCCGGTACGCAGAGCAGCGCGACCTCGGTGACCAGAGCCATCCGGTCCACGCCGACGACCTGCCCCGGCCCGGCTTCCTCGGCGCCCTCGAAGCCGTCGACGGGCAGCAGTTCGGCGGGGACCGCGCCCTGGAAGCTGTCGGAGCCGATGGATCCGTAGCGGTCGGTGCCGGGGCGGACGGGCCGGGAGAGGGCGGAGCCCAGGTACCCGTCCGGCGGGAGCAGCGCCCCGGGCCACGGCCCGTCGGGAGCCACCAGCAGGGATTCGGCGGCCAGTACGGCGGCGGCGTACCGGGGGTGGGCGGGGCCCAGCCCGAGCTCCGCGAACCGCTCCAGGCGGGGGTGGGCCGGGTCGCCGTCGGCCACGGTGACGGTGGCGGTGACGACCTCGGCCTCGACGGTCCTCGGCCGGGTGCCGCCAGACGCCGGGGCGCCCCCGCCCGGCGGCCGGTCCAGGACCGCGACCCGGCCGCGCGCCCCGTACTCGTCCTGCCGTTCGGCCAGTTCGAGGACGCGGAAGAAGCTCCCGGAGGCCGGCAGCCACGACCCCCGTACCCGCAGCACGGAGCCGGCCGGCGGGGTGCGCCCCTCGGGCAGGGCCAGCTCCCGGCCGTTCGCGGCGGCCTCGAACGGCCCGGAGCCGGTGAACTCCCAGCGCACCGAGAGCCGCCCGCCCCAGCTTCCCTCGTCCCGGGCGCGCAGCCCGATCGCACACGGCGTCCCGCGGCCCGGGTCGGCGCCGGGCGCGTCCGCGCGGGCCAGCGTGGTCCGGTGCAGGGCGCGGGCCTCCTCGGCGGCGGGATGCGGGGCGCGCGGCAGCGGCGCCACCCGCAGTACGTGGGCCCGGACCCCGCCTTGGGCGAAGAAGGCCCGTACCGCGTACGGCAGCAGCCCAGGGCCCTCCAGGCCGCCGAAGTACCTCTGGTAGTCGGCCCAGCGGTCGACGGCGACCGGCTCGTCGACGGGCCCGCGGGGTGCCACGCCGACGAACCCCGCGATGTCCAGGCGCACCGGCCGGAAGGAGGGCGCCGCCCGCCGGCCGTCCCGGTAGACCCCGGGCGCCCCGAGGCCCCGTCCGGCCGGGCTCACAGCGACTGGAAGTCGATGCGTTCGGCGACGAGGTGGAGTTCCTCCATCGCCACCTCCCCGCCCCCCTTGCCCGTGAGGGTGGGGCCGACCCACTTCTTGGGCTGGGCGGCGCGCAGCACCCAGGCGCAGACCGGTTGGCGTCCCTCGTCGTGGAGGGTGACGGTGACGGTGCGGGCGTCGTACTCGCCCTCGCGGGTGGCCTTGATCCAGTTGAAGAGGCGCAGGTCTCCGATGATGCCGCGTTTGAGGGTGACGTCGTTGGTCGTGTTGGTGTTGGCGATCTTGCGGACGTGGTTCTCGGGGTCGTTGCCGTTGCGGTACTCGGAGAACTTCACCTCGTTGCCGGCCCCGCTGAAGTCGGAGAAGCCGCCGGCGATCTGGTCCTCACCGCCGGTGTCGCCGAGTTTGACGAGGAAGTTGAAGGCTCCGTAGGGGTTGTTGCGCGTGGCCATGGGTGGTGTCTCCCGTTCTGCGGGCGTCAGCCGCGCTGTGCGTCGGCCGTGAACTGTCCGACGCGGAACACGACGAACTCGGCCGGGTAGGTGGGTGCCACCCCGATCAGGCAGATCAGCCGCCCGTTGTCGAGGTCGTTCTGGGTCATGGTGGTGCGGTCGCAGCGGACGAAGAAGGCCTCCTCGGGCTTGGTGCCGAGCAGGGCCCCGGTCCGCCAGACGGTGATCAGGAAGTCCTCGACGGTCTGCCGTACGGAGGCCCACAGCCGTTCGTTGTTCGGCTCGAACACCGCCCACTGGGTGGACTTCTCGATGGAGTGCTCCAGGTAGATGAAGAGCCTGCGCACGTTGACGTACTTCCACTCCGGGTCCGAGCTCATCGTCCGGGCGCCCCACACCCGCCGGGCCCGGCCCTCGAAGAAGCGCAGGGCGTTGACGCCCTCCGGGTTGAGCACGGACTGCCGGTCGTAGGTCACGTTGGTGGTGAAGTCGTTGATGCCGAGGAGGACTTCGTTGGCCGGGGCCTTGTGCACACCGCGCTCCACGTCACTGCGGGCGTAGACCCCGGCGACGTACCCGGAGGGCGGCACGTCGATGACCGGCGGCGGAGCGCCGGGGTCGGGGCGCCGGCTCGGATCGGTGATCCGTACCCAGGGGTAGTAGAGAGCGGCGTACTTGGTGTCGAACTGGGCCCGGAACCGGCGCACTTCGGAGATCGAGCTGTCGCGGGGCGGGTCGACGATCGCCATGCGGTAGCGCAGCTTCTCGCAGTGCCCGATGAGGAGGTCGACGGCGGTCTTCTGCTCGGCGGCGGGCAGGGTGACGGTGTCCGGGAGGGCGACGATGGCGATGTCGTCGATCTCGGCGAGCGCGCCGAGCCCGCGGGCGGGATCGGTGAGGCTGTCCGGATTGGCCTCCTTGCCGCCGAGGTCCTGCGCGGTCGGCTCCAGTCCGTCGCCGCCGCGGGTCAGGTGGGCGCCGGGCTGTCCGAGGCCGAGGAGGGCGGCGAGCCGGGCGCCGGGGAGCGTGGGCGGCGCTCCGGCGGCGGGCCTCACCGTGTCCAGCCAGACGAGGGAGAACTCGTCGGCCGGATCGGCGGCCTGGAGCACGTTGCCCACCGAGCGCGGGTGCCGGTCGTCGAGCTCCAGCTCGTTGTACACGTCGACGCGCTCGCCCAGGCGCACGGTGACGGCCAGCGTCAGGTGGAAGGCGGCGGTTCCGGCCGCGACGGGCTCGAAACCGCCCTGGCCGTTCAGGTATCCGAGGATCCCGTCGGCGCGGCGGACGACGGTCCTGACGTTGGCCGCCACCGGCGGCGCGTCGTCGGACGGGGAGGGCGCGTTCCCGCCGCTCAGCGGGAGGACCTCCACGGCGGCGCCCGCCTGTACGCCGGTGAGCCGGAGCGCTCCGTCGCCGCCGGCGATCAGGATGTTCTTGCCGCGCCGGAAGGTCACCGCCACGGAGATCCGGGCACCGGCGGAGCCCGGCCAGCGGGCCCGCCAGTACAGCAGCGGGGTGCCCGTCGCCGGGACGGCCAGGGAGGCGAAATTGGCGTCGACGGCGGGGGGCGCGTCCTCGGCGGCGCTCGTGCGGACGAAGGGGAAGACCCGCGAGACGTACAGGCGGCGCCCGCCGTTGGCGAAGAAGGCCCGTGCGGCCAGGGCGAGTGGGCAGTCCTCCTCGCCGATCTTCAGCCCGCCGAAGGCCCGTTCGTACTCGGTGAAGCTCGTGACGAGCGCCGGCCCCGGCAGCACGGTGGGACCGCCCGGCAGGAGGTACGGCACCGGTCCGTACTCGGTGCGCCCCGCCATGCCGAACGTGCTGGTCGGCACTCCCTCGATGGACCGCGAACGGAAGCTGGTCTCCTCGACGTAGACGCCGGGGGTCAGGTACTCGGGCATGTACGGGTCTCCTCGGTCACGGGTCAGGCGGGGACGTGCGGCAGGTCGGCGGCGTGGACCACCTGGCCGACGGTGAGGGCGCGGACGGTGTCGGCGGCGGCGGTGCGGTATCCGGCCGGGCGGGCGGTGCCGCGCAGCACCGCGTTGTCGAGGTCCTGCGGTCGGGGCGGGTTGGCGCTGCGCACGACCGGCTCCGCGACGAGGTCGGCCGTCGCACCGGCCGGCGGGTCGGGGGCGTGGGTGCGCAGCGCGACGGCGAACCCGGAGGGCGGCGGGTACGGGAGCACCCCGACCCCGTCGATCAGCAGCAGCACCTGGCCGTGCTCGTCGCCGTGGGCCCAGCCGAGCGGGACTCCGCCCGGCCCGAAGGCGTCCACCCGCGGCCAGCGCACGGGGGTGGCGGCGGCGTCCGGGCGTACGACGCGCAGCCGCAGACCGGTCGTGCCCTGCGGGACCGGGTAGGCGGGACCGGGCAGCAGCCAGGGGATCAACAGCCGGGCGTCGGCGCGGACGTGGGGGGCGGTGGGCGGCCGCTCGTCGGCGCCGGAGACTTCGGCGCGGGTCCACAGCGGTACGGAGAAGCGGCGCGGTATCCAGCGGCGGGCGGGGTCGTCGATCCGTACGGTGACGGCGGCCGGGAGGCCGCCCGCGGTGGTGTGGCGCAGGACGAACCCGGCGGCTCCGTGCCCTTCGAGGGGGCGGAGCAGGTCCTGCGGGCGACGCTGCCGGCGGCCCGGTACGGGCTCGCTCTCGCAGCCCACGCGCAGCCCCGGCCCGGCGGCGGCGCGGCTCCTGGCGTCCAGGGGCCGCACGACCAGCGCGAGCCGGTGCAGTACGTCGACCGGACCGGCCTCCACGGCGATGCGCCGGTCCGCCCCGCCGGAGCCCGCCCCCGGCGTCATCGGAGCGGCTCCGGCGGCGGCCCGGCCGACGGCCCCGCCGACAGCCCGGCCGACAGCCCGGCCGAAGCCCCCGCCGACGACCCGGCGGTGACCACGGTGACCTCGCCCGCGGCGGGGCCGGCCGGCCCGTCGATCCGCACGACCCGGGCGACGTACGGCAGGCAGAGGCGGTAGTCGGTGGTCATCGCCTGGAAGGCCTCGCTCATCGAGTCCATGGCCAGCTCGTCGGGGACGATCTGCACCGAGTCCCCGGCGATCCAGTCCCCGCTCGGGTGCAGCAGCGGCCCGGTGAACACCCCCTCGCTCTCCAGGATCCGGGCGGCCAGCCCCAGCCATTCGAGCTCCGCCTCCACGAACCGGTCCCAGGCGGCGATCATCAGGTGCATCCGCAGCGGCAGCCGGGGCAGCCCGTCCTGGGCGGCCATCGCCGCCAGCGCGGGCCGGGTCTCGCGGTCGATGCTCAGGCGGTAGCAGTAGACGGACACCGCCGGATTGCGGATGACGGAGCCCGGGGTGTCCACCTTGTCGAAGTCGACGGGCCCGGCGAGGACGGCCTCCGGGCGGCGCCCCGCCGGGATCTCCTCGGCGAAGCGCCGGTTGAGCAGCGTGACGACGCTGCGCCCCACGGCGGCGAGTGCCCGGTATCCAGCCATGGGCCGATGCTGCGGCCCCTCCCGTCACGGGCGCGTTGCGCGGGCCGCGGGCGGCGATGGCCGGGCGACGAACCGGTGACACCGCCCGGCCCACACTCGGGTGCGCCTGCCCCCTCACCCAGGAGAGCCCACCATGAGCAGCACCGCGCACCACCCCCCGGCCGCCGGCACGGGCGGCTGCGATCCCGGCGCGATCGACGAGCTCGCCTGCGTCGCCGCGGGCATCCAGCGCCGGGCCGAGGTCACCCAGCAGCACCTGCCCCAACTGCGCGAGTTCCAGGAGAAGTTCAACAGCGCCCGGACCGAGTACACCAAGGCCCGGCTGGCCGCGAAGACCGATCTGGACGAGGCGGCGGCGACACTCGCCAAGGTCCGCGAGCAGATCCGCTGCCGGGTCACCCACGAGCAGCGCCACTGCCTGCAGCAGGCCGTCGACAAGGTCTTCGACGAGATCCGCCGCTGCACGGGCGGCCGGGGCTGCTGCGTGGACGACTGCGGGTGCGATTTCGACGACACGGTCGGCCGGGAGGACACGGTCGCCACACTGGCGGCGCGCATCGCCCGGTACACGGCGGACACCTCGAAGGCCGCGGCCTGTTTCACCGACCTGGACGGGGAGCTGACGGCGCTGCCGGAGCGCGCGGCGAAGATCAAGACGGATGCGGCCCAGCTGCTGGCGGACGTCTGCGACGCGGCCTTGGGCAAGGACGTCGTACGCCTCTACGCGCGCCTGCTGGTGCTGCTCCGCCGCAGCGCGGAGGCCTGGCGGGGCTTCACCACGGTCTCCGAGTTCGTCGACTGCCTCTGCAAGGCCCTGCTGTGCGTGTTCAAGGGCTGGCAGGCGATCGCCGTGCTGGAGGGCGCCCGCGCCGAGCTGCTGTGCAAGGAGGAGACGCGGAAGAAGGCGTGCGAGCGCAAGCAGAAGGAGACGGTCGAGGAGGTGATGGCGGAGTACACCCGGCTGTGCCCGCCGTGTGCCGCGCACTCCGACGAGACCGAGGAGGAGGATCCGGACGAGGACCGCACCGCCGACGCGGCCTGAGGCTCCCCGACCGGGTCTCAGCCGTGCGGGCCCTCGGGCTCGGGCTCCGGTGCGGGGGCGCCGGCGGCCGCGGCCGCCGGCAGTTATCGCAGCGCGGGTCCGGGAGGCCCGGGCAGCACCGCCAGGTACGTCGTCAGGGCCGGCCGGGTCAGCGGCCGGATCGTGGTGCGCGGCAGCCTCGGCACCGGCCCCACCTCGTAGAACACCGTCCAGGACGGGGCCAGGGGGCTCTCGCCGATCGCCGTCAGCGTGGCGAGCAGGTCGGTGAAGGGCGGCCCGGCCGGTGCCGCGGCCAGCGGGGCGACCAGGTCGTGGAAGGGCGGGTTGTCCTCGCGCGCGGCCGGCCGCAGCGGCAGGTGCGCCAGCTGCTCCGGGGCGAGCTCCTCGGCGGCGGCCAGCGGATGCCCGCCCGGCAGGGCCGCGTACAGCGGGTCCCGCCACAGCGGCAGCAGCTCCAGGCCGGGGGCGTCGGGCCGGGCGCGGACCAGTGCCGCGTCCAGCTCGCCCGAACGCACCGCCGCGAGCCGCTCGGTCACCGGCAGCCGGACCGGCCGTACCCGCAGCCCGGGTGCGCGCTCGGCGAGCTCCTCCAGCAGCCGGTAGACCCGGTCCCCCGGCCCGTGCACCGTGCCCAGCCTGAGCACTCCGGTCGCGCCCGCCGCGACCCCGGCGGCCACCTCCCGCGTGCGGGCGGCCGCTGCGAGCACCGCCCGCGCCTCCGGGAGCAGCCGCTCCCCGGCGCCGGTGAGGCCCACCCGGCGGGTGGTGCGGGTGAACAGGACCAGGCCCAGTTCCCGCTCCAGCAGGCCGATCTGACGGCTCACCGCCGACTGGACGGCGCCGCCGGCTCTTCGGCTGCTTCCGGACGCTGGGGCGCATCCAGCACGGGCTGGCGTCCTTCGAGGAGCTGCTGCCCCACCAGGACCGCTACGACGTCCACTTCCCCGGGGCCTGAGGCCGCCCCGTGGTGCGCGCCGCGGGGCCGGGCGGGCCGGGCCCGCCTACTCCCAGTCGTCCCAGGGCGGGTCCGTGTCGTCGAAGTCGAAGGGCGGTTCCTCGTCGGCGTGCGGGGCCGCGGGCTCCGGGGCCGCGGCCCGCGGCGGGGACGCCGGTGGCGGGGACGCCGGGCCGGCGGCGGCTCCGGTCTCGGCCAGCGCCGCCAGGATCCCCTCGGCGTACTTGGCCAGCTTCGCCTCGCCGACACCGCTGACCGTGCCGAGCTCCTCGGCCGTGCCGGGCAGCCTGGTCGCGATCTCCCGCAGCGTCGCGTCGTGGAAGACCACGTACGCCGGCACGCCCTGCTCCTTGGCGGTCGCGCCCCGCCAGGCGCGCAGGGCCTCGAACACCGGCACGGCCGCCGCCGGCAGGTCGACCGGGACCCGCCCGGCCTTCCCCGAGCCGGAGCCCGAGCCGGAGGACTTGCGGGCCGATGGGGCCGGCGCGGCCTCCTTGCGCATCGGCACGCCGCGGCGCCCGCCCAGCACCTCACCGCTGGCGTCGGTCAGCACCAGCGTCCCGTAGTCCCCCTCGACCGCCAGCAGCCCCGAGGCCAGCAGCTGCCGTACGACCCCGCGCCATTCCGCGGTGCTCAGGTCCGTGCCGATCCCGAAGACCGACAGGGCGTCGTGGTCGAACTGGATGACCTTGGCCGTCTTCTTGCCCTGGAGGATGTCGATGATCTGGCCGGCGCCGAACTTCTGCCGCCGCTCCTTCGCCAGCCGCCACACCGTGGACATCAGCTTCTGCGCGGCGACCGTGCCGTCCCAGGACTCGGCCGGGGTCAGGCAGGTGTCACAGTTGCCGCACGGCCCGGCGGCCGCCTGCCCGAAGTACGCCAGCAGCCGCGCCCGGCGGCACTCGACCGTCTCGCAGAGCGCGAGCATCGCGTCGAGGTGGGCGGCCAGGGAGCGGCGGTGCGTCTCGTCGCCCTCGGAGCCCTCGATCATCTTGCGCTGCTGCACCACGTCCTGCAGCCCGTACGCGAGCCAGGCCGTGGCCGGCTCCCCGTCACGGCCGGCGCGGCCGGTCTCCTGGTAGTAGCCCTCGACCGACTTCGGCAGGTCCAGGTGCGCCACGAACCGCACGTCCGGCTTGTCGATGCCCATGCCGAACGCGATCGTGGCCACCACCACGACCCCGTCCTCCCGCAGGAAGCGCGCCTGGTTCGCCGCGCGCGTGCGGGAGTCCATGCCCGCGTGGTACGCGACCGCGTCGATGCCGTGCTCCACCAGGAACGCGGCGGTCTTCTCCACGGAGGCCCGCGACAGGCAGTAGACGACTCCGGCGTCCCCGGCGTGCTCGGTGCGGATCAGCTCCAGCAGCTGCCGGGTCGGGTTGTTCTTCGGGGCGATCCGGTACTGGATGTTGGGCCGGTCGAAGCTGGCGACGAAATGCCGGGCCCCGCCCTCCGTCAGCCCCAGCCGGGCCGCGATCTCGGCGTGCGTGGCCTCGGTGGCCGTCGCGGTCAGCGCGATCCGCGGCACCGTGGGCCAGCGCTCGTGCAGCATCGACAGCGCCAGGTAGTCGGGCCGGAAGTCGTGGCCCCACTGGGCGACGCAGTGCGCCTCGTCGATCGCGAAGAGCGACACCGTGCCCCGGTCGAGCAGCCGCTGGGTGCCCTCGGTGCGCAGCCGCTCGGGGGCCAGGTAGAGCAGGTCCAGCTCACCGGCGAGGAAGGCCTGCTCGACGGCCTGGCGCTCGTACGGATCCTGCGTCGAGTTCAGGAACCCGGCCCGCACGCCGAGCGCCGTCAGCGCGTCAACCTGGTCCTGCATGAGCGCGATCAGCGGTGAGATCACCACGCCGGTACCGGCTCTGACCAGCGCCGGGATCTGGTAGCAGAGCGATTTGCCGCCGCCCGTGGGCATCAGGACCAGCGCGTCCCCGCCGCCGGCCACGTGCTCGATGATCTGCTGCTGCTCGCCGCGGAAGGAGTCGTATCCGAAGACGCGGTGCAGCACCTCGAGGGCATCGGGGGTCTCGGTGGGGGCGTCGACAAGGCTCATCCCAGAAGCCTATCGACCCCCACCGACACATCCGGACGCATCGAGCGCATCCCCCCGCCCCGGCGCTACCCCAGCGCCGTCGCGAAGACCGCGTACGCCTGCTCGTCGAAGAGGACGAAGCGGACCTCCTCCACGGGCGCCGCGGCCGCCGCGCGGACCGTTTCCACCGCGATCCGGGCACCGTCGTCCATCGGCCATCCGAAGATCCCGGTGGAGATCGCCGGGAAGGCGACCGTACGGGCCCCCAGCTCGGCCGCGACCCGCAGGGACTCGCGGTAGCAGGAGGCCAGCTGCGCCGAGCGGTCCTCGTCCCGGGACCACACCGGGCCCACCGTGTGGATCACCCAGTCGGCCGGGAGCCGGCCCGCCGTCGTGGCCACGGCCCGGCCCGTCGCGAGGCCCTTGCCGTACTGGGAGGCGCGCAGCGCCCGGCAGGCTTCCAGGATCTCGGGGCCGCCGCGCCGGTGGATGGCGCCGTCCACTCCGCCGCCGCCGAGCAGCGAGGAGTTCGCCGCGTTGACGATCGCGTCCGCGCGCTCGGCCGTGATGTCGCCCTGGACGAGGGTGATGCGCACCATCAGGTGGCCCTTCTCAGGTGGCGCCAGACCGCCTTGGCCGCGTTGTGCCCGGACATGCCGTGCACTCCCGGGCCGGGCGGGGTGGCGGAGGAGCAGAGGAACACGGCCGGGTGGGCCGTCGTGTACGGGGACAGGGTCAGCTTGGGCCGCAGCAGCAGCTGGAGCCCGGAGGCCGCGCCGCACGCGATGTCGCCGCCGACGTAGTTGGGGTTGCGGGCGGCCAGCTCCGGCGGTCCGGCCGTGGCGCGGGCCAGCACCAGGTCGCGGAAACCGGGGGCGAAGCGCTCGAGCTGCCTCTCGACGGCTTCGGTGAGGTCACCGCCCCAGCCCGCGGGGACGTGCCCGTACGCCCAGAACACGTGCTTGCCCTCGGGCGCCCGGCCGGGGTCGACCAGGCTGGGCTGGGCGGTGATCAGGAAGGGGTTGCGCGGGGCCCGGCCGCCGGTGGCCAGCTGGAGGGCGGCGTCGATGTCGCGGGCGCGCGGGCCGATCTGGACGGTGCCGGCCCGGCGCGGGGCCTCGGCGGTCCAGGGCACGGGGCCGGACAGGGCGTAGTCGAGCTTGAACGCGGCGGCGCCGTACCGGTACCCGTCGTACGCGCGTCCCAGCCGGGCGATCCGGGCCAGCGCGGTCGGCGAGGTGTCGAAGACGTACGCCCGGGCGGGAGGCAGGTCGTCGAGGCGCTTGACCTCGAAGCCGGTGTGGACCGCGCCGCCCAGGTCGCGCAGGTACCCGGCGAGGGCGTCCGAGATCGACTGCGAGCCGCCGCGCGGCACGGGCCAGCCGCCGGCGTGCGCGGCGAGGGCGAAGACGAGGCCGACGGCGCTCGTGCCGATCCCGCCCAGCGGGGCGATGACGTGCGCGACGAGCCCGGCGAACAGGGCCCGCGCCCGCTCCTCGTGGAAGCGGTTCAGCAGCCAGGTGGAGGGCGGCAGTCCGGCGAGCCCGAAACGGGCCAGGGTGACGGGGTCCCGGGGCAGGGCGGTCGAGGGCAGGGACATGAAGTCCCGGGCCAGGGTGTCCCACTTGCCGAGGAAGGGGGCCACCAGCCGCCGGTACGTGCCCGCGTCGCGCGGACCGAGGGAGGCCGCCGTCTCGGAGACGGAGCGGGAGAGCACGGCGGCGGTGCCGTCGTCGAAGGGGTGCGCCATGGGCAGCGGGGCGTGCAGCCACTCCAGCCCGTACCGCTTCAGCGGCATGGTGGAGAACACCGGCGAGCCGATGCCGAGCGGGTGCACGGCCGAGCAGGGGTCGTGCCGGAAGCCCGGGAGCGTGAGCTCCTCGGTGCGGGCCCCGCCGCCGACCGTCTCCGCGGCCTCGAACACGGCCACCGAGAGGCCGCGCCGGGCCAGCTCGACGGCGGCCGTCAGCCCGTTGGGCCCCGCCCCCACCACGACCGCATCGAGAATCGACGGCACCTTGAGACTCCTTCGTCCGGCGGCGGCTGCGCTCCCAGGATATTCGCCCCGTCCACACCGGCCGCCGCCCGCGCCCGGACGGGGGCGCCTACGCGCCGCGCAGCAGCTCGCGGATCCGGACGGCAGTGGCCTCGTCGCGCCCCACGGCGAACGGCAGCTCGTTGTCCCGGTCCACCCGGAAGGGGACCCCGGCGACGGTGCTCTGCGCGCCGCCCGCCTCGGCGACCAGGAGCAGTCCGGCCGCGTGGTCCCACGCCGAGGGCCAGGTGAAGGCGAGGCCGTCCATCTCCCCGCGGGCCACCTTCAGGTACTCCAGACCCGCCGAGCCGCAGGGCCGGGCCGCGACCCCGGGCACGTCGAGCCGGGACAGCTTCGCCTTGTCCTCTTCCGAGGTGTACAGCGGGTGGGCCATGGCGACCCGCAGATCGGCGCCGGGCCGCGGCGAACCACTGTGGATGCGCTCGCCGTTGACGTACGCGCCCTGCCCGCGCACGGCGGTCGCCAGCTCCTCCAGCGCCGGGGCGAAGGTCCAGGAGGCGAGGATCTCGCCGCGGTGGGCCAGGGCGACCAGGGTGCAGAACGCCGGGTCCCCGGCGACGAACTGCCGGGTGCCGTCCACCGGGTCGACGATCCACACCGGCGCGTCGGCGCGCAGCGCCCCGTACACGGTCGGGTCGGCGTGGACCGCCTCCTCGCCGACGACGGCGGAGCCGGGCAGCAGGTGGGTCAGGGAGGCCGTGAGGTGCTCCTCGGCCTTGCGGTCGGCGACGGTCACCAGATCGTGCGGACCGCTCTTCTGGTCCACCTCGTGGTCGGCGAGCTGCCGGAATCTCGGCATGATCTCGACCGCCGCCGCCTTGCGGATCGCTTCTTCCACTGCGGACAGGTCTTGGGCCAGGAACTCTTCGATCATGCCCCCATCACACCACGCCGGGCTGACAAACCCCACCGGTCGTCATGTCGGTCTGCCGTACTCGGGATGGCCCCCCGGTGAACCGCGGCGCGTCCAGCGCATCAGGGCCGTGTAGAGCAGCAGGGACGCGGCCAGGCCGACCGCCCAGCCGTAGTCCGCGAGGGGTTTCAGGAGGGGGATCAGGCCCTCCTCGGGGAAGGGGCCCTTGCCGGGGGCGGAGTGCGAGCCGCCGATGGCCAGCACCCCGCCGACGGCGAAGGCGGCGACCGCCCGGACGTTCCAGCCGCCCGCGTACCAGTACGGCCCGCCCGCCCGGTACAGGTCGGGCAGCGAGAGCCGGGTGCGCCGCACGATCCAGTAGTCCGCGATGAGGATGCCGGCGACGGTGCCGAGCAGCCCGCCGACCAGGCCGAGCCAGGTGAAGATGTACAGCTCGGGGGTGGAGGTCAGCTTCCACGGCATGATCAGCACGCCGACGACCCCCGTGATCAGCGCGCCCCGGCGGAAGTCGATCAGGCGGGGCGCCAGGTTGGACAGGTCGTACGCCGGGGAGACGACGTTGGCCGCGATGTTCACCGAGATCGTCGCGATCAGTACGGTGACCAGCGCGTAGAGCAGCCCGAAGACGCTGTCGGTCTTGGCGACGAGCTCCACCGGGTCCCAGATCGGGGTCCCGTAGACCGCCTCCGATCCGGAGGTGACGAACACCGACAGCAGCGCGAAGAGGATCATCGTCGTCGGCAGTCCGAGCGTCTGGCCGAGGATCTGCGAGCGCTGGCCGGCGCCGAAGCGCGTGAAGTCCGGGATGTTGAGCGAGAGGGTGGACCAGAAGGCGATCATCGCCATCAGGGAGGGGAAGAACACCGACCAGAACTCCGGGCCCCAGCCGAGCCGGGAGGGCTGGTCGAGCAGTTCGCCGAAGCCGCCCGCCTTCACCCCGATCCACACCAGCAGGGCCAGGGCGCCGACGATGACGAAGGGCGCGGCCCAGTTCTCGAACCGCCGCAGGGCCTCCATCCCCCGGTAGATGATGGCGAGTTGCAGGACCCAGAAGACGGCGAAGCACAGCCACAGCGTCCACGGTTCGCCGCCGATCTCCGCGGCGTCCGACCAGCCGCCGAAGATCTTGCCGAGCAGCACGAAGATCCCGGACCCGCCGATCCAGGTCTGGATCCCGAACCAGGCACAGGCCACGGCCGCCCGGATCAGTGCGGCCAGATTGGCTCCGCGCACCCCGAAGGAGGCGCGGGCCAGCACCGGGAACGGGATCCCGTACTTGGGGCCGGCGTGCCCGGTGAGCAGCATCGGCCCCAGTACGACGATGTTGGCCAGGGCGATGGTGAAGACGGCCTGCTTCCAGTCCATTCCCAGGGCCACCAGCCCGGAGGCGAGCAGCCAGGAGGGGATGTTGTGCGCCATGCCGACCCACAGGGCCGTGAAGTTGTACGTGGTCCAGCGCCGGGCCGCGACCGGTACGGGCAGCAGGTCGGGGTTGCTGAAGCGGCTGTCGGACGGGGCCTCGCCGGGGGCGAGCTCCACGCGGTTCCCGGTTTCTGCGGTCGGGTGGTCCGGCACGTGCGCACGCCCCTTCGGGTCGGACGGAGATCGGGTCAGGCTCTGAGCGCCGGGATCACGTGCTGCCCGTACGCGTCGATGGTGGCCTCCTGCGCGTCGTGCATGTCGTACACGGCGAACTGGTCGACGCCCAGGTCGCGCAGTGCCCGCAGCTTCTCGATGTGGGCCTCGGGCGGACCGAGCAGGCAGAAGCGGTCCACGATCTCGTCGGGCACGAAGTCGGCGGACGGGTTCCCGGCGCGGCCGTGGTGGCTGTAGTCGTAGCCCTCGCGGGCCTTGATGTACTCGGTGAGGGCGTCCGGCACCATGCCGGAGTGCTCTCCGTAGCGCCCGACGAGGTCGGCGACGTGGTTGCCGACCATCCCGCCGAACCAGCGGCACTGGTCGCGGGCGTGGGCCAGGTCCTCGCCCACGTACGCCGGCGCCGCGACGCAGATGGTGACCGCGTCCGGATCCCGCCCGGCCCGTTCGGCGGCCTGCCGGACGGAGCCGACCATCCACTCGGTGAGGTAGGGGTCGGCGAGCTGGAGGATGAACCCGTCCGCCTTCTCCCCGGCCAGGGCCAGCGCCTTCGGCCCGTACGCGGCCATCCAGACGGGGAGCTTCCCGTCCCGGACCCACGGGAGCCGCAGCGGGTTGCCGTCGACCTCGGCCTCCCGGCCCTCGGCGAGGTCGCGGATGACGTCGATGGCCTCGCCGAGGCGGGCCAGGGTGTTGGGTTTGCGTCCGGCGACCCGCATCGCCGAGTCGCCGCGGCCGATCCCGCACACCGTGCGGTTGCCGTACATGTCGTTGAGGGTGGCGAAGGTGGAGGCGGTGACCTCCCAGGTACGGGTGCCGGGGTTGGTGACCATCGGGCCGATGTGCAGCTTCTGGGTGTTCGCGAGGATCTGGCTGTAGATGACGAAGGGTTCCTGCCACAGGACCGCCGAGTCGAAGGTCCAGCCGTAGCGGAAGCCGTTGCGCTCGGCGCGCTTCATGAGGCTGATGACCCGGGAGGCGGGCGGGTCGGTCTGGAGGACGAGGCCGAAGTCCATCACGGCTCCTTAGAGGTACTGGCAGGTGGAGCGGGGGATGAACACCCCGTGGCCGGCCCGGCCCGTGTATGCGCGCCGGTCGATGACGAGTTCGCCGCGGGAGAGCACGGTGTCGACGCGTCCGGTGATCCGCTTGCCCTCGTACGCCGAGTAGTCCACGTTCATGTGGTGCGTCTCGGCGGAGATGACCTGCTCGGCGTGCGGATCGTAGAGGACGATGTCGGCGTCGGAGCCCGGCGCGATGGTGCCCTTCTGCGGGTAGAGGCCGAACATCCGGGCCGGGCTCGCGCAGGCGATCTCGATCCAGCGGCGGCGGCTGATGTGCCCGTCCAGGACCGCCTGGTGGAGGAGGTCCATCCGGTTCTCCACCCCCGGCAGCCCGTTGGGGATCTTGGAGAAGTCCCCGCGGCCGAGTTCCTTCTGGCCGCGGAAGCAGAACGGGCAGTGGTCGGTGGAGACCACCTGGAGGTCGTTGGTCCGCAGCCCCCGCCACAGCGCCGCCTGGTGCTCGCGCGGCCTCAGCGGGGTGGAGCAGACGTACTTGGCGCCCTGGAAATCGGGCTCTTCGAGGTTGTCGGTGGACAGGAAGAGGTACTGCGGGCAGGTCTCGCCGAACACCGGCAGGCCCTTGTCGCGGGCGGCGGCGAGTTCGGCCACCGCCTCGTCCGCCGAGACGTGGACCACGTACAGCGGGGAGCCGGCGACGCGCGCGAGCTGGATCGCCCGGTGGGTGGCCTCGGCTTCGAGGACGACCTTGCGGACCTCGCCGTGGTGGCGGGGGTCGGTCTCGCCCCGGGCCAGGGCCTGTTCGACGAGGACGTCGATGGCGATGCCGTTCTCGGCGTGCATCATGATCAGCCCGCCGTTGCCGGAGGCCCGCTGCATGGCGCGCAGGATCTGCCCGTCGTCGCTGTAGAACACCCCGGGGTAGGCCATGAACAGCTTGAAGGAGGTGACCCCCTCCCCGATGAGATGGTCCATCTCCTTCAGGGTCCCCTCGTTGACGTCCGAGAGGATCATGTGGAAGGCGTAGTCGATGGAGCACTTGCCGTCGGCTTTGTCGTACCAGGTGTCGAGCCCCTGGCGCAGGGCCTGGCCCATGCTCTGGACGGCGAAGTCGACGATGGTGGTGGTGCCGCCCCAGGCGGCGGCCCGGGTCCCGGTCTCGAAGGTGTCCGAGGCGGCGGTCCCGCCGAAAGGCAGCTCCATGTGGGTGTGGGCGTCGACCCCGCCGGGGATGACGTACTTCCCGCTCGCGTCGATCGTGCGGTCGGCCGTCCAGGCCTCGGCGGCCGCCGAGCCGTGCGCCGCGAGGGCGGCGACGCGGCCGTCCTCCACCAGTACGTCGGCGTGGAGTTCGTCGGCGGCCGTGATGACGAGGCCGCCGCGGATGAGGGTGCGGATGGACATGTGCGGCGCCTTCCGGTCACACGATGCTGTGCAGGGCCCGTTCGAGGATCTCGGCGCCCTCTTCCGCCTCGGCGACGGTGAGGGAGAGCGGCGGCGCGATGCGCAGCACGCTCGTGTCGTGTCCGCCGCCCTTGCCGAGCAGCAGGCCTCCTTCGCGGGCGGCCTCGAGGACGGCGGCGGCGGCGTCCGGGTCGGCCACGTCGGTGCCGGGCTTCGTCAGCTCCAGCGCGGCCATCAGGCCCCGGCCGCGGACCTCCCGGACGGCGGGCACGGTGGCGGCGATGGCGCGCAGCCGCTCCAGGAGCAGGCCGCCGACGCGGCGGGCGTTGCCCTGGAGGTCGTGCTCCAGCAGGTACGCGAGGTTGGCGACGCCGGCCGCCATGGTGATCGGGGAACCGCCGAAGGTGGAGATGGAGTTGGTGTCGATGCAGTTCATGATCTCGGCGCGGGCCACGACCCCGCCGACGGACATGCCGTTGCCGATGCCCTTGGCGAAGGTGAGGATGTCCGGCGGGCCGCTGCGGCCGTGGGCCTGCCAGCCCCAGAAGTTGTCGCCGGTGCGGCCCCAGCCGGTCTGCACCTCGTCGCTGATCCAGAGGATGCCGTGCCGGTCGAGGACCTCGCGGAAGGCCCCGTACAGCCCGTCGGGCGGGGCGGTGAACCCGCCGACGCCCTGGATCGGCTCGGCGATGAGGGCGGCGACCCCGCCTCGGGCCTGGCCGAGCACGTCCTCCAGGTCGGCGACGGCGGCCGCGGTGAAGGCGGTGTCGTCGAGGTGCGCGAAGGGGCCCCGGGTGCGGACGGCGCCGTGGACGTAGTACGTCTGCAGCGGCGAGAGGCTCGTCGGGGACCAGCCGCGGTTGCCGGTGACGGAGACGGTCGAGAAGGAACGGCCGTGGTAGCTGTTGCGCATCGCCAGGATCTGGTTGGAGCGGCGGTACGCCGTCGCCAGCATCAGGGCGGTGTCGTTGGCCTCGGTGCCGGAGGTGGTGAAGAAGACCCGCGCCTCGGGAATGCCGGACAGCGCGGCGACCCGCTCGGCGAGCTCGATCATCGGGCGGTTGAGGTACAGGGTGGAGGAGTGGATGAGCCGGCCGGCCTGTTCGGAGACGGCCTTGGTGACCTCGGGCAGGGCGTGGGCGGTCATCGTGGTGAGGATGCCGCCGAAGAAGTCGAGGTAGCGGTTGCCGCCGGCGTCCCAGACGTGGCGGCCCTCGCCGTGCGTGAGCTCGATGGGGCGGCGGTAGTAGAGCGCGAGCCAGTCGGGCATGACGGCCTGGTGGCGGCTGTGCAGGGGAATCGGGTTGGTCACGGCTGAACGAGCCCTCCGTAGGCGTCGGGGCGGCGGTCGCGGTAGAAGGCCCACTGGTCGCGGACCTCCTTGATCAGGTCGAAGTCGAGGTCCCGGATGAGGAGTTCCTCGTCCTTGCCGCTGGCGACGTCCCCGACGAACCGGCCGCGGGGGTCGACGAAGTAGCTGGTGCCGTAGAAGTCGTTGTCGCCGTACTCCTCCTGGCCGACGCGGTTGATCGCGGCGATGAAGTACTCGTTGGCGACGGCCGCGGCGGGCTGTTCCAGCTGCCAGAGGTAGGAGGACAGGCCCCGGTGGGTGGCGGAGGGGTTGTAGACGAGCTGGGCCCCGGCCAGGCCCAGGGCGCGCCAGCCTTCGGGGAAGTGGCGGTCGTAGCAGATGTAGACGCCCACCCGGCCGACGGCGGTGTCGAAGACGGGCCAGCCGAGATTGCCCGGGCGGAAGTAGTACTTCTCCCAGAAGCCCTTGACCTGGGGGATGTGGTGTTTGCGGTACTTGCCGAGGTAGCTGCCGTCGGCGTCGATGACGGCGGCGGTGTTGTAGTAGAAGCCCTCGGACTCGCGCTCGAAGACCGGGGCGACGATGACCATGCCGGTCTCGCGGGCGAGCGCCTGCATCCGCTGGACGGTGGGGCCGTCGGGGACGGGTTCGGCCCAGCGGTAGTGCTCGGGTTCCTGGACCTGGCAGAAGTAGGGTGCGTTGAACACCTCTTGGAAGCCGATGATCTGCGCGCCGTCGGCGGCCGCCCGCCGGGCGTGCTCCTCGTGCTTGGTGATCATCGACTCGGTGTCTCCGGTCCAGGTGGCCTGGACGAGTGCGGCGCGGACGACTTGGGCCATGAGCTGCTCCTCGCGACGGGAACGCCGAGTTCTACGCACGTAGACGGTGTGCGTAGGGAGTAGAACGTAGGCCCCGTCACACCGTGGGGCAAGACCGCCGTGCGCGGTTGGGTGAGTCGATCAAGCTAGGGCAGCGGATGGTCGAATCCGCTCATTGGACGGGCGGTTTCGCAACCCGCAGGGCGTGTACGAGGTCACGGTGGTGCGTGCCGGAGAGCGCTTCGGCGGCCCGCAGGAGCCGGGGGGTGAGCCATTGCGGATCGCGGCGGGCGAGGCGGACCGCCTCTTCGGCGGTGCGGACCTTGACGAAGGCGCCGAGCAGGGCGTCGGCCTCGCGGGTCCGGCCGGACCCGGCCAGGGCCATGGCGGCCTCGGCGATCTCGGCGGCGGGGCGGGCCGCACCCTGGCGCAGCAGCGCCTCGCAGTCGGCGTACCGGCCGGCCTCGCCGAGGGCGGCCGCGGCCGCGGCGAGCCGCTCGGGCGGGAGCGAGGCCGCCTCCCAGAGCAGCGTGGCCCAGTCGGCGGCGAGTCCGGCCCGGACCAGCTCGTCGGCCAGTCCGGGCAGCCGGCCGGCGGGCCAGGCCGCGGCCTCGCAGAGCAGCGCGTGGGCCTCCCCGCCGCGCCCCTGGGCCCGCAGCCCCAGCAACTCCCCGATCACCGCGGCGATCCCGCCGGGGCCCGGCCCGGCCGCGAGGGGCGCGGCGGCCCGCACGTCGGGGAGTCCTTGCCGCCGGAGAACAGGATCACCGGCTTCTCGAACTCGCCCGCCACCTCACGGAAGATGTGCACGGCCTCGGATTCGAGGGCGTCGAGATGGCTCAGCGCGAAGAGCGAGCCGGCCGCCTCCGCGGCCCGGACGGTCGTCGTCATGCCAGACCCCTTTCGGTGAGCAGTGCGTACAGGGCGGAGGCCGACTCCCGGACGCTCTGGGTGTGGGACTCGATGCGCAGGTCAGGGACCTCGGGAGCCTCGTACGGGTCGTCGACGCCGGTCAGACCGGAGATCTCGCCCGCCGCCTGCTTGGCGTACAGGCCCTTGACGTCACGTACGGAGCACACCTCGACCGGGGTGGCCACGTGCACCTCCAGGTAGGGGGTGGCGGCGGCGCGGTGCCGCTCGCGGACCGCCTCGCGGCTGTCGGCGAACGGGGCGATCACCGGGACCAGCACGAGCACCCCGTTGCGGGCCAGCACCTCGGCGACCATGCCGATCCGCTGCACGTTGGTGTTGCGGTCGTCCCGGGAGAAGCCGAGGTCGGCGGAGAGGAACTTGCGGATCTGGTCCCCGTCGAGGACCTCCACCCGCCGGTGCTCCCGGCGCAGCAGCCCGGCCAGCTCCTCGGCGATCGTCGTCTTGCCGGCGCTCGGCAGCCCGGTGAGCCACACGGTGGCCCCCGGCCAGCAGGAGCACCGCCGGGCCTCGGATTGCGGCCGGGCCTCGGGCCGGGGCCGGGCGCCGGATTGCGGCGGGGCCGCGGGGAGGGTTGTCACGAGTGTCATCGGTCTGCTCACGCTCCTTCGGGGCGGAGGGTCAGGCGGTCCTTCGTCGCGGTGGTGACCGCGGACCGGCTCGAGGGCCAGGGGAGGGTCTCGCCCCTGCGCCACAGCTCCGTCTGGTCGTCGTAGTGGTCGTTGAAGGCGTGCCCGGAGGCGCCGGTCAGGTTGATCCAGCGCGAGGCGTCGAAGTCGGCGAAGTCCACGACCATCCGCATCGAGGGCACCCAGTTCACCTCGTAGCCCTTGGACGCGTCCCAGCCGGTCGCGTCGACCGTCGCCGAACCGCCGCCGACCTGCACCGGCTCGTGGTTCAGCAGCCACTGCACGGGCGCGGGCCCGCCGGTGCCCAGGGTGTCGTTGCGCAGGGTCAGGGTGTGCAGGGCGCCCCACCGCCACTTCGCCGGATCGGGGCCGAGCCGGCCGGACAGCTCCTTCGCCGCGTCGTCCAGGGCGGCCCGCAGCACGTCGTCGCGGGTGCGCAGGCCCCGCGGGTCCTTCGCGTTGCGCCACCAGGCGTCGTCCGGCGAGGTCAGCAGCTTGCGGACGATGTCGTACCAGAGCCCGCCGCCGTCGACGTGCAGCTGGGCCTTGTTGCCGTCGAGCTCGTCGTAGAACGTCAGCTTCAGCAGGTTGCTCCACACCGCGTTGAAGTACGCGGCCGCCGCCGAGTCCGCGCCTTGTCCGAAGTCCCAGCCGCGCAGCAGGTCCTGGGCGGAGCGGGAGTCCTTGCCGGGGGTGACCGCCAGCAGGTACGGGGTCAGGGCCGCCGCGTTCTCGTTGTGGTCGTCGAGCTGGATCCGCTGCATCGCGGCGGCGTCCAGCTTGCCCGCCTTCTCGATCAGCTGCGCGATCCGTTCGCTGCGGTAGCCGTCGCCCCAGTTGCGGGTCAGGTTGTACGGGTACTGCGGGCCGGCCGCCGCGTTGTTCGCGGTGACGATGTAGCCCGACGCCGGGTCGAAGGAGCGCGGCAGCGCGTCGAAGGGCACGAAGCCCTGCCAGTCGTACTCGCCGGTCCAGCCCGGCACCGGCCAGCGGCCCTCGCCCTTGCCGCGCACCGGGATCCGGCCGGGCGCCTGGTAGCCGATGTGGCCCTGGCGGTCGGCGTAGACCAGGTTCTGGGCGGGGGAGGAGAACAGCGCCGCCGCGGCCCGGAAGGAGTCCCAGTCCTTGGCGGTGTCCAGCTGGAACACCGCGTCCATGGTCCGGCCGGGGTCCAGGGCGCTCCACCGCATCGCGACCGCGTACTCGGCGCCGCCGCCGCTCTCGCGCTCCACGCCCGGGATCCGGCCCTCGGCGGCGAGCGTCTTCGCCTTGGGGAAGGCGTCGGAGATGACGGGGCCGTGGACGGTGGAGCGGACGGTGATGGTGCGGTCGGGGCCGCCCGCGACCTTCAGGACCTCCCGGCGGGTCTCCAGCGGCCGCTGCTCGCCCTTGTAGGCGTACGTCGAGCCGGTGATGCGTTCCACGAACAGGTCGGTGTCGGCGGGCGCCAGGTTGGTCACGCCCCAGCCGATGTCGCCGTTGTGGCCGACGATCACCCCGGGCATCCCGGCGAAACCGAAGCCCGACACGTCGTACGGGCAGGCCGGGCCGGTCGCGTTGCAGTGCAGTCCGCCCTGGTACCAGACGCCCGGCATGGACGGGGACAGGTGCGGGTCGTTCGCGAGCAGCGGCTTGCCGGTCGTCGTGCGGCTCCCGGCCACCACCCACGAGTTGGAGCCGATGCCCGAACCGCGCGGCCCGAGCACCTTGTCGATCCCGGAGAGGGCGTCGGAGGCCCCGGCCATCGGCCCGTACGAGGCCGTCGTCGCGGCCGTCGCGGCGGTCGCGGCGGTCGCGGCGGTCGGCGCGGTCGCGGCCGCGGACGCCGCCGGACCGGCCGGCGCCTCGGGCACGGTGCCCTGGCTGTCGCCCGGGGAGACGATGGGCCGCCACCGGGAGAAGTCGTACGTGGGGAACAGGGAGTCGACCTGGGCGTCGGTCAGGGTCGCGGCGAGCAGCGCGTGCCGCACCTGGTCCGAGAGGGTCGCGTTGAGGTTCCACGCCATGGCCTTGAGCCAGGACACCGAGTCGGCGGGCGTCCAGGGCGCCGGGCCGTACTCCAGACCGCCCAGCTTCAGCAACGGGTACTCCACCCCCAGGTCCGCGCCCTTGTGGCCGGCCAGGTAGGAGTTCACCCCGGCCGCGTACGCGTCGAGGTTGGCCCGCGACTGCGGGTCCAGCAGGGCGACCTCCTGCTCGGCGACCCGCCGCCAGCCCATCGTGCGGATCAGGGAGTCGGTCTCCACCTGGCTCTCGCCGAACAGCTCGGAGAGGCTGCCGGAGGTGATGTGCCGGCGGATGTCCATCTCCCAGAACCGGTCCTGGGCGTGCACGAAGCCCTGCGCCAGGAACAGGTCGTGCGGGTCGTCCGCGTAGATCTGGGGGACGCCCGAGCCGTCCCGGGCCACCGTCACCTTCCCGTGCAGACCCGCCACGGTCAGCTCGCCCGACACCTGCGGGTGCGAGGCCCGCACCATCCGGGTCGCCGCGAGGCCGGCCACACAGGCGACCGTCACCAGCAGCACCGCCAGGCACCAGGCGGTCACCCGCAGCCTGCGCCACCAGCGCGAGCTGCGCCGCGGCGCGGCCGAGGCGCCGCGCACCTCCTGCGGGCCGCCCTGCGGCGCGCCCTCGCCGGACCCCTCCTCACCCGGTGCGCCGGCCCGGGTCAGCGGATCCATCACATCGCTCATGTCGTCCGTTCCCATTGCTCGGCGGAACCCTGAGCTCCCGACGGTCGCAGTCGCGCCGCCGGTGCGTAAGCCGGGGAATCTCCCGACAGTCGTTCCGCTATTCGTTCGCTACCGGCCGGCCGTCGGCCGGGGGAGCGGCCCGGCAGCGGACCGATAGCGGGCCGGGAGCGGCCCGCGGTTGAGTGGGGTCACCGGGGGACGCCGCAGCGGCGGAACCGGTCCATTTCACCCTTGGTTTTTCCGGACACGAAGGCGGGGACATGCCGGCGACAGCGCTCTGGGCGGCACCACGATCACGTTCGACCGCGTTCTTCCGGTCGATGCTCCAGCACGGCGACATCACCGCCCTGCACGAGCCGTTCTGCAACGTCGCGGACTTCGGGGAGACCGAGGTCGAGGGCGCCGTCGTCCGCTCCGAACGCGAGCTGATCGACGCGATCCGCGAACTCGCCCGCCACCGGCCGGTGTTCTTCAAGGACACCACCGACCACCGCTACGCCGAGGTCCTCGCCGACAAGGAGTTCCTCGCCGGGACCCGGCACACCTTCCTGCTGCGCCGCCCCGAGGAGATCGTCTCCTCCTTCTACGCCCTGCAGCCCGACATGGAGCTCTCGGACGTCGGCATCGAGGGCCTGTACGAGATGTACCTGGCCGTCCTCGCCGCCGGGGGCGAGCCGCCCGTGGTCGTCGACTCCGACGACCTGGTGGAGCGGCCGGCCGCCACGATGGCCGCGTACTGCGCCGCCGTCGGCATCCCCTTCCGCCCCGAGGCGCTCAGCTGGGACGCCACCGCCCGCGGCGAATGGCAGCGCACGGACCGCTGGCACGTCGCCGTCGCCAACAGCACCGGCTTCTCCAAGAGCCGCACCGCCTACCGGCACACGGCGGAGAACAACCCGGAGCTCGCACGGTTCGCCGCGCACCACCGGCCGTTCTACGAGTTCCTGTGGGACGCCCGCCTGCGGGTGGACCAGGAGGCCCGCGCCCTGTGAGGAAGACGGCCGGTGGCAGGCCCTCGGGCCGGCCGCCGGCCGCCGGCAGGGTCAGATCACCGGCGGGCGGCCCAGCCGGGTCATGCGCCACACCGTCCGCCACCGCATGGGGCGACGCGGCGGACAGGGCGTCCGCACCCCCTCGAAGAACCCGGCCCACCACGACTTCAGCCCCGCGAGCGGGGGGCGCTGGACCAGGGTGTACGCCGCCCACGAGGCGAGGTACACCGGCACCAGGACGGCGGGCAGGTGACGCTTGGCCAGCCAGACCCGGTTGCGCGCCGTCATCCGGTAGTAGACCGCGTGCCGCGCCGGGGAGGTCTTCGGATGCCGGAGCACCAGCGCGGGCTCGTAGAGGACGTCCCAACCGCGGTCGACCGCCCGCCAGGCCAGGTCGGTCTCCTCGTGCGTGAAGAAGAACGGGTCCGGCCACCCCCCGGTCTCCTCCAGCATCGGCATCGACAGCGCGTGTCCGCCGCCCAGGAACGTCGTCACCAGGCCGCGCCTCATCGGGTCACCCGCCCGCAGACGGGGTACGTGCCGTCTCTGCGTCCGGCCGTCCTCGTCCGCGATGCGGAACGAGACGATGCCCAGCCGCCGGTCCGCCGCGTACAGGTCGCAGATCCGCCGCAGGACGTCCGCCTGGATCAACAGGCCGTCGTCGTCCAGGTCCACCAGGACGTCGACGTCCCCGAACTCCCGCAGGCGGCGCCAGGCGACGTTCCGGCCGCCCGACACCCCCAGGTTCTCGTCCAGCTCCACTGCGGTCACACCCTCGGGCAGGCCCGTCAGGACCGTCCCGTTACCGACCACCACGACCCGGGCGGCAGGTTCGTCCTGCTCGGCCACCGAGGCCAGCAGAGCCAGCAGCTCGGGCATCCGGTCGCCCCTCGTCAGCACGGCGACACCCACACGCGGCCGGGTCACGCACACCACCACTTCCTTCGGGCACCAGGTCAGAGGCGAGCCTACTGCCGGCCCGCGCACCGCGGGCCGGGGCCGTCCACGGATCAGAGGGCGGCGGCTGCCAGTGCGCGGCGGTCCACCTTGCCGTTGCGGGTCAGCGGGACCTCCTCCAGCACGACCACCCGCCCCGGCAGCATGTACACCGGCAGCACCGTGCGCAGGTGCGCGTGCACCTCCGCGAGCGACGGGGTGTCCGTACCGGTGACGAAGGCCGTCAGCACGGGCTCACCGCCCTGCGGGCGCACCAGGTCCACCACCGCGTCCTTGACGCGCGGATGCGTCAGCAGGACCTCCTCGACCTCGCCCGGCTCGATGCGGTGCCCGTGCAGCTTGATCTGGGTGTCGATGCGGCCCGCGAACTCCAGGCCGTCGTCCCCCTCCGTCCAGCGGACCAGGTCGCCCGTCCGGTACAGCCGGGCGCCGTGCCCGCCGTAGGGGTCCGGTACGAACTTCAGCGCGGTCAGCCCCGGCCGGTTCAGGTAGCCCCGCGCCAGGCACACGCCGCCGATCAGCAGCTCGCCGAACTCGCCCGGCGGCTCCTCGTGCCCGTCCGGGCCCACCACGTGCGCCTCCAGGTTCGGCATCGCCTCCCCGATCAGAGGCTTGGGCCGGCCCAGCTGCGGCTCGTGCCGCTGCTCGGTGCAGGCCACGGTCGCCTCGGTGGGCCCGTACTGGTTGTTGACGATCCGCGTCGGCGAGGACCAGCGGTCCGCCTGGAAGCGGCTCAGCTGCTCCCCGCCCACGTTCAGTACCCGCAGCTGCGGCAGCTGCTCCGGGTCCAGCAGCGGCAGGATCGCCGTCGTGAACACCCCGATCGTGACGCCCTCGTCACGCATCAGGGCGCCCAGCGCCCGCGGGTCGAGCAGGCTCAGCGACGAGCCCTGCACCAGGCAGGAGCCCGTGGTCAGGGCCCCGAAGATCTCCAGGACGCTCACGTCGAAGCAGGGCGTGGTCAGCTGCAGCCAGCGGTCGCCCGGCCCGATCGAGAACTGCCGGGCCATGTGCGAGGTCAGGTTGACCACGCCCCGGTGCGGCAGCAGGGTCCCCTTGGGGCGTCCCGTCGACCCCGAGGTGTAGATGACGTACGCCAGCTGGTCCGGGTGCGCCGGCAGCTCGGGGTCGGCCGCGGACAGCCCGGTCAGCATGTCCGCCGTGAACGGGTCGTCGAGGCAGACCGCCGCGGCCTCCTCGGGGACCTGCCCGGCCAGCGAGGTCGTGGTGACGACCAGCTCGCAGCCCGCGTCCCCCATCAGATAGCCCAGCCGGTCCACCGGCTGCGCCGGGTCCATCGGCAGGTACGCCGCGCCCGCCTTGAGGATCGCGAGCATCGCCAGCGGCAGCCGCGGACCGCGCTCCATGAGGATGCCCACGACCGACTCCCGGCCCACGCCCATCCGGCGCAGGTGCGCCGCCAGCCGGTTGGCCCGCCCGTTCAGCTCCCCGTAACTCCACTGCTCGCCCTCGAAGCGCAGCGCGGGCGCCTCGGGGATCCGTCGCGCCCAGTCCTGCACGAGCTCGTGCAGGCATGCCTGTCCGTTCATTCCCGACCGCCTCCAGCGTCCGTGTCCGCCGGCCCGGATCCGTTCCGGCCGGCCAGCAGTTCCTCCACCTCGTCCTCGCTGAGCTCGCCGATCTCCAGGGCCAGGCGCGCGATCGCCTCCACGTCCACGCCCTGGTCCCGGCCGGCCGCTTCCACGAGGGCCGCCTGGCTCTCCACGTCGGTGGCCGCGAAGACCTCCCGCAGGGGGATCTCCACCCCGAAGACCTCCGCGGTCAGCGCGGCGATCCGGGTCGCGGCCAGCGAGTAGCCGCCCAGCTCGAAGAACTCGTCCCGTACGCCCACCCCGTCGACGTGGAGCACGCTGCCCCACACCTCGGCGAGCAGCGACTCCACCGGCGTACGGGGGGCCAGCCGGCCCGTCTCCAGGGCGGGCCGGGCGCTGCCGACGGGCGGCAGGGCCCCCCGGTCGGCCTTGCCGCTGACCGCGAGCGGCAGCCGCTCCAGTGCCACGAAGTGCGCGGGCACCATGTGTTCGGGCAGGGTCCGGCGCAGCTGCCGGCGCAGGTCGCCGACCGGCAGCTCCCCGCCGCCGTCCGGTACGCAGTACGCGGCGAGGGTGGTGTCGCCGGTCTCCCGCACCGCCTTGACGACCGCCTCCCGGATTCCGGGCAGCGCCGTCAGGGCCGCCTCGATCTCGCCGAGCTCGATGCGGAACCCGCGGACCTTGACCTGGTCGTCGATGCGGCCGAGGTAGTCCAGGCCGCCGCCGGCCCTCCAGCGGGCCAGGTCCCCGGTGCGGTACATCCGCTGCCCGGGCTCCCCGAAGGGGTCGGGCAGGAAGGCGGACGCGGTCAGCGCGGGCCGCCCGTGGTAGCCGCGGGCCAGCCCCGCGCCCGCCACGTACAGCTCGCCCGCCACGCCGACCGGCACCGGACGCAGCGCGCGGTCCAGCACGTACGCACGGGAGTTGGCCATGGGCCGGCCGATCGGGACCGGCCCCGGGGCCAGCACCTCGCCGGGGCCCACCTGCAGGGCCACGCAGCCGACGGTGGCCTCGGTGGGCCCGTACTCGTTGGTGACCACGGCGCCGGGGAAGCGCGACCGCCACTGGTCCAGGAGTTCGGAGGTGAGCATCTCGCCGCCGATGACGAGGTCCCCGGTGGGCGAGTACGCCTCGGGCAGCCCCAGCAGGATCGGCAGGTGGCTCGGGGTGACCTTCAGGAGGGACAGCCGGCCCTCCCCGCCCGGCAGTTCGTCGGTGCGGCCGTCGAGCCCGCCCAGTACGATCCGGCCGCCCGCGGTCAACGGCCCCAGCAGGGTGGTCACCGACAGGTCGACGGAGACCGGCGAGTGCAGCAGCGCCGAACCGGTCAGGCCCGGGTAGTCCCGGCGGCAGGCGGCCAGGTAGTCGGCGAGCGCGCGGTGGCTGATCAGGACGCCCTTGGGCCTGCCCGTCGAGCCGGAGGTGTAGATGGCGTACGCGAGGTGGTCGGGCCGCAGCGGGGCCCGCCGGTCGGCGTCGGTGACGTCGCCCGCCGCGCAGCGGGCCAGCGCGGCCCGGGTGGCGGGCGCGTCCAGGTCGAGGCGCTCGGCCGCGTCCGTCGCCGCCTCGGGGACGGCCGTGGTGGTGACCACGGCCGAGGGCGCCGCGTCGGAGAGCAGGTGGGCGATCCGGTCGGGCGGCAGCACCGGGTCCACGGGGACGTACGCGGCACCGGACTTGAGGACGGCCAGCACGGCCGTCACCGTCTCGGCCGAGCGCGGCAGCATCAGCGCCACCGTGCGCTCGGGGCCCGCGCCGCGCTCGATGAGCAGCCGGGCCAGCCGGTTCGCGGCCCCGTTGAGCTCGCCGTACGTGAGGGTGCCCGCGTCGCCGACCACGGCCGGGGCGTGCGGGTGGGCGGCCGCGCGGGCCTCGACCAGGGCCGGGGTGAGCTCCGCGGGGACCTCGGCGGCGGTCCGGTTCCACTCCGTGAGCAGGGTGTGCTCGTCCTCGGGGCGCAGCAGGGGCAGCTCCCCGATCCGGTCCGCGGGGCGGGCCGCGGCCGCCGCCAGGAGGGTCTCGTACTGGGTCCACATCCGGGCGACGGTGGCCTCGTCGAAGAGGTCGGTGCTGTAGTCGACGACCCCTTCGAAGCACTCCCCGGAGTCCCACAGCTGCACGTTGAGGTCCAGGTGGGTGGCCTTGCGGCGGACCGGGACGGTCGACAGCTCCAGACCGTCCAGCGCCACGGCCGGCAGCGGCGCGCTCTGCAGCAGGAACATCACCTGGGCCAGCGGCTGGTGGCTCAGGTCCCGCTTGGGCGCGAGCTCCTCCACGAGCCGGTCGAAGGGCAGGTCCTGGTGCTGCATGCCGTCGAGGACGGTCTCGCCGACCTGCGCGGCCAGTTCGGCGAAGCTGGGGTTCCCGGCGAGGGAGGCCCGCAGCAGCAGCACGTTGATGAAGCAGCCGATCACCTGCTCCACCTGCGGGGTGCGGTTGGCGACCCCGCTGCTGACGGTGACGTCCTCGCCGCCGGTCCAGCGGCCCACCGTCGCGTGGAAGGCGGCCAGCAGGGCGGTGAAGGGGGTGACGCCGAGGGTGCGGGCCGCCTGCCGTACGGCGGCCGAGGTCAGCGGGGACAGCCGTACGGGCAGGGTCGCCCCGCGGAACGACTGCACGGGCGGCCGCGGCCGGTCGGCGGGCAGCTCCAGCACCGGCTGCATCCCGGCGAGCCGCTCGCGCCAGTAGCCGAGCAGCTCCCCGGTCCGCTCCCCGTCGAGCTGCTCGCGGTGCCAGGCCGCGTAGTCGACGTACTGCACCTCCGGCTCGGGCAGCTCGGGCCGTCCGCCGGCGCGCAGCACCGGGTAGGCCGCGGCCAGTTCGCCGACGAAGATCCCGCAGGACCAGCTGTCGGAGACCAGGTGGTGCATGGTGACGGCCAGGACGTGGTCCTCGGCGCCGAGCCGCAGCAGCTCGACGCGCAGCAGCCGTCCCGTGAGGTCGAAGGGGCGGGCGGCGGCCTCGGCCACCAGCGCGGCCAGCGCGTCGGGGTCGGCCGCTGCCGCGTGGCCGGTCAGGTCCCGTACGGGCACCTCGACGAGGTGGTCCTCCTCGACGATCTGGCCGAGGACCCCGTCGACCGTGCGGAACACGGTGCGCAGCGACTCGTGGCGGCGCACCACCTCCCGGACGGCGCCGGTCAGGGCGAGGGTGTCGAGCGGTCCGCGCAGTCGCACCGCGAAGGGCACGTGATAGGCGGAGCCGCCCGGGTACAGCTGCTCGATGATCATGATCCGCTGCTGGGCGTGGGTCGCCGGGAACATGATCTGTTCGGGGTGCATCAGGGCCATCGGATTCTCCACGTACGTCATGAGCCGGTCTTCTGGCTGCCGATCCGGCGGGCGGCCCGCAGGGCCCGCAGCGCGTCCTTTCCGCCGCCCGGTGCCGCCGCGGGAGCGGCACCCGGCGCGACGAGGCCGACCTGGCGGGTGCGGTCGATCCGGGTGATCCGGCCGGCGCCCGCGCCGCCCTGCGCCGGTGCCGCGTCCGCCGCGGCGAGGGCGTTGTCCACGGCCGCGGCCAGGTGCTCCAGCGTCGGGGTCTCGAACATCACCCGCAGGGGCAGCTGCGCCCCCAGCGACTCCCGCACGCGCACCGCGAAGCGGGACATCAGCAGCGAGTGGGCGCCGTGGTCGAAGAGGTTGTCGGTGCGGCCGACGGCCCCGGTGCCGAGCAGCTCCGCGAGGATCCCCGCCAGCTCCCGCTCGGTCGCCGTGGCCGGCTCGGCGCCGGGCCCGTCCGCCTCCGGCGCGGGCGGCTTGAGCGCCGCCCGGTCCACCTTGCCGCTGGTGCCCAGGGGGAAGGCGTCCACCCACACGAAGCGCGCGGGCACCATGTAGGCGGGCAGCACCCGCGCCAGCTCCTCGCGCAGGGCGCGGGTGGTGCCCCGCTCGTCGAAGTCCGCGCCGCGAGAGTCCCCGCCCCCGCGGACGTAAGCGATCAGCACCGCCGGGGCGTCCGGCGAGGGGCGGTGCACCACGGCCACGCCCTGGCTCAGCTCCGGCAGCCGGCTGAGCGCGGCGTCGATCTCGCCCAGTTCGATGCGGTGGCCGTTGACCTTGACCTGGTTGTCGACCCGCCCCAGCAGCTCGGTCCGGCCGTCCGCCGTGGTCCGCGCCAGGTCCCCGGTGCGGTACAGGCGGGCACCGGGGGTGTTCCCGTAGGGGTCCGGTACGAACTGCAGCGCGGTCAGGCCCGGCCGGCCCAGGTAGCCGCGGGCCAGCCCGGAGCCGCCGATCAGCAGCTCGCCGGCCGCTCCGGCGGGCACCGGTTCCAGCGCCCCGTCGAGCACGTACACCTGCGTGTTGGCGACGGGGGCGCCCAGCGGGGTGGCGGCCCCCGGTACCGCGGTGACCTGTGTGCCGGTCGACCACACGGTGGTCTCGGTCGGCCCGTACAGGTTCCACAGGGTCCCCGTGCCGAACGACAGCAGCGTGCGGGCCAGCCCGGGGGAGAGGGCTTCGCCGCCGCTGGCCATCGCCAGCCCCGGGGTGCCGGTCCAACCCGCCTCGCACAGCAGCCGCCAGGTGGCGGGGGTGGCCTGCATCGTCGAGAAGGCGCCGGAGTCCAGCCGCACCCGCAGCTGCTCCCCGCTGGCCGCGATCCTGCGCGACGCGATGTGCGAGCAGCCGCCGGTGATCAGCGGGAGGTAGGCCTCCAGGGCGGAGATGTCGAAGGAGAAGGTGGTCACGGCCAGCAGCCGGCCGCCCTCGGCGGGCTTCAGCAGCCGGACCATGGCGGCCAGGAAGTTGGCCAGCGCGCCGTGCGGGACCTGCACCCCCTTGGGACGCCCGGTCGAGCCGGAGGTGTACAGCAGGTAGGCCGCCTGGTCGGGGCGTACGCGGACGTCGGGCGGGGAGGCGGGCAGCACGGCCAGCTCCGCGGCCAGTTCGTCGAGGACCAGCCGGACCGGGCCGTTCACGGCCGACCCGGCGGTCCCGGTCGTCCCGGCGGTCCCGGTCGTCCCGGCGGTCCCGGCCGTTTCCACCGACGAGTCGGTGATCACGATCCGGGCCCCGCTGTCGGCCAGCAGGTACCCGATCCGCCCGGCCGGCAGGTGCGGGTCGACCGGCAGGTAACTGCCGCCCGCCCGCAGCACCGCGAGCATCGCCACCACCATGGACTCGTCGTGCGGCAGCCGCACGGCCACGGTCTCCTCGGCCCGCAGCCCCCGCGCGAGGAGCAGCCGGGCGAGCCGGTTCACGGCCGCGTCCAGCTCCCGGTAGCTCAGCGTCCGGGCGGCGCGCACGCGGTCCGCGTCCGGGGCGGGCCCGGCGCCGAGCGCGTACTCGGTGTCGTCGAAGGCCAGGGCGGGCGCGTCGGGCGTCCGGGCGGCCTGCGCGGCCACCAGCTCGTGCACCGGGACCTCCGAAGTCCCCGGTACGGCCGTGTCGTTGCGGCCGTGCAGGACGGCGGCCCGCTCGGCCGCGGGCATCAGCGGCAGCAGGGCGGCGGGACGCTCCGGGTCCGCGGCGACGGCGTCCAGCAGGGCGCACAGCCCGGCGGCCATCCGCTCGGCCGTGGCGTCCTCGAACAGGGCGCGGTCGAACTGGAGCAGCCCGCTGAGCGTGCCGTCCACCTCGGCGAAGGTCAGCTGGAGGTCCATCTGGGCGTGCGGCTGGTCCAGGGCCACGGGCCGCATGTCCAGCCCGCCCAGGTCGAACCGGGAGGCCGGATCGCCCAGGACGAACGCGGCCAGGGGTCCCGACTGGAGCGTGAACAGGGCCTGCACCAGCGGGGTGCGGCTCGTGTCGCGCGCCACCCGGCTCCGCTCGACCAGCAGCGACAGCGGCATCGCGCCGTGCCGCAGGGCGGCCGGCACGCGCTGCGCGGCCCGCCGCAGCAGGGCGGTGAAGGACTCGCCCGGCCGCAGGTCGGCGCGCAGCACCGCGGTGTTCAGGAACGGCCCGACGACCTCCGCCGTGTCGGCGTGCTCCCGGCCGTGGACGGGGGAGCCCACGAGCAGGCTGGCCTGCCCGGCGGTGCGGCCCAGCATCAGCTGGTACGCGGTCAGCAGGACGGTGTAGAGGGTGGTCCCCTCGGCGCGGGCGAGGGCGCCCAGCGCTGCGGCGGTCCCCGGCTGCAGCCGGAAGCGCCGCGCCCCGGCCGGGGCGCGCCGGCGGGCCGGCCGTACGTGGTCGGCGGGCAGTTCCAGTACGGTCGGGGCGCCCGCCAGCTCGCGCTGCCAGAACTCCCACAGCCGCTCGCCCTCCGCTCCGGCGAGCCGTCCGGCCTGGCGGTGCACGGCCGCGCCGAAACCGGGCACGGCCCGCGCCCCGGGGGCGGGGCCACCGGTCTCGGCCCGGTAGTGCGCGCCCAGCTCCCGCAGCAGGATCTCCAGGGACCACAGGTCGCAGACCAGGTGGTGCAGGGAGACGACCAGCCGGTGCCGGCCCGGTCCGCAGCGCAGCAGGGCCACCCGCAGCAGGGGGCCGGCCTCCACGTCGAAGGGCCGGTAGGCGAGCGCGGTCAGCTCGGCCCGCATACGCTCGGCCGGCCAGGCGCTCGCGTCGGTCTCGGTGAACTCCGGCTCCAGTTCGGCGTGGACGCGCTGGACGGGGCCGTCGCCGACCTCGGGGAAGGTGGTGCGCAGGGCCGAGTGGCGTCGTACGACGGACGCCAGCGCGCGGCGCAGCGCGGCCGTGTCCACCTCGCCGGAGAGCTCCGCGGCCGCGGCGAGGTGGTACGCGGTGCTGTCCGGGTCCATCCGGTGCATGAACCACATGGCCCGCTGCCCGTGGGAGAGTTCGCCGTCGCCGGGCGGGGTGTCGGCGGGCGGCGCGGGCGCCGTGCCCGATGCCCCGGCGTCCGCGGCGGCGATCGCGTCGGCCAGCTCGGCCAGGGTCAGCGAGAACGCCTCCTCCGGGCCGAGCGCGAGCCCGAACTCCCGCTGGAGCCGGTGCAGGAGCCGTACCGAGTCCAGGGAGTCCAGGCCCAGGGCCGCCGGGGAGGCGTCCACGGGCACCTCCTCGGGCCGGGTCCGCAGCAGTACGGCCGCGGCCCGCCGCAGGTGGGCCAGGACCGCCTCGCGGTCACCGGCGGCCGGTACGGGCGCTTCCGCGGCCGCGCCCCCGGCCGCGCCCCCGGCCGCGGCGGCCGGCGGCTCCTCGTCGGCGTGGACGGCGGTCACCAGCAGCTCGCCCGCCAGGTAGGCGGCGCGGCAGGCGTGCCGGGCCACCTTGCCGCTGGAGGTGCGCGGCAGCGAGGCCGTACGGATCAGGACCACGGCGCTCGGGCGCACCTCGTGCTGCTCGGCGATCTTGGCCTGTACGGCACGCGCCAGCTCCGCCGGGTCCGCCAGCCCGTGGCCGTGGATCAGCTCCTGGACGACGACCAGCCGCTCGACGCCGTCGGCGCCGGTGACGGAGAAGGCGGCGCCGCCGTTGCCGCGCAGCGCGGGCGAGCAGCGCTCGGCGGTCAGCTCGATGTCCTGCGGGTAGTGGTTGCGGCCGCGGATGATGATCAGGTCCTTGCGGCGGCCCGTCACGTACAGCTCGCGCGCGTCGCCCTCGCCGGAGAGGAAGCCGAGGTCGCCGGTGCGCAGGAAGCCGGTGCCGTCGCCGCCCTCGACGAGCGCGCCGAAGGTGTCGGCGACGGCGTCGGTGCGGTTGAAGTAGCCGCGCGCCACGCTCGGGCCGGCCACCCACACCTCGCCGACCTCCCCGTCGGCCACGGGGAGCCGGGTCTGCGGGTCGACGATCTCCAGCCGCTGCTCGGGCGGCAGCACCCCGGAGGCGACCAGTTCGCCGGCCACGCCGGAGCCGGCGGGCGGCTCGCAGGTGCGGAAACCGGTGCCCGCGGGGCCGCCCGTCACCAGCAGGGAGCCCTCGGCCAGCCCGTAGCAGGGCAGGAAGGCTTCGGGGCGGAAGCCGGAGACGGCGAAGGCCTCGGCGAAGCGGTGCAGCGAGGCCGGGCGGACGGGCTCGGCGCCGTTGTACGCCACCTGCCAGGACGACAGGTCCAGCGCGGCCCGCTGCTCCTCGGTGGTGCGCTCGACGGCCAGGTCGTAGGCGAAGTTGGGGCCGCCGGTGACGGTCGCCCGCTCCTCGGCGACCACGCCCAGCCAGCGCAGCGGGTCGCGGGCGAAGGTGCTCGGCGCCATCAGCGACATCGTGCCGCCCGCGCGGACCGTGCCCATGACCGAGCCGATCAGGCCCATGTCGTGGTACATCGGCAGCCACGACACCCCGCGCATCCCGGTGTCCAGCCCGAAGACCCGGCCGATCATCGCGGTGTTGTGCAGCAGGTTGCCGTGGCTCAGGACGACGCCGCGCGGCGTCGAGGTGGAGCCGGAGGTGTACTGGAGGAAGGCCGTGGCGTCCTCGCCGATCCGCGGGGCGTGCCAAGTCGGCGCGTCCTCGGCGCTCATCGCGTCGGTCGCCACCAGCCGCAGCGGCGGCACCCCGTCGGCGGAGGCCAGGCGAGGCGCGAGCCGGTCGCGGATCACCGCGGTCGTCAGTGCCGTGTCCGCGCCGCTGTCGCGCACGATCGCGGCGAGCCGCTCGGTCGAGCGGACACCCCGGCTCGGCGGATACGCGGGGACCGCGACGACGCCCGCGTACAGGCAGCCGAAGAAGGCGGCCACGTAGTCCAGTCCGGCGGGGAACAGCAGGACGGCACTGCGCCCGGCAAGTCCCAGGTCCGCCAGGTGCGCCGCCACGGCCCGGGCGCGGGCGTCGAGCCCGGCCCAGTCGAGGTGCTCGGGCTCGCCCGGCTCCTCGGAGTGGAAGCGGAAGGCCGTCGCGTGCGGGCGCTCCTGTGCCGTACCGGAAAGTACGTCTCGCCAGTTCATCAGGGTCCTTTCGTGGATACCCCCACTTTCAGAGGGGGGAGGAAGCGAAACTCCCGCGGAGCAGTGCAGGACGCGGCCTTGAACCTCTTGGGCGAAGACTCGCGCTTTGACCTGCAGATTTGGCCCTTGTTTATGGGCTCCCCAGCTTGTGGGCGTGACCACGGGCCATGTGAAGCGGGCGTTCAAGTACCGCTTCCATCCGACGGATGTGCAGGCAGCGGAGCCGTCTCGCGCCTTCGGCTGTGTTCGCAAGGTCTACAACCTGGCGCTCGCTGCCCGGACGGAGGCGTGGGCGCGGAAGGAGCGCGTCAACTACAGCCAGGCGTCCGGGATGCTGACCGTGTGGAAGAAGACCGAGGAGCTGGCGTTCCTGGGTGAGGTGTCGTCGGTTCCGCTCCAGCAGTGCCTTCGGCACTTGCAGGCGGCGTTCAGCAATTTCTTCGGCAAGCGGGCGAAGTACCCGCGGTTCAAGTCGCGGAAGAAGTCCCGGAAGTCCGCCGAGTACACGGGCAGCGGTTTCCGCTTCCGTGACGGGAAGCTGACGCTGGCGAAGATGGCAGGGCCCTTGGACATCGTGTGGTCCCGGCCGTTGCCGGAGGGATCTCTTCCGTCCATGGTGACCGTGTCCCAGGACGCGGCCGGGCGGTGGTTCGTGTCGCTGCTGTGCGAGGACCCGAACGTGGTCCCCCTCCCTGCCGTCGGTACTGCGCTCGGCATCGACGCGGGCCTGGACCGGCTCACCACTCGACTCGTACGTGAAAACCAAACGCTCGTGATCGAGAACCTGACCGTGCGCACCATGGTCAAGAACCGAGGCCTTGCCCGTGCCGTCTCCGATGCCGCCTGGCGGCAGATGCGCAGGATGCTGGAGCACGAGGCCGCCTGGTACGGGCGGGACCTCGTGGTCGTGGACCGGTGGTTCCCCTCCTCCAAGCTGTGCTCCCACTGCGGCTCCCTCGCCGGGAAGATGCCGCTGAGCGTCCGCGCGTGGACGTGCGAGGGCTGTGGCACGATCCATGACCGGGATGTGAACGCGGCGAAGAACCTTCTGGCCGCCGGACGGGCGGTTGCAGCCTGTGGAGCTGGTGTAAGACCTCAACGGAGAACTCCGGGCGGGCAGTCGGCGATGAAGCAGGAAACCCCACGGCCCGAGCCGTAGGACCCCCCTCGCTACGAGGGGGGGAGGACGTCAAGTAACGACCTCACCTCGATCGATCGCGCAGCGGTCAACGGTGCACACCTTGGCCCAGTCGCCCTCCCCGCCTCGATCGGGGCTTTCCCCGACTGCCCCGCGCGGGCGGGGGCTGTGAGAGTCCGTCAGGGTGCCCGGACCCCGGTCTCCCGCAGTCCGCCGTCAACGGCGTCCCGGAGCAGCCGCGTTAACGGCGTTAACGCCGTTAACGCCGTCACCGCGGCGGGCGCCGAGAACCCGTGGAAAGGTCACCATGACGAGCACCGAGCCACGCACCGAGCCCGGCACCGGGCCGGCCCGCCCCCGCCACCCGCTGCGCACGACGCGCGACTACCGGGCCCTGTGGGTCGGGGACGCCGTCTCCCAGTTCGGCTCCAAGATCACGGAATTCGTACTGCCGCTGCTGATGGTCACCGGCCTGCACGCGACCGGCACACAGGTCGGCCTGCTCCAGACCCTCTACATGGCGCCGTTCTTCCTGCTGCCGCTGTTCGCCGGGGTCTGGCTGGACCGCCGCCCCGCCCGCCCCGTGATGATCGCCGCCGACCTCGCCCGCTTCGCCCTCGTGCTGGCCGTCCCCGTCCTCGCCCTGCTGGGCGGGCTCGCGCTGTGGCACGTCTGGCTGATCGCCCTGCTCGGCGGCTCCCTGAGCGCGGTCTACGACATCGCCGCCACCGCCTACCTGCCGCGGCTGCTGCCCGCCGCCCAGCTCCCGGCCGCCAACAGCCTGGTGACGGCCAACCAGGCCGTCGGCGGCACCGCCGGTCCCGGCCTCGCCGGCTGGCTCGCGGCGCTCTTCGGCCCCGCCGCCACCCTCGTCTTCGACGCCCTGTCCTACCTGGCCTCCGCCAGCGCCCTGATGCTCGTGCGCCACCGCGAGAAGACCGTCCGCTCCGCCGCCCCGCGCGACCTGCGCCGGGAGCTCCGGGAGGGGCTGCGCTCGGTCCTGGACAACCCGCCGCTGCGCGCCGTCGCCGTCCACGCGGGCATCTACAACGCGGGCGTCGCCCTGCTGAACCTGGCCTTCCTGATGCGCTTCGTCCGTGAACTCGGGCACGACAGCGCCGACTTCGGGCTGGTCATGGTGGCCGGCGGGCTCGGGGCCGTGGCCGGGGCGCTCACCGCCCCGCTGCTGCTGCGCCGCCTCGGCTTCGGACCGGCCTTCCTGACCGTCCTGGTCTTCTCGACCACGCCGTACCTGCTGCTGCTCACCGCCGACGGCGGCGGCGCCGACCTGCCCGTGAGCGCACTCGCCTACCTGCTGGGCACCGGAGGCGCCTCGGCGGGCAGCGTGATCGCGGTGACCATGCGGCAGCGACTGACCGCCCCGCACCTGTACGCCCGGATGACGGCGACCTACCGGCTCATCAGCTTCGGGATGCTCACGCTGGGCACCACCTGCGCCGGGCTGCTCACCCAGTACGCGGGGGCCCGTACCGCCCTCGCCGTCGCACCGGTCCTGCTGCTGCTCTCGGTCGCGCCGATCGCGGGCCGTTCCGTACGCACCCTGCGCACCGTCCCGGATCAGGCCGCGGAGGTGGCCTGCGCCTCCTGAGAGCGGTGCACGGAGTCGAACACGGGGATCTTCCGCACCTCGCCGAGGTAGGGGGTCCCCTCCGTGTATCCGGTGCCGCTGCGGTTGCCCAGCATCCGTACGGCGAGCCGGTAGTGGGTCTGGCGCCAGCGGCGCAGGGCGGAGGCGAACTCCTCCATCGCCGCGGCCGCAGGGAGCACGCGGCCGCGGCCGCCGGGCGGCCCCGACAGGGCGTCCGCGTACGCGTCGTCCAGGGTCCGCTGGCCGGCCAGCACCTGCTCGCGGACCTCGGGCACGGAGCGGTAGGCGTGCGAGTGGAGCCGCTCGGCGTCGGGGGTCCGGCACAGGGACTCCACCAGCTTGTACGAGCGCGACTGGATGGCGCTCGCCCCCTCGGTGAACTCCCGGAACACCCGGAAGGCCTCGGCCTGCATGGTGGCGAGCAGCGAGAACAGCGGCGCGGACTCCGTCAGGGCCGTCGCCGCGCGGCGCAGCCGGTCCGCGGCGGCGGGCCCGTGGCCCGCGTCGAGGGACTCGATCGCCGCCCGCAGCTCGGCCGCCAGCAGGGTGAAGGTGGCCTCGAAGGCCTGGAGCACGCGGATGAACAGGTACTCGTCGTGCGTCACGTGCACCGGCAGCATGCTCAGCTCCAGCACCAGCCGTTCCCGCCCGGTCATCGACGCGTCGGAGGTCTCCCACAGCCGGCGCGCCGCCTTCTCGGGCTCCTCGCCCGGTACGGGGCCGGGCAGTCCCAGCCGGGCCAGCGCGGGGGCGGCCACCCGCAGTGCCAGCCGGTGGCGCTTGCCGACCAGCAGCGGGGACGGGCGCAGCTGCGGCAGCAGGGCGGTCTCCCCGGCCACGGCGGCCAGTTCGAAGCGGGCGAGGTCGCCGAGGAGGTGCACGACGAGCCGGTCGCGGTGCCGGCGTATCTCCTCCGGAGCGGCCCCGGCGGGCGGGGCCAGCAGGGACAGTGCGGTGTAGGTGGGGTAGTCGTAGCGGCCGTCGTACTTGTCGAGGGCGGTGTCCAGGAACCGGTCGAGCACCTCGCGCGCGGCCTCCTGCGCGGCCCCGGCCGGGGCGGGCGCGGCGGTCATTTCCGCGCGCGCCCGGTCGAGCAGGGCCAGCAGCGGGTCGGAGACGAAGTGCTTGCCGCCCTCCCGGTAGGCCGCGACCACGCCGGCGTAGGGGAAACGGTCCGGCTCGGGCGCTGCGAGCCAGTCGGTGAGCGCTTTCATTTGCGGTCTTTCTCCTCGGGAAGGGGGGCCGCCGGGCAGGGAGCCGCCGGGGGCGCGGTCGGAGCGGCCGGGGCGGCGTCGCCCATCGGGCCGGTGCGGGTGAGCTCGGTGCGCACGAGCCACAGGCGCGGGAAGAACTGGTGGCCGATCAGCTTGGTGAGCACGCCGATGGGGATGCCCTTGGTGCCCAGGACGTCCTCGCCCAGCAGGCGGAGCGCCATCTTGCAGTGCTCCACCCGCCACAGGGAGATCCCCTCGTCCCAGCCGATCAGGGCCTCGGCGAGGCGGTGCACGGGTGTGTCGGGCTGCGTGCGGTAGACCTCGGCGAGGTCGATGCCCCGCTCCTCGACGGCGCGGTCGAAGGCCTCGCCGAGCAGCGCGGTGGCGCGGCGGGCGGCCGCCCAGCCGGGGGACTCGAAACCGGAGCCGTGGCCCAGGACGGTACGGATGGTCTGGAAGTCCCAGGGGGAGAGCCGGCGCATCATCTCCAGCTGGTCGGTGGCCAGCCGCACGCCGAGCCGGGCCCGCTCCAGCAGCCGTACGGCCGTGTCGAAGGAGCCCTCGCCGATCAGCCGGGTGCTGTCGGTGAGTTCCTGGCAGGCGAGCTTGAGCCACAGCTCGGTGGACTGGTGCACCACCTGGAAGAGCAGCTCGTCGCGGTGGATGACCTCCTCCGGGCGGCGCTGGAGGGACAGCAGGGTGTCGGTCCGCATGTAGCGGGCGTAGTCCGTGTCCCCCGTGCCGGGCAGCACCGGTACGGAGTAGTCCTTGCCGGCGGGTGCGGCCCCCGCCTCGGGTTCGGTGGTCTGGGTGGTCACGGGGCTTCTCCTGTCAGGCGGCCGCGGGCGCGGCGGTGGTGCGGTGCCCGGCCGCCGCGGCGGCGGCCTCGGTGTGGGCGATGACCTCGCGGATGGTGTGCTGGCCGAGCATCCGGTCCAGGGGGAGCTCCAGCCCCTGCTCCCGGGCGGCGGTCACGATCCGCACGGCCCGCATCGAGTTCCCGCCCAGGGCGTAGAACTCGTCGTGGACGCCGACCTCGGAGACCTCCAGCACCTCGCGCCACAGCGCGACCAGCAGGTGCTCGCCGGGGGTCTGCGGCTTCCCGCCGCCGGCCGGGAGGGCCGCGGGGGCCTCCTCGTACGCCTCGTCGGGCGCCTGGGCGCCGCCCGCGGCCGGACGGGCGTCGGCCACCGGGCAGGGCAGCGCCGACAGGGGGGTGCCGGGGGCCGCGGAGGCGGCCCGCAGCACCGCGGACAGCGAGCGGGCCACGAGGGCGGCGGTCTCGGCGGCGAAGAGGTCCGCGGACAAGGACACGTGCCCGGTGACCGCGTCGCCCTGCTCCACCAGGTCCGCCACCGCGTCGAACTGCAGCGCGGTGTCGGGGAGTTCGACGGGCTCCAACGTCACACCGGTGATCTCGGCGAGGCCCAGCGGCACGGACTGCTGCACGTTCAGCAGCGTCTGCGCCAGCGGCAGCCGGCCGGCCCGCCGGTCCGGGTGCGCCCGCTCCACCATCAGCTCGAACGGAACGTCGGCCCGGGAGTACGCCTCCACGCACCGCTCCCGGACCTGCGCCAGCAGCTCGCCGAAGGACGGGTCACCGGACAGGTCCACGCGGATCGGGAGCGTGTTCACGAAGAACCCGACCAGCGGTTCGAGGTCCACCTCGGGCCGCCCGGCCACGGGCAGGCCCACCACCAGGTCGTTCTGCCCGCTCCACCGCGACAGCACCACCGCGTACGCGGCCAGGGCGACCATGGAGGCGGTCACTCCGCCGCCGGGGGCGGTCAGCCGCAGCTGGCGCACCACCGGTGCCGCCACCTTCACCGGCGCCGAGACCGCCGACCACGCCCGAACGGCGGGACGCGGCAGGTCGGCGGGCAGCCGCAGCTCGCGCACCCCGGCGAGCCGCTCGCCCCAGTACGCCAGCTGCTCCTCCAGGGCGCCGGAGGCCACCTGCTCGCGCAGCCAGACGGCGTAGTCCGCGTACTGGAGGGGCAGTTCCTCCAGCGGGTGCGCGACGCCGTGCAGGCAGGGCTCGTACAGGGCCGTCAGCTCGCGCAGCAGCACGCCCAGCGACATGCCGTCGCAGACGCTGTGGTGGACGAGCGCCAGCAGTACGTGGTCGTCCTCGGCCAGCCGCAGCAGCGTGCAGCGCAACAGCGGGCCGGCGGCCAGGTCGAAGGGCTCCCGGCTCAGCTCCGCGGCCAGGGCCACCGCCGCCTCCGGGCCGCCGGGCACCTCCACGACGGGCAGGGACACCGGGCCGGGAGCCCGCACCACCTGCGCGATGTCGTTGCCGTCCAGCCGCAGCACGCTGCGCAGCACCTCGTGCCGGGCGACCACCTCGGTCAGGGCCCGCTCCAGCGCTCCGGGGTCCAGCGGGCCGCGCAGCCGCAGGGCGGCGCGCATCGTGTAGAGGGCGGTCCCGCTGCCCGCCTGCTCCAGCAGCCACATCCGCTTCTGCCCGAACGAGGCGGGCAGGGAGAACAGTTCCTCGGACATCTCGGTCTGGGTCATGTCAGGGGTCACTCCGCAATCGAAGGGGCGGGTACGCGGTAGGCGGACCGGTCGATGCGCCGCAGGGCGGGGGCGGACGCCGGGCGGCGCCCGGCCGCGGCCAGGGCCTCGGCCGTCGCGCGCACCGTCGGCGCCGCGAACAGCCGGCCCAGCGGCAGCTCCACCCCGTACCGCGCCCGTACCCGGGCGAGCAGCTGGGTGGCGAGCAGTGAATGCCCGCCGAGGTCGAAGAAGTTGTCGGTGGCGCCGACGGCGGGCACGCCCAGCACCTGCGCCCAGATCGCGCACAGCTCGCTCTCCACGGGCGTCGCGGGCGCGACCCGGCCGGCCTCGGGGGCGGCGGGCACCGGGTCCGGCAGCCGGCGCCGGTCGAGCTTGCCGTTGGGGCCGAGCGGCCACTCGGCGACGGCGGCGAAGGCCGTGGGCACCATGTGGGCCGGCAGCAGCTCCCGCAGGTGCGCCCGCAGCACGCCGCCCAGCCCCTCGGATGCCTCCGGCGCGTCCGGGCCCTCGGCGGGGCGGACGTGCGCCACCAGCACGGGGGTTCCGGAGCTGCCGGTGCGCACCGAGACCACGGCCGAGTCCACGCCCGGGTGGGTGCGCAGTGCCTCCTCGATCTCGCCCGGCTCGATCCGCATCCCGCGCAGCTTGACCTGGTGGTCGATGCGGCCCAGGTACTGCAGGGTGCCGTCGGCCCGCCACCGGCACAGGTCGCCGGTGCGGTAGAGGCGGGACCCGGGCGCACCGAAGGGGTCCGCCACGAACCGCTGCGCGCTCAGCCCGGGCCGGCGCCAGTAGCCGCGGCCCACGGCCGGGCCGCCCAGGAGCAGTTCGCCCGCCACCCCGACCGGGACGGGCCGGCCCGCGCGGTCGACGACGTACACGTGGGCGCCGTCGATCGGGCGGCCGATCGGCACCCGGCCCCCGTACCCCTCGGCGCAGGGGTACCAGGTGACGTCGACGGCGGCCTCGGTGGGCCCGTACAGGTTGAACACCCCGGTGTCCGGCAGCAGCGCGGCGCATTCGGTGACGAGCGCGGCGGGCAGCTCCTCCCCGCTGCACACGATGCGGCGCAGGGTGTCGCGGACGGCGGGCAGCCGCCCGGCGGTGGTGAACGCGGCCAGCATCGAGGGCACGAAGTGGACGGTGGTGATGGCGGCCGAGGCGATCAGGTCGCACAGGTACTCGGGGTCCTGGTGGCCGCCGGGCCGGGCGAGCACGCACCGGCCGCCCACCATCAGCGGCCAGAACAGCTCCCACACGGAGACGTCGAAGCCGATGGGCGTCTTCTGGAGCACGCCCTCGCCCTCGGCGAGACCGAACGCCCGGTGCATCCACAGCAGCCGGTTGACGACGGCCGCGTGCTCGTTCATGGCCCCCTTGGGCCGGCCCGTGGACCCCGAGGTGAAGATCACGTACGCGAGGTCGTGGGCCCCGGCGCCCGCCTGCGGGCGGTGTCCCGGACGGGCGGCGACCGCCTCCGCGTCCCGGCGCAGGCACAGCACCTGCGCCCCCGCAGCCCCTGCCGCGGCCGTCAGCTCCGCGGGTACGGCGTCCGTGTCGGTGACGACGACCCGGGCCCCGGCGTCCTCCAGCATCATCTCGATCCGGGCCGCCGGGTAGCCGGCGTCCAGCGGCAGGTAGGCGCCGCCGGACTTGAGTACCGCGAGCAGCGCGACCATCAGGTCCAGGCCGCGCGGCAGGGCCACCCCGACCAGGTCGCCCCGGCCGACGCCGCGCGCCCGCAGCTCCCACGCGAGCCGGTTGGCCCGCTCGTCGAGCTCGGCGTAGCCCAGCCGCTCCCCGCCGAACTGCACGGCGGTGGCGTGCGGGGTGCGGTCGGCCTGGGCCTCCACGTGCCCGTGCACGGTGGCGGTGTCCGTCACCACGGCGGGAACGCCCGCCCCGCTCCACCGCTCCAGCAGCTCGGCGCGGTCCGCCGGGGTCATGACCGGCAGCCGCGACACGGTGGTGGCCGCCCGAGCCGGCCCGGCCTCCTCCAGCACGAGCCGCAGCGCGGTCGCGATCCGCTCCACCGTGGCCGGGTCGAACAGCTCGGTGCTGTACTCGACGAGCCCGTCGAAGCCGCCGTCGGCGCGCGGTGAGAGGTCCACGGCCAGGTCGAACTTGGCGGTGCCGGTGTCGAGCCGGACCGGCAGCATCTCCAGTCCGCCCACGACGACCGGCTCCTGGGCGCTCTCGTCGGACTGGAACAGGTAGCGCACCAGAGGGGTGCGGCCGCCCGCGTCCCGCTGCGGGCGCAGCTCCTCGACCAGGTGGTCGAACGGCACCTCGGCGTGGGACCGGGCGTCCAGCACCTCGCCGTGCATCCGTGCGACGAGCTCCTCGAGCGAGGGGTCGCCCGACAGGTCGACGCGCACCGGCAGGGTGTTGACGAAGAACCCGGCCAGCGCGGCCGTCTCGGCCCGGCCGCGGCCCGCCACCGGCGTGCCCACCACCAGGTCGTCCTGGCCGGTGAATCGGGCGAGGACCGCGGCGAACGCGGCCATGGCGACCGTGAAGGGGGTGGTGCGCAGCCGCTCGGCGAGTGCGCCGATCCGGGCGCCGGCCGCCGCGCCCACCTCGAAGCGGGCGTGCGCCCCGGAGAAGTCGGAGCGGGCCGGCCGGGGCCGGTCGGTGGCCAGGTCGGCGAGGACGGCCCCGTCGAGCCGCCCCCGCCAGTACTCCAGCTGCGCGGCCGCCGCCGGGGAGCTCAGCCACTGCGACTGCCACAGCGCGTAGTCGGCGTACTGGACCGCGAGCGCGGGCAGCCGCGGCTCGCGCCCCTCGGCCTGCGCCCCGTACAGCTCGACCAGTTCGCGGATCAGCACCTGCAGCGACCAGCCGTCGGACACCGCGTGGTGCATGGCCAGGACGAGCAGCCGGGCGTCGCCGGCGCCGCTCAGCAGGGTGCAGCGCAGCAGCGGTCCGGCGGCGAGGTCGAAGGGCTCCGCGGCGATCCGCCCGGCCCGCCGTACGAGCTGCTCCCCGGCCTCGCCGGGGGCCGAGACCGTGCGCACGGCGACGGGCGCCACGGGCAGGACCACCGCCCGAACGCCGCCTTCGCCGTCGGCGCGCAGGACGCTGCGCAGCACCTCGTGCCGCTCGGTGATGCGGGTCAGCGCCCGTTCCAGCGCCGGCTGGTCGAGGGGGCCGCGCAGCCACACGCCGCAGGCGATGTTGTACGCGGCGCTGCCCGGCTGGAGCTGGTCGAAGAACCACAGCCGGCGCTGCCCGGAGGACGGGGCGGCGGGGGCGGCCGGGTCGGGCCGGCGCGTGATGCCGCCGGGCGCGGAGCCGAGGCCGCGCCCGCGGCGCAGCTGCGCGAGCAGCGCGGCGCGCTGCGGGGAGAGGAACTCGGAGGACATGGCGTCACTGGCCTTCGTCGTCAGGGGACCGGCGGTTCAGGGGTAGGTGCGCAGCAGTTCGGTCAGGCAGCGGGTGCCGAACTCCAGGGCGGTCACGGGGATCCGCTCGTCGGCGCAGTGCAGCAGGCGGCGGTGCGGGGCCCCGGCGGGGAGCAGGAGCGGCAGCCAGCCGTAGCAGCGGATGCCGAGGCGGGCGAAGACGGTGGCGTCGGTCGTGGCCGGGCTCATCACGGGAAGCGGTACGGCCTCGGGGTCGGCCTCGCGCAGGATCGCCTCCAGCCGGTCGTAGAACGGCCCGAACTCGGGCTCCGCGATCAGCTCGGGCCGGACCCGGGGGTCCTCGTGCAGCAGCTCGATGCCGATCGCGTCGGTGTCCTCGCCCTCCCCGCCGATCAGGGCGCGGATCTCGGCGACCAGGTCGGCCACCTCGAACTCCCCGGGCAGGATCCGCCCGTCGACGTCGACGGTGATCTCCGCCGGCATCATGTTGATCTTGTGCCCGGTGCGCACCACCGTCGGGTTGACGGTGTGCCGCAGCACCGAGTCCAGCTGGAGCGCCTCGTTCAGCGGCAGCCCCGCCGGCGGCGCGTCGCCCTCGCCGTCCTCCCGCAGCCGGGTCACCGCCGCGGCCAGCGGCTCCGGCAGCGCCCCGGCCAGCGCGGCCAGCATCCGGTCGGCGGCGGGCATCTGATGGCGCGGCAGCCGGGCCCCGCTCAGCGCGGTCAGCACCGCGCCCAGCCGGGCCGTCGGATTGCCCGGCGCGGCCAGCCGCGAGGCGTGCCCGCCGGGTCCGCGCAGGGTCAGCCGCAGCCAGCCCGGCCGCTTCTCGGCCACCACCACCGGGTGGAAGCGGATCCCGGCCAGCTCGATCCCGGCCCCGCCCTCCTCGCCGATGGCGTACCGCACCCCCTCGAACAGCTCGGGGTGCTGCTCGACCAGGTGCGCGGCGCCGGCCCCGCTGCCGTCCTCCTCGTCGGCGACCACCGCGAGGATCACGTCCCCGGCGGGCCGCTCCCCGGCCGCGCGCAGCCGGAAGAGGGCGGACAGCATCATCGCGAGGCCGCCCTTCATGTCGATCGCGCCGCGGCCCCACACCTCCCCGTCCACGAGGCGGCCCTCGAAGGGCGGGTGCGTCCACTCCTGGCCCGTCACCGGCACCACGTCGGAGTGCGCGTGCAGCAGCAGCGGCGGGGCCTCGCCCCGGCCGGGGAAGCGCACCACCAGGTTGGTGCGCTCCGCGCTGGGGCCGACCACCTTGTAGTCCGTGATCCCCTCGGCGATCAGCAGCCGTTCGAGGTGGGCGACGAGGCGGCCCTCGTCCCCGGGCGGGTTGACGGTCTCGATCCGGATCAGGTCCCGCAGCAGCGGCACCGGGTCCAGGAGGGGGGAGTCGTGCATGGCGCGGCCTTTCGGATCAGCGGGGGTTCGGGGTGTCGGAGAGCAGCGCGGCCGCCTCCCGCAGCAGCTCGGTGCCCGTGCCCAGCCACTGGGAGTCCACGGCGGCGCGGCGCAGGAACAGCTGGGCGTCGCAGGCCTCCGTCATGCCGTGGGCGCCGTGCAGGTGCACCGACTCGGCGGCCGCCCGCCGGGCCAGGTCGCCCGCCAGATAGAGGACTTGGGCCGCGGTCGCGCGTACGTCCTCCCCGCGGTCGGCGGCCGCGGCCACCGAGCGGGCGAAGGCCGCCGCGGTCGCGGCCTCGGCGGCCAGCGCCGCCAGCCGGTGGGCGGGCGCCTGCTGCCGGGCCAGCGGCTGCCCGAAGGCCTGCCGGGACCTCAGCCGCTCCGCGGCCAGCTCCACGGCGGCCCGCGCGGCTCCCGCCAGCGCGGCGGCCTGCCGGACCCGGGCCGCGGCCAGCACGGCCGGCCAGAGCGCGCCGACCGGGTGGACCGCCCCGGACACCGCGGCCCGGTCCAGCTCCACCGCGTACAGGTCGCCGCGGCCGATGTCGTCGCGGCGCGTCAGGCGCACCCCGGGCCGCTCGCGCGGTACGAGGGCCAGTACGGGTTCCCCGTCGCTCCCGGCGCCGACCACCGCCAGGTGGCCGCAGTCGGCCGCGAAGGCGGTGAAGGGCCGCCGGCCGGAGACCGCGTACCCGTCCGCCTCGCGGTGCACGGTGAGCGGGCCGGGCCGGGCGGGCCCGCTCAGCCCGTCCTCCCGGACCGCGAGGGCCACGGCCGCCGCGCCGCGGGCCGCCTCGTCGAGCAGCGGTCCGTACGCCGGATCCCCGGTGGCGGCCAGCAGCGCGGCCGCCGTCACGGTGTCCGCGTACGGGCTCTGGTAGAGCGCGGCGCCCATCAGCTCGGCGATCGCGACCCGTTCGGCCTCGCGGTGCGGGCCGAAGGCGCCCAGCTCGGCCAGGGTGGCCCAGACGGCGTCGCGGGTGCCCGCGTCCTCCTCGCCGAGCCGGGCCGCCGGCCCGTCCGCGGCGCCGCGCGGGCGCTCCCCGAGCCGGCGCAGCACCGGCGCCAGCTCCTGCCCGAACAGTTCCCTCAGCTCGTCGAGTACGGCCGTCGTCACAGGAGCCCCAAAGCGTTGGTGGCGATCAGAGTGAGCATGACCTCGGAGGTCCCGGAGGCCAGCCGGTGCGAGGGGCCCATGCGCAGGCCCGCCTCCAGCACCCCGCCGTCGGGCGCGGCGCCGTCCCAGGCGGTCAGGGCCGCCTCCAGTCCGCAGACCTCCAGGGCGAGGTCGAGCACCGGCCGGATCTGCTCGGTGACGTACCACTTGGCCATCGCCGAGCCGACCGGGTCCGGGCTGCCCGCACCCAGGTTGCGCACCTGCTGCCAGGCCATGGCGTGCCCGGCGCGCAGCCGGGCGTCGAGCGCGGCGAGCGGCAGCGCGTACGCCGGGTCCGCCAGCCGGCCCGTGGCCGCGGCCCGCTCGGTCACCAGGTCCAGCAGGCGGCGGGCCTTGGCGTGGAAGTCGACGCCGGTGCGCTCCAGTTGGAGCAGGTCGTTCATCAGGGCCCAGCCGTTGTCGACCTCGCCGAGGACGTCGGCCTCCGTGAGGCGCACCCCGTCGATGACGACCAGGTTGAACCGGTCGTTGCACAGTGTCGGAACGGGCTCCACGTGGACGCCGGGGGAGCGCAGCGGCAGCAGGAAGAGGGTGATGCCGTGCATCGCCACCGGGGACTCGGTGGTGCGGGCCGCGCACAGCGCCACTTCGCCGTACTGCGACTTCATGTTGTAGATCTTCCGGCCGTACAGCCGCCAGCCGTCGCCGTCGCGGCGCGCGGTGGTGCGCAGTGCCGACAGGTCGGATCCGGCGTCCGGCTCGGTGAAGAGCACGGTGGCGATCTCCTCGCCGGCGGCCAGCGCCGGCAGGTGCCGCTTCTTCTGCTCTTCGGTGCCGACCTCCAGCAGGAACCGGCCGACGATGTCGATGCTGAGGACGTGCACGTCGTCGGGGATCCCGGCGAGCGTCATCTCCTCGGTGACGATGGCGGCCTCGGCGGCGCCCAGGCCCGCCCCGCCGTACTCCTGGGGCCAGTTCGGGGCCAGCCAGCCCCGCTCGCCCAGCCAGCGGTGCACCGGCAGGTGGGTGGCCTCGGTGCCCGGCGGGTACGCGGCGATCTCGTCGGCCAGGGCGCGTACGCGGTCCTCGGCCAGCAGCGCGCGGACCCGCCCGCGGAACTCCTCCTCGGCGGGGGTGAGCCCGCCCGGGTGCCGGCCGGTCACAGCGCACCGCCGCCGGCGGCTTCGGCACGCTCCAGCAGGGCCAGCAGCTCGGCGTCGTCGGCCGAGGCCAGCTCCCGCTCCTCGACCAGGTCGGCGAGCTGCCCGAGGGTGCTGTTGACGAACAGGTCGCGCAGTTCCAGCTCCACCCCGAAGCGCTCCCCGACCCGGGCCGCGAACTGGGTGATCTTGAGCGAGTTGCCGCCGACGGCGAAGAACCCGTCGTGGGTGCTGAAGCCGCCCCGGCCCAGGATCTCCTCCCAGATGCCGGCCAGCGCCATCTGCGTGGGCGTCGAGGGGGCCTCGAACTCCACGGCGGCCGCGGCCGCTTCGGGTTCCGGCAGCCGGGCCCGGTCCAGCTTCCCGCTCGCGGCCCGCGGCAGCTCGGCGAGGAACGCGAAGAGGGCGGGCACCAGGTGGGCGGGCAGCCGTCCGCCGAGGCGGCGGCGCAGCTCCCCCTCGTCCGGCGCGTCCGTCCCCGGGGCGGGGACCACGTACGCCACGAGCCGGGCGTCGGCGCCCTCGCCGTGCGCGACGACGACCGCCTCGGCGATCTCCGGCTCCGCGGTCAGCGCCTGCTCGATCTCGCCGGGCTCGATGCGCAGCCCGCGGATCTTGACCTGCTGGTCGACGCGGCCGCGGAACTCCAGGTTCCCGTCGGCGCGGCGGACCACGAGGTCGCCGGTGCGGTACAGCCGCCCGGGCTCTCCGCCGCCGTCGCCGTCCCCGCTTCCGTCCCCGTACGGGTCCGGTACGAACTTCTGGTCGGTCAGCTCCGGGCCGTTCAGGTAGCCGCGGGCCACCCCGGCGCCGCCGACGAGCAGCTCGCCCGGGACCCCGACGGGCACCAGGGCGCCGAACCGGTCCACCACGTGCGCCGTGTAGTTGGCGAGCGGGGTGCCGATGGGCGGCATCGAGTCGTGCACCGTCTTCGGGCACCTGTAGTCGATGCAGGCGACCGTGGCCTCGGTGGGCCCGTAGCCGTTGTGGAACTCGCGCCCGCCGGTGTTCCAGCGGTTGACCAGCTCGCCGGGGAAGGCCTCCAGGCCGACGAAGAGCAACCGCAGCTCCGGCAGCGCCTCCGGGTCGAGGGCCCCGAGCACCGCCGGCGGCAGGTCGGCCACCGTCACGTGCTGCCCGCGCATCAGGGCGGTCAGCCGCTCGGGGTCCAGCAGCGTCTCGCGCGGGGCCTGGACCAGGGCGGCGCCGCTGGTCAGCGCGGAGAAGAAGTCGAACAGGCTGACGTCGTACGAGGGGTTGGCGAACTGCAGCACCCGGTCCCCGGGGCCCATCCGGAACAGCTCCGTGATGGCCCGCGCGAAGTTGACGATCGAGCGGTGCTCCACCTGCACGCCCTTGGGGCGCCCGGTCGAGCCCGAGGTGAAGATCACGTACGCGAGGTTCCGCGGCCCCGCCGAGGCCGGCGGCCGGCCGGGCGCGGGCCCGTCCGCCAGCGCCGGGTCGTCTGCGAGCACCGCGGTGACCGAGGCCGGCAGCTCCCCGGCCAGGTCGGCCGTGGTGACGGCGGTACGGGCGCCGGCCTCCTCCAGCAGCAGCTCCCAGCGGGCGGCCGGGTGGTCCGGGTCCAGCGGCAGGTAGCCGCCGCCCGCCTTGTGCACGGCGAGGAAGGCCACCGGCAGCGCCGGGCCGCGCCGCGCGAGCACGCCCACCACCGACTCGGGCCCGACGCCCCGCGCGCGCAGTGCGTGGGCGAGGCGGTCGGCCCGCTCGTCGAGCTCCCGGTAGGTCAGCGCCGCGCCCTCGTACACCACGGCCACCGCGTCCGGGTGGGCGTCGGCGACGGACTCGAAGAGCTGGTGCAGGCACAGCTCTTCCGAGCCGTGGGTGCGCGCGGTGTCGTTCCAGCCGCGGACCAGCTGCTCGTGCTCCGCGTCCGTCAGCAGCGGCAGCTCGCTCAGGCGAAGTTCCGGGTTCTCGGTGACGGCCCGCAGCAGCCGGGCGTAGTGCCCGAACAATCGCTCGATCCGGTCCGTGTCGAACAGCTCGGTGGAGTACTCGGCCCACAGCCGCAGGCCCTGCCCGGGCACCTCGGTCAGCTGCACGGCCAGGTCGAAGCGGGCGGTGCCCGGATCGGCCGGGTACGGCTCGGCGGACAGCCCGCCCGCCTCGGCCTCGGCGGCCGCCGCGTGCTGCAGGGTGAAGCAGGTCTGGAAGAGCGGGTTGCGGCTCGGATCGCGCTCGGGGGCCAGCTCGTCCACCAGGGTGCCGAACGGCAGGTCCTGGTTGAAGTGGGCGCCCATCACGGTCTCCCCGGTGCGCCGCAGCAGCTCGCGGAAGGTCGGGTCGCCCTCCGTCGAGGTGCGCAGGACCAGGGTGTTGGAGAAGAAGCCGATGAGGTTCTCGATCTCCGGCCGGGTGCGGCCCGAGAAGACCGAGCCGAGGACGACGTCGTCCTGGCCGGTGTAGCGGGACATCAGCGCGGTGAAGGCGGCGAGCACCACCGTCAGCAGGGTGGCCCGCTCGGCCAGGGCCGTACGGTGCAGCCCGCGCAGCAGCTCGTCCGGCAGCATCTGCGTCAGCGTGGCGCCGTCGCGGGTGGGGTCCGCGGGCCGGGGACGGTCGGCGGGGAAGTCGAGGGTCGCGGCTCCGGCGAGCCGCTCCCGCCAGTACGCGAGCTGCTTGTCCAGCACCTCGCCGGTCAGGTGACCGCGCTGCCACACCGCGAAGTCGGCGTACTGGACGGGCAGTTCGGGAAGGGCGGGGGTGGTTCCGGCGGCCTCGGCCCGGTAGAGGGCGACCAGCTCGCGGGTCAGGATGTCCGTGGACCAGCCGTCGGTGGCGATGTGGTGCATGGCCAGGACCAGCACGTGCTCCTGCGGCCCGAGCCGGACCAGCGACACCCGCAGGGCGTGCTCGGCGGCCAGGTCGAAGGAGTGCCGGATCTCGGCCCGTACGTGGGCCTCGACCGCCGCCTCCTGCTCCGCGCCGGCGAGCGCGCCGAGGTCGGTCACGGGCAGCGGCACCTCGGCGGGGGCCGGGTCGACGTGCTGGTAGGCCACCCCGTTCAGCTCCGGGTAGCGGGTGCGCAGGATCTCGTGCCGCCCCACCAGGGCGGTCAGCGCCCGCCGGAACGCCGGCAGGTCCAGCGGGGCCCGCAGGCGCAGCACGGACGGCGCGTTGTACACGGGCCGGCCCTGCGACCACTGGTTCAGGAACCACAGCCGCTGCTGGGTGAACGACAGCGGCAGGGCCCGGTCCCGGGCCGCCGGGGTGATCGAGGTGCTCGTCGCCCGCACCGTGGTGCGCTGGCGCTCGCGCAGCGCCAGCAGGGCCTTGCGGGTGTCGGCGAGGCTGCGCGCACCCGCGCCGGCCGCCGCCGTTCCCGTACCGGCCGCCGCTCCCGCCCCGGCCGTCGTTCCGGTCGTCGTCTCGGCCATCGCCGTCAGCTCCCCGTCGTCGTCAGCGGCGCGGCGCCGCCCGTCTCGCGTACGGCGCCCAGCCGTACGGTGGTCCCCGCGCCGCCGAGCGCGCCGGAGACCGGGTTCTTCACGCGGCCGTCGGCCACCACCACCTCGGCCACGGAGCCCAGCAGGGCCTCCCGGGCCGCCTGCAGCTTGGCCTTCATGCCGCCCACGGCCGCGTCCCCGACGGGCCCCTCGGCCGGCACCCGGTACTCGGGCAGCAGCGAGGACTCGTCGCGGTGGTCGGCCAGTACGCCCGGCGCGCCCGTCAGCATCACGAGCCGCTCGGCGCCCAGGGCCGCGGCGACCGCGGCGGCGGTGCGGTCGGCGTCCACGTTCACCGCGGTGCCGTCCTCGGCGAGGGCCGGCGGCGAGAGCACCGGCACGATGCCGTGTTCCAGCAGCAGGGTCAGCAGGGTCGGATCCACCTTCCGGATCCGGCCGTTGTGGTCGTCGCGGATCATCACCGTGCGGCCGTCGAGCACCGCGCGGTGCGCGGCGGTCCGCCGGGCCGTGACCGTGGCCCCGTCCAGTCCGGTCAGCCCCGCGGCGCGGGCGCCGAAGCGGCCCAGCGCCGCCACCAGGGCGGGCTTGACCTTTCCGGCGAGCGCCAGCTGGAGGACCTCCAGGGTGGCGGGGTCGGTGTAGCGGCTGGAGGAGCCGCTGGGCGTGGTCAGCCGGCGCTGCGGGACGCCGAGCCGCTCCGCGAGCAGGTCGACCTCGGCGGCCCCGCCGTGCACCAGCACGACACGGCGGCCCGCGGCGGCCAGGGACGCGATGTCGGCGCACATCGCCTCCCGGTCGATCGCCGGGCTGCCACCGCATTTGACGACGGTGACGGGGTGAATCATGTGTCGCTGCCTCTCGGATCGGTACGGGGCTTTCGAAGGGGCACGGGGCCGGCCGCTGCGGCCGTGCCGGCCGGGCCCGGCGCCGCCGGGGGGAGGGGGTCCCGTCGGCGCCGGTGCGGGGGTACGGGCCGGGGCCAGGCGCGGGCCCGGCCCGGTCAGATCGGGTGCAGCCCCGGGAAGCCCAGGGCGGTCCTCTCGTCCCAGCCCATGCGGATGTTCATGCTCTGCACGGCGTTGCCCGCCCCGCCCTTGACGAGGTTGTCCAGCGCCCCGATCACGAGCAGTTCGCGGCTCGCCGCGTCGTAGGCGAAGCCGACGTCGCAGTAGTTGGAGCCGAGCAGCAGCTTCGGCTCCGGGAACCGGTAGTTGCCGCGCTTTTGCGCGACGACGCGGACGAAGGGCTCCGCCGCGTACGCCGTGCGGTAGGCGGCGCGGATCGCCGCCTCCGTGACCCCGGGCCGGGCCGTGGCCCGGATGACCACCTGCACGCCGCGCACGGCGTCCACGCCGGTGGCCGTCATGAGCGCCTCCAGGCCGGTGGCCTGGCTGATCTCGGCCTGGTGGCGGTGGCCCAGGGGGGCGAACACCCGCAGCACGTTGCTGCGCTCGGAGTGCAGGTTCATCTCGCCCGCCGAGGCGCCCGAGCCGCTGGAGCCCACCCGGCCGTCCACGGTGACCCGGGACTCGATGAGACCGGCGGCGGCCAGCGGGTTCAGCGCCAGGATCGACGCGCTCGCCATGCAGCCGGGCACGCTCACCAGGTCGGCCGTGCGCAGGCTCTCCCGGTGCAGCTCGGGCAGACCGCTCACGGCGTCCGCGAGCAGCTCCGGTACGGGGTGCTCCCGTCCGTAGTGCTTGCGGTACAGCGCGGGGTCCTTCAGCCGCAGGTCGGCACTGAGGTCGAAGACCACCTTGCCGCGGGCGGCGAGCTCGGCTCGCCCGGCGGGGTCGTCCAGGCTGGACGCGGTGAAGAAGAGGACGTCGCACTCGGGCAGTTGCTCCGGTGCGACGTAGCTGAGGTCGGTCAGACCCCGGAGGTTGGGGTGGCTGCCGTCGACCCGCCTGCCGGACAGGCGGGTCGACGTGGCGGCCGCGACCTCGACCTCGGGGTGGCCGAGCAGCATCCGGAGCAGTTCGCCCCCGATGTACCCGGCCCCGCCGACGATCCCGGCGCGGATCACCGGGCTTCTCCCTGGAGGCTCACAGGCGCGGAGCGCCGGTGTTCTGTGGACATCTGGCCTGACCTGCACCTTCTCTGATTGTCAGTGAGGACTGTTGCGTTGCGGTCATGACGACGATGCCGATGGCCGACGGTGGCGGGGTTGCCCGGTACACGTACCGGCTTCGTGTGTCGTCCACCGCGCTCTCCCGGCTGGAGGCCGAGTGGGCGCGGTGCCGCTGGGTGTGGAACGAATGCGTGGCGATGTCCCGTAAGGTCCACACCTTCAACAAGACAGCCACGGAGAAGCTCACGTGTGGGCCGGCGCAGCTCGACAAGATGCTGACGGAAGCCCGCCGGTCGGTGCGCTGGCTGCGTGAAGGTGCTTCGGTGCCGCAGCAGCAGATCGTCCGTGATTTCGCGAAGTCGAGGGCGAAGGCTCTGAAGGACATCAAGGCCGGGTTGCCGGTGCGGCAGCGGGCCGGGATGCCCCGCGTCAAGCGCAAGCGCGAGGCCGTCCCGTCGTTGAACTCCACGCGGCGCGGGTTCTCGATCAAGGACCGTCGTCTGTACCTGGCGGGTGGGATCGTGCTGGCTGTGGTGTGGTCCCGAGACCTGCCGTCCGATCCCACCAGTGTGCGGGTGTACCGGGACGGCCTCGGGCAGTGGTACGCCTCGTTCGTCGTGGCAGCCGCCATCGAGCTCATGCCCGAGACCGGCGCGGTGATCGGTGTGGACTGGGGTGTGAAGGAGACCGCAACCACCACGTCCGGCGTCCACGACCTCCCACACCTCGGGCACGGGAAGAGGAAAGCGCATGACCTCGCCCGCTATCAGCGGATGATGTCCCGTCGTCGCACCCCGAAGAACCGGCCCGACACCGCCGGCTACCGCAAGGCCCGCAAGGCGGCGGGGAAGGTGTCGAAGAAGACCGCCCGGCAGCGCCAGGACATCGCCCGCAAGTGGGCCAAGACGGTCGCCCGCGACTTCGACCACATCGCCGTGGAAGACTTCCGCCCGGAGTTCCTCGCGAAGACCACCATGGCCCGCAAGGCGGCCGACGGCGCCATCGGCGCTGTCAAGACGGCCCTGATCGAGATGGGCCGCAAGCACGGGCGGACCGTTCACCTGGTCCACCCCGCGCACACCACCATGGACTGCGCGCAGTGCGGAGCGAGAGCCAAGCACGCACTACCTCTTTCCGAGAGAACGTATACGTGCACCGCATGCGGAGCGGTGTCCCCCAGGGACAAGAACTCCGCCCGCGTGATGCTCGTCCGGGCTGGTCTCAACCCGGCTGGTGCCGATCTTGTAAGTCCCGTCCCGTGCCGGGGTCAGGCAAAGTGAGCCAGGAATTCCCGTCCTTCAGGGCGGGGAGGTTTCAACTACTCACCCCAGTCCTCTTCGGCCTCGGGGGCCAGGGCCATGATCAGCGGTTCGCGCGAAACGATTTCGAGTTCCGCCATGCATTCCGCGCACTCGACGATTTCGTTGAGTTCCACCTCGGGTGCGACGGAGACGTCTCCGGTGCATTCCGGGCATGCTTCCTTGAGCAAGACAGCATTCCTTTCCATGCGATATTCGGCATGTTTTTCAGCGGGCGTTTCCACCGCAGGTCGAGCCTGCCGGGTGGGGTCCCGAGCGGTCAGTCGGGGATAACCCCTACGCGCCCCGAAGGGCCTGCCCGCGGGCCTCGAGACGGCTCTGGAGACCGTCCAGGACCCGGTCGTACGCGTCGAGCAGCGCGGCCGTGCGGCGCAGCAGCCCCGGCACCATCGCGGCCCGGTCGGGGCCGGCCGTGGCCACCGCGATGCGCAGCGCGGACCAGTGGTGGGCGACCCGGTCCACCTCGCGGGCCAGTTCGGCCAGCCGCGGTTCGCCGAAGCGCCGGCCGGCCTCGCGCAGGAACTCCGCGTGCAGCCCGGTCACCGCGAGGACGGGGCCGATGACGACGAAGACCTCGTCGCCGACGGCCGGGTCCCCGGGCAGCCGGTCGAAGGCCTCCGTCAGGAAGGTGCGCAGCCCTGCGAGTCCGCGCAGGTGCCCCGCGGCGGCATCGGCGGCGGCCGGCTCCGCCCGCAGCGCTCGCAGGTTCGCCGCGGTCACCCGGTCCACGAACTCCGGGTCGAAGGCGGGCTGGTCCTGCCCGATCCGCAGCTCCAGCCAGCGGTTGCCGATCGGATTGGCGGTGAAGAACAGGTCCCGGTCGTGGTGGACCGGGTTGCCGGAGTCCCGGGCGGCGGCCAGCGCGGCCAGCGGGATGGTCCCCTGGAAGGCGGGCGGCACCGGGTCGGCCACGAACACGTCGCCGGTGGTGTCGTCGAACCCGTAGAGCACCATCAGGTGGTTGGTGTGCACGTCGCGGTAGGCCGGCCGGAACGGCAGGTGGAAGTTGTCGGCGGCCACCGCCACCGGGGTGCCCGCCGCCAGCGCGGCCCGCACCTGTTCCCAGCCCTCGCGGGCGTCGGCCGGCTCGTGCCAGCGCGAGTGCACGTCGTGGAAGGGGGCGAGCCCGCCGAAGAGGTCCTGCGCCGCGCCCGGGAAGTAGTACTCTTCGCGGCGGATGTCGCCCGCCGGGTAGTCGAATCCCCAGCCGGCGCCGAGCGCCTGCACCGGGTCCAGCCCGTGGAAGCCCAGCAGGACCCCGGCCGTCGTGTGCAGGCAGTGCGACAGCTCGTGCCGCCAGTAGCCGACGGGTCCCAGTTCAACTCGCAAGACGGCTCTCCTCGTCCGCTGTGACGGTCATGGCGAAGACGTGCATCGCCGGGTTGTCCGGCAGCCGCACCGCGGCCAGCGGCGCGGGCACGCGCACCGGCACCCGCTGCTGCCAGATCGACGGCGCGTGGTGCAGGTGGGTGTGGCGGGGGTAGCGCATGCTGCCGGTGACGAAGGCCCTCGGCTCGCCGAAGTACGCGCCGGTCTGCGGCCAGAAGTCGCTCATCCGCAGCCACTCGCGGCGCACGGTGCCGTCCGCGTAGTGCAGTTCGACCTCGTCCTCGGTGCGCCGTTCGGCCGCGCCGACCAGGCCGATCCAGTCCCAGCTGCCGCCCGGCAGCTCCACCAGCTGCCCGCGGCAGCGGACGTTGTCCCCGGCGGCGCTCTTGCGGGCCGGGAACTCGAAGACGGCCCCCACGAGGTCCACCAGGGAGCCGGGCTCCGGCAGTTCCTCGGCCGGAAACGTATTGCGCCAGATATTGAAGCCGTAGTCGCCGGGCGTGTCCGGCGGCTGTATTCCGCGATTGTTGAAATGCGCGGACAGATTGACGACGGTGTTTCCCAATCCCATCACATCCACTATGTTGCGGCTGTGCTCACCACAGAAAAGGCGGCCACTGCCGTCGATATCCAGATCCGATTCCTTGACTCTGTCGCCGGCGCACCGGAAGACCTCTGCGAGCGGGTGGCGGCGGTCACCGCGGCCGCGTACGCCGCGGGCGACCTCGTCCCGGGCCTGCCCGTCGCCGACGGTGCCCGCGAACGGGCCGGGGACGTACGGGAGGACCTCGCGGCGGGCCGCGGACTGTGGGTCGCCTCCCTCGACGGGGAGACCGCCGGATCGGTGCGGGCCGTGGTCCGCCCCGACGGCGACTGGGAGGTCCGCCGGCTGGCCGTCTCCCCCCGGGTGCGCCACGCCGGGCTCGGCCGGCTGCTGCTGCGCCGCCTGGAAGCCGCGGCCGCGGCCGCGGGCGCCCGGCAGGTCGTGCTCGACGCCGTGGTCGAGCGGGGCAACCCGGCCTTCTACGCCCGGGTCGGCTTCCGTACGGTCCGCCACTTCGGCGCCGCCGACAAGCCGCTCTCCGAGGTCCACATGGTGCGCGACCCGCGCGCCCCGCAGGAGCCCGGAGCGCCCTACGCCCCCGGTGGGGACGGCTGGGCGGTGTCCTGGTGGGCCGGTCCGTGCGGCATCCGCTGCCGGACCGGTGAGCCGCTGCCCGCCGCCCCGGAGGAGGCACTGCTCGGCATCGACTTCCTGCCCGGTGCCACCGCGTCCCGACGGGCCGCCGTGGAAGGGGTGTTGGCGGCGGCCGCGGACCGGCGCACCGCGGACGGGCTGTTCTTCGCCCGCCCCGCGGCGCAGATCGCGGCGTTCGCCCAGCCCCGGCTGATCCACACCAGCCTGCTGGCCTGGTGGCGCAGCCCGGCCGCCCGCGCCGCCCGCACCCCGCGCCCCTGAACCGCGGCGGCCCGCCGGCCGCACGTCGGGCCCGGCGGCGGCCCGCACGTCGGGCTCCGGGGCGGCCGGGACGTCGGGCTCCGGGGCGGCCGGCACCTGCGGCTCGGGCGGGGCGAAGCGGGCGCGGCCGAGCGTTCCGGTGCGGGACCGGCGCAGGGCCCGGGGCTCCGGGCGGGGCTCGGCGCGGGAGTCGGAGCGGGAGTCGGGATGCGGCTCGGCGCGGGAGTCGGGGTGCGGCTCGGCGTGGGCGAAGCGGGCGCCGCGGGGCGCGGGGGCCGCATCCGGGTGGGCGGGCGGCGGGGTGAAGGGGGCGGGGGCCACGGCCGCCGCACCCGCGTACCGGGCTCCGCCGGCCCGCCGCGCACCGCGCAGCCACCGGCCCTCGGCCCGCCCCACGGGCGGCTCGGTCCGCTCCTCCCCCGCCTCCCGCTGCCGCGGCGCCCCGGACACCGCCCCGCCCTCCTGCGCCCCGGCCCACTCCCCGGCCGGCGGCTCGGCCCCGGCGGGGCCGGCGGACCACCCCGGCTCGGGCGGGGTGTCCAGGTCCCCGAGGCGGGACACGAGGTCTTCGTGGCGGGAAGCCGCCCTGGCGGTGTCGTCCTGGGTCCAGGCCAGTTCCCGGGTCAGGGCCTCCGCCTCCGCCGGGCCCGGGGCCGAGCCCAGCCGGGCCGCCAGCGCGCGGGTCGCCGCCTCCGAGACGGAGCGCTGGTCGGCGGCCGCCGCCAGCAGGGTCCGGAGCTCCTGCGCCCCGCCCGGCAGCCGGTCCCACACCGCGACCGCCGCGGCCCGCAGCCGGGCCGCGTGCTCCCTCTCCCGCGCCGCGAACTCCGCACCCCGGGCCCCCGCGAGATCCCCGAGCAGCGACTCCACCACGTCCCACGGCGGCATCGCGGCGCCGTCCAGGCAGGCCCGCAGGCCCTCCGGATCCCGGCGCAGGAACTCCCCGTACCAGCCCGTCCCCGGATCGAGTCTCTGCGTCAGCCCGCGTAAATAGGAAGAGAGTTGAGCGATCGCCTGCGAAGTCGCGGTCTCCATGCCCGCATTGGACCCCACCGGTGTTACGGGCGGGCTACGGGAATCTCAAAGCTTGACGGCGATCGCGGTGTGCGGGCGCTTCCCCCGGCGCACCAGGGCGGCCGGTACGTCCACGGCCCAGAACTGCCAGGTGTACTTCCGCGACATCAGCTTCCGCACCCTCGCCAGCCCCGCCTCGTCCAGCAGCCGCGCCTCGCCCTCCAGCACCTGCGCCCCTTCGGCGACCCGCCCCCGCACGTCGCAGGCGCTGACCTCGACCCGCCCGTTGTTGCGGATCCGCTTCACCTTCCAGGAGTCGCTGCGCGTCCACACGTACAGCTCACCCCCGTCGGCAACCGCCCAGACCGGCGTCGCGACGGGGGTGCCGTCCTTGCGGAAGGTGGTGAGGCTGACGTACTTGCCCTGGTTCAGCTCGTCGAGAGTCATCCCCGGAGCCTACGACGACCCCCGGGGCGCGGTAGGCCGCGGACCCGGATCCCGGGCAGAGGCCCGCCCGTCCGGCGCCGCACACGCCGCGAGCAGCAGACCGGTCGCGAGCAGGGCGCCGAGGAGCGCGAAACCGAGTCTTTGGGAAGCGTTCGAGGTCGACACGCCTTCACGCCTGCCCCGCTCCCGGCCGCCCCCACCGCCGATTGGGCCGTTCGGCCCGCCGGCCCCGCCCGAAAGAAACCGCAGGTCCGCGGCTCCGACAGGGGCTCGGGCGGCCCCGCCGGAGCCTCAGGCCGGCACGAACGCGCAGCGGCGCAGCACATCGTCCAGGGACAGTCCGAGCACCTCGGTGAGGGCGGCCACCGTGAAGAAGGCCGGCGTGGGCGCGCGGCCGGTCTCGATCTTGCGGAGGGTTTCGGCGGACAGCCCGGCGCTCGCCGCGACCTCGACCATGCTGCGACCGCCGCGGGCTTCGCGCAGCAGCGCGCCGAGCCGCTCGCCGCGCTCGCGCTCTTCGGGGGTGAGGGGGGTACGGACCATGGCCTCATCCTACCCCCTCCCCCAATAACTATCCCGTTAAAGTTATACCGGTATAGTTATTGGCATGGTGGAACTGAAGACAGAAGAGTCGATCAGCGCGATGCGGGCCCCCGGCCGGGTCGTCGCCCAAGCCCTGGCCGCCGCGCGGGAGGCGGCGGCCGTCGGGGTGTCACTGCTGGACCTGGACCGGGCGGCCCGCGCGGTACTGGCCGGGGCGGGCGCGAGCTCGCCGTTCCTCGGCTACCGGCCGCACTTCGCGCCCGTGCCCTTCCCCGGGGTCGTCTGCGCCTCGGTCAACGACGCGATCGTGCACGGCATCCCCGATGACTACCGGCTCCGCGACGGAGACCTGGTCAGCATCGACTGCGGGGCCGAGCTGGGCGGCTGGGTCGGGGACGCGGCGGTCAGCTTCACCGTCGGCCGGCCCCGCCCCGCCGATCTGCGGCTGATCGAGACGGCCGAGGCGGCCCTCGCGGCCGGCATCGCCGCCGCGCGGCCCGGCAACCGGATCGGCGACATCGCGCACGCCATCGGCACGGTCTGCCGCACCGCCGGGTACGGGATCATGGAGGACTTCGGCGGCCACGGCGTGGGCCGCACCATGCACGAGGACCCGGGCGTGCCCAATGAGGGCCGGCCGGGGCGCGGCATGCAGCTGCGCCCCGGCATGGTCCTCGCGATCGAGCCGATGCTGATCGCGGGCGGTACGGACGAGTACCGGTGCGACGGGGACGGCTGGACCCTGCGGACCCTCGACGGCAGCCGCGCCGCGCACGTGGAGCACACGGTCGCGATCACCGCCGACGGCCCGAGGATCCTCACCGCCCCCTGAACATCGGGAGCGGACGTTCCCTACGGCTTCCCGTGCGGGTGGACCACCATGGCCGAGCCCCCGCCCCGCCGGGTCGTCTCCGCCGCGGCCAGCCAGCGCCCGTCCGGGAGCCGCTGGACCCCGGTCGCCGCGCCGATCTCCGGGTTCTGCCGGAAGCCCTGGCCCAGCGCCTCCAGTTGACCGCGCAGCGGGCTGTTCCACAGGCCCGGCTCCAGCTCGGTGGTGGTCTGGTTGCGCTGGCTGGCGCGCGGCGCCGCGATGGCGTCGACCAGCGGCAGCCCCCGGTCCAGGTGCCCGATCAGGGTCTGCAGGACGGTGGTGATGATGGTGGCGCCGCCCGGGGAACCCACCGCGAGCACCGGGCGCCCGTGCTCCAGCACGATGGTCGGGGACATGGACGAGCGCGGCCGCTTGCCGGGGCCGGGCAGGTTCGGGTCCGGGACCCCGGGGGCCGCCGGTGCGAAGGAGAAGTCGGTCAGCTCGTTGTTGAGGAGGAACCCGCGGCCCGGGACGGTGATCGCGCTGCCGCCGGTGGACTCGATGGTCAGGGTGTAGGAGACGACGTTGCCCCAGCGGTCGGCGACCGTCAGGTGCGTGGTGTTCTCGCCCTCGTACGTGGTGGGTGCGGCCTGCCCGGCGCCGCCGCAGGCCGCCGGGTGGCGCGGGTCCCCGGGGGCCAGCGGGCTGGTCAGCGTACGGTCTGGGGAGATCAGGCAGCCGCGCGAGTCGGCGAACCGCTGCGAGAGCAGTTCCCGCGTGGGGACGTTCTCGGCGGCCGGGTCGCCGACCCAGCGGCCGCGGTCGGCGAAGGAGATCCGCGAGGCCTCGATGAACCGGTGGAGGTACTGGGTCTCGGACAGCTTCGACAGGTCGGTGCGCTCCAGGATGTTGAGCGCCTCGCCGACGGTGGTGCCGCCCGAGGAGGAGGGCGCCATGCCGTACACGTCGAGGCCGCGGTAGCCCACTTCGGTCGGGGCCTGGCGCTTGGCCCCGTACGCGCGCAGGTCGCCGGTGGTCAGGTCGCCGGAGCGGACGATCCGGGTGGCGGCCGGGTCCACGGGGGGCTTGCGGACGGCCCGGACGACGTCCTCGCCGATCGGGCCCCGGTAGAGCGCGCCGGTGCCCTTGCGGCCCAGCTCGGCGTAGGTGGCCGCCAGGTCGGGGTTCTTGAAGGTGGAACCGACGACCGGCAGGGCCCCGCCCGGCAGGAACAGCTTCGCGGTGTCCGGGAAGTCCTTGAACCGGTCCTGGTTGAGCTCCGTCTGCGCCCGGAACGTCGGGTCGACGGTGAACCCGTCGCGGGCCAGCTTCTCGGCGGGCTTGAGCATCTGGCCGAGCGACCGGGTGCCCCAGGCGTCCAGCGCGCTCTTCCAGGTGGCCGGGGTGCCGGGGACGCCGACGCTGCGGCCGCTGGTCTGGCCCTGCTCGAAGGGGATGGGGACGCCGTTCTCCTGGAACAGGGTTTCCGTCGCCGTCGCGGGCGCGGTCTCGCGGCCGTCGATGGTCTGCACCCGGCGCGACCCGGCGTCGTAGTAGACGAAGTAGCCGCCCCCGCCGATGCCGGCCGAGTACGGCTCGGTCACCCCGAGCGCGGCGGCCGTCGCGACGGCGGCGTCCACGGCGTTGCCCCCGGAGCGCAGCACCGCGATGCCGACGGCCGAGGCGTCGGCGTCGACACTGGCGACGGCCCCTCCGTACCCGGCGGCGACCGGAACCTTGGCCGGAGTGCCCGGGCTACCGCCGGACGCCGCTGACGGCGGGGCTGCCGCGCCGGTGGACACCAGCGCTCCGGTGAGGGCGACGAGCACTAACTGACGTGTGGCGGAGCGACGCATCCGAACCTCCAGTCGACGGCCTGTCGCACCCCACCGGACAGGCCTGAACCCTGAACTCGGCACTGTAACTTCACCGCACCCCCCGCGTCAGGAAGACCACGTGCGGGCTAGCATCCGGCGCATGAACGACGACGTGCGCAACATCGTGCTCGGGGTGGTGGCCACCGCGATCAGCGGCGGCTTCGGCTGGTTCTCCCGGACCTATCTGTGGCGCCGTACGCTGCGCCGCAAGCAGGCCTTCTTCGGGCTGCCCACCGGCTCCGACTGCCTGTTCGTGGTCAACCGGCAGATGGGCGGCACGGAAGGGTCGGTGCACCGCAACGACGCTTTCGCACTGCTGGAGATATCCGCCCTGATCAAGGACTGCGGGGCCAATCTCCAGATCGTCTCCCACGACTCCGTCCGCCAGGGCTTCGGCGAGCGTGCCGAGTTCTGCGTGGGCGGGCCGGTGTCCAACGCGCGGACGGCGGCGCACCTGGCCTCCATGCTGCCGGGCGTCCGGGTCGACCTGTCGAGGGATCCGGGGCCGGACCGCGGGGCGATCCACGTCGGCGGGGAGACGTACCGCTGGGAGAAGGGCCAGATCGACCACGTACTGCTGGCCCGGCTGACGACCGGGCCGGGCAGCCGCCCGGTGTTCCTCGTCTCCGGGCAGACCGCGATCAGCAACCAGGCGGGCGCCCGCTACCTGGCGCGCCATCACAAGGACCTGGCGCGCCGCTACCGCGGGGAATCCTTCTGCGTGGTGCTGAAGGTCAACAACTCCGACGCGTACGGCCCGGACGTGGTCGACCTGCTGGCGGACGTCACCCGGCAGGCCCGGACACCCGCAGCGGCAACCGTGTGATCCCGTTGATGAAGTTCGAGACCAGCCGGCGCGGCGGACCGGCGAGTTCGGGAGCCGGCATCGCCGCGCGCCACTCCTCGTGGAGCACGCGCAACTGGAGCCGGGCGAAGTGGGCGCCGAGGCAGACGTGCGGTCCGTCGCCGAAGGAGACGTGCGGGTTGGGCGTCCTGCCGAGGTCGAGGCGCCCGGGGTCGGTGAAGACGCGCTCGTCGTGGTTGGCGGAGGCGTGGAAGACCACCACCTTGTCCCCGGCCCGGATCGGCTGCCCGGCGAGCTCGGTGTCGACGGCGGCGGTGCGGCGGAAGCTGAGCACCGGCGGGTGGACGCGCAGGAGTTCGTCCACCGCGCCGGCCATCGGCACCCGGCCGTCGGCGAGCAGCCGGTACGCGTCCGGGTCGCGCGCCAGGGCCAGCAGGCCGCCGGGGGCCGCGCTGCGCACGGTGTCGTTCCCCGCGACGGTGAGCAGGAAGAAGAACATCTCCAGTTCGGCCGGTTCCAGTCCGGCCTCCGCGAGGGCGGTCATCACGTCGTCGCCGGGGTGCCCCCGCTTGTGGGCGGCCAGTTCGCGGGCGTACGCGAACATCTCGCCGAGCAGGGCCGGGGAGCGCGGGTTCAGGGGCTTGCCGTCGGGGCCGAGCCGGGGCGCGGGCGCGTCCTCGGGATCCTGGTACCCGATGATCCGTACGGTCCACTCCAGCAGCAGGCCCCGGTCGGCGGCCGGAACGCCCAGCAGGTCGGTCAGGTTGAGCAGCGCGTACTCGTCGGTGACCGCGGCGACCAGGTCGGCGGCGCCGTCCTCGGCCCCGTCCCGGGCGGCGGCCAGCAGCGTGCGGGCGCGCTCGCGGACCCGGCCCGTGAAGGCGTCGACGCGGGCGGGGGTGAAGGCGCGCGAGACCAGGCGGCGCAGCCGCCCGTGGTCGCCCGCCGCGCGGCGCGGGTCCTGGTTGAGCATGGTGCGCCGCAGGAACGGCAGGTCGGCCGGGTCCGGGTCGCGGATCTGGGTGGCGCCGAGCCAGGAGGAGTACGTGGTGTGGTCGCGCAGCACACGGACCACGTCGGCGTGCCGGGTGACCGCCCGGAAGCCGGGGCCGGCGGGCCAGCCGGCGATCTCCGGCTCCTCCTGCCAGGCCACCGGGTGGTGGTCGCGCAGCAGCCGGTAGCTCGCGTACGGGATCCCGGCCCCGTAGATCCGGGGGTCGAACACGTCGGGCACGTCCGCGGCGGGGTCCATGGGGCCACGGTGGCGGGAGCAGCCGCCCCGCCGCAAGGGGACGGTCAGTCGCCGAGTTCGCAGCGGGCGGGGCCGATGTCGGCGTCCGGGCCGAGCAGGACGACCTGGTACCGCGGTTCGGTGGAGGCCACCGTGCACACCAGCTGCTGGCGGGCCGTCTCGGACAGGGTGGAGACCTTGAAGGGCACGCCGACCCCGATGGTGTCGGCCGAGATCATGGTCGTCCCGGCGCTGGCGCCCTGTTTCTTGATGTCCAGCACGGGCAGCCGGGTCTCCAGGCCCGCGGCCCTCTGCGCTTCGTTGGGGCCGACGAGCAGCCGTACGAGGAGCGAGGTCTCCGACACCGAGGGCTGCTCCCTGTCGGGTATGGGGAAGAGCCGCCCGTCGGCCGACACGAGGTACACCGTCCCCGTGGTCCCGGGCCCTGGCACGACGACCTTCGCGGCGGCTCCGCTCTCGATGACCCCGGTGGGCTTGATCCCGCAGCCGGTGAGCAGCCCGCCCAGCAGCAAGGCGGCGGCCGCGGCCGCCCGTGTCCGGGTCATGCGTCGGCCTCCAGGGGCATGTCGAGGGTGAACACCGCTCCCCCGGCGGCGCCGTTCGCGGCGCGCAGGGTGCCGCCGTGCAGCCGGACGTTCTCCAGGGTGATGGCGAGCCCGAGGCCGCTGCCCGCGGAGCGGGTACGGGCGGCGTCGGCCTTGAAGAACCGGTCGAAGATGTGCGGCAGCACCTCGGGGGCGATGCCGGGCCCGCTGTCGGCGACTTCGATCAGCAGCCGGGGGCCGTCGGGCCGCGGCTGCGTGCGCACGCCGACGCGGACGGGGGCGCCGCCGTGCCGGAGGGCGTTGCCGATGAGATTGGCGAGGACCACGTCGAAGCGGCGCGGGTCGAGCCGGGCGCGGACCTGCGACGGCAGGTCGGTGAGCACCCGCTTGTCGTCCCAGTGGCGGCGCTCGAGGGTCTTGCGGACCGCCTCGGCCACGTCCACGTCGTCGAGGTTGAGCTCGGCCGCGCGGGCGTCGAAGCGGGATATCTCCATGAGGTCCTCGACGAGGACGGCGAGCTTCCCGGTCTCGGCGCTGACCAGCCGCAGGGCGGCGGCCGTATCGGGGTCGAGGCGCTCGGCCTCCTCGTCCAGGACCTCGGTGACGGCGAGCATCCCGGCGAGCGGGGTGCGCAGTTCGTGGGAGACGTCGGAGGCGAAGCGGCGGGCCCGGGCCTCGGCCTCGCGCAGTTCGTCCACCGACTGTTCGAGGGCGCCGGCCGTCTCGTTGAAGGTGCGGGCGAGTCCGGCGAGCTCGTCGGAGCCGCGGACCTCGATCCGCGTGTCGAGGCGGCCGCTGCCGAGCCGCTGGGCGGCGCGGCGCATGTCCCGTACGGGGCGCAGCACGCTGCGCGCGGCGAGCAGGGCGGGGATGACGGCGATGGCGAGGCCCGGGACGGCGCCGCGCTTGGCGGCTTCGACCATGGCCTCGACCGTCTTGCCCTCGGTGGTCAGGGGCATCGTCGCGAAGAGGATCAGGCCGGTGGGTTCCCGGACGTCCTGGTGGAGCCAGACGGCCGGCATGCCGACGGCGAGGTACGGTCTGCCCGCGGGATCGGTCACCCGTTGGAAGGCGCCGTGCGGATGGGCCGTCACCTGGCGGCGGAGCTCGTCGGTGACCACGGTGGAGGTGGGCGCGCTGGTGCTGGAGGCCCGCAGGGTGCCGTACTCGCCGAAGACGTTCCAGGGGTTCGGCTTGCCCTTCTTCCCCAGCTCGGTGACGACCCGCTGGAGCTGTGCCTGGTCCAGCGGCAGGTCGAGCGGCAGGGTCTCGATCTGGTCGCGCAGGGTGCTGACCGCGGTGTCCTGGCTCTGCTTGAGCACCGCCGTGCGGGCCTGCTGGTAGGTCAGCGTGGCCGTGGTCACCGCGCTGATCGCGGCGACCAGCAGGAAGGCCGCGATCAGCCGGGTGCGCAGTCCGAGCGGCGCGATGCGCCTCACAGCGGGCCGAAGCGGTAGCCGAAGCCGCGCACGGTCTGGATGTAGCGGGGGCTGCCCGCGGGGTCCTCGATTTTGGTGCGCAGGCGGCGTACGCAGGCGTCCACGAGCCGGGCGTCGGCGTGGTAACTGTGCTCCCACACGTACTCCAGGAGCTGCTGACGGGAGAAGACCTGCTCGGGCGAGGCCGACAGGTGCAGCAGGAGTTTGATCTCGCTGGGGGCGAGGGGGACGCGTTCGCCGTTCTTGGCGACGGCCAGTCCGGCCCGGTCGATGGCGAGCTCGCCGTGGAACTCGACCTCGGGCCGGCTGCCCGCCGGGGCGCCGAGGCGGCGGAGCACGGCCCGGATGCGGGCCTCGATGACCTCGGTGCGGGCGGGTTTGACGATGTAGTCGTCGGCGCCGGCTTCGAGGCCGACGACTATGTCGAAGTCGTCGCCGCGGGCGGTCAGCATGATGATCGGGAGCTGGCTGGTCTCGCGTATGCGGCGGCAGACCTGCACGCCGTTCATCCCGGGCAGCATGAGGTCGAGCAGGACCAGCTCCGGGAGGAAGGTCCCCATCAGCGCGAGGCCCGCCTCGCCGGTTTCCGCCGCGGCCACCTCGTGGCCGCGCCGGCGCAGGCCGAGACCCACTCCTTCCCGGATGGAAGGGTCGTCCTCGATCAGCAGTACGCGTGGCATCCGGTCATTATCCAAGACGGTTCGAAGGCTCTTCCTCCCGCTAACGGCCGGTCTTGCGCCGCAGGGAGTCCAGCAGGTCGGTGATTTCCGTGAGGCCGAGCGGCCTGGCGAGGAGGACGACGACGAGCGCGAGCGCCGCGGTTCCCGCGCCGACGGCCGCGAAGTCGCCGAGGCCGTCCGCGGCCCGGGCGGCCGCGTGGCCCCGCGGCCCGGGCGGCCGCGTGGCCCGCGGCGGCCCCGGGCAGGCAGGCGGTCAGCAGCCGCAGGTGGGTGCGGACCGCGGTGGCGCGGCGCTCCGTACGGGTTCCGGTGCGCGGGCCGAGCCGCCGGGCGAGGGTGTACGCGGTCACCGCCAGGCCCGCGAACAGGGCGACGGAGTAGGCGCCGGCCATGCCGGTGACGGCCCAGCGCGGGGGCAGCAGCAGGTAGGCGGCGGCGGACAGTCCGGCGTTCAGGGCGGCGATGACCAGGTTCAGGAAGAAGGGGGTCCGGGTGTCCGAGAGGGCGTAGAAGGCGCGCGAGAGGACGTACTGGCCGGAGAAGGCGATCAGGCCGGGTGCGAAGGCGACGAGCATGCCCGCCATGACCTCGGTGTCGGCGGCGCCGGTGCGCCCGTACCCGAAGACGCTGCCCATCACCCAGGGGGCGAGCGCCGCGAAGAGGGCCGCGGCGGGGACGACGAGGGCGGCGCTGGAGCGCAGCGCGTACGACACGTCCCGGCGGAGCGCGCCGAGGTCGCCGTCGGTGGCGGCCGCACTCATCCGGGGCATCAGGGCGGTCACGAGGGAGACGGTGATGATGCCCTGCGGGACGATCCACAGCTGGTAGGCGTTGCTGTAGGCGGTGTACCCGGCGCCGCCCGCGAGCCCGGCTTCCACGGCCCGGTGTCCGGTGGCGGTGGAGAGCCGGGTGACGACCCAGTAGCCGATCTGGTTGGTGAACACGAGCATGACCAGCCAGCCCGCGTTGCGCAGCGGGCGGGCGAGGCCCTGGCCCCGCCAGTCGAAGCGGGGACGCCAGCGGAAGCGGGCGGCGCGCAGCGAGGGGATGAGCGCGACGGCCTGGATGACGATGCCGGCGGTGGTGCCGAGGCCGAGGAGGCGGGTCTCGCCGGCCGTCAGGGCGTCCGCCGAGCCGTGGGTGACGTACAGGAAGAGACCGAAGACGCCGATGATCACGAAGTTGTTGAGAACGGGGGTCCACATCATCGCGCCGAACCGGCCGCGGGCGTTCAGCACCTGGCCGAGCAGGGTGAACAGCCCGTAGAAGAGGATCTGCGGCAGGCAGTACCGGGCCAGGGCCACGGTGGTGCTCGCCTGGCCCCCGGTGTACGGGGTGTACGCGGCGACGATGAGCGGCGCGGCCACCACGGCGACGGTGGTCAGTACGACGAGCGCCGCGGTGCACGCGGTGAGCAGCCGGTCGGTGTACGCGGCCCCGCCGTCCTCGTGCTCCTTCGCGGCCCGGACCAGCTCGGGGACGAAGACCGCGTTGAGCGCGCCGCCGATGAGCAGCATGTACAGGATGTTCGGGACGGTGTTGGAGACGGCGTAGCCGTCGCCGAGCAGCCCGGTGCCGAGCGCGGCGACGACGACGGCGGAGCGGACGAATCCGGTGGCGCGGGAGACGATCGAGCCGGCCGCCATGAGGGCGCCGCTGCGCAGTACCGAGGTCTTCCCCGCTGCCGCGCCGGCGGCTGCGTCGGCGGAGGGGCCGGTGGCCGGTCTGGTGTCGGTGGTGGTCACCGGCGGGCCAGGTAGGCCTGGAATGCCTTGTGGAGCGCCGTGTTGGCGTATCCGTCCATGGGGGTCTCCCACTCGCCGAGCGTTTCGACGACCTGCCCGCCGGTGCCGAGCTTCCAGCGCAGCAGCCCGAAAGAACGTTCGTCGGGGTCAAGGGTGGAGGGTACCCCGCGCATGTCGTACTCGTCGGCTCCGAGGTCGAGGGCGTCGCACATCATCCGCCACTGGAGCGCGTTGCTGGGGCGGACCTCGCGGCGGTGGTCGGCGGAGGCGCCGGTCTGGTACCAGACCCGGCTGCCGGCCACGATCATGGTGTGCGCGGCGAGGATCTCGCCCTGGTGGACGCCCAGGTAGAGGCGCATCCGGCCGGGCGCCTCGGCATTGAGGACCTCGTACTGCTGCTGGTAGTACGCGAGCGAGCGGCCGAGGCGGAAGCCGTCGCGCTCCTCGGTGATGCGCAGCAGCCGGTAGAACTCGGGCAGGTCGGCGGCGGAGCCGAGGACGGTCTGCACTCCGGCCTTCTCGGCCTTGCGGACGTTGCGCCGCCATTCCTGGTTGAGGCCGGACCACAGCTCCTCGCGGGAGCGGCCGGCGAGCGGTACGCGGAAGACGTGGCGGGGCTGGGCGTCGCCGTCGTCCTCGCCGCCGCAGCGCTTCCAGCCGCGGGTGCGCAGCCGGTCGGCGAGGGCGGCTCCGACCGGGTCGACCTCGGTGGCGAGCACGTCGGATATCTGCCGGCCCGGCCCGGTCCCGGACTTGACGGCGGCGGCGTCCCAGCGGCGGTAGGCGGGCGTGGGCCCCATCCGGACGGCGAAGGCGCCGGCGGCGCGCAGGTGGCGCTTGAGGGGGTCCAGCCACCGGTCGATGTGCGGGTCGGACCAGTCGGCGACCGGGCCTTCGGGAAGGTAGGCGAAGTATTTTCGGGTACCGGGGAATTGGCGGTAGAGGACGAGCCCGGCACCGGCCGTCTGCCCGTCGGGGTAGTGCCATCCGACCCTTTCCGAGCGCCAGAGGTCCTTTACCTCGGCCCAGGACGGGTACTGCAGAAAGCTCGCGTTCCGGTTCCGGAAAAGGAAACCCTGGTATTCCGGTACGGACATGGGCTGCACACTCAGCTCCCGCTCCGGGGACTGGTGTCGCTGGGCGGGGTTCACGAGCAGTGCGCACACGGCAAATCGGCCTTCCTGTACGTCCGGGGATGCGGGACACACAGGACTCTCACAGGAGTCCGTGACCGGCGCGCGCGGCGATTGTGACCGGACGATGACCGTTTCGCTGCGGTCCACGTCACAACCGAAAGTCAGATCTTTTCGGCGGTTTGTGCAACCTAAAGTCGTGCCGTCCGCATCTCCATTTGCGAACGATCATTACTTGGAGGGGTTTCGTTGAGCCGCACACGCCGTACCGCACGCAGTCGCCACGCCATGCTGGCCGGGACCGCACTCATGGCCGTAGCGCTGACCGCCTGCGGGGGCGGCTCGGGCGGAGGCGGGGGCGCCGGCGCCTCCGGCACGGCGGACGCGAAGAAGAAGCCGGACATGGCGATATCCGTGAACCTCACGGGCGATCAGGCCAAGCCCGGCGAGCCGGTGAAGGTGACCCTCACCGAGGGGAAGCTGGCCCTGGTCAAGGTGTCCGACGGCAAGGGCGGCGAACTGCCCGGGAAGATAGCCGACGACGGCAAGACGTGGACCTCCGAGCGCAACGCCTCGCCGGGCACGGACTACAAGGTCGAGGCCCAGAACACCGACAGTCAGAGCGCGAACGCCCAGTTCAAGACGGCCGCCGCGGACAAGGTGAACAAGGTCACCATCAACCCGGGCAAGGCCAACGGGGTGGTGGGCATCGCCCAGCCGGTCTCGATCGTCTTCGACAACCCGGTGAAGAACAAGGCCGAGGTGGAGAAGCACCTGAAGGTCACCACCTCGAACAACACCGAGGGTTCCTGGGGCTGGTTCAAGGACTACACCGGCAACGACCGGGTGGACTGGCGGCCGAAGGAGTACTGGAAGTCCGGCACCGACGTGAAGGTCGAGATGAGCCTCAACGGGGTGGACTCGGGCCAGGGCGGCGGGATGTTCGTGAAGGACTACAACACCGAGTTCAAGATCGGCAAGGATCGCCGGCTCCAGGTCAACCTCGACACCCACAAGATGACGGTGACCGAGGACGGCCAGGCCGTGAAGACCATCCCGGTCTCGGCGGGCACGCCCGGCGGCCAGAAGGCCTCCTGGTCCGGGAAGATGGTGCTGATGACCAAGGAGGGCACCATCCGGATGGACTCCCAGACGGTGGGCCTGGGCGACTCCTACGACAAGATGGTCGACTACTCGATGCGGGTGACCTGGTCGGGCATGTACATCCACGCCGCTCCGTGGAACAGCGGCAACTTCGGCCGGGCCAACACCAGCTCCGGCTGCGTGGGCATGAGCGACTCCGACGCGAAGGCCCTGTTCGGCGAGGCCCAGGTCGGCGACCTGGTCGAGGTCACCGGCGACGGCTCCAAGGGCAAGGCCGACATCGGCAACGGCTACGGCGAGTGGAACCTGTCGTGGGAGGAGTGGAAGGCCAAGAGCGCCCTGGCCGGGGCCGCGGGCGCCACTCCCCAGAACGGCTGATCGGCGCACTTGACACGCGTCCAATCGTTACCAGCGCGTAGCTCACCGATGGGTTACCTCCGGTAAGCCCCTCCCGTTACCGTCGGGTCACTTTGACACCGGCGCACGCGAGGAGCGATCGATGGTCCGCACCGCCCGCACCACCAGCAGCACCGTGGCCGCCGTGGCGGCCGTACTCGCGGCAACCGCCCTGGGCCTGGCCCCCCACCAGGCCCGGGCGGCAACCGCCCCCTCCGGCGCGGCGGCTGCGTCGGCCCCGTCCGACCTCCGCTTCCACGACATCCCCGGCTCCGGCGGAATCACCCTGAAGGGCAACGTCTTCACCCCCGCCGACGCGCGGTCCGGCCGGACGTACCCGCTCATCGTGCTCCCCACCAGCTGGGGCATGCCGCAGATCGAATACGTCGCCCAGGCCAAGAAGCTCGCCGACGACGGCTACGTCGTCGTCAGTTACACCTCCCGCGGCTTCTGGCTCTCCGGCGGCCAGATCGAGGTGGCCGGACCTCCCGACATCGCCGACGTGTCCGCCGTCATCGACTGGGCGCTGGCCAACACCCCCGCCGACGCCGCCCACATCGGCCTGGGCGGGGTCTCGTACGGGGCGGGCATCAGCCTGCTGGCCTGCGCGCAGGACCCCCGCATCAAGGCCGTGGTCGCGCTCAGCGGCTGGGCCGACATCATCGAGTCGATCTACTCGGGCCGCACCCAGCACCTCCAGGCCGCCGCGCTGCTCGGCGGCGCCGGCTACCTGACCGGCCGCCCCGGCCCCGAACTCCAGCAGATCCTCGGCGACTTCATCGGCTCCCGGCTGGACCGGGAGCCGCAGATGATCGAGTGGGGCAAGAAGCGCTCGGCAGCGGAACGGATCGACGAGATCAACGCCAACGGCGCCGCGATCATGCTGGGCAACGCCTGGGGCGACTCCATCTTCCCGCCCAACCAGTACGCGGCCTTCTACGAGAAGCTGACCGGCCCCAAGCGCCTGGAATTCCGGCCCGGCGACCACGCCACCGCCGAGGGCACCGGCCTGCTCGGGCTGCCCAACGACACCTGGACCAACGCCCACCGCTGGTTCGACCGCCACCTCAAGGGCGAGCTCAACGGTGTGGACACCGAGGCGCCGGTGCAGATCAAGTCCCGCAGCACCGAGGGCTACGAAGGCTACGCGGACTGGAAGTCGGTCGGCTCCGGCGGCACCGAGAGGATCCCGCTCTCCGACGGCGAGCACCTCTTCACGGGCGTCGACTCGGGCGCCGACGGCGGCGTCGTCTTCCTCTCCAGCCTCCTGGACCAGTTCGCCAAGGCTCCCCCGACGGCCTCCGTCCCGCTCCTGCCCCGCGCCTTCGCCGCCGTCTGGCAGTCCCCGCGCCAGGACGCCGACCGCCGCATCCGCGGCACCGTGAAGCTGCACACCACGGTCACTCCCACCGCCTCGGACGGCACGTTCGTCGCGTACCTCTACGACGTCGGCCCGCTCGGCATCGGCAAGCTCGTCAGCAACGCCCCGTACACCTTCCACGGCAAGCCCCGGGGCCAGTCCTTCGGTGTGGACCTGGAGCTGTTCTCCACCGCCTACGACGTGCCCGAGGGCCACCGGCTCGCCCTCGTCGTCGACACCGTCGACCCCCTCTACATCGAGCACAACCCCACCGGCGCACAGCTGACCTTCTCCTCGCCGCGCACCGATCCCTCGTACGTCTCGGTACCTCTGCGCGAGCAGTGATCTGCGGCTGCTGCCGGGCGGGGCGGCTCTTCGGAGCTACCGCGGCTCGCCCGGCAGCACCGTTCCGGGTCCGGCCTCGGCGACGTCGACCGCCTCGGTCTTCGGGCTGCTCCGCTCGAACCGCGCCACCCAGCCGGCGAACCAGGAGAGCAGCATGCACATCCCGATGTAGATCGGGGAGATGATCATCACGACGGGGATGAAAGGGAGGTCGTAGTCGAGGTTCGAGGCGATCAGCTTGCCCGCGTGCAGGAACTCCTCGTACGTGATCAGGTAGCCGAGCGAGGTGTCCTTCAGCGCCACCACCAGCTGGCTGATGATCGTGGGCAGCATCGCCCGCACCGCCTGCGGTGCGAGTACGAAGGTCATCACCTGGGTCTTGCGCATGCCGAGCGCGTACGCCGCCTCGCGCTGGCCCCGGTCGACGGAGTTGATCCCCGTACGGAAGACCTCGGCGAGCACGGAGCCGTTGTACAAGGTCAGCCCCGCCACCAGCGCGGGCAGCGGCTGGACCTTCAGGGCGATGAAGATGAAGAAGATCATCACCAGGACCGGCATGGCCCGGAAGAACTCCACGCACAGGGTGGCCGCCCAGTGCACCGGCCGGTGCACGGAGAGCCGTCCGGCCGCGAGCACCGTGCCGAGGACCAGCGAGAACACCGAGGCGTACAGGAAGGCCTTGAGGGTGTTCCCCAGCCCCCTGAGCAGCAGCTCCTGGATGCCCTTGTACGTGAAGGGGCTCCACTTGGCGGCGGTGAACTGCTCGGTGTCGAACAGGAGGTAGAGGAGCCAGGCGAGCAGCCCGAGGATCACCACCGTGGAGGCGATCCCGTAGAGGAAGTGCCGGCGCCGGGTCCGCGGGCCGGGCAGGTCGTAGAGGGCGGTGGACTCCAGGTCCCCGTGGAGCGCGTGCGCGGTCATCGGGTGATCCCCCAGCGTTTCTCCAGCACGTTGAAGAGCGCGCTGATGGACAAGGTGATGATCAGGTAGCCGACGGCGATCCAGACGAAGGTCCAGATGATGTTGTAGCCCAGCTCGCTGAGTGTCTTGTACGTGCCCAGCAGCTCGGTGACGCTGAAGGCGCCGGCGATCGCCGAGTTCTTGGCGAGGGCGATCAGCGTGGACCCGATGGGCGGGATGACGCTGCGGAAGGCCTGCGGCAGGACCACCGAGCCCAGGGTCTGGGTGAAGGTCATGCCCAGGCTGCGGGAGGCCTCGCCCTGGCCCTTGGGCACGGTGTTGATGCCCGAGCGCAGGGCCTCGCAGATGAAGGCGGAGGTGTAGCAGCCCAGGGCGAGGACCGCGAACACCTGGAAGGGCAGGACCAGACCGAAGCGCGGCAGGCCCAGCAGCACGGCGAAGAAGAGCAGGGTGAGCGGGGTGTTGCGGAGCACGGTGACCCAGACCGTGCCGAAGACCCGGAAGGAGCCGACGGGCGCGACACGGAAGGAGGCCATCACGAAGCCGAGGACGAGGGCGAGGAGCGAGGCGTAGACGGTGAGCTGGACGGTTCCGAGGAAGCCCTGCCAGTAGAGCGAGAAGTTCTCGGTGAGCACGTACATGGTGGTGGCTCTCCCCTCAGCCCGCCGGGTAGCGGTCGATGGCGGGCGGTTTCGGGGCCGGGACGCCGGACAGGCCGAGCGTGGCCTCGTACGCCTTCTTCCAGTTGCCGTTCTCCTCCTGCTGCCGGAGGGCGTCGTCGAGGGCGAAGCGCAGGGCGTCGTCGCCGCGCGGGACGCCGATGCCGTAGGGCTCCTCGGAGAAGGGCTCGCCCACGACCTTCAGTTCCTCGGGGACCTTGGCCGCGTAGCCGAGGAGGATGGAGTCGTCGGTGGAGACGGCGTCGACCTGGTAGGTCAGCAGGTTGTCCACGCAGACGGAGTAGGTGTCGTACGCGACGAGGACCGCCTCGGGGTACTCGCGCCCCAGCCGCTGGTAGGGGGTGGAGCCGGCGGCGGAGCAGACCTTCTTGCCGGCGAGGTCGCCCGGCCCCTTGATGTCCTTCTCGTCCTTGCGCACGAGCAGGGACTGGCCGGCCATGAAGTACGGGCCGGCGAAGCCGACCTGCTTCTTGCGGTTGTCGTTGATCGTGTAGGTGCCGACGTAGTAGTCGATCTGGCCGTTCTGGAGGGCCGTCTCGCGGTTGGCGGAGGCGATCGTCTTGAACTCGGTGGTCTTGGGGTCGAAGCCGAGCGAGGCCGCCATCATCTTGGCGATCTCGATGTCGAAGCCGGAGTAGCGGCCGCTCGCGGGGTCCTTCTCGCCCAGGTACGGCTGGTCCTCCTTGACCCCGACCACCAGGTGGCCGCGCTTCTTGGCACGCTCCCAGGTCCGGGACTGCGGCAGTTCGAAACCGGTCGCGACCTTGTACACCGGAAGGTCCTCGGGCTGGGGGCCCTTGACCGGCGGGCTGCCCTCCTTGCCGCAGCCGGTGAGGAGCGCCAGCAGGACGGCGACGAGGAGGAGCGGGAGGAGGCGCAGCGGACGGCGGGACGGGCGGGGACGGCGGCGGGCGCGCGGGGGCGCGCCGTGGGTGCGCTTCATCGGCCCGCCCTCAGTGCTTGAGGATCTTGGAGAGGAAGTCCCGGGCCCGCTCGCTCTCCGGGGCGGTGAAGAACTCCTCCGGCGTGCGGTCCTCGACGATCCTGCCGTCGGCCATGAACACGACGCGGTTGGCGGCGGACCGGGCGAAGCCCATCTCGTGGGTGACCACGACCATGGTCATGCCGTCGGCGGCGAGCTGGCGCATGACCTCCAGCACCTCGTTGATCATCTCCGGGTCGAGGGCCGAGGTGGGCTCGTCGAAGAGCAGCGCCTTGGGGTTCATGGCGAGGGCCCGGGCGATCGCGACGCGCTGCTGCTGGCCGCCGGAGAGCTGGGCGGGGTACTTCGGGGCCTGGTCGGCGAGGCCCACGCGGCCGAGCAGCTCACGGGAGCGCTTGTCGGCCTCGTCCTTCTTGCGCTTCCTGACCTTGACCTGTGCGAGCGAGACGTTGGCGAGGACGGTCTTGTGCGCGAAGAGGTTGAAGGACTGGAAGACCATGCCCACATCGGCGCGCAGGGCCGCCAGCTCCTTGCCCTCGTCCGGCAGCGGCTTGCCGTCGAGCCGGATCGTGCCCGACTCGATGGTCTCCAGGCGGTTGATGGTCCGGCACAGGGTCGACTTCCCGGAGCCGGAGGGGCCGATGATCACCACCACCTCCCCGCGGCCGACGGTGAGGTTGATGTCCTGGAGAACGTGCAACGCCCCGTAGTGCTTGTTGACGTCCCTCAGTTCGATCAACGGATCGACGGCCATACGCTGCCCTGCCCACCTGTCGGAGTGTCGAGGTCAGCGCAAACTATCCAGCGTCGGAAGGGCACTTCCGCTCGACACGCCTAAAGGCGACATAAAGCTCAATCGGGTCAGCCTTCGGAGGCTTCGGCATACGCCTGGGAGAGCTCCGGGGATCCCGTCATCGCCCAGGACACCCCCGACTCCACCACGTTCAGCTCGCGGCCCGAGGCCAGGCGGATCACCGGCTGGCCGTTGGGCCAGACCTGCCAGGCGGAGCCCAGCTTGGTCCGGATGATCACCGTGCCGAGGTAGAAGCCCGCGTCGTTGCCGAGCCAGGGCACGACCTCGGGGTCCCGGCGCCAGCGGGGCATCAGCTGGTCGAGCGCCTCCAACGAGGCCGGGCTCCCGTCGAGTTCCAGTCCTGCCGCGCGGGCGTGGACGCGCAGCATCTCGCATTCCGAGAACAACTCGTTGACGCTCTCGGGGTCGTCCGCGAGGGCGGCGGCCAGTCCCGCACCCCGTTCCGTTTCGTGCCGGTTCAGCCAGTGGTCCAGGAAGGGGATGTTCATACCGACCAGCCTGGCACCAGGATCCCGCGCTGGCCACAGGGCGCGCGGGATCCGTCCGGGGACCGGCTACGCGTCCAGCGCCAGGTCGACGACGACCGGGGCGTGGTCCGAGGCGCCCTTGCCCTTGCGCTCCTCGCGGTCGACGTAGGCGTCGGTGACGGCCTTGGTGAAGGGCTCGTTCCCGTAGACCAGGTCGATGCGCATGCCCCGGTTCTTGGGGAAGGCGAGCTGGCGGTAGTCCCAGTACGTGTACGGCCGGTCGTACTTGAGCGGGCGCGGCAGCACGTCGGAGAGGCCCGCGGCACGCAGTGCCTCCAGGGCGGCGCGCTCGGCGGGGGTCACGTGGGTCAGGCCCGCGAAGACCGCCGGGTCGTACACGTCCTCGTCGGTCGGGGCCACGTTGTAGTCGCCGAGCACCGCGAACGGGCGCGGGCCGGCCGCGTCTTCGGCGACGGCGGTGGTCAGCGCGCGGAACCAGTCCAGCTTGTAGCCGTAGTGGTCGTGCTCGACCTCGCGGCCGTTCGGCACGTACACCGACCACAGGCGCACCCCGCCGCAGGTGGCGGAGATCGCCCGCGGCTCCTCGACGCCCTCGTAGTCGGGGCCGCCGGGCAGGCCCTTGACCACGTCTTCCAGGCCGACCTTGGAGATCAGGGCCACCCCGTTCCACCTGCCGGTGGCGTTGACGGCCGACTCGTACCCCAGCTCGCGCAGCTGCTCGTGCGGGAACTGCTCCTCGGAGCACTTGGTCTCCTGGATGCACACGACATCGGTGCCGGAGCTCTCCAGCCAGGCCAGCAGCCGGGGCAGCCGGGCGGTGATCGAGTTGACGTTGAACGTGGCGATACGCATGCCGTCCAACCTACCGCCCGGCACCGACAGTCACAGCTGGGCGGCGTCCCCGGCGGCGAGCCGCCCGTGGTCGGTGCCGCCCAGGGCCGCGAGGACGTTGTCGTAGATCGGCCGGGCGATGTCCGAGAGGTAGGCGTCATGGATGTCGATCGCCCGGCGCGGCTTGACCTCGCGCAGGTAGTCGATCACCTCGGCGACCTTGTTCCAGGGCGCGTGCACCGGGAGCATCAGCGTGTCCACGGGAACCTCGGGCACGGTCAGCGCGTCACCGGGGTGGAAGAGCGAACCGTCCACGAGGTAGCCGACATTGGTGACCCGCGGGATGTCGGGGTGGATCACGGCGTGCAGCTCGCCGTGGACCTGGACCTCGAAGCCCGCGGCGCTGAAGGCGTCCCCGTGGCCGACGGTGTGCACCCGGCCCGGATAGGCGGGGGCCAGCCGCTCCGCGACGCTGCGCAGCGTCCAGAGCGCGGCCGCCGGGTTGGCGTCGAGGGCGGCGCGCAGCCGGCCCTCGTCGAAGTGGTCGGGGTGCTCGTGGGTGACGAGCAGGGCGTCCGCCCCGAGCCCGGCGTCGGGTTCGCTGAAGGCGCCCGGGTCGATGACGAGCACGCGCCCGTCCTTCTCCAGTTGGACACAGGAGTGCAGCCGCTTGGTGAGCTTCATGGGAGCAGGCTATCGGCGGGGCCGGCCGGACCGCCGTCGCTACGGCGTCGCCGTGGAGACCACGTAGACCCTCGGTTTGGCCGGGTCGGTGAGGTCCACCGTGACGTCCCGGGTGGGGCGCGGGTTCTGCTGCTCCAGGGTGGTGCCGTACCAGGTGTTGTGCGGGCCCCAGCTCCAGCCCGCGATCGCGGCGTCGTGCGCCCCGACGGAGACCTCGCGGGTCAGCTCGGAGCGGCTGGTGCCGATGTCGGCCAGGAAGGCGTCCAGGTCGGCGGGGGTGACCGCGAACTGGACGTACAGCCGGCTGGTGCGCCAGTTGTTGGTCTCCAGGAACCCGACCCGCCAGGCCTTCGGCGGGATCGGCACCTCGTAGATGCTGCGCTGCACCTTGGAGGGCCAGCCGGGGCGCACCTTGGTCGCGCCGACCTTGGCGGCCTTGTCCCGGCCGCTCTCACGGCTCTGCTGGGCGGACACGGCGAGGTAGCCCGCGGGCACGCCGACCAGCAGCAGGATGATGATCGCGGTGATCCAGCGGCGCCGTACGACGTGCCGCCGGTCCTCCACCGGGAGGGGGGTGGCGGGGGTGGAACCCTCGTCGGGGGGCGGCGCCTGGCGGGGCAGGGAGGGCGGGGTCACGGCGTGCCCCCCTCGGGGTGGTCGGCGGCCCGGGGATCCGCGGCCCCGGAGCCGGCCCCGTCGGCCGCGTCGGCTCCGCGCTCCGCCGCCCTGCGCTCGGCGGTCTCGGCCTCGGCGGCCTTGGCCTCGGCGGCCTTGCGCTCGGCGATGGCCGGGGAGTCGATCAGGCCCCATTGCGCGTAGCGCTCGTACCGCTCGACGCGCCGGCGCGTGGCGCGGCGGAAACGGCGGGCGACGAGCCGGGCGAGGTCGGCGGCCCCGACCATGCCGGCTTCGGGGCCGAGCTCGGCCTTGGCGATACGGGCCTCGGGGCGGTAGCCGCGTCCGGTGAGGTGGCGCCGGAAGGCGTCCCGCGCGGGGCCGATCAGCAGGTCGTCGGCGGCGCTGACGCCGCCGCCGATGACGAAGCAGGAGGGGTCGAGGGCGGCGGCGAGGTTGGCGATGCCGACGCCCAGCCACTGGCCGATGTCCTGGAGGAGCTCGACGCACATGGCGTCACCCTCGCGGGCCAGCTCGGTGATGAGCGGACCGGTGATCTCCGCGACGTTGCCGCCGACCCTGGCGATGATGTTGTACGCGACCGGCGAGTCGGCGGCGGCCAGCTCGCGGGCTTCGCGGACCAGGGCGTTGCCGGAGCTGTACTGCTCCCAGCAGCCGCGGTTGCCGCAGGGGCAGCGGTGGCCGCCGGGCACGACCTGCATGTGGCCGAACTCGCCGGCGACCCCGAAACGGCCGCGCTTGACCTGGCCGCCTTCGAGGATCGCGCCGCCGATGCCGGTGCCGAGCGTGATCATCACGAGGTGGTCCTCGCCGCGCCCGGCGCCGAAGCGCCACTCCGCCCAGGCGGCGGTGTTGGCATCGTTGTCCACCATGACCGGGACCGCGAGCCGGGACTGGAGCGCGTCGCGCAGCGGCTCGTCGCGCCAGGCCAGGTGGGGCGCGAAGAGCACCCGGGAGCGGTCGGCGTCGACCCAGCCGGCCGCCCCGATGCCCACGGCGTGGACGTCGTGCCGGTCGGACAGGTCGAGCACCAGCTCGACGATGGTGTCCTCGACGACCTTGGGGCTCTTCGACTTGTCGGGGGTCTCGGTCCGGATCTTCTCCAGGATGACCCCGTCGGCGTCGACCACACCGGCCATCACCTTGGTGCCGCCGATGTCGATGCCGACGGTCGGGACGCGCGGGGCGGTCAGGTGCGACCGGCGCTCACGGGTCCCGATGGTCCGCAGGACGGTGCTCCGCGCCGCCCCCCGGTGGGTCAGCGCAAAGTCCCGGTACGTGCTCATCGAGTCGTGTCGTCCCTCAAAGTGCGGTGGTTCCGGACGCCGGATCGGCTGCTCCGGACGGGTGCTCCGGTCCTGATTCTGCCACCCGCTCCAGTTCGTGGCTCAGCTCGTCCAGCTCGGAGCCGCCCGCCATCTGCCGGGTGAGCTCGTCCAGGGTGATCGAGTCACGGGTGTGGCTGCCCGCCATCGTGCCCCGCTTGAGCAGCACGAACCGGTCGCCGACCAGGTAGGCGTGGTGCGGGTTGTGGGTGATCAGGACCACGCCGAGGCCCGCGTCACGGGCGGCGGCGACGTACTTGAGGACCACGCCGGACTGCTTCACCCCGAGGGCGGCGGTGGGCTCGTCGAGGACGAGCACCTTGGCCCCGAAGTAGACGGCGCGGGCGATGGCCACGCACTGCCGCTCGCCGCCGGACAGGGTGCCGATCGGCTGGTCGACGTCGCGCAGGTCGATGCCCATGCGCAGCAGCTCGGCGCGGGTGGTCTCCCGCATGAAGTCCACGTCGAGGCGGCGGAAGGGGCCGCGGCCCTTGGTGGGCTCGGAGCCGAGGAAGAAGTTCCGCCAGACCGGCATGAGCGGGACGACGGCCAGGTCCTGGTAGACGGTGGCGATGCCGTGGTCGAGGGCGGCGCGCGGGTTGGCGAGCACGGTCTCCTCGCCCTCGATCTCGAAGCGGCCGGCGTCGTGCCGGTGCAGCCCCGCGATGATCTTGATGAGGGTGGACTTGCCGGCGCCGTTGTCGCCGAGGACGCAGGTGATCTCGCCGGCGTGGACCTCCAGGGAGACCCCCTGGAGCGCGCGGATGTTGCCGTAGAACTTGCTGACGTCGGTCATCTGCACGAGCGCCGGCGCGGAGGACTTCTCGTACGGGGTCGGGGACACGGACTTGGTCATCACTTCGCCTCCGCCCGCTTGCGGACCCATGCGTTGAGCAGCGTCGCCAGCAGGAGCATGGCGCCGAGGAAGAATTTGAACCAGTCCGGGTTCCACTGGGCGTACACGATGCCGTTGCTGGTCATGCCGAAGATGAAGGCGCCGACGGCCGAGCCGATCGCCGAGCCGTAGCCGCCGGTCATCAGACAGCCGCCGATGACGGCCGCGATGATGTACAGGAACTCGTTGCCCACTCCCTCGCCCGACTGCACCACGTCGAACGAGAAGAGGATGTGCTGCCCGGAGATCCAGGCGCACAGGGCGACGCCCATGTACAGGCCGATACGGGTCTTGACGACGGGGACTCCGGTCGCGCGGGCCGCGTCCGCCCCGCCGCCGACCGCGAAGATCCAGTTGCCGGCGCGGGTGCGCAGCAGGATCCAGGTGGCGACGGCCACCAGGGCCAGCCACCACAGGATGGTGACCTTGAGGGTGACCGAGCCGACGTTCCACTGCGAGGCGAAGAGCGCGCGGGCGGAGGAGAAGCCCTCCATGTCGGCGATCGTCTTCGTCGAGACGGAGCCGCTGATCAGCTTGGTGAAGCCGAGGTTCAGGCCCGTCAGCATCAGGAACGTGCCGAGCGTGATGATGAAGCTGGGCAGCCGGGTGCGGGTCAGCATGAACCCGTTGAAGAAGCCGATGGCCAGGGTGACCAGCAGGGACACCCCGACGCCCACCCACACGTTGGCGGTCATCTGGTAGCTGAACATCGCGCTGACCAGCGCCGAGGTGGTGACCATGACGCCGGCCGAGAGGTCGAACTCGCCGCCGATCATCAGCAGGGCCACCGGGCACGCCATGATCCCGATGGTGGAGGCCGAGTACAGGATCGTGCTGAGGCTGGAGGCCTGCAGGAAGCTCGGCGCGGCGAAGGAGAAGAAGACGAAGACGGCGGCCGCGCCGACGACCGCGCCCAACTCGGGGCGGCCGAGCAGCCTGCGGACCAGGGAGGTGGGGGCGAGCCGCTCGTCGACGGCCGTTGCCGTGCTCATCGGCTGCCCCGCTTGATGAACTCCTCCAGCTTGCCGGCCTCGTCGGCCGTCACGATCTGCGGTCCGGTCAGTACGGGGCGGCCGCCGCCGAGCACGTTCGCGTTGTAGCGGTAGAGCCAGAGCAGGTCGATGGCTTCGTAGCCCTGCAGGTAGGGCTGCTGGTCGACGGCGAAGCCGAGGGCGCCGGACTTGAGGTCGCGGGCGACGGACTCGTTGAGGTCGAAGGTGTCGACCTCGGCCTTGCTGCCCGCCGCGTCCTTCGCCTTGACCGCCGTCGGCGCGAAGGGGGCGCCGAGCGTGACGATCGCGTCGACGGAGGGGTCGGCCTGCAGCTTCGCCTGGATGGCCGCCTGCACGGAGGGCATGTTGGTGCCTTCGACGTACAGGTTCTCCATGGTCCCGCCGAACGTCTTCTTCGCCCCGGCGCAGCGCTGCTCGTGGCCCACGTTGCCCTGCTCGTGCAGGACGCAGACGGCCTTCTTCTTGCCGCGCTTGGTCAGCTCGGTGCCGACCGCCTCGCCGGCGATCTGCTCGTCCTGGCCGATGTGGGTGAGGGCGCCGTACTCGGCGGACTGCGCGGATCCGGAATTGACCGTGATCACCGGGATGCCGGCCTTGACCGCCTTGCCGATGACGTCCTTGAGCGCCTCGGGCTTGGCCAGACTGACCACGATCCCGTCGACCTTCTGGTCGATGGCGTTCTGCACGAACTGGGCCTGCTGCTGGGCCTGGTCGTCGTGGGCGTAGACGAAGTTGATGTTGTCCTTCGCCGCGGCCTCCTTGGCGCCCTTCTGGACGATGTCCCAGAAGGTGTCGCCGTCGCCCGCGTGCGTGACCATCGCGAAGGTCCAGCGCGGGGTGGACACGGCGGGCCGGCCCGCCTGCGCGGCCTTCGCCCGGTCCTCGGCGCGCTTGCCGCCCGTGCTGCTGCAGCCCACGAGCGAGGCTCCCAGCACCGCCGCGAGCACGGCGCCCACGACGCGTACCCCTGTCCGAACCCTAGCCACGTCTGCGTGCCCTTCCCTCGTCCTGCGTCTGCCGCCGCCGTCTGGGGCTGCTGCCGCCAAAAAGCGGTCATTACGGTTCCAGCCGCTCAGTATCCGCCACAGTGGACCATGTGCGGTCATCGGGGCCTTAGAGCCCATCCGGTCCCACTGTGCCATCGAAGGCCCCTCCGGGCGGATTGACAGCTTCCGGTGACAGGGTCACGTTGATTGCATGCGCATCGGGGTGATCGGAACGGGCCGGATCGGCTCTTTCCACGCGGCGGCACTCGCCCGCCACCGGGACGCCGGCTCGCTGCTGCTCGCCGACGCCGATCCCGCGCGGGCGGCGCGCCTCGCCGACCGGCTGGGGGCGACCGCCGCCCCGTCCGTGGAGCAGGTCTTCACCTGGGGCGTGGACGCCGTGGTCGTGGCCTGCGCCACCGACGGGCACGCCGAGCTGGTCCTGCGGGCGGTCCGCGGCGGGCTCCCGGTCTTCTGCGAGAAGCCCCTGGCCCCCGATCTGACCCGGACACTGACGGTGCTGCGCGAGGTGTCCGCCGCGGACGGGGTGCTCCAGCTGGGCTTCATGCGCCGCTTCGACGCGGGCTGCCGCACCGCGCGCGAGCTGGTGCGCTCCGGGGCCCTGGGCCGGCTGCACACCGTACGGACGATGACCGCCGATCCGGCGCCGCCGCCCGGCGCGTACCTGGCGACGTCCGGCGGCCTGTACCGGGACTGCCTCGTGCACGACTTCGACATGGTCCGCTGGGTGACCGGGCACGAGGTGAGCGAGGTGTACGCGACCGGCTCCGACGCGGGTCCGCCGGTCTTCCGGGAGCTCGGCGACGTGGACACCGCCGTCGCCCTCCTCACCCTGGACGACGGGACCCTGGCCACCTGTACGGGCACCCGGTGCAACGGCGCCGGGTACGACGTGCGGATGGAGCTGGCCGGGACGCTCGACCAGGTCTCCTCCGGGCTGGACGACCGGACGCCGATCGCCTCGACCGAACCGCACGGCCCGCCCCCGGCGAGCAAGCCCTGGACGGGGTTCCTGGAGCGGTTCGCCCCCGCGTACGAGGCGGAGCTGGCGGCCTTCGTCAAGCTGGTGCGCGGCGAGGGGCCCAACCCGTGCGACGGCCGGGAGGCCCTGGCCGCGCTGCGCGTCGCGGAGGCCTGCGAGGTGTCGCGGCGGGAGCGGCGCCCGGTCCGGATGACGGAGCTCCCGGACCTGTAGGGACGTCGGGGGCCGCGGCGGGGGCGGTACGGAATCGGCCACGGACGGCGCTACCAGCGCACCGGCAGCCGGGTCACGCCCCGGATCAGGCTGCCCCCGATGTACGTCGGGGCCTCCCCGGCCGGGTCCTCGGCCAGGTCGGGGAAGCGCTCCAGCAGCCCGCGGAGCGCGATGCGGCCCTCCATGCGGGCGAGCGGGGCACCGATGCAGAAGTGCAGCCCGTGCCCGAAGGCGAGGTGGCCCTGCGGGGCGCGCCGGATGTCGAAGGTGTCGGGGACCTCGTACCGCCCGGGGTCGCGGTCCGCCCCGGCCAGCGAGACGAGGACGGTGGCCCCGGCGGGGATGGCGGTGCCGCCGAGCTCCATGTCCTCGCGGGCGTAGCGGTAGGTGGTGTTCTGCACCGGGCCGTCGTAGCGCAGCATCTCCTCCACAGCGCCGTCGAGCAGGCCGTCGTAGTCGGCGCGCAGGGCGGCCAGTTGGTCCGGGTGGGCCAGCAGGGCGCGCGTGCCGTTGGAGATCAGGTTGACGGTGGTCTCGTGGCCGGCGACCAGCAGCAGGAAGGCCATCCCGATCAGCTCGTCGGGCGACAGCGCGTCGCCGTCCTCGTCGCGGGTCCGGATGAGGGCGCTCAGCAGGTCGTCGCCCGGGTCCTTCGCCTTGGCCCCGACGAGTTCGGTGAGGTAGTCGCCGAGCTTCTGGTGCGCGGTGGTGCTCGGGGGCACGGAGGTGGGGGCGAGAACCTCTTTGGACCAGTGGCTGAAGCGCTCGCGGTCCAGGTCCGGGACGCCGAGGAGTTCGCCGATGACGGTCATGGGAAGCGGGAAGGCGAGAGCCTTGATCAGGTCGGCCGTGCGCTGCGGGCGGGCGGCCATCGCGTCGAGCAGTTCGTCGGCGATGCGCTGGACGCGGGGGCGCATGGCCTGCACGCGGCGCAGGGTGAACTCGCGGGCGATCAGACGGCGCAGCCGGGTGTGGTGCGGCGGGTCGGCCTCCAGCATGTTGCTGTTGGCGGCGGTGGTCGCGATGCCCTGCAGGACCTGGCCGCGGGTCCAGTTCTTCAGCAGACCCGGGTGGTTGAGGGCCCGGCGGGACTCTTCGTACCCGACGACCAGGAACGTGGGCCTGTACTCGGCAGCCGTGACCTCGACCTGGTGCACCGGGCCGGCCGCGCGCAGCCGGGCGTAGAACGAGTAGGGGTCTGCGTGGAAGTCGGCGTCGTTCACGCTGATGTCCGGTTGTGGCATACCGGTCAGATTAATTGTGACCGATGAGTGCTGGAACCATCAATTTCCGGCCACGGCGCGACGGCCCCACGCGGTCCCGCCGAGGACGAGCAGGGCGCCCGAGAACCCGGCCGGGCCCAGGTGTTCCCCGCCGATGGCGATGCCGGCGGCGGCCGCCCACAGGGGTTCGGTGCCGAGCAGCAGGCTGACGCGGGAGGGCGAGGAGCGGCGTACGGCCCACATCTGCACGAAGAAGGCGAAGAGCGTGCAGAAGAAGGAGAGGAAGGCGAGTCCCGCCCATTGGGCGGGACCGAAGGCCGCGGCCGTCGCCCAGGGGCTGTCGCCGGTGCCGGGTACGGCGGCCAGCACCGCGAAGACGAGGACGGCGCCGCCGAGTTGCACGGTGGTCAGCGACAGCGGATCGGCGCCCCGGACGGCCTCGAGCCGCGCCATGAGGAGGACGTGCAGGGTCCGGGCGAGCGCCGCGCCGAGGATGAGCAGGTCACCGGCGCCCGGGACGGTGAGCCCGGCGCCCTGGGTGAGCAGGACGACGCCGGCGACGGAGGCCGCGGCGCCCGTGAGGAAGGTGCCCGAGGGGGCCTCGCGCCGTACGGCGGCCTCGGCGAGCGGGGTGAAGATCATGGTCAGGCTGATGATCAGGCCGGCGTTGGTGGCGGAGGTGTGGACGACCCCGTACGTCTCCAGCAGGAAGATCCCGCCGAGTACGAGGCCCAGCAGGCCCGCGCCGGACAGCTGACGGGCGGTGAGCGCCCGCAGCCGTCGCCGGCCGGCGACGGCGACGACGGGCAGCACGAGCGCGAAGCGCAGGACGAGGACCGCGATCACGGTGTGGGCCGTGGTGAGGCCCTTGGCCGCGAGGTAGCTGCCGCCCCAGACGACGGCGACGGCGAGGACGGGCAGGTCGGCGAGCCAAGCGCGGCGGGGGGTGGTGGGTGCGAGCAGGGCGGACGAGCTCACCGGGGACTCTCCAGCGGCGTGGGGCGGGGTGGAGACTGCGGCGGCTCCCTCGGGCGCGCTCACCGTACCGGAGCCGATCATGGCGGTCGAGCGGGTTCGCCGGGGCCCGCCGGGGCCCCGGCCGGTGTCCGTGGCGCTCCTTCCTCGGTCGCCCCTCCGGTCGCCCTTCCGGCGTCGTCCTTCCGGATCAGCCGAAGGCGGCGAAGGTGGGCCGGCCGGTCGGGCGGTACGTGAGGATGGCGGCGCCGTTCGGTGTCGTGCGCGAGGCGACCAGGTCGTAGGCCGTGGGCAGGCCTCCCGTCGGGAACAGCCGCCGTCCGGTGCCCAGGGATACGGGGTACAACTCCAGGTTCAGCTCGTCCACGAGGTCCCGCGCCAGCAGCCACTGGGCCAGCTGCCCGCTGCCGTGCACCTGGAGCTCCCGGTGGCCCTCCAGCCCGTCCTTGATCCGCATGATCTCGCTCTGGAGCTGTTCGCCGTCGATGACGGTGGTCCCCGCCCAGGCCGGATCCTTGAGGGTGGTCGAGGCCACGTACTTCGGCAGGCCGTTCAGCCGGCTCGCGATCGGGTCGGTGGGGTCGGTCCGCTGCGGCCAGTAGCCGGCGAAGATCTCGTACGTCCGGCGCCCGAGCAGGAAGGCCGCGGCCCGGTCGAACAGCTCGGTGGTGAACGCGTGCACGCCCTCGTCGTGGAAGGGGGTCAGCCAGCCGCCGTACTCGAACCCGCCGCTGGGGTCCTCCTCCGGCCCTCCCGGGGCCTGCATCACGCCGTCGAGGGTCACGAAAGTGGTGAGGGTCAGCTTGCCCATGGCTCTGCGCTCCTTGCGTCCGGTGTCTCCTGCGCGGGTCCCCTGCCCGGGTTCCCCCTGCACGCGTTCAGACTCCCGGCCGCCCCGGGACTCATCGGCGCGGCGCGCGCGAACGCGAGGTCCGATTCCCGCCAGCGCCCGCTCCCCTGCCCCGATTTCATTGAACCCGCAACGACTTATCGGGCAGCGAGAACGAGGGAGCACGACCATGAGCAGCAACGACGCGGCGGTGGCACTGGTGACCGGCGGCAGCCGCGGCATCGGGGCGGCCACCGCCCTGCGGCTGGCGCAGGACGGGGCCGACGTAGCCCTCACGTACGCCCACGGCGCGGAGGCCGCGGCGGGGGTCGTGGCCGGGATCGAGGCGCTCGGCCGGCGCGCCCTGTCGGTCCGGGCCGACGTGGGCGACCCGGCGCAGGCGGTCGCGGCGGTGGAGGAGACCGTACGGGGCCTGGGGCGGATCGACGCGCTCGTGAACAACGCGGGCATCGGCGTGCTCGGGCCGCTGGACGCGCTGACCCCGGCCGATGTGGACCGGGTACTGGCGGTCAACGTGCGCGGCGTGTTCCTGACCACCCGGGCCGCGGCCGCCCGGATGGGCTCCGGCGGGCGGATCGTCACCATCGGCAGCTGCATGACCGCGCGGGTCCCCGGCCCCGGCGGCACCCTGTACGCGATGAGCAAGGCCGCACTGACCGGACTGACCAAGGCGCTGGCGCGGGAGCTCGGCGAGCGCGGCATCACCGCGAACCTCGTGCACCCGGGCCCGGTGGACACCGACATGAATCCGGCGGACGGTCCCTACGCCGCCGCGCAGAGCGCGCTGACGGCCCTCGGGCGCTTCGGGACCGCGCAGGAGGTGGCGGGCCTGGTGTCCTTCCTCACCGGTCCGGACGCCGCCTACGTGACGGGCGCCGAGTTCGCGGTGGACGGCGGGCACGCGGCCTGACGACCGCCGGACACGCCGATGGGGCGCACCGCTCGCGGTGCGCCCCATCGGGCCGTGCGGGCCCCGGGAGTGTCGGCCCCCGGGGCGGTCACGGGGCGGATCAGCCACCCAGCTCCCGGTTGCGGGCGCTCAGCGCGGCCGCGCCGGCCTCCGTCAGCGAGCCGTACAGGCGCAGACGGGAGAAGCCGCCGTCCGGGAAGATGTCGATCCGCACGTGCGTGCCGACCGCCGGGGTGTCCAGTACGAAGCGGTGGTTGGTGTCGGGCTGCAGGCGGGTACGCGGCAGGAACTCCGTCCACTCGCCCTCCTCGCCGGACTTGACGGACAGCGAGGCCCAGCCGGCCGAGTTGCCCTTCAGGTAGGCGGTGTCGATCTCGACGGCGCGGATCTCGGAGTCGGCCACCAGCTGGTAGCGGATCCAGTCGTTGCCGTTGTCGCGGCGGCGGGCGGTCTCCCAGCCGTCGTCCATCTTGCGGGAGCGGCCCGGGTTGATGGTGTTGGCCGGCGGGGAGTAGAAGCGGTTGGAGGCGTCCTGGACGGAGCCGCCGTTCTCCAGGGCGACGACGTCGAAGGAGCCCAGCGCTTCGAGCCACTTCGGGTCGGGCAGGACCTCGCCGTAGACGCGCAGGCGGGCGATGCCGCCGTCGGGGTGCTGGTTGACGCGCAGGTGCGTGAAGCGCTGCTCCACGTCCACCTCGAAACCGTTGGCCGCGTGGCCGCCGACCGGGGTGCGGGCGACGATCGTCGTCCACTTCACGTCGTCGCCCTGGAGCTCCTCCGGGGTGGGCGCGAGGGCGCCCGTCCAGTTGGTGGCCTCGACGGAGACGGCCTGCGGCATGTTGCCGCGGAAGTGGGCGGTGTCGACGACGATGCCGCGGATGACGCCCGGGGCGCCCAGGCGCACGAGCGCCCAGTCGTGGTCCTCGGGGGTGGGCCAGGGCTGGGTGGCCGAGACGCCGCGGCGGCGGCGGGTCTCCCAGCCGTCCATGACCTTGCCCTTGTGGCCGAAGTCCTCGGGGTCGAAGTGCGCGGCCTCGGAGATCAGCAGGTTCTCGCGCTGGGCGAAGAACTCGTCGTTGGCGGCGATGACACCGGCGCCCAGCTCACGGGCGGCGAGGTTCGCGTACTGGGTGAACGGGAAGTCCGCGGTGCGGTAGTCCGCGTACGGGTCGCCGCCTCCGTACGGGTTCGCGTTGCCGGTGAAGGATTCAATCGCCACTGGTCAGTTCTGCCTTTCGAGGAGGAGGCCCGTGGGCTCGGTCGGGGTGCCGTGGTCGGCGATCCGCGCACCGCGCAGCCAGGTGGACTTCACGACGCCGTGCAGGGTCTTGCCCGCGTACGCCGTGACCTGGTTGCGGTGGTGGAGTTCGGCCGGGTCCACGGTGAACGTTTCTTCGGGGGCGAGCACGGCGAAGTCGGCGTCGCGGCCGGCCTCGATCGCGCCCTTCTGCGCCAGCCCGGCGAGGGCGGCCGGGGCCGCGGACATCCAGCGGACCACGTCCTCCAGGGTCCGGCCGCGGCGGCGCGCCTCGGTCCAGATGGCCGGCAGGCCGAGCTGGAGGGAGGAGATGCCGCCCCAGGCGGTGGAGAAGTCGCTGGTCTTCAGGTCCGCGGTGGAGGGCGAGTGGTCGGAGACGATGCAGTCGATGGTGCCGTCGGCGAGCGCGTCCCACAGGAGGTCCTGGTTGGCGGCCTCGCGGATGGGCGGGCAGCACTTGAACTCGCTGGCGCCGTCCGGCACTTCCTCGGCCGTGAGGGTGAGGTAGTGCGGGCAGGACTCGACGGTGATCCGGACGCCCTCGGCCTTGGCGGCGGCGATCAGCGGCAGCGCGTCGGAGGAGGACAGGTGCAGTACGTGGACGCGCGCGTTCAGCCGCTTCGCCTGGGCGATCAGGTTGCCGATCGCGGTGTTCTCGGCGTCGCGCGGGCGGGAGGCCAGGAAGTCGGCGTACTTGGGGCCCGGGACGACGGGGGCGGCGTCGAGGTGGTGCGGGTCCTCGGCGTGCACGATCAGCAGGCCGCCGAAGCCGGTGATCTCGGCCAGGGAGGTGGCCAGCTGCTCCTGGTCGAGCTCGGGGAACTCGTCGACGCCGGAGGGCGACAGGAAGCACTTGAAGCCGTAGACGCCGGCGTCGTGCAGCGGGGCGAGGTCCTTGACGTTGTCCGGCAGGGCGCCGCCCCAGAAGCCGACGTCCACGTGCGCCTTGGTGCGGGCGACCTCCTGCTTGACGCGGAGGTTGTCCACCGTGGTGGTCGGCGGCAGGGAGTTCAGCGGCATGTCGAGGATCGTGGTGACGCCTCCGGCAGCGGCGGCGCGGGTGGCCGTCCAGAAGCCCTCCCACTCCGTGCGGCCCGGGTCGTTCACGTGCACGTGGGTGTCGACCAGCCCGGGGAGCAGGACGTCGTCGCCGAAGTCCTCCAGCCGGGCGCCGGCCGGCACCTCGGCGTCGTGCGGCAGTACGGCGACGATCTTCCCGGCGGCGACGGCGACCGAAGCGGCGCGCGTCCCCCCGGGGGTGATGACGCGAGTCGAGCGCAGTACCAGTTCCACGTCGTCGGACACGCCGGAACCTCCCCATCTACTTCCACAGAGCGAAATTCAACGTTCTGTTGACGGAGTCTCGCCGCCGATCCGGGGCCAGTCAAGAGCCGCCGGACAGAGCACCGACACACCGGCGCCGCAATTGGATGTTTCCACAGGATGGAATTAAGATTTCACTATCCAGAATGTAGCTACCGCCACCGGGGGGCGGGCGGGTAACTTCCCGAGGACGTCCGCGACCCGGACAAACCCCCTCTGACCGGCGGGGACGGCTTCGACCCGGCTCTAGGGCCGACGCCGACCGACCGGTAGGCTGCTTCCTTGCCTGCCAGCACCGAAAGGACCGCGCCGTGCCGACGTCCAGCGCCAGCACCACCGACGCTTCCGCGAAGCCCACCGCCGCCAGCGGTGGCGTTCAGTCCCTTGAGCGCGCCTTCGATCTGCTCGAACGCATGGCCGATGCCGGGGGCGAGGTCGGCCTCAGCGAGCTCTCCACCGCCAGCGGTCTGCCGCTGCCCACCATCCACCGCCTCATGCGCACCCTGGTGGCATGCGGCTACGTCCGGCAGCAGCCCAACCGACGGTACTCCCTCGGCCCCCGCCTGATCCGCCTCGGCGAGTCCGCGTCGCGCCTGCTGGGAACCTGGGCGCGGCCGTACCTGGCCCGCCTGGTCGAGGAGACCGGCGAGACGGCCAACATGGCCCTGCTCGACGGGGACGAGATCGTCTACGTCGCACAGGTGCCCTCCAAGCACTCCATGCGCATGTTCACCGAGGTCGGCCGCCGGGTGCTGCCCCACTCCACCGGCGTGGGCAAGGCGCTGCTCGCGTACACGCCCGCCGACGAGGTGCGGGCGCTGCTGGCGCGCACCGGGATGCCGGCCGCGACCGAGAAGACCATCACCACGCCGGAGGGCTTCCTGGAGGCCCTCGAGCAGGTCCGCAAGTCGGGCTACGCGGTCGACGACAACGAGCAGGAGATAGGGGTCCGCTGCCTGGCCGTGTCGGTGCCGAACTCGCCGACCGCCGCCGCGATCTCCATCTCGGGTCCGGCGGGCCGGGTGACCGAGGCCGTGGCCGAGTCCTTCGTGCCGATCCTGCAGAACGTCGCGGCCGAGCTGTCGGTGGCGCTGCAGAGCCAGAACCCCGCGTAGGTCCGGTCCGTACGCCAGGGCCCCGGCCCCTCATCGGAGGGGGCCGGGGTCCTGGCGTACGTGCGGGCACTCAGGCGGCCGGGACCGTCTCGGACCCGGGCTCACGGGATGCGGCCCGCGTCAGGCGGCCGTCCGTCATCGTCGACGTCCGGTCCATCCGCTCCAGGTGGGCGTGGTCGTGGGTGACCAGCACCGTCGCCGTGGACCGCTCACGGGTCAGCGTGACCAGCAGGTCGAGTACGGCCGCCCCGCGCTCGTGGTCCAGGGCGCTCGTGGGCTCGTCGACCAGGAGCACCGCCGGCTCGTTCATCAGGGCGCGGGCGATGTTGACCCGCTGTCGCTGGCCGCCGGAGAGCTGGTGGGGCCGCTTGTCGGCCTTGTCGGCCAGCCCCACCGCGTCCAGCAGCTCCAGTGCCCGGCGGCGCAGCGTCCGCGCGGGGCGGCCCGACAGGTGGGCCATCACCTGGAGCTGCTCGGCGGCCGTCAGCGAGGCCAGCAGGTTCGGCTGCTGGAAGACGATCCCGATCTTCTCGCGGCGCAGGGCCGACTTCTCGGCCGCGCTCAGCCGGGCGGTGTCCTGTCCGGCCACCACCACCTGGCCGGAGTCCGGGGTGACCAGGGTGGCGGCGACGGCCAGCAGGCTGGACTTGCCGGATCCCGAGGGTCCTATCACCGCGGTCAAGGTGCCCGCGGGCACCTCCAGGCGGACCCGGTCGAGGGCGGTGAGCCGGCTCTCGCCGTCCGGGTAGGTGAGGGTGACGTCGTGCACGAGCAGGGTCATCGGGCGCTCCCGAGGGCGGTCAGGGGGTCGACGGCGGTGATCCGCCGGATGGACAGGGCCGCGCCCAGCGCGCCCAGCGCGATCATGATCGCGGCGGGCACCAGTACGGTCGCGGTGTCGAGGACGAAGGGCACGTCGCCCCCGCTGATCAGCGCGCCGAATCCGGCGGCGAGCGCCGTACCGAGACCGGTGCCGATCGCGAGCATGACGACGGCCTGGCCGAGGGCGTCCTTCAGCAGGTACGGGGTGGAGGCGCCCAGTGCCTTCAGTACGGCGATGTCACCGCTGCGCTGGATCGTCCACACCGTGAAGAAGGCCCCTATGACGAGGGCGGAGATGGCGAAGAGGAAGCCGCGCATCAGCTGGAGCGAGCCGTTCTCGGCCTGGTAGGACCCTATGGCGCCGAGTGCCTCGTCGATGGTCTGGGCCGTGGTGGCCGCCGCCGCGTCCCCGGCGGCGAGGTCGGCGGAAGCGGTGGTGTCGAGCGCGATGACGGTGGCGAGGGTGTCGATGGACGTGCCGGGGTTGCCGATGCGCTGCCAGTCGTTCAGGTCCATCCAGACGACCGGGGTGTGGCTGTAGGCGGCGGTGCCGGAGACGGCGGCCACGGTCAGCTCCAGCGGACCGATCTTCAGTGTGCCGCCGGCGGCCAGGCCGCCGAGTTCCTTGGCGGCCTTCTCGGTGAGGACCACCTGCCCCTGGGAGAGGCCGCCGCCGCGGGGCGGGAGGGGGCCGGCCGGGTCTACGCCGAAGACGGAGACCGCGGCGGTGCGGGCGCCCGCGGACGCGTTGGTGGTGCGGATGCCGAGCGGCTCGGCGGACTTCACGCCGGGCTGCGCCCGCCAGGCCCGCCAGGCCTTCTCGGACACCTGGGAGTTGGCGAAGGACACCTTCTGGTCACCGGCCGGCGCGGCGAAGGCGAGGTGGCCGGCGGGCAGTCCGGTGACGGCCGAGACGTTCTCCCGGGCCAGTCCGGCGGTGAGCCCCGACAACAGGCCGACCAACAGCGTGATCAGCAGTACGACCGAGCCCATGAGGGCGAAGCGGCCCTTGGCGAACCGTAGATCTCTCCATGCGACAAACATGGTCCCCACCCTGGTCCTCCCCGTGGACACAAGGCATCGCGCCGCGGTAGCGATCCTGGTATCGAAGGACGCATCCGCACATCAAACTTTCGATTGACCGGGTGCCGCGCGTCCCGGCTTACGCTGTCAAGGCCATGGCTGCCACTACGGAACCCTCCGCTCCGCGTCCCCTGACCCCCGTCTCGCGCGTGCTGCGCCTGTGCCTGCACGCGCTGCTGTTCGGGCTGCTCGCGCTGGCCGCCGGGCGGGCCGTCACCGACTCCGCGCCGCACGCCGGCGGAGTGGTCGCCGCCTGCGCGGTGCTGGCCGCCGTGTACGTGGCCGGCGTACTGGCCCCCTCGGTGCACCGCTCGCCGCGCGCCGCGGCGGTGTGGCTGGCCGCGCTGGGCGCGGCGTGGGCGGGGCTGCTGGTGATCTCCCCCGACGGGCTGTGGATCGCGTTCCCGCTGTACTTCCTGGAGCTGCACCTGCTGCGGCTGCGCTGGGCGATCGCGGCCGTCGCGGTGACCGCGTGCGCGGCGATCGGCGGCTTCCTGGCGCACGCGCAGGGCGGCGTGGTCTCGCCGGGGGCCTTCCTGGGACCGCTGCTCGGCGGGGCCGTGGCGGTGGCGACCGTACTGGGCTACCAGGCGCTGTACCGCGAGAGCGAACGCCGCCGCGAGCTGATCGAGGAGCTCATCGCCACCCGCGCCGAACTGGCCGCGGCCGAGCGGGACGCCGGGATCCTGGCGGAGCGGGAGCGCCTGGCCCGCGAGATCCACGACACCCTGGCGCAGGGCCTGTCCTCGATCCAGCTCCTCCTGCGCGCGGCGGAACGATCCCTTCCGCAGGACGCCCCGGCCCTGGAGCACATCGGCCGGGCCCGGGAGGCGGCCCAGGAGAACCTCGCCGAGGCGCGCCGCTTCGTACGGGCGCTCACCCCTCCCGACCTGGAGCACGGGTCGCTCGCCGCCGCGCTGGAGCGGCTGTGCGCGGCGGCTCCGGGGCCGCGCGTCCGGTTCTGCCTGAGCGGCGCGCCGCGGGTCCTGCCGACCCCGTACGAGGTCGCCCTGCTCCGCATCGCGCAGTCGGCGCTGGCCAATGTCGTCCAGCACGCCCGCGCCGACCGCGCCGAGATCACCCTGACCTTCATGGACGCGTCGGTGACGCTGGACGTCGTGGACGACGGCAACGGCTTTGAACCCTCCTCGGCCCCTTCCGGCGAGGGCGGCTTCGGCCTCCCCGCCATGCGCTCGCGGGCCGAGACCCTCGGCGGCCTGTTCACGGTCGAGTCCTCCCCCGGCCAGGGCACCGCCGTGGCCGTCACCCTGCCGCTGCCCCTGGAGGCATCCTGATGACGATCCGCCTGCTGCTCGCCGACGACCACCCGGTGGTCCGGGCCGGGCTGCGCGCGGTGCTGGACACCGAGCCGGACTTCGCCGTGGTCGCGGAGGCCGCCACCGCCGAGCGGGCGGTGGAGCTGGCCGCCTCCGAGCCGGTGGACGTGGTCCTCATGGACCTCCAGTTCGGTACGGGCATGCACGGCTCGGCGGCGACGGCCGCGATCACGGCCCGGCCGGGGGCGCCCCGCGTCCTGGTGCTGACCACCTACGACACGGACGCGGACATCCTCGCGGCGGTGGAGGCCGGCGCGTCGGGCTACCTGCTGAAGGACGCCCCGCCGGAGGAGCTGGCGGCGGCGGTCCGCACGGCGGCGGCCGGCCAGTCGGCACTGGCGCCGGCCGTGGCGCTGCGCCTGATGGACCGCATGCGGATGCCTGCGCAGGCGCTGACGAAGCGGGAGCTGGAGGTGCTCCAGCTGGTCGCGGACGGCCTGTCGAACCAGCAGATCTCGAAGAAGCTCTTCCTGAGCCAGGCCACGGTCAAATCCCACCTGGTCCACATCTACGCGAAGCTGGGCGTCGACTCCCGCACGTCGGCGGTGGCCGCGGCCGCCTCCCGCCGCCTGATCCGCACTCCGTAGCCGCCGGGCACCGCCAGGGCCTGATCGGCAAGACGTCCCCTAGGCCACCCAGTGCGGCCGCTCCACCGCCGGAGCCAGCGGAACGCCGTCGTGGAAGGCCGCCGCGAGGCGCCGTACGGCCTCGTCCAGCAGCTCCGGCCCCAGCGTGTACGGAATGCGCAGCCGATGCTCGAACGTCCCCGGATCCACCCCGAACCGCGCCCCCCGCCCGACGTGCACGCCGCAGGCCCCCGCCCGCTCCGCCAGCGCCGAGCCGACCGGCTCCCCCAGGTCCACCCAGAGCGACAGCCCGCCCGGCCCCCGCTCCCACGACCACTCCGGAGTGTGCCGTTCGAGCGCCCGCTCCAATGCCTCCCGCTGCCCCCGCAACTGCGCGAGTCGCGCCGGCAGGGTCCGCTCCAGCCCCTCCAGCAGCGGCTGCGCCACCAGCTGGTCCAGCACCGACCCGGTCATGTCCGCGGCCACCTTCACCGCTGCCAGCTCCGTGATCATCTTCGCGGTGGCCCGTACCCACCCCACCCGCAGCCCGCCCCAGTGCGTCTTGCTGAGCGAGCCGATCGTCACGACGTGTTCCGCCCCGCCCCTGGGCGCCAGCGAGGCCAGCGGCGCGGGCGCCGGCACGTCGAGGGCGATGTCGGCGATGGTCTCGTCGACCACGAGCCACGTCCCGGTCCGCCGCGTCGCGGCCAGCAGCCGCAGCCGCAGCTCCTGCGGCATCAGCAGGCCCGTCGGGTTGTGGAAGTCGGGGACGACGTACGCCAGCCTCGGCACGGTCTGCCGCAGCGTGGACTCGGCGATCTCCATGTCCCAGCCCGCGTCGGAGACCGCGATCGACCCGGTGCGCAGCCGTGCGTGCCGCAGCGCGTCGAGGGCGTTCGCGTACGTGGGGTTCTCGGTCACCACCCGGTCCCCGGGCCCGCACAGCAGGCTCACCACCAGCGAGAACGCCTGCTGGGCGCCGGCGGTGACCAGGATCTGCTCGGGGCGGGTCGCCAGCCCCCGCCGGGTGAACCGCTCGGCGACGGCGCTGCGCAGGTCGGGCAGCCCGAAGGGGTGGTAGCCGGGGCTCCGGGCGAGCCCCGGCAGCCGCGGGGCGGCCCAGGCGAGGGCCTCGGTGAGGCTGTCCTCGGGGGCGCCGAGGGCGGCGATGGCCAGGTCGATCCCGGGATCGCCGTCGGCCTGGTACCCGCCGGATCCGAGCAGCAGGTGCGCGCCGACGGCGCCGTGGCCCTCGGGGAGCTCGGTCCAGGTGCCGGAGCCGCGCCGGCTGCGGACGTAGCCGCTCTCGCGCAGCAGGTCGTAGGCGCCGGTGACGGTGGCGCGGCTGGCGCCGAGCGCCTCGGCGAGCTCGCGCTCGGCGGGCAGCCGTACGCGCAGGGCGATCCGGCCGTCGAGGATCAGCGTCCGCACGGCGTCGGCCAGGGACCGGTAGCCGGGGCGGGCCAGCACCTCGGAGGGCAGCAGCGCCGCGAGCTGGCGACTGCCGAGGGTTCTGTCCGCCGTCTGGACGACTCGCCCGTTTGCCATGCCAACCTCCCCCGATTGGCTCTGCCGACCAGACCAATCGAGGGTCCAGACTCGCGGCATTGGCCCCCGATTGGCAAGGAGACCTTCCATGTCGGCGCAGTTGACCCCGCTGACCCGCCTGACCGACCGCGACGAACGCGCCCTGGTGGCGGCGACGGAGAACCGGATCTCCCGGCCGCTGCGCCTCGGACCCGCCCTGGCCGCCGTACGACGCCTCCTGGCGCGGCGGCCGCGCGCCACGCCGCAGGGGCGAGAATCACTGACATGCCACCCACCACACACTCAAGCCCGAGCCCGGTGATCGCGGGCCTGCTCCTCGCCGCCGGCGGCGGCCGACGCCTGGGGGGCCGCCCCAAGGCCCTGCTCCCGTACCGCGGCCGTCCGCTGGTCGAGAACGCCGTACGGGTGCTGCGCGAGGCGGGCTGCGGTCCGGTCCACGTGGTGCTCGGCGCCTCCGCGGCCGAGGTCCGCGAGCGGGCGGACCTGACCGGCTGCGTGGTCGTGGACAACCCGGACTGGGCGGAGGGCATGGGCTCGTCCCTGCGCGCGGGCCTCGCCTCGCTCGCCGGTACGGGCGCCCGCGCGGCCCTCGTCTCGCTGGTGGACCAGCCGGGCATCGGGCCGGCGGCCGTGGCCCGCGTCCGGGAGGCGTACCGCTCCCCCGCGAGCCTGGCGGCCGCGGCGTACGACGGGGAGCGCGGGCATCCGGTGCTCTTCGGCTCGGACCGCTGGGCGGACATCACGGCGACGGCGGAGGGGGACAAGGGCGCGCGGGTGCACCTGACAGATCACGCGGACGAGCTCACGCTGGTGGAGTGCGGGGACATCGCCGAGGCCTTCGACATCGACACCCCGCCCGACCTGGCACGACTCGCTTGAGCGGCGGTCACGGGGTGGTTGAGCGGGCAGTGACGACGGTGGCACTGAGGGCCACCGGGCGCAGGACTCTGTCGACTCAGAGAATCTCGACATCAACAAACCATTGAACTTCCACCATAAGGAAATTACTATCCACTGGTCAGAAGCGCCCTGAACCCCCAGACGGCGCCCGCGACCGTATCCCGGAACTCTCCACACCCGACGGCACTGCGTGCCGTCCTGCGCGAGCATTCCCCGCGGCCGCCAGGCACCGCCGCTGAAGGAGTGACAGATATGTCCGCACCAGCGCCGTCATCGCTGGCCATCGTCGACGCCGAGCCCCTGCCCCGGCAGGACGAAGTCCTGACCGAGGCGGCCCTCGCGTTCGTGGCCGAGCTCCACCGGCGGTTCACGCCCCGCCGCGACGAGCTCCTCGCCCGCCGCGCCGAGCGCCGCGCCGAAATCGCCCGCACCTCCCACCTCGACTTCCTCCCGGACACCGCACAGGTCCGCGAGGGAGACTGGAAGGTCGCGCCGGCGCCGGCCGCGCTGAACGACCGCCGTGTGGAGATCACCGGTCCGACCGACCGCAAGATGACCGTCAACGCCCTGAACTCGGGCGCCAAGGTCTGGCTCGCCGACTTCGAGGACGCCTCCGCTCCCACCTGGGAGAACGTCGTCCTCGGCCAGCTCAACCTCATCGACGCCTACGAGCGCCGCATCGACTTCACGGACCCGCGCACGGGCAAGTCGTACGCCCTGAAGCCGGCCGAGCAGCTGGCGACCGTCGTGATGCGCCCGCGCGGCTGGCACCTGGAGGAGCGCCACCTCCAGGCCGAGGGCCGGCCGGTCCCGGGCGCGCTGGTCGACTTCGGCCTGTACTTCTTCCACAACGCCAAGCGGCTCATCGAGCTCGGCAAGGGTCCGTACTTCTACCTGCCGAAGACGGAGTCGCACCTGGAGGCGCGCCTCTGGAACGAGATCTTCGTCTTCTCGCAGGACTACGTCGGCATCCCGCAGGGCACGGTCCGCGCGACCGTCCTGATCGAGACCATCACGGCCGCGTACGAGATGGAGGAGATCCTCTACGAGCTGCGCGACCACGCGGCGGGCCTGAACGCGGGCCGCTGGGACTACCTGTTCTCGATCGTGAAGAACTTCCGTGACGGCGGCGAGAAGTTCGTCCTCCCGGACCGCAACGCGGTGACGATGACGGCCCCGTTCATGCGGGCGTACACCGAACTCCTGGTCCGCACCTGCCACAAGCGCGGCGCGCACGCCATCGGCGGCATGGCGGCCTTCATCCCGTCCCGCAAGGACGCCGAGGCCAACCGGGTCGCGTTCGAGAAGGTCAAGGCGGACAAGGACCGCGAGGCCGGCGACGGCTTCGACGGCTCGTGGGTGGCCCACCCCGACCTCGTCCCGATCGCGATGGCCTCCTTCGACGCGGTCCTCGGCGAGAAGCCGAACCAGAAGGACCGGCTGCGCGAGGACGTCTCGGTGGCCCCGGGCGAGCTCATCGCGATCGACTCGCTGGACGCGAGGCCGACGTACGAGGGCCTGCGCAACGCCGTCCAGGTCGGCATCCGCTACATCGAGGCCTGGCTGCGCGGCCTGGGCGCCGTCGGCATCTTCGGCCTGATGGAGGACGCGGCCACGGCCGAGATCTCCCGCTCGCAGATCTGGCAGTGGATCAACGCCGGAGTCGTCTTCGAGCACGACGGCCGGCCCGTGACGGCCACCGCGGACCTCACCCGCGAGCTCGCCGCCGGGGAACTGGCGGCGATCCGCGCCGAGATCGGCGAGGAGGCCTTCGCGGCCGGAAAGTGGCAGCAGGCCCACGACCTCCTCCTCCAGGTCGCCCTGGACGCGGACTACGCGGACTTCCTCACCCTCCCCGCGTACGACCAGCTGGTCGGCTGACCCACACCCCACCCGAACCCCACCTCCGCCCCCCAGGCCCCGCCAGGCCTGGGGGGCGGAGGTGTTTGCGGAACCCGGCCGCGGAAGCGGAACCTTGGCGGCCCGACCGATCGATCGGTTGTTACTCCATCGTAACTTTCCTGTACCTAGCGGTAACAACGCGCGCCGTGTCACCTTTCCGATGCCACCGGCCGGCGGTACCCCCACTTCCCCAGCCATGCACCGGAGTTCGCTTCGGCATCGCCATGGCCGACCGCAGGAGTTCCGCCGTGATCGGATTCCGCAACGCCAGCAAGGACCGGGCCCGTAGTCGAGTGCGACGGCTCGCCGGGGCCGGGATGGTTCTGCCGCTCGCCGCCGGCGCTCTGGTCGCCGGCTCCGCCGGGACCTCCGTGGCCAGTCCCGGGACCGGGCCCACCGCCGTGGTGTCCATGGGCGACAGCTACATCTCCGGCGAGGCCGGCCGCTGGAAGGGCAACAGCCTGACCAACAGCGGGAATCGCACCGGGACGGACCGCGCCTGGGTCTCCGGGAGCACCTACGACCCCGCCAAGGTGTACGGCAGCACCGCCGGGGGCTGCCACCGCTCCGACTCCGCCGAGGTCAAGAGCGCCGGAGCCATCGCCGATGTGGCCGTGAACCTGGCCTGCTCCGGGGCGACTTCGGAGAACGTCTTCCGCGCCTCCAACGGCGGCGTGGCCTTCAAGGGCGAGGCCCCGCAGGCCGATCAGCTCGCCACCGTGGCCCGCGCCAACAACGTCAAGGTCATCGCCCTGTCCATCGGCGGCAACGACCTCGGCTTCGCCGACATCATCAAGGACTGCGCCCTCGACTTCGTCCTGTGGAACTCGTACTGCTACGACGACCAGCAGTACGGGGTCGACGAGAAGATGGACGCGGTGATGGCGAACGTCGGCAAGTCCGTCGACGAGATCCGCGCCGTGATGCGGGCCGCCGGGTACGCCGACTCCGCGTACCGGATCGTGCTCCAGTCCTACCCGTCGCCGATCCCCCGCGGCGCCGAGAACCGGTACACGCAGAGCGACTGGAGCCGCCTCAACACCGGCGGCTGCCCGTTCTGGAACCGGGACTCCGACTGGGCGCGCGATTCGCTCGTGCCGCAGATCGCGGGCCGCCTCAAGGGGGTTGCCGCCGCCAAGGGCGTGCAGTTCCTGGACCTGCGGGACATGATGCAGGGCCGCGAGGTGTGCGCGAAGGCCAGCAAGCAGGTGAGCAGCTCGGCGCCCGCTTCGGCGAAGACGAGCGAGTGGGCGCGCTGGATCGACAGCAGCGAGACGCAGGGGCTGGTGCAGGAGTCGATGCACCCCAACCACTTCGGCCAGCTGGCGCTCGGGCGCTGCCTGAACCTCGCCGTCGCCCAGCCCGCGAACTCCGCGTCGAGCTGCAAGAACACCGCCGGAGCGGACCAGACGGGCATGTTCCTGACGTCCGCCCCCTGATGACCGCGTTCCGGTCCGGGGCGCCTGCGGAGGTTTCCGCGGGCGCCCTTCGCCGTTCGCTCAGCCGCGTACGGCGGCCAGCGCCTCGTCGTACAGGGACGCCAGGTCGGCGCTGCCGCCGCTGCGGACCCAGGCCTCGGTGGCGGCGTCCACGCAGGCGAAGACGGTGGCGGTCACGGCCGCGGCGCGCACCTGCGGGACCGGGCCCTCCCCGGCGGCCATCCGGGCCGTGACGGCGGGCTGGACGAGCTCCTGCCAGCGCAGCCGCTTCTGCGTGTAGCGGGCGCGCAGTGGCGGGGTGTGGAAGATCAGCGTCGTGATCTCGAGCAGCTGCCCGGGGTCTCCGTGCGCCTCCATGAGCACCTCGAAACCGGCGCGCAGGGCCTCCCACGGGGTGGCGGCGGCCGGCTGGGCCTCCACCGTCGCGCGCAGCAGCTCCCCGAGCTCCTCCTGCTCTCCGCAGACGATGTCCTCCTTGGTACCGAAGTACCGGAACAGCGACCGCTGGGAGATGCCCGCCTCCTTGGCGATCTGCGCGATGGTCGTGGCCTCGTACCCCTGCTCGGCGAAGAGCCGCATGGCGGTGTCGAAGATGCTCGCGACCACGGCCTGCCGGGAGCGGTCCCACAGGCTCGGCTGCGTTGCGGTTGTCCCCATCGGGCCAGCATATAGGCGGACCGCCAGCCTGACCCTTACTGTCCGCTTGGCAGTCACTGCCACCCGGGCATAGAGTGATGACAAGACGTTGTCATCCCATGGGCAGGAGCCACTGTGAACGCGGTCGACTACCGAGGCAGGACCACCCTGATCACCGGCGCGAGCTCGGGCCTGGGCGCCGAGTTCGCACGCCAGCTCGCCGCGCGGGGATCCGACCTGGTGCTCGTCGCCCGCCGGGAGGACCGCCTGAAGGCGCTCGCCGCGCAGCTGTCGGCGGCCCACGGCGTCTCGGTGGAGCCGCTCGCCATGGACCTGGCCGTCGACGGGTGCGGCGAGTTGCTGGCCGCCGAGGTCGAACGGCGCGGGATCACGGTCTCCAGCGTCATCAACAACGCCGGCTTCGGCACGTACGGGCTCTTCCACGAGGAGGATCCACAGCGGGTCCGCCAGGAGGTGGCCCTCGACGTGACGGCCGTCGTCGACATCAGCCGGGCCTTCATCGGCCCGCTGCGCAGCCGCGGCGAGGGCGTCCTGGTCAACCTCGCCAGCGCGGCCGCCTACCAGCCCGTCCCGAACATGGCCGTCTACGGCGCCACCAAGGCCTTCGTGCTCAGCTTCACCGAAGCCCTCTGGCAGGAGTCCCGAGGTACCGGGCTGCGCGTCATGGCACTGTCGCCCGGCGCGACGAAGACGGAGTTCTTCGACGTCGTCGGCACGGAGAACGCCACCGGCGGTACCAGGATGCAGACCTCCGAGGAGGTCGTGCGGACCGCGCTGAAGGCGCTGGACCGGCGGAACCCGCCGCCGAGCGTGGTGTCCGGGGCGATGAACCGGATCATGGCCCTCAGCGGACGGTTCGCGAGCCGCCGCACGGTCGTGCGGATCGTGGGCCGGATGACCTCGCCGCGGACCCCCGCACGGGCAAGGGCCGCAGCGTAGGAGCTGCGCTGCGCGCGGCGGTCGAGGGCCGGATGCCGCACGAGCTGTTCTCCGCCCGTCGGCACACCCACCGCGCGCTGGACGACGCCGTCGAGCAGGCGGAGCTGATGAGCAACCAACGGCCGGTGCGTACGCCACACCCGCAGTGGGTGGCGTGCGCACCGGCCGGGAGCGGCCCGCGGGGGCCGGGTCAGTGCACCGGGACCGGTTCCGGCGAGGCCGCCGGCGCCCGCTGGGCGCCGAAGTGGTTGAAGGCCAAATTGAGCGCGATGGCCACCACGCAACCGGTGCTGATGCCGGAGTCCAGGACGACCAGCAGGTCCTTCGGGAACGCGTGGTAGAAGTCCGGCGCCGCGATCGGGATCAGGCCGATGCCGACCGAGGCGGCGACGATCAGGGCGTTCTCGCCCTTCTCCATGGCGGCGCCCGCCAGGGTCTGGATGCCGCTGGCCGCGACCGAGCCGAACAGGACGATGCCGGCGCCGCCGAGGACCGGCAGCGGGACCACTCCGATGACGGAGGCCGCCATCGGGCACAGGCCCAGCAGGATCAGGATGCCGCCGCCCGCGGCGACGACGAACCGGCTGCGCACCTTGGTCATCGCGACGAGCCCGATGTTCTGCGCGAAGGCGCTGCACATGAAACCGTTGAACAGCGGGCTGAGCGCGCTGCCGAGGGTGTCGGCGCGCAGTCCGCCCTCGATGGTCTTCGCGTCCGCCGGCCGGCCCACGATCTTGCCCAGCGCCAGGATGTCGGCGGTGGACTCGGTCATGCACACCAGCATCACGATGCACATGGACACGATGGCCGCGACCTGGAACTGCGGTGCGCCGAAGTGGAAGGGGGTCGGAAAGCCCACCAGGGAGGCGTTCTTGACGGAGTCGAAGCTGGTCATCCCCAGCGGGAGCGCGATGAGCGTGCCGGCCACCAGGCCGAGCAGGATCGAGATCTGCTGCAGGAAGCCGCGCAGGAACTTGCGCATCAGCAGCACGATGACGAGGGTGACGGCCGCCATGCCGATGTGCTTCATCGAGCCGTAGTCGGCGGCGGTCCGGTTGCCGCCCTGCGACCAGTTGAAGGCCACCGGCAGCAGGGACACCCCGATCAGGGTGATGACCGTACCGGTGACGACCGGCGGGAAGAAGCGGACGAGCTTCCCGAAGTACGGGGCGGCGAAGAAGCCGACGGCCCCCGCGACGATGATCGCGCCGAAGATGACGGGGATGGCGTCCGCGCCCTCCCCCTTGCCTATGGCGATCATCGGGGTCACACCGGCGAACGAAACGCCGTTGACGAAGGGGAGTTTGGCGCCGATCTTCCAGAAGCCGAGGGTCTGGAGGAGGGTGGCGAGGCCGGCGGTGAAGAGCGAGGCGCCCATCAGGAACGCCGTCTCGGTCGCGGAGAGTCCGACGGCAGGGCCGACGATCATGGGCGGGGCGACGACACCCGCGTACATGGCGGCCACGTGCTGGAGGCCGCTCGTGAACATCTTCAGAGGAGGCAGGGTCTCGTCGACCGGGTGCTTCTCCTCCGGTACTGCGACTGCATCTTTGCGAAACCTGGGCGTGTGGGCCACGGCTTCCTCCGGTCGGGTAACACGTCGGCAGGGACGTGGGTGTCTTGGAGGTGGTGCGAACGCTGTGCGAGTCGAGCCGGTATGGAGTTGTGGATGTGATGCGGGGGACGCGCTTCTCGCCCGGGGGTCTTCTTGCCCGGGGTGCTTCTTGCTCAGGAAGTGCGGAAACGATTCGCCCAAACCGTTCCGGCCGAACGGTGGCACGAGTCACCGCCCCCGGGAACGCCCTCGGAAAACCTCGGGCGCTACCCGGGAACAGCTGCCGCGGACCCCGCTCGGGTCCGCGGCGACCGGCCGGGGGCCGTCCCCCCCGGCCGGACTCCGGGGGATCAGCCCTGCGCGGTGATGCGCGCCAGGCGCTGGGCCTCTTCGCGGGTGGACACCGCGATGGCGTCCTCGTCGGCGAAGAGGAGCCGGTTGTTCTCGACGATCTGCTTGCCGTTGACGAACGACGCCGTCACCGGGGCGGCCGCACCGAAGACCAGCGCGGTGACCGGGTCGGCGATCGAGGAGTGCAGGAAGGTGCTGATGTTCCAGAGCACCAGGTCGGCGCACTTGCCGGCTTCCAGCGAACCGATGTTGTCGCTGCGGCCGAGGACCTGCGCGCCGCCGTACGTACCGAGGCGCAGGGCCTGGCGGGCGTTGAGCGCGGCCTCGCGGTGGACCGGGTTCAGCCGGTTGATGAGCAGCGCGTTGCGCAGCTCGGTGTGCAGCTCACCGGACTCGTTGGAGGCGGTGCCGTCCACGCCGAGGCCGACCGGTACGCCGGCCGCCAGCATGTCCGGGACGCGGGCGATGCCGGCGGCCAGACGGGCGTTGGAGGACGGGCAGTGCGCGACACCGGTCTTGGTACGGGCGAACGCGGCGATGTCGGAGTCGTTCATGTGGACGCTGTGCGCCATCCACACGTCCTCGCCGAGCCAGCCGGTCGACTCGAAGTAGTCGGTCGGGCCCATGCCGAAGAGTTCGTGGCAGAACTTCTCCTCCTCGACGGTCTCGCTGCCGTGCGTGTGCATGCGCACGCCGAGGCGGCGGGCCAGCTCGGCGCCCTGCTTCAGCAGCTCGGTGGAGACCGAGAAGGGGGAGCAGGGGGCGACGGCGACCTGGGTCATCGCGTCGAAGGAGGCGTCGTGGTACTTCTTCACGGTCGCCTCGGTGTCGGCGAGCGCACCTTCGAGGGTCTCGACGGCGTGGTCCGGCGGCAGGCCGCCGTCCTTCTCGCTGCGGTCCATCGAGCCGCGGGCGAGGGTGAAGCGGACGCCCATCTCGGACGCGGCGCGGATGATCGAGCCGGAGAGGTCGCCCGCGCCCTTCGGGTACACGTAGTGGTGGTCCATCGCGGTGGTGACACCACCGCGGGCCATCGCGGCGAGGGAGCCCTGGGCGGCCGAGTAGGCCATCTGCTCGTCGATGCGCGCCCACGTCGGGTACAGCGCGACGAGCCAGTTGAAGAGGTTGTGGTCGGTGGCCAGGCCACGCGTGATCCACTGGTAGAAGTGGTGGTGCGTGTTGACCAGACCGGGAGTCACGAGGTGCCCGGTGCCGTCGATGCGGCGGACGACGTTGTCGAGGTTCTCGGGGGCCTTGCCCGCACCGATGGACTCGATCTTGTTGCCGGCGATGACGATGTGACCCGAGGCGTACTCGGTGTCGTTCGCATCGACGGTTGCGATCGCGCAGTTCTCGATGACGATGCGCTCTACTGCGCCGTCCTGGGCTGCCGATGCTGCCATGGGACTTCCTCGTGCTTTCAGTGGCGGTGCGGGCACGGCAAAACCCAGGGGATTTGAGTGCCGGAGCCGGGGGCCTGACAGCTGACAGTACTGTCGCCCCGTGCGTTGCGTCCGGGTGCCGATTCAGGAAGTGGGGGGCGTGTCGTGCGGCCCCGGGGCCACTGCGGGGCCCCGGGACGCGCGTGCCGCGCTCAGAGGTTGGTCATGTCCACGGGGATGCGGGCGTCCACGCCGTCCCGCAGGATCGTGGCCTCGATCAGACCGTACGGACGGTCCGCGGCGAAGTAGACCTCGTTGTCGTTCTTGAGGCCGAAGGGCTCCAGGTCGACGAGGAAGTGGTGCTTGTTCGGGAGCGAGAAGCGGACCTCGTCGATCTCCGAACGGTGGTTGATGATGCGCGAACCCATCTGGTACAGGGTCTGCTGCAGCGAGAGGGAGTAGGTCTCCGCGAAGGCCTGGAGCATGTGCTTCTTGGTCTCGGCGTAGGACTTCTCCCAGTTGGGCATCCGCTGCTCGTCGTCGGTCCAGTTGAAGCGCCAGCGACCCGACACCTGGGTGGCCAGGATGCGGTCGTACGCCTCCTGCAGGGTCGTGTACTTGTCCTTCACGTAACCCCAGAACTCGGAGTTCGTGGAGTTCATGACGATCAGGTCCTTGAGGCCGGAGATGACCTCCCAGTTCTGGCCGTCGTACGTGATCTGGGTGACGCGGGTCTCCATGCCCTTGCGGACGAAGGAGTGGTTCACCTCGTCGGAGCCGATGAACTTGGAGTTGGCGTCCGAGGTGGCGATCCGGTCCCAGGCGTACTCCTCGATCCGGATGCGCGCCTTCTGGATCGGCTCCTGGCTGTTCACGAACCAGCGCGCCAGGTGGATGCCGAACTGCTCGGCGGACTCGATGCCGTACTCCTTGGCGAACGCGTACACCGTGTTCTTGGTGGTGTCCGTCGGCAGGACGTTGGCGTTCGAGCCGGAGTAGTGGACGTCGTCCATGTCGCCGGAGAGGGCGACCGAGACGTTCAGGTCCTTGATGTGGTGGGTGTCGCCGTCCCGCGTGATCTTGACGACGCGGTTCTCTGCTTTGCCGTACTGGTTCTGGCCCAGAATCGTGGCCATGCTAGCTCCCTCGGTAAACGGAGTAGCCGAACGGGTTGAGCAGCAGCGGTACGTGGTAGTGCTCGCCGGGAGTGACCGCGAACGTGATCGTCACTTCCGGGAAAAACGCACCGCTGTCCCTTACGCGGGGGGCGTCCTGCTGCGCCTCGGCTTGCTTCTCGGAACTGTGCTTACTAAAGAAGTACGTCTCGGTCTCGAAGTCGAGACGTACGTGGGTGGTGCCCTCCGGCAGCGCCGGCAGGTCCTTGCATCGCCCGTCCGTATCGGTGGCGGAGCCGCCCAGGGCCGCCCACTCGCCGTCACGTCCCGTACGGGCCGACAGGGAGATGGCGACGCCCTCGGCGGGACGTCCGATGCTGGTGTCCAGGATGTGCGTGGACACCGACGCGGTGGTCTCGGTGCTCATGCTCACGCTCCTTCTTCTGCGAGTTCGACGAGGCGGGTCAGTCGGATCCGGTTGATCTTCACCAGCTCGCCGCGGGCGATCTCCCGCTCCTGCTCCGGCGAATTGTCGATCCGGACCTTGACCGCGTCCCGCATGAACTCACCGGTCGCACCGGTGGCGCAGATGAGGAAGACGTGGCCGAACTTCTCCTGGTACGCCAGGTTCAGTTCGAGGAGCTCGTTCTTGAGCTCCTCCGACGCGCCGGCCATGCCGCGCTGCTCGCGGGCGGAGGTCGGGTCTCCCGGCTTCGGCCGGCCGATCGGCGCGTGGCCTCCCATCGCCTCGGCCAGGTCCGCGGCGGTGAGCTCCGCCATGGCGGACTCGTTGGCCGAAAAGAGGGCTTCGGCATCGGCGAAGGGGCGCTGCGCGAGCAGCTTGCCGCCCCATGCCGAACTGGCGCACACCTCGTGCAGCTCGGCCGCGGCCGCACTGTCGTCCAAGGCGTTGAACCGGGTGAGACCCGGGGTCGGACTCGAAGTCACGGTAGGCCTCCGTGGCCTGTTGTTGCTTGACGGGCTGCGCATAGCTAACGCCCTCGACAACACGGCGTCAACACTTTGTTGAAACTTCCCGTACACAAAAGCCGCCGCCCGGATGAATGGGGCGGCGGCTCGTCACGAAGGGTCAAGCAGGTTTCACGCTTGGTTGTCTTTGTTTGCGTTTTCCCTGTTCAGGTAGTTGTAGACCGTGAAACGGCTTACGCCCAGGGCGCCCGCGACCGTCTCCACACCGTGCCGCACGGAGAAGGCGCCCCGCGCCTCCAGTATCCGTACGACGTCCTGCTTGGTCTTCCGGTCGAGCTGTGACAACGGTACGCCGTGCCGGCGCTCCAGCGCCGCCAGGATCCGCTCCAGCGAATCGGACAGCTGGGGCAGCCGTACGGCCAGCAGGTCCTGACCCTCCCAGCTGAGCACGACGTCGTCGGGCTGCGCCAGGGCCGGATCCATCAGCTCGCCGCCCATCGCGTCGACCAGCGGCTTGACCGCGGTGACGAACGGGTGGTCGCGGGGCTCGGTCATGGGGTGTCCTCCCCGATCACGTTGACCTGGAGCGAGACGCGCGTGGCGCCGGACTCCAGCGAGTCGCGCAGCAGCGCGGCCACCGCGGTCAGCACCGCGTCGGCGTCACCCTCGGCGGTATTGCCGAACGGGCCCACGTCGACCGCGTCCAGTCGGGCCTTCTGGATGACCTCGCGAGCGGCCACGGCATGGGCGGGGGCCTCTTCGAGATCGAAGGGCTCGGTCGTGAACTCCACTCTCAATCGCACGCTGGTCAAGCTACCTCCCGGTCATGATTTTTCGGCAGTCCGGGCTTGACATCCACGCAGAAGCCCATGCAGTCTTCCATCAAGCAGAAACTAACTTCCGCAATACGGAAGGAGCGCACACCCCTCATGGGATACACGGACCAGCGCTTCGATGTGAACCTTTCGATCCTCTTCACGGAACTCCCGCTTCTGGAGCGCCCCGCGGCAGCCGCCGCGGCGGGCTTCACCGCGGTCGAGCTGTGGTGGCCCTGGATCGAGACCCCCACCCCCGCTCAGGCGGAGCTCGACGCCCTCAAGAAGGCTCTTGAGGACGCCGGCACGCAGCTGGTGGGCCTGAACTTCTACGCCGGCCGGCTGCCGGGCCCGGACCGCGGCGCGGTCTCGGTACCCGGTGAGGAGTCGGACCGCTTCAACGCCAACATCAACGTGGCCGCGGACTTCGCCGCCTCGGTGGGCTGCAAGGCGCTGAACGCCCTGTACGGCAACCGCGTCGAGGGTGTGGACCCGGCCGTCCAGGACGAGCTCGCCCTGGAGAACCTGGTCGTGGCGGCCCGGGCCGCCGACCGCGTCGGCACGATCCTGCTGATCGAGACCCTCAACAAGCCCGAGTCGCCGCTCTACCCGCTGGTGAGCGCCCCGGCCGGCATCGAGGTGGTGGACAAGGTCAACGAGGCCACCGGCCTCGGGAACGCCAAGTTCCTGCTCGACCTGTACCACCTGGCGATGAACGATGAGGACCTCTCCGAGGTCATCGAAAAGTACGCCGCCAAGACCGGGCACGTCCAGATCGCGGACAAGCCCGGACGCGGCGCCCCCGGCACCGGCGAGCTGCCCCTCGAGGAGCTGCTCGACCAGCTGGAGAAGGCCGGGTACCGGGGCTACGTAGGCCTCGAGTACAAGGCCGCCGACGCCGCCGCCTCCTTCGCGTGGCTCCCGGCCGAGGCCCGCGCCGCCCAGTAGGCGGACAAAGTCCGGGCGATCAGCCAGGCACCTCACGAACTTTTCGTACAAAGCATTAAGAGAAGGACCCTCATCATGAGCACGCTCCCCAACATCGCCTGGATCGGCCTCGGCATCATGGGCTCCCCCATGGCCGAGAACCTCCTGAAGGCCGGCTACTCGGTCACCGGCTTCACGCTGGAGCAGGACAAGCTCGACCGCCTGGCCGCCGCCGGCGGCACCGCGGCCGGCTCGATCGCCGAAGCCGTCAAGGACGCGGACGTCGTCATCACGATGGTGCCGGCCTCCCCGCACGTCGAGGCCATCTCGTACGGCGAGAACGGCATCCTGGAGAACGCGAAGTCCGGCGCGCTGATCATCGACATGTCGTCGATCACCCCGCAGACCTCGATCGACCTCGCCAAGAACGCCGCCGAGAAGGGCATCCGCGTCATCGACGCCCCGGTGTCCGGCGGCGAGGCCGGCGCCATCGAGGCCGTCCTGTCGATCATGGTCGGTGGCGAGAAGGCCGACTTCGACGCGGCCCTGCCGATCCTCGAGACCCTCGGCAAGACCATCGTGCTCTGCGGTCCGCACGGCTCCGGCCAGACGGTGAAGGCCGCCAACCAGCTCATCGTCGCCGTCAACATCCAGGCGTGCGCCGAGGCCGTGGTCTTCCTGGAGAAGTCCGGCGTGGACCTGAACGCCGCCCTGGACGTCCTCAACGGCGGTCTGGCCGGCTCCACGGTGCTGACCCGCAAGAAGGACAACTTCCTGAACCGCGACTTCAAGCCCGGCTTCCGGATCGACCTGCACCACAAGGACATGGGCATCGTCACCGACGCCGCCCGCAACGTCGGTGCGGCCCTCCCGGTCGGCGCGGTCGTCGCCCAGCTGGTCGCCTCGCTGCGCGCCCAGGGTGACGGCGGCCTGGACCACTCCGCCCTGCTCCGTGCGGTCGAGCGCCTCTCCGGCGCCCAGATCTGAGCAGTCCCCCTCTCGCAGGGGCCCTGAGTTTCCGGATGGTGCCGGTGCTGACACCTGTCCTGTCGCGCCCAAGCGCCGGCACCGTCCGGATCACCTCTCACCATCTTTGTTCAACAAACTGTTGACGCTGCGTTCGGCCTGAAATTAGGCTGTTCCGCATGACGGAAGACGCTTTCCGTCAGCAGGTTTCCCGTACGGAAGGTCACCATGTCGAAGCGCACGCTGACGACCGAGTCCGGCGCCCCGGTCGCCGACAACCAGAACTCCGCCACCGCCGGCGTCGGTGGCCCGCTCCTGATCCAGGACCAGCAGCTCCTGGAGAAGCTGGCCCGCTTCAACCGGGAGCGCATACCGGAGCGCGTGGTGCACGCCCGCGGCTCGGCCGCGTACGGCTACTTCGAGGTGACCGACGACGTCACCGGTTACACCAGCGCCGCGTTCCTGAACACGGTCGGCAAGAAGACCGAGACCTTCCTGCGCTTCTCCACCGTCGCCGACTCGCTCGGTGGCGCGGACGCGGTCCGCGACCCGCGCGGCTTCGCCCTGAAGTTCTACACCGAAGAGGGCAACTACGACCTCGTCGGCAACAACACCCCGGTGTTCTTCATCAAGGACCCGATCAAGTTCCCCGACTTCATCCACTCCCAGAAGCGCGACCCCTTCACGGGCAAGCAGGAGCCGGACAACGTCTGGGACTTCTGGGCGCACGCCCCCGAGGCGACGCACCAGATCACCTGGCTCATGGGTGACCGCGGCATCCCGGCCTCGTACCGTCACATGAACGGCTACGGTTCGCACACCTACCAGTGGACGAACGCGCAGGGCGAGGCCTTCTTCGTCAAGTACCACTTCAAGACGAACCAGGGCATCCGCTGCCTGTCGGGCGAGCAGGCCGCCGAGCTCGTCGGCAAGGACGCCAACTCGCACCAGACCGACCTGCTCCAGGCGATCGAGCGCGGCGTGAACCCGAGCTGGACGCTGTACGTCCAGATCATGCCGGCCGCCGAGGCCGCGGACTACCGCTTCAACCCGTTCGACCTCACCAAGGTGTGGCCGCACAGCGACTACCCGCTGCAGCGCGTGGGCCGTCTGGTCCTCGACCGCAACCCGGACAACGTCTTCGCCGAGGTCGAGCAGTCCGCCTTCTCCCCGAACAACTTCGTCCCGGGCATCACCGCCTCGCCGGACAAGATGCTCCAGGGCCGCCTTTTCGCGTACGCCGACGCCCAGCGCTACCGCCTCGGTGTGAACCACACCGTGCTGCCGGTCAACGCCCCGAAGGCGACGAAGGCAGACAACTACGGCCGCGACGGCGTCATGGCGCTGCGCAACGGCTCGCGCCACGACAAGAACTACGAGCCCAACTCGTACCAGGGCCCCGCCGAGACCGGTCTCGCGCTCGGCGCCCCCAAGGCCGTCTCCGGCTACACGGGCACCCACGAGGCCCCGGCCCACACCAAGGACGACGACTTCTTCCAGGCCGGTGAGCTCTACCGCCTGATGTCGGAGGCCGAGAAGCAGCGCCTGGTGGCGAACATCGCCGGCGGCCTGTCTCAGGTCACCCTGGAGGACGTCATCGAGAAGAACCTGGCTCACTTCCACGCCGCCGACGCCGACTACGGCAAGCGCGTCGAGGAGGCCGTCCGCGCCCTGCGCGACGCCTGAGCCTGAAAGCTGCACCGGGGACCTGGCGGGAGGTCAGGTCCCGGGTGCCGAGCCCGAACCGCGGACCCGGATGAGGGGTGGTACGCGGTAAGGGCCGGACGAGGGCCGCGACGGGCGTGTGAGCCAGTGCGGTGGTAATGGGTGCCGAGGCCCGTCTCTTGACCTGAGGGAGACGACGCCGGAGCTCTCGTCACCGCCCGTCGCGGTCCCAGCCGCACTCCACACCTCCCTCCTCATGTACGGGGGGCCACGCACAGAGCCCCCTCTGCATGAGCCGCATGCTCCGCCCGGCGGCGCGAACGTCCTGTCGCGCCAGCCTCGCACCGTCGGGCGGTCACACTCAAAGCGCCGGGTCACGGACGGTCCCGTGACCCGGCGCTTTGTCATGCGCGGCGGTCGTCGATCTCCACGGACAGGTACGGCCACGCGTTCGTGAGAGCGGCCAGTTCACCGCGTGCCGGACCGCCGCCCGTTGCGAGCGTCGCCCCCAGGCGATCGGCGGGGCTGAAGTGGACCGTCGTACCCGTCGTGCCGTCGCCGTCGACCGGTGTCAGGCCGGTGACGGGAACGCCGTGCTCGTAGCACTGCACCCAGGATCCGCCCGCGCGGCGGTTGGTGTGGACGAGCCGTTCGCTCAGCGCCGCCACGACGGACATGCCGCGCCGCGGGTGGCCGTCGGGCAGGACCTGCGCCCCGGGGTGGTCGAAGAACCGGAGGTCCTTCGTCGCCATGACCGGCTTCTTCACCGGCCGGCCCCGATCGTCGAGGCGGGTGTCCGTGCCCCGGCCATCGTCCGCCACGGACACCGATCCGTCGGCATGGAGCGTCACGGTGCAACGCCCTCCACCCGAGCACTCGGCCTCGTCGGCCGCGTACGCGACGACTTCGAGCAGCAGATGGCGAACGCCGCCCGGAGCGAACAGGGCCGGGTCCCGGCGGATGCGCGCGAGGTGCTCGGCGTCCACGGAGCGTGACCAGTCGTGCGTCGTGTTGCACCAGGGGGCCGATGATCTGTCCATCGCAGCAGTATGCCCACCCGGTGCCTCCCGTCAGGCGCGGGTCCGGCGGGGAAGCCGGATGGACAGGCCCAGGGCCGCCGCCAGGAGGGCCGCCGTCACCAGGGCCGTCGCGGAGAGCGCCGCCGCGGGGGCGCGGCCGTGGTCCGTGAAGGCCGACCAGACCGTGACCAGCAGGGCCACCCCGACCGCGTTGGCCAGTTGCTGCGCGGCGTTGAGCACACCGGACGCGGAGCCCACCTCCGGTTCGGACACGCCCGCCAGGATCACGTCGAAGAGCGGTGGAATCACCAGGCCCATGCCGAGCCCGGTGACGAAGGTGCCCGGGACCAGCCGCCAGCCGTCGCTCGCCCCGCCGGCCGTGGCGGCGAGCACTCCCAGCCCCACCGCGGTCAGGACGATTCCGCACTGGATCACCACCCGGCCGTGCCTGCGGGCCAGCGCCCCCGCCGGGCCCGCGGCGACCGCGATGCCCAGCGCCATGGGGGCGATCGCGTACCCGGCGCCCTGCGGCGAGAGGCCGAGCGGGCCCTGGAGGAACAGGGACAGCACCATCATCAGGCCGGTGAACGAGGCGAAGAAGGCGACCGCGACGAGGATGCCGCCGGTGTAGCCCCGGTTGGTCAGCAGACTCGGGGTCATCAGCGGCGAGGGCCGGCGGTGTTGGAGCCGTACGAAGAGCAGGAAGCCGAGGGGGCCCGCAGCCAGCAGGGCGAACACCCAGGCCGGCCACCCCAGTTCACGCCCCTCCACCAGTGGGTACACCAGCGCCCCGGATGCCGCCCCGGCCAGCAGCACGCTCGGTACGTCGATGCGCAGACCCGCATCGGGCGCGCCGCGCGGGACCCACCGGAGCGCGCCGGCCAGCGCCGCCAGCCCCAGCGGCAGGTTGACCAGGAACACCATCCGCCAGCCGGTGCCGAAGAGGTCGGCGCCCGCCAGGAGTCCGCCCACCACCGGGCCGCCGACGGCGCACAGGCCCATCACCGGGCCGAACAGGCCGAAAGCCTTGCCCAGTTCCGCCTCGGGGAAGGTCTCCTTGATGATCCCGAAGCCCTGCGGCAGCAACAGCGCACCGCATGCGCCCTGCAGCGCCCGGGCCGCGATCAAGGACCCCGGCCCCGGGGCGAGCGCGCAGAGCGCGGAGGCCAGGGTGAACCCGGCCGCGCCGATCAGGAAGAGCGGGCGCCGCCCGTACCGGTCCCCCAGCCGCCCGGCGGTGATCAGCAGGACGGCGAACGGCAGGGTGTACGCGGCTCCGAGCCACTGGGCGGTCTCCCGGCCCCCGCCGAGGTCGGCGGCGATGGCGGGGGCGGCGACCCCGGTGATGGTGGCGTCGAGGAGGTCCATGACCTCGGCGATGAGGACGACGGCCAGCACCGCCCAGCGCCGCGGATGCGGATGGGAATGGAGATGGGGATGGGGATGGGGATGGGGATGTGGATGTGGATGTGGATTCGGGTTGAGGCATGGCTGTGCCATGGACGGACTCCCCCTTGGTGACGGATGGTCGACGAACGGTGTTCGTTACGAACAACGTTCGCCACGAACACCGTTCGCTGTCAAGTGCTAGCCTGTCGCCATGGATTCGCCGGCCCGCCGCAAGAGCACCCGCACCCGCCCCTCCAAACCCCCGCTCGGCGAACGGGCCGTCGTCGATGCCGGCCTGCGCGTCCTGCGCCGCGAGGGCCTGGACGCCGTGACCATGCGGAAGGTCGCCGCCGAGCTGGACACCGGGCCCGCCTCGCTCTACGTCTACGTCGCCCAACGCGAGGAGCTGCTGCGCCTGATGCTCGACGCCGTGATCGCGACGGTGCCGCTCCCGGCGCTCCCCGCTCCGCCCCCCGGAGACTGGCGCGAGCGCCTCGCCGGGCTGATCACCGACGTGGTCCACACCCTCAATGCCCACCCCGGCATCGGGCGGGTCTCCCTCGGCTCCATCCCGACCGGCCCCGCCTGGCTCGACCTCTTCGACCGGATCCTCGGACTCCTACTGGCCGGCGGGGTCGACCGCCAACGCGCAGCCTGGGGGTGCGATCTGATCGCCCTGCACATCGGGGCCGTCACGTACGAGGTCGCCGTCGCGCAGCCGGCGCACGGCGACGGCCCCGACGCCCTCCAGGGCGCCCTGGAGAGCCGCCACGCCCAGGCCTCCATCGAGGACCGGCTCGCCGCGCTGGACCCCGAACGGCATCCGCATCTTGCCGCCAGCACCGCCGAGTTGACGGCCGGCCCCGCCGCCGCCCGACTCGCCCTCGGCATCGAGGTGCTGATCAGCGGCCTGGCCCCTTCGTAGGGCAACGGCGCGAGGCACGACGCGGAGCGGCCCCCGTTCCTCCTCACGGAGGGACGGGGGCCGCTCGTACGAACTACGAACTACGAACTACGAACTACGAACTACGAATTGCGAACTGCCGTCAGACGGACAGCGGGCGGATCGCGGTCGGGGCGTGGCCCGGCTCGGTCGCGAGCTCCTCGAACTCGGTGACGTCGCTCATGTCGACCGTCTTGCTCATCGCGATGTTGGTGACGCGCTCCAGGATGGCCTCGACGACGACCGGGACCTGGAACTCCTGGGCCAGCTTCTTGGCCTCCTCGAAGGCCTCGCCCAGCTTGTCCGGGTCGGTGACGCGGATGGCCTTGACGCCCAGGCCCTCGGCCACCTTGACGTGGTCGACGCCGTAGACGCCCAGCTCAGGGGTGTTGATGTTCTCGAACTCGAGGTTGACCTCGAAGTTGATGCCGAGGCCGCCCTGCGCCTGGCGGATCAGGCCCAGGTAGGCGTTGTTCACGAGGACGTGGACGTAGGGGACCTTGTGCTGGGCGGCGACCGCCAGCTCCTCGATCATGAACTGGAAGTCGTAGTCGCCCGAGAGCGCGACGATCGGGGTCTGCGGGTCGGCGGTGGCGGCACCGATCGCGGCCGGGATGGTCCAGCCGAGGGGGCCGGCCTGGCCGCAGTTGATCCAGTGGCGCGGGCGGTAGACGTGCAGGAACTGCGCGGCCGCGATCTGGGAGAGGCCGATGGTGGTGACGTAGCGGGTCTCCGGGCCGAAGGCCTTGTTCATCTCCTCGTAGACGCGCTGCGGCTTCAGGGGGATGTTGTCGAAGTGCGTACGGCGCTGCAGGGTGGCCTTGCGCTCCTGGGCGGAGGCGGCCCAGGCGGAGAAGTCCGGCAGCTTGCCCGCGGCCTTGAGCTCCTTGGCGACCTCGATGAAGAGCTCCAGCGCGGCCTTGGCGTCCGAGGCGATGCCGAAGTCCGGGGCGAAGATCTTGCCGAGCTGGGTCGGCTCGATGTCGACGTGGACGAACTTGCGGCCCTTGGTGTAGGCGTCCAGGTTGTAACCGGTGTGACGGTTGGCCCAGCGGTTGCCGATGCCGAAGACGAAGTCCGACTCCAGGAAGGTCGCGTTGCCGTAGCGGTGCGCGGTCTGGACGCCGACCATGCCGGCGGCCAGCTCGTGGTCGTCCGGGATGGCGCCCCAGCCCATGAGGGTGGAGATGACGGGGACGCCGGTCAGCTCGGCGAACTCGACCAGCAGGTCGGTGGCGTCGGCGTTGATGATGCCGCCACCGGCGACGATCAGCGGACGCTCGGACTCCAGCAGGAACTGAAGGGCCTTGACGGCCTGGGCACGCGAGGCCTGCGGCTTGTAGACCGGCAGGGGCTGGTAGGTCTCCGGGTCGAACTCGATCTCGGTCAGCTGGACGTCGATCGGGAGATCGATGAGGACCGGGCCCGGACGGCCGGAGCGCATCAGGTGGAAGGCCTGCTGGAACACGCCGGGGACCTGCGCGGCCTCCAGGACGGTGGTCGCGGCCTTGGTGACCGGCTTGGCGATCGAGGCGATGTCGACGGCCTGGAAGTCCTCCTTGTGGAGCTTCGAGACCGGAGCCTGACCGGTGATGCACAGGATCGGGATCGAGTCCGCGATGGCCGAGTACAGACCCGTGATCATGTCGGTGCCGGCCGGACCCGAGGTGCCGATGCAGACGCCGATGTTGCCCGCCTTGGCACGGGTGTACCCCTCGGCCATGTGCGAGGCGCCCTCGACGTGTCGGGCCAGCGTGTGACTGATGCCGCCCACGTTCTTGAGCTCGCGGTAGAACGGGTTGATCGCAGCACCAGGGACACCGAACGCTTGTTCGACACCCTCGAGCTTGAGGATCTCCACTGCAGCGGCGGCGGCTGTCATACGAGGCATCGAGTTCTCCTGCGGGTCGGGCGGTCAGGCGGTCGGGCGGCCAAGCTGCTTCCGGATTCCGGGGCGTTTCCGTAATGCGGAAGTTTTGTTCTGCTATACGGAACAAGCTAAGCGGCGCGTCACGGCGCGTCAAGCAGCTTCAGAACCCCGGAACACACCAAAAGCCGCGGGTCGCACGAGCGACTTGTACGAACGACCGGGACGCGGCCGAATATCAGCGGAAAATCGAGGGCACACCCGCCCCGTCGGTGGCCGGTGGTGGAGCATGGGTCTACGCACGGCGACGGAGGGCGGCACTCATGGCGGAAGCGGTACCGGTGCGCTGCCCGGCATGCCTGCGCGAGAACGACTACGCCGCCCCGGTCTTCCCGTGCGCGTGCGGAAGTCCGGTCGTCCCGCCACTGGATCCGGACGCGGCGCCCCTGCCGCTGACGCACCGCACCTGGTCGGACACGTGGGTGGCGGTGCGCTGCGCGTCCTGCGGGCTGGTGGGCGAGTGGCCGCATCCGGAGGTGGGGTGCGCCTCCTGCGGGACGGTGGTGCGGATTCCGGTGCGTCCGGTGGAATCCGGGCCCGCCCGGGGTGGCGGCGTACGGGACGGGCTGCGTCCGCGTCCGGACGTACGGGGAGAGGTACGGGAGGACGTACGGGAGCAGGGGCGCCCGGCCGCCCCCGCCGACGCCGGCGGATCCGCCCCCGGGCGGCCTTCGGCAGCCCCCGGGCCGCGGCCCGCGTTCCGCCCGGTGACCATCCGTACCGCCCGGGACGCGGTGGCGACGGCCGCGCTGTACCTGCGGTGGCTCGGCTTCCGAGACGTCCGCCGGCCCGACGGACAGCCCATCCCCTCGGCGGCCGTGGACCTGCGGGCCCCCGGCCTGGTGGCCCAGGTGGACCCGACCACCGCGCCGGCCGGGCTGCGGGCCGTGGAGTGCGTCTGGCTGAACGGGCTGACGGCCTCCGCGACCAGCGTCTACTTCTCCCTGGCCGGGTACACGCAGGACGCCCGCTCCCGCGCCGACGACCTGGGTGTACCGCTGTTCGTCATGGACCTCACGGGCGTGCCGCAGCCGGTCAACGACCCGGCGGACGCCCTGGTGGGCAGGGGCGCGTAGGGCGGTTCCGGGGCCTGCGCGGGCCCGGCCGACCGGCTCCGTCGGCCCGCGGGGCAGGACGTAGGCTCGGAGCACATGGCGGAACACGCATCCGTATCTGTGCCGAGGAGAGCCCGATGAGCCTGTACGACATCCCGCTGACCACCCTGTCCGACGAGCCCACCAGCCTGGCGGCCCACAAGGGCAAGGCGATCCTGCTGGTGAACACCGCCTCGCAGTGCGGTCTCACCCCGCAGTACTCGGGACTGGCCCGGCTGCAGTTCGCGTACGAGGAGAAGGGCTTCACCGTCATCGGCGTGCCCTGCAACCAGTTCGGCGGGCAGGAGCCCGGCACCGCCGACGACATCGCGACCTTCTGCGCGGCCGGCTTCGGCGTGACCTTCCCGATGCTGGAGAAGACCGAGGTCAACGGCGAGAACCGGCACCCGCTGTACACGGAGCTGGTGAAGACCGCGTACGCCGACGGCGAGGCGGCCGAGGACATCCAGTGGAACTTCGAGAAGTTCCTGATCTCCCCCGCCGGCGAGGTCGTCGCGCGCTTCCGGCCGAGCGTCGAGCCCGAGGCCCCCGAGGTCGTCGCGGCGATCGAGGCGCAGCTGCCGGCGTAGCGGATCATGCGGGGGGCGGGCCGGCCGTGCGGTCGGCCCGCCCCGGGCCGTACCGGTACGCGGTAGTCGCTACGAGGTATCCGGTACTCCGTACGGGGTGCGGGTGCGGGCTGCTCAGCCGAGCTCGGCCTCGTCGTACTCCGCCCCCGAGCCGGCCGCGGTGAGCTCCCGCAGCTCCACCCGGCGGATCTTGCCGGACACGGTCTTCGGGAGCTCCGCGAACTCGATGCGGCGGATCCGCTTGTACGGGGAGAGCACGGCGCGGGAGTGCGCGAAGAGCGCCCGGGCGGTCTCCGGCCCGGGCTCCCAGCCGGCGGCGAGCGCGATGTACGCCTTCGGCACGGCGAGGCGCAGCGGGTCGGGGGCCGGGACCACGGCGGCCTCGGCGACGGCCTCGTGTTCGAGCAGTGCGCTCTCCAGCTCGAACGGGCTGATCTTGTAGTCCGAGGCCTTGAAGACGTCGTCCGAGCGCCCGACGTAGGTGAGGTGGCCCGCCTCGTCGCGCGAGGCGATGTCCCCGGTGCGGTAGAGCCCGTCGGCCATGGCCTCGGTGGTGCGCTCGGGGTCGTCCCGGTAGCCGGTCATCACCCCGGCGGGCCGGGTGCGCAGGTCCACGCAGAGCTCGCCCTCGTCGGGGGACTCCTTGCCGGTGACGGGGTCGAGCAGCACGATCTCGTATCCGGGCGCGGGGCGCCCCATCGAGCCGGGCTTGACCGGGACGCCGGGGAAGTTGCCGACCTGGAGGGTGGTCTCGGTCTGCCCGAACCCGTCCCGGATGGTGAGGCCCCAGGCCTCGCGGACCTTCTCGATGACCTCGGGGTTGAGCGGCTCGCCCGCGGCCACGGCCTCGCGCGGAGGCGTGCGGAGCCGGGTGAGGTCGGACTGGATCAGCATCCGCCAGACGGTGGGCGGGGCGCAGAAGGTGGTCACGCCGTGCCGGTCCATCTCCGCCATCAGGCGTTCCGCGTCGAAGCGCGCGTAGTTGTGGACGAAGACGGTGGCCCCGGCGTTCCACGGGGCGAAGAGGTTGGACCAGGCGTGCTTGGCCCAGCCCGGCGAGGCGATGTTGAGGTGCACGTCGCCGGGGCGCAGCCCGAGCCAGTACATGGTGGAGAGGTGCCCGATGGGGTACGAGGCGTGCGTGTGCTCGACGAGCTTGGGGCGGGCGGTGGTGCCGGAGGTGAAGTACAGCATCAGCGGGTCGGTGGCCAGGGTCTCGCCGTCCGGGCTGAACTGGGCGTCCGCCCCGTACATGTCCTCCAGCCGCCGCCATCCGGTGGGGACGTCCGCTCCGGCGGCGATGCGGGTGTAGGTGCCGGGGACCTCGTCGAACTTGCCGGTGTCCTCGGCGCGCACGATGACGTGGCGTACGTCTCCGCGCTCGATGCGGTCGCGCAGGTCCGCCGCGCCGAGGAGGGGCGTGGCGGGGATGACGACGGCCCGCAGTTTCATCGCGCCGAGCATGACCTCCCACAGCTCGCGCTGGTTGCCGAGCATGACCAGGAGCCGGTCGCCGGCCGCGACGCCCTGCTCGCGCAGCCAGTTGGCGGCGGAGGCCGACCGTACGGAGAGCTCCCCGAAGGAGACGCACCGGCTGGTGCCGTCCTCCTCGACGATGCGCAGGGCGTCGGCGCCGTTGCCCTCGGCGATGTGGTCGAACCAGTCCAGGGCCCAGTTGAAGCGCTCGGGGCGGGGCCAGGTGAATCCGGCGTGGGCGGCTTCGTAGTCCCCGCGGCGTTCGAGCAGGAAGTCGCGTGCGGCCAGGAACTCGGCGGTGGCGCCGGTGTTGTGCGTCATGGAAGGCATCGTGCCGTGCCGCCCGTACGCCCCACCAGAGCGACGTCAGCCGTGGATTGACCCGAAGCGTACGGAACCGGCGGCGCCGCCGGTCTCGGTCATCTCCGCGACCAGCCGCTCCCCTTCGGCGACGATGAGCTCCTGCTCCCCCTTCGGCGTCTTCCCGAAGAGTTCGACGGTGAGGGATTCGCCCTCCCACCGCCACAGCCCGGCGACGAAGCCGTCGACGAGGAGGGTGCGGTGCGCCTGGTTCCCCGTCCAGGTGCGCCCCCTGGCCTCGGGGGCGATCACCCGGGTGCGGTCGGCGTGGGAGAGCAGCAGGTTGTCGAACTCCGGGAGGAAACGGGGCGGCGCCGGGGTGTCGGCGTCGGGCCGGGGCGCGTCGGGCAGGTCGAACAGCTCGGTGCCGTTCTCGTCGCGGAAGACGGCCAGCCGGGGCCGCAGCCGTTCGAAGGCTTCGCGCAGCCGGGTCAGACCGGCCCAGGTCTGCATGTCCTTGACGGAGGCGGGCCCGAAGGCGCCGAGGTAGCGCAGTACGACATCGTCGACGGCGTGCGCCGGAGGCTCCTCGGCCGGGGACCGGCCGGTCCACTGCTGCAGGGTGGTGAGCCGTACCTGCCCGCTCTGCCCCCAGACCCCGCGCGGTGTGACCTGGACGAGCGGCAGCCGGCAGCGTGCGGCCACGGACAGGGACTGCGGATCGGCGTCCGGCCAGTACGCGAGCAGCTCCTCGCGGATCTCGCCCATCGTGCGGGGCTCGGCCTCGACGAAGGCCCGGGCGAGCTCGCCGAGCCGCTCGAGGTCCACGCCGACGAGGCCCTTGCGGAATGCGTTGACCTCGCGGTCGCGGGCGGCCTGGACCAGAGGGCGCAGGGTCAGCGCGTCGTGCGCGGTGTGGGTGTGGATGGTGGACCGCATGGTGACCATCCGGACCACCTTCCGGGATTCCATCAGCTCCGCGAGCGCGGCGGGCCGGAATCCGGCGAGCCGGGCGTGCAGCTGGAAGTACGGCGGCTTCACGTTCTGCGCCTGGAGTCCGAGCAGATGCGCGACGGCGTCCTCGGCGGACAGCGCGGCGCGGCGCAGGAGCAGCTGGCGCGCGAGCGTGGCACGGTTCAGTGAACGGGTGTCGAGTACGGAGCCCATGGCGGCAAGCTACCCGCACTTGCGGACAGCTACTGTCCGCGACGAGAAAAGGGCAGAGCGCCCCAGAACCGTCGATACCCTTCCGATATCCTGCCCTCGCCGAAAGAACGATGCCGACTGGGGAGCTGACCCGCGATGCCGGAGCGCCCGGACCACCGCCACCGCCGCCCCGCACCGCCCGGGAAGCGCACCGGCTGGCGCCGCCTCACGCCCCCGCCGACCGCACCTCCCGCCTCCCCGCCGGCCGGTCCGGAGCCCGCGGCGGCGCCGGCCACTCCCCCGGACCACCGCAGCGTGATCGACTCCGCCGTCTACCGCGACGGCCGGCGCATCGCCTCCCCCGCGACCCTCGCGGAAACCTTCCGCCGGCTGCGCGACCAGCCCGACGGCATGGCCTGGATCGGCCTGCACCGCCCCACCGAGCCGGAACTCCACTCGCTGGCCGCCGAGTTCAACCTCCACGAGCTCGCCGTCGAAGACGCCCTGGAGGCCCACCAGCGCCCCAAGCTGGAGCGCTACGGCGACACCCTCTTCGTCGTCCTGCGCGCGGCGCGCTACCTCGACGCGTCGGAGGAGGTCGAGTTCGGCGAGTTGCACGTCTTCCTCGGCCCGGACTTCCTGATCACGGTCCGCCACGGCGCGGCCCCGGACCTCTCCGCGGTCCGCCGCCGCATGGAGGAGACCCCGGAGCTCCTCTCCCTCGGCCCCGAGGCGGCCCTGTACGCGATCCTCGACGCGGTGGTCGACGGCTACGCCCCCGTCGTCGCGGGCGTCCAGAACGACATGGACGAGATCGAGACGGAGGTCTTCCGCGGCGACCCGGAAGTCTCCCGCCGCATCTACGAACTCTCCCGCGAGATGGTCGAGTTCCAACGCGCCACCCGCCCCCTGGTCGGCATGCTCCACGCCCTGATGGCGGGCTTCGCGAAGTACGGCACGGACGAGGAACTCCAGCGCTACCTGCGCGACGTGGCCGACCACGTCACCCACACCAGCGAACGCGTGGACGGCTTCCGCCAGGCCCTGACGGAAATCCTCACGGTCAACGCCACCCTGGTCTCCCAACAACAGAACGCCGAAATGCGAGCCCTGGCCGAAGCCGGCTTCGAACAGAACGAGGAGATCAAGAAGATCTCCTCGTGGGCCGCCATCCTCTTCGCCCCCACACTGGTCGGCACGATCTACGGCATGAACTTCGAGTACATGCCGGAGTTGGGTTGGAGCTTCGGGTACCCCCTTGCGATCTGCCTCATGGGGATGGTTTGCATCAGTTTGTACGTGATTTTCAAGCGACGAGACTGGCTCTAATCCCATCGCACGACGCTCAGTCATCCTTCGCACTTCGCTTTCGCATCACTCACAGATCGCCCCGGAAGCAGCGCTCGGGGGGCGCTGGGGGGAAATGGATGCGGGCGATCTCCTCGCCCTAGCCCCAAAGGAGCCCCTGGCCTGGGCTTTCGAGGTTCCAGGGACGCTGGGGAGCCTCTGGGGAGAAGCGGAGTCGCCAACCGCTCCTCACGCCTGCGCCATCAAGCCCGCCCGCCGGTCGGTCGACGACTGGCCCGGTCCCACTCCTGTCGTCGCAGAGGTCGGCCGGTCAGCTCGCCGCCCGTACCGCGTCCCTGATCAGGTCGGCGACCCGTGTGGGCTCGGAGAGGACGACGGCGTGGGAGGCGTCCGGAAGTTCGACGACGACGGCCCCGGCTCGTGCGGCGCCGAAACGCTGGACCTCGGGGCTGATCGTGCGGTCCGCCCCGGCCACCAGGGCCCAGGACGGTTTCGACCGCCACGCCGCCGCGGACGCGGTCTCGGTGAAGGCGGCCGTGGCGAGCGGGCGTTGGGCCGCTGCCAGGACGCCGGCGACGTCCTCGGGCACGTCCGCCGCGAAGACGGAGGGAAAGGCCGTCTCCTCGATGGTGACCTCGACCCCGGAGTCGCCGTCGAGGAGCGGGTACGTCCACTCCTTCAGGCTGCCCGTCAGCGGGGACTCGGGGAAGCTCCCTTGGAGTTGGCCGAGGCTCTCGCCCTCGTGGGGCACGTAGGCGGCGACGTAGACCAGCGCGACGACGTTCTCCGCGGTGCCGGCCACGGTGATCAGCGCACCGCCGTAGGCGTGGCCGACGAGTACGGCCGGGCCGTCGACCTGCGCGAGGACGGAGGTGAGGTAGGCGGCGTCCGACGTCAGCCCCCGCAGCGGGTTCGACGGAGCGATCACCGGGATACCCCTGCTCCGCAGTTCTGAGATGACGCCTATCCAGCCTGTCGCGTCGGTGAAGGCGCCGTGCACGAGGACGACGGTGGGGTTGGTCATGCGAGTTCTCTTCTCGGTGTCGGGCCACGTGGGGGCGTCGTCACGACGGTCTGGGGGCGGCCCGGAACCCGGCAAGAGGTCCGTGCGACTGTTACTCACGGTATAGCCGGGGAAGGGGCACCTCTTGTACATGCGCGCATCCGCGCTGTCATGACAGCGCACACGCGACTCAGCGCCTTCGCTCGTCCTGGGCGCCGGCAGTCGTCGTCGCGAAGGCCGAGGTCGCCAGCGCCTGCCATTCGCTGGGGCTCATGCCGTAGGCCCCGCGGAACGTGCGGCTGAAGTGCGAGGGGCTGCTGAAGCCCCAGCGGTGTGCCACCGCGGCCATGGTGATCCTCCGGTTGGAGCGGCCCAGTTCGAGCCGGCAGAACTCGAGCCTGCGACGCCGCACCCATTGGCTCACCGTGCTGCCGTCGTTCTGGAAGAGCTTCTGCAGGTACCGGACGGAGATGTGGTGGGCGCGTGCGATCGACTCCGGTGAGAGGTCCGGGTCCATCAGATGCTCTTCGATATAGCCGTGGATACGGGACAGCAGCTCGTTGGCGGCCCCGGACGCGTCGCCGGCCACGTCAGTCGTGTCCGCTTCGACGAGCTCCATGACCAGGACGGAGAGGAGGTGTACGGCCGTCCGGGCACGCCGGTCCCCGATCGTGGACCGTCGGAACTCCGCCTCGGTGGCGAGCGCCGTCAGGAAGTCGGACGCCAGTGCCCCGATCCCCTCCCCGCCGCGTACGGGTACGCCGAGCACCTGGTTCAGTTCCGACTCCGTGACGCCCAGATAGCACCGGGGCACCCGGAAGAAGATCATCTGGCAGTCTTCTCCGAACCGCAGCAGATGCCGTCGGGCCGGGTCGCAGAAGACCAGGTCGTTCGGCTCCAACAGGGTCTTGGCATGCTCGTGGACGACGGTGACGGGCCCACGGACATGGACGCCGAGGTAGAGGTGGGTCCGGTCGTTCGTCTCCGGCATTTCGGAAAGCATCTGGACCAGCCACCCCGAGCGGGAGGAGGGCGAGGTCGGATCGGGCGCTTGCCGGGGCACGCGTTGGGGCGCACGTGACAGTGTGAGGGTCATGGGGATTCCTAGCCGTGGGTGCGGGCGGGCGGAGGGCGGATTCACGCCCCGTTCGCCGGCTCCTCGGCCAGGAACTTTTCCACCACGGCATTGAAGGCCGACGGGTTCTCCAGGAAGGGGAAGTGCGAGCTCGCCACGTCGGAGGCGAAGACGTGCAGGCGTGCGCCGGGAATCCGCTCGGCGACGAAGCGCTGCGAATCGGGGTGCACATGGCTTCCCTCACAGCCGACCACCAGGGTCGGCACATCGATCCGGGGAAGCACGTCGCGCCAGTCCTGCGCGCAGTGGTCGAACAGCAGCGGTACGCCCGCGTAGGCGGGCGTCGACCGGATCTCCTCCCCGACGAAGGCCAGCACCTCGGGGTCGGGCTCGCCGGAGAACATGCCGCGCACGAAGTCGGCGCGGACCGCGTCGCCCTCCGGCCCCGCGAGGGCCGCACCCAGGTACAGCAACCCCGACACATCGAAGATGGCACCGGAGTCCCGCTGCTCACGCTCGGTCATCCAGGGCACGGCGGCGACCGCCGCGGGCTGGTCGACGGCGACGAAGCGCCGGATCCGTCCGGTCCCGTACTGGTCGATGAAGCTCCACCACACCGAGACGCCCATGGACCAGCCCAGTGCGTCGAAACGGTCGAGACCGAGACGGTCGACGAGTTCGAGCACATCGCGGGAGAGCCGGGCGATGCGGTAGCCGTGACGCGGCTTGCCGGACTTCCCATGGCCGCGGAGGTCGACGGTGACGACGCGACGGCCGGGGGCCAACCCCTCGATCTGGTGGCGGAACATCGCCTGCGTCTGCCCCCAGCCGTGCAGCATCACCAGTGGGACGCCCTCGCCGCCGGTGTCCTGGTACGCGAGCCGTGCGCCGTCCGTCGTGATCAGTTCCTTCATGACCTCTCCCCCGGTCAGAGGCGGTACATCGTTCCCGCCCGTCCCGGACATCATCGAATGGGGCCCGCCGCCCGCACCACCGCGAGCTGTAGGAATCGGGCCGTGGATCCTCCTCGCTTTGTCGAAGCGAGTCCGTGGTCAGACGGCCCCGTCACCGCCCGGGGCGAGGAGTTCCTCGATCCTGAGGCCGAGGTGCAGAGTGAGCCGGTGGGCGCCGTCGTCGAGGTCGAGTCCGGTGATCTCCTGAATCTGGCGCAGGCGGTAGTAGAGCGAGGTGCGGTGGATTCCCAGCGTGTCCGCGGTCCGGGGAATCGATCCCGCGTGTTCGAGGAAGCAGCTCAGGGTGTCCCGCAGGCGGTCGCCGCCATGAGTGTCGCTCAGGGTACGGAGCGGCTTCGGGACCAAAGACGCGTTCAGGGCGTGCTCGGGGAGCTGGAGCAGCACCCCGAGCTCCCCGAGCAGCTCCCAGTCACCGGCGCTCTTCAGGGTGGGCAGCCGGCGTGCCGCGCGTGCCGCCACGAGCGCCTGCTCGTACGACGTCCATGCGTCGCCCAGGCTGGGGTGCCGGCCGCCGACGCCGATCACGGGGCTCGCCGACGGGCCCAGAAAGGTGCGGAGTTCGTCCAGGATGCGAGCGGACTGTGCGGTGACCTCGTCCTGGCCGGGTGGGCGGTCGCGCAGCTGGAGCAGTATCGCCCGCTCCTTGCCGATCGCGATGAGGCCCGTGGCCGAACGCGTCTGCCGGAACCCCTCCAGCGCTCCCCACAGGGCCGCCTCGGACTGCCGCACGAGCTCCGTCGCGCAGCTCAGCTGGACGACGGTGACCAGGACGTGCTCGGCTGCTCCGAGCAGTCCGAGTTCCTTGCCTCGCCGCCGTGCGGTGGTACGGGCGGCGACGTCGGTGCCGACGAGTTCGAGGACGAGGTCCCGCTCGTCGGCCTTCCGGGTGTCGGTGGCGATGTGCTCTCCGTGCATCTGGGCGGCCATGGCGTCCGCGGCCCGGGCGATGGCACGTGTCTCGTGCTCTGCGAGCGTCTTCTCGGGCACGACCACCAGGAGCAGTCCGAAAAGGTGCCCGCGCTCACGCAGGGGCACGACGTAACGGGGCAGCAGTCCGAGATCGTCACGGCCATCGATGAATCCGGCTCGGGACCACTGGGTCACGCCTTGGGCGAGGACGTAGCGGATGGCCGCGTTGTCGGCGCGGCCCTGCAACAGGGTGCCGATGCGCACCGGGTCCTCGTCGCCGAAGTGGCGGCTCGTGCAGACCATGCGGACCAGCGGGTCGTCGACGGCGACGGACCGGCCGAGCCGCTCCGCGAGCTCGTCGACAAGCGCCTGGAGCTCGGGGCTGCCGGGGCGGGCTCGCTGGAGCCTTACGGTCATGCGCTGTTCCTCTCTCGACCAACGGTTCCCGCGGACTTTTCCATTCCGCGGCTCTTGATCATTCTGAGGAAGCGACGACGTCGGCACATCACACGAATCGTCCATTGCCATGACGCCCACGGGGGATACGAAGCGACTACTCTCCGCTGTCGCGATGCTTCACCAGCCGGGTCAGCTCCACGCGCGAGGTGAGGTCCAGCTTGGTGAAGGCCCGGCGCAGGTGCGAACTCACCGTGTGCGGCGAGAGGGAGAGGTGCTCGGCCACCTGTTGGTTGGTCAGCCCACGGGCCACGAGCCGTACCACCCGTATCTCCGCGGCCGTCAGCTCGGGCCATGCACCGGAGAGTCCGGCCGTCGAGGGCCGGCGGCGGACACCAGCGGCCCGCAGGCGCCGGCGGACGCGTGCGACGTCCCGCTCGGCGCCCGTTCGCGCGTAGAGCGCGAGGGCCGTGTCGAAGTACGGCACCGCTTCGGGCATGCGGGTGGCCGCCAGCTTGCGTCCGGCGTCCTCCAGTGCCGACGCCCGGGCCAACGGCCGAGGGCAGTCCTCGTACAGCCGGACGGCGCGTACGAGAGGGACGAGGTCGTTGTCGAGGATCCCCCGGGCGTGCGCGGCGGTGGCGGCGAGGAACGTGAGGTCGGGGTTGAGCACGGCCAGTCGCTCGGCCAGGGCCACTGCCTGCGCGGCCCGTTCGTGCGCGCCGGCACGCAGCGCCAGGCGGACGAGGAACGGGGCGTCCGCGGGGTCGACCAAGCCGGCGTAGGCCGGCCGGTCCGCGGCGGGCGACGTCATCACCTCGTCGAGTTCGGCCATGGCACGGTCGGGCCGGCCTTCGAAGTCGGCCATCAGTGCCAGCATCCAGGAGCCGAAGTACCGGACGACGGGTGCGCCGTCGCTCCGCATGCGCCTCGCCTCCGCCGCGTACCCTCGTGCGGTCTGCTGGTCGTTGGTGTGGAGGGCGACGCGCATCATCACGTACCGGAGCGTGACGTCGGCGAGGTTGCCCGGGCCGAGATCGTCGGTCGTCGCGGACGCGGCTTCGGCGTCGGCCCGGGCGTCCGTCAGCCGTCCGGCCTCCAGAAGGATGCGGGAGCGGGTCATGAGCCACATCCGGGTGGCCGCCGTCCGGCCCTGCTCCCTGGTGATCCGGATGCCGTCCTCCGCGGCGGCGAGCGCCTCCGCGGAGCGTCCGGTGGTGTTCGACAGGAGAGCGTGCCACAAGGCCTCCGGAACCCACAGCGAGGTGCTGACGCCCAGGGCGTCGGCCAGCGCGGCGGACCGCTCGGCCTGCCGGAACGCCTCGGTCAAGTCCATGCGGTGGAAACTCGCGGCCGAGCGGACCGTCGTCAACGTGGCTTCGGCGGAGCGGTCCCCCGCTGCCGCTGCGGCCTCCCACGCCTCCGCGGCGACCTGCTCGGCCGCCGAGTGCTCGCCCGACATCGACAGGCCGACCGCGAGCATGGCGAGCAGTCGCCCCCTCACGTCCACGGGGATCCCGGGCAGTGCCGCCCCGGCGCGGGCCTGCCGGACCGCCTCGGAGAAGTCGAACGGTACGGCGAGGCGTGCCAGGGCAAGGCGTATGCGCGCCTCGTCCTCAGGTCCGAGACCGCCGGTCGCCAGGGCGGAGACACCCAGCTCACGTGCCTGGGCGGCCCGGCCCGTCTGCCAGAGCAGCGGGATCGTCTCGGCGATGACCCGCGGCCGCTCCGGAGCGTCCACCATCGTGAGTTCCAGAGCCTTGAGGCTGCGTTCCGCGGCGGGTCCGGGAGCGGTGGCCGCGAGTTCCGCCGCGGCGATACGCAGCCGGGCGGCCTCCGCCACGTCTCCCGCCCCCGCTCTCCCGGCCTCCGCCGCATCTGCCGGTGCTCTCCCGGCCGACGGCCCGGGGCGCTCGACGGGGGAGGCCGCGCCCCCCGGCGGCAGTTCGGCGGCTTGACCACGCAGGGCCTGACGCAGGGACAGGGGGAGGCCTGCTTCCACCGCCTCACGGATCAGGCCATGGCGGAAGGCGAGGCGATCGCCGCTTTCGGTGAGCAGATCGGCGTCGAGGGATTCCCGTACCGCTGTGATGAGCGCCGCCGAGGACCTGCCGAGCAGTTCGGCCAGCAGCGCGACGGTGACCGGACCGCCCACGGCGGCCGCCGTCTGCACCAGCTGCCGTGCCTCGTCGGACAGCTGGTCGAGGCGGTGCACGACAGAGGGGAGTTCCCGTGGGACGGGGGGTCCGGCCGACAGCCTGGCCGTACCGTTCTCGATCGTCACTGCCTCCCGCAGCGAGACGAGCAGCTCGACCAGCAGCTGCGGGACACCTTCCGCGCGGCGGGCGACGCGGAGGACGTCCGGGTCGGGAGCGGCGCCGAGGACGTCCTCGGTGATCCGTGTGGTCGCCTGGTCGTCCAGCGCTCCCAGCGTCAGCTCGTGTGCGCCTGCCTGCCGGATCCGGTCCAGGGTCGTGCGCACTCCCGACGGCACGCTGCCGCCGCGCACGGCGACCAGCCACAGGATGGCGTGCGCCGAGAGTCCGGCCGCGAGGGTGTTGAAGGTGAGAAGGGTCAGGTCGTCGCACCACTGGAGGTCGTCGAGGACGACGAGCAGGGGGCCGTTTCGAGCCGTCTCCCTCAGGCGGTCCCCCAGTTCCTGGAGCAGCCAGAAGCGCTGGCCGGGTGTCGTGGCGAGGTCCCTGAGGCGGACGGCGCCCGACAGCGGTTCCTCGCCGGAGAGCAGACCGTCGAGGAGCGGGCCGAGCGGCACGAACTGTTCGTCGGGGTCCGCCGCTCCCTCGAACACCCTCGTCCCGCGCCGCCTCGCGGATGCCGCGGCCTCCGCGAGGATCCTGGACCTGCCGATGCCGACGGGTCCTTCGACGCGGATGATCCCGCCTTCGCCCCGGTCGAGCGCGTCGAGCCGCGCCTCGATGAACGCCAGTTCGGCGTCCCTGCCGCGCAGCGGCGTCCGTACACCCTCGAGTTCCTCGGGCACGGTCCTTGTCGTCGCTCGGTTCACGCTCATACGGCGGAACAGTATGAACCATATGAACCACCCCGCCGTCGCCCGCCCCAGGTGCCCGTCTCAGTCGAAGCGCAGGTCGGCGAGTTGCCGTTCGAGGATGGTGACGTCGTCCTCGGGCTCTTCACCGACCGGGCGCGCCGCCATGAGCGCGGCGAGCTCGGCGCCGGCCCGGCGGACGCGGCCGGGCAGGCCGTCGGTGTACTCGTCTCCCCCCGAGCCCCAGTCCTCGGAGGCCGCGAACACGGCGGTGGGGACGACGACGGCGCGGAGGTAGGAGAAGAGCGGGCGCACGGCGTGCTCAAGGACCAGGGAGTGGCGGGCGGTGCCGCCCGTCGCCGCGATGAGGAGCGGCTTCCCGGAGAGGGCGTCCGGATCGATCACGTCGAAGAAGGACTTGAAGAGACCGCTGTAGGAAGCCGCAAAAACGGGAGTCACCGCGATCAGGCCGTCAGCCGCCGTCACCGCGTCGATCGCGGCGCTCAGTCGCGGCGGCGGAAAGCCGGTCACGAGGTGGTTGGCGATGTCGCCGGCCAGCTCCCGCAGCTCCACGACCTGGGTCGACGGCGCCTGCCCCCGGGCGGCGAGTTCGTCGCGGGCCGCCTCGGCCAGCCGGTCCGCGAGCAGGCGGGTGGAGGAGGGGGTACTCAGCCCCGCGGAGACGACGATCAGCTTCATGCGGCGGACACCTCCCGGACGGCTCGAAGGGACGCGTGCGTGGGGGCCTCCGGCACGTCGGCCGGACGTCCCTTCGCGAACTCCTCCCGCAGCACGGGCACGACCTCTTCGCCGAGGATGTCCAGCTGTTCAAGGACTGTCTTCAGAGGCAGGCCCGCGTGGTCCATCAGGAACAGCTGGCGCTGGTAGTCGCCGACGCTCTCCCGGAACGACAGGGTCCGCTCGATGACCTGCTGGGGAGAGCCCACCGTCAACGGGGTCTGCTCGGTGAAGTCCTCCAGCGACGGGCCGTGGCCGTATACGGGAGCGTTGTCGAAGTAGGGACGGAACTCCCGGACGGCGTCCTGGGAGTTCTTCCGCATGAAGACCTGTCCGCCCAGGCCGACGACGGCGTCTTCCGGCCGGCCGTGGCCGTGGTGCGCGAACCGGCGCCGGTAGAGCTGCACCATGCGCCGGGTGTGGTCGGCCGGCCAGAAGATGTTGTTGTGGAAGAAGCCGTCCCCGTAGAAGGCGGCCTGCTCCGCGACCTCGGGGGACCTGATGGAGCCGTGCCAGACGAAGGGCGGGACGGCGTCCAGGGGCCGCGGCGTCGAGGTGAAGGCCTGGAGCGGCGTCCGGAACGTGCCCTCCCAGTCCACGACGTCCTCGCGCCACAGCCGGCGCAGCAGCGCGTAGTTCTCCTTGGCGAGGTTGATGCCCTGGCGGATGTCCTGGCCGAACCACGGGTAGACCGGACCGGTGTTGCCGCGCCCCAGCATGAGGTCGACCCGGCCGTCGGCCAGGTGCTGGAGCATCGCGTAGTCCTCGGCGATCTTCACCGGGTCGTTCGTGGTGATCAGCGTCGTGGACGTGGACAGGATCAGCTTCTCGGTGCGGGCGGCGATGTAGCCGAGCATGGTGGTCGGCGACGACGGTACGAACGGCGGGTTGTGGTGCTCGCCGGTCGCGAAGACGTCCAGGCCGACCTCCTCGGCCTTGAGCGCGATGGCCACCATCGCCTTGATGCGCTCGCGTTCGGTCGGCGTGCGACCGTTGGTGGGGTCGGGGGTCACGTCCCCGACGGTGAAGATGCCGAACTGCATGGGGTGTCTGCTCTCCTGAGCTCGTCCGGTTCCCGCGCCGGGGAACCGGAGGCCCGGGTGACGCCGGGGGCTCCGGCGTCACCCGGCGGGTGGGCGGTGCGGCGTCACTTCGCCAGGAAGGCGAGGAGGGCGGTGTTGACCTCCTCGGCGTGGGTCCACAGCAGACCGTGCGGGGCGCCCTCGATCTCGACGTAGTCGGCCGACGGGAGCGCCTTGTGGAACGGGCGCGCCGTGCCCTCGGCCGGCAGGATGCGGTCGGCGGTGCCGTGCAGGATCAGGGCCGGCACGTCGACGGACGGTATGTCGGCGCGGAAGTCGGTGTACCAGGTCGCCGGCGCGGCGGACGCGGCGAAGGAGCCGCCGCGGGCCGCGGTGTTCCGGCTGTTGCGGACGGCCTCCTCGCTGATGCGGGTGCCCAGGTTCTCGTCGAGGTTGTAGAAGTCGTTGAAGAAGGCCGTGTAGTAGGCGTAGCGGTCGGCCTTGACGGCGGCGACGACGCCGTCGAAGAACTCCTTCGGGGCGACGCCGTCCGGGTTGTCGTCGCTCTTCAGCAGGCAGGGCTCGAGCGAGGCCAGGAAGGCGACCTTGGCGACCCGGCCGGAGCCGTACGTGGACACGTAGCGGGCGACCTCGCCGGTGCCCATGGAGAAGCCGACCAGGACGGCGTCCTTCAGGTCGAGGGTCTCCATCACGGTGTTCAGGTCGGCCGCGAAGGTGTCGTAGTCGTAGCCGATGGTCGGCTGCGAGGACCGCCCGAAACCGCGGCGGTCGTACGTGATCACGCGGTAGCCGGCGTCGAGCAGCGCGGCGCTCTGGCGCTCCCAGGAGTGGCCGTCGAGCGGGAAGCCGTGGATGAGGACGACGGGCTGCCCGGCACCCTGGTCCTCGAAGTACAGCTCGATGGGGTTGGTGTTCTCCTGGCCCGCGGTGATGTACGGCATGGGGATGCTTCCTCGATTCGGGTCGGCTGGTCCGCGCGTCGGAGCGGCGCGGTATGCCCGTCACGCTAGGACCGGTCCCGCACCTCCTGTTGCCGTACCGCGCACCACACCTTGCACGGGGGCGCAGAGGTCACTCAGCCGCCGGTGGCTGTTCCGGCGTCGCCCTCCGCAAGCGCGATCCGGGCCAGGTGGACCCGCGAGCGCACCGAGAGCTTGCGGAAGATCGACGCCAGATGGGTGTTGACCGTGTGCGGGGAGACGACGAGGGCCTCCGCGGCCGACCGGTTGGTGTGGCCCGCGGCGATCAGCCGGGCCACCTTGCGTTCCGAGGCCGTGAGCGCGTCCCAGCCCTGGGCGGGGCGCGGCCGGAGGCCTCCGCTGCGTCGGCCGGAGCGGCTGGTGGCCCGTTCCAGATCGGCCCGGACCCGGTCGGCCTCGGCGTCGGCCCCCGCCTGGGCGTAGATGTCGTGGGCCCTGGTCAGGGCGGGTGTCGCGGCGGGGTCGCCTGCTGTGAGGAGCGCGCGCCCGAGGTCGGCGGATGCGGCGGCGAGGGGCAGCGGCCGGGGGCCATTGAGGAGGATGCGCACCGACCGCTCCAGGAGTTCGTGGTCGGCGTTCGCCAGGGCGGACGCGTGGGCGGCCGCCCCCTGGGCGGTCGGCACGCCGGCGTTGCGGGTGGCGTGTTCGACAGCCTGGGCCGCGAGTTCCTCGGCCAGGTTCCGGTCCCCGCCGCGCAGGGCGATCCGCACGGCCTGGACGACATGGGGGCGCAGGAGCCGCCATCGGAGGAAGGGGTGGTCACGCTGCACGGATCGGACCAGTTCGGCCGCTGCCGCGTGGTCGCCGTCGGCGTCGGCGACGACGGCCTCGAAGTACTGGTGCGTGGCGTGGTTGCCCGTGTTCGGCCGCTCGGCCACGGTCGCCCGCACGACGTCCAGGTGTTCCCGCGCGGCTTCGCGGTCGCCGCGCAGCATCGCGAGGAAGCCGCGGTTGACGCGGATGTTGACCAGGTTGCCGGGCACGTGGAGGTCCGCTTCGAGCCGCTCGGCGGTGACGAGGTCGGCGTCCGCGTCGTCGAGCCGGCCGAGCCCCATGTTCAGGGTTCCCTGGGCCCAGATCAGCATGGCGGGGCGCAGCGGAGCGTCGCCCGCCGTCCGGAGCAGTCGCCGTACGGTGTCGAAGTCGTCCATGTGGATCCGGGCGACGGCCTCCTCGGGCAGGAAGGCCGTGTCGAACACGCTCAGCGCCGTGTGGTGTTCGACGGCGGCGGCGCAGTCGCCCGCGTTGAGGGCGATCTCGCCGAGGCCCCACAGCGCGAGGACACGGGCCTCCCGGTCACCGGACCGCTCCGCCTCGGCGAGCGCCCGTTCGCCGGTCTCGCGAGCGGCCCCGAGGTCGCGCCCGCGGGACCGGGCGAGGGCCTGCCGGGCGGTGAGCCGGGCGCGGATCGTCGGGTCGGTGACGGCTGCCAGTGCGGCCGTCGAGCGGCGGGTCAGCTCGTGGACGTCGTCGAGGTGCCACAGCGTGTCGCCGAGTACGGACTGCAGACGGGCGAAGACGTCCAGGGGCGGCTGCCGGGCGAGCAGCGAGTCGCCGGTATCCCGTGCCTGGGTGTACCGGCCCGCACGGGTCAGCGCGACGATGGCCCGTTCTCCCACGTCGAACACCATGGGCGCATGGGGCGGTACGAGTTCCAGGGCGCGTACGGCCAGGTCGGCGGCGAGGTCGGGCATCACGGCGATCACGTCCGTGGCGGCCGTGCCGAGCAGCCCGATCGCCTCCTGATCGCCTGGTTCGGCGCTCTTCAGCAGATGCGGGACCGCGTCGGTGGAGCTCAGGCCCGCTACGACGAGCCGGCTCGCGGCCTCCCGGTGGAGCGCCCGGCGTACGGAGGGGGCGAGATCGGCGTACACCGCTTGGCGGAGCAGGTCGTGGCGGAACAGGAGGCGTTCCCCGTCGTCGTGGAGGAGGGCGGCCGCGATCGCATCGTCCACTTCGGCGCTGAGTCCGGACGCGGGCCGGCCGCACAGGGCGGCGGCGTCCGCGAGCGAGAACGCACGGCCGAGGACCGAGCCGATCCGCAGGAAATGGAGGGTGTCCGGCCGGAGGCCGGCCAGCCGGTCGCGTACACCGAGGACCATCCGCTCCGGCGGCTCCGGCGCGTCCGCGCCCGACGCCGCGATGCCCGCGAGCATCTCGGCCGCGAGGAAGGGGTTGCCTCCCGCCCCGTCGAGAAGTTCCGCGACCTGCGTCGGCACGTCCCCGCCGAGGACGTCCCGCGCCAGCTCGGCCAGGGCCGTGTCGGACAGCGGCCGGAGGGGGAGGGCCGTCGTCCGCGGCCCCTGCCCGTAGAGTTCCGGGTCGTTCCTGCTCGTGAGCAGCCAGAGGACCGGGGAGCTGAGCAGCCGTGCCGGCATGACACTCAGGGCGAACCGGCTCAGCGGGTCGGCCCAATGGACATCGTCGACCGCGATCAGTACGGGCGTGCTCGCGGAGCGTTCCTCGATCAGCTGGGCCAGTCGTTCGACGAGCCAGATACGCTGGTCGTGATGGCCCGCGAGGTCTGCGAAGTCCGTGCTGGACAGCAGCGGCGGGTCACCGTGCAGGAGGCCGGAGGCCAGTGAGGCGAGCGGTGCCAGCTCGTGCAGTTCCTCGGCGCGTCCATGGCTGACGACGAACCCGTGAGCCCGCGCGATCGAGACCGTCTCCTGCAGCAGTACGGTCTTCCCGATCCCGGGCTCGCCCAGGAGCAGCGCGATCGCTCCTCCCTCGCCGTCGCGCACCGCCTCGACCAGGGCGCGCAGCCGCTCCAGCTCGGCTTCACGGCCCCGCAGCCCGGGCCGGCTCAGCCCCGCGCTCCCGGGCACCGCCATGCCTTCTCCCTCGGGCCGCTCGGGGCTCATCCCTTGACCGATCCGGCGAGCAGTCCCCGCGCGAAGTGCCGCCGGAGGGAGAAGAAGACGAGCAGCGGGACGAACGCCGCCACGAAGGCTCCTGCGGTGAGCCGCTGCCACTCGTTGCCGTACGTCCCGGCCAGGCTCGCCAGTCTGACCGTCATCGGCGCGGTCTCGGCCGTTCCGCCCGACAGCGTCAGTGCCACGAGGAGGTCGTTCCACACCCACAGGAACTGGATGATGGCGAAGGAGACCAGGGCCGGGCGGGCCAGGGGCAGCACGATCCGGAGCAGCAGCGTCCCGTGGGACGCGCCGTCGACGCGGGCGGCCTCGATCAGGTCCCGGGGCAGCCCTGCCAGGAAGTTGTGCAGGAGGAACACCGCGAACGGCAGCGCGAAGACCGTGTGGGCGAACCAGATCTGGCCGAAACGCGCGGGACCGGTGAGGTTCCACGCGGGCAGGAACAGCCAGCCCTGGGAGAACAGCTTGAGGAGGGGGACGAGCGCCATCTGGAGCGGCACGACCTGGAGCGCGAAGATGCCGACGACGAGCGCGTCCCGCCCCCTGAAGTCGATCCACGCCAGGGCGTACGCCGCGAAGAAGGCCAGCACGAGCGGGAACAGCACCGAGGGAAGGGTGATGACGACGGAGTTAATGAAGTACTCCGCGAGCCGCCCCGACCCGTGCCCGCCCCCGGAGAGCACCTCGCCGTAGTTGTCGAGCGTGAGGTGCGGCGTACCGAACACGGTCCACCAGCCCGTCGTCTTGATCTCCTCCTCGGGACGGAACGAGGAGAGCAGCAGACCGAGGGTCGGTGTCGTCCAGAGGACCGCGATCACCACGGCGATCGACGTGAAGGCGCGGGAGGCCAGACGCTGCCGGACGCCGTTCACACCGTCCTCCGCTGTGCCCGGACCTGGTGGGCGACGAAGGGGGTGACGAGGACGAAGAGGAGCACGGCGAGCGCCGCACCGCGGCCCGTCTCGCCGTAGCGGAAGGCCTGGTCGTACATCTCGTGGGCGATGACGCCCGTGTCGAACTGGCCGCCGGTCATGGTCCTGACGATGTCGAAGGCCTTGAAGGTGCCGATCGTCTGGGCGAGGACCACGACGAGCAGCGTGGGCCTGATCGACGGCATGGTGATCCGCCAGAAGATCTGCCGGGGGGACGCGCCGTCGAGTCGGGCCGCCTCGGTCAGTTCTCCGGGAACGGCCCTGATGGCGGCGGCCAGCAGGACGGCTGCGAAGCCCGCCTGTGTCCACACCATCACCACGATGAGGAACAGGACGTTCCAGGGAGAGTGCACGAGCCATTGCCTCGGTTCGCCGCCGAACGCGACGACGAGCTGGTTCAGCAGCCCGATCTGCCCGGCCTCCGCGGGACGGTAGGCGTAGACGAACTTCCAGACGACACCCGCGCCGACGAAGGAGATCGTCATCGGCATCAGGAGGAGGGACAGCGCGAACGCTCTGAACCGCGACCGTACGACGGCCGCCGCGTAGAGCAGACCGACCGAGGCTGCCAGCAACGGCACGAGCACCACCCACGCCAGGGTGTTGCGCAGCGCCACCATCGCCCGGGGGTCGGTGACCATCCACACGTAGTTGTCGAAGCCGGCCCACGCGTCTCCCCCGCTGTCGGTGAACGACAGGGCCAGGGTGCGCAGGCCGGGCAGGAGGAGACCGACCGTGAGCAGCAGCAGCGCGGGGGCCAGCAGGAGAAGGGCCGCGGCCTTTCTTCGAAACGGCCTCCGGTGCAGCGCCAGCAGGATCAGGGAGACCACCGCCGCGAAGGCGGCGACGCCCTGGAGCAGGTACAGCAGCTTGGGCTGCTGGGCGACGGCGTCGAACGACATCAGTGGCTCGGCCAGGACCGTTCGATGGAGTCGGCGACCTGCCGGGTGCTCGCGCCGCCGATCCAGTCGACGGCTCCCTTCCAGAACGTCCCGGCGCCGACCGACGCGGGCATCAGGTCCGAACCGTCGAACCTGAACTGTGTCCCGGGGTTCTGGAGCAGCTGGATCGAGAGCCTGTCGACCGGGGTGGCGGCGTTCGCCGGATCCACGCCCTTGTTCGCCGAGACGAACGGGCCCTTCTTCATACGCGCGTTCGCGAAGTCCGCGGAGGCCAGATACTCCTGGAACGCCCGCACTTCGGGACGGTCGGCGAACGCCGCGGTGAACACCCCACCGCCCAGTACGGGGCGGTCGGCCGGGTCGGCCCCCGGCAGGAGGAAGGCGTAGACGTCCTTGTCCGGTCCGATCTCGGTTCCCTTCGGCCACATGTCGGCATAGAACGAGGCCTGGCGGTGCATCGCACAGTCGCCGGAGAGAATCGGCGTGCCGGCCTCCTGGAAGGAGATCGACGCCATCGAACGGGCCGAACCGAAACCGCCGTTGGCGTACCGGTCGTTCTTGAGGATGGACCCCACGGTGTCCATGGCCGTGATCACCCGCGGGTCGTTGAACGGGATCTTGTGGGTGACCCACTGGTCGTAGACGTCCGTGCCCTGCTGACGCAGCAGGACGTCCTCGATCCAGTCCGTCACGGGCCAGCCGGTCGCCTCGGCGGACTCGATGCCCGCGCACCACGGCTTGACACCCGACGCCGCGACCTTCTCCGTCAGGGCCGTCAGCTCGGACCACGTACGGGGAACGCTCAGTCCCCTGTCACGGAAGAACTTCGGCGAGTACCAGACGAACGACTTCACGTTCGCGACCAGCGGCGTGCCGTAGAGGGTGCCGTTCACGGTCGTGTAGCTGTTCCAGTCAGCCGACCAGCCCTGCTTCGCGAGGGCCACGACCCCGGCGCTCGCGGGCTTGAGCTTCCCCGCCCGCGCGAAGCGTTCCAGGAGCCCGGGCTGAGGGAAGAACGCCACGTCCGGCGCACTCCCGCCGTCGACCCGGAGCTGGATCCGGGCCTCGAACTCCCCGTCCCCCTCGTACTGGACGCCGATTCCCGTGCAGTCCGCGAAGTCCGCCCAGGTCTCTTCGAACAGGTCGGCCTCCCGGTCCCGGTTCTCCGCGTAGACGGTGACCTTGGTGCCGGGGTGCTTGCCGTACCTGGCGTACGGCCCACAGTCCACGGCGGTGTGCGACCGCGAGCCACTGTCCTGCGGAACACCACAGGCAGCGGCAAGGGCGGCGAGGGGGATGACGGCGAGCGCGAGCCTCGCGCCGAACCTCATGGGCGCATCTTCTCCGATCACCCGCCGAAGGGGTCCTCGGGGGCGATCAGAAGCTACCAGCGCTCGAACATTATCGACTAATCATTCGATCCTGAACGATCGGGTCAGTGGGCCGTGATCCGGGCCGCGTCCTGGATCAGCTCCGCCACGGCCTTGGGCTGGGCAAGCATGACCAGATGAGAAGAGTCGACCTCGACGGTGGTCATGCCGGCGCGCTCGTACCCGTAGCGCTCCACATCGGGGTTGATCGTGCGGTCGGAGGAGGCGACCAGGCCCCACGAGGGCTTGGTCTTCCACGCCGCGACAGGCGCCGCCTCCGAGAAGGCCCGTGCGGCCAGGGGGCGCTGGGAGACGGCGAGCACCGCGGCGAGGTCAGGGTCGACGTCCGCCGCGAAGAGGGCGGGGAACCTCTCGATCTCCACCGAGACGTCGGTGCCGGTCTCGGTGGAGCCGGCCACCGGGAACGGGGTGTAGACGAGCGCGTCGGCGAGACCGGAGTCGGGGAAGCGGCCCTGCAGCTCGCCCAGGCTCTCGCCCTCCTCCAGCGCGTATCCCGCGAGGTACACCAGTGCGCGGACGTTGTCCTCCGTGCCGGCGAGGGTGATGACGGCACCGCCGTAGGAGTGCCCGACCAGGATCACGGGGCCTTCGACGGCGCGGATCACCGAGGCGATGTACGCGGCGTCGTCGACGAGGCTGCGGTTGGGAACCGCCGGGGCCACCACTTCCATGCCGGCGGCGGTCAGCTCGGGGATGACGCGGGCGAAGCTGGAGGCGTCGGCGAAGGCGCCGTGGACCAGGACGACGGTGGGGCGGGCGTGTCGGGGCATGGGGGAACTCCTCGGTGCTTGACGGGGGATGGGGCAGGGGATGCGGGAGACGGGGGCGGATGTGTGGTGTTCGTGTGGTGCTTCACAGGCCGAAGCGGGCGCGCCTCGCCTCGGGCACCAGGTCGGTGTACTCGGGGTGCTTGCCGATCCAGCCCCGGATGAAGGGGCAGTACGGCAGGACGCGCAGCCCTCGGGCCCGGGCGTCGTCGAGGACCCCGCGGGCGAGCAGCCCGCCCAGGCCCCGGCCGGCGGACCGGCTGTCGATCTCGGTGTGGATGAAGGCGATCTCGCCCTCCGAGAGGTGGTACTCGGCGAAGCCGGCGGTCTCGGCGCCGTCGTCGCCGGCGAGGATCTCATACCGGGACTTCTCGGGCCGGTCCGTCACCTGCGGTTCCATGGGTGCTCCTGTGCGGTCGTCGTGTGACGGGGTGGGTGGGTGCGGTCAGAGCGTGCGGCGTACGCCCGCCTGACGTTCCAGGTTGCGGAGTTGGACGGACAGGTCGCCTTCCACGGCGAGGTGGGCGGGGCCGCTGCGGCCGATCGGCAGGACCTGCTCGCTGCGCATGTCCTCGAGCATCAGGGCGAACGCCGTGTACATCGCGACGAGCGCCACCACGAGGCCGAGCGCGCCGGACGTGCGCGTCAGCCATTCGGCGCCGGTGATGCCCGCGAGGCCGGTGGCCGCCCAGCGGGGCAGGGAGACCGCGAGGACGAGCCACAGCGCGCGCTTGGGCCGGGTCACGGCGGTCATCAGGGCCCCGAAGCAGAGGAGCGCCAGGTTGAACACGCCGAGGACCTGAAGGCCGTCGGCCGCGCCGCTGAGCATGATGAGCGAGTAGGGCAGCCAGCTGCCGGCGAAGACCGCCATCAGCGTCGCCGCGATCACGTCACGGGCTCCGAAGGCCAGGAAGCTCACCAGGAGTTGGAGGACGAAGGCCGGAAGCACGGTGAAGGCGACGGCACTGCGGGCCGTCTGGTCGAAGAGCCCGAGCTGCAGGCAGCCCGTCATCACGGAGGCGATGGCTATCGTGAAGAAGCCGAGCGGCATGGGTGAGGCGATGGGGCGCAGGTTGATCCGTGTCATCGACCGGAGGTCCGGCTCGAAACGGCGTCCCGGGGGAACGTCCGGCAGGGTTGCCGGCGTGTCGCCGCCGTCGGCGGCGGGGGAGGCTGCGGACATCGGGTGGATCTCTCTTTCAGTGATCGAAGCAGGGATCGACGAAGGACGGCGTCGTGTCGGGAACGGAGCCGCGTGCGACGCGCCAGCGGCGGTGCTGCTCGGACTCGGCGACGGCCTCGGCCACGGCCGATGCCTGGCGGGCACCGCTCTGGTACCCGCCGAAGTGGGCCACCGGGCTCCACTCGGGGGACACCGGCGGGATGGCCTCGTCGAGCCCCTCGTACTCGGCGGTCGCGTAGACGATCCGGCCGCCGACGACAGTGAGGACGGACTCGATGTCGGGAATGACGTCCTCGGGCACGGTGAGGAAGTCGTCGGAGAGGATCGCGAGGTCGCCGTAAGTCCCCTCTCGCAGCGTTCCCTTGACGTCCTGCTCGCCGGTGAGCTGCGCTCCGCCCCGGGTGTAGAGGCCGAGGGCGGTCTCCCGGTCGATCAGGTTCCCGGCCGGGTAAAGGGCCGTGCCGCCGACGGTGCGCCCGGTGACCAGCCAGTGGAGGGCGACCCACGGGTTGTACGAGGAGACGCGGGTGGCATCGGTTCCTGCGGCGACGGTCAGGCCTCGGTCGAGCATGGCCCGGACCGGCGGGGTGTGGGCGGCGGCCCCGGCGCCGTAGCGGTCGAGGAACGCGGTGCCCTGGAAGGACATCCGGTTCTGGACCGAGACGGCGCCGCCGAGGGCGGCGATCCGGTCGAGGCTGTCGGCCGAGACCGTCTCCGCGTGGTCGAAGAGCCAGCGGTTGCCGCCAGGGAAGAGTCCTTCGGCCGCGAGCTTCTCGAAGACGGCCAGGTCGCGGCGGATCGTCTCGTCGTAGGTCGCGTGGAGCCTGAAGCCCCAGCCGTTCTCGAGCAGCAGCCGGACGGCGCTCTCGAATTCGGTCTCGTAGCCGGCGGCGAGTTCGGGCCGGGGTTCGGAGAAGTTCTCGAAGTCGGCGGCGGCCCACGTCAGGTTCTCTCCGGCGCCGTTGAGCCGGAGCCACTCGTCCCCGTCCCCGGGCTTGACCATCTCGGTCCAGCGCTTCAGGTCGGCGAGCTCCTGCCCGGCCGTCTGCGGGAAGAGGTGGTAGGCGATCCGGAGGGTCAGCTCCCCCGACCTGGCGAGGTCGGCGACCGTGGCGTAGTTGTCGGGGAAGTTCTGGAACCCGCCGGCGGCGTCGACCGCGGACGTCAGTCCGAAGCGGTTCAGCTCGCGCAGGAAGTGGCGCGTCGACGTCCGCTTGTCGGCCTCGTCGAGGGCCGGCGCCTTGGCCAGGGTCGAGTACAGGATGAGGGCGCTCGGCGCCGCGAGGAGCACGCCATTGGGTTCGCCGTCCCGGCCGCGGACGATCTGCCCGCCGCGGGGATCCGGGGTGTCGCGGGTGAATCCGGCTGCCTGCACCGCGGCCCGGTTCATCAGGGCCGACTGGTACAGGTGCAGGACGAAGACCGGGGTGTCGGGGGCGGCGGCGTTCAGCTCCGCGACGGTCGGCATCCTGCGCTCGGCGAACTGCTCGGCGGTCCAGCCGCCCACCACCCGGATCCACTGCCCCTTCGGGGTGCGGTCGGCCTGCTCGCGCAGCATCGCGAGGGCGTGTCGGAGGCTTCGTACGCCGTCCCAGCGCAGCTCCAGGACGTAGTTCAGGCCGCCCCGGATGACATGCAGGTGCGAGTCGTTGAGGCCGGGGATCACCCGTCGGCCGAGGGCGTCGACGACCTTCGTTCCCGGCCCGACGAGGTGGGCGAGGTCGTGGTCGTCGCCGAGGGCCGCGACCCGGCCGTCGCGGAGGGCGACGGCACGGGCCTCGGGGCGGTCGGGGTCACCGGTGAAGACCTTGGCATTACGGACGAGGAGGTCGGCGTGCTCGTGTTCCCGACGCGGGGCGGGGACGAGGCCCGCCACCGGCATGCTCGTCGACGGCCCGGTCATGCGAGGGCCTTGCGCAGGGTGTCGGTGGCGAGACCGATGGCGAGTTCCGCGGCCTGCGTCTCGCGCAGTGCGTTCAGCATCACGAAGTCGTGGATGACGCCCTGGACGCGCAGGGCGGTGACGGGGACGCCGGCGGCGCGGAGCTTCGCCGCGTACGCCTCGCCCTCGTCGCGCAGGACGTCGGCCTCGGCGGTGATGACCAGTGCCGGCGGCAGGCCGCTGAGCTGCTCGGTGGAGGCGCGCAGCGGGGAGGCGGTGATCTGGGCCCGCTCGGCCTCGGCGGTCGTGTACTGGTCCCAGAACCACTTCATGGCGTCGCGGCGCAGGAAGTAGCCCTCGCCGAACTGGTGGTACGAGTCGGTGTCGAAGCTCGCGTCCGTGACCGGGTAGAAGAGGACCTGATGGACGAGCGTGACGTCGCCGCGCTGCTTGGCCATGAGGGTGAGGGCGGCGCTCATGTTGCCGCCGACCGAGTCGCCCGCGACGGCGATCCGCGTGCCGTCGAGGTCCTTGTGGTGTCCCTCGCGGGCGACCCACTGGGCGACGCTGTAGTTCTGCTCGATCGCGACGGGGTAGCGCGCCTCGGGCGAGAGGTCGTACTCGGGGAACACCACGGCCGCCCGGGTGCCGACGGCGAGTTCGCGGACGAGCCGGTCGTGGGTGTGGGCGTTGCCGAAGACCCAGCCCGCTCCGTGGATGTAGAGGATGACGGGAAGCGGGCCGGTTGCGCCGCGGGGGCGGACGATCCGGGCGCGGACGTCGCCGGTCGGGCCGCCGTGGACGGTGATCCACTCCTCGTCGACCTCGGGCAGGGGGACGCCCTCACCGCTCTGGACACCGTCCACGGCCTTACGGCCTTCGGCGACGGGGATCTGGTAGAGGTACGGCGGCTGGGCGGTGGCGTCGGCGAAGGCCTGGGCGGCGGGTTCGAGGATCGGACGGTCCTTCATGTGGGGTTCTCCTTCTGGGGATGTACGAGAGGGCGCAGGTCGGGGGCTCAGCGGGTCGTCCGCACGGCGTCGAGGATCACGTCGGTGACCACGGCCGGACGGGAGACGGCCACGGCGTGCGACGCGTCCACTTCGGTGATGTGCGAGCCGGCGCGCCGGGCCATCCACCGTTCGGCGGCCGGCGGGATGTTCTTGTCGGCGGTGGCGATCAGCGCCCAGGACGGGATCGTCTTCCAGGCCGCTTCCCCGGCCTTCTCCTCCAGCGCGGCAGTGGCGACCGGGCGCTGGGTCGCGGCCATGACGGCCGCGTCGGCGATGGGGACGTCGGCGGCGAACTGCCGGTGGAACTTGGCCCGTTCGATGACGAGTTCGGTGCCGGTGCCACCGCCGGGCAGCGGGTACGACCGCGGGTTCACGGTGTCGCCGAGGGTGGAGCCGGGGAACTTGGCGGCGAGCTCGGCCGCGCTCTCGCCCTTGCCCGGGGTGAACGCGGCGATGTAGACGAGGGCCTTCACACGGCTGTCGCCCAGCGCGGCGCCACTGATGACGGCGCCGCCGTAGGAGTGGCCGACCAGGACGACGGGGCCCTCGACGGCGGCCAGCACGCTGCGCAGGTAGGCGGTGTCCGCGGCGAGACCGCGCAGCGGGTTGGCGGGGGCCAGGACGGGGTAGCCGGCGCGCTGAAGCCGCCTGATCGTGCCGCTCCAGCTGGAGGCGTCGGCGAACGCCCCGTGGATCAGGACGATCGTGGGCTTGGGACCGTGCCGGTCGGCGCCGGCGGCGGCCGGGACGCTCGCGGGTGCGGCGGGTGCGGCGCCCATCAGGGCGGCCAGTGTGGCCGGCAGGGCGAGGGCGAGGGCGCGCCTCTTGGGATGCATGGGGTTTCCTTGTCGGGTGGTGAGGCATTCGGGTGCGCTCGGGCGGGCGGGGGTGCACCGATTGGGCGGGAGGGTGCGCCGATCGGGCCGAGCGGGTGCGGCGGTCGGGCGGGGCCTCGCCTCAGAGGCCGTACGCCTCCAGGAGCCGCAGCCAGATCTCGCTGACCGTCGGGAAGGCGGGGACGGCGTGCCACAGGCGTTCGAGCGGGACTTCTCCCACGATGGCGACCGTTGCCGTGTGGATGAGTTCGGTCGCCATCGGGCCGGTGAGCGTGCAGCCGACGACGACTCCTCGGGTCTCGTCGACGACGAGCTTGGCGAGGCCGCGGTAGTCGTCCGCGTGGAGCGCGGCGCCGGCGACGTCGTCGATGCGGTACTCCACCGTGCGTACCGCGAGACCCGCTTCGCGTGCCGCGCGTTCCGTGAGACCGACGCTCGCGACCTCCGGACGGGTGAAGACGGCCTGCGGGACGGCGACGTGGTCGGCTTCCGCGCTCCACGGCTGCCGGCCTCCGGTGACGGCCGGGCGCCCCGCGGATCGCTCGGCGATCGCCGCCGCGCAGGCGCGGGCCTGGTACTTGGCCATGTGGGTCAGCGGCGCACGGTGATTCACATCGCCGACGGCGTAGAGCCATGCGCCCTCGACCGCGGCAACCCGACAGGTGTCGTCGACCGGGAGCCAGTCGCCCGCCGGCAGTCCGACGGAGTCCAGGCCGAGGTCTGTGGTGCGCGGGCGCCGACCGACGGCGGCGAGGACCTCGTCGCAGACGAGGGCGGTGCCGTCGTCCGTGTTCACGGTCACCGTGCGGGTGTCGGCGTCACGGGCGACCCGGACGGCCGACACCCCGAAGCGGATCGTGACGCCCAGATCGCTCAGCCCCCGGGTGACCTCTTCGCCGGCGCACGGCTCCCAGCCGGTCAGCAGGGCCTGGTCGCGGACCAGCAGGGTGACGGAGGAACCGAGCGAGCGCCACGCGGTGGCCATCTCGCAGGCCAGCACTCCCCCGCCGATGACGACGAGCCGCTCGGGCACCGCGTCGGCCGTGGTGGCCTGCCGGCTGGTCCACACACCGATCCGGTCGAGCCCCTCCACTGGCGGAAGGGCGGGCTCCGTGCCGGTGCAGACCACGACCGCGCGCCGGGCCCGCAGGGTACGGACCGTGCCGTCGGCTCCGGTCACCTCCACCCGGCGCTCACCGGCGAGCCGTCCGTGCCCCCGTACGAGCGCGATGCCCGCACCGTCGAGCCAGTCGGCCTGGCCGGTGTCGTCACCGCGCCCGGTGAAACGGTCACGCCGGGCCAGGACGCGCGCCGGGTCGAGTGCCGCCGTGACCGCCTGCCGGGCCCCGTCGACCGACCGGGCCGCCGCTCGGGCGGCGCCGGGTCGCAGCAGGGCCTTGCTCGGCACGCAGGCACGGTAGGAGCACTCGCCGCCGACCGCCTCGGCCTCGACGACGACGGCGGTCAGCCCCGACCGGACGGTCCGGTCGGCGACGACCTCGCCGGCCGGACCGCCGCCGACCACGACGATGTCGTACGTGTCCATCAGCCGTGCACCAGAGGGGTGTCCACGAGGTGCTCGGCCAGGAACCACACCTGCGCCTCGCCGGTGCGGACGACATCGGAGACGAGCAGGTCGGCGCTGCCCTCGTCGCCCTCCCCGGAGAGCCGGGCGGCGGCGTCCCGCGCGTCGATCAGGATCCGCTCGTGCGCGTCGAGGAGCCGCGACAGCATGACGGGCACCGGCTCCACACCGTCCGGCGGCCGGGGTATCGCGGTCAGTTCCGCCACGTGGCGCGGGTCTCCGACGGCGACGCCGCCGAGGCTCTGGACCCGTTCGGCCAGCGCGTCAACGATGGCCAGTTGGGCCTCCGCGTGCTTGTCCAGCATCAGGTGGAGCGAGTAGAAGGTCGCCCCGCGCATGAGCCAGTGGTGCTTCTTGTAGAGGGAGTAGAGGATCTGTGTGTCGGCGAGGACGCGGTTCAGCCGCTGGCAGGCGTACATGCGGGTGTCGTGGCCGAGGCCGATCGGCAACTGCTTGAGCGTGCCGAACGCCTGGGTCTCGGCGCCCTTCTGGTGCAGCAGCGGCTGGCCGCCGCCGTGCGGGGTCGTGAGGGTGTCCATCGAGTGCTCCTGTTCGGGAGAGAAGGTGGGAAGGGCCCGGCCGCCCGGTCGGGGGGTACGCGGGCGGCCGGGCCCGGTCTGTGCGGCTCGCGCTCAGCGCTCGGCGATCGCCGGGGCGGCGGTCCGGTGCAGGACGAGCCGGGTGAGGAGTCCGCTGCCGAGACCGGCCACGAGCGCGAGGGCCGCCCACCACATCGGGTACGGCGTGAGGCCGAGGGCCGCGTCGAGGGACCAGTCACCGGGTCCGGTGGCGGCGAGGGCGGCGGCGGTGCCGATGAGGACGAGCGGGTACTCGTATCCGTCGTTCTGCACCCAGAGGCCGTGGCGCCATTTCACGGTGAGGGCGACCGTCATGACCCCGATGACCCCGGTCGCGGCGAGCGGGGTCAGGAGGCCGGCCGCGAGCAGCAGACCCGACCCGATCTGGCCGCCGCCCGCCGCCAGGGCGGTGAGGGCACCGCCGCGGAAGCCGTCGGCGCGGAACTCCTCGGTACCGCCCTCAAGTCCCTTGCCGCCCAGGTGCGAGCTGATCTTCTGCACACCGTGGCCGGCGACGAGCAGTCCCACCAGCAGACGCAGGATCAGAATGCCGGTGTCCACAGGGGTCAGCCGGCCGCGTGCGCGCCGATGACGCTCTGCGCGTACACGACGCCCAGGCCGTACGCACCCGCGTGGGCCTTGACGATCTCCATGACCGCGCCGTACGACTCCTGGCGCGCCCAGTCGCGCTGGAGTTCCAGGAGCACCTGTACCCAGGTCACCGGCACCGCTCCGGCGGCGATCATCCGCTGGAGCGCGTGCTCGTGGGCGGCCGGGCTGACGCCGCCGGAGGCGTCGGAGACCACGTACACCTCGTATCCCTGCTCAAGCGCGGACAGCGCGGGCAGCACCAGGCAGACCTCGGTCCACAGCCCGGACAGGATGATCTTCTTGCGCCCGGTCGCCTTGACCGCCGCCACGAGCGCCTCGTCCTCCCAGGCGTTCATGGTCGTGCGGTCGATGGCCTCGTGCTTGGGGAACACCTCGGCGAGCTGGGGCAGCAGGGGCCCGGAGAACGATTCGGCGGCGACCGTGGTCAGGACGGCCGGCACATCGAACGCCTGAGCCGCCTTGGCGAGACCCACGGTGCTGTTGATGATCGCGGCGCGATCGCCGCTCCCGGTGCCGAAGAACATCTGCGGCTGGTGGTCCACGAAGAGCATGACCGAGTTGTCGGGCGTGAGCAGATCCTTGCTCGGGGCGGCCTGCACCTTGTTGATGTCGAACACGAGGAGTCCTCTCGAAGCAATCGGTGACGTGCCCGCCGCGTCCGCGGCTCGGCACTTCTGCAAGCTACGAGCGACCCGACCGACCGGGTTGACCTCCTGCGCCCAGGGGTTGGCACGACAGCGCACAACCGGTCAAGGACCAGAGCCGCGCAGTGTCGCGGGCGCGAACGCGCGAGGCTGCGACGCCCAGCACACTCGCCCCGAGACTCCTCAGGGACGGTACGTAACCACACCCCAACCCAACGAAGGACCGCCTCACTAGCGGAAACACCGCCAGGAACGGGCTGTGGCTGGGGAGAATCCGGGGAGAATAGAGGTCCGGTGGGGAGCGGCTGGGGAGAATCGACCACGCAAAACGGCATCTACGGCATGAACTTCGAGACGATGCAGGAGCTGCACTGGGCGGCGGGCTACCCGTTCGCGATCCTGCTGATGGCGGTGGTCTGCACGAGCCTCTACGTGATCTTCAAGAAGCGCGACTGGCTCTAGCAGCAGCGTCTGTTGTGCTGTGCGGTCGTCGGCGGCAGGCCCGCGGCGGGGGCGGGGGTTAGCAAGGTGGGGACGAGCCCTTTTGGCGGGTGAGGTCGCGGTTGTACAGCCACCCGGTCGTGTTCGTTCCGTCCACGCGCACGTACGTCCACTGGTTTCCGTACGAGTTGACTACGTAGCACTGGTACCAGAGCTTCGTGCCGTCCTTGACCAGGGCGCCGGCGGGGCACGGTTGGTACGGCGCGGTCAGCAGGTGGTGGTCGCCGGAGATGTAGCCGTAGGTGCCCGGATTCGGGTCGCTGTGGGTCCAGCCGGCGCAGCCCGTCGGTACGGGGGTCGGCCGGGCCGGGGCGGGCGGGGACGCCGTGGTGGATGGTGACGCCGCGCCCGGCCGGCCGTCGTCCGCCGGAGGGCCGCCGCCGGTCACCGGCGTCGGGGCCACGGCCCGCACCCGGTCGCCGCCGCCCGAGGTCATGGCGTAGGTGACACCACCGCCGGCGGCGAGTACGACGACCGCGACGGCCATCGCGACGCGACCGCGGCGCCTGGCCCGGTCCACGGTGGCCGAACCGGCCCGCGCGGTCGTGAGCGGCTGAGCCGGCGGGTGGGCCGGCCCCGGTACCTGGGGTTGCAGGAACGATTCACCGGCGAACGCAGGCGGTGGTCCGAAGCCGGGAGCCGGGGCGGGCGCGAGCACGGACGGCGCGAGCACGGACGGCGCGGTCGGCGTCGGCCCGATCCGAGCCGGCGGGACGGCGCCGGCCGCCGCCGCCGCGGGAGGAGCCTGCGGGGCGGGCGGTGCGGCGGGAGCCTGCGGGGCTCGGGCCTGAGTGGCGGGCGGGGCGGCGGGGGTCCGGCGGGGGTCTGCGCGGCACGTGGTGCCGCGGGAGTCTGCGGGGCGGGCGGGGCGGTGCCGGTCGCCACCGCTTCCAGCATCGCGCGGGCCTGGTCGGCGGTGGGCCGGTTCTCCGGCTCCTTCGCCATCAGGGCCAGCAGTACGGGACCGAGCGGTCCCGCCCGCCGGGGCGCGGGCAGCGGTTCGGCGACGATCGCGGCCAGCGTGGACCACACGGAGGTGCGGCGGAACGGCGAGACACCCTCCACCGCCGCGTACAGGGTCATCCCGAGCGACCAGATGTCCGAGGCCGGGCCGGGCTCCCTGCCCTGCGCGCGCTCCGGCGGCAGGTAGTCGAGCGAGCCGACGAGCTGGCCGCTGCGGGTCAGCTTCGCCATCTCCTCGTCGCCGGGAGCGTGCAGGGTGGCGATGCCGAAGTCGGTCAGCACGACCCGGCCGCCCCGCTCCAGCAGCACGTTGCCCGGCTTCACGTCCCGATGCAGGATGCCGGCCCTGTGCGCGGCGTCGAGCGCGCCCATCAGCTTCGCGCCGATCGCGGCGGCCTCGTACGGGTCCAGCGCGCCGCGCTCGGTCACCACGTCGTCGAGCGAGGGACCGTCGACGAGCTCCATCACGATGACCGGCAGCCCCTGCTCCTCGGTCACGTCGTACACCGTGACCACGCCGTCGTGCCGGATGCGCGCGGCGGCCCGCGCCTCGCGCTGCATCCGGCTGCGCATGTCGGCCAGTTCGGCGGGGGTCGCGTCGGTGTAGGCCCGCAGCAGCTTGACGGCGACCTCGCGGCCCAGCGCCTCGTCGACCGCCCGCGCGACCACTCCCATGCCACCGCGGCCGACCAACCCGGTCACCCGGTAGCGCCCCCCGAGTACCTTGCCGACCAGGTAGCCGTCCTTCGCTTGCCCTGATGACACCGGCACCGCACGCTCCGTTTCCTCACCGGCCGTCCGTCGACGGCCTGACGGGACCCAAGCGTAAAGGCATGATCGTCAGGGGCAGGCGGGCGTGGCTTCCTCGTTCCTCGTACGCCGCCCAGAGGCGACCGGCGACCGGCGACCGGGAGGGCGCTACTCGGGGTCGGCGGTCGTGATCCGTGCGAGGAGGTCGGTGTACGGGGAGCGTTTGTCGGGGCGGGCGTGGGCGGCCGCGTGTCGGAGGGCGGGGATCGAGGGTGCTCCCATGACGGTGAGCCCCTCGGCCGCGGCCTTGCGGACGGCGGGGTGGGGGTGTTCCAGCAGCCGGGTCAGGGCCGGGATCGCGGGTGCCCAACTCGCGTGGGAGAGCGTACGGATCGCCGTCCGCACCAGGTCCGGCTGCGGGTCGTCCAGCAAGATCGACGTGTGGCGCAGATGGGTCTGCCGGTCCAGCATGGCCCGCGACGTCCGGTGGGCGTGGAGGCGGACCTTGGGCCTGGGGTGGTGCAGCAGCTCACCGATCAGGTCCCGCAGGCCGGGGTCCCGGTCGGGGTCGGGGCCGCCGTGTCCCTCGGCCAGTCGCGCGAGTGCCCGGCGTATCCGGGTCGGGTCGCCGGTACGGGCCTGGTCCAGCAGTTGCCGCCGGGACGGGGTTCGTGACGTCCCCGTCGACGCGGCCGGGGCGGCGTCACGGAGGGCCGCCAGCACGGCGGCGTCCTGCCGTGCGGCGTCCGGGCGGCGCAGCGGACCCTCGACGAGGATCAGTCCGTCCGCGAGGTCTTCGCGTCCTTCGGCACGCAGCCGCCGACAGGTCTGCGTCAGCGCGGGGGTGCGCAGCAGGGGACGCCCGCGGAGCAGGTCGAGGAACCCCCAGGCACCGGCGTCGAGCCGGGCGCCGAGGTGCTCCGCCAGTACGTCGGAGGGGACGTGCCGCAGCGCCCGCCCGGCCGCGGAGCCGCTGGACGGCGGGTCGTGCTCCCACCAGTCGAGCAGCAGGGGGACCAGCGGTTCCAGGTCCCACGGGTCGAGCCGGCTCGCCACGAGGGCGGCCCTGTCGTGCAGGACGCCGTCCGCGCGGAGTTCCGTCTCGCCCATGGAGTTCAGCGCGCGGGCCAGTTCGGTGCCGACGGGTACGTCGACGGGTATGTCGACGCTGCCGCGCAGAAACGCTCGGAGCACGGGAAGCGCGGTCTCCGGCTCGGGCCACTCCAGGAGTGCCAGGGCCGCGGTGCGGCGCCGATCGGGGGCGGGTGCCCGCAACATGGCCAGGAGGCGCTCCCGCAGTGCGGCCGAACGGGGCTGGTCGAGGTCGTCGGCGCGTACCGTCCGCGGTCGCGGCGCCGTCGCGTACGTGGTCTCGGCGATGGTCCAAGGTGGTGCGTCGAGCGGCTGGATGTCCGTCATCCAGTCGACGAGGGCCGGGCGGACCTCGGGGCCGGCCGAGGCGTGGACGTCGATCAGCGCGCTCAGGCGCTCCCGGGAGCCCGGGACGCCCTCGTGCGTCCCTCGGAGTCGGCGCAGCCGCTCCAGGGCGCTCGGCGCGCGCACGGCCGCCTCCAGCGCGGCGCGCCACGCGTCGGCCCCGGCATCGACCCCGGCCGGCGAGGTCGCGGCAGGCGACCGCGGGACGCCGAACGCCTCCCGCAGTACGGCGGTCTCGGCCCGCCAGGGGTCCGCGCCCAGCCGGGCCGAGGCGAGCGCCCGCTCGAGGTCGGCGCGGACCAGCACCGCGCCGAGGCCGCGGAGCAGCGCCAGTACGGACCCGCCCCCGGGGGCGGGGGGCAGCGCGCGCACCGCCTCGGCGACGGCCGGCTTCAGAGCCGCCGGGACGGCCGGCGCGGCCGCTTCGAGTACCGTGACGAGGTCGTGCCGCTCTCCGGCCGATGCCTCGTCGAGCCCGTCGAGCCCGTCGAGCCCGTCGAGCCCGTCGAGCAGGACCCCGGTGGACCGGGCGAACGCCGTCAGCTCCTCGGTCGTCCACGGTGCGGGGCAGAGCCGCAGAATGAGGCGCAGTACGCGGCCTCGTACGGCGGGGTCGGAGCCGGCCAGGCGGAGCCAGTCCGCCAGCATGGGCCGCAGCGCCCGCAGACGGGCGGGGTGCGTCCGCCCGTGCCGTTCGGCCACGCGCAGCGCGACCGACGGGTTCCAGCCCCGCACCGTCAGCGACCTGACGTCCGGGTCCTCTCCCGAGTCCGGCGCAGGCCCCGGCGCGGCGGGCGGGGTGATCCCGTGCCGGGCCATGGCCGGCGCCAGTTCCTCGACCGTCCCGGAGGCGAGGCCGACCCGGCCGGCCGCCACCAGGGCGAGCAGGGCCGGCGCGACCCGCGATGCCTGGTCGTCCAGTGCGAGGACCGAGCGCGCCGCCAGGGTGCGGTCGAGGCCCGCCAGCAGCAGCTCGCGGGCCCGGCCGTCCTCGCCGTGTTCGGCGGCGGCGAGGACGGTCGCCGGGTACGCGTCGCCCAGGACGGCGCGCAGCGCCTCGACGAGCGAACGGCGCAGGCCCGGGTTGTCGTGGCTCCCGAGCCGGCGGAGCAGCGCAGGTACCACCGTGGGCGTGCCCGCCCGGACCAGCACCTCGGCGGCTGTCTTCCTGATGTTCATGTTCGGATGGTCGAGACACACGGCGATCGCGGTGGAGGCCCAGCGGGCCCGCGCCTGGCCGAGTGCGAGCAGCGCCTGCCGGACGGTCTGGACGTCCTGGGCTGCGGTCAGCGCGATCAACGTCGCCGACAGCGCCTGCGCGTCGTCCCCGGTGACGTCGCGGGCGAGCAGCGCGATCACGTGCTTGCGCACGTGCCGGTCGCGGTGGCGCAGCAGGCGGTGCGCCCGCGCGCGGGTACCCGCGTAGGGGGCCCGGAGCAGGAGTTCGAGCAGGATCGCCTGCTCGGCGCCCGACCGTCCGGGCCGGTCCAGCAGGTCCAGGGCCAGGGTCGCGACGAGTGCGTGCCCCGCTTCTCGGGCGGTCGCCGCGTCGAGCAGGCAGGACGGCCTGATCCGTCCCCGCTCGTGGAGCCGGCGGCCCAGGCCCTGGAGGGCGTCCAGGATCTCCTGGGGTACGACGGGCTCCCCGGCCGGCCGGCCGCTCTCGCCTCGCGGGGAGGCTGCGTCCGGTTCCCGGGACCGCGCCAGCTCGGCCACGACGCGAAGGAGCAGGTCCGCGATGACCGGCAGGGTGCCGGCGCCGCCGTGCGCGGCCAGTCTGCACAGTGCCGCCGCCGGTTCGTCCGGGTCCAGGTGGGAACTCAGGAGGGCCAGTTCCCGCTCGTCCGGGCCACCGAGATCCGTCGCGATGCGGGCCGGCAGATCGACGGGATCGAGACGGACGAGGAGGGCACGTCGCCGTGACGGATCGTCGGTCAGATGCCACAGCACCTCGAGGGCGCGGCCGCGCACCGCGCGCAGATGCGGAGCGATCACGCCCGCGCCGTCCGCCGCGGCGAGACCGAGCCCCGCCTCCAGCGTCTTCGCGGTCCGGTGCCCTCCGATGGCCTCCAGAGCCTCCAGGGCCGCCGCGGGCGCGGACGGGAGGAGGGCGATCACGGCCTCTTCCGCCGCCACATGGCGCAGTGCGCGGATCGCGTCGAGGAACGGCCCCGGCGCGGGGGCCGAGGGAAGCGCCCGCGTGATCGCGTCGCCGATCGGCAGCCCCGTCCCCTGCCCGGCGAGGGCGACCAGCAGCGTGAGCCGCCGCGGCCAGCTCGGATCGTCGGCGTCCGCGTCGAGCAGTACGCGGAACATCGCCTGCCGGCAGGTGAACAGGATCGTGGCGATCTCGTGGGCCGGGATCGAGTGATCGGCCAGCGCCAGGCCGATGAGGGCCGGGACGTGTGGTTCGCCGGGGAAGTGCCCGCGCCGGTGGAGCCCGCGCAGGCAGGCCACCGCCGGCCCGCCGAACAGCAGGGGGTCCCGTGCGGCGATGGCCGTCAGTGCGCCGATGTCCGCGCGGTCGGCCAGGTCACCGAGCAGTTCCATCGCGCGCCGGCGAAGCGCCGGCGGCAGGTCCGGATCGGCGACGGCCTGGCGCAGCAGGCCGCGGTGCCCGTGACGGGCGGCAGCCGCGATGGCTGCATCGGCCACCCCGGGCCTTGTGGTCACCGCGTCGGCGGCGAGGAAGGGAGAGAGGAGTCCCGGCGGCAGGGGGTCCAACGCGGCCCACGGCTCGGCGAGTTCACCCAGCGCGGCGGCGACGACGTCCGCGCCGTCGGCGCCGAGCAGGCCGACCGCGTACCCGCGAACCCGCGCGGGGGCCAGCAGGCCGGCGTGCAGTCCCTGCCGGGCCAGCCGCAGTGCCGCTGCCTGCAACACCGGATCACCGCTGTCCGCCAGCTCGTTCACGAGCCGGTCGGGCCGGTGCGCGCGGGTGACGGTCAGTTCCCGCACGGCCTGGTACAGCAGTTCGCCCGCGGGCTCCTCGCGGATCACCGTCGGCTCGTTCAGGAGCTCGGCGCGCAGCCAGGCGATGCGCACCCGTACCGGCAGCTCGGCCGTGCGCCACGGCGGTCGGCGGAGCCCGCGGCGGTACGGGCCCAGTCGTTCGTGGAGCCGCGCCAGGACGAGCGCCGCCTCCGGCGGTCCCTCCACCACGGTCGGCAGCAGCCCCGCGAGCTCGGCCGTCTCCTGGTCTTCGCACGGACGGCCCGAGGTGACGCGCTCGTGCAGGAGGACCAGCCCCAGGTGTCGCAGGCGGGGATCGTCGTGCCGGACGAGGAGTCCGAAGACGGCCGGCGGGCAGAGCCGCGCGTCGAGATGGCCGGCCAGCCGGCCGACGTCGGCCCGCCGCAGCGCGTCCCGGAACGGTTCGTCCGCCGTCGTGATCACCGTCGGATGCTAACGGGGTCGTCCTCCGCCCCACCAGCGGGATCCGCCCGGTGCGCCCCGCACCCGTGGACGCGCCGGTGCCCGCACGAGCCCGTACGCCGTCTTCACGAGGCGCGGCCGGCCGTGGGCGCAGGTGCGCTTCCCGCCGCGTCGTGCCAGGCGGCCAGGTGTTCCCGCGCCGCCGTCTCGGCGCGTCGTACGGCCGACGCCGGCAGGGGGACGCGGCACATGCCGTCGAGGGTCTCCATCATCCGGCCGGCGAACCTCAGGCCGAGCGGGGTGAGTCGGCCGGAGTCCAGGATCACGGCGGTCGCCTCCCGCGCCCCGGAGCGCCAGCGGGCGAAGCGGGTGTGCGCCAGGGCCCGCAGTGCCGGATCCGGTTCCGTCTCCCCCCGCCTGCCCCAGAACTGGGCGACCGCCAGATGCGCGTACGCCCCGTGGAAGAGGCCGACCAGCGGGCGCGGGTCGGGACGCCACGGCGCGTAGTACCGCTCCTGGGAGCCCTGCGGTCCCTCCTCGAACAGGTCGAAGAGGTGCAGCAGTGCCGCGAACTTGTTGTGCTGCATCTCGTGCGCCATCGTCACGGCGAGGACGGTGCCGTTCGGCGGCAGTGACAGCGCCATGGAGCCGAAGGTCTCGGCGCTGCTGCCGCTGACGATGCCCCGGGCCGGGTTGCGCAGGGGCACCAGGAGCCAGGGCCCGGCGGTCAGTTCCGCGTAGGCCTGCGGATGGTCGGCGCGCAGCAGCGCGCAGGCGGCCTTCGCCCGCGCCGCCCAGCGGTGCGCCTCGTCGGCGTCGGGGTGGACCGCGCGCCCCGCGGCCGCCGGGAAGGACGGCGGGTCGAGGGTGTCGAGGGTGAGGGCGGCGTCCGTGTCGAAGGCCGCCAGCAACCGTGCTCCCCGCCAGCGTTCGCCGCCGCGGTACGGATCGCCGGTCACCGGCACCGGGGGCTGCGGGACCGGGGCGTCCGGGATCGCGAGCGTGGCCCGTCCTTCGGCCCCCACGCGCAGCTCGGCGTGGTCCCCGGGACGGGCGCCGGGGAAGTGGGCCCGGCCGAGCGAGGGCAGTGGCACCCAGGGGCCCGGACCCGCCAGCGGCCATCGCGCGCGGGCGGGCACCCGGGCGCGCACCGCCGCCGCGGCGGCGAGCGCCGTGAGCAGGTGCACCGGGGCGTCGGCTCCCTCGGGCCGCCGCGCCAGGTGGGCGAGCAGGCCGACGAGCGCGGGGCCCGCCGCCGGGTGCGTCAGGACGGCCGTCGCGGCGCCGGGGTCCGACCGGTGGACCGTCTCCAGCAACTCCCAGGCGCTCTCCGCCCTCTGGGCGACGGCGCCGCCGGCCTCCCGGGTGGCGGTGCGGATCGCGTGCAGGCAGGCGAGGCGCCGGCTGTGCTCGGCGCGGGCGAGCGCGCGCACCGCCTGCGCTCCGCCGCCGCCGGCGGCGATCGCGTCGAACAGTTCGCCGGGCAGACGGTGCGGCGACGGGGTCATACCGCCTCCGCCGGCGCCGGACGGGCGGAGGTCAGTCCCCGCACGTCCCCGGCCAGCCGCCCTCGTACCCGCCCGATCAGCGCCGTCAGGTCGGCGCAGTACACGCTGGGGTTGGCGAAGCCGGTGTCGTGGCGATAGCGGTTGGCGTAGTGGCCGGCGCCGCACACGGTGTGCAGCGGGCAGGCCCGGCAGGCGGCGCACAGCCCGTCGGCGCCCCACTGGCGGGCCGCGACCCCGGGATGGCGCAGCAGCTCGTCCAGGGAGTGGCGCCACACGTCGAGCCCGGTGCGCGCCGCTCCCTGGTAGGCGGTGCGCAGGGTGTCGTCCTGGGTGAGGGAGCCGTCCGTCTCCACCACCGCGTAGCGCACCGGGGCGAGCCCGAGGGCCTCCGTCTGCGGGGCGGCGCCGAGCAGGAGCGCCATGAGGTCGTCCAGGAGGCGGACGCCGGTCTCGCGCACGGGGGCGTCGTACCAGCGCTCGAAGACGGACCACAGCCAGTCCGCGTACGGGGTCCGGCGTCCGGCGGGATCCAGGCCGGGCGGCGGGGTGTGCCAATTGCCCAGCGGCAGCAGGAAGTCGACGGCGGGCGGGCGGTGGACGAGCAGGTCCTCGTACGTCCGCACGGGGTCGTTGCGCAGGTCGATCGTGCACAGCAGTGCGGCGAACAGCGGCCGGTAGCGGTCGCTGCCGAGCAGGGCCAGGGCGGCCTGGACCCGGGCGTGACTGCCGCGGCCGTCGGCGCTCCGGCGGTGCCGGTCGTGGGCTGCGCGTCCGCCGTCGGTGCTCACCCCGATCCGGATCCCCGACTCCGCGCAGAGGTCGAGCCGTTCCTCGGTCAGCCGGACGCCGTTGGTCTGCAGTGCCAGGTGGAGCCGCACGCCCGCGCCGATGGTGGCGCGCAGCACCCCGGCGGTGCGGGCGAGCGCCTCGTCCCCGGCGAGGAGGGGTTCACCGCCGTGCAGGACGACGCCGGCCTCCGTCAGTCCGTGCGCGGCCAGGTGCTCGGCGATCCGCTCGGCCGTACGCGCGACGGTGGCCGGTGCCATGGCGCGCGGCTGGGTACGCCAACTCTGGTCGTGCGAGCGGTACATGTAGCAGTAGTCACAGGCGAGGTCGCAGCGGCTGTGGACCTTGAGGACGAAGGAGTGGAGGGGGTGCGGGACCCAGCCGGCGGCCTCACGGGCCAGCACGTCGGCGGCGCCCGGCCAGGGCGGCCGGCCCGGGCGCAGTGACGGTCGACTCATCCGCTCCCCCCCGAAAGCGTGCGCCGATCGGTCGCGCATCGGTACGTGCGCACTCCGTTCGTCCAGTATTCGGTTGGGGTGCGCCGACCGTCAACATCACGAACGAGCCAACGGGTGGCACGGGGGGCGGAGTTGGCGCAGTTCCGGCGCGTTCGGCGGTTGCCGTGGGGGCGAGGGGCGGCGCTACCCTGGGAAGGACACCGGTTCTCCGGTCCGCAGCGATCTCCGGGAGTGGACATCGTGACCGATGACGCCGAGGGCGCCGGCCCGGCCCCCGCGGGACCCGACGCGGAGTCCGTCGTCCTGGACATCGCCGGGCTCTCGCCCGAGGAAGTCGCCGCCCTCCCCGATTCGGTACTGGGCGCTCTGCTGCGCCGGGTGCACGACACGGCGGGCGATCCCTTCGTCACCGGGTTCTCGGAGAGCCTGTGACCGGTCGCGGCCCGGTGCGGCCGGGCGCGCGGCGGAGCCCGCGGGTCCTGCGGACGCCACGGGCGCGCGGCGGGGAACGAAGGGGGAAGGCCCCTATACTTGCACCCCTGCATGCCCGTTATGTCCATCGTCATTCGCTGTCACCTCGCCGAGTGGAGAGGTCATGCCAGACGCCAACCCCCAGCGCCACGCGGGTTCGTTCGCCGTCTTCTACACCACGTCCGAGAACCTCGGGCTGAGCACCACCCTGCGCAACGCGGCGGACATCCTCGCCGAGGGCAACCGCAGCGTGCTGCTCGTGGACGGCCGCCCCGGTGCCCCGGGGGACGGGGCCGCGGTGCCCGAACCGGAGGCCGGGCAGGTCGCCGCGGTGGGGCGGGCCGCCCCGCGCGAACTCGCCGCCCTCTTCGACGACCCCGTCGCGACGCGCTACGACCACGTCCTGATCGAGGCGCCCGTCCCGGCGGCTCCCGGCGACGAGGCACCCGGCAGGCTGGTGGAGTTCGCCGACGCGCTCGTGATCTGCTTCGCCCTCACGGCCTGGTCCATCGACGGCGCAGCCGCCCTCGCCGAGGAGCTCGTCGGTCGCCGCGCGGACCGGCCCGTACGGTTGCTCACCCTCGGGCTCAAGAGCGACATCGGGGTGCACGACCGGCTGCGGGAAGGGCGCGAGCGGGTGCGCCGCAAGTTCTCGGCGCTCGCCCAGGCCCGCGGCGCGGGCGAGTACCCGTTCCTGGAGATCCCGTACAACCCGCTCTACCTGGACAGCCGGAGCCTCGCCGTCGAGACGGAGGACGCGGGCAGCGTCATGGGCCTGCGCCCGTCCTACGCTCAGCTCGCCGACTGGCTCCGCGCCCGCCGCGAAGCGCGGCTCACCGACGCCACCGTCGTCCACTCCGGGCGGCACGTCGCCTGGGCGGCCTGGCTGCGCGACCGGCTCGGCGAACGAGGCGTCCGCACCGAACTGCGCAGGGTCGACACCTACACGGGAGAGCGTCCCGAGACCGGCACGGCCCTGCTCTTCCTGTCTCCGGGCGACGCCGACGACGCCCTCCTCGCCCAGATCGGCGCGCTCTCCCACACCGACGTGCGCATCGTCCTGGTCGACGAGCCCTTCCCGAACGCCGAGGCCGCGCACCACGAGCGCATCGACCTGCGCGACACCACCGAGGACGAGGCGCTGCGGATCCTCTATTCCGGCCTCGGCCTGGGACCCGGGCGGCCCCGCGAGGGCGCTGCCGGCGCCCGCTTCCCCCGGCTTCCCGAGATCACCAACGTCGCCGCGCGCAGGGGCGGCTTCACCGACCGCGACGACCTGCTCACCTCCCTCGAGGAGCAGCTGCGGGAGGCCGGCCGCGACGGCGCGGCCCTGGTGCTGCACGGCCCCAGCGGCTGGGGCAAGAGCGAGACCGCCCGCGAGCTGTGCCATCGCCACGGCCCCGGGTACGACGTGGTGTGGTGGGTGCGATCCTGGGACCCGCAGCGCCTGCGCAGGAGCCTGGTCCGGCTCGCGGGACGCCTCGGCACGGCCGAGGACCGGCTCGCGGCCGTGGCCGCCGAAGGAGACGTCTCCCCGCTCCTCAACCACCTCTCCCGCCCCGACACCGAGACCAGCTGGCTGATCGTCTACGACGGGGCGCCGGACCCGGCCGAACTGAACGGGCTGCTCCCGATCCCGCACGAGCGGGGCCACGTCCTGATCACGAGTCGCGTCCGTCCGGCGCGGGAGACCCCCGGGGACACGCGCCCGCCGTTCCTGACGTCCTGTGCCATGCGGGCCATGACCCAGGCGGAGAGCGGCGACCTGCTGGGCGAACGGCTGCCGGAGCTCACCGCCGACCAGGCCCAACAGGTCGCCAGCATCGTCGACTTCATCCCGCTCCCCCTGCAGCTGGCCGCCAGCTGCCTCGCCGAGCGCGCCGCCTCCCACCGCCGCGAGGACCACATGACGCCGGAAGCGGCCGCCCGCGCGGCCGTCGCGGACCTCCTCGCCCAGTACCGGGCCAGCAAGACCGAACTCCTCGGCGAGAGCGCGACCGGAGCGGTGTCCTCCCTCGCCGTCATGGTGCACGTCGCCCGGCAGTTCGCCCGGTTCACGCCGGGCGCCGCCGCCTGGCGCACCGAACGTCCCGCCGCCGACGCACTGGACTGGCTGCTCCAGGCCGCCTCCCTGCTCACCGGGCGCGGCATGGGCCTGGAGCTGCTGCGCTCGCGCCGCATCCTGTCCGAGCTGGCCCGCGACGACTCCTCCGGACCGGTGGCCCCCGACGGCGACGGCGGCGTCCGTCACCCCGACCAGGTCCAGCTGCCCGACGAGCACATGGTGAGCGTGGCCCTCTGGGCGCTCGCCCAGGTCGGCCTGCTCAACGTCGAGTTCGACCGCAGGGACCAGCCCCTCACGCAGCACCACGCGCTGCGCGACCTGATCCGCGACGGCATGCAGGCGCAGGCCCGGGAGCGCATCGAGTCCGTCCTGCGCGGCGTACTGGCCGAGTACGTGCGGCAGGACGAGGACCTGCCCCCCGACTGGGCGCGCGAGGTGTACTCGCTCAGGTTGTGGGAGGACGACCGGCCCCGCGTACGCCGCTCACTGCTGCGGCATCTGCAGGCGCTCGGCGCACGCGCCGAGAGCACCGACCTCGCCCGCCTCCTCGACATCGCCGACAAGGCCCGCGAGGCGTGGCGGGTCGAGGGCGACGAGCCCCCGCCCGAGTACCTTCGCCTGCTCAACCTCACCGCCCGCGCCCACCGTCTCTCCGGTGCCTACGACCAGTCCCGCGTGCTCTCCCGGGAGGCCCTGCGCGGCCACCGCAGGCTCCTCGGCCTCGTGCACCCCCGCACCCTGCTCTCGGCCGACTCGCACGCCGCGACCCTGCGGGCCCTCGGCAGGTTCCAGGACGCCTTGACGGAGCTCAGACCCTCCGTGGAGGGCCTCACCCTGCTGCTCGGGCGGCAGCACCCCGCCACCATCCAGGTCGAGCACAACCTGGCCCTCAACGAGGCGCTCACGGGACGCGTCGCCGCCGCCCTCGGCCGGGTCCAGGAGCGCTTCCGCTACCAGCAGGCCGTCAAGGGCAAGGGCGACCCGGCCGCCTGGGCCGAGGCGGACCTGCTCGCCTACCTGTACCGGGCGATGGGGCGTGACGGCGAGGCCCGGGACCTGTTGCGGCAGCGGCTTCGCCGGCACGGCGACGTCTGGGACGGGGCGCGGCTGAGGACGGAGGTCGGCCTGGCCGTCAGCGAGCGCCGTCTCGCCGACGGCTTCCCCGCCGCCAAGGACCCCCGCTACGGGTACGAGATGGCCCATGAGCGCGATCTGCGCGCCCTGAAGCTGTACGTCAGCCGCTTCGGCGCGGACCGGATCGACACCCTGCGCTGCCAGTTCAGCTACGCGGCCGACCTGCACGCCCTCGGCAAGGCGGACGAGGCGGAGCTCCAGGCGCGGCTGTGCGGCGCCTCGCTGGCGGAACGGTTCGGCGTGACCCACCCGTACACGGCGCTCAGCGACGTCCGCCACGGCGTCTACCTGCGGGCGACGGGCGACCTGACGTCCGCGGAGGCGACCGGCCGTCACGCCCTGACCCGGCTCACCTTCAAGCTCGGTCAGGCGCACCCGTGGGTCGCCGCCGCCGAGAACTCCCTCGCCGCCACCCTCGCCGCGGCGGGCCATGCGCAAGAGGCCGCCGAACTCGCCGGCAGCGCCCTGACCCGGCTCCGTGACCTGGGCGTCGCCCACCGCCCGGACGGCCGGCGCGTGAAGGCGCACCACGCCCGTCTGACCACGTCGGGCGCCCCGCGCCCGGTCCCGCAGTCGGGGTTCGACATCGATCTGGAGCTGCCGGGACTGTAGGACTTCGACGGGACCTGTAGCAACCTGTAGGAACCAGTAGGACCGCGAGGCCCCCAGTCATCCACCGAAAGGCGACGTGCTCGTGGCAGCCCCCGCACCGCATGGCACCCAGACGCTGACGGAGCACCACTGGGCTCCCGAACGGCACGGCCGGATAACCTCGTTGTGCGACGAGACGGTCGCCTCGACCCCCGGGATCAGGTCGCTGTCCCACTTCGGCAACGGCATCCTCGACTTCGTCGTCTGCCGCACCGACCGGCGCCCCCTCGGCGCCTTGATCGGCGACCTCGGCGACGAACGGGACGAGGAGTCGTTGCCCGGGAGCCGCCTGCTGCTCTCCACCCAGGACATCGGCGTGCTCCTGCAGCCGCTCGGCACCGGAGAGCTGATGCGCACCGTCGTCTCCAACAGGGAGGGCTGCCTGTGGGGCGGGCGCGTCAAGCCCGGCGAGTACCTGGCCGCGGTCACCGACACGGCCGACGGCGCCGACGCCATGGACACGTCCATGAACGCCCTGGTCACCCGGATCCGCCGGGAGGTGCACCGGCTCTCCGACGAGCTGCCCGGCGGAGACTCGACGGCCAAGCCCGGCCTCTCCGCCGTCGACGGCGGACGCATGCCGCTGCGCGTCGACTTCGGTACGGCCGCCACGCCCGAGCCCGCCTACGAGGAGCGGCTGCGCGCCCTGTGGCTCGGCCACGTGAACACCACCGACCTGCAGTACGCCGCCTACTACCGGGACTGGACCCTGGTGTGCGCGGGTGACGTCTTCGAATCGGACGACCTCGGCCCGAAGTTCCTGAGCGTCAGCGTCCGCGCGCGGCGCACCGCCTACCGCGAGCTCTCCAGGAGCCTGCGCGGCCACCTGATACGCCTCGCCGACGCACTGGGCCTCGTCGCCCCGGCTCAGGCGGGCCGTCCGGCCGTGGAGCGGCTGGTCCTGGACGTGCAGGAGGGTGCGGTCTACCTCGTCTGGACCTCGTCCCGCGAGTTCCTCGTCGGTGTCACCCTCGACCAGACCCAGGTCGCCAACGCCGACGCGCAGCTGCAGCGGCTCGCGGGTGCGGTACGGGGGGTCACGGAGCCGCCCCGCTGAGCGTGCCCCACACCTCCTCCGCGAGCACCTCGACCGTACGGGCCGCCGTCAGCGGGTGAGGGGGGCCGGGGTTGCCCAGCAGGTGCACCGGAAGGACCTCGACCGCGCTCTCGTACTCCCGGCAGATCCTGCGCAGTTCGCCCCACTGGCGCTCGGTCGGCGCACCGGGCACGGCGGCGCGGTGCCAGGCGGCCACCGAGCCGCGGAAGTTCTCGGTCAGCGCGCGGACCAGAGTGGCGCAGCCGAGCACGCCGAGCTCCGCCGACGTCGCCGTGATCCGTCGTTTGACGGCCGTGCCGGCGACGCGCCGGGTGACCGTGTCGAGCACCGCGAGCGCCTCCTGGAACCGGCGCCGTACCGGTCCCGGCAGGTCCGGGGCGGCCGGCTCCGGCTCGGGCGGGCTCTCGACGAGCACCGACGTCGGTGACCCCGGTGACGGGGTGCGCCGCTCGTCGGCGGCGGCCGGCAGGGAGCGCGGCCGGGGTTCAGGCGTCCACGAGGCCATCGCCCGGCGCAGTTCGGCGAGTTCGGCGGTCTGCTGCTCCAGGTCGCGGCGCATCCTCTCGCCGAGCTGGACCAGGCCCTCCTCGCGGCGCCCGTCCGCAAGACGCCCGTCCAGCTTCCGCAGCGCCTTGTCCGCCCTCTCGGGGAAGCCGCCCTGCCGGTACACCAGCGGCCGGGACCCGATCGCGCGCGCGAGACGGTCCTGCATGGCCTGCGAGACGTGGCCGTTGACGACGAGCAGCACCTCGCACCGCCCCGGACGCACCGCACTGCGCAGGCTGTGCACCTGGGCCGCGATCCGTTCGGCGTCGTCGGCGACGAGGACGGAGCGGGTGAGGATCACCGCGAGGTGGGCGTTCGGCGCGGGAGAGAGCCAGTGCAGCACCTCCTCGCGGCCTCCCGGCGGGGCCGACAGCCGGGCCGGGACCGGATCGCGCGAGGCGATCCGCCACTGGCCGATGTCCAGGGCCGTGCGCACGTCCGTCTCGACCTGCCGACGGGCGACGCCCTCGTGCAGATCGCGCACCGCCTGCAGCACCCTGGCGGCCGGCACGTCCCGTACCGCACCCCCGCCGCCGTCGAGCCGGTCCTTGTCCTCGACGAGCTGCCAGGCTTGCCGGCAGGTCTTGAGGACCTCGCGGGGCACCCCGTCCGTCAGCTCGTGCAGCAGCCGCAGGGCCTCCGCGTCGAACGGGCCCGCCGACCCGTCGGGCGCCGGTCCGCGGGGCCCGCCGCCGTCGCCCCGGCCCGCGTGGACGTACGCGGCGACCAGCTCGCCGGTGAGCCTTTCGTCGAATCCGCTCGGCCACAGCTGCACCAGCCGCTCGTGCACGCTCTGCCGCAGCTCCCCCAGCCCGCTCGGAGAGACGCAGAAGACCAGCAGGCCGCCGCGGCTCGCGTAGATGTTGACGAGCCGTTCGAAGGCGTCCATGAACGTGCGCCGGTGCTCGTCGCGCCACTCGAGCACCTTCTCCAGGGAGTCGATCAGGAGGGCGTACGGCTTGCCGACCCGGCCGTGCAGGACGGCCTGCACCGCCAGCGTGTCGAACACCCGGTCGATGCCCGCGGCGTCCTCGTGACCGCCCTGCCCCGCCGCGGGCCCGATGGCCTCGGTGATCCCGCGCTCCCGCAGCGGCTCGGCGGGCTCGCCGCCGTTCAGCCAGTCCCACACCATCCTGTTGAACGACGGATCCTGGAGCAGTGCCAGCGCGGTGGCGAAGCGGCGGTGCTCGGTGACCTCGCCCAAGGTGCGGCGCAGGTCCGCGTGGATCACCTCGGGGTCGTAGCGCAGCGCCGACACCACCTTGTCCGGGTCGAGGCTGCCGCCCCGCAGCCCCGCCGCGATCTCGCCGAGCGCACCCAGTCGCGCGTCGCTGCCCTGCGTGTCGACGCGGTTGGCCGTCGCGTACGCGTAGTAGTTGCGGACCAGTTCCTCGAAGGCGCGCTTCCCCTGGGGGGTGTCCCCGGGGCCGCGCAACCGGTCCCGGTACATCCGCCCCATGTCCTGCACCGGCTCGTCCATGATCCACATGGCCAGGGGGTCCGGCAGCCGGCCCAGATCGGCGTACGCCTTGCGCAGCGCATGGCTCTTGCCCAGTCCGAACTCGCCCACCAGGGCGATCACCCGGCCGCGCCGGCCCCCGGTCGGCCGGCTGCCGAGGTAGTCGTCGACCAGCCGGGTGAGCTCGACGGTGGTCGGCGTCCCGATCGTCGCGTTGCCCGAGTCCGCCGCCTCGACCGGCACGTTCCCGAGGTCGGCCGATGGGCCGAGGCGCACGACCGGACTCAGGGGGAAGGGGTTGCTGTGCCAGATGTCTCCACTGTCTGGGGCCACGGCGGGCACTCCTCGTGTTTCCGGTGACGGCGATCCGAGCGGCGGACGGATGGGGCGTGGGAGCTGGGTCAGGGGCTCGCGTGCGGGGCGGAGCCGTCACGCTACGAATCTTCGGGTCAGGAGTCGTCGGGCGGGAAGTCGTGGGCGAGCGCACCGAGCAGGTTCTCCCTGGCCTCGCGTCTGAGCCGCTCCGCGTGGTGGCTCAGCTCGCGCGCCGTGATCCGGACCGGTTCGCCCGCGCGTATCTGGTGTTCGGCCGCGGCGTGGTAGACCAGCCGCAGCTCCCTCACATCGGCGGGCTCCCACCCGGTCAGGAGCGTCGCGTCCGGGTCGGGGTGGCCCGAACGGGCGGCCTGACCGAACGCCACCCTGTCCTCCCCCTTCAGGTGGCCGAGTTCGAGGTGCGTGACGGCGGGATGCCTGCCCACCTCCTTGACCACTTCCTTGGCCCGGGCGGTCGCTCCGTGGCTGATCTCGACGAAGAGGACGATCCGGCTCCGCGCATGCTTGAGACAGGTCAGGAGGAACTCGCTGCGCACGCCCGGGTCCTTCCAGGCGATGTGCGGCACGATGACGAAGAGCAGCGCGTCCTGCTGCTCCAGGAGCTCGCTGATCGCTTCGAACGCCTCACCCGGGGGCCATTTGGAGATGCCCGTGTCGACATGGGCCAGCTTCGTGCGCAGTTCCGTGACGACCTGCTTCACGATGCCGGCGTTGATGGCCGGAACGGTGGCGAACCGGCCGTTGTCGTCGAGGCTGATGACGTCGCCGATGTTGTCGTAGCCGGCCGTCATCGCGACGACCTGGTTCAGGGGCGGGTCCGGGTCCATCCGTTCGATGTGCTTCTGCGCCTCGTGGACGCACCGGTGGATGAGCGTGGTCTTGCCCATGCCGATCGGGCCGGTCACCACCACCAGAGAGCCGTAGTTCACCCCGCTGTCGACCACGTCCGGGAGCCTCTCCAGCCACTTCCGGAAGGTGTCCACCTGCGCCTTGGCGTGATCGACGTCCACCCACTGCTCGCAGTGGCTCGTCTCGCTCCAGGGCACCAGCGGGTAGTCGACCCGGGGCGGGGACTCGGCGTTGCGCAGGGCCTGCCTCTTCTTCGGCACGCGCACGCCGTACGGGTTGTGCTGCGCAGGCACCGTCATGCGGCCGCTCCCGGGGTCGTGCGAGCCAGGCGCTCGCGTGCGGTACGCCATCTCCGCTGGAACCCGCGCCTGTTGAGATCCGACACGGCGCTCAGCTTACGGTCCACGGACTGCCGCACCTCCTGCGCCCGCCGGGCGCGCGCGTCGGTTCCGAGCCGCCGGTCGCCGTCGAACTCGGGCAGCGGCCGGGCCAGCGGCAGCTCGTCCGCCAGCCGATGGGCCCGCGCCCGCCGCGCACCGGGTGCGGAGATCTGGGCGAGGGCCGCGCCCAGCGCCTCGCGCGCCGTCAGCACCGCCGTGTGGTCCGCCGCCGGATCGTCCTCGTAGTTCCTGAGGTACTCCCGGGCAGCCGCCCGGAAGGATGTTCTCCCGCTCTCCAACTGCTGTTTCAGCAGCCGCCGTTCGACGGAGGTGCGCTCCCAGGACTGTCCGCCGAGCGTGAGCAGGGCGCCCACCGCGAGGAGGGGGAGCGAGGTCAGGAAGGTCTCGAACCAGCCGTTCTCCCCCTTCTTCTCCTCGGCCGCGGCTCCCGGCGCATCGGCCGCGGCCCCCATCAGCGCCGAACAGGCCCGGGCGAAGTCGTCCTGACGGCGCACGGACCACGCCTGCGGCGTCATGCGCCCGACGGAGGCCGTGGGCATCACGGAGTCCGTGGCCATGACGGAAACGGGGGCCGACGCCGCCGGTTGCAGGAGGCCCAGGCGTGCGGCGGCCGTGAAGAGCTCGGCCCGGTGCGAGGCGTCGAGGCAGTACACGAGCTGGACGTCGCGCTCCTTGGACCCGGCGGGCGCGGCGAACGCCGGGGCGGCCGCCAGCAGCACGAGGACCACGGCGGCCGTCCCGGGCCCCGTCCGACCCTGACGCCTTTTCCGCCTCATGCGCACCCTCCCCCTCCGGCCACGCCCGGTGCCCGTTCCTCGACTCGTTCCCCTGGGCCCCGCAAGGGTCGCCGCCACCGCCCTGGCGGCCGTCAGGCGGGCGACCGCCCCTTGGTCAACGACTCCCGCGCCACCCTCTCGGGGGGACGCTCCCCGTCGGCTTCGGGTTCAGGCCCACCCCGGCGCCGCCACGGCCACGGCGGATGGGCGAGCAGCGCCTGCGACGTGCCGTGGAGCAGGTTGACGACGAGTACGGCGGGGCCGACGGTCGCGACCGTGCCGGGGAAGTCGCGCTCCAGGGCGAGGGCGATGAGGACGGCCGTGATGCCGTTCTGCTGCCCCAGTCCGAGCCCGATCCGGTCCCGCCGCTCCAGTCCCCGCACGAACAGGGGCATGACGCCCAGGGCGACCACCGCTTGCGCGCCGAACGCGGCCGCGCCGAGGACCAGTCCGGGCAGGAGCGCCACGCCATGGGCCAGGAACAGGCCGAGTGCCAGGAACGCGGCCGGATAGGCCACGGCGACGGCCCGGTCGACGACCTTGTCGAACGCCCCCGTACGGACGACCAGACCGGCCAGCGCCACCGCGGGCATCAGCATGCCCGACGCGGCGACCGCGAGCATCGCCACCACCAGCGCTCCCGTGAGGACCGCCCCGGCGCGCCGGCCCCGCGGCGTGCCCGCGAGCGCCGTGGCCGCCGCCCCCGAACCGGCGAGCGCCCGCAGCGCCCTGCGCCCGGCCCACCACAGCAGCAGCACCCCGGCGAGCAGAGCGGCGTTGAGACCCAGACCCCTGGCATAGCCGCCGGCCCCGCCGCCCGCCACGGCCGGTGCGCCCTCGTGGCCCGCGGCCGTGTAGGCGTAGGCCGCGACGTACAGCGTCAGCAGCACCGTCATCGGATCGTCGAACGAGGCCCACGCCGCGAGCAGCGATCGGGCGCGCGGCGACATGCGTTCGCCCTTGCCGAGCGCCGCGACGGACAGCGGATCGATCTGGGCCACCGCGATGCCGAGCACCAGGTACTCGGGCCGGTCGAAGGTCAGCACCATCACGCCCGCGATGAGCGACGCCTTCAGGACGACGCCGAGCGTCACGGCCGCCACCACTGCGGACAGGTCCGAGCGCAGGGCCCCGAGATCGATCGAGTACGTGGATCCGTACAGGCCGACGGCGAGCAGCAGCCCCGTGCCGTAGAGGTAGCCTCCACTGCCGAGCAGCGCCGCCGGCTCGGTGAACAGCCCGATCGTCACGCCGACCAGCAGCGCGCCGATCCCGCCGGCCACGACCGCCGGGATCGATTCCGGCAGCCGCCATGGCCGGGCACGTCCACCTCTCCTCACAGCCCCTCCCCCTCCCGGCCCGCGGACGTCGCCCTGCACCCCCATGCGTCGGCGCCGCGGACCCAGGTGAATCGTAGGGGGCGCGGGCGTCGAATCGAAAGCCGGACTCCCGCTTCCTGTACGGGAGTTGACTGTTCGACCCGAATGGACGACACAAGATGGCGCGCCTCGACCGCTTCTGTGCGGTCGTGCCAGGAAGATGCCCGGTCCGGGCCGTCGCCGAACACCGGCTACCGGGACCGGCCGCTCAGGGCGTCCACTTTTCGGTCAAGGGCGGCCAGGGCGGCTCGGAGGGCTGCGATGTCGGACTTGTCCGCCGATTGTTCGGGTTCCGCCAGCTGGACCACCAGGGCGCCGCCCGGTTCCAGGGTGACCTCCGTGGTCTCCGCGACGTCGTCGCCGCCCTGGTGGCGGACCGCCGCGTCCAGGTCCGCCCGGCGCAGGCCGTTGCGCCGGATCACCGGGGTGAGCCAGTGTCCGTCGCGGGCCAGGGTGGTGGGGGTGCCCTCCAGGAGGCGCCCCAGCCATTCGTAGCGGGCGGCCGCCCGGACGACCACGTTGTTGACCGCGAGCAGTACGGCGGCTCCGAAGGCCGCCCCGAGGACCGAGTCGTCCGGGCCGATCACGGCGTTCTGCACGACGTTGGCCAGCAGCAGCATGACCACCAGGTCGAACGTGCTGAGTTGTGCGAGCTGGCGCTTGCCGACGATCCGCAGCAGCAGGAGGATCAGTACGTAGACCCCGATGGTGCGGAGCGCCTTCTCCAGGTACGGGATGTCGCCGTGCAGGAACGGCGTGAGGGCGTCTTGGGCGGCGTGCACCCCGTCCACGCTGGCACATCCGCCGCGGCCGGTGTCAGCGACCCGCCGTGTTCGAGCGGAGCAGGACCTCGGCCGCGGTCAGTCCGCTCTGCCCGCCCCAGGTGAAGGTGAGGCCGCGCTCCTGCGCGGCCTCGGCCAGCCCGCTGCCCAGGACCTCCGCGGCCAGGGCCAGGGCCTGGATCCCGTCCACCCCGTGGATCTCGTACGTGCTCTCGGACAGGCCCTCGAGCCGGCACGGGCAGATCCAGTCGCCGGCCGGGTCCGGATCGGGGTACGGGGCGCCCAGCTGGAGGGTGACCGGGAAGGTCTCGCCGTCCCGTGTCACCGCTTCCAGGTGGCGGGTGGCGATCACCAGGTGGTTCTTCATGCGTTCGGCCTTCGGTCGACTTCGGTGGGGCCAGTCTGACCTGGTACGCGTCGGTTCCCCGTAGGGGCGGCCGCCCGACCCGCCGGGGGACGGGCGGCCTCGTGCGTCACGGCTTCGGCAGGGTGCAGCCCGCGCGGGTCAGGTCGATCTTGTTGCCCGCGCCGATGCACGGGACGATGATGTACGTCTCCTGGGCGTAGTTGATGCCCTGGCGGACGGTGACCTTGCCGGTCTCGTCCACCTCGCACGGGTTGTTCTCCGTGCAGCGCTGCCCGTCCTCATTGCCCGTGTTGTTGACCGCGACGACCTTGCCCGTCGTCGTGTCGATCACCGGGGAGCCCGAGGTGCCGCCGATCGTGTTGCAGGACGAGGTGTAGCGGACCGAGTCCTTCCAGGTCCACTCCCCCTCCTTGAGCCGGTACGCGAAGCCGTCCACGTTGCAGCTGTAGATCCGCTTCCAGTACCCCGACACGACCTTGATCGCCGTGCCCTGCACCGGGCGGGCGTCGTTCAGGGTGAGCGCGGCGATGCCGTACTGGCTCTGGATCTGCGCGTACGTCTTGGTCAGCTGGTAGATCGAGATGTCCGTGTCGGTCATCGTCGCGTACGCGATCTTGCTCGCCCGGAGCGTCGCCACGCGCGAGCCCGACGCGTTGAGCAGCGAGAACGAGCGGCTGGACGACTGGTCCTTGACGACCTCGCCCGGCCCCGGGAAGCCGGATTCGATGCAGTGCCCGTTGGAGAGCACGAGCGCGGGGTCGTCCGGCTGGGAGCCGGGGGCGCGGACGACGGAGCCGGAGCAGTTGCTGAGCGCGACGGTGCCCGCGTAGTTCACGGTGACGGCCGGCGCCGCCTTGTCCCGGGATGTCGAGGCCACGGCCGGTGCCGCCGCCGCTCCTATCAGGAGCAGCGACAGCACGGCGCCGACGAGAGGCTTGCGCATGTGGGGGTTCCCCTCTGATGACGATGCAACCGAAGATCCTCCGGTTGTCATGTGCATTGTTGGGACCTGCGCATCAACAGGCAAGGATGTGGCCAGAGTTGGCGGGTTTCGGGTTTCGAAGGGCTCCCGTCAGCGCAGGAGGCGGTCCCGGAGCCGGGCCGCCGTCGCCGGGGTGATCCCGACGCGCTCGGCGAGGTATTCGGCCGGGGAGCCGTAGCGCGTGGTCAGGTCGGCGAGGACGAGGGACAGGATCTGCGCCGGGGCGCGGCCGTACGAGGGCCAGCGCATCGTGCGGCCCGGGTTGGCGGCGTGCCAGTCGGCCGTGAGGCGGGTGGTGGCCAGTTCGGTGAGCGCGAAATCGGCCAGGACCTCCTCCTCGGACACGTCGAGGAGAATCAGCACGAACGCGGCGATCAGGCCGGTGCGGTCCTTGCCGGAGGTGCAGTGGAAGACCGTCGGACCGGGGCCGGCGGCGATGAGCTCGATGGTCCGGCGGATCTCGTCGACGCCGTCCTCGGTCACCTCGGCGAACCGGTCGGCCAGATACCGCCAGGGGTCGGTGTCCGGATCTATCGCGGCCTGGTCGTACGGGCGGTGCTCGATGCTGAGGTTGGCGTACGCGAACCGCTCGGGCTCGGGGATCCGGCCCTTGGCCTCGATCTCCCAGGGGTAGCGCAGGTCGATGACCGTGCGTATGCCGAGGCCGAGGAAGCGGTCCCAGTCCGCCCGGGCCGCGGGCCCCGCCAGCTTTCCGAGCGAGTCGGACCGGTAGAGCGCGCCCCAGGCGACGGTACGCCCGTCGGCGGAGCGGTACCCGCCCAGGTCGCGGAAGTTGTGCAGGCGGTCGAAGTCGACGTGGCGGTGGCGCGTGGGCACGTTCGGGTCGGGCAACTGGGGCTCCTCGTAGGACGGTCGAGTGCCCCAGGATGCCCGATCGCTCCTCAGCGCTTGCGTGCGAGCGTGAGGCCGTCCGCGATCGGGAGCATCACCGACTCCATGCGCCCGTCGGCGCGCACGTGCGCGTTGAACTCCCGGATGGCCAGGGCGTTGCCCCGGGCCCCCGCGTCCACCGCCTCTCCCCCGTACAGGACGTTGTCGGCGGCGATCACCCCGCCGGGCCGCAGGCGGGGCACGAGCTCGTCCCAGTACGCGCGGTAGCCGGGCTTGTCCGCGTCCAGGAACACCAGGTCGATCACCGGCTCGTGCGGGAGCGCGCGCAGCGTCTCCAGCGCCGGGGCGATGGCGAGCTCGATCCGGTCGCCGACCCCGGCCGCCTTCCAGGCCTCCTGCGCGATCGACGTCCACTCCTCGGAGACGTCGCAGGTCAGGACCCGCCCACCCGGGACCAGACCCGCCGCCAGGGCCAGGGTGGAGTAGCCGGTGAAGGTGCCGACCTCCACGATCCGGCGGGCCCCGAGCATCTTGCCCAGCAGGGTGAGGAAGACGCCCTGCTCGTGCGGGACCTGCATCTGCGCCTCGCGGCCGAGCGCGCGGGTCCGCTCGACGAGCTCCTCCTGCACGCGGCCCGGCGGCTCGGCCTGAGCGACCAGGTACGCGTACACCTCGTCGGTGAGGTGCACCGTCTTCACTTCGTCGATGTCCCTGTCCATGCCGTACGTCCCTTCGCGCGTCCCGTGCGTACGCCTTCGGGACTGCCCAACGACGGCGCCCCGGGACGGCAACGGCCCGCCCCGGGCCGGGCCGTCAGGCCACCGGGTGGAGCGCCGCGTACTCCAGGGGGGCCGACGGGTCGATCGTGAGGGTGAGCGGGGCGGGCGGTGCGTCCGCGCGGACCAGGAGGTCGCCGATCGCCGCGATCATCGCGCCGTTGTCCGTGCACAGCGTCATCGGCGGCACCCTCAGTTCGATCCCCGCCGAGGCGCAGCGCCGCTCCGCCAGGGCCCGGACGCGCGAGTTGGCCGCCACCCCGCCGACCACCACCAGCGTCTTCACGTCGTGGGCCGTGCAGGCCGCGACCGCCTTGCGGGTCAGCACGTCGGCCACCGCCTCCTGGAGCGAGGCCGCCCCGTCGGCGACCGGCAGCCGCTCCCCGCGCTGCCGGTGGCCCTCGGCCCAGCGGGCCGCGGCCGTCTTCAGCCCCGAGAAGGAGAAGGAGTACGCGTACGGGTCCTCCCCGCGCGGCCCGCCGGTCAGCGGGCGCGGGAACGGGACCGCCCTCGGGTCGCCGCCGCGCGCCGCCCTGTCGATGGCCGGCCCACCCGGGTACGGCAGGCCGAACACCCGGGCCACCTTGTCGAAGCACTCCCCCGCCGCGTCGTCCAGGGTGTCCCCGAGGTGCAGGATCGGCTCGCGCACGAGGTCCCGTACCAGCAGCAGCGAGGTGTGGCCGCCGGAGACGATCAGCACCACGCACGGCCGGGGGAGCGGCCCGTGCTCCAGGGTGTCGGCGGCGACGTGCCCGGCCAGGTGGTGGACCCCGTACAGCGGTACGCCCAGCGAGTAGGAGAGGGCCTTGGCCCCGGCCAGTCCGACCTGGAGCGCGCCGGAGAGGCCGGGGCCGGTGGTGACGGCCACCGCGTCGAGCTGGTCGGCCCGCAATCCGGCCCGGTCGAGGGCCTGGCGGACCACCGGGTTCAAGGAGTGCAGGTGGGCGCGGGCCGCGATCTCGGGGACGACTCCGCCGAAGCGGGCGTGCTCGTCCATGCTCGACCCGACGACGTGCGCGAGGAGCCGGCCGCCCTGCACGATGCCCGCGCCCGTCTCGTCGCAGGAGGACTCGATGCCGAGCACCACCGGAGAAGCAGCCATCCGACCCGCACACCCGACCCTTATTGCGAATAGTTCGCAATAAGGGTACTAGGGCGTGTCCGGCGGATCAGGGTCGGGTGGGCCCTAGCCGCGCGGGACCACCGTCGCCAGCACCGAGGGCAGTGGGTACCAGTCCGCCGAGGCGATGGACGCGTGGTGCGCGGCCATCAGGCCCACCCGCTCGCGGGCCTGGGCCTCGGTCGGGTGCACCCCGTCGATGGCGGGCGCCACGCCCTGGGCGTCGGTGGCGATCAGCAGGTAGTGGTTGCGGTCGTACCAGGCGGTGTCGATCGAGCCGCCCGCGTACGCGCTCGCGTCCCCGTCGAAGACCACGAACCACGGACGGAGCGTCGCGTCCGCGTACCGGGCGCGCGGGTCTCCGGCCTCGGCCCGGTGCACGGCGGGGAAGGCGGCCGCCTGGCCGAGCCGGCCCGCGGCGGCGAGGGAGCGCAGGTACTGGCCGTACTCCCGGTCCGTCCACAGCGTGTCGCCCGTGTTGCCCTCCTCCAGGGTGCCGGGGATCAGCTCCACCAGGAACCTCCCGGCCATCGCGGCGCGGCTCGGCCAGGCACCGGCCCGGGCGGCGGTGTCCAGGTCGGGGTGGCCGGCGGCGAGCTGGCCCGGGCGGTAGACGGCGTCGCCGAGCTTCGAGTTCAGCAGCGCGTCGAGTTCGGCCGGGCCGCGCCCGAGGTTGGCGGCGAAGCCGTCCTTGAGCTCCAGCTTGAGGACGACCGGGCGGTGGCCGGGGTGCGCGTCGTGCCAGCTGCGGATGTCGGAGAGGCAGCCCGCGAGGTTCTGGTTGCGGGACTTGGTGCGCAGCTGGGCGGGGCTGGTGGCGTTCTCGCAGTTGTTGTCGTTGCCGAAGGGGTTGTCGTGCGAGACCCGCCAGGAGCTGCCGAAGAAGTTGGTCCACACGTCGAGTTCCAGCATCGCCGCGCCTGAATCGAGGGCGTCCGCGAAGTACGGGTACTTGGCCTTCTCGTACGCGTTGTGCACGCCGACGCCGGTCGATCCCGCGTACGGGAGGTCGGCGCCTGCCCCTGCCGCCCCGGCCGGGGCCGTACCGAGTACGAAGGCCAGTGCCGCCAGACCCGCCGTCACCGCGCCCGCCATCCGGTTCCGTAATCTCATGCTTTCGGCTCCTGTCCGCCCAGTCGGTGCGCCATGGTTCGACTCGCCGGGAGAGTAGGCGAGTTGGGTGACGGGCGGAAGGACGCCGGATGACGGGGACGGCCGGACGCCCCCGGCTGTGAGGACGGACACGTTCCGGTCCGGAACTGCCGCCGCCGCGCCGTCCGTCGAACAGGGAGCCGGTCGGGACGCCGATCGGAACGCCGATCAGCGTTTCCGGGCGGGAGTGCCACATGTTCACCAAGGTCCGCGGGCGGATCGTACGGGTCTGCCTGCTCGTCGGCGTCGGCTGCGCCGTGCTGATGGGGTGCGCCGGGCTCCTGTGGAAGCTGCACGGCATGGCGGCGTACGTGGCGGACGGGGATCCGGCCGGGGGGAGCTACGCACAGGACCCCGAGCAGGCCGACCGCGCGGCGGCGGCCGTACTGGACGGCCCGGCGCGGGAGGTCCCGGCCCGGGCGCCGCGGGCCGCGCAGGGCACGGGCGGCCCCCCGGCCGGCGTGCACTGGCGGTCCGGCGGCTGGCAGCCCTCCGACCCGCTGGTCGCGCGGCCCGCCGCGGCGGAGCCCGCGATCGGGGCGCTGTTCTCCCCCGGCGAGGACGCGGACCAGGACCACCATTGCTCGGCGAGCGTGGTCCACTCCCCCGGCGGCGACCTCGTCGCGACCGCCGCCCACTGCGTGTACCGCGGCGTCCTCGGCTTCCGTACGAACCTGGTCTTCGCCCCCGGCTACCGGGACGCCACGGCCCCGTACGGGGTCTGGGTGCCCACGCGGATCGACGTGGACCCCCGCTGGATCGAGGACCAGGACCCCGACTACGACGTGGCCTTCCTGAGGATGCGCCGGCCGGGGCACCCCGGCGAGCGGCTGGAGGACGCCACCGGGGCCCAGACGATCCGGTTCGGGCCCGGGCTGCCCGCTCCCGCCCGGGTCGTGGGCTATCCGAACGCCACCGAGTACCCGGTGGAGTGCTTCAACACCGCCCGTGCCGAGGGGCCCACGCAATTGCGGCTGGATTGCGCGGACGTACCCGACGGCACGAGCGGTGGTCCGGTGCTGACCGACGCGCACACCCTGATCGGGGTGGTCGGCGGCCGCGACGGGGGCGGCGACGAGACGACCTCGTACAGCAGCCTGTTCGGCGACGGGGTGCGGGCCGTGTACGAGCGCGCCGTGGCGGCCCGCTGAAGGGTGTCCCTACGCCCCCGAGTCCGCCGGGGCGTTGTGGTGCGGCGGGTAGTCGGCGGTCTCCGGGGCCGTCGGCAGGCGCCACTTGGACAGGACCCGTATCACCGTGCCCGGGCTCAGCAGGACGTTCGGCGCGAGCGCCAGCGACAGCACGCCGAAGAAGGGCCGGGAGATCTCCGGGTCGGCGTTGGCGCCCACGATCACCCGGGACATGTAGGCCTGCAGGACCTTGGTCGCCCGGTCGGGCGGCGGCCCCTCGGTCTCCGGGTACCGCATGTCCTCGCTGGTGGCGATCTGCCAGGCCACGTCGGAGGCGGCGGCCGTGCGCCGCTGGATCCGCCGGGCGGCCGCGGCGATCTCCCGGGGCGCGAGCCCGCGGATGGCCCCGGCCAGCGCGTCCGCCGCGAGCGCGGCCACCGTCATCCCCTGCCCGTACACGGGGTTGACCCGGCAGACGGCGTCGCCGAGGACGACGAATCCGGCCGGCCAGCGGTCGAGGCGCTCGAAGTGCCGCCATTCGTTGGCGGTGTTGCGGTAACCCGTCGGCGTCGAGAGCGGTTTGGCGTCCCGGAGCGCGTCGTACAGCACCGGCGAGCGCAGGGTCCGGGTGAAGTCGAGGAACTCCTCGTCCCCGGTCGGGGGGGCGTGTTCGCCGTTGCCGGTCAGCGTCACGAGCCAGCGGCCGTCGTCGAGGGGCACCAGCACGCCGCCGCGCGGATTCTCGGGGCGGCCCTGGACGTAGATCCCCTGCCAGCGGCGGGCGGGATCCGGCGGGATCTCGTAGTAGCGGCTGGAGTAGCCGAGGCGGGAGTCGTAGCGGGTGGTCGCCGGGGCCGGGTGGCCGAGGGCGGCGAGCCAGGCCGGGGCCCGGGAGGTCCGCCCCGTCGCGTCGACCACGAGGCGGGCCGGCAGCGGGTCGCCCTCGCGCAGCCGTACGCCGGTGACGGAGCGGCCGTCGGGCCCGGCGACGAGCCCGGTCGCCGTCGAGCCGGAGCGGACCCGGATGCGTTCGTCCCGCAGCACCTCCCGGCGGACCGTCCAGTCGATCAGCTCCCTGCTGCCGATCAGGATCCGGGACCCCGGAACCGGGTGGAACCAGTCGGCCGGGCTCAGCCACAGGAAGTCCCGCGGGGTCTCCATCAGCGCCGCACCGGCCGCCAGCAGTTCGCGGGTCACCCCGGGCAGCAGCCCTTCCATCAGCTCCAGGCCCCGCGACCACAGCACGTGCACGTGCCGGGACTGCGGCACGCCGGGCCGGAAGGCCGGTCCGGTGTCCGGCAGTTCGTCCCGTTCCACCACGGTCACGCGCGCGAACCGCTGCGCGAGTGCCCGCGCCGCCAGTAGCCCCGCCAGGCCTGCGCCGAGGACCACCGCGTGATCGTGGGCTTCGTGGACTTCTGGGTGGTTGTCCGTGTCGTCGTCCATGGCGCCGAGTCTCCCGCGCCGGCGCCGCGGCGGATCAGGTCCCGCCCGGGGCGCCCCGAGGCACCCCGGGGGCGGACGGGGGGCTCACGCGGGGGCGCCCCCGCCGGACCCGTACCCCCGCCCGCTCAGCGGGCGGGGATCCCGTACGGGACGGAGGTCAGCTTCTCCGAGAGCGCCCAGAGCCGTTCGCCGGACGCGTCGTCCAGGGTCCACTTCGCCCGCCAGGAGCGGGCCGGCGCCCCGCGCCAGCCGAGCCGCGGTCCGTAGAAGGCGTCGGGCCGCACCCCCGGCGCGGTGGCCGCGTACAGCGTGGGCAGCGCGCCGGAGGCGGCGGACTGGGCGAGTACGGCGGCGCCGAGGCCCATCAGCCGCGACATGGGCCGGTGGCCCTCCTGCCGCGAGGCCCCGGCGTGCAGGTTGGTCGAGGCGTAGCCGGGGTGCGCGGCGGCTGCGACGATCCCGGAGCCGCGGGCTTCGAGGCGCCGGGCCAGCTCGTGCGTGAAGAGGAGGTTGGCGGTCTTGGAGCGGCCGTAGGCGATCCAGCGCCGGTAGCCGTGCTCGCCGTTCGGATCGTCGAGGTCGACGTCGCCGAGCGCGTGGAAACCGCTGGAGACGGTGACGATCCGGGCCCCCGGGGCCGCGGCCAGCAGCTGGGGCAGGAGCAGTCCGGTCAGCGCGAAGTGGCCGAGGTGGTTGACCCCGAACTGGGTCTCGAAACCGTCGGCGGTCCGCCCGTACGGCAGCGCCATCACGCCGGCATTGTTCACGAGCAGGTCGAGGGAGGTGCGGCGCTGCCCGTGGACGTGCGCGAACTCCCTTACGGAGGCCAGGTCGGCCAGGTCCAGCGGGATGAACTCCACCTCGGCGCCCGGGACTTCGGCGCGCAGCCGGACCACGGCGGCCCGGCCGCGCGCCGAGCTGCGGCAGGCCAGCACCACGTCGGCGCCGCGCCGGGCGAGCTCGCGGGCGGCCACGTACCCGATGCCGCTGTTGGCACCCGTGACGACGGCGGTGCGGCCGCTCTGGTCGGGGATGTTCTCGGCGTTCCAGCCAGTCATGTGAGCTCCCTCGCGACGTGGGGTCAAGACGGTCGAGCCGTGGGGCGTGGGGCCACGGTCTCGGTCACCGTGGGGTTACCGAGGGTAGACCTCTCCCTTCGCGGGGGTGGAGCCGGGGGCCGGTACCCCGGCCAGTAGGCTGCGGGTCCACCCGCCCGCTCCCCTTCCCGTTCCCGAGGTACCGCGCAGTGAGCTCCGCACCGCCGCCCCCCAGACCCGTGTCGGTCGTCGGCCTCGGCGCCGACGGCTGGGCCGGGCTCACCGCCGCCGCGCGGTCCGCGCTGACCGGCGCCGAGGTGCTGATCGGCGGGCCGCGCCAGCTGGACCTGCTGCCGGCCGGCGACTGCCCGGGCGAGCGGGTGGCCTGGCCGAGCCCGCTGCGGCCCGCCGTGCCGAAGCTGATGGCCGAGTACGCGGGCCGCCGGATCGCGGTGCTCGCCAGCGGCGACCCCATGTTCTACGGGATCGGCCGGGCGCTGGCCGAGGAGCTCGGGCCGGACGCCCTGCGGGTCCACCCGCACCCCTCCTCGGTCTCGTACGCCTGCGCCCGCCTGGGCTGGCCGGTGGAGGACACCGAGGTGGTCACGGTGGTCGGCCGCCCGGTGGCCCGGCTCGCGGCCGCGCTGTACGAGGGCCGGCGGGTGCTGGTGCTCAGCGCCGGAGCGGTGACCCCGAACGAGATCGCCGCTCTGCTTCGAGAGCGGGGCTTCGGCCCGAGCCGGATGCGGGTGCTGGAACAGCTCGGCTCCGAGCGCGAGGACACGTACGAGGGACGGGCCGAGAGCTGGGACCACGCGCCGGGCGACCCCCTCAACGTGGTGGCCGTGGACTGCCGCCGGGACGGGCACAGCGCCGTCCCGCGGCTCGGCGCGACCCCCGGCCTGCCCGACACCGCGTACGAGCACGACGGCCAGCTCACCAAGCGCCACGTCCGGGCCGCCACCCTGTGCGCCCTCGCGCCGGCCCCCGGAGAGCTGCTGTGGGACATCGGCGGCGGCTCCGGCTCCATCGGCATCGAGTGGATGCGGACGCACCCCTCCTGCCGGGCGGTGGCCGTGGAGCGCGTCCCGGAGCGGGCCGCCCGCATCACCCGCAACGCCGCCGCGCTCGGCGTCCCGGGGCTGCGCGTGGTCACCGGCGCCGCGCCCGGGGCGCTGGCCGGGCTGCCGGTCCCGGACGCGGTGTTCATCGGCGGCGGGCTGACCGCGCCGGGCCTGCTGGACGCGGCCTGGGCGGCGCTGGCCCCCGGCGGCCGGCTGGTGGTCAACACCGTGACGCTGGAGTCGGAGGCGGTCCTCACCGAGCGCTACCGGCGCCACGGCGGCGACCTGGTCAAGCTGGCCGTCGCGCACGCGGTGCCGGTCGGCGGTTTCACGGGCTGGCGGCAGGCGATGCCGGTCACCCAGTGGTCGGTGACGAAGCCCTGGCCTCGGACGGACCGGCCCGCGGCGGCCCACGAAGAGACCGAGAAGACCGAACAGACCGAAGTGACCGCGAAGGACCAGGAGACGACATGACCGTGTACTTCATCGGCGCGGGCCCCGGCGCCGCCGACCTGATCACGGTGCGCGGTGCCCGGCGGCTCGCCGCCGCCCCGGTCTGCCTGTACGCGGGCAGCCTGGTCCCGCGCGAACTGCTGGCCGAGTGCCCGCCGGACGCCCGCCTGGTCGACACCTCTCAGCTGAACCTCGACCAGATCATCGCCGAGTGCGTACGGGCCCACGCGGCGGGCGAGGACGTGGCGCGGCTCCACTCCGGCGACCCGTCGGTCTTCAGCGCGGTCGCGGAGCAGATGCGGCGGCTCGACGCGGCCGGCATCCCGTACGAGGTGGTGCCCGGCGTCCCGGCGTTCGCCGCGGCGGCGGCGGCGCTGAAGCGGGAGCTGACGGTGCCGACGGTCGGCCAGACCGTGATCCTGACCCGGATCGCCCAGCAGGCCACGCCGATGCCGCCCGGCGAGGACCTGGCCACGCTCGGCCGCAGCGGCGCGCTGCTCGTGCTGCACCTGGCCACGCGCTACGTGGACCGGGTCGTCTCCGAACTGCTGCCGCACTACGGGGCCCAGTGCCCGGTGGCGGTGGTGGCGATGGCCAGCCGCCCCGACGAGCTGATCCTGCGCGGCACTCTGGCCGACATCGCCGCCCAGGTGAAGGAGGCGGGCCTGGTCCGCACCGCGGTGATCATCGTGGGCCGTACGCTCGGCGCCGAGCAGTTCCGCGACAGCCACCTGTACTCCCCCGAGCGCGACCGGCATGTCTGCTGATCCGCCCCGCCACGTCCTGATCCTGGGCGGTACGACGGAGGCCCGCCGCCTTGCGGAGGCGCTGGCCGGGGATCCCTCGTACCGCGTGACCACCTCGCTCGCGGGCCGGGTGTCCGCACCCGTGCTGCCGCCGGGCGAGGTGCGGATCGGCGGCTTCGGCGGGGTCACCGGGCTCGCGGGCTGGATCGTCGCCCACGACGTGACGCACGTGGTCGACGCCACCCACCCGTTCGCGGAGCGGATGAGCTTCCACGCCTCCGAGGCGCAGGCGTTCACGGGGGTCCCGCTGCTGGCGCTGCGCCGTCCCGGCTGGTCCCCCGGTCCCGGGGACGACTGGCACTTCACCGACTCGCTCGCCGAGACATCCGTACGGCTGCCGGAACTGGGCGGCCGGGCCTTCCTGACCACCGGCCGCATGGGCCTGCACGCGTTCGCGCACCTGGCCGACACCTGGTTCCTGGTGCGCTCGGTCGATCCGCCGGACGCACCCGTGCCGCCGCGGCTCGAAGTCCTGCTCGCCCGGGGTCCGTTCACCCTGGACAGCGAGCGGGAGCTGCTGGCCCGGCACCGGATCGACGTGCTGGTCACGAAGGACAGCGGCGGCTCCGCGACCGCCCCCAAGCTCACCGCGGCCCGCGAGGCCGGCATCCCGGTCCTGGTGGTCCGCAGGCCCCCCGTACCGGAGGGCGTTGCGGAGGCGCAGTGCCCGCGGGCGGCCCTGGAGTGGCTCGCGCGAACCCCGGGGTAGGTCCTGCCCGGACGTTGTCAGAGGAGTCTCCTACTCTCCTCGGCATGAGCGACACCACTCTGCTGATCCACAGCGGCTCCGCCGCACCCGATGCCCCGGTCACCCGCGTCGGCGGCCTTCCGCTGGCGCCCGCGGGCACGCAGTGGCCCACGTGTACGGCCTGCTCGGGGCCGCTCCAGTTCATCGCGCACATGGTCCTCGACGGCGGGCGCGGGGTCCTCGCCGTCTTCATGTGCGCGAACGATCCGGGCAGTTGCGAGGAGTGGAGCGCAACGTCCGGCGGCAACAGGGCCTACCTCTTCCCGCCGACCGGGCTGGTGCCGGTACCGCTGCCCGCCCTCCCCACCGCCGAGGACGCGGACGAGGACGAGCACGAGCACGAGCACGACGAATACGAGGACGAAGACGAAGACGAGGACGTTCGGCAGCTCGGTGCGGTCCGTACCGTCGAGCGGGTGACGGTGGCCGAGCCGGAGTACCGGACCGCCTGCAAGGCCTGGTCCGGGCAGAGCGGGCGCCCGACGCGCCACGTCCTCGGACAGCTCGGCGGCGCCCCCGACTGGCTTCAGAACGACGAGACGCCCGACTGCACGGACTGCGGCAGGCCGATGGAGTTCGTCGCCCGGCTGGAGGAGGGTCCGGACCCCCTCACCGCCCCCAACTTCGGTTCCGGCAGCGCCTATGCGCACGCCTGTGAGCCCTGCGGCCGGGCGGCGTTCCTCTGGCAGTGCTGAGGAGGGCCGCCCGGCCCACCGGTCAGGCCTCCGGGTAGCGGCGCGGGGTCCACGTCACGCGGGTGCCGTCCGGGCGCTCGGTGACCTGGGTCTGCGAGGAGCCGATCAGCAGGATCGTGCGCATGTCCACCTCGGACGGCTCCAGTTCGCCGAGCGCAAGGACGCGGACCGACTGCTCCGGACCGCCCACGTCCCTCGCGACGACCACCGGGGTCCGCTCCGAACGCAGCTCCAGCAGCAGCTCCTTGGCCTGGGCCACCTGCCAGGTCCGGCTGCGCGAGCCCGGGTTGTACAGGGCGAGCACCAGGTCCGCCGCGGCGGCGGCGCGCAGCCGCTCCGCGATGACCTCCCACGGCTTGAGCCGGTCCGACAGGGAGATGGTGGCGTAGTCGTGGCCGAGCGGGGCCCCGGCCGCGGCCGCTGCCGCGTTGGCGGCGGTCACCCCCGGCAGGACCCGTACGGGCACGTCCTTGTACTCGGGCTGCCCGGCGACCTCCAGGACGGCGGTGGCCATGGCGAAGACGCCCGGGTCTCCACCGGAGACCACGGCCACGCGCTTGCCGCGGCGGGCCAGGTCGAGCGCGAACTCGGCGCGCTCCGACTCCACCTTGTTGTCGGAACCGTGCCGGATCTGGCCCGGCTTCGCGGGGACCCGGTCCAGGTACGTCGTGTACCCGACGAGCACCTCGGCGTCGGCCAGGGCCCGCCGCGTCTCGGGGGTGAGCCAGAGCGGCCCGGCCGGTCCGGTGCCGACGACCACGACCTCGCCGGGGCCGGACGGCACGCTGCCCGGGTTCCCGATGCGGCTGGGCACGACGGCGACGGCGAAGTACGGGACGCTGTCGGGGTCGGTGTCGGCGAGGACGCCGGTCCGCTCCCCCGCCATGGTGGCGCGCTCCACGTACCGGGCCTCCGCGAGGCGGCCGCTGCCCTCCATCGCCCGGCGTACGGCCGGGAAGGTGCGGCCGAGCTTCATCACGACCGCGGAATCGGTGGCGGCGAGGCGGGCGGTGAGCTCCTCCTCGGGCAGGGTGCCGGGCAGGATCGTCAGCACCTCCTCGCCCTCGACGAGCGGGGTGCCGAGGCGGGCCGCGGCGGCGCTCACCGAGGTCACGCCGGGGATCACCTCGGCCTCGTACCGGTCGGCGAGCCGCTTGTGCATGTGCATGTACGAGCCGTAGAAGAGCGGGTCCCCCTCGGCGAGCACGGCCACGGTCCGGCCGGCGTCGAGGTGCGCGGCGAGGCGGGCGGCGGAGGCCTCGTAGAACTCCTCCATCGCCCCCTGGTAGCCCCCGGGGTGGTCCGTGGTCTCGGTGGTGACCGGGTAGACCAGCGGCTCCTCGATGTGGTCGGCGCGCAGGTGCGCGGCGGCGATCGAGCGGGCGATGGAGCGGCCGTGGCGGGCACTGTGGTAGGCGACGACCTGTGCCTCGGCGATCACCTCGACGGCCCGCAGGGTCATCAGGGAGGGGTCGCCGGGACCGAGCCCGACGCCGTACAGCTTTCCGGTACCGGCTGCGGTGCTCATTCTTCCTCGCTCGCGATCGCGTTGACGGCGGCGGCCGCGATGGCGCTGCCGCCGCGCCGGCCGCGCACGATCAGGTGGTCGAGCCCGGAGGCGTGGGCGGCGAGCGCGTCCTTGGACTCGGCGGCGCCGATGAAGCCGACCGGGACGCCGATGACGGCGGCGGGGCGCGGGGCGCCCTCCTCGATCATCTCCAGCAGCCGGAACAGCGCGGTCGGCGCGTTGCCGACGGCGATCACGGAGCCCTCCAGCAGACCGCGGTCACGCCAGACTTCGAGGGCGGCGGCGCTGCGCGTGGTGCCCATCTTGGCGGCGAGGGCCGGGACGGCGGGGTCGGAGAGGGTGCAGATCACCTCGTTGTCTGCGGGCAGCCGCTTGCGGGTGACACCGCTGGCGACCATCTGCACGTCGCAGAGGATCGGCGCGCCGGCGTGCAGCGCGGCCCGCGCGCGGAGCACGACGTCCGGGGTGTAGCCGAGGTCCTGGGGCAGGTCGGTCATTCCGCAGGCGTGGATCATGCGCACCGCGACCTGGGCGACGGAGGCGGGCAGCCCGGAGAGGTCCGCCTCGGCGCGGATCGTGGCAAAGGACTGGCGGTAGATCGCCGCGCCGTCCTTCTCGTACTCGAACACTGTGTACTCGCTCATTTCTTCGCTGCGTCGTGGGAGGTGGTGCGGCGTACGGCCGCGAGGGCCGCGGGAAGTTCGGAGGCGGGGACGCCGCGGTGCGGGGCGTGGCCGGTCGCGGTCAGGTCGTACCCGTCGGCGGTGGCGACCACGTCCGCCCAGGCGGTGCCGCGGGGGTGCCCGCACCGGCGTTCGCAGCCGGACCAGTGCACGGGCAGCGGTCGGATCCCCTGCGGGTGCGCGTGCGGCTCCTGGGGTTGTGGCCGCGGCCGCGCCAGCGCCACGACGGCACGCGCGTCGGCGCGTACGTCGGCGCGGGATTTCGCGCAACCCGGCCGCCCCGTACAGGCGGTGACGGACCGCCAGGGATCGTCGGGGTCGGTCACGAGCCCGGCTCCGGCGAGCCCGGCGAGGGCGTCCCCGGCGGCACCGGCGGGCAGACCGGGAACGACGATCCCGCGCCAAGGGGTCAGACGGACACGGCCCGTGAGGCGGGCCAGGTGGCGCCACTGCGCGGTGGTCAGGCGGCCCAGCGGCGCCAACACGCTGAGCGCCGCGGTGCCGTCGGGCCCCTCCACCACGCCCGGTTCGGGGGCCGTACCGCTCGGGGCGGCGGAGCCCCCCACGACGCGGGACGGGATCCCGGAGGCGGTCAGCCGATCCCCCAACCCGCCGGAACACAGGGCCTGTTCGGCGGGCAGCTCGGACACCCGCCAGGCCCGGGTACCGGCCCGGCGGACGGCGTCCAGGAAGTACGAGGCGGCGACGAGCGCGGCCTTCGGTCCGTCGGCGGCGGCGACGAGCAGCGCGTCCGCGGGGTCGGCGGTCCACAGCAGGGCCCGTTCCCCGTCCGGGACCGCGGCCAGGTTCACATCGGCGTCGAGCGAGGTCACGTCCCCGCGTCCGTCGTCGAGGGCGAACAGGAAGCGCCCGGACAGGGCGGCCGCCGCCCCGCTCGCGCACAGCAGCCGGTCCAGCTCCGCGACCCAGGGAGCCACGTCGGGCAGCCCGCGCCGGTCCAGGCCGGTCAACGGCGAGGCGACGATGTTGCGGACCCGCTCGTGGGTGGGCGCGGGCAGCAGCCCGGCGCGTACGAGCACGCCCTGCAGCTCACCCCCGCAGCTCGCGCCGAGTCCGCGCAACTGGGCGTTGCCGCGCGAGGTGAGGTCGATGTGCCCGTCGCCGAGCCGGTCCGCCGCGTCGGCCAGCAGCAGGGCCGCGTCCGCTTCGAGCATCCCGCCGGGTATCCGGATCCGGGCCAGGTACCCGTCGTCCGCCGCGTGCAGCCGCAGCGCACCGGGGCAGGCGTCACCGCGGTCACGTATGACCGGTTCGTCCGGCGATGCGGCGGAAGGGGGCTGGGGCGGCATGGCGGCGAGCATACCCACGATTCCCCGACCCCGGCCTGTGTCCGTCACCACCCGCCCCGTGCGCCCCGTCCTCCGCCCGACCTGCCCCGATCCGCTCCCCGGGCGCGGCCACCCCCACTCCCGGCCGGAGAGAACGCCACCTAAGATGACCACCGGCGGAGCCACGTGGCCCGCTGGGAGGAAGCCCGGTGCGAATCCGGCGCGGTCCCGCCACTGTGAACCCCGCGGAGCGATCCGCCGGGTGAGTCAGGAACTCCCGCTGTCCTCACTGCCCGGGGCGCGGAAACCCCGAGGAAGGCATGCCGCCGCATGATCCTGCTGCTGTCGACGTCCGACACCGATCTGCTCAGCGCCCGCGCCGCGGACGGCCCCGTGCCGTACCGGTTCGCGAACCCCTCCCGCCTTCCCCTCGACGACCTCCCCGCCCTGCTCGACGGCGTCGACCTGGTCGTCGTACGCCTCTTGGGCGGCCTGCGCGCCTGGCAGGACGGGCTCGACCTGCTCCTGGCGCCGGCCCAGACCCGCCCGGTGGTCGTCCTCACCGGCGAACAGGCCCCGGACGCCCAGCTGATGGAGGCCTCGACGGTCCCGATCGGCATCGCCGCCGAGGCGCACGGCTACCTCGCCCACGGCGGCCCCGCCAACCTGGACCAGCTGGCGCGCTTCCTCTCCGACACCGTGCTGCTCACCGGCCACGGCTTCGAGCCGCCCGCCGCGGCGCCCACCTGGGGCCCGCTGGAGCGCACCCCGGTGCGCCCGTACGGCCCGCGCATCGCGGTGCTGTACTACCGCGCCCACCAGATGAGCGGCAACACCGCCTTCGTGCACGCGCTCTGCGACGCGATCGTGGAGACCGGCGGGACGCCCGTACCGCTGTACGTGTCCTCCCTGCGCACCCCCGAGCCGGAGCTCATCGCCCAGCTGGAGTCGGCGGACGCGATCGTCACCACGGTGCTCGCGGCCGGCGGCACCAAGCCCGCGACGGCCTCGGCCGGCGGCGACGACGAGTCCTGGGACGCGGGCGCGCTGGCCGGGCTCGGCGTACCGATCCTGCAGGCCCTGTGCCTGACGGGCTCGCGCAGCGCCTGGGAGGAGAACGACGAGGGACTGTCCCCGCTCGACGCCGCGACGCAGGTCGCCGTGCCCGAGTTCGACGGCCGCCTGATCACCGTCCCGTTCTCCTTCAAGGAGCTCGACGAGGACGGCCTGCCCGCGTACGTGGCCGACCCTGAGCGTGCCGCCCGCGTGGCCGGCATCGCCGTCCGGCACGCCCGGCTGCGCCACATCGAGCGGCGCGACAAGAAGATCGCGCTCGTCCTCTCCGCATACCCCACCAAGCACTCCCGCATCGGCAACGCGGTCGGTCTCGACACCCCGGCCAGCGCCGTGGAGCTGCTGCGCACCCTCATCGCGGGCGGATACGACTTCGGTCCCGTCGAGGACGTCCCCGGCCTGGTGTCGGGCGACGGCGACGAGCTGATCCGCGCCCTGATCGAGGCCGGCGGCCACGACCAGGACTGGCTGACCGAGGAACAGCTGGCCCGCAACCCGGTCCGCATCCCGGCCGCCGACTACAAGCGGTGGTTCGCCGAGCTCCCCGCCGAGCTGCGCGAAAGCGTCGAGGAGCACTGGGGCGAGGCCCCCGGCAACATGTTCGTGGACCGCTCGGCCAACCCGGAGGGCGACATCGTCCTCGCGGCGCTGCGCCGCGGGAACCTGCTCATCCTGATCCAGCCGCCGCGCGGCTTCGGCGAGAACCCGATCGCGATCTACCACGACCCGGACCTGCCGCCCTCGCACCACTACCTGGCCGCGTACCGCTGGATCCAGGCGAGCGCGCAGGACGGCGGCTTCGGCGCCGACGCGATGATCCACCTGGGCAAGCACGGCAACCTGGAGTGGCTGCCGGGCAAGAACGCCGGCCTGTCGGCGGCCTGCGCGCCCGATGCCGCGCTCGGCGACCTGCCGCTGATCTACCCGTTCCTGGTCAACGACCCGGGCGAGGGCACCCAGGCCAAGCGGCGCGTGCACGCCACCCTGGTCGACCACCTGGTGCCGCCGATGGCGCGCGCGGAGTCGTACGGCGACATCGCCCGCCTGGAGCAGCACCTCGACGAGTACGCGCAGATCTCGGCGATGGACCCGGCGAAGCTGCCGGCGATCCGCGCGCAGATCTGGACGCTGATCCAGGCCGCGAAGCTCCACCACGACCTGGGGCTGGAGGAGCGCCCGGACGACGAGGGCTTCGACGACTTCCTGCTGCACGTGGACGGCTGGCTGTGCGAGGTCAAGGACGCCCAGATCCGCGACGGCCTGCACGTCCTGGGCGGCGCCCCGACCGGTGAGGCCCGGGTCAACCTGGTCCTCGCGATCCTGCGCGCCCGCCAGATCTGGGGCGGTACGACGGCCCTGCCCGGCCTGCGCGAGGCGCTCGGCCTGGACGAGTCCGCGGCCACCCGTACGACCGCCGACGAGGCGGAGGAGGCGGCCCGCGCGCTGGTCCAGGCGATGGAGGACGCGAACTGGGCTCCGGAGGCGGTGGCTTCGGTCGCGGCCGGTCACTCGGCCGACGTGGCGGCCGTACTGGACTTCGCCGCCCGCGAGGTGGTCCCGCGGCTGGCCGGCACGACGGACGAGATCGCGAACGTGGTGGCGGCCCTCGACGGCCGCTTCGTCCCGGCGGGCCCGTCCGGTTCCCCCCTGCGCGGGCTGGTGAACGTCCTGCCCACGGGCCGGAACTTCTACTCGGTCGACCCGAAGGCCGTCCCCTCCCGCCTCGCGTGGGAGACGGGCCAGGCCCTGGCCGACTCCCTGCTCACCCGCTACCGCACGGACAACGGCGAATGGCCGGCCTCCGTCGGCCTGTCCCTGTGGGGCACGAGCGCGATGCGCACCTCCGGCGACGACGTGGCGGAAGCGCTCGCCCTGCTGGGCGTCCGCCCGGTCTGGGACGAGGCCTCGCGCCGCGTCACGGGCCTGGAGCCGATCCCGCTCGACGAGCTGGGCCGTCCCCGCATCGACGTGACCCTGCGCATCTCGGGCTTCTTCCGGGACGCGTTCCCGCACGTCATCGGGCTGCTGGACGATGCGGTACGGCTGGCGGCGGGGCTGGACGAGCCCGCCGGCCAGAACTTCGTCCGGGCCCACGCGCAGGCGGACCTGGCCGAACACGGCGACGAGCGCCGCGCGACGACCCGCATCTTCGGCTCGCGTCCGGGCACGTACGGCGCCGGCATCCTCCAGCTGATCGACTCCCGCGACTGGCGTACGGACGCCGACCTCGCGGAGGTCTACACGGTCTGGGGCGGCTACGCGTACGGCCGCGGCCTGGAGGGCCGCCCGGCCCGCGCCGAGATGGAGACGGCGTACAAGCGGATCACGGTGGCCGCGAAGAACACGGACACCCGCGAGCACGACATCGCCGACTCGGACGACTACTTCCAGTACCACGGCGGCATGGTGGCCACGGTCCGCGCCCTGCGGGGCACGGCCCCGGAGGCGTACATCGGCGACTCGACCCGCCCGGAGACGGTCAAGACCCGCACGCTGGTGGAGGAGACGTCCCGCGTCTTCCGCGCCCGTGTGGTCAACCCGAAGTGGATCGAGGCGATGCGCCGCCACGGCTACAAGGGCGCCTTCGAGCTGGCGGCGACGGTGGACTACCTCTTCGGCTACGACGCCACGACGGGCGTGGTGGCGGACTGGATGTACGACAAGCTGACGGAGACGTACGTCCTGGACCCGACCAACCGCGCCTTCCTGGAGGAGGCCAACCCCTGGGCCCTGCACGGCATCGCGGAACGCCTCCTGGAGGCCGAGTCCCGCGGCATGTGGGAAAAGCCGGACCCCCAGATCCTGGAATCCCTCCGCCAGGTCTACCTGGACACGGAGGGCAACCTGGAGGCCGACTCGGAGTAGCCGCGCCCGGTAAAAGGCCGTCCTCCTCACCTGTGACAGGTGAGGAGGACGGCTTTTTCCGTAGCGGGGAGACGATGCCCCTGCAGCGTCAGCTGAGCCCGACGGTCACCTCGACCGCGACTCCGATACATCCGAACAACGCAAGGCCTGCTCCGATGAACCGGTACACACCGGTCTGGTAGGCGTCAAAGACACCGAACGTCACGGTGGCCATCAGGTCATTGAACCGGTCTGCGATTCCCTTGACATTGAGTGCCAGCAGGAGCCCGACCGCAGCGAACAGTGCCATGAAGACGATGGAGGGCACGCTCGCCTCGGAAGACACCCGTCCTGCCGTGGTGATCATCGCGTGAGCCTCGTCCGTCATGTATGCCACTCTACTTTCACCTCCAGTCCATGGTGAACAGGTGCCCGATCCTGGTGCCGTAGGTCTGACTGACGCCTACCTCCGCACCGACACCTGCACCCGCGCTGAAGCTGGTGGTTCCCACGGGCTCGTTGCGGCTGTTTCTGGAGCCGATCGACCTCTCATGGGCCGTCGAGACCGACAGCCCGTAGGACACCGTCGCGGTACCGCCCCAGCCGTCACCTCGCAGCTGCTCGAAGTCCGTCGCATTACTGCGCATACCCGAAATCTGCAGGTTGCCTCCGAACGAGGCGGCCTCGGTGCCCTTGCTGAAACTCACTCCGTAGTCGGTCTTGCCGTCCGGGCGGTCGGTCGCAAGCAGGCAGACAGAGGCATTGCCACCTCCGCCGAGCCCGAGCGAACCGCCCAGACATACCCCGCTGGTGTCGTTCGCCTCAAGAGGCAGGACGTACTTGTCCCACTTGTCACTGAACCACCCCGTTGCCTTCTCCCACAGGCTTCGGCTGTCGCTCTGCGGATGGGGTTCGGAGGCCGCGAGCACCACGACCGGGGGCGGCGGCGGAGGCGGCGCCTGGGTGCCGTTGCCGGACCGGCCGCTCGAACCGCCGGAACGCCCGCTCGAACCGCCGGAGCGTCCTGAGCCGCTCGAGCTGGAGCATGCCAGGTTCTGGCACCCGTAGTGCTTGTAGCGGACATAGTCCTCCGACACGGTGCCGCCGACGGATTCCACGATGGTCTCGTAGCGGTTGCCGTAGTCGTACGGGTCGTTGCCGTTGTGGCACTTGTACATGCCGCTGGCGCACTCTTCGAGTTGCTTGCCGGTGGGGTCCCAGAACGTGAACGGGTTCTGGTTGGAGTAGGTGTATCCGTGGAGCTGCTGCGAATCCTTGAGGTCCATGATCGGGTCGACGGATATGAACCGTCCGGTCACGGGGTCGTAGTCGCGGGCGCCGATGTGGGTGAGCCCGCTGTCGGTGTCCTTGGTTCCGCCGACGAACGTCTTGTCGCCGACCCAGCCGGCCGGCTGGCTGCCGCGGGCCTCGCCGAACAGGCCGGTCTTGCGGCGGGTGACGGCCTGGGTGGTGTCCGCGGTGATCTGGGTGGTGCCGGTTCCGTGGTGGTCGGTGAGCGTGAAGGTGAGCTTGCCGCCCTCGCGCATGGCGACGCCGTCGTAGTAGCGGGTGCCGGTGACCTTTCCGGTCTTGTCCAGGTGGAGTTCATTGCCGCTCGGAAGGTAGAGCGTGGTGCTCTTGGTGTCCTTGCGGAGCAGGCGCTGGCCCGCGGCGTCGTAGAGGAAGGAGTTGCCGGCCGTGCCCTGGGTGAGGGTCTTCAGGTGGCCTTCGGTGTCCCAGTCGAGGTACTGGGTGTCACCGGTGCCGCTCTTGCGGGTCTTGGTGTTGCCGCTCTCGTCGTAGGTGAACGTCTCGTCGTGGACGTCGGTGCCGGTCTGGGTGACCTTGGTGAGGTCGTGCTTTCCTGTGGTCGGCGCCGCGTACGTGCGGACGGTGTCTGCGGTCGGGCCCGAGGCCGTCTTGTGCTTGGTCTCGGTCTTGCGGTTGCCGACCGCGTCGTAGGTGTACGTGGTCCAGTACGGGTCCTCACCGCCGACGACCGTCGCCGACGGGGTTGCCGCGCAGGCTTCGCCCTTGTTGGTCCACGCCTCGGTGATGCGGCGCAGGGCGTCGATGTTGACGCACTGGGTGTCGGTGGTGCGGGCGGCGTCCTGCCCGTACGCCGTGGCGATCGAGGTCAGGTTGCCAGCGGGGTCGCTGGTGTACTTGGTGTCCTCGATCCGCTGGGGGGCGAGGTCACGGTCGGTGTAGGAACGGCTGACGGCGCCGGTGTGCTCGTCGTACTCGGTGGAGCGGTACAGGCGCTGGCCGACGGCTCCGAGTTCCTGGCGGGTGCTGCGGCCGTAGTGGTCGTAGGTCATGGCCGAGACGAGACGGCTGCTGCCGGCGGCCATGGAGTTGAGGAGCCCGGAGACCGACTTGTAGGTGCTGCCGACCGTCTCCGCCGGGAGGTCGCCCATGGCGGGCTGCTTGGTCGTCAGGAGCTGACCGGCGATGTTGTAGGTGTTCGTCCACTGGTAGGTGCCGGCCAGCGCCCCGGTGTCCGGGGTGGAGGGGATGGTCACCTTCGTGGCGAGGGGCTGGTAGAGGTTGTTGTAGGAGAGGACCTCCGACTCGTACGCCTTGCCGTCGACGAAGCGCGTGGACTTCGTCACCTGCCCCTTGACGACCGTGTCGTAGACCTGAGCGGTGAGGGTCGTCGCACCCTGCTTCACCGTGGTGGGGCGGCCGAGTTCGTCGTAGTCCGTGTGCACGGTGATGCCGCGGGCATCGGTCACGTCGGTTGCCCGGTCACCGCCGTCGTAGGCCGTCTTGGTGACGCCCTTGTCCGGGTCACTGTCCTCGATCCGGCGGCCGCGGACGTCGTAGGTGTACGTCCACTTCGCGTTGGCCGGGTCGGTGACCTGAGCCAGCTGGCCCAGCTTGTTGAAGCTGTACAGCGTGGACTGCGAGGTCGTGCGGGCGGCGTTGGTGTACTGCTTCGTCTCCACCGTGCGGCCCAGTGCGTCGACGACCGTGGTGGTCGCGGTCCCGCCCTGGGGCGGGATCACGGTGGTGGTGTCACCGGTGTAGCTGGTGGTGGCCCGCTTGGTCTCGGTGCCGAACTTCTTCGAGATCACCGCGGTGGGCCGTCCGGCGCCGTCGAAGACGGTGTCGGTGGAGGCCGGGTAGTTGAGCTCCTGTCCCGTCACCAGGTCGGGCGAGGGCGCACCGTCGGCGTAGTAGGAGCCGGAGCTCCGCCATGCCAGGCCGCGGGTGTCGTAGAACGTCTCGGTGACCAGACGCCCGGACAGGTCGGGCGACTGCGTCTGCGTCTGGCGCTCGCGCAGCAGACCGTCCCGGATGGAGTAGACGGTGGAGTACTTGTAGTCGTGCGTCAGCGTCTTCGACGTGACGACGCTGGGTCCGTCATTGCGGACCGTGTACTCGAACACGCGGCTGGGCGCGTTCGGGTTCGTCTCGATCGGCCAGTTCGGCAGCCAGACCTTCACCAGCCGCCCGAGGGCGTCGTACTCGGTACTCGTCACCTTGCCGTTGGCGTCAGTGACCTTGGTCGGCTGCGAGTGAAGCGGATCAAGGTCCGACGTCGTGGTGTGACCCAGCGGGTTCGTCACCGTCATCGAGGACGCCGCCTCGCCCGAAGCCGGACTGTAGGCCGTCGTGGTGACCTTGCCGTAGGCGTCCGCCGTGGCGAGCGCCCGACCGTAGACGTCGAAACACAGCTCGTTCTTCGCGGAGCCACATGTCGACGGCACGGTGGAGACGGTGTCGTAGCCGTCGCCCTTGCCGTTGATCTTCTCGGTCTTCGTCACCAGGCCCGAAGCCGGAACGGTGCCCAGCGCGCCGTTGTCGAAGTAGGTACGGGTGTCGGAGACCACGTCGACGGGGCGGCTGACGGCCGTACCGCAAGGCACGCCCACCGTCTCGACACGGCTGTGCCTGTCCAGGATCCAGCTCGCGGTGTTGCGCGCGTAGGTGGTCGTGGTGCAGGACTCGTCGCCCGTCTTCGCGGTGTCGCCGGCATTCGACTCCCAGTCGACCATGCCGTACTCGTCGAAGTGACGGGAGGTCTCGGTCGTTCGGGTACCACCGGTCACGGTGGTGCGGGTGGCCTCCTTCTCCGTACCGGTCTTGTACGCGACCAGGTCGGGCAGGCCCGAACGGACCCGCTTGGCCACGAGGTCCGACCGCCAGGGCGTCTTGGAGGTGGCGCTGATCAGCTTGGCCGTGTCGTCGCCCTCGTAGGTGGCCGACTCGCGGACCATGCCGGCGAACTCGGGCCGGTCGGTGACCGCGACGCCCGCCGAGTCCTTGGCTTCCTTGCCGTCCAGGCCACGGAAGTACCGGGTCTCCGACAGCGTCTTGGGGTCGGAGGCCGCACCCGTGCGGGTCTGCACCAGCCCGTAGCCACGGGCGACGGAGTGCACGCGGTCGTCGGCCTTGGTGAACTCGCTGGTGTCCTTGTCCCAGGCCGCCCCACCGACGTAGGCGTACGAGGTCACCTTGTCCGGCGTCGAGGCGAGGTTGTCCCCCTCCACGATCTCGGTCACCACATAGCTGTTGAACCAGTCGACCTTCGACGTCTCGCCTTCCCAGGCCCACTTGACCGGGTAGCAGCGCGTCGTGTTCGTCTCGTCCGGCTTCGGCAGCGTGGTGGGCGTGCAGTCGGGCTGCGAGTAGGTGACACCGATGGTGCCACCGCTCTCCGTGGTCACCTGATACATCCGCAGCCGGATGAACGGCGCGAGCCCGTCACCGGTGGCATCCACACGGTTGGGCCGCTGCTCACCGGCGAACGTGACCGGGGGAAGCGGGATGTCCGTCGCGGAACCCGACTTCGCCGTGCGGGTGATGGACTTCAGCCACATCGGGGTGGAGATGCCGTCACCCGCGGGCGGGAAGTTCTGATCCAGGGTCCAGGAGTCGACGTCCTGGTACGCGCCACCGGTGAGGACCTTGGTGTTGATCCCCGTCAGGCGCTTTCGCGACCAGAAGGTCGGCGACCACTGGCCCTTGCACTCGGTGGACCCGTCCTTGCAGAACAGGTCGAACGGCACGTCCGGCCAGTTCTTCGAATTGGTCTCGTCGAAGGTGCCGCAGGTGCTCAGGCAGCGCTCGGAGACGTCGAAGGTGACCTGGCCCATCGCCTTGGCGGTGTAGACGCTGTCGGAGCGCAGGCCGTAGTCGATGTGGTCGAGCCAGCCGCCGCGGATGTACGGGGTGACCGTGCCCTTGCCCGTCGTCGACGACACGTTGCGGGTGTAGTTGTTGGTCTCGGTCTTCCAGTAGTACGCCATCGCGGCTCCGCCGGGGGCGACGACGTAGTCGAGCTGCCAGCGCCAGGCCTGCTGGCACCAGCCGCTCGCGAAGGAGGCGTTGTAGCAGGGCTCCCCCGCCTGGTTGCCGAACACCGGGACCGTCCACGCGGAGTTCGTCGTCGGCGTGGACGCGTCCTTCCAGCCCGGCAGCCGGTTCAGGCCGAAGAAGTACTGCGTACCGTCGGTCGTGGTGATCTTCCAGTGCTCACCGTCGTTGTCGCCGTTGTTGGCACCGGTGAGCTTCTCGACCCTCTCGCCCGAGTCCGTGGCCGGGTGCCAGCCCTTGCCCTGCTCATAGACCAGCTCGGTCGACTTGCCTCCCAGCGACATGGTGGCGTTGTCGTTGAACCAGCACTGGTCACCCACCTTTGTGGTGTTCGTGCCGCCGGTCTTGTCGTCCTCACAGGACTTGTACCGTCGCTCGATGAACCCCGGCTCCCAATTCCAGCCGTCACCGATCCAGGACGCCTGGCTGTTCGCCGCGCTCATCCGGCCGTCGACCGACTGCGAGCTGTAATCCAGCCCGATCTGCGGAGCCTGACCGCCCGCAACAGTGGGGACGTTGATCCCGTACGACCAGTTGAAAGCACCGGTGGAGCCGCCCGAGGACCAGGAGCCCGAGGGCTGGAGCGAGGTCGCCTTGTAGTCACCCGTCGGGCCGGCGTCACCCGCCGTCGCCGCGAGGACCGTCGCGCCCGCAGAGCCTGCAGCAGCCGGAGCAGCCTTCGCTCCCGCCGACTTCGCCGTGCTGCCCGGCGTCATGACCTGCGCGGACAGCTTGCCCGCGCGCGTGTCGTTCTGCGTCTGCAGCGGCTTCTGCGTACGGCACTCCGCACGCTCCGGCGTCGTCAACGCACACGCCGGAAGCTCCACCAGGTGCAGACGCGAGGCGTAATCGCCGCCGTACGCGCCCCGGAAGGAGTTGTAGTCCACCTCGACCTTGGCCGACCCGGACCGCGCCGAGCCGTCAGAACGGCCCACCGACAGCAGCACGCCGTCGATACCGGCCTTGCGCGCCGCGTCCTTGCCCGCGACGGAGACCTTCACCTTCGACGGCGCCTCGGCCGCCTTGCCCGGAGCGGTGTACACCGCGACCGGGAGCTTGCCCGCCCGCTGCGCCCCCGAACCGACGACAGGAGACTGAGCCGCGCCGGAGAGGAACAGCTTCCCCACCGGGCCGGGAGCCGGGGCCAGGTCGACCTCCGCCGAACCCGCCGCAGGCCAGGAGACCTTCGGAGCCTTCCACGGCGTCGCCGCGTCATCGGCCTTCTTCGCCCCACCAGCACGGACCGGCTTGACCGGCACCGCCTTCGGCTGCTTCAGCTCCGACAACGAAGGCCCCGATTTGCTGTCCGCTACCGCAACAGCGCCAGGGAGCATGCCCGAGAGGACCGCTGCGGCCAACGCCACAGAAAGTCCTCGCATGCGAGATTTTCTCACACCCCACCCCCACCATCCATAAGAATTTACCGGCGCAGACTAACAGGGCAAATTCACCACTCCGGGCTCTCATTGACGGATTCCATAGGGCTACCGTAAACGGCAATTCCCGCAAAGTGGATCTTGCGGAACAATGAGGGCAGCACGCCTAAGACTGACATAAAAGATGCAGGTCAGAGTGGGCAGATGTGGGCGCGCCACGTAGAGTCGTCCCGGAATATCCAACAGTTGGAGTGTGCGTGAGAAGAAATAAGGCCCTCCCCGGTTCGCCGGGCGGGCGGGGGGTTTCGAGGGTCATTTCCGTGGCCCTGATAAGCGGAATGGTCGCCACCGGATTGGCTGTAATGCAGCCTCCGACTACCGCCGTCGCCGCGACCGACCCGGTCGCCGACGGCTCCATGAGCCCGGCCGACTTCGCGCTCGCCAAGGCGAAGGAAACGGGTCAGCCCTACGAGCTGACCTCGGCGCGGACCGAGACCTCGGACACCTGGGCGCTGCCGACGGGCAAGTGGACCGTCAAGCGGTACGGGACGACGGTGCGCGTGCGGCGGGCCGGCGCGTGGGTGGCGACCGATCCGACGCTGCAGTTCGCGGCGGACGGCACCGTGGCCCCGAAGGCGTCGGCCGTCAGCATCGCCTTCTCCGGCGGCGGCACCGGGCCCCTGCTGACCGGGGTCAGGGACGGCCGTACGCTCTCGCTGACCTGGCCGAAGGCGCTGCCCAAGCCGACTCTGGCCGCGAACGTGGCCACCTACGCCAACGTGCTGCCGGACGTGGACCTGCAGCTGAAGGCCGACGTCGAGGGCTTCTCGGAGCTGCTCGTCGTCAAGACGGCCGAGGCCGCCAAGCACCCCGACCTCGCCACTCTGAAGTTCAAGCTCGACACCGTGGGCCTGAACGTCTCGTCCAATGCCACGACCGGCCTGCTGAGCGCCGTGAACCCCGCGGGCCAGACCGTGTTCACCGCGTCCGCGCCGATGATGTGGGACTCCACCACGACCGGTGCCGCCGCCGCTCCGCAGGCCAAGACGGCGGCCCGTTCGCTCGCCGCCGCGGCGGACGGCGGCGAACCCCCCGCGCCCGCCGACGCCTTCGTGACCCCGTCCGGGGCCAAGGACGCGCAGATGCCCACCGCCGTGACCGCCGGCAACCTGGAGATCAAGCCCGACCAGGCCCTCCTGACCGGCGCCACCACGAAGTACCCCGTCTTCATCGACCCCTCGGTCGCCTGGGGCGAGCGCCAGAACTGGGCCTGGGCGTACCGCAGCTGGCCGAAGAACTCGTACTGGAACACCAAGCAGGACGTCCGCGTCGGCTACGAGAGCGACACGAACGGGCTCTCGCGCTCCTTCTTCCAGCTCGACACCGCCAACCTCAAGGGCGCCCAGGTCACCAAGTCCACGTTCCGCATCAAGGAGACGTGGTCCTGGTCCTGCACGCCCACCCCCGTGGAGCTGTGGACCACCGGCCCCATCTCCTCCGCGACCACGTGGAACAGCCAGCCCGGCAAGGGCACCAAGCTGGCGACCGTCTCCGCCGCCAAGGGCCGCCCCGACTGCGGCGCCGGCAACCTCGAATTCGACGCCACCGCGGCCGCCCGGGAGTCCGCGTCCAAGGGCTGGTCGAGCGTGACGCTGGGCCTGTACGCGTCCAACGAGGGCGACCAGTACCAGTGGAAGCGCTTCGACCCGAAGACGATCACTCTGGAGACGGAGTACAACAACCCGCCCCGGACCCCCGCCGACCCGGGCACGTCGCCGTGGGTGCCCTGCGTCGAGGGCGGCAAGATCGGCAACACCACGGTCAGCCTCTACTCGACGGTCTCGGACCCCGACTCCGGGAACCTGAGCGCCGAGTACCAGGTCTTCAAGGCGGGACAGAGCACTCCCGTCGCCACGCAGACCGTCCCCGCCAACAACGGCAAGGTCGCCACGTGGAACGTCCCCGACGCCAGCCTGCCCAACGGCGACTACACCTGGAAGGTCCGCGCGACCGATCAGGACAACGCAACTTCCGCCTGGTCGCAGACCTGCAAGTTCTCGGTCGACCGCAACCGGCCGACCAAGGCGCCGAAGATCAGCTCGACCGTCTTCCCCGACGGCAAGAACGGCTGGCCCGCCACTACCGGCAAGGCGCGTACGCCGGGCTCGTTCACCCTCGCCGCCAACGGCGTGCAGGACGTGACCTGGTACGGGTACTACACCGACTGGAACCCCGAGCTGAAGAGCTCCACCGTGGCCCCCGGTGCCTCGGTCAGCGTCCAGCTGACCCCGCCCGGAGCGGGTCCGCACTTCGTCTACGCCTTCAGCCAGGACGCGGCCGGCAACCGCTCGGACACCACGGCGTACCTCTTCTACGCCACCCGCTCGGCTGCCCTGGACGCCCCCGGAGACCTCAACGGCGACGGGAACCGCGACATCTGGAGCAGTGACTCCTTCGGCAACCTCCTCACCTACGCCGGCCAGGGCAACGGCAAGTTCACCCCCGGGACCAGGGCCGGAAAGAACTTCAACGGCGCCCGCATCGACGCGCTCGGCGACTGGACCGGCGACGGGTACAACGACCTCGTCTCCCTCGAACAGCCGGCCGGTATGACGGCCAAGAAGCTCTTCAGCTACGCCAACGACGGCCAGGGAGCGGTCAGCGACCCCGTCGAGATGACGGTGGCGTGCCCCGTGAAGAATCCCGGCGCCGGATGCGACTACGGTCCGGACTGGAACGGTGACGACCACTGGTTCAACGCCGAGCAGGTCCTCGCGCCCGGCGACCTCAACGGGGACGGCACGCCCGATCTGCTGGTCAAGCAGGGCAAGCAGCTCTGGGCGTACTACGGCAGCATCTTCGGCACCCTGGACGACAACGGGAAGCCGGTGCTCGTCGGCAACACCGACTGGGACAAGTACACCGTCGTCGCCCCCGGCGACGTCAACGGGGACAAGGTTCCCGACCTCTGGCTCCGGGACAACGCCACCGGCGACGTCCTGCGCACCTACGGCAAGAAGAGCCCGGACGGCACCACCGCCGTCGACCTCGCCACCTGGGGCACCCAGACCCGCACCAAGATCGGCAGCGGCGTCACCCAGGCCGCCTTCCCGCAGATCGGCTCGGTCGGCGACGTCTCCGGTGACGGCGTGAGCGACCTGTGGGCCCGTCAGACGGACAACACGGTCCTCGGCTGGAACGCGGTCGCCTCGGGCGGCACCGTCACGTCCTTCTCCGGCTCCTACCAGATCGACTCCGTGCCCGGAGCGAAGATCCCGGCCGGCACCACCCTGGCCTCCGGCGAGGAGTTCAACTCCGGCAACGCCAAGCTCGTCATGCGGGCCGACGGCAACCTGGTCCTGACCACCAAGGACAACAAGCAGATCTGGTCCACGAACACCGGCGGCAACAACGGCGCCATGGCCCGTATGCAGAACGACGGCAACTTCGTCGTCTACGCCGCCAACGGCACCACCGCCCTGTGGAGCAGCAAGACCGGCACCCCCTACTCCTACGCCGTGCTGCAGAGCCGCGGTGTGCTGGCGATCTACAACGGCTCCGGCCAGAGCCTGTGGACGAGCGGCTCGCAGAGCCGGCCCGACTACAACGGCGACGGGTTCACCGACGTCCTCGCGCGCGATCCGCACGGCGACGTGTGGGTCTACCAGGGGACCGGTGGGACCGGCACCGGCACGCTCGGCAGCCGCTACTTCATCGGCAACGGGTTCTGGCGCGACTACTGGACGAACCTCTACACCGCCGACCTCAACAACGACGGCCGCACGGACATCGTCGGCCGCACCAAGGAGGGCGACCTCTACCTCTTCCCGGGTACCGGCGGAACCGACACCAACTCCTTCGCTCCCCGCTACCTCATCGGTGTCGGCTGGAACGGCTACGACCTCGGCTTCGGTGACGTCAATCTCGACGGCCGCACCGACGTCTTCGCCCGTGACGGGAACGCCGACCTGTGGGTCTACCCGGGCGCCGGCGGAACCGGCACCAGCACGCTCAGCGCACGCACGTTCATCGGCAACGGGTTCTGGCCCGGCGGATGGGAGACCCTGCGGTACGCCGACATGAACGGTGACAGCAAGATCGACATCGTGGGGCGCACCGACAAGGGAGACGTGTACCTCTTCCCCAACGCCACCGGTGCGGACGGCAAGATCTCCTTCGGTGCCAAGACCTTCGAGGGCAACGGCTGGTGGGTCGGCGGATGGACCCCGTACCCCACCGACCTCAACAGCGACGGCGCCGCGGAGCACGTCGGCGTGCTCGACAACGGGGAGCTCTACGATTTCCTGCCGAACCAGGGCCGCGTCCTGATCGGCAACGGCTGGAACGGCTACGACGTCATCCTCTGACGGCACCGCCGGGAACGCTGAACGTTGAGGGGTGAGGTCCCGTACGGGACCTCACCCCTCAGCCGTGCCGCGCGAACGGCATCCGATTCACCTGAAGCGGTGAACTCTTCCTTGTATCGACGGCGGGAGGGGCAGGGTCCTGCTGATCTCGTGCGGGGGGCCGCAGGCAGGAGCCCCCGCGCCCTCGGACGAAAGGTCCAGCCCGCCGTGACACAGCCGTTTCAACTGCCGGATTTCTATGTGCCGTATCCGGCGCGCCTGAATCCCCATCTGGAGGCCGCGCGAGCGCACACGAAGCAGTGGGCCCGCGGCTTCGGGATGCTGGAGGGGTCGGGCGTCTGGGACGAGCGGGACCTCGACGCGCACGACTACGCGCTGCTGTGCTCGTACACCCACCCCGACTGCGGCGGCGACGCGCTCGATCTGGTCACCGACTGGTACGTGTGGGTCTTCTTCTTCGATGACCACTTCCTGGAGGTCTACAAGCGGACCCAGGACCGCGAGGGCGCCAAGAAGTACCTCGACGGGCTGGCCGCCTTCATGCCGATGGATCTCGCCGACGGGTTCCCCGAGCCGACGAACCCGGTCGAGGCGGGCCTCAGGGACCTGTGGTCGCGGACCGTGCCGTCGATGTCGATGGACTGGAGGGAACGGTTCTCCGAGTCGACGCGGAACCTCCTCAACGAGTCGATGTGGGAGCTCCACAACATCAACATCGGCCGTGTGGCCAACCCGCTCGAATACATCGAGATGCGCCGCAAGGTCGGCGGCGCCCCCTGGTCCGCCGGGCTGATCGAGTACGTGTCCGCCGAGGTGCCGGCCCGCGTCGCGCACGCGCGCCCGCTGCAGGTGCTCCGCGACGCCTTCTCCGATGCGGTGCACATCCGCAACGACATCTTCTCCTACCAGCGCGAGGTGGAGCAGGAGGGCGAACTCTCCAACGCCATCCTGGTCCTGGAGACCTTCCTGGACTGCACCACCCAGGAGGCCGCCGACCTGTCGAACGACCTGCTGACCTCGCGGCTCCAGCAGTTCGAGTACACGGCCCTCGCCGAGGTCCCCGCGCTCGCCGCGCAGCACGGGCTCGACCCCGTCGAGATGGCGTCCGTACTCGCGTACGCGAAGGGCCTGCAGGACTGGCAGTCCGGCGGTCACGAATGGCACATGGTCTCCAGCCGCTACATGAACAAGGAGGCCAAGGGGGCGGCCGCCGCCCCGCTCACCCTGCCCTTCCTGCCCACCGGACCGGGCACCGCCGCGCTCGACCTGCGCGCGCTGTTCACGCCCCGCTCCATGGAGCTGCGCCGGCGCAGCTTCACGCACGTACCGTTCCAGAAGGTGGGCCCGTCCTTGCTGCCCGACTTCTACATGCCGTTCCCGCTCACCCTCAGCCCGCACCTGGACCTGGCCCGCCGCGAAATCGTGCGCTGGTCGAGGGAGATGGGCCTGCTGGATCCGCAGCCCGGTGACCCGGGCTCCGACATCTGGGACGAGGACAAGCTGGTCGGCATGGACTTCGCCCTGTGTTCGGCGGGCATCGACCCCGACGCCACCGCCGAGGCGCTGTGCCTGAGCGCGCAGTGGCTGACCTGGGGCACGTACGCGGACGACTACTACCCCAGGGTGTTCGCCGGGGCGAAATCCCCGGGAGCCGCCCGGGCGGCGACCGACCGGCTGATCTCCATGGTCCCGGTCGATCCGGCCGAGGCCCCGGAGCCGGTCACCGCGATGGAGCGGAGCCTGAAGGACCTGTGGGCCCGGACCGTCGCCGGGATGGGCCCCGCGATGCGCGCGGAGTTCCGCGGGCACGTCATCGGGATGCTGGACAGCTGGGTCTGGGAGGTCGGCAACGCCGTCGTGAACCGGATTCCGGACCCGGTCGACTACGCCGAGATGCGCCGCTTCACCTTCGGTACGTACCTGACGATGTTCCTGGCCAAGTTCGGCCATGAGGACGACGGCGTGCCGCCCGAGGTCTACCGGGACGGGGTGATGCGCTCGCTGGAGAGCGCGGCGGCGGACGTCGGGTGCATCACCAACGACCTGTTCTCGTACCAGAAGGAGATCGAGGTCGAGGGCGAGGTGCACAACCACGTCCTGGTCACCCAGAACTTCTTCGACATCGACTATCCGCAGGCGTTCGCGATCGTCGCCGACCTGATGGCGCAGCGCACGAAGGAGTTCGAGCACATCCGCGACCACCAGCTGCCGGTGCTGTACGAGGACCACGGGCTCGACGCGCGGGCGCGGGCCTCGCTCGACGCGTACGTACGGGAGTTGGAGGACTGGATGGCCGCCGTCCTCAACTGGCACCGGAGCGTGCGCCGTTACCGCGACGAGGACCTGCACCCGAAGTCCGCCGGGGGCGTCCGGGGGGCGCGGCTCGGCCAGAGCTCCTCGTTCGGCATGGCGGCGGCCCGGATCTCCCTGCCCGCCTGATCCCCCGGAGCCCGGCGGCGGGGGCGGTCCGCTCGCCCGCCCCCGCTGCCGCCGTCCCCGTCGCCGGGCGGCCCCGTACGCCTCAGAACTCGTCCGCCGTGTGCGGCAGCAGCGGAGTGCTCAGGGCCGCGTCGAGGGCCGCCGCCGCTCCGGGTGTCCGCTCCGCCACCAGGCCCGCGGCGGCCAGCTCGGCGACCCGCGTCCCGCCCAGGTAGCAGGCCGCGAGGTCGCGTACCTCCAGCTCCAGGTCGGCGGGGGCCGCGGCGGGCTCGTACGTCGCCCCGCCCGGCCCCGCCTTCAGCCGGAACCGCCCCGCGTTCCCCGGCAGCCGTACGTCGGCCAGCTCCAGCACCACTTCCACCGGCGCGGCCCAGGACCGCCGGGTCAGCGCCGCCCGTACGTCGACCAGGCGCAGCCAGAGCGCCGGGAACTGGGCGGTGACCCTGACCTGGTCCCGGTCGGCGGCGAACCGCAGCAGCGGGTCGTCCGGCGGCCGGCCCCACGCGCGGACCTTGCCGGTCAGATCGAGGCCGGCCAGGCAGTCCCACAGGGCGGCGGCCACCGCCGGGGTGTCCGCCTCCAGTTCGTCCACGCGGACCAGGCCGGGGCTGCGGGCGGGGCCGCCGTCGCCCTCGTGCTTCGTGCGGTAGAGCACGTACCCCGCGATCGGCTTGCCCGGATCGCCGATGACGATGATCCGGGGCGGGCCCAACTCCTCGTCCTCCTCGTCCTGTTCGCAGAGCCAGGACTCGTTCCAGCGCACCGCGTCGCGGGTCGGGCGGCCGGCCCGCCCGGCGCGGGCGGCCTCGTGGTACGGCCCGATCACCGCGAGCGCGTCCCGCGGGTCGACCAGCCTCAGCGGGCGCGGGTCGGGCTCGATGCGCAGGGCCAGCGGGCGCGTGGAGTCGATCTCGATGGTGGCGCCCTGGGTGGCGCAGCCGTAGCCGAAACGGCCGTAGATGGCGGATTCGGAGGCCCACAGGGCGGCGATCGGGGCGCCCGCGGCGCCCGTGCGCCGCAGCTGCTCGTCCATCAGCGCGGTGAGCACGCCGCGGCGGCGGTGGGTGGGGGCGACGCTGACGAAGGTGAGCCCGGGGCAGGGCAGGTCCGCCCCGGGCACCGAGAGCCGGAACTCGTGCGCGGCCATGAACCCGACCAGCGCGTCCCCGTCGTACGCGCCGAGGCGCGCGCAGTGGCTCAGGAGGGCGTGGTGGCGTTCGCGGCCCTCCTCGTCGGGGCGGTCGTGGAAGACCAGGTACGCGAGCTCCAGAGCGCGGTCGATGTGGGCTTCGGGTACCTCACGGATGTCCACCATGATCCGGAGACTAATCGGTCATCGAGGACCGGTCACCCCATAAGGGCCACGGTGGCCGGAGGGCGCCGCTACCGCGGGCCCGTCCAGCCCGCGGGGACGTGGCCGAGGCGGACGCGCTGCGGGTGGTCGCCGACGGGGACGGACACCCGCTTGGTCCCGGTCGCGAAGTCGATGGCGGTGACCTGGTCCGCGCCGCTCTCGGAGATCACGCAGGCCGTGCCGTCCCCGTCGACGGTGGCCCAGTACGGCTTGTTCGCGGGCACCAGCGGCCCCTCGGTGAGGGAGGCGCGGTCCACGACGGTGACGTAGTCGTCCATGGTGCCCGCCACGCAGAGCCTGGCCCCGTCCGGGCTCATGGACATGCCGTGGTGGCGGGAGTCGTTGACCCAGGTGGTGCGGTCCGGGTTGGTGGCGGGGTTGCGGGGCAGCTCCTTGATCCGGGTGATCCGGTCGCCGGCCACGTCGTACTCGACGACCCCGTTGAAGAAGGACACCTGGAAGTAGAGCTTCGACTCGTCGGGGCTGAAGGACATCGGGCGGACGGCGTCGGAGAGGTCCGGGCGGCCGAAGGCGTCGAGCCGTTCGCGCATGTCGATCACGCGGACCGTACGGAAGGTCTGCGCGTCGACGACGGTGATCTTCCGGTCGCCCTTCGTCCAGTCCAGCCACGACGCGTCGAGCGCGGAGGTCACGTCCCCGATGGAGCTGTTCCACAGGAAGCGGCCGTCGCGGCTGAAGGTGTTCTCGTGGGGTTTGTCGCCGGTCGGGAAGGAGCCGAGCTGCCGCCCGGTGGCGATGTCGAGGACGTGCACGGTGTTCGCGGTGGAGGCGGAGACCGCGACCCGGGTGCCGTCCGGGGAGACCGCCATGTGGTCGGAGCGGAAGCCGGCCACGGGGAAGCGCCAGTTGATCCGGCCCGTGCGCACGTCGATCGAGACGACGTCGGCGAAGCTGGGGCGGGAGGCGACCACGGCGGAGCCGTCGGGGGTGGTGTACATGTCGTCGACGAACTGGTCGTGGCCCTCTCCCGCGCCGCCCCGGATGCCGAGGAAGAAGGCGAGCTTGATCGGGTTGAGGTAGATCTCCCGGAGCCGCTCCTCCTTGTCGGGGATCATGTCGAGCCGGCCGATCTTGGCGAGGTCGCCGGTGGAGGCGAGCACGTCGGCGGTGCCCTCCCAGTTGTTCCCGACGAAGAGCACCTCGCGGGCGCCGGGGCCGTCGGCCGCCGCGGGCCCCGCCACGAGCGCGGCGGCGGCCAGCACGGAGCCGGCGAGGAGCGTACGTGCGAGGGTGCGGGCGGTGCGGGCGGTGCGGGCGGTGCGTACGGTCCGGGACATCCGCTCAACTCCGTTAAAGGAAGGCGCTGTTACCGGCCGGTAAAATAGGCGGGACGGCGAAAGGGCGCAACCCCCGCGGGGTTGCGCCCCAAGTCGTCCTCCAGCGCCTTTCCGGCGCCGCCCTTCAGGCGACCGAGCCGATCCTGCCGATCACCGTCTTCGAGGTGTCCGGGTGGATCGGTATGTGCGCCCCGGTGAGCGCCGCGCCCGAGCCGCCGCGGCGGTTGGCGACGATCTCGGCGGCGATGGACAGCGCGGTCTCCTCCGGGGAGCGGGCGCCGAGGTCCAGGCCGATCGGGGAGCGCAGCCGCGCGAGCTCCAGCTCGGTCACGCCGACGTCCCGGAGCCGCTTGTTGCGGTCCTCGTGGGTGCGGCGGGAGCCCATGGCGCCGACGTAGGCGACGGGCAGCTTCAGGGCCAGCTCGAGGAGCGGGACGTCGAATTTGGCATCGTGGGTGAGCACGCACAGGACGGTCCGGCCGTCCACCACGCCCGCCGAGGACTGGGCCTCCAGATAGCGGTGCGGCCATTCGACGACGATCTCGTCCGCCTCGGGGAAACGGTTCTTCGTCGCGAATACGGGCCGGGCGTCACACAGGGTGACGTGGTAGCCGAGGAACTTGCCGATCCGCACCAGGGCGGACGCGAAGTCGATCGCGCCGAAGACGATCATCCGCGGCGGCGGCACGCTGGACTCGACGAGCACCTTCAGCGGCTCTCCGCAGAGCCGGCCGTCGGCGCCGATCTCCAGCACGCCGGTCCGGCCGGCGTCGAGCATGGCGCGGGCCTCCTCGGCGATGGTGCGGTCCAGCTCGGGGTGCCCCCCGAAACCGCCCTCGAAGCCTCCCTCGCCCCGGACGAGCACGGCCCGGCCCAGGAGCTCGGCCGGCCCTTCCGCGATCCGGGCGACCGCCGCGGCCTCGCCGCGGGAGGCCGCCGCCAGCGCGGCCGCCAACACCTCCCGGGCGGGGGATCCCACGGGCACCGGGGTGATGAGGATGTCGATGATCCCGCCGCAGGTCAGGCCCACGGCGAAGGCATCGTCGTCGCTGTAGCCGAAGCGCTCCCGGACGGTCTCGCCGTCCTCCAGCGCCTGCCGGCACAGCTCGTACACCGCGCCCTCCACGCATCCGCCGGAGACCGATCCGATGGCCGTGCCCTCGCTGTCGACGGCGAGCGCGGCTCCGGGCTGCCGGGGCGCGCTCCCGCCGACCGCCACCACGGTGGCGACGGCGAAGTCTCGTCCCTGCTCGACCCACCGGTTCAGTTCTTCGGCGATGTCCAGCATTGCGGCCTCCTCGGAGGGGTTCGGTTACCAGTATCGGATGCGTGGAGGGTCAGGGCCGGATCACCGGCGCCGCCTCACTTCACCCCGAGCCATGCCTCGATGGGGTGCTCCGCGAAGAAGACCACGAAGATCACGGTCAGTGCCCACATGAAGGCACCGATCTCACGGGCCTTGCCCTGTGCGATCTTGATGGCCACGTACGAGATCACGCCGGCGGCGACACCCGCAGTGATCGAGTACGTGAAGGGCATGAGCACCACGGTCAGGAAGACCGGGATGGCGGTCGCGCTGTCGGCCCAGTCCACGTGGCGGGCGTTCTGCATCATCATCGCGCCGATGACGACCAGGGCCGCGGAGGCGACCTCACCCGGGACGATCTGCGTGATCGGGGTGAAGAAGAGGCAGGCCGCGAAGAAGAGACCGGTGACGACCGAGGCGAGGCCCGTACGGGCACCCTCGCCGACACCGGTGGCGGACTCGACGAACACGGTCTGGCCGGAGCCGCCGGTCAGGCCGCCGATGGCACCGCCGGCGCCGTCGATGAACAGCGCCTTCGACAGGCCCGGCATGCGGCCCTTGTCGTCGGCCAGCTTGGCCTCGGTGCCGACGCCGATGATGGTGGCCATCGCGTCGAAGAAGCCGGCGAGCACGAGGGTGAAGACGATCATGCCGATCGTCATGGCGCCGACGTCGCCCCAGCCGCCGAAGGAGACCTGGCCGAAGAGCGAGAAGTCCGGCATCGAGAGGGCGGACCCGTCCAGGGTGGGGGCACCGTTCTTCCAGGCCTTCGGGTCGACGTCGGCGACGGCGTTGACGATCGCGGCGACCACGGTGCCGCCGACGATGCCGATCAGGATCGCGCCGGGGACCTTGCGGGCCTGCAGCATGAAGATGGCGAGCAGGGTGATGCAGAAGATCAGGACGGGCCAGCCGGCGAGCTGGCCGACCGGGCCGAGCTGGACCGGAGGAGCGAACTCCCCGCCGTTGCCGACGAAGCCGGCCTTCACGAGGCCGATCAGGGCGACGAACATGCCGATCCCCATGGTGATGGCGTGCTTGAGCGCGAGGGGGATCGCGTTCATGATCATCTCGCGGAGGCCGGTGACGACCAGGAGGCAGATCACGACGCCGTACATCACGCACATGCCCATGGCCTGCGGCCAGGTCATCTGGGGTGCGACCTGCGAGGAGAGCACGCCGGAGACCGACAGCCCGGCGGCCAGGGCCAGCGGGACCTTGCCGACGAAGCCCATGAGGAGCGTGGTGAGGGCCGCGGCGAAGGCCGTGGCGGTGATGAGAGCCTTCTGGCTCATGGTGTCTCCGGCGACGTCCTTGCCGGAGAGGATCAGCGGGTTGAGCAGGAGGATGTACGCCATGGCCATGAAGGTCGTGACTCCGCCACGAATCTCATTGCCGACGTTGGAACCTCTGTGCGTGATGTGAAAGTACCGGTCGAGCCAAGAACGCCCGGCGGGGGTGCGAGAGCCGTCGCCGGCCTCTTCCGCGCTGGTCTTGGGCTCCACAGACGACTGGGTCATGGTGCCTAACTCCCAAGGTTCAAAGGGGCACCCGCATGAAGATTGGAGACGCGGGATTTGGGAAACTCCGTTTGGCTGCACGACCCGGGGTGACGGCCCGAGGCGACGCGAAATGCACTGCGTGTACTGCGGGTACTGCGGGGGTTCTGCGGTACTGGTGTGGTGCTGGTGACGGCTCCGGGGTGCCGGGGCCGCCGGGTGTTGCGGTGGGGGTACTGCCGGTGGAACGACCGCGAGCGGTGCGGTTTTCGTACTCCGGACTTCTGGCTCCGGGCGGTGGACAGGAAGTGTGACGTTCCCGGTGCCACACCGCCCGGAGAGTCTGTGGGGGTCCGGGGGCCTCGCGGCCCCCGGACCAGGCCGTCCTAGAGGGTGCCGGTGAGGGCTTCCGGACGGATCGGCGTCTTGTTGATCTCCAGACCGGTCGCCGCCCGGATCGCCGCGATCACGGCCGGGGTGGACGACAGGGTGGGGGCCTCGCCCATCCCGCGAAGGCCGTACGGCGCGTTCGGGTCGGCGAGCTCCAGGACGTCGACCGGGATGGTCGGGGTGTCGAGGATGGTCGGGATCAGGTAGTCCGTGAAGGAGGGGTTGCGCACCTTCGCGGTCTTCGGGTCCACGATGATCTCCTCCATGATCGCGACGCCCAGGCCCTGGGTGGTGCCACCCTGGATCTGGCCGACCACGGAGAGCATGTTCAGGGCCTTGCCGACGTCCTGCGCCGTCGCCAGCTCGACGACCTTCACCAGGCCGAGCTCGGTGTCCACCTCGACCACCGCGCGGTGGGCGGCGAAGGTGTACTGGACGTGGCCGTCGCCCTGGCCGGTCTTCAGGTCGAAGGCGACGGTCGGCCGGTGCCGGAACTCCAGCTCCAGGTCGATCGCGTCCTCGCCCTCCAGGACGTCGGCGAGGTCCGCGAGGACCTCTCCGCCGTCGGTGACGACCTTGCCGCCTTCGAGGAGCAGCTCGGCGGTCGCCCACGCGGGGTGGTAGGACCCGTTCTTGCGGCGGCCGATCTCCAGGACGGCCTCGCGGACGGCCTCGCAGGTGTTCTTCACGGCGCCACCGGTCATGTACGTCTGCCGCGAGGCGGACGTGGAACCGGCGGAGCCGACCTGCGTGTCGGCCGGGTGGATGGTCACCTGCGTGACGCCCAGCTCGGTACGGGCGATCTGCGCGTGGACGGTGACACCGCCCTGGCCGACCTCCGCCATGGCCGTGTGGACCATCGCGACGGGCTCGCCGTTGATGACCTCCAGGCGCACGCGGGCGGTGGAGTAGTCGTCGAACCCCTCGGAGAAGCCGACGTTCTTGATGCCGACCGCGTAGCCGATGCCGCGCACGACGCCCTCGCCGTGGGTGGTGTTGGAGAGGCCGCCCGGCAGTGCGCGGACGTCCGCGCCCTCGCCGGCGGTCTCCCACTGGCGCTCGGGCGGCAGCGGGCGGGCCTTGACCCGGCGCAGCAGCTCGGCGACGGGCGCCGGGGAGTCCACGACCTGGCCGGTGGGCATGATCGTGCCCATCTCCATGGCGTTGAGCTGGCGGAACTCGACCGGGTCCATGCCCAGCTTCGCCGCGAGCTTGTCCATCTGGGCCTCGTACGCGAAGCAGGCCTGGACGGCGCCGAAGCCGCGCATCGCGCCGCAGGGCGGGTTGTTCGTGTAGAGCGCGATCGCCTCGATGTCGACGTCCTCGAGGACGTACGGGCCGACCGACAGCGAGGAGGCGTTGCCCACGACCGCCGGGGAGGCGGACGCGTACGCGCCGCCGTCCAGGACGATCTTGCACTTCATGTGCGTGAGCTTGCCGTCCTTGGTGGCGCCGTGCTCGTAGTACAGCTTCGCCGGGTGGCGGTGCACGTGGCCGAAGAAGGACTCGAACCGGTTGTAGACGATCTTGACCGGCTTGTTCGTGGCCAGGGCCAGGAGGCAGGCGTGGATCTGCATCGAGATGTCCTCGCGGCCGCCGAAGGCACCGCCGACGCCCGAGAGCGTCATGCGGACCTTCTCCTCGGGGAGACCGAGGACGGGGGCGATCTGCTTGAGGTCCGAGTGCAGCCACTGGGTGGCGACGTAGAGGTCGACACCGCCGTCCTCGGCGGGCACGGCGAGGCCGGACTCCGGGCCGAGGAAGGCCTGGTCCTGCATGCCGAAGGTGTACTCGCCCTCGACGATGACGTCGGCGCGCTTGCGGGCCTCTTCCACGTTGCCGCGGATGATCGGCTGGCGGTGCACGATGTTGGGGTGCGGGACGTGACCGGAGTGGTGGTCGTCGCGGCCCGGGTGGATCAGCGGGGCGTCCGCGGCGAGGGCGGAGGCCTCGTCCGTGACGACCGGCAGCTCCCGGTAGTCGATCTTGATCTTGGCGGCCGCGCGGCGGGCGGTCTCCGGGTGGTCCGCGGCCACGAGGGCGACCGGCTCACCGTGGTGGCGCACCCGGCCGTTGGCGAGGACCGGGGTGTCCTGGATCTCCAGGCCGTAGTTCTTCATCTCGGCCGGCAGGTCGTCGTACGTGAGCACCGAGTAGACGCCCGGCATCGCGAGGGCCTCGGAGATGTCGATCGAGGCGATCTCGGCGTGGGCGACGGTGCTGCGCAGGGTCTGGCCCCACAGCATGTCCTCGTGCCACATGTCCGAGGAGTAAGCGAACTCACCGGTGACCTTGAGGGTGCCGTCCGGGCGGAGCGTGGACTCGCCGATGCCGCCCTTGTTGTGCTTCTGGGTGACGTTGGTCGGCGTGCCGGCCGGTACCGTGCGGGTGTTCTGAGCCATGGTCAGACCGCCTCTCCCTGACGTGCGGCCGCCAGGCGGACCGCGTCGAGGATCTTCTCGTAGCCCGTGCAGCGGCAGAGGTTGCCGGACAGGGCCTCACGGATGTCCTGGTCGGACGGGGAGCTGTTCTGTTCGAGCAGCGCGTCGGCCTGCACCAGCAGACCGGGGGTGCAGAAGCCGCACTGCACGGCGCCGGCGTCGATGAACGCCTGCTGGATGTTGGAGAGCTCCACGCCCTCACCGGTCTGCGAGTCGGCGGCCCGCGAGCGGAGCTCGCTGTTGGGCCCGTGCGCCTGCCACTGCTTCGCCGCGTCCAGGGTGACGCCGGCCTTGGAGCCGCAGCCGCCGCCGGTGCCGCAGGCACCGCCGTGACCGTGCTCCTCGCGCTGCTTGGCGAACTCCGCCAGGCCCTCGACGGTCACGACGTCGCGACCCTCGACCTGTCCGGCTGCCACCAGACAGGAACAGACCGGCACGCCGTCGAGACGGACGGTGCAGGAACCGCACTCGCCCTGCTCACAGGCGTTCTTCGAGCCCGGCAGGCCGAGCCGCTCGCGCAGCACGTAGAGGAGGGACTCGCCCTCCCAGACATCGTCGGCTTCCTGCTGACGGCCGTTGACGGTGAAATTGACGCGCATGATTACGCAGCCCCTTCGAGCGAGCGGCCGTGGCCGGTTCCGCGGTACTGCTCCCAGGTCCAGACGAGCTGGCGGCGAGCCATGATGCCGACCGCGTGACGGCGGTACTTCGCCGTGCCGCGGACGTCGTCGATCGGGTTGGCCGCGCCGGTGGCGAGGTCACCGAACTGCTTGGCGATCGACGGGGTGATGACCTTGCGGGACTCCCAGAAACCGCCCTCTTCGAGCGCGGCGTTCAGGAACTCCTCGGCGGCCTTCGCACGGATCGGGGTCGGCGCGGCCGATCCGATGCCCGTACGGACCGTGCGGGTCTCGGGGTGCAGCGCCAGGCCGAACGCGCAGACGGCGATGACCATCGCGTTGCGGGAGCCGACCTTGGAGTACTGCTGGGGACCGTCCGCCTTCTTCACGTGGATGGTCTTGATGAGCTCGTCGGCGGCGAGCGCGTTGCGCTTCACGCCGGTGTAGAACTCGTCGATCGGGATCAGGCGGGAGCCCCGTACGGACTCCACCTCGACCTCGGCACCCGCCGCGAGCAGCGCGGGGTGGGAGTCGCCGGCCGGCGAGGCGCAACCGAGGTTGCCGCCGACGCCGCCGCGGTTGCGGATCTGCGGGGACGCGACCGTGTGCGAGGCGAGCGCGAGACCCGGGAGCTCCGTCCGGAGGTTCTCCATGATCTGCGTGTACGGAACGGAGGCGCCCAGCCGGACCACGTCCTCGCCGACCTCCCACTCCCGCAGCAGACCGATGCGGTTCAGGTCCAGGAGGTACTCCGGCCGACGGTGGTCGAAGTTGATCTCGACCATGATGTCGGTGCCACCCGCAATCGGCACAGCTGTGGGGTACTCGGCCTTAGCGGCGAGTGCCTCCTCCCAGCTGGCGGGGCGAAGGAAGTCCATGTGCGGCTCTCTTCTTCTTCATCGTGTCGTTCACTTCAAGCCAGGAGGCCCTCGGGCCCTCGACTGGTCGTTCACGTGCTGTTAACGCGGTGTGGAGTCAGTACACAAGCCGTGCGTCCTTCGGGTGCAGTCACCGAAACCATGAAGGAGTTGGCTGGCGGCCTCCCTCGTCTTGTAGATTCGTATGAAAGGCAGGATGCAACGACCTGCCCGATTTCCAACGGCAACATTCGAGACAGATCGGCGGCGACACCATGCGGCTGCGCGCACTGCTGGAAACCGAGGCGCTGGGGCTGCGGCTGCTGGGCGGCGAGGACGAACTCGACCGGACGGTCCGCGGCGTCATGACGACCGACCTACGAGACCCCAGCCGGTACCTCACCGGGGGCGAACTCGTCCTCACCGGCCTGGCCTGGCGAAGAAATTCGGCCGACTCCGAGCCGTTCGTACGAATCCTCGCGAGCGCGGGCGTCGCGGGCCTCGCGGCCGGCGAGGCGGAGCTCGGGGACATCCCCGACGATCTCGTTTCAGCCTGTCGGCGCAACCGGCTGCCGTTGTTCGCCGTGAACGAAGACGTTGCATTCGCCACGATCACGGAGTACGTGGTGCGGCAGGTCTCCGGAGAGCGCGCCGGCGATCTCGCGGCCGTGGTCGACCGGCACCGCCGCCTGATGACGTCCGGCCCGGCGGGCGGTGGACCCGATGTGGTGCTCGATCTGCTCACCACCGACCTCGATCTGCGCGCCTGGGTGCTGTCCCCCACGGGCCGGCAGATCGCCGGAGCGGGCGAACCCCTGGCACCGGGCATCTGCGCGGCCCTGGCCGGAGAACACCTGGCGGCGGTCCGCACCGGGCGCAGGGGCCCGCACCGGATCTCCATCCAGGGTATTACCTACTCCCTCTTCCCGATCAGGGGAGCGGGCCGCGGCCCGGGCGCTCCCGGGGCCCGTGACGTGCGCGAGAGCGTGCTCTCGGACTGGCTGCTGGCCGTCGAGGCGGACGCCGGGGACTGGCCCGCCGAGCGGCTCGACCTGCTCCAGGGCGTCACCCAGCTGATCGCCGTCGAGCGGGACCGGCGCGATGCCGCCCGCACGGTGCGCCGCCGCCTCGCCCAGGAGGTGCTGGAGCTGGTCCAGACGGGTGCCCCGCCCGCCGAGATCGCCGCCCGCCTGCGGGTCGCGGCCCCGGTGCTGCTGCCCGGGCTGGGCAGCGCCCCGCACTGGCAGGTCGTCGTGGCGCGGGTCGACTGGGACGGCGGGGACATCCCCGGCGGCCCGGTGGCCCAGTCGCTGCTGGAGGAGATCCTGGTCGACCAGTCCGTCTCGGGGCCCGAGCCCTCGGACCGGATCGCCGTGGCCAACGCGGGCGACGAGGCCATCGCGCTCGTACCGCTGCCCGCGCTCGCCGCGGAGGCCGGCGAGGAGAAGGGCCCGGACCGCGCCCTGCACGCCGACGAGCTGCTCACCGTCGTACGGGAACCCCTGCAGGCGGGGCTGGCCGACGACGGCCGGCTCACCCTGGGCGTCAGCGCCGCCGTGCACTCCGCCGAGGGGCTGCGCGGGGCGCTGGAGGAGGCCCGGCACGCCCGCCGGGTCGCCGCGGCGCGCCCGGGCCGGGTCTGCGCCGCGGGCCACCACGAGCTGGCCTCGCACGTCCTGTTGCTGCCGTTCGTCCCGGACGACGTGCGCCGCGCCTTCACGGCCCGCCTGCTGGACCCGCTGCGGGACTACGACCGCCGCCACCGCGCGGAGCTCATCCCGACGCTGGAGGCGTTCTTGGACTGCGACGGCTCGTGGACGCGCTGCGCGACGCGGCTGCACCTCCACGTCAACACCCTGCGGTACCGGGTCGGGCGAATCGAGCAGTTGACGGGACGTGACCTCTCGCGGCTGGAGGACAAGCTCGACTTCTTCCTGGCACTGCGGATGAGCTGAGCGGATCCGGCCGGGGAGCCGCCCCGCGCGGCCGGGAGCCGGCGCGAGGCGGCGAGAGGGCGCCTGACACGTCGTCCGGACTTTGTGAAAGAGTTCACCCGACCCCTTGGCCGAAGGCTCCGATCCGTGCTCTCATTTCGCCCCAGGGCTCAACGACGTGCTGCTTGGTTGCTTTGGGGAGGGCAATGTGGCGGATACCGCCATGTCCGGTGCCGGATCTACCGGGGGAGACGACCCCCTCCAGCGGGCGATATGGCGGCTGCGCTCGCGCGGCTGTTGGACCGACGCGGCAGCCCTGCTGACGCCTCACCTGCACGACGCCGGCGCGGCCGTGCAGCGGACCGCGCTGCTGGTCGAGCGGTGCCTGTTCACCGGGCAGGGGTGGGCCGAGGCCGAGGACGCGCTGCGGGTCGCGGAGGCGGTGGCCCACGACGACGACGAGCGGGGCGCGGCGGCGTGCGAGCGCGGGCAGTTGGCGTACGCGGCGACCGTGCTCGGCGTCCGCGACCGCTCGGACGAGGCCCGTTCCGCACTGGGCCGGGCGGCGGCGCTGCTGTCCCCCGGGTCCCGGACGCGACCGCTGCTGGACTTCCGGCGGGGGCTGGTCGCGGAGCACCTGGCGGACGCCCCGCAGTCGGCCCGTCCGGCGTACCGCCGGGCCCACGCCGGGGCGCTGGCGCACGGGGACACCCTGCTGCTGTCCTTCACCTGGCGCCACCTGGCGGCGCTGTCCCTGCGGGACGGGGAGGTGGCGGAGGCCCGCAAGGGCTTCGCGGAGTCCCTGCGCATCCGGGAGGACCTGGGGTTCCTGATCGGCACGGCTCCCGCGCTGGCGGCTCTGGCCGAAGCCGAACCGGAACCGGAGGCGGCCCGCCTGCGCGCGGAGGCCCGCCGGCTGTTCCACCTCCTGGGCGGCATCCCGACCTGGCTGGCCGACCAGCTCCACCCGGACAAGTCCAGCCCCGCGGGCGTCTGAGGCGCGGGGGCTCAGCCCACGCCGAAATGAGGGCGCAGCAGCTGCTCCACGAGCGGGAGGTCGCCCGCGATCAGGGCCTCCAGCAGGGCCGTGTGCTCCGCCGCGTCCCGCACGAGCTCCGCCCGTCGCGCCCTCGGGGCCCCCGGCAGGGGCCACTGGGACCGGCGGTGCAGCTCCTGCGCCACGGAGACCAGCTGCTCGTTCCCGCCCAGGGAGAGCAGCTCCCGGTGGAAGGCCCGGTCCGCGTCCGCGTACCCCGCCAGGTCCCCCGCCGCGGCGGCCTCGGCGGCGGCGGCCGCCGCCGGCCGCA
>NZ_JAINUL010000001.1:2403146-2435928 GCF_020639365.1 Streptomyces flavotricini
CGGCGGCGGCGGCCGCCGCCGGCCGCAGCGCCGCCCAGGCCTCCGCCGGGACCGTACGGGCCAGGCCCAGCACCACCGGCACCTCCAGCAGCGCCCGTACCTCCGCCAGCTCCGCCAGGGCCCGCGGGGTACGCGACAGCACGCGGAAGCCCCGGTTCGGGAGGCACTCCACCGCCCCCTCCAGCGCCAGCTGCTGCATCGCCTCGCGCACGGGCGTCGCGGAGACGCCGAAGCGCTCCCCGAGGGCCGGCCCGGAGTAGATCTCCCCCGGCACCAGCTCCCCGTCGACGAGGGCGGCGCGCAGCGCGTCGAGCACCTGCCCGCGCACCGAATGCCGCAGCACCTTCCGCGCCGCCACCGCCTGTGCCGGGATCAGCGCCACCACCCCGTCGTGGGCCGCATCGCGCACTCGGTCCTCCTCGGGGTCTCGATCTGACGCAAGCATCCCGAGAATAGGCGAATCGGTCCGGAAGGCGCTGGTACGGCCGCCCTAGATCAGCTAAGGTAAGGCTTACCTTTGTCGTTTTCGACCGTGCGAATCGGTGGTCCCGCCATGCCCGACAGCTCCGTCGTCGCCCCGCCCCCGGCCGGCTCTCCGGTGGCGGACGCGTACGCACGCCTGTCGAAGGCGTACCCCCGCCTCCAGGTCGTCGAGCGCGCGGCGCACGAGCCCGCCCCTCGCGGTGTGGGGTGGATCGGCGCGGACGCGCTCGCGGCCGGCGGGGCCGAGGTGGACGGCTACCTCGCCTGGGACGACGCCCAGGTCCTGCGGGACTACGGCCGCCAGGCCCGCCCCGACGTGGTGGCCACCTTCGGGCTGCACCGGTACGCGTGGCCCGCGTGCCTGCTCATCACGGCCCCCTGGTTCCTCGACCGCCGGGTGCCCCGCCCGTCGGCGCGGGACGTGGCGTTCCACCGGACCCAGGGGCGCATGAGCGTGCGCGTCGAGTCCTTCTCCTGCCTGCCGGACGATCCCGCGGCCGCTCTCCCCGGGGCCCGTGTCGTGCCCGACGAGGAGGCGCTGCGCGCCGAGGTGCGGGCTGCGGTGGCCCACCACCTCGAACCGCTGCTGGAGGGCTTCGGCACGCGCATGCGGCGCGGCCGCCGCGCCCTGTGGGGCATGGTGACCGACGAGATCGTCTCGGGCGTCTGGCACCTCGGGAAGCTCGTGGACGAGGAGCAGCGGGCCATGGCCGAGCTGGAGGCCCTGCTGCCCGGCCGGACGGCCCCGTACACCGCCGGCGCGGCGTTCCGCACGCTCTCCGGCCCGCGCGGGGAACAGCTCCCCACCCGGGACCGGGCCAGTTGCTGCCTCTTCTACACGATCCGGCCCGAGGACACCTGCACCACCTGTCCCCGCACCTGCGACGCGGACCGCATCGTCCGCCTCACGGCTGCCGCCTGACCTCTGAACCCACTCGTACGACTGACCACAATCGAACGCAACTCCGGTCGTACGAGTAACAGTTCGAGCCACAACACCCTATCCGGCGGGCCCCACCCCCCGATGGCGTCCACTTGCCCCGAAACCCGCGTGCCGGGCCGATCTCCTGCGTCACCATGGCTCCCGGAAGGCCGCACACGCGAGGCAGAGGCAAGGGACATCCGCATGAGACTGACCGACATATCGCTGGACTGGCTGCTGCCCGGCAGCCTGCTGATCCTGGGCGTACTTGCGGCAGTTGCGGTACTGGCCCGGGGCAAGCGGGACGGCGACAAGGCCGCGGCCGAAGACACCTGGGAGCGCAGCGAAGAGCGGCGGCGGCGCAAGGAAGCCGTCTACGGAACCGCCTCCTACGTCCTGCTGTTCTGCTGTGCGGCGGTCGCCGCCGCGCTCTCCTTCCACGGACTGGTCGGCTTCGGCCGGCAGAACCTGAACCTCTCCGGAGGCTGGGAGTACCTCGTCCCCTTCGGCCTCGACGGCGCCGCCATGTTCTGCTCGGTACTCGCCGTCCGCGAGGCGAGCCACGGTGACGCGGCCCTCGGCTCCCGCATGCTGGTCTGGCTGTTCGCGGGCGCGGCCGCCTGGTTCAACTGGGTCCACGCGCCGCGCGGCATGGGCCACGACGGCGCCCCGCAGTTCTTCGCCGGGATGTCGCTCTCTGCGGCCGTCCTCTTCGACCGGGCCCTCAAGCAGACCCGCCGGGCCGCGCTGCGCGAACAGGGCCTGATCCCGAGGCCGTTGCCGCAGATCCGGATGGTCCGCTGGCTGCGGGCCCCCCGGGAAACCTTCGGAGCGTGGTCCCTCATGCTGCTGGAAGGGGTACGCACCCTCGACGAGGCCGTCGAGGAGGTGCGCGAGGACAAGCGCGAGCGGGAGCAGGACCGCCACCGCCGGCGCGACCAGAACCGGCTGGACCGGGCCCGCATCAAGGCTCTGGGACGGCAGAACCGGGCGTTCGGACGCTCCCGCGCCCGCCAGGTCGACGTACCGGGGCTGGCCCCCGGATCGGGCTCCGCGCCGGTCGGCGCGGAGCCGGCCATAGCGGAAACGGGACAACTGCCCGCGCCGCGCCGCCGGCCCTCCCTGCAGGCCGTGCAGGGACCCGAGACCGCTGAAGTGACCGGCACCCGGACGGTGGACCTCACCGCCGAGGACGACACCCAGACGATCCCCCGCCTCGACTCCCTCGAACGCAAACTCAAGGACCTGGAGCAGCAGTTCGGCTGACGGCTGCGCGCAGGACCGACCCCGGAGGGCCCGCCGGTCAGGCGGGCCCTCCCTCGTACCTCGCGTCGTAGGCCCCGTCGTAGGTCCCGTCGTAGGCCCGGCCGCCGAGGGCGCCGTCCAGCTCGAACCAGACCACCTTGCCCCCGGCCCGCGCGGGCACGTCCACGCCCCAGGCGTCTGCGAGGGCCTGCACCAGCATCAGCCCCCGGCCGTGCGTACCGTCGTCGGCGGTCGGTACGTACGGCCGGGGCCGGCGCGAGACGTGGTCACGGACCTCCACCCTCAGCCGGTCCGCGGCGAGCCGCGCGGACACCTCCGCGCCCTGGTCGGTGTGGACGAGGGCGTTGGTGACGAGCTCGGTGATCAGCAGCTCCGCCACCTCGGCGGTGTCGGCCGGGCACCGGTGGCGCATCAACTCCCTCAACGCCCGGCGCACTTCACCCACGGCTCCGAGGTCCGCCCGGAGTACGCTTCGGGTGATCTCCAGCGCCTCCACCGCTCTCCCGCCCTCGACGGACGGTTCACGCGGTTCGGGCCGCCCTCTCCTCCACTGCTTCCCGGTCTTCGCCCCCACCCGCACGGCGATGCCCCTCCCCCGTAAGTCCCGTGGATCTCGAACTGGTCTACGGGGATGCATGCCCGCCGGGACGATCCGCACTCCTGCGGGCTTACGGGCGCGGCACGTTGCGCAGGTTGGATCGAGCCATCTGGAGCATCCTTCCCACGCCACCGTCCAGCACGATCTTGCTGGCGGAAAGTGCGAAACCGGTCACCATCTCGGCGCTGATCCTGGGTGGAATGGACAAGGCGTTGGGATCGGTCACCACGTCCACCAAGGCGGGTCCCTCGTGCCGGAACGCGTCCCTCAAAGCCCCTGCGAGCTGCTTGGGCTTCTCGACCCGGATCCCGAACGCACCCGCCGCACGGGCGATCGCCGCGAAATCCGGGTTGCGGTTGGTCGTTCCGTACGACGGAAGGCCGGAAACCAGCATCTCCAACTCGACCATACCGAGCGATGAGTTGTTGAAGAGGACCACTTTGACGGGCAGGTCGTACTGCACCAGGGTGAGGAAATCTCCCATCAGCATCGAGAAGCCGCCGTCGCCCGACATCGACACCACTTGACGGGCCCGGTCGGTGAACTGTGCGCCGATGGCCTGCGGGAGGGCGTTGGCCATGGAGCCGTGGCTGAAGGAGCCGATGATGCGCCGCTTGCCGTTCGGGGAAAGATAGCGCGCCGCCCACACATTGCACATGCCCGTGTCGACGGTGAACACGGCATCGTCGTCGGCGAGTTCGTCGAGGACGGCGGCCACGTACTCGGGATGGATCGGGGTGTGCTTCTCCACCTTGCGGGTGTACGCCTTCACCACGCCTTCCAGGGCGTCCGCGTGCTTCTTCAGCATCCGGTCCAGGAAGCGGCGGTCCGTCTTGACCTTGACCCGGGCGTTCAGTGCGCGCAGGGTCTCCCGCGCGTCCCCCCAGACGGCCAGGTCCAACTGCGATCGGCGACCGAGGTGTTCGGGGCGGATGTCCACCTGGACGATCTTCACGTCGTCCGGGAGGAAGGCGTTGTACGGGAAGTCCGTGCCGAGCAGGATGAGCAGGTCGCACTCGTGCGTGGCCTCGTAGGCGGCGCCGTAGCCGAGCAGCCCGCTCATGCCGACGTCGTACGGGTTGTCGTACTGGATCCATTCCTTGCCGCGCAGGGCGTGCCCGACGGGGGCTTTGACCCGGCCCGCGAACTCCATGACCTCGGCGTGCGCCCCGGCGGCACCGCTGCCGCAGAACAGGGTGACCTTGTCGGCCTCGTCGATCAGCCGGACCAGTTTCTCGATCTCCCCGTCACCGGGGCGTACGGTCGGCCGCGCGGTCACGAGCGCGTGCTCGACGCTCTTCTCCGGAGCCGGGAGGGAGGCGATGTCACCGGGCAGCGCGACCACGCCGACGCCGCTGCGGCCGATGGCGTGCTGGATCGCGCTCTGGAGCACGCGGGGCATCTGCTGCGGGTTGGAGATCAGTTCGCAGTAGTGGCTGCACTCGGTGAACAGCCGGTCTGGGTGGGTCTCCTGGAAGTAGCCGAGGCCGATCTCGCCGGAGGGGATGTGGGAGGCGAGCGCGAGGACCGGGGCCATGGAGCGGTGGGCGTCGTAGAGGCCGTTGATCAGGTGCAGGTTGCCGGGGCCGCAGGAGCCCGCGCAGGCGGCGAGCCGGCCGGTGATCTGGGCCTCGGCACCGGCCGCGAAGGCGGCGGTCTCCTCGTGCCGGACCTGGATCCACTCGATGCCGTCGGTCCGGCGGATGGCGTCGACGACGGGGTTCAGGCTGTCGCCGACGACTCCGTACATCCGGCGCACGCCGGCGCGTACGAGGATGTCGACGAACTGCTCTGCCACGTTCTGCTTGCCCATGGAGCGGCGCCCTTTCGTTGCCTGCCGGGTAGCCCGTCCATCCATGCACACTCCGCGCCGTCACGCCTCCCAGACGGCGGCGGCTGTCCGGTCGTCGGCATACCCCTTGAGGCGGAGCTGGGTGTCCGCGAGGAAGACCGCGAGGCCGGGGGGTTCCCGGTCGGCCCAGCGGGCCGCGAGTTCGGCCGGAAGGAGTCCCTCCTCGCGCATGGGGTCGGCGAGCCCGCCGGAGCACAGGAGCAGGGTGTCGCGGGGCCGGGCCACGGCGGCGCGGAATCGGAACCCCTCGGAGCCGGCCTCGGCCGGCTCCGCCCACTGCGGCTCCAGGTCCTCCCAGGTCCCGCCGCGGAGCCGGAACAGGCCGCCGGCGCCCGAGCCGAAGCAGACCCGGGTCTTGCACTCGGGATCGATGGGGAGCAGCAGGACGCGCAGGCCCGCGGTGTACGCCTCCTCCGGGAGCCCGAGTTCGGCGGCGTGGGCGCGCAGCCGCCCGTAGCCGCGGTCGGTGAGCCGCTGGAGCCCCGAGCGCAGGGCATCGCGCCGGCCTGCGCGGATGTCGTCGGCGAGGCGCTCGCGGCTGCGGCCGACGGCGGAGGCGATCCACCGGCACAGCTCGGCGGCGGCCTCGGCGGCTCCGGGGGCGGCGCGGTCCCCTCCCGCGAGGGCGACCAGGACGAGGGCGTCGTCTCCGGTGCCGAAGCGGGCGGTCAGCAGGAAGTCCCGCCGGGCCTCGCCGCGGAACCGGGCGGAGTCCCCGCGCACGGAGGTGGCCCGCAGGGTGTACGCCCCGTGGCGGGCCCCTTCGAGCACGGTGTCGGGCACGAGCTCCTCGAGCGCCCCCGGATCGGCCAGCGGCAGCGCCCCGGGCTCGGCGGCGTAGGTGGGGGCCCGGTCCCCGAGGAACCCCACGGCCGGCCGCTCCCCACCACCACCGCCGCCGTCCCAGGGCTCGCCGGCGACAGGGGTCCCGGATCCGGCCGGGGGACCCGCCTCGGGCCGATGTCCGGCACCGGGGACCTCCCACGGAGCCAGGGGCTCGGCATCGGCATCGGCATGCGGGTCCGGCATGCGATCGCGAGCGGTCGAGGCCCCGTGGCCGGGCCGGGGCCACGGACCGGAGCCGGAGCCGGAGCCGGGGTCGGGGTCGGGTGCGGCGGCACCGGGCGTACCGGGCCCCGGGGCGGGCGCGGAGATCCCGCTCGCCTCGTGCCCCGGCGGTGTGCCGGTGTCCTCGTAGGGGGCCCGCTCGGGGGGCGCCTGTGCGGCCGGGGGTCCGGGCGGGGCGTCCCGGCGCCGGACCGGCGGTCCGGGCTGTTCCTCGGGAAGCGCCGGCGGCACCGTCACGCTGCCCAGGCCGTATCCCGTGGCGCCGGGTTCCCTGGGGTCCCGGGGCGGCGGGGCCGACTCCGGTCCGGCCTCCCGGCGCGGCCGGGGCAGCACGCCGTGCGGCGGCGGCCCGGGGGGCTGCGGCGGCGCCCCCGGGGGCCCGGATCCCGGCACGGGCTCCGGCGGCACGCCCTGGGGCCCCGACGGGGTCTGGCCCTGGGGCGGGACCCGGTGCGTGAGGGACGATGCCGAGTGGAAGCGGGTGTCCAGGGTGTCGGCCGGGTCCGGGGTGACGGCCGGGTCCGGGTCCGGGGTTTCGTACAGCTTCTGCCACCAGTCGTCCGCGCCCTGCTGACTCATGGGCTCATTCTCGGCCCCCCACAGCGGCGGAAAACGCCGAATGCGCGAAAAGGGGTCCACCTGGCCGCCGCCCGGTGAACCCCTTTTCCGTATCTCTCGTACGACCTAACGGATGTCGTACGCCCGCACGACCGTCTGGGTGACGGCCGCGCCGTTCGCGTCGGTGAGCTCCACCTTCAGGGAAACCTGCCGGCCGGGCTCGGCCCCGGCGTGGTCCACGACCGCGGACCAGCGCCCGTCCCGCTCGCCGACGGCCGCCTGCGTCCAGTGCTCACCGTCGTACGAGTACGCCAGCTTCACCGACTTCAGCGCCCCCGGCAGGTAGCCCGCGTGCCCCGTCACGCCCAGTGCGATCCGCTGCCCGTTCGCCGCCGGAAGCGTCTTCATGCCGTCCGCCGGGATCGAGAGGGAGGGGAACAGGATCGGGATGGGCTGGGAGTACTGGGCCGGGTCCTGGTGCGAGCGGAAGGTCCACGTCGTCGTCACCGCCTGCGAGCGCTGCCAGGTGCGCGCCGGCTGGCCGAACTTCTCCACCCGCTGCGTCAGTTCGTAGGTGGCCTCCTCCGCCGGGACCTCGAAGACGCCCGAGGGGTACCAACTGTCCCCGATCTGCTCGCCGCCCCGCTTCAGGACCAGGCCGCCGACGTCCCCGAAGGATCCCGGCTGGGCGAAGTGCCCGGTGTCCCCCCACATCGCGGAGGCGAAGCCGATCAGGTTGCCCTGCCGCTCGGCGGCCAGTTGCGGCCGGCCCGCGAGGTCGCGGCCGGCGACCGGGGCGATGACCCCGTCGTACCAGCTCTCGCTCCGCTTGCCGCCCTTGGCGTAGGTGCGCTGCTGGTCGGTCATGAACTCGCCCCACGGGAAGCTGCTGGAGACCATGTGGTCCCACGCCGTGTCCCCGGCGGAGTAGAGCTCGGTGCGCCGGCCCGGCACGGCCACGGTGTCCAGGCCGCCGAAGTACACGGCGTTGCCCAGCGGCCGGTACGCGCCGGTCAGGTCGGTGAAGTCGGCCGCCACGCCCATCGCGTGGTAGGTGGACTCGACGGAGCCGAGGTCGCGGTCGCGCACCCGGTAGGTCCGGTCCCCCTGCACCGCGCCCTTCTCCACCTGCGCCAGGTTGTAGACGTACGGGCTCTTCGCGCTGCCCTTCCAGTTCAGCGTGACCCTGCCCGCCGCGAGCCGTGCGAGCAGCGCCTTCGCCTCCTGCTGCTCGATGGTCAGCGCGGGGAGCGAGCCGCCCGCGTAGCCGGTGAAGCCGGTCCAGCGGCCGGGGGCCTCCCGGTGGGCGAGCACGGCCTTGGCCCCCGCCGCCCTGGCGTTCTCCGCGACCTCGTACAGCGAGCCGTCCACGGCCTTGACCAGGACGATCGCACCCTTGGCCCCGGCCGCGGCGAGCTCCTCGGGGGTGCCCGCGCCCGCGTCGACGAGCGGCGCGCCGCCCGTCCCGTCGAGGTTGTCGCTGCCCGTGGAGGCGGTGATCGGGTGCAGTGCCGGGCCCCCGGCGACCTTCAGCTCGGAGATCAGCGGCGCGGCCGCCCGCCAGTAGCTCCCGAACTCGAACTCCCCTTCGTGCGCCCGGCCTTCGACCGAGGCGTAGTAGCCGCGGATCGTCCGTCCGCCCATCGCCGTGCCCGCGTGCAGCCAGGACTGGTCCCAGTACCGGGAGAAGGCGAGGGTGGTGTTGCGCGCCTCGGCGGGCCGGTCGGTCGCGATCGAGAGCCGGGCCGCCTTGCGGGCGTCCAGTACGACCACGGTGTCCTTCTTGACCTCCATCTGGGGGCGGCCCAGGTAGGTGAGGGAGTCGTACAGCGCGGCCCCGTCACCGGCGTCGGGCGTGCCGACGAAGGCGGACAGGAAGTACGAACCCGGGCGCACCCGGTAGACCTGGTCGGCGGCGCCGTCGTTGAAGCGGCGCTCCCCGCTGGCGTCGTCGGTGCCGATGACGTCGAGGGAGGAGGGTCCGGCGGCGGGCTTGCCCGCGCGGTCGATCAGCTTGACGCGCAGGGTGACGGTCTGCGGCTCCACGTACAGCGAGAAGGGCGTGGAGACGTGCACGCCCTCCGCCGTGGCGACGACGCGCCCGGTGACGTCCCCGTACTGGGAGCGCTCCAGCCGGGCCGCCGGATCCAGGGCGAGCGGCACCTTGACGGTGGCTCCGGCCGGGACGGTCACCGTACGCCGGTCCAGGGCCGCGATCCGGCTGCGCACGGCGGAGCCGTCGTTGCCGGTGACCTTCTCGACGGCGAGGTCCAGGGTGACGGGCCGGGTGCCCGTGTTGGTGTACGGGATCTGGACGGTCGTCCGGTCGCCCCGCTCCTGCGGCCAGTGGTACGCGCCTCCCTGCACGGCGGGGGCGCCCGTCACGGTGGTGTCGATCGCGGCCTTGACGTCGAGGCGGCCGCCACCGGTCTGGCGCACGTCCCCGGGGACAGCGGAGTCGGCGGAGCCGACGAGGGCTGCCTTGACCTGCTGTCCGGTCCAGTCGGGGTGGCGCTGCTTGACGATGGCCGCGGCGCCCGCGACGTGCGGGGTGGCCATCGACGTACCGGACATGGACTGGTAGGCGTACACCCCGCGCCCGCCGGCCGCGGCGGCGGAGATCCCCACCCCGGGGGCGGCGATCTCGGGCTTGAGGGTGTGCTGCAGTCCGGCGGGGCCGCGGCTGGAGAAGGAGGCCGTGCTGTCGTCGCGGTCGACGGCGCCGACGGTGAGCACGCTGGGCGCGCAACCGGGCGAGGAGACCGTGTTGTTGCCGGGGCCGGAGTTGCCGGCGGCGATCACGAAGAGGGTGCCGCTGCTCTGCGCCAGCCGCTCGGCGGCGGCCGACATGGGGTCGTCGCAGCTGGTCTGCGAGGGGTCGCCGAGGCTCATGGAGACCACGTCGGCCTTGCTCTCGACGGCCCATTCCATACCGGCGATGATCCACGAGTCGAGGCCGTAGCCCTGGTCGTTGAGGACCTTGCCGCTGAGCAGGGCGGCGCCCGGCGCGACGCCCTTCTTGGCGCCGCCGCTCTCGGCCCCGGAGCCGCCGACGGTGGAGATGGTGTGGGTGCCGTGGCCCTGGCGGTCCGCGTCGGTGTCGGAGTCGGTGAAGTTCTTCGACGCGGCGACCCGGCCCTTGAGGTCGGGGTGCTCCAGGTCGGTGCCGGTGTCGAGGACGGCGACCCTGGTGCCCTTGCCGTCGTACCCGGCGGCCCAGGCGGCGGTGGCGTTGACCTGCTTGGTGGACCGCTCCAGGTTCGCCTGGACCTTGCCGTCGAGCCACAGCTTCTTCAGCCCGCCGGCCGCACGGGAGCGGGTATCGGTGACGTCCGCCCAGAAGGCGGCGGCCTGCTGCTTGTCGGCGGCGAGGGCTACGGCTCCGATGGAGCCGAGGACGAGGGAGCGCTCGGCGCCGCGCGGCGCGGGCGGCGCGCTGCGCGCCAGGTCGGCGGAGCCCTCGTAGACCGCGATGAGCGGGAGCTTCTTGGCGCGGGCGTCGTCGTAGCCCTGCCGGATCAGGCCGGTGACGTTGAAGAGCTCCCGGTCGACCTTGCCGGCGGCGAGGGCCTTGACCGCGCTCTCGGGGTAGACGTAGAGGTCCTTGCCGTTCTGCCGGGTCTGCACGAGCGGCTGCGAGCCGTCCTCGCGCGGCATCGCGGTGGCGGCACTGCGCCCGGCCGGGTCGGTGGAGACCAGGATCCGGTCGCCGGTGACCAGGGTCACGGTGACGGGGGCGGTCGGCTGCTTTCCGGCCGCTCCGCTCCCCGCGATCGGTCTCTTCCCCGCGCCGCCAGACGTTCCGTCGGTCGGCTGCGCCGCCGACGGGCCGATGGCGGTGACGGCCAGGACGGCCGCGGTGGCCGCTCCCACCGCCGTACGCGATATCGGGCGCATCGCTCTCCCCAGGTGAATTCCGGCCAACTGCTGCATTGCACGGCAAAGCTGCCCGCAAGTGGCTTCTGACCGGCGGATGTTGGTGCTGCGGTGGCGTCACCCTGGCAGAGAGGCGGGAGATGCGGCGATGATGTCGGCGGCGGGTTTGCGCCGTGGCCGCTTCCCGCCACGAACGGTGCGGAGAGGGTGGGTGGACCGGTTGCTGAGTGCGATAGGCCTGGACGACGGCCAGGAGTCGGCGTACCGCGCGCTGGTGGCGCTGGGGGCGGCGGAGTTGCCCGACCTCGCGCACCGGCTGGCGCTGCCGGTGCCGCAGACCGAGCGGGCCCTGCGGCACCTGGAGCGGCACGGGCTGGCCGCGCAGTCCTCGACCCGGCCGGGGCGCTGGGTGGCGGCCCCGCCGGGGGTGGCGCTGGGGGCGCTGCTGACGCAGCAGCGGCACGAACTGGAGCAGGCGGAGCTGGCCTCGGCGCTGCTGGCGCAGGAGTACCGGGCGGAGGCCGCCGAGCCGGCGGTGCACGACCTGGTGGAGGTGGTGACCGGCGCGAGCGCGGTGGCGCACCGCTTCCACCAGCTCCAGCTGGGCGCCGCGGAGGAGGTGTGCGCCCTGGTCAGCGGCCGGCCGCAGGTGGTCACCGGGATGGAGAACGAGGCGGAGGAGCGGGCCGCCGTACGGGGCGTGGCGTACCGGGTCGTGATCGAGCGGGAGGTACTGGCCCTGCCGACGGGGATCAGGGAGGCGTCGACGGCGCTCGCCCGCGGCGAACAGGTCCGGGTGACGGGTGAGGTCCCGACGAAGCTGGTGATCGCGGACCGGTCCCTGGCGATGGTCCCGCTGACGTCGCGCGGGGCGGAGCCGGCGGCGCTCGTGGTGCACGCGTCGGGGCTGCTGGAGTCCCTCATGGGGCTCTTCGAGGCGGTGTGGCGGGAGGCGCTGCCGCTGCGGCTGGGGGCCACGGGCGCGGCGGAGGAGTCGGGGGGCGTGCCGGACACCACCGATCTGGAGATCCTGACGCTCCTGCTGGCCGGGATGACGGACGCGAGCGTGGCGAAGCACCTGGAGCTGGGGCTGCGGACGGTGCAGCGGCGGGTCAAGGGCCTGATGGAGCTGTCCGGGGTCACGACGCGGCTCCAGCTGGGCTGGCACGCGTACGAGAGGGGCTGGGTGGCCCGGTAGGAGGGACCGGGCGGCTGGGTGGCCCGATGGGCCCCGGTCGGTCAGGCTGAGCGCATGGATCTGCCTCAGCTGCTCCTGGTGGGGCTGGTGCTCCTGCTCGGGGTGCTCGGGGTGCTGGTCCCGGGTGTGCCGGGGTCCTGGCTGGTCTGGGCGGGGGTGATGTGGTGGGCGCTGCACGAGCGCTCGGCGCTGGCGTGGTCCCTGCTGGTCGCGGCGACGGCGCTGCTGCTGGTGGTCCAGGTGGTCGAGTGGCAGCTGCCGCCGCGCCGACTGCGCGGGGTGGGGGTCACCCGGCGGATGACGGTGTACGCGGGCGCCGGAGCGTTGATCGGCTTCGTGGTGGTGCCGGTGCTGGGGGCGGTTCCGGGGTTCGTCGGGGGCGTCTACCTGTGCGAGCGGCTGCGGCTGGGCACGCACGGCGAGGCCTGGGCCTCGGTGCGGGCGGTGATGCGGGCGGTGGGCACCAGCGTCCTGGTGGAACTGCTCGCGTGCCTGATGGTGGTGGGCGCCTGGCTCGGGGCGGTGGTGGCGAACTGAACCGGGCCGCGGTGGTGGCGCCCGAGGGAGTGTCCGCGAAGTAGCGCCGACCGCCCGCAGGGCGGCCCCGCGGCGTCCGGTGCGCGCGCTCGGTGTGCCGGGCGGAAGTCCGCGTACTGGACGTACCCGGGAATTCGTCCGGTGCGCCGAGGGCGCGTGCCGGGCGTCGCGGGGCGGGCGCCGCGCGCCCGCCGGGGATTACGGGACAGCACTTAGGGCCAAGGATCTACGTCTGCTCGGCCGCAGGCCCCATGCGGGTGGTCGGCGGCGCTGCGAGGCTGGGTGGCATGACGGAGTTCGAGGGTTTCAGCGAGGCGCAGCTGGCGTACCTGCGGTCGCAGCGGCTGGGGCGGCTGGCGACGGTGGACGCCGCCGGGCAGCCGCAGGCGAATCCGGTGGGGTTCTTCCCGCAGGAGGACGGAACGGTCCTGGTGGGCGGCATGGCCATGGGGTCGACGAAGAAGTGGCGGAACCTCGGGAAGAACCCGAGGCTCTCGCTGGTGGTGGACGATCTGGCGAGCACCCGCCCGTGGAAGGTCCGCGGCGTGGAGATCCGCGGCCGCGCCACGCTGGAGGTGGGCCCGCACGCGCTGGGCCCGCACTTCAGCCCGGAGGTGATCCGGATCCACCCGGAGCGGGTGTTCTCGTGGGGTCTGGACGACGCCTGACCTGACGGCGGGGCCCGGTACGGGCCCGGACGCCTGCCCTCCTCGGGGGAGGGGGCGGGCGTCCGGGCACCAGGGGCCGGGCGTCAGTAGCGGCCGGTGCGCTTGGCCGCGTAATTGGCCCGGCCCTCGGCCGACTTGATCCGCCAGTCGCGGCGGATCTCGTTGCGCAGCCGGGCGTCCGTCTTGGCGACGATCCGCTGGTTCTCCCGGAGCAGCTTGCGGTAGCTCTCCAGGCGCCGCTGCGGCAGCTCGCCGTTCTCGAGCGCTTCGAGCACCGCGCAGCCCGGCTCGGCCTCGTGCGCGCAGTCGTGGAACCGGCAGTCGGCCGCGTACTGCTCGATCTCCGAGAAGACCTGGCCGACCCCGGTCCCGGCGTCCCACAGGCCTACGCCCCGCAGTCCCGGCGTGTCGATGAGGACGCCCCCGCCGGGCAGCGCCAGCAGGTTGCGGGTGGTCGTCGTGTGCCGGCCCTTGCCGTCCGCGTCGCGCGTGGCCTGGACCTCCATGACGTCGGCGCCGAGCAGCGCGTTCGCCAGGGTGGACTTGCCCGCGCCGGAGATGCCGAGCAGCACGCTCGTGCCGCCGGCGACGATCGCCGCCAGCACGTCCGTGCCCTCCCCGGTGTGGGAGGAGACGGTGAGGACGTCGACGCCGGGCGCGGTGGTCTCCACGTCCTGGACCAGGTGCGCGAGCGTCACCGGGTCCGGTACGAGGTCGGCCTTGGTCAGGACGACCAGCGGCTGAGCCCCGGACTCCCAGGCCAGGGCCAGGAAGCGCTCGATGCGGCCGAGGTCCAGTTCGACGGCCAGGGAGACCGCGATGATCGCGTGGTCGACGTTGGCGGCGAGGATCTGCCCCTCGGACCGCTTCGAGGAGGTGGAGCGGACGAAGGCGGTCCGGCGCGGCAGGTAGGTCTTGACGTACCGGGGGTTGCCGGACGCCTCCACGACGGCCCAGTCGCCGGTGCAGATGACGCGGAGCGGGTCGTGCGGGGTGACGAAGGCGGTGTCGGCGTGGACGATGCCGTCGGCCGTCATGACGTCGCACTGGCCGCGGTCCACCCGCACCACGCGGCCGGGCACCAGGCCCTGCTCGGCGTGCGGGGCGAACTCGGCTTCCCAGGCCTCGTCCCAGCCGAACGGGGCGAGGGCGGGCGCGTACGCAGAAGAGGTGGGGGAAGACGGACGAGAAGAAGAGAAAGACAAGGGGAACCCTTCACAGGGTGGCCCCGGCAGCGCGCGCTCGGCGGCGCGCGGAGAGGTGTGAGGTCAGCCGGAGACCACGGAAGTGACATTGACGGTCTTCTGAGTGCGGGCAGCGCCCTGCGCGACGACAGTCATCAATGAACTCACCTCCGGGTCATGCACGTACTGGTGGTTCCGCGCGGATCGGCGGGAACTCGATCACCGTAGCAAGTGGGCTCCGGCGCGCGCCAACTCTTTTTCCGGCTTCCTTTCCGGCTTCTTTCCGGCCACCCCGGCCGGGCTCATGTCCGATTCGTTCAAGACCGGCGGGGGCGGGCGCTCCCAGCTGGCCGCATGACGTCCCGCACGACTCCCCCGACCGCTCCCCGACTCGACATGACCGGCCTCGTCGTCTCCGGCATGGCCGCCTCGCTCGCCTTCTACCGCCGTCTGGGCCTCGACCTCCCGGCCGGGTCGGAGGAGCAGCCCCACGTGGAGGCCGTCCTCCCCGGCGGGCTCCGGATCGGCGGGGACACGGAGGACGTGATCCGCTCCTTGGACCCGTCGTGGACCCGCCCCGCCGGGGGCGACCGGCTGGGGCTCGCATTCCTGTGCGGGTCCCCCTCCGAGGTGGACGCGGTGTACGCCGAGCTGACGGACGCCGGTTACGAGGGCCATCTGGAGCCCTGGGGCGCCTTCTGGGGGCAGCGCTACGCGGTCGTGCTGGACCGTGGGTCGGGGGGCCCGCTCCGCGCCGCGCGGCCGCTGGCCAGCCGCTCCGGCCCCGAGCCGGGGTCCTCGTACGCGCTCATGCGCTCGGCGAGGGCGCGCACCTGCGGCCCCGGCCAGAGGTCGGCGAGCTCGACCCGCCGGTCGCGCAGCTCGTACGCCGGTACGCCGAGCAGTGCGGGCGCCGTGCCGGAGGCGAACCTCAGCCCCGACATCGCGCCGTGGCACCCGCCCGGGACCTCCCCGGCGGGGTGCGGCCCGGTGCCGGGGCCGGCCGCCAGCAGCCGTCCGCCCACCCACAGCAGGTCCATGCAGCCGTCGGGCAGCACGGGCCCGCCGGGGGCCCCGGTGCGCCGCCATACGATCGCGCCGGTCACCAGCGCGGACGGCCGCTCCTCGTACACGGCCACCACGCTGCGCCGCGGGCCGCCGCCCGCCGCCCGCGGGCCGCGGAGCACGCCCGGGGTCAGTGCTTGCGCAGCCGGGAGGAGTAGTCCTCGGGCGGCAGGAACTTCGACCAGCGCTCCGGGAACTCCGAGGGCATCGCGCCGTCCCCCTCCTCGTCGTCCTCCGACTCGCCCTCGGCGAGGGCCCGCCACGCGGCGGCGCGCGCGATCAGCTGCGCGGCCTCCACCTCGCGGGCCCGCTCGTTGGCCTCGCGGGCCGCGGCGGTGGCCACGGACGGCCAGACGCGGTCGATGGCGGCGTTCACGGCCGCGCCGACGAGCACGGCGAAGGCCGACACGCCGATCCACAGCAGGACGGCGACGGGCGCGGCCAGCGAGCCGTAGATGGTCGGGCCCTCGACGGTGTTCGTGAGGTAGATCCGCAGCAGGAACGAGCCCAGCACCCACATGGCGAGCGCCACGAGCGCGCCCGGGACGTCCTCGATCCACGGGGAGCGCACGGGGACGGACACGTGGTAGAGGGTGGTCAGGAAGGCGATGGACAGCAGGGTGACGATCGGCCAGTAGAGGACCGCGATCACCTCGGTGCTCCAGGGCACCCAGCGGACGACGGCGTCCGGCCCGGCCACCATCAGGGGCAGTACGACGGCGCCGATCACCAGGGCGACCACGTACAGCAGGAACGACAGCAGCCGGGTCTTGACGATGCCGCGCTGGCCGTCGAGCCCGTACATCACGGTGATGGTGTCGATGAAGACGTTGACGGCCCGCGAGCCCGACCAGAGGGCGAAGGCGAAGCCGAGGGAGATCAGATCCGGGCGGCCGGCCTTGGTGACGTCGTCGAGCATCGGTTTCGCGATGTCGTTGACGCCGCGGTCGGAGAGGACGGTGCCGACCGCGTTGAGGATGTTCTCCTCGATGGAGGCCACGAAGGTGCCGCCCGTCCACCCGTCGACGTACCCGAGCAGGCCGAGGAGGCCGAGGAACAGCGGCGGCAGCGAGAGCAGCGTGAAGAACGCCGCCTCGGCGGCCAGGCCGAGGATCCGGTACTCGATGCACGAATTGACGGTGTCTTTCAGCAGCAGCCACGCCATCTTGCGCTTGGAGACGTTGCGGTACAGGGCACGGGCCCGGTGGAGTCGCCCGGGGACCCGCTCGTGGACCCGCTCGGGTGTTTCTTTTGCTGGCTGCACGTCCTTACGGTATCCGCATGGCAGCCACCACCCACACAGTCACCAACCAGGCCCCTCCCCTGGTGGGCCACGACGTCTACGGCACCGACCGGGCGCTGCGGGAGGGCGTGGAGCGGCACCTGTCGGCCGCGGCGCCCGAACTCCTCGGCGAGGTACGGGAGGAGCTCCACGAACTCGGGCGGGCGGCGGGCTCGGCGCAGGCCCAGCGGTGGGGTGCGCTGGCGAACGAGAACCCGCCGAAACTGCGTACGCACGACCGGTACGGCAACCGGATCGACGAGGTGGAGTTCCACCCGGCCTGGCACCGGCTGCTCGGGCACGCGGTGGGCGCCGGGCTGACCGACGCGTGGGGGCGGCCGGCCGGGCACCTGCGCCGTGCGGCCGGGTTCTTCGTGTGGTCGCAGGCGGAGGCGGGGCACGGCTGCCCGGTCTCGATGACCCATGCGGCCGTACCGGCGCTGCGGGCGGATCCGGAGCTGGCCGCCGAGTGGGAGCCGCTGCTGACCTCGCACGTGTACGAGGAGGGGCTGCGGCCGGCCGGGCTGAAGGCCGGTGTGCTGTTCGGCATGGCAATGACGGAGAAGCAGGGCGGCAGCGACGTACGGGCGAACACGACGGCGGCGAAGCCGCTGGACGCGGCGGGCGAGTACCTGCTGACGGGGCACAAGTGGTTCTGCTCGGCGCCGATGTCGGACGGGTTCCTGGTGCTCGCGCAGGCCTCCTCCTCCGGGAGGGACGGCCTGACCTGCTTCCTGGTGCCCCGGGTGCTGCCGGACGGGACGCGCAACGTGTTCGCGATCCAGCGGCTGAAGGACAAGCTGGGCAACCGGTCGAACGCCTCGGCCGAGGTGGAGTTCGACGGGACGTGGGCGCGGCGGGTCGGGGAGGAGGGGCGGGGGGTGCGGACCATCATGGGGATGGTCGCGGCGACCCGGCTGGACTGCGTGCTGGGCGCGGCGGCGCTGATGCGGCAGGCGCTGACGCAGGCCGTGCACCATGCGGAGCACCGCTCTGCTTTCGGAGCACGGCTCATCGAAAAGCCGCTGATGCGCAACGTGCTGGCCGACCTCGCACTGGAGTCGGAGGCGGCGACGACGCTGGGGCTGCGCCTCGCGGCCGCGTACGACGCCGGGACGGAGCAGGAGCGGGCGTTCCTGCGCATCGCGGTGCCCGCCGCGAAGTACTGGGTGACCAAACGCTGTACGCCGATGGTGGCGGAGGCCCTGGAGTGTCTGGGCGGCAACGGCTACGTCGAGGAGTCCGGGCTGCCGAGGCTGCTGCGCGAGTCCCCGCTGAACTCGATCTGGGAGGGTTCGGGCAACGTACAGGCCCTGGACGTGCTGCGGGCGCTGCAGCGGGAGCCGATGGCGCTGAACGCGTTCCTCCAGGAGGTGGGGCAGGCGCGGGGTGCCGACCACCGGCTGGATTCGGCCATCAAGGGGCTGCTGACCGAGCTCGCGGACCTGGAGGGCATCGAGGCCCGGGCGCGCCGCGTGGTGGAGCGCATCGCCCTGGTGCTGCAGGGATCGCTGCTGGTGCGGTGGGCGCCTCCGGAGGTGGCGGACGCGTTCTGCGCCTCGCGCCTGGGCGGCGACTGGGGCGCGGCCTTCGGCACGCTGCCGCACAGCCTGCATCTGGGTGCGCTGGTCGAACGGGCGCGGATCGCGGGCTAGGTTCCGGGTCCTGTCCCCAAACAGGTCCGGACCGGGATCCGGGCCCGTCAGACCGGGAGCAGGGGTGGCGCCGCGCCGACTCGGCACCACCCCCGATCCGAAAGCCCCGAGGAGGAGCTGTCACGCCGCGAGGCGACGTCCGGACAGTTTCGGTCGGGTGCCCGGGACTTGGCGAGAGTTGCATACCGTTGCAACCCTCTGAGTCCTCTGAGTCCTCTGCGTTCTCTGCGTTCTCTGCGTTTCTGCGTTCTCTGCGTTTCGTTCCGCACGGGGAGGTTCCGGTGGCCTACACCGCAGGCAGCACGGTCGATGTGGCACGCATCTCGGCCATGGACGCGCGGGAGGCCGCGCGTCTGCTCAAGGGCGTACGGGCGGCCGCGCTGGCCGGGGACCGGCCGCCCGCGGAGCCCCGCCCGGAGATCGCCGAGTCCTGGCGCCGGATGCTGGCCGGCGGGGTGCACCCGGACCGGGACGCGCGCTCGCGCATGCTGTCCGCGGCCGAGACCGAGGAGCGGCGGCAGGTCTCGCCGCTGCGGGAGATCCTTCCGGTGCTCCGCGAGGGGCTGCTGCCGGCGCTGGACGCGGCGTTGCACATCATGGTCGTCGCCGACGCCGAGGGGCGGCTGCTGTGGCGGGAGGGGGCCTCCTCGATCCTGCGCAAGGCGGACCGGCTCGGGTTCGCGGTGGGCGCCGACTGGGCCGAGGCGGTGGTCGGCACGAACGGGGTGGGTACGGCGCTGGTGGCACGGCAGCCGGTGCAGGTGTTCTCGGCGGAGCACTTCGTCTCCAGCCACCACGACTGGACCTGCGCGGGGGCTCCGGTGCGGGATCCGCGGGACGGGCGGCTGCTGGGCGTGGTGGACGTCAGCGGGCCGCTGGCCACCATGCACCCGGCCACGCTGACCTGGGTGAGCTCGGTGGCGCGGCTCGCGGAGCGGGAGCTGCGGATCCGGCACCTGGAGTCGCTGGAGCGGCTGCGGGCGGTCGCGTCGCCGCTGCTGGCCCGGCTGCCGGGGCAGGCCCTGGCGGTGGACCCGCACGGCTGGACGGCGGCGGTGACGGGGCTGGCCCCGGCGGAGCGGATCCCGCTGCCGAAGGGGTTCGGCCCGGGCCGGGTGTGGGTGGGGCAGCTCGGGGACTGCGTGGTGGAGCCGCTGCCGGGCGGCTGGCTGCTGCGCGTCGCGGGGGCGCCGGGCGCGTCCGCGGCGGCGAGCCGGGTCGTGCTGGACCTGAGCCGGCCGCGCGCGTGGTCGGCGACGGTGTACGGGGCCGCGGGGAGCTGGTCCCAGGAGCTGAGCCCGCGCCACGCGGAGCTGTTGTTCCTGCTGGCGGAGAGCCCGCGGGGGCGGTCGGCGGCGGAGCTGGCGGCGGAGCTGTTCGGGGACCCGACGCGCACGGTGACGGTGCGGGCGGAGCTGTCGCGGGTACGGCGGCACTTGGGCGGGGTGCTCACCCACCGCCCGTACCGCTTCGCGGACGACGTGGAGGTGGAGCTGATCCGCCCGCAGGACCCGGCGGCGCTGCTGCCGCACTCGACGGCGCCGGCGGTGATCAGGGCCCGGCTGGGCCGGGCCGGGACCGGCGTGATTCCCTGACCTCCATGAGCACCATCACACTCACCACGTGGTCCCTGGAAATGGCCTCGCCGCAGGATCTGGTCCGGGCGGCCGTCCCAGGGCCTGAGATCAGTGTCCGGCGGGCGGAGGTCCCCTCGCCGGAGTTCAGCCGCTTCCTCTACGCCTCGGTGGGGGGTGACATCCACTGGACGGACCGGCTGTCGCTGACCCGGGCGCAGTGGGTGGAGCAGCTGGGCCGACCCGGCGTGGAGACGTGGGTGGCGTACGAGCACGGAACGCCGGCGGGGTACGTGGAGCTCGACCCGCAGGAGGACGGCGTGGTGGAGATCATGTACTTCGGGCTGCTCCCGGACTTCCGGGGCCGCCGCATCGGCGGCCACCTGCTGACGCTGGGCGTCGACGCGGCATGGTCGCTGGCGGACCGCTGGCCGGGGCGCGAGGCGACGACGCGGGTCTGGCTCCACACGTGCAGCCAGGACGGCCCGACGGCGATGGACAACTACCTGCGCCGCGGCTTCAAGCTCTTCAAGACGGAGACGGAGCAGAAGGAGAGCACCCCCACCCCCGGCCCCTGGCCGGGCGCGTAACGCCCCGCCGCAACCATCCGCCCCGCCCGGCGTGGCTGCGGGACGACGGAGGCGGGGCGTGCGCATCCTGGACGCCCGTCGAAGCAGGCGAGGCTCATGAGCGTCCCACCCGCACCGGAACCATCCGATCAGCCCGACCCGACGCCGCCGCAAGGCCCGGACGCCGGACACCAGGCCGGCCCCGCCCGGGGACCCGGCCGGTGGCTGGCCGGTTCGCTCCGCTGGCAGAGCCTGATCGCGGCGGTGGCCACGGCCCTGATCGGCGGCGCCGTCACCGTCATCGTGGCCATGATCTCCCGGGGTCCTCAGCCCGCTCCCGAGCCCGTGCCGAGTCCCTCCGCCACCGTTCGCCCCGGGCCGGTGATCGATACATGGCGAACCCGGGAAGCCTCCGACCCCGCTCACCCTCCGTCCGGTATCGCCGTCACGTTCGTGGGGACGGTCCGGGGGCTCGATCCGCAGTCGAGGGTGTTCGCGATGGTGCGCAGGGCGGATGAGGAGTCGGACTGGCCGGTCGCGTTCGCCGACGTCGACCGGCGTGCCGGAACGTGGCGGGCGGTGGTGCACGTGCCCCGGCCGCGGCTGCCGCTCGAATACCGGACCGGGGTGCTCGCCGATGTCCCGCCGGTGGCCGCCGTCCCGTCCGCGGGCGGCACGGCGGCCCCCGAGGCGGCCGGCGCCCTGGAAAGGCTGCGGCGTGAGGGTCCGGCGGCGACCGGGATCATCACGCTGACGCCGCTGCGCCCGGTGGCCCCCGGGACGCCCGCGCCCACGCGCCCGGCTTCCGGTGCCAACCCGTGGGGCGCCGGGCAGCGCGGGCGGGGCGCGGCGACCGGAACCCGCACCCCCACCGCGTGACCGGCGTCACACCGTCTCGGAATGCGGGACTGCACCGTCCGAATAATGGACAGTAGTGGACTCCTCCAATCGGCACATGACACGCTTCCGCCATGAATGGAGCTGGAATTGCCTTGGTGAGTCGGCGGCACGTCGACCTCGGCCGCATGTCCAGCGCCATCTGTTCGGCGCGCTGACGGAACCAGCCACCGCCGCGCAGCCCCGGCACAGCGCCCCGCACACCGTCGTAGCGGGGGCGCCGCCGCCCGCAGTCCCCTGAAGGCAGAACACCGCCCTGACCACCGGCACAACCGGGAAATCGGGCGGCGATCGGCCGCACCTGCTCAGCGGCAGGGCTGATCACAGGGGCACTCGCCGCCCCTCCCCCCGCCCTTGCAACGAGCCGCCGAAGAAGGACGTACCGCCATGGCCGCCACCCCCGAAACGCCCGCAGCCGCAGCTCCCGCAGCCGCCGCGCGCCGCAAGACCGGCCGTCACCGCGGCGAGGGTCAGTGGGCCGTCGGACACCACACCCCCCTCAACGGCAACGAGCAGTTCAAGAAGGACGACGACGGTCTCAACGTGCGGACACGCATTGAGACGATCTACTCCAAGACGGGCTTCGACTCGATCGACCCCAACGACCTGCGCGGCCGCATGCGCTGGTGGGGTCTCTACACCCAGCGCAAGCCCGGGATCGACGGCGGCAAGACCGCGATCCTGGCGCCGGAGGAGCTGGACGACAAGTACTTCATGCTGCGCGTCCGCATCGACGGCGGCCGGCTGACCACCGAGCAGCTCCGCGTGATCGGCGAGATCTCGCAGGAGTTCGCGCGCGGCACCGCCGACCTCACCGACCGGCAGAACGTGCAGTACCACTGGATCCGGATCGAGGACGTCCCCGAGATCTGGCGCCGGCTGGAGGCCGTCGGCCTCTCCACCACCGAGGCCTGCGGTGACACGCCCCGCGTCATCCTCGGCTCGCCCGTCGCCGGCATCGCCCAGGACGAGATCATCGACGGCACCCCCGCCATCGAGGAGATCCACCGCCGCATCGTCGGCAACCCGGACTTCTCCAACCTGCCCCGCAAGTTCAAGTCCGCGGTCTCCGGCTCGCCGCTGCTCGACGTGGCGCACGAGATCAACGACATCGCCTTCGTCGGGGTCGAGCACCCCGAGCACGGCCCCGGCTTCGACGTCTGGGTCGGCGGCGGCCTCTCCACCAACCCCAAGCTGGGCGTGCGCCTGGGCACCTGGGTCTCGCTCGACGAGGTCCCGGACGTCTACGAGGGCGTCATCTCGATCTTCCGCGACTACGGCTACCGCCGTCTGCGCACCCGCGCCCGGCTGAAGTTCCTCGTCGCCGACTGGGGCCCGGCCAAGTTCCGCCAGGTCCTGGAGGACGAGTACCTGAAGCGCAAGCTGACGGACGGCCCCGCGCCCGCGCAGCCCAGCGGCCAGTGGCGCGACCACGTCGGCGTGCACCAGCAGCAGGACGGCCGCTTCTACGTCGGCTTCGCACCCCGCGTCGGCCGCGTGGACGGCGCCACCCTGACCAAGATCGCGGACGTCGCCGAGCGGCACGGCTCCGGCCGCCTGCGCACGACCGCCGAGCAGAAGATGATCGTCCTCGACATCGAGGCGGACAAGGTCGACTCCGTCGTCGCCGCGCTGGAGGCGCTGGACCTGCGGGTCAAGCCGTCCCCGTTCCGCCGCGGCACGATGGCCTGCACCGGCATCGAGTTCTGCAAGCTGGCCATCGTCGAGACGAAGGCGCGCGGCGCCTCGCTGATCGACGAGCTGGAGCGCCGCCTGCCGGAGTTCGCGGAGCCGCTGACCATCAACATCAACGGCTGCCCGAACGCCTGCGCCCGTATCCAGGTGGCGGACATCGGTCTCAAGGGCCAGCTGGTCCTCGACGACGACGGCAACCAGGTCGAGGGCTACCAGGTCCACCTGGGCGGCGCACTCGGCCTGGAAGCCGGCTTCGGCCGCAAGGTCCGCGGTCTCAAGGTCACCTCCGCCGGTCTGCCCGACTACGTCGAGCGGGTCGTCACGCGCTTCGAGGAGCAGCGCGAGGAAGGCGAGCGCTTCGCCGCCTGGGTGACCCGTGCGAAGGACGAGGACCTCTCGTGAGCGAGCGCGCGGCCCCGTTCTACTGCCCGTACTGCGGCGACGAGGACCTGTTTCCGAACGAGACGGGTCACGGCGCCTGGGAGTGCAGGTCCTGCAACCGGGCCTTCCAGCTGAAGTACCTCGGGCTGCTGTCCCGGGGCGTCCGGTCCGACACCGCTGGAGGGGACGAGATATGACCACCGCTCAAGACGTGGGTCTCAAGGCCGTCGCCGAGCAGGCCGGGCGCGACCTCGAGGACGCGTCCCCGCTGGACATCCTGCGCTGGGCGGCCGACACCTTCGGCAGGAAGTTCTGCGTCACCTCCTCCATGGAGGACGCGGTGGTCGCCCACCTGGCCTCCCGCGCCTTCCCCGGCGTGGACGTGGTCTTCCTCGACACCGGCTACCACTTCGAGGAGACCATCGGCACCCGCGACGCGGTCGAGGCCGTGATGGACGTCAACGTCATCACGCTCACCCCGACCCGCACGGTCGCCGAACAGGACGCGGAGCACGGCCCGAAGCTGCACGACCGCAACCCCGACCTGTGCTGCGCGCTGCGCAAGGTCAAGCCGCTGGAACAGGGCCTGACCGCGTACGACGCGTGGGCGACGGGCCTGCGCCGCGACGAGTCCCCGACCCGGGCGAACACCCCGGTGGTCGGCTGGGACGAGAAGCGGCAGAAGGTCAAGATCTCCCCCATCGCCCGCTGGACCCAGGACGACGTGGACTCCTACGTCGCCGAGCACGGGGTCCTGACCAACCCGCTGCTGATGGACGGCTACGCCTCCGTCGGCTGCGCCCCCTGCACCCGCCGCGTGGCGGAGGGCGAGGACGCGCGGGCCGGCCGCTGGGCCGGACGGGCCAAGACCGAGTGCGGACTGCACGGCTGATGACCGACCCCATTTCTTTTACGAACGCGACGGAGAGCAAGCAGATGAGCGTGAGCGACCAGGGCGCCACCGTGTGGCTGACCGGGCTGCCGAGCGCGGGAAAGACCACCATCGCGTACGCGCTGGCCGAGCGGCTGCGCGCCGGGGGCCACCGCGTGGAGGTCCTCGACGGAGACGAGATCCGGGAGTTCCTCTCCGCCGGGCTGGGCTTCTCCCGGGAGGACCGCCACACCAACGTGCAACGGATCGGCTTCGTCGCCGAACTCCTCGCGAGCAACGGCGTCAAGGCGCTCGTCCCGGTGATCGCCCCGTTCGCGGACAGCCGCGAGGCCGTCCGCAAGCGGCACGCCGCAGAGGGCACCGCGTACCTGGAGGTCCACGTGGCCACCCCGGTCGAGGTGTGCTCCGAGCGTGACGTCAAGGGCCTGTACGCCAAGCAGGCGGCGGGCGAGATCTCCGGTCTGACCGGCGTCGACGACCCGTACGAGGCTCCGGAATCCCCGGACCTGCGCATCGAGTCGCACACGCAGACCGTGCAGGAGTCGGCTTCGGCCCTGCACGCGCTGCTCACCGAGAGGGGTCTGGCATGACGGCCACCGTCGCACACGTCCACGACGAGACCGACGCGCCGTACGCGCTGTCGCACCTCGACGCCCTCGAATCCGAGGCCGTGCACATCTTCCGTGAGGTGGCGGGCGAGTTCGAGAAGCCGGTGATCCTGTTCTCCGGCGGCAAGGACTCACGCCCCGGACCTCGCGCTGCTCACCGACGGCCTGCGGGCCGAGCGCGAGCAGGGCATCACCATCGACGTCGCCTACCGCTACTTCGCCACCGCCCGGCGCCGGTTCATCCTCGCCGACACCCCCGGCCACGTGCAGTACACCCGCAACATGGTCACCGGCGCCTCCACCGCCGACCTGGCCGTGGTCCTGGTCGACGCGCGCAACGGCGTGATCGAACAGACCCGCCGGCACGCCGCCGTCGCGGCCCTGCTGCGCGTGCCGCACGTGGTGCTGGCCGTCAACAAGATGGACCTGGTGGGCTACGAGGAGCAGGTCTTCGCGAAGATCGCCGAGGAGTTCACCGCGTACGCCTCCGACCTGGGCGTCCCGGAGATCACCGCGATCCCGATCTCGGCGCTCGCCGGGGACAACGTGGTCGAGCCGTCCGCCCACATGGACTGGTACGGCGGCCCCACCGTGCTGGAGCACCTGGAAACCGTTCCGGTCAGCCACGACCTCACCGCCTGCCCGGCGCGCTTCCCGGTGCAGTACGTGATCCGTCCGCAGACCGCCGAGCACCCCGACTACCGCGGCTACGCGGGCCAGATCGCCTCCGGCGTACTGCGCGTCGGCGAGGCCGTCACCGTCCTGCCGTCGGGCCGTACGTCGGTCATCGCAGGGATCGACGCGCTCGGCCAGAGCGTGGACATCGCCTGGGCCCCGCAGTCGGTGACGGTCCGTCTCGCGGACGACATCGACATTTCGCGCGGCGACCTCATCGCGCCGTCCGTGAACCCGCCCACCACCACGCAGGACGTCATCGCGACCGTCTGCCACGTCGCGGACCAGCCCCTCTCCGTCGGCGCGCGGGTGCTCCTCAAGCACACCACGCGCACGGTGAAGGCCATCGTCAAGGAGATCCCCTCGCGGCTGACCCTGGACGACCTGTCCCAGCACCCGAACCCCGGACAGCTGGTGGCCAACGACATCGGCCGCGTCGTCGTACGGACCGCAGAGCCGCTCGCGCTCGACGCCTACGCCGACTCCCGCCGTACCGGGTCCTTCCTGCTCATCGACCCGGCCGACGGCACCACGCTGGCGGCGGGCATGGCGGGCGAGTCCTTCGCCTCGCAGGCCCGGACGACCGTCCAGGCGGACGACGAGGGTTGGGACTTCTAGCCCATGGCTGGGGACATCTACTCCACGTTCGCCAAGGAGGGCGGCCGCGTGGGCAGCGGCCTCCTGGGCAGCGGCCAGGGAGGAGTGGCGCGATGTGCGCGATGACGTACGCGCACTGCCTGCGCGCCCCCACTCCCCACCAGCTATACCTGTCCTTGCTGCACAGACGAAGACGTGCGTCATGAGTTGACGCTACGAGAGGAAGCCCTCCCGTGCCTGCCACCGGTAACACCCGTACTGCGCCTTCCCGTTCCGCCGTCCGCCGCGGCGTCGCCGCCGCTGCCGCGCTGCCGCTGCTGATCGGCGTGCTCGCCTCCTGCGGCTACGGCTCCCAGGCCGACAAGCCCGAGGACAAGAAGGCGAACGCCGCCGCCGACGGAGCCAAGAAGCTCTCCGCGTCCGAGGTCCGCATCGGGTACTTCCCGAACCTGACCCACGCCACCGCGCTCGTCGGCGTCCAGGAGGGTCTGATCGCCAAGGAGCTCGGCGCCACCGCGATCAAACCGCAGACCTTCAACGCCGGCCCGTCCGAGATCGAAGCCCTCAACGGAGGCTCTCTCGACATCGGGTTCATCGGACCCTCGCCGTCGATCAACGGCTACGTGAAGTCCAAGAGCAGCAACCTGCGGATCATCTCCGGGTCCGCCTCCGGCGGCGTGAAGCTCGTCGTGAACTCGACGCCCTCGAATCCGAGGCCGTGCACATCTTCCGTGAGGTGGCGGGCGAGTTCGAGAAGCCGGTGATCCTGTTCTCCGGCGGCAAGGACTCCATCGTGATGCTGCACCTGGCGCTCAAGGCGTTCGCGCCGGCGCCGGTGCCGTTCACGCTGCTGCACGTGGACACCGGACACAACTTCCCCGAGGTCCTCGACTACCGCGACCGCGCCGTGGCCAAGCACAACCTGCGCCTGCACGTCGCCTCCGTCCAGGAGTACATCGACGCCGGCAAGCTCCGCGAACGCCCCGACGGGGTCCGCAACCCGCTGCAGACCGTCCCCCTCACCGAGGCGATCCAGCAGCTGAAGTTCGACGCCGTCTTCGGCGGCGGCCGCCGCGACGAGGAGAAGGCCCGCGCCAAGGAACGCGTCTTCTCCCTGCGCGACGAGTTCTCCCAGTGGGACCCGCGCCGCCAGCGCCCCGAACTGTGGCAGCTCTACAACGGCCGCCACGCCCCCGGCGAGCACGTCCGCGTCTTCCCGCTCTCCAACTGGACCGAACTCGACGTCTGGCAGTACATCGCCCGCGAGGAGATCGAACTGCCGGAGATCTACTTCGCCCACGAGCGCGAGGTGTTCCAGCGGAGCGGCATGTGGCTCACCGCCGGCGAGTGGGGCGGACCCAAGGACGGCGAGAGCACCCAGCGGCGGCTCGTCCGCTACCGCACCGTGGGCGACATGTCCTGCACGGGCGCCGTCGACTCCGACGCCACCACGCTGGACTCCGTGATCACCGAGATCGCCGCCTCCCGGCTCACCGAGCGGGGCGCGACCCGCGCCGACGACAAGCTGTCCGAGGCCGCGATGGAAGACCGCAAGCGCGAAGGATACTTCTAGACATGATCCCCACCACGAACGCCGCCCTCGGCGGCACCGTCGCCGCCACCTCGCTGCTGCGCTTCGCGACCGCGGGCTCCGTGGACGACGGCAAGTCCACCCTGGTCGGACGGCTGCTCTACGACTCCAAGTCGATCCTCGCCGACCAGCTGGAGGCCGTCGAGCGGGTCTCCGCGAGCCGCGGCCAGGACGCCCCGGACCTCGCGCTGCTCACCGACGGCCTGCGGGCCGAGCGCGAGCAGGGCATCACCATCGACGTCGCCTACCGCTACTTCGCCACCGCCACGCCCCGGACCTCGCGCTGCTCACCGACGGCCTGCGGGCCGAGCGCGAGCAGGGCATCACCATCGACGTCGCCTACCGCTACTTCGCCACCGCCAGGCGCCGGTTCATCCTCGCCGACACCCCCGGCCACGTGCAGTACACCCGCAACATGGTCACCGGGGCGTCGACGGCGGAGCTCGCCGTGGTGCTCGTCGACGCCCGCAACGGGGTGGTCGAGCAGACCCGGCGGCACACCGCGGTCGCGGCCCTGCTGCGGGTCCCGCACGTGGTGCTCGCGGTGAACAAGATGGACCTGGTCGGCTACGACGAGTCCGTCTTCGCCGCCATCGCCGCGGAGTTCGCCGACTACGCCCGCGGGCTCGGCGTCCGGGAGGTGACCGCCATCCCGGTCTCCGCGCTGGCCGGGGACAACGTGGTCGAGCCCTCCCCGCACATGGACTGGTACGGCGGCCCCACCATCCTGGAGCACCTGGAGACGGTTCCCGTGGACCACGACCCGCAGGGCGCCCCGGCCCGGCTCCCGGTCCAGTACGTGATCCGTCCGCAGTCCGCCGAGCACCCCGACTACCGCGGCTACGCGGGCCAGATCGCCTCCGGCGTACTGCGCGTCGGGGCCCCGGTGACCGTGCTGCCGTCCCGGCTGACCACCACCATCGCGGCCATCGACACGCTCGGCGGCCCCGCCGAGGCGGCGTGGGCCCCGCAGTCGGTGACGGTGCGGCTGGCGGACGACATCGACGTCTCCCGCGGGGACATGATCGCCCCGGCCGACGGCGCCCCGCCGGTGACCCGCGATCTCGCGGCCACCGTCTGCCACGTCGCGGACCGGCCGCTGCGGGTCGGCGACCGGGTGCTGGTCAAGCACACCACCCGTACGGTCAAGGCGGTCGTGAAGGCGATCCCGTCCCGGCTGGCGCTGGACGACCCGGCGCGCCGTACGGCCGTCGAGGAGCTGCGGGCCAACGACATCGGTCAGGTCGTGGTCCGCACGGCCGAGCCGCTGGCGCTCGACGCGTACGCGCGCTCCCGCCGTACCGGGTCGTTCCTGCTGATCGACCCGGACGACGGGACCACGCTCACGGCGTGCATGGCTACGGAGCCGGCCTGCTGACCCCGCCGACACCAACCGCGCCGACCCCGGCGCCGAGGGCGCCCGCCACCAGGGCGGTCAGCCGCTCCTCCTGCCCCTGCAGGTAGAAGTGCCCTCCGGGGAACACCCTGCTGGTGAACTCCGCCGTGGTCAGTTCTCCCCAGCTCGCCAGCTCCTCGGGCGGGCAGCCCGTGTCCCGGTCCCCGCCGAAGGCGGTGACCGGGACACCCGTGCGTGCGGGCTCCTTGACCGGCACGTAGTCGGTCAGCAGCCGGAAGTCCGCGCGCAGCGAGGGCAGGAGCAGCTCCCGCAGCTCGGGTATCTCGTACACCTCGGGCTCGGCGCCGCCCTGCCGGCGGGTGTACGCGACGAGCGACGCGTCGTCCAGCGCGGGCAGCTCCTCGCGGTCGCGGTGGGGGGCGGCGGTGCCCGAGACGAACAGGTGCACGGGGGCGGCGTGCGGGGCGTGCCGGCCGAGCCGGAGCGTGGTCTCGTACGCGACGAGGGCGCCCATGCTGTGGCCGAAGACGACGGTGGGCAGGACGGGCAGTGCGGCGAGGGCGGCGGCGGCGGCGCCGGCGCTCTCCTCCATCGTCTCGCTGCAGGGCTCGGCCAGCCGGTCCTGTCGGCCGGGGTACTGCACGGCGAGCAGTTCGACCGCGGGCGGCAGGTGGCGGGCCCAGCCCTGGTAGGCGCTCGCGCCACCGCCGGCGTGCGGCAGGCAGACGATGCGGGCGCGGGCGGGCTGCGGGGCCGGTGCCCCGGGGACGGTGAGGCGCTTGAGCCAGCGCGAGGTGCCCGGGCCGGTCGCGGAAGTGGTGTGCGCCGTCACCCGAGTTCCCCGCGCTCCATGCAGAACTCGTTGCCCTCGGGGTCCGCGAGGGTGACCCAGCCGCTGCCGTCGGGGCGGGTCCGGTCGGCGACCAGGCGGGCGCCGAGGGCCTGCACCCGGGCCACCTCGTCCTCGCGGGTGCGGCCGTGCGGCTTGAGGTCGAGGTGGATGCGGTTCTTCGCCGCCTTGCCCTCGGGGACCCGTACGAACAGCAGGGTGGGACCGCCCTGCGGGTCCTCGATGACCGCCTCGGGGTCGCCCGGCTTGTCGTCGTCGGCCAGCGGGCGGCCCAGCAGGCCGCTCCAGAACAGGCCGAGGTCGTACGGGTCTCCGGTGCAGTCGAAGGTGATCGTGCGAATGCTGGGGTACATCGTGGTTCTCCGTGGCAGTTGGGGTGGATCGGACGGCCGGACGGTCACCGGCCGTCCTCAGGATGCCCCGGCGAGGGACTTGGCGCGGGCCCGGGGGCGGGCGACCACCGTGTTCCGGCCGATCAGGTTGGCGATCTCCGCCCGTGAGGAGACCTCCAGCTTGGCGAAGATGCGCCCGAGGTGGGTCTCCACCGTCTTGTGGCTGACCCCGAGGTTGCGGGCGATCTGCCGGTTGGTGCAGCCCTGGCTGACCAGTTGGGAGATCTCGTACTCGCGCTGGCTCAGCATGTACGCCTCCTCTGCGGGGGCCGCCGGTACCGCCGCCTCGGCGGTCGCGGCGGCGACCTCCCGGCCGAGCCGGGCCGCCGAGCAGGCGGTGGCCGTGTACGCGGCGGCGGTCAGGTGACGGTCGGCCTGCTCCGGTTCGCCGAGCCGCGTCCGGGCCCGGGCGAGGGCCACGCGGGCCCAGCCCTCGTCGGCGGCGTGCCCGCAGGCGGCTGCCGCGGAGAGGGCCTCCTCGGCCGGGGCGAGCGCCTCGGCGGGGCTCTCGGCGACGGCGGCGGCCAGCAGCAGCGCCTGGACGCGGAGGCCCGCGAGGCCGGTCCGCGCGGCGAGTTCACGGGCCTGACCGGCGGCGATCCGGGCCGCGTCGCTGCGGCCCACCGCGAGCCGGGCCCCGCACAGGGTCTCGGCGAGCCCGAGCCGTTCGGCGGCGGGCAGCGGTGCGGTCAGCGGGTCGGCCAGTGCGGCTCCGGCGAGGGTCTCCAGACTGCCGAGGGCGTCCCCGGCGGCGAGTTCGGCGGCGGCCAGCACCAGCCGCGAGCGGTACCACCAGGCGCCGTCGGCGGCGGCCAGCGCGCAGGCGGCCCGGGCCACCGCGACGGCCGTCTCGGGGGTGTGGACCTCCAGGGCGACCTGGGCGCGCACGCACAGGGCCAGCGCGCGCGGCTCCTGACCACCCGCCAGTTCGGAGCACCGTACGGCCTCTTCGGCGCGGGCGGCGGCCTGCGGGAAGCGGCCCTGGCGCAGCAGCAGGGCGGCCAGGCCGGCGGCGAGCGCGGTGGCGGCCGGCCACTGTCCGGTGGCGCGGGCGGTGTCGATGCCGCGGGTGAAGTGCCGTACGGCGGGCCCGTACTGCTCCAGTTCGGTCTCCAGCCGGGCCAGGCAGTCCAGGGCGCCGAGGCGCAGGGCGAGGGCGCGGTCGGTGAGGGTGTCGGCGATCCGGGCCGCGGCGCGGGCGTCGTGCAGGGCGGCGGAGGTCTCCCCGGCGGCCAGGTGCGCGGTGCCGCGGGCGGCGAGGGCGTGGGCGTGCAGGGCCTCGTCGGCGCCGTGCGCGGCGGTGGCCCGTACGGCCTCTTCGGCCCAGGCGGCGGCCTGCGCGGGGTGGTCGGCGCCGACCGTGGCCGCGAGGGCGGTCCACATCCCGTTCCACTACGCGCTCGCCGACGCGTTCACGATCTGCGACGCCTACCACTGCTCGTTCATCGGCTCGACCGACCCCAACCGCTACTACCCCTCGCCGTCGATCAACGGCTACGTGAAGTCCAAGAGCAGCAACCTGCGGATCATCTCCGGGTCCGCCTCCGGCGGCGTGAAGCTCGTCGTGAACCCGGACAAGATCAAGACCCTGGACGACCTCAAGGGCAAGAAGATCGCGACCCCGCAGAAGGGGAACACACAGGACGTCGCGTTCCTCAACTGGATCGCGGAGAAGGGCTGGAAGGTCGACCCGGAGTCCGGCAAGGGCGACGTGTCCGTCGTGCGCACGGACAACAAGGTGACCCCGGACGCCTTCAAGCAGGGCTCGATCGACGGCGCATGGGTGCCCGAGCCGACCGCCTCGAAGCTGGTCTCCGACGGCGCCTCCGTCCTCCTCGACGAGACCGACCTGTGGCCCGACAAGAAGTTCGTGATCACGAACGTCATCGTGTCGCAGAAGTTCCTCAAGGAGCACCCGGACGTCGTCGAGGCCGTGCTGGCCGGCACGGTGAAGACGAACGAGTGGATCAACGCCAACCCGGACAAGGCGAAGGCCTCCGCCAACGCGGCGCTCAAGGCGCTCAGCGGCAAGGAGCTGGAGCCCGCGGTCATCGACCCGGCGTGGAAGAGCATCCTCGTCACCGACGACCCGCTCGCGGCCACGCTGAAGACGGAGTCCGACTGGGCGGTGAAGGCCAAGCTCATCGAGCAGCCCGACCTCGCCGGGATCTACGACCTGACGCTCCTGAACAAGGTGCTCAAGGCCGCCGGCAAGCCCGAGGTCTCCGACGCCGGTCTCGGCGCCAAGTAGAAGTCAGCCCGTACGATCCCCAGGAGGTGACGACCATGGCCACCACACTCGCCAAAGCTGTTGAGGACACCACCGCGGTGACTCATGCAGCCCGCATCGAGCACGTCTCGAAATCCTTCTCCGGCCCGGCCGGATCACAGCTCGTCCTGGACGACATCAGCCTCGATGTCGCCCCCGGCGAGTTCGTCACCATCCTGGGGGCCTCGGGCTGCGGCAAGTCCACCCTGCTCAACCTGGTCGC
>NZ_JAINUL010000001.1:2436028-2454128 GCF_020639365.1 Streptomyces flavotricini
CTGGACGACATCAGCCTCGATGTCGCCCCCGGCGAGTTCGTCACCATCCTGGGGGCCTCGGGCTGCGGCAAGTCCACCCTGCTCAACCTGGTCGCAGGACTCGACAAACCGACCACCGGCACCATCGAGACCGCCGGCCGCCCCGCCCTCATGTTCCAGGAACACGCCCTCTTCCCCTGGCTCACCGCCGGCAAGAACATCGAACTCGCCCTGCGCCTGCGCGGCATCCCCAAAACCGACCGCAAAACGGAAGCCGAACGCCTGCTGGAACTGGTCCGCCTCGGCGGCGCCCACGGCAAACGCGTCCACGAACTCTCCGGCGGCATGCGCCAGCGCGTCGCCCTGGCCCGCGCCCTCGCCCAGGACAGCCGACTCCTGCTGATGGACGAACCCTTCGCCGCCCTGGACGCCATCACCCGAGACGTCCTGCACGGCGAACTCACCCGCATCTGGACCGAGACCAACGTCTCCGTCCTCTTCGTCACCCACAACGTCCGCGAAGCCGTCCGCCTCGCCCAGCGCGTGATCCTGCTCTCCTCACGACCCGGCCGCATCGCCAGGCAATGGACCGTGGACATCCCCCAGCCCCGCCGCATCGAAGACGCGGACGTCGCCGAACTGTCCCTCGAGATCACCGAACACCTGCGTGGGGAGATCCGCCGCCATGGCCAGCACTGAAACCAAGCCGAACCTCGCGGCCAAGGACAAGACCGACGACCTCGCCGGCCTGGAAGCCGGACTCGACGCCCTCGACGCCGTCCAGACCCACCGCACCCCCACCCGCGAGGTCTTCATCAAGAAGGTCCTCCCGCCCTTCCTCGCCATCACCCTCGTCCTCGTGGTCTGGCAGGTGCTGGTCTCCCTGAAGGTCACCGACCAGACCAAGCTCCCCGCCCCGTCCGCGGTCTGGAACAGCCTGTCCGACATGTGGCTCAAGGGCACCCTCCTCGACGTCGTCTGGACCAGCGTCTCCCGCGGCCTGCTCGGCTTCCTCCTCGCCCTCGCCATCGGCACCCCCCTCGGACTCCTCGTCGCCCGCGTCACCTTCGTCCGCGCCGCCATCGGCCCCATCCTCCAAGGCCTGCAATCCCTGCCCTCGGTCGCCTGGGTCCCCCCGGCCGTCCTGTGGTTCGGCCTCAACGACGCCATGATGTACACCGTCATCCTCCTCGGCGCCGTCCCCTCCATCGCCAACGGACTCGTCGCCGGCATCGACCAGATCCCCCCGCTCTTCCTCCGCGCCGGCCGCACCCTCGGCGCCACCGGCCTCCGAGGCGCCCGACACGTCGTCATGCCCGCCGCCCTCCCCGGCTACCTCGCCGGCCTCAAACAAGGCTGGGCCTTCTCCTGGCGCTCCCTCATGGCCGCCGAAATCATCGCCAGCTCCCCCGACCTCGGCCTCGGCCTCGGCCAACTCCTCGAAAACGGCCGCAACAACATCGACCTCCCCGGCGTATTCCTCGCGATCATCCTCATCCTCGTCGTCGGCATCGCCATCGACCTCCTCATCTTCAGCCCCCTCGAACGCCGGGTCCTGCGCACCCGCGGCCTCCTGGTCAAGAACTGAGCCGCGCCATGCGTCCCCTCTTCCGCGCCACCTCACCCGCGAGCGACCCCGTCCTGCTCGTCATCGCCCACGGCAGCCGCGACCCGCGGCACGCGGCGACCGTGCACGCCCTCACCCGGCGGGTGCGGGCGCTGCGGCCGGGGCTGCGGGTGGAGACGGCCTTCCTCGACTTCGACACCCCGACGGTGGCGCAGGTGACCTCCGGCCTGTACCGGTCCGGCGTACGGGAGGTCGTGGCCCTCCCGCTGCTCCTGACCCGGGCGTTCCACGCGAAGTCCGACATCCCCGCGGTGCTGGCCGAGGCCGCGTCCCGCCTGCCGGACTTCTCGGTCCGGATCGCGGACGTCCTCGGCCCGTCCCCGCTCCTGGTCGGCGCCCTGGAGCGCCGCCTCGCGGAAGCGGGCCTCACCCCGGCGGACCGCGCCACCACCGGAGTGGTGCTCGCGTCCGCCGGTTCCTCCGACCCGGAGGCGATCGCAGTGATCGCTGAAATCGCGCGGGAGTGGCGGCACACCGGTTGGTGCGCCGTGCGGCCTGCGTTCGCCTCCGCCCGCCTGCCCCGTACGGAGGACGCCGTACGGGCCCTGCGCGCCGAGGGCGTCCGCCGGGTGGCCGTGGCCCCGTACGTCATCGCCCCCGGGCGCCTGCCGGACCGTATCGCCTCGGGCGCGGAAGCCGCCGGGGCGGACCTGGTGGCCGGTGTCCTCGGCGCGGCCCCCGAGCTGGCCCGCCTGCTCCTGCGCCGCTACGACACGGCGCCGCGCAGCGCCCCCCTCCTCACCGCGGCCTGACGCCTAGGGGTGTCCGCAAAGTCCCGCCCGCCCCGCGACGCCCGGCACGCGCCCTCGGCGTGCCGGACGCCGCGGGGCCGCCCTCCGGGCGGCCGGCGCTACTTTGCGGACACCCCTAGCTAGGCCCTCGCCGCCGCCTCGTCGGCCAGGGCCGTCAGGTCCTCGATCGACATCGCGCCCGGCGGCAGGCCCTCGCGGGCGAAGATGTTCGCCGCGTGGCGGAGGGTGTCGTTCACCGGGGTCGGGACCCCGTGGAGGCGGCCCAGCAGGGAGACCTCGCCGTTGAGGTAGTCCGCCTCGATGGAGCCGGTGCCCCGGCTCAGGGACTGCCAGGAGGAGCCGCCGCGCACGCCCGGGGGCTGGCCGACCTTGCCGTCACGGGCCGCCGCCTGTTCCGCGTCGGAGGCGTACGCGATCCCCGCCGCCCCGAGCGCCGCCCGCCCCTCCCGCTGCGCGCGCAGCAGCAGGGCCGCCTTCGCCGGGTGCGGCTCCGGGCCCGTCGTCGCCTGGACGGCGTTGCCCAGGTTCCCCAGCAGCTTCGCGTACTTCCAGCGCATCACGTCCTCGACGACCGGCGCCTCGAAGCCGGACTTCTCCAGGTCGGCGGCGATCCGCCGGGCCCGCGCGTCCGCGCCCCCGGCCGCGAGCCCGATGTGCAGGATGCCCGTCAGCGGCGCGCACAGCGCGGAGACCACGCCCGGCTCCAGGAAGGTGGCGGGCAGCCAGACGCAGACCCCGTACACGCGGGCGAAGCGGCGCAGCGCCAGCCGCTCGCTCTCCACTCCGTTCTGGGCGCACAGCACCGGCAGCCGCTGGGCCGCCGTACCGCCGCCCGCCACCTCCGCGTCGCCCCACGCGTCGAGCGCGGCGATCGCGTCCTGGGTCTTCACCGCCAGCAACAGGACGTCGTCGGGGCGCAGTTCACCGAGTTCCGCCGGGCCCGTGACCACGGGGATCCGGTGCACCCGGGTCCCGTCCGCCGTGGTGAGCCGCAGCCCGTCCGCCGCGAGGGCCTGCGCGTGCGCGCCGCGCGCGACGAGGACGGCCTCGGTGCCCGCCTCCGCCAGCCGTCCGCCGATGGTCGCGCCGATCGCCCCGGCGCCGATGATGATGTAACGCATGCTCCGGAGCCTGGCACATCCGGCGCGCTGCGTTACCGTCGGGGCATGGTGGACGACGTGTTCCTTCTCGGCGGAGATCTCCCCGTACGGCGGCTCGGCCTCGGCACGGGCGGCCTGGTCGGCCCCGGCTACTGGGGCCCGCGCGGCAGCCGCGCGGAGGCCCGGGCGGTGCTGCTCACCGCCGTCGAGCGCGGTGTCACGCTCATCGACACCGCCGACAACTACGGCCCCGACCTGGCCGAGGAGCTGATCGCCGAGGCCCTGCACCCGTACGGGGAGCGGCTGGTCGTCGCCACGAAGGGCGGGGTGGTGCGCACCGGCCCCGACCGGTGGCACGCCGCGGGGCGGCCCGAGCAGCTGCGGGCGATGTGCGAGGCGAGCCTGCGGCGGCTGCGGGTGGAGAGCATCGGCCTCTACCAGCTGCACCGCTTCGATCCGGCGGTCCCGGAGGCGGAACAGCTGGGCGCGCTGGCCGCGTTGCGGGCGGAGGGCAAGATCCGGCACATCGGGCTGGACACGGTGACCGCCGAACAGCTGCGGCAGGCGCTGGAGGTGGTCCCGGTGGCCTCCGTGCAGAACCCGTACAACCTGATGGACCGGTCCTCGGAGGAGGTGCTCGCGCTGTGCGGGGCGCGCGGGATCGCCTTCCTCCCGTACTACCCGCTGGGCAGCGGCGCCCTGACGCGCGAGAGCGCGGCGGCGGTGACCGCCGTGGCCTCCGAGCATCGGGCGGGGCCGGGGCAGATCGCGCTGGCCTGGCTGCTGCACCGGTCGCCGGTGCTGTGCCCGACGCCCGGGACCGGGTCTCCGGCGCACCTGGCCGAGAACCTGGACGCGGCGACCATCCGGCTGACGCCGCGGGAGATGTCCGTACTGGACGCGCTCGGCCGCTAGGGGGTGTCTTTCGGATCAGGGCGGGCCCGGCGCCGTCGCGCCCGTCAGCCGGCCGTGAGCTCGACGAGTTTCGCGACGGTGTTCCAGTTCCGGGTCGTCGCGTCGATGCCCTTGAACACGGCGGGCTTGTGGAGCGCCTCGCCCAGCTTGGAGCGGCCCAGGCCGTCGGGGGCGTAGAGGTAGACCACCCGGTCTCCGATCCGGTACTCCTCGGGGAGGTACGAGGGCCCGTCGATCGAGGCGAAGCGTTCTTCGGCGGGCTGTGCGGAGAGGAACGTGGCGTGCAGCTGCCGGCCCTCCAGCTCGGCGGCCGGGAAGGGGCAGGCCTCGGCGACGGCGCGCAGGTACTCCCCGTCGGCCACCAGGCAGGCCACCGCGAAGCCGAAGCGGGCCTCGATGGCCCGCTCCAGCTCGCGGGCCAGGGCGGCCTGGTCCCTCTCCGGGCTCGCGAAGACGGCGTTGCCGCTCTGCAGGTACGTCTGGACCTCGGTGAGGCCGAGCCCCGCCAGGACCTCGCGCAGCTCGGCCATCGGGACCTTCTTGGCCCCGCCGACATTGATCCCGCGCAGCAGGGCGGCGTACTTCTTCGTGGTCATGAGCGAACGATAGGACCGGGCACCGACAGTGCGGGCAGTTCGGCCTCGATGAGGTCGGCGGCCTGTCGCGTACCGCCCTCGGTGGCCATCCGCGCGCGGATCGCCTCGGCGCGGGCGGCGACCTGGGGGTCCTCGACGAGTGCGAGGACGGCCTCCCGCAGGGTGCGGGCGTCGGCCTCCGCCATGGGGACGTGGCGGGCGACGCCGAGTCCCTGGAGCATGTCGGCGTTGCCGAACTGGTCGACGCCCTGGGGCACGGCGACCATCGGGGTGGCGGTGGCGAGGCCTTCCTGGCTGCCGCCGGCGCCCGCGTGGGTGATGAAGGCGTCGGCCCGGCGCAGGATGTCCAGCTGCGGGACCCAGCGGTGGACCTCGACGTTGGCGGGGAGCGCGCCGAGTTCGGCCTCGTCGGTGAACTTGCCGATCTGGAGGACGACGTGCCAGTCGGGGAGGTCGCCGAAGGCCTCGGCGCAGGCCCGGTAGAAGGCGGGCTGCTTGGTGAAGGTGGAGCCGAGGGAGACGAGGAGCACCTTCTTCCCGGCGGCCGCTTCCGGGCGCTCCCAGGTGCCCTGGTCGGCGCTGCGGTCGCCCTGGCAGGCGCCGACGAAGGTGTGGACGCTCTCGTCGACGCGGTCGGCGTGCGGCTGGAGGGCGCGCGGGATGAGCACGATGCTGCGGCGCGGCCGGCCGACGAAGGGGTCGCTGTCCTCTTCGATGCCGTTCTCGTCGAGCCAGGCGCGGAAACGGGCGTAGTACGCCCGTCCGCGCTCGGTGGCGCGCAGCCTGGCCGTCATCGGCTCGCCGACCTCCTCCTCGTACCCGGTCCAGGCGACCAGGTTGGGGGAGAGGGAGACGGCGGGGACGCCCCAGCGGTGGGCGAGGACGCGCGCCGGGTAGGAGGTGATGTCGTGGAGGACGAGGTCGGGCTCGTCGCCCTCGAAGGCGGCCGCGAGCTGCGGCAGGGCCTGGACGGCGTCCTCCAGGAACGGCTCGATGTTGTCGATGAGCTCGGTGCCCCAGGCCTCGGGCTCGTCGTCGGTGGGGAGGGTGGAGTCCCAGATCACCGGAGTGGCACCGGTCTCCGCGATCTTCTCGGCGAAGGAGGCCGGGATGGCGTAGCTGACGCGGTGGCCGCGGGCGACGAGCTCGCGGATCACTTCGATGCTCGGGTTCACGTGCCCGTGGGCGGCGATGGAGAACATGGCGATGTGTGCGGGCTCGGCTGAGGTCATGCATCGAGGCTAACGAGACGATACGTCTCGTGCAACATGAAGATCCGGCCATGCGCGGATCGGGTGCGAAACTGGGCGGATTCACGAAGATCCGGATCCGGAGAGAGGCTCGGGGCGGCGGCATGGACGAAGCGCAGGCCAGGGACGTACTGACGGCGGCGGGCCTGACGGGCCCGGCCGGTCCGTCCGTACTGCTGGCGCTCGGCGAGAACGCGGTGTTCGCGGTGGGCGAGCTGGTGGTGAAGGTCGGCCGGGAGGCGGCGCTGCTGGAGCGGGCCGGGCGGGAGCTCGCGGTGGCGGGCTGGCTCGAACAGGTCGGGATCCCGGCGGTCCGCGCGGCCGAGCCGAAGGCCCGGCTGGTGGCGGGGCACCCGGTGACGGTGTGGCACCGCCTCCCGGACCCGGTCCGCACCGCCGGCCCCGAGGACCTGGCGGTGCTGCTGCGGCGGATCCACGCCCTCCCTGCCGCGCCGGTCGCGCTGCCCGCGCGGGACCTCTTGGGCGGGGTCGAGCGCTGGCTCCGGCTGGCCGGCGAGTCGATCGACCCGGCCGACGCCGCCTACCTGCGGGCCCGGCGCGACGCCTACGCCGACGAGGTGGCCGCGCTCACCCCGCACCTGCCGCCGGGACCGATCCACGGCGACGCCCTGCCCCGCAACGTCCACGTGGGCCCGGACGGGCCGGTCCTGGTGGACCTGGAAACCGTCTCGGCCGACCTGCGCGAGCACGACCTGGTGGTGATGGCCCTCTCCCGCGACCGGTACGGCCTCCCGGCGCAGTCGTACGAGGCCTTCGTGACGGCGTACGGCTGGGACGTACGCGACTGGGAGGGCTGCGCGGTGCTCCGCGGCGCCCGCGAGACGGCCAGCTGCGCCTGGGTGGCCCAGCACGCCCCGACCAACCCGAAGGCCCTGACCGAATTCCGCCGCCGCGTCACCTCCCTCCGCGACGCCGATCCGGAAACCCGCTGGCACGCCTTCTAGGAACACGGCCGGCAGCCCCACACGGCACACCGGGGGCTTCGCCGGGACGGGCCGCGCTCAGCGGAGTCCTCGCCTGCGTCGTCAGTTGGCGGGGACGGCGTCAACGGCGCCGTCGGCATCGGAGGATTCGGCGGCGGGCAGGGCGGCGCGGGCCGCGAAGGCGTCGCGCAGCAGGGCCGCCCCCTCCGTCGAGCCGTGTCCGTCCAGCCACGATGCGGCGAGGGAGACGGCCCGGCGGGCGTCGTGGGGCGAGAGGTCGGTACGGACGATGAGCGGGGCCAGGACGTGGCGGGCGCGGGTGGTCGCGGCATAGTGGTCCAGCCAGGCGAAGGAGGCCTCGACGGCGTCCGCCGCATCGTCGGCTCCGAGGTCCTCACGTGAGAGCAGGCCGTTCAGGACGGCCGGAGCACCGTGCGAGTTGCCGTACTGGGCCAGCCACGACAGGGCCATTGCGAACGCGTGCCGGACCTCTTCCGCGGTGGCCTCGGGGCGCTTGAGGAACGGAACGACGACGAACCTCGCGCGCGCGGTCGCTGCGTGGCGGTCCAGCCAGTCCGCGCCGAAGGAGACGGCCCGACGGGCCTCGGCGGGGGTGAGGTCGGTGCGGTCGAGGAGCGGGCCGAGCACGTGGGCCGCGTTGGCCGCGGGCGCGTGGCGGTCGAGCCAGACGAGAGCATGGACCGCCGATTGCCGGGCCTGGTCGGGCGTCAGGTCGATGCGTTCGAGCAAGGGCTTCAGTACGTGGCCGAGGCTCACGGCGTTCGGCTGGGCGGCCAGCCAGGCCAGGGTGCGGGTCGTGGCCCGCACGGCCTGATCCGGGGTCAGGTCGGTGCGCGCGAGCAGGGGGCCGAGGAAGCGGCCGGCCCTGCCCGCGCTCGGATGCAGGTCCAGCCAGGACAGCGCGTACGCGATCGCGCGGGACGCTTCCTCCGGGTCCAGGTCGCCGCGCCCGAGCAGCGACTCGAGTACGTGGCCGGCGCCTGGGGTGTCCATGCCGTCGGACAGCCACGCCAGGGCGTGTTCCTTCGCTCGGACCGCTTCCGGGGCGCCGAGGTGGGCACGGCGCAGCAGGGGCTCCAGTACGAACGCCGCCTCCCGCGCGGAGCCGTGTCGGTCGAGCCAGGTCAGCGCGTGCCGGGCCGAGCGACCCGCCGTGTCCGAGGACAGGGTGCTGCAGGCCAGCAGAGGGCCTATGACGCGCTGCGCCTCGGGCATCAGGACGTGCCGGTCGAGCCAGACCACGGCCAACTGGGTGGCGCGTTTCATGACGTCGGGATCCCTGCGGACCAGAAGCGGCGCGAGCACGAAGCGGGCCTCGGGGGTGTGCGCGTACGCGTCGAGCCAGGTGAAGGCGGCCTCAGCCCCCCGCCGGGCGTGGTCGCCGCCCAGATCGCTGCGCGAGAGCAGTGTGTTGAGAACGAACGGGGTATTCGCAATGGTGGCATTGTGGTCGAGCCAGTCCAGCGCCGTCGTGACCGGGAGCAGTGCGTGGTCCGCGTCCAGGTCGGTGCGCTTCAGGAGCGGGACCAGCAGGTAGCTGCCCCGAGGGTCGGTCAGGTGGGCTGCCAGCCAGGCGAACTGCGCTGCTGCCATGCGCCGGCTCTCGAGGGGACCGAGGTCTGCCCGCGCTTCCAGGGCCTCCCGGACGACGCGCCCTTCCGGGGCGCCGGCACGATCGCCGAGCCATTCGAAGGCCGCCTGCAGCACCCGTGGGGCGTCGGCCGGCGGCAGGTCGTGGCGGCTGAGCAGTCGTGCGAGTACATAGCCGGCATCGGCCGTGTCGGCGTGCAGGTCGAGCCAGGCCAAGGCCTCGGAGAAGGCCGCGGAGATCTCCTCCCCGGTCAGGTCGGTGCGCACCAGCAGGACGTTGAGGACATAGCCCGCGTCCAACGTCCCCGCACTGTGGCCCAGCCACACGAGGGCGGACCCGACCACCCGGCGGACATCGGCCGCCGCCAGGTCCGTCCGCAGGAGCAGCGGCTTGAACACGAAGCTGGCCTCGCCGATCGCATGGAGGCCGAGCCAGTCGAAAGCGGTGCGCAGCACCTGCTGCACATCGCCGGAAGCCAGGACGGAACGGCCGAGCAGCGGGCCGATGATGTGTCCGGCGCTGGCTTCGTTCCCGTAGTGGTCGAGCCAGACCATGGCTGCGGCGACCACCCGATGCATTTCCGCTTCGGGAAAGTCGACCAGCCTGAGCAGCCGCTTGAGGATGAAGGAGGCCTGTTCGACCTCCGCGTGGGAATCGAGCCAGTCGAGTACGGCGGACCAAGCGCGGCTGCGCTCGTCGACTGTCAGGCCGGTGTGCTCCACCAGCCGGCCGAGGACGAACTCGGCCTGTATCGCCCGGGCGTGGAGGCCGAGCCAGTCCAGGACGGCGGACAGGACGCGCTCGCCGTCCTCGGCGGCCAGGTCCGTGCGGACGAGCAGCGGGGACAGGACCCAGTCGGCGTCGATGGTCGTGCCGTGGAGGTCCAGCCAGGCGCGGGCGGCGCGCAGGAGCCGTCGCAGGTCCTCGTCCGACAGGTCGGGCCGAGCCGCCGCCGCCCTCAGGACGTGCCGGGCCGTCAGCGTGGTGGCGTGGGCGTCCAGCCAGGCGAGGCCGGTCTGCACGGTCCTCCCCGCCTCGTCGGGCTCCAGCTCCGGGCGGGGCAGCAGTGACTGGATCACGTACCCGGCGCCCAGGGTCGTGGCGTGGCGGCCGAGCCACGCGCGCGTGGCCGGCAGGATGCGCCGTACGTCGTCGGGGGTGAGGTCCGAGCGCGACAGGAAGGCATCGAGGACGTATCCGGCGCTGTGGGTGGTGCCGTTGCGGCTCAGCCAGGCGTACGCGGCGGACATGACCCGCCGGGCCTCGAAGGGGTCGAGGTCGGTGCGGTCGAGCAGCGGTCGGAGCACGTATCCGCCACCCGGCGTCGCGGCGTGGCGGTTGAGCCAGTTCAGCGTCAAGGGGACGGCCTGCTGCACCGCCTCGGGCGGCAGGTCCATGCGGGACAGCAGCGGAGCCGCGACGTAGCCGGCGGTGCTGGCCCGCCAATACGCCGCCAGCCAGTCGAGTGCGGCGGGTGCGAGGAGCTGCGCGCCCTCGGCGGGGAGGTTGCGCAGCCCGCGGTGCAGCACGTGACGGGCGTCGTAATCACCGCCGAACGCGCCGATCCAGGGGCTGAGGACCTGGTCCCAGCACGCGACGGCGGCATCGGCCCACGGCGGACCGGAGCAGAGGGCGCCGAGCGCGTAGCTGCCGGCGTTGGAGTCCTCGCACATCAGGTCGCCGATGGTGGAGGCCTGCTCGGTGAACCACGCGCGCAGCAGGGGCTCGACGGCCGCTGCCCGGTCGGCGAGGGCCAGGTCGTTGACGAGGCGGCCGAGGTTGACGGAGAACCGACCGATGGTGCGGGCGTCCGTGAGGCTGCCGGCGAGCAGTGCCCGTGTGCCGGCGGTGTCCGGCCAGGCGGTCGGCTCGGGGAGAAGGACCGATTCCATGAGCTGGTCCGCGACGATGTCGTGGGCGACCGAGAGAACGCCGTCCTTCAGCTCCAGCCAGCCCAGCGAGACCAGGGTGGCCACGATGCCGTCGGCCTCCTCGACCTGGTCGGCGGCAGCACCCGTGAGCGCCGACCTGGCGGCGGCGACCACCGCGGCCTGGCCCTGCGGGCAGGCCGCCGCGGCGGCAGCGGCGGCCACGAGTCCGAAGGAGGCGCGGGCGGGGACGAGGCTTCCAGGGGTGCGGGCGGGAACGGTGAGGCCGTCCTCCTTCAGCCGGTTCAGCAGCCAGGCGGTCAGCTCGCCCCCGGAGCGCAGACCCGTCAGCTCGGGGATGGAGAAACTCCCCGCCTTGACCCGGCGCTCGATCTCCTGGGCGACCAGGAGCGCCACGATCGGGCGGCTTCCGCAGACCGCGAGCATGCGGTCCGCCCCCAGGCGGTGGATCGCGGTGGGCGCCAGGGTCTCCAGTGCGTTCCTGGTGACGAGCCGCTGGAACTCTTCGTCCTGCCGTACGTGGATCTCGTCGAAGAGTTCGGCGACCAGGGCCCGGTCGGCCTCCAGCAGCCAGCCCGGGCGTGCCGAGGCGAGCAGGACCATCGGGACGGAGCGGCGCCGTGCCATGGGCAGGAGCTGGTGCCGCAGCGCCTGCAGGTCGAGGTTGGTTTCGTTGAGATCGATCACCACGAGCACGGAGCTGGTCTCCGCGAAGGCCTCCTCGGCTATCTCGTCGATGATCTGGTCGGTGATCTGGTCGCCGGCCGATCCGTCCCGGGCCTGGGGCACGAGGTGCAGTACCCGCCAGCCCTCGTCGATGGCGAGCTGACCGACCTCGAGGCCGGTCCGGCTCTTGCCCGTGCCCGCCGCTCCGATCAGCAGGACCCCGCGGTCCGCCGAGGTCACCAGATGCGTGAGCAGCCGGTGGGGGGCCGCGTCGTGTTCGCTGCCCGGGGAGACGAAGGGCAGCCGCTCCGGGGTGAAGTTCTTCTCGAAGTCGCCGAAGCCGCTGATGCGCTCCTGCTGGGAGACGACAGACCGCTGCCGGCGGCCGGGCCTCTGTTCCTCCAGGGCATCGAGCTGCACCGCCCGGGTCCGTACGAAGTTCTCGCCGAGGATCCGGACGAATTCGGGGTCGTCGAGAGCCTTGGCCACGGACTCTGCCTCCGCGCTGCTGGTCCCGGCGGCGGGCAGCCGCTGGGCCTGCACTCCGATGAGACAGCCACCGGGCGCGAACAGGGCCGTGCCGGAGATCCCCTTCCAGGGGTCCCTGCCGTCGACCGGCTCGGGAGGCGGCGCGGACGTGATGGTGAGGTCGAGCAGCTCCGACTTCATGTTGGACCCGAGCTTGACCAACCCGTCCACCTGCCGGCTGTCCCGCCGGTCGAGTCCCTGGTACCTGGCCGATTCGGCACGCTGTGCGAGGGCCGGGAAGCCGACCCCTACGAACGGCACATTGCCCACCCCGTTCGGCAGCCGTCCGATGGAAAGGCCGGAGACGGAGGGGAGCTCCGCGGGCACGGCGTCGAGCTCCAACAGCGCCAGGTCCTGGCGCTGTGCCCCTCCCCTCCATACGAGCGTGGCGGGGAGGGCGTCCTTGCCAGTCCCGAGCAGCACCGTGCAGGCGTGATCGCGACGCTCGAACAAATGGGCCACCGTGAGGACCAGTCGTTTGCTGATCCGGTATCCCGACCCGAATTCGACGCTGTCTTCCAGCCGGACGATGACCTGGGCCACCCGGCTCTTGTCGACGGAACTCATGCAGAGGCCGGCCGGGCTCAGAAGAGGTCGGAGACGTCGTCACCGGTGAGGACGGCGTCACCTCCCGCTGTCTGGGCGCCCAGCGCGATCTTCACGGTGTGGGTCTCGGCGGACTTGGCTGTCGCCTTGCCTCCGAGCGACACCACCCAGAAGCGCACACCGGCGTTGCCTTCGCCGGTCTTCTCGACCGCCACCTGCAGTTCCAGGTCAATGGAGTTGATCTTGAAGCGCACGTCCTGGCCCGCGGCATCGACCCGGGCACGGTTGATCTCCGACCGGAGCGAGGTGAGCAGATCGGCAAGTTCGATGTTCATGGGACCCCCCGGAAAGCAGCTGCGCGATCGACCACGGGCGGCGGACGTCACGCATCGGCCGGGCGTCGTGAGCTTGTGAACGCGGACAAGTGCATCAGAGGGTAAGGGCTCGGCCGTCGCTCCGAATCACCTCCGGTCGGGCACCGTCGAAATCCGGCCAACACCGGGGCCCGTCAGCCGCCTCAGGCCGTCGCCGGGAGGGCCGTGCGCAGCGGCCAGTTGGGGTCGATCACCGCGTCCGGGGTGCCCTGGCGGCGCAGGTAGGACTGGAAGTCGCGGGCCCAGCGCTCGTGCCAGGTGCCCTGGCGGGCGTGCAGGGCGGCCGGGGTGAGCGCCGCCACCTCGGGGTGGCGGGCGGCTATCGCGCGGGCCACCTGCACCGCGGCCAGCGCGTCGGCTCCCGCGTCGTGCGCGGAGTCCAGGGTGACCCCGTACACCCCGCACACCGCCTCCAGCGTCCGCTTGCCGCGGCGGTAGCGGTCCACGGCCCGGTCGATGGTCAGCGGGTCCACCACCGGCCCGGTCTCGGCCCCGCCCAGCCGGTCGGCCAGCGAGGGCAGCCCGTGCCGGGCGAGCTCGGCCGTCAGCAGGGACAGGTCGAAGGCCGCGTTGTACGCGACGACGACCGCGCCCCGGCGCCAGTGCTCCACCAGTGCCTGCGCCACCTCGTCCGCGACCTCCCCAACAGGGCGGCCTTCCGCCACCGCCCGCTCCGTGCTGATCCCGTGGATCGCCGAGGCCTCCTCGGGGATCGGTATCCCGGGATCCGCGAGCCAGCCGCGCCGCTCGCGCACCTCGCCCGCCCGCACCTCGACCACCGCCGCCGTCACGATCCGCGACTCCCCCGGCTCCGTGCCGGTCGTCTCCAGGTCGAATCCGATCAGCACACCGCCGTGCCAGTCCCCCATGCCGCGCCCCTCCCCCGCACTCCCCGTGCACCTTCGGTCTGTGACTTTCAGCCTGCCACGGGGCACTGACAGTCAGGACACCGGGCGGGAGTCCTCCCAGATCGACTCGAATTCCTCGCGGTACGTCGGGAACAGCCCGTGGTCCGCGTCCCGCGCCGGGCCGCGGGCGCCGCCGCCCCGCAGGACCAGCACCGGCGCCTCCATGCCGCGCGCCCGGCGCAGGTACGACTGGACCACCGCGATGCCCGAGGTCTCCCCCTCCACCAGGTACGCGGTGAAGCGGGGCGTCTCGTCGAACACGTGGATCTCGAACCGCGAGGGGTCCCGCAGCCCCGCCCTCACCCGGCGCACGTGCAGGATGTTCATCTCCACCGAGCGGCTCAGCTCGCCCTTGCGCAGGCCGAGCTCCCGCTCGCGCCGCTTCACGGCGCTGCTGGCCGGGTTCAGGAACAGCAGCCGGACCCGGCAGCCGGCCTCCGTCAGGCGCACGAGTCTTCGTCCCGAGAAGTTCTGCACCAGCAGGTTGAGCCCTATGCCGATGGCGTCGAGCCGCCGCGCGCCCCCGAACAGGTCCTCCGCCGGGAGCTGCCGCTGCAGCCGCACCCGGTCCGGGTGGACCGAGATGACGTCCGCGTACCGGTCGCCCACGAGGTCTTCGACGGCGTCGATGGGCAGCCGGTCCGCCCCCGGGGAGCCCGCGCCGCCGCCCAGCACCTCCAGCAGCCGCGCGGAGGCCCGCTCGGCCTGCTCCAGCACCGCCCGCGACAGGGCCCGGTTGCGGGAGACCACGTTCCGGGTGACCTCCAGCTCGTCGAGGGCGAGCTCGATCTCCCGCCGGTCGTCGAAGTACGGCTCGAAGCACGGCCAGTGCTGGACCATGAGCTCCCGCAGCTGCGGGAGCGTCAGGAAGCTCAGCACGTTGTCGTCGGCCGGGTCGAGCAGGTAGCCCTTGCGCCGGCTGACCTCGCGGACCGCGACGGCCCGCTGCACCCACTCCTGCCCGGCGGGCCCGGCGGCCGCGACCACCCAGTCGTCCCCGCCGTGCACGGGCTCGTAGATCGGCCGCAGCACGGCGCCGACGACGGCGCGCAGCCGCTGCTCGATCAGGTTCAGCCAGATGTACGCGCGGCCGGCCCGCTGCGCGCGGGTGCGGACCTCGCTCCACGCGTCCGCGCCCCAGTCCAGCTCGGCCCCGGCCCGCACACTCCCGGCCGCCGTCGGGGCCAGCGACACCGCCCCGGCCGGCACCCCCGTCGGCATGCCGCCGGACACCCCGCCGGGCGCACCATCGGGTGCACCTCCTGGGGCGTCCGCCGGGCCGCCCTCGTGACCGCTGTCACCAGGGGGCAGCTCCAGACCTCCCGAGCTCACCCGTGCACCGCCTTCTGCGTCTGGACGCCCGTCTCCAGTGATCACGGAAGGGTACTCCGAGCTCGGCGCCCGGTGCAGCCCGATGCGGTCCGACGGGCCGCGCACGGGTGGTCCGTTGACCCATTATCGGATGCCCGCATAGTCCGCTGACCCGCATATCAGCTCTCCGGGTCACCCGGTAGGAGCAACCCAAGTCCCCGCGTACGGGCCCACTTTCGGGGAAGATCTGGGGCAGACGCGGTCCACGCCGGATCGGCACCGACACATCAGCCCGCCAGCCGGGGGAACGAGGGGAAGAGCCGAATCCATGCAGGTCTGGCCGGGACAGGCGTATCCGCTCGGCGCCACGTACGACGGCGCCGGCACCAATTTCGCGGTCTACTCCGAGGCCGCCCGACGCATCGAGCTGTGCCTCCTCCACGACGACGGATCGGAGACGGCGGTCGAACTGCGCGAGACCGACGCCTTCGTACGCCACGCCTACCTGCCCGGAGTGATGCCCGGGCAGCGTTACGGCTTCCGCGTGCACGGCCCGTACGAGCCAGAGCGCGGGCAGCGCTGCAACGCGGCCAAGCTGCTGCTGGACCCGTACGCGCGGGCCATCGCCGGGAGCGTCGACTGGGGCGAGCAGGTGTACGGCTACCACTTCGGCCGGCCCGACTCGCGCAACGACCTCGACTCGGCGCCGCACACGATGAGTTCGGTCGTGGTGAATCCGTACTTCGACTGGGCCAACGACCGCCCGCCGCGGCACGAGTACCACCACACCGTGCTGTACGAGGCGCACGTCAAGGGGCTGACCATGCGTCACCCCGATCTGCCCGACGAGCTGCGCGGCACGTACGGGGCGCTCGCCCATCCGGCGGTCATCGGGCACCTCACCAAGCTGGGGGTGACGGCGCTGGAGCTGATGCCCGTACACCAGTACGTCAACGACCACCGGCTGGTCGACGACGGGCTCAGCAACTACTGGGGCTACAACACGATCGGCTTCTTCGCCCCGCACAACGGCTACGCCTCCGGTGACCGCGGCCAGCAGGTGCTGGAGTTCAAATCGGCGGTGCGGGCCCTGCACGAGGCGGGGATCGAGGTCATCCTCGACGTGGTCTACAACCACACCGCCGAGGGCAACCACCTGGGCCCGACGCTGTCCTTCCGCGGACTCGACAACGCCTCGTACTACCGCCTCGCGGACGACCCCCGGCACTACATGGACACCACGGGGACGGGGAACTCGCTGCTGATGCGCTCCCCGCACGTGCTCCAGCTGATCATGGACTCGCTGCGCTACTGGGTCACCGAGATGCACGTGGACGGCTTCCGCTTCGACCTGGCCGCCACCCTCGCCCGGCAGTTCCACGAGGTGGACCGGCTGTCCTCGTTCTTCGACCTGGTCCAGCAGGATCCGGTGGTGAGCCAGGTGAAGCTGATCGCGGAGCCCTGGGACCTGGGCGAGGGCGGCTACCAGGTGGGGAACTTCCCGCCCCTGTGGACCGAGTGGAACGGCAAGTACCGCGACACCGTGCGGGACTTGTGGCGGGGACAGCCCCGCACCCTCGCGGAGTTCGCGGGCCGGCTGACCGGCTCTTCGGACCTCTACCAGGACGACGGCCGCCGCCCGCTGGCCTCCATCAACTTCACCACCTGCCACGACGGTTTCACCCTGCACGACCTCGTCTCGTACGACGAGAAGCACAACGAGGCGAATCGCGAGGGGAATCGGGACGGGGAGACGCACAACCGGTCCTGGAACTGCGGGGTGGAGGGGCCGACGGAGGAGCTTGAGGTCCTGGAGCTGCGCGAGCGGCAGATGCGCAACTTCATGGCCACGCTGATGCTTTCGCAGGGCGTGCCGATGCTCAGCCACGGCGACGAGTTCGCCCGCTCGCAGGGCGGCAACAACAACGCGTACTGCCAGGACAACGAACTGTCGTGGGTGGACTGGCCGGAGCCGGGCAAACCGGCGCCCTCCCTGCTGGAGTTCACCCGGCGGATGGTGTGGCTGCGGCGCGACCACCCGGTGTTCCGGCGGCGCCGGTTCTTCCACGGCCGTCCGGTGGAGGGAACCGACGACGAGCTCTCGGACATCGCCTGGTTCACCCCGCACGGGGAGCCGATGCGGGCCCGTGACTGGCAGGCGCAGCACGCGCGCTCGCTGACGGTGTTCCTCAACGGGGAGGCCATCTCCGAGCCGGGCTCGCGCGGGGAGCGGATCACCGACGACTCGTTCCTGCTGATGTTCAACGCGGGTGCCGATCCGCAGGAGTTCACGATCCCGGCCGGGCACGGCGCGCAGTGGCGGCTCGTCGTGGACACGGCGCGCCCGGACGTACTGCCACCCGGCACCGGACCGCAGTACGCGGCCGGGGACCGGGTGGCCCTGACGGGACGGTGCCTGGTGGTGCTTCAGCGGCCGGCGTAAGGGGATCCGGGCGTACCCCCCTCCGGGGTGCCCGCCGCCTCCGGGGAGGCGGTCTGCTGCGCCGGGATGAACACCTTCGGCGCGGCGGGGTGCGGCCGGGCGGCCGGCACCCGGGTCACGAGGGCGAGGACGAGGGACAGCGCGGCCGCCCCGACGGCGACCGCGAAGGCCCCGGCGGGCCCGTACCGCTCGGCGAGCCGTCCGCAGGCGGCGAGCGCCACGGCCTGCCCGGCCACGAGCGAGCTGGCGGCGAAGGCCGTGGCCTCGCCGAGCCGGGCCGGCTCCACGACCCGCTCGGTGAGCGCGAAGGCGGTGATCAGGTGCGGGGCGTAGGCGGCCCCGAGCACCGTGACGGCCGCGTACAACGGCCACAGGGCGTCGGTGAAGAGCAGTGGTACGGAGAGCGCCAGCGCGGCGGCGGTGGCCGCCCGCCAGCGCACCCGCAGCCCGATCCGGGCGGGCAGCGCGCCGAGCGCGAGGCCCACGGCTGCGCTGACGACGCCCATCGCGGCGTACACGACGCCCGCCTGGCCGGGGACGCCCAGACGAGCGGTAAGGGCGGCTATTCCGGCCTGGCAGGCGCCGAACATGGCGCCCTGGAGGAGCAGGGAGCCCCGTACGGCGTACACGACGCGCGGGTGGCGGGCGGGGCGGCGGGCG
>NZ_JAINUL010000001.1:2454228-2469542 GCF_020639365.1 Streptomyces flavotricini
CCCCGGCCGCGGCCGCGGCTGCGGCTCCGGCTCCGGCTCCGGCTCCGGCCGCGACATCCCGGCCGGCCTTCGGGCCCGCCCCGGCCGTGACGGCGGCGGTCGGGTGCAGGGCGAAGGCGGTGCCGAAGACGGCGACGAGGGCGGCGGCCCCGCCGAGGGCGATCGCGGGGTGCGCGACGAGCGCGGCGAGTCCGACGAGGGCCGGTCCGAAGACGAAGGAGACCTCGTCCAGGGTGCCTTCGAGCGAGTGGACGGCTCCCACCACCCCCTCACCGGCCCCGGCCCGGTGGGCGAGGGCCACGGAGCGGGTCCGGGCGAGCGGTCCGATCAGTGGTACGGAGGCCCCGGTGACGGCGCCGACCGCGGCGAGCGGGACGGTCGCGAGGCCACCGAGGGCCCCCGCGACCAGGGCGCCCGTGGCGACCGCGTTGACGGCGGCGGCGGCCAGCACCACGGGCCGCTGCCCGTACCGGTCGGCGACCCGGCCCAGGACGGCCCCGAAGACCACCTGCCCGGCGGAGAGGGTGCCGCCGACGATGCCGGCGGTGGCGAGCGAGCCGGTGGTCTCGGCGACCAGCAGCACGCTCCCGAACTGGGACATCGCGACGGGCAGTCGCGCGAGGAAGGAGAGGAGTGGGAGGAGGGGCCCGGTCAGGGCGATGACTCTTCGATAGGTGTTGACGGTTCCGGCCACTTGATCAACGCTAACTCGATGCATCCGATCGGGCGCATTGGGTCATGACACGGAATCCGGGAAGGCCAAAGGTGGGTACGTACGTTCTCTTGGCTTCTCGCCTCCCCGCAAGGAGGGGATTCCCACCCTCGCGGGTGGGTGTTCCCGCTTCACCACGGACCGCCCCGAACGAGAGAAGGACTCCCGATGGGGTCTCACATCCGCTCCACAGGCAGCGGCCGCCCGCCCGGCGGTCAGAAGGTTTACAGCAGCGTTGCCCTCGCGGTCGTGGACCGCCCCGCAGGCTTCGCACGTCCACTCACGGACGCCGGAGGGCATCGCCCCGGCGAGCGCACCGCAGGCGGACCACAGGCGCGTACCGGGGAACCACCGGTCGACGGTGATCAGTTCACGGCCGTACCGCGCCGCCACGATCCGGGCGTGGATCCCGGCCGCTCGCGTGCGGGCCTCGGCCCGGTTGCGGCTGCCCTTCTCCTTCCGGCCCAGCGCGCGCTGCGCGCGGGCCGGTCGTTCCCGGTCCCGGCGCTCGTACCGCGGATTCCCCACCTTCTCGCCGGTGGAGACGGTCGCCAGGACCGTGGGGGGTTCCACGCCCTGTGGGAGCGGGCGGGACCAGACGGTGTCCCGTGGTTGCGCCGTCTTCGCCAGGGTGAGCCGGACGGCGGAGCAGCGGAAGGCGCTGCGGCCGTACTCGGCCGAGGCGCGGGACCTCCGCTTCGACGTGAACCGCGGGTACTGCACCCGCTTCCTCCAGAACGCCACGAACGCGCTCTGAACATGCCGCCACGCCTGCTGCAGCGGTACGGAGGACGCCTCGGCACGGGCAGCGAGCGCAAGGTCGTGGACCTTGCGCACACACCCGAACGTCCGCAACGGCTGCGCCGCCCGCGCACTGGTCGGATGGAAACGGGATTCGAACGCCCGCTTCACGGAAACCGTCCCCACGGGGGGGACGCCAGGGCGGGTCAGGACGCGCACACAAGCACAGGCCACAGCACCACGGGTTGCCGCGCAAGGAGGTAGAAGTGAGCCAGCCGTACCCGCGCACCGAGCTCTCCCCGTCCGTTCCGACGTCGACCTACCGCCTCCAACTGCGACCGGAGTTCCCCTTCGCCGCGGCCGAGGCGGCCCTGCCGTACCTCGCCTCCCTCGGGGTGTCCCACCTGCACCTCTCACCGGTGCTGGAGGCGGTCCCCGGCTCGGCGCACGGATACGACGTCACCGACCACACCCGGGTCCGGGCCGAGCTCGGCGGCGAGCCCGGGCTGCGGGCTCTGGCCGCGGCCGCCCGGGGACACGGACTCGGCCTGGTGCTGGACATCGTCCCGAACCACATGGCGGTGCCGTCCCCGCTGCGGCTGAACGGGCCCCTGTGGGAGGTGCTGCGGGAGGGGCCCGGCTCCCCGTACGCGCGGTGGTTCGACATCGACTGGGAGGCGGGCGGCGGCCAGGTGCTGCTGCCGGTGCTCCCGGGGCCGCCCGAGCCGGACGCGTTCACGATCGACCGGGACCGCGGCGTGCTGCGCCACGGGGAGCTGGAGTTCCCGCTGCGGGAGGGGACCGCGGAGCTGGCTCCGGCCGAGCTGCTGGCCGCGCAGTGGTACCGGCCCGCCTGGTGGCGGGCGGCCCGGACCCAGCTCAACTACCGGCGCTTCTTCACCATTTCGGAACTCATCGGGGTCCGGGTGGAGGACCCGGAGGTGTTCGCGGCCACGCACGCGAAGGTGCTGGAGCTGGTGCGCGACGGGGTGGCCGAGGGACTGCGGATCGACCACGTGGACGGGCTGGCGGACCCGGAGGGTTACCTGCGGAGGCTGCGCGCGGCCGTGGGCGGGGGCTGCTGGGTGGTGGTGGAGAAGATCCTGGCCCGCCACGAACGGCTGCCTCCCGGCTGGCCGGTGGCGGGCACCACCGGGTACGACGCCCTGCACCGCGTGGACGGGGTGTTCACCGACCCGGACGGCGCCGCGGAACTGGCCCGCCGGTACGCGGAGTCCACCGGGAGCCCGGACTGGGAGCAGACGGCCCGGGCCTGCGCGCGGGAGGTCCTGACCGGCGACCTGGCGGCCGAGCTGGCGGCGCTGGAGCGGATGGCCGGGCCGGAACTGGCGGCAGGTGTACGTGAGTTGCTGATCGCGTATCCGGTCTACCGGCCGTACCCCGGTCAGCCGGACCTCGACCGGCGGGCCCTGGCGGCGGCCGCCGCGCCGGCCGGTCCCGGCGCGGTGGCCGGCGTACGGGACCTCGTACTGGGCGATCCGGCCTTCGCGGCCCGCTTCGCCCAGACCTCGGCGGCGCTGCGGGCCAAGTCGCTGGAGGACCGCGCCTTCTACCGCCACGCCCCGCTGCTGTCGGCCACGGAGGTCGGCGGGGATCCGGGGCGGCCGGCGCTCCCGCCCGCCGAGTTCCACGCGTACTGCGCCGAGCTCGACCGGGACTGGCCCGGCTCCGGGACGGTGCTGTCCACGCACGACACCAAGCGCAGCGCGGACGTCCGGGCCCGGATCTCCGCCCTCTCCCAGGCTCCCGAGGCGATGGGCCGGCCAGCCGGGCCCGATCCCCAGCTGGCCTGGGTGGCCCGCCAGACCTCGCTCGGCCTCGGGGAGGTCCCCGAGCGCGCCGAGCGCCTGCGGGAAGCACTCCTGAAGGCCGTCCGCGAGGCCGCCCTGCACACGAGCTGGACCGACCAGGACCCGGCGTACGAGGCCACCGTCGCGGACCACGCGCCGGACGACCCGGAGCTGCCCGCAGCTCTGGCCGAGGCGGCCCGGGCGAACCTGCTCGGCATGGCGCTGCTGCACCTGGCGATGCCCGGGGTCCCGGAGGTCTACCAGGGCGCCGAGACGGAGTACCGGGCCCTGGTGGACCCGGACAACCGGCGCCCGGTCCTGTTCCCGCACGAGGCCCTGGCCCGGCTCGACGCGGGGGCGCCGCCGCGGGGTCAGGCGGAGGAGAAGCTGGCGCTGACGGCCGCGCTGCTGCGGCTGCGGCGGGACCGGCCCGGGCTGTTCACCGGGTACGCCCCGCTGCCGGCCCGGGGCCGGGCGGCGGAGCACTGCCTGGCCTTCGCCCGCCCGGCCGGGCTCGTCGCGGCGGCCACCCGGCTCTCGCACCGGCTCGCCGGAGCCGGGGGCTGGCGGGACACCGTCCTGCCCCTGCCGCCGGGGCGGTGGACGGCGCTGCTGGACCGGGGGACCCCGCAGGCGTACGAGGGCCGGGTCCGGCTCGCGGAGCTGCTCTCGGCACGGCCGGTCGCCCTCCTGCTGCGCGAGGACGGGGGCGGCTGAGGCGGGTCCGCCGGATCACGCGGGAGACGGCCACGGCAAGGCGTTGGCCAGGGGTTTCCGGGAAGTGTGGGGCGCGCGGAGCAGTAGGGGACGTGCGCGGCGGGCATTGCATGAGACGTGACCCTCCTCCGTGACATCCGCTACCCCACACCATCCGAACTCGCCCTGGCCGCCCGCGCGCTGGCCGACGCGCACCCCGGCCCGGTCCGGCTCCGCCAGGCCGGCACCTCCCGGGCCGGCCGGCCCCTGTGGCTGCTCTCCGTCGGGCCGAGCGGCCGCCCGCGGGGCGCGGGCGTGCTCGTCGTCGCCGGGGCCCACGCCAACGAGCCCGTCGGCGGGGCCACGGCGCTCGCCCTCGCCCGGCGCGTCCTCCACGACCCGGTGTTCCGCGCCGGCCGCGGCTGGCACTTCCTGCTCTGCGCCGATCCCGACGGGGCGGCCCTGCACCGCACGCCCCGCCCCCGCTCCCTGCTCGACTACCACCGGAACTTCTTCCGTCCCCCCGGCCCGGAACAGCCCGAGTGGGCTCCGTCTTTACTGCCCCCGGACCGGCTGCCGCCCGAGACCCGGGCCCTGACCGCGCTCATCGACGAACTCCGCCCCGTCCTGCAGGTCTCCCTGCACGGGACCGACCTCGGCGGCTCCTGGGTCCAGCTCACCCGGGACATACCGGGCCTGGCCGAACCGTTCGCCAAATCGGCCGCCGAGCTGCGGATCCCGGTGGAGACCGGGGCCTCGGACGCGGCCGGCTGGCCCTCCCCCGGGCCCGGGATCTTCGTGATGCCGCAGCCGGGGGCCGACCCGGGCGGGGCGTTCCACCCGGAGGACACCCGGCTCAGCACCTGGTACCACGCCCACCGGTACGCCGGCACCACGGCCATCGTCGAAGTCCCCATGTGGGCCTCGGACCTGGTGGACGACCCGGCCCCGCACCCGGACCCGCGCGGCGCCCTGCGGGTCCTGGCGGCGCGGCTCACCGCCGACGCCGCGCTGGTGGCCCGCGTACGGGACCGGGTGGCGGTGGCGCCGGAGCCGGGCGCGGACCCCGCGGCGGGTCCAGCGCCGGGTGTCGGCGGGCACCCGCCCCCCGGCGCGGACGGCGATGCGGCCGCCGATGCGGCCGCCCTGCTGCGCGCCGTCGACTGGACGCTCGCCCTGATCCCCCGGATCACCGTGGAGTGGACCGGCGCCGGGGCCCCCTCCGAGGCCACGGCGGCCTCCATCGGCAGCATCGACGCCTTCGGGCGGCGGCTGTCGCTGCGCGCCGCCGCGATGCTGCTGCGGGTGCTCCGCGCCCAGGGACACCCGGCTGCCCCGGGACTGGACCGGCTCGTCACCGGCTGGTGCGAGGAGTTCGCCTCCCGGTTCCGGGCGCGCCCGATCCCGGTGGCCGCGCAGGTCGAGCACCAGACCCGTACGGTCCTGGCGGCGTACGAGCGCCTCCTCGCGGAGGGGCTCGACGGGGCCGGCGGACCCGGCCGGCCGGCCGAACCCGGCGGGACGGTCAATGCGTAGCGCCCGCCGCGGCCCTCCCGGGCCGCGGCGGCACGGGCAGGGTGTAGCGGCGCTTGGGCGCGCCGGTGGCCCCGAGCCGGTCGTAGAAGCGGATCGCGCCCTCGTTCCACTCCGGGGTCTGCCACTGGACCTGGTCGAGGCCGAGCCCGCGGGCGAGGTCCGCCACCCCCTCCATCAGGGCGGCGCCGAGGCCGTGTCCGCGGGCCTCCTCGGCGAGGTAGAGGCAGTCCATGTGGAGGTAGTGGCGGGCGTCCCAGAAGGCGAACTCGGCGGAGCAGGCGGCGTATCCGGCGACCGATCCGTCCGGGGTCTCGGCCAGCAGCACCCACAGCCGGGAGCCGTCCGCGAACAGCTGCGGCCCGAGCCGGCCTGCGAGGTCCGGGGACCGGGGCGCGGACTTCTCGTACGCGACGTGCTCGTGGACGAGCTCGACGAGGCGGGGCAGGTCCTCGGGGCGCGCGGGGCGCACGACGGGCCGGTGTTCTTTGGGTTCTTCGGCTTCCATGGGCACCATCTTCGGTCCCGGCCCGAACCGCCGGACACCCGCTAGCTGGACGAGAGCCGGAAGTTCATCCGTCCGAAACCGATCTGGTCCCCGTCGCGGACCGCCACCGAGCCGGTCACGCGGCGGCCGTTGACCGTGGTGCCGTTGGAGGAGCCGAGGTCCGTGAGCACCCACACCCCGTCGCGGATCCCGAGCTCGGCGTGCACCCGGGAGACCGTCTCGTCGGTGAGCCGCAGCCCGTTCCCGGGATCGCGGCCGATCCTCAGGGCCCGCGCGCTCGGGTGCGGGAGCAGCAGCTTGGGCAGCCGCTCGGCGTTCCAGGCCCGCCGGACCCCGGCGGACACGGCCGAGGCCCGGCCCACCCAGGCGAAGACGCGACGGGTCCACGGGCCTTCGCCGCCCCCTCGACCGACGAGGTCGGCGGTGAGGACCGCGAGGTCCTCGGAACGGCGGGCGACGAGGGCGAGTTCCATACGGCGCAGGAACGTGTCGTGGGACAGCTTCCCGAGGGCCGCACCCTCGCGGAGCTGCTCCAGCGCCCGGTCGCGCTCCGCGTCGGACAGGCGCGGTACCGGGAAGGCGGGGAACTCGAAACTCGACGTCACAGGGTGATTGTCGGCCCGTCAGGGCCGGAGTGTCCAGAACTCCTCCGGCCGTCCGCGCCATGATGGTCCCGGCACACGTTCCGGGTACCGCCACAGACGAGGGGAACCGTCCGTGCAGTTCGAGGTGTGGGCACCGCTGACAGACCGGGTCGCGCTGCGGCTCCGCGAGGCGACGTACGAAATGGCACGCGATCCGGACCGGGCCGGGTGGTGGACCGCCGAGGCCGGGGCCGCCGACGGGGACCGGTACGGATTCCTGCTGGGCGTGGCGCCCGGGGAGGAGCCGGTACGGCCGGACCCGCGCGGGCGGCGGCTGCCGGACGGGCCCGACGGCCTCTCGGCGGTGGTGGATCTCGAGCCGCTCACCCCGCGGGCGCCGGCGCCCGGGACCCGGCTCCAGGACGCGGTCCTGTACGAGCTGCACATCGGCACCTTCACACCCGAGGGCACCTTCGACGCGGCCGCCGCCCGCCTCGGCCACCTCACCGCGCTCGGGATCACGCACGTGGAGCTGATGCCGGTCTGCCCCTTCCCCGGCCGGCACGGCTGGGGGTACGACGGGGTCGCGCCGTGGGCGGTGCACGAGCCGTACGGCGGCCCGGCCGGGCTGGCCCGGTTCGTGGACGCGGCCCACACGGCCGGGCTCGGGGTGGTGCTGGACGTGGTCCACAACCACCTGGGCCCCTCCGGCAACCACCTCCCGGCCTTCGGCCCGTACTTCACGGACACCCACCACACCCCGTGGGGCGCGGCGGTCAACCTGGACGCGGCGGGCTCCGACGAGGTGCGCGCCTACCTGCTGGGCAGCGCCCTCGCCTGGCTGCGGGACTACCGGATCGACGGGCTGCGGCTGGACGCCGTGCACGCGCTCGCCGACGGGCGGGCGCTGACCTTCCTGGAGGAGCTGTCGGCGGCCGTGGACGAGCTGGCCGCCGAGACGGGCCGCCCGCTGTTCCTGATCGCCGAGTCCGACCGGTGCGATCCGCGCACCACGACCCCGCGCGGGGCCGGGGGGCTGGGCCTGCACGCACAGTGGAACGACGACTTCCACCACGCCCTGCACTGTGCGCTGACCGGCGAGTCCCAGGCGTACTACGCGGATTTCGCGGACGCGCCGCTCGCCGCCCTGGCCAAGACCATGACCAGGGCGTTCTTCCACGACGGGACCTGGTCCTCGTTCCGGGGCCGCAGCCACGGCCGCCCGGTGGACCGGCGCCGGACCTCCGCGCACCGCTTCCTCGGCTACACGCAGACCCACGACCAGATCGGCAACCGGGCCCTCGGCGACCGGCTCGCGGCCTCGCTCTCCCCCGGGCTGCTGGCCTGCGGCGCGGCGCTGGCGCTGACCGGGCCGTTCGTTCCGATGCTGTTCATGGGCGAGGAGTGGGCCGCGGGCACGCCGTGGCAGTACTTCACCGACCATCCGGATCCGGAGCTCGCCGAGGCCGTACGCAGCGGCCGGCGCCGGGAGTTCGCGGCGCACGGCTGGAAGGCCGAGGAGATCCCGGACCCGCAGGACCCGGCCACCCGTGACCGGTCCTGCCTGGACTGGGCGGAGCCGGACAGTGCCCCGCACGACCGGCTGCTGGCCTGGTACCGGACCCTGATCGCCCTCCGGCGCACCCACCCCGACCTGCGCGATCCGGACCTGGCGGCGGTGCGCGTGGCGTACGACGAGGAGCGCCGCTGGGTCACCTTCCGGCGGGGCGACGTGCGGGTGGCGGTGAACCTGTCCCCCGAGCCGGTGACGATCGCCCTGGGCCGCAACGGGGTCCGGGTCCTGGCGGCCTGGGACCCGGTCGAGCACCCGGGACCGGACGGCCGCGTACACGTCCCCGCGGAGTCGGCGGTCCTGCTGGGGCCGTAGCTTTCCTGATGGAGCAGACACGGGAAGAACACAACGGGCCGGCGCCGGCGGCCGTTTACGCCGCATGGGGATCGTCTGCAAGAACGTACGGCGGCCCGATCCCCGGCTGGCGGTCCTGATCCGGCAGGCGCCGGGCGGTGCCCGCACGGTCGTCAACGTCGGTGCGGGGACCGGGTCCTACGAGCCGCAGGACGCCGAGGTCAGGGCCGTCGACCCCTCCCTACGGCTACCGCCTCGTCGTCGCCGGGCAGTCGTGACGGACCAGGCGCTCACTCCACGACGGCCAGCTCGCGCGGGGCGTTGTTGAGGCTGCGGCCGCCGTCCTCGGTGACCGTCACGATGTCCTCGATGCGCACCCCGAAGCGGCCGGGCAGGTAGATGCCCGGCTCCACGGAGAAGCACATCCCGGGGACCAGGTGCCGCTCCTCGCCCTCGACCATGTACGGGGGCTCGTGGGTGGTCACGCCGATGCCGTGGCCCGTGCGGTGGATGAACCGGTCGCCGTAGCCGAACTCGGTGATCACCGCGCGGGCCGCCCGGTCCACGTCCTGGCAGGCGATGCCCGGGCGGACGGCCGCGGAGGCGGCCCGCTGGGCCTCGCGGACGATGTCGTGGACGCGCTGCTCCTCGGCGCTCGGCTCGCCGACGTGCACGGTGCGCGAGATGTCGGAGCCGTAGCCGTGCTTGAGCCCGCCGAAGTCGAGGACCACCATGTCGCCGCGCTCGATGGTCCGCCCGTCGGCCTCGTGATGCGGGTCGGCCCCGTTGGGGCCGGAGCCGACGACCGTGAAGTCCACCTGGGAATGGCCGTGTTCGCGCAGCAGGGCGGCCAGGTCGGCGGCGATGTCGGTCTCCCGGCGGCCCGCGAACCGGACCTCCAGGATCCGCGCGTACGCGGCGTCGGCGGCCGCGGCGGCCGCCGCGAGCCGCTCCAGCTCCCGTTCGTCCTTGACCGCGCGGAGCATCGGCAGGACGTCGGTGAGCGGGGCGTACGAGGTGGCCGGCAGCTCCCGCTGCAGGCCCAGCAGGTGCAGGGCCCAGGTGTTGTCGCTGACCCCGAACCGGCCGCCGACGTCGAGGAGCGGCGCGGTGACCCCGTACGGGTTCTTCCCGTCGGCCCAGTCGCGCAGGGTCAGCGCGGGGGCCCCGGGGGCCTTGGCCGCGTCGGGGGCCTCCAGGGCGGGCACGACCAGTACGGGCTCCTGCCCGGCGGCGAGCACGAGCAGGGTCAGCCGCTCGGTGTCGACCGGACGGTAGCCGGTGAGGTGGGCGAGGTCGGGCCCGGGGGCGATGAGCAGTCCCGCGAGGCCCGCGTCGGCGGCGCTCTGCGCGGCGGCGGCCATCCGGGCCGCGTAGTCGGCGTGCGTGAAGGGATCGGGTTCGCGGTCGGGGTCGAGGTCGCGTTCGAAGTCCATGGTGCGATCCTCCCGCCGCCCCGGGGCGAGCGCGAGCGGTTACCGGGAGCAGCCGGGCCGTGGTGCCGAAGGTACCGAGGAGGTGCGGGTCCACGGCGCCGGCCCGCCACCGCTGCGGGACGGGCCGGAAAACCGCGGTCGGGCGCGCCCTCGGCGTGGCCGGGCGGTGGCGGGGTGCGGGCTCCCTATCGTGGCGGGGTGAGCATCCCCAGTGGCCGGCCCGCAGGCCGCAGCAAGCCACAGCGCGTGCGCCGGACCGACTCCGCCGGGGCCGTCTACGGCTCCCTCCTCGCCACCTCCGTGGTGGCCACCGCCGGCACGTCCGGCGAGTATCCACGGCTCCAGCTCGTGGTTCTCCTGATCGTCACGGGGCTGGTGTTCTGGGCCACGCACGTATACGCCCAGCTGGCAGGGGAGCGGCTGGTCGGCGAACCGTGGAGCCGGCACGAGATCCGCCGCGTCGCCCTGCACGAGTGGCCCATCGTCGAGGCCGCCGCCCTGCCCGCGGCCGCCGTCGCCCTCAGCGGCGTCCTCGGGCTGGACTACGCGGCGACGGCGTGGCTCGCCATGGGCGTGGCGGTGTCCCAGCAGGTCGTCTGGGCGTGCCTCGGTGCCGCCCGCGCCGGTGCCACCCGAGGCCAGCTGGCCACCGAGGGGGTCGTCAACCTCGTCCTCGGGCTGGTCCTCGTGGCCACCAAGGCCGCACTGAAGCACTGACGCACTGATCAGCTCCGCTCACCGGACGTGCAGGAAAGGTCATCGGCTCCGAACCGGCGACGCCGGGCCCGCGGCGGCCGCCGCACACGCCACGGCCGGATAACGCGTGGCGGGACCGCCCTCCTGATCAGCTATGCTGTGCATGCACATCGAACGGGCGGTCCTCCGCCCTTCGTGGTGGGTGTAGCTCAGTTGGTAGAGCACCTGGTTGTGGTCCAGGTGGCCGCGGGTTCAAGTCCCGTCACTCACCCTGATCCCCTGGGGTACGAGGTCTCCTCGTACCCCGGGGGTTTTTCGCGTCCGGCTCCCGCCTACCCCCGCAGGAACGCCTCCACCGCCGCGGCGAAGGCGACCGGGGTCTCGTGCGGCGGGTAGTGCCCGGCGCCGGGCAAGGGGTGGACTCGGCAGTTGGGGTACGCCACCTGCCATGTGGCCCGCATCACGTCGGGGGTGAGGGCGAGGTCGTACTCCCCGACGAGGACGAGCACCGGAACGGTGCTGCCCTTCACGGCGGCGGACAGGTCCAGCGGCTGCCAGCTCTCGAGGTAGGCGGCGAAGGCCTCCGGGCGGGAGACGTCGAGTGAGTGCCCGATCATCCGGTCCAGCCAGTGGCGGCTCGCGCGGTGGCCGGTGACGAGGTCGAGGATGGTCCGCCGGTTCTCGGCGCTGCCCGCGGCGCCGTGGAAGAGGGCGTGGGTCGCGTCGTCCATCTCGTACGGGCCGGCGGGGACCGGGTTGATCCCGATCAGCTTCTCGATCCGCTCGGGGGCCCGGACCAGGACCTGCTGCATGGCCTTGCCGCCCATGGAATGGCCCATGAGGGAGAAGGTGTCCCAGCCGATCTCGTCGGCGAGCGCGAGGACGTCCTCGGCGATCTCGGGGACGGAGTAGCGGCCGGCGACGTCCCTGCGGTCGCCGTAGCCTCGGTAGTCGAGGAACACGTACGAGAACCCCTCGGGGTCCAAGCAGTCCAGTGCGGAGCCCCAGTTGGCGGAGGTGCCGAACCAGTCGTGCAGCACGATGACGCGGACGGGGCCGGTACCGGTCCTGCGGTGGGCGATGGCCATGCGTTCTCCCTCGGTGGCGGGGGTGGCGGAGCCGGACGCCGTACGTTCTGCCCAACCGCCCCGCCGTCACACCGCCCGCTGCCCCGCGCGTGACGCATCCGACGCCCGCGAAGTCAACGCAAGTGTTGACTTCGCGGGCGGGCGCGCAAGCCGGGGCGGTCACCCCTGGGGGTGATGTCAGACGGTCTTGATCGCCGGGTCCGAGATGCCCGGGGCGCCGGTTTCCACGTGGCCCGCGAAGCGGCGGAGGAAGGTGGTGTCCGCGCCGGAGGTGACCTTCACGTCGTACCACCGGCCCGTCGTGGACAGGTCCGCCGTGTACGTGGCCGTGCCGCCCGCCGCGACCCGCACGGTCTGGGTCGCGCCGCCGTAGGCGTTGGTCACCGTGAGGTCGACCGCCGCCGAACCGGAGTTGGCCAGCGTCAGCTTCAGGTTGCCGGTCGCCGCGTCGTGGCGGGCCGTGACCTCCGGGCCGGTCTTCTTGGCCGGGCCCTTCCAGGTGCGCAGGAACCCGTTCGGGCCCCAGACCGTCAGGTTGATCTGGTTACCGGTGGAGCTGCTGGTGCTCCAGGTGTCCGAGAGCGTCTTGCCCGCCTCGACGGTGTAGGGCCAGGGGCCGTCCGTCCGGTTGCCCGAGGTGCTGTGGAAGTGCGCGCCGAGGGCGGGGCCGGAGGAGAAGGTCAGCGTGAACTGCCCCGTGGAGGGGCTGGCCTTGCCGTCCGCGTAGGGGGCGTAGCCCAGCGCGCGCGTCGGCTTCGCTCCCGCCTCCTGCTTGGGCAGGGTGCCCGTCGTCGGCGGGACCGGGTGGTAGGAGGGGTGGGCGTTGTGGTCCGGCGGGACGTAGCCGGCCGTGGAGGGCAGGGCCGCCGGCGTCGCGTCGGCCTTCGTGAAGTCGAACGCCGAGGTCAGGTCACCGCACACCGCACGGCGCCACGGCGAGATGTTGGGCTCCTGCACACCGAAGCGCTTCTCCATGAACCGGATCACCGAGGTGTGGTCGAAGGTCTCGGAGCAGACGTAGCCGCCCTTGCTCCACGGGGAGACAACGATCATCGGGACGCGCGGGCCGAGGCCGTACGGGCCGGCCGCGTAGCCGCCGCCCCCGGCGTACAGGTCCCGGGTGACGTCGGCCGTGGACAGGCCCCACGCGGCGGAGGCCGGCGGGTACGGCGGGACGACGTGGTCGAAGAACCCGTCGTTCTCGTCGTAGGTGATGAAGAACGCCGTCTTCGCCCACACCGCCGGGTTGGCGGTCAGCGCGTCCAGGACCTGCGAGATGTACCAGGCGCCGAAGTTGGCCGGCCAGTTCGGGTGCTCGCTGAAGGCCTCGGGGGCGGCTATCCAGGAGACCTGGGGCAGCGTGCCGTTCACGACGTCGGCGCGGAGCCTGTCGAAGTAGCCCTCGCCCGCCTTGGCGTTGGTGCCCGTACGGGCCTTCTCGTACAGGGCGCTGCCCGGCGCCGCGTTGCGGTAGCTGTTGAAGTACAGCAGCGAGTTGTCGCCGTAGTTCCCGCGGAAGGCGTCGGTGATCCAGCCCCACCCGCCGGCCGCGTTCAGACCGTCGCCGATGTCCTGGTAGATCTTCCAGGAGACCCCGGCCGCCTCCAGGCGCTCCGGGTAGGTCTTCCAGCCGTAGCCGGCCTCCTGGTTGCCGAGGACCGGGCCGCCTCCGGTGCCGTCGTTGCCCGTGTGCCCCGTCCACATGTAGTAGCGGTTCGGGTCGGTCGCGCCGATGAACGAGCAGTGGTAGGCGTCGCAGACCGTGAAGGCGTCGGCGAGCGCGTAGTGGAACGGGATGTCGTTCCGCGTCATGTACGCCATGGTCGTGGCCGTCTTGGCCGGAACCCACTTGTCGTACTTGCCGTTGTTGTACGCGGCGTGGCCGCCGGCCCAGTCGTGGTTGAGGCCCTCGACGAACTGCATGCCCAGGTTGGTGACCTGGGGGTTGAAGGGGAGGACGTCCTTCGTCCCGCTGGACTGGTAGAAGACGGACTTCCCGTTGTCCTGGAGGACGGGGCGCGGGTCGCCGAAGCCCCGTACGCCCTTCATCGATCCGAAGTACTGGTCGAAGGACCGGTTCTCCTGCATGAGCACCACGATGTGCTCGATGTCCTGGATGGTGCCGGTGGCGCCCTGGGCCGGAATGGCGGCCGCGCGGGCGATGCTCTCGTTCAGCATCGCGGCCGCGGCGGTTCCGCCCGCGATCTGCAGGAACCTGCGGCGATTGAGTTCAGCCATGGGGTGACGACCTCTGCGGGTGAGGGGGATGTCGAGGGGCGCCCCAAGGAGAGCGGCCCCGGGGTACCGGACGGAGATCAGTTCGTGACACCGCGCGGTACAGCTGGAGAACGGAAAGACCTCCCGGACGCTCCGCGCATCTGCTGAAATGACCTCCCAAACACACTGCACGGGGGGTGCGGAGCAGATGGCGGGGACCGAGTTCGGGCATGCCCTGGGGCGGTCCCGCGCGCTTTCCGGCCTGCCGGCCGCTCCGCTGGTGGCACGGTACGGGGAACTCCTCGCCGCGCAACAGGCCCTGGGCTTAAGCCACTTAGGTGAGTTACTGGTTCCGGCCGGGGGGCGGCTGCGGGTGCTCGACGGGATCTTCGCGGTCGACGGTCCCGGGCGGCGCCGGCACATGGGCGCCGAAGCGCTGCGGGAGCTGCGGGAGCTGTCGGCCTCCCGCGGGCACGCCGGGGACGGGGCCGGCGCCTTACTGGACCGGCTGATCGGCGTCCAGGAGCGGGACCCGGCCGCACTGCGGCGGATCCTCCTCTACCAGCTGGTGCGGCTGCTGCACGACCATCCCCGGGGGGATCTGGCCGACACGGCCGCCGGGTTCGGGGTCGACCCCGACGAGGCGGCGGCCCTGGCGCACGCCGCCGCGGCGAGCCCCCGGCTCGACGCGGCCGGGCGGGCTGCCGCCGAGGGGCTGGAGGACGCGTGGCTGGCCGGGCGGGTGCGGGCCGCCGCCCGCGACGCCGCCGCGCTGCCGCGCGGACCGCGGCCGCCGGGGACCCGCTGCTGGCGGGCCGGCTGGCCGAGCTGGCCGGGCGGGTACGGGCCGCGGACGCCCTGCTGGACGAGGCCCGCGCGTACGAGGACCGGCAGGACCGGGCGCAGGCAGCGGCGGCGTACGGGCGGGCGGCCCGGCTGGCCTGGGACTGCCCGCGCGCGGTGCGGGGCCTGGTCCGCACCCACCGGCCGGCCGAGGGGGACCCTGGACCGCTGGAGGCCGTACCGGTACCGGGCGGGGTGGCCCTGCGCAGACCGCCCGGCGCCGACCCGGACGGGACCTGGCGGGTGGTCCGGCTGACCCGGCGCGAGCCGGTCACCACGCCGCTCCCGGAGGTTGCGGGGCCGCTCGGCTCCGGGCCGCTGACGGACGGCCGGGCCCCGCTCGGCCGCGAGGTGCGGTACGTGGCCCTCCCGGGCAACGGCGGCACCCCGCTGATCAGCGCCCCGCTGCTGGTGGCCCCCGAGGCGACGGGACTGCGCCTGGCCGACGGCCGCTCCCGTATCACGGCCTCCTGGCTCCGCCCGCCCGGCGCGACCGGGGTACGGGTGACGCTGACCGGCCCCGGGGGGCGCACGACGGACCTCGGCACCCCGGACGCGGCCGGCCCGGCGGGCGCGGGCGCC
>NZ_JAINUL010000001.1:2469642-2531418 GCF_020639365.1 Streptomyces flavotricini
CGCCGGGCCGGCCGGCCACGCGACCGGCCGCGAGGGTGTGCGGGCCGAGGGGATCGGGCCCGGGGAGTACGTCCTGCGGGTGCGGTGCCGGTACGCGGGGGCCGGGGGCGAGGTGGTGTCCGGCGGGATCGAGGCCGCCGCCACCGTGCACCCCTGGCCGGAACCGGTGGCGGGGCTCACGGCGACCGCCCGCGGCGCCGGTGGGCTGGAGCTGCGGTGGACGGGGGGCGACGGGGGCGACGTACGGTTCGTCCAGTGGCCGGGACCGGCTCCCGCCGAGGGGGCCGAGCTGACGGCCGCCGAGCTGCCTGCCGCACTGACCTGGGTGGACGCCGCCGGGATCGCGCAGCCGCCGCCCGGCACGCTGGCCACCGTCAGCGCCGTCGCCGTCCTCGGCGAGCGGGCGCTGGCCGGGCCCGGCGTGGCGGTCGAGGCCCCCGAGGCGGTCTCGGGGCTCACGGTCCGGCGGACCTCCGCCGGACGGGCCAAGGTCAGCTTCGACTGGCCCGAGGGCGCCGGCCGGGTCACGGTCGCGGTCACCCCCGAGTCCGGCGGCGAGCGCGCCGAACACCGCGTCGTACGGGCCGTGTTCCTGCGCGAGGGGCTGGAGCTGCCCGTCGGCCCCGGCGCCGCCCGCGTCACCGCGTACGCCGCCCCGCGCAGCGCGCACGCGGTCGCGGCCGCCCCCCTCGACGCCGGGCAGGCGGCGCTCCCGGCCGACGTGGCCATCGCCTACCGGCTCCTGCCCGGGCCCCGGCGGATGCTGCGGCGCGGTCCCGCCGTACTCCGGGTGAGCCTGCTCTGCCCCGGCGGGGACCCCGGCTCCGGGCTGCCCGACTTCGTCCTCGTCTCCGGAGCCGGCGGTGGCGGCCCCCGGCCCCGCCGGCCCGGCGACGGAGCCGAGTTGTGCCGGGTGACCGGCGCCGAGCTCGCGGACTCGGGGACCGTCGAGCGCGAGATCCTCCCCCACCCATCCGGCGGCGGCGGCCCGTACGCCGTACGCGGTTTCCTGCTCGGCGGCCGTGCCGCCTCCGTCCGGCTCGACGAGCCCTCCCTCACCTCCCTGGTGGTCCGCTGACATGACCTCCGTCGTCTGCCCCTACTGCTTCGACCGCTCGGCCGCCGCCCGGCTGCCGTTCCGCTGCCAGATGTCCGCCACCGGGGTACGGGGCGGCAAACCCTGCACCGCCGAACTCGACGACACCTGGGCTGAGTTCATGGGCCCGAGCGTGCCGCCCGCGCTCAAGATGCGCGGACCGGTCTTCACCGCCCCGCGCGGCCTCGCCGGCCGCCTCGTCAGCGGCGGGGGCACGCGCGCGGACTGCCCGCACTGCGGGGTGTCCACCCCCGTCCGGGTCTGCCTGCGCTGCCACAGCGACTTCCCGAGCGACTACACCGACCAGGACACCCGGATCATCGCCCTCCTGGGCCCCAAGGCGTCCGGCAAGAGCACGTACGTCTCGGTGCTGATCAACGAACTGCGCAACCGGGTGGGCCGGGCGTACGGCGCCTCCATCACGGCGATGGGCGGCGAGACCCAGCGCCGGGACCGGGAGATGGCCGAGGACCTGTACGACCGGCTGCGACTGCCGGAGGCGACCAGACCAGCGGCGCTCGGCTTCAACGACCCGCTGCTGTACCGGCTGAGCCTGCCGCTGCGCCGGCGGCTGCGCGGGGACGGCAGCCGGCACACCGCACTGGTGTTCTTCGACGCGGCGGGCGAGGACCTGGGCAGCGCCGAGGCCATGGACCGCTACACGCACTACCTGGCGGCCGCCGACGGGATCATCCTGCTGGTGGACCCGCTCCAGATGAGGGCCGTACGGGACCAGCTGCCGGTGGACGCGGACCTGCCGCTGCCCACGGTGGAGACCCCGCCGCAGCAGATCGCGGCGGACCTCGCGGCGCAGCTGCGGGCCCACGGGCGGGGCACCACGCGCGGCCGGGTCACCACGCCCGTGGCGGTGGCGGTGACCAAGACGGACTCCCTGTTCTCGCTGGTGGGGCCGCACTCCCCACTGCGGCGCAATGCCGACCACGCGGGCGGGGCGGTGGACGACGAGGACCGGCTGGCGGTGCACGAGGAGATGCGGGGGCTGCTCGACGGCTGGGACTCGGGGGCGCTGTTCCGGCAGCTGGACCGGGACTTCGCGCAGCTGTCGCTCTTCGGGCTCTCGGCGCTGGGTTCCCCGCCTCCCGCGCACGCCCCGGCCGACGCCCCGAAGTCGGGGCCGCAACCGCTGCGGGTCGAGGACCCGCTGCTGTGGCTGCTGGGGCTGGGCGGGCTGCTGCCGCGCTCCGGTACCGGCGGCGGCGCGGGCCGTCGCACGGAGGCCGCCGCGGGCGGGGCCGAGGGCCTGCGTCACGGTTCGGGAGGAGAGGCGTGAACCTCGCGCAACTGCACTACACCTCGGCGCCGCCCGGTCCGGACGGCTCGGGTTTCCGGTTCACGGCGGTCAGCCCCGGTGTGCCCGCCTCGCTGCTGCGCGAGGCCGAGCAGCTGATCGGGTACGAACCGCCGCGGGACGCGCCCCCGCGCCCGAGCGCCGACGAACTGGGCTCCTTTCCGCAGGCCTTGAGCCTGAACGTGCTCTCCGACGGCAGCCGGCTGCTGGCCCGCTCCGTCTACACCGGCGCCGACTACAGCGGCCGCTGGGGCAATTTCCACGCCCACGCGATCCATCTGCCGCAGCCCGCCGACGCGGACCGGCCGGCCGGCGGGCAGCTGCCGATCACCGCCTGGGGCTCCCCGCAGTGGGCGGCCGACTCCCCGCCCGCCGGGGCGCCCGTACCGCCGCTGGCTTCGGTGCCCGCCCCGGGTCCGCTGGACCTCGGGGCGCTGGCGGCCTTCGTGGCCGCCCGGGGGCGCTGGCTCGCGGGGTTCTTCGCCGACGTGCGCCGTCTCGCCGAGGAGCCCGCGGCCCCGCAGCTGGTGCTGGTCGAGCGCGACAGCGAGGCCGTGGCCTGGTGGATCATGCTGGCCTGCAGTGTGCTGCCGCACCGGCGCGGGCAGTGGCTCACTTTCACCACGTACACCCGGAGGCCGCAGCTCGCACGGCAGCAGATCATCGGCGTGGTGCCGGAGGACGGGCTGGGCCTCGCCGGACAGGAGCAGCGCTACCGGGTGTACGACGCCGCCCGCGCGGCGGCGCCCGCCCCGGCCCCCGACCCGTGGGCGCAGACCGCCGCGCGGATCTGGCAGGCACAGCGGCAGGAGCTGTTCGCGCACGTCCGGCGGCTGCCGTCCGGACCGCCCGGCGCCTCGTCGGGCGGTCCGTACGAGGCGGGGCCGCTGGCCGCGCTCGCGCTCGCCGCCGGGGTCGGCCTGGATTCGTCGGGCCGGGCCGCGGCCGCCGACTGGGCGGCAGGACACCGGGATGCGCTGGACGACGTACAACTGCACGCGCTGGCCCGGGCGCTGGCCCGGCCGGCCGGCGACCGGGGGCCCGAGGAGGCCGCCGCGAGCGGGCGGCTGCTGTCGGCCCTGGCCGGCTGGGCACCCCCGGCGGTGAGCGAGCCGCTGGTGGAGCTGGCGGTGGCCGGGGCGGTCCGCTCGGGCGGCGCCGCGCCGCCCGCCGGACTGCTGGGCGAGCCCGCCCGGCTGCGGCTGGCCGCCGAGCTGGAGCCGGAGCTGCGGGCGGCGCTCACCGACCCGGCACGCGAGCCCGCCGACCGGGTCGCCCTGCTGCGGGTCTCCGCGCAGCTCGGAGTGGACACCGAGGCCCTCCTGCCCGATGTGGCGGGGCAGTTGGCCCGCGCCCTGATCCGCGATCCGGAGTCGGCCTACGGGGAGGCGGTGGGGGCCGCGCTGGCGGAGCTGCCGCGGCTGCGGGAGCTCGTGCTCGACCGGCTCGACGGACTCGCGGCGGGGGATCCGGCCGCAGGGGCCCGGCTGTTCGCCGTCACGCCGCTGCGGCCGACCGGGGCCGGGGCGCTGCCGCACCTGCGGATGTGCGCGCAGGCGCCCGGGGCTGCTGCCGGGGACCGGATGAAGGTGCTGACCCGGCTCGTGGAGTGCTCCGGCGTCTCGCTGGAGGAGGATCCGCTGGTGCTGCGGACGGCGATGCGGCTGGTGTGGGGCGCGGAGCCGCCCACCGCGGGTGAGGCCTGGCTGGCCCTGTCGGCGCTGGGCGAGCGGGCCCACCGGGAGGCCGGCACCTGGGAGTCGCTCGCACGGGCGGCCGTGTCCGCCCCGGCCGGGGACGGGGACGCGGAGGCCCTGGCGGTGGAACTGCTGCGCCATGGCTCCGCCGGACTCCCCGCCCCGCTGCGGGCATCGCTGCTGCTGCTGGAGCTGGCCCGGAACCTGCGGATCCGGGAGATCGGCCCGGGCTGGGTCCGCCAGGCCATGGCCCTGGGCACGGCGGGCCCCTCGCCGACGGCGCGGGAGCACGCGTACGCGGCGGTGGCCGCGCACCTGCTCGCCGAGGACCGGCCCGAGAGCGAGCTGCGGGCCCTGATCGAGAGCAACGACGCCGAGCTGCTGGCGGCGTACCGCCGGGAGGCCCGCCAGCCGCGGGTCGCGGACCGGCTGAGGCTCGACCCCCGGTACGCGGCGGAGTGCTTCGCCACCTGGTCCTCTCAGCCCCAGGCGGGCCCTGTGTGGCAGGAGGCCCGCACCGACCTGCTCGACGGGGTGCTGCGGCCGGTCGTACGTAGCCTGCCTGCGCCGCAGCTCGCCGCGCTGGAGGAGGCCCTGGCCCGGCTGGGCGGCCGCTGGGCGGAGGACTTCCGCGGCTGGCAGCGCCCCGGCGCCTTCGGGCGGCTGAGGGACCGCTTCGGCGGTTCGGGCCGGCGCGGCGCGAAGGGCGGGACCGGCAATCCGCCGCTGCGGGGCGCCGGTGGACCCATCGCACCCGGGGACGCCGGCGGGTCCGGCGACGACGGGAGGCGGCCGTGACCACCGGCGGCGTGGACCCCGTGGTCGTGGCGAGGATCTTCGGGTTGGCCACCGTGGCGATCGGGGTGCTCATCTGCCTCGGGTACGGGCTGTGGCGCTTCCTGGGGCTGGCCCTGGGGGCGGCCGCGACCGCCTTCTCGCCGCGCACCCCCGGCTCCCCCGACCCGCGGATCTCCCCCTACACCGGCCCGGAGCCGACCCAACCGGCCTACTGGGCGCGGCAGATGTGGATCGACGCGGTGGCCGCCGGGCAGACGGCCGCGCACGCCGTGTGGTACCTGCTGGTCCACCACTGGCTCGACGAACTCGTCCGCCGCCGGCTGCTGAGCGGGCGGGGCGCATCGAGCGGGGAGCGTGCCGAACACGTCCTCGGGCGGCTCGTGCTGCGGCTGCTGGCCCCGGCGACGGCACTGGCCGCGCTGCTGTCGGCGCTGCTCGCCGCCGCGCTGCTCCTCGGCGTCGCGGTGGCGTTCGCCGCCCAGCTGGCGCTCGTCGGGGGCGTGGCGCTGGCCGGGGTCCTGGGCGGGAGGGGCGCGGAGCGGCTGTGGAAGCTGGCCCGCGGCATCCGCATGAAGTGCCCGTACCCGGGTTGCTACCGGCCGTTCCCGCTGGCCGTACACCTGTGCCCGGGCTGCGGGGCCGCCCACCGCGAGCTGCGGCCCGGCCGGTTCGGGGCGCTGCGGCACGTCTGCCGGTGCGGGCGGGCGCTGCCCACCACCGCCCTGGGCGGCAGGCGGGGGCTCGCGCTGCGCTGCCCGCACTGCGATCAGGAGCTGCCGGCGGCGGTGGGCACGACCCGGGTGGTGCACCTGCCGCTGATCGGGGGCACCTCCGCGGGGAAGACGATGCTGATGGCGGCGATGCTCGACGGGCTGCGGTCCTGGTCGCACGAGTCCGCTCTCACGGTCGAGTTCGCGTCGGCAGCGGACCGGCGCGAGGCCAACACCCTGGGCCGGCAGCTGGGGGCCTCGGGGTGGGCGCTCAAGACGCAGGGCGGGCAGCCCCGGGCGCTGATGCTGCTCGTCGGGCGCGGGCGCGGCCCGCTGAGGCGCCGGCGGCTGTTGTACCTGTACGACCCGATGGGCGAGTCGCTGCGCGACGCGGCCACCACGCGGCTGCAGCAGTACCTCGCGCACGCCGACGGGGTGGTGCTGGTCGCGGACGTGCTGGCCGCGCCCGGCGTACGGCGCGCCCTGCGCGAGGGCGACGGGAGGCTGGCGGTGGCGGCCCGGCCCGCCGACCTCGGTCCGGTGGACACGTACGCGGCGTTCGCCGGGGAGCTCCAGGGCCTCGGCGGGCGGCGGGGGCGCCTGGGGGTGGCGGTGGTGGTGACCAAGCGGGACGTGCTGGACCGGCTGAGCTCGCTGCCGCGGCCGGACGGGCCGGTCGACGCCTGGCTGGGCGAGATCGGGCTGGACGGGCTGGTCCGTACCCTCGACCACGATTTCGCGGCGGCCCGGTACTGGGCGGTCAGCGCCCACGCCGCCACCGGGGCGGGCGCCTTGGTGGCGGAGCAGCGGCGGGCGGCGGAGCCGCTGCTGTGGCTGCTGTCACGGACGGGCCTGCGGTTCGGCGGGCCGCCGGCAGCGGCCCGGCGGCCCCTGCTGCCGCGCCCGCGCGGCCGTACCCGCCCCACCGGCCCGATCGATCCGATCGACCCGCCGGCACCGGATCGATCAAGCCTGTGACGTGGGGCAAACGACCCCCTAAGGTCACTGAGAGGAGCAAGTGCCCATGGTGACACCGCAGATCGCACGGGGGCGGCTGCTCATGCTGATCCTGTCGGTGGCGGCGGTCGTGATGACGACGGCCGCCGGGGTGGCGGCGCTCGTGCGGTGCGTACCGCAATGGTTCGGGAGTTGAAGGAGATTAGCGGTGAGTGACATCCCCGGTGGGCCGATGGCGAACCGGCCCGTCCACTTCATCTGGCTGCTCGACTGCTCGTATTCGATGCAGGGCGAGAAGATCGGCCAGCTCAACTATGCGATCAGAGAAGCCGTTCCGGAGATGCGCTCGGTGGCGCAGGACAATCCGGCGGCCCAACTGCTCTTGCGCACCATGACGTTCTCCACCACTGCACGGTGGCACCACCAGGACCCGGTGCCGGTGGAGAACTTCACCTGGCAGGACGTCCAGGTGGACGGCATGACCAACCTGGGCGAGGCGCTCCAGATGGTGGCCCGGGAGCTGGACACCCCGCCGATGCCGCAGCGGGCGCTGAAGCCGGTGCTGGCGCTGGTCTCCGACGGGGTGCCGACGGACGACTGGAAGACGGGGCTGCGGGCGGTCGACGCGACCCCGTGGGGGCGCAAGGCCGTACGGGTGGCCATCGCCATAGGCGCGGACGCCGACCGCACCGTGCTCCAGGAGTTCCTCGGCAATCCGGAGCTCCAGCCGCTGGACGCGAACAGCCCCAAGCAGCTGGCGGCGGCGATCCGCTGGGCTTCGACGGCGGCGGTGAAGGCGGCCTCGCAGATGGTGGCGGGCGCGACGGACCCGCTGGCGAAGCAGCAGGCGTACGCCCCGCCGGTGCTCGACGACGACGATGACGACGTGTGGTGAGCGGGCCCGTGTCACCGGAACCACCGCCGGCAACTCCCCCGGCACCGGCATGGCCGGTGCCCGCGCACGAGGCGGGCCCCGTGCCTGCGGGCGTGACCCCTGTGCCGCTGTGGGCCACGCTCCTCGAAAGCGTCCAGGGCGTGAACAAGACCCGCAACCAGGACTACTGCGAGGTGCAGGGCCGCGGCACCGCCGAGGAGCCGCTGATCATGGCGGTGGCCGACGGCCACGGCTCGGCGGCGCACGCCCGCAGCCATCTGGGCTCCCGCTTCGCCGTGGACCTCTTCGTGGAGGAGGCCCGGCGGTTCGGGGCGCTCGCCCAGCCGCCCGGCGACGAGCGGCCGCCGAGCCTGGCCTGGCTGATGCACTACGCCGAGCACGCCTTCCCCCGGCAGCTGGTCAGCGCCTGGCGGGGAAGGGTGCTCGGCCACTGGACGCGGACCAGCTCCCACGAGGAGCCGGGCGTGTCGGAGGAGCACAAGGTGCTCCTGTACGGGAGCACGCTCATCGGCGCCGTGCTCACGCCCCGGGTGTTCGCGGCCTGGCAGCTCGGCGACGGCGAGCTGACGGTGGTGGACGAGGCCGGGCAGGTGACCGTACCGCTCGCGCCGGCCGAGGCGGACCTGGGGGACGAAACGGAATCGCTGTGCACCCCGAAGGCGTGGCGCCGGATACGGACGCACTGGGCTCCGGTGACGGCCCCCTGGCGGGCACCGCGGCTGATCGCGGCCTCCACCGACGGGCTGTCGAAGAGCTTCGCCTCGGACCGGGGGTTCCTGCAGTTCATGGCCGGACTGGACGACCGGCTGTCGGCGGAGGGCGCGGACAGCGTACGGGCCGTCCTCCCGCAGTGGCTGGCCAGGGCCTCCCGGCATTCGGGGGACGACACCACCCTCGTGGCCGCCTGGCACCAAGGGGATCCGCCGGTACCGGGGCCGGCCGTGGCTCCGGAGCCGGTCGCGGCTCCGGAACCGGCCCTGGCCGCTGATCCGGTCGCGGTTCCCGACCCGGCCGCGGCCGCGGGTACGGGTACGGGTCCGGCGCGGCGGCCGGAGCCGGAGCCGGAGCCGGCCGAGCAGCCGTCCCCGGCGACCACCGACCCGGCACCACCGACCGACCCTCACGGGAGAGACGAATGAGCGGCATGCTCGACAGCGGGACCCTGCTGACGACCGACAGCGGTCTGCGCGTGGAGGTGTTCGACCTCCTCGGGGCCGGTGGGCAGGGAGAGGTCTACCGGGTGCGGACCTCCGCCGGGTACCAGGCGCTCAAGTGGTACTACCCGGCCTGCGCGACCCCCGCGCAGGAGGCCATCGTCCGCCAGCTGGTGGGCCGCGGCTTCGCGGACGACCGCTTCCTGTGGCCCCTGGACTTCGTGGCCGACGCGCGCGGCGGGTTCGGATACCTGATGGACATCCGCCCGGACCGGTTCAAGGGCCTGCCCATGCTGTTCCGGCGGCAGCTGCGCACTTCGCCGCGGGCCCTGCTGAAGGCCTGCCTGTACACGGTCGAGGCGTACCAGGCCCTGCACTCGCGCGGGATCGCGTACCGGGACATCTCCTGGGGCAACATCTTCTTCGACCCGGACACCGGTGACGTGCTGGTCTGCGACAACGACAACGCGGTGGTGGAGGGCGACAGCACCGGCATCTCGGGGACCATGGAGTTCATGGCGCCGGAGCTGGTGCGCGGCGATCCGGGGGTCGCCCCCGGCACGCAGAGCGATCTGCACTCCCTGTCGGTGCTGCTGTTCATGCTGCTGATGAACCACCACCCGCTCAAGGGGCGGCGCGAGTTGGCGATCCACTGTCTCGACGAGGCCGCGGAGCGCAAGCTGTACGGGAAGCAGCCGCTGTTCGTCTTCGACCCGCAGGACCAGTCGAACGCACCCGACCCGACCGAGCAGGCGACCGTACTGGCCACCTGGGCGGCGGCGCCGGACTCGCTGCGCGCGCTGTTCACCAAGAACTTCACCGCGGGCCTGCACGATCCCACGACCCGGGTCCGGGAGTCGCAGTGGCGGGACACCCTGCGGGCCGTGCTCGACGCCGTCGTGGAGTGCGCCCGGTGCGGGAAGCAGAACATGACCGAGCCCCGGGCCGCCGATCCGGGCACCTGCTGGAGCTGCGGGAGCACGCTGGTGCTGCCGCCGCGGCTGGTGCTGACCACGCCCCCGCCGCGCACCGAGCACCACATCCTGCTGCACCGCTCCTCGCGGGTGCAGGCACACCACCTGGACCCGGAGCCGGCCCGGCACGACTACGGCGACGGGACGCTGGTGGCGCTGCTGACCGAGCACCCGCAGAAGCCGGGGCGGTTCGGGCTCGCGAACCGGTCGGCTTCGCCGTGGACGGGCACCCGCGCGGACGGCTCCACCCAGCGGATCGACCCGGGGCAGACCGTGCCGCTGCGCTCGGGCCTGGAACTGGACTTCGGCGGCGCGCGGGCCGTCGTACGGTCGAAGTAGCTCTCCGGCGTGGTCAGTTGCCCAGGAGGCGGCTGATCTCCTGGGCGAGGGCGAGTCCGCCGCTGCCGACTCCGAGGCCGAGGGTGATGGTCTCCAGGGAGCGGCGGATCACCCCCGGCTCGGCGGGGCGGCCCTCCTGCGCGGCCCGGTCCAGCTCCCCGCGCAGGACGTCCGCCGCCTCGATGCGGGCCGGGGCCGCGCCCTGGTCGCGGAGCCACTGGGCCAGCTCGGCGGCCAGCCGCAGGGTCTGGGCGGCGCCGTCCTGCTGCCCGATGTTGAGGGTGCCGTTGTCGCCGATGATGCCGGCGTTGACGTCCCCGTTGAAGTTGAAGGTGCCCATGGGCTCTCCTGTTTCCGCTGGTGGTGGGGTCAGGGCGCGCCGCGGCCCGGGCCGCCCGGGGGGCCGCCGGGCGACGCGCCCGGCCCGCCTTGGTGGTTGACGGTGCCGTTGTCGCCGATGACGCCGGCCTGGACGCTGCCCTGGAAGGTGTAGGTGTGGGTGTTGATGACCTGCTGCGCCTGGTCGTAGGAGCTGGTGTCGACGTTGTGGTCCTTCAGGAACCGCTCGGTCGCTATCAGGACGCCCTGCTGGAGGCGCTGGAGGAAGTCCTGGGAGTCGGTGCGCTCGGCGTAGCCCAACTGGTCCCAGTCCGCCACCCGTTCGCGGATGCTGTCGACGGCTCCGTAGTCGTACAGGACGTGCCGCTTGTCGATCTCGCGGCGCACCTTCTCCAGATCGCGGGCGCGCCGGCGCCGGGCCGAGGAGCGGCGGGAGATCCGTGCGGCGGCGCCGAGCAGCGCGGGACCGGCCGCGCCGGTGGCGTGGGCGACCAGGCTCCACCAGCGCTCGAACCCGTCCACCGGCAGCCGGTTCACCCGGTCGAAGCGCTCCTGGAGCGGGGGGATTCCGTACGCGGAAACCTCCCAGGTGAGGCTGGGGTGGTGGAGGCGGGCGCGCAAGTGCATGGAGACGATGGCGCGGCCGCCCTCGCCGGCCCGGACCAGGCTGAGGTAGGTGCGCATGCCGGCACCCGACTGCATCAGGCCCGCCTGGACGAGCTGCTTGGGGATCTGGGCGAGCGGACGGCTGAGCCGGTCCGGCAGCAGCTCGGCCCCGACGTACGGCACGTGATTGCCCATGACGTAGAGCCGGTTGCGGACCTGGAGGCCCTTGAGGCCGGCGATGTGCTCCATCTCGCGGGCCACGTAGGTGTGCAGGTCGACCGCGTCGAAGGGCTTGATCGGCAGTTTGGCGCCGCTGCCGGCCGGGTCGTCGGCGGGCCGGCTGACGTCGATGGGCTGCCAGACCACCTCCTTGAGCTTGGAGCCGCTGCCGACGAAGGGGTTGGTCCGCTCGGCGCTCGCGGTGTACGGGACCACGTTGGCCCGCTTCTGCTCCAACAGCCGCTTTTCCACCTCGGGTTCCACGGCGGGGGCCAGGTCGGCGGGGCGCTCCGCGCCGTGCTCGACGGTGAGCGCGGCCGTGCGGGCCCGGCTCTCGGCCTGGTGCACCAGCCACCAGGCGCTCGCGTACGCGAGGACGACGAGCCCGAGCGCCGCGCAGGCGAGCGCCCAGACCCCGTTGACGACGGCGTACAGCAGCAAGGGCACGGCGAACCACACCCCGACACCGCAGATCCAGGCCAGCCACCGGTCCCGTACGTCGATCCGCCGGACGGCCGCCCGCCCGTGGCGGGCCAGCGCCACCAGATCGATGCCGAGGGAGAGTCCGGTGGCGCGCAGCCGGTCCTCCGTGAGCTCCACGTCCACGTCCCGCGCGAAGTCCTCGTCCAGATGCGTGCCCGCGCACAGATGGCGCGTCACCGCATCGGTCCGGTACTGCGCGAGCGCGGGTAACTGCCGTGCCCCCATGCACCCCTCCCCCATGTCCCCGCCACCCTACGGAAACGCACGGCCCGTGTCCCGCCGTTGACCACGACCGGCGCGGGCGTGGCCGGCGCGGATCGCGGGGTGGACTGCACCGGTCGGCGGGGCTCCGTTCCCCCGCGGCTCAGCCACGCCGACCGGCGTTCGTGGCCCCGTTCAGGAGGCCGCCATCCGGCGGCGCAGGCTCAGCGGGCGCATGTCCGTCCACACCGCGGCGATGTGGTCCAGGCACTCCTGGCGGGTGCCCTCCGTGCCCTCGGCCTGCCAGCCCGCCGGGAGCTCCCGGTCCGCACGCCAGATGGAGTACTGCTCCTCGTCGTTGCGCACGACCCGGTAGCCGTTCTCGTCGGTCTCGGTCATTGGTCCGGCCCTCCCCTTGTTGTTCGGCTGTTCCGTGATGGGTCACAGCGTGCCGCGCCGGAGCGGGGCGCCATAGGGACAAACGCGCAGAAGGACCGGCGGTCGGTGCTGCCGCTCCTTCCCTGGTGGCGCCGGTGCGCGCGGCGGCAGTGTTCGGGGCAGCCAGGGTGGCGACCGAGAGGTACAGCGCCGCCGGCCACGTCACCCCATCAGGCTGGAAGGAGCTCCGCCATGTCGGACACCCCAGAGATCGTGCACCTGCCCACCGGCGGGTGGCGGTTGTGGGAGCACTTCGCACTCCGCGGTCCGGGTTTCCCGGCCGAGGGGGTCCTGCGCATGGCCCCGCCCGGACTCGCCCTGGCCGCCGACAAGTTCGGTCCCGGCGAGGTCCTCGCCGGCCCGGACTGGGAGGCGTTCACCGGGGCCTTCGACACCGGCGCCGTCGGCACCGCCGGACTGCTCCAGGAGATCGCCGCCTCGCCGCGCTTCCGGGCCGCCGTGGCCTGGCAGAACCCGGCCGTGCTGCGCACCGGCATCGCCCCGTTCCTGAACTGGACGCCGACCGCCGCGAGCCGCACCAGCATGCCCCGCCAGCGCGAGGAGCTCGTCGCCCACTACTGGCAGCGGTTCTGCGTCAAGAACGACACCATCGGGTTCTTCGGGCCCGTGGGGTGGGGCCGCTGGGACCTGGCCACCGACGGGGTCCGCGTCGACCCCGGCAGTGGCGGGTTCCTCGCCGACTCCCGCGTGTACTTCGCCAGCTGGGCCATCGACGCCCTGGCGAAGTCGCTGAACGCCGACCCCGCGATGCGGGCGTGGATCCCGCCGCGCCGGGTGTCCTTCGTGCGGACCGAGGGCTTGACCGTGCACCTGCCGGGCCGGCCGCCGCAGCCGATCGGCGAGGGCGCCCGCGCCGTACTGGACCTGTGCGACGGGACCAGTCCCGTGACCGCGATCGCCGAGACGCTGGGGATCCCGGCGGCGGAGGCGGCCGAGACCGTGCAGTGGCTGCTGGCCAAGCGGTGGGTGCACTGGCGCCTCGACGTGCCGACCGGCACCTATCCGGAGCGGGAGCTGCGGGCCGTGCTCGAGCGGATCGGTGACCCGGCCCTGCGCGAGCCGGCCCTGGAGAAGCTGGCCGTCCTGGAGCGCGGGCGGGACGCCGTGCAGGCGGCCGGTCTCGACGCCGAGGCGCTGACCTCGGCGATCGCCGCCCTGGAGGCGGACTTCGCGGCGCTGACCGCCACCGACGCCCAGCGCTCCAAGGGCGAGCGCACCGCTCCCTGCCGGGGGCTCGTGTACTCGGACGCCCGGCGCGCGGCGACGGCCACCCTCGGCACCGCCCTGCTGGACGAGCTGACCCCGCTCGCGCAGTGCCTGACCGCGGCGCGCTGGATGACGAACCGCTTCGCCGAGCGGGTCCGCCCCCGGCTCCGCGAGGTGTACGAGCGGCTGCGCGCGGCCGGCCCGGTGGACCTGGGGGCGATGTGGCTGGGCTGCCTGCCCTCCCCGTACCCGGAGGCGGCCCGCGACCTCGACGCCGTCCAGGCCGAACTGCGCGCGAAATGGGCGCGGATCCTGGCCGTGCCCGAGGGGGCGCGCCGGGTCCGGGTGTCCTCGGCGGACATCGCGGAGCGGGTGCGCGAGGAGTTCGACGAGCCCGGCGCGGGCTGGTCGCTGGCCCGCTACTTCAGCCCGGACGTCCTGCTGCTCGCCGACAGCGCGGACGCCGTCGCCCGCGGGGACTTCGAGATGGTGCTGGGCGAGATGCACAGCGCGCTCAACACCATGGGCGCCTCGCTCTTCGTCCACCAGCACCCCGACCGCGAGGAGCTGATCGCGGAGACCAGCCTCGACTTCCCCGGGCCCCGGCTGCTGCCCATGCTGCCCAAGGAGCTCCCGCTCAAGTGGTCCACGCGCAGCAGGCCTTCGCTGGACCGGCCGCAGGACTACTACGTCTCGCTGGTCGACGACACCGGCGACCCGCACCGCCCGCGCACCGTCCTGTGCGCCGACGTCAGGGTCGAGGACCGGGACGGCCTGCTGATGGCGGTGCTGCCCGACGGGGCCGCCTTCGACCTGCTCGACGTGTACGCGAACACCCTGACCCAGCGCGTCATGGACCGGTTCACGCTGCGCCCGGAGGGCGACCACACCCCGCGCATCAGCATCGACAAGATGGTGGTGGCGCGCGAGACCTGGGCCTTCCCGGCGTCCGAACTCGCCTTCGCCGACGAGAAGTCCGAGGCCAAGCGGTACGTGCGGGCCCGGCACTGGAGGCAGGAGCACGATCTGCCCCGCTTCGTGTTCGTGGTCTCGCCCACCGAACCCCGCCCGTTCTACGTGGACTTCGACAGTCCGGTGTACCTGACCATCCTGGCGAAAGCCGCGCGCCGACTGGCCCGCAAGGATCCCGGTGCCAAGCTGAAGGTCAGTGAGATGCTGCCGACGCCGGAGCAGGCCTGGCTGACCGACGACGAGGGCGCCACGTTCACCTCGGAGCTGCGCTTCGTCGCCGTCGACCAGACCGTCACCGACGTCTCGCGGCCCGCGCGGGAGCCCGCCGCGGACGGGGGCGCGTGATGCGGACCTTCGTCGACGACATCGCCGCGCACGCGGCCCTCGACCCGGGCCGGGTCGCGGTGACCACCCCGGCCGGGGAGGTGACGTACGGGGAGCTCATCGCCCGCATCGACGCGCTGGCGGCGGTGCTCCGGGCCCGGGGCGCCCGGCCCGAGACGGTGTGCGCGGTGGCCGTGGAGCGCGGGGTGGACGCCGTGGTGGCGCCCGCGGCGGTGATCCGTTCCGGGGCGGCCTTCCTGAGCCTCGACCCGGAGCAGCCGCCGGCCCGGCTGGCGGCGCTGGTCCGCAGCGGCGGCGCCGACATGCTGCTGACCTCCTCGGCGCTGGCCGGCGGGCTCGACCTGCCGGTCCCGGGGAGCCCCGTACTGCTCGACCGCCCGGGGAGCACGGCCGGAGCCGGACGGGATTCCGGGGCGGGCGGGCCGCTCGGCGGGCGGGCCCTCGCGTACGTCAGCCACACCTCCGGGAGCACCGGGGAGCCCAGCGCCGTCCTGGTCGAACACGCCGGGCTGGACTCGTACCTGCGCTTCGTCGCCCGCGACTACGGACTCGGCCCGGACACGGTGGCGCTCCAGGTGGCCCCGCTGGGCTACGACGCCTCCCTGCGGGACACCTTCGCCCCGCTGCTGGCGGGCGGTCGGCTGGTCGTGGTGCCGCGTTCGGCGCTGCTGCGGCCCGAGGAGTTCGGCGCCGCCGTACGGGAGCACGCGGTGACCGCGCTGCTGAGTGTGACCCCCTCCTTCCTGGCCTTCCTGGCCGGGCAGCCGGACGCCGGCCGGCTCCTGGCGGGCGTACGGGTGGTGGTGTCCAGCGGGGAGTCGCTGCGGCCGTTCCTGACCGCCGGCGGCCGGGCCCTGGTGCCGGGCGCGCTGGTCAACCAGTACGGGCCGACCGAGTGCACGATGACCTCGACCCGCTACGTCGTGCCCGCCGAACCGGACGTGCTGACCGACAGCGTGGGCACGCCGATCGACGGGGTCGTGGTCCGGCTGCTGGACCCCGGGCTGTCGCCGGTGCCCGACGGCCGCGTCGGGGAGGTCTGCATCGGCGGGGTGGGGGTGGCCCGCGGCTACCGCGGGCGGCCCGCCCGTACGGCCGAGTGCTTCGTGCCCGATCCGCTCGGGCCGCCCGGCGCGCGGATGTACCGGACGGGCGATCTCGCCACCCTGGGCCCGAACGGGCTGGAGTACCTGGGACGCCGGGACCGCCAGGTCAAGATCCGCGGCTACCGGGTGGACCCGGCCGAGGTGGAGGGCGCGCTGCTGGCCCATCCCGGGGTGACGGGGGCGGTCGTCACCTCCGACACCGACGCGCAGGGGCGGGTGTTCCTGATCGCGCACGTCACCGGGGAGCTGGCGGAGGTGAAGGACGCGGCGCTGCGCGCCCATCTGGGCGCGACGCTGCCGCCGCATCTGATGCCGCGGCGGTTCGCACGGCTGGCGGAACTGCCCACCACCCGCGGCGGGAAGGCCGACCGCCGCGCCCTGTCGCAGACCGGAGGCCGGCCATGACCACCGCACCGAGCGCGCCGCGCGCGCCCAGGACGTCCATCGCGCTGCCCGGGCCGCGCGCCCCCATGACCCCCAGGGCACTGGCCGCGTCCACCGCTCCCGTCACATCCATCCCTTCTGCCACATCCATGACATCGACGGCACCGGCCGCACCGGCCGCACCGGCCGCCCGGGGCGTCCCGCTCGGCCGGGCCGACGTGGAGGCCGCGGCCGCCCGGATCGCGGGCCACGTACGCAGGACCCCGCTGCTGGCGGGGCCGGCCGGGCCCGAACTCCCCCGCGCCGGCCGGCGACTGCTGCTGAAGGCCGAACACCTCCAGCACAGCGGGTCGTTCAAGCTGCGCGGGGCCGCCAACGCCGTCCTGGCGCTGGGCGCCCGCCGGATCGTGACCGGCTCCTCCGGGAACCACGGCATCGCGCTGGCCCGGCTGGCCGCGCCGCTCGGCGCCGAGGTGACCGTGGTGCTGGCCGGCGGGGCGCACCCCGCGAAGATCGCCGTGATCAAGGCGCTCGGCGGGCGTACGGTCCGGGTGCCGGGCGGGGTCGCCGAGCGCGACGCCCGGGCGCGGGAGCTGGCCGAGGAGACGGGCGCGGTGCTCATCCCCTCCTCCGACCACGAGCTGGTGGTCGCCGGGCAGGGCACGGTCGGCCTGGAGATCCTCGCCGAGGCGCCCGACGCCGAGACCGTGTACGTGCCGACCGGCGGGGGCGGGCTGCTCGCCGGGGTGTGCCTGGCCGCCTACGGGCACCCGGTGCGGGTGGTGGGCGTCGAGCCCGCCGGCACCCCCCGTTACGCCCGGTCCCTGGCCGCGGGGCACCCCGTACGGCTGGCGCCCGGCGACACCGTCGCCGACGGGTTGCGCGGGCAGCAGCCGGGGGCGGTGCCGTATCCGATCATCCGGGACCGGGTCGACGACCTGATCACCGTGTCCGACGCGCAGATCCTCGACGCGGCCGCGCTGTTGCGCCGGCGCGGGTTCGAGGCCGAGCCGTCCGGCGCGGTCGCGCTGGCCGGGGCGATCCGCGCGGGCCGCGGCACCGGCCTCGCCGTCGCCGTCATCTCGGGCGGCAACACCAAGACGGCGCTGATGACGGCCGCCGCGGCCGGGCCGCCTTCCCGTACCCACCGCACCGCCTGAACCACCGAACCACGAAGGCACGAAGGCACGAAGGCACGAAGGCACCGGACCACCGAGCCACCGAGCCACCGGCACGACCCACCACCCACACCGCGGACGCCATCCGTACGTCCGCTCCCGGAGGAGAACCCATGACGATGACCGCGAACGAGACCGCCGCCCTGACCGCGCAGCTGACCGCCACCGCCCTGACCGAGCTGGTCGTGTCCGTCTACCGCGAGACCCTCGGGGTCGCCGACCTCGACGAGCAGAGCGACTTCTACGAGTGGGGCGGCGACTCGCTGACCGCGTTCCGGATCACCGCACGGCTGGAGGAGGCGCTCGGGGCGGAGGTCCCGGTGGCCCTGGTCTTCGCCTACCCCTCGCCCGCGGACCTCGCCGACGTCGTCCACTCCGACTTCGTCCAGGCATGAGGGGCCGGTCATGACGGACACCTACGTACCCGGCGGCCGCTGGCGGCTGTGGGACCAGTTCGCCCTGCGCGGAGCGGGCTTCCCGGCCGGGGGCGTGCTGCGGCTGGCCCCGGACGGGCTGGCCGCGGCCGCCGACAAGTTCGATCCCGAAGAGGGCCCGGCCGGCCTCGCCGGTGAGCGGTGGGGGGAGTTCACCGCCCTGTTCGCCGACGCCCAGGTGGAGGTGGCGCACGCGCTCCAGGACATCGCCCGGACGCCCGCCTTCCGGGAGGCGGTGGCCTGGCAGAACCGCCCGGTCCTCACCTCCGGGATCACGCCCTTCCTGAACTGGACGCCCACCGCGGCGGGCCGGACCAGCATGCCCCGCCAGCGCGAGGAGCTGGTGGCCCACTACTGGCAGCGGTTCTGCGTCAAGAACGACACCATCGGGTTCTTCGGGCCCGTGGGGTGGGGCCGCTGGGACCTCGCCACCGACGGGGTGCGGGTCGACCCCGGCACCGGCCTGATCGCCGGCTCTCAGGTGTACTTCGCCAGCTGGGCCATCGACGCCCTCGCCGCGCGGATCGACGGCGATCCGGCGGTACGGGAGTGGGTGGCGCCCCGGCGCGTGCCGTTCGTCCGCCAGTCCGGCACGGACGTGACGGTGCCGGGACGGCCGCGCCAGGCGCTCGGCGAGGAGGGGCGCGCGGTGCTCGCGCTGTGCGACGGCGTCCGCCCGGCGCGGGAGATCCGCGCCGCGCTGCCGGGCGTGGACGTGTCCGCCGTACTGGCCGACCTGGTCGCCCGCCGGTGGGTGGTGTGGAAGCTGGAGGTGCCCGCCGACGCCCGCCCCGAGCGGTACCTGCGGGCCTGGCTGGACCGGGTCGGGGACGCGGGGCTGCGCGAGCCCGGCCTGGCCGCCCTGGACGCCCTGGAGCGGGGCCGGGACCGGGTGGGCCGGGCGGACGGGCCCGAGGCCCTGGTGGCCGCGCTGACGGAGCTGGAGGGCGAGTTCGTCGCGCTGACCGAGACCGCCGCCGTACGCGAGAAGGCGGCCGGTACGGCGCCCTGCCGGGCGCTGGTGTACTCCGACTGCCGGCGGGCGGCGACCGCCACGCTCGGGCGGAGCGTGCACGAGGCGCTCGCCCCGCTGGACCCGCTGCTGACCAGCGCCGGCTGGCTCACCGCGCGGCTCGCCGACGCCGTGATGGCCCGGGCGCGGGAGGTGTACCGGCGGCTGGCCGGGCAGGGTCCGGTCGACCTGGCCGCGTTCTGGTTCGCCTGCATGCCGATCCTGCACGGCGCCGCCCGCACGGAATCCGCCGAGCTCCAGCAGGAGTTCCGCAGGCGCTGGGACGGCATCCTGTCGCCGCCGCCGGGCACCCGCCGGGTCAGGCTGCCGCTGGAGGCCGTCGCGGGGCCCGTCGCCGAGCAGTTCGGCGGCCCGGGCGGGGGCTGGACCACCGCGCGGTACCTCAGCCCCGACATCATGATCGCTGCGTCCGGGGAACAGGCCGTGGCCCGGGGCGACTTCGAGCTGGTCCTCGGTGAACTGCACGTCGCCGCCAACACCTTGGGCTCCTCGCTGTTCGTCAACCAGCACCCGGACGCCGAGGAGCTGCTCGGGCTCACCGGCCGGGACCACCCCGGTCCCCGGCTGCTGCCGCTGCTGCCCAAGGAGCACCGCTCCCGGCTCTCCGCGCGGACCCGGCAGGTCCTGGTCCGCCCCGAGGACCACTACGTCGCCCTCGTCGACTTCACCGCCGATCCGGCCCGCCCCCGTACGGTGCTCAGCGCCGACGTGGCGGTGACCGAACGCGCGGACGGCGAGCTGGCGGTGGTGCTGCCGGACGGCTCCGAGTTCCCCGCGGTGGACGTGTTCTCTCACGTGCTGACCACCCTGGCGATGGACCTGTTCCAGATCCTGCCGGACGGGACGGACCACTCCCCCCGGGTCACCGTTGACCGGCTGGTGGTGGCCCGGGAGACCTGGCGGCTGCCGCCGTCGGACATGGACTTCGCCGAGGAGAAGGACGAGGCGCGCCGCTTCGTACGGGCCCGGCAGTGGCGGGAGCGGCGCGAGCTGCCGCGGTTCGTGTTCGTCGTGCTGCCGACCGAGACCCGGCCGTTCTACGTGGACTTCGACAGCCCGGTGTACGTCAACATCCTCGCCAAGGCGGTCCGCAGGATGACCCGCAAGGAGCCGGAGGGCCGGGCGGTGTTCACGGAGATGCTGCCGAGCCCCGAACAGGCCTGGCTGACCGACGACCAGGGCGAGGCGTACACCTCCGAGCTGCGGTTCGTGGCGGTGGACGAGGGCTGACCGCGGCGGCGTGCCCAGCGGCACGGTCACATACGGAGCGACGCGTACCGGCGGCGCGCACGGCGGAACGACGAGCCGTGCGGGGCCGCCGTTGCGCGTTCTACCCCCCGGCGGCTGCGCACGCGGCTGCGTCTTCTTCCCTACTGACGGATCTCCGCGGACAGCAGTGTTGTGGAAAACACCGCTTGGAGGCCCACAGTGAAGGTTGTCGCAGCGCACGGCGGACCGGCGAGGCACGGCAGCGAAGCCGGCGACGTCGTACGTGACGGTGACGGAGTGTCGTTCGCGCAGCGGAGGCTGTGGTTCCTCGACCAGCTCACCGGAGGCTCCGCCGAATCCCTGCTCCCGCTGGCCCTGCGCATCCGCGGCGCCCTCGACGTCCCGGCGCTGGAGCGCTCGCTGGCCGGCATCGTGGACCGGCACGAGGTGCTGCGCACGCGGTTCACGGCCGTCGACGGGGAGCCCGTGCCCGTCGTGGACCCGGCGGGCCGCACCCGGCTGGCGCGGACGGAGGCGGGCAGTACCGAGGAGCTGTTCGACCGTGAGCTGGCACGTCCGCTGGACCTGGCGAAGGAGCACCCGCTGCGGGCCACACTCGCCCGCCTCGGGGCCGACGAGCACGTGCTGCTCCTGGTGGTCCACCACATCGCGGTGGACGGCTGGTCCTGGGACGTGCTGCTGCGCGAACTGGACGCCGGCTACCGGGGCGAGGCGGTGGACGCGCCGCCGCTGCAGTACACCGACGTCGCCCGGACCGAGGCCGAGCGGCTGAGCGGGCCGCGGATGGAGCGGCTGCTCGGGTACTGGCGGGAGCGGCTGGCCGGGGTCTCCCCGCTCGCGCTGCCCGCCGACCGGCCGCGGCCGGCGTTCTGGGACGGCTCGGGCGACGTGGTCCGCTTCGAGCTGCCGGCCGAACTCGTCGCCGAGGTGGACCGGGTGGCCCGCGAGCAGCGAGCGACCCGCTACATGCTGCTGCTCGCCGTGTACCAGGCCCTGCTGGGCCGGTACTCCGGCCGCTCCGACATCGCCGTGTGCACCACCCTGGCCGACCGCGGGCGGGCCGAAGTGGCCTCCCTGATCGGCCCGTTCGTGAACACGATCGTGCTGCGCACCGACCTGGCCGGCGATCCGAGCTTCGCCGAGCTGCTGGGCCGGGTGCGGTCCGGGGCCCTTCGGGACTTCTCTCACTCCGAGGCCCCGTTCGACCGGGTGGTCGGCGAGGTGGTCACCGAGCGCGACCTGTCCCGCCACCCGCTCGCGCAGGCCTCCTTCACCCTCCTCAACACCGTCCCGTCGGCGGCCCGCCTGGACGATCTGGACGTCGCTCTGGTGCGGACCCCGCTGACCGGCACCCCGTTGGACGTGTTCCTCGACCTGAGCCTGCGCGCCAACGGGGACATCGCGGCGCGGCTGCAGTACTCGACCACCCTGTTCGACCAGAGCACGATGGTCCGCTTCACCGAGGGGTACGTGGAACTGCTGCGTGCGGTGACGGCCGCGCCGCAGACCCCGGTGACCGAACTCGCGGGCCGCCTGGAGCCCCTGCCGGGCAAGGAGCGGGCCCGGCTCGTCGAGATGGCGGGCTCGCAGCGCCCCGCACCGGCCCCGGCGCCGTTCGTCGTGGCGGGCGAGGCGAACGCGGTGGCCCTGGTGTGCGGGGAGAAGATCCTGCGCTACCGCGAGCTGGACGCCCTCGGCGGCGGTCTGGCCACCGCCCTGCGCGCGGCCGGCGTCGGCCCGGGCACCCCGGTCGGCGTGTGCATGAAGCGCGGCATCGGGTCCGTGGCCTCGATGACCGCGATCTGGCGGGCCGGCGGGGTCTACGTGCCGCTGGATCCGGCGCTCCCCGAGGAGCGGCTGCGGTTCATGGCCGAGGAGGCCGGGCTGGCCTGCGTGCTGACCGATGCCGCCACCGCGGAGCTGGCCGGAGCGCTCGGCCCGCGGGTGCTGCGGGTGGAGGACGCGGAGCCCGACGCGGGCGCCCCGCACCACACCCCCGACCCGCGGGACCTCGCGTACGTCATCTTCACCTCGGGCTCCACCGGCCGCCCCAAGGCCGTCGGCATCGAGCACGGCGCGATCGACGCGCACGTCGCCGCCGCCCGGGAGGAGTTCGGGATCACCGCCCGGGACCGGGTGCTCGCCTTCTCCTCCTTCTCCTTCGACGCCTCCCTGGACCAGCTGCTGACCGCGCTCGGCTGCGGGGCCACCCTGGTGGTCCGGCCCGACGAGCAGTGGCTGCCCGCGCAGATCCCCCTGGTGGTCGAGCGGTACGGGATCACCGTGCTGAACCTGCCGCCCACGTACTGGGCCGAGCTGGCCTTCTCGCTCACCGACCGCACCGCCGCCTCCCTCGCGCCGCTGCGCCTGCTGATCCTCGGCGGGGAGTCCGTCCCCGCCGCGGCGCTGGCCGCCTGGCGGGCGCGGGCCCCGCACGTACGGGTGCTCAACGCGTACGGCCCGACCGAGACCACCGTGACGGCGACCACCCACGAGATCGGCGCGGACGGGGAAGGCGGCCGGGTGCCGATCGGGCGGCCGCTGGGCTCCCGCAGGGTGTACGTGGTGGACGCGCACGACGAGCTCGCGGCTGTCGGCGTGCCCGGCGAGCTGCTGATCGGCGGCCCGGAGCTGGCCCGCGGCTACCTCGGCCAACCGGCCCTGACCGCCGCGAAGTTCGTACCGGACCCGTTCGGCGAGGAGGGCGGACGGCTCTACCGCACCGGCGACCTGGTCCGCCGGCTGCCCTCCGGGGAGCTGGAGTTCCTCGGCCGCACCGACGACCAGGTCAAGATCCGCGGCTTCCGCATCGAACTCGGCGAGGTGGAGGCGGCCCTGGGCGCGTGCCCCGGGGTGGTGGCCGCGGCGGTCGCCGTCGGCGCGGACGCCCAGGGCGGCAAGAGCCTGACGGGCTACGTGGTGGCGGGCCCCGACGGCCCGGTGGAGCCCGCCGTGCTGCGCTCCTTCTGCGCGGGCCGGCTGCCGCACTACGCCGTACCCGCCGACTTCGTGGCGCTCGACGCGCTGCCCGTGAACGCCTCGGGCAAGCTCGACCGGGCCGCCCTGCCCGCGGCCCGCCCGGACGGGGAGCGGGCGGAGCGGGACCGGGCGGCCGCGGGCGGCCCCGAGTTCATCGCGCCGCGGGACGCCACCGAGCAGGTCGTCGCCGACATCTGGTCCGAGGTCCTGGGCGTCGACCGCGTCGGCATCGACGACGGGTTCTTCGACCTGGGAGGCCACTCGCTGCTCGCCACCATGGCCGTGTCCCGGATCGCCGAGCGCCTCGGGCGCGAGGTCGAGCTGCGCACCCTGTTCGAGAACCCCCGCATCCGCGAGTTCGGCCCGCTGGTGGCCGCGGCCCGGCAGGCGGGCGCCGCCACCGTCGTCCCGGTGGACCGGTCGGGACCGCTGCCGCTGTCCTTCGCGCAGGAGCGGATGTGGTTCCTGGACCGCATGTCCGACGTCGGCGACGAGTACGTGCTCTGGTTCTCCTGGCGGATGCGCGGCGGGCTCGACCGCGACGCCTGGCAGGGCGCCCTCAACGAGGTGGTGGCCCGGCACGAGGCGCTGCGCACCGCCCTGGTCGAGGTGGACGGCCGGCCCGCGCAGCGGGTGGTCGCCGGGGTCCGCGTACCGCTGGTGTGGCAGCCGGCCCCGGCCGGGGACGACGAGGCCGTACGGCTGGAGCGGCTGCGCGCGGTGGCGGTCCCGTACGCGACCCGGCGCTTCGACCTGGCCGGGCCGCCGCTGCTGCGGGCCGGGGTGTGGGAGCTGGACCCGGAGGACCACGTGGCCGTCATCGCCTTCCACCACGCGGCGACCGACGGCTGGTCCAAGGACGTGATCATCGGCGAGCTGGCCGAGTCGTACGCCGCCCGCGTGGCCGGGCGCCCGGCCGAACTGCCGCCCGTCCCCATCCAGTACGGGGACTTCGCGGTCTGGCAGCGCGACCGGATGGCCGGCGAGGTGTTGGAGCGGCAACTGGCCTACTGGGAGCGGGCCCTGGCCGGCGTGCCCGTACTGGAGCTGCCGACGGACCGGCCGCGCCCGGCGGGCTGGTCGGGCCGGGGCGGCGCGGTGGAGATCGACCTGCCGAAGGAGCTGGAGGCCGCGCTCGGCGAGCTGGCCCGCAGGCACGGGGTGACCCGGTTCACGGTCCTGCTGGCCGTGGTGCAGATCGTGCTGGGCCGCTGGTCGGGGCAGCACGACGTGGCGGTGGGCACCCCCGTCGCGGGCCGCGGACAGATGGAGCTGGAGCGGCTGGTGGGGCTGCTGGTGAACACGGTGGTGCTGCGCGGGGACCTGTCCGGCGCGCCCTCGTTCACGGAGTTCCTCGGCCGGGTGCGGGAGTCGGTGCTCGGGGCCTTCGACCACCAGGAGGTGCCGTTCGAGCGGCTGGTGGAGCAGCTCCGCCCGGAGCGGGACCCGTCCCGCAACCCGCTGTTCCAGGTGATGTTCGACGTGCAGGAGAGCGCGGCGGGCGGGCCTCGGGTCGAGGGGCTCGACGTGGAGCACTTCGTCCTGCCGTGGGGCTCGGCCAAGTTCGACCTGACCGCCACCTTCCTGCTGTATCCGGACCGCTTCGCGCTGAACGTGGAGTACGCGAGCGATCTCTTCGACGCCGCCACGGTCACCCGGTTCGCCTGGCACGTGGGCCGGGTGCTGGAGTCGGTGGTGGCCGATCCGGAGCAGGCCGTCGGGCGGCTGGAGCTGCTGTCGGCGGCCGAGCACGCGGAGCTGGCCCGGACGGCGGGCGCGGCGGAGGCCGCCCCGGTCGCGGCGCCGTTCACCGTTTCGGGCGCTCCGGACGCCGTCGCCCTGCTCTGCGGGGACGAGAGCCTGACCTACGGCGAACTGGACGGCCTCACCGGCGGGCTGGCCCGGGCACTGGCGGCCGCCGGAGTACGGCGGGGCACGCCGGTCGGCGTGTGCCTGCGGCGCGGCATCCGCTCGGTCGCCGCGATGGCCGCGATCTGGCGGGCCGGCGGGGTCTACGTACCGCTGGACCCGCGGCTGCCCGAGGACCGGCTGCGGTTCATGTGCGCCGAGGCGGGCGTGCACAGCGTCTTCAGCGACGCCTCGACCCACGGACTGGCGGCCGGGCTCGGGCCGCTGACCGTCTCCGTCGACACCGTCGCCCCGGACCCGGACGCACCGCACCACACCCCCGGCCCCCGGGACCTCGCGTACGTCATCTTCACCTCGGGCTCCACCGGCCGCCCCAAGGCCGTCGGCGTGGAGCACCACGCGCTGGGCGCGCACACCGCCGCGGCCCGCGAACTGTTCGGCATCACGGCCGAGGACCGCGTCCTCGCCTTCGCCTCCTTCTCCTTCGACGCCTCGCTGGAGCAGGTGCTGCCCGCGCTCGGCGCGGGGGCCTCGGTGGTGGTCCGCCCGGACGAGGTGTGGTCGGTGGAGGAACTCGCCGAGGCCGTCCGCACCCGGGACATCACGGTCATGGAGGCCACGCCCGCCTACTGGGAGGAGATCGTCGCCCGCCTGGACGCGGTCGCCGGGGACCTCAAGGGCCTGCGGCTGCTGGTCACCGGCGGCGAGGCACTGCCCTCGGCTCCGCTGGCCCGCTGGTTCGCCCACCTGCCCGACGTGCCCGTCGTCAACACGTACGGCCCGACCGAGTCGGTCATCTCGGCCACCGCCCACACCGTCACCGCGCCCGTCGAGGGCCGGGTGGCGATCGGACGGCCGCTGGGCTCCCGCCGGGCGTACGTCGTGGACGCCCTCGACCAGCTCGTCCCGGTGGGCGTGCCCGGCGAGCTGCTGATCGGCGGCCCGGAGCTGGCCCGCGGCTACCTCGGCCAACCGGCCCTGACCGCCGCGAAGTTCGTACCGGACCCGTTCGGCGAGGAGGGCGGACGGCTCTACCGCACCGGCGACCTGGTCCGCCGGCTGCCCTCCGGGGAGCTGGAGTTCCTCGGCCGCACCGACGACCAGGTCAAGATCCGCGGCTTCCGCATCGAGCCGGCCGAGATCGCGGCCGTCCTCGAACAGCACCCGGACGTGCACGCGGCGACCGTCCTGGTCCGCGAACTGCGGGGCGAGCGCGCCCTCGTCGGCTACGCGGCCGGCCAGGACCGGAGCCTGGACCCCGAGGCGCTGGCCGCCTGGTGCCGGACCCTGCTGCCCGGCTACATGGTGCCCGCCGCCTTCGTCCTGCTCGACGCCCTGCCCCGGACCGTGCAGGGCAAGGTGGACACCGGCTCCCTGCCCGATCCGCAACTGCCCGCGCCGGCCGCCTCCGTGGCGCCGCGCACCCCGACCGAGGTGGTGACGGCCCAGATCTGGGCCGAGGTCCTGGGCCTGCCCGAGGTCGGGATCCGGGAGGACTTCTTCTCCCTCGGCGGCCACTCGCTGCGCGCCGTGGCGGCCGCGTCCCGCCTGCGCACCGCGTTCGACTGCCCGATCCAGGTGCGCGACCTGTTCGACCACCCGACCGTCGAACTGCTCGCCATCGAAGTGGAACGACAGCTCATCGACCAGATCTCCTCGATGAGCGACGACGAGATCGACCTGTCCCTGACCTCCGAGTTCTGACCGCCGCCGCGCTCCGAACCTCGATCCCAGCCTTGATTGGACGGCACTTGCGATGACCACTGCACAGGTCGAACCCTCCACCACTTCCTCCACGGCGCCCGGCGGTCTCTCCCCGGCGGCCCGCAGGCTCCTCGAAATGCGCCTGCGCGGCAAGGCCACCGCCGCGCCCGCCGGGATCCCCCGCCTCGACCCGCGCCCCGCGCAGGCCCCCCTGTCGGCAGCCCAGCAGCGCCTGTACTTCCTCGACCAGCTCGACCCCGGCGGCGTCGAGTACCTGATGCCCGCCGCCTGGCGGTTCGCCGGTCCGCTGGACACCGCCGCGCTGGGCGCGGCGATCGGGGACCTCGTCGCCCGCCACGAGCAGCTGCGGGTGGTGTTCTCCCACGAGGACGGCGTGCCCGCCCAGCGCGTGCTCCCCGCCGCCGAGGCGGCCGGCCTCGACGTGGTCGACCTGCCCCCGGCGGTCCGCGAAGGCGGCCCCGAGGCGATCGCCGCGGCCGTACGGGAGGTGGCGCTGCGCCCCTTCGACCTGGCCGCCGCGCCCCCGTTCCGGGCCACGCTGCTGCGGATGGCCGACGAGGACCACGTACTCGTCCTCGCCATGCACCACATCGTCTCGGACGGCTGGTCGCTGGACATCCTGACCGCCGACCTGGACGCCTGCTACCGCGCCAGGGCCCTGGGCCGGGCTCCGCAACGCACCGAGCCTCCGATCGACTACACCGACTACGCGCACTGGCAGCGCGGGGCCGACGAGAGCACCGACCTCGACTACTGGCGTTCGGCGCTGGCCGGCCTGACCCCGCTCGAACTGCCCACCGACCACCCGCGTCCCGCAGTCCGCAGCTCCGCCGGCGCCGTGCACACCGTGGAGCTCCCCGCGGCGCTGACGGCGGCCCTGGCCGAGCTCGGCCGCCGGGCCGACACCACCTCGTACATGACGCTGATGGCGGCCTTCCAGGCGGCGCTCGCCTTCCACACCGGCCAGGACGACATCGCGATCGGCACCGTCGTCGCCAACCGGGAGCGCCCGGAGATCGAGCAGCTCGTCGGGTTCTTCGTGAACACCCTGGTGATCCGCACCGATCTGTCGGGCGACCCGACCTCCGCGCAGCTCCTGGCCCGGACCCGGGAGAGCGTGCTGGGCGCCCTGTCCCACCAGAGCCTGCCGTTCGAGCGGGTCGTCGACGAGCTGAGCCCCGAGCGGGACCTGTCGCGCAACCCCCTGTTCCAGGTGCTGTTCTCGCACTCCGCCGGGGCGCGGCAGGGTGGCGCGTACACCCTCGGCGGGGCGAGGGGCACGGTCTTCCCCATCGACCTGACCACCGCGAAGTTCGACCTGACCCTGGACGTCAGCGAGGACGCGGACCGCCTGCGGCTCCAGTTCGTCTACCGCCCCGACCTGTTCGACGCGGCTTCGGTGGCGCGGCTGGCCGAGCACACCGTCGCGGTGCTGAGGGCCTTCGCCGAGGCCCCGGACGTGCCGCTCGGCATGGCCGACCTGCTCACCGCGGGCGAGCGGGCCGCGCTCCTGGGCCCCGAAGGACCGGCGAACCGCGTGCCGGCCGGCGCCGCGCCCGAGCCGGCGCCGCGGCTCGCGATGGAGCGCCTGGCCGAGCGGATCCGGCTGGCCCCCGCCGCCGTGGCCGTCTCCGGGGGCGGGCGCAGCCTGACGTACGCCGAACTCGACGCGGCTTCGCTGGCCCTGGCCCGGCGGCTGCGGGCGGCGGGCATCGGCGCGGAGTCCCTGGTCGGCGTGTGCCTGGGCCGCTCCGTCGACCTGGCCGTCGCGCTGCTCGGCGTCTGGCGGGCGGGCGCGGCGTACCTGCCGCTGGACCCGGCCCACCCGCGGGCCCGGCGGGAGTTCACGGTCGAGGACGCCGGGGTGCGGTGGGTGGTCGCCGACGCCGTCGGCCACGCCGCGGTGGAGGGGCTGCCGGTGGGCGTGATCCCGCTGAACGACCCCGACGACGACCCCGCCGACGACACCTCCGACGACACCGAGGACCTGCACTGCGCCGCGCTGCCCGGAGCACAGGCACTCGCGTACGTCATCTACACCTCGGGATCCACCGGGCAGCCCAAGGGCGTCGAGATCACCCACGGCAACCTGGCCTGGCTGCTCGGTGCCGCCGACCATCACTTCGACTTCGGCGCCGACGACGTGTGGACGCTCCTGCACTCCCCCGCCTTCGACTTCTCCGTGTGGGAGCTGTGGGCCCCGCTGACCTCCGGCGGCCGGGTGGTGGTGCTGACCGAGGACGAGGTCCGCGACCCCGCCGCCGTCCACGCCGTGCTGCGCGACGAGCGCGTCACGGTGCTCAACCAGACCCCGGCCGCCTTCAAGGGGCTGCGGGCCCATCTGGCGCAACAGGGCGCGGAGTTCGGCGCGCTCGCGCTGCGCACGGTGATCTTCGGCGGGGACGCCTTCGACGCCCGCGACTACCGCGACTGGTTCGCGGTGCCCGAGGACGGGCGGCCCGCGCTGGTGAACATGTACGGGATCACCGAGACCACCGTGCACGTCACGTACCGGCTGATCACCGAGGAGGACACGGTCTCCCCCGTGTACTCGCCGATCGGCCGGCCCCTGGCCGGGCAGCACGGATACGTCCTGGACCGGGCCGGCCGCCTGGTGCCGCACGGCACCGTGGGCGAGCTGTACGTGTCCGGCGGCGGCGTGGCCCGCGGCTACCGCAACCGGCCGGAGCTGTCCGCCGAGCGCTTCCCCCTCGACCCCTTCGGTCCGGCCGGGACCCGCATGTACCGCACCGGCGACCTCGTACGGGTGCTGCCCGACGGCCAGTTGGCGTACGCGGGCCGGGCCGACCACCAGGTGAAGATCCGCGGCTTCCGCATCGAGCCCGGCGAGATCGAGACGGCGCTGCGCGCCCTGCCCGGCGTGCGGGACGCCGCGGTGGTGGCCCGGCCCGACGCGCACGGCGGCGCCCGGCTCGTGGCCCACGTGGTGCTGACCGAGGGCCGGCCGCTGGACGCGCCGGACCTGCGCGACCGGCTGCGGCTGACGCTGCCCGAGTACATGGTGCCCGCGCTGTTCGTCCGGCACCCGAAGCTGCCGATCACCGCCAACGGCAAGGTGGACCGCAAGTCCCTGGTGGCGGTGGCCGTAGAGGGGGCCGCCGCCCCCGCCGGGCACGTCCCGCCGGCCGGTCCGGCCGAGGAGGCGCTCGCCCGCATCTGGTCGGACGTACTGGGCGCCGAGCGGATCAGCCGTACGGCGAACTTCTTCGACCTCGGCGGCGACTCGATGCTGGCCCTGCGCGTGATCGGGCAGGCCCGCAACGCCGGCCTGGGCCTGAGCGTCCCCGACCTGTTCCGGGCCCGCACCCTGGGCGACCTGGCCGCGCTGGCGACGCAGGCGCCCGCAGGCACCGGCCCCGCCCCCGTGGAGCCCTTCTCCCAGCTGGACGCCGCCGACGCGGCCCGGCTGCCGCAGGGCCTCGACGACGCGTACCCGCTGACCATGCTCCAGGCCGGCATGCTGCACGAGATGCTCGCCGACCCGAGCCGCGGCGCCTACCACAACGTCACCGACCTCAAGATCACCGTGCCGGAGGGCTTCGACCTCGCCGCCTTCCGGACGGCGGTGGACACCGTCGTACGCGGCCACAGCATCCTGCGCTCCTCCATCGACCTGGTCTCCTTCTCCGAGCCGCTCCAGCTGGTGCACGCCACCGCCGCGCTCCCGGTGGGCTACAGCGACCTGCGCGGTCTGCCGCACGCGGAGCAGTGGGCCTCCGTACAGGGCTACGTGGACGCGGAGTTCGCCCGCCGCTTCGACCTGGCGGCCCCGCCCCTGGTCCGCATCCACCTGCACCACCTCACCGACCAGGAGCTGCGGCTCACGCTCACCGACTGCCACGTGGTGCTCGACGGCTGGAGCCTGACCTCCCTCATCGCCGACCTGCTGGACCTGCACCGGCAGGCCGTGGCCCAGGGCCGGACCCCGCAGCTGCCGCCGGCGCCCCCGTACGCCGAGTACGTCGCGCTGGAGCGGGCCGCGCTCGTCGACGAGGAGGGGCTGGAGTACTGGCGCTCGGCGCTGGGCGAACTGAGCCCGATCCGGTTCACCCGGCGCGGTACGGAGGCCTCCGACGGCGGGCAGTTCGTGCACGAGGCGCGCCGCTCGTACGCCTCCCTCGCCGAGCCGATCGGCCGCCTGGCGCGGCTGGCCGGGGTGCCGCGCCGTACCGTCCTGCTCTGCGCGTTCCACCACACCATGAGCCTGTTCGCCGAGCGCGACGGCTCCGCCGAGGGGCATTCGGTCGGCCTGGTCACCAACGGCCGGCCCGAGGTGCCCGGCGCCGACCGGATGCGCGGGCTGTTCCTCAACACCGTGCCGTTCGGCGTCCGGCGGCCCCGCGGCAGCTGGCTGGAGTACCTGCGGGCGGCGTTCGCCGCCGAGCAGGAGATGCTCCCCCACCGCAGGGTGCCGCTGGCCCGCCTCGCGCAGCTGCGGCCGGGCGAGCCGAGCCTGGCGGACACCCTCTTCAACTACGTCAACTTCCACCGGCTGTCCGGGGACAGCTGGGACGACTCGCTGGAGATCGCCCGCACCGCGTTCCCGCTGATGCTCAACGCGAGCGTGGAGTCCTTCACCCTCGACGTCGACCCGGACTACCTGGCCCCGGCCACCGCCGAGCAGCTCGCCGACCTGATGTGCGGGGTGCTGAAGACGATGACCTCGGGGCCCGAGGCCCCGGTCACGGCGCCGGCACTGGCCGGCGAGGCGCGGATGCGCGCGCTGGAGGAGTGGGGCCGCGGCCCCGAGCTGGTGAACACCCCGCTGATGTTCCACGAGTGCGTGGCGGAGCACGCGGTCCGCACGCCCGGCGCGGTCGCCGTCCGGCAGGGCGGGCAGGAGGTCACGTACGCCGAACTGGACGCCTCGGTGCACCGGTTGGCGGACCGGCTGCGGGCGCTCGGAGTCGGCCCGGAGGTCCCGGTCGGCATCTGCCTCGACCGGGGTCCGGAGATGGTCCGGGCCGTGCTCGGTGTGCTCCGCGCGGGCGGCGCGTTCCTGCCGCTGGAGTCGCAGCACCCGGCCGACCGGCTGAAGTTCATCGTCGAGGACAGCGGCATGCCGGTGCTGATCACCCAGTCCTCGCTGGTGGGGACGGTGCCGTTCGACGGCCCGACCCTGGTCGTGGACGACCCCGCGACCTGGGCGGAGCCGGTCGGGGACCCGGCCCCGGCGCCCGCCGTCACCGCGGACAACGCCGCCTACGTCCTCTACACCTCCGGCTCCACGGGCACGCCCAAGGGCGTCACCATCGCGCACCGCAGCCTGACCAACATGCTGGAGGGGCAGCGCGACCTGTTCCCGGTGACCCCCGCCGACCGGGTGCTCCAGTTCGCCTCCCTCAGCTTCGACGTCTCGATCATGGACCTGACCTGGGCCCTGGCGAACGGCGCGCAGCTGTGCACACCGCCCAGGGAGGCGCTGCGGGCGGGCTCCGACCTCGCCGACACCCTGCTGGAGTACGGGATCACCGTCGCGATGCTGGCTCCGAGCGCCCTGGCGGCCCTCGGCGAGGACCGCTTCCCCGCGATCCGGATGCTCCAGGTCGCCGGCGAGGCCTGCCCGGCCGAACTGGCCCAGAAGTGGGCGCGCGGACGGCGGTTCTACAACGTCTACGGCCTCACCGAGACGGCCGTGTGGTCCGTCTCCACCCTCCTCAAGCCGGACTGCAAGCGGCCCCCGATCGGCTGGCCGATGCGCAACACCCAGGTCTACGTCCTCGACGAGGACCTCCAGCCCGTCCCCGTCGGAGTGCAGGGCGAGGTCTACCTGGGCGGGCGCGCCATCGGCCGGGGCTATGTGAACCGCCCCGACCTCACCGCCGCCGCGTTCGTCCCCGACCCGTACGGCGCCCCCGGCGGCCGGCTGTGCCGCACCGGCGACATCGGCGTCCAGCTGCCCGACGGCGCGGTGGAGGTGCTCGGCCGCCGCGACAGCCAGGTGAAGCTGCGCGGATTCCGCATCGAGCTCGGGGAGATCGAGCACGGGCTGCGGGAACTGCCCGACGTACAGCAGGCGGTGGTCCTGCTGCGGCGGGACCTGCCGGAGCCCGCGCTGGTGGCGTACGTGGTGCCGGAGGCGGGGGTGGAGCCCGTCGTCGAGCCCTTCCGCGAGGCGCTGCGGGCCAAGGTGCCCGCGTACATGGTGCCCGCCCGCTTCGTCTTCCTCGACGCGATGCCGGTCAACAGCAGTGGCAAGGTGGACAAGAAGGCCCTGCCGCTGCCCTCGGCCGACCGGCTGGGCAGTGCCGGCGAGTACGTCGCTCCCGGTACGCCGGCCGAGGTGGTCCTCGCCGAGGTGTGGCGCACGGTGCTCGGCATCGAGCAGGTCGGTGTCCACGACGACTTCTTCGCCCTCGGCGGCAGTTCGCTCTCGACCGTCCGGGTCGCCGCGCAGGCGGCCGCCCGCGGGCTGAGCGTCTCCGTACGGGACCTGCTCGAACTGCCCACCATCGCCCGGCTCGCCGCCCGCGCCACGCAGACGGCGGGGGCCGCGGAGACCTCCGGCGCCGCCGGGGCCGTCACCTCCGAGGTCCGGCTGCGCGAGGGCGAGGGCGCCCCGCTGTGGTGCGTGCACCCCAGCGGCGGCAGCGGGGCCTGGTACGTGCCGCTCGCCCGGGCCCTCCCGCCCGGCCAGCCGGTCCGGGCCTTCCAGGCCCGGGGCCTGCTCGGCGGGGTGGACCCGACCACCATCGCCGGGATCGCGGCCAACTACGCCGCCGAGATCGCCGCCCACGGCGGGCACGGCCCGCACGACCTGCTGGGCTGGTCCATGGGCGCCAACATCGCCCTGGAGATGGCCACCCAGCTGCACGAGGCCGGTCACACCGTCGCACCGCTGACGCTGATCGAACCGCACCTGCCCCACCCGGCGGCCGGCGAACGCCTCGCGGCGATCGGCCGGGACATGGAGCGTGGCCTGCGGATGCGCGACCGCCTCCGTACGCTGCCGCCCTCCCCGGAGCGGGAAGCCGCCGTGGCCGAGCTCACCGCCCTGCTGCTGGGGGCCGGTATGAGCCCCGGCGAGGCGGCCCTGGTGGAGCAGGCCCCCATCGAGGTCTGGCACTCGCTGCTGACCGCCCTGTCCGACTACGCACTGCGCCCCTACCCCGGCCACGTCCACCTGCTGGTGGGCAGCGCGGCCGCGGAACTGCCCGACGGCGAACCGATGCCCGGGCTGGACGTGGACTTCCGCACCTACGTCGAACGCTGGCGCGAGATCGCGCTCGGCGGGCTGACCGTCCACGTCACCGAAGGCGACCACATGTCCATGATGTCCGAACGGCTGATGCACAAGACCGCTGCTGTGCTCGGCCGGATCCAGTCGGAGGCACGCCGATGACCGTCCTGACCACGAACACGAACACCACCGCGGACACCACCGCGGACACGTCCCCGCTGGTCTGCCCGGTCACCGGGCGGACCGCGCCGCCCGCCGCCCGGCCCGCCGCCCCGCCGACCACGCCGCCGGCGGCCCCCTTCACCGAGCGGTACCTCCTCGACCCCTCCGTCAACGCGGACCCGTACGGGTACCTCAACTCCCTGCGCGACCACGATCCCGTGTACTGGTCCGCCATGCACCGGGCCTGGCTCGTCACCGGACACGCCCAGCTGATGCACTGCCTGCGCGCCCCCGCCGTCTCCGCCGAGCGGGTGCGCCCGCTGATGGACGCCGTGCCGGAGGGCGCCCGCGAGGACGCCGAGCGGGCCTTCGGGATCCTCTCCCGCTGGATGGTGTTCAACGACGCCCCGCAGCACCGGCGGCTGCGCCAGGTCTTCCAGGAGCAGTTCGCGGCCCGCTCGATCGGCCGCTACCGGGCCTTCGTCGAGCGTGCCACCCGCGCCATGCTCACCCGCCGCGCCGTCCCCGGCCGGATCGGTGACCTCGTCGCCGACATCGCCCGGCCGCTGCCCGCCCTCGTCTTCGCCCGCTGGCTGGGCGTCCCCCAGGCGCACGGCCCGTCCTTCTGGTACTGGAACGCCCGTGTCGGCGACCTGGTCCTCGGGGCCGCCCAGGAGGAGCGCGAGTACCGCACCTCGCTGCAGTCCCTGGTCAACTTGGACGACTACCTCGCCGACCTGGTGAAGCAGCGCCGCGCCGATCCCCAGGACGACCTGATCAGCGCCGTGCTGGCGGGCGGCCAGATCGGGAAGTCGGTCAGCGAGGAGGAGTTCGTCGGGATGCTGACCCAGATGGCCTTCGCCGGCGGCGAGACCACCAGCAACCTCATCGTCAACGCCGTACTCGCCCTGCTGGAGCACCCCGAGCAGTTGGCCGCCGTGCGGGAGGACCCGGCGCTGGTGTCGATGGCGGTGGAGGAGGCCATGCGCTTCGACGGCCCGTCGAAGATGTCGATCCGCACCGCCGCCCGGGACTTCGACCTCGACGGGCGCTCCGTCCGCGCCGAGGATCGGCTGTTCCTGGTCACGGCCGCCGCCAACCGGGACCCGGCGCGCTTCCCCGACCCGGACGTGTTCGACGTCCGGCGCGGCAGCGCCTCGCACCTCGGCTTCGGCTTCGGCGCCCACTTCTGCATCGGGGCGGCCTTCGCCCGGCTGGTCGCGGGCGCGGTGGTCGACGTACTCGTCCGCGAGTACCCGGGCCTGGAGCTGCTCGACGGGCAGCACACCTGGCAGCCGTCCCTCCTCAACCGCGCGCTGACGGCCCTGCCCGTCCGCTACTGACCACGGACGTCCCTACGGAGGGGATTCACCTCATGGCTTCCACCCTGGTGGACGCGCGGGACCGGCTGAGCGCCCCCGCCCGGCTGCCCTCGTTCCGCCTGCTGTGGCTCGGGCAGTCCCTGTCCCTGCTCGGCGACGGGTTCAGCTACATCGCCTTCTCCTGGATCACGCTCGGCCTGACCCAGTCCACGCTGGCCCTCGGCTACGTCCTCGCCTTCCAGGCGGTGCCGCGGGCCCTGCTGACCCTGGTCGGCGGCTCCCTCAGCGACAAGTGGTCCTCCCGGACCCTGATGAAGCTCTCCAGCTGGGCCCGGGCCGCCCTGATGGCCGGGGTGGGCCTGGCCGGCCTCGCCGGATCCCTGACGCTGTGGATGCTGTGCTGCGCCGCCGCGGCCTTCGGCGCGGTCGACGCGTTCTTCCAGCCCGCCCGGGCCTCGATCCTGCCGTCGGTGGTGGACGAGGAGCAGCTCGCCCCGGCCAATGCCCTGCTCGGGGTCGCCGCCAAGGTGTCGGCCGTGCTCGGCCCGGCCGTCGGCGGCATGGTGGTGGCCTTCTCCAACGCCCCCATCGCCTTCCTCGTCGACGGGGTGTGCTTCGCGCTCTGCGGTGTGTGCGTGGCGGGGATCCGCCCGCTGCCGCGCCCCGCCGCCGAGGAGGAGACGGCGGAGGAGGGCGCGGCCGGGAGCGCCGTTCCGCCCCGGGCCGAGGTCTCGCTGGGCGCCCGGATCCGCGCCGGGCTGCGGTACGCCTTCGAGGACCCGCGGATCCGGACGATCCTGGCCGTCGACGCGGCGGTGACCTTCTGCCAGGCGGGGCCGTTCACCGTCGGCTTCGCCACCCTGGCCAAGGTGGAACTGCACGGCGGCTCGGCCACCCTGGGCCTGCTCAACGGCGCGCTGGCCGGCGGGGCGATGCTGGGCACCCTGGTCGGCGGCGCCGTGAGCAGCCGCCCCCGGATCGGCCTGCTGATCGCCGCGCTGGCGGGCTGGCTGGCGATCGGCACGGGCCTGCTCGGACTGGTCGGCAATACGGCGGGTGCGCTGGCGACGGTGGTGGCGATGGGCTTCGGGATGGGCTTCCAGGGGGTCTTCGGCCTCAGCTGGATCCAGCGCACGATCGACGGCTCGGTGCTGAGCCGGGTGATCTCGGTGGACATGGTGATCGGCTACGCGGTGGCGCCGCTCTCCCTGATCGTCTGCGGGGCCCTGGCCCAGTCCGGCACCGCCCCGATGTTCGCCGTCTCGGCGGCGGTCCTGGCGGTGACGGCGATCGGCATCCTGAGCTCGCGCACGGTCCGCGAGATGCGGTGACCGGGCGGGCCGGTGCCGGTGCCGGCACAGGCATCGGCGCCGGTGGCTCAGGGCGCCGATGCCTCCAGGGAAGCCGAGAGTTCGCAGAGCGCGGCCCGGTTGGCACGGCCGGTCTTGGCGCCGAGGGCCGCGATGTGCTTCTCGACCGTGCGCGGGGAGATGTAGAGGCGGTCGGCGATGTCCTTGTTGCCGAGCCGCTCCGCGAGGAGGCGGAAGACCTCGTACTCGCGGACCGTGACGCCCTGTGCCCGCAGGACGTCGGGGATCGTGCTCGATCCCGTTCGGCGCTGGCGGCCCGGGGCTCCCATCCGGCGCAGCGCCGCGCGGCAGGCGCCCGCGACCGCGGCCACGCCGCCCTGGTGGAAGTGCTCCTCGGCCTGGCGCAGCCAGGCCACCGGCTCGCCCCAGCCGTCCTCGTACGCCGCGTCGGCGATCAGCCGCAGGCCCAGGTGGAGGGCGGTGGCGTACGGGGCGGCGACGCGCAGGGCATCGGCCACTGCGGCCGCGGCCTCCTCGGGGCGGCGTTCGCGGCCCAGCAGGACGGCCCCGGCGAACAGGACGAACTGCCGGTTCCAGCGCATGCGGCCGGGCGCGGTCGCGGCGATCTCCTCGAACGCGGCGCGGTCGGCATCTCCCGACAGCACGTCCAGGAGCAGGCCGATGCCGTACCGCCCGCTGAGGTAGTACGTACTGGGGTTGGTGTCCTCCAGCTCGGCGACGGCGCGCAGTTCGCCGACGGCCCCGGGCAGGTCCTCCTCCATCAGCGCGCAGAAGGCCCGGGCGAGGCCGCGGGTCAGCGGTTCCTCCTGGGAGCCGGCCCCGTCCCACTCGGCGAAGGCGGCGAGGGCGCTCTCCATGGCGGGCCGGTCGCCCCGGTGGGCGGCCAGTGCCGCCCGGGCCATCAGGACGTACCGGGTGGCCGGGGCCAGCCGCAGGCGCTGTACGACGGCCAGGCACTCCTCGGCGGACCGCTGCGCGTCGGTGAACTCGCCCCGCAGGACGGCGTCCAGGATCAAGATGCCGTCGATGGTGTGGACGATGTTGGCCGAGCCGAGCCGCTGGGCCTCGCTCCGGGCGGCCAGCAGGGGGGCGGTGGCGCCGTCGGTGAGCCAGTAGTTGCCGCCGATCCGGGTCAGCGCGTACATGCGCTGGAGCGGGAGCTGGTGCTTTTCGGCGGTCTGCAGGGCCGATTCCAGCAGGGCGGTGGCCTCGTCGAAGTCCCGTTCGCGGGCGAGGGTGGCGAGGAGTTCCAGGGCCTGGCAGGCGACGGTGGCCAGGCCGTGGCGCTGGGCCGCCTGGAGGGCGGAGTTGCCGAGCTTCTCGGCCAGTTGGGTGCGGTCCGGGCCGGGGGTGTCGAGCGCGAGGTAGGCGGCGGTCACGTCGATCGATGCGGTGGTGTGCTCGTCGGGATGGGCGCCCAGGAGGGATCTGGCCTGGGCTATCTGTCTGTTGCCGTCCTCCCAGCGGCCCGCGGTGTGGGCCACCTTGGCGAGCCGGGTGTGCAGCGCGGCGAGCCGGGTGGCGCTCAGGCCGCTGCCGCCGAGGGTGTGCAGGTTCTCCGCGAACCCGAAGGCCCGGGTGAAGTCCCCGGCTTCGGCGAGCGCGGGGAGCAGGGCCTCCAGGGCGTCGGTCCGCCCGGCGGGGTCCTGGCTGGCGGCGAGCAGCCGTTCGGCGCGGCTGAGCAGGGTGATCGCGGAGCTGATCCCCCCGGCCGCGAGGGCGCGCCGCCCGGCGTCGGTGAACAGGCGCCCGGCCTCGGCGTCGTCGCCGGCCTGGGAGCGCAGCTCCGCGACCAGGGGGCACCAGTCGCCTTCGAGCTCGGGGTAGAGCGCTTGCACGGCGTCGGCGGCGCGGCCCGACATCTGCGCCCGGTTGCCCGGTGTGAGCTGGGTGTGCAGGGCCTCGGCGGTGAGCGAGTGGCGGAAGGCGTACCAGTCGGGGGCGGGTTCGTCGGGGACGACGAGCTGGGCCGCGACCCCGGCGTGCAGGTGGCTGAGCAGCCCGCGGTCGTCGATGCCCGTCATCCGCTGGAGCACGGTCAGCGGGAAGCGGCGGCCGATCACCGCGGCGGCGGAGAGCAGGGTCAGGCCCTGCGGGCCGAGCCGGTCGATGCGGCGCAGGATGCCCCGGGCGAGGGCGGTGGACACGTCGCTGCGCAGGTCGCCGACGACCCGCCAGCCGTCCTCGAAGCGGACGAGGGCTCCGCTGCCGATCATGCTCTGGAGCAGTTCCTCGACGAGGAAGGGGCTGCCGGCGCTGTCGTCCCAGAGGCGGTCCAGGGCCGGCTGCGGGACGAGTTCGGGCTCGGTGTCAAGCTGGGCGGCGATGACCGCGCCGACCTCGGGTCGGGTGAGCGGGGCCAGCTCCAGTACGGTCCCCACGCCGCGCCGGCGGGCCGAGTCGGCCATGTCGAGCGCGTCGCAGGGCTCCGTACGGATGGTGGCCAGGAGCACCACGTTCGTGTACTCCAGGTTGTCCACGAGGTACTCGACGACCGCGAGCGTCTCGGGGTCGGCGTCGTGCAGGTCCTCCAGGAGGAGCAGCTGGCCGTGCTCCTTGCCGGTGGCGATGAGCAGCCGCAGGACGGCCTCGCCGAGGATGACCATGGAGCTGTTGTTCTGGGCGTCGCTGCTCCAGTCCGGGATGATCCTGCCGAGCGCGGGCCGGTAGGGGCCGAGCGGGAGGTCGTCCAGGGGTTCGCCGCTGCGGAAGAGCGACATCAGGGCTTCGGTGAGTGGCCGAAAAGGGACGGTGGGGCCGGTGGTGCTGCTGCGGCCGCGCAGGGCCCGCATGCCCATGCCGAAGGCCATGCCCACGGCTTCCGCGGCGAGCCTGGATTTCCCGATCCCGGCCTCGCCGACCAGGAAGACGACCCCGCCCCGGCCTTCGCCCGCGTCGGTCAGTGCCTGCTTGATCTCACGCAGTTGCGGGTCACGACCGACGATGTACCGCGAACGGGAACGCATGTCCGCAATCTAGTTCATGGGATCGGCCGATTGTGCGACGAAAGTTGGCCGTTTCGAACAGAGGCGGGGTGAAGATCCGGGAGAGATCCGGAGAAGATCGGACACGCCCCTACCAGGTGACGTTGGGGGCCGAGACGCTCGTGTCGATCGAGCTCAGGGTGATGACGATGCCGCTGGTGAGCACCACCCCGGCCAGGGCACGGGCCCGGGCGCACGCCTTGTTCCGTCCCGACAGGGTGATCCCGCCGGCCGGGTCCTCGGTCCGCGCCTGGTCGGCCGCCGTGGCGGCGGCCTCGTCGGCGGCGACGGACTCGGCGATGACCTGGGGCTTCTGCATGGTGGTGAGTACCTTTCTCGATGCCTGATGGGGAGTGGTGCTCAGTGCCGAAGTGCGGGAGTACGGGTGAGCTAGGCGGTCTCAAGGAGCAGGACGGACGGGACGCTCGCCGGAAAGCCCAGCCTGAGCAGGGCGTATCCGATGCCGGAGAGCCCTGTGAGGAAGCCGGGGGACGGTACGTGGTCGGGGGTGCCGCAGCGGTGGCCGTGGTCCTCGAGTCGGCCGAGAATCTCCCCGGCGCGGAGGTCGAGGGCGGCCTTGGCCCCGTCGTGGCCCTGCCCGGCGAGCACGCCCAGCAGTTCCAGGGATCCGAGGGCGCCGCTGTGCAGGCTGAGGTCGGGTGAGGTGCTGGGCGCGCCCAGCAGGGCGGCGCACCGGTCGAGTTCCGCCCCGAGGATCCGCTGCCCCTCACCGCCGAGGGCGCCGGAGCCGAGTACGTCGGCCGCTGCCACCGCCGTGCCCGCGAGGCCCGTGTGCCAGTCGAGATCGGCGGGGCGGAGCAGGGCCTCGTCCAGCGCCGGGCGCAGCAGGGCCGCGCCGGTCCGGGCGTACGCGGCCCCCGGCTCCCCCGCGTCCTCCAGGACGGCGGCGTAGCGCAGCAGGGCCCAGCCGATGCCGGCGTCGCCGTGGGCGAAGCCGGGGGCCGCGGGGCGCTGTTCGGCGAGCCCCTTCTCGGCCCGGACCAGCAGCCGGTCGGCGAGGCGCCGGGCCACGCCCTGCGCCACCGCCCCGTACGCACGCTGAGCGGCAACGGCGGCGGCCAGGGCCCCGGCGAGGCCGTCGGCCAGATCGGCCGGCCCCTCGTCGCCTCCCCCGGCGCCTTCCCCCGTGTCGGCCAGGGCGGCGTGTTCCAGGGCGGCGAGCGCGTCGGGAAGGCAGTCGCGCAGGTCCTCGCCGAGCAGCGGGGCCAGCCGGGCCACCGTGTAGACGATGCCGCCGATCCCGTGCAGGGCGCCGGGTCCCACCGTCGCCCCCAGCCCGGGGTCGGCGGCGAGCGCGGCGAGCAGCGCGGGCAGCGGCCGTAAGGCCTGCCGGGCCAGCGCGGTGTACCGCTCGGCCCCGGTCAGGGCGCCGAGCTGGGCCAGGAAGAGGGCGACCCCGCAGTAGCCCTGGGCGAGCCCGCCGCCCATCGGCAGGACGGCCCAGTGGTCTCCGGACACCTGCTCCAGGCCGAGCCAGTTGACGCGCTCACCGCCGTGCACGGCGCGGGCCGCGATCCCGTCGGCGATCCCGCAGGCCGCGGCCAGCAGCCGGGAGGGCTCGGGGACGACGACCGGCCCGGCGGGGCCGGCCAGGGTCGAACGGGGCCCGCCGACGCTGAGGTTGGCCCCGGTGACGGCCAGCGTCGCCGAGATGATCCACTCCTGGTCGTGGCGGTCCACCTCGCCCATGGCGGCGATCTTGGCGCGGGCCGCGTGCAGGCTCGGGGCCGGCAGGATCCCGTCGAGGCGCGTGCCCCGGGAGGTCCGCAGCGCGGTGTCCGAGGGGTGGTGGTGGAAGAGGGGCACGTCCCCGGACCACAGGTCGGCGATCTCGTCCTCGATGAGCCGCTGCCGTGCCGGGTCGTGCTCGGATTCCGTCCAGAGCACGGCGAATACGGTGTCCCGGGTGAGCGCGTCGCGCAGCAGGTCGGGGTGGGTGGACTCGTCCAGCAGGGTCGTGTAGAGGCGGGTCGAGCGGGCGATCAGGCGCCCGGGGCTGGTCGCCCAGCGGGCCAGCAGCCCGCCGTCACCCCCGGCCCCGGACCCGGACCCGGCCTCGGCCTCGGCCTCGGCCCCACCGTCGCCGAGCAGTTCGGCCCGGTGCTCGGTGATCGCGTCGTACCCGGCCCGGAACCCCTCCAGCAACGCCGCGCGGTGGTCGGCGTGGCCGGCCGTCCTGCCCTGCGGCCCCGGCCGGTTCTGCCCGGCCTCCGTGGCCACCGGGGCCCGCAGCAGCCGCATCTCGTCCGTACCGGCCGCCTCCCAGCGCAGCCCGTCGCTGGGGTACGAGCCGCCCTCCCCGCCGCCGAGGGCCGAGATGTCCATGGCGCCGTTCTCGCCGATCAGCAGGCTCGGCAGCAGGCAGGTGCGGTACACCGAGGCGGCCAGGGCGTCCGCCGCCGGGTCGGTGCCGCAGGTCACGGCCGCCGGCAGCCCGGCGTGCAGCAGGGTCTCGGCGTCCACCAGCACCGGCTGGTCGCCGCAGGCGATGACGTTCTCGTAGTGCATGTCCACGCCGTCGACCGCGTAGAGCAGGGCGAGCAGCGCGCCCTGGCGCCGGTAGAACCGGTCCAGTTCGGTGGGCGAGGCGCACCAGCCGTGCTCGATGAACTCCAGCCAGCCGTAGCCCTCGCAGCGGACCGAGCGCGGGGTCCGCAGGCCCAGGCCCGCCACCTTGGCGTTGGCCCAGCCGACCGCCTGGTCCAGCAGCAGGTGCTGGTCGATCGGCCGGGGCTTGTAGACGACGGTCGCACCGCCGGCGAAGCGCAGCAGGGCCACGGACCGGTTGCCCTGGTGGACGTCGCCCCGACCGAGGTCCACCCGTACGAGGGCGCCCGGGTCGGTGCCGTGCAGCAGCCCCGCGACGATCTCCGGCCGGTCGGCGGTGAAGCGCTGGAACAGCTCCGCCGTGGCCGCGGCCGCGTGGCCGCAGGCCTGGCCGAGCATCCGCGCCAGCACCGGGTAGCGGGTGAACAGCTCGGCCAGGCCCTGTCGGGTGCCGAGCCGGGCGAGGAAGCCGGCGAACCGCTCCCGCGGGGTGTCCCCCGCCAACAGGCCCTCCGTACGGGCCCGGTGGAGCTCGCGGACCAGGGTGCGCGCCGACTGCCGGATCAGCCGGTCGCCGAGCCGCTCCTCGAAGGCGGCCCGCACCGCGGCGAGTTCGCCGTCGGCGAGGTCCACGTGTGCGGCGGTCCCGGCCCAGGCGGTGTCGATCAGGGGGCGCAGCGCGGGCAGGAACACCGCGGCGCCGTCCGCGTCCCCCGCGGGGAACGCGGCGGGGGCTTCGACGGGGGCCGCGGCCACCGCCCGTTCGATGGAGCGGACCCACTCGGGCTCGGCCGTACGGGCGGCCAGCCGGCCGGGGGCCTCCGCCGCGAGGGCGTACGCCACGTCCTCGGTGGTTCCCAGGCTCGCCAGCCGGGCCGCGAAGCCGTCCGCGTCCCCCAGGGACCAGGACGCCGGTCGGCTGTGGGGGGCGTCGGCCGGTGCGGGTACCGGGGCACCCGGGGCGGCGAGCCGCTCCCGCAGGTTCAGGGCCCGGGCCCACCAGGAGGGGGCCAGGCCGCCGACCTGGGATTCTTCGGCGGTGGTGGCGGTGTCAGTCACAGGAGAAAACTCGCAGAGTGCGGGGGCGCGCACATGGGGGCCGATCCCCCATATTCCGTGGACGCGCCCCCATGGGGGTCGTGGGAGCGGCGTACGGGGTGGTGGGCAGGCCCCCGGCCGGGGCCGCGGCGCACGGGTCGCGGCAGGTCGCGGGCGGCTTCGAGGCCCGCCCGCGCAGGATCCGGGCCGGTGCGGGCGCCGCCGGGCAAATGTGGGGGCCGGGGCCCGATGCGGCACCCGGTCCCCCACCCGCAGCCTGTGTGCAGTGCCCCTTCCGCCTTGTCCGGCACCCCGGCCGGCGGATGATCATCGGAGGACCTGGTGGGAGTACCCGTCCCTGTCGACGTCGTCGCGTTCGACCCCGTGCTGGAAGCCGGAACCAAGAGCACCCTGTTCGCCTGCCCGGAGGTGTCGCTGACCGCCCCGGGCGAGGCCCCGCGGGTCGTGGTCATGACCGTGGACCAGGTCGGCCGGCCGGAGCTCGACGTCCTGCGCACCGTCCGCGACGCCCCGGCCCGCCCCGATGTGGTGCTGGTGGCGGGCGAGTTGGCGCCCGACGGCGCCCTGCACGCCATCGCGGCCGGCGCCCGAGGGCTGCTGCGCCGTCGCGAGGCGGACGTCACCCGCCTCTCGCGCGCCGTACTGGCCGCCTCCCGCGGCGACTGCACGCTGCCGCCGGACCTGCTGGACCGGCTGCTGGAGCGCTCCGGCGCGGGCGGCCGGGCGGGGAGCGGCTCCGACGGGGGCGCGGACCCGTGGGCGGCGGCGGGCCTGAGCGACCGGGAGCGCAGCGTGCTGCGGCTGGTCGCCGACGGCCACGAGACGAACGAGATAGCCAAGCAGCTGTGCTATTCGCCGCGGACCGTGACCAGCGTCGTCCACGACATCACCCAGCGGTTCCGGCTGCGCAACCGCGCGCACGCGGTCGCCTACGCGATGCGGGTGGGCCTGCTGTGAGCGCCGTAGCCGAACTGACGCGTGAGACGTACGAGATGTACGGGACGCGCGAGATCGCACCCGTACGGATCCCCGCGGCCGCGGACCGGCTCAGCCTGCTGCGCCAGGCCGGTGACGGCCGGATGCCCTACCCGGCCCTGATCCGCCTGCTCGGCGCGGCCACCTCGGCCGGAGCCACCTCCCCCGGAGCCCCTTCCGCGAGCACCCCGGCCGCCCGGTCCGCGGCTGCCCCGCCGGACGCCCCCCGGCTCACGGCCCGCCAGACCGCCGTGCTCACGCTGATGGCGGAGGGCCACGGCAACGCGGTGATCGCCCGCACCCTGTCCTGCTCGGAGCACACGATCAAGAACGTGATCTACGAGCTCATGTCCCGCCTCCAGGCCCGCAACCGCGCCCACGCGGTGGCCTGCGCCGTCCGCCACAGCCTCATCTGACGCGTTGGCCGGAAAGTCGCCCTTGCCCGTCGAGCCACGGGTGTACGGTCATCGCTCAGGCGGGAGGCTCGGGCCGGGGGTCGGGGGAACATGAGCGACGCAATGCGCCGTCGGAGTGCGGACGTACGGCGGAGGGTGGAGCAGATAGCGCTCGGCCTGATGGCCGCGTCGGGTGTGGTCGTCCTGCTGGCCGACCTGTTCGGATGGCTCGACGCGCTCGCCCCCGGAGGTGCGCTCCCCAAGGTCACGCTGCTCATCCTGAGCACGGTGACGGTCTTCCTGTTACTCGAACTCGACCGCCTGAAACGGCTCGACGAGGTCCACGACGACGTCAAGGCCCTGGACACCAGCGTCCAGACGAAGATCGACACCTTGAACGCCAACGTCGAGGCGCACCTGTCCAAGCTGGACATCGACGCCATCGCCCGGCGTCTCAAGCGGCAGCACTACGGCGGCGTGGTCGCGGTGCACAGCCGCTTCCCCGAAGACGTGTTCACCGGGTTCCTCGGGGACGCCGCGGACGAGCTGGTGATCCTGCAGACGTGGATCCCCAACCTGCACCACCTCAAGGCCGCGATGCACAAGGCACTCGCCGACCAGCAGGTCCACGTACGCATCCTGCTCCTGCACCCCTCGTCGCCGGTGGCGGGGCTGCGGGACGAGGCGCTCAGGGCGGTGCGGGATCCGGCACTCGCGGTGAACGTGCGTGCCAGCGTGGAGTACTGCCTCGCCGGGCTGGCCCAGCTGAACGCGGAGATCCCGGCCGGGAGCCGGGCGCGCCTGCAGGTGAGGCTCTACAACTCCCTGCCCTCGATCGCCGTGTTCAAGGCCGATCAGCATTTTCTGGTCAGTTCGTTCCTGCACGGCCAGCTCGCCATCGACTCCACCCAGATCGAGATCGACGGCGCGGACACCGTCATGGGCGAAGAGGTCCAGCAGGAGCTGCGCACGCTGTGGAGCATCGGCAAGGACGTGGATCTCCTCGACTGGCGCACGTCGGTGGCAAGCATCAGCCTGTGATCCACGGAGAGGTACGGCCATGCACGATCTGCACGCCCTGGACGGGTTCGAAGACGCACTGATCGAACGGTTCCGGGCGCATCCGGTCCTGGCGAACGTCACCGGCCTCCCGGAGGGGGACTTCGCCGCGCTCCTGCTCCAGCGGCGCTTCGTCTCGCTCGCCTTCACCCCCTCCTACGACCTCGCGATCGACCTGCTGCGCGACGAGGCGGGGCTGCGGATCGCCCGGGTCATCCTGCGGGAGGAGTATCCGGACGGCCACGGCCACACGCCCTCGCACCGGGAGGACATGACGCGGGACATGCGGCGGCTGGGGATCTCCCGCTCGGACCTGGTCGCGTCCCGGCCCACGGCCGGCACGCAGGAGGTCATCCGGGACACCCTGGAGCTGATCGCCGACGCGGGCGGCCACGCCGACGCGGACCTGCGGCTGCTGACGATCCTGCGGTTCTGGGGCGAAGTGCTGGTGTCCGTCGAGTACGGGCGGCTGTGGGAGCGGATGGCGCCCCTGCTGACCGAGGAGGGCAGGAACCGCTCCCGCTTCTACTACCCGCACCACGTCCACGACGCGAAGACGCACTCGCTGGCGACGGTGTCCCTGCTGTCCGGCTCCCACTCCGACCGGCTGGCCGCGCGGGTGACCGAACTCCTCGCCCAGGAGGAGTCCACCGAGCGCTTCCGGGAGCTGGAGGAGCGGGCCCTGCGCCTCAAGACCCGCTTCTACGACCAGTTCCTGCCCGCCGTGGACCGCCTCGCGGTGTGAGCCCCGTCAGCCCGCGTCGGGCGTGAGGCGCAGCGAGATGGAGTTGATGCAGTAGCGCTGGTCGGTGGGGGTGGGGTAGCCCTCCCCCTCGAACACGTGCCCGAGATGGGAGCCGCACTTCGCGCAGAGGACCTCGGTGCGGACCATCCCGTGCGAGACGTCCGCCTTCAGCTCGACGGCGTCGGAGTCCTTCGGGTCGAAGAACGACGGCCAGCCGCAGTGCGACTCGAACTTCTCGGTGGAGCGGAAGAGCTCGGAGCCGCAGGCGCGGCAGGAGTAGACGCCGGCCGTCTTGGTGTCGGTGTACTCACCGCGGAACGCCGGCTCGGTGCCGGCCAGGCGCAGCACCTGGTACTCGGCCGGCGTCAGCTCCGCCTGCCACTGCTCGTCCGTCTTCTCGACCTCGTACGACATGACTCTCCCGCTCCCTCGTTCTCAGTCCGACAGGCGGGCGAGGATCGCCGGACCCAGGTCCGTGACGTCGCCCGCGCCCATCGTGAGAACGAGATCACCGGGCTTCGCCATTCCCGCGATGACGTCGGCGACCTCGGCCTTGTCGTGCTCGGCGGTGACGTCGGCGCCGGCGCTGCGGGCGGCCGCGATGATGATCTCGCTGGTCACACCGGGGATCGGGTCCTCACGGGCCGGGTAGATGTCGAGGACCACGGCGGAGTCCGCGAGGGCGAGGGCCTGGCCCATCTCCTTGCCGAGCTCCTGGGTGCGGGAGAAGAGGTGGGGCTGGAAGACGACCAGGATCCGGGAGTCCCCGGCGGCGCCGCGGATGGCCTCCAGGTCGGCCGCCATCTCGGTCGGGTGGTGCGCGTAGGAGTCGATGACCTGCACGCCCGAGGCCTCGCCCTTGAGCTGGAGGCGGCGCTTGACTCCGGTGTACTTGCCGAGGGCGGAGGCCAGGTTGTGCACCGGGATGCCGAGGGCCACGCCGGCGGCGAGGGCGGCGACGGCGTTGTGCGCGTAGTGGCGGCCGGGCACGGAGACGGTGAAGGTGAGCATCCGGCCGTCGATGAGCACGGTGACCTCGCTGGTCAGACCGCGCGGGGCGATCTTGGTGATCCGGACGTCGGCGCCCTCGTCCTCGCCGTACGTGACGACGGTCAGGCCTTCCGTGCCGCGGACCCGGGCGGCGATCTCCGCGGCGCCCTGCTGGCCGTGGGCGATGACCAGGGTGCCGCCGGGCACGATCTTGCCGACGAAGGTCTCGAAGGACTCGTAGATCTCGTCCATCGACGCGTAGTTCGCGTGGTGGTCGAGCTCCGCGTTCAGGATGATCGCGACCTGCGGGGTGTACTTGTGGAAGCTGCGGTCGCTCTCGTCCGCCTCCGCCACGAAGATGTCGCCCTCGCCGTGGTGGGCGTTGGAGCCGGGGGCGTCCAGGTCCCCGCCGATGGCGTACGAGGGGTCCAGGCCCAGGGCCGACAGGGACACCGCCAGCATCGAGGTGGTGGTGGTCTTGCCGTGCGTACCGGCGACCGCGATCGGCCGCAGGCCGGCCATCAGGCCGGCCAGGGCGTCGGAGCGGTGCACGACGGGGACGCCGAGCTCGGCGGCGCGCGCCAGCTCCGGGTTGTCGGCGCGGATGGCGCTGGAGACGACGACGCAGGTGGCGTCGGAGGCGAGGTGCTCGGCCGCGTGCCCGATGTGGACCGTGGCGCCGTGGGCGCGCAGCGCCCGGGCGGTCTCGGAGTCCTTGGCGTCGCTGCCCGCGACCTGCGCGCCGCGCTGGGCGAGGATCTTCGCGATGCCGGACATGCCGGCGCCGCCGATGCCGATGAAGTGCGGGCGTTCCATGGCGTTCGGCAGGCCGGGCGGCGTCATACGGGATCTCCCCAGAGTGCGGGTCGGTACGGAGCGGTGGTGCCGGGGGTCCGGGCGGTGCGGACGGCCGTCCCGCCGTCGCCCCGGCGTGTGTGTCGGACGCCAGCCTATTCGTTGTGGGCGAAGAGCTTGAGCACCGGAACCCCGACCTTGTGGCGCGCGCGGGAGGCCCAGTCCCGGTGGAAGAACTCCTCGACGAAGTGCGGGGCGGTCAGGACGATCACCTCGTCGGCGTTCGACTCCTCGACGACGGCCTTGAGTTTGTCGAGCGGGTGGTCCTCGATGATCTGCCCGCTGGCCTTGGCGCCCTTCTTGCGCAGGGCCTCCAGGGAGAGGACGAGGGCCTGCTCGGCCGGGCCGCGGGCGGCGTGGCCCTCGGGTACGTCGGCCTCGCGGAGCGCCTCGGGGAGCTCGCCGAGTGCCACGTCGTCGATGGCGCGCAGCAGCCGGTCCTGGTCGCCCCGGGGCTGCATGAGGACGAGGAAGGAGACCGGGTCGTCCCCGTGCAGGCTGGTGACGAAGTCCACGTCGACGCTGGTCAGCGGCTGCTCGATCATCAAAACGCTCGTGAACACGGACGCCCTCTCCTTCATGGGCCAGGGCCGGTCGGCCGGCCCCTGCGGAAACCATCCTGCCCCGCTCTCACACGGGACCCTGCGTGGATACATCTGCCCAGGTATGTGCCCACCGGAAGCTAAGCGGAACAACAAATTCCGCTCCTTCTCAGATCCGACGGTAACTCGTGTAGAGGAACCCGGCCTCTTCCAGTACGGAGGCGGGCGCCAGCCGGTGCGGCACCGCCACCGGAGGCCCTCCGGAGATGCGCTGGGCCCCGCCCGCGGCCAGCATCGGGGAGATCGTCAGGCACAGCTCGTCCAGCGCGTCGGCGGCCACGAACTGCCCCAGCAGCCGGGGCCCGCCCTCGGTGAGCTGGCGGCGCAGCCCCCGGGCCGCCAGTTCCCCCACGATCCGGACCGGATCCACGGCCGCCCCGTCACCCGCCAGCACCACCTCGGCCCCGGCCGCGGCGGCCGCCGCCACCCGTTCGGCGGGTGCAGCCGCGCCGGTCACCACGAGGGTCGGCACGAGGGGGGAGGTGAACAGGGGCAGCGAGAAGTCCAGGTCCAGACTGGCCGTGACCACCGCGATCGCGGGGGCGGGGCCCTGTCCGGAGGCCGCCCGGCGGGCCGCGAAGGCCTCCCGGGCCCGGGCCGGGCGGTACCCCTCCTGGCGAACCGTTTCGGCGCCGACGACCACCACATCGGCCAGCGCCCGCAGGGTGCCGAAGATCCGCATGTCGGTCTCGCTGGAGATCGGCTGCGAGCGGCCGTCGTGCTGGGCCGCGCCGTCCAGCGTGGAGACCATGTTGGCCCGCAGCCAGTGGCCCTCCGGGCCGAGCGCGGGGTACGCGTACGCCTCCGCCAGCTCGTCCAGCGACCACTCGCGGTCACTGCGCTCACCGCCGTCCCCGCGCTCCGCGGAGGCCGCGGCCGGGTCGGCCGGTGTCTGATCGGTCACAGGGAACAGGCGTCGCATCGGTGCAGTCTGCCACGCCCCGTAGAGTTAAGAGCTGTGTCAACATCACTCTCCACCTCCGGATCCACCTACGGGCGACCCCCGATAGCCGGCCCGGCCGAGGCCGGCCCGCAGGCCCTGTGCGCCCGCGAGCCCCGGGTGCCCGCCGAGCGGCTGGTGGCCGAGATGGTGCCGCCGCCGCGTTTCGACTCGGTGCGCTTCGACACCTACGACCCGGACCCCGGTCAGCCCAGTCAGTCCGAGGCCGTCACCGTGCTCGGCGGCTTCGCCGCCGGGCTGGGCGGATCCCACGCGAGCGGCGGCGGCAAGCGCCGCTGGTTCGCGAAGAAGGCACCCGTCCCGGCCGCCCCGCGCGGGGTCTACCTCGACGGCGGCTACGGCGTCGGCAAGACGCACCTGCTGGCCTCCCTCTGGCACGCCACCCCGGCCGAGCCCGCGCTCAAGGCCTTCGGCACCTTCGTGGAGCTGACCAACCTGGTGGGCGCGCTCGGCTTCCAGCAGACGGTCCAGACCCTGGGCGGCCACCGCCTCCTGTGCATCGACGAGTTCGAACTGGACGACCCGGGCGACACCGTCCTCGTCTCCTCGCTGCTGAGCCGGCTGGTCGAGCAGGGCGTGGCGCTGGCCGCCACGTCCAACACCCTGCCCGGCAAGCTCGGCGAGGGCCGGTTCGCCGCCGCGGACTTCCTGCGCGAGATCCAGGGGCTCTCGGCGCACTTCCGCCCGCTGCGCATCGACGGCCAGGACTACCGCCACCGCGGCCTGCCGGAGGCGCCGGCGCCGTTCTCGGACGAGCAGGTGACGAAGGCCGCGTACGCGACCGCGGGCGCGAGCCTCGACGACTTCCCCGGGCTGCTGGAGCACCTGGCCCGCGTCCACCCCAGCCGGTACGGCGCCCTCACGGACGGCATAGCGGCGGTCTGCCTGACCGACGTCGGCCCGGTCCCGGACCAGTCGACGGCGCTGCGGCTCGTGGTCCTCGCCGACCGGCTGTACGACCGGGAGATACCGGTCCTGGCGTCGGGCGTCCCCTTCGACAAGCTCTTCAGTGAAGAAATGCTGAACGGCGGCTACCGCAAGAAGTACTTCCGGGCCATCTCGAGGCTCACCGCACTGGCACGCGACGCGAAACCCCTGGTGTCCCAGTAGGTTTGGGGGCGCCGGACCGGCCCCTCACCGGGACGGTCCGGCAGTTCCCAACATCTTCCGAAGGGATCCACCATGGCCACCACGCGTACCGCGCACACCAACTGGGACGGCAACCTGCTCAAGGGCGCCGGTGTCGTCACCCTCGACTCCTCGGGTCAGGGTTCGTTCGACGTCTCCTGGCCCTCGCGCGCCGAGGCCGCGAACGGCAAGACCAGCCCGGAAGAGCTGATCGCCGCCGCGCACTCCAGCTGCTACTCGATGGCCCTCTCGCACGGCCTGGACGGCGCCGGCACCCCGCCCACCCGGGTGGAGACCAAGGCCGATGTGACCTTCCAGCCGGGCGAGGGCATCACCGGCATCCACCTGACGGTCCGCGCGGAGGTCCCCGGCCTGGACCCGGAGGGCTTCGCCGCCGCGGCCGAGGACGCCAAGAAGAACTGCCCGGTCAGCCAGGCCCTGACGGGCACGACGATCACCCTGAGCGCGGAGCTGGTCTAAGGGTCCGGCGGCCCCGGCGCGTCCGGGGCAGGGGGGCGCGGGCCCGTGGTAACACGGGGCCCTCACCCCCCTCGCCCCGGGAGCCGCCGATGTCCGTCACCCGCCGCACCCTGCTCGCTGGTATCGCGTTCAGCGGAGCGCTCGGCTCCCTCTTCGCCGGGGGCTCCCCCGCCGTCCCGCTGCCCCGCCGGGGGTACGGCCCCCTGGTCCCCGACCCCCACGGGCTGCTCGACCTCCCCGCCGGCTTCCGCTACCGCGTGCTCTCCCGGGCCGGCGAACCCCTGCGCTCCGGCGAAGGCCCCGTACCGGCCAACTGCGACGGCATGGCCGCCTTCGACGCGGGCTCCGGCCGCGTCCGTCTCGTCCGCAACCACGAGAACCGCACCACCGCCGCGCTCCGCGTCCCCGCCGTCGACGGCCTCACGTACGACCCCCGGGCTCTCGGCGGCTGCACCCTCCTCGATCTCGACCCCGGCGGCGCGGTCACCTCCGAGCGCGTCGCCCTCGCCGGCACCGCCGTCAACTGCGCGGGCGGCCGAACCCCCTGGAACACCTGGCTCAGCTGCGAGGAGACCGAGGACCGCGCCGGGACCTCCGGCTACACCAAGGACCACGGCTACGTCTTCGAGGTCGATCCCGCCGACCCGCACCGCTGCGGAGCCGTCCCGCTCACCGCCATGGGCCGCTTCGCGCACGAGGCCGTCGCCGTCGACCCGTACCGCGGGACCGTCTACGAGACCGAGGACGCGTTCATCGAGCCCTTCGGGCTCTTCTACCGCTTCCGGCCCGCGCGGCCCCTCGCAGGCCCCGGCTCCCTGCGCGCCGGCGGCACCCTCCACGCCATGCGCGTGCCGGGACTGGCCGACCTCTCCGTCGTGGACGAGACCGGCGCCGAGTTCCCGGTCGAGTGGGTCCCCGTACCGGACCCCTCGGCGGCGCGGACCCCCATCCGCTTCCAGGACTTCGGGCCGGGCGGGATCACCCACGCGCAGAAACTGGAGGGCTGCTACTGGGGCGACGGCGGCGTCCACTTCGTCTCCAGCTACGCCCGCCGCCTCGAAGGCGCGCCCGCCGACCACCACGGCCAGGTCTGGTTCCACGACCCGCGGCGCTCCACGATCCGCCTGGACGTGCTCTTCGGCCCGGCCACCGACATCCAGCTTCCCGGGGACTCCCCCGACAACATCTGCCTGGCCCCCGACGGCGGCCTGATGGTGTGCGAGGACGGCGGCGGGGCCCAGTACGTCTTCGGCGTCACGCCCGGCGGCGAGGTCTACCCGATGGCCCGCAACGCCGACGACATCGGCAGGCCCGGGGCCCCGGAGTGGGGCGAGTTCGCCGGGGTCACCTTCGCCCCCGACGGGCGGACCATGTACGTCAACGCCTACGCCCCGGGGACCACCTTCGCCGTGACGGGCCCCTGGCACTGACCTGCGGCCCGTCGGCCCCGCCCTCGCGACCCCGCCCGTTCTGATGGACTATCGGAGGAATCGACCGGATCGGGGTAAGTGGCTGTGGCCAAGGAGAGCAAGAAGGCCGACAAGAGCAAGAAGAGCGGCAAGAGCGGCAGGGACGGCAGGAACGGCAAGGGCGAGAAGAGGGACAGGAAGGACGGGCGGGCCAAGGGCCGCGCGGCCGCGGAATCCCGGCCCGCGCCGGGGCGGCGGGACACCCCCCTGCGCCCGCTGCTCCGCGCCCCCGCCGGTGAGCGGCTCGACCTCGGTGCCTTCGATCCCGCCTCGACCCCCGGCGGCCCGGCCGGCAAGGCCGAGGGCATCGCCGCCACCGCTCAGCTGGCCGCGCCGCTCGCCGCCCTCCAGGAACGGCTGTACGCGGCGAGCACCGCCGGCGACCGCCGCCGCGTCCTGCTCGTCCTCCAGGGCATGGACACCAGCGGCAAGGGCGGCACGGTGAAGCACGTGGTCGGCCTGTTCAACCCCGCCGGCTGCCGGATCAGGTCCTTCAAGGCCCCCACGCCGGAGGAGCACGCGCACCCCTTCCTCTGGCGCATCCGCAAGGCCCTCCCGGTACCGGGCGAGATCGGCATCTTCGACCGCTCGCACTACGAGGACGTCCTCATCGCCCGCGTCCGCGAGCTGGTGTCGCGCAGCCAACTGAACCGCCGCTACGCCCAGATCAACCGGTTCGAGCAGTCCCTCGCGGACGACGGCGTCACCCTGGTGAAGGTCTTCCTCCACATCAGCCACGAGGAGCAGCGCGAGAGGCTGCTGGAGCGGCTCGACAACCCGGACAAGCACTGGAAGTTCAACACGGGCGACATCGACGAGCGCGCCCTGTGGCCCGAGTACCGGCACGCGTACGAGCTGGCCCTGCAGCGGTGCTCCATCGACGCCGCACCCTGGTACGTGGTCCCCGCGGACCGGAAGTGGTACCGCAACTGGGCGATCACCAAGCTGCTGCTGGAGCATCTGGAGGAGCTGGATCCGCGTTATCCCGAGGCCGCTTTCGACGTGGAGGAGAGCCGCGCGCGGCTGCTGCAGACCTGATGACCGTCACGCGGTCGGGCGATTCGTATGCCCGGGCCCGCGCCGCTGCGGTCCGCTTGGCAGATGGTCATATATTTTGCGTCCGTGACCCTTTCTGTGCGCAATGTGGCGGTCGCGGCCGCCCTCGGTGCCGCGCTCTGCACCACCCTCGCCGGATGCGGAGGCGGCGGCGACTCCGCGTCCGGCTCCGGTTCCGGCCACCAGGCCGCCCGTATGGGCACCCCCGGGACCTCCACGGCGCCGTCCTCCGCCGCCTCGCCCGGCGCCCCGCAGGCCGCCGGCTCCTCTCCGGCCGCCGCCCCGCCGCCCGCCAAGGCCCCCACCCTGGCTCCCGGCCCCAACGGCCTGACCCCGGTTTTCGAGCGGGCGAAGCAGCAGAGCGACAAGACGGTCGCGCTGACCTTCGACGCCGATATGACCTCCGACCAGGGACCCCGCGCCGCGGACGGGGAACACTTCGACAACCCGCAGCTCGTCTCGACCCTGCGCACGCTGAAGGTGCCCTCGACGATCTTCATGACCGGCCGCTGGGCCGAGGAGTACCCGGACCAGGCCAAGGCCATCGGGACCGACCCGAACTTCGAGATCGCGAACCACTCGTACAGCCACCACGCCTTCACCTCGCCCTGTTACGGGCTCCCCGCGCTCGACGCCGCCGCAGCCCGGGCCGATGTGGACCGGGCCTTCGCGGCGTTCCGCACGGCCGGCGCGGTCAACACCGTCCCGTACTTCCGCTTCCCCGGCGGCTGCTACAACGACCAGGCGCTGCGGGCCATCTCCACGGCCAAGGTCACGGCCGTCCAGTGGGACGTGGTCAGCGGGGACGCCTTCGCCAAGGACCCGGACGCGGTGGCCGAGCAGGTCCTCACCGGCGTGAAGCCCGGCTCGGTGGTGGTCATGCACTGCACGCGCAGCGCCGCACCCGTCACCGAGGAGGCCGTCCGGAAGATCGTCCCGGAGCTGCGCAAGCGCGGCTTCCGCTTCGTGAAGGTCTCCGAACTCATCGGGAAGTAGGCCGGGCCGGACCTCAGCCGGAGCAGGCGGAGCGCTGCGCGTCCTGCCACTCGCACACCGGGCACAGCACCCGGCCCGGTGTCGCGACCCCGTACTCGGTGGGCTCGCCGCACTCCACGCAGTCCGCGTACGGCGGCCCGGGCACCCTCCCGGCGGGCGCCGCCGGGGCGGGGCAGTACGACTCGGCTCCGGCCGGCGCGTCCACTTCGTCCATGCCCACGAGCGTACTCAGCCCCGCCGCGCGCTGACGAGGCAGGCCACGGCGCCCGCCCCGCAGGCCAGCGCCAGCGCCCCCGCGAAGGCCGCCACCGGCAGGGTCACGGCCTGCGCCCGGGAACCCTCCACCAGCGCGGTCACCGCGCTGCGTGCCGGGGAGCCGGCGATGCCCCAGGCCAGCAGCGAGCCCAGGCCGCCCGCCAGGACCGCGACCCCCGTCGAGCGCAGCAGCGGGCGGCTGCACAGCGCCCCCACGGCCGCGCCGGTCAGCGCGCACGCGAGGGCCGCCAGCACCCCGGCCAGGGCGGCATCCCCCGGATCCACGTGCTCCGCCCGGCCGGAGTCCCCGATCAGCAGCACCGCCGCCGTGCCCGCGGCCCCGGCGAGCAGCGCCCCGCCCAGCGCGGTCAGCAGGGCCGCGGCGTGCACCCGTACGGGACCAACCGCGGCGGCCGCGCAGTCGCGGGCGGCGGCGGGCTCGTTGGTCACGCAGACCCGGACCAGCCAGGCCGTGACCGGCACCAGCCCGGCGGCCGCGAAGCCCAGCGAGTCCAGCAGCGGATCACCCGGCCGCACCCCGGCGGCCAGGAAGGCCGCGTACAGCAGGAGCGGGGCGATCCAGCGCTGGGACCGCAGCAGCAGGGCGCACTGGTAACGCAGCAGGCCGGTCACGGGAGTTCCTCCACGGAGCGGATGTGCCAGGGCGCGGACGCGGTGAGCAGTTCGCGCAGCACCGCGTCGGACCGGGCGGCGGGCACCGTCAGCAGCAGGCCCCCGCCCGGCGCGGGCGCGGCGGTCAGCCCCGGCGGCAGCTCGGCGCCCGGCGCCCCGGCGGCCTCGATCCGTACGTACGCCGCCGCGCCGGCGGGCTCCCGTACGGGGACCAGCGCGGTCCCCTCGACCCGGTGGTGCGCGTCGGCGACGCCGGCGAGCCGCGCCGGGTCGTGGTCGACGAAGACCACGGTTCCCCCGGCCGCGGTCCGCTCGACGACGGCCCGGTCCAACTCGGCGCGGGCGGCGGTGTCGAGTCCGGTCCAGGCTTCGTCCAGGACGAGCAGCCCGGGATCGGCGAGCAGGGCCTGGGCGGCGGCCACCTTCTGGCTGCTGCCCTTGGAGAGTTCGGCCAGCGGGGTCTGCGCGTACGCGGCCGCGCCGAACCGCTCCAGCCAGTGGGCCGCCCGGTCCGCGGCCCGCGCCCGCCCGAGGCCGTGCACCCGGCCCATGTGGGTCAGGTAGGCCGTCGCGGTGAACGGCAGCGCCGCCGGGAAGCGTTCGGGCACGTAGGCCGCCCGGCGCGGGCGCCCGGTGATCCGCCCCTCGGACGGGGTGTCGATCCCCGCGACGATCCGCAGCAGGGTGGACTTGCCTCCGCCGTTGCGGCCTTCGACGCGGACGAGCGCGCCGGGCGGCAGCTCCAGGTCGACCCCGCGCAGCACCCAGGGCCGTCGCGGTCCGTGGCGCCGGCCCACGCCGGTCAGCTTCAGTGGGCCGCCGCCGTCTCGGTCACCTCGCTGGGGCGGACGATGACGAAGCCCTCGCCGCGCAGCATCAGCTGGACGGCCTCGCCGGAGCCGCCCCGGATCATCGAGCCGACCGACTGGGAGCGGTGCAGACCCGTCTCCAGGTGGGCGCTCCAGCCGACCACCGCGTCGGTGTCCACGTACACCGGGTTCTGCGCCGTGACCGGGATGATGATCGGGTGGCCGTCGCAGACCACGGCGAGCTTGCCGGTGCCGGTGAAGACGCTGTTGAAGAGGCCTCCGCCGGTCATGCCGGCGCCCTTCACCATCCGTATCTCGTAGGAGAGCGTGGGGTCGAAGCAGAGCACGTTGCGGCCGTTGACGGTCAGCGAGTCACCGGGCTCGAAGTCGATGACGAAGCACTGTTCGGCCCGGTGCGCGAACCAGGCCTCGCCCTGGCCGCGTACGGACATCAGCGCGAGGCCCTCGCCGGTGACGGCGCGCTTGAGCATGCCGCCTATGCCCTGGCCCTTGCGCTCGAACTGGAGGTTCCCCCGGAACGCGACCATCGAGCCCTGGCGGGCCAGCATTTCACCGTTGACGGTGTACTTCACGGACTTGGCGTTCTGCAGGCTCATGCCCGGGGCAGCGGCCGGCCGGGCCATGTTCTCGGACGCGAAAAGGTCGCTCTTCATGGGCTCGATCCTCACCCGCCCGAGCACCCCTCGGCATCATCCTGAAGGGGGAGCCTGGCATCCTTGGCGGGATGAGCAGCCAGCACCAGAACCACACTTCAGAGGTACCGGCGGTCGGGGCGGACAGCCCCTTCCGGCAGGAGCACGCCGCCCGCGACGAGGCGCCCCAGTTCGTCCTGCCCCTGGTGGTGCGGATCGAGAAGGCCGAACCGCCCGCCCGGACGGACGCGCTGGAGACGGCGGCCCGGGCCGTGCTGGTCCTGCTGACGGACGGGCGGGCGCGCGGCGAGGGCGAGTGGGCCGAGGCGGTCCGGGACTGGCAGGACGCGCGGATCCGCAAGGTGGTGCGGCGGGCGCGCGGGGCGGAGTGGCGCAAGGCCGGGACCCTGCCCGGCGTCACGGTGCACGGTGACGTGGCGGAGGTACGGGTCTTCCCGCCGGTGCCCCTGGACGGCTGGCCCAAGGAGCTCGCGAAGCTCCAGGTCTCGGGGACCGACCTGGACGACCCGGAGCCGGCCGCTCCGGCCGCGCCCGGGGTCACGGTGCTGTGGCTCAACCCGGAGCTGGAGATGTCCGCCGGCAAGGCGATGGCCCAGGCCGGGCACGCGGCGCAGCTGGCGTGGTGGGAGCTCACCGGCGCCGAGCGCACCGCCTGGCAGGACTCCGGTTTCCGGCTGGCCGTACGGACGGCCCCGCGCGAGCGGTGGGCCGAACTGAGCGGGAGCGGGCTGCCGGTGGTCCGGGACGCCGGCTTCACGGAGATCGCGCCCGGCTCGGCGACGGTGGTGGCGGACCACCCGGCACTGCGGTCCCGGCTCGCCGGCGGTGCGACGGGCTGAAATCGGCCGCACGGGGCCGGAACCTCAAATGTTGCTCTGAACGTCCCTCTCCGCGATTGGCCCGGCTCCGTGGGGGCCATCACATCGGCACACGACCGATGAGAGGGGGCGAGGGGACATGAAGACCATGGCGCACCTGGGGGTGGGCATCGGATGGCGGCCGGAGATCGCTGAAGCGGTGGAGCGGCTGCCGGGCCTGGACTGGGTCGAGGTGGTGGCCGAGAACATCTGCTCCGGCCACCTGCCCGCCTCGCTGCTGCGGCTGCGCGAGCGCGGGGTGCGCGTCGTCCCGCACGGGGTCTCACTGGGCCTCGGCGGCGCCGACCGGCCCGACGCCGGGAAGCTGGCCGCGCTCGGGGAGCGGGCGGTGGCGCTGGGGGCGCCGCTCGTCACCGAGCACATCGCCTTCGTACGGACCTCCTCGCCCGCGCTGGAGGCGGGGCACCTGCTGCCGGTGCGGCGGACGCGCGACGCGCTGGACGTGCTGTGCGAGAACGTCCGGATCGCGCAGGACGCGCTGCCGGTGCCGCTGGCCCTGGAGAACATCGCCGCGCTGATCTCGTGGCCCGGGGAGGAGCTGACGGAGGCGCAGTTCCTGACGGAGCTCGTGGAGCGGACGGGGGTCCGGCTCCTCATCGACGTCGCCAACCTGCACACGAACCGGGTGAACCGGGGCGAGGACCCGTTCGCCGTACTGGACGCGATCCCGCTGGAGGCACTGGCGTACGTGCACGTCGCCGGGGGCGTGGAGCGGGACGGGGTGTGGCACGACACGCACGCGCATCCCGTCCCGGAGGTGGTGCTGGACATCCTGGCGGAGCTGCGCAGGCGGGTGTCCCCACCCGGCGTGCTGCTGGAGCGGGACGACGACTTTCCGGCCGAGGCGGAGCTGGCCGGGGAACTGGCCGCGATCCGGGGGGTGGTGGGACTCCCGGGACCGGCCTCCGCCGGCCCCGCCCCCTCTCCCCTCGGCTCCGCCCCGGACCCTCGGACGCCGGAGGGCGAGGGGCCGGCCGGGCCGGAGCGGGCCCGGGTGCGGGTCGGGGTGGAGCAGGCCGCGCTGCTGTCGGCGCTCGTGGCGGGGACGCCCGTGCCCGAGGGGTTCGACCGGCGGCGCGTACGGGTGCAGGCGCGGGCGCTGGCCGCCAAGCGGGCCGGGGTCGTCGCCAGGCTGGCGCCCGAGCTGCCCGGGATCCTGGGCGGTGAGGACCCGTACCGCGAGGCCTTCCTCGGGTACGCCCGCAACCGCCCCATGACCGCCGGGTACCGGCGCGACGCCCTCGACTTCGCCGAGCACCTGCTGATCCGGGACCTGCCCGCCGACCCCGCCGCGCGGCGCCGGCTCACCACCTGGTGGCAGGACCGGGTCGGGGCGCGGCCGCCGCGCCGGATCGTGCGCTGGGCCCGGACGCTCGTGGGGCGTGCCGCATGAACGTTCTCGCCGTCGCGATCTGGATCGCCGTCATCGTCTCCACCCTCCTGCTGTTCCTCGGCGTACGGCGCTCCCGGCCGCGCCCGGTCCGCCCGGCGCCGCGCCTGCACGACCTGTCCGAGGCCGCGTTCATGGCCGGCGGCCCCGGCGCGGTCGTGGACTGCGCCCTCGTCTCGCTGCTCGGGGACGGCCGGCTGGTGGCCGGCGGTCCGGGCATCGTGGCGCTGCGGTCCGGGGCGCGAGCCGGCGACATCGCCGAGCGGGCCGTGTTCGAGGCCCTGCGGCAGGCTCCGTCCGGATGGCTCTACCAGGTGCGGTACGCCGCCATGCTCGACCCCGCCGTCCAGGAGACCGGCGACGCGCTCGCCGCCCGCGGCCTGCTCGCCGTGCCCGGATCCGGGCGGCGGTGGCGGCGCTGGGGGCTGGCCCAGGTCGTGGTGTGCGCGGTGTGGGTGGTGGCCTCGCTGCCCCTGACCTTCGTCGCGCTGGCGCTCGAGTCCGGCTCCGGCTCGCAGGTGCCGTTCGTCTTCAAGGTGCTCCCGGTGCTGCTGGGCGGGATCGTCATGGGATGCGTCCTCGCCGCCCGGGCCCGGCAGCGGCTCACCCCGGCGGGGCGGGCCGCGCTGCGCGAGATCCGCACGCACTACATGAACGACCAGACCCCGCACGTGCAGACGGCCCTGTACGGGCTGCGGGGGCTGCGGGATCCGTACCTGCGCGGGCAGTTGGTACCGGCCGTCCGCGGCACCCGGCTGGCGGCGGCCCAGGCGCGAGGCGCCCGGCGCGGTTCCCCGGCGTCCCACTCGTCGGCTTGGTCCTCGTCCTCGTCCTCGGGTGTCTCCTGCGGGTCTTCCGCCGAGGTCCTGCCCGTCGTATGGTGCGCGGGCAGTGACGGCGGCTCCTCCTCCGGCAGCTGCGGGAGCAGCGGTTCCGGTTGCTCCGGCGGCGGCTCGGGGTGCTCCGGTGGTTCGAGCTGTGCCAGCGGTTCGAGCTGTGCCAGCGGTTCCAGTTGCTCCAGCGGTTCCAGTTCCAGCTGCTCCAGCTCCAGCTGCTCCAGCTCCAGTTCGAGCTGCGGCAGCAGCAGTTCCTGACCGGGCACTTCTCCACCCCGTGGGAGTCAGCCATGTTCTGGGTCCTGCTCCTCCTGATGGCCTGGGCAGGGGTGCTCGTGTCGTGCGCCCTCCTGCTGAGAGCCGCCGCCGTGGCCTCGGTGCCCGCGCCCGCGCCGCCCGACGGCGGTGCGGGCACCGGCCGCCGCCCTGACGAACTGAACCTGTACGAGGCCGCCTACCTCGCCGGCGGCCCCCGGCGGGTCGCCGAGCTGACGCTGCTCTCCATGGCGCGCGGGCGCCGGCTGCTGCTGGCCCACACCGGCTGGGCGACCGTCGTCGACCCGGTGGGGCGTGATCCGCACGAGCGCTCCGTGCTCGGCGCGTGCGGCCCGCAGGGGCGGGCGCCGGTGGCCGTCGTACGGAGCGCGGCGGCCCGGGACGCGGCGGTGCGGGCCCTGGCGGACCGGCTCGACGCGGCGGGCCTGGCTCTGCCCCCCGCCGCCCGCAGCTCGGTGGCGGGCGGGGTCCGCGTGCGGCGGGCCGCGGCCGCGGTGGCGGCGCTGGCGGCGGCCGCGCTGTGCGTGCCGGCGGACGGGACCGCGGGGACGGTGATCCTGTGCTGGTTCGCGCTGCCGCTGCTGCTCGCGCTGGGGTGCCTGGCCATCGCCCGCTTCGAGACGTACCCGTACTCCGCGTGGGCCTCCCCGGCCGGGCAGCGGCTGCTCGCCGCGCTGGACCGGGAGCGCGGCGAAGGGGACTCCCTCACGGCGGTGGCGCTGCGCGGGGTCCGGGTGCTGACGGATCCGGCCCTACGGGCGGCACTGGCCTAGGCAACGGGGGGATTGCGGCCGACACCGGGCGGTGGTCCTGTACAAGGACCCCGCCCAGAGCGTCTGATCACTTCATCCGAAGAGATGAAGGCGGCCCATGACGCGCACTCCGCTCGCCCGCTGCGCAGTCGCCGTGGCGGTCCTCTCCCTCACCCTGTGCATCCCGAGCCCCCACGCCCGCGCCACCGCCCCGGGCCCGGGCGCCGCGGGAGCGTCC
>NZ_JAINUL010000001.1:2531518-2857006 GCF_020639365.1 Streptomyces flavotricini
CGCCGCGCCGCCTCCGCGGAACGGACGGCGGCCGCGAACGCGGGCGCCGAACTCGTGGCAGGCCGCGCCGCGAAGGCGGCGCGCCGGGGGGCCGCGGGGACCGGCGCGCTGGAGTTCCGGGCGTGCCCCGCCGTGGAGGAGCTGCCCTCCCCCGTGCGCTGCGCGACCCTGCGGGTGCCGCTCGACTACGCGCGGCCCGACGGACCACAGATCGCGCTCACCGTCAGCCGTGTCCCCGCGACCCGGCACGGCGGGGCGGCGCGCCAGGGCTCGCTCGTCCACAACCCCGGCGGCCCCGGCGCCTCCGGGATGTCCTTCCCGCTCGTCGCCGACCTCCCCGAGTGGGAGCGCATCGGGGCCGCCTACGACCTCGTCGGCTACGCCCCGCGCGGGGTCGGCCGTTCCGCCCCGCTGTCCTGCGAGGACCCCGCCGCCCGGGCGAAGGGCCCGACCCAGGTCCCGGCAGAGCCCTCCGCCGCGTACAAGCGGCAGCGCGTCGCCGCCGCCCTGGCCTACGCCCGCGGCTGCGCGCAGCGGGCCGGCGCGGCCCTGCCGTACTACACGACCCTCGACAACGTCCGGGACCTGCACGTGCTGCGCGCCGCGCTCGGCGAGGAGAGGCTGACCTTCTTCGGCGCCTCGTACGGCACCTACCTGGGCGCCGTCTACGCCACCCTCCACCCCGGCCACGTCCGCCGGATGGTCCTCGACTCCGCTGTCGACCCCGACCCGCGCCGCATCTGGTACGTCAACAACCTCGACCAGGCCCCGGGGTTCGAGCGGCGCTGGTACGACTTCCGCGCCTGGGTCGCCCGCCACCACGCCGCGTACCGGCTGGGCGCCACCCCGGAGGCGGTGCAGGCGAGCTACGAGCGCGTACGGGAGGCGGTGGCGCGCACCCCGGCGGGCGGGACGGTCGGGACCGGCGAGCTCCAGGCCGCGTTCCTCCAGGCGGCGTACTACGACGACGTGTGGCCGCAGCGGGCGGCCGCGCTCGGCGCGTTCCTGGCCGGCGATCCCGGCCCGCTGGTCGAACAGGCCCGCCAGGAACCGGAGTCGGCGGCCGCGCGCGAGAACGCGCGGGCGGTGTACACGGCGGTGCTGTGCAACGACGCCTCCTGGCCCGCGGGGTGGGAGACCTGGGACCGCGACAACACGGAACTGGCCCGGCGGGCGCCCTTCGAGACCTGGGCCAACGCCTTCCTCAACCTGCCGTGCGCGTACTGGCCGGTGGATGAGCGGCAGCGGCCGGTGGCGGTCGGCGCTCAGCCGACGGCGCTCCCCCGCACCCTGATCGTCGCGGCGCAGCGGGACGGGGCCACTCCGTACCCGGGTGCGCTGGAGCTGCAGAGGCGGCTCGGCACCGAGGCCGCGCTGGTCACGGAGAAGGGGGCGGGGGCCCACGGAGTGGTCGGCGGACGCAATGACTGCGTGGACCGTCACGTGGAGCGGTACTTGCTCACGGGTGACACCTCAGGGTGGCGTGTCACGTGTGCGCCGCATCCGGAGCCCGCACCGGTGTCGCTGGACGACCGGGCAGCAAGAGGCCCCGGGAAGGTACCCAGGGCTCTGCTGCCGCCAGTCGTCTGAACTTCCGGGCGGGGTCTCCGGCTGCGTCGTTTCGGGGGTCAGGCCGTCATCCGGACCAGCCTCCCGATCCACCGGAGGCCGCTCCCCAGTCAAGAGAGCAGTCTTCCGGTTCCTTCCCCCCAGGGGAGGTATCAGGCGAGTCCGGCCACCAGATCGGCGACGGACTTGCGGCGTCCGGTGTAGAAGGGCACTTCTTCACGGACGTGCATACGGGCCTCGGAGGCGCGCAGGTGACGCATGAGGTCGACGATGCGGTACAGCTCGTCGGCCTCGAAGGCCAGCATCCACTCGTAGTCGCCCAGCGAGAAGGACGCGACCGTGTTGGCCCGGACGTCCGGGTAGCCGCGGGCCATCTTGCCGTGGTCCGCGAGCATGCGGCGGCGGTCCTCGTCGGGCAGCAGGTACCAGTCGTACGAGCGCACGAAGGGGTAGACGCTGACGTAGTCGCGCGCGACCTCGTCGGCCAGGAAGGCCGGGATGTGCGACTTGTTGAACTCGGCCGGGCGGTGCAGGGCCATGTTCGACCACACCGGCTCCAGCGCGCGGCCGAGCTTGGTGCGGCGGAACAGGTTGTACGCGGTCTGCAGCTCGTCCGAGGTCTCGGCGTGCCACCAGATCATGACGTCCGCGTCGGCGCGCAGGCCGGAGACGTCATAGGTGCCGCGGACGGTGATGTCCTTGGCGGCCAGCTGGTCGAACAGCTCCTGGACCTCGTCGGCGTAGCCGCCGCGGTCTTCGGGCAGGACGTCCTTCAGCTTGAAGACGGACCACAGGGTGTAGCGGATGACCTCGTTGAGGTCCTTCGCCTTCTTCCCCGCGTTGGGAATCTTCTCTGGTGCAGTCATGTGTCCATTGTCCCGTGTACTGATCAGTGGTCGGTGCCAGGGGTGCCTTACGCGGAAACCCCGGCGAACGTGGCCTTCACCACGTCGGCGGCCCGCGCGGCGCTCGCGATGCACGCCGGGATGCCCACGCCCTCGTAGAGCGCCCCGCACACCGCCAGGCCCGGCAGGGCCGCGACGGCGCCGCGGATCCGGTCCACGCGGGCGAGGTGGCCGACCGGGTACTGCGGCAGCCCGCCGTCCCAGCGGGTCACGGTGGAGGCGAGCGGCCGGGCCGCGAGGCCCACGGCCTCGCCGAGGTCGTGCAGCGATACGTCGACCAGCTCGGAGTCCTCGCGCCCCAGGTCGCCCTCGTCGCCGTACCGGCCGACCGAGGTGCGCAGCAGGAACAGCTCCGGGTCGGCGCCGGCCCAGGCCCACTTGTTGCTGGAGAAGGTGGAGGCCTTGATGGTCCGCCCGTCGACGGGCGGTACGAGGAAGCCGCTGGCGCCGCCGTCGGTGATCGCGGCGGGCAGTTCGGAACGCCGGAAGGCCATCGTCACCAGGGCCATGGAGGCGTACTCGACGGTCCGCAGCTCGGCGGCCGCGGCCGGCGCGAGCCCGTCCAGCAGCCGGGCGGCGGGACCGGCCGGGAGGGCCAGGACCACGGCGTCGGCGTCGATGGCCTCGGCCCCGGTCACGACCCTCCAGCCTGCGGCCGTACGCAGGAGCTCGCGGACCGGGGTGCCGGTGTCGATCCGCGCCCCGGCCGCCCGGCAGGCCTCGGCCACGGCCTGCGGGAGCCGGCCGATGCCGCCGTCGATCCCGGCGAAGACGGGCCGCCCGGCCTGCTGGGGCTGCTGCGCGGCCGCCCGGCGCTGGAGTTCGCGTACGCCCTCGCCCAGCGAGGCGTGCGTACGGGCGGCCTCGAAGAGCTGCGGGACGGCGGCGCGCATGGAGATGCGGTAGGCGTCGCCGGCGTAGACCCCGCCGAGGAGGGGCTCCACCAGGCGGTCGACCACCTCGTGCCCGAGCCGGGCGGCCACGTACGCGCCGACGGCGACGTCCTCGCCGATCTCGGCGGGCGGCAGTTCGCGTTCGGCCTCGATGCGGGCCAGACCCTCGGCGGAGAGCACTCCGGAGGCGGCGAGCGGCGCCAGGTCGCCGGGGACTCCCATGACGTGACCGCGCGGCATGGGCCGCAGGGCGCCGCGGGTCCACAGGTGGGCGGTGGCGGTGGCGGGCGGCTGGAGGGCCTCGCCGAGGCCAACGGCCCGGGCCAGCTCCAGGGCTTCGGGGCGGCGGGCGAGCACGGATTCCGCGCCGAGGTCGACGGGGGCGCCGGCGAGTTCGCCGGCGAGCAGCTTGCCGCCGAGGCGCGGGCCGGCCTCCAGGAGCGTGACCCGCAGGCCGTCGGCGAGCAGCCGGTGGGCCGCGGCGAGGCCGGCGATGCCGGCGCCGATGACGACGGCGTGGCGGGCCGGGGTGCCTTCGCCGGTGGCGTCGGCAGGGCCGTCCGTACGCATGTCCGCTTCGTGCATGGACACATCGTCTCAGACCGTTCGCCGGACGATCACCGAGGCCGGACCGTGACCGCATCGGGATCGGCCCGGAACCGCCGGAGCGAAACCCGCGGCGGGACCCTGTACGTCACACCGGCGACAACAGCCGATCCTCGGGGGGTTCCACCGATGCGCACCATTCGCAGCAGCAGAGGCACCGCTGTACGGCACCGCGGCGCGGCCGCCCTGGCCGGCCTGTCCCTGGCCGGGGCGCTCGCGCTCACCGGGTGCGGGGCCGGCCAGGACGCGGCGGGCCCGGCCCCGGCCGACAAGGCCGCCGTCCGCGCCCCGGAGGGCGCGGCCCAGGGCAAGCCGGGGGCGGCGGGCGCTCCCCCGGCGGCGGCCGGATCCGCCGGGTCCGACGCGGCCAAGAACGGGCAGCAGCCGGCCGCCGTGCGCCCGAACGTCATCCGTACCGCCACGCTCGCCCTGGAGACGGCGGACGCGCAGAAGGCGCTGGCCGCGGCCCGCACGGCGGCCGAGGGCGCCGGCGGATACGTGGGCAACGAGTCGACCGGACGCGGCGAGGACGGGCGGATGACCTCGACGCTGACCCTGCGCGTGCCGGGCGAGCGCTTCGACGCGGTGCTCGGCGCCATGGAGGGCAGCGGCAGGCTGCTGCACCGCAAGGTCGAGGCACAGGACGTGACGCAGAAGGTCGCGGACGTCGACAGCCGGGTCAGGTCGCAGCAGGCGAGCGTGGCCCGGGTGCGGGACATGATGGACAAGGCCACGGCGCTCGGTGACGTGGTGATGCTCGAGAGCGAGCTGAGCAAGCGACAGTCGGACCTGGAGTCGCTGCTCGCGCAGCAGACGGCGCTGAAGGACCAGACCTCGATGGGCACGATCACGATGGAGGTCTCGGAACCGGCCCCGAAGCCGGCCGGGAAGAAGGACGGGGATCCCTCTTTCACGGCCGCCCTGAAGGGCGGTTGGAACGTCTTCACGACGATCGTGCGCTACCTGGCCCTGGCGGTCGCCGCGGTGCTGCCGTTCGCGGTGACGGCCGCGGTGGTCCTGCTGGTCCTGCGCGTGCACCGGCGGCTGCGCCCGGCGAAGCCGAAGGAGGGCCCGGTCGCGCGGACGATCCCGGCGGCCCGGCCCGCCGACCCGACGGAAACGGCGGAGGCCACCGACTGAACGCCCGCTGCGCCCGTAGCGTGTTCCGCACGAGACGGTGCCACGAGACGGTGGCACGCGCGGTGCGCAGAACGGGGCGGACGATGGCGACGGAACGACTGGTGGTGGTCGGCGGTGACGCGGCGGGGATGTCCGCCGCGTCACAGGCGCGGCGGCTCAAGGGCCCGGCGGAGCTGGAGATCACGGCCTTCGAGCGCGGGCACTTCACCTCGTACTCCGCGTGCGGGATCCCGTACTGGATCGGCGGCCAGGTCCCCGGCCGGGACGACCTGATCGCCCGTACGCCCGAGGAGCACCGCGCCCGGGACATCGACCTGCGCATGCGCACGGAGGTGGTGGAGCTCGACCTCCCCGGCGGCCGGGTCCGCACCCGCGATCTGGATTCCGGTTCCGAGGCCTGGACGGGCTACGACAAGCTCGTCCTGGCCACGGGCGCCCGGCCCGTCCGGCCCCGGCTGCCCGGGATCGGCGCGCACGGGGTGCACGGCGTCCAGACCCTGGACGACGGCCAGCGCCTGATGGACACCCTGCAGCGGACGGAGGGCACCGAGGGCCGCCGGGCTGTCGTCGTCGGCGCCGGCTACATCGGCGTGGAGATGGCGGAGGCCCTGGTCGCGCGCGGGTACGAGGTCACGGTCCTGCACCGGGGCCCGCAGCCGATGGCCACGCTGGACCCGGACATGGGCGCTCTGGTGCACGCCGCGATGAACCGGATGGGGATCCTCACGGTGTCCGGCGCGGAGGTCACGAAGATCCTCACGGACGACCGGGGCGCGGTGCGCGCGGTGGCCACGGCGGCGGGGGACGAGTACCCGGCGGACGTGGTGGTGCTCGGCATCGGCGTGGAGCCCCGTACGGCGCTGGCCCGCGAGGCGGGGCTGCCGCTCGGCGAGTCCGGCGGCATCCTGACGGACCTGTCGATGCGGGTCCGGGGCCACGAGAACATCTGGTCGGGCGGCGATTGCGTGGAGGTCCTGGACCTGGTCGCGGGGTGCATGCGGCACATCCCGCTGGGCACGCACGCCAACAAGCACGGCCAGGTGATCGGTTCGGGCGTGGGCGGCGGCTACGCCACCTTCCCGGGAGTGGTCGGCACGGCGGTGAGCAAGGTCTGCGACCTGGAGATCGCCCGCACCGGCCTGCGCGAGCGCGACGCCCTGGCGGCGGGCCTGCGCTTCGTGACGGCGACGATCAGCTCGACGACGACGGCGGGCTACTACCCGACGGCCGCGGACATGACGGTGAAGATGCTGGCGGAGCTGCGCACGCGCCGCCTGCTCGGAGTCCAGATCGTCGGCGGCGCGGGTTCCGCGAAGCGGGTGGACATCGCGGCGGTGGCCTTGACGGCCGGTATGACGGTGGACCAGGTCGTCTCCCTGGACCTGGGCTACGCCCCGCCCTTCTCCCCGGTCTGGGACCCGGTCCTGGTGGCCGCCCGCAAGGCCGTATCGGCGGTGCGGGCGGCGGGGTAGAACTAGCGGGCCGTCTTCGTGTGGACGTAGTCGACCAGGCGGGTCAGGGCGTCCGGGGGGGTGGTGGGGAGGACGCCGTGGCCCAGGTTGAAGACGTGGCCCTCCAGGCCGGAGGCCGCCGCGAGGACCTCGTCCGTCTTCGTCCGCACGGCCTCCTCGGTGGAGAAGAGCACCGCCGGGTCCAGGTTGCCCTGGAGCGCCTTGCCGGGGCCGACGCGGCGGGCGGCCTCGTCGAGCGCGACGCGGTAGTCCACGCCCACCACGTCCGCACCGGCCTCGCCCATCAGGCCGAGCAGCTCTCCCGTGCCCACGCCGAAGTGGATGCGCGGGACTCCGTACGAGGCGACGGACTGCAGGACCTTCGCGGACGCCGGCATCACCGAGCGGCGGTAGTCCGCCGGGGCCAGCGCGCCGACCCAGGAGTCGAAGAGCTGCACCGCGGAGGCGCCGGCCTCGATCTGGACCTTCAGGAAGGCGGAGGTGATCTCCGCGAGGCGGTCCAGCAGGTCGGCCCAGAGCTCGGGGTCGCCGTACATCAGCGCCTTGGTGTGCTCGTGGTTCTTCGACGGGCCGCCCTCGACCAGGTAGCTCGCGAGGGTGAAAGGCGCACCCGCGAAACCGATCAACGGCGTGGAGCCGAGTTCACCCGTGAGCATGCCGATCGCCTCGGTGACGTACGTGACGTCCTCCGGGGTGAGGTCGCGCAGCTGTGCGAGGTCCTCGCGGCGGCGGATCGGCTGGGCGACGACCGGGCCGACGCCCGGCTTGATGTCGAGGTCGACGCCGATGGCCTTGAGCGGGACCACGATGTCGGAGAAGAAGATCGCCGCGTCGACGTTGTGGCGGCGGACCGGCTGGAGCGTGATCTCCGTGACCAGGTCGGGCCGCATGCACGACTCCAGCATCTGGGTCCCCTCGCGCACCTTGCGGTACTCGGGGAGCGAGCGCCCGGCCTGCCGCATGAACCACACCGGGGTGTGCGGCACCGGCTCCCGCCGGCACGCCTTCAGGAAGGCGGAATCGTACGTCTGACTCGGCTGGCCCTTGGGGCGGTCGTTGGCGCTCACGCGCCAAATCTTCGCACGTATGAAGAAGTGCGCGGCCCGGTGCGGGTGTCCCTGCGCCGCACGGACGCTCGTTCCGCCTAGTCTTCCCCGCATGGCTGCGGCTCAGGGACGATTTTCAGATGGCGCTGACGGTGTGGACAGCGCGGAGGAGAGCTCCGTCCCGCTCCCGTTCCGACGGGCGGTCGACGGCTTGAAGAAGGCGCGGCTGCGCCCGGGGATCGAGATCGACCCCACCAGACCGCCCCAGCGCCTGGCCCCGCACGCCTACGCCCTCGAGGCCGCGGTCGTCGAAGGCGAGGACGATCTGGCCGACGGCCGGCTCATCCTGCTCCACGATCCGTCCGGGCACGACGCCTGGCACGGGACCTTCCGCCTGGTGACGCTCGTACGGGCCGAGCTGGAGCCCGAGATGGCCGCCGACCCCCTCCTGCCCGAGGTGTGCTGGTCCTGGCTGACCGGGGCGCTGGAGGCGCGCGGCCTGGCGTACGGGGAGGCGAGCGGGACCGTGACGATGGCGAGCTCGCACTACTTCGGCGGGCTCTCCGAGCGGCGGCCCGCCACGCAGATCGAGATCAGGGCCTCGTGGACGCCGCGCGAGGGCGTCGGCGGGGTCCCGGACACCTCGGCGCACCTGTCGGCGTGGTGCGAGCTGCTGTGCCAGATCGCCGGGCTGCCGCCGGTCGGGCCGACGGACTCGGGGACGGGCGTGGTGTCCCTGCCACAGCGGCGGGGTCCGCACCACCCGTAGCCGTGGCCCGTACGGCGGCACGCGCCCGGCCACCGTCCGCCGGGGGGGCCGCCGGGCCTCCGGGGGCGCCGAATGCGCTGTGCCCCGTAGAACGGCCGATCGAGTACCTGCGGCGTGGTGTCGGAACCGGGCGCCCCTTGTGGGCTTCTGATCACCCGATGATCGATCGTGCGTCCGAATTGCCCGAATTGTTACTCACCAAATCGTGATCATTCCCTAAAGCCGGGCGGGTGACGTGCCGAAGGAGTCAGTGACCATCCGCACGGTTCGCACCGGCTTCCTTCCCCGAGCCGGCCGTCCCGCCACTCCCCCAGGAGGCCTAGGTGTCCGTTCTTCTCGAGCAGCCCGCAAGCCTGGTCGCCTACCGCCCGAACAAGCCGACGGCCATGGTCGTCGTGGCCGACCCGCGCGTCCGTTCCACCGTGACCCGCCATCTGTGGGCCCTCGGAGTCCGTGACGTGATCGAGGCGTCGTCCATCGCGGAGGCCCGCCCCCGCGTCGGCAGCCCGCGCGACATCTGCGTGGCCGACGTACACCTGCCCGACGGTTCCGGTCTCACCCTGCTCTCCGAGACGCGGGCCGCCGGCTGGCCGAACGGCCTGGCCCTGTCCGCCGCCGACGACATCGGTGCCGTGCGCAACGCCCTCGCGGGCGGCGTCAAGGGCTACGTCGTCACCGGCACGCGGACCAACATCGGGCTCCCCAGCCGGCCCGGCGCCGCCCCCATCGGCGCCGCCGCCGCCCGTATGCACCGCCGCCCCCCGGGTGCCCCGAGCCACCCGGGCGGCTACCGAGAGCTCTCCGGCCGCGAGGTCGAGGTCCTGCGCCTCGTCGCCGAGGGCCAGTCCAACAAGGCCATCGGCGTCTCGATGGGCCTGTCCGCCCTGACCGTCAAGTCCCACCTCGCCCGCATCGCCCGCAAGCTGGGCACCGGTGACCGCGCCGGAATGGTCGCCGTCGCCCTGCGGACCGGGATCATCCACTGACACCCTCCCGGCAGCCCCCGGGGAAACCCTCCCCCAGCCACCGCTGGGAGGTGCCCCCCGGAGAAGCCGGGGAAACACCCGCGCCGTGCCCCGCGCCCGTCGACGGAACGTTCCGGCGACGGGTGCGTCGTATCCACGGATACCCTTGAGCGGTGACCGACGCCCAAGAGACCGCAGCAGACCTGCGCACCACCACCGGGGGCGGCCCCCCGGACGACGTCGAGAAGGCGCCGATTCCGTTGCTCGAGCCCCGTGAGGGGATCCCTCCGGTGGTCGCCGACGAGGACGCCCTCGCCCGGGTGGTCGCGGCCTTCGCCGCGGGCACCGGACCCGTGGCCGTCGATGCCGAGCGCGCCTCCGGATACCGCTACGGCCAGCGCGCCTATCTGGTGCAGCTGCGCCGCGAGGGCGCAGGATCCGCGCTGATCGACCCGGTCGGCTGCCCCGACCTGTCCGCACTCGGCGAGGCCCTGTCCGGTACCGAGTGGATCCTGCACGCCGCCACCCAGGACCTGCCGTGCCTGCGCGAAATAGGCATGGTGCCCACCTCCCTGTTCGACACCGAGCTGGCCGGCCGCCTCGCCGGCTTCCCCCGGGTCGGACTGGGCGCGATGGTCGAGAGCGTGCTCGGCTACGCGCTGGAGAAGGGCCACTCCGCCGTCGACTGGTCCACCCGCCCCCTCCCCGAGCCGTGGCTGCGCTACGCCGCGCTCGACGTGGAGCTGCTGGTGGACCTGCGGGACGCGCTGGAGAAGGAACTGGACCGGCAGGGCAAACTGGAATGGGCCCGGCAGGAGTTCGACGCCATCGCCGCCGCCCCGCCCGCGCCGCCGCGCAAGGATCCGTGGCGCCGTACGTCCGGCATGCACAAGGTGCGCCGGCGCCGGCAGATGGCCGTCGTACGGGAGCTGTGGGAGTCCCGGGACCGGATCGCGCAGCGGCGCGACGTCTCGCCGGGCAAGGTGCTGGGGGACGCCGCGATCGTCGAGGCCGCCCTCGCGCTGCCGGCGAACGTACACGCACTGTCCGCCCTGCCCGGGTACGGGCAGCGGATGGGCCGGCGCCAGCTGGAGCAGTGGATGGCCGCCGTGGAGCGGGCGAAGGCCCTGCCCGAGAACGAGCTGCCGCAGCCGGGGGCGACCCCGGCGGGTCCGCCGCCGCCGCGCTCGTGGGCGGACAAGGACCCGGCCGCCGCGGCGCGGCTGGCGGCGGCCCGGACCGCAGTCTCGGCGCTCGCGGAGGGGCTGAACCTGCCCCAGGAGAACTTGATCACCCCGGACACGGTCCGCCGGCTGTGCTGGGAGCCGCCGCAGCGGCTGGAGCCGGAGGCGGTGGCGCAGGCCCTCGCGGGCTACGGCGCCCGCCCGTGGCAGATCGAACAGGTGACGCCGGCCCTGGTACGGGCACTGGCGACGACCGCCTGACGCGGCGACACATCACGCAGAGCCCCCGGCCGTTCGGCCGGGGGCTCTGTGCGTCCCCGCGGTGTCCCGGTTCCGCAACAGCCCCGCCGCACCGCTTTTGAACACGCTCAAACCTCGCTAGGTTTTGAACATGCTCAACAAAGAGTCCGAGGGATACGAGGCATGGGTACGCGACTTCGAGGCCGAGCGGGAGCGGCGCGCGGCGACCGGGGATCCGGAGTGGGAGCGGGGAGCCGCCCTCGATCCGGCGCTCGTACGGAGCCTGCAGCGCTTCCAGGTGGGTGAGGACGGGGACGGCTCGGCCCTGATCGGCAAGGCGGACCGGGCCGGGGACCCGCACTACGCGCGGGCCGTACGGCTCTTCGTGGCGGAGGAGCGGAACCACGCGCGGATGCTGGCGCTGCTCCTGGCGGCCGGCGGGGCCGCAACCCTGGAAGGGCACTGGAGCGACGCCGTCTTCGTACGGCTGCGGCGGCTGCTGGGGCTGCGGGTGGAACTGCTGGTGCTGATGGTGGCGGAGGTGGTGGCCCTGCGGTACTACCGGGCGGTGCGGGACGGGGCCCCGGATCCGCTGACCGCGGAGGTGGCGGGCCGGATCCTGGCGGACGAGGAGCGCCACGTCCCCTTCCACTGCCGGAGGCTGCGGGAGGCCCTGGCTCCGCTCCCGGCGCCGGGCCGCCGGGCCGCCACGCTGGCCTGGCAGGGGCTGCTCGCGGGGGCGGGCGCGGTCGTGGCGGTGGACCACGGCCCGGCACTGCGCCACCTGGCCGTCACCCGCCGCGCGTTCGCCCGGGACGTCCTGCGCTCCTCCGGCCCCCTGGCCGGGGCCATCCGCGGCGCCGGGCCCGCGGCCGGCCTCCGGGAGGCGGCGCGAGTGTGACGTTCGCCGCTCCTCCCGGAGGGGGTGTGCACGCCGGTTACCGGCAAGTAGCATGGCCGGGTGAGCGGGCGCTCAGCCACCGGCCGACCGCCCCCGCGCAGCAGTGCACACCCGCACCTGGAGGAGAGCCAACGTGCCTCGTACCGTCAGGGACGTCGTCTTCGTCGACGGCGTCCGCACCCCGTTCGGCAAGGCGGGCCCGAAGGGCATCTACAACGAGACCCGCGCCGACGATCTCGTCGTGAAGGCGATCCGGGAGCTGCTGCGCCGCAACCCGGACCTGGACCCCAAGAAGATCGACGAGGTCGCCATCGCCGCGACCACGCAGATCGGCGACCAGGGCCTGACGCTGGGCCGTACCGCCGGCATCCTCGCGGGCCTCCCGCAGTCCGTCCCGGGCTACTCCATCGACCGCATGTGCGCCGGCGCGCTCACCGCCGTGACCGCCGTCGCGGGCGGCGTGGCCTTCGGTGCGTACGACGTCGCCCTCGCCGGCGGTGTCGAGCACATGGGCCGCCACCCCATGGGCGAGGGCGTCGACCCGAACCCGCGCTTCGTCTCCGAGAAGCTGGTCGACGAGTCCGCCCTGTTCATGGGCATGACCGCCGAGAACCTGCACGACCGGTACCCGACGATCACCAAGCTCCGCGCCGACGAGTACGCCGTGCGCTCGCAGGAGAAGGCCGCCAAGGCGTACGCCGACGGCAAGATCCAGCAGGACCTGGTCCCGATCTCGGTGCGCAACACCAACGAGGCGGCCGGTGAGACGGGCTGGGGCCTGGTCACCACCGACGAGCCGATGCGCCCGGGCACCACGCTGGAGAACCTGGCCGGCCTGAAGACCCCGTTCCGTACGCACGGCAGGGTCACCGCGGGCAACGCCGCCGGTCTCAACGACGGTGCCACCGCCGCGATCATCGCGTCCGAGGACTTCGCCCGCGAGAACAACCTCCCGGTCAAGATGCGCCTGGTCTCGTACTCCTTCGCGGGTGTCGAGCCGGAGGTCATGGGCTACGGCCCGATCCCGGCCACCGAGAAGGCCCTCGCCCAGGCCGGCCTGTCCATCGAGGACATAGGCCTGTTCGAGATCAACGAGGCGTTCGCGGTCCAGGTCCTCGCGTTCCTGGAGCACTACGGCATCGCCGACGACGACGCCCGCGTCAACCAGTACGGCGGCGCGATCGCGTTCGGCCACCCGCTGGCCTCCTCCGGCGTCCGCCTGATGACGCAGCTGGCCCGCCAGTTCGAGGAGCAGCCGCACGTCCGCTACGGCCTGACGACCATGTGCGTCGGCTTCGGCATGGGCGCCACGGTCATCTGGGAGAACCCGAACTTCAACGCCGAGGGAGACTCCAAGTGAGCACCACCGCTGAGCTCCTGAAGGGCGCGGCCGAGCTGTTCCCGGACGAGGTCGTCACGTCCGCGCACGTCCGCCACCTGGACCTGCCGTTCGGCGCCGGGCGCTTCGCGCTCGTCACGCTGGACAACGGCTTCGACCACACCAAGCCGACCACCTTCGGCCCGCAGTCCCTCGCCAACCTGAACGCGGCGATCGACCAGGTCGAGCAGGAGGCCCTCGCGGGCTCCATCGTCGGCGCGGGCATCACCGGCAAGCCGTTCATCTTCGCGGTCGGCGCCGACCTCAAGGGTGTCGAGCTGCTGAAGCAGCACGACGAGGCGCTCGCCATCGGCAAGGGCGGCCACGACGTCTTCAAGCGCCTCTCCGCGCTGGCCGTCCCCACCTTCGCGTACTACAACGGCGCGGCGATGGGCGGCGGTGTCGAGGTCGGTCTGCACTGCACCTACCGCACCGTCTCGAAGGCCATCCCGGCCTTCTCGCTCCCCGAGGTCTTCCTCGGCCTGGTTCCGGGCTGGGGCGGATGCGCCCTGCTGCCGAACCTGATCGGCGCGGAGCGCGCGGTCTCGGTGATCATCGAGAACTCGCTCAACCAGAACAAGCAGCTGCGCGGCAAGCAGGTCTTCGACCTGGGCATCGCCGACGCGCTGTTCGAGGGCGCGGACTTCCTGGAGCAGTCGCTCCTGTGGACCGCGAACGTCCTGAACGGCACCACCGAGGTCGTCCGCGCGGAGATCGACCGCGGCGAGGCCTGGGACGCGGCCGTCGCCAAGGGCCGCTTCATCGCGGACTCCAAGGTGCACGGCGCCGCTCCGGCCGCCTACCGCGCGCTGGACATCATCGCCGCGGCCAAGGGCGGGGACCTCCAGGCCGGCTTCGACGCCGAGGACACCGCGCTGGCGGACCTCATCATGGGCGGCGAGCTGCGCTCGGGCATCTACGCCTTCAACCTGGTCCAGAAGCGCGCCAAGCGCCCGGCCGGTGCCCCGGACAAGTCCCTGGCCCGTCCGGTCACCAAGGTCGGCGTCGTCGGCGCGGGCCTGATGGCCTCGCAGCTGGCGCTGCTCTTCCTGCGCCGCCTGGAGGTGCCGGTGGTCCTCACCGACATCGACCAGGAGCGCGTGGACAAGGGTGTGGGCTACGTCCACGCCGAGATCCAGAAGCTGCTCGGCAAGGGCCGCATCAACCAGGACAAGGCCAACCGCCTGACCGCCCTGGTGACCGGCGTCCTGGACAAGGCCGAGGGCTTCGCGGACGCGGACTTCATCATCGAGGCCGTGTTCGAGGAGATGTCCGTCAAGCAGAAGGTGTTCGCGGAGGTCGAGGCGGTCGCCCCGGCGCACGCGATCCTCGCCACCAACACCTCCTCGCTGTCGGTGTCGGAGATGGCCTCGAAGCTCCGGCACCCGGAGCGCGTGGTCGGCTTCCACTTCTTCAACCCGGTCGCGATCCTCCCGCTGCTGGAGATCGTCCGCGGTGAGCAGACCGACGACGCCTCGCTGGCCACGGCCTTCGGTGTCGCCAAGAAGCTGAAGAAGACCGCGGTCCTCACCAAGGACGCCCCGGCGTTCGTCGTGAACCGCATCCTGACCCGCTTCATGGGCGAGATCCAGAACGTCATCGACGAGGGCACCCCGGTGGTCACGGCGGAGAAGGCCATCGAGCCGCTCGGCCTGCCGATGTCCCCGCTGGTGCTGCTGGAGCTCGTGGGCCCGGCGATCGGTCTGCACGTCTCCGAGACCCTGAACCGCGCCTTCCCGGAGCGCTTCACCGTCTCCCCGAACCTGGCGGCCGTCGTCAAGGCCGGCAAGCGCGGCTTCTACGTCTACGATTCCGGCAAGCCGGAGCTGGACCCCGAGGTCGCCGCGCTCCTGGTCCAGGGCGATGTCGTCCTGACCGAGGAGCAGGTCCGCGACCGCGTCCTGGACGCGGTGGCGCAGGAGATCGGCCTGATGCTGGAGGAGGGTGTCGTGGCCGAGGCCCAGGACATCGACCTCTGCCTCATCACGGGCGCCGGCTGGCCCTTCCACCTGGGCGGCGTCACGCCGTACCTGGACCGCGAGGGTGTCTCGGAGCGCGTGAACGGCAAGAAGTTCCTCGCCCCGGGCCTGGCGAGCGTCCCGGTCTGAGGCCCGTACGCCTGAACGCCCCGGACGCCCGTCCCCCGGTCAGGGGGGCGGGCGTCCGCCGTTGCGCGGGACGGAGGGAGAAGACGGGACCCGGCGCGGAACCCTCCCGTCCGGGCTGACAGAATGCGGCTATGGCGGATGGCACGACACATTTCAGCCGCCGGAACCTGCTGTTCGCGGGCGGCGCGGTGGCCGCCGGCCTCACGGCGGGCGGTCTGTCCTGGGCGCTGGGCGCCGGGGCCGACGAGCAGGACGACGCGGGCCCGGTCGCCGCTGGCCCGATGGCCGGCGCGTTCGACATGCGGACCGGCGCGCAACTGCTCGCCCCGACTCCGCTGTTCAATGCGACGGGCCCGCAATCGTTCGCGTTCGACGATACGAACGGCCAGGTCTACGTACTGCAGACCGTCGAGGGCGGTATCCGGCTCGACGGCGAGGAGGACCCGCTCGACTCGGGTGATCGCAAGACATCCGGCGATATGTGCCTGACCCGGCTGAGCAGTTCCGGTAAAACGCTCGGGCATATGTATCTGCGCGGCTTCGGCCACGGAATTTCCTGCGGAGTCGAGCCGACCGGTCAGCGCACGTACATATGGGTCGAGGGCCGCGCCGACGCCGAGAGCGGCTACGGCCGCACCGTTGTCCGGGTGCCGTTCAAGGACGGCTCGGTCCTCGACAGTTCGGACGAGTCCGTCCGCCATTTCGACCCGGTTCCCGGATCGACCGACGTCTCGCCCGCACTCGACCTGCCCGGCGGGCGGGTGCTGGTGAGCCACGAGGAGGACGGTGTGCACCGGTTCTCGGTGTACGGGACGGCGGACTTCCTGGAGGGGCGCTTCGACGCCGCACAGACCCTCAGGGCCGGGGTACAGGTCAAGCAGGAGGAGTGGTTCCAGGGCTGCGCCCTGTACGGGGACCACGTCTACGTACTGACCGGGGGCCCGTACACCGGCAAGAGCGGGGACAATCCGCGGAAGTCGGGCGGAAATACGTACGTCTCCGCAATTGACGTGCGCACGGGGAAGGCCCAAGGCCGTCATCACGTGACCGTGGCCCCGGACCTGGTGTACCGGGAGCCGGAGGGAATCGCGGTCTCCATGGCCGGCGGACGGCCGGCATTGTGCATCGGCTTTTCCGTGAAGGCCCAGGACCGGCGTGAGCTGGCGTTGTATCGCTTCACGGCCTGACGGCATTGGCCCTTGGTTAACCCTGCGTCCTTCAGCCGTCAATGTTGCTGCTTATACTACTGCGACACTTCACAGAATCCTTATACCTCCACGGGGGAGGAACCGCACGATGGGCTCCAAGCGGCTGCGCGCCGCGCTCGGCGTTCTGATCACTTCCGGGCTCATCCTCAGCTTCGTCGGGATGCTGATCGCCGTCGCGTTCGTCTCCCTCCCCCTGTTCGCCGGCTGCGCAGCGCTCAGCTACGTCGCCGACCTGATGCTCCACAACACCGAGTCGCCGACGCTGGAGAAGCTGCGCGACTCGCGCTTCGGCCTGACGATGCGCTTCCTCATCCGGCAGTTCCTGCTGCTGGGGCTGTGCGGAGCCATCGCCGACATCGAGTCGTTCGTGGCGCAGATGACCACCATCGGCCTGCTCCTGCTGTTCATCCTGCAGCTCGCGTACGGCGCGCTCCTCAAACACGTCCGCAAGATGCGCAACGAACTGCCGTTCACCACGCGCGGGCTGGACCTGGAGGCGCTCGGCATCCGCCGCATGCCGCACCCGTTCCTGATGAACAAGCACGTCCGCAAGACGTTGCACCTGGACATCCCGCTGGTGGCCGGGGCGCTGGCCACCATCGCGACGGACGACTGGCGCTTCGTCACGTACGGCATGATCACCACCGTCTTCCTCGCCTACTTCTCGCTGCTGGTGCTGGTGCCCGACGCGCGCAACGCGCTCAAGCTGCCCACCACCGACGAGGCCATCGAGGAGCTCAACCACCAGCTGGCCGAATACCGACCCCAGGTCGCTCTCTACTTCACCTTCGCGGCAGTCTCCAAAGACTTCATGTACCAGGTGAACATGTGGCTGGAGTCGCTGGAGTCGCTGGAGCTGCGGCCCATCATCGTGCTGCGCGAGCGGGCCACCCTGCGCTACCTGGACGCGACCTCGGTCCCCGTCATCTGCATCCCGAAAGCGGACAATCTCGCCCGTATCGAGATGAACGAGCTCCGTGTCGCCCTCTACCCCGGCAACGCGGGCAAGAACGTCCACATGCTCCAGCGCGCCGAGGTCAAGCACGTCTTCATCGGCCACGGCGACAGCGACAAGCTCGCGAGCAGCAACCGGGTCAGCAAGGTCTTCGACGAGATCTGGGTGGCCGGCCGGGCCGGCCGCGACCGCTACGAGCGCATCAAGCACGCCGTGTCGCACCACCAGATCGTCGAGGTCGGCCGCCCCCAGCTGATGCCCCTGCACCGCTGGACCGGCAAGGTCGCCGCCCCCGTCCCCACCGTCATCTACGCCCCCACCTGGGAGGGCTGGACCGACGACGCCTGCTACACCTCGGTCATCCCGGCCGGCGAGAAGCTGATCAAGGCGTTGCTCGACTACGAGCGCGACATCCGCATCATCTACAAGCCGCACCCGCTCACCGGCTCGCGCTCCGCCGAGGCCGCCGCCGCGCACCGCCGCGTCATCGCCCTCCTCGAAGAGGACAACGCCCGGCGCTTCGGACGCAACCTCACCGACTCCAAGGCCGCCGCCAAGAAGCTCGCCCGGATCGACCAGCGCATCGCCGACCTCTCCGAGCGCGGCGTCCGCTCCAAGTACCCGGACCTCACCGAGGAGGAGCGGACCGCGCGCATCCGGCGCAGCCGCAACCAGGCGGGCGCCCTGTACTGGAACGCGGTCCCCGACGCCGCGCACCACGTGGTGACCGAGCGGATCCCGGCCCTGTACGACTGCTTCAACCAGTCCGACCTGCTCATCGGCGACATGTCCAGCGTCGTCTCCGACTTCGTCGCGACCCTGAAGCCGTACGCCATCTTCAACCTCGACGGGCTGCCCGACGAGCAGTTCCGCAACGAGCAGCGCACGGCCTACGCCTCCTACCTGCTCGACGGCGACTGCAACGGTCTGGCCGAGGCCATCGAGGCGACGCTGAACCCCCGCGAGGACGTCATGGCGCCCTACCGCGAGCAGCTGAAGGAATACCTCCTGGGCGAGGAGTACCCGCCCTCGATCGTCCGCTTCAACGCGGCCGCCAACAACCTCTACCGGCGGGGGCTGCGCGACTTCCCCATCGAATACCCGGACCAGGTCCCCTACCCCGTGTAGACGGGCCTCCTCCGGGCGGTCGAGTCGCACCGCCCCACCCCCCGACCGCCGCCCCGCCCCACCGCCGTGCCGCACCCCTCACTCAGGAAGAAGGAGCCTTGTCCTCCAGACCTGTCCCCCACCGCACCGTCGCCGTCGTTCTCGCGGGTGGCACCGGCCAGCGCATCGGGCTCGAAATACCGAAGCAGCTGCTCAAGATCGCCGGCAAGCCGATCCTGGAGCACACGCTCCACGTCTTCGAGAACGCGCCGGACGTCGACGAGGTGATCCTCCTCATGACGCCCGCGTACGTGGAGGACGCCCGCCGCATCGTCGAGCGGGCCAAGCTGGGCAAGGTCACCCGGGTCCTGGCGGGCGGCTCGACCCGCAGCGAGACCACCCGGATCGCCATCGAGGCCGCGGCCGCCGGGCTCGGCGAGGGCGAGGACTGCAACCTGCTGTTCCACGACGCGGTCCGCCCGCTGCTCTCGCAGCGCGTGGTGCGCGAATGCGTCGAGTCCCTCGAGCGCTACCAGGCCGTCGACGTCGCCATCCCGTCCTCCGACACCGTCATCGTGACCCGTACCCACGGCAACGACGGCGAGTTCATCACCGAGGTCCCCGACCGCTCCCGGCTGCGCCGCGGCCAGACCCCGCAGGGCTTCCACCTCTCCACGATCCGCGCCGCGTACGAGCGGGCCGCCGCGGACCCCTTCTTCCAGGCCACCGACGACTGCTCCGTCGTCGTCAAGTACCTGCCCCACGTCCCGGTGCACATCGTCACCGGCGACGACTACAACATGAAGGTCACCCAGCCGGTCGACGTCTTCATCGCCGACAAGCTGTTCCAGCTCGCCTCCCACGCCGCGCCCGCCCAGGCCGGCGAGGCCGCGTACCGCGAGCAGCTGGCCGGCAAGACGATGGTGGTCTTCGGGGGCTCGTACGGCATCGGCGCCGACATCTCCCGCATCGCCGAGGGCTTCGGCGCCCGCGTCTTCGCGCTGGGCCGCTCCACCACCGGCACGCACGTGGAGAACCTCGACCACGTCGAGCAGGCACTGGCCGGCGCCTACGCCGAGACCGGCCGCATCGACTACGTCGTCAACACCGCGGGCGTGCTGCGCGTCGGGCGCCTCGACGAGACCGACAACGAGACGATCCGCGAGGCGCTCGACGTCAACTACCTCGCGCCGGTCAACATCGCCCGGACCTCGTACAAGTACCTCAGCGAGACCCAGGGGCAGCTGCTGCTGTTCACCTCCAGCAGCTACACCCGCGGCCGCGCCGAGTACAGCCTGTACTCCTCGACCAAGGCCGCCATGGTCAACCTGACCCAGGCGCTGGCGGACGAGTGGGCCGAGGACGGCATCCGCGTCAACTGCGTGAACCCGGAGCGCACCGCCACCCCCATGCGCACCAAGGCCTTCGGCCAGGAGCCCTCGGCCTCGCTGCTCACGTCCGAGTCGGTCGCCCTGACCTCCCTGGACGTACTGCTCTCCGAGATGACGGGCCACGTCATCGACGTACGCAAGCAGGACCCGACCGCGACCCCGGCACAGGCGGCAGTGGCGTCCGCGCCGCAGCAGCGCTCCGGTTTCGAGGCGGCGCTGGCGTCCGTACTGGCGCAGGCCACGGAGGACCAGGAGGTCTAGGCGTGACGAACAGGATCTTCGTCGCCGGCGACTCGGCGGCGGCCACCCGGCCCCACGGCCACCTGCCGATGGCGGGCTGGGCCCAGGCGCTCGCGCTGTTCCTCACCGACACGGTCGAGGTGGTCGACTGTGCCCGCGCCCGCGCGAGCTCGAAGAGCTTCCGTGAGGAGGGGCGGCTCCAATGGGTCCTGGACCACTTGGAGCCGGGTGACCACCTGCTCGTCGCGTTCGGTCAGGAAGAGGGGAAGGCGGATCCGGGGCTTCGCACCGAGCCGTTCTCCACCTATCAGGAGCACATGGCCGCGTACGTGCACGGCGCACGTGAGCGGCAGGCCCATCCCGTGATCGTGCTGCCGTACGAGCGCCGCCGCATGGACGCGCACGGCAACGCGGCCCGATCGCCGGGCGACTACCCGCTCGCCGCACGGCAGCTGGCCGACGACGAGCACGTGCCCGTCGTCGACCTGTACGGCCAGAGCCTGCAATGGTGGGAAGAGCTCGGGCCGGAGGGGTCCAAGGGCCCCTTCGCCCACCGGCGTCCGGGTGAGCCGCTGCTGGAGAACGTCCAGGACGGGGACAACGCCCACCTGCGCCCGGAAGGCGCGATCGAGTGTGCCCGGTTCGTCGCCCGCAGCCTCGCCGAGCAGGGTGTCATCCCCTACCCGTGGGTCCGCGATCTCGACCGCCGCCGGTTCTCGTACGAGGAGATGGGCTGGCTGGACGAGGAGACGTTCTCGCACCGTACGCATTCCCGGGTGTCCGAGCCCGCGCCACCCAAGGAGTCCACCGCGTGAACCTCCTCCTTCGCGGACAGGCCGTCGGCGACGCCCCGTCGCCGGGCTCCGTGTACGCGGCCCTGTACACCTCGGCCGACCCGCGACGGGGCGTGGCCCCGGGCGAGACGGTTCAGTTCGGCATGTCCGTGGCACCCGATGGGGGCGCCTCGCGCGGCTGCGCCTACCTCCTGGAGGAACCGCTGGCCGCCGTCGGCGAGATCGTCGGCGTACAGGGGCTGGAGTACTTCCCCCGCCAGCGCTGGTTCCGGGTCCGCGCGGACGCCGGGGAGCAGACGACGGGGGTGCTGCACCTGCGCGTGGGCGAATCGGCCACGGCACGCAGCATCCGGCCCCGGTTGATCGTGGGCATCCCGGACGCCTCCGACCGCAAGATCGTCCGTACGGGAAAACTCGCCGCCGACCCCCTGCTGCTGCGGCCGCGCGGCCCGCGCGGCCTGCGGCTCGTGACCGAACCGGGGCTGCCGGGCACGGTGAACGTACTCTCGGCCGCCGCTGCCGGCAGCACCGGCGTCTCCGTGACGCAGCCGCGGGGAGGCAGGGCGGAACTGTCACCGGACGGCTGGGTCACCTACACGCCCGCCCCCGGTTTCACGGGTTACGACCGGTTCGAGTACACGGTCGCCGCCGCCGCGGCCGGGCAGGTCACCTCGCACGTGAACGTGTTCGTGGGCTCCCTGGACCACATCCCGGGCGCTTTCCCGCAGCACCCGGCGGACAGCGCCCCACGACCGTGGCAATGGCCCGAACTCACCGGGGAGATGCCGTGGCCCCGTCCCTCCGCTCCGCAGAACTGACGAGGATCCTCCCATCATGTACACCGCCGTCGCCGACGTGACCGTCGCCGTCCGGGTCTGCAACCAGGCCGCCGCGCTCGACGCCTGCCTGGCCTCCGTCCTCGTACAGACCATCGGCACGGAGCGGCTGGAGGTCATCGGGGTCGACGACGGGTCGACGGACGAGAGCGGGTCCGTGCTGGCCCGCGCGGCCCACCAGTACGCCTCGTTCATGCGCGCGGGGCAGGTCTCGCCGGGGCTCAGCCCGGCCGGGGCCCGCAACTGGGCGCTCAGCCAGGTGCGCGGACGGTACGTCATCTTCCTGGAGGCCACCGACCGGCTGGCGCCCGACGCCTTGGAGAGGATGGTCGCGGCGGCCGACGCCCACGAGGCCGACGTCGTCCTGGGCAAGCTGGAGAGCTCGGGCCGCCATGCGGTCGAGACCGCGATGTTCCGCAAGAACCAGGCCTACACCGACCTGTACGCCTCGCGCGCGTACTGGTCGCTGACGCCCGACAAGCTGTTCCGCACCAGCCTGCTGCAGCGCTGCGGGCTCGCCTTCCCCACCGACATGGTGATCGGCGACGGCCAGGCCTTCACGGCCCGCGCCCTCATGGGAGCGGACAACGTCTCGGTCGTCGGCGACGCGACCTGCGTGGTCAAGGGCCCCTCGCCGGCGGAGCGGGCGACGCTCCCCGACCGGGTCGCCCTCGCCTCCCGGATGCTGGCGCTGGTCGCCTCCCAGCTGCCGGAAGGGCCGCGCCGGGACAAGCTCCAGTCGCGCCACCTGGAGGTGGAGCTCGGCAGGGCGACCGCGGCCGCACTGCTCGCCGCCACGGACGCGGCGGAGCGGGACCAGGCCCTGTGGGCCGCGGCCGAGGTGCTGCGCGCCCAGGCCTCCCCGGGCGCGCTGGCACTGCTGCCGCGCATGGTCGCCGTACGGTTCGCCCTGCTCGCGCAGGGCCGTTTCGCCGAGGCGCAGCGGATCGCCGCCTTCGAGGCGGACAAGGACCGGCCGGTGGTGCGCAAGACGGTGGAGAACGGGCGGGTGTTCACGACGCTGCCGTTCTTCCGCGATCCGCAGGTCGCCCTGCCGGACGAACTGTTCGACATCACGGCCGACATGACGGTCACCCACCAGCTGCAGAAGGCCCGGTGGGACGGGCCGACGCTGACGCTGGACGGCTTCGCCTTCTACGAGCAGCTGTCGACGAAGGAGCGCACCACCCGGGTCGTGCTGCGGGAGCGGACGAGCGGCGCGCGGGAGAGCTACGCGGTGACGGCCCGCCGGGACGACACGTTGGCCAACGCCAAGGGCAAGCCCCGGGCGATGGGCCGGTTCTCGGCCCGGGTCAACCTGGCGCAGACCTCCAGCGGCTGGCCGCTGGAGCCCGGCACCTGGGACGTGTACCTCGCGGTCGGGTTCGAGGGCGTCACCCAGGAGGTGCGGCTCGGACCGAAGCGGGCCGCCGATCTGGACACCACCGCCCGGATGCCGGTGCCGATCGGATCGGCGCCGGACGCGCGGGGCATGGAGCTGGCGGCCACCCCGTACTACACGGAGTCCGGCGGTCTCACCATCGAGGTGTCCCGGCGGACGCCGCTGCCGCGGCAGGCCTGAGGCCGGGGGCGCCGGGGGGGCGACAGGCACCCGGTGCAGGAGCGCCCGGCTCCCCGCTCCGGCCCCAGGCCTCAGGCGGCCTCCCAGGGGCCGAAGACCAGACCCTGCTGGGTGGTGTCCTGGCGGGTGCAGATCAGTGCGCCGTCCGCGTCGAAGGCGGCCACGACGATGCGGCCCGCCGCGTCGACCGCCACCTGGGGGGCGTACGCGCCGTGGCCGCCGAGGGAGGCCCACCACGTGCCGTAGCCCTCGTTCTCGGTGACGTAGGCGGTGAGTTCGATGTCGCCCTCGGCTCCGCTCTGCGCGAGCACAGTGCAGTCGTAGCCGCCGACGACGGCCCGTACGACGCCCGGGGCTCCGCGGCCGCCCGCGCCGCCGAGGCCCATCAGGCCGCCCTGGACGCCCTGCCGGGCGGCCCGCCACGCGACGAGCGAGCCGTCGCCCGGATAGCGCCAGAAGTACGTCACCCGGCGCGGGCCCGTCTCACACACGGTGGGGCTGCCGGGGACGACCGGGGTGGGGATGCGGTCCGCGAGCGCGAAGCGGCCCTGGCCGATTCCCGACCACCGGTCCGCGCCGGCCGGTCCGAGGACGAGCATCTCCAGCTGACCGCCGACGGGCATCAGGGGGGTCACCCCGCTCCCGTACGGCTCCGGGGCCACCTGCTTCCAACCGCCCCACGCGCCCTCGGCGTTGCGGCTGCGGCGCAGGACGCCGCCGTGGCGCATCGAGACCAGGACGTGCGTGGAGCCGGAGCGCTGGTTGACGGCGATGCGCGGCGGGCCGGCGAGCCGGTCGTCGGCGGGGCCGCCGCGCAGCCCGGGGGTGCCGAGGCTGTGCCATTCGGTCATGGGACGTCCCGGCTGGAACTGGGTGGAGACGATGATTTCCGGCCGCCCCGAGCCGTCCTGGGCCGCCCGCAGGGCGACGAAGTGCACGTACCCCTCGGAGCTCTGCGCCATCGCGGCCGGGCCCGTCCAGCCCTCGATCCCGAACGTGTCCGGGCCGGTCCAGCCGGTGCGGGGCGCTGCGGCCTCGGTCCAGCGCATCAGGCCGTGCGGGGTGCACGCGTAGGCCGTCAGGCGGCCGTCGCCCCCCTTGAACAGCCAGTTTCCGGCCGGCGGCGAGGAACGGCGGGATCCTTGTCCGCTCGGGGGTGCGTCCTGCGCCGCGCGGAAGGAACTGGCGCCCCGTATTCCGCTTTTGCCTCGGACCACGCCGCTCTTCACCCTTCTGCCGAGAATGTCCTGCTCAAGCGGCCGCGTTCCTCACCGGAAAGAACCAGCCACTCGAAAGTGTGTCTTATGATGCACCCCATCGATAATAGAAGGGCCCTGCCTCCATGACCGACCTGCCCTCTGCCACCTCTCCTTCCTCCCGGCGCAGGCGGCGGCGCGGCGGCAAGCGTGCCCTGCGGATCGTGCTGCTGACGGTGGCCCTGCTCATCCTCGCCGCCGCCGGCGGCGGCTGGTGGGCGTACAGCCACCTCAACGGCAACATCGACAGCGTCGACCTCGACCAGGCCATCGGTGACAACCGTCCGAAGAAGGTCGTCGCGGGCGCGCAGAACGTCCTCGTACTCGGCTCCGACTCGCGCGCCGGGGCCAACGGGGACCTCGACCACGGCGACGTGAGCGGCGCCCGCTCGGACACCGCGATGCTGGTGCACATACCCGAGGGCCGGTCCAAGGCCACCGCGGTGAGCATCCCGCGCGACACCCTGATCAGCCGGCCCGAATGCAAGGACGCCGACGGCAAGACCGTCAAGGCGGCGAACCGGGTCATGTTCAACTCGGTCTACTCGCTGGCCGGTCCGGCCTGCGTGGTCAAGACCGTGGAGCAGATGTCCGGCATCCGCGTGGACCACTTCGTCGAGGTCGACTTCGCCGGCTTCAAGGGCCTGGTCGACGCGCTCGGCGGGGTCACCGTCACCCTGGACAAGCCGATGAGCGGGGCGAAGGGCGGGCTCAAGCTCGACGCGGGCACGCACCGGCTGAACGGCACCGACTCCCTCAAGTTCGTCCGTACCCGCTACGGCTACGGGGACGGCAGCGACCTCGGACGCATAGGCCTCCAGCAGCAGTTCATGATGGCGATGCTGTCGGAGATCAAGAAGCAGGACGCCCTCGGCAACCCGGCCCGGCTCTACAAACTGGCCGACGCCGGCACGAAGTCGCTGACGACCGACTCCGACCTGGCCTCCCTCACCTCCCTGGCCGACTTCGCCCAGAGCATGAAGGGCGTCGACCCGGACACCATGGAGACGATCATGCTGCCGGTCGCCTACGACAAGGTGGACCCGAACCGCGTGATCGTCGCGGAACCGCAGGCGGGCATGCTCTGGGAAGCCCTGCGCGCCGACCAGAAGATCCCGGCGGAGGCCAAGAACTCCCCCGCCAAGGGCTGACGGCGCGCGCCGCACGAGGAGCGGGCCGTACGGGAAGTCCTCCCGTACGGCCCGCTCTCGCGCGTGGGCCCATCGCCCCTAGTACTTCGCGTCCACGCCTGCCCGGCCGAGGCGGCTGTGGCTGCGGCCGTACAAGAAGTAGACGACGATGCCGATGGCCATCCAGACGCCGAAGCGGATCCAGGTCTCGGCCGGCAGGTTGAGCATCAGCCAGAGCGAGGCCGCGATCGAGAGGATCGGGATCACCGGCACCCAGGGGGTGCGGAAGGCGCGGTGCAGGTCGGGGCGGGTCTTGCGCAGGATGATCACGCCGAGGGCGACGAGCACGAAGGCGAACAGGGTCCCGATGTTCACCAGTTCCGCGAGCTTCTCCAGGCTGGTGAACCCCGCGACGATGGCGATGATCCCGCCGAGCAGCAGGGTCGCCCGGTAGGGGGTGCGGTACTTGGGGTGGGTGACGGAGAAGACGCGCGGCAGCAGTCCGTCACGGCTCATCGCGAAGAACACGCGGGTCTGGCCGAGCAGCAGGATCATGCACACGGTGATCAGGCCGACTGCCGCGCCGAGACTGATGGCACCGGAGAAGAAGGGCTGGTTCACCGACTTGAAGGCTTCGGCCAGTGGCGCCGTCGGTGACATCTCCGAGTACTTCTGCATGCCGGTGACCACCAGCGTCACGGCGACGTAGAGCACGGTACAGATCAGCAGCGAGCCGAGGATGCCGCGCGGCATGTCACGCTGGGGGTTCTTGGTCTCCTCGGCGGCGGTGGCCACGACGTCGAAGCCGATGAACGCGAAGAAGATGAGGGAGGCCGCGGTGAAGATGCCCATGACGCCGAAGTTGGTGGGCGCGTAGCCGAACATCAGCTGGACCAGTGGCGCGTGCAGGTCGTTGCCCGCCTCCTGCGGCTGGGCCGGGGGGATGAACGGCGAGTAGTTGTCGGCCTTGATGAAGAACAGGCCCGCGACGATGACCAACAGGACCACGAAGACCTTGATGGCGACCACGACCGCGGTGATCCGCGCCGAGAGCTTCGTCCCGATGACCAGGATCGCCGTCAGCGCCAGGACCAGCAGGAAGGCCAGCAGGTCGAAGCTTCCTCCCGCGTCCGGTCCGGCCAGTGCGGTGGGCAGGTCCCAGCCCAGGTTGGTATGCATCAGGTGGCGCACGTACCCGGACCAGCCGACCGCCACGACCGCCGTGCCGAGCGCGAACTCCAGCACCAGGTCCCAGCCGATGATCCAGGCGGGCAGCTCACCGATCGAGGCGTACGAGAAGGTGTACGCGGATCCGGCCACCGGAACGGTGGACGCGAACTCGGCGTAGCAGAGCGCCGCGAGAGCGCAGACGATGCCCGCGGCCACGAAGGCCAGGGACGTGGCGGGTCCGGCGTTGTTCCGGGCCGCGATGCCCGTGAGGACGAAGATGCCGGTGCCGATGATGACACCGACACCGAAAACCGTCAGGTCCCAGGCGGAGAGCGACTTCCGGAGCGCGTGTTCCGGCTCCTCCGTGTCACGGATGGACTGCTCGACCGTCTTGGTGCGGAAGACGCTGTTCAGGTCCTTGCTCACCGACGCACCTCCGACAGGTGACGACGCACACGAACGGGCCGGGAGGCCCACCCCTCAAGGGTGATCTCCCGGCCCGTGACGTGCAACCGCGCGATCGGCGGTGACCGGATACGGTCGCCGGAGCTAGTCGACGGCTGCGGCCGGCTCGCTGTCGTAGCGTCCGTCCAGCTTGGCGACCAGGCCGGTGACCTGCCGGGCGATGTCCGGAGCGGTCAGACCGATCTCGGCCATGATCTCCTTGCGCAGCGCGTGGTCCAGGAAGCGCTGCGGGATGCCGAAGTCGCGCAGCGGTACGTCGACGCCCGCGTCGCGCAGGGCCTGCGCGACGGCGGAGCCCACACCGCCGGTGCGGCCGTTGTCCTCGACGGTGACGACCACGCGGTGCCGCTCCGCGAGCGGGGCCAGGGCCTCGTCCACGGGCTTGACCCAGCGGGGGTCGACGACGGTCGTGGAGATGCCCTGCTTGTCGAGCAGGTCGGCGATCTCCAGACACATCGGGGCGAGCGCGCCGACCGAGACGAGCAGTACGTCCGGACGGGTGACCTCGGCCCCCGGGGCGCGCAGTACGTCCATGCCGCCGATCCGGCCGACGGCCGGGACGGCCGGGCCGACGACGCCCTTGGAGTAGCGCACGACGGTCGGGGCGTCCTTGACCTCGACGGCCTCGCGCAGTTGGGCGCGCAGCTGCTCGGCGTCGCGCGGTGCGGCGAGCCGCAGGCCGGGGACGATCTGCAGGATGGACATGTCCCACATGCCGTTGTGGGAGGCGCCGTCGTCGCCGGTGACACCGGCGCGGTCCAGGACGAAGGTGACCCCGCACTTGTGCAGGGCGACGTCCATCAGGACCTGGTCGAAGGCGCGGTTGAGGAAGGTCGCGTAGACCGCGAAGACCGGGTGGACGCCGCCGGTGGCCAGGCCCGCCGCCGAGGTGGCGGCGTGCTGTTCGGCGATGCCGACATCGTAGATCCGGTTCGGGAAGGCCTCGGCGAACTTGTTGAGGCCGACCGGGTGGAGCATGGCGGCGGTGATGCCGACGATGTCCTCGCGCTCGTGGCCGAGCTTGACCATCTCGTCGGCGAAGACGGAGGTCCAGCTGGCCGCGGCGGTCTTCACCGGCAGGCCGGTGTCCGGGTGGATCACGCCGACCGCGTGGAACCGGTCCGCCTCGTGCTCCAGGGCCGGGGTGTAGCCGCGGCCCTTCTGGGTGAGGCAGTGCACGATGACCGGGCCGCTGAAGCGCTTGGCGCGCTGCAGGGCGGACTCCAGGGCCTCGATGTCGTGGCCGTCGATCGGGCCGATGTACTTCAGGCCCAGGTCCTCGAACATGCCCTGCGGGGCGATGAAGTCCTTGAGGCCCTTCTTGGCGCCGTGCAGGGTCTCGAAGAGCGGCTTCCCGACGACCGGGGTGCGCTCCAGGAGCTCCTTGCCGCGGGCCAGGAAGCGCTCGTAGCCGTCCGTGGTGCGCAGGGTGGCCAGGTGGTTCGCGAGGCCGCCGATGGTGGGGCCGTACGAGCGCTCGTTGTCGTTGACCACGATGACCAGCGGGCGGTCCTTGGCGGCGGCGATGTTGTTCAGCGCCTCCCAGGCCATGCCGCCGGTCAGCGCGCCGTCGCCGATGACGGCGGCGACGTGGTGGTCCTCGCGGCCGAGCACCTCGTTGGCCTTGGCCAGGCCGTCGGCCCAGCCCAGCACGGTGGAGGCGTGCGAGTTCTCGATGACGTCGTGGTCGGACTCGGCGCGCGAGGGGTAGCCGGACAGGCCGCCCTTGCTGCGCAGGCCGCCGAAGTCCTGGCGGCCCGTGAGCAGCTTGTGGACGTAGGCCTGGTGGCCGGTGTCGAAGAGGACCTTGTCCTTGGGCGAGTCGAAGACCCGGTGCAGGGCGATCGTCAGTTCGACCACCCCGAGGTTGGGGCCGAGGTGCCCGCCGGTCTTGGAGACGGCGTCGACGAGGAAGGACCTGATCTCGGCGGCGAGCTGGTCGAGCTCCTCCTGGCTGAGCCGGTCCAGATCGCGCGGTCCCTTGATGCGGGGCAGCAGCACCCGTGCCTCCTTGCAGTTGCTTGCTGGTCTGTCGAGTCTAATGTTCCGCTCGCGGCGGTGGTCATCGGGCCGTCCCTGGTGGGTCACGCCTTTGTCATACATCTACACGCCGCCGCTCGGTCACACATCCCAAACGGGCGTATATCCGCACAGTCGCACACACATACGTACGCACGGATGCCCGGCGCCACACGAAGTGGCGCCGGGCACTGTGACCGTTCTTACCGCATCGGGCGCGGTGTCAGGCGCGTCCGGCCGTCTTCTGGGTCTTGCGGGTGACCGAGTCGATCACCACGGTCGCCAGCAGCACCGCACCGGTGATCATGTACTGGATCGGGGTGGCGATGCCCTGGAGAGCCAGACCGTACTGGATCGAGGTGATGACCATGACACCGAGGAGGGCGTTCCAGGTACGGCCCCGGCCGCCGAAGAGGCTGGTGCCGCCGATCACGGCCGCCGCGATCACGTTCATCAGCAGGTCGCCGGCGCCGGCGCTCTGGTTGGCCGCCGCGATCTTGGAGGCCCAGAACAGTCCGCCGATGGCGGCGAAGGTGCCCGCGATGGCGAAGACCGTGATGCGGATCCCGGTGACGTTGATGCCCGCGCGCCGGGAGGCCTCGACGCTGCCGCCGAGCGCGAAGATGCTGCGGCCGAACGAGGTGCGGCGCAGGATGAAGTCCGTGCCGACCAGGACGAGCACGAAGAGCACCACCGCGAGCGGGAGGCCCTTGTACTGGTTGAACACCGCGGCGGGACCGAAGGTGAACAGGGCCAGCAGGCCCGTGCGCAGGGCGATCTCGCTCACCGGGCGGGACGGGATCCCCGCGGCCTCGCGGCGCCGGTTGTCGAAGAAGCTGGCCAGGAAGTACCCGACCACCGCGACCGCGGCGAGGCCGTAGCCGGCCGCGACGTCCGTGAAGAAGTACGTGGTGAGCTGGCCCACCGGACCGTCGGGGTCGATGTTGATCGTGCCGTTGCTGCCGAGGATCTGCAGCATGGCGCCGGACCAGAAGAGCAGGCCCGACAGGGTGACCGCGAAGGCCGGTGCGCCGATCCTGGCGAAGAAGAAGCCGTGGATTGCGCCGATCAGGGCACCCGCCGCGACCGCCGCCAGGATCGCCACCCACTGGTTGACCCCGTGGGTGACGGCCATGACGGCGAAGAGGGCGCCCGAGACACCGCTGACGGAGCCGACCGAAAGGTCGATCTCGCCGAGCAGGAGCACGAAGATGATGCCCACGGCCATCATGCCGGTGGCGACCATCGTGATCGCGATGTTGGTCAGGTTCTCCGGGGACAGGAAGTTCGCGTTCAGCCCCTGGAAGATGCCGCAGATGACGATCAGGCCGATGACGACCGGGACGGAGCCCAGGTCGCCGGCCCTCATCTTGCGGCCGAACTCGCTCAGGTAGCCGGACAGGCCCTGCTCGCGGACGAGCAGGCGCGGGTCGACCGCGGGGATGGCGTCCGCCGGGGCGGAGGGGTTGGCCAGCTGGGCCACCTCTTCCGCCGAGGTGTGGTGTTCGGTGCTCACTTGCCGGCCTCCCCGGTGCGGGCCGCGCGGCGGGTCACGGCGTTGTCCGTGGCACCCGTGATGGCGGAGATGATCTCTTCCTGCGACGTGTCCTTGACATTGAAGACGCCGTTGTTGCGGCCCAGCCGCAGGACCGCCACCTTGTCGGCGACGGCCTTCACATCGGCCATGTTGTGGCTGATGAGGATGACGGCGTGGCCGCGCTCGCGCAGCCGCTCCACCAGGTCGAGGACCTGTGCGGTCTGCTCGACGCCGAGGGCCGCCGTGGGCTCGTCGAGGATGACGAGCTTGGGCTCGCCCAGCATCGAACGGGCGATCGCCACGGTCTGGCGCTGACCGCCGGAGAGCGAGGCGATGGGGATGCGGACACTGGGGATCCGGATGGACAGGGTGGTCAGGAGCTCGCGGGCGCGGCGCTCCATCTCCACCTCGTCCAGGACGCCGCGGCGCTTGAGCTCGCGACCCAGGAAGAGGTTGCCGACGACATCGATGTTGTCGCACAGCGCGAGGTCCTGGTAGACCGTCGCGATGCCCAGGTTCTGGGCGTCGTGGGGCTTGCTGATCGAGACCGGCTTGCCTTCCCACTCGATGACTCCGTCATCGATGGGGTGGACGCCGGCGATCGTCTTGACGAGCGTGGACTTGCCGGCGCCGTTGTCGCCGACCAGGGCGACCACCTCGCCGGAATGGATCTCGAGCTCTACGTCGGTGAGCGCCTGGACGGCACCGAATCGCTTCGAGACCCCTCGCAACGCCAGCACGGGCGCAGCGGACACATGAACCATCTCCTTCGCCGCCTGACCGGCGGGGATGTCGTGCAGTAAGTGCAGGAGCGGGGTGGGGTGGGGGAAATCGTTTCTGCCCGGCGCCCCGCGGGTGGCGGGGAAGGAAGGGGCGGGGCGCCGGGCAGGCGCGGGGGTCCCGGTGTCCGGAGGCCGCGGGGGCGGGCCTCCGGCCGGCGGGACGACGGGGCCTGGTGAGGCCCGGGGCCCGGGTGGGCCCGCAGGGCCTACTTCAGGCCGAGGGTGGTGCAGGCGGCCGCGTACTTGTCGGTGCAGATCTCGTCGGCCGTGTAGACACCGTCCTTGATGACAGTGTCCTTGATGTTGCTCTTCGTCAGCGAGACGACGGGGACCAGGACCGACGCGATGCCCTTGGTGGTGGGGCTGTCGACCTTGGAGGTGGTGACACCGTCGAGCTTCTCGCCCTTGGCGAGCGCGACGGCCATCTTCGCGGCGGCCTCGGCCTCGGGGGCGTACGGCTTGTAGACGCTCATGAACTGCTCGCCCGCGACGATGCGCTGCACGCCGGCGAGTTCCGCGTCCTGGCCGGTGACCGGGGGCAGCGGGTCCATGCCGGCGGCCTTGAGGGCGGTGATGATGCCGCCGGCCATGCCGTCGTTGGCGGAGTAGACGCCGACGATCTTGTCCTTGCCCAGCGCGGAGATCGCACCCGCCATGTTGGTGTTGGCGTTCTCCGGCTTCCACTCCTTGGTGTCGTACTCCTTGCCGATGGTCACCTTGCCATCGAGGACGGAGTGCGCGCCCTTCTTGAAGAGCGCGGCGTTCGGGTCGGTGACCGAACCGTTCATCATGACGATCTGGCCGGATCCGGCCTTGTCGCCCAGGGCCTCCAGCAGTGCCTTGCCCTGGACCTTGCCGACCTCTTCGTTGTCGAAGGAGGTGTAGGCGTCGATCGGACCCTCGGCGAGGCGGTCGTAGGCCACGACGGGGATGCCCGCCTCCTTGGCCTTCTTGACCGAGCCGGCGATGGCCTTGGAGTCCACCGCGTCGACGACGAGGACGTTCACCTTGTTGGTGATCATCGTGTCGACCTGGGAGTTCTGCGTGGTCGCGTCCTGCTTGGCGTTGGCGTAGACCACCTCGGCCTTGCCACCGGTGAGTTCGGCGACCTTCTTCTCGAAGAGCGGCTTGTCGAACTTCTCGTAACGCGCGGTCTGGTTCTCCGGCAGGAGCAGACCGATCTTGATCGCGCCACCCGCGGCGGCGGAGCCGGACTCCTTCGGCTTCTCGCCGGCCTCCTTGGCGCTGCCACAGGCGGCAAGGGAAGCGGCCATGGCGGTGGCGGCAACGGCAACGGCGGCTCTGCGCATACGCGTGTTCATTTCCTGAACCTCCCTGACGAGGCCGCAACATTGCGGCCGAGGTGGACGTGAGTCAACCTCGGCCGCAGTTTGCCGTCAAGGAGTGAATCCTTAACGAGATGACAACGGTGCCATCCGTTATCTAACTGAAGGCAAGAGCTTGAGGGTCGGAGATCCGGCCAGAAGGGTCGAATCGCCCATCTCGCTGAGCACCAGGGCCAGCGCGCCCAGCACCTCCGCACGTCCCCCCAACGACCCCGTGAGCACCGAGAGTTGGCGTGCCGCGCTGGGGATCGCGTACCTCCCCACGGACTCGCGTATGGGGGCCAGGATCAGCTCACCGGCCTCCGCCAGCGAACCGCCGAGCACCACGCGGCTGGGATTGAGGACGTTGCACAGGTTCGCGACACCACTACCCACATGGCGGCCCACGTCGGCGATCACGCGGCGGCAGCCCGGGTCACCCTCCCGGGCCAGCTCGACCACGCGCTCCATGGTGAGCTCGGGCCCGTGCGTGCTCTGCAGCAGCGGCAGTACGTACCGGGCCGCCGCGAAGGTCTCCAGGCAGCCGCGGTTGCCGCAGCGGCAGACCGGGCCGGACTCGTCGAGGGTGATGTGCCCGATCTCCCCGGCGGTGCCGCCGGGCCCCCGGTAGATCTGCCCGTTGATCACGAGGCCGGCGCCGACGCCGCTCGCCACCTTGATGTACGCGAGGTCCTTGACCCCCCGGCCGCTCCCCCACACCAGCTCCCCGAGCGCTCCGAGGTTGGCGTCGTTGTCCACGTACACGGGCACGCCGAGGCGCTGCGAGAGCTCCTGGCGCGGATTGATGCCGGCCCAGCCCGGCAGGATCGCCGTGGAGCCCAGGGTCCCGGACTCCACGTCGATGGGGCCGGGCACGCCGAGCCCGACGCCGATGACCTTCTCCAGGCCCACCCCGATGCCCGCGATCAGCTCTCCGACCAGGGCTTCGGCCCGGTCGAAGCCGTCCGCCCAGGAGGCGTCCACGTCCAGCGGGGCCGACTCCTCGGCCAGGACCTGGTGGGCGAGGTTGCCGACGGCCACCCGCAGGTGGGTGTGGCCGAAGTCCACGCCGATCACGATGCCCGCGTCACCGCTGAGCGAGACGCTGCGCGCCCGCCGGCCGCCCGCCGAGGTGTCCGTGACCTCGACGGTCCCACCCTCCTTGAGCTCGCGGACGATGTTGGAGACCGTGGCCGCCGACAGTCCGGTGGACCGGGCGATCTCCGCCTGGGTCAGCGAACCCGCGAGCCGCACCGCCCGCACGACCCGTTCGAGATTCGCGCGGTGCAGTGAAGACTGCGATCCGGGAGTCTGCACGACTCATCCACTCCTGCCCATTAGCGACGGCTGACCGTCGCCCCCCGAGCCGGCGGTCGCGGCTTGGTGCTCCGAGACCCCGGCGTCTCTCCAACTTGTGAACCTTAAGTCGAGCCTTTGGCCCTCCAGACGTCAAGAGGCTGACGCAGAACGAATCGGCCACTACCGGTCATAAGTATGAGAGACATCCCTCTGGATCGTGTTACGGTCGCTGAGGCAACCGGTTCTCTGCGGCTTTCCGGCCGGATCGGGTGCCCCGTGATGACGGCGCTACGCAAGGAGGTGTTCGGGATGAGTCCCGATCGAAGTCTTTGCAGCGCTCTCGTCGGCTGACCTGATCAGCTGATCTCTTCTTTCTTCTCCCCCTCCTTTCCCTTCCGCATGCCCCGGCGCTTGCGCCCGGCATGCGTCATCCATGCCCATCGGCGTGTCCGACGGCCGTTTCGTGCCCTCTCGCGCCGATCCATGATCACTCCCCGTGACCGCGCGGCTTCGTGCTGCCCGGACGCGGTGGAGGGAGGTATTCGTCATGACCATGCTCACCCCCCGTACCCCGACCAAGCTCGCACCGCCGGGCAAGGGCCGCCGCGAGCGCAAGGCCGCCGAGCTGGAGACCCGTACCCGGCTCGCCGGAGAGCAGCTCACGGGCTTCAGCGCCCGCCCCGGCGCCTCGGTCCTCCAGGAGCTCGGCGCCACCCGCAGTGGTCTCACGCACGCCGAGGCGGCCCTGCGCCTGGAGCGGCACGGCGCCAACGTCGTCGCCCACGAGCGCGCCCCGCGCTGGTGGTTCCAGCTGGCGAAGGCGTTCTGGAACCCCTTCATCGGCGTCCTCGTCTTCCTCGCCGCCGTCATGTGGTGGCAGGACCCCGCCGATCCGGGCGTCGTCATCCTCTCCGTGATGGTGGGGATCAGCGGACTGCTGCGCTTCTGGCAGGAGTTCCGCTCCGGCCGGGCCGCCGACGCGCTGAAGAAGCTCGTCACCACCACCTGCGCGGTGCAGCGCCGGGCCGGCAGCGGCTCGGCGCCGACCACCTTCGAGGTGCCCATGGACCAGGTGGTCCCGGGTGACGTGGTGAAGCTGGCCGCCGGCGATCTGATCCCGGCCGACCTGCGGCTCATCACCTCCAAGGACCTGATGGTCGGCCAGGCCGCGCTGTCCGGCGAGTCCCTGCCGGTCGCCAAGGCCGACACGCGTACGGACGACCGGGGCCAGTTCGAGACCACCGACCCCGTCGAGGCCAGCAACCTCTGCCTGATGGGCACGTCGGTCACCTCCGGCACCGCCACCGGCGTGGTCGTCGCCACCGGCGCCGACACCTACTTCGGCTCGATGGCCGGCTCGCTGGTCGGCGAGCGCCCGCAGACCAATTTCGACAACGGCGTGCGCAAGGTCAGCTTCCTGCTGATCCGCTTCATGCTGGTCATGGTCCCGGTCGTGTTCGCGATCAACGGCCTGACCAAGGGCGACTGGGACGAAGCCTTCCTCTTCGGCATCGCCGTGGCCGTCGGCCTGACCCCCGAGATGCTGCCGATGGTCGTCTCCGCCAACCTGGCGCGCGGCGCGGTCGCCATGTCCAAGCACAAGGTCGTCGTCAAGCGCCTCAACGCGATCCAGAACCTGGGCGCCATGGACGTGCTCTGCACCGACAAGACCGGCACCCTCACCGAGGACCGCATCGTCCTGGACCGCTACCTGGACGTGCACGGCGACGAGGACGACGAGGTCCTGGAGTACGGGTACCTCAACTCGCACTTCCAGACCGGCCTGAAGAACCTGATGGACCAGGCGGTCATCAACCGCGTGGACGAGGCCGAGGAGGTTGTCGTCGACGCACGGTTCTCGATGGTCGACGAGATCCCCTTCGACTTCGCCCGCCGCCGGATGTCCGTGGTCCTGGACCGCAACAGCGTCGTGGCCGGCCTCGGCCGCCCCGAGCACGTCATGATCACCAAGGGTGCGGTGGAGGAGGTCCTGGACCTGTGCACCCACATGCGCGACCGCGGCCGGAGGGTCGAACTCACCGGTCAGCTGCGCGCCCACGTCACCCGCATCGCAGAGGACAACAACCGCCGGGGCCTGCGCGTCCTCGCCGTCGCCACCCGCACCGTGGACACCCCGCGGGACACCTACTCCGTCGCCGACGAGGAGCGGCTGACCCTGGTCGGCTTCCTCGCCTTCCTCGACCCGCCGAAGGCCGACGCCGCCCGGGCCCTGCAGGCCCTGGCCGACAAGGGCATCGCGGTCAAGGTCGTCACCGGCGACAACGACCTGGTGGCCGCCCGGGTCTGCGCGGACGTCGGCCTCGACGTCGGGCACGTGGTGCTCGGCGCCGAGATCGACCCCCTCGACGACACGGCGCTGCGCGCGCTGGCCGCCCGTACGACGGTCTTCGCCAAGGTGAACCCGGTCCAGAAGGCACGCATCGTACGGGCCCTGCAGGCCGACGGGCACACCGTCGGCTTCCTCGGGGACGGCATCAACGACGCTGCCGCGCTGCGCGACGCCGATGTCGGCATCTCCGTCGACACCGCGGTCGACATCGCCAAGGAGTCGGCGGACATCATTCTGCTGGAGAAGGACCTGACCGTCCTGGAACAGGGCGTGATCCAGGGCCGGACCACCTTCGGCAACACGATCAAGTACGTCAAGATGACGGCCTCGTCGAACTTCGGCAACGTCTTCTCGGTCCTGGTCGCGAGCGCGTTCATCCCGTTCCAGCCGATGCTCGCGATCATGCTGCTGGTGCAGAACCTGGTCTACGACATCGCCCAGCTGGCCACGCCGTGGGACCGGATGGACGAGGAGTACCTCCGCAAGCCCCGCAACTGGGACGCCAAGGGCATCGGCCGCTTCATGGTCTGCATCGGCCCGATCAGCTCGATCTTCGACATCGCGATGTTCGTGATCATGTGGAACGTGTTCGCGGCCGACAGCGAGGCGCACCAGGCGCTGTTCCAGTCCGGCTGGTTCATCGAGGGCCTGCTCTCGCAGACCCTGATCGTCCACATGATCCGTACCCGGAAGATCCCGTTCATCCAGTCCCGCGCCTCCTGGCCGGTGATGGTGATGACCGTCCTCGCGGTGCTGACCGGGCTGTACCTGCCCTTCTCGCCGCTGGCCGCCTCGCTGGGCTTCGTGCCCCTGCCGGCGAGCTACTTCCCGTGGCTGATCGGCGTGCTGCTGGCGTACTGCACGCTCACGCAGCTGCTGAAGACCCTGTACATCCGCAGGTTCGGCACCTGGCTGTAGACGGCCGCGCAGAGGAGGGGGAAAGCCGATGCTGCTCAACGAAGGGGAAATGGCCGGACACCTGGCCGCCGCGCTCGGCTTCGGAGCGGCGATCGGCCTGGAGCGGCAGTGGCGCGCCCGGATGGCAGGACTGCGGACGAACGCCCTGGTGGCGGGCGGTGCGGCGCTGTTCGTGCTGCTCTCGCAGTACGGGTTCATCGGCGCCGTCTCGGAGGTCCAGTACGACGGCTCCCGGGTCGCCGCCCAGATCGTGTCGGGCATCGGCTTCCTCGGCGCCGGCGTGATCATGCGCGACGGGCTGAGCGTACGGGGCTTGAACACGGCCGCCACCCTGTGGTGTTCGGCGGCCGTGGGCTGCCTGGCCGGCACCGGGATGTTCGTCCTGGCCGCCTTCGGCACGGCGGGCGTGGTGGGGGCCAACCTCCTGCTGCGCCCGCTGGGCCGGCGCCTCGACCGCGAACCGCGCGGCGGGGCGGAGGTGGCCACCGACTTCCACTTCGAGGCCGTGTGCCTGGAGGCGGAGGAGGCCCACATCCGCCACCGGCTGGTCGACGCGCTCGGCCGTCCGGGCTACGCGCTGCGCTCGATCCGCAGCCAGGACGGCCCGGAGGCCGGCCTGGTGACGGTGTCCGCGCTGCTGACCGCCGAAGGGGCGGCGGGGGGCCGGATGCTGGAGGAAGCGGTCAGCAACCTCTCGCTCGACCCGTCCGTCTCGGCGGTCAGCTGGTCGGTCGTGCCCGACCCGTCGGCCTCCTCCGGTTGAGCGGGGCGCTACTTGAGGGTGGCCGAGGTCAGACCGGCCTGGATCTGCCGCTGGAAGGACAGGTAGACCACCAGCATCGGGATCATCGCGATGGTCACGCCGGCGAACAGGACCGGCAGGTCCGTCTCGTACCCCATCTGGTACTGCAGCTGGATCAGGCCCTGGGTGAGCATGTAGCGCTCGGGGTCCGATCCGGTCTGCGGCTGCATCAGCACGGAGGGCAGGATGTACTGGTTCCACTGGCCCAGGACATTGAATATCCCGACGCTGATCAGGCCGGGCTTGGCCATCGGCAGCATCACCTGGAAGAAGATCCGGGTGTCGGAGGCCCCGTCGATCACCGCCGCCTCGTGCACGGCCGTCGGCAGCGTGCGGAAGAACGAGTGCATGAAGAAGACGGTGAAGGGCATCGAGTAGGCCACGTACACCAGGATCAGACCCTGGTACGTGTTGAGCATGTCCAGGCGCTTGACCATGAAGAACAGCGGGACCAGCGCCAGGAACACCGGGAACATGGCCCCGCTGACGAAGAAGTAGTAGAAGAGCCGGTTCCCCGGGAAGGGGTAGCGGGCCAGGACGTACGCCGCCATCGAGCCGAGCAGCATGGTCAGCGGGACCGAGAACACCATCACGATCAGCGTGTGGGCGAAATAGTCGCCGATGCCCTTGTCCCAGGCCCGGGTGAAGGCGTCGAAGTGCCAATTGGACGGCCAGCTGAGGGCCGAGCCGCCGATCTGGGCGTCGGTCTTGAACGAGCCGAGCGCCAGCCAGATCAGGGGCAGGACGATCAGTATCGCCCAGACGGCGAGGAACCCGTGGGAGAAGACGTTCAGCACCATGCCGTCGGAGGCGCTCTTGGCACCCTCCTTGGGGCGGCCGCTGCCGCCGGACCGCTCGGACGGGGCCTCGCCCGGCGCCTTGATTACCGTGGACTCTGCAGTCATCGGGGATCTCCTCTCAGAACTCGATGCGCTCGCGGCGGGTGGCACGCAGCGTGACGACGGAGAGGATCATGGTCAGGACGAGCATGACCACGCCCATGGCACAGGCGTAGCCGCTCTTGCCGAAGTAGAGGAAGTTGCGCATCAGCACCGTGGCCATGACCTCGCTGTGGTGGTCGGGCCCGCCGCCGAACTGGCCGGAAGTCATGGTCGACACCAGCACGAACATGTCCATGGCAGCGATGCCCAGGTAGACCGCGGAGGTCTGTACGGAGTCCCACAGCAGGGGCAGCGTGACCTTGAGGAAGGTCTGGGCGCGCCCGGCTCCGTCGAGCAGGGCGGCCTCGTAGATGTCCTTGGGCACGGACTGCATGGCGGCCGAGAAGAGGACCAGGTAGAAGCCGACCCCGTGCCAGACCACCACCAGCAGCAGGCACCACAGCACGAGGTTCGGCTGGTTGAGCCATTCGACGGGGTGGGCCGGGTCCACCAGGCCCAGCTTGGTGAGGAACCCGTTCAGCAGGCCGCCCTCGTCGCTGCGGTACACCGCGCCGAACAGCACGGCGAGGATGGCGAGGGACAGCACCTGCGGGAAGAAGTAGACGATCTTGTAGACGGAGGAGCCGCGGACGCCGCGGACCCCGCCCGCCCCGCTGCGCCCTCCCGCGTTCACCATGAAGGCGAAGAAGAGGGCCAGCAGGATGGTGATGGTCGGGACGAACACCAGGAGCAGCAGGTTGTGCCACAGGGCTCCGCGGAAGACCTCGTCCTTCATCAGTGCGGAGTAGTTGTCCAGGCCGACGAAGTCGAACGTGGGCGACTGTCCCGACCAGTTGGTGAAGGAGTAGCCGAACGTCTGAATGTACGGCCAGATGACGAAAGTCAGGTACAGCGCGAGCGGCAGGATGAGGAAGCCGGCGATGAAGCCGATCCTTCCCTTGCCCTGGGCTACTTGGCTCATGGTGTGCGCCCCTTGGACGATGTCAGCTGCGGTGGTTGTTCTTGGCGTTCGGGTCCTTGGCAGCCTTGTCTACCGCAGCCTGGGCCCGCTTGATCCATTCCTTTGGCTGGATCCGCTTGGCCATCAGCTCATTGGACGCGTTCTGGATCTCGGTGTCCATCTCGCTGTACCAGTCGGGGTACAGGTAGTTGAAGGTGTTCGTCCCGGCCGTCTTGACGGCCGCGACGGCCGAGGCAGTGCCCGGGCGCAGCTTGACGTTCGGGTCGACGCCGTCCTTGACCACGGTGAGGGAGTTCGCCTGCTGGGCGAAGAGGGTCGACCATTCGCGGGACAGCATCGAGCGGAGGAACTCCAGGCCGCCGGCCTTGTTGGCGGCCTTCTCCGGGACGATGAAGGGCTCGCCGGCGCCTGCCCGGATGGCCTCGAAGGGCAGCTTGCTGTCGGCGAGGGTCGGCACCGGCAGGAACTTCATGTCGAAGTCGTCCGGGGTCTGCTTGAGCTGTTCGTTCTCCAGCCAGGATCCGGAGGGGATGAAGGCCGCCTTGTACTGGTTCCAGGCGGTCTGGGACTCCGTGTGGGTGAGGCCGTTGGTGCCGGCCATCAGCAGGTCCTTCTCGACGACCTCGTAGACCGCCTCGACGGCGGCGAGGGCGGCGGGGTTGCCCTCGAAGGCGTTCGGCTCCAGGTTGTCGATCGCCTTCATGGCCTCCAGACCGCCCTTCTTGGCGATCAGGTCCATGATGACGACGTTGATGTAGTACGGGAACTTGCCCTGGTGGGCGAGTCCGCCGATGCCGGCGGCCTTGGCCTTGGTGCAGATGTCCAGGAACTCGTCCCAGGTCTTCGGCTCGGCCCAGCCCTTCTCCTTGAAGAGCTTGCCGGAGTACCAGAAGCCGAACACGGTGTAGACGTAGTAGAGGGCGACGAACTTGCCGCCCTGGGTGCCCTGTTCCACGGTGCCGGGGATGAGCATGTCCCGGACCTTCTTGGCCGGGTCGTCGAGCGAGGGCGCGTCGAGCACGGCGGTGAGCTCGGCGAGCTGGCCACCCTTGGCGAGGACGTCGACCTTGATCTGCTGGGCGCCGGAGTCGTCGATGACGTCCGGCGGGTTGCCCCCGTTGAAGCGGGGCTGGAGCTTGGCGGCGATCTCCTGGGTGCCCAGGTGGGAGCTGGTGGTGCCCCACTTCTTGTCGAAGGCGGCCTCCCAGGCCTTCGCGTAGTCGTCGCCGAACCCGCCCTTGAAGACGACGACGTCGAGCTTGCCGCCCTTGGCGACGCCGAACGGGTTCTCCTTGGTCACCGCACCCTTGTCCGGCCCCTTCGTGGTGTCCTCGCCGCCGGAGGCGCAGGCGGACAGGAAGCTCATCGTGGGCACCGAGATCAGTCCCAGTGCCGCGGAGCGCTTGATCAGGTCACGGCGGCCGATGCCCTCACCAGTGGATCCCATGCTCATGTCCTCGCCTTCGTCAGAAGTGTGAAGGAGGGCCGGGAACCGACGCATGCCCGTGGTCACCGCGCATACGGACATCACCGCAGGTCTCCGCCATCCCCCGGGTCCGGTGCCGCTCGTAACGCGATGATCCGGACGAGGCACAGGTATAGTCCACTTCCGTTCATGTGAGCAAGATCATGCACACGGTTGTCCGTCAGCTTTTCCGAGTTGAGACCTCCCCGAAACCTGACCCCGGCCGGAAAAAGCGGAAGGGCCGTACCCCCTTGACGGGGATACGGCCCTTGGTGCCGCTGCGGAACTCAGCCGCGGATGAGGTTGCGGAGCACGTACTGCATGATGCCGCCGTTGCGGTAGTAGTCCGCCTCACCGGGGGTGTCGATGCGGACGACCGCGTCGAACTCGACACCGGTGTCGGTGGTGACCTTGACGGTGCGCGGGGTGGTGCCGTTGTTCAGCTCCTCCACACCGGTGAAGGAGAAGGTCTCCTCGCCGGTGAGGCCCAGGGAGGCGGCCGAGGCACCCTCCGGGAACTGCAGCGGGAGCACGCCCATGCCGATCAGGTTCGAGCGGTGGATGCGCTCGTAGGACTCGGCGATGACCGCCTTGACGCCGAGCAGCGCGGTGCCCTTGGCGGCCCAGTCGCGGGACGAGCCCGAGCCGTACTCCTTGCCCGCCAGGATGACCAGCGGGATGCCGGCGGCCTGGTAGTTCTGGGAGGCGTCGTAGATGAAGGAGACCGGTGCGCCCTCGACCGTGAAGTCGCGGGTGAAGCCGCCCTCGGTGCCCGGCGCGATCTGGTTGCGCAGGCGGATGTTGGCGAAGGTACCGCGGATCATGACCTCGTGGTTGCCGCGGCGGGAACCGTACGAGTTGAAGTCGCGGCGCTCGACGCCGTGCTCGGTGAGGTACTTGCCGGCCGGGGTGTCGGCCTTGATCGCACCGGCCGGGGAGATGTGGTCGGTGGTGACCGAGTCGCCCAGCTTCGCCAGCACGCGCGCGCCGGCGATGTCGGAGACCGGGGTGGTCTCCATCGTCATGCCCTCGAAGTAAGGGGGCTTGCGGACGTAGGTGGACTGCGGGTCCCACTCGAACGTGTTGCCGGTCGGGATCGACAGCGCCTGCCACTGGGCGTCGCCCGCGAAGACGTCCTGGTAGGACTTGCTGAACATGTCCTCGCCGATGGCGTTCGCCACGACGTCGTTGACCTCGGCCTCGGAGGGCCAGATGTCCTGGAGGAAGACCGGCTTGCCCTCGGTGTCGGTGCCGATGGCGTCCTTGGTGATGTCCACCTTCATGGAGCCCGCGATGGCGTACGCGACGACCAGCGGCGGGGAGGCCAGGTAGTTCATCTTGACGTCGGGGTTGATCCGGCCCTCGAAGTTGCGGTTGCCGGAGAGCACCGAGGTGACCGCGAGGTCGTGCTCGTTGATCGCCTTCGAGATCTCCTCGTCCAGCGGACCGGAGTTGCCGATGCAGGTGGTGCAGCCGTACCCGACGAGGTTGAAGCCCATCTTGTCGAGGTACGGGGTCAGGCCGGCCTTGTCGAAGTAGTCGGTGACGACCTTCGAACCCGGGGCCAGGGTGGTCTTGACCCACGGCTTGCGGGTCAGGCCCTTCTCGACCGCCTTCTTGGCCACGAGCGCCGCGGCGACCATGACGTAGGGGTTCGAGGTGTTGGTGCAGGAGGTGATCGCGGCGACGGTGACGGCGCCGTGGTCGATCTCGAAGGAGGTGCCGTCGGCCAGGGTGACCCGGGTCGGGCGGGTCGGCACGCCGTTGGCGGTGGCCGGGGCGTCGGAGGCCGGGAAGGACTCCTTGCCCGCCTCGTCGTCGTCCTCGACGTAGTTGCGCACGTCCAGGGCGAACTGCTGGGAGGCGTTGGCGAGGACGATGCGGTCCTGCGGGCGCTTCGGGCCGGCGATGGAGGGGACGACCGTGGAGAGGTCGAGTTCCAGCTTCTCGGAGAAGTCCGGCTCGGCGGCCGGGTCCAGCCACAGGCCCTGCTCCTTGGCGTACGCCTCGACCAGGGCGACCTGCTGGGCGTCGCGGCCCGTCAGGCGCAGGTACTTCAGCGTCTCGTCGTCGATCGGGAAGATCGCGGCGGTGGAGCCGAACTCCGGCGACATGTTGCCGATGGTGGCGCGGTTCGCGAGCGAGGTGGCGGCGACGCCCTCACCGTAGAACTCGACGAACTTGCCGACGACGCCGTGCTTGCGCAGCATCTCGGTGATCGTCAGCACGAGGTCGGTGGCGGTGGTGCCGGTCGGCAGCTCGCCGGTCAGCTTGAAGCCCACGACGCGCGGGATCAGCATGGAGACCGGCTGGCCGAGCATCGCGGCCTCGGCCTCGATGCCGCCGACGCCCCAGCCCAGCACGCCGAGGCCGTTGACCATGGTGGTGTGCGAGTCGGTGCCGACGAGGGTGTCGGGGTACGCCTGGCCGTTCCGGACCATGACCGTGCGGGCCAGGTGCTCGATGTTGACCTGGTGGACGATGCCGGTGCCCGGGGGGACGACCTTGAAGTCGTCGAAGGCGGTCTGGCCCCAGCGCAGGAACTGGTAGCGCTCCTTGTTGCGGCCGTACTCCAGCTCGACGTTCTGCGCGAAGGCGTCCTTCGTGCCGAACTTGTCGGCGATGACCGAGTGGTCGATGACCATCTCGGCCGGCGAGAGCGGGTTGATCTTCGCCGGGTCGCCGCCGAGCGCCTTCACGGCCTCGCGCATGGTGGCGAGGTCCACGACGCAGGGGACGCCGGTGAAGTCCTGCATGATCACGCGGGCCGGCGTGAACTGGATCTCCTCGCTGGGCTGGGCTTGCGAGTCCCAGTTCCCGAGCGACCGGATGTGGTCGGCGGTGATGTTCGCGCCGTCCTCGGTGCGGAGCAGGTTCTCCAGCAGCACCTTCAGGCTGTAGGGAAGGCGGGCAGCGCCCTCAACCTTGTCCAGCCGGAAGATCTCGTACGACTCGTCGCCCACCTGCAGCGTGCTGCGGGCGTCGAAGCTGTTCGCCGACACGACAGTCTCCTTCATGCATGAAATTCGCGCGTTTTACCGCAATCCTGCCGCCACGCCCTGTGGCCAATCCGCTAAGGTAAGGCTAAGTTAGGTGAGCCTTACCAGCAGGGGCGGCTGCGGTACGCCTTCGGCAGATATCTCGATGTCGAGATAACTCTAGTGCATTGCCGCGCCCTGGTCATGCACGGCATGGGGCAGATCACAGCGACGGCGTGCCCGGAGCCGCGCGGGGCGCCGTGTACGGCCCCGAACGGGAGGACGTACGCACGGTCAGCGCGGCCGGGACGGTCAGCTGGCCCGGCTCGGCCCCTTCCGGGGATTCCAGCAGCGCGACCAGTGCGGCGACGGCGCTCTCCCCGATCACCTCCGGGCGCAGGCTCACGGTGCTCACCGGCGGGTCGCCCGCCGCGTACGCGGGGTCCTCGCTCGCGCAGACGAGCAGCAGCTCGTGCGGTATCCGCAGCCCGTGCCGGGCGGCGGCGGCCAGCACCTGGCGGCCGCCGGGGTCGTACACGCAGTACACGGCGTCGGGGCGGGTGCGGCCGGGTCCGGCGAAGACGGGGTCGAAGGCGTGGCCCTGGGCGTCCTCGGGGTCGAAGGGGACGATCTGCTCGGCCACTCCGCGCTCGGCGCACCAGCGGGCGTAGGCCGAGGTGACGGCCCCGGTGTAGTACTCGCGGCCGTACGCGGAGTGCAGCGCGATCCGCGTGGCCCCGGCCGCCGCGAGGTGGTCGAGGACCTCGCGGGTGGTGGCCTCGTGGTCGTTGTCCACCCACACGTCCCCGGCCCGCGGGTCCGGGGGCCGGCCGTCGAAGACCACCGGCAGGCCACGGGCCCGCAGGGCCCGGAGCACCGGATCGCCGGCCGGGCTGTCGAGGAGCAGCATCCCGTCGACGGCGAGGGTGTGCCACAGCGGCTCGGCGCCGCGGTCGGCGGGCAGCAGGGTGAGGGCGTAGCCGCGGGCGTGGGCGGCCGCGGTGGCGGCGGTCAGCAGCCGGGAGAAGTAGGCGATCTCGACGTAGTTCCAGGCGGAGCCCGCGTACGTGGTGACGGCGAGGCCGAGCGTGCGGGTGCGGGGGCCACGGCGGGCGCTGTAGCCGAGGGCGGCCGCCACCTCGCGGACCCGGCGGCGGGTGGACTCGCCGACGCGGCCGGTGCCGCCCAGCGCGTGCGAGACGGTCGCGGTGGACACCTCCGCGGCGCGCGCGATGTCGGCGATGGTCGGTCCGGGGCCGGGCACGGGGTCATCGTACGGACGGCGGTGCGGATTTCGTCGGCGGCGGCGGGTTCTGGTTAAGGGGTTAATCAAACAGTGTCCTGGCCACACCGACGTTTGGAGTGGCCATGACCTCTGCTTCCTTCTCCTCACCCCTCTCCCGGCGGGGCCTGCTCGGGGCCGTCGGGGCGGCGGGTGCGGCCGGCCTGCTGGGCGCGGCGGGGCGCGGCGCCCGCGGCAGCGGCCGCCGCGACCGGCTCCGTCTCCGGCTCGCGCGGCTCGGCGGCCCTGGTGATCCACGGCGCCCGGGTGTTCACCGGGACCGCGGGCGGCGGGGCGCCGGTCGAGGCGGTCGCGGTCGGGCGGGACGGGAAGATCCTGGCCACCGGGAGCGGTTCGGCGGTGCGCCGGCACATCGGGCGGGACACCGAGGTCGTCGACGCCCGCGGGAACACGGTGATGAGCGGCATCCACGACGGTCACGTGCACCCGCTGGGCGCCGGGGACCGGTCGCTGCGGCCCTCGCTGGAGGGGGCGGAGACCACGCTGCCCGAGCTGCGGGAGCTGCTGGCCGGCTTCCTCGCCGACACCGGGGGCTCGGACGCGGAGCCGGACCGCTGGCTGGTGGTGGAGGACTGGAACCCGGTCGGGCTGCTGCCGACCGGGAGCGTGCCGCACCACTCGATGCTGGACGCGCTGGCCACCCGCAGACCGGTCGCGCTGGTCGGCGGCGACGGGCACAACCTCTGGGTCAACCGGCGGGCCCTGGACATCGCCGGGATCACGGCGTCCACCCCGGATCCGGTCGGCGGCCGGATCGTGAAGGGGGCGGACGGGCAGCCGACGGGTGTCCTGAAGGACGACGCGCAGGACCTGGTGAAGCGGCACATCCCGGAGCCCTCGCGGGCCGAACTGGTCGCGGCCTGCGCCAAGGTGCTGGAGCTGGCGGCCGCCTCCGGGGTCACCACGATGATGGACGCCCTGGTCGGGCGGCACGAGCTGGAGCTCTACCAGGCCCTGGCGGCGGCCGGGAAACTGCCGCAGCGGATCGTGCCGGCGATCCGGCTCGACGCCGGACAGACCAAGGACCCGGCGGCCGCGCTGGCGTACGCGCGCGGGCTGCGGAAGGAGTTCGAGGGGGTACGCGGCCTGCGGTTCGGGATGGTCAAGGTGTTCCTGGACGGGGTCATCGAGTACCCGGCACAGACGGCCGCGCTGCTGGAGCCGTACCTGGACGGGAACGGCAAGCCCACGGCGAACCGGGGCGAGCTCTACACCTCGGCGGCCGACTACGGCCGCCTGACGGCCGCGTTCAACAAGGCCGGCTGGCAGCTGCACGCCCACGGGCTCGGAGACCGGGCGGTGCGGACCGCTCTGGACGGGTACGCGTACGCCCGCCGGGTGACCGGGCAGCGCGACGCGCGCAACGCGATCGCCCACCTGCAGATCGTGGACCCGGCGGACCTGCGGCGTTTCGCGCAGCTGGGCGTCGCGGCGTGCATGCAGCTCCAGTGGGCGGCGCAGGACACCTGGACCATGGACGCGCTGCTCCCCTACATCGGTCCGCAGCGCCACCGGTGGATGTACCCGGCGCTGAGCCTGGAGCGGGCGGGGGCCCGGCTGACCGGCGGCTCGGACTGGCCGGTGGACGCCCTCCAGGTGTGGAACCAGCTGCGGACCGCGATCGACCGGCAGGGCGCGTACGGGACGGGCGAGCTGTACCGGAAGCTGGAGGGGCTGAGCCGCGGTTCGGTGCTGCGGATGCACACCGCCGGGACTGCGTGGCAGCTGAGGCAGGAGGGGCTGACGGGGACGGTGGAGGTGGGCAAAGCAGCCGACCTGGTGCTGCTGGACCGGGATGTGACCCGTTGTCCGGTGGCCGACATCAGCGGGACCGGCGTACGGATGACCCTGGTCGGCGGCCGGGCGGTGCACGACGCGGACTCGGCGGCGGGCCGGGCCGCGGCGGCGCGGGCGGCCCGGGCGGTGTCCGGACCGCGCCCGTCGACGTACGCGGCGGTGCACGGCGGCCGCCACCACAATTGCGCCCACTAACCCACTCAATGGTGGTGGATGTCCGCAATTGAAGTGATGCGCGGAGAGTCGGGTGGAACCGACCATCAGTGGATCTGACGGTCGGTAACACCCGTCTGCCACACCCGACGCAGGAGCCATCTCATATCTGAGATACGGTGCATCCATGGCAGACGACTACCTCGTACGCATCGGCAAGCTCATCCGTGACGCCCGGCAGCACCGTGGCTGGACGCAGAGTCAGCTCGCGGACGCACTGGGCACCAGCCAGAGCGCCGTGAACCGGATCGAGCGCGGCAATCAGAACATCAGCCTTGAGATGATCGCCCGAATCGGTGAAGCTCTCGACAGCGAGATCGTCTCTCTGGGCTACGCCGGCCCGATGCACCTGCGGGTCGTCGGCGGCCGCCGGCTGTCCGGCGCCATCGACGTCAAGACGAGCAAGAACGCCTGCGTGGCGCTGCTGTGCGCCTCGCTGCTCAACAAGGGCCGTACGGTGCTGCGCCGCGTCGCCCGCATCGAGGAGGTCTACCGGCTCCTCGAAGTCCTGAACTCCATCGGCGTCCGCACCCGCTGGATCAACGAGGGCGTGGACCTGGAGATCGTCCCGCCGGCCCGCCTCGACATGGACGCCATGGACGCGGACGCGGCGCGCCGCACCCGGAGCATCATCATGTTCCTGGGTCCGCTGCTGCACCGGATGGACCAGTTCCGTCTGCCGTACGCCGGCGGCTGCGACCTCGGCACCCGCACCATCGAGCCGCACATGATCGCCCTGCGCCGCTTCGGCCTGGACATCACGGCGACCGAGGGCATCTACCACGCCGAGGTCGAAGCGGGCGTCTCCCCCGGCCGCCCGATCGTGCTGACCGAGCGCGGGGACACGGTCACCGAGAACGCGCTGCTGGCCGCCGCCCGCCACGACGGCGCCACGGTCATCCGCAACGCCTCCTCCAACTACATGGTCCAGGACCTGTGCTTCTTCCTGGAGGCACTCGGCGTGCGCGTGGACGGCATCGGCACGACGACCCTCACGGTGCACGGCGTCCCCAACATCGACGTGGACGTGGACTACTCCCCCTCCGAGGACCCGGTCGAGGCGATGAGCCTGGTCGCCGCCGCCGTGGTCACGGAGTCGGAGCTGACGATCCGCCGGGTCCCGATCGAGTTCATGGAGATCGAGCTCGCGGTACTGGAGGAGATGGGCCTCGACCACGACCGCTCGGCGGAGTACACGGCGGACAACGGCCGTACCCGCCTGGTCGACCTGACGGTCCGCCCGTCGAAGCTCGAAGCCCCGATCGACAAGATCCACCCGATGCCGTTCCCCGGGCTGAACATCGACAACGTCCCGTTCTTCGCGGCCATCGCGGCCGTGGCCCAGGGCCAGACGCTGATCCACGACTGGGTGTACGACAACCGCGCCATCTACCTGACGGACCTCAACCGCCTCGGCGGCCGCCTCCAACTCCTGGACCCCCACCGCGTCCTGGTCGAGGGCCCGACGCGCTGGCGCGCGGCGGAGATGATGTGCCCGCCGGCCCTGCGCCCGGCGGTGGTCGTCCTGCTGGCGATGATGGCGGCCGAAGGCACCTCGGTCCTGCGCAACGTCTACGTCATCAACCGCGGCTACGAAGAACTCGCGGAACGCCTCAACTCGGTAGGCGCCCAGATCGAAATCTTCCGGGACATTTAAGTACGCCGCAGGTCAGGATGCTTTCCCGTCCTCCTGGGCCGTCCGTGGGCCGTCGCCGGTGTCTCCGCCCCCGCGGAAGACCCCGTCGACGGCCCTTCGCGCGCGTGCCTGGCTGTTGGGCACGAGGTGCGTACAGGTCCGCAGGGTGAACCCCGGATCGCCGTGCCCGAGGTACTCGGACAGGCCCTTGACGTTCGCCCTCACATGAGAGGGGAGTTGGGCGGCGCCCGCTGTCGACCTGACAGCTACAGTGCGGCAGGGGCCTTCTTGTACCAGCTTGTGATGACGCTCACCAGGTGGACGATATTCTGGGTACGCATGATCGGCGCGGCCGCGTTCGGCTCGAAGTCGACGTTCGCCGCGGTGGTGCGCCAGATACTGGTTTCAGGCACCGGCGCACCCATATGTGCGTCGAGACGCTTGAAGAAGTCAGTGACATCGTCGAGCTCGACCGGGTTCTCGCCCGCCCGAAGCTCACGGAACACGCCGCCGAGGACCCGGAGCATGCCCACCGAGCCGAGCAGTGAGGTACGGCGCACCTCTTGAGCCATGGTGAGGTCTCCAGGCCGACGCTCAGCTTCGGGGTCGTCCTCCGTGAGGGCAGCGAGGTCGGTGAAGGCATTGGAGATCACGTCGAGGAAGTCCTTGACCTGCTCGATCACCTCGCCATCGGTGAGAGTCTGCTCGGCCTTCTTGCTGATCCGCCCGCCAGCGCCGGCGATGACGGCGCGTGTGATGTCGGCAACGTGCTTGGCCCCCATGAAGTTGGGGTTCTTGAGCGTCATGCGGTCCTGCTCGGCGTCGACCCTGCCCCTCAGCAGCGGGTGGTCGATCACGTCGGACAGGGTACGGTTGGCAACCTTGTAACTGTCGAAGCGGGCGCGCACGGCGCTGCTGATGCCCTTGGCATTGTCTGCGACGTCCACGAACATCTGCTGGGCCTTGATGGGGTCGGGCTCCACATAGATGTCCAGACCGACGTACTCGGCCTTCAAGCGGTTCATCTGGCCGATGAGTTCGTTGCGCTCCCCGTCAAGCTTCGCTGCCTTCTCCGGGCTGACCTTACGGGCCACCTCGCGGTCCACGGCAGAGATGGCGTCAGTGATGCGCTGCTTCTCGATGGCGACGCCGAGCACGCGATGCTGGCCGTCAATGGTCCGCAACGAGGAAATGCCGCCGATCGCCCACGGGACGGTGAGGTAGCCGACGGCACCCTGATCGTCCAACTTCTCGAAGGTGCAACCACCGCCGTCGCGTGCCAGAAGGGCTGGGGCAACCCAATCCTGCTTCGTGTCGAGATACTCGCCGAAGTGCTTGGCGTGGAGGCGATCGACCTTACGGTTGTCCTTGTCGACGTTGTCCGGGTCGGGAACGGGGAGGATGGTCGGGAGGTCCAGCAGCGGCACCCGCACGCTGTAGACGATCCGTCCGCCCTGAGGCGTCTTGATGGCTAGATAGGTGCTGGAGTCCTGCGGCTTGGACAGCCGCAGAGGGTCCACGGTGATGCTCATGAAATCCCCCCAATGGGATCAGCCACGCTCTTGTTTGGCGCGACAACAAGCGGAGCGTAGAACTAAGCCGCCCCCACATCTAGTAATTTCTTAATTTGAAAGCCAAGCAGGTAGGTATTGAGCACAAGTATTCACTATCGATCATTGGCGATTTCTTATGATCGCTCTGGGTGGCGCAATAACAAGACGACGCACGGTCGCGACGCCCCATGCGGAATGCTCTGACCTGCTCACGCAATGCCGGAGGATCGCCCCCCAGGAGCTGTGTCCCGTTCGTGCTTCTGTCCGCGTGGTCTGCGCCTCCCCAGCTCAGTCCGACGCTGGAAGCATCCCCTTGTCCGACCGGTTGGGGAGATGACCGTAGAGGGGCGGGACGATGACGCAGCCGACGTGCGGGGCTCCGACGCAGGAAGGCACCCGGTGCCGGAACAAAGCGGTCACAGGTAGCTCGCGGTGCGCCAGGCATCAGGGGCCGCGGTCCGCTTATGGAGTGGCGCAGCGGAAGAAGAAGGAAGCCGAAGCCAAGATGAGGAAGCTCAGGAAAAAGCGGTGACCTGGCTGCCGGACCCTACGAGCTGACCTCTGCGGGTGACATCAGCGAGGGCGGGCGCGGCCGGGAACCGAAGCTGCTGGGCACGCACTTCATCCGCCACCGAGGCGAGGAGTGGCCCGCGAACCACATCGGCTTCATCTTCGACGGCGGCACGCTCACCGACGAACAGATCGGCGGCATCGTCCTCGACCCCGCCGAGCACACCGGGTTCCGCGTCCACACCGCGGCCGAGTGGGAGGCCATCATGACGCCCGGCAACTTCGCCCGCCTCAAGGAGATCGACTCAGCCCGCAGAGCGGGCACCGTCGCCTACGTGGAGACCTGCTAGCGCCGCACCGGACGGCCTGGATGCGGTCGGGGGAGGTGGCTCGGTGTCCGCCGGGAGGTGTCCCGTCCCGGTATGGCCCGGCGGGCTTCGCGCTGGGCGGGGTGAAGTTGGCGGGAAAGTGCTTCGTTCGGGGTGGGTGACCCGCGTACGCTGCGGCGGTTCCGCGGAGTGTTGATCTTGGGGGGTCATTCATGGTGCGTCGTCGGGGGTTCGGTGTGGCAGCGGTCCTGGGGGCGGTGGTCGTGCTCGGGAGCGGGTGCGAGGGGCCGGCGCCGAAGGCGGGTGCGGTGGGGGCCGGTTCGGGTGTCAACGCCTCGCCCTCGGCCAGTGCGGCCGCCATGCCCTCCTTCGTCGGGCAGAAGTTCGCCGATGCCGGAGCCGCCGTAAAGAAGCTGGTCAGCAAGCCCGTCGAGGTGCGCAGCGCCTACTCCGACGTACCGTTGGCCTCCGACCACGCGGGCTGGGCGGTCTGCTTCCAGACCCCGGCGGCCGGTGCCCCCGTGGAGCAGGCGTCCACCGTCGAGCTCTCCCTCGTCGCGCCCGGCCGGCCCTGCCCGGACAAGGCCGGCGCGGTCCTCGTCCCGTCCAAGGCCCCGGCGGCGAGCGCGACTCCCGCCGTCCCGAAGCCGAAGACCTCGCCCCCGACCGACGGCGGCTCCACCGGCGGCGACACGGGCGGCAGCGGGGCGGGGAGCAGCGCGTACTACAAGACCTGCGCCGATGCCAGGGCTGCCGGGGCGGCGCCGATGCGGCGCGGCCAGCCCGGGTACCGCTCGGCCCTCGACAAGGACCAGGACGGCATCGCCTGCGACAAGTAGCCCGTCCCCGGCCGGCCGTGCGGCCGTGCGCGCCCGGTCGGGCGTGCAGCCGTGCGGCTGGATCCGGTCGGTCTGCTCCGATGTCCTCGGCGCGGCGGCAGCGGGGCGGGCAGAATCGGGCGCGTCGGTAGCGGGCGGTGTCGAGGGGGCGGCCATGGCAGTGGAAACAGGGGCGGAATCCGGAAGCGGTACGGAGGTTCCGACGCTCGGCGGGGTGCCGCTGCTCGGCTCCCTCTTCGACCTGAAATCGGACTCGCTCGGAACGTACCTGCGCGCCCGGCACCGGCACGGCGACGTCGTACGGATCACCGCCGGCCCGCCCGGGCTGCGCGCGGAGCTCTACTGCGTGTTCTCCGCCGAGGGCGCGCAGCAGGTCCTGGCCTCGGACTCGGCCAACTTCCGCAAGGACAACACCTTCTACCAGGAGATCCGGGACTCCTTCGGCAACGGACTGCTGACCAGCCAGGACGAGGACTACCTGCGCCAGCGGCGGCTCGTCCAGCCGCTGTTCACCAAGCGCCGGGTCGACGGCTACGCCGGAGCCGTCGCCGCCGAGACCCGGGCCGTCGTCGCGGGCTGGGAGCGGGCCCCCGGCGCGGTGGTCGACGTCGGCGAGGAGATGATGCGGCTCGCGCTGCGCGCGGTCGCCCGCATCCTCTTCGGCACCGATGTCGAGGCCACCGTCGACGTCGTCGACCGGTGTTTTCCGGTCATCACGGAGTACGTGCTGCGCCGCGGCTACTCCCCCGCCAACTTCCCGCGCAACTGGCCCACCCCGGGCAACAAGCGGGCGGCCGCCGCGATGGACGAGCTGTACGCGGCGTGCGACGCCATCATCGCCGCCCGGCGCGCCGGCGGTACGGCCGGGGGCGAGGATCTGCTCAGCCTGCTCGCCGCCGCCTCCGGCACCGACGACGGGGAGTTCGACGCCGCCGAGCTGCGCGACCAGGTGCTGATCTTCCTGCTCGCCGGGCACGAGACGACCGCCACCTCGCTCGCCTTCTCTCTGCACCTGCTGGCCCGCCACCCCGAGCAGCAGGCGCGGGCCCGCGCGGAGATCTCCCGCGTCCTGGGCGACCGTACGCCCCAGGCCGCCGACCTGGACCGGCTCCCGTACCTCACGCAGGTCCTGAAGGAGGCGATGCGGCTCTACCCGGCGGCCCCGGTCATCGGCCGCAGCGCGGTCGCGGCCACCGAGGTCGGCGGCCTGACCATCCCTGCGGGCGCGAACGTGATCGTGGCCCCGTGGGTCACCCAGCGCGACCCCCGCCACTGGCCGGACCCGGACCGCTTCGACCCGGACCGCTTCACTCCGGAGGCGGAGGCCGGCCGCCCCCGCTACGCCTGGTTCCCGTTCGGCGGCGGCCCGCGCGCCTGCATCGGGCAGCACTTCTCGATGCTGGAGTCGGTGATCGCTCTGGCGATGATCCTGCGCGCGTACGAGTTCGAGGCCGTGGACACCGACGTCCCCGTCACCGCCGGGATCACCCTCCGGGCGGAGGGCCCGATCCGCTGCCGGATCCGCGGCGCCGAGGTGGAGCCGGCCGCCGAGGCGTAGCCGGCCTCGGGCGGCCGGCTCCCCCTCGGCGTCAGACCGCCGCCGGCGTGTGGTTTCCCTTGAGGCGTTCCAGGTCCGAGGGGCGGACCTGGATCACGAACAGGGCGATGAGCGCGGCGACCAGGGCGAAGCAGGCCGCGACGATGAACGCGGCGCTCGCGCCGGAGGTGAGCACCTGGTCGCCCCACGGGTCCGGGAGCTGTCCGGTGCGCAGGAAGAGGGCCTTCTGGGCCGGGTTGGCCTGGCTCAGGAAGACCGGGACCTGATCGTGGGCCTCGTTGCGGCTGGCCGTTCCGAAGACCGTGACCAGGATCGACAGTCCGAGCGATCCGCCCACCTGCTGCGTGGTGTTGAGCAGTCCGGACGCCGCGCCCGACTCCCGGTCGGCGACGTTGGACAGGGCCATCAGGGTCAGCGAGACGAACTGCATGCCCATGCCGAGGCTGAACACGAGCACCGGGCCCAGGATGCTGCCGAGGTACGTCGAGTGGACGTCGGTCTGCGTCAGCCAGGCGAGGCCGGCCGCGGAACACAGGGCGCCCGCCACCATGAAGGGTTTGGGCCCGACTCTGGGCAGCAGCTGGGACGTGATGCCCGCGCCGACGGCGATGACCGCGCTCACCGGCAGGAACGCGAGGCCGGCCTGGATCGGGCTGAAGCCCAGCACGTTCTGCACGAACAGGGTCAGGAAGAAGAACATGCCGAACATCGCGCAGGCGAGGAAGAGCATGATGCCGTACGAGCCGGCCCGGTTGCGGTCGGCGAACATGTGCAGCGGGGTGATCGGCTGCGGCGAGCGCCGCTCGTTGAGGAAGAACAGCAGGAGCAGGACCACGGCCGCCCCGAACGATCCGAGGGTGACGGGGTCGGTCCAGCCCTCCTGGGAGGCGCGGATGAAGCCGTAGACGAGGGCGACCATGCCCAGGGTGGACAGCAGCGCGCCGGCGAGGTCGAAGTGTCCGGGGTGGCGTTCGGACTCGCGGATGACCCGCGCGGCCATCACCGCGATGGCCACGGCGATCGGGACGTTGACGAAGAGCACCCAGCGCCAGTCCAGCCATTCGACGAGAACGCCGCCGGCCAGCAGTCCGATCGCGCCGCCGCCCGCCGATACGGCGGCGAACACGCCGAACGCCCGGTTGCGTGCCGGGCCTTCCCGGAACGTGGTGGTGATCAGGGCCAGGGCCGTCGGGGAGGCGATGGCGGCGCCGACGCCCTGCAGCGCCCGGGCGGCCATCAGCTGGCCTTCGTTCTGTGCGAGGCCGCCGAGCAGCGAGGCCAGCCCGAAGAGCAGGATGCCGAAGATGAACACGCGTTTGCGGCCGAGGATGTCGCCGGTGCGCCCGCCGAGGAGGAGGAGTCCGCCGAAGGTGAGGGTGTAGGCGTTGACGACCCAGGACAGGCTTTCGGTGGAGAAGCCGAGGGCGGTCTGGATGTGCGGAAGCGCGATGTTCACGATGGTGATGTCGAGAACGACCATGAGCTGGCAGGACGCGATGACGAACAGGGCGAGGCCGTTGCCGCTTCCTCGGACCCTGCCGTGTTCGCCGTCTGTCCCGCCACCGGTCGGCGTTGCGTTCTCGTCCACCTTTTCGACGCTAAACCCGGTGCGGGGGGTACACCACTCGAATGGCCTAGGCTGCATGACATGTACAGTGTGCCATTTCACATGACACACTACGATCATGGATGACTTCCTCAGGCTCTCCGCGAGCACCGGCCGCTTCACGTACGGCGCCCCGCGCGCGTTCTCCTTCGGGGACGACGGCAGGCTGCTCTGGTTCCTCCGCTCCACCGGCCCCACCGACGCCTTCGACAGCCTCTGGGTCCTGGACACCGCCACCGGCACCGAGACCCGGCTCGCCGACCCCCGCGAGCTGTCCCCCGAGCCGGGCACCCTGCCGGTCGCCGAGCGCCGGCTGCGGGAGCGGACCCGGCTCGTGGCCGCCGGGATCGGCTCGTACGCGCTCTCCGGCGACGGCCTCAGCGCCGTGTTCCCGCTCTACGGGCGGCTGTACCGGGTGAGCTGCGAGGGGCTCGCCGAGGGGAAGGCGCAGCCGGCCGAGGAGATCCCGGCCGCCGGGCCCGCCCTCGACCCGCGCCCCAACGCCGACGGCTCCCGCACCGCGTACGTCACCGGCGACGCCCTCCACACCCACCCCGGCGGCCGGATCAGCCCCGCCGACGGGGCCCGCTGGGGCCTCGCGGAGTTCGCCGCCGCCGAGGAGCTGGGCCGGGACCGGGGCCACTGGTGGTCCCCCGACGGGGAGACCCTGCTGGCCGCCCGCGTGGACGAAACCGCCCTCCAGCGGCGCCATTTCGCCGATCCCGCGCACCCCGAGCTCCCGGCCGAGGACTTCGCGTACCCCGAGGCGGGCGGTCCCAACGCCGAGGTCCAGCTGTGGGTCCTCGGCCCGGAGGGCCCCCGGGTACGGCTCGACTGGGACGCGGCGGCGTACCCGTACGTCTCCGACGCCGACTGGGAGTCGCGGACGGAGATCCTGCTGACCGTCCAGGACCGGCTCCAGCAGAACGTGCTGCTGCTCACCGCCGACCCGGCCACCGGCCGCACCCGGGAGCTGTCGCGCACCGAGCACCCCCACTGGGTCGACCCTCTGCTGCCCGGCACCCCGGCCCGGCTCCCCGACGGGCGGATGCTCACCGCCGCCGACACCCCCGGCGGCGCCGCCCGCGCCCTCGCCGTGGACGGGGAACTGCTGACCGGAAGCGGGATCCAGGTCCGCCGGGTGGCCGGCATCCACCAGGGCCGGCTGCTGATCGAGGCCGGGCAGCGCGACCCCGCCGAGCAGCAGGTGCTGCTCCTCGACCCCGCCACCGGTGAGCTGACTGCGCTCGCCGACGGACCCGGGGTGCACGGCGTCCAGGCCTCGGCCGGGGCCCTGCTGCTGACCAGCGCCGACGCCGACGGGATCCGGCGGACCGTGCACACCGCCGACGGGCGCCGGTCCACACCCGGCGACCTGTCCGCGCCGCTGCCCCACCGGGTGGTCCCGGTACTGGAGCGGGTCACCGAACACGGCGTCCCCACGGCGCTCGTGCTCCCCCGCGGCCACGTCCCCGGCCGGCGGCTGCCCGTGCTGATGGACAGCTACGGCGGCCCCGGCTACCAGGACGTCTGCGCCGAGCCGCGCCGCTGGCAGCAGCGCCAGTGGTGGGCCGACCGGGGCTTCGCGGTCGTGACCGTCGACAACCGCGGAACCCCGTACGTGTCCCCCTCCTTCACGCACGCCATGTACCGCGGGTTCTCCGAGGTCACGCTGGACGACCAGGTCGCGGCCCTGCACGCGCTCGCCGACCGCCACCCCGACCTGGACCTCGGCCGGGTCGGGGTGCGTGGCTGGTCGTACGGCGGGTACCTCTCCGCGATGGCGGTGCTGCGCCGTCCGGACGTCTTCCACGCGGCGGCCGCCGGAGCGGCGCCGACCGACTTCCGCCAGTACGACACGGCGTACACGGAGCGGTACCTCGGCCTCCCCCAGGACCACCCGGACGTCTACGAACGGGACTCGCTGCTCCCCGACGCCCCGAACCTGGCCCGGCCGCTGCTGCTGATCACGGGCCTGGCCGACGACAACGTCCACCCCTCGCACACCCTGCGGCTCTCGCGGGCGCTGACCGACGCGGGCCGTCCCCACCAGCTCCTGGCCCTCCCCGGGGTCACGCACATGACCCCGAACGGGACCCGCGAGAAGATCACCGCGCTGGAGCTTGAGTTCTTCCGCCGCGAACTGGCCTGAGGGGCGCGCCCGGACACGGGACCTGACGGGCCCCGGGGGCCCTAAGCCGTGGGCGATCCCGCCGCGAAGGCGAGGATCGCGGGCGCCGCCTCGTGCAGGCTCGCGAAGTGGCGGTGCGCCCCGTCCACCGGGGCCGGTGTGTTGACCGCCCACACCGTCATGCCGGCCCGCAGCCCGGACTCGACCCCGGTCGGCGCGTCCTCGACGACCAGGCAGTCCTGCGGCCTCGCACCGAGGCGCTCCGCCGCCAGCAGGTACGGGACCGGCGACGGCTTGCCCTCGGCCACGGCCCCGGCGTCCACGAGCACGCCCGGAACCGGCAGTCCGGTCCGGGCGAACCGCCCGCGCACCCGGTGCTCGTAGTTCGAGGTCACCAGGGCCCAGCTTCCGGCGGGCAGGCCGGTCAGCAGCTCGGGGGCACCGGGGAAGGCGGCGTAGACACCGGAGCGGACGTCCTCGTCCTCCAGTTCGTGCAGCGCGGCCAGGCACGCCTGCGGGTCCCGCCCGGGCGCCACCTCCGCGAAGGTCTCCAGGGGGCGGGTCCGCAGTGCCACGCGGTGCACCTCGTCGGGGTCGAGTCCGTGGCGCTGCGCCCACGCCGCCCAGACCCGGCGCTGGTTCGCCACCGCATCGATCAATGTGCCGTCGACGTCGAAGAGGACGAATTTCACGGGGCCCGGCCGGGTGGTTTCGCTGATCACGTCGTGATCATGCCATCGGCGCGGCGCCGCGCGGACAGCGGGAGGACCCCGGGCCGATCGTGTCGGCCCGGGGTCCTCCTTCTTCCCCTGGATCCCCGTCAGTCACCGGGGAAGTGGCAGGCCACCTCGCGGGAGGCGGCGATCCGCAGCAGCGGGCGGTCCGTGCGGCAGACGTCCTGCGCCTTCGGGCAGCGCGGGTGGAAGGTGCAGCCCGGGGGCGGGGCGGCCGGGCTCGGCGGGTCGCCGAGCAGCACGATCCGCTCGCGCCGCCGCTCCGCCGCCGGGTCCGGCAGCGGTACGGCGGACAACAGCGCCCGGGTGTAAGGGTGCTGGGGGCTCTCGTACAGGGCGCGCTTCTCGCCGATCTCGACGATCCGGCCGAGGTACATGACGGCGACCCGGTCGCTGACCCGTTTGACCACGGACAGGTCGTGCGCGATGAACACGTACGCCAGGTCCAGTTCGCGGCGCAGCCGCTCCATCAGGTTGACGATCTGTGCCTGTACGGAGACGTCGAGGGCGGAGACCGGCTCGTCGGCGACGATCAGCCGGGGGCTGGTGGCCAGCGAGCGGGCGATCCCGATGCGCTGGGCCTGGCCGCCGGAGAACTCGTGCGGGTAGCGGTCGATGTGCTCCGGGATCAGCCCGACCAGGTCCATCAGCTCGGCCGCCCGGCGGCGCGCGTCGGAGGCGGACCAGCCCTGCACGAGCAGCGGGTCGGAGATGATCCGGGCCACCGTCTGGCGGGGGTTGAGGGAGGAGTGCGGGTCCTGGAAGACCATCTGGAGGTGGCGCCGGTGCGGACGGAGACCGCGCTGCGACAGCCTCGTGATGTCGCGTCCGTCGAAGGTGATGCTTCCGGACGTGGGCTCCAGCAGCCGCACCAGCATCCGGCCGGTGGTGGACTTCCCGCAGCCCGACTCCCCGACCAGGCCGAGGGTTTCGCCGGCCGCGAGGTCGAAGGAGACCCCGTCGACGGCGCGCACGGGCGCCCCCCGGCGCCCGGACGCGGAGCGTCTGCCGGGGAAGGTCATGGTCAGGTCGCGTACGGAGAGCAGCGGCCCGGAGGGGGCCGGGGCCGTCCCGGCCCCCTCCGCCCGGGCGGCGGTGTCCGGGCGGCGGGCCTCTACGGTCATCGGGTCGCCTCCGGAGCGGTCGCCGTGGACGGTGCGGTCGGTGCGGACGCCGGGGCACCGGCCCCCGCGAAATGGCACGCGGCGGCGCGCGGGCCGGCTCCGCGGGGCCGCAGTTCGGGGCGTTCGGTGGCGCAGCGGCCGCGCTGGTCCGGGGTGCCCGCGGCGGCGAGGCCGCACCGCGGGGCGAACGCGCATCCCGGGCCGGGCGTGAGCAGGGAGGGCGGGGAGCCGGGGATCGCGCGCAGCGGCTCGTCGTCGGCGTCGTCGAGCCGGGGCAACGAGTCGAGCAGCCCCCGGGTGTAAGGATGCGCCGGGTCGGCGAACAGCTCGTCGACACAGGCCTGTTCTGCGGCCCGGCCGCCGTACATGACCAGCACCTCGTGGGCGACGCGGGCGACGACCCCCAGGTCGTGGGTGATCATCACCACGCCGAGGCCGCGCTCCTGCTGGAGGCGCGCGATGAGCTCCAGGATCTGCGCCTGCACCGTCACGTCCAGGGCCGTGGTGGGCTCGTCGGCGATCAGCAGGTCGGGTTCGCAGGCCAGGGCCATGGCGATCATCGCGCGCTGGCGCATGCCGCCGGAGAACTGGTGCGGGTACTCCCCCGCCCGCCGGGCCGGTTCGGGGATGCCGACCTCGCCGAGCATGTCGACGGCCCGCTTGCGCGCCGCGGCCCGGCCGGCCTTGAAGTGCACGCGGAAGTGCTCGGCGATCTGCTCGCCGACCGTGTAGTAGGGGTGCAGGCTGGACAGCGGGTCCTGGAAGATCATGGCCATCTTCCGGCCGCGCAGCCGGGACAGCTCCTTCTCGGACAGGCCCGTGAGCTCCTGCCCGGCGAGCGCGATGGAACCGCCGACCTCGGCGCCCCGGTGCAGGCCCATGACGGCGAGCGAGGTGACGGACTTGCCGGATCCGGATTCGCCGACGATGCCGAGGGTGCGCCCGGTCTCGACGGTGAAGGCGAGCGAGTCGACGGCCCGTACGGGGCCGCGCGGGGTGGCGAAGGTGACGCGCAGGTCGCGCACCTCCAGCAAGGGGGCTCCCATCAGTACCTCACCCTCGGGTCGATGACGGCGTACAGGAGGTCGACGACGAGGTTGGCGACGACGATGAAGAAGGCGGCGAGCAGGGTGACCCCGAGGACCACCGGCTGGTCCGAGCTGACCAGGGCCCCGTAGAACAGCCGCCCGATGCCCGGGAGTCCGAAGATGGACTCGGTGATGACGGCGCCGGCGAGCAGTCCGCCGAGGTCCATGCCGAAGATGGTGAGGATCGGGGTCATCCCGGAGCGCAGCCCGTGCTTGACGACGACCGTGCGCTCGGGCATGCCCTTGGCGCGGGCGGTACGGATGTACGGCTCGGCCATCGCCTCGATCATCGAGCCGCGGCTCTGGCGGGCGTACATGGCCGCGTACAGCAGGGCGAGCGCGGTCCAGGGCAGCAGCAGGTTGGCCGCCCAGGCGAGCGGGTTGTCGGTGAAGGCCTGGTAGGTGGGGTAGGGCAGCAGCCCGGCGACCCGGATGACCCCGTAGATGAGCATCACGGAGGTGAAGTAGACGGGCAGTGAGGCGGCGGCGACCGCGCCGACCATCAGGGCCTTGTCGGTGGCGGTGTCCTTGCGCAGGGCGGCGGTGACCCCGGCGCCGAGGCCGAGGAGCAGCCACAGCGCGGCGGCGCCGACGGCGAGGGAGGCGGAGACCGGGAGGCGGTCCATCAGCAGGTCCCACACGGGCAGGGAGTTCTCGTACGAGTAACCCAGGCAGGGGAAGTCGCACTGGACGGCGTACTGGCCGGTGCCGAGGGTGCGGCCGGTGAAGATGCCGGTGAGGAAGTCCGCGAACTGCCGCCAGACCGGCCGGTCGAGGCCCAGGTACGCGCGTACGTCGGCGAGCCGTTCGGCGCTGCAGGTCTTGCCGCAGGCGGCCGCGGCCGGGTCGGTGGGCAGGACGTAGAAGATGACGAAGGTGACGGCGGCGATGGCGAGCAGGACGCCGGCGAGGGCGAGCAGCCGGCGCGCGAGGTAGAGGATCAACTGCGGCCGCCCCTCGGGTCGAGGATGTCGCGCAGGGCGTCGCCGAGCAGGGTGAAGGCGAGGACCGCGAGGAAGAGGAAGGTGCTCGGGATGACGAAGTACATGGGGTCGGTCTCGTAGAAGGCGACGGACTCGGCGATCATCTGGCCCCAGGACGGGGTCGGCGGGCGGACGCCCACGCCGAGGTAGCTGAGCGCGGCCTCGGTGCTGATCATGCCGGGGATGAGCAGGGTGGTGTAGGCGATGACCGGGCCCGAGACGCCCGGGAGGATGTCGCGGGTCAGGATCCGCCAGGAGCCGGCGCCGCCGACGCGGGCGGCGTCCACGTACTCGCGGTGTTTGAGGGAGAGGGTCTGGCCGCGGACGACGCGGGCGACGCCGGGCCAGCCGAAGACGCCGATGACGGCGGTCATGAGCAGGATCCTGTTGACGTCCTTGGCCACCGACAGCATCGCGATCATGAAGATGAGGGAGGGGAAGGACATGGTCAGGTCCATGAGGCGGGACAGGACCGTGTCGGTGCGTCCGCCGAAGTAGCCCGCGGCGATCCCGGCGGCGGTGCCCGCGACGACGACGATGGCGGTGGCGGCGAAGGCGATGAGGAGCGAGACCTGGGCGCCGTGGACGACGCGGGCGAACAGGTCGCGGCCGGTGACGGGTTCGACGCCGAGCCAGTGGTCGGGGCTGATCCCGCCGAGGGAGCCGAGGGGCTGGCCGCCGAGGTAGGGGTCGATGGCGCTCTTGTCGAATTCCTCGGGTGACCAGCCGCCGAGCGCGCCCAGCCAGGGTGCGGTGGCGGCCATCAGGACGAAGAGGAGGACGACGCCGAGGCTGACGCGGACGGCGGGGCGGCGGCGCAGCTCGCGCCGGGCGAGCTGCCAGGGGCTGCTGCCGGTGGCCGCCGCGGCGCGACCGTCCTCGGCGGCGGGGGCCGGGGGGCGGCCGGGGGCCTGGGCCGGAGCCGGAGCCGGGGTTTTGGCGGCCTCGCCTCCGGCGCCGGGTGCGGTGGTGGTCATGGTGTCGGGGTCCGTGTCCCTCAGCCCTGGCTCTTCGAGGGGTCCTTGAGGCCGACCGTGCCGTAGTCGATGGTTCCGGTCCACACGGGGTGGCCGTAGGCGCCGGCGATGTTGGGGCCGACGAGCAGCGGCTTGCGCTTCAGCATGACCGGGACGGCCGGGGACTTCTTCATGATCTCGGCGTCGAGGTCGATCCAGGCCTGGTTGGCCTGCTTGGCGTCGGCCATGGCATTGATCTCGTCGATCCGCTTCATGGTGGCCTCGTCGCGGAACTGGCTGTTGTTGCCCTGGTTGCCCTTCTCCTTGATGGTGCGTCCGTCGAAGACGAAGGGGATCCAGGTGGAGCCGGAGGGGTAGTCGGGGCACCAGCCGGTGAAGGTCATGTCGGGGGTGGTGGAGAGGTCGCCGATGACGTCGTAGTACGCACCGGGGTCGATGGTGTCGACGACGACCTCGATGCCGACGCGGGACAGGCCCTGCTGGATGGCCTCGGCCTTGCCCTTGTCACCGGTGGAGACGGCGAGGGAGACCTTGAGGGACTCCTTGCCGGCGGCCTTGAGGAGTTCCTTGGCCTTGGCCGCGTCTCCCGCCGGGGCGATCTTCAGGGTGTCGGCCTGCTTGCCGCCGGAGAGTGCCGGGGGCAGGTAGGCGGTGGCGACCTCGTTGAGCGCCGGGCCGCCGCCCGCGGTGATCACCGCCTCCTTGTCGACGGCGTACTGCATGGCCTCGCGGACCTTGGGGTCGTTGAAGGGCGCGCGGGAGTTGTTCAGGTAGAGCATCTCGGTACAGCCCTGGGACTCGGCGAGCAGGCGTGCCTTGACCTCCGGCTTCGGCAGCACCTTGGGGGCGCTCTCGGGGCGCATGTCCATGTACTGGACGGCGGAGGCGTCGGCGCCCTCTCCGGCGATGATCCGGTCGTCGATCTGGCCGCCCTTGAGGCCCATGACCACGACGAACTTGTCGGGGTAGGCCTTTCTGACGGTGTCGGTCTTCGGGTCCCAGTGCTCGTTGCGGACGAGGACGAGCTTCTTGTCGCGGTCGTACGACTCGATCTTGTACGGGCCCGAGGAGAACGGGCGGGCGTCGTACTGGGTGCCCTTCTCCTGGGACTGCGGGACCGGGGCGAAGGTGGGGAGGGTGGCGGTGGCGGAGAACTCGGCGACCGGGCGCTTCAGTTCGAAGACGATGGTGCGGTCGTCGGGGGTCTTGACGGAGTCGAGGTGCTGTCCCTGGAGCGGGCCCTTGTAGCCCTCGCCGCCGGCCAGGTACTGGGCGGCGTAGTCGGGGCCGCCGGTGAGGTCGGGGGCGAAGGAGCGCTCGACGTTGTACTTGATGTCCTGTGCCTTGATGGGCGATCCGTCCTCGTACTTCACGCCTTCCTTGAGGGTGAAGGTCCAGGTCTTGCCGCCGTTGGAGGGGGTTCCGAGGTCGGTGGCGAGATCGGGGACGAGCTCGCTGCCGCCCTTGCCGGGCTCGGCCTTGAAGGTGACGAGCGTGCGGTAGAGGAGGCGGGTGCCGAAGTCCATGGCCGGCATGACCCAGTTGCGGGCGGGGTCGAGGTGGGCGAAGTCCTGGTTGGACAGGACGGTCAGGGTCCCGCCCTTGACGGGGGTCCCGCCGAGGGCCTTGCCGTTGTTGGCGGCGGCGGGGTTGCTCGCGCCGGCGCCGGCCGAGCCCTTCTTGGGGTCGGAGCAGCCCGAGGCACCGAGTGCGAGTGCCGCCACGAGGGCGGTGGCGAGGGCGAGTTGGGTGCGCTTGGTCATGGGTCACTCCAGTGAAGGGCCGCGCTCTATGATGTGACCGGTAACATAGTAATGTGAAATTGCACTGACAAGGGTTTGGCAACGCCGTTATCCAGCCGTGCCCAAATCCCTTCCTTCCCGCGGGTGTTGCCGGCGGCTCAGCGTCCGGCGAGCAGCTCCGGCAGCCTGCGCATGTCGTCGAAGACGACGGTGCCGGGACCTTCGAGCCGCCCGGCGGGGGTCGGACCACCGCAGTAGCCGAAGGCCCGCATGCCGGCCGCCCTGGCCGCCCGGACGCCGGGCCCGCTGTCCTCGACCACCGCGCACACGTCCGGATCGAAGCCCATCCGCCGGGCCGCGTACAGGAAGAGGTCCGGGGCGGGCTTGCCCCGGGTGACCTCGCTCGCACTGTAGATGCGGCCCTCGAAGTGGCCGTAGAGGCCGGTGCGGCCCAGGGTGTGCCGCATCTTGGCGTGCGAGCCGCTGGACGCCACGCAGGTCGGCAGCGTGATCGCGGCGAGCGCCTCGGGCAACCCCTCCACCGGGTCCAACCCGAGGTCCACCGCGTCCCGGTGGCGTTCGATGAGCTGCTTCCACCAGAGCCCGGCCGTCCGCGCGCCGAGCCGCTCGGTGAGCTGTTCGACGATCGACTCCTTGGCGCGCCCGATGAATCGCTCGACCACCTCGTCCGCGGTCAGCGGCCAGCCCAACTCCGCCCCGAGCTGCACCTGGAGGCGGACGGCGAGGCGTTCACTGTCGACCAGGACACCGTCGCAGTCGAATATCACGAGCTCTATCGGCTTGATCATTCCCACAGGGTAGGTGGCGGGGCGACCGGCGGCGAGCGATGTGATCCACGCCTCTTCATTCGGAATTCACTGGCATTGACCATAGATCATCTCGCAATCTTCTTTATGTACCAGATGAGATTCGGCCAGTGGCCGCCAGAAGGGGAGGGCCCCATGACCAGCCAGCGCCCTGGGCTGTACGAGATGCTCGACGACCGCTTCCGGACCGGTCGGTGCATGAACGGTGATGACGCGCTGGAGGTCCTCCACACGGGCTGCCGCTGGGCCGAGGGGCCGATCTACCTGCCCGCCTGGCGGCAGGTGATCTGGAGCGACATCCCGAACGACCGGATGCTGCGCTGGGACGAGGAGACGGGATCCGTCGGCGTCTTCCGCCGCTCCGCCGGGAACACCAACGGCAACACCCTCGACCGTCAGGGCCGGCTGATCACCTGCGAGCAGGGGAACCGCCGCGTCACGCGCACCGAACACGACGGCACGATCACCGTGTTGGCGGACCGCTGGAACGGCAGACGTCTGAACAGCCCGAACGACGCGGCCGTCAAATCCGACGGTTCGATCTGGTTCTCCGATCCGGACTTCGGCATCACCAGCGACTACGAGGGCCACCGCGCGCAGAGCGAGATCGGCGCCAACAACGTCTACCGCGTCGATCCGGCCACCGGCGCGGTGCGGTTGGTCGCCGACGGCTTCGGTGCGCCGAACGGGCTGGTCTTCTCCCTCGACGAGCGGCAGCTGTTCGTCTCCGACACCCGGGCCGGCTTCATCCGGGTCTTCGACGTACGCGACGACGGCACGCTGTCCGAGGGGAGGGTCTTCGCCGAAGCGGCGCCCGGGAAGGCCCGCTTCGACAACCTCCGCTTCGACGACGGCGGCCGGCTCTGGGCCGCCGCGATGGACGACGGAGTGCACTGCTACGACCCCGACGGCACCCTGATCGGCCGGCTCAACGTCCCCGAGACGGTCTCCAACATCGCTTTCGGCGGCGCCAAGCGCAACCGCCTCTTCATCACCGCCGAGACCAGCCTCTACTCGATGGTCACGGGCGTCACCGGCACGCACCCGACCGGCCCCGGGCGCCGGCGCTGGCTCGACGACTGAAGACGCCCCCGCGGCCCCGGGGCGGCGCCGCCCCGGGGCCGAACCGCCCCGGGGATCCGCTCACAGACCCGAGCCGAGGCCGCCCGGGGTGCGGCCCACCGGCTCGTCGCGGCCCTGGGCCCACAGGGAGCGGACGTGGCCGAGGTGGCGGACCATGCAGGCCTCGGCCGCCTCCGCGTCCCCGGCGATCATCAGGTCGAGCAGCTCGATGTGCTCCTCGGCGGAGGAGACCAGCTTCCCCGCCTCGTCCAGGCCCGTCAGTCCGTACAGGCGCGAGCGCTTGCGCAGGTCGCCGACGGTCTCGACCAGGCGGTCGTTGCCCGCCAGGGCCAGCAGGGAGAGGTGGAAGCGGCGGTCGGCCTCCAGGTAGCCGATGAGGTTGTGCTCGCGGGCGCTGGTGACGATCTCCTCGGCGATGGGCCGCAGCTCCTCCAGCTGCTCCGCCGTGGCGATCTTCGCGATCCGGCCGATGGTCGGCACCTCGATCATCGTGCGCAGCTCGGTGTACTGGTCCAGATCGCGCTCGCTGACCTCGGTGATCCGGAAGCCCTTGTTGCGGACGGGCTCCACCAGCCCCTCGCGGGCCAGGTCGAGCATCGCCTCGCGCACCGGAGTGGCGGAGACCCCGAGCTCGGCCGCCAGGCCCGGCGCCGAGTAGACGCTGCCGGGGCGCAGTTCACCCGCTATCAGGGCTGCTCGAAGGGCGTGGCCGACCTGGTCGCGGAGCCGTTCCTGGGCCTTGATGAGACTGTGCTGCTTCAGGTCACCCATTTGCTCTTCCTCCGAACACCGTTGCACCACCGAGTGCAGAGGAACAGCGTACAATGTCACGTTGCGCATGATCCCCGAGCGGTGGCGCCTCCCGCGGCGCGATACATCGCCACCGCCACAGCGAGATCTTCCCAGGCCATGCCCACACTCTTGAAGAGCTGTGGAGAACCCGGCGCCCCGGCCGCCGGCATCCGGCCCGCCACCAGGTCGGCCAGGGTGCCGTTGATATGACCGGGCCCGATCGCCCCTTCCGCCTCCGGCACCAGCAGGTCCCCCGCCTCGCGCAGGGCCGCCGCCCGCGATTCCACGTACACCGCCGCCCGCCGCACCAGCGCGGTGTCGGTCTCCCGAGCCTCCGGCTCGTGCGAGCCGACCGCCACCACCGTCACCGCCGGGGCCACCAGCCGTCCGTCGAAGAGGGGTTCGCGGGCCGTGGTGCAGCAGAGCACCAGGTCCGCCTCCGCCACGTCCGCCGGGACGCCCGTACGGGCCGGGACCCCCAGGGCGCGGGCATGCGCCGTCAGCTTCCGCGCCGACACCGGGTTGCGGCCCACGACCACCACCCCGGACAACTCCCTTGCCCCCAGTACCGCTTCGAGGTGCCCGTACGCCTGCGGTCCGCTGCCGAAGAGCACCATCCGCAGGGCCCGCCCGGCCGGCGCCAGGTGGCGCAGGGCGAGCGCCGAGACCGCCGGGGTGCGCAGCGCGGTCAGGGCCGCGCCGTCGAACAGGGCCAGCGGGCGCAGCGTAGGCCCGTCCATCAGCAGGTACGAGCCGGTGATGCGCGGGAGCCCGAGCGCCGGATTGCCGGGCGCCACCCCGGCGATCTTCACCCCGGCGTACGCCCCCGCCGCGGCCGGCATCAGCAGCAGCTCGCCCCCGCCCGGCACGGGCAGCGCCGAACGCTGCGGGCAGGACTCCGGATCCAGCCCGGCCCGCAGTACGTCGGCGAGCGCGTCGGCCGCCGCGGCCGGGGTGAGCAGCGCGGCCGTCTCCTCCGCTCCGAACTGCGGGATCACAGCAGGAACCCCGCGCCGAGGGAGTCCTGCGGATCGCGTACGAAGGCGTGCTCGCCCGTGCGGTACGCCGTCCCGGTGACCTCCGTGACCAGGCCGTCGGGGGAACCCACCGCCGCCACCCGGCCCGTGAACACCGTGCCCACCACCGACTCGTGGAGCAGGTCCTCGCCCGGCCCGATCCGGCCGTCCTCCGCGAGCAGCGCGAGGCGCGCCGAGGTGCCCGAGCCGCAGGGCGAGCGGTCGATCTGGCCGTCGGCGAACACGGTGACGTTGCGCTGGTGCGGCCCGAAGGGGGTGCCGGGCAGCTCCTCGTGGAGGATCACCCCGTAGACCCCGGAGAGCAGCGGTCCGCCTGGGTGCCAGGTCCCGGGGTGGGCGGCCAGCGCGGCCCGGATCTCCTGCCCGGCGCGGACGAGTTCGGGCAGCGCGGCCCGGGTGACCTCCAGTCCGAGGTCCCGGGCGGCGACGGAGGCGTAACAGGCTCCGGCGTGCGCGATGTCCACCTCCGCCAGGCCCAGGGTGGTCGCCACCGGCACCTTGCGGGCGCCGACCCGCGCCGGGACGTTGCGGAAGGTGACCCCGGTGGTGCGGCCGCCGGCGCGGTGCACGGTCGCGGCGACCCGCCCCGACGGGACGTCGATCCGCACCTGCGCGTCCCCGTCGTCCGGCGCGACGACCCGGCCGGTGTCCACGGCCCAGGCGCCGAGGGCCATCGTGCCGTGGCCGCAGGCGGTGGAGTAGCCGTCCTTGTGCCAGAACAGCACGCCGAAGTGGGCCCCGTCGTCGTCCGGGGGCACGACGAACCCGCCGTACATCCCGGCGTGCCCGCGCGGCTCCTGCACGAGGAGCCGCCGTACGTCGTCCAGGGGGCTGCGGCGCGGAGCCGTACCGGAGCCCCCGGGGCCGATGGCGGTGGCGCAGCGCTCGGCGACGGTGTCCCCCGGTACGGGCGGCAGGCCGGCCCCGGCCGTGTCGACGATCCGGAAGGGCTCCCCGGCGGTGTGGTAGTCCGCGGTGCGCACGAAGGCGAGCTCGCCGGTCACAGCAGGAACCCCGCGGGGAACGGGTCGGACGGGTCGAGGAAGTACTGGGCGGTGCCGGTGATCCACGCCCGCCCGGTGACGGTCGGGACGACGGCCGGGAACCCGCCGACCGTGGTCTCCCCGATCAGCCGGCCGGTGAACTCCGTGCCGATGAAGGATTCGTTGACGAAGTCCGCGCCGATCCCGAGGAGGCTGCGGGCGTGCAGCTGGGCCATGCGCGCGCTGGTCCCCGTACCGCAGGGCGAGCGGTCGAACCAGCCCGGGTGGATGGCCATGGCGTGCCGCGAGCGCCGGGCGTCGGAGCCGGGGGCGGCGAGGTAGACGTGCTTGACCCCGGAGATGGAGGGGTTCTCGGGGTGGACGGGCCGGTCGCCGGAGGCGTTGATCGCGTCCATGACGGCGAGTCCGGCGCCCAGCAGATCGTCCTTGCGGTCCCGGTCGAAGGGGAGTCCCAGGGAGTCGACTTCGACGAAGGCGTAGAAGTTCCCTCCGTAGGCGAGGTCGTAGGTGACCGTGCCGAAGCCGGGGACCTCCGCCTTCAGGTCGAGTCCGGCGCAGAAGGAGGGGACGTTGGTGAGGGTGACGGCGGCGGCCGCCCCGTCCTCGACCCGGACGTCCACGCTCACCAGGCCGGCCGGGGTGTCGAGCCGCACGGTGGTGACCGGCTCGACGACCTCCACCATGCCGGTCTCGACCAGGACGGTGGCGACCCCGATGGTCCCGTGCCCGCACATGGGGAGCAGGCCCGACACCTCGATGTACAGCACGCCGAAGTCGGCGTCGGGGCGGGTGGGGGGCTGCAGGATGGCGCCGCTCATCGCGGAGTGCCCGCGCGGCTCGTACATGAGCAGGGTCCGGACGTGGTCCAGGTGCTCGATGAAGTGGAGGCGTTTGTCGGCCATGGTGGCGCCGGGGATCACCCCGACACCCCCGGTGATCACCCGGGTCGGCATGCCCTCGGTGTGCGAGTCCACCGCGTGGTAGATGTGGCGCGTGCGCATTCCTGTCCCCTTCCGGTCCCTCGGGGGACTAGTTGTGTCCCTCGGCGAGGGCCTTCTCGGTGGCGGCGCGGACGCCCGCCTCGATCTCCCCGGTGAGCGGGAAGCGGGGCGGGCGGGTGGCGCCGCCGGGTCGTCCCGCGAGGTCCATCGAGAGCTTGATGGCCTGGACGAACTCGGTCTTGGAGTCCCAGCGCAGCAGCGAGTGCAGGGACTTGTACAGCGGCAGCGCGGTGGCGAGGTCACCGGCGACGGCGGCCCGGTAGAGCGCGGCGCAGGAGCGCGGCAGGGCGTTGGGGTAGCCGGCGATCCAGCCGACCGCGCCGGCGAGGGCGAGCTCGAGGAGGACGTCGTCGGCGCCGATGAGCAGGTCGAGGCCGGGGGCGAGTTCGGCGATCTCGTACGCGCGGCGGACGTCCCCGCTGAACTCCTTGACGGCGACGATGCTGCCGTCGCCGTGCAGGCGGGCGAGCAGGCCGGGCGTGAGGTCCACCTTGGTGTCGATGGGGTTGTTGTACGCGACGACGGGCAGCCCGGCGCGGGCGACCTCGGCGTAGTGGGCGCGTACGGTCGCCTCGTCGGCGCGGAAGGCGTTCGGGGGCAGCAGGAGTACGGAACCGGCCCCGGCCTCGGCGGCCTGGTCGGCCCAGCGGCGGGCTTCGGCGCTGCCGTAGGCGGCGACGCCGGGCATGACGCGGGCGCCGTCGCCGGCGGCCTCGACGGCGGTGCGGACCACGCGGGCCCGCTCCTCGTCGGTGAGGGTCTGGTACTCCCCGAGGGAGCCGTTGGGAACCACGCCGTCGCAGCCGTTCGCGATGAGCCAGGCCACGTGCTCGGCGTAGGCGTCGTGGTCGACGGTGAGGTCCTCGCGCAGCGGCAGCGTGGTGGCGACCATGATGCCGTGCCAGGGGCGGGTGCGGGTGTCCGTACCGGTGGTGGGCGCGGGGGTGTGCGCGTCGGTCATGAGAGAGCTCCCTAGAGTGGTGTGTGACATTTTACTAGTGGGTGTGAGGCGGCCACAAGGGGCCGGGTCTCCCGATCGCCGGCCGGTCGGTGTCCGATCAGCCGTCCGCCGGGGGCAGTTGCGCGAGGTGGCGCAGCGGGACCGGGCAGGACAGGGGCCGCCGGTCGGGCGCGGGGCCGTCGCCGGCGAGGGCGGCGACGGCCGGTCCGCACATGCGGCCCTGGCACCAGCCCATCCCGGAGCGGGTGAGGAGTTTGACCGTACGGGCGTCGCGCGCGCCGAGCTCGTCGACGGCCTCGCGGATCCGGCCGGCCGTGACCTCCTCGCAGCGGCACACGTCGGTGTCGTCGCGCAGCCAGCCGGTCCAGCCGTCGCCGGGCCGGTGGGCGGCGCCCATGGCCGCGGCGAAGGCGCGCAGCCGGGCGCGGCGGCGGGCGAGGGCGGCGGGTACGGTCCGCCCGGCGATCGCGTGCGCGGCGATCTCCCCTTCGAGGAGGGCGAGTTGGGCACCACCGATGCCGCCGGTCTCGCCCGCGGACCAGATCCCGGCGACGGAGGTCCGCTGCTCGGCGTCCAGGGCGAGGGCGAGCGTGCCGTCGGCGGTCGGGCGGGTGGCGCAGCCGAGGCCGGTGGCCAGCTCCAGCTGGGGCACCAGCCCGTGGCCGACGGCGAGGGCGTCGCAGGGGATCCGGCGGGCGGTGCCGGGCAGGGGCCGCCAGTCCCGGTCCAGGCGGGCCACGGTGACGGCCTCGACGCGATCGGTGCCGTGGGCCTCGGTCACGGCGTGCCGGGTCAGGAGGCGGATGTGGCGGCGCAGCAGGGCGCTGCCGTACGTGGCGGCCTCGCCGAGCTTGCCGGGGTTGCGGAGCAGGGCGGGGAGATGGCCCGCGTACGCGCTGTAGGCGGCGGCCTCGACCACGGCCGGCACCCGGGCCCCGGCGGCCGCGAGCGAACCGGCGACGGCGAGCAGCAGCGGGCCGCTCCCGGCGACGACGACGCGCTTGCCCGGCAGTACGAGCCCGCTCTTGAGCATGGCCTGGGCTCCGCCGGCCCCGACCACTGCGGGCAGGGTCCAGCCGGGGAAGGGCAGTTGCCGCTCGTAGGACCCGGTGGCCAGGAGCACGGCCCGGGCGTGCAGGGCGGCGGCGGCCTCGTCGGGGCCGGTGCCCGCGACGGCGTGCAGGGTCCAGGCGTCGCCGTCGGGGACCACGGCCCAGACGTGGTGGGCCGGGAGGTACGTGATGCGACCGGCCTCCTCATGGGCCCGGAGGGCGGCCTCGCGCTCGGCGAAGGCGGACCACCCGTGGTGCAGGGCTTCGGGGCGCTCGGCCCCGAGCCCCGGAGCGGGATGCCGGTAGTACTGCCCTCCGGGCCGCTCCCCCGCGTCGACGAGGGTGACCCGCAGTCCGAGCCCGGCGGCGGTGACGGCGGCGGCGAGCCCGGCGGGGCCGGCGCCGACGATCGCGAGGTCGGGCGGGGCGGTGTCAGACGCCGAGCTCGGCATGACCGGTTCCCTCCTGGGTGGTGACGGTGTCGCCGGGGCGGGCCGGGACGAGGCAGGCGCGCTGGTTGGGGCGGCCGTTGACGGTGACGAGGCAGTCGTAACAGCTGCCGATCCCGCAGAACGCCCCGCGGGGTGCGCCGCCTTGGCGGGTGGTCCGCCAGGCGAGGATCCCGGCGCCCCACAGCACGGCGGCGATGCTCTGCCCCGCCTGGGCGGTGAGCTCGCGTCCGTCGAAGCGCAGCAGGTACGTGGCCGAGGGGGCACCGCCGACCAGGGTGCGGGGGGTGGGACTCATCGGGGGTTCTCCTTGGGCGGCGTGGTGCGGGTGGCGGGCGCTGCCGGGTTCCGCCGTACGGGCCTTCCCCGCCCGGCCCTTCCTCCCGGTCATCCGGCCGGGTCCGCTGCGAAGCGGGCCGGGCGGAACGGGTCCGCGGACAGCGGGGGTCGCGCCCCCGTCAGGGCGGCGGCGATCAGGACACCCGTGGCCGGGGCCAGGCCGATGCCGGCTCCTTCGTGGCCGCAGGCGTGCAGGAGGCCCGGGAGGCGGGGGTCCGGGCCGATCGCCGGCAAGTGGTCCGGGAGGTAGGGGCGGAAGCCGTGGTAGGTGCGCAGCACCCGGGCGTCCGCCAGGAAGGGGAAGAGGGCCGCGGCCTGCGCCGCCAGGCGGCGAAGGGCCTCCACCGAGAGCGAGCGGTCGAAGCCCACCCGCTCCCGGGTCGCCCCGATCAGCACCGGCCCCGCCGGCGTACCCTCCACCACCGCCGAGGACTGCAGGGCCGCCGAGCCGCTCGCCACGTCGGCGATGTAGTCCGCGGCGTAGACCTTGTGCCGCACCACCCTCGGCAGCGGCTCCGTCACCAGGACGAACCCGCGGCGCGGAAGCACCGGGAGGGACACCCCCGCGAGTTCCGCGATGCGCCCTCCCCAGGTCCCGGCCGCGTTCACCACCGCCGGGGCGAGGAGTTCGCCGCCGCGCGTGCGCACCCCGCGGACGCCCCCGGGCCCCGTGAGGATCCCGGTCACCTCCTCACCCAGGTGCACCGAAGCCCCCGAGGCCGCCAGCAGCCTGGCCGCCGCCTGGGCCGGCTGGACCTGGGCGTCCTGCGGGTACAGGAACCCGCCGACCGGCCCGGGGGCCAGATGGGGCTCCAGCTCGCGGAGTTGGTCGGCCCCCGCCTCGACGGCTTCGACCCCGGCGGCGCGCTGGCCTTCGGCGAAGTCCCTCAGCGCCCCCAGCGAAGCCTCGTCCGGGGCGACGACGAGCCCGCCCTTGGCCTCGTACTCGATCTCATGGGGGAGGACGGCGGCGAGTTCGCGCCACAGGCCGGCCGACAGCAGGGCCAGGTCGAGCTCCGGGCCGGCCTCCTTGTCGGAGACGAGCAGGTTGCCCTCCCCGGCTCCCGTCGTACCGCCCGCGACGGGGCCGCGGTCGACGACGGCCACGGAGAGTCCGGCGCGGGCCGCGTAGTACGCGATCGCGGCTCCGACGACGCCGGCGCCGATGATCACGACGTCCAGGGGATGTCTCTTGGACACGGCAGTAATATGTCACATTCTTTAGTGGGTGCCTAGGGTCGCCGAGGGGTCCGGCGGCCGGTCCCGCCCCCCGTTCGGACCGGGACCGGCCGCCGGCCGCGGATCAGCTGCGCAACGGGCCCTCGCAGCTGTAACTCGACGTCCCCGCCCTGTGGTCGGTCCAGATCTCCACCGGGCCGAAGGAGCAGTTCATGTCGGCCAGGTTGTTCGAGGCCGCGCCCGCCCGGTCGAGGATGAAGTAGTCCACCGTCTCCGACATGTCCTTGAAGTTCTGGTCGTCGCTGCGCCAGTCCTTCAGGTTGGCGGTGATCCGGCCGGTACAGGTGAACCGCCGCTTGCCCGGGTCCCCGTTCTCCACGCAGTCCGGGGTGTTGTACGTGGCGGTGGCGAAGGCCGACTTCACGTTGGCCAGCGCCGCGTCCCGCAGCTGTCCGTTGGGCGTGAAGCTGGTGTTCGGCACGTACAGCTGGTCGACCTTGGCGATCTGCGCGTCCAGGAAGCGGTCGTAGTCGCGCTGCAGGTAGGTGTCCGAGCCCATCCGGTGGCGCCAGGCGTCGTACCCGGCCACGTCGTTGGCCCGCAGGTGGGTGTACATCTCGCGCAGCAGCGAGGGCTTCTCGGTCCACAGGAACTCGAAGAAGGTGCCCGCGTAGTTGTAGAAGCGGAAGCCGTCGCCGTCGTAGGTGGCGTTCAGCAGCTGCTCGACCGTCATCCGCGGGCCGCCGCCGGCGGTGTCGTTGATGACGCCCTTGACCAGGGACTTGCGGACGGCGATGCCGTTGTCGCGGGTGGCGCCGTCGAAGAACTCGGCGGTGCCCTCGTCCATGGCGGTCGTACGGTCGCCCTCGTACCAGGGACCCTCGCCGAAGAAGCCGGGGACGGCGAACCGGCCGTTGAGGTAGTGCGTGTACTCGTGCCGGAAGAGCTCTTCGAGGGTCAGGGAGGAGTCCTGCGGGACGCGGCGCTGGTAGGTGTAGAAGGTGGCGCCGTTCTCGATGTACATGCCGCCGTTCTCGGTGCCGTAGCCGTACAGCATCGTCTGGTAGGTCACGTAGTCGGCGCGGGAGGCGTACAGCACGATGTTCAGCGTGGCGTTGGGGTCGCCGGCCAGCGGCCGGTCGGTCCCGAGGACCCGGTGGAACTGGGTCTTGACCTGCTTGCTCGCGTAGTAGAGCTGGTCGACGGTGGCCCGGTCGAGGGCCGTGCGGACCTTGATGGCGCCGTTGTCGTAGGTGTACGTGTTCGGGAAGAGCATCTTCTCGATGTCCTCCTTGCACACCCCGTACTGCTTGCACGCGTTGTAGGTGTTCAGCCAGGAGACGATCTTGGCCCAGGGCTCGCTGCCGTTGCCGAAGGCGGCCTTGACCGGCTCCAGGAGGCCGCCGAGGTCGGCGGAGATCTGGCTCTGGAGGCCCTCGATCTGGCCGAAGCGGCCGTACTCGCCGAGCGCGTCGCGGACCACCCACGCGTTCGTGGTGCCCTTGAGGTGGGTGTAGCCGGCGAAGGCCTTGAAGGCGGCCCGGTAGGCGGGGTCGGCCTTGGCCGCGGCCTGGAAGGCGGCGTCCTGGTTGCCCGGGTACACGCCGAGGTAGTTGACCGTGAGGGCGGCGAGGGCGGCGCCGCCCCAGTTCGCGTCGCCGCTGGTGGCGGGGTGCGAGGCGTCCAGGGTGGCCAGCACCTTCTTGATCAGGCCGAGCTGGGTCTGGCGCATGCCGGGGCCGGTGGCGTAGAGGGCCTCGCGCAGGGTCCGGGCGTTGGAGGCGGTGACGTCGAAGGTCCGGGCGGCGTTGCCGAAGTCGGTGACGGCCCGGCTCATGGCATCGGCGGTCGCGGCGTCGGTGAGGTCGATCTCCTCGCGCGAGAAGTCGTGGTAGACCGCCGCGTGCAGGTACGTGAACATCTCCTCCAGGTGCGAGGAGTTGCGGCCGTCGTGGGCGGCGGCCAGGCCGGATATCCGGCGGGCCACGGCCTGGACGTGCGCGTCGTCCATGACGGGCGCGAGGCGGGCGTCCCACGTCCAGACCAGCGTGCGCATGCAGCCGTCGGCGGTGACGGCCGGGTCGGCCAGGAAGTCGGCGAACTGCTCCGGGCTGAGGCCCGTGATCCCGTCGAGGGTGCAGGGGACGCCCGCGGCCACGCTCTGCGCGGTGGGCGCGGCCTGGGCGGTGGAGGCGCGCTCGCGGCTCTTCTCGGCGCGCTCGGTGAGACGCGCGGCCGGGGCGGCGGACGGGGCGGCTCCGGGGACGCGGCCGTCGGCGGCGATCCCGCCGGGGGCCTGGCCCGTCGCGGGTGCGGCCTCCTTGGGCGAAGCGAGGTGCTCCACCTCGTCGAACGGGTTCGCACCGGGCGCCCCGGAGGTGAAGGTGCCGGGCACGGCGGCCGGGGCGGGGGCGGCCGCGGGGGCCCGGTCCGCGGTCTGGGACACGGCCTGGCCGGCGGAGGCGAGGAGCGTCACCGCGACGGCGGCGGAGAGGAGGGACGTACGCACAGCTCTGTGCTGAGACACCAAGGACTCCTGATTGGGAGGGGAGGTGGGGGAAGTGGTGCGCGAGGTGGTGCGTGAAACCTGAAATGCCTGAACTGCCCTGCGTCACACGGCGTTTGACGGGGATTAACGTGCCGCGGTGTGAGCTGTAACATAGTAATGTGAAATTGCACTGACAAGACCCGTGCGCCCACCAGTTCGCATCTTCTTGAGGGAGCCTCCATGTCCGACACCCCCACCGGCACCTCCCCCGGCCCCGCCTCCCGCCTCAACATCGGCAGCCACGACCTGCCGGTATCACCGGAGTTGTCCCGGTTCATGGCGGCCGAATGGGCGCCGTCGCCCCTCCCCGACTCCGCGCGGATCCCGGCGTACGAGGTCACCCCGTCCCGGCGCGAGCGCCTCTCGGCACGCTTCCCGGGCGAGCGGCTGATCATCCCGGCCGGCGAGCTCAAGGTCCGCTCCAACGACTGCGACCACCGCTTCCGCCCGCACAGCGCTTACGCCTGGCTGACCGGGCTGACCGGAGAGGACCAGGTCGGCCACGTCCTGGTGCTGGAGCCCACGGGCCCGCACGGCCACGAGCCCGTGCTGTACCTGCGCCCCCGCTCCCCGCGCGCGGGCGGGAACGAGGAGTTCTACCGGGACCGCCGGTACGGGGAGTTCTGGGTCGGGCGCCGCCCCGACCTGGCCGAGGCCGAGCGCCTGACCGGCCTGCGCTGCGCCCACCTGGACGACCTCGGCTCCCCGGCCGGCCGCAACGCCGCCACCGACTCCGAACTGGCCGCCGCCCTCTCCGAGTTGCGCCTGGTGAAGGACGCCTGGGAGGTCGGCCAGCTCCAGCTCGCCGTCGACCACACCGCCGCCGGTTTCGAGGACGTCGTACGGGCGCTGCCGCGCGCACTGGCGCACCCGCGCGGCGAGCGGTGGATCGAGGGGGTCTTCGGACTGCGCGCCCGGGCCGAGGGCAACGGCACCGGGTACGACACGATCGCGGCGTCGGGCGCGCACGCGTGCGTCCTGCACTGGATCCGCAACGACGGCCGGCTCGACCGCGGCGACCTGCTGCTGCTGGACGCGGGCGTGGAGACCGACAGCCTCTACACGGCGGACATCACGCGCACGCTCCCGCTGTCGGGGCGCTTCTCCTCCGTCCAGCGGCAGGTGTACGAACTGGTACTGGCGGCGCAGGACGCGGGCATGGCGGCACTGCGTCCGGGCGCGAGCTTCCGGGACTTCCACCGGGCCGGGATGCGGGTGATCGCGGAGGGCCTGGCGGAGTGGGGCGTCCTGAAGGACGCGCGGGGGGACCTGCACCGGCGGTACACGCTGTGCAGCAGCGGCCACATGCTGGGCCTGGACGTCCACGACTGCGCGAAGGCGCGGGCGGAGACCTATCTGGACGGGGTCCTGGAGGAAGGTCAGGTGCTGACGGTCGAGCCGGGCCTGTACCTGCAGCCCGACGACGAGACCCTGCCGCCGGAGCTGCGCGGCATCGGCGTGCGCATCGAGGACGACCTGGTCATCACGGCGACGGGCGCCCGGCTGATGTCGGGCGCCCTGCCCCGCACGGTCGCGGGGATCGAGGAGTGGATGGGGAACCTGCTGGCCGGCTGAGCATCCGCCCCACCCCCGTGGGGGTGGATGCCCGGCCGGCCGCAAGGGTGGCGGGCCGGTCGGGTCAGACGACGCTGGGGAGGTACTCGTTGCAGTATCCGGCGTGGGTGACCTTGTCGTCGTAGCCGTAGTACGGGTCGCCGTACCACAGGAGCGCGTAGCCGGTGTCCGGGCCGACGATGCCGTCCACGTCCTTGGGCACGAACATCACGCTCTGGAAGAAGCGGATCGCCTCTTCGGTCTGGGGGCCGAACCTGCCGTCCTCGGAGATCTGGCCGTGCGAGCCCGGACGCCCGGTCCAGTTGTGCGCGAAGGCGTAGTTCAGCTGGTGCTGCACGCACCACACGGCGTGCGTGTTGTTCGTCTTGCCGTACCCGATGTACGGGGCGCCCTGCCGGGCCTGTGCGGTACCCGACAGGCTGAGCACGGTCAGGGCGGCCGCGGCGGCGAGGGCGGCGGCCCGTGAAACGGTCTTCTTGAGCATGGCGAACCTGCTTTCCGTGAGGAGCGGGGCGGGGATCCGTGCCGGACGGGCTGGACCAGGCGCCACCGGACAGCCGGAACACTAGGCCGGTCCCGGCCACGTCCCGGTGTCCCGTCCGTCTCCGGGAAGTCCCGGACGGCCCGCGGGTCGGTCCCGTGGGGGCGTGACCCGCGGCCGGCGCGGAGAAGTCCCACGCACCGGCCCGGGACGGGCGGCCCGTCCCGGGAGGGCCTCTTCGCGTCCCCCGCCCGGGACGGTGTTCCCGTCCCGCGGACCGGGCTCCGCACGGGACGTCCTGGGGACGGATCCGGCCCCGAACGGCCGGGCGCGGCCCCTAGATTGCTCGCGTCGGACGGTCCCGGGCCCCACGCGGCCCGCAGTGTGCCCGTCCTCCCTCCCCGCTCCCCCGCCGAGGCCGGCCCCTGCCCGTGACGCGTCATCGCGCCTCACGTCACCTCGGTGCGGATGTCACGGAAGAGAAGACCCTTGAAACGACACAGACGACGGCATGCGTCCGTCGCCGTGGTGCTCACCACGGCGGCGGCCCTGATGGCGCCGCTCGCCCTCCCCGCCCAGGCGGCGCCGCCCGCTCCGGCCGGCACCCCGGGGCCGAGCCCGTCCGAACCCGGTCCCGACCGGCACCCCACCGCCGTCCCCCCGCGCGACCGGGCCAAGGTGGTCGGCGGTGCCTCGGACCGGGCCTGGACCACGTCCGGGGACGCCTCCGGGTTCCACGTGCTGGTGGCCGACGCGAAGGCGGGCTACCCCTGGAAGACCGCGGCCACCCTCGCCGAGCCCGGCTTCGACACGGACACCTGGATCGGCAACGCGTGCGTCACCGCCTCCGGCGAGCGCGCGGTCGTGGCGTACGCGCCCCGTACGTTCACCAACAAACCGGAGCTGATGACGCGCGGCGCGTTCACCGCCGTGGTCGAGCTGACCACCGGCAGGGTGACGAAGCTGCCGGTGCAGGCCTCGCTGTCGTACTTCTCCCCCGGCTGCGGCGAGGGCGAGACGGCCGTGCTCTCCCAGTTCAGCGATGACGCGGGGAAGGAGAACGCCACCCGTCTGATCACCGTCGACGCGAAGGCCGGCCGAGCGTCGTCCCCGCTCAAGCTCACCGGCCAGGTCACCTCGGCGATCCCGTACGGCGGCGGCGAGATCGTCGCGGCCGAGGGCCCGCAGCTGGTCCGCATCGGCAAGGAGGGCGCCCGGCACCCGATAGCCGCCGCGGACCGGGTCCCCTTCCAGATCACCCGGGACGCGGCCGGCGGCATCACCTTCCTCGACGGGCCCGGCGGGGCGGACCCGGGCCCCAAGGCGGTCGGCCAGGTCAAGCACGTCGACGCCGCCGCGGTCCGCTCGGCCCGGAACGGCAAGGCCCGACCGCGCCCGATCGCCTCCGGGCAGCTCGACGCCCTGGACCTGGCGGGGTCGCCCTCCGGCGAGGTCTTCGTCACCGGCCGGGCCGAGACCGAGGGCAAGCTGCCCGCGCACGTCCACAACCCCGGCGGGCTCGACAAGGGCGCGGTGATGAGTGCCCGCGGCCAGTCGGCCGTCACCAGCCGCTGGGCCCACGGCCAGGACGGCAGCCCGGTCCGGGCCGAAGAGGCCGCCACGGAGCGCACCGTCGTCAACCAGGTCAAGGTGCTCGGCACCGGCAAGAGCGTCGAGCTGGAGGCCGCTCCCGGTGCCGAGGCCGTGGCCCCGGCCCGGCTCGCCGACGGGCTCGCCCCCTCCCCGGCCCTGCGCTCCTCGGCCGGGCCGGCCGGCGCCCCGGAGGGTCCGCTCGTCCCGCAGGGCGCGAGCAAAAGCCCGTTCACGGCGGCCGCCGTCTCCGGCGCCGCCGCGGCGGCGGCCCCCTCGGCGCACGACCCCGTCGAGGCGGAGCGCACCTGTGCCGTACCGCGCGGGGACGTGCGCAAGCAAGCCTTCCAGCCCACTCCGCGCCAGGTCGAGTGGGCCGTGGACCAGGCCGTGATCATGGGCCTGAACCAGCACGTCAACCGGCCGCCCAACTGGAAGGGCACGGGCATGACGGGTTACAACCCGCAGCTCCTCTTCCCGCTGCGCGTGCTGAGCGGCGACCCCAACGGCTACATCGACAAGGCCGACGAGTGGCACATCCCGGCGCAGATCCTGCTGGGCATCACCGCTCAGGAATCCAACATGTGGCAAGCCAGCCGGTACGTCGTCCCGGGCGCCACGGGCAATCCTCTGATCGGCAACTACTACGGCATCGACTACGCGCCGAACGGCACGCAGGGTGACCCGTGGGCGATCAACTGGGCCAAGGCGGACTGCGGTTACGGCATCACGCAGATCACCGACGGCATGCGGCTGCCGGGACACGACCAGCCGGCCATGTCCGTCGTCCAGCAGGAGGCCGCGGCCCTGGACTACACGGCGAACATCGCCGCCGGCGCCGACAAGCTCGCCGAGAAGTGGAACCAGACCCGCGACGCCGGTCTGACCGTCAACAACGGCAAGCCGAAGTACATCGAGAACTGGGCCTTCGCCCTGTGGGCGTACAACGCGGGCTTCTACCCGCAGTCCGACGCGGCGAAGAACAACGGCACGTGGGGCGTGGGCTGGACCAACAATCCGGCCAACCCTCTGTGGAAGGCCAACCGCACCCCCTTCCTGGAGTCGACGGGGGGCCGGGACGACTACTCGCACGCCTCCCACCCGCAGGACTGGCCCTACCAGGAGAAGGTGATGGGCTGGGCGGCCCGGCCGCTCTCGGCGATGTTCAAGCCCGGCACGATGGGGGTCGCGTACCGCCAGGCCTGGTGGAGCGACTGGACCTTCCGCACCGGCGGCCTCCACCCGCCGGAGGGGCTGTTCTGCAACTCCTCGAACGAGTGCGACCCCGCCAAGATCGGCCCGAACGACAAGAACGAGCCCGGGCTCGGCGCCTGCACCCGTGCGGACCTGCACTGCTGGTACCACCAGCCGGTGAAGTACGTGGACTGTGACAGGAACCAGTGCGGGCAGGCGACGCACCGCTTCGACGCCACCTACCCGGAGCAGCCGGACGAGGACTCCTCCTACCCGCCGCGGTGCAGCAGCGGTCTGCCCGCCGGTTCACTGATCGTCGACGACCTCCCGAACGGCACGCGGCCGGCCGGATCGGACGCCCGCAGTTGCGGTGCGGTCGCCTCGTCGGGGTCCTTCGCCTTCGACTTCAACCTGTGGAACGGGACGTATCCCGGGAAGATCGACATGCACCAGATCGGCGGGGGCTACGGCGGCCACTTCTGGTTCTCCCACACCCGTGACACGGCCGACACGGACGGCGGCCGGCTGCTGACCACCGGCACCTGGACGCTGGGCCAGAACATCCCCGGCAGCGGCTGGGCCCGGGTGATGGTGCACATGCCGGACCACGGCGCGCAGACCCGGCAGGCCAAGTACGTGGTGTACGGGACGGATTCGACCAGCCCGGTACGGGTGGTGCCACAGCGCACCCGGGAGAACCGCTGGGTGGACCTGGGCGTGTTCCACTTCACCGGCACTCCCAAGGTCTCGCTGAGCACGCACGCCGACGGAGGCAACGGCACCGAGGACGTGGCCTGGGACGCCGCGGCCTTCCAGCCGCTGCCCGGGAAGCCGGCCGACTCCGTCGTCGCCCTCGGCGACTCGTACTCCTCCGGTGAGGGCGCGTCCGTCTCCGGCGGAGCCGACTACTACAAGGAGAGCAACTACCGGGACACGACGAACGGTGCCACCCGCGACGCCTGCCACCGCTCCACGCAGGCCTGGTCCCGGCAGGCCGCGCTGCCCGGCTCCACCACCTCGATCGGCGCGCTCGCCGACGTCCGTGACCCCTCGATGGACTACCACCTGATCGCCTGCTCCGGCGCGCGGACGTACAACGTCCTCAGCAAGGCGGACGGCGGCGGGAAGGCGGAGTACGGCGAACTCCCGCAGCTGGACCAGGGCTACCTCGACCAGAACACCACGCTGGTGACCATCTCCATCGGCGGCAACGACACGCTGTTCACGCCCATCTTCACCTCGTGCCTGATCACCTCCGAATTCTGCCAGGCGGACTCGATCGACGACGTCGACGTGAACGGCAACAAGACGGGGAAGAAGACGGGCCCGCTGTCGGCCTACGTCCCCGACCGCATCAAGAACCTGGTGCGGCCTCAGATCGTGAAGACCCTGAAGGCGATCCAGGCGCGGGCGCCACAGGCCAAGATCGTACTGATGGGCTACCCGCCGCTGCTGGAGAAGGACGGTGGCTGCCTCCCGACCATCAGCACGCTGGAAGGCCCCTGGCTGAACTCCATCGGGGAGACCCTGCTCCAGGAGATGGACGGAGCGGCCCGGGACGCGCGGGCCCAGGGCGTCAAGGCGTGGTTCTCGAACCCCAAGGAGGCCTTCAAGGGGCAGGCCGTCTGCGGAACTCCCGAGACGGTCCACGGCATCGTCATGGACCTGGTCGAGAGCGACACCCCGCAGCTCGACACCAACGTGATCAAGCTCGGCAGCTCGGCGCAGTCGTTCCACCCGAAGGTCGCCGGCGCGCGGCACTACGCCGACGCGCTCGAGCAGACCCTGCGCACCATGCAGTGACCTGCTGACGACACCCGTCCCGTGCCGTCCCACGGTCCCGTGGGACGGCACGGGACGCCGGGACGGCCTCCCGGCTTGTCCCGGCGCCTTTCAATTCCTAGCGTTCACCTGCAACTTCTCGATGGAACGGACTCACATGACCACGCCGACGGCACGACCGCTGCTCCGCCGACGCACCCTGCTGGCCGGCGCGCTGTCCCTGGGGGCGGCACTGGCCGCGCCGGGTACGGCCGGACGGGCGCGGGCCGCCGACGGCCCGCTCGTATCCGACTGCGAGGCCTGGGGAGCGCGGGCACCGAAGAGCCCCGTGAAGGTGCTCGCGGCCCGGCCGCAGAAGATCATCGTGCACCACACGGCGACCGCGAACGTGGCCGAGTACGGGCAGGACCGCGCCTTCGCGCTGGCCCGCGCGATGCAGACGTACCAGATGGACACCGAGGGCTGGATCGACACCGGGCAGCACTTCACCGTCAGCCGGGGCGCGTTCGTCACCGAGGGGCGGCACGGCAGCCTGGCCGCGCTGGACAGCGGGGGGCAGATCGTCGAGGCGGCGCACTGCACCGGCCAGAACACGGTGGCCATCGGCATCGAGAACGAGGGCACCTACACCACCGAGGAACCCCGCGCCGAGCAGTACGCGGCGCTCGTCGGCCTCTGCGCCCGCATCTGCCTCCAGTACGGGCTGCAGCCGTACCAGATCTACGGGCACCGGGACTTCAACAACACCCAGTGCCCCGGCGACCGCCTCTACGCCCTGCTGCCGCAGCTGCGCGCGGACGTGGCGGCCCGGATCGGCGGCGACCCGGCGGCTCCCGTGTGGCCGCTGCTGCGTGCGGGCGATGTGAACGAGCGCGTACGCGTCCTGCAGTGCCTGCTCGTCCAGCGCGGGGCGGCGATCACGCCGGACGGATCGTTCGGGCCGGCGACCGACGGCGCGGTGCGCGCGTTCCAGAAGCAGATCGGCGCCGCCATCGACGGGTTCGCGGGGAACCAGACCTGGAACCAGCTGTGCGCGCCGGTGGCGCAGGGAGCGGCCGGGGAGGCGGTGAAGGCGGTGCAGAGCCGGCTGTCGGCACTCGGCTTCCCGACGACGGCGGACGGTGCGTTCGGGCCCGGCACCGCGGCCCGCGTGGCGGCGTTCCAGGCCTCGCGCGCGCTGCCGCAGGACGGGGTCGTGGACGCCCGTACCTGGAGCCGCCTGCTCGCCTGACATCCGTGTTCGCAGGCACCGCGAAAACCCTGCACTGACCTTGGCCTCCCGGGAGTTGGCTCCCGGGGGCCACAGTCATGAGCACGCCACTTCGTGGCTGATACTGTTCCCCGCGGCCAACGGCCGGGGGGACGGAATGAGCACGAGATGGGGGACCCACCTTGATGGCAGGGGGATCAGGGGCGGCCGGCGGGGACGCTCCGAGAGGCGACCTTTTCGCCGAAATGCGGCGGATCAAGGACGCGTCGCAGCTGAGCTACAACCGCCTCGCGGACAAGACGCACTACAGCCGTTCCTCTTGGGAGCGGTTCCTCAACGGCAAGCAGGTCCCGACCCGTATCGCGGTCGAGGAGTTCGCGACCGCGGCCGGGGCGGACCCCGAACCTCTGCTCGTGCTGCTCGAGCTGGCCGTCGTACGCGATGAGGCGCCGGCGGAGGAGCCCGCGGTCCGGGCCCCGGAGCGCCCGAGGCCGGGTGTCCCCGTCAAGCCGGCGACGGTACGGCCGGCTCCGGACCCGGCCCCGACCCCGGCCCCGACCGTGGAAGGAGCCGTCCTCACAGGGCGGTTCGCCTGGTCCAGGATCCTGCGCACGGCGGCCGGCGTCCTGGCGGGCGCCCTGCTGGGCAGCCTGCTGACGGTCTTCCTCGTCGAACCGGCCGGCGCGGGCACCGCCCAGGGCCCCACCGCCGGGGCGACGGGCTCGCCCGGCGCCACACCCGCCCAGGCCCGCCCGAGCGGGCCGGTCAAGGTCGGCTGCAAGAGCGACACCTGCATGCGCCGCGAACCGCAGGCGGAGGACTGCCAGTGGGACGCGGTCACGGTGCGCCAGACCTTCCTGCGCGGCATGAGCATCCAGTTGCGCTACAGCGAGGCCTGCCAGGCGGTGTGGGGGCGCGTCGAGAACGGCAACATCGGGGACACGGTCATGATCCAGGACAAGCGCAACTCGTCCGACGAGGCCACGATCCGGATGGAACACGACACCTACACGCGGATGCTGGCCGTCACCCCGGACGCGACATGGGAGACCATCACGATCTGCGGGGCGATTCCCAGCCAGAAGGAACAGGAGTGTTCCCCGCTGGGTGCGATCAAGCCCTGACCCCGGCACGGGACAGGGCGGGACGGGACGGCGTCCGGGACACACCCGGGACGGTACGGGACGGTCGGCCCGCCCGCCCGGGAAGCCCGGTCGGGACGTCCCTGGGACGAGCCCCGGGAATCCGCTCTGAGCTGGTTGGACGCTCGTCCCCCGCTTCCCAGGACAGGTGGGAAGCGGGAGCCGGACGCGCCCCGTGTGGCAGCTTTTCGCTGTCACCAGCGAAGGGCTCTTCCGACATGCGCACATCTCGCCCCACGAAGGGCGTCACCTCACTCCTCCTCGCGGCGGTCTCCGCCGGCGCCCTGTTCGTCTCCGCGCCGGCCGCCCAGGCGGACGACTCCTCGTACAAGATCTGCAAGGACACGTACGGCACGCGGCTCTCCCCGAGCGGCTACACCATCCCGCGGTACGACTACTCCCAGGGTGACTCCGACGTCTGCGTGGCCGGGCTCCAGGAACTCGTCTCGCAGTACGGCCTTTCCCCGTGGGAGCAGAGCGGCGGCAACTTCGTCGACGGCGTCTTCGGCGCGCGTACCGCCTCGGCCGTCCGCAGGTTCCAGAGCGGCCACCACCTCGACCCCGACGGCGTCGTGGGACCGCGGACCTGGGAGAAGCTCCTGACGGGCTGAGCCCCGCCCCTCCTCGCGCCCCGCCCTCTCCTCCTCGCCCGGCTTCCGCCCTCTTCGTCATCGTCATCGTCATCGTCAGGAGACGCTCTTCCATGTCCTCGTCGCGCCGCATCCGCCCCCTCACGGCCCTCGCGCTCGCCGCGTCCGCCGTCGGCACGCTGCTGGTCACCGCCCCCACCGCCTCGGCCGGTGACTACCGCGACGCCTGCACCCGCAGCGTCGGCACCCGCACCTCTCCCAACGGCTGGTCCATCCCCGCCCGCAACTTCCAGTACGGCTCGTCGGGCGTGTGCGTGCGCGAGATCCAGTTCGACATCGCCGCCACCGTCGGCATCGCCCCCGCCGACTGGCCCGGCTTCATCGACGGCATCTTCGGCTCGAAGACCGACGACTACGTGAAGGAGTTCCAGCGCCAGTCCCACCTGGACCCGGACGGCGTCGTCGGTCCCAGGACCTGGGAGGCTCTCATCTCCCGGACCACGGACTGATCGCCATGACGGACAAGGCAGCGCGTCGGCGCCACGGTGGTGCTCGCCAAGGGCTCGTCCGGGGTGTGCGTCCGGGAACTCCAGGAGGAGCTGCTCCAGGCCGGAGCGGTCGCCGGCGAGGACCAGCCCGGCTTCGTCGACGGCGACTTCGGCCCCAAGACGTACAGGGGTCGTGAACTTCCAGCGCAGCGCCTCGGTCACCGGCGGCGCGGACGGCGTCGTCGGGCGCTACACCTGGCACCACCTGATCGCCACGGTCTACTTCGACCAGGGCGGGCATCCGGCAGCACGGGAAACGAGCCTTACCCGCCGATCGGCGGGTAAGGCTCGTTTCCCGTGCTGCCGGAGCTATCTTCCGCCCCCGCCGCCCCCGCCGTTGCCTCCCCCACCGCCGTCGTGGCCGCCGCCCCCACCGCCACCGCTGCCTCCGCCGTAGCCGCCGTTGCCTCCGCCGCCGTCGTGGCCACCACCGCCACCGCCACCGTCGCCGCCATAGCCACCGCGGCCGGATCCGTTGTCGCTCCAGCCGTTGTCGTGGCCACCGTTCCAGTTGTTGTCGTTGCGGTTGCCATGGTCGGAGCGGTTGTCGTTCCAACGGCCGTTGTTCCAGTTGTCGTTCCAGTTGGCGTTGTCGTGTCGGCCGTTGTTCGAGTCGTTGTCCCAGCACCAGCTGGGGCGGTCGTTCCAGTTGTGCCAGCGCGTGGAGTCGCAGCAGTCACGCCAGTTGTTGCTACCGCGCCAGTCGTCGGAGCACCATCCGGAGTTGTGCTGCTGGGTCTGGGGAAGACCCGCGGCAACCGCTCCGCCGACAGGCATCAGGCCGAGCGCGACGCCCGCGGCTCCTGCCACGATCGTCGCGGTGATGACACGGCGCATGACCATGCACCTCCGAGGATTGAGACATTCCTTATAAAAAGGTCATTTCCACCCTCACCCCTCTCTGGCCCGCTGTCAAAAGCACCTGGTCAGCGATCCGGCAACGTGAGTTACGCCGTTCCGAGTACGGCGATACCGTCCAGTTCGACCAGGGCGGGCCCGTCCCAGAGCCGGACGACCCCGATGACCGCCATGGCCGGGTAATCGCGGCCGGCCAGCCGGCGCCAGATGCGGCCGAGTTCGGGGGCGTGCACGCGGTACGCCTCCACGTCGACCGTGTAGACGGTCACCCGGGCCAGGTCCGCCGGGGTGCCCCCGGACGCGGCGAGGGCCGTCAGCAGGTTTCCCAGCGCGCGTTCGAACTGCTCGGGCAGGGTGTCCCCGACCACCTTGCCCTCGGTGTCGAGTGCGGTCTGGCCCGCCAGGAAGACCAGCCGGGAGCCGCTCGCGGCCACGGCGTGGGAGAAGCCCGTCGGCGGGGAGAGCTCCGCCGGATTGATCCGCTCGACACTCACCGGTAGAGCTCCTTCGCGATGATCGTGCGCTGGACCTCGCTGGCACCCTCGTAGATCCTCGGGGCCCGGACCTCCCGGTACAGGTGCTCCAGCAGGTGGCCGCGCTGGAGGGCGACGGCCCCGTGCAGCTGTACCGCGTGGTCCACCACGTACTGGGCCGTCTCCGTCGCGAGCAGCTTCGCCATCGCCGACCGGCGCGGGACGTCCGCCGAGCCGGCGTCGTACGCCCCCGCCGCCGCGTACACCAGGAGCCGGGCGGCTTCGGTGCGGGTGGCCATCTCGGCCACCCGGTGGCCCACCGCCTGGAGGTCGCCCAGCACCCCGCCGAAGGCGCGCCGCGCCCCCGTGTACGCCAGGGTCGCGTCCAGGGCGGCCCGGGCCATGCCGACGGCGAAGGCGCCCACGCTCGGCCGGAACAGGTTCAGGGTGTCCATCGCGACGCGGAAGCCCCGGCCGGGCTCGCCGAGCAGGTCCTGCGGGCCCACCGGGACCCCGTCGAAGGACAGCCGGCCGATCGGGTGCGGGGAGAGCATGTCCAGGGGCTCGCCCGAGAGCCCGGGGCGGTCGGCCGGGACCAGGAAGGCGGTGACCCCCTTGGCCGCCGGCCCTTCGCCCGTCCGGGCGAACACCGTGTAGAAATCCGCCTCGGGGGCGTTGGAGATCCAGCACTTCTCACCGCTGAGCCGCCAGCCGCCGCCCGCGCCGCCACCGCCCCCGTCCGCCGTGCCCCCGCCGTCCCGTACGGCCTCCAGTGCCAGCGCGGCCGCGTCCGAGCCCGCCCCCGGCTCGCTGAGCGCGAAGGCCGCCACCGCCCGCCCGGCCCGCACCTGCGGCAACCAGCGCTCCCGCTGCTGCGGCGTGCCCGAGCGCAGCACCGGATGCGCCCCCAGGCCCTGCAGGGCCAGGGCCGTCTCCGCCTCCGTGCATCCGTACGCGAGGGATTCACGGAGCAGGCACAGCTCCAGCGCCCCCGAGGTGAAGACCCGCTCCAGCAGGCCCAGCTCGCCCAGCGCCGCGAGCAGCGGGCGGTTGACCCGCCCCGGTTCCCCCTTGTCGGCCAGCGGCCGCAGCCGGTCCGCCGCCAGCGCGCGCAGTTGCCCGCACCACTCCTCTTGTTCCGCCCCGAGCGCGAATCCGGTCATCCGAACATCCCCGCTTCTATCGCGTCCTGTTGACTGCCGTCACCATCACGATACGCTCGTAGCGCACCCGCACGGCCTGCTCCGCCACTTCGGTCCCCCACCCGGGGTGCCGCTGTCGTTGCAAGGGGGCGAACCCGCCTTGGAGCTCAAGCCTTCCGCCCACGCCGACACCTTCGCGCGCGACCATCTGCCGCCGCCGCACGCCTGGCCGCGGCTCGTCTTCGAGCTCCCCGAACTGGCCTACCCGGACCGGCTCAACTGCGGCGCCGAGCTGCTCGACGCCACCATCGACCGGTTCGGGCCCGACCGCCCGGCCTTCCGCAGCGGATCCGGCGAGGTGTGGTCGTACGGCGGGCTGCGCAAACGCGTGGACCGCATCGCCCACGTCCTCACGGCCGACCTCGGCGTGGTCCCCGGGAACCGCGTGCTCCTGCGCGGCCCCACCGGCCCCTGGCTCGCCGCGTGCTGGCTGGCGGTGATGAAGGCCGGCGCGGTGGCCGTGACCGTCCTCGCCCAGCAGCGCGCGCAGGAGCTGGCCACGGTCTGCGCGATGGCCCGGGTGCAGCACGCGCTGTGCCACGTGGGCGTGGTCGAGGATCTGGCCAAGGCCGAGGTGCCCGGCCTGCGGATCACCCCGTACGGCGGCGAGGGGTCCGACGACCTGCTCCGGCTGGCCGAGCGCCACGAGGCGCCGTTCCGGGCCGTCGACACCTCCGCCGACGACGTGGCCCTGATCGCCTTCACCTCGGGCACCACCGGCCGGCCCAAGGGCTGCATGCACTTCCACCGCGATCTGCTCTCCGTCGCCGACACCTTCTCCCGCAACGTGCTGCGGCCCCGACCCGACGACGTCTTCGCGGGCAGTCCGCCGCTCGGTTTCACCTTCGGCCTCGGCGGCCTGGTCGTCTTCCCGCTGCGCGCCGGCGCCTCCGCGCTCCTGCTCGACCAGGCGGTCCCGCGCCGGCTCCTGCCCGCCCTCGCGCAGCACCGGGTGACGGTGCTGTTCACCGCGCCCACCGCGTACCGGACGATGCTGGACGAGCTGGGCCCCCACGACGTGAGCACGTACGACCTCTCCGCGCTGCGTCGCTGCGTCTCGGCCGGGGAGAACCTTCCGGCGGCCACCTGGGAGGCCTGGTACGAGCGCACCGGGCTGCGGATCATCAACGGCATCGGCGCCACCGAGCTGCTGCACATCTTCATCTCCGCGGCCGACGAGGACATCCGCCCGGGGACGACGGGCCGCGTGGTGCCGGGCTGGCAGGCGCGGGTGGTGGACGCCTCCGGCCGCCCGGTCGCGGACAACGAGCCCGGGCTGCTGGCCGTGCGCGGCCCGGTGGGCTGCCGGTACCTGGCCGATCCGCGGCAGGAGGAGTACGTGCGGGAGGGCTGGAACCTGACCGGGGACACCTACGTCCGCGACCCGGAGGGCTATTTCCGGTACGTCGCCCGGGCCGACGACATGATCGTCTCGGCGGGGTACAACATCGCGGGCCCGGAGGTGGAGGAAGCCCTGATGCGCCACCCGGACGTGGTGGAGGCGGCGGTGGTGGGCCGCCCGGACGAGCGACGCGGGCAGATCGTGGTGGCGTACGCCGTCGCCCGGGAGGGCGCGGCGCCCAGCGAGGAGGAGCTGCGCGCGTTCATGCGGGCGGAGCTGGCCCCGTACAAGTGCCCGCGCGCCTTCGTCTTCCTCCCGGCCCTCCCCCGGACCGCGACCGGAAAACTGCAGCGGTTCCGGCTGCGCGACGGGGGGAGCGTCCTGCCGGCGGGCCCGGCATGATCGGCAAGGCACCTCTAGAGTGAACCCGTGGTCGAGCAGCACACTCCGCGATCTCTGATCGTCACGTTCTACGGCGCCTACGGGCGGGCCTTCGAGGGTCCGGTCCCGGTGTCCGCGCTGGTCCGCCTGCTGGGCGCGGCCGGTGTCGACGCCCCGTCGGTCCGCTCGTCGGTGTCCCGGCTGAAGCGGCGCGGCTTCCTGCTGCCCGCGCGCGCCGCGGACGGCTCGGCGGGGTACGAGCTCTCCGAGGAGGCCCGGCAGCTCCTGGACGACGGCGACCGGCGGATCTACGGGGAGCGCGGTGGGCAGCCGGCGGGTGAATGGCTGCTGGCGGTGTTCTCCGTACCGGAGCAGGAGCGCAACAAGCGGCACCTGCTGCGCTCGCGGCTCGCCGGCCTCGGCTTCGGCGCGGTGGCGCCGGGGGTGTGGATCGCGCCGGCCCACCTGTACGAGGAGACCGGGCACACGCTGGACCGGCTGCACCTGACGGCGTACGTGGAGCTGTTCCGCGGCGGCCACCTCGGCTTCGCCCCGACCGCCGAGGCGGTGGCCCGGTGGTGGGACCTGACCTCGCTGGCCAAGCAGCACGAGGAGTTCCTGGACCTGCACGAGCCGGTGCTGCGCGCCCTGCAGTCGGGCCCGGCGCCGACCGCGGAGGAGGCCTACCGCGGCTACCTGCTCGCGCTGGACACCTGGCGGCGCCTGCCGTACGCCGACCCGGGGCTGCCGCGGGAGCTGCTGCCCGCGGACTGGCCGGGCGACCGCGCGGCGGCGGTCTTCACCGAACTGCACGGCCGGCTGCGGGACATCGGGGCGGGGTTCCTGGAACCGTAGGCGGCGCGGGGCGCGTCACGTCGGGGTGTGACGCGAAACGATCTTCCTGCCGGGGCGCCGCCCCCGCCCCCTCACCCACCGCACGCCCAGCCGCCGGACGGTTCCCCGCCGCCCGGATTCGGGCCGCCGCCCACCAGGGCGGGCGGGCGGGTGCGGTGGCAGGGCCTGGTGGCCTCGGCGCTGGGCGGCGCCGTCGCCGGCTACCTCGCGCACGACCTTGCCGCCAACGCCCGCGCCTACTGCGACGCGGGCTGGGAGGCGGGCGGCAGGTTCGAGCTGTTCTTCGAGATGCTCCTGCTGGTCCCGGGGTGCGCGGTGCTCGCCCTGCTGGTCTGGCTGCTCGCCCGGCGCGTGAACCCGGTGGCGGGCGTGGCGGCCGTGGTGCTGGTCCTGTCGGTGGTGGTCGTCTGGTACTTCGCCACGCAGGGCACCCTGGACGGCTACCCCGGGGATTCGGGGCTGTGCGGGCCCGACAACGTGCCGCCGTGGTGGCCGGCCTGGCTGCCCTCGTAAAAGCCCGTGCGCGGGAAACGATCCGGCGCCATCATGAGCCATGACGTGGACGTTCACCCATGACCTGGCGGCCTATCGGGCCGCGGCGGGCCCGGCCGTGGCCGCCGAGCCCGTGGCCAACACCATCCTGCTGACCGTGCTCGCCGCGCTGGAGCGGCACGGCACGGACGCCTATGGGTCCGCCGAGCCCTTCTTCGGCTGGTGGACTGGGGCCGACGGGGGCGTCACCGGCGCCCTGCTCTGCACCCCGCCGCGCCCTCTGCTGATCGGGGCCCTGCCCGAACAGGCCGTGCGCGAGCTGGGGGCAGCGCTCGCCACCGAGCCGGTGCTCGCCGGGGTCGACGTGCTGAACGCCCGGCGCCGCGACGCGCAGGCGCTGGCCGCGGCCTGGGGCAGGCCGAGCGAGGTCACCGAGGAGAACCGGCTGTACCGGCTCGCCGGACTGCTCGCCCCGGACCCCGCCCCGGCCGGGCGGGCCCGGACCGCCACCGAGGCCGACCTGCGACTGCTGCTGGACTGGGCCGGGGCCTTCAAGCGGGAGACCGGGGAGCGGGGCGGACCTTCCGAGGCCTTCCTGCGCGACCGGCTCTCGTACGGGGGCATGCTGCTCTGGGAGCACGCCGGGACCCCGGTGTCGATGGCCGGGTTCTTCCGCCCGGTCGGCTCGGTCTCCCGTGTCGGCCCGGTCTACACCCCGCCGGAGCTGCGCGGCCGCGGGTACGCGGCCGGGGTCACGCACGCGGTCAGCGAGGCGGCGTACGCGGCCGGCGCCTCGCAGGTGCTGCTCTTCACGGACCTGGCCAACCCGACCAGCAACGGCGTCTACCAGCGCCTGGGTTACGTCCCGGTGGAGGACCGCGTCGAGGTGGCGGTGTTGTGAGCACCCCGGCGCGACCGGCGCCGGCGACGAGCCCGAAGACCCTTCGAACCCCCGTGCCGCGCGCCGCCGCGTGAACGCGCTTCAGCCGCGGCCGGTCGGGGGTTTGCGGCTGCCGGCGCGGTAGGGGGCGGGCCAGGGAGCGGCCGGGCCCTCGTAGGACTGGTCGGCGGCCGCGTGCAGGGTCCAGTGCGGGTCGTACAGGTGCGGGCGGCCCACGGCGCAGAGGTCGGCGCGGCCCGCGAGCAGCAGGGAGTTCACGTCGTCCCAGGAGGAGATGGCGCCGACGGCGATGACCGGGATGCCCAGCGCGTTGCGGATCCGGTCCGCGTACGGGGTCTGGTACGAGCGCCCGTACTCGGGGTTCTCGTCCGCCACCACCTGGCCGGTCGACACGTCGATGGCGTCGGCGCCGTGCGCGGCGAAGGCGGCCGCGATGTCCACCGCGTCCTGGGCGGAAGTGCCGCCCGGGGCCCAGTCGGTGGCCGAGATGCGGACGGTCATCGGCCGGTCGGCGGGCCAGACGGCGCGGACCGCGTCGAAGACCTCCAGCGGGAAGCGGAGCCGGTTCTCCAGGGGGCCGCCGTAGGCGTCCGTACGGTGGTTGGTGAGCGGGGACAGGAAGCCGGACAGCAGGTATCCGTGGGCGCAGTGCAGTTCCAGCAGGTCGAACCCGCAGTCGGCGGCCCGTACCGCGGCGGCCGCGAAATCGGAGCGGATCGACGCGAGGTCCGCTGCCGTCAGTGCGCGCGGGACGGCCGAGACGCCCGGCCGGTAGGGCAGCTCCGAGGCCGCCACGAGCGGCCAGTTGCCCTCCGGGAGAGGGTCGTCCATGCCCTCCCACATCAGCCGCGTCGAGCCCTTGCGGCCTGAGTGGCCGAGCTGGACGCCGAGCGCGGTGCCGGGGGCGCAGGTGTGCACGAAGTCCGCGATCCGGGTCCAGGCCGCGGCCTGGCCGGCCGTGTACAGGCCGGTGCAGCCGGGGGTGATCCGGCCCTCCGGGGACACGCAGACCATCTCCGTCATCACCAGGCCGGCGCCGCCGAGGGCCCGCGCGCCCAGGTGCACCAGGTGGAAGTCCCCCGGCGTCCCGTCGCCGTCCTGCGCGCCGTACATGTCCATCGGGGAGACCACGATGCGGTTGCGCAGGGTCAGCCCGCGCAGCTTCAGCGGGGTGAACATCGGCGGGGTGCGCTCGTCCGGGCAGCCGAAGTCCCGTTCCACGGCCCGGGTGAACCGCTCGTCGCGCAGCCGCAGGTTGTCGTGGGTCACCCGGCGGCTGCGGGTGAGCAGGTTGAAGGCGAACTGCCGGGCGGGCTGGTCGACGTACCCGGCGAGCTCCTCGAACCACCGCATGCTGGCGGCGGCGGCCCGCTGGGTCGAGGCCACCGCCGGCCGCCGGGCGGCCTCGTACGCGGCGAGGGCGGCGGGTACGTCCGGCTCGGAGCCCGGCCGGGCGGCGGCCACCGCCCCCGCCACCGCTTCGGCGAGGGCGAGCGCGTCCTCCACCGCCAGCTTGGTGCCGGAGCCGATGGAGAAGTGCGCGGTGTGCGCCGCGTCGCCGAGCAGGACGACGTTGTCGTGCGACCACCGCTCGTTGACGACGGTACGGAACTCGGTCCACGCCGAGCGGTTGCCGTGCAGCGGGCGCCCGCGCAGGGCCTCGCCGAAGATCTTGGCGCAGCGCGCGGCCGATTCGGCCTCGTCGCACAGGTCGAAGCCGGCGGCCCGCCACACCTCCTCGTGCATCTCCACGATCACGGTCGAGGCGTCCGCGGAGTACGGGTAGGCGTGCAGCTGCATGACACCGTGCTCGGTCTCCGCGATCTCGAAGCGGAACGCGTCGAAGGCGAAGTCGGCGGCGAGCCAGATGTACCGGCAGCGGCCGCCCGTCAGTGTCGGGCGGAAGTGCGCGGCGCCGCTCTGCCGGGTCGCGCTGTGTACCCCGTCGGCCGCGACGACCAGGTCGTACGAGGCCGCCAGGACCGCGGCGGCCGGCGCCGGGGTGCGGAAGCGGAGCCTGACCCCGAGGCCGGCGCAGCGCTCGTGGAGGATTTCCAGCAGCCTGCGCCGGCCGAGGGCGGCGAAGCCGTGGCCGCCGGAGGTCAGCAGCCGCCCCCGATGGACGACGTCGATGTCGTCCCAGCGCACGAACTCGGCGCCGAGGGCCGCGTAGACCACGGTGTCGGCCCGTTCGATGCCGCCGAGGGTCTCGTCGGAGAGCACCACGCCGAAGCCGAAGGTGTCCTCGGGGGCACCCCGCTCCCAGACCTCGACCGTGTGTCCCTGGCGGGCCAGCAGCGCGGCGGCGTACAGGCCCCCGGGCCCGCCGCCGACGACGGCGACCCGCAATGCTCTGCCTGCCGGCATGGTGCTACCTGCCCTTCCACTCCGGGGGCCGCTTCGTGGTGAAGGCGGCGTGGAACTCGGCGTAGTCCCGGCCGTTCATCAGCAGGGCCTGGGTGTTGGCGTCGAGCTCGACCGACGCGGCCAGCGGCATGTCGAGCTCGGCGGTCAGCAGTGCCTTGGTCTGCGCGTAGGCGAGGGCCGGGCCCGCGGCGAGGTGCGCGGCGAGCTCGGCGGCCCGCAGGCCGGCCTTGCCCTCCTCGGTGACCTCGCTGAGCAGGCCGATGCGCTCGGCCTCCGGCGCGCGTACGGGCTCTCCGAGCATCAGCAGCCGGGTGGCGTGGCCGAGGCCGACGACGCGGGGCAGCAGGTACGCGGCGCCCATGTCCCCGCCGGAGAGGCCGACGCGGGTGAAGAGGAACGCGAAGCGGGCGGTGGGGTCGGCGATCCGGAAGTCGGAGGCGAGCGCGAGGACGGCGCCGGCGCCGGCGGCGACCCCGTGCACGGCGGCGATCACCGGGAAGGGGCATTCGCGGATGGCCCGTACCACCTGGCCGGTCATCCGGTTGAAGTCGAGGAGCTGGGCCGTGTCCATGGCGAGGGTGGCGCCGATGATCTCGTCGACGTCGCCGCCGGAGCAGAAGCCGCGCCCCTCGCCGCCGAGGACGAGGGCGCGCACGGACCGCTCGCGCGAGAGCTCGGCGAGCAGATCGCGCAGGTCGGCGTAGGCGCCGAAGGTGAGGGCGTTGAGTTTCTCCGGGCGGTCGAGGGTGACGGTGGCCACGCCGTCCTGCCGGGTCACCCGCAGGTGGCGCCACCGTTCGGTCGCTGCTGTGGAACCGATGAAGGGGCTCACACGATCGACGGTATCACTGCATCGTGACTGCCGTCACAGAAACGCGACACACGGGTGAGGGTGCACCCCGCGCAAAGCCGTCCGGTTCACCCCTGGCGGCGCCGTCCGCATGACTATGCGGAACCGACTGCAATCAGGTCGCAGTCGGTCCGGCGAGGGTGGCGACGAGTACGGCCTTGATGGTGTGCAGCCGGTTCTCGGCCTCGTCGAAGACGACGGAGTGCGCGGATTCGAACACCTCCTCCGTCACCTCCAGCGAGTCCAGCCCGTGCCGCTCGTGGATCTCCCGGCCGACCTTGGTGCCCAGGTCGTGGAAGGCCGGCAGGCAGTGCAGGAACTTCACGTCCGGGTTGCCGGTCGCGCGCAGCACGTCCATCGTGACGGCGTACGGGACGAGGGCGGCGATCCGCTCGTCCCAGACCTCCTTGGGCTCGCCCATGGACACCCATACGTCGGTCGCGACGAAGTCCGCGTGGGCCACGCCCTCGGCGACCTGCTCGGTCAGCATGATCCGGGCCCCGCTGGCGGCCGCGAGCTCGCGCGCCCCGGACACCACGGACTCGGCCGGCCAGTAGGCCTTCGGCGCGACGATCCGCACGTCCATGCCGAGCAGCGCGCCGGTCACCAGGTACGAGTTGCCCATGTTGAACCGGGCGTCGCCGAGGTAGGCGAAGACGATGCGCTCCAGCGGCTTGGCGCAGTGCTCGGTCATGGTGAGCACGTCGGCCAGCATCTGGGTGGGGTGCCAGTCGTCCGTGAGGCCGTTGAACACCGGCACGCCGGAGTGGGCGGCGAGCGCCTCGACGGCCTCCTGGCTGTCACCCCGGTACTCGATGCCGTCGAACATCCGGCCGAGCACCCGCGCCGTGTCCTTGACCGACTCCTTGTGGCCGATCTGGGAGCTGGAGGGGTCGAGGTAGGTGGTGTGCGCCCCCTGGTCGGCGGCGGCGACCTCGAACGCGCAGCGGGTGCGCGTCGAAGTCTTCTCGAAGATCAGCGCGATGCTCTTGCCCTGGAGGCGGCGCTGCTCGGCGCCGGCCTTCTTGGCCGCCTTGAGGTCGGCCGCGAGCTCGATCAGACCGCGGAACTCGGCGGCGGAGAAGTCGAGCTCCTTGAGGAAACTGCGGCCGACGAGGTCGGTGGCCATGGGGACACTCCAAGGGTCACGCTGACAGGGGATGCTGGAAGTCTATACGATCCCCCGTATTGATATACAGAGGGGCCTCAGACCGGATCCCGCTCCACCGGGCAGCTCATGCACCGCGGCCCGCCCCGTCCCCGCCCCAGCTCGCTGCCCGGGATCTCGATGACCTCGATGCCCTCCTTGCGCAGGTGGGTGTTGGTCGTCACGTTCCGCTCGTAGGCCACCACCACCCCCGGCTCGACGGCCAGCACGTTGCAGCCGTCGTCCCACTGCTCGCGCTCCGCCGCGTGCACGTCCTGCGTCGCGGTCAGCACGCGGATCGAGTCCAGCCCGAGCGCCGCCGCGATCGCCCGGTGCATGTGCTCCGGCGGGTGGTCGGTCACCTTCAGCTCCTGCAGACCCGCGCCCGGCTCGATCGTGTAGGAACGCAGCATGCCCAGGCCCGCGTACTGGGTGAACGTATCTCCGTCCACCATCGTCATCACCGTGTCCAGGTGCATGAAGGCCCGCCGCTTCGGCATGTCCAGCGCGACGATGGTGGTCGCCGACCCGGCCGCGAACAGGCCCCGCGCGAGCATCTCCACCGCCTGCGGCGTGGTCCGCTCGCTCATCCCGATCAGCACCGCGCCGTTGCCGATGACGAGCACGTCCCCGCCCTCGATGGTCGAGGGGTAGTCCGACTGCCCCTGCGACCAGTAGTGGAAGGCCCCGGAGGAGGTGAAGAGCGGGTGGTGCTTGTAGATCGCCTCGAAGTGCACCGTCTCGCGCTGCCGGGCCGGCCAGCGCATGGCGTTGATGGACACCCCGTCGTAGATCCAGGCGGAGGTGTCCCGGGTGAACAGGTGGTTGGGCAGCGGCCCCAGCAGGAAGTCGTCCAGCTCCATGGCGTGGAAGCGGACCGACACCGGCTCGGCGTGCCGCTCCAGGAACTCGCGCTTGGTCATCCCGCCGACCAGCGCCTCGGCCAGCCCGGTCACCGGGAGCTGGTCGAAGACCGCGCGCAGGTGGTCGGTGGCGAGCGGTCCGTACTCCTTCTCGTCGAACACCCGGTCCAGGACGAGGTGTCTGGCCTCCGGGATCTCCAGGGCCTCGCACAGCAGATCACCGAAGAGGTGCACCTCCACACCGCGGTCGCGCAGGACGTCCGCGAAACCGTCGTGCTCCTGACGGGCCCTGCGCACCCACAGCACGTCGTCGAAGAGCAGTGCGTCCTTGTTGCTCGGTGTGAGCCGCTTCAGCTCCAGGTCCGGCCTGTGGAGGATGACGCGGCGAAGCCGCCCGGTCTCGGAGTCGACATGGAATCCCATGGCGTACACGTTCGCAGACCGGACGGCTTTTTGAAGTGGCGTTCGCTCAGGAGACCGAGCGGAACCGGCAGCCCCCGCAGGCCCGGCGGCTCCCGCGGGATCAGCGCAGACCGAGAAGTGCCGCCGGGGTCCCGACCAGCTCCGGGGCGGTCAGACCCAGCTTGGGCGTGGTCAGGTTCGGAATGCCGTAGTTGCTGCCGTCCGGCATCGTCAGCGGGGCGCCGACGATCGCACCGGGGGTGCGGGTGAGGACGTTGGTGGCCGGGGACTCCAGCGTGCCCTCGCCGTCCGTCTTCGGGTCGCCGAGCAGGTTCGGCACCGGCGCGCCGACCAGGGTGTCGCCGAGCTCGGTGCTGACCGGCAGCACCGGGAGGATGGGGCTCGGGAGCAGGTCCCCCGAGTGGTAGCGGGGCGCCTCCGGGGCGCCGACGACGGGCATCGGCACCGCGGTGGCCACGCGCGGGGTGTCCACGCCCAGCGTGGTCTTCACGGCGTCCAGGGGGACACCCACCGGCACCGAGTCGGCCACGGCCGGGGTGGCCGCGCCGGCCGCGGCCATACAGGTCATGAGTGCCGCAATGCTTCCGCGCGCGGTCATCTTCATAGGTGACGTTCCGTCCTTCCAGGGTCGCGGACATTCCGCTGCCCTGGATGAACGATCCCGCCGGTGGTTTTCCCGGCGTTCTCCCGGAAAGTTCCCCCATACGACCTAATTCACGGCCGTACGGGGGCCTCGCCTTTACGGCTGTGCTGACCCGCCCCCGCTCACAACCGGGGGTCGACAGGCTCCGATTCGAGGGCGAGCACCGCGAAGACCGCCTCGTGCACCCGCCACAGCGGCTCCTCGCCCGCCAGCCGGTCCAGGCCCTCCAGCCCGAGCGCGTACTCGCGCAGGGCCAGCGAGCGCTTGTGCCCCAGGAACCGCTGGCGCAGTTTCTCCAGCTGCTCCGGACGCGTGTACTCCGGGCCGTAGATGATCCGCAGGTACTCGCGCCCGCGCACCTTGACCCCGGGCTGGACCAGGCGGCCCTTGCCGTCGCGGGCGTACGCCCGGAGCGGCTTGACGACCATGCCCTCGCCGCCCGCGGCCGTCAGCTCCAGCCACCAGTCGGTGCCCGCCCGTACGGATTCCTCGTCGGCGGTGTCGACCAGGATCCGGCCCGTGCGGCGCAGCAGCCCGGTGCCGGCGGCCTCGTCCGCGGCGACGAGCCGGTCCAGCCAGAACAGCTGCTCGTCGTGCGGTACGGCGGCCAGCGAGCGCCCGGCCGCCGCCAGCAGCTGGAACGGCGCGAACCGTACGCCGTCCAGCCCGTCGGTGCTCCAGCAGTAACGCCGGTACGCCTCGGTGAACCGCTCGGCGTCGGCGGCCCGGTCCCGCTGGCGGGCGAGCAGGCCGCCGGTGTCGACGCCCCGCTCCGCGGCCGCGGCCAGGGCGCCGAGGGCGTCCGGGAAGACGGCGCGGGAGGCCGCGCCGACGGCCGCGTACTGGTGGCGCAGCAGGCCGGTGGACTTCAGGGACCAGGGCAGCAGCTCCCCGTCCAGCAGCAGCCAGTCGGTGCCCAGTTCCTCCCACAGACCCGCGTCGGTGACGGCGCCCCGGAGCCGGGTGAGGACCTCCTCGGTGACCTCGGGGTCCTGGAAGAAGGGCCGTCCGGTGCGGGTGTAGACGGAACCGGTCGGGCCCTCGACGCCGAAGCGCTCGCGGGCCGCCCCGGCGTCCTTGCAGACGAGGACGGTGGCCCGGGAGCCCATGTGCTTCTCCTCGCACACGACCTGGGCGATGCCGTCCTTGCGGTACTGGGCGAAGGCCTCGGCCGGGTGCTCCAGGTAGCCCTCCTCCCGCGAGGTGGCGGTCGGCGCCATGGTCGGCGGCAGGTACGGGACCAGCCTCGGATCCACCGCGAAGCGGCTCATGACCTCCAGGGCCGCCGCCGCGTTCTCCTCGCGCACGGTGACGTTGCCCAGGTGCCGGGTCTCGACGATCCGGCGCCCGTGGACGTCGCCCAGGTCGAGCGGGCGCCCCTCGTGTCCGCCCGGCGCCGCGGCGGCGAGCGGCTTGACCGGCTCGTACCAGACCTTCTCGGCCGGTACGTCGACCAGTTCGCGCTCGGGCCAGCGCAGGGCGGTCATCTTCCCGCCGAAGACGGCGCCCGTGTCCAGGCAGATGGTGTTGTTGATCCACGCGGTGTTCGGGACCGGGGTGTGGCCGTAGACCACGACCGCCTTGCCGCGGTACTCCTCGGCCCACGGGTAGCGCACGGGCAGGCCGAACTCGTCGGTCTCGCCGGTGGTCTCCCCGTAGAGGGCGTGCGAGCGGACCCGGCCGGAGGTGCGCCCGTGGTACTTCTCGGGCAGGCCGGCGTGGCACACCACCAGCTTGCCGCCGTCGAGCACGTAGTGGCTGACCAGGCCGCGGATGAACTCCCGCACCTCCTGGACGAACTCCTGCGGCTCCCGGCCGAGCTGCTCGATCGTCTCGGCGAGCCCGTGGGTCTGCTGGACGTTGGAGCCCTTGAGGTAACGGCCGAGCTTGTTCTCGTGGTTCCCGGGCACGCACAGGGCGTTGCCGGAGCGGACCATCGCCATCACCCGGCGCAGGACGCCGGGGCTGTCCGGGCCGCGGTCGACGAGGTCGCCGACGAACACGGCGGTGCGGCCCTCGGGGTGGACACCGTCCTCGTACCCGAGCTCGCCGAGCAGGGTCTCCAGCTCGGAGGAACAGCCGTGGATGTCACCGATGATGTCGAAGGGGCCGGTGAGGTGAGTGAGGTCGTTGAACCTCTTCTCCAGCACCACCTCGGCGGTGTCGGCCTCCTGCGGAGTGCGCAGCACGTGCACCTTGCGGAAGCCCTCGCGCTCCAGTCCGCGCAGCGAGCGGCGCAGGTCGCGCCGGTGCCTCTGGATGACGGCGCGGGGCAGCCCGGCCCGGTCGGGGCGGGCGGCGTTGCGTTCGGCGCAGACCTCTTCGGGCATGTCGAGGACGATGGCGATCGGCAGGACGTCGTACTCGCGGGCGAGCTGCACCAGCCGGCGGCGGGCCTCGGCCTGCACGCTGGTGGCGTCGACGACGGTCAGGCGGCCGGCCGCGAGGCGCTTGCCGGCGATGTAGTACAGGACCTCGAAGGCGTCACGGCTCGCACTCTGATCGTTCTCGTCGTCGGCGACGAGGCCCCGGCAGTAGTCGGAGGAGATGACCTCGGTGGGCTTGAAGTGCTTGCGGGCGAAGGTGGACTTCCCGGATCCGGTGGCCCCGATCAGGACGACGAGGGACAGGTCGGTGACGGGGAGCACGCGCGTGCCGTTGGTGGTCATGCGACCTCACCCTCCTTCTGGGTACCGGTGTCGATCCGAGTGAAAACGGCCATCTGGGTGGGCGGCCCCACCTCGGGGTCGTCGTCGCCGACGGGCACGAAGGCGACCTCGTACCCGTGGCGGCCGGCCACGGAGGCGGCCCAGCCGCCGAACTCCGCGCGGTTCCACTCGAAACGGTGGTCGCCGTGCCGGACGTGCCCGGCGGGCAGGGTCTCCCAGCGGACGTTGTATTCGACGTTGGGTGTGGTGACGAGGACCGTACGGGGGCGGGCCGCGCCGAACACCGCGTACTCCAGGGCGGGCAGCCGCGGCAGGTCCAGGTGCTCGATGACCTCGCTGAGCACGGCCGCGTCGTAGCCGGCCAGCCGTTTGTCGGTGTAGGCGAGCGAGCCCTGGAGCAGCTGGACGCGGCTGCTCTGCTGCTCCCCCATCCGCTCCAGGCGCAGCCGCTTGGCGGCCATGCCGAGGGCCCGCATGGACACGTCGACTCCGACGATCTCGGTGAAGGCCGGCTCCTTGAGGAGGGCCTGCACCAGCTGCCCCTGGCCGCAGCCGAGGTCGAGGACCCGGGAGGCGCCGGCGGCGCGCAGCGCGCCGAGGATCGCCTCGCGCCGCCGCACGGCGAGCGGCACGGCCTTCTCCTCGGTCTCCCCCACGGCGTTGTCGAGCTCCTCGACCTCGCTGCCGTCGGCCTCGGCCAGCCGCAGCAGCTCCAACCGGTCCAGGGCCTCACGGGTCAGCCCCTTGTGCCGGGCCAGATAGCGGGCGCTGATGAGCCCGTTCTCGGGGTGCGCGGCCAGCCAGCCGTCTCCGGCGCGCAGCAGCTTGTCGACCTCGTCGGGCGCGACCCAGTAGTGCTTGGCGTCGTCGAGCACGGGCAGCAGGACGTAGAGCTGCCGCAGGGCGTCGGCGAGCCGCAGCTCGCCCTCCAGCACGAGCCGTACGTAGCGGGAGTCCCCCCACTCGGGGAACTGCTCGTCGAGCGGTACGGGTTCGGCCCGTACGAGGTCCCAGCCGAGCGGATCGAACAGCCGGTGGACGAGCTGCGCCCCGCCGCGCGCGGGCAGCGCCGGTATCTCGATCCGCAGCGGACGGGCCTGCTCCGGCAGCTCGGGGCGGGCGGTGCAGCGGCCGCCCAGCGCGCTGCGGAAGACGGAACCGAGGGCGACGGCGAGCAGTGAGGAGGCCGCGTACGGGCGGTCGTTGACGTACTGCGCGAGCGCGGCGTCGGGCGCCCCGCCCCGCCCCTTGCCCTGCCCGCGCCGCACGAGCGCGACGGGATCCACCTCGAGCAGCAGCGCCGCCGTGCACCGTTCGTCGGCGGCCTCGGGGTAGAACACGTGGGCGATGCCGTGGGAGGTGGAGAACGCCTGCACCTTCCCAGGGTGCTTGTGCAGCAGAAAACCCAGGTCGGTGGCCGGGTCCTCAGCACTGCCAGTGGTGGAGATCGTCAGGAACATGCAGCTCAGCATGGATGCGGCCACTTGTCGGGGGCCACCGAATTTCTTCCCCGGCCTGCCCCCGCCCCACCCGCGGATCCCGATTCGGGCAAGTGCCCGACGCGCGTGCGCCCCGCGCTGTACGGTCCGCGGAACACGTCGTTCCCCGTGCCCCCGGCATCCCGGCAGCCCCTGGAGGGCCTCTCTCGTGTACCCGCCGCAGCCCTACCCACCCATGCCCGCGCCCGTGCGCCGCTGGTGGCAGCATCCCGCCCTGATCATCACCCTGCTGGTCGTGATCCCGCCCGCGGGCATCGCGCTCGCCTGGACCAGCCGGTGGGGGCAGGCCAAGAAGATCGTGGCGACGGTCCTGGCCGGTCTGTGGTTCCTCACGCCCTTCCTGGGCGACCCGCCGAAGGAGACGGAGGCCGACGCCAAGACGGCCGCCGTCGCGTCCGCCTCGCCGAGCGCGAGCCCCGGCCGGACCGAGCCGCCCTCGCTCGTCGGCCGGAACCTCAAGGAGGCGCGGGCCACCGCGCTCGCCGCGGGATTCCAGGCGCTCTCGCACGACGCGTCCGAGGGGAGCGCCGCCCAAGTGGCGGAGGCCGACTGGAAGGTGTGCTTCCAGAGCCTGGTCACCGAGAAGGCCGGTGCGATACCCGCGCTCGACTTCGGCGTGGTCCGCACCGACGCCCCGTGCCCCGCGAAGGACGGGGATCCGATCCCCTATCCGAAGATGCCCAAGGTCGTCGGCCTGACCTTCGCCAAGGCCTCCGAGACGCTCGGGCCGATCGGCTTCGGGAAGATCGAGCCGCAGAGCGCGTTCACGGACGTCACCCTGCCGGCCGCCGTGGACGACTGGGCCGTCTGCTTCCAGGAGCCCGAAGAGGGCAAGGAGATCAGCGCGCCCGGAACCACCACCGCCGCCCTGAAACTCGTGTCTCCCGGCACCACTTGCCCGGGTGCGCCGAACACCCGGCTCCACCCCGAGCCGGTGCCGGTGCCGACGCATGACGACGACTCCGGCAGCTCCGCTTCGGGCGGCACTTCCTCCGGGGGATCCACGTCCGGCGGGTCCTCCTCGGGCGGGTCCTCCTCAGGAGGGTCTTCCTCCTCAGGAGGGTCCGACAGCGGCGGTGGAGGCGGAAACACCGTGACGCCCGGCGCGTTCTGCTCCCCGGCCGGGGCGACCGGGGTCAGCAAGAAGGGCACCTCCTACACCTGCAAGGGGCCCGGTCAGCCACGCTGGCGCCAATGACCGGTCCCACCCCGGGACGTCCCGGCGGCCAGTTCGGCGATGCCCGCCGGGCCGATGCGGCAGCAGCCGCCGATCAGGCGGGCGCCCGCCGTGCGCCAGGCTGCGACGGGCCAGGGTGTGGGGTGGGGCGGGGCGTGCCAGGTGGCGGTGGGGGCGTCCCAGACGGAGCCGTCGTTGGGGTAGGCCAGGAGCGGCTTCCGTGTGACCGAGGCGGCCGCCTCCAGGGCGGGCAGCACGTCCGCGGGGTCGCAGCAGTTGACGCCGACCGCGATGATCTCCGGGGCCCCGGCCGCGAGGGCGAAGGCTTCCGGCAGCGGCCGGCCGGCGCGGGTGCGGGCGCCGGCCACCGTGTAGCTCAGCCAGGCGGCCGCCCCCGTCCCGGCGAGGACGCCGAGCAGCGCTTCGGCCTCCTCCGCGTCCGGGATGGTCTCCAGCGCCAGGACATCGGCGCCCGCCGCGAGCAGCGCCTCGATCCGCGGTCGGTGGAAGGCGGCCAGCTCGCGCACGCTCAGCCCGTACCGCCCGCGGTACTCGGAGCCGTCCGCGAGCACCGCCCCGTACGGGCCCACCGAGGCGGCGACCCAGACCTCGTGGTCGGCGGCCTCGGCCGCCCGGGCGGCCAGCGCGACGCTGCGGTGCAGCAGGGCGGTGGTCTCGGCCCGGTCGTGGCCGTGCGCGGCGAAGGCCTCGTACCCGACCTGGTAGCTGGCGGTGATCAGCACCTCGGCCCCGGCCCGTACGTACGCCGCGTGGGCCGCCTCGACCTGGTCCGGCCGCTCGGCGAGCACCCGGCCCGACCAGAGCCCGCCGGACAGGTCGCAGCCCTGTTCGGCGAGCTGGTTGCTCAGCCCTCCGTCCAGGACCACGACCCTGCGGGCCAGGGCTTCGGCGAGCGGGCCGGAGGCTCGGGGCACGGCTGTTCCGCCTCCCTCAGCCGAGCTGGGACAGCACCTGGGCCGAGATCAGCTCCAGGTGGTCCAGGTCGTCGAGGTCGAGCATCTGGAGGTAGATGCGGGAGCTGCCGACGGCCCCGTAGGCACCGATCTTCTCCACCACTTCGGCCGGGGAGCCGGCCAGGCCGTTGGCCTTGAGCTCGTCCACGTCCCGGCCGATGGCGGCGGCCCGGCGGGCGACCTCGGCGTCGTCCCTGCCGACGCACGCCACCAGGGCGTTGGAGTAGACGAGGTCGTCGGCCCGCCGCCCGGCCTCCTCGGCGGCCCGGCGCACCCGGCCGAACTGCCGCTCGCTGTCCGCGATCGACGCGAACGGCATGTTGAACTCGTCCGCGTACCGCGCGGCCAGGCGCGGGGTGCGCTTCGCGCCGTGGCCGCCGATGAGCACGGGCACCTTGGCCTGGGCCGGCTTGGGCAGCGCCGGGGACTTCTCCACCCGGTAGTGGGTGCCGGTGTAGTCGAACGTGCCGCCGGGCTCGGTCGCCCACAGGCCGGTCACGATGGCCAGCTGCTCCTCCAGCCGGGCCATCCGCTCCGCCGGGAAGGGGATGCCGTACGCCTTGTGCTCCTCCTCGAACCAGCCCGCGCCCAGCCCCAGTTCGACCCGGCCCCCGGACATCTGGTCGACCTGGGCCACCTGGATGGCGAGCACGCCGGGCAGCCGGAACGTCCCGGCCGTCATCAGCGTGCCGAGCCGGATCCGCCGCGTCTCCCTGGCCAGGCCCGCGAGCGTGATCCATGCGTCGGTGGGCCCCGGCAGGCCGTCCGCCGACCCCATCTTCAGATAGTGGTCCGACCGGAAGAACGCGTCGAAGCCCAGGTCCTCGGTGGCCTTGGCGACGCTCAGGAGGGTGTCGTAGCTCGCGCCCTGCTGGGGCTCGGTGAAAATGCGGAGATCCATGACTCCCATCCTGCCTCGCCCACCCCGGCAGGGTGAATCTGCGTCAACCGGACGGTCCACCCCGGGCGCGGCCAGTGACCAGCCCGGATGGGGCTCGTTGGCTCGGACGGAGCCGGACCGCCCGGCCCGCGCGCCGGCGGCCCTTTCGCCGGTGCGTCCACCGCCCCCTTCCGCCTTGGAAGGGCCAGGGCCGAGGAGGCCGCCATGTCCCACGAGTCCGTGCCCGAGCACATCGGACAGACCGGACAGGCAGCACACGACCATGCACGTCAGGAGCCCGCGGCGGCCGCCCAGGGCGGCGCGCCGAAGGGCCTGCTCCAGCAGATGGAAGAGCTGATGGCGGCGCTGAACGCCGACCTGTCGCAGCTCGACGCCGACCTCCAGTCCTCCACGGACCGCGGCCCCGGCGCGCCGCTGACCCCCGGCAGCCCCTCCCCCGGCAGCGAGCGCCCGCCCTACCCGTCGTACTGACCGTGCCGGTCGGATGACCGTGCGGGTCCCGTCGCGCGCGGCGGGACCCCCGATTCGGCTCTCACTCTTTCCCCGTCGGGCCACGCCCGTCAGACCACACCTGAGGCTGACCCCCGTTCGCGCACCGTCAGCCGGCGCAGGACGGCCCGGACCCGGTCACTCGATTCGTCGGCCGCGTCTATGGACTCTATGCACTGCCAGTACAGGCTTTCGTCGTCCGTCGCGCAGGCCACCCCGACCAGGGCTATCCCCACTTCGCCGAGCAGCGCCTGCAGTCCGAGCAGAGCCTGGCGGACGTCCGCCACCTCGGTCAGCTGTGCTGCTTTCGGCGGGTAGTCGGGCGCGCTGCCCTCTCCGCGCAGGGCCGCTCTGTCGAGCACCCCGCAGCCTCTGCCTCCCGCTTCACCCAGCCCCCGTGCCTCCGATCTCAGCTCCGGCGGCCCCGTGACCGCCAGCCAGCTCCCGATCCCCTGTACGAGCGCCTGGGCCTGCCAGGCCTCGCCCACGATGTCCATCGCCGCCCCGCTCCGCGCCAGCGCGTGCCGGCCGGCCGCGATGAGCCGTACCGCATCCATATGCCGTCCCCCGTCCGCACGACATCCGCCGTTCTCACCACTACCCAGAGTGAGGGCAATGGGCCAGTAAAGCCAGGGGTATTCGGAAATCTGTGGACACAAACATGATTGCGGACGACGCCATCACTCCGAAGAGTGACAATTCGATGTCGGAGGCCCCGCCACCGGGAAGCGGAGCTCGTTCCTCTCGATCTTCGCGGCGAGCGCATCCAGCACATCCACCCCGAGAACCTCACAGAATTGCAGCAGATACGCCAGCACGTCGGCCACCTCATCGGCCACCCGGTGCGCGGTTTCCGGCTTCTCCATGACCTCCGCCGACTGTTCCGGGGTCAGCCACTGGAAGATTTCGACCAGTTCGGACGCTTCCACGCTCAGCGCCGCCGCCAGGTTCTTGGGCGTGTGGTAGGGCTCCCAGCCGCGCGCTGAGGCGAACTCGGCCAGTCTCCGCTGGAGTTGGTGCAGCCGCTCCTGCGGCCTCGGATCCTGCGGGCCCGGCTCGCCCCCGTGCCGTACGTCCTGCTCATCGCTCATGGGATCAGGTCTACCACCGTCACCCCCGGGGTCGCCCGGGCGGCCTCGGCCGCCCCCTCCCCCACCGCCGCGAGCAGCCGGACGTGGCCGCGGCCGCAGGACAGCAGGGCCAGCCGCAGCAGTTCGGCGCTCTGCCGCCGGTCCAGATCGCGGTCGAAGCCGTCGGCGAGGACGGTCAGCGCCTGCCGGGCGGAGAGCAGCTCGGCGGCCGGGTCCATGGCGAGCACCCCCGGGCCGGTCAGCAGGACCAGCGCCAGCGCGAGGAAGCGGAGCTCGCCCGCGCCGAGCCGGCCCAGCTCCGTGGCGGGCCCGGCGCGGCCGCGGTCCAGCACCGCCGTGACGGGGCCCTGCGCGGGAGCCCGCACGTCCAGCCCCGCCACCGGGCCAGCGCAGCCGGTGCGCGCCGCCGCGGCGAGCAGCGCGTGGCGGGTGCCGCATTCGTGGCGGGTCCGGCGCAGGACGTCGGCCAGGTTGGCGCAGTCGCCGAGCAGCCTGCCCCCGCCCGTCGGGACGGGTGCGCGCATCCGGTCGGGGCGCGGGTCGCAGGAGAAGACCGAGCGCAGCGCCACCACCACCTGCTCGGCGGCCGCGAGGACCAGGCGCTGCCCGGCCGTGGAGCCGGCGACGCGCAGCGGGAGCAGGGCGGTGCCGAGCCGGTCGTCGGGGAGCGGGGCCCGGGTGACGCCGACGGCTCCACCGGTCAGCCAGGAGGCCTGCACGGAGCGGCGGCCGGGGTCGCGCAGGGCGGTGGCGAGCAGGATCTGCCCGCCGACCGCGAGCCGCTCCCCGACGATCCGGAGGGTGGGCTCGGCCTGTACGGCGAGGTCGAGGCGGACGGGCCCGGCGGGGCCGTCGACGGTGCAGCCGATGCGGAATCCGCGCCGCCCCTGGCCGTCGGGCAGGGCCCGGTCGGGGATCCGGCCCAGCGGATCGGGGAACGCCTCCTCCAGCGTGGCCCCTGCCCCGAGCCCGGCCAGGGCCTCGTAGGCGGCCAGGACCTGGGACTTGCCGCTGCCGCTGGGCCCGGCGAGGAAGGTGACGGGCCCCAGCGCGAAGGCGGCGCCGCGGTGCGCCCCGAAGGCGGAGAGCCGCAACCCGGTGACGACGGGCCGGTGGTGCACGACGGCGGGCGGGACCGCGGCGTCGACGAGGGCGGTGGATAACTCGGCGCGGTCGGGGGCCGTGGCCCCCGGCGCGCCCGAGTCCAGGGTGGCGTCCATGCGTCGGACGGTACGGGCCGCCGGGCCCCCGGTGGGCACGGCGAACCGTTCCGCCCCGGCGACCTTCCTACGATCGGGGGACGGCGGCGGCCGCGATCCCCTCGACCTCGGTCCCGACGGGCGCCAGCAGGAAGACGTTCCGGTCGACCCGGTGCATCCCGCTGCCCAGGCCGAAGACCACTCCGCTGCTGAAGTCGAGGATCCGCTTGGCCACTTCGCCGTCCGCGCCGGTGAGGTCGAGCAGCACCGGGATCTGTGCGATCAGGTACTCGGCCACCTCCCGCGCGTCGGCGAAGACCTGGACCCTGATCACGACGAAGCGCCGCTGCTCCGCCGCGGACGCCCCCGGCGCCGTGGGGATCGTGCGGTGGTCCACCCGGGAGGGCCACTCGTTGCGACTGCGCAGGGGGACCACCTGCGCGAGCCCCTCCCACTGTTCGTCCGTGACGTCGTACCTGCTCACCGGGCCGCCTCGGCCGTGCGCTTCATGTGCATCCCCCCATCCTCTCGCGTTTCACCCGTTCAGCCCAACAACGACACGAGCGACACGGGGTACTCCCGCAGAAGCGAATAAGTTAGGTTAGGCATACCTAAGTCACTCGCCCAGGACGATGGAGAGATCCCGCATGCGCATGCCCGGTGCCGCCCCCGCCACCCCGGCCGCCGGCCGGCCCACCGATGCCGAGCGGGTCCGGTCGATCCTGGCCGCCGCCCACTCCATGACCGTGGTCACGGACGGGCTGAGCAGCGAGGTCCGCCACCTCGACGGAGCGGACCCGATGGGCCGGCTGCACCTGCACCCGTCCGAGCCGGGCGGCGAATCCGAGTACCGGCCCTCGATCCGGCTGGAGTTCACCGACATCGCCCCCGCCCCCGCACGCGACCGGGTCCGCGCCCGCGTCACGATCACGGGCCGCCTCCTCACGCCGTACACGGACGAAGGCGCCGATTCCACCTGCATGGAATTCGGCCGGGCCGTCCTGGAGGCCGACGGGGGACGCACCTGCGTCAGCCTCGAAGAGCTCGACGCGGCCCGCCCCGACCCCCTCGCCCCGTACGAGGCCGGCATGCTCACGCACCTCCTCGACGACCACGCCGAGCTCGTCAGGCTCCTCCTGCGCCTGGTCCGGCCGCTGCCCGCCGCCGCCATCGTCCGCGTACTGCCGCTCGCCATGGACCGGTACGGGATCACCCTGCGGCTGGAGCTGCACCGCGGCCACCAGGACGTGCGGCTGCCGTTCCCCTCGCCGCTCGACGACGTCGAGCAGTCCGGGGTGCAGATCCAGGCCCTGTTCAGCGCTGCCCGGCGGCGCTCGCACCCCAACACCCTGCCCGCGTGAGAAGCCCCGTACGGGAATAGGCCCACCCGGGACCCCGTTGGGAACGATCATGAAGGCAATCACGTACGACGCATACGGAACTTCCCAGGACCTCAAGCTCGTTGACGTACCGCAGCCCAAGGTCGGCCCCGGCGAGGTGCTGGTCCGGGTCAAGGCCGCCGGGGTCAACCCGGTCGACTGGAAGCTCGCCGCCGGATACCTCGACCCGATCCTCGAAGTCCGATACCCCGTCATACCCGGCTGGGACGTGGCCGGAGTCGTCGAGGCCGTCGGCCCCGACACCTTCGACTTCGCCGTCGGCGACGAGGTGTACGGGTACGTCCGCAAGGAGTGGGTCGAGCTCGGCACGTACGCCGAACTCGTCTCGGCCCCCGTGCGGACGCTGGCCCGCAAGCCCCGCTCCCTCGGCTTCGAGCAGGCCGCGGGCCTCCCGCTGGCCGGCCTCACCGCGTACCAGTCCCTGCAGCGCGCCGGCCTCAAGTCCGGCGAGACCGTCGTCATCCACTCCGCCGCCGGCGGCACCGGCTCCTTCGGCGTGCAGATCGCCGTCGCGCTCGGCCTGCGCGTCATCGGCACGGCCGGCGCGCACAACCACGACTACCTGCGCGCGCTCGGCGCCGAGCCCGTCCTGTACGGGGAGGGCATGGCGGACCGGATCCGCGCGCTCGCCCCCGAAGGCATCGACGCGGGACTGGACTTCTTCGGGGACGGCGCCGTCGAGATCCTCCAGTCGCTCGTCACCGAGCGCGGCCGCGTGGTCTCCATCGCCGACTACGAGGCCGCCGCCAAGGGCGCGCACCAGCTGTGGGTGCGCCCGGACACGGCCGACCTGACGTTCCTCGCGGAACTCGCCGACGCGGGCGGGCTCACGGTCAACGTGGAGCACGCGCTGCCGCTCGCCGAAGCCGCGAGGGCCTGGGAGCTCAGCGCGGCGGGCCGCACCCGCGGCAAGATCGTCCTGACCGTCTGACGACGCGCGGAAGCCGCCGGAGCGCGGAGCTCCGGCGGCTCGCGGCGGGCCCGTCAGGCGCCGGCCCGCGCGTACCGGTTCGCCGGGCGCGGAAGGCCGTAGTTCTCGCGCAGGGTGGTACCGGTGTACTCGGTGCGGAAGAGTCCGCGCCGCTGCAGGATCGGCACGACGTGGTCGACGAAGTCGGTGAGACCGGTCGGCAGCACGGGCGCCATGATGTTGAACCCGTCGGCGGCGCCCTGGGTGAACCACTCCTCCAGCTGGTCGGCGATCTGTTCGGGCGTGCCGGCGAAGACGCGGTGTCCGCGGCCGGCGCCGAGGCGGGCGATCAGGTCGCGCAGGCTGAGGCCGTCGCGGCGGGCCAGCTCGGCTACGAGCGTGAAACGGCTCTTGTTGCCGTTGATGTCCCGCTCCTCGGGGAGCTCGGGCAGCGGGCCGTCGAGGGGGAGGCCGGTCAGGTCGGTGCCGAGCATGCCCGACAGCTGCGCGAGCCCGTACTCCGGCACCTGGAGATCGGTGAGCTGCTGCTCCAGGGCCTTGGCCTCGGCCTCGGTGGAGCCGATGACGGGGGCGATGCCGGGCAGGACGAGCAGGTCGGACTCGGTCCGGCCGTACTTCGCGAGGCGCGACTTGAGGTCCTTGTAGAAGGTCTGCCCGTCGGTGAGGGTCTGCTGGGCGGTGAAGACGGCCTCGGCGTACTGCGCGGCGAACTCCTTGCCGTCCTCCGAGGAGCCTGCCTGGACGAGCAGCGGGTGGCCCTGCGGGGAGCGGGGCACGTTCAACGGGCCGGCGACGCCGAAGTAGGTACCGCGGTGGGCGGCGGGGTGCAGCCTGTCGGTGTCGGCGTAGATGCCGCGCTCCTTGTCGAGGACGATCGCGTCGTCCTCCCAGCTGTCCCAGAGCTTGGTGGCGACGTCCAGGAACTCGCGGGCGCGGTCGTAGCGGAGGCCGTGTTCGAGGTGCTCGTCCTGGCCGAAGTTGCGGGCCTCGTCGACGGTGCCGGAGGTGACGATGTTCCAGCCGGCCCGGCCGTTGCTGATGTGGTCGAGGGAGGCGAACTTGCGGGCGAGGTGGAACGGCTCGTTGAAGGTGGTGGAGACCGTGGCGATGAGCCCGATGTGCTCGGTGACGGCGGCGATGGCCGAGAGCAGGGTGAGCGGCTCGAACCCGCCGAGGGCGTTGTAGCGGGCCTTGCCCCAGAGGGCGAGACCGTCGGCGAAGAAGATCGAGTCGAGCCGCCCGCGTTCGGCGGTCCGCGCCAGATCCTGGAAGTACCGCAGGTCGGTGACCCGCTCGGGGCTGCTGTCGGGATGCCGCCAGGCGGCGTCGTGGTGCCCGGCGTTCATGAGGAAGGCATTGAGGTGCAGGGTCCGGGGTGCGGTCATGGTGGTGTTCCTCGGGGTGGAAGAGACGGGTGTCAGGCGGGGACGCGCCAGAGGCTGAGGCGGCGTTCGACGATGACCAGGAGCTGGTTGAACGCCACGCCGATGGCCGAGATGGTGACGATGCCCGCGTACATCTCCGGGATCGCGAAGTTGAACTGCGAGGCGTTGATCAGATAGCCGAGCCCCGCCTTGGCGCCGATCATCTCGGCGGCCACGAGGACCAGGATCGAGACGGCGCCGGCCAGCCGGATACCCGTGAAGACGGCCGGTACGGAGGCCGGCAGGATCACCTTCTGGAAGAGCCTCGGCGTCGACAGGTCCATGGAACGGGCCAGCCTGACCAGGGTCGGATCGGCGTTGCCGACGGCGCTGATGGTGTTCAGCAGGATCGGCCAGACGCAGGCGTACACGACGATGGAGACCTTCGAGGTCTCGCCGATGCCGAGGAGCAGGACGAACACCGGCAGCAGCGCGAGGGCCGCGGTGTTGCGGAACACTTCGAGCAGCGGGCCGAGCAGCACCGCGACGGGGCGGTACCAGCCGATGAGCAGGCCGAGCGGGACCGCGACGACGACGGCGATGCCGAAGCCGCCGAACGAGCGGACCAGGCTGGCCTGCGTGTGCTCGGCGAGCTGGCCGTTGCCCGCCAGTTCCCACCAGGCCGCGGCGACCTCGCTGACCGGCGGGAGGAAGGTGGAGTCCACCAGCCCGAGCCGGGGGGCCGTCTCCCAGAGCGCGAGCAGGGCGAGGACCGCCGCCGAGCGCAGGGCCGCCGCGCGCAGCCAGTGGGCGGCGGCGCGCAGGGCGTTCCGTGCCGCCGGAGCCGCGGCCGGCCCGGGTTCGCGTGCCGGCGCCGTCTCCCGTACGGGCGCGGAGTCCGGCGCCTGGGCCGGTTCGCGTACCGGCGCGGGCGTACGGGTGGCCCGCACCCCGTCCCCGGGGGCCGCCCCGGCCCCGGTGGTCTTCGTATCGGCTGCGGTGCTCATACGGTGGCCTCCTCCTTCTCCAGTTGCTGGGCGCGGGCCACCTCGTCGTGGAGCAGGGTCCAGATCTCGTGGCGGTAGCGGGCGAATTCCGGGCTGGAGCGCAGCTCCTCCCCGCCGGCGCCGGTGGCCCGGTCGCCGAAGGAGACGGGGACGGCCTCCTTGATCCGGCCGGGGCGGGAGGTCATCACGGCCACCCGCTGCCCGAGGTACACGGCCTCCTCGATCCCGTGCGTGATGAACACGACGGTCTTTCCGGTGCGCTGCCAGATGCGGCGCAGCTCGTCCTGGAGGGATTCGCGGGTCTGCGCGTCGAGCGCCGCGAACGGCTCGTCCATCAGCAGGACGTCCGGGTCGTAGGCGAGCGACCGGGCGATGGCCACGCGCTGGCGCATGCCCCCGGACAGCTCGTGCGGGTGGCGGTCCTCGAAGCCGGTGAGGCCGACGAGGTCCAGGAACTCCCGGGCCCGCGCCGTGCGTTCACGGCGGGGGACGCCCGTCGCCTCCAGCCCGAACTCGATGTTGCCGAGGGCGGTGCGCCAGGGCAGCAGGGCGTACTGCTGGAAGACGATGCCCCGGTCCAGTCCGGGCCCGGTGACCGGCTCGCCGTCGAGCAGGATCCGGCCGGAGCTGGGCCGGGTCAGTCCTCCCAGCAGGTCCAGGAGGGTGGACTTGCCGCAGCCGCTCGGGCCGACGACCACCACGAACTCCCCTGCCCCGATCTCCAGGTCCACGCCGTCGAGGGCGGTGAAGCTGCCGCCGGCGCCGAGGACCCCGGCCCTCCTCCCCTTGGCCTGCTTCCTCGGGAAGGTCTTCGTCACGGACTCGAACACGATCTTCGCCATGGTGCTCAGCCCTTCCCCTGGCCGTTGAACTCGTTCGTGTACAGGTCAGCGGGCTTCAGCTGGCCCTTCTTGATCTCGCCGCGCTCACCGAGCCAGTCGATCCACAGCTGGAACTCCTTGTCGGCGATCCGGCCGCCGGTCTCGGCCACCCCGAACGAGCGCCAGTACCGGAGGGTGGAGGTGTCCTCGTTGCGGCCGCGCTTCTTGACGATCTCGGTCATCCGGGCGATGACCTCCTCGCGCGGGGTGGTCCGGGACCACTCGATGGCCTTGGCGACACCGGTCGTGAAGGTCCGTACGGTGTCGGGGTTCTCCTTGATGAACCGCCGCGTCATCACGTACGAACCGGCGCTGAAGGCGCCGAGCAGCTCGAAGTCCTTGAACAGCGGGCGTATGCCGCCGGTGGCGAGGGCCTTGTCCCGCAGGACCCCGCTGAGCACCCCGACCTCGATCTGCTTCTGGCGCAGTGCCTGCTCGGTGTTGACGGGCGGGACCACCAGGGACTCGACCTTCGCGGCCTCGGCCTTGGAGAGGCCGTTGCGCTCCAGGTAGATGTCCAGCAGCGCCTGGGCGTGGGCGCCCAGGGTGTTCATGCCGACCTTCTTGCCGATCAGGTCGCGGGGCGAGCGGATCGGGCTGTCCTCCAGGACGTAGTAGCCGAGGTAGGTGTCCTTGTCCGAGCCGTAGTAGGAGATGACGGACTGGATCTGGGCCTTGCTCGCGGCGAGTTTGACGATGGCTCCGTTGAAGGCTCCGCCGAAGTGGGTCTGGCCGGTGGCCGCGGACTGGATGTCCTGGGGGCCGCTGATGGTGTTGCCCACCCAGTCGAGGGTCAGGCCGCCCAGGTAGCCGAGGTCCGCTGCCAGTTCGGGGAGCAGGACGGAGCCGACGGCGCCCTGGTACTTCAGGGACGTGACCTGCTTTCCGGATCCGCCGGAGGCGGTGGCCGTACCGCAGCTCACCGCCGCCGCCGAGATGCCGAGCAGGGTGAGGAACTGGCGTCGGGAGGTGCGGGTGGAGCCGAGGGCTGCGGGCATGGGGGTTCCTTGTCCGAAATCAGGGGCTTCTCGACCGCTACGGGGCGGTCGTCACGAAAGCGGCGGCCGAGGCTCCGGCGCTCAGCGCCTCGGCGAATTCGTCGACGGCCTGGAAGAGGTCCAGCTCCGCCTCGGGCCGCAGCCGGCCGGGGCCGGTACCGCGCTCCACGGACGAGTCCAGGACGAACCGGCCGGCGGTGACGTGCCGGGCTCCGAGCGCGGCGAGCACCGGACGCAGGGCGTAGTCGAGGGTCAGTACGTGGGCGAGGCTGCCGCCGGTGGCGATCGGCAGAACCGTCTTGCCGGCCAGCCCGTCCTGCGGCAGCAGATCGAGGAAGGCCTTCAGCAGGCCGGTGTACGAGGCCTTGTAGACCGGGGTCGCGACGATGATCCCGTCGGCCGCCGCGACGGCTTCGAGGGCCCGGCGGATCTCGGGCTCACCGCGGCGGGCGGCGAGGAGGTCGGCCGCGGGGAGCTCCCGTACGGCGAGGTGGGCGGTGTCGAACCCGGCGTGGGCGAGCCGGCGCAGCACGTGGTCGGCGACGACGGCGGTACGGGAGTGCGGGGAGGGGCTGCCGGTGAGGGCGAGCAGGCTGGGCACGGTGCCTCCTGGGCTGTCGTACGGGCGGTGCGGGCGGGTCGCGTCAGGCGGTGGCGGACGCGCCCGACGGGATGCCGAAGGACGGGTCGGGGACGTTCTCCGGGCTGATCAGACGGGACGGGGCCCCGTCCGGACCGACGGGTACGTCACCGTCGACCGTCACGCGGCGCAGGGTGCGCTCGTGGTCGTCGGAGTCGTCGACGCCGTAGTGCTGGGTGGCCCGGTTGTCCCAGATCGCGACGTCGCCGGCCCGCCACTGCCAGCGGACGGTGTTCTCGGGGCGCTCGATGTGCGACTGGAAGAGGTCGACCAGCGCTCGGGAGTCCTGACCGGTCAGGCCGTCGATCCGCTGGACGAAATTGCCGAGGAGCAGGGTGCGTTCGCCGGTCTCGGGGTGGACGCGCACGACGGGGTGCTCTGTGCGGAACTTCGTGGACGTGAACACCTCGCGGTACTGGGCGAGGGCCTCGGGGAGCGCGTCGGGCTTGAGGGCGGCGTAGTCGTACTCGTTGGTGTGAACGGCGCGCAGGCTGTCGGCGAGGACACGGAGCGGCTCGGGGAGGTGGGCGTACGCGGTGGCGGTGTTGGCCCAGAGGGTGTTGCCGCCGTACGGGGGGATGGTGACGGCGCGCAGGACGGAGAAGGCGGGGTAGGCGGGGACGAAGGTGACGTCGGTGTGCCACTGGTTGGCGCGGGCGCCGTGGTGGGAGTCGATGCCGAGGGCGTAACGGCCGTCGGCGGAGGGCACGGTGGGGTGGGCGACGGGGGTGCCGAGCAGTCGGGCGAAGGCTTCGTGGCCGGCCTCGTCGAGGTGGTCCTGGTCGCGGAAGAAGACGACCTTGTGGGCGAGGAGGGCGGCCCGGATCTCGGCGACGACCTCCTCCGGAAGCTCGCCCCCGAGCCGCACGCCCCCGATCTCGGCGCCGATGCGGCCGCCGATCCGGGTGACGGTGGTCTGGGTGCGGGTGGCGGTGCTCATGGGGACTCCTTGGGATTGGTTCGGACAGCACGGGCCGGCCCGGGACGGCGAGGCCGGGCAGAGAACGGAGAAGGGTCCGGCCTGCGGGCAGGGCTCGTCGCGGGACGGGGACAGGGTGTGGCTGGGCAGACCCGTTGGCCGGAGGCCGAGCGGGCTTGGTGCCGGGCGGGACCGGTCGGAGACCGAAGGAGAACGGCCGGTGCGCTACCGGCCGACGACGGAGGGCCGGCCGGGAGGCGGGCCGTCCCGGGTCGGCGAGGGACCGGGGGCCGGTTCGGCGGGAGGCCGAACGGTCATCGGGCGGGACCCGGGGCGGCGCTCAGGCGCGGCGCGGGGCCTGACAGCGGCCCGGACACGCACCCGGCGCGGTACAGGAGCCGGGGGTGCGGAACCGCGGGGCGAAAAGCTCGAACGCGGACATGGCTCGGAGCCTGGCAGCGACTCCGGTACGGGTCAAGCCCCGCCCGACACGCCGAAACAAACCCGCGCCGAAGCCCCCACCCACTCCGGCGCACCCACCCTGACCAGGCACTTCAACCACGCCTCGAGAGGCCGTCCAGCACCCCCGAACGGCTGAAAAGCGTGGCTGGATTTCACGGTCCCGCAACGCGACCGCCACGCGGCGCCGACACCCCGGCCGTCACCCGCCCTCGCGGCCGAAGCCGCCGGCAGGGGTCGGGGGCGGGGTGGGGTGACGTCCGGAGTGTCAAACGTGATGTGTTGGCGCCCCGTCCCGAGCACGTCACCAACCCGGAGAAGGCGCCATAAATCATGCCCTGCTCCGGACGGCACCCCACCCCGCCCCCGATACCGGCCCCACCACGCTCCGCCACCCTGCGCCGCTGCTCAAAACGCTCTTTCGAGACACTCCCCATCTCACATGAGAGGGCGAGATCACATCCGGTGGTTATAGTCGTTCCCAAGGCGGCCCCCCTAGCATTCGAGCCATGACGGTCCTGCCTGATGACGGGCTCTCCTTGGCCGCCGAGTTCCCTGACGCGACGCATGAGCAGTGGCAGCGCCTGGTAGAGGGCGTTCTACGCAAGTCCGGCAAGGACGTATCCGGCGAAGCCGCAGAAGACGCGTTGTCCACGAAGCTCGAGGACGGGCTCACCACCCGCCCGCTGTACACCGCACCCGAAACGGCCGACGAAACCGGTTTTCCCGGCTTCGCCCCGTTCCTACGGGGCGGCAGCCCGGCCGGCGGTGCCGCCGCCGGCTGGGACGTACGCCAGCGGTACGTCGGACACGACCCCGTACGGGTGAACGAGGCCGTTCTCACCGACCTCGAGAACGGGGTCACCTCCCTCTGGCTGTCCCTGGGCAGCGGCCTCGGCGGCCTCCCCGTCGACGCACTCCCCCGCGCGCTCGACGGCGTCTACCTCGACCTGGCTCCCGTCTCCCTCGACGCCGGAGCCGAATACGCCGACGCCGCCCGCGCCTTGCTGCGCCTGTACGCCGAGCGGCAGGTGGCCCCCGAGGCCGCCCGCGCGAGCCTCGGCGCCGACCCGCTCGGCCACGAGGCCCGTACGGGTGAGGTCCTGGACGTCGCCGACGCCGTCGGCCTCGCCCGGGAGGCGTCCGCGCACTGGCCCGGCGTCCGCGCCCTCCTGGTCGACGCGCTGCCGTACCACGAGGCCGGCGGCTCGGCCGCCGAGGAGCTCGGCCTCTCGCTCGCGACCGGAGTCGCCTACCTCCGCGCCCTCACGGAAGCCGGAGCCGACACCGGCACGGACACCGGCACCGGCACCGGCACCGGCACGGACCCCGGCACCACCGCCGGAGGCCTCGGGGTCAACGCCGCCCTCGGACAGTTCGAGTTCCGCTACGCCGCGACCGCGGACCAGTTCCTCACGATCGCGAAGTTCCGCGCCGCGCGCCGTCTGTGGGCCCGGATCGCCGAGGCCTGCGGGGCCCCGGAGGCCGGTGCCCAGCGCCAGCACGCCGTCACCTCGCCCGTGATGATGACCCGCCGCGACCCGTGGGTGAACATGCTGCGCACCACCGTCGCCTGCATGGCGGCGGGCGTCGGCGGGGCCGATTCGGTCACCGTGCTCCCCTTCGACCACGAGCTGGGCCTGCCGGATGCCTTCGCGCGCCGCATCGCTCGCAACACCTCCACCATCCTGCTGGAGGAATCGCACCTGGCCCGCGTCATCGACCCGGCCGGCGGCTCGTACTACGTGGAGCGGCTGACCGACGAACTCGCGCACGCCGCCTGGGAGTTCTTCCAGACGATCGAGAAGGCCGGCGGCCTCGCCGCCGCCCTTCGCTCCGGCCTGGTGGCCGACCGGCTCGCCGCCACCTGGGCCGAGCGCGCGAAGAGGCTCGCGAAGCGCCGCGAACCCATCACCGGTGTCAGCGAGTTCCCGCTGCTCTCGGAGAAGCCCCTCGACCGCGAGCCCGCCCCGGCGGGCCCCGCCGGCGGGCTGCCGCGCGTACGGCGGGACGAGGCGTACGAGGCCCTGCGCGCCCGCAGCGACGCGCACCTGGCGGTGACCGGGAACCGTCCGCGGATCTTCCTCGCCGCGCTGGGACCCGCGGCGGCGCACACCGCGCGCGCCACCTTCGCCGCGAACCTGTTCCAGGCGGGCGGTGTCGAGCCGGTCCACGACCCGGTCTCGGTGGACCCGGCGACGGCCGCCGAGGCCTATGCCGCGAGCGGCGCGGACGGCATGGCCGTGCTGTGCTCCAGCGACGCGCTCTACGAGGAGCAGGCCGAGGCGGTGGCCGCGGCCCTGCGCGCGGCCGGCGCGACGACCGTGTTCCTCGCGGGCAAGCCCGGCACGTCGGCGCAGGCCGTGGACGAGTACGTCTTCGCGGGCTGCGACGCGGTCGCCGTGCTGTCCTCCGTACTCGACCGGATGGGAATCGCGTCTTGAGCATCCCCGATTTCTCCGAACTCGCGCTGACCGGCGTGGGCCCGGCCGCCGGGTCCGAGGACCAGTGGCGCGCCGCCGTCAAGGAGTCCACCGGGACCGCCGCAGGCGACCTGCTGTGGGAGACCCCCGAGGGCATCGGCGTGAAGCCGCTGTACACGGGCCGGGACCTGGAGGGGCTGGACTTCCTGCGGACCTACCCGGGCGTGGCCCCCTACCTGCGCGGCCCGTACCCGACGATGTACGTCAACCAGCCCTGGACGATCCGCCAGTACGCGGGCTTCTCCACGGCCGAGGAGTCGAACGCCTTCTACCGGCGCAACCTCGCGGCCGGCCAGAAGGGCCTGTCGATCGCCTTCGACCTGCCCACGCACCGCGGCTACGACAGTGACCACCCGCGCGTCACGGGGGACGTCGGCATGGCGGGCGTGGCGATCGACTCGATCTACGACATGCGGCAGCTCTTCGACGGCATCCCGCTGGACAAGATGACGGTGTCGATGACGATGAACGGCGCGGTGCTGCCGGTCCTCGCCCTCTACATCGTGGCGGCGGAGGAGCAGGGCGTCTCCCCCGACAAGCTCGCCGGGACCATCCAGAACGACATCCTCAAAGAGTTCATGGTCCGCAACACCTACATCTATCCGCCCACGCCCTCGATGCGGATCATCTCGGACATCTTCGCGTTCACCTCGCAGAACATGCCGCGGTACAACTCCATCTCGATCTCCGGGTACCACATCCAGGAGGCCGGGGCGACGGCCGATCTGGAGCTCGCGTACACCCTCGCGGACGGTGTGGAGTACCTGCGCGCCGGGCAGGCGGTCGGGCTGGACGTGGACGCCTTCGCGCCGCGCCTGTCGTTCTTCTGGGCGATCGGCATGAACTTCTTCATGGAGGTCGCGAAGCTGCGCGCCGCCCGCCTGCTGTGGGCGCGGCTCGTCAAGCAGTTCGACCCGAAGAACGCCAAGTCGCTGTCGCTGCGCACGCATTCGCAGACCTCCGGCTGGTCGCTGACCGCTCAGGACGTCTTCAACAACGTGACGCGTACGTGCATCGAGGCGATGGCGGCGACCCAGGGGCACACCCAGTCGCTGCACACCAACGCCCTCGACGAGGCGCTCGCGCTGCCGACGGACTTCTCGGCGCGCATCGCCCGCAACACCCAGCTGCTGCTGCAGCAGGAGTCGGGCACCTGCCGGTCGATCGACCCGTGGGGCGGCAGCGCGTACGTGGAGAAGCTGACGTACGACCTGGCGCGCCGGGCCTGGCAGCACATCCAGGAGGTCGAGGCGGCCGGCGGCATGGCGCAGGCCATCGACGCGGGCATCCCGAAGCTGCGCGTGGAGGAGGCCGCCGCCCGCACGCAGGCGCGGATCGACTCGGGGCGCCAGCCGGTGATCGGCGTGAACAAGTACCGGGTGGAGAACGACGAGCAGATCGACGTGCTCAAGGTCGACAACTCCTCGGTGCGCACGCAGCAGATCGAGAAGCTGCGGCGGCTGCGCGAGGAGCGCGACGAGGCGGTCACGCAGGACACCCTGCGGGCGCTGACGAACGCGGCCGAGCGCGGCGACGGCAACCTGCTCGCGCTGGCGGTGGACGCGGCGCGCGCCAAGGCCACGGTGGGTGAGATCTCGGACGCACTGGAGAAGGTGTACGGGCGGCACGCGAGCCAGATCCGTACGATCTCGGGTGTGTACCGCACCGAGGCAGGAGAGTCCCCGAACGTGGAGCGCACGCGTGCGCTGGTCGACCGGTTCGAGGAGGCGGAGGGCCGCCGTCCGCGTGTCCTGGTCGCCAAGATGGGCCAGGACGGGCACGACCGCGGCCAGAAGGTGATCGCGACCGCCTTCGCCGACCTGGGCTTCGACGTGGACGTCGGCCCGCTGTTCCAGACCCCGGCGGAGGTGGCCCGCCAGGCCGTCGAGGCGGACGTCCACGTGGTGGGCGTGTCGTCGCTGGCGGCCGGCCACCTGACCCTCGTACCGGCGCTGCGCGAGCAGTTGGCGGAGGAGGGGCGCGAGGACATCATGATCGTGGTGGGCGGTGTGATCCCGCCGGCCGACGTGCCGACGCTGCTGGAGATGGGCGCGGCGGCGGTGTTCCCGCCCGGCACGGTGATCCCGGACGCGGCCCACGACCTGGTGACGCGGCTGGCCGCGGATCTGGGCCACGAGCTGTAGGGCGCGGCCGATGCCTCCGAAGATCGAGATCGAGGCCTACGCGAAGGGAGTGCTCGACGGGAAGCGCGCGTTCATCGCGCGCGCCATCACCCTCGTCGAGTCCACCCTGCCCGCTCACCGCGCCCTGGCGCAGCAGCTGTTGACGGAACTGCTCCCCCACACGGGGCGGGCCCGCCGGATCGGGATCAGCGGGGTGCCGGGGGTCGGCAAGTCCACCTTCATCGACGCGTTCGGCACGATGCTGACGGGGCTGGGCCACCGGGTGGCGGTGCTGGCGGTGGACCCCTCCTCGACGCGCACGGGCGGTTCCATCCTGGGCGACAAGACCCGGATGGAACGCCTGTCGGTGGACCCGGCGGCGTTCGTACGGCCCTCTCCTTCGGCCGGCACGCTGGGCGGGGTCGCGAAGGCCACCCGCGAATCCATGATCGTCATGGAGGCGGCGGGCTACGACGTGGTCCTGGTCGAGACGGTGGGCGTGGGCCAGTCGGAGACGACGGTGGCGGGCATGGTGGACTCCTTCCTCCTGCTCTCCCTGGCCCGTACGGGAGATCAGCTGCAGGGCATCAAGAAGGGCGTCCTGGAGCTGGCGGACGTCCTGGCGGTGAACAAGGCGGACGGCCCGCACGAGCGCGACGCGAAGGCGGCGGCGCGGGAGCTGTCGGGCGCCCTGCGCCTGATGCACCCGGCGGACGCGGCCTGGACCCCGCCCGTACTCACGTGCAGCGCACGGGAGTCGGCGGGTCTGGACGAGGTGTGGAACCGCCTGGAGCAGCACCGCCGGCTGCTGGACGCGGGCGGCCGCCTGGCGGCCAAGCGCGCGGAGCAGCAGGTCGAATGGACCTGGTCGATGGTCCGTGAGGAGCTGCTGGAGCGGCTGCGCGCGAACCCGGCGGTCCGCGACCTGGCCCCCGGCCTGGAAGCATCGGTCCGGGCGGGCGCGGTGACCCCCACCTCGGCGGCGGACCGGATCCTCGCGGCGTTCACGGACAAGGGCGGCCCCGCCGGCGTGTGAGGCACGGGGGGCGCCCCCGGTACGGCGAGGGAGAGGTGCCGGGGACAGCGCCCCGGCACCCTGCCCGGCTCAGACGGTGACCAGCGCCGGTCCGGCCGAATCCACACTCCGCCGCAGGACGCGGACCCGGTCCGCGGCCTCCTCGGAGGCGAGCAGCGCCGACAGCACCGCGATCCGTGCCTGCGGCGCCCGCAGCGTCCCCGTCGGGACCGCCCCCGCCGCCACCAGGTCCACGGCTCCGCCGTGCGTGTAGATCTCCGTCACCGGCCCGGCGGCGACCCGCGTGGTCAGCGCCACCAGCACACCCCGCGCCACGGCGTCCTTCACCGCGTCCACGATCTCCGGCGTCGCGTTCCCCGCGCCGGTGCCGACCAGTACGAGACCCCGCGCGCCCGCCGCGAGCGCCGCGTTCAGGAGCACCGGGTCCCCGTCCGCGTGGTGCATCACGACGTCCACGCGCGGCGGCACCTGCGGCATCGCGGGCAGCGGCAGCGGCTCCGGGCGCTGCGGAGACCGCAACATCGTGACCTTGCCGAAGCCGATCTTCCCGAGCAGTTCCTTCGAGGGGTCGGCGAAGGCGTCCAGCGCCACCGCCTGGGTCTTCACCGTGCCGCGGGCCGCGTGCACCCGGCCGGCGAACGTGATGAGGACGCCGAGCCCCCGCGTACTCGCCGCGGTGAGCAGCGCGTCGTACAGGTTGCCCGGTCCGTCCCCGTCCGCGGTGCCCATCGGCCGCTGCGCGCCCGTGAACACCACGGTGCGCGGGTCGTGGTGGTGCAGGTCGACGAGGAACGCCGACTCCTCCAGGGTGTCGGTGCCGTGGGTGACGACGATGCCGTCCACGCCCGGGTCGGCCAGCACCTCGTGCACGGTGCGCAGCAGGGTGAGCTGGTGGGCGGTGGTCAGCCGGGGGCTGTTCACGCTGAACAGGTCCACCACCTCGACGGTGATGTCCTCGGGCAGCGGCGCGGTGGCCATGACCTCGCGCCCGTCGGCATCGGCCGCGAAGCCGGAACCCTGCCAGCGGCTGGCTATCGTGCCGCCGGTGCTGATGACGACGATCCGTCCCATGGCCACCCTCTCTCACGTACGGGTGATACCTCGTACATCCGTCCTATCGAAAGCAATGATAGTGAGATCTACGCGCAATACGATTGCCAGTTCAGGCCCACTAGGCGGATGACTCCGGTCAATAATTGCCCCATGGACGCCATTGACCGTGAAATCTTGCGCGAGCTCCAGGCCGACGGCCGCCTCAGCAACCAGGAGCTGGCCCAGCGTGTCGGCTTGACCCCCTCCCCCTGCATGCGGCGGGTACGCCAGCTCGAACAGGACGGGGTGATCCAGGGCTACCGCGCGGTGATCGCCCCCGAGGCGGTCGGCCGGGGCTTCGAGGTGCTGGTCTCGGTCGAGGTGCGCCGCGACCGCGCCGCCGTCGAGGCCTTCGAGGCGGCCCTCCAGGACATCCCCGACGTCATCGAGGCGTACCGCCTCTTCGGCAGCCCCGGCTGCCTCCTGCGCATCGCGGTGGAGGACCTCCGCGCCTACGAGCGCCTCTGGATCGAGAAACTGACGGCCCTCTCCGGCGTCACCGAGGTCAACTCGCAGATCATCATGAAGCGCATCAAGGAACCGACGGGCCTGCCGGTCTAGGCCGTGTCCTTCGGGTCAGGGTGGATCGTCCGGGCCCGTCCTGATCCCCACGAAACGGCCTGGCCGCCGGCCGATGAAGCCGGCCGGCGGACGGTGTCCCGGACCCCCCGATCCGGGACACCGCCGTTCCCCTTCCCCCGTCGCGTCCTCGCCGGCTCACGCCAGCAAGGACAGCACCGTGTCGCGGGTGGCCGCGTCGGCCAGCAGGCCCGCACGGTCCCGCGCCGTTCGCACGACCCGCGTGGCGCGGGCCCCCGGCCACTCCCCCTGGAACGGGTTCCCGGCCGACACGATGTTCACCACGTCCCCGCCCCAGGCGGGAGCCGACCCGTGGTAGGCGGCGATCTGGTGCGTCAGCAGGTCCAGGTACACCCGTACGATCTGCTCGGCGGCCAGGTCCACCTCCTCCTCGTCGAAGAGGTCCTCCGCGAGGGAGTTCCGCGTGTACCGGGTCATCTCCTCCCGCATGGCCCGCACGAGCTCTTCGGGAGTGCCGATGAGGGAGGCGACGTCCGTCCGTGAACCGCTCTCCTCGAACGCCGAGGCGTCGATCTGCTTGAGGACGGTCGCGTAGTCGTCGGTGATGTCCTGCGCGGTCAGCGGCGCCGCGTCGAAGAAGACGAGCGGGGGCGCCTGCCTCCCCGCCTCCACCATGTGGCGCGCCAGTTCCTGCGCCAGCGGGGCCGAGGCGCAGTAGGCGAGTATCGCGGCGGTCTCCCGCTCGGCGAGACCGTGTGCGCGCAAGAGCTCCTGCGCGTACTCACGACCGGTCAGCGCGTCGGGAAGCGGGGCGGTGAGCAGGTGCGCCACTTCGTATCCGTGTGCTTCGAGGCCGAGGTCGGCGATCTTCGCCTCCGCGCGGCGCCCCGGGTAGTCCAGGGCCAGCAGCGTTCGTACCACTTCGGCGTCCTTCCGGGTCAGGGCTGGGCGGGGGCCTGGGCGGACCGCACCATGAGGTCGATCTGTTCGGCGAGGTCCTTCAGCACGGGGTGGTCGAGCACGACCTGGACGGTCAGGCCGATGTCCCACGTCTTGCGCGCCCGCAGGACGACCCTGGTCACGAGCAGCGAATCCCCGCCGGCGCCGAAGAAGTCCCGCTCCCGGTCCTCCTGGGCGGAGCCCAGGACCTCCGCCCAGATGGCGGCCAGCGCACGCTCCGTCGCGGTCCGCGGCGCGCGGGACCGCGCGTCCGGGGAGCCGCCCGGGACGGGCCGGGAACGCAGTTCCAGGGTGCAGCACTTGGCGCTGCCGCCGGCCTTGAGCAGCTCGGAGAGGTCGACCCCGATCGGGTTGAAACCGCGCTGCCTGAGCTGCTCGGCGAGACCGGTCGCGGCCTCCGGCATGATCACGTTGTAGCCGTCGCTGAAGGCGTTGAGGCCGAAGACCGCCGCGTCCTCGGGGGAGGCCAGGACCGCGTCGGGGAAGAGCTCCTCCAGGACGGCCCGGCTGCCCGGCGAGAAGGCCTCCGGGTAGTACATGATCTCGGTGTCCGAGAGCACCGCGAGCGCGGTGTCCAGGTGGTAGTGCTCGGGATTGACCAGGGTCAGGCCCGTGACCGGAACACCGAAGAACTCCTGCGCCTCGGCGTGGGAACGCGGGTCCGTGCGGAAGCCGGTTCCCGCCAGGAGGCGTCGGCCGACCAGGAGGTAGTCGCCCTCGCCCTCGTTGATGAACTCCGGCCACAGGACCTGGTCGAAGCCCTGCTCGTGGAGCCAGGAGAGGTAGGCGGGACCCTCGGCGGTCCGCTCGGCGTGCCGGAAGCGGGCACCGAGGACCTTGCCGTCCACCACGGTCGCGCCGTTGGCGGCGAAGACCATGTCGGGCAGGCCCGCGAGGGGGTCGATCACGTCCACGGTGTGGCCGAGCGAGCGGTAGAGCTCGTACAGCTTCTCCCACTGGGCGAGGGCCAGGCCGGCGTCGCACGGCTTGTCGGGGTGCATCCACGGGTTGATGGAGTACACCACGTCGAAGTGCTCGGGCCGGCACATCAGCAGGCGGCGTGGGGTGGCCACGCGCCGGCTGGCGTACTGCTGGGCCGGGAGGATCGCATCGGTGATGGGCACGGACTTGCTCCTACGGGGAGTGAGGGGATGGTGCTCGATGTACGGGGACGGCCGCTGCGGCCTGTTCACGGTGCGGCGTCGGGGAGGCGACGAGGGCTACGGAGCGCTCGCGAGGAGTTCCCTGCCGATCCGCTGCCGGTCGATCTTCCCGCTCGCGGTCCGCGGCAGTGCCTCGACCACGGTGATCGACACCGGCACGGCGGGGGCGGGGAGCACCTCGGCGAGGCGGCGCAGGAGCTCGTCGGTGTCGGTCGGTGCCGCGTCCTCTTCCACGGTGATCACGGCTCGGAGGGTGCGGGAGCCCTGGGCCGCTTCGACGGCGACGCAGGCGGCCTCGACCACGCCGGACTGCTCGAGCAGCCAGACGTCGACCTCCAGCAGGTTGACGCGGAAACCGCGGATCTTGACGTCGTGGTCGCGCCTGCTCAGGAACTGCACCACGCCGTCGTCGAGCCGGACCAGGTCGCCGGTGCGGAACACCCGGGTGTGGCCCTGGGGCGACGGGTCGACGGTGACGAAGCGCTCCGCATTGAGCTGCTCCTGGTTGAGATAGCCGAGCGACACCGGCAGGCCCGCCACGAGCAGTTCGCCCACTTCGGGCTCCGCCGGGTCCACGGGATCGATCAGGAGCTCGCACCCCGGCAGGGGGATGCCGATCGGCGGCAGCGCCGGCCAGGTCGAGGCCGGTCCTGTGAGCGTGTGGGCCGTGACCATCGCCGATTCGCTCTGGCCGTAGTGGTTGTTGAGCCGGCATGCCGGCAGGCGCTCGAAGAATTCGCGGATCGGGCCGGTGCAGACGAACTGCTCGCCGGCGGTGTTGATCTCCTGGAGGGCCATGTGGTCCAGGGAGTCCTCCGCCGAGGCCGCCACGGCGAGCATGTTGAGGGCGAGGTACGGCAGGAAGAGCCGCTCGATCCTGTTCTCGCCGAGCCAGTCGAGCAGCGAGAAGGCGTCCCGCCGCAGCTTCTCGGGCACGATGACGAGGGTGCCTCCCCCGCAGAGCGTGCCCAGCACCTCCTGGAAGCAGACGTCGAAGTTGAGGGGTGCGAACTGTCCGGTGCGCAGGTCGCGGCGGACCGAGTGAGAGGTCTGCCAGGCCGCCATGCCGTCGAGGCAACTGTGCGGGATGCTCACGCCCTTCGGCCATCCGGTGGTGCCGGAGGTGTAGATGACGTAGACGGGGAGGTCGGGGTGGCACGCGACCGGCTGCCACCGGGTGTCCACCGCCACCGATTCCGGCTCCGGGATCCGCAGCAGTGCCGCCGAGGTCTCGAACCCGGGCTCGTCCCCGGTGTACAGCAGCACCTTGGCTTCGCTGTCGTTCAGCATGTGGGCGAGACGCTTGACCGGGTACTCGGGGTCGAGCGGGACGTAGGTGGCCCCGATCGCGACCGTTCCGAGGAAGGCCGCGACCACGGCGGCGCTGCGGGGCCCGGTGACGGCGACCCGGTCGTGCGGCCCGATCCCCGAAGCGGTGAGCAGTGCGGCCACCGTTCCCGCCCAGTCCCGCAGCCGGGCGTAGGTGAGCTCGGTCTCCCCGTCGACGACCGCCACCGCGTCGGGCCGTTCGGAGACGACCTCCAGGAAGGAGTCGATCAGGCAGTTCGGGGTGGCGGGGCCACCCCACAGGTTCAAGAGCACGGGGCTCACGGCGCCTTTCGGGGTATCAAGCGGCATGGTCTTCGTCGAGGTAGAACTCGCGCATCAGGTGTCCGAGGTCGCGGCTGGGTCCGGCGTCGGCGGTGCTGAGCCGCTCGGAGACCCGGCTGCGGACCTCCGGGTCCTTCTCCTGGCTGAGCTTGAACATGCCGTCGGCGGACTCCACCTCGAAGCGGAAGGCACCGACCGCCGTGCCGATCCGGGCGAAGTAGTCGAGCGAGCCGTCCATCTGCCAGCCGTCGCCGTGAGCCGACTCGTACGCGTCGACCGTCAGCTGCACGACGTCGAGGGTCTCCTCCATGGTCCGCAGCAGCCGCAGCCTGCCCTGCACGTGCACCGAGACGAAGTTCCAGGTCGGCGCCGCCGGCGTGGTCCGGTAGAGCGTGGGGGTGACGTATCCGTGCGGCCCGGTGAAGACGAGCTGGGCGCTCGCACCGTCGGTCAGGGAGTCCCAGTGGGAGTTGGCCCTGTTCATGTGCCCCAGCAGCGTGGCTCCCTCGGGGCCTCCGGTGCCCGCGGCGTCCTCGGGCGAGAAGATCACCGGGAGGTGCGTGGCGTACGGCATCCGCTCCCCGTTGGTGATCATGGTGGCCAGGGGGTAGCGCTGGATGATGCGGCGGAGCCAGCCGCGGTCTTCGGGCTGATAGATGGGCGGTACGTACATCGTTATCCCTTGAGGATGGAAGCGGCGATCTCTCCGGACCGGACCGCGGTGTTGGACAGGAGGCCGGCGGCGAGGCCGTGGGAGTGCTCCGTGCTCGCGCCCTGGAGGTAGATCCCGCACCGGACCGCGTCCGAGGTCGTGACGCGGTAGTCCCGCCCCACCACCAGCCGTCCCTCCCCGTCCCGCTTGCAGTCGGCGAGGAGCTCCCGGAAGAGCGGCAGCGGGTCGCTCGGCCGGTAGCCGGTGGCGTAGACGACCACGTCCGCGTCGATGACCCGGGAAGAGTCGCCCGCGAGCGAGTCGACGGTCACGCGCACGCCGTCCGCGTGTTCCTCCGCGGCGGTGGCCCGCGCGGCGTTGAGCATCTTGAACCGCTGGGTCCCCAGGACCTTCTCCTGGTAGATCCGGCGGTAGAGCTCCTGCGACAGGTCGAGGTCGACCACGGAGTAGTTGGTGTTGCTGTGGTAGCCGATCAGCGTCTGCTTCACGTCCTGGGGCGCGGAGTAGAACTGGCCGACGGCGTCCGGGTCGAAGATGCCGTTCACGAACGGGCTGTCGTCGGCGACGCTGTACCCGTAGCGCGAGAGCACCGCGTTGACCTCGGCACCCGGGAAGGTGCGGTGCAGGTAGTCGGCGGCCTCGGCGGCGCTCTGGCCGGAGCCGACGACGACGACGGTGCGGGGCGCACGGGTCAGGGCGGCGGTGCGGTGCAGCAGCCGGGAGCTGTGCCAGATGCGGTCGCTCTCCTCGACTCCGGCCGGCATCCGGGGCGAGAGACCCGCGCCGATCACCACGTTGCGGGCGCGGCTCACGACGGTCGGAGCGGCGCCGGGAGAGGTGCGGGCGAGGATGTCGAGGTATTCCACCGCACCGTTCTCGACCACCGGTCGGATTCCGGTGATGTCCGATGCGTACGAGACCACCGAGGCGAACTGTTCGGCGACCCATTCCAGGTAGTCGTGGAACTCGACCCGGAGCGGGAACAGCGTCTTGCTGTTGATGAACTCGGCCATCCGCCCCTTCGCCTTGAGGTAGGAGACGAAGGTGTAGGCGCTGGCGGGATTGCGCATCGTCGCCAGGTCCTTCAGGAAGGAGACCTGCATGGTCGCACCTTCCATCAGCATGCCGCGGTGCCAGCCGAACTCCTCTTGCCGCTCGAAGAACCGCATGCCGACGCCCGGGTTTCCCGAAGCCGGGCCGGCCGATTCCTCCAGGGCGATCGCCAGTGCGAGGTTCGAAGGGCCGAACCCGACCCCTACTACATCCTCCGTGAGCGGTCCTGACCGTGCAGTCATGCCGTGGACTTCCTTCCCTTTTTCATATCGCTCGATCGGCGAAGTAGGTGTACCGGCGCCATATCTTCCCGCCGCGGAAGAGATGGAAGTCCGCCCAGTTGACGGACACTTCCTCGGCGGTCTTCAGCTGCCCGGTGAACACGCCGCGGGCGGCCACCCAGTCCCCGCTCTCCACGATCGAGGCCACATCGTGCCGACCGGACTCGATGATCCTGTCGGCCAGATAGAAGCGTTTGAACTCGTCCATTCCGACGATCGCTTCGGTGCCGCCCCGCTCGTAGACCAGGTCCTCGCAGAACATGTCGAAGACCGCCTCGTAGTCGGCCGCGTCCACGCGTTCGTAGTATTCGCGGACCGTGCTCTCTCGACTCGCCGCCATGTCGGGCTACTTCTCGTGCAGGGCCATCGCCCGGACCAGTGAGGCGGGCCGCAGATCGGTCCAGTTTTCATTGACGTAGTCGAGGCATGCCGCCCGGTCGGACTCGCCGAAGACGGTCGTCCAGCCGGCCGGGATGTCCGCGAAGGCCGGCCAGAGGGAGTGCTGGCCCTCGTCGTTGGCCAGCACGACGTATACGCCTTCTTCCTTCTCGAACGGGTTGCTCATGGTGTCCCCACCTTTCGGGAGATTCTTGTCAGTTCGTTTCGCCGCGCATCTTGGCGGCGACGATCTTTCCGATGCGCGCGATCATGCGCGGCTGGGTCATTCCGCCGTGGTCGCAGTCGAGGTCGTGGTTTTCGATGCGGCCGTCGACGTGCGGGCTCCAGGCGTCGTGTCCGAACGACGCCTCGGTCCGGCCTTGCAGTGCGGTGAAGAAGAGGAGGTCCCCGCGGAACCGGTCGGGTTCGAAGATGCGGAGCTGCTTCATGCTGTTCAGGCAGATTTCCTTGACCGCTTCCAGGTGCGACTCCTGCAGCTCGCCCAGGACGCCGCCTTCCCGGCGGATCGTCTCCATCAGCAAATGACCCTGAAGCAATTCACCCTTGGTCTGGTCGACTTCCCGCAACACGACCTGGAACAGCGCGGGGAGGACTTCGTCCTCGGGCACCTGGAACATGGCTTCGTCCTGGACCGGGAAAGCGTCCATGAGGGCCAGCAGTGCGACTTCTTCACCCTGTCGCTGCAATTCGGTCGCCATGGCGTAGGCCAGATGCCCGCCGAATGACCAACCCAGCAGATGATAGGGGCCGCTCGGCTGGACCTTTCGGATCCTGTCCACGTATTCGGCGGCGGATTCCACTATATCCACGGGAAGTTCGCCGCCACCGGCCAGCCTCGGGGACTGGAGACCGTATATCGGTCGATCCTTGCCCACGTGCGGAACCAGGCCAGAATAGCACCAGCTGAGACCACCGGCCGGATGCATGCAGAAAAGGGGCGGGAGTTCACCGCTTTCCCGCAGGGGCAGGACGACGTCGAAAGCATCGTGATGCGCGACTTCGTCGAGCCGTTCGGCCAGAGCCGCGACCGTGGGGTTCTCGAAGAGGTGGCGCAGGGACGTGTCCACGCCGAGCGCCACGCGCACCTTGCTCATCAGGCGGGTCGCGGCGAACGAGTGGCCCCCGAGCTCGAAGAAGTCGTCCTCCAGGCCCACCCGGTCCACGCCGAGCACCTCGGCGAACAGCTCGCACAGGATCTGCTCCCGCGCCGTCCGGGGTGTCCCGTCGCCGCGGCCGCTCCCGGAGTCGGGTGCGGGCAACGCCGCCCGGTCCAGGGCGCCTTCCGCGTCGAGGGGAAGGCGGTCCACGACCGTGAGGACCTCGGGCACCAGGTGCTCAGGCAGGAGCCCGCGCGCCGCCTCGCGGACGGAGCCGGCGAGACCGTCCCGCCCGTGCACCGCGTCCGCGCCGCCGGCGGGGACCAGGTACCCGACGAGCCGGTGGACTCCGGCCGCGTCCGCCCGTACGGCCACGGCCGCCGCGGCGACCCCCGGGTGCCCGCCGAGTACCGCTTCGACCTCGGCGGGCTCGACGCGCAGGCCCCGGACACGCGTCCGGTCGTCCGTACGGCCGAGGAACTCGAGCGCGTTCCCGGCTCCCCAGCGGACCAGGTCGCCGGTGCGCAGCATCCGCGCCCCCGGAGGGCCGAAGGGGTCGGCCACGAACCGCTCGGCGGTCTCGCCCGGCAGGTCGTGATAGCCGCGGGCCAGGCCGTGGCCCGCCGCGTAGAGCTCGCCGGGAACGCCGCGCGGGACCGGGCGCAGCCGCGCGTCCAGCACGTACACCCGCCGGCCGGGCCTCGGGCGGCCCGTCGGCACCGCCGAGTCGGACAGCGGCCCGTCGCCCACCGGGCCATCGCCCACCGGCCCGTCCTGCGGCAGGTGCTGCGCGAAGGGGCCGGCGGCCTCCGCCTGGCCGTGGCCGTGGGCACCCGGGGCGACGGCCGTGTCGCCGGCGGGCGCCACCGTCAGCCGTCCGCCGGAGAGCAGGGGCCGCCACCACGCGGCAGACGGTCCCCCGGGCAGCTGCTCGGGGAGGAGCACCGTCCGGGCTGCGTCGGCCGCCGGGATCCCGCCGGTGACCTGGTCCGCCATGTCGCGGTGGGTGAGGGCCACGCCCAGCGGGCCCGTCGTCCCCGACACGTAGTGCACGCGGGCGAGCCGGTCCGGCTCGACCGCGAGGCCGAGGTCGTCCGTACGGCCTCCGTCCGCCCCGTCGTCGATCGGCAGCTCGAGCGCGCCGGCCGTACCTCCCGTGCCGTCCGCGGCGCGGTCGACGATCACCACGCGGGCGTCCGCCGCCGTGAGGACGGCCTGCCACCGGGCCGTGGGCGCGGCCCCCTCCAGGGTCACGTACGCGCCTCCCGACTTGGCCACCGCGACCGCGGCGGCCATCAGGTCCAGGGGCCGCTCCAGGCGCAGGGCCACCCGGGATTCGGCGCTCACGCCGGCCGCGACGAGCCGGTGGGCCAGGCGATTGGCCCGGGCGTTCAGCTCCGTGTACGTCAGGGACTCGCCGTCGGCCTCCACGGCCACCGCCGAGGGCGTCAGCGACACCTGTCGCTCGAAGAGCGCGGCCAGGCCCTCGGCCGGGGCAGGCGTCTGCGCGGCGGTGCCGGCCGCGAGGAGCTCCTCGCGCTCGCCCGGCACGAGCACCTCGTACCGCCCGATCGCCAGCGCGGGATCCGTGACGGCCGCCTCCAGCAGCCGCTCCAGGCGCGCGGCCAGAGCGGCCACGTCCTCGCGGTCGAAGAGGTCGGTGGCGAACTCGACGAATCCGGCGACTCCTTCGAGCGTTCCGTCGGCGGCGAGCTGCTCCCGGAAGAAGAAGGAGAGGTCGAACTTGGCGGTGTGCGTCCCCATGGGCTCCACGGCCATGCTCAGACCGTCGAGCGCGAAGTCGGGCGTCGCCATGTTCTGCAGGACCAGCAGCACCTGGAACAGCGGCTGATGGGCCTGCGAGCGGGTGGGGTTCAGCGATTCCACCAGCCGCTCGAAGGGCACGTCCTGGTGGGCGTGGGCGGCCAGGTCCGTGTCGCGGACCCGGTCCAGCAGCTCCAGGAAAGCGGGGTCGCCGGAGGTGTCCGTACGCAGCACCAGGGTGTTCGCGAAGAACCCCACGAGGTCGTGCAGCGCCTCGTCGGTGCGGCCGGCGACGGGGGTGCCGATCGGGATGTCGGTTCCGGCGCCCATGCGGGTCAGCAGGGCGGCGAGGCCTGCCTGCAGGACCATGAACAGGCTGGTGCCGGTCTCCCGCGCCAGCCGGACCAGCCCCGCGTGCAGTTCGGGCGACAGGCGCAGGTCCAGCATGTCGCCCCGGTAGCTCGCCACGGGGGGCCTGGGGCGAGCCGCCGGCAGCCGCAGGGTCTCGGGCGCGCCGGCCAGCGCGTCCTTCCAGTAAGCGAGTTGGCGCGCGGCGCGGCTGGAGGGGTCGCTCTCGTCGCCGAGGAACTCGTCCTGCCACAGGGTGTAGTCCGCGTACTGCACGGGGAGCGCATCCCGGTGCGGTGCCTCGCCCGCCGTCCGGGCCCGGTAGGCCTCGGCGAGGTCGCGGGCCAGCGGCGCGAGGGAGGACCCGTCGCCGGCGATGTGGTGGATGAGGATCGTCAGGACGTGGTCGTCCGGCGCGAGGGCGAAGAGGGAGGTCCGCACCGGCGGCCTGGAGGCGAGGTCGAAGGAGTGGGACACCGCCTGCGCGAGCAGGCCGGGCAGGGCGTCGGCGGTCGTGTGCGCCGTGTGCAGCCCGCCCCAGGCCTCGGAGGTGTCCAGGACCTGCTGGCGGGGGACGCCGTCGACCTCGGGGAAGACGGTGCGCAGGCTCTCGTGCCTCTCGGTCACGTCGCGCAGGGCGGCCGCCAGGGCCTCGCGGTCCAGTTCCCCGGTCAGGCGCAGTACCAGCGGGATGTTGTAGGTGGGGCTGGGGCCTTCGATCCGGTGCAGGAGCCACATGCGGCGCTGCGCGAAGGAGAGCGGAACGGTCTCCGGGCGCCGTACGGGACGCAGCGCGGGCGGCGCTTCGTCCGCGCCGTCGAGCCTCGCCGCCAGTCCGGCGACGGTGGGGGCGTCGAAGAGGAGCCGGATCGCCAGGTCCACCCCGAAAGCGGCGCGGATCCGGGCCATCAGACGGGTCGCGAGCAGCGAGTGGCCGCCCAGCAGGAAGAAGTCCTCGTCGATGCCGACGTCCTCCCGCCCGAGGACCTCGGCGAACAGGGCGCACAGGACCTCCTCGCGGGGCGTGCGGGCCTGTCGGCCGGCCGGCCGCTCCTGCGGGGCGGGGGCCGGAAGGGCCTTGCGGTCGAGCTTGCCGCTGGCGGTCGACGGGAGCTCGTCCAGGACCACGAACGCGGCCGGCACCATGTGTCCGGGCAGGCCTGCGGCCGCCAGGGCGCGCAGCTGCGCCGGATCGAGGTCCTGCGACGCGCGGCGACGGGCCACGTACGCCACGAGGCGCTGGTCACCCGGCTGGTCCTCGCGCAGGACCACCACGGCCTGGCCCACCCGCGGGTCCTCCTCGAGCACGGCTTCGATCTCGCCGGGCTCGATGCGGAATCCCCTGAGCTTGAGCTGGTGGTCGGCGCGTCCGGCGAACTCGAGCTGTCCGTCCGCCGTCCAGCGCGCCATGTCCCCCGTGCGGTACATGCGGGAGCCGGCCGGCCCGAAGGGGTCGGCGACGAAGCGCTCGGCCGTCAGTGCGGGGCGGTGCAGGTAGCCGCGGGCGAGGCCGGCGCCGGCGATGTACAGCTCGCCCACGACGTGGGCGGGCACCGGCTGGAGTGCGGCGTCCAGGACGTAGACGCGGCTGCCCGGGACGGGGCGGCCGATCGGGGGCGCCCCGGCGCCGTCCAGCGGCTCGCTCATCGTGGCGGCCACGGTGGACTCGGTCGGCCCGTAGGCGTTGATCATCCTGCGGCCCGGCGACCACCTCGCCACGAGGGCGGGCGAGCACGCGTCTCCGCCGACCACGAGGGTGGCGAGGGAGGGCAGCTCGTGCTCCGGCATGCTGGCGAGCGCGGCCGGGGAGATGAACGCGTGGCTGACGGCCTGCGCCGCGAGGAGTTCGGCCAGTTCGCGACCGGCCAGCGGGCCGTGCGGCGCCACGACGAGCGTCGCGCCCGCGGCGAAGGCCATGCAGATCTCCAGGACCGAAGCGTCGAAGCTGGGCGAAGCGAGCTGGAGGACCCGGCTCGCGGGCCCGACGCGGAAGCGGTCCACCTCGGCGGCGGCGAAGGCGGCGATGCCCGAGTGGGTGACCAGGACGCCCTTCGGCCGGCCCGTGGAGCCCGAGGTGTAGATCACGTAGGCCGGGGTGGCCGGCCCGGTCTCCACCGCGGGGTCCTGCCCGGGGTACGCGGCCAGGGCCTCACGGCACTCGGCGAGGTCGAGCAGGTCCGGGAACCCGAGCACGGCGGGGGGCACCGGCCCGGCGCCGGTGTCCGCGACGGCGTACGCGGGGGCGGCGTCGGACAGCATGAAGGCGATCCGGTCGTCCGGGTAGTCGGGGTCGACCGGCAGGTAGGACGCGCCGGTCTTGAGCACGGCCAGCACGGCCACGATGAGCTCGGCGGAACGGGGCAGCGCGAGGGCGACGATCCGCTCCGGACCCACGCCCCGGGCGAGCAGCAGGTGTGCCATGCGGTTGGCGGCGGCGTTCAGTTCGGCGTACGAGTACGCGTCCTCGCCGCACACCAGGGCGGTCGCGGCGGGCGTCGCGGCGGCGTGCCGTTCGAAGATCGTGTGCAGCGGGGTGGCCGGCGCCTGTTCGCCGGTCTCGTTCCACTCCCCCAGGATCTGCAGCCGTTCGGCCGGGGCGACGACCTCGATCTGGCTGAGGGGCAGGTCCGGCTCGTCGGTGACGGCGGTGAGCAGCCGCACGAAGCGCTCGCCGATGCGCCGCGCGGTCTCCTGGTCGAACAGGTCGGTGCCGTACTGGATCCAGCCCTCGATCCCGGCGGCCTTGCCCTCCTCGGACCGGTTCTCGCTGAGGTGCACCGAGAGTTCGAACTGGGAGAGTCCGAGGTCGACCGGTTCCAGGCGGGCGTCGGCACCGGGCAGCCGGAAGACCGGCCGGGTGTTGTTCTGGAAGGCGAGCATGACCTGTACGAGGGGCTGGTACGAGGACGTGCGCGCCGGGTTGAGCGCTTCCACGAGCCGCTCGAAGGGCAGGTCCTGGTGCGCGTAGGCGGCCAGGTCGGCAGCCCGGACGCGCTTGATCAGCTCGCGGAAGCCGGGGTCCCCCGAGGTGTCCGTACGCAGCACGAGCGTGTTGACGAAGAGCCCGACGAGGTCGTCCAGGGCGTCGTCGGTACGGCCGGCGACCGGGCTGCCGACGGGGATGTCCGTCCCCGCCCCGAGACGGGTGAGCAGTGCCGCCAGACCGGCTTGGACGACCATGAAGAGGCTGGCCCGGTTGCTCCTCGACAGGTCCCACAGCTTCTGGTGGAGTCCGGCGTCGATCCGGAAGGGGACCGCGTCCGCCCGGAAGCTCGCGACGGCGGGGCGCGGCCGGTCGGCGGGCAGGGCCAGGTTCTCCGGGAGGCCGTCCAGTGCCTCGGTCCAGAAGGCCAGTTGACGGGCGAGCGGGCTGTCCGGATCCGCCTCGTCCCCGAGCGTGCGGTGCTGCCACAGGGCATAGTCGGCGTACTGGACCGGGAGGGGCGACCAGGACGGCGCGCGGCCGTCGCACCGGGCGGCGTAGGCCTCGGCGAGGTCGTGCGCGAGGGGCGCCAGGGACCATCCGTCGCCGGCGATGTGGTGCAGGAGGAACAAGAGCACGTGCTCCCGCGGGCCGGTCCGGAAGAGCGAGGGCCGTACGGGCGGCTCGGCGGCGAGGTCGAAGGTGTGCCGCGCGGCCTCGGCGAGGGCCCGGGGCAGTTCGGCTTCCCGGACGTCGACGACGCGCAGGCGCGCGGGCAGGGCCTCACGGCCCAGGACGACCTGGTGCGGTCCTTCGGCCGTTTCGGGGAAGACCGTGCGCAGGCTCTCGTGGCGCTCCATCACGTCGAGGAGCGCCTGTTCCAGGGCCCTCAGGTCCAGGTCCCCGGAGACCCTGAGGGCCGGCGAGATGTTGAGGGCCGGGTTGGCCCCGTCGAAGTGGTTGAGGAACCACAGCCGGCGCTGGGCGAAGGAGAGCGGTACGCGTTCGGGCCTCGGCGCCGCCGTGAGGGGGTCGGCGGCCGATCGGCCGCTTTCCAGCACCTTCGCGAGGGCGGTCACCGTCGGCGCGTCGAACAGCGCCCGGACGTTGAGGTCCACGCCCAGGGTGGAGCGGATGCGGCTGGTGAGCCGGGTCGCCAGCAGGGAGTGGCCGCCGAGGTCGAAGAAGTCCTCGTCGACGCCGACCCGGGGCAGACCGAGGACCTCGGCGAACAGGCCGCACAGGACCTCCTCCTGGGGGGTGCGCGGCGCGCGGCCCTCCCGGGGTACGGAGGGTGCCGGAGATGCGGGCACCGTCGTGTCCGTCGCGGGTCCGGCCGCGGACCCGTCGGCGCGGCGTACGGGCTCCAGGGCTCCCGAGGGTGTGCGGCGCGCGAGTTCGCCGGTGCGGTACATCCGCCCGCCGGGGGCTCCGAAGGGGTCGGAGACGAAGCGTTCGGCCGTCAGGTCGGCGCGGTGCGCGTAGCCCCGCGCGAGCCGGGTTCCGCTCAGGTAGACCTCGCCGACCCCGCCGGGCAGTACGGGCCGCAGGGCGTGGTCGAGTACGTGCGCCCGGATGTTCGGCACGCGCGGGGCGGTCGCGGCGGCTCCGGTGGCCTCGGGCAGCCCCTCGGACCTCGGCGCCGGCAGGTCGGGCAGGGCCTCGATCGTGCCGCCGCTCATCAGCGCGGGCAGCAGCGCCAGCGGGGAGACGGCGGAGGTGAAGAGGTCGGGGACCGACACGCTGGACCGGCGGGGGGCGTCCTGTACGAGGTCCACCACGTTGGCGTGGGGCAGCAGGACGCAGGAGCCGTCGGCGGAGGGCAGGACGCAGGCGGTGTTGGAGTGCAGGAGGGGCCTGCGGCGGACGGCGTCCGAGAGGTCGGTCTCCGGGCCGGTCCGCAGGGCCGCGGCGCTCTCCGGGGAGTCCAGCACCACGGTCGGCAGCTCCGCGGGAAGCGCGAACCCGGTGGCGGAGTCGACGAGGGCGCAGACGGGCCGGGTTTCGGCGAGGATCCGGGCGATCAGGTCCCGCGGGGTGTCCGCCGCCAGGGGGAGGCACGCCGCTCCCGCCTTCAGTACGGCCAGCAGGCCCACCACGGTGTCGGCGGTCTTCGGCAGGGCGAGGGCCACGACGTCCTCCGGGCCGGCGCCGCGCGCGACGAGGAGCCGCGCGAGCCGGTTGGCCCGTACGTTCAGCTCGTCGAAGTCGATCCGTGCGTCGCCGAGGGCGAGGGCCACCGCCTCCGAGGTGAGCGCGGCCTGCGTCTCGAACATCGCCGCGAGGGTGAGGGGTTCGGTCGGCCGCGCGGTGTCCTCGTCCGGGGCCGGGGCGGCCCGGCCGGCCTTCCGGGGCGCCGGCAGACCGGTCCGGCCGATCGCCTGGTGCGGGTCCCGGGCGATGGACTCCAGCATCGCCAGGAGGCGGTGGGCGAGCTGCTCGGCCGTGTCCCGGTCGATGAGGTGGGGCTGGAAGTCGAGGCGTATCAGGAGGCTCTCGGCCGGAACCACGAGAAGGGTGAGCGGGTAGTGGGTCCCGTCATGGGTCTCCACGCCCGCGATGCGCACCCCGCCCGGGTCCGCCTGGAGCGCGTCGGGGTCGCTCGGGTAGCTCTCGAACGCCACGAGCGTGTCGAAGAGCTCTCCGTGGCCGGCGAACTGCTGGATGTCCGCGAGCCCGACGTGCTGGTGGTCCATGAGGGCGGTCTGCCGGTTCTGGAGCCGGGAGAGCGTGGTCAGCACGCTCTCGTGGGCGCTGAAACCGACGCGCACCGGGAGGGTGTTGACGAAGAGGCCGATCATGCTCTCGACGTCGGGGACCTCCGGCGGGCGTCCGGAGACGGTGGCCCCGAAGACCACGTCCTCCCGGCCGGTCATACGGCCGATCAGGACGCCCCAGGCACCCTGGAAGACCGTGTTCAGCGTCAGGTCGTTCTGGCGCGCCAGGGCGGTCAGGGCGGAGGCGAGCCCGGCCGGCACCTCCAGCGTCACGCGCTCGGCGGTCACGGGCACGGCGTCCCGCGCCTGGGGGGCGACGAGCGTCGGCCCCGTGAGTCCGTCGAAGGCCTCGCGCCAGGCGGCCTCGGCGCTCTCCCGGTCCCTCGTGGCCAGCCAGCTCACGAAGTCCCGGTACGGCGCCGCCGGGCGCAGCGCGCGCTCGTCGCCGCCGCTCCCGTACAGCGCCAGCAGGTCCGCCATGAGCAGCGGCACCGACCAGCCGTCGATGAGGATGTGGTGGACGCTCAGGACGAGGCTGTACTTCTCCTCGTCGAGACGGACCAGGGTGCAGCGCATCAGCGGCGGACGGGCGAGGTCGAACCGGCGGGTCCGGTCGGACGCCCGCACGGCCGCGAGGGCCTCCTGCCGGGCCTCCGCGGGCGTGTCGCGCAGGTCGACCTCCGCCCACGGCAGCTCGCAGTGGCGGGGGATGACCTGCACGGCCTGGCCCCGGCCGGTGATCCGGAAACCGGCGCTCAGGTTGGGGTGCCGTCGCAGCAGCGCCTCGGCCGACGTCCGCAGCGCGGAGGCGTCCAGCGGCCCGTGCAGTTCGAAGGCGAACTGCACGAGGTAGAGGTCCGCGGCCTGGTCGTCGTAGAGGGCGTGGAAGAGGAAGCCCTCCTGCATGGGTGACAGCGGGAGAACGTCCTTCAGCCCTGACTGCTTCACGTTACAGCTCCCACTCTGAGTCGAGATCGTCGATGTCGGCCTGGCTCAGCGAGACCAGGGGCAGGTCGGACGGGGTGTGGCCGCCGGACCGGAGGGTGTCGATGCGCTCGGGCAGCGCCCGGAGCACGGCCACGAGGGCGTCGGCCAGTTCGTGCACGGCGCTCTCGGGGAGGAGGGCCTCGGGCCACATGAGGCTGATGTCCAGGCGGGGGCCGTCCGCCTCGTCGCGGGTGAGCATGGCGACTTCCAGCGCGTGGGGTACCGGCATCCCGTCGTCCGAGCCGCTGCCGAGCAGGTCCTCGGCCGGGGCGGGGGCCCAGTCGCCGGCCGTCGGGGCCGAGAACCGGCCCAGGTAGTTGAAGCCGATCTGCGGTGGGGCCTGCGTTTCGAGTTCCGCCGCCGTGCGGGGGTTGAGGTGGCGCAGGAGTCCGAAGCCGATGCCGTGGTCGGGCAGTGCCCGGCGCTGCTCCTTGACCCGCTTGAGGCCCTGGAGGAGGGAGGGGCTGGTGCGCCAGTTCGACACCTTGGGGTCCAGACGCACCGGGTGGATGCTGGTGAACCAGCCGACGGTCCGGGAGAGGTCGACGCCTTCGCCCAGCTCCTCCCGGCCGTGGCCCTCGACGTCGACGAGCACGGCGGTGTCCTCGCCCGCGCCGCGGCGGCGGCGCCAGTCGGCGGTGGCGAGCGCGAGGCCCGTGAGCAGGACGTCGTCGACACCGCCGTTGACGGCCGCGGGCACGGTGGTCAGCAGCTTCTCGGTGGTGCCGGCCGGGAGCTCGCGGCGGACGTAGCGCACGGTGCCCGCGGTGTCCCGGGCCGGGTCGAGCGGACGGTCGGTCAGCAAGGGCTCCGAGGCACCGAGTACGCGTCGCCAGACGGGCAGTTCCGCCTCCCGCGTCGGCGCCTGCGCCTGCTGACGGAGCAGCTGCGACCAGCGGCGCACGGAAGTGGCGCCCCCGGCGGTGTCGGGCCTGCGGCCGGCCGCGAGGGCCGCCGCGGCCTGCGCCAGGTCGGGCACCAGGATCCGCCAGGACACTCCGTCCACCGCGAGGTGGTGGACGACGAGCAGCAGCCGCCCCGGACGCTCCGGTCCGGCGTCGAACCAGACGGCCTGCACCATCGTGCCGTCCTCCGGAGCGAGCCGGGCCCTGGCGGCTTCGGCGTGCCGGCCGGGCCAGGCATCGCCTTCGGCGGCGAGGTCGACGCGGTGGAGGCAGTCGGCGGCCCGGACCGTGCCCTTCGGCGGGATCTGCAGCGTCCACCGATCGGGGCCGCGGTGCAGCCTCATGCGCAGCGCGTCGTGCCGGTCGAGCAGGAACTGCAGTGCGTCGCGGAGCAGTTCTCCGTCGAGTCCGGCGGGTACCTGGAGGGTCATCGACTGGTGGAACCCGTCGATCGGCCCGCCGAGGCCGCGCAGCCATTCCATGACCGGGGTGGGCTGCAGCTCGCCGACGGGCTCGTCGGCCACGGTGTCCGGGGCCGTGTCCACGGCGCGGGCCGCGGCGGCCAGCGCCTCGACGGTCTTGAGCTCGAACACCTGGCGCGGGCTCAGGACGAGTCCTGCCTTGCGGGCCCGCCCGACCAGCTGGATGGACATGATGCTGTCGCCGCCGAGGTCGAAGAAGCTGTCCGCGACCCCGACCCCCGGCACCGCGAGGACGTCCGTGAAGAGGGCGCACAGCACCTCCTCGCGGGGCGTGCGGTGCAGTCGGCCTACCGGGGCGTGCTCGATCGCGGGGCGCGGCAGGGCGGCGCGGTCGACCTTGCCGTTGCGGGTCAGCGGTAGTTCGTCGAGGACGACGAACGCCACCGGGACCATGTACGCGGGGAGCGCCTCGGCCGCGTGCCGGCGCAGCTCCTCGGTGTCGAGGACCGCTCCGTCGGCGGGGACCAGGTAGGCGGTGAGACGCTTGTCGCCGGGCCGGTCCTCGCGGACGACGACGGCGGCGCGGCCGACGGCGGGGTGCCGGCCGAGGATGGTGCGCACCTCCCCCGGCTCGATGCGGAAGCCGCGGATCTTGACCTGGTCGTCGGCGCGGCCGACGAACTCCAGCGCTCCTGCCGTGCCCCAGCGAACGAGGTCGCCGGTGCGGTACATCCGCGATCCCGGCGCCCCGAAGGGGTTGGCCAGGAACCGCTCGGAGGTGGCCGCGGTCCGCCCCAGGTAACCCCGGGCCAGGCCCTCACCCGCGACGTACAGCTCTCCGACGGCTCCGCGGGGAACGGGTCGCAGCCGCTCGTCCAGGACGTGGACCTGGTGGTTGTCGAGCGGACGGCCGATCGGGACCGACGCCGCGGGCGGCGTGTCGGTGTCCATCCGGTGGTGGGTGGCGAACGTCGTCGTCTCGGTCGGCCCGTAGCCGTTGACCACGGCGGTGCCCGGGCAGTGGTCGAGGACGCGGCGCACCGCCTCGGCGGGGACGACGTCGCCGCCGGTCCAGACCTCCCGTACGCCGGCGAAGAGTTGGGGCCGCTGCTCGGCGGCCAGGTCGAAGAGGCCGGCGGTGAGCCACACCCGCTCCACCCGCTCGTCGGCGATGACCCGGGCCAGGGCGTCGATGTCGAGGTCGCCCGCCGGGGCCACCACGAGCCGGCCGCCGAAGAGCAGCGGCACCCACAGCTCCGCGGTGGAGGCGTCGAAGGCGTGCGGTGCGTAGACCAGGGTCCGGGCGGGCCCGGTGGCCTCCCAGGAGCGGTCGTACGCCAGGCTGACCACGTCGCGGTGCGTGGCGGCCACTCCCTTGGGCTCGCCGGTGGAGCCCGAGGTGTACATGACGTACGCCAGCCGGTCGGGGGCGGCCGGCAGGCCGAGGTCCGCGGAGGGCCCCTCGTGCGACCGGTCGCCGATGACGATCTCGCGGAGCCCGGGTCCGCACTCGCGCCCCCGGCCGGCCCGGTCGGTCAGGACGACCCGGGCGCCGGTTTCGGCGGCCACGCTCTGCCACCGGCTCTTCGGCGCGTCCGCGTGCAACGGGACGTACGCGCCGCCGGCCTTGAGGACGGCCAGGATCGCCACGACGAGGTCGGGCGAGCGGTCCGCCAGCAGCGGCACGCAGCTCTCCGGACCGACGCCTTCGGCGACGAGGCGACGCGCCAGCCGGTTGGCGAGGGCGTTCAGCTCCGTGTACGTGAGCCGGACCTCCCCGGACACCACGGCCACGGCCGCGGGTGTCCGCCGGGCCTGCGCCTCGAACAGCGCCGCCAGATCGTGCTCGGGCAGGGCCGTGGAGGCGCCGGTGCCCGGCTGCGAGGACTCCGGGGACGGCGGCGGCGTGAGCGCCTCGGCCTCCTCGACCGGCGCCAGCAGGTTCTGCGTCATCGTGACGAGCAGCCGGCGCAGGCGGTCCGCGATCTCGGTGACGGCCTCCCGGTCGAGCAGGTCTGGCCGGTGGTCCAGGCGGAAGCGCAGGCGCGGGCCGGGCATGGCCGCCACGGTGAGCGGGTAGTGGGTGGCGTCGTAGCTCTTGGCCCGGGTCACCCGCAGTGCGCCGGCGGCCGGCAGGGCGTCCGGTGCGAAGGGGTAGTTCTCGAAGACCAGGAGCGTGTCGAACAGTTCCCCCGCGCCCGCCTGCCGCTGGATGTCGGCCAGGCCGACGTGCTGGTGCTCCATCAGGCGGGCCTGGCGGTCCTGGAGGGCCCTGCAGGTGTCCAGCAGGGAGTCGGTCCGCCGGTACGGGAGGCGCACTGGGACCGTGTTGATGAAGAGGCCGACCATCGACTCGATGCCGTCGATCTCGGGCGGCCTGCCGGAGACGGTCGTGCCGAAGACCACGTCGTCACTGCCCGCGAGACTGCCGAGCAGCAGCCCCCAGGCGGCCTGGACGAGGGTGTTGAGGGTCAGGCCGTGGCGGCGGGCGGTGGCCTCCAGCGCCGCGGAGACCTCTTCGGACAGCTCCAGTTCGACCGTGTGGGGCATGGCGGTGGCCCGCTCGTGGTCGCCCGGGACCAGCAGGGTGGGCCCCTGGAACCCGGCGAGGGCCTCGCGCCAGGCGGCGAGGGCGGGCTCGCGGTCGCGGCCCGCGAGCCAGGCCAGGTAGTTCTTGTACGGGACGGCCCGGGGCAGGGTCCCGCCGGCGTACAGCCGGAAGAGCTCGTCGAGGAGCACCGGCAGGGACCAGCCGTCGAGCAGGATGTGATGGTTGGTCAGGACGAGGCGGTGGCGCTCGGACGCCAGGCGCACCAGGGTGCAGCGCAGCAGCGGCGCGTCACCGAGGTCGAAGCGCCGGTCCCGGTCCCGCGTCAGCAGGTCCTCGAACTCCCGGTCCTGCGCGTCCCCGGTCAGTGCGCTCAGGTCGCTCTCCTGCCAGGGGAGCTCCACCTCGTGCGGGATGACCTGCATGGTGCGGTCCAGCCCCTCGTGCCAGAACATCGCGCGCAGGTTGGGGTGCCGGCTCAGCAGGGCTTCCACCCCGGCCCGCAGGGCGGGGGCGTCCAGCGGGCCCTGGAGGTCCAGGACGAGCTGGGTGTTGTAGAGGTCGGGTGCATCCGTGTCGTACGAGGAGTGGAAGTACATGCCTTCCTGCAACGACGTCAGCGGCAGGATGTCGGCCAGCCCGGAACGCTTCACTTCCTATTCCTCCATACGGCTTCAAGCAGGTCGATGTTGGTCTGGTCGAGAGAGACCAGGGAGAGGTCCGATGCCGTCAGACCGCCCGCTTCGGGGGCCGCGCCGTGTGCGGCGAGCCCGTCCAGTGCGGCGGCCCACAGCTCGGTCAGTTCGTGCACCTCGGCCTCGGTCAGCAGCCCGTCGGGCCACGACCAGGTGCAGGTGAGACGGGGGCCTTGGCCGTCGTCCCGGGTGAGCGCGTTGAGTTCGAGCACGTGCGCCGCCGGGGCGGCGGCATCCGTGCCGCCGCCGTACGCCCCGTCCTCGGCGACGGGCGCCCAGTCGGTGTCCGCCGCGCCGTTGAACCGCCCGAGGTAGTTGAAGGCGATCTGCGGGCGGGTGGCCAGGGCCGGCAGGCCCGCGGTGTCGGGGTTGAGGTGGCGCAGGAGTCCGTAGCCGATGCCACGGTCGGGCAGGGCCCTCAGCTGCTCCTTGATCCGCTTGACCGCCGCGCCCACCGCGGGGCCGCCGGCGAGCACCTCGCTCCAGGCCACGGCGCCGGGGTCGAGTCGCGCGGGGTGCATGTTGGTGAACCAGCCGACGGTGCGGGACAGGTCCGTGCCCTCCGTGAAGGGCTCCCGTCCGTGGTCCTCCAGGTCGATCAGGACCGCGCTGTTGGCGCTGCGCCCCGTGGTGCGCCGCCACTGGGCGACGGCGAGGGTGAAGGCGGCGAGCAGGATGTCGTTGACGGTGCCCCGGAAGGTCGACGGCAGGGTCGTCAGCAGCGGTTCGGTGCTCTGCGCGGACAGCACCCGGGTGAGGCTGCGGGTCGTGGCGTGGGTGTCCAGCCGCGCGTCCAGGGGACGCTCCCCCAACTCGGGGTCGGCGGTGGCGAGCACCTCGGTCCACAGCGGCAGTTCCGCCAGGCGCCGCGGTGAGCGGGCCTCGTCGCGCAGGGTCCGTGCCCAGGTCCGCAGTGTGGTGGTGACGGAGGGGAGTCCGGGCTCCTGGTCCCGCACGGCGGCCGCGGCGGCGGTGGCCAGGTCGGGCAGCAGGATGCGCCAGGAGACTCCGTCCACGGCGAGGTGGTGGACCATCAGCTGCAGCCGTCCGGAGCGATCCGGGCCGGCGTCCAGCCAGACGGCCTGGAGCATGACGCCGTCCTGCGGGCTCAGCCGGGACCGGGCGGCCTCGCCCGCGGCGGCCATTGCGGCCCGCATCCCGTCGGCGGGTACTCCCGTGGCGTCGACGCGCGTCAGGCACCGGCCGGCGTCCACCGCGCCCGGCGGCGGCACTTCGAGCGCCCACCGCTGCTGCGTACGGTCCAGTCGCAGGCGCAGGGCGTCGTGGTGGTCGAGCAGGGTCTGCAGCGTACGGACGAGACGGGCCTCGTCGATGCCCGCGGGCACCTTCACCACCACCGACTGGTGGAACCCGTCGACCGGGCCGCCCCGCTCGCGCAGCCAGTGCACGATGGGCAGCAGGTCGACCTCGCCCGTGCCGATGTCGGGGGCCCGCTCGGGTGCGGACTCCAGGGGGCGTGCGACGGAGGCCAGTTCGGCGACCGTCGGGTTCTGGAACACGTCCCGCGGGGTGATCTCCAGACCGGCCCTGCGCGCCCGCCCGACGAGCTGGATGGACATGATGCTGTCGCCGCCGAGGTCGAAGAAGCCGTTGTGCACGCCGACCGACGGCACTCCCAGCACCTCGGCGAACAGCTCGCACAGGCTCTCTTCGAGCGGTGTCCGCGGCGCCTGCCCGGCCGCCTGGGCGCCGTAGTCGGGGGCGGGCAGGGCGCCTCGGTCGATCTTGCCGCTGGAGGCCAGCGGGAAGGCGTCGAGGAGTACGACGGCAGCGGGCACCATGTAGTGCGGGAGCCGGCCCGCGAGGTGGCTGCGCAGGTCCGACGCGGAGGGGGAGCTCCCGTCCACCGGTCCCGCGTAGGCCACCAGGCGCCGGTCGCCCGGCCGGTCCTCGCGGACCGCGGCGACCGCCCGCGCGACGTCGGGATGGTCCGACAGTGCGGCGGCCACCTCCTCCAGCTCGATGCGGAAGCCCCGGATCTTGACCTGTCCGTCGGCCCGGCCGAGGTAGTCCATCCGCCCGTCCGCCCTCCAGCGGACGAGGTCGCCGGTGCGGTACATGCGCTCTCCCGGCGCCCCGAAGGGATCGGGCAGGAAGCGCTCCGCCGTCAGGTCGGGACGGTTCAGGTAGCCGCGGGCGGGGCCCGCGCCGCCGACGTAGAGCTCTCCCGTCACCCCGGCGGGCACCAGGCGCAGGTGCTCGTCGAGCACGTACGCCCGCACGTTGGGCAGGGGCCGGCCGATCGGCGGGGTGCCGCCCTCGGTCAGGGCGGTGCTCACCGTGGAGCAGACCGTGGCCTCGGTGGGCCCGTACGCGTTGAGCAGGCGTACCCGGCCCGACCAGCGGCGGACGACGTCCGGCGGACACGCCTCGCCGCCGGTGAAGATCGTGGCCCCGGGCCCGAAGGCGTCCTCGGGCAGGACGGCGAGGGCCGACGGCGGCAGGAGCGCGTGGGTGATGCCGCTCTCGCGGGCCAGTTCCGCCAGCGGCCTGCCGGGCGCCAGCCGGGCGGCCGGTGCGAGCACCACCGCGCCGCCCGACAGCAGCGGCATGAACAGCTCCATGACCGACGCGTCGAAGCTCAGCGAGGCGAACTGGAGGAACCTGCTGCCGGGACCGACGTCCGCCGCGTCGTTCAGGGCGCGCACGAGGTTCGGGATCCCCGCGTGCGGTACGAGGACCGCCTTGGGGCGCCCGGTGGAGCCCGAGGTGTAGATGACGTAGGCGGTGTTGCCCGTCGTCAGCGGGGCCACCCGGTCGGTCTGGGCCGGGGCGTGTCCGGGACCCGCGGCCAGCTCCGCCGAGACCTCGTGCGCGTCCAGTACCAGCATCCGTGCGGCGGGGGCCGGCGCGAGCAGCGCGGCGGCCTCCCGCGTGGTCAGGATCACGGCCGGGTCGGCGTCGGACAGCATGAAGGCGATCCGGTCCGCGGGGTGTTCCGGGTCGATCAGCATGTAGGCGGCGCCGGCCTTGAGCACGCCGAGCACGGCGACGGCCAGCTCGGTGCTCCGGGGCAGGGCCAGGGCCACGATCGCCTCCGGTCCGACCCCTCGCCGGATCAGCGCGTGGGCGATCCGGTTGGCCCGGGCCTCGACCTCGGCGTACGAGAGCTCGGTGCCCTCGAAGACGACGGCCGTGGCAGCGGGGGTCCGTGCGGCCTGGAGCTCGAACAGCTCCCCCACGCAGCCGTGCGGGACCGGCGGGGTGCCGGTGTTCCCGTGCCGCAGGAGTTCCTCCCGCTCGGCCGGGGAGAGGACGGGCGCCTGGCTCAGCCGGGCGAGGGGGTCGGCCGTCATGGCCTCCAGGACCCGTACCCAGCGCTCGGCGAGCCGTTCGACGGTGGAGCGCTCGTAGAGGTCCGTGCTGAATTCGACGAAGCCCGTGACGCCGGCGGGCTCCCCGGCGTCGTCCTGGCGCTCGGACATGCCGAAGGACAGGTCGAACTTGGCGACTTCCAGCTCCACCGGTTCCCGCGTGACCGCGACACCGGGGAGGTCGAGGTCGTACGCGGGCACGTTCTGCAGCGCGAGCACGACCTGGACGAGCGGCTGGACCGAGAGCGAGCGCTCCGGCTTGAGGGCGTCCACCAGGTGTTCGAAGGGCAGTTCCTGGTGGGAGAAGGCCGCCAGGTCCGTCGCGCGGACCCGGTCCAGGAGCTCGGTGAAGGTGGGGTCGCCCGAGGTGTCGGTGCGCAGCACCAGCGTGTTGACGAAGAAGCCCACCGCGTCGTCGAGCGCCTCGTCACCGCGCCCGGCGACCGGGGTGCCGATCGGCAGGTCGGTGCCGGCTCCCAGCCGGGTGAGCAGGGCGGCCAGGCCGGCCTGGAGCACCATGAAGAAACTGGTCCCCCGGGCCCGTGCCAGCTCGTGCAGAGACCGGTGCAGGCTCTGCGGCAGGTCGAAGCCGACCATGGCTCCGCGGTGGCTCGCCACCGCGGGCCGGGGCCGGTCCGTGGGCAGTTCGAGCCGGTCCGGCAGGTCCCGCAGGGCCTCGCGCCAGAAGGCGAGCTGCCGGGCCGCGAGGCTGGAGTCGTCCTCCGCCTCGCCCAGCACCTCGCGCTGCCACAGCGCGTAGTCGGCGTACTGGGCGCCGGGCGGCGTCCAGCCGGGCTCCTGCCCCGCGGTCCGTGCCCGGTACGCGGCGCCCAGGTCGTCGGCCAGGGGTGCGAGGGACCAGCCGTCGCCCGCGATGTGGTGGAGCACGAGGTGCAGGACATGGGTGTCGCCGTCCAGGCGGAACGCGTCGACGCGCAGCGGCGGTTCGGCGGCGAGGTCGAAGGCGTGGCCCGCGGAGGCGGTCAGAGCGGCCGGCAGGTCGGCCGCCGCGACGTCCGCGACCCGGAAGACCGGCGGCACCTCGGTCGCGGGCAGCACCTTCTGGTACGGCACTCCGTCGCGCGCCGGGAAGACGGTGCGCAGGGACTCGTGGCGGCCGATCACGTCCTGGACCGCCCGGCGCAGCGCCGGGACGTCCAGGGCCCCGGACAGGCGCAGCGCCAGGGAGATGTTGTAGGTGGCGCTGGGGCCTTCGAGGTTCTGTACGACCCACAGCCGCCGCTGGGCGTACGAGAGCGGCAGCACCGCCGGGCGCTCGGCCGCGCGCAGGGCGGGCAGGGCCCGCGGCGTACCGGCGATGCGGGTGGCCAGCGCGGCCACCGTCGGCGTCTCGAAGAGGGCGCGCATGGGCAGCTCGACGCCCAGGGCCGACCGGACGCGGCCGACGAGGCGGGTCACCAGCAGGGAGTGGCCGCCCAGTTCGAAGAAGCCGTCGTGGATGCCGATCCCGCCGACGCCGAGGACGTCGCGGAAGAGGCCGAGGAGCACCTCTTCCTCGTGGGTGCGGGGGGCCGCGTCATCGGCTTCGGCGCCCGCCCCGAGGGCGGGGTGGGGCAGGGCCGCCTGGTCCAGTTTGCCGTTGGCCGTCATCGGCATGGCGTCCACGGTCACGAAGGCGGCGGGCACCATGTGCTCGGGCAGGTTGCCGGCCAGGTGCCGGCGCAGCTCGCCGGCGCCGGGGGCCTCGCCCCGGTCGGCGACGACGTAGGCGACCAGGCGCCGGTCGCCCTCGCCGAACTCCCGCAGGACGACGGCCGCGCGGGTGACGGCCGGGTGCTCGGTGAGCGCCGTCTCGATCTCGCCGGGCTCGATCCGGAAGCCGCGCACCTGGATCTGGTGGTCGGCGCGACCGAGGAACTCGAATCCGCCGCCGGGGAGCAGCCGGGCCAGGTCCCCGGTCCGGTACATCCGGGAGCCGGGCGGGCCGAACGGGTCGGCGACGAAGCGCTCGGAGGTCACGCCCGGCCTGTTGAGGTAGCCGCGGGAGACTCCCGGTCCGCTGACGTACATCTCGCCGATGACACCGGCGGGCAGCGGCTGCAGGGCCTCGTCGAGCAGTCGCACCCGGAGGTCGGGCAGGCCCTCGCCGATGAGGCTGCGCGGGGCGGCCGCGGCGTCCTGGCCGAGGGCGAGGTGGCTGACGTGCACGGTGGTCTCGGTGATCCCGTACATGTTGACCAGGACCGGGGCGTCGTCGGCATGGCGTTCGTACCAGTCCGCGAGCTGTCCCAGGTCCAGCTGTTCCCCGCCGAAGACGACGCGGCGCAGGGCGAGCCGGCTGCCCAGCCGCGGGTTCTCGCGATCGCTGCGCATCAGCTCGTAGAACGCCGAGGGGGTCTGGTTGAGGATCGTGACCCGCTCCTCGACCAGCAGCGCGAGGAGCTCCGCGGGTGATCGGACGATCTCACGCGGGATGACGACGAGGCGCCCGCCGTGCAGGAGCGGTCCCCAGATCTCCCAGACGGAGAAGTCGAACGCGTAGGAGTGGCACAGGGACCAGACGTCCTCGGCGCCGAACCGGAACGAGTCCTCGGTGGTCCCGAAGAGGCGGACGACGTTGTGGTGCGGGACCACGACCCCCTTGGGGGTGCCCGTGGAGCCGGAGGTGTAGATGATGTACGCGGCGTTGCCCGGCCGGGGCGCACCGGACGGGTGGGCGTCCCCGAGGTCGAGCGGTGCCTGCGCGGCGAGTTCGCCGATCACGCCGCGGTCGTCCAGCAGGATCGTCGGGGTGCCGTCCGGCAGGGCGCACGAGACCGCGGAGGTCGTCACCGCGCACAGCGGGGCGGCGTCGCCCACCATGAGGGCCAGCCTCTGGGCCGGGTAGTCGGGGTCCATCGGCAGGTACGCGGCTCCGGACTTCAGCACCGCGAGGATCGCCACGATCATCTCGGGCGAGCGCGGCAGGAGCAGCGCGACGACCCGCTCCGGGCCTGCGCCCCGCGCGACCAGCAGCCTGGCCAGCCGGTTCGCCCGCTCGTTGAGCTCGCGGTACGTCACGGAGGTCCCGTCGAAGGAGACCGCGACGGCCTCGGGGGCCCGCCGGACCTGCGCCTCGAAGAGTTCCGGCAGGGTGCGGCCGGGCGCCTGCGACGGGCCGTCCGGCTCCGTCGCCAGGAGGCGGCGCTCGGTGTCGGTCAGCAGGTCGATGGTCGTGACGCGGCGCGCGGGATCGGTCACGGCCGCCCGCAGGAGGCGGGTGAACCGCTCGGCGATGGACCGGGCCGTCGCGCGCTCGAACAGGTCGGTGCTGTATTCCAGACCGCCGACGAGTCCGTTCGCGGTGCCGTCGGCCCCGTACCGCTCGGTGAGGTTGACGAGGAGGTCGAACTTCGCGGCCAGGGCCTCGATGGGTTCGAAGCGGGTCGTCGCGCCGGGGAGGGAGAGCGTGCCGTCCTCGCTCCCCTGCAGCGCCAGCATGACCTGGAAGAGCGGGTGGCGGCCCAGGGCGCGCGGCGGCTTCAGGGCCTCGACCAGGTGCTCGAACGGGACGTCCTGGTGGGAGTAGGCCTCGAGCGCGCTGTCGCGGACGCGGCCGAGCAGCTCCTCGAAGGTCGGGTGGCCGGACGTGTCGGTGCGCAGTACGAGGGTGTTGACGAAGAACCCGACCAGGTCCTGGAGGTTCTCGTCGCCGCGGCCGGCGACCGGGGTGCCGATCGGTATGTCCGTACCCGCGCCCAGCCTGGTCAGGAGGGCGGCCAGCGCGGCCTGGAGCACCATGAAGACACTGGTGTTGGTCCGGGCGGCGAGTGCGGCGAGCTCCTGGTGGAGCTCGCCCGGCAGCCGCAGGGGGACGGTGTCCACACCGTGGGTCGGCCGGGCGGGGCGCCCGCGGTCGCTCGGCAGCGCCAGTTCGTGCGGGAGTCCTTCGAGCTCGCGACGCCAGAAGTCGGTCTGGCGTGCCGCCGGGCTCTGCGGGTCGTCGACGTCACCGAGGACGGCCCGCTGCCAGAGGGTGTAGTCGGCGTACTGCACGGGAAGTGCGCTCCACTGCGGGGCGCGGCCCGCGGTGCGGGCGGTGTAGGCCTCGGACACGTCGCGGACGATGGGACCGAGCGACCAGCCGTCGGCGGCGATGTGGTGGAAGAGGAGCAACAGGACGTGCTCGGAGGGGCCCAGGCGCACGACGGTCGCGCGCAGCGGGAGTCCGGCGGTCAGGTCGAAGGCGGCGCGGGCGGCTTCGGCGAGTACGGCGGCCGCCGTCTCGCCGCTCCCCGTGCCGGCCTCGTCGCCCTCCACGAGACGCACGTCCACGCGGGTCTCGCCGGGCGCCAGGATCCGCTGGTACGGGGCCCCGGCCAGGACCGGGTAGACCGTGCGCAGCACCTCGTGGCGGTCCACGAGGTCGTCGAGGGCCGCACGCAGGACGGTGAGGTCGAGCGCGCCGGAGATCCGGAAGACGAGGGGCACGTTGTAGGCGGGCGCCGCCTCCTGCACCTCGTTGAGGAACCACAGGCGGTTCTGTGCGTGGGACAGCGGAACGTGTTCGGGGCGGGGCCCGGCCACGAGCGCGGGCCTGTCGGCGCCGCCGGTCTCGTGGGCCGGCGCGGCGAGCTGCCCGACGGTGGGGTTGTCGAAGAAGGTGCGCAGCGTGAATTCGACGCCCAGCTGCGTACGGATCCGGTTGATGAGCCGGATCGCCAGGAGCGAATGGCCGCCCATCTCGAAGAAGTTGTCGTCCACCCCCACGGACGGCAGCCCCAGCTCCTCGGCGAAGAGCGCGCACAGCGCCTCCTCACGCGGGTTGGACGGGCCGCGCGCGGCGCTCTTGGCACCGAACTCCGGGTTGGGCAGCGCCGCACGGTCGAGCTTGCCGTGGCTCGTGAGCGGCAGGCCGTCCAGCAGCACGAAGGCGGCCGGGACCATGTACCCGGGCAGGATGGCGGCGGCGTGCTCGCGCAGCCGCTCCTCGTCGGGTGCCTCGGGCCCCGCAGCCGGGACCACGTAGGCGATCAGCCGGTCGTCGCCCGCCCGGTAGCGCCGTACGAGGACGGCGGCCCGGGTCACTCCGGGGTGGCGGGTCAGGGCCTCCTCGATCTCGGCCAGCTCGATGCGGAACCCGCGCAGCTTGACCTGGTCGTCGGAGCGGCCGACGAACTCCAGCTCGCCGTCCTCGCAGCGGCGGACGAGGTCGCCGGTGCGGTACATCCGTGAGCCCGCCGGGCCGAAGGGGTCGGCGACGAAGCGCTCGGCGGTCAGCCCGGCCCGCCCGGCGTAGCCGCGCGCCAGGCCGGCCCCGGCCACGTACAGCTCACCGGTGGTTCCCGGGGGGACGGGGAGCATCGCGCCGTCGAGGACGTAGAGCCGCATGTTGTCCAGCGGCCGGCCGATGGGAACCGCCGCGCCGAGCACCTCGCCCGCGGAGATCGGGTTGCGCGTGGCGAAGACCGTGGTCTCGGTGGGGCCGTAGCCGTTGACGACCGTCAGCTTCGGGTTTTCGGCCAGGGCGGCCCGCACCGCCGCGGGCGAGACGACGTCTCCGCCGGTCCACACCTCCAGGACGTCGCGGAAGCATTCCGGGCTCTGCTCCACCAGCAGGTGGAAGAGGCCGGCGGTGAGCCAGAGCGCGGTGATCCCCTCGTCGACGACGAGCGTGCGCAGGGTGGGCAGGTCGAGGTCCCCGGCCGGCGCCAGGACGACCTCGCCGCCCGTGAGCAGCGGCACCCAGGCTTCGAGGGTGTAGGCGTCCCAGGCGTGCGGCGAGTGCAGCAGGACGCGTGCGGTGGCGCCCGTCTCCCACCAGCCGTCGTGGGAGAGCTCGGCCACGTCGAGGTGGGTGATCGCGGCGCCCTTGGGCCGGCCGGTGGAGCCGGACGTGTACATCACGCAGGCCAGCTGGTCGGGGTGGACCGGGACGCCGGGGTCGGTCGCGTCCATCCCGGCCCACCGGTGCCGCTCGTCCACGACGAGGACGGTCGCCTCGTGAGTGAAGCGGTCGTCGCGCAGGGCGCGGTCGGTGAGCAGGACCGGGGCCGCGGTCTCCGCCATGATGACTTCCCGGCGGGCGGCCGGGTAGCTCGGGTGGATGGGGACGTACGTGCCGCCGGCCTTGAGGACGGCGAGCGTGGCGACGACCAGGTCGACGGAGCGCTCCATGAGCACCGCGACGGGCGTCTCGGCACCCACTCCCATCGTCAGGAGCTGCCGTGCCAGGCGGTTGGCGCGCGCGTCCAGCTCGCGGTAGCTGAGCCGCTCCTCCGGCGAGCGCAGCGCCGGCGCGTCCGGCCGCTCGGCCACGAAGTGGGCGAACCGGTCGACGATGGTCCGGGCCCGGCCCGCCGTCTCGCGGGCCGTCGCGTTGTCGGCGACCAGGACCTGCTCGCGTTCCCGCTCGTCGAGGAGGTCGAGGCGGCCGACCCGGCCGCCCGGGTCGGCCGCCATGGCGTGCAGCACGGCGAGGAAGCGGCGCCGGTGGGTCTCGACCTCCTCGGCCGTGTACATGTCCGGGTTGGCGTCGAAGTCGATGCGTATGCCCCGGCCGTCCATCCGGTCGTGGACCACCACGGAGAGGTCGGGGACGGGCCCGGTGGAGAGGTTGTGCGCGACCGACGTGCAGTCGCCGAAGCGGAGGTCGTAGCCGAACCGCATCACGTTGACGATCGTGCCGAACAGCCGTCGTCCGTCGCCGACCTGCTTGAGGTCGCGCCGGAGGTCCTCGTAGCGGTAGCGCTGATGGGCCATCACCCGGCGGACTTCCCGGGACACCTCCGCGACCAGCTCGGCGACGGTGTCCTGCGGACGTACCGTCAGCCGGAACGGCATGATGTTCGAGGCCATGCCGGGGACGGCGCGCTCGGTGTCGCTCACCCGTCCGGTCACGGGCAGCCCGAGGACGACGTCGGTCGCCCCGGTCACCCGGTGCATGTACGCCGCCGTCGCCGCGATCACCAGCCGCGGCCAGCTCGCGCCGATCCCGCGCGCCGCCTCGCCCAGGGCGTCCACGGCGGCCGCGTCCAGGTGCACGCTGCGCCTGATGAACGTCGCCGCGGTGACCGCCGGCCCCTCGGCCAGCACCGGGACCTCGGGCAGGTCGCCCACGCGCTCCAGCCAGTATTCCCGGTCCGCCTCGTGCTCCGCGGAGCCGCGGTAGTCGCTGTCCTCGTCGAGCAGCAGCCGCAGCGAGCCGAACGCCCCGTCCTCGTGGGGGGTTCCGGCGACCAGGGCGGTGTACACCTGCGCGACGCGCCGCACGATCAGGGAGAGGCCGAAGCCGTCGATCATCACGTGGTGGATGCGCTGGTACCACAGGACCCGGTCGGGCGCCGCCCTGAACAGGACCTGGGTGAAGGCGGCTTCACGTTCGAGGTCCATGGGGCGGGCGAGGTCCGCGCGCATCCACCGCTCCGCCGCGAGCGCGGGGTCGGGCTCGTCGCTGACGTCGACGTGCCGCAGCCGCCAGCCGGAGTCGGGCCGGACGGCCTGTCCCACCGCCCCGGAGCCGGTGACCACGCGCGCCCGCATCGTCTCCGCCTCCCCGATGACGGTCCGCAGCGCCGTCTCGAAGAGTTCCGTGTCGAGTTCGCCCCGGATGTCGAGGTACTCGCCCCACGTGAAGATGGGATTGTCGGGATCCAGCTGCTGGGCGAACCACATGCCGGACTGGGCAGCGGACAACGGCCAGTGGCCGTCCACGGGGGCAGACACGGTACAGCGCCTTCCGGTCGTACGTGAGATCAGCTAAGGGACAGAAGAGGTGGAGCCCGCGAAACGCGGGGGAGTCAGTCGACGAGGTGCATCCACCGGTGGGAATCCGGCCGGCGGCCGTACTGGATTCCCTGGAGCGCCTCGGACAGCGCGGCGGTGACCGGGCCGACGGACCCGTCCGCGATCTGCCAGGAGGCGCCGGCCGTGCGGACCTGCCCGACGGCCCGGACGCCCGCGGCGGTGCCGGAGGCGAAGACTTCCGTGATCCGTCCGCTCCGGCAGTCGTCCTGCCATTCGCCGACCGACACGCGGTCTTCCAGGACCTTCAGTCCCATCTCCCCGGCCAGGACGGTCAGGGAGTCCCGGGTCACTCCGGGCAGCAGGCTTCCCGACAGCGGCGGGGTGACCAGTTCGTGCGACCGGCCCGACGTCCGGACGAAGAAGAGGTTCGTGGCGCCCAGTTCCTCGACCCAGCGCAGCTCGGCCGGGTCCAGCCACACCACCTGATCGCATCCGTTGTCCTGAGCCACCGCCTGGGCACGCAGGGCCCCCGCGTAATTGCCGGCGCACTTGACGCTGCCGGTTCCGCCGACGGCGGCGCGGGGGTGGTCCTCGTTCACCCAGACCTTCAACGGCCTCGGCTCGCGGCCGAAGAGCGCGTCGGTGACGAAGGCGATGAGGAGGAACCGGTACTCGCGGGCCGGACGCACGGCCAGGTCCGGCTCACTGGCGAACATGACCGGACGCAGGTAGAGAGTGGCCGAGGAATCACCGGGAACGGAGCCCTGGTCCTGGCGTACCAGCTCGTCGAGTGCCTCGAGGAAGACCGCGTCGGGGAGCTCCGGCATCATCATGCGGCGCGCGGACGTACGAAAACGTCGGGCGTGGTCCTCGGGGCGGAACACGGCCATTCGACCGTCGGCGCGACGGAATGCCTTGAGCCCCTCGAAGATGACCTGACCGTAGTGGAGACCGACCATCGCCGGACTCATGGGTATGGCTGCGTGGGGCAGCAGTTCAGGGCTTTCCCAACCACTCCCCTCGCGCCAGTTCGCCACGACCATGTGGTCCGTGAACGCCGAACCGAACGGATAGCCGACAGGAGACGGCAATGCCCCAACCCCTTATTGGACGGATGATTGACCTTTTGGCCGAGAACGAGCCGGCGGATGGGGTACCGCATTACCGGGAAAACACCCACCGCGGAAGATCATCCAGAATCTAACCTGATGCATCCAATCAGGCCAGCATGGCCGAACACTCTGTCACTAATCCTCAGCCCACATCCGACATCACACGCAAGTCGGGCGAACCGATTGGGCCATAAGGGGCAAATCAACCGGATGCTCGCACGAGGGGCGGTGGACGAATGCAATTGACAGAAGCCGCCGAACAGGCTTCTCTTTATCCCCGTCGGCAGGTCCACCACTCCTGCAACAGCCGGTCGGGTGAGGCACGTCACGGGTTGGAACTGACCCGGTACCCGACACGCACCCACCGGATCACACGAGGATCGAATGGCTGTAATATCCGCCAATGGAATTGATCTCAGCTACACGGAATCCGGATCCGGAGATCCCGTCCTGTTGGTGATGGGAACGGGTGGCCGCGGGCACGTGTGGAACCTCCATCAGGTTCCGGCGCTGCACCGGGCCGGATATCGGACCATCACCTTCGACAACCGCGGCATATCGCCCTCTTCGACGCCGGACCGCTTCACTCTCGACGATATGGTCGGGGACACCGTCGCGCTCATCGAAAAGCTGGGTCTGGCACCGTGCCGTATCGTCGGGGTGTCACTCGGGGCGTTCATCGCACAGGAACTCCTCGTCATCCGTCCCGAATTGGTGGACCAGGCCGTTCTGATGGCCACGCGCGGTCGTACCGACGTGCTGCGGGCGGCGATGTCGGAGGCCGATCTCGCCGCGTGCGACGCGGCCGGCCGGCCGTCGGGACAAGAGGCCGTCAGCCGCGTCCTGCAGAACCTCTCGCCCCGCACGCAGAACGACGACGCCCTGGTACGGGACTGGCTGGACCTCTTCGAGATGTCACCGCAGTACCACCCGGGCGCACGGGCCCAATTGGCCTTGGACAGGATCCCGGACCGCCGCTCCGCATACGCGGGGATCCGGACCCCCACCCTGGTGATGTCCTTCCGCGACGACGTCATCTGCCCGCCCCACCTCGGACGGGAGGTGGCCGACGTCATTGCGGGCAGCCAGTACGTGGAGGTGGCGGACAGCGGACATCTCGGTTACCTGGAGCGACCCGAAGCGGTCAATTCCGAGATAGTGAAGTTCTTTTCCGACCATCGGCGACGATGATTTTTCAGTTCTGCCACCTTCGGCACCGCGCGCTTAGGGGAACGAGTGAACATTTACATATCAGGACGCGGATTCTTCGCGGTGGAGGTGGCGGAGGCCCTCGTGGACGCCGGCCACCACGTGGTCGGCGTGGCCTCTCCGGCGCTCCGCGACGGCCACTCCGACGAGAGCAGCGCCCTTTCATGGGACCGGCTCCGCTCGTGGGCCTTTCCGCGGGACGTTCCGTGGACGGACTCCAAGACGCTGCGGGCCCGCCACCTGCCCGACTCGGTGGACATCATCCTCGCCGCCCATTCCCACGCGTTCATCGGCCGCGAGACGCGCGCCCGGGCCAAGGTTGCGGCCATCGGCTACCACCCCAGCCTGCTGCCCCTGCACCGCGGCCGGGACGCCATCCGCTGGACCATCCGGGACGGTGACAAAGCGGCCGGCGGAACCGTCTACCACCTGACGGAGCGCACCGACGGCGGCCCGATCGCGGCCCAGGAACACGTCCTGGTCCCCCGCGGGTCGACGGCCCGGAGCCTGTGGCGCGAGCATCTGGCCCCGCTCGGGGTGCACTTGCTGCTGCGCGTGGTGAACGACCTCGCGCAGGGCCGTCGGGTCGAGGTGCCGCAGGACGACGAACTGGCCACGTGGGAACCCGCCATGGATTCGGCCCCGCTCTTCAAGCCCGAACTCATCGCCCTGCCCGGCAGCGCGTCGGACGCCGTCGTCAGCGACAGCTGGGCGCTGCGCACGGGGTGAGGCCGCATTCCCCTCCGGGGGTGCGAAAACCGGACGACGCGACTGGCTGAATTCCATCGCCGGTCGGCTCCTCGAAAGGCCGGCCGCACTCATCCAATAGGCTTGCACCATGGCAGAGTTGATTTACGCAATGCGCAACGTCCGTAAGGCGCACGGCGACAAGGTAATTCTTGACAACGCGACGCTTTCCTTTCTCCCGGGAGCGAAGATCGGTGTGGTCGGCCCGAACGGCGCCGGCAAGTCCACCGTTCTGAAGATCATGGCGGGCCTGGAGCAGCCCTCCAACGGCGAGGCCTACATCACCTCCGGCTTCACCGTCGGCATCCTCATGCAGGAGCCCCGGCTCGACGAGTCGAAGACGGTCCTGGAGAACGTCCAGGACGGCGCGGCCGAGACCATGAAGAAGGTCAAGCGGTACAACGAGGTCGCCGAGCTGATGGCGACGGACTACTCGGACGCCCTCCTCGACGAGATGGGCAAGCTGCAGGAGGACCTGGACCACGCCAACGCGTGGGACCTGGACGCCCAGCTGGAGCAGGCCATGGACGCGCTGGGCTGCCCAGCGGCACCCCCACCGGAACCGTCACCTTCACCGGCCCCGGCGGACTGAACACCACGGTGCCACTGAACGCCAGTGGCACGGCATGCGTCACCACCAACAGCCTCGCCAGCGGCACGGTCACGGCCGTCTACAACGGCGACGGATGCTTCTCCGCGTCGACCGGCACCGCGCCGGTGACGGTCAACCAGGCAGCCAGCACCACCGCCGTATCGGTAACCCCCAACCCCTCGGTATGCGGCCAGACCGTGACCGTCTGCGCCACCGTCACCCCAGTGGCACCCGGCAGCGGCACCCCCACAGGGACGGTCACCTTCACCGGGGCCGGACTGAACACCACGGTGCCACTGAACGCCGGCGGCACGGCATGCGTCACCACCAACAGCCTCGCCAACGGCACGGTCACGGCCGTCTACAACGGCGACGGATGCTTCTCCGCGTCGACCGGCACCGCGCCGGTGACGGTCAACCAGGCAGCCAGCACCACCGCCGTATCGGTAACCCCCAACCCCTCGGTATGCGGCCAGACCGTGACCGTCTGCGCCACCGTCACCGCAGTCGCACCCGGCAGCGGCACCCCCACCGGAACCGTCACCTTCACCGGCCCCGGCGGACTGAACACCACGGTGCCACTGAACGCCAGCGGCAAGGCATGCGTCACCACCAGCAGTCTCACCAACGGCACGGTCACGGCCGTCTACAACGGCAACGGATGCTTCAAGCCGTCGACGGGCACGACGGGCGTGACCGTGAACAATGCCCAGACCACGACCGCGCTCACCATCACCCCCAACCCCGCGGTCTGCGGCAGGCCGGTGACGTTCTGCGCCACAGTCACGACCAACGCACCGGGCAGCGGCACTCCCACAGGGACGGTCACCTTCACCGGTCCCGGCGGCTTCAGCCAGACCGTGGCGCTCAACGCGAGCGGCACGGCCTGCGTCACCACCACCGCGGGCACCAGTGGCATGGTGACCGCCGTCTACAACGGAGGCCCCTGCCACAGTCCCTCCGCCGCGGCGGCGAACCTGACCGTGAACCCGGCTCCCACGACGCTGACGGCGGCCCCGGCGCAGATCCGCCTGCGGACGAACGGCACATTCGTCATCCCGTCGATGAGCGCTACGCTCAAGGTCACCTCCAGCGCCGCTCCGCTCCCGGGACAACTGGTCACCTTCAAGGCGAACACGCCGCTCGGGCCCATCGCCCTCGGGACCGCGCTCACCAACGCCAGCGGGGTGGCGACACTGGCACCGCCGATGCTGCCGGTTCCCAGCACGGTGATCACGGCGACGAGCTACACCGCGTCCTTCGCGGGGACGAGCTGCTACGCCTCGTCCTCCGTGACGGCGCCGCTGACACCCGTCCTCCTCCCGCTCCTTCCCTGACCGAACGCCGGTCACCGCTCCGGGATCCACGGGCCGGGGCGGGGCCGGCTGACCGGGGCGGCAGCCGCCGACCCGGTCAGCCGGCGACCGTGAAGACACACGTGGTGCTTGGAGATGGGCCGGGGCGGCGCCGACGAAGGACTCGGCGTCGCCCCGGCCCGCTGCGCGGGCCGCCCTGCGCCGGCATCGCCCCGTCGCCCTGTCCTGCCTCCAGGTCCGACTGACCCACCGCGACCGCAAGAGGTCATCGGAACGGTGTCAGCCTGGGCGTCAGCAACCTGAGCCGCGCCCGGACGACGCGAGCGGAGACCAAGATGGTCCAACCGGAACTGCAGGTCAGGCGCGGATAGCCGAACAGTCACGCGCTTCACCTGTTGGACGGGCGGAAACAGGTGAAGCGGACAGCGACCAGCACAAAACCGCAGGTCAGGTGGCCTTCGCGATCGGCTCCAGGATGGCGACGCACTCCATGTGGTGCGTCATCGGGAAGAGGTCGAAGACGCGGAGGGTGCGGGGCTTGTAGCCGGCCTCCTTGAAGTAGCCGAGGTCGCGGGCCAGGGCCGCCGGGTCGCAGGCCACGTACGCGATGCGGCGGGCGGAGAGGCCCGCGATGTGGCGGACCGTCTGCTTGCCCGCGCCCGCGCGCGGCGGGTCCAGGACGACCAGGTCGCATTCCGTGATGCCGGTCTTCGGGAGGATCTGCTCGACCTTGCCCTGCTCGATGCGGACCCGGGGGAAGTCCGCCAGGTTGTGCCGGGCGTCCTCGACCGCGCGCTTCGTGGACTCGATGCCGAGCACCGCGCCCGTCTCGCCCAGGCGTTCGGCGAGGGCGCCCGCGAAGATGCCGACGCCGCAGTAGAGGTCGAGGGCCATCTCGCCCTTGCGCGGCATCAGGCCCTGCATGACGGCCTTGATCAGGGTGTCGGCGGCCTGCGGGTGGACCTGCCAGAAGCCGCCCATGCCGACGCGGTACGTACGGCCGTCCGCGCGCTCGCGCACGAAGGGGCGGCCGTGGACCCGGTGGACCCCGCCGTCCTTCTCCTCGACCCGCAGGACCGAGACCGGCTTGTCGAGCTCGACCAGCGGGAGGCGGCCGCCCGGGCGCGGGGTCAGGACGACCTGGCGGTCCTGGGAGCCGGTCGCGGCGATCGCCTCGACCGTGGCCATCTGGGGCCAGTCCTGCTTCTCGATGCCCAGCTCGCTGACGCCCGGCGCCGCGATCATGCAGTGGTCGACCGGCTCGATGTCGTGCGAGCGGTGCTTGCGCAGGCCCGCGTTGCCGTCCTCGTCGATCGCGAACTGGACGCGGGTGCGCCACTGCGGGACCTGACCGGCCGGCAGCTTGTCGCCCTCGGCCGGCATGACCGTGCCGTCCCAGCCGGCCTCCTCCGGGGTGAGCCCGGCGAGCCGCAGCAGCTGCTCGGCGACGACCTCGCCCTTGAGCCGGCGCTGGGCGCCCGGCTTGGCGTGCTGCCAGTCGCAGCCGCCGCACTTGCCGGGACCGGCGTACGGGCACGGGGCCTCGACCCGGTCCTTGGAGGCGTCGAGGACGGTGATCGCGTCGGCGCGCAGGAAGCGGGAGTCCGACTCGCCCTCGGTGACCTTGGCGATCACCTTCTCCCCCGGGAGGGTGTGCCGGACGAAGAGGACGCGGCCGTCGGCGGTGCGGGCGATGCAGTGGCCGCCGTGCGCGACGGGACCGACCTCGACCTCGTACTCCTCCCCGACCAAGGACTGCTTCTCGTTCTGCTCGGTCATGGTGGGGAGGCTCCAAAACATAAAGGGGAACGGCCGGACGACCGACCCACCAGTTTACGTGGATCTCGTCCGGCCGTTCGCCACACCGGGGCGGCGCTACTTGCCCGCGCGGTCCTTCGGGCGCGGGGTGTCCACCGGTCCGCGGCGCACCGCGCCCGGGGCGTTCCAATCCTGCCGCTTCTTCGCCCGCCTCTTGGCGAGCTCCGAGGACTCCAGCTGGTACGGCACCGAGGTGACCATCACGCCGGGGGTGAAGAGCAGGCGGCCCTTGAGCCGCAGCGCGCTCTGGTTGTGCAGCAGGTGTTCGTACCAGCGGCCGACGACGTACTCCGGGATGTACACGCTGACGGCGTCGCGCGGGTTCTCGCTGCGCAGACCCTTGACGTACTCGACCACCGGGCGGGTGATCTCGCGGTACGGGGAGTCGAGGATCTTGAGCGGCACGTTGATCCCGCGCCGCTCCCACTCGTCCTTCAGCGCCTTCGTCTCGACCGGGTCGACGCTGATGCTGAGCGCTTCCAGGGTGTCCGAGCGGGTCAGCTTGGCGAAGGCCAGGGCGCGCAGCGTGGGCTTGTGCACCTTGGAGACCAGGACGATGGAGTGGACCCGCGAGGGCCGCACGCTGTCGTCACTGGGGCCCTCGGCGGCGGCGATCTCGGTGGCGACCCGGTCGTAGTGCTTGCGGATCGCGGACATCGTGCCGTAGAAGATCACCATGCCCAGCAGGGCGACCCAGGCGCCGTGCGTGAACTTGGTGGCGAGGACCACGACGAGCACCAGGCCCGTGAAGATCGCGCCGAAGGTGTTGATCGCCCGGGAGCGGTGCATCCGGCGCCGCGCGGCCTGGTCCTTCTCGGTCCGCAGGTGGCGGTTCCAGTGCCGGACCATGCCGATCTGGCTCAGCGTGAAGGAGACGAACACGCCGACGATGTAGAGCTGGATCAGCTTGGTGGAGTCGGCGTCGTAGATCCACACGAGCAGGATGGCCGCGCCCGCGAGCAGCACGATGCCGTTCGAGAAGGCGAGCCGGTCACCGCGGGTGTGCAGCTGGCGCGGCAGGTAGCGGTCCTGGGCGAGGATCGAGCCGAGCAGCGGGAAGCCGTTGTACGCGGTGTTCGCGGCCAGGAACAGCACGAGCGCGGTGGCGGTGGCCAGCACGATGAACAGGAAGCTGCCGTTGCCGAAGACGGCCTCGGCCACCTGGGAGATCACCGGGTGCTGGACGAACTCGGGGCCGACGGGGACGCCGTTGTCCAGGAGGTTGGTCGCGGGCGCCTCGGCCATCTTCACGTCGGTGGCCATGGCCAGGCCGATGATCCCGCAGAACATGGTGACCGCGAGGGCTCCCATGAGGGCGAGGGTGGAGGCGGCGTTCTTGCTCTTGGGCTTGCGGAAGGCGGGGACGCCGTTGCTGATCGCCTCGACACCGGTCAGGGCGGCACATCCGGAGGAGAAGGCCCGCAGCAGCAGGAAGACCAGCGCGAAGCCGGCCAGCCCCTGGTGTTCGGCCTTGATCTCCAGGTGGGCCGTCGGAGCCTGCATGGTGTCGCCGGCGACCAGACCGCGCCAGGCGCCCCAGGCGATCATCACGAAGACGGCTCCGACGAACACGTACGTCGGAATGGCGAAGAGCTTCCCGGATTCCTTCACACCGCGCAGATTCATCAGCGTGAGCAGCAGAATCATGATCACCGCGGAGAGCACCTTGTGCTCGATGACGAAATCCACGGCGGAGCCGAGATTCTCGACTCCGGAGGAGATCGACACGGCGACGGTCAGGACGTAGTCGACGAGCAGCGCGCTCGCGACGGTGAGTCCGGCCTTCGGCCCGAGATTGGTGTTGGCGACCTCGTAGTCACCGCCGCCGCTGGGGTACGCGTGCACGTTCTGGCGGTACGAGGCGACCACGGTGAACATCAGCACGACGACCGCGAGGGCGATCCAGGGGCTGAAGTGGTACGCCGACACGCCCGCGATCGACAGGACCAGCAGAACCTCGCCAGGGGCATATGCCACCGAGGAGAGGGGGTCGGAAGCGAACACAGGAAGGGCGATCCGCTTGGGGAGGAGCGTTTCCCCGAGGCGGTCGCTGCGTAGCGCCCGGCCGATCAGGATCCGTTTGGGCACGTCGGTCAGTTTGGACACGCAGAGGATCGTAAGCGTTCGAAATCGGCCTGACGAACCCCCCGCCCGTATTACAGGGCAATGACACCCGCATTGAGACCCCGCGCGTGCCGCAAAGGTCACATGGGGGACCGCCCGTGTGTAGCTTGGGCCATGGTCTGAGACCCTGTGAAGCCAGAGCATGCAATGAGGCTGGGAACCAGCGAGCGCTGACAGCCGGAAGGACGGCCGTGCACATCGTCATTATGGGCTGCGGAAGAGTGGGCTCCGCCCTCGCGCAGACCTTGGAACAGCAGGGGCATACGGTCGCTGTCGTCGACCAGGACCCCACCGCATTCCGCCGGCTGGGAGCCGGATTCGGCGGGCGCCGCGTCACCGGGGTCGGCTTCGACCAGGACACGCTGCGCGAGGCCGGGATCGAGGAAGCGGGCGCCTTCGCAGCCGTCAGCAGTGGTGACAATTCCAACATCATCGCCGCCCGCGTGGCGCGCGAGATGTTCGGTGTCGAGAACGTCGCCGCCCGCATCTACGACCCCAAGCGCGCCGAGGTCTACCAGCGCCTGGGCATCCCCACCGTCGCGACCGTGCGGTGGACCGCCGACCAGATGCTGCGCCGGCTGCTGCCGTCCGGGGCCGAGCCGCTGTGGCGCGACCCGAGCGGCGGGGTCCAGCTCGCCGAGGTGCACACCTCCGCCGCCTGGATCGGCCACAAGGTCAGCAAGCTGCAGGAGGAGACCGGGGTCCGCGTGGCGTTCCTCACCCGACTGGGCGAGGCCATGCTGCCGACCTCCCAGACGGTGCTGCAGGAGGGCGACCTCGTCCACGTGATGATGCGTACGGACGAAATCGACAAGGTCGAGGCGTCCTTCGCCGAGGGCCCCGAGGAGGCACACGCATGAGGGTCGCGATCGCCGGAGCCGGCGCGGTGGGCCGTTCCATCGCGGGCGAGCTGCTGGAGAACGGGCACGAGGTGCTCCTCGTCGACAAGGCTCCGACCGCCATCTCCGTGGAGCGGGTGCCGCAGGCCGAGTGGCTGCTGGCCGACGCCTGCGAGATCACCTCGCTCGACGAGGCCGCGCTGCAGCGCTGCAACGTCGTCATCGCCGCCACCGGCGACGACAAGGTCAACCTGGTCGTCTCCCTGCTGGCCAAGACCGAGTACGGGGTCCCCCGGGTCGTGGCGCGGGTCAACAACCCGAAGAACGAGTGGCTCTTCAACGAGTCCTGGGGCGTCGACGTCGCGGTCTCCACGCCGCGTCTGATGTCGGCCCTGGTCGAGGAGGCCGTCAGCGTCGGCGACCTCGTACGGCTGCTCCGCTTCAGCCACGGCGACGCCAACCTCGTCGAGCTGACCCTGCCCGCCGACTCCTCGGTCGCCGGCACCCAGATCAGCGAGATCACCTGGCCCGAGGACACCTCGCTGGTCACGATCATCCGCGGCAACCGGGTCCTGACCCCGCACGGCGAGGAGACCCTGGAGCCGGGCGACGAACTGCTGTTCGTGGCCGCGCAGGCCCGTGAGGAGCAGCTGGAGGACCTCCTCCAGGCCCGTCACTGACGGACGCGCGCGTGAAGGGGGCGGGCAGCCGGTCGGCTGCCCGCCCCCTTCACGTGGGCACTACGTCACTTGGCGTGCTTGGCCTGGGTCTTGCGGGCCTTCTCCGCGGCCTCCTCGGCCTCCCACTCGGCGATCACGTCGATCGGCGGCGGCGCCTTCGCCAGGAAGACCCACGTGAAGTACACCGCGAGCACCATCGGCGGCAGCTTCAGCGCGATCAGCACCCAGCCCAGCTGCGTCGCGTCGCCCCACCAGTACAGCGGGAAGAGGATCGCGTACTTCGCCAGGAAGATGAGTCCCCAGGCCAGACTGGCCTTGGTGTACGCCTTCTTCCGCCCGGGGTTGCGCGTCCGCCAGGACAGGTTCTCCTTGAACACCGGCCCCAGGATGACGCCCAGCAGCGGGAACCCGACCAGCGCGGACAGCGTGAAGGCCACGCCCAGCCCGGCGCCGTAGATCATGCCGGGCAGGTAGAAGCCCTTGGCGGTGCCGGTGAACAGGGCGAAGGCCACGCCGACGCCCACGCCGAAGACCCCGCTGAACGCGTGCTTGACGGTGTCCTTGCGCAGCAGCCGCACGATCACGAGCAGGACGGCGACCGCGCCCGCCGCGATCGCGGACATCTTCACGTCCTTGTTGACCGTGTAGATCATCACGAAGAGCAGCCCGGGGAGCATCGTCTCCACGGTGCCCCGCACGCCTCCGAACGCGTCGAAGAGCGCCGCCTGCGTCACGGCCTTCTGGTCCGCGGTCGGTTCGCCCGAGGGATCCGGGGTGATCGGTTTGTCGAGTGACGTCACCGGCTAGTGCTCCTGTCCGAGCGGTCGGAGTTCGTACTTCGGGTTGAAGAGGACCCGGCGGCCGTGGCTCATCGCGATCCGCCCGGAGGCGATCATGCGCCGGCCCGGTTCGATTCCCACGATCGAGCGACGCCCGAGCCAGACCACGTCCAGCGCCGCCGAGCCGTCGAAGAGCTCCGCCTCCAGGGCGGGCACCCCGGCGCGCGGCCGGAGGGTGACGGTACGCAGGGTTCCCGTCACCTTGACTATCTGGCGGTCGTGGGAGTCGCAGATCCGCGTGCACCCCGCGGCTTCTGCGGCCTCCTGCAGTTCCGCCGAATGCAGCTCCTCCTGCGAGGTGGACAGCCGCTCTATCATCCGCCGGAACCGGCCCGCCGGCCTGACCGGCTTGACGGACTTCTCGGGACGCGGTTCAGCACTCATACAGGAAGCGTACCGGCGCCCGCACTACCTCTCGAAGCGGTATCCCATGCCCGGTTCCGTGATGAAGTGCCGCGGATGCGAAGGGTCCGCCTCCAGCTTGCGCCGCAGCTGGGCCATGTAGACCCGCAGGTAGTTGGTCTCGGTGCCGTACGAGGGACCCCAGACCTCCTGCAGGAGCTGCTTCTGGCTGACCAGCTTGCCCCCGTTGCGGACCAGCACCTCCAGCAGGTGCCACTCGGTGGGCGTCAGGCGTACGTCGCGCCCCTCGCGCACGGCCTTCTTGGCGGCCAGGTCCACCATGAAGCCCTCGGTCTCCACGATCACCTCGTCCTCGCCGGAGCCCGTGCCCGGCTCGGCCCGGCGGACGGCGGCGCGCAGCCGCGCCAGCAGCTCGTCCATCCCGAAGGGCTTGGTGACGTAGTCGTCGGCCCCGGCGTCCAGGGCCTCGACCTTCTCGTCGGAGCTGTGCCGCGCCGAGAGGACCAGGATCGGCACCCGGGTCCAGCCGCGCAGGCCCTTGATCACCTCGACCCCGTCCATGTCGGGCAGGCCCAGGTCGAGGACGACCACGTCGGGGTGGCGGGCCGCCGCGAGCTCCAGGGCCTGGGCCCCGTCCGCCGCGGCGTCGACCTCGTACTTGCGCGCCTTCAGATTGATCACGAGGGCTCGGACGATCTGCGGCTCGTCGTCCACCACGAGCACCCGGGTCATTGAGGTCCTGCTTTCTGTCGTATGGGGTCGAGATCGATGGGTTCGGTGCCGTCGGCGCCGATGCCGTCGGCGCCGGCGCCCGCGAGGCCGCCGTCCGCGGGGTGTCGCGGTCCACTGTCGCGCGGCGCGGCGCGCAGCGTGAGCACCATGGTCAGTCCGCCGCCGGGGGTGTCCTCGGCCGCCAGGGTGCCGTCCATGGCCTCGGCGAAGCCCCGGGCCACCGCGAGGCCGAGGCCGACCCCGGTGCCGCGCGGGGCGTCCCCGTGCCGCTGGAAGGGGGCGAAGATCCGGTCCTTGGCCTCGTCGGGGACTCCGGGCCCGCGGTCCACGACGCGTACCTCGACCCGGTCGCCCAGGTGGCTCGCCCGGACCAGCACCCGCTCGTCGGCCGGGCTGTACTTGACGGCGTTCTCCACCACGTTGGCCACGGTCCGCTCCAGCAGCCCGGGGTCCACGGCCACCATCGGCAGCGTCTCGGGGACGTCCAGCACCACGCTGTCCTCCGGTACGCCGCCCAGCGCCATCGGGACCACCTCGTCGAGGTCGATCTCCCGGATCAGCGGGGTCACCGTGCCGGTCTGCAGCCGGGACATGTCGAGCAGGTTGCCCACCAGGTGGTCGAGCCGGTCGGCGCCGTCCTCGATGCCTTCGAGGAGCTCGGCCCGGTCCTCCTCGGACCAGTCCACGTCGTCGGCGCGCAGGGAGGACACGGAGGCCTTGATGGAGGCCAGCGGCGTACGGAGGTCATGGCTGACGGCGGCCAGCAGCGCGGTCCGGATCCGGTTTCCCTCGGCGAGCCGGCGGGCCTCCTCCGCCTCCCCGACCAGCCGCTTCCGGTCCAGGACGACGGCGGCCTGGGCGGCGAAGGCGCCGAGCACGCGGCGGTCCTCGGCGGGCAGCACCCGGCCGGACAGGGCCAGTGCCATGTGGTCCCCGATGGGCATGTCCACATCGGCTTCCTCGGGGCGGCCGACCGGGCGCGGACCGACGCTGCCGGCCCGTTTCCAGGGCTCGACGTCGCTCGTGCGCTCCAGCAGCGCCACGGACTCCATGGCGAAGGTCTCGCGCACCCGCTCGAGCAGCGCGTCCAGCGAGGTCTCGCCGCGCAGCACGCTGCCGGCCAGGAAGGAGAGGATCTCGGACTCGGCGCGCAGCCGGGCGGCCTGGTGGGTGCGCCGGGCGGCCAGGTCCACCACGGAGGCCACGGAGACCGCCACTCCGAAGAAGACGGCGATGGCCACGATGTTCTTCGGGTCGGAGACGGTGAACCGGTGGACCGGCGGGGCGAAGAAGTAGTTCAGCAGCAGCGAACCGAAGGCGGCCGAGGCCAGCGCCGGCCAGAGCCCGCCCAGCAGGGCGGCGGCCACGGTCAGCGCGAGGAACAGCAGCATCTCGTTGGCGAGGCCCGGGTCGGCGTTCACGTGCGTGAGCAGGACGGCCAGCAGGGCGGGGAAGAGGATCCCGACGATCCAGCCGGCGATGATCCGGGGGCGGCCGAGCCGGGCGGCCGAGCGGACCACGGGCAGTCCGCGGCCCCGGGCGACCTCCTCGTGCGTGACGATGTGCACGTCGAGGTCGGGCCCCGAGTCGCGGGCCACGGTGGCGCCGACGCCGGGGCCGAAGACGTACTGCCAGGCCTTGCGGCGGCTGGAGCCGAGCACGATCTGGGTGGCGTTGACCCCGCGGGCGAATTCGAGCAGCGCGTCCGGGATGTCGTCGCCGATCACATGGTGAAACGTTCCGCCCAGGTCTTCGACCAGCGTCCGCTGGACCGCGAGCTCCTTCGGCGAGGCTGCCGTCAGCCCGTCGCTGCGGGCGATGTAGACGGCGAGGATCTCGCTGCCGGAGCCCTTCGCGGCCATCCGGGAGGCGCGGCGGATGAGCGTACGGCCCTCGGGCCCGCCCGTGAGCCCGACGACGATCCGCTCGCGGGCCTGCCAGGTGGAGCGGATGCCGTGCTCCCCCCGGTACTGCTGGAGGTACTCGTCGGCCCGGTCGGCCACCCACAGCAGCGCGAGCTCGCGCAGGGCGGTGAGGTTCCCGGGCCGGAAGTAGTTGGACAGGGCCGCGTCGACCTTGTCGGACTGGTAGACGTTCCCGTGCGCCATCCGCCGGCGCAGCGCCTGCGGGGACATGTCGACGAGCTCGATCTGGTCGGCCCGCCGCACCACCTCGTCCGGCACGGTCTCCCGCTGCCGCACCCCGGTGATGGACTCCACCACGTCGCCGAGCGACTCCAGGTGCTGGATGTTCACGGTGGACACGACGTCGATGCCCGCCCGCAGCAGCTCCTCCACGTCCTGCCAGCGCTTGGCGTTGCGCGAGCCCGGCACGTTGGTGTGGGCGAGCTCGTCCACGAGCGCGATCGCCGGCCGGCGCGCCAGCACGGCGTCCACGTCCATCTCGGTGAAGCCGGCGCCCCGGTACGAGAGCTCCTTGCGCGGGACCTGTTCCAGCCCGTGCAGCATCACCTCGGTGCGCGGCCGCCCGTGGTGCTCGACGAAGCCGACGACGCAGTCGCTCCCCCGCTCCACCCGGCGATGGGCCTCGGACAGCATCGCGTACGTCTTGCCCACACCGGGCGCCGCGCCGAGGTAGATCCGTAGCTTGCCGCGTCCCATGCGCCCATTCTCGGGGACGTTTGCGCCGATCACGCACTTTCGGGGCCCGTCCGCCCATCCCTGACGGATTCCTGACACCCGGGGCCGCGATGCGCGGGTACGACAGCGGGCCGTACCCCCGGAGGAGTACGGCCCGCGGCCGGAAACGGTCGGTCAGGACCGGTCAGCGGACCTCGGTGATCGTCGGACCCTGCTCCAGCTGTCCCATGCCGCCGGAGAAGCGCGAGCCCTCCTGGTCCTCGGTCTGCACGCCGTCCGGCACCATCTGGGCGTCGTTCGGCAGCTTCAGCACGATCGGGTCGCGCGGAGCCATCGGGCCGTCGCCGCGCACGATGACGGTCTCGCGGAAGATCTGCTCCAGCACGCCCGCCGACTCGGGGCGCACCGCACCCTGGCCGGAGATGACGCCGCGCAGGAACCAGCGCGGGCCGTCGACGCCGACGAAACGGACCAGCTGGGCGCCGGTCTGGCCGTCGGGCATCGGTACGGGCACCTGGGCGCGCAGCTCCCAGCCCAGCGGACCCTCGACCTCGTCGATGATGCCGCCCTGCTGGGTGATGCCGGTGGCGATCTCCTCGCGGACCTCGCCCCAGATGCCTTCCTTCTTGGGCGCCGCGAAAGCCTGCAGCTGTACGGCGCTGTCGCCGAGGACGACCGTCGCGGCGACGATCGCGTCACCGGCGACCTCGACGCGCAGCTCCATGCCCTCGACACCCGGTACGAGAATGCCGCCCAGGTCGACGCGACCCTCCTCGGGTGCACCGGGCACCTCGGAGACGTCCCACGGGCCGTCGGGCCGCGGGGCCGGCGGCAGATTCACCCTGCGGGGCGCGGAGTCGAGCTCCTCGCCACCGTCCTGCTCATCGGCAGCCACGCCGTCCACGACCTGCTCGGCCGCGCCGCCGTCCTTGGCGGAGTCGTTCTTCTTGCGACGTCCGAACACGTCACTGTCCTTCCCGGTCGGATACGACCGAAGCGTAGCCATTCCCACCCTGCTGACCAGCGCCGGATCCGGCCACGGCCGCATGACCGCCGGTGGAGCCGAAACCCCCCTCGGCCCGCGCCGAGCCGGGAAGTTCCGCCACCTCGTGGAAGCGCACCTTCTCGACCCTCTGGACAACCAGCTGGGCAATGCGGTCGAAGCGCTCGAACCGGACGCTCTCGCGCGGGTCGAGATTGACCACGATCACCTTGATCTCCCCACGGTACCCGGCATCCACCGTCCCCGGGGCATTCACGAGCGCGAGCCCGCAGCGAGCGGCCAGGCCCGAGCGCGGGTGCACGAAGGCCGCGTACCCGTCGGGCAGGGCGATGGACACCCCCGTGGGCAGTACGGTGCGCTCGCCGGGCTCCAGCACGGCCGCCTCGGTGGTCACCAGATCGCAGCCGGCGTCGCCGGGGTGGCCGTACGCGGGCAGGGGCACCTCGGGGTCGACACGCTTGATGAGCACGTCGACCGGCGCGTGGTTGTTCTCAGACATCAGGGGTTCACCTCGAAGGCGCGTGTGCGCCTGACCTGGTCCGGGTCGGACATCGCCGCCCGGATCTCCTCGGGTCGACCGTTGTCGATGAAGTGGTCGACCTTCACCTCGATGAAGAGCGCGTCGGCGCGCACGGCGACCGGGCCCTCGGGCCCGCCTATACGGCCGATCGCGGTGGAGTAGATCTTGCGCCCGGCGACGGCGGTCACCTCGGCCTCCAGGTACAGCACGGTGCCCACGGGCACGGGCCGCACGAAGTCCGTCTCCAGCCGTCCGGTCACCGCGATGACGCGCAGCAGCCAGTTCAGGGAGCCCAGCGTCTCGTCGAGCGCGGTGGCGAGCACGCCGCCGTGGGCGAGGCCGGGGGCGCCCTGGTGCGCGGGCTTGACGGTGAACTCGGCGCTGACGCGGACGCCCTCCCCGGCACGGGCCTCCAGATGGAGTCCGTGCGGCTGGCCCTCGCCGCAGCCGAAGCAGTGCCCGTAGTGCGCACCGAGCAGCTCGCCGGGTGCCGGGGCGTCGGGGTGCCGGACCGGTGCGGCGGCATCGGCCGGAGGCGTCAACGCTGTGTTTCGTCCACTCACAGGCGCAGACCTTACCCGCGCCGCTACCCGCCGGTCGCCTCGTGGCAGGCTTGGTCGTATGCAGCTCTCCCCCGCGCACCACGACGAACGTCTGACCGCCCCCCGCTCCTGGTGGGCCATCGCCGTGCTCATCGGCCTCGCGTGCGCGCTGATGCTGCTGCCGCTGGGCACGCTGCCGCTGCTGGCGGGGCTGGTCGGGGGCACGGCGCTGGCCGGGATGCTGGTCAGTTCGTACGGCTCCGCGCGCGTGCGCGTGGTGAACGGTGCGCTGGCGGCCGGTGAGGCGCGGATCCCCGTGGCCGCCCTGGGCGAGCCCGAGGTGCTGGACGCGCAGGAGGCGCGCGCCTGGCGCACGCACAAGGCGGACGCGCGCGCCTTCATGCTGCTGCGCAGCTACGTGCCGACGGCGGTGCGCATCCCGATCACCGACCCGCAGGACCCGACTCCGTACGCCTACGTCTCGACGCGCGAGCCGCAGGCGCTGGTGAAGGCGATCCGCTCGGCCAAGGGCTGACGGATACGGCCGCGGCCCGGCCCGCGCCGGGGCTCAGGCCACCCGAGCGGGCCGGTGACTCAGGCCGGTGACTCAGGCCGGTGGCCAGTCGCGTGGGTCTTCGATGACGACCCTGCCCTCGAGTGCGGCCCTGGTGGCCTCGGGAAGGGGCTGGGAGGGCTGCTCAAGGGGCGGGAGCTGCGGGAGGGAGTCCCAGGCCACGGCCCGGCTCCGCAGGTCGGCACGGACCTTCTCGGCGAGTTTGCGGGTGTCGCGGTGGTTCATGACCGCGCCGACGGTGGCGCCCACCATGAACGGCATCAGGTTGGGCAGGTTGCGGAAGGTCCGCTTCAAGATCTGTTGGCGCAGTTCGCGCTTCATCTGACCGCCGAGCGCGATGTTCAGCGTCGTCGGCTTGGTCAGGTCCACCCCGCGCTCCTCCGTCCACGCGGTCAGGTAGGCGAGGCTGCGTTCCTTGATGTTCCCGGCCGGCCGCTGGCCGTACACCTCGTGGAGCTCCGCGACGAGCTTCAGCTCGATGGCGGCGACCCCGGTGATCTCCGCGGCCAGTTCGGCGGGCATGGCGGGCGGCACCGGCAGCATGGCCGCCGCTCCGATGCCCGCGCCGATCGTGGAGGTGCCGTACGCGGCGCCCGCGATCAGCTTGTCGGCAAGCTGATCGGGACCGAGGCCCGGGAACTGCGCGCGCAGGGTCGCGAGATCCCGAACCGGAACGCGCGGTGCGTTCTCGATCACACGGTCCGTGATGTGCAGGACGGCGGCCCTGGCATGTTCGCCGCCCTTGCGCACACCGCTTTTGACGGCTTGCAGCCGACGAGCCCCGGACCTGCGCCGGGCTCCCTCGCCGGACTCTGCGGCCGACGGCACCGCCGCGGCGGTGCCGGACGACACGGCGGGTTCGCCGGAGGCTGCGGGGCCCGTTTCCGGGCCCGTGGCCACCTCTTGCGCCTCCGCCGGATCACCAGCTTTTCGGAAGCGTCGCTTCCGAAACGGTGTCGAGCCGGTCACGGCCGACGCCTCTCAGTCGCAGTCGCGGCAGATCGGCTGACCGTTCTTCTCGCGTGCCAGCTGGCTGCGGTGGTGCACCAGGAAGCAGCTCATGCAGGTGAACTCATCGGCCTGCTTGGGGAGCACCCGAACGGCCAGTTCCTCGTTGGAGAGGTCTGCGCCGGGGAGCTCCATGCCCTCCGCCGCGTCGAAGTCGTCGACGTCGACGCTCGAAGACGACTTCTCGTTACGCCGGGCCTTCAGCTCTTCAATGCTGTCGTTGTCGACGTCGTCGTCGGTCTTGCGTGGGGTGTCGTAGTCCGTTGCCATTTTTCGCTCTCCCCCTCTGGGATTTAGCGGTGTCTCAGCGCACGTAACGCGCGAGAGGCCGGACTTGTGCCCGACCTGAGGCGGAGATTTTGCCTCACATCAAGGTCTGTTACTCAATCGACACCCAGCCGCACGCCTGAAGGAGCAATTGGCTGGGATGACGACCGGGACCGTACACGGTCCGGGGGCCGTCTTGCACAAACGCCACCCCGTGTATTTCCCGCCGTTCGAGGGGCGGGAAACCCGGACTTCCCGGGCTTTCCGGCCCTCTGTGGGGTCACTGAACGCACACGCCCCGACACTCGACAATGTGATCGATCACACAGGCACCACCTTCGCCACCCCCTCACCATTCAGCCAAGAGCGAACAAGCGGGCTGGGACTCACAGGGGCAAAGTGACACGCATCACGAGGCCACCGCCCTCGCGCGGCGTCGCGGAGATCCGCCCGCCGTGCGCGCGGGCCACAGAGCGCGCGATCGACAGGCCGAGCCCCACACCCTTGTCACTGCCCGTGCGCTCCGTACGCAGCCGTCTGAAGGGCTCGAAGAGGTTGTCCACCTCGTACGCGGGAACCACGGGACCCGTGTTCGAGACGATGAGGATCGCCTGGCCGTGCTGGGACTCGGTGGTGACCTCCACCCAGCCGTCCTCCGGCACGTTGTACCGGACGGCGTTCTGCACCAGGTTGAGCGCGATCCGCTCCAGCAGGACGCCGTTGCCCTGGACCACGGCGAGCGCGCGCTCGCCGCGGATCTCCACGCCCTTCACCGCGGCCTCCCCGCGCGCCTGGTCGATGGCGCGCGAGGCGACCTCCGCCAGGTCCACGGGTTTGCGCTCGACTATCTGGTTGTCGCTGCGGGCCAGCAGCAACAGGCCCTCGACGAGCTGCTCGCTGCGCTCGTTGGTGGCCAGCAGCGTCTTGCCCAGCTGCTGGAGCTCCACCGGCGCACCCGGGTCCGACAGGTGCACCTCCAGCAGCGTCCGGTTGATGGCGAGGGGCGTGCGCAGCTCGTGCGAGGCGTTCGCGACGAACCGCTGCTGGGCGGTGAAGGCCCGCTCCAGCCGGTCGAGCATCTCGTCGAAGGTGTCGGCGAGCTCCTTGAGCTCGTCGTCCGGCCCGTCCAGCTCGATCCGCCGGGTCAGGTCGGAGCCGACCACCCGGCGGGCGGTCCGGGTGATCTTGCCGAGCGGCGAGAGCACCCGCCCGGCCATCGCGTAGCCGAAGGCGAAGGCGATGATGCTGAGGCCGAGCAGGGCCATCAGCGACCGGCTGAGCAGGTCGTCCAGCGCGTGCCGGCGCTGCTCCAGGATGCAGGTGTTGATCACGGAGTTGAACTGGTCGGGCGTCTGGCCCGTACCGATCACGCCGGGGCAGCTGCTGGTGACCTTGATGTCCCTGCCGTCGAGGATCTTGAACGGCAGGCCGTTGCCCTCCCGCAGCGCCTGCGCCGCCAGCAGGTAGATGATCGACAGCAGCAGGATGCCGGCGATCAGGAACATCCCGCCGTACAGCAGCGTGAGGCGTATGCGGATGGTCGGCCGCAGCCAAGGGAAGGGACCCTCGGGCTGGCCGGGGTCCCAGGTCGGTCTCGGCGGCACCGTGGGCGGTGCCGGGGTCGCCGCCACCCGCGTCAGATCCGGTAGCCGGAGCCGGGCACGGTCACGATGACCGGCGGCTCCCCCAGCTTGCGGCGCAGGGTCATGACCGTCACCCGCACCACGTTCGTGAAGGGGTCGGTGTTCTCGTCCCATGCCTTCTCCAGCAGCTGCTCGGCGGAGACGACCGTCCCCTCGCTCCGCATGAGAACCTCCAGCACCGCGAACTCCTTGGGCGCCAGCTGTACCTCCCTGCCTTCACGGAACACCTCCCGCCGGTTCGGGTCCAGCTTGATGCCGGCCCGCTCCAGCACGGGGGGCAGGGCGACGGTGGTACGCCGCCCCAGGGCACGCACGCGGGCGGTCAGCTCGCTGAACGCGAAGGGCTTGGGCAGGTAGTCGTCCGCCCCCAGCTCAAGGCCTTCCACCCGGTCGCTCACGTCGCCGGACGCCGTCAGCATCAGTACGCGGGTGGGCATGCCGAGCTCGACGATCTTGCGGCAGACGTCGTCACCGTGCACGAGCGGGAGGTCCCGGTCGAGCACGACCACGTCGTAGTCGTTCACCCCGACGCGCTCCAGGGCCGCGGCGCCGTCGTACACGACGTCCACGGCCATGGCCTCCCGGCGCAGCCCGGTGGCCACCGCATCGGCGAGCAGCTGCTCGTCCTCGACGACGAGTACGCGCACGTCGTTTCCTTCCATCGAGCCCTGAGGGCACACGTGTATTGCGTCGCCCATCCTGCCCGTTTCAGCCGTAAACCGGCTGTAAGGCGCCCCTCCGGGGCCCGCGGGGGCCGGAAGTGAGGATTCCCTCGCCTCCCGAGGTTTCTGGGCCCAGGGTGCCGGGGAGGACGACAGCACACCCCAACCACTCCCTGACGGCGGACTGCCACGTGCCGCCGCCGACCCACGAAGAGGGGGCGAACCCATCATGGACGCATTCACCGCGGGTCTCCTGCAGCGCATCCGGGCCACGCAGTCGGACCTCATCCAGGCCCGCGAGACGGGCGACGACTTCCTCGTGGAAGTGGAGCAGGCGGAACTGGAAGACCTCCAGCGCCTCGCCGCCGAACACGGCGTTCCCGTTTCCGTCTGCTGACGGCCTCTCCTGTCCGGCAAGAACCCCGGCGGCCGCACGCGGCAGCCGGGGTTCCCTCATGTCGGGGCGCGTGTCGGGGCGCGGTCTCAGTCGTGCCAGGCCCCGGCCTCGTCCAGCAGCGGCTGGAGCGAGGCGAACACCGCCGGAGTGGCGGCCAGCGCCAGCTCCCCCGAGGCCGGCCGCCCGGGCCTCCCGCCCGTGAGCGCCCCGGCCTCCCGGGCGATCAGCTCGCCCGCCGCCAGGTCCCAGGGGTTCAGCCCGCGCTCGTAGTACGCGTCCAGCCGCCCGGCGGCCACGTCGCTGAGGTCCAGCGCCGCCGATCCGCCCCGCCGGATGTCCCGCACCCGGGGGATCACCCGCCGCGCCACCTCGGCCTGCTGCTCCTTGCGTGCCTGGAGGTACGCGAACCCGGTCCCGACCAGCGCCTGGTCCAGCGGCGCCGGCGCCCGGCAGGCGAGGCGGACCCCGTCCAGCCAGGCCCCGCCCCCGAGCACCGCCGTGTACGTCTCGCCCCGCATCGGGGCCGCCACGACCCCGACCACGGTCTCGCCCCCGTACTCGGCGGCGACCGAGACGCTCCAGCTCGGCAGTCCGTACAGGTAGTTGACGGTGCCGTCCAGCGGGTCCACGACCCACCGCACGCCGCTGGTCCCGGGGACGTCCGCGCCCTCCTCGCCGAGCAGCCCGTCCTCGGGCCGCCGCCGCGCGAGGATCCCGGTGATCAGCTTCTCCGCCGCGATGTCCATCTCGGTCACCACGTCGATCGGGCTGCTCTTCGTCGCCGCCACCGCGAGATCGGCCGGCCGGCCGTCCCGCAGCAGCCGCCCGGCCTGGCGGGCGGCGTCCAGGCCCACGTCCAGCAGTTCGGCCTTCAGCTCTTCGGAAATCACGCTCGCCCCTTCTGGGCGTACGGGCTGTCGGCGCCCGCGGCCGCCGGCCGGGGCGCGCGCGCCGGGCAGCAGCCCACCGCGCACAGATCGTGGCTGGGCCCGAGCAGCCCCAGCGCACACCGCTCCACCGGCCGGCCCCGCTCCGCGGCGGCGCGCTCCAGCACCAGCTCCCGGACCGCGGCCGCGAACCGCGGATCGGCCCCGACGGTCGCCGACCGGGCGACGGGCAGCCCGAGTTCGGCGGCCTTCGCCGTGGCCTCGGTGTCGAGGTCGTACAGGACCTCCATGTGGTCCGAGACGAAGCCGATCGGCACCATCACCACCGCGGGCGCCCCGGCCCCGTGCAGCGCCTCCAGGTGGTCACAGACGTCCGGCTCCAGCCACGGGATGTGCGGGGCGCCGCTGCGCGACTGGTAGACGAGCTCCCAGGGCAGCTCCGTGCCCGTCTCGGCCCGTACCGCGTCCGCGATCACCCGCGCGACGTCCAGGTGCTGCTTGACGTACGCCCCGCCCTCGCCGCCCGTGGTGTGCTCCTCTACCGGGCCGGACGTGTCGGCGGCCGCGGTGGGGATCGAATGGGTGGTGAAGGCGAGGTGCGCGCCGGCGCGCACCTCCTGCGGCAGCGACTCCAGTGCGGCGAGCACCCCGTCGATCATCGGCTGGACGAAGCCCGGGTGGTTGAAGTAGTGCCGCAGCTTGTCGACCTCGGGCAGTTCGGCGACGCCCTCCTCCGCCAGCGTCGCCAGCGCGTCCGCGAGGTTCTCGCGGTACTGCCGGCAGCCCGAGTACGAGGCGTACGCGCTGGTCGCGAGCACCGCGATCCGGCGGCGCCCGTCGGCGGCCATCTCCCGCATCACGTCGGTGAGGTAAGGGGCCCAGTTGCGGTTGCCCCAGTACACGGGCAGGTCCAGCCCGTGCTCGGCGAAGTCCTTGCGCAGGGCGTCCAGCAGTTCGCGGTTCTGCCCGTTGATGGGGCTGACCCCGCCGAAGCCGAAGTAGTGCTGCCCGACCTCCTTGAGCCGCTCGCGCGGGATGCCTCGCCCGCGCGTGACGTTCTCCAGGAACGGCACGACGTCGTCGGGTCCTTCGGGACCGCCGAAGGAGAGCAGCAGGAGGGCGTCGTACGGGGCGGCGAGGCCTTCGGCCGGGGGCGAGGCGGCGGCGCGGAGCTGGTCTGACATGGTCCGAATCCTGCCACCCGGGGACCGCGCCCGGGAACCGGCCCGGCGGCGCGCCCACACCCTCAACCTGAGTAAGGTAACCCTAAGTTTCCATGTCGGGCCATGGTCCGGATTCTCCCCGTGCGGGTGCCTTGTCGGCGGTCGTAACCTGTATGGGCCAATGACGTCCCTTACGGAGGGCACCTTGCCCAGTCCCTACCGCGCGATATTCGCGGCCCCCGGCACTGTGGGGTTCAGCGCCGCAGGCCTCATAGGCCGCCTGCCCATATCCATGGTCGGCGTCGGCATCCTGACGATGATCTCCGAGATCACCGGCCGCTACGCCATGGCGAGCGCCCTCACCGGCACCCTCGCCCTGGCCGCCGCGTTCATCGGCCCCCAGGTGTCCCGCCTGGTGGACCAGTACGGGCAGCGGCGGGTGCTCCGTCCCGCCACCCTGATCTGCGTGGCCTCGGTCGCCGTCCTGCTGGCGGCCGCCGCCAACGGGTGGCCGGACTGGACCCTGTTCGCCTGCGCGGCCGTCGCCGGCTGCGTCCCGAGCGTCGGCTCGATGGTCCGCGCCCGGTGGACCGTGATCTACCGGGACTCCCCGCGCGAACTGCACACCGCGTACTCCTTCGAGTCCGTCGTGGACGAGGTCTGCTTCATCTTCGGCCCGATCATCGCCATCGGCCTGTCCACCACCTGGTTCCCCGAGGCCGGTCCGCTGATCGCCGCCCTCTGCCTGCTCGTCGGGGTCTGGCTGCTCACCGCGCAGCGCTCCACCGAGCCCGAGCCGCACCCGCGCGAGGAGCACGGGGCCCGCACCTCGGCCCTGCGCTCCCCCGGACTCCAGGTCCTGACCGCGACGTTCGTGGCGACCGGCGCGATCTTCGGTTCCATCGACGTGTCCACGCTGGCCTTCGCCGAGGAGCAGGGCCACAAGTCCGCCGCCAGCTTCGTCCTGGCCATCTGGGCCTTCGGATCCTGTCTGGCGGGCGTCGTCTTCGGCCTGCTCCACCTCAAGGGCAAGAGCGAACGCCGTTGGGTACTGGGCGTATGTGCGATGGCCGTGAGTATGATCCCCCTCCTACTGGCCGGGAACCTTCCGTTTCTGGCCGTGGCGCTCTTCGTCTCGGGCCTCGCCATCGCTCCCACGATGATCACCACGATGGCCCTGATCGAGGCGCACGTACCACGCGCGAAGCTGACCGAGGGCATGACCTGGATCAGCACCGGCCTCGCGGTCGGCGTCGCGGTCGGCTCGTCGGTGACCGGACTGGTCATCGACGCGTCCGGGGCGCGCAGCGGGTACGTCGTCTCCATCTCGTCGGGAGTGGCCGCGGCGGCGGTTGCGTTCGCGGGATACCGCCGGCTGACGAGGCCGGCGCAAGGGGAGGAGCCAGCAACCGATGGGGACGGCGACAGCAGGGCACGACAGCACGGCGACCGCGTGGCGTAACTGGGCGGGCAACGTCACGGCCACGCCCGCCCGGGTGGTGACCCCGGCCTCGGTCGAGGAGCTTCAGGAGGCGGTCCGCCGGGCCGCCGAGGACGGGCTGAAGGTGAAGGCGGTCGGCACCGGCCACTCCTTCACCGCGGCGGCCGCGACCGACGGGGTGCTCGTACGTCCGCAGGCGCTGGCCGGGATCCGGGAGATCGACCGGACCGCCGGCACCGTGACGGTGGCCGCGGGAACGGTGCTCAAGGACCTGAACGTGGCCCTGGCCCGGGAGGGCCTCTCGCTCACCAACATGGGCGACATCATGGAGCAGACGGTCTCCGGAGCCACCGGCACCGGAACCCACGGCACCGGCCGGGACTCGGCTTCCATCGCCGCCCAGATCCGCGGCCTGGAGCTGGTCACGGCGGACGGGCGGCTGCTGAACTGCTCCGCGAAGGGAGACGACGAGGAACGCGCGGTCTTCGCGGCCGCCCGGATCGGCATCGGCGCCCTCGGCATCGTCACCGCGATCACCTTCGCCGTGGAGCCGCTCTTCTTCCTGACCGCCCGCGAGGAGCCCATGGGCTTCGACCGGGTGACCGCAGAGTTCGAGCAGCACTTCGCGGAGAACGAGCATTTCGAGTTCTACTGGTTCCCGCACACCGGCAACTGCAACACCAAGCGCAACAACCGCAGCCAGGGTCCCGCTGCCCCGCCCGGAGCGGTGGGCGCCTGGATCGAGGACGAACTGCTGTCCAACGGCGTCTTCCAGGCCGTCAACTCCCTCGGCCGCGCGGTCCCGGCGACGATCCCCTCCATCGCCCGGATCGCCAGCCGTGCCCTGTCGGCGCGCACCTACACGGACATCCCGTACAAGGTGTTCACCAGCCCGCGCCGGGTGCGGTTCGTGGAGATGGAGTACGCGCTCCCGCGCGAGCAGGTGGTCGAGGCGCTGCGGGAGCTCAGGTCGATGGTCGACCGCTCCGGTCTGCGCATCAGCTTCCCGGTGGAGGTGCGGACGGCTCCCGCCGACGACATCGCGCTGTCGACGGCCTCCGGGCGGGAGACCGCGTACATCGCGGTGCACATGTACAAGGGCACGCCGTACCAGGCCTACTTCACGGCCGCCGAGCGGATCTTCACCGCGCACGGCGGGCGGCCACACTGGGGCAAGGTCCACACGCGCGACGCGGAGTACTTCGCCGGCGTCTACCCCCGATTCGGCGAGTTCACCGCGCTGCGCGACCGGCTCGACCCGGACCGGCTCTTCGGCAACGACTACCTGCGGCGGGTCCTGGGCGGGTAACCCGGCTCAGGGGGCTTCCTGTTGCCCCTTGCCGCCCGGAGCAGGCGTGGCTGTGGGCGTCGGAGTCGGGGTGGGCGTGGGCTTCGGGCCCGGCGTCAGCGGGCTCGGACTCGGCGCCGGGCCACCGGAGTCGGGGGAGCCCGAAGGGTCCGGGGACGCGGGGTCGGGGCTCGGACTCGGGCTCCGGTCCCGTCCGCCGTGCGGGGCCGATGGGCTCGGGGAGGTCCCGGACCCCGGACCCGCCCCGCCCTTCCCGCCGGTGCCGGGCTCCTTGCCGGGGTCGGCGGGCCGCTCGTCGCCCGCCTTGCGCGTGCCGCCGGACCAGATGGTTGCGCCGCCCTGGCTGATCGCCGTGCCGGAGAAGGCCTCGTACGCCCCGAGGCCGCCGAGCGCGAGGGCGAAGGCCGCGCCCGAGGCCACCGCCGTCCGCTTCCAGCCCCGCACGCGGGTGCCGTGCACGGTGGCCGCGCCGAACTCCCCGGAGGGCGCTGCCGTACGGAGCGGCAGGGTGCCGTCGGGCGTCTCCTCCCCGACGGGCGGCGGGACCTGACGGGCCCGGGGGCGGGCGCTCTCGCGGAGCTGGTCGCCGGTGCTCTTGAAGAGGTGCTGGATGACGGGGCCGCCCGCGGTGGCGACCACGCTGACCACGCCGGCGCCGAGGATGGTCCCGTAGACGCCGAGCTTGGAGGCGAGCAGGGCCGCGGCGACGGTGGCGAGGGAGGAGCCCGCGATCTGGGCCACGCTCAGATCGAGCTTCTTCTTCTCGGCGCCGTCCGCGCCGTCAGCGCCGTGCGGTCCGTCCGGCCCCTTCGTCCAGGACCCCGGTCCGATCTCGGGCGTGGACTTCTGACCCATCCTCATCCCCTGCGTGTTCTGCCTCTCGCGACGTCTCGCGCTTCACCGCTCTCAGCAGTTACTGACAGCTGAGCGAAACGGATAGTTCCGTTTCTGGTGATTCTGTGAAGCAGGACACGCGGATTCGGGTGCGGACGCAGGTCCCGCCCGATTCAGGGCAGCCCAACTCCCGCCGCCCGCGACAAGTTCGGCGGCGCGGCGGTCCACCCAGGTGGCCCGAATGGAGTACTGTGGCGAGCCCTGGGGCCGTCCTTCCTTACGGATGTCCGGACTCGGGAGAGGGGGCCGACTGATGGAGAAACGGCACTCGAGACCGGTGATGCCGCGGCATTGCACGCGTTCCTGATGCGCACAGTAACCGTTTGGTCACTGTGCGTGCCCAACAGGTAACCGTGCCATAACGGCGATCAAGGGCGCATGCCCGACACGCCGGTTGAACTCGGCAAGGTTGTGGCAGGCTGCACCCGGGCAGGCCACACTCGACTAGCGGAAGCAGCGACGCACGTGACGTCGGCAGGCACCACCCGGGAGGTCCCCATGCCCGAACTGCGTGTCGTGGCCGTCTCAAATGACGGCACACGACTGGTGCTCAAGGCTGCGGACAGCACGGAGTACACGCTTCCGATCGACGAGCGGCTGCGGGCTGCCGTGCGCAACGACCGCGCGCGCCTGAACCAGATCGAGATCGAGGTGGAGAGCCACCTCCGCCCCCGTGACATCCAGGCCCGCATACGAGCCGGTGCCTCCGCCGAGGAGGTGGCGCAGCTCGCCGGCATCCCCGTCGACCGCGTACGCCGCTTCGAGGGCCCGGTGCTGGCCGAGCGCGCGTTCATGGCGGAGCGAGCCCGCAAGACGCCCGTGCGCCGCCCCGGGGAGAACACCGGACCCCAGCTCGGCGAGGCCGTTCAGGAGCGGCTCACGCTGCGCGGCGCCGAGAAGGACTCCGTGCAATGGGACTCCTGGCGCCGCGACGACGGCACGTGGGAGGTCCTGCTGGTCTACCGGGTCGTGGGCGAACCGCACTCGGCGAGCTGGACCTACGACCCGCCGCGCCGGCTGGTCGTCGCCGTGGACGACGAGGCCCGCTCGCTGATCGGCGAGGCCGACGACCTGCCGGCGACGCCGGAGCCGAGCTTCCCGTTCGTACCGCGGATCGCGCGACTGCCGAGGGACCGGCCGCTGGACCGGGCCCTGGACCGGCAGTTGGAGCGGGCCCCCGGCAATGCGGCTCCGGCGCCGGAGCCCGAGGAGGAACGGGACACGCTGACGAGCCTCCTGGAGGCCGTGCCGAGCTTCCGCGGCGACCTGGTGGTCCCGGAACGCCCCGAGCCCCCGGCGGAGGAGGAGCCCGAGGCCGAGGAGCCCCCGGCGGCCTCGGCGAGTGCCGGTGCCGGCTCCGCCTACGCGGACGTCCTGATGCCGCGCACGGTCGCGGGCCACCGCGACCGTCTGACGGGCACCACCGACCGGCAGGCGGAGGCCGACGGCGTCCGCCCGGGCCGCCGCGCCGCGGTCCCGAGCTGGGACGAGATCGTCTTCGGCACCCGCCGCAAGAAACAGGAGTAACCCGGGCGGCACCTCCCGCCCGGGCCGGGGGCCCGACCGGGGCGCGGCCCCGCTACTGCGGGTCCGGGCCCGTGGCCACGGGCCGGGCCGGGTCCGCGGACCACTGCGACCAGCTGCCCGCGTACAGCGCGGACGGAATCCCCGCCACCGCGAGCGCCAGCACCTCGTGCGCCCCCGAGACCCCCGAACCGCAGTACACGCCGACCGGCGCACCGCCCGCAGCGCCCAGCCCGGCGAACCGCACCCGCAGTGCGTCCGCCGCGAGGAACTTCCCGTCCGCGTCCACGTTCTCCGTCGTCGGCGCCGACAGCGCACCCGGGATGTGCCCGCCCACCGGGTCGATCGGCTCGACCTCTCCCCGGTACCGCTCCCCCGCCCGCGCGTCCAGCAGGATCCCGCTGCGCGCGAGCGACGCCGCGGCGTCCGCGTCCAGCAGCCCCATCGCCCCGGGGTTTGGCTTGAAATCGCCCTCCGTGACGGTGACGGCATCGGCTGTCACCGGACCGCCCGCCGCCGTCCACGCGGCCAGCCCGCCGTCCAGCACCCGTACGTCCGTGTGACCCGTCCAGCGCAACAGCCACCATGCCCGTGCGGCGGCCCAGCCCAGCCCCCCGTCGTACACGACCACCGGCGCGTCCGCCGAGACCCCGGCGCGGCGCATCGCGGCGCCGAACTCCTCCGGCTGCGGCAGCGGGTGGCGCCCGCCGGCTCCCGGCGGACCTGCCAGTTCGCGGTCGAGGTCCACGTACGCCGCCCCGGGCAGGTGGCCCGCCTCGTACACGGAGCGCAGGTTCGGACCGCCCAGCTGCCAGCGGACGTCGAGCAGCACCGGCGGCCGGGAACCGGCCAGCTCGTCCATCAGTTCGGCAGCGGAAACGATCACGGGGGGCGCAGAGTTCGCAGTCATGCGGCCCATCTTCCTCCCCGCTCCGCGGCCGGTGTGACAAGCCCGGCATCGACAGGTCGCATCGATTCGGTCATCTCTCCCCGCGTCGGCGAAACCCGGCCGGTCGAGGCGCGCCGGACCCGCCGTAGTGGAAGCATCTGGTCCGGGATGAGCGACGACGAGGAGACGGCTGACATGACCGAGGAACCGGAAGAAACGCGGCGCCCGCCCGGCACGCCGTGCTGGTCGAGTCTGATGGTGCACGGCCTCGGGACCACCGAGGCCTTCTACACCGACCTGTTCCGCTGGGAGTACGAGCCCGGCCCCCAGCCCTTCGGCCCGTACGTCCGCGCCCTGCTCGACGGCCAGGAGGTGGCCGGCATCGGCGAGATGCCGCCGGACCGGCACCTGCCGGTCGCCTGGACCACGTACTTCGCCACCGACGACGCCGACTCCACGGCCGAGACGATCCGCGCCTGCGGCGGCACGGTCGCGGTGGGCCCGCTGGACGCGGGCGGCGAGGGGCGCGTGGCGATCTGCTCCGACCCGCTGGGGGCGATCTTCGGGATCTGGCAGGCCGAGGAGCACATCGGAACCCGGCTGTCCGGTGTCCCCGGGACCCCGGTCTGGGCCGAGCTCGTCACGCAGGACACCTCGACCGTCGGCAAGTTCTACGAGCACGTCTTCGGCCACGAGGCCGAGACGCACGCCACCGCCACCTCCGACTTCGACTACGTGACGCTGCTGCTGGACGGGCGCCCGGTCGCCGCCGTGCACGGGGTCGGGCGTTCGCTCCCCCACGACCGGGGCCCGCACTGGATGACGTACTTCGAGGTCGAGGACGTGGACGCGGCCGCGGCGCGGGTCCACCTCCTGGGCGGGCGCGTCGTCCAGCCGCCCCGCGAGGGGCTGACGGGCCGGGTCTCGACGGTCACCGACCCGGAGGGCGCGGTCTTCACCCTCGTCGAACCCCGCCCCGCGAACGACCGCTGACCGCCGGCGTGCTCAGGCGGGGTTGACCGGGAGGACGTCCGGGGAGAGGGCGGCGGCGTGGGCCGCGGCGCTCGTCATGCGGCGGCGGTGGTGGCGGCGGCACAGCACTTCGTAACCGACCTCCTCCGACGACCGGTTGACGTCGCCGACGACGACCTGCTCGCCCTCCACGACCATCTCCCCGCCCACCGTGCGGGCGTTGTGCGTGGCGCGCGCCCCGCACCAGCACATCGCCTCCACCTGGAGGGTCTCGATCCGGTCCGCCAGCTCGATCAGGCGCTGGGAGCCGGGGAAGAGCTTGGTGCGGAAGTCCGTGGTGATGCCGAAGGCGAAGACGTCCAGGTCCAGGTCGTCGACGACGCGCGCCAGCTGGTCGATCTGGTCGGGGGCGAGGAACTGCGCCTCGTCCACGATGACGTAGTCGACCTTGGCGCCCTTCGACATCTGACCCACCAGGTACCCGTACAGGTCCATGCCCGGCCGGGCCTCGACCGCCTCGGTGACCAGGCCGAGGCGGGAGGAGAGCTTGCCCTCGCCCGCGCGGTCGTCACGGGTGAAGATCACGCCCTGCAGGCCCCTCGCCGACCGGTTGTGGCCGATCTGGAGCGCCAACGTACTCTTCCCGCAGTCCATCGTGCCGGAGAAAAACACCAGTTCGGGCATGGCGGGAACGGGACCTTTCGGGTCGTGGGGGGGGAGGTGAGGGGAGGAGGATCGGACGGCGGCGGGAGCGGGCGGTCAGGTGCGGATCTCGAGCAGCGGGACCAGCTGCTCGGCCGCGGTCATGGAGCCGTGCATCCCGGCGAGCGCCGACTCGTTGGGCTCCTTCACCGACGCGGTGATCGCGGCATCGGCGTACGCGGCGGCGACCACGTCCCCGATCCTGCCGAGCACGCGCTCGTCGCACTGCCCAGGCGGCCCGAACCAGCCCAGTTCCAGGGCCTCTTCGCGGCTCGCGATCCAGAACCGGTCGCCCAGCACTTCGCGCCACACGGTCAGCACGTCGGCCTCGGCGCCCGGGACGGCGTACACGTGCCGGGCCCGGCCCTCGCCGCCGAGCAGGGCCACGCCCGCGCCCAGCTCCCAGTCCTCGTCGAAGTCGATCCGGGAGTCCTCGTCGAAGGGGACGTCCACCATGCCGTGGTCGGCGGTCACGTACAGCGCGGTGCGCGGCGGAAGTTGTTCGGCGAGCCGCTGGACCAGCCGGTCCACGTACATCAGCTGGCCGCGCCAGGCGTCGGAGTTCACGCCGTGCCGGTGGCCGGCCCCGTCGAGCTCGCTGTAGTACGTGTACACCAGCGAGCGGTCGCCGGCCGCGAGGCGCTCGGCCGCGAGGTCCATCCGCTCCTCGCCGGTCATCCGGCCGAGGAAGGTGCCGCCGCTCAGCGCGATCTTGGTGAGCGGGGTGGTCTGGAAGGCGGGCGAGGACACCTGCGCCGTCGCCACGCCCGCCTTGTCGGCCTGCTGGAACACCGTCGGGTACGGCTGCCAGGGCTTCGGCTGGGTCCAGGGGTACCAGCGGAGCTGGTTCATCAGCTCGCCCGTGGCCGGGTTGCGCACGGCGTAGCCGGGCAGGCCGTGCCGGGCGGGCGGCAGGCCGGTGCCGACGGAGGCCAGCGAGGTGGCGGTGGTCGCCGGGAAGCCCGCGGTGATCGGGCGGCCGGTGCCGCCGCGCGAGCTGCCGAGGAGGGAGGTCAGGTACGGGGCCTCGTCCGGGTGGGCCTTGATCTGCTCCCAGCCCATGCCGTCGACCAGGAACACGCAGTTCCGGTCGGCCGGGGTGAGCTCGGCGATCGCGGCGGTGAACCCGGGGACGCCCTGGCCGGCCACGAGGGTCGGCAGCAGGTCGGCGAGCGAGCCGGTTCCGTACTCCGGGACGGGTGCGCCGGTGAGGTCCAGCAGCTCCGGCTCGTCCCAGTTCGATGGTGCGGAGTAGGACATCAGCGGGCGGGACCGGACGTGGCCGCCGTCGCTTCGGAGAGTGCCTGCGCGAAGACGAGGGTCTGGCGGACGGCCTCCGGGCCGTCGCCGGCCTCGCTGACGCGCAGGCTGAGGTCGTCGGCGGTGGAGTTGCCCGTGTAGCCGTGGTCGGAGTCGCAGTTCGGGTCGCCGCAGGCGGCGGGCTCCAGGTCGATCCGGGAGACCGCGCCCCAGCCGATGGTCAGGACGACCTCGCGGGGCAGGGTGCCGGGGGTGTACGACTCGGGGTTGGCGACGACGCGGCTGAGCACCACGGAGGAGATCGCACCGATCTTGACCGACTCGGTGGAGGTGGTCGCGTACGGGGACGGGGACCCGGCGTCGGCGGCCTGCTCGTCGGTGTGGCTCACGATGAAGCGGTTGCCGGTCAGGACCAGGACGGTGACGTGCCGGCGCACCTCGTTGGAGTCGAAGGTCGTCTCCTGGTGGACCAGGTACGACGAGATCGGCTCGCCGCCCACCGCGGCCTCCACGGCCTCGGCCACGAGGGCCGGGTAGTAGCCGCTGCGCTCGATCGCCGTGCGCAGCCCCTGGGTCGTCGTACCGGATTTCGCCATGGGGCCCATCCTAAGGCCCGTACGGGGCACCCAGGGCGCCCAAGGTGCTGGACTAACGACCCGGTCAGTAGCTCGGCAGTGTCCGGGGGCCGAGATCGGTGCGGGCGGGCGGGTGGGCCACGCGGACGGCGGCGCTGAGCACGGAGAGGCCCTCGGTGGCGACGACGACGGGTTCGAGCGTGACGCCCACCACTTCTGGGTGGTCGTCGACGAGCCGGGACAGCCGCAGCAGGAGCTCTTCCAGGGCGGCGGTGTCGACGGGGTCGCTGCCGCGCCAGCCGAAGAGGAGGGGCGCGGTCCGGATGGACCGGATGAGGCCGGCGGCGTCCCGGTCGGTGGCGGGGACGAGGCGGTGGGCGGTGTCGCCGAGCAGCTCGGAGGCGACGCCCGCGAGCCCGAAGGAGAGGACGGCGCCGGCGGCGGGGTCGATGACGGACCGCACGACGGTGTCGACCCCGCGGGGCACCATGGCCTGGACCACGGGGAGCAGCTCGTCGGGGGTCCCGAGGAGGTCGGTGAGCTCCTCGTAGGAGCGGCGCAGGTCGGCCTCGCCTCCGAGGTCGAGGCGTACGCCGCCGAGGTCCGCGCGGTGGCGCAGGTGCGGGGCGGTGGTCTTGAGGGCGACGGGGTAGCCCAGGCTCCGGGCGGCCCGGACGGCGGCGTCGGCGGTGGGCGCGGGCAGGGTGGGGAGCACCTGGATCCCGTAGTGGGCGAGCAGTGCGGCCGCGTCGGGTTCGGAGAGGGTGAGCACGTCGTCGCCCACGCCGGCCAGGAGGGCGGCGAGGCGGGCGGCGGCTCCGGCCTCGTCGATGTCCTCGTACTCGGGAACCTGTCCGGCGTCGGCGTTGGCCCGCCGCCACTGGCCGTACCGGACGGCCTCGGCGACGGCCCGTACGGCCCGCTCGGCGGCGGGATACGCGGGGATCCGCACGTCCGGTCGGGCGTACCCGCCCTCGTCCTCGTCCGTGGGGCGGGGGCGCGCGGGCAGCGACCCCGTCGCGGGCGCCGCGGTGAGCCCGGCCGGGGACAGGGCGTCGACGAGCTCGGCCAGTTCCACGTGGACCACCGCGACCGGTTTGCCGGGGTACGCGGCCACCGCGTCCCGCAGGGCGTCGGCCAGGTCGTCCTGCGGTTCCTGCTCGTTCACCCACGGGATCACGGTGACGATCACCGCGTCGCTCTCGGCGGAGCCCAGTGCCGCGCGCAGTGCCGTCCGGAAGTCCTCCGGGGTCGCCGCCGTCGTCAGGTCCTGCGGGGCTCCGGGCCGCAGCCCCTGCGCGAGGCAGGCGTCGTACGTGAGGACACCGAGCGACTCCGAGTTCCCGAGGATCGCCACGCGCGGTCCGGCCGGCAGCGGCTGCGAGGCCAGCAGCAGCCCGACGTCCACCAGCTCCGTCACCGTGCCGACCCGGATCACCCCCGCCTGCCGCAGCAGGGCCGAGACGGTGGCGTCCGGCAGCCGGGTCCCGGGGACCACGTGCCCCGCCGGGGTGTGGCGGCCGCCCCGCGCGACGACCACCGGCTTCACGGCCGCCGTCCGCCGCGCGAGCCGTGTGAACTTCCGCGGGTTGCCGAGGGTTTCGAGGTACATGAGCGCGACGTCGGTGGCCTCGTCCTCGTACCAGTACTGGAGGATGTCGTTGCCGGAGACGTCCGCCCGGTTGCCCGCCGAGACGAAGGACGAGAGCCCCTCCCCCCGCCGCAGCAGCGCGGAGAGCAGCGAGATGCCGATCGCCCCGGACTGGGTGAAGAGCCCGATGCGGCCCCGGATCGGCGCGGGCGCCGGGGTCAGGGAGGCGTTGAGCCCGACCTCGGGGGCGGTGTTGATCACGCCGTACGCGTTCGGCCCGATCAGCCGCATCCCGTACGAGCGCACCTGGCGCACCAGTTCGCGCTGCCGTTCGAGCCCGGCCGCACCGCTCTCCCCGTACCCGGCGGAGAGCACCACGAGCCCCTGCACCCCGTGTTCGCCGCAGGCGGCCACGGCTTCGGGGACGCGCTCGGCGGGGACCGCGATCACCGCGAGGTCGACGGGGGCCTCGACGCCCGCGAGCGCGGGATAGGCCCGTACGCCGTCCAGCAGATCGGTGGTGACGGCCTCGTTCACGGCGTAGAGGTGGCCGCGGAAGCCGCTGTCGCGCAGGTTGCGCAGGGCCGCCGCGCCGACGCCGACGCCGGAGCGGCTGACTCCGATGACGGCCACGGAGCGGGGGGTCAGCAGCCGCTGCACGGAGCGGGCCTCGGCGCGCTGCTCGCGGGCTCGCTGGACGGCCAGGGATTCGGCGGTGGGTTCGAGGTCGAGGGTGAGGTGGACGGAGCCGTCCTCGAAGCTGCGCTTCTGCCCGTACCCGGCGTCCTTGAACACCTTGATCATCTTGTTGTTGGCGGGAAGCACCTCGGCCGCGAACCTGCGGATGCCGCGCTCGCGGGCGACCGCGCCGATGTGTTCGAGGAGGGCGGAGGCGACCCCGCGGCCCTGGTGGGCGTCCTGGACGAGGAAGGCGACCTCGGCCTCGTCCGCGGGGGCGGAGGCGGGCCGCCCGTCGGGGCCGATCCGGTCGTAGCGGACGGTGGCGATGAACTCCTCGCCGATGGTCGCCGCGAGGCCGACCCGGTCCACGTAGTCGTGGTGGGTGAAGCGGTGCACGTCGCGGGCCGAGAGCCGGGGGTAGGGCGCGAAGAAGCGGTAGTACTTCGACTCGTCGGAGACCTGCTCGTAGAAGCTGACCAGCCGGCCCGCGTCCTCCGTGGTGATCGGCCTGATCCGGGCGGTGCCGCCGTCGCGCAGGACGACGTCCGCTTCCCAGTGGGCCGGGTACGAGGGGTCCGACGCGGTGGTCATGCGGCGATCTTAAGGCCAGGGCTGGCCGGATAGCTCCTGCGCGGCGCACGCGGCGGGCATGGGCAAACCAGTGCAAGCTGGGGTAGGTCGAACGGCGGTGGATTCGGGCCGAAGGTCGGTCGGAGCATGAGGGGCGTCGTGAGAGACTGGTCTAGACAACCGTAAGAACCTGAAGGGCATCACCATGGCAGAGCGCCGCGTCAACGTCGGCTGGGCCGAGGGCCTGCACGCTCGTCCCGCCTCGATCTTCGTCCGCGCGACGACCGCTTCCGGCGTCCCGGTGACCATCGCGAAGGCCGACGGGAACCCCGTCAACGCCGCGTCCATGCTCGCGGTGCTGGGCCTGGGCGCGCAGGGTGGCGAGGAGATCGTCCTCGCGTCCGACGCCGAGGGCGCCGAGGCGGCGCTGGACCGCCTCGCGAAGCTGGTCGCCGAGGGCCTCGAGGAGCTCCCCGAGACCGTCTGACCCTTCGGGTTCACCCCGGGCACACGAAGAAGCCGCGGCCACCACCGGCATTCCGGTGGCCGCGGCTTCTTCGTCCCCCGCATTCGGTAATTCAGCGCGCACGCGCAGGACGGCAGGATATGCGGCGTGAATTCCACCGCAGCCCTCACCCGACGAGCCGCCCTCGCTTTTCAAGCCGCCCCTATTCCTCAGGCCGCTCTCACCCTTTGATACGCGCCTTTTGTTAATGCGGGCCGCTCGACATGTTTACGGCATGTTGCGAAGTCCTCACCCGGAGCCGGTGCGCCCCCGCCGCGCGCTCCGCGTGCACCGCCGTCAGCGCCCGGGCCCGCTCGGCGTCCCCGCGCGCGACCGCGTCCACGATCGCGCCGTGCTCCGCCCAGGAGTCCACGGGCCGGGCAGGCGCCTCCACGGCGTACATCCAGGCGACCTTGTGCCGCATCTGCGTGAGCAGCGCGATCAGCCCGGGGCTGCCGGAGGCCTGGGCGAGGGTCTCGTGGAACCAGCCGCCCAGGGACCGCAGATCCTCCCCCTGCCCCCTCCTGGCCCGCTCCTGGCCCAGTCTGACCAGCCCGCGCAGCACCTTGAGGTGGCCCTCGGTGCGCCGCCGGGCCGCGCGGGCGGCCGCCAGCGGCTCCAGCAGCAGCCGCAGCTCCAGGAGGTCGGCCGCCTCCTGCTCGGTGGGCTCGGCGACGCAGGCGCCCGCGTGCCGGCGGGTGGTGACGAAGCCCTCGGACTCCAGGGTCCGCAGCGCCTCGCGGACGGGGACGCGCGAGACGCCGTACCGGCGGGCCAGCAGTTCCTCGGTCAGGCGGGCACCCGGTTCGAAGACCCCGGAGACGATGTCTTCGCGGATTGCCGTGCATACCGCGTGCGCAGGAATACGCAAGTCCGGACCTCCGCCTATTTCCGACTGCCGACACCATTGACGCGACCGTATCCCGATCGTACGGGGACTCTATTGCACTGCGCGTTAAATTCCGAGCGCGGGCGTGAATAGCGGATGTTTACGGCCAACACGAAGGCCCCGGCTCGGGGAGCCGGGGCCTTCGGTTCGGTGCTGCGGGTCAGACGTTGACGCCGTGCTGGCGCAGGTACGCCACCGGGTCGATGTCCGAGCCGTACTGGGCGCCGGTACGGGCCTCGAAGTGCAGGTGCGGGCCGCTGGAGTTGCCGGTGGAGCCCGACAGGCCGATCTGCTGGCCGGCGGTGACCTGGTCGCCGACGGAGACGCTCAGCGAGGACATGTGGCCGTACTGCGTGTACGTGCCGTCGGCGTGCTTGATGACGACGTTGTTGCCGTACGCGCCGCCCCAGCCGGCCTCGACCACGGTGCCGAGGCCGACCGCGTGCACCGTGGTGCCGGAGGCCGCGTGGAAGTCGATGCCCGTGTGGCTGCCGGAGGACCACATGCCGCCGCCCGCGTGCCACTGGGTGCTGATGTAGGACTCGTCGACGGGGGCGACGAAGGTGTTGAGGCGCTTGCGCTCCTCCTCGCGGGCGGCGCGCTCGGCGGCCTCGCGCTCGGCCTTGGCCTTCTCCTCGGCCTTCTGCCGGGCCTCGGCGGCGCGCGCCTTCGCGTCGGCCTCCGCCTTCGCCTTGAGGGCCGCGGCCTCGGCCGCGTGCTCCTGGGCATCGGCCTGGGCCTCGATCTGCCCGGGGAGGTCCTCGGCCGTCACGACGGCGTTCAGGCCGGTGTCCTCCATGGAGGGGGCCTTGTCCGACGCGGCGAACGCCGGGCCTGCGAGGGAGCCGACGACACCGGTGGTGGCGAGGGCGGCTATGCCGGCGTAACCGGCGGTCTTGCGGCTCAGACGACTGGAACCACGGTGCTTACCGGCGGCACGACTGCCAAACGCCATGAAGGGGCTGATCCTTTCCTTCCCTCTCGCCTACCGGGTTAGCTGACGGGTTCGGAGCAGGAAGGTCTCCTACGGGCCCCCTCTGACGAGGCGGTCCGATTCACCCCAGGGACGCATGTGGGTCCCCGGCTCCCCAGGCTCGCGCCTGACGGGGACTCGGCGATCGCTGCCCGGTGCCGCGGATGCGGCGGGTACAACTGACGGACAGCACGGCCGACGCTAGGCGGATCATCAGTCAATCGCCAAACACACACGCGTTTTTGTTGCATACGCCACACCCCATACGAGCAACCTCTCGACGAAACAGACAAAAGGGGCCCCGACGGACAAGCCGCCGGAGCCCCTTGAAAGGTCCGTCAGTTGGTGACGACGGTGACCTCACCGATCCCGAGCGCCCGCACCGGCTCCTCGATCTGCGCGGCGTCGCCCACCAGGACCGTGACCAGGCGGTCCACCGGGAAGGCGGCCAGGACGGCCGAAGTCGCCTCCACCGTTCCCGTCTGGGCCAGCTGCGCGTACAACTGCGCCTGGTAGTCGTCCGGGAGCTCCTGCTCGACCTGGTCGGCGAGCGTGCCGGCGACGGCCGCGGCCGTCTCGAACTTGAGCGGGGCCACACCCACCAAGTTCTGCACCGCCACGTCCCGTTCGGCGTCGGTCAGGCCGCCCTCCGCGAGGGTGCGCAGCACCTTCCAGAGGTCCTCCAGCGCCGGGCCGGTGTTGGGGGTGTCCACCGAGCCGCTGATGGCGAGCATCGAGGCGCCCTTGCCGTCGGCCGTGGAGCGCAGCACCTGGCCGAAGGCGCGCACGCCGTAGGTGTAGCCCTTCTCCTCGCGCAGCACCTTGTCCAGGCGCGAGGTGAGGGTGCCGCCCAGGCAGTACGTGCCGAGCACCTGCGCCGCCCAGACCCGTTCGTGCCGGTCCGGCCCGATCCGGCCGATCAGCAGCTGCGTCTGGACCGCGCCGGGCCGGTCCACGATGACCACGCGGCCGGTGTCGTCCGCGGTGACCGGCGGGACCGGGAGCGGCTCGGCGAAATTGCCGGTCCAGGCGCCCAGGGTGTCCCCCAGGACGGCGTCCAGGTCGATGCCGGTCAGGTCGCCGACGACCACCGCAGTGGCGGTGGCGGGCCGCACGTGGGCCTCGTAGAAGGCGCGTACGGCCGTGGAGTCGATCCGGGCGACCGTCTCCTCGGTGCCCTGGCGCGGCCGGGACATCCGCAGGGTCGGCGGGAACAGCTGCCGGGAGAGCTCCTTGGCGGCCCGGCGCTGCGGGTTGGCCAGCTCGTGCGGGATCTCGTCGAGCCGGTTGCGCACCAGCCGGTCGACCTCGCTGTCGGCGAAGGCGGGCGCGCGCAGTGCCTCGGCCACCAGGCCGAGCGCCTTGTGCAGGCGGGAGGCCGGGACCTCCAGCGAGACCCGCAGGCCCGGGTGGTCGGCGTGCGCGTCGAGCGTGGCGCCGCAGCGCTCCAGTTCGGCCGCGAACTCCTCGGCGGAGTGCTTGTCGGTCCCCTCGGACAGCGCGCGGGCCATGATGGTCGCCACGCCGTCCAGGCCCTGGGGCTCGGCGTCCAGCGGAGCGGCGAGGTTCACCTCGACGGCGACGACCTGCTGCCCGGGCCGGTGGCAGCGCAGCACGGTCAGGCCGTTGGGCAGCGAGCCGCGCTCGGGGGCCGGGAAGGCCCACGGCCGGGCCTCGCCGGCCTGGGGCTGCGGGTGGAAGGTCATCGTGACGGCTGCGGTGTCGCTCACTGCTCCGCCCCTTCGTTCTCGTCGTTCACGTCGGCCTCGTCCGCTTCCCCGGCTTCCGCCGGGAGCGGCTCGTACACCAGCACCGCGCGGTTGTCGGGGCGCAGTCGGGCCGCGGCCACGGCCTGCACCTCCTCGGCGGTGATGTCGAGGACGCGCCCGACCGCGGTGAGCGCCAGCTGCGGGTCGCCGAACAGCACCGCGAAGCGGCACAGTTCGTCGGCGCGCCCGGCCACCGTGCTCAGCCGGTCCAGCCACTCGCGCTCCAGCTGCGCCTGGGCGCGCTCCATCTCCTCGGCCGTCGGGCCCTCGGCGGCGAACCGCGCGAGCTCCTCGTCGACGGCCGCCTCGATGGCGGGCACCTCGACCCCGCTGGAGGTCTTCACGTCCAGCCAGCCCAGCGAGGGCGCGCCGGCGAGCCGGAGCATGCCGAAGCCGGCCGCGACGGCGCTCTGGTCGCGGCGTACCAGGCGGTTGTGGAGCCGCGAGGACTCACCGCCGCCCAGGACGGTCAGCGCCACGTCGGCGGCGTCGCACTCGCGGGTGCCGTCGTGCGGGAGCCGGTAGGCGGCCATCAGCGCGCGGGCCGGGACCTCTTCGACGATCTCCTCGCGGAGCTCGCGGCCCATGATCTCGGGCAGCGTGCCGTCGCGCGGCGGCTGCTTGCCGTCGTGCCCGGGGATGGAGCCGAAGTACTTCTCGACCCAGGCGAGCGTCTGAACGGGGTCGATGGCCCCGACGACCGACAGCACCGCGTTGTTGGGCGCGTAGTACGTGCGGAAGAAGGCGCGGGCGTCCTCCAGGGAGGCCGCGTCCAGGTCGGCCATGGAGCCGATCGGGGTGTGGTGGTACGGGTGGCCCTCGGGGTAGGCGAGGGCGGTCAGCTTCTCGAAGGCCGTGCCGTACGGGACGTTGTCGTACCGCTGGCGGCGCTCGTTCTTGACCACGTCGCGCTGGTTCTCCATGGACTCGTCGTCCAGGGCGGTCAGCAGCGAGCCCATGCGGTCGGCTTCCAGCCAGAGCGCGAGCTCCAGCTGGTGGGCCGGCATGGTCTCGAAGTAGTTGGTGCGCTCGAAGCTGGTGGTGCCGTTGAGCGAGCCGCCGGCCCCCTGGACCAGCTCGAAGTGGCCGTTGCCGGGTACGCTCGCCGAGCCCTGGAACATCAGGTGCTCGAAGAGGTGAGCCAGGCCGGTCCGTCCCTTGACTTCGTGGCGCGAGCCGACGTCGTACCAGAGGCAGACCGCGGCGACCGGGGTCAGGTGATCCTCGGAGAGCACCACGCGCAGGCCGTTGGCCAGCCGGTGCTCGGTCGCTGTCAGGCCGCCGGAGCCGGCCTGGGCTGTGGCCGTGTGACCCATGGGCATGTGGTCCCTTCGATCGCGATGCAGAGTTTTCCGTCAGACCTGCCACTGTATGCAAGCGCGTCGGGCACCGGAGAAGTTCCCGACTCACACTCGCCCACCCCTCCGTCCGGGGGGGGGACCCCAGGGTCGGAGTCGGCGTTGTCGGTGCCTCGGGCCACAATGGTCCGCGACACCCCCGTCAACGCCGATCAGACCACCCGCCAGACCCCAGCACACTCTCTTTCTTGGTTAAGGAGCCGCGCAGCGATGGCCCGCCGCAGCACGAAGACCCCGCCGCCGGAGGATTTCGAGGAGAAGATCCTCGACATCGACGTCGTCGACGAAATGCAGGGCTCCTTCCTCGAGTACGCGTACTCGGTGATCTACTCCCGCGCCCTGCCCGACGCCCGGGACGGCATGAAGCCGGTGCACCGGCGCATCGTCTACCAGATGAACGAGATGGGCCTGCGCCCCGACCGGGGCTACGTGAAGTGCGCCCGCGTCGTCGGCGAGGTCATGGGCAAGCTGCACCCGCACGGTGACGCGTCGATCTACGACGCCCTCGTGCGCATGGCCCAGCCCTTCTCGATGCGGCTGCCGCTGGTCGACGGCCACGGCAACTTCGGCTCGCTCGGCAACGACGACCCGCCGGCCGCGATGCGTTACACCGAGTGCAAGATGGCGGACGCCACGTCACTGATGACGGAGTCGATCGACGAGGACACCGTCGACTTCACCGCCAACTACGACGGCCAGGAGCAGGAGCCGGTCGCGCTGCCCGCGGCGTACCCCAACCTGCTCGTCAACGGCGCCTCCGGGATCGCGGTCGGCATGGCCACCAACATGCCCCCGCACAACCTGGGCGAGGTCATCGCGGCCGCCCGCCACCTGATCCGCTACCCGCAGGCGGACCTGGAGGCGCTCATGCGCTTCGTGCCGGGTCCGGACCTGCCCACGGGCGGCCGGATCGTGGGCCTCGCGGGGATCAAGGACGCCTACGAGAACGGCCGCGGCACGTTCAAGATCCGCGCGACGGTCGCCGTGGAGAACGTGACGGCCCGCCGCAAGGGCCTGGTCGTCACGGAACTGCCCTTCACGGTCGGTCCCGAGAAGGTCATCGCGAAGATCAAGGACCTGGTCGGCTCCAAGAAGCTCCAGGGCATCGCGGACGTCAAGGACCTCACCGACCGCTCGCACGGCCTGCGCCTGGTCATCGAGATCAAGAACGGCTTCCACCCGGAGGCCGTCCTGGAGCAGCTGTACAAGCTGACGCCGATGGAGGAGTCCTTCGGCATCAACAACGTCGCCCTGGTGGACGGCCAGCCGCTGACGCTGGGCCTCAAGGAGCTGCTGGAGGTCTACCTCGACCACCGCTTCGAGGTCGTGCGCCGGCGCAGCGAGTTCCGCCGCACCAAGCGCCGGGACCGGCTGCACCTGGTCGAGGGCCTGCTGGTGGCCCTGGTCGACATCGACGAGGTCATCAGGATCATCCGGGACAGCGACAACTCGGCGCAGGCGATGGAGCGGCTGATCGAGCGCTTCTCGCTGAGCGAGATCCAGACCCGGTACATCCTGGACACCCCGCTGCGCCGCCTCACCCGCTTCGACCGGATCGAGCTGGAGTCCGAGCGCGACCGGCTGACGGGCGAGATCGACGAGCTGACCGGGATCCTGGAGTCCGACACCGAGCTGCGCAAGCTGGTCTCCACGGAACTGGCCGCGGTCGCGAAGAAGTTCGGCACCGAGCGCCGTACGGTCCTGCTCGAATCGGCGGGGACGACGGTCGCCGCGGTCCCGCTGGAGGTCGCGGACGACCCGTGCCGGGTCCTGCTGTCCTCGACGGGCCTGCTGGCGCGCACCGCCAACGGCCAGCCGCTGCCGCAGGAGGAGGGCGGCTCCCGCGCGAAGCACGACCTGATCGTCTCGCAGGTGGCGGCGACGGCCCGGGCCGACGTCGGAGTCGTGACCTCGTACGGGCGGCTGCTGCGGCTCGCGGTGATCGACCTCCCGCAGCTGCCGGACACCCACGCCGCGCCGAACCTGGCGGGAGGCGCCCCGGTCTCGGAGTTCCTCTCCGGCCTGGAGGCGGACGAGAAGGTGGTCTGCCTGACCTCGCTGGACGAGTCCTCGCAGGGCCTGGCCCTGGGCACCGAGCAGGGCGTGGTCAAGCGGGTCGTGCCGGACTACCCCGCGAACAAGGACGAGCTGGAGGTCATCACCCTCAAGGAGGGCGACCGGATCGTCGGCGCGGTCGAACTGCGCACGGGCGAGGAGGACCTGGTCTTCCTCACCGACGACGCCCAGCTGCTGCGCTACCCGGCGGGCCAGGTGCGCCCGCAGGGCCGCCCCGCGGGCGGCATGGCGGGCATCAAGCTCGCCGAGAACGCCAAGGTGATCCACTTCTCGGCGGTGGACCCGGCCCGCGAGGCCGTGGTGTTCACGGTGGCGGGCTCGCACGGGACGCTGGACGACTCGATGCTGTCCGGAAAGCTCACCCCGTTCGACCAGTACCCGCGCAAGGGCCGGGCCACCGGCGGCGTGCGCTGCCAGCGGTTCCTTAAGGGTGAGGACCTGCTGGTGCTGGCCTGGGCCGGCAACGCTCCGGTCCGCGCGGCCGCGGCGAACGGCAGCCCGGCCGAACTGCCGGCCGTGGACCCGCGCCGCGACGGATCGGGGGCCGCGCTGCCCGCGGTCGTCGCCGCCCTGGCGGGGGGCGCGCTGTAGGACGTACTGCGGCGTTCGGGTGGTGCGACCGGGGGGACGTACCACCCGAATGCCGACTAGTGTTTTCCCTCAGGGCGTTGGTGGGGGGAGTACACAGCTGATGAGTCGTCGGTCGGGCGGATTGATCGGGGACTGGGCCGAGGCCCAGCGCCGGCAGCAGCAGACACAGGTGATCCAGCAGCGGGAGGCGGAGCGCCGGCTGCTGGCGTACGAACGGGACCGGCAGCGGACCCACGAGCGGGACGCGAACCGCAGCCACCGGCAGTTCCGTGAGGCCGAGGCCTTGCGGCGGACCGCGCAGATCGACGCCGAGGTCGACGCCCTCAAGGGGCTGCTGGTCGCGGGCTGCCGGGCGCCGGCGTTCCGGATAGCCGCCCTGGCCCGGCCCGAGCAGCTGGAGCCCTTCAACCCCGGGGCCCTGGCGCATCCGGTGCCGATGCCGCGGATCGACCAGTTCCAGCAGCAGAGCAGCGGCTGGACGCTCGGCTCGAACCACCGGGCGCAGGCGGAGCGGGAGGCCCACGCCCGGTACACCGAGGCCTGGCAGGCCGCGAGCGCCGCGGAGGCGCAGCGGCAGCAGCAACTGGCCGCGTACCGGCAGCAGTACGACCGGTGGGCCGCCGAGCAGCTCGCCGGGGTACGGGCCCACAACAGCGGGCTCACCGAGCTGGCCGCCGCCCTGCGCACGGGTGACGCGGAGGCGGCGGTGGAGTACTTCTCGGCCGCCCTGTACGCCTCGACGGCCTGGCCGGAGGCGCTGCCGAGGCAGGTGGCGGCCGCGTACGACCCCTCGGCGCGCCAGCTGGTGCTGGACTGGGAGCTCCCCGGGTACGCGGTGGTGCCGGAGGCCAGTGCGGTGCAGTACCTGCCGAGTACGGACCAGGACAGGGTGAAGCCCCGCCGGGTGACGGAGCGTCGGGCCCTGTACCGGGACCTGCTGGCGCAGTGCATGCTGCTGGTGGTGCGCGAGCTGTTCGCGGCGGACGAGTTCGGTGTACTGGACTCGGTCGTGGTCAACGGGTTCGTGGACTGCCACGATCCGGCGACCGGGCAGGAGGCGCGGTTCGTCCTCTCCACGGTGCCGGCGGCGCGGTCCGCCTTCGAGGGGCTGCGCCTGGAGCAGGTCAGCGCCGTGGACTGTCTGGTGTCGGGGTTGGGCGGCCAGTTGTCGGGGCGGCCCGATCAGCTGACGGCGGTGCGCCCGGGGCGGCGGCCGGACGAGGTCGGCGGAGGGGTCGTCAGCCACGGAGGGCAGGCGGGAGACGCGGACGAGGACGAGCCGGACCTCTTCTTCATGGATCCGATCGCCTTCGAGAACCTGGTCGCCGAGTTGTTCCGGGCGATGGGCATGGAGGCGGTGACCACGCAGCGGTCGGGGGACGGCGGGGTGGACGTGGAGGCGCTGGACCCGGCGCCGATCCGGGGCGGGCGGATCGTCGTGCAGGTCAAGCGCTACCGGAACACGGTGCCGCCGACGGCCGTGCGTGATCTGTACGGCACGGTCCAGGACAAAGGGGCGAACAAGGGGGTCCTTGTCACCACCGCGTCCTTCGGTCCGGGGTCGTACGCCTTCGCCAACGGCAAGCCGCTGGAGCTGGTTCCCGGGACGGACCTCGTCGAGCTCCTGCACCAGTACGGGCTGCGCGGTCGGCTCGGCGGCGGGCCGGCGCAGCGCGCGCCCGAGCCCGATCCCGGGCCCGCCGCCCCCTCGGCGGACCACAACGTGCTGGGCATGTCCTGGACGGGGGCCGTGGCGCTGGATGTGTGCGCCCTCGTCTGCACGGGCAACCGGGTGCTGAGCGAGGAGCACTTCGTGTTCTTCAACAACCCCCGGACCCCGGACGGTTCCGTCCGGGCCCGCGCGCACGCGGCGCCCGACAAGGCGGCGCTGGAGGTCTCCTTCGACGCCCTGCCCGGGCCCGCCGACCGGCTGGTCCTCGTGGCCGCGATCGACCCGGAGGTCGATCCGAACGCCGACCTCGCCGGGTTCACGGACGCCCACATCCGCCTGCTGTCCGCCGGCGGCGAGGAGCTCGGCCGGCTGGACGTCTCCGACGGGCGGGCCGGGGAGACCGCTCTGGTCCTCGGCTCGTTCCGGCGCCGCTCCAACGGCGACTGGGACTTCGTGATCGGCGGAAAGGGCTACCGCGGCGGTCTGGAGGACCTGCTGGGCGAGTACGGCGTCGAGGTCGCCTGATCAGTCGGAGCCGGGATCGCCGTACGGTTCGGGTTCGCAGGGCTCCGGCTCCGGTTCGGGCTCCTGCCCGGCCTCCGGCTGCGGCGGGCGGTCGACGTAGCGCAGGACGCCCCACATGCTCTCCGGGGGTGCGTCCTGCGGGGCCGGTTCGCGGCAGGCCTCCAGCTCGCGGAGCAGGGCGGGGCCGTCCGTACCGGCGCCGATCAGGACCAGTTGGCTCCGGCGCGGCTCGCCACGGCCCCAGGGGCCCGGCACGAAGCGGAGGAAGCGGCCGACGGCGTGGACCTCGTAGCGCTCCTCGTGGCCGGGGACGCCGAAGTGGACGTAGCCCTTGATCCGGTACAGCCCGGCCGGGCGGCGGTCGAGGAAGTCGATGAAGCGGCGCGGGTTCAGGGCCTGCTCGGACACGAACTCCGTGCTCTCGTACACCGTGTGGGCGTGCCCGGTGTGGTCCTGGTGATCGGCGTCGTCGCCGTCCCTGGCCTGTGAGATCAGGTCCTCGAAGGACAGCTGGCCCCGGGTCTCGGTCCACGGGCGCCGGTCGAAGAGCAGCTCCGGGTCGATCCGGCCGTGGTCGGCGGCCACCACCGGCGTGCCGGGGCAGAGCGTGCCGAGCTCGGCCTCGATCCGGGCGAGGCCGGCCGGTTCCGCCCGGTCGGTCTTGTTCAGCACGATCAGGTCCGCGACGGCCAGGTGGCGGTCGGTCTCCGGGTGCTTGGCCCGGGTCGCGTCGAACTCCGCCGCATCCACGACCTGGACCAGCCCGCCGTACCGGATCGCCGGATTCTCGCTGGCCACCAGCATCCGGATCATCTCCTGGGGCTCGGCCAGCCCGCTCGCCTCGATGACGATCACGTCGATCCGGTGGACGGGTGCGGAGAGCTTCTCCAGGTACGCGTCCAGCTCGCTGCCGTCGACCGCGCAGCACAGGCAGCCGCCGCCGAGCGAGACCATCGAGTCGCCGACCTGGCCCGCGACGGCCATCGCGTCGATCTCGATCGAGCCGAAGTCGTTGACGACGACGCCGATCCGGGTGCCTCCCCGGTTGCCGAGGAGGTGGTTGAGAAGCGTCGTCTTGCCGGATCCGAGGAATCCGGACAGGACGACGACGGGAATCGGCTGGGCGGGCGTCCCGGCGGGCCGCTGGGCGGGATGACTGCTGTTCACACCGCCGATCGTAGTCAGCCGAGCGCCGGAACCGGCTCGGGCGGGTTCGGGCCCACGTACCGGGCGGCCGGACGGATGATCTTCGAATCGGCGGCCTGTTCGAGGATGTTCGCGCTCCACCCGACCACGCGGGCCGCGCAGAAGGTCGGGGTGAACATCTCGCGCGGCAGCCCGCACAGCTCCATGACCACGCCGGCGTAGAACTCCACGTTGGTGTGCAGCTCCCGCCCCGGCTTGAGCTCGGCGAGGATCTCCTCGACGTGCCGCTCCACCTCCACGGCGAAGTCCACGAGCGGACCGCCGAACCCCAGCGCGATGTCGCGCAGCATGCGCGAACGCGGGTCCTCGGTGCGGTACACGGGGTGCCCGAAGCCCATGATCCGGTCCCCGGCGAGCACCCGCTCGCGGACCCACGGCTCGATGCGCTCGGCGGTGCCGATGGCGTCCAGGGTGTCCAGGGCCCGGCTGGGCGCGCCGCCGTGCAGCGGGCCGGAGAGCGCGCCGATCGCGCCGGTGAGCGCGGCGGCGACGTCCGCTCCCGTGGAGGCGATCACTCGGGCGGTGAAGGTGGAGGCGTTGAAGCCGTGGTCGATGGTGGAGATCAGGTACCGCTCCACGGCCCGCGCCTTGGCCGGGTCGGGCTCCTGACCGGTGAGCATGTACAGGTAGTTGGCGGCGTACGGGAGGTCCGCGCGCGGCTCGACCGGCTCCAGGCCCTGCCCCAGCCGGTGCAGGGCGGTGAGCAGGGTCGGCACGGCGGCGCAGGCGGCCAGCGCGTCGGCGGCCCGGCGCCCGGGGTCGATGTCGTACACGGGGCGGAACCCGGCGGAGGCGCCGAGCAGGGAGAGCGCGGTCCGCAGCCCGGCGAGCGGGCCCGAGAGCGCGGTGGCCCGGGCGAGGGCGGGCAGGGCCTCCCGCACCGCGTCGGGCAGTCGGCGCAGCGGGGCGATCTCGGCGGCGAACGCGGCCCGCTCGCCGGCGTCGGCCGGGAGGGTGCCGCGGAACATCAGGTGCCACACGTCCTCGAAGCTGCGGCTCGCGGCGAGCTCGACGGCCGAGTACTGGCGGTAGTGGTAGAAGCCCTCGCGGCCTCGGACGTCACCGAGTTCGGTCTCGGTGACCACGACTCCCGCGAGACCGCGGGGCACATCGACGGTGGTGTTCATGGATCGACCATCCATCATGGATTGAATCCTTGTCAATGTTGATCGAATCAATATATGTAGGGTGGGTGTCATGAACGACCAGGCGGATGGCGAGCGCCGACTCAGCACCCGGCAGGCGGCGGAACTGCTGGGGGTGAAGCCCGCGACCGTGTACGCGTACGTCAGCCGCGGCCAGCTCACCAGCCGCCGCGATCCGGTCGGCCGCGGCAGCAGCTTCGACGCGCGCGAGGTGGAGGCCCTGGCCCTGCGCAGCCGGCGCGAGGCGGCGGCGCCCCCGGGCGCGGAGCTCTCCGTACGCACCTCGCTCACGCTCATCGAGCGCGACCGGTACTACTTCCGGGGCGTGGACGCCGTCGAGCTGGCCTCGCGGTACCCCTACGAGGAGGTCGCCGAGTGGCTCTGGACCGGGACGCTGCCGCGCGGCGCGCGCTTCACCACGCCCCCGCGGACGCTCGCCGCCGCCCGGCGCGCGGTGGCCGCGCTGCCCGAGCACAGCGGTCCGATCGACCGGCTGCGGGTGGCGACGGCGGCCGCCGCGGTCGCCGATCCGCTGCGCTTCGACCTCTCCGCCGAGGCCGTACTGGGCTCCGCGCGCTGTCTGATCCCCACCCTGGTCGGCGCGTTGCCCGAGCTGGGCCGGCCCGGCTGGCGCGGGGACGGCCGGCTCGCCCGGCAGCTGTGGACGCGGCTGACGCCGCGTGAGCCGGATCCGGACGCGCTGGCCACGCTGGACCTGGCCCTGGCCCTGCTCATCGACCACGATCTGGCCGCCTCGACCCTGGCCGTACGGGTGGCCGCGTCGGCTCGGGCCCATCCGTACGCGGCCGTCTCGGCCGGCCTCGGGGCGCTCGAAGGGCCGCTGCACGGCGCGGCCGGACGGCTCGCGCACAGGACGCTGGCGGAGGCACTGGAGCGGGGCGGGGCCGCGCCGGTGGTCGCCGACCACCTGCGGGCGGGGCGGCGGGTTCCGGGGCTGGGGCACCGGCTGTACGAGGGCGAGGACCCGCGGGCCACGGCGCTGTTCGCGCGGCTGGAGGGCGTACCGCAGGCGGGGCCCGCGCTGGCGGCCGCCCGGGAGGTCGTCGCGACGGCGGCGGCCCGGCGCGGCGGGCTCCACGCCAATGTCGACCTGGCGCTGGCGGTGCTGACGGTGTCCTGCGGGATGTCCGCGGAGGCCGGGGAGACGGTGTTCGCAGTGGCCCGGACCGCGGGCTGGATGGCGCACGCGCTGGAGGAGTACCAGGAGCGGCCGCTGCGGATGCGCCCGAGCGGCCAGTACCAGGGGCCCCGCCCGCCGCAGCCGATGCCGTGACGCGCGCCGGCCCGTGCGCTCCTTCGTGCCGGCGGTCCGGCTGCGGGGTCAGGTCCGCAGCCAGACCGCCGTGTCCTGCGGGAGCAGCCCGGCCGCGCCGAGGGCGGAGCTGCTCAGCAGGAGGCTCGTGTGCGCCGGCAGCGCGACCGGAGCGCCGGACAGGTTGACCACGCAGACCAGCCCGTCGGGGCGGGCGAAGGCCAGCACTCCGGGCGGCGCGGGCAGCCACGCGAGCGAGCCGCCGCCGAAGCCGCCTGCCGCGCGGCGCAGTCCGAGGGCCGTCCGGTAGAGGGTGAGCATCGAGTCCGGGTCCTCGCCCTGGCGGTCCGCGGCGTACGCGCCCCAGCCCTCGGGCTGCGGCAGCCAGGGGTCGTGCCACGGCTCGGCGGTCCACGGCAGCGGGACCCGGCAGCCGTCGCGCCCCGGGTCGGTGCCACCGGAGCGGAAGTGCATCGGGTCCTGGATCCGGCTGATCGGTATGTCGGCTTCCGGCAGGCCCAGTTCTTCGCCCTGGTAGACGTACACGGCGCCGGGCAGGGCGAGTGTCAGCAGGGCCGCGGCCCGCGCCCGCCGGGTACCGAGAGCCAGGTCGGTGGGGGTGCCGAAGGCCTTGGCGGCGAAGTCGAAGGCGGTTTCGGCGCGCCCGTAGCGGGTGACGGTACGGGTCACGTCGTGGTTGCACAGCACCCAGGTGGCCGGAGCGCCGACCGGGGCGTGCTCGGCGAGGGTCTCCTCGATGGAGGTGCGCAGTCGCCCCGCGTCCCACGGGCAGCTGAGGAAGGAGAAGTTGAAGGCGGTGTGCAGCTCGTCGCGCCGCAGGTAGCGGGCGAAGCGCTCGGAGTCGGGCAGCCAGACCTCGCCGACGAAGACGGCTCCGTAGGCGTCGGCGATCGCGCGCCACGAGCGGTAGATGGTGTGCAGGTCGTCCCGGTCGATGTACGGGTGGACCTCGCCGGTGCCGGGCGGCCAGGGCTCGGGCGGACGGCCGGCGAGGTCGGGCAGGGCCGGGTCTTTGGCGAGCAGGGCGGCGGAGTCGATCCGTACGCCGGCCACCCCTCGCTCGAACCAGAAGCGCAGCACGTCCTCGTGCTCCCGGCGCACGGCGGGGTGGTCCCAGTTGAGGTCGGGCTGCTGCGGGGTGAACAGGTGCAGGTACCACTCCCCGTCGGGCACGCGCGTCCAGGTGGCCGCGCCGTTGAACTCGGAGGGCCAGTCCCCCGGCGGCAGTTCGCCCCCTGCGCCGCGGCCCGGACGCCCGCGAGATCGCCCATGCCGTCCCCCGTCGCCGTCGGCGAAGCTGCGGACGTGCACACGACGCCGAGGACGGGCCGGGACATCGGCAGGACCACGGATCGCAGGGTGCGCAGGGCGCTCGCACCGTCGATGGAGGCGGCGTCGATGATCTCCTGCGGGATGGAGTCGAAGAACCGCTTCAGCAGGAAGATGCTGAAGGCGTTCGTGACGGACGGCAGCCAGATGCCCCAGGGCGAGTCGAGCAGGTTCCGCTGGATGAGCGGCATGTCGAGCACGGTGAGGTACTGCGGTACGACGAGGACGGTGGCCGGGATCATCAGGGTCGCCAGCATCATGCCGAGGACCGCCTTGCCGAAGACCGGCCGCAGCCGGGACAGGGAGTAGGCGGCTCCGACGTCGAGGACGAGCTGGAAGGCGAGGGCTCCGAAGGCGTGGTACAGGGTGTTGAACAGCAGCTTGGCGAGGTCCATGACCTTCCGGGCGGCCGTGTAGTTGGCGGTGTGCACGGAGTGCGGCACCAGGGTGGGCGGGACGCGGGCGAACTCCTCGGTGCTCTTGAGGCCGCCCGCCACCATCCAGTAGAGGGGGCCGAGGAAGACGGCGGTGAAGCCGATGACGACCACGGCGAGGACGGTCCAGTAGAGGATCTTGCCCCGGGTGCGGCCCAGCTGGGCGGGGGATATCAGCGTGCGCTCCGCCATCGCGGGGGCTCCTGTCAGCTCTCGTTGTCGCGGCTGAGGCGGACGTGCAGGGCGGAGAAGCCGGCCAGCAGGACGAGCAGGCACAGGCCCAGGGCCGCGGCGCCGCCGTACTGGTTGAAGCTGAAGGCGTACTGGTAGATGAGGACGACGACGGTGGTGGTCGAACCTTCGGGGCCGACGCCGCCGGTCAGCAGGAACGGTTCGGTGAACACCTGCATCGTCGCGATGATCTGCATCAGCAGCATGAGCGAGAGGATGAGCTTGGTCTGCGGGACGGTGACGTGCCAGATCTTGCGCAGCAGTCCGGCGCCGTCGAGCTCGGCGGCCTCGTACAGCTCGCCGGGGATGCCCTGGAGGGCTGCGAGGTAGATCAGGGTCGCACTGCCCATGTTCATCCAGGTCGACGCGATGACGAGGGACAGCATGGCGGTGTCGCTGGATTGCAGCCAGTCTTGCGCCGGCAGGTGCAGGAATTCCAGGGCCCTGTTGAAGAGGCCGTATCCGGGGTCGTAGAAGTCCTTGAAGAGCAGGACAGAAGCCACCGGCGGCATCATCGCGGGCAGGTAGACCAGCAGGCGCAGGTAGCCCTGCGCGTGCCGGAACTCGTTGAGGACGACCGCGACCACGAAGGGGAGGACGAAGCCGAGGACCAGGGCGAGTCCGGTGAAGAGCAGGGTGTTGCGCCAGGCCTGCCAGAAGCCGGGGTCCTGGAAGACGTGGCGGAAGTTGTCCCCGCCGGACCATCGGGTACCAGGAAAAGAAGGAGAAGCAGAGGACGGCGCCGATCAGGAATCCGTGGGCCGTGAGGTTCCGCTTGAACGCCCGGCGGAACTCCTCCTTCGAGGCCGCGCGTGCGGCGCGGCCGGCGGGCAGGGTGGTGGCGGGAGCCGACATCGCCGCTCGCCCTACTGGTTCGCCAGCAGCTGGTTGACCGCTTTCTCTTGAAGTTGAGCCAGGCGACGGCGGCCTTGATCTTGTCGGGCGAGGCGCCCTTCTTGATCATGTAGCCGTTGCCGCCGGCCCGGGTGGCCGCGCCGCCGGGGAGCGGGCCGATGCCGAAGTTCTCGTACTCCGCGCCGAGCTGCTGGACCATGTACGTGATGTCGTCGGGCGCGGCGAGGAACATGCCGAGCTTGCCCGAGGCCATCTGCTTCTGCAGGTCGCCCCACTTGAGCAGCTGGGTCTTGCCCATGCTGTCGTCCTCCCAGCGCATGGCGCGGAGGTTGTCGACGATCTGCTTGCCGGAGGGACTGTTGAAGGCGGCCTTGCCGTCGGCGCCGACGATGTCGCCGCCGAGGCCGTACATGGCGGCCGTGTAGTGCCGGCCTCCGGTGTTGTCGACGCTGTACTCGCCGTAGCCGGCGGTGCCGTTGCCGAAGGCCGCGATCTTCCTGGCCGCCGCCCGGACCCCGTCCCAGGTCCGCGGCGGGGTGTCGGGGTTGAGGCCCGCCTGCCGGAAGAGCTTGCGGTTGACCAGCAGGCCCATCGTGCAGTTGCTGGTGGGGAGGGCGTAGAGCTTGCCGTCGCGCGTGAGGACGCCCAGCACGTTCTTGTCGATGTCGTCGAGCGCGGGGTGACGTAGGCGGAGATGTCCTCGGCGCCGTCGTCGTCGAGGACCTGCTGCTCGTACCGCAGGCCGCGAGGGCCGTGACGGCGAGGGCGCAGACAAGGGCGGTCGCGGTGCCGCGGCGGGGGCTGGTTCTCATCGGCGGTCCCCTTCGAGCATCGGGCAGCAGGCGTGGGGGCGAGCGCGGCACACTCAACCACCACCCACAGATGTGCGCAATATCTCGCGCGGACTTCGTAAGATATTGACATTGTGATGCCGGGTGCGAGACGCAAGAAGGGCTCCGGAACGCCCAGAGGACGTTCCGGAGCCCTTCGCCGTGCGGGCGCGGCCGGTACGGGACTACCTGCGCGGGGCCTGCGCCGTGGAGCCGCGGACCACCAGCTCAGGCTCGAAGAGGAGTTCGCCGGGCTGTACGGCGGTGCCCTGGATCTGTGCGGTGAGCAGCTCGACGGCGGCCCGGCCCATGGCCTCGATGGGCTGGCGGACGGTGGTCAGCGGGGGCTCGGTGCAGTTCATGAACGCCGAGTCGTCGTAGCCGACCACGGAGACCTCCCGGGGCACGCCGAGCCCCCGGCGGCGGGCCGCCCGTACGGCGCCCAGCGCGAGCGGGTCGCTGGCGCAGATGATGCCGGTGACCCCGCGGTCGAGCAGTCGGGAGGCGGCCGCGCGGCCCCCCTCCAGCGAGAACAGCGCGCGCTCCACGTGGGCGGCGGGCAGCTCGGTGCCGGCCGCGGCCGCGACCGCCTGGGCGGCCGTCAGCTTGCGCAGGGACGGGATGTGGTCGGGCGGGCCCAGTACCAGGCCGATGCGCTCGTGTCCCAGGGAGGCCAGGTGGCGCCAGGCCTGCTCGACGGCGACGGCGTCGTCGCAGGCCACGCAGGGGAAGCCGAGGTCCTCTGTGGAGGCGTTGATGAGCACCACCGGGACCTTGCGGTCGGACAGCAGCCGGTAGTGCCCGTGCGGGGCGTCGGCCTGGGCGAAGAGACCGCCCGCGAAGACGACGCCGGACACCTGCTGCTGGAGGAGGAGCTCGACGTAGTCGGCCTCGGAGACCCCGCCGGTGGTCTGCGTGCACAGCACTGGGGTCAGCCCCTGCTGGGCCAGCGCGCCGCCGATGACCTCGGCGAAGGCGGGGAAGATCGGATTCTGCAGCTCCGGCAGGACCAGGCCGACCAGGCGGGCGCGCTCGCCGCGCAGCTGCGTGGGCCGCTCGTACCCGAGGACGTCGAGGGCGGTGAGCACGGACTGGCGGGTGGCCTCCGAGACGCCCGGCTTGCCGTTGAGCACCCGGCTGACCGTTGCCTCGCTGACTCCCACCTTCTTCGCCACTTGAGCAAGTCGTCGCGTCATGCGCGCAAGACTAGCGCAAGAAATGCAAGTCGCTTGCGGCTCGGTGGAGCGGCCCCGGGAGTGCCCCGGAGCCGCACCACCACCCGCTCGGGCGCTGCCGGTCTACGCAGTCGGTTGATCCTGAACGTCGAAGTCGTGTTCCGTACGTCCACGGCGTTGTCGCTGGTCTTCAGGTTGTGGACGGTGACCTCACCGATCGCCGGGCCCTGCCCGTCCTCGGGCATCTCGTTCGCCCAGAGTCCGAAGCCGGACTTGGCGTCGAAGGCGTCCCCGCTCTTCTTCGCCCCGGTGACGGTGATGTCCTTCAGGACGGTATCCGTGTACGTGGACTGGTCGCCGTCGGTGGCGTTGGCGGCCGTGTAGGCGCCGTCGCTGCTGCTCGCCGCGGCGGGGCGGCCGGCCGAGATGCTCGGGCCGCCGGCGGCCTCGGCGCTCAGGGCGGGCCATCCCAGCATCAGCAGGGCCGTGGCGGTCAGGGCGGCCAGCGCCCGTCCTCTCCAGTGGAGCCTTCTCATATGTCCTCGTCCCTCGGCATGAGTTTCTGAACCATGTGAGATAGGAATTTGCGTCGTACCGTGCGAAAATTGCAGAGCTTTGCGCAGTAATCTACTGCTCTGACCGCACTTTCATGCCGTCATCGCTTGCGCAAGCTGGACGCACATCACGCAAGCCATTTGCGTGCACATGGGAAATTCCGCTTCGGCCGAAGGCCACCTACCGTTGCTGGTCATGCGGTTCCCCCACATGAGCGCTCGGCGCCTCGGGCTGCCCAGACGGGCCGTCTCGCAGATCCTGCTCACCCAGCTCGCCATCGCCGCCGGGGTCGTCGTGCTGGCCACCGGGCTCTTCCTGGCTCCGCTCGGCGCACAGCTCGACGACCAGGCCATGCGGCGCGCCCTGGCCATCGCCCAGAGCGCGGCGGCGGACCCCTCGCTGGCCGCGGACCTCCTGGACTCCGGGCCGACGGCCGACAGCCCGGTGCAGGCCTCGGCCGAGCGGATCCGGCGGGCCACGGGCGCCGAGTACGTGGTCGTCATGGACCTGGACGGCATCCGCCGCTCGCACCCCGGCGCCGACCGGATCGGACTGCCCGTCTCCACCGACCCGAGCGAGGCCCTCGCGGGCCGCGAGGTCATGGAGATCGACGAGGGCACGCTCGGCCGCTCCGCCCGCGGCAAGGTTCCCCTCGTCGCGGCCGACGGGGAGATCGTCGGCGCGGTCTCCGTCGGCATCGCCTACGACAGCGTCCGCGACCGGCTGCTCGGCGCGATTCCGGGCCTGCTCGCCTACGCGGGCGGCGCCCTCGCGGCCGGCGCGCTCGCCGCCTACCTGCTGTCCCGCCGGATCCAGCGGCAGACCCGCGACCTGGCCTTCTCCGATATCGCGGGACTGCTCGCCGAGCGCGAGGCGATGCTGCACTCCATCCGCGAGGGCGTGATCGCCCTCGACCGCGACGGCCGGGTCCGCCTGGTCAACGACGAGGCCGCCCGGTTGCTGGGCCTGGCTCCCGACACGGCCGCCACCGTCGCCGGGCGCCCGCTGGACGAAGTGCTGGGCGCCGGCCGCACCACCGACGTCCTCGCCGGCCGCGTCACCGGCCGGGACCTGCTCACCGTCCAGGGCCCCCGGGTACTGATCGCCAACCGGATGCCCACCGAGGACGGCGGCGCCGTCGCCACCCTGCGCGACCGCACCGAGCTGGAACACCTCGGCCGCGAGCTCGACTCCACCAAGGGCCTGATCGACGCCCTGCGCGCGCAGGACCACGAACACGCCAACCGCCTCCACACCCTCCTCGGCCTGCTGGAGCTCGGCCTGCACGAGGAGGCGGTGGAGTTCGTCACCGAGGTCGTCGGGGTGCACCGCAGCACCGCCGAGCAGGTCACCGAGAAGGTCCACGACCCGCTGCTGGCCGCCCTCCTGGTGGGCAAGGCGACCGTCGCGGCCGAACGCGGCGTCGCGCTGCGGCTCGCCGACGCCACCTTCCTGCCCGACGGCCTCGTCGACCCCGGCGGGCTCGTCACCATCACGGGCAACCTGGTGGACAACGCCCTGGACGCCGCGGCGGGCTCCGCCACGCCCCTGGTCGAGGTCGAGCTGCGCGCCGAAGGCCGTACGGCGATCCTGCGGGTGCGGGACAGCGGCCCCGGCGTACCGGCCGCCCGCCGCGAGGAGATCTTCACCGAAGGGTGGTCGACCAAGCAGCCCAAGGCACACCGCGAGCGCGGACTGGGTCTCGCGCTCGTACGCCGCCTCGCGGAGCGGCAGGGCGGCACGGCCCGGGCCGGCGGGACGGCGGACGGAGGGGCGGAGTTCTCCGTCGTACTCCCGGAGGCCCTGCGATGAACGAGACCCCGGTCCACGACATCCACGTATTGGTCGTCGACGACGACGTGCGTGTTGCCCGGATCAACGCGGCCTACGTGGCGAAGGTTCCCGGCTTCCGCGTCGTCGCCCAGGCCCATTCGGCGGCCGAGGCCCTGGCCTGCCTCGACACCCGCACCGTGGACCTGATCCTGCTCGACCACTACCTGCCGGACGAGAACGGCCTGGACCTGGTCCGCAGGCTGCGCCAGCTCGGCCACCGCACCGACGTGATCATGGTCACGGCCGCCCGCGACCTGGCCACCGTCCAGTCCGCCATGCGCCTCGGCGCCCTCCAGTACCTGGTCAAGCCCTTCACCTTCGCCGGTCTGCGCTCCCGGCTGGAGGCGTACGGCTCCCTGCGCCGCACCCTGGAGACGGGCGGCGAGGCCGAACAGGCCGAGGTGGACCGGATCTTCGGCGCCCTCGCCGCGGCCGGCTCCCCGAACGAGATGCCCAAGGGCCACTCCGCCACCACCGCCGAGCTGGTCCGCCAGGTGCTCCGCTCCGCCGAAGGCCCGCTCTCCACCCAGCAGATCGCCGACCGAGCCGGCATCAGCCGCCAGACCGCCCAGCGCTACCTGAAGCTCCTGGAACGCACCGGCCGGGTCACCCTGGCCCTGCGCTACGGCGAGACGGGCCGCCCGGAACACCGCTACTCCTGGCTGCCGTCCGAGAGCCAGTGACCCGGCGGGCGGCGCCGGCCGCCCCGCTCAGACGGCCCCGGCCCCGGTCAGCGAGCGGACCTCCGTCTCCGCGTACTTCGCCTCGTCCGGATCCTCGGCCGAGGTGACCGTACCCATCCAGCCCGCGAGGAAGCCCAGCGGGATCGATACCAGGCCCGGGTTCTGCAGCGGGAAGAACTGGAAGCTCACGCCCGGGAACAGGGAGTCCGGGCTGCCTGAGACCACCGGCGACAGGAGCACGAGCACCACCGCCGGCACCAGGCCCCCGTACACCGACCACACGGCTCCGCGCGTGGTGAACGCCCGCCAGAACAGCGAGTACAGCAGCACCGGAAGATTGGCCGAGGCCGCCACCGCGAAGGCCAGCCCCACCAGGAACGCCACGTTCAGGTCCTGGGCGAGCAGCCCCAGGGCGATGGCCACCGCACCGATCCCGACGGCCGCGACCCGGGCCACTGCCACCTCGCTGCGCTGGCGCGCGTGACGGCGCTTGAGCGAGGCGTACAGATCGTGCGCCACCGAGGCCGAGGAGGCCAGCGTGATCCCTGCGACCACGGCCAGGATCGTGGCGAAGGCGATCGCCGCCACGACGGCGAACAGCACCGCTCCCCCGGTCGACTCGGCCCCGCCGCCCAGGAAGGCCGCGAGCAGGGGAACCGCCGTGTTCCCCGAGGCGTTGGAGGCCCGCACCTCGTCCGGGCCCACCAGCGCCGCCGCCCCGAAGCCGAGCACGATGGTCATCAGGTAGAAGCCGCCGATCAGCGCGATCGCCCACACCACCGACCTGCGGGCCGCCCGTGCCGTGGGGACCGTGTAGAAGCGCGAGAGGATGTGCGGCAGCCCGGCCGTACCGAGCACCAGCGCGAGACCGAGGCTCATGAAGTCGAAGCGGGAGGTCCAGTCGGCGCCGTACTTGAGCCCGGGGCTCAGGAACCGCGGCCCGTGCCCGCTGCGCTCCGCGGCGCTGGTGAGCAGCTGGCCGAAGTCCCCGTGGAAGCGCAGGAGTACGAGCACGGTGAGGGTGACGGCCCCGCCCATGAGCAGCACGGCCTTCACGATCTGGATCCAGGTGGTGGCCCGCATGCCGCCGAAGGACACGTAGACCACCATCAGCGCGCCGACCCCGATCACGGTCAGCGTCCGGGCGGCGGTGCCCGAATCGCCGAGCAGCAGGCCCACCAGACTGCCCGCACCGACCATCTGCGCGACGAGGTACAGCACGGAGACGGTGACGGAGGAGGCTCCGGCCGCGATCCGTACGGGCCGCTCGCTCATCCGGGCCGCGACCACGTCGGCGAGGGTGAAGCGCCCGCAGTTGCGGACCAGTTCGGCGACGAGGAAGAGCACGACGAGCCAGGCCACGAGGAAGCCCACCGAGTACAGCAGGCCGTCGTAGCCGAAGAGGGCGATGAGGCCGGAGATGCCGAGGAAGGAGGCGGCGGACATGTAGTCGCCGGCGATGGCGAAACCGTTCTCCATCGGGGAGAACAGCCGTCCGCCGACGTAGAACTCCTCGGCGGAGCCGTGCCGGTTGCGGCTGACCCAGGTGGTGATGCCCAGGGTGACGGCGATGAAGAGGCTGAACAGGATCAGGGCGAGCGTCTGGTGTTCGGTGGTCACCGGCCGGACCCCCGGCTCTGGTTCCGGTTCCGCTCCTGGTCGCGTTCCTGCTCGAAGACCGTCCAGCGCAGGTCGAGCGCCGCCCGGTCCCGGCGCAACCGCGCGTGCCGGGCGTACGCCCAGGTCAGCAGGAAGGTGCTGAGGAACTGGCCGAGGCCCGCCAGCAGCGCCACGTTGACGGCGCCGAACACGGGCCGGGCCATGACGCCGGGCGCCATGGTCGCCGCGACCACGTAGGCGACGTACCAGAGGAGGAATCCGGCGGTCGCGGGGACGACGAACCCGCGGTAGCGGCTGCGGACCTCCTGGAAGGCGGCGCTGCGCTGCACTTCCAGGTAGATGTCTGATGCCCCGGGCGCGGCCCGGCCTCCGGCCGCCTGACGCGGGGGCGGCGGATCCCCGCCCTCGCCCTCCCCCCAGCCGACGGCGAGCGCGTCGTACCAGGGGTCGTCGAGCCGGATCGTTCCGGCATCGGGACCTTCGTGCTTGTCCACCGAACTCTCCTTGTCCGCTGCCGCATTGGCCGCGTGCCCACAAGGATGTGCGGTATGAACGTTTTCCGGACTGGTGTCCCGGTGCTCTTCACTCCAACAGGTGATGGAGCGAAGAGCACCGGTGTGCCGTGGTCCCGGTGTGCGTCTCGGTCAGGCGTCGATGCGCGAGCGGTCCAGGGTCGCCGCGGAGCTCGTGATGAACTCCTTGCGCGGCGCCACCTCGTTGCCCATCAGCAGGTCGAAGACCTGCTCGGCGGAGTCCAGGTCGCCGATGTTGATCCGGCGCAGCGTGCGGAACCGCGGGTCCATGGTGGTCTCCGCCAGCTGGTCCGCGTCCATCTCGCCGAGACCCTTGTAGCGCTGGATCGAATCCTTGTACCGGACGTTCTTGCGCTGGAATTCGAGCAGGGTCTGGCGCAGTTCGTTGTCCGAGTACGTGTAGACGTACTTGTCCTGGCCCTTCTTGGGCTGGACGAGTTCGATCCGGTGCAGCGGCGGCACCGCGGCGAACACCCGGCCCGCCTCGACCATCGGCCGCATGTACCGCTGGAAGAGCGTGAGCAGCAGGCAGCGGATGTGCGCGCCGTCGACATCGGCGTCTACGAGCAGGACGATCTTGCCGTAGCGCGCGGCGTCGATGTCGAAGGTCCGGCCCGAGCCGGCCCCTATGACCTGGATGATCGCCCCGCACTCGGCGTTCTTGAGCATGTCCGAGACCGAGGACTTCTGGACGTTCAGGATCTTGCCGCGAATCGGCAGGAGCGCCTGGAATTCCGAATTCCGCGCGAGCTTGGCGGTACCGAGCGCGGAGTCGCCCTCGACGATGAAGAGCTCGCTGCGCTCCACGTCGTCACTGCGGCAGTCGGCCAGCTTCGCGGGCAGCGAGGAGGTCTCCAGAGCGGTCTTGCGGCGCTGCGCCTCCTTGTGCTGGCGGGCGGCGATCCGGGTCCGGGCGGCCGCGACGATCTTCTCCATCACGGCGCGGGCCTGCTGCTTGTCGTCGCGCTTCGTGCTGGTCAGGAAGGCCTTGAGCTCCTTGGCGACCACGGCCGCGACGATCCGGGCGGCCGCCGAGGTGCCGAGCACCTCCTTGGTCTGGCCCTCGAACTGCGGCTCGGCCAGCCGAACGGTGACGACCGCCGTCAGGCCCTCCATCGCGTCGTCCTTGACCACGTCGTCCTCGGCGACGCGCAGCAGCTTCGCCGAGCGGAGCACCTCGTTCACGGTCTTGGCGACCGAGCGCTCGAAGCCCGTGATGTGGGTGCCGCCCTTGGGCGTGGCGATGATGTTGACGAAGGACTTGACCTGGGTCTCGTACCCGGTGCCCCAGCGCAGGGCGATGTCCACGCCGAGCTCGCGGGTGACCTCGGTGGGGGTCATGTGGCCGCGCTCGTCGAGGACGGGGACGGTCTCCTTGAAGGTGCCCTGGCCGGTCAGGCGCAGCACGTCGCAGACGGCCTTGTCCTGCGCGAGGTACTCGCAGAACTCGCTGATGCCCCCGTCGAAGCGGAAGGTCTCCTCCGTCTTGCCCGCCCCGTCGATGGCGCGCTCGTCGCGGACGACGATGGTCAGGCCGGGGACGAGGAAGGCGGTCTGGCGGGCGCGCTGGTAGAGCGTGTCCAGGGTGAGCCGGGCGTCCTTGAGGAAGATCTGCCGGTCGGCCCAGTAGCGGACCCGGGTGCCGGTCTTGCCCTTGGCGATGCGCTTGATCTTGCGCAGGCCGTTGGCGGGGTCGAACGGGCTGTCGGGGCCCTGCTCGGTGAACATGCCCGGGACACCGCGGCGGAAGCTGATCCCGTGGGTGGAGCTGCCCCGGTCCACCTCGACGTCCAGCCGGGCGGAGAGGGCGTTGACCACGGAGGCGCCGACGCCGTGCAGGCCGCCGGAGGCCGCGTACGAGCCGCCGCCGAACTTGCCGCCGGCGTGCAGCTTGGTCATGACGACCTCCACGCCGGACAGCCCCGTCTTGGGCTCGACGTCGACGGGGATGCCGCGGCCGTTGTCCCGGACCTCGACCGAGGTGTCCTCGTGGAGGATCACCTCGATGTGGTCGCAGTAGCCCCCCAGGGCCTCGTCCACGGCGTTGTCGATGATCTCCCAGAGGCAGTGCATGAGGCCTCGGGAGTCGGTGGACCCGATATACATGCCGGGGCGCTTGCGGACGGCCTCGAGGCCTTCGAGGACGAGCAGGTGCCGCGCGGTGTAGTTGGAGCCGTCCCGGTCTGCTCCGGACAGCAGCGCGCTGGAAGGCACGGACGTGTCGGCGGTCACGCAGTTCGCTCCTCGCTGAATTTCTTTTTCTGGCCCGTCGGGCGCAGGGTGGCTCGGTTGCCCGTCGAAGGGTACCGAGGCCTGGTAGAGCCGATGCAACGCCACCCTCGCGCCTTCATCAGCCTAGTGCAGGACCGCACGGATGTTCGATCCCCCGGTCGGGTGAAGCAAACATCACGTTCCCTTCCAGGCATGAACCATTTAGGGTTCGGGCACGTCCTCATGCACAACCGGCACTCAGCCGGGGAGGACGGAACTGCAACAAGCGAACGACTGACAACGCGAAACCGTAAAGCAACGCAATACGGCTCCTTCGCCGCCAACCGGCAGCAGCCGGCCAGCTTCGGAAGGAAGTTTCGAGGAAAAGCCGCGAGCGGGAACGTTTTCGGCCTGGTTGGATGTTGACCCTGGTACGACAGCTCGTCGAGCTAGAGAAGAGGCGACGTGACTACTGTTCTGACACCCGCGACCCCGCTGACGGCCGCTGACCGATGCGACCGTTGCGGCGCCCAGGCATATCTGCGCGTCGTCCTGCTGAGCGGCGGTGAACTGCTGTTCTGCGCCCACCACGGGCGTAAGTTCGAGCCGGAACTCAAGAAGATCGCCGCGGATATACAGGATGAGACCGAGCGGCTCACGTCCGCTCCGACGGCCAATGCCGACACCGAGGACCGCTGACACAGGCCTATACCTCGCATCCGACGAGCCAGGACCGGCCAGGCCGGTCGACGGGCGGCACCCCTGAGACCCAGGGGTGCCGCCCGTCCTCACATCCGGAGCCGGGCCCGGCGGCCTAGCGCCCCCCGGGCCGGTGTTCGCCCCCGGGCGCTCCTGCGGGACCCTGCGGCTCCTGCGCCACATGCCCCTGTACGGGCCGTGCTGCCGGTCCGGAGCGCCGTTCGGCACCCCATGCGATGTCGCGGCCGCCGCTTCGCCGCGGGGCCGCCTCCGGGGCTGTCACGAACCCGGTGAGCGGCGCGATCTTCGTGTACACCCCCGGACTGTCGGGGCGGCCGCAGCCGCGCCCCCAGGACACCAGCCCGATGAGCCTGCCCTGGGCGACGAGCGGCCCGCCGCTGTCCCCCTGACAGGCGTCCCGGCCGCCGTCGCGGTGTCCCGCGCACACCATGGAGTCGGCCCGGTACTGCCCGTCGGCGTCCCCCGGGTAGGCGCGCCGGCAGACGTCGTCCGCCAGTACCGTCACGCGCGCGGCCCGCAGCGCGTACGCGTAGTCGCCGAATCCACTCGTGTCCCCCCAGCCGTACACGGCGGCCTCGCCGCCCGCCGCGTAGCCCGGATGCCCCGCCCCGGCCATGGGGAGCACGTAGTGGGCGGGCACGGCCTCGGCCAGCTCCAGTACGGCCAGGTCCCCGGCATTGCTGCGGGCGTCGTAAGCCGGGTTCACCCTGGCCGAGCGGATCGGGATCTCGTGGCCCTCGGCAGCGCGCAGCTCCGTACGCCCGGTGATCACCCGGAAGTCGGGGACGGACTCGATCGGGCCGCCCAGCACCTGGCGGCCCAGGCAGTGGGCGGCGGTCAGGACCTTGGTCGGGCCCACGATGACTCCGCCGCAGAACTGGCCGCCCCGCGTACCCCCGAACCGGTCACGGCTGGCGAGGGCCACCACCCACGGGCTGTCGGCCGCCTTCACCGGCTTCCCGCCGATCACCACACTGTCCGCGGCTGCCTGCGGCGCCTGGGCCAGCGGCGCCGCGGCCGCCCCCGCCACCAGGGTCAGCGCGCCCGCCAGAGCACGGGAAAAGGGACGACGCATGAGGCCTCCTGACTCTGAGTGTGCATGACTCCACCCAGAGTGGGACGCCAAGTGGCCGTGCGCACCCGCGCACGGCCACCTCCGTACGGTCCCGGCCCGGCCACCCCGCGCCCGGCCGGTCCGGGATCAGTCCAGGTAGTCGCGCAGGACCTGCGAGCGCGACGGGTGGCGCAGCTTCGACATCGTCTTGGACTCGATCTGACGGATCCGCTCGCGCGTGACGCCGTAGACCTTGCCGATCTCGTCTAGGGTCTTCGGCTGGCCGTCGGTGAGGCCGAAGCGCATCGAGACCACGCCGGCCTCGCGCTCGCTGAGGGTGTCGAGCACCGAGTGCAGCTGCTCCTGCAGGAGCGTGAAGCTCACGGCGTCGGCCGGGACGACCGCCTCGGAGTCCTCGATGAGGTCGCCGAACTCGCTGTCGCCGTCCTCGCCGAGCGGGGTGTGCAGGGAGATCGGCTCGCGGCCGTACTTCTGGACCTCGATGACCTTCTCGGGGGTCATGTCGAGTTCCTTGGCCAGCTCCTCCGGGGTGGGCTCGCGGCCCAGGTCCTGGAGCATCTGGCGCTGCACACGGGCGAGCTTGTTGATGACCTCGACCATGTGCACCGGGATGCGGATGGTGCGGGCCTGGTCGGCCATGGCACGCGTGATCGCCTGGCGGATCCACCAGGTCGCGTACGTGGAGAACTTGTAGCCCTTGGTGTAGTCGAACTTCTCGACCGCGCGGATCAGGCCCAGGTTGCCCTCCTGGATCAGGTCCAGGAAGAGCATGCCGCGGCCGGTGTAGCGCTTGGCCAGGGAGACCACGAGGCGGAGGTTGGCCTCCAGCAGGTGGTTCTTGGCGCGGCGGCCGTCCTCGGCGATGATCTCCAGCTCGCGCTTGAGCTTGGGCGCCAGCTTGTCGGAGTTGGCCAGCTTGTCCTCGGCGAACAGGCCCGCTTCGATGCGCTTGGCGAGCTCGACCTCCTGCTCGGCGTTGAGGAGGGGGACCTTGCCGATCTGCTTGAGGTAGTCCTTGACCGGGTCGGCGGTGGCGCCGGCGACGGCGACCTGCTGTGCCGGGGCGTCGTCCTCGTCGTCGGAGATGACGAAGCCCTTGCTCTCGCCGCCGTCCTCCTCCTCCTCGCCCTCCGCCTTGACCGCGCCGGGACCCTCCTCGGAGGACTCGTCCTCGCCGCCCTCGTCGGCGTCCTTCTTGGCCGCGGTCTTCTTGGCCGCGGTCTTCTTCGCGGCGGTCTTCTTCGCGGGGGCCGCCTTCTTGGCCGCCGTCTTCTTCGCCGCGGTCTTCTTCGCGGCCGGCTCCGTTCCGGGCTCGTCCGCGAGGGCGTCCGCGGGCTCCGGGTCCACCGTCTCGGCCGCGGGTGCAGCGGCGGCGACGGTCTGCGCGGCCGTCGTCTTCGCCGCTACGGTCTTCGTGGCCGTCCGCTTGGCCGGGGTCTTCGCTGCGACGCTCTTGCGGGTGGTGCGCTTGGGCGACTCCGCGGCACTGACCATCAGCGTCACACCCTCTTCCTCGAGGATCTGGTTGAGGCTGCGCAGAACATTCTTCCACTGGGTCGCAGGAATCTGGTCAGCCTCGAAGGCCCGACGCACGTCATCGCCGGCGATCTGCCCCTCGGCCTTGCCCCGCTCGATGAGCGCCATCACAGACTCGGAATCGGCGATCTCCGGCGGGAGCGTACGGGATGTGCTGGCCGACACGAACAACCTCTCGGAACGATGGAAACGGCTTCCGACCCCGGCCGGATGGTGCTGAACCGGAGCCGACGACCACCGACTGGGGATGGGCCGGGGGCGCGGGCAGGGGCCGGGGAGCTGCACAGCACCCGCAAGGGCTGCTGTCTTCCCTCCGTCGGCCATCACCTCTCTAGGTCATCGCTCGACCTCGCGGAGTGTTACGCCCAATCTTCGTGGCCCGAGTCACACCCCGACCGCCCGACCGCCCCGCCGCCCGCGCCGCCGTGCCCCCGCGCGTCAGTGCTCGCGCGGGGCGGGGACCACGCGCTCGACCTCCGGGTGCACCGTCAGGAGCTGGCGCATGGCGTTCTCGGCGCCCACGGCGTCGCCGGCCGCGAGGGCCTCGACCATGCGCGCGTGGTGCGCGACGCACGTCTCGCTGGGACGGTCGCAGGCGGTGATGGGGCTGCCGGAGACCTGCAGGGCGGCGGAGACGATGCCGGAGAGGTGCTCCAGCATGCGGTTGGCCGCGACCTGGATGAGGAGCGCGTGGAACTCGTTGTCGGCGCGCGCGAAGGTGATCGCGTCGCCCTGGCCGAGGGCGTGGCCCATGATCTCGACCATGTCGGCGAGGCGCTGCTGGATGTCCGGGCGCCCGTGGCCGGCGGCGAGGCGGGCGGCGAGCGGCTCGATGGTCCAGCGGAGCTCGTTGAGCTCGCGGCGCTGGTCGTCGCGCTGGGGGCCGAAGGCGCGCCACTCGATGATGTCGGGGTCGAGCAGGTTCCAGTCGGCGACCGGCCGGACGCGGGTACCGACGTTGGGGCGGGCGCTGACGAGGCCCTTGGCCTCCAGTACGCGCAGCGATTCGCGGACCACCGTGCGGGAGACCTCGAAGCGCTGGCCGATCTCCTCGGGGACCAGGGGGCGGTCTGCGCCGAGGTCGCCGGAGACGATCATCTGGCCGAGCTGCTGGACGAGTTGGCCGTGCAGTCCGCGGCCGCGGCTGCCTGCCGCGCGGCGGCCCACCCGGCTCAACTCGACGTCGGCGCCGTCCCAGTGGGGCGCTGCGACGCGGTCGGTCCCGGAGGCCTCCGCGTAGGGGTAGCGGTCGAGTTCGCCCGGGCCGGCGAGGCCGGAGTCTGCATGGCGGGCGGCGGTCATCATGGTGTGCGCAAGGGTACTCACGAATCCTTTGTCGGTCGTGCCTGGATGACCCTTGAGGTCTTTGGTGAAAAGCACACGAAAGGGTGATCGGTGCCACCTACGCAATTGACGACTTATCGTAAAGAACCGGGCTCTTTGCGGGGAGTTGTGGTCCGGTTCACGTGATGTGGACCGGATCGGTCCCTTTCAGACCCTCTCCGGCACCACATCGATCACCAACGGTCCTTCACCAACGGACGCGGCTGCGCAGTCCTGTGAACGCATAGGCGCACAACAGAACCATCAGCGACAACAGCAGTGCCGTGCCGACGGGTTGGGCCATGACCCGCAGGGCGCCCAGGACCAGACGGTCCGCCTCGGGGGGCCACTGTGCCCAGGCCAGCCCGCGCAGCCGGGCCGCGAGCCCGCTCGCCGCGTACGCGGACGGCCCGTCCAGCGCCTTGCGTACCAGCGGCACGACGATGACCGGTACGGCGAGCACGGCGGCCAGGCCCGCGACCGCCGACCGGAAGACGCCTGAGGCCAGCACCCCGGCCCAGGCACAGCCGACGAGCAGTCCGGCCCAGCTCACCGCCGGGGAGAGCCATTCCCCGGGGGCGCGCAGCGGGCCGCGGTCGAAGACGAGTTTCAGCGCGGCGGCGTCGGCGGTGACCGCGAGCGCGCCGAAGGCCAGGGCGAGAGCGGCGCAAACCGCGAGCTTGGCGGCGAGCAGGCCCATGCGGCGCGGCACGGTGCCGCGGTCGGCGGCGAGCGCGGGGTAGCGGTACTCCTCTCCGAAGGCCAGGGCGCCGAGCAGTCCGGCGCCGAGGGCGGCGGGGGGCAGGGGCAGCAGCTCCGGCCAGGCGGCGAGCAGCCGGTTCTGCGGGGTGCCGCCGGCCCGGGCCAGCACCAGTGCGGTGACGGCGGAGACGGCGACGACCACGGCCGCGGTCAGGAGGGGCGTGGCGGTGCCGAAGACCCGGCACAGCTCGTAGCGCAGCGGCCGCAGCGGCCCGCCCATCCGGCGCACCGCGGAGGCGGGCCGTGTACTGCCGGAGGTGGCGGCGGAGCTCCTGGGTGCCGGGTCCGCGCCGTCCGGCTCCGTGCGCGCCTGCGGCACCGGCGGTACGGGCGGGCGCGGTGCGCCCGCGTCCCCGGTCTCGTCGGCGAGCTGGTGGACCAGCACGCCGTGCCGGAACGCCGCCTCGCCCACCTCCGCGCAGCTGCTGCCGTACACCGACAGGCGGCTGCCGCTCTCCTCGACGATCTCCACCGCGCGCTGGGCGGCCCGGGCCTCCCGGCCGAGCACGTCGGCCAGCCGGCCCGCGTACGGGCTGCGTACGGCGACCCGGGGCCGCAGCCGGGTCCGGGCGAACTCGGCCGCGTCCTGGTCGGCGACGAGCCGGCCCGCCGCGATGCTGACGACCCGGTCCGCGCTGCGGGCGGCCTCCTTGGCGTCGGCGGTGGTGAAGAGCACCGCGCCGCCCTGGGACGCGTGTCCGCGCAGCAGCCCGTGGAGCCAGCCGCTTTCGCGGGGCGAGAGCCCGGCGGCGGGTTCGTCGAGGAGCAGCGTGCACGGGTCGGCGAGCAGGGCCGCGGCGAGTGCGACCCGGCGCTCCATGCCGTACGAGAGCGAGCCGAGCCGCTGGTCGCGCAGGCCTGCGATGCCGACCACCTCCAGCATGGTGTCGGCCCGGGAGGCCGGCACCCCGGCGGCGGCGCACAGCATCCGCAGCTGGCTCAGGACGGTCCGCGACGGGTTGCCGGGCACGTCGGCGAGCAGCACCCCGACCTCACGGCCGGGATACGGGATCCGGTGCAGCGGGCGGCCGCGGAAGTAGGTGACGCCGCGGCCCGGTTCGAGTTCGAGCATGAGCCGCAGTGCGGTGGTCTTGCCCGATCCCGGTTCGCCGAGGAGGGCGGTCACGGTTCCCGGGCGGGCCTCGAGGGTGAGGTCGTCCACCAGGGGCGGGAGGTCTCGACGGGGTGTGCTGGTGAGTCCGATGGCCTGGAGCATCGCTTCTCTCGCGGGGGGTGAGACCGCTCTGCGGCAATGTGAGTACCGCAAACAAGATAACGCGATATGTCCGATTTTCGGGGTAACCGGGGCGCGTTCGCGCCCGTGTCGACGCGTCAGACTTCGGGGCGCAGCATCGGCGGGTTGAGCAGGGTCGCCCCGCCTGCCCGGAACAGCTGGGCGGGACGGCCGCCCTGACGGGTCGTCGTCCCCCCGGCCGGCACCAGGAATCCGGGCGTCCCGGTGACCTTGCGGTGGAAGTTGCGCGGGTCGAGGGCCACGCCCCACACGGCCTCGTAGACCCGGCGCAGCTCGCCGACGGTGAACGCGGGCGGGCAGAAAGCCGTGGCCAGCGAGGAGTACTCGATCTTGGAGCGAGCCCGCTCCACGCCGTCGGCGAGGATCCTGGCGTGGTCGAAGGCGAGCCCCGCGGCCGCCTCGTCCGAGGCCGCCAGGAGTTCGTCGATGGGGGCCCAGCGCGCGCTGTTGGCGTCTCCGCCGGCCCGGGGTGCGGGCAGGTCCGGAGCCAGGACCAGATGCGCGACGCTGACGACACGCATGCGCGGATCGCGCTTCGGATCCCCGTACGTGGCCAGCTGTTCGAGGTGCGCCCCGTTGCCCGCGCCCGGATCGGCCGGGTCGTGCGCGCACAGGCCGGTTTCCTCGGCGAGCTCGCGGGCGGCGGCCGCGGACAGGTCCTCGTCTCCTCGGACGAAGCCGCCGGGCAGGGCCCAGCGTCCCTGGAACGGCTGCTCACCCCGCCGGACGACGAGCGCACAGAGCGCGTGGCGCCGCACGGTGAGCACGACCAGGTCGACGGTGACAGCGAAGGGCGGATAGGCCGACGGGTCGTAGGGCGACATGCCGCGATCATAGTCGTCTGCCTGACGATAAACAGAGCTTTGGTGATCCTGGAGGCGGCGGTCCCAAGGCTACCCGCCCAGTTGGAGCGCATCGGCCGCCTCCTCCACCATGCCGAGACCGAGCCGGCTGATCCGGACGGCGAACGGTTGCCCCGAGACCCGCAGGTCGCAGAAGCGCAGGGCGCCGAGCGGAGCACCCGGCAGAGGGACGACGGCGACGGTGCCCGCGGGGGCGTCGGGACGGATCCCGGCGAGGGCGGTCAGGGCGTGCACCCCGGCGGCCGCGGCCACCGCGGCGGGGCGGCAGGCCGCCGGATGCGGAAGGGGCGCGCTGCCCGCGGTGCGCTGCTCGGCGGCGTACATCTCCGGCAGCCGGTACCCGAAGCTCTCCGCGGCGTCGAGCAGCCCCCGCAGCAGACCGGCGGCCTCCTTCTCGAAGCCGGCCTGGGCGAGCCCCGCGACGGCCACGGCGCTCTCGTACGCCCGCACCGCTCCGGAGCGGTGGCCGAAGGGGTTGTGGCCCGGCTCCCGGGACGCCATGCTCCGCAGTCCCCAGCCGGAATCCATGGCGGGGGCCCCGAGGAGGCGGGCGAGCTGTTCCGCGCGGACCCGGTCCAGCAGCCCGGGCGCGAGCAGCCCGCCGCCCAGCAGGCCGGTGTCCAGGAGGTGGGCCGCGGTTCCCGTCAGCCGGGGCAGTGGCCTCCCGTCGGGGTGCAGGGCCGCCGCGGGCCGGCCGCCGTCCGGGCCGTCGATCCAGAACCCGTCCCGGAAGCGCTTGCCGAGTGCGGCCGCCCATTCCCGCCACTCCTCGGCGCCGGGCCGGCCGCATCCGGCGAGCAGGTCGGCCCCGAGCAGCGCGGCCCGGTGGGCGTGGGCCTGGGTCTCGCAGCGCCGCGGCCCGGGATCGGGATCGGCCAGGAGGCCGTCCGGTCCCAGGGCTCCGCGCAGCCAGTCCAGGCACCGCTCGGCCGCGGGGAGGAGCCGGGCCACCTCCTCCTCGGGCATCCCCCAGCGCCGGGCCTCGGCGAGCACCGCCGGGAAGGCGAGGGTCGCCTCGGTGCCGGTGCACCCGGGCGGCAGCTGCGGCCCCGCCCCGCGCAGCGGCCCCGGAATCTTCCCGGCGTCGGGGCCCCGGCCGCCGGTCTGGGTCCGGGCCAGGGTGCGCAGGGTGGCAGCCGCGAGCCCGGTGCCGAGCGGCAGCGCCATCCTGGCGGCCCAGAGGGACTCCGCCGGAGCCAGTCCGAGCCGCCACGGCACCCCGGCGGCGGCGAAAGCGTCGGCCGGCTCCTCCCGGTCCCGCATCAGCAGCGCGCCGAGGTCCTCGACGCTGCGGCGGAACCAGGTCTCGACCCGCGGGTCGTCCCCCTCGGCCCGGGCGCCGGCCAGCGGATTGGCCACCTGCCCCGCCGGGGCCCGCGAAACGCGGTCCTGCGTGGTCCGCAGCTCGATGGTGCGGGACTCGCCGGGCCCCAGTTCGAGCTGCCAGCGCAGCAGCCCCGCCGAGGCCAGCGCGTCGTCCGGGGCCGGCTCGGCCGTGGTGACGGCCTGGGCCTCACCGCTGGTCCAGCGCAGCCCGGCGGCGTGCACCCCGGCCGGCAGCTCGGGCCCGGCCCGGCCGGCCGCCACCGCGGCCAGCTCGGCCAGGTCGGTGCCGAGCAGCAGCTCCACGGGCAGGCGCAGCGGCCGGGCCGTGAAACTCCGCACGGTGATCCGCTCGGTGCCGTCCGCGTGCCGGACCCGCTCCACCCCGATGTCGGGATCGGGGCCCGCTTCGGCCCCGGTACGGAAGGTCGCGGTGAAGGAGGCCCGGTCGGAACCGAGGCTGCGCCCCTGGACGGCGACCGGCTCCCGGCCACCGACCCGGAGCACGCAGCGGGAGAGCAGCCTGCGTCCGGAGCGGTAGATCCCGTCGATCCCGCGCCCGGTCAACTGGCCGTGTTCCGGCGAGATGACCAGGCAGGGTGCGGCGACGCAGATGACGGCGCCGTGCACGGGCGGCAACTCGGTCCTGCGGGCGGGCGGTACGGAGGGGGCCATGGGTCGCCTTGTCTGGGCTGTCTGCGCTCCGGCCTGTTTCGCTGGGCGGCGGCGCGGCCGGGCCCCCGCCACCCTCCAGCTGAACGGCCCCGCCCCCGCCCGGGTCACGGGCCCGGGTGGTGGCTGGGCCCTTACTGGGCCGTGCCGGTGACGGAGCCCGCGCCGCAGGACGGCCACGGCCGCGCCCCGGATCCGCCGCACGGAACTCCCCGCACCCCGGCCCCGGTCCCGGCTCACTGCTCGCTCCCCGCGGCGCGGCGGCGCTCCCGGCGGGGCTTCGCATCCCGGCGCCCCGGAGGGCGGGTGGTGGCGGCCACGCGGCCCCGGCGCGGTTCCCGGCGCCGCCGCTCCTCCCGCAGGCAGGCCCGCAGCCCCTCCGGGTCGATGCCCTCGTTGCAGGCGTGGTGGAGCAGCTGGGCGAAGCGGTAGTCGGCGTCGGCCCGCAGGGCCAGCCCGAGGGCGATCCGGGCTGTCGGCTCGTCCCCGGCGGACCACGAGACCCAGCCGGCGAGGGTGAGCGGGGCCGCCGCGTGCTCGCCGTAGGCGCCGACGCAGCGGCGGGCCAGCGCCCGCCAGAGCCGCAGGGCGGGGGCGGCCTCCTCGCCCTCCATCCACTCGGCGGCGATGTCGCGGATCGCGCGGTCCTGGAGGCCGAGGATCACGGTGGCGGCCTCGTCGTGCCCCAGCAGCGCGTCGTCCCACTCGTCGGCCCCCGGTCCCCCTTCGACGGGTGGGGTGAGGGTCATCCGCCGCATCAGGGTGCGGGCCAGCGTGACCGTCTCCGCGCCGACCTCCTCGCGGGTGGCGCCGTCGAGGATCTTCGGCACGAGGGCGGCTGCCGCCCGGTCCAGGGCCCGCTCCATCTCCGCCGCGACGCCGCCGCGCAGGGGTGCCAGCCGGCCCTCGATCTCCCGGAGGGAGCCCCGGACCTGGAGTCCGGCGAAGGTGGCCGTCGCCGCCATCACCGAGGTGCCGGTCGCGGCCAGCGGGCTGCCTTCCGCGGGACAGCACCGCTCGTCGGGGCAGCAGTAGGACCAGTACCGGCCGGCGGAGAGGCACAGCGCCTCCATCACGGGCACGTCGAGCGCGCCGCAGGCCAGCCGGATGCGCTGGGCCAGCGGCCGTAGCCGGGTCATGACCCGCTGGCCGCTCTCGCCGTCCGCCGGGTCCTGGCAGAGGAAGACGACGATGCCGTCGGGCTTGGCGCCGCGCCGTTCACTGCCGCGGACCAGGCAGTCGGCGACCTGACGGGCGGTGTCGTCCCATTCGGCCGGGGCCGTGGGGATGCCGACGCGGAGCCGACCGCCGAAGCGTCCGCCCTCGCCGTGCACGGTGACCATGACGAGGGAGTCGGTCGGATGGAATCCGAGCATGTAGGGCAGCGCGTCGGCCAGTTCGGCCGGGCTGCGCAGGGTGATCCGGGGAGGGAGGGCTGGTTCGGACGGGCTGATGGCGGGCCGGTCGGACGGGGTGCGGGATTCGCGGTCGTTCGTCATGCCCCGACGGTCCCGCCGACGGCCCGATCCCGAAAGCCCTGTGGATAACTGTTGATCACTCAACATCCACAGGTTTCACGGCACCCTTGACGCAACGTCAGAGCCTGCGGGTTCCATGGGGACATGAACACGCATCAGAGGCCGCGCAGCCCTTCTCCGCCCGGACCGGGGCTCAGCCTGCCGTCGCGAGGATCAGCGGGAGGACCTGGCCGCCACCCGCCTGGCGGATCAGGCGGGCGGCGACGGCCAGGGTCCAGCCGGAGTCGGAGTAGTCGTCGACGAGGAGGACGGGCCCGGGCGACTGCACCAGCGCCGCGGCCAGTTCCTCCGAGACGGCGAACGTGCCGGACAGGGCCCTGAGGCGCTGGGCGGAGTTGCTGCGCCGCGCCGCGTGCGCGCCGTCCGGCCCGGTGTACGTCAGGGTGCCCAGGTACGGGAGGCGACCGATGCGCGCGATCCCCTCCGCGAGGGAGCCCACGAGCTGCGGGCGGGCCAGGGACGGCACGGCGACGACCCCCACGGGCCGGTCGGAGGCGTCCGGGACACCGGGGGCCCAGCCGCCCGCGGAGCGCGCCCAGTCGGCGAGCACGGCCACCGCGGCGTGCAGGACGTCCTCGGGGACCGGCCCGTCGGGGGCGTTCTCGGTGAGCAGCGGGCGCAGCCGGTTGCCCCAGCCGATGTCCGAGAGCCGGCCCAGGGCCCGCCCGGTGGAGCACTGCTCCCCGGCCGGGATGCGTCCCTTGACGTTGATGCCGAGGGCGGCCATGCCGGTCGGCCACATCCGGCGCGGCTCCACCTCCACGCCCGGGCGTTCCAGTTCCTTCGCCGCGCCGGTCAGGGTCTCCGCCGACACGGACGAATCGGCCCAGGCGCCGGCGCAGTTGTCGCACCGGCCGCACGGGGCCGCCCCCTCGTCGTCCAGTTGCCGGCGCAGGAACTCCATCCGGCATCCGGAGGTGCTCACGTAGTCGCGCATGGCCTGCTGCTCGGCGGCCCGCTGGCGGGCGACCCAGGCGTACCGCTCGGAGTCGTACGTCCACTCCCGGCCGGTGGAGCTCCAGCCGCCCTTGACCCGCTTCACGGCTCCGTCGACGTCGAGCACCTTGAGCATCGTCTCCAGTCGGGTGCGCCGGAGCTCCACCGCCGCTTCCAGGGTCGGTACGGACAGCGGCCGCCCCGCGTCGGCGAGGGCGGACAGGGTCTGCCGCACCTGGGCCTCGGGCGGGAACGCGGTGTCGGCGAAGTAGCGCCAGATGGCCTCGTCCTCCTTGCCCGGCAGCAGCAGGACCTCGGCGTGCTCCACTCCGCGCCCGGCGCGGCCGACCTGCTGGTAGTAGGCGATCGGCGAGGACGGCGAGCCGAGGTGGATCACGAAGCCGAGGTCGGGCTTGTCGAAGCCCATGCCCAGCGCCGAGGTCGCGACCAGCGCCTTGACCCGGTTCGCCTGGAGGTCGTCCTCGGCCTGCAGCCGGTCGGCGTTCTCCGTCTTGCCCGTGTACGAGGCGACCGCGAAGCCGCGCTGGCGCAGGAAGGCGGCCGCTTCCTCGGCCGCGGCCACCGTCAGCGTGTAGATGATCCCCGAGCCGGGCAGCTCGTCCAGGTGCTCGGCGAGCCACGCCAGCCGGTGCGCGGCGTCCGGCAGCTCGACCACGCCGAGGCGCAGGCTCTCCCGGTCCAGCGGACCGCGCAGCACCAGGGCCTCGCCGGCACCCGTGCCGAGCTGCTCCGCCACGTCGGCGGTGACCCGGGCATTGGCGGTCGCGGTGGTGGCCAGGACCGGCACACCGGGGGCGAGCTCGGCGAGCATGGCCCGCAGCCGGCGGTAGTCGGGGCGGAAGTCGTGGCCCCAGTCGGAGATGCAGTGGGCCTCGTCGACCACGAGCAGACCGGTCGTGGCCGCGAGCTTGGGCAGCACCTGCTCGCGGAAGTCCACGGAGTTGAGGCGTTCGGGGCTGACGAGGAGCACGTCGGTCTCGCCGCGCTCCACCTCCCCGTAGATGGCGTCCCACTCCTCCGGGTTGGCCGAGTTGATGGTGCGCGCCTGGATCCCGGCCCGGGCCGCCGCCTCGACCTGGTTGCGCATCAGCGCCAGCAGTGGCGAGATGATCACCGTGGGGCCGGAGCCGCGGCGGCGCAGCAGTGCGGTGGCGACGAAGTACACCGCCGATTTGCCCCAGCCGGTGCGCTGCACCACCAGGGCCCGCCGGCGCTCCTCCACCAGGGCGGCCACGGCCTGCCACTGGTCCTCCCGCAGCCTCGCCCCGCTCCCCGGGGCGCCGATGAGCTCAGCGAGGATGGCGTCTGCTTCGGTGCGGAGCTCCAGGTTGTCCATGCCCCCCATGCAACCGGATGGCACGGACAATCGGCCAATTCACCCAGTGTGAGAAGTGCGTCGCTGAACGTCCGCCTGCCGGACGTACGCTCCCCCCGGCCTCGATCCTGTCCTCAAAGGGGTGTTTCCGCTGGTACTGGGGCTTCAGCCGTAGTCGGATGAGTCATCTTCGGCTTGACGGGGCAAGGATATGAACGGCATACCGGCGAATTCCGGTCGGCGGCGCCAATTGCTCGTTGCCGCGGGCTCACGGGCCACGCGAGAATTGGCATGCTCCCGCTCGGCCGGACGGCGCTCTCCCAGGCCGCGCCGCGGCGCGCCCGCACGACAGCTGTGCCCGTCCGCGGGCGTACAACCCGAAGGGAGGACCGTGGCCTTCGGATTCGCCCCGCCCTCGACGTCGTCACTGACAATGGCAGCCGGCGCCGCCAGCCGGCACGGCAGACTGCTGGAGCCCTCCGAGTGGACCGCGGCGGGCATTCCCCTGCTGCGCAATCCGCGCGAGGTCGTCCACGGGCTGCACTCCCGGCACGGCCCGGCGCCATCGACCGCGGTGATCGCCGTGCTCGGCCCCGAGGAGCGGCTCGTCGCGAGCGCCTCCTTCGTCCGCCGCTCGGCCTCGGCCGACGGCTGGGACTACCGCAACGCCCTGCTCGCGGCGCTGCGCCGGGTCATCCCGCACGACCTGCGGCGCCGGACCCCGGTGCGGACCGCGGTCCTGCTGTACTGCCGCGAGGGCGACGAGCGGTGGACCGAGGAGGACGGCGCCTGGATGTGGGGGCTGCGGGACGCCTGCACCCTGCACGGGCTGCGCTGCGGCGCGTACATCACGCTGACCCGCGGCGGCTGGCAGGTACTGGGCGAGGGCCGGGGCGGCAGGCATCCCAGCTCCGACTCTCGGCCCGAGCACCTCGGCGACACCGTGGCCGAATTCCCTGCGGTGGCCCTGCGCACCGGAGGCGCCGCGACCGAGGTCATGCGGAGCCGTACCGCCGCACGCTGAGGACGCGCCGCACGCCGGGAGCCCCGGCCGGGCGCAGCCCGCGCGGCGCACCGCAGGCCGCGGGACTCCGAAGGCCGGTACGCCGAAGGCCGCGGGACGCCGAAGCCCGCCCGCGCGCCGTTCCCGTACGCGGGCAGCCCTCACGGCCGTACACCCTGGATCGGGCGTACGGCTGGTCAGGCCTCGGGCTTCAGCGGGGCCGGTCCGACCGGCCCCGCCCCTTGCCCGCGCCGGGTACGGGGCGTCAGACGCCCGTGCCCAGCACGGCGTTGATCTGCTGTGCGTCGCCGCACACGATCAGCAGGGCGCCGGCCCGCGCGAAGGCGGTCGGCAGGGCGGCGGCGGTCGCCCCGGCCGGTCCGCCGTTGGCCGCGAAGACCACGACGGGACGGCCCGCGGCGCGCTGGACCTGCGCCGCGTCCGCGTAGAAGACGTCGTCCCCGGCGTCGTGCAGGGCCCAGTACGCGGCCTCGCCGAAGGACAGCTCGTGCGCGGCCCACGGGTGCGGGTCGCCGGTGGTGAGCACGAGGATGTCACCGGGCGCGCGCCCGGTGTCGAGCAGCAGGTCGACGGCCTCTTCGGCCGCGTCCAGCGCACCCTCGGCAGAGGCCGGGATCAGCTGGATCTGGGGCACCGCCGCGGAGACGGACGGTGCGGTGGGGGCTACGGGTCCGGGGGTGGCCTGCGGCGCACGCTGCGCGGGCGGTACGGGCCTGGGAGCCCCGCCCGCACGGCTCGCCGCCGCGGGGGAGGGACCGGGGCGTCCGGGCCGCGGGACGGCGGCGGGACGCGGACCAGGTACGGGGCGGGGGGTCTGCGCGGTGCGGCTCGCGGCCGGCGTGACGCGGGGACCCTGGGCACTCTCGTGAATCTGAGGCTCCTCGGGGGTGAGAGGCATGAGTTGATGTCTATCAAACACCGGTACGAAACGTACCGGCGGGTGGCACGTGGGTGCGATCAGAAATCGAAGCCGAGTTGGCCTCCGTTTTCCAGCTCCGTCGCTTCCTCGCTGCGCCGCACCTTCTTGAGGTGCCGCCACTTGGGCAGCCCGTCGAGGTACGACCACGAGAGCCGGTGGTACGGGGTGGGCCCCAGCTCCTCGAGCGCGGCCCGGTGCACCGGCGACGGATATCCGGCGTTGTCGCCGAAGGCGAACTCCACGCATCCGCCGCCCTGTTGGCCGAGCTCGGCCATCATCCGGTCGCGCCTGACCTTGGCGATCACCGAGGCGGCCGCGACGGCGACGCAGGACTGGTCGCCCTTGATCACCGTACGGACCCGCCAGGGCGCGCCGAGATAGTCGTGCTTGCCGTCGAGGATCACCGCGTCGGGCCGCACGGGAAGCGCCTCCAGGGCGCGCTCCGCGGCGAGCCGCAGGGCGGCCGTCATCCCGAGTGCGTCGATCTCCTCCGGGGAGGCGTGCCCCAGCGCGTAAGCGGTGACCCAGTCCTCCAGGACGTCGAGGAGCGCGTCGCGTCGTTTCTGGGTGAGCAGTTTGGAGTCGGTGAGACCTGCGGGCGGCCGGCGCAGACCGGTGATCGCCGCGCACACGGTGACGGGACCGGCCCAGGCCCCTCGTCCGACTTCGTCGACCCCGGCGATGACCTTGGCGCCGGTGGTTGCACGGAGGGAGCGTTCGACGGTGTGGGTGGGTGCTTCGTACGGCATGGCGCCAGCAAGGGTACGCCGCCCTGCGCCGCCTGCACACCCCGCCCCGGGTGGAGTCCGTACGGCGTCTCACGCCCTGAGCAGCGGCACCATCACCCGATCGATCATTTCCGTGATGTCCGCATCCGTCCATTCGCTCCCGCACACCTTCGCGCGGTACATCATCATGGCCGGAATGACGTCGACGACGAACGGACTCGCCGCGTCCGGCCGGACGTCTCCCCGCTCGATCCCGCGCTGCACAAGCTCCCCGATCAGGCGATGGGCCGGCTCGTGCAGCCCGGCCCGGACGACGTCGTGGAACCGGCCCGCATGGGCGCGGTCGCATTCGTGAAGGACCGCACGCAGCGCCTGACCAGCGCGCGACTCCATCACGTCACGCATCCGCACACACAACCGGAGGAAGTCCCCCCGGACCGATCCACCGTCGGCGATCTCACCCATCGGCGGCAGACCGGCCCGCAGCACCTCGGTCACCAGGTCGGCCTTCGAGGGCCACCGCCGGTACACCGCCGCTTTGCCGGTGCGCGCGCGGGCCGCGACACCCTCCATGGTGAGCCCGTTCCAGCCGACCGTGCTCAGCTGCTCCAACGCCGCGTCGAGAATCGCCCGTTCGAGCTCCGGACCCCGCCTGCGACCCGGCGACGCCACCGACCAGCGCGAACCCACCATCGCCTCCGCCTTCGACCCGCCCACGCGCCCCTCGTACGCATTTTCAGCCTTAGTGAACGGTTGTGTTCACTAACCGGGGACTCCTACCGTGGGGCCGCAGTGAACGGCTGCGTTCACTCTTTCACTATGGGGGGATCCTCGGTGAAAAGCTCTCCACTCGCCACGCCCCGGATACCGGGCGCGGCCCGCCGGGAAGGGCGGCCCGGCGTGGCACTCGCGGTCATCGCCGCCTGTCAGCTCATGGTCGTCCTCGACGCGACGATCGTGAACATCGCGCTCCCGCACATCCAGACCGCCCTCTCCTTCTCCACCACCGACCTGTCCTGGGTGATCAGCGCGTACACCCTGGCCTTCGGCGGCCTCCTGCTGCTCGGCGGCCGGGCCGGCGACATCCTCGGCCGGCGCCGCGTGTTCCTGACCGGCATCCTGCTCTTCACCCTGGCCTCCCTCCTCGGCGGCTTCGCCGAGGAGCCCTGGCAACTGCTGGCCGCCCGCGCCCTCCAGGGCGTCGGCGGCGCGATCGCCTCGCCGACCTCGCTGGCCCTGATCACCACGACGTTCGCCGAAGGCCCCGAGCGCAACCGCGCGTTCGGCGTGTTCGCCGCCGTCTCCGCGGGCGGCGGCGCGATCGGCCTGCTGACGGGCGGCATGCTCACCGAGTGGCTCGACTGGCGCTGGGTGCTCTTCGTCAACGTGCCGATCGGCCTGCTGATCGCCGTGCTCACGCCGCTCTACATCACCGAGTCCGAGCGCCACCCGGGCCGCTTCGACATCGCGGGGGCCCTCACCTCCACCGGCGGCATGGCCTCCCTCGTCTACGGATTCATCCGCGCGTCCGAGGACGGCTGGCGCGACGGGGGCACCCTCGTCTCCTTCGCCGTGGCCGTCGTCCTGCTCGGGCTCTTCGTGGCCGTCGAGTCTCGCGCCCACGAGCCGATCATCCCGCTGCGGATGTTCGCCGACCGCAACCGCGCCGGCACCTACCTGATCATGCTCGGCCTCGCCGCCGCGATGTTCGGAATGTTCTTCTTCATCGTCCAGTTCGTCCAGAACGTGCTGGACTTCTCCCCCATCCGGTCCGGGCTCGGCTTCCTGCCGGTGACCGTCGCGATCGTCACCGCCGCCGGGCTCTCGCAGCGCTTCCTGCCCCGCTTCGGCCCCAAGCCGTTCATGGTCGCCGGATCCGCCCTCACCGGCACCGGCCTCGCCTGGCTGACCTCGATCCGCACCGACAGCTCGTACGTGTCCGGGGTGCTCGGGCCGATGCTGCTCTTCGGCTTCGGCATGGGCCTGAACTTCGTGACGCTCACCCTCACCGCCGTCTCCGGGGTCGCCCAGCGGGAGGCGGGCGCGGCTTCCGGGCTGCTCAACGCCAGCCAGCAGGTGGGCGGCTCGCTCGGCCTGTCGATCCTCGTCACCGTCTTCGGCACGGCCAGCCGGAACGAGGGCGCGAAGCAGGTGCCGGACTTCATGGCCCACGCGGACCCCGATCAGATGGCCGCGTTCAAGGAGACCGGGCGGCTTCCCGACCCCTGGGGGGACCTCGTCCTCACCCAGGGGATCTCCACCGCGTTCATCGCGGCCGTGGCCATGGCCGGAATCGCCCTGGCCACCGCGCTGCTGGTGATCCGGGTACGCAAGAGCGACCTGGAGGCCCTGAACGGCGCCGTCGCGGAGGCCGGTCCGGCAGCCTGAAGCTCCGCGGCGCGGCGTACGGGGACCCCGGCGCGCGAGGTGGTCCCGCGCCGGGGCCCCCGTACGTCTCGGGCGGCTCCGGCGGCTACTCGATGCGGCTGTGGAAGGTGCCCAGGGTGCGGCACACCTCGTACGAAGCCGTCACCGGACGCTCGCGGAGGATCCGGCGGGCCCGGTACTCGCCGAGGCTCATCGCGTACCACGGCACCTCGCCGCGGCTCGACAGGTCGTTGTTGATCCCGCGCAGGGCGCAGGAGCGGCGGGGTTCCGGCAGCCGGTCCAGCGCGGGCACGGCGTCCGCAGACAGGGACTGGAAGTACGCCAGGTCGAGCTTGCCGGTCTGCTCGAAGCGGGCCGCGTTCTTCTCGGCGACCACGCCGTCCGGGGACAGCAGCCCGAAGGCCAGGACGGCGGCGGCCGCGCCGGCCGCGAAAGCGCGCGGCAGCCAGCGCGCGCCGAACACCCCGGCGGCCATGATCAGTACGATCACCAGCCCGAGCCAGAGCTCCATCGCCGCCACCGACACGCGCAGCCGGGTCAGCCCGTACGCGTCCACGTACAGGTCCATGCGGCGCAGCGCGGAGGCGACCACGACCAGGGTCAGGGCGCACAGCGTGCCGAGCACGACGCAGACGAAGCGGCGGTCACCGGCTCCGGAACGCGGGGCCCACCGCAGGGCGATCGCGATCACGGCGAGGGTGAGCAGGGTGGCCCAGAGCAGCTGCCAGAAACCCTGGCGGGCGTATTCGGCGTAGCTGAGCCCGGTGCTCTGCAGGACCTTGTCGTAGCCGCCGAACAGGACTGCCAGCTGGACGGCGTTGAAGCCGGCGAAGAGCAGGTCGAGCACGATGAGGGGAAGCGCCCATTCGACGCGGGAGCGGGCCTTGCCGGGCGCGATCCGGATGCGGTCCCAGCGCGAGGGCGCGGCGGCGGCGCGGGCGGCGGCGAGCGCGAGGGCGGCTCCGAACAGGAAGAGCACGAGGCGTACGGGTCCGTCGCCCAGGGAGATCTCCGGGGTGAGCCCGTCCAGCAGGTCGGCGAAGGCGGCGTCGGCGGAGGCGAACAGCGTGCCGAACAGCACCAGCAGGACGAGGGCCACGGCGGCGGCCTTGACCACGGGCAGCCAGCGGGCGCGGTCGACCCCGCTGCCGCGCGAGCGCAGCCCGTTCCAGGCCCAGCGGATCCCGAGCACGGTGGAGTCGACGAAGCCGAACGGACTGAGCAGGACACCGGGCCAGGTGCGGCTGCCGTGCAGGGCCAGCGCGCCGAGCAGGACGGCCGCCAGCAGGGCCAGGGTGGAGGGCCAGTCGGCGTCACGGAGGGCGGGTACGGCGAGGAGGGCGGTGCAGCCCACCACCCAGGCCACGCTCCAGGGCCGCGCACGGCGCCCCGCCACCCGGGCGGCGAGGTACGCGCCGACCGCGGCGGGCACGACGGCGAGCAGCAGCCCGAGGCCCAGGCCGTCACCGAGGAACAGACCCGAGGCGAGGCCGGCCGCCGCGGCGGCGAGCAGCACGGCGGTGGGTACGGGCCCGGCCGGCTCCGGTCGTGCGGCTTCGGCCCAAGCCAGCGGCACGATGGACCACGCCCCGGACTTGGCCCGCTGCCGGCGGACTTGGTAGGCCTGCCACGCCTGGGGGTCCCACCCGGGCGGCGGCCCCTCGCCGGCCCCACCCGCGGGCCGGCGGGCGGCCTGCGCCGGGGCGGCGGGCCGGCCGGCGGCTGCCTCCGGGTCACCGGTCGGCCGGGCCGGCTGCCCGGGATCGGCAGGCGGGCCGCCGGTCTCGTCGCCGGGCTCGCCGTCGGTGTTCTCTGACATCGGGTTCCCCTCCCCTGTCGGCCGCCCTCGTCGTCACGACGGAGGCGGCAGCGCCGACAGGTTAGGCCCGTGACGTGCGGTGTCAGCCCGGCCGGAAGTCCGCTGTGGCAGGACCGTGACAATCGCAGAGGCCCATGTCGCCGGCCCTCCGGCCCTAGCGCGCCGCCGTCTCCGGCAGCCAGGCCGGCAGGGCCTCCGTACGGGCCAGCCAGGCGGTCGGCAGCACGGCGTCGCCGCGTGCTCCCAGTACCCCGCCGACGATGGCGCAGGTCGTGTCCACGTCCCCGCCCACCTGCGCGGTGGTCCAGAACGCCCGCTCGTAGTCGTCCAGCGATCGCGCTGCCGACCACAGGGCGAACGGCACGGTGTCGTGCGCGCTCGTCCGTCGGCCACAGCCCAGCACCGCCGCGACCGTCGTGGCGTCGCCGTAGTCCAGCATGTCCCGCGCCCGCCGCAGCCCGGCTCCGACGGCGCTGCGCGGCACCAGTGCGATCACCCCGTCCAGCAGGTCGCCGGCCTTGGGCGGACCGGCCGGATCCGCCGCCAGCGCGGCGGCCGCCGCCACGGCCATGGCACCGCACACCGCCTCACGGTGCTGGTGCGTGGTGTAGGCGGAGATCTCCGCCTGGTGCGTGGCCTGCTCCGGATCGTCGGCGTACCAGGCGCCCAGCGGTGCGATCCGCATGGCCGCGCCGTTGCCCCACGAGCCCTGCCCGTTGAACAGCTCGGCGGCCAGCGTGCGCCAGTCCTCGCCCTCCCGGACGAGGCGGAGCATCCGGTTGACGGCGGGACCGTAGCCACGGTCGAAGTCGTGGTGGTGGGCGAAGGAGCTCGCCAGGGCGTCCTGGTCGATGCGCCCGTGCGCGGCGAGGACGGCCACCACCGAGCAGGCCATCTCGGTGTCGTCGGTCCACTGCCAGGTCTCGCCGCCGACGGGCAGCTCGCGGCGCTTGAGGAGGGGGTAGTTCACGGGGACGAAGTACTGGGAGCCCAGGGCGTCACCCAGGGCCAGCCCGCGGAGGCTGGCCATGGCGCGTGCGTAGCGCCTTTCGGAAGCGGAGTGAGCGGTCATCCCGCGTCAGTTTAGCCGTCCAGGTCATAAGGCTCCGGTGTGGTCCACCTCTCAAATGGGCGGTCCATGCGGTAGCGGCCGTCCGGACCCAGCAAGAGCACCCGGAATTCGCCGTTCCCGGGGTTGGACAGGGCCTCGAACTCGGACACCGACCAGTGGAACCAGCGCATGCAGAAGAGCCGCATCGTCAGCCCGTGCGTCACCAGCAGCACGTTCGGCGGGTGGTCCGGGGCCTCGAAGCTGCGGTAGAGGCTCTCCAGGAAGGAACCGACCCGGTCGTAGACGTCCGCGCCGGACTCCCCCTGCGCGAAGCGGTAGAAGAAGTGCCCGTACGCGTCGCGGTACGCCTTCTGCAGCCGTACGTCGTCACGGTCCTGCCAGTTCCCCCAGTCCTGCTCGCGCAGCCTCGGCTCCTCGCGCATCCGGACCCGCGACGGGTCCAGCCGCAGCTCCCGGAAGGTCTGGAGGGTCCGGCGGTAGGGGGAGACGTACGCGCTGATGGCCTCTTCCCCGAACAGCTCGCGCAGTCGTTCGCCCGCTTCCGCGGCCTGCCCGCGGCCCTGGGGGGTGAGCCGCAGGGCGTGGTCGGGTTCCCGCTCGTACACCGTGTCATCGGCATTCCCCTCCGATTCCCCGTGCCGGACAAGGACGATGCGCCGTGGTCGTGCCATCCCCCGACCCTATGCGGCGGCCGACGGGCCGAGCACCCGGGCTCGCCGGTCGGCCCGCCGATCGTCCTACGGTCATACCGTCCAGGAAGGTTCGAGGTCGACGACGTCACCGGTGAGGGCTTCCACGTCGGCCTCGGTCTGGGCGCGCAGCGAGAGCCGCTCGACCCGCTCCTGCCGGTACTTGCCGTGCTCGGCGGCGGCGTGCCACATCGAGAGCACCAGGAACTCCCGGCCCGGTGCCTCCCCGAACAGGCCCCGGATCATTCCGGGTGAGCCGGCCATCGCCGGGTTCCACACCTTCTCCTGCATGAGGGCGAAGTGGTCCACGCGACCCTCCCGCACCCGGGTGTGGGCGACCCGCACGACGTCCGCGTCGGTGAAGCGCGGCTCGAAGCCGGTCTTCACGTCGAAGCGGTGGTCGAAGAGCGTGACCCGCGCGTTCGTGTACGTCCCGGTCTGGGACGCGGCCAGCCGGTCGTGCGAACGGGCCATGAAGGAGTCGTAGAACGAACGGCTCTCCCAAAACGCGAAAACATGCGCGACCCCCTGACGCCCCCGGCTCCAACCGCCGCCCTGTCCCCGGAATCCCGGCTCGCCAGGCAGCCCCGCCCACTTGCGCTGCCCGCGCTCGAACCCGCGTCGGTCCGTCACCGTGCAGCGAATCCACTTGACCAGCACCGCGCCATCGTACGGGCCCGGCGCTGCCCCGGTCAGTCCCCAGCGCGGTTGATCCGCACCAGTTCCTCCGCATCCCGCCCGGACAGCCGAAGCCCGAACTCCCGGTCGAGCAGCGCGAGCAGCTCGTCGGGCTCCACGGAGCGCCGCTCGACCCGCCCGTCGGCGTGCAGTCGGTTGAGCTCCCGCCCCACGAGCGCCCGGCGCACGGGGTGGTGGACGGAGTCGCCCGGGTGCTGGACGATCACCCGCGCGACGAATACGGACCGGGGGTGGGTGGAGCTGTAGTGGTTGAGCAGGACATAGTCGACGGGGTGGTAGCGCTGCGGGGAAAACGCGTACAGGTCCCGCCAGATGCCCTCGCGCAGGATGGACAACGCGAGAATCCCCTCTTCCTCCTCGCGGACGGCGTACGTCCACTCCCCCTGCACCACTTCGGCTCCGGGCCGCGCGAGCGGGACGGGCTCGCGCGGCCCCTGGTGGCCGAACCCGGCGTCGCACAGCCAGGGTTCGCCGTCGACGGTGACGACGAGGACGGCGTGCGTCACCGCGAGCAGGGTGTCCCCCCGGGTGCGGTTGCGGGCGCCGCGCCCGGAGACCTCGAAGCCGATCCGCTCCAGGGCGGCGGCCAGCAGGGAGTTCTGCTCGTAGCAGTAGCCGCCTCGGCGGCCGTGCACGAGCTTGTCCTCCAGAGCCTTGACGCCCAACTCGACGGGGCGGCCGAGCAGCACGTCCAGGTTCTCGAAGGCGATGGCACCGGTGTGGGCCCGGTGCACTGCGTACAACGTCCCGAGGTCCGGCCGGAGTTCCCCGTCCTCCCCGACCGGTCCGTCGTATCCGATCCGTGCCAGATAGGCGTCCAGATCCAGCAGCTCACCGCTCCACATGTCTCCCCCGTCTCCCATCCGCCCCGGCCGCCGTCTCGGCTCCCGGCACATCCCGGCGGCGCTCGCCCGCCCCCGCACCATGATCCCCTTGACCGCCCTGCGCACCAACCCGCGCCGGGGAGGACCCGACCGGCGTCACGGCGCTCACCGGAACACGCCGAGGCGGGGACCGGCACGATGTGCCGGTCCCCGCCTCGTCAGCCGCTCAAGGAGCGGTGTTCAGCCGTGTCAGCTGCAGCCGCTGGTCGAGCCGCAGCCCTCGCAGATGTAGCAGGAGCCGGCGCGCTGCATCTTCGTACCGCAGGAGAAGCACAGCGGGGCGTCGGCGGAGACGCCGAGCTGCATCTCGACCAGTTCGGCGTTGGAGTGCGCCGTCTTGGGGGCCTGGACGTCGACGACCGCGACCGGCTTCGGCGCCGACGGGACGGCGGCCAGCGGGGCCGACTGGGCCAGGGACTCCGTGTCGAGGTCGTCCTCGAGCGGCTCGTACGAGCCGGTGTCCAGGTGACGCTGACGCTCCTCGGCGGTGTGGATGCCGAGCGCCGAGCGGGTCTCGAAGGGCAGGAAGTCGAGCGCCAGGCGGCGGAAGATGTAGTCGACGATCGACTGCGCCATCCGCACGTCCGGGTCGTCCGTCATGCCGGCCGGCTCGAAGCGCATGTTCGTGAACTTCGAGACGTACGTCTCCAGCGGGACGCCGTACTGCAGACCGACCGAGACGGCGATCGAGAAGGCGTCCATCATGCCCGCGAGGGTCGAGCCCTGCTTGGACATCTTCAGGAAGACCTCGCCCAGGCCGTCGTCCGGGTAGGAGTTCGCGGTCATGTAGCCCTCGGCGCCACCGACCGTGAAGGAGGTGGTGATGCCCGGGCGGCCCTTGGGGAGGCGCTTGCGGACCGGACGGTACTCGATGACCTTCTCGACCGCCGCGCGGATGGTGTCCTCCGCCTTGGCGGTGACCTCCTCCTTCTCCTCTTCCTTCTTCTTCGCGGAGAGGGGCTGGCCGACCTTGCAGTTGTCGCGGTAGATCGCGAGCGCCTTGACGCCCATCTTCCAGGCCTCGAAGTAGATCTCCTCGATCTCCTCGACGGTCGCCGACTCCGGCATGTTGACCGTCTTGGAGATCGCGCCGGAGATCCAGGGCTGGATCGCGGCCATCATCCGGACGTGGCCCATCGGGGAGATGGAGCGCTCGCCCATGGCGCAGTCGAAGATCGAGTAGTGCTCGGTCTTCAGACCCGGGGCGTCGACGACCACGCCGTGCTCGGCGATGTGCGCGACGATCGCCTCGATCTGCTCCTCCTGGTAGCCCAGGCGGCGCAGGGCCTGCGGGACGGTGCCGTTGACGATCTGCATCGAGCCGCCGCCGACGAGCTTCTTGAACTTGACCAGGGCCAGGTCCGGCTCGACACCGGTGGTGTCGCAGGACATCGCGAGACCGATGGTGCCGGTCGGCGCGAGGACGGAGGCCTGGGAGTTGCGGAAGCCGTTCTTCTCGCCGAGGCGCAGGACGTCCTGCCAGGCCTCGGTGGCCGCGGCCCAGATCGAGTTGTCCAGGTCGTCGGTGCGCGGCGCGACGGCGTTGGCGTCGCTGTGCTGCTTCATGACGCGCTTGTGCGCCTCGGCGTTGCGGGCGTAGCCGTCGTACGGGCCGACGATGGCGGCCAGCTCGGCGGAGCGCTTGTACGCGGTGCCGGTCATCAGCGAGGTGATCGACGCGGCGAGGGTGCGGCCGCCGTCCGAGTCGTACGCGTGGCCGGTCGCCATCAGCAGGGCGCCGAGGTTGGCGTAGCCGATGCCCAGCTGGCGGAAGGCGCGGGTGTTCTCGCCGATCTTCTGCGTCGGGAAGTCCGCGAAGCAGATGGAGATGTCCATCGCGGTGATGACGAGCTCGACGACCTTGGCGAAGCGCTCGGCGTCGAAGGACTGGTTGCCCTTGCCGTCGTCGTTCAGGAACTTCATCAGGTTCAGCGAGGCGAGGTTGCAGGACGTGTTGTCCAGGTGCATGTACTCGCTGCACGGGTTCGACGCGGTGATGCGGCCGGACTCGGGGCAGGTGTGCCAGTTGTTGATCACACCGTCGTACTGGATGCCCGGGTCGGCGCAGGCCCACGCGGCCTCGGCCAGCTTGCGGAAGAGCGCCTTGGCGTCGACCTTCTCGATGACCTCGCCGGTCATGCGGGCGCGCAGGCCGAACTCGGTGCCGTTCTCGACGGCCGTCATGAACTCGTCGTTCACGCGGACGGAGTTGTTGGCGTTCTGGTACTGGACGGACGTGATGTCGTCGCCGCCCAGGTCCATGTCGAAGCCCGCGTCGCGCAGGGCGCGGATCTTCTCCTCTTCCTTCACCTTGGTGGCGATGAAGTCCTCGACGTCCGGGTGGTCCACGTCCAGGACGACCATCTTGGCCGCGCGGCGGGTGGCGCCGCCCGACTTGATCGTTCCGGCGGACGCGTCGGCGCCGCGCATGAAGGAGACCGGACCGGAGGCGTTGCCGCCGGAGGAGAGGAGCTCCTTGGAGGAGCGGATGCGGGAGAGGTTCAGGCCGGCGCCGGAGCCGCCCTTGAAGATCATGCCCTCTTCCTTGTACCAGTCGAGGATCGACTCCATGGAGTCGTCGACGGCGAGGATGAAGCAGGCGGAGACCTGCTGCGGCTGGGGCGTGCCGACGTTGAACCACACCGGGGAGTTGAAGCTGAAGATCTGGTGCAGGAGGGCGTAGGTCAGCTCGTGCTCGAAGATCTCCGCGTCGGCGGGGGACGCGAAGTAGTCGTAGTCCTCGCCGGCCTTCGTGTACGTCTTCACGATGCGGTCGATGAGCTGCTTGAGACCGGTCTCGCGCTGCGGGGTGCCGACGGCCCCGCGGAAGTACTTGCTGGTGACGATGTTGACCGCGTTGACCGACCAGAAGTCGGGGAACTCGACGCCACGCTGCTCGAAGTTCACCGACCCGTCGCGCCAGTTGGTCATGACGACGTCACGGCGCTCCCAGCTCACCTCGTCGTACGGGTGTACGCCGGGCGTGGTGTGGATGCGCTCGATCCGAAGGCCGCTCTTGGCAGTCTTGGTCCCCTTGGCGCGGGAACCTCGTGCCGAGCCGCTCGCCGTCTCTGTCATGCCGCTTCCTCCCATATGCGGGCAAAAACGCCCTAAAGTGCCAGCGTTATTCCGCGGCACGGCCTGTCTTGTATCTACGTTTCTTCGCCTGGCTGTCCCGGGCCGCGGCCGCGCTGCGCTGCGGCCGCCCGGTCAGTCGGCGGCGGAGGCGGGCACGGGGACCGGAGCGGTCCCCCCGGTCTCGCACTCTTGGGGGTGAGACCGCGGCACGCGGAGTTCCGCGATGGCGGTCTCGAAGTCTTCGAGCGTGTCGAACGCCTTGTAAACGGACGCGAACCGCAGGTACGCGACCAGGTCGAGCTCCTGCAACGGGCCGAGTATGGCCAGACCCACGTCGTGGGTGGTCAGCTCGGCGCTCCCGGTGGCGCGCACCGCCTCCTCGACCCGCTGGCCGAGCTTGGCGAGGGCGTCCTCGGTGACCGGCCGTCCCTGGCACGCCTTGCGCACGCCGGAGATGACCTTGGTACGGCTGAAGGGTTCGGTCACCCCGCTGCGCTTGATCACCATCAGCGAGGCCGTCTCCACCGTCGTGAAGCGACGGGAGCAGTCGGGGCACTGACGGCGCCGGCGGATAGACGTGCCGTCGTCCGTTGTGCGGCTGTCGACGACGCGGCTGTCGGGGTGCCTGCAGAAGGGGCAGTGCATGGTTCCCTCACCCTCCCTCTTGGCACGACTGAATCACCCCGCGGGGCCCCTGAACGACCGGGACGGGTCTCGGTCGGGGGCTCGCGAAGCAGCCACCAGCATATGCGATGCCGAGGGCCTCGGCGGACCGGGGACCACAACTTCTGGGCGGCAGCGCTCATCCAACCACTAGATCTTGGGTTGTGGTGGATTTACTTCGTTCCGCGTGTCGGCGCACACGATGCCCGGACGGAGGCCTTCCCGGTGCCACACTGGGCACAGGACCGGAGGCTGGCGATCCGAGCGGGAAGGGTACCGTAAACAGCGGATGCCGGACCGAACCCGCATTCGGCGACCCGATCGTCCATACACCCCTTGATGTGCCCAGGTTGGACGATCCCCGATTTTTCACTCGAACGTGTGTTTGGCGCAACCTTTCGAAAGCAACTACCGTTGTCCAGCTAGGGAGAACATTTCGAGAGGGGCCGCCGACGTGACCACCACAGCAGACAGTGCCACCATCACTGCCCAGAACCGCTCCCAGAGCCGACTCGAGCCGGTGCATCCCATGAACGACGCAAGTCTGAACCCGGAGCCGGAGCCCGCGCGCCCCGCGCGCTCGCTGCCGGGCCGACCTCCAGGCATCCGCGCCGACAGCTCCGGGCTCACGGACAGGCAGCGCAGGGTCATCGAGGTCATCCGCGACTCGGTGCAGCGGCGCGGATACCCGCCGTCGATGCGTGAGATCGGCCAGGCGGTCGGCCTGTCCAGCACGTCGTCGGTGGCCCACCAGCTGATGGCCCTGGAGCGCAAGGGCTTCCTGCGCCGGGACCCGCACCGCCCCCGGGCGTACGAGGTCCGCGGCTCCGACCAGCCCAGCTCGCAGCCCACGGACACCACCGGCAAGCCCGCCGCCTCGTACGTGCCCCTGGTCGGCCGGATCGCGGCCGGCGGCCCGATCCTCGCCGAGGAGTCGGTGGAGGACGTGTTCCCGCTCCCCCGGCAGCTCGTCGGCGACGGCGAGCTCTTCGTCCTCAAGGTCGTCGGTGACTCGATGATCGAGGCCGCGATCTGCGACGGGGACTGGGTCACGGTCCGCCGCCAGCCGGTCGCGGAGAACGGCGACATCGTCGCCGCGATGCTCGACGGCGAGGCCACGGTCAAGCGCTTCAAGCGCGAGGACGGGCACGTCTGGCTGCTCCCGCACAACGCCGCCTACCAGCCGATCCCCGGTGACGAGGCGACCATCCTCGGCAAGGTCGTCGCGGTACTGCGCCGAGTCTGAACCCTCGCCGCTTCCTAGCCAGCCCCCGGGATCCACTGCGCCGGTCCCGGGGGTTGTTTTGTGCCCCGGACCGGCGGCGGAACCGCTCGGACTACTGTCGACCAACCCTGCCGACGGGCTACTCGCCGACGGGCTACTTCCCGTCGGCCGTGGCCTTCGCGTCGATCGCGGCCAGGGAGCGGCGGGCCTGGTTGCGGTCCGTGGTGTACCAGAAGTCCGGCAGCGTGGCCCGCAGGAAGCTCCCGTACCGGGCCGTGGCCAGCCGGGGGTCCAGGACCGCGACGACACCCCGGTCGCCGGAGGCCCGTACGAGCCGGCCCGCGCCCTGGGCCATCAGCAGCGCGGCATGCGTGGCCGCCACGGCCATGAAGCCGTTGCCCCCGTGCTCCTCGACCGACTTCTGCCGGGCGCTCATCAGCGGATCGTCCGGGCGGGGGAACGGGATGCGGTCCATCACCACGAGCTGGCAGCTGGGACCGGGCACGTCCACGCCCTGCCAGAGTGACAGCGTCCCGAACAGGCAGGTCTTCGGGTCTGCCGCGAACGCCTTGATCAGCTCGCCCAGCGTCTCCTCACCCTGGAGCAGGATCGGGTTGTCGAGCCGGCCCCGCAGCTCCTCGGCGGCGGCCTTGGCCCCCCGCATCGAGGAGAACAGACCGAGCGTGCGGCCGCCCGCGGCCTCGATCAGCTCGGCGAGCTCGTCCATCATGTCGCCCCGGGTGCCCTCCCGGCCGGGCGTGGCCAGGTGCTTCGCGACGTAGAGGATGCCCTGCTTGGGGTAGTCGAACGGCGAGCCCACGTCCAGGCCCTTCCAGACCGGGGCGTCCTCCGCCTCGACCCCTTCGGGAGACAGGCCCAGCGAGGCCGCGACCCCGTTGAAGTCGCCACCCAGTTTGAGGGTCGCCGAGGTCAGGACCACCGAGCGGTCCTCGAACAGCTTCTCGCGCAGCAGCCCGGACACCGACAGCGGGGCGACCCGCAGGGTGGCCCCGAAGCGGTCGTGCCGCTCGTACCAGACGACGTCGTACTCGGAACCGAGCAGGATCCGCTCGGCCACCCCGTGGACGCTCTCCACCGCGGCCAGGGCCTGCTTGCGGACGGCGTCCTCGTCGTGGACGGACTTGTCGCGGGTCGCGCCCATCGCGGAGATGACATTGCGCGCGGCGTCCCGCAAGGCCGCCAGCGCGTAACCGAGATCCTCGGGGACCTCCTCCAGCCGGCCCGGAAGGGCCAGCTCCATGACCCGCTCGAACGATTCGGAGGCGGTCTGGAGCGAGTCCGCCGTCTTCTCGTCGACCAGCTTGGCCGCGCGCTTCACGGCGCGGTTGACCTGGCCGGGGGTGAGCTCACCGGTGGCCACCCCGGTCACCCGGGAGACCAGCTCGTGCGCCTCGTCCACGATCAGCACCTCGTGCTGCGGCAGTACCGGGGCGCCCTCGATGGCGTCGATGGCGAGCAGCGCGTGGTTGGTGACGACCACGTCGGCGAGCTTGGCCCGCTCGCGGGCGGCCTCGGCGAAGCACTCGGCGCCGTACGCGCACTTCGTCGCACCCAGGCACTCCCGGGAGGAGACGGAGATCTGCGACCAGGCCTTGTCGGAGACGCCGGGCGTCAGGTCGTCCCGGTCGCCGGTCTCCGTCTCGTCGGCCCAGTCACGCAGGCGCAGCAGGTCCTGGCCCAGCTTGCTGGTGGGGGCCGCGGCCTCGAACTGGTCGAAGAGGCCCTCCTCCTCGTCCTGCGGCGCGCCTTCGTGCAGCCGGTGCAGGCACAGGTAGTTGGACCGGCCCTTGAGCATGGCGAACTGCGGGCGGCGGCGCAGCTGCGGATGCAGTGCGTCCACCGTCCGGGGCAGGTCGCGCTCGACGAGCTGCCGCTGGAGGGCGAGGGTGGCGGTGGCCACGACCACGCGCTCGCCGTGCGCGAGGGCCGGCACCAGGTAGCCGAGGGACTTGCCGGTGCCGGTGCCGGCCTGGATGAGCCGGTGCGTGTTGTCGTCGATCGCTTCGGCGACCGCTTCGGCCATGGCCACCTGGCCGGGCCGCTCCGAGCCGCCGACGGCGGATACGGCGGCGTGCAGGAGGTCGGGGAGGGAGGGCTTCGTCATAGCAATGACAACCCTACGGGGCGCCACCGACAGTGACCGCCACGACGGTGATTCATGGCCGGTACAAGGGGTTGGGCACGCTGCCGTACTCCACCGCGTGCGGGCGGTCGGGGCGGTCGCGGTAACCGTCCTCGTACAGCCGGTTCCGGTTCAGGCAGAGCCGTCCGATCCGCTCGCCGAGCAGGTCGAAGAGCTCGTGGCGCTCCTTGAGCTCGGGGAAGCGGGCCTGATGGCGCAGGATCTCCGCCCGTACGAGCGACCAGAACTCCGACTCCGGGACACCGAGGCGGTCCTCGCACAGGGCGGAGAGGTAGCGGAAGACCCCGACGAAGAGACCGGAGTGGATGTACTGGGGCAGGAAGTCCGCGGGCTTGTCGCCCAGCGCGGTGCGCACCTCGGCGGGAACGCCGGCGAGCTCGGGCAGCGGCTCGCGGCAGATGTTGACCTCGCCGACGAAGTCCTTGAGGGCGAGCCGGACCGGCACCTCGCGCTCGTCGAAGATCACGGTGGTGTTCTCGCCGTGCGGGGAGAAGACGGTGCCGTAGCGGTAGAGGAAGTGGAGCAGCGGGGGCAGCAGGGCGGAGAAGAGCCGCTCGAGCCAGACGGCCGGCGCGAGTCCGGACCGGGCGACGAGCTCGGCGGTGAAGGACCGGCCGCGCGGGTCGACGTGGAGGAGGGAGGCGAGCGTACGGGCCCGCTCACCGGGGGCGAGCCGGCCGGTCAGCGGCTCGCGCCAGATCGCCCCGAGGAGCTCCTTGTACTGGTAGGGGGCCTCGGGGAGCTCGTCGTAGACGGGGTGGCGCACGGTGACCGAGGCGACCTCACCGAGGAGGACCACGCGGCATTCCTCGTGGAGGAAGGGGTCGGCGTCGTGGAGCGAGCGGATCCAGGCGGTGACGGCGGGGGCGGCGGCGGACTGGTCGGAGGGCAGGCCGCGCCAGACGAGGGTGTTGAAGACGGAGAGCGGCAGTTTGACGCTGTACCGGTCGGGGCGGGTGAGGTTGAGGAAGGTGCGGATCGACTGCTGCGGGACGCGTATGTCGGGGTCGGCCGGGAGCGGGACCAGGGCGCCCGAGGCCAGGGCCGGGGCGAAGAGGGGCAGCACGATCTCGTCCCACTGCCAGGGGTGGACCGGGAGGTAGAGGTAGCCGAGCGGGTCGAGGCCGCGGGCCCGCAGGGTCCGGTCGAAGGCCGCGCGGGTGACGGGGTCGAGCTCCTGGGCGTAGAGGCGCGCCGGGTCCTCCAGGCCGGCCGTGCCGCGGTAGACCGCGAGGGAGATGTGGACGGCGAGCCAGGGCAGCCGCTGGCGGGTGCGGGCCTCGGGGGCCCAGGAGGCGGTGTCGGCGGCGGACAGTCCTATGCGGCCCTTGTTGAGGACGAGCCAGGGGTGGCCGGTCTGGTGGCCTTCGAGCTCGGCGTGGTCGAGATCGGCGAGTACGTCGGCGGTGAGCGCGGTGTGGTCGATGCGGGCGTCGGCGGCGAGGGTGGCGCTGAGCTCGCGGACGAGGTGGCCGAGGGTGGAGCCGTCGAGCCCGAGGAGGGTCCGGGTGCGCAGGAGGAAGGCGTACGGGTCGCCGAAGGCGGTCGGGGGCTCCGTGGACGGGCGCGGCGGCGTGAGCGTGATGGTGTCGGGGGCGACGTGCCAGCTGCCGTACGCGCGGCGGCGGGCCCGGAAGCCGAGGCTGCTGCCGTCGTCGAGGGTCAGCTGCCAGGCGTCGCCGGCGGCGGTGGCCGGTACGGGGGCCTGGAGGGGGCCGATGATCTCCTCGTACGCGAACTCGGCCAGCATCTTGGCGAGCAGTCGGCGGGCGGCGGACTCCCAGGTCGCGGTGGTGAGTTCGGGCGGCGTGCAGGGGTGTTGGGGGGATGACGGAACGAATGCTTCCGTGAACGCGGGGCCGGCGGAGTCGGGGGTGGCGGGGAAATGCGGCACGGCACTCCTCGGGGTTCGGGAACTTTGCTGCGCGACGCAGAGTTTTCGAAGGGTGAGGCGTGGTCGGGGGAGGCTCGGATGGATCAGATGAGATTGCGCAGGGCCCGCTCGCGGATCATCAGCGCGGCCCGCTTCCCGGGGAGGTCGATCTCCGCGGAGCAGCGGAATCCGGAGTTGAGGAAGGCTGATACGGAGGGGGTGTTGCGGATGTCCGGTTCGGCGATGACACGGGTGCAGCGGGGGCGGTTGTCGAGCACCAGGTCGGCGACGGCGCGCAGCAGGGCCGTGCCCAGACCACGGCCGCGGTTCGCGCCGTCCCCGATGAGCAGGTGGATACCCGTGTCGTGGGGGCGCGCCGGGTAGTGCCGGGAGAGCGGGTCGAGATCGGCCCGGTAGATCTCCCAGTAACTCATGGGCGTGCCGTCGAGGAGGCCCAGGCAGGGGATGCTGTGGCCGTTCCCGTCGAGCTGGGAGCGTACGTGGGCCGCGGTGACGGCGGCGGGACCGGCGAGCTCCCAGTACGTGGCCACCTCGGGGTCGTTCATCCAGCCGGCCAGCAGCTCCAGGTCGCGGCCGAGCCGTACGGGTTCGAGGCGGAAGGACCCTGCCGGCGTGGCGGCGGCGCCCCAGCCGGCCGGGGAGTCGAGCAGTTCGGCCTCGGCGAGCAGCGGCAGCACCCGGGCGGTGAGCCGTCGGCCGGGGATGCGGGCGCCGGTGGGGGCGGAGTCGACGGTGGCGGTGGCGGTCGACGCGTAGGCGGAGGTGGCCGCGTAGGCGGAGGTGGCCGCGTAGGCAGAGGTGGCCGCGTAGGTGGGTGTGTCGGTGGAGGGCATCGGCACTCAATCGTGAAGGGGGTTGGCGATGGTGACGTAGACGGACTGGGAGTCCACGGGGCCGACGAGCTCGTCGAGGCCGCCCAGGCGGGTGAGCAGGTTCGCCTTGCACCGCAGGGTGGGTGAGTCGAGCAGCCGTGCCGGGAGCGGTCCGAGTCCGGAGGCCTTGCCGAGGAACCGGCGGAAGGCGGCGAGCAGGACCCGCTCGTCGGCGAGTTGCTGGGATCCGAAGGCGCCGATGAGGCCGAGCACGTTGTTGATGCCGAGGTAGTAGGCGAAGCGTTCGTCGGTGACGGCGTCGGAGACGAAGGTGTCGCTGGCGCTGCCGATACCGGGGAGCCGGCGCTCCAGTTCCGCGCGGCGGGAGGCGCGGAAGTAGTAGCCCTGGTTGTCGCGGTAGCGGCCGCCGACCGGCCAGCCGGCCGGGTCGAGGAGGACCAGCGTGTTCTGCTGGTGCGCTTCGAGGGCGATGCCGGCGAGCGCGTCGAAGGCGAGGACCGGCAGGACGACGTGGTCGAGGTAGCGCAGGAACCACTCGGCGGCGACGGCGGCGGTCGGGCGCCCGGTGGCGGCGGCGAGCCGGGAGACGGTCTCGGCGAGCCGGGAACGCATGGTGGTCCGGCCCGGCCACGGGCGGGGCGAGGTGAGTGCGGCGATGCAGACGGCGTCGTCGTGGGAGCGGAAGGGGTTGTGCCGGAGCACGGCGTCGAGTCCGGGGACGGGGGTGCCGTCCGGGGCGTCGACGGCGATCCAGGCGGGGTCGCGCACGATGTCGAAGCCGGGGTGGGCCGCCTGCCACTGTTCCGCGAGGCCGGTGCGGAGCAGTCGGTGCACCTCGACGCCGCGGTGGAGTTCCTTGCGGAGGTTCTCGCGGCGGGAGTTGGTGATGCGCAGGCCCAGGGAGAGCTTGAGCATCGCGGGGGCGCCGGGGCGGTGGACGGTGCGGACGGAGGAGGTGGGGTGCCAGGGCTCGCCGAAGGGGCCCAGGTCGTGCAGGAGTCCCGCGTCGCGGAGGGTGGCGACGGCGGGCCGCTGGAGCAGGTCGCGCGCCTGCCAGGGGTGCAGGGGAAGGGGGGTCGTGCCCTCGGGCAGCGGGAGTCCGGGGGTGAGCCGGCCGAGGAGCCGTGCGGCGGAGACGGGGCGGCCGCGTTCGGTCCAGGCGGAGTCGGTGGCGAGGGCGGGAGGGGCGACGGCGAGCCAGTGCAGGGGGAAGGAGCCGTGGAGTTCGGGTGAGTAGTGGCGGATCTCGGCTTCGGAGAGTCCTTCGCGGCTCTTCGGGTCCGGCTGAAGGGGGTGGCCGAGGAGGAGGGACTGTTCGGCGGTGAGGAAGAGGTCACCGCCGACGGGTGCGGGCGGGGTGGGCCGTTCGCGCCGGTCGGCGATGAACTCGGCGGTGCGGCGCACGGAGTCGGCGACCCGGCCGACGAGGTCGGCGCCCGCTCGGCCGTGGGCGTCGCCCTCGCGGGCGAGGAGCGAGGCGAGGGTGACGGCGTCCAGGGCGGGGGCGTAGGCGGGCGCGCCTTCGAGCCGGGCGGGGCCGAAGCGGTGCCAGCCGGTGGCGGACCAGTACCGGACGACGACGAGCAGGGCGGTCCCGGATGCGGGGAGGGGGATGCGCAGCTTGCTCGCGACGGCCGTGCCCGGGTGCCCGGTTCCGCTCTCCCGGACCCAGCACCTCAACAGGTTCTCCACGGCGGCGCCTTCGGCGGCGACGCCCGGATCCGGGTGGTCCAGTACCTCGGCCGTCGCCCCGGCCCCTCCGCCGATCCGGGCTCGCGGCACGCCGTCCAGCTGCCGCAGCACGCCGCCGGCTCTGCTCGGAGCGCTGGAACCGGGTGCGGGCCGGTGGGCGGCTGCGGAGTTCAGCGTCGTCGTGGCGGGGTGATGGGCTTCGGCCATGGCGGGGTCCTTGGGGTCAGTGGGGGTGGCGGGAGGCGGCCGCCGGGATGGCATCCGACAGGCGGTCCAGGACCGCCGCGGCCTGGTCGTCGGTCAGGGTCAGCGGGGGCAGCAGGCGCACGACGCTGGAGTTGCGGCCGCCGAGTTCGACGATCAGACCGCGGTTCAGGCACTCTTCGCGGACCGCCGCGGCGAGGGCCTGCGCCGTGGCCCCGGTGTCCGGGTCGACGAGTTCGATGCCGATCATCAGGCCGCGGCCGCGGACGTCCCCGACGCAGGGGTGCGCGGAAGCCAGGCCGCGCAGCGCGGTCAGCATCCGCTCGCCCAGGGCCGCGGCGCGCTCGGCGAGACGGTTCTTCCGTACGTACGCCAAGGTGGCCGTCCCGGCCGCCATCGCCAGCTGGTTGCCGCGGAAGGTGCCCGCATGGGCTCCCGGGGCCCAGACGTCCAGACCCGACCGGTAGACGATCACCGCCAGCGGGAGGCTCCCGCCGATCGCCTTGGACAGGACCATCACGTCCGGCACCACCCCGGCATGGTCGACGCCCCAGAAGGCCCCGGTGCGGCCCACGCCCGTCTGCACCTCGTCCGCGATCAGCGGGATGCCCCGGTCCTGCGTGATCTCGCGCATCCGGCGCAGCCACGCGTCGGGGGCCGGGAAGACCCCGCCCTCCCCCTGCACCGGCTCGACGATCATCGCCGCGGGTGCCGGCACCCCGCCCTTGGGGTCGTCCAGCAAGCTCTCCGTCCAACGGGCGCCGAGCCGCGCGCCCTCGGGACCGCCGACCCCGAACGGGCAGCGGAAGTCCTGGGGGAAGGGAAGCCGGGTCACCCGTACGTCCGGCGCTCCCCCCGAGGCGCCCAGGGCCCCCGCGGTCATCCCGTGGTAGGCGCCCGTGAAGGCCAGCAGCCCAGATCGCCCGGTGGCGGTCCGGACCAGTTTGAGCGCGGCCTCCACCGCGTCCGTGCCGGCGGGCCCGCAGAACTGGATCCGGGCGTCGGCGGCCAGTTCCGGCGGGAGGCAGGCGAACAGCTCGGTGGTGAAGGCGTCCTTGACCGGGGTCGCGAGGTCCAGGACGTGCAGCGGGGCCCCTGAGTCCAGGACGCCCCGTACGGCTTCGAGCACCACGGGGTGGTTGTGCCCCAGGGCGAGGGTGCCGGCTCCGGAGAGGCAGTCCAGGTAGCGCCGCCCGTCCGCGCCCTCGATGGTCAGCCCCCGTGCGCGCACCGGGACGATGGGCAGCGAGCGCGCGTACGTCCGGGCCGCGGACTCCCGCATCGCCTGCCGCCGCAGGATGCCCTCCACCGCGCCGGGCCCCAGAGTTCGGCTCCCCTGCGGCGGCACCTGCGCGGCAGCCGCGTCCTGCTCCGTCAAAGCCACGACTCTCGGACCTCCCGCACGGAGTGCGCCATCGGATTGCGCCTCGAACATGAACGCCGCCCCCCATCCCCCGTACGTACCAACGACGGTGGCGGCGGCGGATCACGGGTGGCGGCAAGATCCTTGTCCCGCCCGAACTTCGTCCCGAATTCGCGCGGACGTCGCCGCGTCCCCCGGTTCCGGAACCGCGGCCCCGGGCTGTGCCGTCCCCAACGGCAGCGGCATAGTGGGGTGCTGAACTCGGGACACGCACCCCGCGTGTACCGAGTACCTCAACTGCACCGCGTCTGACATCCGGAATCACCAGGGGGATTCACGACATGCGCCCGAACCGACCGGTCACCGCGATCCTGTGCGCGGCGGCACTCACCATGACCGCCGCGGCCTGCGGACCCGGCGACGGGGAGGCCGGCGGCGACGCCAAGCCGACCGTGGCGGCGAGCCTCCCGACCGAGGCCGACGGGACGATCAAGATCCCGGACCAGCTCAAGGAGCGGCTCAAGCAGCACGGCTTCGACCTGGACAAGTGGAAGGGGGGTGCGTGGAAGAACTGGAAGCAGGAGGACTGGCTCCGCGAGGCGGGTGACTACGTCAACCCGATCATCGAGGACCTGTGGAACCCGGACCGGATGCGTGAGGCGGACAAGACCCCGCAGCCCCCGGCCGTCGACCAGGACGCGGGCAAGGACCAGGGCGTCACGGACCCGACCCCGGCTCCGGTGCAGGCCAAGGCCGCCAACGCGCCGTACCACGCCAGCGTTCCCGTGTCCGGCAAGGTCTTCTTCGACGGCCCCGAGGGCTCCATGGTCTGCTCGGCGACCGTGGTGAAGGACCCGGCCCACCCGGGCAAGTCCAACATGGTCTGGACGGCCGGCCACTGCGTGCACGCGGGCAAGTCGGGCGGCTGGTACCGCAACATCGCATTCGTCCCCTCGTACAACAACGCGGGCAAGCCGGCCGCCCAGCTCAAGGGCGCCCCGCGCGAGCAGGTGGCCCCGTACGGCGTGTGGTGGAGCGACTGGGCGCAGACCTCGGACCAGTGGATCGCGAACGGCGGTCCGACCGGTGGCGCGGGCGCCCCGTACGACTTCGCGGTGCTGCACGTGACCCCGGAGAAGAGCACCGGGAAGTCCCTGGAGGAGACCGTCGGCGCGGCGCTCCCGGTGGAGTTCAACGCCCCGGCGGTGCCGAAGGTCGCGGGCATCACGGCGACCGGCTACCCGGCGGCGGCTCCGTTCGACGGCCAGAAGGCCTTCCAGTGCACCGACAGGCCGGGCCGGCTGACGCTGGCCGCGAACGCCCCGGTGATGTACCGGATCGGCTGCACGATGACCGGCGGCTCTTCCGGGGGCGGCTGGGTGGCCGCGGGCAGTGACGGCAAGCCGGCGCTGGTGTCGAACACCTCGATCGGCCCCGCCAAGGCGGGCTGGCTGGCCGGACCCCGGCTCGGCCCGGAGGCCAAGGGGATCTTCGACGCGGTGAGCGCCAAGTTCAAGTAGTCCCGCCCGGAAGTCCCGCCCGGGTACGCGCAGAAACGGAGGGCCCCCTGCACCGCAGGGGGCCCTCCGTTTCTTCCGGCTGCCGTTGGCCGGTCACCGCTCGCCGGCTACGGCTTGCCGCTCACTGCTTCGCCGGCACGTACGGCGCGAGGTCCGCCGCCAGTTCCTGGTGGACGCGCGCCTTCAGCAGGGTGCCCTCCGGGGTGTGCTCCTCGGAGATCACCTCGCCCTCGGCGTGCGCCCGGGCGACCAGCGAGCCACGCGTGTACGGCACCAGCGCCTCCACCTCGACCTCGGGCCGCGGCAGCTCGGAGTCGATGAGCGCGAGGAGCTCCGCGATGCCCTGCCCCGTGCGCGCCGAGACGGCGATGGAGTGCCGCTCGATGCGCAGCAGGCGCTGCAGTACGAGCGGGTCCGCGGCGTCGGCCTTGTTGATCACCACGATCTCGGGCACGTTGACCGCGCCCACCTCGCGGATGACCTCGCGTACGGCCGCCAGCTGCTCCTCCGGGGCCGGGTGCGAGCCGTCCACGATGTGCAGGATGAGGTCGGAGTCGCCGACCTCCTCCATCGTGGAGCGGAACGCCTCGACCAGGTGGTGGGGCAGGTGCCGGACGAAGCCGACCGTGTCGGCCAGGGTGTAGATCCGGCCGGAGGGGGTCTCGGCCCGGCGCACGGTCGGGTCCAGGGTGGCGAACAGTGCGTTCTCCACCAGCACGCCCGCGCCCGTGAGGCGGTTGAGCAGCGAGGACTTGCCCGCGTTGGTGTAGCCGGCGATGGCGACCGAGGGCACCTTGTTGCGGCGCCGTTCCTGCCGCTTGATGTCGCGGCCGGTCTTCATGTCCGCGATCTCCCGGCGCATCTTCGCCATCTTCTCGCGGATCCGGCGCCGGTCGGTCTCGATCTTGGTCTCACCGGGGCCACGGGTGGCCATGCCGCCACCGCCGCCGCCACCCATCTGCCGGGACAGCGAGGCACCCCAGCCGCGCAGTCGCGGCAGCATGTACTGCATCTGCGCGAGGGCGACCTGCGCCTTGCCCTCTCGGGACTTGGCGTGCTGGGCGAAGATGTCGAGGATCAGGGCGGTCCGGTCGACCACCTTGACCTTGACGACGTCTTCGAGGGCGATGAGCTGGCCGGGGCTGAGCTCGCCGTCGCAGACGACGGTGTCGGCTCCGCTCTCCAGCACGATGTCGCGCAGTTCGCGGGCCTTGCCCGAGCCGATGAAGGTGGCCGGGTCCGGCTTGTCACGGCGCTGGATCACACCGTCGAGCACGAGGGCGCCCGCCGTCTCGGCGAGGGCGGCGAGCTCCGCGAGGGAGTTCTCGGCGTCCTGCACCGTTCCGGAGGTCCACACGCCCACCAGCACCACGCGCTCCAGGCGCAGCTGCCGGTACTCGACCTCGGTGACGTCTTCGAGCTCGGTGGAGAGGCCGGCGACGCGGCGCAGTGCCGCGCGCTCGGAGCGCTCGAACTGCTCGCCGTCCCGGTCTCCGTCGACCTCGTGGCTCCAGGCGACGTCCTCTTCCATCAGGGCGTCGGCCCGAAGGCTCTCGGTGTAGCTCTGCGAGTCCGGCACGTCCCGTGCGTCCCGCGCGTCCTGGGAAGGGGAAGAGGAGGAGGTCATTGGATCCTTACGTCGATGTCGAATGCGGCCGTGTCACGCACGGCCGTGGCCGGGCGGGAGAGAGCTGAGTCTGTCATGTCCAACGTGTCACATCGCCGGGAGATTCCCCCGGCGTGCGGCTCCGTCGGCCGGCCCTGTCGATGGTGACATGCCCGTTCCCCGGGGGTCACACGCTTTTCGGCCCGCCCCACTCCGGGTGCCCGGGCATCGCCGGGGTCGTCTTCCCGTACAGCCACGGCTTCAGGAAGGCCGTGAGGTCCCGTCCGGCCACCTCCGAGGCCAGGCGTACGAAGTCCTCCGTGCCGGCGGTCGCGTCCTTGTTCTCCGCCACCCAGCGCCGCTCGACCCGGTCGAAGGCCTTCTCCCCGATCTCCTGCCGCAGCGCGTACAGGATCAGCGCGGCCCCGTCGTAGACCGCCGGCCGGAACAGCCCGACCTTCTCGCCCGCGGCCGGGGGCTTCGGCGCGGCCGGGGGTCCGCCCGCCGCCCGCCACTGGTCGGAGCGCTGGTACGCCTCGCGCATGCGCCGCTCCATGGAGTACTTGCCGAGGCCGTCCGCGTACAGGGCCTCGTACCAGGTGGCGTGTCCCTCGTTGAGCCACAGGTCGGACCAGGTCCGCGGGGTGACGCTGTCACCGAACCACTGGTGGGCGAGCTCGTGGACCATCACGGCCTCGACGTACCACGCGGGGTAGCCCGTCCCCGAGAACAGGCCGTTCTCGAAGAGCGAGAGCGTCTGCGTCTCCAGCTCGAACCCGGTCTTCGCCTTGGCGATCAGCACCCCGTAGTTCTCGAAGGGGTAGCTGCCGACGCGCTGCTCCATCCACTGCACGTGCCCGGCGGTCTTCTGCAGCCAGGGCTCCAGCCTCTTGCGGTCCGCGGCCGGGACCACGCTGCGCAGCGGCAGCCCGTGCGGCCCGGTGGCCGCCACCACGGCCGAGTCGCCGATGGAGACCTGCGCGAGCTCGGTGGCCATGGGGTGCAGGGTCCGGTACGTCCAGGTGGTCGCGCCCGCGGCCCGGGGGGCCGGGAGGGCGCCCGCCACCCCGTTGGCGACGGCGGTCAGGCCGGCCGGGGCGGTGATCCGGAAGGTGAAGTACGCCTTGTCCGCGGGGTGGTCGTTGCAGGGGAAGACCCGGTGGGCGGCGTCGGCCTGGTTGGCCATGGCCAGGCCGTCCTCGGTGGGCAGCCAGCCTCCGTCGGCGATGCCCCGCGGATCACTGGTGTGGCGGATCTCGATGTGGAGCGGCACGTTCGCCGCGACCGGGCGCGCCGGCGTGAGCACGAGGTCCTCGCCGGCGCTCTCGAAGTGCGCCGGCTCGCCGTTGACCCGGGCGGACGCCACCGTGCCGTGGCTGAAGTCGAGGTTGATCCGCTCCAGCGCCTCCAGCGCGCGGGCGTCGATGACGGTGATCGCGTCGAGCGGGCTCTTGTTGTCCTTGTACGTGAAGGACAGGTCGTACGAGAGGACGTCGTACCCGGGGTTCCCGAGCTCCGGGAACAGCGTGTCGCCGATGCCCAGCGGCTTCGGCGGGGGCAGCACGGCGGCGACGAGGGTGAGGGAGGCCGCGGCCAGCAGGGCGGCGCGCAGGCGCGGGGAGGAGAGCTGCATCCCCCACCGCTTACCAGCGCCCGCCGCGCGGCCGGGCACGACGCGCGACGGGTCCACCCGAACGGGACCTTCCGTCGTAGTCCCGGCCCGGTCCCGGGCCCCGCGCGGCCGGACGGCGGGCTCGGCCTACGCCCGGCGCACGTCGTAGACCCCCGGTACGTCCCGCATCGCCCGCATCAGGGCCGGCAGCCCGGTCGCGTCGGGCAGTTGCAGGGTGTACGTGTGCCGGACCCGCTGTTCGACGGGCGGTTCCACGGTCGCGGAGACCACCTCGACCCCCTCGCGGGCGATGGCCTCGGTCAGGTCGGCCAGGAGGTGCGGGCGGCCGAACGATTCGGCGAGCAGCGTGACCCGGCAGTCCGCCGTGGCCCGCCAGTGGACGGCGACGGAGGTCCGCCCCAGCGCGCGCATCTGGGCCACCGCGGCGCAGTGGATGCGGTGGACGGTGACGGCCCCGCCCCGTACGACGAACCCGGCCACGGCGTCCGGCGGCACGGGCGTGCAGCAGCCGGCCAGCCGGACGGTGGCGTCCGGCAGATCGGCGACGGCATTGCCGCCGCCGCCCCTGGCGCCGACCACGGACAGCGGTGCCCGGGCGGGCGTGGCGGCGGGCTTCGCGACGTCGGGGTGCGCCTGGAGCCAGCTGCCGATGGCGATCCGGGCGGCCGGGGTCCTGGCGTGCTCCAGCCAGTCGGCGCCGGGCCCGGAGGAGGCGTCCTGCGCGAGCAGCAGCTGGACGGTGTCCCCGTCGGAGAGCCGGGAGGCCAGGGAGGTGAGGCGCCCGTTGACACGGGCGCCGATACAGCCGTGGGCCGCCTCGCCGTACTGCGCGTAGGCGGCGTCGATACAGCTGGCGCCGGCGGGCAGACTCAGCGTGCCGGAGGACCTGCCGTCCTCGTGGAATACCGTGATCTCCCGGTCCTGTGCCAGCTCGGCGCGCAGCACGCTCCAGAAGGTGTCGGGGTCGGGCGCGGACTGCTGCCAGTCGAGGAGCCGCGAGAGCCAGCCGGGCCGGGTCGGGTCGACCCGCTCCTCGTCGCAGTCCGGGGCGGGCTCGGCGGCCGGGGCGGTGGCGTAGGGATTGCCGAGGGCGATCACGCCGGCCTCGGCGACCCGGTGCATCTGGCGGGTGCGGACGATGACTTCGGCCACGTACCCCTCGGGCGTGGCGACGGCGGTGTGCAGCGACTGGTAGAGGTTGAACTTGGGGGCGGCGATGAAGTCCTTGAACTCCGAGACGACCGGGGTGAAGCAGGTGTGCAGCTCGCCCAGCACGGCATAGCAGTCGGCGTTCTCCCCGACGAGGACGAGGATGCGGCCGAAGTCGGAGCCGCGCAGCTCGCCGCGGCCCCGGGCGATCCGGTGGACGGAGACGAAGTGCCGGGGGCGTACGACCACCTCGGCGGCGATGCCGGCCTCGCGGAGCACGACGCGTACGGACTCGGCGATGGCGGGGAGCGGGTCGCGTTCGCCGGCGTGGGCCGCGATGAGTGCGCGGGTGTGCTCGTACTCCTCGGGGTGCAGGATCGCGAAGACGAGGTCTTCCAGCTCGGTCTTGAGGGCCTGTACGCCGAGCCGTTCGGCGAGCGGGATGAGGACGTCGCGGGTGACCTTGGCGATGCGCGCCTGTTTCTCGGGGCGCATCACGCCGAGGGTGCGCATGTTGTGCAGCCGGTCGGCGAGTTTGATGGACATGACGCGGACGTCGTTGCCGGTGGCGACGAGCATCTTGCGGAAGGTCTCGGGCTCGGCGGCGGCGCCGTAGTCGATCTTCTCTACCTTGGTGACTCCGTCGACGATGAAACAGACTTCGTCGCCGAATTCCGCGCGGACCTGATCGAGGGTCACCTCGGTGTCCTCGACCGTGTCGTGGAGCAGAGAGGCCGTCAAGGTCGTTGTCTCGGCGCCGAGTTCGGCGAGGATCAGGGTGACGGCGAGCGGGTGTGTGATGTACGGCTCACCGCTTTTGCGCATCTGGCCGCGGTGCGAGGACTCCGCGAGCACGTACGCGCGGCGCAGGAGGGACAGGTCCGCGTCCGGGTGGTGGGCGCGGTGCGCCTCGGCCACGTGGCCGATGGCGTCGGGGAGCCGGTCTCGGGATGTGGGTCCGAGAAGGGCAGCGCGCCCGAGTCGTCGCAGGTCAAGGCGGGTTCGGCCCCGTCTGCTGAGTTCGGGGCGCGCTTCGGGACGTGCTTCGGGGTTCGTGGCCTCTGCACTCATGGGCACCTCCGGCGGCTTCGACCGGCGGTGGCGGGCATGGGGTGAGCCCTCAGGGCCGGTGCCTGATGCTACCGACCCCACCACGTGGCGCAGTCCGCCTCTCGCTCAGCGTGAAACGGATCACCCATTAGAGGGAACCCTCAGCCGAAAGCCGTTTCGGTGAGCCAGGCCGTGTCGAACTCGCCCGCGGCGACGATGACGGCGGGGCCGGTCATGTCGATCTGCCCGTCGGGGTGTTCGGTGATGACGAGGGTGCCGCCGGGGAGGTCGACGGTGTACGTGACGGGCTCGCCGGTGACGGCCGGGTCGGCGCCGTCGCGGCGGATGGCCGCCACGGCGACGGCGCAGGCGCCGGTGCCGCAGGAGCGGGTCTCGCCCGAGCCGCGCTCGTGGACGCGCATGGCGACGTGCCGGGGGCCGCGGTCGACGACGAACTCCACGTTGACGCCGGTCGGGTAGACCTCGGCCGGGCTGAACGGGGGCGGGTCGAGCAGCTTTCCGGCGTGGTCGAGGCTGTCGACGAACGCGACGGCGTGCGGGTTCCCCATGTTGACGTTGCGGGCGGGCCAGGCGCGCTCGCCGACGCTGACGGTGACCTGCTCCTCGGGGAGGACCGCGCGGCCCATGGAGACCGTCACGTCGCCGCTCTTGTCGAGGTGCACGCGCTTGACGCCGCCGCGGGTGGCGACGGCGAGGTCGCCGGGCTCGACGTGGCCGGCGTACTGGAGGTATCGGGCGAAGACGCGGACGCCGTTGCCGCACATCTCGGCGACGGAGCCGTCGCTGTTGCGGTAGTCCATGAACCACTCGGCCTCGTCGGCCATGTGCGTCGCCTCGGGGTGCGCGGCGGACCGGACGACGTGCAGCACCCCGTCCGCGCCGATGCCGGCGCGCCGGTCGCACAGCTTCGCGACGGCGGTCGCGGGCAGCTCGACGGCGTTGTCCGGGTCCGGGACGATCACGAAGTCGTTCTCGGTGCCGTGGCCCTTGAGGAAGGAGAGGCTCGTCTGCGTCACGCGCCCATGGTACCGAGCGGGGCGTTCGGGCAGGTCGGCGGCACCGGCGCGAGCCGCGGCCGAGGCCGCGGCCGGCGGCTACCGCAGCCGCGCGACCCGGTACACGGCCAGCGCCACGACGGCCAGCGCGACCAGGGCGTACAGCCCGGCCATGCGCCAGTCGGGGCGGCGGCCGCTGCCGCGGGCCGGGAGCCCGGGCCAGGTGTATCCGACGCGGCGGGCGGCCATCATCCCCCAGCCGCCGGCGCAGCAGCAGATGAGGAAGCCGAGCATGGCGACCACGGCTCCGCCGTCGCCGAACTCGAAGGCGAGCGGGAAGGCGAACATCAGGGAGCCGGCCGCGGCCAGCATCACGATCGGCGCGATCTGCCAGATGCGCAGGCGGCGCTGCGGGCGCAGCTCGACCTCGAACTCGGGACCGGCGGCCGCCTCCGCCTCGGCGGTGTCCGGTGCGTCCGGGCCGTCGGGGGTCAGCCGTGCGGGATCCGCGGGCAGGCCGAGGGCCGCGGGCTCGGCGACCGCGGGATCACCGTCCCAGAGGTCCGCGTCCTGCCTCGTGCCGTCCTGCCCGGTGTCGCGAGGGCCGGCCTCCATCGCCACGCGCCCTCCCCACTCGGACTTCGTACGCCGTTGTTCACCGCCGGTGACCGCACCCGCGGAATTTGATGATGGCACGGCTCAGGGCCCCGGACGGGCACGAGGGGCGTCCCGATGCCATCACGTGATCAGGCTGTGACCGCTCGTTCGACCAACGACTGCGCGAGTCCGACGAGTTCCCCCCGGTCCGCGACGGCCCCGCTGAGCCAGTGCACACGGGGGTCCCTGCGGAACCAGGAGTCCTGGCGGCGGGCGAACCGCTTGGTGGCCCGTACGGTCTCGGCCCTGGCCTCGTCCTCGGTGCACTCGCCGGCGAGGGCGGCGAGCACCTGCTGGTAGCCGAGCGCCCTGGAAGCGGTGATTCCGTCGCGCAGGCCCCGGGCCTCCAGCGTGCGGACCTCGTCGACGAGCCCGGCCTCCCACATCCGGTCCACGCGCAGCGCGATCCGCTCGTCGAGCTCCGGCCGGGCCACGTCCACGCCGATCTGCACGGTGTCGTAGACCGAGTCGTGGCCGGGCAGGTTCGCGGTGAACGGCTTCCCGGTGATCTCGATGACCTCCAGGGCCCGGACGATGCGGCGGCCGTTGCTGGGCAGGATCGCCTGGGCGGCGGCCGGGTCGGCGGCGGCGAGGCGGGCGTGCAGGGCGCCGGGGCCGCGCAGCGTGACCTCGGCCTCCAGCCGGGCCCGGACCTCGGGGTCGGTGCCGGGGAACTCCATGGCGTCGAGGGCGCCGCGGACGTACAGGCCCGATCCGCCGACGAGGACCGGCGTACGGCCCTGGGCGAGGAGCCTGTCGATCTCTGCGCGGGCCAGGCGCTGGTACTCGGCGACGCTCGCGGTCTCGGTCACGTCCCAGATGTCGAGGAGGTGGTGCGGCACTCCGCCGCGCTCCTCGGTCGTCAGCTTGGCGGTGCCGATGTCCATCCCCCGGTACAGCTGCATGGAGTCGGCGTTGACGACTTCGCCGTCGAAACGGCGGGCGAGGGCTACGCCCAGATCGGACTTTCCGGCCGCGGTGGGACCGACGACGGCGATGACCCGCGGAGCGGGGGCTGCGTTGCTCACCGCCCCAGTCTCGCAAACGCCGCGGCATGTACCCGATCGAGTTACGTGACGGGGTGGTGTCGGGGTCGTTGCCCTGGCGAGGTTCCGCCGGGCGCACGCCGGGCGGAGGCCGGGCCGCACACGGCGGAACTTCACCCGCACGAGTAACGTTATGGGAGTAGACATGGGCGTTTTTAGTCGGTTTCGCCGCAAGGCCGCGGAAGCGAGCACGGAGGAAGCCGCCGCCGCGGCCCTGACGACGGAGTCCGAGGACGCGGTCGACGGGAACGAGGCGGAGACCGCGGCCGGAGCCGCGTCGACGGCTGGGTCGGAGAGCGCCGCGCCGGAGGGCGTGGAGATCCCGAAGCAGCAGTCGGCGGAGAAGGCCGCGGACAGCGAGGCCGGCGAAGGCGCCCGTACGTAGCTACCGCCACTGGAAGGTGACCCATGGGCCTGCTGGACACGCTGAAGGCCAAGCTCGCACCGGCGAAGGAAAAGGTCGGCGACCTCGCGCAGCAGCACGAGGGGAAGATCGGCCAGAATCTCGACAAGATGGCCAAGGCCGTGGACTCCAGGACCAAGGGCAAGTACCACGGTCACATCGAGACCGGCACGAGCAAGGCGAAGGACGCCCTGGGCAAGATCGCTCACAAGGACGCCCCCGGCGGGCCGACGCCGCCGACGCCGTCGGCGCCGTCCGCCTGAGGCGGTCGACGGAAGGGGCGCGGGTTCAGCGGAACCCGCGCCCCTTCCTCGTTGCCGGCGGCGCCTCGGCGGTGTCCCTTCCGGTCAGGACCAGGCGGCGACGAAGTAGCCGACCCCGTACGGGGCGTCCTCGTACAGCAGCCGCCCGTCGAGGCCCGCGCCCTCGGCCGCACCGGCCAGCACCTGCCAGGGCGCCCGCCCGGCGGCCTTGAGCTCGTACGCGAGCTCGGCGTCGAGGGCGCGGAGCGCGGCCACGTCGGCCGCTGCGAGCGCGCGGGCCGCGGCGGCGTCGAAGGCGGCGGCGCGGTCGTCGAGGTAGCCGGGGGCCTTCAGGGTGCGGCAGGCGCTGCCGTCACCCATGACGAGGAGCGCGACGCGCTCCTCTCGGGCCGCGAGCCCCCGGCCGGCCTCCAGGCACCGCTCGGCTTCGAGGGGCTCCCCGACGCCGAGCCCCTCGACGGGAGCGGCGCCCCAGCGGGCGTGCCGGAGCAGCCAGGCGCCGACGGCCAGGGACGGCGGCAGCAGGCGCGGCCCCTCCTCGCCGTCCCCGAGCTGTACGTCGGTCTCGACCCCGAAGCCGCGGAAACCGCCGCGGGAGCCCTGGGGGTAGGGCCCGCGGTGGTCCTGGTCGGCGGCGCCGACGACGACCAGCAGGTCGGGGCGGGAGGCGGCGAGTACCGCGAGCGCGTCGGAGCAGGCGGTACGGGCGTCCGCGAGCTCGGGGGCGGCCCCTGCGGCGACCTCGGGCACGAGCAGGGGCGGGGCGGGGCACACGGCGGCGGCAACAAGCATGATCCGCACCCTAGCCCGCGCGGCCCCCGGCGGGGGCCCCGCGGGGCTGTCAGGAAGAGGCCGGCAGGGCGCAGCCCGAAGCGGGGGCCGACGGCAGCGGGGCCGGGACGCCCAGGGTCGGGATGCCCAGCATGACGCCCTGCGGCTGCGCGGGAGCCGCGTTGCGCTTCTCCCACGCGTCACCGGCGCGGGTGCGGCGCACGGACAGGGTCGGGCCCTCCGCCAGCAGGTGGTGCGGGGCCGCGTAGGTGATGTCCACGGTCACCACGTCACCGGGACGGACTTCGCCCTCCGGCTTCGTGAAGTGCACCAGGCGGTTGTCGGGCGCGCGCCCGGACAGCCGGTGCGTGGCGCCGTCCTTGCGGCCCTCGCCCTCGGCGACCATGACCTCCAGCGTCCGCCCGACCTGCTTCTTGTTCTCGTCCCAGGAGATCTCCTCCTGGAGGGCGACCAGCCGCATGTAGCGCTCCTGGACGACCTCCTTCGGGATCTGCCCCTCCATGTCCGCCGCCGGGGTCCCGGGGCGCTTGGAGTACTGGAAGGTGAAGGCGTTCGCGAAGCGGGCCTCGCGCACGGCGTGCATCGTCTGCTCGAAGTCCTCCTCCGTCTCACCGGGGAAGCCCACGATGATGTCGGTGGAGATCGCCGCGTGCGGGATGGCCGCGCGGACCTTCTCGATGATGCCGAGGAAGCGCTCCTGGCGGTACGAGCGGCGCATCGCGCGCAGGATGGTGTCCGATCCGGACTGCATCGGCATGTGCAGCTGCGGCATCACGTTCGGGGTCTCGGCCATCGCCGCGATCACGTCGTCCGTGAAGTCGCGCGGGTGCGGGGAGGTGAAGCGGACCCGCTCCAGGCCCTCGATCTGGCCGCAGGCGCGCAGCAGCTTGCTGAAGGCCTCGCGGTCGCCCAGGTCGGACCCGTACGCGTTCACGTTCTGCCCGAGCAGGGTGATCTCGGAAACGCCCTCGGCGACCAGCGCCTCCACCTCGGCGAGGATGTCGCCGGGCCGGCGGTCCTCCTCCTTGCCGCGCAAGGCCGGGACGATGCAGAAGGTGCACGTGTTGTTGCAGCCGACGGAGATCGAAACCCACGCGGCGTACGCGGACTCGCGCCGGGTCGGCAGCGTGGAGGGGAACGCCTCCAGCGACTCGGCGATCTCGACCTGCGCCTCTTCCTGGATGCGGGCGCGCTCCAGCAGGACGGGCAGCTTGCCGATGTTGTGGGTGCCGAAGACCACGTCGACCCAGGGGGCCCGCTTGACGATCGTGTCGCGGTCCTTCTGCGCGAGGCAGCCGCCGACGGCGATCTGCATGCCGGGGCGCTTGGTCTTCATCGGGGCGAGCCGGCCGAGGTTGCCGTACAGCTTGTTGTCGGCGTTCTCCCGTACGGCGCAGGTGTTGAACACCACGACGTCGGCGTCGCCGTCGCAGCCCTCGGGCGCCCGCGTGTAGCCCGCGCCCTCCAGCAGACCGGACAGCCGCTCGGAGTCGTGCACGTTCATCTGGCACCCGTAGGTGCGCACCTCGTATGTTCCCTTGACGTCCACTGCCGTGCTCCGGTCGCTGCTGCTGGTCATACGACAAGGGTAGGCGGTACCCGGAACCCCTCCGGCCCCCTCCCGCCGCGGGCCCGGCCGTGACAGCGGCCCCGCCCCGGTGGCAGGATCGCCGCATGGCTCACGTACCGCCCCGCATCCGCAGGCGCACCGCCCTGTGGGGGCTGGTGGCCGTACTGGCGGTGCTCGGGCTGCTCGCCTGGTGGCTGAGGCCCTTCGGGGAGCCGGAGCTCAAGGGCGGTCTGACCTTCAGCACGGGGGTCCGTACCGGCGTCTACCACCGCTACGGCCAGCTGCTGGAGCAGGCCCTGGCCCAGGACATGCCGGGCGTGAACGTGGCGCTGAAGCCCAGCGAGGGCTCGCAGGAGAACCTCCAGCGGGTGGCCACCGGGAAGGCCGACTTCACCATCGCCACCGCGGACGCGGTCTCCAAGTACCGGGCCGACGGGAAGCCGGGCGCGGAGCAGCTGCGCGGCGTGGCACGGCTGTACGACGACTACGTGCAACTGGTGGTGCCGGCCGGATCGAGCGTGCAGTCGGCACGGGACCTGAAGGGCAAGCGGGTCGCGATCGGCCAGCCCGGATCCGGCGTGCGCCTGATCTCGGAGCGGCTGCTGACGGCGGCCAAGCTGGATCCGGCGCGGGACATCACCCCGGTGTCGATAGGCATCGACACCATGCCCGCGGAGCTGCAGGCCGGCCGGATCGACGCGTTCTTCTGGTCCGGCGGCCTGCCGACGCAGGCGGTGCGCGAGCTGTCGGAGCGGTATGACATCCGGCTCGTGCAGCTCGGCGACCTGGTGGAGTCGCTCCAGGCGAGCGGGACCCCGGCGCGGTACTACCGGGCGGCGGTGATGCCGCAGGACGCCTACACCCGGGCCCGGAACACCTCGTCGGTGGCGACCTTGGCCGTGCCGAACCTGCTGGTCACCACCGAGGCGACGGACCCGGAGCTGACCGAGCGGTTCACGCGGACGGTGATCAGCAGCCGCGACCGGATCGGGCACGAGGTGCACGCCGCCCAGCTGGTGGACCTGCGTACGGCGATCTACACGGACCCGCTCGACCTGCACGAGGGCGCCCAGCGCTACTACCGCTCGGTCAAGCCCTAGGGAGCGTCCGCGAAGTCCCGCCCGCCCCGCGACGCCCGGCACGCGCTGGAAGGAAGGCCGGTCAGCCGCCCGGCAAGAGCATCACCGCTGCCGCGGCGGCCCCGATCAGCCCGGCGTGCGTCCCGAGGGCCGCCGGGACCACCCGCAGCCCGCTCACGAAGGACAGCGTGGCGTAGTCGGCCAGGTGCGCGCGGATCGGTGCGAACAGCGTGTCCCCCGACGTGGCGACGCCCCCGCCGATCACCGCGATGTCGGTCTCGACCAGTGTCGCGGTGGCCGCGATCGCCGCGGCCAGAGCCCGCCCCGCACGGTCGAAGGCGGCCACGGCGACGGGATGCCCGGCCTCCGCGGCCGCGGCCACGCCCGCCGCGGAGGCGTCCCCGTCCGGGTCCGCCGGGGTCCAGCCCTGGGCCAGGGCCCACCGGGCGATGGCGGTGCCGGAGGCGATGGACTCCACGCAGCCGCGGCTCCCGCAGACGCACGGCTCACCGTCGAAAGCCACGCTGATGTGGCCGATGTGGCCCGCGTTGCCCGTGGGGCCCGGGTGGAGCCGGTTGTTCAGGATCAGTCCTCCGCCGACCCCGGTGGAGACCACCATGCACAGGGCGTTCGCGTGCCCCCGGGCCGCACCCAGCCAGTGCTCGGCGGCGGTCATCGCCACGCCGTCACCGGCGAGCACGGTCGGCAGGGCAGCGCCGTGCCGGGCCAGTTCGGCCTCGACCCGGGCCTGGATCGGGAACTGCCGCCACGCCCCGATGTTCACCGGGCTCACCGTGCCGCGCGAGGTGTCCACGGGGCCCGCGCTGCCGATGCCGCAACGGACCGCCGACGGCCACAGCGGGGAACCCGCGAGCTCGGCGACGACCTCGGCGACGGCGGCGAAGACCGCGTCGCCGTCCGCGCCGCGCGGGGTCGGGCGGCGGGTGGTGGCCGTCATCGTGCCGTCGGGGTGCACCAGCGCGCCGGCGATCTTCGTACCGCCGATGTCGACGGCCACGGTGAGGCCGGCCGCCGGATCAAGGGCGGCGGTGGCATCGGCGCCGACAGCGGCCTGTGGTGCGGGCAGTGCGGAGGTGGGACTCGTCACGGAAGCGGCTCCAGGAAGGGGTCGGAATCAGTATGCGGCCGTCGGCGGGGCCGTACTCTCCCGGGGCTCCAGCCGCGGCCGCTCGCTCTCCCGGGCCCGGGGCGGGCTCCCGGCCAGTACGGCGAGCAGCTCCTCGGCGGCGAGCCGGCCGAACCCCGCCGTGTCGCGTACGAGCGCGGTGAGCCGGGGGTGGGTGACCCTGCACAGCGCCGAGTCGTCCCAGGCGACCATGGAGATGCGGCCGGGGACCGCGATGCCCAGCTCGGCGGCGACGGCGATGCCGGCGACCGCCATCACGTCGTTGTCGTAGACGAGCGCGGTCGGCGGCGCCGGCTCGGCGAGGACCCGGCGGGTGGCGGCCGCGCCCTCGGCGTCGGAGTAGTCGGTGACCACCGAGCGCACGTGCTCCGGGTCGAGCCCGCGCGCCCCGGCCTCGGCGCGCAGCGACGCGATGCGGCGGGCGGTGTGGGCGAGGCCGGGCAGTCCGGCGATGTGGGTGATCCGCCGGTGGCCCAGTCCGTACAGGTGCTCCACGACCCGGGCCATGGCCCGGGCGTCGTCGGCCCACACCGAGGACAGCTCCCCGCCCCCGCCCGTCCCGCCGATCAGCACGGCGGGCAGCCCGAGCCGCGCGAGGAGCTCCGGCCGCGGGTCGTCCGTACGCGGGTCCACGACGAGGACCCCGTCCACGCGCCGCTCGGCCCACCAGCGGCGGTACACGGCGCATTCGGCCTCGATGCCGTCCACGACCTGGAAGAGCAGCGCGACGCGGTCCGCGGCGAGCACCTCCTGGATGCCGGAGACCAGTTGGAGGAAGAAGGACTCGACGCCGAGGGTCTGCGCGGGGCGGGCGAGCACCAGCCCGACCGCTCCGGAGCGCTCCCCGGACAGGGCCCGCGCGGCGCTGTTGGGCTGCCAGCCGAGCTCTTCGGCGACCTCGCGGATCCGGGCGCGGGTGTCCTTGGAGACGCCAGGCCGGTCGTTGAGCGCGAAGGACACCGCGCTTTCGGACACCCCGGCCCGGCGGGCGATGTCCTTGATGGTGGGCCTGCGGGCCATGGCGTGCCTGCCTCTTCCTCCGGCCGTTTTCCGTCCACATTCCGGCGCCGGAACTAAACCGCATTAGTTCGATCAGCTTGAGCGGCCGAAACCCTTCTGTCAACGGGACTGAAGCGCTTAAGTACCGGTGCATGAGGCCCTGTTGACTTCCCTTCCGGCACCCGGCAGGTTGTCCGTCACCCGGCGGATTCCCGAGAACTCCAGGACGCCCTCATGCACGACGGAATCACTCCTCGTCCCCTCCGTTTCGGCGCCAACTACACCCCGTCCCGCGGCTGGTTCCACCACTGGCTCGACTTCGACCTCGACGAGGTCAGGGCCGACCTCGACTCCGTCGCCGCGCTCGGGCTGGACCACGTACGGGTCTTCCCGCTGTGGCCGGTGTTCCAGCCGAACCGGACCCTCATCCGGCCGCGCGCCGTCGAGCAGCTCGTCGCGCTCGCCGACGCGGCCGCCGAGCGCGGGCTCGACGTCGACGTGGACGGCCTGCAGGGGCACTTGTCGAGCTTCGACTTCCTGCCCGCGTGGACCCGGACCTGGCACCGGCGCAGCATCTTCACCGACCCGGACGTCGTCGCCGCGCAGGAGGAGTACCTGCGCACGCTGGCCGCCGCCCTCGCCGACCGCCCCAACTTCCTCGGCATGACCGTCGGCAACGAGATCAACCAGTTCTCCGACGCCCCCCATCCGGACCCGGACCGGATCACCCGGGAGCAGGCCGGGCGATGGCTGGAGCTGATGCTCGCCGCGTGCGAGGAGGGCGCGCCGGACCGGTTCCACGTGCACGCCGAGTACGACGCCGCCTGGTACCGGGACGGACACCCCTTCACCCCGGCCCAGGCCGCCCGGCTGGGCGCGGCCACGGCCGTGCACTCGTGGGTGTTCAACGGCACCGCGCAGCGCCACGGCCGCACCGCGGCGGCGACCGAGCACCACGCCGCCTACCTGGTCGAGCTGGCGAAGGCCTGGGCCCGTGACCCGCACCGGCCGGTGTGGCTCCAGGAGGTCGGGGCGCCCGCGCCGCTGATCCCGCCGGAGCACGCGGCGGCGTTCACCGAGGCGACGGTGGCGAACGTGCTGGACTGCCCGGACCTGTGGGGCGTGACCTGGTGGTGCTCGCACGACGTGTCCCGGGAGCTCGCGGACTTCCCGGAGCTGGAGTACGGGCTCGGTCTGCTCACCAACGACCGCGGGGTCAAGCCCTCCGGGGCCGTCGTCGCCCGGATCGCCGCGCAGTGGCGGGGCCGGGAGCACCGCCCGGCCGTGCGGTCCACCGCGCTGGCCGTGGAGGTCGGCGGGGCGGAGGCGGCGCCGGGTCGATCGGTGTGCGCCCCGGGCGGCGCCTTCTTCGAGGCTTGGGCCGCGCTCACGGCCCGGGGGGTCCGCCCCGCGGTGGTCCTGGCGGAGCTCGCCGAGGACACGGCCCATCTGTCGGCGCGCGGCATCACGGAGGTGCTGCGCGTGCCCGACGTCACCTGACCACCGGCAACCCGACCGCTCGTCCCCCGTCACCGAGGAGCCCCGCATGTCCGAGACCGACAACGGCGCCGACCCTCGCAACTCCCGCCCGTCACGCACCGCCGGCTCGTTGCGCACGCCGCCGTCGGCACCGCCGGCACCGCCGGCACCGCCCACCCGTCGCGGCGTCCTCGCCGCCGGGGCCGGAGCGGGGGCCGCCGCCCTGCTCGGCATCACCGGCGCCACCACCACGGCGAAAGCCGCGCAGGCCGCCGCGGCCCCGGCACCCGCCGCCCCGACGGCCCCCGCAGACCTGGCCCCGTACGCCTCCTACTGGTTCCCCGACTCGCTCCCCCACGGCGCCCCCGGCCCCGGCATCACCTGGCGCTCCCTCAAGCAGTGGACCCCCGAGTCCGATCAGGACCTCGCGTACAACACCGCGACCGTGCCCCTCGCGCCCCGCTTCACCCCCGTGCCCCCGAGCCCGGGGGCACGGGGCGGCCAGGCCCGGATCTCCTCGCTCGTCTCCTTCGGGCCCACCGCCCGGAACCCCTCGCAGGGCTCCGCCACCGCCGACCACTACGCGCTCACGCACTGGGCCTACCTCGACGAGCTGGTGTTCTGGGGCGGCTCCTCCGGCGAGGGCCTCGTGCTCGCCCCGAACGCGCCCGTCGTCGACGCCGCCCACCGCAACGGCGTCCCGGTGCTCGGCAACGTCTTCCTGCCGCCCGTCGCGTACGGCGGCGACCTCCAGTGGACCCGGGACCTCGTCCAGCGGGACCCGCTCGGCCGGTTCCCGATCGCCGAGAAGCTCGTACTGGTGGCGCGGACGTACGGGTTCGACGGCTGGTTCGTGAATGCCGAGACCGACGGCGGGGACAGCTCGCTCGCCGCCCGGATGCGGGAGTTCCTGCGCGCGCTGCGGACGGCCGGCGCCCCGTACGGTCTGCGGATCACCTGGTACGACGCCATGAACAGCACGGGCCGGGTCGGCTGGCAGGGCGCGCTCAACCAGCTCAACCAGGAGTTCTTCGAGGACCGGGCGGGCCGGGTCGCGGACTCGATGTTCGTCGACTTCCGCTGGACCGGGCAGACCCTGGCCTCCTCGGGAGCGCTCGCCGACCGGCTGGGCCGTTCCCGCCACGAGCTGTGGGCGGCGCTCGACGTGGAGTCGGGCGGCTGGGATTCCGGCGTCCGCTGGGACGCGATCATCCCGCGCGACCGCGCCCACGTCGTCAGTTTCGGCTTCTACCGGCCCGAGTGGACCCGCAACCACCTCACCGACCGCTCCCCCGGCGCCTTCCACCGCGCCGACGACCGGTTCTGGACGGGCGAGTCCCTGGACCCGGCCCACCCCGCGCCCGAGGGCACCTGGCGGGCGCCCGCCACCGCCGTCGCGGACCGGTCCACCGTCACCGCGCTGCCGTTCGCCTGCGCCTTCAACACCGGGCACGGGGAGCGCTGGTTCGAGGACGGCGAGGTCACGTCCGACACCCCGTGGAACCACCTCGGGCTCCAGGACCGGCTCCCGGGCCGCCGCTGGGCCGTCGAGACCTCCGGGGCGCGTCCGTCCGTCACGCTGGACTTCGCGAAGGCCTGGCGCGGCGGCTCCAGCCTCCTCGTCTCCGGCGGCCTGAGCGCCCCGGCCGTCGTCGGCCTGCACTGCACCCGGCTGCCCCTGACCGGCTCCGCGGCCTTGGAGCTGGTGCACGCCAGCGAGGCGGGCGCGGTCACGGTGGAGGTCGGCGTGGCCACGCGCGAGCCGGCCGCCCCGGGCGGGCCCGTCCCGTACACCTGGCTGAGGACGCGGGCGCCTGGCTCCGGCCAGGGCGCCTGGCGCACCTCCCGGATCGGGCTTTCGGCCCTGGCGGGCAAGACCGCGTACGGGCTCGCGATACGGATCACGGCGCAGGGGAACAGGGCCGTGTCCTGGCGGCTCGGCGCCCTGTCGGTACGCGACGACACCGCGCGGCGGCGCCCGGCGGCCCCGGGTGCGCTGACCGTCGACGCCTCGGCCCAGCAGGACGGCAAGGCCTCCGTCCGGCTGTCCTGGCGCCGGGCCGCCGGGCCGGTCCGGCACTACGAGCTGTACCGGCTGCTCCCGGACGGGACCCGCCGCTTCCTCGGCGGTACCTGCGGCACGGCCCTGTACCTCCCGGCCGTCACCCGGGCCGGCCGGGAGCCCGCTGCCGCGTTCGAGGTCCGGGCCGTGGACGAGCTGTACGCGGCCTCGGCCCCGGCGGGCACGAAGCTCCCCTGGGTCTGAACCCCAGCGCGCCGGATTCAGGCGCTCGGACGCTCACGGGCTCACGGGCTCACGGGCTCACGGGCCCAGTCGCTCAGGAGGTGTGCGGATCGCTGCGCGGGACGGCCACCGTCACCCGCAGCCCGTGCGGCGGGTTCTTCTCGTACGCGAGGGACCCGCCGCCCGCGGCGAGCAGGGCCCGGGAGATCGACAGGCCGAGCCCCGAGCCCTTGACGTTCTGGTGGCGGCCGCTGCGCCAGAACCGGTCCCCGACGCGCAGCAGCTCCTCGTCCGTGAGCCCGGGGCCGCGGTCGGCGACGACGACGTGCACGAAGGGCCCGTCCGCGGCCACCGACACCTCGACCTCCTCACCCTCCGGGGTGAACTTGAGGGCGTTGTCGATCACGGCGTCGAGCGCGCTGGAGAGCGCGATGGGGTCGGCCCAGCCCGTGACGGCGGTCCGGCCCGTCTCGGTGACCCGTACGCCCTTCTCCTCCGCGTACGGGCGCCAGGCGGCGACCCGCTCCGCGGTCAGCCCGGCGATGTCGGTGAGGCTGAGCTCGGCGGAGGTGTGCTCGGCCAGCGCCAGGTCCAGCAGGTCGTCCAGGACCTGGGTCAGGCGCTTGCCCTCGGTCCGCACGGAGGCGATCTCCTCGTTGCCCTCGGGCAGTTCGAGGGCGAGCAGCTCGATCCGCAGGAGCAGCGCCGCGAGCGGGTTGCGCAGCTGGTGGGAGGCGTCGGCGACGAACGCCCGCTGCTGCTCCAGGACCTCTTCCACGTTGTCGGCCATCTCGTTGAACGAATGTGCCAGGCGTTGGAGTTCCGGGGGCCCGCCGGCCGCCGCGACCCGGGAGTTCATCCGTCCGGTGGCGATGCCGTGGGCGGCGGCGTCCAAGGTCCGGACGGGCTTGAGCACCCAGCGGGTGAGCACGAGGGCGGCGCCGAAGGCCACGAGCATCGCAGCCGCCAGCCCGGCGATGATGATCAGCCAGCCGTCCAGGATGCGGGCCCGCATCTGGTCGGTGGGCGACTCGGTGACGACGACCGCGACGACGTCGCCGTCGAGGACGACCGGGGAGGCGACGAGCAGCTTGCCGTGGGACTGCCAGGGCCACACCTGGGCGGGGTCGTGGCTGCGGCGCCCGGCGAGCGCCTCCTGGAAGGCGCGGCGTCCCTCGCCCGCCTCCGGCAGCTCCCACCAGCCGGGCGCGCGGGCCATGGCGTTGTCGTCGCGCAGGAAGATGCCGACCCGGATGCCGTACAGCTGCTGGTAGCGGGCCAGTTCCAGCTGGAGGGTCTCCAGGCGCTCGGTGGATCCGGTGGATCCGGATCCCTCGGCGTCGATGACGAACTGGGCGAGGGCGGCGAAGCGGGCGCTGTCGTCGATGCGGTCGACGACCACGCGCTGCTGCTGGCCCGCGGCCAGGCTCACGGCGAGCGGGAAGCCGAGGGCGAGCAGCACGCCCGCCATGAGGACGACGAGCAGGGGGAGCAGGCGGGCGCGCACGGCGGGGCCCCGCTAGGGCGCGGCCGGGGTGACGAGCCGGTAGCCCACCCCGCGGACGGTCTCGATGAGCGCGGGCATGCGCAGCTTGGAGCGCAGCGAGGCGACGTGGACCTCCAGGGTCCGCCCGGTCCCCTCCCAGCTGGTGCGCCACACCTCGCTGATGATCTGCTCGCGCCGGAAGACGACCCCGGGGCGCTGCGCGAGCAGGGCCAGCAGGTCGAACTCCTTGCGGGTGAGCGGTACGTCGGCGCCGTCGACGCTGACCCTGCGGGTCGCCAGCTCGATGCTGACGGGGCCGAGCCGGACCACGTCCGGGGCGGCCGTCCCGGTGGCGGCGGCCTCCTCGGAGGGGCCGGTGCGCCGGGCGACGGCGTGGATGCGTGCGAGGAGTTCACCCGTGTCGTACGGCTTGACGACGTAGTCGTCGGCGCCCATGTTGAGGCCGTGGATGCGGGAGCGCACGTCGCCGCGCGCGGTCACCATGATCACGGGCGTGGAAGTGCGCTTCCGGATCTTGCCGCAGACCTCGTACCCGTCCTGATCGGGCAGGCCGAGGTCCAGGAGGACGACGCCGAAGGGGGGAGCTCCGGCGGGCAGCAGGGCCTGCAGGGCCTCCTCGCCGCTGCGGGCGTGGGTCACCTGGAAGCCGTGTCGGGCGAGGATCGCGGACAGGGCGGCGGCGACGTGGTCGTCGTCCTCGACGAGCAGCAGTCTCATGGCGTCCCCCTTTCCTGTTTTCCTGATCAGGGCCCGCGGTCAGGGCCACCCTGCATCCACGCCGATGAAGGGGCCCACGTCAAGGGGGTTCCGGTCCGGCGCGTCTTCCGTTATGCACCCGGTACGGGCGATCCCGCCCCGGTGGTCGCGGTGCGCACGGAGCGTATCGGAGCGAGGCCGTTTCGTTATGCTCAATTCTCCCTCAGATGTGATGACGGTGTGCGCACGACGTCACTACTGTCCTCCCAACCGAGGAGGACGGAGCAAGAAGCCGATGAGCGGAGTATCAGTGACCAAGGACGCGCAGGATGCGGCCCCGGCCGCGGACGACCTGGTCGTACTGAGCAACGTCAACAAGCACTTCGGCGCGCTGCACGTGCTTCAGGACATCGATCTGAGCATCGCCCGCGGTGAGGTCGTCGTCGTGATCGGTCCCTCGGGATCGGGCAAGTCCACGCTGTGCCGGACCATCAACCGCCTGGAGACGATCGACTCGGGCACCATCACGGTCGACGGCAAGGAACTGCCTGCGGAGGGACGGGAACTGGCCCGGCTGCGCGCCGATGTGGGCATGGTCTTCCAGTCCTTCAACCTGTTCGCGCACAAGACGGTGCTGCAGAACGTGATGCTCGGTCAGCTCAAGGTCCGCAAGACGGACTCGGCGACCGCGCTCGAGAAGGCCAAGTCCCTGCTGGACCGGGTGGGCGTCGGCTCCCAGGCCGACAAGTACCCGGCGCAGCTGTCCGGCGGCCAGCAGCAGCGCGTGGCGATCGCCCGCGCGCTGGCGATGGACCCGAAGGTGATGCTGTTCGACGAGCCGACCTCGGCGCTCGACCCGGAAATGATCAACGAGGTGCTGGAGGTCATGCAGCAGCTCGCCCGGGAGGGCATGACGATGGTGGTCGTCACGCACGAGATGGGCTTCGCCCGTTCTGCGGCCAATCGGGTCGTGTTCATGGCCGACGGAAAGATCGTCGAAGAGGCCGCACCCGAGCAGTTCTTCAGCAACCCGCGCAGTGACCGTGCGAAGGACTTCCTTTCGAAGATCCTGCACCACTGACGGTCTTGCTCTGGTAGTGATCCCCTGGCGGCTCGGAGCACGCGTGTCGCTCGTCGTCCAACAACGTCTCATCCGAGGGAAGTTCACCATGAAGGTTTTCAAGGCCGGTGCGGCCGCAGCCGTTGCCGCAGTGCTCGCCCTGACGGCGACCGCCTGCGGCGGCAGCAGCGACAAGGCGAGCGGTGACGGCGGTGCGTCCGGTGGCGCCAAGAAGGACAAGATCGTCATCGGCATCAAGTTCGACCAGCCCGGTCTGGGCCTCAAGACGCCGGACGGCAAGTTCACCGGCTTCGACGTGGACGTCGCGACGTACGTCGCCAAGGAGCTGGGCTACCAGCCCGACCAGATCGAGTTCAAGCAGGCCGTCAGCGCCGAGCGCGAGAACCTGATCGCCAACGGCGACGTGAAGCTGGTCGTCGCGAGCTACACGATCAACGACAAGCGCAAGGCGAAGGTCGACTTCGCCGGCCCGTACTTCCTGGCCCACCAGGACCTGCTGGTCCGCGCCGACGACTCCTCGATCACCAAGGCCGAGGACCTCAACAAGAAGAAGCTCTGCTCGGTCACCGGCTCCACGTCGGCGCAGAACGTCAAGACCAAGCTGGCCCCCGAGGCGGACCTGCTGGAGCAGGGCGGCTACTCCGAGTGCCTGACCGGCCTGGAGAACAAGAAGGTCGACGCCCTCACCACGGACAACTCGATCCTCGCCGGCTACGCCGCCCAGGAGAACAACAAGGGCAAGTTCAAGCTGGTCGGCCTGAAGCTCAGCGACGAGCCCTACGGCGTCGGCCTGAAGAAGGGCGACAAGGACCTGCAGACCAAGGTCAACGCCGCGCTGAAGAAGATGGTCGAGGACGGTTCCTGGCAGAAGGCCGTGGACAGCAACTTCGGTCCCGCCAACTACAAGAGCGAGCCTGCCCCGCAGATCACCGAAGGCAGCTGATTCATCGGTGAGGGGTGTCGCCGCCCGCCTGCCACGGGCGGCGGCCCTCCTCACCGGCCATCCTGGGGAGAGCGCAGGGCAACGTGTTCGACTTTCTTAATTCCGGGCAGTACGACGTGCTCGGAGCCTTCTGGGTGACGGTTCAGCTCACCCTCTACTCAGCAGTCGGATCCCTGATCTGGGGCACCATGCTGGCCGGGATGCGGGTCAGCCCGGTCCCGCTGATGCGGACCTTCGGCACCGCGTACGTCAACACCGTGCGCAACACCCCGCTGACCCTGCTGATCCTCGGCTGCTCGCTGGGCCTCAACCAGACACTGGGCATCTCGCTCGGCGGCGGAACGTTCAAGGAGACCGGGTTCCGTCTCGCGGTCCTGGGCCTGATCGCCTACACCGGCACCTTCGTCTGCGAAGCGATCCGCTCCGGCATCAACACCGTGCCCGTGGGGCAGGCCGAGGCCGCCCGCGCGCTGGGACTGAGCTTCTTCCAGGTGCTCACCCTGATCGTGCTGCCCCAGGCCTTCCGCGCGGTCATCGCGCCGCTCGCCAACGTGCTGATCGCCCTCACCAAGAACACCACGGTGGCCGCGACCATCGGCGTGGCGGAGGCGGCGCTGCTGATGAAGGAAATGCTGGAGAACGAGTCGGACGCGATCTTCGCCGTCTTCGCGGTCTTCGCTCTCGGCTTCGTCGTGCTGACCCTGCCCACCGGCCTGCTGCTGGGCTGGGTGGCCAAGCGAGTGGCGGTGAAGCGATGAGCTCCGTTCTGTACGACACCCCCGGCCCCAAGGCCAAAACCCGCAACTGGGTCTACACCGGTGCCTTCCTGGTGGTTCTCGCTCTGGTCCTGTGGTGGGCGCTGTCCCTCATGGCCGAGAAGAACCAGCTCGATGCCGACAAGTGGTCTCCGTTCGTCACCGACAGCCAGGTCTGGACGACGTATCTGCTCCCCGGCCTCGGTGAGACCCTCAAGGCCGGTCTGATCGCCATGGTGATCGCGCTGCCCCTGGGTGCGCTCCTCGGCATCGCGCGCCTCTCGGACCACGCGTGGATCCGCGTCCCGGTCGGCACGGTCGTGGAGTTCTTCCGCGCCATCCCGGTCCTGATGCTGATGTTCTTCAGCTCCGCCCTGTACGTGATGCTCGGTACCGTCAGCTCCGACCTGCGGCCGCTGTACGCGGTGGTCACCGGCCTGGTCCTGTACAACGCCTCGGTCATCGCCGAGATCGTCCGGGCCGGCATCCTGACGCTGCCCCGCGGCCAGACGGACGCGGCGAAGGCGATCGGCATGCGCAAGGGCCAGATCATGACGTACGTCCTGGTCCCGCAGGCCGTCACGGCGATGCTGCCCGCGCTGGTCAGCCAGCTCGTGGTGATCCTCAAGGACACGGCACTCGGCGGCGCGGCCCTGGGCTTCGCCGACCTGATGTCGATGAACCGGCAGATCTCCGCCAACTACAGCAACACCATCGCGACCATGGTCGTGATCGCGCTGATCTACATCGCCGTGAACTTCGCGCTCACCACCTTCGCCTCCTGGCTCGAAGGGCGGCTGCGGAAGTCGCAGAAGGGCACCGGCGCGGTCGTCGCCGGGGACGTGGCGGAGGTCGACGCGGGCGGCGCCGCCGGCGTGGGCGAGGCTCCCTGACGGCCGGCCCGACGACCGGAAGACACGGCTCCCCCACGAAGGCGGCCTGACGCCCGGTCAGTACACTTGTGTGACACCTGTGGTGCGGCGGAACTCATCCGCCGCACCACAGGGCGTTGGCGGGGCCGGGTGTCACTTGACGCAGGCACCTCCAGTGGGTTGCATACGTTCTGTGATCACATACCGGACATCGGGAGCCGCATCATGGACCCGGTGATCGTCGTCGGCGCAGGACCCGTCGGGCTGTCCCTGGCGCTGGCCCTGGCCGGCTCTGGCGTGCCCAGCGTCGTGCTCGACGAGGGACCGGGCAAGGACCTGCCCCGACCGGCCCGTACGGTCGTCCTGCACGAGGACACCTCGGCCATGGTCCACCGGCTGGGCTGTGCCACGCTGCGCGACGAGGGGGCGCTGTTCGCCGCCTGGCGCACCATGCGGCGCCGCAGCCGGGCCGACGACGCCCGGCGCGTCACCTTCGAGGACCGTCAGGCGCCCCTGCACCTGCCGCAGCACGCCCTCACGCGCGGGCTGCGCGACGCCGCGGCCGCGCATCCGCTGATCCAGCTGGTCACCGACAGCAAGCTGGACTCCCTGGAACAGGACGACGACGGGGTCACCGCGCACACCCGGGGCGCCGAGACCACCTGGTGGCGGGGGAGTTACCTGGTCGGCTGCGACGGGGCCCGCTCCACCGTGCGCAAGCTGCTCGGCATCCGCTTCCCGGGCCGCACCGCCGTCGAACGTCACGCCGTGGCCGCCCTGCGGACCGAACTCCCCTGGCCCGGCGAGGCCCTGCTGCACCGCGACCCGCCGCAGGAGACCACCGCCCGGCCGCTGCCGGACGGGGTGTGGCGGCTGGACTGGCTGCTCCCGGCCCGCGGGGAGCTGGTCACGCCCGACGCGCTCGTCACCCTGATCCGGGACACCCTGGCCGCGTGGTGCGGGGGCACGACACCCCCGTACGAGCTCCTCGACACCGGGGTGCACACCCTGCACCACCGGCTGGCGCGGCGCTGGCGCGACCGGCGCGCCTTCCTCGCCGGGGACGCCGCCCACCTGCTGGGCGCGCTCGGCACACAGGGGGTCGACGAGGGGCTGCGGGATGCCGAGAACCTCGCCTGGAAACTGTCCCTGGCCTGGCACCAGGGCGCTTCCGAGGACCTCCTCGACAGCTACGAGGGCGAGCGCCGCACGGCGGTCGCGGCCCGGCTGCGCGCCGCCGACCAGGCGATGCCCGTACTGCGCGGTGGCGGCGGGCTGCGGACGTACTTGCCCGGAGCCACCCGCTCCGGTGAACTCCTGCTGACCGACGGCCACTTGGGGCGGGGACCGCTGGGTGCGGCGCCGACGTACGCCCCGCCGGTGGCCGTACGCGAGGTGCCCACCGACACGGAGCCGGGCGGTCAGGTCGCCAACGTTCCCGTCACCGCGCCCGACGGGTCGACGGTGCCGCTGCGCGACCTGCTGGGGCGGGGCCGGCCGCTGGTGATCCTGGTCGCCCCGGGCACCGGGGTCTGGGACCGGCGGCACTGGCTGAGCGCCGGGCTGATGCCGCGGCTCGCGGCGGCGGTGAGCGCGCTGCCGGTCCGTACCGAACTGCTGGTCGCGGACGGCTATCCGGGGGCGCCCGCGCACACGGTCCTGCTGGTCAGGCCGGACGGGCACCTGGCGGCCACCTTCGCGGGCGTGCGGCCCGCGGAGCTGTACGAGGCGGCGGACACGCTCCGGTGGGGAGCGCCCGAGGGCGCTCGGGCGCCGCTCGATCCCGCGTCGGCCACACCCGCGAACCCGACACGTCCAGCCGTGATCGATTGACCGGTCTCCGGTCCGCGTGCTTCACTCCCGAACATGACCGGCAACGACGTACGCCTGTGGCGGAGGGTCCATATGGACCTGCTCCGCTACGCGGGCTGCGTGTGTCGCCCTTCCTGCTGATTCGCCTTCCCCCGCGCGCTCCGCGCGCCCTTTCGCGAACCCCCAGGACGGTCACGCCCCCATGTCTGCGCCCCTTGCCCCCAGTGCATCCACTGCGCCCCTCGCACCTCCGCACGCCCCCGTACGCGCCCCTGCTCGTGCGGTGACGGCGGCGGAACTCCTCGACTTCGCCCTGCGCACCGCCGCCGACCCGGCGGTCATCGACTCCCTCCCCCTCGACCCCGAGGGCCGGACCTGGATCCGCCTCGACGGGCCGGGGGGCAGCGAGGCCTGGGTGATCGGCTGGCCGCCGGGCACCGGCACCGGCTGGCACGACCACGCCGAGTCGCAGGGCGCGTTCGTCACCGCCCGCGGCCACCTGAGGGAGCACTCGCTGGCCGTACGGCTCCCCTCGGAGGGCTGGCGCAGCCTGGAACTCGCCCCGGACCTGGACCGCAGCCGCAGCCTGGGCGCGGGGACGGGCCGGGCGTTCGGCGAGCACCACGTCCACGAGGTGCTCAACGAGTCGCCGACGGAGCACGCGGTCTCGGTGCACGCGTACCATCCGCCGCTGCCCCTGATCCGCCGCTTCAGCCGCAGCGGACAGGTGCTCACGCTGGAGCAGGTCGAGCGTCCGGCGGACTGGCAGTGAGCGCCCCGGTCGGCATCGACGCCCTGCTGGAGCGGGTCCGGTCGACGTACACGCGGATCGACCCGGCGCAGGCGTACGAGGCGTTCGGCGCGGGCGACGCGCTGCTGGTGGACATCCGGTACCAGGCACTGCGCGAGCGGGACGGTCTGATCCCGGGAGCGCTGGTGGTGGAGCGCAACGAACTGGAGTGGCGCCTGGACCCCCAGGGCTCCCACCGGGCCCTTGAGGCCACCTCGCACGACCTGCGGGTCGTGGTGATCTGCAACGAGGGCTACGCCTCCTCCCTGGCGGCGGTCTCCCTCCACGCCCTGGGCCTCCACCGCGCGACGGACCTCACGGGCGGCTTCCAGGCCTGGAGGGCCGCCGGCCTCCCCGTCGCCCCCGCCCCTTAGGCCGGCGTCCGGGTACCGGGTACCGGGCCGGGCAGGCCGCGTGCATCACCGGGCCCGGGGCCCGCCGTTCCGGCGGCAGAGCCCCGGGCCCGGGCCGCGGACGGCGGCGGCCCACTACCGCGAAGTGGCCACCTCGACCGGCGGCACCCGCAGGGCGACCCGCCCCGGTACGGCGGTCGCGGCCAGCGCCAGCAGCCCGGCCACGCCCACCACCCCGACGTACACCACCGGCAGCACCGCGGGCGCCGCAGCCCCCGTCATGCCCACGCTGAACGCGGTCAGTACGGCCAGCGCGATCCCCGACCCCAGCACCGCCCCGATCAGCACCACCGCCAGCGCCTCCGCCCGCAGCATCCGCAGCACCTGCCGCCGCTTCGCTCCCGCCAGCCTCAGCATCGCGAACTCCCGCAGCCGCTCCGACGTGGACATCGCCAGCGTGTTGACCACCGCGATCGCGGTGAAGGCCAGGACCAGCCCCATCGCCAGCAGGTTGATCTCGGCACCTTCCCGCTGCCGCTCCCCCCGCGCCGCGTCCGCGTCACGCGCCGACAGCACCCCGACCCCCGGGAATCCGCCGACCGCCGCGGCCAGCCGCTCGCGCCCGGTCCCCGGCTCCGCCGCCACCAGCACGCTGCTCGCCAGCGGGTTGTCCACGTGCGCCGCGACGAGATCGTGCGGCAGCGTCAGATCACCGAAGCCCAGCCCCCGCGCGTACACGGCCGAAACGGTCAGGGTGACCGGCGTCCCGTCGCCCAGCGCCAGCTGCAGCGGGCTCCCCGGCTCCAGCCCCAGCTGATCGGCGGCCAGTTCGCTCACCGCCACGCTCTGGTCGCCAAAGCCGTCCAGGCTCCCGCTCGTCACACCCGGGTCCCAGGTGCGGGTCAGCCCGGCCGGGGTGACGCCCTGCGCGCCGTACTTCGTCAGCCCCACCCGTACGGACGTGTGAACGATCTCGGTGGCGGCCGTGACCCCGGGGGTCCGCCGGACCCGCTCCGCCGCCGCACCCGTGACCCCCGGCCCCTGCGCGGCGAGCACCCAGCCGGCCCGGATCCCGTCACGGGCCTGCGCCCGTGCGGCGTTGCCCAGCGTCGGCGTGATGAACAGGACGGTGCAGGTCATGCCGATCAGCAGCGCGAGCGGGGTGACGGCGGAGGCCATCCGGGTGGCGTTGCCGCGCAGGTTCGCGGTGGCCAGGTACCCGCCGGGGCCGGCCAGCCGCAGCGGCCCGGCGAGCACGGCGGTCGCGCCCCGGACCAGCAGCGGGCCGAGCAGCGAGACCGCTCCGGCGAAGACGACGACCGCGAGGAAGGTCACCGGGGTCGATGCCGGCTCGGTGCGCAGCGCGCTGAGTACGGCGACCAGCACCACACCGCCGGCCAGCAGCAGCACCCCGATCGCGATCCGGATCCACGCGGGCCGCCCCCGCTCCACGGCGGCTTCGGCGAGCGCCTCGGCCGGGCGGATCCGGGCGATCCGCCGCCCGGTGATCCGGGCCGCGGCCCAGGCTCCGAGCAGGCTCGCGCCGACGGCGGCGAACATCGGGAAGATCCCGGCGGTGCGCTCCAGGTTGGCGGGGACGACCCCGCTGTCGATGAACCGGCCGTGCAGCCAGGCGGCGAGCGGGAGTCCGGCGAGCGCCCCCGCGACACCGGCGGCCAGTCCCACGAGCAGGGCCTCGCGGCCGATCATGCGGCGCAGTTGCCTGGGCGTGGCGGCGATGGCCCTCAGCAGGGCGAGCTCGCGGTAGCGCTGCTGGACGGAGAGGGCGAAGGTGCCGACGACCACGAGGATCGCGACGAGCAGCGAGGTGCCTCCCATGGCCCCGCCCATGGAGACCAGCTTGATGCGTGCGCCTGCCGCATCGAGGAACTCCACGGGCCCGCGCGCGTCGCCCGCGGCGACCTGCGCGCCACTGCCCCGGCCCTGGAGCGCCTTTCCGATGCGCCCGGCCAGCTCACCGGGGTCGGTCCCGGGCGCCGGGAGCACCCCGATGGCGGTGACCTGTCCGTCGCGGGCGGCCAGCCGCTGCGCCTCGGCGTCGCCGAAGAACAGCGCGCTCTGCCGGGCGAGGTCGCCGGCGGCGCTCCGTGCGATCCCGCTCACGGTGTACGTCTTCGGCTCGCCGGTGGCCTGCACGGTGAGCGGGGCGCCCGTCTTGAGTCCTGCGCGGGCGGCCAGTTCCCGGTCGACGACGACCTCGTCGCCGCCCCGGGGGGCGCGGCCCTCGGCGAGTGTGAAGGGGGTGAGGACGGCGGAGGTCCAGGCGTGCCCGTACGAGGGCTTCGCGCCGCCGGCGGCCTTGACCAGCGGAACGGCCTGGAAGCTGAGCTCGGGTACGGCCCGCTCGACGCCGGGCACGGAACGGACCGCGTCCACGGTGGCGGCGGGGAGCCAGGCCCGCTCGGCGACGGGCTTGGCCTTGTGCTTCGTCTTGGAGCCGCCCTTCTTCTCCTTGACCGTGGTCTGGTGCACGTTCTGGTCGGCGGAGACCACGACCGGCGCGGCCGCGTAGCGCTCGGTGGCGATCTTTCCGCGGAGTCCGGTTTCCAGGAGCGTGCCGCAGGCGGTGATGAGGGCGGCCGCGCACAGCAGTGCGACGAAGGCGCCGAGGAAGCCGGCCTTGCGGTCCCTGACGGTCTGTAGGGCGTAACGCAGCATCATGCGGCCAACTCTGCCGCCGGGCCCGCGCGTTGGCAGTGAAGCACCCCGGCGTCTCGGCCCGGGGGCTATCCCCACCCCCCGGGGCCCTGCCCGAGCCCCGCGGCCCGGAGGCTCGAGGCCCGGAACCCGCGCACCTCGGGACCGCGTACCTCAGAACCCCGCATACCCCAGGCCGTCCGCGTCCTCGTCCGCGCCTTCGGCGCCCTCCTGCTCCAGCGCGCGCCGCACCACCCGCAGGGCCATGCCCTCCGGGTACCCCTTGCGGGCGAGCATCCCGGCGAGGCGCCGGATCCGCTTGTCCCGCTCCAGGCCCCGGGTGGAGCGGAGCTTGCGCTCGACGAGCTCCCGGGCGGTCTGCTCCTCCTGGTCGGAGTCCAGCTGCTCCAGGGCCTCCTGGACGAGGGTGGCGTGCACCCCCTTGGTGCGCAGCTCCTGCGCGAGCGCCCGGCGGGCGAGGCCCCGGCCGCGGTGGCGGGACTCGACCCAGGCCCCGGCGAACGCGGCGTCGTCGATCAGGCCCACCTCCTCGTACCGGGAGAGGACCTCCTGCGACACCTCCTCGGGGATGCCCCGCTTCTCCAGGGCGTCCGCGAGCTGCCGCCGGGTGCGCGGCATCCCGGTGAGCAGGCGCAGGCAGATCGCCCGCGCCTGCTCCTCGGGACTCTGGGGCGGCAGTTCCTGGCGGCCTTCCCGGTCGCCGTCACGGCGACCCTCCCGGCCGCCCTCACGACGGCCTTCGCGGCCGCCCTCCCGGCGATCTCCGCGACGGCCCTCCCGGCCGCCACTCCCGCCGCCCCTTTCCTGCTCCCGCACGGTCAGCTCTTGGCGACGGCAGCCTTGGCCGTCGTCTTGGCCTTCGACGCGGGGGCGGGCACGGCCGCGGCCTCGGCGGCGGGCGCGCCGGCGGCGGCCTCGGCGGCGGCGTCCTTGCGCACGCCCACGCCCAGCTTCTCCTTGATCTTCCGCTCGATCTCGTTGGCGAGGTCGGGGTTGTCCTTCAGGAAGTTGCGGGCGTTCTCCTTGCCCTGGCCGAGCTGGTCGCCCTCGTACGTGTACCAGGCGCCGGCCTTGCGCACGAAGCCGTGCTCCACGCCCATGTCGATCAGACCGCCCTCGCGACTGATGCCCTGGCCGTAGAGGATGTCGAACTCGGCCTGCTTGAAGGGCGGCGCGACCTTGTTCTTGACGACCTTGACGCGGGTGCGGTTGCCGACCGCGTCGGTGCCGTCCTTGAGGGTCTCGATGCGGCGGATGTCGAGGCGCACGGAGGCGTAGAACTTCAGCGCGCGGCCACCGGTGGTGGTCTCCGGCGAGCCGAACATCACACCGATCTTCTCGCGGAGCTGGTTGATGAAGATCGCGGTGGTCTTGGACTGGTTGAGCGCACCGGTGATCTTCCGGAGCGCCTGGCTCATCAGCCGGGCCTGGAGACCCACGTGCGAGTCGCCCATCTCGCCCTCGATCTCCGCGCGCGGCACGAGCGCGGCGACGGAGTCGATGACGATCAGGTCGAGGGCACCGGAGCGGACCAGCATGTCCACGATCTCCAGCGCCTGCTCGCCGGTGTCCGGCTGCGACAGGATGAGGTTGTCGGTGTCGACGCCGAGGGCCTTCGCGTACTCGGGGTCGAGCGCGTGCTCGGCGTCCACGAAGGCGACGGTGCCGCCGGCCTTCTGTGCGTTGGCAACGGCGTGCAGGGTCAGGGTCGTCTTACCGGAGGACTCCGGGCCGTACACCTCGATCACACGGCCGCGGGGCAGCCCGCCGACGCCGAGGGCGATGTCCAGCGCGGTCGACCCGGTGGGGATGACCTCGATGGGGTCGTTCGGCTTGTCGCCGAGGCGCATGACCGCACCCTTGCCGAATTGCCGTTCAATCTGTGCGAGCGCGGCGTCGAGAGCCTTCTCGCGGTCGGTGCCTGCCATGGGTTCCACCCGGTTTGCTTGAGTCGATCGCTTCACGCCATTGACGCTAACGCCTGCCACTGACAATGCGCTTCCACGCCCGTTTCGGCTGTGGATAACTCATCAGAATGGATGTTCGATTTCCATGTCAAGCGGGCTCGCCGGGCACTCGACTGACAACCCAGGGTTGACACCCCTTCGACTGTCAACCTAGGGTTGCACCTATGACGAACCCTTCGGTGGAACCCGTCCGCATGACCAATCCGGTACGCCTCGACGATCTGATCGAGGCCATCAAGAAGGTCCACACCGACTCCCTGGAGCAGCTCAGCGGCGCCGTCGTCGTCGCCGAGTCGCTCGGCGACGTCGCGGACCACCTCATCGGCCACTTCGTCGACCAGGCCCGCCGCTCCGGCGCCTCCTGGACCGACATCGGCCGCAGCATGGGCGTCACCCGCCAGGCCGCCCAGAAGCGCTTCGTCCCCAAGGCCGACAAGGAGGGCGAGGGCGGCATGGACCCCAACCAGGGCTTCGGCCGCTTCACACCGCGCGCCCGCAACGTCGTCGTCACCGCGCAGAACGAGACCCGCGCCGCCGGCAACTCCGAGATCCGCACCGAGCACCTCGTCCTCGGCCTGCTCGCCGAGCCGGAGGGCCTCGCCGCGCTCGCCCTGCGCGCCCAGCAGGTCTCCGCGGACGACGTGCGCACCGCCGCGACCGCCGCCCTGCCCCCGGCCGCCACCGGGGAGCTCCCCGCCCTCATCCCCTTCGACGCCGGCGCCAAGAAGGCCCTGGAGCTCACCTTCCGCGAGGCGCTGCGCCTGGGCCACAACTACGTGGGCACCGAGCACATCCTCCTCGCCCTCCTCGAACTCGAGAACGGCGAAGGCCCGCTCAGCGGCCTCGGCGTCGACAAGGCCGCCGTCGAGGCGACCGTCAACGAGGCCCTGGCGTCCTTCGTCGCCGCGGACGGGGAAAAGGCCGGAGAGACCCGGTAGCCGGTCCCCCGGCCGCCCGCTCGGTGAGCTCGTACCGCTTCACGTACGCGCCGAGGAAGGCCTGCAGCGTGGCGACGGCCGGGATCGCGATGAGCGCCCCGACCGCGCCCAGCAGGGCCGTGCCGGCGATGACGGAACCGAAGGCCACCGCCGGGTGGATGTCGACCGTCTTCGAGGTCAGCTTCGGCTGCAGGACGTAGTTCTCGAACTGCTGGTAGATCACCACGAAGCCCAGCACGTACAGCGCGTACCAGGGCGAGTCCGGGAAGGCGATCAGCATCGGCAGCGCGCCCGCCAGGTAGGTGCCGATGGTGGGGATGAACTGGGAGACCAGCCCCACCCACACCGCCAGCGCGGGCGCGTACGGCACGTCGAGCACCGCGAAGACGACGTAGTGGGCGATGCCGGAGACCAGGGCCATCAGCCCGCGCGAGTACAGGTAGCCGCCCGTCTTGGCGACGGCGATCTCCCAGGCGCGCAGCACCTCCGACTGCTTCGCCGGCGGCAGTACGGAGCACAGCGCGCGCCGCAGCCGCGGCCCGTCGGCGGCGAAGTAGAAGGAGAAGAGCCCGACCGTCAGCAGCCGGAAGAGCCCGCCGAGCACGGTGGCGGACACGTCGAGCACGCCGGTCGCGCTGTTCTGCACGTACTTCTGGAGCCAGTCGGAGTGCAGCAGGCTGTCCTGGATCTCCAGCCGGGACAGCTTGGTGTGGAAGGTGGTGTTGATCGTGCCGATCACCGAGTCGAGGTAGCGGGGGAAGCCCCCCACCATGTCGACGATCTGCCCGGCGAGCATCGAGCCGAGCAGCACGACGAACCCGGCGGCGGCGACGAACACGCCCAGGAACACCAGGAAGGTGGCGAGCCCTCGGCGCATGCCGCGGGCCGCCATCCGGGACACGGCGGGTTCGACCGCGAGCGCGAGGAAGAACGCGATCAGGATGTTGACGAGCAGCGCCGTCAGCTGGTGGAAGGCCCAGCTGCCGAGCTGGAAACAGGCGATGAGGGCGAGCACGAGGACGACGGCGCGCGGCAGCCAGCGCGGCATCCGGGCCCCGGCCCCCGCCGGCGGTGCGGTGGCCCCGCCGGGGGGTGCTGTGGATCCCGCGGGCTCGGCCGCCTCGGCCGGCCCGGCCCCCTCGGCGGTGTCGGTCGTCGCATCGGTCGTCGCATCGGTCGTCGTGCCGGTCGTCGTCACGGTCGTCTCATCGGTGGCTGCCACGCCGACCAGTCTGTCCCACCCGTCCCGCGTCCGGGGAAACGGCCGCCCGGGTCAGCGCAGCGAGGCGGGCACGTCCATCGCCGAACACACCGCGCGCCACACGTCCTTGGCCTCCCAGCCCGCGTCCAGCGCCTGGTGGACGGTCCGTCCGCCGAGTTCCGTCATGACGTGGTCCCGCGCGAAGGAGTCCGCGTAGCCCGCACCGAAGTGCTCGGCCATCCGCTCCCAGAAAATCGTCAACCGCATGCCCCCAGTATCCCGCCCCGGGAGAGTGCACCGGAGTCGTTCTCCTCCCGTCCGCGAGGCAGCGCGCCCTACGGTGTCACGCATGCCTGGAGACGACGCTTCCTCGCTGACCCCACCGCCCTCATCGATCCCACCAACCCCACTGGCCCGCGCCGAGCAGTTCTTCTGGCTCACGGCCCGGGTCCTGGAGCAGCGGCGGTTCGCCTTCCACTTCCTCGGCGGGGAGGCCGACGCGGTGGACACCGCCCTCGGCTCGTACCTCAACGCCGACGGCGGCTACGGCCACGCCCTCGATCCGGATCTGCGCGGTCCGCTCAGTCATCCGCTGCACACCGCGCACGCGCTCCGGATCCTGGACGGCCTGGGCCGCTGCGCCGGGCAGCGGATCGAACGGCTCTGCCGCCACCTGACCCGGGTCTCCACCGCGGACGGCGCGCTCCCGGTGGTCCTCCCGGCCCCGCGCGGCTATCCCGGGGCCCCCTACCACCCGGTGTACGACGATCCGCCGGGCGAGCTGCTGACCACGGGCCCGGTCGTCGGCGTACTGCACCGCAACCGGATCTGGCACGCGTGGCTGTTCCGGGCCACGGACTTCTGCTGGGAGCGGGTCGAGAACCTGCGCCGGCCGGGCCCGTACGAGGTCCAGAGCGCGGTGGCCTTCCTCGACGGCGCCCCCGACCGGGCGCGGGCGGTGGCGGCCGCGGACCGGCTCGGACGGCTCGTACGGGAGCAGCGGCTGGTCGTGCTCGACCCGCGCCGGCGCCGGGAGTACCCGCAGTACCCCGGCTGCGCGCCGGGCGAGCAGCTGTTCGCGCACGACGTCGCCCGGCGGCCGGAGTCGCTGGCACGCGGCTGGTTCACCGACGAGGAGATCGGGCGGTCGCTGGACTTCCTGGCCGCCGGACAGCAGCAGGACGGCGGCTGGCCGGTGCGGCGCCTCGCGTGGGCGCCGGGCAGCTCGCTGGAGCGGCGCCCGATCGCCACCCTGGAGGCCTTGCTGACGCTGCGCGCGTACGGGCGGCCCCTGACCGGTGATCCCCCGGCGGACGCTACCCGCCCAGGGCCCGCACTCCCGCGGTGACGACCACGGCGGCGGCGACCACGAGCAGGAACGGCGCCCGCAGCAGCAGCGCGAGCCCCGCGGCGGCCAGCCCGGCGGCGCGGGCGTCGAGGACGAGCTCGTGCCCGGTGCTGAAGGTCTGCTGGGCGGTGAGCGCGGCGAGCAGCGCGACCGGCAGCAGGGCGGCGAGCCGGCGCACCGCCGGCCGCTCCAGTACCCCGGCGGGCACGAGCAGCCCGGCGAGCTTGACGGCGTAGCAGCCGACGACGGTGAGCGCGATGGCGATCCAGACGTTCACGAGCGGCGTCCCTTCAGCCAGAGGACCGCGGGCGCGGCGAGGGCGGCGACGAGCACCGGCAGCCCGGCGGGCAGCACGGGCAGCAGGCCCAGCCCCAGGACGAGGGCGAGCGCGGCGACGGCCCGCTCGGTGGCGGTCTTCAGCATCGGCGCGAGCAGGGCCAGGAAGACGGCCGGTCCGGCGGCGTCCAGCCCCCACGCGGAGGTGTCCCCGAGGGCCTCGGCGCCGAGGGCGCCGAGCAGGGTGGTCAGGTTCCACAGGACGTACAGGCTCAGCCCGGTCACGGTGAACCCGAGCCGGGCCGACCTGCGGTCCGGCTGGGCCAGCGCCACGGCGGTGGTCTCGTCGATCACCCAGTGGGCGGCGAGCGGCCGCACGGCCCTGGGCACGGCGAGCAGCTGCGACAGGCGCAGCCCGTAGAAGGCGTTCCGCGTACCGAGGAAGAACGCCCCGGCGGCGGCGGTGAACGGGTTCCCGCCCGCGGCCAGCGCCCCGACCAGGGCGAACTGCGAGGCTCCGGTGAACACCAGCAGGCTCAGCGCGCAGGCCTGGAGCACGCTGATCCCGGCCCCGGCGGCGGTCACCCCGAAGGCGAACCCGGACAGCCCCACGGCCACCCCGACCCCGAGCGCGTCCCGTAGGACGGCCCCCCGCGGCCGCTCCTCGACCCCCTCGGGGGTCTCCTGCCTCACCATCTGTCGTTCTCGCACGCCCCTGACCGTACGCAGCCCGCCCCCACCGGTCTTGTACGTTCTTGCAGGCGGGAGGCGGGCAGGCTGGACGCGGGCAGGCGGGGCCGGGCTCAGCCCCCGCCCGGGAGCCGGCCGCCCGAACGCCCCCGGCGGTAGGCGCCCGGGGGGACGCCCACGATGCGGGTGAAGTGGCGGTTCAGGTGGGGCTGGTCGGTGAAGCCGACGGCGACGGCCGCCTCCGCGGGCGCCGTCCCCGCGTCCAGCAGCGCCCGGGCCCGCCGGACCCGGGCGTCGGTCAGCCAGGTGTGCGGCGGCATCCCGTACGTCTCCCGGAAGGCCCGCAGCAGGGCGAAGGGGCTGGTCCCCAGTTCCGCGGCGAGCTGTTCCAGCGAGGGGGGCCGCGCCATCCGCTCCTGGAGCACCGCCCGAGCCGCCGCGGCGTCGACCGCTCCGGCGCTGCGGACCGTACGGGCGGGCAGCGGCCCGGCGTGCCGGGTCAGCATCCGCGCGACCGCACCGCGCAGCAGCGTGTCGGCGGCCAGCGCGTTGCCCTCCTCTGCGGCCCGGTGCACCTCGGTGATCACGTACGAGGTCTGCGGGTCGGCGACCGAGTCGGCCGTGAAGCCCGGGGTCCCGCGCAGGCTGCCTATCTCCGCGGCCACCTCCGCGATCAGCTCCCGGGAGGGGTAGAGGGTGGCGTACGCCCAGCCCTCCGGGACCCCGGCGCGCGCGGTGTGCGGCACCTCGGGGTTGATCAGGACCACGCTGCCCGGCCCGGCCCGCAGGGTGCCGCCGGGCAGGCCGACCTCCTCGATGCCGCCGGTGACGGCCGCGATGACGTACCCGTCGTGGGTGTGGCGCGGGAAGGTGTGGCGTACGTAGTGGGCGCGCAGCAGGTCCAGGCCGGGCAGCTGCGCGTACCGCCAGTGCCGGGCCCACTCCCGCTCGGCCGCCTCGCCCGCCCCGTGCGTCCCGTGCACCCCGTCCGTCATGTCTCCATTCTGCGCTCCGCCCGCTGCGGCGGCCCGCCCCGTACGGGTGTCTGCCCAGGTCCGGGCCGTTGTCAGTGGCCGGGTGCAGGATGGGGGCATGGCCGGCTCCGCGCTCGATGCGTTCTCCCCCGCGACCCGCTCCTGGTTCACGGGGGCCTTCGCCTCGCCCACCACCGCGCAGGAGGGCGCCTGGCGCGCCATCCGGGAGGGCTCCGACGTGCTCGTCGTGGCGCCGACCGGCTCCGGCAAGACCCTGGCCGCCTTCCTCGCCGCCCTCGACCAGCTGGCGTCCACCCCGCCGCCGGCCGAGCCGAAGAAGCGCTGCCGGGTGCTGTACGTGTCCCCGCTGAAGGCCCTCGCGGTGGACGTCGAGCGGAACCTGCGCAGCCCGCTGACGGGGATCCGCCAGGAGTCCGTCCGCCTGGGCCTGCCCGAGCCGGAGATCCGGGTCGGGATCCGCTCGGGGGACACCCCGCCGGCGGAGCGGCGGGCGCTGGCCACCCGGCCGCCGGACATCCTGATCACCACGCCCGAGTCGCTGTTCCTGATGCTGACATCGGCGACGCGCGACGCACTGGCCGGGATCGAGACGGTGATCCTGGACGAGGTGCACGCGGTCGCGGGGACCAAGCGCGGGGCGCACCTGGCCCTGTCCCTGGAGCGGCTGGACGAGCTGCTGCCCCGCCCGGCCCGCAGGATCGGGCTGTCGGCGACGGTCCGGCCGGTGGACGAGGTGGCGCGGTACCTCGCGCCGCGCGGCAAGGCCGAGATCGTGCAGCCGCCCTCGGCCAAGGAGTTCGACCTGTCGGTGGTCGTCCCGGTGCAGGACATGGGCGAGTTGGGAGGATCGCCGGCCACCGAGGGGCAGGAGGGTGGGGACAAACCCTCGATCTGGCCGCATGTGGAGGAGCGCATCGCGGATCTGGTGCAGGCCCACCGCTCCACGATCGTGTTCGCCAATTCCCGCCGCCTCGCCGAGCGGCTGTGCAACCGGCTGAACGAGATCGCGTACGAGCGCGCCATGGGCGAGAAGCTGCCCGACGGCTCGCCGCCGGCCGAGATCATGGCCCAGTCGGGGGCCGCCCTGGGAGCCCCGCCGCTGCTGGCGCGGGCGCACCACGGCTCGGTCTCCAAGGAGCAGCGGGCGCTGGTGGAGGAGGACCTGAAGGCGGGACGGCTGCCCGCCGTGGTCGCCACCTCCAGTCTGGAACTGGGCATCGACATGGGCGCGGTGGACCTGGTGGTGCAGGTGGAGTCCCCGCCCTCGGTGGCCTCGGGGCTCCAGCGCGTGGGCCGGGCCGGGCACCAGGTGGGCGCGGTCTCCACGGGAGTGGTGTTCCCCAAGTACCGCGGGGACCTGGTCCAGGCGGCCGTGGTCACCGAGCGGATGCGCACCGGGTCGATCGAGTCGCTGCGCATCCCGTCGAACCCGCTGGACGTGCTCGCGCAGCAGCTGGTCGCGATGACCGCGATGGACACCTGGCAGCTGGACGAGCTGCTGGCGCTCGTGCGGCGGGCGGCGCCGTTCGCGGCCCTGCCGGAGTCGGCGTTCACCGCGGTGCTCGACATGCTGGCGGGCCGGTATCCGTCCGACGCGTTCGCCGAGCTCAGACCGCGGGTCGTCTGGGACCGGGTGGCGGGGACGATCACCGGCCGGCCGGGGGCGCAGCGCCTCGCCGTCACCTCCGGCGGCACCATCCCCGACCGGGGTCTCTTCGGGGTGTTCCTCGCGGGCGCGGACCCGAAGAAGGGCGGCGGCCGGGTCGGCGAGCTCGACGAGGAGATGGTCTACGAGTCCCGCGTGGGGGACGTGTTCACGCTGGGCACCACCTCCTGGCGCATCGAGGACATCACCCGCGACCGGGTCCTGGTCTCCCCCGCCCCCGGGGTTCCCGGCCGGCTGCCGTTCTGGAAGGGCGACCAGCTGGGCCGCCCCCTCGAACTGGGCCGCGCGGTCGGTGCGTTCCTGCGCGAGCTCGGAGGCCTGACCGAGGAGGACGCCCGGCTGCGCCTGGTGGCTGCCGGGCTCGACGCCTGGGCCGCGGAGAACGTCCTCGCGTACCTCGCGGAGCAGCGCGAGGCCTGCGGCCACGTCCCCGACGACCGGACCATCGTGGTCGAGCGGTTCCGCGACGAGCTCGGCGACTGGCGGGTCGTGGTCCACTCCCCCTTCGGTGCCCAGGTGCACGCTCCCTGGGCGCTCGCCCTCGGCGCCCGCCTCGCCGAGAAGTACGGCATGGACGCGCAGGTCATGCACGCGGACGACGGGATCGTGCTGCGGCTGCCGGACGCGGACCTGCTGTCGATGGACCTGCTGGACCACGATCCGGCGCACACCGCCTCCTTCGAGTTCGATGACGAACAGGCCCCGCTGGGCGCCGCGGACGTCGCCTTCGACCACGGCGAGATCAACCAGATCGTCACCGACCAGGTCGGCGGCTCCGCCCTGTTCGCCTCCCGGTTCCGCGAGTGCGCGGCGCGCGCCCTGCTGCTGCCGCGCCGCAGCCCCGGCAAGCGGACCCCGCTGTGGCAGCAGCGCCAGCGAGCTTCCCAACTGCTCCAGGTGGCATCCGAGTTCGGATCCTTCCCGATCGTGCTGGAAGCCGTACGGGAGTGCCTGCAGGACGTCTTCGACGTGCCGGGCCTGACGGAGCTGATGGGGGACATCGAGGCGCGCCGCGTCCGCCTGGTCGAGGTCACCACCGCCGAACCGTCCCCGTTCGCCCGGTCGCTGCTGTTCGGGTACGTCGCCCAGTTCCTGTACGAGGGGGACTCGCCGCTCGCCGAGCGCAGGGCGGCCGCACTGTCGCTGGACTCGCGCCTGCTGGCGGAGCTGCTGGGCCAGGCGGAGCTGCGCGAACTGCTCGACGCGCAGGTGCTGGAGGAGCTGGAGCGCGAGCTCCAGTGGCTGACGGAGGACCGGCGGGCCAGGGACGCCGAGTCCGTCGCCGACCTGCTGCGCCTGCTCGGCCCTCTGACCACCGCCGAACTGGCCGAGCGCGGCGCCGACGCGGCCTGGCCGAAGGCCCTGGCCGAGGCCCGCCGGGCCATCGCGGTCCGGATCGGCGGCGCGGACCACTGGGCGGCGATCGAGGACGCGGGCCGACTGCGCGACGCACTGGGCACGGCCCTCCCGGTCGGGGTCCCCGAGGCGTTCACCGAGCCGGTCAAGGACCCGCTCGGGGATCTCCTGGCCCGGTACGCACGCACCCACGGGCCGTTCACCACGACCGCCGCCGCCACCCGCTTCGGCCTGGGCACTGCGGTGACCGAGGGCGCCCTGCAGCGGCTCGCGGCGGCGGGCCGCGTGGTGCAGGGCGAGTTCCACCCGGCCGGCATCGGCCAGGAGTGGTGCGACGCGACCGTGCTGCGCAGGCTGCGCCGCCGCTCCCTGGCGGCGCTGCGCCAGGAGCTGGAGCCCGTCCCGCCGACCTCCCTGGCCACCTTCCTGCCGCAGTGGCAGCACCTGGGCGGCGCCCTGCGCGGCGTCGACGGCCTGGCCCGGGCGATCGAGCAGCTCCAGGGCGCCCCGGTGCCCGCTTCGGCGCTGGAGCGGCTGATCCTCCCCTCCCGGGTCTCGGGGTACTCCCCGACCCTGCTGGACGAGCTCACCACCACCGGCGAGGTGGTCTGGGCGGGCGCCGGGGCCCTGCCCGGCAAGGACGGCTGGGTCTCGCTCTACCTGGCGGACGCCGCCCCGCTGCTGCTGCCCCCGCCGCACCCGCTGGAGCTGACGCCCCTTCACCAGTCGGTCCTCGACACCCTGTCCGGCGGGTACGGGCTGTTCTTCCGCCAGCTCGCGGAGTCGGTGCGCGCCAAGTGGTCCGAGGCCACCGACCTCGAACTGTCCGAGGCCGTCTGGGACCTGGCCTGGTCGGGCCGGCTGACCAATGACACGCTCTCCCCGCTGCGCTCCCTGCTCGGCTCGGGCCGTACGGCGGGCGCCACCGCCCACCGGGCCCGGCGCACGGTCCCGCGCGGCCGGTACGGGACGCTCGCCGCGCAGGTGTCCCGCCCGGGCCCGCCCACGGTCTCGGGCCGCTGGTCGCTGCTGCCCACCCGGGCTCCCGACCCCACCCACCGGGCGCACGCACTGGCCCGGACCCTGTTGGACCGGCACGGGGTGGTGACGCGCGGCGCGGTGGCCGCCGAGGGCGTGGAGGGCGGCTTCAGCGCGGTGTACCGGGTCCTGTCGGCCTTCGAGGACAGTGGGCAGGCCCGGCGCGGCTACGTGGTGGAGGGCCTGGGCGCGGCCCAGTTCGCGATGGACGGCGCGGTGGACCGGCTGCGGTCGGCCGAGCGGAATCCGCCCCCGCTGGCGGCGGTGGTCCTGGCCGCGGCCGACCCGGCGAACGCGTACGGGGCGGCCCTGCCCTGGCCGGAGCCCCCGGCCGGGGCCACCCACAAGCCGGGCCGCAAGGCGGGCTCGCTGGTGGTCCTGGTCGACGGCGAGCTCACCCTGTACCTGGAGCGCGGCGGCAAGACGCTGCTGGCCTGGCCCCCGGCCGAGGACCCGCGGCTCGCGGCGGCCACCGCGGCCCTGGCGGCGGCCTCCCGGATCGGCGCGCTCCCGGCGCTCACGGTGGAACGGATCAACGCCGCCCCGGCGTTGACCTCCCCGCTGGGCCCGGCCCTGGAGGCGGCCGGCTTCCACGCCACTCCGCGGGGGCTGCGCATGCGCTCGTGAATCCGACGGCCGAATCCGACATTCCAGTCTCGACCATCGCGCTTATGTTCCGCTTATGTCTTGAGCACGTCACGAAGCGCCCCTGGACTGGCGACCCCGCCCTTTTCTGGACTATCAAGATCACCGCAGGCATCAAGCGTGACGATGCCACGTCAAAAGATCACACTCATGGGGGACCAGAAAAGTGAGCACCAACACCATGCGGCGAGCGGCAACGGGCGTCATCGGTCTGGCGGTTGCCGGAACACTGACCCTCACCGGCTGCAAGAACGGCAACGAGGAGGTCGCCCCCGCGCAGTCGAGCGCTCCGGCAGCACAGCCGAGCCAGGGCGGCCAGGACTCCGCGCAGCCCGGCACTCCGGCCAGCCCCTCCACCGGCGGCGGCCAGGCCCCCGCGGGCGCGGCGGGCCAGGCGAAGCCCGGCCAGACCTTCAAGATCGGCGAGACGGCGCAGATCCCGTTCAGCTACGGCAGCACCAAGGGCGGCACCCTCGCCCTCACCGTCACCGCCGTCGAGCAGGGCCAGCCGGCCGACCTCGACTCGCTCAAGCTGGGCGACAAGGTCAAGGGGATGATCCCCTACTACGTCCGCTACACGGTCAAGAACATCGGCACCGTGGACCTCTCGTACGCCTCCGTGGGCCACATCAAGGGCATCCTCCCGGACGGCTCCGAGGCCCAGGGCGTCTCCGTCATCGGCAAGTTCGAGAAGTGCAAGGACGAGACGCTGCCGAAGGGCTTCACCAACGGCCAGACCCAGACCAGCTGCGCCATCGCCCTGGCCCCGTCCGCCCAGACGAAGGTGGTCGGCGCCGAGTACTGGGGCGACCCGTACAACAACCTGAGCGACGGCAAGGGCCTCTTCTGGAAGTAGCGGCACGGGAACCGGCAGCGGCCACCGCCGCGCCCTCCCCTGCCGGACGACCGGGCCCCCGCCCGCGCCACCGCGCGGGCGGGGCTCCCGCCGTCCCGGCCCGGTCGCGCGACAATGGCGCCATGCCCGAAGGAGACAGCGTCTGGCGCGCCGCGGCCCGGCTGGACGCCGCCCTGGCCGGCCACGAGCTGACCCGCAGCGACCTGCGCGTCCCCCGCTTCGCCACCGCCGACCTGACCGGCCGCACCACCCTCGGCGTCACCCCGCGCGGCAAACACCTCCTCGCCCGTTTCGAGGGCGGCCTGACCCTCCACACCCACCTGGGCATGGACGGCTCGTGGCGGGTCTTCGCCGCGCGGGAGAAGTGGCACGGCGGCCCGGCGTACGAGATCCGCGCCGTCCTCGGCACGGCCGGGCACACGGCCGTCGGCTACCGCCTCCCCGTCGTCGAACTGCTCCGCACCTGCGAGGAGGACCGGGCCGTCGGCCACCTGGGCCCCGACCTCCTCGGCCCCGACTGGGACGCGGGGGAGGCCGCCGCCAACCTCCTCGCCGCTCCCCGGCGCCCGCTCGGCGAGGCCCTGCTCGACCAGCGCAACCTGGCCGGCATCGGCAACATCTACAAGTCCGAGCTCTGCTTCCTCGCCCAGGTCACCCCCTGGACCCCGGTCGGCGACCTCCCCGACCCCGGGACCACCGCCGTCCGCCTGGCCGGCGCCGCCCACCGTCTGCTGCGCGCCAACACCGGCGACCGGGCGGTCCGCAACACCACCGGCAGCCGCCGCCCCGGCCAGGAGCTCTTCGTGTACGGCCGCGCCCGCCGCCCCTGCCTGCGCTGCGGCACCCCCGTCCGCGAAGCCCCGCAGGACGACCGCCCGACGTACTGGTGCCCGCACTGCCAATCCGGCCCGACCCCTCCTGCGCGGCCGCCTGGTTGACGGTCCGTCAGATCCGGTCGTACCGTCCCGGCATGCCCACACCCAGAGCCCCGTACGACCTCACCGGCCGGACCGCCCTGATCACCGGCGCCGCCAGCGGCATAGGCCGCGCCACCGCCGTTCTCCTCGCCGAGGCGGGCGCCTCCGTGCACTGCGCGGACCGCGACGGGCGGGGCCTCGCCGAGACCGCCGACCTCGTCGCCAAGGCCGGCGGGTCCGCCACCGTCCACCCCCTCGACGTCACCGACCGGGCCGCCCTGCGGGCCGCCGTGGCCGCCGCCGGAACCCTCGACATCGCCGCCGCCATCGCCGGGATCATGCACACCAGCAGCGTTCTGGAGACTTCCGACGAGGACCTCGACCGGGTCCTGGACATCAACTTCAAGGGGATCCTGCGCACCTGTCAGGAGGCCGCGCGGGCCATGATCGCGGCCGGCCGTCCGGGATCGATCATCACGATGGCCTCCGGCGCCGTGGACGCCGCCCAGCCCGGCCTGCTCTGCTACAGCGCCGCCAAGGCCGCCGTCGTCCAGCTCACCAAGACCCTCGCCACGGAGGCCGGGCCCCACGGGATCCGCGTCAACGCCGTCGCCCCGGGGTGGATCCGCACGCCCATGACGGGCCGGCACAGTCCCGAGGTCCGGGAGCAGACCGAGGCCGCGATGGTCCGGATGTCCCCCCTGCGCCGCGTGGGCGAGCCCGAGGACATCGCCCAGGCCGTGCTCTACCTCGCCTCGGACGCCTCGTCCTTCATGACGGGCCAGATCCTCCGCCCGAACGGCGGAGTGTCGATGCCCTGGTGAGCCCCTCATCACCCGGCACCGCGCCTCCCGGCCCGGCCACCGCCCCGTCGAACGGCTCCGCCACCGCCCCGTCGAACGGCCCCGCCGCCCGCCGGGCCCTGCGTACGGGCCCCGGCGTGCAGTGCACCGGCAGCAGCCCCAGCCCCCAGCCGCCCACGGCGACCGCGCCCTCCACCGGACCCGACTCGCCCGGCGCCAGAGCCAGCCGCAGCACCGCCCACCACCACAGCGCACCCATCGCCACCGCGAGGGCCACCATCGGGGATATGCCCAGTACCGGAGGTATCCGCAGTAACCGCCGCACGGCTGCCTCCCGGGATCAGGGCCGCGATCCGGACTCGTCCGGATTCCCCATCCTCCCGTACACCCCCGGGCCGCGCACCCAGAACGGCGCGGAGCCCCGGCCGGTGCGTCACGCACCGGCCGGGGCTCCGGCCACGCTCATTTCTTCACAGCTCGCGCATCGATCTCACGCGGCTACGACATTCACCGCTTCCGCGGGCGCCTTGATGGTCACCCGCTCCGGCCCGCCCGTGACCGAAGCCACGGAGACCGAATTGAGCATCGGGCGGACCGGCACCGTGACCGGTTCGCTTGCCGCGGCCGACTGCGCCAGCTCAGCCAGCGACAGCTCGTCGCTGACCTCGCGCATCAGCTCGGACATCCGTACGTCCAACGCGTCGCAGATCGCGGAGAGCAGCTCGGAGGATGCCTCCTTCTGCCCCCGCTCCACCTCGGAAAGATAGCCGAGAGAAACTCGGGCGGACGAGGAGACTTCGCGCAGAGTACGGCCCTGGCGCTGGCGCTGCCGACGCAGCACGTCACCCAGCAGGCGACGGAGCAGAATCATCGGTGGCTCCCTCCTCTGACCGTGTAGCCGCATCCTTCACGCCCCACCGTACCGCCTCGCGCCGCGGCCGTGCGGGGAGCTATGTCGTGTTCACTCAGGGCTGCAAACATCAAATCCCCCCGTTCTGTTCCGTATCCTGCCCCCGCGCATTCTCGCGGAGTTCGCTCGAGAGCAGTTCGAGCACTGTCCGTGCACTCTCCCTACGAATTTCCGCACGGGAGCCGTTCAACCTCAGCGGGACGGTTTTCCTGCCCCGCGGACCCGCCACGGCGATGAAGACGGTGCCCACCGGCTGCCCGTCCTGCGGGTCGGGACCGGCCACTCCGGTGGTCGCGATCCCCCACGATGCACCCAGCACGCGCCGTACGCCGGCCGCCATCTCGGCCGCTACCTGCGCGTTCACCGCGCCTTCGGCGGCCAGCAGCCCGGCGTCCACCCCCAGGACGCGGTGCTTCAGCTCGGTGGCGTACGCCGTGACCGAACCGCGGAAGGAGCGGGAGGCCCCGGCGATGCCCGTGAGCTCCGCTGCCACCATGCCGCCGGTCAGCGACTCGGCGACGGCGAGGGTCTGGTCACTCTCCGCAAGGAGGCGCAGCACCTCCGCGGCGACTGCTGCGGTGGCCCCGGTCTCCGCCGCCGGTTCCGCGGCGCCCGAAGGCGCCCCACCGACCACCGGAGATTCCCCCGCCGGGTATGTCACCTTGCGGCCCGCTCCGCTTCCAGACCCTGGCGCCGCAGCACCACGGCCTGACGGATGTAATCCAAACCGGTGACGACGGTCAGCACGACGGCGGCCGCCATCACCCAGAAGCGCAGGCTCGCCAGCGGCCCGGTCAGCGCCAGGACGTACATGCCCACCGCCGTCCCCTGGACCAGGGTCTTGAGCTTGCCGCCCCGGCTGGCGGGAATCACTCCGTACCTGATGACCCAGAAACGCATGAGCGTGATCCCGAGTTCCCGCCCGAGGATCACTGCGGTCACCCACCAGGGCAGGTCGCCCAGCCAGGAGAGACAGATCAACGCCGACCCCATGATCGCCTTGTCGGCGATGGGGTCGGCGATCTTCCCGAAGTCCGTGACCAGGTTGTACGTACGGGCCAGGTGCCCGTCGAAGATGTCCGTGATCATGGCGACGGCGAACGCGGCCCAGGCCCACGCGCGCCACACCGGGTCGTACCCGCCGTCGGCGAGGAGGAGCAGGACGAATCCCGGCACCAGGACGAGCCGGATCATCGTCAGGATGTTCGCGATGTTCCACAGGCTGGCCTGATTGACCGCCGCGGCCCCCAGCTTCGCGCCGGGCGCGGGCCGGCGGCCGGTCCCGCCCGCCGCAGATGCCGGGACTCCGGTCATCCGGCCGCCTCCTCGTCGAGGTGCAGGGGCTCGGCCACCAGGTCCACGCCCAGCGTGCCGACCACCTTCGCCGTCACGATACGGCCGGGCACCAGGCCCGTGCTGTCCGTGAAGACGACCTGGCCGTCCGTCTCGGGCGCCTGGTGCGCGGCCCGCCCGTAGGCGCCGTCACCGTCCTCGTCCACCGCTTCCACGGACTCGACGAGTACCTCCAGGGTCTCCCCGATCCGCTCCTCGGCGCGCTGCGAGGTGAGCTCCTCGGCGAGCCGCTGCATGTGCGCGAGCCGCTCGGCGATCGTTTCCTCGTCCAGCTTGTTCTCGTACGTGACGGCCTCGGTGCCGTCCTCGTCGGAGTAGCCGAAGACACCGATCGCGTCGAGCCGTGCGTGGGTGAGGAAGCGCTCCAGCTCCTTGAAGTCGGCCTCCGTCTCACCGGGGAAGCCGACGATGAAGTTGGACCGGACGCCGGCCTGCGGGGCCTTGCTGCGGATGGTGTCCAGCAGCTCCAGGAACCGGTCCGTGTCGCCGAAGCGGCGCATGGCCCGCAGCACGTCGGGGGCCGAGTGCTGGAAGGACAGGTCGAAGTACGGCACGACCTTGGGGGTCGAGGTCAGTACGTCGATCAGGCCGGGCCGCATCTCGGCCGGCTGGAGGTAGCTGACGCGGACGCGCTCGATGCCGTCCACCGCGGCCAGCTCGGGCAGCAGGGTCTCCAGCAGGCGGATGTCGCCGAGGTCCTTGCCGTACGAGGTGTTGTTCTCGGAGACCAGCATGACCTCCTTGACGCCCTGCTCGGCGAGCCAGCGCGTCTCGCCCAGCACATCGCTGGGGCGGCGCGAGATGAAGGAGCCGCGGAAGGACGGGATGGCGCAGAACGAGCAGCGCCGGTCGCAGCCGGAGGCCAGCTTGACCGAGGCGACCGGGCTCTTGTCCAGGCGGCGGCGCAGCGGGGCGCGCGGCCCGGAGGCGGGAGCGACTCCGTCCGGGAGGTCGGCGGGGGCCTCGGCCGGCTCCTCGGCGGGCGCCGACTGGGCGTGGCCGGGCAGCGCCACCGCGCTCTCCTGGCGGTCCGCGGGGCTGATCGGCAGCAGCTTGCGCCGGTCACGCGGGGTGTGGGAGGCGTGGATGCCGCCGTTGAGGATGGTCTGGAGGCGGTCGGAGATGTCGGCGTAGTCGTCGAAGCCGAGCACGCCGTCGGCCTCGGGGAGCGCCTCGGCGAGCTCCTTGCCGTAGCGCTCGGCCATGCAGCCGACGGCGACGACGGCCTGGGTCTTGCCGTGATCCTTGAGATCGTTGGCTTCGAGCAGGGCGTCTACGGAGTCCTTTTTGGCGGCTTCGACGAAGCCGCAGGTGTTGACGACGGCTACGTCCGCATCGGCGGCGTCCTCGACGAGCTCCCAGCCATCCGCCGCCAAGCGGCCTGCGAGCTCCTCCGAGTCCACCTCGTTACGGGCGCAGCCAAGAGTGACAAGGGCGACGGTACGGCGTTCGGGCATGGACTCAAGACTACTTTGTCCAGACGGCGGCCCCCGCCCCAAGTCCCGGTAAACCAAGATCCCCGGGGTGCGGCGCAGCACCCCGGGGACCCGGAATCACGGATTCAGCGCTGTATCAGCCCGCCTGGGCCGCCCCCTGGCGGGGGTCGTCCTTGGTGTATGTGAGGCGTTCCACCTGACCCGGCTGGAAGTCGTCCTTGATCTCCTTGCCGTTCACGAAGAGCTTCACGACCCCGGCGTCGCCGAGGACGAGGTCGATGGACTCCTTGTCCGTGAAGGTCTTGGACTCGCCCGGGGCCAGCGTCCCGTCGAACAGCAGGCGGCCGCTGTGGTCCTTCGCGGAGATCCAGCTCTCGCCGTCGTTGGCCGTCAGGACGACCGTGACGAGGTCCTTGGGCGCGGCGGCGATCGCGCTGTCCGAGGGCTCCGGCTTGGGGGCCTTCGGCTGCTGCGGCTGGGCTGCCGGCTTGCCGGCCGACTGCTTGGGCGCGGCCTGCGGGGCGGCGGAGGCGTCCGCCACCGGCCGCTTGTCCTTCGCGTCGCCGCCGCTGAAGGCGGTGAAGCCCACGAAGCCGATCACGGCGACGATGGCGGCGACCATGGCCGCGGTCCAGTTGGGCCGCTGCCGCTCGGGACGGATGCGCTCGGCGTCGAACATCGGCGCGGCGGGCGTGGGTGCCGGCCGGCCGCCGTGGGCCGCGTCGTACGCGTCGACCAGGGGGTCCGGATCGATGTGGACGGCGCGGGCGAGCGTGCGGATGTGACCGCGGGCGTAGACGTCGCCGCCGCACCGCGTGAAATCGTCAGCTTCGATCGCGTGCACGATCGGGATGCGCACACGGGTGGTGGAACTGACCTCGTCGACAGTGAGCCCGGCGGCGATCCGGGCCTTCTTCAGGACCGTCCCGATGGACGGCCCTTCGGCCTTGCGTTCGATGATGCGGTCCTCGGACCGGTCGTCGGTCGAAGGACGCTCATCTTCGGGGGAGTTGGAGTTGCCGATGGACACGAGGGCGCCTTTCGAGCGTGTAGCCACCTGCTGGATGTCCAGTCTAGGGGGGTGACGAAAGGGTGGAGCAACCGGAGGGCGGACTTCCTACGCCATTCGAATGGCAAACCGAACAGTGTGGGAAGTCGGAGTGCTGTGGCGGCCCCGCAGCGGACACGGAGGCGCCACCTCCCTCAACTTGACGCGGCCCCAAGGGAAACGGTTGCCCGCCCGCGAATCACGGTTGGGTATCTCCCCGGATGACGGCCAGGACCCCGTCCAGCTCGTCCGCCTTGACCAGGACGTCGCGCGCTTTCGAACCTTCGCTCGGGCCGACGATCGCGCGCGACTCCATCAGGTCCATGAGCCGGCCGGCCTTCGCGAAGCCCACCCGCAGCTTGCGCTGGAGCATCGAGGTGGACCCGAACTGGGTGGAGACCACCAGCTCGGCCGCCTGGCACAGCAGGTCCAGGTCGTCGCCGATCTCCTCGTCGATCTCCTTCTTCTGCTTCTGCCCGACCGTGACGTCGTCCCGGAAGACGGGCGCCATCTGGTCCTTGCAGTGCTGCACGATCCCGGCGATCTCGTCCTCGGTGACGAACGCGCCCTGGAGGCGGACCGGCTTGTTCGCCCCCATCGGCAGGAACAGCCCGTCGCCCTTGCCGATCAGCTTCTCGGCGCCCGGCTGGTCCAGGATGACCCGGCTGTCGGCGAGCGAGGAGGTGGCGAACGCGAGCCGTGAGGGCACGTTCGCCTTGATCAGGCCGGTGACCACGTCCACCGAGGGCCGCTGGGTGGCGAGCACCAGGTGGATGCCGGCCGCGCGGGCCAGCTGGGTGATGCGGACGATCGAGTCCTCGACGTCGCGCGGGGCCACCATCATCAGGTCGGCGAGCTCGTCGACGATCACCAGCAGGTACGGGTACGGGCTGAGCTCCCGCTCGCTGCCCGGCGGCAGTTTGATCTTGCCGTCCCGGATGGCCTGGTTGAAGTCGTCGATGTGCCGGTAGCCGAAGGCGGCCAGGTCGTCGTAGCGCAGGTCCATCTCGCGCACGACCCACTGGAGCGCCTCGGCGGCCCGCTTGGGATTGGTGATGATCGGCGTGATCAGGTGCGGGATGCCCTCGTACGCCGTCAGCTCGACGCGCTTGGGGTCCACGAGCACCATCCGGACGTCCTCCGGGGTGGCCCGCACCATCACCGAGGTGATGAGGCAGTTGATGCAGGAGGACTTTCCGGAGCCGGTGGCGCCGGCGACGAGCACGTGCGGCATCTTCGCGAGGTTGGCCATGACGTAGCCGCCCTCGACGTCCTTGCCGAGCGCCACCAGCATCGGGTGGTCGTCCTCGGCCGCGTCCGCCAGCCGGAGCACGTCGCCCAGGTTGACCATCTCCCGGTCGGTGTTCGGGATCTCGATGCCGACGGCCGACTTGCCCGGGATCGGGCTGATGATCCGGACGTCCGGCGAGGCCACGGCGTACGCGATGTTCTTGGCCAGCGCCGTGATCCGCTCGACCTTGACCGCCGCGCCGAGCGTGACCTCGTACCGGGTGACCGTCGGGCCCCGGGTGAAGCCGGTGACCTGCGCGTCGACCTTGAACTCGGAGAACACGTTGGTCAGCGAGGCCACGACCGCGTCGTTGGCGGCGCTGCGGGTCTTGCCCGGCCCGCCCTTCTCCAGCAGATCGAGCGAGGGCAGGGCGTACGTGATGTCCCCGCGGAGCTGGAGCTGCTCGGCGCGGGGCGGCAGCGGCTGGGACGGCGGCGGGGCCTTGGTGAGGTCCGGGACGGACAGGGTCCCGGAAGCGGCGGCGGTGGTGTCGTGCGGCGGACCGGCCGGCTCCGCAACGGGCTCCGGCTCCGGGTCCGCGGCCTTGGGCCGCTCCGCCCGCGCGGGCGGCACCGGAGTGGTGGTCTCCGCCCCCTCGCGCTCCACCGAGATGCCGTGCGTCAGGTCGGCCACCAGCGGGGAGGGCGGCATCCCGCCGTAGACCACCCCGTCCAGCGCGGCGGCGGCCGCCGCGGCCACGTCGACGGCGTCCATCCCGCGCTCGGCGGCCGGCCGGGACGGGGTCCGGCGCGGGCGCCGCCGCCGGGCGAGCGCCTGCTCCTCGGCGGCGTCGGCGGAACCGGCGGGGCCGGCGGAATCCGTGGGCGCACCCGGACCGGCGGCCCCCGACCGGGCCCGCCACTGCTCGGCGTCGTGCCGGTCGGCGGGGGCGCCGCCCTCCCCGTACCCCTCGTCGTACTCGTTCGGGGCGATGATCCCCAGCCGGATCCCCAGCCGCCGCAGCCGCTGCGGGATCGCGTTCACCGGGGTGGCGGTCACCACGAGCAGCCCGAAGATCGTGAGCAGCACCAGCATCGGCACGGCCAGCGGCGCGCCCATGGTGAAGATCAGCGGCTTCGAGGCGCCCCAGCCGATCAGCCCGCCCGCGTTCTGCATGGCGGTGGTGCCCTCGTCGCGGCCGGGCGCCCCGCAGGCGATGTGCACGAGGCCGAGGACGCCGATGACGAGCGCGGAGAGGCCGACGCCGATCCGGCCGTTGGCGTCGGGCTGCTCGGGATGGCGGATGAAACGTACCGCCATGACGCCGAGCAGGATCGGCACGAGCAGATCCAGTCGTCCGAAGGCGCCGGTGACCAGCATCGTGACCAGATCCCCGACGGGACCGCTCAGGTTCGACCAGGTGCCGGCGGCGACGATCAGCGCCAGGGCGAGCAACAGCAGCGCGACGCCGTCCTTGCGATGGGCCGGGTCGAGGTTCTTGGCCCCCTGCCCGACTCCGCGGAAGACCGCGCCGACCGCGTGCGCGCAGCCCAGCCACACGGCGCGCACCAGCCGCACCACTCCCCCGGTGGGGGACGGCGCGGGCTTGGGCGGCGCCTTCTTGGCGGGGGCGCGCCGGGGCGCCGCGGTCTTCTTCGCCGCGGACCCGCGCGGGGCGGCCGCCTTCTTCGCCGGCGCCGTCGTCCGGCCGGTGCGGCCCTTCGCGGTGCCCGCTGTGCTCTGGGAACCCTTGCCGGACGTACGTGAGGCCATGGGGCCGAGGTTACCGGTGCGCGCGCCGGTGGACACGCGTGCCCACCCCTTCACCCGTTCGTGTCGCGTGCCGTGTCAGTGCTTTGACGCACCGCCAGGCACGGCACCCGCGCGAACGGGCCGGTGTTCGGCCGCCGGACAGGCTCAGTTCTGCGCGGGCAGCACCGGCGCTCCTCCGCCGGTCCCGGGCTCCAGCGCGTCGAGCGCCCGCCGCAGTCCGGTGAGCTTGCGCTCCAGGTGGGCCGCGGTCGCCACGACCGCCGCGTCGGCCGATTCCTCGCCGAGCTGCTTGGTCAGCGCCTCGGCCTGCTCCTCGACCGCCGCGAGCCGCGCGGAGAGCTCGGCCAGCAGGCCGGCCGTCTCCTTGCTGCCGTCGCCGTTGGAGCCGCCGCCCTCCAGCTGGAGGCGCAGCAGTGCCGCCTGCTCCCGCAGCTGGCAGTTCTTCGTGTACAGCTCCACGAACACCGACACCTTGGCCCGCAGCACCCACGGGTCGAAGGGCTTGGAGATGTAGTCCACCGCCCCGGCGGCGTAGCCGCGGAACGTGTGGTGCGGACCGTGGTTGATCGCGGTGAGGAAGATGATCGGGATGTCCCGGGTCCGCTCTCGCCGCTTGATGTGCGCGGCGGTCTCGAATCCGTCCATCCCGGGCATCTGCACATCCAGCAGGATGACCGCGAAATCGTCTGTCAGCAGCGCCTTGAGCGCTTCCTCCCCCGACGACGCCCGGACCAGTGTCTGATCGAGCGCGGAGAGGATGGCCTCCAGCGCCAGCAGATTCTCCGGCCGGTCGTCGACCAGGAGGATCTTGGCCTTCTGCACCATGCCCTGTCCTCCTCGCCCCGGCATGGGGCCTCCCCGGCTCCTGGCACCGGCCTGTACGCCGGGCCCCGCCCCAGAAGAGGACGGCATCCTTGCGCCGTCCGTCCTTGTGCCGGTCATCGTAGCCCCAGTCCCGAGATCGCCACACCCTGTCACCAGGATGTCACTGTGCACGAAGCAGAAACGGTGTGGGGGAGCAGAAGGTTCCCCGCCTCCCGCCCTTTCACACCGCTTTCGCCACAGTCAGTCAGCAATTGGTATCAGAGTGCTCGCCCGTTGATCACTTGCCGCGCATCCACTGTTCCATCACCGACAGCAGATAGTCCGGGTCGACCGGCTTGGTGACGTAGTCGGAAGCACCGGAGTCGATCGCCTTCTCCCGGTCCCCCTTCATCGCCTTCGCCGTCAGCGCGATGATCGGCAGCCCGGCGAACTGCGGCATCCGCCGGATCGCCGAAGTCGTCGCGTACCCGTCCATCTCCGGCATCATGATGTCCATCAGTACGACCGTCACATCGTCGTGCTGCTCCAGGACTTCGATGCCCTCCCGGCCGTTCTCCGCGTACAGCACCGCGAGTCCGTGCTGCTCCAGCACGCTGGTCAGCGCGAACACGTTGCGCACGTCGTCGTCCACGATGAGCACCTTCTCACCGTGGAAGTCGTACGACCTGGGCAGCACCGGAAGCTCCTCCTCCGGATTGACCCAACCGTCCTCGGTCCCCTGCGCGTTCGGCTGCCCCGGCACCGCCGTACGCGGCTCCAGGTCGCTCAGCGCCTTGCGCCGCCGCCGGAACAGCGCGGCGCCGCCCTGCCCCTGGCCGGCCGGTTCGGCGGCCGGCAGCGCGGGCCGCACCTGCTGCGCATGCTGCGGCTGCGCCGCGGAGACCGGCGCCGCGGGGGTCGCCGGCAGCGCGGGCCGCGCCCCGTCGACCTGCCTGCGGTACACCTCGCCGCGTCCGCCGCCGGGCGTGGGCGGCGCGTACCCCTGCGGCGGCAGCTCGCTCGGGTGCAGCGGCAGGTACAGCGTGAACGTGGAGCCGCGGCCGGGCTCGCTCGCCGCGTGGATCTCCCCGCCCAGCAGCCGGGCGATCTCCCGGCTGATGGACAGCCCGAGCCCCGTGCCGCCGTACTTCCTGCTGGTCGTCCCGTCGGCCTGCTTGAACGCCTCGAAGATCACCAGCATCTTGCTCGCCGCGATCCCGATCCCGGTGTCCGTCACCGAGAAGGCGATCAGGTCCGCGTCCGCCTCCCGCAGCGAACCGGCCTCCAGCAGCTGCTCGCGGATCGCCGTCGGCACGTCCGCCCCGGCGGGCCGGATCACCAGCTCCACCGCGCCGGTGTCGGTGAACTTCACCGCGTTCGACAGCAGGTTGCGCAGCACCTGGAGCAGCCGCTGCTCGTCCGTGTGCAGGGTCGCGGGCAGCTCCGGGGAGACCCGCACCGAGAAGTCCAGGCCCTTCTCCGCGGTCAGCGGCCGGAAGGTGGCCTCCACGTAGTCCACGAGCTGCACGAGCGCGATCCGCGTCGGCGAGACGTCCATCTTCCCGGCCTCGACCTTCGACAGGTCGAGGATGTCGTTGATCAGCTGGAGCAGGTCCGAGCCCGCCCCGTGGATGGTCTCGGCGAACTCCACCTGCTTCGGCGACAGGTTCCCGTCCGCGTTGTCCGCGAGCAACTTGGCCAGGATCAGCAGCGAGTTGAGCGGCGTCCGCAGCTCGTGCGACATGTTCGCCAGGAACTCGGACTTGTAGCGCATCGACACCGCGAGCTGCTCGGCGCGCTCCTCCAGGACCTGCCGGGCCTCCTCGATCTCGGTGTTCTTCACCTCGATGTCCCGGTTCTGCTGGGCCAGCAGCTCCGCCTTCTCCTCCAGCTCGGCATTGGCGGCCTGCAGCGCCTTCTGCCGGTTCTCCAGCTCGTCGGAGCGCTCGCGCAGCTGCTCGGTCATCTCCTGCGACTGCTTGAGCAGCATCTCCGTCTTGGAGTTGACGCTGATGGTGTTGACGCTCGTACCGATCATCTCGGCGATCTGGCTCAGGAAGTCCTTCTGGATCTGCGTGAAGGGCTGGAAGGAGGCCAGCTCGATGACGCCGAGCACCTTCCCCTCGAACAGCACCGGCAGCACGATCACGTGCGCCGGCGGAGCCTCCCCGAGGCCGGAGGAGATCTTCAGGTAGCCGGGCGGGGTGTTCTCGACGAGGATCGTCCGCTTCTCCTCGGCGACGGTCCCGATCAGCCCCTCCCCCGGCCGGAAGGAGGTGGGCACGGCCCCGCCCGCGTACGCGTAACTCCCGCGCATCCGCAGCTCGTACGAACCGTCCGGACCGCCGTCGGTCCCGATCTCCGTGGTGCCGCCCGAGGGCAGCGCCAGGAAGAACGCCCCGTGCTGGGCCGAGACCACCGGGGTCAGCTCGCTCATGATCAGCGAAGCCACGTCGTCCAGTTCGCGGCGGCCCTGCATCAGGGCGGAGATCCGGGCGAGGTTGCCCTTCAGCCAGTCCTGCTCCTTGTTGGCCAAGGTGGTGTCGCGCAGGTTCGCGATCATCGTGTTGATGTTGTCCTGGAGGACCTGGATCTCGCCCGCCGCGTCCACGTCGATCTTCAGGTTGAGGTCTCCGCGGGTCACCGCGGTGGCCACGGCAGCGATCGCGCGCACCTGCCGGGTCAGGTTCCCGGCCATCTCGTTCACGGACTCCGTGAGGTCGCGCCAGGTGCCGTCCACGTCCCGGACCCGCGCCTGGCCGCCCAGGATGCCCTCGGTGCCCACCTCGCGCGCCACTCGCGTGACCTGGTCGGCGAACGAGGACAGCTGGTCGACCATCGTGTTGATCGTCGTCTTCAGCTCCAGGATCTCGCCCCGGGCGTCGATGTCGATCTTCTTGGTCATGTCGCCCTTGGCGATGGCGGTCGTGACCATGGCGATCTGCCGCACCTGGCCGGTGAGGTTGGAGGCCATGAAGTTCACCGAATCGGTGAGGTCCTTCCACGTACCCGACACACCCGGCACGTGCGCCTGGCCGCCGAGGCGGCCCTCCGTACCCACCTCGCGGGCCACGCGCGTGACCTCGTCCGCGAAGGAGGACAGGGTCTTCACCATCGTGTTCACGGTGTCGGCGAGCTGCGCGACCTCGCCGCGCGCCTCGACCGTGACCGTCTTGGTCAGATCGCCGTTGGCGACCGCCGCCGAGACCTGCGAGATGTTGCGCACCTGCGAGGTCAGGTTGTTGGCCATCAGGTTGACGTTGTCGCTGAGGTCCTTCCAGATGCCGGTCACCCCGCGCACCCGCGCCTGGCCGCCCAGGATGCCCTCGGTACCCACCTCACGGGCGACCCGCGTCACCTGCTCCGCGAACGAGGACAGCTGGTCCACCATCGTGTTCACGGTGGTGACGAGCTCGAGGATCTCGCCCTTCGCGTCGACGGTGATCTTCTTGGAGAGGTCGCCCATCGCGACGGCCGTCGTCACCTCGGCGATGTTGCGCACCTGCGAGGTCAGGTTGTTCGCCATGAAGTTGACGGACTGCGTGAGGTCCTTCCAGGTGCCGGAGACCCCCTTCACCTCCGCCTGGCCGCCCAGGATCCCCTCGGTGCCCACCTCGCGCGCGACGCGGGTCACCTGCTCCGCGAAGTTCGAGAGCTGGTCCACCATCGTGTTGAGGGTGTTCTTCAGCTCCAGGATCTCGCCGCGCGCGTCCACGTCGATCTTCTGCGAGAGGTCGCCGCGGGCCACCGCCGTCGCGACCTGCGCGATGTTGCGCACCTGCGAGGTCAGGTTCCCGGCCATGCCGTTCACGGAGTCCGTGAGGTCGCGCCACACGCCGGCCACCCCGGGCACCTGCGCCTGCCCGCCGAGCCGGCCCTCCGTACCCACGTCCCGGGCCACCCGCGTCACCTGCTCGGCGAACGCCGAGAGCTGGTCGACCATCGTGTTGATGGTGTTCTTCAGCTCCAGGATCTCGCCGCGCGCGTCCACGTCGATCTTCTGGGAGAGGTCGCCGCGGGCCACCGCCGTGGTCACCTGCGCGATCTGCCGCACCTGGGAGGTCAGGTTGCCGGCCATGAAGTTGACGGAGTCGGTGAGCTCCTTCCAGGTGCCCGAGACCCCCTCGACCCGCGCCTGGCCGCCCAGGCGGCCCTCCGTGCCCACGTCCCGGGCCATCCGCGTGACCTGATCGGCGAACGAGGACAGCTGGTCCACCATCGTGTTGACGGTGTTCTTCAGCTGCAGCATCTCGCCCGAGACGTCCACGGTGACCTTCTGCGACAGGTCGCCGTTGGCCACAGCCGTCGTCACCTGCGCGATGTTGCGCACCTGGCCGGTCAGGTTGCGGAAGGCGGTGTTCACCGAATCGGTGAGGTCCTTCCACGTACCCGCCGCACCCGGCACCTGCGCCTGACCGCCCAGCTCACCCTCGACGCCGACCTCACGGGCCACTCGCGTCACTTCGGCGCCGAAGGACTGGAGCTGGTCCACCATCGTGTTGACGGTGTTCTTCAGCTCCAGCATCTCGCCGGCCACGTCCACGGTGACCTTCTGCGACAGGTCGCCGTTGGCCACCGCCGTCGTCACCTGCGCGATGTCCCGCACCTGCGTGGTCAGGTTGCGGAAGACCGTGTTCACCGAATCGGTGAGGTCCTTCCACGTACCCGCCGCACCCGGCACCTGCGCCTGACCGCCGAGCAGGCCCTTAGCCCCGACCTCGCTGGCCACGCGGGTGACCTCGTCCGCGAAGGTGCGCAGCGTCTCCGTCATCTGATTGATCGTTTCGGCCAGCTGTGCGACCTCGCCGCGCGCGCTGACCCGTACCTTCTGCGACAGGTCGCCATTGGCCACAGCCGTCGTGACCTGCGCGATCCCGCGCACCTGGGCCGTCAGGTTGCCCGCCATGGTGTTGACGGAGTCGGTCAGGTCCTTCCACACACCCGCGACCCCGGGCACCTTCGCCTGGCCGCCGAGCTCACCTTCCGTACCCACCTCGCGGGCGACCCGCGTCACCTCGGAGGAGAACGAGGACAGCTGGTCCACCATCGTGTTCACGGTGTTCTTCAGCTGCAGCATCTCGCCGGCCACGTGCACCGTGACCTTGCGCGACAGATCGCCCTTCGCGACCGCCGTCGTGACGAGAGCGATGTCACGCACCTGAGCGGTGAGCCGGTACGCCATCGTGTTGACGGAGTCGGTCAGATCCTTCCAAGAACCTGACATTCCGCGTACCTGGGCCTGACCGCCGAGCTTGCCCTCGGTACCCACCTCCAGCGCGACCCGCGTCACCTCGTCGGTGAACGCGGACAGCTGGTCGACCAGGTTGTTGACCGTACGCCCGACCTTCAGGAACTCACCGCGCAGCGGATGCCCGGCCCCGTCCGCGGCCTGCGTCCGCAGGTCCATCCGCTGGTCCAGATCACCCTCGGCGACCGCCGACAGCACCCGGCCCACCTCGGACACCGGCCGGGCAAGATCGTCCACCAGCTGGTTCGAGGCATCGATCGCGGCCGCCCAGGAGCCCTCGCAGGCGCCTGTTTCCAGCCGTTCGCTCAGCTTGCCCTCGCGGCCCACCATCCGCCGCACCCGGGAGAGCTCTCCCGTCAGATGGAGGTTCCGGTCGGCGACCTCGTTGTAGACGGCGGCGATCTCCGCCATCACACCGTCGCCGGACACCGTCAGCCGCTTGCGGAAGTTCCCGTCCCGCATCGACACCAGGGCCGTGAGCAGCCGGTTCAGGGCCGCGGTATCGACTTCCGTCGTGCCGCCCCGGCGGGACCTCCCGCCCTTCGGGCGCGTTCCCGTACGCCGCACCGCTGCGCCAGACTCCACCGTGTCCCTCCCGAAAGGGTCGACCGCTGTTCCACCGACACCCGGCGAGTCGCACGCCCGGCTATCCGATCCTGCCCAGTGTTTCACCCCGGCCGAACCCGGCCATAACACTTCGGCACCATCGCACACCGGCCGCACCCTGCGAGTGGAATACCGGACGACGGCACCATGCCGACCGTGAAGGTAAGTAACCTGGCACCCGATGTCCAACCGCGTCGAAGGAGATTCGTGATCACGGCTCGGGCGGCTGCCAGCTTCGACCCCCTCGGGCGCTCGGTCGCCGCGGCCCGGGCGTTCGTCCGCGACACCCTGCAGGGATGGGGCTTCGCGGACATCGTCGACGACGCCGTGGTGCTCACCAGCGAGCTCGTCACCAACGCCGTGGTCCACGCCGGCACCAAGGCCGAGGTGCTGTGCCTGCGCTCCGGGGACGGGGTACGGGTAGAGATCGCCGATCGATACCCGGAACGTGAGCTTCCTCTCCAGCACCCGGGCGAGCGCCCCTACGCCGACCCCGACCGGGAGAACGGCCGCGGGCTGATGCTCTGCGCCGCCCTCGCCACCCGCTGGGGAGTCGAGTACACGGCCACCCACAAGCACGTGTGGTTCCGGCTCGACCTCCCGGACCGTCCGGTCGGTACCCGATCAGCGGGACCGGTCGTCCCGGACCGCCTCCTGCCCCTCGCGGACAGCCGGGTGCGGGTCGCCGTCCTCCAGATCGACGCCTCCGACTCGATCTCCGCCTGGAACGGGGACGCCGAGCACGTCTTCGGCTACCCCGCCGAGAAGGTCCTGGGCCGCCCCCTCGCGGAGCTCGCGGCCTGGCCCCAGACCCCCGGCACCGGCACCGGCATCGCCGAGGCCCTTCGCCTCTCCCGCTGGGAGGGCAGTTACGGAATCCGCGGCGCCGACGGCCGCGTGATCCCCGTGTACGCCTCCCACCTGCGGGTCCGCGATGCGCACGGCGAGCCCTCGATCGTCTGCCTCCTGGTCCACGACGACGAGCGGGCACTGCTCCAGACTCCCGTACGGGTGGCCTCCACCGACAGCCTCCAGCTCACCGAGCCCCGCCCCGCGGACCCCTTCGAGGTCTTCATCGGCTCCCCCGCCCCCGACGACCTCGACGGACTCCTCCAGCGCACCGTCGAACGCGCCCGCGACATGCTCGACGCCGACTCCGCGTTCCTGCTGCTGGCCACCGACGACGAGACGGAGCTCGAGGTCCGCGCCACGACCGGGCTCCCCTCCACCCGCCAGCGCTTCGCCCGCGTCCCCGTCGAGGCCGGCACCAACCGGTACGGCTCCGCCCGCATGCCCGCCGTCCACGACGACCTTGCCGCCGTCCCCGGGGCCGTCCCGCTCCTGGAGGCCACCGGCATGCGCTCGGTGATCACCGTCCCGCTCAAGGTCGAGGGCCGGCTCACCGGCTCGCTCGGTGTCGCCGCCGAGAACCCCGGCCGTTACTCCAACGCAGAGGCACTGCGCCTCCAGTTCGCCGCCGACCGCATCGCCCTCGCCGTCGAATCCGCCCGCCTCGGCGAGCTGGAGCGACTGCGCCGCGGCTCCCTGTCCTTCCTCGTCGAGGCCTCCGACCTGCTGGCCGGCACCCTCGACCGGGACCAGACCCTGGCCCTGATGGCCCAGATGACCGTCCCGACCCTGGCCACCTGGTGTGCCGTGTACACGATCGCCGACCAGTCCTCGGATCCGTACCTCTCGTACGTCCTGCACGAGGACGAGGAGCGCATCGACGGCCTGAAGGCCCTGCTCTCCCGCGTCAGCCCGCCCGAGCCGGTCCGCGAAGCCGGCGCCCGCCCCTGGCCGGCGACGGCCCAGGCGGTCGGCGGGGAGACCGTCGTCCTCCCGCTGCTGGCCCGCAACCGCGTGATCGGCATGCTGACCCTCGGCAAGCCCTCCGAGGAGCACTTCCGCCAGGAGATCCTCGAACTCGCGGAGGACCTCTCCCGCCGGGCCGCCCTCGCCCTCGACAACGCCCGCCTGTACTCGGAGCGCACGGCGATCAGCCGCTCCCTGCAGCGCAGCCTGCTCCCGCCCGGCTCCCCCGCGATCCCCGGCATGGAGGTCGAGGTCATCTACCGCGCGGCCGGCGAGGGCAACGAGGTGGGCGGCGACTTCTACGACGTCTTCCCGATCCGCGACGGCGCGTACGGCTTCGCCATCGGCGACGTCTGCGGTACGGGCCCCGAGGCGGCCGCCGTCACCGGCCTCGCCCGGCACGCGCTGCGCCTGCTGGCCCGCGAGGGTCTCGGCGGCCCGGCCGTACTGGAGCGGCTCAACGCGGCCATCCTCGACGAGGGCGCCCGCAGCCGCTTCCTGACCCTCCTCTACGGGGAGCTCCACCCGCAGCCGGACGGCGGCGCCCTGATGAAGGTCGTCTGCGCCGGCCACCCGCTGCCGCTGCGCCTGCGCCCGGACGGTCGGGTCACCCCTGCCGCGGACCCGCAGCCCCTGCTCGGCGTGATCGACGATCTCGACCTCTACGAGCAGACCCTCACGCTGGACCCGGGCGACGTGCTGCTCTGTGTCACGGACGGCGTGACGGAGCGCCGCGAGGGCACGCGCATGCTGGGCGACGACGGCCTCACCGAGGTCCTCACCACCTGTACGGGTCTCACCGCCGGCGCGGTCGCCGCCCGCGTCCTGCGGGCGGTGGAACGCTTCGCGGCCGAACCCGCCTCGGACGACATGGCCATCCTGGCCTTCCGCGTTCCCGAGCAGCGCATGGGCGACTAGCCGGACTTCATGTGGCGGGTGGCGGAGCGCAGCGCGAAGGCCATCACCACTTCGAACACGCCCAGCAGGACGAGCCAGAGCCCGAGCAGCCGGGTCAGCGCGACCGCGGAATCCACCGGGAAGCAGAGCACGACGATTCCGGCGACGGTACCGAGTGCGCCCAGGCCGAAGAGCAGGCCCCGGTGCACGAGTGCGCGGTCGGCGATCGCGGTGTAGGCCGTGAGCACGCCGGTCAGCAACCAGAACACCCCGAGGATCAGGGACAGTGCGCCGATGGTCTGCATCGGATGCCGCAGCACCAGGACGCCGGCCAGGAGCGCCAGCATGGCGACCAGGATGCCCGCCAGTCTGCTGCCGCCGTCGTTGCTGTGCGAGAAGGCGGAGACGAAGCGGAAGACACCCACCACAAGCAGCTGCAGACCGATGATGATGGCCAGGATGTGCAGCGTTTCGTCGGGCCAGACGAGTACCAGGATGCCGGGGATCAGGGTCGCGAGGGCGAAGCCGAGTGCCCAGTGCCAGGTGCCTCCGACCTGCTTGAGGACGTCTTCGGGGTCGCTCTGCGGGTGCTTCGGTGCCGCGTCGAACGGAACGGTCATCACGCCTCCCAGGGTTCCACCCCCTTCCCGCCCAGTTTAGGGAGGTGTGGTGCGGCCCGCCCGTCCGGCGCAGGGGTCGACTCCCGGAAACGCAAAAAGGCCCCCGCCATGAGGCGGGGGCCTTTTCTTTGGAGCCCTTTAACGGAATCGAACCTTTGACCTTCTCCTTACCATGGAGACGCTCTACCGACTGAGCTAAAAGGGCGGGTTGTTCGGCGGCGTCCTACTCTCCCACAGGGTCCCCCCTGCAGTACCATCGGCGCTGAAAGGCTTAGCTTCCGGGTTCGGAATGTAACCGGGCGTTTCAGAACTAACACAGTGGACGCGAGCAACTGAGGACAAGCCCTCGGCCTATTAGTACCAGTCAGCTCCACCCGTTACCGGGCTTCCACATCTGGCCTATCAACCCAGTCGTCTACTGGGAGCCTTACCCTCTCAAGGAGGTGGGAATACTCATCTTGAAGCAGGCTTCCCGCTTAGATGCTTTCAGCGGTTATCCCTCCCGAACGTAGCCAACCAGCCATGCCCTTGGCAGGACAACTGGCACACCAGAGGTTCGTCCGTCCCGGTCCTCTCGTACTAGGGACAGCCCTTCTCAATATTCCTACGCGCACAGCGGATAGGGACCGAACTGTCTCACGACGTTCTAAACCCAGCTCGCGTACCGCTTTAATGGGCGAACAGCCCAACCCTTGGGACCGACTCCAGCCCCAGGATGCGACGAGCCGACATCGAGGTGCCAAACCATCCCGTCGATATGGACTCTTGGGGAAGATCAGCCTGTTATCCCCGGGGTACCTTTTATCCGTTGAGCGACGGCGCTTCCACAAGCCACCGCCGGATCACTAGTCCCGACTTTCGTCCCTGCTCGACCCGTCGGTCTCACAGTCAAGCTCCCTTGTGCACTTACACTCAACACCTGATTGCCAACCAGGCTGAGGGAACCTTTGGGCGCCTCCGTTACCCTTTGGGAGGCAACCGCCCCAGTTAAACTACCCATCAGACACTGTCCCTGATCCGGATCACGGACCGAGGTTAGACATCCAGCACGACCAGAGTGGTATTTCAACGGCGACTCCACCCCAACTGGCGTTGGGGTTTCAAAGTCTCCCACCTATCCTACACAAGCCGAACCGAACACCAATATCAAACTGTAGTAAAGGTCCCGGGGTCTTTCCGTCCTGCTGCGCGAAACGAGCATCTTTACTCGTAGTGCAATTTCACCGGGCCTATGGTTGAGACAGTCGAGAAGTCGTTACGCCATTCGTGCAGGTCGGAACTTACCCGACAAGGAATTTCGCTACCTTAGGATGGTTATAGTTACCACCGCCGTTTACTGGCGCTTAAGTTCTCAGCTTCGCACACCCGAAAGTGCACTAACCGGTCCCCTTAACGTTCCAGCACCGGGCAGGCGTCAGTCCGTATACATCGCCTTACGGCTTCGCACGGACCTGTGTTTTTAGTAAACAGTCGCTTCTCGCTGGTCTCTGCGGCCACCCCCAGCTCAGGAAGCAAGTTCCTTCACCAGTGATGGCCCCCCTTCTCCCGAAGTTACGGGGGCATTTTGCCGAGTTCCTTAACCATAGTTCACCCGAACGCCTCGGTATTCTCTACCTGACCACCTGAGTCGGTTTAGGGTACGGGCCGCCATGAAACTCGCTAGAGGCTTTTCTCGACAGCATAGGATCATCCACTTCACCACAATCGGCTCGGCATCAGGTCTCAGCCTTATATGAGGGACGGATTTGCCTACCCCTCGGCCTACACCCTTACCCCGGGACAACCACCGCCCGGGCTGGACTACCTTCCTGCGTCACCCCATCGCTTACCTACTACAAGTCTGGTTCGTCGGCTCCACCACTTTCCTTTCCCCGAAGGGTCCGGAACGGCTTCACGGACTTAGCATCGCCTGATTCGATATTGGGCGTTTCAAAGCGGGTACCGGAATATCAACCGGTTGTCCATCGACTACGCCTGTCGGCCTCGCCTTAGGTCCCGACTTACCCTGGGCAGATCAGCTTGACCCAGGAACCCTTAGTCAATCGGCGCACACGTTTCTCACGTGTGTATCGCTACTCATGCCTGCATTCTCACTCGTGAACCGTCCACAACTAGCTTCCGCTGCTGCTTCACCCGGCACACGACGCTCCCCTACCCATCACAGCGGGCGTTGGCCCTATTGCTGCAATGACACGACTTCGGCGGTACGCTTGAGCCCCGCTACATTGTCGGCGCGGAATCACTTGACCAGTGAGCTATTACGCACTCTTTCAAGGGTGGCTGCTTCTAAGCCAACCTCCTGGTTGTCTCTGCGACTCCACATCCTTTCCCACTTAGCGTACGCTTAGGGGCCTTAGTCGATGCTCTGGGCTGTTTCCCTCTCGACCATGGAGCTTATCCCCCACAGTCTCACTGCCGTGCTCTCACTTACCGGCATTCGGAGTTTGGCTAAGGTCAGTAACCCGGTAGGGCCCATCGCCTATCCAGTGCTCTACCTCCGGCAAGAAACACACGACGCTGCACCTAAATGCATTTCGGGGAGAACCAGCTATCACGGAGTTTGATTGGCCTTTCACCCCTAACCACAGGTCATCCCCCAGGTTTTCAACCCTGGTGGGTTCGGTCCTCCACGAAGTCTTACCTCCGCTTCAACCTGCCCATGGCTAGATCACTCCGCTTCGGGTCTAGAGCGTGCAACTCAATCGCCCTATTCGGACTCGCTTTCGCTACGGCTTCCCCACACGGGTTAACCTCGCTACACACCGCTAACTCGCAGGCTCATTCTTCAAAAGGCACGCAGTCACGACCCATTGGGTAAACCCAATGAGCGACGCTCCCACGGCTTGTAGGCACACGGTTTCAGGTACTATTTCACTCCGCTCCCGCGGTACTTTTCACCATTCCCTCACGGTACTATCCGCTATCGGTCACCAGGGAATATTTAGGCTTAGCGGGTGGTCCCGCCAGATTCACACGGGATTTCTCGGGCCCCGTGCTACTTGGGAGATGAGCAAGCAAGCCGCTGATGTTTCGTCTACGGGGGTCTTACCCTCTACGCCGGACCTTTCGCATGTCCTTCGACTACATCAACGGTTTCTGACTCGCCGACCGGCCGGCAGACCGATCAAGCTCATTCCCACAACCCCGCATGCGCAACCCCTGCCGGGTATCACACGCATACGGTTTGGCCTCATCCGGTTTCGCTCGCCACTACTCCCGGAATCACGGTTGTTTTCTCTTCCTGAGGGTACTGAGATGTTTCACTTCCCCTCGTTCCCTCCACACTGCCTATGTGTTCAGCAGTGGGTGACAGCCCATGACGACTGCCGGGTTTCCCCATTCGGACACCCCCGGATCAAAGCTCAGTTGGCAGCTCCCCGGGGCCTATCGCGGCCTCTCACGTCCTTCATCGGTTCCTGGTGCCAAGGCATCCACCGTGCGCCCTTAAAAACTTGGCCACAGATGCTCGCGTCCACTGTGTAGTTCTCAAACAACGACCAGCCACCCATCACCCTGATCCACAAGGAATCAAGTTCACTGGGGCCGGCACTGAAGACATGACCTTACGGCCGTACCTTCAGGACCCAACAACGTGCCAAGCACGATCCCCTCCACCTCACTGTGTTCCACGCCGAAGCAGTACTTACAGAGGGTTTTGGAAACCGTGCCAACTAATCAACGTTCCACCCATGAGCTGACCGTGCAGAACGTTTGTCTGCAATCGGTACTGTGCTCCTTAGAAAGGAGGTGATCCAGCCGCACCTTCCGGTACGGCTACCTTGTTACGACTTCGTCCCAATCGCCAGTCCCACCTTCGACAGCTCCCTCCCTTACGGGTTGGGCCACCGGCTTCGGGTGTTACCGACTTTCGTGACGTGACGGGCGGTGTGTACAAGGCCCGGGAACGTATTCACCGCAGCAATGCTGATCTGCGATTACTAGCGACTCCGACTTCATGGGGTCGAGTTGCAGACCCCAATCCGAACTGAGACCGGCTTTTTGAGATTCGCTCCACCTCACGGTATCGCAGCTCATTGTACCGGCCATTGTAGCACGTGTGCAGCCCAAGACATAAGGGGCATGATGACTTGACGTCGTCCCCACCTTCCTCCGAGTTGACCCCGGCGGTCTCCTGTGAGTCCCCATCACCCCGAAGGGCATGCTGGCAACACAGGACAAGGGTTGCGCTCGTTGCGGGACTTAACCCAACATCTCACGACACGAGCTGACGACAGCCATGCACCACCTGTATACCGACCACAAGGGGGGCACTATCTCTAATGCTTTCCGGTATATGTCAAGCCTTGGTAAGGTTCTTCGCGTTGCGTCGAATTAAGCCACATGCTCCGCCGCTTGTGCGGGCCCCCGTCAATTCCTTTGAGTTTTAGCCTTGCGGCCGTACTCCCCAGGCGGGGAACTTAATGCGTTAGCTGCGGCACCGACGACGTGGAATGTCGCCAACACCTAGTTCCCAACGTTTACGGCGTGGACTACCAGGGTATCTAATCCTGTTCGCTCCCCACGCTTTCGCTCCTCAGCGTCAGTAATGGCCCAGAGATCCGCCTTCGCCACCGGTGTTCCTCCTGATATCTGCGCATTTCACCGCTACACCAGGAATTCCGATCTCCCCTACCACACTCTAGCTAGCCCGTATCGAATGCAGACCCGAGGTTAAGCCTCGGGCTTTCACATCCGACGTGACAAGCCGCCTACGAGCTCTTTACGCCCAATAATTCCGGACAACGCTTGCGCCCTACGTATTACCGCGGCTGCTGGCACGTAGTTAGCCGGCGCTTCTTCTGCAGGTACCGTCACTTTCGCTTCTTCCCTGCTGAAAGAGGTTTACAACCCGAAGGCCGTCATCCCTCACGCGGCGTCGCTGCATCAGGCTTTCGCCCATTGTGCAATATTCCCCACTGCTGCCTCCCGTAGGAGTCTGGGCCGTGTCTCAGTCCCAGTGTGGCCGGTCGCCCTCTCAGGCCGGCTACCCGTCGTCGCCTTGGTGGGCCATTACCCCACCAACAAGCTGATAGGCCGCGGGCTCATCCTTCACCGCCGGAGCTTTCAACCCCCGCCCATGCAGGCAGGAGTATTATCCGGTATTAGACCCCGTTTCCAGGGCTTGTCCCAGAGTGAAGGGCAGATTGCCCACGTGTTACTCACCCGTTCGCCACTAATCCACCCCGAAGGGCTTCATCGTTCGACTTGCATGTGTTAAGCACGCCGCCAGCGTTCGTCCTGAGCCAGGATCAAACTCTCCATGAATGTTTACCGGTAATCCGGTGCACACACACGTTGAGCGGGTCAGTCATGTCGGAATATGACCGACTGACCACTGCGTCCTCGCTGTGTAATTGCCTGCAAGCATCACCCGAAGGCGACCTCACAGGTCTTTTTCAAAGGAACCTCATCCACCGAAGTGGACGGGGTATCAACTTCTGGCGTTGATTTTTGGCACGCTGTTGAGTTCTCAAGGAACGGACGCTTCCTTTGTACTCACCCTC
>NZ_JAINUL010000001.1:2857106-2926350 GCF_020639365.1 Streptomyces flavotricini
ATCCACCGAAGTGGACGGGGTATCAACTTCTGGCGTTGATTTTTGGCACGCTGTTGAGTTCTCAAGGAACGGACGCTTCCTTTGTACTCACCCTCAGCAACACTTGCTGGGGCTTTCCTCCGGGCTTTCGTTCTTCATTCTTGCGTTTCCGACTCTATCAGAGTCAGTTCCGCTCGCTTTCCAGGTTCTTCGCTTTCGCGTTTTCCCTTTCCGGCGGTTCCAACCTTACCAGATCTTTTCCCCTCCGTTTCCGGAGTGGAATTGAATTCGGTGGCCGTTGGAGGGCCTTTCCCTTTCGGGTGGATCAGACTTTATCAGGTCTCCCTGGTCTCAAATCCCACCCGCTCGCACATGGCACGTACGGGCACACGTGTGTGCCCGGGTGTTGTGCGAGGTGGAGACGTAAACGTACTGGAGCGGGGCCCCGGATGCAAATCCGGTTGCCCCGCTCCGGTGACGGCGCTACGGCGAGGCTCAGACCTCGACGACGACCGGGAGGATCATCGGGCGGCGGCGGTAGCCGTCCGAGACCCACTTGCCCATGGTCCGGCGGATGAGCTGCTGGATCTGGTGCGGTTCCGCGACGCCGTCGGCGGCTGCGCGGGCGATGGCTTCCTCGATCTTCACCATGACGGACCCGAAGGCCGAGTCCTCGATGCCGGAGCCGCGGGCCTGGATGTTCGGGCCGCTGACGACCTTGCCCGTGCTGCTGTCCACGACCACGTAGACCGAGATGATGCCCTCGTCGCCGAGGATCCGGCGGTCCTTGAGCGAGGCCTCCGTGACGTCGCCGACCGAGAGGCCGTCCACGTACACGTACCCGGCCTGGACCTTGCCGGAGATCCGGGCCTTGCCGTCGATCAGGTCGACGACCACGCCGTCCTCGGCGATGACGATGCGGTCCTTCGGAACGCCCGTCATGGCGCCGAGCTCGGCGTTGGCGCGCAGGTGGCGCCACTCGCCGTGGACCGGCATGAGGTTCCGCGGCTTGCAGATGTTGTAGAAGTACAGCAGCTCGCCGGCGGAGGCGTGGCCGGAGACGTGCACCTTTGCGTTGCCCTTGTGCACGACGTTGGCGCCCCAGCGGGTCAGGCCGTTGATCACGCGGTAGACCGCGTTCTCGTTGCCCGGGATCAGCGACGACGCGAGGATCACCGTGTCGCCGGGGACGATCCGGATCTGGTGGTCGCGGTTGGCCATGCGGGACAGGGCCGCCATCGGCTCGCCCTGGGAGCCCGTGCACACCAGCACGACCTCGTCGTCCGGCAGGTCGTCGAGGGTCTTGACGTCGACGACGAGGCCGGCCGGGACGCGCAGGTAGCCCAGGTCACGGGCGATGCCCATGTTGCGGACCATGGAGCGGCCGACGAACGCGACCCGGCGGCCGTACTCGTGGGCGGCGTCCAGGATCTGCTGGATGCGGTGGACGTGGCTCGCGAAGGAGGCCACGATGATCCGCTTCTGCGCGCTCGCGAAGACGCCGCGGATGGCGTTCGAGATGTCGCGCTCCGGCGGGACGAAGCCCGGGACCTCGGCGTTCGTCGAGTCGGAGAGGAGGAGGTCGATGCCCTCCTCGCTCAGACGCGCGAAGGCGTGGAGGTCGGTCAGACGGTTGTCCAGCGGGAGCTGGTCCATCTTGAAGTCGCCGGTGCACACGACCATGCCCGCACCGGTGCGGATGGCGACGGCCAGGGCGTCCGGGATGGAGTGGTTGACCGCGATGAACTCGCAGTCGAAGGGGCCCAGGTTCTCGCGCTCGCCTTCCTTCACCTCGAGGGTGTAGGGGCGGATGCGGTGCTCCTGGAGCTTGGCCTCGATGAGGGCAAGCGTCAGCTTGGAGCCGATCAGCGGGATGTCCGGCTTCTCCCGGAGGAGGTACGGGACGGCGCCGATGTGGTCCTCGTGGCCGTGCGTGAGGACGATGCCCTCGACGTCGTCGAGCCGGTCCCGGATGGACGAGAAGTCCGGCAGGATCAGGTCGATGCCCGGCTGCTCCTCCTCGGGGAAGAGAACGCCGCAGTCGACGATCAGCAGGCGGCCGTCGAACTCGAAGACGGTCATGTTGCGGCCGATCTCGCCGAGACCGCCCAGGGGGGTGACCCGGAGGCCGCCCTTGGGGAGCTTCGGCGGCGGACCGAGTTCAGGGTGCGGATGGCTCAAAAGTATCTCCTCACCACACACGCCACGTACCTCGTCGTAAGGCACGCGGCGCGCATGTCATTCGTGCACTTGCATTCGTCTGTTGTGTTCGTCTTGTCTTATTCAGTTGTGAAGTCTGATGTCAGAGCTGTACCCCGCCGGCGGCAAGATCGATCTTGAGCTGGGCCGTCTCTTCGGCCGTCAGGTCGACCAGCGGGAGGCGGAGCGGGCCCGCGGGCAGGCCCTGCAGGTTCAGCGCGCCCTTGGTGGTGATCACACCCTGCGTGCGGAACATGCCGGTGAAGACGGGCAGCAGCTTCTGGTGGATCTCGGTGGCCTTCTGGACGTCGCCGCCCAGGTGGGCCTCGAGCATCGCGCGGAGCTCGGGGCTGACCACGTGGCCGACCACGGAGACGAAGCCCACGGCGCCGACGGACAGCAGCGGCAGGTTCAGCATGTCGTCGCCGGAGTACCAGGCGAGTCCGCTCTGGGCGATGGCCCAGCTGGCGCGGCCGAGGTCTCCCTTGGCGTCCTTGTTGGCCACGATACGGGGGTGCTCGGCGAGCCTCACCAGGGTTTCGGTGTTGATCGGGACTCCGCTGCGGCCGGGGATGTCGTACAGCATCACCGGGAGCTCGGTGGCGTCCGCGATCGCCGTGAAGTGCCGGAAGAGGCCCTCCTGCGGCGGCTTGCTGTAGTACGGGGTGACCGCGAGCAGGCCGTGGGCGCCGGTGCGCTCGGCCTGGCGGGCGAGCTCCAGGGTGTGGCGGGTGTCGTTGGTGCCGATGCCGGCGACGACGTGGGCCCGGTCGCCGACCGCTTCGAGGACGGCTCGTACGAGGTCGTTTTTCTCCGCGTCGGTGGTGGTCGGGGACTCACCGGTGGTCCCGTTGATGATCAGGCCGTCGTTGCCTGCGTCCACCAGGTGGACGGCGAGCCGCTGCGCGCCGTCGAGGTCGAGTGCGCCATCCGCCGTGAACGGCGTGATCATGGCGGTGAGGACCCGCCCGAAGGGGGTCTGCGGAGTCGAGATCGGAGCCATGGGTAACACGCTACTCGCTGCCATGCTCGCGTTGTCCCCTCGGGGGACGTCAAGAGGGTGTGGCTCCCGGCACGCGCCCGGGAGGGTTGTTGGATCCCGGCACTGCCTGCTCGGGGGTTCAAGCAGTGCCGGGTCCGTTTGATCAGCCTAGATGAACTTTACGAAACGTGGCAATACGGACACTTCGGACTTGACTCCGTACATCTGTACGTCACGGGCTCATCCGTCCCCATCGGGCCGTACCGACCCTTACGGGGCGACCCGTCCGTTGGCGTTGTACGCGGCGTACGTGAGCGGCATGAGCGAGGCCCAGTGCCGCTCCATCTTCTCGCCGACCATCTCGATCTCCCGCTGCGGGAAGGACGGGGTGGTCGCGAGCTCGTGCTGCGTGCGCAGGCCGAGGAAGTGCATGAGGGAGCGCGCGTTGCAGGTGGCGTACATCGAGGAGAAAAGTCCGACCGGCAGGACCGAACGGGCAACCTCCCGGGCCACGCCCGCCGCCAGCATCTCCTGGTAGGCCTCGTAGGCCTGCCGGTACGAGTCCTCCATGACCCGGCCCGTCAGTTCCTGCTGGGCCGCGGTGCCCTCGACGAAGACGTACTTGCCCGGACGGCCCTGCTGGACGAGCTTGCGCTCGGCGTCGGGAACGTAGAAGACCGGCTCGAGCTCCCTGTAGCGGCCCGATTCCTCGTTGTACGACCAGCCGACGCGGTGCCGCATGAACTCCCGGAACACGAAGATCGGGGCGCTGATGAAGAAGGTCATCGAGTTGTGCTCGAACGGGCTGCCGTGCCGGTCGCGCATCAGGTAGTTGATGAGGCCCTTGGAGCGCTCCGGGTCCTTCTGGAGCTCCTCGAGCGACTGCTCGCCGGCCGTGGAGACACGGGCGGCCCACAGCACGTCGGAGTCGGCGGCGGAGTGCTTCACCAGCTCCACCGTCACATCACTGCGGAAGCTGGGTTTCAGGTCTGAAGCGGCGGTCTCGCTCACCGGGGGTCCTTCCGAACGACTCTCTTGGGGCGCGCCCACTCTACGGCGCGGCCCGAGGCGGGGCGCACAGCTCTCCGTCCGGCCCGGAAGGCGCCACGGTCACCCTTTCGGCTGACGCCCAGCCATAAAATTTGGTTAATGTCCCGAATTCGGGCACCGATTGGGCGGTTCGTACGTCTTTCCCAGTACACGCCACACGCACCTGTCATCGCCGCCCCCGGGCCCCGACCGTGAGGAGAGTCGCTCTATGTTTCGCCGGAGCGAGCCCGTTCCGTTCGCCTTCGTCGCCGAGGCCGACCGCTTCCGCAGCAACGTCACTCCGCCGCCGCGCGAGCGTCTGGGCACGGCCCAGATGGCCGCCCGTAGTCTGGTCGGGCTGACCGTGGTGGCCGGGCTCGTCGGCTCCCTGCTCTTCGGCATTCCGGCACTGCAGCCCCACCAGGCACCCGCCAAGTCGCAGCAGTCGGAGGCCTCCGAGGGGCGGTAGCCTCACGGTCAAGCCCAACCGAACGTGCATGTGAGTGAGGTACAGCCGTGCCCCTGCCCTTCTTGACGGCCGACCGCGCGTTCGACGCGCACGAAGACAGTGCCGGCGAGGACGTACTGGCCCACGAGGACCCCGACCGCTGGCGCCGGCCGTACCGGCCGGGGCCCTGGCGGGTGGCCGGCGCCGCGCTGCTGCTCCTGCTGGCCGCGTTCATGCTGCTCTCCACGATGATCATCGCGTTCGCCGGCACCTGGGCCGGAGCACTCGTCTGCCTGGCCGCCGCGCTCTGCGTGATCGGGTCCGCGCTGCGGATGCTCATGTCGGGCGTCTGGGTGAGCCCCGCCGGGCTGCGCCGGGTGTCCTTCTTCCGGACCCGTTCGATCGCCTGGAACGAGATCACCGAGGTCCGTACGGTCCAGCAGCCGGTGCGCTGGCTGGGGCTGCCGCGGACCGTCCAGGGCCAGGCCCTGACGGCGGCCGGGCGCGGCGGTGCGGAGCTGCCGGTGCTGCTGACCGACCACAACGCCGATTTCCTGTCGCGGACCGAGGCGTTCGACCGGGCCGCCGACATGGTCGAGGCCTGGGCCGAGGAGTACCGGGCCGTGCCCGCCTGAGGCGGACCCCGCAGAGCCCTGGAAGCCCGTACGGGATCCGCCGAGGCGGGCCGTACGGGCTTCCGGGTTCCACGGGGCTCGCGGGCCCGGCGGGACTACCGGGCGGCCTGCCGGCGCGCTCCGCCGTGCAGGGCGATGGCCCGCTGCATGGCCTTGCGGGCCCGCGGGGTGTCGCGGGCGTCGTGGTAGGCCACGGCGAGGCGGAACCAGCTGCGCCAGTCCCCCGGCGCGTCCTCCGTCTCGGCCTTGCGGCGTGCGAAGACCTCGTCGGCGGAGTCGCGCAGGATCCGGCCGTACTGGTCCCGCTCCAGCTCGTCGACGGGCAGCCCGCCCTCGGCCTCCAGCTCGGTCGCGAGCTGGTTGGCCCTGGTCACGAACTGCGTGTTCTTCCAGAGGAACCAGACGCCGATGACCGGCAGGATCAGCACCGCGGCGCCGAAGACCACGGTCAGCGGGGTGCCCTGCCGGATCAGCAGGACCCCCCGGCTGCCGGCCAGGACGAAGTAGACGACCAGGACGGCGGCCGTGAGGAAGTAAGTGATCTTCGCGCGCATGGGTACTACTGCCTGCTCATCAGCCGAGGTCGAGGAAGTTTTCCAGGCCGAACGTGAGGCCCGGGTGCTGCACGACGCGCCGCGCGCCGAGCAGGATGCCCGGCATGAAGCTGCTGTGGTGCAGGGAGTCGTGACGGATGGTCAGGGTCTCGCCCTCGCCGCCGAGGAGCACCTCCTGGTGGGCCAGCAGGCCGCGCAGGCGGATCGCGTGCACCGGGACCCCGTCGACGTTCGCGCCGCGCGCGCCGTCCAGGGCGGTGGCGGTGGCGTCGGGCTGCGGGGCGCAGCCGGCCTCGGCGCGGGCGGCCGCGATGAGCTGCGCCGTACGGGTCGCGGTGCCGGAGGGGGCGTCGACCTTGTTGGGGTGGTGGAGCTCGACGACCTCGACGGACTCGAAGTAGCGGGCGGCCTGGGCGGCGAACTTCATGGTGAGGACGGCACCGATGGAGAAGTTCGGGGCGATGAGCACACCGGTCTGCGGGGAGCCGGCCAGCCAGGTGTCCAGCCGGCCGAGGCGCTCCTCGTTCCAGCCGGTGGTGCCGACGACCGCGTGGATGCCGTGGCCGATGAGGAAGTCGAGGTTCCCCATGACCGAGTCGGGGGTGGTCAGCTCGACCGCGACCTGCGCGCCGGCCTCGGCCACCGTCTCCAGTTCGTCGCCGCGGCCGAGGGCGGCCACCAGCTCCATGTCCTCGGCGGCCTCGACGGCCTTGACCGCTTCGGAGCCGATGCGGCCCTGGGCGCCGAGGACCGCTACCCGCAGCTTGCTGCTCATGCTTCTTCGCTTCCTGTCGTACGGGCCGGGCACCGGCCGGCGGCGGCCGGTGCCCGGCCTCGGGGTGTCAGCGTCTCAGGCGACCGCTTCGTCGAGGCGGGCGGCCTGCTTCTCCTTCAACGGGCCGACCACCGCGAGCGACGGCCGCTGGGCCAGTACGTCGGCGGCGACCGCGCGGACGTCGTCCGGGGTGACGGACGCGATCTCGGCCAGCATGTCGTCGACGGACATCTGGTCGCCCCAGCAGAGCTCGCTCTTGCCGATGCGGTTCATGATCGCGCCGGTGTCCTCCAGGCCGAGGACGGTGGAGCCGGACAGCTGGCCGATGGCCCGCTTGATCTCCTCGTCGGCGAGTCCCTCGGAGACGACCTTGTCGAGCTCGTCGCGGCAGATCCGCAGCACGTCGTGGACCTGGTTCGGGCGGCAGCCCGCGTACACGCCGAAGAGACCGGTGTCGGCGAAGCCCGAGGTGTACGAGTACACGCTGTAGGCCAGGCCGCGCTTCTCCCGGACCTCCTGGAAGAGGCGGGAGGACATGCCTCCGCCGAGGGCCGTGTTCAGCACGCCGAGCGCCCAGCGGCGCTCGTCGGTACGGGCCAGGCCGGGCATGCCGAGGACCACGTGGGCCTGCTCGGTCTTGCGGTTGACCAGCTCGACCCGGCCGGCGGTGCGGATGCGCTTGGTGCCGCCGCGCGGGCCGATGGGCTCGGCGTCGGTGTGCCCGAGGGCGCCCGCCTTCTCGAAGGCCGCGCGGACCTGGCGTACGACCTTGTTGTGGTCGACGTTGCCGGCCGCGGCCACCACCAGGTGCCGGGGGTCGTAGTGCTTCTTGTAGAAGCGGCGGATCCGGTCGGCGCCCAGGGCGTTGATCGTGTCGACGGTGCCGAGGACGGGGCGGCCCAGCGGGGTGTCCCCGTACATGGTCTGCGCGAACAGGTCGTGGACCATGTCGCCCGGGTCGTCCTCGGTCATCGCGATCTCTTCGAGGATGACGCCGCGCTCGGCGTCGACGTCCTCCTCCCGGATCAGCGAGCCGGTGAGCATGTCGCAGACGACGTCGATCGCCAGCGGCAGGTCGGTGTCGAGCACCCGCGCGTAGTAGCAGGTGTACTCCTTCGCCGTGAAGGCGTTCATCTCGCCGCCGACCGCATCGATCGCGGAGGAGATGTCGAGGGCGCTGCGCTTGTGCGTGCCCTTGAAGAGGAGGTGCTCCAGGTAGTGCGTGGCGCCGTTGAGCGTGGGCGTCTCGTCCCGGGAGCCCACGTGCGCCCAGATGCCGAAGGTGGCGGAGCGGACCGAGGGCAGTGTCTCGGTGACGACGCGCAGTCCGCCGGGGAGGACCGTGCGCCGGACGGTGCCGATGCCGTTCTCGCCCTTGAGGAGGGTTTGGGTACGGGCGACGGCCCGCCCCTCCGAAGAGGGGCGGGCCGTCACACGGGAACTACGCGACGTCACTTGTCGGAGTCGTCCTTGTCAGCATCGTCGCCGGCGGTCTCGCCGTCGATCACGGGGACCAGCGAGAGCTTGCCGCGCTGGTCGATCTCGGCGATCTCGACCTGGACCTTGGTGCCGACCGCGAGCACGTCCTCGACGTTCTCCACGCGCTTGCCACCGGCGAGCTTGCGGATCTGCGAGATGTGCAGCAGGCCGTCCTTGCCCGGCATGAGGGAGACGAAGGCACCGAAGGTGGTGGTCTTGACGACCGTACCCAGGTAGCGCTCGCCGACCTCCGGCATGGTCGGGTTGGCGATCGAGTTGATCGTGGCACGGGCGGCCTCGGCGGCCGGGCCGTCGGAGGCACCGATGTAGATGGTGCCGTCGTCCTCGATCGTGATCTCGGCGCCGGTGTCCTCCTGGATCTGGTTGATCATCTTGCCCTTGGGGCCGATGACCTCACCGATCTTGTCCACGGGGATCTTGACCGTGATGATCCGCGGGGCGAACGGGGACATGGCGTCCGGCGTGTCGATCGCTTCCATCATCACGTCGAGGATGTGGAGACGGGCGTCGCGGGCCTGCTTGAGGGCGGCGGCCAGGACCGAGGCCGGGATGCCGTCGAGCTTGGTGTCCAGCTGGAGCGCGGTGACGAACTCCTTGGTGCCGGCGACCTTGAAGTCCATGTCGCCGAAGGCGTCCTCCGCACCGAGGATGTCGGTGAGGGCGACGTAGTGCGTCTTGCCGTCGATCTCCTGGGAGATCAGGCCCATGGCGATGCCGGCGACGGGGGCCTTGAGCGGCACACCGGCGTTCAGCAGCGACATGGTGGAGGCGCAGACCGAGCCCATGGACGTCGAACCGTTGGAGCCGAGGGCCTCGGACACCTGGCGGATCGCGTACGGGAACTCCTCGCGGGTCGGCAGCACCGGCACGATCGCGCGCTCGGCGAGCGCGCCGTGGCCGATCTCGCGGCGCTTGGGCGAGCCCACGCGGCCGGTCTCACCGACGGAGTACGGCGGGAAGTTGTAGTTGTGCATGTAGCGCTTGCGGGTCACCGGGGAAAGGGTGTCCAGCTGCTGCTCCATGCGGAGCATGTTGAGGGTGGTGACGCCCAGGATCTGGGTCTCGCCACGCTCGAACAGCGCCGAGCCGTGCACGCGCGGGATGGCCTCGACCTCGGCGGCGAGGGTACGGATGTCCGTGATCCCGCGGCCGTCGATGCGGACCTTGTCCTTGATGACGCGCTCGCGCACCAGGGCCTTGGTCAGGCTGCGGTAGGCGGCGGAGATCTCCTTCTCGCGGCCCTCGAAGGCCGGGAGGAGCTTCTCGGCGGCGATGTCCTTGACGCGGTCGAGCTCGGCCTCGCGGTCCTGCTTGCCCGCGATGGTCAGCGCCTGGGCGAGGTCGCCCTTGACGGCGGCCGCGAGGGCCTCGTACACGTCGTCCTGGTAGTCCAGGAAGACCGGGAACTCGCCCTCGGGCTTGGCGGCCTTGGCCGCCAGGTCCGCCTGGGCCTTGCAGAGGGCCTTGATGAAGGGCTTCGAGGCGTCGAGGCCGGCGGCCACGATCTCCTCGGTCGGCGCCTCGGCGCCGCCCTTGACGAGGGCGATGGTCTTCTCGGTGGCCTCGGCCTCGACCATCATGATCGCGACGTCGCCGTCCTCCAGGACGCGGCCCGCGACGACCATGTCGAAGACGGCGTCCTCGAGCTCGGTGTGCGTCGGGAAGGCCACCCACTGGCCGCGGATCAGCGCGACGCGGACGCCGCCGATCGGGCCGGAGAAGGGCAGGCCGGCCAGCTGCGTGGACGCGGACGCGGCGTTGATCGCGATGACGTCGTACAGGTGGTCCGGGTTGAGCGCCATGACGGTGGCGACGACCTGGATCTCGTTGCGCAGGCCCTTCTTGAAGGACGGGCGCAGCGGGCGGTCGATCAGGCGGCAGGTGAGGATCGCGTCCTCGGAGGGGCGGCCCTCGCGGCGGAAGAAGGAGCCGGGGATCTTGCCGGCCGCGTACTGGCGCTCCTCGACGTCCACCGTCAGGGGGAAGAAGTCGAGCTGGTCCTTGGGCTTCTTCGACGCGGTGGTGGCGGAAAGCACCATCGTGTCGTCGTCCAGGTAGGCAACGGCGGAGCCGGCGGCCTGGCGGGCCAGACGGCCCGTCTCGAAGCGGATGGTGCGGGTGCCGAAGGAACCGTTGTCAATGACGGCCTCGGCGTAGTGGGTCTCGTTCTCCACTAGCGTTTTCTCCATTTTCGTCGTCTCCGTCCGCTGCCCGTGTGGCTGCGGACGGTTGCGGAGAAGCGCTCCTTGCGTGCGGGCCGGTCTTCGATCGAAGTACCCGGTTCGGTGCCCTCGGGGGCATTCCGGGTACCACTACCGAGGACCGGCGGCCTGGGAGGGCGCTCCTCCTCTTCAGTTGTGCACGTGGTTCGCCGTGCACGTGCGTCCAGACTACAAAGCGTCCGGTACGTCCCGCACGTAGAGCGTCAGCACGTACAGCAAAGGGAGCGGCCCCCTCAGTGTGGGAACCGCTCCCTTCACAGCGTCCTTACTTGACGCCGGCCGCACCGCGGCGGATGCCGAGGCGCTCGACCAGCGCGCGGAAGCGCTGGATGTCCTTCTTGGCCAGGTACTGCAGCAGGCGGCGACGCTGGCCGACCAGGATCAGCAGACCACGACGGGAGTGGTGGTCGTGCTTGTGGGTCTTGAGGTGCTCGGTCAGGTCCGAGATGCGCTTGGAGAGCATCGCGACCTGGACCTCGGGGGAGCCGGTGTCGCCCTCCTTGGCACCAAACTCGGCGATGATCTGCTTCTTCGTAGCGGCGTCGAGCGACACGCGTACTCCTCGTATAGGTCTTCGTAGCCACCGAGTGCCCCAGGTCGAATTCTCTGGGGATCTTCCGTAACTCGGGAGGCGGGGTCCGCTGAGCGCAGCCTCCAGAGGATTTCCGGGGGCGCGTACACAAACGGCCGTCACACAGCGTACCAGGCTGCCGCACGGCCCCCGTCTCAGCTGGTGAGAGAGCGGGCCCGGGCGTACACGTCCAGCACGGCGAGGGCCAGCGGGACGAGGCTGAGCAGTACTGCCGCCTCGGTGAGGTCGAGCAGCCGTCCCCAGAAGGGTGACAGGCCCTTGCTCGGGATGACAAGCGCAATTCCCGCGAGGAGGGCCGCGCCGGCGGCGACGGCCGCGGAGAGCCAGATCGTACGGAGGTCCAGGCCGCCGCGGTCGTGGTACTGGACGAGCTCGCGGACCAGGTCGGCCGGCGGGTGCAGGGCCAGGCCCAGGATCAGCAGGGCGATGGCGGCCAGGCCGGCGGCCAGGGTGCACACGACCTGGGAGGTGTACCGGAAGAGCCGGGCGCGCAGCAGCATGGCCAGTCCGGTGGTCAGGGCCAGGAGCCGGCCCCAGGTGTTGTCGGAGAAGCCGAGCACGGCGGCGGAGCCGACGGCGACCGCGGCGCAGCCGCCGACCAGGCCGAGCAGCATCTCGTGGCCGCGGCGGGCCTGGGCGGCGATGGCCTCGGCGTCGAGCGGGGCGCCCGGGTCGTGCTGCTCGGCGGCGGCGGAGTCGGAGTACGGCTCGCTCTCGTAGCGGTCGGGGGTCCCCGCGTAGTCGACGTAGTCGTCGGTGGCGCTCTGCGGGGCGGCGTAGCCGATGGGCAGCCGGGCGAAGCGGGCCGAGAGGCCGGGCAGGAAGGCGACGAGGCCGATGGCAACGGGGGCGCAGACGGCTGCGGTCGCGGTGGCGGAGGCCTCGGTGACGATGGCGACGAAGGTGGCCAGGGTGCCGGTGGCGGCGAGGAAGGTGGCCGCGACGAAGGGGGCGTCCCCGTTCGGGGTGAGCGCGACCAGGGCGACGGCGGCGACGAGCACGCAGACGCAGCCGAGCAGGAACTGGAGCCGGCCCGGCCCCTCGCCCGCGCCGGCGGCGACGATGCCGGAGCCGGCGATCAGCAGGAGCGGGAGGGCGCCGAGGCCGAGGGCGACGGCGGAGCCGCGGTCGCGGTAGACCCGGGCGCGCACGCCGGAGGCGGCGGTCAGGAGCACGCCCGCGGCGCCGGCGATGATGCCGGGCAGGCCGTGCATGTCGTGGCGGACCGGGTCGGCGTACCAGAGGACGAAGCCGAGCAGGACGAGCAGCAGGGCGGCGCCGATCAGGCCCGCGCCGCGGAGCATGTCGTCGCTCCAGCGGTGGCGGTCGCGGACGACGGCGGAGGCGACGGCGTCGGAGACGTCGTCGAAGACGGCGGGCGGCAGCGAGTCGGCGAACGGGCGCAGGCTCAGCACCTCGCCGTCGAGGACCTGCTGGGCGGCGAGGGTGCGGGCGCCGTCGAGGACGGTGCCGTCGCGGCGGACCAGGTGGAAGCCGGTGGGGGCGCCGACGGGCTGGGTCTGGCCGGTGAGGCGCAGCAGTTCGGGGTAGACGTCGGCGACGGCGATGTCCTCGGGGAGGGCGACGTCGATGCGGCTGTCGGGAGCCACGACGGTGACCCTGCAGAAGCCCGTCGTTGCGGCCGTACTCACCTGTGTGACCCCCCTGGTTGGCGAAGCGGGTGCATGCACCTCTGCCGTGGATTCGCCGTGGATTCGCGGATGCGCATGCTGCGCGGGCCACCCTACCGGGCGTATGAGTGACTGTCGGCAAGTAGGATCACCGTCGCGCAGGGGAGACCCCCTTCGCGCCCGGGACTTGGGGGCGCCGGTAGCGACGTCCCGTCCGTTTTCGAGGGATTGATGCTCCGGTGAGTCAGATCGTCGTCAAACGCCCGCCGCGGTCCCTGCCGCCCGAAGTCCCTTCGGACGAGCTGAGACTGGAGGCTCCGCCGGAGCTTCCCCGCGGGCAGCAGGAGGGCATGCTGATGCAGCTCCTGCCGATGCTCGGCATGGGCTCGTCGGTCGTCTTCTTCTTCATGCCGGGTGCGGCGCCCTTCATGCGCATCATGGGTGTGCTGATGCTGGTGTCCACGGTGGGCATGGTCCTGGCCCAGCTGGTGCGCCACCGGCGTGGTACGCAGGGGCAAATGGCCGATGTCCGGCGGGACTACCTGAAATACCTCGCGCAGACCCGCCGTCAGGTCCGCAGGACCGCTCGGGCGCAGCGCGACGCGCAGCTGTATCTGCACCCGGCCCCCGAGCAGTTGTGGTCGGTGGTGGCCGAGGGCTCGCGGCTGTGGGAGCGGCGCGTCGGTGACGAGGACTTCGGGCAGGCCCGGCTCGGGCTGGGCGCGCAGCGTCTGGCGACTCCGCTGGTGGCGCCGGACACGGCGCCGGTGGACGAGCTGGAGCCGCTGACGGCGGGCGCGATGCAGCGCTTCCTGAAGGTCCACTCCTCGCTGGACGGGCTGCCGGTGGCGGTGTCGCTGCGGGCGTTCTACCACGTGACGGTGTCCGGTGAGCCGGAGTCGGCGCGCGGGGCGGCGCGGGCCCTGGTGGCGCAGCTGGCGACGCTGCACTCCCCCGAGGACCTGGTGGTGGCCGTGGTGGCCGCGCCCGGGGCGGTGCCGTCCTGGGACTGGACGAAGTGGCTGCCGCACACGCAGGTGCCGGGGCAGGTCGACGGTGCCGGTACGAAGCGGCTGTTCAGCGATGACCTGACCGAGCTGGAGGGGCTGCTGGCGCCCCGGCTGGAGGGGCGTCCGCGGTTCAGCCGGGACGTGTCCCCGGTACTGGACCAGCCGCACCTGGTCGTCGTGCTGGACGCCAACTCGCGCGGCGGGCTGGTGCCGCCGGACTCGGCGTTCGCGGCGGCCGAGGGACTGCAGGGCGTGACCATCGTCGAGGTGGTCGCGGGCGAGCTGGACGAGCCGCGCGGCGGGCTGTCGGTCGTGGTGCGGCCGGGCCGGCTGCGGCTGGAGTCGGGCGCGGGGATCGCGTACGAGGGCGTGCCGGACACGCTGTCGCTGCCGGCGGCGGAAGCGCTCGCGCGGCAGCTCGCGCCGCTGCGCACGGGCGGCGGGGACGACGACGAACCGCTGCTGGCCAACCTGGACTTCACGGACCTCCTGAACCTGGGCGACGCGGCTTCGATCGACGTGGCCCGGACCTGGCGGCCGCGTTCGGCCGGTGAGCGGCTGCGCGTGCCGATCGGTGTGGGCGAGGACGGCGCGCCGGTCATGCTGGACCTGAAGGAGGCGGCGCAGGAGGGCATGGGCCCGCACGGCCTGTGCGTGGGCGCGACCGGCTCCGGCAAGTCGGAGCTGCTGCGCACCCTGGTGCTGGGCCTGGCGGTCACGCACACCTCGGAGACGCTGAACTTCGTGCTCGCCGACTTCAAGGGCGGTGCGACCTTCACGGGCATGGGGCAGATGCCGCACGTGGCCGCGGTCATCACCAACCTGGCGGACGACCTCACCCTCGTGGACCGCATGGGCGACTCGATCCGCGGTGAGCTGCAGCGCCGCCAGGAGCTGCTGCGTTCGGCGGGCAACTACGCGAACATCCACGACTACGAGAAGGCGCGCGCGGCGGGCGCCCCGCTGGAGCCGCTGGCCTCGCTCGTACTGGTCATCGACGAGTTCAGCGAGCTGCTGACCGCGAAGCCCGACTTCATCGACATGTTCATCCAGATCGGCCGCATCGGCCGTTCGCTGGGCGTGCACCTGCTGCTGGCCTCGCAGCGCCTGGAGGAGGGCAAGCTGCGCGGGCTGGACACGTACCTGTCGTACCGGATCGGTCTGCGGACCTTCTCGGCGGCGGAGTCGCGGACCGCGATCGGCGTGCCGGACGCGTACCACCTCCCGTCGGTGCCGGGTTCGGGCTACCTGAAGTTCGGTACGGACGAGATGACGCGCTTCAAGGCGGCGTACGTCTCGGGCACCTACCGCTCGGGCGGGCCGGACCTGTCGGTCGGGCTGTTCCCGGTGGAGCGGCGGCCCGCGCTGTTCACGGCGACGCCGGTGCCGGTCGTGTACGCGGCTCCGGACCCGGCGTACCTGGCGGCGCAGTCGCAGCGGGAGGACGACGCGCTCGCGGACACGGTGCTGGACGTGATCGTGGGCCGGCTGGAGGGGCAGGGGGTGCCTGCGCACCAGGTGTGGCTGCCGCCGCTCGACCAGGCCCCGCCGCTGGACCAGCTGCTGCCGGCGCTGGCGCCCTCGGCGGAGCGGGGGCTGCACGCGGAGGGGTACACGCGGCCCGGCGGGCTCGTCGTCCCGCTCGGCCTCATCGACAAGCCGTTCGAGCAGCGGCGCGAGGTGCTGTACCGGGACTTCTCGGGTGCGGCGGGCCACATGATGGTGGTCGGCGGCCCGCAGTCGGGCAAGTCGACGCTGATGAGGACGCTGATCTCCTCCTTCGCGCTGACGCACACCCCGCGCGAGGTGCAGTTCTACGGGCTCGACTTCGGCGGCGGCAGCATGTCGTCGATCGCCGAGCTGCCGCACGTGGGCGGGATCGCCTCGCGCCTGGACCCGGAGCGGGTGCGGCGCACGGTCGCGGAGGTGGGCGGCATCCTCAACCGCCGTGAGGAGTTCTTCCGCTCGAACAACATCGACTCGATCGGTACGTACCGGCGGCGGCGCGCGGCGGGCGACCTGCCCGGCGAGGCGTGGGGCGACGTGTTCCTCGTCATCGACGGCTGGGGCGGCTTCCGGACCGAGTACGAGGGCCTGGAGCCGGTGGTCACGGACATCGCCTCCCGGGGTCTGGGCTACGGCATCCACGTGGTGATCACGGCGGCGCGGTACATGGAGGTGCGGGCGGCGCTCAAGGACCAGATGCTGAACCGGCTGGAGCTGCGGCTCGGCGACGTCATGGACTCCGAGTTCGACCGCAAGGTCGCGGCGAACGTGCCGACGGGGATGCCCGGCCGCGGCCAGGTCGCGGAGAAGCTGCACTTCCTGGGCGCGCTGCCGCGGATCGACGGCGCGCACGACCCGGAGGAGCTGTCGGAGGCCACCGCCGCGTTCGTGTCGGCGGTGAAGCAGAACTGGGCGGGGGCCGCGGCCCCCGGCGTACGGCTGCTGCCCCGGCTGCTGCACGCCGACCAGCTGCCCCGGGGCGGGGACCAGCCCGGCCGCGGGCTGGCCATCGGCATCGACGAGACGGACCTGGAGCCGGTGTTCGTCGACTTCGAGAGCGACCCGTTCTTCCTGGTGTTCGGTGAGAGCGAGTCCGGCAAGACGAACCTGCTGCGGCTGATCTGCCAGCAGATCGCGGAGCGGTACACCCCGGACCAGGCCCGTCTGGTCGTCGGCGACTACCGGCGCAGCCTGCTCGGGGCGCTGCCGGAGGAGCACCTGCTGGAGTACGCGCCGATGGCGAGCTCGCTGCAGACGCACATGGAGGCGCTGGGCGGGGTCTTCTCCCGGCGGCAGCCGCCGACCGACGTGACTCCGCAGCAGCTGCGCGACCGCAGCTGGTGGACGGGCCCGGACGTGTTCATCGTCATCGACGACTACGACCTGGTGGCCACCAGCCAGGGCAATCCGCTGGCCCCGCTGGTGGAGTACCTGCCGTTCGCCCGCGACACGGGGGTCCGCTTCATCATCGCGCGCAACTCGGCGGGCGCCTCGCGCTCGATGTACGAGCCGTTCATGCAGCGCTTCAAGGAGCTCGGCGCGCAGGGCGTGGTCCTGTCGGGCGATCCGTCCGAGGGGGACCTGATCGGCAACGTCCGCCCCCGCCCGATGCCCCCGGGCCGCGCGTACTTCTCCTCGCGCAAGCGCGGCACGTCCCTGGTCCAGCTGGGCCGCCTGCCCGGCGCGTAGGGGCGCAGGAGCGGCACGGACGAGAAAGCGGGGCCCGGCCGGCGGCCGGGCCCCGCTTTCTCGTGATCGACGGGAAACACTCCCCCGCGGTGGGCCGGAGCGCCGATAATCGGGAGGGAAGACCGCGGGAGCACCGCACCGCCGAGGGAAGGGCCGCACATGGGCACTCAGCAGGAGAAGGACGAGCTGTACGCGCTCGACATCAGCGGCGTCGAGTGGGAGGGCCCCCCGGGATCCAGCCCCGACGAGGAGCGGGTCGAGATCGCGCGGCTGCCCGAGGGTGCGGTGGCCATGCGGTCCTCGCTCGACCGGGAGACCGTCCTGCGCTACACGGCGGCCGAGTGGGAGGCCTTCGTGCTCGGGGCCAGGGACGGGGAGTTCGACCTCGACCGCGGACCGCGCTGAGGCCCGTACGGCGAAACGGCACGAAGGGGCGCGCCCGGTCGGGCGCGCCCCTTCGTCATGCGGCTGTTGCCGACCGGGCTCAGTAGGCCTCGGTGAACAGGCGCGAGGCCTTCACGTCGGTGGCGCGGTAGTCGCCCTTGCCGCGCTCGATCAGTGTGGCGACCTGCTCCAGCTGCTTGTGCATGTGGTCGGCCTTGCCCTTGTACTTCCCCTGGAGGGTGACGTAGGCCTGGTGCGCCTCACCGTCCCAGGTGTCCGTGACGACCTTGAGGGCCTGGTCCATCTCCTCCAGGTCCGTCATGATCTTCTTCGAGACGACGCGGATGCGGTTCGCCATCTCCTGGACGCTCTCATACCGGACCTTGGTGTGCCCGCTGTCACCGGACATGTTGTGCTCCTTCGCGCTGAGTTGAGTGGGAACGGCGTGGCCGCGTAAGACCTGGACGGCAGGTCAGATGCCGTTGAGGCCCGAGCCGCCCTGGCCGGCGCCGGCCTGGACCGTCTTGAACGCCGCGCGCACGTCGTCGTCCTGCGCGTTGCTGAGATTCTTGGTCTGCGCGACCGCGTTGTGCAGCACCCCGAGCAGACGACGGATCTCGTCGTGGTCCTCGTTGACGACCGTCTGGGCGGAGACGAAGCCCGAGGCACCCACACCGGTCCAGCCGGCGCTCACCGTGGCGAGGATGTCGGCCAGCTCGCGGGACTGGGTGGTGACGGCGCGGGCCGTCGTCTCGATCTTGTTCTTCGCCTGGACGATCGGATCGTCTGCGAGTCCGAAATTGCTCATCCGAAGCTCCTCACTTCTCAATTCGCCGGCAGAACCGGCGGATTGCGCAGCGGAAGGGAAGTTCCGGGCGCGGATGCGAGTCACGCGCCGCCGGAAATCCCCTCCGCCTCACGCGATCCCCCGATCACAGTCGTGAAGCCTGGTGTCACTCTAGCCAGTTCATCTGACAGCCCCAACACCAGTGGGCCGCTACCGTTGATGAACTGTGACGGTTCACTGCAAACGGCCCCGGCGCTTGCGGGCGTCGCGCACCACCGTCGCCGTGCCCGCGATGACCGCGATCAGCACGCCCGCGATGCCGAGAGCGTACGTGCCGAACCGCTCCTCACGCTCCTGCGCCGTCTCCGTCATCCGCAGCGCCGCCGCCTCGGGCGCGGCCGCCGGGGGCGGGCCGGGGTCCGGGACCGGCGCCTTGGGGGTCTCGTGGTCCTGGGTGAGCGCGCGGACCGGGTCGACGACTCCCCATCCGACGTAGTCGTCACGGCCGTTGACCGAGCGCTCGGCGGTCCCCTGGATCTGCCAGATGATCTGCTGCGGGGTCCAGTCCTCGTGCTTGGCGCGCAGCAGGGCGGCGACTCCGGCGACGTACGGGGCCGAGAAGCTCGTGCCGTTGTCGATGCACTGGCCGAAGCCGGGGACGGTGGAGACCATGTCCACGCCGGGCGCCGCGACCCCGATGAAGTCTCCGGGCTGGGAGAACGCGGCCCGCTCGTTGTTGCGGTCCGAGGCGGCCACGGCGAGGACGCCGGGGAAGGCCGCCGGGTAGGTCTTGCGCTTCTCGCCGGTCATGCCGTCGTTGCCGGCCGAGGCCACGACCACGACCTTGGCGTCGACGGCCCGCTGGACGGCCTTGCCGAGATCGGAGTCGGCGCTCAGGGGGACGTCGGTGTCCTGGGAGATGTTGATGACCTGGGCGCCCTTGGCCACCGCGTGGTCGATCGCCTGGCCGAGCGAGGCGGCGTTGCCCTTGCCCTGTCCGTCGTTCTGCCGGATCGGGATGATCACGGAGTCGGGGGCCAGGCCGACGAAGCCGGTGCCGTCCTGCGGGCGGGCCGCGATCAGCCCGGCGACCTTGGTGCCGTGGCCGACCGTGTCGGTGGTGCCGTCACCGCCCTTGGGGTCGATGAAGTCCTTGCCCGCGCCGACGTCGATGGCGCCGCTGAGCTGCGGGTTCGCCCGGTCGACTCCGGTGTCGATGACCGCGACGCGGACGGGTTTGCCGCTCTTGTCCTTGCCCTTGGTCTGCGCCCAGAGCGCGTCGAGCAGCAGCCGCTGCAGGGCCCAGGGGCGGTCGGCGATCTGCTTCTTCATCGGGAAGGTGCACTCGCCCGCGCCCGCCAGCTCCAGCGGGGCGGCGGCCGGGATGCGGACGGGGCCCGGGTACGTCGCCGCCGCGGCGGCGCCGGCCGCGGCCGTCGTACCGGACAGGGCGGCGAGGGCGAGGACGGCGACGGCGAGGGCGCCGCGCGCGGACGGGGGCTTGGGGATCGGCATCGGCGGCTTCCTCACGAACCCTGCGGCTGGCGGGCGGAGTTGGTGTCCAGGCGCGGGCCCTTCGAGAGGAACTCGGACCACGCGATGGGCACCAGGGCCGGGGTGACGGTCCCGTAGCCGAGCCGGATCTGCGCCTGGCTGGCCTCGGGCCGGCCGTCCGCGGTGGCCTGGCCGTTCTGCTGGTCGGGGGCGCCGATCTTCGACTTCTCCGCGTCGCTGTCCCCGTTGGCCTGCACCGCGTACCGCAGGCCGGTGTCGGTGACCAGGAAGAGGGCACCGCCCGCCGTGGTCTGCTTGCCCTGGACCTGCGTGTAGAGCAGCCCCGAGCCCGGCGTGACGTACGCGCTGGTCCCGCTGGCGGTGATGTCGATGGGGAATCCGGTGCCGGCCCACGTGCTCAGCGTCTGGTTGCCCTGGCCGTCGACCGAGCGCAGCACGTTGCAGACGGTGTCGCGCGCGCCGGCGCCCTGCGAAGACGCGCCCTGCGCACCGGCGGCGTCCGCCGGGGCGGCCGTCATGTTGATCCGGTCGCCCTTCTTCTGCGGCCACTTGGCCTCGGCCTTGAACGCCGCGGTGTCCGGGTTGAGGGACTGGAGGTCGACCTCGTGGGGCTTGCCGTGCATGTTGAGGCCGTCGGTCGCGGGAGCCGAGATCAGCAGCCACGCCACGAAGTCGGAGACCGGCGCGACCTTCCCGGGCAGCACGACGTAGTGCTGCGCGCCGGAGCCGGTCTGCGCCATCAGCACCATGCCGACCTTGTTGTCGGCGGTGGTCAGGCCCTGGACGTCCGCCTTCGTGCCGGCCGGGACCGGCAGCTGCGGGAAGGCCAGGTCGTCCCCGGAGTTGAGGGTGGCCAGCCACGACTCGGTGACCTGCTGCGGGGTCGCTCCGGTGCTGCCGACCAGCGCGTTGGTCATCTTCCCCGCGTCCGCGCCGCCTTCGGGGAACTTGTACTTCGTCCCCGAGGCGTCGATCAGGTAGCGCTCCTTGGCCCCGCCCGTGCTCTGCACGTACAGCATCTGCGTGTCGGTGAGCTTGCGGGCGTCGTCCATCAGTCCCGCCTCGCGGTCGGCGAGGACGAACGTCGCGGTCTGCACGGTCTTGCCGTTGCCGCCCGGCGCCTGGCAGACCGCCCACCGCTTCGCCTTGCCCGCGTCCTGCGGGGCCGGGAGCCGGTCGGGGGCGTAGGGGATGCCGATGATGGGCCCGCGCGGCGGCTTGCCCGCGTCCAGGACCTTGTCGTCGATCTGGATGACCTTGAACTTCTGCGGGTCCAGGAGGAGTCGGGCCGAGGCGAGGTTGAGCACCGGGTGGAGCCGGGTCTGGTCCTTGCCGTTCACCTTCGTCGTCAGGACCACGTACCGGGTCGTCGACTGCTTGCCCACGATGACCTTCGTACCGGCCTCGTCCCAGCCCTTGGGGGCCTGCGGCTTGAACATCCCCCACGCACCGAACCCGGCGAGTACGAGCGCCCCCGCCACCAGCCCGGGCAGGACCGCGCGCAGCGGCCGCGGCGCGCCTTCCTCGGAGCCCGTGGCGGAAGGCTGGAGGAACGCGGCCACGGTGCGCCGCTTCGCAAAGGTGTACGCGTTGAGTTCATCACGTCGTGATGCCATGACCGCCTGCTTCTCCCCGCACGGCCCGGTCGGTGAGTACGGTCCCCGAGCCTCGATTGTCGGACCGGGCACCTACTATGCCTCTTGACGGAGGGCGGGTACCGGCCGGGTAGGGTGAGGCCGCCGCTTCCTGCCTTCCGGACCGCGCGAATTCGCGGGTCCTCGGGACATCAGGGCTTGTTGGGGTGGATTGGGGAGATTCCGGGGTCATGCGGCGGGCAGCGTCCGGCTCCGGCACTCACGGGGTACGGCCCCGGGAAGGGGAGGTGGGCGCATGATGACCACCGCGACGCAGCCGCAGACGGGTGCGCCCGCACCCGCACGCGGCGGGGTGACGCCGTATCCGAAGTCGAGCCCGGGCCGCTTCGGCCCGTTCCGATTGCAACAGCTCGTACTGCTCCAGATCGCCGTGGCCGCCCTGCTGGTGGCCTGGGTCGTGGAGCCGATGCTGCTGGTGCCGGCCGGTGTGCTGGCGCTCGCCCTGGTGGTGCTCGCCGTCGTACGCCGCCACCAGCGCTCCCTGCCCGAGTGGCTCGGCGGGGCCCTCGAACTGCGCGCGCGCCGCCGCCGGGCCGCCTCCTTCACGGTGCCCGCGGGCACCGAGCCCGGGCTGGCCCCGCTCGTCGAGGCCGATCCGGCACTGCGGACCCTCACGTTCAGCGACCGTGACCGGCGGCCCGTCGGGATGGTCGGTGACGGCACGTTCCTGACCGCCGTCGTCCAGGTGGACATGGACGCCACCGCGCTGCGGCCCGACCGCGGCGCGCGGCCGCTGCCGCTGGGGCTCGTACGGGACATCCTCGAAGTCGACGGCATCCGGCTGGAGTCGGCGCAGCTCGTGCAGCACACGCAGCCCGCGCCGGCCCCGCACCTGCCGGCCCAGTCGATGGCCACCCGCAACTACGCGCCGCTGCAGGCCGCCACGGGCACCCCGGCGGTGCGGCTGACGTGGATCGCGCTCAAGCTCGACCCGGAGCTGTGCCCCGAGGCGGTCACCGCGCGCGGCGGCGGGCTCGCGGGCGCCCAGCGCTGTGTGGTGCGGGCGGCCGACCAGTTGGCGAGCCGGCTGACCGGGGCCGGGTTCCGGGCCACCGTGCTCACCGAGCAGGAGCTGACGGGCGCGCTGGCCACCTCCTCGTGCGCGAACCCGATGGCGATCACGCAGGCCGGGCGCACCGCGAGCACCGGCCGGCGGACGGAGGAGACGGCGCGGATCTGGCGCTGCGACGACCGGCGGCACACCACCTACTGGATAGCCCGCTGGCCGCAGCTCGGCGGCGGCGGGTCGGCGTCCCTGCCGCAGTTCGTGGCGCTGCTGACCTCGCTGCCGGCGCTGGCGACGAACTTCAGCCTGACGATGGCCCCGGCGGAGCGCCAGGGCGTGACCCTGACCGGGCACGTACGGGTCACGGGGCGCAGTGACGAGGAACTCGTGGCGGCCCGCCGGGAACTGGAACGGACGGCCCGCGGCGTGCGCACCGGGCTGGTCCGGCTCGACCGCGAACAGGTACCGGGGCTGCTGGCTTCGCTGCCGCTGGGAGGGGCGCGATGAGGGGCGGCTTCGGGCTGATCGGCCCGCGCCGGGAACGGCACGTGGTCCAGGCGGCGGACCTGGACGGGCTGGCGCTGCCCGTCGGGGACGACGGGGTCGTCATCGGCGTGGACGCCGAGGGGCGTCCGGCGGTGCTCGGCATCAACCGGCCGACGCCGTACGAGGTGACGCTGATCGGCGGCCTGTGGACGGCGCAGGTGCTGGCGCTGCGCGCGGCGGCGACCGGTGCGCGGGTCGCGGTGGAGACCGGGCGCGGGCAGGTGTGGTCCGGGCTGGCCCAGGCGGCGGGCGGCGGCCAGCAGTGCGTGACCCTGCACGAGGTCGGCCGGGTGCCGCCGCAGGGCGCGTCGGCGGGCAGCCCGGTGCTGGTGATCCGGGACTGCGGGATGCGGCCGCCGCGCGGGCGCGTGGTGGCGGGGCCCTGGCAGTCGGTGCTGACCCTGCTGCCGTACCTGAGCCCGACGGCGCCGCGGCTGCTGCAGAACTCCTCGCTGGTGGGCGTCCAGCGGGTGTCCCCGGACGAGGCGGAGCAGCTCGGCCGTCTGATGAACCTGCCGCGGGCGGCGGTGGACTCGCTGCCGACCCTGGGCGACGGGGTCACCCTGTGGTGCACGCCGCGGGACCGCCAGTTCGTGATGACCCAGGGCACGGAGGCCGAAACCGGACTCCTGGGCCCCTCCCGCCGCATCGACTGAGCCGCGGTCCGGGGCGCAGCCCCGGCGAGGGCCGGTGACGGTTGCTCAGGACGCGGCCACCCTGTAGGCAGGACGGGAAGGACGATGCCGACGGCCGCCCCGCGGGGCCCGGCCCGCGGCCCGTCCACGGGGGCGGACACCGGCGTCGGCGCGCACGATTAGGCTGAGCGTGGGCGCGGCGTCGAGGTGGGCGCCGGACCAGTGTTCGACATACCAGGAGGACCAGTGAGCGGCGATCGGAACGAGAGGCGCGGCGGGACGTGGGACGTCCCGACGGACGATCAGTCCGACGCGGAGCCCGAGGTGACGGGCGAGTTCACCATCGACTACACCCCGCCTGCCTGGTACACGCAGGGTGCGGCCCCGGCCACGCCCGTACCGGGGCTCCCCGAGGGCAGCGGTTTCGAACCCCACCGCCCGTCGGACGTGGCCTCGCCCCCGACCATGCGGATCGCCCCGCCGGCTCCGCGCACCCCGTCGGACGGCGCGGGCGTACCGTCCCCCTTCCCGCCGCCGGCCGCGCCGGTCCCGGCCGCCGCCGACGGCGCGGCGCCGCCCGTGCCGCTCCCGGCACCGGCACCGGCACCGGCACCGGCACCCTCCGGTACCCCGGCCGACACGCCGCCCCCGCCGGTCCCCGCACCGGCACCGGCCGACATGCCTGCGCCCCCGTCGTTCCCGGCCCCCGCCGACAGCGCCGCCCCGCCCGCGGCCTTCCCGGCACCGGCACCGGCACCGGCACCGGTCGACGCGCCTTCGCCGACGGCGCTCCCTGCCGACGGCGTCGGCGCTCCCGCCGCCGAGGTGCCTCTTCCGGCGGCCCCGGCCCCCTTCGCTCCCCCGGCCCTCCCGGCTCCGGTCGACGCGCCCGCGCTGCCTGCTCCGGCTCCGGCTCCGGCTCCTGAGCCCGCGGACGCGCCCGGGCAGCTCGGCAAGGCCTCCTTCGACGCGCCCGACACCGTCAGGCGGCAGGACACGCCGCCCGACGGGACCCCCGTCCCGTTCGCGAGCCCCGAGCCCGCGGCTGCGGCCGCGGAGGACGAGCCCCGCGACGCCGTGCCCGCGCCGGAGGGCCTGGCGCCCGTCAGCCCCCCGGACGCGGTTCACCCGCCCGTGGGAGCCCCCTTCGGGGGACCCGGAGGCGAACTCCCGGCGCTGCCGCCCGCGTTCCCCTCCACCACGCCACCGCGGGACGGGTACGGCTTCCCGCCCTCCCCCGGCCCGGTCGCGCCGGCGCCCCAGGACGGCTACGGCTTCCCCCCGCACCCCGGCCCTGCCGCGCCGACGCCCGCGCCCGCGCCGCAGGACGGGTACGGCTTCCCTCCCGCCCCCGCACCGGCGCAGCCGATGCCGCAGGCCCAGCCGCCCGCCGACGCGGGCGACTACGCCTTCCCGGCCGCGCAGTCCACGCCCGTACCGCCGCAGCCCCAGCAGCCCCAGCAGCCCCAGACCCACCAGCAGCAGCAGCAGCCCCAGTACGACCCCCGTGCCAACGTCCAGTGGCCCTCCGGGCCCCAGCCGGGCCCGCAGCCGCACGACCCGCGGTACCAGCCCGGTCCCGGCACCGGCGGTGGCGCGCCCCTCGGCTACACCGCCGCGGTCGAGCTGTCCTCGGACCGCCTGCTGCGCGGCAAGCAGAAGCCGCGGCCGCAGCGCTCCGGGTTCCGGTTCGGCGGCAAGGCCGCCGAGGCCGAGCGCCTGCGCAAGCTGGAGCTGATCCGCACCCCGGTCATGTCCTGCTACCGCATCGCCGTCATCAGCCTCAAGGGCGGCGTCGGCAAGACCACGACCACCACCGCCCTCGGCGCCACCCTCGCCACCGAGCGCCAGGACAAGATCCTGGCCATCGACGCGAACCCCGACGCGGGCACACTCGGCCGCCGCGTCCGCCGCGAGACCGGGGCCACGATCCGGGACCTGGTCCAGGCGATCCCGTACCTGAACTCGTACATGGACATCCGGCGGTTCACCTCCCAGGCCCCCTCCGGCCTGGAGATCATCGCCAACGACGTCGACCCGGCCGTCTCCACGACGTTCAACGACGAGGACTACCGCCGCGTCATCGACACGCTCGGCCGCCAGTACCCGATCATCCTCACCGACTCGGGCACCGGTCTCCTCTACTCCGCGATGCGCGGCGTCCTGGACCTGGCCGATCAGCTGATCATCATCTCGACTCCGTCGGTGGACGGCGCCAGCAGCGCGAGCACCACGCTCGACTGGCTCTCCGCGCACGGGTACGCCGACCTGGTCTCCCGCTCCCTCACCGTCATCTCGGGGGTCCGCGAGACCAGCAAGATGATCAAGATCGAAGACATCGTGCAGCATTTCGAGACCCGTTGCCGGGGCGTCGTCGTGGTGCCGTTCGACGAGCACCTCGCGGCCGGTGCCGAGGTCGACCTCGACATGATGCGGCCGAAGACGCGGGAGGCGTACTTCAACCTCTCCGCGCTCGTCGCCGAGGACTTCCTCCGCGCCGCCCAACAGGCACCCCAGGGCCACTGGGGAGCACCTCAGCAGCCCCAGCCCCAGCCCCAGCAGCCGCAGGCGTACCAGCAGCCTCCGCAGCAGCCGCAGGGCCAGCCGCCCTACACCCCGCCCCAGGGCCCGTCCCCGTACCAGCAGCCTCCGCAGCCGTACGCCCAGCCCTACCCGCAGCCCGGCCAGCCCTGGCAGCCCCAGCAGCAGCCGCCCCAGCACCCGCAGCAGCCCCAGCAGCCCCCGCGCGACCCGCGCCTCGGCTGACCGGCCACGGCAGCAGGAAGGGCCCGTACCTCCCCGGGGGAGGTACGGGCCCTTACGCGTTCGGGGGCGATCAGCCGCCCGCGAGCCGGCTCAGCGCTCCGCGTCGTACGACTCGGTCAGCGTCCGAGCCCGCTTCACGTCGTCCGCGATGGCTTCGAGGAGGCCGTCCAGCGATTCGAACTTCGCCATGCCGCGCACGTACGCGAGGAAGTCCACGGTCACGTGCAGGCCGTACAGGTCCAGGCCGACCCGGTCGATCGCGTACGCCTCCACGGTCCGCTCGGTGGCGTCGAACTGCAGGTTCGTGCCGACGGAGATCGCGGCCGGCATCCGCTCGCCGCCGGCCGTGAGCCAGCCCGCGTACACGCCGTCCGCCGGGATCGCGGTGTGCGGGGCCGTTTCGACGTTGGCCGTCGGGTAGCCGAGCTCGCGCCCGCGCTGGGCGCCGCGTACGACGACGCCCTCGACCCGGTGCGGGCGGCCCAGGATCTCGGCCGCGCCGTCCATGTCGCCCTCGGCGACCAGCCTGCGCGCCAGGGTGGAGGAGAACGGCACGCCGCCGCCCGCCTCGCCCCGCTCGACCAGGTCCACGACCTCGACCTCGTAGTCGTACGTGGCACCCAGCTCGCGGAGGAAGGCGACGTTCCCGGCGGCCCGGTGGCCGAAGCGGAAGTTCGGACCCTCGATGACGGCGCGCGCGTGCAGCTTGTCGACGAGCACCTTCACGATGAAGTCGGCCGGGGAGAGCTGCGAGAACTCCGCCGTGAACGGCAGGATCAGCAGTGCGTCCACACCCAGCCCGGCCATCAGTTCGGCACGGCGGTCGTACGGGGCCAGGATCGGCGGGTGGCTGCCGGGGCGCACGACCTCGCTCGGGTGCGGGCTGAAGGTGACGACGACGGACGGGACGCCGAGCGCGCGGGCCTTGGCCACGGCCCGCCCGATGATCAGCTGATGGCCCCGGTGCACACCGTCGTACGAGCCGATGGTGACGACGCTGCGTCCCCAGTCCTGGGGGATGTCCTCCAAGCCACGCCAGCGCTGCACTGTGACCGCTCCTCGCCCGAACCGTGTAGGCCCTTGTACTGGTTGCCGATTGCTGGTCTAAGACTGCCATGCCCGTGCCCGGTGGCCAGCACCGGCATCTGGCTGGGGTCTGTCTCCGTCATCTCGGGCGGTCGGCGCCCCGGCGGGGAGGGAGCACGAGTGGCGAAAGCGCCCCCTTACGCTCCCTCCAGTCACTCCGAGCGCCTGCCCGGACGGGTGAATACGAGGGCCCCGCTGGATAGAGACCTACCCGAGGGGGGTCGTGGAGCGGTGAGCCGCAGACGATGTGCGCTCACCGCTCCACGTCGAAGCGGATCGGCGGATCGACGGATCAGGCGAAGACCGCCAGCGACTTCGCCTTGCCGCCCTTGCTCTCCACCAGACCGAGCAGCACGCCTTCCGGCCCGTAGACCGCCACCGTCCGCCCCGCGGGGTACGCGTCCGGCATGTCGATCCGCACGCCGTTGGCGAGCAGCGAGGCCCGCCGGGCGTCCAGGTCCCAGCGCGGGAAGGCCGCGGCCGCCGCCTCGCCGATCGGCATGACGGTCAGCTCCTCCTGGAGCTGGTCCAGGGTCCGCGCCCGGTCGATCTTGTACGGGCCCACCCGGGTGCGCCGCAGCGCGGTGAGGTGCCCGCCGACGCCCAGGTCGGCGCCCAGGTCACGAGCGAGCGCGCGGATGTACGTACCGCTGGAGCAGACGACGGAGACGACGAGGTCGACGACCTTGGTGCCGTCCTCGGCCTCCGCCTCCCGCATGTCGTACACCTGGAACGACGAGATGGTCACCGGCCGGGCCGGGATCTCGAAGTCCTCGCCGTCGCGGGCGCGCTTGTAGGAGCGCACGCCCTTGATCTTGATGGCGCTGACCTTCGAGGGGACCTGCATGATCTCGCCGGACAGCTTGGCGATGCCCTTGTCCACGGCCTCTCGGGTCACCGCGGAGGCGTCCGTCGAGGAAGTGATCTCACCTTCCGCGTCGTCCGTCAGGGTGTCCTGGCCGAGGCGGATCGTGCCGAGGTACTCCTTCTCGGTGAGCGCGAGGTGGCCGAGGAGCTTGGTGGCCTTCTCGACGCCCAGGACGAGGACGCCCGTCGCCATCGGGTCGAGCGTGCCGGCGTGGCCCACGCGGCGGGTCTTGGCGATCCCGCGCATCTTGGCGACCACGTCGTGCGAAGTGAAGCCGGACGGCTTGTCGACGATGACAAGGCCGTCCGGCGTCTTCCCTGCGTTGGTGCTCATTCCGCGGCTGCGTCCTCGTCGTCGTCCTCGCCCGGCTTCTTGTACGGGTCGGCGTCGCCGGCGTACTGGGCGCCGGAGGACACCTCGCGCACCTGGGCGTCGGAGGTGCGCGCCTTCTCGAGGAGGTCCTCGATGGTCTTCGCGTTCTCCGGGAGGGCGTCCGCGACGAAGGTCAGGGTGGGCGTGAACTTGGTGCCCGCCGCCCGGCCGACCGCAGAACGCAGTACGCCCTTGGCGCTCTCGAGGCCCGCCGCCGCGCTGGCGCGGTCCTCGTCGTCACCGTAGACCGTGTAGAAGACCGTGGCCTCCCGCAGGTCGCCGGTGACCCGGGTGTCCGTGATGGTCACGTGCGTACCGAGGCGGGGGTCCTTGACACCACGCTGCAGCTTCTCGGCCACCACCTCCCGGATGAGGTCCGCCAGCTTCTTCGCCCGCGCATTGTCGGCCACTGGTCCGTCTCCTTCTTATGTCTTGCAGTCAGTCTTCATCACCGTGCAGCCGCCGTCTCACCGACAGCAGCTCCACTTCCGGACGTGCCGCGACCAGCCGCTCGCAGCGGTCCAGTACATCCGAGAGGAACCCCGCGTCCCCGCTGACCAGAGCGACCCCGATACGGGCCCTGCGGTGCAGGTCCTGCTCGCCCACTTCGGCCGCGCTCACGGAGAACTTGCGTTGGAGCTCGGCGACGATGGGCCGGACGACAGAGCGTTTCTCCTTCAGCGAGTGGACGTCGCCGAGGAGCAGGTCGAAGGACAGAGTCCCCACGTACATTCAGTTCCGGATATCCCGCCGGTTCGGGTTCGGTGGCCTGCCGGCGTCGCGCGGCAGGGTCACCAGAACCGTACACGCAACGGCCGGGGCCGATCGACGGATATTCCGCCGACCGGCCCCGGGCTTACGACACGGTACGAACCGCCTCGCGCTTACGCGCGGGGCTTCTCGCGCATCTCGTACGTCGCGATGACGTCGTCGATCTTGATGTCGTTGAAGGAACCGAGGTTGATACCACCCTCGAAGCCCTCGCGGATCTCGGTGACGTCGTCCTTGAAGCGGCGCAGACCGGTGATGGTGAGGTTCTCGGCGATGACCTTGCCATCGCGCAGGAGCCGCGCCTTGGTGTTGCGCTTGACCTCGCCGGAGCGGATGAGAACACCCGCGATGTTGCCCAGCTTGGACGAGCGGAAGATCTCGCGGACCTCCGCCGTACCGAGCTCGACCTCTTCGTACTCCGGCTTGAGCAGACCCTTGAGGGCCGCCTCGATCTCCTCGATGGCCTGGTAGATCACCGAGTAGTAGCGGACGTCGACACCCTCGCGGTCCGCCATCTGCGCGGCACGGCCGGCCGCACGGACGTTGTAACCGATGACGATGGCGTCGGAGCCCATCGCCAGGGCGATGTCGGACTCGGTGACCGCACCCACACCGCGGTGCAGGACGCGGATGTCCACCTCTTCGCCGACGTCGAGCTGGAGCAGCGAGGACTCGAGGGCCTCGACCGCACCGGACGCGTCGCCCTTGATGATGAGGTTGAGTTCCTGGACCAGACCGGCCTTGAGGACCGAGTCGAGGTCTTCCAGGGACACCCGGCGGACGCGCTTGGCGAAGTTGGCGTTGCGCTCACGCGCAGCACGCTTCTCGGCGATCTGACGGGCGGTGCGGTCCTCGTCGACGACGAGGAAGTTGTCGCCGGCGCCGGGGACGTTGGTGAGACCCAGGACCAGGACGGGGGTCGACGGACCCGCTTCCTCGACGTTGTTGCCCTTGTCGTCGAGCATGGCGCGCACTCGGCCGTAGGCGTCGCCCACGACCATCGTGTCGCCGACGCGGAGGGTACCGCGCTGGACGAGGACGGTGGCGACGGCACCGCGGCCGCGGTCGAGGTGGGACTCGATCGCAATACCCTGAGCGTCCTGCTCCGGGTTGGCGCGCAGGTCGAGCGAGGCGTCGGCGGTGAGGACGACGGCCTCGAGCAGGGAGTCGATGTGCAGACCCTGCTTGGCGGAGATGTCGACGAACATCGTGTCGCCGCCGTACTCCTCGGCGACCAGACCGAACTCGGTGAGCTGACCGCGCACCTTGACCGGGTCGGCACCCTCGACGTCGATCTTGTTGACCGCGACGACGATCGGGACGCCGGCGGCCTTGGCGTGGTTCAGCGCCTCGATCGTCTGCGGCATGACGCCGTCGTTGGCGGCGACCACGAGGATCGCGATGTCGGTCGACTTGGCACCACGGGCACGCATGGCGGTGAACGCCTCGTGACCCGGGGTGTCGATGAAGGTGATGCGACGCTCTTCGTCGTTGACCTCGGTGGAGACCTGGTACGCACCGATGTGCTGCGTGATGCCACCGGCCTCGCCCGCGACGACGTTCGTCTTGCGGATGGCGTCGAGCAGACGGGTCTTACCGTGGTCGACGTGACCCATGACGGTGACGACCGGCGGACGCGGCATGAGGTATTCCTCGCCGCCCTCGTCCTCGCCGAACTCGATGTCGAAGGTCTCGAGGAGCTCGCGGTCCTCTTCCTCCGGGCTGACGATCTGAACCTGGTAGTTCATCTCGCCGGCCAGCATCTCGAGCGTCTCGTCGGAGACGGACTGCGTGGCGGTGACCATCTCGCCGAGGTTCATCATCACGGCGACGAGCGACGCCGGGTTGGCGTTGATCTTCTCCGCGAAGTCGGTGAGCGAAGCACCGCGCGACAGGCGAACGGTCTCGCCGTTGCCGCGGGGCAGCATCACGCCGCCGACCGACGGGGCCTGCATGGCCTCGTACTCCTGGCGCCTCTGACGCTTCGACTTGCGACCGCGACGGGCGGGCCCGCCGGGACGGCCGAAGGCACCCTGCGTGCCACCACGGGCACCGGGACCGCCGGGACGGCCACCGAAGCCGGGACGACCGCCGCCACCGGCGCCGGCCGGGCCGCCGCCGAAGCCGCCGCCACCCGGACGCGGGCCGCCGAAGCCGCCGCCGCCCGCGGGACGCGAGCCGGGACCGGCCGGACGGCCGGCGAAGCCGCCGCCACCGGGACGACCGGCGCCGCCACCGGGACGCGCGCCACCGGCACCGGGACCACGGCCACCGGGGCCGCCACCGGGACGGGGACCGGGACCACCGGCAGCGGGACGCTGCGGCATCATGCCCGGGTTCGGACGGTTACCGCCGGGAGCACCACCGGGACGCGGGGCGCCGCCCTGCGGACGGGGCATGCCACCCGGGGTCGGACGACCCGCACCGGGACCCTGCGGACGCGGAGCGCCACCGGGACCACCCTGCGGGCGGGGAGCACCCTGGCCAGCGCCGGCGCCGGGGGCACCGGGACGGGGAGCGCCGGCCGGACGGGGCGCCTGCGGGCGCGCCATGCCGGTGGAGCCACCAGAGGTGAACGGGTTGTTGCCCGGACGGGGACCGGCCGGACGGGCGCCCTGCGGACGCGGGGCCTGGGAACCGGGACCGGCGGGACGCTGTCCCTGACCGGGGGCGGTGCCGGCCGGGCGCGGAGCGCCGGGACGGGCGCCTGCCTGGCCGCCCTGGGCCGCGGGACGCTGCTGCGCCGGACGCGGGCCGGGGGTCGCGCCGGGACCGGCGGGACGCTCGGTGCGCGCCGGGGCGGCGGGGGCCGCCGGAGGCGCGGAGAACTCGGTCGCCACGGGAGCCGCCGGAGCGGGCTTCGGGGCGGCCGGGGCCTTCGGGCCGGGACGCGGGCCGGAGGCGGCCGGGGTCACCGGGGCAGCCGCGGCCGGAGCCTCGGCAGCGGCCGGCTTGGGGGCCGGTGCACCGGGCTTCGGCGCACCGGGACGTGCAACGGCACCCGGGGTGGGAACCCCGGGCTTGGCGGGCGCGGCCTTGCGGGGCGCGCCCGGCTTCGCAGCGGACTTGCCGGCGCTGCCGCCGGGCCCCTGCAGTGCGTCAGTCAACTTGCGTACAACCGGCGCCTCGATCGTCGAGGACGCCGAACGGACGAACTCACCGAGTTCCTGGAGCTTGGCCATGACGACCTTGCTCTCAACTCCGAACTCCTTGGCGAGTTCGTATACCCGGACCTTAGCCACTTCGCTCCTTTTAGGTCCGGGTTACGCCGGACCGTCGCTACTTCATGGGCGTACTCATCGCGTACTCATCGAGTGCTCATCGCAATCTCGACCTACTTCCAACTCGCGAGGTACCTGACCGCACGGGGTATCCGTGCCGTACTACTTCTTACGGTGTCGCCTCGGCCACGACGGCCACGGCTTTGCTCAGTCCGGTCGTGTCGAGTGCTCCCGGGGACCGAAGGGCCCGGGGGAACGCTCTGCGACGGACCGCCTTGTCCAGACAGACCACGGCAGGGTGCACATAGGCGCCCCGGCCGGGCAGCGTACCGCGTGGATCGGGGACGCATTCGTCCCCGACCGCCACGATGCGCAGCAGATCGCTCTTGGCCGCTCGCTCCCGACACCCCACACAGGTGCGTTCGGGGCATGCGCGGGCTTGCGTCCGGCCAGACACGCCTAAGTCTACCTCCCCGCACCGACCTCACCCCTTCGGGCGAAAAATCGAACGGATGTTGTCGAGATCTGCTGTCTTGATCCTGTCTACCGGCCGGACAGCTCCGACCGGTACGGATTTATTCCCCGCCCCGGGCCCGGTCGGCGTCGGGGGACACCTCGGTGTCGGGGCGGATGTCGATGCGCCAGCCGGTGAGCCGCGCGGCGAGGCGGGCGTTCTGGCCCTCCTTGCCGATGGCCAGCGACAGCTGGTAGTCGGGCACGGTCACCCGGGCGGAGCGCGAGTCCCAGTCGACGACCTCGACCCTGCTCACCCGGGCGGGTGACAGCGCGTTCGCGACCATCTCCGCCGGGTCGTCCGACCAGTCGACGATGTCGATCTTCTCACCGTGCAGCTCGGCCATGACGTTGCGCACACGGGCGCCCATCGGGCCGATGCAGGCGCCCTTGGGGTTGAGCCCCGAGCGGGTGGACCGTACGGCGATCTTGGTGCGGTGGCCGGCCTCGCGGGCGATCGCCGAGATCTCGACGCTGCCGTCCGCGATCTCCGGGACCTCCAGCGCGAAGAGCTTCTTCACCAGGTTGGGGTGGGTGCGCGACAGGGTCACGGACGGACCGCGGACACCCTTCGCCACCCGTACGACGTACGCCTTGAGGCGGAGGCCGTGCGTGTACTCCTCACCGGGGACCTGCTCCTGCACCGGCAGGATGGCCTCCAGCTTGCCGATGTCGACGAGGACGTTCTTGGGGTCCTTGCCCTGCTGGACGACGCCGGTGATGACGTCGCCCTCGCGGCCGGCGAACTCGCCGAAGGTCAGGTCGTCCTCGGCGTCGCGCAGACGCTGCAGGATCACCTGCTTGGCGGTCGTCGCGGCGATCCGGCCGAAGTCCGACGGGGTGTCGTCGAACTCCTTGGCCTCCTGCCCCTCCTCCAGGTCCCGCGGGTCCTCCGTCGCCCACACGACGACGTGGCCGTTGGTGCGGTCGAGCACCACGCGCGCCCGCCGGAAGCTTCCGTCGGTGCGGTGGTACGCGATGAGGAGGGCCGACTCGATCGCCTCGACGAGCAGGTCGAAGGAGATCTCCTTCTCCCGGACCAGACCCCGCAGGGCACTCATGTCGATGTCCACGGCTACGCCTCCTCTTCCTTCTTGTCCTTGCGGTTGAACTCGATCTCGACCCGCGCCTTGGCGATGTCGGAAAAAGCAATGCGGCGGGCGGTGGCCTTGCGGCCCTTCACGCCCGGGACCTCCAGGTCCATTCCCTCGTCGTCCACGTCGAGGATGCGGGCGATCAGTTCCCCGCCCTCGGCGAGCTGGAACTTCACGAGGCGGTCGATCGCCCGTACGTAGTGACGGTGCTCGGTCAGCGGGCGGTCGGCGCCCGGCGAGCTCACCTCGAGGACGTACTCGTCCTCGCCCATCACGTCGGATTCGTCGAGCTTGTCGGAGACCTCACGGCTCAGCTCGGCACACGCGTCCAGTTCCACGCCCTCGTCGGAGTCCACGATGATGCGCAGCATCCGGCGCTTGCCGGCCTTGGACATCTCGATGTCCTCGAGATCCAGGCCCTTGGCGGCGACGAGCGGCTCCAGCAATCCGCGCAGCCTGTCGCTCTGGGTGGTGCTCATCCGGGTGACTCCTCGGCCGCGTGTGCTGTTGTGTTTACGTCGCGTGTCAGGTCAAAGGGTATCCGGTCGCGGAGGGTGTTGCCGTCCGTCGTGGAGACGGAGCCCCGGGTACGGTGATCACACCCTGCCCCGCCACCACTTTCGAGGACGTCTCCGTGCCCTGGACTCCGCCTTCGCGGCCCTCTCGCAGGAGCCTGCTCGCCGGCGCCGCCGGCGTGGCCGGCGCCGCGCTGCTCACCGGGTGCTCCGACGGAGGCGGCTCGCCGGACACCGGTGGCGGTGTTCCACTCGAACGGCGGATGCGCGAGACGGCCGTTCGGGAGAGCGAACGGCTGCTGGAACGTTACGACGCCACGGCCGCCGCCCATCCGGCCCTGGCCGCGCGCCTCGCCCCGCTGCGCTCCGCGGTCGCCGCGCACGCGGGGGCGCTCGCCTCCGCGGACGCCGCGACGGGCAGGACCCCGGGCTCCGCCCCGCCGTCCGCGTCGCCCTCGTCCGCCGCGGCCGGCGCCCCCGTGCCGAGCGCCGATCCCGTGCCGCCGAAGCCCGAGGAGGCCCTGACCGCCCTCGCGGACGCCGAGCGGAGCCTCGCCGAGGCGCGGACCGTCACCCTCGCCGGGGCGCCCGGGGAGCTGGCCCGGCTGCTGGCCTCGGTGGCCGCCTGCGGCGCCGTCCACGCCTACCTGCTGACCTCGCCCCAGGGAGACAAGCCGTGACCCCCGAACCCTCCTCCGCGAGCCGCGCCCTGGAGGCGGCGCAGGCCGCGCTCGCCGCCGAGCACGCGGCCGCCTACGGCTACGGGGTCATCGGCGCCCGGGCCGCCGCCGGCCGGTCGGCCGAGGCCCGCGAGGCGTACGGCGGCCACCTCTCGCGCCGGGACGCGCTCGCCCGGACGGTGCGCGAGATGGGCGGTGCGCCGCGGCCCGCGGAGGCGGCGTACGCGCTGCCCTTCGAGGTGCGCACCCCGGCCGACGCCGAGCGGCTGGCCGCCGAGATCGAGGACCGGGTGGCGGGCGCGTACTCCGATCTGGTGCGGGCGGCGGATGGCCGGCTGCGCCGCGAGGCGGCCGACGCGCTGAGCGCCGCGGCCCTCCGCGCGGCACGCTGGCGCGGGGTCGGCGTAGCCTTCCCTGGGCTCACTGAACGCGGAGAACGAGCCCGGACCAGCTGAAAGGGATCACGCACGCATGGCTTTCGAACCGCCGCAGCGGCTCGTACGGGCGCTCGGCGAGACGCCGGATTCGGCGCAGAACGCGGACTGGCTGGGGCAGTTGCCCCGGCTCGCCGAGGAGGCGCCGGCCCGGCGTGGGGTGCGGGTCCAGCGGGTGCAGGCCCCCGGCGGCCGGAGCAGTCTGGTCCTCCTCGTCCACTACGCCGACGGGACGCCGGCCGCGCTGAAGCTGGCTCCCCCGCAGGCCCGGCCCGACCGGGAGCTGGCCGCGCTGGCGCACTGGGGCGGTTTCGGTGCCGTACGGGTCCTCGACACCCGGCACCACGAGGAGGACGGGGCGCTGCTGCTGGAGCGGCTCCACCCGGAGGTCTCACTGCGCTCCCTCCCGGAGGCGAAGGCCCTGCTGGAGGCGTGCGGGACGCTGCGCAGGCTGTGGGTGACCCCGCCGGCCCGGCACCCGTTCGAGACGGTGGCCGAGCGTACGGCGCAGCAGGCGGAGCTCCTGCGCAAGGCTCCGCCGGAGGCCGGGGCGCTGGCCTCCTCGGCGCTCGCGGTCCGGGAGGAGCTGACCGCGCTGCCCGGTGAGGAGCTGCTGCTGCACGGGAACTTCCGGCAGGGCAAGGTACTGGCGGGCGAGCGCGCGCCGTGGCTGGCGGTGGGGCCCGATCCGCTGGTCGGGGACCGTGCGTACGACCTGGCGCGGCTGGTCCGGGACCGGCTGGAGGACCAGGTCGCCTCTTCTGCGGGGGCGGCGGGGGCCCGGCGCCGGGTGAACAAGCTGGCCGACTCCCTGGAGGTGGACCGGGACCGGCTGCGGGGCTGGACGCTGTTCCGCGCGGTGGAGTCCGGCAACCGGGCACTGGCCGCGGGGCGGCGCCGGGAGGCGGAGCTGCTGCTGGAATTCGCGACCTGGTTGTAGGGCATACCGTAGATACGGGGTGCCTCGTGGATTGCGGTCGGCGCCCCGCAGGAGGCCGTCATGCTCCAGGAACTGCTGACAGCGGGACTCGCGGCGGCCGCGGGAATCGCGGTGTACTCGGGTGTGGCCGCACGCGTGGTGCGGCAGTACGAGCGGGGCTTGGTCTTCCGCTTCGGCCGCCTGCGGCAAGGGGTCCGGGGGCCCGGCTTCACCATGATCCTCCCGTTCGTCGACCGCATGCGGAAGGTGAACATGCAGATCGTGACGCTGCCGGTGCCCGCGCAGGAGGGCATCACGCGGGACAACGTCACGGTGCGGGTGGACGCGGTCGTCTACTTCAAGGTCGTGGACCCGGCGAACGCGATCATCGAGGTCGAGGACTACCGCTTCGCGGTCTCGCAGATGGCGCAGACCTCACTGCGCTCGATCATCGGAAAATCGGACCTGGACGATCTGCTGTCCAACCGGGAGCAGCTGAACCAGGGGCTGGAGCTGATGATCGACAGCCCGGCGGTGGGCTGGGGCGTGCAGATCGACCGGGTCGAGATCAAGGACGTCTCGCTGCCGGAGACGATGAAGCGGTCGATGGCGCGGCAGGCGGAGGCGGACCGCGAACGGCGGGCGCGCGTCATCAACGCGGATGCCGAACTGCAGGCTTCGAAGAAGCTGGCCGAGGCGGCGGCGGTCATGTCGGAGCAGCCGGCGGCGCTGCAGTTGCGGCTGCTGCAGACAGTGGTGGCGGTGGCCGCGGAGAAGAACTCCACGCTGGTCCTGCCGTTCCCGGTGGAACTCCTGCGCTTCCTTGAGCGCGCGGCCCCGACCCCGGCGCCGGGCGGGGCGGAGCCGGCCGCGGCCCCCGCGCCGCCCCCGCCCCCGCCCCCGGTCACCGGTGAGCTCGACGTGGATGCCGCCCGGGTGCGTGCCCAGGGCCTTGTGGACCTCGAAGAAGCCCTTGACCTCGTCGAGCACGTCGTCGACCCCGCCCCCGCCCCCGGTCACCGGTCCGGACCCGGGCCCCGAACCCGGCCCGGGCCCCGGCCCCGGCGAGCCGGAAGCGGACTGACCGCGGGCCGGGCGACGGGAGGCGGATCAGGCCGCCGTCAGGCGGGCGAGGGCGTCCGCCAGGGGGAGTTCCTCGCGCGTGCCCGTGGCGCGGTGCTGGAGTTCGACCACCTCGTCGGCGGAGCGGCGGCCCGCCACCAGGATCCACGGGACGCCGATCAGTTCCGCGTCCGTGAGCTTCACGCCCGGGGACAGGCCCGGGCGGTCGTCCAGCAGGACCCGCAGCCCGGCCCCCGCGAGGGCCTCGGCCGCCCGCTCCGCCAGCGCGAGCGGTACGGCCTTGCCCGCCGCCACGACGTGGACGTCGGCCGGGGCCACCGCCGCCGGCCAGGCCAGCCCCCGTTCGTCCGCGGTCTGTTCGGCCAGTGCGGCCACCGCCCGCGAGACGCCGATGCCGTACGAACCCATGGTGACCCGCACCGGCTTGCCCTCCCGGCCGAGCACGTCGAGCCCGAAGGCGTCCGCGTACTTGCGGCCCAGCTGGAAGATGTGCCCGATCTCGATCGCGCGGTCCAGCCGGAGCCCGGCGCCGCAGCGCGGGCAGGGGTCGCCCGGCTCGACGACGACCACGTCGAGGTACTGGTCCACCTCGAAGTCCCGCCCGCAGACCACGTTCCGGGCGTGCGTGTCGGCGCGGTTGGCGCCCGTCACCCACGAAGTGCCGGGCGCCACGCGGGGGTCGGCGAGGTAGCGGACCTTGCCGAGACCCTGCGGGCCCACGTAGCCGCGTACCAGGTCGGGGCGGTCGGTGAAGTCCTCGGCGGTCACCAACTCCACGACGGCGGGGGCCAGATGCTCCCCGAGCTTGCCGAGGTCCACCTCCCGGTCACCGGGTACGCCCACGGCCGTGATCTCGCCGTCGACCTTCACCAGGAGGTTCTTCAGCGTCGCCGAAGCGGGCACGCCGAGGTGCGCGGCGAGGGTCTCGATCGTCGGGGTGTCGGGGGTGTCCACCTCCTCGATGGCGGGGTGTTCGGCGTCCACCGGGGCCAGCGCGAAGGTCACGGCCTCCGTGTTCGCCGCGTAGTCGCAGGACGGGCAGTCGACGAAGGTGTCCTCGCCGGCCGGCGCGGGCGCCAGGAACTCCTCCGACGCCGAGCCGCCCATCGCGCCCGACACCGCGGACACGATGCGGTGGTCCAGGCCGAGGCGTTCGAAGATGCGCTGGTAGGCGGCCCGGTGGAGGGCGTACGACTCGGCGAGGCCCTCGTCGCTCACGTCGAAGGAGTACGAGTCCTTCATCTGGAACTCGCGGCCGCGCAGCACGCCGGACCGCGGCCGGGCCTCGTCGCGGTACTTGGTCTGGATCTGGTACAGCATGACCGGCAGGTCCTTGTAGGACGTGCACTGGTCCTTCACCACGAGGGTGAAGATCTCCTCGTGGGTGGGGCCGAGCAGGTAGTCCGCGCCCTTGCGGTCCTTGAGCCGGAAGAGCAGGTCCCCGTACTCCGACCAGCGTCCGCTGACCTCGTACGGCTCCTTCGGCAGCAGCCCCGGGAGCAGCACCTCCTGGGCGCCGATCGCGTCCATCTCCTCGCGGACGATGCGGGAGACGTTGTCGAGGACCTTCTTGCCGAGCGGCAGCCAGGTCCACACGCCGGCGGAACTGCGGCGGACGTATCCGGCGCGGACGAGGAGCCGGTGGCTGAGGGTCTCGGCGTCGGCCGGGTCCTCGCGGAGGGTCTTGGCCATGAGGCGGGACATGCGCTGCACGTGTTGCGATGACATGTCGGGAGGCTACCGGGGGTGCCCGGCGCCCCGGAAACCGTTTCAGGGCCGGCGCAGTGGCAGCGGGGCGCCCATCACGGCGTACGGGAGGCTGGCACTCGGGAAGTGCACCTGGCGGGCCAGGTCCGTGTAGCCGAGGGCCCGGTAGAGTCCGCGGGCCGGGCTCTCGGTATCGATGGCGGAGAGGATGGAGCGGGGCTCCTCAGCGGCGTCGGTGAGCCGGGTGATGAGGGTGCGGCCGACGCCGCGGCCCTGGAAGCCGGGGTGGACGTGCAGCTCGGTGATCACGAAGGAGTGGTCGAGCCATCCGTCGACGCCTTCGGACCGCAGGTACGGCTCGACGACGGAGGACCACCAGTACGCCCGGTCGTTCGGCATCCCGTACACGAACCCGGCGAGGGCGCCGTCCTCGGTGAACGCGCCGAGGGCGCGGGCTCCGCGGCAGGTCATGTGGCGCTGCACGATGTAGCGCCGGATGCCGACCTCCTCGGGGCTGAGTCCGAAGGCCACGGCCTGCACGCGCAGGGCCTCGTCCACGCGGTCGGCGAGGTCGAGGGGAGCGATGCGGAGTCCGGCGGGCCGGTCGGGGCCGTCGCCCTCGGGGGTAGGCAGCATGCCGCGACCTTACTGGGCGTCCGGCGCCGGCGTCCGTACGGCCCCCGCACCCGCGCGGGGCCGGTGAGGCCTCCCGGGGGCGGGCCGTGCGTGCGGCGCGTTCAGAACAGCACGCTCATGAACGCGCCCACCTCGCGGAAGCCGACGCGGCGGTAGGCGGCGCGGGCCGCCGTGTTGAAGTCGTTGACGTAGAGACTGACCACGGGAGCGACGTCGCGCAGCGCGAAGTCGACGACCGCGGCCATCCCGGTCTCGGAGTGCCCGCGGCCGCGGAACTCGGGATCGACCCACACGCCCTGGATCTGGCAGGCACGGGCGGTCGCGGCGCCGATCTCCGCCTTGAAGACGACCTTGCCGTCCTCGACGCGGGCGAAGGAGCGTCCGGTGCCGACGAGCTCCGCGACCCGGGCCTGGTAGAGCAGCCCGCCGTCGCCCGCCATCGGCGAGACGCCGACCTCCTCGGTGAACATGGCCACGCACGCCGGCATGATCACGTCCATCTCGTCCTTGCGGATCCGGCGCACGAGCGGATCGGGACGCACCTCGGCGGACGACTGCTCGGTGACCATGAGCGGCTGGTGGGAGCGGACGTCGCGGGCTGGTCCCCAGCTGGGCTCCAGGAGCCGCCACAGCAGCCGGGTGGCCTCGGCGGGGCCGACGATGGAGGAGCAGCGGCGGCCGGTGCGGCGGGCCCGGTCGGCGAAGGCCCGGACGGCGTCCGTGTCGGCGCAGACGGGGACCAGGTTGGCGCCGGCGTAGCACAGGGAGCGCAGCCGGCCGTCGGTGTAGTAGCCCCACATCTCGCCGCCCAGGCGCCACGGGTCGAGACCGGCGACCTGGACCCGGGAGGTGACGAAGGCGTTCGCGACCGGCTCGCGTCCGAGGACTTCGAGGGCGGCGTCGAGATCACTGGGCTCAAGGACCCGGGTGGTGGTCTGCGTCAACACTGGGGCCTCACCATACAAGTCTGCTGATCTCCGCACTGTACCCGCCGTCACCGGAGGATGCCTGGTCCCACGGGTCACGAAAAAGCCCCGGCCCCCGCCCGCGAGCTGCGGGAACGGGGCCGGGGCCGATGCGTGCGGGGTGCCGGGCGCAGGGCCCGGGCGACCGCCGTGCTCAGACGCCGATGGCGACGGTGGGCTCGCCGGAGGCGACGCCGTCCTTCTCCATCTGCTCGGCGATCTTCATCGCCTCTTCGATGAGGGTCTCCACGATCTTCGACTCGGGAACGGTCTTGATGACCTCGCCCTTCACGAAGATCTGGCCCTTGCCGTTGCCGGAGGCGACGCCGAGGTCGGCCTCGCGGGCCTCGCCCGGGCCGTTCACGACGCAGCCCATGACCGCGACGCGCAGCGGGACCTCCATGCCCGTGAGGCCCGCCGTGACCTCCTCGGCCAGCTTGTACACGTCCACCTGGGCGCGGCCGCAGGACGGGCAGGAGACGATCTCCAGGCGGCGCGGCTTGAGGTTCAGCGACTCCAGGATCTGGATGCCGACCTTGATCTCCTCCACCGGCGGGGCCGAGAGGGAGACGCGGATCGTGTCGCCGATGCCCTCGGAGAGCAGCGCGCCGAAGGCCACGGCGGACTTGATGGTGCCCTGGAAGGCCGGGCCGGCCTCGGTGACGCCGAGGTGCAGCGGGTACTCGCACTGGGCGGCGAGCTGGCGGTAGGCGTTGACCATGACGACCGGGTCGTTGTGCTTGACCGAGATCTTGATGTCGCTGAAGCCGTGCTCCTCGAAGAGGGAGGCCTCCCACAGCGCGGACTCGACGAGCGCCTCGGGGGTGGCCTTGCCGTACTTCTTGAGCAGTCGCGCGTCGAGGGAGCCGGCGTTGACGCCGATCCGGATCGGGGTGCCCGCGTCCTTGGCGGCCCGCGCGATCTCCTTGACCTTGTCGTCGAACTGCTTGATGTTGCCCGGGTTCACGCGGACGGCGGCGCAGCCGGCGTCGATCGCGGCGAACACGTACTTGGGCTGGAAGTGGATGTCGGCGATGACCGGGATCTGCGACTTCTTCGCGATCACGGCGAGCGCGTCGGCGTCGTCCTGCGTCGGGCAGGCCACGCGCACGATGTCGCAGCCGGAGGCGGTCAGCTCTGCGATCTGCTGGAGCGTGGCGCCGATGTCGGAGGTCCTGGTGGTCGTCATCGACTGCACCGAGATCTGTGAGTCGCCGCCGACGGCCACCGAGCCGACCTGGATCTTGCGGCTGACCCTGCGGTCGGCAAGCTTCGTCGGCACGGCCGGCATTCCGAGTGAGATGGCAGTCATCTGCTGTGCAACCCCAAGGTGTGGATCAAGGTCCCGAGATCGGCGGGCTCCAGGCTTCGAGATTACGCCAATCACGGGGACGCTCACGCATCCGAGGGGCCGGAACACCCGAACGTAGGGAGCCGGGCACGAAGCGTGCCCGGCTCCCCCACGGCTCCTGTACGTCCCGTACGGGTGCGGGCGTACTAGGTGATCTTGATCGGGTTCACCACGTCGGCCACGAGCACGAGCAGCGTGAAGCAGACGAAGACTCCGGCCACCACGTAAGCGGCCGGCATCAGCTTCGCCACGTCGAACGGGCCGGGGTCGGGGCGCCGGAACACGCGCGCCACGGTGCGCCGGACGGACTCCCACAGGGCGCCCGCGATGTGCCCTCCGTCCAGCGGCAGCAGCGGGAGCATGTTGAACAGGAACAGCGAGAGGTTGAAGAACCCGACGAGCTGGAGGAAGAACACCAGCCGCTGCTCGGCCGGGATGTCCAGGGTGGCGATCTCGCCGCTGATCCGGGCCGCGCCGACGATGCCCATCGGGGAGTCGGGCTCGCGCTCGGCCCCGCCGAAGGCCGCGTTCCACAGCGCCGGGATCTTGGCGGGCAGCTTGAGCAGCCCCTGGACGCTGTTGTCGACGACCTCGCCCATGTGGTCCACGGACTGGCCGAAGGACAGCGGGGCGATCTCGCTCTTCGGGGTGAAGCCGAGCCAGCCGGCCGTCACGTACTCGCCCTTGACGTACCCGCCGTGGCCGTCGGTCTTGGCGACCTTGTTCTCGATCAGGTTGACGGGGAGGGTCTGCTGCTGCCCGCCGCGCACGACCGTGACGGTGGCGGGACCGACGGTGTCGCGGATCTGCTTCTGCAGGGCGGCCCAGTCGGTCAGCTTGTGGCCGTTGAACGCCACGATCCGGTCACCCGCCTGCAGCCCGGCGGCCTTGGCCGGGGCGACCGGGTCGCCCGCCTTGCAGACCTCGCGCTTCTCGCTCTGCTGGATGACGCACGGCGAGACGTTCGCGACCTGCGTGGTCGTCTGGCTGATGCCGAAGCTCATCCAGACGCCGAAGAAGATCGCCAGCGCCAGCACCAGGTTCATGAACGGGCCCGCGAACATCACGATCACGCGCTTCCACGGCCTGCGCGTGTAGAACAGCCGCGTCTCGTCGCCGGGTTGGAGCTCCTCGTACGCCGCCGAGCGCGCGTCCTCGATCATCGAGCGGAACGGCGAGGTCGACCGGGCGGTCACCTTGCCGTCCTCGCCGGGCGGGAACATCCCGATCATGCGGATGTAGCCGCCCATCGGGATGGCCTTGATCCCGTACTCGGTCTCGCCCTTGTTCCGCGACCAGATGGTCGGGCCGAAACCGACCATGTACTGGGGCACGCGGATGCCGAAGAGCTTGGCCGTGGAGAGATGGCCGAGCTCGTGCCACGCGATGGAGACGAGCAGACCGAATACGAAGATGAGTATTCCGACCACCGTCATGAGTGCTGTCATGCGCGCGCCTCCACGGCGGCCCGGGCCGCCATCTCCTGTGCCCGGGCCCTGGCCCAGGTCTCCGCTTCGAGGACGTCCGCGACCGTCAGGGAAGTTCCCGCGTCCGGCGTCCCGTGCTCATCGACCACGGCAGAGACCGTATCCATGATTGCTGTGAACGGCAGCCGACCGGCCAGGAACGCCTCGACGCACTCCTCGTTCGCCGCATTGAACACGGCGGGGGCGGTGGAGCCCAGGGTGCCCACGTGCCGGGCCAGGCCGACCGAGGGGAAGGCCTCGGTGTCCAGCGGGAAGAACTCCCAGGTCGAAGCCTTGGTCCAGTCGAACGCGGGGGCCGCGTCCGGGACGCGCTCGGGCCAGCCGAGGCCGATCGCGATGGGTCCGCGCATGTCCGGCGGGGTGGCCTGGGCGAGCGTGGAGCCGTCGGAGAACTCCACCATCGAGTGGACGTAGGACTGCGGATGGACCACGACCTCGATGCGGTCGAAGGGGATGTCGTAGAGCAGGTGCGCCTCGATGACCTCCAGCCCCTTGTTGACCAGCGTCGCAGAGTTGATGGTGATCACCGGGCCCATGGCCCAGGTGGGGTGCGCGAGGGCGTCCTTGACGGTGACTCCGGCCAGCTCGGCGCGGGTACGGCCGCGGAAGGGGCCGCCGGAGGCGGTGACCACGAGCTTGCGCACGTCGGCCCGGGTGCCGGCGGCGAGGGCCTGGAAGAGGGCCGCGTGCTCGGAATCGACCGGGATGATCTGGCCGGGCTTCGCGAGGGCCTTGACCAGCGGGCCGCCGACGATCAGCGACTCCTTGTTGGCGAGGGCCAGGGTCCGGCCGGCCCGCAGCGCGGCGAGGGTGGGCGCGAGGCCGATGGAACCGGTGATGCCGTTGAGGACGGTGTGGCACTCGGACGCGGCGAGATCGGTCGCCGCGTCGGGCCCGGCCAGGATCTCGGGCAGCGGCTCCGAAGCGCCGTACTGGGCGTTCAGGGCCTCCTTCAGGGCCGGTACGACGTCTTCGCGGGCGACGGCCACGGTGTTCACCCGCAGCTGCCGGGCCTGCTCGGCCAGCAGCCCGACGCGCCCGCCGGCGGCGGACAGGGCGGTCACCCGGAACCGGTCCGGGTTGCGCAGGGCGAGGTCGATGGCCTGGGTCCCGATGGACCCGGTGGATCCGAGGATGACGATGTCCCGCCGGCCGGCCGCGGGGTCGAAGAGGAGGTGCGGATCGGCAAGGGGGGCTGGGCGGTCGCTCATGCCCCCATTGTTGCCGCAACTCAGGGGCGCGTGGACACGGAGTCCCCGTCGGTGACCCGCAGCAGCAGGTGCGGGAGCGTCCCGGCGAAGTCGGGGAGGGTACGGGCCACCCTCCACCAGGCCTGCGGGTCCTCGCCGAGGGCCAGGGCGAACAGCCGGTCCGCCTCGGCGCGGGCGGCGAGCACGGCCCCGGGGCGGTCGTGGCGGTCGGGGTGGTCCACGTCACCGAGCCAGTGGTCCTCGTCCAGGGCCCAGCAGGCGGGCAGCTTGTGCCGGACCACGTCGGCGCCCGTGAGCAGGCCCCGGTCCAGGCAGTCCCGCACCCAGCGGATGTCCTCCTGGACGGTCTCCATCGGCACGGCGAGGCTGGCCAGGGCCAGTTCCCGCTCCACTCCCCCGGCCACCGGCTCGGCGGCGGTCGGGGCCAGGTGGCGTACGGCCCGCGCGAGGGCCCCGTCGGGCCCGGTCCCGGAGGTTGCGGCGGAGCCCGCGGCCGGGCTCCGCGGTCCGGGCGGGCTTCCCGCGACCACGGCGGCCACCAGCTCCGGCAGCGGCCCCGCGAAGCCGGGGGCGTGCCGCAGCAGTTCGGACCACAGCCGGGGGTCGTCCCCCAGCGGGGTCAGCGCCCGGGTGACGGCCGTCCGCATCCCCGCCTGTTCGGGCAGGGTCCAGCGCAGGCCCGGGCCGGGCGGCAGGTGGCCGAGGAGCAGCGTGTGGCGGGCCGGGGCCACGCGGGCGACGAGCTCCTCGTGGGTGAGCCGGCCCATCCGGACGGCGCGGACGGCGGGCCGGTGCCAGGAGCGTCCGTCCCGCTCGGCGGCGGGGGTGGCGAGCAGCGCCCCCACGGTCTCCTCGGGGAGCTCCGCGGCGAGCAGGAGCGCCTCGACGGCGCCGGGCGGCAACGCCTGCCGGGCGTGCTCGGCGGCCAGCTCGCCCGGGTCGAGTACGTACGGGAGCCGCAGGACGTCGAGGGCGACGCGGGGCCTGCGCACGCCGTGCCTGCGCAGCAGGCCGATCAGCTCCGCGGTGGTGAGGGCGCCGTCGGCGGGGTCCCGGCCGAGCTCGGCCCGCAGGACGGGCGCCAGTCCGGGCGGGGTCCGGCGGCGGGCGTACCGGGCGGGGCCGGGCAGCCCGGGCAGGGGCCGCCCGACGACGCGGGGGTTGCGGGCTATGAAGTGGCGGTCCGCCTCGCTGCCGTGGCGCAGGAGCAGCGTGACGGCGGAGGCGGGGAGCCACTCGTCGCGGCACAGGTACTTGCGGGTCGGCCCGTCGAGCCGGCCCAGCAGGTCGAGGGCGATGTGGTCCGGTGCGTGGCGCAGGACGTGCGCCACGCACCAGGCCAGCCGCCGGCTGTCCCGGTCTTCCACGGCCGTCGACATCGCTGCCCGCCTTGCCCTCGTGCCGGTGGGCGTACGCCCACCCGTACCCGTGCACCCGTACATCAGTGCGCCTGAGGTCGATCCTCTCAGGTCAGCGGAGGGGACGGTGCACGTTTTTGTGAGTCGACGGGCCGGGAGTGGCGTCCGCGATCCAGGGGCCGTCGCCGGAGGGGTCGAGCACGCCTTCCTCGAGCCAGGTGTAGGTGCCGGACAGGACGCCCGCGACGACCTTGCGGTCCAGTTCGTCGGTGTTGGACCAGAGCCGGCCGAAGAGCTCTTCGACGCGGATCCGGGACTGCCGGCAGAAGGCGTCGGCCAGCTGGTAGGCCTCGCGGCCGTGTTCCCCGGAGGCCCGCAGGTGCTCGGCGCGCACGCAGGCCGCGCTCATGGCGAAGAGTTCGGCGCCGATGTCGACGATCCGGCCGAGGAAGCCCTGCTTGGTCTCCATCCGGCCCTGCCAGCGGGACATGGCGTAGAAGGTGGAGCGGGCGAGTTTGCGGGCGCTGCGCTCGACGTAGCGCAGGTGGACGGAGAGGTCGGGGTGGCCGCCCGGGTGGAAGGCCCGGTACGTGCCGGGAACGTGGCCGGGGCCGGTGGCCAGCTTGGGCAGCCAGCGGGCGTAGAACCCGGCGGCGCGGGCCCCGGCCTTGGCCTTGTCGCCGAGGTCCTTCTCGGGGTCGATGAGGTCGCCGGCGACCGACAGGTGGGCGTCGACGGCCTCGCGGGCGATCAGCAGGTGCATGATCTCGGTGGAGCCCTCGAAGATCCGGTTGATCCGCAGGTCCCGCAGCATCTGCTCGGCGGGGACGGCGCGCTCACCGCGGGCGGCCAGCGATTCGGCGGTCTCGAAGCCGCGGCCGCCGCGGATCTGGACGAGCTCGTCGGCCATCAGGCAGGCCATCTCGCTGCCGTAGAGCTTGGCGAGGGCGGCCTCGATGCGGATGTCGTTGCGGTCCTCGTCGGCCATCTGGGAGGCCAGGTCGACGACGGCCTCGAGGGCGAAGGTGGTGGCGGCGATGAAGGAGATCTTGGCGCCGACGGCCTCGTGCCGGGCGACCGGACGGCCCCACTGCTCGCGCACGGCGGACCATTCGCGGGCGATCTTCAGGCACCACTTCCCGGCGCCGACGCACATGGCGGGCAGCGACAGCCGGCCGGTGTTCAGCGTGGTCAGCGCGATCTTCAGCCCGGCGCCCTCGGCACCGATGCGCTGCGCCGCGGGCACCCGGACCCGGTGGAAGCGGGTCACACCGTTCTCCAGGCCGCGCAGGCCCATGAAGGCGTTGCGGTGTTCGACGGTGATCCCGGGGGAATCGGCCTCGACGACGAAGGCGGTGATCCCGCCGCGGTGGTTCTCCGACTTCGGTACGCGGGCCATCACCACCAGCAGGTCCGCGACGACCCCGTTGGTGGTCCAGAGCTTCACCCCGTCGAGGACGTACGCGTCCTCGCCGTCGGGCACGGCGGTGGTGGCCAGGCGCGCCGGGTCGGAGCCGACGTCCGGCTCGGTGAGCAGGAAGGCGCTGATGGCGGTGGTCGCGCAGCGCGGCAGGTAGGTTTCCTTCTGCTCCTGCGTGCCGAACATCTTCAACGGCTGCGGGACGCCGATCGACTGGTGTGCGGAGAGCAGGGCGCCGATGGCGGGGCTGACGGAGCCGACCAGGGCCAGCGCCTTGTTGTAGTACACCTGGGTGAGGCCCAGGCCCCCGTACTTGGGGTCGATCTTCATGCCGAGGGCGCCGAGCTCCTTGAGCCCGCGCACGGTCTCGTCGGGGATCCGCGCCTCGCGCTCGATGCGCGCGCCGTCGATCTCGGTCTCGCAGAACGCCCGCAGCCGGGCCAGGAAGGCCTCGCCGCGCCGGACGTCTTCGTCCGCCGGCATCGGGTGCGGGTGGATCAGGTCGAGCCGGAAGTGCCCCAGGAAGAGTTCCTTGGCGAAGCTGGGCTTGCGCCAGTCCTGTTCCCGGGCTGCTTCCGCGACCTGCCGTGCCTCGCGCTCGGTCACCTTGGGCTGTGTTGCGGACATGAGGGGACTCACCTCGCCGCCGGAGTCGGTGGGATCGGCCTACTGGCCGGTGCTACCTGTGAGTCGTACCCAATCCGGGCCCGTGGGAAAAGGGGGACGGCCGGAGCCCCCGCACAGTGGGCTCCGGCCGTCGGCTTTTTGGCGGTACGGGAATCAGATGTCGAGGCCGGTCAGGACCAGGACTCGCTCGTACGTGTAGTCGTCCATCGCGTAGCGGACACCCTCGCGGCCGACACCCGACTGCTTGACGCCGCCGTACGGCATCTGGTCGGCGCGGTAGGACGGCGCGTCGCCGACGATCACGCCGCCGACCTCGAGCTCGCGGTGGGCGCGGAACGCGGTCTGGATGTTCCGGGTGAAGACGCCGGTCTGCAGGCCGAACTTCGAGTCGTTGACGGCGGCGAAGGCCTCGTCGGTGTTCTCGACCTTCGTCAGCGTCAGCACCGGCCCGAAGACCTCCTCGACGGCGAGGGTGGTGTCCGCGGGCAGGTCCGCGATGACGGTGGGCTCGTACGAGGCGCCCTCGCGCTTGCCGCCGGTCAGCAGCTTGGCTCCGGCCGAGACGGCCTCGTCGACCCAGGACTCGACGCGCTTGGCGGCGTCCTCGGAGACGAGGGGGCCGACGTCGGTGGCGTCGTCGTTCGGGTCGCCGGTGACCTGGGCCTGGACCTTCGCGACGACCTTCTCGACGAGGCGGTCGTAGACGGAGGCGTCGGCGATCACGCGCTGCACGGAGATGCAGGACTGGCCGGCCTGGTAGTTCGAGAAGGTCGCGATACGGGTCGCGGCCCAGTCGAGGTCGGCCTCGGAGGACCAGTCGTCCAGGACCACCGCGGCGGCGTTGCCGCCGAGCTCCAGGGTGCAGTGCTTGTGGGGCACCGACTGCTGGATGGCGTAGCCGACCTTGTCGGAGCCGGTGAAGGAGATGACGGGCAGGCGCTCGTCCTTCACCAGGGCCGGCATCTTGTCGTTGGCGACCGGCAGGACCGACCAGGAACCGGCCGGGAGGTCGGTCTCGGCGAGCAGCTCGCCCAGGATCAGGCCGGAGAGCGGGGTGGCCGGGGCCGGCTTCAGGATGATCGGCGCGCCGACGGCGATGGCGGGGGCCACCTTGTGGGCGCACAGGTTCAGCGGGAAGTTGAACGGCGCGATGCCGAGGACCGGACCCTTGACGAAGCGGCGGGTCAGGGCGAGACGGCCGACGCCACCGGCGTCGGTGTCCAGGCGCTGGGCCTCTCCGCCGTTGAAGCGGCGGGCCTCTTCGGCGGCGAAGCGGAACACGGACACCGCACGGCCGACCTCACCGCGGGCCCACTTGATGGGCTTGCCGTTCTCGGCGGAGATCAGCTGGGCAATCTCCTCGGTGCGCTCGGTGAGCCGCTTGGACACGTGGTCCAGGGCGGCGGCACGGACGTGGGCGGGAGTCGCGGAGAACTCGGCCGTCACGGCGTACGCCGCGGCCACGGCCTCTTCGACCTGGGCGTCGGTGGGCACGCTGACGGTGCCGACGAGCCGGTTGTCCCACGGGGAGTGGACGTCGAAGCTGTCCTCGCCGGTGGCCTGGCGGCCGGCGAGCCAGAAGGCGTGGGTGGAAGTCATGCGAATCCCGGCCCTTCGAGTGTGTGCGGGGTCCTTGTCCCCCCCACCGTAGGACTCCGTCCGGGTTTCGGCGTTTAGCCGGGGTGGAGCATGCCGGGCACCGGCCGCGCCGCTTTGTCAGTGTCGCGCCGCGGGCTCCCGCCGCGCGGGGCCGTTTTCCGGCCCGGCGGCTACACGGCGGACGAGGTGGCCTTCAGGGCGAGCCACAGCTCCATGCGGACGTCCGGGTCGTCGAGGGAACGGCCGAGGATCTCCTCGACCCTGCGCATCCGGTAGCGCAGCGTGTGCCGGTGCACCCCGAGATCGGCCGCCGCCGCGTCCCACTGCCCGTGCCGCGACAGCCACGCCTGCAGCGAGGCCACCAGGTCCCCGCGCCCCTTCTCGTCGTGCTCGCGCAGCGCCCGCAGCGTGCCGTCCGCGAAGGCCCGTACCGCCTCGTCCGCCAGCAGCGGCAGGACCGACCCCGCCGCCAGGTCCTCGTGCTCCACCATCGGCCGCCCGCGCCGCCGGGCCACGGCCAGCGCCTGGTCGGCCTGTTTGAACGCCGCCGCCACTCCCGAGGGCACCGCGGCCGCGGACAGCCCGACCACCAGCTCGTCCGGCTCCGGACCGGTCGCCTCCCGCCCGCGCCGCGACTCCAGCGCGTCCGCGTGCTCCGTACAGGCCTGCACCGCCGCGCCCCCGTCGGCCGCCAGCACCACCAGCCGCCCCGGCTCCGGCACCACCAGCAGGGCCTCCCCCGCCCGGGCCGCCGCCGACTCCACCGCGTCGGCCAGCAGCGCCAGCCCCTCCGGCTGCGCGGTCCCCGGCAGCGCCGGCTCGGCCACGATCAGCCGGAACGGCGCCTCCAGCAGCGCCCCGTACAGGTCCCCGGCCACCGCCCGGGCGTGTTCGGCCTCGCCGTCCAGCAGCATCCGCAGCACCGCGGCCCCCAGCCGGGACTCGGCGTCGTGCAGCGACCTCGACCGCTCGGTGGTCAGGGTCAGGAGGGCCACCGCCGAGTGCACGGCGTACCGCTCGGCCGTGCCCAGAGGAGCCCCCGTGCCGACGGCGAGCGCGCCGCGGGCCCGCCGGCCCGTACCGAGCGACTGGAGCTCGACGCGGTCCTCCGACCCGCCCACCACGGCGCTCGCGGGCGCCGGCCGCTCCCGCAGCCGCTCCACGTCGGGGGTCAGCCGGGCGGCCCGCCGCGCGGCCCATTCCGGGGCGGCCGCGACCACCGCGCCCGAGGTGTCGTACAGGGCCGCCCAGCCGTGCACGTGCGCCGCCAGCCGGGCCAGCAGCTCGGCCGGCCCGTCGGCGGAGAGCGCGGCCCGGGTCAGTTCCCGCTGCGCCTCGAAACCGGCGGTGACCGCGCGGTACTGGTCCGCGGCCAGCGCCGCCGAGACGGCCTTGCTGATCGCGAGGAAGGGGGTCCTGCGCGGTACCTCCAGCAGCGGCAGGTCCTCGGCCCGCGCGGCTTCGACCAGTGCCTCGGGGATCGCTTCGTAGTTCACGCCGACGGCGAAGCCGATGCCGACGACCCCGGCCGCGGCGAGGCGGCGTACGTACCGGCGCATCTCCTGCGGATCCTCCGCGTCCAGCTTCATCGCGGTGATCAGGAGCAGCTCGCCGCCCTCCATATAGGGGACGGGGTCGGCGAGCTCGCTGACGTGGGCCCAGCGCACGGGGGTGTCGAGGCGGCCCTCCCCCGCCCGGACGCTGAGCTTGAGCGCCGAGTGCTGGACGAGTGAGGCGAGGGTGAGCGGCATCGGGTACCAGGGGCCTTAGAGGAGGAAGGGGTGCGAGAGGAGGGGGAGGCGCCGGAATTTCGCCCTGTCGTATGAACGACTCCCCTCGATTCTGCCACCTCGTACGGGTCGGCTCAGCCCGTCGCGATCAGCCGCACCAGCAGCGGAGCCGCCCGCTCCCCCTTGACCGAGGTAAGCGAGAGCACGGCGTGTCCGGGCGGTACGGCGTGCGCCAGGTCGGAGGCGGACCACCGCTCCCGTTCCACCTGCCGTACGGTCACCGCGTCCGTGGTCACGGCCTTGCCGGTGACCAGCTTGCGGAAGGCGTGGATGGCCCGGGTCAGCGGCTGGTCGGCGAAGACGGTCCGGTGGGTGACGTCGCGCGTCTCCACCCATTCGGTGCCCCAGGCCTCGGCGAAGCGCTTGCCGTCCCAGGTGGTGACCCCGGAGAAGGCCATCCGGCAGCCCACCGCCCCGAGCAGTGGGGTGCGCAGCGCCTCCGGTACGTCGTCCAGCGTGCGCAGCGTGAGCAGGACGCCCGCGTTCGCCGAGCGGAGCCGCTGCAGGCCGCGCACGGTCTGCGGGGTCAGGGTGTGCGAGGCGTCGTCGAAGGCGAGGAAGGCGAACAGGGACCGGTCGGCGCGGGCCGCGGCGCAGGCGTTGAACTGCGCGAGCAGCAGCCGGGCCAGGATCCGGGAGGCGTCGGCGTGGCCGCGCTCGGGCAGGTCGACGCGGACGCGCAGCGGGTGCTCCAGGGCGCCCGGCGAGAGGGAGAACGGCCTGCCCTGCCCGCTGGTGTCGGGGGCTTTGACGTTGAAGAAGCCGGCGAAGGCGGGCCGGTCGAGGAGCGCCACCCGGTCGGCGAGGGCCGGCCCGGGGTCGTCGTGGGCCCCGTACTGGCGTTCGCGCGCGTCGAGTTCGCGGAGCATCACGTGCGCTCCGGCGTCTTCGAGGACGGTGCGCAGCGCGCCGAGTGCGCCGGGGACCTGGTCGAGCAGTTCGCGCAGTTCGGGCACGGCGGGGAAGCGGCCGTGCGCGGCGCGGAACGGGCCGAGCAGCTGGGCGAGGGCCGTCGCGGCACGGCGTACCTCCATGCCGGGGACGTCGCCGACGAAGGCCTCGGCTAGCAGGGTGGCCGCCTCGTCGGCGTCGGTGGTGCCTCCGTAGAGGTCGAGGTCGTGGACGGACCCGGGGTCGCCGACGCGGACCACGACGTCGTACGCGGTGTCGGGCCCGAGCTGGGCGCCGGCCTGGGCGACGACGATGACGGCGGCCTGCCCGGCCAGCGCCTGGAGGGCGAGCGACTCGACGACGGGCCGCACCAGCTGCCGGGTCTTGCCCGCGCCGGAGGGTCCGACGGCGAGCAGCGAGGTGCCGAGGACGGCGGGGTCGAGGGCGAGGCGGGTGCCGCGGCGGCCGTACGGGTTGCGCGCGCTGTCGTCGACCGTGCCGAGCAGCACCTGCCGGGCCAGCAGATCGTGGCGCGCGGCCCGGACGGGCAGGTCCCGGGCCCCGGAGGGGTGGACGCAGGCGCCCGCGCCCTTGTCGCGCACGGAGTCGGCGAAGGCCACGGCCCGCGAGGGTTCGGCCCGTACGGACTCCCAGGCGCGCCGGATCCGCGCGTAGTCCACGTCGTTCATGCGGCCGGCCCCGGCCTCGGCGCCGAGCCGGTCGGCGATCTCCCCGAGCCCGGCCCCGCGCAGCTGCGGCCAGGCGGCGGGGTCGTCGGGGCCGCCCTCCTCGGGGCGGGCCGGTACGGTGGCCTGCACGGCCCGTACGGGGCGGCTGCGGAGCATCCGGCGGGCCAGCTCGGGCCAGCGGCCGAGCCGCCCGAAGCCGACGACCAGGGCGGCGCCGACCAGGGCGTACCAGATGTACGAGGCGACCACCGAGGGCAGCTTCCCGGCCCAGGAGTCGGGCGTGAACATGTAGAGCGGCCAGAGCCAGAAGCCGCCCAGGTAGCCGTTCCACAGCAGGGACCACAGCAGCAGCCCGGCCAGCAGGGCGATCAGCGCACCGCTGATCAGCTGCCGGGTCGGGGTCCGCTCGGGCTCCTCGGCGGCGCGCGGCACATGGCCGTACGTCCACACGCCGGGGCCGTCGGAGCTCCGCGGGGTGCGCAGCCAGTCGGCGAGGGAGGGCCCGGGGCCGGCGGGGGCGTGGGCGGGCTTCGGCGGGAGGCCGGGCGGCGGGCCCGCGGGCGGCCCGGCCGGCGGCGGGCCCGCGGGGCGCGGGACGTGCCCGGCGCGCGGCGGCCGCTTCTCGTCCGTGCCGTACGTGCCGTCGGTGTCCATGAAACCCCTGCCCCCTGCCCGTGCCTGCGCTGCGTCGCTCAATGTAGTTGCCCGCGGGCGCCCGTGGGCCCCGTACGAGCCCCTGTGTCCGCAGCGTCCACAAGACAGGCGGCGGGCCCTTCCTATGGCCGTCACGGACAAGGACACGCGGGCACCACTCCCGAACGGAGCATGCAGTACCCCCTCCCCCGGGCCTAGCCTGCGGACAAAGACACAAGCGCGCCCGAAAACACCCCCCAGGAGCCCTCTATGACCGCTGTTCCGCAGGAGCGCAAGATCGTCACCGCGATCCCCGGCCCGAAGTCGCAGGAGCTGCAGGCACGCCGTCTGCAGACGGTGGCCGGCGGCGTGGGCTCCGTGCTCCCCGTCTTCACGGCCCGCGCGGGCGGCGGCATCATCGAGGACGTCGACGGCAACCGCCTGATCGACTTCGGCTCCGGCATCGCCGTGACCTCGGTCGGCGCCTCCGCCGAGGCCGTCGTGCGCCGCGCCTCCGCGCAGCTCGCGGACTTCACGCACACCTGCTTCATGGTCACGCCGTACGAGGGCTACGTCGAGGTCTGCGAGGCGCTCGCCGAGCTGACCCCGGGCGACCACGCGAAGAAGTCGGCGCTGTTCAACTCCGGTGCCGAGGCCGTCGAGAACGCCGTCAAGATCGCCCGTGCGTACACCAAGCGCCAGGCCGTCGTCGTCTTCGACCACGGCTACCACGGCCGTACGAACCTCACGATGGCGCTGACCGCGAAGAACATGCCGTACAAGAACGGCTTCGGCCCGTTCGCCCCCGAGGTCTACCGCGTCCCGGTCGCCTACGGCTACCGCTGGCCCACCGGCGCCGAGAACTGCGGCCCCGAGGCCGCCGCGCAGGCGATCGACCAGATCACCAAGCAGATCGGTGCCGACAACGTCGCCGCGATCATCATCGAGCCGGTGCTCGGCGAGGGCGGCTTCATCGAGCCGGCCAAGGGCTTCCTGCCGGAGATCGTGAAGTTCGCCAACGAGAACGGCATCGTCTTCGTCGCCGACGAGATCCAGTCCGGCTTCTGCCGCACCGGCCAGTGGTTCGCGTGCGAGGACGAGGGCATCGTCCCGGACCTGATCACCACCGCCAAGGGCATCGCGGGCGGTCTGCCGCTCGCCGCCGTGACGGGCCGCGCCGAGATCATGGACGCCGCGCACGCGGGCGGCCTGGGCGGCACCTACGGCGGCAACCCGGTGGCCTGCGCCGGTGCGCTGGGCTCCATCGAGACCATGAAGGAGCTCGACCTCAACGCCAAGGCGAAGAAGATCGAGTCCGTCATGAAGGCCCGCCTGACGGCCATGCAGGAGAAGTACGACATCATCGGCGACATCCGCGGCCGCGGCGCCATGATCGCGATCGAGCTCGTCAAGGACCCGGTCTCCAAGACCCCGTTCCCGGAGGCGGCCGGCGCGCTCGCCAAGGCCTGCCACGCCGAGGGCCTGCTCGTGCTCACCTGCGGCACCTACGGCAACGTGCTCCGCTTCCTCCCGCCGATCGTCATCGGCGAGGACCTGCTGAACGAGGGCCTGGACCTCATCGAGGCGGCGTTCGCGGCCATCGGCACGGACGTCTGAGCGACCTTCCGAACACGAGAGCCCGCCGCTACCCCCGGTAACGAGCAGGCACTGTGAAGAAGATGTGGGGGGCCGATGGCAGGAGCGCGTTCCTGCTGTCGGTCCCCTTTCCGCTGCCGTACGGTTTCTGCAGATGAGTGAGACACCCCGCTCCCGGGAAACCGGGGGCGACACCAGTACCGGGCTTCCCCAGCGCCGCACTGGGCCTGCGTTCGCGCACACTCCTCACCGATCGGACGGCCGTTCGCCCCAAACCCCCCGGGGCGCTCGGCAACCCGGTCCGGCCGGCCGTCCCGGAACCACCCCCCCTGTTCCGGGACGGCCGGCCATCCTCCTCCTTCTCTCCCTGCTGGGGCTCGCCCTGACGACCTGGCAGGTCCTCGCCTCGGGTCCGCTGCTCACGCCGGACGAGAGCCTCAGCCGCGCCCTGGTCCGCACGCTCCCCGACTCCGTCACCGAGCGACTCTCCGACCTGGGCAACGTGCCGGTCGCCGTACCGGTCCTGGTCCTGGCGATGGCGTACTCGGTCCGGCGTTCGCGCGCCTGGGCACCGGCCCTGACGGCGGGTCTGGCGATGGCACTGGTCCCGGCCGCGATCGTGCCGCTGAAGGAGTGGACCGCCCGCCCCGGCCCCCTGGAGCCGTGGGCCGCCGGCTACTTCCCCTCGGGCCACACGGCCACCTCGGCCGTCGCGTACATCGGCGCGGCCCTGCTGGTTTCCCCGTACGCCCGCCGCCCCTGGCCGGTGGCCGTCGCCCTCTTCCTGACGGCCGCGACGGCCACCGGCCTGATCCTGCGCGGCTGGCACTGGCCCCTGGACGTCCTGGCCAGCTGCTTCCTGTGCACGCCCCTGCTGCTGGCCGTCGCCCGCGTGGTGCGCCGTGCGGCCGTGCCGGAGCCCGTCAAGGCTCCGGCACGCTCCGCCTAGCCTCCGAAGTAGGCGTCGAAGTTCTTCGAGAACTCCCAGGCGCCGAAGCGGTCCCAGTTGATCGACCAGGTCATCAGCCCGCGCAGGGCGGGCCAGGTGCCGTGGGTCTGGTAGGCGCCGCAATTGGTCTTCTTCGTCAGGCAGTCCAGCGCCTTGGTCACCTCGGCGGGCGACGTGTGCCCGTTGCCCGCGTTCGTCGTGGCCGGGAGGCCGATCGCCACCTGGTCCGGGCGCAGCGGCGGGAAGACGCGCGCGGTGTCGCCCGCGACCGGGAACCCGGTGAGCAGCATGTCGGTCATGGCGATGTGGAAGTCCGCGCCGCCCATGGAGTGGTACTGGTTGTCGAGGCCCATGATCGAGCCCGAGTTGTAGTCCTGGACGTGGAGCAGGGTGAGGTCGTCGCGCAGGGCGTGGATGACCGGGAGGTAGGCGCCGGCGCGCGGGTCCTGGCCGCCCCAGGGGCCGGAGCCGTAGTACTGGTAGCCGAGCTGGACGAAGAAGGTCTCCGGGGCCATGGTCAGGACGAAGTCCGGGCCGTACTTGGCCTTCAGGGTCTTCACGGCCGAGACGAGGTTGACGATCACCGGGGTGGTGGGTGAGCGGAAGTCGGTGTCGCCGGTGGCGAGGGAGAGGGAGTGGCCCTCGAAGTCGATGTCGAGTCCGTTGAGCCCGTACTCGTCGATGATCTTGCTGACGGAGGAGACGAAGGTGTCGCGGGCGGCCGTGGTGGCGAGCTGGACCTGGCCGTTCTGACCGCCGATCGAGATCAGGACCTTCTTGCCGGCCGCCTGCTTGGCCTTGACGGCCGCCTTGAACTCGGCCGCGGACTCCACGTTCGGGCATTCGCTCACCGGGCAGAGCGAGAAGCGGATGTCCCCCGAGGTCACCGACGTCGGTTCGCCGAAGGCGAGGTTGATGACGTCCCAGGAGGCGGGTACGTCGGCCATCCGGACGTAGCCGGAGCCGTTGGCGAAGCTCGCGTGCAGGTAGCCGACCAGGGCGTGGGCCGGCAGGCCGGGGTTGCCCGGATTGCCGCCGCTCGTCGTGGAGGCGGAGACGGGGGCGCTCTTCGCGGACTCCCCGGCCGCGTTCACCGCGCTGACCCGGAAGGTGTAGGAGGTGGACGCGGTGAGTCCGGTGACCGTCGCCGAGGTCCCGGTGACGCTCACGGGCGCGGCGCCGTCCCGGTGGAGCGTGTAGGACGTGGCGCCGGTGGCGGCCGACCAGGACAGGTTCAGACTGCTCGCCGTGGCGCCGGACGCCGTCAGGCCGGTGGGGACGGCCGGGGGCTGGGGCTGGCCGGGTCCGGAGCCGCCCGGGTCGGGGCCGACGAGCGTGACGTCGTCGGTGAGGTGGGCGGGCTGGCCGTACCAGCCGTGCGTGTAGATCGTCACCGAGGTGGTGGCCGCGCCCGTACGGAACGTCGTGCTCAGCTGCTTCCAGGCGCCCGGGGTCTGCGTCCAGGTGGACACGTCGGTGGTGCCGGTCCCGGCCGCGCCGAGGTAGACGTACGCCCCCTGCACCCAGGCGGTGAGCGTGTACGCGGAGTCGGGCTTGACGGTGACGGTCTGGGAGCAGCGGGCGTTGTCCTGGCCCGCCGGGGTGGCCCGGAGGGCGGAACTCCCACCGTGGACGGGGCTGGTGACGACGGCTCCGCTGCCGCCCGAGCAGCTCCAGCCGTCGAGTCCGGCTTCGAAGCCGCCGTTGCGGGCGAGGTCGGCGTCGGCGGCCGCGGCCGGCGGGCCCGCGGCGAGGAAGGCGGCCACCGCGAGGGCGGCCGCGGTGAAGAAGGGCATGCGTCTGCGCACAACTGCCTCCGGAACATGGGGGGATGGAGCCAGGCCGCCGGTGATGCGGCAGCGGCGCCCAACATGGTCCAGACCAATGCCCTTGTCAAGGCTTCCGGTCCTCCTTCCCCGCCGCCCGGGCCGCCGCCTCGTGCATCGCGAGCTCCAGCAGCACCGGATCGGTGAGCGTCCCGCTGCCGTCCGGGACCACCAGCCAGCGCACCCCGCCCGTGGCGCGGCCGGGGTACGGCACCACGATCCAGGTCCCGCGCCCCGCCCCCCGTACACCGGTGCCGATCCAGCGGGACGCCGTGCCGGGGGGCACGAAGAAGCCCAGCCGGGGTGTCGGTGTGCGGCTCCGCCGCGTGGCACCGGAGTCGGCGAGCACCGGGCCGGGCCGGTCGAGGAGCCGGGTCAGGACGTCGAGGGTGCCCTGACCCAGCTCCCCGGGCAGGATCAGCACGTCCCACCGGCGGCCGGCGGGCAGCAGGGCGACCCCGAGGGGACTGCGCTCCCACTCCCACCGGCAGGCGTCGGGATCCGGCGCCACCGACACGAGCCATTCCACCGCGGTCTTGCTCTCCGAACCGTGCATCGCCCGGCCTCCGTTCTCTCGGTGAGGGTTCCTCACCGAGAGAGAGCGGGGCCGGGCCCGGGGATGACGCGGGTTTCCCCACCCCGTGGTGGTGAAGCGGGTCACGGCATGAACCGCGGCGCGCCGTGGGGTGGTGGCGGTCAGGTCAGTCAGGTCGGGGCGGCGGTCAGGGCGGGCGGACGGCGCCGGTCAGCTGTCGAAGCCGAGGCCGAACTTGTCCATGGCCTTCAGCCACAGGTTGCGGCGGCCGCCCCGGGCGTCCGCCCGGGCCAGGGACCACTTGGTGAGGGTGATCCCGGTCCAGGCGAAGGGCTCGGGCGGGAAGGGCATCGGCCGGGACTTCACCATCTCCAGCTCGGTCCGCTCGGTGCGGGCCCCGTCCAGCAGGTCCAGCATCACGTCGGCGCCGAAGCGGGTGGCGCCGACCCCGAGCCCGGTGTAGCCGGCCGCGTAGGCGACCTTGCCGCCGTGCGCGGTGCCGAAGAAGGCCGAGAAACGCGAGCAGGTGTCGATGGCCCCGCCCCAGGCGTGGCTGAACTTGATGCCCTCCAGCTGCGGGAACGCGGTGAAGAAGTGCTGCGCGAGCTTCAGGTACGTCTCGGGGCGGTGGTCGTACTCGGAGTCCAGCTTGCCGCGGTAGGGGTAGATGGCGTCGTAGCCGCCCCACAGGATGCGGTTCTCCGGGGTGATGCGGAAGTAGTGGAACTGGTTGGCGCTGTCGCCCAGGCCCTGGCGGTTGTGCCAGCCGATGGCCTTCAGCTGGTCCGCGGTCAGCGGCTCCGTCATCAGCGCGTAGTCGTACACCGGGACCGTGAACGGCCTGATCCGCCTGACCAGCGAGGGGAAGATGTTCGTGCCGAGCGCCACGCGCCGGGCGAAGATCCGCCCGTACGGGGTGCGTACGGCCATCCCGGCGCCCGAGGCGGCCAGCGACAGCCCCCGGGTGTTCTCGTAGATCCGCACGCCCAGCGACAGGCAGGCCTCCTTGAGGCCCCAGGCGAGCTTCGCGGGGTTGAGCATGGCGACGCCGTCGGTGTCCCACAGGCCCGCGAGGAAGGTCGGCGAGTCGACCTCGGCGCGCAGCTCCTCGCGGTCCAGCCAGCGCGAGCCGCCCGCGAGGCCCAGCTTCCCGGCCTCCTCGTACAGCTCGCGCAGCTCCTCGACCTGGTGCGGCTCGGTGGCCACGTCGATCTCGCCGGTGCGCTCGAAGTCGCACTCGATGCCGTAGCGGGCGATGGCCGCCTCGATCTCGTCGAGGTTGCGGGCGCCCATCTCCTCCAGCTTGGCGAGCTCCCCCGGCCAGCGGGCCATGCCGTTGGCCAGGCCGTGCGTGAGGGAGGCCGCGCAGAAGCCGCCGTTGCGGCCGGAGGCGGCCCAGCCCGCCTCCTTCGACTCGATCAGGACGACGTCCCGGGCGGGATCGCGCTCCTTGGCGATGAGCGCGGTCCACAGCCCGCTGTACCCGCCGCCGATGACGAGCAGGTCGCAGGCCTCGTCGGAGGTCAGCGCCGGCTGCGCGGCGGGCCGGCCGGGGTCGTCCAGCCAGTACGAGACCGGCAGTGCTTCGGAAAGGGATTGAGCAACACTTCGCATGGCGACTGGGGCCATGTCTTCCAACTCCCTACAGAGCTACTTGGGCTGTGCGTTCTTGCGGCGGTTGCCGACCGTCTGGCCGACGAGCACCACCAGCACCGCGATGACGAACATCGCCGTGCCGATGACGTTGATCTGTACAGGCGTACCGCGCTGGGCCGATCCCCACACGAACATGGGGAAGGTGACGGTGTTGCCCGAGTTGAAGTTGGTGATGATGAAGTCGTCGAACGAGAGCGCGAAGGAGAGCAGCGCGCCCGCCGCGATACCGGGCGCCGCGATCGGCAGGGTGACCCTTGCGAAGGTCTGCACCGGGCCCGCGTAGAGGTCGCGGGCGGCCTCCTCCAGCCGCGGGTCCATCGACAGGACGCGCGCCTTGACGGCGGCGACGACGAAGCTGAGGCAGAACATGACGTGGGCGATCAGGATCGTCCAGAAGCCCAGCTGGATGCCCATGTTGAGGAACAGGGCGAGCAGCGAGGCCGCCATCACGATCTCGGGCATGGCCATCGGCAGGAAGATCAGCGAGTTGACCGCGCCGCGCGCCCGGAAGCGGTAGCGCACCAGCGCGAAGGCGATGGCCGTGCCGAGGACGGTGGCGCCGATGGTGGCCCACACGGCGATCTGCAGCGACAGGGACAGCGAGCCGCACAGGTCGGCGACGCCGCAGGGGTCCTTCCAGGCGTCGAGCGAGAACTCCTGCCAGGCGTAGTTGAACCGCCCGGCCGGGTTGTTGAAGGAGAAGACCGTCACGACGACGTTCGGCAGGATCATGTACGCGAGCGTGCCGAGGCCGAAGATGACGACGAGATTGCGCCGGAGCCAACGCATCAGACCAGGTCCTCCGTCCCCGCTCGGCGGATGTAGATGGTGACCATGATCAGCACGATGGCCATGAGGATGAAGGACAGCGCGGCGGCCGTCGGGTAGTCGAGGATGCGCAGGTACTGCGACTGGATGACGTTGCCGATCATCCGGGTGTCGGTGGAGCCGAGCAGTTCGGCGTTGACGTAATCGCCGCTCGCCGGGATGAAGGTGAGCAGCGTCCCGGAGACCACGCCCGGCATGGAGAGCGGGAAGGTCACCTTGCGGAAGGTGGTGGAGGGGCGGGCGTACAGGTCCCCGGCCGCCTCGTGGAGGCGGGTGTCGATGCGCTCCAGCGAGGTGTAGAGCGGCAGGATCATGAAGGGGAGGAAGTTGTACGTCAGGCCGCAGACGACGGCGAGCGGGGTGGCGAGCACCCGCTCCCCCTCGGTCATCCCGAGCCAGCTGGTGACGTCGAGTACGTGGAGGGCGTTGAGCACCTCCACGACCGGTCCGCCGTCGGCCAGGATCGTCTTCCAGGCCAGCGTGCGGATCAGGAAGCTGGTGAAGAACGGGGCGATGACGAGCACCAGCAGGAGGTTCCGCCAGCGGCCCGCCTTGAAGGCGATCAGGTAGGCCAGCGGGTACCCGAGCAGCAGGCACAGCACGGTCGCGGTGCCGGCGTACAGCAGGGAGCGCAGGAACTGCGGGTAGTACTCGGTGAGCGCGTCCCAGTACGTCTGGAAGTGCCAGGTGACCTTGAAGCCCTCTTCGAGGGATCCGGTCTGCACCGAGGTCGAGGCCTGGTAGACCATCGGCAGCACGAAGAAGACCAGCAGCCACAGGATGCCGGGGAGCAGCAGCCAGTACGGGACGAGCCGCTTGCGCAGGGACGCCTTGTGGACCGGGGGTTCGGTGACGGTCCCGGCCACCGGCGGCGCGGCGGTGGCGGTCATGCGCCCTCCTCGACCGTCTCGATGCCGGCGTCTATGTCCTGGGCGGCGTCGAGGCCGAAGGTGTGCTCGGGGTTCCAGTGCAGGACGACCTCGGCACCGGGGGCGAGGCGGGCGTCGCGTTCGATGTTCTGGACGTACACCTCCAGCTCCGGGCAGACGGGGCTGTCGATGACGTACTGGGTGGAGACGCCGATGAAGGAGGAGGCGGCTATCGTGCCCCGGACCTTGTTGCGGCCGGCCGCGACGGTGTCCTCCTCGTCCGCGTGGACCAGGGACATCTTCTCGGGGCGCACCCCGACCAGCAGCTTCCCGCCGGCCTTGGGCGTGGTCGAACATCGGGCCGCGGGCAGCCGCAGCGTGGCGCCCGCCGAGCTGACCGTGACGTCGGAGCCGCCCGCCTCCAGGACCTCGGCCTCGATGAGGTTCGAGGTGCCGAGGAAGTTGGCGACGAAGGTGGTCTTCGGGTTCTCGTACAGCTCGGCGGGGGCGCCCAGCTGCTCGACGCGGCCGCCGTTCATCACGGCGACCGTGTCGGCCATGGTCATGGCCTCCTCCTGGTCGTGCGTGACGTGCACGAAGGTGATGCCGACCTCCGTCTGGATCCGCTTGAGCTCCAGCTGCATCTGGCGGCGCAGCTTGAGGTCGAGGGCGCCGAGGGGCTCGTCGAGGAGCAGTACCTGCGGGTGGTTGATGAGCGCGCGGGCGACGGCCACGCGCTGCTGCTGGCCGCCGGAGAGCTGGTGCGGCTTGCGCTGGGCGAACTGCCCCAGCTCGACCAGCTCCAGCATGTCGTCGACCTGCTTCTTGACGGACTTGATGCCGCGGCGGCGCAGTCCGAAGGCCACGTTCTCGTAGATGTTCAGGTGGGGGAAGAGTGCGTAGCTCTGGAACACCGTGTTGACCGGGCGCTTGTACGGCGGCAGGTGGGTGACCTCGCTGTCGCCGAGGCTGACCGTGCCGGTGGAGGGCTCCTCCAGGCCGGCGATCATGCGCAGGGTGGTGGTCTTCCCGCAGCCCGAGGCGCCGAGCAGGGCGAAGAAGGAGCCCTGGGGGATGGTGAGATCCAGCGGGTGGACGGCGGTGAAGGAGCCGTAGTGCTTGCTGATCCCGGCGAGGCGGACGTCGCCGCCCGCGGTCTTGTCAGTCATGGGCCTGGGCCTTCGGTGGTGGTGTCGTCGGAAGGGTGCGGGGCGCGGGAGCCGGCGCGGGAGGGGTTCGTCAGGCTCCGATGAGCTTGGCGAACTTCTCTTCGTACGCGGTCTCTTCCTCACTGCTGAGGGAGCGGAAGGCGTGGGCCTTGGCCGCCATCGCCTTGTCCGGAATGATCAAGGGGTTGTCCGCGAGGGCGGGGTCGATCTTCGCGAGGTCCTCCTTGACGCCGTCGACCGGGCAGACGTAGCTGATGAACGCGGCCAGTTGGGCGGCGTTCGGCGGCTCGTAGTAGAAGTCGATCAGCTTCTCGGCGTTGGCCTTGTGCCGGGCATGGGCGGGGACCAGCAGGTTGTCGCTGGAGGTGATGTAACCGGGCGCGGGGATCGCGTACTTGATGTCCGGGTTGCCGGCCTGGAGCTGGATGACGTCGCCGGCCCAGGCCAGGCAGGCGGCGAGGTCGCCCTTGTCGAGGTCCGCCGTGTAGTCGTTGCCGGTGAAGCGGCGTATCTGCTTGGTGTCCACGCCCTTCTGGAGCCGGCCGATGGCGGCGTCGAAGTCGGCGGTGGTGAAGTTCGCCGGGTCCTTGCCCTGGTCGAGCAGGGTCATCCCGACGCTGTCGCGCATCTCGGTGAGGAAGCCGACGCGGCCCTTGAGGGAGGGGTCGTCGAGCAGCTGCGTGACGGAGTCGACCTTCTTGCCGTCGGTGGCCTTCGCGTTGTAGGCGATGACGGTGTCGATGCCGGTCCAGGGGTAGCTGTACGAGCGGCCGGGGTCCCAGTCGGGGTTGCGGAACTGCGGGATCAGGTTGGCGTAGGCGTGCGGGAGGTGGGAGGGGTCCAGCTTCTGCGCCCAGCCGAGCCGGATGATGCGGGCGGCGAGCCAGTCGGTGACGACGATCAGGTCGCGGCCGGTGTCCTGGCCGGCCGCGAGCTGCGGGCGGACCTTGCCGAAGAACTCGACGTTGTCGTTGATGTCCTCGGTGTACTTGACCTTGATCCCGGTCCGCTTGGTGAACTCCTCCAGCGTGGGGTGGGACTTCTCGTCCTCGCTGGTGTCCATGTACTCGGTCCAGTTGGAAAAGTTGATCTCCTTCTCCTCGGCCGAGCGGTCGTCGGAGGCGACCGCCGTGTCGCCCGCGCGCTTGGCCGGCGGGATGCCGCAGGCGGACAGGGAGGCCAGACCGCCGAGGGTGAGCGCTCCGACGCCGGAGGCGCGCAGCAGCGAGCGGCGGGTGAGGGCGCCGCGCCCACCGGTGATGCTGCGCCGCATCGCGGCGAGTTGCGCCGCCGAGAGGCGGTCGGGCTCGAACTGCTCCATGAGCTGCCCTTTCGGGAGGGGTGGCGCCGCTGGTCAGGCGGCCGGCTGCCACTCGGCGGAAGCCGAAGACGGTTAGATGCGGTCCCCGAAGATCGTGCGGTGCCAGTCCTTCGCGGCCACCGCCGTGTTGTCGTACATCACGTGCTTGACCTGCGTGTACTCCTCGAAGGAGTAGGCGCTCATGTCCTTTCCGAAGCCACTGGCCTTGTAGCCGCCGTGGGGCATCTCGCTGATGATCGGAATGTGGTCGTTGACCCAGACGCAGCCCGCCTTGATCTCGCGGGTGGCGCGCCCGGCCCGGTAGACGTCGCGGCTCCAGGCGGAGGCGGCGAGTCCGTACGGGGTGTCGTTGGCCAGCTCGATGCCCTCGTCGTCGGTGTCGAAGGGCAGGACCACGAGGACCGGGCCGAAGATCTCGGACTGGACGACCTCGCTGTCCTGCGCGGCGCCGGAGACGAGCGTGGGCCGGTAGTACGCGCCCTCGGCGAGCTCGCCTCCCGGTACCTCACCGCCGGTGACGACGGTGGCGTAGCCGCGGGCGCGCTCCACGAAGCCCGCGACCCGGTCGCGCTGGGCGTGCGAGACCAGCGGACCGAGGTCGGTGGCGGGGTCGAAGGGGTCGCCCAGGCGGACGGTCTCCATCAGCTCCGCCACGCGGGTGACGAAGGCGTCGTGCAGGGGGCGCTGGACGTACGCGCGGGTGGCGGCGGTGCAGTCCTGGCCGGTGTTGATCAGGGAGGCGGCGACGGCGCCGTGTGCGGCGGCCTCCAGGTCGGCGTCGTCGAAGACCAGGAAGGGCGCCTTGCCGCCCAGCTCCAGGTGCAGCCGCTTGACGGTGGCGGTGGCGATCTCGGCGACCCGCTTGCCCACGGCGGTGGACCCGGTGAAGGAGGTCATGACCACGTCCGGGTGGCCGACGAGGTGCTCGCCGGCGTCCCGGCCGGCGCCGGTGACGATGTTGACCACGCCGTCGGGCAGGCCCGCGTCCTTGGCCGCCTGGGCGAACATCAGGGAGGTCAGCGGGGTCAGCTCGGCTGGCTTCAGGACGATCGTGTTGCCCGCGGCGATCGCCGGGAGGATCTTCCAGGCGGCCATCTGGAGCGGATAGTTCCAGGGCGCGATGGAACCGACGACCCCGATGGCCTCGCGGCGTACGTAGGAGGTGTGGTCTCCTGAGTATTCAGCTGCCGCCTGCCCCTGGAGGTGCCGGGCGGCGCCCGCGAAGAAGGCGGTGTTGTCGATGGTCCCCGGTACGTCGAACTCGGTGGACAGCTTGATCGGCTTGCCGCACTGCAGGGATTCCGCGTACGCGAAGTCCTCCGCCTGCTCGGCCAGCACGGCGGCCAGCCGGTGCAGGGCGTCCGAGCGCTCGCCGGGGGTGGCCGCGGACCAGGCCGGGAAGGCCCGCTTGGCGGCGGCGACGGCTTCGTCGACGTCGGCGGTGGAGGCCAGCTCGTACGTGAGCACCTCCTCGCCCGTGGCGGGGTTGACGACGGTGTGCGACTGCCCGGACGTACCGGACCTCAGCTGCCCGTCGATGTACTGCGCGCCGTCTGCGAAGCGGTCCTTGACCTGGAAGCGATTACCCATGACGCTCTCACGCTCTCCGTAGCTTCAGCTCGAATTGAGTGCCGATCCTGGCAGAGGTGTTCCCCACCGCCAAGTGATTCCGTTGTTGCCTTTTGATTACGCGACGGAATCGGTCGACCATGTGTCGAGGCGCGCCCCAAAACCCGTACGAAGTGTCAGTGGCGACTGCCAGACTCGCGTGCATGGAGAAGATCGACACATTGATCGAGCAGGTCAGCCGTGGTGAGCGGGTGAAGTACCTCCCCTTTTGGGGGCACCGGCCGCGCCCCGACGGGACCCTCGGCCCCAGCTGCATGAGCCAGTGGTGGCCCTCTCCCTTCACCGTGGGTGATGTCCGGTACGACACGGCCGAGCACTGGATGATGGCCGGCAAGGCCCGGCTGTTCGGGGACGCCGAGGCGGAGCGCGCCGCGCTGGAGGCGAAGACTCCGGCGGAGGCAAAGAAGGCCGGTCGCCTGGTGCGCGGTTTCGACGAGCAGACGTGGGCGCGGGAGCGGTTCGCGCTCGTGGTGGAGGGCAGCGTGCACAAGTTCGCGTCCACCCCGGCGCTGCGCGCGTACCTGCTGACCACCGGGGACCGGGTGCTGGTGGAGGCGAGTCCGATGGACCGCGTGTGGGGCATCGGACTCGCCGCGGACGACGAGCGCGCCCTGGACCCCTCGCGCTGGCGCGGGCTGAACCTGCTGGGCTTCGCTCTGATGGAGGCGCGCGAGCGGCTGCGTACGGGGGCTTAAATGCGTGGCGGGAGGGTGAGCGGCCCGCCTACGGTGGGACTCGTCCAGGTGCGCAGGCGAGACCTACTTCCACTCTTAATGGGCAGGTCGCGGGTTCGAGTCCCGCCACCGGCTTCCGGGCCGGTGTAGCTCAGTCGGTCAGAGCAGCACGTCGGTTTCGCCGACCTCGATCTCTGGACACCTACGTCACGCACCTCCCGGTGCGCGGGCTGCGGCTCCTTCTTTCCCAAGAATCCCAAGCCGCCGCCACCTTGATCTCGGGAGGCACGCGTGCGGGATGCCCGGTGCGCGGGCGACGGTTGCTTCGGGGACCAGGAGGTCGCGGGTTCGAATCCCGCCCGGCTCCGGCCGGTGGAGCAGCTCGGCAGCTCGCCTGGATGAAAGCCCGTCGCCGACTCCGATCTCGGGCATCCCGCACGTCACGCCTCCCCCACGTTCCACTGAATTCGGGGGGATTCACCATGGCTCGCTTCAACCTGCGCGCACCCGGGAAGGCTTCCGCCGCCGCGGGGCCCGTCTCTCCCGTGCGCTCCACGGGCGGCCGCGCCGCAAACCACCAGGGCAGCCGCGGCTACGTCCGCGACGCGCGCTCCGAGCTGTTCCTGCTCGCCGTCGCCAACTTCGTGACGCAGCGGACCTTCCACGAGAGCGGCGATGCCCGCGACGACCGTTTCTCCGCCCTCGTGCGCCGTCTCGCCGTCGAGGACCCCGCGTGGACCGCCGGCCTGCTCGGCTGGCTGCGCACCGACGGGAACATGCGGACCGCCTCGCTGGTCGGAGCGGCCGAGTACGTGAAGGCGCGGCTCGACGCCGGAGCCACCGGCGGCCCGTCGAACCGCGCGGTCGTGGACTCCGTGCTGCGGCGCGCGGACGAGCCCGGCGAGCTGCTGGCCTACTGGACGGCGACGTACGGGCGCAACGTCCCCAAGCCCGTCAAGCGCGGTATCGCCGATGCCGTGCGCAGGCTCTACTCCGGCACCTCGCTGCTGAAGTACGACACCGCCTCCAAAGGCTTCCGCTTCGGCGACGTGCTCAACCTGGTGCACGCCTCCCCCGATCCCGCCAAGCCCTGGCAGGGAGAGCTGTTCCGGTACGCCCTCGACCGGCGGCACCGCCCGGAGACGGCTCAGGTGCCGACGGGCAACCGCACCCTGCTCGCACACCGGGAGCTCATGGAGCTGCCGGTGGAGGAGCGCCGGGCCGTGGTGACCGCGCCCGACGGGGCCGAGCGGCTCGCCGCCGCGGGCATGACCTGGGAGGCACTGGCCGGCTGGCTCCAGGGGCCGATGGACGCGGCCGCATGGGAAGCGGTCATCCCGTCCATGGGCGCGATGGCGCTGCTGCGGAACCTGCGCAACTTCGACCAGGCCGGCGTCTCGGACGCGGTGGCCGCACGGGTCGCCGCGAACATCGGCGACCCGGAGGTCGTCGCCCGGTCCCGGCAGTTCCCGTTCCGCTACCTGGCCGCCTACCGGCACGCGCCCTCGCTGCGCTGGGCGTACCCGCTGGAGCGGGCGCTCGGCCATTCGCTGGCCAACGTACCGGCCCTGCCGGGGCGGACGCTGGTCCTCGTGGACCGCTCGGGGTCGATGTGGGCGCCGCTGTCGGACCGCTCGCAGCTCAACCGGGCGGACGCGGCGGCCGTCTTCGGCGCGGCGCTCGCGCTGCGCGCCGAGGAGGCGGACCTGGTGCAGTTCGGGACGGACAGCAAGCGGGTCCCGTACGGCCGGGGCGAGTCCGTGCTGAAGGTGCTGGAACGGTTCGAGGACCTCGGCGGCACCAACACCTCGGAGGCCGTGCGCAGGTACTACAAGGGGCACGACCGGGTCCTGATCGTCACCGACGAGCAGGCGACGTACCACTACGGCGGTGACCCGACGGCCCTCGTCCCGGACGAGGTCCCGGTCTACACCTGGAACCTGGCCGGGTACCGGACGGGCCACGCGCCCTCCGGGTCGGGCAACCGCCACACCTTCGGCGGGCTCGGCGACGCGGCCTTCCGGATGGTCTCCCTGATCGAGGGCGGCCGGGACGCCGACTGGCCGTGGGTGGCCTAGACGAGTAAGTCCGAAGTCCTTGGGCGCATGAAGCGAGGGTCTCGTTGGTTCGTGTGTGACGACAAACCTCAAGACCCTCGCGACAGCACTGTACGTGAGGATCGATGACTCTCTGGCAGGAACGCGGCGATCGGGCCGCCCGCCGAGGC
>NZ_JAINUL010000001.1:2926450-2985786 GCF_020639365.1 Streptomyces flavotricini
GAACACCTGCTCAAACCGATCCGACAGCTGATCGAATCCGTCAACGACACCCTCAAAGGCCAACTCGACCTCGAACGCCACGGCGCCAGAACCCCAGCCGGAGTCCTGGCCCGCGTCGGACAACGCATCCTGGCCCTGACCGCCGCCATCTGGCACAACCGAGCCAACGCCACACCCCTGACCAGATCACTCATCGCCTACGACCACTGACCAAGACTTCGGACTTACTCGTCTAGTAGGCCGCGCCGTTCGGACGGCCGGACGGACACAGACACGGCGCAGGGCCGGGACCGGGCAGATGCTGCCCGGTCCCGGCCCTGCGCCGTATGCCCCGCGTGCGGGCCCGCCGCGTCAGACGCGCTCGCGTACGTGCGTGTGCGAGGACGACCCGCCGTCGTAGTCGTACTCGGAGCCGGAACCGCTCCCCGGGTCCCCGAGCAGGACACCGGCGATGACGAGCCCGATCATCAGCAGGCTGAGCAGGATGCCGATCGCGCCCAGGATGATGCCGGCCAGGGCCATCGGGCCGTTGTCCGCCTCGCCGCGCTGGGCCTTGCCGCGGCCCAGGACACCGAAGATGACCGCCGGGACGCCGAACAGGAGCCCCAGGTAGCAGGTGACGACGCCGATGATGCCGAGCACGAGGGCGGTGACCCCGAAGCCGTTGCTCTTCTGCGGATACCCGGGGTACCCCGGGTATCCCGCGTAACCCGGGTACCCCTGCGGGCCCGGGTGGCCCGGGTGGTGGCCGTACGTCGGCTGCGCCGGCGGCGGTCCGGGGTACGCGTAGCCCCCCGGGTCCGGCTGCGCCGGGTAGCCGTAGGCGGGCGGCAGCGCCGGGCCGGGTATCTGCGCCGGCGGGGTGTCGCCCCCCGGCATCCCCGCGATCGTCTGCTGGTCGTGCACGGACGGCGGTCCCGGAACCCCCGGTGTGGCCTGCGGTTTCCCGAGCTCCACCGCCGGCCGCTCCGGCGGCGCCCACGGGTCGTTCGGCTCGGGGCTCTGGTCGGTCATGCGGCGCCCCCCTCTCGTACGCCCATGCTAAGTGCTGTCACCGACGGTCCCGGAGCTGCCTACGATGAAGCCCGATCTGTCCGCACCCCGTCCTCCCGGAGGCTCTCCGATGCCCGACCTGACCCCCTTCATCGCGGGGCTGCCCAAGGCCGAACTCCACGTCCACCACGTCGGCTCGGCCTCCCCGCGCATCGTGGCCGAACTCGCCTCCCGCCACCCCGACTCCGCGGTCCCCACCGACCCCGAGGCGCTGGCCGACTACTTCACCTTCACCGACTTCGCGCACTTCATCGAGGTCTACCTCTCGGTCGTGGACCTGGTCCGCACCCCCGACGACGTACGCACCCTGACCTACGAAGTCGCCCGCGACATGGCCCGGCAGAACATCCGCTACGCCGAGCTGACCATCACCCCGTACTCCTCCACCCGCCGCGGCATCGACGAGAAGGCCTTCATGGAGGCCATCGAGGACGCGCGCAAGGCCGCCGAGACCGAGCTCGGCGTCATCCTGCGCTGGTGCTTCGACATCCCCGGCGAGGCCGGCCTGGAGGCCGCCGCCGAGACCGCGCGCCTCGCCGTCGAACTGCGCCCCGAGGGCCTGGTCTCCTTCGGCCTCGGCGGCCCGGAAATCGGCGTCCCGCGCCCGCAGTTCAAGCCGTACTTCGACGCCGCCCGCGCGGCCGGCCTGCACAGCGTGCCGCACGCCGGCGAGACCACCGGCCCCGAGACCATCTGGGACTCCATCCGGGAGCTGGGCGCCGAGCGCATCGGCCACGGCACCAGCGCCACCCAGGACCCGGAGCTGCTCGCCCACCTCGCCGAGCACCGGATCGCGCTGGAGGTCTGCCCGACCTCCAACATCGCCACGCGCGCCGTGACCGACCTGGACCGCCACCCCGTCAAGGAGATGGTGCGGGCGGGCGTGCTCGTCACCATCAACAGCGACGACCCGCCGATGTTCGGCTCCGACCTCAACAACGAGTACGCGGTGGCCGCGCGCCTCCTCGACCTCGACGAGCGCGGGCTCGCGCAGCTCGCGAAGAACGCCGTCGAGGCCTCCTTCCTGGACGAGGCCGGCAAGGCGAAGCTCAGCGCGGAGATCGACGCGTACACCGAGGCCTGGCTGGCGCGCTGACGGACCGCCGGCCGCCGGGAACGCCGACAATGGCGGTCATGCGCACCCTGACTGCCGTCGGCCACCGCGGCGATCCCTACCGTGTCCGTGAGAACACCCTGCCCTCGATCCGCTCGGCCTTCCTCCGCGGGGCGGACGCCGTCGAGATCGACGTACGGCTGACCCGCGACGGGCAGCCGGTCCTGCTCCACGACGAGACGCTCCAGCGGCTGTGGGGCCATGACGTGCGGCTCGACGCCGTCACGGCCCCGCAGCTGAAGGAGTTGACGGGCGGGCGCGTCCCGACACTGCGCGAGGCCCTCATGGCGGCGGGCGCGGGCCGCGTGATGATCGACCTGCCCGGGGCCACGGCGGAGGCCGTACGGACGGTCGTCGGCCAGGTCCGGGAGTGCGGGGCGCGCGACCGTACGTACTACTGCGCGGGACCGGACACGATGCTGGCCGTGCGCGCCGCCGATCCGGGGGCCGAGATCGCGCTGACGTGGACCACGCTGTCGCCGCCGCGCCGCGTGCTGATCGACGCGGTGGCGCCGGCCTGGCTCAACTACCGCTTCGGGCTGGTCGACCGGGAGCTGACGGACGCCCTCCACAAGGAGGGCCTGCTGGTCTCGGCCTGGACCGCGGACACGACGTGGGCGATGCGCAGGCTGATCGCGGCCGGGGTGGACTCCGTCACCACCAACCGGGTGGCCGCACTGGCCCGCGTACGGGCGGAACCCGCCGGTCCCGGCCGGTGATACGGGTCTGGGGGGAGCGGATCCGGCGGGCGGATCCGCGGTGGCAGGACCTCGGACTGACGTTGCTGGTCCAGGTGGCGACGACGATTCCGTTCGTCGTGCCGCGCGATCCGCTGGACTCGCCGGCCACGTGGCCCGCATACATGCTGACCACGCTCGGCAATGTGCCGCTGGTGTGGCGGCGGCGGGCGCCCGTGCCGGCGATCTTCGGGATGGTCGCGGCGGGGACGCTCTACGCACTGGCGCTGGACGGCCCCGGTCAGCCGCTGCCGTACGCCCCGCTGATCGGCGTGTACACGATGGCCCTGCTGTGCCCGGCGCGGGTACGGATCACGATGGGCGTGACCCTGACCGGGCTGATCCTGGCCTCCGTGGCGCTCAACACGGGGACGGCCAGGGAGTTGCTGTTCGCGCTGTTCGTCTTCGCGGCCGCGTACGCGCTGGGGCGGCTGCAGTACACCCGGCAGGCGTACACGGAGGCGGTCGAGGCGCGGGCCGCGGAGTTGGAGCGGGCGAACCGGATCGAGGCGGAGCAGGCGGCGGCGCGCGAACGGGCCCGCATCGCCCGGGAGATGCACGACATCCTCTCGCACGCCGTCAGCATCATGATCGTCCAGGCGGAGGCCGGTCCGGTGGCGGTGCGCAGGGCCCCGGAGCGGGCGGAGGCGGCCTTCGACGCGATCGCCGAGACGGGGCGGGACGCGATGGCGCAGCTGCGGACCATGCTGGGGGTGCTGCGGACGGACCGGGCGGCGGCGCCGCAGGCCGCTCCGCGGTCGCCGCAGCCCGGGATCGAGGAGCTGGCGGGACTGGTGGAGCGGGTCCGCGGCAGCGGGCCGCGGGTGTCGTACGAGCGGACGGGGGCGGTGCGCGCGCTGCCGGCGGCACTGGAGGCGACGGTGCACCGGGTGGTGCAGGAGGCGCTGACGAACGTGGTGAAGCACGCCGGGGCGTCGCAGGTGTCCGTGTGCCTGGAGTACGGGCCGCGGGCGCTCACGCTGACGGTGACGGACGACGGGCGGGGGCCCGGACCCGCGGCGACGGCCGCTGCCGGTGGGCACGGGCTGATCGGGATCCGGGAGCGGGCGGCGGCGCACGGCGGTACGGCGCACCACGGTCCCGGCCCCGGTGGCCTGGGGTTCTCGCTGCGCGTCGTCCTTGTAACCTCGCCGTTGGAGGTGGGGAGTTGACGATCCGTGTGGTGGTGGCGGACGACCAGGAGCTGGTGCGCAGCGGATTCGCGATGATCCTGGACGCGCAGGAGGACGTCGAGGTGGTCGCGGAGGCCGGGGACGGCGCGGCGGCGGTGTCGGCGGTGCGGGAGCTGCGGCCGGACGTGGCACTGCTGGACGTCCGGATGCCGGTGCTCGACGGGATCGAGGCGTGCCGGGCGATCACGGCCGGGAGCTCGTGCCGGACGGTGATGCTGACGACCTTCGATTCGGACGAGTACGTGTACGAGGCGCTGCACGCGGGGGCGAGCGGGTTCCTGCTGAAGGACGTGCGCCGGGACGATCTGGTGCATGCCGTACGGGTGGTGGCGGCGGGCGATTCGCTGCTGGCGCCTTCGGTGGCGCGGCGGCTGATCGAGGAGTACACGGCGGTGACGGCGCGGCCGGCGGCGGCGGGGGCGCTGCCCGCGCAGCGGCTGGAGGTGCTGACGGCGCGGGAGCGGGAGACGCTGCTGCACCTGGGGCGGGGGCTGTCGAACGCGGAGATCGCGGCCGCGCTGGTCGTGAGCGAGCACACGGTGAAGTCGCATGTGGGGAACGTGCTGGCGAAGCTGGGGCTGCGGGACCGGATCCAGGCGGTGATCTGCGCGTACGAGACGGGCCTGATCGGGGTGGGGCACGGGGTCGGGAGCGGGGTTGGGAGCGGGGTCGGGAGCGGGACCGGCTCGGAGGTATCTCCCTCCGGGGAGTGAGAGGGGGACGGGCTTCTCCCTCGCGCCGGTGAGTTGTCGTACCGGTGAAGACCCCTCTCGGGGGTGATCCGCGGCAACCCCTGTGACCTGCAGCATTGAGTCATCGGGGCTGTTGGGGCCCTGGCCGGCTCACAGGGGGTTCCCGCCATGGACGTACGTACGCGCACACTGATCGCCACCGCCTTGGTCCTCGGTATCGCGGCCGGGCCGACCGTCGCCCGGGCCGCTCCGGCTCCGGCGCCCGGCGCGGTGACCGCGCGGGTGTCGGCGGGGACCGCGGCTCCGCCCCTCTACACGAGCCCGCCTGATGCGGCAGCCTTGCGAAAGGCGATCGCGGGGGTCGGCGCCGACAACAAGGACGCGACGGCCGCGCTGGTCCGCGTCGGCGGTACGAGCGGCCGGTGGGCGGGCAGTTCGGGTGTGGCCGATGTCCGCACACGGCGGAAGGCGTTCGAGGAGGCGCGGTTCCGGGCGGGTTCGGTGACCAAGACCTTCACGGCGGCGGTGGTCCTCCAACTGGCCGCCGAGGGCAAGGTCGATCTGGACCGGCCGGTGCAGCAGTACCTTCCGGGGCTGCTGCCGTCCGGCCCGGGCGGCTTCGAGCCCATCAGCGTGCGGCAGCTGCTGAACTACACGAGCGGCATCCCCGCCGCCGAGGGCCCGGGGGACTCGTTCGAGGCGCAGTACGCGCACCGGTTCGACGTGGTCGATCCGCATGCGCTGATCGCCCAAGCGGTGTCGAAAGGACCGGAGTTCCGGCCGGGCGAGCGGCAGCACTACCTCAACATCGACTACACGGTGCTGGGCGTGCTGATCGAGAAGCTGACGGGCGCGTCCTACGAGCAGGCCCTGTCCGCGCGGATCCTGAGGCCTCTGGGCCTGCACGGGACTTCGGTTCCGTCGCGTACGGAGAACCGGATCGCGGGCCCGCACCACCACGGGTACCAGGCGGTGGCGAAGCCGGGCGCCGGTACCTCACTGGTGGACGTGACGGAGTGGAACTCCTCGTCGAACTGGGCCGCCGGGGACCTGATATCGACGACGGCGGACCTGGAGAGGTTCACCGAGGCCCTGTTCGCCGGGCGCGTGGTGCCGAAGGCGCAGCTGGAGGAGATGTTCACGGTGCCTGCGGTGACCGACTTCGAGTCCGGGGAGGACGCCGTGCAGACCGCGGGGATGAAGCGGTTCGCCTTGGCGGACGGCACGGTGGTCTACGGCAAGACCGGCTCCCGCTTCGGGTACAGCACCGTGATCGGCGGGGCGCGCGATCTCTCCCGCACCCTCGTCTACTCCGTCAACTCCACCGATGCCAAGGGCCTGGACATGAACCAGGTGGCCTACGGGATCGTCGCGGCGGCCTTCGCCCGGTAGCCCTCGCCCGGCATGGCCTCCAGGCGCTTGATCATGCGGCGGAGCACCAGCAGGGGTATGACCCCGAAGACGCCGAACGAGATGTCGATGAGGCTCCACCCGAAGGGGATGGCCCGGACGGGGCCGCAGATCAGGGCCAGCGGGATCACGCCGGCACAGGCGATCATGCCGGCTTCGACGATCCAGATGTTGCGGACGGGGTCGCGGTGGACCCCGTAGAAGAAGACCGCGATCACCAGGTGGGCGAAGGCGAGCCAGTCGGTGCCGTAGAGGAGGAAGGGGTGGTCCCGGTCGGCCTGCTCCAGTCCGGCCCCCACCCGTCGCAGCCACTCGTGGGACACCAGTGAGTTGGCCCAGTGGAGTTCGCTGACGAGGGGGAATGCCGTGAGGCCGCTGAGCACGAGGCAGACGATGAACAGGATCAGCCAGGCACGGATCCGCCGCTGAAGGGCGCTTCTCTCGCTCATGGAAGGAAGCGTACGCCTGTTTCTGAACGCGTTCAGCCAAGTTGCTGAACGCGTTCAGTTCTACGGCGGGACCGTGACCCTTCCGGCGCCGACCGGCGCTCAGAGGCCGACGATGGCGTTCCAGCGCTGGGCGAGGGAGCGGCGCTCGGCCGAGGAGATGTCCCGGGCCACGACCAGCCGCTTGCGCATCTCCTCGTCGGGGAAGATCAGCGGGTTCTCGGCGAGTTCGGCGGTCTCCTTGTCCTCCGAGGCGGCCAGGACCTCGCGGGCGGCCGGGACCGGGCAGACGTAGTTGACGGCGGCGGCGAGCTCGGCGGCCACCTCGGGTTCGTAGTAGTAGTCGACCAGTGCCTCGGCATTGGTCTTGTGCCGGGCCAGGTTGGGGACGAGCAGGCTCTCCGCCCAGAGCTCGGCGCCCTCCTCCGGGACCACGAACCGGATGTCGGGATTGTCGGCCTGGAGCTGGATGGCGTCGCCGGAATACGCCTGGCAGGCCAGGACGTCACCCTTGCTCAGGTCGGAGGTGTAGTCGTTGCCGGTGAAGCGGCGGATGTGCTTCTTCTTCACCATGTTCTCCACCTGGTCGCACATCCGGTGGAAGTCGGACTCGGTCCACCGGGTGACGTCCACCCCGTTGCCCTGCATCAGCAGGGCGAAGGACTCGTCCAGGCCGGAGAAGAGGGTGACCTTGCCGGCCAGGTCCGGGTGCCACAGGTCCTTGACCGACTTGATCTCCCGCCCCAGCGCCTTGTGGTTGTAGGCGATGCCGGTGATCCCCGACTGCCACGGGACGGTGTGCAGGCGGCCCTCGTCGAAGGCGGGGGACCGCAGCTGCGGGTCGAGGTGGGCCGCCACGTTGGGCTGCGCCGAGCGGTCCATCTTCTGGGCCCAGCCCAGGTGGACGAAGCGGGCGGCCATCCAGTCGCTGACCACCACCAGGTCGTGGCCGGTCTCCTGGTGGTTCATCAGGGCCGGGCTGACCTTGCCGAAGAACTCGTCGTTGTCGTTGATCTCCTCGGTGTACCGGACCTCGATGCCGGTCTTCTCCGAGAAGGCGTCCAGCGTGGGCCGGCGCCCCTCGTCCTCGTCGTCGGTGTCGATGTAGAGCGGCCAGTTCGAGAAGGCGACCCGCTTGTCCCGGTCGGAGCGGTCCGGGCCCTCCCGCCGGTCCTCCGGGACGAAGGCGGCGGGCACACCGCAGCCGGTCAGGGCCGCGAACAGGCCGGCGGCACCGAGGCCGCGCAGCGCCGCGCGGCGGGAGAAGGCGAGTTCAGGCATGGGCAAAGCCTCGGCGAACGGAGGAGGGCGGGCAATAGACATGTTGTCTACTGCCCGCCCCCTCAAGCCCCTTCGGTGATCGATGCGATCCCCGCGGAGACCGATCAGCCGTCGAGCGAGGTCATCACGTGCTTGATGCGGGTGTAGTCCTCGAAGCCGTAGGCGGAGAGGTCCTTGCCGTAGCCGGACTTCTTGAAGCCGCCGTGGGGCATCTCGGCGACGAGCGGGATGTGGGTGTTGATCCACACGCAGCCGAAGTCGAGGTTCTTGGACATGCGCATCGCGCGGCCGTGGTCCTTGGTCCACACCGAGGAGGCGAGGGCGAACTCGACGCCGTTCGCGTACTCCAGGGCCTGGGCCTCGTCCGTGAAGGACTGGACGGTGATGACGGGGCCGAAGACCTCGTTCTGGATGATCTCGTCGTCCTGCTTGAGGCCCGAGACCACGGTCGGGGCGTAGAAGTAGCCCTTGTCGCCGACCTGGTGGCCGCCGGCCTCGACCTTGGCGTGCGCCGGGAGGCGCTCGATGAAGCCCGCGACCTGCTTGAGCTGGTTCGGGTTGTTCAGCGGGCCGTAGAGCACGTCCTCGTCGTCCGGCTGGCCGGTCTTCGTGTCGGCGGCGGCCTTGGCGAGGGCGGTCACGAACTCGTCGTGGATGGACTCGTGCACGAGTACGCGGGTCGCGGCGGTGCAGTCCTGGCCGGCGTTGAAGTAGCCGGCGACCGCGATGTCCTCGACGGCCTTGGCGATGTCGGCGTCCTCGAAGACGACGACCGGGGCCTTGCCGCCGAGCTCCAGGTGGACGCGCTTGACGTCCTTCGAGGCGCTCTCGGCGACCTGCATGCCGGCGCGCACCGAGCCGGTGATGGAGGCCATCGCCGGGGTGGAGTGCTCGACCATGGCCTTGCCGGTCTCGCGGTCACCGCACACGACGTTGAAGACGCCCTTGGGCAGGACCGAGTCGATGATCTCGGCCATCAGGACGGTCGAGGCCGGGGTGGTGTCCGAGGGCTTGAGCACGACGGTGTTGCCCGCGGCGATCGCCGGGGCGAACTTCCACACGGCCATCATCATCGGGTAGTTCCACGGCGCGACCTGGGCACACACACCGACCGGCTCCCGGCGGATGATCGAGGTCATCCCTTCCATGTACTCGCCGGCCGAGCGGCCCTCCAGGAGGCGGGCCGCACCCGCGAAGAAGCGGATCTGGTCCACCATCGGCGGCAGCTCCTCGCTGGCCGTGAGGCCCAGCGGCTTGCCGGTGTTCTCCGATTCGGCGGCCACGAGCTCGTCCGCGCGCGCCTCGAAGGCGTCCGCGATCTTGAGCAGGGCCTTCTGGCGCTCCGACGGGGTGGTGTCGCGCCAGCCCGGGAACGCGGCCGCGGCGGCGGCCATGGCGGCGTCGACATCGGCCTGGCCGGAGAGCGGGGCGGTGGCGTACACCTCGCCGGTGGCGGGGTTGACCACCTCGGTGGTCCGCCCGTCGGCGGCGTCCTTGAACTCTCCGCCGATGTAGTTGCGCAGACGACGCAGTTCGGTGGTCACTCCAGCCACACTCCTGATCACATGTCCAACGATTGAGACGAATCCCAATCCTAGCCCCTAGGCGGACGCTTTCGGCAGGGCCAGACGCCACCAACTACGGAATCAGTGAGATCCAGGATCTCAAACAACGGATTTCATCGATTCCGTCTTGCGGAACAGACGACTCCTCGTGCACAGTGAGGTCGTGGTCAGTCGAAGCGCAGATTCCAGGAACAGACAACCGTCCCCTTCGGTCGATGCTGTGTCCCTGGCGATCATCGAGCAACTGCAGGAGGACGGTCGCCGCCCCTACGCAGCGATCGGCAAGGCCGTCGGCCTGTCGGAGGCGGCCGTGCGCCAGCGCGTGCAGAAGCTGCTCGACCAGGGCGTCATGCAGATCGTCGCCGTCACCGACCCGCTCACCGTGGGCCTGCGACGCCAGGCCATGGTCGGCATCAACGTCGAGGGAGACCTCGACCCGGTGGCCGACGCACTGACCCAGATGGCCGAGTGCGAGTACGTGGTCATGACCGCGGGCTCGTTCGACCTGATGGTGGAAATCGTCTGCGAGGACGACGACCACCTGCTGGAGACGATCAACAAGAAGATCCGCGCGCTCCCCGGCGTGCGATCAACCGAAAGCTTCGTTTATCTGAAGCTGAAGAAGCAGACCTACATGTGGGGAACTCGATAGCCCGTGAGCCAGGACCTCTCCAAGACCGCGTACGACCACCTGTGGATGCACTTCACCCGCATGTCGTCGTACGAGAACTCCCCCGTCCCCACCATCGTGCGGGGTGAGGGCACCTACATCTTCGACGACAAGGGCAAGCGCTACCTGGACGGTCTCGCCGGACTGTTCGTGGTCAACGCCGGTCACGGCCGCAAGGAACTGGCCGAGGTCGCCTACAAGCAGGCGCAGGAACTCGCCTTCTTCCCCATCTGGTCGTACGCGCACCCCAAGGCCGTTGAGCTCGCCGAGCGCCTCGCCGACTACGCCCCGGGCGACCTGAACAAGGTCTTCTTCACCACCGGTGGCGGCGAGGCCGTCGAGACCGCGTGGAAGCTGGCGAAGCAGTACTTCAAGCTGCAGGGCAAGCACACCAAGTACAAGGTCATCTCCCGTGCGGTCGCCTACCACGGCACCCCGCAGGGCGCCCTGTCCATCACCGGCCTGCCGGCCCTGAAGGCCCCCTTCGAGCCGCTGGTGCCCGGTGCGCACAAGGTGCCGAACACCAACATCTACCGCGCCCCGATCTACGGCGACGACCCCGAGGCCTTCGGCCGCTGGTGCGCCGACCAGATCGAGCAGGAGATCCTGTTCGAGGGCGCCGACACCGTCGCCGCCGTCTTCCTGGAGCCGGTGCAGAACGCCGGCGGCTGCTTCCCGCCGCCGCCCGGGTACTTCCAGCGGGTCCGCGAGATCTGCGACGAGTACGACGTGCTCCTCGTCTCCGACGAGACGATCTGCGCCTTCGGCCGCCTCGGCACGATGTTCGCCTGCGACAAGTTCGGCTACGTGCCGGACATGATCACCTGCGCCAAGGGCATGACCTCGGGCTACTCCCCGATCGGTGCCTGCATCGTCTCGGACCGCATCGCCGAGCCGTTCTACAAGGGCGACAACACCTTCCTGCACGGCTACACCTTCGGCGGACACCCGGTGTCCTCCGCGGTGGCGCTCGCCAACCTCGACATCTTCGACAAGGAAGGCCTCAACCAGCACGTGCTGGACAACGAGGACGCCTTCTTCTCGACGCTGAAGAAGCTGCACGACCTGCCCATCGTCGGCGACGTCCGCGGCAACGGCTTCTTCTACGGCATCGAGCTCGTCAAGGACAAGGTCACCAAGGAGTCCTTCACGGACGAGGAGACGGAGCGCGTGCTCTACGGCTTCCTCTCCAAGGCGCTCTTCGAGAACGGCCTGTACTGCCGGGCCGACGACCGCGGCGACCCGGTCATCCAGCTGGCCCCGCCGCTCATCGCGGACCAGGGCACCTTCGACGAGATCGAGGGCATCCTGCGCTCCGTGCTCACCGAGGCGTGGACCAAGCTGTAAAGAGCGGTGCCGACGAGCAGCAAACAGTCCGAACCACACGGCCCGGATCCCCCGTTCGAGTGAGAACGCGGGGGTCCGGGCCGTGTGCTGTCACCATCCAAGACGTTCATCTCTTTACATCTCAGTGCGGCGCCAGTGACCGAACCGGTTCCGCTTCGTTCCCCCGGACGGAGGTGTACGCCATGGTGGCTCCACCGGACAACGCCCCACCGGACAATGACGTCCTCTGGGCACGGTCCGTTCACTACTCCCACAGCGGTTCGCCCGGCCTCATCGGGGTCTCGGTGGGCGTCCGCCAGGGCGAGGTCCTGGCCCTGACCGGCCCGCGCGGCAGCGGGAAGACCACCCTGCTGCGCTGCCTGTCCGGACACCTGGTGCCCGAGCAGGGCGAGATCTGGTTCAACAGCGTGCCCGTCCACACCATGGGGGCCCTGGCCCGCGAACGGCTGCGCCGCGACCGGTTCGGCTGGATCGGCCCCGATCCCCAGCTGCTGCCCGAGCTGAAGGTGTGGGAGAACGCGGCCCTGCCGCTGCTGATCTCCGGCGCCTCCCACCGCTCCGCCAAGGCCGCCGCCTGCGAATGGCTGGACCGTCTCGACATCGGCGCCTTCGCCCGCAAGCGCCCCGGAGCGCTGACCCGCGCCGAGTCCCAGCGGGTCGCCCTCGCCCGGGCCCTGGTCAAGGAGCCCGCGGTCGTCTTCGCCGACGAACCCACCGCCCCGCTGCACCGCGCCGAGCGCGCCCTGCTGCTCCGTACCCTCACCACCGCGGCCCGCTCGCACGGGATCACCGTGCTGCTGGCCACCCACGAGGAGGAGGGCGCGGCCGTCGCCGACCGCCGGGTCGAACTGCTCGACGGGCGGCCCGCCGCGGCCGCCGTCAGCGGCGCCACCGCCGTGAACGGTGCCGGCGGTCCGTCCGACGAGACCCCGGAGGGCCAGGCCGCGTGCTCGCTCTCCGCCTAGTCCGCGGCTCCCGCCCGGTCGTCCAGCTGCGCCGGCTGCTGGTCGCCGCAGCGAGCGCCGGTACCGGATTCGTCCTGCTGTACGTGCTCGCCGGGGCCACCGCCCGGCCTGCCGGATCGTTCCCGCGCCTGCTGTGGGCCCTGGTCCCGCTCGCCGTCACCGCGCAGTTCGCGGTCGCCGTCGCCCGGACCGACCCCGCGACCCGGCCCCGGGAAGGACTGGACGCGGTGGGGCTCGGCCCCGTGCAGCGCGTCCTCGTCGCGGCGGTCTCCACCGCCATCGCGTGCACCCTGGGCAGCGCCCTGGCCCTGGCCGCCTTCCTGCACCTGCGGGGCGAGCTGACCGGGCTGCCCTTCGACGGAGCCGGGGCCGGACTGCTGCACGCCGACCGGCCGGTGCCCGTGGCGGCCGCCCTCACCCTGCTGGCCCTCGTCCCGCTGAGCGCCTGCGCCGCAACGGCCCTCGCCCTGCGCCCGCACCCACCGCTGGCCCCGCAGACCGCCCTGCCCTGGGGCATCGCCCTGACCGCCTGCGGACTGGCCGTCGAGGCGTACGCGGGCCCCGGCGGCGCCGGGATGCCGGTCGGCTGGGCGCTCACCGCCGTCGGGCTCTCCCTTGCCGGACCGGGGATCGCCTACGCCTGCGGGGCCCTGGTCCAGGCGGTCCGCCCCGGCGCCATGCGGCTGCTCGCCGGCCGGACCCTCCAGGAGGAGGCGCCCCGGCTGGGCCGGCCCCTCGGGGTGCTGTGCGCGGTCGGCGCGGGCGCCCTCACCGCGGTGGCCCTGCGCGGGCGGGGCGGCTTCGGCGTCCCGCTGGGCCCGCTGACCGGACCGGCCTGCGCCCTGGTCGTGCTGTGCGCGGCCGCGACCCTGCTCACCCGGGCCGTCGAAGTCCGCCAGGACCGCTCGGCCACCCATGCGGCCCTGCGCGACCTGGGCGCTCCGGGCGCGGTCCTCCGTACGGCCGCGACGCTGCGCGCCACCGCCCTGGTGGCCGTGTGCGGACCGGTCGTGTGGGGTGTGGCACAGCTGACGTCGCTGGCGTTGACCCGCTGACGAGGGCAGCCCATAGGGTGGGCCGAATGGTCAACGCAGACAACGCAGACATCGAGATCGAGACGCTCGCCGAATTCGACCGGGTCGTGGCGCGCGGCTCGCTCAGCGGCTACCGGGTCCAGTCGGTCAACCTGCTGGAGCGCACCTTCGCCCTGCTGTCCGCCGACACCTCCGCGGCCGTCTTCCTCGGCTGCCCGATGGAGCCCGACGCCTCGGCGAAGGTGCGCGCGGACGGCGCGCTCGTCTTCCCGCCCGTCCCGGACCTGCCCTTCAACCCCTACCGCGGCCTGCTGTACACCGCCGACGAGCTGTTCACGGGGCTGTCCGCCGGATACGAGGCCACCCCGGACGCCCAGTCGTACGCCTGGTTCCAGGAGACCAAGGCGGACGGCGACGTCTTCTCCTCGATGCTGCGCTCCGTCCACGACGACACGATCTCCGACGCCCTCGACGAACACCTCGCCGGCGCCCGGGTGGTGGGCGTCATGGGCGGCCACGCGATGGCCCGCGGCGGCCTCGACTACCAGGGCGCGGCGGAGCTGGGACGGAAGCTGGCCCGGTCGGGACTGACGGTGGCCACCGGCGGCGGCCCCGGCGCGATGGAGGCGGCCAACCTCGGCGCCTACCTGGCGCCCGCCCCGGACGAGGCCCTGTCGGAGGCCCTGGAGATCCTGGCCAAGGCCCCCTCCTTCGCCCCCTCGGTGTCCGACTGGGCCCGGGCGGCCTTCGCCGTACGGGACCGCTGGCCCGGCGGCGGCGACTCGGTGGGCATCCCCACCTGGTTCTACGGGCACGAGCCGCCGAACGCCTTCGCCGGCAACATCGCCAAGTACTTCGCGAACGCCACCCGCGAGGACGGGCTGCTGGCCCGGTCCAACGCGGGCGTGGTCTTCCTGCCGGGTGCGGCGGGCACCCTCCAGGAGATGTTCGACAACGCGACGCCGAACTACTACGAGTCGCGGGGCGAGCCGACCCCGATGGTCCTGGTCGGACGTACGCACTGGACCGAGCACCTGCCGGCATGGCCGCTGCTGCAGGCGCTGGCGCGCGGCCGGGCGATGGAGTCGCGGATCGCGCTGGTCGACTCGGTGGAGGAAGTCCCCGCCGTACTCGCGGTGATGAACGCGAGGAATGAGACGAAGTAAAGGGCGGCCCGAGGCAACTTCCCGGCCCGATCGCACGTCTGCCATAGGTAATCAAAACGCAAAACCTGCCAGACGTGAACGGAGCCCTCGGTGCTCATAGGCCTGCTGACCGCGATCGCGGCGTCCATCTGCTACGGCACGGGGTCCGTCCTGCAAGCCGTGGGCTCGCGCAGGGCGGCCCGGATGTCCCCGGCCGCCGCGGGGGTGACCGCGCACGGCGGCCCGAACCTCTCGTCCACCGCGAAGGCGGCGATGACGTGGGAGTTCATCGTCGGCACCATCCTGGACTTCGTGGGCTTCGGGCTGGGCGCGCTGGCCGCCCGGCTGCTGCCGCTGTTCCTCTCCCAGACGGTGATCAGCGCCAACCTGGTGATCACGGCCGTCCTCAGCGTGAAGATGCTGGGCATCCGGCTGACCCGCAAGGAATGGACCTCGATCGGGGTCGTCTGCGCGGCCCTGGTGCTGCTGGCGACGGCGGCGGGCCACGAGGGCGGCCACCACGCCCCGATGTCCACGCACTGGTGGCTGTTCGCGGTGACCCTGCTGATCATCGCGGGCGGCACGGTGGCCGTACGCCTCCTGGGCTCCCGGGCCGCGATCCTGGCGGGCCTGCTGTCGGGGCTGGCCTTCGGCGCGCTGGGCGTCGGCGTCCGGATCCTCGACGGCATCGACCCGTTCGACCTGGGCACGCTGCTCGCCGACCCGGCCCTCTACTCCATCGTGCTGGCCGGTGTCGGCGGCATGTACCTGCACACCGTCGCCCTCCAGATCGGCTCGGTGAACGGCGCGACGGCCGCGCTGGTCGTCGGCGAGACCGTACTGCCGGGCGCGATCGGCGTCCTGTGGCTGGGCGACGCCTCCCGCCCGGGCCTGGCCTGGCTGGCGGTCCTCGGCTTCGTCCTGGCCGTCACGGGCGCGGTGGCGGTCGCCTGGTACGGCAACCACGAAGGTGCGCAGACCCCGGCGGAGGAACCCGCTCCCGCCGCGGTCTGAAGGGCTTCCGGCGGCTACGCCGCCGGAAGCACGACCACCTCGGCCGGGGCGAACGCGACCGCGATCCGCTCCCCCACGGCCGGCGCCCCGGCCAGCCCGCACTCCGCCTCCAGCTCCGGCCCCGCCTCCGGCCGCAGCCGCAGGGCGACGTGCGTGCCGCGGAACGTCCGCGCGAGCACCTCGCAGCGGAGCCCGGCAGCGGCGAGCACCACCCCGGCCGGCCGGATCAGAATGCGCCGCTCCCCCTCCGGCGACCCGGCCGGCACCCGCACCTTCCCCCACGCGGTCGCCGCGGCCCCGCCCGCCACCACCGCCGGGATCACGTTCTCGAAGCCGAGGAACCGCGCCACGAACTCCGAGGCCGGCCGCTGCCACACCTCCAGCGGGGTCCCGGCCTGCGCGATCCGCCCTTCCTGCATCACCACCACCCGGTCGGCCAGTGCGAAGGCCTCCCCCTGGTCGTGCGTGACGGCCAGCACCGTGGTCCCCAGCCGGGAGAACAGCCCCCGAAGCTCCACCACCAGCCGCTCGCGCAGACCCCGGTCGAGCTGCCCCAGCGGTTCGTCGAGCATCAGCAGCCGCGGCGACGGGGCCAGCGCGCGGGCCAGGGCGACCCGCTGCTGCTCACCGCCCGACAGCGAAGCCACCGGGCGGCCCTGGGCCCCGGGGAGCCCGACCAGCTCCAGCAGCTCCGCGACCCGGGCCTCGTACGTGCCTCGCCCGGGCCCCGACGCGAACCCGCGCCGGGAGCCCCGCATGCGCAGCCCGAACGAGACGTTCCCGCCCACGTCCCGGTGCGGGAACAGCTGGTGGTCCTGGAACATCAGGCCGACCCCGCGCCGGTGCACCGGCACCCGGGCCTGGTCCTCCCCGCCCAGCAGGACCCGCCCCGCCGAGACGGGCTGGAGCCCGGCCACCACCCGCAGCAGGGTGGACTTGCCGCTTCCGCTGGGCCCGAGCACGCACACGATCTCGTGCTCGGCGACCTCCAGATCGACCGCGTCGACGACGGCGCGCTCGCCGAAGCGGACCGACACCCCGGCCAGTTCGAGCAACGTCATCAGAACTCTCCCGAGGTCTTGTCGGGGCGCAGCCGCTCCAGCACCAGCAGGGACACCGCGCACACCAGCATCAGAATCGTGCTCAGGGCCATCGCCTGCCCGTAGTTCATCTCGCCGGCCCGCCCCAGCAGCCGCGCCACGGCAACCGGCAGCGTCGGCCGGTCGGGCCGGGCGATGAAGACGGTCGCCCCGAACTCCCCCAGGGAGACGGCGAACGCGAAACCGGCCGCGATCAGCAGCGCCCGCCGCACCAGCGGCAGGTCCACCTCCCGCCAGGCCCGCAGCGGCGAGGCCCCGAGCACGGCGGCGGCCTCGCGCAGCCGCCCGTCCACCGCGCGCAGCACCGGCAGCATCGTCCGTACGACGAACGGCACACCGACCAGCGCCTGCGCGAGCGGCACCAGGATCCACGAGGTCCGCAGGTCCAGCGGCGGCTCGTCCAGGGTGATCAGGAACCCGAAGCCGACCGTCACCGCGGACACCCCGAGCGGGAGCATCAGCAGCGCATCGAACCCGCGCACGAACCGGCCCCCGCGCCGGGTCAGCGCCGCGGCCGCGAGCCCCCCGATCACCAAGGCGATGGCGGTGGCGGCGAGCGCGTACTGCAGGGAGTTCCAAATGGCCTCCAGCGGGGGCACCAGGAACGTTCCGCCGCCCGCGCCCACGTCCTGGAGCGCCCGGTAGAAGCCGAACCCGTACCCGCCGGGCGCGTCGAGGGAGCGCTCCACCAGCACCGCCAGCGGGGCCACGATCAGCAGCGCCACCGTCAGCAGCACCCCGCCCAGCAGGGCCCGCTGCCCCGGCCCGCTCGGCCGGTGCGCGGTCCGCGCCGGGTCGACGAGCCGCAGTGCGGTCTCGCGCCGGCGCACGGTCCACGCGTGGATCCCGAGGATCAGGCCGACCGCCACGAACTGGACCATCGTGAGGACGGCGGCCGTCGGCAGGTCCAGCAGCTGCGCGGTCTGCCGGTAGACCTCCACCTCCAAGGTGGCGTACGAGGGCCCGCCGAGGATCTGCACGACGCCGAAAGAGGTGAACGTGAAGAGGAACACCATCAGCGAGGCGGCGGCCACCGCCGGCCCGAGCGCGGGCAGCGTCACCCGCCGCCACGCGGCGAACCGCCCGGCGCCGAGCACCCGGGCGGCCTCCTCCTGGCGCGGGTCCAGCTGCGCCCAGAGCCCGCCGACCGTCCGCACGACGACGGCGTAGTTGAAGAAGACGTGCGCGAGCAGGATCGCCCACACGGTGGTGTCCAGCCGGACGCCCCACAGCTCGTCCAGCAGTCCGCCCCGCCCGACCAGCGCCAGGAAGGCGGTGCCGACCACCACCGTCGGCAGTACGAACGGGACCGTGACCACCGCCCGCAGCAGCTGTTTGCCGGGGAACTCGAAGCGCGCGAAGACGTACGCGCCGGGGAGTGCGATCAGGAGCGTGAGCGCCGTCGACGCGAACGCCTGCCAGGTGGTGAACCAGAGCACGTCGGCGATGTCGGGCCGGGCCAGCACCTCGCCGATCCGCCCGAACTGCCAGCCCTCGTCGGTCTTGATCCCGCGGCCGACGATCGCGGCCACCGGATACGCGAAGAACAGCCCGAAGAAGGCGAGCGGCACGGCCATCAGCAGGAGCCGGACGGCCGTACCGCGTGCGCTCTCGCGTCCTACTTCACGACGAGCGAGGACCATGCCTTGACCCACTGCTCACGGTTCTTGGCGATGGTCTCGGGAGCCACGTTCTCGGGCTTCTCGACGACCGCGCCGTGCTTCGTGAACAGCTCCGGCAGCTTGGCGTCCTTCACCACCGGGTTCACGAACATCTGGAGCGGCATGTCCTCCTGGAACTTCTTGCTCACCAGGAAGTCGAGGAGCGCCTTGCCGCCCTCCTCGTTCTTCGCGCCCTTGAGCAGGCCCGCGAACTCGACCTGGCGGAAGCAGGTGCCGGTCGCCACGCCCGTGGGGGCCTCGGCCGGCTGCGGCTCGCCGTACAGGACCTCGACCGGCGGGCTGGAGGCGTACGAGACGACCAGCGGCCGGTCGCCCTTGGCCTTCTTGCCGCCCGCGGAGCCGGAGAAGCGCTCGTTGTAGGCCTGCTCCCAGCCGTCGACCACCTCGACGCCGTTGGCCTTGAGCTTGCTCCAGTAGTCCTTCCAGCCCTCCTCGCCGTACTTGCCGACGGAGGCGAGGAGGAAGCCGAGGCCCGGCGAGGAGGTCGCCGCGTTCTCGGTGACCAGCAGGTTCTTGTACTCCGGCTTGACCAGGTCGTCCAGGGTCTGCGGCGGGGCGATCTTCTTGTCGGCGAAGTACGCCTTGTCGTAGTTGACGCAGATGTCGCCGGAGTCGACGGGCGTGACCCGGTGCTCCTTGTCGAGCACGTACTCGGGCTTCACGTCCGCGAGGCCCTTGACCTCGTACGGCGTGAAGATGCCGTTGTCGAGGGCGCGCGAGAGCAGCGTGTTGTCCACACCGAAGAAGACGTCGCCCCGCGGGGAGCCCTTGGTCAGGATCTCCTGGTTGAGGGCGGCGCCCGCGTCCCCGGACTTCAGGACCTTGACGGTGTAGCCGCTCTGCTGCTCGAACTCCTTGAGGACCGTGTCGGTCACGTTGAAGGAGTCGTGCGAGACGAGCGTGACCGTCTTGGACTTCGGGGTCTCGCCGGAACCGTCCGCGGACTTGCCCTTGGCGTCGCCGCCGCCGCAGGCGCTGAGCGTGGCGACGCCGAGCGCGGCCGCGAGCGCCGCGCCCGCGAACTTCTTGGTGGTGCTCACTGGTGAATTCCTCCTGGGATGACCAGGAGAAGACGCGGCCCCGCCCGGCGCTCAGTGCGAGCGGTCGCCGGGCAGGGCGCAACAGCTTGAGTGATGACCGAACTTCCTACCCCGAATGACCGGGGCGAGGTTCAGAGGGTCTGCGGATGACGGTTACCGCACTCTCAGCGCTGTGGCGCTCCCCTGTCGGAATATGCAATTGGTTCGGCCACAGGGTACCCCGTGGCCGAACCGGGCCCGCGAAAACCGCAGGTTAGCGCTCCGAGGCCGCCAGCTGGCCACACGCGCCGTCGATCTCCTGGCCACGGGTGTCCCGTACGGTCACCGGCACGCCGTGGCGGGCGATGGCCTCGACGAAGGCCTTCTCGTCCTCGGGCCGCGAGGCGGTCCACTTCGAGCCCGGCGTCGGGTTCAGCGGGATCAGGTTGACGTGGACGCGCTTGCCCTTGAGCAGCCGGCCGAGGAGGTCGCCGCGCCAGGCCTGGTCGTTGATGTCGCGGATCAGGGCGTACTCGATGGAGATCCGGCGGCCGGACTTCTCCGCGTACTCCCAGGCCGCGTCGAGGACCTCGCGGACCTTCCAGCGGGTGTTCACGGGGACGAGGGTGTCGCGCAGCTCGTCGTCCGGGGCGTGCAGCGAGACCGCGAGGCGGCACTTGAAGCCCTCGTCGGCGAAGCGCAGCATCGCCGGGACCAGGCCGACGGTGGAGACGGTGATGCCGCGCTGCGACAGGCCCAGGCCGTCCGGCTCGGGGTCGGTGAGGCGGCGGATGGCGCCGACGACCCGCTTGTAGTTGGCCAGCGGCTCGCCCATGCCCATGAAGACGATGTTGGACAGCCGTGCCGGGCCTCCGGGGACCTCGCCGTCGCGCAGCGCGCGCATGCCGTCGACGATCTGGTGGACGATCTCGGCGGTGGACAGGTTGCGGTCCAGGCCCGCCTGGCCGGTGGCGCAGAACGGGCAGTTCATGCCGCAGCCGGCCTGCGAGGAGATGCACATGGTGACCCGGTCGGGGTAGCGCATCAGCACGGACTCGACGAGCGTGCCGTCGTGCAGCTTCCACAGGGTCTTGCGGGTCGTGTCGTCATCGCACGAGATGTGGCGGATGACGCTCATCAGGTCCGGCAGCAGCTCGTCGCGGAGCTTCTCCCGCGAGCCCGCGGGGATGTCGGTCCACTCGGCCGGGTCGTGCGCGTACCGGGCGAAGTAGTGCTGCGAGAGCTGCTTGGCCCGGAAGGGCTTCTCGCCGATCGCGGCGACCGCCTCGCGACGCTCCTCGGGGGTGAGGTCGGCGAGATGCCGGGGCGGCTTCTTGGCCCCGCGAGGGGCGACGAAGGTGAGCTCTCCCGGGACAGGGCGGGCCATGGCTGGTACTCCTCGTAAGACGAAAGGCGCGCCGCAGAAGCAGCGCGCCTTTCAAGAGTAACCGCCCGGACCCACCCAAAGCCTTCAGACGTACGTCGTCCCAGCTCAGCGGGGTCTCCCTGGTGAACCGCCCGTCGGCCGGAAGCCGCGGAGCCCGGTTTCAGCCGGTGCCGACGAAGGCGGCGAGCAGCAGCCACACCACCGGGGCGGTCGGCAGCAGGGAGTCGAGGCGGTCCATGATGCCGCCGTGGCCCGGGAGCAGCGTGCCCATGTCCTTGATGCCCAGGTCCCGCTTGATCATCGACTCGCCGAGGTCGCCCAGCGTGGCGCTGACCGCGACCGCGAGGCCGAGCAGCAGGCCCTGCCACCAGACGCCGCCGTCGATCAGGAACTCCATGCACAGCGCGCCGGCCGCCATCGCGAAGGCCACCGCGCCGAACAGCCCCTCGCGGGTCTTGCCGGGGCTGATGCGCGGGGCCAGCTTCGTCTTGCCGAAGCGCCAGCCCACCGCGTAGGCGCCGGTGTCGCTGACCACGGTCAGCAGCAGGAAGGTGACCACGCGCTCCGGACCGTCGTCGGCGGTGAGCAGCATCGCGACGAAGGTGGCCAGGAAGGGCACGTAGAACGCCGCGAAGACGCCGGCCGTGACGTCCTTGAGGTAGTCCTCGGGCGGTTCGGTCATCCGCCAGACCAGGACCGCCAGCGCGGTCAGGGCCATGGCCACCCAGGCGCCCTCGGCCCCCCGGACGTATCCGGCGATGACCATGGCGGCGCCGCCGACCGCGAGCGGGACGAGCGGTGCCTTGATGCCCTTCTTCTCCTGGAGCCGGGAGGTGAGCTCCCACAGGCCCACGACGACCGCGACGACGATGACGCCGACGAAGACCGCCTTGACGATGAACAGCGAAGCGAAGATCACCGCACCGAGGCCGACACCGACCCCTATGGCGGCACGCAGGTCTCGCCCGGCCCGCTTCTTCTGCGGCGGGGGCGGGGGGTCCTGCGGCGCCGGCGAGGGCGGGGGCGGGGGGCTGGGCATGGGCTCCTGCGGCGGCGTCTCGGCGCGGAACGGGGGGCCGCCTTCGGCGGCGGCCCCCCGATCGCGTGCTTCCCGGTCGTCGAAGTCACGGCCGGCGGCATCGGGCACGATGGGCATGGGCCGAGTGTGCGGGCCCACCAGCGCATCGTATGCGGGACCCGCCGGAACCGGCTCCGTGGCCCAGGGAGAGTCGTTCATCAGACCTCGAGGAGCTCGGCTTCCTTGTGCTTGAGCAGCTCGTCGACCTGCGCGACGTACTTCGCGGTGGTGTCGTCGAGCTCCTTCTCCGCGCGGCGCACCTCGTCCTCGCCGGACTCCTTGTCCTTGACGAGCTTGTCGAGGGAGTCCTTCGCCTTGCGGCGGACGGCGCGGATCGAGACCTTGGAGTCCTCGGCCTTGGTGCGCGCGACCTTGATGTATTCCTTGCGGCGGTCCTGCGTCAGCTCGGGGAAGGTCACCCGGATGATGTTGCCGTCGTTGCTGGGGTTGACGCCCAGGTCGGAGTCGCGGATGGCCTGCTCGATGTTGCGCAGGGCGCTCTTGTCGAACGGGGTCACGATCGCCATGCGCGGCTCGGGCACCGAGAAGGACGCGAGCTGGTTGATGGGCGTGATGGCGCCGTAGTAGTCCGCCACGATCTTGTTGAACATCGCCGGGTGCGCACGACCGGTGCGGATCGCCGCGAAGTCTTCCTTGGCGACGACGACGGCCTTCTCCATCTTCTCCTCGGCCTCGAGGAGGATTTCTTCGATCACCACGTGCTCCTGCATGTCAGATATGGATGGTTCAGGCGGGCGGGGCGGGCTCGGCCGAGCGGGGCCGGGCCCGGCGATCGGACGCTCAGGCCCGGGTGCCCTGGTCGCTCACGAGCGTGCCGATCTTCTCACCCTTGACGGCGCGGGCGATATTGCCCTCGGCGAGCAGCTCGAAGACCAGGATCGGCAGCTTGTTGTCGCGGCACAGCGTGATGGCGGTGGCGTCGGCGACCTTGAGGTCGCGGGACAGCACCTCGCTGTACTCCAGCGCGTCGAACTTCACTGCGTCGGGGTTCTTCTTCGGGTCGGAGTCGTAGACCCCGTCGACCCCGTTCTTGCCCATGAGCAGGGCCTCGGCGTCGATCTCCAGGGCACGCTGGGCGGCCGTGGTGTCGGTCGAGAAGTACGGCATGCCCATGCCGGCGCCGAAGATCACGACGCGGCCCTTCTCCAGGTGCCGTACGGCGCGCAGCGGGATGTACGGCTCCGCGACCTGGCCCATGGTGATGGCGGTCTGCACGCGGGAGTCGATGCCTTCCTTCTCCAGGAAGTCCTGGAGGGCGAGGCAGTTCATGACGGTGCCCAGCATGCCCATGTAGTCGGACCGCGCACGGTCCATGCCGCGCTGCTGGAGCTCGGCGCCGCGGAAGAAGTTTCCGCCGCCGATCACGACGGCGATCTCCGCGCCGTCACGGACCACCGCGGCGATTTCGCGCGCGATGGCATGGACGACGTCGGGGTCGACGCCCAGTCCTCCACCACCGGAGAAGGCTTCGCCCGACAGCTTCAGCATGAAGCGGCGGCCCTTCTTGTCGTGGTCGCTCTTGTCGTCGGAAGCGGTGTGGGGGTCCACGCCCTGATTCATGGAGATCTCCTCGTGCACATACGAAGAAGGCCATTGCCGGTGGGTCCTCGCGGTTCCCTCTACGGCAATGGCCTCCTCGTCAGATCTGCGGTCGTTCCGCGCGCACGCGGACGACTGCTTCAGACCCTACCGGGGTCCGGTGTCCGTCGTTGTAAGGACGGAACTCAGATGCCGACCTTGATGCGCGAGAAACGCACCAGGGTGACACCGGCCTCGTCCAGAACCTTCTGGACGGACTTCTTCGCGTCCAGGGCGTACGCCTGGCCGAGCAGCGTGTTGTCGCGGAAGAAGCCGTTGACACGACCCTCGACGATCTTCGGCAGGGCGGCCTCGGGCTTGCCCTCCGCGCGGGTGACCTCTTCGGCGACGCGGCGCTCGGACTCGACGACCTCGGCCGGGACGTCCTCGGCGGACAGCCACTTCGGGGCGAACGCGGCGATGTGCTGCGCGACGCCGCGGGCGACCTCGGCGTTCTCCTTGTCGAGCTCGACCAGGACACCGATCTGGAACGGCAGGTCGGGCATGGTGCGGTGCATGTACGAGGTCACGTAACCGCCGGTGAACTGCGCGAAGCGGTCCAGGACGATCTTCTCGCCGAGGTTGGCGTTCGCCTCGTCCACGAAGGCCGTGACGGTCTTGCCCGGGGCGATCTCGGACGCGAGCAGCGCCTCGATGTCGGCCGGGGAGGTGGCGGCGACGTGCGCGGCCAGCTCGTTGGCGACGGCGAGGAACTTCTCGCCCTTCGCGACGAAGTCCGTCTCGCACTTCAGCTCGACGATGACACCGGAGGTGTTGTCGTCGGCGATCAGGGAGACGACGGCACCGTTCTCGGCAGAACGGCCCTCGCGCTTGGCGACGCCCTTCTGACCCTTGATACGGAGCGCCTCGACGGCCTTGTCGACGTCACCGTCGGAGTCGACCAGCGCGTTCTTGCAGTCCAGCATGCCGGCGCCGGTGAGCTCGCGGAGCTTCTTGACGTCAGCGGCGGTGTAGTTCGCCATGAGTCTGTGATTCTCTCTCGAAGTCGTAGATCTACGGGTGAACGGCGGAGGAGTCGCGCGCCAGGCGCGGCTCCCCCGCCGTCATCGTCCGTGCTGCGAGTGCCCGGCGGATGAACGCCGGGCTCTCTCAGAGGGTCAGGCCTGCTCGGCGTCGGCGGCCGGGGCCTCGACGGCCTCGGTGGCCTCGGCGGCCGGGGCCTCGACAGCGGGGACCTCGGCCGGGGCGGCCTCGGTGGCGTCGTCGGCCTTCTTCTCGCCCTCGAGCAGGTCGCGCTCCCACTCGGCGAGCGGCTCGGCGGCGGCCTTCTCGCCCGGCTTCGAGTCACCGGTCGCAGCGCCGGAGCGGGCGATGAGGCCCTCGGCGACGGCGTCGGCGATCACGCGGGTGAGCAGGGTGACGGAGCGGATCGCGTCGTCGTTGCCCGGGATCTTGTAGTCGACCTCGTCGGGGTCGCAGTTGGTGTCGAGGATCGCGACGACCGGGATGTGGAGCTTGCGCGCCTCACCGACGGCGATGTGCTCCTTCTTGGTGTCGACGATCCAGACGGCGCTGGGAACCTTCGACATCTCGCGGATACCACCGAGGGTCTTCTCCAGCTTGGTCTTCTCGCGGGAGAGGACCAGGAGCTCCTTCTTGGTGAGACCCGAGGCGGCGACGTCCTCGAAGTCGATCGCCTCAAGCTCCTTCAGACGCTGGAGGCGCTTGTAGACGGTGGAGAAGTTGGTGAGCATGCCACCCAGCCAGCGCTGGTTGACGTACGGCATACCAACGCGCGTCGCCTGCTCGGCGATGGCCTCCTGGGCCTGCTTCTTGGTACCGACGAACATGATGGAGCCGCCGTGGGCGACGGTCTCCTTGACGAACTCGTAGGCGCGGTCGATGTACGACAGCGACTGGAGCAGGTCGATGATGTAGATGCCGTTGCGCTCGGTGAAGATGAAGCGCTTCATCTTCGGGTTCCAGCGACGGGTCTGGTGACCGAAGTGGACGCCGCTTTCCAGCAGCTCCCGCATCGTTACGACGGCCATGGCCATCTCCTTGGTTTCTCGGTTTGGTTCCTGACGCCCCACCGCGCCCTGCCCCCGACGAAGGGGACCGAGAGACGCTTTCACCGGGCCTGAGCGGCTGGTGCTGGGGCGTGCGAAGTCGACCCGGTGACCCGGATCGCCGTAAGAAGTGTACGGGACCGGGCGGTATGCCAGGTGACGCCGTTGTCCACACCCGGCCGGTCGTCCACAGGCCCGCTCACGCAGCGCGACAGGGCGGCAACCTGGACGGCATGACGACACTGCTGCTCACGCTGCTCCTGACCCTGGCCCAGGCGCTCTCCCCGGGGGCCCGGCCGCTCCCGCCGCCCCTGGTGGTGGCCCGCTGGTGGGACCCGCCCCCGACCCCCTACGCGGCGGGACACCGCGGGGTGGACCTGGCAGCCCCGGTGGGCGCGGAGCTCAGGGCGGTGGGCCCGGGACGGGTCCACCACGCGGGCCCGGTGGCCGGGCGAGGGGTGCTGTCCCTGACCCTCCCGGGCGGCCTGCGCACCACGTACGAGCCGGTCCGGCCGCTGGTCACCGAGGGCGAGGAGGTCACGACGGGCCAGGTGGTGGCGGTCCTCACGGAGGGCACGCACTGCGCCGGCCCGTGCCTCCACTGGGGCCTCCTCCGGGGCACGACGTACCTGAACCCCCTGGCTCTCCTGCCCCGCCCGACCCCCAGACTGCTGCCGGACTCAGCCGCGTACTCCCCGTAGGGCCATGGCCACGGCGGCTTCGGTGACCACACCGGGATCCTCGGCGGCGCCCAGCTCGATGCGCCGCACGGCCGCGTCGACGACCCCCTGCAGCAGCATCGCCGCGAGCCGGGGCTGCTCGTGCCCGAGGGCACCCAGCGCCTCCACGATCATCGCCACGAGTCCCCCGTGTGCGGCACGGATCTTCTCCCGCGCCCCCGCGTCCAGCTCACTGGCCGAGATCGCGACCACCGCGCGGTGGCGCTGGTCCCCGACCAGCCCCAGCTGGCTCCGCACGTAGGCCTCGACCTTGGCCTCCGGCACATCGGCCTGCTCCATCGCCGCCTCGATCTCGGCGGCCCACACGGGGAAGTCCACCGCGCACAGCTCTTCGACCACGGCCGCGCGGGAGCGGAAGTACTCGTACACGGAGGACCGGGCGAGGCCGGTGCGCTCCGCGAGGGCGGGGAAGGTCAGCGCTTCCGTCCCGCCTTCGGACAGCAGGGAACGCGCGGCGTCCAGCAGGGCGCCGCGTTGCATCGACCGGTGCTCGGCCACGGAGGCCGCTCGAATCCTGGGCACACCTCCACTCTACGGAGGTGCCGCAAGCTCATCGCCCGACATCCGCCAGCTTGGCCCGCAGTTGGAGCACCGACTTGGTGTGGATCTGGCTCACCCGGCTCTCGGTGACGCCCAGTACGTTGCCGATCTCGGCCAGCGTGAGGCCCTCGTAGTAGTACAGCGTGACGACGGTCTTCTCGCGTTCCGGCAGGGTGTTGATCGCCCTGGCAAGGAGCCTGCGCAGCTCGCGGTCCTCGGCCACCTCGACCGGGTTGTCGGCGGCGGTGTCCTCCAGGGTGTCCATCAGCGAGAGGCGGTCTCCGCCCTCGCCGCCCGCGTGCAGCAACTCCTCCAGCGCGACCACGTTGGCCAGCGACAACTGGCTGAACACGGCGTGGAGTTCCTCCACGGCGATGCCCATCTCACCGGCCACCTCGTGCTCGGTGGGGGTACGGCGCAGCTGGGCCTCCAGGACGGCGTAGGCCCGCTCCACGGACTTCGCCTTCTGCCGGACCGAGCGCGGGATCCAGTCCAGGGCGCGCAGCTCGTCGATCATCGCGCCCCGGATGCGGGTGATCGCGTACGTCTCGAACTTGATGGACCGGTCGATGTCGAACTTCTCGATGGCGTCGATCAGCCCGAAGACCCCGGAGGAGACGAAGTCGGCCTGTTCCACGTTGGGCGGCAGGCCCACGCTGACGCGGCCGGCCACGTACTTCACCAGGGGGGAGTAGTGCAGGATCAGCTGCTCCCGCAGCCGCTCGTCCCCGCTCTCCTTGTACGAGCGCCACAGCACCTCGAGGGACGAGGGCGCGGTGGTCCGCACGCTGCCGCGGGCAGCGGGGGGCACCGCAGCGCGGTCAGACCCTGAGGTGTGCTGGGGCATGCTTCGCCTTTGCCGGAGCCGGATTCCTTGGGAGCGTAGCGTGACGGAAGTGTCGCGGTGCGCGAAGAGTACGGGATCGCGCATGGGCACCGGGGCGTCCGGACTCGCGCGGGCGACCCGGGACCGGCGCCTGGCGCTCGGTCCCGGCGGCTGCCACCGGGAAGACCGCGTCTCTCATCGGCTTCACTCTTTCACCGGAACACCCCAGGTCAACCACCGCCTCGCCGGGTACCCCCGGTTTGTGTGCCTCCCTCACGGGATGGCGTGGTCAACTGCCAGCCCTCGCCCTGCCGTTCGACGAACCCCAGAGAGTGAAGTTCGTACAGTCTGCCGATGACTTCATCAGTGCCGGTGCCCGCGGCGAGGGCCACTTCCTCCGGGTGCGCGGGGCGGCCCGCCGGGAGGGCTTCGAGCACGCGGGCGGTGTCCCGGTGCAGCAGATCCCGGGCGAGGACCGGGCCGCGCCGCTCGGGAGCCAGCTCGCCCATGCCGCCGACGAGCTCGACCACTTCCGCGGCGTCCGTGACGAGCACGGCCTCGCCGCGCAGCAGTTCGTGCACCCCGCCCGAGAGTCCGCTGGTCGCCGGGCCGGGGACGCCCATGGTGTACCGGCCGAGCCGCTGGGCCCGCCGGGCCGTGACCAGGGAGCCGCTGCGGTGGGCCGCCTCGACCACCACGGTGGCGCGGGTCAACGCGGCGATGACCCGGTTGCGCTGCACGAACCGGCTCGGGGTCGGGTGGCTGCCGGGCGGCAGCTCCCCCAGGACGAGACCCTGGGCGGCGATCCGGCCGAGCAACTCGGCGTGCCCGCGCGGGTAGGCGACGTCCACCCCGCAGGCGAGCACCGCGGCGGTGGCCCCGCCCGAGGCGAGGGCCCCGCGATGGGCCGCGCCGTCGATCCCGTACGCCGCCCCGGAGACCACCACCCAGCCCCGCTCGGCGAGCCCGGCGGCCAGGGTCTGGGCCATGTGCGCGCCGTACGGGGTGCAGGCCCGGGCCCCGACCAGGGCGACGGAGCGCAGCGCCCATGTCCGCAGGTCCGGTCCGCCCCGCAGCCAGAGCCCGATGGGCCGGGCGTCGCCGAGGTCGTCGAGCTGGGTCGGCCACTGCGGCATGCCGGGGCAGATGAACCGGACGCCACCGCGGGCGGCGGCCGCCAGGTCCCGCCGGGGGTCGGCGAGCGCGGCCCGTCTGCGGTAGCCCGCGATCCGCTGCTCCCCCACCCCGGTCAGGCCCGCCGCCGCGCCCGGCGGCCCGGTCAGCAGCCGTATCAGCCCGGGGGCGCCGTGCTCGCGCAACCACCGCCCGCCGATCTCGTCGCCGGGCTCCAGCACCCGGGTCAGGGCGGCCCGCGCCCACCACTCCGGATCGGGTTCGGCGGTCACGGCCCGGCCTCCATCGCCAGGGCGGCGCCGCGGGCGATGCCGGTGCGCAGTTCCAGGGCCACGGCCACGTCCAGGGGCTCGGGGCGGTCCCGGCCGCGCAGGTCGGCCACGGTCCAGGCGACCCGCAGCACCCGGTCCAGCCCGCGTGCGGTGAGCAGACCCCGCTCCAGGTCGCGCTCGGCCTGGGCCAGCGCTCCGGGAGCCGCCTGCCAGCGGGTGCGCAGCTCGCGCCCCGGGACCTCGGCGTTGAGCCGCCACGGCGTGTCGGCGAGCCGGGCCGCGGCGCGGTCCCTGGCCTCCCGCACCCGGTCGGCGACGACGGCCGTGGACTCCCCGCGGCCGCCGCGCCCCAGCAGGTCGGAGCGGGTGACCGGCTCGACCTCCACCCGCAGGTCCACCCGGTCCAGGAGCGGCCCGGACAGCCTGGCCTGGTAGCGGCGGATCACCGAGGCCGGGCATTCGCAGCCGGCCCCGAGGAGGGTGTGCCGCCCGCACGGGCAGGGGTTCGCCGCGAGCACCATCAGGAACCTGGCCGGCAGCCGCACCACCCCGGCGGCCCGGGCGATGACCACGTGCCCCGATTCCAGGGGCTGGCGCAGCGCGTCCAGCGCCTTCGTGCCGAACTCGGCGGCCTCGTCCAGGAACAGCACCCCCCGGTGCGCCAGGGAGACGGCCCCGGGCCGCGGCACCCCGGCGCCGCCCCCGACCAGGGACTGCATCGTCGCCGAATGGTGGGGCGCGCAGTACGGGGGCCGGGTGACCAGCGGTTCCCCGGGCGGCAGCACCCCCGCGACCGAGTGCACCGCCGTGACCTCCAGGGAGTCCTGCCGGCACAGCGGCGGCAGGATCCAGGGGATCCGCTCGGCCAGCATCGTCTTGCCCGCTCCCGGGGGTCCGCTGAGGAACAAGTGGTGCCCCCCGGAGGCCGCCACCTCCAGGGCCCGCCGGGCACCGTACTGCCCGGCGACGTCGGAGAGGTCGGGGAAGTCCGGGGTCTCGCCCTCCCCGGCCCCGCCCCCGCCGCGGGAGATCCCGGTGCCGATCCCCGCGCCCGGGACCACCAGCCCGGCCAGCATCGGATCGGGCCGCCCCGGCGGATCCGGTGGTTCCTCCTCGGGAGCCTCCCCGTCGGTGAGGACCGCGATCAGCCGGCGCAGACTGCGCACGCCGAGCACGCTGACATCGGGGACCAGCATGGCCTCGGCGGCGCACTGCTGGGGCACGACCACGTTCCGGTACCCGGCGTCGGCCGCCGCCAGCACCGCCGGCAGGATGCCCCGCACGGGCCGCACGCGGCCGTCCAGCCCCAGCTCCCCGATCAGCACCAGATCGGCGATGACCTCGGGGTCGACCAGCTCGGCGGCGCCCAGCACCGCCGCGGCGACGGCCAAGTCGAACCCCGCGCCCGATTTGGGTACGGAGGCCGGGCTGAGCCCGACCGTGAGCTTCTTCTGCGGCCAAGCGGCGCCCGAGTTCACGACGGCGGCCCGCACCCGGTCCCGGCTCTCGGTCAGGGTCTTGTCGGGCAGCCCCACCAGGGTGAAGGCGGCGAGCCCGGGCTCCAGGTCGGCCTGGACCTCCACCACCACGCCGTCGACGCCCACCAGGGCCACCGAGCAGGCCCGTGCGAACCCCATCACGCCACCCCCCGGACGTGCTCCACCAGCGGCGCGCCGCGCCGCGGCAGCAGGACTCCCACCAGGTCGATGCGCACCCCGCCCGCGGGCGGTCCTCCGTGGTCGGCGAGCCAGCGCCCGGCGAGCCGCCGCAACCGCTCGGCCTTGCCTGGGCGGACGGCGGCCATGGGGTGTTCGAACTCCCCCGCCCGGCGTGTCTTGACCTCGCACACGACGAGGGCGTCCCCGTCCCGCGCGACGATGTCGATCTCCCCGCTGCGGCACCGCCAGTTGCGGGCGATCACCGTCATCCCGGCCTCGGTCAGCCGCCGCGCCGCGAGCTCCTCGCCGTACCGCCCCAATGCCTGCCGTGCCACGCCGTTCGCGTTCATCGGGCACCACCTCCGCCCCCGACGATCCCGCGGTCCCGCCCACCTTGTGGATCTTGGTGGACAGCGAGGGCATTGTGGACAACCCCCTCACCCTTGAGGGTGAATACGGGGAGGCCGGGGGCGGTGGGCGCGCGAGCGCGCGCAGGTGGTGAAGGGCCGGACGTCAGCTGCCCGGCAGCTCGAGATCGCTCTTGTTGAGCTCCTCGATGTTCACGTCCTTGAAGGTCAGGACCCGCACCTGCTTCACGAAGCGGGCCGGCCGGTACATGTCCCACACCCAGGCGTCGGCCATCGTGACCTCGAAGAACACCTCCCCCTGGACCGAGTGCACCTGCATCTCGTAGTCGTTCGTGAGGTAGAAACGACGTTCGGTCTCGATCACGTACTTGAACAGCCCGACGACGTCGCGGTACTCGCGATAGAGCTTCAGCTCCATCTCGGTCTCGTACTTCTCGAGGTCCTCGGCGCTCATGGCATGTTCCCCTTCAGCCGTGCGTCCCCCTATTGTGCGCCAGGCCCCTGCGCCCCTAGACGATTTCCGGGGCCAGGACCACCGGCGTGCCCGGGGGACCGTCGTCGAGCAGCGTACGGAGCAGCTCGGCGAGTCTGGTCGGGTACACCGTCTCATGGGCCGAGAGAAGTTCCTCGGAGGTCCACCACCTGGCACCGCTGACGCTGCGTCGCTCCAGCTCGGTGAGCCCGCCCGGCTCGGTCCGCGTCCGCTCGGTCCGGGCCAGGTAGTACCACTCGTCCTGCTCCCAGCGCCGCCCGTCGAACGGGAACGAGCAGTACCGGTGCCACAGCACCGGCCCGAGATCCACCTCTGTGATCCCCGTCTCCTCGGCGAGCTCCCGCAGCGCGGCCTGCTCCCGGGTCTCGTCGCCCTCGAGTCCGCCGCCCGGGGTGAACCACCAGTGGTCCGCGGGATTGTCCGGTTCGAAACCGTGGAGCAGCAGGATCCGGTCGGCGGGGTCCAGCAGGATCACCCGGGACACCTTGCGCGGGCCGTCCGCGGCGGCCCCGTCAGCGGGCACCGGCCGGCTCCCGCCGCCGTCCGCGCCGCAGGATCCGTACGAGGGGCCCGTAGGCGGCCCCCAGCAGCACCAGGGCGGCTCCGGCGACGACCGCGGCCACCTGGAGGCGCAGCGGCCCCGGCCGCGAGATCCCCCCGGGCAGGGAGGCGTACGTGGCGGGCCGCTCCAGCATCTTCACCGTGGGCCAGGCGAGGGCGTCGACCCGGGCCTGGACCGCGGACCGCGGCACGGTGCCCTGGCCGGCCTCCTGGAGGTGGGACCGGGAGTCGAGCGAGGCGGCGCGCTGGTCGCCCAGCAGGAAGAGGTTGCCCTCGGGCACGGTGACCTCGAAGGGAGTGTCGGAGGCCGGCACGGCGGCGCTGTTCGCGGGCGCCCCCTCGGGCAGGGCGTGCTCGAGGTACGGCTCGTCGAGCTCCTTGCCGTTGACGGTGAGACGGCCGCCCGCCCCGCAGCACTTCACCGTGTCGCCGCCGACGGCGACGACGCGCTTGACCATGGGCGAGTCGCTCCACGCGTGGTCGGTGAACACGACCACGTCGCCGCGCCGCACCTGACCGCCGTCGATGCGCTGGGCGATCACGCGGTCGCCCGGGTTCACCGTCGGCATCATCGAGTCGGTCGGCACCGTGTACGGCCGGTAGGTGAAGGCCCCCCAGGCGAAGGCGCCCAGGAAGAGGACGAAGCCGACGGCAACGGCGACTCCCGACAGCACGTTGCCGAGACCGCCGCGGCCGTCCTTGCCGCCGCGCGTGGCTCCGGTACCGCGTATGCCCTCGGTACCGCTTGTCTGCGTTTTCAGCGTTTCGCCCATTGCAGCGCCCCCACACTTCCGGGATCGACGACCTGGGCGGCACCCTACCTGCCGGTAGTCCCGCTGGTCAGCCCCCGTCGGCGCCACATGACGACCGGAACGGCTCCGGCGAGACCCAGCGCGGCCGGACCGAGCCCGACGGGCGCCAGCCCGGCGGCCCCGAGGCCCATCGCGGTCGCCTTGGTCTGGTTCCCGATGCCCGGCTGGTCGAAGGTGTCCGGGATGGGCAGGGTCGCCCAGCGGGTGATCGGCCAGGCCACGACAACGGCCCGCCCGACGACCTTGTCGACCGGCACGAAGCCCTGGGTGGAGTCCTGCATGTGGTAACGGGAGTCCTGCGAGTTCTGCCGGTGGTCGCCCATCACCCAGATCTTGCCCTTGGGCACCGTGATCGGACCGAACGGGGCGTCGTCGCACGGGGTGTTGCCCGGGTAGATGTACGGCTCGTCGAGCTCCTTGCCGTTGACGACGACCGGTCCGCCCTTCTTGCACTCGACCGTGTCACCGCCGATGGCGATGGTCCGCTTGATCAGGTCCTTCTCGTCCGCGGAGGGCATCAGGCCGATCTTGCTGAGGATCGTCTGCGCGAAGTTGGGCTCCGGGGTGGGCTCCCCCGCCAGCCAGCTCGCCGGGTCGTGGAAGACCACGACCTCGCCGCGCTCGGGCTCCGAGCCGAACCACGGGGTCAGCTTGTCCACGAGGACCCGGTCGCCGCGCTGCAGGGTGTTCTGCATCGAGTCGGACGGGATCGAGAACGCCTGTACCAGGAAGGTCTTGATCAGCAGGGCGAGCAGCAGGGCGATGCCGATGAGGAGCGGGAGCTCCTTCCAGAACGAGCGGTGCGGGCGCGCCTCGGCACCACCGTCCTCGGCCTCGCGCTCGGCATCGTCCGGCCGCTCCTCGCCTTCATCGCGTCCGGATCGCGCGCCTACCGCCACATCCCCCACATCCACTCCTCACTCGCAGATCGCCGCCCGCGCCGAATTCGGGCACGGGCCCTCCCCTCCCTTAACGAGCGGGAGTTCCCTAAGGCGCGGGAGACCGAGGACACACTATGCGAACGGCGGGCCCCGCCGGCGCCCACGACGGCCGCGTCGCCCGCTCGGGGCCGGATCGGGGACCGAACGGAAGGTCGCGGGCTGTTCGAGCTTGCGCCAGTGGTCGAACGGCCAGGCGATGACGACGGCCTGCCCCACGACCCCGCCCTCGTCGATGGTGCCGTCGAAGGCCTCGTCGAGGTGGTAGCGGGAATCGGCGGAATTCGCCCGGTGGTCGCCCATCACGAAGATCCGCCCCTTGGGCACCCGCACCTCGAACCGGATTTCGGAGGGTGCATTGCCGGGGCTCACGTACGGCTCGTCGAGGGCCGTGCCGTTGACGGTGACCCGGCCCTTGGCGTCGCAGCACATGACGGTGTCGCCGCCGACGCCGATGACCCGCTTGATCAGATCCTGTTCGTCGGCGGAGGGCAGCAGACCGATGAAGGTCAGCGTCTCCTTGATCTGCTTGACGCCCACGGGGTCCTCGGACGGGCGCGCGGCCTCGCCCTTGAGCCAGCCGCCGGGGTCTTTGAACACGACCACGTCGCCGCGTTCGATCTTGGAGCCGAACCACGGGGTCAGCTTGTCGACCAGCACGCGGTCGCCGATCCGGATGGTCTGCTCCATGGATCCGGACGGGATGAAGAAGGCCTGCACGAGGAAGGTCTTGAGGACGAGCGCGATGCACAGCGCCGCGATGATCAGCAGCGGTACCTCGCCCACCCGGCGGGTACGCCTGCGCCGCTTGACGCGCCGGGCCAGCCGGCGCCGCGCCGCCCGGCCGCCGCTCTCGGCCGCGACGGGTCGCGCCTCGGCCCCTCGCCGCGACCCGGGCTCCCGCACCGGCCGCTCGGGGACCGCGGCGGGCTCGGGCTCCCGCCGGGGCTCGGGGCCGCCCGGAGTCTCGGGTGCACGCCAGAATGTGGGGGGCGTGGGCGTGGGCTGGGGCGTCCGCCTCGGCTCGGACTCCGGATCCGGTTCGGGGACCCGGCCGCCTCTGGGCCGCCCCCGGCTACCCATGACCGCCACCGGAGGACGGTGTCGCCGTGGGAGCCGACCCCCAGCGCGACACCGGCCAGCCGATCCAGTCGGCCCGACCGATCACCTTCTCCACCGGCACCATCCCCCCGCCCGGTTCCCCGAGGTGGTCCCGGGAGTCCCGGGACTGGGAACGATGATCACCCATGACCCACAGGGTCCCCAGGGGTACGACGATCCGGAAGGGCACCTTCGAGGGCGCGTCTCCCGGATACAGGTATGGCTCGTCCACCGGAACCCCGTTCACCTTGATCCGCCCGCCGACGTCGCAGCACACCACGTCGTCCCCGCCGACGCCCACGACCCGCTTCACGAAGTCGGTCTCGGACGGCTCGCCGATCCCGAGCGCGGAGGCCGCGCCGTGCAGGGCCTCGCCGATCGGGTTGCCCTCGGCGCCCTCCCGCACGAAGGACCCCGTGCCGTCGAAGACCACCACGTCCCCGCGCCGGGGCTGCTCGCCGAAACGGTACGCCAGCTTGTTCACCAGCACCCGGTCCCCGACCCGCAGCGTCGGTTCCATCGACCGGCTCGGGATCAGGAAGGGCTGTACGACGAAATTGCTGAGCAGCAGCAGGAAGCACGTGCAGAGCACGCCGAGCACGGCGGCGCCCCGCAACGTCAGGAAGGTCCGCCACCCGGGCAGGGAACGGCGCCCCCACAACGCAGAACGCGGCCGCTCCTCCCCGCTTTCGGGGGAGGAGTGGCCGCGCTGTGTGAGCTCTGCTTCGGTGTCCATCGAGGGGGAGCCTATCCGGCCGCCCCCCGGACCCGGTGAGGAGATCAGCGGTCGCGCTTCTCCTTGATCTTCGCGGCCTTGCCGCGGAGCTCACGGAGGAAGTACAGCTTGGCGCGACGCACGTCACCGCGGGTGACGAGCTCGATCTTCTCGAAGATCGGGGAGTTCACCGGGAAGGTGCGCTCGACGCCGACGCTGAAGGAGACCTTGCGAACGGTGAAGGTCTCGGAGACGCCAGAGCCCTGGCGACGGATGACAACACCCTTGAACTGCTGGATACGGGAGCGGTTGCCCTCGATGACGCGGACGTGCACGTTGATCGTGTCACCCGGGCGGAAGGCCGGGACGTCGGAGCGGATCGAGGCGGCGTTGACGCCATCGAGCAGGTGAGACATGTTCTTCGTCTGCTTTCTTCGCACGACGCCACAGGCCGCCGGTGCGGGTTTCCGGAGAGAATTCGGGAGCCGCGTCACTCGGCGGGCGACTGTCCCCCTGTGGCAGGGGCGCACGCGAGCACACAGCAGCCGCCTATTCTTCCACGGCCTCCGGCCTACTCCAAAATCGGCCGTCGGCGGAGGGCCGCCAGCCCAGGATGCTCAGGATCTCGCGGTCCTTCTTGTCGAAGGCGGAGGCCTCGCAGCGCTCGATCAGATCGGGGCGGTGCTGTGCGGTCCGGCGGAAGGCCTCGTCCCGGCGCCAGCGGGCGATCTTCCCGTGGTGGCCGCTGAGCAGCACGTCCGGGATGCCCCGGCCGCGCCACTCCGGGGGTTTCGTGTAGACCGGCCCCTCCAGCAGGTTCGCCATCTCGCCGGGCGCGAAGGAGTCGTCGCGGTGCGATTCGGCGTTGCCGAGGACTCCGGGCAGCAGCCTGGCCACGGCCTCGGTGACCACCAGGACGGCGGCCTCGCCGCCCGCCAGCACGTAGTCGCCGATGGAGACCTCGTAGACCGGCATGCGCGTGGCGTACTCGTCCATGACCCGGCGGTCGATGCCCTCGTACCGGGCCGGCGTGAAGATCAGCCAGGGCCGCTCGGAGAGCTCGACGGCCAGTTCCTGGGTGAACGGGCGGCCGCTGGGCGTGGGGACGACCATGACCGGCCCGTGCGCGCCGGACTCGTATCCGCCGGCCAGGGCCTCGTCGAGCGCCTCGCCCCACGGATCGGTCTTCATGACCATGCCGGGACCGCCGCCGTACGGGGTGTCGTCGACCGTGTTGTGCCGGTCGTACGTCCAGTCCCGCAGGTCGTGGACGTGTACGTCGAGCTGCCCGCGGGCCCGCGCCTTGCCGACGAGGGAGACGTTCAGCGGCTCCAGGTACTCGGGGAAGATCGTGACGACGTCGAGACGCATCAGGCGTCGCCCTCGGGCTCGGCGTCCCGCGTGGAGACGATCTCGGCACGGTCGTCGATCAGCCCGGGCGGCGGCGTGATGACGCAGCGCTGCTCCTCCAGGTCGATCTCGGCGACGATCTCCCCGACGAAGGGGATCATCACCTCGGTGCCGTCGGGGCGCTCGACGATGAAGAGGTCCTGCGAGGGCAGGTGGGAGATCTCGGTGATCCGGCCGATCTCGGTGCCGTCCTCGAGCACGACGTCCAGGTCCATCAGCTGGTGGTCGTAGTACTCGTCTTCTTCCTCGGGGAGCTCGGCCGGGTCGACGTCGGCGATGAGCAGGATGTTGCGCAGCGCCTCGGCGCCCGTGCGGTCCTTGACGCCGGCGAAGCGGAGCATCAGCCTCCCGCTGTGCACGCGGCCCGTCTCGATGGTCAGCGGACCCGCCGACGCCGGTTCGGTCCGCAGGACGGCACCGGGCGAGAGCCGCAGCTCCGGCTCGTCGGTCCGCACCTCGACGGTGACCTCACCCTTGATCCCGTGGGCGCGGCCGATCCGCGCGACAACCAGCTCCACTTGTGTCTTCTCCTGTTCAGACGACGACGGGCCGGGGCGGGCACGAATGCCCTCCCCGGCCCGTGCCGGTGATTCACGTTCTCAATGAACCAAGTCTCAGCGGACCTGGTCCACGTCGACGAGGTCGACGCGGATCCCCCGGCCGCCGATGGCGCCCACGACGGTACGCAGGGCACGTGCGGTGCGGCCGTTGCGACCGATCACCTTCCCGAGGTCGTCCGGGTGAACCCGGACCTCGAGCACCTGCCCGCGACGCAGGTTGCGCGAGGCGACCTGCACTTCGTCGGGGTTGTCCACAATGCCCTTTACGAGGTGCTCAAGAGCCTCCTCGAGCATGCTCAGGCCTCGGTCGACTCGGCGGCGGCCTCAGCCTCGTCCGCCTTCTTGTCGGCCTTCTTCGCCTTCTGCGTGATGGCCTCGCCCTTGGTCTCGCCGATGCCCTCGAGGGCCTTGGCGAACTCGTCGAAGGAGCGACGCTTGCTCTCCTTCGTCTCCGGCTGCAGCAGCGGCGCGGGGGCCGGGAGGCCCTTGTGCGCCTGCCAGTCACCGGTGAGCTTCAGGATGGCGAGCACAGCCTCGGTGGGCTGGGCGCCGACCGACAGCCAGTACTGCGCACGCTCGGCGTTGACCTCGATGCGCGACGGGTTGTACGTCGGGTGGTAGATACCGATCTCTTCGATCGCGCGACCGTCCCGGCGGGTGCGGGCGTCGGCGACGACGATGCGGTAGTGCGGCTGGCGAATCTTGCCGAGGCGCTTGAGCTTGATCTTGACTGCCACTGGAGTGGTGTCTCCTGAACTTGACGTGGTTGGGCACATGAGATGCCACGTGGGGTTGCGGTACTCGGGTGCCCGATGGACGCGTCAGCCGGAGGAGAGAGGGGTCCTATGCGACTGTCGAGTACAGCTAGCCATTGTGCCACATGCCCGCGGCGCTTCTCACGGGGAGTCGGCCGGGGTCAGGAGGCTGCGGCCGAGACGGCGACCTCGGGGATGCGGAACGGCTTCATGCAGCCGCCGCACACGATCGGCGCCTGTGCCAGCACGGAGGGGACGACCCGCACATTGCGCCCGCAGTCGCAGACCGCCTTGACGCGGACACCGCCACCCGAGGAGCCGTGCCGGGCGGCCGGCCCGCGGAAGCTGCGCTTGGTGTCGGCGGCCGTCGCGGCCGTGTGCGCCTTCAGCGCGCGCTGCAGCCGCTCCATGGTGGGGCGGTAGCGCTTCTTCGCCTCGGGATTGAGCGAGACCAGCGAGAAGCCGCTGCTCGCGTGCGGCTCGTCGGAGTGGTCCAGCCCCATCTCCTCGGCGATCGCGAGGAATCTGCGGTTGTGGTAGCGGCCTGCTCGCGAGGTGTCGCGCACTCCGCGGGCGGCGGCGATGCCGTGGACTGCCTCGTGCAGCAGTCGCTCGAAGGAGAGCTCGGCGCCGCAGGCGGACGAGGACTCTCCGATCAGGGACTCGGGCGCGGCAAGGTCAGGCAGCTCGGGGTGGTACCGCTGAATGTCGGCCCACGCCTGCGCCAGCTCTGCGGCGAGAACAGGTGGTGTCGTGCTCACGTCGTGACAACGAGCCGGGGTGCCCCGGTGTTCCGATTCCGGGCCATTCCAAATTTTTTGCACGTACCAGTCAGTTCAGTCTCATGCGTCCCGACGAGGACGGGTGCGCCGATCCCAGGAGGAGTCGGTACGTAACGTCGACCAAAAGGGCCGGTCCCGGCGCGCGGCTCGTGCCGTGCGCCGGGACCGGCCCCTTGGCCAGACGGCGGTGATCAGTACGAGCGCGCGACGATCGCGAGCGTACCGGGGGCGTCGTCCGCCTCCGGAACCGACCCGTCCGCGGCGACCAGGCAGCGTACGGAGACGGCCTGCTCGCCCAGCTTGGCCTCGCCCTCGGGACCGAGGTCGGCCCACGGGATCCGCGCCCAGCCGCCCGCGATGGCCGCCTCGGCGGCCTCCTCGATGGTGGAGACGTCGGAGGTGCGGGCCAGGCGGCGCTCGCGGGACTCGCGCAGCAGCTGCGCCTGGTCCTCGTCGAGCACCTTGGGCAGCAGGTCGGCGAGCGCGTCGATCTGCACGGGCTCCTTGCCGCCCGGGATCCGGCGGGCCAGCATCGCGGTGCCGGCCTCCAGGTCGCGGGGGCCGATCTCGACGCGGACCGGTACGCCCTTGAGCTCCCAGTCCACGGCGCGGCGGCCGAAGGGGGTGTCGACGCGGTCGTCGACGTGCACGCGGATGCCGGCGGCCTTCAGCTGTGCGCCGAGCTCGCGGACCTTGGTGACGGCCTCGTCGCCCTTGATCGCCATGACGACGACCTGGATGTGCGCGAGGCGCGGCGGGACACGCAGGCCGTTGTCGTCGCCGTGGGACATGATCAGGCCGCCGACCATGCGGGTCGAGACGCCCCACGAGGTCTGCCAGACGAGCTCCTGCTTGCCTTCCTTCGACAGGTACTGCGTGTTGAAGGCCTTGGCGAAGTTGGTGCCGAGCTCGTGGCTCGTGCCCAGCTGCAGCGCCTTGCCGTCGCCCATCATGCCCTCGAGGGTGAGGGTGTTGATGGCGCCGGCGAAGCGCTCCTTGGCGGTCTTGCGGCCGAGCACGACGTCGATGCCGAGCACGTTCGTCATGAAGTCGCCGTACACGTCCGTGTGGATGCGGGCGGCGTAGTCGCGGGCGTCCTCGTACGTGGCGTGGGCGGTGTGGCCCTCCTGCCAGAGGAACTCACTCGTACGGAGGAAGACGCGCGGACGCATCTCCCAGCGGACCACGTTCGCCCACTGGTTGATCAGCAGGGGCAGGTCGCGGTAGCTCTGGACCCACTTGGAGAAGTAGTCGTTGATGATCGTCTCGGAGGTGGGCCGGACCACGACCGGCTCGTCCAGCTCCTTGCCGCCGCCGTGCGTGACGACCGCGAGCTCGGGCGCGAAGCCCTCGACGTGCTCGGCTTCCCTCGTCAGGTACGACTGGGGGATGAACAGCGGGAAGTACGCGTTCTGGGCGCCCGCGTCCTTGATGCGCGCGTCCATCTCCTGCTGCATCCGCTCCCACAGCCCGTAGCCGTACGGTCGGATGACCATGGTGCCGCGTACCGGACCGTTGTCGGCCAGCTCGGCCTTGTTGATCAGATCCTGGTACCAGCGGGGGAAATCCTCCGCCTGGGGGGTGAGAACGGGTGCCTTTGCCATGGCGCGAATGGTACGGCGCCGGGCGCACCGAGCGTGAATCGGGTGGCGCACTCCTCTGGACGCGGGGGCGAATGGGGAGTTCCCTGGCAACGGGGGCAAGGGGGCGACAAGGAATCAGGAGCGCTCTTTCGATGACACCGACGCCGACGGCGACGCTCGTCGCCCGGGACTGGGCGGAGATCCAGGAACGGATGCTGGTACCGCTGTACGAGGCGGTCTACGACCGGCTGGAGGTCGGGCCGGGCGACCGGCTGCTCGGCCTGGACTGCGGGTCGGGGCTGGCCCTTCTGCTGGCCGCGGGGCGGGGAGCCGTCGCCACGGGGGTGGAGACGGATCCGGCGCGGCGGGCGCTGGCGCGCGAGCGGCTGCTGGACGTGGTCCCGGCCCCGCCGGACGGCGCGCGCCCGTACGATCTGCTGCTGGCCTTCTCGCCCTCCGCGGCGGCCCTGGACGCGGCCCTGCCCGCGCTCCGGCGGGGCGGCGCGGTGGTGCTGGCCGACTGGGGCCCGCCGGAGCGGTGCACGGTGCCCGCCGTCCTGGGCGGCGGCCCCGAGCCGCGGGACCTCGACGCGGCCGTGGCGCGGGCCGGGCTCGTGCCCGACGGGTCGGGGCGGGTGTTCTGCCCCTTCGGGTACGCGGACGTGGACAGCGCCGTACGGGGGCTGCTGTCGACGGGGCTGTACGAGTCCCCGTCCGATCCGGCGCAGGTCGAGAAGGAGCTGGCCGAGGCGCTTCACCCGTACGAGCGGCCGGACGGCGCCGTCTGGCTGCCGAACATCTTCCGCTACGTGATCGCCCGCGTGCCGTAGCCGGGACGGGGGCGGGTCTCGGCGGGGCGGGTCTCGGCGGGGCGGGTCTCGGCGGGGCGGGCGCGGACCAGCGCGAGGGCGCGCCGGCGCCGCGCCGCTACTTCGGCTCCTTCGAGAGCCGGGGGATGCCCGCGGCCTCGTAGGCGGCCGACTCGTCCAGGGTCTCGTTCGCCAGCAGGGCCTCGGTCAGCGCGTCGAGTTTCGGCCGGTGTTCGCGCAGCAGCCGACAGGCCTCCTCGTAGCACTCGTCGACGATCCGCCGCATCTCGTGGTCCACGACGTCGAGGGTGGCGGGGGCCGCCAGCAGTCCGTACGGACTCTGTGCGTCCGCCGGGATCGCGGTGAGGCGGCCGACGCGCTCGCTCATGCCCCAGCGGCCGACCATGCCGCGCGCGAGGTTGGTGACCTGTTCCAGGTCGTTCTCCGCGCCCGTGGTGATGACGTCGAACACGACGTGCTCGGCCGCCATGCCGCCCAGCGCGCCGATGATGCGGCCGCGGAGGTAGTCCTCCGTGTACGAGTAGCGGTCCGCGTCGGGGGTCGAGAGGGTGACGCCGAGCGCCCGGCCGCGCGGCACGATCGTGATCTTGCGGACCGGGTCGGCGCCGGGCTGGAGCATGCCCAGCAGGGCGTGGCCGCTCTCGTGGTAGGCGGTGCGGCGGCGCTCCTCCTCGGGCATGACCAGCGCCCGCGCCGCGCCCAGCTGGACCTTCTCCAGGGCGTCCATGAAATCGGCCTGGGTGACCTGGGTCTGCTTGCGCTTCACCGCGAGCAGGGCGGCTTCGTTGGCCAGGTTGGCGAGGTCGGCGCCCGTCATGCCGGGGGTGGTGCGGGCCACCTGGTCGAGGTCCGCGTCGGCGGCGAGCGGGATGTCCCGCGTGTGGATCCGCAGGATGGACTCGCGGCCGGCCCGGTCGGGCGGGGAGACCGACACCGTGCGGTCGAAGCGGCCGGGGCGGGTGAGCGCCGGGTCCAGTACGTCGGGCCGGTTGGTGGCGGCGATGACGACGACCCCCTCCGATCCGGAGAAGCCGTCCATCTCGGTCAGGATCTGGTTCAGGGTCTGCTCGCGCTCGTCGTGGCCGCCCATGGCGGCCCCGCCGCCGCGGGCCCGCCCGATGGTGTCGATCTCGTCGATGAAGACGATGGAGGGGGCCACCTTCCGCGCCTCGGAGAAGAGTTCGCGGACCCGGGAGGCGCCCACGCCGACGATCATCTCGATGAACTCGGAGGCGGAGGCGGAGAAGAACGGCACCCCGGCCTCGCCCGCGACCGCACGCGCCAGCAGGGTCTTGCCCGTGCCGGGAGGCCCGGCGAGCAGCACCCCGCCGGGCATCCTGGCGCCCAGGGCCCGGTACCGCTGCGGGTGCTTGAGGAAGTCCACGACGTCGTTGAGCTCGCCCTTGACCTCGTCGATGCCGGCCACGTCGGCGAAGGTGGTGCGCTTGCCGCCCTCCAGCTCGACGGGCTTGGGCGGCTGTTTGCGGCCCAGCCCGCCGGCACCGCCCATGGCCGAGCCCATGCGGCGGGCGATGAACACCCACAGGAGGACCAGCAGCAGCATCGGGGCGAGCGAGATCAGCAGATTGGCCAGGAAGCTGCGCTGCACGACGACCGGGGAGGCCGTGACGACGACGTCGTGCTTGCTGAGGTTCGCCCACAGGTCGTCGTCGGCGAAGGCCGGGCGCTGGGTGACGAACTTCGTGTAGTCGCCCTTGTCGCCGTCGGGCAGCGGCTGCTTGTTCTTCAGCTCGCCCTGGATGGCGTCGCCCTTGGAGTAGATCTTCGAGACGTTGCCGGCGGCGACCTGCTTGCTGAACTCCGTGTACGAGACGGTCGGCTCGTCGCCCTGGTTGAAGTACGACAGGGCCACGTTGGCGAGCAGGAAGACGATCAGCGCGGCGAGGGCGAGTCCGCGCCAGCCCCCGGGCATCTTCCTCTTGGGCGGCGGCGTCGGCGCGCCCTCGGAGCGCCATGGCGTGTCGGCGCGGTCGCGAGGCGGTACGGGGGTGGGGCTGGGCACGTGGCCTCCTTACTGCCGTCCTCGTGGCCGACGATAAGGGATGTAACGCACCATTGCGCCTGCAGAATGCAGAAAAGAGGGCCCCGGCCGGATGATCCGGCCGGGGCCCTCCCCGTACGCCCGTACTTACTTCATGAACTTCTTGAACTCGTCCGGAAGGTCGAAGTCCTGGCCGGACTGACCGCCGCCGGCGGGAAGGCCGAACGGGCTGCCGGTCGCGGGCGGGGCGCTCTGCGGGCCCTGCTCGCGGCGGGCGGCGGCGGCCGCCTCCTCTTCCTTGCGCTTCATCGGGTTGCCGCTCTTGCGCTTGCCCTTGGCCTGCTTGATCTGCTTCTTCTGCCGGCCGGGGCCGCCGCCCATCCCGGGGATGCCGGGCATCCCGGGCATGCCGCCGCCCTGGGCCATGCGGGACATCATCTTGCGGGCCTCGAAGAAGCGCTCGACGAGGCTCTTGACCGCGCTGACCTCGGCACCGGAGCCCTTGGCGATACGGGCGCGGCGCGAGCCGTTGATGAGGTGCGGGTCCTGGCGCTCGGCCGGGGTCATCGACTTGATGATCGCGGCCATGCGGTCGACGTCACGCTCGTCGATGTTGTTGATCTGGTCCTTGATCTGACCCATGCCCGGGAGCATGCCGAGCAGCTTGGAGATGGAGCCCATCTTCCGGACCTGCTCCATCTGGGCCAGGAAGTCGTCGAGCGTGAACTCCTTCGGACCCTTCGCCAGCTTGGCCGCCATCTTCTCGGCCTCGGCCTGGCTGAAGGTCTTCTCGGCCTGCTCGATGAGGGTGAGCATGTCACCCATGTCGAGGATCCGGCCCGCCATGCGGTCGGGGTGGAACGCGTCGAACTCGTCGAGCTTCTCGCCGTTCGAGGCGAACATGATCTGCTTGCCGGTGACGTGCGCGATGGAGAGCGCGGCACCACCGCGGGCGTCGCCGTCGAGCTTGGACAGCACGACGCCGTCGAAGCCGACGCCGTCGCGGAAGGCCTCGGCGGTGTTGACCGCGTCCTGGCCGATCATCGCGTCGACGACGAAGAGGATCTCGTCGGGGCTGACGGCGTCGCGGATGTCCGCGGCCTGCTGCATCAGCTCGGAGTCGATGCCGAGGCGGCCGGCGGTGTCGACGATGACGATGTCGTACTGCTTGGTGCGGGCGTACTCGATGGAGTCCTTGGCCACCTGCACCGGGTCGCCGACGCCGTTGCCGGGGGCGGGCGCGTAGACCGCGACGCCGGCGCGCTCGGCGACGACGCTCAGCTGGTTGACGGCGTTGGGGCGCTGGAGGTCGCAGGCGACGAGCAGCGGGGAGTGGCCCTGGCCCTTGAGCCAGAGGCCGAGCTTTCCGGCGAGGGTGGTCTTACCGGCACCCTGGAGGCCGGCGAGCATGATCACGGTGGGCGCGGTCTTGGCGAAGCGCAGCCGCCGGGTCTCGCCGCCGAGGATCGAGACGAGCTCGTCGTTGACGATCTTGAGGACCTGCTGGCCCGGGTTGAGGGCCTTGGAGACCTCTTCGCCGCGGGCGCGCTCCTTGACGTTCGCGATGAAGGAGCGGACGACGGGGAGGGCGACGTCGGCCTCGAGGAGGGCGATACGGATTTCCCGCGCCGCAGCGTCGATGTCCTGCTCGGAGAGGCGGCCCTTGCCCCGGAGGGACTTGAAGGTCGCGCTGAGGCGGTCGGAAAGCGTATCGAACACGGTGGTCGCGATTCCTCGGGTCGGGGGCGTGTGGTCGCCCCCCAGGGTATCGGGCCGTCCCCCCGTCCGGGGACCCGCCCGTTCCCGGACGGGGGGGGCGGCGCCCCCGGGTCAGTGGAGGGCGGCCTCCAGGGCGGCGGCCAGGGCGGTCGCGGCGGGCGGCGGGAGCGGTTTGCCGTCGGGGTCGACCACGTACAGGGAGTCCACGGCGTTGGCGCCCAGCGTCGACACGTGCGCGCTGCGCACCCGCACCCCGGAGGACTCCAGCGCGCGCCCGATCCGGTGCAGCAGACCCACCGCGTCGGGGGCCCGCACCTCCAGGACCGTGGCCAGCGAGGACACCTCCGGGACCACCGTGACCCGGGGCGGCGGCGGTACCACCCCGCGCCGCCGCGGGTACGCCGCCTCGCGGTCCGCGAGCTTCGCCCGGACGTCCAGGGAGCCGTCCAGCGCCCGGATCAGGTCCGTCCGCAGCCGCGCCGCCTCGGGCAGCGCCCCGTACTCCGCCGCCACCCGCCAGCGCAGGACGAGCACCTCGCCCGCCAGATCGGACAGTTCCATCGAGCGCAGGTCGGCGGCCCGGACCGTGAGACGGTGCAGGGCCAGTACGCCGGCCACCGCCGGGAGGACCCCCGGCTGGTCCGGGACCGCCACCACCAGTTCGACGCCGACCGCGTCGTCCTCCTCCCGGCGCGCGTGCAGCGCCAGGACCGGCTCTCCCGTGCGCAGCGCCTCCACCGCGAGGCGTTCCTGCTCGGTCGTCGGGATGGCCGGTTCCGCCGCCGGCTGCGGCGCTCCCCGCAGCACGGAGGCCACCCGTCCCACCAGGTCCGCCACCAGCGAGCCGCGCCACGTGCTCCAGGCCGCCGGGCCGGTGGCCAGCGCGTCGGCCTCGGTCAGCGCGTGCAGGATCTCCAGCGTTCCGAGCGATCCCACGGCCTGCGCGACCGAGCGGACCGTCGCCGGGTCGTCGAGGTCGCGCCGCGTCGCGGTGTCGATCAGCAGCAGGTGGTGCCGTACGAGGACCCCCAGCACGGCGGCGTCCCGCTCGTCGAAGCCCACGCGTACGGCCACGTCGTGGGCGATCGTCTCGCCCGCCACCGAGTGGTCCCCCGGCCAGCCCTTGCCGATGTCGTGCAGCAGGGCGGCCATCAGCAGCAGGTCGGGCCGGCCGACCCGGCGGGTCAGGGCGGAGGCCCGTACCGCCGTCTCCACCAGGTGGCGGTCCACCGTCCAGGTGTGCACGGGATTGCGCTGCGGCCGGCACCGCACCCGTTCCCAGTCGGGCAGCAGCCGCGTGATCAGGCCTTCGGCCTCCAGCGCCTCCCAGACCGCCACCGCCGGCTCCCCCGCCCCCAGCAGGGTCAGCAGCTGCTCCCGTGCCTCGGCGGGCCACGGCACCGGCAGCGGCTTGGCCTGCGCCGCGAGCCGTCGTACGGCGTGCAGGGACACCGGCAGCCCGGCCTGCGCGGCCGCGGCCCCGAAGCGCAGCGCCAGTACCGGATCGCGGTCGGGCCGGGCGGCCAGGGCCAGGACGGCCTCGCCGTCCGACTCCACGACCCCCTCCGCGAGCGGGGCCCGCTCGGCCGCCGCGGCCCCCCGCGTGCCCAGCAGCCCGCGCAGCCTCGGCCGGGCCGCCCGGGCCCGCAGGACGCGCCCGACCTCCCGCCAGGTCACGTCCCCGGCGTACGCGACGACCCGCGCGGCCTCGTACACCTCGCGCAGCAGCGCGTCCGCGTCGAGCAGCCCCAGCTGGGCGGCCACCTGGTCCTGTTCCTGGAGCGCGAGCCGGTCGGTCGCCCGGCCGGTCACCAGGTGCAGCGCGTCCCGCGCGTCCAGCAGCCGCCGCCGGGCCTCGGCCAGCCCCTCGCGCGGGGCGTCGGCCAGCCAGGACGCGGCGACCGCCCGCAGCGCGGTGGCGTCGCGGAGCCCGCCGCGGGCCTCCTTGAGGTCGGGCTCCAGCAGGAAGCGCAGCTCCCCGGCCTGCTCGGCCCGGTCCCGGCACAGCGCGTGCAGCTGCGGGAGCCGCTTGGCGGCCTGGTTGCGCCAGTCGGCCAGTACCGAGGTGCGCAGGCCCGCGAGCAGCCCCGCGTCACCGGCGACCGGCCGGGCGTCCAGCAGCCCCAGGTGCACCTTGAGGTCCTCGGCGGCGGTCTTGCGGGCCTCGCCCGGGGTCCGCACCGAGTGGTCGAGGGCCACGCCCAGGTCCCACACGGGGTACCAGATCCGGTCGGCCAGCGCGCTCAGCGCCCGCGGCTCCGCCTTGCCGTCGTGGAGCAGCAGCAGGTCGAGGTCGCTGCGCGGGGAGAGTTCGGCGCGCCCGTAGCCGCCGACCGCGACGAGGGTGGCGCCCCGCACCCCGGTCTCCCTCAGGGCCGTGGTGAACAGGGCGTTCAGCCAGTCGTCGGTCAGCCCGGCCAGCGCGGAACGCCGCGAAGGCCCGGACCGCGACTCCTCCTGGAGGAGTCGCAGCCGGGCCGCGGCGTAACCGCTGGGTCCCGAGGCGGACGGTTCGTCGGAATCACCCGTCATGGTCTCTTCGACGCTCGTCACCCAGGAGCTCCCGTCGCCTAGAGCGCTTCAGCGCCGCGCTCGCCGGTGCGGACGCGGATGACCGCGTCCACCGGGACGCTCCACACCTTGCCGTCACCGATCTTTCCGGTGCGGGCGCCCTGCACCAGGACGTCCATCACCGATTCGGCGTCGTCGTCCTCGACGACCACCTCGATGCGGATCTTCGGTACGAGGTCCACGGTGTACTCGGCGCCGCGGTAGACCTCGGTGTGGCCGCGCTGGCGGCCGTACCCGCTGGCCTCGGAGACGGTGAGCCCCTGGACTCCGAACCGCTGGAGGGCGTCCTTGATCTCGTCGAGCCGGTGCGGCTTGACGATCGCGGTGATCAGCTTCATGCGTCAACCTTCTTGCTCGCGGCGGCGGGGGCGGGGGCGGCGGTGCTCCGGGAGGAGGCTCCGCCACCGGCTCCGCTGAAGTCGTAGGCGGTCTCGGCGTGCTCGACCTGGTCGATGCCGGAGACCTCGTCGTCCTCGGTGACCCGCATTCCGATCGTCTTGTCCAGGAGGAAGGCGAGGACCGCGGACACGACGAGAGAGTAGGCGAGGACCGAGAAGACCCCGATGGCCTGCTTGCCCAGCTGTTCCAGGCCGCCGCCGTAGAAGAGGCCGGCCGCGTCGGACTGGACACCGCCGGTGGCGAAGAAGCCCACGAGGAGCGAGCCGATGACCCCGCCGACGAGGTGGACGCCGACGACGTCGAGGGAGTCGTCGTAGCCGAACTTGTACTTGAGGCCGACGGCCATGGCGCAGACGAGACCGGCGATGGCGCCGATGGCGATCGCGCCGAGCGGGGAGCAGGAGCCGCCGGAGGGCGTGATCGCGACGAGGCCCGCGACCGCGCCGGAGGCGGCGCCGAGGGTGGTGAAGGAGCCGTGGCGCAGCTTCTCGTACGCGAGCCAGGCGAGCATGGCGGCGGCGGTGGCGACCTGGGTGTTGACGAACATGACCGCGCCCACGCCGTCGTCGTTGCCGAGCCAGGAGCCGGCGTTGAAGCCGAACCAGCCGAACCAGAGCAGACCGGCGCCGAGCATCACGAGCGGGAGGCTGTGCGGGCGCATCGGGTCGCGCTTGAAGCCGACGCGCTTGCCGATGACCAGGATGACGCCGAGGGCCGCGGCGCCGGCGTTGATGTGGACGGCGGTGCCGCCCGCGAAGTCGATGACGCCGAGCTCGAAGAGCCAGCCGCCGGCGCCCCACACCCAGTGGGCGACGGGGAAGTAGACGACGGTGACCCACAGGGCGCTGAACAGGGCCCAGGCGCTGAACTTCACGCGGTCGGCCAGGGCGCCGCTGATCAGGGCGGGGGTGATGACGGCGAACATCAGCTGGAAGACGGCGAAGACGTAGACCGGGATGGTGTACCCGTCCCACAGCTCGGTGATGCCGATGCCGCTGAGGCCGACGTAGTCGGAGGACCAGCCGATGAGGCTGCCGGAGTCGGTGCCGAAAGCGAGGCTGAAGCCGTAGAGGACCCAGAGGATCGTGACGATCCCGAGGCTGATGAAGCTCATCATGAGCATGTTGAGGCTGCTCTTGACGCGGACCATGCCTCCGTAGAAGAAGGCGAGCCCGGGGGTCATCAGCATGACCAGGGCGGAGCAGATGAGCATGAACCCGGTGTTCGCGGCAGAGAGCGTCGGGGCGTCTGCCGCGAGGGTCGTGATGGCTGATGCCATCGGCGTCTCCTCGTCGTCGGTGCGTTCGCGTGCGGGCGATCGTGAAAACCTGAGCGGCGCAAGGCGTAAGGCCGGGGGGTGGGGGCCTGGGGGCTGGCCGGTTATTGGCCCTGAGATTCGCGCAGGCCGGTTTCCGGCGGCGCCGCTGGGTGTTTCGCAGCCGTGACGAAGAGGTCTGCTGTGTTACGCGTCCATGAACGGGACCGGGACGTGAGCCGGCCGCGGCAGTACCCGGGGGGACCTGGCTGGGGGAGCCTGATCGGGCTTCACGGGGTGACTGCCGCGGCCGGGGCCTTCGGGGGCGTCCGCGCGGGCCGTCAGACGGCCTCGGCGGCCTCGGGGAGCCGGGAGGCGAGCTGGTCGGTCAGCCGGACCACGTCGGCGACGTCGCCGTACTCGCGGGCGGCGCTGTCCACGGTCTTGCGGATCCTCGTATTGACCCGTTCGGACCGCACCTTTTCCGCCACCTTCAGGGCGTGGTCGACGAGGACGACGGCCTGCTCGGGCTCGCGCCGGAGCAGGTGCACGGTGGCCATGCCGATCAGGTTGAGGCTGTACGAGCGCTGGTGCTCCTCGTCCTTCTCGAAGAGGTCCACGGCCCGCTGCATGACGGGTTCGGCGAGGGAGGCGTACATGGGGCTGCGCCCTGCCACGTAGGCCAGGTCGCGGTACGAGTGGGAGTTCTCGCCGTTGAGCTCGGCCTCGGAGAAGAACCGGATCCAGTCGGGTTCGGGCTCGCCGCCGAAGTCGACGTCGGAGAAGGTGTCCTCGGCCATCCGGACGGCTCGTTTGCAGCGGCTGGGCTGGCCCATGTTGGCGTAGGCGCGGGCTTCCATCGCATACAGCATGGCCTGGGTGCGCGGGCCGGCGCAGTCGCGGCTGCCGTACTGCGCGAGGTGGATGAGTTCCAGGGCGTCCTCGGGGCGGCCGAGGTGGATCATCTGGCGGCTCATGCTGGAGAGGATGTACGAGCCAAGCGGCTTGTCCCCGCCCTCCTTGGCGGCGTGCAGCGCGAGGACGAAGTACTTCTGCGCGGTGGGGTGCAGGCCGATGTCGTAGCTCATCCAGCCGGCCAGTTCGGCGAGTTCCGCCGCGACCTTGAAGAGCCGGCGCATGACGGGGGCCGGGTGGTTCTCCTGCAGCAGGTCGGTGACCTCGTGGAGCTGGCCCACGACGGCCTTGCGGCGCAGTCCCCCGCCGCACTGGGCGTCCCACTGGCGGAACATGACGGTGGTGGCTTCGAGGAGGCCGAGTTCCGGTTCGGAGAGCCGGGGCGGTCGGTGGCCGCTGAGGGCGCCGGGCGCCCCCGCCTCGCGGGGGGCCGGGTCGGCGGCGGTGACCGGGACGAGCCAGCGCTGCATGGGCTCGATGAGGGCGGGGCCCGCGGAGAGGGCGAGGGAGGTCCCCAGGAAGCCGCGGCGGGCCAGCATCAGGTCGCTGCGGGAGAACTCCCCCAGCAGCTCGACGGTCTGCGGGCCGGCCCAGGGCAGGTCCACGCCGGAGACGGAGGGCGTCTGGTGGGCGGTGCGCAGGCCGAGCTGCTCGATGGCGACGACGGAGCCGAAGCGCTCGGAGAACAGCTCGGACAGGATCCGCGGGACGGGCTCGCGGGGCTGCTCGCCGTCGAGCCAGCGGCGGACCCGGGAGGTGTCCGTGCTGATGTGGTGGGCGCCCATCTGCCGGGCGCGCCGGTTCACCTGGCGGGCGAGCTCGCCCTTCGACCAGCCGCTGCGGACGAACCAGGAGGTCAGTTGCTCATTGCGGGCCGCGGAACCCGGGACCTCCGGCTCCACGCTCGTTCCGCTTGCGCCGTTGCCGCTCACTGGAACGCCCCCATCCACTCAGCCTCTTCACACGAAACCCTGGCTGGGGCGGCGAGCGCCGCCACGGACCTTCACAGGTCCTCCACACGTTGCCTCCGGCATAACCACGGACGGCCCGCCTTCGGGGTTTGGTGCACTGAAAGTAATCCTACGATCACCCCCTCCGCGAGGTCGATCGCGGAAACGCCACCATTCGCCACCCCTTTGAATGAACTAGCCACCCGCCAGGCGCGATTCACTTGACACCGAGGCGAAAACGATCGGATGGACGGGAGTGCGGTGGGGGCGCGCGCAGCGAGGAGTGCGCCGGGCAGCCCCTCCGGGCACCGGGCTCGCACCCGGCCCCGCATCCCGTCCCGTCGACGTCGTAACCACCTGCGCGTCCGACCCGTTGGAGGGGGCATGGGCATGGGCTTCACGATCGGCGGCAGCCGCAGCACCAAGGAGTTCCTTTCCGGCTCGCGGCGGCGCGGCCGGACCTCGGAGTGCACGGCCGTCGCGGAGTACACGGGACTGTGGGGCTGGGACGTGGTCCCCGGCGCCCGCGCCGCGGCCCCCGCTCGCGGCTGCTCCTGCGGTCATACGAATTGCAGCGCGCCGGGGGCGCATCCGCTGCCCCTCGCTCCGACCGTCCCGGCCGGCGCCACCCTCGACGAGGTCTCCGAGGCCTGGAGCGGGTACCCCGGCGCGGCGGTCCTGCTCCCCGTCGGCCGCGCCTTCGACGTCATCGAGGTCTCCGAGGAGGCGGGGCGCAGGGCGCTGGTCCGCCTGGAGCGGATGGGCCTGCCGCTCGGGCCGGTCACGGCGACCCCGGACGGCCGGGCCCAGTTCTTCGTGGCCCCGGGCGCGGCCGCCGGGCTGCCGCAGCTGCTGTACCGGATGGGCTGGGACGACGCCGACCTCGATCTGCGGGCACTGGGGTCCGGAGCCTTCCTCACCGCCCCGCCGTCCGACTTCGCCGGCCTGGGCCCGGTCGGCTGGCTGCGCCCGCCCGCGCTGGACGCCGCGGGGGGCCCGCCGCAGGCCCGGCTGCTGCTGGGCACCCTCGCGTACATCTGCCACCGGCTGCGGCGCTAGGGGCTGTCCGCACAGTAGCGCCGGCCGCCCGCGGGGCAGGCGGGACTGTGCGGACACCCCGTAGGGGGCGTGCCCACGACAGCGCCCCCGGGTTCCGGGCGGAACGCGGGGGCGGTGTCGTGCGTACGGTCGGCGCTCAGTCGCCGATCAGGGCGTCCACGAACGCCTCCGGCTCGAAGGGCGCGAGGTCGTCGGGGCCCTCGCCGAGGCCGACGAGCTTGACCGGGACGCCGAGCTCGCGCTGGACGGCGACGACGATGCCGCCCTTGGCGGTGCCGTCGAGCTTGGTCAGCACGATGCCGGTGATGTCCACGACCTCGGCGAAGACGCGGGCCTGGGTCAGGCCGTTCTGCCCGGTGGTGGCGTCCAGGACCAGCAGGACCTCGTCCAGCGGGCCGTGCTTCTCCACGACGCGCTTGACCTTGCCGAGCTCGTCCATGAGCCCGGTCTTGGTGTGGAGGCGGCCGGCGGTGTCGATGAGCACCACGTCGGCGCCCTCGGCGATGCCCTCCTTGACCGCGTCGTAGGCGATCGAGGCCGGGTCGCCGCCCTCGGGGCCGCGTACCGTGCGGGCGCCCACGCGGTCGCCCCAGGTCTGGAGCTGGTCGGCGGCGGCGGCGCGGAAGGTGTCGGCCGCGCCCAGCACCACGGAGCGGCCGTCCGCGACGAGCACGCGGGCCAGCTTGCCCGTGGTGGTGGTCTTGCCGGTGCCGTTGACGCCGACGACCATCACGACGCCCGGGGTGTCCAGGCCGCTCTCGGTCTTCACGGCGCGGTCGAAGTCGGTGCCGACCAGGGTCAGCAGCTCCTCCTTGAGCAGGGCGCGCAGGTCCGCCGGGGTGCGGGTGCCGAGCACCTTGACCCGCTCGCGGAGCCGGTCCACGAGCTCCTGCGTCGGCACGACACCGACGTCGGCGATCAGGAGGGTCTCCTCGATCTCCTCCCAGGTGTCCTCGTCGAGGTGCTCGCGCGAGAGCAGCGTGAGCAGCCCCTTGCCGAGCGAGTTCTGCGACCGGGCGAGGCGGGCGCGCAGCCGGACCAGGCGGCCGGCGGTGGGCTCGGGCACCTCGATCTCGGGGGCGGCCGGCGCCTCGGGCTCGGCGACGACGGCGGGCGCCTCGGGAGCCGCAGCCTCCGCTTCGGGGAGGACGACCTCCTCGATCGTGCGGCGGGGCTCTTCCGCCGTCTCTACGGCGTCCTCCCCCACCTGCGGTTCGGCGGGCGGGGCAGTGATGGTCGGCGTGCTCGACGGCGCCGAGGGCGGCAGCTGCTTCTTCTTGCGGCTGCTGACCACGAGCCCGCTGATCACGCCGACCGCGACCAGGGCGATGACTACAGCAAGGATGAGGATGTCCATAACCCGTCCAGTATCGGCCACGGCGGCCCCGGACCCCCGACTCCGGCGGTTCCGGCAGGGCCGTAACCCTCCATTTGTGGACTTGCAGGCACATCTACGATGATGGGCGACTTACCCGTACGCCCTGCCCACCGGAGTACCGCATGCCTGCCGAGCCCGCCGACGGCGCGATACAGACGCCGACCGAGACGTCCGCCGGGGCGCCCGTCGAGACCTCCTCCGAGCGCTCGGTCGAGACCCGCGGCCTGGAGCCCGTCCCGGACGGCGAGCGCGGCGGCCGGGTCCGCGAGCTCGTGCCCACCTGGGTCGCCGCCAACATCAGCGTGCTGCTGCTGACCATGGGCGCCGGCCTGGTGATCTTCAACAAGCTCAACATCTGGCAGGTGCTGGTCGTCGCGATCGCCGCTCCCGTCGTCTCGTACGGACTCGTCGGGCTGATCTCGATCGCCGGAAAGCGCGGCGGCGCCCCCGGCATGGCGCTCTCGCGGGCCGTGTTCGGCCAGCGCGGCAACCTGTTCCCCGGCGCCCTGATCTGGATCGCCCGCTGGGGCTGGGAGACCATCAACGCGGTCAGCGGGGCGTTCGCCATGCTCACCGTGCTGGACCTGCTGTTCGGGGTGCGCAAGAACACCGCCCTGATCGTGGTCACCCTGGTGCTCTTCGTCGGCTGCACCTTCCTGGTGTCCGGCCTCGGCATCAGCGCGCTGCGCGTGTGCTCGACCTGGTCGACGTACCTCTTCGGCGGCTTCAGCGTGCTCGTGCTCGGCTACCTGGTCGTGGAGAGCGACTGGTCCGCCGTCTTCGACAAGCCGGCCGGCTCGACCGCGATGATGATCGCCGGCATCGGCACCATCGCCGCGGGCGGCATCAGCTGGGTCCCGTCCGGCCCGGACTTCACCCGCTACCTGCCGCGCACGGCCTCGGCCAAGGGCATGGTCGGCGCGACGATCGGCGGCGCGGCCGTCGTCGTGATCCCGATGGTGCTGATGGGCGCGGTCATGGCGGTCGGCACCCCGGACCTGGCCACGGCGCAGGACCCGGTCTCCTTCATCGGCAATCTGCTGCCCGCCTGGATCGCGGTGCCGTACCTGCTGATCGCGCTCGTCGGCATGCTGCTGATCAACTCGATGTCCATGTACTCGGCCGGCTTCACGGCGCAGACCCTCGGCATCAAGGTCCCGCGCGCGGCGGCCGTCAGCGTCAACGCCGTCATCAGCCTGGTCTTCGGCTTCCTGCTGATGGTGGTCGCGACCAGCTTCTTCGGTTCGTTCATCTCCTTCCTGACCCTGCTGGCGGTGGCGTTCTCCGCGTGGATCGGCGTCTTCGGCGTGGACATGCTGCGCCGGACCTCGTACGACGGAGCCGCACTGCTGGACACCACCCGCACCAGCGCCTACTGGTACCGGGGCGGGTACGCCTGGCAGGCCATGACCGCGTGGGGCGCGGCCCTGGTGGTGGGGCTGCTCTTCACCAAGGTCGACTGGTTCGGCGGGCCGCTCGCCGGCACCTGGGTCGGGCAGAACGGGCTGGGCTGGGCGGCCGGCATCGTCACCTCCGGCGTGCTGTACGCCGTGCTGCCGCGCACGGCGGCCGCGCCGGCCCCCGCCGGGGCCGAGGAGCAGGAGCCCGAGCCCGCGACCGCCGGATCCCTGTCCAACTGACGCCACGTCAGCTAACGTCCCCCTTCGCCCGCGCACCCACATCCGGCGAAGGGGGACTCCTCCATGCCCATCACCGTGGCCCGGTTCAATCTCGTCGACCCGAACGGCACCCCCGAGACCCTCTCCGCCCGCTACAAGGCCGCGCTGGAGATGGCGAGGTACGCGGACGACCGCGGCATCGACACCGTCCAGACCGAGGAGCACCACGGCGCCACCGACAACTGGCTGCCCTCGCCCTTCGCCTTCGCGGGCGCCGTCTTCGGCGCCACCCGCCGGATCGCGGTCACCGTCTCGGCGATCATCGGCCCGCTGTACGACCCGCTGAAGGTGGCGGAGGACATCGCGGTCCTCGACCTGCTGAGCGGCGGCCGCCTGGTCACGGTCGCGGGCATCGGCTACCGGCCCGAGGAGTACGAGCAGCACGGCGTCGAGTGGGGCCGGCGCGGCAGGCTCCAGGACGAGCTGCTGGAGACCCTGCTCCAGGCGTGGACCGGCGAGCCGTTCGCCTACCGGGGCCGTACCGTACGGGTCACCCCGCGGCCCTTCACGCAGCCGCATCCGCTGCTCCTGGTCGGCGGCAGCTCCAAGGCGGCGGCGCGGCGCGCGGCCCGGCTCGGGCTGCCGTTCTTCCCCAGCGCGCACCTGCCGGAGCTGGAGGCGTACTACCGGGCGCAGCTCGCGGAGCACGGGACGGAGGGCTTCTGCATGATGCCCGCCGCCGAGACCCCGCTGCTGCACATCGCGGAGGACCCGGACCGGGTCTGGGCCGAGTACGGCGACCGCTTCCTGCACGAGGCGGGCATGTACGCCTCCTGGCAGTCGAAGGACATCCGCAGCGCCGTGCGGTCGGCCGCGCGCTCGGTCGCGGAGCTGCGCGCGGAGGGCGTGTACCGGGTGCTGACCCCGGACCAGGCGGTCGCGTACGGTCGGGCCGCGGGCGAGGCGGGGAACCTGGTGCTGCACCCGCTGTGCGGCGGGATGCCGCTGGACGAGGGCTGGCGCAGCCTGCACCTGCTCTGCGAACGGGTACTGCCCCGGCTCAGGGACTGAGCCGGGGCAGTATCGAGGAGAAGGGGTGTTGGCGGGGGTGGTTACCCCATCTCCTCCAGCGCCTTGCCCTTGGTCTCCGGCACCCATTTGAGGATGAAGGGGATCGAGAGCAGGGCGAAGAACGTGTAGATCATGTAGGCGCCCGAAAGGTTCCAGTCGGACAGCGACGGGAACGTGACGGTGATGACCCAGTTGGCGATCCACTGGGCCGCGGCAGCCACACCGAGGGCGGCGGCGCGGATGCGGCCGGGGAACATCTCGCCCAGCAGCACCCAGACCACCACGCCCCAGGAGAGCGCGAAGAACAGGACGAAGAAGTTGGCCGCGACCAGGGCGGTGATGCCCTGTGCGTGCGGCAGGGAGATGTCGTCGCCGGTTCCGGTCTTGAACGAGAACGCCCAGGCCGCCGTGCCCAGCGACAGCGCCATGCCCACGGAGCCGATGAGGGCGAGCGGTTTGCGGCCGAGCCGGTCCACGAAGACCATCGCGATCACCGTGCCGATGATGTTCACGACCGAGGTCTCGAAGGAGTACAGGAACGAGGAGCTCGCGTCGATGCCGACCGACTGCCACAGCGAGGAGCTGTAGTAGAAGATCACGTTGATGCCGACGAGCTGCTGGAAGACCGAGAGGCCGATGCCGATCCAGACGATGGGCAGGAAGCCGAAGCGGCCGCCGAGCAGGTCCTTGAAGGTGGACTTCACCTCGGAGCGCATGGAGTGGTCGATCTCGCGGACGCGGGCGTCGGCGTCGATGCCCGAGCCCTCGACCTCGCGCAGGACCTCCTTGGCCTTGTCCGTGCGGCCGACCGAGACGAGGAAGCGCGGGGACTCGGGGATGGCGAAGGACAGCAGGCCGTAGAGCACGGCCGGGACGACCATCACGCCGAGCATCCACTGCCAGGCCTCGAGTCCGCCGATCTCACCGCGCTGGTCGCCGTCGGCGAGGTTGAGGATGCCCCAGTTGACCAGCTGCGAGACGGCGATGCCGATGACGATGGCCGCCTGCTGGAAGGAGGCGAGCCGGCCGCGGTAGGCGGGCGGGGAGACTTCGGCGATGTAGGCCGGCCCGATGACGGAGGCCATGCCGATGCCGAAGCCGCCGATGACGCGCCACATGGCGAGGTCCCAGAGGGCGAACGGGAGGGCCGAGCCGATGGCGCTCGCGGTGAACAGGACGGAGGCGATCTGCATGCAGCGGATTCGGCCGATCCGGTCGGCGAGGCGGCCCGCGGTGGCGGCGCCGAAGGCGCAGCCGATCAGCGCCGCGGCGATCACCTGCGCGAGTGCCGCCGAGCCGACGTCGAAGCGGTCGCGGATGGCCTCCACCGCGCCGTTGATGACGGAGCTGTCGTAGCCGAAGAGGAAGCCGCCCATGGCAGCGGCCGCGGTGATGAAGATGACGTGGCCGAGGTGGTCGGGCTGGGACGCGCTTCCACCGCCCGACGCGGGTGCGTTCGCTGTGCTGGTCAAGGTGTGCTCCTGGGCCCGGCGGCGACGGCGGGCTGTGTGGGGGTCTCGTTGTTGCTTGCTCGTGTTCCTCTAGTGGCGCACAGCAAACGGCTTGCCACCACCTGAACGTCAACACGGCACAGCAGAGCCTATGGGTTCACTTTCTGAAGTCAATAGGTGAGATGAACCCGATTCTTCACAGAGCCGATCCCGGCGCACCCACAGACTGTGTTCATTAAGTGAAGTGAAAGGGTCAACGAAGGCGCTGGCTGATGACCTTCGAGACGCCGTCGCCCTGCATGGAGACGCCGTACAGCGCGTCGGCGACCTCCATGGTCCGCTTCTGGTGCGTGATGACGATCAGCTGCGAGCTCTCCTGGAGCTCCTCCATGATCCGGATCAGCCGCTGCAGGTTGGTGTCGTCGAGCGCGGCCTCGACCTCGTCCATCACGTAGAACGGGCTGGGCCGGGCCTTGAAGATGGACACCAGCAGGGCGACCGCGGTCAGCGAGCGCTCGCCGCCGGAGAGCAGCGAGAGCCTCTTGACCTTCTTGCCCGGCGGGCGGGCCTCCACGTCCACGCCGGTCGTCAGCATGTTGTCGGGGTCGGTGAGGACCAGCCGGCCCTCGCCGCCGGGGAACAACCGCGAGAACACGCCCTCGAACTGCTGGGCCGTGTCCCGGTAGGCCTCGGTGAACACCTGCTCGACCCGCTCGTCGACTTCCTTCACTACCTGAAGGAGATCGGCCCGGGTCTTGCGGAGGTCCTCCAACTGCTCGCTGAGGAAGCGGTGGCGCTCCTCCAGAGCCGCGAACTCCTCCAGGGCGAGCGGGTTGACCTTGCCGAGCTGCTGGTAGGCGCGCTCGGCCGCCTTGAGCCGCTTCTCCTGCTGCGCGCGTACGAAGGGACCCGGCTCGGCGTCGGCGTCCGGGTCCTCGCCGTCGGCGGGCGGGCTCGGGGGTACGGGCTGGTCCGGCCCGTACTCGGCGACGAGCCCCGCCGCCTCCATCCCGAACTCCTCCAGGGCGCGCGACTCCACCTGCTCGATGCGCAGCCGCTTCTCGGCGCCGAGCACCTCGCCGCGGTGCACGGAGTCGGTGAGCTTGTCGAGCTCGCCCTTGAGGTCGCGGCCCCGGGTGCGGGCCGCGCCGAGTTCCCGTTCGCGCAGGCCCTTGGCGTGCTCGGCGGCGGCGCGCTCCTGTTCGGCGCGGCGGAGCGAGACCTCCAGGTGCGCGAGGAGCTGGCGGGCCCCGTCGGCGACGGCGCGGGCGACTTCCGCCTCGTGGCGCAGCCGGGCCCGGCGGCGCT
>NZ_JAINUL010000001.1:2985886-3019475 GCF_020639365.1 Streptomyces flavotricini
CTCGGCGCGGGCACGGGCCTCGCGCTCGGCTCGGGCGCCGCGGTCCAGGGCGTCGGCCCGGCCGGCCAGCCCCTTGACCCGCTCCTCGTGGGTCCTGAGCTGCAGCCGGGCTTCCATCTCGGTCTGGCGGGCGTTGGCGCCGTCGGCGGCGAGCCGGTCCCGCACGGCGGTGTCGGGCTCCTCCTCCACCGGCATCTCCTCGGCGATGGCGAGCCGTTCGGCGCACTCCTCGACCTCGGCCAGCGCCTGCTCCAGCGCGTCCTGCGCCTTGGCCGCGGCGGCGGCGCTGCGCTCGGCCTCGCCGGCGGCGCCCTTCGCATGCCCGGCGAGGCGCCCCAGCTGCTGCGCGACCCCGGCCCGGGCCTGCTCCCCGGCCCGCCGCCGCTCGCCGACCTCGTCGACCCGCGCGGCGAGCTCGCGCCGCAGCTGCTGGGCCCGGTCCCGCGCGCAGGCGCCGTCCGCGCACGCGCCGTCCAGCCGCACCAGCTCCGCGTCGGCTTCGTCGACGGCGGCCTGTACCTCGATCAGGCTGGGCGCCCCGGCGGATCCCCCGTGCGCGAGATGCGCGCCGAGCACGTCCCCCTCCCGGGTCACGGCGACGAGACCGGGCCGCGCCCCGACGAGCCGCTCGGCCTCATCGAGCCCCGCGACGACGACGTACTCCCGCAGCACCCACCCCACGGCCCGTACGACTCCGGCGTCCCCCTGCACGAGCTCCCCGGCGGGCACGGCGCCCGGGGCGGAGCCCCGCCACGCGGCGGAGTCACATGACGCGGTGGAGGGGGAAGGGGCGGGGTGGCGGAACGCGCCCCCCGGCCCGGCACCATCGGCCGCGAACTCCCCCGTCACCGGGGCTTCGGCGGAACCGCCCGCCGGTACCGGGGCTTCGGCCGCACTGCCCCCCGGAACCGGGGCTTCGGCGGAACCGCCCGCCGGGGACGGGGCGGCCGCGCCGGTGGCGGTCTGCCCCGGGAAGGGCACCCCGGGCGCCGAACCCGCCCCGGGCCCGCCATCCGTGGCGCCGCCCGAGGCCTCGTCCCGGCCCGGGAGGGGGGCCGTGGCCGAACCGCCCGCCGGATCCGCGTCATCCGCGACGCCGCCCTCGGGGACCGCCTGGCCGGGGAAGGCGATCGCGGACGGCGAGCCCGGCCGGGGCCGGGCCTCGCCCTGGTCCGGGATCGGGATCCCGGCCGGCGGGGGTGCGATCAGGAGGGTGGCCCGGCCGGCGTCCGTGGCGCGGAGGTGCCGGATGGCGCCGGCCGCCGCGGCCGGCGAGGACACCGCCAGTGCGTCCGCGGCCGCGCCGAGCGCCGCCGCCACCGCCACCTCGTACCCCGCGGTCACCGACAGCCGCTCCGCCGCCGGCCCCAGCAGCCCCGCCAGCCGCTCGCGTGCGGCGAGCAGCGCCCCCGTGCCGTCCTTGCGCCGCAGCCCGAGCGCCAAGGCGTCCCGCCGCGCCGACACCGCCGCCCGCGACTTCTCCGCGGCCGCCACCGCGTCCCGCGCCTGCGTCAGCGCGGCCTCCGCCTCGGCCAGCTCCGCCCGCGCCGCCGCGTACTCCTCGTCCACCGCCGGGTCTTCGAGCCCGCCGACTTCCTCGGCCAGCGCCTCGTACTCGGCCTGCGCGGCGCCGGCGCGGAGCTCGGCCCCGTCGCGTGCGGCCACCAGCCGGTCGATCTCCGCCTGCGCGGCCCCCGCCCGGGACCGGGCCGCACCCAGCCGGCCCGTCAGCCGCGCCAGCCCCTCGCGCCGGTCCGCGATGGCCCGCGCCGCGTCCCGCAGCCGCCGCTCCTCCGCGGCCAGCGACCGCTCCAGCTCCGCCCGGTGCTCGACGGTGTCCTCCAGCGCCCGCGACGCCGCCTCCAGAGCGGCCGTCAGCTCCGCCTCCTGTTCACGGATCCGCTCCGCCTCCCGCTCCATGTCCTGCGGATCGCGGCCGCGGCGCTCCTCCTCCGGGGCCGCGGCCGAAGCGGACTTGACCCGCGCGTCGGCCAGGGACGCGGTCCCCCGTACCCGCTCGGCCAGCTGCGACAGCTCGTACCAGGTCTGCTGGGCCCGCTGGAGCCGCGGCGTCAACTGCCGCACCGTTTCCTCAAGCTCCGCCTCGCGCCTCAGCGCCTGCGCCAGCTGCGCCTCGGCGGCATCCTTGCGCTCCTTCAGCGCCGCCTCGTCCGCGATCTCCGCGTCGAGCGCGCCCCGCAGGGTCACGAGGTCGTCGGCGAGCAGCCGCAGCCGCGCGTCGCGCAGGTCGGCCTGGATGACGGCCGCCCGCCGGGCCACCGCGGCCTGGCGCCCCAGCGGCTTCAGCTGGCGCCGCAGTTCCTCGTTGAGGTCCTGCACGCGCGCGAGGTTCGCCTGCATCGCGTCCAGCTTCCGCAGCGCCTTCTCTTTGCGCTTGCGGTGCTTGAGTACGCCGGCCGCCTCCTCGATGAAGGCGCGCCGGCCCATCGGATCGGCGTGCAGGACGGAGTCCAGCTGGCCCTGTCCGACGATGACGTGCATCTCGCGGCCGATGCCGGAGTCGGAGAGCAGCTCCTGGATGTCGAGCAGCCGGCAGGTGTCGCCGTTGATCTGGTACTCGCTGCTGCCGCCGCGGAACATGATGCGCGTGATCGTGACCTCGGCGTACTCGATCGGCAGGGCGCCGTCGGAGTTGTCGATGGTCAGCGACACCTCGGCCCGCCCGAGCGGCGGTCGCCCGGTGGTGCCGGCGAAGATGACGTCCTCCATCTTGCCGCCGCGCAGGGACTTGGCCCCCTGCTCCCCCATGACCCAGGACAGCGCGTCCACCACATTGGACTTGCCCGAGCCGTTGGGGCCCACGACACACGTGATGCCGGGCTCGAAGCGCAGGGTGGTTGCAGAGGCGAAGGACTTGAAGCCACGCAGGGTCAGGGACTTGAGGTGCACGCCGCCGGACTCTACCTTTCGCGTGCGGTTTCACCCATGAAGGTGCAGGGCGCAACCGACGTCGCAGGAATCGTCCGCCCACCTGGCGCAAGCAAGAAAGAAGGGACGCCGAAGCGTCCCTTGCAGATCATGCGGGGCTGGAGTCGAGCGACGGGTAGAGCGCGGATCAGGTGAGCGCAGGCTCCGCCTGGGGTACGTCGATGTCGATGCGGTCCAGCAGCGAGTCTCCGTGCTGAGCGGCGGCCGCGTTCAGCGCGTCATTTTCGGACTGAATCCGTGTGAGCTCGGACTCGAGGTCCTGGACGCGCTGCTGAAGCCGTCGCATCTCGGCGAGGAGTCGCGGATCGGAACCGCCGACGTAACCGAGAAGCGCCTTTGCCATGATGGATGGTCCTCCACACTGAGTGACCGACCGAAGCGGTGTGGGTCGTGAGGGAATCGCACCCGCGGATGTCCGACAGCGACTGTCAGTCACTGCGCTTCGTACTGCCAGCACTGCCAAACAGCTCAGGTGCGCGGGGCTTCCAGCGTCTCACCAAAAAGTTTGACGGTCAACACGATCACGCCCCGTATCGGCGGGCAGCCCGGCTCTCCCAAGGGATGTGGAGATCGTCCGCTGTTCCGAGCCTTCCACGGAACACCGCCTCCGGCAACGCCTCGACATCGGAACGCGCAGATCCGGCCGGGTGCGGACCGCTCAGAGATGTGATCAGTACATGATCAGCCGATCCGTCAACGGATCGCGAACCCGTCGTAGCCACCGCGCGGTGTGCCCCAGATCTCTGTCACTCCGTCCACCCTCCCGGGCGTGTCGGCGGAGCGCAGCCAGTCGAGCAGCCGGTGGCAATTCTCACGTTGACCTTCGGCCACCACCTGCACTCGCCCGTCGTCGAGGTTGAGCGCGAACCCGACGACTCCGCCGATCTCCAGAGCATTGGCCCTGGTGAACCAGCGGAAGCCCACTCCCTGTACACGGCCGCGCACCCACGCGGTCATGCGGACGTCTTCGTTCATGCGTGAACGCTAACGGGGCGAAGAGTTTCGCCCCACATCGCCCCAGCGCCCCATCGCGTACAGTCGCGCACCAGTGAACTCACCCATTTGGGTGAGTAAGGGATGATCTTGAGCCGCAAGGAAGGCACGTCGCCGATGGGACGCCACCGACTTCACGCCGCGCCGCCCCGCGACGGCAACCGCCGCACCCTCGTGCGCACCGCCCTGCTGGGAGGCGCCGTGGCCGTGGTCCTCGGCACCGCGGCGGTGACCACGGGCATGGTGCCGGTCGGCAGCTCCTTCCCCTATGTCGGCGTCAGCGCCGACGGCTCGGCCGCGAAGACGCAGGCCGGGGCCGAGACTGAGGCCTCGCCGAGCCCGGCCCCCGCGACCGAGCAGCAGGGCGGCCTCGCCAACCTCTCCGGCCGCGCCTCCGCCGGCCCCGACTCGGACGGCCCGTCGCCCTCGGCCTCGGCCTCCCCCTCGGCCTCCCCTTCGCCTTCCGCCTCGCCTTCCGCCGCACCGTCCGCCTCGCCCTCCCCGTCGGCCTCGCGGACCCCCTCCGCCTCACCCACCCCGCCGGCCTCGGCGCCCGCCTCCGCCAAGGTGCAGGCGAAGCCGCAGAAGAGCCCGCTGCCGGTCCCGGCTCCCGTGCCGCCGAAGACGACCGCGCCCAAGCCGCCCGCTCCGCCCGCTCCCCCCGCGCCGCCGGCCCCGACCCCCGACGACGGCCACTCCGCGGAGGAGACCGCCGTGCTCACCCTGGTCAACCAGGAGCGCGCACAGGCCGGCTGCGGTCCGGTCCGGGCGAACCCGCCGCTCGCGGCACTGGCCGGTGCCTTCAGCAAGGACATGGCCGTCCGCGGCTTCTTCGACCACACCGACCCCGACGGGAACACCCCGTGGGACCGCGCCACCAAGGCGGGCCTCTCCGGGCTCGGCGGCGAGAACATCGCCCGCGGCCAGGGCGACGCGCAGGCGGTCATGAACGCCTGGATGAACAGCCCCGGCCACAAGGCGAACATCCTCAACTGCGAGTTCCGCACCCTCGGCGTCGGCGTGTACGTCGCCGCCGGCGGCCCCTGGTGGACGCAGGACTTCGGCTTCTGACCGCAGCGCGCTTACCCATCGAAAGCGCACTCTTCTGGACGGCGCTGTCCGGAGTTAAGCTGGTCGGCATGGAGACTGAACTGCCGTTTGACGCCTTCGCGCGCGCGTGCCCGTCCCGGGAGACCCTGGAGCACGTCACGGGCCGCTGGGGCAGCCTCACGGTGGGCGCCCTGCGCGACGGCTCGTGCCGGTTCAACGAGCTGCGCCGCAAGGTCGACGGCGTGAGCGAGAAGATGCTCTCCCAGACCCTGCAGGCACTGGAGCGCGACGGCATCGTCAACCGCGAGGCGCAGCCGACGAACCCGCCGCGCGTCGACTACGAGCTGACCCCGCTCGGCGTCGAGATCGCCGACCGGCTGCTCGCGCTCATCCACTTCCTCGAAGGCAGCATGCCCCGGGTCATCGACGCGCGGGAGTCCTACGACGCCGCGCGCGGCGGCCGCTGACAGCGCGGGCAGAAGTAGCTGGACCGGTTCATCCACGGGCGTCGGCGCATCGGGGTGCCGCAGCGCCGGCAGGGCTCGTCCTCGCGCCCGTAGGCGTCGAGCGACCGGTCGAAGTAACCGGATTCGCCGTTCACGTTGACGTACAGGCTGTCGAAGCTGGTGCCGCCGACGTCCAGGGCCGCGTTCATCACGTCCCGCACGTGGCCGAGCAGTTCCGCGCTCCGGGGACGCGTCAGCGTGGCGGTGGCGCGCTCGTAGTGCAGCCGCGCCCGCCACAGTGCCTCGTCGGCGTAGATGTTGCCGACCCCGCTGATCAGGGACTGGTCCAGCAGGGCCCGCTTGACGGTGGTCCGTTTGGCGCGCAGCGCCGCGTAGTAGGCGGCCTCGTCGAAGAGGGGGTCGAGCGGGTCCCGGGCGATGTGCGCGATGACGTCGGGCAGCCCGTCGGGCGTGTTCTCGTGGAGCGAGAGCCCGCCGAAGGTGCGCTGGTCGACGAAGCGGAGCTCGGTCCCGGCGGCGTCGTCGAAGCGCACGCGGATGCGCAGGTGCTTCTCGTCGGCGGCGGCTTCCGGCTGGACCAGGAGCTGTCCGCTCATACCGAGGTGCCCGAGGACCGAGAGGTCCCGCCCCTCCAGGGGCAGCCACAGGTACTTGCCGCGCCGCTGCGGGACGCCGATCGTCCCGCCCGTGAGCCGGGCGGCGAAATCGGCCCCGCCGGCCGGGTGACGGCGTACCGCGCGCGGGTGGAGCACCTCGACGGCCGCGACGGTCCGGCCGGCCACCCAGCGCTCCAAGCCCCGCCGTACGACTTCGACTTCGGGCAGCTCGGGCACGGCGGTCCTCCGGGGGCGATGCGGTCGTGATGCGTTCTGGCGGCTCCCCGCGAGCGTACCGGCCCCGGGCCGGCCCGCCCCGCCCGGCCCGGAAACGGGGCCGCCCGCCCCTGCACGGTGGCAGGGACGGGCGGGAGATCCCGAAGGAAGGGCTCAGCCGGTCGGCGTCTGGTCGGCGGGCGTCGGCGACCCGCCGTCCTCGGCCGATGCCGAGACCGCGGCATCGGCCTCGGTGTCGGCCGGAGCCGTCACCGCGACCTGGGCGGCGGCGGATGCCGCGGCTTCCGCCGCGATCCGCTCGTCCGCCTTGGCCCGGATTCCGCGCCATGCGGACTCCGCGGCCTGCTGTTCCGCTTCCTTCTTGCTGCGGCCAGTGCCGGTGCCGTACGAGACACCACCGACGCGGGCGGCAGCGGTGAAGGTCTTCTCGTGGTCCGGACCGGTCTCGGTCACCAGGTATTCCGGTACGCCGAGGCCTTCGGCCGCCGTGAGCTCCTGGAGACTGGTCTTCCAGTCCAGGCCGGCCCCGAGGTTCGAGGACTTCTCGATGAGCGGGTCGAAGAGCCGGTGAACCAGCTCCGAGGCCGCGTCGAGGCCCTGGTCGAGGTAGACCGCGCCGATCACCGCTTCAAGGGTGTCGGCGAGGATGGAGGCCTTGTCCCGGCCGCCCGTGCCCTCTTCGCCCCGGCCGAGCCGGATGAAGGAGCCGAGGTCGAGGCCGCGCCCGACCTCCGCCAGTGCGCGCGAGTTGACCACCGCGGCCCGAAGCTTGGCCAGCTGGCCTTCGGGGAGGTCGGGGTGGGTCGTGTACAGCGTGTCCGTGACCACCAGGCCGAGCACGGAGTCCCCGAGGAACTCCAGGCGCTCGTTGGTGGGCAGACCGCCGTTCTCGTACGCGTACGAGCGGTGGGTCAGTGCACGCACCAGAAGGGCGGACTCGAGTCGATACCCGAGCCGCCCTTCCAGAAGCGTGTGGGACGAGGCCGCGTTGTTACTGTCTGCCTGCTTCTCAGCGTTGGACAGCTCAGACATTGCGCCTCTCACCAGCCGCTCAGACCTCGAGGACCTGGCGCTTGTTGTAGGTGCCGCAGCTCGGGCACGCGATGTGCTGGAGCTTCGGCTCCTGGCAACGCTCACACGAAACCAGGGTGGGGACCGCAGCCTTCCACTGCGACCGGCGGTGGCGCGTGTTGCTGCGCGACATCTTCCGCTTCGGAACAGCCACGGCTACTTCTCCTGCTTCTCGGCGGCGCCCTGAACTCCGTCAGAGGCAGTGCCGCTCATGTTGTCCTTCTCGTCGTCCTGATCGGTCACGACGAGTCCTTGCAGTGCCGCCCAACGGATGTCGACGGCGTCATGGTGGTGGTCCGGGTCGTCGTTGAGGCTGAGCCCGCAATCGGGGCACAGTCCGAGACAGTCCTCCCGGCACACCGGCTGCATGGGCAGTGCGAGCACCACCACATCACGCAGCACGGGTTCGAGGTCGAACAAGCCGTCCTCGAGGAAGAGCGTGTCCTCGTCGTCCTCGGCGTCGTCGGCCGGCTCCGCTGTGGTGCGGCTCCGGTCGTCGGCGTCAGGGTACGAGAACATCTCCTGGAAGTCCGCCTTGAGCTCGCGCTCGACGGACTCCAGACACCTTACGCACTCCCCTACGGCCGATGCACGGGCGGTGCCTGTGACAAGCACCCCTTCCATGACCGACTCCATGCGGAGGCTGAGCTTCATCGGGGCGCCTTCCGGTACCCCGATGACGCCGACGAGACTGAAGTCCGCCGGTGTCGCGATCTCACGGGACAGCCGCTGCATGGCACCAGGACGCCGACCCAGCTCGTGCGTGTCGAACACGAGGGGGTTGCGGTGGTCGAGGCGGGTATTCAGGGCCGTTCCTGCTTTCACAGATCGCTGAAGATCAAAGATTCCGCCACATAAGGGCAGCATGGATCGCGGTGCATACGCGCGACCGAAGAGCCAGGATACCCGGCGCTTCGCCCTGAGCCCAATCCGGCCTCAGCGACCCTGTTCGTACTGGCGCAGCTGGTCCAGGTTGATCATGCTCGTGTCGAAGAAGCTGGTCTCGTCGAGCGCGGGCTGCTGGGGGTGCTGCTGGGTCGGCTGGGCCTGCTGCATCTGGTGCTGTGCGGCCTGCGGCTGCTGCTGGTAGGCCGCGTAGGGGTCCGGCTGCTGCTCGTAGCCCATCGCCGCGTACGGGTCCGGCTGCTGGACCTGCTGCTGGTAGGCATAGGGGTCCTGGTAGGAGTAGGCGTCCTGCTGCTGGGGCTGCTGGTAGCCGTACGCGTCGTACGCGGGCTCCTGCTGGACCTGCGCCGGGATCACCGGGGCCGCGGGCTCCGCCAGGCCCGCCAGGAAGTCCGCGTCGCTCGCCGAGCGGGACTGCTGCGCGCCCGCCGCGTCCTGGGCGGCCATGTGCGCGCCGAGGTCGTCGGTGGGCACCCGGCCCAGCAGCTTCTGCCGGCCCCGGCCGACCGCCTCCAGGGTCTTGGAGAGGACCGCCTCGAAGGTCGCCAGCTTGGTGTCCACGTACGCGTCCGCCTGCTGGCGCTGCGTCTGCGGATCGTGGCTGCGCTCGGGCGCCTCGGCGTCCGGGAAGCCGTCCTCGTCGAGCCCGGGCCCGCGGCCCAGGAGCTTCTCGCGGCCGCGGTCGACGGAGCCGATGGTCTTGCTGAGCACGACCTCGAAGTTCGCGAGCTTGCTGTCGACGTAGTCGTCGGCCTCGGCCCGGATCTCGTCGGCCTCCCTGCGGGCGTCCGCCAGGATCCGGTCCGCCTCGGCCTGCGAGCGGCGCGCGACCTCGGTGTCGGAGATCAGCGAACCGCGCTGGGCGTGCGCCGACTCGATGATCCGCTCCGCCTCGCGACGGGCGTCCTCGACCATCTGCTCCCGGCCCCCGATGAGCTCCTGAGCCTGCGCGAGCGAGCCGGGCAGCGCCTGGCGCACCTCTTCGAGCTGCGCGAGCAGCTCGGCGCGGTTGATCACGCAGGAGGCCGACATGGGCATGGACCGGGCGCCGCCGACGGCCGCGACGATCTCGTCGAGCTTCTTCTGCACGTCCATGGGGGCTCGCACTCTCTCGGCCTCGGGCGGTTCCTGAGACGGACGGGACGACTGTAAGGCCACCGGGTGAACCCCGGCACCGGACTGACGGCCCGTCAGTCCGTCAGCGGTTCGCGAGCCGCTCGGTCAGCGCCGCGTGCACGTGCGGCGGCAGCAGGTGGGCGACGTCGCCGCCCCAGGTCGCGACCTCCTTGACCAGGGAGGACGACAGGAAGCTGTAGGTGGGGTTGGTCGGCACGAACAGCGTCTCGACGCCCGAGAGGCCCATGTTCATCTGGGCCATCTGGAGCTCGTAGTCGAAGTCGCTGACCGCGCGCAGGCCCTTGACGATGGCCGGGATGTCGCGCTGCTTGCAGAAGTCGACGAGCAGTCCGTGGAAGGACTCCACCTCGACGTTGCCGTAGTCGGCGGTCGCCTCGCGGATCAGCTCGATCCGCTCCTCGACGGTGAACAGCCCCTGCTTGGACTGGTTGATCATCACGGCGACGTGCACGACGTCGTAGAGCCGGGAGGCCCGGCCGATGATGTCGAGGTGTCCGTTGGTGATGGGGTCGAATGACCCGGGACAGACGGCTCGGCGCAACTTGGGTCCCTCGCTCTCCGATGCGGGCATCATGAGTCTTCGCTGGTGAAGGCGGCGCGACCGTACCAAAGGGTGCCCTCGCCGTACTTGCGGGAGCGCAGCGGCTCGAAGCCCGCGGGCCACGGGAAGGCGCCGCTGCGCGTACTGCGCTCCACGGTGACGAGCGCGTCGTCCGTGAGCCAGCCATTGGCGCGGAGTGTGAGCAGGATCTCGCCAAGATCGTCGTGGCCGACGGCGTACGGCGGGTCCAGGAAGACGACGTCGTACGGGTCCGTGCCCGACGGGACCGCCACGATCTGCTCCGCCTTGCCCGCCCGGAACTCGGCGCCGGGCAGGCCCAGCGCCTTGATGTTGTCCCGGATCGCCTTGGCGGCCTTGGCCTCGGGCTCCACCAGCAGCGCGTGGGCCGCGCCGCGGGAGAGGGCCTCCAGGCCCACGGCGCCGGAGCCCGCGTACAGGTCGAGCACCCGGGCCCCGTCGACGCCGTGGAGCGACTCCCAGGTGGAGAAGAGGCCTTCACGCATCCGGTCCGAGGTCGGCCGGGTGCCGGTGCCCGGGGGCACGGTCAGCCGTCGCCCGCCGGCGCTGCCGGCGATCACGCGGGTCATCTGGGGTCCTTCGGTACGACGGTGATGGCTACTGCGGAGTTCCACGATAGGTCGTACCGCCCGGGACGGCCCCGGGCGGTACCGGGCGACCGCGGCTCAGCCCTTCTCCAGGTACTGCTCCCGCTCGGTGTCCAGCAGGGCCTCCAGCGCGCTCCGCAGGCCCGGCAGACCCCGCAGCTCGGGGTCGTCGGCGACCACGCGGGCGGCCTCCTCCCGGGCCTGGGCGATGACCTCCTCGTCCTCGATGACCGCGAGCATGCGCAGCGAGGAGCGCACGCCCGACTGGGCCTGGCCGAGGACGTCGCCCTCCCGGCGCTGTTCCAGGTCGATGCGGGAGAGCTCGAAGCCGTCGAGGGTGGCGGCGACCGCGGCGAGCCGGGCCCGGGCGGGGCTCGCCTCGTGCATCTCGCTGACGAGCAGGCACAGGCCGGGCGCGGAACCGCGGCCGACGCGGCCGCGCAGCTGGTGGAGCTGGGAGACTCCGAAGCGGTCCGCATCCATGATCACCATGACCGTGGAGTTCGGCACGTTCACCCCGACCTCGATGACGGTGGTGGCGACCAGCACCTTGACCTCGCCGGCCGCGAAGCGGCGCATGACGTCGTCCTTGTCCGCCGGGTCCATCCGGCCGTGCAGCACCTCCACCGACAGCCCGGCGAGCGGCCCGCGCCCGAGCTGCTCCGCGATGTCCAGGACGGCCAGCGGGGGCCGCTTCTCCGCGTCGTCCTCGGCGGAGGCCTTCTTCTTGGGGTCGTCCTCGCCGTCGCCGATGCGCGGGCACACCACGTACGCCTGGTGCCCGTTCTCGACCTCTTCGCGCACCCGCTCCCAGGCCCGGGCCAGGAAGTGGGGCTTGTCCTTGGCCGGTACGACGTGGGTGGCGATCGGGGAGCGGCCGGCGGGCAGCTGGTCGAGGACGGAGGTCTCCAGGTCCCCGAAGACGGTCATCGCGACCGTGCGCGGGATCGGGGTCGCGGTCATGACCAGCAGGTGCGGGGGCTGCTTCCCCTTGGACCGCAGCGCGTCGCGCTGCTCGACGCCGAAGCGGTGCTGTTCGTCGACGACGACCAGGCCGAGGTCGTGGAACTGCACCTTGTCCTCGATGAGCGCGTGCGTGCCGATGACGATGCCGGCCTCGCCGGTGACCAGGTCGAGCAGGGCCTGGCGGCGCGCGGGCATCCCCATGGACCCGGTGAGCAGCACGACCTTGGTCCCCTGGTCGGAGCCGCCGAGCATCCCGCCCTCGGCGAGCTCTCCCATCATCTCGGTGACGGACCGGTGGTGCTGCTGGGCGAGGACCTCGGTGGGGGCGAGCATGGCGGCCTGCCCCCCGCAGTCGACGACGGCGAGCATGGCCCGCAGCGCCACCATCGTCTTCCCGCTGCCGACCTCGCCCTGGAGGAGGCGGTGCATGGGGTGCTCCGTGGCCAGGTCTTCGAAGATCTCCCGGGAGACGGTCTGCTGGCCGTCGGTGAGGGTGAAGGGGAGCTTGGCGTCGAAGGCGTCGAGCAGGCCGCCCGGGGCGGGGCGGCGGGGGACGGCCGGGAGCTGGGAGTCGGCGTGCCGGCGGCGGGCCAGGGCGACCTGGAGGACGAAGGCCTCGTCCCACTTCAGCCGCTGCCGCGCGTCCTCGATGTCGCCCTTGGTGGCCGGCCGGTGGATCTTCAGCAGGGCCTCGGTGAGCGGGACCAGTCCGCGGCCCTCGCGCAGGGCCTCCGGCAGTGGTTCCACGGCCTCCCCGGCGCTGGGCAGTACGGCGTCCACGCACTTGGCGATCTTCCAGGACTCCAGCTTGGCGCAGGCCGGGTAGATCGGGATGAGCTGGTTGGCGAAGGCGGTGGCGGCGTCCCGGTCGGAGGCGTCCGCGCCGAGCGGTTCGTACGCGGGGTGGGAGAGCTGGAGCTTGCGGTTGAACAGGCCGACCTTGCCCGCGAACATGGCGCGGGTGCCCGGCAGCAGGTCCTTGTGCGGCTTGTGGACACCCGCCCCGAAGAAGACCAGCTGGAGGCGGCCGCTGCCGTCGGTGATGGTCACCTCCAGGCGTTTGCCGCGGCCTCCGTTGAAGGTCAGGATCCGGGCGTCGGCGACCTGGGCGACGACCGTCACGTGCTCGTCGATCTGGTCGGCGAGCTCGGTCAGCGAGGTCAGCTCGCCGCGCTCGGCGTACCGCCGCGGGTAGTGGTGCAGCAGGTCCAGGGCCGTGTGCAGGCCGAGCTGCTCGGCCAGCACCTTGGCGGTGGCGGGGCCGAGCGTCTTCTTGAGGTCTTCGTCGAGCGCGGGCACGCCTTCATTGCACACCATGGCGCTGACAAGTCGGCTATTCGACCCCGATGAGGAGGGGCGCCGAGTACCGCCCGCCGCGGTAGGTGACCGTGTCCACCGCCAGGTGTCCGTGCTGGACGTACGCCTCCAGGCGTTCGGCGAGGGCGTCCGGCACCTCCGGTCCCAGGACCAGGGTGACGAGTTCGCCGCCGGAGCCCAGCATCCGCTCCAGGACGGCCTGGGCGGTCTCGTCGAGACCGGAGCCGATGACGGCGACGTCGCCGTCGATGAGTCCGAGCACGTCCCCGGCCTGGCAGATGCCGGCGGAGGTGAAGGACTGCCGTTCGGCGACGGCGAGTTCCCCGTAGCGGGTGGCTCCGGCGGCCGCGGTCATGGCGACGACGTCCTCGTCGAAGCTGCCCTCCGGGTCGTGGACGGCGAGGGCGGCCAGGCCCTGGACGGCGGACCGGGTGGGGATCACGGCCACCCGTACGCCGTCGGCGCGGGCCTGTTCGGCCGCGGCGGAGGCGACGGCCCGCTGGTCGGCGCCGCCGGGCAGCAGCACCACCTCGCGGGCGTGCGCGCGCCGGATGGCGTCGACGAGCGCGGCGGCGTCCGGGACCTCGCCGGGGCGGGCGAGCACGGTGGTCGCGCCCGCCTCCCCGCACAGCCCGGCCAGCCCCTCGCCCGGGACGACGGCGACGACGGCCCGCTGGACGCGCTCACCGCGCGCCCGGCGCCGCTCGTCGCCGAAGTGGGTGATGCGGATCCGGTACGGCCGCCCGGCGACCACACCGGCCTCCACGGCGGCGCCGGGGTCGTCGACGTGGACGTGCACGTTCCACAGTCCGTCGCCGCCGACCACCACCAGGGAGTCCCCGAGTCCGTCGAGGCGTCCGCGCAGCTCGGCCACGGCCGGCTCGGCGGCCTCCAGCAGATAGATCACCTCGTACGCGGGCCCGCCCCGCTCCTCGGCGTCGCAGGGCTGCGGCGGCCTCGGTACGGGGACGGCCCGGCCGCGTACGGCCTCGGCGGCGGGCGGGCGGCCCGACAGGGCCTGCGACAGCGCCCCGAGTACGGCGACCAGCCCGCAGCCCCCGGCGTCGACCACTCCGGCCCGGCCCAGCTCGGCCAGCTGCCCCGGGGTGTCGGCGAGCAGCTGGCCGACCATCACGTCCACGCGGCCGATGGCATCGAGGTACTGCTGGCTGGCGGCGCCGTAGCCCGCCGCCTCGCCGGCCCGGGCCGCCGCCGCGGCGGCGACGGTGAGCATCGTGCCCTCCACCGGGTGCGCGACGGCCCCGTAGGCCTCCTCGGCGGCCCGGGTCAGCGCCTCGGCCAGCAGCCGGCCGGGCCCGCGGCCCCCGGGTTCGTCGCCGAGCACGTCGGCCACTCCGCGCAGCAGCTGCGCCAGGATCGTCCCGGAGTTCCCGCGGGCGCCTATGAGGGCGCCGTGCGCGTAGGCCCGTACGGCCTCCGACAGGGTGGCGTCCGCTGTGGTCTCGCTCACGCCCGCGGGTGGTGTTCCGAGCGCCTCGGCCAGGGCGCGGTCCGCCGACTCGGCGGTCAGGTAGAGGTTGGTTCCGGTGTCCGCGTCCGCTACGGGGTAGACGTTGATCGCGTCGATGTCCTCGCGGGCCCGGCCCAGCGCGGCCACGGCCAGCGAGCTCCAGGTGCGCACCGTTTCGGCGTCGAGCTCGTCGGCGGGCTGCGGCTGCGGCTCGTGCTGCACCGGGCGTTCCTCCTCGTGCGGGCCAGGGTTCACCGCAGGGTAACCAAGGACTGCGGGGCGTCAGGGGCCCCGGGCGGGATCGGCGGCGGCCATGGTAGTTTTCTTGGACGGACGCAGTCGTTGTATGCTGCTCCGGTTGCCCGATGAAAGTCGGGCCATTTCCCCCGGCAAACCACTCAGACTTCTCAGACTTCTGATCCGGTGCGCCGGATTTCACTGTAAGTGCATCTGAAGTCTTTGGAGTGACCTGTGGCTGCCAACTGCGACGTTTGCGCCAAGGGGCCGAGCTTCGGCAACAACATCTCCCACTCGCACCGCCGCACCTCGCGTCGCTGGAACCCGAACATCCAGCGCGTTCGTGCCATGGTCAGTGGGACGCCGAAGCGCCTCAACGTCTGCACCTCGTGCATCAAGGCCGGCAAGGTCTCGCGCTGACGCCAACCGTCGTAGCGCAGCCCTTTCCGGTTGCCAAGAAGGCCGGTCCACCTCGTGGGCCGGCCTTTTGCCTTGCACTTGCCTGGACCGACCGGGCAGGCGAAGACCACCGCGTCACGTGACGCGGTGGTCTTCTGCCGTTCGGCGGCCGTCAGCGGTGCCACTCCCAGGCGTGGTCCACCGGGCCGATGCCGCCGCCGAGCGCGAAGCCGGCCGCGATGGCGCCGGTCACGTACTCCTTGGCCTCCATGACGGCCTGCGGGACGTCCTGTCCCTTGGCGAGCCCGGCGGCGATCGCGCTGGCGAGGGTGCAGCCGGTGCCGTGGGTGTGCCGGTTGTCGTGGCGCGGCGCCCGCAGCCACAGCTGTGTGTCCCCGTCGGTGAGCAGGTCGGCGGCCTGGCCCCCGTGGGCGGCCAGGTGCCCGCCCTTGACGAGCGCCCACTGGGGCCCGTACGCGAGCACGGCGTCGGCGGCGCGCCGCATGTCGTCCTCGCTCTCCACGATCACGCCCGTGAGCTGGGCCACTTCGTCCAGGTTCGGGGTGGCCACGGTGGCCCGCGGCAGCAGCTCCTTGCGCACGGCGTCCAGCGCCGAGGCGGCGAGCAGCGCGTCCCCGTGCTTGGAGACCCCGACCGGATCCACGACGGCGGGGGCGGAGGTGGCGGCCAGCAGCTCGGCCACCGTCTCCACCAGCGCGGTGGAGGCCAGGATCCCGGTCTTGACGGCGTGGACGCCCATGTCGTCCACGACGGCCCGGTACTGGGCCTTCACGGCTTCGGCGGGCAGTTCCCAGATTCCCTGCACCCCGAGGGAGTTCTGCGCGGTCACGGCCGTCACCACGCTCATCCCGTGCACGCCGAGTGCCAGCATCGTCTTGAGGTCTGCCTGGATCCCGGCGCCACCGCCGGAATCGGATCCGGCGACGGTCAGGCACAGCGGTGGCGCGTCGGTCATCTGGGGGTCTCCTCGATGGACGGGTCGGAGCCGAAGTGGTCCCAGCCGCCGGTGCTCGTCCAGGGGGCGCCGTCCACGGTCACCTGGGGCAGCGCGGACCGGTTCAGCACCTCCCCGATGACCTTCCACCGGGCCGGCAGTTTCACGTCGGGCGGGAAGGTCGCCACGATGGCGTGATCTTCCCCTCCGGTGAGCACCCACTGCAAGGGGTCGACCCCGACGGCCTGCCCGATGTCGTGCATCTGCGTCGGGATGTCGACGGCCGCCGAGCGCAGGTCGATCCGTACCTTGCTGGCCTCCGCGATGTGCCCGAGGTCGGCGATCAGGCCGTCGCTGACGTCGGTCATCGCCGTGGCGCCGAGCCCGGCGGCCGCGGGGCCCGCGTGGTACGGGGGCTCGGGGCGCCGGTGGGCCTCGACGAAGGCCCGCGGGGAGCGGAACCCGCGCGAGAGCACGGCGAATCCGGCCGCGGACCAGCCCAGCCAGCCCGTGACGGCCACGACGTCGCCGGGCTGGGCGCCGGAGCGCAGCACGGGCTCGTGGTTGCGCAGGTCGCCGAGGGCGGTGATGGCCACGGTGATGGTGTCCCCGCGGACGACGTCGCCGCCGACCACGGCCGCACCGGCGACCTGGCACTCGTCGCGGATGCCGTCCATCAGCTCGGTGGGCCAGGTGACCGGCAGCTCGGCCGGGACGACGAGGCCGAGCAGCAGCGCCGTCGGCACCGCGCCCATGGCCGCGATGTCGGCGAGGTTCTGCGCGGCCGCCTTGCGGCCGACGTCGTACGCCGTGGACCAGTCGCGCCGGAAGTGCCTGCCCTCGAGCAGGATGTCGGTGCTCGCCACGACCCGCCGGTCGGGGGCCGACACGACCGCGGCGTCGTCGCCCGGTCCGAGCCGGACCGCCGGGGTGGTGGTGAGCCGTGAGGTGAGCTCCCGAATGAGCCCGAACTCCCCCAGCTCGCCCACAGTGCCCTTCATCGCTGTGCCCCTTCTTGCCCAGTCCGCTTGCGGTCGCGAGCCGTCACAGCTCTGGGTACCGTCAACAGATACGTCAACTTCTGCTCTCCGTACGCCCCGCCGTGCGTGGCGCCGGGCCCCCGGGTCTCCCCGTGGTGCTCGGCAACGCGGTACCGTGGCGTCCCTTCTTCCCCGGGCCCACCCGAATCCCTGGGCCCACCCGAAGGTTAGGGGAATCGATCCTCGTGGCCGCCCTGGAGGTTCCGTGGTACAGGCGTACATCCTTATCCAGACCGAGGTGGGCAAGGCGTCGTTCGTCGCCGAGTCCATCAGCCAGATCCCGGGGGTGATCCAGGCCGAGGACGTGACGGGCCCGTACGACGTGATCGTGCGCGCCCAGGCGGACACCGTCGACGAACTCGGCCGCATGGTCGTCGCCAAGGTGCAGCAGGTGGAGGGCATCACCCGCACCCTGACCTGCCCGGTGGTCCATCTGTAGCCCCCGTCTACTCTTGGCCGGTGATGACCTTCCACCGCCGGCCCGTGCGTCTGCCCGCCCTGCCCGTACTGGCCGCGGTACTGGCCCTCGCGGGCTGTGCCCCGGGTGATTCCGAAGCCCGGGTGGACCCGCCGCCCACGCCGCCCGCCGACGTCGCGGGGTTCTGTGCAGCACTGCACAAGGAACTCCCGGAGACGGTGGCCGGCCTGGCGCGGGGCGAGGCAGCGCCGGAGTCGGATCTGACCGCCGCGTGGGGCGGCTCGGCGATCGTACTGCGGTGCGGTATCCCCAAACCCCCCGAGATGGCGGATCTGAAGCAGGAGGGCGTCGAGGTGAACGGCGTCCGGTGGCTGGCGCTGAAGGTCCCCGACAGCGCCGGCGGGGGCTTCCGGTTCATCACCGGGATGCGGCTCGCGTACACCGAGGTCCGGGTCGACAAGGAGCATGCCACGGATGCGGGGATGCTGGTCGGGCTGTCCACCGTGGTGGCCAGGACCGTCCCCGAGGGCATCTCCTCGTACTGACGCCGGCCGGACACCCCTCGCACACCGACCGCCCGCCGGGAATCCCGGCGGGCGGTCGGCATGTACGGCGCCTTCGGCTGCTGCTAGCGCAGGCCGGTGGAGCGGCTCAGGGCCGCCTGGATCAGGCGGTCCACCAGCTCCGGGTACTCGACGCCCGACTCCTGCCACATCCGCGGGTACATGGAGATCGGGGTGAAGCCCGGCATCGTGTTGATCTCGTTGATGACGAACGTGCCGTCCTCCGTGAGGAAGAAGTCGGCGCGCACCAGGCCCTCGCAGGACGCGGCGTCGAAGGCCTCGATCGCGAGCCGCTGCACCTCGGCGGTCTGCTCCGGGGTGAGCGGGGCGGGCACCAGCCCGGAGGCGGAGTCGATGTACTTCGCCTCGAAGTCATAGAAGTCGTGGCTGGAGACCGGAGGGATCTCGGCGGGCACGCTCGCGCGCGGCCCGTCCTCGAACTCCAGCACCCCGCACTCGATCTCGCGGCCGCGCAGCAGCGCCTCCACGATGATCTTCGGGTCGTGGCGCTGGGCCTCGCGGACCGCCGCGTCCAGGCCGGAGACGTCGTCGACCTTGGTGATGCCGATGGAGGAGCCGGCCCGGGCGGGCTTGATGAAGAGCGGCCAGCCGTGCTCGCCGGCGAAGTCCAGGATCCGCGCCGTCGCGGCGTCCCGGTCGGCGTCCCACTCGCGGGGCCGGATGGTCACGTACGGGCCGACGGGGAGGCCGAAGGAGGTGAAGACCCGCTTCATGTACTCCTTGTCCTGGCCGACGGCCGAGGCGAGGACGCCCGAGCCGACGTACGGGATGCCGGAGAGCTCCAGGAGGCCCTGCAGGGTGCCGTCCTCGCCGTAAGGGCCGTGCAGCATCGGGAAGACGACGTCGACCTCGCCCAGCGCCTTGGGGACGGCGCCCGGCTCGGTGTAGACGACCTCGCGGTTGGCCGGGTCGACGGAGAGCACGACGGCGCCGTCCTCGGAGTCCGCGAGCTCCTCGACGCTCGGGAGCTTGCGGTCGGCGATGGCCATCCGCGCGGGCTCGTCGGCGGTCAGCGCCCACCGGCCGTCCGTGGTGATGCCGATGGGCAGCACCTCGTACTTGGACCGGTCGATGGAGCGCAGCACGGCGCCCGCGGTGACGACCGAGATGGCGTGTTCCGAGCTGCGGCCGCCGAACACGACGGCCACGCGGGGCTTGCGGCCCTGCTGCTCAGGGGTCTGGGGGAGGTTCTCGCTGCTCATATCGCCACGACGATACCCGGTCGGGCGTCCGGAAAGGAGTCAGCGGCGTTCCGGTTTGGCGCTGCGCCCCATCAGTTCCTTCAGTGCGACCAGCGGCGGCTTGCCGTGGTGGACGATGTCGACGACGGTGTCGGTGATCGGCATGTCCACCCCGTGGCGGCGGGCCAGATCGGCCACCGACTGGCAGGACTTGACGCCTTCGGCGGTCTGCTTGGTGACCGCGATGGTCTCCTCCAGCGTCATTCCGCGGCCGAGGTTGGTGCCGAAGGTGTGGTTGCGGGAGAGCGGCGAGGAGCAGGTGGCGACGAGGTCGCCGAGGCCCGCCAGGCCGGAGAAGGTGAGCGGGTCGGCGCCCATCGCCACGCCCAGCCGGGTCGCTTCGGCCAGGCCGCGGGTGATGAGGGAGCCCTTGGTGTTGTCGCCCAGGCCCATGCCGTCCGCGATGCCGACGGCGAGGCCGATGACGTTCTTGACGGCGCCGCCCAGCTCGCAGCCGATGACGTCGGTGCTCGTGTACGGGCGGAAGTACGGGGTGTGGCAGGCGGCCTGGAGGCGCTGCGCGACGGCCTCGTCGGAGCAGGCGACCACGGCGGCGGCGGGCTGCCGGGCGGCGATCTCACGGGCCAGGTTGGGGCCGGTGACGACGGCGACGCGCTCGGCGGGGACCTTGGCCACCTCTTCGATGACCTCGCTCATGCGCTTGGCGCTGCCGAGTTCGATCCCCTTCATGAGGGAGACGAGCACGGCGTCGGCGGGCAGGAGCGGGGCCCATTCGGCGAGGTTGCCGCGCAGGGTCTGGGAGGGGATGGCGAGGACCGCGAAGTCGGCGCCGGCCGCGGCCTCGGCCGGGTCGGTGGTGGCGCGCATGTTCGCGGGGAGTTCGACGTCCGGGAAGTAGTCCGGGTTGGTCCGGCCGGTGTTGATGGCGTCGACGACCTCGCTGCGGCGGCCCCACAGGGTCACCTCGCAGCCTGCGTCGGCGAGCACCATGCCGAAGGCCGTGCCCCAGGAGCCGGTTCCGAAGACGGCCGCCTTCACGGGACGTGTCACTTCTGGTCCTCCCCCGCGGCCTTGCGCCGCTGTTCCAGCCTGGCCTTGCGATGGTCGTACGGCTGCTCGGGCGCCTTCTCGCCGCGCAGCTCCTCCAGCAGCTCCGTGATGGCCGCCATGATGGTCTCGGTGACCTCCTTGAGCACGTCCGGGGTGGGCTCCCGGTCGTAGAACTCGGAGAGGTCCACGGGGGGTCCGGCCAGCACCCGGAGGGTCTTGCGCGGGAACAGCCGGACCTTGTTCTCCTTGGCGTACGGCGGCATGGCGAGGTTCGCGCCCCACTGGGCCACCGGGATGACGGGCGCCTTGGTCATCAGCGCCACCCGCGCCGCGCCGGTCTTGCCGGCCATCGGCCACATGTCCGGATCGCGGGTGAGGGTGCCCTCCGGATAAAAGGCCACGCATTCGCCGCGCTCGATCGCGTCCACGGCTGCCCGGAATGCGTCGAGGGCGTTGGTGGTCTCGCGGTAGACGGGGATCTGGCCGGAGCCGCGCAGGATCGCGCCGACAATGGGGACCCTGAAGAGGGCCGCCTTCGCGAGCAATCGGGGCACCCGGCCGGTGTTGTACTGGAAGTGCGCGTAGGAGAGCGGGTCCAGATACGAGTTGTGATTGACGGCCGTGATAAACCCGCCGTCGGCCGGAATGTGATCCATTCCCCGCCAGTCCCGCTTGAAGAGCACCACCAGCGGCGGTTTTGCGATGACCGCTGCCAGGCGGTACCAGAAGCCGATTCTGCGGCGGGACACTCGTGCACCTTCCTCTAGGACCGGTGCGCGGCTTGGGCACCCCTGGGCGGACAAGTGTGGCCTCAGGTCCGGTCTCTGTCGAGAACACCGTACGCCTCGCCCGGAGCACCGGACCTCCGGGTCGACCGGGCAGCGGCGACAATGGGCCGACGCATGACCTGGCCGTGACCCGGTCATGGTCCACGCATGGACGGACGCGCACCGGAGGGAAGGGGGCCGCCACGAACGCGGTCTGGAGTCTGGTGGTCCCGCTGAAGCCCCTGGCGGCGGCCAAGAGCCGTCTGGCGTCGGCCGTGGGCGCGTCCCGCGCCGGGCTCGCGCTGGCGTTCGCCCAGGACACCGTGGCGGCGGCGCTGGCCTGCGCGGCGGTCGCGGATGTGGTGGTCGTCACGGACGACGCGGAGGCCGGAAAGGAACTGGCGCGGCTGGGGGCGCGGATCGTGCCGGACGCCCCGGCCGCCGGGCTCAACGCGGCACTGGCCCACGGAGCGCGGGAGATGCGCCGGGCCCGGCCCGGGGCGGCGGTGGCCGCGCTGAACGCGGATCTTCCCGCGCTGCGGCCGCCGGAATTGCTACGCGTGCTCGAAGCCGCATCCGTATTTCCGCGGGCATTTCTGGCGGACGCCGCGGGAATCGGCACGACCCTGCTTTCCGCTGCGCCGGACGTGGAATTGGCACCCTCGTTCGGGGGCCCTTCACGCGCTCGGCATTCGGCCTCGGGAGCTGCGGAAATAGCTCTCGCGGACGTCGAGAGCGTACGCCGGGACGTGGACACGGGAGCGGATCTGCGGACGGCCCTCGCCCTCGGTGTGGGCCGTCACACGGCCCGATACAGTGCCCGTATGCAGGCGACCGCGTACACGTACGACTCCCAGACCCGCAGCGGCAGTGTGCTGCTGGACGACGGCACCCCGGTGCCCTTCGAGGCCCCGGCCTTCGACGCGGGCGGCCTGAGGCTGCTGCGGCCCGGGCAGCGGGTCCGGATCGAGACGGACGGCGAGGGGCCGGCCCTGCGGATCACGCTGGTCACCCTGCAAACCTTCTGACCTGCACGAACAGCACCGCGGGCCGGCTTCCCCAGGAGGGGGAAGCCGGCCCGGCGTGTGTGACTCGTGGCCTTACTTCTTGCGGGCCGTGGTCTTCTTCGCGGTGGTCTTGCGCGCCGTCGTCTTCTTGGCGGGCGCCGTGGTCTTCGCGGTGGCCTTCTTGGCCGCCGGAGCCGTCTTCTTGGCGGTGGCGGTGGTCTTCTTCGCCGTCGTCGCGGCCTTCTTGGCCGTGGCGGTGGTCTTCTTCGCCGTCGCCGTGGTCTTCTTCGCGGCGGTCTTGGCGACCACCTTCTTCGCGACGGCCTTCTTCGCGGTGGTCTTCTTGGCGACCGCGGTCTTCGCCGCCGCCTTCTTGGCGGTGGTGGCCTTCTTGGCCGCGGCCTTCTTGACCGTCGCGGAAGCTCCGCCGGAAAGGCTGCCCTTGGGCGCCTTCTTCACCGACACCTCGCCGCCCTTGGGCAGCTTCTTGGTGCCCGCGACCAGGTCCTTGAAGCCCTGGCCCGCGCGGAAGCGGGGAACAGAGGTCTTCTTGACCCGGACGCGCTCACCCGTCTGCGGGTTGCGGGCGTAGCGGGCCGGGCGGTCGACCTTCTCGAACGAGCCGAAGCCCGTGACCGAGACCCGGTCGCCCGCGACCACAGCGCGGACCATCGCGTCCAGTACCGCGTCGACAGCGTCCGCGGCCTGCTGGCGGCCGCCCAGCTTGTCGGCAATCGCTTCTACGAGCTGCGCCTTGTTCACGTCTTCCCCTTCGGAGACTTCGCCAGAACGAATGTGTTCAAGCTTATTTCGCACGTTAGGCGGATATATACCGCAAATCAAACACGAAACGGGCTAATCACCCTAGTGCCGCAACGGTGTAGGTCGTTACGGAGTTCCTTCGCATCAGTCGCCTTCAGGGAATCGACCCTCGTCGAGGTCCTTCATCAACCTGTCCAGGCGCCTTGCCGCATCGGCGAGATCGTGCTTCGCCGCGGCCGTGACGACCAACAGCTTCCGGGACAGCGCCATCCTTACGCCCTCCGGGACTTGCAGTGTGCGCACCCTTGCGTGTGCTTCTTTCAGCCGGTCCGCGACGAGTTCGTAGAGCTCAAGTTGACTGTCGCGTTCCATGCACAGATTGTGCCATCTGGGGCGAGTTGTCGCCTCACGGGGCCTCAACACACGGCTGTGCCCCCCGCCGGAAGGCGGGGGGCACAGTGTTGTCGATGTGATCACCCGAAGGTGAATAAGCGCTGATCAGGCTGGAATCAGACCCTAATCGTGCGCGGCTTGAAGCTCGGTCGGGCGCTTTCGTACGTGTCGATGTCCGCTTCGTTCTGAAGGGTGAGCGAGATGTCGTCCAGGCCCTCCAGCAGACGCCAGCGGGCGTTGTCGTCGAGTTCGAACTCCGCCTCGATTCCCGCCGCGCGGACCTGGCGGTCGACCAGGTCGACCGTCACCTCGGCGGTCGGGTCGGCCTCGGTCAGCTCCCACAGCCGGTCCACGGTCTCCTGCGGCAGGACCACCGTCAGCAGACCGTTCTTCAGCGAGTTGCCGCGGAAGATGTCGGCGAAGCGGGAGGAGATGACCGTCTTGAACCCGAAGTTCTGCAGGGCCCAGACGGCGTGCTCCCGGGAGGAGCCGGTGCCGAAGTCGGGACCGGCGATCAGCACGGTCGCGCCCTGGCGCTCGGGGCGGTTCGTGACGAACTCGGGGTCCTTGCGCCAGGCCTCGAAGAGCCCGTCCTCGAACCCGTCGCGGGTGATCTTCTTCAGCCAGTGGGCCGGGATGATCTGGTCGGTGTCGACGTTGGAGCGGCGCAGCGGGACGGCCCGGCCGGTGTGGGTGGTGAAGGCTTCCATGGTTCAGACTCCGGCGGTCGCGGTGGCGTCGGACAGGTCGGCGGGCGAGGCCAGGTGGCCCAGCACCGCGGTGGCGGCGGCCACCTGCGGGGAGACCAGGTGGGTCCGCCCGCCCTTGCCCTGCCGGCCCTCGAAGTTGCGGTTGGAGGTGGACGCGGAGCGCTCACCGGGGGCCAGTTGGTCGGGGTTCATGCCCAGGCACATCGAGCAGCCCGCGTGCCGCCATTCGGCGCCGGCCTCCTTGAAGACCTTGTCCAGGCCCTCCTCCACGGCCTGCAGGGCGACCCGGACGGAGCCCGGGACGACCAGCATCCGTACGCCGTCGGCGACTTTGCGGCCCTCGACGATGGAGGCGACGGCGCGCAGGTCCTCGATGCGGCCGTTGGTGCACGAACCTACGAAGACGGTGTCGACCTTGATCTCGCGCAGCGGCTGCCCGGCCGTCAACCCCATGTACTCCAGGGCCTTTTCGGCGGCGTGGCGCTCCGAAGCGTCCTCGTACGAAGCAGGGTCGGGGACGTTGGCCGACAGGGGCGCGCCCTGGCCCGGGTTGGTGCCCCAGGTGACGAACGGCGACAGGGTGGTGCCGTCGATGACGACCTCGGCGTCGAAGACCGCGTCCTCGTCGGTGCGCAGGGTCTGCCAGTACGCGACCGCCGCGTCCCAGTCCGCGCCCTCGGGGGCGTGGTCGCGGCCCTTCAGGTAGTCGAAGGTGGTCTGGTCGGGGGCGATCATGCCCGCGCGGGCGCCGGCCTCGATCGACATGTTGCAGATGGTCATGCGCGCTTCCATCGAGAGCTTCTCGACGGCCTCGCCGCGGTATTCCAGGATGTAGCCCTGGCCGCCGCCGGTGCCGATCTTCGCGATGATCGCCAGGATCAGGTCCTTGGCGGTGACGCCCTCGGCCAGCTCGCCGGTGACGGTGATCGCCATCGTCTTCGGGCGGGCCAGCGGCAGCGTCTGGGTGGCCAGCACGTGCTCGACCTGGCTGGTGCCGATGCCGAAGGCCAGCGCGCCGAAGGCGCCGTGCGTGGAGGTGTGCGAGTCGCCGCAGACCACGGTGGTGCCCGGCTGGGTCAGGCCCAGCTGCGGTCCCACCACGTGGACGACGCCCTGCTCGACATCGCCCAGGGAGTGCAGGCGCACGCCGAACTCGGCGCAGTTCGCCCGCAGCGTCTCCAGCTGGGCCCGGGAGACCGGGTCCGCGATCGGCTTGTCGATGTCCAGGGTGGGGGTGTTGTGGTCCTCGGTGGCGATGGTGAGGTCGAGCCGCCGGACCTTGCGGCCTGCCTGCCTCAGGCCCTCGAAGGCCTGGGGGCTGGTCACCTCGTGCAGCAGGTGCAGATCAATGAAGAGGAGGTCGGGCTCGCCCTCGGCTCGCCGGACGACGTGGTCGTCCCAGACCTTCTCCGCGAGTGTCCTACCCATCGCTTTCCCTCCGGCTCACCGTCCCGGATCCAGTGGTTCGTGGACCCGTACATACAGACTCGCTGGTTCTTGGAAAAATTGAACTTGCGTTTCACAGTGTGAGACGCGAATATCGTTTCATGGACAACTCTAGCGGCGTCGGCGTTCTCGACAAGGCAGCTCTGGTATTGAGCGCACTGGAGTCCGGTCCGGCCACCCTCGCCGGGCTGGTCGCGGCGACAGGGCTCGCACGACCCACGGCACATCGCCTGGCCGTGGCACTGGAACACCACCGGATGGTGGCGAGGGACATGCAGGGCCGGTTCATCCTCGGACCGCGGCTGGCGGAGCTCGCCGCCGCGGCCGGCGAGGACCGCCTGCTGGCCACGGCGGGACCGGTACTCACCCACCTCCGTGACGTGACGGGCGAGAGCGCGCAGCTCTACCGCCGTCAGGGAGACATGCGCATCTGCGTGGCGGCCGCCGAGCGGCTGTCGGGTCTGCGGGACACCGTCCCGGTGGGCTCGACGCTCCCGATGAAGGCGGGCTCGGCCGCGCAGATCCTGATGGCCTGGGAGGAGCCCGAGCGGCTCCACCGCGGGCTGCAGGGCGCGCGCTTCACGGCGACGGCCCTGTCGGGCGTACGGCGCCGCGGCTGGGCGCAGTCGATCGGCGAGCGGGAGCCCGGCGTGGCGTCCGTCTCCGCTCCGGTGCGCGGGCCGTCGAACCGCGTGGTGGCCGCCGTGTCGGTCTCCGGGCCGATCGAGCGCCTGACCCGCCACCCGGGCCGGATGCACGCCCAGGCCGTCATCGACGCGGCCGCCCGCCTGTCGGAGGCCCTGCGCCGCTCCGGCTGACGCCCTCCCGGCCGCAGGCCACTCCCCCGTCCCCCGGGCCCGGGGGCGCGTACGACGCCGCACACGTCCGAACACGCGCCTCCGGGCCCGCACTTGTGCGGGCCCGGCGCCGGAGTGTGTACGGGAACAGCGAAGAGGCCCTCCGCGATGAACGCGGAGGGCCTCTTCGGTGCGTACCCCCGACCGGATTCGAACCGGCGCTACCGCCTTGAGAGGGCGGCGTGCTAGGCCGCTACACAACGGGGGCTTGCTCTGTACTGCGCTGGGCTACCAGGACTCGAACCTAGAACAAAGGAACCAGAAACCTTCGTGTTGCCAATTACACCATAGCCCAATGTGGTCTATACCAGACCAGTACCCCCGACCGGATTCGAACCGGCGCTACCGCCTTGAGAGGGCGGCGTGCTAGGCCGCTACACAACGGGGGCCCTAGCGATCCTGCATCAAGACGTCCGGGAGCTACCCAATGGAGATCTTGCGGGAAGGATCTGTACCCCCGACCGGATTCGAACCGGCGCTACCGCCTTGAGAGGGCGGCGTGCTAGGCCGCTACACAACGGGGGCAAAGCACTGCGTTACTGCTGCACTGCGCTGGGGTACCAGGACTCGAACCTAGAATAAGGGAACCAGAAACCCTCGTGTTGCCAATTACACTATACCCCACCAAAAGTCAACCCCCTGGGGGGCTTTTCTTTCGAGTGGCGCCTCCGTCCGGCCTTTCGGCCCGCTCCGGCGGCGCAGAAAGAACATTACCGGATGCCTGACCGTGCTCCAAAACGGGTATCCGAGGCCAGCAGCTCCGGGAGCCGGGCGAGGCCGTCGATCCGGTGCACGCCGTCGGGGCCCGGCCCGCGCGCGCCGTCCCGGTCGAGCCAGACCGCGGTCAGCCCGGCGTCCCGGGCCCCGCGCGCGTCGATCTCCGGCTGGTCCCCCACGTACGCGACATCGCCCGGCGGCAGTCCGAGGGCCTCGCAGGCGGCGAGGAAGGCCCGCGCCTCGGGCTTGCTGACGCCCAGTTCCGCGGCGCAGACCAGCACCTCGAAGCGCTCGCGCAGGCCGAGACGGCGCAGCTTCGGGTCCTGGTTGGCCTCGGAGGAGTTGGAGAGCACCCCGTGCCGGTAGCGGCCCGCGAGGGCGTCCAGTACGGGCACGACGTCGGGGAAAAGCGTCCAGGCGGCCTTGTAGTGCTCGACGTACCGGTCGAACCAGCCATCGGCCCCGGCGGAGCTCATTCCGGGCTCGCCGAGGAAGTCCCGTACGCGGTCCCGGCGCTGCTCCTGGAAGTCCACCTCTCCGGCGGCGAAGCGGTCCCAGTGGCGGGTCGTGATCTCGCGCCACAGCGCGAGCGCCTGCGCGGGGGACCCGTAGCGCTGCGCGATGCCCTCCTCGGCGAGCCGGCGCGCGAGGCCGGCGCTGTCCGCCCCGGTGTAGTCGAACAGGGTGTCGTCGATGTCCCACAGCACGGCGCGGATCGGCATGCCTCCGACGCTACGACATCGCCGGGCGCCACCTGAAGGGTTTGCCCAAGTCCGCGGCCCCGGCACCGGGCGCCCGCGGAAGTCCGCGGGCGCCCGGACGACGCGTCGGGGGGCGGCCGCCGGGATGTCCGGCTGCCGCCCCCCGGGGGCCTGCGTACGGGCTGCGCCTACGCGGCGAGCTTCGCCAGGGCCGCGTCGATGCGGGACAGCGAGCGCTCCTTGCCCAGGATCTGGAGGGACTCGAAGAGCGGCAGGCCGACCGTGCGGCCGGTGACCGCCACGCGGACCGGGGCCTGCGCCTTGCCGAGCTTGAGGCCGTGGGCCTCGCCGGCGGTCAGGACGGCCTGCTTGAGGGACTCGGGGTCGCTCCAGTCGGCGGCGTCCAGGTTGGCGCGGGCGGTGGTCAGGAGGGCCGCGGGCTCGCCCTTCATCGCCTTGTCCCACGACGGCTGGTCCTCGACCGGCTCCTTCAGGAACAGGAAGTCGACGTTGGCCGTGATGTCGGACAGGACCGTCACGCGGGTCTGGGCGTACGGCGCGATGGCCGCCCAGGCCTCGGCGTCGAAGTCCTCGGGCTCCCAGTTGGCGTGCGGCGCCCGCAGCCACGGGGTGCAGGCGTCCGCGAAGGCCTTCGGGTCGAGGAGGCGGATGTGGTCGCCGTTGATCGACTCGGCCTTCTTGAGGTCGAAGCGCGCCGGGTTGGCGTTCACGCCGTCGATGTCGAACTTCGCCACCATCTCCTCGATCGAGAAGACGTCCTGGTCCTTGGAGAAGGACCAGCCGAGGAGCGAGAGGTAGTTCAGCAGGCCCTCGGGCAGGAAGCCGCGCTCGCGGTACAGGTTGAGCGAGGACTCGGGGTCGCGCTTGGAGAGCTTCTTGTTGCCCTCGCCCATCACGTACGGCAGGTGGCCGAAGCGCGGGACGTCCGTGGCGACGCCGATCTCGATCAGCGCCTTGTACAGCGCGATCTGGCGCGGGGTGGAGGACAGCAGGTCCTCGCCGCGGAGCACGTGCGTGATCTGCATCAGCGCGTCGTCGACCGGGTTGACGAGCGTGTAGAGCGGCGCGCCGTTGGCCCGCAGGATGCCGAAGTCCGGCACGTTCTCCGGGGTGAAGGTCAGCTCGCCGCGGACCAGGTCGGTGAAGGTGATCGGCTCGTCGGGCATCCGGAAGCGGACGATCGAGGGGCGGTGCTCGCCCTGGTACGCCTCCAGCTGCACCTGGGTGAGCTCGCGGCAGTGGCCGTCGTAGCCGGAGGGCTTGCCGGCGGCGCGGGCGGCGGCGCGGCGCGCGTCCAGCTCCTCGGTCGTGCAGTAGCAGTCGTACGCGTACCCGCCCTCGCGCAGGCGCTGGGCCACGTCCGCGTAGATGTCCATGCGCTCGGACTGGCGGTACGGGGCGTGCGGGCCGCCGACCTCGGGGCCCTCGTCCCAGGTGAAGCCGAGCCAGCGCAGCGAGTCGAGCAGCTGCTCGTACGACTCCTCGGAGTCGCGGGCCGCGTCGGTGTCCTCGATGCGGAAGACGAACGTACCGCCGTGGTGCCGGGCGAACGCCCAGTTGAACAGGGCGGTCCGGACCAGGCCCACGTGGGGGTTGCCGGTCGGGGAGGGACAGAAACGGACGCGGTAGTTCGCGTTAGCCACGCTTGATCACCTTGTTGGTGAGAGTGCCGATGCCTTCGATGGTGACGGCGACCTCGTCGCCGACGTTCAGGGGGCCGACTCCGGCCGGGGTCCCCGTGAGGATGACGTCGCCGGGGAGCAGCGTCATGGCCTCGGTGATGTGGACGATCAGGTCCTCGATGGAGCGGACCATGTCGCTGGTGCGGCCGAGCTGGCGCTGTTCGCCGTTGACGGTGCACTGGATGGTCAGGTCGCTCGGGTCGAGGTCGGTCTCGATCCAGGGGCCGAGGGGGCAGGAGCTGTCGAAGCCCTTGGCCCGGGCCCACTGCTTCTCGCGCTGCTGGACGTCGCGCGCGGTGACGTCGTTGGCACAGGTGTAGCCGAGGATCACGTCCTTGACGCGCTCCTTCGGGACCTCGCGGCACATGCGGCCGATGACCACGGCGAGCTCCGCCTCGTGGTGGAGGTCCTGCGAGAAGGAGGGGTACGTGATCGGGTCGCCCGGGCCGACCACCGAGGTGGAGGGCTTGAAGAAGGTGATGGGCGCCTCGGGACGGCCTTGATCGTCGAAGATGGCGTTGCCGAGCTCTGCCGCGTGCTCCGCGTAGTTGCGGCCGATGGCCACGACCTTGTTCGGGAGCACGGGCGGCAGCAGCCGGACCTTGTTCAGCGGGACCTTCGTGCCCGAGAGCTCGAAGTCCGCGAACGGAATGCCCTTGATGATGTCGAGGACGAGCTCACCCTCGGCGCCGGGGGCAGTGCTGCCCTCGACCGCGCCGAACGCGACATTGCCGTCGATGGAGAACCTGGCGATGCGCACGTGTTGCGTCTGCCCCTCTGTATTTCCGCCGGCTGGAGTCTGCGTGTCCAGGCTAACGCGGAGGGCAGCGGCGCTTCGCGCTCCTTTTCCCGAGTGGCCTACTGCGCGGCGGCGACCGGCGCGTCCATCAGGATCGTGCGGCGCGGGTTCGCGGTCTGGGCGGGCAGCTCGACGGCGTGCTCCGGAGCCTCGATCGCCTGCAGCTCTTCGGCGTCCTTGAGGTGCGCGAGGGTGGTGCGGCGGGGGTTGGCTATGTTGCGGAACATCATCGTCGTCTTCACGGTGTTTCGGGCCCTCGGCTCGTGTTGTGGGGTGGGGGTTGTCGGATCCTTCAACCCTGTAAAGGGCAAGGCTAAACATCCGATTCCCCGGCCCAACCGGGAAGTAATGGCCACGACTGTGTGAGTTTGCTCACCCGTGACCCGACAATACGGGCATAGCAGGCAGTCAATTTCGGGCGGCGAAACGGACATTGCGCCACTGAATCAGCCATTCCGCTCCTGATCATCTCGACTGGGACACCTTGCCAGCCACCGCGTTTGGTCGACGTAAGTCCGGTTCGCCCTGAAACGCGGCCCACACGGTGTGATGCTCCCACTGCGGAAAGTCACCACCACGCCAGGCCGACACGCGCACCTTGTTGGAGATCCGCCACTGTGCTGGAATTCGCGGGACCGCCGCGGGAACAGCCGGCGCGCAGGTGGCGCGACACAGCGCCGCGCGCGGCGGCAAGGAGAGGGAGACGCGCCGGTCACCGACGACCACCATGGGGCCGAAATGCCCCACGACTCGACACCGTCCCACCGGTCGCCCGGCGGGACGCCTGGTCCAGAGGTTGCGACGCTAGTGCAGGGACGATTCAAGAGGGATGGCAGCGCTGCGGCGGAGCAGGAGCCGCGCGGCGGGACCGACCGTGGCTCCTCGCCCCAGCACGCCCAGAACCGCGGGCCGGCTGCCGATGGCACAGGCCCCGACTCCTCCACCACGGTGAACGCGGTGAAGGCGAAGGCGCGCCTCAAGCCCCGGGGCAAGACGAAGAGCGAAGAGCCGGCCGACAAGGACGTGGCGATACCGAAGGCCCCCAGCGGGCCCGGTTCGCGATTCGCCATGCAGAACTGGCGCATCAGCACGCGACTCGTGTCGCTGCTGACCCTGCCGGTCGTCGCCGCCACCACGCTCGGTGGCTTCCGCATCAACGACTCGCTGAACGACATCAGCCAGCTGGAGCACATGCAGCTGCTCACGACGATGACCCGGCAGGCCACCAACCTGGCCGCCATGCTCCAGGAGGAGCGGGACAAGTCGGCGGGTCCGCTGTCGGTCGACCGGTCGGGCAAGCCCAACAGCCTCGTCGCGGGCGTACGCGATCAGACCGACGCCGCCGCGAAGGCCTTCCAGGCCGCGACCGACAAGGTCGACAGCGCGGAGGACAAGGACGAGACCCTCAAGTCGATCCGCAACAACATCCTGCAGATCGGCCGCCAGCTCACCGGCATCGAGGAAATCCGCAAGAAGGCGTACCAGAACGGCGCCCAGCAGACCGTCACCGAGTACAACGCGCTGATCGTCTCGCTGCTCTCGCTCTCCCAGGACATGGCGCAGGCCACCTCCAGCCCGGAGATGATCAAGCGTACGCGTGCCCTGGCGGCCTTCTCCTCCGCCAAGGAGTACGCCTCGATCCAGCGCGCCGTCATCGCCGCCTCGCTCCCCGAGAGCAGCGAGAAGCCGGGCACGCTCACCGAGAACGACCGTCTGTACGCCCTCTCCGCGCTCCGCGGCGAGAGCCAGGCGAAGAAGACCTTCGAACTCGTCTACCAGGGCAAGCCCGAGGAACTCCTCGCGGCGCTCGGCGACGGCAACACGGAGATCGGCACCGCCGACCACTACGCGCGCCGCGTCCTGAGCACCCAGGGGCAGTTCGGCAAGGAGAAGAACCGGTCCTGGATGGACTGGTACGACGCGGATGACACCAAGCTCCAGGCCATGAAGGTCATCGAGCTGACCCTGCTCGAGGACATGGAGCAGAAGGCCCGCGAGCTCAAGAACTCCTCGCAGCAGGACGCCATCATCAACGGTGCCCTGATCCTGCTCGTCCTCGGCGTGTCCCTCGTCGGCGCGTTCGTCATGGCGCGGTCGATGATCCGCTCGCTGCGCCGCCTGCAGGACACCGCGACCCGGGTCGCCCAGGACCGACTGCCCGAGCTCGTCAAGCAGCTGTCCGAGTCCGACCCGCAGGACGTGGACACGTCCGTGGAGTCGGTCGGTCTGCACACCCGCGACGAGATCGGCCAGGTGGCCGCGGCCTTCGACGACGTGCACCGCGAGGCCGTCCGCCTCGCCGCCGAGCAGGCCCTCCTCCGGGGCAACGTCAACGCGATGTTCACCAACCTCTCGCGCCGTTCGCAGGGCCTCATCCAGCGTCAGCTCTCGCTCATCTCCGAGCTGGAGTCGCGCGAGGCCGACCCGGACCAGCTGTCCTCGCTCTTCAAGCTCGACCACCTCGCGACCCGCATGCGCCGTAACGGCGAAAACCTCCTCGTCCTCGCGGGCGAGGAGCCGGGCCGCCGGTGGACCCGCCCCGTCCCGCTCGTCGACGTGCTCCGTGCCGCCGCGTCCGAGGTGGAGCAGTACGAGCGCATCGAACTGGCGTCGGTGCCCGGCACCGACGTCGCCGGCCGCGTCGTCAACGACCTCGTGCACCTCCTCGCCGAGCTGCTGGAGAACGCCACCTCGTTCTCCTCCCCGCAGACGAAGGTCAAGGTCACCGGTCACGCGCTGCCCGACGGGCGCGTGCTCGTCGAGATCCACGACACCGGCATCGGCCTCTCCCCCGAGGACCTCGCCGCGATCAACGAGCGGCTCGCGTCGCCGCCGACCGTGGACGTCTCCGTCTCCCGCCGCATGGGCCTGTTCGTGGTCGGCCGCCTGTCCCTGCGACACGGCATCCGCATCCAGCTGCGCCCGTCCGACTCGGGCGGTACGACGGCCCTCGTCATGCTGCCGGTGGACGTCGCCCAGGGCGGCAAGAAGCCGGGTCCGATGCCGGGCCAGGGTGGCCAGGGCGGTCCCGGCGGTGCAGGCTCCGGTGCTCCGCAGGGCATGCCGGGTGCTCCGGCGCAGGGTTCGGTCCCGGGCGGCGGCGCACGCCAGCCCGTCGGTGCCGGCCAGCAGCGCGGTCAGGTCTCCGGCGGCGCCCAGCGTGCCGCACTGCCGGGCCGCGACGGCGGTCCGGGCCAGCAGGGCCCGCAGGGCGGTCCCGGTACGCGTCCGCAGCAGGGCGGCCCGAGCGCCCGTCCGCAGGGCGGTCCGGGCATGACCGGCATGCCGGGTGCCCCGACCTCCCAGGGCCAGGGCGGCTTCGCCGACGGCGCCTTCGGCGGCGGTGCCCCGCTGCCGGGCCGCGGTCCGGCCGGTGCTCCCGCCTCCCGTCCGACTCCCCCGGCCCCCGGCCAGGGCGGGTTCCCGCAGGGCAACGGCTTCGAGCGTCCGCAGTCCCCGCAGCAGCAGCCCTCCCCGACGGGCCCGGTCCCCTCGGCCCCGGCACCCGCCGCCCC
>NZ_JAINUL010000001.1:3019575-3113122 GCF_020639365.1 Streptomyces flavotricini
GCCCCGTACGGCGGGGGGGACGGGGTCGAGGGGGGGGGCGGGGACGGGGTCGGGGAGGGCGCGGGGGCCGCGCCGGCGCCCGCGCCCGGGGCGAGGGCGGCCAGCAGCAGCGCGGCGCAGACGGCGGCCGCGCGGCGCCGCGGCGCCGTGACACGTAGCGGATGTCCCACAGCGCGCTCCGTTCGTCGCGGCTGCATCTCCCGAGGCCTGCGAACAGGGTGGCACGCCCCGATCCCCCTCGCACGTCACCCGTCCCGGTCACCCGTCCGCGTCTACGCCTGTGCGGTGGGGCGGACGACGATGGCGCCGACGTCGACGTTGTCCGGCTGCTCGACGGCGTAGGCGATGGCGCGCGCGATGGCGTCCGGCGGGATCGCGATCGCGTCCATGCGGTCGCGCACCTGCGCCCGCATCTCCGCGGACATGGAGTCCGGGAAGTCGGTACGCGTGACACCCGGCGAGACGACCGTGACGCGCAGGCTGTCGCCCGCCTCCTGGCGCAGTCCCTCGGAGAGGGTGCGCACGGCGTTCTTGGTGGCGGCGTACACCGCCTGGAGCGGGACGACGCGCAGTCCGGCCGTGGAGACCGTGTTGACGAAGTGCCCGGTGCCCTGCTCGCGGAAGACCGGCAGCGCGGCGGCGATCCCGTACAGGACGCCCTTGAGGTTGACGTCGATCATCCGCTCCCAGTCCTCGACGCGGACCTCGTCGAGGGGGGAGATCAGGCCGATTCCGGCGTTGCCGACGAGGACGTCGAGCCTGCCGAACCGGCCGCGCGCCAGTTCGACGAGCCCGGTCAGGTCCTCGCGCACCGTGACGTCGGTGCGCGTCCAGGCGGCTTCTCCGCCGGCCGCTTCGATGCGGGCGGCCAGGGCCTCGAGCCGCTCCGTGCGGCGCGCCCCGAGGACGACCTTGGCGCCGCGTTCGGCGAGCAGCAGGGCGGTCGCCTCGCCGATACCGCTGCCGGCGCCCGTGATCGCCACGACCTTGCCTTCGATTCCCGATGTTCCCGACATGTTCGGCAGTCCTTCCAGGAGCGATACGGGCAGGCCAGGGCATGCCCTAGAGTCAAGTGGAGGCGCCACCACTTATCGCAGGCTAACTGGGCGCGCCTCCACTTAGCAAACGGCGAGAACGAGAGAGAGGACGGCGGTAGCCGATGACCCCGGACGCAGCACGCCCGCTGAGAGCCGACGCGCAACGCAACAGGGACAAGATCCTGGCCGCCGCGGTACGGGTGTTCACCGAGGAGGGACTGGACGCGCACCTCGAACGGATCGCCAGGGAAGCGGGCGTGGGCACCGCGACCCTGTACCGCAACTTCCCCACCCGCGAGGCGCTCGTCGAGGAGGCCTACCGCAACGAAGTGGCCCGGCTGCGCGACGTCGTCCCCGAGCTGCTGGCGGCGCAGCCGCCGTACGAGGCGCTGCGCGCGTGGACCCGCCTCTTCATGGACTACGCCACGGCCAAACTGGGCATGGCCGACGCCCTGCGCGCCATCGCCGCTTCGGGGAGCAACCCGTACGCCCACAGCCACGACATGATCCGGACCGCCATCGCCGCTCTGATGGACGCGTGCGCCGAAGCGGGCGCGATCCGGAGCGACATCGGCCCGACCGACATGTTCGCGGCCCTCGCCGGCATCGCCCTCACCTCGGCGCAACCCGAACAGCGCGAGCAGGCCGAACGCCTCCTGGACCTCACCCTGGACGGACTCAGACCCCCTCGATGGCCGCGATGACCGCACGTGCCCACGCGGCGGGCGGCGGGGTGTCCAGGAGGGCGGCGAGGCGGGCGGTGTGCGCCCGCCGTTGCGCGGGGGACATCGCCACCGCGATGCGCAGCTTCTCCACCATGTCCGTTGGGGCTGGCCGGCGGCCGCCCGTGTCCCTCGTACCGCTGCCACGGCGGACGGTGGTATCCGATCACCACGCGCCGGGGGCGCCGCAGCCGCACCCAGCCGAGCCGTTCCCGTACGTGCAGTACGGCGGCGGCGCCGTCGAGTGCCGGGTGGTGGACCAGGTACGCGGCGGCCAGGTAGCAGGAGCAACGGCCCTGCTGTGCCACGGAGTCCTGGTGCACGAGTCGATCCTCGGTGGCACGGCAGTACCCCTTCCTGTGAACGGGCAGCTGCTCCAGCGTTGCCCCGGGCGGCGCGCGGGCGCCTCGGGAGCGCACGCGGCTCGGCCGTTGGAGTGACGCCCGGCTACCGCCGGGGCGCCGAGTCGGCCGGCCCGGTGAGGAGGCGTTGGAGCCAGTGGGTGCGGGTTTCGCGGGCGGCTCGGGTGAGGGCGGCCGCGGGGGCCAGGCCGTCGAAGCCGTGGCAGGCGCCGGGCCAGACGTGGAGTTCGGCCTGGCCGCCGGCCTGCCAGATGGCGTTCGCGTACGCCACGTCCTCGTCGCGGTAGATCTCGGCCGATCCGACCTCGATGAAGGCGGGCGGGAGTCCGGAGAGGTCCGTGGCGCGGGCGGGTGCGGCGTAGGGCGGCAGGTCCGCGGCGCCGCGGCGGTCGCCCAGCAGGGCCTGCCAGCCCGTGGTGCTGGAGGTGAGGTCCCATACGCCGGAGCCGGTCATCTGGTGGCTGGAGAAGGTGGCGCCGCGGTCGTCGAGCATGGGGCAGAGCAGCAGTTGGCCCAGGGGGACGGGCCCGCCGCGGTCGCGGGTCAGGAGGGCGAGGGCCGCGGCGAGGCCGCCGCCGGCGCTCTTGCCGCCGATGACGATGCGGTCGGGGTCGATGCCGAGTTCGCCGGCGTGGCCGGCCGCCCAGACGAGACCGGCGTAGCAGTCCTCCAGGGGTTCGGGGTACCGCGCCCGCGGCGCGAGCCGGTACTCGACGGAGACGACGGCCAGCTCCAGCGGGAGGGCCCATTCGCGCAGGATCCGCGGCAGCACGGACCAGGCGTTGCCCATGACCATGCCGCCGCCGTGCAGGTAGTAGAGGAGGGGCAGCGGCCGCCCCGCGAGAGCGGACGGGCGGGCGCCGACCAGGGTGACGGCGGGGGCGCCCGGCGCTCCCGGGACCTGGAACTCCGTCACCTCGAAGCGGCCGTCCGCGCACAGGTCCTCGGCGGTCGGGCGGGGCCGGGACGTGGCGTCCCGCTCCTGCCGGGCGGCGAGGTTCTCCGGGGTGATCGGCTCCCGCGACTCCTCGTCCAGGGCCGCGAGCGCGACGGCCAGTTCGGGGTCGAAGGGGGGTGCGGGCAGCCCTGTCGGCGACTGGTTTCCTGGTCCGATGAGAGCCATGCGTCTTATCCCATCACACCGTCAGACGGCGTCGGCCGGACGGCACATGACAGCTGTCATACGGCACGGGTGACCCGGGGCTCTGCCCCGAGGTCCCTCACCCCGGCCAGACTGTGATCATCACACCGATCACGGGGGCGACAGCATGAACATCCTGGAGAAGAAGACCGGGGACGCGCCGGCCGAGGCGATCGACACCGGCGCCCTGACTCCGGCCGACTACCGGCTGCCCCTCTGGTTCTTCGGCTTCGAGGGCGTGCTCGCGGCCGCCTTCGACATCCTGAAGGCCTTCCCCACGGTCTGGCCCGTGCTGCTGGTCCTGCTGGCCGTGAACATCGTCGTCTCGCTGACGATGATGCGCAGGCGGATCAAGCTCGCCAAGGCGCTGTGGCGCGGCAAGGAGACCCGCAAGCTCGCCTTCGCGCTCATCGCCCTGCGGGTCGGCAGCCACTTCGCCCTGAACGCCGTGGGCCTGGCCGTGACCTCGACGCTCGGCCACGTGCTCTTCGCCCTCGTCATGAGCGCGATGACGATCGGCGTGCTGGCCTACTCCCAGGAGACCGCAGTCCGCGCCCTGAGCCAGTCCGCGCCCTGAGCCGCTCCGCGGAAACCGTCTAGCGGGCGCTGCCGATGTTGCGGTCGGCGGCGGAGCCCTCGAGCATCAGGGTGGTCTCCTCGATGCGGTCGAACCGGCCGTCGGGGGCGAGGTCGGCGAACACGTAGACCTCCATGCGCACGGTCGAGCCGTCCTTCTTCGTGATGTGGGCGGTGTGCCGGTCGGCGTACTTGCCGCCGTCGTACAGCTCCTCGTGGACCACGACGTGGCCGTCGGCCACCACGCCGCGGACGTGCTTGATGTGCTCTACGAACCCGGCGCGGTCGGCCCACTCCCCGTCCGTGCGCTGGCGGTATTGCGGGGTGAAGTGGCGGTCGGCGGCCTCCTCGACGGTCAGGTCGCGGTTGAAGATCAGGTCGTTGAGGGCGGCCTCTATACCGGTGCGGTTCATGGGATTTCCTTACGGGCGAGGGAATGAAGGAGGAAGAAATGCGTGCGCTTCGCACGCTTCTCCTTCACTGTAGCAGCAACAGCGTGCGCGGCGCACGCTATTCTTGGGGGGTGGAGAACCAAGCAGGTCACGAGATCGCGGACGCGCTGGGCATGCTGCTCAGGCGCAGTACGCGCACGCAGTTGCACCGGCGGCTCACCGAGGGCATGGGCGAGGCGGTGGACGAGCTGACGTACCCGGTCCTCAGCACCCTGGCCCGGACCGGCCCCCGCAGCGCCGCCGACCTGGCCCCCGACGTCGGGGTCGACCGCTCCGGCGTCACCCGCCGCGCCTCCCGCCTGGAGGCCGCCGGCCTCATCCGCCGCGAGCCGGACCCCGCCGACGGGCGCGCGTACCTGCTCGTCCTCACGGAGGAGGGCCGGGCCGCGGTGGCGGAACTCCGGGACCGCCTGGCCGCGCACATCATGGCGAGCCTCTCCTCGTGGCCCCCGGGCGAGGCCGAACGCTTCGCCCACGACCTGCACCGTTTCATGACCGGGGGGCCGTTCTCCTAGGCCGGGTGTCCGACGGGCCACTCGAACCGGGGCGAGCCGCCTGCCCGTATCGCGGGCTTGTCGCGGGCATATCGCGGGCGTATCGAAAAGCGCATACGGCGCCGCAACAGCCCTCCGTCTCCCATGGGGGCATGAACCACGACGCATCCCTGTCGGCTCCGGCCCGCCGTGCGCGCGGCGGCGTGCTCCTCGGCCTCGCGGCACTCGGCCTGGCGGGCGCCCTGTTCGTCCTGCGCCGGCCGCTCATGATGTCCGCTCCGCGGTGCCTGGCCGGGCGGTGGCACGGCTGCTACGACACGTTCAACGGGGTCGTGCTCATGACGCTGGTCACGCTGCCGCCGGCCGTACTGGTGGCGTGGGCCCTGGCCCGGCGCCGGCGGGACGCCGTCGGCGCCGCCACGGCACGGCGGATCTCCCTGGCCGACGTGGGCATGGTGCACGGGACCGTTCCGTTCCTCTGGCTGACCATGATGCCGGGCGCCGCGCCCGGTACCGCCCCCGCCCGGGTGAGCCTGGTGCCGCTGCGGGACCTGGTCACGATGGGGCCGCTCGGGATCGTCGGCAACCTGCTGGTCTTCGCGGCGCTCGGGGCCTTCGCCCCGATGCGGTTCGCCGCCGTGGCGTCCCTGCCGCGGATCCTGGCGCTCGGGGCGGGCTGCTCGGCCCTGGTCGAGACCGCGCAGTACGTCCTGCGGCTGGACCGGGTGTCCTCCGTCGACGACGTACTGGTCAACGCCGCCGGCGCCGTACTGGCCGGGCTGGCGTCGCGCCGCTGGTGGCGCGCGCCCTCGCGCGGGTCCGCGCACACGCCGGCGACGTGTCCCGCCGCCTAAGGGCTGTCCCGCGATCCGCGGTGGGTCAGCGCGCGGCGTCAGATGGGGTGCATCGCAAGGCGAAGGGTCGTCCTCATACCGGGCCCCGGGCGTATGCGGGCGATCCCGACAGCGCGGCGAGGTGCCGTAGCCGGCGCCGCGCGCCCGCCGGGGATCACGGGACAGCCCTTGGGGGGTGTCCCGCCGATCGGGCCGGGCTCGCGGGGTCGGCCCGACCGACAAGACACCCCTAGGCTTCCGACATGCGCGTACTGATCGTGGAGGACGAGCCCTACCTGGCCGAGGCCGTCCGTGACGGCCTGCGGCTGGAGGCGATCGCCGCCGACATCGCCGGCGACGGCGACTCGGCCCTGGAACTGCTCGGCGTCCACTCCTACGACCTCGCGGTCCTCGACCGCGACATCCCCGGCCCCTCCGGCGACGAGGTCGCCCGGCGCATCGTCGCCTCCGGCAGCGGCATCCCGATCCTCATGCTCACCGCCGCCGACCGGATCGACGACAAGGCCTCCGGGTTCGGGCTCGGCGCCGACGACTACCTCACCAAGCCGTTCGACCTGCGGGAACTCGTCCTGCGGCTGAGGGCCCTCGACCGCAGGCGCGCGCACGCCCGGCCCCCGGTCCGCGAACTCGCGGGCCTGCGGCTCGACCCGTTCCGCCGGGAGGTCTTCCGCGACGGACGCCACGTCGCGCTCACCCGCAAGCAGTTCGCGGTGCTGGAAGTCCTCGCCGCCGCCGAGGGCGGGGTCGTCAGTGCCGAAGAGCTGCTGGAACGGGCCTGGGACGAGAACGCCGACCCCCTCACCAACGCCGTGCGCATCACCGTCTGCGCACTGCGCAAGCGGCTCGGCGAACCGTGGGTGATCGCCACGGTGCCCGGCGTCGGCTACCGGATCGACGCCGGTACGGACACCACCGACCCCGGCCGTACGCCGCGTGGATAGGCGTCCCGGGCTCAGCGCCCGGCTGAAACTCGCCCTCAGCTACGCGGGCTTCCTCGCCGTCGCCGGCGCCCTCCTGCTGGCCGTGGTGTGGGGGTTCCTGCTGCGCCACGTACCCGACAACTCCAGGGGCCTGCTGGGGATCTCGCCCAACCGCTACCTCCTCGTGCACACCTTCGCCCCCGCGGCGGCCGTCACCATGGCCTTCCTGCTCGTGTTCGGCCTCGTCGGGGGATGGGTCCTCGCCGGCCGGATGCTCGCACCGCTGACGCGGATCGGGGACGCGGCGCGTAGGGCGGGGAACGGGTCGCTGTCCCACCGGATCCACCTGCCGGGCCGCCAGGACGAATTCCGTGAGCTCTCCGACGCGTTCGACTCGATGCTCGGGCAGCTCGAGTCCCACGTCGCCGAGCAGCGGCGGTTCGCCGCGAACGCCTCCCACGAACTGCGCACCCCGCTGGCGATCTCGCGGACGCTCCTCGACGTCGCCCGCAAGGACCCCGCGCGGGACCGGGGCGAGCTCATCGAGCGGCTGTACGCGGTCAACACGCGGGCGATCGACCTCACCGAGGCCCTCCTGCTGCTCGGCCGCGGCGACAGCGCGACCTTCGTCCGCGAGGGCGTCGACCTCTCCCTCCTCGCCGAGGAAGCCGCCGAAACACTGCTCCCGCTCGCCGAGCGGCGCGGGATCACGCTCGACGTCACCGGCGGGGCGGCCCCGGCCGGCGGCTCCGCGGAGCTCCTGCTGCGGGTGGTGACGAACCTCGTCCAGAACGCCGTCGTCCACAACCTCCCCTCCGGGGGTACCGTGACGGTCCACACCGAGGCGTACGGCGACACGAGCGTGCTGCGGGTCGAGAACACGGGTCCCCGGCTCGCGCCGGAGCTGGCGGCGACCCTCACCGAGCCCTTCCGTCGCGGGGCGGAACGCGTGCGCACCTGCGACGATCACGCCGGTGTCGGCCTCGGCCTGGCCATCGTGCGCAGCATCGTCCGCGCCCACGACGGCACCCTCGGCCTGCTCCCCCGCCCCGACGGGGGTCTCCTCGTCACGGTCCGGCTTCCGGGCACCGGGTAGGTCCGTGCGGCGGGCGGCCGAAGGGACGAGTCGCGGGGGGCCGGGATCGGCCGTCCGGGCGGTGTGACCATGAGGCCGGCGAACCTAGCGTGGAAGGACCGCAACCGCAGGGGGGACCTGCTGGGATCGGAGGCACTCGTGCCTGCTCACCGCGTCGACATCGTGCTCCCTGCCACGCCCGAGGCCGCCCGTTCGGCCCGGCGGGCCCTGTCCGCGGCCGCCATCGGCGGCGCGGTCGCGGACGACGCCCGCCTGCTCGTGACCGAAGCCGTCACCAACGCGGTCCGCCACACGGTGAGCACCCACATCCGCATGGTGGTGGACGTCGAAGCGGGCACCGGCCGGCTGCTGTGCGCCCTGCGCGACGAAGCCCCCCACCTCGGCCCCGCGGACCGGACCCCCGCGGGCTGCGCGGAGCGCGAGTCCGGGCGGGGGCTCGGTCTGATCGCCGCCCTCAGCCAGTCCTGGGGCGTGGCCACGGACGGGGCCGGCAAGTGGGTCTGGTTCCGGCTCGGTGCCTCCGCGAACCGCTCCTGAGGGGTCAGCGCGGTACGGAGGCCGACTCCGGAGCGCGGATGGCGCGCAGTACGCGCTCCACCGTCTCCCGCTGCTCGCCCACGGGGGCCGCGTAGCCGATGGCGCCGCGCGCGGCCTCCTCGCCGAGCGTACGGGTGATCACCCACGCGGCGAGGTACTGCGAGGCCAGGCAGCCGCCCGCCGTGGCGATGTTGCCCTCGGAGTGGAAGGGCGCGTCCAGGACGGTGACCCCGCAGGCCTCGACGTACGGCCGGCTCGTCAGGTCCGCGCAGGCCGGCATCCCGCCCAGCAGCCCGAGCCGGGCGAGGACCAGCGCGCCGGAGCACTGCGAGCCAATCAGCTGCCGTGCGGGGTCCAGGGGCAGCCGGGCGAGCAGCCGGTCGTCGGCGACCACGTCGCGCGTCCTCACCCCGCTGCCGATCAGTACGACGTCGGCCTCCGGGATGAACTCCATGGGGCGCTGGCCGCTGACCTCGACGCCGTTCATCGAGGTCACCACGGGCGTCGGTGTGGTGATGAAGGCTTCCAGGCCGTCCCTGCGGCACCGGTTGACCAGGGCCGACGCGATGAAGCTGTCGAGTTCGTTGAACCCGTCGAACGTGACCACCGCAACCTGCATGACGACCTCCTGAGCACGGCGTTCGGGGGGCCAGCCTCTCAGGTGCGCGGCCGGCGGGTCCCAGGCCAATCCCCGGGTGTTGGCCTGCCACCTCCCCCACTGCATCAACATCGATGCATCAGAAAAAATGGATAACCTCCGTGTCGTGGCCCACGCCGGGCGGCGTCCTCGTCTGCACATGAGCGCGCTCGAAGCCGGTCTGGCGCTCGCGCCGTCCTCACTCGTGTCGATGGCCGTGGGCCCCTTCGCGGGGCGGCTTTCGGACCGGATCGGCGGCAACTACCCGCTGATGGCGGGGCTTTCGCTGGACGCGGCGGGGATGGCTGCGATCGTTCTGGTCGCCGGAGCGGCGACGCCCTGGTACCTGTTCGCGCCGGCGCCGGCGGTGACGGGCCTGGGCGTCGGGTGCGTGGTGGCGCCGATGTCGACGCAGGCGATGCGGAAGGTGGAGCCGCGGCCGGCCGGTGCGGCGTCGGCGGTGAACAACACGATCCGCCAGATCGGCTCGGTCATCGGGGCGGCCTCGGTCGGGGCGCCGCTGCGGGGGCGGCCGGCCGTGGAGCTCGCCGCGGGCACGGCGTACGCGGACGCCTTCGTGGCGACCCTGCACGTGACGGCGGCGCTGCCGATCGCAGCCCTGGGGACGGCGCTACTGCTGTGCCTCCTGGCACGCAACCAGACGAAGCAGCCGGAGCCGCAGCCGCAGCCCGTACGCGCGACCGCCGAAGCGGCAGCCTCCTAGAGGGTGTCCGGTGCCGCCACGCCGATGGGCGGGTGGCCGCGCCTGCCGGTGCGTCAATTCTGTTTCCTGGACAGGTCTTTGGGGTTTCTTGATCACCCCGTGCCCCTGACGTGAAGGGTTCCTGACAAGAGTTGCGGCCGTGCGCCGCGCACATCGTGCCGGTCCGCGTACCCAGCTCGCGACAGACTCCACTTCACTGCAGGGGATGACATGAGAAGCACCCGCACAGGGCGCCGCACCCTAGGTGTCATGGCAGCGACACTCCCGTTGCTCACCGGCGCGTTCGCCCTCGCGATACCGCCCGCGCAGGCGGCCGGGCCGGTCCCCGGAGGGCGGTCCGCCCTGGAGGGCACCCAGCCCTCCTGGGCCACCGCATCCGCCGACCAGGGCGCGGTCGCCCCGTCCGCGAAGGTGAACGCCCGGGTGTACCTGGCCGGGCGGGACGCGAAGGGCCTCGGCGCCTACGCCGAGGCCGTCTCGGACCCGCGGTCCTCCGCTTACGGGAAGTACCTGAGCCCCGCCGAGGCGCGGACGCGGTTCGGGCCGACCGCCGACCAGATCGGGGCCGTCACCCAGTGGCTCCGGCAGGCGGGTCTCACCGTCACCGGTTCCGACCAGCACTACATATCCGTCTCCGGGGACGTGGCGGCGGCGGAGAGGGCGTTCGCCACCCAGCTGCGCGACTACCGCAAGGGCGACAAGGTCTACCGGGCCCCCGCGAGGACGGCGTCCGCCCCCGCGGACCTGGCCGGCGCCGTGCTCACCGTGACCGGTCTGGACGACGCGCCGCACCGGTCCGCGCACCAGGACGCCCTGCCGGGCCCGGGCGCCGGGTTCCGCAACGCCGGCCCCTTCTCCACCTACTTCGGGTCGAACGTGGCGAAGACCCTTCCCGACGCCAACGGCACGAAGATCCCCTACGCGGTCAAGGGATACACGGGGCGGCAGCTGCGCGCGGCCTACGGCGCGAACGGGTACACCGGTCAGGGCGTGACCGTCGCCATCACCGACGCGTACGCCTCGCCGACCATCGCCCAGGACGCGCGGCAGTACGCCCAGCGCAACGGCGACAAGGCCTACAGGCCCAACCAGCTCCGCCAGGTCGTGCCCGCCGACTACACGGCGACCGAGGAGTGCGACGCGTCCGGCTGGTACGGGGAGGAGACCCTCGACGTCGAGGCCGTGCACGCCGTCGCACCGGACGCGGGCATCGTGTACGTCGCGGGCGCCTCGTGCAACGACCCGGACCTCCTCGACGCCCTGAACAAGGTCGTCGACAGCCGGCTGGCCGACATCGTCTCCAACTCGTGGGGCGACATCGAGGCCAACGAGACCCCGGACGTCGCGGCGGCCTACGACCAGACGTTCAAGCTGGGTGCCGTCGAGGGCATCGGCTTCTACTTCTCCTCGGGCGACGACGGGGACGAGGTCGCCAACACGGGGAAGAAGCAGGTCGACACCCCGGCCAACTCGGCATGGGTGACGGCGGTGGGCGGCACCTCACTGGCCGTGGGCAAGGGCGACACCTACCAGTTCGAGACGGGCTGGGGCACGCTCAAGGCCCCGCTGAGCGCCGACGGCACCAGCTGGACGGGCTTCCCGGGCGTCTACACGAGCGGCGCGGGCGGCGGCACGAGTTCGACGGTCGCCCAGCCCGCCTACCAGCGGGGCGTCGTACCCGACTCCCTCGCCAAGGCGAACGGCGCCGCGCGGATGCGCACCGTTCCGGACATCGCGGCCATCGCGGACCCCAACACCGGATTCCTCGTGGGGCAGACGCAGACCTGGCCCGACGGCTCGGTCTCGTACGACGAGTACCGCATCGGCGGCACCTCGCTGGCCGCCCCGGTGATCGCCGCGGTGCAGGCGCTGGCGCAGCAGGCCCGCCACCTGCCGATCGGCTTCGCGAACCCCGCGATCTACGCCCGGTCCGGGACCCCGCTGTACCACGACGTCACGGACCACCCGCTGGGCAAGGACCGTGACCTCGCCGTCGCCCGCGTCGACTTCGCGAACACCGTCGACGCCGCGGACGGGCTGCTGACCTCGGTCCGCAGCCTCGGCAAGGACAGCTCGCTGGCCGCCGTCCGCGGCTACGACGTGGTGACGGGCGTCGGGTCACCGGGCCCGGGCTACGTCTCCTCGTACCGCTGGTAGCCTCCGCCGCAACCGTCGCCCGGGACCCGTAGGCCCGGGCACCGGCACGCGCCGACGAAGCCGGACGGCCGGCGTCAGGCGTCGGGCGTCGGGCGTCGGGCGTCGGGCGTCGGGCGTCGGGCGTCGGGCGTCGGGCGTCGGGCGTCGGGCGGGCCAGCATCTCGGGCGCGAGGCGCTCCGCGAGGGCCTCCAACAAGGCGACGGCCTGGGCGTGTTCGGCGGGGTCGCTCGTTCCGAGCGCGGTGGACGGGGCGCCGTCGACGGAGGCGGAGGCGACCTCCGCCCGCCGGTCGGACATCCCGGGGCTGCCCGCACGAGGGCGCGGCGCCGGTCAGCGGGTTCGGTGGGCGTAGACGTCGAGCATCACGATCAGGACCGATCGCGTGCCGGTCGTGCGCTTGCCGACTCCGCCGGTCGGGATGGCCTCTTCGTCGATCTTCATCAGCGTCCGGCCCAGCAGGACCCCTCGCCCCGCCGCGGGAAAACCCTTGGCGGGGCCACCTGTCCGGCGGGTACGTTCCGCCCCATGTCCGGTACGAACACGAAGATGCATGCCCACGAGGTGGACATCGACGAGGCTCTCGTCGAGCGGCTGATCGCGGCGCAGTTCCCGCAGTGGGCGCAGCTGCCCATACGGAAGGTGCGCTCGGCCGGCACCGACAACGCCATGTACCGGCTCGGCGCGGACAAGACCGTACGGCTGCCCCGCATCGCCGATGCCGAAGGCCAGGTCGGCAAGGAACAGCGGTGGCTGCCGCACCTCGCCCCGCACCTGCCGCTGCAGGTGCCCGTGCCGCTGGGGCAGGGGGTTCCGGGCGAGGGGTTCCCGTTCGCCTGGTCGGTGTACCGCTGGCTCGACGGGGCGAACCTCTTCGACGAGCCCCTCGCCGAACTGCACTCAGCCGCTGCCGAGTTGGGGAACTTCGTCGCGGCGCTGCGGCGCATCGGCACGTCCGGCGCACCGCGGTCGTTCCGGGGCGGGCCGGTGGGTACGGCCGACGACGAGGTCCGCGCGGCGATCCGGGACCTGGGCGCCGACGGCACGCTGGACGCGGAGGCCGCGACCGCCGCGTGGGAGGCGGCCGTTCGCGTACCGCAGTGGGAGGGCGCGCCCGTCTGGCTGCACGGCGATCTGCTGCCGGGGAACCTCCTCGGCCACGAGGGCCGGCTCACCGCGGTCATCGACTTCGGCTGCGTGGGCGTGGGCGATCCCGCGTGCGACGTGATGGCGGCCTGGACCCTGTTGTCCGCCGACACCCGCGAGGTGTTCCGCGAGGCGGCGGGCGTGGACGACGCGACCTGGGCCCGCGGCCGCGGCTGGGCCCTGCGCTTCGGGCTCACGGCGGAGCACTACTACCGCGTGACCAACCCGGTCCTGGCCGCGGTCGCGCACCGGGCGTCGGCCGAGGCCATCGCCGACCACCACGGCCGCCCTCACCGTCCCTGACATCCCTGGCATCCCAGACGCCCCTGACAACCCCTGACGCGCTACTTCCCGGCGTCGAAGCGGCGGCACGCGGCCTCGATCTCGCCGACGTACCGGTGGGTCCAGGTGCACAGGCCGTCGATCGTCTCGCGCAGGGCCGTGCCCGGCTCGGTGAGGGCGTATTCGACCCGCGGCGGCACGGTGGGGTACACGGTGCGCCGCAGCAGCCCGTACCGCTCCAGCATGCGCAGGTTCTGGGTGAGCATCTTGTGGCTGATGCCCTCGACTTCGCCCCGCAGCTCACCGAAGCGCAGGGTGTCGTCCCCGAGGGCTTCGATGATCAGGAGCGCCCATTTGTTGGCGACGCCGGAGAAGATCTCCCGCCCCAGGGAGTCGGCGCGCCGCACGTCCGCTTCATCGCGCGGTACGCCGCTGAGCTGCTTGGTCACCATCAGGTTCCCCAGTCACCGAAAAGTGCGTTCTTCCATGTCACCGGCCACTCTCCTACGGTTCCTGAGTAACCACAAGAGAGCGTGAACGAGGAGGCTCCGCATCATGGCCGTGACCCTGGTGAACCCGACCGGACTGCCCGAGGTCCCCGTCTACCGGCAGGTGTCGGTCGCTGCCGGTTCGAAGCTGGTCTTCGTCGCCGGGCAGGTGGCCTGGGACGCCGACGGGGTCACCGTCGGCGAAGGCGACCTCGCCGCCCAGGTCGAGCGGTGCTACCTCAACGTCGCCACCGCCCTGGCCGGGGCCGGCGGCTCGTTCGCGGACGTGGCGAAGCTGACCGTGTACGTCGTCGACTGGACTCCGGACAAGATGCCGCTGCTGCTGGAGGGGGTCGCGCGGGCGGCCGCGAAGCTGGGCGTCACCCCCGTCCCCCCGGCCAGCCTGCTGGGCGTCGCGGCCCTCGACGTGCCGGAGCACCTGGTCGAGATCGAGGCCACCGCGGTCCTCGACTGAGGTTTCGGGCGGGGAGGGCGGCGAGGGCCCGGCGGGCGGGCGAGGTTCCCACAGGGCGGCGAGGGCCCGGCAGACGCCTCTCACGCGGCCGCGCGGTGGGCCACCAGCGGTCGGACGCGGGTCAGCATGAGGTCCAGGAACCGGTCCGGGTGGCGGAAGGACGCGAAGTGGCTCGCGTCCTCGATCAGGGCGAACTCCTTGACCGGGGCCTGCACCTCGTCGAAGAAGGACCGGGCGCGCCCGGGCGGGGTGATGACGTCCCGGTCGCCCTGGAAGACGAAGAACGGCACCTCGAAGCGCGTGCCGTCGGCGCGGTCGTCGAAGGCCGCGAGGTCGGGGGTCAGCCGCGCGGAGAACTTCATGCCCGCGAAGTACCGGCCGATCTCGCGCAGCGAGTGCAGCGGGGAGAACCAGAGCGAGCCCAGCACCACCCGCTTGAGGGTGTCGAGCGTCAGGGGGTCGGAGGCCACGGTCAGCTTGTCGTACGAAGCCCGCTGATCGGCGGTCATCCGGTGCGGGGCGCAGCCCATCTCCCGCGCCGCGGCCGCGTCCTTGTGCCGGCCGGCCGCGTGCAGGCGGGCCAGGAGCGCCTCGTGGACGGAGGTGTCGCGGCCGGCGTCCAGGATGTTCTGGTCGGTGCCGACGTACGCGGAGTACAGCTCGGGGTGGCTGCGGGCCAGGCGCAGGCCGAAGACGCTGCCGAGCGAGCTCGCGACGAGGACGACCCGGTCGGCGGCGAGCCGGCGGCGGGCGTACCGGGTGACGTCGAGGGCGTCCTCGTACAGCCGGGCGAAGCTCATCTCGCCCTGCCCCCGCGGGCCGGAGCGGCCGAAGGTCTTGCCCGCGCCGCGCATGTCCCAGCGCACGACCGTGAAGTGCTTCTCCCAGGAGCGGGTGCGCGTGCCGAAGATCGAGTGGGAGGCGCCGGGGCCGCCGTGGATCTCGACCAGTACCGGGTTGGACGTGTCCTCGCCGCGGATCGAGATCCACTGCTCGATGCCGCCGATCCGGACGAATCCCTGCTCGTCGATGCCGTTCGGGGTGTCGATGCGCAGGAGCCGGGCGCCCCGGGCGCGGCGCACGGCGCGGTGGCCGAGCAGCCCGGCGACCGGCGCGGCGAGGAGTACGGGGACGGTGGCGGCGGCTTCGGCGAGCATCGGGACTCCTCGGACGACGAGAACTGTGTACGCAATAAGCGATTACGTTTATGTAATATACAGTTCCTTGGCGCACCGTCAACAGGTCCGGCGCGCACGGCGATCCGAGGAACGGGGCCCCATGGCCAGGAGCAGGGACGAGAAGCGTGATCCGGCGGCCAGCCTGGCCCTCCTGTGGGGCGAGCAGGGGCAGCCCAAGCGCGGGCCGAAGCCCTCGTTGAGCGTCGAGCGCATCGTGGACAGCGCGCTCGCCATCGCCGACGAGGAGGGGTTGGACGCACTGTCGATGCAGAGCGTCGCCGCGCGCCTGGGCGTGACCACCATGGCGCTGTACCGCTACGTCCCCGGCAAGGCCGAGCTGCTCGACCTGATGGTCGACGCCGCCTTCGGGCCGGCGCCGGACGTCACCTCCGTGGCGGGGGGCTGGCGGCCGCGGCTGGAGGTGTGGGCACGGGCGTGCTGGCAGGAGTACCGGCGCCGGCCGTGGATGGTGGCGGCCACCGGGATGCGCCGTCAGCTCATGGGGCCCCGCCAACTGGCCTGGATCGACTCGGCCTTGGCCGCGCTGTCGGAGACGGGGCTCCCGTACGCGCAGCAGCACGCGGCCTTCCTGCTGCTCGTCGGGCACGTACGCGGCCTGGCGCAGCAGCTCGCCGACGACGACGCGGAGGGCCGCGAGGAATGGGACCGGCTCACGGCGGACGTGTGGGCGCGGCACGGCGACCGGTTCCCCGCGCTGACCGCGGCCATCGCGGGCGGTGCCTTCGCCCCCCGCCCGGGCGATCCGCTCGACTTCGGGCTGGAGCGGATCCTGGACGGCGTCGCCGTGCTGGTCGAGCGGGGCTGACCGGGGGTGCGGAATGCCCGGGGGTGTGCGGCATGCCCGGGTCGGGAGGGGGTGCCCCGGGCATGCCGCCGACCGCCCGGCCTGGGGGGGGTGGCCGGGCGGCGTGCGGGATCGTCCTTCGGGTGGGGGGCGGGCGGTGGGTGAGGGCCTACGAGGCCCAGGCGCCCGGCGCGATGAAGGACGGTCGGGAGCGCAGGGGCAGCTTGTGCACCTGCGCCTCCGTCTGGGAGGCCTGCGCCTCGTTCCGGAGCCGGATCCGGGCGGTGAGGAGCACGGCCAGGGCCGCGACCTCCTCCGCCGTCGGATTGCCCCTGGTGATGCGGATGGAGGCCGCGAGGGCGAGGGCCAGGGTGTCGCCGGCGGCGTCCGGGGTGGGGCCCGGAGCCGGCGCGGGGGCGGTCACAGGGGGACGTTCCCGTGCTTGCGGCTCGGCTGCTGCGTGTGCTTCGTCCGCAGCATGTCGAGCGTGGAGATGAGCCGCGCACGTGTCTCGGCCGGGTCGATGACGTCGTCGACGAGGCCGCGTTCGGCCGCGTAGTACGGGTGCATCAGCTCGGTCTGGTACTCCTTGATCTTCTGCGCCCGCGTGGCGTCGGGATCGTCCGAGGCGTTGATCTCGCGCCGGAAGATGACGTTCGCCGCGCCCTCCGCCCCCATCACCGCGATCTCGTTCGACGGCCAGGCCAGCGCCACGTCCGCGCCGATGGACCGCGAGTCCATGACGATGTAGGCGCCGCCGTAGGCCTTGCGCAGGATCAGCGAGATCCGCGGGACGGTGGCGTTGCAGTACGCGTACAGCAGCTTCGCACCGTGCCGGATGATGCCGTTGTGCTCCTGGTCTACACCCGGCAGGAAGCCGGGTACGTCGATCAGCGTGACCAGCGGGATGCTGAACGAGTCGCAGAACTGGACGAAGCGGGCCGCCTTCTCGGAGGCCTGGATGTCCAGGACGCCCGCGAGGTGGGCCGGCTGGTTGGCGACGACGCCGACGACGTGGCCGCCGAGGCGGGTCAGCGCGCAGACGACGTTCTGGGCCCACTGGGCGTGGACCTCGAAGTAGTCCCCGTCGTCCGCGACCTCCTCGATGAGGTCGCGGATGTCGTAGCCCTGTGTGGGCTTGGCCGGGACCAGGTCCAGCAGGCTCTCGCAGCGCCGGTCCACCGGGTCCTCGAGGTCGCCGGCGGGGGCGAGCTCGCGGTTGTTGGAGGGCAGCAGGGAGAGGAGGTGGCGTACGTCCTCCAGACAGCTCTGCTCGTCGTCGTACGCGAACGCCGCCACGCCCGAGGCGCCGGCGTGGCTGTCGGCCCCGCCGAGGTGCTCCATCGTGACGGCCTCGCCGGTCACCGCCTGGACCACGTCCGGGCCGGTGATGAACATCTGCGAGGTGCCGCGCACCATGAAGACGAAGTCCGTGAGGGCGGGCGAGTACGCGGCGCCGCCGGCGCACGGGCCCAGGATCACGGAGATCTGCGGGATGACGCCCGAGTTGCGGACGTTGCGCTGGAAGATGCCGCCGTAGCCGGCGAGCGCGGTGACGCCCTCCTGGATGCGGGCGCCCGCGCCGTCGCACAGACCCACGATCGGGGCGCCGGCCGCCTCGGCCAGGTCCATCAGCTTGTGGATCTTCTCGGCGTGCGCCTCGCCCAGCGCGCCGCCGAAGATGCGGAAGTCGTGGGCGTACGCGAAGACGGTGCGGCCGTGGACCTTGCCCCAGCCGGTGACGACCCCGTCCGTGTGCGGCTTCTTGTCCTCCAGGCCGAAGCCGGAGGCGCGGTGCTTGCGGAGCTGCTCGACTTCGTTGAACGTACCCTCGTCGAAGAGCAGCTCGATCCGCTCGCGGGCGGTCAGCTTGCCCTTCGAGTGCTGGGCCGCGGTGGCGCGTTCGCTCGGGCCGGCCTCCGCCAGCGCCCGTACGGCGTGCAGTTCCGCGGTGCGCTCGCGCAGGGAGGCGAAGCGGGTCTCCTCCCGGTGCGGGGAGATCGCAGCCGCGGGTCGGGAGTCCGCAGCGGGTCGGGAGTCCGGCGCGAGTACGGTCTCCAGTGGTCTTTCCTCGACGATGCTCATACGGGCCCTTTCGACACAGAGGCACCGGGTCCGGCCGGTGTCGCGTCGCCCAGCTTCACCGTGGGCGCTACAGCTTGGCTTGATTCCGGCCCGGGAGCGGGTCGAGCTCCCGGCCGGGGGGTGTCGGACGAGGTCCTGCTGGGGTCAGACGGGGTCCAGCAGCCCCGACACCATCGCGACGAATCCCTCGTCGAGCATGGTCGACACGGAGGTGTCCCGGGACGGGTCGAGTCCCGCGTCGTGGCAGGCGACGCTGACGAGGTACCGGCCGAGGACGGGGTAGGTGCCGAAGGCCCACTCGCCGTGGGCGGCGGGCGTGCCGTCGGGGGCGAGCAGACCGGTGCCGTCCGACCCCCCCGCGGCGAATCCGAACTCGGAGAAACCCATCCGCAGGCCCTGGCCGAGGGCCTTCGTGTACGCCTCCTTCAACGTCCACAGGCGCAGCATGCCCGCGCTCTGCTCCGCCTCGGGGAGGGCGGCGAGCTCGGCACGCTCGGCCTCGGTGCACACCTGGTTGTGGAGCAGGGAGAACGCCAGCCTGCGGTCGGCGGGTTCGGTGTCGATGCCGATGCGGCCGTTGCGGCTGATGCCGACCGCGATCAGGTCGTCGGTGTGGGTCAGGCTCAGGTCGATCTGGTCCAGGCCGCGCAGGTACGGGCGCCCGCCGGGCTTGTACGAGAGGTCCAGCTTGGCGGGGTCGGTCCCGAGGGCGGCGGCGGCCGTGTACCGGACCGCGAGCCGGGAGGCGACGAAGCGGAACCGGATGGTCGGGTCGGTGGTGCGGCGGTAGCGCTGCCAGTCCCGGCCGAGGAGGGGTCGCAGGGCCGGCTCCGCGAGGGCGGCGGTGAGCCATTCGCCCCAGGTGGTGTGGACGGAGGCGTTGCCGCGCCGGGCCATGCCCTCCCGTACCGCGTCCCAGGGTCCGGCGGGGCCGGTCACGTGGACGGGCGCCGTGATGCGGTCGCGCTGCGCGGCGTCGCACCGGGGTTCTTCCATCGGCATCGGCATCGCCCTCTCGTGGCAGGTGTTTCCGCTGGCGGCGGCGGTGACGTGGCGCTGTCACGCTCGGCGCCGCGGGTCGAGGAATCCTCGAAGTCCGCTTGAGGAGCACCACAGACCGCACCGCGGAACGATCGGTACCGGGTCGCGGCCGCGGCTCCCGCCGCCGGGGACGGCTCGGGAAGCACCCCTGCGGAGCAGGGGGTTCCCCCCGGGGTGTCCGCCGGATCGGGGCCGGGCCCGTCCTGCGCGGCGGGCGGGCCCGGCCCGCGCACTCCGGCGGCGGCGCGGGGTGCGGGGGCGGGGCCCGGCACCCGCCGCCCCGGCTCCGCGCGGCTCGCGGCCGCAGCTGCCGCCGCGCGGTGGCGCCTCGCGTCCGGAGCTTCCGGGTGCGGGCGGCGGTCCCGCCGGGATCCCGCAGACCACCAGCTGGGGCGCCGACCAGGCGCGCCACGCCGGCCACGAGGTCCCGCGCGGCCACGACGAGCTCTCGGGCCCGGGTTCGACGGCGGAGTTCCCCCGTCCGGACTTCAACGCCCCGCGCCCGCCGGCCGGCAACAGCACCACCGGGCAGTTCGAGCGCCCGGAGCCGCGCGGTGCGGCGGACCCGTCCACCACGGGCCAGTTCGCCCGCCCGGACTTCCAGGCCCCGCGGCCCGGCGGTCCCGGTGTCGGCGGATTCGCCCCCCAGCAGCCGCAGGCTCCGCAGCTGCCGCAGGCTCACCAGCCGGAGGCGCTGCCGCCGGCCCCGGGCAACGGCAACGAGCGCAGCCCGATCTTCGACACGCTGGAGTCGAACTGGTTCCACCAGGAGGGCCCGCAGGCCCCCGGTCAGGCACCGGTTCCCCAGCAGCCGCAGCAGTCCGCCCCGGCTCCGGCTCCCCAGCAGCGCCTGCAGCAGCCGCTGCCGCAGCGCGGCCAGGAGCCCGCGGCCGAGCCCGCCCCGACGGCGGCCGGCAGCTCGCCGACCGTCAGCTGGCGGTCCTCGCCCAACGACGAGCTGATGCGGCAGGCCGAACGCGTGCGCCAGCCCGCCGCCGGCGGCATCACCACCTCGGGGCTGCCCCGCCGAGTACCGCGGGCGAACCTCGTGGCCGGCACCGCGCAGCAGCAGTCCGACGCACAGTCGGGCCCGCAGGTCTCGCGAGCGCCGGACGACGTCCGTGGCCGTCTGACCAACCTCCGACGGGGTATCCAGCAGGGCCGTCAGGCCGGCAACAACGGCCCGGCGACCGGCAGTTACCACATCGACCCCACTTACCAGCAGGAGCGTTAGTTGAGTTCGATGAGCCAGGCGGCACAGAATCTGAACTGGTTGATCACCAACTTCGTGGACAACACCCCCGGGGTGTCCCACACGGTGGTGGTCTCCGCCGACGGCCTCCTTCTGGCGATGTCCGAAGGCTTTCCCCGGGACCGCGCCGATCAGCTGGCGGCCGTGGCCTCCGGTCTGACGTCGCTGACCGCAGGAGCCTCCCGCATCTTCGAGGGCGGCGCCGTCAACCAGACCGTGGTCGAGATGGACCGGGGATTCCTCTTCCTCATGTCCGTCTCGGACGGTTCCTCCCTGGCCGTGCTCGCGCACCCCGAGTGCGACATCGGCCTTGTCGGCTATGAGATGGCCCTCCTCGTGGACCGCGCCGGCAGCGTCCTCACCCCGGACCTGCGCGCGGAGCTGCAGGGAAGCCTGCTCATCTGACGCCACATCTCCCGGCCGGACGGTACTTCCGGCCGGGGGACCGGGGGCCAGCCCCGGAACCCAGTACCACCGTCAGGCCGTCATACCGTCCCCCCACCGGCCGCCCCGTCAGACGGCACGCTGACCACTGCTGTCCAGCCCGGAGGATCAATGACCCCGCCCCCCGCCTACTCCGATTCGTACGGTGATTCGTACTCGGAAGGCGACCAGCCGCTCGTTCGCCCGTACGCGATGACCGGCGGCCGGACCCGGCCCCGCTACCAGCTCGCCATCGAGGCGCTGGTCAGCACCACGGCCGATCCGATGCACCTGTCCGGCCTGCTTCCCGAGCACCAGCGCATATGCACGCTGTGCCGTGAGGTCAAGTCGGTCGCGGAGGTCTCCGCACTGCTGTCGATGCCGCTCGGTGTCGCCCGGATCCTCGTCGCCGACCTGGCGGAGGCCGGAATGGTGGCCATCCACCAGCCGGGCAATGGAGAGGCCGGCGGCACGCCGGATGTAACGCTGCTCGAAAGGGTGCTCAGTGGACTTCGCAAGCTCTAATGGCGGAACCGCCCGCTCCACCACCTCCGCGAAGATCGTGGTGGCGGGCGGGTTCGGCGTGGGCAAGACCACGTTCGTCGGGGCCGTCTCGGAGATCAATCCGCTGCGCACCGAGGCCGTCATGACGTCGGCGTCCGCCGGCATCGACGATCTGACCCACACCGGGGACAAGACGACCACCACGGTCGCCATGGACTTCGGCCGCATCACCCTGGACCAGGACCTCATCCTGTACCTGTTCGGCACCCCCGGACAGGACCGCTTCTGGTTCATGTGGGACGACCTCGTCCGCGGCGCCATCGGTGCGATCGTGCTGGTCGACACCCGCCGGCTCGCCGACTGCTTCCCCGCGGTCGACTACTTCGAGAACAGCGGGCTGCCGTTCGTCGTGGCCCTCAACGGCTTCGAGGGGCACCAGCCCTACACCCCCGAAGAAGTCCGCGAGGCCCTGCAGATCGGCCCGGACGCCCCGATCATCACCACCGACGCCCGCCACAGGGCGGACGCCAAGAGCGCGCTCATCACACTCGTCGAGCACGCCCTCATGGCCCGACTCAAGTAACACGACTCGGGGAGCGGCGCTCAAGGGGCACCACTCAAGTACCACGGGTTCTTCACAACGTGAGAGGGCGGGCTGTGTCATAGGACACGGCCCGCCTTCTCTGTTCATAACGTTTCGACAGTGAATTGCCGCCACTTGGACACAGGGCGCGGTCGGGCGGTGCCGCTGCGCTCACAACTGGCTCCATTTTTGCCGCAGCTCGCTCTTTATGTCCGTTTTATGCGTGACATAAGGCTCTTGGAATGGCTGATTCCAACTGTTTGGAACACGGCCGTTAACCGTGCTGGAATTCAACTAACTAGCTAGTAGCACCGCCGGAAGGTTGTTGGTCGAGTGAGGCGAAGCAACTCAAGCCCCGCGGATGAACCCGCGCGCGGCAACTTCACCCCGCCGCAGCGTGCGGGCACGTCGCCGGTCGACGTACCCGTCGACCCGCCGGCGAAGAGCGGCAGCACCAGCAGGTTCTCCCCCCGCAACTGGCGCGTGCCGACCAAGCTGAACGCCATCCTGCTCGTCCCCGTCCTCGTCGGACTGGTGATGGGCGGCTTCCAGGTGAAGGGCTCGGTCGACCGCTGGAACGAGGCCAAGGACGCCGAGAAGACGGCCCGCATCGTCCAGGCGGCGGCCGAATACGGCCAGGCCCTCCTCAACGAACGCGACCTCACGGCCGAGCCCCTCCTCAGGGGCGACCGGAGCAACGAAGCCGTCGTGAAGGCGTACGCCGCCACCGACGCGGCCAAGGAGAAGTTCGCCCAGGCCTCGAAGGACCTCCCCTCGAACTCGGGGCTGGCGCGCCGCCTGGAGCTCTTCCACCAGGAGGAGCCCAAGCTCGCGGCCGTCCGGCAGACGGCGTACTCCGCGCAGGAGACGGCGAAGAAGAACCCGCCGAGCGCGAACGGCCCGATCCCGACCGAAGAGGGGTACGTGCTGGTCCAGCACTACCTCATGACGTTCTCCAACGAACTCGGTCTGGGCACCGGCAACGTCACCAGCTACGGACGCATGGTCTACGCGGTCGAGCTGGCCAAGGCCGCCAACTCGCTCCAGCGTTCGGTCGGCACCCACCTGCTGGTGCGCCCGAACGAGAACGAGGACATCCGCAAGGCCCAGCTCGTCGCCTTCTCCTCGTACGCCTACCTCGAGGACATCGCGATCGGCGAGTACGTCGCGGCCGGTACCGAGGAGGACGTGAAGCGCCTCCAGGACGTCATGGGCAAGAAGTCCCAGGAGGGCGCCGAGAAGCTCGCGCTGGCCAAGCGGGCGGCCGAGCAGGCCGGCACCCCCTTCAAGGCGCCGCCGATCGTCAACAACTCCGCCCTCACCGGCATGACCGAGGCGATCGCCAGCGGCGAGCCCAAGAACAAGGTCATCGCGGGCGGCACCACGCCCCAGGCCTGGCAGGCCGGCGCCACCGCCAAGTTCGAGGGTTACGCCGAGATCGAGAAGGACCTCCTCGCCAAGGCCGTGACCGACTCGGTCGCCGTCTCCGACGAGGCCCGCACCGACGCCATCTGGACCGGCGCCATCGTGGTCGTGGCCCTGCTCGCCGCCTTCATCCTGGCCGCGATGATGGCCCGCCAGATGAGCAACTCGATGCGCCGTCTGCGCACCGCCGCCTTCGACGTCGCCGAGCAGCGCCTGCCGATGCTCGTCGACCAGCTCTCGCGCACCGACCCGGGCAAGGTCGACACCCGTGTCGCGCCGATCCCGATCAACTCCCAGGACGAGATCGGCGAGGTCGCCCGCGCCTTCGACCAGGTCCACCGGGAAGCGGTCCGGCTCGCCGCCGAGCAGGCGCTCCTGCGAGGGAACGTCAACGCGATCTTCACGAACCTCTCCATACGCAACCAGTCGCTGATCGAGGGCCAGCTGACCCTCATCACCGACCTGGAGAACAACGAGGCCGACCCGGACCAGCTGGAGAACCTCTTCCGCCTGGACCACCTGGCCACCCGTATGCGTCGCAACGGCGAGAACCTCCTCATCCTCGCGGGTGAGGAACCGGGTCGCCGCTGGGACCAGCCGGTCCCCCTCGTCGACGTCCTGCGCGCCGCCTCCTCCGAGGTGGAGCAGTACGAGCGCATCGAGCTCTCGGGCGTCTCCGAGGCCGAGATCCACGGCCAGGCCGTGACCGACCTCGTGCACCTCCTCGCCGAGCTCCTGGAGAACGCCACGACGTTCTCCTCCCCGCAGACCAAGGTCCGCGTCAACGCCACGCGTCTGCCCGACGGCCGCGTGATGGTCGAGATCCACGACAAGGGCATCGGCCTCACCGCCGAGGACTTCGCGGACATCAACCACAAGCTGGCGAACCCGCCCACCGTGGACGCCGCGATCTCCCAGCGCATGGGCCTGTTCGTGGTCGGCCGGCTGGCGGACCGCCACAGCATCCGCGTCCAGCTGCGCCCCTCGGGCGAGGCCGCCGGCACCACGTCGCTGGTCATGCTCCCGGACGCGATCACCCATGGTGGTGGTGGCGAGGGGATCCCGGACGACGACTTCACGGTGTCGTCGATGATCCCGCAGCAGCAGTCGCAGCAGGCCGTCCCGATGCGTACGGCCGCCGAGCTGGGCTTCGACGACTCCCGCTACGAGGCCGGAGGCGCCGAGGAGCAGGGCGACGGCACCGGGCTGGACCCGGTCGGCCGCTCCCTGGCCCAGCAGGAGCGCCGGGCCGCGCTCGAGGCCCAGGTGGGCTACGGGCAGGAGCAGCAGGGCGAGTTCGCCGAGCAGGAGTATGCGGAACCCCAGCCGGAGCACGGGTACCAGCCGTACCAGGGTTACGAGCAGCAGCCCGAACAGGGTTACGACACCTCGTACGACTCCCGGCAGGCTCAGTCGGCCCAGCAGGGCTACGAGGCGTACCCGCAGCAGGACTACGGTTATGCGGAAGCCGGATACCAGGACCGCCAGCAGGACGCCCCGGCGTACGACGGCGGCTACGCATCCCAGTCCCCGCAGGCGGAGTGGCCCGAGCAGAACACCTATTCGGGTGGCTACCAGCAGGGATACGGGACCGAATCGGAACCCCCGGCCGCTCCCGAACCCGCCCCGGACCGCGTAGGCTTCGACCGTCCGGGCGCCGCTGCCGACACCGGCCACGCAGTGACCGGAGCGGGCCTGCCGCGCCGCGGCAGCCAGCAGCAGTGGCAGCCGGCACAGAAGGAAGCGGAGTCCACCGGATCCCTCTTCGAGCAGCGGCCGCAGCGACAGCAGCAGCCCGCCGCCCCGGAGCAGGCCCCGGAGGGTACTGACGGCGGCACCGACTGGCGCTCGAACAACGACGAGCGCTGGCAGCAGGCCTCCAAACTCCGTGAGCCGAAGGCGGGCGGGATCACCCCGTCCGGTCTCCCTCGGCGCGTACCCAAGGCCAACCTGGTCGAGGGCGCGGCGGAGACGACCCCGCAGGGCGGCCCCCAGGTCTCCCGCGCACCGGAGGACGTCCGCGGCAGGTTGAGCAACCTGCGGCGCGGTGTCCAGCAGGGACGCAGCGCGGGTTCTGAGCAGTCAAGTAACAGCTATGACCAGGAGCGTTAGTGTGAGCCCGATGAGCCAGGCGGCACAGAACCTGAACTGGTTGATCACCAACTTCGTGGACAACACCCCCGGGGTGTCCCACACGGTGGTGGTCTCCGCCGACGGCCTTCTTCTGGCGATGTCCGACGGATTCCCGCGCGACCGCGCCGATCAGCTGGCGGCCGTGGCCTCCGGTCTGACGTCGCTGACCGCTGGAGCCTCCCGCATCTTCGAGGGCGGCGCCGTCAACCAGACCGTTGTGGAGATGGACCGCGGGTTCCTTTTCCTCATGTCCGTGTCCGATGGATCGTCCCTCGCGGTGCTCGCGCACCCCGAGTGCGACATCGGCCTCGTGGGCTACGAGATGGCCCTCCTCGTGGACCGAGCAGGCAGTGTTCTCACCCCGGAACTGCGTTCGGAGCTGCAGGGAAGTCTTCTCAACTAGCAGACAGGCAGTGCGTTTCGCGTCATCGCACCATAGGGTGCGGTGGCGCGGTTACACAGGGAGTACTGCGTTCTTGGAGTCGGAGGAGGAAACGTGACAACACCCGGAGGACATCCTTATGGCGGCGCGCAGCAGCCGCAGGGTGGGCAGCACGACCAGAACCGCTTCAACTTCCCCTCCGCTCCCAGCCGGCAGGTTCCGGAGCACAATCCCTACCAGCAGCAGCCGTACGGTCAGCCCCAGCAGGCCCAGCCGCCCCACCGGCCCTCGCAGCAGCCCCTCCGGGGTCAGCAGCAGCAGGCCCCCAAGGCGCACAACCCGCTGGTGCGCCCGTACGCGATGACCGGCGGCCGTACCCGGCCGCGCTACCAGCTCGCCATCGAGGCGCTGGTCAGTACCACGGCGGATCCCGCGCGGTTGCAAGGGCAGTTGCCCGAGCACCAGCGCATCTGCCGCCTGTGCCAGGAGATCAAATCCGTCGCGGAGATCTCGGCACTCCTCTCCATTCCTCTTGGTGTCGCCCGCATCCTCGTCGCCGACCTGGCGGAGGCGGGCCTTGTCGCCATTCACCAGCCCGGCGGCGACGAGTCTGCCGGCGGCCAGCCAGATGTGACACTGCTCGAAAGGGTGCTCAGTGGACTTCGCAAGCTCTAACGGCGGAGCGGCTCGCTCCACCACCTCCGCGAAGATCGTGGTGGCGGGCGGCTTCGGCGTGGGCAAGACCACGTTCGTCGGCGCGGTCTCCGAGATCAACCCGCTGCGCACCGAAGCCGTGATGACGTCCGCGTCGGCCGGCATCGACGATCTGACCCACACCGGGGACAAGACGACCACCACGGTCGCCATGGACTTCGGCCGCATCACCCTGGACCAGGACCTCATCCTGTACCTGTTCGGCACCCCCGGACAGGACCGCTTCTGGTTCATGTGGGACGACCTCGTCCGCGGCGCCATCGGCGCCGTCGTCCTCGTCGACACGCGCCGCCTGGCGGACTGCTTCCCGGCCGTGGACTACTTCGAGAACAGCGGCCTGCCGTTCGTCATCGCCCTCAACGGCTTCGACGGCCACCAGCCGTACACGCCGGAGGAGGTCCGCGAGGCCCTGCAGATCGGCCCGGACGCCCCGATCATCACGACCGACGCCCGCCACAGGGCGGACGCCAAGAGCGCGCTCATCACCCTGGTCGAGCACGCCCTCATGGCCCGCCTGCGGTAGGCACCACGGCAAGCATGCGAAAGGCCCCCGCACTCCGAGGAGTGCGGGGGCCTTTCGGTCTGCTCCGGGAAGATCCGGTGAGGACTAGCCCTGCCAGCTGTGCGGGGCGCGGAAGCCGGGGGTGCGCTCCAGACGCCGCCAGCGGGCCTGGGAGCCGATCCGGTGCACCGGACGGCCCTCGGGGGCGGATGCGGCGCGGGCCAGCAGGATCGCGGTGATCGCGGCCAGCTCCTCGGGGGCGGCGTTGCCCTTTTCGACGCGCAGCAGGGTGTCGGCGGTCTTGGACATGGGTGGCAGGTCTCCTTCGCTCTACTGCGGCGGGTTGCCGTGCTTGCGGGACGGCAGGTCGGCGTGCTTGCTGCGGAGCATCGCCAGCGAGCTGATCAGGGTTTCGCGGGTCTCGGCCGGGTCGATGACGTCGTCGACGAGACCGCGCTCGGCCGCGTAGTACGGGTGCATCAGCTCGGCCTTGTACTCCTTGACCATGCGCGCGCGCATCGCCTCGGGGTCCTCGGCCTCCGCGATCTGCTTGCGGAAGATGACGTTGGCCGCGCCCTCGGCACCCATGACCGCGATCTCGTTCGTCGGCCAGGCGTACGTGATGTCCGCGCCGATGGACTGCGAGTCCATGACGATGTACGCGCCGCCGTAGGCCTTGCGCAGGATCAGCGAGATCCGCGGGACGGTGGCGTTGCAGTACGCGTACAGCAGCTTGGCGCCGTGGCGGATGATGCCGCCGTGCTCCTGGTCGACACCCGGCAGGAAGCCGGGGACGTCCAGCAGCGTGATGATCGGGATGTTGAAGGCGTCGCACATCTGGACGAAGCGCGCGGCCTTCTCGGAGGCCTCGATGTCCAGAACACCGGCCAGGTGGGCGGGCTGGTTGGCGACGATGCCGACGACCTGTCCGTCGAGGCGGGCCAGGGCGCAGATGATGTTGCGGGCCCAGCGCTCGTGGATCTCCAGGAAGTCGCCTTCGTCGACGAGCTCCTCGATCACCTTGTGCATGTCGTACGGGCGGTTGCCGTCCGCGGGGACCAGGTCCAGCAGGACGTCCGAACGCCGGTCGGCGGGGTCGGACGTCTCGTGGACCGGCGGGTTCTCCCGGTTGTTGGAGGGCAGCATCGAGATGAGGTAGCGCACCTCGGAGATGCAGGTCTCCTCGTCGTCGTACGCGAAGTGCGCGACGCCGGAGGTCTCGGCGTGCACGTCCGCGCCGCCGAGGCCGTTCTGGGAGATCTCCTCACCGGTGACGGCGCGGACGACGTCGGGGCCGGTGATGAACATCTGCGAGGTCTCGCGGACCATGAAGACGAAGTCCGTCAGGGCCGGGGAGTACGCGGCGCCACCGGCGCACGGGCCCAGCATGACCGAGATCTGCGGGATGACGCCCGAGGCCCTGGTGTTGCGCTGGAAGATGCCGCCGTAGCCGGCGAGGGCGGAGACGCCCTCCTGGATACGGGCGCCGGCGCCGTCGTTCAGGGAGACCAGCGGGGCACCGGCCGCGATGGCCATGTCCATGATCTTGTGGATCTTCGTGGCGTGGGCCTCGCCCAGCGCGCCGCCGAAGATGCGGAAATCGTGCGCGTAGACGAAGACCGTGCGGCCCTCGACCGTGCCCCAGCCGGTGATGACACCGTCGGTGTACGGCTTCTTGCCCTCGAGGCCGAAGCCGGTCGCGCGGTGGCGGCGCAGCTGCTCGACCTCCTTGAAGGAACCCTCGTCGAGCAACAGCGCGATGCGCTCGCGCGCGGTCAGCTTGCCCTTGGCGTGCTGCGCCTCGGTCGCCCGGTCACTGGGTCCACGCCGCGCCTGCTCTCGCAGGGAATGCAGCTCGGCCACGCGCCCGCGGGCGTCCGTCGGCTCGCTCGGAGTCTGGTCCACAACGGTCATGTATCGACCTTACGAAGCGGTCGAAGAAAAACCTCCGTTGATTCCACACAGTCTCGGAAGTGTTCCGCTGTCCGGGCCAAACAGAACCGCCACGTGATGCGCGGACACCACCAGGCCGGACCCCTCTCCTTTGTGGGGGTCCCACAAAACGGTGACACACCGCCCCGAGATGTTGAAATTTGAACGGAATAGGTCTAGCGTCGTTCTCGTTGAAAGTTCAACCAAGCAGGGGCAGCAGCCCCACCAGCACCAGGGAGCACGTCATGGGTCTCTTCAACCGCCGCAGCCAGGACACCACGGCCACCACCGTCGCCACCCTCGACGTGGACCCGGCCCTCGCCGCCCTCACCGGCGACTACGTCATCGACGCCGCCCACAGCAGCATCGGCTTCACCGTCCGCCACGCCATGGTGACCAACGTCCGCGGCAGCTTCACCGACTACTCCGGCACCCTGCAGCTCGACGGCGCCGACCCGGCCCGCTCCGCCGCCTCCATCGAGGTGAAGATCGCCTCCGTGGACACCGGCATCGCCGACCGCGACGGCCACCTGCGCGGCGGCGACTTCTTCGACGCCGAGGCCTTCCCGCTGATGACCTTCCGTTCCACGGAGGCGGCCCAGCTCGGCGGCGACGCCTACCGCATCACCGGCGAGCTGACGATCAAGGACGTCACCCGCCCGCTCTCCATCGACCTGGAGTTCAACGGCTCGGCCACCGACGTCTACGGCAACGAGCGCGTCGGCTTCGAGGGCTCCGCCGAGATCCTGCGCTCCGACTGGGGCCTGACGTGGAACGCCGCGCTGGAAGCCGGCGGCGTCATGGTCAGCGACAAGGTGAAGCTGACCTTCGACATCTCGGCCATCAAGCAGGCCTGAACCGCCTGACGCCGCCGGGTCCCGGGGGCGGAGCCGCGGGGTGACACCCCTAGAAGCCGCCCCCGCCGTCGAACCCGCCGCCACCGTCGAACCCACCGCCGCCGCCGAAGTCCCCTCCCCCGAAGTCGGAGGAGTTGAAGTCGGCGCCGGAGTAGTCCCCGCCGTCGTAGCCGCCCATGTCGGAGGCGTAGGCGGGGCTCGACATCATCGAACCGAGCATCGTGCCCACGAGCAGGCCGGGCAGGATGCCGCCGCCGAAGTACCCGCCCGCCCAGGGGCCGTACGCCGGGCCCGCGTCGTAGTACGGACGCGGCCCGTACTCGGTGGCGACCGTACGGACCATCGGGTCCTCGCCGTCACGCAGCCGGACGGCGTCCGCCGCGCACACGGGGACGGTACGCACCGCCCCGTCGGCCGGCGACCACGCGGCGTCCTCCGTGCTCGGACCGTGCCGCGGGTCGAAGAAGCAGGGCGAGCGGCGCTCCGGCAGCGGCCTGCCCTGACGGCGCGCGTCGAGGCTGGCCAGCGCGAACCGGCCGTCCTCCAGCGCCTGGGTGACTCCCCTGACCTCGTCGGGGTGCTGCACGGAGGCCATGATGTCCTTGGCCTTCTCGTACGAGTCGAGGCCCTTCTCGTAGTCCGCCCGCATGGCGTCGTCCGCGCCGGGCTCACCGGGGTGGAAGTCCAGCCGGTCGAGCTCCTCGCCGAAGGCCGTGATGTCCTCGTCCACGACCACGCGCAGCTTCTCGATGGCCTCGCGCTCCGCCTCTTCCTTCCTCTTCCGGTTCCGGCGCACCAGCGCGTACGCACCGCCGCCGCCGATCACGGCCACCGCGCCGAGGGCGACCAGACCGCCGACCGGGGCGCCGCCGTCGGCACCGGTGTCACCCCAGGAGGCCGGGGCCCTGCCCTTGACCTGCGTCAGCGCCTGGTCCACGAAGTTGTTCAGCTCCGTGCCGGCGTCCACCGGCCCGCCGGCCTTCACGGCGTCCGTCAGATTGCGGACGGCGCCCGGGGGCATGACCGCCCGGTCGGCGCCGGCGTTGAATCCGTCGCCGAGCCGGATCGCGTAGAGCCCGGTGATGCCGGTCTCGGTCCGGACCGTACGCAGCACGCTGTCGGCGGGGAACTCGGCGCCGGCCGGCAGCACGGCGACGAACACCGGCTTCCCGGCGTCCTTGATCTTCTTCGCGAGCGCGTCCGCCTGGTCCTTCGGCAGCTGCGCCGCGGCGCGGGGGTCCACATAGACCGGGCCCTGCTTGAGGGCCTCCGCCACGGCGGCGGGCCCGGTGGCCGCCGATGCCTGCGGGGCGGCCACGAGGGCGGTCGCGGACAGGGCCAGCAGCAGAGCGGCCAGCAGCCGGCCGGGTCGTACGGATATCAGCCTGGTCCTCATGCTCCAGACGCTACCGGAACCGGCACTTTCCTGTGTGAGCTGGACATAAACCCCACCGCCCCGGCCACGAGGGCACGGGGCGGCGGGGGGGCTCGCCCGCTACTCGGCGGGTTCGACGCCCACGTGCAGGAGGCCGTACGTGAAGGCGTCCTCCAGGGCCTGCCAGGACGCGGCGATCACGTTCGGGGCGACGCCCACCGTCGACCACTCGCGGGTGCCGTCCGTCGTGGCGATCAGGACGCGCGTCGTGGACTCCGTGCCGTGCTTGCCCTCCAGGATGCGGACCTTGTAGTCCACCAGCTCGAACTTGGCCAGCTGGGGGTAGAAGCGCTCCAGGGCCACCCGCAGCGCCCGGTCCAGGGCGTTGACCGGGCCGTTGCCCTCGGCCGTCGCGACGATCCGCTCGCCCTTGGCCCACAGCTTCACCGTGGCCTCGTTGGCGTGGGTGCCGTCGGGGCGGTCCTCGACGATGGCCCGCCAGGACTCCGTACGGAAGTACTTGCGGGCGCGGCCCTCGACCTCGGCGCGCAGCAGCAGCTCGAAGGAGGCGTCGGCGGCCTCGTACGTGTAGCCCTGGAGCTCCCGCTCCTTGACCCGCTCGACCACCCGCGAGATCAGCGCGCGGTCCCCGCCGAGGTCGACGCCGAGCTCCTTGCCCTTGAGCTCGATGGAGGCACGGCCGGCCATGTCGGAGACCAGCATCCGCATCGTGTTGCCGACGCGCTCGGGGTCGATGTGCTGGTAGAGGTCCGGGTCGACCTTGATGGCCGAGGCGTGCAGGCCCGCCTTGTGCGCGAAGGCGGAGACGCCGACGTAGGGCTGGTGCGTGGACGGCGTCAGATTGACGACCTCGGCGATGGCGTGCGAGATGCGGGTCATCTCGGCGAGCGCGCCCTCGGGGAGGACCCGGCGCCCGTACTTGATCTCCAGCGCGGCGACGACCGGGAAGAGGTTGGCGTTGCCGACGCGCTCGCCGTAGCCGTTCGCGGTGCACTGCACGTGCGTGGCACCCGCGTCGACGGCGGCCAGGGTGTTGGCGACGGCGCAGCCGGTGTCGTCCTGCGCGTGGATGCCCAGGCGGGCGCCGGTGTCGGCGAGCACGGTCGCGACGACCGCGGTCACCTGGGCGGGCAGCATGCCGCCGTTGGTGTCGCAGAGGATGACGACGTCGGCGCCGGCCTCGTGGGCGGCGCGCACGACCGACTTCGCGTACTCGGCGTTGGCCCGGTATCCGTCGAAGAAGTGCTCGCAGTCGACGAAGACGCGGCGGCCCTGGGCGACCAGGTGGGAGACGGTGTCCCGGACCATCTCCAGGTTCTCGTCGAGCGTGGTGCGCAGGGCGAGCTCGACGTGCCGGTCGTGGGACTTGGCGACCAGGGTGATCACCGGGGCGCCCGACTCCAGCAGCGCCCGTACCTGCGGGTCCTCGGCGGCCGAGCCGCCCGCCCGCCGGGTGGCGCCGAAGGCGACCAGCTTGGCGTGCTTGAAGTCGATCTCGGCGCGGGCGCGGGCGAAGAACTCGGTGTCGCGGGGGTTGGCGCCCGGCCAGCCACCCTCGATGAAGCCCACTCCGAAGTCGTCCAGGTGCCGGGCGATCGCCAGCTTGTCGGCGACGGTGAGGTTGATGCCCTCACGCTGGGCGCCGTCGCGCAGGGTGGTGTCGAAGACGTGGAAGCCGTCCGCGTCGGCGGCGGGGTCGTGAGCCGCCGGCCCTGTCGCCTCTGTCGTCGTCATGCTGATCTGACTCCTGTCGGATGAGTGGTTCCGGATACCCGCCCGAGGGCAGGCTGCCGCCACTGCCCCCATCATCGCGCGCGGCCCGCTCCCGGCAGGAATGGAGCCGGGAAACGAAAAGACCCCTCGCGGGTGCGAGAGGTCTGCGCGCGGGTCTGGGGCACTGCGGCCGCTTCCGCGAAGTTCTTCCGCGGTTCAGCGGCCACTGCGGACCGGCGCGCTGCTGTCCATAATCATGAGCTGAGCAGGCACGTCCGCAGTGTGTCATACCGTCTCAGCGCAAGAGCAGTGCGTCTCACGATACGAGAGCCTCGTCGAGGAATTCCGAGACGTGGGCCAGGATGTCCGCCCGTCCCATCCCGGGCAGGCCGACGGCGACCTGGATGCTGAACCCGTCGAGCAGGGCCCGCAGCCGGGCGCCGAAGCGGTCGGGATCCACGGGCCGGAACTCCCCGCGCGAGATGCCCTCGGCGAGCAGGGCCACCAGGTCGCGGTGCCAGGCGCCCTCGATGGAGGCCTGGCGCTCGCGTTCCTGCGGGCCGGCGTTCTGCGAGCGGTTCCAGACCTCCAGCCACAGGGTCCAGTGCGGATCGCGGGCCTCCTCGGGCACGTACAGGTCCACGTACGCCTGGAGCCGCTCGCGCGCCGAGCCGCTGCGGGCCAGCAGGGCCCGGCGCCGGGTGCCCAGGGCCGCCTCGCTCCACTCCAGCGTCTGCAGCAGGAGCTCGTCCTTGCTGCCGAAGTAGTAGAGGAGGTGGCCGCTGCTCATGCCGACCTGACGGCCGAGCCCGGCCATGGTCAGGCCCTCCAGGCCGCGCTCGGCGATCGTGGCCATGGCGGCGACGAGTACGTCCTCGCGCGGCGGCGCGTTCTTCCGCACCGCACGTACTCCACCCGCCGCCATGGGCCACTCCTTCGTCGATCCGCCGCAGGTCAGACCTTCGGCTGCTGCTGGGTGATGCAGTGGATGCCGCCACCCCCGGCGAAAATCGTACGTGCGTCGACCAGCGTCACGGTCCGCTCGGGGAACAGGCCGCGGAAGATCTCGGCCGCCTCCTCGTCGCGCGGGTCGTCGAAGGAGCACAGCACGACGCCGCCGTTGCACAGGTAGTGGTTGATGTAGGAGTAGTCCACCCACTCCCCGTCCTCCTCCAGCACCGTCGGCGCCGGGATCTCCACGACCTCCAGCTGCCGGCCCCGCGCGTCGGTGGACGCCCGCAGGATCGCGGCGATGGTCTTGCAGCGCTCGTGGTCCGGGTGGGCCGGGTCGGGCTGGGTGTGGACCATCACCACGCCGGGGCGGGCGAAGGCGGCCACGATGTCCACGTGGCCCTGGGTGCCGTAGGTGCCGTAGTCCCCGGCCAGGCCGTACGGCAGCCAGATCGCCTTGGTGGTGCCGAGGTGGGCGTGGATCTCCTCCTCGACCTGCTGGCGGGTCCACCCGGGGTTGCGGCCGGCGCCCAGCTGCACGGTGTCGGTGAGGAGCACGGTGCCCTCGCCGTCCACGTGGATCGCGCCGCCCTCGTTGACCAGCGGGGTGCTGTACGTACGGGTGCCGGCCAGGTCCGAGACGTGCCGGGCGACCTTGGAGTCGTGCTCCCAGCGGGCCCACTCCTGGGCGCCCCAGCCGTTGAAGGTCCAGTCCACGGCGGCGAGCTCGCCCGCCTCGTTCGTCACGAAGGTCGGACCGATGTCGCGCATCCAGGCGTCGTCGAGCTCACGCTCCACCAGCTGCACGTCCTCGCCGACGACCGCCCGGGCGCTCTCGGCGTCGCCGGGCGAGACGACCAGGGTCACGGGCTCGTAGGTGCGCACCGCGCGGGCGACGGCGCCCCAGGCCTCGCGGGCCTCGGCGAGCTCCTGCGCGTTGGTGAAGGTCGGGTTGGGGCTGGGCCAGGCCATCCAGGTGCGCTCGTGGGGCGTCCACTCGGCGGGCATCTTGAAGCCGTGGTCCGTGGGCTTTGCAGTCATGGCAGGGCTCCTTAAGGGCCTTGCGCCGTACGGGGGGTACGGGCGTTACAAGAAGTAGAGGCGGTTGAGGGAGACCGAGTCGGCCGCTTCGGAGCGCAGCGGGTCGCCGTCGAGGGTGACCAGACCGCTGCGCGCGTCCACATCGACCGCGCCCACCCGGGAGTTGAGGAGGAGGTTCCCGGGGCCGATGCCGCGGGTGCCGCGGACGGCGACGCGGCGGCGGCGGGTCGGCATCTCGTCGCTGCCGAGGGTGGCGGCCGCGGCGGAGACGAAGGCGACGGAGATGTCGGCGGCGGTGGCCCCGTACGAGCCGAACTGCGGCCCGAGGACCAGTGGTTCGCAGGTGTCGGTGGCCGCGTTGGGATCGCCGGTGACCCCGTACGCGGGGAAACCGGACTTGAGGACCAGCTGCGGCTTGGCGCCGAAGAACTGGGGGCGCCACAGCACGATGTCGGCGAGTTTGCCGACCTCGATGGAGCCGATCTCGTGGGCCAGGCCGTGGGCGATGGCCGGGTTGATGGTCAGCTTGGCCATGTAGCGCAGGACGCGGGCGTTGTCGTCGCCCTCGCCGTCGCCTTCGAGCGGGCCGAGCTCGCCCTTCATCTTGGCGGCCATGGCGAACGTGCGGCGGATGGTCTCGCCGGCGCGGCCCATGCCCTGGGCGTCGGAGGAGGTGATGCCGATCGCGCCCAGGTCGTGCAGGACGTCCTCGGCGCCCATGGTGCCCGCGCGGATCCGGTCGCGGGCCATGGCTGCGTCGCCGGGGAGGTCCGGCTTGAGGTCGTGGACGGAGACGATCATGCCGTAGTGCTCGGCGACCGCGTCCCGGCCGAAGGGCAGGGTGGGGTTGGTGGAGGAGCCGATGACGTTCGGCACGCCCGCCATCTTGAGCACGTTGGGCACGTGGCCGCCGCCGCACCCCTCGATGTGGAAGGCGTGGATGGTGCGGCCGTCCAGGACGCGCAGGGTGTCCTCCACGGACAGGCACTCGTTGAGGCCGTCGCTGTGCAGGGCGACCTGGACGTCGTGCTCCTCGGCCACCCGCAGCGCGGTGTCCAGGGCCCGGGTGTGCGCGCCCATGTCCTCGTGCACCTTGAAGCCGGAGGCACCGCCCTCGGCCAGGGCCTCGATCAGGGGCGCGGCGTCCGAGGACGAGCCGCGGGCCAGGAAGCCGATGTTGACCGGCCAGGCGTCGAAGGCGTTGAAGGCGTGCTTGAGGGCCCACGGGGAGTTGACGCCGACGCCCCAGACCGGACCGAACTCCTGGCCGATGATCGTGGTGACGCCCGCGGCGAGCGAGGCCTCCATGACGCGCGGGGACAGCAGGTGGACATGGGTGTCGACGGCGCCGGCGGTGGCGATCAGGCCCTCGCCGGAGACGATGCTCGTGCCGGTGCCGACGACCACGTCCACCCCGTCGAGGGTGTCGGGGTTGCCGGCCCGGCCGATCGCGTGGATCCGGCCCTCGCGGATGCCGACGGAGACCTTGCGGATGCCGAGGACGGCGTCGATGACCAGCACGTTGCTGATGACGACGTCGCAGGTCTCGCGGACGGCGGCGGCCTTCAGGTGCAGTCCGTCGCGGGCGGTCTTGCCGAAGCCGGCCAGGAACTCGTCGCCGGGCTTCTGGGCGTCGTACTCGACCCGGACGGTGAGTCCGGAGTCCCCGAGCCGGACCCGGTCGCCGGCGCGGGGGCCGAAGACGGAGGCGTACTCGTGGGGGTCGATGTGCCGACTGCCCGGCGCACAGTGGTCACTGTGCCTGGTCTGCTTGCTCACGCCTGCTCTCCCTCTGCCGCGTCGCCGGTTCCGGTGCCCAGGTAGCCGCAGGCCGCGGCTCGGCGCAGGGCCTCGCCTTTGGCCCCCGGGGCGTCCAGGGGGCCGTCGACCAGTCCCGCGAAGCCGATCGCGATGCGGTCGCCGCCGATGGGGACGAGGCCGATCTCGGCCTCGCCGTGCGGGTCGAACCGCACGGAGGAGCCCGCGGGCACGCACAGCCGCATGCCGTAGGCAGCGGCGCGGTCGAAGTCGAGGCGGGGGTTCGCCTCGAAGAAGTGGAAGTGGGAGGTGACGCTCACCGGCACGGAGGCCGTGTTGCGCACGTGCAGGTGCAGCACCGGCTCCGGCTGGGGGGCGCCGGGGCCCGGTACGACCGCGCCCGGGGCGTTCTCACCGAGCGGCACCGCGCCCCGGATCGGGGCCGAGACCACCGCGAGGCGGGAGCCGTCGTCGAAGACGGCCTCCACGTGCACCTCGGTGACCACGTCGGAGACGCCCGGCAGCACGTCGGCCGGGCCCAGCACGCTGCGCGCCTCCTCGATGGCCTCCGCGAGCCGCTTGCCGTCGCGCGCGGCCTCGCAGACCGTGTCCGCGATGAGCGCGGTGGCCTCCGGGACGTTGAGCTTGAGTCCGCGGGCCCGCCGGGCCCTGGCCAGTTCCGCCGCGCTGCGCAGCAGCAGCCGGTCGCGCTCCGTAGGGGTCAGCCGCACGCCGATCCACCACCTTTTGAGTCGATGGGTTAGAGCATCACTCTAACTCTTCAGTTCCCGGCAATGAAGCATTGACCTAGGACCAGGCCTTAGGTCACATTGAGTGTCGCTCAAACAAATGCGAACCACCCCCCGCCCTGCCAAGGGAGTCCCCCCATGCCCATAGAACAGCGCGGAGTCGACACCATCCCCGAGGAGGAGCGGACGAGCGGTCCCCGTGACCTGATCTCGATCCTGCTCGGCTCCAACCTCTGCCTCGGTGTGATCGTGTTCGGCTGGCTGCCCCCGTCCTTCGGACTGGGTCTGTGGCCCTCGGTCACCGCCATCGTGACCGGCACGCTGGTCGGCATCGCCTTCACCGCGCCGCTGGCACTGGTGTCCCTGCGCACGGCGACCAACCTCTCCACGTCCAGCGGCGCCCAGTTCGGCGTACGCGGCCGACTCGTCGGCTCGGTCGTCGGCCTGCTGCTCGCCCTCGGCTACACCGCCCTCACCCTGTGGATCGGCGGCGACGTCATGGTCGGCGTCCTGTCCCGGCTGACCGGGCTGCCGGACACCGGCGTCTCGCGGGCCGTGATGTACGGGGTACTGGCCGCCTGTACCGTCGTCGGGGCCGTCTTCGGCTACCGGCTGCTGCTGCGCATGAGCAAGGTGCTCTCCATCGGCATGGTGATCCTGCTCGCCGTCGGCGTCTTCGCCTACGCCCCCGATTTCACCACCGCCGCCCCGCCGCAGACCTCGTACCTGCTCGGCTCCTTCTGGCCGACCTGGCTGCTGGCCGCCGTCGCCGCCGGGCTCAGCGGGCCCGTCGCCTTCATCACCCTCCTCGGCGACTACACCCGCTACATCTCCCCCCGCGCGCACGGTTCCCGCAAGGTGTTCTGGTCCACGTCACTCGGCCTGCTGATCGGCCTGCTGGTCCCGCAGCTGTTCGGGACCTACACCGCGCTCGCCGCCAAGGCCGGCGCCGAGTACGCCGGACCCCTCGTCGAGGCCGCCCCCTCCTGGTACCTGCTCCCGCTGCTCGCCGCCGCCGCGGCCGGCTCGGTGGGCAACGCCGGGCTGATGCTCTACTCCATGGGCCTCGACCTCGACGCCATCGTGCCCAGGGCCACCCGCGCCAAGGCCACGCTGGTCGCGGCCGCCGTGGCGACCGCGTTCGTCTTCGTCGGCTCCTTCGAGTGGGACGTGCAGTCCGCGATGACCTCCTTCGTCCTGCTGCTGACCGCGATCGGCACCCCGTGGGCCGTGATCACCCTCATCGGCTACGTCCGCTGCCGCGGGCAGTACGACGCCGACGCCCTCCAGGTCTTCAACCGCCGCTCGGTGGGCGGGATCTACTGGTACCGCGCCGGCTGGAACGTGGCCGCCACCGTCTCCTGGGCCGTCGGCGCCGGAGTCGGCCTGCTCGCGGTGACCACCCCCTTCTACGAGGGCCCGCTGCTCGCCCTGACCGGTGGCGTGGACTGCTCCTTCGTCCTCTCCGGCCTGGCCGGCGGCCTGGTCTACACGGCGCTGACGCTGCGCAGCGCGCGCACGAGCGCGCCCGCCGGCGCTGGCGACGCCGCGACCCCGGTGGCGGTCGCCGTCGACTGACGGCGGGAGCGGGAGCGGTCACGGTGCGGGCCCCGGGGGACGTCCCCCGGGGCCCGCACCATCGGCGCCGCCGGCGGCTAACGGCACTTGTGCGCGGTGGTCGCCTCGGTGGTAGCCGTGTCCAGCGCCTGCACCTGCGGCTGCAGCTGGGTGGCCGCCTCCGTGCCCGTGGTGTCGCCCGGAAGGTCCTCGTACGCCTTCTTGAGGTTCTCCGCAGCCGACGTGACGGCGTCCTTCTCGGCCGACTTCAGCGCCGAGGTGCTCTCCTTGACGTTCTTCCAGCTCGTCTGGACGGCGTCGTACGCCGATTTCAGCTGGTCCTTGGTGGCCGTGGCCGGGTTGAGCGCCTTGAGTGCGGCACTGTCCGACTTCAGCTGGACCAGGTTGGTGCACAGCGCGGCACTGGCCGACGAGGCTGCCTCCGCCGGCGTCGTGTCGTCGTCGCTGGAGCATGCCGAGGCGCCGAGTACCACGGCCGCGCACAGCAGGCCGGAGGCAACGAACCGCTTCATGGGGATCCGCCTTCCCGCCGGCCGCATCGGCCGACGCACGAGAGATTCACGCCACTGGGACATACCGTGCCGCCCGGGACCGGTGTCCGGCACCGCATGGGCAGGCGCGATCAACGTCGCACGCCGGTACGCCCACCGCACTTCCGAACGGACCGCATCCACCCGCCCCCGCGCGGCGGCGGACGGGGCCGCGACACCGGCGGGCACTGGCGCAGGCGGCCCCGGCGGCCCCGGCCGGGCGACGCCGGGCAACAGCGGCGGCGTACCTCCGTACGGGTGGCGTGCCGGGGCGCGGCGACCTGCCCGCACCCTCCGGCGGACTGTGTCCCGGACACGCGAAGAGGCCCCGGCCTGCCGGCCGGGACCTCTTCTTCGTGACGGGCTCGCTGCGGTCCCAGGGGGTGTCCGCGAAGTCCCGCCCGCCCCGCGACGACGCCCCCTAGCCGAGCGGGTGCATCCAGCCGTGGGTGTCGGCGGTGCGGCCGGTCTGGAGCTCCAGCAGCGCCTTGCGGAGCTTCATCGTGACCTCGCCGGGCTCGCCGGTGCCCTGGGTCCAGTTGGCGCGCTCGGACTTGACCGAGCCGACCGGGGTGATGACGGCGGCCGTGCCGCAGGCGAACACCTCGGTGAGGGTGCCGTTCTCGTTGTCGCGCTTCCAGTCCTCGGTGGAGATACGTCCCTCCTCGGCGGTGTAGCCGAGGTCGCGGGCGATGGTGAGGAGGGAGTCGCGGGTGATGCCCGGCAGGAGGGAGCCGGTGAGCTCCGGGGTGACGATGCGCTGCGTCCCGTCCTCTTCCCCGTACACGAAGTACAGGTTCATGCCCCCCATCTCCTCGATCCAGCGGTGCTCGACCGCGTCGAGCCAGACCACCTGGTCGCAGCCGTGCTCGGCGGCCTGGGCCTGGGCCACGAGGGAGGCTGCGTAATTGCCGCCGGTCTTGGCCGCGCCCGTACCGCCCTTGACGGCGCGGACGTACTCCTCGGAGAGCCAGACGGAGACGGGCTTGACGCCGCCGGGGAAGTACGCGCCGGCGGGCGAGGCGATGACCATGAAGAGGAACTCGTTGGCCGGGCGGACGCCGAGGCCGACCTCGGAAGCGAACATGAACGGGCGCAGGTACAGGGAGGCCTCGCCGGAGTCCGGCACCCAGGCGCGGTCCTGCTTGATCAGCGCGTCGCAGGCCTCGATGAAGAGGTCGGCGGGCAGCTCCGGCATCGCCATGCGCCGGGCGGAGGCCTGGAAGCGCTCGGCGTTGGCCCGCGGCCGGAAGGTGGCGACCGTGCCGTCGGGCTGACGGTAGGCCTTGAGGCCCTCGAAGATCGTCTGCGCGTAGTGCAGGGTCATGTTCGCCGGGTCCATCGACAGCGGCGCGTACGGGACCAGCTCGGCGTCGTGCCAGCCGCGGCCCTCGGTCCACTTGATCGTCACCATGTGGTCGGTGAAGTGGCGGCCGAAGCCGGGGCTGGCCAGGATCGCCTCGCGCTCCGCATCGGACAGCGGGTTCGAGGAGGGCTTGAGCTCGATCGTGGGCGTCGTCATGAGTGCTTGTCCTTCACCGGTTTCGTAGGGCGGACCGCGCTCACGGCGTACCAGGACGTCCGAGCTTCCCCGCATTCCGCGGTCTCGCGTTCGATTATCGCGCGCGAGGTGCCTGCGGAGAAGCGGGGTGAAGCGGAGTGAATGCGGCCCAGGGGAGATGGTGGCACCCGGGGCCGCACAGGAAAAGCCGCCGGGTGCGTCTGCGCGGCCCGGCGGCTTCCTGAAGTGGAGCTGCCGGGTCAGCCGGCTACTCGGGCGGCGAGGGCGTCGCCGATCTGCTCGGTGGAGCGGAAGGTGCCGTCGCGCTCCGCGAGGTCGGCGCTGACGGCGTCCTCGATGCGCACGGCGCGGTCCTCGTGGCCGAGGTGGCGCAGCAGGAGGGCGACCGAGAGGATCGTCGCGGTCGGGTCCGCCTTGCCGGTGCCGGCGATGTCCGGGGCCGAGCCGTGGACGGGCTCGAACATGGACGGGAAGGCGCCGGTCGGGTTGATGTTCCCGGAGGCGGCCAGGCCGATCCCGCCGGTCACGGCGGCGGCCAGGTCGGTGAGGATGTCGCCGAAGAGGTTGTCCGTGACGATGACGTCGAAGCGCTCGGGCTGCGTGACGAAGAAGATCGTCGCGGCGTCGACGTGCAGGTAGTCGGTGGTGACCTCGGGGTACTCCTGGCCGACCTTGTCGAAGATGTTCTTCCACATGTGGCCCGCGTACACGAGGACGTTGTTCTTGTGGACCAGCGTCAGCTTCTTGCGGGGGCGGGAGTTGGCCCGCTCGTACGCGTCACGGACGACGCGCTCCACGCCGTACGCGGTGTTGATGCTGACCTCGGTGGCCACCTCGGCGGGCGTACCGGTGCGCAGGCTGCCGCCGTTGCCGGTGTACGGGCCCTCGGTGCCCTCGCGGACCACGACGAAGTCGATCTCCGGACGCCCGGCGAGCGGGGTCGCGGTGTTCGGGAAGAGCTTCGACGGGCGCAGGTTGATGAAGTGGTCGAAGGCGAAGCGGAGCTTCAGCAGCAGGCCGCGCTCCAGCACGCCGGAGGGGACCGACGGGTCGCCGATGGCGCCCAGCAGGATCGCGTCGTGGTGCTTGAGGGCTTCGAGCTCCGCGTCCGGGAGGGTCTCACCGGTGCGGTGCCAGCGCTGGGCGCCGAGGTCGTACTCCTTGGTCTCCAGCTTCACATCCTGGGGCAGGACCGCGGTAAGGACCTTGAGGCCCTGAGCCACGACTTCCTGGCCGATGCCATCACCGGGGATCACTGCGAGATTGATGCTGGTCGACATGTCGGAACCGTACTCCCTGTCCCAGCCCTCGGGCATATCCCGTCCATCATGTGGACCAATACGCCCGAGGGGCGGGGCTGCTCAGTGGCCGGTCGAGCCGCCGTTGTCCCGGCGGTCGAGGGCGCGCTGGAGGGCGGCCGCGGCGTTCTTGCGGTCGGCGTCGGCGGTGGAGGAGTGGCGGACGCGGCGGGCTGCGGTGGATGCGGTCATGGTGATCGACTCCTTGAGATCACGGCGTGGCGGGGCCACGGATGAGGGGTTCCTTCAAGGCGCCGGAAGAGGCGGGGAGCGGTGCGCGGCAGGGGTTGCCTGCCCAGGGGCGCGCGCTCTCGACCGCCATTCGCCGGATCGGCGAGACGTTCGGCTTCTACAAAGCTAGGGCAGCTCCCGTTGTATGTCTCCGCAATTAGTCGGGCTTCCTACTATCTGAGACGGACAAGCCCGCGGAAGGCCCCTTCACGGACCTCCGATTCAGCCCTTCTCGGAGCGAAGTTCCCTGATCAGAGCACGTACGGCGAGAGTCGAGGCGGATTCCGGCGTGGTGACGTATCCCACGTGTCTCACCGGCCCCGAAGGGCCCAGTCCGGTGATGTCCACGGCGGCCGTGGCCTCGCGGAGCGAGAGCTCGGGCAGGATCGCCATGCCGAGCCCGCGCCCGACCATGGTCAGCACCATCGCGTCGTCCTCCGCCTTCACGGTGGCGCGCGGGATCCAGTCCTGGGCCCGCCACCAGTCGCGGGTGTACGAACCGCAGTTCTCGTCCCAGTCCAGCAGGGGCAGCGCCTTCGGGTCCGGGTGTCCGGCGGGGTGGACCAGCGCGTACTTCTCCTCCCGGAGCACCCCTGTCAGCAGGCCGGCCGCGCCGCCGTCCCGCGCCGCGGGGGCGGCCGCGTTCAGCGTCGCGATGCCGAGGTCGGCGCGGCCCGCGGCCACCTCCCCGGCCGTGCCGGCGCCGAGCTCGCGCACCACCCGGACCTCGGGGCGGATGCCGGGGTGGCGGGCCGTGAGCCGCTCCAGGGCCGGGGGCAGCAGGTGCAGGGCCGCGCTGCGGAACGCCGCGATGCGCAGCACGCCCCCGACCGCCTCCCCGGCGTCCCGGCCGGCGCCGCGCACCTCCGCGCCGAGGACCTCGTACAGCCGCAGGATCCGGCGGGCGAGGCCGACGGCCCGCTCCCCCGCCGGGGTGGGCGAGGCTCCGGTGCGCCCGCGCTCGAAGAGGACCGCGCCGACCTTGGCCTCGCTGCCGCGCACCGAGTGCGACACGGCCGACTGGGTGAGGCCGAGCCGGGCGGCCGCGGCGGAGAAGCCGCCGGTCTCGGCCACGGCGACCAGGACCCGGAGTTCGTGCGGAGCGAGCTCGGCCACAGTGGCTCTCACCTCGTTCTATGAGCGGTGTTCATGGATGTGCGGCTTCCATGAACGCAACTCCCTGCCCGGGCCGTCGATTCCTTCCTAGCGTCCTCTCCATGACCACGAACCACACCGCCCACGCCGTCCACCTGACCGCCCGCCCCGCCGGCTTCCCCGTCACGAGCGACTTCGCGTACGTCGAGACCCCGCTCCCCTCCCCCGCCCCGGGCACCGCCCTGGTACAGAACCTGCTGCTCTCGGTGGACCCGTACCACCGCGGGATGATGGACGGCGGCGAGGGCGGCTTCGAGCTGAACACCCCGCTGGAGGGGCGCTCGGTGGGCCGGGTGCTCGCCTCCCGCGACCCGGGGCTGCGCGAGGGCGACCTGGTCTTCCACCGCGAGGGCTGGCGCACGCACGCCCTCGTCACCCTCGGCGTGAACGGCACCCGCACCCTGCGCGGCCATGCGGGCGTCCCGCTGGAGGCGTACCTGAGCATCCTCGGCGGCACCGGTCTGACCGCGTACGCCGCCCTCACCCGGACCGCGGTGCTGCGCGAGGGCGAGGACCTGTTCGTCTCGGCCGCCGCGGGCGGTGTCGGCACCGCCACCGGGCACATCGCCCGGCTGCTGGGCGCCCGCCGGATCATCGGCAGCGCGGGCTCGGCGGCGAAGGTCCGCCACCTGACCGAGGTGCTGGGCTTCGACGCGGCGTTCGACTACCACGACGGACCGGTCGGCGAGCAGCTCGCGCTGGCCGCGCCGGACGGCATCGACGTGTACGTGGACAACGTGGGCGGGGACCATCTGGCGGGCGCGATCGACGTGCTGCGCGAGTACGGGCGGATCGCCTGGGTCGGGGGGATCTCGATGTACAACGGGGACCGCTCGCCGGCCGCGCCGCGCAACCTCTTCGAGGTCGTCCACAAGTCGCTGCGCCTGGAAGGGGTATTGGTTCGCAATCACACCAATTTGCAGGACGAGATGGAGGACTTCCTGGTCCCGCACCTGCAGAGCGGCCGGATCGGCACGGACACCACCGTTGTCCAGGGAATCGATCACGCGGTGGACGCCTTTCTGGGCATGCTGCGAGGCGACAACCTGGGCAAAATGCTTGTCCGTCTCGGGAACTGAATCCAGCCAACCGGATGTTCACCGACTTCTTACCGCACGGATGTAGACCTTTGGCCCGGCGCCCGCCACTCTTTCCGTCAATGTGCCAGCGGGGCACTTGAGTTGGAGGCGAGTAGCCAGTGACACCGATCAGCCGCAGAGGTTTCGTGGGAATCGGCGCCGGGCTGATGGCCGGGGCCGCCCTGCCGGCGATCGCGCCGACGTCGGCGGCCGCGGCCGCCGCGACCGGCACGATCACCGACGTGAAGCACGTGGTGATCCTGATGCAGGAGAACCGCAGCTTCGACCACTACTTCGGCAGGCTGAAGGGTGTCCGCGGCTTCGGTGACCGCGCCGCCGGCAACATCCCGGGCGGCTGGGGCATGTTCAACCAGCCCAACTGGGGCGGCCGCCAGTACCCGTGGAAGCTCAGCTCCACCCCCGCGGCCGGCGGTGTCGACGGCGAGACCCTCGCCCAGTGCAACGGCGATCTCCCGCACAGCTGGACCTCGCAGCACGCGGCCTGGAACAAGGGCCGGATGGACAACTGGGTCCTCGGCGTCGGCAACACCCGCACCCTCGGCCACCTCGATCGCGGGGACATACCCTTCCACTACGCGCTCGCCGACAACTACACCATCTGCGACGCGTACTTCTGCTCCACCCTGAGCGCGACCGGCCCGAACCGGACCTTCCTGTGGAGCGGCAAGGTCGACGCGGGCAGCAAGGACGGCGGCGACGAGTCCGGGCTGACCTGGGAGACGTACGCGGAGGCCCTCCAGCGCGCCGGCCTGACCTGGAAGGTCTACCAGAACGCCCAGGACAACTACGGCGACAACGGTCTGGCCTACTTCAAGAAGTTCACGGACGCGGCGCCCGGCAACCCGCTGTGGGACCGCGGCATGGGCTCCGTCCCCAAGGTCACCGGTTCCACCCCCGACGACATCGCGGCCGCCCTCCGCGCGGACGCCGTCGCCGGCACCCTGCCGCAGGTCTCCTGGGTCGTCGCGAACGAGGCCTTCTCGGAGCACCCGTACGCCCCGCCCGGCGACGGCGCTCACTTCGTGGACCTGGTCTACCGGGCGCTGTCCGCGAACCCCGAGGTCTTCGACTCCACCGTCCTCTTCCTCAACTACGACGAGAACGACGGCTTCTTCGACCACGTCCCGCCGCCCGTCGCCCCGCCCGGCACCCCGGACGAGTACATCGACGGCACCCCGATCGGCCTCGGCTTCCGCGTCCCGATGATCGTCATGTCCCCGTGGACGCGCGGCGGCTGGGTGAGCTCGGAGGTCTTCGACCACACCTCGGTGCTCCGCTTCATGGAGAAGTGGACGGCGGCCCTCGGGACCCCGGCGAACTGCCCGAACATCAGCGCCTGGCGCCGCAAGGTGACCGGCGACCTGACCGGCGTCTTCGACTTCGCGCGTCCGGTGTACGGGGTGCCGGCCGGGCTGCCGTCGACCGCGAAGGTCATCGGCCAGGCGACCTGCGGCCCGCTCCCCAACCCGGTGCCGCAGGACAACGCGCTCCCGGCCCAGGAGGCCGGAACCCGCCCGGCGCGGGCCCTTCCGTACCAGGTCAACGGCAACCTGGACCGGTTCGAGTTCGGGGCGGCCGGCAAGATCCTGGCCTGGTTCTCGATGACCAACCAGGGCGCGCAGGCGAAGCAGGCGGCGCACTTCTCGATCCACCCGCACCAGTACCGCGACACGGCCGCCTGGCAGTACACGGTGGACCCGGGCGCGACGGGGACGGACTACTTCAACATCGGGCTCGGCAGCGGCTCCGGCAAGTACGACATCTCGATGTACGGCCCGAACCGCTTCCTGCGCCGGTTCATCGGCGACGCTTCGAAGGCGGGCAAGGCGATCGAGGTGGCGGCCCGCTTCGCGGTGGAGCCGGGCACGGGCAAGACGGCGATCTGGTTCAAGATGACGAACGGCTCGGCCTCGCCCGTCACCTTCACGATCCGCTCGAACGCCTACCGCTCGGACGGCCCGTGGACCTACACCGTCCCGGCGAACTCCTCGCGCGAGGACTACTTCAACGCGGTCGCGTACAACGACGGCTGGTACGACTTCACGATCCTCGCGGACAACGACGGCACCTGGTCGCGCCGCTACACGGGCCACATCGAGACGGGCACGCCCAGCATCTCGGGCTGACGCGCTACAGCACGTCCGCGTCACGCCAGTCGAAGTCGAGCCGCCCGCCGGGATCCTCCAGCACCCCGCCGGGCGGCAGCCACACGTACGTCGACCCCTCCTCGTCGGGGAGCCGCACCGGCCCGGCGGGTGACAGCGCCCCGATCCGCCCGCCCCACGCGGCCCACCCCCGCCCCTCGTACAGCCGGGCCCCGTCGGCGGAGGCCGACAGCGCGCCGAGCACGTAGGCCCGCTCGATGACGCCCTCCAGGGCGTCCATGACCCGCCCGCCGAGTCCGCGCCGGCGCCGGTCCGCCCGTACGGCGACGGCCTCGACGTATCCGGTCCGCAGGGCCCGGCCCCCGTGGAGGACCCGCCGCTGCACCACGCTCCCGTGGGCGACGAGCTCCCCGCCCTCGCGGACGAGGGCGTGCATGCCGCCGAGCGCGTGCTCGAAGTCCTCGTCGGAGAAGTCCCCGTCGAAGGCCCGGTCGAGCAGCTCCCGCAGCTCACGGAGCTCGCCGTCCCCCAGCTGGGAGGTGTGCTTCAGCAGGACGTCCATACGGCGACGCTATCAACGGCCGCGGGAAAGGCCGGAAATCCGCCGGGGGCGACCGGAACGGGCCGTGCCCTGGCGCGGCTCCCCGCGTGAGGATCTGGCCATGTCACCTGAGACCCGGCAGTGGACCCCCGCCCACGGCGCACCGTACCGGCCCGTCGCCTACCGGCCGGCGCGGATGCCGTCCGCGCAATCGCTGGCGCGCGCCGCCGAGTTGCGGGCCCGCATGGACGAACGCCGCACCGTGCGCCACTTCTCCCCCGACCCCGTCCCGGAGCAGGTGATCCGCGACGCGATCGCGTGCGCGGCGACCGCCCCCTCCGGCGCCCACCAGCAGCCGTGGACCTTCGTCCTGGTCAAGGACCCGGCGGTGCGGGAGCAGATCCGCGCGGCCGCCGAGCAGGAGGAGCAGCTGTCCTACGACGGCCGCCTCGGCGACGAATGGCTCGCCGCCCTGCGCCCGCTGGGCACGGACGCGGTCAAGACGCACCTCACCGACGCCCCCGCGCTGCTCGTCGTCTTCCAGCAGCGGTACTGGCTCGGTCCGGACGGCGTCAAGCGCAAGCACTACTACGTCGACGAGTCGGTCGGCATCGCGGTCGGCATGCTCCTGACCGCCCTCCACCTCAGCGGCCTCGCGGCCCTGGTCCACACCCCGAGCCCGATGCGCTTCCTCTCCCACGTCCTGCACCGCCCGGAGAACGAAAAGGCCTTCGCGGTCGTCCCCGTCGGCTACCCGTCCGACGACTGCGAGGTCCCGGACCTGATCCGCAAGTCCCTCGATCAGGTCATGACCGAGGTCTAGCCCTCGGGTTGCGGATCGCCGTCGGCTTCGTGGATGCGGGTCAGGAGGGCGGTCAGCCGGTCGCGTTCCGCCGGGGTCAGGGGGGACAGGAAGGCGGCGTTGGCCTGCTCGGCCAGGGTGGCGCAGCGGGTGAGGGCGGCCGCGCCCGCCGGGGTCAGGGTGACGGCGTTCTTGCGGCGGTCCGCCGGGTCCGGGGCGCGGAGCAGGAGGCCGGCGCCTTCGAGGTGGTTGAGGAGTCCGACCAGGTCCTTGGGGTCGATGCCGAGCCGGCGGCCGAGGTCGGCCTGGGCCACCGGACCGTACTCGGCGGTCGCCGCCAGCACCGCGTGGTGCGCGAGCTTGAGCCCCTCGGCGGCGAGCGCCTCGGCGACGAGGCCGCGGCCGCGCGCCGCGACCCGCCCCACGAGCCAGCTCGGGAGGGCCTGGATGTGCGCGAGGGCCGAGGTCATGGACCCAGCCTAGCAATTCATTGGGATTCCCCACGATCTCGATTACCGTTGGGGCTCCCAACGAATCTGCCACGGTCCGGGAGGTCCTGTGCTGCGCATCCGCCACGAGGTCAACGGCGGCCCCGAAGTGCTGTTCGCGGAGGAGGTGGCCGTGCCCGTCCCCGGGCCCGGGGAGCTCCTCGTCGCGGTCGAGGCCGTCGGGGTCACGCTGCCCGTCGTGCGCAAGGTGCGGGAGGGGCGCGGGGCGGTACCGCTCGGCGGGGAGGTCGCGGGGACCGTGGCCGCGCTCGGCGAGGGGGTGCGGGGGTTCGCCGTCGGGGACCGGGTCACCGGGCTGTGCTTCGGCCACGGGTACGCCGAGTACGCGCTCCTCGCGGCCCCCTTCGCCTCCGCCGTCCCCGACGGGGCCGGCTCCGTGGACGCCGTCGCGCTCGTGCGCAGCGGGCTCGTCGCCCGGGGTGCCTGGGAGGCCGGGCGGGTCCGGCCCGGGGAGTCCGTGCTGGTCACGGCAGCCGCGAGCGGGGTCGGCAGCCTCGCGCTGCGGCTGGCCCGGGCGGGCGGGGCCGGCCGGCTGGTCGCCGCCGTCTCCAGCGCGGACAAGGCCGGGTTCGTACGCGGCCTCGGCGCCGATGAGGTGGTGCTGTACGAGGACCCGGCCGCCTGGGGCGAGCCGTACGACGTGGTGCTCGACGGGGTCGGCGGCGAACTGCTCGGCCCGGCCGTGCGCGCCCTGGCCGCGGGCGGCCGGCTGGTGGCGTACGGCTCCGGCGGCGGCACGGTGGAGGCGTACGAACTGCTGGTGCGCGGTGCCTCGGTGACCGGCTTCCAGATCCGGGCCGTCGCACAGGGCCGGCCGCAGGTGCTCGAGGGCTGGCGGCGCGAGCTGTGGAAGGCGTACGCGGAGGGCTCGCTGCGCCCCGCCGTGCACGGGGAGATCCCGCTGGCCGAGGCGGCCCGGGCGCACGCGCTGATCGAGGAGCGGCGCAACCTCGGCAAGGTCGTCCTGGTCCCCTGACGCCCCGGTCCTCACGGGCGGAGGGGGTGGAACTGGAACCGCCCCCGATCCGGACTTGGGGGTACCGGAACGGGGGCGGGGTTCAGAAGGGGGCCGGATCAGCCCATGTGCGGGTAGCCGTACTCGGTCGGCGCGACCAGCGTCTCCTTGATGGAGCGGGTCGACACCCAGCGGTGCAGGTTGCTCGCGGCGCCCGCCTTGTCGTTCGTGCCCGAGGCGCGGCCGCCGCCGAAGGGCTGCTGGCCGACCACGGCGCCGGTCGACTTGTCGTTGATGTAGAAGTTGCCCGCCGCGAAGCGGAGCTTCTCCATCGCGTCCGCGGCCGCGTAGCGGTCACCGGCGATGATCGAGCCGGTGAGCGCGTACGCCGAAACGGACTCCATCTGGGCCAGCATCGCGTCGAACTCGGCGTCCTCGTACACGTGGATCGCCAGGATCGGGCCGAAGTACTCGGTCGTGAAGACCTCGTTCTCCGGGTCGGTGCAGGCGATGACGGTCGGGCGGACGAAGTAGCCCTCCGAGTCGTCGTACGTGCCACCGGCGATGATCTCGCAGGTCGGGTCGGCCTTGGCGCGGTCGATCGCGGCCTTGTTCTTGGCGAACGAACGCTCGTCGATGACGGCGCCGATGAAGTTGGTCAGGTCGCGGACGTCACCCATGGTGATGCCGTCGACCTCGGCTGCGAAGGCCTCCTTGAAGCCGTCGTTCCAGATCGAGGCCGGGATGTAGGCGCGCGAGGACGCCGAGCACTTCTGGCCCTGGAACTCGAAGGAACCGCGGGTCAGGGCGGTCTTCAGGACGGCGCGGTCCGCGGACGGGTGCGCGACGACGAAGTCCTTGCCGCCGGTCTCGCCGACCAGGCGCGGGTAGGACTTGTACGTCTCGATGTTGTTGCCGACCGTCTTCCACAGGTACTGGAAGGTCTTGGTCGAGCCGGTGAAGTGGATGCCGGCCAGCTCGGGGTGGTTCAGGGCCACCTCGGACACGGCGATGCCGTCGCCCGTCACCAGGTTGATGACGCCCTTCGGCAGGCCGGCCTCCTCCAGGAGCTCCATCAGGAGGACCGCGGAGTGGGTCTGCGTCGGGGACGGCTTCCACACGACCACGTTGCCCATCAGGGCGGGGGCGGTCGGCAGGTTGCCGGCGATGGCCGTGAAGTTGAACGGCGTGATCGCGTAGACGAAGCCCTCGAGCGGGCGGTGGTCGCTGCGGTTCCACACGCCCGCGGAGTTCGCGACCGGCTGCTCGGCCAGGATCTGGCGGGCGAAGTGGACGTTGAAGCGCCAGAAGTCGACGAGCTCGCACGGGGTGTCGATCTCGGCCTGCTGCGCGGTCTTCGACTGGCCCAGCATCGTCGAGGCGGCCAGCTTCTCCCGCCACGGGCCGGACAGCAGCTCGGCGGCGCGCAGGATGATCGCGGCGCGGTCGTCGAAGGACATCGAGCGCCAGGCCGGGGCGGCGGCCAGGGCGGCGTCGACGGCCTCCTGGGCGTCGGCCTGGGTGGCGTTCGCGTACGTGCCGATGACCGACTTGTGGTCGTGCGGCTGCACGACGTCGAAGCGCTCGCCGCCGCCCATCCGCTTGACGCCGTTGATCGTCATGGGCAGGTCGATCGGGTTCTCGGACAGCTGCTTCAGCTGCGTTTCGAGGCGCGCGCGCTCCGGGGTGCCGGGGGCGTACGAGTGGACCGGCTCGTTGACCGGCACGGGGACCTGGGTCACAGCATCCATGGGGCTGGTAACTCCTTGACCTGGTTCTGGGCTAGTTCTTGGTGATCATCGAGCGGAGGAAGAACAGGAGGTTGGCGGGCTTCTCGGCGAGGCGCCGCATGAAGTAGCCGTACCAGTCCGTCCCGTACGCGGTGTAGACGCGCATGCGGTGGCCCTCGGCGGCGAGCCGCAGGTGCTCCTCGCTGCGGATGCCGTACAGCATCTGGAACTCGTACTCGTCCAGCTTGCGCCCGGCCTTGCGGCCGAGCTCCTGCGCGATGGCGATCAGGCGCGGGTCGTGCGACCCGATCATCGGGTAGCCCTCGCCGTCCATCAGCGTCTTCAGGATGCGGACGTACGCCTTGTCGATCTCGGCCTTGTCCTGGTAGGCGACCTCGGCGGGCTCCTTGTAGGCGCCCTTCACGATCCGGACGCGGCTGCCGGCGGCGGCCAGGCGGCGGGCGTCGGCCTCGGTGCGGAAGAGGTACGCCTGGATCACGCAGCCGGTCTGCGGGAAGTCCCGGCGCAGCTCCTCGTGGATGGCGAACATCGAGTCGAGGGTGGTGTGGTCCTCGGCGTCCAGGGTGACGGTGGTGCCGATGGCCGCGGCGGCCTCGACGACCGGGCGGACGTTGGCGAGGGCGAGCTCGTGGCCGCCCTCCAGCGCCTGGCCGAACATCGACAGCTTGACCGACATCTCGGCCTTCTCGCCGAGGCCCAGGCCCGCCAGGTGCTCGATGAGTTCGAGGTAGGCGTCACGCGCGGCGTGGGACTGCTCCACCGTGGTGATGTCCTCGCCCACCACGTCGAGCGTGAGCTCCAGGCCCTTCTCCGTGAGGTCCACGACGATCGGGATGACCTGGTCGACCGTCTCACCGGGGATGAACCGGTTCACCACGGGCTTGGTCACCGGGGCTGCAGAGACGATTCGGCGCATCTTGTCGCTGCGCGAAGCGGCGAGGATCGCGGGACCCAGCACGGGGCACCTCCAACAGGTGGCAGAAGCAGGCATACGGTCCGCGAAGGGGGTGGGCGGTGCCGTAAAGAAAACGCAAGTAAAACCACCGTGAAACCTAAGGATCGCTTTGATCCTCTGCCATCGACAGCTGTCACGCATCCGTGTCCCCGATCTCATACATCTGTCTGAAGACCGGCTTTCCGGGTGGGAGAATGTCCGGGTGAAGGGCGATTACCAGGACCTGGTGGATGAGATCTCGGCGCTCCTCGGCGCCCCGGCGACGCTGGAGAACCGGGATTTCCGCCTCATCGCCTTCGGCGCGCACGACAGCGAGGACGACCTCGCGATGGACCCCGTCCGCACCCGCTCGATCCTGACCCGGCAGTCGACGGCGGCCGTGCGGGCCTGGTTCGAGGGTTTCGGGATCGCGCGGGCGACCGGGCCGGTACGGATCCCGGCGGCCCCGGACGCGGGGGTCTTCCGGGGGAGGATCTGCCTGCCGGTGCGGTACCGCGGGATCGTGCAGGGGTACGTGTGGCTGCTCGACCAGGAGCCCGGCCCCGGACCGGACGCCCTGGCGGCGGCCATGGAGGTGGCGGAGCGCATCGGGATCCTGCTCGCCGAGGAGGCGAAGGCGGGGGCCGACCTGTCCCGGGAGTTCCGGGAGGTGCTCACGGCCGGACGGGGCTGGCAGCAGGACATGGCGGTGGCCGCGCTGCGGGTGGCGCTGGGTCCGGGGGCCGACGGGTTGCACGCGGTGGTGTGCGTGCAGCCGTGGTCCGGCGAGGCCCCGGCGTCGGTGCCGGGCGCGGCCGCGGTGTGCACGGTCCCCCGGCCGGGGGAAGGGGACGGGAGCGGGCCGGGCGCCGGCGCCGGGCCCCGCGACGCGGGCGCCCGCCCCGAGCGGAGGGCCGGCCAGGCCCTCGCCGTGCTCGTCAGGCTCCGCTCGGCGGAGGTGCTCGCCCCCGCCGAGGGCGTCGCGACCCGGCTGCTGGCGGGCGGCGCGGCCACCGCCGGGATCGCGGAGCCCCGCCGGGGGCTCGCGGCGCTGGCCGACGCCTGGTACGAGGCCTCGGCGGCGGCGCAGGCGGCCGCGGCGCAGCCCCGGTTCGGCCCGGTGGCCCAGTGGTCGGCGATCGGCCCGTACCGGATGCTGGCGGCCCTGGCGGCGGCCGACCCGGCGGGCGACCCGGCGACCCGGGTCCTGCTCGGGCCCGCGCACCGGGAACTCGCCCGTACGGCCGAGCTGTTCCTGGACTGCGCGGGCCAGGCGGGCCGCGCGGCGGCGGCCCTGGGCATCCACCGCCAGACCCTCTACTACCGGCTCGCCCGGGTGGAGCAGCTGACCGGACTGGATCTGGACGAGGGCGAGGACCGACTGTTGCTCCACATGGCCCTCAAGGCGGCTCGCCTGTACGGCTGAACGACCGAACCGCTGACCGGCCGACCGACTGGCCGGCTCGCCGACCGACCGGCTCAGGCGGGCTCGGCGGCGTCCTCGGCATCCTCGGCATCCTCGGCATCCTCGGCGTCCTCGGCGTCCTCGGCGTCCTCGGCGTTCACCATCATCCGCGCGGCGCGGCGCATGCCCTCGGTCAACTCCTCGGCGGTGACGGCGTTCTCGGGGTTGTACAGCCACTGCACCATCATCCCGGCGACCAGTACCTGGTAGAGCCCGCCAAGCGTCCGGACGTCCCGCTCTTCGAGCTGCTCCTCCGGGATGCCCGTGAACATCTCGGTCAGGCCCTTGCGCCCCTCGCCCTCCGAGGACACCACCATCTCCCGCAGCTCCGGCAGCCGGTCGCGGTTCATCGCGATCTCGAGACTGGCCGTCCACATCGCGGCCGCCTGGTCGCGCTGCCCGATCATGCCGTCCCAGACCGAGCGGAAGCGCTCGAGCGAGCCGCCTTCACCCGTGACGTCCGGTTTGAAGGAGTCGCCCCACTCCTCGGCCATCGAGATGAACGCCTGCGACAGCAGGGCGTCCTTCGAGCCGTAGTGGTAGCCGATCGATGCCAGGTTCGCGCCGGAGGCGCTCACGATGTCGCGCGCGGTCGTCCGCACGAAACCCTTCTCGGCCAGGCACTTCTTGGCGCCTTCGAGCAGATCTTCGCGGTGTCCCATGCCCTCACCGTACCAAGACAGCCGTCCTAGACGGCAGTTCTATACGCTCGTACTAGACAGACGTATATGACGCTTGTACATTGCTGTTCATGACGAACTCCGCCGCACGTCCCGCCGGCCGCCGGGAATGGATCGCCTTCACCGTCCTCCTGCTGCCGCTGCTCCTGGTCTCGATGGACGTCTCCGTCCTCTACTTCGCCATCCCGGCGATCACCCGCGAGCTCGACCCGAGCGCCACCCAGCAGCTCTGGATCTTCGACAGCTACGCCTTCGCCCTCGCCGGCCTGCTGATCACCATGGGCTCGCTCGGTGACCGGATCGGCCGCCGCAAGCTGCTGCTGGTGGGCGCGACCGCCTTCGGACTCGCCTCCGTCTGCGCCGCCTACGCCACCAGCGCCGAGATGCTGATCGCGGCCCGCGTGCTGCTCGGGATCGGCGGAGCGACCTTGATGCCCTCCACGCTGGCGCTCGTGCGCAACCTCTTCCAGGACGCCGTCGAGCGCGGCCGGGCCATCGCCATCTGGTCCGGGGCCATGACCGGCGGCATCGCCCTCGGCTCTGTGATGAGCGGCGTGATGCTGAACCACTTCTGGTGGGGTTCGGTCTTCCTGATCAACGTGCCCGCGATGCTGCTCCTGCTGGCCCTCGTCCCGGTGCTGGTCCCGGAGTTCAAGGACCCGGCGCCCGGCCGCTTCGACCTGCTGAGCGTGCCGCTGTCGACCGCCGCCGTGCTCCCGCTGGTGTACGGCCTCAAGGAGATCGCCGCCGAGGGCCCGGAGCCGCTCCACCTGGTCTCCGTCGCCGTGGGCCTGGCCTTCGGGTTCGTCTTCGTCCGCCGCCAGCGCACCCGTGACGACGCCATGGTCAGCCGGGCCCTGTTCCGGGGCCGCGGATTCGGGGCCGGGATCGCGCTCAACGCCATCGCCGCCTTCGCCATGATGGGCTCGGCCTACTTCACCACCCAGTACCTGCAGTCGGTGCTCGGCATGGGCACGCTGGAGGCAGCCCTGTGGAGCCTCGCGCCCTCGCTCCTCATCGGAGCCGCCGCCCCGGTCAGCGCGGCGCTGGCACAGAAGACCGACCGGGCGTACGTCATCGCCGGCGGATTCGTCCTCGCCGCGGCCGGGTTCGCCCTGATCGGGCTGGTCGGCAGCGACTCGCTGTGGCTGCTGCTGACCGGCGCGGGCGTCCTGGCCTGCGGCCTCGTCACCGTGATGTCCCTGGTCGCCGACATGGCGCTGGGCGCGGCCCCCGCGGAGAAGGCCGGCTCGGCCGCGTCCCTGCTGGAGACCGGCCAGGAGTTCGGCGGCGCGCTCGGCATGGCCGTGCTGGGCAGCCTCGGCACCGCCGTCTACCGCTCCGACCTGTCGGGCGCCGAGCCCGCCGTCCGGGAGACCCTGGGCGGCGCGGTCGCCACCGCCCGGCAGCTCGGCGGCCCGGCCGGCGAGCAGGTGCTGGCCCTGGCCCGCGAGGCCTTCGTCCACGGCATGCAGTACGCCGCCTGGGGAGGTACGGCCCTCCTGCTGGCGGCGGCCCTGCTCGCCGCGGCCCTGCTGCGCCGGCTCGGCGCCCCCGCGGCGCAGCCTGCCGAGGGGCCCGCCGCGCAGGCCCCGGCCCTGGCGGGCTGATCCCCGTACGGCCCGGGGGGACGGCGGCGGAACACGAAGAAGGGCCCGGGGAGTTCCCCGGGCCCTTCCCTGTGTCGTGCGGGTCAGGCGAGGCTGACCGTACGCGCCGAGACCGCACCGATCTCGGCGGAGATCTCCGCGAGGACGTTCACCGGCACCTCCGCGTCGACCGTGAGGACGCCGAGCGCCTCGCCGCCCTCCTCGGCGCGGGCGACCTGCATGCCCGCGATGTTCAGGCCGGCTTCGCCGAGGATGCGGCCGACGGTGCCGACCACGCCCGGGCGGTCGGTGTAGCGCAGGACGAGCATCTGGTCGGCGAGCGCCAGGTCCACGTCGTACTCGCCGATGCCGACGATCTTCTGCAGGTGCTTCGGGCCGGCGAGGGTGCCGGAGACCGACACCTCCTGACCGTCCGACAGGGTGCCGCGCACGGTCACCACGTTGCGGTGGTCCGGGGACTCCGAGCTGGTGGTCAGGCGTACCTCGACACCGCGCTCCTGCGCGAACAGCGGGGCGTTGACGTAGGAGACCGTCTCGTCGACGACGTCCTCGAAGACACCCTTGAGGGCGGAGAGTTCCAGCACCTTGACGTCGTGCTGGGTGATCTCGCCGCAGACCTCGACGTCGAGGCGGACCGCGACCTCGCCCGCGAGGGCGGTGAAGATGCGGCCGAGCTTCTCGGCGAGGGGCAGGCCCGGACGGACGTCCTCGGCGATGACGCCGCCCTGGACGTTGACCGCGTCCGGCACGAGCTCGCCCGCGAGCGCGAGGCGGACCGACTTGGCGACCGCGATGCCGGCCTTCTCCTGGGCCTCGTCCGTGGACGCGCCGAGGTGCGGGGTGCAGACGACCTGGTCGAGCTCGAAGAGCGGGGAGTCCGTGCAGGGCTCCTTCGCGTACACGTCGAGGCCGGCGCCGGCGACGCGACCCTCCTTGATGGCCGAGTACAGCGCGGCCTCGTCCACGATCCCGCCGCGCGCGGCGTTGACGATGCGGACGGACGGCTTGACCTTGTGCAGGGCCTCGTCACCGATGAGACCGAGGGTCTCGGGGGTCTTGGGCAGGTGCACGGTGATGAAGTCGGCGACCTCCAGGAGCTCGTCGAGCGTCAGCATCTTGACGCCCATCTGGGCGGCGCGCGCGGGCTGCACGTAGGGGTCGTACGCGACGATCTTCATGCCGAAGGCCGACATGCGCTGGGCGACCAGGACGCCGATGCGGCCGAGGCCGACGACACCCAGGGTCTTCTCGCTGAGCTCGACGCCCGTGTACTTGTTCCGCTTCCACTCGCCGTTCTTCAGGGCGGTGTTGGCCTGCGGGATGTTGCGGGCCGAGGCGACGAGCAGGCCGCAGGCGAGCTCGGCGGCGGTGACGATGTTGGAGGTCGGAGCGTTCACGACCATCACGCCGGCCTTGGTGGCGGCGGAGACGTCGACGTTGTCGAGGCCGACACCGGCGCGCGCGACGACCTTCAGCTTCTTGGCGGCGGCGATGGCCTCCGCGTCGACCTTGGTCGCGGAGCGCACCAGGATGGCGTCGACGTCCACGATCGCGGGGAGCAGCTCCGCGCGGTCGGCTCCGTTGACGTGCCGGATCTCGAAGTCCGGACCGAGTGCGTCCACCGTGGCGGGCGACAGCTCTTCGGCGATGAGTACGACAGGTTTCGAGCTCACGTGGGTCATCCTCACAAGTCCAGTGCGGACGGCCGTCCCGACGGCCGCAGGCGGTGGAGGGGGTAGCCGCGTGGAAGACGCACGACACTGTGGGCCTGACGCGTTGTGTTGAGCAGTGTAGTGGCGGATTCCGCATGGAATTCCGCCTGTCCGGAAGGATCACCCGTCCGGGGTTGGCCAGGGTGGACAAGCCCCGCGTGCGCAGCGGTCCGATCCGGCCCGTCCTGCGCGGCGGGGCCGGGACCCTTCATCCCGGCCCCGCCGCGTACGGATCAGCTCTCGTCGCTGTCGACCCAGCTCATGAGCTTGCGCAGCTTCTTGCCGGTGGTCTCCAGCAGGTGCGCCTCGTCGGCCTTCTTGTACTCGTTGTACTTCGGCAGACCGGCCTTGTACTCGGCCATCCAGGTGTTGGCGAACTCGCCGCTCTGGATCTCCGCGAGGACCTGCTTCATCTCGGCCTTGGTGGCGTCGGTGATGATGCGGGGGCCGGTGATGTAGTCGCCCCACTCGGCGGTCTCGGAGACCGACCAGCGCATCTTCTCCAGGCCGCCCTCGTACATGAGGTCGACGATGAGCTTCAGCTCGTGCAGGCACTCGAAGTACGCGATCTCCGGCTGGTAGCCGGCCTCGGTCAGGGTCTCGAAACCGGCCTTGACCAGGGCGGAGGCGCCACCGCAGAGGACGGCCTGCTCACCGAACAGGTCGGTCTCGGTCTCCTCGGTGAAGGTGGTCTTGATGACGCCGGCGCGGGTGCCGCCGATGCCGGCCGCGTACGAGAGCGCCAGGTCGAAGGCCTTGCCGGTGGCGTCCTGCTCGACGGCGGCGATGCAGGGAACGCCGCGGCCCTCCTCGTACTGGCGGCGCACCAGGTGGCCGGGGCCCTTCGGGGCGACCAGGGCGACGTCGACGTTGGTGGGGGGCTTGATGAAGCCGTACCGGACGTTGAAGCCGTGACCGAAGAAGAGCGCGTCGCCCTCCTTGAGGTGGTCCTTGATGGACTCCTCGTAGATCTCGGCCTGCAGCGGGTCCGGGGTCAGGATCATGATGACGTTCGCCCACTCGGCGGCCTCGGCCACGGGGACGACCTTCAGACCCTGCTCCTCGGCCTTGGCCTTGGACTTCGAGCCCTCCTTCAGGCCGACGACGACGTCGACGCCGGAGTCACGGAGCGACAGCGCGTGGGCGTGGCCCTGGCTGCCGTATCCGATGACCGCGACCTTGCGGCCCTGGATGATGGACAGGTCGGCGTCGTTCTCGTAGAACAGCTCGGCCACTGGGATATCTCCTTGGTGCGCTGGTGTTGCACCCACCGTACGGCGGGGAACGTAGAGGAAGTTTCTTGGTCTCGCTATGCGAGAGGCAACGCGGTGCGGGGTGTCGCGGCGCTCAGGCGCTGCGGTCGAGCGCGCGCAGGCTGCGGTCCGTGATGGACCGTCCGCCACGCCCTATGGCGATCGTGCCGGACTGCACGAGCTCCTTGATGCCGAAGGGCTCCAGCATCTTGAGCATCGCGCCGAGCTTGTCCGCGCCGCCCGTCGCCTCGATGGTGACGGCCTCCGGGGAGACGTCGACCGTCTTGGCGCGGAACAGCTGGACGATCTCGACGATCTGGGAGCGGGTCTCGTTGTCGGCACGGACCTTCACCAGAACGAGTTCGCGCTCGATGGCGTTGTGCGGCTCCAGCTCGACGATCTTGAGCACGTTGACCAGCTTGTTCAGCTGCTTGGTCACCTGCTCCAGCGGGAGGTCCTCGACGTTCACGACGATCGTGATGCGCGAGATGTCGGGGTGCTCGGTGACGCCGACCGCGAGGGAGTCGATGTTGAACCCGCGGCGGGAGAACAGCGCGGCGATCCGGGCGAGGATGCCGGGCGTGTTCTCGACCAGGACGGAGAGCGTGTGCTTGGACATGTGAGTCGTTCTCTCTCTCAGGCTCTCTCGGCTCAGTCGTCTTCGTTGTCGCCGAAGTCGGGACGGACGCCCCGGGCTGCCATGACCTCGTCGTTGGAGGTGCCGGCGGCGACCATCGGCCACACCATGGCGTCCTCGTGGACGATGAAGTCGATCACGACGGTACGGTCGTTGATCGCGTTGGCCTCGGCGATGACCTTGTCCAGGTCGGCCGGGTCCTCGCAGCGCAGCGCCACGCAGCCCATGGCCTCGGACAGCTTGACGAAGTCCGGGACGCGGGTGCCCTTGCGGGGGGCGGTGGACTCGCCGAGCTGGGAGCCGACGGTGTCGTGGCCCGTCTCGTCCGCGTGCAGGACGGTGTTGGAGTACCGCTGGTTGTAGAACAGGGTCTGCCACTGGCGGACCATGCCCAGCGCACCGTTGTTGATGATCGCGACCTTGATCGGGATGTTGTTCAGCGCGCAGGTGACCAGTTCCTGATTGGTCATCTGGAAGCAGCCGTCGCCGTCGATCGCCCAGACCGTGCGGTCCGGCATGCCGACCTTGGCGCCCATGGCGGCCGGGACCGCGTAGCCCATGGTTCCGGCGCCGCCGGAGTTCAGCCAGGTGCGGGGCTCCTCGTAGTTGACGAAGTGCGAGGCCCACATCTGGTGCTGGCCGACGCCGGCCGCGTAGATGGTGTGCTCGGGGGCGAGCTCGCCGATGCGCTGGATGACCTGCTGCGGGGAGAGCATGCCGTCCCCGGGGGTCTCGTAGCCCAGCGGGTACGTCTCGCGCCAGCGGCTGAGGTCCTTCCACCAGGCGGTGTAGTCCCCGGTGTTGCCCTCGGTGTGCTCGGCCTGGACCGCCTGGATCAGGTCGGCGATGACCTCGCGGGCGTCACCGACGATCGGGACGTCGACCTCGCGGTTCTTGCCGATCTCCGCCGGGTCGATGTCCGCGTGGATGACCTTGGCGAACGGGGCGAAGCTGTCCAGCTTGCCGGTGACGCGGTCGTCGAAGCGGGTGCCGAGCGCGATCAGCAGGTCCGACTTCTGCAGGGCGGTGACGGCGGTGACCGCGCCGTGCATGCCCGGCATGCCCACGTGCAGCGGGTGGCTGTCGGGGAAGGAGCCCAGCGCCATCAGCGTGGTGGTGACCGGGACCCCGGTCAGCTCGGCCAGGACCTTCAGTTCGGCGGTCGCGCCGGACTTCATGATGCCGCCGCCGACGTACAGGACCGGGCGCTTGGCCTGGCAGATGAGCTTGGCGGCCTCGCGGATCTGCTTGGCGTGCGGCTTGGTGACCGGCCGGTAGCCCGGGAGGTCCTGCGACGGCGGCCACGAGAAGGTGGTCTTCGACTGCAGGGCGTCCTTGGCGATGTCGACCAGGACCGGGCCGGGGCGGCCGGTGGAGGCGATGTGGAACGCCTCGGCGATCGTCTTCGGGATGTCCTCGGCCCTGGTCACCAGGAAGTTGTGCTTGGTGATCGGCATCGTGATGCCGACGATGTCCGCCTCCTGGAAGGCGTCCGTGCCGATCGCCTTGGAGGAGACCTGGCCGGTGATCGCGACGAGCGGCACCGAGTCCATGTGCGCGTCGGCGATGGGGGTGACCAGGTTGGTGGCGCCCGGGCCGGAGGTCGCCATGCAGACGCCCACCTTGCCGGTGGCCTGCGCGTAGCCGGTCGCCGCGTGGCCGGCGCCCTGCTCGTGGCGGACCAGGATGTGGCGGACCTTGGTGCTGTCCATCATCGGGTCGTACGCCGGGAGGATGGCCCCGCCCGGGATACCGAAGACGGTGTCGCACCCCACCTCTTCGAGAGAGCGGATGAGGGACTGCGCACCCGTGACGTGCTCAACTGCGGCGGGCTGGTGTCCGCCGGAACGGGGCCGCGGCTGCGGATGGTGGGCCCCGGTGGCCTGCTCGGTCATCGGCATTCTCTTCTCGAAGCTGAGGGTTTTACGAGGATTCGAAGGTGTGCCAGTGCAACAAAAAACCCCTCGTGCCGGGAGGCAAGCGAGGGGAGCGCGTCGGGTGTGCGGAGCGGGGACATGCTGGTCCCAGCTTCAGCCGACGCGCTTTCCAAGTACGAGAATTCGGGTGCGCATGGCACTGACCCTCCCTCCGGCGGGAGGGGGATGTCAAGCGGGTGGGACGGGCGTCTCATTATGTGAGCCTCTGCGGATGGCCATCGAGCCCCCGGACGAACCACCGGCCAAGGCAGGCTGGACCGCCCCGCCCGGTACTGGGAACGTACCGCGCACGAGCGCGCGGCGCAGCCTGTACTCGTCGAGTGGGCCGGAAAAAGCCACTCCCTGGCCGTGTGTGCACCCCATTGCGCGCAGTGCCATGACCTGCTCCGGCAGGTCGACGCCGTCGGCGACCGACTGCATGCCCAAATCATTTGCAATGCGCAACAAACCAGCGGTGATCTTGTGGAGGCGGGCGGACTCGACCACGCCCTCGACCAGGCCCCGGTCCACCTTGAGGACGTCCACGGGGAGTCTGCGCAGGGCGCTGATGGCCGCGTAGCCGCTGCCGAAGCCGTCGAGGGAGATCAGGACCCCGAGGCGGCGCAGGGCCGCCAGACGCCGCTCCAGCTCGTCGAAGGGCACTCTGGGGTCGGACACGGTCAGTTCGATCACCAGGGCCCCGGACGGCAGCCCGTGCCGGGTCAGCAGGGCCTCCACGGAGCCGAGCGGCGCGGCCCGGTCCAGCAGTCGCTGGGCGCTCATCCGTACGGCCACCGGCACGTCGTGCCCGATACGGTGCCGCTCGGCGGCCTGCGCCACGGCCTCCTCCAGCAGCCAGTGGCCCAGCTCGGCGGCCCGGGTGGGCGTGCCCGCGGGCAGACCGGAGCGGCCGTCGGACGCCGCGGCCGCGCCCTCGCTGTACTCGGCCACCCGGAGGAATTCCGCCGGGGTGAACAGGATCCCCTGGGCGGAGCGCCAGCGGGCCTGCGCCGCCACGGCCGTCACCTCCCCGGTCGCCAGCGAGACCACGGGCTGGTGCAGCAGGGAGAACTCCCCGTCGTGGAGCGCGGTGCGCAGCCGCCCCGCGAGCTCCGCCTTCCGTACGACCTCGGCCTGCATCTGGGGCGCGTACAGCTCGACCCTGTCCTTGCCGCCCGCCTTGGCGCGGTACATCGCGAGGTCCGCGTTGCGCATGAGGTCCGAAGGGGTGATGCCGGGGTCGGCGAAGGCCACGCCGATGCTGGCGGCCACCCGGACTTCGCTGCCGGCGATCCGGTACGGCTGGGACAGGGTGGTGCGCAGCCGGTCCGCGATCTCCTGCACCTGGTGTTCGCGGGCGCTGCGCTCGCGGGCGCCGTCGCCCAGGATCAGCGCCGCGAACTCGTCGCCGCCGAGCCGGGCCGCGGTGTCCCCGGCGCGCACCGAGTCCTGGAGCCGGCGCGCGGCCTCGATCAGCAGCTCGTCGCCGGCCTGGTGGCCGATGGTGTCGTTGACCGCTTTGAACCCGTCGAGGTCGATGAAGAGCACGGCGGTGCTGTGGTCCCCCGCCCGCCGCCCGGTCAGGGCCTGGCGGACCCGGCGGGTGAACAGGGCCCGGTTGGGCAGGTCGGTCAGCGGATCGTGCTCGGCGCTGTGCTGGAGCTGCGCCTGGAGGCGGACCCGTTCGGTCACGTCGCGGCTGTTGAGGATGAGGCCGCCCTGGTGGCGGTTGACCGTGGACTCCACATTGAGCCATTCGCCGCTGCCGGACTTGAAGCGGCATTCGATGCGGGTGGTGGGCTCCTCGGAGGGCGGCGCGGCGAGGAAGCGGCGCACCTCGTGGACCACCCGGCCCAGGTCGTGCGGGTGGATGAGGGTGGCCAGCTCGGAGCCGACCAGCTCCTCGGCCTCGCGCCCGTAGACCCCGGCCGCCGCGGGACTGACGTACCGCAGGGTCCCGGTGGGGGCGGCGATCATGATGACGTCGCTGGAGCCCTGGACCAGGGAGCGGAAGTGGTTCTCCTTCTGGGCCAGTTCCTGCGTCAGCGCGATGTTGTCGATGAGCATGATGCCCTGCCGGATGACGAGGGCGAGGACCACCGTGCAGCCGGTGAAGACGACCACGCGGTCGACCTTCCGGCCGTCCACCACGTTGTACAGGATGCCCAGGGTGCAGACGGCGGCCGCGAGGTACGGAGTGAGGGCGGGCAGCGATCCGGTGATGGGGCGGCTGACCGGCCGGTCGCCGCGCGGCGGCCCCGGCATGCCCGGGCCCGGATGGGTGCGCCGGGCCCCCCAGGGCGCGTACGCGAGCAGCAGCGAGCCGGCGAACCAGCCGGCGTCGAGCAGCTGCCCGGACTGGTATTCGGCGCTCAGCAGCGGCGAGGTGAACAGGGCGTCGCTGAGCACGGTCAGGGCCAGGGCCGCGATGGCGGTGTTGACGGCCGAGCGGTTGGCCTCGGAGCGCCGGAAGTGCAGGACCAGGACCATGGAGACGAGCGCGATGTCCAGCAGCGGATAGGCGAGCGAGAGGGCGGCGCGCGGGACGCTTCCGGGGGCTCCGGACTGGGCGGTCCGCGCCGCGTGCGCGAGGGCCAGGCTCCAGGACAGGGTGAGCAGGGAGCCGCCGATGAGCCAGGAGTCGAGTCCGAGGCAGACCCAGCCGGCGCGGGTGACCGGGCGTTTGGCGAGGACGAGCAGGCCCACGATGGCGGGCGGGGCGAAGCAGAGGAACGCGAAGTCGGCCAGCGAGGGCTTCGGCACGGGCACGCCGAGGACCACCTCGTACCAGCCCCAGACGCCGTTTCCGCAGGCTCCCATGAGGGAGGAGAACGCGAAGAGCAGCCAGGCCGGACGCTCACGGCTGTCGATCGTCCGCGCGTACGCGTAGCAGGAGACGGCGGCGAGTAACGCGGCGGCACTGAGCCCGAAGTCGCCCATGATCTCTGCGAGTTCCTCGGAGCCCCAGCCGAGGGCGGCGCCGACGGCGTACCCGCCGCTGACCACGGCGAGGAGCAGCTGCATCGCCAGGCTCCTGCCCCCGCCGCCCGAGGCTGGCGGCCTGGCCAGCAGCGCCGCCCCCGGGGCGCTCACCGGTCCCCCTCGTCGGCCGGTTCCGGCGCAGCCCAGTCCTTGCAGCGTCGCCTTCGGCGGCTGTGCCGCATCGGATCCTTCGCCCATTGGCCGTGCATCGCCCGTCGCCCCCCAAAGTGTCCGATCACTCCCCAGCGCCAGACGAATGCGCTGCAGCCCCTTGTTCCGGACGATACACCACTTTCGTCACTCAGGGACATAGAACATCTACTCTCCGTTACCACGCGGGGAGTTGTTGCCACTGTGCGCGTCCGGACGGATGCGGAGCGTGCGCACTGCGCGTCAACCGGTGATGAGGACCGTGTTCTCCACGGGCTCCCCGGCGGCGAACCGCTGGAGCTGGCGGGCCACCAGGCGCCTGGCCCGCGGCGCGAACGCCGTGCTGCTGCCGCCCACGTGAGGCGTGATCAGGACGTTCGGAGCATGCCAGAGCGGATGGCCGGCGGGCAGCGGTTCCGGGTCGGTGACGTCGAGCGCCGCGCGCAGCCGGCCCGACTCCAGCTCCGCCAGCAGCGCCCCGGTGTCGGCGACGGGGCCGCGCGCCACGTTCACGAGCAGGGCGCCGTCCTTCATCCGGGCGAGGAAAGCGGCGTCGGCCAGGCCCCTCGTCCCGTCGGTCAGCGGGGTGGAGAGGATCACCACGTCGGCCTCGGGGAGCAGCCGGGGCAGTTCGGCGTGCGCGTGCACGGGGCCGCGCGCGGTGGTGCGCGCCGAGCGTGCGACCCGCGCGACCCGCGCGCACTCGAAGGGGGCGAGCCGGTCCTCGATGGCCGCGCCGATCGACCCGTACCCGACGATCAGTACGGACTTGTCGGCGAGGGCGTCGTAGAAGCCGGAGCGCCACTCCTCGCGGTCCTGTCCGCGCACCATCCCCGGGATCCCGCGCAACGAGGCGAGGGTGAGGGTGAGGGCCAGCTCGGCGGTGCTCGCCTCGTGGACGCCCCGCGCGTTGCACAGCCGTACGCCGGGCCGCAGCAGGTCGAGGCCGCCCAGGACGTGGTCGATGCCCGCGGTCAGCGTCTGCACGACTTCGAGGTCCGGCATGGCGGCCAGCGGGCGCAGGGTGACATCGGAGGACTTCATGTAGGGCGTGACGTAGAAGACGCAGGCGGCCGGATCGGCCGGGTAGTCGTCCTCACCGTCCCACCGGCGGTAGGTGAAAGCGTCGGGGAGGCCCTCGACCTCCTCGGCGGGGAACGGCAGCCAGACGTCCGCTGTCTTTGCATCCATGACCAGGAGGCTATGCCAAGGCCAATGGATCCTGATCAAGCCGTTAGTTTGTTTGCCGGACCGGGAGGGGGACCAACGGGTGGAGCGCAGGTCGATCGGGGCGGGGGCGCTGACGGTGGGCGCCATCGGGCTCGGGTGCATGCCGATGAGCTGGGCGTACGCGCCCTCGCGTCGCCGCGGGGCGGAGTCGCTGGCCACGGTGCACACGGCGCTGGACCTCGGTGCGAACCTGCTGGACACGGCCGACATGTACGGGCCCTTCACCAACGAGCTGCTGCTCGGGCGGGTGCTGCGGGAGCGGCGGGCGGAGGCGTTCGTGTCCGCCAAGGTGGGGCTGCGGGCGGGCGAGCAGCACGTGGTGGCGGACGGGCGGCCCGGATACATGCGGCGGGCCTGCGACGCCTCGCTGCGGCGGCTGCGGACGGACGTCATCGACCTCTACCAGCTGCACCGGGTGGATCCGGACGTTCCGGTGGAGGAGACCTGGGGGGCGATGGCGGAGCTGGTGGGCGCCGGGAAGGTCCGCTCGCTCGGGTTCTGCGCGCTGGGAGCGGGCGCCGGGCCGGGGGCGGGGCGGCGCGGGGACCGGGCGTACGAGGTGACCTTGGGCTACCTGGAGCGGATCCAGCAGGTGTTCCCGGTGAGCGCGGTGCAGGCGGAGCTGTCGGTGTGGTCCCCGGAGGCGGCGCGATGGCTGCTGCCGTGGTGCGCGGCGCGCGGGGTGGGGTTCCTGGCGGCGATGCCGCTGGGCAGCGGGTTCCTGACCGGGACGCTCCGGCCGGGCGAGGGCTTCGAATGGGAGGACGTGCGGGCCCGGCACCCGCGGTTCACGGCGGAGTCGATGGCGGCGAACCAGGTGCTGGTGGCGGGGCTTCGGCGGGTTGCCCGGCGGCTCGGGCCGCAGGTGACGGCGGCGCAGGTGGCGCTGGCGTGGGTGCTGGCGCAGGGGCCGCACGTGGTTCCGGTCCCGGGTGCCGACCGGGCGCACTGGGCGGCGGAGAACGCGGGGGCGGCGGAGCTGCGGCTCGCGGCCGGTGACCTGGCCGAGATCGCGGCGCTGCCGGCGGCGGTGGGAGCCTGGGACTGAGCCCCGGCACGAGCGGGGCCGGGGGCCCGGGACGGGCCTGGGACGGGCCCGGGGCGGGCCCGGGGCGGCTCCGGGACCGGGCCCGGTGGGTCCGGGCCGGTCCGGGACAACCACTCGATCGGGTGTACGAGGGCCGGAACTTCGGGAAGTGCCGCGGCTGTTGATACGGGTGAGGGGCGATCGCCGACCGGAGGGGAGCAGGACGATGGGATACGGACAGGGGCACGAGAGGTACGAGGGCCCGCGCACCCGGACCCGTGGAGTGCTGGCGGCATTCGCCCTGGCGGGATGCGGGGCGCTGCTCGCGGCGGGCTGCGCGCCGGCGGGCTCCCCCGCCGCCAGGCCGGGCACGTCACCACCCGGCGCGGCGCCCGCCGCGTCGGGGTCCGGGCCCGCGGGATCCCCGTCCGGGTCCCGGGAGGCCGCGCCGCCGGCCAAGGGCTCGGTGACGGTGTCGGGCGAGGTCGCCAAGGGTCTGGAGTCCCCCTGGGGCGTGGCCCCGCTGCCGGGCGGGGACCTGCTGGTCGCCTCGCGGGACAAGGGGACGATCAGCCGGGTCGCGGCGGCCACCGGCACGGTGACGCAGATCGGCGAGGTGCCGGGCGTGGCCCCGGGCGGCGAGGGCGGGCTGCTGGGGCTCGCGCTGTCGCCCTCGTACGCCTCGGACCGGATGGTGTACGCCTACTTCACGACGGAGTCCGACAACCGCATCGCCCGGATGCGGTACGACGAGCAGCGGGACCCGGGCCAGCAACTGGGCGCCCCGGACACGGTGTTCCGGGGCATCCCCAAGGGCCTGATCCACAACGGGGGCCGGATCGCCTTCGGCCCGGACAAGATGCTCTACGCGGGGACGGGCGAGACGGGCGACACGGGGCTCGCGCAGGACAGGAAGTCGCTGGGCGGCAAGATCCTGCGGATGACCCCGGACGGGCAGCCGGTGCACGGGAATCCCGAGGCCGACTCGGTCGTCTACTCCTACGGGCACCGCAATGTGCAGGGTCTGGCCTGGGACAAGGACAAACGGCTGTGGGCGGCCGAGTTCGGGCAGAACACCTGGGACGAGCTGAACCTGATCGAGCCCGGGGCGAACTACGGCTGGCCGGAGGCCGAGGGGAAGGCCGGCAAGCCGGGTCTGCGCGATCCGGTGGCCGTGTGGAAGACGGACGAGGCCTCACCGAGCGGGATCGCCTGGGCGCAGGGCTCGGTGTGGATGGCGGGGCTGAAGGGCGAGCGGCTGTGGCGGATCCCGCTGGCCGGGGCTGATCCGGTCGCCGAGCCGGAGGCCTTCCTGACGGGGAAGTACGGCCGGCTGCGCACGGTGATCGCCCTCGGCGGGGACAGATTGCTGCTGGTCACGAGCGAGACGGACGGGCGCGGGTCGCCGGAGGCGGGCGACGACAGGATCCTGACACTGACGGTGCGGTGACCGACGGGGCCCCGGCGGGGGGCGAAAGGCACGGTGGACGCGGTGTTCAACATGATCGAGGAGCTCTTCAACCCGGGACGCAAGCACACGGACGAGGAGAAGAAGCGGCTGGAGCTGTCCCGGACCGACGTGAACGACGGCGATCCGGGACGGGGCCCGATAGACCTGGACTCCGGCACGGTCCTCATACGCCCGGCGGAGAGGTCCCCGCGGGAGTGAGGGGCGCGAACAGCCGCAGCCGGTGGGCCAGGGCGGCGGCCTCGCCGCGGCCGGCGACGCCCAGCTTGGCCAAGATGTTCGAGACGTGCACGCTGGCCGTCTTCGGGGAGATGAACAGCTCCTCGGCGATCTGACGGTTGCTGTTGCCCGCCGCGACCAGGCGCAGGACGTCCCGTTCGCGGCTGGTCAGGCCCAGGGCCTCGACGGGGTCGGGGGCCGGTGCGGGCAGGGCCGGGGGGGTGTCGGTCCCGGTGAGCGGGAGCCGGGCGCGCTGGGCGAGCAGGGCCAGGTCCTCGCGGAGCCTGCGGGAGCCGAGCCGTTCCGCGGTGGCGTAGGCCTCTCGGAGCAGGGCCGTGACGGGCTCGCGGTCGGCGCCGGAGGCCAGCAGGGCCTCGGCGAGCCGGTGGCGGGCGCGGGCCAGCAGGTACGGACGCTCCAGCGAGCGGATGGCCCGCTCGACGCCGGCCCAGTCGGCGGCGGTGTCCCGGTCCTCGGCGCGCAGCAGCTCCGCCCGGAGGAACTCGGCGTGGGCGGCCCATACGGGCACGGGGGTGGCCAGGGTGCGGGCGGCTTCGCGGAGCACGTCCAGGGCGGCTTCGCGGCCGGCGTCGGCGACCGGGAGTCCCCGGGCGTCCGCCTCGGCGGAGGCGGCGGCGAGCAGCAGCGGCCACGCGTAGCGGTGGTGGCCCAGCGGGAAGCCGTAGGCGACCGCGTCGGTGATCTCCGCGCGGACGTCGGCGATCCGGCCCTCGCCGGCGGCGATGCCGACGGCGAGGCGGTAGAGCGGTATGCGGTGCTGGGGCTGGCTGTCGTGGGTGCCGAAGTGGGCGTGGGCGGCGTTGAGCCGGCCGGTCGCCTCGGTCAGTTCGCCGCGCGCCAGGGCCAGGTAGGACAGCCGGGCGGAGGCGGAGCCGCGCGGGGCGGCGCTCTGGCCGACGCTGAGACCGCGCTGGGCGGCTTCGGCGGCCTCGTCCCAGCGGCCGAGGCTGTACAGGCTCTCCGCCATGTTCCCGCTGAGCCAGGCCTCGGTGTCCAGCAGCCGTGACTTCTTGACGAGTTCGACCCCTTGTTCGGCCAGTTCCACGGCTTCGCGGGACCGGCCCATGCTTTCCAGCTGAGAGGTGAGGTTGATATGTGCGCGTCCCGCCAGCATGACGAGCCCGAGTTCGGCGGCCCGCTCCCGGACCACGAGCATCTCGGCGAGTCCGCGCTCGAGGTCGCCGGAGTCGGTGAGCAGCGAGCCCACCGTGATCCGGGCGTTGAGCTCGATCTCCTCCGCCCCGAGCATGCGGGCGTAGGCCGCGGCGCGTTCCGCGGCTTCCAGGTTGCCGGGGCCGGGGTTGTGGAGCATGCCCCAGCCCGCGGCCCGGACCAGGACCTCGGCGTGCACCTGGGACGGGGGCAGCCCCTTGACGAGCTCCTGGGCCTTGGCGAGTTCCTCCCAGCCGTCGCCGCGGGCGAGGCTGGAGACGAGCCGGGAGCGCTCGGTCCAGAACCAGGCGGCGCGCAGCGGGTCCTGCTCTTCCTCCAGCAGCCGCAGCGCCGTCTTGGTGAGCTTGAGGGCGCGTTCGCGTTCACCGCCGAAGCGGGCGGCGACGGTGGCCTCGGCCAGCAGGTCGAGCCGCTTCAGCGGGGTGGTGGCCGGATCGCAGCCGCACGGAGGGTACACATCGGTGTAGTCCACCGGGCGCAGCGCCTCGCGAACCTCCTCCGGCGCGCTCTCCCACAGGTCCAGCGCCCTCTCCAGCAGGTTCAGCTGCTCGGAGTAGGCGTGCCGGCGGCGGGCGGCGACCGAGGCGGCGAGGACGGCCGGCAGCGCCTTGGCCGCGTCGTTGGCGCAGTACCAGTAGCTGGCCAGCCGGATGACCCGCTCCTCGGCCCGGATCAGCCAGTCGTCGGCTTCCATCGCCTCGGCGTAGCGGCGGTTGACGCGGGCGCGCTCGCCGGGCAGCAGGTCGTCGCTGACGGCCTCGCGGACCAGCGAGTGGCGGAAGCGGTAGCCGTCCCCGTCGGGGGTGGCGAGGAGGATGTTGGCGCCGACGGCGGCCCGCAGGGCCTCGATCAGCTCGTCCTCGGACAGTCCGGCGACGGCGCGCAGGAGCGGGTACTCCACGGTGGAGCCGCCCTCGGCGACCATGCGCACCACCCGCTGGGAGGCCTCCGGCAGCACCTCGACGCGGACGAGCAGCAGATCGCGCAGGGACTCGGTGAGTCCCGCCCGGCAGCCGCTCCGCTGGCAGGCGGCGAGTTCCTCGACGAAGAACGCGTTGCCGTCGGAGCGGTCGAAGACGGAGTCGACGAAGGCCTCGTCGGGCTGCGAGGCGAGGATGCCGGCGAGCTGGCGGCGCACCTCGGCCCGGTTGAAGCGGGGCAGCTCGATGCGCTGGACGGTACGGAGCCGGTCGAGTTCGGCGAGCAGCGGGCGCAGCGGGTGGCGGCGGTGGACGTCGTCGGCCCGGTAGGTGGCCACGACGACGAGCCGGCCGCTCGCGAGGGTGCGGAACAGGTAGGAGAGCAGGTGACGGGTGGAGGTGTCCGCCCAGTGCAGGTCCTCCAGGACGAGGACGACGGTGCGGTCGGCGGCGAGCCGTTCCAGCATCCGGGCCGTCAGTTCGAAGAGCCGGGCGGTGCTCTCCTCGTCGTGCGGTCCGCGGGGGGTGTCGCCGAGTTCGGGAAGGATCCGGGCGAGTTCGTCCTCCTGGCCCGCGGCCGCGGCCGCCAACTCCCCCGGGAGCTGGCGGTGCAGGGTGCGCAGGGCCGTCGAGAACGGGGCGAAGGGAAGGCCCTCCGCCCCGATCTCCACACAACCTCCGACGGCCACCACCGCGCCGCGGCGGGCCGACTCGCAGAGGAACTCCTCGGTGAGGCGGGTCTTTCCGACCCCGGCCTCGCCGCCGACGAGCATCGCCTGTGGCTCCCCGCCCGCCGCGCGGGCCAATGCGTCGGTGAGTACGGCCAGTTCGTCGGCTCGGCCGACGAACACCGGGCTGACAGATCTGGTCTCCACGTCGCCGAGCATCGCACAGGAGTCCTGGACCGCGGCACTGGTCGGGGGTGCGCTTCTCATCACGTGTCAGTCCACGTGGTCCGCGGCGCGGGTCACGCGGCGCGCGTGAAGCGGCTGCGCTGGCTTCTCACCTGCCGTTCGGGTTCCTGGCTGCGCGAGGAGGCGCGGCGCGCCTCCTTGGCCTCCCGGACGAGGCGGTACCGGGCGGCCTGGCGGATGAGGTCGGCGTGGCGGGTGTTGGCGATCTCGTACTCGAACATCTCGTACTCCTCGGTTCGCGTTTCTCGGCACCTCGTTCGGTGTGATCCAAGATTCGCGTCCCAGGGGGTGCCGGCACATCGGGCGCATGCCGCATCTGTACGGGACGGGGGTCCTTAGGCCGCGGCCGAGGAACCCCGGGTCGGACCGGGTGTGCCTAGGAGGGGGTCCTAGGCACGTGGGTGGAGGTCCTCAGTACGTGGGTGGAGGGCCTAGGCGGCGGCCTTCGGAAGGGGGGCCAGGATGTCGAAGTACATGAGGCCGAAGAGCAGTACGCCCAGGGCGCCGAGGGCGACGGCGGCCCAGGAGACGGCGCGGACCCAGGTGGGGAGGGTGCGGCCGGGGGCGCCGAAGGCGGGGCGGGCCAGCACGAAGACGGCGAGCAACAGGGCGAGGGTGGACAGCACGCCGTTGACGAGGGCGGTCATGTGCCAGGCGTCGCCGTACAGGGCCTCGATCTTCGCCTCGGTGGTGGCGGCGTTGACCGACTCGATCTGGCCCACGAGGGTCTGGCGCTCGGCTATGACGCGCGAGACCCAGCTTCCGCTGAGGGCGACGAGTCCGAGCCCGGCCGCGACGACGGCGGAGGCCGCGGCGCCGACACCCTCGGACCGCTGCTCCGTCTCCTCGAGCTCGTCGTGGAGCTCGTCCTCGAGGTCCGCGTCGGCGAGGTCGGCCTCGGGGGCGTCGGCGGCCTCGGCGGCGGGGGCGTCCTTGAGGTCGGCCGTGGCCTCGGTGGCCTGGGGCTCGGCGGTGTCCGCCTCGGGAGCGGTCGGGGCGGCGGTCTTCGTGGTGTCCATGCGGGGCACCGTAGGCGGCTTGTCTGAGAGGTTTCTGAGAAGGGCCCGGCGCCGCCGGGGCGGGTCGGCCGCGGGCCCCGGACCGGGGCCGCGGCGGCCGGTGTCAGACGGTGGGGGCCGGCGGCCACTCGTGGGCGAGGTCCGGCCGGACCGCGGTGCGGGTGGCTCTCGCGCAGGACGCCCTCGCGGGTCATGCCGAGGCGCTCCGCGACGGCGAGGGGCTTCCGTCGGGGGCGGACGCGTGCCACTCGGCGCGGTGCGTGCCGCGCGCCGGAAACAGCCGGGCGTCGTCGGCGAGGTCGATCGGGAACATGCGCGTTCTTTCTTCGGTCCCGTACGGCGGGTTGCCGGATCACCGGGATGCCGTGGCGGGCTCGGCGCCGTCCTCCCTCGCGGTGGGGGCCTCGGCGGGCCGCTGCGCGGGCAGTGTCGCACGCGGGCGGCATTCCGGGGGCTCGATGCTGATCTTGGGCAGGCGGCGGTCCAGCCAGGCGGGGAGCCACCAGTTGGCGCCGCCGAGCAGGTGCATCAGGGCCGGGACCAGCAGGGTCCGCAGGACGAAGGCGTCGAGCGCGACGGCCGCGGCGAGCGCGATGCCGAACATCGCGATGATCCGGTCGCCGCTGAGCACGAAGGCCAGGAAGACGGAGATCATGATGACCGCCGCCGAGTTGATCACCCGGCTCGTCTCGGCGAGGCCGACGCGGACGGCCCGCCGGTTGTCGCCGGTCTCCAGCCACTCCTCGTACATCCGGCTGACCAGGAACACCTGGTAGTCCATGGACAGCCCGAAGAGGACCGACACCATGATCACCGGCAGGAAGGGCTCGATCGGCCCGGCCCTGCCCAGACCCAGCAGCTCACTGCCCCAGCCCCACTGGAAGATCGCGATGACGACGCCGAAGGAGGAGGCGACGGCCGCGACGTTCATGGCGGCCGCCTTGAGCGGGATGCCGAGGGAGCGGAAGGCCAGCAGCAGCAGGACGCAGCCGAGGGCGATCACCACGCCGACGAACAGCGGCAGTTTCCCGACGATCACGTCGGCGAAGTCGTCGTAGCCCGCGGTCACGCCGCCGACGTGGACGGTCATCGAGTTGCCGTGCCCGGCGGCCGGGATGACGTGCTCGCGCAGCGTCGTGACGAGCTCGCTCGTGGCACGGGACTGCGGGGCGGAGTCCGGGATGACGGTCAGGACGGCGGTGTCCCCGCTCCGGTTGAAGACGACCGGGCCGGTGGCCGCGACGCCGTCGGTCCTGCGGAGCGCCTCGGCCAGCTGCCCGACGGCGAGCCGGTCCCCGGCGCCGTCGAGTCGGGAGACGACCGTGAGCGGGCCGTTGACTCCGGGCCCGAACCCGTCGGCGAGCAGGTCGTAGGCCTGCCGGGTGGTGGAGCCCGCCGGGTTGTTGCCCTGGTCGGAGGTGCCCAGGTGGAGCGCGAAGGTGGGCAGCGCCAGGACCGCCATGACCAGCGCGGCGACGCTGCCGAGCAGCTTGGGGTGGCGCTCCACGAAGGCCGACCAGCGGGCGGCGAGCCCGGTGGGCGTCTCGGGTCGCGGGCCCTCGGCGGCGAGCCTGCGGCGCTCGCGCCGCGAGAGGGCGCGCGTCCCGATGTACGAGAGGAGGGCGGGGAGCAGGGTGACCGAGGCGGCGACGGTCAGCACCACCGTGAGGGAGGCGGCGATCGCGACGCCGTTGAGGAAGTTCAGCCGCAGCACCAGCATGCCGAGCAGCGCGATGCAGACGGTGGCTCCGGCGAAGACGACGGCCCGGCCTGTGGTGGCGACGGCCCGCTCGGCGGCCTCCTCGACCGGCAGGCCCCGCATGAGGCCCTTGCGGTGTCGGGTCACGATGAACAGCGCGTAGTCGATGCCCACGCCGAGCCCGACGAGGGTGCCGAGCATCGGGGCGAAGTCGGCGACGGGCATGGCGTGCCCGAGCAGGGTGATGCCGGAATACGCGGTGCCCACGCCGACCAGGGCGGTCGCGATGGGCAGCAGGCTCGCGGCGAGCGAGCCGAAGGCGAGGAAGAGGACGACGGCCGCGACGGCCACGCCGATGACCTCGGCGAGGTGGGCGGTGGGCGCCTCGGTCAGGGCGACGGCCTGGCCGCCGAGCTCCACCTGGAGTCCGCCCGCCTCGGTGGTGGGGTTCTTCGCGGCGGCGACGACGGCCTTGGCCTGCGCCTTGGGCACGGAGTCGGCCGGCCGGTCGAAGGTCACCACGGCATAGGCGGTCCGCCCGTCCGGGCTGATCTGCGCGGCGCTCTCGGGGCCGGCGCCGTACGGGCCGGCGACCGAACCGACGCCGGGGAGCCCGGCGATGGTGTCGAGGGCCTTGGCCATGCGCTGCTCGACGGCGGGAGTACGGACGTTCTGATGCTCCGGGGCCCTCCACACGACCGTGTCGGTGTCGCCGCCCTGGCCGTGGAAGCCCGCGCGCAGGAGGGCGTGGGCGCGGCTGGACTCGGTGCCGGGGACCTCGTAGTCGTTGGAGAACGCCGATCCGGCGGATCCGGCGGCCACCGTCGCGCCGCCGAGGGCGAGCAGCCAGAGGAGGACGGTCACCAGGCGGTGCCGCAGGCACCAGCGTGCGATCACTGCCAACGGACGTGCTCCCTGGTGGTTCGGATCTTTACCGGGGCTGCCCGACGCAAAGACGCTGGAACTCGTGAAGGCCCGGCCGACGGCCCGGGGATCGCCCGGGGTCAGACCGGATATCGGCCGGATACCGGCCAAGATGGACTACACCGCCACGATCCCAGCGTTTGGTGATCGTTGGCCGCTTTCGTGTGCATCGTCACAGGGGCCCGCGACGGTACGGCGCCAAGGTCATCCGCCGGACGGGCCGTTCGACGGGCCGGACGGGCCGTCCGCCCGGTAGCCCGGGACGGAGGGCCACCTGACGGTGAGCACCACCGCGTCCTCCTCGGCGTACCAGGAGTGGTCGACGCCGCGGCCCCAGACCACGTAGTCGCCCTGCTCCGCGAGGACGACGGTCCGGCCCGGGAACTCCAGCCGGAAGCGGCCGCTGATCAGCACCTGGAGCGCGGTGCGCTCCTCACCCCGCACCCACCGGGCCCGCTCCTCGCCCTTCGGGTGGACGCCCCACTTGATCTCCACGTCCTCGCTGTGGCGCGGATCGGCGGGGTCCTTGAAGTGGCCGAGCAGCCAGCCGCGGTCGGCGGCGGCGTCCGGGGTGGCTTTGCCGGTGTAGATGGAGTCGTCGTTCACGGGGTGAGGCTAATGCAGTTGTGCGGGCGTGCGGACGGCTGGTGAGCTGGGCCGATGACGATGGATGCTGACGAACTGGCGGACGTACGGGCCGCATACGACCGGGAGATGCGCCGTGACGCGCTGCCGGACACCGCGGACGCCCGGGTGGAGCGGGCGGGGGCGGTCGTACGGCAGACCGCGGGAGGTACCGGTGCCGGGTGGAACGGCGTGCTCTGGTCGGACCTCGACGAGCGGACGGCGGACGCTGAGATCGCGGCGCAGGTGGCGTACTTCGCGGAGCGCGGGGCCGGCGGGCTCGAGTGGAAGCTGTACGGCCACGACCGCCCGGCGGACCTCGGGGACCGGCTGCGCGCGGCGGGCTTCGTACCGGAACCGGCCGAGACCCTCATGGTGGGGCGGGTGGACGCGCTCGCCGCCCTGCCGGTGGAACCGCCCGAGGGGATCACCCTGCGGGTGGTGACGGACGAGGCGGGCGTCGACCTGATGATGGACGTCCACGCGAAGGCCTTCGGCACGGAGCGCCCCGCGATCCGGCATCTCCTCCTCACCCTGCTGAGGGAAGAGCCGCAGACCCTCGCGGCGGTGGTGGCGATGGCCGGGGAGACCCCGGTGAGCGCGGCCCGCATGGAGATGCGCCCGGGCTCCTCGTTCGCCGGGCTCTGGGGCGGCGGCACCCTGCCGCAGTGGCGGGGCCGGGGCATCTACCGCCTCCTGGTCGCCCACCGGGCCCGCATCGCCGCGGCCCGCGGCATCCGGTACCTCCAGGTCGACGCCTCCCCCGACAGCCGCCCGATCCTGGAGCGCCTGGGCTTCGCGACCCTGGGCACGACCGTCCCGTACATCTGGACCCCGAAGGCGTAGCGGGAGGGGAGGGCTCCGGGGGAAGATCGGGGGATGGAACGTATCGGGCCGCCCCTGACCGGGGACGAGCGGGAGACGCTGCGCGCATTCCTCGACTACCACCGGGCCACCCTCGCCTGGAAGTGCGAGGGGCTCACGGACGAGGAGCTGCGGCGGCCCTCGATGCCGCCGTCCACGCTGTCCCTGCTGGGTCTGGTCCGGCACATGGGCGAGGTGGAGCGGCACTGGTTCCGCCGCACCCTGAACGGCGAGGATCTCCCCCACCTCTGGTCCGACACCCACGACTTCCAGGCCGCCTACGACGCCTCCGGCGCCACGCGCGAGGAGGCGTTCACGGCCTGGGAGGCGGAGGTCGCGCACGCGCGCCGCATCGAGGCGGCCGCCGAGTCCCTCGACGTGACGGCGTACGTGGCCAGTTGGAAGGAGGAGGCCTCGCTGCGCCTCGTCATGCTCCACCTGATCCACGAGTACGCACGCCACAACGGCCACGCCGACTTCCTCCGCCAGGCCGTCGACGGCGCCACCGGAGCCTGAAGGTCCGCCCCGATGGAACCGCCCTGCCCTCCCGCGGCCCGTCCGGGGACCCGTCAGGCCGCCCGCCAGTAGCCCAGGCCGTTCACCCGCTGCTTCGGGAGGGACAGGTCCTTGCGGAGGTAGGCCGTCAGCGTGCGCGTCGTCGCCGTGTCGCAGGCCAGCCAGACGTACGCCGCCTCCGGGTGCGCGACGAGCTCCGGGAGCTCCGTCTTGACCTGCTCCACCAGCGCCGAGCCCGCGCGCTCGACCCGCCTGATCTCGTGCCGGGCCGGGTCCAGCCGCACCGGGAGGTCGGCGTCCGAGGCGTGCTGGGTCTCCAGCCAGATCGTGGCCGGGGTCTGCGGGTAGGCGCCCAGCAGGGAATTGATCGCCGGGACCGAGGCCGGGTCTCCGATCACGAGCAGCCGCTCCGGCGCCGGCACCGGGGCGGTGAAGCCGGTCCCCTGGACGGTGGCCTCGATGGTGTCGCCCGCCTTCGCGGCCCGCGCCCACGCGCTCGCGGGGCCTTCGTGGAGGGCGAACTCCAGGGCGAACGTTCCCGCCTCCGGGTCCGGGTCGACGAGGGTGTACGCCCGCGCGTGCGGCTTGCCCGCGTTGTCGAACCACAGCCGCACCCACATCGTCGGGTGGAGCGATTCACCTGCCGCCGCGAGCAGCCCGCCGTCCGTCACGTACACGCGGCGGTAGTGCTCCGTGACCTCTTCCGTGCCCGTGACCGTGAACGTGAAGTCCTTGCCGCGCAAAAGCCGCAGGACCACGCCTTCCCATCCCTTGCCGACGCCTGCCATGTGCGACCACCCCTCCCCCTCGAACCCCTATAGTTAGGGCAGCCTAACCTAATGCACCGGGGGAAGAGTGTGAGCCTTCTGAACAACGCCGGCACCTTCGAGCTCTACCGGGACGACTGGGGCATCCCCCATCTCCGCGCCGCCGGCCCCGACCGCCTCGCCTACGCCCAGGGCTACGCCACCGCCCTCGACCGCGCCTGGCAGCTGGAGGTCGAGCGCCACCGCGCCCAGGGCTCCAGCGCCGCCTTCCTCGGCCCGGACTCCGTCTCCTGGGACCGGTTCGTCCGCCAGGCCCGGCTCGCCGACACCGCCCGCCGCTGCCACGAGGCCCTCGACCCCGAGACCGCCGCCTGGGTCGGATCGTACGTGGACGGCGTCAACGACGGGCTCGCCCAAGGGGCCACCCGCGACGAGCGGTTCGCGCACACCGGCCACGCCCCGACCCCCTGGGAGCCGTGGGTCCCGCTCGGCATCTGGATCGCCACCCACATCCTCTTCGCCGGGTTCGCCACCAAGCTGTGGCGCGAGCGCGTGGCCCGCGCCCTCGGCGACGAGGCCGTCACCCTCTTCGCCACCGACGGCCCCGGCACCGCCGGCAGCAACGGCTGGCTGGTCCCGGGCGAACGGACCGGCACCGGCTCGGCGCTCATCGCGGGCGACCCGCACCGGTTCATCGAGGACCCGGGCGTGTACCAGCAGATACGGCTCTCCTGCCCCGAGTACGACGTCATCGGCCTGGCCGTCCCCGGCATCCCCGGCCTCGGCCACTTCGGCCACACCGGAAGCGCCGCCTGGGCGATCACCAACGCCATGGCCGACTACCAGGACCTGTACGTCGAGCGGCTGCGCCCCACCGCCGACGGTGCCGGCATCGAGGCCCTCGGCCCCGAGGGCGTCTGGGAGCCCGTCCACCGGCACACCGAGACGATCACCGTCGCCGGCGCCGACCCGGTCGAGGTCGAGGTCCTGGAGACGGCCCGCGGCCCCGTGATCACCCGCGGCGCGGCCGCGGACCCGGAGCAGGGCCAGGAGCAGGAGCAGGAGCAGGGGCAGGAGCAGGACCGGGACAGGGACCTGGACCGGGAGCAGACCCTCTCGCTCCGCTACCCGCCCCGCGTCCGCCGCGACCTCGGCTTCGCCGTCCTCCCCGCCCTGCTGCGCGCCCGTACGGTCGCCGACATCGATCGCGCCCTCGACGGCTGGGCCGAGCCCGTCAACGTCGTCCACGCCGCCGACACCGAGGGCGGGCTGCTGCACCGCGTGGCCGGCGCCGTCCCGCTGCGCGACCCCGCCAACCGGCTGCGCCCGGTGCCCGCCTGGGACCCGCGGTACACCTGGCGGGGCTGGGCCGAGCCCCCCTCCGAGCCCGTGCAGGGCTTCGCCGTCATGGCCAACGCCCGCGGCATCGCCTCGCCGCTCGGCGTGGAGTTCGCGCCCCCGCACCGGGCCAACCGCATCCGCGAGCTGCTCTCCGGCTCGGCGGACTGGTCCCCGAAGGCCATGGCCGACGTGCACCGGGACACCCACCTGGCCTCGGCCGCACCGTTGCTGGCCCTGCTGACCGGACTCGACGGCCTGTCCCCCGCCGCGCAGGCCCTGCGCGCCCGACTGCTCGCCTGGGACCGGCACATGGCCGCCGAGAGCGCCGACGCCACCGTCTTCTCGGCCTTCCGGACCGCGACCGTACGCCGCTTCGCCGCCGATCCCGCCCTCGCCGGGCTGGCGGGGGCGCCGACCGGTCCGGACGTGTTCCACCCCTGGCTGTACCTGGTGCCCCGCGTCGGCTACGCCCTGGAGGGGCTGCTGGGCACCTCCCTCCTGCCCGCCCTGGACCGGGCGGCCCACGTACGCGCCGCCCTCGAGGAGACCGCCGCGGCGGACACCCCCGACACCCCGTGGTCACGGGTGCACCGCCTCACGCCCTGGTCGGCGCTGCCCGACCCGGACGCGCAGTGGCCCGGCCTGGGCGGCGACCACGACTGCGTGAACGCCACCTCCACCGTCCCCGGTTTCACCGACCTCACCGCCCGCGCCTCGGCCGCCCGCTACGTGTGGGACCTGGCCCGCCGCGAGGACAGCCTCTGGGCGGTCCCGCTCGGCGCGGACGGCGTCACCGGATCACCCCACCACCGCGACCAGCTCCCGTACTGGGCTCAGTGCGAACTCGTCCCCGTCGTCACCGACTGGACCCGTCTCACCAAGGAATCCGTATGACCAGCAGCAGCTCGCCCGCCTCCGGCACCGGCACCCGGCAGCCCGTGTACTCCCAGCGCGTCGAGGGGGTCGGCACGGTCACCCTCACCCCCGTCGACCCGGCCGCCGACGCCGCGCTGATCCACTCCTGGGTCACCGAGGAACGGGCCCGCTTCTGGGGCATGCGCGGGGCCAGCCGCGAGCTCGTCCGGGAGATCTACGAGGACGTCGACCGCCGCACGACCCACCACGCGTTCCTCGCGCGCCGCGACGGCGAGCCCGCCGGGCTGTTCCAGACGTACGACTGCGCCGAGGACCGGATCAGCGAGTGCTACGAGGTCCTGCCCGGTGACACGGGCGTGCACCTCCTCGTCGGCCCGGCGCGGGGTGCCTCCGAGCGCGGCTTCAGCGCGGGCCTGATCGGGGCCTTCCTCTCGTACGTCGTCTCGCAGGACACCACCCGCCGGGTGGTCGCGGAGCCCGACGCCCGCAACGAGAAGGCCATCGCCCGTCTGGTGCGCAGCGGCTTCGAGCTCGGCCCGGAGATCGAGCTCCCGGAGATCGACCTGCCCGAGGTCCACCTGCCGGCGAAGAAGGCGCGTCTCGCCTTCTTCCACCCCGGGGCAAACTGACCGTTCCGATTGACCGTGTGATTCCGGTCACGCCAGACTGATGCCCACTCAAAGCATCGGCGCTGGGGGGAAATTGACCAGCCAGAATCTGCACATCGGACCGGACGCGGCAGCCGACCGGTACCGGCTGCTCCGGTCGATCGGGCGCGGCGGGGAGGCCGTGCTCTATCTCGCGGAGATCGAACTCGCGGGTGGCAGCGAACCGGTGGTCGTCAAGGTGCTCGATTCCAAGACGACCATCACACCCGACGAGTTCGACCGGATCAGCCGCAAGTGGAACGAGCAGGCCGAGCTCCTGCGCTTCGTGCACCGTCCGGGCGTCGTCGGCGTCCGGGAGCACTTCGAGGGGCCGCCGATCCACCGGTCGGGAGAGTCCGGGACCCTGACCGGGCGGGCCCTCGTCCTCGTGATGAACCACGTCGACGGGCTCGACCTGCGCGACTGGCGGGCCGAACGGAACCTCGCCACCGCCGCCGAGCGGCGTGAGGTGATGCGGACGCTGGAGCAGCTGGCCGACGTGCTGGACTGGCTGCACTCCGGGAAGGCCACCCCGTCCGGGCGCCAGGTCATCCACGGTGACCTGTCACCGGGCAACGTGATGGTGGACGGCCACGGGCAGGCCACCCTGGTGGACTTCGGGCTCAGCAAGCTGACCGCCGACCACCAGACGGCGGAGGTGTGGTTCACCCCGGGGTACGCGGCACCCGAGGTCTTCGACGGCAAGCGCACCCCGGCGGCGGACCGCTACGCCTTCGGAGCCATCGCCTATTTCCTGCTGAGCGGCGAATCACCGCCCAACTCCCCGGAGCAGCTGGCCCGGGCGATGGCGGCGCTGCCGCAGATCGCAGTGCTGGACCCCGAGCGGCGCGAACGGATCACCGCCGTCTACGCGGGTGATCCGACGCAGCGGCCCGTCAGCCTGGCCGGCTGGATGAAGGACGTACGGCACGCGGTCGTGTCCACGACCTCGTCCACCTCGCAGCGGGCGGTGCAGGACGCGGTCCCGGCGCCGGTCCCGGTCAAGCCCGTGGTCCCTCCGCAGCCCGCGAGCCCTCCGCCGGCCGCGGCGCCGGTCCACGCACCGGCCCAGGAGTCCGCCTACTCCCCGCCCCCGCCGACCCGGGACTCCTGGCCGCAGCCCCAGCCCCAGCCCCAGCCCCAACCACAGCCACAGCCACAGACCCGGCCCGAGCACGTGCCCGCCGGGTACGGGCCGACGTACCCGCTGCACGAATCCCCGCCGCCGGGGCCCTCCGCGCCGAAGAAGCGCCGGGCCGCGATCGTCCTGGGCTCGGTGGCCACCGTCCTGGTCATCGCGGCGCTCGCCGTGCTCGGCGTACGGCTGCTGGACAAGGACAAGGGGGACGACCGGGCCGCGGGCGGCAAGGGCGGCAGCTCCGCCTCCGACGCGGCCGTACCGGAGGAGGAGTCCCCGACGCCCAGCCCCTCACCGAGCGCGAGCGAGAGCGGCAGCGACGACTCCGGGGCGACGCCCGATCCCACCGCCAGCGGGACCCAGCCCGGAGGCGTGGCGGCGGACATCAAGGCCGCCGACCTGACCCAGCTGACGCCCATCGACGGGCTGGGCAACTTCACCGTCGGGGCCGCGAAGATCAACACCAAGCAGTACGGGGCGGCGTTCATCGCGCACCCGGACTGCAACGACGAGGCGATCACGGAGTTCGACCTCAACCGCGAGTGGAAGCACCTGGAGTTCACCGCCGGCATCGACGACGGCTCCACGAACGCGAAGGGCCGGGTCAGCATCTCGCTCGACGGGAAGCCCGCGGCCTTCTCCGAGCTCGTCGAGCTCGGCAAGCCGGCCACGAAGTCGGTGGACGTGACCGACGCCCTGCGGCTGCGCGTCAAGGTGGACATGGGCTGCGACAACGGCACCGTGGTCATCGCCGCCCCGCAGCTCACCCGCTGAGCCGCACCGGGCCGAAACGGCGAGCACGGGACGCACGGGACGCACGGCGGCCCCGCACCGGACACGGTGCGGGGCCGCCGCCGTACGCGCGGTGGTGCTACTCGGAAACGCCCAGGCGCTCCAGGATGAGCTCCTTGACGCGGGCCGCGTCGGCCTGGCCGCGGGTGGTCTTCATGACCGCGCCGACCAGGGCGCCCACGGCCGCGATCTTGCCGCCGCGGATCTTGTCCGCGATGGCCGCGTTGCCCGCGATGGCCTCGTCGACGGCCGCGCCGAGCGCGCCCTCGTCCGAGACGACCTTCAGGCCGCGCTTCTCGACGACCTCGTCCGGGGTGCCCTCGCCGGCGAGGACGCCCTCCAGGACCTGGCGGGCCAGCTTGTCGTTCAGCTCGCCGGCCGCGACCAGGGCCGCGACGCGCGCCACCTGCGCCGGGGTGATCGGCAGCTCGTCGACGACGATGCCCTGCTCGTTGGCGTTGCGGGCCAGCTCGCCCATCCACCACTTGCGGGCGGCGGTCGAGTCGGCGCCGGCCTCGATGGTGGCGACGATGGAGTCCACCGCGCCCGCGTTGAGGATCGACTGCATGTCGTGCTCGTTCACGCCCCACTCCTCGCGGAGCCGGTTGCGGCGCACGCGCGGCATCTCGGGCAGACCGCCGCGCAGCTCCTCGACCCAGTCGCGGGCCGGGGCGACGGGGACCAGGTCGGGCTCCGGGAAGTACCGGTAGTCCTCGGCGTTGTCCTTGATGCGGCCGGCGGTGGTGGAGCCGTCCTCCTCGTGGAAGTGCCGGGTCTCCTGCACGATCGTGCCGCCGGACGACAGCACGGCCGCGTGGCGCTGGATCTCGAAGCGGGCCGCGCGCTCGACGGAGCGCAGCGAGTTGACGTTCTTCGTCTCGCTGCGGGTGCCGAACTCGGACTCGGGGGTCGGGCGCAGCGACAGGTTCACGTCGCAGCGCATCTGGCCCTTGTCCATGCGGGCCTCGGAGACGCCGAGGGCCTTGATGACCTCGCGCAGCTCGGCGACGTACGCCTTGGCGACCTCGGGGGCCCGCTCGCCCGCGCCCTCGATCGGCTTGGTGACGATTTCGATGAGCGGGATGCCGGCGCGGTTGTAGTCCAGCAGGGAGTGGGAGGCGCCGTGGATACGGCCGGTGGCGCCGCCGACGTGCAGCGACTTGCCGGTGTCCTCCTCCATGTGGGCGCGCTCGATCTCCACGCGGAAGATCTCGCCGTCCTCCAGCTGCACGTCGAGGAAGCCGTTGAAGGCGATCGGCTCGTCGTACTGGGAGGTCTGGAAGTTCTTCGGCATGTCCGGATAGAAGTAGTTCTTCCGGGCGAAGCGGCACCACTCGGCGATCTCGCAGTTCAGCGCGAGGCCGATCTTGATGGCCGACTCGACGCCGATCGCGTTGACGACGGGCAGCGAGCCGGGCAGACCGAGGCAGGTGGGGCAGGTCTGCGAGTTGGGCTCGGCGCCCAGCTCGGTCGAGCAGCCGCAGAACATCTTGGTCTTGGTGCCGAGCTCGACATGGACCTCGAGGCCCATGACGGGGTCGAACGAGGCGAGAGCGTCCTCGTACGACAGCAGTTCGGTGAAGGTGGTCACGGTGAAACTTTCCCTCTCAGCCCAGCAGGACGTCGTCGTCGCCCAGGCGCTTCAGCTCGCGGTACAGGATCGCGAGACCGGTGACGATGGCGGCGGCGGACACGACGGCGTCGACGAGCTTCAGCGTGTCGTGCTCGGTGCGGGCCTTCTTGACCTGCTTGATCACGCCGAGGGCACCGAAGGCGGTGGTGCCCATCGACAGGTACGTGCCGGTCTTGGACTTCTTGAAGCCCTTGGCCTTGGTCAGTGCACTGGTGCTCACAGCGACGGTGCCTCCTCAAGCAGCGGGTGACCCCAGCGTGCGACGAAGGCCGCCTCCACGGCGGCGCCGACCTTGTACAGCCGGTCGTCCTTCATCGCCGGGGCGATGATCTGCAGCCCGACCGGCAGGCCGTCCTCCGGTGCCAGGCCGCAGGGCAGCGACATGGCGGAGTTGCCGGCCAGGTTGGTCGGGATGGTGCACAGGTCCGCGAGGTACATCGCCAGCGGGTCGTCGGTGCGCTCACCGATGGCGAAGGCAGTGGTCGGGGTCGTCGGGGAGACGATCACGTCGACCTGCTCGAAGGACTTCTCGAAGTCCCGCGTGATGAGCGTGCGGACCTTCTGGGCGGAGCCGTAGTACGCGTCGTAGTAGCCGGAGCTCAGCGCGTACGTACCCAGGATGATGCGGCGCTTGACCTCGTCGCCGAAGCCGGCTTCGCGGGTGAGCGCGGTGACGTCCTCGGCGGACTTGGTGCCGTCGTCGCCGACGCGCAGGCCGTAGCGCATGGCGTCGAAGCGGGCCAGGTTCGAGGAGCACTCGGACGGCGCGATCAGGTAGTACGCGGCCATCGCGAGGTCGAAGGAGGGGCAGTCCAGCTCGACGATCTCGGCGCCCAGCTCCTTGAGGAGCTCGACGGACTCGTTGAAGCGCTGGACGACGCCGGCCTGGTAGCCCTCGCCGGCGAACTGCTTGACGACGCCGACGCGCATGCCGGCGACGGAGCCGTTGCGGGCCGCCTCGACGACCGGCGGGACCGGGGCGTCGATGGAGGTGGAGTCCATCGGGTCGTGGCCGGCGATGACCTCGTGGAGGAGCGCCGCGTCCAGGACCGTACGGGCACAGGGCCCGCCCTGGTCGAGGGAGGAGGAGAAGGCGACCATGCCGTAGCGGGAGACGCCGCCGTAGGTGGGCTTCACGCCGACCGTGCCGGTCACGGCGGCGGGCTGGCGGATGGAGCCGCCGGTGTCCGTGCCGATCGCGAGGGGGGCCTGGAAGGCGGCCAGCGCGGCCGCGGAGCCGCCGCCGGAGCCGCCGGGGATGCGGGTGAGGTCCCAGGGGTTGCCGGTGGGCCCGTACGCGCTGTTCTCGGTGGAGGACCCCATGGCGAACTCGTCCATGTTGGTCTTGCCGAGGATGACGACGTCTGCTTCCTTCAGCTTGCGCGTCAGGGTGGCGTCGTACGGCGGGATCCAGCCTTCGAGGATCTTCGAACCGACGGTGGTCGGGACCCCGACGGTGGTGAAGATGTCCTTGAGGGCGAGCGGGACGCCGGCCAGCGGGCCCAGCTTCTCGCCGCGCTCGCGCTTGGCGTCGACGGCGCGCGCCTGGGCGAGGGCGCCCTCGCGGTCGACGTGCAGGAAGGCGTGGACCTTCTCGTCGGTCGCGTCGATGCGGGCCAGGTGGGCCTCGGTGACCTCGACGGCCGTGAGCTCGCCGGAGGCGATCTTCTCGGCGGTCTGCGCGGCCGTGAGCTTGATGATCTGGTCAGTCATGGTTGTTAGTCCTCCCCCAGGATCTGCGGCACCTTGAAACGCTGCTGCTCCTGGGCGGGAGCGCCGGAAAGCGCCTGCTCGGGGGTGAGCGACGGTCGGACCTCGTCCGCGCGCATGACGTTCGTCAGCGGCAGCGGGTGGGAGGTCGGCGGGACGTCTTGGTCGGCGACCTCGGAAACGCGGGCGACCGCGCCGATGATGTCGTCGAGCTGTCCGGCGAAGTGGTCCAGCTCTTCGGCCTTGAGCTCCAGACGTGCCAGCCGAGCGAGGTGGGCAACCTCCTCGCGCGTGATGCCAGGCATGCAGCGATCCTCTGGGGGTGGTGAGTGTGTAGTTTCGTGCCCAATCCTATGGGGCGGGGCCCCGGACCCACGAAACCGTTTCCCACCAGGGGCGCCCCGGGCCCGGTCGGGGCCGCGGGGCGGGCTGCGCGTACCGCCGCTCCGTACGGCCGTTTCACGGAGACCGGGCCCGGCTCCCGGCCCCCTACTGGGCCGGGGTTTCCGCCGGGGCCGGGGCGGCGGACAACTCCGCCGTGATGTCCGCCGGACGGCGCCAGCCGCGTTCACCGCGGGCCAGCAGCCAGGCGGTGGCCTCCTGCGGGGGCATGGCGGCGGCGACCAGCCAGCCCTGGACGGCGTCGCAGCCGAGGTCCCGCAGGCGCTCCCAGGTCTCGTCGTCCTCGACGCCCTCGGCGACGACGAGCAGCCCCAGCGAGTGCGCCAGGTCGACGGTGCAGCGGACGATCTCCGCGTCCTGCGCGTCCACCGCGAGCCGCGCCACGAACGAGCGGTCGATCTTCAGCTCGCTGACCGGCAGCCGCCGCAGGTGCACCAGGGAGGAGTAGCCGGTGCCGAAGTCGTCGAGCGACATCTTCACGCCGTGGCCGGTCAGGCCCGCCATGGTGTCGGCGGCCCGCTGCGGGTCCTCGAGCAGGACGTGTTCCGTTATCTCCAGCTGGAGACCACTGGCCGGGACCCCGTGGCGGGCCAGCCGGGCCGCGACCGCGCCCGCGAAGCCGGGGGTGTGCACGTCGCGCGGCGAGACGTTGACGGCGACCGGGACCTTCAGGCCCTGCGCCCGCCACCGGGCCACCTGGGCGAGGGCGGTCTCCAGCACGTACTCGGTGAGGTGGGGCATCAGCCCCGAGGTCTCGGCGATCGCGATGAACTCGTCGGGCGAGACCCGGCCGCGCTCCGGATGAACCCAGCGCACCAGGGCTTCGAGCCCGGCCACCTGGCCGTCGAAGCGGACCTTGGGCTGGTAGTGGAGTTCCACTTCGCCGGCGTCCAGGGCGCGGCGGAGATCGCCGAGGAGGCCGAGCCGGTCGGGCGTGTTGCTGTCGCGCTTGGACTCGTACACCTCCACGCCGGTGCGGTCCCGCTTCGCCTGGTACATCGCGACGTCGGCGCGGCGCAGCAGCCCCTCCGCGTCGAGGGCGTGCTCGGGGAAGACGGCGAGGCCGGCGCTGGCCTCCAGGACGAGGGTCAGTCCGTCCAGGTCCAGGGGCGAGCTGAGCTCGGCGACGAGGTGGCGGGCGACGCGCTGGGCGCTGGTGGTGGAGTCGGCGACGGGCAGCAGTACGGCGAACTCGTCGCCGCCGAGGCGTGCGGCCTCGGCGTCCTCGGGCAGGGCCTGGCGGAGCCGGTCGGCGATCTGGAGCAGCAGCCGGTCGCCGGCGAGGTGGCCCAGCGTGTCGTTGACCGCGCGGAAGCGGTCCAGGTCGATCAGCACAAGAGCTGACCGGGTGCCCAAACGTTCAGCCTCGTCCAGGGCGGACCAGGCCCGCTCCAGCAGCCACTGCCGGTTCGGCAGTCCGGTCAGCGGATCGCGCAGCTGTTCCTCGGCGCGCGCCCGGGCGATCCACAGCGTGGAGTCCAGGGCGATCAGGGGTACGGCGAACAGGGGCAGCAGCACGGGCTGCGTCACGGCGACCACGCAGATCAGCGGGGCGATGCCGAGCAGGGCGACCGCGACTAAGGCCTGGCGGAGCAGGGCCGTACGGGCGACGGTGGGCAGGGCGCCGCCGCGCGGGGTCTGCGCGAGCCACAGCAGCGCCTTGGTGACCAGCAGGTAGGCGAGGGCCACCAGGACGATCTCGGGGACCGCCTCCAGCCCCCAGGTGGTGGGCCGCCACGGGGTCTCGACGGTCGGCTCCTCGCCGAACGCGGCGAGTACGAGGGCGCCCGCGCCGATGCCGAGGATGTCGGTGGCGCCGTGCAGCAGCCCCTGGCGCCAGCGGTGCCGGCGCGCGGCCCCGACCAGGGAGACCACCGCGAGCGAGACGAGTCCCGCGGGCACCCAGCCGTAGAGGACGAGCACGCCGAGGGTCAGCGCCGCGCCCGAGCCGGTGCCGCCCCACCAGCGGTCGCGGCCCAGCGCGACGAGGTGGCCGACGATGATGCCCGTCAGCAGGGCGAGGGCCCAGCCGACCGGACCGCCGGGGAAGAGGGCGTGACGGTCACTCAGCGCGGAGACGATGCCGATCGCGAGGACGACGGCGGACAGGCCCACGACGATGAACGGCAGCACGGTGCGCTGCGCCGCTCTGCCCGATCCCGCGCCGCCGTCGAGCGGATGGGTGTCCGGCGTCCTGACACCCAGGACATTCAGCCGGCCCGTCCGCATGGACGGGATCTCCCCGCCGACATCAGGTGACGGGTCGGCGCTTTCGGTGGGTTTCATGCCCGTCCCTCTCACAGCCGGCAATGCCGATGCCACGCGATGGCCCCGATGCCATGCCATCACGGCCTGAAGCGCATCACGCAGCCGTGCACGACAGGCGCCCCCCTCAACAGTAGGACGCGAGAGGCCCCCAGGGGCAGCGGTCGGCGGCGGTTGCCCGAATGCGACCCAGCCATCCTCATCAGTACGGTATCCGCCGAACGGGTGAGTTTGAACCAGGAATCCCGGGTCACCCGTCCGATGATCCGACAGGTCACCGCCCTGCGAACAGCCCTGTACCGGCCTTTTACCACCGGGAGTTGCGCCTGGCGTGCGCCCGCCCGTACGGCCGCACGCCACGCATCCGTTCGCCTTCGCTACTCCCCTGGTACGAGACCTGCGTGTCGCCCGAGGGGTGTTACTCCGCTTCGGCGCCGCCGTCCACCGGGAGCGCCGCCTCGCGGGCCGCGTCCGGGCCCTGTTCGAGCAGCACCGCGAAGCCCGCGTCGTCGAGGACGGCCAGTTTGAGCTGCATCGCCTTGTCGTACTTGGATCCCGGGTTCTCGCCGACGACGACGAAGGAGGTCTTCTTCGAGACGGATCCGGTCACCTTGGCGCCGCGGCTCTGCAGGGCCTCCTTGGCACCGTCCCGCGTGTGGTTCTGCAAAGTGCCGGTGACGACGACGGTCAGGCCCTCCAGCGGGCGCGGCCCCTCGTCCTCGCCGGTGGCTTCCTCCTCCATCCGCACCCCGGCCTCCCGCCACTTGCGCAGGATCTCCTGGTGCCAGTCGACGGCGAACCACTCCTTGACCGCCGCCGCGATGATCGGCCCGACGCCCTCCGTTGCGCCGAGCTCCTCCTCGGTGGCCTGCTCGATCCGCTCGACCGACCGGAACTCGCGGGCCAGGGTCTGCGCCGCGACGGGCCCCACGTGCCGGATGGAGAGGCCGTTGATGAACCGGGCCAGCGGGCGGTCCTTGGCGGCCGCGATGTTCTCCAGCATGGACAGGGCGTTCTTCTTCGGCTCGCCCTTCTGGTTGGCGAAGACCGTGACGATCTTCTCCTCGCCGGTCTTCGGATCGTGCTTGGGCAGCCCGCTGTCGGCGTCCAGGACGTACGCCTTGATGGGCAGCAGCTGCTCGATCGTGAGGCTGAACAGGTCGCCCTCGTCGAGCATCGGCGGCTCGGCCGGCTCCAGCGGGTTGGTGAGCGCGGCCGCGGCCACGGCGCCGAAGTTCTCGATGTCCAGGCACTCGCGGCCGGCCAGGTAGAAGAGCCGCTCGCGCAACTGGGCGGGACAGGTCCGCCCGTTGGGGCAGCGCAGGTCGATGTCGCCCTCCTTCATCGGCCGCAGCGCCGTCCCGCACTCGGGGCACTCGGCCGGCATCACGAACTCGCGCTCGGTGCCGTCGCGCAGGTCCACCACGGGGCCGAGGATCTCGGGGATGACGTCGCCGGCCTTGCGCAGCACCACCGTGTCCCCGATGAGCACGCCCTTGGCCTTGACGACGTCCTGGTTGTGCAGGGTCGCGAACTCGACCTCCGAGCCGGCCACCGTCACCGGCTCCACCTGCGCGTACGGGGTCACCCGGCCGGTACGGCCGACGCCGACCTTGATGTCGACCAGCTTGGTGTTGACCTCTTCGGGGGCGTACTTCCACGCGATCGCCCAGCGCGGGGCGCGGGCCGTGGAGCCCAGCCGGCCCTGGAGCGGGATCTCGTCGAGCTTGACGACGACACCGTCGATCTCGTGCTCCACGGAGTGCCGGTTCTCGCCGAAGTGCGCGATGAACTCGCGGACCTCCTCGAGGGAGGACACCGCCTTGTTGTGCCGGGCCGTGGGCAGGCCCCACTCGCCGAGCAGCTCGTACGCGTGCGACAGCTTGTCGATCTCGAAGCCCTCGCGCGCGCCGATGCCGTGCACCACCATGTGCAGCGGGCGGGTGGCGGTGACCTTCGGGTCCTTCTGGCGCAGTGAACCGGCGGCCGCGTTGCGCGGGTTGGCGAAGGGCTTGTCGCCGGCCTCGACGAGCCGGGCGTTGAGCTCCTCGAACTTCTCCATCGGGAAGAAGACCTCGCCGCGGATCTCGACCAGGTCGGGGATCCGGTCGCCCTTGAGGCGGTCCGGGATCTCCGCGATGGTGCGGACGTTGGGCGTGATGTCCTCGCCGGTGCGGCCGTCGCCGCGGGTGGCGGCCCGGGTCAGGCGGCCCTTCTCGTAGGTGAGGTTGACGGCGAGGCCGTCCACCTTGAGCTCGCACAGGTAGTGGAAGTCGGGGGTGTTGACGTCCCGGGCCACCCGCTCGGCCCAGGCCGCCAACTCCTCGTCGTCGAAGGCGTTGTCGAGGGAGAGCATGCGCTCCCGGTGCTCGACGGACGCGAAGTCCGTCTGGTACGCCCCGGCCACCTTCTGGGTGGGGGAATCGGGCGTGCGCAGCTGCGGGTACTGCTCCTCCAGCGCCTCCAGCGAGCGCAGCAGCTTGTCGAACTCGGCATCGCTGACGACCGGCTGGTCGTTCACGTAGTACCGGAAGCGGTGCTCCTCGACCTGCTCGGCCAGCAGCGCGTGCTGCTCGCGCACCGCCGCCGGTGCGGCCGCGCCGTCGCCGGCCTGCTTCTGTTCGGCTGCCATGCCGTGTCCTCCCGTGGCCCGTCTGTTTCCGTCACTCAGGGTTGTCGGCGAGCGACCTCGCCGCCCTGACGCAGTGCGCCTGCGCGGCGCGGGCGTAGGCCGGCGAAGCGCCCGCCAGACCGCATGCCGGGGTGACCACGACGGACTCCGCCAGAGTCCCCGGGGCCAGCCCCAGCCTGCGCCAGAGCTTCCTGACACCCATGACGCTACCGGCAGGGTCCGACAACGGGGCGTCGGTGCCCGGCACCACTCCGGCGAAGAGTTTCGTGCCGCTTTCCACGGCCTCGCCGATGGCGTCGTCCTCGCGCTCGGTGAGCAAGGAGAAATCGAACGACACCCCCGTGGCGCCGGCCCGCCGGAGCAGCCCGAAGGGCACCTCGGGGGCGCAGGAGTGGACGACGACCTCCCCGTCGTGGACGGCGAACACCTCGCGCAGGGTGCCCTCGACGACCTGCCGGTCGACGGCCCGGTACGTGCGGTACTTGCTCGCGGACCGCACGCGCCCCAGCAGCACCGCGGTCAGCGACGGCTCGTCGAGCTGGAGCACGATCTCGGCGCCGGGGATCCGCTTGCGGACGTCGGCCACGTGCTCGCGCAGGCCCTCCGCGAGCGATCCGGCCAGGTCGCGGCAGGCGCCGGCGTCCTGCAGGACGGCCTCGCCGCCGTGCAGTTCCAGGGCGGTGGCCAGGGTCCACGGGCCGACGGCCTGGACCTTGAGCTTGCCGGTGTACCCCTGGGTGAACTCCTCCAGGGCGTCGAGGTCCTCGCCGAGCCAGGAGCGGGCCCGCTTCGCATCGCGTCCCGGGCGGTCGCTGATCCGCCAGCCGCTGGGCTCGACGTGGGCGTACATGTCGACGAGCAGTCCGAGGGAGCGGCCGATCATGTCCGCGCCGGGCCCGCGGGCGGGCAGCTCCGGGAGGTAGGGGAAGTCCTCGAAGGATCCGGTGGCGGTCTTGGCGGCCTCACGGGCGTCGCCGCCGGGGAGGGAGCCGACGCCGGTGGCGCGCGCGGTCATCGGCCGGGCCTGACGCTCAGGTCGTTGACCTCGGCGTCGCGGGGCAGGTCGACGGCCATGACGATCGTGGTGGCCACGGACTCCGGGTCGATCCAGGCGGAGGGGTCGTACTCCTTGCCCTCCTGCGAGTGCACCTTGGCCTGCATCGCGGTCGCGGTCCGCCCGGGGTAGACGGAGGTGACGCGGATGCCGTTCGGCTTCTCCTCGGCGCGCAGCGAGTCGGCCAGGGCCTTGAGCCCGTGCTTGGAGGCGGCGTACGCGCTCCAGTCGGCGTGGGCGGTGAGGCCCGCGCCGGAGTTCACGAAGACCACGGTGGCGCGGGAGGCACGCAGGGTGGGCAGCAGCAGCCGGGTGACCTCGGCGGGGGCGATCAGGTTCACGTTGAGCTGCTGGTGCCAGGTCTTGGGGCGCAGGTCACCGACGGGGCCGAGGTCGACGATCCCGGCGATGTGCAGGAGCGAGTCGATCCGCTCGGGGAGGGGCTGCTTGGAGAACGCCCACGACAGCCGGTCGGGGTCGGAGAGGTCGCCGACGAGCGCGCGGGAGCCGGGGTAGCGCTCGACGAGCTGCTTGCCGCGGGCGGCGTCGCGGGCGAGCAGGACGAGGTCGTCGCCGCGGGCGTGCAGCCGGGCGGCGACGGCGGCGCCGATGCCCGCGCCGGCACCGGTGATCAGGTGAGTAGCCATACGCCCCATGCTCGCACCCCCGGCGCGCTGCCCCGGCCCGGTCAGCGGCCCGGTCGGCGCCCCCGTGCCGCGCGGTGGGCCGCCTCG
>NZ_JAINUL010000001.1:3113222-3374169 GCF_020639365.1 Streptomyces flavotricini
TCCTACGTCCATTCCGCGGTCGACGACCACTCCCGCCTGGCCTACAGCGAGGTCCTGACCGACGAACGCAAGGAGACCGCCGCCGGCTTCTGGGATGCGCGTGCCCGACCAGGGCCCCGGGGGCCGCCGCCACGACCGCCGCCCGCATGTCCCGGGGCCCGGCCCAGAGCTCCGGCGCGTCGTCCCGTACGCCGGCCAGCGCGGCGGCGTGGTCCGGCGCGGGCGGGGCGAAGCGGCCGCCCGCGGCCCGGACGTGCTCGCCAGGAGGAGCAGCTCGCGGCGGACGGGGTCGATCAGCGCTCCGGCCTCGACCGAGTCGTCGGAGCGGAGGAACGCCTCGTCCCGGGGAACCCCAGGAGTCGTAGGCGCCCTGGTGGCCGTCGGCGCCCGCGAGGACGTGGAGGGCGGGATGGCCCATCACAGACCCGCTTCGGCGCGCAGGGCGGCCGCCGTCTTCGTCGCGTCGTAGCCGGGCGGGACGCCGTCCACCAGGATGACCTCGCCCGGGATGTGGCGGGTGCGCAGCGGGATCAGGGCCTGGTAGGCCGGGGAGGCGTACCAGGCGCGGGCGCGCCCGATGTCCGGGAAGCCCAGGACCACTACGGTCCCGGGGAAGGGGCCCTCCATGACCTCGACCTGCGCCCCGTGGACGAGGAAGCGGCCCTCGAAGGGGTCCATCGTCGACTGGATCTCCTCGATGTAGCGGAGGATGTCCTCGTTCATGGTCTCGGGGCGTATGTGGGCGATGGCGTACGCGGTCACGGGTCTGACCTCCGCGGTCTCAAGTGGCGTGCCGGATCGGGCTGTTGATCCGATCCTGCCAAGCCGGGGAGCCGAAGGCCATGACCTGCGGGGTCATGCCTCCACGGGCACCGGGCTCCCGGGCCGGAAGGTCCGGCGGTAGGCGATCGGCGAGATGCCGAGGGCGGCCCGCATGTGCTGGCGCAGCGAGTTGGCGGAGCCGAAGCCCGACCGGTGCGCGACCAGGTCGACCGGCAGGTCGCTGGACTCCAGCAGCTGGCGGGCGACTTCGAGGCGCTGGACGGTGAGCCACTGCACCGGGGTCATGCCCACCTCGTCGCGGAACCTCCGGGTGAAAGTGCGCAGGCTCATCCGGGCGTGGGCGGCGAGCTCGGCCAGCGTGACCGGTTCGGAGAGCCGCTCCAGCGCCCAGGCGCGGGTGGCGGTGGTGGTGGCGACGGTGGGTTCGGGGACCGGCCGGTCGATGTACTGGGCCTGCCCGCCGTCCCGCCACGGCGGTACGACGCACAGCCGCGCGGCGCGGTTGGCGGCGGCGGTGCCGTGGTCGGCGCGGATCAGGTAGAGGCACAGGTCGATGCCGGCGGCCACGCCCGCCGAGGTGAGGATGTCGCCGTCGTCGACGAAGAGCACGTCCTCGTCGAGCCTGACGCGCGGGAAGGACCGCTGGAACTCGGGCGCGTGCTCCCAGTGCGTGGTGGCGGGCCGCCCGTCGAGCAGCCCGGCGGCGGCGAGGACCTCGGAGCCGGTGCAGATGGACACGATCCGGGTGCCGGGACGGATGGCGGCCAGGGCGTCGGCGAGCTCCGGCGGCAGCGGCTCGCCGCGCAGCAGCCCGGGCATGGCGTGGGTGGGCGGGACGATCACGGTGTCGGCGGCCGCGAGGGCCTCGGGGCCGGCGGTGACGCCGATGGTGAAGCCCGCGTCGCTGGTCACGGGCCGGCCGTCGGCGGTGCAGACGGTGACTTCGTACAGGGCGCTTCCGTCCTCGCCGCGGGCGTTGCCGAACACCCGGGACGGCATTCCGAGCTCGAACGGGGCGACGCCTTCGAGGGCCAGGACGGCGATTCGATGCAAAACGGGCATGGCCAGATCCTGTCACATAGTGGCCGTACGGCCAACACCACGCGGGGACGGATCCGGCCAGGCTGAAGACACCGGCCGGGGAAACCGGCACGGAACACCCGAGCACCACCAAGGAGACAGTCATGCGCGCGGTCGTCGTGAGCCAGTGGGGCGGACCCGAGGTCCTCACCGAGGTAGAGACGGAGCGGCCCGAGCCGGGCCTGAACGAGATCCTCGTACGGGTCCACGCGGCCGGCGTGAACCCGGTGGACTGGAAGACCCGGGCCAGCGGCGGCCTGATCAGCTGGGGCGAGGTCCCGATGGTCGGCTGGGACGTCTCGGGCACCGTCGAGGCGGTCGGCCCGGGCGTGACCCTGTACCGCGCGGGCGACGAGGTGTTCGGCATGCCGAACTTCCCGCGCCAGGCGGGCGGCTACGCCGAGTACGTGGTCGCCCCGGCCCGGCACTTCGCCCGCAAGCCGGCATCCCTGGACCACGTGCAGGCGGCGGCCCTGCCGCTGGCGGCGCTGACCGCCTGGCAGGCCCTGGTGGACACGGCCGGGGTCACGGCCGGGCAGCGGGTGCTGATCCACGCGGCGGCCGGCGGGGTCGGCCACCTGGCGGTGCAGATCGCCAAGGCCCGCGGCGCGTACGTGATCGGCACGGCCAGCGCGGCCAAGCACGGGCTGCTGCGCGATCTGGGCGCCGACGAGGTGCTCGACTACCGCACCACGGACTTCGAGGACGCCGTCTCCGAGGTGGACGTCGTGATCGACGCGGTGGGCGGGGACTACGGGCAGCGCTCGCTGAAGGTCCTGAAGCCCGGCGGGCACCTGATCACCCTGCCCGGCCCGGACGGGCTCCCGGCCGACCCGCAGGGCGTGCACGCCTCCTGGGTCCTGGTGGAGCCGGACCTCAAGGGGCTGGAGGAGATCGCGGCGCTGGCCGACCGGGGCCGGCTGCGCCCGCTGGTCGACACGGTCCTGCCGCTGGGGCAGGCCGCGAAGGCCCACGAGATCGGCGAGCTCGGCCGCACCACCGGCAAGATCGTCCTCACGGTGGTCTGAGGCCCGGGGCCGGGGCCGGGCGCGTCCCGCGCGCCCGGCGGACCGGCCGACGCGGGTGGCCTCACATGGGCCTGGCGAACATCTGGACGGCGCGGTCGCCCGAGACTCCGACGCCCGTCTCGGTGAAGTTGCAGTTCAGCATGGCTCCCTTGTGGGGTGCGCTGTTCAGCCAGCCGTCGACGTGCCCCTTGGAGTCGGGGAATCCCGAGGAGACGTTCTCGCCCCAGGCGCTCCACTTGTAGCCGACCTTGGCGAGCCGTGCCTCCTCGTTGGAGCCGTCGGACCCGGTGTGTCCGTTGAGGTTGTTCTTGGCCATGTCCTCGGCGTGGCCCTGCGCGGCCTGGGTGAGCTGCGGGTTCACGGTCAGCGGGGAGCATCCGGCCTTGGCCCGCTCCGCGTTGACCAGCGAAACGATCTCACCGGCGTTCGAGTCCCGCACGGTGTCGGGCACGGCCGCGGCGGCCACTCCGGCGGCGGCCCCGGTGAACAGCAGCGGGGCCGCGCAGGCGGCCACCGCCAGACGGCGGACGCGATGGGTTCTGGTGCTCATGTGGTGTCCCCTTGGCGGTACGGCCCGGAGGTTCCTGCACCCTCCCGCCCCCGGGACCCCCCGTTCCGAGTCTGGGCGCGCCGCCCCGATCCCGCACCCGGGGCGGGACCTCACACGGACGCGGCCGCGGCCCGGGTCGTCGTCGCGATGGTGGCGGAGCCGACCACGCGCGTGCCGTCGTACAGCACGATCGCCTGGCCCGGGGCCACACCGCGGACCGGCTCCGTGAAACGGACCCGCAGCTCGCCGTCCACGACCTCGGCGAAGACCTCGGTCTCGCCGCCGTGGGCGCGCAGCTGCGCGGTGTAGGTGCCGGGGGCGGCGGCCGTGGAGCCGCACCAGCGGGGGCGGATCGCGGTCAGGGCGCTGACGTCGAGGGCCTCGACGGGGCCGACGGTGACGGTGTTGTTCACCGGGGAGATGTCGAGGACGTAGCGCGGCTTGCCGTCGGGGGCGGGGTGGCCGATGCGCAGGCCCTTGCGCTGGCCGATGGTGAAGCCGAACGCGCCGTCGTGGGTGCCGACCTTCTCGCCGGTGGCCCCGTCGACGATGTCGCCCTCCGCCTTGCCCAGGCGGCTCGCGAGGAAGCCCTGGGTGTCGCCGTCGGCGATGAAGCAGATGTCGTGGCTGTCGGGCTTCTTCGCGACGGCCAGCCCCCGCTCCTCGGCCTCGGCGCGGATCTCTTCCTTGGTGGTGAGGGTGTCGCCGAGCGGGAACAACGCGTGGGCGAGCTGCTTCTCGTCGAGGACGCCGAGGACGTACGACTGGTCCTTCGCCATGTCCGAGGCGCGGTGCAGCTCGCGCGAGCCGTCCTCGTTGAGGACGACGGTGGCGTAGTGGCCGGTGCACACGGCGTCGAAGCCGAGGGCCAGGGCCTTGTCGAGCAGGGCCGCGAACTTGATCTTCTCGTTGCAGCGCAGGCAGGGGTTCGGGGTGCGCCCGGCCTCGTACTCGGAGATGAAGTCCTCCACGACGTCCTCGCGGAACCGCTCGGCGAGGTCCCACACGTAGAACGGGATGCCGATGACGTCGGCGGCGCGGCGGGCGTCGCGGGAGTCCTCGATGGTGCAGCAGCCGCGGGCACCGGTCCGGAAGGACTGCGGGTTCGCGGACAGCGCGAGGTGGACGCCGGTCACGTCGTGCCCGGCTTCGACGGCGCGGGCGGCGGCGACGGCGGAGTCCACGCCGCCGGACATGGCGGCCAGGACGCGAAGGGGGCGGGGGGCGCGCGGCAGGTTCTCAGTCATAGCACCGTCCAGAGTACGGGGGAACCGGCCGGGGTCACAGCGCGTTATCACGGGCAGGGGGTGGATCACATGGGGAGCAAGGTCGATGCCGCGCCGAAGGCGGGGCCGCGCAGGACCCGCCGGGCGGTGCTGTTCGGGGGGCTGGGGGTCTTCGCGGCGGCGGCGATCGCCGGACAGGACGAGCTGCGGCGCGCCTGGTGGCTGCTGCCGGGCGTGGGCAAGCCCCGCAAGGAGGGCGAGGTGGACCACGCGGGCGCGGGCTGGACCTCGGCCTCGCCGGCGAACTGGCGGATGGCGGACCGGCCCGAGGACTACCGGGTCGACCGGATTGTCGTGCACGTCACGCAGGGCGGCTTCGCGTCCTCGGTGGACGCCTTCAAGAGCCCGTTCCACCAGGCGTCGGCGCACTACATAGTCGGCCAGGACGGCCGCGTGGAGCAGATGGTGCGCGAGATGGACGTCGCCTTCCACTCGGGCAACCGCGCGATGAACGAGCGCAGCGTGGGCATCGAGCACGAGGGCTTCGTCGATCGTCCGCAGGACTTCACGGAGGCGATGTACGCGGCCTCCGCCCGCCTCGCCGCCGACGTCTGCCGCAGGTACGGCATACCCGTGGACCGTTCACACATACTGGCCCACTCCGAGGTCCGGGGCACCGACCACACGGACCCGGGCCCCCACTGGGACTGGGACCGGTACCTGGTCCTGGTCCACTCGGAGCTCGCGGCGGGCGGGGCGACCCAGGCCCCCTAGCTGAGGCCTGCCGTCCGGGCTCGTTCGACGGCCGGGCCGATGGCCGCGGCCACGGCGGCGACGTCCTCCTTGGTGGAGGTGTGGCCGAGGGAGAAGCGCAGGGTGCCGCGGGCCAGCTGCGGGTCGGTCCCGGTGGCCAGCAGGACGTGGCTGGGCTGGGCCACGCCGGCTGTGCAGGCGGAGCCGGTGGAGCACTCGATGCCTTGGGCGTCCAGCAGGAGCAGCAGCGAGTCCCCCTCGCAGCCGGGGAAGCTGAAGTGCGCGTTGGCCGGGAGCCGGTCGTCGGGGTCCCCGCCGAGGACGGCGTCGGGCACCGCGCGGAGCACGGCGGCGACCAGTTCGTCGCGCAGCGCGCCGATCTCGGCGGCGAACCGCTCGCGCCGTTCGGCGGCGATCACGGCGGCCACCGCGAAGGCGGCGATGGCGGGCACGTCGAGGGTCCCGGAGCGCACGTGCCGCTCCTGGCCGCCGCCGTGCAGGACGGGTACGGGGGTCTGGTCGCGGCCGAGCAGCAGCGCGCCGATGCCGTACGGGCCGCCGATCTTGTGGCCGCTGACGGCCATCGCGGCGAGGCCGCTGTCCCCGAAGCGGACGTCGAGCTGTCCGACGGCCTGGACGGCGTCGGAGTGCAGGGGGACGCCGAACTCGCGGGCGACCGCCGCCAGTTCACGGACCGGCATGACGGTGCCGATCTCGTTGTTGGCCCACATGACGGTGGCCAGGGCCACGTCGTCGGGGTTGCGCGCGATGGCCTCGCGCAGGTCCTCGGGGTGCACGCGGCCGTAGCGGTCGACGGGCAGGTACTCGACGTCGGCACCCTCGTGCTCGCCGAGCCAGTGCACGGCGTCGAGGACGGCGTGGTGCTCGACGGGGCCGGCGAGCACCCGGGTCCGGGCGGGGTCGGCGTCGCGGCGGGCCCAGTAGAGGCCCTTGACGGCGAGGTTGTCGGCCTCGGTGCCGCCCGCGGTGAACACCACCTCGCTCGGGCGGGCGCCGAGTGCCTCGGCGAGGGCCTCGCGGGCCTCCTCGACGGTACGGCGGGCGCGGCGGCCGGCGGCGTGGAGGGAGGAGGCGTTGCCCGTGGCGGCGAACTGCGCGGTCATCGCCGCAGCGGCCTCCGGGAGCATCGGGGTGGTGGCGGCGTGGTCGAGGTAGGCCATGATCCCCTGATTCTACGAGTCCCCTCCCGGGCCCCGGACCCCCCGGTGCGACGGGGGGTCCGCGGCGGCGTGGTCCGGGGGCTCGCGGCGGCCGGGACCCCCGGTCAGCGCGGGGCGCGGGCCAGTTGGCGGGACTGGGCGACCAGGTGGTCCGTGGAGTCCCAGACCTCGGCGTCCTCCTCCAGGAAACCGCTGGCCAGGTTCCGCGTGGTGATGGAGATCCGCAGCGGGCCCGGGGCCGGGCGGCGGCGGACGTGCGCGGTGAGCTCGATGGTCGGGCTCCAGCCCATCAGGCCCAGGTCGAAGCAGGTCGGCGGCAGTGCGTCCACCGCGAGCAGCATCGACATCGGATCGGCGTCGCGGCCGTCGGCCAGCTCGAACCAGGCCCGCATCTCTCCCTTCCCGGAGGGCGCGCCGACGGCCCAGCCCGCCGTCGCCGGGTCCAGCCGCAGCCGGAGCCGGTCGACGATCGCGTTGCTGCCGGGGATCGGGGCCGGGCCGGCCTCCGGGCCGAGGCAGTCCTCGTACGCCGGGAACCGCGGCGGGACCGCGGTGGTGCGCACGTCGTCCGGGAGGGAGGCGAGGTCGCCGTACGAGGCGACGACCCGGATCCGCTCGACCTCGGCGCCGCTCTCGTCGAACTGGAAGAGGGAGGCCTGGCCGGTGGAGAGAGTGCGCCCGATCCGGACGACCTCGGTGCGGATCACGGCGGGACCGGGCACCGACGAGGTCAGGTAGTGGGCGGAGACGGTGAAGGGGTCCGGGTGCGGCAGGGCCGCCGACAGGGCCCGGCCGACCAGGGCCAGCAGGTAGCCGCCGTTCACGGCGGTGATGATCGTCCACCCGGCGGAGAGCTCCGCGTCGTACACGCCGGGCTCGTCCGCGCGCGCGGTGACGGTGGTGTCCCGGTCGAATTCGCTGTCGCCGATGGAGGCCTGGGCTGCTGCGTATGCCATGGTTTCGAGCCTACAACGGGAGGCTACTAAGCGGTAGCTTTCCTTTGCTACATGCAGGTTACGGCTCTTCGGCCACCGAGGATCGGCGGTTCCAGGCCAGCGGGGCGCGCCAGTGGTACCGCATCGCGAGGAGCCGGAGCACGAACGTGGTGATGATCGCCGCACCGGTGGTGACGCCGTTGAGGCTGTCGAAGGCGATCGACAGGGCCACCATCGCGGCGCCGACGATGGCGGGGACGGCGTACATCTCGCGGTCGCGCAGCAGCGACGGGACCTCGTTGGCCAGTACGTCGCGCAGGACGCCGCCGCCGACGGCCGTGGCCACGCCGAGCGCGGCGGAGGCGGTGAGTCCGAGGCCGTACTCGTAGGCCTTGGTCGTGCCCGTGACGCAGAACAGGCCCAGGCCGGCGGCGTCGAACACGTTGATGGCGCGGTTGATCCGCTGCACCTCGGGGTGGAGGAAGTACACGATGACCGCAGCGACCAGCGGGGTCACGAAGAAGCTGAGCTCGCCGAAGGCGGCGGGCGGGACGGCGCCGATGACGAGGTCGCGGAAGAGGCCGCCGCCGAGGGCGGTGACCAGCGCGAGCACGCAGATGCCGAAGACGTCGAAGTTCTTGCGTACGGCGAGCAGCGCGCCCGCGGTGGCGAAGACGAAGATGCCGGCGAGGTCCAGGGCATGCTGGATCCCGGGCGGGAAGAGATCGTGGAGCACCGCCCCATTGTGCCGTTCGCCCGGCCGGCGGTCGGACGGGTACGGTCCGCCGCCCCGGGCGGAGGCGGGGCCCGGGACTCCGCGGGCATCGGCCGGAGGCCGCGGGCCGGGCACGGGGGCTCGCGGCCCCGCCGCGACGGGCCGACGGCATGCCCGTGTCCCGGGGCTCCGGGCCCCGGGACACGGGCGGGCGACGGCGCGGGTTACTCCGAGACCGTGGCCAGTGCTTCTGCCGCGCCCGGGAGGGCCGGGTCGCCCGGTGCCTGGTCCGCTGCGTTCTCCGGGTGGTGGCAGGCCACCTGGTGGCCGGTGGCCGGAGTCAGCATCGGCGGCTCCTGCGTCGTGCAGATCTGCGTGGCCTTCCAGCACCGCGTGTGGAACCGGCAGCCGGAGGGCGGCGAGATCGGCGAGGGGACGTCGCCCTTCAGCAGGATGCGCCCGCTCTCCGCGCCGCGCCGGCGCGGGTCCGGCACCGGCACGGCCGACAGCAGCGCCTTGGTGTACGGGTGCATCGGGGTCTCGTAGAGCGACTTGCGGTCGGTCAGCTCCACGATCTTGCCGAGGTACATCACCGCGATGCGGTCCGACACGTGCCGGATGACCGACAGGTCGTGGGCGATGATCACGTACGTGAGGCCGAGCTCGTCCTGGAGGTCGTCCAGCAGGTTCACCACCTGGGCCTGGATCGACACGTCCAGTGCCGAGACCGGCTCGTCGGCGACGACCAGCTTCGGCTTCAGGGCCAGGGCGCGGGCGATGCCGATGCGCTGGCGCTGGCCGCCCGAGAACTCGTGCGGGTACCGGTTGTAGTGCTCCGGGTTGAGGCCCACCAGGGACAGCAGGCGCTGCACCTCCGCCTTCAGCCCGCCCTCGGGCTGGACGCCCTGGAGCTTGAACGGGGCGCCGACGATCGTGCCGACCGTGTGCCGCGGGTTCAGCGAACCGTACGGGTCCTGGAAGATCATCTGCACGTCGCGGCGCATCGGCCGCATCGCGGAGACCCCGAGGTGCGTGATGTCGCGCCCCTCGAACTCGACCGTGCCGCCGGTGGGCTCCAGCAGGCGCGTGATCAGCCGGCCCATCGTCGACTTGCCGCAGCCGGACTCGCCGACCACGCCCAGCGTCTCACCGCGCCGGACGTCGAAGTCGATGCCGTCGACGGCCTTGACGGCCCCGACCTCCCTGCGCAGCAGCCCCTTGTTGATGGGGAAGTGCTTGACCAGCCCGGTCACCTTCAGCAGCGGCTGCGCCTCGGCGGCCTGCGGCGCGTCCGTCTTCTTCATGTCGGTCACAGCTTCGGCGCAATCTCTTCGGTCCAGATCCGGGTCCGCTCCTCCTGCGACATGTGGCAGGCGGACCAGTGCCGGCCGTCGTCCTGGGTGAGCTCGGGCCGCACGGTGCGGGTGATGCCGCCCTTGGGGACGTCGGCGTACGGGCAGCGCGGGTTGAAGGCGCAACCGCTCGGGATGTTGATGAGGCTGGGAGGCGAGCCCTTGACCGGGATCAGGCGCTCGGTCTGCTCGCGGTCGATGCGCGGCATGGAGCCGAGCAGGCCCCAGGTGTAGGGGTGGCGGGGTTCGTAGAAGACCTTCTCGGCGGTGCCGCGCTCGATGCACCGGCCGCCGTACATCACGAGGATGTCGTCGGCCATCTCGGCGACCACGCCGAGGTCGTGCGTGATCATGATGACCGCGGAGCCGAACTCCTTCTGGAGGTCACGGATCAGGTCGAGGATCTGCGCCTGGACGGTGACGTCGAGGGCGGTGGTCGGCTCGTCCGCGATGAGCAGTTCGGGGTTGTTGACCAGTGCCATCGCGATCATCGCACGCTGGCGCATACCGCCGGAGAACTCGTGCGGGTACGCGTCCACGCGCCGGTGGGGCTCCGGGATGCCGACCCGGTCGAGCATCTCGACCGCCCGGGTGCGGGCGGTCTTCTTGTCGACGTCATGGTGGGTCCGGTAGGCCTCGATGATCTGCTTGCCGACCGAGTAGTACGGGTGCATCGCGGACAGCGGATCCTGGAAGACCATCGCCATCTTGCGGCCGCGGAGCTTGCGCACGTGGTCGGCGTCGGCCCGTACGAGGTCCTCGCCGTCGAGCACGACCTCGCCGGAGATGTGCGGGCGGCTGCGGGCGTTGCCGGTGCGGTGCAGGCCCATGATGGCCAGCGAGGTCACGGACTTGCCGGAGCCTGACTCGCCGACGATCCCGAGCGTCTTGCCGCGCTCCAGGTCGAAGGAGAGCCCGTCGACGGACTTGACCAGGCCGTCGTCGGTCGGGAAGTGCACCTTGAGGTCGCGCACGGAGAGGAACGCGGCGCCCTCGGACGGCGGCCCGGCCTGCTCGGGCACGAACGCGGGCCCGTTGCCGGTGGTGGGGTTCTCGGTCACGTCAGCCTCACGCGCGGGTCGATGACGGCGTACAGCAGGTCCACGATCAGGTTGGCCATCACCACGAAGAGCGCGGCGAGCAGGGTGACGCCCATGATCACGGGCAGGTCGCCCTGGCCGATGGCGGCCACGGCCGCCGTCCCCAGACCCTGGAAGTTGAAGGTCGTCTCGGTGAGCACCGCGCCGCCGAGGAGTCCGCCGAGGTCCAGGCCGAACATCGTGACGATCGGGGTGAGGGTGGAACGCAGGGCGTGCTTGCGGATGACCACGCCCTCCTTGAGTCCCTTGGCGCGGGCGGTGCGGATGTAGTCCTCGCCGAGCACGTCCAGCATCGTGGCGCGGGTGATGCGGGCGTAGGTGGCGGCGAAGAGGAAGGCCAGGGTCACCCAGGGCAGGATCATGGAGTTGAGCCACGCCACCGGATCCTCGGTGAGTGGTTTGTAGTTGGACACGTCCAGCCAGCCGAGGCTGTAGACGAAGATCGCGGGCGCCACCATGCCGGTGAAGAAGATCGGCAGCGAGACGCCGGCGAGGGCGCCGACCATCACGGTGCGGTCGATGGCGGTCCGGCGTTTGAGCGCCGAGATCACACCGGTGGCCACACCGGCGATCACCCAGATGACCGCCGCGCCGAGGGCGAGCGAGAGGGTGACCGGCATGCGGTCGACCATGGTCTCCCAGACGGGAGCCTCGGTCTTGAAGGAGTAGCCGAAGCAGGGGGCGGCGCAGTGGGTGACATCGGTGCCGCCGTCGTAGTCACGGCCGGCGAAGATGCCCTTGACGAAGGTCAGGTACTGCTCGGAGATGGGCTTGTCGAAGCCCATCTTCACGCGGATGCCCGCCAGGGCGGTCTCGTTGGTCTCGCGTCCGGCGTACATCAGGGCCGGATCGCTGCCTGTGATCTTGGGGACCGCGAAGAAGATGCCGAAGGTGACCACGGAGACCACCAGCAGCGTGGCGACGACGTTGAAAAGCCGCCGTATGAGGTAGACGAGCACTGCAGTCGGCCGCCCGGGGCGGGCGGCTGCCGTCCCTCGTGGGGACGGCAGCCGCCGCCTGCGGCCTTCACCTGCCCTTCGGACTAGCGCATGTGCGGTGAAGGCACTTGCCTGTTGTTACGTGACGACTCGACGACTCGACTACTTGGCGGCGATACCGACGGTGGCCAGGTCGATCTTGCCCATGGAGTCGTTGAAGTAGACGTTCGTCAGACGCGGGTTGTGGTAGACGAAGGCCTTGTCGAAGTTGATGGGAAGGTAGAGGGCCTTCTCCATGACCTTCTTGTTGATGTCCGTGTAGAACGGAGCAGCGGCTTCCGGAGTCGCGGCGGCGGCAGCCGTCTTGAAGAGCTCGTTGATCTCCGGGTCGTTGATCTCGGTGTAGTTGTTGTTGCCGTTCGGCTGGATGAACTTGCCGTCGACGAGCGGCTGGAGGAAGCCCGAACCGGAGTTGTAGTCGGCGCCCCAGCCCATGACGATGATGCCGTAGCCCTTCTTCTTCACGTTCTCGGGCGAACCGATCACGGAGGAGGAGAGCTTGCCGTCGTACTGGTCGATGGTGACCTTGATGCCGACCTTGGCGAGCGACGCCTGGAGCGACTCGGCGGTCTTCACCTCGGGGGCGCGGTTGTTGCGCACCGCGATGGTGGTCTCGAACCCGTCCGGCTTGCCGCAGGCCTTGAGGGCCTCCTTGGCCTTGGCCTCCTGCGGCTCGCCCTTGGTCAGGCTCCACGGGTCGTAGCTCTTGTCGGAGCCGGGGATGCCGGGCGGCAGCATGTTCGCGCCGAGGTCACCGCTGGTCGGGCCGCCGCGGGCGGTCTGCAGGGACTTCGGGTCGGCCGCGTAGATGACGGCCTTGCGGCACTCGATGTTGTCGAACGGCGCGACCGTGGTCGGGAAGGCGAAGTAGCGGATGTAGCCCGTGAACGGGTTGTCCGCGTTCTTCTTGAGGTTCTCGTCCTTCAGGACCTTGTTCTTGCCGGCCTGCTGCATGCCCGTGCCGTCGATGGCGAGGTCGATGTCGCCCGACAGCAGACGCGCGTCCATGTCGTCCGGGTTGGTGGTCACCGTGAAGGAGACCTTGTCCGGCAGACCCTTGCGGATCGTGTCGGTCTTCGGGTCCCAGTTCTCGTTGCGGACGAAGGTCGCGCCCTTGCTCGCGGTGAAGCTCTCGACCTTGTACGGGCCGGTGGAGACCGGCTTGTTGGTGTACGTGGCGCCCGTGTCCTTGGCCGCCGGGACCGGCGAGGAGGACGGCATGGCCAGCAGGTAGCTGAAGTCGGAGTTGGCGCTCGCGAGGTTGAAGACGATCGTCTTGTCGTCCGGCGTCTCGACGGACTTCAGACCCATCTTGTTGGGGTCGGTGTCCTTGTACGGGCCGGGGTACTTCTGGCCCTGGTCCAGGAGGTCGATCAGGTACGTCGGACCGCCGGACAGCACGTCCTGCGCGAAGACGCGCTCGATGCCGTACTTGAAGTCCTTCGAGGTGATCGGCGTGCCGTCCTCGAACTTGACGCCGTCCTTGATCTTGAGGGTGTACGTCTTGCCCTCGTTGCTCAGGACCGGCAGGGCCTCGGCGAGGTCCGGGACGATCTTGCTGCCGTCCTTGCCCGGCTTGCTGTCGTACGCGAGCAGCTGGCGCACGTAGAGGCGCTGGATGTCCCACACGAAGCCGTAGTAGGCACGCGCCGGGTCGAGGTAGTCGACGTCCTGCGGCGACCAGAGCTTGAGCTCACCGCCCTTGGCGTCCGAAGGGTTCACCATGCCGGTGGTGGCGGCGTTGAACGCGGCGCCGCCGCCGCCGGCCTTGCCCTCGGTCTTCTTGTCGCCACTGCCACCGCACGCGGCGGTCAGGGACAGGGCGGCGATCACGGCGGTGATCGCGAATGCCTGCTTTCTGCGGATCACGTTGGTCCAACCTCCATTGGTGGGTGAATCGATGAAGCGGTTCAGCTGCCCTTGGGGTCGAGTGCGTCGCGCAGCCCGTCCCCGAAGAGGTTGAACGCCAGGACGGTGATGAAGATCGTGATACCGGGGACCACCATGTACGCGGGGTCGTCCTGGTAGATGGGGATGGCGTCGGACAGCATCTTTCCCCAGGAGGCGGTGGGCGGTTTGACGCCGGCGCCGAGGAAGCTGAGGGCCGCCTCCGTCAGGATGTTGGTCGGGATGAGCAGCGTCGAGTAGACGAGGATCGGCGCGACCAGGTTGGGCAGCAGCTCCTTGATGAGGATGTAGCCGCGCCCGGCGCCGAGGCTGCGCGCGGCCTCGACGTACTCGCGCTCCCGCAGGGAGATCGTCTGGCCGCGGACGATGCGGCCGATGTAGGGCCAGCCGAAGAAGCCGATCACGACGATCAGTACGCCCATCCGGACACCCGAACCCGAGAACCCCCAGAGGGAGTTGGGGACGACGGAGACCAGGGCGATGGTGAACAGCAGCTGCGGGAAGGCGAGCAGCAGGTCCATGAGGCGGCTGATGACGCCGTCGACCCAGCCGCCGATGAACCCGGCGAGTGCGCCGAGCAGGCTGCCTATCGTGACCGACACGAAGGCCGACAGGAACGCGACGACCAGCGAGATGCGGGCGCCGTAGACGATCCGGCTGAACACGTCGCGGCCGTTGGTGGGTTCGACGCCGAGCAGGAAGTCGGAGCTCATGCCGCCGAAGGAGCCGAGCGGCGTGCCGAGGTCCGGGTCGATCAGGTCCTCGTGGAACTCGTTGGGCGGGTGGCCCAGCAGGCTCACGATCTGCGGTGCGAAGACCGCCACCAGGATCAGGAAGATCACGACCACGCCGCCGGTCAGCGCGACCTTGTCGCGCTTGAGCCGCATCCAGGCGATGCGGCCGGGCGAGCGGCCTTCGATGGCCTTGGCTGGGACGTCGGCTACGGACACGGGTGCGGGTGATTCCGCGCTCGTGTCATGCAGTGGTGCCGTCATCGTGGTGGGGACCCCTCTCGGCCGACGGGTTGCCGGCCCATGCCCGCCGCTGTGGCGGCGTTGGTGCGGAGTGGCGCTCGGAGTGCGTGGTGACACGCAGGACGCGTGTGAGGTGCAGGAATTGCGGGAAGTGCCGTGCAAAGCGACAAGCAAAAAACCATTTGCCGAACCGGGCCTTGGAGGACTGACCGGCTCTTGGGTGGGGAGTCTTCATCGGCGCTGCGATCAGCCGCCAGACCCGCAGATGAATGGATGCGCAACCGTGATGTGAGGGTCGGGTTCCCGTTATCCGGACTTCGCTCTCGCCTGAGCGGATCAACACCGTCCGTTCGGTACGCAATCGGACATGGCGCCCAACTCGCGGTAGGACCATGCCTTTTGGACCCACAAGGGTGGCGAAATCCGGACAAGTCGAAGGCCGCGGGGAACGGTGTTCCCCGCGGCCTCGGTCGTCTCGATACGGCCGTCCCGGTCAGTGGACCGGCGTCCCGGTGAGTGGACCGGCTGCCCGGTCAGTAGCCGGCCGCCTGGCCCTCTCGGTCGTAGAAGGGCCGCGTCTGGGCGCGCAGCCACATCGCGACGGGGTCGTGCTCGTCCGCCAGCGCCACCGTGCACACCGGCACGCCCTCGGGCACCGCGCCGACCGACTGGCGCATCATCTCGCGTACGGATTCCAGCGCGGGGGCGGAGGCGTCGTACAGGTCGAGCCCGACCGCGAGGTAGGGCGAGCCCAGCGAGGGCTGCACCCAGGCGCGGCGCAGCGAGCGCACGGCGGGGGTGCGGTGCGCGTGCTGGGTCAGCAGCCCGTAGAACTGCGGGAGCTCCAGGGCGGGCTCGGAGAGCCGCAGCGGGCCGGCCGGCATCCGGTCGAGGCCGGTGGCGATGCGGCGCAGGTCGGCCCAGGGGATGCCGAGGCCGCCGCCCTGCGCGTGCGGGTTCAGCCACAGGCCCCAGCGGTCCGGGTAGAGGGCGCGGGCGATGTCCCGGCCGGTGACCACCTCGTAGCCCCGGTTCCAGCCGCTGGCGGCCAGCTCCTGCGGGGAGGTCACGCAGGGTGCGTACCCGAGGCCCTCGACCTCCATGCCGCCGTACTGGGCGTCCGGGGAGCCCGGCCGGCCCTGCCAGAGCAGCATCCAGAGGCGGCCCTCGGCGAGGGCGTGCAGAAGCGACTCGTAGCTCTCGAAGCGCCCGGGCGTCACCTGGCGCATCATGTGCTCGACCTGCCCGGCCGCGGCCGTGCCTGACGCACTCACCCGGTACCCCTCTTCGTCCGCCCGTCCACCCGTATCGGCACCCAGCTTAAGCGGCGCTAGGCCGTGTAGAAGGGGCGCACGCGCTCGGCGATGAAGTCGACCACCGGGTCCTGCGCGGCGTCGAGGAGGATCAACTGCACGGGCCAGGGCGGCGCCACGCGGCCCAGGGCGCGGCCGAGGGCGTCCATCGGGGCGCTGCGCATCCCGGGCTCCCATCCCAGCAGGCGGACACCGATGTAGAGCTCCGGTGCCCCGCCCTCGACACTGGCCAGGCAGCGGTGGGCGGCGGCGACCACGCCGGTGGCGCGGAACTCCTCGGCGGCGGCGGTCAGGAAGTCCACCGGGTCCTCCTGCCAGTCGGGCTCGTAGAGCCGGACGCGGCCGCCGGTGGCGGGGCCGTCGAGGGGGGTCCGGCCGGTGCGGCAGAGCTCGGCGACGGCGGGCGGGGGCAGCGGCACGCCGACGGCGCCCTCGGGGTTCACGGCGATGCCGAGCTGCGGGGGCAGGCCGCGGGCGAACTCGACGGCGGGGGCCACGGCGAAGTCCATGCCCGGGCCGACGCAGGCGCGGAACTGGGCCTCGGAGCTGTACACGGGCACGTACGGGGCCCCGTTGATCTCCATGGTGGGCAGGGTGAGCCCCCCGGCCGCGTCCGGGCCTCCACCGCCGGGCAGCGGCACCCAGAGCCGGCTGCGCCCGAGCACCTCGACGATGCGGGCCCCGGCGTCCGCCTGCCCGAGCGCCGCCCCGAGCACCTGCTCCAGCTCGTTGTCCGGCCAGCCGCCGCCCTGCATGTACGCCTCCGCTGTGTTCCGCCCCACGTTGTCGGCCCGAGGTTAACGGCTCGTACGGACACGGCCGCCGGGGACCCCGCCCGCCGTCGGCGCTCCGCGGCTCCCCGGGAGGGCCGCCGGGCGGGCTTCAGGGGCGGCGGAAGGCTATGCGGGTCACGCGGGCCGCCGCGCCGCGGTCCAGGAGGACGGCGGAGGTGCAGCCGGCCGGAAGGCGGCCCGATTCCGCGTCGCGCAGCAGCCGGGCCACCGCTCCCCGGTGGCGGGCGAAGGCGTACGCGGACACCCCGCGGCCGCGCGCGGCCTGCCCGGCCAGCGCCTCCTCCGGGCTGGTGTCCAGCAGCAGCAGGTGCAGCGCCCGGCCCCGCCGCCGCGCGGCGGCGGCCAGCAGGCCGCGCACCCACGACTGCGTTCCGCAGTCGTGGACCACCGCGGAGGCGCCGGAGCGCAGGGCCCGCCAGAGCCCCCAGTAGTGCGCGAAGCGGACCAGCGGCCGGTACACGGCGTAGGGCAGCGCCCTCGGCATCCGGCGCTCCCAGCGCTCGCGCACGTCCTGGGAGTCGATGCCGCCGTCCTGCGCGGCCCGTTTGATCAGCGTGCTCTTGCCGCCGCCCGGGAGGCCGGACACCACGACGATGTCCCCTTCCGCGAAGCCGAGCCACTGGGGTCCGTGGGCGCCCCGGCCGCGCAGGTCGCGTACGAGGGCGTCCCCGGCGCACGCCCGCCGTGCCGCCGGCACCCCGTCCACGGACCCTGTCCCCGTCAACGCCAGCACTCCGAATCTCCGCACGGTGATCGCCTCCCCCAATCGGGCCCTGCGGGGGCCCCATGCCCACTGAGTGTAAAGAGACGGTAATACGGCACGCCCGGTTCCGGTCGGCGCATCCCGGCCGATCCCGCCCCTTCCCCACGCTCCTCCGCACGTTCTTTCGGGCCCGCACCCCCGATCGCCCGGACGGCGTGCAATGATGTGCGCCATCTGGACCAACTGCATACCGGCCGCTTGAATCCGCGCGGGAGAGTCCCGGCACGCCGCGAGGCGGTGCCCGGGCGCCGAAGGAGCAAGTACCTCCCTTGAATCTCTCAGGCCCCGTACCGCGTGGATGAGGCAGATCTGAAAAGCGAGCCGCGCCACCGTCCCCCGCGACGGCATCCGCGTGCGCTCCACCCAAGGTGCAAGTCGACGTTCCCCGGGTCCGACCGGGAACTCTCGGCGAACCTCTCAGGTTCCGATGACAGATGGGGAGGATCGTCCTCGTCATGTCATGCCCTGGGACCCGGGAGCCACACCCATGAGCACTGCCCCCCGCCTGACCGCCCTCGATGCGCTGCACCGTTCGCTCGGTGCGACCATGACCGATTTCGCGGGCTGGGACATGCCCCTGCGGTACGGCAGTGAGCGCGACGAGCACAACGCCGTACGGACCAAGGCCGGCCTCTTCGACCTCTCCCACATGGGCGAGATCACGGTGACCGGTCCGGAGGCCGTCAAGGCCCTGGACTACGCGCTGGTCGGCAACATCTCCACCGTCGGCGTCGGCCGCGCCCGCTACACGCACATCTGCCAGGAGGACGGCGGGATCGTCGACGACCTGATCGTCTACCGCCTGGGCGAGACCGAGTACATGGTCGTCGCGAACGCCTCCAACGCCCAGGTCGTCCTGGACGCCCTGACCGAGCGCGCCGCCGCCTTCGACGCCGTGGTCCGCGACGACCGCGACGCGTACGCGCTGATCGCCGTCCAGGGCCCGGAGTCCCCCGGCATCCTCGCCTCCCTCACCGACGCCGACCTGGACGGGCTGAAGTACTACGCCGGCCTGCCGGGCACCGTCGCGGGCGTGCCCGCACTCATCGCACGTACGGGCTACACGGGCGAGGACGGCTTCGAGCTGTTCGTCTCCCCCGAGCACGCCGTCGAGCTGTGGCAGGCGCTGACCAAGGCCGGCGAGGGCGTCGGCCTGGTCCCGGCCGGCCTGTCCTGCCGCGACACGCTGCGCCTGGAGGCGGGCATGCCGCTGTACGGGCACGAGCTGACCACCTCCCTGACCCCGTTCGACGCGGGGCTGGGCCGGGTCGTGAAGTTCGAGAAGGAGGGGGACTTCGTCGGCCGCGCCGCGCTGGAGGCCGCCGCCGAGCGCGCCGCCACCAACCCGCCGCGCAAGCTGGTCGGCCTGATCGCCGAGGGCCGCCGCGTCCCGCGCGCCGGGTTCCCCGTCGTGGCCGACGGCCAGGTGATCGGTGAGGTCACCTCGGGCGCCCCGTCCCCGACGCTCGGCAAGCCGATCGCGATGGCGTACGTCGACGCGGCGCACGCCGCGCCCGGCACCTCCGGCATCGGCGTGGACATTCGCGGTACGCATGAGCCGTACGAGGTCGTGGCCCTGCCGTTCTACAAGCGGCAGAAGTAACTCCCCTCCGTCTCAGTACGCAAGACCACTGTTCGTTCGTACTCCCCCGCATCCAGGAGAATCAGGTCATGAGCAACCCCCAGCAGCTGCGTTACAGCAAGGAGCACGAGTGGCTGTCGACCGCCGAGGACGGCGTCGCGACGGTCGGCATCACGGAGTTCGCGGCCAACGCGCTCGGTGACGTCGTCTACGCCCAGCTCCCCGAGGTCGGCGACACGGTGACCGCGGGCGAGACCTGCGGCGAGCTGGAGTCGACCAAGTCCGTCAGCGACCTGTACTCCCCCGTCACCGGTGAGGTCGTCGCCGCCAACCAGGACGTCGTGGACGACCCGGCGCTCGTGAACACCGCTCCGTTCGAGGGCGGCTGGCTGTTCAAGGTGCGTATCACGGCCGAGCAGGACGACCTGCTCTCCGCCGAGGAGTACGCCCAGCTCACCGCCGGTAAGTAACGACCCCAGGGGATCCTGATGTCTGTTCTGAACACCCCCCTCCACGAGCTGGACCCGGACGTCGCCGCCGCCGTCGACGCCGAGCTCGCCCGCCAGCAGTCCACCCTGGAAATGATCGCGTCGGAGAACTTCGCTCCGGTCGCCGTCATGGAGGCCCAGGGTTCGGTCCTGACCAACAAGTACGCCGAGGGCTACCCGGGCCGCCGTTACTACGGTGGCTGCGAGCACGTCGACGTGGTCGAGCAGATCGCGATCGACCGCATCAAGGCGCTGTTCGGCGCCGAGGCCGCGAACGTCCAGCCGCACTCCGGTGCGCAGGCGAACGCCGCCGCGATGTTCGCGCTGCTGAAGCCGGGCGACACGATCATGGGCCTGAACCTGGCCCACGGCGGTCACCTGACCCACGGCATGAAGATCAACTTCTCCGGCAAGCTCTACAACGTGGTCCCGTACCACGTCGACGAGACCGGCGAGGTGGACATGGCCGAGGTCGAGCGCCTCGCCAAGGAGTCCAAGCCGCAGCTGATCGTCGCCGGCTGGTCCGCCTACCCGCGCCAGCTGGACTTCGCCGCCTTCCGCCGCATCGCGGACGAGGTCGGCGCGTACCTGATGGTCGACATGGCGCACTTCGCCGGCCTGGTGGCCGCGGGCCTGCACCCGAACCCGGTGCCGCACGCCCACGTGGTCACCACCACCACGCACAAGACCCTCGGCGGTCCGCGCGGCGGTGTCATCCTGTCGACGCAGGAGCTGGCCAAGAAGATCAACTCCGCGGTCTTCCCCGGTCAGCAGGGTGGTCCGCTGGAGCACGTGATCGCGGCCAAGGCGGTCTCCTTCAAGGTGGCGGCCTCGCCCGAGTTCAAGGAGCGCCAGGAGCGCACCCTGGAGGGCGCGAAGATCCTCGCCGCCCGCCTGGTCCAGGACGACGTCAAGGCCGTGGGCGTGGACGTCCTCACCGGCGGCACCGACGTGCACCTGGTCCTGGTCGACCTGCGCAACTCCGAGCTGGACGGCCAGCAGGCCGAGGACCGCCTCCACGAGGTCGGCATCACGGTCAACCGGAACGCGATCCCGAACGACCCGCGGCCCCCGATGGTCACCTCGGGTCTGCGGATCGGCACGCCGGCGCTGGCCACCCGCGGTTTCGACGCCGAGGCCTTCACCGAGGTCGCCGAGATCATCGCGCAGGCGCTGAAGCCGGCGTACGACGCCGAGGACCTCAAGGCGCGCGTCTCCGCGCTCGCCGCGAAGTTCCCGCTGTACCCGACGCTCTAGGTCCCGCCGGTTCCAAGCGGTGACGTGGAAGGGCCCGGCCCTCGTTTTACGCGGGGCCGGGCCCTTCTCATGACCAAAGCCCCAGGTGGATGCGGGTTATTTCCACTGAAACAAGCAAAAACTGGTGCTGGTGACCGTGGGCCGCACGGGGAAGACCCCGGCCCCGGTCATCTCGGCCGCGAGGGCGATCTCGTACCTGATCGAACCGGTTGCGGTAGGCGATCGACGGCCGGGGGACGGCCCCGGGCGGGGTGGACATCGCCCTGATCGCCGCCCTGGCGCTGGGCACGTACCCCGGGCGGTGTGCGCGGGCGTCCAGGCCCACTCCGCCGGGCTGCCAGGGCCCGGCCCCATCCTGGAGGAGACGCCGCTCTCCGGCGCCTCCCCCGTCGTGGAGCGGGAACGTGACCTGACCCACGCCCAACCGCAACCTCGCGCACCCGGTCCGGCAGCCGAGTCGTTCACTTCGCCACGTTAAGCTCGTCTGTCGGACAAAATCCGAACAATCACCCCTCCCGAAACACCCGAACCACCCGAACCACCCGAACCACCGCACCGCCCCTCCTGCCCCGCCCACCCCACGAGCAGACAAGGGAGTCCGCCACCGTGGCCATCTCCGTCTTCGACCTCTTCTCCATCGGCATCGGCCCCTCCTCCTCCCACACGGTCGGCCCGATGCGCGCCGCCCGCATGTTCGTGACCCGGCTGAAGAAGGACGGCGTGCTCGCCCAGACCGCATCGGTCCGGGCGGAGCTGTACGGGTCCCTCGGCGCGACCGGCCACGGCCACGGCACGCCCAAGGCGGTGCTGCTGGGCCTGGAGGGCCACTCCCCCCGCTCGGTGAACGTGGAGAGCGCCGACGACGAGGTGGAGCGCATCCGCAGGACCGGACGCCTGCGCCTGCTCGGCACCGAGATAGGGGGCGCGCACGAGATCGCCTTCGACGAGCCGAGCCAGCTGATCCTGCACCGCCGCCGGTCGCTGCCGTACCACGCGAACGGCATGACGCTCTTCGCGTACGACGCCGCGGGCGCCCCGCTGCTGGAGAAGACGTACTACTCGGTCGGCGGCGGCTTCGTGGTCGACGAGGACGCGGTCGGCGAGGACCGGATCAAGCTCGACGACACGGTGCTGAAGTACCCCTTCCGCAGCGGCGACGAGCTGCTGCGCATGGCCCGCGAGAGCGGTCTGTCGATCTCCGCGATGATGCTGGAGAACGAGAAGGCCTGGCGCACCGAGGAGGAGATCCGCGAGGGCCTGCTGGAGATCTGGCGGGTCATGCAGGCGTGCGTCGCACGCGGCATGTCGCGCGAGGGCATCCTGCCGGGCGGCCTGAAGGTCCGGCGCCGGGCCGCGAACACCGCCCGCAAGCTCCGCTCCGAGGGCGACCCGCTGGCGCTGTCGATGGAGTGGATCACCCTCTACGCGATGGCCGTGAACGAGGAGAACGCGGCCGGCGGCCGGGTGGTCACCGCCCCGACGAACGGCGCCGCGGGCATCATCCCCGCGGTCCTGCACTACTACGTGAACTTCGTGCCCGGCGCCGACGAGGAGGGCGTGGTCCGCTTCCTGCTGGCGGCCGGTGCCATCGGCCTGCTGTTCAAGGAGAACGCCTCGATCTCGGGCGCCGAGGTCGGCTGCCAGGGCGAGGTCGGCTCGGCCTGCTCGATGGCGGCGGGCGCCCTCGCCGAGGTGCTGGGCGGCACCCCGGAGCAGGTGGAGAACGCTGCCGAGATCGGCATGGAGCACAACCTGGGTCTGACCTGCGACCCGGTCGGCGGTCTGGTCCAGATCCCGTGCATCGAGCGCAACGGCATGGCGGCGGTCAAGGCCGTCACCGCGGCCAAGATGGCCATGCGCGGCGACGGCACCCACAAGGTCTCCCTCGACAAGGTCATCAAGACCATGAAGGAGACCGGCGCCGACATGAAGATCAAGTACAAGGAGACCGCCCGCGGCGGCCTGGCGGTCAACGTCATCGAATGCTGATCCGCCACGCGTGACGACGGAGGGGCCCGGCGCAGTGCGCCGGGCCCCTCCGTCGTTCCACAACACGGTGAATCCGCAGGCCAGTTGAGGTTTGGAGCGAGTTGATCACGCGTGAGGGCGAACCGTCCGCTCCGCGCTGGTCTCCCGGTGATCACATGCGCCATGGTGATCACGTGACGTCGCGGCCACACCCCCGGCGGCCGGCCAACCGCCTTGGACCGCAGCCCTTTTGTGTACTGGAGGACTTCATCATGGCAAGCAACCGCAGCATCCGGGCCCTGGCGGCCGTCGCCGCGCTCCCCTTCGCCGTCGCGCTCTTCGCGGGCACGGCACGGGCCGACAACGGAGCCGGTGCGGGCGTCTCGTCCAACGCCGCCGTCGGCGAGATCCTCGGCAGCGGGGTCGCCGGCGGCAACCTCGGCAACTCCTCCACCACCCAGCAGGTCGCCACGGGCTCCGGGGCGTCCAACCAGGGCAACGGCGCCCAGGCCAACGGCGCCGGCTTGACCGCGATCGGGCAGTCCAACGGCTCGTTCGTGTTCAACCCCGTCCCGTAACGGACCGGTGCCGCGCCGGCCCGCCCTCCCCCCGGAGGGCGGGCCCTTCGCGTTCCCGTCCCCTTTCCTGTGAGAAGAGGGGCCCAGCGGCCCCCGGGGTCGGGACCTTCGGCCCGCGGGGCCGGCCGGGGGGTGGGCTAGCTTGCCCGGAGGGGCCACGAGCGCCCCGGCCGGGAGACGACAGAGAGGCGCAGCGCATGGACGGCATCGAGTACCACGTCCTCCCGCTCCGGCTGGAGGCTTCGCCCGAGTCCGTGCCGGTGTTCGGGGCCTTCACGTACCGCCGGGACCGGCCCTACGGGCTGGCGCTCGACTTCCGGGGCGCCGGGATGCACCTGGCGCGCTGGGTGTTCTCCCGTGACCTGCTGCTCGACGGGGAGACCTGCGCGACGGGCGAGGGGGACATCCGGGTGTGGCCGCGGTGGCAGGGCGGGGAGCCGCGGGTCTTCTTCGCCTTCACCAACGGCGCGCAGAGCTGCGTGGTGTCCGCACGGGCGAAGGACGTACGGGTGCTGTGCCGGCGGCTGGTCGCTCTGGTACCGCGGGGCGAGGAGCGGCGGCACTACGACCTCGACGCCGAGCTGAGCACCCTCCTGCCCCGATAGGTTCCTATTTGGGATTGTTTCTTTTGGTTTGATGCGGTCTGGGTGCAACCATGAGCCTGCCGGGGCGCGTCCTCAGCAGTGACACCGGTCCCCGCCTCTGAAGAATCAGGGGGACGTCATGAACCATTTCCGCCGCCGGCGGCTCGTGGCCCTCGCCACAGGCGCGCTGCTCACCGCCGGGATCACCCTCGCCGCGCCGGCCCCGGCCGCCGTCCGGCCCACGCCGCTCGTCGTGAACGCCCGCTGGGGCGGGCACTGCACGTACGACCGCATCGTCATCGACCTGCGGGGATACGTCCCCCGGGCCACCGTCGCCCGCGTCCCCCGGCTGGTCCACGACGGGTCCGGCGCACCCGTCCCGCTGGCCGGGAAGCACTACCTTCAGATCCGGCTGCATCCCGCCGCGGCGCACGACCGCGCGGGCGAGAGCACGTACCGCGGGCCGAAGCTGGTCACGATCCGTCTGCCGCGGCTGAAGGGCCTCGCCCTGACCGGCGACTTCGAGGGGTACGTGACCTTCGGCGCCGCCTTCGACGCCAAGCCCGCCTTCAGCTCCTTCACGCTGCACCGGCCCGAGCGCTTCGTGCTGGACGTCTCGCACCGCGACGTGTGCCGGTGAGGGCGCGGGGCGGGCGGGTGCCGCCGGGCACCCGCCCGCCCCGGACACCCCCTAGCGGTAGTCGGGGTTCGGGAAGTCGAAGCGGCATCCGGCGTCCCACTCCGAGCGCTGGTTGCCGTGCGCCGGGATGCCGCCCCCGCGCTTGAGCAGGGCGGCCAGGTGCATGAGGTTCCAGGACATGAAGGTGGTGTTGCGGTTGGTGAAGTCGTTCTCGGGGCCGCCCGAGCCGGGGTCGAGGTACGAGGGCCCGGGCCCGGCCTCGCCGATCCAGCCGGCGTCGGCCTGCGGCGGGATCGCGTAGCCGAGGTGCTGGAGGCTGTAGAGGACGTTCATCGCGCAGTGCTTCACGCCGTCCTCGTTGCCGGTGATGAGCGCACCGCCGACGCGGCCGTAATACGCGTACTGGCCCCGCTCGTTCAGGATCGAGGAGCAGGCGTAGAGCCGCTCGATGACCCGCTTCATCACGGAGCTGTTGTCGCCGAGCCAGATCGGGCCGCACAGCACCAGGATGTCGGCGTCCATGATCTGGCTGTAGAGGACGGGCCACTGGTCGGTTTCCCAGCCGTGCTCGGTCATGTCGGGCCAGACCCCGGTGGCGATGTCGTGGTCGACGGCGCGGATGAGCGAGGTGCGGGCGCCGGCCGCCGCCATGACGGCGCGGCTCCGGTCGATCAGGCCCTCGGTGTTGCTGGTCTCGGGCGAGCGCTTGAGGGTGCAGTTGACGTAGACGGCGGTCAGGTCGGAGTAGTCGAAGTCGGCGGGCACGCCGCCAGCCTGCGCCGCGGCGGCCGGGGCCGCCAGCGGACCGCGGCCGTTCGGGCGTTCGGGCGTTCGGGCGTTCGGGCGTTCGGGCGTTCGGGCGTTCGGGCCGGGTTGGTACAGGTCCGTCCCTCCGACTAGGGTCAGCGGGCCTTGGTGTTCGGGAAACCGGTGGGAAACCGGTGCGGCCCTCGCCACTGTGAACGGGAAGTCCGGCTCCACTCCTTCGGGAAGCCACTGGGCGGCGCGGGAGGTTCCGCACCGCCCGGGAAGGCGGGGCCAGGGCATCAGCACCCGTGAGCCAGGAGACCGGCCGGGGCGCGTTGTCCATCCACGAGGTGCTGGAGAGGTCTCCCCACACATGCACATAGCCGAGGGGTTCCTGCCCCCATTGCACGCGGTCGCCTGGGGCGCCGCGTCCGCTCCGTTCGTCGTCCACGGTGTCCGCGCCCTCACCCGCGAGGTGAAGGCCAACCCGGAGAGCACGCTGCTGCTCGGGGCGTCCGGAGCATTCACCTTCGTCCTGTCCGCGCTGAAGATCCCGTCCGTGACGGGCAGTTGCTCGCACCCCACGGGGACCGGACTCGGGGCGATCCTGTTCCGGCCGCCGATCATGGCGGTGCTCGGCACGATCACCCTGCTCTTCCAGGCTCTGCTGCTGGCGCACGGCGGTCTGACCACCCTCGGCGCGAACGTCTTCTCGATGGCGATCGCCGGACCGTGGGCGGGATACGGGGTCTACCTGCTGCTGAAGCGCTTCGACGTCCCGCTGATGGTGACCGTCTTCTTCGGCGCCTTCGTCGCCGACCTGGTCACCTACTGCGTGACCTCCGTGCAGCTGGCACTGGCCTTCCCGGACCCGGGTACCGGATTCCTCGGCGCGCTCGCGAAGTTCGGGGGCATCTTCGCCGTGACCCAGATCCCGCTCGCGGTGAGCGAGGGGCTGCTGACGGTGCTCGTGATGCGGCTGCTGATGCAGTCGAGCAAGTCGGACCTGGTCCGGCTGGGCGTGGCGAAGCTGAGCGGGCGCAGCGGGCAGGGCGAGCGGAAGGCGGCGGTCTGATGGGCATGAGCCGGAACACGAAGATCAACGGCCTGCTGCTGCTCCTGGTGGCGGCGCTGGCCGTACTGCCGATCGCGCTCGGGATGGGCGAGGGCAAGGAGGAGCCGTTCACGGGCGCCGACGCGCAGGCGGAGACGGCCATCACCGAGCTGAAGCCGGACTACGAGCCCTGGTTCTCGCCGCTGTACGAACCCCCCTCCGGGGAGGTGGAGTCGGCCCTGTTCGCCCTCCAGGCGGCCCTGGGCGCGGGCGTGCTCGCGTACTACTTCGGCGTCCGCAAGGGCCGCCGCCAGGGCGCCGCGCTCGCCGCCGCCGCGGGTGCTCCGGATACCGCCGGGGCGTCCGACACGGCCGCCGCGGAGTCGTAGGCGGTGCTGCCGATCGACGTGGCGGCGCACGGCAGCCGGTGGCGGCGCCGGCATCCGCTGGAGAAGGCCCTGCTGGGGCTCGGGCTGACGGTCACCGCCGTGTGCCTGCCGCCCTGGCCCGGCGGGCCGCTGGTCGCCGCCGCCACCCTGGCCGTGCTGCTCGGCCCGGCGGGCGTGGCCGGGCGGCAGTTGTGGCGCGCCTTCCGGATCCCGCTCGGCTTCTGCTTCACCGGAGCGCTGCCGCTGCTGGTGGCCGTCGGCGGCCCGGCCGGGTTCGTCTCGCTCGCGCCCGACGGCCCCCGGCACGCCGCGGAGCTGCTCCTGCGGACCTCGGCGGCCTCCCTCGGCGTGCTGCTGTTCGCCTTCACCACGCCCGTCTCGGACGTCCTGCCCCGGCTGGTCCGGGCCGGGGTCCCGGCGCCGGTGGTGGACGTGGCCCTGGTCATGTACCGCATCGGCTTCCTGCTGCTGGACTCGACGGCCCGGGTCCGGCGTGCCCAGGCCGCCCGCCTGGGCGCGTCCGGGCGGGCCGCGGCGTGGCGTTCGCTGGCCGGGCTCGCCGCGACCTCCTTCGTACGGGCCTTCGACCGCGCGGCCCGGCTCCAGGAAGGGCTGGCCGGGCGCGGCTACGACGGGGCGCTGCGGGTCCTCGTACCGGAGGCGGCCCTGTCCTGGCGGTTCCTCGCGGCTTCGGGGGCCCTGCTGGCGGCCCTGATCACCCTGACTCTCACCCTGAAGGGGCTGTACCTGTGAACCCGTTGGTGGAACTGGCCGGCGCCGGCTACGCGTACGAGGACGGCCCCGCCGTCCTGTCCGGCGTGGACTTCGCCATCGCCGAGGGCCGGGCGCTGGTCCTGCTGGGCCGCAACGGCAGCGGGAAGACCACGCTGATGCGGCTGCTGAGCGGGGGCCTGCGGCCGGGCACGGGCGCGCTGCGCCTCGACGGCGCGGCGGTCTCGTACGACCGGGCGGGTCTGACCCGGCTGCGCACGTCCGTGCAGCTGGTGGTCCAGGACCCGGACGACCAGCTGTTCGCGGCCTCGGTGGAGCAGGACGTGTCCTTCGGCCCGCTCAACCTGGGGCTGGCGGCGGCCGAGGTGCGCGCCCGGGTGGACGCGGCGCTCGCCGCGCTGGACATCACGGCGCTGCGGGACCGCCCGACGCACCTGCTCTCGTACGGCCAGCGCAAGCGCGCGGCGATCGCGGGGGCGGTGGCGATGGCTCCGCGGGTGCTGATCCTGGACGAGCCGACGGCGGGCCTGGACCCGGACGGACAGGAGCGCCTGCTGGACGTCCTGGCGGGGCTGCGGGCGGCCGGCACCACGGTGGTGATGGCCACGCACGACGTGGACCTGGCGGTCCGCTGGGCCGACGACGCGGCGGTCCTGACCCCGTCGGGCATCCGCACCGGCCCTGCACAGACCCTGCTCTCGGATCCGCGGCTCCTGACCACGGCAGGACTGCGCCAGGCCTGGTCCCCGGCGGTGACGTCCGTCCTGCGCGCCCACGCGCTCCTGCCCCCGCACGCCCCGGGCCCGAAGACCCCGGAGGCCCTGGCCGCCTGGCAGTAGGGAACGGGATCGCGGTTCCCGGGCCCGCGCATCCCTAGGATGGCGGCATGTCGCTGCCGCACGCCATCCTCACCGCCCTGATGGAGAAGCCCTCGTCGGGGCTGGAGCTGACGCGGCGGTTCGACCGGTCGATCGGGTACTTCTGGTCCGCGACGCATCAGCAGATCTACCGCGAGCTCGGTCGGCTGGAGGAGGCCGGGCTGATCCGGGCGCTGCCCAGCGAGGTGCCCGTACGGGGGCAGAAGAAGCAGTACGAGGTGCTGGACGCGGGCAGCGCGGAGCTCGCGCGATGGGTCGGCGAGAGCCAGGATCCGAAGGCCATCCGGGATCCGCTGCTGCTGCGGATCCGGGCCGCTGCCGTGGTCGGGCCGCACGGGCTGGCCGCGGAGCTGCGGCGCCATCTGGAGCTGCACCGGCGGCAGCTGGCGGTCTACGAGGCCATCGAGGAGCGGGACTTCCCGCCGGGGCGGGACTCCGACGAGGACCGGCTGCGCCGGCTCGTGCTGCACGGCGGCACCGGCCTGGAGACGTTCTGGCTGCGCTGGCTGGAGGAGGCCCTGGCCGAGGTCGAGGACATGACCTGATCCGCCGCGGCGGGCCGGCAGCGCGAAGCCCCCGCGCCGCCCGGCAGGGGGGCGGTGCGGGGGCTCTCAAGGGCTGGCTCTACTTGTTCAGGGCGGCCCAGAACTCGTCGAAGCTCATGCGGCCGTCGCCGTTCGCGTCCTTGGCGGCGATCACGGCGTCCGCGACGGAGCCGGTGACGAACGCGTCGCCCATCGCCTTCATGGCCGCGCTGTACTCGTCCGCCGTGACGAAGCCGTCACCGTCCGCGTCGAACTTGCCGAACGTCGCCCGCGCGCTCTCGATGTCAGCCACTGGGATCCACCCCTTCTCGGTGCTTGTTGACCGGCCAAGGGTAGCTGCACTCCCGCCCCGCTCCGTCCCGGGGCCGCGGCTAGCGGAAGATCCCCGTGTGGCCGAGCGAGTAGCGGCCCGGCTGGGGGTAGACGGCCAGGCCGTGGGGGCCGCCGCCCACCGGGATCTTGGCGAGCTGCCGCCCGGTCGTGGTGTCGATCGCGTAGACCTCGGAGTTGTAGCGTCCCGACAGCCACAGCACCTTGCCGTCGGCGGAGACGCCGCCCATGTCCGGGCTGCCGCCGTCCGGCAGCTCCCACTTCTTCGTGAGCTTGTTCTGCTTGAAGTCGAAGACGGAGATGCTGCCCTCGCCCCGGTTGGAGACGTACATCTCCCTGGAGTCGCGGCTCACGTACAGGCCGTGCGTGCCCTTCCCGGTGGGCAGCAGCTTGGGGATGTCGAACTTGTCCCCGCTGAGCACCCACATGCCGTCCGCCATCATGTCGGCGACGTAGAAGGTCTTCCCGTCCGGGGAGACCTTGACGTCCTGCGGCATCGCTCCCTCGAACGGCAGCTTCTGCTGGCCGACGACCTCCATCTTCTCGGTGTCGACCTTGAGCAGCTCGCCGGAGAACTCGCAGCTCACGATGAAGTACCGGCCGTCGGCGGAGAAGTCCGCGTGGTTGACCCCGAAGCAGGTCACCGGGACCGTCTTCACCCTGTTCATCGTGTGCGGGTCGCGGAAGACCAGCTCGCGGTCCATGGAGGCCATCACGATGGCGTACTTGCCGTTCGGCGTGAAGTACAGGTTGTACGGGTCGTGCACCTCGACCGGCTCGCCCGCCTCGCCCGTGGCCGGGTTGATCGGGGTGAGCGTGTGACCGCGGTTGTTGTTGACCCACAGGGTCTTCAGGTCCCAGGAGGGGACGACGTGCTGGGGCTGGATCCCGACGGGGATGGTGTCGATGACCTTGTAGGTCTTCGGGTCGATGACGGACACCGTGTTGGAGGTGGTGTTCGGTACGTAGACCCGTGACGGGAAGTCCTTGACCAGCGGCGAGAGGTTGTTCGGCCGGTCGGCCGCGTACACGTCCTTCGGGTCGAGGAGCGGCGGCATGCCGGCCAGGCCGGGCGGTACGGCCGGGACGGCCTTGACGGGCGCGGGCTGCCGGGCCGCGGCCGCGGAGCCGAGCGCCTCGGCGGGCTCCTTGTCGGCCGATCCGCAGCCGGCCAGGGCGGCGAGGACCAGACCGGCCAGCAGCACGGTGGCCTTCCGGGGAAGGCGGGTGGTCGTCATGAGGTCAGCAGCTCCGTGGTGGTCACCGCGCGCAGCTTGCGGCGCGCGAGTTCTTCGAGGAGGGGCGGCATCGCGTCGACCGTGTCCGCGTAGCCGAAGTGCAGGCTCACCACCGATCCGCCGTGGATCGTCCCGGTGACGGTGCGGATGACGGCCGCGGCGCCGGGCGAGGTGAAGTCGAGTGAATCCACGTCGTACGAGAGGACGTGCGGGTAGCCCGCCCGCCGGGCCAGCTCCTTGACGAGCGGGGTGGCGTACTGGGTCTGGGAGGGCCGGAACCAGGTGCCGATGGAGCCGGTGAGCCGCTTCAGCCGCTGGGCGCAGCCGGTGATCTCGGCGTAGGCCTCCGCCTCGGGCATGTCGTTGATCGCGAGGTGGCGCTGGGTGTGGTTGCCGAGCTCGTGGCCGCCGTCCAGGATCCGGCGGGCCATGTCCGGGTGGGCGTCGAGCCAGCTGCCGATCGCCAGTACGGTGACCCGCGCGCCCGCCCTTTCGGCCTCGGCCAGCACGGCCCGGGCGATGGAGGGGTCCCCGTTGCCGTGGAAGGTGAGGGCGACCCGGGGGCGGTCGCGCGGACCGTGCGCGATCTCGACGGGCTGGCCGGGGAACCGGCGCGGGGCGGCCGCGGCCCGGACGGGGGCGGGCTTCGCCGAGGCCGCCTCGGCCGGCGGGCCGGGGGGCGTACGGGCGTCCGTGCCGCAGGCGGCGGTGAGGACGCCGGCGGCGGCCGCGGCCCCGGCGCGGAGGGCGGATCGGCGGTCCGGGTAGCAGAGCACCTGCCCATTTAAGGGGCGGATGCCGCAGAAGATAACGATTGACCCATTTCGGGACGTTCGTCGGAGTGCACCCGGACGAGGGGGTGTCCGGTATTCGATCAATGAATCACACGGAGCGGTGGATAGTTATTCATCGATTGCGAGGTGAGTGGCCCACCTCACCTAGGATTTAGCCCGAAACTCTGATTATTTGCACACTTATGTCCAGGTTGGGACTTTTGGCGTTTGGTCGCCCGTCTGCCATAGTCGGAATCACGACTTCCCCATTGACCCGAGCGAAGTCGCCACGCCGAGGATCACACCCCCTTCGATCCTCGGCGCACCCATGAAGCCCCCACGACGCCCCATCACGGCGACCGGGGGCTTCAGGCATTTCCGGGGGCGGCTGCCCGCGGACGCCCCGTACGGGACGGTCGACGGTCGACGTTCGGCGGTCAGCGGTCCGCGACCCGCATCTCGAACCAGGTGATCTTGCCCCGCGGCAGCAGGTCGGCGCCCCAGCGGTCGGAGAGCTTGTCGACGAGGAAGAGGCCCCGCCCGGTGGTGTCCAGCTCGTGCACCGGCATCAGGCAGGGCAGCCCGCGGGAGGGGTCGCGCACCTCGACCCGGATCCAGCCGCGCCTTCGGTGCATCCGTAAGCCGAACGACCGGGCCCCGGTGTGCCGCACCGCGTTGCCGACGAGCTCGGAGACCAGCAGGACGGTGTGCTCGGCCACCTGCGGGGAGAACCCCCAGAAGCGGATCACCACGTACTGGGCGAGCCGGCGGGCCTCCCTCGCCGACTCCGGCATGGACGGCAGGATCACGTCCCCCTCGGCCGGATTACCGTACAACTCCAGCGCCTTGAGGCCCTGTTCGTCCTCAAGAGCCGCCGTCAGCCGTACGGCGGAAGCGTTGCTGCGCTGCCGCGACTGTTCCACACCCTCCAGGCCCGCCATGAACCCATCATGGACGGCCGATGCGCCCACCCGGGCCGTTCCGCAGGAAAACACCCCCCGGAATCATGGATTCCAAGGGGGTGTTCCGTCATATGCGCGGGGCAACCGGAGAGCCGTGGGACCACCCTGATCTGCGGTGACCCACCGCTCCCGGAAGATCACCCGGAGTGGATCTCCACCATCCCTTAAGGCTGCCTTAAGGCCTGGCTAATCCACCCCTAGGGAGGACCAACGGCTTTCCGGCTAGACGAACTTCGCCTTGCCCGGACCCTCCTCGACGAAGCTGCGCATGCCGCGCTCGCGGTCCTCCGTGGCGAACAGGCCCGCGAACCAGTTGCGTTCGATGGTCAGCCCGGTGTCGATGTCCGCCTCCAGGCCCGCGTCCACGCACTCCTTCGCGGCGCGCAGCGCGATCGCCGGGCCCTGGGCCAGCTTGGCGGCCCAGGCGTGCGCCTGCTCGTACACCTCGGCGGCGGGCACGACCCGGTCCACGAGGCCGAGGGCCAGCGCCTCGTCGGCCTTGACCATGCGGCCGGTGAAGATGAGGTCCTTGGCCTTGGACGGGCCGATCAGCCGGGACAGCCGCTGGGTGCCGCCGGCCCCCGGGATCAGGCCCAGCAGGATCTCGGGCTGGCCGAGCTTCGCGTTGTCGGCGGCGATCCGGTAGTCGGCGCACAGCGCGAGCTCGCAACCGCCGCCGAGGGCGTATCCGGTGACGGCGGCGACGACCGGCTTGGGGATCCGCGCGACGGCGGTGAACGCGTCCTGGAGCGCGCGGGACCGCGCGACCATCGCCGCGTGGTCCATCGTCTGCATCTCCTTGATGTCCGCGCCGGCCGCGAACACCTTCTCGCCACCGTAGATGATCACCGCGCGCACGTCGGCCCGGTCGGTGGCCTCCACCGCGAGCTCGCGCAGCCGGTCCTGGGTGGCGATGTCCAGGGCGTTCATGGGCGGGCGGTCCAGGCGGAGGGTGCCGACGCCTTCGGAGACTTCGAGAGAGAGGGTCATACGCGAAAGGTTAGCGGCGGTTAACGGCAAGTGGCCCGGTGCCGTGGGTCACAGCACCGGGCCACTCGACTACGCGCGGGGGAGGACTACTTGATCCACTCCGCCCAGTCCATGTTCCAGCCGTTGAGGCCGTTGTCCGGGGCGATCTGCTTGTCCTTGGAGTTCTTCACGATGACGACGTCGCCGATCAGCGACTCGTCGAAGAACCACGCGGCGGGCTGCTTGGAGTCGCCCGCACCGCGGACGTCCTTGAGGCCCACGCAGCCGTGGCTGACGTTCTCGGAGCCGAACGTGCCGGCGGAGGCCCAGTAGTTGCCGTGGACGAAGGTGCCCGACTGCGACAGGCGCATGGCGTGCGGAACGTCCGAGATGTCGTACTCGCCGCCGAAGCCGACGGTCGCGCCGTTCATCCGGGTCACCTTGTACTTCTCGCTGATGACCATCTGCCCGTTGTACGTGGTCGTGGACGGGGCGCCCGCGGTGATCGGGAGGTCCTTGAGCACCTGGCCGTCACGGACGACCTGCATCGTGTGCTCGCTCGCGTCGACCGTGGTGACCTGCGAGCGGCCGATGGTGAAGGTGACCGTACGGGTCTGCTTGCCGTAGACGCCGGGGCGGCCTTCGACTCCGTCGAGGGCGATCTTCACGGTGACCTTGGTGCCCGCGGCCCAGTACTTCTCGGGGCGGAAGTCGAGGCGGTCGTTGCCGAACCAGTGGCCCTCGACCGGGACGGACGGCTCGGCCGTCACCGTGATGGCCTTCTCGACGGCCTCGGTGTTGGTGATGCCGCGGGTGAAGTTGAACGAGACCGGCATGCCCACGCCGACGGTCTCGCCGTCCTCGGGCGTGTAGTGGCCGACGAAGGTGTTCGTCGGGGTGAGGGTGGTGAAGGTGGTGTCCTTGGCGGACTCGCGGCCGGCCTCGTCCTTGGCGACGGCGTGCACCTTGTACTCGGTGGCGGCGGCCAGGTTGCGGGCGGGCTCCCAGCTCGCGGCGTCCGCGGCGAGCTTGCCCTCGACGGCGTTGCCCTTGGTGTCGGCGACGGTCACCGTGGTGAGCTTGCCGCCGGTGGTGGTTATCTTCAGGATGCCGCTGGTGGCGACCTCCTTGGCGCCGTCGTCCGGCTTGACGCTGACGACCGCCTTGGACGCCTCGGTGCCGGTCTTGCCGCCTCCGCCGGCGCCGCTGTTGTCGCCGCCTCCCCCACCCGAGTTGCCGCCTCCGCTGCACGCGCTGGTGAGCAGCAGCGCCGCTCCGAGCAGGAGGGCCGGCAGGCCGGTGCGGCGGGCGCGGCCGCGTATCGGCTGCAGGTTCACTCTTCTTCTCCCCATGTCCCCCGCGCGCGGACTGTCGCGCGCATGTCGACAGGAAATCACACGGGGGGATCACGAAGAGAAACGGTCTTGTCACCGTTCCGTCCCAAGCGGGGGGAACGGGGGGCGTCAGTCCTCCGTACCGGGTTTGGTGCCCCAGACGTAGACGGCGTCGCCCTCGTCCAACAGGTTCCACAGCCGTTCGGCGTCCGCCACCGAGAGGTTGACGCAGCCGGCCGAGCCGCCGTGCGCGTAGAGGTCGCCGGGGCGGCCGTGCAGGGCCTGGCCGCCGTCGAAGAACTGGGCGTACGGCATGGGGGCGTTGTCGTACAGGGTGGACTCGTGGTCCTTGCTGCGCCAGTAGATCTCGTGCCAGCCGGGGCGGGTCTCCTGGTCGTCCCTGCCGGTGCGGACGGGCACGGGCGGGAACACCACGACGCTGCCGCGCTGCACCCACAACAGCTGCCGGTCGAGGTCCACGCAGGTCACCCGGCTCGTGCGGACGGGGCAGGCGCCGTCTGCGTTGGGACGGGCCCGGGCGGCCACGGCGACCATCGTGCGGTAAGTGGCGAGGCCGGGATAACCGTCGGCGGGGGTGATGCCGTTGGCGCTCTGGAAGGCGCGGACGGCCGCGCAGTCGGCCGGGGACTGCGTCCCGTCGACGGGGCGCCCGAGGTGGGCCTCGAGCTCGCGCTGGTAGGGCCCGGTGCCGGCCGTACAGGCGGGCTCGGGGGCGGCCGCCCCGCGGGCGGCGGCCGGGGCCGGCGCGGCGAGCCTCGGACGCCAAGGCCGCGCTGGAGCTCTTCATCGAGGTCGCCAAGGAGCTCAAGGCCGCGGGCAAGCTGCCGGACTTCTCCGCCTGGGCCGCCGGGGCCCAGCTAACCCGGACCGGAGCCGGGGGGCCCGCGCGGGTGCGCCGGTGGGGTGAGCGGGTCACCTCACCGGCGCATCGGCGGGGGCGGATCGATCAGCCGCGGCCGCCGCCCTTGCCCCCCTTGCCGCCGCCCTTGTGCTCGTCCCCGTCCTTGCCCTTGCCCTTGCCCTTGCCCTTGCCCTTGCCGTGGTCGTCGCGCCGGTTGTCCACCGTCACCACCAGCTTCTGGCCGGGGGTCCGCTCGTCGAGCCGCAGCGGACCGGTCACCCGGTCCTCCGGAAGCACGTAGCCCTCGGGTACGTCCGTCTCCCGCAGGTAGTACGCGCCGGCCTCCAGGTACTCGAAGGTGCAGACGCCCGCTCCGTCCGTCGCGCAGCCCGCCTTCACCAGGACGTCGGCGTTGATGCCCGCCGTCTGCAGGCCCGCGGTCCCGTTGGTCTCCTTCCAGACCTCGAAGACGGCGCCGCGCAGGGGCCGCTTGGTCTTGGCGTCCTTCTTCAGGACCTCCAGCACCCCGCGGTACTCCTTGACGTTGACGACGGTCGCCGTGATCCCGGCGGTGACGTCCGCCTCGGTGAGGACCACGGTGGTCACCGGCTGCGCGGGCAGCTCGTAGCCTGCGGGGGCGACGGTCTCGCGCCAGTGGTACGTACCGGGCTCCACCACCCGCTCGCACCGGCCGTCGGCCCCGGTGAGGCACGCGTTCTCGACGAGCGTGTCCGGGGAGCCGCCGGCGCCGTCCGTCTGGAGTCCCGCCCGTCCGTTGGTCTCCCGCCACAGCTGGAAGGTGGCCCGGGCCAGCGGGGTGGTGCCGTCGGCGTCGACCTTGTGGACGGCGACCCTTCCGGTGGGCGCCGGCGGCACCGCCTTCACGTTGTCCACCACGTACCGCGCGCCGACCGTGGCGTTCTCGGCGGTCAGCGTCAGCGGGAAGACGCGCCGCTCGGGCAGCACGTACCCGTCGGGGGCCGCCGTCTCGCGCCAGTAGTAGGTGCCGAGCTCCGACTCCCGGGCGCAGATGCCGTCGGCGGGGGTGACGCAGTCGGCGACCTTGGTGTCGGCGTCGCCCGTGAACTGGGCGCCGCTCACACCGTTGGTCTCGCGCCACAGCTCGAAGTGCGCGCCGGCCAGCGGCTCGCCCGTCTCGTCCCGCTTGAGGACGGAGACCGATCCGGTGACGGGCACGGGCGGGGTCACGGTGCAGTCGGGCAGATCTCCGTCGAAGGGGTACGCGTGGAACTCCTGGCCGCCGCCGAGGCCGTCGACGCTGGTGTGCGTGAGCGTGCCGGTGGTGAAGAAGCGGCCGTTCATGCCGGGCAGCGTGACCGTGGTCTGCGAGGCCTGCTCGCCGATGAGGACGGCGCCCTGGAACTGGCCGCTGCCCTGGAGGTGGACGGTCGTGGCGTCCGGGAAGTTCCACAGCAGCCGGGTCCGCAGCGCGTTCCACGGGCTGTGGGCGTCGTCGATGGCGCCGCTGTAGGTGCTGATGGTGCGGGCGGCGCCGAGGACGTTGACGAGGACGGTGGCGTCGGCCGGAATGCGGTCGAAACGGATGCCGACGGCCCCGCCCGCTCCGCCGCCGCCTCCGCCGGACACCATGTTGAAGTCGACGTTGAAGATCTGGAGCCTGGAGGCGTTGTCCCCGGTGAAGACCGTGGTCCCGGAGGCGTTGACGGCCGTGCCGGTGGCCGTGCGGAGCTGCCCGTCGACCCGCGCGTAGCACTTGCTGGCGGCGGTGAGCCGGTCGCGCAGGCCCGCGTACTTGGCCACGGCGGCCGCGTCCTGGACCAGCGGGCCGGTGACCCGGCCGGGGCCGGGTGCGGTGCCGGCGTACCGGACCACGCCGCCGTCGGAGATCAGCCGCTCACCGGCGGCGATCCGGACGTCTTGGCCGGTGGCGAGGAAGTCCGAGCCGGGCGGGGGCTGCACCAGGGAGCCCGCGCCGACGATGCCGATGTTGTAGGCCTGGCCGGCCTGGGGGTCCTTGTCCTGGTCGAAGCTGCCGAGGACGACGACCTTGCCCTCGGCCTCGGCGGCGCGTGCGCGGACCCTGAAGTCCCCGCCGACGAAGACGTTGACGGCGTCGTCGTAGCCCTTGGCCGCGGTGCCGACGGCGACCGGGGGAAACGGGTCGGGGCACCGGCCCGGGACGCAGGGGCCGAGGCCGTCCGGCAGCGGGGCGCGCAGGGCGGCCCGTACCGGTGCCGCGTGTTCCCGCACCGGCCGGTCGGCCCCCGGGGCAGCCGCGAGGGCCGTGGAGGACCCGGCGGCCAGAACGGCTCCGACCGCGAGCCCGAGGGTCCAGTTCCTTGCTGACATGACGCTCCGTCCGTCTCCTGGCGCTGCCGCAGTGCCGCGCCGCTCGGCTGGAGCAAGCTGAGCGCAGGATCAGGGGCGTCGGACGGAAGGACACACTCGGGCTGCGACATTACGGTGTGACAATCACTCGACTGGTGTGCGTCCGGGGCGCGTGCGGGACGCGTCCGGCCTGCGCCCCGCGTGCGCCGTCACGTGATGGCGGAGCCCGCGACCCAGTCCGCCCAGGACATGTTCCAGCCGCCCAGCCCGTTGTTCGGGGCGACCGTCTTGTCCTGCGAGTTCACGACCTCCACCACGTCCCCGACCAGGGTCCGGTCGAAGAACCAGCCGGCTGGGGTGTCCGAGCCGCCGCCCTTGTCGTCGCGCAGTCCCACGCAGCCGTGGCTGGTGTTGGAGGAGCCGAAGGTGTCGGGGCTGGCCCAGTAGTTACCGTGCAGGAAGGTCCCGGAGGTGGTGAGCCGCATGGCGTGCGGGACGTCGGGGATGTCGTACTCGCCGCCGAACCCGACGGTCTGGCCGTTCATCCGGGTCACGTCGAACATCTCCAGCACCACCATCTTCCCGTTGTAGGTGGTGTTCTTGGGGGCTCCGGCGCTGATCGGGAGGGTTTGGACCAGCTTCCCGTCGCGGCGGACCTCCATCGTGTGCGCCTCCGCGTCCACGAGGGAGACCTGGGAACGGCCGACCGTGAAGGTGACGGACTTGTCCTGGATGCCGTACGAGCCCGGCGCGCCCTGCACGTCCCGCAGCTTCATGGTGACGGTGACCTCGGTGCCGGGCTTCCAGTACGTCCTGGGCCGGAAGTCGAGGCGCTCCTTGCCGAACCAGTGGCCGACGATCTGCACCGCGGGCTTGGAGGTGACGGTGATGGCCCGCTCGACGTCGGCGCGGTTCGCGATCGAGCGGTTGAAGTTGAAGGAGACGATCATCCCGGTGCCCACGGTGGAGCGGTTCTCGGGCTTGAAGTAGCCGATGAACCGTTCCTCGGGGACGTAGGTGGTGAAGGTGGTGTGCCGGGCCTGGCGGCGGTTGTGGCCGTCGAGGGCGACCGCGTCCACGGTGTACTTGGCGGCGAGCGCGAGCCGCCCGCCCTCGGTGTCGGGGCTCCAGCTGAGGCCGTCGGGGGCGATGGAGCCGGGTACGCGCTCCTCCTGGGCGTCCTCGACCTTGGTCACCACGACCCGTTCGAGGCGGCCCTCGGGCACTCTGACGGTCAGCGGTCCCTCGGCCGGGACCCCTTTGGCGTTGTCCTCGGGGGTGATGCGGATGGCCTCGTCGGGCGACCGGGGCTTGCCGGGAAGCTGGATCTCGACGGGGGAACCGCCGCTCGCGGTGCATCCGGCCAGACCGCCCAGCAGGCCCGCCCATACCGCCACGGCGGCCAAGCCAGCCGTCGCCCGCCTCGTCAGAAGTGTCACGATCCCTCCAACGACCGGGGCCCTCCGGGGGAAACGTGAGCGCGGGCCACGTTCCGGGCAGATCTCTCCGGGCAGAACAGTGGGAAGGACCAGACGGGGGCGGGCCCTGGCAGGGACGCCGGGGCCGCACGTGCCTTCCCCCGCCGGTACCCAGGAGCCGTGGAGGCGGGCAGTGTCGAGCGCAGCCGAGCAAGAGGCGGTGGATACCGCCGCCATGGAGTCAGTGACCTCAGTGGAGTCGCCCGCCCCGCACGTCAACGGCCAGTGGAGCGGGCCGGTGATACAGGGTCGGGAGTCGGCCTTACGGGCCGTCACGCACCCGGGGCCCCCGGTGTGGCCCGGGTCCTCGCACCCCCTGGGGGCGCGTTTCCGTACCGGCCCGGACGGGACGGCCGGCACCAACTTCGCGTTGTGGGCGCAGGGCGCGGAGTCGGTGGAGGTGTGCCTCTTCGACGCGGAGGGCGCCGAGACCCGGTGCGCGCTGACCGAGCTGACGCACGAGATCTGGCACGGCTTCCTTCCCGGGGTGCGCCCGGGGCAGCGGTACGGGTTCCGGGTGCACGGCCGCTGGGACCCCTGGACGGGGGCCCGGTTCAATCCGGCCAAGCTGCTGCTGGACCCGTACGCCCGGGCCGTCGACGGGGACTTCACGCTGCCGCCGGAGGTGTACGGGCACGTCCGCGACTGGCCGCAGCAGTACATCGCGGACACGGTGCGCGACGACCGCGACTCGGCGCCGTTCGTCCCCAAGGGGGTGGTCGTCCACGATGACGACGACTGGGCGGACGACGTCCGGCCGAAGACCCCGTGGGCCGATTCGGTGATCTACGAGCTGCACGTGCGCGGGTTCACGATGCGCCATCCGGGTGTTCCCGAGGAGTTGCGCGGCACGTACGCGGGGCTGGCCCATCCGGCGGCCGTCGAGCACCTGGTGAAGCTGGGCGTGACGGCGGTCGAACTGCTGCCGGTGCACCAGTTCGCGCACGAGGACCACCTGCTGCGCCGGGGCCTGCGCAACTACTGGGGCTACAACTCGGTCGGCTACTTCGCCCCGCACTCCGGCTACTCGTCGAGCGGTACGGCCGGGCAGCAGGTCGGCGAGTTCAAGCGGATGGTGCGGGCCCTGCACGCGGCCGGGATCGAGGTCATCCTCGACGTGGTCTACAACCACACGGCGGAGGCGGGAGAGCTGGGCCCGACGCTGTCGCTGCGCGGGATCGACAACCGGGGCTACTACCGGCTCCAGTCCGACCAGCGCCGCTACTCCGACTACACGGGCTGCGGGAACACCCTGCACCCGGGGCGCCCGCACGTGCTGCGGCTGATCACGGACTCCCTGCGCTACTGGGTGACGGAGATGGGAGTGGACGGGTTCCGCTTCGACCTGGCGGCGGCGCTGGCCCGCTCGATGCACGACGTGGACATGTTGTCGCCGTTCCTCGCGGTGATCGCCCAGGATCCGGTGCTGCGGCGGGTGAAGCTGATCGCCGAGCCCTGGGACGTGGGCTCGGGCGGCTACCAGGTGGGGGCGTTCCCCCCGCTGTGGACGGAGTGGAACGACCGCTACCGGGATGCCGTACGGGACTTCTGGCGGGGCGCGCTGCCCGATGTACGGGACCTCGGGTACCGGCTGTCCGGCTCCAGCGACCTGTACGCGTGGGGCGGGCGGCGGCCGTACGCCTCGGTGAACTTCGTGACGGCGCACGACGGGTTCACGCTGCGCGACCTGGTGTCGTACGAGCGCAAGCACAACGAGGCCAACGGGGAGGCGGGCCGCGACGGGACGAACGACAACCGCTCCTGGAACTGCGGGGTGGAAGGGGATCCGCCGGAGGGCACGGACCCCCGGATCGGGATGCTGCGGCGGCGGCAGCTGCGCAATCTGCTGACCACCCTGCTGCTGTCGACCGGGGTGCCGATGCTGGTGGCCGGGGACGAGTTCGGGCGCACGCAGGGCGGCAACAACAACGCGTACTGCCAGGACAACGAGACGGGCTGGGTGGACTGGTCGCTGCTGGAGGATCCGGCCTGGCAGGAGCTGTTCGCCCTGGCAGCGCGGCTGGTGGCGCTGCGCCAGGAGCACCCGGTGCTGCGCCGGCGGGCCTTCTTCTCGGGGCGGCCGCAGGGCGCGGACGGGCTGCGGGACCTGGCCTGGTTCACCCCGGCGGGCCGGGAGATGACCGAGCGGGACTGGTACGCCCCGGCCGCCGCGCTCGGCATGTACCTGTCCGGGCGGGACATCCCGGGCCGCGACGAGCGGGGGCTGCAGGTCGGCGACGACAGCTTCCTGGCGCTGCTGCACGCCGGGGACCGGCCCGTGGCGTGGGTGCTGCCGGACGCTCCGTGGGCGGCGGAGTACGAGCTGGTGCTGGACACCGCGCGGGAGGCCCAGGCCGCACCTCCCGGCACCCGGCACCGGGGCGGGGAGACGCTGACGGTGCCCGCGCGGTCGGTGCTGCTGCTGCGGGTGGTCGGCTGAGGAGGGCGGGCGCCGGCCGAGGTGGGTGGACGGCCGGGCTGGGTGGACGGCCGGGCGGCGCGGGTGGTCGGCCGAACCGGAGCGGGAAGCCTCGTTCGTCCTGCGATGATGTGGCCTCGTACACGCGTGCACCCGCACACGTGTGCCACATCGGCAGGGATCAGGGGTACGCATGGCGAGAGTGGGGACCGCGCTGCGGGAGCTGCGCGGGGCGCAGAAGTCGGCGAAGGGGGTGTCGCTCTACTCGCGGTTCGTCAACCGGCCCGCGGGGCGGTACCTGGCCGCCGTGTCGTATGCGCTCGGGCTGACCCCGAACCAGGTGACGCTGGTCAGCGCCGCCTTCAGCTTCGCCGCCGCGGCCGCGGTCGCGCTCGCCGCACCCTCGTGGGGGCTGGGCGTCGCGGTGTGGGCCGCGCTCGCCGTCGGCTTCGCCTTCGACTCGGCCGACGGGCAGCTGGCCCGGCTGCGCGGGGGCGGCAGCGCGGCGGGCGAATGGCTGGACCACGTCGTGGACTGCGCCAAGCTGACCGCGCTGCACACCTGCGTGCTGATCGCGTTCTACCGCTTCCCCGAGGCGTACGGGACGGGCGGGGAGGGCTGGCTGCTGGTGCCGCTGGGCTTCCAGTTCGCCTCGGTCGTCACCTTCTTCGGCGGACTGCTGACCGAGAAGCTCAAGCCGAAGCCGGCGCCCGGCAGCCCCGCCGCCGCGCCCTCGACCGTGCGCGCGGTGGCGCTGCTGCCCGTGGACTACGGGGTGTTCTGCCTGGTCTTCCTCGCGCTCGGGGGCGGGGCGCTGTTCCGCTGGGCGTACGCCGGGCTCGGCGCGGTCGCCGCGCTGTTCCTGGTGGCGTTCCTCGCGAAGTGGTTCCGGGAGCTCAGCGCCGTTCCGCGCTGAGCGGCTCGGACAGCGCGTCCAGGGCCCGGCGCAGCTGGGTGCTGGACGTGTGCACCGTGTAGGGGAAGTAGACGACGTCGACGCCGACGGCGGCGAAGTCCTTCTCCAGCTTGTCGCCCTTGGGAGTGCCCCGCCAGTCGTCGCCCTTGAAGATCACGTCGAAGCGGACCTGCTTCCAGGTCTCCACCTTGTCCGGGACCGTCTCGACGAACGCGGCGTCCACATACCGGACGCTGCGGACGATTTCCAGCCGCTCCACGAGCGGGATCATCGGGCGGCGCCCCTTGGCCAGTTCCGCCATCTCGTCGGAGACCACCCCGGCGACCAGGTAGTCGCACTGACTCCGGGCGTGCCGAAGGATATTGAGATGTCCGATATGGAACAGATCGTACGCGCCTGGAGCGTACCCGACTCGGTACGGTCTGTGCGCAGGTGCGCCAAGGTCGGACATGTCGCGCTCCGTCATGAGTTACCCCCCAGCGACCACACCCCCCGGTGTGGCGGATTAGCAGACAATAGCGTGCACGTTCCCCGTGCTGTCGGTGAACGAATAGGGTGACGTGCGCATCATCCTGGGGAGAAGGGGACGTTCAGTGTCGAGATCCGGTCACCGGCGCCTACTGCTGGTTTCCACCAACTACGCTCCCGAGCACGCGGGGATTGGGCCGTACGCCACCCAGATCGCGGAGCACTGGGCGGATCTCGGCCATGACACCCACGTATTCGCCGGCATGCCGCACTACCCGTCGTGGTCGTTGGAGCCGGAGTACAAGGGGGCGCTCCGGCGCACGGAACAGCGCGCGGGGGTCACAGTGCACCGGCGCGCGCACACCGTGCCGCCCCGCCAGACCGCCGTCAAGCGGGCCCTCTTTGAAGGATCGATTCTGCTGCACGGCGCCGTGGCCCCGCCCCGGATGCCGCGCCCGGACGCGGTCATGGCCCAGATGCCCAGCCTGGCCGGCGGGGTCCTCGCCGCCCGGCTCGCCGCCCGCTGGAAGGTCCCGTTCATCCCGGTCGTCCAGGACCTGATGGGCGCGGCCGCCGCGCAGAGCGGAATCAGCGGCGGCGACAAGGCGGCCGCCATCGCCGGGCGCGCGGAGGCATACGCCCTGAAGCGGGCCACCCTGGTCGGCGTGATCCACGAGACCTTCGTGGACCGGGTCGTCGGCATGGGCGTGGACCCGGCGAAGATCCGCCTCGTGCCCAACTGGTCCCACGTCCCGCAGCCCACCCGGCCGCGCGGCCAGACCCGGCGCCACCTCGGCTGGGCGCCCGGCGAGCCGGTCGTCCTGCACTCCGGGAACATGGGCCTCAAGCAGGGCCTCGAAGTGCTCGTGGGCGCCGCCCGCCTGGATCCCGGTGTCCGCTTCGTCCTCATGGGCGACGGCAGTCAGCGCTCGGCCCTGGCCGACCTCGCGGCAGACGTGCCGAATCTGGACATCATCCCCCCTGCCGCCGACGGAGAGTTCCCGGATATCCTCGCGGCGGCGGACGTACTCGCCGTGACGCAGCACGCGGCCGTGCTCGACATGAGCGTGCCGTCCAAACTGACCTCCTACTTCCAGGCCGGCCGGCCCGTCATCGCGTCCGTCGCGGCGGAGGGCGGCACGGCCCAGGAAGTGGAACGCTCGGGCGCGGGGGTGCTCGTACCACCGGAGGACCCCCATGCCCTGCTGAAGGCCGTACGGGCCCTCGCCGAGGACCCCGAGGGCGCGGATGCGCTCGGGGCCGCCGGGCCCCGGCACGTGGCGGCCCACCTGAGCCGTGACGCGGGCCTGGCCCGCATCGACGCACTGATAGACGAAGCACTTGGGGGTCCGCAGTCGTGATCGAGACGAACCGCCCTGCGTCCGTCCCGACGGAGGACGAACCGGACCTCCTCAGGGACCAGTTCAAACAGCTCCTCCGCTACCGCCGCCTCCTCGGGGCGGGTGTCGGCATCGGCCTGCTGGGCGGCGTCTACCTCGGCATCTCCACGTCCGACACCTACGTCGCCACCGCGGACGTCGTGCTGCGCGCGCCCACCGACGACCCGTTCAACCCGAGCCTCGCCCCCGACAAGGCGATCAACATCGGCTCGGAGCGGCAGGTCGCGCTCAGCTCCTCCATAGCCAACGAGGCCGCGAAGAAGCTCGGCGTGACCGCGAAGGACTTCGCCGGTCTGCGCAGCGGCCTCCAGGTGACCAACCCGCCCCAGACGATGGTGCTGCGGTTCACCTACACCGCGTCCTCCGCCAAGGAGGCCGCCACCCGCGCCAACGCGATGACCGAGGCGTACCTGCTCAAGCGGCAGGATGCCCTCGACGTCACGCGCGACAAGATGGTCAAGGGCTACCAGGACCAGCGCGACCCGGTCGCCAAGAACCTCGACGAGCTCGTCAAGCAGATCAACTCGATGCCGGCCGGCACGGGCCGCGACGCCGCGTACGCCTCGAAGACCGACCTGCAGAGCAAGGTCAACACCCTCAACAGCAACATCGCCAAGCTCCAGGCCCTGGACATGAGCCCGGGCCGGGTCACCAGCCCCGCGACCCCGCCGTCCGACACCGACGGCCCGGGCCTCGTGATGTCGCTGACGCTCGGCGCGGCCGTGGGCCTCGCCCTGGGCCTGCTCGCCGCGTGGGTCCGGCTCGTGTTCGACCCGGCGCCGCGCTCCGAGGGCGATGTCGCCCGGGCCCTACGGGCCCCCGTGCTCGGCTACCTCCCGCGGGCCAAGACCGGCGGCGGACCGCTGCTCGCGGCCGGCGAGGAGGACCCCCGGCTCGCCGAGGAGTTCCGCTCCGTGGCGTTCCGGCTCGCCTACGACTCCCGCTTCGCCGACCGGCGCCGGCTGCTGGTCGTCGCCCCGCGCGGCAGCAGCGAGACCGCCGCCGCGGCGGCCGTGAACCTGGCCGCCTCCTTCGCGGAGACCGGCAAGGACGTCCTGCTCATCGAGGCCGACCTGCGCACGCCGGTACTGGCCAGCCAGCTGCCGACCGGCGCCGGGCGGCCGCGGTGGAGCCAGACTCCGGGCGGCGCCTCCGGCGGCCCGGCGGCCCACGGCGACTCCGAGTGGCCCGACGGGCGCCAGCTCGTCGTCGACGCCGGGGAGTCGGGCACCTTCGACCTGATCCCGGGCGAGCCGGTGCGCAACGTGCCCCGCGCGCTGACCTCCGCGCGCGCCACCCGGCTGATCTCCGAGGCCGACTCCCCCAACTCCACGGTCGTCGTGCTCGCGCCGCCCGTGCTCTCGTACGCCGACGCCCTCGCGCTCGTCGACCGCGTCGACGGCGTCCTGGTCGTCTGCGACCCGCGCGCCGTCCACCGCACCGACCTGTCCCGGATCCGCGAGCTGATCAGCGGCGCCGGCGGCACGGTGCTCGGAGCGGTGCTGCACGCCCCGCTGCCGGGCGAGAAGCGCGGCCGCGGCGGCAAGTCGAAGGGCGCGCCCGCCGCCCCGGCGCAGGCCTCCCGGCCGTCCTCGCCGCAGGCGCAGCCGCTCACGCGGCAGCCGAACCAGGGGCAGGGGCAGCAGGCGCACCGGCAGGCCGAACCCGAACAGCACATCCCGGGTGACGGCACGGACACGGTGGCCCTGCGCACGGTGCGCATGGGCCGCAGATGAGTCGGCGGGGCCTCGCCGCCGTCGCCTCGGTCCTGGACCAGGCCGCGTCCAGCGCCACGAACATCCTGGTGCTGGTGCTGGCCGCCCGGCTGTCCTCGGCGTCCGGTTTCGCCGACTTCTCGATGGTGTACGTGACGTTCACCGTGCTCCTCGGGCTGAACATGGCGTACGTCGGCCAGACGGTGGTGCTGGAGAAGGACGAGGACCGGCTGGGCGCGGTGTGCCGCTCGGGCCTCGCGTTCACCGGGGCCGCCTCGGCGGCGGCGGGCGCGGCGCTGGCCGTCGTCGGCCTCGCCGTGCCGGGGGCCGGCGGCTGGGCGTTCCTCTCGCTGGGCCTCGTACTGCCGCTGGTGCTCCTCCAGGACGGGCTGCGGTACTGCTTCTCCGCGCTGCGCGTCCCCGAGCGGGCGCTGGCCGCGGACGCGCTGCGGCTGGTGTGCGTCGTGGCCGCGCTGCTGCTCCAGCCCCAAGGTGCTTCGGCGGGGCGGCTGGTGCTGGTGTGGGGGGTCTCGGCGCTTCCGGCGCTCGCGCTGGGGCTCTGGCTGCTGCGTCCGTACGTCCGGGGCTCGGCGGCCGATCTGCGTCCGTACCTGCGGCGGGGGCACCTGGGGCAGCGGTTCGTGGTCGAGTTCGCGGTGGGCAACGGGTCCAGCCAGCTGGCGGTGCTGGGGCTCGGCCTCTTCGCGACCCCGCTGGCGGTGGGCGCGCTGCGCGGTGCGACGACCTTGTTCGGCCCGCTGAACGTGCTGTTCAACTCGGCGAACGCGTTCGGCCCCCCGGTGGTGGGCCGGGCGTCGGGCAAGCGGGGCGTGGTCCGGCTGACGGCGGCGATGGGCGGTGTGCTGGCGGCGCTGGGCGCCGGCTGGGGCGCGGTCCTGTACGCCCTGCCCGACGGCGTGGGCCGACAGCTGCTGGGCGACACGTGGGCGGCGGCCTCCGCCCTGCTCCCGGCCACGGGAGCCCAGTACGCGGTGATGGGCCTGGGCACCTGCGCCCTGCTGACCCTGCGCGTCCTCAACCCGAAGGCGACGCTCTCGTTGCAGGTCGTCTTCTCGCTGCTGTCGGTGGCGCTGCTGCTCGGCGGGTACGCGGTGGCCGGCGTGACCGGCGCCGCCTGGGGACTGGCGGCGGGCTCGGCGCTCAAGGCCGCGGCGGCCTGGCTCCGCGTCTCCCGCGTCCCGGTGCGCGCCCCCGAGCCGCCGGTCACGACGGCCGCCTGACCCGCCGGGCGCCCGGCTCCGGGCCTTCCGGGCGCCGCTAGCGCAGCTTGGTGGACTTGTCCTGGCGGTACGTCGCCACCAGCGCCAGGCAGAGGGCGGCGATCGCCACACGGCCGGAGGCCTGGAGCAGGGGGCCCCGGAGCAGGATGAACGAGTAGCCCGCGACCAGCGGGACCACCACCGAGATCAGGCTGCCCGGAGGCGAGCGCCGCGTGGCGCGCTTCGCGTAGCGGCGGTCCACCCGGGCCGCCGCGTACCCCGTGGCCAGGAGCCCGGCGCCCATGCCCAGCGGGCCGAAGTCCAGCCACAGCTCGGCCCAGATCGGGGACGAGAGGTTGGTGTTGACCGTCCCCATCCACTCGCCGACCATCACCCCCGTGTCCTTCGGCTTGCCCGGCCAGACCGAGCGCGGCACCGCGAAGAAGACGGACCCGGCGAGCTGGCTCCCGTACAGGTGCCCGGGGCCGGAGTTCGAGTAGGTGATGGTGTTCGCGAACATGCCGATCTGGTCGTAGTCCTTCAGCGCCATCGGCTCCAGGAACGACGTCGTCTCGACCGGCTTGTAGTTCTTCTCGTCGTAGCGGAAGCGGTCCGCGAACGGGAACACGAGCAGGGCGATCACCACGGCCATCGACAGCGCCACCCGGTACATCGCGGCGCTCACCGGGAAGACGGTGAACAGCAGCGCGAACATGACCGTGAGGAACCAGTACCGCGGGTTCGAGATCGGGTTGTTGACCACCAGGTTGAGCAGGGCCAGCGCCCCCCAGGTGACGATGATCGACACCTTGCGGCGGGCGTACGTCGAGGTGATCAGCCAGCGCGTGTAGAGCAGCAGGGCGAGCAGCGCCGGGACGGTGCCGAAGCCGCGCAGCAGGGCCTGGCCGGCCTGCCCGTCGCCGTTGGAGACGCCCGCCTCCTCGATGCCCGCGATGATCTCCTGGCGACTGGAGAAGAAGACCGCCGGGCCGCCGAGCTTCATGATGAAAGCGGCGCTGCACAGAAAGGCGAGCCCGGTCAGCAGTTGGAGGCGGCGCCGGTGGGCCATGACCGGCCGCGGCTCCTTCTGGGAACCGCCGGCCCGCCCGGTCGGCCGGTGGCGGGCCAGCAGGACGCCGACGTCGAACGCCGTGCAGCCGAGCAGGACCAGGCCGATGGCGACGGTGAGGTCGGAGCGGGGGCCGACCACGGGGGTCGGGACCCGGCCGAGGACGGCCTGCGCGAGCGGGGCCACGCCCATCGCCATGTAGACGAAGAGCCAGAAGGAGCCCTGGAGCAGCTTGCGCCGGCTGGTCAGGACCATCGCCGAGAGCCGGGCGCCCGCGTACATCGTGAGCAGGAGCTGGAGCCAGAAGGCGGCGTCGTGCTGGCCGTCGCCCGGCTGGACGGCGACGAACAGCGGCAGGAAGACGGTGAAGCCGAGGATGAGCGGGACGGACAGGGCGCGGGAGAGCAGGGTCCGCGGGGTGGTGACCCGGCCCCACTTGTGCGCGTCCTCCGGCTCGGGGACGGGCGGCGGCGGGGTCACCGTGGGCTTGCGTATGTCCGTTGCCACTGCCGCCCCCACCCGATGTGCCTGGTCCGCGCGCAGTCTAGTCTGAGCGGGCGGCGCCCGGGGAGGCGCTCCTGCGGAGCGCGACGAGCCCGCAGCGCACGATGAGGGGCGACAGTTGCGTGATCTTCCTGCCTTCACGCTGGCCGGGTACGACAAGGGGCGCGGGCTGCTGACGCAGGCGCTCTGGTTCACGGTGATGAACACGCTGTTCATGGCGTGGTTCTGTCCGGCCCGGCTGCGGGTGGCACTGCTGCGCGCGTTCGGCGCGCGCATCGGCGAGGGGGTGCTGATCCGGCACAGGGTACGGGTGCTGTGGCCGTGGAAGCTCACCGTCGGCGACCACACGTGGATCGGCGAGGGCGCCTGGCTGCTGAACCTGGAGCCGGTGACCATCGGCGCGAACGTCTGCATCTCGCAGGAGGCCATGCTCTGCACCGGCTCGCACGACCACCGGGCAGCCGACTTCCGCTACCGCAACGCGCCGATCGTGGTCGAGGACGGCGCGTGGGTGGCCGTACGGGCGACCGTGCTGGCCGGGGTCACGGTGGGCCGCTGCGCGGTGGCGGGTGCCGGATCCGTGGTCCACAGAAACCTTCCTGCGCTGACCCTGCAGACGATGGACGGGCAGCGCCGCCCGGTCGAGGAGCCCAAGTGAGAGTCCTGCACGCCGTCACGCTCCACTCCCCCTCGCACGCGTTCGGCGGGCCCGTCCGGGTCGCGCTGAACCTGGCCAAGGGGCTGCGGGGCCTCGGCCACGAGGCGCGGCTGCTGGCGCTGGGCGAGGGCTTCCCGGACCCGTGGCCGACGTCGGTGGAGGGCGTCCCGGCGAAGCTGTTCCCGGCCCGGCGCCTCCTCCCCCTGGGCTTCAGCGGGATGACCTCACCGGCCCTGCTGGCCTCGGCGGGCCGGCTGGTCCGGGACGCGGACGTGGTCCACGTCCACCTGGCGCGGGACCTGGTGACCCTGCCGGTGGCCCTCGCCGCGCTGCGGGCCGGCAAGCCGCTGGTGCTGCAGACCCACGGGATGGTGGACCCGAGCGAGAAGCTGCTGGCCAAGGTGCTGGACGCGGTGGCCGTACGCAGGCTGCTGCGCGGCGCGGACGCGGTGCTGTACCTGACCCCGCACGAACGGGAGGGCCTCGACGCGGTGGTGGGCGGCGCGCTGCCGGGGGCGGTCCGGCTGGTGAACGGCACGCCCGCGCAGGAGGAGCGGCCGGCCCCGGCCGGTCCCCCGCGCATCCTGTACTCGGCGCGCCTGCAGGCCCGCAAGCGCCCGGTGGACTTCGTGGACGCGGCCCCGGCGATCCTGGCGGCGCACCCGGACGCGGAGTTCGTGGTGGCCGGCCCGGACGAGGGCGAGCTGGCGGCGGTGCGGGCCCGCATCGCGGAGCTGGGTCTCGGGGGCTGCTTCACGGTCCCGGGTGCGCTGTCCGCCTCCGAGGTCCTGACGGAGCTGCGGCGGGCGCACGTCTACGTACTCCCGTCGGTGGACGAGCCGTTCCCGATGTCGGTCCTGGAGGCCCTGTCGGTGGGCGTCCCGTCGGTGGTCACCCACTCGAACGGCCTGGCCCGCGACATCGCCGCGGCGGGCGCCGGCCGCGCGGTCCCCCCGGGCGCGGCGGACGTGGCCCAAGCCGTCCTGTCCCTCCTGGACCCCACCGAGAACGCCGCGGCCGGGGCATCGGCCCGCAGACTGGCCGCGGACTCCTTCTCGATGGAAGCCGTCCTCGGCACCCTCCTCCCGATCTACGAGAAGGCCCTGCGCTGACGGGCTACAGCTCCCGGTGGGTCTCGTCGACCACCGGGAGGGCCGCCGCGCGGCGGCGTTTGAAGACGCTCGCGTAGACGGCGAGGCCGATGGCGCCCGCCGCCATCATGATCAGCCCGACGACGTCGAGGTTGACGCTCTCCATCTTCCAGTCCGTCGCGAAGGTGAGGATGGCCCCCACCACGATCAGCGCGATGCAGCCGCCGATGCCTCCCATGTGATTCGCCTCCGCAGTCGTTGTCGTCTGACCGCGCGGCTACCCGGGAAGCGGATGCGAAAACGCCGCCCCCGGCCCGGAGTCCGGGCGGGGGCGGCGTTCGCGTCGTACGGGAGGGGCTACGCCGGGATCCAGGCGTAGCAGCCCGCCGAGGTGAAGGTCGCCGTGCCCGCGGGGATCGCGGCGGTGATCTTGTCGCCGGGCTTCGCGGGGGACTCCGGACCCGAGGCCAGGACCGCGCCGTCCTTGCCCTTCGCCTCCCAGGTGCACGTCGTGGCCTGGGTCAGCGCCCGGTACGTGCCCGCCGCGGGCGACTGGCGGGTGCCGTCCGCGAAGCCCTTGGAGGCCGCGTCCAGGATCGGCTTCTGCTCCGGGCACAGGTAGGTGATCGCGTCCTTCGCCCCCGGGATCTCCCCGGCGACGATGGCCCCGGTCGCCGCGTCCTTGTCGCGCTTCGCGGTGCGCTCCACCCGCTGGCAGGACTCCTGGCCGGTCTGGAGGACCGCCGCCGGGTCCATCTTCTCGGGGACCCGTCCGCTCAGGTACTGCTTCTCGTTGGCCTTGAAGCTGCCCGTCTTCGGGGTGAGCTTCGCGTCCGGCAGGACCGGGCCGGTCGGCTTCGCGTCGGGCGAGACCGGGGCCGCCGAGGCGTCCGCCGGGTCCGGGACCGAGGAGGCGGCCGGCGGCTTCGGCTTCGCGGCCTCGGCGTCGGCCTTGCCGTCGCCGCCCGAGCTGCAGGCGGTCAGGGTCAGAGCCGCGGCCAGCAGAACAGCAGCCGCAGCGGAGCGTCGGTACATCTTGGGGGCTCCTGTTGTTACGTGGGATAGGGGTGCGGGGCCCGGCTGTGTTCCACGCCGGGCCCCGCATCCGTCTACGCGGTTACTTCGGGCCGAAGGTGAGGACGAGCTGCGGAGCGGCGTCCGCGGCGGTCGACTCCATGGACCAGATCCACAGCGGGTCGGTGCCCGTGCTCGTCAGGGCCAGGCTGTAGCCGGTGCCCAGTACCGGGGTGAGCGCGGCGGTGTCCAGCGCGGTGCTCTGGATCGCCGAGCCGTCCGGCACGCTCGCGAACGAGCCGAGCTCGGTGGCGCCGAGGGCGGGCTTGGTGTTGAACGTCGTGCTCGCGCCGCTCCAGGTGCCGGTGACCGGGACCACGGAGATCTTGTCGGTCGTACCGGCGTTCGCCTGGGTCGACGTCTTGATCTGCAGCGAGGCGGACTTGAGGACCTGCCCGGCCGGCGCGGCCGGCAGGTTGAAGCGCAGGTACGTCTGGTACGCCGACGTGCCGCGGACGGCCAGCGAGGTGCTGGCGCCGTAGGCGGCGCTCGGGGCGCCCTGGTTGACGTAGGTGTCCTCGGTCGCGGAGACCTTGGAGACCGAGTCGGACGGCGCCTTGGCCAGGTCGTAGTGCTTCTTGGCCTGGGCCGCGGTGAGCGCCTTCGGGTAGACGGCCGTCTCGTCGATCTGGCCGGCGAAGAAGTTGCTCGTCGGCCTGGTGGGCCAGCCGCTGAGGTTGTCACCGCCCACGTGCCAGAAGCCCTCGTACGAGACCGGGTTGCTGACGCTCTGCGTGCCCTTGCTCTGGCCGTCGACGATCAGCTCCATGCCGCCCGCACCCATGGTGCCGACGACGTGGTGCCACTTGTTGTCGTTGTACGTGTCGAACAGGCCGGTGGTGATGGTGCGGGCGGAACCGTTGCTGACGCCGAAGACCAGACGACCGGTGTTGGTCATGTAGATCTGCTTGTCGTACGAGCCGCTGTTGCGGTCCGTGTTGCTGCCGAAGCCGATCAGCTTGCCGCCGCGCGTGGTGTTGGTCTTGAACCAGGTCTCGACCGAGAACGCGCTGCCCACCGTCTGGCGGTGGTCGCTGTACACCTGCTGGCTGGTGCCGTTGAAGCCCATGGCCGTGCTCGCGCCGCTGATCGCGCCGGGGGTCTGGCGCAGGGCCGGGGCGTTGAGCTGGACACCGCTGGTGTTGCCGGCGACCGAGGAGTCGGCGACGTACGGGCTGACGGTGTCGTCGTAGCGCCAGTACAGGGAGGCGCCGTCGGTGCGGACCTGGTCCGGGTAGGACTGGACCGAGGTGGGGACCGTGACCGCGGCGTTGGCCGACAGGGCGCTGGTGTTGCCCGCGGCGTCGGTGGCCGTCACGCGGTAGGTGTACGACTGGCCGTCCTTGACCGTGGTGTCGGTCCAGGAGGCCTGCGGACGCTGCCACTCCAGGGACTCGGCGGCGACGGTGGCGATGGGGCTGGACGAGCCGTTGCGGTAGATCCGGTACGTCAGCTTGCTGTCGTCGGCGTCGTAGCTGGTGCGCCAGCGGACCTGGACCTCACCGGGCTTGACACTGCCGGCGCTCGCGACCGGGGTGGTCGGGGCGCCGACGTCGCCGGTGGAGGCGAAGCGGGTCAGCGCCTGCTGCGGCTTGCCGTTGATGGCGGTGAACTCGCCGCCGGACCACAGGTACTTGACGTCGTTCTTCTCGGCGATGGTCAGGGTGCGCGGGCCGATGCCCTCGCCGATGCCGTCGTTGGCGGTGGGGTGCCAGCCGAGCTTGCGCGGGCTGCGCACGAAACCGTCCACGGGCGCGGGGGCCGCGCCTTCGTAGTTGGTCAGCTGCGCGTTGAAGAAGTTGCGCTTGCCGTCGGGGAACTGGCCCTCGAGCGAGCAGTCGTGCGCGTGCGAGGCGCTGTAGAGCACGCCGTCGTACGGCAGGACGGCCTGGGTCGCGCCGAGGCAGCGGTCGCGCCACTTCTCGCTGAAGTCGCTGAGGTTCAGGCCGATGCGGCCGTCGAAGACGCCGCCGCCGGAGCCCTCGTTGCCGGTGTAGAAGCCGGTCGAGTCGGTGGCGATGTCCTTGACCACGGAGTTCGACGGGATGTTGCTGTACGTCTTGGTGACCGCGCCGGTGGTGGCGTTCACGACGGCCAGGGCGTGCGTGCTCTTGCCGTTGATGTCGAAGAAGTCACCGCCCAGCAGGACGTTCTTGCCGTCCGGGGTGACCTCGACCGCGCGGCCGGGCTCGTCGGCGTTGGCCGTGAAGGGCTTGAGGGCACCGGAGCCGGCGTCGACGGCGGCGAACCGCTCGCGCGTCTGGCCCTCGACGGTGCCGAAGTCGCCGGCCGCGTAGACGGTGTCGTCGGTGACGGCGAGTCCGCGCACGGTGGCGGGGAAGCCCGGGTGGAAGGCGGCCTTGGGGGTGCAGGTCGCGATGTCGATCGCGGCCAGGCTGGAGACCGGGGTGCCGTTGACGGCGCCGAAGTAGCCGGCCGCGTACAGGGTCTTCTTGTCCTTGGAGACCTCGAGGGCGCGCACGGTCGCGCTGCCGTCACCGATGGTGAAGGCGAGCTTGCACGAGGTCGGGTTGCCCGTCGCGGCGTCGAGCGCCACGAAGTTGACCGCTTCCTGCTCCGCACCGCTGGTGCCGTCCGGCGGACGGACGGCGGAGAAGGTGCCGCCCGCGAAGACGGTGCCGTTCGCCTCGGCCATCGCAAAGACGACGCCGTTGGGCTGCCAGGTGGGCAGCTCGTCGGCGGTGAATGCCACGGGAGGCGTGATGGCGGACGCCTCGGGCATCAGCACCAGACCTATACCGGTGCCGGCGCCGGCCAGTGACAGGACGAGGGCAGCAGTCAGCCCTCTGGATCTACGCATGAGCCCCCCAGGGCAATCGCCCGGTTTGATGGCTGGAACTATCCGAACAGCCATATGTACTGGCGCAGACTAGGGCTTCTGCGAGGACCCGGTCACCTCCCTTGACCCATTGCATACCAACTTGGAATGAACGGTTCAGGTTGGAGGGCGCGCAACGGACATACGACAGGTTTGCCCCGGCCACACCCGCCGATACCAGCGGAGATGACCGGGACACGGCAAATCGTAGGGGAAATATAAGGGTTTCAGCGGTCGATGCGGACCGTCACGCCCGCCAACTGGTCCTCGACCTGCCGGATGTCGGCGTCGACCATGATCTGCGCCAGCTCGGCAACGAGCACCGTCGGCTTCCAGCCAAGCAGTTCATTGGCCTTGGAGGCGTCACCGATGAGGGCGTCCACCTCGCTCGGGCGCTCGTACTTCGGGTCGTAGCGCACGTGCTCGGCCCAGTCGAGTCCCGCGTGGGCGAAGGAGGACTCCACGAACTCGCGGACCGTGGCGGCCACGCCCGTGGCGACGACGTAGTCGGTCGGCTCGTCCTGCTGGAGCATCCGCCACATGGCGTCCACGTACTCGGGGGCGTAGCCCCAGTCGCGGACCGCGTCGAGGTTGCCCAGGTACAGGTGCTCCTGGAGGCCGGCCTTGATCCGGGCCACCGCGCGGGTGATCTTGCGGGTCACGAAGGTCTCGCCGCGGCGCGGGGACTCGTGGTTGAACAGGATCCCGTTGACGGCGAACATGTCGTACGCCTCGCGGTAGTTCACCGTGGTCCAGTACGCGAACACCTTCGCGGCGCCGTACGGGCTGCGCGGGTGGAACGGGGTCCGCTCGTTCTGCGGCGGCGGGGTGGCCCCGAACATCTCCGAGGACGAGGCCTGGTAGATCCGGGTGTCCACACCGCTGGCCCGGATCGCCTCCAGGAGGCGCAGGGCGCCGAGGCCGGTCACGTCGCCCGTGTAGAGGGGGGCGTCGAAGGAGACCCGCACATGGGACTGGGCGCCCAGGTTGTAGACCTCGTCGGGCCGGATCTCGCGGAGCAGGTTCACGAGCGCGACACCGTCGGAGAGGTCGGCGTGGTGCAGGACGAAGGACCGGTTGGCGGTCTGCGGGTCCTGGTAGATGTGGTCGATCCGCTCGGTGTTGAAGCTGGAGGAGCGCCGCACCAGGCCGTGCACCGTGTAGCCCTTGGAGAGCAGCAGCTCGGAGAGGTACGAGCCGTCCTGCCCGGTGACGCCGGTTATGAGTGCGGTCTTGCCCATCTGGGGTCCCCCTGGGGATCGTGTCGGTCTGTTCTGGTGAGCGGGGCCCCGCCCCAGCCGCCCCACCCTTACGAGGCTGGATGCGTACCGTACACGGCCCGCGCCCGCCCCCTCCGCCCGGATTCCGCTCGCGGCGGGCGGGCGGCCCCGCTCCGGCGGCCGGCTCCCGTCCGAGTGCCGGAACTCGTCCGGCGGCCGGACCTCGTCGGCGGCCCGCGGCTGCGGACTGGCATCATCGGCGGTATGACAAGTTCGCTGCCGCTCCTGCCCCCGAACGCCCGCGTCTTCGTCGCGGGCCACCGCGGCCTCGTGGGCTCCGCGGTCGCCCGCCGGCTCACCGCCGACGGCCACGAGGTGCTCACCCGGGGCCGTGCCGACCTCGACCTGCGCGACGCCGCCGCCACGGAGGCGTACCTGAAGGACGTCCGCCCCGACGCCGTCGTGCTGGCCGCCGCCAAGGTCGGCGGGATCATGGCCAACAGCACCTACCCGGTGCAGTTCCTGGAGGACAACCTCAAGATCCAGCTCAGCGTCATCGGCGGCGCGCACGCCGCCGGGGTCGGCCGCCTGCTGTTCCTGGGCTCCTCCTGCATCTACCCGAAGCTGGCCCCGCAGCCCATCAGCGAGGACGCCCTGCTGACGGGCCCGCTGGAGCCGACCAACGAGGCGTACGCGCTGGCGAAGATCGCCGGCATCGTCCAGGTCCAGTCGTACCGGAAGCAGTACGGGGCCTCGTACATCTCGGCGATGCCGACGAACCTCTACGGCCCGGGCGACAACTTCGACCTGGAGACCTCGCACGTGCTGCCCGCCCTGATCCGGCGCTTCCACGAGGCGGCCGCCGAGGGGCGCGAGGAGGTCACCCTGTGGGGCAGCGGCACCCCGCGCCGCGAGTTCCTGCACGTGGACGACCTCGCGGCCGCCTGTGCGGTGCTGTTGAACGGCTACGACGGGGACGAGCCGGTCAACATCGGCTGCGGCGACGACCTCACCATCAAGGCCCTCGCCGAGACCGTCGCCGAGGTGACCGGCTTCCGCGGCCGGCTCGCCTGGGACACGTCCAAGCCGGACGGCACGCCGCGCAAGCTCCTCGACGTCACCCGCCTGACCTCGCTGGGCTGGAAGCCGGAGATCGGGCTGCGGGACGGCATCGCCGCCACCTACCGGTGGTGGCGCGAGCAGGGCTGAGCGCGGGTGCCGAGGCTCCAAGGCACTCCCTAGTACGCTCCGCGGCCGTCGACGACGGCGCGGAGGGTACGGCCCATGACGTCGACGTCACTGGTGAAGGACCAGTTGTCGACGTACTGAAGGTCGAGCTGGATCGTCTCGTCCCAGGAGAGGTCCGAGCGCCCGCTGATCTGCCACAGACCGGTCATGCCGGGCCGCACGGTGAGCCGGCGCAGTTCGACCTCGTCGTACTGGGCCACCTCCTCCGGCAGCGGCGGCCGCGGGCCGACCAGGGACATGTGCCCGCTGAGCACGTTGAACAGCTGGGGCAGTTCGTCCATGGAGGTACGGCGCAGCAGCCGGCCCACCCGGGTCACCCGGGGATCGCGGCGGATCTTGAACATCAGGCCGTCGTTCTCGTTGGCCCCGGACAGCTCGTTCTTGAGCCGGTCCGCGTCCACGACCATGGTGCGGAACTTCCACATGACGAACGGGACCCCGTCGCGCCCTATGCGCCGCTGGCGGTAGAACGCCGGACCGCGTGAGCCGAGCCGGATCGCCAGGACGATGCCGAGGAAGACGGGCGAGAGCAGGAGCAGCCCGACGGCGGCCCCGGTGCGGTCGAGGACCGACTTGAGCACGGTCTGCACGCCGCGGCCCACCGGCGGCGCCACCCGCAGCACGGCGAGCCCGCCCGCGGAGAGGGTCTCCAGCCGCTTGACGGAAACCTCCACGAGCCCGGGGAAGACGGCGAGTTCCAGCCCCGCGTCGTGCAGCGCCCAGGCGACCTTGCGCAGCCGCTCCCCCGAGATCCGCGCGCCCGGGGCGACCAGGACGAGGTCGGCGTGGTGGCTGCGGACGGCGCCGAGCACGGCGGTCGAGTCCGCGTTCGGCGCCTCGGGCGCGCTCTCGTCGAGCCGTGCCGCGACGGGCACCCCGCCCTCGAGCGGGCCGGCGCCGACCGGCACCACGCCGACGACGACGTAGGGATGGTCGGTGCGCGCGGCCAGGTGCTCGATGACGGCTCCGGCCGCGCCGGGTTCGCCGACCACCAGGACGCGGCTGACGGCGTGCGCCTCGCGGCGGGCCGCCGAGAGGTGGCGGTAGGTCAGCTTGTGGCAGGCCACGGTGACGAGGAGGGCGGGCAGCAGGGCGCCGAGCGCGGACAGCCGCGGGGTGCTCTCGCCGGTCACCACGCGGGCCACGGCCAGGACACCGATGAGAATCAGCCAGTCATGCAGGACGGGCAGCACTCCGCGCGATTCTCCCAGCGCTCGGGAGGCGTAGCGGCGGCGCACCGCCTGCACCCCGGTCCAGGCGAGGGCCGCGCCGAGGGCGCAGTACACCGGCCGGACCTGCTGCGCCGCCTGGAAGACCAGCCCTACGGGGACCGCGGCGCCGAGGAAGTCGGCCGTGAGGGCGGCCGGGAGGTACCAGCGGGCCTTGTCGCCGATCCGCCTCACCGGGGCGGCCGCGAGGCCCGCGGACGCCGCCGCGGCTCCGGCCAGTCTTTGCGCAGGAAAATGGACATGCCTCATGGGCCCCCCTGGCACGTGGTCTATGACAGATGCGCGTGCCCGCGGCTTCCCCTGGCTACGAACAACTGGCGCACCGGGAAACAGTACGACAAACGCCCGTACGACAAATGCCGATTGCTCGAACGGGACCTCTTGTTGCGCAAGTGTTAGCAACCGGTACCAACCGTTCCAGATATCGAACCCCCCTTTCGCACGCGAAGGTGAATGGTTCGGATACCGGATACGTCTCATCGGTCAACGAACCGTTTCCAGCCAACCTTTTGACGCGACCCTGACATTGACGTCGCCAGCTGGCACTCTTCGATCCGTTCTTCGCACCAGCCTGCTCTGCCCGGAGGCCCACCCAGCTCTCCGGCACCCCCTTGCAGAAGGAGTCTGCGTTGAGTCACACCCCCCACAGGCGTGCCACCGCGGCCGGCGCTCTCGTTGCCGCCGCCGCACTGCTCGCCGTCGGCATCCAGGCCGGCACCGCCTCCGCCGACGCCACCGCGTCGCAGGCACGCAACGCCGCTCAGCCCAACCCGGGCGCGGCCGCCGTCAATCTCAGTCCTTCCGAGCGTGCGACGCTCATATCCGACGCCAACTCGACCACCGTCCAGGCGGCCAAGGCCCTCGGCCTCGGCGAGCAGGAGAAGCTGGTCGTACGCGACGTCGTCAAGGACGCCGACGGCACCACGCACACCACGTACGAGCGCACCTACGGCGGACTCCCCGTACTCGGCGGCGACCTGACGGTCCACGCCAAGGCCGGCGTCACCAAGAGCATCACCCGGGCGACCAACCACGAGATCAAGGTCGCCGACACCACGGCCACGGTCACCCCGTCCGCCGCCGAGGGCCAGGCCGTCTCCGCGGCGAACTCCGAGGGCTCCAAGAACGCCAAGGCGTCCAAGAACGCCCGCAAGGTGATCTGGGCCGCCGAGGGCGCCCCCGTCCTCGCCTACGAGACCGTCGTCGGCGGCCTCCAGGACGACGGCACCCCGAGCGAGCTGCACGTGGTCACCGACGCCAAGACCGGCGCGAAGATCACCCAGTGGCAGGCCATCGAGACCGGCACCGGCAACACCATGTACAGCGGCCAGGTCACGATGGGCACCTCGCAGTCGGGCAGCAACTACACGCTGAACGACGCAGGGCGCGGCAACCACAAGACGTACGACCTCAACGGCGGCAGCTCCGGCACCGGCAGCCTGTTCACCAACACGACCGACGTGTGGGGCAACGGCGCCGCGTCCAACCGCGCGACCGCAGGCGCCGACGCGCACTACGGCGCACAGCTGACGTGGGACTACTACAAGAACGTGCACGGCCGCAACGGCCTGCGCAACGACGGCGTGGCCCCGTACAGCCGGGTCCACTACGGCAACGCGTACGTGAACGCGTTCTGGGACGACTCCTGCTTCTGCATGACGTACGGCGACGGTACGAGCAACACGCACCCGCTGACGTCGATCGACGTGGCCGCCCACGAGATGACCCACGGCCTCACCTCGGTCACCGGCAACATGACCTACAGCGGTGAGCCCGGCGGCCTGAACGAGGCGACCTCGGACATCATGGCTGCGGCCGTCGAGTTCTACGCCAACAACCCGCAGGACGTCGGCGACTACCTGGTCGGCGAGAAGATCGACATCAACGGCGACGGCACCCCGCTGCGCTACATGGACAAGCCGAGCAAGGACGGCGGCTCCAAGGACTCGTGGTACTCGGGCATCGGCGGCATCGACGTCCACTACTCCTCGGGCCCGGCCAACCACGTCTTCTACCTGATGTCCGAGGGCTCCGGCGCCAAGGTCATCAACGGCGTGAGCTACAACTCGCCGACCTCCGACGGCCTCCCGGTCACCGCGATCGGCCGTGACGCCGCCGCGAAGATCTGGTTCCGCGCGCTGACGGTGGGCTACTTCAAGTCGAACACCAACTACGCGGCCGCCCGTACGGCGACCCTCCAGGCCGCCGCCGACCTGTACGGGGCGAACTCGGTCACGTACAACAACGTGGCCAACGCCTGGGCCGCCATCGCCGTCGGCGCCCGGCCGCCGCAGTCCGGCGTCTCGGTCACCGCGATCCCGAACCAGACCACCCAGATCAACACCGCCGTGAGCCTTCAGGTCCAGGCGACCAGCACCAACCCGGGTGCGCTCAGCTACGCGGCCACCGGCCTCCCGGCCGGCCTGTCGATCAACTCCTCGACCGGTCTGATCTCGGGCACGGCCACCACCGCGGGCACGTCCAACGTGACCGTGACGGTGACCGACTCGGCGAGCAAGACGGGCACGACGTCCTTCACCTGGACCGTCGGCACGTCCCAGCAGAACGTGTTCGAGAACACGAACGACTACGCGATCGCCGACAACGCGACGGTCGAGTCCCCGATCACGGTGACCCGCACCGGCAACGCGCCGAGCACCCTCAAGGTGGACGTCAACATCCTCCACACCTACATCGGTGACCTGAAGGTCGACCTGGTCGCCCCTGACGGCAGCGTCTACAACCTGCACAACCGCTCCGGCGGCAGCGCGGACAACATCGTCAAGAGCTACACGGTCGACGCCTCGTCCGAGGTGGCCCAGGGCGTCTGGAAGCTCCGGGTCAGCGACAACGCGAGCCTGGACACCGGCAAGATCGACAGCTGGAAGCTCACCTTCTGACCCCTCCGGGGCAGGTGGAGCCAGACGGCTGACCCACTGAAAACGCGGGGCCGTCCGGGAGAGACCCTCCCGGGCGGCCCTGTTCCACGTACCCCCGCCGCACTGCTGGACGGGCACCGGCCGGCGGCGGGAGTGCTCTGACGGGTGAGGGTCCGGCCCCCTCGGGGGCCGGACCCTCACCCGTGCTCGGCGGACCGGGAGGTCAGCCGTCGTTCCGGAAGGCGGAGCGGAAGTCGTCGTCGTCCCAGCGCGAATCGCCGCAGCCGCCCCGGCGGAAGTCGTCGCGGCAGTCGTCATGGTGGCTGCGGACCGGCACGAACGTCACCGAGAGGACCTCGACGTTGTACACGGTGTCCCCCGGCTGCAGCTCGCGCTCCACCCGGCCGCCGCACCCGCGGTTCGGGTAGAGCAGGGCCCGCGACTCGGTGCCGTTGTGCACCGCCGTCGCGGGCCGGTTGCGCGAGGTGTCGGTCAGCTCGTAGCAGGTGTCGTTGTCCGCCGGGCGGATCTGTGCCCGCTCGTCGTTGTCGATGATGTACTGCAGCCGGCCGAGGTCGTCGTGGCCACCGGCCAGCGAGGGGCCGGCGGTCGGCAGGACGAGGGCGAGGGCGCCGAGCAGCGCTGCGGCGGTCGGGCGAAGACGCATGGGGAGGCAGTCCGTTCTGTGGGCACGGGATGCCCGTCCGGTGGCACCCAGCGGGCGAAGTCGGGAGCGGTATTCCACGCCGGAGCACTGCGCCATGCGCAACACGTTCGAAGGTTCACCCTCCCGGCCCGGCCACCTTCACCCGTACGGCCCCGCCCACCGCCCGCTACGCGGACGCGCGTTCGAATGCCGAGGGGTCCCCGGCGGCCGGACCGGGGACCGGGGTCGCCGCCCGGGCCTGGGCCCGCGCGGGAGCCGGTGCCTTCGTACGGACCAGCACCAGGACCAGCAGCGCCCCCGCCAGCCCCATCAGCCCCGAGGTCAGGAACGTCCCGCGCAGTCCGCTCGCGAAGGCCTCCTCGACCCAGACCCGTGCGGCCGGACCCGTCGCCAGCAGCTGCCCGGCCCGCCCGGAGGCCAACGCCTCGGCCGTGCCGTGGCCTTGGCCGGAGCCGGCGAGCCCGTCCCGCAGCCCGGCCTGGAAGACCGCGCCGAGCACCGCGACCCCGAGGGCCATGCCCAGCTGCCGCGCGGTGTTCAGGGCCCCGCCGGCCATGCCCGCCCGGGCCGGGGTCACGGCCCCCATCGCGGCGGCGGCCAGGGCCGGGGTCGCCATGCCCACTCCGAGCCCGGTCACCACCAGCCCCGGGACCAGGACCGACCAGCCGTCGCCCGCGTCCGTCATCCAGGCCTGGAGCAGCGCGCCCGCCCCGATCAGCAGCATCCCGCCGCCGATGGTCAGCCGCGCCGGGGCTCCGTGCAGCAGCCGCCCGGCCACCGCGGAGACGGCGAACGAGGAGATGCTCAGCGGCACCAGCACCAGGCCGGCGGAGACCGGGCCCATCCCCTCCGCGGACTGCAGCCACAGGGAGACGTACATCAGGTACGAGAAGGCCGCGCCCGACAGCAGCAGCGCCCCGGCCATGACGCCGACGAAGGAGCGGCTGCGGAACAGCGAGAGGTCCAGCATGGGGCGGGGGCTGCGCAGTTCGACGAGGACGAACGCGGCGAAGGCGGCCACGCCGAGACCGAGGAGGCCGAGGGTGGCGGCGCCGGTCCAGCCGTTCTCGCCGACCCGGATCAGGGCGTAGGTGACGGCCGCGGCCCCGGTGGTGAACGCGGCCATGCCGGGCAGGTCGAGGCCCTTGGCGTGGGGGTCACGGGATTCGGCGACCGACTTCAGCGTCACGTACACGGCCAGGGCGCAGACGGGGAGGTTGATGAAGAAGATCCAGCGCCAGCCGAAGTGCTGGGTGAGCAGCCCGCCGATGATCGGGCCGGCCGCGGCGGCGGCCCCGTTGACCGCGCCCCAGACCCCGAAGGCGACCCCGCGGTCACGGCCCTGGTAGGCGCTGCTGAGCAGGGCCATGGTGGTGGCGAACATCGCGGCGCCACCGATGCCCTGGACGGTGCGGAAGGCGATCAGCGCGGCCGGGCCGCCGGCCAGCCCGCAGGCGAGGGAGGCGGCGGCGAAGAGGGCGAGCCCGCCGAGGTAGACGCGGCGGCGGCCGATCCGGTCGGCGAGGGAGCCGGCGCCGAGCAGCAGGGCGGCGAGGGCCAGGGCGTAGCCGTCGACGACCCACTGGAGTCCGGAGAAGGAGGTGTGCATGTCGGCGGCCATGTCGGGCAGGGCGACCATCACGATCGTGACGTCGACCAGGAGCATGAACGCCCCGAGGCACACCGCGGTCAGCGGGAGCCATTTGCGCATGGGAGAACTCCTCGGGACCCGGAGGCCCGGCAGGGGGTGGTGGTGGGGTGGCGGTGGCTCCAAACTCCCACCCGGACGGCCGATCCCCCACCCAGACCCTCCCGGCTGCCGGATTTCACTCTTCGGATCCCCTGTCATGATGGAATCCATGACCACGCCCGTGCAGCTGGACGGCCTCGACCGCGCCCTGATGCAGGCCCTGATGATCGACGGACGGGCCGCCTTCAGCAGGATCGCCGAGGTCCTGGAGGTCTCCGACCAGACGGTGGTGCGCCGCTACCGCCGGCTGCGCACCTCGGGCCTGCTCCGGGTGATCGGGCTGCCGCTGGGCAACCGCGTCGGGCTCTTCGAATCCTGGCTGCGGGTGCAGTGCGCGCCGGACGCCGCGCTCGCGGTGGCCGAGGCGCTGGCCCGGCGGCCGGACATCTCCTGGGTGAAGCTCGGCTCGGGCGGCACCGAGATCCACTGCCTGACCAAGGCCCGCACCCGCCAGGACCGCGACGGCCTGCTCCTGGACAAGCTGCCGCGCACCCGCCGGGTGACCGGGGTCAGCGCCCACACCATCCTGCGGGTGTACATCGGCGGCCCGGCGCAGTGGTCCGGCCTCGACGTGCTGCGGCCCGAGCAGATCGCGGCGCTGGACCGGCCGGCGGCCCGGCCCCCCGTGGCGGCCGGGCCGGAGCGCGAACGGTACGTCCTGGACGAGGCCGAGCACGCGCTGCTGGCCGTGCTGGCCCAGGACGGCCGGGCCGGCTATCCGGAGCTGGCCCGGGCCTCGGGCCTGTCGGAGTCGACCGCGCGCCGCCGGCTGGAGCGGCTGCGCGAGCTGCGGGCGCTCTACTTCGACGTGGAGTTCGTCCCCTCGGCCCTGGGCTTCGAGGCGGAGGCGACGCTGACGCTGACCGCGGCCCCGGCCCGGCTGGCGGAGGTGGGCGCCGCGCTGGCCGCCCACCCGGAGGTGCCCTTCGCGGCCGCGGTGACCGGCACGGCCAATCTGATGGCGGTGGTGGTGTGCCGCGACACCGACGCGCTGTACACGTACATGACCGAGCGGATCGGCGCGGTGCCCGGCATCCAGCACGTGGAGGTGATCCCGACCCTGCGCAACATCAAGCGGGCCGGGATGCTGGTGGAGGGCGGGCGGCTGGTCGATCCGCCGCCCGCCCCCTGAACCGCGGAGCCCTGCGGGCCCCGGCGGCTAGCGCAGGAGGACACCGCCCCCCGGGCCCGCGTCACGGGCCGCTTCGGTCTCCACCGGGGCCGCGACCAGCCCCAGTTCGGCCGGCGTCGCCAGCATCGGGTGTGCGGGCAGGATCCGTACGGTGTAGCCGTAGGGCCCCGTACGGTCGAGGGCGAGCGGGCCCTCGTACATCCAGCGCCCCTCCAGGTCCGGGCCGGCGGTGGGCTTGAGCGGGAAGGACCGCCCGTCGCGGATCACGTCCTGCGGATCCACCCGCCCCGCGACGGCCTGCACCTCGACGTCCTCGGGGGTGAGCGCGTCCAGCGCCACCCGCACCCGCAGCGTGAGCGTGGCCCCGAGCTCGGCGGTGCCGTTCACCGGGGCCGCGGCCAGCGCCTCCACGTGCTCGACGGCGACCCGCGGCCAGGCCGCCCGGACCCGTCCCTTCCACCAGGCCAGGTCCCGTGCCGCGTCCGCGTCCAGGGCCCGGTGGGAGCGCGCGGCCGGCGCGTACAGCCGCTCCACGTACTCCCGCACCATGCGACCCGCGAGCACCTTGGGACCCAGTGAAACGAGGGTGCGCCGGACCATCTCGATCCACCGCACCGGCAGTCCGCTGCGGTCGGCCCGGTCGTAGAACCGCGGCGCGACCCGGTCCTCGATCAACTCGTAGAGGGCGCCGGCCTCCAGGTCGTCGCGCCGGTCCTCGTCCGTCCCGAGGCCGTCGGCCGTCGGGATGGCCCAGCCGAAGTCCGGTTCGAACCACTCGTCCCACCAGCCGTCCAGCACGGACAGGTTGAGGCAGCCGTTGAGCGCCGCCTTCATCCCGCTGGTCCCGCAGGCCTCCAGCGGCCGCAGCGGATTGTTCAGCCAGACGTCGCAGCCCGGGTAGAGCTTCTGCGCCATGGCCATGCCGTAGTCGGGCAGGAAGACGATCCGGTGCCGCACCCGCGGATCGTCCGAGAACCGCACCAGCTCCTGGACGAGCCGCTTGCCCCCGTCGTCGGCCGGGTGGGCCTTGCCGGCGACGACGATCTGCACGGGCCGGTCCGGGTCGAGCAGCAGCGCGCGCAGCCGCTCGGGGTCGCGCAGCATCAGCGTGAGCCGCTTGTACGAGGGCACGCGCCGGGCGAACCCGATGGTGAGCACGTCCGGGTCGAGCACGGAGTCCACCCAGCCGAGTTCGGCCTCCGCGGCCCCGCGCTGGAGCCACGAGGCCCGCAGCCGGTCGCGCACCTCCTGCACCAGCTGCTCGCGCAGCACGCGCCGCAGGTCCCAGATGTCCTGGTCTCCGATGTCGGCGACCGCGTCCCAGCGCTGGGAGCCGCCCACCGACAGCGCGTCCTCGGTGCGCCCTGCGCCGATCTGGCGGACGCCGAGGCGGACCACCTCGGGGGCCACCCAGGTCGGGGCGTGCACGCCGTTGGTCACGGAGGTGATCGGCACGTCCGCCGGGTCGAAGCCCGGCCACAGCCCGGCGAACATGCCGCGGCTGACCGCCCCGTGCAGGGTGGAGACCCCGTTGGCCCGCTGGGCCAGCCGCAGCCCCATCACCGCCATGTTGAAGACCCCGGGGTCGCCGCCGGGATAGGACTCGGCGCCCAGTTCCAGGATCCGGTCGACCGGCAGGGCGGCCAGCTCCGCTCCGGGCCCGAAGTGCCGGGCGACGAGGGCCCGCTCGAAGCGGTCGATGCCGGCGGGCACCGGCGTGTGCGTCGTGAACACGGTCCCGGCGCGCACCGCCTCGACGGCGGCCTCGAAGCCGAGCCCCTGCTCCCCTTCCAGTTCCCTTATGCGTTCGAGCCCGAGGAAGCCGGCGTGTCCCTCGTTCGTGTGGAACACCTCGGGGTCGGGATGTCCGGTGATCCCGCAGTACGCGCGCACTGCGCGCACGCCTCCGATGCCGAGCAGCATCTCCTGGAGGAGGCGGTGGTCGCTGCCGCCTCCGTAGAGCCGGTCGGTCACCTCGCGGGCGCCGGCGTCGTTGTCCTCGACGTCGGAGTCGAGGAGCAGGAGCGGGACGCGGCCGACGCGGGCCTGCCAGATGTGTGCGTGCAGGGCGCGGCCGCCCGGCAGGCTCAGGGTCACCCGGGCCGGTGCCCCCTCGCCGTCGCGCAGGAGGGAGACGGGGAGCTCGTTGGGGTCGAGGACGGGATAGTGCTCCTGCTGCCAGCCGTCGCGGGAGAGCGACTGGCGGAAGTAGCCGTGCCGGTAGAGAAGTCCCACTCCGATGAGGGGGACGCCGAGGTCGCTGGCGGCCTTGAGGTGGTCCCCGGCGAGGATGCCGAGCCCGCCGGAGTACTGCGGCAGGGCGGCGGTGATCCCGAACTCGGGCGAGAAGTAGGCGATCCCTGCGGGCAGCTCGGCATGGTCCTCGTGACTCTGGTACCACCTCCCGCCGTGGACGTAGTCGTCGAGGTCGGCGGCGACGACGGCGAGCCGGCGCAGGAACCGCCGGTCGCCGGCCAGTTCCTCGAGCCGGGGTGCGGAGACCGCGCCGAGCAGCCGGACGGGATCGCCGCCGGCGGCCTGCCAGCCCTCGGGGTCGACGGATTGGAAGAGTTCACGGGTCTCGGTATGCCACGACCAGCGCAGATTGCGCGCGAGATCGGCAAGCGGAAGCAATGGTTCCGGGAGGACGGGGCGCACGGTGAATCGACGGATAGCCTTCACACGTTCTACCTTCGCAGGCGATTGCGGATCGAAGCGGCCGCACCACGCTGTGCGTCCGCGCATCACCCCGGGAAGGCTAGCCTCACCGGGGCCCCGCCTGCCACGGTGCCTCCGGCGCCGGACGCACCGCCTCCAACGCCGCCGCCCCGGACGCCCCGTGCGGTGCACGGGCGCCCGGGGCGGCGGGTGTTGCGCGTCGGTGACGGTGTTCCCGCCGCCGGTCAGCCCTGGGTGAAGTAGCCGAGCAGGTCGGTGATCACGTGGGTGCTGCCGCCGTAGCTGTTCCAGACGGACACGCGGCCGCCGTCGCCGACCGGGGTGGTGACGTGGTTGGGGACGGTGTCGCCGGGGCGGGTGTTGAGGCTGCTCGCGCCCGGGCGGGTGGTGCCGTACGCGTACACGGTGAGGAAGCCGGGGCCGGTGGAGTCGGTCGCGGTGACGTTCAGCGCGGCGCCGACGGCGCCCTCGGGCAGACCGGTCACCGTGGTGGTGGCGCCGGGGGCCGGCTTGCCGGTGGTGCGGGTGTCGGCGAGGCGGCGCGGGACGACGGGGGTGAAGAGTGCCTTGGCGTCCTTGGCGTACCAGCCGACGGCGTCGAGGATCAGGTGGGTGGAGCCGGTGTTGGTGTAGAGGGTGATGGTGCCGTCGGGGCCGACGGGGACGATGGCCTGGTTCGACTTGTCCTTGCCGGGCTCCAGGTTGAGGTTCGAGGTCGCGGGCCGCTTGTCCGGGTCGGCGTAGGCGATGACGTGGGCGTTCTCGGTGGAGCCGGTACCGGTCAGGTTGAAGGCGACGGCCGTGGCGTCGGCGGGGATCCCGTTCACCCCGGCGACCTTCACCGTGCGGGTCTGACCGCCGCCCAGCGCGCCGCCCGCGGTGCGGGTGTCGACGACGCGGGTCGGCGTGATCGGGGAGAACCGCTGGCCGATGCCGGGCTGGTAGTAGCCGACGAAGTCCACGACCAGCGCGGCCTTGCCGGAGTTGAGCTGCGCGGAGACCTTGCCGTCGGCGCCGACCGGGACGGTGACGGTGTTGGCGGAGGTGCCGCCCGCCCTGACGTTGACGTTCGAGGTGGCGGGGCGGGGCTGGCCCGAGGGCCAGACGCTGAGGTGGGTGTCCTCGGTGGCACCGGTGACGGTCACGTTCAGGACGGCCGCGGCCATGCTGCCGGACAGGACGTGGTCCGGCACGGTGATCCCGACCGGCAGCGTCACCGCGGTGGGGCTCCCGCCCCAGAGAACGGTGCCGTTGGCACGCGTGTCCAGCAGCCGGAACGGCGCCGTGGCGACGTAGCCGGACGGCGCGTAGTCGACCTTCACGCTCCGCGTGGCCGTGGACGTGGCCCCCTTCACGTCGCGGACCGTGAACGTGACCTTGTACTCACCGGGCCGGGCGTAGGTGTGACTCGTGCCGGACAGCCCGGTCTGGTGCGAGGTGGCGCCGTCACCGAAGTCGAAGTCCACGCTCTCCACCGGCCAGGGCGTGACGGAGGCCGCGGTCTTGACGTCCACGCTCAGCGGAGGGGTGTGGCCGATCGGGTTGTCCGAGGTCGGCAGAACCGGATCCACGGCGAGGGCAGCGGTGAGCGGACCGGCCGCGGTCACGTTCGTCGACTTGGCGTCGGACACCGTCTCCCCGGCGCCCGAGACGGCCGACACCTTGACCGCGCACCACGCACAGGGCGCGCTGTAGACGTGCTCGGCCGTGGTCGCCCTCGTCACGGTGGGGGCCGTGCCGTCGCCGAAGTCGTAGTGGAACGTCAGCGCGCCCGGCCACCGGTTGTCCGCGGTGGCCGTCGCCTTCACCGTGGTGCCCACCGGCGCCCAGTACGGGTCGAGGTCCAGCCGGACGCCCTTCAGGTAGTCCTGGGTCTCGCGGGCTCCGCGGTCCAGGTACCCGCCGTCCTTGCCGGTGTTCGGGACGCGGGGGTCGTCGGTGGCGGGCTTCCCGTGGATGTCGGTGGGCAGGACGCCCGGAGCGGTCGCGTCGGCGGAGTCGATGGTGGGCGAACCGTCCATCGCACCGACCTTGTAGCCGTCGGGGGCCAGGATGTCGTGTGCACCCTGGCCGGTCGCGGACTGGAAGGCCGCCGGGCTCGGGTAGGCCTTGCCGGCCCAGGTGTACGGGTTCACCGCCGGCGTTCCGTGGCCGCTGAACACGTTGTAGTCCACTCGCGTGCCCTCGGCCGCACTCTGCGACACGTCGACGCCGCCCCGCGGACCCGCCGACCGGCAGCCACTGTGGGTGGACTCACTGAAGATCACATTGTTGAACAGTGCGGAGCCGGTCGAGGCGCCGCCGAACGACACGGTCGCCCCGCAGAGGGCGGAGAAGTCGTTGTTGGTGATGACCGTGCCGGGCGCGTCCACCACCGCCACGTTGCTCGACCCCAGGGTTCCGTTGAGCTCGTTGCGGCTGAGGACGGTACCCCGCGCGCCGCCCTCGACCCGGACCCCCCACACCGAGCCGCGGGTGAAGCGCACGTCCGCGCTCCCTTCCCCGATGACGAGGCCGTCGAGCTCACCCCCGCCGCTCTGGATCCGGTCCAGCTCGACGTCGGTGGACCGGGAGACCCGGATGCCGTCGCCGACGTACATGCCGCGCACCACCACGTGGCCCGCACCGGTGAGGGTCAGGCCCTTGCCGAGATCCACCCGGCTGTAGCCGTCCGCCGCACCGGACACGAAGGCGATCGGCTTGCCGGGCTCGCCGGAACGGTCGATGGTGACGGCCTCGTCGTACGGCTGGCCCGGATCGATCCGCACCGTCTGGCCCGGCCCTACGATCCGGGCCGCCGCGGAGATCGTGCAGAACGGGGCGGCCTGTGCGCCGGACCCCGTGTCCGAGCAGTTGGCGTCGGACTTGTTGACGTAGAGCGTGGCCGGCGCATCGGCGGCCGCGGCGGCCGGTACACCGAGAAGGGTGACGAGCCCCGCGGTGAGCAGGACCACCATACGAGTGGGACGCAACAGAGACGATCCTTCAAAAAAAGTGAAGTGGATTCAGGACATTCCGGCAGCCGGAAGCGCGTACGGAACCCACTGAGACGGGCCTCATGATCCTCCCTGCGGGCAGCGCTGTCACTCCGGATAATCCGCCCTCACCGCCCCAAATACCCACTCAGCGAAGGGGCTCCTGGTGTCACTGCGACGGGCGTGTCAGGACGTACATCCGTTAGTCCCGACCGACTTGACTGAGCCTCGGCAGATGTCGGCCAAGACCTTGGTCCGGGCCGCGCGACTACGTACGAGTAGTTAACCGGGGGACCTGATTGAGCGGGGTGAGAGTGGGCAGGGCTCCCCGCGTACACGCACGGCACCCCGCCCCACCACCTCTCCCGCCACCCGAGTGAACGCGGACAGGAGCGGCCATGCCCGCAGCCCAGCCGTCTTCTGAGCGGCTAGAAACAGAGCGAACAGAGCGTGCACGACCAGCCGGTGCTCCGGCTGGACTGTTGTCACCGAGCCCTGCGAACTGCCCCCAGGTGATCCCATCATGATCGGTCGCATTCCCGTGCTGGACGTCCGCCCCGCCGTCGACTGCGGGGCCAGACCCGCCAAGGCGGTCGTGGAAGAGGTCTTCGAGATCTCCGCCACCGTATTCCGCGAGGGCCACGACGCCGTCGCCGCCCATGTCGTGCTCCGCGACCCCAGCGGGCGGCTGCGGCCCCCCGTGCCGATGCGCGAACTGGCGCCCGGCACCGACCGGTGGGGTGCCCGGGTCTCCGCCGAGGTCGAGGGGAGGTGGACGTACACCGTCGAGGCGTGGAGCGACCCGGTCGGCACCTGGCAGGCCCACGCCGCCATCAAGATCCCCGCCGGCATCGACCCCGGGCTCACCCTGCTCGAAGGAGCCGAGCTCTACGAGCGGGCCGGCTCCAGGATCCCGAAGAAGGACGGCCGCGAGCACGTCCTGGCCGCCGCCGAGGCCATGCGCGACGAGGACCGCCCGGTGTCGCTGCGGTACTCCGCCGCCCTCGCGGCCCCGGTCCTGGCCGCCCTCGCCCGGCGTCCGTACCGGGAGCTGGTCACCGCCTCCAAGGCGCTGCCGCTGGTCGTGGAGCGCAAGCGGGCCCTCTTCGGCTCCTGGTACGAGATGTTCCCGCGCTCCGAGGGCGCCGTCGTCGAGCCCGGCGAGGAGCCCGTGAGCGGAACGCTGCGGACCGCCGCCGAACGGCTGCCGGCCATCGCCGCGATGGGGTTCGACGTGGTGTACCTGCCGCCGATCCATCCCATCGGCAGCACCTACCGCAAGGGCCCGAACAACACCCTGTCGGCCGGAAGTTGGGACCCCGGGGTGCCGTGGGCCATCGGCTCCACCGAGGGCGGCCACGACGCCGTGCACCCCGAGCTCGGAACGATCGAGGACTTCGACGCCTTCGTCGCCCGCGCCCGTGAGCTGCGCATGGAGATCGCGCTCGACTTCGCGCTCCAGTGCTCGCCGGACCACCCCTGGGTGGAGAAGCACCCCGAGTGGTTCCGCCACCGGGCCGACGGGACGATCGCGTACGCCGAGAACCCGCCGAAGAAGTACCAGGACATCTACCCGATCCACTTCGACACCGACATGGCCGGTCTCGTACAGGAAACGGTCCGCATCCTCCGGTACTGGATGGACCACGGCGTCCGGATCTTCCGGGTGGACAATCCGCACACCAAGCCGGTCGTCTTCTGGCAGAAGGTGATCGCGGACATCAACAAGTCCGATCCCGACGTGATCTTCCTGGCGGAGGCCTTCACCCGGCCCGCCATGATGCGCGCGCTGGCGGCCATCGGCTTCCAGCAGTCGTACACGTACTTCACCTGGCGCAACACGAAGGCCGAGCTGACCGAATACCTGACCGAGCTCTCGGACGTCCGTTCCGCCTCCGTCATGCGGCCGAATTTCTTCGTCAATACGCCCGACATCCTCCACGAGTACCTCCAGCGGGGCGGCCGCCCGGCCTTCGAGGTGCGCGCCGTCCTCGCCGCCACCCTCTCCCCCACCTGGGGCGTCTACGCCGGGTACGAGCTGTGTGAGAACACCCCGGTCCGGGAGGGCAGCGAGGAGTACCTGAACTCCGAGAAGTACGAGTTCCGGCCGCGCGACTGGGCGGCCGCCGAGCGCGAGGGCCGCACGATCGCCCCGCTGATCACCGCGCTCAACCGGCTGCGCCGCCGCAACCCGGCGCTCCAGCAGCTGCGCGACATCCATTTCCACCCGACCGACAACGACCAGGTGATCGCCTATTCGAAGCACGCGGGCGCCAATTCCGTACTGGTGGTCGTCAACCTCGATCCGCACCACACCCAGGAGGCGACGGTCTCGTTGGACATGCCGGTACTCGGCCTCGACTGGCACGGGTCCCTCGCGGTGCGCGACGAGCTCACCGGCGAGACCTACCACTGGGGCAGGGCCAACTACGTACGCCTGGAGCCGGGCCGAACACCCGCACACGTACTCGCGGCTCTGCGACCGTCCCCGCCCACCGGAGGGTCACCCACCACATGATGATCAACGATCCCGTCCACGACACGTTCGAGGACACCCCCGCGAAGGACCGAGACCCCGACTGGTTCAAGCGGGCGGTCTTCTACGAGGTGCTCGTACGGTCCTTCCACGACAGCAACGGCGACGGCGTAGGAGACCTGAAGGGGCTCACCGCCAAGCTCGACTACCTCCAGTGGCTGGGCGTCGACTGCCTCTGGCTGCCGCCGTTCTTCGCCTCGCCTCTCCGTGACGGGGGCTACGACGTCGCGGACTACACGTCCGTGCTGCCCGAGTTCGGCGATCTCGCCGACTTCGTGGAGTTCGTGGACGCCGCGCACCACCGCGGCATGCGGGTGATCATCGACTTCGTCATGAACCACACGAGCGACCAGCACGAGTGGTTCCAGCAGTCGCGCAAGGACCCGGACGGTCCGTACGGCGACTACTACATGTGGGCCGACAACGACAAGCAGTACCAGGACGCCCGCATCATCTTCATCGACACCGAGACCTCCAACTGGACGTACGACCCGGTACGCAAGCAGTACTACTGGCACCGCTTCTTCTCGCACCAGCCGGACCTCAACTACGAGAACCCGGCCGTCGTGGAGGAGATCATCTCGGCGCTGCGCTTCTGGCTCGACCTCGGCATCGACGGCTTCCGGCTCGACGCCGTGCCCTACCTCTACGCCGAGGAGGGCACCAACTGCGAGAACCTGCCGCGCACCCACCGGCTCCTGAAGCGGGTCAGGGCCGAGATCGACGCGCACTACCCCGACACCGTGCTGCTCGCCGAGGCCAACCAGTGGCCCGAGGACGTCGTCGACTACTTCGGCGACTTCGCGAAGGGCGGGGACGAATGCCACATGGCCTTCCACTTCCCCGTCATGCCGCGCATCTTCATGGCCGTACGAAGAGAGTCGCGCTACCCCGTCTCCGAAATCCTGGCCAAGACCCCGGCGATCCCGGACCGCTGCCAATGGGGCATCTTCCTGCGCAACCACGACGAGCTCACCCTCGAGATGGTCACCGACGAAGAGCGCGACTACATGTACGCCGAGTACGCCAAGGACCCGCGGATGCGGGCCAACATCGGCATCCGGCGCCGGCTCGCCCCGCTCCTCGACAACGACCGCAACCAGATGGAGCTGTTCACGGCCCTGCTGCTGTCGCTGCCCGGCTCGCCGGTGCTCTACTACGGCGACGAGATCGGCATGGGCGACAACATCTGGCTCGGCGACCGCGACGGGGTGCGCACCCCGATGCAGTGGACCCCGGACCGCAACGCCGGTTTCTCCTCCTGCGATCCGGGCAGGCTGAACCTGCCGGTCATCATGGACCCGGTCCACGGGTACCAGGTCACCAATGTCGAGGCCGCGATGGCATCGCCCTCCTCACTGCTGCACTGGACCCGCAGGCTGATCGAGATCCGCAAGGCGAACCCGGCCTTCGGCCTCGGCTCGTACACCGAACTGCCCTCGTCCAACCCGGCGGTACTGGCTTTCCTCCGCGAGTACGGGGACGACTTGGTGCTGTGCGTGCACAACTTCTCGCGCTTCGCGCAGCCCACCGAGCTGGACCTGCGGTCGTTCAACGGGCGGGTTCCGGTGGAGCTCACGGGTGACGTGCGCTTCCCGCCGATCGGCGAATGGCCGTACCTGCTCACGATCGCGGGGCACGGCTTCTACTGGTTCCGCCTGCTGGGCGAATAGCCGCCGAGTACGGGGTGGGCGCGCGAATGGGTCAATCGCCCGCCCCTGTACGGATCATCCTGACCCGACACTCGTACACCACCGGAGAAGCAACTGACGCAATCCGGGACACTCTCCGCATTCTGTGACGGCCCGGGGAAAGGACGCGACGCCATGTCGGAGGCTGCATCCGCCGGGACGACGAGCACGACCGGACTCAGTCCGCTGGAGCCGATGCTCCGGGACTGGCTGCCGCTCCAACGCTGGTTCGCCGGCAAGGGGCGGCGCATCGGCCGGCTCCGGATGATCTCGGCGGCGGACCTGTTGCCGCCGGGCTCCTCCCCGCGGCTCGTCCACCTGCTGCTGGACGTCGACGGCGACTGCTACCAGCTGCTGCTGGGCGTGCGCCCGGCCCTGCCGCCCGCGCTCGCGCCCGCGCTGATCGGGCGGCCCGAGCAGGGCCCGTACGCCGGCCAGTGCGTGTACGAGGGGCTCGGCGATCCGCGGCTGGCGGCGCTGCTGCTGGAGCGGTTGCGCGCACCCGGCACCCTCGGACCGCTGCGCTTCGACCGCGACCCGATGGCGCTGATCCCGGCGGCGCTCGCCCCCCGGCCGCTGTCCGGTGAGCAGACCAACTCCTCCTTGATCTACGGGGATTCGTACATCCTGAAGGTGTTCCGGCGGGTCGGCCCCGGGGTCAATCCCGATCTGGAGCTGCCGAGAGCGCTGGCGGCCGCCGGATGCGCGCGCGTCCCCGCGCCGGTCGCCTGGTACGAGGCCGCACTGCCCGGTGGAGAACCGTTGACCCTGGGCGTCCTCCAGCCCTATCTGCGCGGCTCCGACGACGGCTGGCAGCTGGCGCTGGGCCGGCTCCGCGCCGGGGCCGACTTCACCGCCGAGGCGCACGCGCTGGGCCGGGCCACCGCCGAGGTGCACAGCGCGCTCGCCGACGCGCTGCCCACCGTCGCGCTGGGCCCGGAGCAGACGGCCCGGCTCGCCTCAGGGATGACGGCCCGGCTGGCGGCCACCGCCCGCGAGGTGACCGCGCTGCGGCCGTACGAGGCGGGATTGCGCGGGGCGTTCGACGCACTGGCCGCCTCCCGCGGGGCCGGGGTGCCCGCCCAGCGGATCCACGGGGACCTGCACCTGGGCCAGACCCTGCGCACCGCCGACGGCAGCTGGGCGCTGATCGACTTCGAGGGCGAGCCGGCGCGGCCGCTGGCCGACCGGCGCCGCCCCGAACCCGCCGTCCGCGACATCGCCGGGATACTGCGCTCCTTCGACTACGCCGCCCGCTCCCACCGCCCGTTCGCCCCCGCCTGGGCGGACGCCTGCCGGGCCGCGTTCTGCGAGGGCTACGCCCGCACCACCGGCCGGGACCCCCGCGAGGACCTCGTCCTGCTGCGCGCGTACGAGACCGACAAGGCGGTGTACGAGGCGCGCTACGAGTCCCGCCACCGCCCCGACTGGCTGCACGTCCCGATGGCGGCCATCCGGCGGCTGGCCGTCGGCGCGGACCGGGGGTTCGGCCGGACGCAGCCGGGCGCCGCCCCCGGCGAAGGCTTCCCTTCCCTCTCCCCCCACCCCCGCCCGCAGCCGCCTAGGAGGCCGCACACGTGAGCCCCGCCCGTCAGTCATCCTCGACCACCCCGCCGCCCCCGCCCCCGGCTCCGGCCGCGGCGCGCAAAGCACAGGCACCGCGCGCCCGGCGGGCTCCCGCGCACGGGGTGCGGCCGGCGCCCGCGCTCGGGGCCGCGGACCGGGCCCGGCTGCTGGAGGGCCGCCACCACGACCCCCACGGGGTGCTGGGCGCCCGGACCCAGCGGGGCGGGGTGTCCTTCCGCGTGCTGCGCCCGTACGCCAAGGCGGTGACGATCGTCGCCAAGGGGCTGCGGGCCGAGCTCCACGACGACGGCGACGGGCTGTTCTCGGGTCTGCTGCCGCTGGCGGGCGTGCCGGACTACCGGCTGCTGGTCGCGTACGACGAGGACGAGATCGAGGTGCACGACCCGTACCGTTTCCTGCCCGCGCTCGGCGAGCTGGACCTGCACCTGATCGGCGAGGGCCGGCACGAGGAGCTGTGGACGGCGCTCGGGGCCCGGCCGATGGAGCACCAGGGCGTGGCCGGCACCCGGTTCACGGTGTGGGCGCCGAACGCCCAGGGGGTGCGGGTCACCGGGGACTTCTCGTACTGGGACTCGGTCGCGTACCCGATGCGCTCGCTGGGCGCGAGCGGCGTGTGGGAGCTGTTCCTGCCGGGGGTGGGCGAGGGCACGCTGTACAAGTACGACATCACGCGGCCGGACGGCAGCCACACCCTGCGCGCCGACCCGATGGCCCGCGCCGCGGAGGTCCCGCCGGCCACCGCCTCGGTGGTCACCACGTCCCACTACGAGTGGCAGGACGAGGAGTGGATGGCGCGGCGCGGGGCCCGCCCGCCGCACCAGGCCCCCTTCTCGGTGTACGAGCTGCACCTGGCCTCCTGGCGGCCGGGGCTCTCGTACCGGCAGCTGGCCGAGCAGCTCCCCCCGTACGTCAAGGAGCTCGGCTTCACCCACGTCGAGCTGATGCCGGTCGCCGAGCACCCCTTCGGCGGCTCGTGGGGCTACCAGGTCACCGGTTTCTACGCGCCGACCTCGCGGATGGGCGGCCCGGACGACTTCCGCTTCCTCGTGGACGCGCTGCACCGGGCCGGGATCGGGGTGATCGTCGACTGGGTGCCCGCGCACTTCCCGCGCGACGAGTGGGCGCTCGCCGAATTCGACGGCCGGCCGCTGTACGAGCACCACGACCCGCGGCGGGCCGCGCACCCGGACTGGGGGACGCTGGAGTTCGACTACGGGCGCAAGGAGGTCCGCAACTTCCTCGTCGCGAACGCCGTGTACTGGTGCCAGGAGTTCCACGTGGACGGGCTGCGGGTGGACGCGGTCGCCTCGATGCTCTACCTGGACTACTCGCGCGGCGAGGGCGAGTGGGCGCCGAACGAGCACGGCGGGCGGGAGAACCTGGACGCGGTGGCCCTGCTCCAGGAGATGAACGCGACGGTGTACCGCCGCTGTCCGGGCGTGGTGACGATCGCGGAGGAGTCCACGGCCTGGGAGGGCGTGACCCGCCCCACGGACGGGGGCGGGCTCGGCTTCGGGCTGAAGTGGAACATGGGCTGGATGCACGACACCCTGCGCTACGCGTCGAAGGAGTCGGTGCACCGCAAGTACCACCACCACGACATGACGTTCGGGATGATCTACGCGTACAGCGAGAACTACGTGCTGCCGATCTCGCACGACGAGGTGGTGCACGGCAAGGGCTCGCTGGTGTCGAAGATGCCCGGGGACTGGTGGCAGCAGCGGGCCATACACCGTGCGTACCTGGGCTTCATGTGGGCCCACCCCGGCAAGCAACTGCTGTTCATGGGGCAGGAGTTCGCGCAGGGCTCGGAGTGGTCTGAGACGTACGGGCCGGACTGGTGGCTGCTGGACTCCTCGTACGCGGCGGCCGCCGACCACCGGGGTGTGCGCGACCTCGTGCGCGACCTGAACCGCACGTACACGGCGGCGCCCGCCCTGTGGGAGCGGGACTCCGTGCCGGAGGGCTTCGCGTGGGTGGACGCGGACGCGGCGGAGGACAACGTCTTCGCGTTCCTGCGGTACGCACAGGACGGTTCGCAGCTGCTGTGCGTGTCGAACTTCTCGCCGGTGGTGCGGCACGGCTACCGGATCGGCGTCCCGGAGGAGGTGCCGTGGTGGCGGGAGGTCCTGAACACGGACCTGGAGCAGTACGGCGGCAGCGGCGTACGCCATCTGCAGCCGCTGCGCCCCGAGCCCGTGCCCGCGCAGGGCCGGCCGGCGAGCCTGCGCATGACGCTCCCGCCCCTGGCGACGGTCTGGCTCAGGCCGTGACGGCGCCCGCGCCGGTGACCTCCTCGAGCTCCTGAAGGAGCTTGCGCTTGGCGCGGGCCCCGACCATCTGCTTCACGGGCTCGCCGTCGCGGAAGACGAGCAGGGTCGGCATGGACAGCACCCCGTACCGGACGACGGTTGCGGGGTTGCCGTCCGCGTCGATCTGCACGACCTTGAGGCGGTCGGCCTCCTCGGCGGCGACGGCGGAGATCACGGGCGCGAGCTGCCGGCACGGGCCGCACCAGTCGGCGGTGAACTCCACGAGGACGGGCCTGCCGCGCTCGGCGAGCACCTCCGCCTCGAAGTCCGCGTCGGTCACAGCGGCGACACCCTTGGCGTGGATCATGTGGTTCCCCTCTTCTACGGTCCGGTCATTTCACAGCGCGGCGACGCCGCCTCTCCGGCGGCGTCCTCGGCGGCGGCGAGCTGCCGCGCGACCTGTTCCCGCACGTCGGCGAGCTGGCCGATCAGCCCGTCGAGCTCGGCGAGCTTGCGCCGGTAGACGGCCAGGGACGCGGGACAGGAGTCCCCGGCCGGGTGGCCGGCGCGCAGGCAGTCGACGAACGGGCGGGTCTCCTCCAGCTCGAAGCCGAAGTCCTGGAGCATGCGGATCTGGCGCAGCAGCCGCAGGTCGTCCTCGTCGTACGTGCGGTAGCCGTTGCCGGTGCGGCGCGCGGGCAGCAGGCCGCGCGACTCGTAGTACCGCAGGGTCCGCGTGCTGGTCCCGGCCCGCTCCGCCAGTTCGCCGATTCGCATGCCCCGACCGTAATCCTTGACGCCGACGTCAAGGCAAGGAGCGGATCCGGGTGGGGGTGGGGCCCTCGCCACCCCCGTATGCGAGGGCCCCGACATGGATCACGCTCGGGGCCGGACTCCGGTTCAGGAGGGGGTGCGGATGATCGGTGAACATCGTGCGGAGGGGTTTCGCGCGGTCGGCCGGAACCGTAGGCTGGCAAATGGATCTAGCACCGTTCCGATTACCGGACGGTCGCCGGGAAACTGGCCAGCAGCGTTGAACTCCATAGGACGTTCCTACGAGTTCTGGGCTTGTTTGAACGGTCTGTAGTCGCCACCCCTTGGGCACTCCTACGGTGTGCCCTGTGCACTCCAGCCCTCCCTTCAATGCCCCCGCCGCGCGTCGCCTCCGCGCAGCCCTGGGCATGGCTCCCGGTCATGTCGCCTATGGCCTGCGCGCCCAGTACGGACTGACCGTCGAGCCCGAGACCGTGATGGCCTGGGAGCGCGGTGAGATTTCGCCGAGTTCCGCCGAGCTCACGGCGCTGGCCGGCGTCCTGTGGTGCGCCCCCGGCGAGCTGCTCGCCGAGCCCGTGACCCTGCGGGAGCACCGGATGGCGCGCGGCATGGCGGCGGACGACCTGGCCCGGCGGATCGGGCTGGAGACGGCGTCGTACCAGAAGATGGAGGACACCGGGCGCTGGAAGGGAAACGAGCGGCAGTCCGTGGCCCTGGCTCAGGTGCTCGGGCTGTCGCTGGCCCAGTTCGTGGCGGCGACGGGCAAGCAGGACGAGCTCGCGGAGCTCCTGCGCAATGCGGTGACCACGCGCTGGCAGGCGTACGTGAAGCCGCTGGCCAAGCTGCTGCCGGTGCCGAAGCAGCACCTGGAGCCGGTCCTGGAGCGGCTGCACGGGGAGTACCAGTCGAAGATGGTGGCCACCTTGAGCTGGGGCGGCGCCGCGGGCGAGGCCGGTACGGGCGACGCGGGCCGCCAGTTCCTGGCCGACATCGTGACCCACTTCTGGTCCTACGCCTCCGGACCCCGTTAGGTCCCGCGGAACCGCGCGGACCGTCGCGTGCGCGAACGGCCCCGACCGCGTCCCGCCGTGGACGCGACCGGGGCCGTTCGCCTGCGCGGGTCGGGTCGAAGGTCCCGCCCGGGCGGGGCGCAGGGCCGGGGGGCGGGTGGGTCAGAAGACCGATTCGGCCTCGTACATGCGGGCGTCGGGGACCGTCTTCAGTTCCGTGACCGCCTCGGCCAGGGGGGCCATCACGATGTCGGTGCCGCGCAGGGCGGTCATGTTGCCGAAGTCGCCGCGGTGGACGGCCTCCACCGCGTGCCAGCCGAAGCGGGTGGCCAGGACGCGGTCGTAGGCGGTGGGAGTGCCGCCGCGCTGGACGTGACCGAGGATGACCGGGCGGGCCTCCTTGCCGAGGCGGTGCTCCAGCTCGACGGCCAGGCGGTTGCCGATGCCGGCGAAGCGCTCGTGGCCGTACTGATCGATGGCGCCCTTCTTGTACGACATGGAGCCCTCGGCCGGGTGCGCGCCCTCGGCGACGCAGATGACGGCGAACTTCTTCCCGCGGGAGAATCGTTCCTCCACCATCTTCACCAGGGCGTCCACCTCGAAGGGGCGCTCCGGCAGGCAGATCCCGTGGGCGCCGCCGGCCATGCCGGACTCCAGGGCGATCCAGCCGGCGTGGCGACCCATGACCTCGACGACCATCACGCGCTGGTGCGATTCGGCGGTGGTCTTGAGGCGGTCGATGGCCTCGGTGGCGACCATGACGGCGGTGTCGAAGCCGAAGGTGCGGTCGGTGGAGGAGATGTCGTTGTCGATGGTCTTCGGCACGCCGACGACCGGCATCCCGGCGTCCGACAGCATCCGCGCGGCGGTCAGGGTGCCCTCGCCGCCGATCGGGATGAGCGCGTCGATGCCGTAGCGCGTGGCCAATTCCTGGGCGTTCTCGGCGGCTTCGTGCAGCCGCGCGCGCTCCATGCGGGCGGAGCCGAGGATCGTGCCGCCGCGGGCCAGGATGCCGCTGACCTCGTTGATGTCGAGGGGGCGGTGGTGGCCGTCCAGGAGGCCCTTGAAGCCGTCCTCGAAGCCGATGACTTCGTCGCCGTGGCCGACCAGGGCGCGGTGTACGACCGAACGGATGACAGCGTTCAGGCCCGGGCAGTCGCCGCCTGCGGTGAGAACTCCGATACGCATCGTGCTGTGTCTCCTGCTCCTGGTCGTACCGGGCCGTTCGCGTGCGGGCGGACGGCCGTACATCTGAAGGGCGTCGTGTTCGTCATGGTGAAGCCTGTCCGATTGTTCCACGGGCCGGGGGTGCGGCGCGTTCCGCGCCGCTCCGTCCACCAGGCCTTTCGACCCCCCGGAACAGGCCTTTCCCGGCGGGCGCCCTATCTGTCCGCCGAGGTATTGTCAAGAGGTCAGGCCCACCCTAACGGGGAAAAATCCACCACTTCCACCACATCCACGACAGCCACACGATGGGACGGAGACCACGCGTGACGCGCAGCGTGTACGTGACCGGTATCGAGCGGGGGGACGGCCGTCAGGTCGTCGAGCTGGGGATCATGGAGCTGCTGACCCGCCAGACGGCGCGGGTCGGCGTCTACCGGCCGTTGCTCCACGACGGACCGGACCGGCTCTTCGACCTCCTGAAGGCCCGCTACCGGATCGACCAGGACGCCCGGGCGGCCTACGGCATGGAGTACCACGAGGCCTCCGCCATCCTGGCCGAGAAGGGCACCGACGAGCTCGTGTCCCGGCTGGTGGACCGCTACCACCGGGTGGCCCGCGACTACGAGGTCATGCTCGTCCTCGGCACCGACTACGCCGATACGAACCTCCCCGACGAGCTGGCGCTCAACGCCCGCCTCGCCAACGAACTGGGGGCCGTCGTGGTGCCCGTCGTCGGCGGCACCAGGCACCCCGCCGAGGCCGTGGGCGCCGAGGCCCGCAACGCCTTCCGCGCGTACGAGAGCCTCGGCTGCCACGTCGTCGCGATGATGGTCAACCGGGTGGCCGCCGAGGACCGGGACGGCATAGCGGAGCGGCTGGCCGCCCGACTGCCCGTGCCCTGCTACGTGCTGCCGGACGACAAGTCGCTCTCCGCCCCGACCGTCGCCCAGATCACCCGGGCGCTCGGCGCCGAGGTGCTCCTCGGGGACGACGCCGGGCTGGCCCGCGACGCCGTGGACTTCGTCTTCGGCGGCGCCATGCTGCCGAACTTCCTGAACGCCCTGACCCCCGGCTGCCTGGTCGTCACCCCCGGGGACCGCGCCGACCTGGTCATCGGGGCGCTGGCCGCGCACGCCTCGGGCACCCCGCCGATCGCCGGCGTGCTGCTGACCCTGAACGAGCGTCCGGGCCCGGCCATCCTGACCCTGGCCTCGAAACTGGCGCCGGGCACGCCCGTGGTCTCGGTGGCCGGCAACAGCTTCCCGACGGCCGCCGAACTGTTCTCGCTGCAGAGCCGGTTGAACTCCGCGACCCCGCGCAAGCTGGAGACCGCGCTCGGCCTGTTCGAGCGGCACGTGGACACCGCCGAGCTGCGCGGGCTGCTGTCCGTGGCCCGCTCCGAGCGGGTCACGCCGATGATGTTCGAGCACGAGCTGCTGGAGCGGGCCCGCGCCGAGCGCCGCCGCGTGGTGCTGCCCGAGGGCGGCGAGGAGCGCGTGCTGCGCGCCGCGGACGTGGTGCTGCGCCGCGGGGTCTGCGACCTGACCCTGCTGGGCGAGGAGCAGGCGATCCTGAAGAAGGCCGCCGACCTGGGCGTCGACATCTCCGCCGCGCAGCTCATCGACCCGGCGACCTCCCCCCTGCGGGAGCGTTTCGCCGCGTACTACGCGCAGGCCCGCGCTCACAAGGGCATGACCGTCGAGCTGGCCCTCGACGTGGTCACCGACGTGAACTACTTCGGCACCCTGATGGTCCAGGAGGGGCTCGCCGACGGCATGGTCTCTGGCTCGGTGCACTCCACCGCCGCGACCATCCGGCCCGCCTTCGAGATCATCAAGACGAAGCCCGACGCCTCGATCGTCTCCTCCGTCTTCTTCATGTGCCTCGCCGACCAGGTCCTGGTCTACGGGGACTGCGCGGTCAACCCGGACCCGGGCGCCGAGCAGCTCGCGGACATCGCCGTCCAGTCGGCGGCGACCGCGGCCGCCTTCGGGGTCGAGCCGCGGATCGCGATGCTCTCGTACTCGACCGGCACCTCGGGCAGCGGCGCGGACGTGGACAAGGTCCGCAAGGCCACCGAGATCGTCCGCGCGCACCGCCCCGACCTGCTGATCGAGGGCCCGATCCAGTACGACGCCGCCGTCGAGCCCTCGGTCGCCGCGACCAAGCTGCCCGGGTCGGAGGTGGCCGGCCGCGCCACCGTGCTGATCTTCCCCGACCTCAACACGGGCAACAACACGTACAAGGCCGTGCAGCGCTCGGCGGGTGCCGTCGCGGTCGGCCCGGTGCTCCAGGGCCTGCGCAAGCCGGTCAACGACCTCTCGCGCGGCGCGCTGGTGCAGGACATCGTCACGACCGTGGCGATCACCGCGATCCAGGCGCAGGGCGCGCAGCCCGTGCAGGCGCCCACCGCCTGACCCCTGCCCCGCTCCCCCTCCCCCTCCCGCTCCCGCTCCCGCTCCCGCGACAAGGAAAGACGCCCATCGTGACCACCGCATCGCGCGTACTCGTCCTCAACTCCGGCTCCTCGTCGGTGAAGTACCAGCTGCTCGACATGGCGGACTCCACCCGCCTCGCCGTCGGTCTGGTGGAACGGATCGGCGAAGAGACCTCGCGCCTCGTGCACGAACCGCTGACCGGTCCGGGTGCCGAGGGCGGCAAGCGCGAGCGGCTCGGCGCGATCGCGGACCACGGGGCCGCGCTCCGGGCCGTCGCGGCGGAGCTCGCCGCCGACGGGCTGGGCCTGGACTCCCCCGAACTGGCGGCCGTCGGGCACCGGGTGGTGCACGGCGGGACCCGGTTCACGCAGCCGACGGTGATCGACGACGAGGTGCTGGCGGAGATCCGGAGCCTGATCCCGCTCGCCCCGCTGCACAACCCGGCGAACGTGACCGGCATCGAGGTGGCGCGCTCGCTGCGCGCGGACATCCCGCAGGTGGCGGTCTTCGACACGGCCTTCCACTCGACGATGCCGGAGTACGTGGCCCGGTACGCGATCGACGCCGCGACGGCGGACAAGTACGCCATCCGGCGGTACGGGTTCCACGGCACCTCCCACGCGTACGTCTCGCGGGCGACGGCCGCCCTGCTCGGCCGGCCGGTGGAGGACGTGAACGTGATCGTGCTGCACCTGGGCAACGGGGCCTCGGCCTCGGCGGTGCGCGGCGGGGTGTGCGTGGAGACGTCGATGGGGCTGACCCCGCTGGAGGGCCTGGTCATGGGCACCCGTTCGGGCGACCTGGATCCGGCGGTCGTCTTCCACCTGGCGCGGGTGGGGGGCTTCTCGGTGGATGAGATCGATTCGCTCCTGAACAAGAAGAGCGGTCTGCTGGGCCTGTGCGGCGACAACGACATGCGCGAGGTGCTGCGGCGGGCGGGCGAGGGCGACGAGTCGGCGCGGCTCGCCTTCGCTGCGTACGTCCACCGCCTGAAGAAGTACATCGGCGCCTACTCGGCGGTGCTCGGCCGGGTGGACGCGGTGGCGTTCACGGCGGGGGTCGGCGAGAACGCGCACCAGGTCCGGGAAGCTGCCGTCGAGGGCCTCGCGGAGCTGGGGCTCGCGCTGGACCCGGAGGCCAACGCCGTGCGCTCTTCGCAGCCGCGGCTGGTGTCGCCGGACTACGCGCGGGTGGCGGTGGCCGTGGTCCCGACGGATGAGGAACTGGAGATCGCCACCCAGGCGTACGCGCTGGTTACTCAGTAGTCACTTGGACTTTCCACCAGACGGAATATTCCGCTACGAAACAAACCGATAGGATCCAGTCATGCGCCGTTCCAAAATTGTCTGCACGCTGGGCCCCGCCGTCGACTCGTATGAGCAGCTGAAAGCGCTCATCGAGGCAGGTATGAACGTGGCCCGATTCAACTTCAGCCACGGGTCCCAGGCAGAACACCAGGAGCGGTACGACCGCGTCCGGAAGGTCTCCGAGGACACCGGGCGCGCGGTCGGCGTCCTCGCCGACCTCCAGGGCCCCAAGATCCGTCTCGAGACCTTCGCCGAGGGCCCCGTCGAGCTGGTGCGCGGTGACGAGTTCACCATCACCACCGAGGACGTCCCTGGCGACAAGTCCATCTGCGGCACCACCTACAAGGGCCTGCCGGGCGACGTCGCCAAGGGTGACCAGGTCCTGATCAACGACGGCAACGTCGAGCTGCGGGTGACCGAGGTCGAGGGCCCGCGGGTCAAGACCATCGTCATCGAGGGCGGTGTCATCTCGGACCACAAGGGCATCAACCTGCCGGGTGCCGCCGTGAACGTCCCCGCGCTGTCGGAGAAGGACGTCGACGACCTGCGCTTCGCCCTGCGGATGGGCTGCGACATGGTCGCCCTGTCCTTCGTCCGCGACGCCAACGACGTCAAGGACGTCCACAAGGTCATGGACGAGGAGGGCCGCCGGGTCCCCGTCATCGCCAAGGTCGAGAAGCCGCAGGCCGTCGAGAACATGGCGGCCGTGGTGGACGCCTTCGACGCGGTCATGGTGGCCCGTGGCGACCTGGCCGTCGAGTACCCGCTCGAGAAGGTCCCGATGGTCCAGAAGCGGCTCATCGAGATGTGCCGCCGCAACGCCAAGCCGGTGATCGTCGCGACCCAGATGATGGAGTCGATGATCACCAACTCCCGCCCGACGCGCGCGGAGGCGTCCGACGTCGCCAACGCGATCCTGGACGGCGCGGACGCGGTCATGCTGTCGGCCGAGTCCTCGGTCGGCGCTTACCCCATCGAGACGGTCAAGACGATGTCGAAGATCGTCACGGCGGCCGAGGAGGAGCTCCTCTCCAAGGGCCTCCAGCCGCTGGTCCCGGGCAAGAAGCCCCGCACCCAGGGCGGCTCCGTCGCCCGCGCGGCCTGCGAGATCGCGGACTTCCTCGACGGCAAGGCGCTCATCGCCTTCACGCAGTCCGGTGACACCGCCCGCCGGCTGTCGCGCTACCGCGTGACCCAGCCGATCCTGGCCTTCACCACCGACGTCAACACCCGCAACCAGCTCACGCTGAGCTGGGGCGTCGAGTCCTACATCGTCCCGCACGTGGACACCACCGACGCGATGGTCGACCTGGTGGACGGCGAGCTGCTGAAGCTGGGCCGCCACAACGCCGGCGACACCATGATCATCACCGCCGGCTCGCCCCCCGGCGTCCCGGGCACGACCAACATGGTCCGCGTCCACCACCTGGGCGGCGAGTCCCAGGGCTGACCCCGACGCGGCCCCGGCCTGACCGGGCCGCACCTCTGCCGCACAGAGACCGAGGGCGGCACCCCGAATCCCTGACAGGGACCGGGGTGCCGCCCTCGGTGCGTCCCGCGCGGCGCGGGGCCGTACGCGGGGCCGTACGGGACTACTCGGGCGGGCCGACGTAGTTGTGGAGGCCCGGGACCGTGAGCGTGCCGCCGAACTGGCCGGCCTGGACGACCTTGACGTTCGAGAAGAACGCGAACGGGACGTTCAGGGGCGGCGGGCTGTTCGGGGTGAACTCGATCGGGATCAGGCCGAAGAGGTTCCCCTTGAGGCTCTCGGTGTACATCGTCACCGTGCCGCCGCGGATCTTGGAGGTGGAGCCCGGGCGGGACTTCAGGTGGGCGACGTTCCCGGTCTTGCCGACCGTCTGGTAGAGGTCCTTGATGTCCAGCGAGTCCGCCGTGAACTTCAGGACCTTCTTCGTCTTGCCGCCTGCCGTCTTCACCTCGACGATGCCGTGGTAATCCAGGCCGTAGAGGGTCAGCAGCGAGCTGTCGAGGTACCAGGGCTCGTCCGGCAGGAGCGGGATGCCCGGCTCCAGCTCGGCGTCGGCCAGCGCCTTGGCGTCGTACGTCGGGCAGGGGAAGGGTTGCTTCCCGTCCGCGTCCTTCGCCTCGTCGGGCTTGTCCTTGTCCTCGTCGGCCTTCTCGCCCGTTTCGTCCTTGGGCGTCTTCGCGGTGTCCTTGACGTCCTCGGACAGCTCCTTGACGTCGACGCCGGCCTTCTTCGCGGCGTCGCGGATCGCGTCCGCGGCCGGGTCGGGGGCGGGCTTCGCCGGAGCGGGCGCCGTCGGGGCGGACTTGGTCGGCGTGGGCGTGGGCGTCGGGGTGGCCGACGGGTGCGCGCCCAGGATCGGGGTGGTGATCCCGTCGACGATGCCCTTGACCTTGTCGCCGATGCCCAGCGGGTCCAGCGGGTTCGGGGTCTTGGACGGGGACGCGGTGGCGGCCGGCGCGGCGGGAGCCGAGGGGGCCGTCTGCTTCGACGCGGAGTCCAGCGCCGACTTGCTGGCGGACGGCTTCGGGGCCGAGGGGGTGGCGCCCGGCTTCGCGGCCTTCGACGCACCCGGCGAGGGGCTCGCGGAAGCCGACGCGTTGGGCGAGGGCGACGTGGACGCCGACGGACTCGGAGAGGCCGACTCCGCGGGTTCGTCGGACCGCGTGACGCACGGGCCGGGCGCGAAGGGGATCTCCTCGTCGGCGAGCGCCAGCTTCGGCGCCATGCCCATCCCGACGAAGACCGCGGTCGGCATGGCCGCCAGCGCCATCGTCTTGCCGACGGGTATCTGGATCTTGTTCAGCAGCGACTTCCGGGGCGCCGCGTGCCGCGGACCCCTTCGTTCACGGGACTCTGCGCTCGGGGTCACGTCCCGCTGCGTCTCGTCACCCCGCACTGTTCCTCCCGCCATCGGCGTGGGCAGTCGTCTCTGTCGCGTGAGCCGTTTCCGTCTCGCGGGGGCCGGGTACTCCCAGGGTGCCGTCCGCGAACTCCTCCGCCTTGGCCGGCGCCGCCTCTTCCGGCTTGCCCGGCGACCACGAGAGCGCGAGGGCTCCGCCGACCAGGGCGAACAGGAAGCCGAGGAAGAAGCCGCCCAGGTTGGACACCGGCAGGGAGACCAGCGCGAGCAGGATCGACGCCACTCCGGCGAAGACCCGGATGCCCTGCTGGAACCAGAGGGCCAGGCCGAGCGTGATCAGCAGGACACCGATGATCAGTGAGCCCGCGCCCGCGGTCGTCGCCATGGCGATGGTGACGTTGCCCAGCCGGAGGTCCGCGTACGGGAAGTACGCGATGGGAATGCCGCCGATGAGAGTGAAGAGGCCCGCCCAGAACGGCCGGACCCCACTCCAGGCGTGGAAGCGGTGGTACACCACGGTGAGCCAAGCGTCGTCTGCGGCGCGAACCGGGGCCTGGGGGTTCATGGACAACAGCTCCCTGGAAAACGGTGGTACGGAGATCTGGGGAAGCCCGGTGGGACGGGCGGCGGCCGGAGCCGCCACCCGCCTCTACCGGTCACGCCCCGGGACGGACTACTTCTCGTCCTGGTAGCACGGCTGGTCGCCGCTGAGCAGGCGCAGCTTGAGGTCGGGCAGTGTGAAGGTACCCGCCGTCGTCGCCCACGCCTTCTGACGCACGTTCGTCAGCACGGCCTTCTTGGCACGCTGGGAGAACAGGGCGCCGTTGGCCACCGTGCCGGCCTGCGGCGCGGTGGGGTGCTTGTCGTCGGCCGCGGAGCCGACCGCGACACCGATGTCCAGGTCGGTGAAGGTGGCGTCGGTGTCGAGCTCGGCGACATCCAGGTAGATGTTGTCCGCGACGGCCGGCTTGCCCTTGTTGCCCGTCCGCAGCTGCATCGTGATGTTGCCGAGGCCCGGAATGGGGGTGACCAGGGACTGGCACATGTTGGTGATCTCGGCGTGACGGAACCCGGAGATGGTGACCGGGTGCGCCGCGTCCTTGCCGTCCAGACCCTTGCCCTTGGCGACGCTGCCGTACTGGAGCAGGTCGTCACCGTCGAGCTTGTCGGCCGAGACCTTGAAGTCCTGGCCGGAGACGCTGAAGGACGCCGCGAGGGCACCCTGCGCCAGACCCACACCGACCGCGGCGGTGGCCGCGATGCTCGGCACCATGACGAGCGCGAAGCGCTTCCATCTGGTCCCGCCACGAACCTGAGAACTCATTATTCGTTCCTCCTTCTCGGACGTACATCTCCGGTCCGGGCCGTACCCGTCCTGGGATGGGAGAAGTGCTACGTCCTCGGGAAGGAGCGCAGGCGGCCGAGCCGCGGCAGAGCCGCGTCCGGTACACCGGCGTTCACCCCCGAGCGACAACCACTGGGTCACGCGTTCGCGCAACCAGGAGGACAGGCTCCGCCGGTGAGGCGAAGACCCCCCTGTCCAGCAGCCGGCACCCCTGGCACCGGCCGGCCCGGTGGGGACCCTACGCCGCGGCTCCGATGAGCGGGACTGCGGGAAGGACCGAGCGTCGCCGATCGTGGTCCATTCCCGGCCGGGGCACAAGGGGGTTCGTTACTGGCGGGTAACGGCAAGATAACCAGGGGTCGACCCGGCGCCATCGGGTGACGACGCTGGGTGTCACCAAGGGCCACGACACACTGGTGGATTTACGAACACACCGGACAGTTCACGGGGTTCCACTTACTGCGAGTAACAGCAGCCGCAATTGCCAAGTTTTGGCAAAGTGCGGCTGCTGTTTATCTACGTGTCAACAAATCGTCGGTACTCCGCCGATCTCCCGGACACCGCGGGTCGAGCCCCTAGAACAGCACCCGCGCGAGCGCCGTACGGGCCGCCCCCACCCGGGGGTCGTCCGCCCCGATGACCTCGAACAGCTCCAGCAGCCGGACCCGTACCGCGTCCCGGTCCGCGCCCGCCGTCACCCGGACCGTGTCCACCAGGCGCCCGAAGGCGTCCTCCACGTGACCGCCGACCAGGTCCAGGTCCGCCGCGGCGATCTGGGCCGCCGGGTCCTTCGGGTTCTCGGCCGCCGCCGCGCGCACGGCCTGCGGGTTCATGTCCTTGACCCGGGCGAGCAGCTCGGCCTGGGCCAGGCCCAGCTTGGCCTCGGTGTTGGCCGGGTCGTCCGCCAGCACGTTCTTGTACGCCTGCACCGCGCCGCCCAGGTCACCGGCGTCCAGCGCGACGACGGCCGCTTCCAGCAGTGCGTCGTACGGTCCCGCCGGGGGCTGCGCCTCACCGGTGGCCGGGGCGCCCGCGGGGCCGCCCTCGGCGTTCGGGTCCACCTCGATGCCGATGATCCCGAAGCGCTCCTCGGCGACCTGGACCAGCTGGGCGAGGGTCGCGCGGATCTCCTGCTCGGGCGCCACGCCCTGGAACAGCGGCAGCACCTGGCCCGCGACCACGGCGAACACGGCCGGAATGCCCTGGATGCCGAACTGCTGCATCAGCATCTGATTGGAGTCGACGTCGACCTTGGCCAGCAGGAGGCGGCCGTTCGCCTCCACGGTCAGGCGCTCCAGCAGCGGGCTGAGCTGCTTGCACGGCTCGCACCACTCGGCCCAGAAGTCCAGGATGACCGGGACCTCGGCGGAGAGCTGGAGGACGTCGCGTTCGAAGCCGGCCTCGTCGACGTCGATCACGAGCGCGGACGGCGGCAAGGCGTCGGCGGACGCGGGCGCGCCGCCCTGGGCGGCCTGCCGGGCCGCGTCGGCACGGGCCTGCTCGGCCTTCGCCTTGGCCTCGCCGGCCGCCTTCACAGCGGCGAGGTCGACGACGCCGCTCATGGACATGTTTCTGGGCTGCATGCGTACATCCTCCCCCGTGTGCGCGCGCGGACGAAAAAGATCGGCCGAAATGCCTTCTTGAGTACCCTCGGTGGTGCGTTGTGGCGCCGGGTCCCCACCTGGCGCCGGTAGCTCTTCGCGTGGTCGTCGCTCTTACGCTACGAGCCGTAGCGTAACTCCCCGCGCCCCTTCGCGCCCCGTGATCTGAACCACAGCATTTCGGGGCCCGCCGCTTTGGCTACCGGCGGGTATGGTCTCGGCCATGCGCAACGCCAGCTCCCCGACCGGACGCACCGGACGCCCCCGCAGCGCCGCCGCGGACGCCGCGATCCTCGCCGCGACGCGGGACGCGCTGGTCGAGCTGGGCTGGTCGAAGCTGACGATGGGCGACGTCTCGACCCGGGCCGGGGTCGCCAAGACCACCCTCTACCGCCGCTGGGCGGGCAAGAACGAGCTGGTGGTGGACGCCGTCGCGGAGCTCTTCGACGCGCTCGAACTCCCCGACCGGGGCTCCCTCGAAGCCGACATAGAGGACGTGGTCCTCCAGTTCGCGGCGCTGCTGCGGCGGCCGGAAGCCCGTACGGCCCTGATGGCGGTCGTCGCCGAGTCCACCCGGGACGAGGCCCTGCGCGACCGGATCCGGTCGGCGATCGTGGACCGGCAGAAACGTCTCGTCGTACTGGGTCGCGAACGGGCGCAGGCCCGCGGCGAACTCCCGCACGAGGAGGACGAGGAGCTCGCCTGCCGCACCACGGACCTGATCTTCGACGTGATCGCGGGCACGGTGGTGCACCGGGCGCTGGTCAGCTCCGAGCCGGTGGACGAGCTCTGGGTGGCCACCTTCACGGCCCTCCTGATGCACGGCCTCCGGGGCCCGGCGCACGCCTGACCCGCGTCCCGCGTCCCGCGGCGAAACGGCGAAGGCCGGCCGCCGGCACCCCGAAGGGGCGCCCACGACCGGCCTTCGCCGCCCGGAGGGGGGTCAGAAGCCCGGCGGCTCCGTGTAGGTGCCCCACTCGTCGCGCAGCACGTTGCAGATCTCCCCGAGCGTGGCCTCGGCGCGCACCGCGTCCAGCATCGCCGGGATCATGTTCGACCCGTCACGGGCGGCGGCCAGCATCGCGTCCAGCGAGGACTTCACCTTCGCGTCGTCGCGCCGCGCCTTGCGCGCCGCCAGGTGCTCCACCTGTACGCGCTCCACCTCGTGGCTGACGCGCAGGATCTCCAGGTCCCCGGTCACCGACCCGTGGTGCACGTTGACGCCGACGACCCGCTTGTCGCCCTTCTCCAGGGAACGCTGGTACTGGAAGGCCGACTCGGCGATCTCCCCGGTGAACCAGCCGTCCTCGATGCCGCGCAGGATGCCCGAGGTGATCGGCCCGATCGGGTGCTGCCCGTCCGGGTGGGCGCGCAGACCGCGCTCCCTGATCTGGTCGAAGATCTTCTCGGCGTCGGCCTCGATGCGGTCGGTGAGCTGCTCCACGTACCAGGAACCGCCCAGCGGGTCGGCCACGTTGGCCACCCCGGTCTCCTCCATCAGCACCTGCTGCGTGCGCAGGGCGATCTCGGCCGCCTGCTCGCTCGGCAGCGCGAGGGTCTCGTCGAGGGCGTTGGTGTGCAGCGAGTTCGTGCCGCCGAGCACGGCCGCGAGGGCCTCGACGGCAGTGCGCACGACGTTGTTGTACGGCTGCTGCGCGGTCAGCGAGACGCCGGCCGTCTGGGTGTGGAAGCGCAGCCACATCGACTTCTCGCTCTGCGCCCCGTACACCTCCTTCATCCAGCGCGCCCAGATCCGGCGGGCGGCGCGGAACTTGGCGATCTCCTCGAAGAAGTCGAGGTGCGCGTCGAAGAAGAAGGAGAGGCCGGACGCGAAGTGGTCCACGTCCAGACCGCGGGACAGGCCCAGCTCCACGTACCCGAAGCCGTCGGCGAGGGTGTACGCGAGCTCCTGCGCGGCCGTCGCCCCGGCCTCGCGGATGTGGTAGCCGGAGACGGACAGCGGCTTGTACGCCGGGATGCCCTTCGCGCAGTACTCCATGAGGTCGCCGATGAGGCGCAGGTGCGGCTCGGGTTCGAAGAGCCACTCCTTCTGGGCGATGTACTCCTTGAAGATGTCCGTCTGCAGCGTGCCGTTGAGCAGGGCCGGGTCCACGCCCTGCCGTTCGGCGGCGACCAGGTACATGCAGAAGGCGGGCACGGCCGGGCCCGAGATCGTCATCGAGGTGGTCACGTCGCCCAGCGGGATGTCCCGGAACAGGACCTCCATGTCGGCGGCGGAGTCTATGGCGACCCCGCAGTGGCCGACCTCGCCCAGCGCGCGCGGGTCGTCGGAGTCGCGCCCCATGAGGGTCGGCATGTCGAAGGCCACGGAGAGCCCGCCGCCGCCGGCGGCCAGGATCATCTTGTAGCGCTCGTTGGTCTGCTCGGCGTTGCCGAAGCCCGCGAACTGGCGGATGGTCCAGGTCCGGCCGCGGTATCCGGTGGCGTGCAGGCCGCGGGTGTACGGGTACTCCCCCGGCCAGCCGATGCGCTCGAATCCCTCGTACGCGTCGCCGGGGCGGGGCCCGTAGACGGGCTCGACGTCATCCCCGGAGAGCGTGGTGAAATCGGCCTCGCGCTTGCGGGCCTTGTCATAGCGGGCCTGCCAGCGGCGGCGGCCCTCCTCGATGGCGTCAGCATCCATACCCATGAATTTACTAGGACGTCCTAGTAAATGTCGATGGGAAACCCCGGGAAGTATCCCCGGGGTACCGGTGCGCGAGCCGCGCTCGAGACACCCCCTAGGCGTCGGCGGTGGCCAGCGCGTCGGTGACCAGCGGCTCGACCTCGGCGCGGACCTTGCGCTCGACGAAGAAGGCGGCCAACGGGATCGTGCCGGAGACCAGCACCCACAGCAGCTTCGGGAACGGCCAGCGGGCCTTGGACCCGAGGTCGAAGGCGAACACCAGGTAGATCATGAACAGCACGCCGTGCACCTGCGAGACCGCCAGGGTCAGGTCGGCGCCGGTGTCGAAGCCGTACTTGAAAACCATGCAGGTGCAGAGGATCAACAGCATGACCGCGGTCAGATAGGCCATGACCCGGTAGCGGGTCAGCACGCTCTTCTTCATGCCGACGAGCCTAACCGTCCGTTTTGCTCGATCTTGACGGGGGCCCCGCGACCGCGGACCTACTCCTCGAAGTCCGCGGCGGCGACCCGCAGCGGCCGCAGGAGCGCGAAGATCTCCTGGCATTCCTCGGCGTCGTACGCGCGCAGCCCGAAGTCGATCGCCATCAGGTCCTCCGTCGCCGCCTCGACGACCTCGCGGCCCTTGTCCGTGATGGAGGCGAGCGTGCCGCGGCCGTCGTTCGGGTTCGGCCGCTTGGCCACGAGCCCGGAGCGCACCAGGCGGTCCACCGTGTTCGTCACCGACGTGGGGTGGACCATCAGCCGCTCGCCGATCTTCGACATCGGCAGCTCGCCGGCCTTGGAGAAGGTGAGCAGCACCAGCGCCTCGTACCGCGCGAAGGTCAGCCCGTACGGCTTGACCACCGCGTCGACCTCGCCGAGCAGGATCTGGTGCGCGCGCATGATCGAGGTGATGGCGGCCATCGAGGGCACCGGTCCCCAGCGGCGCTGCCAGAGCTCGTCGGCGCGGGCGATGGGGTCGAAGGGGAGGCTGAGCGGCTTGGACACGCACCCGACCCTACCGGGCGGTCATTTGGCGGCGGGCCCCGTCTCATTCTTCGGTCGGCCGTCCCGCGGGCCCGCGGACCGCAGTGCGGCGAGGAGGAGCAGGACCACCGCCGTGCCGAGCACGCCCGCGCCCGCGACGACCACGTGCACCGGCAGGAACTCGGCGGCCAGCCCGGCCAGGGCCATGCCGACGCCCTGGAGGGTCATCAACCCGGTGCTCAGCAGGGTCATCGCCCGGCCGCGCAGCCCGTCGGGGACGGCGTCGACGTACCACTGGTCGAGGCCGAGGGTGTACGCGTGCGCGAGCCCGGCGAGCAGCAGGGCGGCGAGTACGGCCACCACCCCGGGCCGGGCCGCGTACACGAGCAGCGGCAGCGGGCCGACGGCCGCGAGCGGGGCCACGAGCCGGGAGCGGGTGCGCGGACCGAGCGCCGAGCCGGCCCACAGTTCACCCGCGATGGTGCCGACGGGCAGCGCGCACATCATCACGCCCAGGGCCGCGGTGCCGGCTCCGATGCCGTCGGCGTACGGCGCGAGCAGCGCCTCGGGGGCGATGACGAAGACGGGCGGCAGCCAGAACAGCAGCGTCAGGGCGCGCAGCCGGCGATCGCCGAGGACGGCGCGCGTCCCGGCGAGCGGGGAGGTGCGCTCGGCGGCGGCCCGGGCCGGCCGCTCCGCCGTGCCGAAGCGCAGCAGCAGGGCCGAGCACAGGAATCCGGCGGCGGTCAGCGCGATGGCGGCGCGCGGGGCGAGGAGGGTGAGCAGCAGCCCGCCGAGGCCGAAGCCGATGAGCTGGGCGCTCTGGGCGACCATCCGCATCAGGGAGCGGCCGAGGACGTAGACGTCGCCGGAGCCGAGGATGTCGGCGAGGGAGGCGTTGCGGGTGCCCTGGAAGAGGGGCGCGACGAAGGCCATGGCGCAGCGCAGGACGAGCAGTGCGGCGACGGGGGTGCCGGGCAGGACCATGGCCGCCGCGCAGGCGGCGCAGACCAGGTCGCAGCCGACGAGGACCCGGCGGGCGGGCCTGCGGTCGGCGATCCCGGCGAGGAGGGTGCCGCCGAGGGCGTAGGGGAGGAAGCCGAGGGCGAAGGTGAGCGCGCTCATCAGCGGCGAGCCGGTGGCGCGGAACACGAGGACGGTCAGGGCGATCTCGGCGACGACGATGCCGAGGACGGACAGCAGGTGCGCGGCGAACACGGGCCGGAACTCCCGCACCCGGAAGACGGACCGGTATCCGCCGGCGGCCTCGTTGACGGTGATGGACATGCGGAGAGCCTGTGGGGCTACGGTGGGGGCGGCGCAGTGATTCGGCCTGTGCCGAATCACTGCGCGAGGCCCCGAGGGGGAACGTTGGCCTTTCATTTCCGGTTCGGAGCCGGGGACCTGCTGCGGTGCCGGTTCTCCGTCTCGCCGCGCTGGGAGACGCAGGAGGCGGTGCGGACCCTGCTGCGGCCGGGGCGGCAGCAGTACCACCTGCCCTGGCTGCGGGGCATCCGCGCGGCCGCCGACGGGCTGGACCTGCGGCCGCTGTGGCTGCTGATGCCGCGTGCCGGCCACAACCCGGACTTCCTGGGCCCGCCGCCGCTCGGCCCCTCCGTCACCTTCGAGGAGGAGCTGGCGCGGGTCCGGTCCGCGGCCGGCGCCGATCCGCAGGCCGTACGGGAGGACCTGCGGCGCGCCCTCGTCTGCACCCCGGGGGCCGCCGAGAGCGCCCTCGGGCGGCGGATGCTCGCCGATCCGGCCCGTGCCGTACGGGAGCTGGCCGATCTGTACGAGCAGGCCTGGGCCGCGCTGATCGCCCCGCACTGGCCGCGGCTGCGGGCCCTGCTGGAGGCCGACATCCTCTTCCACTCGCGGCGGCTGGCGGCCGGCGGACTGGAGGCGCTGTTCGACGGTCTCCACCCGGACCTCCGCTGGTCCGACGGGACGCTCACCATCGACCGGCCCGCCCACCACGACCGCTCGCTGGACGGGCAGGGCCTGCTCCTGATGCCGAGCGCGTTCGTGTGGCCGGAGGTGGTCGGCGGGTACGACCCGCCCTGGCAGCCGACGCTCGTGTACCCGGCGCGCGGCATCGGCGCACTGTGGACGGCCTCGGCGGGACCGGCCCCGCAGGCGCTCGCCCGGCTGCTGGGCCGGGGCCGGGCCGACCTGCTGTGCGCGCTCGACGAGCCGGCCTCCACCACCGCGCTGGCCCACCGCCTCGGGCTCGCCCCGGCCACGGTCTCGGCGCACCTGAAGGCCCTGCACGGCGCGGGGCTGCTGATCTCGGCCCGGCACGGCCACCAGATCCTGTACGAGCGCACCCCGCTCGCCATCGCCCTGACGACGGGCAGTGCGCCCCGGACGTAGGCGCGTCCGGGGCCGGACGCAGGCACGGCCGGTGTCGCGGGACGGGGGTCACCGACCGTCATGTCACGATGTGCCGGTCTGCAATTCCGCCCTTCCGTGCGCCGACCCTTCGAGGAACCCGGATGCCAGGCCGACCCCGCCCCAGATCCCTCGCCGCCGCGCTCGGCCTCGCGCTGCTGATCGCCGCGGCCCCGGGCTGCGGGAGCGGGGGGTCCGCCCCGTGGCACGTGCCCGCGCAGGCGCCGCCCGAGGCCGAGGCGCCGGCGGTGCCCGCCGGATCCCCGTACTGGGTGGACCCGCAGAGCAACGCGGCCCGGCAGGTCGCCGCCTGGGAGGCACAGGGCCGCAACAGCGAAGCCCAGCTGCTGCGCAGGATCTCGGAGCGGCCCATGGCCCTGTGGGGGCCGGGCGACGACCCCGGCCCCGCGATCCGCCGGGCGGCGCGCGGCGCCAAGGCGGCGGGCCGGGTCCTGGTGCTCACCGCGTACAACATCCCGTACCGCGACTGCGGCCTGCACTCCGCGGGCGGGGCCACCGGCGCCACCGCCTACCGCAACTGGATCGGCTCCTTCGCCGACGCCGTCGGCGACGCCCGGGCGGTGGTGGTCCTGGAGCCGGACGCCGTGCCGCACGTGGTGGACGGCTGCACCCGGGCCGCCCACCACGAGGAGCGCTTGCGGCTCCTGTCCGAGGCCGTCGCCCGGCTGAAGAAGAACCGGAACACCAAGGTCTACCTGGACGCGGGCAATCCGGCCTGGATCCCGGACCCGATGAAGCTCGTCGGGCCCCTCTACGAGGCCGGGCTCGCCCAGGCCGACGGCTTCTCCCTCAACGTCTCCAACTTCCAGCCCGACGCGGCCGGCCGCGCGTACGGCGCCCGGATCTCCGAGGCCACCCACGGCAAGCACTTCGTCATCGACACCAGCCGCAACGGCGAGGGCCCGCTCCCCGGCGGCGGCCACGAGGCCTGGTGCAATCCGCCCGGCCGGGCCCTCGGGACCCCGCCGACCGACAGGACGGGCGACCCGCTCGTCGACGCGTACCTGTGGATCAAGCGGCCCGGCGAATCCGACGGGCCCTGCCGCGGCGGCCCGGCGGCCGGCCGGTGGTGGCCGGACTACGCGCTGGGCCTGGCCGCCCGCGCCCGGGAGTGAGCGCCACCCGCGGGACTACTCCTGCGGCTCGCGCGCCGGAGGGCCCTTCGGCTCCCGCACCCGGATCCACTTCGCCTCCGACGGCGTGCCGTCCGCGTCCGTCACGAACAGCATGTACCAGCCCGGCGGCACCAGCGTCGGGTCCTTCGGCACGTCCACCGTCACCGAGCCGGCCGTCCGCGTCAGCCCGAGCTCGACCGACCGCTGCTCCACGTCCGTGGTGTGCGTGACCGCGCTCGGCCGCATCAGCCGGGCCCGCCGGATCCGCTGCGGGTGCGGGGTCGCGAAGGTGGCCCGCCCGTCCCCGCCGACCTCGGCCGGCCCGGCGCCCAGTACGGGGCGCAGCGCCGGGTCCCGGTACAGGTACGGCGGCGAGTACACCTCCAGCCGGTGCTCGAACTTGCCGAGCCTGGTGTTGTCCTTGTCGGCGTAGAGCGGGTCGGAGCCGAAGGTCGCGATCCGCCCGTCGGGCAGCAGCAGCGCCTCGGAGTGGTAGTTGCGGCCCACGGTCGGATCGGCGGCGGCCACGAAGGAGTCGGTGCGCGGGTGGTAGAACTGCGCCTTGTACACGTCGCTGGCGCCCCGGCCGCGGTAGTCGCGGGAGCCGCCGGTGGTGAACACGGAGTCGTCCGGCAGCAGCACGCTGCTCAGGTACCGGGTGCCCTGCGGCAGCCGCGCCGAGGAGCGGAAGACCGGGTCGTCCTCCTTGAGGTCCACGATCGCGGTCCTGCTCGACGACAGCTTCGACTCGCCGACCCCGCCGCCGCCCAGCACCATCACCCGCTGGTCCTGGGCCGGCGGAAGCAGCACCGAGGAGGAGGTCTCCAGCCGGTCGGGGTCGGCCAGCCCCGCCACCTTCCTGAACGTGTTGGTCTTCAGGTCCCACACGCCGGGCTCGCGCCCCTTGTCGGCCGGGCCGTAGCCCGCGTTGGAGCCGGTGTAGAGCAGCTTGCCGCCCCGCATGAGGAAGAGCGCGGGGTAGGTCGGGAAGTAGCGGGAGGGGCCCCGGGTCCACTTCTTCGTCTTGGGCTCGTAGTACTCGTTGTCGCCGGGGACCACGTCCCCCACGTCGTTGAGCCCGGAGACCGCGAGCACCCGCCCGTCCTGCAGCGCCACCAGCGTCGGGTACCAGCGGGCGTCCTTCATCGGGTCGACGGGGACGTACTTCTCGGCCTTCGGGTCGAACTCGTACGCCGACTTGATGCCCTGGAAGTCCTGCTTCTCGACGCTGAGGCGCTCGGCGAGCCCGTAGACGTTGTCGGCGTCCTTCCCCTGGAGACCGAGGATCCGGTACTGCGCGGCCTCGGTCGTCAGCCCCTCGGCGCCGGCCCGGACCGCCTCGACGAAGACCCGCGCCTCCGAGGCCACCACCTTGCTCCGCCAGGGCTTCAGCCGCCCCTTCTTCCCGTACGTGATCTCGAACTCGTGCTTGGCCTTCGGCACGGTGACGTCGAACTTCGACACGTACTCCACCCCCGACGGGGACCGGAACCGGGTGCCCTTCTTCAGCCGGGCCACCTTGTCGGGGCTCTCGTTCTTGACCCGCATCCCGCCGCCCGCGCGGGTGACCTTCCCGTCGAGGACCTCGTACCGGGCGGTGCCGCCCGCCACCAGCAGCCGCCCGTCGGGCAGTTGGCTGTGGCCCGAGCAGAAGAAGTCCTCCGGCGTCGGGATCTTCTTGAAGCTGTCGTCCTTCGGGTCCCACAGGACGGTGTCGAAGGTGCCCTTGTCGAACTTCTCCTGGTTGTTCCCGGAGCCGGCGATCAGCAGCACCTTGCCCGTGTGCAGCAGGGCCGCGTGCATCGCGTTGATCCGGTACTCCGCGGGGAGCCCGACCAGCCCCCACGAGCCGTACTGGATCTTGTAGCTGGACTGTCCGATCTTGTACGAGTGGTAGCGCTCCTGCGCGAAGGAGAGCGCGGCGGGTGCGTTGAGCGCGGCCAGCACCACCACGGCCCCGGTGCCCAGGACGGTGTTCTTGAACTGCTTCGAAGGCCGGTAGGCCATGGGTCAGTTCCCTCCCGTCGGCGTGGCGAACACCGGCTCCGGCTCCTCGCCCGGCCCGCGGCCGAGCCCGAGGTCCAGGGATCCGGCGGTCCGGGCGGGGGCGGCGGCCCGGCCCCGGCGCTCGCGCAGCAGGGTCCAGGCCCACACGGCCACCGGCGCGAGGGCGATCAGCAGGGCGAGCACCGCCCAGGTGCGCATCGCCGCGTGCGTGTGGCCGAGGCGGACCGAGGCGGCGAGGGAGAGGGCGAGAACGGCGGCCCAGCCGAGGTGGGTCCGGAAGGTGAGCAGCCGGTCGGGGCTGGAGTCGCCGCCCTTGGGGGTGACGACGAATCCGCCCCGGGTGCGCAGCAGGGCCGAGGCGAGCGAGGCGAGGTAGACGGGGGCGCAGACGGCGGACATCGCCATGCCGGCCAGCCCGCCGGAGCCCTCGGGCTCGTGGGGGGAGACGTTGTGGCGGCGGTTCCACAGGTACAGGCCCACCTGGAGGGCGGCGGCGTCGGTGTAGAGCATGAGCCACACCTCGGAGGAGACCTGGGTGCCGGAGGCGCCGAACCACAGGAACAGGACGCAGCTGAGGATGCCGAGGAGCCAGTTGACGGCCGTCATCGGGTAGTAGACGAGCATCAGGGTGTAGTTGAGCGCCCGCCCCGGGGGCATCCGGAAGAAGCCTTTCCCGTACTGCCGGAAAAGGGTCTCGTAGGTCCCGCGCGACCAGCGCAGCTGCTGGGTGAAGAAGTCGGTCCACGAGGCCGGACCCTCGCCGACGGCGAGGACGTCGGGGGTGTAGACGGACCTCCAGAACCGCCCGGTGGCCGGATTGCGCCGACGGTGCAGCTCGAAGCCGGTGGCCATGTCCTCGGTGAGGGAGTCGTAGAGCCCGCCGACCTGTTTGAGGGCGCTGATCCGCACGGCGTTGTTGGTGCCGACGAACATGGGGGCGCCGTAGCGGTTGCCGGCGCGCTGGATCAGGGCGTGGAAGAGGTACTGCTGGGATTCGGCGGCCTTGGTGACGGCGCCGGTGTAGTTGCCGTACACCTGCGGGCCGACGACGAAGGCGATGTCCGGGTCGCGGAAGTAGCCGAGCATCCGCTCCAGGAAGTTCGGCAGCGGGACGTGGTCGGTGTCGACGGAGGCGAAGAACTCGTAGTCGTCGCCGTGCGCGACCAGCCAGGCGTTGTAGTTGCCGTGCTTGGTGCGCTCGCGGTGGGGGCCCTCGCGGGTGTTCCAGCCGGCGACGCCCTTGCGGGTGAAGTGCCGGACGCCGAGCTCCGCGCACAGGGCCCGGACCTCGGGGTCGTCCCCCTCGTCGAGCAGCCATACGTCGAGCGGGCCGTCGTGCCGCAGGGCGACCGCGCCCAGGAGGGTGCCCCGCACCATGGCGATCGGCTCTTTGCCGGGGACGTACGTGGTCAGGAAGGCGACCTTGGTGCCGGGTTGGGGCGGCACCGGTACGGGGTCGCGGGCGACCATCGTGGCGTGGGCCACCGACAGGACGTTGACCAGCATGAAGAGCATGATCAGCGCGATGGAGCAGAGCATCACGGCGTCGAGCCGGATCAGCCAGCGCTCGCCGCCCTCGCGTACGGTCCGGTGCGTGGGCCAGACGAGGTAGAGCAGCAGCCCGGCCGCGGCGACGGGAGCCAGGGCCATGAGGAGGACGGCGCGTATTCGGGTGCGGAGCTGCTCGCGCGACAACAGCGAGCGGTAACCCACCCGGTAGGCGCCGGCGGTGGGGTCCGGGTCCGTGAACGGACCGGCGAGGCGGCTGTGGGTCTCGTAGTCGAAGCCTTCCGGCCGCACGGCCCCTCCAGTGCTCGAAGCCCAGGGTTATATCACCACAAAAGGTGACAAACCCTGGGCATGTCGAACGGGGCTCGGCCGAACGGGGGGTTCCGTGAACCCGCCCCCGGACAGGGCCGTCCGGGTGGCGTGATCCGAAAGACACGGCCTGAGGGCTGTCCCGTAATCCGCGGTGTCAGCGCGGCGTCAGATGCGGTGCATCGCAAGGCGAAGGGCCGTCCTCGTACCGGGCGCATTCGGGCGATCCCGACAACGCGGCGAGGTGCCGTAGCTGGCGCCGCGCGCCCGCCGGGGATGACGGGACGGCCCTCAGGCCAGGTGGCGCTCCACCGTTTCCACCTTGGACGTCAGCCCGTCGACCACCCCGGGGCGGATGTCGGCCTTGAGGACCAGGGAGACGCGCGGCGCCCGCTCCTCCACGACCGCCACCGCGCGCTTGACCACGTCCATCACCTCGTCCCACTCCCCCTCGACCGAGGTGAACATGGCGTCCGTGCGGTTCGGCAGTCCCGACTCCCGCACGACGCGCACCGCGTCGGCCACGTACTCGCCGACCTCTTCACCGACTCCCAGCGGGGTCACCGAGAACGCGACGATCACGCGGCGTTCGCCGCCTCGCGCCGGGCGCGGGCCGCCATGACGCTGTCGGCCTCCTCGCGCTTGAGGAGCTTGTCGCCGTAGAGGCCGCCGAAGGGCAGCACTGCCAGCAGGAAGAACAGGGCGACCTTCTTGACCGGCCACTTCGCCTTGTTCCACACGTCCAGCAGGAAGACCGCGTAGATGACGAACAGGATCCCGTGCAGGATGCCGAGCGGCATCATCAGGTAGTCGATGTCGGAGATGCGGCTCAGCACCGATCCGAAGATCAGCAGGGCCGGGAACGACAGCGCCTCCGGTACGGAGATGAGGCGCAGCCGGTGCAGGGCGGAAGCGGTCTTGATGTCCACGATGAGCCTTCGGGGTGGTGGCCGGGGGTCGGTTCCAGTCTCTCAGCCGCCCTGACCGATCTTGCGGCGGGGCCGCCGCGGCGCCGCGTCCCGAGTGTGCGAGATGCCGCAGTCGCCGGATATCGGCCACCGGGCCCTGTTCGCCTCCGCCCGCTGCCGATAACGTCATCCCGTGGCTCAGTTCCGACTCCAAGGCAGCAAGGTGCTCGCCGTCGACCTGACCGGGGATGCCGTGAAAGCGAAGAACGGCTCCATGGTCGCGTACGACGGTCAGATGGCCTTCAAGAAGATGACCGGCGGCGGCGAAGGCCTCCGGGGCATGGTGACCCGTCGACTGACGGGTGAGCAGATGACCGTGATGGAAGTGCAGGGGCACGGCACCTGCTTCTTCGCCGACCGCGCGAGCGAGATCAACCTGGTGAACCTGCGCGGTGAGAAGCTCTACGTCGAGTCCAGCAACCTGCTGTGCACCGACGCCGGCCTGCGCACCGGCACGACCTTCACCGGCCTGCGCGGCGGGGCGACGGGCAACGGCCTGTTCACCACCACCGTCGAGGGCTCCGGGCAGGCGGCGATCATGTCCGACGGCCCGGCGGTCGTACTGCGCGTCAGCGCCCAGTACCCGCTCTCCGTCGACCCGGGGGCGTACATCGCGCACACCGGGAACCTCCAGCAGTCCTTCCAGTCGGGGATCAACTTCCGGACCCTGATCGGCGAGGGCTCGGGCGAGGCCTTCCAGATCCGCTTCGAGGGCGAGGGCCTGGTCTACGTGCAGCCCAGCGAGCGCAACACCATCGGGGGCGACATCTGATGCCGTTCCGCGAGATCAACTCGAAGATGGTCGAGGCCCAGGTGATCCCGGGGCAGCGGATGTTCAGCCAGCGCGGCGCGATGCTCGCGTACCGCGGCGACGTCTCCTTCACCCCGAGCCTGACCGGCGGTCAGGGCGGGGTGATGGGCATGATCGGGCGCCGCGTGGCGAACGAGCAGACCCCGCTGATGTCGGTCGAGGGCAGCGGCACCGTGATGTTCGGCCACGGCGGCCACCACATCCAGGTGATCAATCTGACCGGCGAGACCCTGTACGTCGAGGCCGACCGGCTGCTCGCCTTCGACGGCACGCTCCAGCAGGGCACGATGTTCATGGGCTCGCAGGGCGGTGTCATGGGCATGGTCCGCGGCCAGGTGACCGGCCAGGGCCTGTTCACCACCACCCTCAAGGGGCACGGCTCGGTCGCCGTCATGGCCCACGGCGGGGTCATCGAGCTGCCCATCACCCCGAACCGGCCGGTCCACGTCGACCCGCAGGCGTACGTGGCCCACCACGGGGACGTCAGGAACAAGCTCTCCACCGCGCTCGGCTGGCGGGACATGGTGGGGCGCGGCTCGGGCGAGGCCTTCCAGCTGGAGCTGTCGGGACAGGGAGCGGTGTACGTGCAGGCCTCGGAGGAGAAGCTGTGAACTTTGGTCCTGTCATCGGCGGGCCCGGCGGCCCGACGGTCTTCGACCCGCACACCCTGCCTTCCGACGACAACGTGAACGCCTACACCTTCTGCGTGGAGCTCAAGGGGAGCCAGTGGTTCCTGCAGAAGGGCAAGATGATCGCCTACTACGGGCGCATGGAGTTCAACGGCGTCGGCAACGGCCGCTTCGACCGGCTGCTGCGCACCAGCTTCCACTCGCCGATGCACGCCGCCGACTGGGTGGTGGCCGAGGGCTCGGGGAAGATGCTGCTGGCCGACCGGGCGTTCGACGTGAACTCGTACGACCTGGACAATGGAAACCTGACGATCCGGTCGGGCAACCTGCTGGCCTACCAGCCCACGCTCGCCCTGAAGCAGTCGATCGTGCCGGGGTTCCTGACCCTGATCGGAACGGGGAAGTTCGTGGCGGCGTCCAACGGACCGGTGGTGTTCATGGAGCCGCCGCTGCGCGTGGACCCGCAGGCGCTGGTGGGCTGGGCGGACTGCCCGTCGCCCTGCCACCACTACGACCACGGCTACATGTCGGGGGTCCTCGGCGGGCTGCGGTCACTGACGGGCATCGGCGGCAGCTCCGGCGAGGAACACCAGTTCGAGTTCGTCGGGGCCGGGACGGTGCTGCTGCAGTCTTCGGAGACGCTGATGGCGGAGCAGGCGATCGGGGCCGTCGGCGCCGGCGCGGAGTCGGCGGGCGTGCCCGGCGCCGGGTACGGCGGCGGCCACGGGCAGCAGGGTCCGCTGGGGCAGCTGGGCGTGCCGCGCATGCCGGGACAGCTGGGCGACCTCCAGCGGCGCCTGGGACTCTGACAGATTCCACTTCCCTTTTTGTACGTAATTCAACTTCTTAGGTAGAGTTCATTCATGGAGACCATGGAGACCGAGACGGCCACACGCTGGCTGACCGAGGCCGAGCAGTGCACCTGGCGCACCCACCTGGACGTCAGCAGGCTGCTGATGCACCAGCTGGAAAAGGATCTCCAGCCCTTCGGACTCACCAACAACGACTACGAGATCCTGGTGAACCTCTCGGAGTCGCAGGGTCACCGGATGCGGATGAGCGATCTCGCGACGTCGACGCTCCAGTCCAAGAGCCGGCTGTCCCACCAGATCACCCGCATGGAGACGGCGGGCCTGGTCGTCCGGGTGAACTGCGAGTCCGACCGCCGGGGCCTGTACGCCGTCCTGACCGACGCGGGCATGGAGCTCATGCGGAAGGTCGCCCCGCACCACGTGGCGTCCGTCCGCCGGCACTTCATCGACCTGCTGCCACCGGAGGCCCTGGCGGCGCTGCGCGCCTCGCTGGAGCCGGTCGCGGCGCACCTGCGGGACGAGCGCGGCATGGCCTGACACCGGCCCGGTACCGCCGCCGACGGCGCCCGTCCGGGGTGCCGTCCGCGGCGGCCGCCCCGAGAATGAGGGGTAACGCTCGCTCGCCGGCCGCCCGCCGAGCAACCGTAAGCGCATGGCCGGCCAGAGGAGGTCAGCCATGCACCGCAAGCACAAGGCCCGCGTCGCGACGGCCGCGGCCGTCGCCCTGATCGCCGGGGGCCCGGCGGTGGCCGCCGCCGCGCACACCGCCGACTCGGCGGGAACCGCCCCCGCGGCCGCCCCGGTCCGCGCCGACGTGGACGCCGCGGGCGCGGTCGCCGCGGCGCTGAAGAAGTACCCCGGTGTCGTGGAGTCCCTCGACAGGGACGGCGCCGTCTGGCACGTCGACGTCATCGGCAAGAACGGCAAGCACGCGGAACTGACGGTCGACACCCGCAGCGGCAAGGTGTTCACCGAGAACGCCGACGACACGGACGGCGACGACGGCGGGAACAAGGCGCTGGTCTCCGCGAAGGTCACCGCCCAGCAGGCGATGAAGGCGGCCGTGGCCGCCCATTCCGGCCAGGTCCGGTCCGTGGAATGGGACGACGATGACGACAACGGCTCCCGCTACTGGAACGTGGAGATCCAGTCCGGGAACAGGACCACCAACGTCCACGTCGACGCCACGTCGGGCAAGGCGACGGTGTCCGGATCGGACTCCGACGACGACGGCAACTGAAACGCGCCGGTCCACGGGTTCCCGTGCGGACCGGATCGGGCGCCCCTAGACTGGCGAACGCCCGGATTACCCCGATCTTCGAGGGAGTGGCGTCATGGCCAAGCGCGGCAACAAGAAGCGAGCACGCAAGAAGAAGAAGGCGAACCACGGCAAGCGTCCCAACGCCTGACCGGTCCGTCCCGCAGACGTACGAGAGCCGCGCCCCCGAAGACCGGGGCGCGGCTCTCGCGTGCGTACGCCTGCGGCCGCTCAGGACTCCGTCAGCGTCGCCAGGAGCGTGTCCGCGGCCGCGTACGGGTCCAGCTCGCCGGCCGCGACCCGGGCCGCGAGGGCGTCGAGGTGCGCGTCCCCGCGCACGTCGGCCATCCGGGCCCGCAGGGTCGTCACCGCGATGGTCTCCACCTCGCGCGCCGCCCGGGCCGTACGGCGCTCGGCCAGCACCCCGCGCTCGTCCATCCACGCCCGGTGCTTCTCCAGGGCCTCGACCAGCTCGTCGATGCCCTGGCCGCGCGCCGCGACCGTCTTGACGATCGGCGGCCGCCAGTCGCCCGCGCCCCGGGACTCCCCGAGGCCCAGCATGTGGTTCAGCTCCCGGGCGGTGGCGTCGGCGCCGTCCCGGTCCGCCTTGTTCACCACGTAGACGTCGCCGATCTCCAGGATGCCCGCCTTGGCGGCCTGGATCCCGTCGCCCATCCCGGGGGCCAGGAGCACCACCGAGGTGTCGGCCTGCGAGGCGATCTCCACCTCCGACTGCCCGACCCCGACCGTCTCGACCAGGATCACCTCGCAGCCCGCCGCGTCCAGCACCCGGATCGCCTGCGGGGCCGCCCAGGCGAGACCGCCCAGGTGGCCACGGGTGGCCATGGAGCGGATGTAGACCCCGGGGTCGGAAGCGTGGTCCGACATCCGGACCCGGTCTCCGAGCAGTGCACCGCCGGAGAACGGCGAGGACGGGTCGACGGCGAGGACGCCGACCCGCTTGCCGGCCTTGCGGTACGCGGAGACCAGCGCCGAGGTGGACGTGGACTTGCCGACGCCCGGGGAGCCGGTCAGGCCCACCACGTACGCCCCGCCCGTCAGCGGGGCCAGGGCCGCCATCACCTCGCGCAGCTGCGGGGACGCCCCCTCGACCAGCGAGATCAGCCGGGCCACCGCTCTCGGCCTGCCCTCACGCGCCTGGGCCACCAGCTGGGGGACGTCCACCGTCATACGTGCTGCGCTCCTCGGTTCGGGTAGGGATTAAGGACTGCTTCTGCGGACTGCCGCCTTACGGAACGCGGACGATCAGGGCGTCGCCCTGGCCGCCGCCGCCGCACAGCGCGGCCGCGCCGATCCCGCCGCCCCGGCGCTTGAGCTCCAGCGCGAGGTGCAGCACCACGCGGGCGCCGGACATGCCGATCGGGTGGCCCAGGGCAATGGCGCCACCGTTGACGTTCACCCTTTCCGGCGTGACGCCGAGGTCCTTCATTGACTGCACGGCGACCGCCGCGAAGGCCTCGTTGATCTCGATGAGGTCCAGGTCGGAGACCTGGAGGCCCTCCTTCTTCAGGGCGTGCAGGATCGCGTTCGACGGCTGCGACTGCAGCGAGTTGTCGGGACCGGCCACATTGCCGTGGGCGCCGATCTCGGCGATCCACTCCAGACCCAGCTCCTCGGCCTTCGCCTTGCTCATCACGACCACCGCGGCGGCGCCGTCGGAGATCTGCGAGGAGGTGCCGGCCGTGATCGTGCCGTCCTTCGCGAACGCGGGGCGGAGCTTGCCGAGGGACTCGACCGTGGTCTCCGGGCGGATGCCCTCGTCCTGGGAGAAGAGGACCGGGTCGCCCTTGCGCTGCGGGATCTCGACCGGGGTGATCTCGGCGTCGAAGACGCCGTTCTTCTGCGCGGCGGCGGCACGCTGGTGCGAGGTGGCGGCGAACTCGTCCTGCGGGGCGCGCTCGATGCCCAGGCGGGCGTTGTGCTTCTCCGTGGACTCGCCCATCGCGATGTTCTCGAAGGCGTCGGTGAGGCCGTCGTAGGCCATCGCGTCCAGCATCTCGATCGCGCCGTACTTGAAGCCCTCTCGAGACTTCGGCAGCAGGTGCGGGGCGTTGGTCATGGACTCCTGGCCGCCCGCGACCACGATGTCGAACTCGCCCGCGCGGATGAGCTGGTCGGCCAGCGCGATCGCGTCGAGGCCCGAGAGGCACACCTTGTTGATCGTGAGCGCCGGGACGTTCATGGGGATGCCGCCCTTGACCGCCGCCTGGCGGGCCGGGATCTGGCCCGCACCGGCCTGCAGCACCTGGCCCATGATCACGTATTGCACCTGGTCGCCGGCGATGCCCGCCCGCTCCAGCGCGGACTTGATGGCGAACCCGCCGAGGTCGGCGCCCGAGAAGGACTTCAGCGAGCCGAGCAGCCGCCCCATGGGGGTGCGGGCCCCGGCGACGATCACTGACGTGGTGTTGTTCGTTCCGGACATGGAGCACAGCCCCTTGAAGATGAGGGTGAACGAGGGTTTACATGAATGTACTGAGCAGTACCCGCGCCGTCACCGGCCAGTCGGTGTGATCGCTGGCACGTTGCGTGACCGGCCTCCGCAGCGGTGCACTGGTCCCATGCTGACAAGAATCGACCACATCGGGATCGCCTGCTTCGACCTGGACAAGACTGTCGAGTTCTACCGTGCCACGTACGGCTTCGAGGTGTTCCACACCGAGGTCAACGAGGAGCAGGGAGTGCGCGAGGCCATGCTCAAGATCAACGAGACCTCCGACGGCGGCGCCTCCTACCTCCAGCTCCTCGAACCCACCCGCGAGGACTCCGCCGTGGGCAAATGGCTGGCCAAGAACGGCGAGGGTGTGCACCACATCGCCTTCGGCACCGAGGACGTCCAGGGCGACTCGGAGGCCATCCGCGGCAAGGGCGTCAGGGTCCTCTACGACCAGCCCCGCACGGGCTCCATGGGCTCCTCGATCACCTTCCTGCACCCCAAGGACTGCCACGGAGTCCTCACCGAACTGGTCACCTCGAACCCCGACCACTGACGGACCACTGATGGCCCGATTCCCCGGCCGGTAGAGTGGCCATGGCTCGGCCGGGGTTCGGTGCGGAGACGGGGTCGGGGCCTGTGACCCCTGCCCCGGTATCTGACACCATTCCCCGGGGGCGTCGTTCAGCGGGCGAGCGATGCTCAATTGGGAGTGAGCTTGCGACCAGGGGACGGATGGGACCGCGCTGTGCGGGGCTACGAAAGCCAGGAGAGCCATCAGGCTGAAGCCGACCATCTCTCGCGCTTCGAAGCCGAGATGGAGCGGCTGAAGAAGGAGCGCGGGAAGGCCGTCCAGCACGCCGAAGACCTCGGCTACCAAGTCGAGGTGCTGCGCGCCAAGCTCCACGAGGTGCGCCGCAATCTGGCGTCCCGCCCCGCCTACGACAGTGCGGACATGGGCTACCAGGCGGAGCAGCTGCTCCGCAACGCCCAGATCCAGGCCGACCAGATGCGCTCGGACGCCGAGCGCGAACTGCGCGACGCCCGGGCGCAGACGCAGCGCATCCTCCAGGAGCACGCCGAGCACCAGGCGCGCCTGCAGGCCGAGCTGCACGCCGAGGCCGTCAACCGCCGCCAGCGCCTGGACCAGGAGCTCAACGAGCGCCGCCAGACCGTCGAGGCGCACGTCAACGAGAACGTGGCCTGGGCCGAGCAGCTGCGCGCCCGTACGGAGTCCCAGGCCCGCCGGCTCATGGACGAGTCGCGCGCCGAGGCCGAGCAGTCCCTGAACGCGGCCCGTGCCGAGGCCGCCCGCATCGCCGAGGAGACCCGCCGCCGGCTGACCGCCGACGCCGAGGCCGCCCGTGCGGAGACCGAGGCGACCCTGCTGCGCGCCCGCAAGGAGGCCGAGCGGCTGCTGACCGCCGCCTCCGCGCAGGCCCAGGAGGCCACCGAGCACGCCGAGCGGCTGCGCACGAGCAGCAGCGCCGAGGCCGAGCAGACCCGGCAGCAGACCCTCGACCTCGGCCGGGTGGCCGAGCAGCGGGTCCAGGAGGCCGACAACGCCCTGCGCGCCGCGCGCTCCGAGGCCGAGAAGCTGCTCGCGGACGCCAAGGAGAGCGCCGCCCGGCAGCTCGCCTCGGCGGAGTCGGTGAACGAGCAGCGCACCCGCACCGCCAAGGAACAGGTGGCCCGGCTGGTCGGCGAGGCCACCAAGGAGGCCGAGGTCCTCAAGGCCGAGGCCGAGCAGACCCTCGCCGACGCCCGCGCCGGCGTGGAGCGGCTGCGCGCGGAGGCCGCGGAGCAGGCCCGCGCGGCGGCGGCCGAGGACACGGCCGCACAGCTGGCGAAGGCGGCCCGCACCGCGGAGGACGTACTGAACAAGGCCTCGGAGGACGCGCGGGCCACCACCCGCGCCGCCTCCGAGGAGGCCGAGCGGATCCGCCGCGAGGCCGAGTCCGAGTCGGAGCGGCTGCGCGCCCAGGCGGCGGCCACGGCCGACGAGCTCAAGGGCGCGGCGAAGGACGACACCGAGGAGTACCGGGCCCGGACGGTCGAGCTCCAGGAGGAGGCCCGGCGGCTGCGCGGCGAGGCCGAGCAGCTGCGCGCGGAGGCCGTCGCCGAGGGCGAGCGCATCCGCGGCGAGGCGCGCCGCGAGGCCGTCCAGCAGATCGAGGAGGCGGCCCGCACCGCCGAGGAGCTCCTCGGCAAGGCCAAGTCGGACGCGGACGAGCTGCGCGGCGGCGCGAGCGCCGAGAGCGAACGGGTCCGCGCCGAGGCCGTCGAACGCGCCACCACCTTGCGCAAGCAGGCCGAGGAGACGCTGGAGCGGACCCGCGCCGAGGCGGAGCGGCTGCGCGCCGAAGCCGAGGAGCAGGCGGAGTCCGTCCGGGCCGAGGCCGACGCGGCGGTCCGTGCGCGGCGCGAGGAGACCGAGCAGGCCCTCGCGGCCAAGCGGGCGGAGGCCGACGAGGAGCTCGTCCGCCTGCACGCCGAGGCCGAGAGCCGGCTGGGCACGGCCGAGCAGACGCTGCGCGACGCCCGCGGGGCGGCGGAGAACATCCGCCGGGAGACCGCGGAGGAGGTTGACCGGCTGCGCGCCGAGTCGGCGGAGCGGATCCGCACCCTCCAGGCGCAGTCGGAGGCGGAAGCCGACCAGCTGCGCACGGACGCGGCGGACGACGCCGGGCGCACCCGCGCGGAGGCCGAGCAGGTCGCCGTACGGCTGCGCAGCGAGGCGGAGTCCGAGGCGGAGCGGGTGCGCTCGGAGGCCCAGGAGACCGCGGACCGGCTGCGCGCGGAGGCGAAGGCCGCCGCCGAGCGGGTCGCCGCGGAGGCCGCCGAGGCGCTGGCCGCCGCGCAGGAGGAGGCCGCCCGGCGCCGCCGGGAGGCCGAGGAGACCCTGGCGTCGGCCCGTACGGACGCGGACAGCGAGCGGGCCCAGGCCCGCGAGCAGAGCGAGGAACTGCTGGCCTCGGCCCGCAAGCGCTCGGAGGAGGCGCAGGCCGAGGCGGCCCGCCTGACCGAGGAGGCGGAGCGGCGCGCCGCGGAGCTGGTGTCGGCGGCGGAGGCCACCGCCCAGCAGGTGCGGGACGCCGTCGCCGGTCTGCACGAGCAGGCCGAGGAGGAGATCGCAGGGCTGCGCAGCGCCGCCGAGCACGCGGCGGAGCGTACGAAGACGGAGGCCGAGGAAGAGGCCGCTCGGGTCCGCGCGGACGCCTACGACGAGCGCGAGCGGGCCACCGGGGACGCCAACCGGATCCGCACCGAGGCGCGGGCCGAGACGGACGCGGCGAAGGCGCTGGCCGAGCGTACGGTCGGCGACGCGATCGCCGAGGCGGAGCAGCTGCGCGGCGACACCGCCGAGTACGCGCAGCGCGTCCGTACGGAGGCGACGGACGCGCTGGCCGCGGCCGAGCGCGACGCGGCCCGCACCCGGGCCGACGCCCGGGAAGACGCGAACCGGATCCGCGGCGAGGCGGCGGAGGCCCTGGAGTCCTCGCGCGCCGAGGGCGGCCGGATCGTCGCGGAGGCGACGGCGGAGGCGAAGCGGCTGACCGACGAGGCCGAGGCCGCGAACGCGGTGACGGTCGGCGAGGCCGCGGCGGAGGCCGAGCGGCTCACCACCGAGGCGGCGCTGGCGGCCGACGCCACCCGCGCCGAGGCGGCGGGCACCCTGGACGAGGCCCGTTCCGAGGCCAACCGGCTGCGTACGGAGGCGGCCCAGCAGGCGGACCGGCTCATCACCGAGGCCGCCTCCGAGGCGGACAAGCTCACCGAGGAGACGCGCGCCGCGAACGAGAGCGCGGTCGGCGAGGCGAAGGCGAAGGCCGAGCGGCTCACCCGCCAGGCGTCCGACATGCTGGCCGCGGCCGAGCGGGACGCGGCGCGGGTCCTGGTCGACGCCCGCAACGAGGGCGACCGGCTGGTCGACGAGACGCGTGCGGCCAACGAGGCCACGGTCGGCGAGGCCGCGGCCGAGGCCGAGCGGCTGCGCGCCGAGGCGGCGCGGACCCTGGACGACGCCCGTGCGGAGGGCGGCCGGATCATCGGCGAGGCCACCGCGGAGGCCGACCGGGTCACGGTCGCGGCGAACGAGACGCTGGCGAGCGCCGAGCGGGAGTCGGAGCAGACGCTCGACGAGGCGCGCGCGGAGGCGAACCGGCTGCGCAGCGAGGCCGCCGAACAGGCGGACCGGCTCATCACGGAGGCGGCGTCCGAGGCGGACCAGCTCACCGAGCAGACCCGCAAGGACAACGAGCGCACGGTCGGCGAGGCGCAGTCCGAGGCCGAACGGCTGCGTGCGGAGGCCTCGGAGGCCCTGGCCTCGGCGCAGGAGCACGCGACCCGTACCCGCTCGGAAGCCGAGCGCGTCAAGGCCGAGGCGGCGACGGCCGCGGAGCGCATCCGTACGGAGGCCCGCACGGAGTCCGAGCGGCTGCTGGACGAGGCCCGCGAAGCCGCCAACAAGCGGCGCAGCGAGGCCGCGGAGCAGGTGGACCGGCTCATCACCGAGGCGGCGGCCGAGGCGGACAAGCTCACCGGCGACGCGCAGGCGCAGGCCCTGGCGGCCACGACGGCGGCCGAGGAGCAGGCCGACGCGATGGTCGCCGCGGCCCGCAAGGAGGCCGCGCGGATCTCCTCGGAGGCGACCGTCGAGGGCAACTCCCTGGTGGAGAAGGCCCGTACGGACGCGGACGAGCTGCTGGTCGGTGCGCGCACGGACGCGGCCGCCATAAGGGAGCGGGCGGAGGAGCTGCGCTCCCGCGTCGAGGCCGAGGTCGAGGAGCTGCACGAGCGGGCCCGCCGGGAGTCCGCCGAGCAGATGAAGTCGGCCGGCGAGCGCGTGGACAAGCTGGTGCGGGCGGCGACCGAGCAGAGCGTCGAGGCCGAGGCGAAGGCCAAGGCGCTGGTGTCGGACGCGAGCAGCGAGGCGAGCAAGGTCCGCATCGCGGCGGTCCGCAAGGCGGAGGCGCTGCTCAAGGAGGCCGAGCAGAAGAAGGCCGAGGTGACCCGGGAGGCCGACAAGGCCCTCTCGGAGGCGAAGGCGGAGGCCGAGCGGCTGGTCGACGAGGGCCGCCGTGAGCTGGAGGTCCTGGTGCGCAGGCGCGAGGACATTCAGGCGGAGATCTCCCGTGTCCAGGACGTTCTTGAGGCGTTGGAATCATTCGAGGCGCCTTCGGGCGGCGGAAAGCCGGCGGTCGGCGGTCAGGGCGCGGGGGGCGTGAAGGCCGGAGCCACTGCCGGTTCCACTCGTTCGGGTGGCAAGGCGTCGGAGGGCTAGCAATCGCTCAAGATGTGTGTTCCTGATGAAGGTTCAGCCGAACGAGTGACAAGCATTCTGTCGTCTTGCCACTCAAAAGGGGTGTCATTGTCCAGATCAAACGTGGATTGACTCGATGACACGCCGCTCGGGCGCCTAGGATTCCCCTAACACCTCACGTAGCACCTCATCGGTCTCATTCGACAGGAACCCCATGAGCGACACTTCCTCCCCCTTCGGCTTCGAGCTCGTGCGGCGTGGTTACGACCGCGGTCAGGTGGACGACCGCATTACCAAGCTGGTCTCCGACCGCGACAGCGCCCTTGGACGTATCAACTCTCTGGAAAAGCGGATCGAGGAGCTGCACCTCGAGACGCAGAACGCCCAGGCCCAGGTGAGCGACGCCGAGCCGTCGTACGCCGGCCTCGGCGCCCGGGTCGAGAAGATCCTGCGCCTGGCCGAGGAGGAGGCGAAGGACCTGCGCGAGGAGGCCCGTCGCGCGGCCGAGCAGCACCGCGAGCTCGCCGAGTCGGCTGCCCAGCAGGTGCGCAACGACGCCGAGTCGTTCGCCGCCGACCGCAAGTCGAAGGCGGAGGACGAGGGCGTCCGCATCGTCGAGAAGGCCAAGGGCGACGCCTCCACCCTGCGCGCCGAGGCCCAGAAGGACGCCGCCTCCAAGCGCGAGGAGGCCGACGCCCTGTTCGAGGAGACCCGCGCCAAGGCCGCCCAGGCCGCCGCGGACTTCGAGACGAACCTCGCCAAGCGCCGCGAGCAGTCCGAGCGCGACCTGGCCTCGCGTCAGGCCAAGGCCGAGAAGCGCCTCGCGGAGATCGAGCACCGCGCCGAGCAGCTGCGCCTGGAAGCCGAGAAGCTCCGTACCGACGCCGAGCGCCGCGCCCGCCAGACGGTGGAGACCGCGCAGCGCCAGGCCGAGGACATCGTCGCCGACGCCAATGCGAAGGCCGACCGCATCCGCAGCGAGTCCGAGCGCGAGCTGGCGGCGCTCACCAACCGCCGCGACTCGATCAACGCCCAGCTCACCAACGTCCGCGAGATGCTGGCGACGCTGACCGGCGCGGCCGTCGCGGCGGCCAACCCGATCGTCGACGACGAGCCGGTCACCCGCGGCGTTCCGGCGCAGCAGAGCCGCTAGTACGCGCGGTAGCGGGCGCGGCAGTTCACCGGCGGTCGACCGGTCGGACCGCCTCCGTCTACCGGCCCGTGGACGAACGTCCTGCCCGAGGGCCCTGTGTCACCTGTTTGAGGTGGCGTGGGGCCCTCGGGCGTTCTAGCGTGAGCGGCATGATCGAGCTTGAGGGCCTTACGAAACGATTCGGCGCGAAGACCGCCGTGGACCACCTCAGCTTCCAGGTCAGACCGGGGGTGGTGACCGGCTTCCTCGGCCCCAACGGGGCCGGGAAGTCCACGACCATGCGCATGATGCTCGACCTCGACAACCCGACCAGCGGTACGGTCCGGATCGACGGGAAGCACTACCGGGACCTGCCGGAGCCGCTGAAGCACATCGGTGCGCTGCTGGACGCGAAGGCCATGAACGGTGGCCGCAGCGCTTACAACAACCTTCTCTGCCTTGCCCAGTCGAACCGCATCCCGGAGCGCCGGGTCGCGGAGGTGCTGGATCTCGTCGGGCTGACAGCCGTGGCGAAGAAGAAGTCGAAAGGATTTTCGCTGGGCATGGGCCAGCGGCTGGGAATCGCCTCCGCCCTGCTGGGTGATCCGGAGATCCTCATGTTCGACGAGCCCGTCAATGGTCTGGACCCGGAGGGAATTCTCTGGATCCGAAATCTCATGAAGGGGTTGGCGGCCGAGGGGCGGACGATCTTCGTCTCGTCCCACCTGATGAGCGAAATGGCGCTGACCGCGGACCATTTGATCGTCATCGGCCAGGGAAAGCTTTTGGCCGACATGTCTATGGCTGATTTCATTCACAAGAACTCGCGCAGCTACGTCCGGCTGCGCTCCCCGCAGCAGGAGCGGCTCAAGGACGTCCTGCACGAAGCCGGGATCGACGCGATCAGCGTCCCGGCCACCGGCGTGCTGGAGATCGACGGCGTCGCCGTGGAGCGGCTCGGCGAGCTGGCCGCGCAGCACCAGATCGTGCTGCACGAACTCAGCCCGCAACGGGCGTCACTGGAGGAAGCGTTCATGCGCATGACGGCGGACTCCGTCGAGTACCACGCCCACGCACCGGGAGAACCGGGGCTGCCTCCGGGGCCCGGCCCCGCGGACAACGCCGCCCGGCCGGCCGACGCCCCCGCGTGGGGCACCGGGTACGAGGCGACGCGCAAGGGCGGGCAGTGACCATGTCCTCCTTCCCCGCCGTTCTCCGGTCCGAGTGGACCAAGATCCGTACGGTCGCCTCCACCACCTGGACCCTGGTCGCCGCGCTGGTGGTCACGGTCGGCGTGAGCGCCGGCCTGTGCGCCGTCTTCAACGCCACCTTCAACGACATGCCGAAGGAGCAGCAGGTCACCTTCGACCCGACCCTGGCCAGCTTCGCGGGCATGACCCTCGGTCAGCTCGCCATGATCGTCTTCGGTGTGCTGGTGGTGGGCACCGAGTACAGCTCGGGCATGATCCGCACCTCGCTGGCCGCCGTACCGCGCCGGGCGAGCTTCCTGGCCGGCAAGCTGATCGTGGCCACCGGCCTCGCGCTGGTCGTGGGCCTGGTCACCAGCTTCCTGTCCTTCTTCCTGGGGCAGGCCATCCTGGGCGACCGCAGCATCGGCATCGACGAGCCGAACGTCCTTCGGGCCGTGGTCGGCGCCGGCCTCTACATGGCCATGATCGCCCTGTTCTCGATGGGCGTGGCGACGATCCTGCGCAGCTCGATGCTGTCGCTCGGCATCCTGATGCCGTTCTTCTTCCTGGTCTCGACGATCCTCGGGGCGGTCAGCGCCACGCGGAAGGTCGCCCAGTACTTCCCGGACCAGGCCGGCTCCAAGATCATGCAGGTGGTCCCGGGGGCGATGGACAGCGGCGAGGCCCCCTACGGGCCGTGGGGCGGCTTCGGGATCATGGCGCTGTGGGTGCTGGCCTCCGTGCTCGGCGGCTACCTGGTGCTGAAGAAGCGCGACGCCTGATCCCCGCGCACGTGAGGCGTCCGTCCCGCGGCGGACGCCTCACGTACTACGGGTCATCCCCGGGTCGGAGTCAGGGACAGCTCAGGGATCCGGTCCGGGGTGGAACCGTAGGCGACTCGATATCCTCTTAACCCTTACGCGGACGAAAGCCGTCCGGTCCTGGCAAGGGGCAGAGCAGAGGCAGAGCAATGATCGAGGCTGTCGGCCTGACCAAGCGCTACGGCGCCAAGACCGCCGTCGACCAGCTGTCCTTCCAGGTCAGGCCGGGTCACGTGACGGGTTTCCTGGGGCCGAACGGCTCCGGGAAGTCCACCACCATGCGCATGATCCTCGGCCTGGACCGGCCCACCTCGGGCAGCGTGACGATCAACGGCCTGCCCTTCCGGCAGCTGCCGAACGCCCAGCGGCACGTCGGGGCCCTCCTCGACGCCAAGGCCGTGCACGGCGGCCGCCGCGCCCGCAGGCACCTGCTCTCCCTCGCCCAGCTCTCCGGCATCCCGGAGAAGCGCGTGGACGAGGTGCTGGCCGTCGTCGGCCTCCAGGACGTCTCCCGGCAGCGTACGAAGGGCTTCTCGCTCGGCATGGGCCAGCGGCTCGGCATCGCCGCCGCCCTCCTCGGCGATCCCCAGGTGCTGCTCTTCGACGAGCCGGTCAACGGGCTCGACCCCGAGGGCATCCTCTGGGTCCGCACGCTCATGCGCCGGCTCGCCGCCGAGGGCCGCACCGTGTTCGTCTCCTCACATCTGATGAGCGAGATGGCGCTGACCGCCGACCACCTCATCGTGATCGGCCGCGGGCGGCTGCTGGCCGACATGGGCACCCAGGAATTCATCGCGCACAACTCGGCCGGATTCGCGCGGGTGCGCGCGGCCGACAATGATCACGCTGGCCGGGATGCACTGGGTGAAGCCCTGACCAAAGCCGGCGGCCGGGTCCTCCAGGAGCCCGAGGGAACACTGCGCGTGACCGGCCTGGACCTCCCCCGGATCTCCGACCTCGCCCACGAGGCCGGCGTACGGCTGTGGGAGCTGTCCCCGCACCGGGCCTCGCTGGAGGAGGCGTACATGCGGATGACCCAGGCCGACGTGGAGTACACCTCCACCGAGGACCCGCGCGCCGAGCTGTGGGAGCCCGAGCCCCTGACCGTCCCCGCCTGGGAGGACGGGCTCCAGGCGCCCGAGGTGCCGCGGGGCGCCTTCTTCGCTCCCCCGCCGCCCGGAGCGGGCGGGCAGCCCTTCCTGATGCCCAGCAACCCCGGCGAGCTCGCCGGCACCGACCGGACCACCACCGAGGACACCCGCGAGGAAACCCGATGACCGGCCCCACGAACACCGCGGGCACCGCGGACCGGCCGAAGAGCTACAGCTCGCCGCTGGAGACCCCCCGGCCCCACCTGGGGCACGCCGTGGCCTCCGAGTGGACGAAGATGATCTCGGTGCGCTCGACCGTGTGGACGCTCGGCTCGCTGGTGCTGCTCGTCGTCGGTATCGGCGTGCTGGCCGTCGCCGAGACGCGCGCGACCGACTTCCAGGAGGTGCCGCTCACGGCGCCCGCGCTGTTCGGGCTCCTGGTGGGACAGATCTCCGTGATGGTGCTCGGCGTCCTGACGATCAGCTCCGAGTACGGCACGGGCATGATCCGTACGACGTTCACCGCCGCCCCCGACCGGGCGCGGGTGCTGACCGCGAAGTACCTCGTCTTCGCCGGCGTCGCCTTCGCCGCCGTCGCCGGGTCGGTGGCGGTCGTGGGCCTCGCTTCCGCGATCCTGCGGGGCGGCGCGGGCGCCGGGGCGCACGGCGGTGGCGAATGGGCCCGGGCGCTGGCCGGCTGCGTCTACGTCACCCTGCTCGGCGTCCTCGCCCTCGCGGTCGGGGCCATGCTGCGGCACTCCGCCGGAGCGATCGCCGTGATGCTCGGACTGGTCACGCTGCCGCCGGTGGTCGGGGGCATGCTCAGCATGTGGGAGACCCTGGCCCCGCTCGGCAGCGTCATCCTGCGGTACAACGCCCCGGTCGCCGTGATGGGGCTGTTCGGCCTGCCGAACGCCGACACCGGGAACGCGCCCGGAAACGCCCTCCAGCTGCTGCTGATCCTGGTGGTGACGGGGGCCGCGGTGGCGGGCTCGTACGCGGTGGTCGGCCGCCGCGACGTCTGAGCGCCGGTACCCGCTAGTACTTGGGAGCGTTCCTGGACCGCTGCACCCTTGAGGTGCGGCGGTCCTTCGCGTTCCAGCAGGCCTTGTGCCAGTGCCGGCGGTCGTCCACGCCGCCGTACTCCGGCCAGGCCACCAGGTGCGGGGTGCCCGAGGGGATCTCCTGGTCGCAGCCCGGGCAGCGGTAGCGCTTGCCCGCCGCGCTCGCGCCCGCGACGTGCCGGACCTTCCACTCCTCGCCCTGGTACTCCTCCGTGCGCTCAAGCCCGTACCGGTCGAGACCGGTGCTGGGGCGTTCGTCCGGAGTCTCGCCGCCCCTGGGGCGGTTGTGGCGCGGTGACACGTATACCTCACGTATGGGCGGACGGAAGTGACTTTCTCCCAGACTACGCGCAGCGAGGCCGGGTACCCGCAGGGTGGCTGACAGGGGTCGGCCGACCGCGACGCGCTCGCAGTCGGTTGGCCTGACTATCCCAATAACTTTCGTGTCAGGCCGTGCCTTTGGCACGTGTCAGACGTTGTTGCCAACAGATGAGCCGGTCCACCTGGGGGAGGCCGCGTCAGCCACGAGGAAGGTAAAGGCGATGCGTGTAGGAGCGTTTGTACTGGCGGCCCAGTTCCCGGGCCAGGGGCAGGGGGAGGCGCTGCACCGGGCGGTGCGGACCGCGGAGGTGGCCGAGGAGGCCGGGCTGGACTCGGTGTGGCTCGCCGAGCACCACTTCGTCCCGTACGGGGTCTGCCCGTCGGCGGTGACCCTGGCGGCCCTGCTGCTGGGCCGGACCCGGCGGCTGCGGGTGGGCACGGCGGTGAGCGTGCTGCCGAACACGCACCCGGTGGCCCTCGGGGAGCAGGCGGCGCTGCTGCACCTGACCTCGGGCGGCCGCTTCACCCTGGGGGTGGGCCGGGGCGGGCCATGGGTGGACCTGGAGGTGTTCGGCGGCGGCCTGGACGCCTACGAGAAGGAGTTCCCGGAGAGCCTCGACCTGCTGCGGCGCTGGCTGTCCGAGCCGCGGGTGGCGGCCGGCGGCGAGCGGTACGGGTTCCGCGAAGTGGCCGTCGTACCGCACCCGTCGGAGGCGCTGGACGGGGACGGATCAGGGCCGGAAGTGATCGTCGCGTGCACCTCCCCGGCGTCGGTGCGCCTGGCCGCCGAGCGGGGGCTGCCGATGCTGCTGGGCATGCACTGCGGGGACGAGGACAAGGCGGAGATGGTCGCGCTGTACCGGCGCACGGCCGCGGCGGCGGGCCGCGACCCGCACGCCCCGCACGTGTCGGCGGGCGTGTGCCAGCTGGCGGACCGTACCGCGGACGCCCGCGAGGCCCTGCTGAAGGCGATGCCGGGCTGGCTGAAGCAGGGGCTGGACGCGCACGTGACGGTGGACGGCCGGGAGCGCGCGATGCGGGACCCCGTCGCCTACACCGAGCTGCTGTGCGACCTGCACCCCGTGGGTACCCCGCGGCTGGCGGCGAACCGGCTGGCCGCGACCTCGGAGCGGACGGGCATCACGCGGTTCGCGCTGCTGGCGGAGGGCTCCGGGGATCTCGCCGCGACGGAGGAGAACGTACGGCGCCTCGGCGCCGAGGTCCTGCCCCGTCTCGGTTGAGGCTGCCGCCCCGGTATCAATGGCACCTCCCCCGACACGGAGCGGCAGCGAAGTGCGGTCGGTCAGCAGTCCCGGAGCTCGGGCGACTGGTTGAGCAGCTGGCCACGGATCGAAGTGAACTTGGCGAGCCGGTCGTCCGACGAGGGATCCAGCGGGAACACGGCCACCCGGTGGCAGTTCTGGAACGCCAGGCGCACCCCGAAGTGCCGCTGCAGCGCACCACGTATCGCGTCACTCGCGAGAGCACGCAGCAGCTGTCCACGCGCCTGCTCGTCGGGCGGCGGCGTCTGGTTGTCGGCGAACTCTCCGCCGTCCACCTTCAGCTGGGCCACCAGCGAGCTGATCATCTCCCACGCGAAGGGCAGGGAGGTCCGGACGCAGTCGACGAAAGCGGCTTCGTCGACCTCGCCTCGCTCGGCCTGTTCGAGTAGGGCCGGTGAGACGTCGAGCGACATGGGTTCTCCTCTCGCGACCCCGGCCGTTGGGTTGCCGGAGTCTTACGGGCAGGGAAGGAGGTCGCGACGCAGAGTGCACGCTCCGCCACCTCCCGCTCACCACGGTAGGCGCCCCATGGGTGGCGCACCAGGAGAATGCGCATACAACGCGCCATCGGCGAACGGGGCTTTCGGGGGCGAATCGCGTGGAGGGCTTCTCGTCGAGTAGCGTTGCCGACCATGCGTCTCGTCATCGCCCGCTGCTCCGTCGACTACGCGGGCCGGCTCACCGCCCATCTGCCCTCGGCACCCCGTCTGATCCTCGTGAAGGCCGACGGCAGTGTCTCGATCCACGCGGACGACCGGGCGTACAAACCGCTCAACTGGATGTCGCCCCCCTGCACCCTCAAGGAGGGGAGCGGGGACGAGGCCGGCGTCTGGACCGTCGTCAACAAGGCGGGCGAGAAGCTCATCATCACCATGGAGGAAGTCCTCCACGACTCCTCCCATGAGCTGGGCATCGACCCGGGTCTGATCAAGGACGGCGTGGAGGCGCACCTCCAGGAGCTCCTGGCGGACCGCATCGAAACGCTGGGCGACGGCTACACGCTGATCCGGCGCGAGTACATGACGGCGATCGGTCCGGTGGACATCCTGTGCCGGGACGCCTCCGGCGCGACGGTGGCCGTGGAGATCAAGCGGCGCGGCGAGATCGACGGCGTCGAGCAGCTGACCCGCTACCTGGAACTCCTGAACCGGGACCCGCACCTGGCGCCGGTGCGCGGCGTCTTCGCGGCGCAGGAGATCAAGCCGCAGGCCCGCGTTCTGGCCACGGACCGCGGCATGGACTGCGTGGTACTGGACTACAACGCCCTCCGCGGCATCGAGGACGACAAGCTCCGCCTGTTCTGACCTCGCGGCGGCGCGCCGGGCCTGACCCGGCGCGGCGCCGTTACGACGTCGCCGTCGGGCTGGCCGGTGTGGCCGTCGCGGTGGGCGTCGGATCCGGCTGCGTGGGCGTGGGCGTGGGAGCCGGCGGTGTCGGCGACGGGTCCGGGCTGGGCGGCTTCGGCCCGTCCGGAGAGGGCTTCTGCGACGGCGACGGCGTGACCGGCTTGCGCGACGGCGGCCGCGGCGGCTGGTTCGGGTCCGGGGTCTGGGCCGACTCCGGGGAGCCGGGGTCGGTGGCGTCGGGGGCCGGGGTTCCCGGGTCCTGCGCAGGATCGTTCCCGCTCGTTCCCGGCACACCCGGCGCCGATGCCCCGGGCGTGGGCGTCGAGGACGCCGCCGGACCGTCCCCGCCCGCCGGGGTCCCGGGGTCGTCCGAGCCCGACATCGCCAGGGCCATGACCGCGCCCAGTGCCACCACCGTCAGCGCCCCCGCCGCCAGCAGCACCGGCTTGCGCAGCGGCTGCCTGCGCGGCGCCCGCGTCGGCCCGGCCGCCGCGGGCACCACCGGCGGCGCCGGCTTCGGGTTGAGGGGGAAGGCCTCCTCGAAGACCTCCGTGAGGGTCGTCGGGGCCTCGGAGCGCCCGATCACCGGCACCACGGGCGCCGCGGGCGCCACCGGCGCCGCCGAGCTCCCGGCCACCGGCAGCACCGTCGTCACGGCCTCCGCGGCCGGCGTGGTCCCCGCGGCCGGCGCGGACGCCGGCGCCACCGCCGGCGGTTCCAGCCGCAGCGGCGGCGAGACCTCCACGCCCGCCTTCTCGCGGTCGGCGACCAGCGCGAGCGCCCGCCGGCCCGCCACCGTGCCCCGCTTGTCGGCGAGCGCGCCCTTCAGGCCGATGGAGGCCTCCAGTTCGGCCCGTGCCCGGTCCAGCCGCCCCTCGCACAGCGCGAGTACGCCGAGCTCGTGGTGGAAGTACGCCTGCTCCGCGACCTCTCCGGCCTTCCGCGCCGCCTCGGCCCCCGAGCGCAGCACCCGCTCCCACGCCTCCCAGTGCCGCGAGGCCGCGAACGCCGGGGCCGCGGTCCGGGCCAGCAGTACGGCGGCCACCACGTCCGCGCCGGCCAGCGCCGCCAGCACCGCGTCGGCCTCCGCCGCGACCCGCTCCGGGGTCACCGAGGCGTGCCCGGTCCACCAGGCGTAGTGGCGGGCGGCCGTACGGGCCTCCTCCGCCGCGGTGTCCCCGTACCCGGCCTCCTCCAGCTGCCGCGCGACCCCGGCGGCCAGGCGGTAGCGGGTGCCGACCGGGGTGATCAGTCCGCAGCCCAGCAGTTCCGCGACCGCCGCGTCGGCGTGGGTGTCCCCCACGAGCGCCGGCAGGTGGGCGTGGTGCGGGAGCTCCCCGCCCAGCGCGCACGCGATCCGCAGGGCCGCCCGCGCCGACTCGCTGACCCGGGAGGCCAGCAGCTCGGCGGGGGCCGCGCCCTCGGCCAGCGTCGGCAGGGGTATGACCGCGGCGTCGCGCGGCCGCTCCTCGAAGACCCCGGGCTCCTCGTCCTCGTCGCCGGCCGAGGAAAGGTTTCGCTCGTCGCGCTGGCGCAGCAGCGCCGCCGCCTGGACGAAGCGCAGCGGCAGTCCTTCGGACGCAAACCGCAGGTCGCCCGCCCAGGCGGTCTCCTCCTCGGTCAGCGCCCGGCCTATGCCCGCTTCGAGCAGTTGCACGCAGTCGGCCCCGCCGAGCCCGCCGAGGAACATCTCCTCCAGGTGCGAGTCGTCGGAGGGCGCGCGGGTGTCGGGGGTGGCGGCCAGCAGGTAGGCGCACTCGGGGGTGGCGCGCAGCAGCTCGTCGAGGGCGGCGCCGCCCATCTCCAGGTCGTCGAGGAGCACGATGGCCCCGATGTCCCGTACGCGGGCGAGGAGTTGGGTCCGCTCGGGCCGCTCGCGCGAGGCCTCGTACACGGCGGCGTACAGGGCGTGCAGCAGCTCACCGGGCTGCTGGTGCCCGTACCCGCTGAGCCGTATGACGCCGTCGGGCGCCAGGCGCGTGCAGTCGGCGGCGACCGCGTCGAGCAGGGAGCTGCGGCCGGAGCCGGCGGGTCCGGTCAGCCGTACGGAGCGGCCGCGGCCCAGCAGCCGTACGAGGCGCTCACGCTCCTCCTCGCGGGCCAGGAGGAGCGTGGCCGGGGTGGCGGCGCCGGGCAGGACGGGCGGCCGCGCGGCGGTGTCCCGGGCGGCGCGGCCGGCGGCGTCGCGCTTGGCGGGGGCGCTGCCTCCGGTGCCGGGGCGGCGCGGTTCGATCTCGCTGCCGTCGACGGGGTTCACGGTGAGCGTGAAGTCCCCGGCGGTGAGGGTGACGACGCGCGCGACGGCGGGCCCGGCGGCGACCGGTGCGGGTGCCGCGGAGGCCGTCGCAGGAGGCGCGGGCGCCGTCACTGCGGGCACGGGCGCCTTCGCGGGCCGCTCCACCGGTTCGGGCTGCCCCTGCGTGCGGTCCATGACCTAGTCCCCCGATCGCGCCCTGCGCCGTAGCCGTCGTGTCGTACCGTCCGGCCTTCGCACATTCCGCTGTCGCTACGGGTCCGGTTTCCGCCCGAACCCTAGACGGTGCCCGGTCCCGCACGGAACCGCAGGGGTGCCATCACCACCGGACCGTTACGTTTCCGCAGGAAGGGTAAACGGTGCCCGCGTCAGACCCTCGGGAGGGATTCCGCTTCCAGCCCGCCCTCGATCGCGAGGATGCGGTGCAGCCGGGTGGCGACGAGGAGGCGCTGCATCTGCGGCGGCACCCCGCGCAGGACGAGGCGGCGGCCGGTCCGGCCGGCCCGCCGGTGGGCTCCCATGATCACGCCGAGCCCGGTCGCGTCCCAGGAGTCGAGCCCGGCGAGGTCCAGCACGAGGTCGCCGTGGCCGTCGTCGAGGGCGGTGTGGAGGGCCGTACGGGCGTCCGCCGCGCTGCGCACGTCGAGGCGGCCCCCGACAGCGAGTTCGGCGTGGTCGCCCCTGATGTGCATATGTGCTCCCGGCAGTCCTGGGTACGGGTACGTAGGGATCCGACTGGTCCGCGGTCGGCAACTCTCACTGCATCTGACTGCCGTTCGGGCAGAGAGGTTGCCGACCGTGAGCGAACCGATACCTAATTCACCCGTGCGGGTGCGGATATTCGAACGTGCGCTCAGTTTTGCTTCAGTGCTTGTAGAAGCCCTGGCCGCTCTTGCGGCCGATGTCGCCGGCGTCGACCATGCGGCGCATGAGCTCCGGCGGCGCGAACTTCTCGTCCTGGGACTCGGTGTAGATGTTGCTGGTGGCGTGCAGCAGGATGTCGACGCCGGTGAGGTCGGCGGTGGCGAGCGGCCCCATGGCGTGGCCGAATCCCAGCTTGCAGGCGATGTCGATGTCCTCGGCGGACGCCACGCCCGATTCGTACAGCTTCGCCGCTTCGACGACCAGCGCGGAGATCAGACGGGTCGTCACGAACCCGGCGACGTCGCGGTTGACGACGATGCAGGTCTTGCCGACGGACTCGGCGAACGCACGGGTGGCGGCGAGGGTCTCGTCGCTCGTCTTGTAGCCGCGGACGAGCTCGCAGAGCTGCATCATCGGGACGGGCGAGAAGAAGTGCGCGCCGACGACGCGCTCCGGACGCTCCGTCACGGCCGCGATCTTGGTGATCGGGATGGCGGAGGTGTTGGACGCGAGGATCGCGTCGTCGCGTACGAGCTTGTCGAGCGCACGGAAGATCTCGTGCTTGACCTCGAGCTTCTCGAAGACGGCCTCGACGACGATGTCGGCGTCGGCGACCACGTCGAGGTCGGTGGTGGTCTTGATGCGGGCGAGCGCGGCCTCGGCGTCCCCGGCCGTCATCCTGCCCTTGGAGACGAACTTGTCGTACGAGGCCTTGATGCCGTCGGTGCCGCGGGTCAGCGCGGCGTCGGTGACATCACGCAGTACGACGTCCCACCCCGCCTGAGCGGAGACCTGAGCGATTCCGGAACCCATCAGTCCGGCACCGATGACGGCGAGCTTCCCAGCCACTGCACACCCCACGTTCTTCCATACGGCCCAGTCTCGTAAGCCTCTCCGGCGGAGACTAGCGCCAGCGGGGGTTCGTGTGACCGCGAAGTAACACGCGTCACGTCTCAACTGACGGACATCACACCGATCCGGCCCAGCCGCCCGCCGAACTCGGGCAGTTCACGCACCGGCGCCGCAGCGGTACCGCTGCGCGATGGCCTCCAGCCGGCCCGTCTCCCGCTCCGCGGCGTCCACGTGGCCCGGATCCAGGGTCATCCGGCCGCGAGGGGCGAGGTGGCGGATGCCCTCGCGGGTCCGCGCGCCGACGGCGGGGTTCTCGCCCAACCGCCGCGGGACGGCGCACAGGGAGGGCGCACCGCTGGGGGCGATCACGCCGGGCTGCGGGCGGTCCCGCCTGCCATTTCCGCGGGCGGGTTACTACGCTGGCCGCATGGTGAACCTCACGCGCATCTACACCCGCACCGGTGACAAGGGCACGACCGCTCTCGGCGACATGAGCCGGACGGCCAAGACCGATCTGCGGATCTCCGCCTACGCCGACGCCAACGAGGCCAACGCGGCCATCGGCACGGCGATCGCCCTCGGCGCGCTGCCGGAGGATGTCGTGAAGGTCCTGGTTCGGGTGCAGAACGACCTGTTCGATGTCGGCGCCGACCTCTGCACTCCGGTCGTCGAGAACCCCGAGTACCCGCCGCTGCGCGTCGAGCAGTTCTACGTCGACAAGCTCGAAGCCGACTGCGACACCTTCAACGAGCAGCTGGAGAAGCTGCGCAGCTTCATCCTCCCCGGCGGCACCCCCGGCGCGGCCCTGCTGCACCAGGCCTGCACCGTGGTCCGCCGCGCCGAGCGCTCCACCTGGGCGGCGCTGGAGGTGCACGGCGAGGCGATGAACCCGCTGACCGCGACCTACCTCAACCGCCTCTCCGACCTCCTCTTCATCCTGGCCCGTACGGCCAACAAGGAGATCGGCGACGTCCTCTGGGTGCCCGGCGGCGAGCGCTAGGGAGTGTCCGCGAGGTCCCGCCGCTCCGCCGCCGGGGGCTTGCGCGGCCAGAGCGTGTACGTGGCGGCGATCACGGCCTGGATGCCGAGCACCCGCAGGGCGGCGTACTGCCAGCTCTGCAGGGAGCCGGTGTCGGCCGCGTCGCCCACGTACCAGATCGCGCCCTGCAGCAACCCGAGCGCGACGGCCGCACCGGCCAGCGTGCGCGTCCACAGCTTCCACTCGTGGACCGCCCTGGCCCTTCCGTACTTCGCACCGGGCGGCTTCGGCCCCCCGGCGAGGCGGTGCGCCGCGTGCCGGTCGAGCCACTTCACCGTGTAGTGGCCGTAGCCGACGGTGTAGCCGATGTAGAGCGCGGCCAGGCCGTGCGTCCAGCTCGGTTCGCCCCCGTTCTTCAGGTCCACCGCGGTGACCACCAGCAGGACCAGCTCCAGCAGCGGCTCGCACAGCAGGACCGCCGCCCCCAGCCTCGGCGTCTTCGCGAGGTAGCGCAGCGCCAGTCCGCCGGCCAGCAGCACCCAGAAGCCGACCTCGCAGGCGACGATCAGTGCGACGAGCACCGGATTCTCCCTTCCGTGGCCGCTTCGCCGACCACGAGATCCAGCCTCCCGCCCGATCGGCGCCGCTTCGTCGTCGCCGGTGACGAACCGTGACTGCATCCTTCGGTGTACTGCCGCGCCGCCCGGCCTCCGCCCCGGCGGTGACGCCCCGCGCCGCCCCACCCTGTTGGATGGGACCGTGATCCCGACCCAGGCCTTCCGCCCGCACCGCGACGACGTCCTCCTCGCGGTGCTGAGCGTGCTCGCGGGCCTCCTGCTGTGGTCGCTCGGCATCTACAGCACGAACAACCGGCACTTCTTCCCGGCCTGGGCGGCCCTGGTCCCGCTCTTCGTGCTCGGCCCGATGGAGCTGCTGCGCCGTACGGCACCCAACACCACGCTGGCCGTCGGCACCGTGGGGGTGATCGCCGACCAGTTCACCGTGGGGAACCTGGGCACCGTCCTGATCTTCACCGACCTGATGTACGCGGCCGTCGTCTACGGCAAACCCGCCATGGCCCGGCGGCTCCCGGTCACCACCGGCCTGGTCACCATCGCCGTCACCATCGCCTCGGTGGCCTGGCTGCGCACGCCGCAGGCCCTGATGATCGGCGTGATCACCGGCATCGTCAGCTTCGGCCCGGCCCTGACCGGCGCCACCCTGCGCAACCACCGCGAGGCCGCCGAGGCCGCCCGATTGCGCGCCGAGCAGACCGCGTTGCTGGCCGAAATGGACCGCAGTCAGGCCGTCGTCGCCGAGCGCGCCCGGATGGCCCGAGAGCTGCACGACATGGTGGCCAACCACCTCTCCGCCATCGCCATCCACTCCACGGCCGCACTGTCCATCGGCTCCCCCGCGACGAGCCGGGAGGCCCTCGGGGTGATCCGGGAGAACAGCGTGCAGGGGCTCGCCGAGATGCGGCGGCTGATCGGGCTGCTGCGGGACGCGGGCGCCGAGCAGGAGGCGGTCGCCACGCCCTGCCTCGACGGGCTCGACGCCCTGCTGGCGCAGGCGCGTGTCAACGGCGCCGCGAGCGGGCTGGACTTCGTACTCCTGGACGACCGGCCGCCCGGGGAGCCGCTGCCGGCCCCCGTGGAGCTGGCGGCGTACCGGATCGTCCAGGAGTCGCTGACGAACACCCTCAAGCACGCCGCGCCGGGCACGGTCCGGGTCCGCGTGACGCGTGCGGACGGGCTGCTGACCGTACGGGTGGAGTCCCCGTACGGCGACCGGCCGGGTCCCCGCGCGCCCGGCTCGGGGGCCGGGCTGGTCGGCATGCGGGAGCGGACGGATCTGCTGGGCGGGGAGTTCTCGGCGGGCCGTACGGGAGCGGTTTGGCTGGTGCGGGCGGATCTGCCCGCGGAGGAGAGGGTGGTGGCCGGATGAGCATCCGGGTGGTGGTGGCAGAGGACCAGAGCGCGGTACGGGCGGGACTGGTGCTGATCCTGCGCAGCGCGGGAGACGTCGAGGTCGTGGGCGAGGCGGCGGACGGGGAGGAGGCGGTGCGCCTGGCGCGGGAGCTGGGGCCGGACCTCGTCCTCATGGACGTGCAGATGCCGAGGCTGGACGGGGTGTCGGCGACCCGCCAGGTGGTCGCGGAGGGGCTGGCGGACGTACTCGTCCTGACCACCTTCGACCTGGACGAGTACGTGTTCGGAGCCCTGCGCGCGGGGGCGGCGGGCTTCCTGCTGAAGAACGCGGACGCGGCGGAGCTGATCGAGGCCGTACGGACGGTGGCGCGCGGGGAGGGCCTGATCGCCCCGGCGGTGACCCGGCGGCTGATCGCCGAGTTCGCGGCCCCGCGGCCCGCGAAGGTCCCGGTGGCTCCGGAGACGGCCGCGGCGGTGGCCTCGCTGACGCGGCGGGAGCGGGAGGTGCTCGGCCGTCTCGGAGAGGGGCTGTCGAACGCGGAGATCGCGCTGCGGCTGGAGATGGCGGAGGCGACGGTGAAGACGCACGTCAGCAGGCTGCTGGGGAAGCTGGAGCTGCGCAGCCGGGTCCAGGCGGCCGTCCTCGCCCAGGAGTTGGGTCTCTAGAGGCGCACCGGAGCGAAGGTCTGGACCTCTTGACGGTTGGTCCAGACCTTTCTACGCTCGCGGCAACTGTGGTGAGCGTGCCATGACAAGCGTGCTCACGGGCGGCGCAGGTCCCATCCCCAGTCCCGGTCGGCCCCACGACCGGGACGGACCTACGGAGGAGCACCCTTGAGCACAGCAAGCTCGGCACCCCCACCCCGCATGCGACTGCTGCGAAGGCTCGCCGCGAGCGTGGCCGCCTTCACCCTGCCCATCGCCGGACTCGTGGCCCTGGCCGGCCCCGCCGAGGCCGCCGCCTCCGCGACGGCCACCTACACGAAGGTCTCCGACTGGGGCACCGGCTTCGAGGGCAAGTGGACGGTGAAGAACACCGGCACCACCGCCCTCACCAGCTGGACCGTGGAGTGGGACTACCCCTCCGGCACGACGGTCACCTCCGCCTGGGACGCCACCGTCACCAGCTCCGGGACCCACTGGACCGGCAAGAACGTCGGCTGGAACGGCTCCCTCGCCCCCGGTGCCACGATCAGCTTCGGCTTCAACGGCGCCGGCTCCGGCGCCCCGAGCGGCTGCAAGGTCAACGGCGGCTCCTGCGACGGCGGCTCGACCCCGACCGACAGCCCGCCCTCGGCCCCCGGCACCCCCACCGCGAGCGGGGTCACCGACACCTCGCTGACCATCGGCTGGGCCGCCGCCACCGATGACAAGGGCGTCAAGAACTACGACGTCTACCGCGGCGGCACCAAGATCGCGACCGTCACCGGTACGAGCTACTCCGACTCCGGCCTGACCAAGGGCACGACGTACACCTACAGCGTCATCGCCCGCGACACCGCCGATCAGACCGGCCCCGCCTCCGGCTCCGTCCCGGTCACCACGACCGGCGGCGGCACCACGCCCCCGGACCCGGGCGGCAAGGTCAAGCTCGGCTACTTCACCGAGTGGGGCGTCTACGGGCGCAACTACCACGTGAAGAACCTGGACACCTCCGGCTCCGCCGCGAAGATCACCCACATCAACTACGCGTTCGGCAACGTGCAGGGCGGCAAGTGCACCATCGGTGATGCCTACGCCGACTACGACAAGGCCTACACCGCCGACCAGAGCGTCGACGGCGTCGCCGACAACTGGGACCAGCCGCTGCGCGGCAACTTCAACCAGCTGCGCAAGCTCAAGGCGAAGTACCCCAACATCAAGGTGCTGTGGTCCTTCGGCGGCTGGACCTGGTCCGGCGGCTTCGGCCAGGCCGCGGCCAACCCGGCCGCGTTCGCCGACTCCTGCTACGGCCTGGTCGAGGACCCGCGCTGGGCGGACGTCTTCGACGGCATCGACATCGACTGGGAGTACCCGAACGCCTGCGGCCTGTCCTGCGACACCAGCGGGGCCGCCTCCCTGAAGAACGTCCTGTCCGCGCTGCGCACCAAGTTCGGCAGCAGCAACCTGGTGACCGCCGCGATCTCCGCCGACGGCTCCAACGGCGGCAAGCTCGACCTCGCGGACTACGCGGGCGCCTCCCAGTACGTCGACTTCTACAACGTCATGACGTACGACTTCTTCGGCGCGTGGGACGCCAAGGGCCCGACCGCCCCGCACTCCCCGCTCACCTCGTACGCCGGCATCCCGATCGCCGGCTTCAACTCCGAGGCGGCGATCACCAAGCTCAAGGGCAAGGGCATCGCGGGCTCGAAGCTCAACCTCGGCATCGGCTTCTACGGCCGCGGCTGGACCGGCGTCACGCAGGCCACCCCCGGCGGCACCGCCACCGGGCCCGCCCCCGGCACGTACGAGCAGGGCATCGAGGACTACAAGGTGCTCAAGAACAGCTGCCCGGCCACCGGCACCGTCGCCGGCACCGCCTATGCCAAGTGCGGCAGCAACTGGTGGAGCTACGACACCCCCGCCACCATCGCCGGGAAGATGAGCTGGACCAAGCAGCAGGGTCTCAGGGGCGCCTTCTACTGGGAGTTCAGCGGGGACACGGCGAACGGCGAACTCGCCAACGCGGTCCACGCCGGGCTCCAGTAGGCACCACCGACCCCGGTGAACGACGGAGCCGGGAGACGGGGTCCGCCCCCCGTCTCCCGGCTCCGTCACGACCTCAGGCCCTCAGACCCTCAGGCCCTCAGGCCCTCAGGCCCTCAGGCCACGTTCACCCTCTGCCCGGGGGGCGCCGCCTCCAGCCAGGCCAGGAAGCCGGTCAGCGCGTCCTCGCTCATCGCCAGCTCCAGGCGGGTCCCCCGGTGGAGACAGCCGAGCACGACGGCGTCGGACAGCAGCGCCAGCTCCTCCTCGCCCTCGGGCGCGCGGCGGGCGACCACCTCGATGGAGGAGCGCTCCAGCAGGCGGCGCGGCCGCGGGGAGTACGAGAAGACGCGGAACCACTCGATGCGGTCACCGCTGTAGCGGGCGACCCCGTACACCCAGCCCTTGCCGGAGATGTCGGGTTCCTCCGACACGCCCCAGCGCAGACTGCAGTCGAACGTGCCGCCGGACCGCTGGATCAGTCTCCGGCGCAGCCCGAACACAAACAGCCCGATCACCACCAGGGCTACGACCAGGCCGCTCACAAGCAGAGCGAGGAGCATCTTCACCGACCTCCTCGCTCATCGAATACCTCAAACGAAAAACGACCTGCATCGCCTCAGCCGCGACCCGGTCTGGAAAATTCCAGACCGGACCGCGGCTGAGGTCTCAAACCTGTTCGGTACGGGGCTCAGTGCCCCGTGACCGCGCGCAGCCGGACATCGGCGCGACGCTCGGCGGCCGCATCGGCCTCCGACTTCGCGCGCTCCAGTGCCCGCTCCGCCCGCTGGACGTCAATCTCGTCAGCGAGCTCGGCGATCTCGGCCAGCAGGGACAGCTTGTTGTCCGCGAACGAGATGAAACCGCCGTGCACCGCGGCGACGACAGTGTTGCCCTCGCTGGTACGGATGGTCACCGGGCCCGATTCCAGCACACCGAGAAGCGGCTGGTGACCGGGCATGACGCCGATGTCGCCGGACGTGGTGCGGGCGACGACCAGGGTGGCCTCGCCGGACCAGACATTACGGTCCGCCGCGACCAGCTCGACGTGCAGCTCAGCAGCCAAGGTGGCTCCTCGGGTCACCACCCGGCGGGTAAGCCGGGTGTTGGGTCAAATTCTAATGGGCGTGGGGAGAGGGACGGGACACACCCGCCCCTCTCCGTCTGCAGACACGGTCAGCGTTGGCTGGCGGCTGCGACCGGAAGCGCCCCGCGAGGAGCGCGCCGGATCAGGAGACGCCCAGCTCCTTGGCGTTGGCCTTCAGGTCCTCGATGCCACCGCACAGGAAGAACGCCTGCTCGGGGAAGTGGTCGTAGTCACCATCGCAGATCGCGTTGAACGCGGTGATCGACTCGTCGAGCGGAACGTCCGAACCGTCCACGCCGGTGAACTGCTTGGCGACGTGGGTGTTCTGCGACAGGAAGCGCTCGACGCGACGGGCACGGTGGACGACGAGCTTGTCCTCCTCGCCCAGCTCGTCGATACCGAGGATCGCGATGATGTCCTGGAGGTCCTTGTACTTCTGCAGGATCCCCTTGACGCGCATCGCCGTGGCGTAGTGGTCCGCCGCGATGTACCGCGGGTCGAGGATGCGGGACGTCGAGTCCAGCGGGTCCACGGCCGGGTAGATGCCCTTCTCGGAGATCGGACGGGAGAGAACCGTCGTCGCGTCGAGGTGGGCGAAGGTGGTGGCCGGCGCCGGGTCGGTCAGGTCGTCCGCGGGGACGTAGATCGCCTGCATCGAGGTGATCGAGTGACCGCGGGTCGAGGTGATGCGCTCCTGCAGCAGACCCATCTCGTCAGCCAGGTTCGGCTGGTAACCCACGGCGGACGGCATGCGGCCCAGAAGGGTCGACACCTCCGAACCGGCCTGGGTGTAACGGAAGATGTTGTCGATGAAGAAGAGCACGTCCTGCTTCTGCACATCGCGGAAGTACTCCGCCATGGTCAGACCGGCCAGGGCGACGCGCAGACGGGTGCCCGGGGGCTCGTCCATCTGGCCGAAGACGAGCGCCGTCTTGTCGATGACGCCGGAGTCGGCCATTTCCTCGATGAGGTCGTTGCCCTCACGGGTACGCTCACCGACGCCCGCGAAGACCGACACACCGTCGTGGTTGTTGGCGACGCGGTAGATCATTTCCTGGATCAGAACGGTCTTGCCGACACCGGCACCACCGAACAGACCGATCTTTCCACCCTTGACGTACGGGGTGAGAAGGTCGATGACCTTGACGCCGGTCTCGAACATCTCGGTCTTCGACTCGAGCTCGTCGAAGCGAGGGGCCTTGCGGTGGATCGGCCAGCGCTCGGTGACGTTGGCGTTCTCCTCGGGGTAGTTCAGCACCTCACCGAGGGTGTTGAACACCTTGCCCTTGGTGAAGTCACCGACGGGGACGGTGATGCCCTCGCCCGTGTCGGTCACCGGGGCCTGGCGGACCAGACCGTCGGTCGGCTGCATCGAGATGGTACGGACGAGGCCGTCACCCAGGTGCTGCGCGACCTCGAGGGTCAGGGTCTTCAGCGCGCCGTCCTCGGCCGGGTCGGCGACCTGGACCTTCAGCGCGTTGTAGATCTCGGGCATCGCGTCGACGGGGAACTCCACGTCGACGACCGGGCCGATGACCCGGGCGACGCGGCCCGAGGCGGCGGCCGTCTCAACAGAGGTCGTCATTACTTGTCACTCCCCGCGGTCGCGTCGGCCATGGCACTGGCGCCACCGACGATCTCGCTGATTTCCTGGGTGATTTCGGCCTGGCGGGCCGCGTTGGCAAGCCGGGAGAGGCTCTTGATGAGGTCTCCGGCGTTATCGGTCGCCGCCTTCATCGCGCGGCGGCGGGCGGCGTGCTCGGAAGCGGCCGACTGCAGCAGTGCGTTGTAGATACGGCTTTCGACGTAGCGCGGCAGAAGGGCGTCGAGGACGTCCTCCGCCGACGGCTCGAAGTCGAACAGCGGAAGGATCTCGCCCTTCGTACCGCTCTCCTCCACAGCCTCGTCGAGGCTGAGCGGCAGCATCCGGCCGTCGACCGGGTTCTGCGTCATCATCGACACGAATTCCGTGTAGACGATGTGCAGCTCGTCGACGCCACCCTCGGCCGTCTCCGTCTGGATGGCTTCGATCAGCGGCCCCGCGACGCGCTTGGCGTCGGCGTAGGCCGGGCTGTCGGTGAAGCCGGTCCACGAATCCGCGACCTTGCGCTCGCGGAAGCCGTAGTAGGCCAGACCCTTACGGCCGACGATGTAGGTGTCGACCTCCTTGCCCTCGCCGCGCAGCCGCTCGGTGAGCCGCTCCGCCTGCTTGATGGCGTTGGAGGAGTAGCCGCCGGCCAGACCGCGGTCGCTCGTGATGAGCACGATCGCGGCACGGCTCGGCTGCTCGACCTCGGTCGTCAGGGCGTGCTTGGTGTTCGAACCGGTCGCCACCGCGGTCACCGCACGGGTGAGCTCGGTCGCGTACGGCATCGACGCCGCCACCTTGCGCTGCGCCTTGACGATGCGCGAGGCGGCGATCATCTCCATCGCCTTGGTGATCTTCTTGGTCGCCGTGATGGCACGGATGCGACGCTTGTAGACCCGGAGCTGCGCTCCCATGAGTCAGGTCCCTTCCGTCGTCACTTGGAGACGTTGACGGCCGGTGCGTCCTCGCCCAGGAGCTTGCCGTCCGAGGTCTCGAACTGGCGCTTGAAGCCGGCGATGGCGTCCGCGATGGAGGACAGGGTGTCGTCCGACATCTTGCCGCCGTCCGCGATGGAGGTCAGGAGGTCCTTGCGCTCACGGCGCAGGTGCTCCAGCAGCTCCGACTCGAAGCGACGGATGTCGTTGACGGGGACGTCGTCCATCTTGCCGGTGGTGCCGGCCCAGACGGAGACGACCTGCTCCTCGACGGGCATCGGCTGGTACTGGCCCTGCTTCAGCAGCTCGACCAGGCGCTTGCCGCGCTCCAGCGAGGCCTTCGAAGCGGCGTCCAGGTCGGAACCGAAGGCGGCGAACGCCTCCAGCTCGCGGTACTGGGCGAGGTCCAGGCGCAGACGGCCGGAAACCTGCTTCATGGCCTTGTGCTGGGCCGAGCCACCGACGCGGGAGACCGAGATACCGACGTTCAGCGCCGGGCGCTGGCCCGCGTTGAACAGGTCGGACTCCAGGAAGCACTGGCCGTCGGTGATGGAGATGACGTTGGTCGGGATGAACGCCGACACGTCGTTCGCCTTGGTCTCGACGATCGGCAGACCGGTCATCGAACCGGCACCCATGTCGTCGGAGAGCTTCGCGCAGCGCTCCAGCAGACGGGAGTGCAGGTAGAAGACGTCACCCGGGTAGGCCTCACGGCCCGGCGGGCGGCGCAGCAGCAGCGACACGGCGCGGTAGGCGTCGGCCTGCTTCGACAGGTCGTCGAAGATGATCAGGACGTGCTTGCCGGCGTACATCCAGTGCTGGCCGATGGCGGAACCGGTGTACGGCGCCAGGTACTTGAAGCCGGCCGGGTCGGACGCCGGGGCGGCGACGATCGTCGTGTACTCGAGCGCACCGGCGTCTTCCAGGGCGCCGCGAACGGACGCGATGGTCGAGCCCTTCTGGCCGATGGCGACGTAGATGCAGCGAACCTGCTTGTTCACGTCGCCCGAGCGCCAGTTGTCGCGCTGGTTGATGATCGTGTCGACGGCCAGAGCGGTCTTGCCGGTCTGACGGTCACCGATGATCAGCTGACGCTGGCCACGGCCGACGGGCACCATGGCGTCGATGGCCTTGTAGCCGGTCTGCATCGGCTCGTGCACCGACTTGCGGACCATGACGCCCGGAGCCTGAAGCTCCAGGGCGCGACGGCCTTCGGTCGCGATCTCGCCGAGACCGTCGATCGGGTTGCCGAGCGGGTCGACGACGCGGCCGAGGTAGCCCTCGCCGACGCCGACGGAGAGCACCTCACCGGTGCGCTGCACCGGCTGGCCCTCCTCGATACCGCTGAACTCGCCGAGGACGACCGCACCGATCTCGCGCTCCTCGAGGTTGAGGGCGAGACCGAGGGTGCCGTCCTCGAACTTCAGCAGCTCGTTCGCCATGGCGGAGGGCAGGCCCTCCACCTTCGCGATGCCGTCGCCGGCAACGCTGACCGTTCCGACCTCCTCGCGCGAGGCCGCGTCCGGCTGGTACGACTGGACAAAGTTCTCCAGTGCGTCCCGGATCTCCTCCGGCCGGATCGTGAGCTCCGCCATCTGGGTTCCCTGCTCTCCTTGTTGGGCCTGAAGCTTCTTAGGGGTCTGGGGGCGACCCCCAGGAATCTTCTGCAAGTTCTGCACGGCCCAACCGGGCCGCTAGGAATGCTTTTGTTCTATTGCTGGCTGAGGTCAGCCGGCCATGCGGCGGGTCGCCTCTGCGAGGCGGTCCGCGATGGTGCCGTCGATGACCTCGTCGCCGACCCGCACCGTGATCCCGCCGAGGACCGCGGGGTCCACGTCGAGGTTCAGGTGCATCTGGCGGCCGTACAGCTTGGCCAGCACCGCACCGAGACGCTGCTTCTGCACGTCGCTGAGCGGAACCGCGGTGGTCACGGTGGCGACCATGCGGTCACGGCGCTCGGCGGCGAGCTTGGAAAGGGACTCCAGTCCCGCTTCCAGGCTACGTCCACGCGGGTGCGTGACGAGACGCGCGACCAGACGCTCGGTGGCGGCGTTCGCCTTGCCGCCGAGCAGGCTGCGCAGCAGCTCGCTCTTGGCGGAGGCGGTGGCGCCGCGGTCGGTCAGCGCGGCACGCAGCTCGGTGCTCGAGGCGACGATCCGGCCGAAGCGGAAGATCTCGTCCTCGACGTTGTCGAGCGCGCCACCCTGCTGGGCCGCCGTGAGGTCGGCGGTGGCCGCCAGCTCCTCCAGCGAGTCCACCAGGTCGCGGGACTGCGACCAGCGCGACCGCGCCATGCCGGACAGCAGGTCGAGGGTTTCCCCGCCCACCTGGCCGGACAGCAGCCGGCCGACCAGCTCGGCCTTGGCCTCGCCGGACTGCGCCGGGTCCGTGATGACCCGACGCAGCGAGACCTCACGGTCGAGCAGCGCGGTGACGGCTGCCAGCTCGCCGGCGAGCTTCGCCGCGTCGACGGACGTGTTGTCCATCAGCGCGTCGAGACGCTCGCGCGCGGAGGCCAGCGCCTCGCGGCTCGCTCCGTTCATCGGGCCGCCTCGGCCTTCTCCTCAAGCTCGCTGAGGAAGCGGTCGATCGTGCGGCTCTGGCGGGCGGCGTCCTCGAGGGACTCGCCGACGAGCTTGCCGGCCAGGTCGGTGGCGAGCTTGCCCACGTCCTGACGCAGCGCCTGAGAGGCGGCCTTGCGGTCGGCCTCGATCTGGGCGTGGCCGGCAGCGATGATCTCCTCACGCTGCCGCTGGCCCTCTGCGCGCAGTTCTTCCTTGAGCGCAGTGCCCTGCTCCAGCGCTTCCTGGCGCAGGCGCGCGGCCTCGTGCCGGGCTTCGGCGAGCTGGGCCTTGTACTGCTCCAGCACGCTCTGGGCCTCGGTCTGAGCGGCCTCAGCCTTCTCGATACCGCCCTCGATCTGCTCGCGACGCTCGTCCAGAACCTTGTTGATGTTCGGGAGCAGCTTCTTCGCGAGGAAACCGAAGACGATGACGAAGGCGATCAGACCGATGACGAGCTCGGGGATCGGCGGAACGAGCGGGTTTTCCGTCTCGGCCGCGAGAACCAGGAGGTTCACATCAGTGCCTTTCGTCTAATCGGACTAGTGGTCGTGGCTCGTCTTAGTAGACGAACGGCATGACCAGACCGATGAGGGCGAGCGCCTCACAGAAGGCGAAGCCGAGGATCTGGTTGGCGCGGATCAGACCGGCAGCCTCGGGCTGACGGGCGAGAGCCTGCGTGCCGTTACCGAAGATGATGCCGACGCCGACACCCGGGCCGATGGCCGCGAGACCGTAACCAACGGAGCTGAGGGAGCCGGTGACGCCTTCGGCGGCAGCGAGGATCTGGGACATGCCAGTTCTTCCTTCTCTTTCACGGACCGGTGGGGGTTGGCCACCGGACGACAGGGGGTTTGGGGGAGGGCCGGACTCAGTGGTGCTCGGCGAGCGCGCCCTGGATGAAGCTGCAGGCCAGGAGCACGAAGACGTAGGCCTGAACAGCCTGGATGAAGAGCTCGAAGGCCGTCATCACGATGACCATGATGAAAGAGACGCCCGCGTAGGCGATCCCGATCCCGTTCAGCAGGTACCAGCTGGCGATGGTGAACAGCAGCAGCAGGGTGTGACCGGCGAACATGTTCGCGAACAGTCGGACCGCGTGGGTGAAGGGGCGCACCAGGACGTTCGAGAAGAACTCGATGACCATGACGAGCGGGAGGACCGCGCCGAGCGACTTGTCGTAGCCCGTCAGGTTCTTGAGTCCGCCGACGAAGCCGTGACGCTTGAACGTCACCGACATCCAGATGAAGTAGACGATCAGCGCGAGCGCCGCCGGGTACGCGATGATCGCGGTCACCGGGAACTGGGCCACGGGGACGATCGACCAGACGTTCAGGACCCAGACGAAGAAGAACAGCGACACCATGAAGGGGACGTACTTCTCGCCCTCCTTCTTGCCCAGCGTCTCGTAGACGATGCCGCGGCGCACGAAGTCGTAGCCGGCCTCGGCGACCATCTGGAGCTTGCCCGGTACGACCTTCGGCTTCCGGAACGCGGCCCAGAAGAAGGCGACGATGATCACCGAGCCCAGCAGGGCCAGGAGCATCGGCTTGTTGAAGTACGCACTGGTGGTGCCGGCTTCGCCCCACAGCGGCTCGAAGAGGAACGAGTGCAGGCCCGGGCCGGGGAAGCCACATCCGTCGAAGATGTGACAGTCGGTCTCGAAAGCGAGCACCTGCGTCAGGTCAGCACTCACCGCGGGCTCCTTCAGCGTGGCGCATAGGTACGGCAACCTCGTTGTGTCGGCGCGGCGCACAGCCGCTGTTCGGCACTGGACTGGTGTTACGGGTGTGGGGGCGGCGATCAGGCATCGAGCCTCGCGATGGAACAGGCGTCAGCTCAGATGCCCGCGCCCGCAATGCCGCAGTTGGAACCGGACGATAGCAGCATCTCGAACGCGCGCTTATTCCGGCCCTACCCCTCACGACTTCGGCCCCGAATTTTCGGGCTTGTCGCCCTTCGTCGAGTCCGGTTCGACATACAGGATCTTGGCCTTCATGTGAGCACGCGTCTGAGCGCCGATCCACACGAGGGTGGTGGCGACGAGCGTGATCGCGAATGCCTTGGGGTTGAACAGCGTCGTGTTCTTGAACACGGCGAGAAGGACGAAGAGCAGCAGGATCTGGGCCGTGTAGAGCATCAGCCCCATGGCCTGGAACAGGTGCGGCAGCGATTTCGCGGTGCGTTGCAGAACGACGAACCCGATGCCCATGAACAGCATCACCAGCAGCGTGGCGATGACGGCCCCGAGAGCCCCCTTGCCACCTGCCACCACGGCGCTGATGACGGCTGCGAGAGCGCCGGCGACAGCCGTGGGTACAGCGGCGTGGAGGAGGGATCGGACGTCATCTGACCGCATGGCGGTTTGCTCCGCGTGGTGGTGGGGGCACGGACTCGTACGGGAACTCGTACGGGACGAGCGTAAGCCCGGTCCGAGATCGAACCTCGGGCCGATGGGCCGTCGCACTACGGTCCTTCGGCTCTGTCGCCGGGTTTAGTGAACGGTATCACAAACTATTTGATGAGAGCTTTACCTGCGTGGTGTGCTGACTGTCACACATGAGAGCTAACCCGCCCGTGTGTGCGCGACAAGTCGTCGTTGTGTGTGCTAAAGGCGGTTCATGTCCGACATGTACTACGGGCGTCAGCGTGCCGACTCGGCCTTACGCCGGTCGGGGAAGCGCGAACGGGGGCCTACCGCGGTCGCTCCGTTGACGCCCGAGACGCCGACCCGGATCGGCCCGGCGGGCTCCGGCTCCCGGCCGGAGGCATCCAGCGCCGCCGCCTCGGCGGCGCGCTCGCGGTGCCGGTAGCGCGGCGGGACCAGACCCTCGGCCCAGCGCGGGGCGCGCGGGGTGAAGCGCGGCAGGAGCAGCAGTACGAGGCCCAGCGCGCTCAGGGCGACGATGGCGAGCACGATCCACATCGAGGCGGAGTGCACCGAATACGCCACCGCGCCGAATGCGATCAGCCCCGACCAGAAATACATGATCAGCACCGCGCGGCTGTGCGAATGCCCGAGTTCCAGCAGCCGGTGGTGCAGGTGCCCGCGGTCGGCCGCGAAGGGCGACTGTCCCTTCCACGTACGCCGCACGATGGCCAGGACCAGGTCCGCCATCGGGATCGCGATGATGGTCAGCGGGAGCAGAAGCGGAATGAAGACCGGGAGCATCGCGTGCACCGCGTTGCGCTCACCGCCGGCGAACAGCGCCATGGTGTCCGGGTCCACCTGCCCGGTGATCGAGATCGCGGCGGCGGCCAGCACCAGACCGATGAGCATCGATCCGGAATCGCCCATGAAGATCCGCGCCGGATGCATGTTGTGCGGCAGGAAGCCCAGGCACATGCCCATCAGGATCGCCGCGAACAGGGTGGCGGGCGCGGCCGCCTCGATCCCGTACCCGAACCAGATCCGGTACGAGTAGAGGAAGAACGCGGCGGCGGCGATGCAGACCATGCCGGCCGCCAGGCCGTCGAGCCCGTCCACGAAGTTCACCGCGTTGATGGTGATCACGACGAGGGCCACCGTGAGCAGGTTGCCCTGCCACTGGGTCAGCGCGACCGTCCCGATGCCCGGGACGGGGATCCACAGGATGGTCAGACCCTGGATGACCATGACGCCGGCGGCGATCATCTGCGCGCCGAGCTTGATCAGGGCGTCGATCTCGAACTTGTCGTCGAGGACGCCGATCAGCCAGATCAGGGCGGCTCCGGAGAGCAGTGCCCGCGGCTCGTTCGACAGCTCGAAGACGCCGTTGAGGTTGCGCAGGTGGTCCGCCACCAGCAGCCCCGCGCACAGTCCGCCGAACATGGCGATGCCGCCGAGCCGCGGAGTGGGTTCGCGGTGCACGTCGCGGGCGCGGATCTCCGGCATCGCACCGGCCGCGATCGCGAACTTCCGCACGGGCCCGGTGAGCAGGTAGGTCACCGCGACCGTGACGCAAAGCGTCAGCAGATATTCACGCACGGGCTGCCCCAGATGTATCGCCGGCCATCTCAGCCCCACACATTAGCTGCGATGTACCCCTCACCGAGGACGCGAGGGGGCGCTATCCCGGTTGCAGTACGCCCCTCTTGTCCCTATTGCTCCCCATACGGGGGAAATCCGCGCGTCAGCTCGGACACTTCCACCCGGGTGTTCGCGCCTTCCCCGCGCATCGCGGCGGTGAACAGCGCGGCGATCCGGGCCATCTCGGGCTCCCGCATGCCCTGGGTGGTGACGGCCGCCGTACCGAGCCGGATCCCGCGCTGGTCCCCGTACGGGAGGGCGCAGGTGTCGAGCACGATCCCGGCGGCCGCGAGCCGGCCGCGCGCGGTCGGACCGTCCACGCCGAGCGGAGCCGGGTCGGCGGTGATCAGGTGGGTGTCGGTGCCGCCCGTCGTCACCGCGAACCCGTGGGACGCGAGCTCCTCGGCCAGCACCCGCGCGTTGGCCACCACCCGATGGGCGTACGTGGTGAACGCCGGCGCCGCGGCCTCGCCGAAGGCCACGGCCTTGGCGGCGATGGAGTGCATCTGGGCGCCGCCCTGGGTGAAGGGGAACACCGCCCGGTCGATCCGCTCGGCGAACTCCGATCCGCACAGGACCATCCCGCCGCGCGGGCCGCGCAGCACCTTGTGCGTGGTCGCGCAGACGACGTCGGCGTACGGGACGGGGCTGGGCGCGGCTCCGCCGGCGACGAGCCCGATCGGATGGGCGGCGTCCGCGATGAGGTACGCCCCGACCTCGTCGGCGATCTCACGGAACACGGAGTACTCGGGGTGGCGGGGGTAGGAGATCGAGCCGCAGACGATGGCCTTGGGCCGGTGCATGCGGGCGAGGCCCTGTACCTGCTGGTAGTCGATCAGGCCGGTCTCGGCGTCGACGCCGTACCCGACGAAGTCGAACCAGCGGCCGGAGAAGTTGGCGGGAGAGCCGTGGGTGAGGTGGCCGCCGTACGGGAGCCCCATCGCGAGGACGGTGTCCCCGGGCCGCAGCAGCGCGGCGTACGCGGCCAGCACGGCGGAGGAGCCGGAATGCGGCTGTACGTTGGCGTGCTCGACCCCGAAGAGCGCCCGGGCGCGCTCGACGGCCAGCCCTTCGGCGAGGTCGGCGTAGTCGCAGCCGCCGTGGTAGCGGTGGCCCGGATAGCCCTCGGCGTACTTGTTGGCGAGCGCCGAGCCGAGGGCCGCCAGTACGGCGGGCGAGGTGAAGTTCTCGGCGGCGCTCAGCTGCAGGGTGACGGCCTGCCGCTGCGCCTCCCCCGCGAGCACGTCGGCCATCTGCGGATCCTGCTGCCGCAGCAGGTCCGAGGGCGGGGTGATGACGCTCATGGCGCGACTCCAGTGGGCTGTCCCGAATAGCCCCACTCTAGGGCGCCCTGTCCCGCTCTGCCCGTTTCAGCGGAAGAGACCCGCGGGCGGGGCCGCCCAGAAGCGTCAGCGCGGAGGGTTCACGCCCGTCAGGGCCGTGACCACCGGGTCCAGCGCCTGGTTGATCTCATCGCCGATCGAGCGGAAGAAGGTGATGGGCGCCCCGTACGGGTCGTACACCTCGTCCGCGTCGGGCGAGGGCGCCAGCAGCCACCCGCGCAGCGCGGCGGCGGCCCGCACCAGCGCGCGGGCCCGCTCCGCGACCCCGTCGTCGAGCGGCGGCAGCGTGGCCGGATCTATGGCCCGCACCAGCCGCGTGAACTCCTTCAGCGTGAACGTCCGCAGCCCCGCCGAATGCCCCATCGAGATGACCTGCGCCCGGTGGTCCCGCGTGGCGGTCAGCACCAGGTCCGCCCGTATGACGTGCTCGTCCAGGAGCTCCCGCCCCGTGAACCCGGTCGCGTCCGCACCGAAATCCGCGAGCACGGCCGCCGCGTTCGCCTCCATCGGGGCGCCCTCGTGGCCCCAGGTCCCCGCGCTCTCCACGATCAGGTCGCCGGCCGGAATACCGCCCAGCCGGTGCGCCAGCGCATGCCGGGTCAGCCGCTCGGTGATCGGCGAGCGGCACACGTTGCCGGTGCTGACGTGGAGGATGCGGAACGTGTCCCCGCCGGCGCCCGCCGGGTGGGGGTCCCCCCAGCCGTGGTCGGCGCCGGAGGTGTGCCCGCTTGCTATGCCACGCCCCTCAGGGCTCACGGGGCCACCTCGAGGTCGGGTACGACCTCCCGCAGCTGCTCGGCGGTCAGCGCCCCCTCGCGCAGCAGGACGGGAACCTTCCCCGTGACGTCGACGATCGACGAGGGCTGGATCCCCGGAGTCGGACCGCCGTCCAGGTAGACGGACACGGAGTCGCCGAGCATCTCGCGCGCCGCGTCGCAGTCCTCGGGCGCCGGGTGCCCGGTCAGGTTCGCCGAGGACACGGCCATCGGACCGACCTCGGTCAGCAGCTCGATCGCGACGGGGTGCAGGGGCATCCGCACGGCCACGGTCCCGCGGGTCTCCCCCAGGTCCCAGGCGAGCGAGGGCTGGTGCTTGGCGACGAGCGTCAGCGCGCCCGGCCAGAAGGCGTCGACGAGCTCCCAGGCCTGCTCGGAGAAGTCCGTGACGAGCCCGTGCAGGGTGTTCGGGGAGCCGATGAGCACGGGGGTCGGCATGTTGCGGCCGCGCCCCTTGGCGGCGAGCAGGTCGCCGACCGCCTCGGCGCTGAAGGCGTCCGCGCCGATCCCGTACAGGGTGTCGGTGGGCAGCACGACGAGCTCGCCGCGGCGCACGGCGGATGCGGCTTCACGCAGACCCGTCTTGCGGTCCGTCGCGTCGTTGCAGTCGTATCGCCGGGCCATCAGCGGGACTCCTCGTGCAGCAGGGGGGTGGAGGGGTGGGTCGCGCCCGTCACGGCATGGCCTTGCGGGCGGTGGCGAAGCGCGGGCGGTTGTTGAGGTCGGGGTGGTCGGCGGCGTCGGCCCAGCCGCGCTCCTCGGCAAAGATCCACGGGACCTGACCGCCCTGGGTGTCGGCGTGCTCGATGACGACGATGCCGCCGGGCCGCAGCAGCCGGTGCGCGGTGCGCTCGATGCCGCGGATGGTGTCGAGCCCGTCCTCGCCGGAGAACAGCGCCATCTCGGGGTCGTGGTCCCGGGCCTCGGGGGCGACGTACTCCCACTCGGTGAGCGGGATGTACGGCGGGTTCGAGATCACCAGGTCGACCTGGCCGTCCAGCTCCGGCAGGGCGCTCAGCGCGTCACCCTGGTGGACGGTGACCCGCGATCCCTCGGCGTTCTTGCGGGTCCACCGCAGGGCGTCCTCGGACAGCTCCACCGCGTGCACGCGCGAGCGCGGCACCTCCTGGGCCATGGCCAGCGCGATGGCGCCGGAGCCGGTGCACAGGTCCACGATCAGCGGCTCGACGACGTCCATCGCCCGGACGGCGTGTATGGCCCAGTCCACGACGGACTCCGTCTCGGGCCGGGGCACGAAGACCCCGGGCCCGACCTGGAGCTCCAGGTACCGGAAGAAGGCGCGGCCCGTGATGTGCTGGAGCGGCTCGCGCGCCTCGCGGCGGGCGACGGCCTCCCAGTAGCGGGCGTCGAAGTCCGCGTCCTTGACGTGGTGCAGTTCCCCCCGCTTGACGCCGTGCACGAAGGCCGCGAGCTCCTCCGCGTCGAAGCGCGGTGAGGGCACGCCGGCGGCGGCCAGCCGCTGGGTGGCCTGGGCCACCTCGGCAAGCAGCAAGTTCACGCTGGTCCTCCGGGCTGCTGTCGTACGGGGGTGGTGCGGGGGTCGTGCACGGTGGAGCGGGTCGAGCGGGGGATCAGTGCGCGGACGCCAGCTTGGCGGCCGAGTCCGCGTCGACGCAGGCCTGGATCATCGGATCGAGGTCGCCGTCGAGCACCTGGTCCAAGTTGTACGCCTTGAAGCCCGTCCGGTGGTCCGAGATCCGGTTTTCCGGGAAGTTGTACGTACGGATCTTCTCGGAGCGGTCCACGGAGCGCACCTGGCTGCGGCGCACGTCGGAGGCCTCCTGCTCGGCGGCTTCCTGGGCGGCGGCCAGCAGGCGCGACCGCAGGATGCGCATCGCCTGCTCCTTGTTCTGGAGCTGGCTCTTCTCGTTCTGGCAGGAGGCGACCACGCCGGTCGGCACGTGCGTGATGCGCACGGCCGAGTCGGTGGTGTTGACGGACTGGCCGCCGGGGCCCGACGAGCGGTACACGTCGATGCGGAGGTCGTTCGGGTTGATCTCGACCTCGACCTCCTCGGCCTCCGGGGTGACGAGCACGCCGGCGGCGGAGGTGTGGATGCGGCCCTGGGACTCGGTGGCCGGAACGCGCTGGACGCGGTGCACGCCGCCCTCGTACTTCAGGCGGGCCCAGACGCCCTGGCCGGGCTCGGTGGCCCCGTTGCCGCCCTTGGTGCGGACGGAGACCTGGACGTCCTTGTAGCCGCCGAGCTCGGACTCGGTGGCGTCGATGATCTCGGTCTTCCAGCCCACGCGCTCGGCGTAGCGCAGGTACATGCGCAGCAGGTCGCCGGCGAACAGGGCCGACTCGTCGCCGCCCGCGCCCGCCTTGACCTCGAGGAGCACGTCCTTGTCGTCGCTGGGGTCGCGCGGGACCAGCAGCAGGCGGAGCTTCTCGGTGAGCTCCTCGCGCTGCGCGGTCAGCTCCTTCACCTCGGCCACGAAGTCGGGGTCGTCGGCCGCGAACTCCTTCGCCGTCTCGATGTCCTCGGCGGACTGCTTCCAGGCACGGAAGGTCGCGACGATCGGGGTCAGCTCCGCGTAGCGCTTGTTGAGCTTGCGCGCGTTGGCCTGATCCGAGTGGACCGAAGGGTCGGCGAGCTTCTTCTCAAGATCGGCGTGCTCGCCGACCAGTTCCTCGACCGCCTCGAACATCGGGGGCTCCTGGTGTGAAAAGTACGAAAAAGGGCTGCGGGACGACAAAGGCGCCGGTCCGGCTGCCCCCGTGTGGACAGGGTGCAGCCGGAGTCCGGCGCCGGGGGCTCGCTACTTCGAGCCGGCAGCCTTGCCGAAGCGGGCCTCGAAGCGGGCGACACGGCCACCGGTGTCGAGGATCTTCTGCTTGCCCGTGTAGAACGGGTGGCACTCGGAGCAGACCTCGGCACGGATGGTGCCCTCGGTCAGGGTGCTACGGGTGGTGAACGACGCGCCACAGGTGCAGCTGACCTGGGTCTCGACGTACTCGGGGTGAACATCGCGCTTCAAGGTGTCTCCTAGATTCGGGAGGGCGCCGGGTCGCAGGGGCCGAATTGCGCACTGCGTGAACCGGGGCCGACAGACCAGTCTGCCAGGACCGGGCTGCCTGTCAAAATTCTGAGGACGCCTGCTTCAACGAGAGGGGTCCGGCGTCTATTCCGCTCCCCCGCGGAAGGCGCCTGAGCAGGCATTTTGCGAGTCACTGCACGATCTGACCGGCGGTGCCCTTGTCACCCATGGAGTTCGCGGTGGCCTCGGCGGGCACCGGCTGCTCGGTCAGCAGGGCGTCCCAGACCATCTTGGACTCCTTGACCAGCGGGGCGACCCGGTCTGCGTCACGGGGGTCCGGGCCCACGGGCAGGGTGATCATCTTCATGTCCTGGGCATCGATGCCCTGGAGGCTCTGCGCGAAGCCCATCAGGGACTTCACGTCGCCGAGCGACTTGTCGGTGGTGAGCGCCTTGGTGCCGGTGTCGGCGAGGTCGAGCAGCCGCTTTGGGTTGTCGAAGACTCCGATGCCCTTGACCTGCTTGATCAGGGCCTTCATGAACGCCTGCTGCAGCTGTATTCGGCCCAGGTCGGAGCCGTCGCCGACGGTCTTGCGGGTCCGTACGAGGCCGAGGGCCTGCTCGCCGTTGAGCTTGTTGGGGCCGACCGGGAGGTCGAGGTGGCTTCCGTAGTCCTTGATCGGCTTGTTGGTGGTCACCTCGACGCCGCCGAGGTTGTCGATGATCTTCTTGAACCCCGTGAAGTCGACCTCGACGTAGTGGTCCATGCGGATCCCCGACATCTTCTCGACGGTCTTGACCGCGCAGGCGGCCCCGCCGATGGTGAACGACTCGTTGAACTGGGAGCGCGAGCTGCCGCGGTCGGTCTTGCCGTTGCCCAGCGTGCAGGCCGGCCGGTTGACCATGGTGTCGCGCGGTATCGAGACGACCGTGGCCTTCTTGTGGCCCTCGTAGAGGTGGACGATCATCGCGGTGTCGGAGCGGGCCGAGCCGCCGTCGTCCGGCCCGTACTCGGAATTGGCGCCGCCGCGGGAGTCGGAGCCGAGGACGAGGATGTCCATCGAGCCGTTGTCCACGTTCTGCGGGCGGTCGGTGCCGAGCGCCTGGTCGATGTCGACCGTCTTGAGGTTCCCGTTCAGGTGGAAGTAGAACCAGCCGAGACCCGCCCCGCCCAGCAGGACCACGCCCGCGGCACTCCACGCGGCGATGACCAGGGCCCTGCGGCGCTTCGGCGGTTTCCGTCGGCGCCGGCTCGCGGCACGCCCGCCGCCGCCCCTGCTGTCCTCGCTCATGTTCTCCTCAGTCCCGAGTACGTTCCCTCTGACACAGACGGACGAATGCCGTCCAGGGTTCCACGGCCGGAAGGCACCTCCTGCGGGGGCCCTACGGCGGCCGGGACGGGACGAACGGCCCGTCCGCCGCCGGGCACACCCCCGCCCACCTGCGGTTTTTCAGAGGCACGTACCGCGCGGCGGGAAGGTTCACGCGAACGACGGGTGTGTCGAAGCTCGCACCCGCGCACCACGCGGGTGCCGCCGACGCAGGACCGCCCCCACCGCGGCTGCGGTGGGGGCGGTCCTGGTGTGCCGTGTACGGCGACGGATCGACGGATCAGTCGTCGTTCTTGCCCGACGGGGTCGTCTTGGCGATCTGCATCAGGAACTCGGCGTTCGACTTCGTCTGCTTCATCTTGTCGAGGAGCAGCTCGATGGCCTGCTGCGAGTCGAGCGCGTGCAGCACCCGGCGCAGCTTCCAGACGATGGCGAGCTCCTCGCTGTTGAGGAGGATCTCCTCCTTGCGCGTGCCCGACGGGTCGACGTCGACGGCCGGGAAGATGCGCTTGTCGGCGAGCTTCCGGTCGAGCTTGAGCTCCATGTTGCCGGTGCCCTTGAACTCCTCGAAGATCACCTCGTCCATGCGCGAGCCGGTGTCGACCAGCGCGGTGGCCAGGATGGTCAGCGAGCCGCCGTCCTCGATGTTGCGCGCGGCACCGAAGAAGCGCTTCGGCGGGTACAGCGCGGTCGAGTCGACACCACCGGACAGGATGCGGCCGGAGGCGGGCGCCGCGAGGTTGTACGCGCGGCCCAGACGGGTGATGGAGTCCAGCAGGACGACCACGTCGTGACCCAGCTCGACGAGGCGCTTGGCGCGCTCGATGGCCAGCTCGGCGACGGTGGTGTGGTCCTCGGCCGGACGGTCGAAGGTCGAGGAGATGACCTCGCCCTTGACCGACCGCTGCATGTCGGTGACCTCTTCCGGACGCTCGTCGACCAGGACGACCATCAGGTGGCACTCGGGGTTGTTGGTGGTGATCGCGTTGGCGATCGCCTGCATGATCATGGTCTTGCCGGTCTTCGGCGGGGCCACGATCAGGCCTCGCTGGCCCTTTCCGATCGGCGACACGAGGTCGATGATGCGGGTCGTCAGCACGCCCGGGTCGGTCTCCAGGCGGAGCCGGTCCTGCGGGTAGAGCGGGGTCAGCTTCTGGAACTCCGGGCGGCCGCGGCCGGATTCGGGCGCCATGCCGTTCACCGAGTCCAGACGCACGAGGGCGTTGAACTTCTCGCGGCGCTCGCCGTCCTTGGGCTGGCGCACGGCACCGGTGGTGTGGTCGCCCTTGCGCAGGCCGGCCTTGCGGACCTGTGCGAGGGAGACGTACACGTCGTTCGGGCCGGGCAGGTAGCCCGAGGTCCGGATGAACGCGTAGTTGTCGAGGATGTCGAGGATGCCCGCCACGGGGATCAGGACGTCGTCGTCGGCGACCTGCGGCTCGCTCGGCGCGAACTCGTCGCGGCCGCGACGGCCACGGCGGTCGCGGTAGCGGCCGCGACGGCCGCGACGACCGCCCTCGTCGTCGAAGTCGTCCTCGGGACCGTTGCCCTGGGGACCCTGACGGTCCTGGCGGCCCTGCTGCTGGCGGTCCTGGCGGCCGCCCTGCTGCTGGCGGTCCTGCTGCTGGCGGTCCTGGCGGTCACCGCGGCCGCCGCCCTGACCCTGACCACCCTGGCCGCCGCCCTGACCCTGACCACCCTGGCCCTGGCCCTGGGCGCCCTGGCCCTGGTCGTCGGTCTTGGCGCCGCGGTCGCGGCGGTCGCGCCGGCCGTCGCCGCGCTCCGCACGGTCACCGCGGTCGCGGCGGTCGCGCCGGCCGCGGCCCTCGCCCTCCTGGGCGGGCGCGGAGACGGCGGTGGCGGCCTCGGCCTTGGCGTCGGCCGGAGCGGTCGCGATGACGGTCTCGGTCTTGGCCTCGACCTGCACGGCGGCGGGGGCCGTGGTCTCCGGGCTGCCGGAGGGGGCCGTGGCCCGACGGCGGCGGCGCTCGCCGGCCGGCGCGTCGTCGGAAGCCGGCTGGCCCGGGATCTCGATCTGCGCCTGCGCGGCGGGCTTCTCGGCGGGCGCCTCTGCGGCGGCCTCGCCCGTACGGGCCTTGCTGGTGGCGCGGCGCTTCGGCTTGGCCTCGGCGGCGTCGGCGGCGGGAGCCGCGGCCTTCGGGGCACTGCTTCCCGCCTGCGCCTCCTTGATGACCTCGATCAGCTGGCTCTTGCGCATCCGCGCGGTGCCCCTGATGCCGAGGCCCGACGCGACCTGCTGGAGCTCGGCCAGGACCATGCCCTCGAGGCCGGTGCCGGAGCGGCGACGCTTGGGGGCGGCGCCCGCGGCGGGGGCACTGGTGTCGACAGTGGTGTCGGCAGCGCCCATCAGATCGGTGGTGTCGCTCACGAAGGGTCCTTCCCTGGAGCGGACGTCGGCCTGTCTGGCTCGGCGACCGGTTGTGCTGTCCGACAACGGTCCATGGCTTGATGGGTCATGGCCCGCGGCCGGGGCGGTGGTCCGCCGAAAGAGGAACGGCGGAGAGAAACGTGCATGGGTGGTTCCGGCGAGAAGCCCCCGAGCTGGAAGCGTGGGAATGTCACGCCGATTCCGGAGCGTGCTCGAAACTGCTGGAAGCGATCAAAGCAGTCGGGGAGGCTCCCGGAAGAAAGGTGGTCCCTGATGGGGACACTGAGCACCGAGCCATGGCGGCTTCGGCTGCGCACTTGAGACTAACACTACCGGATCCAACAGATATTCCCCCTCTCAATCACCGGCAATCGCGCCCACAGCGCGGGCGGCCTGCCCTGGCCGCCCGCCCCTGGCGGTCTGCCCTACGACCTAGCCGCCCTGGGTTCCCAGCGGCAGGACGCTCGCGCCCGCGGCGTCGAGGGCGAGCCGGTTCGCCGCCCACCCTTCGCCCGCGAGCTGCGCGACCTTGTCGGCCGCGCCGTTGTCGACCAGCGCGAGGACCGTGGGGCCCGCGCCGGAGATGACCGCGGGGATGCCGTCCGCCCGCAGCCGGTTGACGAGTGCCACGCTCTCGGGCATCGCCGGGGACCGGTACTCCTGGTGGAGCCGGTCTTCGGTGGCCGGCAGCAGCAACTCGGGACGCCTGGTCAGGGCTTCGACGAGCAGGGCCGCGCGACCCGCGTTGACGGCCGCGTCCACGTGCGGGACGTTGCGCGGCAGCAGGCCGCGCGCGGTCTCCGTCAGGACCGGCTTGGAGGGGACGAAGACCACCGGAACGATGGAATCGGCGGGCTCCATGCGGATGGCCTTGGCGCTGCCGCCGTCCATCCAGGCGAGGGTGAATCCGCCGAGGAGACAGGCGGCGACGTTGTCGGGGTGGCCCTCGATCTCGGTGGCCAGTTCGAGCAGGGCCGCGTCGTCCAGCTTGGCCTCTCCGCCTATGGTCACCGCGCGGGCGGCGACGATGCCGGCGCAGATGGCGGCGGAGGAGGACCCGAGGCCGCGGCCGTGCGGGATGCGGTTGGCGCAGACGACCTCGAGGCCGCGCGGCTGCCCGCCCAGCAGGTCGAAGGCGGTGCGCATGGAGCGTACGAGCAGGTGGCTCTCGTCCCGCGGGAGGGTGTCGGCGCCCTCGCCCGCGATGTCGATGTTCAGGCCGGAGTCGGCCACCCGGACGACGACGTCGTCGTAGAGCCCCAGGGCCAGGCCGAGGGCGTCGAAGCCCGGGCCGAGGTTGGCACTGCTGGCGGGGACGCGCACCCGTACGGCGGCGGCGCGGAACGCTGGACCGGCCATCGTCCGATGACACTCCTTGTGACTGTGCGAGACGAGATCTTCGCTGGCTCGCTGTGAATGTACTGGAGAACGTACGACACCCGAAGGCCCACTGGGCAGCACCACGGTCATATGCGCGGTGGCGGATGTAAGTACAGCGTATCGAAGGAAGGTTCTCTCGCGACATAGGGCGCACAGGAGGCGCACGATGCGTGTCGATTCCTTCCGGTGGATTCCGGAGGACTCCACCGAACGCCCTTGGCTTTTGTGCCGTACGGCCCCAGTTGCCGGATTCCGGAAGCCTCCGGGAGGCATTCCGGAATCCGGCAACCGGGGTATCGCGGTCGAACCGTGGTGCGACCGGGTCAGACCAGGCCGAGGCGGATGGCCGCGGCCTCCGCGTCCACCGGGACGGTGACCGGCTGCGGGGCGCCGGCGACGGCCCAGTCGGGGTCCTTGAGGCCGTTTCCGGTCACGGTGCACACGATCTTCTGGCCGGGGTCGACCAGGCCCAGCTCGGCGGCCTTGAGCAGGCCGGCCACGGACGCCGCCGAGGCCGGCTCGACGAAGACGCCCTCCTGCGCGGCCAACAGGCGGTAGGCGGCCAGGATCTGGCGGTCCGTCACCTCGTCGATGAAGCCGCCCGACTCGTCGCGCGCGGCGAGCGCGTAGTCCCACGAGGCCGGGTTGCCGATGCGGATCGCGGTGGCGATGGTGTGCGGTTCCTTGACGATCTCGCCGCGCACGATGGGGGCGGAACCTGAGGCCTGGAAACCCCACACACGGGGCGTACGGGAGGCCAGGCCGTCGGCCTTGTACTCCTTGAAGCCCTTCCAGTACGCGGTGATGTTGCCGGCGTTGCCGACGGGCAGCACGTGGACGTCGGGGGCGTCGCCGAGCGCGTCGACGATCTCGAACGCGGCCGTCTTCTGGCCCTCGATGCGCACCGGGTTCACGGAATTGACCAGCGCGACCGGGTAGTTGTCGGACAGGGCGCGGGCCAGGTCCAGGCAGTCGTCGAAGTTGCCGTCCACCTGGAGGATCTTGGCCCCGTGCACGAGCGCCTGGCCCATCTTGCCGAGCGCGATCTTGCCGCGGGGCACGAGGACGGCCGAGACCATGCCGGCGCGCACCGCGTACGCGGCGGCCGAGGCCGAGGTGTTGCCCGTGGAGGCGCAGATGACGGCCTTGGCGCCCTCCTCCTTGGCCTTGGTGATCGCCATGGTCATGCCGCGGTCCTTGAAGGACCCGGTGGGGTTCGCCCCCTCGACCTTGAGGTGGACCTCGCAGCCGGTGCGCTCGGAGAGCACCTGCGCGGGGACGAGGGGAGTGCCACCCTCGCGGAGCGTGACCACGGGAGTCGTGTCCGTCACCGGCAGGCGGTCCCGGTACTCCTCGATGATGCCGCGCCACTGGTGGGTGCGATTGCTGCTCATGGGTCCTTACTCCCCTTCAACACGCATGATGCTGGCGACACCGCGCACGGTGTCCAGCTTCCGCAGTGCCTCGACGGTCCCGGAGAGGGCGGCGTCGGGCGCGCGGTGGGTGACGACGACGAGGGAGGCCTCATTGCCGACCCCGTCCGGACGTCCTTGCTGTCGTACGGTATCGATGGAGACACCGTGCTCCGCGAACGTCGTCGCCACCTGGGCGAGGACGCCCGGCTTGTCGGCCACATCGAGGCTGATGTGGTACCGCGTGACGACGTCGCCCATGGGGCTGACCGGCAGCTGGGTGTAGGCCGACTCGCCGGGCCCCGTTGCCTCGGCGAGCTTGTTGCGGCAGACGGCGACGAGGTCGCCGAGGACCGCCGACGCGGTCGGCGAACCGCCCGCGCCGGGCCCGTAGAACATGAGCCGCCCGGCGGCCTCCGCCTCGACGAAGACGGCGTTGTACGCCTCGCGGACGGAGGCGAGCGGGTGGGTCAGCGGGATCATCGCCGGGTGCACGCGGGCGGTGACGGAGGCGCCGTCGGCGGCCCGCTCCAGGATCGCGAGGAGCTTGATGGTGCAGCCCATGCGCTTGGCGGAGGCGAAGTCGGCGGCGCTGACCTCGGTCATGCCCTCGCGGTAGACGTCGTCGAGGCGGACCCGGGTGTGGAAGGCGATGCCGGCCAGGATCGCGGCCTTGGCGGCGGCGTCGTAGCCCTCGACGTCGGCGGTGGGGTCGGCCTCGGCGTACCCGAGGGCGGTGGCCTCGTCGAGCGCCTCCTGGTACCCGGCGCCGGTGGAGTCCATCTTGTCGAGGATGAAGTTCGTCGTGCCGTTGACGATGCCCATCACCCGGTTGATCTTGTCGCCGGCGAGGGACTCGCGCATCGGGCGGACCAGCGGGATGGCGCCGGCCACGGCGGCCTCGTAGTACAGGTCCAGACCGGCCTCCTCGGCCGCGGCGTGCAGCGCGGCGCCGTCCTGGGCGAGCAGCGCCTTGTTCGCCGAGACGACGGAGATGCCGTGCTCGAAGGCGGTGGTGATGAGGGTGCGGGCGGGCTCGATGCCGCCGATGACCTCGATCGCGATGTCGATGTCACCGCGTTTGAGGAGGGCGGTCGCATCGGTGGTGACCAGGGCGGGGTCGATGCCCTCGCGGACCTTGGAGGGGCGGCGCACGGCCACGCCGGCGAGCTCGACGGGCGCGCCGATCCTCTGCGTGAGGTCGTCGGCGTGCGTCGTCATGATGCGCGCCACCTCTGAGCCGACCACTCCACAGCCCAGCAGCGCCACCTTCAGCGGACGCGTACGCATCATTCGACCTACGCCTTTCGATCTTCCATCACCACTCGGCGCGCGGGTTGCGCGCCGGGTCTCAACCAGTCTCACTCAATGGACAGGACTTTCCATCCTCGGTCCATTGAGTGAGACACCTATCGGCACCTATTTTGGGGGTATGGGGCCTTCCCCCAGAAATAACCGGATCATCCGAGGTCGAGACGCAGGAGATCTTCCTCCGTCTCGCGCCGGACGATCACCCGCGCCTGGCCGTCGCGCACGGCGACGACGGGCGGTCGGAGCGCATGGTTGTAGTTGCTGGCCATGGAGCGGCAGTACGCCCCCGTGGCGGGTACGGCGAGGAGGTCCCCCGGGGCCAGGTCGGCCGGCAGGAAGGCGTCCTTCACCACGATGTCACCGCTCTCGCAGTGCTTGCCGACGACGCGGACCAGCATGGGCTCGGCGTCGGAGACGCGGGAGACGAGGGTGACGGCGTACTCGGCGTCGTAGAGGGCGGTGCGGATGTTGTCCGACATGCCGCCGTCGACGGAGACGTACGTGCGCAGCCCCTCGAGCGGCTTGATCGTGCCGACCTCGTAGAGGGTGAAGGCGGTGGGGCCGACGATGGCGCGGCCGGGCTCGACGGAGATGCGGGGCGCGCGCAGGCCGGCGGACTCGCACTCCCGGGCGACGATCTCGTGCAGGGCCTTGGCGATCTCGTGGGGCTCCCGCGGGTCGTCGGAGGAGGTGTAGGCGATGCCGAGACCGCCGCCGAGGTCGATCTCGGGGAGCTCGACGCCGTGCTCGTCCCGTACGGCGGCCAGCAGCCGCACCACGCGCTTCGCGGAGACCTCGAAGCCGGCCATGTCGAAGATCTGCGAGCCGATGTGGGAGTGGACGCCGAGCAGTTCGAGGCTGTCGTGCCCGAGGGCGCGCCGTACGGCCTCGGCGGCGGAGCCGTCGGCGACGGCGATGCCGAACTTCTGGTCCTCGTGCGCGGTGGCGATGAACTCGTGGGTGTGCGCTTCCACGCCGACGGTCACGCGGATCTGTACGGGCTGGCGCACGCCCAGCTCACGGGCGATGTGCGCGACGCGGGCGATCTCCTGGAAGGAGTCGAGGACGATCCGGCCGACGCCGGCGGTGACGGCCCGGGTGATCTCGGCCGCGGACTTGTTGTTCCCGTGGAAGGCGATCCGCTCGGCGGGCATGCCCGCGGCGAGGGCGGTGGCCAGCTCGCCGCCGGAGCAGACGTCGAGGTTGAGCCCTTCTTCCTTCAGCCACTTCACGACCGCCTTGGAGAGGAACGCCTTGCCCGCGTAGAACACGTCGGCGTCGGGCCCGAAGGCGTGCGCCCAGGCGCGGCACCGGGCCCGGAAGTCCTCTTCGTCGAGGAAGTAGGCGGGCGTCCCGAACTCCTCGGCGAGCGCGGTGACGGGCATGCCGCCCACGGTCACCACTCCGTCGCCGTTCCGCCGTACGGTCCGGGCCCAGACCTTCTCGTCGAGCGCGTTGAGGTCGGCGGGCGGCGGGGAGTAGTGGCCCTCGGGCAGGACGTCGGCGTGGCGGGGCCCGGCGGGGTGCGCGGAACGGCTCATCGGTATCTCTCTTCGCAGATCACAGGCAGTCAGGTGCGTCTATGCCGAGAAGGGCCAGGCCGCCGGCCAGCACCGTCCCGGCGGCTTCGGCAAGAGCCAGCCGGGCGCGGTGGGCGGCCGAGGGTTTCTCGTCCCCCTTGGGCAGGACGCAGTGCTGGAAATCGAGCAGCTCGTCGGCGACGCGCACGAGGAACCGGACGAGCTGCTCCGGCGCGCGCCGATGCGCGGCGGCCTCCAGCACGAGGGGGTACTCGGCGAGCAGCCGCAGCAGTTCGGGGGCGCCGGGTGCGGCGGGCCGGGTGGGCGCGGGGGGCCGGGCGGAGACGTCGGTCTCGGCGGGCCGGGTGGGCGCGGGGGTCTCTGCGGGTGCGGGGGTCTCCGGGGGCGCGGCGGTCTCCGGGGGCGCGGCGGTCTCCGGGGGCGCGGCGGTCTCCGGGGGCGCGGCGGTCTCGCCGGGCTCGGGGCCGAAACCGAGGCGGGCGGCGCCGCGGCCGAGGGCCTTGGCACGGGCGTGCGCGTACCGCACGAGGAAGAACTCGCTGGACTCGTCCTGGACGAGGAGTCCGGCCCCGAACTGGGGGGTCTCGCGGGCCGGAACGGCGAGCACGGCCCAGCCGGCGGCATCCCGCCCGTAGGCGGCGACCACGTCCCCGTCGCGGCGCGCGACGGGCGCGACGACGGGCGGCGCGCCGCCGTCCCCCCGTCCCTGGCTGCGCAGGATGCGTACGACGGCCTCGTGGACGGCGCGCCGGCGGAACTCGGCGGTGGGGGTCCAGCAGAAGGGCTCCACCTCGACGGCGTCGTCCGCGTACCCGTAGCGCGGTCCGCGCGACAGCACTTCGCGGACGAGGTCGGCGGCGGCGCGGGGGGCGAGGGTGAAGTTCAGGAACCCGGCGCCCGTGATCTCCACGCGCTCGATCCCGGGCTCCGCGGCCAGGCCTTCGGCGATCACCCGGGCGACTTCCGCGGGGGGCCGGCGGGCGGCCCGGGCGACCTGGAACGCGACGGGAGTGGCGTAGTCGCCCGCTCCGCCGGGCCGGGTCCGCTCGATGACGACCCGCTCGGGCAGGTCCGCCGCGGCCGGCAGCTCCCCGTCCTCGACGGCGCGGCGCACGGCGCGTGCGACGGTGCTGGAGAGGTCGGCGGGGGTCACGGGACCAGCCTAGGGGAGAAGCCCACCCATCCCGCGAATGGTTTCGCCATGTGAACAGGTGCCCGGCGCTACCCTCTCCCCCGCCCGGCCGGCGCACCCTTCCGCTCGCGCCGGTCCTTGCGCTCGATGAGCCGGCGTACGACCCGTACCAGCTCGGCGGGCTCGAAGGGCTTGGCGAGGAAGGCATCCACCCCGGCCTCGATCCCGGCCTCCACCTCGTACTGCGTACAGGCGCTCACGATGGCGAGGGGCAGATGCCGCGTCCGCGGATCGGCACGCAGCCGCGCGGCGGCCGCAAACCCGTCCAACCGGGGCATGACCACATCAAGGGTGATCAGGTCGGGGCACACGTCGTGCACGATGTCCAGGCATTCGGCACCATCGTTCGCGGTCACGACCTCGAAGCCCTCCAGCTCGAGATTGACCTTGATCAGCTGCCGGATGACCTTGTTGTCGTCGACAACAAGCACCCGGCCCGAGGCGCCTGACACAACTCGAGAGTAGGTCCGCCTAAGCCCCCGCGTCCGGGTTTTTGCCACTTCCACCCCCTCCGAGCGACCCGCGCCCCGAACCCCGGTAATCGGTTCCTGATCACCCCGCGGAAGCTGGTAGTGTTCAACCCGTCGCCGCAACGCGAACGACACGCCCCCGTAGCTCAGGGGATAGAGCAACGGCCTCCGGAGCCGTGTGCGCAGGTTCGAATCCTGCCGGGGGCACTTCGCAGGAAGTGCCCAAAGACCCCGCCATCAGCGCCTTCGCTGAGACGGGGTCTTCGCGTATGTGCAGCCATGTGCAAGGCCATGCAGCCCCCTGACAGCCCCTGCGGCCTATTCGCGGCCTGGACGCCTCCACAACTCCCCAGGTCAGCCTGGGAAACACGAAGGCCCCCGGGTTTCCCCAGGGGCCTCGGGCCACAACGGCCCACCTCTCACTCGTACTCGCGTAGCAGCTCCTCGATCCGCCGGTTGCCGACTTCCTGCCGGCCGTCGAGGCACTTGGCGTACCGGCCGAGCAGTACCTCCACGCTGTTCCCGGCTCGTGCCGCAACCTCGGTCGGGTCGACACCGGCGTTGAGCCAGGTGGAGAGCGCGGAGTGCCTCAGGTCGTATGGGCGCCGCGCGAGCGGAGAAGCTACGGCGGCCGGCGGCAGGGCCAGGAGCCGCGCCTCCTGCCAGGCCCGGTAGTACGTGGAGGAGGACACCACTCCCCCGCCCTCGCTGAAGAAGAGTCGCCCGTCCTCAGCGGTCCCGAAGGTGTCGATGTGCTCCTGGAGGACGGAGACGAGCTGGGGCGGGATCGGCACGCGCCGTACCTCCTCGGCGGGCCGGTTCTTGAGCCCGCGGTCGTCATGGCTCAGGCCGGAATCGGTCCACTGTCGCCCCACACTCGGTCGGGACCGGTTCAGTAGTGCCTCTCCCCAGCCGCAGGCAGGGAGGGTGAGATCCGACAAGGGGAGCCCCACTGCCTCGGCGGGCCGGAAGCCTCCGAAGTACATCCCGGCGAAGAGCCCGACCAGGCGCCGGCCGCGGGCCCGCTTGAAGCCGCCGACATAGGACACCGCGCACAGCAGTGACCGCGCCTGCTCCGGATTCGCCACGACACGGGGATCCACGTCGTTGGCCACCTTCGGCTTCTGCCAGCGAACAGCACCGAGCGGATTTTCCTGGAACTCACCGAGATCAACCGCGTAGTGCATGGAATTCACCAAGGTTCGCCGCTTCCGGTGAACGGTTTCCGCCGCGGCAGCTGTCCCATCCAGCTTGATCTTGAGGGAGTCGAGCACTGCACGCCCCACGACGGGATCCGCAAGATCTCCGAGGGGACGAGAGGCCTTGGACACCCAGTGAAGCGCGTTGGCGATCTCGTCCGGGATTTCTCGATCATCAGGCCCCGGTATGACGAATGCCCAGTTGCGCAGCGCTCGCCGGAGAACTCTCTCCTCGGGGCGACCGGGCCGGTCGTCCAACAGGGCCAGCGTGACGGAGGTCAATGATTCGTTGATCCCGTCACGGGTGTTCGGGGCGGCATGCGGCCACTTCATCGCGAGGTACTGCAACGCGAAGGAGTACCAGCTCAGGGACGCCTTGCGCTCTGCCATGGAGTCGGGAAGGCCCGAAACCGTGTCGAATTCCTCGCCGTCGCGCGTGGCGCGAAGCAGCTTCGACCTGAAACTGTCAGCGAGCGCTTTCGTCTTACGTGTCTCAGAGAAAGACAGCCCGGCAACCTTCCATCGCACCTCATAGGAGGGCCGTTTCCCGGGCTTGACCCGAATCGACCAGACCCGAACATCGGTGGACTTCACGCGGCAGCCCCTTCCCGGCTCCGAAGCCAGGCATGAAAGTCACTCCGCCAGACACGCAGCTCTCCGTTCGGCAGCGTGAATGCCTTGGGCGCCTTCCCGAGTTCACGCCACCGGTAGAAGGTCCGCCGCGAAATCCCCTTCAACTCGGATAGGACCTCCGCCGTGGTCATCAGCTCGTCCTTCACGTCACGTCTCCTTCCAAATCGAGCAGGGCTTCGCGGGCGGTTTCACGGTTGAGCTGGATGTCGCGGCGGATGTTGGCGGCGAGCCAGGACTCACCGGGTGTGTGGCCGTTGCCGGCGTAGGCCCAGTGGGCGACGACGAGGAGGGTGGCTTCCGGGTGGTCGTCGGGGTTGGGCAGGCCGAGGGAGGCGCGTTGTTGGGCGGCCCGGTAGTCGGCGCGTACTTGGCGTAAGGCGCCGAGGGTGGTCGAGTAGCTGCGGGATTTGGTGGAGAAGTGGCCGCGGAAGCCGAGCATGTGAGCCCAGGCCCGCAGGCGCCGTTCCGGGTAGGCCCTATCGAGGTCCATGCAGGCTTCCATCAGCCGCCGCGGGTGGTCGGGTACGGCGAGGAGGATCAGCGCTTCTTTGTTGCCCACGGGGTGGTCCACGGTGCCGGTCGTCTCGGCGGCTTTCGTCGCGTACTTGGCGACGTAGGAGGCGACCGCCTGCTCCGTTAGCTCTTCTCCGTTCCCGAAGGCGCCGATGGGCTGCACGTCAATCTGCTCGCCCCACTGGAACACCCAGTCGTGCTCGAAGCCGTGCTCCGGTGTGGCCGGCACGACGACGCGGACACGAGCAGCGGCGGCCCGGATGGAGTCGGTGAGCATGTCGAGGGTGGCCCACACAGGCGGTGGGCTGTCGAGCCCGTCCGGTCCGTCGAAACGGATCACGGCGTGGAAGTGGACGGCGCCGCGCTTCTGGTACTCGGCGACCTTGCCGAAGGAGACGCGGGACTGTTCGCGGGCGGCTTTCTGCGTGATCCCGGCGCGGGCGGCGATCTCGCGGCGGAGGTAGATCGTGAAGTAGCGCCACAGGTCGGAGGCGTGGTTGTTCCAGAGCACGGCGCCCGCGTAGTCGTACGTGGACGGGTCGAGCGGGGTGCCCAGTTCTTCAGCGTCTTCGGGGTGCCGGATGCCGCAGCGGCAGGGGCGGGTGCCGGGCCGGTTGTGGACCGGCCCGAACGACGGGGCGGTCAGGGTGGCGAAGACGCGGGGGTGATCCCGGATCGTTTCGGGGGTGCCCTTGGCGGGGTCTCCGACGAGTCCGGCGCGGATCAGGTGGTAGGTGTCGCCTGCGTAGGTCCAGGCGCAGGCGGGGCAGCGGGAGGCCCGGCGGTTGCCGCAGGCGATCCGGAGGACGCCGCCGGGTTCGGCGTCGGTCGTGTAAGCGTGGAGGACAGTCCGCGTGGCGGGGTCGAGGAGCTTGGTCCCGCCGGAGAGGCGGATGGGGGCGGCGCATCCTCCGGTGCGGCGGATCTGTTCATGGAGGCGGTCGAAGCCGGGGGCCCCGGCCACCCGGAGCAGGTCGCTCAGGGTGGCCGGGTCCAGGCCCGCCGCGGTGGCGGTGTCGGACAAGGCGCTCACTTCCCGGCGCGGACGAGGCCGGCGGAGATGGTGCGGCCGAGGCCCCGGCAGGCCGGGCAGTTGACGCGGATGGTGGTCCGGGTGCCGTCCGTGGAGCGTGTGCCGGTGGTGATCGTGGCGGTGGCGAAGCCGTCGCACTCGTGGCAGATGCGCGGCGGGGTCGAAGTGGTCTGGGGCATCATGAGGCTTCCCTTTCGGGTCCGTTGGATCTGGAGGGGTTCAGGCGCCCGGGGCGGCGGAAGTTTGGCGACCGAGGCCGTCCCGGGGGCCGCTTAGCGTGTGTGGCGCCTGCCGTGGCCCTTGGCCGCGTACATCGAGGAGTCGGCGGCGGAGAGCGCGTCGGTGAGCGCGGGCACCGGAAGGTTCGCGCGGTGGCAGTGGCCGACCGAGGCGGAGACCGGCAGGATGCAGCGGTGGTGCGTGACGGGCTGGTCCAAGGCGGCCCGGAGGGCAGGAAGGCCCGGGGTTGCGGCCGGGTCGGTGACGACTGCGGCGAATTCGTCTCCGCCGAGCCGGGCGGCGATTCCGTAGCGGCCGCACCAGCTGGACAGGCGGCGGGCGGTCGCGGTGAGGACCGCGTCTCCGGCGGCGTGGCCGTGGGTGTCGTTGACGGCCTTGAAGTCGTCCAGGTCAACCAGGAGCACGAGCGCGTTGCGGTGCTTGGCGATGAGGTGTTCGGCGCGGGCGGTCCATCCGGCGCGGGTGTGCAGGCCAGTCAGGGGGTCTCGGCGGGCGGTGGCCAGGCGGCGCAGGAGGATCCCGCCGTGGAAGGCCCAGCCCAGGGCCGGTAACCCCGCGGCGATGACGTGCGTGTCCATCTGCGTCACCGCCCCTTCTGGAGGTCCTTGACCAGCAGGCGCAGGACCACCGCGATCACCGCGACGGAGACGCCGGTGATGGCGACGGCGAGGAGCATCGAGACGAGGACGGCGCCGACCACGAGGACGACGGCGCCACCGCCGGCCGCCAGGACGATCGCGCTGCCCGGGGTGAGCTGGACCGTGGCACGGGTCGGTGCGGCCTGTGCGTGGTGGTCGCGGGACTTCAAGGAAGGCTCACGGTGCGACTCGGCCTCGGGGACAGCGACGGCGTGAGCGAGTGGAACAACGGTGCCGGTCGGGAGCGGGTTGACCGGGATGCGCGGTCGGAGCATGGCGGTTCTCCCTACTTGGTGATCGGGGCGAGGAACGGGGCGAGAGAGCTGTTGGCGAGGAGGAAGCCGCTGAGGAGGATCACGGCGACGAGCCACAGCGGCGGGCGGACGAGCTTGTAGCCGAGGACGCCGACGGCGATCAGGGCGAGCCAGAGCGGTACGTCCATGACGCGGGTCTCCTTTGCGATCAGCGCGGGTTGCAGCGGTGGGTTCGGGCGGCGAGTTCGGCGGCGGCGCGGGTGAGGTAGTCGGCGGAGAAGTCGCAGCCGGGGGCGGTACAGACGGCGGTGTGCTTCGTACGGCCCCGGCCGTCCTGGTGGCTGCCGACCCGCACCGGGCCGATGCGGATGACGTTGTAGAAGCGGTTCGGGCGCATGGATCTGTCCCCTTTCGAGTCAGGCGAGTTGGAGGGCGATCGAGTCCGCCAGAGCGGCGGGAACGCCGAGGCGGGCGCGGAGGGTCGCAGCGTCGATCGGGGTGCCGGTCTGGGCATGGTGGGCATCCGCGATCTTCCGGGCGTGGTCGAGCAGCGCGGGCGGAACGGGTACGGCAGGCGCTGCGGGAGTGAGTGTGGGATCCGGTGGGATGTCCTGCGGGGCGGGCGCCGCCGGTGGCAGCTCGGGAGCCGGTTCCGGGGCGCGTTCCACGGTCAGGTCAGGCAGCGCGGGTTCCTCGGCGAGCTCTGGCTCAGGCCGTGGATCCGGGGCCTGAGCGTGGGCGAGGAGGGTGCCGCCGAGGAAGGCGAGTGCCGGCCATCCGGCGACGAGGATGCGCAGCCAGGGCGGGACGTTGTGCAGGTCGAGCAGTCCAGCGGTGGCGACGTTGGCGCCGAGTGAGGCGACGAGGGCGATGGCGAACCAGAGCCACGCGTCGCGGTTGCCCGTATCGGTACGCATCCGGCGCCAGGCGGCGACCAGCAGCAAGTCGACGCTGACCGGGTAGGCCCAGGCCTTCCAACCGTCCTGCCCGGCGGCGGCAGCGAGATCGTGAAGGTGGGCGAAGGACAGGGCACCGGCGATGACGGCCTGGACGAGCACGGCGTCAGGACGGAGATTCCGGAACACGAGCCACCTCCTTTCAGGGGAAGTCGCTAGTTCGTGGCCGGAGTCGGCGTCGCCAGCGGTGTGGGTCCGGTGGATCCCGCCGGGGCGGGGACCACGGGCCGGAACGGGGCGAGGGTCGGGACGTCCGGGGTCCGGTGCGCGAACTGGGCACAGGTCGCGGCGGCCTCGTCGGCGCTCATCTCGGGCGTGCGGATTCGGGACCAGCCGCCAGAGCTATCGCCTGCCACGGCGACGCCGGGACGGTCGGGCGGGATCGCGGTGACGGCCATGACCGCGTCCGGAGCGATGTCGCCCAGGCCCATGTCGGCGGTCTGCTTGTCGTTGACGCGGTGGACGACGCGGCCGGTGAGCTGGGCGCGCAGCGTGGTGGCGCCCTTGCCGAGGTCGGAGCCGAAGCGCTGGCCGCAGATCTCCAGGTAGATGCCGGCCGCGCGGGCCATCTGCCCGAGGCGGATCATCTGCATGACCATCCGGTCCCGGCGCTCTTCGTCCTTCTTGCTGGCCACGAGGAACAGCTCCGCGACCTCGTCCACGAGCACCACCACGGGAACCGGCCGAACCTCCTCGGGCAGACCCCACAGATCGGCGGCGCCGTAGTCGCTCAGCAGGTCGAAGCGGGTCTCCATTTCGCCCACGAGCGCGTCCAGGAGCCCGGACGCCTCCTCAGGCGTAACGGCCAGCGCCGACAGCCGGGGCGCGTACACCTGCTGCTCAACACCGCGCTTGCAGTCGATCCCGACCAGCGCGACCCGTAGCCGGGCGAGACCCGCGACCAGGTTGCGCTGGTACATGGACTTCCCCGACTGGTTGGCGCCGAGCGTCAGCGCGTGAGGCACCTTCAGGTAATCCCGTACGAAGGCGGTGCCGTCTTCCCGCAGCGCGACCGGCACGGTCATCAGACCGGAGGGCCGCCGACGCGGCATCTTCACCCGGCGCAACACGTCGTAGCCGGTCATCCGCAGCTCAACGAAGCCCGGCCGGGTCTCGACCACATGGACGGAGTGGACACCCCAGGCGTGCCGCAGCCGTTCGGAAGCCGCGACCACGTCGGCGGGCTCCAGTCCGGCCGGAAGCCGCAAGGTCACCCGCATGCCGGTCGACGATCCCCGTACTCGGCGGATCTTCGGCGGTACGGGCTGCACGTCGCTGCGGCGGGCGACGTTGCGGACGAGGAACGCCCGCAGGCGGGACGGCTGGACCGTCAGCCCGCACACGTCCATGGTCGAGCGGTACGTCATCGCGAACCGCACCTGAGCCACCGGCAGCCCGACGACGGACCAGAACACGCGCGGCGCACGCACCTGGGCGTATCGAAGACCACCCGCACCGGCGGCCAGTGGGAGGCCGACCTCCCATAACGTCGACAGATCGGTCATGGTCAGACCCCGACCGTGAGGGCCACGGCGCGGAACGCAATGCCGTGCCGCATCTGACCGTTGGAGGAGTTCTCCCAGTCACGGGCCCTGAGACCGATCACCGATACCACCGTGCCCGGCGTCAGCCCCTGGGGGAGACCGGTCTCCGGAACGGTCACCTGGCAGAGGGTTCCCTCCCCATCGTCAGAGATCAGCAGGCCCACCGTGGACAGCCCGGCACCGGTCTCCCGGTCGATGGCGCGCTCACCGGTCTGCTTGCTCACGAGCTTCGGGGTCGGGGCCGTGGCCACGAACACCACGGCAGTCGACGTGTCCACCTTGAACGACGGCATCAGTACCTCCAGCGTTGTCGGAGCAGCCCGAAGAGGACTGCCGAAGCCCGCTGTCCTAGGACTGCGAGCGACTAAGGAGATAGTGCACCGCAGTCCTGGGACTGTCAACAGTCCTGGGACTGTGTTTGACTGATTCCGACGAGAGGAGTTCGAGATGGCGCCCAAGTGGCGGGAGCTGGCGGACAAGCTGGCGGAGCAGATCAGACGGGGTGACTACGCGCCGGGCCAGCGGTTGCCGCACATCAGAGACCTGGTCGATGCGGGCGAAGGCTCCAAGTCCACCGTCCATGCCGCCTATAAGGCGCTGGAAGCGGAAGGTCTGGTCACCTCCTCCCGGGGGCACGGGACTGTCGTGCGAGAGCAGGTGCCGCTGAAGCGACTCGGCATCGCCCGCTACGACAAGGTGAAGTGGCGTGACGGGGACGAGGTGGCGTTCATCGCGGACCGCGTGGCCTCGGGCCGGGCGTACCGCCGCAACGAGCAGACCCAATCGGTCAGCCTTGTCGAGGCACCTCCGGAGGCGGCGGCTGCACACGGCCTCCCGGCGGGCGCACAGGTCTACGCCCGTGCCCGGCTGGTGAAGGAGGGCGACCAGCCGACACACACGCTGACCAGCTACTACCGGCCCGAGCACGTGGAAGGTACGCGCCTGGTAGATCCGACCCCCGGTCCGGCCGGCCGAGGCGGCGGATTTCGCGTGCTGTACGACGCTGGCTACGAGATCGACCACATGAAGGAGCGGATCTTCGCCCGGACGCCTACTGCGGACGAGACGAGGCTTCTGCAGTTGCCGCCTGGCGAGCCGGTCGTGGAACTGCACCGGACGACCTACACGGCAGACGGCACCGTGGTCGAATACGCCATCGGGGTGCACGCCGCCTCGCGATTCGCCTGGGAGTACGACTTCAAGGTGCCGGACTCCGCGAAGGACAGGGAAGGCCAGGAGTGATCTCGACGCAGGACTGGGCGGACACGCGGCGCCTGTGGGCCTATCACCAGATGGGCCACACGCCGCGGCCGTGCTCCGTCGCGCTCGGGCTCGGCAGCCACGACCTGGGCGTAGCCGACACCGCAGTCGATCTGTACCGCACCGGCATGGCGCCCTTGCTCGTGTTCAGCGGAGCCACCAGCGCGACGACGCGAGAGCGGATGCCTCGCGGCGAAGCCGTGCACTACCGCGAGCGCGCTCTCGAACTCGGCGTCCCCAGCTCGGCCGTAATGGTGGAGCCGCGAGCCCGGAACACGGGCGAGAACATTCGCTTCTCCCGGCAGCTCATCGCGGAGGCCGGCATCGACGTGTCCTCTGTACTGCTCATCAGCAAGCCGTACGAAGAGCGGCGCGCGTACGCCACGGCGCGGAAGCTGTGGCCCGAGGTGGAGATCGTCAGCGCTTCCAGCCCGATGACGCTGGAGGAGTACGTCGATTCCATCGGTGACGCCCGCCTGGTGATCGACATGCTGGTCGGCGCGTTGCAGCGCCTACTGATCTACCCGGCGCAGGGCTTCATGATCAGCCAACCGGTACCGGACGACGTGACCGAGGCGTACGAGCGGCTGTGCCGACGAGGCTTCACGAGCCGACTCCTGCTGGACGAAGCGGGTCAGGCTCGGAGCCAGGCGCGCCGATGACGGGCCACGTCGTACACGCTTTCCACCTGCTCCGGGCTGAGCACACCGGTGAGGGGCCCGAGGGCCGACACCTCCCGTTCCTGATAGATCCGTACGGTGTACTGCGTCGCCGCACGCTGCAAGGACGCGATGCCCACGAAGACCAGGACCGGTTCGACGGGTACATCGAAGCCGCAGTACCGCCCGAGCACCTTTCGTACGTAGTCGGCCTCAGCCTTGCTCGCAACGGCGTAGGGATGCGGTGGCCCGCCGTTGACCTTGGCCATCGTGTCCCCGACCCAGACCGAAGCACCCTTGTGTGTCTTCGTGTTGATGCTGAACACACCGCCGGGACCAATCACCAAGTGATCGATGTCGCCGCCGTTGCTCTTCTCGACGCCGTGGAGGGTCCGCCAACCGAGCGGAGACAGGCGTTTCAGCTCTCGACCGACCCGCCGCTCGCCCGCGAGCCCGGTGTACCAGCTGTCCCACTCCGAGGACTGCCCCAGCAGCTTCGTCTTCCACCGTTGTGCCGTCGTTTCGCCTTGCGCGGCCAGTAGGCGCAGGATCCCTGCTCCGGGGCGGTTCCGTGCCAGGTCCTCGCTGGGCGAGAGGGGCGGGAGGGATGCCAACCGTTCCGGCCGGCGCCTTGGGGGCGTGGGCTCACGCTGCGGGAGAGACGGCGCGGGTGCGGATGCCTCGACGCGAAGTGAGGGGGTGGAGCCAACCGTGAGTCCGTCCCCGAGGTGTAGGCGGAGGAGGGCTAACGCCTCATCCCGATACTTCTGGACCTTGATCGTCACGGTCAGCGTCGCGCGATCTGCCCAGGCGACAGCCGTTCCGTCCGGCAGGTTCACGTAGAGCCGGTCCCTGCCATGCCTCTTCCACGGATTCACCGTGAGATCGCTCATCAGCCCCCCATGACTGCCGTCCCCATGGGTATGCCAGCAGTTGCTGGCCTGAGCGGCAAGACCACCTGGGCGGCTGGGACCTGTTACAGGTTTCTCTACCTCATCAAGCACCCGGCTGCGCTCCGCTCCGCCGGGCGGGCTTCCCGGCTCCGCTCGGGGCGACGCTCCTGCCTTCGGCCCGCTCCGCCCCCGCTGCGCCGACGCCCGCCCCTGCAAGGCGGGATAGGCCAAAAGGCATGAGCTGAACCATGAAGCCCGCGGGTTCCCTCCCTCACCGACATGCCTCCGGCGGGGGCGCTCCGACTCCGGGATGGACGGGGCGCCGCTCGCGGGTGCCGGCCGTGGTGGGCTGAGGTGGGGAACTCCCATCCCGTCCGCCATCGACCCAGGACAAGCCGAGCAGACACGGCACCGGGCGTCCAGGTCGTTCGTCCAGTTGGGCGCTCCACCTGGACGCCCGGCACCGCGCCCGCTCCACATGCGTGTGGGTCGACGGCAGACGGGATGGGAGTTGGGGGCCCTATGGCGGGGCAGCCAGCGGATCTTCGCCGTCTCGCCACATTCGGCACCAACAACCACTACTGTCGCGCCATGGCTGACGCATAGCTTGAGCAGATCGTCAGCCGAGCAAACACGGAGGGTCGGCTTTCCGTTGTACCCCGAACTCCAACATCCGACAAAAAGGTGCACCTGCCCTCTATAAATCAAGTCCGACCAGCTGGGGATATGCTATATGCGCGTACTCAAGAGCTTCCAGCAGGAGGAAGTTTCTGACGCAGTCATGGCGAAGTTTGCAATGGTGGCGCCAGTCCTCGAAGCCACACTTTATTCAGTTGCCATGGATCGCGTTCGGCGACTGGGTGGATATCCGGCTTGGACACTACAGGATCTTGCCAGGGAATTCAGAGAAGGGTTCGGCGACGCCGGAATCTGCTTTGAATTGGCGGTACACGAGGCCATCGCCAATCGCAACAGCCTGATTTGGCCTCTCGCGAGCGAGGTCCTGGAAGGATTCTGTGGAATCTCGGGGGGTGCTAACTCTATCCTCTTCGGCCCGGAAAAAGAGGGGAGGATTCCCATCCTTGAATCAATCCAGGATTCACTGACCGACGATTCACGAGTATATGTCGGAAACCGAGGTCAGCCGCCGAAGCTGAAGCGCTACATTCCGCAGATCTTCCGGGCATTCCATCGACACGAGGACAGGAACACCCTTCCCCGATCGATCAACGGGCTATGGAAGGCTGACCTATTCATCGGGAATCCTTCAGTCGACCGCTGGGTAGGCACAACCGTAAAGGTGAAGCCGGGCGCACTGGAGAGCGCCCAGGGGCTGCGAGTGGGGATCTACCCTAAAGCCAACGAAGCCGACGTCCCAAGAAGGGATGAAAAGCTCAACCTCATTCGCCTACCGCTGCCCTACGATTCCGCTTTCATGGAGCTCTACTATAAGAGCTTCTATCTCGTGCGAGCGTTCCTGAAGAGTGATGCGCGGGTTCCACCACCGGTACAGCTCCCAGACGCAGAGGACCGCTTCATCGTAAAGGAACTCGAAAGTCGGAGACAGTTCCCTATCCTCGATGTACTGTCGGTAATTCGCGAGATGGCTCAGCAGTCCCTGCTGCACTCTGAATCCATTGCGACCTTGAGGCCGACCGCCTCACTTTCACAGGAGGACGGCCTTACCGATTCTCCGGAAACCGGCATTGGATCGGAGTCCATCTCGATTTCGCCGGCGGCAATAACTGACTAGCCCTTTGACAGCTTAGCGAGAGGACCTGGGGCGACCCGGGCCCTCTCGCTCTTTGGCGACGGTGTCGCACTTAGGGCTACAGCCCCCTACTCTCCTTGGATTTATCAGGTAGATAGCCGCTGATGAATGGCCTCGGCCACAGCACGCGCCAGCCCCACGGGCACCGCGTTGCCGATCTGTCGCGCGATCTCGATTTTCGTCCCGTGCCAGAGGTAGTCCTCGGGGAAGCCCTGTATTAGTGCGGCCTCGTAGTGCGTAATGGGGCGGTCCTGCAAGGGGTGGAGATAGCGGCCCTTCTCTGGCTTGTAGAACTCGGTGCGGATTGTGACAGACGGCTGCCCCAAGGCGAAGGCCTCAGCCGTAGTCCATCGTTGGCCGCGGCCCATTCATGGACTGGCGGAGTGCCTTCAGCCGGTCTACCAGCCTCTGACCTGCTGCAACGCGTGAGACGCACGGGGCCTCCGGAGCCGTGTGCGCAGGTTCGAATCCTGCCGGGGGCACTCCAGCCAGACAGTGTGTAAGTGTCGCTGACCTGCTGAAGTGCCAAAGATGAAGCCCCGAACTCAGTCCCACTGAGTCCGGGGCTTTCTCGTTGTCTCTCACTGTTCTCGCGTGAGTGGTGCGTGAGCGCGAGCAGCTCACCCGGGCCTCGCCTGCCAACGCCGACGAGCTTGCAGTGCAGAACCCCGTTGCGACGCCCCCTCCACGCAGGGCATCGTCCACTACTCCACGAGCAACCAGGCGGGGCCGCCTTGCCCACGAGGGAAGAAGTCGTCAGCGCGGGAGCCGCGCAGGACGCCAACTCCATGGGTCGACTGTTCGCCGCGCTCTCCGCTCCGCAGCAAGCGACGTTGGCGAGCGTGGCGTCCCTCTGCATGACGCCCTTCATCTCCCTCGTCATCCACGAAGCCCGCGCAAAGATCGACATGACCACGCCCTCCCCGACCATGGAATTCTCGGCGGAAGCAGCGGAGGTTTGCGCCCGCTCCCGGAACAGCTTGAAGCTATTCGAAGACAATCAGCGCTGGGTGGTCGGCCAGCTCGAATTCTATCGAGACAAGATCATCGGAGCGCACTCGGATCACTTCCTGGGCAATACCTGGCTACGGCTGGCCAGGTTCCTCGAAGTGGACCTAAGTCTCCTCACCTACGACAACACCTTGATCTGCACAAGCCATTCAGCCGCGCTCCATATCGGGATGGAGCCAAGGCTCCTCCTGTCGGATAGCGGCGGGGCCTACGCCCTGTCTATCACGCAACAGATGGGCCGCCGCCTGGGAGCCCTGGGGGCATCGACCAACGCTGACGGCCGCAAGACGTTCGCTAGTCACGCGACAGGAAGAGCCCTGAACGACTCGGAGGTCAGGGCGGATCAGTGCTATCAACGCGCGTTCGGCGGACACGAAGAACCCGCGTTTAGCGGCCTCCTGACAGACTTTTAGGCCAAGGTGAATTTCATGTCACCTCTACCGGCCATGGGAGCCGATCCCCTGGACCTGGGATACACCGTCTTCAAGATCCGCTATGTCACGCTCCATCACGTTCTGGCAAGCCTCACTCGACTCGGCGCCGATCAATCTCAGACGATCTCAAACTCGTCCAGAGCCGCCATAGAAAGAATTACCGGAACACCCGAGGCAACGGCGGTAACGGACGGTGGCACCAGAGGCTTCCGCAACACCCTGGTGCACTACGACCCCAGGTCGGCGGCGTCATCCCTAGAAATTTCGGAACCGCTCTTCGGCCTCGTCCCTTTCTACTTCCCTGACCATGACTACAGTTCGCTCAGCGCGCTGGTCGACCGGTGCGCGCATGCCACGGCTCAGGGGCTGAACGACTGGGCGGGATACCGCTGAGTTGGGAGGGAAGGCGCCTTCCCTCCCAACTCAGCGCTAGATCCACCCCATCGCCCGTTCGATCCTTCTGTTGTGGTGTCCTCCTCGCTGTCGTCGAGACAGCCCGCGTAGTTGCGGTGGATGACCTCCGGGGAGTTACCCGCCCGGCGGGCCACCTCGGCCAGGGGCAGGCCGGCGCGGAGCCAGTTGGTGATGCACGTCGACCGGAGGTCGTACGGGCGGCGTGCGACGGCCTCGGCCGCCCGCGCGTCCAGCGGGGCGCCTCGCTCTTCGGCCCGGGCGAGGAACGAGTCCAGGTCAAGGAGAAGTGGCGTGGCGGTGGTCATCCCGGAGGCCTAGCGACGCGGCACAGCCGCCCGTTCCACAGTTGAGATCCGGGACGGCGAACGGGAGCGCGACGTGCGAAAGCGCATGTACGCCATCGATGGCATGCACGCCGCCACCGCCATTCAGTTCGCCCGGCCCTGTCACCGTGCTCACCTCCACGCCGATGGCCCTGACGGCGCTGTGCGGCGGTCGGGCACCGTCATCGAGGTCTGACCCACGCGTCCTAGCCGGCCGAGGTGAGTGCGGAGGCCAGCGCGCGGGCGCTCGCGGGGACGCCGCGGGCCGGTTCGCCGTGTACGGGGTGGGCCTGGTCCAGGGTGGGCAAGAGGCTCGGGGCGCGGTCGGTGGGGGCGCGATCGAGGAGCGTGGTGCCGGTCTCGGCCTCCTGGGTGGGGGCGTAGCCGGCCGTGCGGAGGGCTGACAGCGTCTCCTCCGGCGGGGCTGTGGAGATCAGGACCGTGGGGGCGATCCTGCGCAGACGGAGTTTGGTCAGGCCGCGGGCCTGGGCCACCTCGGCGATCAGTCCGGTGTCGTCCGAGCGGATACAGCAGGCCGAGCGGACGACCTTGAGTTGTCCGTGGGTCCGGGCGGTGTCCTTGATCGTGTAGGCCAGTGGTTGGGGGAGGGGGGTGTCGCGCTCGCTTGCCGCCGTGAGGCGGTCGAGGAGTTCGTCCGCGCTCCAGCCGGCGTCCAGGGCCCGGCGGATGGAGGTTGCCGTGATGCGCCAGACCACCGCGTGGCCCTCGGACTCGATGTCGCCGACAGCGGAGAGCAGGTCGGCGAGGGCGGGCGCGGGCGCGCCGGTGACCGTGGCGGTCAGGTCGCTCTGGAACCGGGCTTTGTCGCTGGGCTCGGGCACCGCTGCGTACAGCTCCTCGCGGAGGGTGGTCACCGCCTTCGCCAGGGTGGGGCGGAGGGCGAGGTCTTCGCCCAGGCCCTCCGAGCCTCGGGCGGACGCGTCGGCGCCCGCGCCGGGCACTGCCGGGTAGTGGTGGGCGGCTCCCGCCTCCAGCAGCTGGCACAGGGCCCGCCCGGCGGGGGTGAGCGCTCCGTGGGCCACCACGCCGAGCAGGGCCGCCTCTGCCAGGGTGGCTGCCATGCGTTCGAGGACTTCGTCCAGGCCGGTCAGCTCCCCCGTGGCGTCCGCGGCCAGGTGAGTGCGCAGGGCGGGCTGGAACCATGCGGCCAGGGAGAGCAGTTCGGTGTATCCGCGCGCGTTCGCTGTCAGCCCGTGTCCGTCGGGGAGGACGGCGAGCGCTCGTAGGATCCCGGTGCGGAGGGTCACGGCGTCCTCGTCCTGCGCACTGATGAGCGCGACCGGGGTCTCCTCGGGGTCCGGCCAGTGGCTGAGTACTGCGGGGACCACGGCCCAGGCGGCCAGGAGCGACAGCAGTTTGCCCGCGGGCGGAGCGGCGGCCCAGGCGTCGTAGCGGTCGCTCGGCAACAGCCGGGCGGAGGGCTTCGGGGCCTTGAGGTTCCGGTGGCCGCGGGAAGCGGGGGCCGGTTCGTCATCCTGGGGCGCGGCCAGTCCGGCGTTCACCGCGAGGTCCAGCCACAGCCGGGTGGCGGCCTCATCGGCCCCGGCCGCCTTGGCCAGCCGCCGGGTGTCCCGTACGGCGATCCCGCCCGCCTTGCGGATCGCGACCGGCTGGGCGGCCAGCGCCCGCAGGACGAGTTCGGCCCGCCAGGCGGCCGCCGCGGCGGCCGTGCCGCCCTCGCCCTCCCAGCCGGACGGCAGCGGCGCGGTGGCGGTGAACGGCTCCGGTTCCAGCCGGGGGCCGGGCGCCGCGCCCTCATCGCGGAGCGCACGGGCGACCTCGTACGGAAGTTCCACCAGGTCGAGGCCGGAAGGGATCAGCAGTCCGCGCCCGGCCAGCCAGTCGGTGCCCTCGTCGCCGCTGCCGCCCTCCCGGAAGACGTACTTGGCGTCCGGGCCCGCGTACTGCGACCCGTACCGGCCGACGAAGCAGTGGGTTCGCAGCAGCGGCGGCCCGGGTACCAGGTGGTCCAGCAGCTCCAGCGCCCGGACCGGGGCGTCCGCCACCAGTGCCCGCACCCGGGCGGGATCGGCGAGCAGAGCGGTGATCAGCTCCTGGGCCTGGTCGCGGGTACGGGCCGCCCCCTCGCCGAAGAGGGTTGCGGCGACCCGCTTGACCTCGGGGGCGTTGTAGGCGGTGGTCAGCAGCCGGTCGGCCGTACGCCCGTAACCGTCGAACGCGGCGGCGCGGACGTGCAGCAGTGGTGGGAGCGCCAATCGGCCCTTGGGCGCGGGGAGCAACAGCGCGCGCTCCCGCAGTCGGGTGAGCGTGTGTTCCGCCCGCTGACGCTTCTCCCCCGGCTCGAACCAGGCCAGTACGTCCCTCTCGGGCACCAGTCGGTCCGTGGGCTCCACCGCGGCAACGAGCTTCTGCTGTTGCCAGGGATACCGGGGCCCGTCCTCGGCCTCGCCACCGGCTACGGGGCCGTGCCGCTCCAGGGCGAGGGCGGCGATGGAAGCGAGCAGCTCCAGCTCTCCGGCGGTGCCCGCCATCAGGCCCTGGCCCACCGACTCGTCGGTGAGCAAGTGTTCGGCGAGCTCGCGGAGGGTGGTGATCCGTCGGTACCCGGCGGCGAGCGGCAGATCCCGCTCCTCCAGCAACGCGGTCAGCCGCTGAGGATCCAGGGTCCCCAGCCATTTCACAAGGGCGGTACGCGCATTCACCCGGCCAGGCTAGCGCCGTCCGGTCACCCCGCGGGGGTGAACCGGGCCCGCGCTCGATGAGCGGAATCCCGCCTTGCAGGAAAACCGGCCAGAACCGCAGGTGCGGATCAGGGGTTGCCGTGGAAGCCCTTCACCTTGGCCGTCAGCGCGGAGTCGCGGACCCTGACGGAGGACCTGGTCGTTCGCCGTGCGGTCGAGCTCGGTTCGTCGTCCTGCCCTGTACCGGCTCCGAAACTCCGCTCGCGCTTTCGTAGCCGATCAGGCCCAGCCGTTGCGGCCCGCCTCTTCCTGCTCGATCTGTGCGTGCCGTTCGATGACCGCTGTGCCGGCGAACTCCACGTACCCCTTCGGAGTCTTGTTGTGCGCGGCCGCCTTGAACACCACCATCTATACGGCGAGTTCGCGCTCCGAAGCGGTCAACGCCCGATGCGCCGCCGATACCTCCAACAGCGCTTTGTGGCCCTGTGTGCTGCCGACGGGCACCGTGTGGTCGACCCGGTGGTCTCCGCAGTAGCGCACCCGGCCGTTGTCCGGGTCGAACACGTCGTGCCAGGGCGTATCGGCCGTTCCCGCCTTCCACGGTCTGGAGCGGATCAGGATGGCCGGACGACGCTCCTCGCCCCGGGCTTTGACCTTGGCGATCGGATGGATGCCTCTGCTCAGCTGAATCGCTGCGAGAGCCCGGGAGCGGATCTCTGTTCCGGGCCGACCGCAGCACCTGACCGACACGCAACTGCACGTCATGGATTCCCGGTTCACACGCCCCTCTGACAGACGCGGTGGGGCTCTAGGGGGGTGCGAGTGGGGGTTGAGGGGGGTGTGGGATGGTCCGGGCGCTTATTTGAGGCGTTCAAGGAGGCGGCATGGTTACGGGGACCGGGCTTGTCGAGCGGGCCGGGGAGTTGAGGGAGTTGGCGCGGCGGCGGGCCGCCGATGCGGAGGAGCAGCGGCGCCTCACTCCCGATGTGGTGGCGGGGGTGCTGGGTGGCGGGTTCGCCCGGCATTTCGTGCCCGTCGGGTTCGGCGGGGTCGAGGGGACCTTCCGTGAGTTCGCCGACGCCGTGGCCGTCGTTGCCGAGGGGTGTGCCGCCGCCGCCTGGTGTGCCTCCGTGGCCTCCAGCCTGGCCCGGGTGGCCGCCTGCCTGCCCGTGGAGGGGCAGGCGGACGTCTGGGGCGGAGGGGCCGACGCTTTCGTCGTCGGGTCGCTTTCGCCTCTCGGGAAGGCCGTGCCGGCGCCCGGTGGGTGGCGGGTGTCCGGGAGCTGGGCCTACATCAGCGGCGTGGACTATTCCGACTGGGTCGTGGTGTGCGCCCTGCTTCCCGACCGGACGGGCGCGCGGTTGTTCGCTCTGCCCCGGGGGGCCTACGCCGTCAAGGACACCTGGACCGGATCCGGCATGCGGGGCACCGGGAGCAATACGGTCATCGTCGATGACGTGTTCGTACCCGAGTCGCGCAGTGTGGACCGGCAGCGGCTGTCCGACGGCCACACCGTGCCGATCCAGGCCGTCAACGGGCTGTCGTGTGCGCCCGCGGCCCTCGGGGCCGCGCGCGGGGCGCTGCGGCTGTGGACCCGCGACACCGCGCAGCGGCTGGCGCGGGGCGCCGGGCGGGTGGGGGGTCCCGGGCCCGCCCTGAGTACGTACGAGGCCGTCCTGACCCGCAGCTCCGGTGAGATCGATGCCGCGGCGCTGCTGCTGGAGCGGGCCGCGCACGTCGCCGACCGGGGCGCGCGGATCACCGAGGCCGAGACCGCCCGCAACGTGCGCGACTACGCCCTGTCCACCGAACTCCTCGTCGCCGCCGTCAACCGGATGTTCGCCACCGCCGGCACCTCCGGGCAGAGCGTGGAGAACCCGCTGCAGCGGGCCTGGCGCGACGTGAACTCCATCGCCACCCACATCGCCCTGAACTTCGACCCGGCCGCCGTGCTCTTCGCGTCGCGCCCCTTCGCCCTGGAGGCAGCATGACCAACGTCCCTACCCGATACCTGGGTGAACTGGCGGTCTCCGCGCAGGGCCTGGGCTGCATGGGCATGAGCCACGGCTACGGCGCGACCGACGACGCGGAGTCGGTCGCGACCCTGCACCGGGCCCTCGACCTCGGGGTGACCCTGCTGGACACCGCCGACTTCTACGGCAGCGGGCACAACGAGGAGCTGATCGGCCGGGCCGTCGCCGGGCGCCGCGACCGGGTCGTGCTGGCCACGAAGTTCGGCTTCGCCAACCGGCTCGGCGAGCCCACTCTCGTACGGGGCGACGCCGCGTACGTACGGCAGGCCTGCGAGGCGTCGCTGCGCCGCCTCGGGGTGGACCACATCGACCTCTTCTACCAGCACCGGGTCGATCCGTCCGTCCCGATCGAGGAGACCGTCGGCGCCATGGCCGAGCTGGTGCGGGCCGGGAAGGTGCGTCACCTCGGCCTGTCCGAGGCCGGCGCGCAGACCATCCGGCGGGCGCACGCGGTGCACCCGATCGCCGCGCTGCAGAGCGAGTGGTCGCTGTGGTCCCGCGACGTGGAGGCGGAGATCGTCCCGGTCTGCCGCGAGCTCGGTGTCGGGGTGGTCCCGTACGCGCCGCTCGGGCGCGGGTTCCTGACCGGCCGGTACGGCTCGGTGGAGAAGCTGGCGGAGACCGACGTACGGCGCGGGCATCCGCGCTTCGCCGACGGCAACCGCGAGCGGAACCTGGCGATCGTCGCGAAGCTGGACGAGCTCGCCGCGGCCAAGGGGGTCACCGCGGGCCAGCTCGCGCTCGCCTGGGTGCAGCACCGGGGCGAGGACGTCGTGCCGATCCCCGGCACCCGGCGCCGGCGCTACCTGGAGGAGAACCTCGCGGCCCTGGCCGTCGAGCTGTCCCCCGAGGAGCTCGCGGCGATCGAGGCCGCGGCCCCGCCCGAGGAGATCGCCGGCACCCGCTACGACGCCACCGGGCTCACCTTCGTCAACGGCTGAGCCCGGAGCCCGCGAGCCCGGAGCCCGCGAGCCCCCTCCCGTCCGGCTGTCCGGCTGTCCGCCCGCCTGCATACGCGCAGGCGGGCGGACGTGTATGAGAACTTCATGTCCGGTCGTGCAGCCGTCACTGGTCGCCCGCTCAAGGCTGCTGCGATGCTGAGTCCATGGAATTCGGAGTTCTCGGACCGCTCGAAGCCCGTATGCACGGCATGTCCATCGCACCGACCGCCGGAAAGCCCCGCCAGATCCTGGCGCTGCTCGCCATCCGCGCGGGACGTGTCGTACAAGTGGAAACGCTGATGGCCGAATTGTGGGGCGACGCAATTCCCCGCAGTGCGGCCACCACGCTCCAGACCTACATCCTCCAATTACGCCGGAAACTCACGCAGGCCGGCGTGCATCAGCAATCCGGCCGGAGCGCCAAGGACGTATTGGCGACCTGTTACGGGGGCTACCGGCTCGCCCCCGAGGAATTCTCCCTCGACCTGCTGACGTTCCAGCAGCTGGTCCGCGCCGGCGGCCGGACGATGGCCGAGAACGACCCCAGGACGGCCTCCGAGCAGCTCGGCCGCGCCCTGGACCTGTGGCGCGGCCCGGCCCTCACCGACGTACCGGTCGGGGAGGTCCTCGCCACCGAGGTCATCGGCATGCAGGAGGAACGCGACTGGGCGCTGGAGATGCGCCTCGAAGCCGACCTCAGCCTCGGCCGGCACGCGGAGATCCTCGGCGAGCTGCGCATGCTCGTGAGCCGGCAGCCGCTGCACGAGACGCTGTCCGCGCAGCTGATGACCGCCCTGTACCGGGCCGGGCACCCCTGGCGTGCGCTGGACGCCTTCCAGGCGCTGCGCCACGCGCTCATCGACGAGCTGGGGGTCGAGCCGTCGCCGCGACTGCAGCGGCTGCACCAGGCCATCCTGGCCAACGACACCGGTCTGCAGGTCCCTTCGGCCACCCTGCACGCGCTCTCGGCCTAGGTGTGTCGTCAAAGCCCCACGAGGGGCTGCGGCCGCGACGAAGAACATACGAACGGCGAAGCTCCTGGCGGACACGGTGTCCGCCAGGAGCTTCGCCGTCGCGGCGGTTCAGTGGTGGACCGCCAGCCGGCGGTCCGGCTCCCACCTGCCGAACTCGCCCTGCTGGTACAGGGCGGCCGCGCCCGGGAACGTCTCGCTCTCGTCGATCCGGCCGATGAGCAGCAGGTGGTCGCCCGCCTCCACGGTCTCCACGAGCGTGCAGCCGGCGTAGGCCACCGCGTCCTCGACGAGTACGGGGACCCCCGCCAGCCCGCCGCGCCAGGCCACTCCGTCGAACTTGTGCTGCGCCTTCCCGGCGAAGGTCAGGGCCGTGTCCCGGCCGCGGTGGGCCACGAAGTTCATCGCGAACACCCCGGAGGAGAGGATCGCGGGCAGGGTCCTGGACCCCTTGCCCACGCACAGCAGGAGCAGGGGCGGGGCCGCCGACACGGCGGAGAACGCGTTGCAGGTGAAGCCGGCCGGTTCGCCGTCGTCGCCGCGCGCGGTGACGATCGCTACAGGGGTCGGAAACGAACCGAAGACCTTGCGGAAGGTATCCGTGTCCAGCATGAGGGCCACTCCGTCGATTCAGGCACGGGACTTTCCCGCTGCATGCCACGCACTATCGGTCAAGTGGCTTGAAACCGTCTGGACGAGAACTCGGCCGGAACCCAAGCGTCCCTCGAGCCGCCGTGCCGCTACGCGGGCTCGTCCACGGAAGTGACGAGACCCGCGGCCGCCAGATAGCCGACGATGTCCTCGGTCACCTGCGGCGGCAGCGGCAGGGCGGCCGAGACCGCGGTGAGCGTGGTCGGCCACGCGAGGGTCATCGCCACCCATGCCGCCTCCTGCCGGTGCAGGACGACGCGGTGCGGGGAGCGGTCGGACTCCAGGACGCATCCGGTGCCCGACTCCGGCACGGTGAACGCGACGTGCCGGGGCAGGCATACGCGGCGCTCGCCGGCCGGCCGGATCAGGACGAACGACGCCGCGGAGGACAGCGGGACCACGGACAGCAGCGGTCCCTTCAGGTCGTCGACTCCGAGGGTGCGCACCACGAGGTGCGACAGCTTGCTGAGCGCCGGAAGCGTGAAGGGGCACTGGTCCTCGGGCCCGCTCAGGGCATTGGCCAGCAGGACCGGCCCGAGCTCCATCCTCCGCAGCACCTCGCGCACCGCCGGGCTGGGCCGGTCGAGCCGGTCCTGGCCCCAGCGGCTGGTGAGGAGGAGTACGTCGGCGCCGGCCCCCTGATCGACGATCACGTCCTCGGACAGCGACCAGAGATGGAAGGTCTGGACACCCCCGGTCGTATACCGCATGTCGCACCTCTCTTCCGGGCGGAGGGTTTCACGAGTATGGCCGCGCGCCCGAGCCTCACGACAGGCCGTGCGCCATACGGCCACCGTGAATTCCTCATGCCGCCCCCGAGGGCCCTTCACCCGGGCCCGTTCGGGATGTGTGGACGCGTGGCGATCAGGAACGGACGGAGTGCGGGGCTCCTCCCCCGGTCCGGCCGAAAACGGCGGTCACCAGCATCGCGGCGAGCGCGAAGGCACCGGCCACGGCCATCGCCAGGCGGGGGCCGTTGGAGTCGATGATCAGCCCGCCGATGAACGAGCCCACGCCGATGGCCCCGTTGAAGGCGGCGACGTACAGCGACGAGGCGGCCTCGCTCTCCTCGGGGACGAGCCGCATGACCCAGGTCTGCAGGGCGACCGGGAGCGCCGCGTAGAGCACGCCCCAGCACACCAGCATCGTGATGACGAGCGGGGCGCCGGCTCCGCCCGCGTACATCACCGCCATGACGACGGCCAGCAGGCCGGTGCAGGCGATGATGCTCGCCCGCAGGGCCCGGCCCACGACGGCGCCGGCCGCGAAGTTGCCCGCCAGTCCGGCCGCGCCGAAGACCAGGAGCAGCGCGCCGATGAGGGACTCCCGGACGCCGGTCACCTCCTGCAGGAAGGGGGCCACGTACGTGAAGGCGAGGAAGTGGCCGCTCATGATCAGCGCGGTGACGCCGACCGCGACGCGCAGCGCGCGGTGGCGCAGTACGTGCAGCAGCGCGGCGAGGCTGCCGCTGCCCTTGGCGGGCAGGGCGGGCATGAACAGCAGGCTCGCCGCCAGGACGAGGAAGCCGAGGAAGCCCACGCACACGAAGGCCGCGTGCCAGCCGGCGGACTGGCCGACGGCGGTGCCGAGCGGGGTGCCCGCGACGGAGGCGAGGGAGATCCCGCCGAGGACCACCGAGGTCGCGCGGACGGCGTGCCGCTCGGGGACCAGGCGTACGGCGATCGAGACGGCGATGGACCAGAACACCCCGTGCGCCAGGGCCACGATGAGGCGGGCGGTCAGGAGCAGCGCGTAGCCGGAGACGGCGGCTGCCATGAAGTTGCCGACGACGTAGAGGACCATCAGGGCGACGAGCAGCCACTTTCGGTCCACGCGCCCGGTGAGCGCGGTCAGGGGCGCCGCGGTCGCCGCGGCGAGCACGGCGAAGCCCGTGACGAGGAAGCCCGCCGAGCCGAGCGAGACCTTCGTGCCCTCGGCGATGGACGGGAGCAGGCCGATCGGCAGGGTCTCCGTGGTGACGAACGAGAAGACGCCGAGGGCCAGTCCGACGACGGCCAGCCAGGACCGCCAGGCCGGGCCCGGTGGAGCGGCGGCCGGGGGGCCCTGATGCTCCGTCACCGAGGGCGTCGTGCTGCTCGGACTGGTCACGCTGGTGGACATGGCTGCTCCCGTGTCGAGGAATGTGCGCGAGGCGTGAAATAGCGCCGCGTGGCGCCCGGAATTCAAAAAGGCAGAAAGTTCCGTCGGTGAATTTTCCCGCGCCCGCATCTGCGGAGGAAGTGCCTCCGGCTCCTGGTGGTGGCACCAACCGGATAAGTACGCCCCGGCAATCGGGGCGCGGCTCGGGTAGCTTTTCTGGCGTCTTTCCCCGCATCCCTCTCCTGAAGGAGCAACAACGTGTCGACGGACAGAATGCGTACCAGGGTGACCCGCCTCGACACGCTGACCGGGTTACGCTTTCCCGCCGCTTTCGTGGTGTTCCTCTACCACGCGGCACTTCTGGGCTTCCTGGGCGTCCCCTGGCTGAGCAGCGCCTCGGCCGTCACCACGTACTACGACGCCGTGGCCCATGCCGGCGCCCTCGGCGTCACGTTCTTCTTCGTGCTCAGCGGCTTCGTCCTGACCTGGTCGGCCCGGGACACCGACACCGCTCCGCGCTTCTGGCGGCGGCGCTTCCTCAAGATCGTCCCGAACTACGTCATCGTCTGGGCGCTGGCCATGCTGGTCTTCGCGGCGCCCCTCACGGACATGACGATCGGCCTGCTCAACCTGTTCATGGTCCAGGTCTGGTACCCGGACTTCGCGATCAACTTCGGGGTGAACCCGGCCGGTTGGTCCCTGGGCGTCGAGGCGGTCTTCTACCTCCTCTTCCCCGTCCTCTTCCACTGGATCAAGAAGATCCCGGCCCGCCGGCTGAACCTCTGGATCGTGGCCGTCGTCGCCGGCATCGTCGCGACGCCGCTGCTCTCCACGCTGCTGGTCCCGGCCGGGGCGATGATGCCGACCGAGCCCGACACCTCGATCAACCAGTACTTCTTCTCCTACATCCTGCCGCTGCCCCGGGTCCTGGACTTCGCCCTGGGCATCCTCGTGGCCCGTTCCGTGATGGCGGGGCGCTGGCGCGACATCGGCATGCTCCGGTCCGGCGCCCTGCTCGTCGCCGCCTTCGCCCTCGGGTACTTCACGCCGCCCATCTACGCGACCCGCGCGGTCTGCGTCGTCCCCGCCGCCCTGCTCATCGCGGCCGGTGCGATCGCGGACGACGAGGGCCGGTTCACGCTCTTCCGCAACCGCGCGATGGTCTGGCTCGGTGACATCTCCTTCGCCTTCTACCTGGTGCACTACACGGTGATGGTGGCGGTGTGGAAGCTGCTCGGCAGCCACTCGTACTCGAACGCGGCGGCCGTCGGGCTGATGGCGCTGGCCATGGGCGTCGCGATCCTGGCCTCGTGGGCCCTGTTCACCCTGGTCGAGCGGCCGATCACACGGCGCTGGTCGAACCCGCGGAAGAAGCTCGCGGCCGCCGGGCCCGCAGCCGCCACCGCGCCTGCCGCCGCCACCGCGCCCCGGCCCCACGCGGCCCGGGGCGCGGGCGAGCCGGTCGGCTCCGCCCCCGCCGGGTGACCGTACGCACCGAGGGAACGGGACCGCCCGCCCCCTCCGGCTCCGGCCGGTGGGGGGCGGGCGGTCCCTCGCGTACGTCAGAGGCCGGCCGCGGCGCGCAGGCCCGCGGCCGTGGAGACGTGGCCGAAGAGCGCGCCGCCGGGATCCAGGGCGGCCGACTCCCCGAGCCCGCCGAGATGGACCGGTACGAAACCGGCGTCGTGCACCAGGGTCTCCGTGAGCTGCCGGGCGCCGGGGTCGTCGGACGCGGTGCCCATGCCCCAGAAGTGCCGCTGCCGCGTGCCGCGCGACCACAGCAACTCGTCCGGGAAGTGGCAGAAGGCGCGGGTGACGGGGCTGTCGGGCAGCAGCTCGGCGCTCCTGCTCCCCCGGGTGACGCCCGGTTCGAGCACCGAGACGAACAGCCCCTCCGGCGAGACGCCGATCGGGCTGGTCGCGTCTATCACGGTCTTTCCCGCCAGCGGGCCCGCCAGTCGACCCAGGAGGCCGTCGAGGGCCGGATGCGGGACGGACAGCAGGACGACGTCGCTCGCCCCGACCGCCTCGGCGTACGTCGCGGCCCGCGCCCGCTCGCCCAGCGGCTCGACGCTGGACGCGAGCCGGCCCGGGTCCCGGGAGCCGAACGTCACGCGGTGCCCGGCTGCCACCCAGTGCCGGCCGAGCGGGCGCCCGATGTTGCCCGCGCCCAGGATGCCGATGTTCATGGGGAACTCCTCGCTTCGGTTTTCCGTGCGTACGACGTCGGCCGCCGGTCACGGTGACCGGCGGCCGACTCAAGGGGGGTGGTGGTTCAGTACGGGGTGACGTCGGGCCAGACCAGGGCGGTCGAACCCCAGGTCACGCCACCGCCGAAGGCACTCATCAGCACCCGGTCGCCCGGCGTGATCAGACCGTCGGCGACGGCGTCGGAGAGGGCCAGCGGGATGGAGGCGGCCGAGGTGTTGCCGACGCGGTCGAGGTTGACGACCGTCCGGTCCCGCGCCATGCCGAGCTGGTCGGCCACGGCGTGCAGGATCCGGACGTTCGCCTGGTGGCCCACGAACCGGTCCACCGAGTCCGCCGCCCATCCGGCGCGCTCGAGCATGGCCTGGGAGGAGGCCGCCATACGGGTCACGGCGTGCCGGAACACCGACTTGCCCTGCATGGCGAAGTACGCGTCGGCGGGGTCCGGTTCGGGCGCGTCGGCCGCGGCGGCGGCCGAGCGCTGCCGCGAGCCGCCGCCCGGGACGATGATCAGGTCCTTCAGCGAGCCGTCGCTGCCCAGGTCGTACCCGAGCAGAGCACCCGGCTCGGTGGGGTCACCGGCCCGCAGCACCACGGCTCCGGCGCCGTCGCCGAAGATGACCGACGTGGTGCGGTCCTGCGGGTCGAGGATCGTCGAGTACGTCTCCGCGCCGATGACCAGGACGCGCTCCGCGATGCCGGCGGCGATGGCGCCCGCGGCGGAGGCGAGTCCGTAGACGAAGCCGCTGCACACCGCGGCCACGTCGTACGCGGGCACGCCCTCCAGGCCCAGCCGGAAGGCGACTTCGGGAGCCGTCGCCGGGCACGGGTGGTCCGGGGTGGTCGTGGCGAGCACCACCAGGTCGACCTCCCCGGAGCCGGCCGACTTCAGCGCCCGCTCGCCCGCCGCGACGGCGAGGTCGCCCGTGGCGGTCCCCGGGTCGGCCCAGTGCCGCTGGGTGATGCCCGTACGGGTGCGTATCCACTCGTCCGAGGTGTCCATGGTCCGGGACAGTTCCTCGTTGGTCACGACGCGGGGCGGGACGAACGTCCCGAGCCCGGCGAGGACCGCCGTCCGGCCGCGGCCCGACGCATCGGTGGTATCGGTCGCATCGGTGGTATCGGTCGCATCGGTCACATCGGCGGCATCGGTCGCATGAGTCAAGGGAGGCCTCCATAGTCGCCGGTGCGGGACGCCGCAACCGGGCACGGTGGAACGGGCCGCTCTCCGCTCGGGGGCCGGCCACCCGACGATTCTGCGGCGGCGGCCGGAACCCATCCAGACCGTGCCGCCGGTGGTGGTGGGACCACCACCCTCGCGGTGCCCCCTACGACCAGGCCGACACGGGACCGGCGGCGCCCGGCGGGAGGTACACCAGGAGGCGGGTGCGGGCGGCCTCGTCCAGGTCCATGGTGAAGAGCACGTAGGAGACCCGCCCCTCGTGGGGGTGGTCCACCTCCACGGTCGTCGGCACGAACTCCTCGACCTCGTGGCGCTCCCACAGCTCGGCGAAGCGCGGGTCGCTGCCCGCCAGTTCGTCCGCGATCTCCTCGTACCGCGGATCGTCGGCCCCGTACGAGGACTGCAGGCGGAAGCGGGCCGTCATCCGGCGGGCCAGCTGGGGCCGGTTCAGGTACCGCCGGCCGTGGGATCCGGTGAACAGGCTCGTCAGGAAGTTGTCGTTGCCGTCGCGGCCCAGGCGGAGCACCTCGGCTGCGGGTTCGTTGACCGCGAGGACCTCCCAGTACCGGTCGATGACGCAGGCGGGTCCGAGCAGCTGGGTGTCGACCATCCGCTGGAAGAGGCCGGAATCCGGGAGGTCGGGGGCCGCGAGCGGAAGCGGCGGATTGGCGTCCGCGAGCCGGTACAGGTGCACCCGTTCGTGCTCGCTGAAGCGCAGGGCCCGGCTGATCGCGTCGAGTATCCCGTCCGACACCTTGATGGGGCGGCCCTGTTCCAGCCACGCGTACCACGACGCACTGACCCCGGCCAGGACCGCGACCTCCTCGCGGCGGAGCCCGACCCGGGCGCGCCGGGCGGCCGTCGCCAGTCCGACGTCCTCGGGCGAGAGTGCCGCCCGGCGGCTCCGCAGGAAGTGCGCCAGCTCGGTGCGCTTCTTCTTCGTACGGTCGTTGCGCTCGTCGTGGTCGGTGCGATCGGTACGGTCGGTCCCTAACGGCATGGCGTCCATACCGCCCGAAGGTAGGTCACACCACCACGCGGTGTCAGCGGCGGGAATCACACCGTTCGGTTTTCGGCCGCCGTCTCGAGGATGTGCCCCAACTCGCCGAAGAACAGGTCCTTGTGCTCCCGGTTGAAGAAGTGGCCTCCCGGGAGGGTGCGGAACGAGAAGCTCCCGCTCGTGTGCGCGCGCCACGCCTGCGCGTCCGCCGCGGGCACCAGCGGGTCGCTGCTGCCCAGCAGTACGTGGACCGGGCAGGGCAGCGGCCGGTGGCCCGCCTCCGGGTGCCGGTAGGTACCGCATACCCGCAGGTCCTCGCGGAGCCGCTCCACGACGGTCTTCATGCGCGCGGGGTTCTCCCGCAGCAGCCGTCCGGCTCCACCCAGGCCCAACAGCAGCTCGAGGGAGGCTCGATCCGATAGCCCTACGGTCAGGTCGGGCGCAGCCTGGACGTGCGGCGCGCGGTGGGCACCGGCCACGAAACAGGCGGGCGGGCGCCGTCCCGCGGCGATGTGCCGCTGTGCCACGCCGTAGGAGACCAGCGCTCCCATGCTGTGCCCGTAGAAGGCGTAGGGCTCGTCGAGGAAGGGGGTCAGCTGCCTTGTCACCTCGCGTACGAGGTCGTCCATCGTGCTGACGGCGCCGGGGACGCCGGCCGCGGGCACCGACCTGGGGGGCATCGACACCGGCACCACCTCCACGCCGCGGCCGAGCCATTGCCCCCAGCCCGAGAAGGACCAGGCGCTGCCGCCCGCGTGATGGAAGCAGAACAGGCGCAGCCTGGCCGACTCGTTCTTGGCCCGGATGCTCTCCGCCGTACCCGCCGCCGTGGCAGCCGGGATGTTCGCCGCTGTGTGGAACATGCCGCCAGTGTGGCGGGCCGCTGCGGCGGGAGGGAGTGTCTTTCGAACGGGGTGGTGCCACCACCACCGGTGGGGCCTGCCGACCGGGCGCGACGCACCGGGATTTTCTTCGGTCGGACAGAGAAATCGGACAGAGAAAGAGGTCGAGGAATGCAGACGACTGCATCCCCTCCGGTATCAGGACTCTTACGGCGGACGCGGCTGCGGCATTTCCTGCGGGCGCGCAGGGAGCAGATCACGCCGGAGGAAGTCGGTCTGGTGTACGTGGAACGCAGACGTACGCCGGGGCTGCGGCGCGAGGAGGTCGCGGCCCTGGCCGGGGTCGGGGTGTCCTGGTACACCTGGCTGGAACAGGGGCGGGACATCAACGTATCCGAGGGCATCGTGAACGCGGTCAGCAATGCGCTGCGGCTCGGGGACGTGGAGCGCACGTATTTCTACCGGCTGGCCGGCCACAATCCGCCGCAGCCGACGGCGGGCCGCCGGTGGGACAGCGAGTACGCGCGGATGAACGCGCTCGTCGAGGGGTGGTCGCGCAATCCCGCGTACATCACCGACCGGTACGGACGCATCGAACTGGCCAGCCGTTCGGCGCGCTCGCTGTTCCGCATCGAAGCCCGCGGCGACAACTGCGTGCTGAAGTTCTTCACCGAGCCGTCCACGCGCGAGAAGTACCCGGAGGCGGACGAGGTGGGGCGCGGTCTGGTCGCCCAGTTCCGGGCGCAGTCGGCCCGTTTCCCGGAGGACCGGGAGTTCGGCCGGATCGCCGAGCGGCTGAGCGAGCGCAGCCCGCGCTTCGCCACGCTGTGGGACAGCCACGAGGTGGTCGGCCCGAACCAGAGCCGGCGCAAGATCGCGCTCCCGCAGGCCGGGGTGCGGGTCTTCGACCGCGTGGTGATGAGCGTGCCGGAGAGTCCCGAATCCCTGCTGACCCTTTATGTCGCCCGGCCCGGTGCGGAATCGGCCGCGCGGCCGCGCGAGTTGGCCGGCTGCCGCGCCGAGGCCGCCTGATTCCCGCGCCGGTGGTGTTCGCACCACCATGATCAGGAGACACTTCCTCCGCCCGTTCCCGGAACCCATGATGAATCCGTGGGACGCGGAGGAAATTCGATCCGCTGAATTCACCAGCTCCGATCCCGCAACGCGAAAGTCGGCGTTCCCAGTGATTCACGGAGGATTCTCATGGATGTTTCGATCGTCAGCCGGGTGATCACGGTCCTGGGCGAACTGGACGTGCAGACGGCAGACGTCACGCCGGACACCACGTTCGAGGCGATGGAGATCGATTCGCTGCTGCTGGAAGAACTGGCACTGCGGCTGCAGAAGACGTTCGGCGTCGAGATCGAGATGGGTGAACTCGTCCCCGAGCAGACCGTGGCGGAGGCGGCCGCGGTGATCTCGGCCAAGGGCGTCACCGTCTCCTGACACCGTCTCCTGACACCGGCACCTTCCCGGTTCACACATTCCCGCATTCACGCATTCACGCATTCACCGAAAGGGCACACCCATGTCTTCCACCCTGCTCGTCCTCAATGAAGTCGCCGTGGCCCCCGGCCGGCTGGACCAGGTCCTCGCCGAGTGGGACCGCCTGCACCGGAAGGAGCCGGTGGCCGGCCGCGCCCTCTACGTCAGCGTCGACGACGGCAACGTCCTGGAGATCACGCCGGTCAAGGAGCTCTCCGAGCTGGACGGCCTGAACGCGGGCTGGAAGCAGCTGTGGGAGGCCGTGTCGGACGACCTCGTCACGGACTTCCGCCGCCACCTCCTGGAGTTCGTCGAGGCTCCCAAGGACACCGCCGACCCGCTGCCGCAGACCCCGTACGTGCAGCTGCGCTACATCGAGGTGAAGCCCCGCGAGTACGCGGCGTACCGCGAGTGGCGCGAGAACACCATCTTCGACGTCGTCCGCCGCGCGGACGAGGTGAAGACGTTCCTCGCCTACCACTCGCTGATCAGCTCGCAGCCGGGCGTGATGTTCGTGTCCGGCTTCGAGGTCGAGCCGGCCGACTACCAGGCCGTCTTCACCTCGCCGGAGTACCAGGAGATCGTCCGTCAGGCGGGCGACCGATACATCGTGGGCGGCGAGAGCGGTCTCTACACCCGCGTCTACCAGCGCGCCGATGTCTGAGAAGTACGAGCTCGCCCTCACGACCCAGGGGCCGCTGTACCCGCCGAGCGAGGTCATGGACGGCGAAGGCAACTTCGTGGTGGTGGGCATGATCAATCGGCCCACCACCGCCGGCGGGACCGCCCCCGAGTGGGGCGCGGCCGTGGTCTCGCCGGCCAGTCCGGTGCCCGAGTTCGGCCGCCTCGCCCCCTACACGGTGGTGCGCGAGCTGGACACCGACCCCGGAGGGGCGGACCGGGACCTCGTGCTCCACACGCTGCCGCTGCCCCTGCCGTGCAACAACTACCCCATGGTGTTCGCGCCGGAGCAACGGCCCGACGCCGACCGGGTCCGGCGCCCGAGCCACGCCTTCCACGAGGTGCCGATCCCGGACCTGCGGGCGCAGGACGGGCCCAAGGTCGTCGAGCCGGTGACCTTCGGCCGGTGGATGGAGGCGAGCGGGACCCTGGAGGTCGCCGTGACCCCGGACGGCCGGTCCGCGACGTTCGACTTCGACTTCTCCCGCCTCGTGCCGGACAGCGTCTACACGGTGATGTCGCTGCGCGCCCGCGACCTGGATCCGGCCGGCCCCACCCGGCCGGGCCCGCTCGGGGTGCCGAACGTGTTCACCACCGACGCGGACGGCTCCGGCCGCTACCACGCCACGATGCCGGACCCGTTCCCGGACCCGGAGCTGCCCGGCGCCAACCGGATCATCAACGTCGTCGTGCTGTGGATGAGCTACCAGCGCAGCTACGGCGGCGCCATCGGGGAGTTCGGCCTCGGCGGGGACATCCACGCCCACCTCAAACTGCGCGGCCCGTCCTTCCGGGACCTGCGCACCACACGCTGAGAGGTCCCACCCATGCCCATCATCTCCGTCACCACCTGGGACGGCCAGGACGACGCCCAGTGCCGGGAGCTCGTGGAGGAGCTGACCCGGACCGTCCGGAAGGTCACGGGAGCACCCCTGGACAAGATCACGGTCTACGTGCAGGAAGTGCCGCGCAACCGCTGGGCCGAGGGCGGGGCCCTGGGCAGCGACCCGGAGTTCCCGGTGCTGAGCCGGCGCCTGACCGAATGACGTGACCCCCTCCACCACCCGAACAGGAAAGGTCGAAAGCCATGTCCGTGCCCATGCCCCACGAGTCGCCCCAGGCCACCGATGCCAAGCCCGGCACGCTGTTCCTCGTGGGCGACGTGTTCGCCGAGTTCGCCCACCACGAGGGCGTGTTCACCGTCTCCCAGCTGGCCCGTCTGATCAGGAACGGGGCATTCCCCGAGAGCGCCGGCGACGCCGGCGGGGTCCGCGTGAGCGTGGGGCAGGGCGTCTCCCTGTTCGACGTCCAGTACGTACGCGACACCCTGGCCCGGCGCGGGCTGACGGACCTGGTCGTCATCGACGACCAGGCGCTGCACACCCGCGCCGGCCGGGAGATCGCCCACAAGCACCGTTCCGAGAACGTGCTGATCTCCGCGCCCCGTCCGGTGGGTGACGACTGGTACGAGGCGGACCTGCTGGTCGACGGCGACAACGAGGTGATGTCCGACCACCTCACCGGGCAGCACATGCAGGGGATGCTGGCCACCGAGGCCGGCCGGCAGATGTTCATAGCGGTGGCCGAGCAGTTCTACCTGCCGCACGAGGCGGTCGGGAGCAGCTACTTCGTCATCGACTCCTTCGCGACCCGGTACCGCAACTTCCTCTTCCCGCTGCCCGCGGTGGTGCGGTGCCGCGTCCTCGCCCACCGCACCCCGCACCGCACCCGGATGACCTTCCACTGCGAACTCTCCGTGAGCCAGGGCGGGTCGGAGACCGCGGGCATGGAGGTCCGGTTCACCGCCTTCGACACCCAGGTCTCGCACGCCAAGGAGACGCGGGCGGCGCAGCGGTCCCTCCAGGACGGGGTGGCGCTGGCCACGGCGGCGGCCGCCGCTCAGGCCCCGGCTCCGGCGCGCGCGGAGGTCCGTACGTCATGACCGATCACATGCCCGGGTACATGACCGAGTACGTCTGGGCTTCCCTGTCCGGGGCGAACCGGCCCTACATCGTCTTCAGCGACGTCGACGAGACGCTGATCTCCGTCAAGAGCATGTTCGACTTCCTCCACTACCGGCTCGTGCGCCGGCACGGCGCGGCCGGGGAGGAGGAGTACGAGCGGATCTCCGCGGTCATCGCCCGGCGGGCCGCCGACGGCGCCCCCCGCTCCGAGATCAACCGCTTCTACTACAGCCACTACGCCGGCGAGTCCGTGGACACCGTCACGCGGCTGGCGGACGACTGGTTCACCGAACGCACCTCCTCCACCCGCGGCTTCTACATCGACTCCACGCGCCGGGCGCTGCGCGGCCACCGGGCCGCCGGCGCGCCCCTGGTCCTGGTCTCGGGCTCGTTCCCGCCCCTCCTGGAGCCGCTGGCGCGCGAGCTGGGCGCCGCAACGGTCCTCTGCACCCGCCCGCTGATCCGGGACGGCGTCTACACCGGCGAGGTCGGCACTCCGGTCATCGGCGAGGGCAAGCGCGCCGCGGTGCTCGCCCATCTGGCGGCGCGGCCCGCCGTCGACCCGCGCGACTGCTTCGCGTACGGGGACCACGTCTCCGACCTGCCGATGCTCGAACTCGTGGGGCACCCCGTGGCCGTGGGCGACGATCCCGAACTGCGGGCGCACCTGGCGGCCCTCCGCCCCGAGACGATCGCCGCGCGATGAGCGGGCGCCGGTTCCACGTACTGCTCGGTCCCGACGGGGCCGGCAAGTCCTCGGCCATGGGGCGCTTGGTGTCGATGCTGCCCGAGTGGCACATGGTCTCGACGGACAGCGCGTTCGTCGCCCCCGAACACGCCCTGATCACGAGGTTGCGGCAGGACGTGCACGAGCACCTGCTGCCCGGGCTCGGCACCGCCTACTCCGCGGACTTCCTGGCCGGCGTGCTGCAGACCGCCGTGATCCACCTCCGCGACCAGGTGCGGGAGGCGGACCCGCGGGTGCCGGTGCTGGTGGACTCGTACTACTACAAGATCCTGGCGAAGTGCCGGATGGCCGGGGTCCGAAACCGCGCGATGTACGGCTGGTGGCGCTCCTTCCCGCAGCCCAGCGGGGTGGTCTTCCTCGACGTCTCGCCCGAGTCCGCCTGGCGCCGCCGCGGTGACGGCGCACGCCTGAACTCCCTGGAGTACGACGGGGAGGACGGGAGCTGGCCCCAGTTCGAGCGCTACCAGCGGGACCTGCGCAAGCTGATGCTCGAGGAGGTGCGGGAGCTGCCGGTCACGGTGCTGGCGCAGCAGCCCGACGCCGACCGGGCGGCCGAAGCCGTACGGGAGGTGCTCACCTCGTGAACACCGAATCCGTCTGGCACGCCCCGGGCCACACCGGCCGCTACCGCGAGCGCGTGTTCGCCGCGCGCGAGCGGCTGGCGGCCGAACACGCCGACCTGCGCGGCGCGCAGCAGCGCGTCCTCACCGATCTGGTGGGCTTCAACGCCTCCACGCTGTTCGGCAGGCGGCACGGGCTGGGCCGCGTCCTGACGGTGGACGACTTCCGCGAGGCCGTCCCCGTACGCGACTACGCCGACCACGCCGACCTCATCGAGCGGACGGCCGCCGGGGAGCGCAACCTCCTGTCGGCCGACGCGCCCGCCGTCTACTTCACCAGCAGCGGCAGCACCGGAGCGCACAAGAAGGTGCCCGTCACCCCGCGCTTCATGCGGACGGCCTTCATGCCGTTCTACTTCGCCGCCTGGGCCCCGCTGATCGAGCACTTCCCCGACGTGCTGGACCGGCCCGACGCCGTCCTCAACCTCAAGCACGACCCGCTGGGCGCCCCGCCCACCACGGGCGACGGCCGGCCCCATGCGGGTGCCAGCCAGGTGGACTTCGGCGCCCGCTTCGGCGAACCCCTCTCGGCCGAGCCCGGCACGGGCGCGCCGTGGGCGACGCTCCCGGTGCCGACCGAGCCCGGTGACCACCTGGAGCGGGCGTACCTGCGGCTGCGGCTGGCGGTGCAGAGCGATCTGCGCGCGCTGATCGGCATCAACCCCGCGATGGTCGCCGCCGTCCCGTACCAGCTGAACCTGTGGTGGCCGCGGATCGTGAAGGAGGTCCGGGACGGCACCCTCGGCGGTCTGCCGCACCGGGCGCCGGACCCGGGGCGGGCCGCCGAGCTCGGACGCCTCGCGGATTACTTCGGCACCGTGCGGCCCGCGCAGGTGTGGCCCCGGCTTCGGGCGGTCTTCTGCTGGACCACCGGCGTGGCCTCGCTCTACCTGCCCGCCCTGCGGGAGGAGTTCGGCTCCGGAGTCACGGTCCTGCCGGCCCCGGTGGCCGCCTCGGAGGGGCCGGTCGGCGTGGCGCTGGACCGGCACGCGTCGGCGGGCAGCCTCGTCGCGTCGGCCTCGGTGTACGAGTTCGTGCCCGCCGATCAGGATCTCGCCCCGGACTCCGCCACCCTGCTGCCGCACGAGCTCGAAGCCGGCCGGGACTACCACGTGATCTTCAGCCACGTCGGCGGGCTGTACCGGTACGCCGTCGGTGACGTGGTCCGGGTCGTCGACACGGCCGGCGGGGTGCCGCGGCTGGAGTACGCGGGCCGGGGCGTCCGGTCCGACGCCGCGGGTGAGCGGCTGCGGGACGCGGAGGTGGTCCGGGCCCTGCACACGGCCCTGGACTCCGGCGGCCTCGCGCTGCGCAACGTGGCGTGCCGGGTCGAACCGGCGGGCCCCGGGCGCCCGGCGGGCCCCGGGCGCCCGGCGGGCCCGGGGGAGCTCGGGGCTCCGCGCTACGTGTTCGCGATCGCCCCGCGCACCCCCTGGCACACGGCCGAGACCGCGCGCTTCACCGCCGCCCTGGACCGTTGCCTGGCGGCGCAGTCCGCCGGGTACGCACGGGCCAGGACGGGCGGCCGGCTGGCCGCCCCCGCCGTACGCCTGCTGGACGCCGAGGCGTTCGACCGCGACTGGCACGAGGCGGTCGGCACGGGCATCCGCCCGACACAGGTCAAGGACCGCCTCTTCCGGCAGGACGACGCCCTCTGGGGGCGCCTGACCCGGACCCCGCTCGCCTGATCCCGCTCGCCTGATCCCGCCCCTGCCCCGCCCCGCGTCGGCCGTCCGGCACACCCCCGTACAAGGAGCCACCATGCCCGTGCTCAACCCCGTCGAACGGACCGCCCTGCTCACCGCCGCGCTGCGGGCCGCCGAGACCCGCCGCGAGGACCGGCTGTACGAGGACCCGTACGCCGCCGGACTGGTCGGCGAGGCGGGCCCGGAGCTGCTCGCCGAGATCCGGGCGGCGACCTTCCCGCCCGACCGGCCGCGCACCCTGCCCAGCACCCCGGACTACAACGCCATCCGCACCCGCTTCTTCGACGACCTGCTCCAGGAGGCGGCCCGGGATCCGGGCACCACCCAGCTCGTGCTGGCCCCGGCCGGCATGGACTCGCGCGCCTACCGGCTGCCGTGGCCCGGGCACATCCGCTACTTCGAGGTCGACCGCCCGGCGGTGCTCGACTTCAAGGCCGGGCGCCTGCGGGGGGCGCAGCCCCGGGTCGACCACCGTACGGTCGCCGTCGACCTCACGGCCGACGACTGGGAGGACCGCCTCATCGCCTCCGGCTACGACCCCGCCGTCCCTTCGGCGTGGCTGCTGGAGGGGCTCCTCTACTACGTACCCGAGGCCGACGCGCGCCGCATGCTGGAGCGGGTCTCCGCGATCTGCGCGCCCGGCAGCCGGATCGCCGCCGACATCGTCAACCGGGCCGCCCTGACCCTGCCCCACATGCGCGGTCTGCTGGACGTGTTCGCGGGCTGGGGATGCCCGTGGGTGTTCGGCACCGACGAGCCGGAGGCCCTGTTCGAGCAGTACGGGTTCGACGTACGGGCCGTCCAGCCGGGCGAGCCCGGCGCCGACTTCGGGCGGTGGCCCGACCCGGTGCCGCCGCGCGCGGTGTCGGACGTACGGCGGGTGTTCTTCGTGCACGGCAGGCGTCGCTGACCATGACGAGCACCGTGATCGCGGGCGGCGGCACCGCCGGCCTCGCCCTGGCCCTGGCGCTCGGCGCGCGCGGCCACCGGGTGCGGGTGCTGGAGCGCAGCGAACCCCCGCCGGACGGGCCGGTCGTCAAGAGCGCCGAGGTGTGGGAGCGGCCCTCGGTGCCCCAGGCCGGCCACGACCACATCCTGAACGCGCTCGGCGTGCGCATGCTGCGTTCCCACGCCCCGGCCGTGCTCGACGCGGCGCTGGCGGAGGGGGCCCGGCTCGCCGACCTCACCACCGCGGCGCCTCCGGGTCCCGCGGAGCCGGGGGACGAGGAGCTCGTCACGCTGCTCGTCCGCCGCTGTGTCCTGGACCTCGTACTGCACCGGGCCGTCCGGGCCCTGCCCCGCGTGACCGTCAGCCACCGCACCACGGTCGCGGGGGTGCTGACGGCCCCGTCCGGGCCGACGACGCGGCGCGTGACCGGCGTCGTCACGGACCGTGGCGAGCGCGTCCCCGCCGACCTCGTGGTGGACGCCTCCGGCCGCCGGTCGGCGTCCCGGTCCTGGCTGGCCGCGGCGGGCTTCCCGGCGGCGGGCGATCTGACCGGCCCCAGCCGGCTGCACGCCTTCGGCCGCTTCTACCGGCTGCGCGACCCCGGCGGCCCGCCGCCGGGCCCGCTCAACCGCGCCAACGCGGCCGGCGGCATCTGGGACCACTACTCCGCCGTCCTGCACCCGGCGGACAACGACGTCTTCGCCATCACCTTCGGCGCGCTCCCCGGGGACCGCGCGATGGCGGCCCTGCGCACTCCCGCCGCCTTCACCGCCGCCTGCCGCCTCTCGCCGTACCTGGCCGCCTGGGTCGAGGAGGACGCGGCGCGGCCGCTCGGACCGGTCCGGGCCATCGCGATGCCGCCGAACATCCTGCGCGGCGCCGGGCCCGGCCGGCAGCGTCCGGTCGCCGGGCTGCTGCGGGTCGGGGACGCGGCCTGCGTCACCGATCCGATGTTCGGCCGCGGCCTGTCCCTCGCCCTCGCGCACGCCTTCCGGCTGGCCGACCTGATCGGGGAAGACCCGGTGGCGGACGAGTGGTTGGGCCTGGCGGCCGCCGACCTCGCCGACCGCGTCCTGCGCCCCTGGTACGAGCTGGGGGCGCACGACTCCCGGCTGCGCGCCGAACGGTGGCGGGCGGCGGCCGGAGCGCCCCCGGTCACCGAGCCGGACCCGCCCGCACCTCCCGTGCCGCCCGTGCCCGAGCCGGTCTGGAACGCCGCGCTCGCGGCCGCGGCCGGCGACCGCCGCGTGTGGCGGGGCATCACCCGGATCGGGACGAGCCTCGCCGCCCCCGCCGAGGTCTTCGCCGACCCGGAGTTCCTGGCCCGCGTGCGGGCGGCGGCGCCGGGCACCCCGGCGCCCGCCGGCCCACGGCCACCGACGTACGCCGGACTCCGTCGGACCGTCACCGCCCACGCCCCGGACCAGGAGGAAGGATGAACGTGCCGCCCCGGAAGAACGTCCTGCTGGCTCCGGTCACCGTCACTCCCACCAAACCGCTGACCCCCAGCCACCTCAAGGGCCTGCTGTGGACCGACGTGATGTTCCGGGCCACCGCCCCGCTCGCCGCGGTGACGTACCGCTACAGCCACACCACCTACCACGTCACCGAACAGACCGTCGGTTTCTGGGAGTACCTCGACCGCACCCACGGGGAGACCGACTACACGCAGCTCTCCGAGGAGGAGATCGGGGAGCTGTACGTCCGCCACCGCGCCGAGGGGCGGCCTCAGAGCGCCGAGGTCCTGCGGCCCTACCGGGAGGCCGTCGAGCACGGCGGCTGGGTGCATCCGGCGAGCGAGCGGATGCTGCGGCTGTGGGCCGGTCACTACGAGCGGCTGGGGATGCACGACCCCGGCCTGCGCGAGCACCAGCCGCCGGGCCTCGGCCTGGAGGAGATGGTGGAACGGCTGGGCACCGTGGGCCTGGTCCTCGACCAGCGGCAGTGCGGGGGCCCCGTCTACCTGGACCTCACCCGGTACGGAATGCCGCTGCGCCGGATCGTCACCGCCGACGGCCGTCCCAACTACCTGGCCTGCGCCCTGCGCGAGCTGCTGCCGCTGGTGCCCTGGTACGACGAGGTGGTGCTGCTGTACGACCGCGAGCTCGACGCGGACTACCGGCTGCTGCACCGCGTGCTGACCAGCCTGGGGCCGCCGGTGCGCCGGGTGCCCATCGGCCGGGTGCCCATCGAGGGCAAGATCACCTCGGCCCGGCACGGCGGCTGGCGCGACCACACGGCGGGCGCGCTGCTGCGGGCCTCCGACGCGACGGACGCCGCCGCCGGTGCCGACGGCGACGACGCGCTGCGGCTCGGCATGCGCCTGTACTTCATCGCGACCCTCGGACCCGGGCAGCAGCAGTCCTTCCGCCACGACCTGCTGCGGCACTGCCTGACCGTGGCGGCCCGGCTCCTGAGGCGCTCGCGGTCCGCCGCCGGTGCGGGCGATCTGGCCGGCGCGCTGGAACCGCACCGGCGGGGCCACGCGTACGTCGACCCCTACCGGCTGGCCTGCTCGCTCCTCGGCAAGGGCCGCCCCGCCCCCGATCCCTCACTGCTCTCGGCGGTGTTCCTGTGACCCCCTTCCCGCTGTCCTCCGCGGCCCTGCTCAAGTCGGCCGCGGACCGTGTCCGCTCCGCCCGGCCCGAGCTGGCCGACGGGCTCGACCTGTCCAGTGCGCAGGCCCTGCGCACCGTCCGGGCCGGGCTCCACGGGCCCCGTACCGCCCCGGCCGACGAGGCGCTGGCCGTGGTCGTCATCCGCCGGCTCGACCTGCCCCGGTGGGTGTGCGAGACCTGCGCCTTCGCCCTCGCGCTGGCTCCCGGGGAACGGGAGGCGTGGCGGCGCTCGTTCACCCGTACCGTCTATCTGGCCGGCAGCCCGGCCAACCTCCGCGAGCGGTTCGCCTTCGCCCACGTCGCCGGGGACGACTCGGTGGCCTGGGCCGGGCCCGCGCCCGGCGCGGAGACGGCCGCGCTGCGCCGGCTGCTCAAGGCCTTCGAGGCCGCGCACGAGCTGACCGCGCAGCGGTCGGCCACCGTGACCGTGCCCGGCCGTCCGGGCACCCGTCCCCCGGCCCACCGCGAGCTGTACATCGCCACCGCCAGGGTGTCGGTCACCGGGGCGCTCGTGCACCTCAACCACCTGCTCGCCGAGGCCGTCCTGGACGGTCTGATCGGTCCCGGGGACCGCCTGACGCTGCGGTTCGTACCGCGCCTGACGGGCCTGGGCGCGCAGCTCGCCCTGTTGCGCGTCGACACCGATGTCCACCGCCCGGACGAACTCCAGGCCTACGCCGCACTGACCACGGAGGTCTGAAATGCCCACCCCCACCCCCACCCCCGCCCCCGCCCCCACGGCCACCGCGCCGCGCACCGTCCGCCTGGGCGTCCACGGCTCGACGCACCTGGCCTCCCGCCTGGTCGCGGCCGCCGGCCATGCGCCGGAATCGGTGGAGTACGTCCCGTACGAGGTGACCGAGCCGTTCGGCCCGCTGCGGGCCGGTGACGCGGACATCATGATCGTCAAGTACGACCCGCTGGAGCCGGACCTCGCCGTGAGCGGGCCGGTCGGCTTCGACGGGCGGGCCGTCCTCGTCGGGGCCCACCACCCGCTGGCCGGGCGGGCCTCGGTCTCGGTCGAGGAGGTCGCGGAGTACGGGGGTTTCCGGTGCCCCGGGGACTTTCCGGCGCACGTCTGGGACCTGGTGGTGCCGCCGCGGACCCCGTCGGGCCGGCCGATCCGCCGCGTCCACGCCATGACGACGCTGAGCGCGATGACGGAGCTGCTCAGGAGCACGTACGCGATCCACCTTTCCTTCCAGTCCCTGGACGCGGTGCTCCCGCCGGACGTGAAGGTGGTTCCGGTGCACGATCTGCCGCCTTCACCGGTGGCGTTCGCCTGGCTGCGGGGCGCCGCACCGCCCGCGCACGTGCGGCGGTTCGTCGCCGACGCACGCCGGGCGGCGCTGCGATGAGCCTCCCCCTGGTCCTCCTCCACGCCCTGCCCCTCGACTCCTCCCTGTGGGACGGGACGGCCCGGGCCCTGCGCGCCGGGGGCCGCCGGGTCCTCACCCCCGACCAGTGCGGTTTCGGCTCCGCGCCGCTGCCGCACGGCTCGCCGCCCTCGCTCGATCCGGTGGCCGACGGCCTGGCCCGGGAGCTCGACCGGCAGGGCATCGGCGAAGTCGCCCTCGCCGGCTGCTCCATGGGCGGCTACGTGGCGATGGCGTTCCTGCGCCGCCATCCGCACCGCGTCCGCGCGCTGGCCCTGCTGGCGGCCAGGAGTACGGCCGACTCCGACGAGGCGGCCGGCCGGCGCCTGCGCTTCGCCGACGCGATCCTCGACGACTCGGCGCGCGCCGGGCTCGTCGCCGCGACCACCCCGTCCCTGCTGGGCGCCACCACGCGGGCCCGGCGCCCGCACCTGACGGCGCGGGTGACCGATCTGGCGCTGGCGGCGCGGCCGCGCTCCGTCGCCTGGGCGCAGCGGGCCGTCGCGGCCCGTCCGGACTCCACGGCCACCCTGCGGACGGCGGACGTCCCCGCGGTGGTCGTGATCGGTGCCGAGGACGAGCTCGTCTCCCTGGACGAGGCCTGCCGGACGGCCCAGGCGCTGCCGCGCGGCCGGCTCGTCGTCCTTCCCGGGGTCGGCCACCTCGCTCCCCTGGAGGCACCGGAGGCGACGGCGGAGATCCTCTCGGGCCTGCTCGCCCCTGCGGAAACCACCGGTGCGCAGGCCCTCGTACGGGCGGAAGCGGAGGCAGCGGCGTGCTGACGGCGGATCACGCGGCATGGGGTTACGCGACGTCCACCGGGCTTCCGTTCACCCACGAGGAGATCGTGGACCCGCACTTCGAGGCCTGCGCCGCGCACTACCGGGACGCGCTGGACGGGGTCGGCATCCGGCCCGGGTGGCACGTGCTGGACGCGGGCTGCGGCAGCGGTGCGTTCCTGCCCCGGATCTGCGAGCTCGTCGGTGCGCGGGGCCGCGTCTCGGCCCTCGACCTGGCTCCGGAGAACGTCGAGCGCGCCGCCGGGCGGCTGCGGGACCACCCGGCCACCGCACCGCTGGTGGCACGGCAGGGCAGCGTCCTCGACCTGCCGTACGCGGACGGCATGTTCGACGCCGTCTGGTGCTCGAACACCACGCAGTACCTGGACGACGCGGAGCTGGTGCGCGCGCTGGCGGAGCTGCGCCGGGTCACCAGGCCCGGCGGGCTCGTCGCGGTCAAGGACGTGGACGGCTCGCTGAGCACGGTCCGCCCGGCGGACCCGTTCCTGATCACCGACTTCCTCCGGGCGTCCGCCACCTCCCCCGGCTACGCCCGCCAGCTGCTCCGGGGCCGTGACCTGTACCGCCGGCTGCGCGCGGCGGGCCTGACGGACGTGACGCAGCGCACGATCCTCATGGAACACCACGCTCCGCTGGCCCCGGCCGCCCTCCGGTTCTACGCGAACGCGTGCGCGCGCTTCGCCCGGCAGGCGGCGGACGAGGGCATCGCGGGGAACTGGGCTCCCTTCCTCGACCCCGAGGATCCGGCCGGCCCGCTGCGCGACCCCGACGGATACGTCAGCGAGGGGAACGTCATCGCGATCGGCAGGGTGCCGTTCGCATCGATGGACACGGATGGAGACGACACACCATGAACGACGCACGCGGCACCGCCGAGATGACCCGTCGCGCCACGCTCACCGGGGGTGCCCTCGTCGGCATCGGCATCGCCGAGGGCCTGCTGAACCCGACGCCCGTCGCGGCCGCGGCCGCGGCCGCCTCCGGCGACGGCTCCCGCTACGAGCGCGGGCTGGCCGTCCTGCACGCGACCTCGGGCGAGCGCGGGGCGGGCGTGATCGAGTCGCTGCGGGACATCGCCCCGGACCTCGGGCGCTACGTCGTCGAGTTCGCGTACGGGGACGTCTACGCCCGGCCGGGGCTCGACCTGCGCGAGCGGGAGCTGTCGACGGTCGCCGCGCTCGCCGCCCAGGGGGACACCGCCCCGCAGCTGGACTTCCACATCGACGCGGCGCTGCACGTCGGCGTGCGGCCGCAGGAGGTCGTCGAGGCCCTGATCCACATCGTCCCGTTCATGGGGTTCCCCCGGGCGCTCAACGCGATGGGCGTCGCCAGGAAGGTCTTCGCCGACCGGGGCGTCACCTTCGAGCCCCGGGTCATGCACGACACCCGCGACCGCTACGAGCGCGGGACCGAGAAGCTGGTGGAGATCGACGGGCGCCACGGCCTGGAGGTCGTGGAGTCGCTGCGTGACATCGCCCCGGACCTCGGCCGGTTCATCGTCGAGTTCACCTTCGGCGACGTCTACCACCGCCCGTGGCTCTCGCCTCGGCGGCGCCAGCTCGTCACCGTCGCCGCCCTGACGGCCTTCGGCGACACCGCCCCCCAGCTGCGCGTGCACATCGGCGCGGCCCTGAACGTCGGGCTGAGTCCGGCGCAGATCGTGGAGGCGCTGATCCACGTGGTGCCGTACGCCGGGTTCCCGCGGGTGCTGAACGCCATCGGGGTGGCCCGGGAGGTGTTCGAGAAGCGGGACGCGGCGGTGCGCTGAGGCGACGGGAACCCGCGACGACCGGACGGCACGACGGCAGGAGGGCTCATCCGTGGGAACGGACATCACGGCGGACATCGGGGCGGACATCGGGGCGGACATCGGGGCGGACATCGGGGCGGACATCGGGGCCGGCATCGCGGCCGACTTCGGGGCGCTCGGCGAGGAGTTCACCAGGAATCCCCACCCGGTGTACGCGGCGCTGCGCGCCCGGGGCCCGGTGCACCGCGTCCGCGTACCGGAAGGCGCCGAGGCCTGGCTCGTGGTCGGCCACGAGGCCTGCCGCTCCGCACTCACCGAGCCCTCCCTGTCCAAGTCCTGGCGGGACGCCTCGCCGGCGCTGCCGCTGGCTCGGCTCTCCGCGGGCGAGAACCTGCTGAGTTCGAACCCGCCCGACCACACCCGGCTGCGCAAGCTGGTGGCCAAGGAGTTCACCCCGCGCCGCGTCGAGGCGCTCGCCCCGAGGGTACGTACCCTGACCGGCGAGCTCCTCGACGCCATGCTGGCGCGGCCGGCCGGGGCGGCCGACCTCGTCGAGGCCCTCGCGTTCCCGCTGGCGATGGGCATCATCAGCGAACTCCTGGGGGTGCCCTCCCTCGACCGCGCCGCCTTCCGCGACTGGGCCGAACAGGCCCTGAGCAGCCCCGACCAGGCCACCCGGACCGCCGCCACGGCGGCGATGACCCGGTATCTCGTCGCCATGGCGGACGAGATGCGCGAGCGGCCCCGGGGCGACCTGATGAGCGCCCTGATCCGCGCCACCGACGAGGACGGCGGCCGGCTCTCCCCCGACGAACTGATCGGCATGGCCTGGCTGCTGCTCGTCACCGGCTTCGAGACCACCGTCCAGCTGATCTCCGGCGGTGTCCTCGCGCTCCTCCGGCACCCCGGCCAGCTCGCCGCGCTGCGCGCCGATCCCTCGCTCGCCGACGGCGCCGTGGAGGAGGTGCTGCGGTACGAGGGACCGGTCGAGACCACCACGTACCGGTTCACCACCGGGCCCGTGGAGATCGCCGGGACCCCGATACCCGGAGGCGGCGAACTGGTGCTGGTCTCGCTCGCCGGCGCCGGCCGGGACCCCGCGCGCTTCCCCGACCCGGACCGCTTCGACATCCACCGGTCCGCGGGCGGGCACATCGCCTTCGGCCACGGCATCCACTACTGTCTGGGAGCCCCGCTGGCCCGCCTGCAGGCCCGTACGGCCGTCACCGCGCTCCTGGCGCGCTGTCCGGTCCTCTCCCTGGACGCCGACCCCCGTGACCTCACCTGGCGCGCCGGGCTCCTCATCCGCGGCCCCCGGCAGCTGCCCGTCCGCTGGCGGACCTGAACGCCCAGCCGTGCCGGCGGCAGCGCGCCATGTGAAAACTTCACCTCGCGCTGGTGACCGGGGCACTGTCCCGCGATCACCGGATCCTCGCAGAATCGTCAGTGAACGGACCGACCCGCGCCACGACGACGCAGAGGGAACTCCACCGCCATGACCAGCCTTTCGGCCAACGCCCGTATCAGCCCCAGCACCGGATCCGTACCGATACCCGTCCGCCCCTCGAAGCCGGGCCTGGTGATCGAGAACCTCGACGCCCTGCCGGACACCGCGTACGCCCTGTTCACCGTCTGCAGCCAGACGCAGCTCACGGGCCCGGCGGCGCCGATCGCCGGAGGGCTCGGGGCATGAGCACGGCCGAGCGCGAGCGGCCGGCCGTGCCGGCCCCGGCCCCGTCGGCCCCCGCCGAGGCGCTGGTGGGTTTCAAGTCCCATCTGCGGCCTACGGTCGTCCCGGGCGACGCCGCCTATCTGGTGTCCCGGCGCGGGGTGACCGCCTTGAGCGGGAGCGGGGCGGAGGTCCTCGTACCGCTGCTCGACGGCACCCGGACCGCCCTGGCGGTCCGGCAGGAGGCCGCGCTGACCCTGGGTGCCGAGGACGCCGAGGCGGCCCTCCTCTCCCTGGCCGACGCCGGGTTGATCCGCTCCACCACCCCGGCGGCGGAGGCCGAGGCCGAGGCGTACTGGGACCTGGCGGGGCTGGACGGCGGCGAGGCCGCCGCCGGGCTGGCCCGGGCCTGCGTCGCGATCGAGGCGCTGCCCGGCCTGGAACCGCGCCCGGTGGCGGAGGCCTGCCGGGAGTCGGGCATCGCGGTCGCCGCGGACCCCCTCGCCGCCGATCTGGTCCTCGTCCTGTGCGAGGACTACCTCTCCCCCGGGCTGGCCGCCGTGGACGCCCGCCTCCGGGCCGCGGGCCGGCCCTGGGTGCCGGTCAAGCTGTGCGGGACGGACCCCTGGGTGGGCCCGTTCTTCCGGCCCGGCTCCGGCCCCTGCTGGCACTGTCTGGCCGTACGGCTGCGCGGTCACCGGCATTCCGAGGTGCCGGTGCGGCGCGCGCTCGGCCTCGACGGCCCCGTGCCGCGGCCGCCCGCCGGGCTGGCGGCGGGCACGGCGCTCGCGGTGAACCTCGCCGTCCTGGAGGCCGCCAAGTGGCTGGCCGGGCTGCGCCGTCCCGAGCAGGCCCACATCCTTGCCTTCGACACCCTGCGCCTGCGCACCTCCAGTCACCCGGTGGCCCGGCTCCCGCAGTGCGCGGCCTGCGGGGACCCCGGGCTGGTGGTCCGCCGGGTCGGCGCCCCCTTCGTCCCCGTGTCCCGGCCCAAGGCCGCAGCGACCGGGGGCGGGGACCGCGCCCTGACCCCGGCGCAGATGCTGCGTGCGTACGGGCACCTCGTGGATCCGGTGACCGGGGTGGTCAAGGAGATCCGGCAGGCCTCCGGAGCACCGGACTTCGTCCACGCGTACACCTCCGGGCACAACCTGGCGATGGAGTCGTCGTCGTTCGCCGGTCTCAGCTCGGGCTTGCGCGCGCTCAGCGGCGGCAAGGGCCGTACCGCCGAGGAAGCCCGTACGAGCGCGCTGTGCGAGGCGGTCGAGCGCTACAGCGGGACGCGGCACGGCGACGAGCCGGTGGTCCGCGACTCGCTGCGCGGCCTGGGCGGGGTGGCCGTGCACCCCAACGACTGCCAGCTGTACGGCCGCCGCCAGTTCGCGGAGCGGGAGCTGTGGAACGCGCGGCACTCCCGCTTCCACCACGTGCCGGCGCCGTTCGACGAGAGCCGGCCGACCGACTGGACCCCGGTGTGGTCGCTCACCGAGGGCCGCCGGCGGCTGCTCCCCACCTCGATGCTGTACTTCGGGCGGGGGACGGACCCCGCCGCGGACGAGCCCTGGGCCGACTCCAACGGGAACGCGGCGGGCAGCAGCCCCGAGGACGCGTTGGTGCAGGGCTTCCTGGAGCTGGTCGAGCGGGACGCGGTGGCCCTGTGGTGGTACAACCGCACCCGTCAGCCCGGTGTGGACCTGGGGGCCTTCGAGGACGAGTGGGTGGAGCGGATCCGCCACGGCATGCGCCGGGTGAACCGGGAGGTGTGGGCCCTCGACCTCACCTCCGACCTGGGGATCCCGGTGTTCGCTGCGCTGTCCCGGCGGACCGACAAACCCGCCGAGGACGTGATCTTCGGCTTCGGCGCGCACTTCGACCCGCGGGTGGCCCTGTGCCGGGCGCTGTCGGAGCTGGGCCAGCTGCTGCCCGCCGTCGGCGACGTACGGCGGGACGGCCGCGGATACCGGATCACGGACCCGGAGCCGCTGTCCTGGTGGCAGCGGGCCACCGTCGCCAACCAGCCATATCTGGCGGCCGATCCGAGGGCGCAGACCCGCACGCCGGGCCACTGGCCGTCGGCCCGGGGCACCGATCTGCTCGACGACGTACGCGTGATCACCGAGCTGGTCCGGGGTAAAGGTATGGACCTGCTCGTACTCGACCAGAGCCGACCTGACCTCGGACTTCCCGTGACGAAAGTGGTCGTACCGGGACTGCGTCATTTCTGGGCGAGGTACGGCCCGGGCCGGCTCTTCGACGTCCCCGTGCGCCTCGGCCGACTGGCCGAACCCACACCGTACGACCAGCTCAACCCGGTCCCGCTGTTCGTATGAGGGAACGATTCGCGCCCCTTGCCCACGCCCCTCCCCTATGCTCACACCTGGCGTGTAACAGAGGAACGCTTAAGGGGGATTGACATGCCTGGCCGCCTCAAGTCCTCGGATGGACCGTCGGAGGCGGTCCTGGTCGAGGGCATTCTGCGACGGAGCCGGGACTTACCCGCACCCCGGATGGCCCAGGTCATCCTCATCGCCGCACTCCTCTGCTACGTGGGCATCACCGCCCTGAACATCCTCAGCGCCGGAGTCCAAGGGCCGGCCCTGGCAGCCGCCTTCGGATGCCTCGGCGCGGTCTTCGCCCTCCAGCTCCTGCACTCCCGTACGAGCACGCAGCGCGTCCCGGCCGGCCGCCGGGCCCTGACCCTCGGCTCCCAGGCCGCCTTCACCTACCTGCCGCTCATCGCCCTGAAGTCGCAGTGGGGCGCCATGGCGGGCTTCCTCGCCGGCTCCCTGCTGCTGCTCCTGCCCCCGCGGCCGGGCTGGATCCTGTACGGCTCCGTGGGCGTCAGCATGCTGGTGCCCCCGCTGCTGGAGGGGCGGCCCCTACTCGACAGCGTCTACCTGGTGCAGACGACCCTCCTGACCGGGCTGGTCACCTTCGGTCTGACCCGGCTGTCGGAGCTGGTCCGCGTCCTGCACGAGAGCCGCGGCGAACTCACCCGCGCCGCGGTCACCCGCGAACGGCTGCGCTTCGCCCGCGATCTGCACGACCTGCTGGGGTACAGCCTCTCCGCGATCCAGCTCAAGGGCGAGCTCATCCACCGCCTGATCCCGGCGCACCCGGCCCGGGCCATGGACGAGATCGAGGACGTCCTGGCCATCTCCCGCCAGTCGCTGGCCGACGTGCGGCGGGTGGCCAGCGGGTACCGGGACATGTCGCTGGAGGAGGAGATCGCCTCGGCCAAGTCGGTACTGGGGGCGGCCGAGGTCGACGCGGTGACCGACATCCGCATGGGAGAGGTCAGTTCGCCGGTGGACACGGTGCTCGCCACCGTGCTGCGGGAGGCCGTCACCAACGTGCTGCGCCACAGCCGGGCCGTGCACTGCGAGATCACCGCGGTCGAGGAGGACGGCCTGATGACGCTGTCGGTCACCAACGACGGCGTCACCGAGGGCTACCGCGACACCTCGCCGCACAGCGGCAGCGGCCTGGGGAACCTGGGGCTGCGCGTGCGGGCGGTGGGCGGGGAGCTGACGGTCGAACGGGGTCCCGGCACCCTTTTCCGGCTGGTCGCGCAGGTTCCCGCGCACGGGGACGTCGACCCCGACCTCGACGAGTCGGACGAGCCGGCGGAGGACGGGCGCAGCTGGCTCGTCGCCTGAGGTGACGGCTCGCACCGGCCGCCAACCGGCCGCCGGACCGGGCCGGTTGCTATGATCGCAAGTACAAGATCGACCGCGCGGACGGGGGGCTCGTCACGGTGATCAGAATCCTGCTGGCCGAAGACATGCACATGGTGCGCGGTGCGCTCGTCGCCCTGCTCGACCTGGAGGACGACCTGGAGGTCGTCAGCGAGCTGTCGCGCGGGGACGAGATCCTGGCCGCCGCCCTCGACGTCCGGCCGGACATCGCGATCATCGACATCGACCTCCCGGGGCTCGACGGGCTGAGCGCCGCCGTGCAGATCCACGAACGCCTCCCGGAGTGCCGGACGCTGATGCTCACCAGCCTCGGCCGCCCCGGCACACTGCGCCGGGCCCTGGCGGCCCAGGTCTCCGGCTACCTCCTCAAGGACGACTCCCCGAAGGAACTGGCCAGCGCCATCCGGCGGGTGGTCGCCGGCCAGCGGGTCATCGACTCCAAACTGGCCGTGGCCGCCTGGAACGGTCTGGAGAGCCCGCTGACCGACCGCGAGACCGAGGTGCTGCGCATGGCGGCCCAGGGCTCGGAGGCCGCCGAGATCGCCGGCGAGCTCCACCTGTCCACCGGGACCGTACGGAACTACCTGACGACGGTCGTGATGAAGCTGAAGGCCCGCAACCGGGTCGACGCGATCCGCATAGCCCGCGACGCCGGCTGGCTGGTCTGACCGTACATTCGAGTGGTCTTGGGCGCCGACCGCCTGCCATGGGGCGGCATCGCCCGGGCGCTCTCGTAACGTCGCGGCAAACGAAGCGCACGCGGAGCGGTTCCGGGACTCCGCAAGTCCCGTACGGGCAAATGCTCTTGCGCCGAACCCCGCAACGACCCCAGCCGGGAGCACCAGATGACGTCGACCGCGACCCCGAGGTTCTCCGTATTCACCCCCAGCCACCGCCCCCGTTTCCTCGACGAGTGCCTGGCGACCCTGCAGGCGCAGACCTGTCCGGACTGGGAGTGGATCGTCCTGCTCAACAGCGGCGCCCGATGGCGGCCGGAGCGGCCCGACGACCGGGTCCGCGTGGTGATCGCGGACGAGGTGCAGGGTGTCGGGGCGGCCAAGCGCAGGGCCTGCGAACTCGCGCGCGGCGAGATCCTCGTGGAACTCGACCACGACGACCTGCTGGCGAAGTCCTGCCTGGCCGAGCTGGGCACGGCCTTCGACGAGCACCCCGAGGCCGTCTTCGTCTACAGCAACACCGCGCAGATCGCCGAGGACGGCAGCCGGGACGACACCCGCTGGGACGAATCCTGCGGCTGGCGGTACGAGGAGGTGGAGGTCGACGGCCGCAAGCTGCAGCAGATCATCTCGCTGGCGCCGACCCCGCACAACGTCTCGTACATCTGGTACGCGCCCAACCACGTACGGGCGTTCCGCAAGGAGAGCTACGAGCAGGCCGGCGGGTACGACGCCGCGCGGACGGTCCTGGACGACCAGGACCTGATGTGCCGCCTGTTCCACATCGGGGACTTCCACCACATCGACCGCTGCCTGTACCTCCAGCGGGTGCACTCCGCGAACACCCAGAGCGACCCGGAGGTCAACGCGCACATCCAGCGTGAGACGGTCGTCCTGTACGACAAGTACATCGAGGCCAACGCGCTGGCGTGGACCCAGCGGCGCGGGCTGCTCGCGCTGGACCTCGGCGCGGCCCACCGCAAGCCGCCCGGCTACCTGGGCGTGGACCAGTACCCGGGGAAGGGCGTCGACATCGTGGCGACGCTGCCCGGGAAGCTGGACCTGCCCGACGGTTCCGTGGGCCTGATGCGGGCGGTGGACTTCCTGGAGCACGTGCCGTCGAAGGTGCCGCTGATCAACGAGCTGTACCGGCTGCTGGCGCCCGGCGGCATGCTCCTGACGATGACGCCGAGTTCGGACGGGCGCGGGGCGTACCAGGACCCGACGCACGTCGCGTACTACAACGAGAACTCGTTCTGGTACTACACGGACGATCAGTACCGCACCTTCGTCCCGACGATCGAGGCCAAGTTCCAGTCGTCGAGGCTGGTCACGTACTTCCCGAGCGAGTGGCACTCGAGGAACGACATCTCGTACGTGGTGGCCAACCTCATCGCGATGAAGGAGGGCGCCGCGCGGTGCGGCGGACCGCTGCTGGTGTAGGTGCGTGCGGCAGGCGAACGCCGGCGCCCCGGGGCTTCCGCCCCGGGGCGCCGGCGTTCCGTCAGGGAAGTTACGGCGTCGTGTCGACGCACACCACGTAGGCGGCGATCGGCTGGCTGGCTCCGATCGTGACGGTCGTGGCCTGCCACCCGTTGGGTGCGACGGGCTGGCTTTGGTGCACGATGCCGTTGTTGGTCTGGAAGCCGCCGCCGGTGGCCTGGTCACCGGCGTTGCAGAAGACGGTCGCCGTGCCGTTGGTGGGGTCGGAGACGTTGACGTACGTGGTCACCGTGCCCGTCTCACCCTGGAAACCCTGGTTGCCCTGGAACCCCTGGTTGCCCTGGAAACCCTGGTTGCCCTGGAAACCCTGGAACCCCTGGTTGCCCTGGTTGCCCTGGAACCCCTGGTTGCCCTGGAAACCCTGATTGCCCTGGTTGCCCTGGAAACCCTGATAGCCCTGGTTGCCCTGGAAACCCTGGTTGCCCTGGTTGCCCTGGGAGCCCTGGTTCCCCTGCTCACCCTGGACTCCCTGGTACCCCTGGGGGCCCTGGACGCCCGGTCGGCCCGGGTGGCCGGGCCGGCCCGGCCTGCCCTGCGGGCCCTGCGGGCCACGGCCCTTGCCGCCGTGGTCACCGCCCGTGACGACGCCGGCGGGGCCGGGCAGTGCCACGGCGCTGTCGGCGCCGGAGCGGTGGATCGCGTCGGCGATGGCCGTCGTCGTCGGGACGACGTTGAGCGCCACGGCCAGCACACCGGCCCCGACCATGGTGGCGGACTTCAGACGTCTGGTTCGGATCGTTCGATGACTCAAGAGAACCGTCCTCACAGGACTTGGAGGGGTCACGCCCACGAGCGCGCGCCTCTGGCTACGAACGAAGCCATTGTTAACTCTTCGTGATCGCGTGATCACGTTCCGGACCATGTCGCGGCGACGATCACCCGGGCGGCCCCGCTCCTCAGCGGGTCGCGTACGGCGGACGGTGGGTGGTGAACCAGCGTTCGGCGAGGACGGAGACCCGGTGGAGCGCTCCGGGCTCCTCGAAGAGGTGGGTGGCGCCCTGGACGAGCTCCAGACGGTTCTCGCAGCGCAGGCGGGCCTGGGCCTCTCGGTTGAGGGCGAGGACCTGGTGGTCCTCCGAGCCGACGATCAGGAGGGTGGGGGCCCGGACCCCGGCGAGGCGGGATGCGGCCAGGTCCGGGCGGCCGCCGCGGGAGACCACCGCGTGGACCGGCGAGTCAGGGGAGGCCGCGGCCACGAGGGCGGCCGCCGCACCCGTACTGGCTCCGAAGTAGGCCGGCGGGGCCGGGGTCCGGGTGCCGAGCCAGGCCGTGGCGGCGGTGAGGCGGGCGGCCAGGGTGTCGATGTCGAAGACGTTCGAGCGGTCCGCCTCCTCCGCCGGGGTGAGCAGGTCGAACAGCAGGGTGCCCAGGCCGGCCCGGTTCAGCGCCGCGGCCACGGCGCGGTTGCGGGGACTGCGCCGGCTGCTGCCCGAGCCGTGCGCGAACAGGACCACCGCGCCCGCGCCCTCCGGGAGGGTGAGGTCGCCGGGAAGGCACAGGCCCGCGGCCTCCACCGCCACCTCCACCTCCGCCCGTTCCGGCGGGTCCGGCCGGCGCGGCGACTGGGCGAGGAGCGAGACGACCTCCTCGTCGGAGGTCTGGGAGAAGTCCCGGTACCACTGGCCGACCGAGGAGAAGCCCGGCGGCGCGGACAGGCAGACCACCTCGTCGGCGACCTCGCCCACCCGCCCCAGCGCCTCCGGCGGGGCCACCGGGACCGCCATCACGACCCGGGCCGCGCCCTGCGCCCGTACGACCCGGCAGGCTGCGGCCGCCGTGGCGCCGGTCGCGATGCCGTCGTCCACCACGATCACCGTCCGGCCGCGGAGGTCCTCCTGCGGCCGGCCCGCGCGGTAGCGGGCGGCCCGGCGGGCCAGCTCCGCCCGTTCCGCCTCCTCGACGGTGGCGATGTCCCGCGGGCCGAGCCGCCCGCGGGAGACGATGTCCTCGCTGATCACGCGTATGCCGCCCTCGCCGATGGCGCCGAACGCAAGCTCGGGCTGGTACGGGACCCCCAGCTTGCGGACGATGACCACGTCGAGCGGGGCGCCGAGGGCGTGGGCCACGTGGAAGGCGACCTGGACCCCGCCGCGCGGCAGCCCCAGGACCACGGGGTGGTCCTCCGCGTACCTCGCGAGCTCCGTGCCGAGCCTTCGGCCTGCGTCGTCGCGGTCCGTGAAGAGCATTGCGGGTCATCCCCAAGGGTCGTTCCCGGCGTTCCCTGCCGTACTTCGAAACAACGCCTCCCGGCGCCCGCGTGCAACTCGGGTCCTGCGGCCGGTGCGGCGGCCCGTCCGGTGGTCCGTCCGGTGGTCCGTACGAGGGAGGTGGGCCCGGGTCTGTGGGTTTTGGGGGATGGGCAGAGGTGGGGTGCCTGCGTAGGTTGGCCGGGAGGCCGCGTTGCGCCGCTGACCCGGCGCTTGGGGGCGGGCTCTGACGACGAGGAGGGGGCGGCGCGATGCGTGAGCTGGTGGAGACGGCGCGGCAGTGGGCGGCCGAGGGGCGGGCCGCGTTCTTGGCCCGGCCGGTGGCCGAGCAGGGGTTCGGGCCGCGGGACCCCGCCGGGGCCCTGCTCGTGGACGCGCGCGGGGAGTGCGTCGGGGCCCTGTACCGGGGTGTGTTCGACGCCGAGCTGGTGGCGGAGGCCGGAGCCATGGCCGCCGGGGCGACCGCGCGGGTCTGCGACGTGTCGGTGGGGGCCGACGAGGCGGCCCGGGCGAAGCTGACCTGCGGCGGGCGGGCCGAGATCCTGCTCCAGCCGCTGTCGGCGGTGCCCGCCGCCTGGTGGGACCTGCTCGGCGAGGGTGTCGGCGTCGCTCTCGTGACCCGGCTCGCCGAGGGGGCCGAGCACGCGGTGAGCGAGGTGGTGCGGGCCGTCGACGCGCCGGCCGACGACGCCGAGCGGCGGGCCGGCGAGCTGCTGGCCACGCGCCGGCCCGGGCGGGACGCGCTGTACGGGGAGCGCGGGCTGGTGTTCGTGGAGGCGTACCCGTCCGCCCCGTACGTGGTCATCGGCGGGGGCGGCGAGCTCGCCGAGATCATCGAGGCGCAGGCCCTGCTGCTGGGGTGGGGGGCCGGACTCGTCGGCTCCGTCGCCGAGGCGGGGAAGCTGCTGGAGGCGCGCCGCGACGCCGCCTGCCTGGTGATGCTGAGCCACGATCCCGAGTTCGACGTGCCGGCCGTACGGACCGCGCTCGCGCTGGGGATTCCGTACGTGGGCGCGCTCGGTTCCCGCAGGACCACCGCCCGGCGGCGCGAGGGGCTGATCGCCGCCGGGGTGTCCGCCGCCGACCTGGCGCGGGTGCGCGGACCGATCGGGCTGGACCTGGGGGCCCGGACGCCCCCGGAGACGGCGCTGGCGATCTGCGCGGAGATCCTGGCCGTGCTCGGCGGGTACGAGGTCCGGGCGCTGCGCGATTCGGACGGGCCGCTGCGCTAGGGGGTGTCCGCCGGGACCTGTCCGGCATGCGGGGTGTCAGCCGCCGAGGGCGCGCTTGAGCTGCGTCTTGTTCATGTCGGAGCGGCCGTGGATGTTGCGGCGCCTGGCCTCCGCGTAGAGCTGTTCGTACGTCGGCCCCTGCGCGCCCGAGTGGGAGTGCAGGCCGCCGCGGCGGGCCGAGGAGATGTCCTCCAGCGACTGCCTGCTCGCCGTCTCGGACTCGCCGGCCCGGGCCCGTTCCTTGTTGACGGTCCGGGCCGCGATCTCCTTGGCCCGCTCCTCGGACTCGCCTCGCCGCTCGGCGCTCTCCTTGATGTGCTCGTACTGGCGTTCTCGTTCGGGTGAAGATCCGCGGGGCATTTTCGGGCTCCTTTCCGGGCGGGTCGCCGTTGCGCCTGCCCCCGATCCGGCGCGGTAGTCGTCCGGCCCTCGGAGCAGGGCCCTCCCCGCGGTCAGGGTGAAACAGGCACTAATGCGGGAAAATAGTGCGTATGGACATGACCTTGAGTCTGGACCAGACCCTGGGCAGCATCGCGTGGTTCCTGGTCGTCGGGATCATCGTCGTCGGCGTTCTGCTGGGCGGCTTCAAGCTCGGCCAGCGGGTCCGGGCCAAGGAGCCCCCGCCGCCGACCGCCGAGAGCCAGCCCCACCTGCCGAACGGGGGCGCGGTCTACGAGGTCCGCGAGGAGCGCGAGAGCGTGGAGATCCCCGAAGGCGGCCTGCGACCGCACGAGATGCAGGGCTACGGGAATTTCGGCTCCACCACGAGCAGTCATCAGGAGGAGGACCGCGCGGAGCGGGAGGCCGGCTACCGGAACCCGCCTCAGTACCCGGGGCCGCAGCAGCCCCCGCACGGTGAGCCGCCGGTCTACAAGCCGACCGGCAACGCCTGACGGAACCGGCCCTGACCCGCGCCGCGCCGCGCCACGGCGCGCTCAGGGGCGTCAGAGCTCGGTGCGCAGCCTGAGCACTTCCGGCGGCGGGTGCCGGGCCGTGGAGGGGTGGCGGACCTCGGCCGTCAGCGGCGGATCGAGCGGGCGGTACGGCACCTCGCCGATCCCGATCGCGGTGACCGTGGCGCCCGCCGGGGCGCGGGCGTGCCCTTCGCGGGTCGCCACCGCCGCCACCACGTCCGCCCGCAGCGCCGCCGTCAGCGGGCTCGACACGAGCGGGGTCTCGTCCCCGACCGGCAGCACCAGGACCAGCGCGAGGGGGCGGCGGGGGGTGCCGGTGTAGCCGACCACCGCCGCGTCCCGCACCTGCGTGTGCCGCAGCTTCTGCCAGCCGCGCCGGCCCGCCGGGTACGTCTGGTCCAGTCGCTTGACGACCAGCCCCTCGATGCCGCTGGCGGGCAGGGTCTCGTACCAGGTGGCCGCCAGCTCCGGGTCGGTCGTCATCGGGACCGGCTGCAGCGGCGGGCCGAGCGGGAGCAGCAGGTCGACCAGGAGCGCCCGGCGCCGCTCGTACGGGCGCCCCCGCAGGTCCAGCCCGGCCAGTTCGAGCACGTCGAACGCCGCGTACGAGGCGGGCAGGCTCTGGGCGAGTACGGCGGCCCGCGCGGCCGTGGCCGCCGCGGCGCGGCGCTGGACGAGGGCGAAGTCCGTACGGCCGGCGTGCCAGACCACCACCTCGCCGTCGAGGACGGTCTCGGCGGGCAACTGCCGGGCCGCGGCCGCCAGATCGGGGAAGGCGGCGGTCACGACGCGGCCGGAGCGCGCCTGCAGCACCACGTCCTCGGCGGTGCGCACGACCACGAGGCGGTGGCCGTCGAACTTCGGCTCGTACGCGAGACCGTCCCCGCGCGGGAGGGTCCGGACGGAGGCGGCGAGCGCGACGCGGATCACGGCCGGTCCCCGGGGAGTGCGGGCAGCCGGTGGCCGCGGCCGGGATCGGTCAGCGGGGCGAAGAGGTCCCCGTCGCGCTCCAGCCTCGGCGGGATGTCGTCGGCGAGGAAGACGAGGTCGGCGGGGGTGCGGCAGGCCGCGACCTCCTCCCAGGAGACGGGGGCGGAGACGGTGGGCCGGGCCCGCGCGCGCAGGGTGTAGGGGGCGGCGGTGGTCTTGGCGGCAGCGTTCTGGCTGTGGTCGACGAAGACCTTTCCGGGGCGCAGGGCCTTGGCCATCCGGTGCAGGACGAGGTCGGGGAGGGCGCGCTCGGCCTCCTGGGCGAGGCCCTTCGCGTACGCGGACACGCGGTCGGACGGGGTCGGCTCCAACGGGACGGCCAGGTGCAGGCCCTTGGAGCCGGAGGTCTTGGCGTACGCCTCCAGGCCGTCGGAGGCGAGGCGCTCGCGCAGCCACAGCGCGACGGCGCAGCACTCGACGGCGGTGGCGGGCGCGCCGGGGTCGAGGTCGATGATCAGCCGGTCGGCGAGGGCCGGGCTGCCGGCCGGCCACTGGGGGGTGTGGAACTCGACGACGAGGTTGGCGGCCCACATGAGGGAGGGCAGGTCCGCGACGACCACCTGTTCGGCGGAGAGGTCCTCGGAGCGGGGCACCGGGGTGGTCTTCACCCAGGCGGGCGTGCCGGGCGGCGGGTTCTTCGTGAAGAAGAGCTGGCCGTCCGGGCCGTCCGGATAGCGCAGGAACGACACCGGCCGGTCGTGGATGTGGGCCAGCAGCGGAGCGGCGACGGTGGCGTAGTAGTGCAGCACCTCGCCCTTGGTGTAGCCGGTCTCGGGGTACAGGACCTTGTCGAGGTTGGAGAGCGGGATGCGACGCCCCTCCACCATGGTGATCGGCGTCATACGATGAGACTGCCATGAATCGGGAGGAACCGTGCGATCCATCTGGAACGGGGCGATCTCCTTCGGCTTGGTCAGCATTCCGATCAAGCTGGTGAACGCCACCGAGAGCCACTCGATCTCCTTTCGCCAGATCCACCTGAGCGACGGCGGACGGATCCGCTACCGCAAGGTGTGCGAGCTGGACGGCGAGGAGGTGGCGACCGCCGAGATCGGCAAGGGGTACGAGGAGGCGGACGGGTCGATCATCCCGATCACGGACGAGGACCTGGCGCAGCTGCCGATCGCCACGGCGAAGACGATCGAGATCGTGTCGTTCGTACCGGCGGACGAGATCGATCCGCTGCAGATGGACGCGGCGTACTACCTCGCGGCGAACGGGCCGACGGCGGCCAAGCCGTACACCCTGCTGCGGGAGGCGCTGAAGCGGAGCCGGAGGGTCGCGATCGCCAAGTACGCGCTGCGGGGGCGGGAGCGGCTCGGCATGCTGCGGGTGGTCGACGACGTGATCGCGATGCACGGGCTGCTCTGGCCGGACGAGATCCGGGCGCCGGAGGGGGTGGCTCCGGAGGGGAAGGTGTCGGTGCGGGAGGCCGAGCTGGACCTGGCGGACGCGCTGATGGCGACGTTGGGCGAGGTGGAGATGGACTCGTTGACGGACGAGTACCGGGAGGCCGTCGAGGCGATGATCTCGGCGAAGTCGGAGGGTGCGTTCGAACCCCCGGCGGAGGCCGGGGTGCAAGCGGCCGGCGGCAAGGTCATCGACCTGATGGCGGCGCTGGAGAAGAGCGTGAGCGCGGCGAAGGCCTCGCGGGGGGAGGCCGGCCCGGAGGCGGGCGTCACCCCGATCCGGCGGAAGACGGCGGCCGCGCCGAAGTCGGTGGGCGGGAAGAAGTCCACGGCCTCGACGAAGAAGACGGCGGCCTCCGGTACGAGGAAGACCGCGTCGGCCAAGTCGACTTCGGCCAGGTCCACCACGGCCAAGTCGACGGCCGCGGGCAAGTCGACGGCCGCGAAGTCCGCCGTGAAGTCCACGTCGAAGGCGGCCTCGGCGAAGAAGTCCGCCGCCGCGACGAAGAAGACGAGCCGCAAGCAGGCCTCGGCCTGATCGCCGCCCGGCATGATCCGAAAGACGCGGCCCAAGGCCGCAGGATCACGCGGGTGGTCGTGCCGTGCGCGTACGGCTTTCCGCCCTCGGCGCCGACCACCCGTGCCTCGGCCGGGGCCGGTGGTCCGCCCGACGTGCAGGGCCGTCCCCTCGCACCGCAGCGGGGTGTCCCCTCCAGTACCGGACGGATCATGTGCACCCCCAGCTGCACGGTCGTGTACGTGGTGCCCGCGGGCAGGCGGGTCATCACGGCCGAGCCGAGCGCCGAGTCGAGGAGCGTGGCGAGGAACCCGCCGTGCACCGTGCCCATCGGGTTGATGAGGTGGTCGCCCGGGTCCCCCTCGCAGACCACGGCGCCCTCCTCGGCCTCCGTCAGCCGGAAGCCGAAAGCCGGAAGCCGGAAGCCGAGGGTGCTCATGATCGAGGCCTCGCAGGCCGCGTACGCCATCCCGAGTGCCCCGGCCCGCCACGATCCGCTGGTGGCCGCGTTCGAGGAGTGGGTCCGGGCGCGCATCGCGGAGCCGCTGTCCATCGCCGAGGCGGCCCGCGATCTCGGGGCCGGCGAACGCACCCTGCAGCGCACGGTCGCCCGTACGGCCGGCCGTCCGCCGATCCGCTCGTGCAGGACCTGCGGGTGGAGCAGGCCGAGCACCTGCTGCGCACCACCGGCCTGCCGCTGGCGGCGGTCGCCCGCAGGGTCGGCTACGAGAGCCCGGGGCCCTGCGGGCCCTCCTCCAGCGCTGCCCGGGCAAGGGCCCGGGCGGCGCTGCGGCCCGCGGGCCCGGGCTGATCCGGGAGCGGGGCCGGGAGGTGTCCCCTAACGGCCGTTGCGGGGCTTGCGGACCGTGAAGGACCGCGAGCGGGGGCGGTGCGGGAGGGGCGGGAGCCAGGTGCGGGTGTCGCGGGCCTGGATGAACAGGGCTTCCATGTCCGGGGGTTTGAGGGTGGTCGGGGCCGAGGCGAGGTGCGCCCGGGCCGTCGCCGGCTCCAGGACGCGGATGTCGCGGACCGTCGGGGCCACGTCGACGCGGGAGGCGTCGACCAGGGCCAGGGCCGGCAGGACCGGGGCCGCGAGCGCCCGGGTGGCCGCGGCGGCGGCCCGGCGGATCCAGCGCGGGTCGGGGCGCGGCTCGGCGCGGCCCACCGTCACCAGCAGGTCCCCGACGGCCGCACGCTGGCGGCGCCCCGGGAGCGTGCGCACGCAGAAGATCCCCGCCGGGCCTATGAGCAGGTGGTCGATGCCGCCCAGGCCCGGCAGCGGGACGCCGTGCAGGACCCGCCAGCCGTCCGGTTCGAGGGAGTCGAGGAGGTCGCCCATGCGCTGCTGGGCGGTCAGGTCCTGGCGGAGCCGGTGCCGGGCCCGGGTGCCCGTCGAGCCGTGTTCCAGTTCGCCCAGCAGGAGTTCGCCGGGACGGTTCGGGGCCAGGTCCTCGTCCGGCGGAAGGGCGAGTCTGCGCAGGTCCGCCGGTGTGGGCACCGGCGGTGGCCCGATCGTGAACGGGCCCGCGATGTACGGGCGCAGCGCCGCCACGACCGCGTCGCGGTGCTGGTCGGCGAGCACGCTGATCCGGTTGGTCTGCCGGTCGTACCAGGCCACCGCCTGGCCGTCGGGCAGGTTGACGTAGAGCCGGCCGCGGCCGGGGCGGCCGCTCGGCAGCACCTTGAGTCCCCGCATGGACCTCACCCCCCGCCGTACATGGGAGCAGCCCGGGCGCCCCGCGGCAATCCCCCGGTGGAGTTCTCGGCCGTGTAACAGCTTCTACGGAACTCCGCCGGGTGCCTGTTACACGCTCATCGCGGTACTGACACAGCGGACTCCTAGGTTTGTCGCACCTGGACCGGACCGAAGGATTTCCCGTGAGCACCGTCGACCGCCGCACTCTCGGACGAGCCGCCGCAGTGACCGTCTGCGCCGGAACCCTCCTCGCGCTGCCCGCCGCGGCCGCTCTGGCCGAGGGGGTGCCCGCCGCCTCGGCGGCGCACTCCGCGGGTGCGCCCCGGACCCTGGTCAAGAGCCTCGCCCTCGCGGACGGCGTGTCCAAGGCGAACGTCTACCGGGTCGCCGGCGGCGGCTTCCAGGCCGACATCCTGGCCGCCGACGGCGCCAAGGCGGCCACCTTGACCAGCCGCGACGGCGTCGCCGGCTTCGGCCGCTCGGGCCCGCTCCACGCCGCCCTGCAGCCCGACGGCCGGCTGTCCTCCTGGGTCGGCGAGACGGACGGCGCGGGCGGCCGCACCGCCACGCCCGTCTCCGACGGGTACAAGACCGGGGTCCGCGACGGGAAGGTCGTCCAGGCCTCCGCCGGGCACGCCCGCACGGTCGCCGGCGGGGCCCTGGACACACTGGCCGACGGGCCGGGCGACGGCGTACTGCTGCTCGCCGCGGGCGGCGGCATCGCGGCGGTGGGCGCGGCCGGGCTGGGCTTCGCCATGCTGCGCCGCGGGCGTACGGAGGGCTGATCCGCGCGGACCGCAAGGGAGCCCCCGAAGCCCCCGAAACGGTCATATCTCTACATAAGGTTAAGATGCGCCGATGAATGCCCGCCCCCCTGCCCGCGCCGCCCTGCTCGCCCTGCCCCTGCTCCCGCTGCTGCCCCTGCTGGCGGCCTGCGGCGACACCGGCGGGCCGGTGGGTGCCGGTCCGGCCCCGACCGCGAGCGGGCCCGTACATCTGTGGCCGGAGCGCAAAGGGGCTTCCGTACCGCCCGCCGAGCCGGGAGGCGCGCCGCCGGAGTACGTGCAGGGGCTGCCGCCCGTGACGGGCCAGAACGTGCACCAGGTCGATCCGGTGGCCCTCGTCCAGGCGGAGCTGGCCGCCCACCCGGGCACCGACGTCGGCCCGGACGGGATGCCCCCGGAGACCGTCGCCGCGATCAAGACGTGCGGGCAGGCGGGGCAGCCGCGCGAGAAGTGCCCGGTGCTCGCCCCGTACTACCGGGACCTGACGGGCAACGGCGTCGACGAGCTCGTCGTGGGCATCGAGATGCCGGACCGGATGATGTCCGTACGGGCGTACACGGCGGACCCGGACGGACGCCTCAACCGGATCATGGCGACGACGCAGACCCTCGTCACCGTGGAGCTGGCCGGGCAGGACGTGATCCTGCGGATGCCGAGCGGCAATCCGGGCTACGAGCTCGTCACCGCATGGTCGTGGGACGAGAGGCAGCGGACGATGCTGCCGACGCGCGAGCAGATCGTGCGGCTGCCGGGAACGGCGCAGAGCCCCTCCGCGTCCCCGCCGCTGAAGCCCTCCGCCGAGGGGACCCCGTGAAGCGGGTGAAGGGGCGGCTGCCCGCCTGGACGGCCACGCTGACCTGGAAGTCCGGGCTGTTCATCATCGTGATGTGCTGCTCGCTCGCGGCCGTGCTCGGCGCGCTGGTGCACGTGGAGGTGACCCGGCAGACCGTCGCGGCGGCGCGGGACAAGGCATTGGAGAAGCTCCACGACGTCTCCCTCGAGTACGAGGCCGGCGAGGCGCTCCCGCCCGACGCGGGGATCGACCCGGCGGGGCTGCCCCCGGCACTGCGCGCCCTGGCGGTGTCCGGGCAGCGCGCGACGATGGTGGCCGAGTACGAGGGCCGGCCGACGATGTGGGCGGCGGCGCCGGCGGACGGCAAGGCCCTGGCGACGGCCGTGGACTACTCGCAGAGCGCGCGGACGATCAACGGCCTGGACAACGCGATCATCGGCTCCTCCGTCCTGGCCATCGGCGGAACGCTGCTGGTGGGCGCCTTCGCAGTGACCCGGGTGACGCGGCGGCTGCACCTGACCGCGACCGTGGCCCGGCGGATCACCCAGGGCGATCTGGACGCGCGCGTGGACGATCCGCGCACGAAGGACCCCTCCCGCCACCAGGACGAGGTGGCGACGGTGGCGGGCGCCCTCGACACGATGGCCGGAACCCTCCAGGCGAAGCTGCTGAGCGAGCAGCGGTTCACGGCGGACGTCGCACACGAGCTGCGCACGCCGCTGACGGGTCTGCAGGCGGCGTCGGAGCTGCTGCCGGAGGGGCGGGCCACGCAGCTGGTGCAGGAGCGGGTGCGGACGATGCGCGGGCTGACCGAGGACCTGCTGGAGATCTCGCGGCTGGACTCTGGGCGCGAGGTGGTGGAGACGGATCTGCACCAGCTGGGGCGCCTGGCGCGGCGGGTGGTCCGGGCCTCCGGGACGGAGACGGAGCTCGTGATCGTGCGGGACGCGCACGTGGAGACGGACCGGCGCCGGCTGGAGCGGGTGTTGGGGAACCTGGTGGCCAACGCGCACAAGCACGGGCGGGCGCCGGTGGTCCTGACGGTGGACGGCCCGGTGGTGACCGTGCGGGACCACGGCGACGGGTTCCCGGAGTACCTGATGACGCACGGCCCGCAGCGGTTCCGGACCGGCGGCGCGGGAACGGGCAAGGGACACGGGCTGGGGCTGACCATCGCGGTGGGACAGGCGGAGGTCATCGGCGCGCGGCTGGAGTTCCGCGGCGCGGAGGGCGGCGGGGCGCTGGCCGTGCTGACGCTGCCGGAGCCCCCGCCGGGGTCTGCGCCGCGGCCCTGACGGCCGTGGCGGCGCTGACGGCCGTGGCGGCGCTGACGGCCGTGGCGGCGCTGGTCACGCGGCCGGCGGGGCCGGCTTCGGCTTCGTCCAGGGCCAGCGGAGCCCGGGCCCCCGGCCGGACGGGGCGTACGCGTACTTCCAGCCCTTCTGGAGGTGCAGCCGCTTGGAATGGCCCGCCGGGACCCGCTCGTACACCAGGACCGTCGCGGGGCCGCCGTCGGCCGAGGGGACGGGGATCTCGTACCACTTCGGCGGATGGCCGGTCGGTCCGAGGAGGATCGGCAGGACACGGCCGTCCATCGGGCCGCCCTCGAAGGGCGTGGGTTCGCTTTTCACCCCACCAGTGTCACAGCAGGTGGGCGGCCTCGGAGACCACCGGGATCACCCGGCGGGCCAGGACCCCGACCGGGCCGTCCGCCGATTCCATGGCCAGTGCGGCCCGCGCCGCGGCCGCGGTCTCCGGGTCGGTGGCCGCCGTCGCCGTCAGGAGGGCTATGAACTGGTCGACCAGCCAGTCGCGCAGGACCGAGACATCAGGCTGCTTGCCCTCGTCGATCCAGATCAGGGAGGCCGCCTCGACCGCGGTGATCCAGGTGCGGACCATCATCCGCAGCCGCGGGCCGGGGGCCGGGACGGCCAGGTGGTAGAGGATCTGCTGGGCCGCGGCCCGTCGGATGCCGTCGACCGTGGCCGTCGTACGGGAGGTCTCGACGACGCTGCCGCCCTGGAGGAGGGCGGAGAAGCCGGCGTCGTGCTCGTCGACGAAGGCCAGGTAGCGGTCCAGGGCCCGGGAGAGCCGCTGGGTGAGCGGACCGGCCTGCGGTTCGTCGAAGCACTGCTGCAGGAGGTCGGCCGCCGAGCGCAGGGCGGCCTCGTACAGCTGCTGTTTGCCGCCCGGGAAGTAGCGGTAGACCAGGGGCCGCGAGACGCCCGCCGCCTCGGCGACGTCGTCGAGCGAGACCTCTTCCGGGGCCCGGTGCGCGAACAGCGACAGGGCGGCGTCGAGGAGCTGGGCCCGCCGCTCCTCGACGCTCAGCCTGCGGTACGCGCGTACGGTCGTCATGCCCGCAGGGTAGCCCCGAAACAGCCGGTTCAGGCGAGGAGTCCCGAGCTCTTCCAGAGCCTGCGGCCGACCCCGCGCAGGACGCCGATGTCGTCGAGGAAGTCCGTGAGCCGCTTGGCGCCCGTCTGCATGACCTCGCGCCGGTGGCCGCTCGCCTGGACCTGGGCGAGGGCTTCGCGCCGGTCGAGGCCGACGTTCTCGTAGACCTTCGGGTTGACGAAGGCCAGCGAGAAGACGCGTGCGGCCTGGCCGCAGCTGACACGGGTCAGCTCCTGTTCCCAGCGCGGGGCCGTCAGCATCTGGCGGCGCAGCTCCTCGCGGGCGTAGCGGACGTGCCGGGCCTCCTCGATGACGTGGATGCGGGTGACGCCGCGGACGAGGGGCTGGATGCGCTCGTCCGGGAAGGTGAGGCGCTGCATCCAGTCGAGGATCTCCTCGCCGAGGAGGGTGCAGGCGAAGGAACCGGGGGTGGTGGAGACGGTCTTGAGGATGCGGGCGAGGTTGTGGTTGGTGCGGGAGACGGGGTAGGCGGGGGCGCCGGCCTTCTGGATCATGCGGGCGAACATCATGGAGTGGCGGCACTCGTCGGCTATCTCGGTGAGTGCGTACCGGACGTGGTTGCTGGTCAGGGACTTGTCGTAAATGTGCCGGACCATCAGCTGCATCAGGATGATCTCGAACCAGATGCCGAGCGAGCCGAGCGCCGCCGCCTCGTGGCGGGAGAGGTCGATGCGCTGCTCCTCCCCCATCTTCTTCCACAGCGGGGTGTCGTAGAGGGAGAGCAGCTCGGGCGGCCAGTAGTACTTGCCGTCGATGGGCGGGGCGTCCCAGTCGAGTTCCTTGTCGGGGTCGAAGGAGTGCTTGGCCGAGGATTCGAGCAGTCGCGCGGCGATCTCTTCGCGGTCCTTGAGGAGGCCGAGCGCGTCCTGCAGGGCGCCTCGATCGGTCACGGTCGTCATGGCTTCGGATACCTCGCTCATCGGGTTACCGGCGGTCAACAGTTATGAGACTGCTTGTCAGTAAGACCGTCAATCCCCTGCGCACGACTTGTTGACCCCGCGTCTACCAACGTGTGACGCTGCCAACCATCCAGTCCTGTACGGAAGTACACGAGCCGAGGGGGCGTCAGTGTCGACGCACGAGCTCTACACCAAGGACCCGGGCGCGGACGTCTGGCAGGTTCCGGCCTCCGGCGCGGCCCGTTTCAGCTGGGAATACGCCGAAGGCCGCGAGCGGCTCCTGGCCCTGTACCAGAAGGGCAAGGACAAGCAGTGGGACGGCGCCAAGCGCATCGACTGGGAGCTGGAGGTGGACCCGTACAACCCGCTCGGCACCCCGGACGAGGCACTGACCCTCTACGGCACCCGGCACTGGTCCCGGCTCACCGAGAGGGACAAGGGCGAGCTGCGCCGGCACTACACCGCCTGGAACTTCAGCCAGTTCCTCCACGGTGAGCAGGGCGCGATGGTGTGCGCGGCGCGGATCGTGGAGTCGGTGCCGGACCTGGACGCGAAGTTCTACTCCGCGACCCAGACGATGGACGAGGCCCGGCACGCCGAGATCTTCGGACGCTTCCTGCACGAGAAGGTCGGGATGCTCTACCCGATCAACGACAACCTCCAGGCGCTGCTGGGCGACACCCTGCGCGACTCCCGCTGGGACATGCCCTACCTGGGCATGCAGGTGCTCATCGAGGGGCTGGCGCTGGCGGCCTTCGGGATGATCCGCGACACGACCGACAAGCCCCTGCCGAAGCAGATCCTGGCGTACGTGATGCAGGACGAGGCCCGGCACGTGGCGTTCGGGCGGATGGCCCTGCGGGACTACTACAAGCAGTTGACGGACGCCGAGCTGCGCGAGCGCGAGGAGTTCGTGATCGAGGGCTGCTACCTGATGCGGGACCGGCTGCGCGGGGTGGAGGTGCTGGAGAACTTCGGCATCTCGCGCAAGGAGGCCGAGGAGTTCACCGAGCAGTCGGAGTTCCTGCACCTGTTCCGGAAGCTGCTGTTCAGCCGGATCGTGCCGTGCGTGAAGGACATCGGGCTGTGGGGCGAGCGGCTGCAGAAGGCGTACCTTGACATGGGCGTCTTCGAGATGGGCAACTCCAACCTCGACCTGCTGATGACCCAGGACGAGGAGATCGCGGAGGCGCTGGACCGCGAACGCTTCGCGGCGGAGGAGGCGGAGCGGGTGGCGGAGGTGGAGGCGGCGATCCAAGAGGGGCTGGACACCCCGTAGAGGGTGCGGATCGGGCCGGTCGGGCCCGGCTCAACGCGCCTCGAGCGCGGCCTCCATCACCGCCCGGGCGATCGGGGCGGCCGCGCCGTTTCCGCTGATGTCCCCGCGGTGCGCCTCGGCGTCCTCGACCACCACGGCCACGGCGACCCCCGGTCTCGGCGCGTCCTCGGCCTTCGCCCAGCCGATGAACCACGCGTACGGGGTCCCGGCGTTGCCGACCCCGTGCTGGGCGGTGCCGGTCTTGCCGCCGACCACCGCGCCCGGGATCGCGGCGTTGCGCCCGGTGCCGTTCTCCACCACCTGCACCATCATCTCCTGCAGGCGCAGCGCCGTCGCCGGGTTCATCGCCCGGCCCAGACTGCGCTGCTGCCCGCGCCGGACCTGGTCCCCGTCGTCCTGGGTGGTCCGGTCGACGAGGTGGGGGGAGGCGAGTTCGCCGCCGTTCGCGACCGCCGCCGCCACCATGGCCATCTGGAGCGGCGTGGCGGTCGTGTTGAACTGGCCGATCGAGGAGAGCGCCAGCTGGTCCGGGCTCATGTCGGTGTCGAAGTTCGACCGCGACACCCAGGCGGGCACCCGCAGCCCGCCCTCGTTGAACCCGAACCGGCGCGCCGCGTCCACCATGGCGCGCAGCCCGACCCGTACGCCGATCTTCGCCATCACCGTGTTGCAGGACCACTGCACCGCCTCCGCCATCGAGGCGTCCTGGCAGCCGGTGGCCGCGTTCGGCAGCAGGGTGCTGGTGCCGGGCAGCGGGTAGGGGTCGGGGGTCTGCGTGGGCGCGTCCACATCGGTGACCACCCCCGCGTCGAGGGCCGCGGCCGCCGTCACGATCTTGAAGGTGGAGCCGGGCGGGTACGTCTCGCGCAGCGCCCGGTTCAGCATCGGCCGGGCGGGGTCGGCGTTCAGCCGGGCCCAGGCCGCCTTGACGGACCCGCCGGTGCCGGAGAGCGCCGCAGGGTCGTACGAGGGGCTGCTGACCAGCGCGAGGATCCTGCCGGTGTCGGGCTCCAGGGCGACGGCCGCACCGCGCCGGCCCGCCAGTCCGGTGTACGCGGCCCGCTGCGCAGCCGCCCGTACGGTGGTCTCGGCGTTGCCGCCGGACGGGCGGCCGCGGGCCAGCTCGTACCAGAGCGGGAAGGCCGAGAGCCCCGGGTCGGTGCCGGAGAGGATCGCGTCCTCGGCGCGCTCGAGGAGGCTGGTCCCGTACGTCTGCGAGGAGAACCCGGTGACCGGCGCGTACAGCGGACCGTTCGCGTACGTCCGCTCGTAGCGCAGCAGCTGGCCGCTGTCCCGGGATCCGGTGACGGGCCGCCCGTCGACGAGGATGTCCCCGCGGGGCTCGGCGTAGCGCTGGACGGCCGGGCGCTTGTTGGCCGGGTTCGCCCCGTACGCGGCGGCCTCCCAGACCTGCACCCTTGCCACGTTGACGAGCAGGGCCGCGAGCAGCAGCGCGCAGAACCAGGCGCACCAGCGGATGTAGCGGATCACTCGCCGCCCCCTCGGCCGCCGGCTCCGTCCGGGCGGGGGCAGCGGGCGCTGTCGCCGAGCCGGACGAGCAGGGCGACGATGACCCAGTTGGTGACGACGGAGGAACCGCCCTGGGCGAGGAAGGGCATGGCCATGCCCGTGAGCGGGATCAGCCCGGTGACTCCCCCGGCGATGACGAACACCTGGAGGGCGACGATCGAGGCCAGCCCGGTGGCGAGGAGGCGGCCGAAGGGGTCGCGCAGCGCGAGCCCGGCGCGGAATCCGCGGTGGACGAGGAGTCCGTAGAGCAGCAGGATCGCGGTGATGCCGACGAGGCCGAGCTCCTCGCCGGCGGTGGCGAGGATGAAGTCCGACTTGGCGGCGAAGCCGATGAGGAAGGACTGGCCGTGGCCCAGCCCCGTGCCGAGGAGTCCGCCGGCGGCGAAGGCGAAGAGGGACTGGGCGAGCTGGCCGGGCCCGTCTCCCCGCTCGATGGAGGCGAAAGGATTCAGCCAGTCCTCGACCCGGCTGTGCACGTGCGTCTCGAAGGTCCCGACGGCGTACGCCCCGACGGCGGCGAGCAGCAGCCCGATCGCGATCCACCCGATCCGTCCGGTGGCGGTGAACAGCATGATCACGAACAGCCCGAAGAACAGCAGCGAGGTCCCCAGGTCCCTTTCCAGGACCAGCAGGCCGACGCTGAGCAGCCAGATCGCGAGGATCGGACCGAGGACCCGGCCGGGCAGCAGGCGGAGCTTCCAGAACAGCCGCCGCCCGGTGAGCGCGAGGGCGGTGCGGTTGGCGGCCAGATAGGCGGCGAAGAAGACCGCGAGCAGGATCTTGGCGAACTCTCCGGGCTGGAAGGAGAGCCCGGCGAACCGGATCCAGATGTGGGCGCCGTTGACGGCCGGGAAGAACACGGGGACCAGCATCAGCGCGAGCGCGGCGGCCACGGAGAGGTACGCGTACCTCTGGAGCACGCGGTGGTCGCGCAGGAGGACGACGACGAGGACGAAGAGGGCCACGCCGAGGGCGGACCAGCGCAGTTGGTCGCCGGCGGTGAGGTGGGCGGGGGTGGTCGCGTCGAGGCGCTGGATGAGGACGAGCCCGAGTCCGTTGAGCAGGACGGCGATGGGGAGCACGAGCGGATCGGCGTACGGGGCCCGGAAGCGGACGGCGAGGTGCGCGAGCAGGGCGGCACCGGCCAGCCCGGCGGCGTAGCGCCCGGCGGGCTCGGGAGTGCGGCCGGTGGTGGCGAGGCCGACGCAGAGGTGCCCGAGGACGCAGATGAGGACGGCTCCGGCGAGGAGCGTCAGCTCGACGCCTCTGCGCGTGGACGCGGAGCCGTCGGGGGGCGGGGGCGGCGCGGGCTCCGCCACCTCTGCCGTCAGAGCGGTCATATCGGAAACGTAGCAAGCGGACGGATGGTATGTCCGCTTATGTCATAGAGTGCCGAGGAGTAGTCAGAATCGGTCACGAGTGGGAGCCGCGAGACATGGGACCAGTGGAATTCATCGTCCTGGCCTTCCCGGAGGAGCAGCTGCGCGTGCCGGCGGTCGAGGCCGTGATGGGCCTGCGCAAGGCGGGGGTCGTACGGCTGATCGACGGTCTCGTGGTCACGAAGACGGCGGGGGGCGAGGTGCTGGCGGCGGAGTTCGACGAGTTCATGGAGCTGCAGGGGCTGCTGCGCCACCGGGAGGCCGCGCAGCTGATCGGGGCCGAGGACGTGCAGGAGTCGGCGGAGCTGCTGGAGCGGGGCAGCTGCGCGCTGCTGCTGCTGGTGGAGCACGTGTGGGCCGAGGACGCGGCGATCGCCGTACGGGCGGCGGGCGGGCGCATCGTGGGCTCGGTCCGGATCCCGCCGGAGCGGACGGAGGCGGCCTGATGTTCATCCGCCCGGTCGGCACGCGAGTGGACCCGGCCCGCCGCCCCTCGGGCCACCCCCTCCTCCAAGGCCTCCTGACCCGCGCGTCGGGCCGCCCGGAGCCGGCCGGCCCCGAGGCGGCCGAACGCCCGGCGCAATCGACCGCTCCGGAGGGCCGGACGACCACCGGTCACCCAGGCGGCCAGCCGACGGGCCTGGCGACGGAACTGGCCCAACTGGCGACTCTGGCCCGGGAAGGGCTCCTCACCCCCCAGGAGTTCAAGGAGGCCAAGACCCGCCTCCTCCGCTCCTGACACCCCGCCAGGACCGGCCGGCGCCGGCCCCACGAGCACGCCCCTGCCCGGCGGCTCATCCACGGGCCGTAACTGGGCCGGACGAGTGGGCGCGGGGAACTGGCCGTTCCGGGAGGGGGATTTGTCATACCGGGCGTGGCAGCATCGACCGCCTGGAGGTGACCACATGTCACGCCGCGTGCTCCGTGCCGCCTGCATCGCCGCCCTGTTCGTATCGGCCGGGCCGCTCCCCGTCACCCACGCCGGGTCCGCGCTCCTGGCGGACCCGGCCGCCGCCACGATCCGGCAACCCCGCGCCACCGCGGGCGCCCCCACCCACCGGGCCCATGGCTCGGCGGACACCACCGCCCCGCATGCCGCCGCCCCGACGGACACCACCGCCCGACAGGGTGCCAGCACCTCCGCCCTTCGGGCACCGGGCGCCGGGGGCGCTGCCGCGGCACGAGAACCCGGCTCGGCAGGACGTGACGGGACGGGATCCGGCTCGACGGGACCCGGCTCGACAGGACGGGACTCGACGGGCGCCACCAGCCGGGGACTCGACTCGGCGGGCACTGCCGACCCGCAGGGCACCGCATCCCCTCAGACCACCGCCCCGCAGGGCACCGCGTTGCAGGGCCTCGGCGTCGGGGAGTTGCTGGGGGTGCTGCAGCGTCTCTACCGGGAGGCCGAGGCCGCCGCCGAGGGGTACAAGGCCACCGAGGTCGCCCTCAAGGCCGGGCAGGACGAGGAGCGGCGGCTCAGCGCCGAGCTCGCGAAGGCCCGTACCGCCCTCGGCGCCGAGAAGGCCGCCGCCGGGCGGGTGGCCAGGGAGCAGTACCAGGGGGCCGTCGGCATCTCCCCGTACGCCCGGATGCTGCTCACCGGCGACCCCCAGGCAGCCCAGGACCAGCGGCGGCTCGCCGCTCGCGAGGGCGCCCGCCGGGCCGCGGTGCTGGCCCGCCTCACCCGCGGCGAGCACCGGGCCGACCTCCTCGCCACCGCCGCCCGCAAGTCCCTCGACGCGCAGCAGACCCTCGCCGCGCAGCGCAGGCGGAACAAGCTGCAGGTCGACCTCAAGCTCAAGCAGGTCGAGCGGATCCTCGCCTCGCTCACCCCCGAGCAGCTCGCCCGGCTCGGTTCCCGCGAGGCCGCGGACACCGCCACCGCGCAGCGGGAGCTGCTGGACTCCGGCCGGCTCGCCGCCACCCCCCGTACGCCCACGGCCGCCGGCGGCGCCGCCCTGACCTACGCCACCGAGCAGATCGGCAAACCGTACGTCTGGGGCGCCGAGGGGCCGGGGTCCTTCGACTGCTCCGGGCTCACCTCGCAGGCCTGGGCGCACGCCGGCCGCTCCATCCCCCGCACCAGCCAGGAGCAGTGGGCGCGGCTCCCCAAGGTGCCGCTGGACGAGCTGCGGCCCGGCGATCTGGTGGTGTACTTTCCCACCGCCACCCACGTGGCCCTCTACGTCGGCGACGGGAAGGTGATCCAGGCGCCGCGGCCCGGGGCGAAGGTCAAGGTGTCCCCGATCGCCGCCAATCCGCTGCTCGGTGCCGTGCGGCCCGACTCCGACGCGACCCCGCTGACCGCGTTCACCCCGCCGCCCCTGCCGAAGGGCCCGGAGGGCGGCGACGCCGGCTACTCCGCCGCGCGGGCTCCGGACCCGGCCGAGGACCCGGTTGCGGAAGCGGCCGAGGAGGCGGCCGAGGAAGCGACCTCGTCCAAGTAGTCCTGCGCGTCCTCGGGGTCGTAGAAGTACGCGTCGAAGTCGGCCGGGTTGTCGAAACCGTTGGCGAAACGATCCGCCACCGGCTGGAGCTGCCCGGCCGCCCCGATCAGGTTCAGTACGTGCTCCGGCGGGACGCCGAGCATCGCGTTCGTCCACTGGGTCACCGGCTTGCCCGTCGTGAACCAGAACTTGTCGAAGGTGGCCTTCATCCACGCCTCGTCGAACGGCTTGTCCCCGTGCATCAGGATCGACGACAGGTAGGAGGCCGCGCACTTCGACGCCGAGTTCGAGCCCTGTCCGGTGATCGGGTCGTTCGCGACGACCACGTCGGCGACGCCCAGCACCAGCCCGCCGCCCGGCAGCCGCCCGATCGGGTTGCGGACGACCGGCGCGTACCGGCCGGCCAGCGTGCCTCCTGCGTCCGTCAGTTCCACCTCCGTCGCCCGCGCGTACTCCCAGGGCGTGTACTTCTCCATCAGTTCCAGCGTGAGCGCGAGGTGTTCGGCCGGGCCGTCGACCCCGCGGAACACGTCGAGCGGACCGCCCGGGAGCCCCTCCCAGAACAGGATGTCCGCGCGCCCCGACGTCGTCAGCGTCGGCATCACGAAGAGTTCGCCCACGCCGGGGACGAGGCTGCAGCGCACCGCTTCCGTCCCGGGGTGCTCGGGGCGCGGTGCGAGCCCGTGCACGTACGAGACGGCCAGCGCGCGCTGCGGCGCGTCGTACGGGGAGCGCGCCGCGTCCCGGCCGAACATCGACACCAGCTCGCCCTTGCCGGCGGCGACGAGCACCAGGTCGTACGTGCGGGAGAAGTAGTCCAGGTCGGCGACGGACGCGCCGTGGATGACCAGCTGTCCGCCGCGCTGCACGAAGACGTCGAGCCAGCCGGCCATCTTCACGCGCTGGTCGACGGACTGGGCGTACCCCTTGAGACGGCCGAGCCAGTCGACCGGGCGCGAACCGTCCGGGGCGGCGACCGAGACGCCGACGCCCTCGATCCGCGGGGCCTGCCGCTCCCAGAAGTTGAGCGCGAGGTCGCGCTCGTGCCGCAGCGCCGTGTCGAACATGACCTGCGTGGACATGATCCGCCCGGTGCGGATCTCGTCCGCCGTCCGGTTGGACATGAGGGTGATCTCGAACCCCTTCGCCTGGAGGCCGAGGGCGAGCTGGAGACCGGACTGGCCGGCCCCCACGACGAGTATCTTGCGCATGTCACGTTCTCGATTCGAAGGTGGGGTTCGGCGTTCGGCTGTTCACGGTTCCGGTGGCTGTCCTACGGTTCCGGCGTCGCGTCCAGCGCGTGGCCCACCAGCGTCACCAGGGATTCGACGACCGTGTCCCGGCGCCGCGCGTCCATGATCAGCACCGGCACGTGCGGCGGGACGGTCAGCGCCTCCCGCACGTCATCGGGCTCGTACGCGTCCGAGCCCTCGAAGTGGTTCACGGCGACCGCGTACGGGAGCCCGCAGCTCTCGAAGTAGTCGAGCGCCGGGAAGCAGTCGCGCAGCCGGCGGGTGTCGGCCAGCACGATGCCGCCGATGGCGCCGCGCACCAGGTCGTCCCACATGAACCAGAACCGCTTCTGGCCCGGTGTCCCGTACACGTACAGCACGAGGTCGTCGGCGAGGGTGATGCGGCCGAAGTCCATCGCGACGGTGGTGGTGCTCTTGTCCGGGGTGCCGGACAGGTCGTCCGTCGGGATGCTGGCCTGGGTCATCACCGCCTCGGTGCGCAGCGGTGTGATCTCGGAGACGGAGGACACGAAGGTGGTCTTGCCGACGCCGAAGCCGCCCGCGACCAGCACCTTGACGGCGACGGGGGCGCGGGAGCGGTCGTACTGCCAGGGCTGGACGGACTCTTCGTCCAGCGCGGCCCGGGCGTGGACGGGGATGCCGACGGGCGGGTCAGAGACTGCGAAGACCACTGAGCACCCTTTCCAGCAGCGCGCGTTCGGGTCGCCCGGGGCCGTGCCCCGTCCCGTAGACGCGTATCCGCCCCTGGTCGGCGAGGTCGCTGACCAGGACGCGGACCACCCCGAGCGGCAGCTTCAGCAGCGCGGATATCTCCGCGATGGTGCGCATGCGGCGGCAGACCTCGACGATCGCCGGCATCTCGGGCATGCGGTCGTCGGGCTCGGGCCGCTGCGGCTCCGAGGCCCGGGTGTCGCAGGCGGCGACGAACGTCTCCACGTGCAGGACCTGCGTGAAGCGGGTGCGGCCGCCCGTGAGGGAGTACGGGCGGACGCGTGCGGGCCGGCGGTCGGCTCCGCGTATCGGCAACCGGTCGGTCGCCGGGGCCGTGCTCCTCACGGGGTCTTCTCCATCGACTGGCGCAGCTCGCTGCGGACTTCCGGGGTCAGGACGTGGCCGGCCCGGCCGACGAACAGCGCCATGTGGTAGGCGACGACGCTCATGTCGCAGTCGGGGGTGGCGTGCACGCCGAGGAGCGAACCGTCGCTGATGGCCATGACGAAGACGGAGCCGTACTCCATCGCCACCATCGTCTGCTTGACCGCCCCGCCTTCCATGAGCTCGGCGGCGCCCGTGGTGAGGCTGCCGAGACCGGAGACGATGGTGGCCAGGTCGGCGGAGGCGCCGCGCGGGCCCTTGGTGCGCGCGGGGCCCTCGCCGGGGGCGGCGGCCGCGCCGGCGGCCGCTCCCCCGGGGTCGGAGGACAGCAGCAGGAGCCCGTCCGAGGACACGACGGCGACGGAGTTGACGCCGGGCACCTCCTCGACCAGGTCGGTCAGCAGCCACTGCAGGTTGCGGGCCTGGGTGCTCAGTCCGTACGTACTGGGCGCGGTCATGTGCGTGCCTCCTGTGCGGTGTCCCCCTGGTCGGTGTCCTGTGCGAGCTCGGCGGCCACGACGCGCCGTCCGTCCCGCGTCCCCTGGTAGAAGCCGCCGAGCCGGCGGCGCAGTTCGTCGGCGTCGACGCGGCGCGGCGGCTCGGGCGCCCGTGCGGTCTCGGGGCGGGGCGGGGTCACCGTGCGCGGGGTGCGCTTGGGCAGCCCCTTGTCGGTGACGGCCGCCTCCGGCCCTGAGTCGGGGTGGCTCCCCTGGCGGGGGACCCAGTCGGCCTCGTCGGGCGCGTGCCGGTGGGGCTCCGCCGGGCCGTCGGGGGCGACGGCGGTGGCGGACTCCCCGGGCTCCCCGGGCTCCCCGGGCTCCCCGGGCTCCCCGGGAAGCGTCGGTCCTGCTTCCGGTACGTCGGCCCGCGGGCCGGCATCGGGCAGCCGGTCGGGGGGCGACGGGTCGGGATCGGGCCCCGCGAAGCCCTCCGGTGCCGTGTCGGGGACGACGCGCGCGAGGAGTTCTTCGCCGGGATCGGGCTCGGCCGGGGCCTGTTCGGGGCTGCCGGCCGCGGTGAACACCCGGTCGGCGCCGGGCAGCTCGTGCTCCGTCGGCACCACGCGGGCCAGCAGCTCCTCGCCCGGGGCCGGTCCGCCGGCCGGGGGCAGTGCGTCCGCGGCGTCCCCGAAGCCGTGTCCGGCGGTGAACACCTGGTCGGCGGGGGGCAGCTGGCCGTCCGCGGCCGGGGCGTGCGCAGCCGCGTCGGGTTCCAGCCCCCCGGCCAGGTCCGGTCCGAAGTCCGGGGCCAGGTCGGGGATGGCGTCGGCGGTCGCGTCGGGGCCGGAGGCCGGGTCGGCGCCCGGGGCCACAGCCGCACCAGCGTCCGCACCAGCACCAGCGTCCGCATGCGCGGCGAAGTCCGCGTCCTGGCCGGGCGTCGGCTCCCCGGTCAGGTGCTCGTCCGGGGCGTCCGGCGTGGCCGGGTCCCACTCCATGCCCCGCAGGAGCTCGGCGTCCGCCTCCGGGCCCGGGTCCTGGAAGGGCTCGTGAGCCGGGGTCGCGGCCGGGGTCGCGGCCGCGTCGGTCGACGCCTCCGCCTCCCGCTCCACGACCGGAGGCTCCGGCATGCGGCGCCCCGGGATCGTGTTCTCGTTGGCCTCCGCGATCACACCCGGCAGCCGCAGCTCCGGCACGCCCGGTGCCGACGTGGCGAAGGTGTGGACCGGCGAGTTCGGCGGCGTGGTCGGCAGCAGCGAGGCGGGGACGACCACGAGGGCCTCCGTACCCGCGTGCCGTCCGGGGCGCAGCTCGGCGGTGACCCCGTGCCGTGCCGCCAGGCGGCCGGCCACGTACAGGCCGAGCCCCAGGCCGTGTTCGGCTTCGGGCTCCTCGTCGTACGCCTCCGGCGTGGCCAGGCGGGCGTTCAGGGCCTCCAGCCGGTCGCCGGTGACCCCGATGCCCTCGTCCACGACGGAGAGCACCGCGTCACCCGAGTCCAGCAGCCACCCGGAGACCCGTACCTTCGCCTCCGGCGGCGAGAACGTCGTCGCGTTCTCCAGCAGTTCGGCGAGCACGTGCGAGATGTCGTCGGCCGCGTGCCCCGCGACCTGGGTGAAGGGCGGGAGCGCCGCCAGGTCGACGCGCTCGTAGCGCTCGATCTCGCTGACCGCGGCCCGCATGACGTCGACCAGCGGGACCGGTACGGCCCCGGCGCCGTGGCCGTGCTCCTGACCTGCCAGGACCAGCAGGTTCTCGTTGTGGCGGCGCATGACCGTCGCCAGGTGGTCCAGCTTGAACAGGGTCGCCAGCCGGTCCGGGTCCTGTTCCCTGGACTCCAGCTCCTCGATGACCGCGAGCTGGCGCTCCACCAGCCCCAGCGTGCGCAGCGAGAGCGAGACCGACGTCGTCGACATGATGCGGCGGTGCTCTTCGAGGCCGGCCCGCAGTTGCGTCAGCTCCTCCTCCAGCGCCTCGCGGCTCGCGGTCAGTTCCTGCTCCAGCGCGTCGCGGGCCGCGGAGAGCGCCTCGTTGCGGCCGATGAGCCGGCGTCCGTCGGCGTCCAGGCCCGCGATCCGGGTGTGCAGGGAGACGGTCTGGTCGCGGACCGCGTTGAGGTGGCGCACGACTTCTGCGAACTCGTCGTTGCGGCCGGTGAAGCGGACCGGCTCCACCGAGCCCTCCGGGGTCGCCAGCCGGGCCGCGCCGCGGCGCAGTACGGACAGCGGCCGGGTCAGCGAGCGCGCGACGGCCGTCGCGAAGCCGACGGCGACCAGGAACAGCAGGCCGAGGAGGGCGACCAGCATCTCCAGCCGGGTCACGTCGTCGTCGCGCAGGGTGGCGAGCGCGGTGGCCCGCTGCCCGGCGAGGGTGGCCTCGACGGAGCGCATCCGGTCGATGCGGGCGGTGAGGGAGGGGGCCACGGAGGCCCCGTCGAGCCGGCGGTCGGCCGCGGAGAGCGTGGGTCGTTCGGTGAGCCGCTTGAGGTGGTCGTCGGCCGTCTTGACGTCGGGGCCGGTGACGGTGGCGGTGAGGGTCTGGCGTACGTCGGGCCGCGCGACCCGGTTGAAGTCGTCGAGCGCCGCCTGCTCCCGTACGCGGGCCCGCTGGGCGGCGGTGCTGAGTTCGTCCGCGGCGGCCGTGTTGGAGGGCTGCTCGCCGCGGGGGACGGCCAGTGCGGCGAGCAGCAGTCCGCGGGTGGCAGAGGCCTGTTCGACGGCCTGGCCGAGCGGGGCCAGCGGGCGGGTGGTGGCGAGGGCGGCGACGGCGCGCGGCGGGGTCAGCTCGGCGAGCCGGTCGCCCGGCGCGAGCAGTTCCGCGATGACGCCCGTGTACGCCTGCTGGGCGGCGAGGGCGCTGCCCTTGCCGTCGACGGCTTCGGTGCGGACGGCCTGGACGCGGCCGAGGGCGCGGGCGAGCGCCTCGTCGGCCTCGTTCCGGACCTCGGCGAGCTGGCGGTCGGTGAGCGCGGTGCGCTCCTGGACGGGGCCCTTCGCCTGGGCGCCGGGGCGGCCCTTGGCCACGTACTCGACGACGGCGTCGCGCTCGTCGCCGAGGAGGTGCGCGAGGGTGAGGGTGTGCTGGCTCTGCTCGGCGAGCGTGACCAGCTGCTGGGAGTCGTTCAGCTCCCGCGTCGCGGAGACCACGGCTGGGGCGCCGGCCGCGAGGACGGTGAGGCCGGCGACGGCGACGCCGATGACGAGCCTGCTGCGCACGCGGACGGGGCGTCCTGCGGGGGCTGGTCCGTCGGTGGCGGTGCCGTTCTTCCGAGACCGCTTCTTCTGCACCGGTGCTCGCAATCCTGTACGTGTGCTCGTGCTCGTCTACTCGTGTGGCCGAGGTAACGGCCGGTCAACAAGTAAACGCCCCCTGCCTCCTCGTACCGCCTCAGACCTTTGCAGTGTGCTGGGTGGAGAGCCTGACATCACCCACCCGGCCACTCGAACGAGTGAACATCACGGATGAGTTGGCAACCAACTCGGCGGCGCGCCTGCAGAGGGCCGTCACGGACGGGTGGTTGAAAGATCGGTGAGGGCTTTGGCAATATGCGCGCCCACAGCCGCCGCGGGCGCCCCGAACACCCTGCCGGCCGCGCGGGCGCCGCGTACCCGACGGACACTCAATTGGTACGGACCTTTCACTCCATCCCGGCGGGCCGGCGTGCGCGGGAGGGGCAGAATGTCCGTATGCGCATCGACCTCGCCTCGGCCCCCGGCGACCCGGAACGCCCCAACGAGGACTGGCTATCGGCGGCGATGCCCGCCGCGGGCGGTGGAGTCCTGGTCGCCCTGGACGGGGTCACCCCGCCGGGCGGCGAGGTGGGGTGTTCGCACGGCGTGCCCTGGTTCGCGGCCCGGCTCGGGGGCCGATTGACCGAACTGTCCGGATCGCGGCCGGACATGGCACTGGACCGGATCCTGGCGGAGTCCATCCGCGGCACCGCCGACGCCCACCGCGAAACCTGTGACCTTTCTCACGTGCGGACCCCGCAGGCGACGGTGGTGATGGTGCGGTGGGACGAGGCGTACGTGGAGCACCTCGTCCTCTCGGATTCCGTCCTGCTCCTCGAAGCGCCGGGCGGCGAGGTGACGGCGGTGCTCGACGACCGGCTGGACCGGATCCCGCGCGAGCTGCTGCGGACATCGGCCTCGGCGGACGCGCTGCGCAACGCGGAGGGCGGCTTCTTCACGGCGGCGGCGGACCCGCGGGTCGCGGCGCGGGCGGTGACGGGCCGGACGCCGCGCGAGCGGGTCCGGGCGCTGGCGGCGCTCACGGACGGGGCGAGCCGGTGGACGGACACCTTCGGGGAGGGCGACTGGGCGCAGTGCCTGGCGGTGCTCCGCAAGGAGGGCGCGCAGTCGCTGATCGCCCGGGTCCGCATCCTGGAATCGGACCCGGCCCGCCCCCGCGGCCGCGGCAAACGCCACGACGACGCCTCGGCGGCGTACGCGGAGCTCTAGGGGTGCCGCGGACCTCAGGGCATGTCCGGGGAGTCCCTTCGGGTGTTACTCCGCGCCCTGGTTCAACTGGCGGAGGAGCCGGGCGAGCTCGGCGACCTCTCCCCGGTCCCAGTCGGCGAGCTTGCGCATGTACTGCTCGCGCCGGGCCCCGCGCACGCGCAGGAACCGCTCCCGGCCTTCGTCCGTGAGGTCGACCAGGGAGGCCCGGCCGTCGGCCGGGTCCGGCTCGCGCGCCACCAGCCCCAGCACTTCCAGGGCGCGCAGCTGCCGGCTCATGGTGGCCTTGCCGACGCCGAAGTACGCGGCGAGCTCGGTGGCCCGCTGCCGCCCCGCCGCCTCCAGCCGCACGAGCAGCCCGTACGCGGCCGGTTCCAGCTCGGGGTGGAGCGCGCGGGCCATCTCCCCGGAGGAAGCCCTGGCGCGCCGGAGGAAGACGGACAGTTCCCGCTCCAGCGCAAGGAACTCCTGGTCTTCGCTTCCGTGCACGTCCGCTCCCATCGCTGATGTCCTGAGGCACCAGTATTTCGCAGCGTGCCCGCCACCGGCCCGGGACCCCGCCTGGGCGTCCCCCCGGTCGGAGTCCGGGGGGAGGGTCCCGGCCGGTGGAGTCCGCGGGAAGGAGGGGGTCCCGGGCCGTGCGCGACCGGCCGGCGGGCCCGGGGGGGGGGCCGGTCAGGCCGAGCCGGTGGGCCGGTCAGGCGGCGACGGTGACCGGGACGGCGTCCGACTGGCTGAGGGCCAGTTCCAGGACCTGGCGCACGTCCGTCACCGGGTGCACCTCGAGTCCCTCCAGCACCTCGGACGGGACGTCGTCCAGGTCGGCCTCGTTCCGCTTCGGGATGATCACCGTGGTCAGGCCGGCCCGGTGCGCGGCCAGCAGCTTCTGCTTGACCCCGCCGATGGGCAGGACGCGCCCGGTCAGCGAGACCTCGCCGGTCATGGCCACGTCGGTGCGCACCTGCCGCCCGGAGAGCAGCGAGGCGAGCGCCGTGGTCATCGTGATGCCCGCGCTCGGGCCGTCCTTCGGCACCGCGCCCGCCGGGAAGTGGATGTGCACGCCCCGGTCCTTCAGGTCGGCGACCGGGAGCTCCAGCTCCGCGCCGTGCGAGCGCAGGAAGCTGAGCGCGATCTGCGCCGACTCCTTCATGACGTCGCCGAGCTGCCCGGTGAGGGTGAGTCCGGCAGCGCCCGTCTCGGGGTCGGCCAGCGAGGCCTCCACGAACAGGACGTCCCCGCCCGCGCCGGTCACGGCGAGCCCGGTGGCCACGCCGGGGACGGCGGTGCGCCGCTCGGCGGGGTCCTGCGCGGACTCCGGGACGTGGTGCGGGCGCCCGATGAGCCCGCGCAGGTCGTCGGCGCCGATGTGCAGCGGCAGCTCCCGCTCCCCCAGCTCGTGCTGGGAGGCCACCTTGCGCAGGAGCCGCGCGACGGACCGCTCCAGGGTGCGCACGCCCGCCTCGCGGGTGTACTCCCCGGCCAGCTTGCGCAGGGCGTCCTCCTCCAGCACCACCTCGTCGGCGCCGAGTCCGGCGCGCTCCAGCTGGCGGGGCAGCAGGTGGTCGCGGGCGATGACGACCTTCTCGTCCTCGGTGTAGCCGTCGAGGCGGACGAGCTCCATGCGGTCGGCGAGCGCCTCGGGGATGGCCTCCAGGACGTTGGCGGTGGCCAGGAAGACGACGTCGCTCAGGTCCAGCTCCACCTCCAGGTAGTGGTCCCGGAAGGTGTGGTTCTGGGCGGGGTCCAGGACCTCCAGCAGTGCGGCCGCCGGGTCTCCGCGGAAGTCCGACCCGACCTTGTCGATCTCGTCGAGCAGGACGACGGGGTTCATGGACCCGGCTTCCTTGACGGCCCGCACGATGCGGCCGGGCAGGGCGCCGACGTACGTGCGCCGGTGGCCGCGGATCTCGGCCTCGTCGCGGACGCCGCCGAGGGCGACGCGGACGAACTTGCGGCCCATGGCGTGGGCGACGGACTCCCCGAGGGAGGTCTTGCCGACGCCGGGAGGCCCGACGAGCGCCAGGACGGCGCCGCCGCGGCGGCCGCCGACGACGCCCATGCCGCGCTCACCGCGCCGCTTGCGGACGGCGAGGTACTCGGTGATGCGGTCCTTCACGTCGCTCAGACCGGCGTGCTCGGCGTCCAGGATCGCCCGGGCGCCGCGGATGTCGTACTCGTCCTCGGTCCGCTCGTTCCAGGGCAGTTCCAGGACGGTGTCGAGCCAGGTGCGGATCCAGGAGCCCTCGGGGGACTGGTCGCTGGACCGCTCCAGCTTGTCCACCTCCTTGAGCGCGGCCTCCCGTACCTTCTCGGGCAGGTCGGCGCCCTCCACGCGGGCCCGGTAGTCGTCGGACTCCTCGCCGTCCTTCTCGCCGTTCAGCTCGCGCAGTTCCTTGCGCACGGCCTCCAGCTGGCGGCGCAGCAGGAACTCGCGCTGCTGCTTCTCGACGCCGTCCTGGACGTCCTTGGCGATGGACTCGGCCACGTCCTGCTCGGCGAGGTGGTCGCGCAGCCAGGTGATGGCCAGCTTGAGGCGGGCGACGGGGTCGGCGGTCTCGAGCAGTTCGACCTTCTGGGCGACGGTCAGGAAGGGCGAGTACCCGGAGTTGTCCGCGAGCGCGGACACCCCCTCGATCTGCTGGACGCGGTCCACGACCTGCCAGGCCCCGCGCTTCTTGAGCCAGCTGGTGGCGAGTGCCTTGTACTCCTTGACGAGCTCGGTGACCGACCCGGGCAGCGGATCGGGCAGCCTCTCGTCGACGCTCTCGCCCTCGACCCAGAGCGCGGCCCCGGGCCCGGTGGTCCCGGCCCCGATCCTGACGCGGCCGACACCGCGGATGAGTGCCCCGGGGTCCCCGTCGGAGAGCCGCCCCACCTGCTCGACGGTTCCGAGCACACCGGTGCCGGCGTACTTCCCGTCGACGCGGGGCACGAGCAGCACCCGGGGCTTCCCGCTCCGGACCGCCGCCTGGGCGGCCTCGACGGCCCCCCGCACCTCGGCATCGGACAGGTCCAGCGGAACGACCATCCCCGGCAGCACGACCTCGTCGTCAAGCGGCAGCACGGGCAGAGTGAGCGTTACGGACGTCGAAGCCATGATCTTCCTTCCGGCAGTGAAGTTGAGCTATGCCGACTCAATGCATGTGCGCCTCCCAATGTTCCCCCACCCCCGTTCGCCCGCGGCGAACACCCCTCGCGACCCCACGACCACACCCCGCACGCGTGGCCGCTCCTCTGTCGCGGCCGGGCGGGTGGCCGGACCGGCGGGCTCAGGGGGTCGACTGGACGTGGATGTCGCCCGAGGAGGTCTGGACGTTGAGGTGGGAGGGGGCCGTGGGGGTGGAGGGGAGGGTGTTGCGGGTGCCGGAGCCGGTGGCCGTCGTGATCTCGTACGGGGCCGGGGGGACCCTGAGGATCACGTCGCCCGAGGAGGACCGCGCCGTCACCGATGCCGGCGGGCTCGCGAAGGTCAGGCGGGTGTCGCCCGAGGAGGCCTGGAGGTCGGCCGTCGGGGCTGTCAGGGCGGTGGCGGTGATCGATCCCGAGGACGTACGGACCTTCAGGGGGCCGGTGGTGCGGTCGGCCGTCACGTCGCCCGAGGAGGACGAGAGGTCCGCCCCCGCCACCCCGGTCACCGAGATGCGGCCGCTGCTGCTCGCCAGCGTCACCGTGGCCGAGGCCGGGACCTCCAGGCGGTAGTCGACGAAGCAGGGGTCGGAGCAGCCCTCCGTGAAGGTGAGGACCCCTCCCGACACCCGCTGGCCCGGCTTCGGCGCCGCGTCGCCGCGGTAGTGCACGGTCCGGTGGACCGTGACCCCGGGGCCCGTGCCGGGAGCGACCTCGATGGAGCCGCGCCGGGCGTCCTTCACCTCGACCGCCGTGACGGCCTCCCCGACCGTCACGTCGGCCGTCGCCGTCCTCCGCTGCTCGGCTTCCCCGAAGGAGCAGCCGTAGAGCAGCAGTCCGGCGGCCATGAGGACGACCACCGTCCGGCTGAAGCGCAATGACGTGATGTGGGAAGGCATGCGCACCAGTGTGGTGAGCCCGGGCCCCGCCTTCGATGGGGGCCGTACCCGGGGGCGCGGTGGGGTTATCCCCACCGCGCCCCCGGGGTCCCGGGCTCCGGATCAGACGCCGATCGCGCCGTCGATCCGCTCGCGCAGCAGGTCGGCGTGGCCGTTGTGGCGGGCGTACTCCTCGATCATGTGGATCAGCACCCAGCGCAGTGACACCTTCCCGCGCCATTCGTCCTCGGCCTCCACGCCCAGGTCGGGCGCCGCGGCCGTGAACGACTGAGCGAACGCGACCTCGTCCCGCCAGGCCTCCCACGCCGCGGCGACGGCCCCCGGGCCCGGCGCCGCCCCGTCGAAGTCGCCGTCCGGGTCCGCCTCCGAGGAGAACAGGGCCGGCACCTCCTGCCCGGCCAGGACCCGGCGGAACCAGCGGCGCTCCACGTCCGCGAGGTGGCGGACGATGCCGAGCAGCGAGAGCGTGGACGGCTCCACCGACCGCAGGGCCAACTCCGCGTCCAGCCCGGCGCACTTCAGCTCCAGCGTGGCGCGCTGCGCCGCGAGGACGTCGGTGAGCAGGAACCGTTCGTCGCCCGTCGCGGGCCCGGCGAAGCGGTCGCCGGAGCGCTCACCGTCGAAGAACTGCCCGCGCCTGCCCGTCACCGCGGGCAGCTCGGTGCGCACGGCCCAGTCCGTCCAGGAGCCGTCGTAGACCGCCAGGTCGCGGTAGCCGGCGAGGGTGGCGCCCAGGGCCAGGACGCAGGCCGTCACCCCCGAACCACAGCTGAAGTACAGCCGATCCCGGTCACCGGCCAACGCCGCGAAGGCCTCGCGGAGTTCCCCGGCGGGCCGCATCAGGCCGTCGCGCTGGAGGTCCCCGAACGGCAGGTTCACCGCGCCCGGCATGTGGCCCCCGCGCAGCCCCGGCCGGGGTTCGGGGGCCGCGCCGGTGAAGCGTTCGCGCGTACGGGCGTCCAGTACGAGCGCCCCGGGATCGGTGAGGGCCGTCCCGACGGCGGCGAAGTCCACCAGCAGCCCAGGGCGCGGCCGGGCCGTGAAGGAGCCGGGCGGGCCCTCGTACGCCGGTCCGCACTCCTCGACGGGGAGTCCGGCCGCGGTCCACGCGGGCAGCCCGCCGTCCAGGACGGCCGCCCGGTCGAAGCCCATGGCGCGCAGCATCCACCAGGCCCGCGCGCTGGAGTAGACGCCGGCGCCGTCGTAGACGACGACCGTGCTGGTGTCCTCGACTCCGAGCCCGCGCAGCGCCTCCTCGAAGGCCGCGGCCGCGGGCATGGTGTGCGGGGCGGGGGCGTCGTGGTCGGACAGGGCCCCGTCGAGGTCGAAGGGCCGGGCGCCCGGGATCCGCCGGCCGGCGCCGCGGTGGGCGCCGACGGAGGCGTCGAACACGACGAGCCCCGGCTCGCCGAGCCGGCCGGCCAGCCAGTCCGAGCCGACCAGCGGCGCGGGCGGGGGCCCGAGCACGGCGGGAGCCTCTGCGGCAGGGCGGGTCTCGGTCATGCGGCACCTCCGGGCGGTCGGCGGGCCGAAGACGAAGCGGCCCGTCACGCACATCCTCCTACGAAGCCACGCCGCTCCGGCAAAGCGGCTTGCCGGTAAGGGAGTTGGCGGGGATGCTGTGCCGTACATCAGAACATGGGGGGAGTCGCGATGGCCAAGAGTGTGGTGACCGACGTGGTCGTCAGCCGAAGGGTGCTCTGGATCGGCGCGGAGGCGTACCCGCTGAACAACATCGCCCGGGCGACCACGGTCAAGGTCGATCCCCCGCGCAGACAGGCGATCGCGCGCTTCGTGAAGTCCTTCGTGACGGTGGTCGTCCTCGCGTTCATCGCCCTCGTCGTGCTCCCGAACGGGTACCAGGACGCGGCGGCCGTCGTCGCGCTCGTGGCGATCGCCCTCCTCGTGGTGCAACTGGGCGGCGTCATCCTGGACAAGACGTACTACGCGCTGGTGATCGAGACCGCGGGCACGCCGAACACCGCGCTCGTCACCAACGACCTGGCACTCGTCCACGACCTCGTCCGCGTGATCATGGAGGCCATCGACAACCCGCAGGCCAGCTTCCACCAGCAGGTCACGAACTACATCGGCCAGGTCGGCGACAACTTCAAGGTGTTCGGCAGCGGCAACGTCGGGAAGGTGGGGAATTGAGCGGCAACGAGGACTTCCGGATCGGGCAGGTCGGCGACAACTTCCAGGTTTTCGGAACGAACAACATCGGCAAGATCGGCACGCAGAACAATGCGCCGCAGGACCCGCAGGCGGCCCTCCAGGATCTGATCGGCCTCATCGAGGTGCTGCGGGGACGGGTCCAGGAGGACGACCGGGCGGTCCTGGACGCATCCCTCGACACCCTGACCGAGGACGGCGTGGAGCGCGGCGCGTTCCGCCGGGCCCTGGGGAGCGTCTCCGGGGTCGCCCAACTGGTCGGCGAGATCGGCCTCCCGGTGGCCGAGGCGGTCCGCCGGGTGATGGCGCTCTTCGGCACATAGGCGCCGAGGGCCTCCGGGCCGGCCGGGCGCAGGTGCCGCACCCTCAAGGGCAGTGGCCCGGCCGGGCGTAGACGGCGATCCGGGCACCCCGGACCTCGTCCGTCGAGCACAGGTCGAAGTGCGAGGCCAGCGTCTGGCGTTTGACCGCCTCGCGGGGGTACGGGTCCAGCGGCTGGTCCGCCGGGTCCGTCAGGGCCACCACCCGGGGGGCGTCCACCAGGCGGCTCCAGATCTGCGCCGTCGGGAGCTCCGTGCCCTGGAGGCTGTGCGAAGCGGCCGGGGTGCGGTCCAGGGCCAGGTCGCGCAGGCTCCCGTACAGCTCGGGCGAGGACAGCAGCCACTCGCGCCGCCGTGCGGGCATGAACAGCACGGCGTCGCCCGGCCGGGCCCGTTCCCGTACGGCGGCGGCCACCGCGAGCACGTCGTCCTTGCGGCTCTCGGGCGTGCGCAGCCACACCGACCACCACCCGAACGGCACCAGCAGGGCGCCCACCAGCAGCCACGGCCACCACCCCCGGGCCACCGCCAGCCGGGCCCCGGCGAGCAGGGAGAGCCCGGCCAGTGCGTAGAGCACGTACCGGTCCACGTACCAGGGGTGGGCGAGGGAGACCGCCATGAGCAGGCCCGGCGGGATCAGCGCCAGCGGCAGGGCGACCCGGACCAGCGCCCGCGGTACGGCCGGGCTCCGCGCGAGCAGCAGGGCGGCCGCCGCGACCACCCCGTAGGCCGCCCAGTCCCGCCCACTCGGTCTGCCGAGCCAGCCCAGCTGCTGCTCCGCCTGCCGGGCGCTCACCGCGGCCAGCGGCAGCAGCAGGGCCACCACCGCGGCGGCGCTCCACCGCCATCCCCGCGAGCGCCAGGCGCCGACCCCGTGCGCGAGGAGGGCCAGTACGGCGAACTCGTGCAGCCAGCAGCCCGCCAGCAGGACCACGGAGTACGCGACCCACCGCCCGCGCAGCATCAGGTACGTCGCCCACACCACGGCCGCCGCGACGAGGGCGTACGAGCGCCCCTCCTGCCCGTACGTCTGCACGGGCGGCAGCACGGCGTAGGCCGCCCCGGACCACAGCGCGGCCCGCTCCCCCGCCAGCCGGTGCGCGACGGCGGCCACCCCGGCGGCCGCGAGGGCCGTGGCGGCGACCGACGGCAGGCGCAGCGCCCACAGGCCTCCCGCGCCCGGCCCGCCGCCCGGCCCGGCTCCCCCGCCGTCCCAGACGGCGAACACCGCGTGCATCAGCAGGTAGTACAGCCCGTGCACGGCGTCGACCTGCCCGAGCAGCTCCCAGATCCCGCCGAGCGGCCGGTGCGCCACCTGCCAGGTGACGGACTCGTCGCGCCACATGCTGCCGCGGCCGTCCGCGCCGGCGCGCTCCAGGCCCCAGAGGCCGAGGAGGACGGCGAGCAGCGGCGGCAGCCAGCGCCAGGCGGCGGTGCGGCGGATGTCGTCCTCCTGGTGCTTTCCGTGCGGGTGGTGGCGACTCCATACTCGGGGGTCGGCCCGAAAACCTCCGGGGGTGGGGTGTGCGCGCGTTCCGAGCGGTGGCGGCGGTGCTGCTGAGTGCGGTGGTCCTGGCGGGGTGCGGTTCGGGGGGCGGCGGGTCGGACGAGCCGTCCGCGAAGCCCCCGCCGGGCGGCAGCGGGGGGCCCACCACGTCGGCCTCCCCTTCGGGCGCGCCCTCTCCCGGTCCCGCGTCGCCGAGCACGACCGGCGCACCGCCGGGGAAGCCGACGGGCGCCCCGAGCGCCTCGTCCGTGCCCGTCTCCCCCGGGCCCTCCTCGGCGCTGGAGCGCCTGGTCACGGTCACCCGCAGCGGCGGCTACGCCGGGAAGTCGTCCACCCTGCTGGTCAAGGGCGACGGCTCGTGGACCCGGCTGGACCGGCAGATGCGCCCGGCCGGCACCGGCAAGCTGCCCGAGGACCGGCGGGCGAAGCTGCGCACGGCGCTCGCGCAGGCGGACCTCGCGCGCCTGCCGAGGTTCCCGACGGGCGGCCCGGCAGTGTTCGACGGGTTCGTCTACACCTTCGTGCACGGCGGCTACGAGGTCACCGTGGCCCAGGAGTCCCTGACCCCGGCCCTGCGCGCCGTCCTGGCCGAGCTCCCCGCGTTCGAGGAGGGCTAGGTGTATTGACCCGCAGCGTTGTTGATTCGGCTGATGGGCGGGTGTCCGCCGAGTGCCGTGTGGCAGCGGTGGTGGTTGTAGGTGTGGAGGAAGTCTGCCAGGGCTTTGGTCCGCTCGTCGTTGGAGGTGTAGGGCCTCAGATAGGCCCACTCGTCGAGCAGGGTGCGGTTGAAACGTTCGACCTTGCCGTTGGTCTGCGGCCGGTAGGGCCGGGTTCGTTTGTGGGTGATCCCGGCCCTGGCCAGGGTCTGGGTGAACAGCTTCGACCTGTAGCAGGAGCCGTTGTCGGTCAGGACCCGTTCAACGGTGATCGCGTGGTCGGCGAAGAAGGAGTTCGCCCGCTCCCAGAAGCCGGCGGCGGTCTCCTTGCGTTCGTCGGTCAGGACCTCGCTGTAGGCCAGGCGGGAGTGGTCGTCGACCGCGGAATGGACGTAGGAGGTGTGGAGCCTAGACACCTCCACCACACCGGAGGTCTCCGCCATGATCAAGACCCAGCACCGTTAACAACGCTCGTGGTCAATACAGCTAGGCCTGCCTGTCCGCCAGGCCCGTGCCCGCCGTCGAGATCCCGCGCAGCGGGCGGCGGCGCTGATCGCGGACTACGGCGCCGAGGACTCAGCGCTGCTGGACGTGGCCTTCGGCCGGGCCGCGGCGGAGGGGAGGCTGCCCTTCGAGCTGCCGCGGTCGATGGCGGCGGTGGAGGCCTCGCGGCCGGACGTGCCGAACGACACCGTCGACCCTGTGTTCCCGTACGGGCACGGGCTGTCCCTGTAGGGGGTCGACAAAAGTGTCCTCCCATGCGCGCGGTGGTTGACGATCACCGCGCACCGGGTGGCCGTGCCGTGGGGGGACGGCCACCCGGCATCACCGCCCATATCCGCATTCCCGCCATAATCGGAACCTTCGGTTCCGCCCTTTTCCCTGTCTGAACCCCGCATAGCCGCAGGCCGGTGCCTCCTCTACGCTGCACCCCTACCACGCGGATCTTCAGGGGCGGGAAATGGAACAGACACACACCACCCACGGCGGTGCCGCGGCAACCCCCGGCGCTCAGCGGCGCGTGCTCGTGGTCGAGGACGACCGTACGATCGCCGACGCCATCGCGGCCCGGCTGCGCGCCGAGGGTTTCCAGGTGCAGGCCGCGTTCGACGGACCGGCCGCCGTGGCGGCGGCCGAGAGCTGGCAGCCCGAGCTGCTGGTGCTCGACGTGATGCTGCCCGGCTTCGACGGCCTGGAGGTCTGCCGCCGGGTCCAGGCCCAGCGGCCGGTGCCGGTGCTCATGCTCACCGCGCGGGACGACGAGACCGACATGCTGGTCGGGCTCGGGGTCGGCGCGGACGACTACATGACGAAGCCGTTCTCGATGCGCGAGCTCGCGGCGCGGGTCCACGTCCTGCTGCGGCGAGTGGAGCGGGCCACCCTGGCCGCCACCGCCCCGCGCGGGGCCACCCTGCGCCTGGGCGACCTCGAGATCGACCACGCGCAGCGCCGGGTCCGGGTCCAGGCCGAGGACGTGCACCTGACGCCGACCGAGTTCGACCTGCTGGTCTGCCTGGCCGGGACCCCGCGGGCGGTCCTCTCGCGGGAGCAGCTGCTCGCCGAGGTCTGGGACTGGGCCGACGCGTCCGGGACCCGTACGGTCGACAGCCACATCAAGGCCCTGCGCCGCAAGATCGGGGCGGAGCGGATCCGTACGGTCCACGGCGTCGGGTACGCCCTGGAGACCCCGGCGCAGGCGTGAGCATCGGGCGCCCCGGCGGGCTGCGGCCGTTCTCGCCGTTCTCGATCAAGACCAAGCTGGGCACGCTCGTCGTGGTCTCGGTCTTCATCACCACGGGCCTGCTGATGGTGGCGGTGCGCACGAGCACCGAGTTCCGGTTCATCACGGTGTTCTCGGTGATCGCCTCCATGCTGATCACGCAGTTCGTGGCGCACAGCCTGACCGCGCCGCTGGACGAGATGACCACGGTGGCCCGGGCGATATCCGACGGCGACTACACGCGCCGGGTGCGCGGGGCCGGGCGCCGCGACGAGCTGGGCGACCTGGCGTCCACGATCAACCTGATGGCGGACGACCTGGAGGCGGTGGACCGGCACCGCAAGGAGCTGGTCGCCAACGTCTCGCACGAGCTGCGCACGCCGATCGCGGCGCTGCGGGCGGTGCTGGAGAACGTGGTCGACGGGGTCTCGGCGGCCGACCCCGAGACCATGCGCACGATGCTGAAGCAGACCGAGCGCCTGGGCCGGCTCGTGGAGACCCTGCTGGACCTGTCCCGGGTGGACAACGGGGTGGTGCCGCTGAAGGCGCGCCGCTTCGAGGTGTGGCCGTACCTGTCGGGGGTCCTGAAGGAATCGGGCCTCGCGGCGGCCGGGCGGCCGGGCCTGTCCTCCGGCTCGGGCGGGCACACCCGCAACGACGTACACCTGCACCTGGACGTGTTCCCGCCCGGGCTCACGGCGTACGCGGACGCCGAGCGCCTGCACCAGGTGGTGGCGAACCTGATCGACAACGCGGTCAAGCACAGCCCGCCGCACGGCCGGGTCACGGTCCGGGCCCGGGAGGGCGAAGCACCCGGGAGCCTGGCACTGGAGGTACGGGACGAGGGCCCGGGCATCCCGGAGGCCGAGCGGCACCGGGTCTTCGAGCGGTTCAACCGGGGCGGCGCGAACGGCGGCGACGGGGGCACCGGACTGGGGCTGGCGATCGCCCGCTGGGCCGTCGGCCTGCACGGGGGGCATATCGGGGTGGCCGAATCGTCACGCGGCTGCCGCATCCTCGTCACGCTTCCGGGCAGCTCCAAGGCGTCACATTGACGTAGGGTTCGAGTGCGTAGGACATGATCTCGGCCACACGTGCCCGGGGTCCGTCAGGGGTGCGAAGCCATGGGGGCCGCAACCACGCTGCCCCCTACCCGAACCAGGCTGGTTTCCCGCCATTCAGAGCGGCGAAACCCGCCGTTCGGTGTGACCTACATGACGTATCTCCCGCCCGGTCTGCATCCACCGGCCAGGGAGGCGTAGCCTTTATTCCCGCTGTCCATACCTTGTGAAGCGGAAGAGGGCGGTTGCCGCCGTGTCGCCACAGTCCCCCAGTAACCCGAGCACCACGACCGAAGCAGCAGAGGGCGGGAAGACCCCTGCCTCAGGCTTCGGTGCCAACGAGTGGCTCGTCGACGAGATCTATCAGCAGTACCTCCAGGACCCGAATTCGGTCGACCGGGCCTGGTGGGACTTCTTCGCCGACTACAAGCCGGGGGGCGCTGCGTCTCCGGTGAAGCCGGATGAGCCCAGGAAGTCCCCGACGACGGACGGCGCCTCCGCACAGGCCGCCGCCGCTGTCGCCCCGCAGGTCTCCGACGCCGCCGCCACGGGGGCGGCGAGCGCCGCGCCGACTCCTGCCGCCGCGCCCACGCCTGTGTCAGCTCCTGCCCCTGCTCCTGCCACCCCCTCTGGTGCCCCTGCTGTGACTGTCACCTCCCAGGCCCAGGCCGCCGCACCGGCCGCCGCAGCCCCTCAGGCCCCGGCTCCGGCCGCCGCCCCCGTCGCCGCCCAGAAGGCCGCGCCCGCCGCCGAGGCCCCCGCGGGCCCCGAGCTGGTGACGCTCCGCGGCCCGGCGGCCGCCGTGGCCAAGAACATGAACGCCTCCCTCGACGTCCCGACGGCCACGTCCGTCCGCGCCGTCCCGGTGAAGCTGCTGTTCGACAACCGCATCGTCATCAACAACCACCTGAAGCGCGCCCGGGGCGGGAAGATCTCCTTCACGCACCTGATCGGCTACGCGATGGTGCAGGCCATCAAGGCCATGCCGTCGATGAACTACTCCTTCGCGGAGAAGGACGGCAAGCCCACCCTGGTCAAGCCGGAGCACGTGAACTTCGGCCTCGCGATCGACCTGGTGAAGCCGAACGGCGACCGCCAGCTCGTCGTCGCCGGCATCAAGAAGGCCGAGACCCTCAACTTCTTCGAGTTCTGGCAGGCGTACGAGGACATCGTCCGCCGCGCCCGCGTCGGCAAGCTGACGATGGACGACTTCACCGGCGTCACCGTCTCGCTGACCAACCCCGGCGGCCTGGGCACCGTCCACTCCGTGCCCCGCCTGATGCCCGGACAGTCGGTCATCATGGGCGTCGGCTCCATGGACTACCCCGCCGAGTTCCAGGGCACCTCGCAGGACACCCTGAACAAGCTGGGCATCTCCAAGGTCATGACCCTGACCTCGACCTACGACCACCGGGTCATCCAGGGCGCGGCCTCCGGCGAGTTCCTGCGCATCGTCGCGAACATGCTGCTCGGCGAGAGCGGCTTCTACGACGACGTGTTCGAGGCGCTGCGCATCCCGTACGAGCCCGTCCGCTGGCTCCGGGACATCGACGCCTCGCACGACGACGACGTCACGAAGGCCGCCCGCGTCTTCGAGCTGATCCACTCCTACCGGGTCCGCGGCCACGTCATGGCCGACACCGACCCGCTGGAGTACAAGCAGCGCAAGCACCCCGACCTCGACATCACCGAGCACGGCCTCACCCTGTGGGACCTGGAGCGCGAGTTCGCGGTCGGCGGCTTCTCCGGCAAGTCGATGATGAAGCTCCGCGACATCCTCGGCGTCCTGCGCGACTCGTACTGCCGCACCACCGGCGTCGAGTTCATGCACATCCAGGACCCGAAGCAGCGCCGCTGGATCCAGGACCGCATCGAGCGCCCGCACTCCAAGCCGGAGCGCGAGGAGCAGCTGCGCATCCTGCGCCGCCTGAACGCGGCGGAGGCCTTCGAGACCTTCCTGCAGACGAAGTACGTCGGCCAGAAGCGCTTCTCGCTGGAGGGCGGCGAGTCCGTCATCCCGCTGCTCGACGCCGTCATCGACTCGGCCGCCGAGGCCCGCCTCGACGAGGTCGCGATCGGCATGGCCCACCGCGGCCGCCTGAACGTGCTCGCGAACATCGTCGGCAAGTCGTACGCGCAGATCTTCCGCGAGTTCGAGGGCAACCTCGACCCGAAGTCCATGCACGGCTCCGGTGACGTCAAGTACCACCTGGGCGCCGAGGGCACCTTCACGGGCCTGGACGGGGAGCAGATCAAGGTCTCGCTCGTCGCCAACCCCTCGCACCTGGAGGCCGTGGACCCGGTCCTGGAGGGCGTCGTCCGCGCCAAGCAGGACGTCATCAACAAGGGCGGCACGGACTTCACCGTCCTGCCCGTCGCCCTGCACGGTGACGCGGCCTTCGCCGGCCAGGGTGTCGTCGCCGAGACCCTGAACATGTCGCAGCTGCGCGGCTACCGCACCGGCGGCACCGTCCACGTCGTGATCAACAACCAGGTCGGCTTCACCGCCGCCCCGGAGTCCTCGCGTTCCTCGATGTACGCGACCGACGTGGCCCGCATGATCGAGGCGCCGATCTTCCACGTGAACGGCGACGACCCGGAGGCCGTGGTCCGCATCGCGCGGCTCGCCTTCGAGTTCCGCCAGGCGTTCAACAAGGACGTCGTGATCGACCTCATCTGCTACCGCCGCCGCGGTCACAACGAGTCGGACAACCCGGCGTTCACGCAGCCGCTGATGTACGACCTGATCGACAAGAAGCGCTCGGTGCGCAAGCTGTACACCGAGTCCCTCATCGGTCGCGGTGACATCACGCTGGAAGAGGCGGAGCAGGCGCTCCAGGACTTCCAGGGCCAGCTGGAGAAGGTCTTCGCGGAGGTCCGCGAGGCCGCCACGCAGCCCGCCGGCGCCCCGGTGCCGCCCGCGCAGACCGCGCAGGAGTTCCCGGTCGCGGTGAACACCGCCATCTCGCAGGACGTCGTCAAGCGGATCGCCGAGTCCCAGGTCAACATCCCGGACCACGTCACCGTGCACCCGCGTCTGCTGCCGCAGCTGCAGCGCCGTGCCGCGATGATCGACGACGGCACCATCGACTGGGGCATGGGCGAGACCCTCGCCTTCGGCTCGCTGCTGATGGAGGGCACCCCGGTCCGCCTGTCCGGCCAGGACTCCCGCCGCGGTACGTTCGGCCAGCGCCACGCGGTCCTCATCGACCGGGAGACCGGCGAGGACTACACCCCGCTGCAGTACCTCTCGGACGAGCAGGCCCGCTACAACGTCTACGACTCGCTGCTCTCCGAGTACGCGGCCATGGGCTTCGAGTACGGCTACTCGCTGGCCCGCCCGGACGCGCTGGTCCTCTGGGAGGCCCAGTTCGGTGACTTCGTCAACGGCGCGCAGACCGTCGTCGACGAGTTCATCTCCTCGGCGGAGCAGAAGTGGGGCCAGACCAGCGGCGTCACCCTGCTCCTCCCGCACGGCTACGAGGGCCAGGGCCCGGACCACTCGTCCGCCCGCCCGGAGCGCTTCCTCCAGATGTGCGCGCAGGACAACATGACGGTCGCGATGCCGACCCTGCCGTCGAACTACTTCCACCTGCTGCGCTGGCAGGTCCACAACCCGCACCACAAGCCGCTCATCGTCTTCACCCCGAAGTCGATGCTGCGCCTGAAGGCGGCGGCGTCGAAGGCGGAAGAGTTCACGAACGGTTCGTTCCGTCCGGTCATCGGCGACACCACGGTGGACCCGAACGCGGTCCGCAAGGTCGTCTTCTGCGCGGGCAAGGTCTACTACGACCTGGAGGCCGAGCGGGAGAAGCGCGGCATCACGGACACCGCGATCATCCGCATCGAGCGGCTGTACCCGCTGGCGGGTGCCGAGATCCAGGCGGAGATCGCCAAGTTCCCGAACGCGGCGAAGTACATCTGGGCGCAGGAAGAGCCGGCGAACCAGGGTGCGTGGCCGTTCATCGCGCTCAACCTGATCGACCACCTCGACCTGGCGGTCGGCGCGGACGTCCCGGCGGGCGAGCGCCTGCGGCGCATCTCGCGCCCGCACGGCTCCTCCCCCGCGGTGGGCTCGGCGAAGCGCCACCAGGCGGAGCAGCAGCTCCTGCTGAACGAGGTCTTCGAGGCGTAAGCCTCACCGCACGGCCCGAAGGCCCGGCACCCCGATGGGGTGCCGGGCCTTCCGGTCGTCCGGGGTACGGGGCTTCGCTCGCTCGGGGCCTTCACCCCCCTCTCCCACCACCGGACCCGGCGTTCGCCCACCCGCCCCCACGGGCGAGCCTGGGGCTTCGAGGTTTGGCACCTCATCACCCTGAACCAGGGGGGTTTGGGGGTTTCCCGTCAGTCCCATAGTCCTTCTGGTGCGGGCCGGTCCCTCAAGGGCGCTCGCTGCGTTCGCGTCGCTCCGCGATGGCCTACGGCCACCCCTGACCGCCCGCCCCACCCCGGAAAGACAAGGACTGCCGGGAACCCCCCAAAGAACGGCACGGGTCAGAAGGAGCCGCACGGGCAGACCAGGCAGCGACTGTCGCGTTCCCCGGGACGACGTCCGGCCAAGGCCCGCCACCGTGGCTGGACAAGGTCGGTGACGGCTCTACCCACACCAAACAGCGACCAGGAGCCGTGCGGGAGCCGCCGATCGCCTCACATCGCCGCGCGCTCCTCGACGCCGGCGTCCGGCGGCCGTCCGGGGCTGAGCACAGGCCGCCACAGACCGCTACGCGGCTGAGGCGCCCTGGCGGCGACCAGCCCGCCATGGGCTGCGCGTTCAGCGGCGGGCCCGGAGCTCGGGGTGATGTCGCATGATCAGCACGTTCATGTCGCTGACGCGCGAGCGGTCACGCTCCACCTGGGCCTGGAATGTGGGCGGCACACTCGGAGCAGGAATCCGGGGGCACGGGCAACCGCGGGAACAGCTCGGCGGCCTCCATCAGACGGCCTCGATGTTGGCCACGGCCGTGGAGATCTCCCGCCCGGACGGACCCCGGACGTACGCCAGCTTCACCCAGTGCTCACGGACCGGTGTGTCGGAGACGTCCTCCCGGACCACGGCCATCAGCTCGCCCTCGATGCCGGAGGCGATGTCGCGGACCCGCTTGCGGAGCAGCGAATGCGGAACGTCTTCGAAGGGGCGGGGTACTGCTTCATGCATCACGGGGTCTCACTCCCTACGCCGTCAGCGGGTGTCGAGCCGGCCTCCCGCGCTACGCTGAGCGCCGCTGGTGACCACAGCCACGAGCCTAGGTTTCGGGTCGATCCGCTCGAAGTGATCGCCAGTACGGGTTGCTTGGTCGCGCGCCGAGGCAGAGGGAGCGTCATGGGCGCAAATCCGACTTCCACCCTGACTGCCAGTCAGGGAAGCCGTGCGCGACGCCGCGGCGGCATAGTGTCCGGCTACGTCTTCCGCGTCATTCGTGAGCAGCTCGGCCACACCCAAGAGACCCTCGCCGAGGCGTTCGCGGTCTCAGCGGACACCGTCGCCGGCTGGGAGACCGGCCGCCGCCCGCTTACCTCACTCACCGTCGGCCAGATGCTCGTACACCGGCACCGCCTCATGCGGATGGGTGCCACCCCCGCCCTGCTCCTCGCCCTGGAGAAGGCTCTGGAGGCTGACGTCCTACTGGCCGGCGCACTGGACGACGAGGGCACGCCGGGCGACAGCCCGCTCGGCGCGTGGGTCATGCAACGCGATCTGGTCGAGGTGCTGGCCTGGCCGCTGAACGGCGTCACCCCAGAACCCATGCGGGCCCTCCAGCCGCAGTCACGCCCCCGCCGCGGTCCGACCGCCGGCCGGCCCGAGCTCACCTGGGACGAGCGCCGCCGGTTCTTCGGCCACATGCGGCGCATGGCCGAGGAAGCCCGAGCCGGAAGTCAGTTCCTCCTCCGACGCCAGGCCCTCTACCTCGCGGGCTACGACGACGCGGCCGACACCTCCGACTGGCTCATCCAGCAACGTAAGACCGGGCGACCGTCCGACTGGCTCACCCAGTGGCTCACCTCCCGCTCGGTTGCCGCAGTAGCCGCCCGCCAGGGCGACCTGGACCGGATGGCGCACTTCATCTCCACCGCGCTGGACGATGACGCGGGCGAGGCAGCCAACCTGAGCTACTGGGCCTATTGGATCGGGGAATCCGGGCACCCCGAGTTGTCCGACGACTTCATCGCCGCTCCCGGCACGATGGCCTGGCACGGCCGCCGGCTGCTCCAACACCTCGTCGGCGGGCTCGTCCCGCAACACGGCTTCTTCGACCTCAACGTGCATACGCTGTGGGCCCTCCTCGCGGTCCGCCCGGGACTCCTCCGTACAAGCTCGGAAGCAGGCTGCGCGCTGCGGGCGCAGCTGCCCGTGCTGTTGGATGGCCCTACGGTCTCGACGCGTGCGCGCCGAGAGCTGGAAGGCATCCGGTACGCGATTCGCCTCGCCGAGGCATGAGAAGGAGACACAGTGGCTGACGACCTGTCCGCGGTGGCGCGCTTCCTCTACGAGGCCGGCACGCTCAAGCACACCCGCCGAACGGGCTGGTGGATGGCCGGCGTCAACGACCCCGAGAGCGTCGCCGAGCACTCGTGGCGCACCTCGCTCATCGCGTCGGTGATCGCGAAGCTGGAGGGCGCCGACCCCGCGCGTGCCGCGTTCCTGGCCGTCTGGCACGACACCCAGGAGACCCGTACCGGGGACGTCAACCACCTCGGGAAGAAGTACGCGCCGGCTGGCGACCCGCAGGCCGTGACGGCCGACCAGACAGCGGGCATGCCCGACGTACTCGCGTCGGCGATTCGCGAGCTGGTCGCCGAGTACGAGGCGAAAGACTCACCCGAGGCGGTCTGCGCCCGCGACGCGGACAAGCTGGAGTGCATGCTCCAGGGCATCGAGTACAAGGCCCAGGGCTACGCGAACGCACAGCGGTGGATCGACAACAGCCGGGCCCGGATCGCGACCGAGACGGGGCAGCGGCTGGCCGACGAACTGCTCTCACAGGGACCGCTGGACTGGCTGCGCAACGCCCTCGGCGAGAAGGCCTGAGGCCCTGCAGTCGACGAGAACAGTCCAATGACCAACCGCTCAGCCCCGGACGGCCGTCGGACGCCAAGCATGAGGAGCACGTAACGATCTGCTGCGCGCCTGACTCCGATGGGCTGCTGACCACTGTTTCGTGCGGGTAGACCCGCCACCGACTCGGAACATGCTTACGCATTGGCCCGGGCGGAATGTTGCCTGATGCCCGCGCCACAACCCTGCCCGGCCGGGCCGGGGTGGTGGGCCTTGGCCGGACGCTGCCCCGGGAACGTGGCAGCCGGTCCCTGATCTGCCTGCTCCTTGCTCTCTGACCCCTACCTCTGGAGGGTCGGCGGCGGTTCGACCCGCACGAAACAGCGACCAACAGCCCACCGGACAGGGGCGCAGTAGATCGCTACGCACCTCTCGCGGACAGCGTCCGGCGGCCGTCCGGGGCTGGGCACAGGCCGCGACGGATCGCTACGCGGCTGAGGTGTCCTGGCGGCGATCAGCCCGCCACGAGCAGCCGGCCCGGGGGTCTGCTCCTCGTTGGCCATCGAGATCCTTTCGCGGGCCAAGACGTGAGCGGCGCACTCGGCGCAGGGGTCCGGGGGGCACCGGCAGCCGGGTGAACAGGTCGGCAGGTTCCAGCACGCAGCCTCGATGTTGGCCACGGCCTCTTCCTCGAAGGGGCGGGGTACCGCTTCATGCATCACGGGGGCTCCCGGAAGCCCCTGGCCATGTGCCCCGGGCAGGGATCTGCCCCGGGTCCGGGCCCCCGCTCCGGCCAGGCCGGGGCGGCCGATGATCTTACCGATTTCTGACGCCCCCTTTCGGAACGCTCTCAAGTCCCCTGCTGCCTCTAGCGTGTTCATACATCCCCGAGTTCGACCGGTCGGCGCAAGCTGCACCCGATTCCGGTTCAGCTCCGGGGAAGTACGGAATTTCCGAGCTCCACCGATGCGCCTGTCACGCAATCACAGGCCAGTCCATTCACATATCGCAGCATGGAATTGCCACAACAGGAGGAAACATGTCTCGAACCGTAAAGCGGAGCACCAGGCTGGCAACGGTCGCCGGAATGGTGGCGGCCGTCGGCGCGGGAATGCTCGTGACCGCACCCGCGAGCCAGGCGGCACCGGTCGCGGCCTTCCGCCTCAGCAACTTCTCGGCGACCATCGCGAACATCTGCGTCCACACGGACGTCGCGACGAAGTGCTCGGGAAACATAGCGGCAGGAAAGAGCGAGGTTTACAAGGTGGAGTACAAGGGGGCTGGCAACTGGTACTGCACTGCGACCGCGAAGGGACTGACCGGCACCGCCAGCACTCCCTATTTCAGCCGGGCCAACGTCAAGGAGTGCGCGGAGGTCGGCAACATTTTCGGCGCCAGCATCCAGCTCAAGTGACCACCACCGGTGGCTCCGAACATCGCCTCCGCCTCATATCACGGCTGAGCGATCCGGAGGACTCCGGCGCCGTCTTCACATCCGGCGACGGTTGAAGGTCCCACCGCCGCCCGGTCTCATGGCAGGTGCCACTACGAGCCGCGAGACCGGACGCCGAACGCCGCGCGGGCGTACCGCGTCCGCCGCCGTCTACGGCTGGGGCTCGAAGTCCCAGTACGGGCGGTTCTGTTGGCGGGCCGAGACCGTGTGGACGTGTTGGGGCCCCAGGGTGCGGGTCAGGGCCTTGAGGCCCGCGTCCTCGTGCTTCTGGGCCTCCGTGTCCTCGCGGACCGAGCGGAGGTCCGCCGCCAGGGCGATCTGGGCGCTCAGGGTCATCGGGTGGTCCGGGCCCAGGATCCGTTCGCAGCCCCGCAGGGTTTCCCGGCTCAGGGACACCGCGTCCTCGAAGTGTCCCGTGATGTTGCGGTGGCCCGTGGCGTTCAGGGCGCAGCCCAGGGTCCACGGGTGGCGGTCCCCGACCGCGCCGCGCATGCCGACCAGGGCCTGTTCCGCCAGGTTGAGGGCCTCGACCCGTTCGCCCTGGGCGCGCAGGACGAGGCCGAGGTTGCCCACCGTGCCGATGCTGTACGGGTGGGCCAGGCCCAGCTGCGTCTGGTAGCCCCGTACGACCTCCTCCGAGATCCGGCGGGCCTCGCCGATGTCCCCGTACTCCCGCAGGTACGTTGCGTAGTCCGAGGCCACCATCAGGGTCCAGGGGAACTCCGCGCCGAACACCCGGGTCGAGCGCTCCAGGACGCTGCGCAGCCGGGCCCCTGCGCCCGGGATGTCCCCGGAGCGGCGCAGGCACATGCCGAGGTTGTGTTCGGCGCGCAGGGTCTGGGGGTGGTTGAGGCCCAGGACCTGGGTGTTGAGTTTGAGTCCCTGTTCCTGGCGGGCGAGGGCTTCCCGGTAGCGGCCCATCAGGCGCAGTCCCATCGCGCAGCCGATGCCGGAGGACAGGGTCGCGATGTGCCGCACGCGCAGCACCCGTTCGCGGCGGCGCAGGGTGTCGAGGTCGGCGTCGTAGGCCTCCTGGTAGCGGCCCAGCAGCCGCAGCGCGACGGCTACGTTGTTCTCGGCGTTCAGGGTCGTGGAGTCGTCCTCGCCGAGCAGCTCGCGGTAGCGGGCGAAGGCGTGCTCCAGCAGCTCGCGCGCCTGGTCGAACTTGGCCGTGCTCAGCAGCACCCCGGCGTACGTGCTCGTGGCGCGCAGGGTCTCCAGGTCCCGGTCGCCCCGCTCGGCCAGCAGCCGGTCGGCGACCGATCTGGCCAGGGTCTCGGCGCGCTTGAAGTGCCCGAGCATCCGCAGGGCGCCGCCGTAGTGGTAGCTGAGCTCGCGGACCTGGTCGTGGTCGTCGCCGAGCATCGCGCGCCACACCGCGTCGGTCCGCTCGGCGAGCCGCAGACAGGTGCGGTACTCCCCGGCGAGGATCAGATAGCGCAGGCAGTGCAACAGGAAGGTCTGGATCCGCGGGTTGCTGCTGGTCAGGACGCCGGAGCTCTCCAGGTGCGGGATCAGCTCGGCGTACCGCGGCCACAGCCGGGAGTCGGAGGGGCGGCCCGGGTCGGCGGCCGCGAGGACCTGCCGGACGGCGCGCGAGAGGGGTTCGGCCTCCTCCTCGGAGAGGTCGCCCCGGACGATCCCGTGCACCATGCGGTGCAGTTGCACGGTCTCCAGCCCGCCCCCGCCCTCCTCCACCGCCAGGTCGGAGTATTCGAGGCGGACGACGGAGAACTGGACGAGCTTGTTGAGGGCGGCGTTCCAGCGGATCTGGTCGTTGATCAGCCCGGCGAGCTGCTCGGGCACGTCGTCGGCGGGGAACTCGCGCAGCAGCCGCAGCGGCACCGGCCCGGGCGCGAAGAACACGAACAGCCGCAGCAGGGAGAGCGCGTCGGGGAAGTTCTCCCGGACGTTGTTCAGCAGTATCGCCAGCGCCGTCGGGAAGGGCACCGGGTAGTCGTCGGAGACGGTGACGGCCTCCCGCGAGTCCAGTCTGCGCCGGAGCAGCGCCAGGTAGTCGCCGACGGTCAGCGGGGAGTCGGCGAGCCAGCCGGCGGTCTGGTCGAGGGCGAGGGGGTAGTCCTCCAGGGCCTCGGCGAGCTGGTCGGCCTCCTCGCCGGTGAGCCGGCGGGCCCGGCGGCGGATGAAGGTGATCGACTCGGGCCGCGCGTACAGCGGGACTTCGAGGAGGCTGGTGTGGCGGGAGGCCCATTCGCGGTTGCGGGAGGTGATGATCACGTCTCCCGCGCCCGAGGGCAGCAGGTCGGTCAGGTCGTCGGGGTTGTCGCAGCCGTCGAAGACCACCAGCCAGCGGCTGTACGGGGATCCGCGGCGCAGCGCCTCCAGGACGGCCCGGATCTGCTCGCCGTAGCTGCCGGCGCCGCGCGGCAGGCCCATCGCCGGGGCCAGGTCGGCGAGCCGCTCGCGCAGCGTGGGCCGGTCCTCGGCGGGGACCCACCACACGACGTCGTACTCGGAGGCGAAGCGGTAGGCGTACTCCGTGGCGACCTGCGTCTTGCCCACCCCCGACAGCCCGAGCAGGGTGACGGTCGAGGCGCCGGGCGGGGCGTCGGCGAGGGAGGCGCGCAGTCGGCCGATGACGTCGTTGCGGCCGGTGAAGCGCGGGTTGCGGCGCGGGACCCGGCCCCAGATCTCGGGCGGATCGTTGGGGAAGCGGGGTCCGCGGCGGCCGGTCTCGGCGCCGATCCGGTCGGTGGGCAGCTCCAGCCGGCGCAGCACCCGGTACTCCGCCTCGTACGCGTCCAGGCCCCACAGGTCGGTCTTCTCCAGTACGGCCACGGCGCTGGGCAGCGGCGCGTCGGTGAGGCAGACGGCCGCGAACCGGTCGGGGTGGCTGTCGGTGACGGTGCGCAGGGCGGTGTTCCACTCCTCGTCGGTGTGGGCGGCGGCCGAGAAGTAGCGCTCGCTGAGGATGAGCAGGACCCGGCTGCCGCTGCGGGCCAGGTCGTCGAGTGCCGGGGTGAGGCCGGGGGTGGACTGCGGGTCCCACCGCGCGAGGGCGACGCGGTGGCCGTGCTCCTCCAGGCGGTGGGCGATCCACACGGCCCAGGGCCGGTTGAACCCGGCGAAGCTGATGACGAAGCGCTGCGGCTGCGCGGCTCCGTCGCGGTCTCGGTCCTGGCGAAGTCCGGTGGTCATGCGGCCGTCTCCCTGGCATCCGGGCGGTGGACGGGCTTGAAAGGTACCGCAGCGGACGGTCCGTCAGCCCTCTGCGAACGGGGCGAGTTCGGGGTGCTGCGCGCACCAGTCGCGGCGCTCCCGGTCGACGGCGCGGCGGGCCACGGCGTGCTGGTCGCCGGGGGGTGGCAGGTCGTCCATGGCCCGTTCCGCGACGGCCATGGCGGCGGTGAACTCCTTCCCCGCGGTGGTGAGTTGGGGATGCCGGTGGAGTGCGGGGAGGACGGCGGCGACCTGGGCGCGGATCCGGGCGTGCTGGGCCCAGGCGCCGCGGGCGCCGTAGAGGGCGGCGCGCTGCCAGTAGCCGGCCAGGGCCAGGTGGGCGTACGCACCGTGCAGGAGCCCCTCCAGCGGGCGGGGGTCGGCGCGCCAGGGGGCCCAGTGCCGGGGGGTGCGGTCGGCGGTGTGCAGGGTCAGGACGTCGGCGAGGGCGGTGAGCTTGCCGTGCTGGACCTCGTGGACGAGGGTGGCGGCCAGCGCGGGCGGGGCCTGCGTACGGGCGAGGACGGACCCGGCGGCCGCGGGCAGGGTGGCACCGCTGGAGCGGGAGCCGCCGCCCAGCGGGACGACGGAGCGCAGCAGCAGGCCGATCTCCTCGGCGCGGGCGGTGTCGTACCGGTCGAGCAAGGTGAGCGCCCCCGACCACTGGGTGTCCCAGCGCTTGTGGCCCTTGGGGGTGAGTCGGCGGGCGGGGCGGACGGGCCCCGGCTGGGCGGGCCCGGGGGCCCGGTACGGGTCGAGGTCGTCGAGGGCGGTGCGGCCGCCGGGCAGGGAGTGCAGGACGAGGGCGGCGGGGTCCTCGGGGTCCCAGCAGCGCTCGGTGAGGGCGAGCGGGCCGGGCCGGGCGGGGCGCAGCAGTCCGAGGGTGGGCAGCACGAGCCGGCCGTGGACGGGCCGGAGCGTGGCCTTGAAGGCGATTCCGGAGCGCAGGGCCGCGGCGGCGGCGAGGGCCCCGAGGTGGCCCAGGTCGGCCGGAGGCCCGTACGGGGCGTACAGCCGGCGCAGGGTCTCCTCGGCCCACACCCCGGTGGCCGGGTAGTGCAGTACGTCGCGGACGGCGTCGGGATCGTGCCGTTCGGCCTCCTCCAGCAGGGCCCAGTGGTCGGCGGCCTCCCCGGCCCGGCCGCCGGGGGCGGCGTCGAGGACCCCGCGCAGCAGGACGAGCCGCTTGGAGCGGCGGATGTCGCGCACCAGGCGGGTGCCGTCGGCGGAGGGCTCGGTGGAGGCGAGGGCGCCCAGGGTGGCCGAGGTGACGGTGAACCCGGTCAGGGGGGCGCTCACGAGGCGGCCGTCCGCCGGGGCGCCCGGCCGGCGGGCGGCG
>NZ_JAINUL010000001.1:3374269-3454448 GCF_020639365.1 Streptomyces flavotricini
CGGCCGGCGGGCGGCGGGCCGGGCAGGCCGGCGCCCGGGCCGGTGGCCCGCGGCTGTCCCGGCGCAGGCTCGGGTCGGCGGCGGCCCGGCGGGGCGTCGGGCTGCCGGGGAGCCGGCCGGGGGTCGGGCCGTTCCGGGGGCGCGGGCCGGGCGGCGGCCCGGTGGAGCGCCGACGCGATGTGGCGGATGAGGACCTGGAGGTCGGCGCAGTAGACGGAGGGCCGTCGGAAGCCCTCGCCGGCGCGGTAGCGGTGCGGGTAGTGGCCGCCCCCGCAGACCTCGACGAGCTCGCAGGCCCGGCAGCCGTCGGCGAGGGCCTCCCGCCCGAGCTGGCGGGCGACGAGACCGGGGTGGTCGAGGAACGCGTCGAAGCCGTGGCTCGCCACGGTCATCCCGGTGGCGGCGGCGCCTTCGTAGGCGGATTTCAGCGAGTCGGCCTGCTCGATGCCGCCGTCGGTCTCGATCACGGCGGTGGCGGCGGGTGCGAGGCCGAGGGTCTCGGTGGCGGCGGGCAGTCCGAGCAGCAGGGCGATGATCTCCTCGAAGATCCGGATCCGGGTCCGCAGCTCCGCCTCGTGCCACCAGCGCTCGAAGACGGCGACGAGCCAGTCGGCGTACGGGGTGCGGGGCGGGTCGTGGCCGGGCGGCGGGGTGTTCCAGTTGGCCAGCGGCAGCAGCAGCCCGATGACCGGCGGGGCGAAGGCGAGCAGCGACTCGTACGTCTCCACCGGGTCCTGGGCGAGGTCGACGACGCACAGCACCCCGGCGTAGCTCTCGGGGTGCCGGGCGAGCAGGCGCAGGCCGCGGGCGGCGGCGGCGAACCCGGGGCGTCCGGTGCGGTCCACGCGGCGGGTGTTGTGCGCGGGCAGCCCCCCGTCGAGGCTGACCCCGACGCGGATCCCGGCGGCGGCGAGCGCGCCGAGCCGGCCCCGGGTGAGCAGGGTGCCGTTGGTCTGGACGGTGGCGGTGACCCGGGTCCGCGGCGAGGTCCGGGCGAGGGCGGCCCGTACGGCCTCGACGGGGGCGGCCAGTTCGGCGGGGGCGGTGAGCAGGGGTTCGCCTCCGTGCAGGACGAGGTCGACGCGGGCAAGGTCGTGGGCGGCGGCGTGCTCGGCGATGCGGGCGGCGGCGCGGGCGGCGGTGGCCCGGGACATGGCGGCGGGCTGGACGCGCCAGCCCTGGTCGGCCATCTCGTACACGTAGCAGTAGGTGCAGGCGAGGTTGCAGCGGCTGCGGGTCTTGAGGACGAACTGCCGTACCGGGTGCGGCCGGTGGCCCGCGGCGCGGAGCGCGGGCACGTCGAGCCGGGCGTACGGCCACGGCGCGTGGACCAGGTGGTTCCGTAAGGAGGGCAGCCCGGCGTCGCTCGTGTCGGTCTGACTCATCGCCTGTACCTCCCGCGCCGCGGACGGTCCATCCCTGCCCGGCGGACGGCACCGGCTAACGGCGGAAACGGGACAACCGTGCGTGCACTGCGTGGCCTTGGGACTGCGGTGCGTGAGGGTTCGCGGGTCACCGGTGCGGTCAGGCGACTCCCGAGTCGAAGGCGTTGAGGATCTCGGCGGGGTGGGTGACCCGCTCCACCATGCCCTCGATGACCCGGGCCAGCACGGGGTGGTCGATCCCGCGCAGCGCGGCCAGATCGAACCCGGAGAGGTCCGGTAACCGCCCCGGACAGGCGGAGCCGCCCGCCGTCTGCGCTTCCTGCTCCCGAGTCGCCATGGGCTGCCCGTCCCCCCGTTGAGTCGCGATGTCCGATGCTCCACTACCCGGTTGCCCGGGTTACAGCCCCGCCTCCAGGGTGCGGACCCGGGATCCCAGCGCCGCCCTCCGCTCCGCGGCCGCCGGACCCAGCCGGTTCCACAGCTCCAGCGCGGAGCGGTACGCGTCCAGCGCCGCCCGGGGCCGGGCCAGGCGCTCCAGTACCTCCCCGCGCAACTCCTGTACCCGTGCCCCCAGTTCCACCGCCACGTCCCGCCGCTCCTCGCGGTCGGCGGCGAGCGCGGAGCGCCAGGCCCGCCGGTAGGAGTCCGCCGCCCGGTCGAGGCGGTCCAGCGCCCGGGTGTGCGCGTGGATCTCCTGCTGGACGTCCCCGTGCTCGCGCCACGCGCGGGCCTGCTCCAGCGGGCCGCGGCTCTGCCGGACGGCCAGTTCCAGCAGGTACTCCGCCTCCCTCAGGTCGACCACGTCCCCCTCGTAGGCGTGCCGCAGCCGCAGCCCCTCCGCGAGCCGCACCAGGCGCTGCGCGGAGCGCGGGTCGGACTGCGGGACCGCCGTCCGGCTGTCGCGCAGCACCCGTACGGCCGTCGAGGTGAACCGCCGGCCGTCGGCGGCCCGCGCCCGGTCCAGCAGTGCGTCGCCCCACTCGGGCAGCAGCTCCGCGTAGGCCTCCGCGTCGCGCGGGATCAGCCTGCGGGCCCTGCCGTACGCCTCGGCCGCGTCCTCCAGGGCCGCCGGATCCGCGTCCCGCGCGTACCGGGCCCGGTGCACCCGCGCCAGGCACACCAGGGCGGCCAGCCGCAGCTCCGGGTCGCCGGTGGCCTCGGCCAGGGCCAGGTCCAGCTGTCCGGCCGCCTCCTCCAGCCGCCCCGGCAGGTGGCGCAGGGCCGCGGCCAGGTCCACCCGTACGCGGGCGGCCGCCGCTCCCGCGGGCCCGGCGGACTGCTGCGCGGCGGCCAGCCCGGCTTCCAGGTGCTCGGCGGCCCGGACGGCCAGCGCCGTGCGCTCCGCCGGGTCGGGGGTGCGGGGCAGCAGGGCGAGCAGGACCCGGCCGAGGGCGGGCCGCACCGCCGGGTCGGAGGCGGGGGCTCCGGTCACCGCCTCCAGCGCGGAGCGCGCTTCGTGCAGTGCGCCCGTGTCCTCGCGGAGCTCGCCGAGGCGGACCAGGGCCTGCGCCCGCCGGACCACGCAGTCCAGGCGCAGCCGCGGGTCCAGCGCCGGGTCGGGGTCGCCGCCGACGGCCGCGAACTCCCGTTCCGCCGCGGCCAGCAGCTCGGGGTCCGGCTCGGCCTCCAGGGCCCGCTCGTACAGGATCCGGCCGAGCAGGGCCCGGGCGGGCGGGGTACCGAGGCCGGCCACGGACCGCTCGGCCTCGGCGAGCAGCTCGGGGTCCCGCTGTCCGGCCCACAGCCGCAGCAGGACGGTGGCCAGCTCGCACTCGGCCTCGCCGGGCGCGTCCTCGGGTCCGGCGGGCACGGCGATCGCCCGGCGCAGCACGGCGACGGCCTCGTAGAGCCCGCGCGGGCCGGCGTCGCCGCCTTGGCGGTCCTGCGCGGCGAGCCGGTCGCGGGCCGTGCGCACCGCCCAGGCCCGCCCGGGCGGGGGTGCGACGGGCTCCGGGACGCCCGGTTCCCCGGCGGGCGGCCCGGGCAGGTAGCGCCGTACGACGCGGGCCGAGACCTCGGCGAAGGCCTGCGGGAGCCGCCCGGCGGGGACCCGCTCCTCGCCGCCCTCCTCGGCCACCGGGGCGCCGGTGAGCTGGGAGACGGCCAGGGCGGGGAAGTTCCGCACGCCCCGCCCGAAGTGCGCGAGCACGTACTCGGAGCAGTGCTTGAGCACGAGCGCCGCCTCGTCCCGGCCGAGCGGCCCGAGCAGCACGTCCTGGACGCCGGGCACGAACTCGTACCACTGCCCTGCGGCCCGCCCGCGCCGCAGCAGCCCGCTGAGCAGCACCTCGGCCAGGTCCGAGGGCTCCGAGTCCGGCAGCATCGTGCGCTGTACGAGGGCCATCACGGGCAGGGTCAGCGGCGCCGCCGACAGGTACACGGCGAGCTGGACGGCGCGGGGCGAGGCGGAGGCGCGGAAGCGGCGCACCAGCTCGCGCGGCGGGCGGACGGCGTGCGGCGGCGGCAGGGGCGCGGCGGGGTGGTCGGCGAGCACCCGGCCCACCTCGGCGGGGACGGGACCGGTGCCGAGCCCGGCGACGAGGCGGGCCCAGGAGCCGAGCGCGATGGCGCTGGGCGGCAGGACGGGGACGGTCAGCCCACCGGTGTACCGCCCGTGGCGGACCGGCCGGTCGGGCCGGAACCGCAGCTTCCCGGAGCCGCCCTCGGCGCGGGTCAGGGCGCCCCGCTCGGTCGGCAGCCAGCTGCGGCTCCACAATCGCTGCGGCAGCGGCTGGACGACCACGCAGGGGGTGCACTCGGCCCAGCGGTGCAGCAGCCGCTGGGCCTCGCCCTCGCGCCAGAGCGGGCCGGCGCAGTCGGAGACGACCATGGTCAGCGCCCGTCCGGTGGGGTCGCGCAGCTGGTCCCCGGAGCGCAGCCGGGTGCCGGGGCCGGGCCCGCGCCCGACGGCGGCCCGGCCGTCGCCGAGCCGGTGCAGGTAGTGCACCTGGACGTCGCGGAAGGCGCCGAGCCGCTCACAGACGGACCGCAGTTCCTCGAACATGTCGTGCCAGACGGCCATCGACGGGGAGGCGTCCATGACCAGCCGTACGGTCGCCTCGCGCCGGCTGTCCGGCCGCAGTACGGGGATGACCAGCCCGAGCGCTCGGGCGCTGGCCTCGGCGGTGGCCGGTTCGTCGAGCACCAGCCGGGTGGGCGGGCCGGGCGGGCGGTGCCGCTGGAGGGCGCGCAGGGCCCGCTGGATCTCAAGGATCCGGGGCAGCGCGGCCGCGCCGGGGACCCGTACGGGCACTCCGGCGCCGGCCGGGAGTTCCGCCGCCTCCTCCTCGACGGCCCCCAGTACCCGGGAGGCGTAGAGCCGTACCGGGTCCTCCGGCTCGGGCTCGGGCGGCACGGGTTCCTCCCCGGCCGGCGTCGCCGCGCCCGCGGGGCGCGTCCGCCGGGGCGGGGCCGTGCGGTCCGGGTCGGGGGCGGCGGGGACGGCCGGACCGATCCGCCCGGCCAGCCACAGCGCGTCGGCGAGCTCCTCGGCGGTGGGGTCGAGCCCGGCGGCGCGCAGCAGCCCGGTGAGGTCGCGCAGGGCGGCGGGGACGGGCGCCGGGTCGGAGCAACGTGTGCCCGCGGAGGCGGGAAGGGCGGGCCACTCGGGATGCACGGGCGCTCACCTCGGGCGGTCGAGGCGCTGGATGAGCAGGTCGGCGAGGTCCTCCCGGGTCGGCGGGGCGGCGTAGTGGGTGAGGTAGATGGCGTTCAGCAGCTGGTCGGCGGCGACGAGTTCGGACTGGGAGCGGCTGAGGAACTCCCGGATCAGGTCGGCCCCGAGCTGGGCGGCCTCCTCACCGAGGTGCGCGCGGACCATGGTGGCGAGCCGCTTCTCGCCGGGCTGGCCGAGCTTGAGCTGGATGCAGCGGCGCAGCAGGGCGGCCGGGAAGTCCCGTTCGCCGTTGCTGGTCAGGATGATGAAGGGGAAGGCCCGGCAGCGCACTCGGCCGCCCCGGACGGTGACCTTCGCCCCGTCGTCGGTGAGCACCTGCACCTCGGGTTCGGTGTCGGCGACGCGTTCGAGTTCGGGGAGGGCGAACTCGCCCTCCTCCAGGACGTTCAGGAGGTCGTTGGGCAGGTCGATGTCGCTCTTGTCGAGCTCGTCGATGAGCAGGACCCGGGGCCGTCCGGTGGGCAGCAGGGCCGTTCCGAGGGGGCCGAGGCGGATGTACTTGCCGATGCCGGGGGACGTGCCGGCCGCCGGGCCCGCGCCGGGTTCCGTGCGGGGGCCCGCGCCCGGGGAGCCGCCCGGCAGACGGCCGCTCGCGGCGATCTGCACGTCCTGGAGCCGGGCGATGGCGTCGTAGCGGTAGAGGCCCTCCTGGAGCACGGTCCGCGAGACCACGGGCCAGCGCAGCACCCGGCCGAGTTTCAGCTCGTGGGCGACGGCGTGCGCGAGGGTGGACTTCCCGGTTCCCGGGTAGCCGGTCACCAGCAGCGGCCGCCGCAGGTAGAGGGCCGCGTTGATGGCCTCCAGCTCCTCCGGTTCGGGCCGGTGCAGTTCGGCGGCCTGCCGGTGCGCGCCGAGGCGGCGTGCGACGTTCCCGTCGGCCGTGTCCGCCGGTCCGCCGGGCTCGCCGACGGGGCCGCCGTCGAAGTCCCGCCACGGCGGCGGATCGGGCAGGGCCTCGATCCCGTCGTGGGGTTCGCCGACCCCCCGGTAGATGAGCCATTCCTCGTTCACGCCTGCTCCCTCCCCCTCCCGCCCGTCACAGGTCGCCCTGCAGCGGCTCGTCTTCGGGCAGCGCGCGCGCCGGGTCCTCCCATACGAGGGCCATCCCGTCCGCCCAGTACGCGTCGGGGTCCGCCCCGTGCGCGCGTGCCCGCAGTGCCTGGAGCCGGACCGGCAGCGGCGCTCCCCGCGCCGCCTCCGTCAGCTCCTCGCGCAGCCCGCGGTGGAACGGCGCGCAGTCGGCCGCCGGGTCGTCGGGGGGGCGCCGGGTGACGGCCACTCCGTATCCGGCGTCGCGGACCCCGTACAGGGAGCCGCGGGTGGGCTCCGCGTCGGCGGCCCGGCAGTGCACGGGCACGGTGTTGTCCGGCAGTGCGTCGAGCCATTCCGGCGCCGGGGTCCTGGGGCGGCCGCGGTCGCAGTCGGCCCGCTCGTCGGCCAGCGGGCCGGCCTGGACGCGGGTCCAGCGGTCGGCCCGGCGGTGGTCGGCCTCGTCGTCGGTCGGGATCGCCCCGCCGGTCCCGGCCGGGTAGCGGAAGACCACGGGCCGCTGGACGCCCAGCGGGGTGCGGCCGGCCACCGTCCAGGTGTCCACGGGCAGGCCGAACAGCTCGGGCGCCACGGCGACTTCGAGGAGGGCCGCCGCGTCGTGGGTGTCGCAGCGCCGGAAGGCCTCGGCGAGCGGGACCCGCAGCGCTTCGGCGAGACCGGCCCGGGTGGCCCGTACGCCCGAGTCCACCGGGGTGAGCCGGCCCGGGTGGGCGGGCCCGTAGAGCACCGAGACGCGCCAGTCGTAGACGTCCTCCCAGCCGTGCGCCCACGCCTCCAGCAGCACCGAGGGGCCCTGGGGCAGGGCGCCGGACGGCCTGGTGTGGCCGTGCGGGTGCCGGTCGGCCCGGGCGCGGCGGCGCCGGTCGCGCTGGGCGAGGCCCCGTTCGTGGCGCTCGCCCAGCTCCCGCCGCAGGGGCCGCCACAGCCGCTCGGCGGTGGCCCGTACCCAGTCCCACAGCTCTTCGTCGGCGCCCGGGGAGGGCGGCTCCCGGTGGTCGGCGACGCTGACGTCGGTCGCGTACCGCAGCATCGCGGCGGCCTCGCCGGAGCCGCCCGGCGGATCGTGCAGCATGCCGAGTCCGTCGCGCCAGCTGAGCGGGGCCGGCAGGCCCGGGTCGGGCTCCTCGCCGCGGGCCGCCTCGACGAGGGCCCGTACGTCCTCGGAGGAGCGCGGCGGGGGCAGTTCGGCCAGCAGCCCGCACAGGGTGGTGCGCTCGGCGGCGGTGAGCCGCCTGCGGCCCTCGTGCGGGAGCTCGCGCGCCGGGAGCTCGTCGTGCACGTCGGTCCAGGTGCTGCGGCTGCCCCGGTCGCTCAGGTGCTGGTCGTAGTGGTACAGGTCGTGGGCCTGCATGACGCGGCGGTAGAGCCCGACCTGGCCGGTGGCGGCCAGCGGCAGGGTCCGTAACTGGACGACGGAGACGGCGAGTCCGCCGCCGCCGTTGTGGCGGCGGGCCTTGACCACGCCGACGACCTCGCCGCGGGCCAGGTCCACGACCGGGCCGCCTGACATGCCGGGCTCGATCTCGTCGTCGTCGCCGAGGCGCAGGGCGGCGCCGGCGGCGGCGGTGCCGCGCAGCCGGGTGGTGCGGCCGGTGATCTCGGGGGCGCCGAGGTCCTCGGTGCAGCCGAAGTAGGCGACCTCGTCGAGGCGCGGTCTGCCGCGGTCGGTGAGCCGTACGCAGGCGTGCGTGATCGGGGCGAGGACGCGGACCAGCGCCAGGTCGGGCAGGTCCCACAGGGCCCGGCGGGCGGGGCGGCGCTCCTCCAGCCGCTCGGGCAGGACGCACTCGACGCGGCCGGTGACGGTGCCGGTGGTGCCGTAGGCGCCGGAGGAGAAGGTGATGCCGAGCTCACGCCCCACGAGACGCACCGCTGCACCCCCTTCACCGACGACGTGCGCGCACGTCAGGACCCAGCCCGGGGCGATGAAGAAGCCACTCCCCCAGGTGGGACCGGTCCCATGGGGTGCATACCCGTCCGGGGCCGCGTGGACGCGCACGGTGGCCGCCTGGACGAGGGGTTCGAGGAGCTCGAAGGCGCGCGCGGTGCCGCCCGTGCGCCCGTCCGGCATCCCCTGCCCCCTCAGGTGTGGAGGCCGTCCAGGCTAGCGCCGGGTGCCACAGGAGGGGAGGTCTCGCCGGGTATGCGGATTATCCTGGCGGGAAACGTCCCCTGCACACCTTCATCACGGCACGGAGCCCGACTTGTACTTCACCGATCGCGGCATCGAGGAGCTGGAGAAGCGGCGCGGCGAGGAGGAGGTCACCTTCGAGTGGCTCGCCGAGCAGCTGCGCACCTTCGTCGACCTGAACCCGGACTTCGAGGTCCCGGTGGAACGCCTGGCCACCTGGCTGGCCCGCCTGGACGACGAGGACGACGAGGACGAGTAGGTCCACCGGCAGCTCAGGCACGGCGAAGGGGCCCGACCGTCACCGGTCGGGCCCCTTCGCCGTGGGGAGCAAGGCCTGGATCAGGCGGCCTTGGTCTCCCAGAAGATGCGGTCGATCTCGGCGATGAGCTCGAGCGCCTTCTGGCCGGTCGCCGGGTCGTTCGACGCCTTGGCGGCCGAGAGGGCCTTCAGGGTGTCGTTGACCAGGGTGTGCAGCTGCGGGTACTTCTCGAAGTGCGGGGGCTTGAAGTAGTCGCTCCACAGCACCGAGACGTGGTGCTTGGCGAGCTCGGCGCGCTGCTCCTTGATGGTGATGGCGCGCGCGCGGAAGTCGGCGTCCTCGTTGGCCTGGTACTTCTCCTGGACGGCCTTGACGGACTCGGCCTCGATGCGGGCCTGGGCAGGGTCGTACACGCCGCACGGAAGATCGCAGTGGGCGGAGACCTTCGCCTTGGGGGCGAAGAGGCGGGAAAGCATGGAGTTTGTCCTCCTCGTGATCGTCTTCTCAAGGGGGAGGTTACTCCGTGGCACAGGGGATTTCGCGAGCGGCCCCGTGGGCTTAGGACAAAAGTCCAGGGTGGCGTCCGGACCGGTGAGCGAATGTACGGGAGGCTGCGGCAGCATGCGCAGTGAGGCGAGAGCGGGCGAGGAGGTCGCGCATGGCGGAGAGAAGGCACTCGCGGATGGCGTTCGAGGTACTGGAGGTGGCGGGGCCCTCGATGGTGCCGACGCTGCTGCACGGGGACCGGCTGGTGGTCCGCTACGGGGCGGCCGTGCGTCCGGGTGACGTGGTGGTGCTGCGCCACCCGTTCCAGCAGGACCTGCTCGTGGTCAAGCGGGCGGTGGAGCGGCGGCCGGGCGGCTGGTGGGTGCTCGGGGACAACCCGTACAACGAGACCGGCGACAGCACCGACTACGGGACGGTGCCCGAGGAGCTGGTGCTGGCGACGGCGGTGCTGCGCTTCCGGCCCCGCGCGGCGGATCAGAGTTCGCTGAGGGCGCGGCTGTCCTGGGCGGTGTCGGCGCTGCGGCCGCTGTGGCCGGACGCCTCGGCTTCCAGGCGCTTGCGGGCCCGGTAGGCGGCCACGTTGGCCCGGGTGGCGCAGCGGTCGGAGCAGTAGCGCCGGGAGCGGTTGGTGGAGGTGTCGAGGTAGGCGTTGCGGCAGGGCGCGGCCTGGCACAGGCCGAGGCGGTCGGGACCGTGCTCGGTGAGGTGGAAGGCCAGGCCGAAGGACGCGATCGCCGCGTAGCCGGCGGAGGCGTTCGAGGGGTGGTCGGCGAGGTGGATGTGCCAGTTGGGGCGTCCCTCGTCGTCGAGGTACTCGTGGCCGGAGACCTGCGGGCTGACCGGGAACTCCATGAGCAGGGAGTTCAGCAGGTCGACCGCGAGGCCGTGGTCGCCGCCGTCGGCGGCTTCGAAGACGGCGCGCAGCCTGCCGCGGACGTTGCGGAAGCGGGTGACGTCGGTCTCGGTGACGCGGCGGGCCATCTGCGCGCTGGCGCCGAACAGCTCCCGGACGGCGTCCACCGAGGTCAGCGAGTCCTTGTTGCGGGCCGGCTCCTCGGTGTTGACCAGGCGCACGGCATAGTCCGAGTAATGGGCCAGTTCCACTTGTAGTCCTTACGGCTGCGGTTTAGGGTCTCGAAGTAACGGCCGAGACTTATTCGAGGGTATTACGACTGGAGGGTGAGCGATGGCGGAGACCACGACCGACTGGCAGGCCTGGCAGGAGAGCTGGGACCGGCAGCAGGAGTGGTACATGCCCGACCGCGAGGAGCGGTTCCGGGTGATGCTGGACATGGTCGAGGCACTGGTGGGACCCACCCCCCGGGTGCTGGATCTGGCGTGCGGTACGGGAAGTATTACGGACCGCGTCTTCAGGCGGTTCCCGGAATCCACCAGTACGGGCGTCGATCTCGACCCGGCCCTGTTGACCATCGCACGCGGCCACTTCGACGGCGACAGCCGCGTCACGTTCGTCACCGCGGACCTCAAGGACCCCGACTGGACCTCGGCGCTCCCGTACGACACGTACGACGCCGTCCTGACGGCCACCGCCCTGCACTGGCTGCACTCACCCCGGCTCGCCGTGCTGTACGGGCAGCTCGCCCCGCTGCTGCGCGAGGGCGGGGTCTTCATGAACGCCGACCACATGCCCGACGCGGCGACCCCCCGCCTCAACGCCGCCGAGCGCGCCCACCGCCACGCCGCGATGGACCGGGCCCGCGCCGCCGGCGCGCTGGACTGGGCCGACTGGTGGGCCCTGGCGGCCGCCGACCCGGTGCTCGCCGAGCCGACGAAGCGCCGCTACGAGATCTACGGCGAGCACGCCGACGGGGACACCCCCGACGACGCCTGGCACGTGCGGACCCTGCGCGAGGCGGGCTTCGCGGAGGCCCGGACGGTCTGGCGCTCGCCCTCGGACGCGCTGGTCCTGGGTCTGAAGTAGTGCCCTGGTAGGAAAGTGAGAACTTTCCACCCTGCAGGACATGCGAGAGGGGCGGTACGGGATTCCCGTACCGCCCCTTACGTCCGTTCGGCGCGCCTGCGGCTACAGCACCTTGGAAAGGAACGCCTTCGTCCGGTCGTGCTGCGGGTTGCCGAGCACCTCGCGGGGGTGGCCGGACTCGACGACGACGCCGCCGTCCATGAAGACGAGGTTGTCGCCGACCTCGCGGGCGAAGCCCATCTCGTGGGTCACCACGATCATGGTCATGCCCGATTCGGCCAGGTCCCGCATGACGTCGAGGACGTCGCCGACGAGCTCCGGGTCGAGCGCCGAGGTGGGCTCGTCGAAGAGCATCAGCTTCGGCTCCATGGCCAGCGCGCGGGCGATCGCCACGCGCTGCTGCTGCCCGCCGGAGAGCTGGGAGGGGTAGTTCCCGCCCTTGTCGCCCAGGCCCACGCGGTCCAGGAGGCGCACCGCGCGCTCGCGCGCCACGGCCTTGCTCTCGCCCTTGACCATGACGGGGGCTTCCATGACGTTCTCGATGGCCGTCATGTGCGGGAAGAGGTTGAAGCGCTGGAAGACCATGCCGATCTCGCGGCGCTGGGCCGCGACCTCGCTGTCCTTCAGCTCGTAGAGCTTGTCGCCCTTCTGCTTGTACCCGACCAGCTGGCCGTCCACCGAGAGCCGCCCGGAGTTGATGCGCTCCAGGTGGTTGATGCACCGCAGGAAGGTCGACTTGCCGGAGCCGGACGGGCCGACCAGGCAGAAGACCTCGCGCGGGGCGACCTCGAGGTCGATGCCGCGCAGGATGTGGGCGGCGCCGTACGACTTGTGGACGCCCTCGGCCTTGACCATCGGCTGAGTGGTCATCGCGCGACCTCCGTACGGCGGAACATGTTCAGGTTGGCCTTCAGACGCTGGAACGGCGTCGGCGGCAGGTTCCGCGTGGAACCACGGGCGAAGCGGCGCTCCAGGTAGTACTGGCCGACGCTGAACACACTGGTCAGAGCCAGGTACCAGAAGGAGGCCACGAACAGCATCTCCATGATGGCACCGGCCGTGTTGCCGATGTTCGACGAGGCCCGCAGGAGTTCCGTGTACTGCACCGCCGAGACCAGGGAGGAGGTCTTCAGCATGTTGATGAACTCGTTGCCGGTCGGCGGGATGATCACGCGCATCGCCTGCGGGAGCACGATCCGGCGCATGGTCTTCGTCTGCGGCATGCCGAGCGCGTGGGCGGCCTCGGTCTGGCCCTCGTCGACCGACTGGATGCCGGCCCGGACGATCTCCGCCATGTACGCGCCCTCGTTCAGGCCGAGGCCCAGGAGGGCCACCATGAACGGGGTCATGACGTCGACGGTCTCGTTCTTGTAGATCGGACCGAGGTTGATGTACTGGAAGATCAGCGACAGGTTGAACCACACCAGCAGCTGCACGTACACCGGGGTACCGCGGAAGAACCAGATGTAGAGCCAGGAGACGGCGCCGGTCACCGGGTTCTTGGAGAGCCGCATCACCGCGAAGACGATGCCGAGCACGAGGCCCAGCGCCATGGCGGAGACGCTGATGATCACGGTGTTGCCGAGACCGCTCAGGACCGCCGGGTCGAACAGCTTGTCGCCGACCGTCGCCCAGATGACGTTGCCGTTGGCGAACGCGTAGACGAGCCAGGCGAGCAGCGCCACGACCACGACACCGCTGACCCAGCGGCCGTAGTGCCGTACCGGAATTGCCTTGATGGCCTCGTACGGGAGGCCCGAGGCGCCGGGTCCGGCCGGCGGGTTCTCGGCCGGACCCTTTTCGATCTTGTCAGTCACAATGACTGCCCTTCAGTGGAGCGTGGAGCGAGGGACTTCGCCGGACTTACTGACCTGCGTTGACCGTCGCGGACTTGACGGCGCTGTCCTGCACGTTCCACTTCTCCAGCGCCTTGGCGTAGGAGCCGTCCTTGATGATGGCGTCGAGGGCCTGCTTGAGGGCGTCGCGGAGCTGGGTGTTCTCCTTGCTCACGCCGATGCCGAAGAGGCCGACGTCGCTCTGCTGGCCGGCGACCTCGAAGTCGTTGCCGCCACCGGAGGTCTTCACCGTGTAGGCGGCGACCGGGTAGTCGTTCAGGTCGGCGACGGCACCGCCGGCCTTGACGCGGGTCTGCGCCTCGGCGTCGGTGTCGAAGGCCTGGATGGTGAGCTTCTTGTCGCCGCACTTCTCGGCCTGGGCCTTGAAGGTGTCCTCGTAGATCGTGCCGCGCTGGACGGCCACGGTCTTGCCGCAGAGGTCGTCCATCGACTTGATGCCCTCGGGGTTGCCCTTCTTGACGAGGAGCGAGAGGCCGGAGGAGAAGTAGTCGACGAAGTCGATCCCCTTGCCGATCTTCTGGCCCTTGTCGTCCAGGCCCTCCTGGCGCTTCTTGTTGTCGGTGATCGACGACATGATCGCGTCTTCGCGGCCGGTGTAGATCGAGGTGATCAGACCGTCGAAGGTGCCGGCGGTGAACTGCATCTTCACGCCGAGCTGCTTGCCGAGCGCCTCGGCGATGTCGGGGTCGACACCGACGATCTTGCCGCCCTCGACGAATTCCATCGGGGCGTAGGCGGAGTCCGTGCCGACCTTGATGACACCGGCGTCCTGGATCTTCTTCGGCAGGGCCGAGAAGAGCGGGGCGGAGCTGTCCTTCGACGTACCGCCGGAGGGGGTCGACGAGGCGCCCTTCTCCGTCTGGTCGCCGCAGCCGGTGAGGATCAGGGCGCCGGCGACCGCGATCGCGCCGACCGCGGCGATCCGGGACCGGGCGGCGGTCGTACGACGGGTGGTGCTTGCGGTCATGAGCTGGTTCCTCCGGCTGGCTGGTGGAGCATCCGAGAACGGTCGGGCACGCACCTTCGAGTGTCGCGACCTCGTGTGATTACGGCATCTTGCCATTCGGACTGACGCATTCAGGCAGTTCGTCAGGTCAAAATCGGATAACGGGTGGGCCGGGGTACCCAACAGGACTGCGGAATGCGGGGTTCGCGGCCGCAGGAACCGCTGCGACCTGGCCTTTTTGACGGAGTATTTGCGGTCCGTCTCGTCCATTGGACAGAGACGTTTGGACCTTTCGCCGAAAACAGGACAAGAGGTCTACAGTCGAGCAGGAATCGACTCGTCTGGGTGAGCGTTCTTCGGGTACAACGGATCCTTACACCCCTCATCCGGGGCTCAGGGCGCGCGTGCGGCGCGCCCGCGCGTACGAACCTCCCCTTCGCGGAGACGGGCCAACCGTCGATGCGGAGTACGGACGCGGTGCCCGCCCACCCCTTAACCAGGTGTGGTCACCCTCAACGATTCAAAGACTTAAGGGGCCAAGAAAGTGGCAGCGGAGATCGTCAATCCTCGCAGCGACAGCGCGACGGACAACAACCCGGACGCGGTGTTCGCACTGCACCGGGGCGGCAAGATGGCCATCCAGGCCACGGTGCCGGTCCAGAACAAGGACGACCTGTCCCTCGCGTACACGCCCGGCGTGGCGAAGGTCTGCAGCGCCATCGCGGAGCAGCCCGAGCTGGTGAACGAGTACACCTGGAAGTCGAACGTGGTCGCCGTCGTCACCGACGGTACGGCCGTGCTCGGACTCGGTGACATCGGTCCCGAGGCCTCCCTCCCCGTGATGGAGGGCAAGGCCATCCTGTTCAAGCAGTTCGGCGGTGTGGACGCGGTGCCGATCGCGCTCGCGACCAAGGACGCCGACGAGATCGTCGAGACGGTCATCCGTCTGGCGCCGTCCTTCGGCGGGGTGAACCTGGAGGACATCTCCGCCCCCCGCTGCTTCGAGATCGAGCGCCGGCTCCAGGAAGCCCTGGACATCCCGATCTTCCACGACGACCAGCACGGCACGGCGATCGTGACCCTGGCCGCCCTGCGCAACGCCGCGAAGCTCACCGGGCGCACGCTCGGCGACCTGCGCGCCGTGATCTCGGGTGCGGGCGCGGCGGGCATCGCCATCGCCAAGATCCTCGTGGACGCGGGCATCGGCGACGTCTGCGTCACCGACCGCAAGGGCGTCGTCTCCGCGGACCGCTCCGACCTGACGGACGTCAAGGCGGAGATCGCCGCCCTGACGAACAAGACCGGCCAGACCGGCTCCCTGGAAGCGGCCCTGAACGGCGCGGACGTCTTCATCGGCGTCTCCGGCGGCACCGTGCCGGAGGAGGCGGTGGCCTCGATGGCGAAGAACGCCTTCGTCTTCGCCATGGCCAACCCGAACCCCGAGGTCCACCCGGACGTCGCGCACAAGTACGCGGCGGTCGTGGCCACGGGCCGTTCGGACTTCCCGAACCAGATCAACAACGTGCTGGCGTTCCCGGGCATCTTCGCGGGCGCCCTGAAGGTCCGCGCCAGCCGGATCACCGAGGGCATGAAGATCGCCGCCGCCGACGCCATCGCCGGTGTCGTGGGTGACGAGCTCGCCGCCGACTACGTGATCCCGTCGCCGTTCGACGCGCGCGTCGCCGAGGCCGTCGCGGCCGCGGTCGCGGCGGCGGCCAAGGCCGACGGCGTGGCCCGCCTGGCCTGACCCGCGGCGGTACGAAGAGGGGCCCGGCCGGATCTGCATCCGGCCGGGCCCCTCTTCTTGTTCGGCACACCCTCCCCGCCCCCGAACCGGGAGGGGATGCTCCGCCTCAGCGCCTCGACGGAGCTGACGCTTCGTCAATGAGAATGCGGCCACAAGGTGGCGGGCTCATGACGAGCCGGGCGGCATGGCGTGAATATTACCGCCCCCGGAGGCTTGATCCTGACGTTCCACTTCCCCACCCCAACCACACAAGACCGCACGTGGCAGGGTTAGTTGAGGGGGCAACGAAAGATTCCGTTCGACTTCCGGACAGTCCATTACGGACGCCCGGGAGGCCCCGTACGGTTCCCGCCGGCGGCCACCGATCCGCACGGGTGTCCGTGCGACGAAGGCCTCACCGGCTCGGCCCCGACAGGTCTGGCCCGACGGGCTACCGAGCGGTAGCGTCGCGGCATGTTCGCTGCCTACGCCGCCCGAATCGACCGTGACCAGCCGCTGAGCGGCCTCGTGCTGGGCGAGCGCCCGGCCCCCGAGGTGCGCCCCGGCTGGGTGACCGTGAACGTCAAGGCCGCCTCCCTCAACCACCACGACCTGTGGTCGCTGCGCGGGGTCGGCCTCGGCGAGGGCAAACTCCCGATGATCCTCGGCTGCGACGCCGCGGGCATCGACCAGGACGGCAACGAGGTCGTCCTGCACTCCGTGATCGGCCAGAGCGGCCACGGGGTCGGCCCCGACGAGCCGCGCTCGATCCTGACCGAGCGGTACCAGGGCACGTTCGCCGAGCAGGTGACCGTCCCCGCCTGGAACGTCCTGCGCAAGCCCGCCGAGCTGTCCTTCGAGGAGGCCGCCTGCCTGCCGACGGCATGGCTGACGGCGTACCGGATGCTGTTCACCAACGCGGGCGTGCGCCCCGGCGACTCGGTACTGGTGCAGGGTGCGGGCGGCGGGGTCGCGACCGCCGCGATCGTCCTCGGCAAGGCGGCCGGCCTGCGGGTCTTCGCCACCAGCCGGGACGAGGCCAAGCGCAAGCGGGCGGTGGAGCTGGGCGCGGTGGAGGCGTACGAGCCGGGCGCCCGGCTCCCGCAGCGGGTGGACGCGGTGATCGAGACGGTCGGTGCGGCCACCTGGTCCCACTCGGTCAAATCGCTGCGCCCCGGTGGCACCCTGGTCATTTCGGGCGCCACGAGCGGGGACCGGCCGGCGCACGCCGAGCTGACGCGGATCTTCTTCCTGGAGCTCAAGGTGGTCGGCTCGACGATGGGGTCGAAGGACGAGCTGGAGGACCTGCTGGCGTTCTGCGCGGCGACCGGGGTGCGGCCGGTGATCGACGAGGTGCTGCCGCTGGACCGGGCACGGGAGGGCTTCGAGAAGCTCGAGGCGGGTGACCTGTTCGGGAAGATCGTCCTGACGGTGTAGCCGCCGGGTCGTCAACAACGGTTGACACCCTCATACCCGTCAACCTACATTGACAGGCATGACAGAAGCGACCGATCTCGCCGAGCGGGCCGGTGACCGCGATCCGCGGGTGGGCCTGCGCGCCGTGGCCGCCCTCCGCAGGCTGCTGGAGCAGCTGGAGGCCGTACAGGTGCGCAGCGCCCGCGCGCAGGGCTGGTCCTGGCAGGAGATCGCGGCCGAGCTGGGCGTCAGCCGGCAGGCCGTACACAAGAAGCACGGGAGGGTCTGATGTTCGAACGCTTCACGCAGGACGCCAGGGACACCGTGGTGGGCGCCGTGGCCGAAGCCCGGAAGGCGGGGTCCACGAACGTGACCGAGGAACACCTGCTCCTGGCCCTGCTGGACCGCGGTGCGCTGGACCCGCTGGGCGTGGACCGCGCCGCGGTGGCGGCGGACCTCGCCGCGGCCCGCCGCCGGGGCGGCATGTCCCGGGCGGACGAGGAGGCCCTCGCGGGTCTCGGCATCGACCTGAGCGCGATCCTCTCCCGGGTCGAGGAGGTCCACGGGGAGGGCGTACTGGCCGCCGCGACCCCGCGGCGGCGCACCCTGGGCTCTTCGCTCCGCTCGGCGCTGGGCCGCACGGAGCCGGTGGGCCGGCACGTCCCCTTCACGCAGGGCGCGAAGAAGGTCCTGGAGCAGTCCCTGCGCATCGCGCTGGGCCGCCATGAGCGCCACATCGCCACCCTGCACCTGCTGCTGGCCCTGCTCTCGCGCCCGGGCACGGCCGCCGAGGTCCTGGCGGACCACGGCGTCACCTACGCGGTGGCCGAGGCGGGCCCGGCCGCCGCCTGATTCGCGACCTATCGCGACGGGCGGGCGCCGCGGGCCTACCGCTTCGGCCGGAGCGTCTCGGCGATGCGGTCCGCGGCCGCCGCGAGGTGGGCGCGGGCCTCGGCCAGCCTGGCCGGGGTGACGCCGTGGTCGCGGGCCGCGTCCCGGATGTCGTCGCGGAAGCGGTCGAGCAGCCGGTCCAGGTCACGGGCCGGGTCGCCGGTGGGGGTGAGGTCCTCGGCCCAGTGCGGGTCGGCGGCAGCGGTATCGGCGGCGGCACCGGTGGGGGCGGCGGCACCGGTGGCGGCACCCGCGGCGCCGGGCCTGGCCGTGGTGGCGGTGCCACCGAGCCAGCTGCCGGCCAGATTGCCCAGCATCCCGCCGGACTTCGCGAACTGCTCCTGGAACTGGCTCGCGATCCGCAGGACCTCCTCGCGCGCCCGCTCCTGTGCCTCCTTGGCCTGGCGGCGGGCCGCTTGCGCCTCCTCTCGGGCCCGGCGGCTCTCGTCCTTCGCCCGGCGCGCCTGCTCCTTCCACTCCTGCCTGGCCTTGCGCAGCTCCTCCTTGGCCGCCGCCCAGGACGCGTCCTCGACGGGGGCCGCGGACGCGGAGGCCGCGGCCCGCATCTCGCGCCGCAGGGCGCCCGCCGCGCCCCGTACGTCGTCACGGATCTCGGCGGCCAGCTCGGAGACCGAGTCCCGGATCTCCAGCTCCAGGTCGGCGAGCTCACCTCCGCGGTCGGCCAGTTCGGCACGGCCCGCGTCGGTGATGGAGTACACCTTGCGCCCGCCTTCGGTGGCGTACGTGACCAGGCCCTCGGCCTCCAGCTTGGCCAGCCGGGGGTACACCGTGCCCGCGGAGGGCGCGTACAGGCCCTGGAAGCGCTCCTCCAGCAGGCGGATCACCTCGTACCCGTGCCGCGGGGCCTCGTCCAGCAGCTTGAGCAGGTAGAGGCGGAGGCGGCCGTGGGCGAAGACGGGCGGCATGTCAGAGCACCTTCTTGTCGAGCACGAGGGGCGTGGCGGAGCCTTCGTCGCCCGCCGCGTCGGCGGCCGGGCGGCGCAGCAGGGCGATGGAACCCGAGACGGTGGTCGCCCGCAGGGTGCCGGTGCCCGCGCCGAGGGTGCCGGCGATCCGCTTGGCGGCGAAGTGGCCGGAGACGAGGAGGTCCTCGAAGGCGTTGGAGACGCCGCCGGTGGCCGTGTTGGCCTCCACCCGCGCGTCGGCGGGGTGCGGGAGGCGGATCGCGACCTGCCCGGACACGGAGTTCAGGGAGATGTCGACGGGGCGCGGGGCGGCCGGGTCGAGGGCGAGGTCGATGAGCATGTCGCCGCTGACCGAGTCGGCCCGTACGCTGCCGCCCGCGCCGTCGACGACGGTCAGGCCGCCGGACACGGAGTGGAAGCCGAGCTCGCCGGTGAGGGACTGGGCCTCGACGCCGCCGGAGACGGTGTTCGCGCTGACCTTGCCGGCCAGGCCGACCAGGGTGACGTCGCCGGAGACCCCGGTGACGTCGGTGCCGGCGGCGATGCCGGAGACGACGGCGGCGGCGCCGACGGCCGCGACCTGCACGTGGGTGGCGGCGGGGACGGTCAGGGTGACGGTCGCGCTGCGCTCCCAGGCCTTGCGGCCGTCGGCGGAACGGGACCAGGCCTTCCAGGGCTTGGCCTCGATCCACTGCTTGAAGCCCTGGGAGCCGTTCCAGGGGAGGTCTTCGTAGGAGACGGTCAGGGTGCCGCCCTCCTGCACGACGTACAGCGGCGGCCCGTCGACCGCGGCCACCTCCAGCCGGGCCGGCCCGTCGTCGGCGACGACGTTCACCGTGCCGCCCACGACACGGACGCGGAGCTCGGTCACCGGCTCCTCGAAGGTGAGCTTCTGCGGTTCGGCGACCGACCACGTCTTCTGCTCTGCCATGGTGCTGATCCTCCTCGGCGTACGGACACGGCACGCAACATATCGCGTCTTCTGGAGAACACGATATATCGCGGATCGTCGAAGTCAAGCGCCCGTGCCTCTTCCGCGGACCGTCATCGCACGGGGGCAGCCCTCGGCACCCCCGCGCCCGGAGGGCCGACGGGGGTTGACCTTCGCGGCTACGCCGCGAGGAGGGGGCTTTCGTGGTGGTGGAGCCAGGCGCGGTACGGAGGGGTGCGGAGGGCCGCTTCGCGATAGGCGGCTCGGAGGTCCTCGAAGACCTCGGCATGGGCGCCCGGGCGGGTGGCCAGCAGGAGCCGGACGGCCAGGGGGTCGCCGGAGAGCGGGCGGATCGCCATGTCGTCGCGCGGCCCCGACGTCGGCTGGCAGGGGGCCACCGCCTCGCCGGAGACGATCAGCGAGGTCGCGGTGTGGTAGTCGGCGTGCAGTACGGGCGGGTCCAGCCCGGCCCCGGCGAACACCCGGCGCAGGCCGTCCCATTCACCGTCCACGGAGGGGTCGACCGTCCACCGGTCGGCCGCCAGGTCCTGTAACTCCACCACCGGCCGGCGCGCCGCCGGATGGTCCCGGGACATCGACACGAACTGCGGCTCCCGCTCCATCAGCGTCCGCAGCTCCAGCCCGGCCGGCACCCGCAGCGGGCAGCCCTCCACCTCGTGGACGAACGCCACGTCCAGCTGCCCCGAAGCAACCATCCGCAGCAGGGCGTTGGCGGAGACGTCCACCACCAGCGAGGTCTCCGTGTCCGGCATCCGGCGGTGGATCCGGCGCAGCCACCCCGGTATCGCACGGCTGGCGGTGGAGCCGATGTTCAGCCGCGGCCCGCGGGCCAGCGCCCTCGCCTCCGCGACGAGCGCGGCCATCTCGGCCAGCAGCGGACGGGCCCGGCCGAGGACGGTGCGGCCGAACGGGGTGGGTCTGCAGCCGGTGCGCTCACGCAGGAACAGCTCGCCGTCCAGGGCGCGTTCGATGCGGCGCAGCTGGGTCGTCAGGGAGGGCTGGCTCACGCCGAGCTGCCGCGCGGCTTTGTGCAGACTGCCGGCGTCGGCAATGGCGCACAGCGCGCGCAGGTGCCTCACCTCGAGCTCCATGACCCGAGGGTAGGCCGGTCCCAGGTGACCGCACCAGCCACTGATACCCCATCGAATCCCGCCATTCTCACGGAAGTTGACCTTCCGAAATCTTCCCGATAGGGCGGCGCTATCGGTGGCTGACATCATCCGCCGACCGCCCCCGCTCCCGCAGACTCCGGTACCGAACGACCCACCCCCCGCACCGGATGAGTAGGAGCCCCCCACATGCGCCACTCCCGTACGTCCCGAAAGGCCGTCCTGGCCGCCTCCGTCGGCCTCGGCTTCGCCGCCGCACTCGGCGCCGTCCCCACCGCCAGCGCCGCCCCCGCTCCCGCACCCGTCGGCAACGCCGCGACCTTCTCGGCGTACGAGCGCTCGCAGGAGAACCAGGACGCGAACCGCGCCTTCTTCGAGGCCGTGCAGCGCTCGGTCGCCGAGCAGCGCGCCGCGAACCCGGGCGCCCTCGCGGTGACCGTCACCTACAACACGCGCAACGCGCCCAGCTTCCGCAGCCAGATAGCCAGCTCCACCCAGATATGGAACAGCTCGGTCTCGAACGTGAAGCTCCAGGAGGTCTCCTCCGGCGGGAACTTCTCGTACTACGAGGGCAACGACTCGCGCGGTTCGTACGCGAGCACGGACGGCCACGGCCGGGGCTACATCTTCCTCGACTACCGGCAGAACCAGCAGTACAACTCCACCCGGGTGACCGCGCACGAGACCGGACACGTGCTGGGACTGCCGGACCACTACTCGGGCCCCTGCTCCGAGCTGATGTCGGGCGGCGGCCCCGGCACCTCCTGCCAGAACCCGTACCCGAACAGCACGGAGCGCTCCCGCGTGAACCAGCTGTGGGTCAACGGGCTGGCGGCATCGGGCCTGGGCACGAAGGGCTAGCTAGAGCTCGGGGAGCTTCCCCACCTCGGCTGCGTACTCCGGGCAGTCCGGGTTCCTGCAGGGACCCGGAACCCACTCCGGGATGAAGATCCCGAGCGCCTTGCGCCGCCGTACGAGGGTGTCGACGGAGCGACCGCAGGTCGGGCACGCGAGCTGATCGTGCCCGGCCTGCGGGGCCACCACCTCGTGCGGCTGCGGGTGGCGCCGATCCTGCTGTTGGTGCTGTTCACCGGCCATACCTCCACGGTAGGCCGGTTCCGCGCGTTCGGCGGGTTTCAGCGCTTCACTGCGTACGAGCCGACGGTCTGGCCGCCGCCGAAGGCGCGGAATCCGGTCAGCTCGAGGGGGCGCACGCCGAAACCGGCGCGGGACATCGGCATGCCGGTGCCGGCGAAGAACGGGTAGGTCTTCACGACGAACTCGTCGATCTCGTCGATCAGCTGCGTCGCGAGGTCCGCCCCGCCGCACAGCCAGATGCCGAGCCCGTCGCGGGCCTTCAGCTCCCGCACCCGGGCCACGAGATCACCGCTGATCAGCCGCACCTGCGGGTCCGGAGAGGCGGTCAGCGAGCGCGAGACCACGTACTGCTCGCGGACGTGGCCGTAGGGGCTGGTCATGCCCTCCTTGAGGCCCGGCTCGTAGGTCCTGCGGCCCATCAGGACCGCGTCGAAGCGCTTCGGCGGGGCCTCGGAGAGTCCGAGGTGGGCGCGTCCGGCGGCGGCGATGGTCTCGGGGTACTCCTCCGCCAGGTACCCGACGAACTCCGGGTCCAGGGAGCCGTAGAAGAAGTCGCCGTCACCGTCCGGGGCCCCGATGAAGCCGTCGACGGTCGTGGCGACGAAGTACGTGAGCGTGCGCAAGCGGGATCTCTTTCACTGGACGGCGCCACGGGTCCCATGACACGTCGATCAAAGTACTGCGCATGCAGTGGTCACGCAAGGGCCGTTACGCCGTCGCCGTCCCCTGCGGCTTGCGCCACATCGGCCACATCAGCGGACCCTCCGGCAGCCGCACCGCCTCGCCCGTGAACTCCCAGCCGAGCCGCTCGTACAGCCCCTTGCTGCGCTCGCTGCTCGCCTCCAGGTACATCGGCACGCCCTCGCGGTCGCAGCGCTCCAGGACCGGCCGCATCAGCTCGGTCCCGAGCCCCTCGCCCTGGCGGCCCGGGGCCACCGCGATCATCAGCAGGTACTCGTGCTCCTCGGCCGTCGGGTGGACCTCGCCCGTCAGCCGGCCGACCAGCTCGCACCGCTCGTTGTCGGGGTCGGCGGCCTCCCGCATCCTCGCCGGGACGTCGTCCTCGGCGGCGTCCCCCTCCGGCTCCCCCGCCGGGACCCGCAGCCACAGGGCGGCCGCCGAACCGTCGGCCGCGTAGTCGATCCGGCCCTCGGCCAGCGCCACGTCCACGAAGACGCCCAGGAACCTGCCGTGCACCGCCGCCCGGTGCTCGGGGTCCGGGAAGACCCAGCTGCTCACCGGGTCGGCGCGGAAGGCCTCGTCGAGGAGGCGGGCCACCGCGTCCCGGTCCGACTGGTCCGCCTGACGTATCTCCAGCGCCACTGGTCACACCCTTCGCTCACGTTTCAACTACCGCGAGCGATCCTAGAGTTGGCCCGAAGCGGCGGAAAGCCTCGTTCCGGCACCATGCGGTGCCGGAACGAGGCTTGCGCACGCCCCTCCCCCCGCCCACCCTCCCCCCGCCTGCTACGCGCTCACCGCGTACGCCGCGTCACGAACTCCGCCAACGCCAGCAGTCCGCCCGCCGCCCCGAGGTCCGGCACGGCCCGGGACAGCAGCTGCACCGCCCGGCCCATCCGGTCCGCGGCATGGGCCTGCGCCCAGTCGCGGCCGCCGGCCCGGTCCACCGCGTCGGCGGCCGCGCGTACGTCGTCCCCCGTCATGGGTCCCGCGTACAGCGCCGCCAGCTGCTCGCCGGCCGCGGTGCCCGAGGTGAGGGCGGCCACGACCGGGAGCGACTTCTTTCGGGCGATCAGGTCCGCCCCGGCGGGCTTGCCGGTGTGCCCCGGATCGCCCCAGATGCCGATCAGGTCGTCGATCAGCTGGAAGGCCAGTCCGGCCTCCCGGCCGAAGGCGTCCATCGCGTCGACCTCGTCCGGCCCGGCGCCCGCGTACAGCGCGCCGAGCGCGCAGGCGCAGCCCAGCAGGGCACCGGTCTTGGCCGTCGCCATGGTCAGGCACTCGTCGAGCGAGACGTACGGCCTCTGCTCGAACGCGCAGTCCGCCTGCTGACCGGCGCACAGCTCGATGACGCAGGCCGCGAGCCGCCCCGAGGCCGCCGCCGAGGCGGGGTGCGGATCCTCAGCCAGCAGCCTGAGCGCGAGCGCCATCATGGCGTCGCCGGTGATGATCGCGTCGGGTATCCCGAACACGGTCCAGGCGGTGGGCCTGCCCCGGCGCTTCCTGTCCTTGTCGATGACGTCGTCGTGCAGCAGCGTGAAGTTGTGCGCGAGCTCCACGGCCACCGCCGCCCGCACGACCCCCTCGGCCTCCTTGTCGTCCCGGCCGCCCGGCAGCGCCCGGGCCGCGGCGAGCACGAGGGCGGGCCGGATGGCCTTGCCCGCGTTGCCCGCGGCGGGGGTGCCGTCCGCCTGCTCCCAGCCGAAGTGGTACATCGCCACGCGCTTCATCGAGCCGGGCAGGCTCTCGACCGTGCGGCGCAGTTCCGGATTGACCGTCTCCCTCGTCCGCTCCAGCAGGGCCGCGGCCTCGTGGCCCTCGCCGGTCGTCATCGCCTCAGTGGTGCCCATGGCGTGTCCCCGCTTCCCGATCCCCGTGTGTCGTGCCCGGCCGGCCGCTCAGCGCCAGCGGGCGATCTCGACGTTCTCCAGGATGCCGAGCGCGTCCGGCACCAGCACCGCGGCGGAGAAGTACGCGGTGACCAGGTACGAGATGATCGCCTGCTCGCTGATGCCCATGAAGCGCACCGACATGCTCGGCTCGATCTCGTCCGGGATGCCGGGCTGGTGCAGGCCGATGACTCCGGCCTCGTCCTCGCCGGTGCGCATGCAGAGGATGGACGTCGTCCGCGCGTCGCTGATCGGGATCTTGTTGCACGGGAAGATCGGCACGCCCCGCCAGGTCGTCATCCGGGTGCCGGCGACGTCGATCGTCTCGGGGACCAGTCCGCGCTTGTTGCACTCGCGGCCGAAGGCGGCGATGGCCTTGGGGTGGGCGAGGAACAGGTCGGAACCGCGCCGCATGCTGAGCAGCTGGTCCATGTCGTCGGGGCCGGGGCCGCCGTCGTGCGGCTGGATGCGCTGGTCGTACTCGGCGTTGTGGAGCAGGCCGAACTCCGGGTTGTTGAGCATCTCGTGCTCCTGGCGCTCGCGCAGCGCCTCGACCGTGAGCCGCAACTGCTGCTCGGTCTGGTTCATCGGCTGGTTGTAGAGGTCGGCGACGCGCGTGTGCACCCGCAGGACCGTTTGTGCAATGGAGAGTTCGTACTCGCGCGGCCGGGCCTCGTAGTCCACGAAGGTGCCGGGGAGGACGGCCTCGCCGTGGTGGCCGGCCGACAGGTCGATCGCGGCCTCGCCGTACTGGTTGGCGCGCTGGGCGGGCAGGGAGCGCTGGGCCTCCACGTGCGCGCGCAGGGAGTCGACGCGGTCGGTGAGCAGCCGGAAGTCCTGGCGGGACAGCACGAGCGCGGTGCCGGAGGTGACGGCGCGCGCGGTGTACTCCCAGATCGCCTCCTCGTCGACGAGGGAGTCCTCGCCGAAGTAGGCGCCGTCGGCGACGGTCCGCAGGACGGCGTCGTCCCCGTACGGGCCGGGGCCGATCTGCTCGACGCGGCCGTGCGCCAGCAGGAACACGTTGTCGGAGGCGCTGCCGAAGGAGGTCAGCTCCTGGCCTGCCTCGAAGTCGATCTGCCGGCACCGCTGGGCGAGCTCGGTGAGCACGTCCAGGTCCTCGTAGGTGCGCAGCAGCGGGAGTTCGCCGAGCTCGGCCGGGATGACCTGGACCTGGGTCCCGGTCTTGACGAACTCCACGCGTCCGTCGCCGACCGAGTAGCTCAGCCGCCTGTTCACCCGGTACGTGCCGCCCTGTACGGACACCCACGGGAGCATCTTCAGGAGCCACCGGGAGGTGATCTCCTGCATCTGCGGCGCGGACTTGGTCGTGGTTGCCAAGTTCCGCGCGGCCGAGGTCGCAAGACTCCTCTGCGGCGCCTGGGCCTCGGATTCGGAACCTGCCTGGACCGACATGTGTATCCCTTTCGATCACTCCATGGATCTGCGGGATGCAGCCTTCCAGTACGGAACGTGGTGGGACCATTACACAAAAGGGTGGGACTACTCCGTCCGGGTGTGGGCACTCTTTGGAGTTCATCTCCTGCACATGAGGCCTCTTTCATCCCACCGGTTCCGGCCAACCCCGCATTCCGGGGCGGACCGGGACCGGGGGGGCCGCCGTGGGCGACTTTAATTTGCATGGCAGATGCGAGTTTTCTAGAGTGGGCTCATGCGGCTGACCCGATTCACCGACCTGGCGCTGCGCGTCCTGATGCGCCTCGCCGTCACGGACGCGGAGCTCCCGACCACCCGTGACGTGGCGGCGACCATGGAGGTCCCGTACACGCACACGGCGAAGGTGGTCGCCCGGCTGCAGCACCTCGGCCTGGTCGAGGCGCGGCGCGGCCGCGGTGGCGGGCTCGCCCTGACCGCCGCCGGGCGGGCGGCCTCCGTGGGCGGTGTCGTGCGCGAACTGGAGGGCGCGGGGGACGTCGTGGACTGCGACGGCGCCACCCCCTGCCCGCTGCGCGGGGCCTGTGTCCTGCGCGGGGCGCTGCGCCGGGCCCAGGAGGCCTTCTTCGCCGCACTGGACCCGCTGACGGTGGACGACCTCGTCGCGGCGCCGACCGGCCCGCTGCTGCTGGGCATCGCGGGCGGCCCGCCGGGGCGGCCCGCGAGCCCCTGAGCCCCGGCGCCGGCTGGCCGGTTCCCGCCACCTGACATCAACGGCCCGAACGGGTGTACCCGGGCGGATCCGCACCCAAAAATAAGCATCCCAGATACCTATTAGCCGCTCGGCCGCCGCCGACAACCCACCCGAAGATCCGAAGCATCGAAGAGGAGCCCCCATGCTGTCCGAGAAGTCGACCGAGACCGTACGCGCCACCCTGCCCGCCGTCGGCGCGGCCATCGGCGACATCGCGGACCTCTTCTACACGAAGCTGTTCGCGGCCCACCCCGAGCTGCTCCGCGACCTGTTCAACCGCGGCAACCAGAACGCGGGCCTGCAGAAGCAGGCCCTCGCCGGCTCCATCGCCGCCTTCGCCACCCACCTCGTCGCCCGCCCGGACACCCGCCCCGACGTGATGCTGCAGCGGATCGCGCACAAGCACGCCTCCCTCGGCGTCACCCGCGAGCAGTACCCGGTGGTCCACCGCCACCTCTTCGCGGCGATCGCCGAGGTCCTCGGCGAGGCCGTCACCCCGGAGGTGGCCGAGGCCTGGGACGAGGTCTACTGGCTGATGGCCAACGCCCTGATCGCCATCGAGGAGCGGCTCTACGCCGAGCAGCAGGTCCTCGCCGGCGACGTCTGGCGCGCCTGGACGGTGGCCGCCCGCGTCGAGGAGACCGCGGACTGCGCCACCTTCCACCTCGCCCCGGCGGACGGCTCCCCGGCCCCTTCCTTCAAGCCGGGCCAGTACGTCTCGGTCCAGGTCGAACTGGCCGACGGGTCCCGGCAGATACGCCAGTACAGCCTCTCCAGCGCACCCGGCTCCCCCGTCCGCTCGATCACCGTCAAGCGGGTCCACGGCGAGGGCCCAGACGGCGAGGTCTCGAACCACCTCCACGCCCGGACCGCGACCGGGGACACCCTGCGGGTCTCGGCCCCGTACGGCGACTTCGTCCTGCGGGACTCCACCGCGCCGGTCCTGCTCGCCTCGGCCGGGATCGGCTGCACCCCGATGCTGTCGATGCTGGAGCACCTCGCCGACACCGGCCACGCCGCCCCCGTGACCGTCCTGCACGCAGACCGCTCCCCCGCCGACCACGCACTGCGGGCCGACCACCGGGCCCTGACGCACAAGCTCGCCGACGCCTCGGCCCGCTTCTGGTACGAGGCCGCCGCCGAGCCGGGCGACGGCGAGGGCCGCCTCGACCTGGCGGACGTACCGCTGGCCCCGGGCACGACGGCGTACCTGTGCGGGCCGCTCCCCTTCATGCGGGCCGTGCGCGAACAGCTGCTCGCCAAGGGCGTCCCGGCCTCGGACATCCACTACGAGGTGTTCGGCCCGGACCTGTGGCTGGCCTCGGCCGAGGCCTCCGCACCGACCTCCGGACCGGCCTCGGGATCGGCCTCCGCATAACCCCGTGACGGGTGGGCCGGTCGGGACGAGTGTCCGGATCGGCTCGCTCGCCGTACGAAAACACTAGCCCGGAGGGGCTGCCTCCACTACACCGGAGAGCAACGAGGTGGACACGCAAGGTGACCATCGCGCACCCGGAGAGGAGGCGGCCATGTCCGCACCCATGTCCGCGGACCGGTTCATCGGCGCACTGCGGAACGAGGGCCTGACCGTCGTCGAGGTCGGCGCCTGGCGCACCCACAACCGCAATCACAAGGGCCCGTGGGGCCCGGTGAACGGGGTGATGATCCACCACACCGTCACGCACGGCACGAAGTTCACCGTCGAGCTCTGCCGCGACGGGGACGAGGACCTCCCCGGCCCGCTCTGCCACGGCGTGATCACCAAGGACGGCCGGGTCCACCTGGTCGGCTACGGCCGCGCCAACCACGCCGGGGCGGGCGACTCCGACGTCCTGGCGGCGGTGATCGCGGAGAAGCGGCTCCCTCCGGACCGCCGCGCGAACACCGACGGCAACCGGCACTTCTACGGCTTCGAGTGCGAGAACCTCGGCGACGGCCACGACCCCTGGCCGGAGGTCCAGCTGGACGCCATGGCCCGTGCGGCGGCGGCCCTGTGCCGGGTCCACGGCTGGACCGAACGCTCGGTGATCGGCCACCTGGAGTGGCAGCCCGGCAAGATCGACCCGAAGGGCTTCACGATGGACGCGTTCCGCGCCCGGGTGGGAGAGCGCCTCAAATAAGAGGGTTGACGCCGGGAAGATCCACGGGCTTCCCTGATCCGATGACCGATGATCTACGAATCGAACGGGTGGCTGACGAAGCGTCCCTGCAGGACTGGCGCCACGTCCACAACCTGATCGTTCCCCCGGACGCCCTCACCCTGGACGAGGTGCGCGAGCGGGCCGGGCGCCACCTCCTGGACGTCGCGTACGCGGGGGACGTGCTCGTCGGCTGCACGACCGTGCGGCGGCCCACGGCCGACGCCCCGTCGGTGGCCACCGTGATCGCCCGGATCCTGCCCGCCCACCGCGGGCAGGGCTTCGGCTCCGCGCTCTACGCCCACGGCCTCGCCGAGGCGCGTGCCCTCGTCCCGGCCCCCGCCACGATCGAGACGATCGTCCTGGCCTCCAACGCATCCGGCCTGCGCTTCGCGCAGTCGCGCGGCTTCACGGAATCCGACCGCTACACCCTCGGCGGCGCGACGGTCCCGTACGTCCACCTCCGCCTCCCGGCCGGCGGCGCGGGGCGGACAATGGGTGGGTGAACCACTCCCCTGACCTCGGCTCGATCCTGCGGCCCCGGCCGGCTTCGCCGGTCGTGGAGGTGGAGGACGAGCGGTTCGGGCGGTACGGGGTGCGGTTGCTGGCGAAGCGCGACGACCTGGTCCATCCCGAGCTGCCCGGGAACAAGTGGCGCAAGCTCGCGCCGAATCTGCGGGCCGCCGTCGAGGGCGGCTTCCCCGGGCTCGCCACGTTCGGCGGGGCGTACTCCAACCATCTGCGGGCCACCGCGGCCGCCGGGCGGCTGCTGGGGATGGCGACCGTCGGGATCGTCCGGGGCGACGAACTCGCGGGGCGGCCGCTCAACGACTCGCTCGCGCGGTGCGCGGCGGACGGGATGCGGCTCCACTTCGTCACGCGTGCGGAGTACCGGCGCAAGGCCGAGTCCGAAGTGCTGGGGCGGATGCTGGCGGAGGCCGGGGCGGGGTCCTCGTACGTCGTCCCCGAGGGCGGGAGCAATGCGCTCGCGCTGGAGGGGTGCGCGGAGCTGGGGCGCGAGCTGCGGGGCGTGTCGGACGTGGTCGCCGTGGCCTGCGGTACGGGCGGCACGCTGGCCGGGCTCGCGGCGGGACTGGGGCCGGGGCAGCGGGCGCTGGGCGTGCCCGTACTGGCGGGTGGGTTCCTGGGGGCGGAGATACGTTCCCTCCAGGAGGCGGCCTTCGGCGGACCGGCCGGGGCGTGGAGCCTGGCGGAGGGGTTCCACCACGGCGGCTACGCCCGCGTACCCGCACGGCTGGAGGCGTTCGCCGCGGATTTCGGGGAGCGGCACGGATTCCCCGTCGAGCGCGTCTACGTGGCCAAACTGCTGTGGGCCCTGGCGGCGCTCGCGGAATCGGGCGCCTTCCCCCCGGGCACGACCCTGACGGCCGTCGTCACCGGCCGCCCATAACGGTCGTCCGTCAGCGGCCGCCCATGACGGTCGGTGCGTCCGCCCCGTCCCCCCGCACGCGCGAGTCAGGCCGCTTCCTCGCGGTAGGCCGCCGCCTCCTCCAGGTCCAGTCTGCGCAGGAGGCTGCGGAGCATTTCGTCGTCGATGCGGCGGTCGTCACGGAGGTGCACGAAGACCTCGCGTTCGGCCGCGATCATCTCCCGGGCCAGGCGGCGGTAGACGTCGTCCGCCGATTCACCCGTGACCGGGTTGACCTCGCCCAGCCGCTCCCAGACCGCGTTGCGGCGGCGCTCCATGACCGTGCGCAGCCGCTCCGCAAGCGGCGGCGGCAGCGCGTTCTCCGGTTCCGCCAGCAGCTCCGCCAGCCGGTCCTCCGCCGAGCGCGAGGCCTCGTTCTGGGCCTGGGCCTCCGCCAGGGTCTCCGCCTGCGCGTCCCGCTGCGGCAGCCGCAGCAGCCGGATCAGCGGCGGCAGCGTCAGCCCCTGCACCACGAGCGTGCCGATCACCGTCGTGAAGGTCAGGAAGAGGATCAGGTTCCGGTGCGGCACGCTGATCGGCACCGAGAAGGCGATCGCCAGCGAGACCACCCCGCGCATCCCCGCCCAGCCGACGACCACCGGCGACTTCCAGCTGATGTCCGGCTCCCGTGTCCGGATCCGCTCCGACAGCCGCGGCACGAACGTCGCCGGGAACACCCACACGAAGCGGGCCACCACCACCGCCACGAACACCACCAGCGCGTACCAGGCCGCGTCCCAGCCCTCGTACTCGGCGAGCCCCTTGAGGACCACCGGCAGCTGGAGGCCGATCAGGGCGAAGACCACCGACTCCAGGATGAAGGCGACCATCCGCCACACCGCCTCCTCCTGGAGCCGGGTCGCGAAGTCGACCTGCCAGTTCCGGTGCCCCAGGTACAGGGCGACCACGACCACGGCGAGCACGCCCGAGGCGTGCACCCGCTCGGCCGCCGCGTACGCCACGAACGGGATCAGCAGCGACAGGGTGTTCTGCAGCAGCGGCTCCCGCAGCCGCTTGCGCAGGTGGTGGATCGGCACCATCAGCACCAGGCCGACGCCGACGCCGCCCACCGAGGCCAGCAGGAACTCCGCGATCCCGCCCGCCCAGCCGGCGCTCGCCCCGACCGCCGCCGCCAGCGCGACCTTGTACGCGGTGATCGCGGTGGCGTCGTTCACCAGGGACTCGCCCTGCAGGATGGTCGTGATCCGGTTCGGCAGCCCCAGCTTGCGGGCGATCGCCGTCGCCGCCACCGCGTCGGGCGGCGCGATCACCGCGCCCAGCACCAGCGCCACCGGCAGCGAGAGCGCCGGCACCGCCAGGTACGCCACGTACCCGACGGCGACCGTCGCGAAGAGCACGTACCCGACCGACAGCAGCGCCACGGGCCGGATGTTCGCGCGCAGGTCCAGGTACGAGCTGTCCACCGCGGCCGTGTACAGCAGCGGCGGGAGCAGCAGCGGCAGCACGATGTGCGGGTCCAGGGCGTACGAGGGTACGCCCGGGACGTACGCGGCCATCAGACCGGCGGCGACCAGCAGCAGGGGCGCGGGTACCCGGGTCCACCGGGCGGCCCCGGCAACGACCGCGCTGCCCGCCACCAGCGCCACCAGCGGCAATACCTCCATCGAAGATCCATCCTCGCTCGTCGTCGCTGACCGGCATGTCGTCCTGAGGCGCCCGCACGTCAGTACGCTGGCCATCATGAGCGAGTGCACCCACGTTGCCGAACTGCCGCGCCCCGAGCCCGTCCCGAGTGCCCTGACATGCTCCGAATGTCTGGTGCTGGGCAGCCACCCGGTGCAGTTGCGGATGTGCCTGGAGTGCGGGTACGTGGCATGCTGCGATTCCTCCCCGCACCGGCATGCCACCGCGCACCACCAGAGCACCGGCCATCCGGTCATGCGGAGCTTCGAGCCGGGCGAGACCTGGCGGTGGTGTTATCCCGACGGTTCGATCGTCTGAGGCGGGGTAGGTCAACCCTCCGCCGGTTCCCCTGATTTGGGCCCGCAGACCCCTAGCCACTGTGCGTACCCGAGGGCATACCATCAGTCACCGGCCGTAGGCGGGGGTACCTGGAACGGGCCCCATGAGGGGTGCCGCGACACGATCGCCCGGATCGCGATAGCGTCACCGGCGAACAGAGCTCGTACCACCTTGGAGGTGAGGGTGTCCCAGATCGCAGGCGAGCCCGGGACCCAGGACTTCGTGGAAGTCCGGCTGCCCGCTGCGGGTGCCTACCTGTCGGTGCTGCGAACGGCCACGGCCGGTCTCGCGGCACGTTTGGACTTCACCCTCGACGAGATCGAGGACCTCCGCATCGCGGTGGACGAGGCCTGCGCGATCCTGCTTCAACAGGCCGTGCCGGGCTCCGTCCTCAGCTGCGTGTTCCGGTTGGTCGACGACTCGCTGGAGGTGACGGTCTCCGCACCGACCACGGACGGACGTGCGCCCGAGCGCGACACGTTCGCCTGGACCGTCCTGTCGGCGCTGGCCGGCAAGGTCGAGTCCACGGTCGAGGCGGACCGGACGGTGAGCATCAGCCTCTACAAACAGCGCGGCGCGGGTCCAGGCCCGGCGTGAGCGGCGGGGAGATCCCGGTGCGGGGCGGGGATCGGCCCCGGGTACTGCACGAGGTCGACGGCGGCATCCCGGAGCAGCAGCACGCCCGGCCGCACCCGGCTGACGCGGATGCGGAATACGGCTTTTTGGACTCGGCGGAGCGACGGGCGGGCCCTATGAGCGAGAACCAGCACGAAGAACCACACGTCTCACAACCACCCGGGGTCGCTGCCACGACCCCGGACACGGAACCGGAACCGGTGGGGGGACAGCCGGAGGCGGACACGCCACTGCCGCCTGCGCCCCCGGTGCTGCCCGATCCGCGCGACCGCAGCGGCGCGCGGGCCCTGTTCATCGAGCTGCGGGCGCTGCCCGACGGCTCGGTGGAGAAGGCGGAGCTGCGCAACCGGCTCGTGCGGATGCACCTGCCGCTGGTCGAGCACCTCGCCCGGCGGTTCCGCAACCGCGGTGAGCCGCTGGACGACCTGACCCAGGTCGCCACCATCGGCCTGATCAAGTCGGTGGACCGCTTCGACCCGGACCGCGGGGTCGAGTTCTCCACGTACGCGACGCCCACCGTGGTCGGCGAGATCAAGCGGCACTTCCGCGACAAGGGCTGGGCCGTACGCGTGCCGCGGCGCCTGCAGGAGCTGCGGCTCTCGCTGACCACGGCCACGGCGGAGCTGTCCCAGCAGCACGGCCGCTCCCCCACCGTGCACGAGCTCGCGGAACGGCTCGGGATCTCCGAGGAGGAGGTGCTGGAGGGACTGGAATCGGCCAATGCCTACAGCACGCTCTCCCTCGACGTCCCGGACACCGACGACGAGTCGCCGGCGGTGGCGGACACGCTGGGCGCGGAGGACGAGGCGCTGGAGGGCGTCGAGTACCGGGAGTCGCTCAAGCCGCTCCTGGAGGGGCTGCCCCCGCGGGAGAAGCGGATCCTGCTGCTGCGGTTCTTCGGCAACATGACCCAGTCGCAGATCGCACAGGAGGTCGGCATCTCCCAGATGCACGTCTCCCGGCTGCTGGCCCGCACCCTGGCCCAGCTGCGCGAGAAGCTCCTCGTCGAGGAGTAGGAACGGAAACGGGCTATCGGGTCTGCTCGCCGGGCCCGATTCCCAGCGCCTCGGTCGCCGTCGGGTTCACCAGCAGGGCCGAGACGGCCACCGCGGCCACGGCCAGCGCCACGGCGGCGGCGATCATCGCCCCGCCCGTGGAGTACAGGGTCCAGGCCACCGGCAGCGCCATCAGCTGGGTGATCAGCGCGGGCCCGCGGCTCCAGCGCCGGCCCAGCCGCAGCCCGCGGGCCGCGACCAGCGGCAGCGCGGCGAGCAGGAACAGCGTGATCCCGCCGGTCTCGGCCTGCTGCGGGGAGTCGGGGTCGCCGGCGATGCCCACGAACAGCATGTACGCGCCGAGGCCGGCCAGGGCCAGCCCCTCCAGCGCGGTCAGCGCGGCGGCGGCGGTGAGCCGCCGGGGCAGCGGGGCGGTCGGCTGGGCCGGGGCGGGGGTGGGCTTCGTACTCACCCCAGCAGGGTAGCCGCGCCCCCTCGGTCCCGTACGGGACGGGCAGTATGGGCGGCGTCCGTACGGGTCGGTAGGCTGGCGGTCATGCGTGCACTTCTCGTGGCCAATCCAGCAGCAACGACCACCAGTGCGCGCACGCGCGACGTCCTCACCCACGCCCTGGCCAGCGAGATGAAGCTGGAGGCGGTGACCACCGAGTACCGGGGGCACGCCCGGGACCTGGGCCGCAGGGCGGCCGAGCACGGCATCGACCTCGTGGTGGCGCTCGGCGGGGACGGCACCGTCAACGAGGTGGTCAACGGACTGCTGCACAACGGGCCGGACCCGGAACGGCTGCCGCGGCTGGCGGTGGTCCCCGGCGGCTCGACCAACGTGTTCGCCCGCGCGCTCGGACTGCCCAACGACGCGGTCGAGGCGACCGGCGCCCTGCTCGACGCGCTGCGGGAGCAGCGCGAGCGGACGGTGGGGCTCGGGCTGGCGGCCGGCACTCCGGGCACGGAGGACGAGTCGGTTCCGGCGCGCTGGTTCACCTTCTGCGCGGGCTTCGGTTTCGACGCGGGGGTGGTGGGCCGGGTCGAGCAGCAGCGGGAGCGCGGCAAGCGTTCGACGCACGCCCTGTATGTACGACAGCTGATGCGCCAGTTCTGGGAGGAGCCGAACCGGCGCCACGGCGCGGTGACGCTGGAGCGTCCCGGCGCGGATCCCGTGACGGATCTGGTGCTGTCGATAGTCTGCAACACCTCGCCGTGGACGTATCTGGGCAATCGCCCGATTTACGCCTCCCCGGAGGCGTCGTTCGATACTGCGCTTGACGTATTGGCACTCAACCGTTTGTCAACTCCGACCGTCGCCCGCTACGCGACACAGCTCCTGACCTCGACTCCTGAGCGCGGCCCGCGCGGCAAGCACGCGGTGTCTCTGCACGATCTGACGGACTTCACCTTGCATTCGAAGGTTCCCCTTCCGTTCCAGATGGACGGAGACCACCTCGGTCTGCGCACCAGCGTTCGGTTCACAGGCGTACGCCGGGCACTGCGTGTGATTGTGTGAGTGGAAGGGCCTAAAGTCCTTTCACTCGAACGTTTACACGCCGGTCCACCCTCACGATGTAGGGCTGTGACCTAGTAGACACCGACGAATCAAAAAAAACTTTCCGGAAGGGGTTGTATCCCCGTCCGAGGTTTGCGAATCTCTTCATGGCGATCGGGACAGCCCGCAGAACCCGGCACCCACACAGACCGCCAGAACCCCTCCACGAGTCCCTGACTGACCTTCCAGGAAACTGGCCGGTCGCCCTTCCCTCACGGGGGGATTCGTGAAAGCGTTCACATTCACAAGCAACCTGCCCGCAATACAAGGAGATGGAGCAGCCATGGACTGGCGTCACAACGCCGTTTGCCGCGAGGAAGACCCGGAACTCTTCTTCCCCATCGGCAACACCGGTCCTGCGCTGCTGCAGATCGAGGAAGCCAAGGCCGTCTGCCGCCGCTGCCCCGTCATGGAGCAGTGCCTGCAGTGGGCGCTCGAGTCCGGTCAGGACTCCGGCGTCTGGGGCGGTCTCAGCGAGGACGAGCGCCGCGCGATGAAGCGCCGCGCCGCTCGCAATCGGGCGCGCAACGCCACCGCCTGACGTCGACTTTCGAGCCTCGAGCCGCAGCGCGTAGCAACACCACACCAGCGCTCAGCAACGTGCTCTTGAGCCCCGGACCGAGAAGTCTTCGGTCCGGGGCTCAGTGCTGTCCGGGGTGAATCCGCCCCGGTACCGTCACGTTGAGTGACGGAACGTTCGTCACTTCTGCGGGCTGGCCGGGATGTCCAGGACGACCTTGGTGCCGCGCGGTTCGGCCCGGACCATGTCGAACGTGCCGCCGAGTTCGCCCTCGACCAGGGTCCGGACGATCTGGAGTCCGAGGTTCCCGGCGCGCTGCGGGTCGAAGCCCTCGGGCAGACCCGAGCCGTCGTCGAGCACGGTGATCAGCAGCCGGCCGTCCGCGCGGCCGGAGCCGGTGCGGATCGCGGACACCTCGACCCGGCCGCCCTCCCCCTGGGTGAAGGCGTGCTCCAGGGCGTTCTGGAGGATCTCGGTCAGCACCATCGACAGCGGAGTGGCGACCTCCGCGTCCAGGATTCCGAACCTGCCGGTGCGCCGGCACTCCACCTTGCCCGGCGAGATCTCCGCGACCATCGCGATCACGCGGTCGGCGATCTCGTCGAACTCGACGCGCTCGTCCAGGTTCTGAGAGAGCGTCTCGTGCACGATCGCGATCGAACCGACCCGGCGCACGGCCTCGTTGAGCGCCTCACGGCCACCCTCGGAATCCATCCGGCGGGCCTGCAGCCGCAGGAGCGCCGCCACGGTCTGGAGGTTGTTCTTCACCCGGTGGTGGATCTCCCGGATGGTCGCATCCTTGGTGATCAATTCGCGTTCGCGACGGCGCAGTTCCGTCACGTCCCGGCACAGGACGAGGGAGCCGATCCGTACGCCCTTGGGCTTGAGCGGGATGGCGCGCAGCTGGATGACCCCGCCGTTGCCCTCGACCTCGGTCTCGCGCGGGGCCCAGCCGCTGGCGAGCTTGACGATCGCCTCGTCCACGGGGCCGCGGGTGGGTGCGAGTTCGGAGGTGGTGGTGCCCAGGTGCTGGCCGACGAGGTCGGCGGCGAGGCCGAGCCGGTGGTACGCGGACAGCGCGTTCGGGGAGGCGTAGGTGACCACGCCGTCGGCGTCGAGCCGCATCAGGCCGTCCCCCGCTCGCGGGGAGGCGTCCATGTCGACCTGCTGGCCGGGGAACGGGAAGGAGCCGGCCGCGATCATCTGGGCCAGGTCGGAGGCGGACTGGAGGTAGGTGAGCTCCAGCCGGCTCGGTGTACGCACAGTGAGCAGGTTGGTGTTCCGGGCGATCACCCCGAGCACCCGGCCTTCGCGGCGCACCGGGATGGACTCGACGCGGACGGGCACCTCCTCGCGCCACTCCGGGTCGCCCTCGCGCACGATCCGGCCCTCGTCGAGCGCGGCGTCGAGCAGCGGGCGCCGCCCGCGCGGAACCAGGTGGCCGACCATGTCGTCCTGGTACGAGGTGGGGCCGGTGTTGGGGCGCATCTGCGCGACCGAGACGTACCGGGTGCCGTCGAGGGTCGGGACCCACAGCACGAGGTCCGCGAAGGACAGGTCGGAGAGCAGCTGCCACTCCGAGACCAGCAGGTGGAGCCACTCCAGGTCGGTTTCACTGAGAGCGGTGTGCTGGCGTACGAGGTCGTTCATGGAGGGCACGGGCCGAGCGTACCCCGGGTATGGGCCATGACTTTCCCCACCGCGACTACTCAGGAGTATCCAGGAGGCACTCCGGCCGCGTACTGTTGGATGAAGTGACGGGATCCTGGAGCCCGCCATTGGATGGACAGAACAGATTGGTCTAGTCCACAATTGCCTTATGCTTCCGCCCTCCCCGCACAGGAGGACGGATCGAGGTAAGCCGCGCGCTCTGCCCTGACCGCGCTGGCACCTCCCACCGGCCGCCGGGAACCGCACACCCGCCGGCCGTAAGTACTCCGGGCTACGGTGCCGGACGGGTTGAGGGTCCCGACCCGGCACCGTGGCCCAGAGGAATGCGACTCCCGCGGCGCGATTCCCGGGGCCTTTCCCCGCCCGCCGGACCTACCGCGGCCAGGCCCCCATCGCCAGTTCCGCCACGGCTTCCAGTTCTTCCCGGCTCGCGCCGTCGCGCGACTGCTGGGACATCCCGATCAGCACCGCCAGCGCGTAGCGGGCCAGCGCCTGGGCGTCCGTGCCGGCGGGCAGCGCCCCGGTGGCGACATCGGCCCGGATCCTGCGCTCGAACATCTCCAGGTTGGCGTCGCGGCGCTCGCGCAGGGCCTGCGCGACCTCCTGCGAGGTGGTGTTGACGGCCGCGCTGATCACCAGACAGCCCGGCGGGTGGGCCGGGTCGGTGTAGATCTGCGCGGCCTCGCGCAGGACGCGGCGCAGCCCCGCCCCGGCGGTGGGCTCCTCGGCCAGGGCCGCGCGGGCGAAATCGGTGTACCGGCCGCCGTAGACCACCACGACCTCGTCGAAGAGCTTGCGCTTGTCGCCGAAGGCGGCGTACAGGCTGGGCGCGCCGATGCCGAGCGACGCGGTCAGGTCGGAGATCGAGGTCGCCTCGTAGCCGCGCTCCCAGAAGGCCAGCATCGCCTTGTCGAGGGCGGCGTCGCGGTCGAAGGAGCGCGGCCTGCCGCGCTGTCCGGTCACCATGCGCCGATTCTATAGCGGGCGTTATGGAATCTGGTACGGTCCCTTTCTGTAGCGACCACTAGCGAATGCTGAAGGGGGGCGCGTCATGGGCGTGCTCAAGGGGAAGACGGCACTGGTCACGGGCGGCAGCCGGGGGATCGGGCGGGCGGTGGCCCAGCGGCTCGCCAGGGACGGGGCGCTGGTCGCCGTGCACTACGGGCGCAACGAGGCGGCGGCGAAGGAGACGGTCGCCGCGATCGGGGCGGCGGGCGGCCGGGCGTTCGCGATCGGGGCCGAGCTCGGGGTGCCGGGCGACGCGCGGGCGCTGTGGGCCGCGTACGGGGAGCACCCGCTGCACACCGACGGGGTCGACATCCTGGTGAACAACGCGGGCGCCGCCACCTTCGCCGGGCTCGCGGACACCGACGAGGAGACGTACGACCGCGTCCACGCGCTCAACGCGAAGGCGCCCTTCTTCGTGATCAAGCACGGCCTGGAGCGGCTGCGGGACGGGGGCCGCATCGTGAACGTGACCGGCACCCCGGAGATCGCCCTGCCGGCGATCCTGGCCACCATCACCGCCAAGGGCGCGGTGAACGCGCTGACCCGCTCGCTCGCCGCCGAACTGGCCCCGCGCGGGATCACCGTGAACTCGGTGGGCCCGGGCATCACGGACACCGAGCTCAGCGCCGGCTGGCTGGAGGACCCCGCGGCGCGGGCGCACGCGGCCTCCCGCTCCGTCTTCGGGCGGGTGGGCACGGCGGAGGAGGTGGCCGACGTGGTGGCCTTCCTGGCCTCGGCGGACGCCCGCTGGGTGACGGGCCAGCACTTGGACGCGACGGGCGGCCTGCAGCTGTCGCTGCTCTGAGCGCCGCCCGTCCGGCCCCGGGGTGTCCGCGAGGCGGCGCCGTCCACCCGGAGGGCGGGGAGGCCCGGGCCGGACCGGGCTGCGGGTCCCGGCGGTGAGGCCGACGATGGAAGTGGAGGGCGGGGGCGGACGGAAGCGAACGGGAGTGGGCACGGACCGGCCACAGGCGCCCCGCCTCTGCTAGATTGGTCTATACCACACCGTCCCACTCCAGATCGGCAGGCCCCGCGTGGAAGTTGTCATCGTCCCCGACGCCAAGGCAGGCGGCGAGCTCATCGCGGAGGCCATGGCCGCCCTGGTCCGCCGCAAGCCCGACGCCCTGCTCGGCGTGGCGACCGGCTCCACCCCGCTGCCCGTCTACGAGGCCCTGGCCGCGAAGGTCAGGGGCGGCGAGGTCGACGCCTCCCGGGCGCGGATCTGCCAGCTCGACGAGTACGTCGGCCTGCCGGCCGGGCACCCGGAGTCCTACCGCGCGGTCGTGCTGCGCGAGGTCGTGGAGCCCCTGGGCCTGTCCGAGGCCTCGTTCATGGGCCCGGACGGCTCCGCCGAGGACATCGTGGCCGCGTGCGAGGCGTACGACCGCGCACTGGCCGAGGCGGGCGGGGTCGACCTGCAGCTGCTCGGCATCGGCACGGACGGGCACATCGGCTTCAACGAGCCGTGCTCCTCGCTGGCGTCGCGCACCCGGATCAAGACGCTGACGGAGCAGACGCGCGTCGACAACGCGCGGTTCTTCGACGACGACATGGAGCAGGTGCCGCACCACGTCATCACGCAGGGGATCGGGACGATCCTCGACGCCCGGCACCTGGTGCTGCTCGCGACCGGCGAGGGCAAGGCGGAAGCCGTCGCACAGACCGTCGAGGGCCCGCTGTCCGCGCTGGTCCCGGCCTCGGCGCTGCAGCTGCACGGCCATGCCACGGTCGTCGTGGACGAGGCGGCGGCGTCGAAGCTGAAGCTCGCGGACTACTTCCGGCACACCTACGCCAACAAGCCCGCGTGGCAGGGGCTTTAGGCGGCACCTTCCCACGCGTACGAAGGGCCGGGCTCCCCGAGGGGGCCCGGCCCTTGCGCGTCCGTACAGCCGCCGGGGCCCCCACAGACCCCGCGAACCGCACGCAGCCCGTACGGGGCCCGGGTGTGCCCGTGCCCCCGGGACAGGGTGTCCTGGGGGCACGGGACAGGGCGGACCGGGAGCTCCGGGGCTGGTCAGACCCCGGCGATCAGCTCCGCCGCCGCCCTGCCGCAGACCCGCGAGGCACCGTGCGTCGCGATGTGCAGCGCCCCGCGGGGCTCGGCACGCGGTACGCCCATCTCGACGACGACGGTCTGCGGGCGGGTCTCGACCAGCGCCTCCAGGGCCGCCGCCATCCACGGGTGCCGGTGCGCGTCGCGGACCACCAGCACGACGGTGCGCTCCCCCGCCGCCGCGAGCACGTCGGCGGCCGTGGCCCCCTCGGGGAACACCCCCGAGACGGTTCCCGGTACCAGCGCGGCCAGTTCGGCCGCCACGCCCCACGGGGTCTCGTCGCCCACCGCGATGTTCGCCACGGGTGCGAGCGTGGCGACGTACGGGGCGGTCACGGGCCCGGCGGTGCCCGTGACGACCAGCGCGCGGCGGGCCGCCGCCAAGCCGATGCCGGGCGCGCTCCCCTCCTGCGGCGCGCCCGGCGCGGCGGCGGCCCGGACCTGCCGGGTCCATGAGGCCAGCGCCCGCACCCGGGCGGCGGCGTCGGCGAGCCGCTCCGCCGGGAGCGCGCCCTCCCGTACGGCCGCGACCAGGGCGTCGCGCAGCCGCAGCACGGTGGCCTCGTCGGCGAGCCCGCCGCCGACGCAGATCGCGTCGGCGCCCGCCGCGATGGCGAGGACCGAGCCGCGCTCGATGCCGTACGTCCCGGCGATGGCGTTCATCTCCATGCCGTCGGTGACGATCAGACCCTCGTAGCCGAGCTCCTTGCGCAGCAGCCCGGTCAGGATCTGCGGGCTGAGCGTGGCCGGGCGGGTCGGGTCCAGGGCGGGCACCAGGATGTGCGCGCTCATCACGGCCTTCGTGCCGGCCTCGATGGCCGCCTTGAACGGGACCAGTTCACGGGCGACCAGCGTGTCCAGGTCCACGTCGATGCGCGGCAGCGCGTGGTGCGAGTCGACGTTGGTGTCGCCGTGGCCCGGGAAGTGCTTGGTGCAGGCGGCGACTCCGGCGGCCTGCAGGCCCTCGACGTACGCGGCGGTGTGCCGGGCGGCGAGGCGGGTGTCCGCGCCGAAGGACCGTACGCCGATGACCGGGTTGTCCGGGTTGGAGTTGACGTCGGCGGACGGCGCCCAGTTGAGGTTGACCCCGCACTCGGCGAGGCGGCGGCCCAGCTCGCGGGCCACGTCCCGGGTGAGGCCGGTGTCGTCGACGGCGCCGAGGGCCAGGTTGCCGGGGAAGGACGAACCGCCCCGGACCTCCAGGCGGGTGACGTCGCCGCCCTCCTCGTCGATGGCGACCAGGACGTCGTCGCGCTCGGCGCGCAGCTGCGCGGTGAGCGCGGCGAGCTGCTCGGGCGAGGCGATGTTGCGGCCGAACAGGCCGACGGCGGTGAGCCCTTCGCCCACCTGGCGGAGCAGCCACGCGGGGGCGGTGGTGCCTTCGAAGCCGGGCTGGAGGACCGCGAGGGCGTCGCGGGTCAAGGTGTCGGCGCCGTGCGCAAGGAGGGTCATGCGGCGTTATCCCTTCACTGCGCCGGCGGTCATGCCGCCGACGGCCTTGCGCTGGAGGAAGACGAAGATCACCAGGACCGGGACGGCGAACAGCGAGGAGGCGGCCATGGTCGCGCCCCAGTCGTTGCCGAAGGCGGTCTGGAACTGGGTCAGCCACAGGGGCAGGGTCTGCGCGGTCTTGTCCTTGTTGAGGATCAGGACCATCGCGAACTCGTTCCAGGCGGTGATGAAGCCGAAGAGCGAGGTGGACATCAGGCCGGGGGCGAGCAGCGGGAAGATCACCTTGCGGAAGGCCTGGCCGCGGGTGCAGCCGTCGATCTGGGCGGCCTCCTCCAGCGTCACCGGGACGGCGGCGATGAAGCCGCGCAGGGTCCAGATGGTGAAGGGCAGGACCATCACGAAGTAGATCGCGGTCAGCAGCGGGAGGCTGTTCAGCATCTCGGCGTCGCGGGCGATCATGTACATCGCGATGACCATGACCTCCCAGGGGGCCATCTGCGCCATCATCACGCCGAGTACGAGGCCCTTGCGGCCCTTGAACTTCATGCGGGCGATGGCGAAGCTCGCGGCGAGGGCCACGGCCAGGGCCAGCACGACGGCGCCGACGGTGACGAGCAGGCTGTTCGTCACGTACGTCCAGAACAGCTCGACGCCCGTGGCCTTGGTGAAGTTGTCCAGCGTCGGGGTGAAGACGAAGACGGGGTCCTTGGAGAGGATCTGCCCGGACGGCTTGAGCGCCGAGGAGAACATCCAGTAGACGGGGAAGACGAAGACCACGGCCACGACGAGCGCGCCCAGGTTCTTCGCCACCGTGGCGGGGCGCAGCGGGCGGCGCTTGCGCAGCTGCCGGGCGGGCTTCGCGGGCTTCGGCGCGGCGGGTGCGGGCTTCGGGGCGGTGGTGGTGCTCACTGCTCCTCCTCCTGCTTCAGGATCAGGCGGAAGTAGAAGGACATGACGATCACGAGCATCACGATCGTCAGGACGGAGATCGCCGCGGCGAGCGCGTAGTGGCCCTGGCTCTGGCCCTCGACGAAGGCGAAGACGGGCAGGGTCTCGGAGGCGCGGTCGGGGCCGCCGCGGTTCATCGCGTACACCTGGGTGAAGGCCTTGAAGACCCAGATCACCTCGAGGAAGGTGGTGACGGTGAAGAACGGCTTCAGGTTCGGGAAGACGACCTGCCAGAAGGTCTGCCAGCCGTTCGCGCCGTCCATCCGCGCGGCCTCGTACAGCTCGCCGCTGACGGTGGTCAGGCCGGCGTACATGTTGAGGGCGACGAAGGGGACGGAGCCCCACACCACCAGGACCGTGACGATCACCAGGGTGGAGAAGCCGGACTCGAACCAGTTGTGCTGCTCGTAGCCGGTGAAGCCGAGGGTGCGCATGACCCAGTTCATGACGCCGAACTGCTCGTCGAACAGCCACTGGAAGACGGTGACGGACGCGACGATCGGCATGGCCCAGGCCATCACCAGGGCCATCGACAGGACCAGGCGCATCCACTTGCCCAGGCGGTTCAGCAGGATGCCGACGAGGCTGCCGATCAGCATGATCAGCGCGACGTTGGCCGCGGTGAAGGCGAAGGTGCGCACGACGACGGTCCAGAAGTGCGCGTCGCCCAGCAGCTGGGTGTAGTTCTCGACCCCGTTGAAGGGTGCCTTCCGCTGGATGAACTCGATCTTGTCGACCTTCTGGAACGACAGGATCACGTTCTTGATCAGCGGGTACAGCAGCAGCGTGGCCAGGCTGAGGACCGCGGGTCCGATCAGGAGGTACGGCAGCCAGCCGGCGGGAAGCGGCTTTCTGCCCCGGCGCGGAGCCGACGGGCCGGCCCCCTTGGTCATGGGCGGCGTCTGCTGCCCTCCGGCGGACTTCGGTGGTGCGTCCTGTGGAGCGGTCACCGCTCCCTGGGAGTGCACGGTCATGTCTTGGTTACCTCGGCTGCGGTCGGGCGTCGCACAGGTCTGTCAATGCGCGACCGGGGGTGCGGCGGGCGCGTGGGCGCCGGCCGCACCCCCGGTGCTACGTGCTACTTGTTGATGCGGTTCGCGATTTCCTTGTCCGCGTCCGCGCCCGCCTTGGCGGCGTCCTCACCCTTCAGGACCTTGGTCATGAACTCCTTGAGCGGGTTGGGCTCGGTCTCGACGTTCGCCCAGCCCGGGGTGACCGGGGTGATGCGGCCGTTGACGCCGCCCTTGCCCATGGCCTCGGCGAAGGAGCCCGCGGCCGGGGTGAAGTTCGCGCCGGCCTGGTTCGGGAGCAGCGCGCCCTTGGTCTCGGCGGCGTACTTCGTCATCTGGTCCTTGCCTGCGGCCAGGGCCAGCCACTCCTTGGCGAGCTCCTTGTTCTTGGAGCGCTCGGCGACGGCGAGGTTCGAGCCGCCGAGGAAGACGGTGCCCGGCTTGTCGGCCGTCTTGCCCGGGATCGGGAAGTAGCCGAAGTCGGCTTCCTTGCCCGCGTCCTTCAGGGCCTTCTCCGCACCGCCGGCCTCCCAGCCGAGACCGATCCAGGAGGAGACGCCGCCCTTGGGAACGACGTCGGTGGACTGCTGCGGGGTGGCCTCGTCCTTGTCCTTGGGGGCGGTGGAGTACGACTGGAGCTTCTTGTAGAACTCCATCGCGGACGCGGCCTGGGGGGTGCCGAGGCCGCCCTTCCACTTGCCGCCGTCCTTGACGGCGAGGTCGCCGCCCTCGTCCCAGATGAAGCCGGCGAGGACGTACCAGCTCTGGCCGGGGAGGTAGATCGGCTGCGAGGCGGGGTCCGCGGCCTTCAGCTTCTCGAGGCCGGCGATCCACTCGTCGCGGGTGGTCGGCGGGGTGACGCCGGCCTTGGCGTAGGCCTTCTTGTCGTACACGACGACGCGGTTGGCCGCGTACCAGGGGGCGGAGTAGAGCTTGCCGTCGTACTCGGCCGAGGCGAGCATGCTCTTCTGCCAGGCGTCGGCGCCGAGCTTGGCCTTGTCCTTGGTCAGGTCGGCGAGGCCGCCGGTGACGGCGTAGCCCGCGGTCTGGGTGTTGCCGAGCTCCAGGACGTCCGGCGGGGTGTTCTCGGAGAGGGCGGTGGTGACCTTCTCCTGGATCCCCTTCCACTGCTGCTCTTCGACCTTTACCGTGACACCCGGGTGCTTGGCCGAGAACTCGGCGTTGACGGCGTCGATCCAAGCCTTCGGGGCGGAGCCGTCCATCACCCAGACGGTGATCTCCTTGGCGCCGCCGGCGTCGGTCTTGCCCTTGTCGTCGCCGTCGTTGCCACCGCACGCCGCGAGGCCGATCACCATGCCCGCGACTCCGACCGCCGCGATGAGCTTGCGCTTCACGCCACCCTCCTCAGGGATGCTCTGCACTTCCCTCGCCCGCCGCGGTGACGTACCAAGTACTGCCCGTGGGGCCGGGATCTGATCCATATTGGTTTAGACCAGTAACCGGAGCTTGGCCTAGACCTTTAGGGGTGTCAAGGGTCTAATGAGCGGGTGATCGGTCCGTTACCGGACCGACACCTGGGGGAGGGAGGAGGCCTGTCCTCCCACCCGTGTCACGATGTGACCGCACATATCGGAGGAGCCGGTGACGGCAGCGAAACTGGAGTCGGGAAGGCGGGCGGCGATGTCCACCGAAGGGGCGACCACCGAGCCGGAAGGCGGGGCAGCCACTCGCACGGCGCGGGTGCCCAAGTACTACCGACTCAAGCGGCACTTGCTCGACATGACCGAGACGCTGCCCCCGGGCACGCCGGTGCCGCCGGAGCGTACGCTCGCGGCCGAATTCGACACCTCCCGGACCACCGTGCGCCAGGCTCTCCAGGAGCTCGTCGTCGAGGGGCGGCTGGAGCGCATCCAGGGCAAGGGCACCTTCGTCGCGAAACCGAAGGTCTCCCAGCCCCTCCAACTGTCCTCGTACACGGAGGACATGCGGGCCCAGGGCCTGGAGCCCACCTCCCAACTCCTGGACATCGGCTACGTGACGGCCGACGACACCCTGGCCGGACTCCTCAAGATCGCCACGGGCGGCCGGGTGCTGCGCATCGAGCGGCTGCGCCTCGCGAGCGGCGAGCCGATGGCCATCGAGACCACCCACCTGTCGGCCAAGCGCTTCCCCGCGCTGCGCCGGTCCCTGGCGAAGTACACCTCCCTCTACACGGCGCTGGCCGAGGTGTACGACGTACGGCTCGCGGAGGCCGAGGAGACGATCGAGACCTCCCTGGCCACCCCGCGCGAGGCGGGCCTGCTGGGCACCGACGTCGGCCTGCCGATGCTGATGCTCTCCCGCCACTCCCTCGACGCCGACGGCGAACCGGTCGAGTGGGTCCGCTCGGTGTACCGCGGCGATCGTTACAAGTTCGTCGCCCGACTCCAGCGCCCCGCCGTCTGATTCGTAGTTGACTCTCGTTCCGCTATGCGGACGGGGGCTTACGTTCACCGGGCGGGCCCCCGTAGATTCCCTGCGCTTACGCAGATGATCAACGAGGGGACGAGGATCATGCCGGAACCGGAAGCAACAGGTACAGAACGGAACGCGGCGAGTCCGGACACGGCGGCGGACTCGCCTTCCGCGCCGCGGAACCCGGCGGCGTCGGGGGGCGTGAGCCCGAAGTCCGTCGCCGTCTGGGTCCTCGTCGCCCTCATCGGGGCCCTCGGCTGGGGCATCCTCGCCCTCTCGCGCGGTGAGGAGATCTCGGCCGCCTGGCTGCTCGCCGCCGCCCTGGGCTCGTACGCCATCGGCTACCGCTTCTACGCGCGCTTCATCTCCGACCGGGTCCTGAAGGTCGACAAGACGCGGGCCACCCCGGCCGAACGCCTTGACAACGGTGTCGACTTCCACCCCACCGACCGCCGCGTACTGTTCGGCCACCACTTCGCCGCCGTCGCCGGCGCCGGCCCGCTGGTCGGCCCCGTGCTCGCCGCGCAGATGGGCTACCTGCCGGGCACCATCTGGATCGTCGCGGGCGTCATCTTCGCGGGCGCCGTCCAGGACATGGTCACCCTCTTCTTCTCCACCCGCCGCGACGGCCGCTCGCTCGGCCAGATGGCGCGGGACGAGATCGGCCCGGTCGGCGGAGCCGCCGCCCTGGTCGCCGTGTTCGCCATCATGATCATCCTGCTGGCCGTGCTCGCCCTGGTCATCGTCAACGCCCTGGCGCACTCCCCCTGGGGCGTCTTCTCCATCGGCATGACCATCCCGATCGCCCTCTTCATGGGCTTCTACCTGCGCGTGCTGCGGCCCGGCCGGGTCACCGAGATCTCCGTCATCGGCGTCGCGCTGCTGCTGCTCGCCATCGTCGCGGGCGGCTGGGTCGCCGACTCCTCGCTGGCGAGCACCTTCACGCTGGAGAAGGAGACGCTGGTCCTGTGGATGGTGGCGTACGGGTTCATCGCCTCGGTGCTGCCGGTGTGGATGCTCCTCGCGCCCCGCGACTACCTCTCCACCTTCATGAAGGTGGGCACCATCGCGCTGCTCGCCGTGGGCGTGGTCGTCGCCATGCCCACCCTGAAGATGCCCGCGGTCACCGATTTCGCCGCCCGCGGGGACGGGCCGGTGTTCGCCGGGTCGATGTTCCCGTTCGTCTTCATCACCATCGCCTGCGGGGCGCTGTCCGGGTTCCACGCGCTGGTCTCCTCCGGCACGACCCCCAAGATGATCCAGAAGGAGACCCAGGTCCGGGTCATCGGCTACGGCGCGATGCTGACCGAGTCCTTCGTCGCCGTCATGGCGATCATCGCGGCCTGCATCATCGAGCCCGGCCTGTTCTTCGCGGTCAACTCCCCCGCCGGTGTGGTCGGCACCACGGTCGAGACCGCGTCGCAGGCCGTGACGAACTTCGGCTTCGCCATCTCGCCGGAGTTCCTCGCACAGGCCGCGAAGGACGTGGAGGAGGCCAGCCTGCTGTCCCGCACGGGCGGCGCGCCCACGTTCGCACTCGGAATGTCGGAGATCTTCTCGTCCGTGGTCGGCGGCTCCGGGATGAAGGCGTTCTGGTACCACTTCGCGATCATGTTCGAGGCCCTGTTCATCCTGACCACCCTCGACGCGGGCACCCGGGTCGGCCGGTTCATGCTCCAGGACACCCTCGGCAACGTGCACAAGTCCTTCAAGGACGTCAGCTGGAAGCCGGGTGTGTGGCTGGCGAGCGCGGTGGTCGTCGGCGGCTGGGGCTACTTCCTGTGGGTCGGCATCAAGGACCCGCTGGGCGGCATCAACCAGCTGTTCCCGCTGTTCGGGATCGCGAACCAGCTCCTCGCCGCGGTGGCGCTGGCCGTCTGCACCACGCTGCTGGTCAAGTCCGGGCGGCTCAAGTGGGCCTGGGTGACCGGCGTCCCGCTGGCCTGGGACGTGGCCGTCACGCTGACCGCGAGCTGGCAGAAGGTGTTCTCCGACGACGTGAAGGTCGGTTTCTTCGCTCAGCGCGACAAGTACCAGACCGGGATCGACGCCGGGAAGGTCCTGCCACCCGCGAAGAACATGGGCGAGATGCACACGATCGTCACGAACGCCACGGTCGACGGCGTCCTGTCGGCGCTGTTCGCGGTCCTGATCGTCATCGTGCTGCTGGACGCGGCCCGGACCTGCCTGAAGGCCGCCGGCAACCCGGAGGCGGTCAGGCTGTCCGAGGTCCCGTGGACCGAGTCGAAGATCATCGCCCCGGCCGGGCTCATCGCGACGCCCGAGGAGCGGGCGGAGCTCGCCGCCGCCGGCCTGGACTCGGGCGGCGGCCGCGTGAAGGAGCCGGTGGCGTGAGCGGGGTCCGCGCGGCGCTGGCGAAGGCGCGGTTCTTCGTACGGGAGTTCTCGGGCGAGGCGGCGTACGACCGCTACGTCGCCCACGCCCGTACGCACGACCCGGACGCGCGGGTCATGACCCGCCGCGCCTTCGAACGCGCCCGTACGGACTCCCGCGAGGCGGACCCCCGCGAGGGCTTCCGCTGCTGCTGAGCCGTTTGTGGCCGAACGGCCCCGACCCGGATGCCGGCGGGGCCTTCGGCGCTCTCAGTGCACCCACTCCTTGAGGGGCTCGGTGGCCAGGGTGATGCCGACCGGTTCGGGAATCTCGATGTCCTTGCCGAAGGGGACTGTGCGGACGCTCTCGTATCGACTGCCGTCCGGCTCACTGTGGACGGTGACCTCGCACTTCTCACGATCGATCAGCAAGTACACCGGAATGCCGGTCTCCGCGTAGCCGCGGGGCTTCTCGTGTCGGTCGCGGGCATCCGTGTCGGTGTCGTACGACGTGACCTCCACGACCATCAGCACGGGGTCGGGCTCGGCCCATTCCCCGTGTCCTGCGAGGGAAGCGGTCAACACGAGGACGCCATCGGGTCGAGCACGGCCGTTGCGGTACCGCTGGACCTTGATCCCCTGCTCGGCGTAGAACCACAGGTCCGGCCGCGACTGCATGCACATGCGTGACAGCCACACGATGATCGTCCCGTGGTCCCCGTCCGGCACCGCCTTGACCCCCAGCTTCCCGTTGATGAACTCGAACCGCAGCCCCTCGACCTCTCTGGCGGCTATCCGTGCCACGGTCTCGAACTCTTCGGTCAGCATCTGGGGCCGGTCTGTCATCACGGTCATGCCTCGCTCGCCTTCCTCGACGGTGCTGTCTTCGACGATAGCGCCGGGCACCGACAACCGTCCGGCACACTCGACCGCATGGACATCGTGATCAGGGAAGCGCTGGCGGCGGAGTACGGGACGCTCGGGGAGATCACCGCGCAGGCCTACCTCGGGGACGGGTTCCTGACGTTCGGCGAGGACGATCCCTACCTCGCGCGGCTGCGCGACGTGGCCGGGCGTGCCGCCGACGGGGTGATACTCGTCGCCGCGACGGGCGACGGGCGGCTCCTCGGCGGGGTGGCCTTCGCCGCGCCCGGGAGCCCGCTGTGCGACATCGCCGGACCCGGCGAGGCCGAGTTCCGGATGCTGGCCGTCGCCCCGGAGGGCCGCGGGCGGGGCGCCGGGGAGGCTCTGGTGCGGGCCTGCGCGGACCGCGCCCGGGCCGTCGAGGGCGTGCGGCGCCTCGTGCTGTCCACCACGGACGACATGGTCGGTGCCCACCGGATCTACGAAAGGCTCGGCTTCGTGCGCACGCCCGAGCGGGACTGGGAGCCCCTCCCCGGCCTCCCTCTGCGCACGTACGGTCTCGAACTGTAGCCACGCCGACACAACATCTAGGGGGTCGCGCATGACGCGGCCCCCACATGTATGCTCGTCCTCGCTGTCGTCGCAGGGGAATCCGGTGCGAATCCGGAACTGTCCCGCAACGGTATGAAGTACACCGATTGGTGTCACCGCAAGTCCGATGACCTGCCGACAGTGCGCCCGGCTCGACCGAACCGGGTGTCGATACGTCCGGGCCTCGCGGTTGGGCCGGTGGACGCCGCTCGGTGCTGCCCCGTCATGCCCGCGCGCGCCCGCTCGAACCCGCACCGCAGGTGTTCCGGAGCCGAGCGAGGGAGAGCTCCCCCCGTGACCATCGCGCCTTCCGCACCGCGCGCCGAGTCCGACCCGTCCGACACCGGAATCGAGACCGGGGGACCTGGGGCCGCACTGCTGCGTACCCTCACCGAGCTGACGGCCGACCTCCCCGACACCGACCCGGGCCGGGTCGCCGCCTCCGCGCTCCGCGGGCGCAGCGCCGCCGCCGACGAGGCCGAACTGCGCGCCCTGGCCACGGAGGCCGCCGCCGGTCTGATCTCCGAGGACCCGGCGTACTCCCGGCTCGCCGCCCGGCTGCTGACGCTGGCCGTCGCCGAGGAAGCCGCGGGCCAGGGGGCCACCTCCTTCTCCGCCTCCGTCGCGGTGGGCCACCGCGAGGGCCTGATCGCGGACCGCACCGCCGAGTTCGTGGCGCTGCACGCGAGCCGCCTGGACGCGCTGGTCGACCACACGCTGGCCGAGGGCGCCGACGACCGCTTCGGCTTCTTCGGTCTGCGCACCCTGCACAGCCGCTACCTGCTGCGCCACCCGATCACCCGCCAGGTGATCGAGACCCCGCAGCACTTCATGCTCCGCGTGGCCTGCGGCCTCGCGGAGAACGACAGCGTCCAGGCCGTCGAGGAAGTGGCCTCGCTCTACCGGCTGATGAGCCGCCTCGACTACCTGCCGTCCTCCCCCACGCTCTTCAACTCCGGCACCCGGCACCCGCAGATGTCCTCCTGCTACCTGCTGGACTCCCCGCTGGACGAGCTCGACTCGATCTACGACCGCTACCACCAGGTCGCGCGCCTGTCGAAGCACGCCGGCGGCATCGGTCTCTCGTACTCGCGCATCCGCGCCCGCGGTTCGCTGATCCGCGGTACGAACGGCCACTCCAACGGCATCGTGCCGTTCCTGAAGACCCTCGACGCCTCCGTCGCCGCCGTGAACCAGGGCGGCCGCCGCAAGGGCGCCGCCGCGGTCTACCTGGAGACCTGGCACGCGGACATCGAGGAGTTCCTGGAGCTCCGCGACAACACGGGCGAGGACCAGCGCCGTACGCACAACCTGAACCTGGCGCACTGGGTACCGGACGAGTTCATGCGCCGCGTGAACTCGGACGCCGACTGGTCGCTGTTCTCCCCGGCCGACGTGCCCGAGCTGGTCGACCTGTGGGGCGACGAGTTCGACGCCGCCTACCGCAAGGCCGAGGCGGACGGCCTCGCCCGCAAGACCATGCCCGCCCGCGACCTGTACGGCCGGATGATGCGCACCCTCGCGCAGACCGGCCAGGGCTGGATGACCTTCAAGGACGCCTCCAACCGCACGGCGAACCAGACCGCCGAGCCGGGCACCGTCGTCCACTCCTCGAACCTGTGCACCGAGATCATCGAGGTCACCAACGACGGCGAGACCGCCGTCTGCAACCTGGGCTCGGTCAACCTGGGCGCGTTCGTCCTCACCGAGACGGGTGACATCGACTGGGAGCGGCTGGACGAGACCGTCCGTACGGCCGTCACCTTCCTCGACCGCGTGGTCGACATCAACTTCTACCCGACCGAGCAGGCCGGCCGCTCCAACGCCCGCTGGCGTCCGGTGGGCCTGGGCGCGATGGGCCTGCAGGACGTCTTCTTCAAGCTGAAGCTGCCGTTCGACTCCCCCGAGGCGAAGGCGCTGTCCACCAAGCTCTCCGAGCGCATCATGCTGGCCGCGTACGAGGCCTCCTGCGACCTCGCCGAGCGCAGCGGGCCGCTCCCGGCCTGGGAGCAGACCCGTACCGCCCGCGGTGTACTGCACCCGGACCACTACGACGTCGAGCTGAACTGGCCCGAGCGCTGGGACGCGCTGCGCGCCCGCGTCGCGAAGAGCGGCATGCGCAACTCGCTGCTGCTGGCCATCGCGCCGACGGCGACGATCGCCTCGATCGCCGGCGTGTACGAGTGCATCGAGCCGCAGGTCTCCAACCTCTTCAAGCGCGAGACGCTGAGCGGTGAGTTCCTCCAGGTCAACGGCTACCTGGTGGAGGAGCTGAAGAAGCTCGGCGTGTGGGACGCCCAGACCCGCGAGGCGCTGCGCGACTCGTCCGGCTCCGTCCAGGGCTTCGGCTGGATCCCGGCCGAGGTGCGCGAGCTGTACCGCACGGCGTGGGAGATCCCGCAGCGCGGTCTGATCGACATGGCGGCGGCCCGTACGCCGTTCCTCGACCAGTCGCAGTCGCTGAACCTGTTCCTGGAGACGCCGACCATCGGGAAGCTGTCCTCGATGTACGCGTACGCCTGGAAGCAGGGCCTGAAGACCACGTACTACCTGCGCTCGCGCCCGGCGACGAAGATCGCCCGCGCCGCCCAGGCGGCCACCCCCGCAGCGCTCCCCCTGGCCGACGCCGCCGCCGAGGCCGCGGCCGCGGAAGCGCTGGCCTGCTCCCTTGAGAACCCCGAGTCCTGCGAGGCCTGCCAGTAATGAGCTCCACCGACAAGAAGAACCTCTTGGACCCGGGCTTCGAGCTCACGCTGCGCCCCATGCGCTACCCGGACTTCTACGAGCGCTACCGGGACGCGATCAAGAACACCTGGACCGTCGAGGAGGTCGACCTCCACTCGGACGTCGCCGACCTGGCGAAGCTGACGCCGGCCGAGCAGCACATGATCGGCCGTCTGGTCGCGTTCTTCGCGACGGGTGACTCGATCGTCTCGAACAACCTGGTGCTGACGCTCTACAAGCACATCAACTCCCCGGAGGCGCGCCTGTACCTGTCGCGCCAGCTGTTCGAGGAGGCCGTGCACGTCCAGTTCTATCTGACGCTGCTCGACACCTACCTGCCCGACCCGGACGACCGCGCGGCCGCTTTCGACGCCGTCGAGGAGATCCCGTCGATCCGCGAGAAGGCGCAGTTCTGCTTCAAGTGGATCAACGAGGTCGAGAAGCTGGACCGGCTGGAGACGCAGGCCGACCGCCGCCGCTTCCTGCTGAACCTGATCTGCTTCGCGGCGTGCATCGAGGGCCTGTTCTTCTACGGCGCCTTCGCGTACGTGTACTGGTTCCGCTCGCGCGGTCTGCTGCACGGTCTCGCCACCGGCACCAACTGGGTGTTCCGCGACGAGACGATGCACATGAACTTCGCGTTCGAGGTCGTGGACACCGTCCGCAAGGAGGAGCCGGAGCTCTTCGACGACGCCCTCCAGCAGCAGGTCACGGACATGCTGAAGGAGGCCGTGGAGGCCGAGCTCCAGTTCGGCCGCGACCTGTGCGGTGACGGCCTGCCGGGCATGAACACCGAGTCGATGCGCGAGTACCTGGAGTGCGTCGCGGACCAGCGCCTGGTCCGCCTCGGCTTCCCGCCGGTGTACGGCTCGCAGAACCCGTTCTCCTTCATGGAGCTGCAGGGCGTGCAGGAGCTGACGAACTTCTTCGAGCGCCGCCCGTCGGCCTACCAGGTCGCGGTCGAGGGCACGGTGGACCTGGACGAGGACTTCTGAGTCCTCCGCTCCGGCGGCTTGATAGCGTCCCCGCCCATGGGGAGAACGACTCGGGTGACCGAGGTCCTGGGCGGGGGCGCTTCGCCATGTCCGTGACCGGGTGGGCCGGGCGGGTCCGGCTGCGGCCCGGAGGCCTGCTGTACGGGGGCGCCGTCGGGCCCGCGACCGCGCACGCGCACCACTCCGTGCAGGTCATCGCCGCGCTCGACGGGGAGGGCCTGCTGCTGGCCGGCCCGGACGGGCAGCCCTTCCGGTGCCGGGCGTTCGTGGTTCCCTCCGGGGTGCGCCACGCCGTGCTGGCCGGCACCGCGCGGGGGGTGGTGCTGCACTACGACCCGCTGTCCTCGGCCGGGCGCGGGCTCGCGGCGCTGGCGGGGGACGCGGGAGGCCTCGTACCGGCCGCGGCGGCCCTGCCCGCCGACCCCTTCGAGGCGGCCTGCGCGCTGGACTCCCTGCTCCCCGGCGGGCCGGTGCCGGAGGCGGCGGCGCACCCGGGGCTGGCCCGGGTGCTGGCCTGGCTGCCCGGGCGGGACGGCGTACGGCTGTCCCAGGCGGCCGAGGTGGCGTGCCTGTCGGAGAGCCGCCTCGCGCACTTGTTCCGGGCGGAGCTGGGGCTGCCGTTCCGCCCGTACGTGCTGTGGCTGCGGCTGATGCGGGCCGCCGAACTCGCCTCCCGCGGGCACTCCCTGACGGACGCGGCGCACGGCGCGGGCTTCGCCGACGGGGCCCACCTCAGCCGGGTGTGGCGGCGGATGTTCGGGATCCCGCCGTCGGGCTTCACCCGCACCAGCCAGTGGATGTAGCAGGTTCGTTCAAGCGCCCGCGGGGCCTTGGGCCGCACCGTGGACGCATGCGAAACACGATGAGGAAATGCGTCGCCGCCTGCACCGGGAAGACCATGCCGGCGGCCGTGCGCGCGGCCTTCGAGGCCGAGCTGCTGCGGGCCCGCGACTGCGCGCCCGACACCGCCGCCATGTGGGACGCCCTGGAGCGGGCGCACATCATCTCCCAGGCCTGGGCCTGGCCCCACACCCGCGCCCACTGGCACATGTTCCGGCTCGCGGTGCGCTGCCGGGACCGGGCGGAGACGGTGGGGCAGGTGGTGCGGATCCTGGTGGCGGGGGCCGGTTCAGTGACCGGACGCGTGCCGTACGGCAACACCGGCCGCACGGCCGCGGGGCTGTTCGCGCCGATGCCGCTCCCGGAGGACCTGCGGGTGCTGCTGGGCCGCGCGTAGCCGCCGGTCGACGCGGCGGTCGCGCAGAACTCCGCAGAGGGCCGGAGCGAGGAGGAGGACGGCCAGGGCGAGGACGACGAGGTAGTCGAGGAAGGTGCTCATGACTCCACTCTCGTCAGCGCGGCGAAAGCCGGACAGTGGCAGGACTGTCATGGAAGACCGAATTACTGCCACACTGCGGTCATGCTGAAGAACGTGGCCGTGGCCCTCGTCGACGGAGTGGCGCCCTTCGAGTTCGGGATCTTCTGCGAGGTCTTCGGGATCGACAGGAGCGAACAGGGGCTGCCCGTGTACGACTTCGCGGTGTGCGCGGCCGAGGAAGGCCCGCTGGCCATGGCGGACGTCGGCTTCACCATCGCGCCGGCGCACGGCCTGGAGCGGCTGGAGGAGGCCGATCTCATCTGCCTGCCCGCCGACCGGAAGGCGCCGGTGCGGGACTACCCCGAGCCCTTCCTCGACGCGCTGCGCCGGGCCGTCGACCGGGGCGCACGGGTGCTGAGCGTGTGCAGCGGGGCCTTCGTGCTCGGCGCCGCCGGGCTGCTGGACGGCCGGCGCTGCACCACGCACTGGATGCACTCACCGGCCCTGGCCCGGCGGTTCCCGATGGCGAGGGTGGACCCCGACGTGCTGTACGTGGACGAGGGCCCGGTGATCACCGCCGCGGGCACGGCTTCGGGCATCGACGCGTGCCTGCACGTCGTCCGCCAGGAGCACGGCGCCGAGGTGGCCAACACGATCGCCCGGCGGATGGTCGTCCCGCCGCACCGGGACGGCGGCCAGGCGCAGTTCATCCAGCGGCCGCTGCCGCGCACGGTGTGCGACACGGTCGGCGAGGTGCTCGGGTGGATGGCCCGCCACCTGGACGAGGAGATCACCGTCGAGCAGCTCGCGGAGCGCGCGCACATGTCACCGCGCACCTTCGCCCGCCGCTTCCTCCAGGAGACCGGGACGACCCCCTACCAGTGGGTGCTGCGCCAGCGCGTCCTGCTGGCGCAGGAGCTCCTGGAGTCCACGGACGACACCGTCGACGCGATCGCGGGCCGCAGCGGCTTCGGCAACGCGGCGGCCCTGCGCCACCACTTCCTGCGCGCCCTCGGCACGACCCCGAACGCCTTCCGCCGCACGTTCCGGGGCCCGCGGGCCGTGGCGTAGCGCGAAGCCCCGCGGGCGCTCGGACGGCTCAGGCGTTGGGGACCGTCTCGTAGCGCGGGGTTCCCTCTTCCATCTGGCGGAGGGCGTCCTTGCGGTCCCGCTTCGAGAGGCGGTCGATGTACAGGTACCCGTACAGGTGGTCCGTCTCGTGCTGGAGGCAGCGCGCGAAGTAGCCCGTACCACGGACCTTGATCGGGTTGCCCTGCGCGTCCTGGCCGGTCACCTCGGCGTAGTCCGGGCGGGCCAGCGAGGCGTACGCGGTCGGGACCGACAGGCAGCCCTCGTTCGAGTCGTCGAGCACGCGGGAACCGGCCGGCAGCTCCACCAGCTTCGGGTTGACCACGACGCCGGTGTGGCGAGCGCCGTCGTCGTCCGGGCAGTCGTAGACGAAGACCTTGGCGTCCACGCCGATCTGGTTCGCGGCCAGGCCCACGCCCTCGGCGGCCTTCTGGCTGGCGAACATGTCGTCGATCAGCTGCGCCAGTTCGTCGCCGAACTCGGTGACGTCCTTGCACTCACGGTGCAGGACCGGGTTGCCGACCACCGTGATCGGGCGGGCGGTGCCGCGCTCGCGGTGGGCGAGCTCGCGCGCCTCACAGTCCTCGGTGTCCACGACGTACCCGTCGTTGACGATCTCGACGACCTCGTTCTCCTGCTGCGCCATGTCCGCCGTACGCCTTCCGTAAGTCCACCCGTTCACAATGTGCCGGTACAGCCTACGGTGCCGGGTCAGCAGACCTCTTCGAGATCCCGCCATTCACGGGTGTCCGGGCTGTCCGCGACCCAGCCGTCGAGCAGGCCGCGCACCAGGCCGGCCGGCGCCGCGATCCCGCATTCGCGTTCCGGCACCCAGAGCGGGCCGGAACCGTTCGTACGGTGGCCCAGCGGACCGGGATGCCCCGGTTCGCTGTGGTCGTGCGGGTCCAGGTGTTCCCCGTCGCCCTCGCCGCTCGGCATCACGCTCTCCGAGCAGGTCCGGCACAGCAGCCGCACCGAGGACGACCAGTCCTCGGCGGCGAAGCCCGCGTCCGAGGCCAGCTGTTCCAGCGCGTCGCGGTCCTCCTCGGTGGCCGCCTCCAGCAGCACCACCCAGGTCGGCACCGGCGAGGGGGCCCACAGCTCGATCTCGTCGAAGACCGGGTAGGAGGGGCCGGCCGCGGTGACCCGCTCGCCGTGCGGGACCCCGTCGTGCAGGACGACCTCGCCCCAGCGCCGCCCCGAGGAGGGCAGCGGGATCGACAGGACCTCCATGCGGGCCGGGTCCAGCCGACGGCCCCAGACCACCTCGGCCTCCCCCTCCGGGGACAGCCGTACGGCGGCGCTGCCGAGCTCCATGCCGACCGGTTCGCCGCTGCCCTTCGCGGGGTGGGTGCCCGAGCCGTGCGGGTCCCCGGGGACCTTCAGCCCGTACGCCTGCCAGGCCCGGCGGGCCAGCGGCCAGTCCTGCAGCGCGGTCGCGGCGATCCCGACGTTCCACCAGTCCGGGGCGCCGGTCTCGCGGTCCAGCAGGGCCACGGCGCGCAGCCCCGCGGCCCGGGCCTGCTCCCAGTCGTGCCGGAACTTGTGCAGCAGGGCGAGGTTGAACCAGGACTCGGACAGCCAGGGCTCCAGGTCCGCGGCTCTGGTCAGCAGCGCGCCCGCGTCCTCGTACCGCCCGTCGCCGATCAGCGTGAACGCGCGGTCGGTGGCCTGCCGCCACGAAGCGGAGGGCCGATGCCGTACCTTCCCGAAGATCCTCACGATTCCCGCCTGCCGGTCCAACGGTGCAGCCTTGCGGACACCCTCACGGACACTCCTACTGGCATCCAACCATGCCCACTCGGACGGCCGCTCATTACCCATGGGTTACCCAGGTGGGACGGGAACAACTCTGTCACGTCCGCCCCTGGCCAGAACCCTCGCGAGACATTCCACGACCTCCGGCTGGTAGTCGCGCCCGGTGCCCAGCCGCAGCTGCTCCAGGGCCGCGAGTGGGCCACCCGGGTGACGGGGACCGCCGAGCAGGTCCTCGTACGCGTTGACCGCCCGCACGATGCGCGCCAGGACGGGCTGCTCCCGGTACGGGTCCGCCTGGCGCTCCACGATGACGGCCACCTCGGCGGGCACCCCGGTCTGGCGGGCCACCTCCCCGCCGAGCGCCGCGATCCGGCGGGCCTCGGCGGCCGGCAGCCCTGCGGTGGCCCCGGCCCGGACCGGGTCGACGAGGGAGAGCTGGCCGATGTCGTGCATGAGGGCGGCGTACTCCAGCACCGTGAGCTCCCGCTCCGAGAGGCCCAGCTCCCGGCCGACGGCGCAGCTCAGGGCGGCGACCCGGCGGGAGTGACCCGGGCGGGTGTAGCCGGCGATCTCGGTGGCCCGGGCCAGGGAGGTGATGGTCTGGCGGTAGGTGGTGCGGATCGCGGTGATCCGGTGGAAGGACAGCTGGGTCAGCAGCAGGGGCGGGCAGAAGACGGGCAGGGCCCACAGGCCGGCGACGGCCACTCCGAGGGCCATGACGACCCCGGTGGCGCAGATCGCCGAGCCGATGCCGAGCTGGGCGCGCAGCTCGTCGCGGAGCAGGGGCCCGTACGGCCAGCCCGTGCGGGCCCGGGCGAGGGCGGCGGCGAGCACGGCGTCGCACAGGGCGGTGAGGCCGAGCAGGAGGAGCAGGAAGAGGACGAGGTACGGCCCCTGCCCGATCCCGTCCTCCAGCCGGCCGGAGTTGTAGAGCGGCTGGAAGCAGACGGCGGCGAAGGCGACGGTGAGGACCCGCCGGGCCAGGTGGTCGGCGGCGGGGGCGCGGCCGCGGGCGATGTGCGGGACGATCCCGGCGAGGGCCGCGGCGACGACGACCGTGACGATCTGGAGCACCCCGTGGTGGGTGGGCTCGGCGGCGTCCGGGCCGAGCAGGGCGTACGCGAGGGCGCCGGCGGAGGCCAGGGGTGCGGGCTGGCGGTCGTCGGCGGCGCCCGGTGCGGCCGCGGCGGGGTCCCGGGTGCCCCAGGGGTCACGGGGGTCACCGGCGCGGGCGTCACGGGGGCCCCGCGCGTGCCGGGCGTCCCGGGTGTCACGGCGGGCGAGCTCACCGCAGGCGATCAGGGCGCCGAAGGCCAGGGCGGTGCCCGGTTCGACGAGGCCGTTCCACAGGGTGTGCCCGAGCCCGGCCAGGGTGAGGAGCACGGCGGCCCCGCGCACTCCCCAGACGACCGCGGCCGGGGCGACGGCGCCCCTCACGTCCCGCCCCCGCCGTCCGGTTCCGGCCCCTTCGGCGGTTCCGCGGTCCGTACGCGCGTCCGGGCGCCCTGGGCCGGCAGCCCGGACAGCGCGGGCCCGCCGGGGTCCGGGGCCGCGGCGGCGGGCGCCGCCGCCCGGCCGGGGGCGGGACCGGCCGGGATCACCTGGAGCTCGTCCTCGTCCGCCGTGACCACCGGATGCCAGCCGTCCCGGCCGATCGCCTCGACCAGCGCGCGCACCATCACCGGGTCGAAGTGGGCCCCTGCGCACCGCTCCAGCTCGGCCAGGGCCACCGGCACCGGCCGGGCCCGGCTGTACGAGCGGGTCGAGGTCATCGCGTCGAAGGCGTCGGCCACCGCCACCACCCGGGCCGGCACCGGGATCTGCTCGCCGGTCAGCCCGTACGGGTATCCGGAGCCGTCGACCCGCTCGTGGTGGTGCAGGATCGCGGACCGCGCCTCGCCCAGGAAGCCGATGCCGCGGACCATCTCGTGCCCGTACTCGGGATGCAGCTCGATGATCCGCCGCTCCTGCGGGGTCAGCGGGCCGTCCTTGCGCAGCAGCCGGGTCGGGACGCCGAGCTTGCCGACGTCGTGCAGGATCCCGGCGATGCGGACGACTTCGAGCCGGTCCCCGTCCATGCCCAGCTCGCGGGCGATCATCGCGGAGGCCTGGCCGACGCGCTCGCCGTGGCCGCGCGTATAGCGGTCCTTGAGCTCGACGGCCTGGACGAGGGCCCGGATCGTGGCCTGGTGGGCGGCCCGTTCCCGGTGGTACCGGGCGAAGACCCAGCAGGAGATGTACATCGGCAGCAGGACGAGCAGCGCGGCCGGGAGCCCGTACGGGCTGCGCCACAGGACGGCCATCATCAGACCGGCGAGGCCGTGCACGCAGTGCGGCGCCAGGGAGCGGCCGAGCGGTCCGCGCCAGGCCGTGCGCAGGGGCCGGCGTTCGGCGGCGGCCAGGACTCCCGCGTCGAGGCCGGTCAGTACGCAGCAGAAGGCGGCGGCCGCGGCCACCGCGGGCAGCAGGGCGTACGGGAAGTGCGGGAGCTCCGCGAACGGGACGGGCGCGGAGCCGGGCGGAGCGGCGCCGCCCAGCAGCCCGAACGTCCACCCCGCGGCCCCGGCCGCGAGGGCCTGCTGCGCGGCGTGCCACACGCGCCGGACCCCGGCGGGCCTGCGGACCACCGCCTGCGCGAACCCTCCGGGCAGCGCGACGAGCGCGGCGGCGGCCGGCGGCAGCAGGAAGACGGCGGCGAGCAGCACGGGGAAGAACGAGCCGATGCCCTCGGGAACCCGCTTGCCCGGCAGCGGGCAGATCCTGACCAGTTCACAGCCGAGGTAGAGGACGGCGAGCAGTGCGACGGCGGGCCAGGGAGTGCGGGAATCGGCGAAGGCCGGGGCGGTACAGGCGAGGGCCGCGAGGACGGCGCAGAAGACGACGGCCCACACGGGGCAGGGCAGCCCCGCCGGCGGAAGTCCCCGCATGACGCTCTCCTCCCCTGTGCCGTGCACACCGTTTGGGGAGAATAAGTGGGGCCCCCTCGCACAGGGGGCCACATTTTCGTATTGCGCCGTACGGGCACCCCCGGATTAGCACCATCGAGTGAACGATTCGGCTTCCAGGGGTGGTTGTTCGATCAGCCGGTGGCGGGGTCCGCGGTCACGTCGTGTTCGGGGACGGCCTGACCGGAACGGATCAGCTCGATCCGTCCCATGACCTTCGAGCGCAGGTCGGTCGGCACGTCGTCCGAACCGCAGCAGCGCTTCACCAGCTTCTTGACGGCCTGCTCGAGGCCGTACTTCTCCAGGCAGGGATTGCATTCGCCGAAGTGCGTCTCGAACTTCGTGCAATCGCTGTCCGGCATCTCGTGGTCCAGGAACTCGTACAGGTGGTCCAGGACCTCAGAGCAATCCGTCTCGTGCGGCTCTCCGCAGCTCATGAGCCCGAGCCTTTCAGGTCGTTCGACTCTCCCGCGCCGGCGGGGACCAGCCCGCGCTCACGGGCGTAGTCCTCCAGCATTCCGCGGAGTTGACGGCGGCCACGGTGCAGTCGCGACATGACCGTACCGATGGGTGTACCCATGATGTCCGCGATCTCCTTGTACGCAAAGCCCTCTACGTCGGCAAGATAGACCGCGATGCGGAACTCCTCCGGAATGGCCTGGAGCGCTTCCTTCACATCCGAATCGGGCAGGTGGTCGAGCGCCTGCGATTCGGCGGAACGAAGGCCCGTCGACATGTGCGACTCGGCGCGCGCCAGCTGCCAGTCCTCGATCTCCTCGGCCGCGCTGCGCTGCGGTTCACGCTGCTTCTTGCGGTAGGAGTTGATGAACGTGTTGGTCAGAATGCGGTAGAGCCACGCCTTGAGGTTGGTGCCCTCGCGGAACTGGTGGAAGGACGCGTATGCCTTCGCATACGTCTCCTGGACCAGGTCCTCGGCGTCGGCCGGATTGCGCGTCATGCGCAGCGCGGCCGAGTACATCTGGTCGAGGTAGCCGAGGGCGTCCCTCTCGAAGCGCGCGTTGCGCTCCGGGGTCGTCTCCTCCGCGTGGCCTTCGTCGGTCCCAGCGACAGGACCCACCTCCTCCGACTGCGTGACGGCTCCGAAAGCGGACCCGCTCGAATCGGAGAATAGTCGACCATCCCGGCCCTCCGCCGCCTGAAGCGGGCGGCGCTTGGGCGCGGGCAGGACCGTCCAGTCCAGGCCTGCCGCCTGCGGACGGTGCTGGCTGATGACCTGGGTCATGCGCTCCCTCTCCTCCGACTGATCCCGTGCGTTCTGACATCCCGCACAACAGAAGGGTCGGGCCGCGCATTCCCCGCCGGGGCCCGTTCCCACGGCCTCTGTCAGGTGGGCGCCCACGGTGTGGTACGGATCACCCCGGGTCCGTCTCACTCCCCGGACCGCGCCCGTCTCGGGGAGAGCCCGGCGAGCCATGCGGCGACGGCCCCGGTGATCACCGCGAGGGCCTCGTCCTGGGACAGGTCCGCCTTCTTCGGCACGGCGAAACCGTGATCGCCGAAGGGGACCTCCACCAGTTCGTACGGTGCCTGCGCGGTCGGCGGCGGGAACTCCGCGGGCCGCCCGAAGGGGTCCCGGCCGCCCTGGACCACCAGGGTGGGCAGCCCGGCCCCGGTGAGCTCACCGGCCCGGGACTTCTCGGGCCGGCCCGGCGGGTGCAGCGGGATCGCCAGGGCCAGCACCCCGGCCGCCCCCAGCTCCGCGGCGGTACGGCAGGCCACCCGGGCCCCGGCGCTGCGGCCGCCCGCCACCACCGGCAGCCCGGGTGCGGCCAGCGCCGGCCACAGGCCCCGCCAGCCCTCGTCCAGCACCTTGGGCGCGGCGGCCACCTTCTTCCCTGCCACCCGCCACGGCTGCTCGACCAGCGCCACGGTGACCCCGTGGGCGGGCAGGGCGGCGGCCAGGGCCACGAGGTCGCGGGCCTCGATCCCGCCGCCGGCGCCGTGGCTCACGGCCAGCACGAGGCGTGCGGCCGTACCGGCGGGGACGGGGTGCCAGGTGATGCGGGCCTCGCCCGCGGGGGTGTCGACGCTCTCGGTGCGCGTGCGCGTGGTCATGGCGCCCATCCTGCCCGGGGCGTCCCTCCGGGGGCGGAAGCCCCGGCTAGAAGAGCGTGGCCTCCTCCGGCGCGGCCAGCTCCTGCAGCAGCTCGGGCCCGTTGTTGCGCACGTTGCTGACGGCGGTGGAGACCGGGTAGGCGCGCATCAGCCCGCCCGGCGGCGGCGCGAGCAGGGCCTGGAGTTCGTCGGTGTCGGTCCGGGCCGGGTCCAGCCAGGCGTCCCAGCGGTCCGGGGGCAGCATCAGCGGCATCCGGGGGTGGATCTCGGCGAGCGAGGCGGGCCCCTCCGCGGGGGCGACGCCCAGCGGCCCGGTCTCGGCCTCGGCCGTGATCACGGAGCAGGTGGCCCACCAGGCCTGCGGGTGGTCGCCGGGGAGGGTCGGGTCGCGCCAGAACTCGTACACGCCGGCCATGGCGAAGACGGAGCCGTCGGCGGGGAGCACGAAATAGGGCTGCTTGCGGGCCCGCTTCTTCTTGCCCTCGACCTCCAGCTGCCGCTCGTCGTGGGCGGTGACCCACTCGTAGTAGCCGTCGGCGGGGACGATGCAGCGGCGCTGCGCGAAGGGGCGGCGGAAGGAGGGCTTCTCCGCCACGGTCTCGGACCGGGCGTTGATCATCCGGGCGGCGCCCTCGGGGTTCTTGGCCCACGAGGGGACGAGCCCCCAGCGCACCGTGCGCAGCTGACGAACCGGACGCGGGTCCGGAGCGTCTTTCACGGGACGGTCGAGGACGACGTGGACCTCTTTCGTCGGCGCCACGTTCCAGTCGGGGGCCAGGGTCTCCTCGGGCTCCCACTTCTCGATGCCGAAGGCCTCCACCAGGTCCTCCGGCTTACGACTCGCTGCATACCGTCCGCACATGGCTGCCAGACTGCCATCCCACCCGCCCACCACCGCAAGGAGTCCGCCACTCCATGAACAGCACCACGGACAGCTCCGCGACCGCCGGCCTGTGGGACCGGCTCACGGGCATACAGACCCCGCCGGCCCTGTGGCTGGTGATCGTGACGGGCGTCGTCGCCCTGGTCGCCGTGGGGCCGCGCCCGCTGTGGCGGCTGTCACGCAACGCGGTGACCATCGCCCACGAGGGCGGCCACGGGCTGCTGGCGCTGCTGACCGGCCGGAGGCTCGACGGGATCCGGCTGCACTCCGACACCAGCGGGGTCACCGTCAGCCGCGGCAAGCCGACCGGGCTCGGGATGATCCTGACCGCCGCGGCCGGGTACACGGCGCCCTCGCTGCTCGGGCTCGGCGGGGCCGCCCTGCTGTCGGCCCACCGGATCACGCTGCTGCTGTGGGCGGCCACCGCCCTGCTGCTGGCGATGCTGGTGATGATCCGCAACGCGTACGGCGCCCTGACGGTGGTGCTGTCGGGCGCCGCGTTCGTGATGGTCTCCTGGCTGGCCCCGGCCGAGGTCCAGGCGGTCTTCGCGTACCTGGTGGTGTGGTTCCTGCTGCTCGGCGGGGTGCGGCCGGTCTTCGAGCTGGGGGCCAAGCGCCGGCACGGCGGGGCGCCGGATTCCGACGCCGACCAGCTGGGGCGGCTCACGCACGTCCACCCCGTGGCCTGGCTGCTCCTCTTCCACGCCGTCGCACTGTGCTCGCTGATCGGCGGCGGGCGCTGGCTCCTCGGCCTCTGAGCCGTCCGTCCGACGTCCGGGTCCGACGTCCGAGCCCGACGTCCGGTGTCCGGCGGCCGGCGGCCGCGTCAGGCGTCCGTGCCCGAACTCCGCGTCCAACCTCCGAGACCAGCGTGCGATCAAGATCTGGGCCCGGGACGAGCCACTAAAGTGGGGGCCATGACCGAGACCCCCGCGCTCCCCGCCCTCTGGCCCGCTCCGCTCGCCGACGGCACCGTCCACGCCACCGTGACCGTGCCCGGGTCGAAGTCGGTCACCAACCGCGCCCTCGTCCTCGCCGCGCTCGCCGCCGAGCCGGGCTGGGTGCGCCGCCCGCTGCGCTCGCGCGACTCCCAGCTGATGTCGGACGCCCTGCGCGCACTCGGCGTCGGCATCGAGGAGACCGCCTCCTCCAGCTCCGGCGACGGCTCCGGCGGCGAAGCCTGGCGGGTCATCCCGGCCGCCCTGCACGGCCCGGCCACCATCGACGTCGGCAACGCGGGCACGGTCATGCGCTTCCTGCCGCCCGTCGCCACCCTGGCCGCCGGCGACATCCGCTTCGACGGCGACCCGCGCTCCTACGAGCGCCCGCTCGGCCAGGTCATCAGCGCCCTGCGCACCCTCGGCGCCCGGATCGACGACGACGGCCGGGGCGCGCTGCCGCTGACCGTCCAGGGCGGCGGGGCGCTGGAGGGAGGCGTCGTAGAGATCGACGCCTCCAACTCCTCGCAGTTCGTCTCGGCGCTGCTGCTGTCGGGCCCGCGCTTCAACCAGGGCGTCGAGGTCCGGCACACCGGCACCACCCTGCCGTCGATGCCGCACATCCGGATGACGGTGGAGATGCTGCGCGCGGCGGGCGCCCAGGTCGACACCCCCGAGGCGGGCGGCGAGCCGAACGTGTGGCGGGTCGCGCCGAGCGCGCTGCTGGGCCGTGACGTGGTCGTGGAGCCGGACCTGTCGAACGCGCAGCCGTTCCTGGCGGCCGCGCTGATCACGGGCGGTACGGTCACCATCCCCGACTGGCCGCGCCGCACCACGCAGCCCGGCGACGAGCTGCGCCGCATCTTCACGGAGATGGGCGGCTCCTGCGAGCTGACCGACGCGGGCCTGGTCTTCACGGGCAGCGGCAAGATCCACGGCATCGACGTGGACCTGGGCGAGGTCGGTGAGCTCACCCCGGGCATCGCGGCCGTCGCGGCGCTGGCCGACTCCCCCTCCACGCTGCGCGGGGTGGCGCACCTGCGGCTGCACGAGACGGACCGGCTGGCGGCGCTGACCGCGGAGATCAACGGGCTCGGCGGCGAGGTCACCGAGACCGCCGACGGCCTGCACATCCGCCCGCGTCCGCTGCACGGCGGCGTGTTCCACACGTACGACGACCACCGGATGGCCACCGCGGGCGCGGTGATCGGCCTGGCCGTGCAGGGCGTGGAGATCGAGAACGTGGCGACGACCGCGAAGACCCTGCCGGACTTCCCGAAGATGTGGGCCGACATGCTCGGCCAAACGGCGCGGGTAGCGGGAGCGTAGGGCCCCGTCATGCGCAGGTACGGCAAGAACACCGACGAGGACGACATCCGCCAGCGGCCCAACCCCAAGGGCAACCGGCCCCGGACCACCATCCGGCCCAAACACGAGGACGCGGCCGAGGGCTTCGTCCTGACCGTCGACCGCGGCCGGCTGACCTGCCTGGTCGACGGCCGCACCATCCACGCGATGAAAGCCCGCGAGCTGGGCCGCAAGGCGGCGGTGGTCGGTGACCGCGTCTGGATCGTCGGCGATCTGACCGGCAAGAAGGACACCCTCGCGCGGATCGTGCGGATCGAGGAGCGCAAGTCCGTCCTGCGGCGCACCGCGGACGACGACGACCCGTACGAGCGGGTGGTCGTCGCCAACGCGGACCAGCTGGCGATCGTCACGGCGCTGGCCGACCCGGAGCCGCGGCCCCGGATGATCGACCGCTGTCTGGTGGCCGCGTACGACGCCGGGCTGGAGCCGCTGCTGGTGCTCACGAAGTCGGACCTGACCTCCGCGGACAAGATCCTGGAGATCTACTCCACCTTCGGCCTGAACTACGTGGTGACCAACCGCGAGGAGCTGGCGACGGGCGACGCCGCCGACCGGGTGCGCGAGCGCCTGAACGGGCGGATCACCGCCTTCGTCGGCCACTCGGGCGTCGGCAAGACCACGCTGGTGAACTCGCTGGTCGCCGAGGGCCGTCAGCGCGCCACCGGGCACGTCAACGCGGTGACCGGCCGCGGCCGGCACACCACCACCTCGGCGCTCGCGCTGCCGCTGCCGGGCGGCGACGGCTGGGTCATCGACACCCCGGGCGTGCGCTCCTTCGGCCTGCACCACGTGGACCCGTCCCGGGTGATCCTGGCCTTCCCCGACCTCGTTCCCGGTACGGAGGACTGTCCGCGGGCCTGCAGCCACGACGAGCAGGACTGCGCGCTGGACAAGTGGGTGGAGGACGGCCACGCCGATCCGGCCCGGCTGTACTCGCTGCGGCGGCTGCTGGAGACCCGCGAGCGCCGCGAAGGAGACTGATCGTCCGGCGGGGTTTGCCACGCGCCGGGCCTGGTAAATGCATAATCGCACCACGTGACACGACGTCACCTGACGCGGGAGGCATTCGCCATGGCCTGGCTGCTGGTGGTCGTCGCCGGAATCCTGGAGACCGGCTTCGCGGTCTGCCTCAAGCTGTCGCACGGGTTCACCCGGCTGTGGCCGACCATCGCCTTCGCCGCCTTCGCCCTGGGCAGCTTCGGACTGCTGACCCTGGCGCTGAAGAAGCTGGACGTGGGCCCGGCCTACGCGGTGTGGACGGGCATCGGGGCCGCCGGAACGGCCATCTACGGCATGGTCTTCCTCGGCGACCTCGTCTCGACGCTCAAACTCGTCTCGATCTCGCTGGTCATCCTGGGCGTGATCGGCCTGCAGCTGTCCGGTTCGGCTCACTGAGCAGGCGCAGCAGCCGCATCAGTTCCCCCAGCCCCGGCTCCTCGCCCGGCGCGATCACGTACGAGAGGGCGAGGCGTACGGCGAGCTCGCAGTGCTGCGCCCCCTCCTCCGGGCCGAGCGTGGCCGAGGCCCGGTCGCGGACGGCCCGGGCGAGCTCCCCGGGCCCGGGGGCCGGAACTCCCGGCCGCACTCCCTGCCCGGGCGGCATCGGCAGGTTCCCGTCCCAGCACCCGGTCAGCAGCGCCCGTACGAGGGGACGCGCGCGGGCCGCCCGTACGGTCCACTCGGCGACCGAGGCGAGCCGCTCGGCGGCGGCGGCCGGGGAGCGCAGGACCCGGTCCACCCCTTCGAGGTACCAGTCGGCCTCGCGGCGCACGAGGGCCCTGCCCAGCCCGGCCTTGCCGCCGAACTCGTTGTAGAGGGTCTGCCGGGACACCCCGGCGGTGGCGGCCACGTCGACCATCCGCACGGACGGCCAGGGGCGCGCCAAGAGCGCCGCTCCCGCCGCTTCCAGCAAGGACTCCCGGGCTGCCGGCATGCGCGCCTCCCCGCTCGACTTCCCCCGCTCCGATTCCCCGCTCGGCTCCCCCGCCAGAGTTGACGGACCGACAGATCCTGTCAAGGGCGCCGGAGGGTCGCACCGTGGACGCCGTTCGCCGCCCGTGGGCAGTCCCGATACTGTTCGAGCATGCCCGAGTATGACGATGACCTCCGCCTCGCCCTTGAGCTCGCCGACGCGGCGGACGCCGCCACGATGCAGCGGTTCCGCGCCCTCGACCTGAAGGTCGAGACGAAGCCGGACATGACCCCGGTGAGCGAGGCGGACAAGGCCGCGGAGGAGATCGTCCGCGCCGGGATCGAGGCCGCGCGGCCGGACGACGCGATCCTGGGCGAGGAGTACGGGCTCAAGGGCAGCGGCCCGCGCCGCTGGGTCGTGGACCCGATCGACGGCACGAAGAACTACGTGCGGGGCGTCCCCGTCTGGGCGACGCTGATCTCGCTGATGGAGGAGGGCCCCGACGGGGTCTTCCGGCCCGTGGTCGGCGTGGTCTCGGCGCCGGCGCTGGGCCGCCGCTGGTGGGCGGCGCAGGGCAGGGGCGCGTACGCCGGCGGTGCGCTGGGCGGTGCGCCCGTACCGCTCGGCGTCTCGAAGGTCGGCGCCCTCGGTGACGCCTCGTTCGCCTACTCCTCGCTGGGCGGCTGGGAGGAACAGGGCCGGCTCGCCGGGTTCCTGGAGCTGACCCGGCAGTGCTGGCGCACCCGCGGCTACGGCGATTTCTGGCCGTACATGATGGTCGCCGAGGGCTCGCTGGACCTGTGCGCCGAGCCGGAGCTGAACCTGTGGGACATGGCGGCCATCGCGGTCGTGGTCCAGGAGGCGGGTGGCCGGTTCACCGACCTGGACGGCGTGGAGGGCGTACACGGCGGGAACGCGGCCGCCTCGAACGGGCTGTTGCACGAGGAGATGCTGGGGCATCTGCGCCCGCGCGCCTGAGCCGCGCGAGCCGTCGGGGTCCTGCATCCGGACGACCGGGTGCGCCCTCTTGTTGACCCTCCGTGCCCATGGGAATCTGAGACTCCTCCGCTTGTGCGCTTGTGAAGACCTTCTCTAAGTGCGCGGAGGACTCTCCCCAGGAGGTGGCTCCCTTCATGCTCGTCCGCGACGCCATGAGCACCGTGATCCTCACCCTCGGACCCGCCCACACCCTCAGGCAGGCGGCCTGTCTGATGTCCGGCCGTCGGGTCGGCGCGGCAGTCGTCCTCGATCCCGACCACAGCGGCATCGGCATCCTGACCGAGCGCGACATCCTCAACTCCATCGGCGCGGGCCACGATCCCGACCGGGAGAACGTGGGCGCGCACACCACCAACAACGTGGTGTTCTGCACCCCGCAGGCCACCGTCCAGGAGGCCGCCGAGGCGATGGTCCGCGGCGGCTTCCGCCATCTGATCGTGCTGGAGCACGGCGGCCCCGTCGGCATCGTGTCCGTGCGCGACGTGATCCGCTGCTGGGTACCGGCCCGGCGCAGCACCGTACCGGCGTAAAGCCGGAGGGCCGGACCCCGTCGGGGTCCGGCCCTTCAACTCTCGGCGAGCGGGTCCCGTCAGCCGCGAAGGGCCTGGACCGCGGCCTCGAGCCGCTTGCCGAAGTCGGCGTCCGCCTGGCGGAAGTTGTTGATCGCACGCTCGGCGATGTCGTCACGGGAGACCTTGGCGATGAAGCCGGACAGGTTCTCGATCAGACGGGCCTGCTCGTCCTCGGACATCAGGCGGTAGAGGTCGCCCGCCTGGACGAAGTCGTCGTCCTCGGAGTGGACCGGGGCGGCGTGGTTGCCCGTGCCGCCGGTGACCGGGACGGGCTGCCACAGCGGGCGGTCGGTCTGGGCCGGGCCGCCGAAGCTGTTCGGCTCGTAGTTCTTCGCGCCCTTGTGGCGGCCGTCGTACAGGAAGCCGTCACGCGAGTTGGTGCGCGCCTCGGTGGCGTGCGGGCGGTTCACCGGCAGGTGGTCGGCGTTGATGCCGACGCGGTAGCGGTGGGCGTCGCCGTACGCGAAGAGGCGGCCCTGGAGCATCTTGTCGGGGGAAGGACCGATGCCGGGGACGAAGTGCGCCGGGGAGAAGATCGACTGCTCGACCTCGGCGAAGACGTTCTCCGGGTTGCGGTTGAGCTCCAGCTTGCCGATCTCGATCGGCGGGTAGTCCTCGTGCGGCCACACCTTGGTGAGGTCGAACGGGTTGAAGCGGTACTCCGCCGCGTCGGCCGCCGGCATGATCTGGACCTGAACGGTCCAGGTCGGGAACTCGCCGCGCTCGATGGACTCGCGCAGGTCGCGCTGGTGCGAGTCGGGGTCCTCGCCGGCGAGGGCGTTGGCCTCGGCCTGGGTGAGGTTCTTGATGCCCTGGTCGGTCTTGAAGTGGTACTTGACCCAGAAGACCTCGCCGGCCTCGTTGTTCCACTGGAACGTGTGCGAGCCGTAGCCGTTCATGTGGCGGTAGGACGCCGGTATGCCGCGGTCGCCGAAGAGCCAGGTCACCTGGTGGGTGGACTCGGGCGACAGACCCCAGAAGTCCCAGACGTTGTCCGCCTCCTGCGAGCCGCTGTACGGGTCGCGCTTCTGGGTGTGGATGAAGTCCGGGAACTTGATGGCGTCCTTGATGAAGAACACCGGGGTGTTGTTGCCGACGAGGTCGTAGTTGCCCTCTTCGGTGTAGAACTTCAGGGCCCAGCCGCGGGGGTCGCGCACCGCGTCGGCCGCGCCGAGGTTGCCCGCGACGGTGGAGAAGCGCAGGAACGTCTCGGTCTCCTTGCCGACCTCGGACAGGAACTTCGCCCGGGTCCACTGCGAGACGTCACGGGTGAGCGTGAAGGTGCCGTACGCGCCGGCGCCGCGGGCGTGCACCACGCGCTCCGGGATGCGCTCGCGGTTGAAGTGGGCCAGCTTCTCGAGGAGCAGCTGGTCCTGGACCAGGACGGGGCCACCGACGCCGGCCGTCTCGCTGTTCTGGTTGTCGGCGACCGGAGCCCCGGCCTCCGTGGTGAGCGGTCCCTGCGTCACGTGCGCCTCCTGCGTCATTCCTGCCATGTGCCTGTCCTTGGCCCTGTCGATTCGATCCTACAATGGACTTTGTCTAGGTCAAGTAAGGTTCCAAGTCCGCACAGGTTCGGGAGTTACACCGAATCCCTCGCTGTTAGGCTGGTGTCCATGAGTGACCTGCTGGAACGACTTCGCGGACGCGGATGGCGCATGACCGCACAGCGGCGCGTCGTGGCCGAGGTGCTCGACGGTGACCACGTTCACCTGACGGCCGACGAGGTGCACGCACGCGCGGTGGACAAGCTGCCGGAGATCTCGCGCGCCACCGTCTACAACACGCTGGGCGAGCTGGTGTCCCTCGGCGAGGTCCTGGAGGTCTCCACGGACCGCCGGGCCAAGCGCTACGACCCGAACGCCCACAAGCCCCACCAGCACCTGGTGTGCGCGCAGTGCGGCGCGATCCGCGACGTGCATCCGGCGGGCAACCCGATGGCCGACCTGCCGGACGCGGAGCGCTTCGGGTTCGTGGTGTCGGCGGTCGAGGTGACGTACCGCGGCTTGTGCCCGGCCTGCGCCGGGGCGTGACGACGGACGACGAAGGGCCCGGGAGCGATGCTCCCGGGCCCTTCGTCCACGCCGTTCACGACCCGAAACGACTGAAGGCCCGGATCCAGAGGATCCGGGCCTTCAGTCTTCAGTAGCGGGGACAGGATTTGAACCTGCGACCTCTGGGTTATGAGCCCAGCGAGCTACCGAGCTGCTCCACCCCGCGTCGGTAAACACGACTTTACGTGAGGCCACCCCACAGATGCAAATCGCTTAACGTTCCGGCTCGGCGGAGCCCGAACGTTAAGCGGAAAGCTCTTCCGCCAGGGCCTCGCGGAGCCGGGCCGCCCGCTCGGAAACCTCCGCCGGGCCCAGCTCCATGGCCCGGACGCACCACTTCTGCGCCTCGGCCAGGTCCCCGTGCCGCGCCGCGAGCAGCCCCAGCCGCAGCGCCGCCCGGCCGTGGCCCGCGACCGCGGCCCGGGTCCACCACAGCGCGGCCTCCGGCTCGTTCCCCTCGCGCGCCAGCAGCAGCCCGAGGTTGAACGCCCCGTTGCGGGAGCCGGCCTCGGCCGCCTCCCGGTACCACCGTGCGGCGACGGCGAGGTCGCCCCGCGCCGCCGCCAGCATCCCGACCCGCACCTGCGCGCGCCGGTGCCCCAGCTCCGCGGCCCGCTCGTACCACTCCTCGCTCTCGGACTTCGGGGCACCGCCGACCGGCTCGCCCAGCGCCACCGGCTCCGGCGGCGGAGCCAGCGATTCCAGCAGCGAGGCCAGCCGGAACGCCGCCTCCGCGCTGCCGCCGCCCGCGGCGCAGCGCAGGTGCCGCTCGGCCGCCCGGTCCTCGCCGTCGCGGACCAGCGCGATGCCGACCTGGAGCGCGGCGTCGGTGTGGCCCGCCGACGCGGCCCGCTCGTACCACTTCAGCGCCGTCCGGTCCTCGTCCCGGCTCGCGAACAGGATCCCGAGGTTGAACGCGGCGTCCACGCTGCCCGCCTCGGCCGCCTTCGAGAACCACGGCTCGGCGCCGGCGGCGTCGCCGACCTGCAGCAGCATGATCGCGAGGGCGTTGGCGGCCTCCCGGTGGCCGGCGTAGGCCGCCCGCCGGTACCACTGCTCGGCCTGCGCGGTCCGCTCCTGTGCGGCGCACAGCAAAGCAAGGTTGTACGCCCCGTTCTGGTCGCCCGCGTCCATGGCGGTGCGGTACCACTTCTCCGCGGTCTGGGTCTCTCCCCGCGCGGCGTGCAGGGCGCCCAGCGCGTTGGCGGCGTTGCCGTCCCCGTCCTGCGCGGCCCGGTTCCACCACGCGACGGCGCTCTCCTCGTCGCCGGCGTCGCGCAGCAGGAAGCCGAGCGCGCACGCGGCCCGCGCCTCGCCCTGCTTGGCGGAGGTCAGGTACCAGCGCCCGGCCTCCTTGAGCTCCCCGCGCGCCTCCAGGAGGGCGCCCAGGTGCAGTGCCGCCCTGCGGTGGCCGCGCGCGGCGGCCTGCCGGTACCACTGCTCGGCCTCGGCGGGGTCGCCCTTGCGCAGGTGCCGGGCCAGCCGGTAGGCGGCCTCGCGGTGCCCCTGCTCGGCGGCCTGGCGCAGCCAGCGCTCGACACCCTTGTCACCGCGGTGCTCCAGCAGGTCGGCGAGCCCGTACGCGCCCAGGGCGTGGCCGGACTCCGCCGCCTGGCGGAGCCAGTACTCGGCGGCGGGCTCGTCCCCGCGCTCGCGGAAGTGGCGGCCCAGGGCGTGTGCGGCCGGGGCGGATCCGGCCACGGCGGCGACCCGCCACCAGCCGGCGGCCTCCTCGGGGTAGCCGCGCTGGAGCAGCAGCACGCCGAGGTTGTTCGCGGCCGCGCGGTCCCCTTCCGCGGTGGCGCCGCGCAGGTACGGCTCGGCCCCGGCCAGGTCGCCGCGGCGCAGCAGCAGCGCCCCGAGCACGCTCATCGCGCCCGGGTCCCCCCGGTCGGCCGCGACCCGGTGCCGTGCTTCCAGCTCGGTGTCGCTCGCCGGGTCCGTCTCGGCGAACATTTCCTCCGCGAAATCCGCATCGGTCAGTGCGGTCTGCGCGTTAACGACCGGAGCCTCCTCGTTGGCCTCTGCGCCCGATTCGACTTCCGCCCTCACAAACCGCCCTGTCTCCAGCAGAGTTGACCTGTCCCCCATATATCCCATCGTCGCATCACCTGCTACCCGCGTACACCTGGTATGTCGCAGCCTGTGAGGTCACTACAGCGTTTTGTCGACATGCCCACAGAGAGATAAGTCAAACACGCTCCCACCCCAACTCACCCGTCTCAGCTATCTCATGACCCCCGCGTGTCCCCCTGGACATGACGAACGACTTGATGAACCAGGACATGACGAAGGCCCGGATCCCATGGATCCGGGCCTTCATCTTCAGTAGCGGGGACAGGATTTGAACCTGCGACCTCTGGGTTATGAGCCCAGCGAGCTACCGAGCTGCTCCACCCCGCGTCGGTGAAACCACAGTATCACGACGCGGGACCGAGCCATTACCGAAACAGCACCCCCGCCGGCTACGTGCCGGGCTTCGGGGTCGTCAGCTTCGCCTCCGCGTCGATCGCCCGCTGCAGCGCCGCCTTGATGTCGTCCTGCGCCTTGCCGAAGGCCGCCCAGTCGCCGGCCTGGCGGGCCTTCTCCGCCGCCTCGATCGCCTTCTTCGCGTCGTCGAGTGCCGTCTTGACCGTCGGGTCCGTGGCGGTCGGGGGCGTGGTGGTGCCCTCGCCCGGCGGGGTCACCGGAGTCGTCGGCACCGTCGGCGCCTCCGCCCCGAAGACCACGTTCAACGCCTTCTCCAGGCTGTCCTCGAACGCCGTCTGGTTCCCGTACGTCACCAGCACCTTGCGCAGCAGCGGGTACTTCAGCCCCGAACTGCGCACGTACACCGGCTCCACGTACAGCATTCCGCCGTCGAGCGGCACCGCGAGCAGGTTGCCGTACTCCACCTCGGAGTCGCCGCCGCGCAGCAGCCGGATCGACTCGGCGATCTTCGGCTCCGACTGGAACTTGCTCTGGACCTGCTTGGGGCCGTCGACCGGCTTGCTGGTCGGCAGCTTCAGGATTCTGATCTTGCCGTAGTCCGGGGTGCCCGGATCGGCGTTGACCGCCATGAAGGCGCTCAGGTTGTCGCGCTCGTTCGGCGTGAACGTCGTCGTGAGCGAGAAGACCTGGTCCTTCTCCTTCTGGCCCGGCATCTTCATCGACAGGTAGTACGGCGGGACCGCCGTCCCGGCCTTGGTCGTCGGGTCGTCCGGGACGGCCCAGGCCTCACTGCCGCTGAGGAACGTCTGCGGGTCGGTCACGTGGTACCGGGTGAGCAGCTCGCGCTGGACCTTGAAGAGGTCCTGCGGGTAGCGCAGGTGGTCCATGAGCGGCTTGGAGATGTCGCTCTTGGGCTTGACCGTTCCCGGGAACGCCTTCATCCAGGTCTTGAGGACGGGGTCCTCGGTGTCCCACTGGTACAGGTTGACCGTTCCGTCGTACGCGTCGACGGTGGCCTTGACCGAGTTGCGGATGTAGTTGACCTGGTTCTCCTGCGCCACCACGGCACGCTGGCTGTTGGTGAGGGAGTCGGCGGTGCTCTGGCCCAGCGTGGTGCGCGAGGCGTACGGGTAGCCGTTGGTCGTCGTGTACGCGTCGACGATCCACTTGATCCGGCCGTCGACGACCGCCGGGTACGGGGCGCCGTCGATGGTCAGCCAGGGGGCGACGGCCTCGACTCGCTCCTTGGGCGTGCGGTGGTAGAGGATCCGCGAGCCGTCGCCGATGGCGCCGGAGTACAGGATCTGCGGCTCGCTGAACGCGAGCGCGTACGCCGCCCGGTTGACCGGGTTGTCGAGGTTGACGCCGGAGTCGCCCTTGTAGCTCGTCTCCTTCTCGCCCTTGTCGTCCGAGTAGTCGAGCTCCTTCTGCGGCCCGCCGACGATCGAGTACTGCTTCGTCTGCTCGCCGTAGTAGATGCGCTGCTCGAAGTCCGTGCCGAACATGCCCTTGGAGGGCAGGTCGGACTGCGTGAAGTCGGGGGCGCCGTCCTTGACGGTGGTGCCCTTGGCGGCGACCACGCCGTAGCCGTGCGTGTACTTGAAGTGGTCGTTGATCCAGTTGTTCTTCGGGATGCCGCCGATGTTCAGCTCGCGCAGCCCGATGACCGTGTCCTGGCCGCTGTACCGGTCCACGGCGAGCGTGGACGGGAAGGCGTAGTAGCCCTTGACCTGCTGGAGCTGCTGGAAGGCCGGGGAGACGATGTTCGGGTCGAGGAGCCGGACGCTGGCGGTGGTGTTCGCCGCCTCGCGCAGCTTGGTCTTGTCCTCGGTCTGCGGGACGCCCGGGTAGTCCTTGACGTCCGCCTGGTCGATCCCGTAGGCGTCGCGCGTGGCCTTGATGTTCTTCTCGACGTACGGCGATTCCTTGGCCTGCTCGTTCGGCTGGACCTGGAACTTCTGCACGATCGCCGGGTACAGCCCGCCGATCAGGATCGCCGAGAGCACCATCAGGCCGAAGCCGATGACCGGCAGCTGCCAGGTGCGGCGCCACAGCGTCGCGAAGAACAGCGCGGCGCAGATGGCGGCGATGGCGACGAGGATCGTCTTCGCCGGCAGGTACGCGTTCGCGTCGACGTAGCGCAGGCCGGTCCAGTTGTCCGCGGCCTTGAAGTCGCTGGACTTCACGGCGAGGCCGTAGCGGTCGAGCCAGTACGCGATCGCCTTCAGCGTCACGAAGAGGCCGAGCAGCACCGACAGGTGCCCGGTCGCGGCGGCGGTGGCCCGGGCGCCCGGGCTCGTCACGCGCAGTCCGCCGTAGAGGTAGTGGACGACGACCGCGGCGATCACCGACAGCACGACCGCGGCGAAGCCGAAGCCGAGCAGGAAGCGGTACCAGGGCAGGTCGAAGGTGTAGAACGACACGTCAAGGTGGAACTGGGGGTCCTTCTGCCCGAAGGGCACCCCGTTCACGTACATCAGCCAGGTCTTCCACTGGCCCGCCGCCGAGGCGCCCGCGATCATGCCGACGAGCGCCGCGATTCCGAGGAGCAGCCACTTCTTGTACGGGGCGACGCTCATCCGGTAGCGGTCGAGGCTCTGCTGCTCCATCGACATCGCGGACAGCGGCGGCCGCAGCCGGTACGCCAGCCAGATGTTGAACCCGACGGCACCGGCCATCAGCAGGCCGAAGACGGCGAAGAGGCCGATCTTGGTCCACAGGGTGGTGGTGAAGACGGTCGAGTACTTCACGGAGCGGAACCAGAGCCAGTCCGTCCAGAAGCCCGCGAACATGATGAACGCCATGGCCAGCACGGCCAGCACGCCCAAGGTCATCAGAAGAGTCCGGGCGCGCCGGGAGGGGCGGCCGACTCTCATCCGTGGCCCGGAGGGGCCTCCGCCGCGGTCCGGCATCTGGAAAGCCAAGGTGCGCACCTCGAAAGTCGCTGAGTCTCGTTGCGGGACATTTCAAAAGCTGGGCCCCCGATGGTAGGGCCCACTCATGCAACTTACTGAGGCTTTAGTCAGTTCCCGCTATCGGGCGGAAAGGAGGCAGGATGTGGTCCATGTCCAACCTTTCGCCTTCCCAGGGCGGCACGCCGATGGCCGCCACCCCCCTGACGCGTGCCGTCCTCGAGATCGACGAGTACGCCTCCTCCCTCGGCTGGGACAAGCCCGCCCGGCTGTTCGCGCTCGTCGACACCGCCAAGCTGCGCAAGTCGGAGCCGCGGCTCGCGGGCCAGCTCGGCCTCGACCAGGACGACGCGGGCAAGAGCCAGCTCACCCCGATCGAGCAGGACGAGGTGCCGAAGGGCACGCCGCTGGACAAGTTCCTGGGAACCATCGCCTGGCCCCCGTCGATCGTGGGCTGCGCGCTGACGGTGGAGCGGCTGATGCTGCCGCCGTCCGCGGAGGCCTCCGTACCGGAGGGGCTCAGCGACAAGCAGCTGGCCAAGTGGGTCGCCGCGCACCCGGACCGGCAGGAGGTGCGGCTCACCGTGGGCGTGCTGCGCGACGGGTCGCGGGAGTCGGCGGTACGGCTGCGCGAGAAGGACTCGTCGACCGAGGTGCTGACCGGCGCGAGCCTGGTCCCGGGCCTGGCCGAGGCGCTGGCCGCGACGTTCCTGGACTGAGCCCGGGTTTCGGACCGGTCGGCGGATCGGTCAGGGCTTGCCGCACTGCGGCAGCCCGGCCGTGTCCCCCTTGCCGATCTTCTCCAACGCCTTCGTTGCGTCGTCGATGGTGTCGACCTTCACCAGGGTCAGGCCGTCGGGGACGTGCTCGGAGGCGGAGCCGCAGTTCTCGGCGGGCGTCAGGAAGTACTGGGCGCCGGCCTGGCGGGCGCCGATCGTCTTCATCTGGATGCCGCCGATGGGGCCGACCTTGCCCGCGTCGTCGATGGTGCCGGTGCCCGCGACGAACTTGCCGCCGGTCAGGTCGCCAGGGGTGAGCTTGTCGACGATGCCGAGGGCGAACATCAGGCCCGCGCTCGGGCCGCCGACGTCGGCCAGCTTGATGTCGATGTTGAACGGGAAGGTGTGGTCGGTGCCCGCCCGGATGCCGACGATGGCGTGCCCGTCGCCCTCCGCCTTGGCAGTGGTGATCACGACCTTGGACGAGCCGGTGGGCTCGCGGCGCGCCTTCTCGGCCTCGGCCGCCTCGGCGGCCGGCACGATGGTGAACTCCACCTGCTCGCCGGCCTTGCGCTTGGTGACGAACTTGGCCACGTCCTCGGGGGCGCCCACCGGGCTGCCGTCGACCGCCCGGATCACGTCACCGGCGTGCAGCTTGCCCTCGGCGGGGCTGCCCTTGACGACGGTGGAGACCACGACGCGGGTGGTGACGCCCGGCGTGCCCAGCTGCTTGAGGGCGGCCACCTTGGCGCTCTCCTGCGACTGGCTGAACTCCTCCGCGTTCTCCTGGGTGGACTGCTCCTCCGTCTTGCCGCCCGGGTAGAGGTTCTCGTGCGGGACGACGATGTTGTCGTCGGACAGCCAGCCGTAGACGGCTTCCAGCAGGTTCATGTCGTAGTCGGCGCCGGTGACGCGGACGGTCGTCATGTTGAGGTGCCCGCTGGTCGGGTACGTCTTGTGGTCCGCGATGCTGATGACGGGCTCGCCGCGCGAGTCCCCGAGCGTGTTCACGGTCGGGCCCGGGCTCATTTCCGAGTACGGGACCTTGATGAACACCCCTGCGCAGAGCAGCGCGAACAGCAGGAGGGTGGAGGCGAGCATCGTCGCAGTGCGGCGTGGCATGGATCGACAGTACGTGACGGCCCGGACGAGCAGCCGCCGGGGCCGGTCCGTACGGGGGCCGTACGCGGAAACTCTCAGCGGATTCTCACAGGGCCTGGGGGCCTCGCCCGGGACGCGTCACACCGCGTCGGAACCGGAATGGGCCGCTTCCTTCACCCTGGCCTGATCGGCCTTGTCCATGGCTTCACGGAACCTCGCGTATCCCGCGAGTTCTGATATGTCACCTTGCGTGCGGTCGCGAGCCGCCCAGCTGCCCCATATCGCCGCTCCGATGGCGGCGAACAGCGGAATCAACAACCACGCCAATGACGCCATGGACGTGCCTCCCTGCCCCGAAAGTACGTGTCGTTGGTGGCTTCAACGCTCGTGCCCGGAGGGGGGTTACGCAAATCGAGGGCGTGTTGCGCGGCCGAACGGGTGGGACAGTACCCGTTCGCCCCACCCGCCCCGCGCGCGGGGGTGCCGGAGCGGCCCGGCAGGCGCCGGCCCGCTCCTCCCGGGGCCCTCAGCAGGCGCCGACCCACTCCTCCGTGCCGTCGGAGAACGTCTGGTGCTTCCAGATCGGGACCTCGTGCTTCAGGTCGTCGATCAGCATCCGGCAGGCCTCGAAGGCCTCGCCGCGGTGCGGGCAGGACACGGCCACCACCACGGCGAGGTCGCCGACGGACAGGTCGCCGATGCGGTGGACGGCGGCCAGGGCGCGGACCGGGTACTTGGCGATCACGCGCTCGGCGACGCGGCGCATCTCGGCCTCGGCCGTCGGGTGGCAGGAGTAGCCGAGCGCGTCGACGTCGGCCCCGCTGTCGTGGTTGCGCACCGTGCCGACGAAGAGCGTGGTGCCGCCCGTCGCGTCGTCGCCGACGGCCTTGAAGACCTCGTCTATCGAGAGCGGGGTCTCGCGGATCTCGAGCAGCCGGATCGGGTCCGGAGCGGCCTGCTCGCCGGGGTGGTCGAAGTGCGGTGCCATGCAGCCATCGTGCACCACCGGTCTCACATCGCGGTATAGCCGATTCGACCGGCTGTACGACCCACGCGTATGGAGCCTCCTACAGGACCGGGGCCCCCGGCCGCCCCGGCGGGCGGCCGGGGCCGGGCCGAAGCCCTGATCCGGGCCCACCGGGCCGGGCGGCCGGGTCAGAGGCCGCGGCGGCGGCGGGCGGCGCGGACCA
>NZ_JAINUL010000001.1:3454548-3497028 GCF_020639365.1 Streptomyces flavotricini
CGCCGCGGCGCCGAGGAGGGCGACCGTCGCGCCCGCGGCGCCCGCCGCGGTGGCGTCCTTGCGGCCCAGCCGGCGCCCCGCGACGGTGTGCCGGCCCGCGACCTCCTGCAGGAGCTCGGCCAGCACCTCCTCGTTGGTCCAGCGCGGCCGCCAGCCCGCCGCGTGCAGCCCGCTGACGCTGACCACCCACGGATGCATGGTGTACGCGAGGTCGCCCGCCGGGGACGGCGTCAGGCCGATCCGGTGCAGCCGTGCCGCCGCGCCCAGTGCGACCGCCGACGGGAGCTCCATGCGGCGGATGCCGCTCAGCTCCTCGACCTCCTCCTGCTCCAGCCAGCCCTCGCAGCCCACCGCCAGCTCGCCCTCGGCCTTCTCCAGCGCGGCGTACTCCAGCGCGCTGACCAGGTCCTCCACGTGGCAGAACTGCCAGGTCGGCCGGGATCCGGCCACCACCAGCAGCCTGGGGGACTCGAAGTAGCGGGTCAGCGCCGTGTCCGTACCGCCGACCAGGACCGCCGGGCGGACCACCGTCACGTTCAGACCGGGGTGCGCCCGCGGCGCCCGCCGGCCCAGCCGCTCGATCTCCAGCAGGTCGCCGACGCCCGTCGCCTCGGCCGTGGCCCGCAGCTCGGAGTCCTCCGACAGCGGGATGTCGTTGTCCGGCAGCGCCCCGTAGACCATCGCGGAGGTGCACAGCACGACCCGGTGCACCCCGGCCGCCGCGGCCGCCGTCAGCACGGTCTGGGTCCCGCGTACGTTGTACGCGGTGCGGGCCGCCGGGTCCGTCTCCAGGTCGAGGTCCAGCGCCAGGTGGACGACCACGTCGGCGCCGCGCAGTCTCTCGGCGATCGCGGGATCGCGCACGTCCAGGACGTGCCACTGCGCGGCGGCACACTCGCCGCGCCGTTCGTCGATCGCCACGACCTGCTTGACCTCGTCGGATGCGGCCAGGCGGGCCACCAGGGCCGCTCCGACCCCGGAGGCGGCGCCGGTCACGGCGATCACGGGGCCCCGTGCCGCCTGGTTTCGCGGCCGGCGAACGCCTTCGGCGCTCTCACCGTGCTCAGGGCGGTTTTCGGCGTCGTGCGGCGCGTGAACCTGTGGATCTGGGGAACTCACCAGGCGTCTCCAGCGGTTGTCTTCAGTGGGGACGCGCCGTGACGCGTACCTACCAGGTGATGTCCATCCTGCCGCAGCCCAGGAGTCAGCGGAGCACCGAGCCCGGAAGCGGGTCTGGTGTCTACGCTGGGTGGTGTTGTCGGACCATTTCCCGTCGGCCCCCGCCGACGGCCCTACGAGCCGAGGAAACCCGTGAGCGACACCCCATTCGGATTCGGCCTTCCGCCGGAGGAGCCGGAGAACGGCGACGAAGGCAAGAAGAAGGGCAATCAGGGCGGCCAGGGCGGCCCGAATCCGTTCGGGTTCCCGGGCATGGGCCTGCCGGGCGGCGCCGGCGGCGCGGACAATCCGTTCGCGGCGATGTTCGGCTCGATGAACCCGAACGACCTGGGCGCGGCCTTCCAGCAGCTCGGCCAGATGCTCAGCTACGAGGGCGGTCCCGTGAACTGGGACATGGCCAAGGACATCGCCCGCCAGACCGTCGCCCAGGGCACGGCGGACGGGGTGAAGGACGCCAGCGTCGGCAGCGCCGAGAAGTCCGCCGTCGAGGAGGCCGTGCGCCTCGCCGACCACTGGCTGGACGGCGTGACCTCGCTGCCCTCGGGCGCGATCACGGCCGTGGCGTGGAGCCGCGCCGAGTGGGTCGAGGCGACCCTCCCGGTGTGGAAGGAGCTCGTCGACCCGGTCGCCGAGCGCGTCGGCGCGGCCATGGGCGGCGTGCTGCCCGAGGAGATGCAGGCCATGGCGGGCCCGCTGCTCGGCATGATGCGCTCCATGGGCGGGGCCATGTTCGGCCAGCAGATCGGCCAGGCCGTGGGCACCCTCGCGGGCGAGGTCGTCGGCTCGACCGACATCGGACTGCCCCTGGGCCCGGCCGGCAAGGCCGCCCTGCTGCCGCTGAACATCGAGGGCTTCGGCAAGGACCTGGGCGTCCCCGCCGAGGAGGTGCGGCTGTACCTGGCGCTGCGCGAGGCGGCCCACGCCCGGCTCTTCGCGCACGTGCCGTGGCTGCGCTCGCACCTGTTCGGCGCGGTGGAGGGATACGCGCGCGGCATCAAGGTCGACACTTCGAAGCTGGAGGACGTGGTCGGCCAGCTCGACCCGTCGAACCCGGAGCAGCTGCAGGAGGCGCTCCAGGGCGGCATGTTCCAGCCCCAGGACACCCCCGAGCAGAAGGCCGCGCTGGCCCGCCTGGAGACGGCGCTCGCGCTGGTCGAGGGCTGGGTGGACGCGGTCGTGCACGAGGCGGCCAAGCCCCGTCTGACCTCGGCGGACGCCATGCGCGAGACCATGCGCCGGCGCCGCGCCTCGGGCGGCCCGGCGGAGCAGACCTTCGCCACGCTGGTCGGGCTGGAGCTGCGCCCGCGCCGGCTGCGCGACGCCTCGCGGCTGTGGGCCTCGCTGACCGACGCGCGCGGCGTGGACGGCCGGGACGGGCTGTGGGAGCACCCGGACATGCTGCCGACGGCCTCGGACCTGGACGACCCGGACGGGTTCGTGCACCGCGAGCAGCTGGACTTCTCCGAGATCGACAAGATGCTCGGCGAGGCGGCGCAGAAGCGCGAGCGGGGCGAGCAGGGGTCTGAGGGCGAGGCCGGTTCCGACGGTTCCGACGGTTCCGACGGTTCCGACGGTTCCGACGGTTCCGACGGTTCCGACGGTTCCGACGGTTCCGACGGTTCCGACGGTTCCGACGGTGAGGGTGGAACGAAGAAGTGAGCCTGTACGACGACGCGGTGCTGGTCCTGAAGGAGTACGAGGGCCAGCCCGAGCTGCGCGATCTCTATCTGGAGCACCTGGCCGCCCACCCGGACGGGATGTACAAGCCCTGCCAGTCCGGGCACATCACCGGCAGCGCGCTGGTCATCGACCCGGCGGGCGGGCGGGTCCTGCTGACCCTGCACAAGAAGCTCGGCATCTGGCTGCAGATGGGCGGGCACTGCGAGCCCGAGGACACCACCCTCGCCGGAGCCGCGCTGCGCGAGGCCGTCGAGGAGTCGGGGATCGCCTCCGGGCTGACCCTGCTTCCGGGCGGCCCCGTACGGCTGGACCGGCACCCGATCCCGGCGCCGTGCAACTGGCACCTGGACGTCCAGTACGCGGCGCTGGCTCCGGCCGACGCGGTGGCGGAGATCAGCGAGGAGTCGCTGGACCTGCGCTGGTTCCCGTACGAGGAGGTGGCGGCGGCGGCCGACACCTCGGTCGTACGGCTGATGGAGGCGACCCGGGCGCGGCTCTGACGCCCCTCGAACAGCCCGGAAGGGGCGGCCCCGCATCCCGCGGAGCCGCCCCTTCCCCGTACCGTCGGCGCGCTAGTTCCAGGCGTTGTTCTGGTTCTGGGACTGGACGCCGTGCTGGCCCATCCCGTACTGCGCGGCCAGGCCCTGCCCGAGCTGGGCGTTCTGCGGCGGCAGCACCTCGCTCGGCTGCACCAGTGCGAAGCCGGTGCCCAGGAAGCTGAGCTCCCAGCCCTCGCCGGTGTTGCCGCGCCGCCGCCAGACGCCGGTGGAATGCGTCTGGGCCTGCATCTGCACGCGCAGCGAGGTGGACCAGGCGACGATCGCGTCCGCGTCGGCGTTGACGTACTTGTCGGGGGTGACCTGCATCATCAGCGGCTGCCCGGAGGTCATCAGCGCGACCTTGCCGCGGCCGGTGATGTTGAGCTGGTACTTGCCGGAGCCGGAGATCCCGTACTGGCTGTCCACCGCGATGGCCTCGGTGTGCAGGGTGGAATCCAGGGCCAGCACGTAGCTGCTGTCGACGGTGAGACCGTCCTGGTCCACGTCCACGACGTGCACGTACTGGGCGAGGTTGGCCAGGTAGACCGTGCCCTGCCCGGAGCAGCGCATCAGGTCGAGGCCCTCGCCGGTGCGGGCGCGGGCGGTGCGCTGCGTGGTGCTCTGGTACTCGCCGTCGAAGTCGATGATCCCCTGGTAGGCGACCATGGCGCCCTTGCGGGCGAGGACGTCGTCGGAGCCGGCCAGGGTGACCCGCAGCAGCTGCGGGTTCTGGACGGCGTACCGCTCCTGGGACTGCTGCTCGGCGTGGCCGAAAAGTGAGCTCTGCATGATGTGTCCGCTCCCCCTCAGCCCCGGGTCCGGAGCCGGTCGGTGCTGTCCTCGCTGGGCTGTACGACGACGATTCCCTGGCCGGAGAAGGCCATCTGGTAGGCCTCCCCGCTGCCCCGGCCGATCATCGACGAGGCCTTGAAGCTGCGCTTGCCCTTCACCTTGAGGTTCGGGGACCAGGCGACGAGCGCGTCCGGGTCGACGTACGTCTCGTCGTCGCCCCGGCCGCAGTCGACCACGATCGGGGTGCCGCGGGAGGTGATGGCGACCCAGCCGGTGCCCGAGATCTGTACGTTGAACAGGCCCTGGCCGGCGAACTTGGCCATGCCCTTGACCCGTTCGACTCCCCACTGGAGGTGGGCGTCGAAGGCGAGCAGGTTGGTGCCGTTGACCGAGAGCGCGTCGTTGTTGAGGTTGATCACGACGACGTCGGCGCCGTAGTCGGCGAGGTAGAGCAGGCCGTCGCCGGTGCACTTCATCAGCGGGGCGCCCTCGCCGGTGAGCCACTGGGAGGCCATCTGGCGCAGGGCCGGCGGGTTGGGCTCGTACTGGACGAAGCCCTCGTACGCGACCATCGATCCGGTGCGCGCGAAGAGGTCCTGGCCGCTCTGCATGGCGACCTTGAGCATGGCCTTGCCGTGGTTCTCCATGCGGGCCGTGACGGGGGTGGGGGCGTAACCCGCGAGCTGCTGGTTCATTGCGTTCATGGCATTCATGTGGGGCTCCCTCAGACCTCGTACGGCTGGACGACGATGAAGTTGCCGGGAGCGCCGCGGAACTGGAGGTTCACGGTCTCCCCGCTGTGGCCGGGGTAGGCGTTGCGCCGCAGCCGGACCTGGCTGGAGACGATCACCTGGGAGGCCGCCGACCACGCGACGATGGCGTTGCTGTCGGCGAAGGTGGTCGGGGTGACGGGCAGGACGACGGGCGTGCCGTGCGTCTTGACGATCACCGTGCCGGAGCCCTGGAACAACATCGTGAAGAGGGCGCCGCCGGGAATGCCGTGGCCCTCGATGCGGCGGACCTCGTGCTGGAGGGACTCGTCGAAGGCGAGGACGCTCTCGGCGGAGACGCAGATCCCGTCGCCCTGGAGCTCGATGGCGTGCAGGTGGGCGCCGTTCTCGGCGAGGAAGACCTGGCCGCGGCCGCTGCAGCGCATCAGCTGCATCTCCTGGCCGGTGGCGTTGCCCACGATGCGGCCGGCGAAGCCGGCGCCCTTGTAGCTGAAATCGACCTTGCCCTGGTAGAGGACCATGCTGCCCTGGCGGGCGAGGACGGGCTGGCCGCCCATCGCCAGGTCGACCCGCATGAGCTGCTGGTTCTGCGAGGTCCAGCGGGTGCCGGTGGGGACTTCCTTGTACGGCTGGAGGGCGGCGGCGAGGCCGGCGCCGGCGGCCTGCGGGGCGCCCTGGCCGTAGCCGGGCTGCTGGCCGGGGACCTGCTGGCCGTACGGGGGCGGCTGCTGGCCGGGGACCTGGCCGTAGGGGGCGGGAGCCGGGGCGGGGGGCGGGACCTGGCCGCCGTGGCCGGGCATCTGGCCGTACGAGGGCTGCGGCACCTGGCCGTACGAGGGCGGGCCGGGCGGCTGCGGGGCGTGCGGCGGCTGCCCGTACGGGCTGGGGGCCGGCGGGGTGGTGATCGGGCCGACCATGGTCGGGGCCGAGTGGACCGGGGCGGGCGGCCCGGGCTGCTGGTACTGCGGGGCGGGGGCCGGGGCCGGCGCGGGCTGCGGTACGTAGGGGGCCTGGGGTGCCTGCGGGGCCTGCGGGGCCTGGACCGGAGCGCCGAAGGACGGCGCCGGGGCGGCTGCCTGCGGCGGCGGGGCGAATCCGGGCGCGGCGCCGGCCTGGGCCGGGGCGGCCTGCTGCTGCGGTGCCTGCTGCTCTTCCTCCTCGGCGACCTCGCCGCCGAAGTTCTTGAGCAGCGCGGCGAGCCCGCCGTCGAAGCCCTGGCCCACGGCGGCGAAGCGCCACACGTCCTTGAGGTAGAAGTCGCCGAGCATGACCGCGCGCTCGGTGCTGAACTCCGCGCCCGTGAAGGAGTACCGGACGACTTCCTCGCCGCCGGCCACGATCCGGATGTAGCCCGGTCCGATCTGCGACATCTGTCCGGCGCCGTCGATCGTGGCGGTGAAGGACAGCTTGTGGATGGCCGCCGGGACGCGGTCCAGCGTCACCCGGAAGGACTCGGTGTCACCGGCCTGGGCACCGAGCTGCTGGATCGACTCCTCCGGCGACTTCGGCTGGTTGTAGAAGACGAAGTACCGGTCGTCCGAGAGCTGCTCGTTGGCGTCAAGGCCGAAGCAGCTGATGTCGAAGGCGAGTCCCGGACCGGCGACCTGCACGCCCACGTACAGATCCGTGCCTGCCGTCAGATCGCTGATCTTGGCCTTGTGACCGCGTTGGAATTCCCTGGCCATACGTAACGACCGTCCCCCATCCCGACAGTGATTTGCGTGCCGCTCAGGCTAGCCGCATCCGCCGACATCCGGCCAAGTCGGTACCGACCCGGTACATATCGAGACGTCAGCCGCCCGGGGTGCGCGGCGCGGGTGCCCGGGGTCATTCCTCGCGGGACGCGGGGACCTTGGGGAGGCGCTCGGCGGCGACCACGCCCTCCAGGTAGCCGCGGGCCCGCTCGGTGCGCGGGTAGGCCTCGAGCAGTTCCCAGAAACGGGGGCCGTGGCCGGGCACGAGGAGGTGGGCCAGCTCGTGGAGCAGCACGTAGTCGACGACGTACTCGGGCATCCCCTGGAGGCGGTGGGAGAGTCGGATGCTGCCTTCGGCGGGGGTGCAGGAGCCCCAGCGGGTGTTCTGGTTGGTGACCCAGCGGACCGAGCGGGGACGGGCGCGGGCGCCGAGGTACTGGTCGGACAAACGCTCGGCGCGCTCGGTGAGTTCCGCGTCCCCGAGGGTGCGCTTGCTCTCCTGCGCGGCCAGTTTGTCGAGCATGACCCCCACCCAGCGCTGCTCCTCGGCCTCGGACATCCGGGCAGGGATGAGGACGACCGTACGGTCACCCTCGCGGTAGGCCGATACGGTCCTGCGGCGGCGCGCGCTCCGGCGGACTTCGACGGCGCGCTGCTGTGGGTCGGCGGACACGCCCAAGACCGTACCCGTTCGCCTGGCCGAAGTCCTCACGCTCCACGGTTCGGACGTGATCGGTTCGAAGGCGGCACAGGAAGCGCCCCTTTTCTTCATCTCATATGCCTGATAACCCGCGCCTGTGGACAAAGGGACGCACGGAATGCGGCGGTCGGGCACTCTTCGAAGGGCGGGAACGAGGCGGGGTTCGCAGGAGGGGGAGAGCCGTGTATCCGAAGGTGAAGCCGGCGCTGGCGAGGGCGTGGCGGGATCTGCAGACGGTGCAGTTCGGGGTGACGCCCGCGCATGCGGTGGTGCTCGGTCCGGTGGACACGGCGACGGGGTCGCTCATCGACCGGATCGACGGGACGCGGGGGATGGAGCTGCTGCGCGCGGAGGCGGCGGCGCTGGGACTGCCGCAGGGGCAGGCCGACGCACTGGTGCGGCGGCTGGCGGAGGCCGGGCTGCTGGACGATGCCACGGCGGGCGGTCCGCGGGCCCAGGCCGTGCGCAAGCGGCCCGAGACCCTGGAGCGACTCGGGCCCGATCTGGGCTCGCTGTCACTGGTGCGCCGCGAGCCGGGGGGTGACTTACGCGGGGTCGCGGCGCGGCGGGCCGTACGGGTCCAGGTGCGCGGGAGCGGCCGGGTGGGCGGGGTGATCGCCGGGGTCCTGGCGGCTGCGGGCGTGGGCCGGGTCGAAGTGCTCGACGGCGGCAGGGTGGAGCCGGCGGATGTGGCGCCGGGCGGGCTCGGCCCCGACAGCGTGGGCCGGCTGCGGGCGGAGGCCGCGGCCCGGCTGGTCCGCGCCTCCGCCCCGGGGAGCCCACCGCGGCCCGCGGAGCACGAGGGGCCCGAGCCGGGGGTCTCCCTCGTGGTGGTCGCGCCCCGGGACGGCTTGCAGGCGTGGGCCCCGGATCCGGGCACCGCGTCCGACTGGATCGCCTCCGGCACCCCTCATCTGTACGCCGGGGCCCTGGAAGCCACGGGACTGGTGGGGCCACTGGTGCTGCCCGGGGCCACGGCGTGCGCGGGCTGTATGGAACGGGACCGGGTCGAGGCGGATCCGGCCTGGCCTCGAATGCTGGTGCAATGGCGCTCGGCACACCGCCGCCGGACCACCGCGGCCTGCGACCTTGGGCTGGCCACGGCGGTGGCGGGCCTGGCCGCCGCCCACGCCCTGTCCTTCCTCGACGGGGAACTCCCCGCTTCCACGGCCACCCGCTGGGAAGCCGCCCTCCCGGGCCTCCACTGGCGGCAGACACCCGTACACCCCCACTCCGACTGCCCCTGCGCGGCGGCCCGGATCCCGGCCGAACAGGCGGTGGTGACGTGAAGCTCGTGAAGCTCCTACGAAGGCCCGTCAAGGCGCCCCTCCACAGCGCGGCAGAGCTCTTCGATCCGGGACTCGGCCGACGGAATCACCGGGATCAAGCTGCGCAGGGCGACGAGCAGCTCGTGCATCTGCCCAGGGGGCGGGACCTTGGCCAGGAACTCGGCGAGGTGCTGTCCGGCTCGCTCCCAGCGAGGCCATACGCAGTGGGCGAGAACGAGGTTGCCGAGGTCGGCGGCAGAACCACCCTCGGCGGGTGCCCCGTTGGGGGTGAGCTCGAGCACACGGGCCAGGTGCCGGTCCCGGTCCGGATGCCCCAGGGCGTGCAGCACGACGGCCGTCTCGTAATGCGTCCAGGCATTGCCGCAATCGAGGTCGGCCGCCTCGACCAGGTCGGCGAGCGCCTCGTCATACCGGCCGAGGACGCGGTAGGTGACGCCGCGGGCGGTGAGCGGGGCGCAGTTGCCGGGCAAGAGGTGGACAGCGCGGCCGAAGTCGGCCAGGGACTCTTCGTATCTGCCCAGCTTCTGGTGGGTCTTTCCCCGGCCGCGGAGTGTCCACGCATCATCGGGGTCCAGGAGGACGGAGCGGTCGTAGTCGGCCAGGGACTCTTCGTATCTGCCCAGCATCCAGTGGACTTGTCCCCGGCTGCGGAGTGTCCACGCATCGTCGGGGTACAGAAGGACGGAGCGGTCGTAGTCGGCCAGCGCTTCTTCGTATCTGCCCAGCAGTTCGTTCAGCTCGCCGCGCCTGTCGAGGGCCCAGCCGTACTCCGGGCGAAGTTCGACAGCGCGGTCGAGGTCGGCCAGGGCCTCCTCGTACCGACCCAGTCGTCCGTACGTCCCGCCCCGGCCGCCGAGGGCCGAGGCGTAGTCCGGGCTGAGCGCGAGGGCTCGCGTGAAATCGCGAACGGCCTCCTCGAGCCGGCCCAGGGCCACGAGGGCAAACCCGCGGTCGGAGAAGACCCATTCAGCCACATCACCAAGCTCGGCTGCCCGCGTGAGGTCGGCCACCGCCTCCTCGTACCGGCCGATGGTCCGGTACGTGCCGCCCCGTCTGGCCAAGGTGGGCCCGTGGTCCGGATCGAGTTCGAGTCCGCGGGTGAAGTCCGCCACCCCCTCCTCGTGCCTTTCCATGGCGACGCACGCGATACCTCGGATGAGGAGCGGCCACGCGCTGTCCGGTGCGGCGTTCGCAGCTCTGGTGAACTCGGTCAACGCCTCCTCATGACGGCCCATCTCTTGAAGGGCCAAGCCTCGGCCCGCGAGCGCCCACTCGCTGGCTGCGTCGAGTTCCAGAGCACGGTCGAGGTCCTCAAGGGCCTCCACGTACCGACCCGCACGGTAGTGGGCGATTCCACGGTGGGAGAGGTTCAGACCGTTCCCCGGGTCGAGTTCAACGGCGCGGCAGAAGTCGGCCGTTGCCGCGTCCAGATCGTCCGTGAGCATATGGGTCCAGCCGCGACCGAAGTGCGCGCGCCCGGCTTCGGGATCCAGGGTCAGGGCGTGGGTGTAGTCGGCCAGCGCGTGCGGGTACCGCTCGGCGTTGCGGTGGTCGCGGCCGCGCAGGGTCAGAGCGAGGGCCTGGCCCGCGGTGTCGAGTGCACCCCGGGACAACAGGAGCGTCAGGGTGGCGACGCCGGCGTCGCGGTGCTCCAGGGCCGTCCGAAGGCGCTCACCCCAGTTCGTGAGTTCGCTGCCTTGTGTGTCCCGGCCCGCCTGGATCAAGACCTGGACCCAGCGGCGGAGGGTGGTGACGCCGTGGTCGTAGGCGTCGACGAGCTCCCGCATCGCAGCCGGGAGGGCGGCGCGTGGGTCGGCGCACAGCCGATGGTACGTCTCCTGGAGACGGTGTCCCCGCCAGGTCTCGTCCGACCACCAGCCGTCGGCCGGGGTGACGGCCGCCTCCAGATGCTCACGCCGCAGCCGGAAGGCATCGGCCAGCCGGGTGTGCAACAGCTCCCAGCGGGCCGGAGACTGCCTGCGCTGGAGCCGGAGCATCGCGCTGCGGACCACCTCGTGGTAGCGGCAGTGCCCCGACCGGTCGGTGACGAAGGGCATCGACCGCAGCCAGCCGAACAACTCGGCGGCTTCCTCCTCAACAGCCGCCCGGAACACGTCCTCGTCCAGTTCCTGGGGGAACGCGCAGGCCAGGGCGGCGGCCCGACGGGCCGGGTCGGGCTCCCACTTCAGGAACCGCTCGACGGCGGTGCCGCTCGGGTCCCCGATCTCCTCCACGCTGCGCGGCTGGGTCTCGGCGAGGGTGGAGACCAGAACCGGAAGCCGCCCCGACAATTGGAGCACCACTTCGACGACCCGCTCGTCCGTCACTCCCTTGCCCGCGAGGAGGCGCCGCGCTTCGGCGTCCGTGAACACCTCCAGCGGCCAGTCCGTGACCAGGTCGTGCCAGTCCTCCCAGCAGCGGGCGGCCAGCCGCGACTGACCGGCCAGGGTGACCAGCACGTTCGCGGGCAGCTCTCCGTAGCGGTCGCTGCCCAGCACGTCGCGCAGCCAGGTGTCCAGCATCGGTCCGGTGCGCTCGTAGGTGTCGAAGAACAGGACGATCCACGGATGCTTGCGGGCCACCTCCCCGAGCTCCTCAAGGAACACCGGGGTCAAGGCGTCCAGCAGGGACAGCACCAGCTCGACATCGCCATGGCTGCGCAGGCGGGTGCTGAGGAGGGCTTTGACCCGGTCCGCGCCCGCGGCGACCTGGTTCGGGTCGACCGCTCCCGTGAAGGCACCGACTCCCGGAAGCATGCCCAGCCCGACCAGGCCCAGCTGCGAGGCGATCACGCTGGACGGCGACGGCGCCGGGGAGCCACCGGCTGCCGCGTCGGCCCCGGCGGCGGCGGCCGTGGCCATCCCGGCGTCCGCCTCGTGGCGGCGCTGCCGATAGGTGGCCAGCAGCTTGTCGAAGCCCTTCAGTGCCACGCCTTGCTGGGCGAACTGCGCGCTGATGACCTCCATCGTCTCGACGACGTCCGCGACCGACTCGTCGACATACGCGGTGACCGCCTGCCCCTCACGGGCGACGGTCTCCAGCTGGCGCACCAGGGTGGACTTGCCGACGCGGCCGGGCCGCGCACGTGGAAGAGGAACTGCGGCGCCTCGTCCGGGGACTGCCTGAGGGCGTCCCGGAAGGCGGCGACCTCGTCGTGTCGTCCGATGAAGGTGCTGGAGCGCCGTCGCCGGATCAGCTCCTGCCTCGAAGGCCCCCGCCCTGCAATCCGCAGCCCCTTCTCGCTGACCACTCGATCCGCTGTCCGGTCATGCTGTCCCATGGGGGGCGACGCTGTCCGGCAAGGGCTGGATTCCCGCCACATCAGGGGTGGGCGCCTCGGCCGGGGTGGCGTGGGGGTGCCATGACAGGATGCGGTTGTCCGAGGGGTCATCCTGAAACGCCGCTTGCGGCACAGCTGTCTGGGAACTGGAGGGGCGCATGTCTGATCTTCCCCGGAAGGCGGTCACCCGTACCGTCAAGCTGGCCGCGCTGCCGCTCGGCTTCGCGGGCCGGGTCACCTGGGGGCTGGGGAAGCGGATCGGGGGCAAGTCGGCGGAGATCGTGGCGCGCGAGCTGCAGCAGCGCACCGCCGAGCAGCTGTTCCGCACGCTCGGGGAGTTGAAGGGCGGTGCCATGAAGTTCGGGCAGGCGCTCTCGGTCTTCGAGTCGGCCCTGCCCGAGGAGGTCGCCGGACCGTACCGGGCGGCGCTGACCAAGCTCCAGGAGGCGGCTCCGCCGCTGCCCGCCCAGACGGTGCACCAGGTACTGGCGGACCGGCTGGGAGCCGACTGGCGGGACCTGTTCGAGGAGTTCGAGGACAAGCCGGCGGCGGCCGCCTCGATCGGGCAGGTGCACCGGGCGGTGTGGCACGACGGCCGGCAGGTCGCGGTCAAGGTGCAGTACCCGGGGGCCGGCGAGGCGCTGCTGTCGGACCTGAAGCAACTGGGCCGGTTCGCCGGGCTGCTGGGGCCGCTGATTCCCGGGATGGACGTCAAACCGCTGATCGAGGAGTTGCGCGAGCGGGTCTCCGAGGAGCTGGACTACGAGCTGGAGGCGGCGGCGCAGCGGACCCACGCGGACGCGTTCGAGGGCGACGAGGACGTGGTCGTGCCGGACGTCGTGCACCAGGGCGACCAGGTGCTGGTGACCGAGTGGATGGAGGGGACCCCGCTGTCGGAGGTGATAGCGGACGGCACCCAGGAGGAGCGCGACCGCGCCGGACAGCTGCTGGCCCGGTTCCTCTTCTCCGGGCCCGCACGCACCGGACTGCTGCACGCCGATCCGCACCCGGGCAACTTCCGGCTGTTGGCGGGGGCGGACGGGCGGATACGGCTGGGCGTGCTGGACTTCGGCACCGTCGACCGGCTGCCCGGCGGCTGGCCCAAGCCCATCGGCACCTCGCTGCGGATGACGCTGGAGGGCGATGCCGAGGGGATCTACGGTCACCTGCGCGCCGAGGGGTTCGTGAGGGAGTCCATCGAACTGGACCCGGAGGCGGTGCTGGACTATCTGCTGCCCATCATCGAGCCCGCCCAGGCCGAGGAGTTCACCTTCACGCGGCCGTGGCTGCGCGGTCAGGCGGCCCGGATCGCCGATCCCCGCTCCCCCGCACACCAGTTGGGCCGGCAGATCAATCTGCCGCCCTCGTACCTGCTGATCCACCGGGTGACGCTGAGCACCATCGGGGTGCTCTGCCAACTGGGCGCGACGGTACGACTGCGGGACGAACTCGAGTCCTGGCTCCCGGGGTTCCTGCCCGAGGAGTGAGCGCAGCGGCGCCAAGGACTCCGGTTCACCACCAGGAGGAGTCGAGGCGGCCCTCGATCGCCCTGAGGTTGGCTCGCGCGCAGTCGACGCAGAAGTACTGTCTGGTCCCGTTCTCCACCGAGCAGGTCCAGGTGGGCGGGGCGCCGTCGGGGGCCTTCTTGCCGCAGCGCGCGCAGACGACGGGCTGGGCCTCGGGTCCCGACGGGGCGGGGTGGGGATTCGGCTGGTCCACCTCCAGACGATATCCCCGCGAGGGGTGGAGAGCCGTCCGCAACGCACCGGGGGGACCGGTCCGTTCGGACCGGTCCCCCGTACGCTGCTGTGCCGCTGGTCAGCGGCGGTTCAGCGGTTGATCAGTGCATGACGGCCATGGCGAGGGCCCGCCGGGCGCGCAGCGAGACGCGCTCGGCACGCCGCTGCATGCGGCGGGCGGCGACCAGGCGCACGGCGCGACGCTCGGCGTCGACCTCGCGCATGCGGTCGTCCATATGGGCACGGGCCAGGGCTTCTGGGATGAGTTGCATTTCTCGGGTCCTGTTCTGACGCGAGGTGATCGCGCCGGCGGTGATGAAGTCTGCGTGGGCGGAGCCGTGCGGCTGCTCGCTCGTCGTGTGGGCGGTCATGAGGGCCTGCTTCAAGGGGTCGTGCGTCACGGGGCGGTCGATGGTTCCGATGGCGGTCATGCCGCGACAACCGGGTTCTTGCGCGGACGGCCACGGGGGCGCTTCCGGGCTACGACAACGCCCTGGACGAACAGCTCGCCACCCCAGACACCCCAGGGCTCGCGGCGCTCGAGCGCACCGGCGAGGCAGGCCTCGACCAGCGGGCAGGTGGCGCAGAGGGACTTGGCGTACTCGACGTCCGCGGGGGACTCGGCGAAGAAGACCTCGGGGTCGTAGGTACGGCAGGCGACGGGTACGCCGAGGTTCTCGATGGCGTCGTCGAGCGCGGTCAGCGCGGTGAGGGGAGTCAAGGTGGAGTCCTCCGGGACTGCGGGCGGGGAGATCGTCTGGGTCTGCGGTACGGACGGGGCGTGCGCTTCGAGTTGCACGGTGTTTTCTTCCTCGTCTTTGTTGGCTAGTCGTTCCGGCCGGGTTCGGCCGGGGGCGGCTGGTACCTGGTCTTGCCAGTCCCGAGGCTCCTTCGTGCCGTCGTCCCCCGGTCGGGGACAAACAGAAGGGCCGCGGATCCCGGGTGGGGTTCCGCGGCCCTGAAGGCGCCGGCCTGATCATGGATCAGGCTGGATCACTCCAGGGTTCGAGCCCACGGAAGGCCCACATCAGGTGGTGCTGCTGCTTCGTCTGCGTCGTCTTGGATCCGGCACCGGCTGCGGCCGCAAACCCATAGGCGCCGTGCGCCTGGGCTTCCAGTACTGCCACCGGTGCCTGGGTCGGTCGCTCATTCCGCTCGCTCGCCAGGAGCGCGGAGGGCGCGGCCAGCAGGGCGCGGCTGTCAGCGGAAATCGCGGACAGACCGGTACCCAGGAGCGGGAGGAGCGAGGAGGAGCCGAGCGTGCAGGAAGCGGCGACCGAGCGATCGGTCATTTTGGTGGTGGTGATGAAGCTGGTCACTGGTCTCGCCTCCTCTCGGCGTCTCGGGGACGGGGCCCGGGGGCCTGTCCCATGCGTATTCGGATAAGTACAGCACGGATCCGGAGCTTCGGAGAAGCCACCGTTTCCGTTGCTAAGAACCTATGGGGATTCGCCGGGCATGTGCAAACTATTTTTCCGACGAGTTTCTACGCGTCGTCAGAATCCGCGCCCCCAAGCTCCTGACCTGCACAGATGGCCAGGACGTCGGCTCCGTACCGGTCGAGCTTGCGGCCGCCGACTCCAGAGATCATCGAGAGCTCGCCCGCCTCGGACGGCTGGGCCTCCGCGATCGCGACGAGGGTCCTGTCCGTGAAGACGCAGTACGCGGGCAGCCCCTGCTCCTTCGCCTGCCCCGCGCGCCACTCCCGCAGCCGCTCGTAGAGCCCCTCGTCCATGTCGGACGGGCAGTCGTCGCAGCGCATCAGTTTCAGCTCGGCCGCCTCGGTGAGGGTCTTGCCGCAGACCCGGCACAGCGCCGGTCCGCGGCGCCCGCGCTTGCGGACCCCTCTCTCGGGCTCGGCGCCCTGCCGGCTGCCCGGGGCCGCAGAGCCCGGCCGCAGGCCGTTCAGGAAGCGGCTGGGGCGTCGGGAGGCCCGGCCGCCCGGGGCCCGGGAGAGCGCCCAGGAGAGCGTCAGGTGCAGCCGCGCCCGCGTGACGCCGACGTAGAGCAGCCGGCGCTCCTCCTCCACCTGCTCGTCGGTCTTGGCGTACGTGATCGGCAGCATGCCGTCGGTGAGGCCGGCCAGGAACACGGCGTCCCACTCCAGGCCCTTGGCGGCGTGCAGCGAGGCGAGGGTGACGCCCTGGACGGTCGGGGCGTGCTGGGCGGCCTTGCGCTCGTCCAGCTCGACGGTCAGCTCCGCCAGGGTGGCCCCGGGCCGGCCGCGGGCGAAGTCCTCGGCGAGCCGGACGAGGGCGGCCACCGATTCCCACTGGTCGCGGACGGCGCCGGAGCCGGCGGGCGGCTCGGTGGTCCAGCCGGTGGAGCTGAGCACGGCCCGGACCTGGGAGCCGAGCTCGACGACGTCCTCGAGCAGCGGGTCGTTGCCCCCGGAGCGGGCGGCGCCGCGCAGGGCGAGGATCGCCTTCTGCACCTCGGGGCGCTCGAAGAAGCGCTCGGCTCCGCGCAGCTGGTACGGGACGCCGGCGTCGGCGAGGGCCTGTTCGTAGACCTCGGACTGGGCGTTGATGCGGTAGAGCACGGCGATCTCGCCGGCCGGGACGCCCGCCGCGATCAGGTCCCTGATCCGCAGGGCGACGCCCTCGGCCTCGGCGGGCTCGTCCGGGTACTCGGCGTAGACCGGGTCGGGGCCGGGCTCGCGCTGGGAGACCAGCTCCAGGCGGTGCTCGGCGGCGCGGCCCCTGGCCTGGGCGAGGAGCCCGTTCGCGAGGTGGACCACCTGCGGGGTGGAGCGGTAGTCGCGGACCAGCTTGACGAGGGTCGCCTGCGGGTAGCGGGTGCGGAAGTTCAGCAGGTGGTCCGGGGTGGCGCCGGTGAAGGAGTAGATCGTCTGGCTGGCGTCGCCGACGACGCAGAGGCTGTCGCGCTCGCCGAGCCACAGGTCCAGCAGCCGCTGCTGGAGCGGGCTGACGTCCTGGTACTCGTCCACCACGAAGTGCTGGTACTGGGTGCGGATCTGCTCGGCGATGTCGTGGCGGTCCTGGAGGATGCCGACCGTGAGCAGCAGCACGTCCTCGAAGTCGATCATGCCGCGGTCACGCTTGAGCTGCTCGTACGTCCCGTAGATCTGGGCGATCTCCGCCATGTCCCGGGGGGCTTCGCGGCCCGCCTTGAGGGCGGCCGCCGGATAGTCGGAGGGCACGGTCTGGGTGACCTTCGCCCACTCGATCTCACCGGTGACGTCGCGCAGCTCGCCGCGGTCGAGCCGGATGCGGCAGCGGGCGCCGGCCTCGGCGACGAGCTGGACCTTGCGCTCGACGAGCCGGGGCACGTCTCCGCCGATCGCCTTGGGCCAGAAGTACTGGAGCTGGCGCAGGGCGGCGGAGTGGAACGTCCGCGCCTGCACCCCGCCCGCGCCGAGGGAGCGCAGGCGGCCGCGCATCTCGCCGGCGGCGCGGTTGGTGAAGGTGACGGCCAGCACGCTGGCCGGCATCAGCTGCCCGGAGCGGACCCCGTAGGCGATGCGGTGGGTGATCGCCCGGGTCTTGCCCGTGCCCGCGCCCGCCAGCACGCACACCGGCCCGCGCAGGGTCGTCGCGACCTCGCGCTGCTCCGGGTCCAGGCCCAGGAGCACCGCGTCGGCCGAATCCGCGCCGGCGGGGAAGGATGAGGGATGCGTTGCTGATGTCACCCCGCCATGCTGCCAGGTCCCGGGGGGCGGCCGGGAAAGTTGTCCACAGGGTGCGTGCGTTCATCGCACCGTCGCACTTGACGGACCGGGCGTACGTGACGTACTCGGACGTCCCCGCCGCGACGCGGGTGCGGGAATGGCCCCGCGGTCCCGTACGTTCGAGTACTCGGACCACCCAGACCCCACAGAGGAGAGCGCAGCATGCAGGACACGGGTTCCGTCACGATGTACAGCACGACCTGGTGCGGCTACTGCCGCCGGCTGAAGACCCAGCTGGACCGGGAAGGCATCGCGTACAACGAGATCAACATCGAGCTGGACCCCGAGTCCGCGGCGTTCGTCGAGAAGGCGAACGGCGGCAACCAGACGGTCCCGACCGTGCTCGTGAAGTCCGCCGCCGGAGCCGAGTCGGTCATGACGAACCCGAGCCTGGCCCAGGTCAAGCAGGCGCTCGCCGTCTGATCCGCAGCTCGGCGCAGTGCGCGCGCAGAAAGGCCCCCGCCATGTGCGGGGGCCTTCTGCCTGTGGCGGGCCGTGCGCGCCGCCGTGTGACGAGTCTTACGCGACCGGTCTTACGCGACCGGTCTTGCGCGACGGATCTCACGCGACCGGTCCCACGCGACCTGTTCTACGCGACCGGGCGCGGCAGCGGCTCCCCGTACCAGCGCTCGACCAGGCGGGCCGCGATGGAGATCCCCGACGGCGGCAGCATCTCGCCCGACTCGAACGCGGCGCGCAGCTCCTCGCGGGAGAACCAGCGGGCCTCCTCGATCTCCTCGCCGTCGACCGTGATCTCGGTGGTCGTGGCGCGCGCCGTGAAGCCCAGCATCAGGCTGTACGGGAACGGCCAGGGCTGGCTGGCCACGTACTCGACCTCGCCGACCTTGATGCCCGCCTCCTCCCACACCTCGCGCACGACCGACTGCTCGATCGACTCGCCCGGCTCCACGAACCCGGCCAGCGTCGAGAAGCGCCCCTCCGGCCAGTGCACCTGGCGGCCCAGCAGCGCACGGTCGTGCTCGTCGGTGACCAGCATGATCACCGCGGGGTCGGTGCGCGGGTAGTGCTCGGCGCCGCAGCCCGGGCAGCGGCGGATGTGCCCGGCGGCCGCGACCACCGTGCGCTCGCCGCAGCGGGAGCAGAAGCGGTGCATCCGCTGCCAGTTCTCCAGGGCCACCGCGTGCACCATCAGCCCGGCGTCGCGCGGGGACAGCAGCAGCCCGGCCTCGCGCAGGCCGGCCGCCCGCGCCGACTGGTCCATCCGGCCGGGAAGGGAGTCCTTCTGGAGCGCGAAGTACCGTACGCCGTCGTCGTCGGTGCCCAGGAAATAGCGGTGCGTCTCGGTGACCGGGGCCTCGAAGGCCGGGGTCATCACGATCCCGGTCCCCCCGTCGGGGGTGTCGTCGATCAGGACCTGACCACCGGAGACCACGAAGACGCGGGTCGTCGGGTGGCTCCAGGCCGCCGCGAGCCAGGCCTCGTCGAGGCGGTGGTGCGCGGCGCGGTCGATTCCGCTGGGCGCGGCGAGCGAGATCGGGTGCTCGGTATGGGTGCTCACAGGTACTTCCAACTCCCCCGGTGGTGGGACAGGCAGGCTCAGTGACTCGTGACTCGTTACGCGTGGCTCGGTGAGCGCGGTGAACTCGGTGAAGCGGTGCGGCCGTGGGTGCGTCAGGCGGGCTTCCCGTGGGAGGCGGCCAGGTCGCCCCACAGGTAGGCGGCCGTCTCGACGCCCTTGAGGAGCAGGTCCAGCTCGACCTTCTCGTTGGGCGAGTGCCAGCCGTCGGACGGCACCGAGATGCCGAGGAACAGGACGGGCGCGTCCAGTACGTCCTGGAGGTCGGCCGCCGGTCCGGAGCCGCCCTCGCGGGTGAAGCGGACCTTCTCCCCGAACGCCCGCCCCATGGCCCGTACGACGGACTGCAGCGCCGGGTGGTCCAGCGGCGTCAGGCAGGGCCGGGTGGGGGCGCCGAAGACGATGGAGTGCCGGATGCCGTCCGGGATCCGCGCCGCGACCCAGTCCCGGACGGCCGCCTCGACCTCGTACGGGTCCTGCCCGGACACCAGGCGGAACGACAGCTTCAGGTGGGCGGAGGCGGGCACGATGGTCTTGCCGCCGGGGCCCTGGTAGCCGCCGCCGATGCCGTTGACCTCGGCGGTCGGGCGGGCCCAGACCCGCTCCAGGGTGGAGTAGCCCTTCTCGCCCGCGGCGGCGTGCGACCTGGCCGTGCGCAGCCACTCGGACTCGTCGAACGGCAGCTCGGCGATCAGCGCCCGCTCCTCGTCCGTGAGTTCGGCGATGTTGTCGTAGAAGCCGGGGACCGTGACCCGCTCGTCGGCGTCGTGCAGGGCCGCGACCAGGCGGGCGGCGACGGTGGCCGGGTTGGGCACGGCCCCGCCGAAGGCTCCGGAGTGGATGTCCTGGTCGGGCCCGTGCAGGTCGATCTCGCAGTCGGCGACGCCGCGCATGCCGGTGCAGACGGTGGGCGTGGTCTCGGACCACATGCCGGTGTCGGAGACGATCGCGACGTCGGCGGCGAGGCGCTGCGCCTCGCGCTCGACGAGGGCCCGGAAGTTCGGGGAGCCCGACTCCTCCTCGCCCTCGATGATCAGCTTGAGGTGGACGGCCGGGGCCTCGGCGCCGGTGGCGGCCAGGTGGGCCCGTACGCCGAGGGTGTGGAAGAAGACCTGGCCCTTGTCGTCGGCGGCGCCGCGCGCGTACATGCGGCCTTCGCGGACGACCGGCTCGAAGGGGTCGGTGTGCCAGCCGTCGGCAACGGCTGCGGGCTGCACGTCGTGGTGCCCGTAGACGAGGACGGTCGGGGCGTCCGGGTCCGCGCTCGGCCACTCGGCGAAGACGGCGGGGGCGCCGGGCGTCGGCCAGATCTCCGTGACCGGGAAGCCGGTCTCCTTGAGCTTCGCGGCGAGCCACTCGGCGCTGCGCCGTACGTCGTCCGCGTGCTCGGGCTGGGCCGAGACGGAGGGGATGCGCAGCCACTCGGCGAGGTCCTCGAGGAACGCGGCGCGGTGGGTGTCGATGTACGTGCGGACGGTGCGGACGACGCTGTCCGCCGGGGTTTCGCTCATGCCTACGAGCCTAACTGTCGGGGTGCCGGTCACTGTCCGTGTCCGTTTTGCCTTGGAGGATCCGCTCAAGGCGGTCCCGGCCGGGGAGGTCGCGGGGGCGGATCACGCGGCCGCTGCGGACGTGCAGGAAGGCGGCGCCGACCCGGTCGAGGGGCGTGCCGGTGGCTTCCGCCCAGGCCAGGCGGTAGACGGCGAGCTGGAGGGGGTCGGCCTCGGTGGTGCGGCCGGTCTTCCAGTCGACGATCTCGTAGCCGCCGTCCTCGGTCCGGTACACGGCGTCGATCCGGCCGCGGACGACGCGGCCGGCGAGGGTGAACTGGACCGGGACCTCCATGCGGTACGGGGTGCGCTCGGCGTACTCGCTCCGCTCGAAGGCGGCCTTGAGGGAGTCGAGGTCCGCCTCGTCGGCGATGTCCTGGTCGGAGCCGGGCAGCTCGGTGGCGGGGTCGAGCACGTCGAGGAGCGGCAGCGGGAGCTCGTCGAAGCGGGACTCGACCCAGGCGTGGAAGCGCGTGCCCTGGCGCGCCGCGGGTTGCGGGGGCTTCGGCATGGGGCGGGCCAGGTCGCGGGCGAAGCCCTGCTCGTCCGCGGCGAGGCGCAGGAGCTGGCTGGCGGAGAGGGCGGCCGGGAGCTCGACGTCGCGCACGGCGGCGCGGGCACGCCGGAGCTCGCCCTCGAGGGCGTCGAGGTCCCGGTCCCAGGAGGCGACGGCCCGCGCCTCTTCGGGGGTGAGGGCGGCCGCTCCCGCGGTACGCCGTGCCGCGGGAGCGGAACCCCGGCCGCCGTCGGACGGACCGGCGGGAGCCGCGCCCCGGACGGCGGGCCCGGTGCGGGGGTGCGGGACGGCCGCAGCCTCGCCCCGTACGGCCGGGGCTCCGTCCTGCGGCCGGGCCTCGTCCTGCGGCCGGGCCCCGACCGCGGCCCAGGCCTCGTCCGCCGCCCAGAGGTCCTCGGCGTCCGGCTCCTCGGCGTACGAGGGGTCCTCGCAGTCCGGGGGCCACAGGTAGGGCTCCGGGTCCGGCTCGGAGCCGGGAGCGGAGGCGGCGGGGTCCCGCTCGGGGGCGGCCAGGTGCGACTCGACCAGGGCCGCCGCCGCGCGGCGCAGGGCCAGCGACTCCGGGTCCAGGGGAAGGGGCCAGGACCGGTCCGTGGCGGACTCCTTGGCGAGGGACGGGTTCTCCGCGTCCGGGTCCGGTTCCTGCGCCCAGGCCTCGATCTCGCCGTTCCCCGCCACGCAGTGGTCGTACAGGGCGGACAGGAAGGCGGACGGGCCCCGGCGCTTCTTCTGCGTCGGGCCCCACCAGTGTCCCGAGGCCAGCAGGAGCGTGCGGGGGCGGGTGAACGTGACGTAGCCCAGGCGGAGTTCCTCCACCGCCTTGTGTTCCTTCAGCGCGGCCTTGAACGCCTTCAGGCCTGCCGGGGTCCACGCCGGATCACCCGGAAGGGTGGCCGCGTCGCCGCGCAGGCCGTACGGCAGGACCTTGGCGTACGAGGTCCACGGCTCCGGGGCCTTCTCCTTCGGGAACGAGCCCGCGCACAGGTCCGGGACCACCACCACGTCCCACTCCAGCCCCTTGGACTTGTGGGCGGTGAGCACCTTCACCGTGTTCTCCCCGCCGGGCAGGGCGTGGTCCAGGCCCTTCTCGTACCGGACCGCCGTGCGCAGGAAGCCCAGGAAGGCCAGCAGGCTCGCCTCGCCGTCCAGGGACGCGAAGCCGGCCGCCACGTCCATGAAGCCGGACAGCGACTCGCGCCGCCGTGCCGCCAGCGCGTGCGGCGACGCCGACAGCTCCACGTCCAGGCCGGTCGCGGCCAGCACCCGGTGCAGTACGTCCATCAGCGGGTCCGCGAGCGAACGCCGCAGGTCGCGCAGCTCCTGGGCCAGGTGCGCGAAGCGGACCCGGGCCGCCGGGGAGAACGGCAGGTCGTCGGCGGAGGACCCCGCCCCGGAACCGTCGAGGAAGGTCTCCAGCGCGTCGGCCAGCGAGACGACCTCCGCCGGGTCCACCCCCTCCACCGCCGCCGCGAGGCGCTCGTCCGGTTCCACCTCGCCCGGCGCGCGGCCGATCAGCTGCCGCGCCCGGCGCCCCAGCAGGGCCAGATCGCGCGCGCCGATCCGCCAGCGCGGGCCGATGAGCAGGCGCACCAGGGAGGCGTTGGCGCCCGGGTCCTGGAGCACCTCGCACACCGCGACCAGGTCCGCGACCTCCGGCAGGTGCAGCAGCCCGGACAGCCCGACGACCTCCACCGGCACGTCCCGGGCCACCAGTACGGCCTGGATCTGCGCGAAGTCCCGCGCCGACCGGCACAGCACCGCGATCTCGCGCGGCTCCGTCCCCGTACGGACCAGGTGCGCGACCGAGTCCGCGAGCCACTCCAGCTCCTGGGCGTGCGTGTCGAGCAGGGCGCAGCGGACCGAGCCGGCCCGCTCCTCGCCCGGCGCCGCGCGCAGCGCCTCCACGCCCTCGTGCATCGAGCGCAGCGGCGCGGCCAGCTCGTTGGCCAGGTCGAGGAGGCGACCGCCGCTGCGCCGGTTCTCGCTCAGGGAGAACCGGGTCGCGGGGCGGCCGTCGGCGTGCGGGAAGTGCTCGGGGAAGTCGTCCAGGTTGGCCACGGACGCGCCGCGCCAGCCGTAGATCGCCTGGCAGGGGTCGCCGACGGCGGTCACCGCGTGCCCGCTGCCGCCGCCGAACAGGCCGGACAGCAGCAGCCGCTGGGCCACGGAGGTGTCCTGGTACTCGTCGAGCAGGACCACTCGGAACTCCTCGCGCAGCAGCGCACCCACCTCGGGCCGGGTGGTGGCGAGCTGCGCGGAGAGGGCTATCTGGTCGCTGAAGTCGAGCAGGTCGCGGGAGCGCTTGGCGGTGCGGTAGCGCTCGGTCAGCTCCAGCAGTTCGAGGCGGCCGCGGACGGCCTCGGGGACCTTGCGCAGGTCGTCGTTGGTGAGCTTGGCACCGGCGAGGGCGTCGAGGAGCTCCGTGTCGTGGGCGCGCAGCTCGGCCGGGGTGACCAGGTGCTCGGAGAGTTCGCCGTCGAGCGCGAGCAGGTCGCTGACCAGGTCGGGGACGGATTTGGTGAGCGCCGGGTACGGGCCGGGGGCTTCGCGCAGCACACGCGCGGCGAGCTGGAACCGGGTGGCGTCGGCGAGGAGGCGGGCGCTGGGCTCCAGGCCGATGCGCAGGCCGTGGTCCGCCAGGAGCTGGCCGGCGAAGGCGTGGTACGTGGAGATGCGCGGCTCGCCGCCGGCCGCGTCGGCATCGGCCGGCGAAGGGTCCGGGTCGGTGATGCCGGCCCGCGCGAGGGCCTTGCGCACGCGCTCGGCGAGCTCGGCGGCGGCCTTGTTCGTGAAGGTCAGGCCGAGGACCTGCTCGGGGGCGACCGCTCCGGTGCCGACGAGCCAGACCACGCGGGCGGCCATGACGGTGGTCTTGCCGGAACCGGCGCCGGCCACGATGACCTGGGGGGCGGCGGGGGCGGTGATGCAGGCCAGCTGTTCGGGCGTGAACGGGATGCCGAGGAGCTCCTTGAGCTGCTCGGGGTCGGTGAGGACGGACGGACGCGCGGGCACGAGAAGAGGCTAGCCGGACCCGCCGACACTCCCGGCCGCCGTCTCACCGGCCGGGCGGTCACCGGCCGGCCGGGGTCAACGGCCGGTTGGCCGCGGGCGCCGGCCGTGTGACTCACTCCACCGTCTGCCGGCCCTCCGGGCGCGCGCTGCACGCGCTGCGGAAGGAGCAGTGGTCGCAGTGCTTGCCGGTGGCGGGCGCGAAGCGCTCGTCCAGGACCCGGCCGGCGGCGGTGGCGAGGAGGTCGCCGACCCATGCGCCGTCCAGCGGCTGCTGCGCCTGGATCTTGGGCACCGTCTCGCCGCCCTCCCGCTGGGCGGCGCCCTGGCGCAGCTGCACCAGCTCGGCGCCGCCGGCCTCGGGGCGCACCCCGTCGAACACCTCGTCGACGGCGCCTTCGCGTACGGCGAGCTGGTACACGGCGAGCTGGGGGTGGCGCTCGACCTCGCCCTTGGTGGGCGCGGACTTGCCGGTCTTGAAGTCGACGACGTACGCGCGGCCCTGCGGGTCGGCCTCGACCCGGTCCATGGAGCCCCGGATGCGGACGGCGACGTCGCCGGCTTCGAGCGTGACGTCGAACGCGTGCTCCGTGGCCACGGCCGCCCGGCCCCCGCGGTCGGTGGTGTGCCAGCGCAGGAAGCGCTCCAGGGCGGCGCGGGCGTTGTCCTTCTCCTGGCGGGACTTCCAGGGGGCGTCGAAGGCGAGGGCGTCCCAGACGGAGTCGAGGCGTTCCATCAGGACGGCGAGGTCGGCGGGGGTGCGGCCGGAGGCGACCTCGTCGGCGAGGACGTGGACGACGTTGCCGAAGCCCTGGGCGGCGGTGGAGGGGGCGTCGGCCTTGACCTCGCGGCCGAGGAACCACTGCAGGGAGCAGGTGTTGGCGAGCTGGTCCAGGGCGGAGCCGGAGAGGGCGACGGGCCGGTCGCGGTCGCGCAGCGGAACGCTGCTGCGGGTGGGCTCGTACAGCCCCCACCAGCGCTGCGGGTGCGCGGCGGGGACCAGCGGGCGGTCGTCCTCGTCGGTGAGCGCGGCGAGGCGGGCGAGACGGCGGGCGGCGGCCTCGCGGAGCGCGGGCGAGGCCTCGGGGTCGACGGTGGTGGCGCGCAGTTCCGCGACGAGCGCGGGGACGGCGAGGGGGCGGCGGGGGCGGCCGGTGACGTCCTTCGGGGTGACCCCGAGCTCGGTGAGGAAGCGGGAGGGCTGGTCGCCGTCCTCGGCCGGTGCCTTGACGGCGGTGACGACGAGCCGGTCGCGGGCGCGGGTGGCGGCGACGTAGAAGAGGCGGCGCTCCTCCGCCAGGAGCGCGCCGGGGGTGAGGGGCTCGGCGAGGCCGTCCCGGCCGATCCGGTCGGCCTCGAGGAGGGAGCCGCGCCGGCGCAGGTCGGGCCAGAGCCCTTCCTGTACGCCGGCGACGACGACGAGGGACCACTCCAGGCCCTTGGAGCGGTGGGCGGTCATGAGGCGGACGGCGTCGGTGCGGGTGGCCCTGCCCGTCAGCGTGTCGGCGGCGATGTCCTCGGCTTCGAGCTGTTCGAGGAAGTTGAGCGCGCCGCGGCCGCCGGTGCGGTCTTCGGCGCGGGCGGCGGTGTCGAAGAGCGCGCAGACGGCGTCGAGGTCGCGGTCGGCGTTGCGGCCGCCCGCGCCGCCGCGGCGGGCGCCGCGCTCCAGGCGCTGGGGCCAGGGGGTGCCCTCCCAGAGGGTCCAGAGCGCCTCTTCGGCGGTGCCGCCGCCCTGGAGGAGCTCGCGGGCCTTGCGCAGGAGCAGCCCGAGGCGCTGTGCTCCGCGGGCGTACGCGGGGTCGTGGGCGGTGAGCCGCTCGGTCTCGGCGAGGGCGCGGGCGAGCAGGACGTCGGAGGGGGCCGGCACCTTGATGCCGGCCGCCCGTTCCTCGTCGCGCAGGGCCCGCCCGAGCCGCCGCAGATCGGCGGCGTCCATCCCCCCGAGCGGCGAGCTCAGCAGCGCGAGCGCGGCCTCGACCCCGACCCACCCCTCACCGGCGGCGGGCACGGACTCGATCTCGGCCTCGGCCTCGGGCTCGGGCTCGGGCTCGGACAGGAGCTCGGCCTCGGACAGGGTCTCGGCGTCGGTCTCGTGTTCCGGTTCCGGGTCCGAGGCGTCCGGGCCCGCGGCTGGCTCCGCGTCCGCGCCCTCGGCGGCCTGGGCCGCCGCGGCCGGGGCCGGGGCCGGGGCCGGGGTCGGGGTCGGGGCCGGGGCCGGGGTCGCGGCGATGCGCAGGGCCGTCAGGAGGGGGGCTATCGCCGGTTCGTGGCGCAGGGGGGTGTCCGTGCCGTCCGTCTCCGCCGGGACTCCCGCGGAGATCAGGGCGCGGCGCATCGCCGGGAGGGTGCGGCCGCCGGAGCGGACCAGGACGGCCATGTCCTGCCACGGCACGCCGTCCTCCAGGTGCGCCCGGCGCAGGATGTCGGCGATGTTGTCGAGCTCGGCCCCGGCCGTGGGGTACGTGAACACCTCCACCCCGCCGCCCTCCCGGACCGGGGTCAGGGCGCGGTGGGCGCGGACCGCCGCCGAGGGGAGGCGCGGGAGCGGCATACGGGTGGTCAGGAGGCGGGTCGCCGCCAGGAGGCCGGCCCGTGAGCGGCGGCCCACCGTCAGCGCGTGGACCGCGGCTCCCGGGAACGAGCTCTCGAAGTCGAGGATGTTGTTGATGTCGGCGCCCCGGAAGGCGTAGATCGACTGGTCCGGGTCGCCGAAGGCGACCAGCGTGCCCGCCGGGCCGGCCAGGGCCCGCAGCAGCCGCAGCTGGGAGGCGTCCGTGTCCTGGTACTCGTCCACGTAGATCGCGTCGTAGGACAGGGCGAGGGACGGGGTGCGCTCCGCGAGGAGGACGGCCCGGTGGACGAGCTCCGCGTAGTCCAGCGTGCCCTGCATGTCCAGTACGTCCAGGTACTCCGAGAGGAACGCGGCCGCCGCCTTCCAGTCCGGGCGGCCCAGCCGGGTCGCGAACGCGTCGAGCGCCGCCGGGCCGAGGCCCAGCTCGCGGGCGCGGGCGAGCACCGCGCGGACCTCGTCCGCGAAGCCGCGCGTGGTGAGGGCGGCCCGCAGGTCGTCCGGCCAGCGGATGGAGCGGATCTGGCGCTGGCCGTCGAGGAGGGTGCGGACCATCACGTCCTGCTCCGGGCCCGACAGCAGCCGCAGCGGATCCGCGAACAGGTCGGTGTCCTGGTGGGCGCGGACCAGGCCGTAGCAGAAGGAGTGGAAGGTGGTGGCCTGCGGGGCCCGCGCCCCGCCGAGCCGCAGGGCGGCCCGGTCGCGCAGTTCGACGGCCGCCTTGCGGCTGAAGGTGAGGACGAGGATCCGGGCGGGGTCCGTCCCGGCCTCGACCCTGGCGGCGGCCGCCTCGACGAGCGTGGTGGTCTTCCCGGTACCCGGTCCGGCCAGGACGAGAAGCGGTCCGTGGGCGTGGTCAACCACCGCCTGCTGCGCTGCGTCCAGAACAGGGGGATCCACCCGCTGCGGCCCGGTGCGCACGAGGCGGTACGCGTCGGGGGTCCGCGTACGCCGCCGCTCGGTGCGGTCGGATGGAGAGGTGATCACGTGGGGTGCCGGTCCAGGTCCTGGTGGGTCTGCGGTTGTCGCGGTCACGGCCGTCCCCGCGGGTGCCGCGGTCACCGCCGCGCCTGCCGAAGCCGAAGCCGAAGGGGCAACGCTACGGCAACCGCCGGGGCCGGCGCAGTTCCCCGAGGTCGGGACGGGTCGCCCCCGCGCCGTCGCCCGTACGGGCTCTCGACGGCCCGCACCGCCCCCGCATGGCCGAAGCTGTCAGATGTGACCCTCGTCCCGTGCGGCGTGCTCCTCCCGCCCGTCCCAGCGCGCCCGCGGCATGTTCAGCCGGGCCTCGCCGGCGGCGGTCAGCCGCAGCGGGGTGGCCTCCGTGCGGTAGTGCTCGAGGGCCCGGACCTCGCTGCCGGGCAGCGGCCGGCCGTCCGCCCGGACCACGCGCCACCAGGGCACCGCTCCCCCGTACAGGGCCATCGCGCGCCCGACTTGGCGCGGTCCGCCCTCGCCGAGCCACTCGGCGACGTCCCCGTACGTCATCACCCGGCCGGGCGGAATCCGCTCGGCCACATCCAGCACCCGCTCCGCGTACGCGGGCAGCTCTTCGCTCATTCCGCCCATGGTGCCGTACATCACGGACCGGTTCCCGGAAGGTTTCCTTCCGTACCGGCACGCACCCTGATGCCCCGCCCGCACGTCGGTCCGTGCCACCATCTTCCGGGCGGTGACTGGTGATACGTGATCAAGAAGAGACGGAAGTGACGACGAAGGAGCAGGGTGTGAGCCCTCCGGACGGCGCGGCTGAGGACGACGGCACGCGCCCGGACCCGCACCCCGGATCCGGGAAGCTCCCCGACGAGCCTCCCGGCCGGGCCCGCGCCAAGGCCGGGGCTGAGCCCGCGGCCGGCGCCGACGGGACGCACGGGCGTGCCTCCGCGTCCGCCGCCGACCAGGTCGAGGTCGACGAGCCGCTGCTCGCCGCCCGCGTCCACCGCCCCTCGGACCTCGTACGCCTGCTCGTCGGCGTCCTCGGCATCGCCGTCGTCCTCGCCATCGCCGCCTTCGCCCACCGCACCACCGCCGGACTCGAAGCCGACATCTCCCAGGGCACCGGCGCCGCGCCCGATCTGCTGATCAAGGTCGCCGGGCTGGTGTCCAGCATCGCCGTGCTGCTCGTGCCCGTGGCCTTCGCCATCGAGCGGCTGATCAAACGGGACGGGCTGCGCATCGCCGACGGCGTGCTCGCCGCCGTCCTCGCCCACGGCGTCACCCTGGCCACCGACCTGTGGGTCTCCCAGGCCGCCTCCGACACCATCCAGGAGGCCCTCACCCGTCCCACCGGCATCGGCGGCCCCCTCACCGACCCGGTGCACGGCTACCTCGCGCCCGTCATCGCGTACATGACCGCCGTCGGCATGACCCGCAGGCCCCGCTGGCGGGTCGCGCTGTGGGTGGTCCTGCTGCTCGACGCCTTCGCGATGCTGGTCAGCGGGTACACCACCCCGTTCTCGATCATCCTGACCGTGCTCATCGGCTGGAGCGTCGCGTACGGGACCCTGTACGCCGTCGGCTCGCCGAACGTCCGCCCCACCGGACAGACCCTCCTCGCCGGCCTGCGCCGGGTCGGCTTCAAGCCCGTCAGCGCCATGCGCGCGGAGCTCCCGGACGGCGCCGACGCCTCGGAGGCCAGCGACCGGGGCCGGCGCTACCACGTCACGCTGGAGGACGGGCCGCCGCTCGACGTCACCGTCGTCGACCGCGAGCAGCAGGCGCACGGGTTCTTCTACCGGGTCTGGCGCCGGCTCACCCTGCGCGGCATCACGACGCGGCGCAGCCTGCAGTCGCTGCGCCAGGCGCTGGAGCAGGAGGCGCTCCTCGCGTACGCGGCCATCGCGGCCGGGGCCAACGCCCCGAAGCTGATCGCCACCTCCGAGCTCGGCCCGGACGCGGTGATGCTCGTCTACGAGCACCTGGACGGCCGGCCCCTCGACGCGCTCGCCGACGAGGAGATCACCGACGACCTGACCCGCAGCACGTGGAAGCAGGTACGGGCCCTCCAGTCGCGGCGGATCGCCCACCGGCGGCTGACCGGCGACGCGCTCGTGGTGGATCGTTCCGGCAATGTCGTCCTCACCGACCTGCGCGGCGGCGAGATCGCGGCCGGGGACCTGGTGCTCCGCATGGACATCGCGCAGCTGCTGACCACGCTCGGCCTGCGGATCGGCGCGGAGCGCTCGGTGGCCTCGGCGGTGTCGGTGCTCGGCCCCGACGCGGTGGCGGACTGCCTGCCGCTGCTCCAGCCGATCGCGCTGAGCCGCTCCACGCGGGCGACGCTGCGCAGGCTGGCCCGGGAGCGGGCCGACCGGCAGCGGGAGGCCGTACTGGAGTCCTCGCGGGCGGCGAAGGCGGCGCGCGAGTCGGCTGCCGAGGAAGCGAAGCCGGACCGCAAGGCGGGGAAGGCCGGGAAGGCCGGATCCAAGCCGGCGTCGACCACGGCAGCGGAGAAGAAGGCCGAGAAGAAGGCGCTGGACGACGCCCTCGACGGGGCCCGCGAGGAGGACCTGCTGAGCCAGATCCGCCAGCAGGTGCTGCTGATCCGCCCGCAGGCGCCGGTGGAGCCGGCCCGGCTGGAGCGGATCCGGCCGCGCACGCTGGTGTCGTTCATCGCGGGTGCGTTCGGTGCGTACTTCCTGCTGACGCAGCTGGCCCACGTGGACTTCGCGACGATCGTCGGCGAGGCGCAGTGGGGCTGGGTGGGGGCCGCGCTGGCCTTCTCGGCGCTCACCTACTTCGCGGCGGCGATGAGCCTGCTGGGCTTCGTACCGGAGCGGGTGCCGTTCCTGCGGACCGTGGTCGCGCAGGTTGCGGGGTCGTTCGTGAAGCTGGTGGCGCCGGCGGCGGTCGGCGGCGTGGCACTGAACACGCGGTTCCTGCAGCGGGCCGGGATCCGGCCGGGGCTGGCGGTGGCGAGCGTGGGCGCCTCGCAGCTGTTCGGTCTGGCGAGCCACGTCCTGCTGCTGCTGGCCTTCGGCTACCTGACGGGTACGGAGAAGACGCCGGAGATGACGCCGTCCCGGACGGTCATCGCGGGTCTGCTGACGGTGGCCGTGCTGGTGCTGGTGGTGACGGCGGTGCCGTTCCTGCGGAAGTTCGTGGCGACCCGGGTGCGGGCGCTGTTCGCGGGTGTGGTGCCGCGCATGCTGGACGTGCTGCAGCGGCCGCAGAAGCTGATGACGGGGATCGGCGGCATGCTGCTGCTGACCGGCTGCTTCGTGATGTGCCTGGACGCGTCGATCCGGGCGTTCGGCGGCGGCCAGGCCATCAGCTACGCGAGCATCGCGGTGGTGTTCCTGGCCGGCAACGCCCTGGGGTCGGCGGCCCCGACGCCGGGCGGCATCGGCGCGGTGGAGACCACGCTGACGCTGGGTCTGATCGCGGCGGGTCTGGAGAAGGAGGTCGCCATCTCGGCGGTGCTCCTGTTCCGCCTGATGACGTTCTGGCTGCCGGTGCTGCCGGGCTGGCTGTCCTTCAACTACCTGACCCGGAAGGAAGCCATCTAGCGCCCGTCCGGCGGGCCAGGCCGGACCGGGCCGGGAGAGCGCGTCGGCGAGCCGCTCTCACGCATCTTGAACACGGCGCTCCATGCGTGCGATCCCGCAAGGACGCCGACGGCCTCGAAGGACCGTCAGACGCCGCGCACCGACCCGAACGGGTCAGCGCGGGGGCGGGGCGGGGGTGGGGGTCGCACGATGGGGGCATGGGTCGAAATGTGGTGCGGGGTGCCGTGGCCGTCGTCGTCGCCTTCGGGCTGGCCGGGGTCAGTGGGTGCTCCGACAGCGGCGAAGGCAAGCCCAAGGCCGGGGGGACCCCGGGGGCCGCGCCCCTGAAGTGGGGGGAGTGCGCCGCTCCGGACGTCGCCGAAGGCGGCGGGCAGGCGCCGCCCAAGGACTGGGAGTGCGCCACGCTCCACGTGCCCCTCGACTACGCCAAGCCCGAGGGGGAGACGATCCCGCTCGCGCTGATCCGGGCCAAGGCGCGGAACAAGGACGAGCGGCTCGGCTCGCTCGTGTTCAACTTCGGCGGACCCGGCGGTTCCGGGATCAGTACGCTGCCCGGCGCCGCCAAGGAGTACGAGGCGCTGCGGGCGCGGTACGACCTCGTGAGCTTCGACCCGCGCGGCGTGGGGCGCAGCGCCCCCGTCGAGTGCGAGGACGACAAGCAGCTCGACGCCTACTACGCGCAGGACTCCTCGCCCGAGACCGCCCAGGAGGAGAAGACCTATCTGGCGAACCTCGAGAAGTACCAACGGGCCTGCAAGGACAAGTCCGGGCACCTGCTGCCCCACGTCGGCACCGAGAACGCCGCCCGCGACCTCGACCGGATCCGGCAGGCCCTCGGCGACGAGAAGCTGAACTACTTCGGGATCTCCTACGGAACCGAACTCGGCGGGGTCTACGCCCACCTCTTCCCCAAGAACGTCGGCCGTGCCGTCTTCGACGCCGTCGTCGATCCGACCCAGAACTCCGAGCAGAGCGCGCTGGGCCAGGCCAAGGGGTTCCAGCTCGCCCTCGGCAACTTCGCGCAGGACTGCGTGAACCGCGGCGACGAGTGCCGGCTCCAGGGCAGCACCGCCAAGGAGATCGAGGACAACATCATCAAGCTGCAGAAGAGCCTGGCCGACAAGCCCATCCCCGGCATCGGCGGCCGGATGCTCACCGACTCCGCCGCCACCAACGGCATCGCCCAGGCCCTGTACTCCAAGGAGCTGTGGCCGCTGCTGGAGCAGGGGCTGGACGAGGCCGAAGGCGGGCAGGGACAGCTGCTGATGGCGTTGTCCGACGCGCTCAACGGCCGTGACCAGCAGGGCCACTACAGCAACATCGGCGCCGCCAACACGGCGATCAACTGCGCCGACTCCAAGGGCCGGTACACGCTGGCGCAGACGAAGGCGAAACTGCCCGAATTCCGCGCCGCCTCCCCCGTCTTCGGCGACTTCCTCGGCTGGGCCATGATGAGCTGCACCGACTGGCCCGTCCCGGGCGTCTGGGACACCCCGGACGTCTCCGCCCCCGGATCGGCGCCCATCCTGGTGATCGGCAACACCGGCGACCCGGCCACACCGTACGAGGGCGCCCGCAAGATGGTGGAGCGGCTCGGCCCCGGCGTGGGCGTGGAGCTCACGTACAAGGGCGAGGGGCACGGCGCCTACAACAGCGGTGACCAGTGCGTGCAGGCCGCGGTCAACAGCTACCTGCTCGACGGGAAGGTGCCCCCCGCCGACACCGTCTGCACCCCGGCCTGACAAGGGAGAAGGCCCTCACCGCCACCCGTGGGGGCGGGGCGAGGGCCTTCTCGACCGGCTGTCCGGACCAGCTGCTCGGACCGTTTAGTAGACCGGCTTCTCGGGCTCGATCTGGTGGACCCAGCCGATGACGCCGCCGCCCACGTGGACCGCGTCCGCGAAGCCCGCGGACTTCAGGACCGCGAGGACTTCCGCACTGCGGACGCCCGTCTTGCAGTGCAAGACGATGCGCTTGTCCTGCGGGAGGTCCTGGAGGGCGGTGCCCATCAGGAACTCGCCCTTGGGGATCAGCTTCGCGCCGGGGATCGCGACGATCTCGTACTCGTTCTTCTCGCGGACGTCGATGATCTCGATCGGCTCGTCGTTGTCGATCCACTCCTTGAGCTGCTTCGGAGTGATCGTGGAGCCTGCGGCCGCCTCCTGGGCCTCCTCCGACACGACGCCGCAGAAGGCCTCGTAGTCGATGAGCTCGGTGACCGTCGCGTTCGGACCGCAGACCGCGCAGTCGGGATCCTTGCGGACCTTGACCTGCCGGTACTGCATCTCCAGGGCGTCGTAGATCATCAGGCGGCCGACCAGCGGCTCGCCGACGCCCGTGAGGACCTTGATGGCCTCCGTCACCTGGATGGAGCCGATGGACGCGCAGAGCACGCCCAGCACGCCGCCCTCGGCGCAGCTCGGGACCATGCCCGGCGGCGGGGGCTCCGGGTACAGGCAGCGGTAGCACGGACCGTGCTCGGACCAGAAGACCGAGGCCTGGCCGTCGAAGCGGTAGATCGAACCCCATACGTACGGCTTGTTCAGCAGCACGCAGGCGTCGTTGACGAGGTAGCGCGTGGCGAAGTTGTCCGTGCCGTCGACGATGAGGTCGTACTGGCTGAAGATCTCCATCACGTTCTCGGCTTCGAGCCGCTCTTCGTGAAGGACCACGTTGACGTACGGGTTGATGCCCAGCACGCTGTCGCGCGCGGACTCGGCCTTGGAACGGCCGATGTCCGCCTGGCTGTGGATGATCTGGCGCTGGAGGTTCGACTCGTCGACCTCGTCGAACTCCACGATGCCCAGCGTGCCGACGCCGGCCGCGGCCAGGTACATGAGGGCGGGCGAGCCGAGGCCGCCCGCGCCCACGGCCAGCACCTTGGCGTTCTTCAGGCGCTTCTGGCCGTCCATCCCGACATCCGGGATGATCAGGTGGCGGGAGTACCGACGGACCTCGTCAACGGTGAGCTCAGCAGCTGGCTCGACCAGGGGTGGCAGCGACACGGGGACTCCGTAGATGGTTACGTCGTAACGGTGGTTCTTCCCGTAACACTGCCACGCCCTTCTTCATTCCGAGACACCCGGTCCGATCCGCGAGACGATTTCGTCCCAGTACGCGGGCAGCGAGGCCCACGGATCGCGGCCTCCGGCCCCGCCCCGGTCGGTGAACCAGATCGTGCCGGCGCCCTGCCAGCGGGCGATCCGCACCGCCTCCTCCAGATGCGTCTGCGGCACCCCGTGGACCAGGTGGCAGAAGCGCTCGGGCGGGTGCTCGGCGGTCCACTCCGCCACCTGCGACCACCGGTAGTCGGCCCACGCCCCGGAGAAGGTGACCAGCTGGTCGGCGGCCTCCGCGTAGCCCTCGTACGGATGCGTGCCGTGTCCCAGCACGATGCGGAGGTCCTCGCCGAGGCCGCGCAGGGCGGCGGTGACCCGGCGTACGGCGGCCAGCTCGGCCCGGTCCGCCGGGACGTCGGCCAGGTAGAAACCGCCGACCCGGTACCAGTCGCGGAAGCGGTGGGCGTCGGAGACCAGCTCGCCGAACGAACGGGATCCGTCTCGCATCGCGAGATGGCCGAGCACGGTCCCGCCGGCCTCCCGGAGCTTGCCCGCGGCCTCCGTGCAGTGCGGATCGGGCCGACCGCCCGGCCCGTCCGTGACGTTGAGCACCGTCCAGTGCAGCGGGGTCCCGGGCCGGGTCAGTTCGGCCCACTCGACCGGCGCGAGCAGCGGGTGCGCGTACCCGGGTGCACCGAGGCCGAGGCGGCCCGCATCGGTCGCGGCGGCCGCCGTGGCCGCTGTCGTCAGATGCGGCACGCCGCCTCCATCCAGATGTCCGCGAGGGACTCCTCCAGGTTGATCCGGGGCCGCCAGCCCAGCCGGTCCCGGGCCGTGCGCACATCGGCCTGCTGCCAGGCGCCGCAGCCGTCGGGGTACGGGTACGGGGGCGTCACGGCGCCGCCGGCGAGCTGCTCGCCCGTCGCCTCGGAACGCGGGGAGCCGATGGCGGCGAGCCCCGGCGGCCGGCCGCCGCCCTGGTGGCCGTGCCCGTGGCCGTGCCCGGGCCCGTGGCCCGGTCCGTGACCGAGTCCCTGACCGTGTCCCGGCCCGTGTCCCGGCCCGTGCTGGCCCTGCTGCGGCAGGTCCAGCTCGTGCAGGGCGCCCCCGTACCCGGCGACCCTGGCCAGCACCGCGGCCGCGTCGCGCAGCCTGACAGCGCGCCCGGTGCCGATGTTGACGACCCCCTGGGCGGCGGAGAGCGAGGCGGCGTGCACGGCGCGCGCCACGTCCCGTACGTCCACGAAGTCGCGCTGCACGCCGAGCCCGCTGAGCTTGAGCTCGCCGTCCCCGTTCTGCATCGCCCGGCGCATGGCCTCGGCGAGCCGGCCGAGCGGGGATCCGGCGGGGGTGCCGGGCCCGACGGGCGAGAAGATCCGCAGGACGACCGCGTCCAGCCCCGACCCGAGCACCAGCTCGGTGGCGGCCAGCTTGCTGACGCCGTACGGGCCACCGGGTCTCGGCACGGCGTCCTCGGCCGTGGACGATCCGGGCTGGCTGGGCCCGTACTCGGCGGCGCAGCCGAGCTGGACGAGACGGGCCCCGCAGCCGCTGCGGCGCAGGGATTCGCAGATGGTGGCCACGGCGACGGTGTTGTGCCGGGTCAGCTCCCGGGCCCCGCCGCGGGTGGCCCCGGCGCAGTTGATGACGACACCGGGGTGCACGGCGTCGAGGAACCGGGTGAGGGCGCCGGGGCTGCCGGTGGCGAGGTCGAAGCGGACGTCCGCGTCGTCGCCGCGGCCGAGCGCGGTGAGCTGGACGGCGGGGTCGGCGAGCAGCCGGTCGGCGACGTAGCGGCCGAGGTATCCGTTGGCTCCGATCAGCAGCACCCTCATCGCGCGGCCCCTCGGTTGGTTGGCTGGCCGGTCATCCTGTGTCTCCTTCGTCGATGGGCGGGGGTCGGGGGTGGTGGGGGTAGGGGTGGGTACGGCTCCGGAGAGCTGCGGCGGAAGGGAGGACGGCGGCCGGGCTCAGGGACGGGCGTGCGCGGACGCCCGGGAGAGCGCGAGGACGGCGTGTACGAGCAGCACCGCGGCCGCGGCGGACACCGCCGGCGGCGTCGGGACCAGGGCGAGGGCCAGGGCTGCGGCGACGGGCCCGCGCGGAGCCCCGTGCCCGAGCAGCAGGCGGGTCAGGAACAGCAGCACGGCGAGCGGTACGGCGACGCCGAGCGGGGTCCCGGCGAGCGCGGCCGCCCCGGCCGCGGCGAAGGCCAGGGCGGCCGCGACGAGCAGCGGCCGGGCCCGGTCGGCGAAGTCCTCCAGGGCCCGGCTCCCGGCGAGCCGGCTCCGGGCGCGGGCGGCGAACACGGCGCCGACCAGGTGTCCGGGGGCCGCGGCCAGGGCGAGGCCGGCCCCGAGCGCGGTGCCGTCGCGGTACACCGCCCAGCCCACGACGGCCGCGGCGAGCAGCAGCACGGCGTAGGGGAACCGGCCGGCGGCGGGCCGCCCGGGCCGGGCGGGCCAGACCAGGGCGGCGACGACGGCGAGCACGGCGACGGGGCCCGCGAACGGCACCCCGGCCGCGCTCACCCCGAGTGCGAGGGCCCCGGGGAGCACGGCGTGACCGAAGCCGCGTAAGGCCCGGGCGTCGCGGGGCCGGGCGGCGGAGGGCGCGGCCGGCTCGTCCCCGCGCGGGGTGCGGGCGTAGAGCTCCTCGGCGAGCGAGAACACGTCCCGGTGCCGGAAGCGCGCGGCGGTGCGGTCGGTGATGCCCTGCACCTCCAGCCCGGCGGCGATCTCCAGCGGGTCCACGGCCCGCTCGCAGAGCGCCCGGTGGCGGTGCAGCAGCGTCTTGACGGGGTCCCCGGCGGCCCTGCGGCGGGGGGCCGAGGCGACGGGGGCGGCTTCGTCCAGGGTCATACGGTCGCCTCCGTGGCCGTGGTGGTGGTCGTGCTCGGGGTCTTCGCGGCGGCGGCGCCCGGCGTCCTCGCCGAAGCCGCGCCCCGGGTCGTCGCCGAAGCCGCGCCCGGCGTCCTCGCGGAGGCCGCGCCCGGCGTCGGGGCCGTGGCGGCAGCGGCGGCGGCCGGAGCCGAAGCAGCAGCCGGAGCCGGGCCCCCGGCCCGGTCCGCCCCCGGGTCCGCCCACGTCGGGCTCGTCCAGTGCCCCGGAACCCGCGCCTCCAGGGGCTGTTCGAACGGGACCCCGCCCTCCCCCCGGGCCGGCCCGCGGGCCAGCAGCTGGAGGTAGATCTCCCGGAAGGCGGCCACGTTCTGCTCGACGGTGAAAAGCTCCAGGGCCCGGGCCCGGGCGGCGGCTCCCAGCCGGAGGGCCCGTTCGGGATCGCGCAGCAGGGACAGGCAGGCGTCGGCCAGCGCCCGCGGGTTGCGCGGCGGGACGACCAGCCCCGTACCGCCGATGACCTCGCACACGGCGCCGACGTCGGTGGAGACGGTGGCCCGGCCGCAGAGCATCGCCTCGGCGAGCGTGATCGGGAAGCCCTCGATCACCGAGGACAGCACGACCACCCGTCCCGAGCCGTACGCGTGGGCCGGCGTCGGGGCCTCGGGGCCGCCGATCTCCTCGAAGGTGACGGGGTTCTCCCCGACCGTGACGGCGTCTGCGGCCTCGTCGGGGAAGAGCTGCGCGGCGAGCGAGCGGCAGTCGGCGAGGTAGCCGGGGACGACGGCGGTCGCGAAGATCCGCAGCCGGGTGCCGGGCGCGGCCCGGCGCACCTCGGCGAAGGCGTGCAGCAGGGCGATCAGGTCCTTGGCGGGCTCTATCCGGCCGACCCAGACCAGGGTGTCGGGGTCCCCACAGCCGGGGTCCTCGCCGACGGTGGCGAATCGGTCCGCCTCCATCCCCGGGTAGACCGTCCGCAGCCGGTCGCGGGTGGCGCCGCAGCGCTCCTGCCAGCGCCGGGCGTGCGCGTTGCCGGGGGTGAGGAGGTCGGCCTCGGCATAGATCTCGGAGGCCAGCCGCATGTGGAAGGCCGCGAGCAGGGCCCGTACGGCGGGCCTCGGAGTGGCACCCCGCCCGCCGGTGCCCGTGGCGGCCGAGGGGTCCGCCGCGTGCTCCAGGTAGTGGGCCCGGAGCTGGACCCCGTACTCGGTGACCAGCAGCGGAACCCCGAAGAAGCGTTTGGCCAGCAGGCCGGGGAGCGCGGCGATCCCGCCCGCCGCCGCGTGGCAGACGTCGACCTCGCGCAGGTCCTCGTACCAGTCGAGGGACAACGGTCTCAGCAGCCGCTCCAGTTCGTCGACGAAGTCGAGCAGGTCGGCCACTTGGGCCCGCTGTACGGAGCGGCGTGCGCCGGGGGCCCGGCAGCCGGCCTCCACCGCCCGCACCGCGGTCTCGGAGCGCAGGGCCGCGTACAACCCTCCCTGTTCTCGGGCGAGTTCGGCCAGTCCGTACAGTCCCGCGGCGAAGGGCTCGGGCTCCGGCCCGCCCGCGCAGATCCCGCGGACCAGATCCTTGAAGCTGTCGGCGAAGCGCCGGCGCTCACGCCGGGAGTACGTGCGCCCGTCGTCCGCCGGGGCCCAGAGCGGGGCGGTCCAGACACGGGTGACGTGCTCGGGGAGGACGACCCGGCCGCGTTCCTCCTGCTCGGCGCTGCGGCTCAGCGCGTAGAGCTCGAACTCGTGCTGCGGCAGCCCGCGGACCAGCCGGTCGCACCACAGCCGTGCTTCTCCCGTCGCATACGGATAACCACCTTCCGTGAGCAGTCCGATCCGCACGAGTGGCACCCCCGATCTCCCGTTCAGGCGGTCTCCGTGGTCCGGTGACCCGCCGCGGGAAACTCAAGCGGATATGCCGATGACGCGACGGACGGTTGTCCGTCGCGCCACCGGAAGGGGTGAAGAGTCGTAACTTTCGACCACGGTCCGCGTTCGAGCGCGCTAGAAAGGGCCTGCGGCCCTCGTACCTCAGGCGCCCCCGATGCCCCCCTCGCCTCCCAGAGCCGGTACGGCGGCGAGCAGTTGCCGGGTGTATGCGTGGCGGGGCCGGTCGTACACCTCGTCGACCGGTCCCTCCTCGACGACCAGGCCGCCCCGCATGACGGCGACCCGGTCGCTGACCTGCCGGACCACGGCCAGGTCGTGCGCGATGAAGACCAGCGCGATCCCGAGCTCCCGCTGCAGCTCGGCCAGCAGGGCCGTGACCTGCGCCTGCGTGGTCACGTCGAGCGCGGAGACGGGCTCGTCGCAGACGATCAGCCGCGGCCGCGGCGCCAGGGCCCGGGCGATGCCGACGCGCTGGCGCTGGCCGCCGCTGAACTCGTGCGGGTAGCGGTCGCGGTGCCCGGCCTCCAGCCCGACGCGGACCAGGAGTTCCCCGACCCGGGCCCGGATCGCGGCCTCGTCCCGCTCCCCCGCCGCGCGCAGCGGGTCGGCGATGGATTCCCCGATGGAGCGGCGCGGGTTGAGGGAGGACGCCGGGTCCTGGAACACCATCTGGACTCCGGGGACCACGCCCCCGGTCTCCCGGCCGTCGTGGCGGACCAGTCCGGAGCCGGGCTCCAGCAGGCCCACGAGCATCCGCCCGAGGGTGCTCTTTCCGCTGCCGCTCTCCCCCACGATGCCCAGCGTCTCCCCCGCCCGTACGGAGAGCGAGACCCCGCCGACGGCGGCGACGCGCCGCTTGCCCCGCCCGAACTCCCGCCGCAGCGACACGGCTTCGACGACGGGCACGCCCGCGTCGGCGGCCGCCGCCGGGGCGGTGCCGCGCGGCGGCCGCGGGGTGTCGAGCCTGGGCACCGCCGCCAGCAGGTCCCGGGTGTACGGGTCCGAGGGCGCGGTCAGGACCTGCCCGACGGGGCCGCGTTCCACGGCGGCGCCGTCCCGCATGACCAGGAGCTCGTCCACGCTGTGCGCGGCCACGCCGACGTCGTGCGTGACCAGCAGCAGGGCGAGCCCGCGCTCCTCGCGCAACCCGTGCAGCAGCTCCAGGATCTGGGCCTGCACGGTGACGTCGAGGGCGGTGGTCGGCTCGTCGGCGATCAGCAGCCGCGGCTCGCACGCCAGCGCCATGGCGATCAGTGCGCGCTGGCGCATGCCGCCGCTGAACTCGTGCGGCCTCGCCCGCGCGCGGCGCACCGCGTCGGGGATGCCCACCCGGTCCAGCACCTCGACCGCCCGGGCCCGCGCGGCGCGCCGCGAGACGTCCGCGTGGACCCGGTACACCTCGGCGATCTGGTCGCCGACGGCGTAGTACGGGTCGAGGGAGCTGAGCGGGTCCTGGAAGACCATGGCGGCGGTGCCCCCGCGCAGCGCGCGCAGCTCCGCGGCCGGGGCCGCGCCGACGTCGGTGGCGCCGACCCGGACCGAGCCGCCGAGCCGGGCGCCGGTCCCGCGGTGCAGTCCCAGCAGGGCCGCGGCGACGGTGGACTTGCCGCTTCCGGACTCGCCGACGATGCCCAGCGCGCCTCCCGGTTCCAGGGTGAACGAGACCCCGTCGACGGCCCGTACGTACTCCCGCGGTCCGCCGGCGGGCCCGTCGACCGGGAAGTCGACGGCGAGATCGCGGACCTCCACCAGCATCCGGCTCATGTCAGCGCCACCCTTCGGTCGGCGAGGGCGTACAGCAGGTCGGCCACGGCGCCCGCGAGGACCACGGCCGTGCCGATGGCCAGGACGACGCCGACCACCACCGGCAGGTCCACGACCCGCACGCCGTCGATCAGGGTCTTGCCGAGGCCGGGGATCCCGAACAGCGACTCGGTGAGCACCGCGCCGCCGATCATCGTCCCGAAATCCACGGCGCTGAGCGCGATCACCGGGGCGACCGCTCCGCGCACCGCGTGCCGGGTGACGATCGCCCGCTCACTCACCCCGTAGGCGCGGAAGGTGCGGATGTGGTCCTCGGCGAGCGTTTCCACGGTGGAGCTGCGGGTGAGCCGGGCGTACTTGGCGCTCTCGAAGACGCCGAGGGTGATCCAGGGCAGCAGCATGTTCCAGGCCCACTGTTCGGGGTCCTCGCCCAGCGGCACGTACGTCGGGAACGGCAGCCACTGCAGGTACGCGCAGACCGCCATGAGCAGCAGCAGTCCGAGGATGAACACGGGCGTCCCGGTCCCGGCCAGGGTCAGCACGGTCAGCAGCCGCTCGGTCGGTCCCCCGCGGCGCAGCGCCGACAGCAACCCGGTGCCGACGCCGACGAGGAGCCAGATGACGAGGGCGCCGAGCGCCAGGGACAGGGTGGCCGGCAGCCGTTCCAGCAGCAGGCCGGTGACCTGCTGGTCGTTCTGGTACGAGAACCCCAGGCAGGGCGCGTCGCAGTGCAGCACGAGCCCGGCGCCGCCGGAGTAGTCCCGGCCGGTGAACAGTCCCTGGAGGAACTGCAGGTACTGGACGACCACCGGATCGTTCAGGCCGAGCTGTTCGCGCACCTGGGCGACCTGCGCCGGATTGCAGCGCTCCCCGCAGGCGAGCCGGGCGGGGTCGCCGGGGGCGACGTAGAAGAGGAGGTAGACGGTGGCGGAGAGGGCGAGCAGCACGAAGAGCGCGCCGCCGATCCGGCCGAGTACGAACCGGGTCACGCCGCGGCCTCCTTTCCGGTGCCGATCCGCAGGCGGGAGCCTTCGCGCGGGTCGAGGGCGGTGCGGACGGCGTCGCCGAGCACGGTGGAGGCGAGCACGGTGACGAAGAGCAGCCCTGCCGGGAGCAGGACGTACAGGGGGTCGGCGCGGAACCAGGTCTGGGCGCTGGAGAGCATCTGCCCCCAGGAGGGGGTGGGCGGCTTCACGCCCACGCCGAGGAAGGAGAGCGAGGCCTCGGCGACGATGTTGGCGGGGACCTGGATCGCCGCGTACGTGATGACGGGCGCGGCCAGGGACGGCAGCAGTTCGCGGCGCGCGATGCGCAGGGTGCCGTTGCCGGACAGGCGGGCGGCGGCGACGAAGTCCAGGCCCTGCAGGGCCTGGGTCTGGGCGCGCACCATCCGGGCGGTGCCGCCCCAGCTGAGCAGTCCGATGACGAGGATCAGCAGCAGGGTCCGCGGGAAGTCGGCCGGGACGACGGCGGTCAGGGCGATGCCGAGCACCAGCATGGGCAGGGCGATCATCACATCGGTGAGCCTGCCGATGAGCTGTCCCGCGAAGCGGTTGCCGAGGGCGGCGGCGAGTCCGGCGGCGACTCCGACGAGGATCTGCACGGCGGTGGCGCCGAGTGCGACGAGCAGGGAGATCCGGGCCCCGTAGAGCAGCCGGACGAACAGGTCGCGGCCGGTGCCGGGTTCCACGCCGAGCCAGTGGTCGGCGGAGATGCCGCCGAGGGAGCCGAGCGGGACGCCGCCGCGCGCCGAGTCCACGAGATCGTCGTGGTACGCGTTCGGGTCCTGGCCGGTCAGCCCGGCGAGGAGGGGTGCCGCGAGGGCGAGGAGGACGAGGAGCGCGAGGACGGCGGCGGCCGTGGCGGCCGAGGGCCGCCGGCGCAGCCGCCGCCAGACCTGGCGCGCGCCGCCCGCGCCCGGGGCGGGGGC
>NZ_JAINUL010000001.1:3497128-3518560 GCF_020639365.1 Streptomyces flavotricini
CGCCCGCGCCCGGGGCGGGGGCCCCGGGCGCGGGCGGCGCGGCAGGCTGCTGCAGGGTGACGGTCACTTGACGGAGACCTGCGAGATGTCGAGGACGCCGGTCCAGTCGCTGATGACGACGTTCTTGACGTCCTTGCCCACCAGCCGCTTGTAGACCGGGTGGAAGAGCGGCACGTCGAGGGCCTGCTCACCGATCTTCTTGTCGAGCGCGCCCCAGCGCTTGCCCGCCTCGGCGAGGTCGGTCAGCTTGGCGATCTCGTCGATCTCGGCGTTGACGGCCGGGTCGTTCAGCTGGGCGTGGTTGTAGTTGGTGCCGTTGGTGACGATCTGCCGGCCGTCGAAGATCGGCGCGAGGAAGGGGCCGCCGGAGGGCCAGTCGGCGCCCCAGCGGGAGAGGAAGAAGCCGGGGGTGTTCTTGACGTCCCAGCGCTTCTCGTTGAAGGCGTTGTTCTCCAGGCCCTCCAGCTTGACGGTGATCCCGGCGGCGGCGAGCGCCTGCTGCACGGCGGTCGCGACCTCGGGGCTGGTCTGCCGGTTCTGCGCGGTGGAGTGCGTCAGGGTGATGCTCAGCCCGTCCGGGAAGCCGGCTTCCTTCAGCAGTTCCTTGGCCTTGGCCGGGTCGCCCGCCTTCCCGGCCGGGAAGTGGTCGTACGGGGTGTGGCCGAAGGCCTTCTGCTCGGGCAGGAAGGTGGTGGCCGGCTCGGCGAGGGCGGAGCCGCCGGCCGCGTTGATCACGCTGGTGCGGTTGATCGCGTACGAGATGGCCTGGCGCACCTTCGGGTTGTCGAAGGGGGCCACCTTCGGGTTGAAGGCGAGGTAGTTGACGTAGCCGAAGTGCCCGGTGCCGACGCGTCCCTCCAGCTCCTTGTTGCTGCCGATCTGCGCGAGCTCGGCGGGTCCGAGGTTGGTATCCGTGGTGATCGCGGCCGCGTCGGCGCCCGAACTGGTGGACAGCCGCTGGTTGATGACCGCCGCGTCCAGCCCGGAGCGGACGTCGATGCGGTCCGGGTAGGCCTTGCGCTCCTCGTCGGTCTTGGGGTCCCACTTCTCGTTGCGCTCGAGGGTGAGGTGCTCGCCGTCGTTCTCGTTCTTGACGACCTTGTACGGGCCGGAGGAGACGGGGTGCTCCTCGTACTTCACCCCGGTGTCCTTGGCCTTGGGAACGGGCGCGAACTGCGTCTGGGTCGCCACGAAGGGGAACTCACCCTCGGGCTTGCGCAGTTTGAAGGTGATCGTCTTCGCGTCGGGCACGAGGATCGAGTCGAGCCCCTTGCCGCCGTCCTTGTACGGACCCTCGTAGCCCTCCCCGCCGACCAGCCAGTCCCGCAGGTACGGGGCGCCGCCCGACAGCTCGGCGGCGAAGGACCGCTCGATGCCGTACTTGATGTCGGCGGTGGTGATCGGGGTGCCGTCCTCGTACGTCAGCCCGTCCTTGAGCGTGTACGTCCACTCGGTGGCGTCGGCGTTGGGCCTGCCGGTGTCGGTGGCCAGGTCGGGCACGACCTTGGTGCCGGCGGCGCCGTCCTCGCGGTTGCGGGTGGTGAGCGTCCGGAAGACCAGCGAGGGGACGTTGCCGCCGCCGGAGGTGTAGAGGCGGGCCGGGTCGAAGTCGCTCTGCGGCTCGGAGTTGAGGACGGTCAGGGTGCCGCCCTTGCGGGGGGCGCCGCCGGCTGAGCCGGACGTGGCGCCGGACTGGTCCGCCGCGTCCTTGGGTCCGCAGGCCGCGGCGCCCCCGGCCAGGACGAGGCTGACGGCGACCGCGGCCACGCGGCGCGATGTCTGGGACTGACGGAGCATGGGAAAAGGGACCTCTCGGCGTGAATCGTGGATCGCCCGGCTTCAGGAACCGAACAAAAGGGGAGAAAGGCCACGCGAGGGGCAGCGGTCAGCAGTCGGAAACCGGCAGCGGCCCATACGTGGCCGCATGCGGGTGGAACGAGAAAGCCGCACCTGCGGGCATGGATGCACCCGGGCGCGGCGAAGGAAGGGAGAAGGAGAAGTCGCGGCGCGATCGGGCGGGCGTCAGCGACAGAGGATGTCGGCCACGCTGTGCGCGGTCACACCGAGCAGCGCCAGCTCAATGGCGGCGCTCGCGATGGTGGTGTGGCGGTGCGACATGCGGAGAACAATTACCGATCATCGGACAAGTGTCAACGCGATATCCCGCCGTTCACCATCTCCCGCCCGTCAATTCCCGGGAAACACCCAGGGGTTGGGCTTGCACTGAATTCCGCCGATGTTGAGGGACTTCGTCTGCTGCTGCATGATCGGCGCGAGCGCGCCCGGGGTCTGGCAGTTCACGTGGCCGTGCCCGAGCCGGTGGCCGACCTCGTGGTTGATGAGCATCTGCCGGTACGCGAACATCTGGTCCCCACCGTACGTCGTCGATCCCTGCGCCCAGCGGAACGCGTTGATCATGACCCGGTCCGTGGAGGCGGAGTCGCAGCTGACGTTGTCGACGGTGGTGTCCAGATCGGACTTGGCGCACCACACGCCGGTGGTGCCGGGGCTGGCCAGCGTGATGACGAAGTCCGCCTCGCCGCCCGGCACCCGCTCGAAGGTCTTCGTCCCCCCGTGGCCCCAGCTGCGGTCGTCGTTGAGGGTGCGGTGGACGGCCTCGGCGAACAGCTGCGCGTCCAGGCCGAGCCCCTGCTCGACGTCGACCCGGTAGCGGATCTTCTTGCCCTTGCCGGGCGCCGGCGCCACCCCGGGGACGGTGTCGAAGGTGCCCGGCCCCTTCAGCTTCTCGTCGATGGGGAACTGCTGGGCCATCTTCTGCTCGTACGACAGCTCCACCGCGGGCGCGGCCGGGGCGGCGGGCGCCGCCGGGGTCGCCCGGCCGTCGGAGCGGGAGGCGGCGGACGTGCCGGGATCGGCGCGCTTCTGGGTGCCGCCGGCGGAACTCGCGGTGGGCGAGGAACCGCTGTCGCCGTCGGAAGCCATCTGTACGGCCACGACGACGGCGAGCGCGGTGGTGACGGCCGCGACGGCCATCCCGGTGTAGGTACGGGCCTTCCGCCCGCGCCCGGGGCCGGGCGGCTCCTCGGCGGGAGCGGCGGGCTCGGCCGGCACGAGCGGTTCCGCCGGCACCGCGGGTGCGGCCGGGGTCGCGACCGGGGCGGCCATCGGCGCGCGCGGCCCCGGCACCCGCAGGGACGGGCCGGCGGAGGTCAGGGGGGCGGTGGCGGGCTGCGGGAGGGTCACCTGCGGGAAGCCGACCGCAGGGGTGCCGAAGGCCGGGGGGTCGCCGTCCGGCACGGCGGCGGCCGGCGCGGCGGCGGCCGGCGCGGCGGGCTCGGACCGGCGTGCCCGCGGTACGCCGTGCCAGTCCCCGTACACCGCGTCGGACCCCGCGCCCCAGGCGCCGCCCGGCTCGCGCTGCTCGGGGTGGCCGCCGCGCGGCTCCTCGTACGCGGGGTACCCGCCTGAGGGCCACTGCTCCTCGAACGGCCGGTGCTCCTCGTACGGCCGGTACTCGGCCGCGGCGCCGCGCTGCCCCTCGTACGGGCGGCGCTCCTCGAAGACGGACCGCTCCTCGTACGGGGCCCGCTCCGCGTACGGCGACGGCTCCTCGTACGGGGCCGCCTCGGGTGCCGCCTGCGGCGCGGGCGCCGGACGGACGGGAGCGGGGACCGGAGCGGGCCCCTTGCGACTATGTCGTCCCACGGTCCTCAGCCTCTGCCGTCTTCGGTATCTCGGATGCCGGGCGCGTCCCGCGTGTCGGGCGCGTCCGGGTCGGTGTCGTACAGCAGCTCCCGGACGGCCTGCGCCACGACCCCGGGGTACTCCATCATCGCCACGTGCCCGGCCTCGGGCAGGGTCAGCAGGCGCGAACCCCGGAAGGCGGCCGCCGCCTTCCGCGCCATACGGTACGAGACCAGCTGGTCCCGGCCGCCGTAGACGAGCAGCGTCGGGGCGAGCACACGCTGCGCCTGGCGCCACAGTCCGTGCTGCCCGCCGAGGGTGTACGCGTCGACGATGCCGCGCGAGGAGCGGGCCATCGCGTCCCAGAAGTACGGCAGGGCCATCCGCCGCTCCATCTCCGCGACGGCGTGCGCGAAGCCCTCCGGTGTCACCCGGGAGGGGTCCCCGTAGCAGAGGGCCGTCACCCCGCGGGTGCGTTCCTCGGCGCTCAGCCCGCGGGTGAGCCGGCCGACCAGAGGCCCCATCCCGGGCACGGCGAGCAGTGCGGTGGGGACGGCCGACTTCTGCACGCGCAGCTCGGGCAGTGCGGGCGAGACCAGCGTCAGCGTGCGCACCAGGTCGGGGCGGACGGCCGCGACGCGGGTGGAGACGGCTCCGCCGAGGGAGTTCCCGAAGAGGTGGACGGGACCGCGGCCGGCGGCGTCGAGGTGCCGGATGACGGCGCGGGCCAGCGCCGTGACCGAGTAGTCGCGGTCCGCGGGCGGCGGGGACCAGCCGAAGCCGGGCAGGTCGAGCGCCTCGCCGTCGACGCTGTCCTCCAGCTGTGCCATGAGGTCCGTCCAGTTCGTCGACGAACCGCCGAGTCCGTGGACGAACAGCGCGGGCGGCAGACCCGTGCGCAGCGGGGGCCGGGACCGGACGGCGAGCTCCAGTCCGGGCAGCACCGCGAGGCGCAGATGCTCCCCCTCGGCGACGTGGACGGCTCCCACCTGGGAGAACGCTTCGGATGCGGATCGCACACCCGGCAGCTCGGTCGAAGACATGGCGCCAATGTTACGAGACGATCACGTCCGGACTCTTGTGTTCGGCATCACAGATGCATGGGGGTCCGCGTAGCGGGGTATCCGCGATCCTCCTACGCTCATAGATGAGGCAGGCCACACATGCGGCAGGCCCACGAGGGGCGAGGGAAGAAGGGGAGCCACATGACCGTCGACCCCGCAGAGCCGGAGACCTTCCAGGAGCGCGTCCCGGAGACCCTCGACCCCGAGGCGCCCGAGGCCGATGCGGCGGAACAGCTGGCCGAGTTGCAGCCGGACGACGACGACCGGGTCACCGGGGTGGACCGCGACGAGGCCGCGGACGGGGATGCCGCCGAGCAGGCGCGGGTGGTGACCCTGGACGAGGACGACTACCGCTGACCAGCGTCTCCGGGCAGTCCGTACACGGTCCGCACAGCGAGAAAACTCGGCTTGGACCCTACAGATTCGGTTACCGAAAAGTACGATGGCCGCGCGGCGCAGAGCGCACTGTGTTCTTAGAGAAAGTGGGAGGCGGCGTGACAGCCATCGAGCAGACGGAGGCAGCGCGTCCCCGGGGCACGCGACTGCCGCGCCGAGCCCGGCGCAACCAGCTGCTGGGCGCGGCCCAGGAGGTCTTCGTCGCGCAGGGTTACCACGCGGCGGCGATGGACGACATCGCGGAGCGGGCCGGCGTCAGCAAGCCCGTGCTGTACCAGCACTTCCCGGGCAAGCTCGACCTCTACCTGGCGCTGCTGGACCAGCACTGCGAGGCCCTGCTGCTCGCCGTGCGCACGGCGCTCGCGTCGACGACGGACAACAAGCTGCGCGTGGCCGCGACCATGGACGCCTACTTCGCGTACGTGGAGGACGAGGGCGGCGCCTTCCGCCTGGTCTTCGAGTCCGACCTGACGAACGAGCCCGCGGTGCGCGAGCGCGTCGACCGCGTCTCGCTCCAGTGCGCCGAGGCCATTTCCGACGTCATCGCCGAGGACACCGGCCTGTCCAAGGACGAGTCGATGCTGCTGGCCGTGGGCCTGGGCGGGGTCTCGCAGGTCGTGGCCCGGTACTGGCTCTCCAGCGAGAGCCCGGTCGCCCGCGACACCGCGGTGGGCCTGCTGACCTCGCTGGCCTGGCGCGGCATCGCCGGCTTCCCGCTGCACGGCACGGAGGGCGGCCAGGCCCCGCAGGCCTGACCGGGAGCCGGGGCGGCCGCCCGGCGGCTGCCAGGCCCGATGTTCGCTGCGAGCGTGTCCGGAGCGCCGCATCCGGGTCCCCTCTCCGGGCTAATGTGGACCGGGTACGGCGCGGCTGATCGCGCACAACCGACCATCGGAGGGACAAAGCCGTGGAGGTCAAGATCGGCGTGCAGCACGCACCCCGGGAGATCGTGCTGGAGAGCGACTTGAGCGCCGAGGAGCTGGAGCGCATCGTCACCGCCGCGCTGACCGGTTCGGAGCCGCTGCTGAGCCTCACCGACAACAAGGGCCGCAAGGTCCTGGTGCCGGCCGACCGCCTGTCGTACATCGACCTGGGCGAGCCGAGCGTGCGCAAGGTCGGTTTCGGCGCGCTCTGACGCATCGCGACCGGCATTCGGCAGAACTGGGTGAAACGGCCCGGTGGTTGATTCCACCGGGCCGTTTCCCTTTCCTCCGCTTCGGGTAGGACCGCAGTGAACCGGTTTGCCCCTGACCCGCGGGAGACGCCCATGCTGCTGTTGGAAGCGCTCGGCTCCGCCCTCCTGGGCCTCGCCCTTGCCGGAGCGGCCCTGCGAGTGCTGGCCCTGCGGCTGCCGTCCCCGAGGACGGTGCTGGTCAGCGGGGTCCTGGGGGCCCTGTTCGGGGCGTACCTGACACAGTTCGCGCTCGGTCCGGGACACAACACGCTCTTCGCGACCCTGGTCGGCTCGGTGCTCGTCTCCGCGGTGGTGCTGTCACTGCTGCTGCGCCCCGGCGCGGGACCCCGGCGCTCATCGCGCCGGACTCCGTTTTCGCTCCCGTCCCAGGGCTGAACGGCCTCCGGCCGACCTGATCCGGATCCGTCCTCACTCCGTCACCTCGTACGCCGGCCCCGGCGCGGGAGTCCGCGCCGGGGCCGGCGTACGAGCGGGTGGGACGATCAGGCGGCGAGGCCCAGTGCGGCCATGCGCTTGGTGTGCGCCTTGGTGATCCGGGTGAACATCTCGCCGACGGCCGCCAGGTCGAAGCCGGCCGCCATCCCGTCCACGCCGCCCACCAGCATCGTGGAGAGCGCGTCGCGCTCGGCGACCACGCGCTGCGCCTGCGAGAGCGCCTCGCCCATCAGCCGGCGGGCCCACAGCGCGAGCCGGCCGCCGCAGCGCGGATCGGCCTCGATGGCGGCGCGCACCTTCTCGACGGCGAAGCCGCCGTGGCCCGTGTCGTCGAGCACGCTCACGACGAGGGCGCGGGTGTCGCTGTCCAGGTGGGTGGCGACCTCGCGGTAGAAGTCGCTGGCGATGGAGTCGCCGACGTAGGCCTTGACCAGGCCCTCCAGCCAGTCCGAGGGCGCGGTCTGGCGGTGGAAGTCGTCGACGCCCTTGGCGAAGGGCTCCATGGCCGCGGTGGGCTCGGCGTCGATCGCCGCGAGGCGGTCGCGCAGCCGCTCGAAGTGGTGGAACTCCGCGGAGGCCATCTTCGCGAGCTCGGCCTTGTCGTCGAGGGTGGGCGCGAGCTTCGCGTCCTCCGCGAGGCGCTCGAAGGCCGCGAGCTCTCCGTACGCGAGCGCTCCCAGCAGGTCCACGACGGCTGCCCGGTACTGCGGCGAGGCGGAGGCGGTCGCCCAGTCCTGGGCGGCGATCCCGGTCTCCCCGGCGCCGGCGCTGTCGTCGGAGGGCGATGCGTTTTCAACGGTCGACATGCTCCGCACAATAGCCCGCCGGAACCCCGCCACAGGTACCGCATCGGGTCACCGCTGGTCTGGCCAAACGCGACTACCAGGTGAATTCACCCGACACACCTGCGCGATTCCGGGGTACAGTGGTAATGCGCCTGCCGGATACTCGGCGGGCCATCCGAATGAGGATGCCCGGTCGGTGGCCCGATCGGCTCCACCCGACCGCCCTCGGCGTGACGCGTACGTCCATGCGTACCGCGTCTCCACGAGGGGCCCCCTCAGCGGCACAAGCGCTTGAGCGAAGGCCAGTGGTCCCGCGCAGCTTCGTAATGGCTCTTCCGTTCTCCGGAAGGGCGCAGTACTGCAAGCCAGGCACGGTACGACCCCCCTCGCCGCCTCGCGCCGCGTCTCACAGAAGAGGCAGCACCCTGACTACGTTCCGAGACCTCGGGATCCTTCCCGAGACGGCCGAAGCCCTTGAGGCCGTCGGCATTGTGTCCCCCTTCCCGATCCAGGAGATGACCCTCCCCGTCGCCCTTTCCGGCACGGACGTCATCGGCCAGGCCAAGACCGGAACCGGCAAGACGCTCGGTTTCGGCCTTCCACTGCTGGAGCGGGTCATCGTCCCCGCGGACGTCGAGGCGGGCCGGGCGACGCCCGAGCAGCTCACCGACGCCCCGCAGGCCCTCGTCGTCGTCCCGACGCGCGAGCTGTGCACCCAGGTCACCAACGACCTGCTGACCGCGGGCAAGGTCCGCAACGTCCGCGTCCTCGCCATATACGGCGGCCGCGCGTACGAGCCCCAGGTCGAGGCGCTCAAGAAGGGCGTCGACGTGATCGTCGGCACCCCGGGCCGCCTGCTCGACCTGGCCGGCCAGCGCAAGCTCGACCTGTCGCACGTCAAGGCCCTCGTCCTGGACGAGGCCGACGAGATGCTCGACCTGGGCTTCCTGCCCGACGTCGAGAAGATCATCAACTACCTCCCGGCCAAGCGTCAGACGATGCTGTTCTCGGCGACCATGCCGGGCGCGGTCATCGGCCTGGCCCGCCGGTACATGACGCAGCCGACGCACATCCGCGCCACCTCGCCCGAGGGCGAGGGCGTCACCGTCGCCAACATCAAGCAGCACGTCTTCCGTGCGCACAACATGGACAAGCCGGAGCTCGTCTCCCGCATCCTGCAGGCCGAGGGCCGCGGGCTGGCCATGATCTTCTGCCGTACGAAGCGCACGGCGGCCGACATCGCCGAGCAGCTGGAGAAGCGCGGCTTCGCCTCCGGCGCCGTCCACGGCGACCTGGGCCAGGGCGCGCGCGAGCAGGCGCTGCGCGCGTTCCGCAACGGCAAGGTCGACGTGCTGGTGTGCACCGACGTCGCCGCGCGCGGCATCGACGTCGAGGGCGTCACGCACGTCATCAACTACCAGACGCCGGAAGACGAGAAGACCTTCCTGCACCGCGTGGGCCGTACCGGCCGCGCGGGCAACAAGGGCACGGCCGTCACCCTGGTCGACTGGGACGACATCCCTCGCTGGCAGCTGATCAACAAGGCGCTGGAGCTGGACTTCCACGAGCCGGTCGAGACGTACTCCACGTCTGCACACCTGTTCGAGGAGCTGCACATCCCGGCCGGCACCAAGGGCATCCTGCCGCGCGCCGAGCGCGTGCGGGCCGGCCTGAAGGCCGAGGAGCTCGAGGACCTGGGAGAGACCGGCGGCCGCGGTGGCCGTGGCGGTCGAGGTGACCGCGGTCCGGCCGCCGCCGCCGCGGCCCCGGTCGAGGAGCGTGCCGCCCGTACGCGCACCCCGCGCCAGCGCCGCCGTACGCGCGGTGGCAGCGAGCTCGCCGGCGAGGCCGCCGCCCTGACGCCGGTGGCCGAGGCCCCCGAGGCTCCGGCCGGCGACGAGGCGCGCAAGCCGCGCCGCCGCCGGACGCGTTCGGTGACGACGGCCGCCGCCGTGGCCGCCGCCGTGGCCGAGCAGGCCCCGGTCACCCCGGTCGTGGAGGCCGCCCCCGTCGTGGAGGCCGCGCCCGTCGCCGTCGCCCCGGTCGCCGAGGCTCCGGCCGAGGAGGCCCCGGTCAAGGCCCGCCGCACCCGCACCCGCAAGGTTGCGCAGGCCCCGGTCTTCGCGGAGCCGGAGTTCGTGCAGGCCCCGTCGGCGGAGCCCGTCCAGGCCGAGCCCGTCAAGGCCGAGCCGGTCCGGGCCCGCCGGGTCCCGACCCAGAAGCCGGTCCTGGCCCAGGTGACCCCGATCGCCGAGGCTCCGGCCGCGGAGGTGGTCACGGCCCGCCGGACCCGTACCCGCAAGGTCGTCGACGCGGCCCCGGAGCCGGACTTCCAGGTGGCCCCGCCCGTGGAGCCCCCGGTGAAGGCCCGTCGCAGCGCCCCGACCACCCGGACCCGCAAGGTCGCGGCGGCCGCTCCGGTCGCCGAGACCGTTGCGGTGGCCGAGGAGGCGGCGGTCAAGCCGAAGCGCACCCGGACCCGCAAGGCCGCCGCAGCCGTCGTCGAGGCTCCGGCCGCGGCGGTGGCCGAGGAGGCCCCCGCGAAGCCGAAGCGCACGCGGACCCGCAAGGCCGTCGCTCCCGTCGCGGAGACCACGGAGGCCTGATCCCCGCTGCGCCGTCCGGTGGCCCGGTCCCCTTCCGAGGGGGCCGGGCCACCGGCGTGTCCGCGCCGTGCACACCGCCCCTACGCGCCGGTAACCCCGGGCCGGTAGCCTCTGGCCCATGAGCAAGCCGCCCCGCCTCACGCTGCCGTCCGGTGCCCGCGCACACCTCCTGTCCACCGCCCGCGGAGAATTCGCCGTGCACGAGGCCGGCGAGCCGGTCCGCGGCACCGCCCTGCTGGTCCCCGGGTTCACGGGCAGCAAGGAGGACTTCATCGGCCTCCTGGAGCCCCTGGCCGCCGCCGGCTACCGGGTGGTCGCGGTCGACGGGCGCGGGCAGCACGAGAGCCCCGGCCCGCGCGAGGAGTCCGCGTACGCGCTGGAGGAGCTGGCGCAGGACGTGCTCGCCCAGGCCGCCGCCGTGGGCGGGGGTCCGGTCCACCTGGTCGGCCACTCGCTGGGCGGGCTGATCTCGCGGGCCGCCGTACTGCGCGACGCGGCTCCCTTCGCCTCCCTGACCCTGATGAGCAGCGGGCCGGCCGCGATCGCCGAGGACCAGCAGGAGCGTACGAAGCTGCTGGTCGCGGCGTTGGAGGCGATGCGGGACGACATGCCGGGCGTGTGGACGGCGATGCGGTCCTTCGATCCCGAGGACACGGTGCCCGACGCCCCCGAGCTCGCGGACTTCCTGCGCGAGCGGTGGCTGGCCACGGTGCCGGAGCAGCTGATCGCCACGGGCCGGATCCTGGTCTCCGAGCCGGACCGGGTGGACGAGCTCAGCTCGGTGGAGCTGCCGAAGCTGGTGCTGTCCGGCGAGGTCGACTACGCGTGGCCGGTCCCGCTGATGGACGAGATGACACGGCGGCTGGGTGCGGCCCGGGTGGTCGTGGGGGGTGCCGAGCACTCCCCCAATGCGGAGAATCCGCAGGTCACTGCGGGTGCACTGGCCTCGTTCTGGGATGCCCGCCCACGAGGTTAGTTAGCAAGTCAAAAAATTTCCTTAGCGTAGGGAATGTTTTCCTCTTACACTTCGTTGGAACAGTGCAAGGAGAACACTGACGAAGGGAGAAGCCCCATGCGCTTCGAGATTCTGCGCCTGGACGATGTCGACGGATCCGCCGTGGACAGCACCGTCGTGGACGCGGCCTCCGTCAACCGGATCGTGCAGCAGGCGGCCGCCGTAGGCCAGCGCATTCTGATCCGACCGGCCGAGAGCACGTCCTCCTGACGCCTCCGCGAAACAACGTCGAACGCCCCCGCACCGGATCGGTGCGGGGGCGTTCGCGTACGCGGGAACGGGCCGGGCGGCGGTCGGGAACGGGCCGGGCGGCGGTCAGGCCGAGTGGATGACCTGCAGCACGCCGTTGATGATCTGCTGGACGGCGATCGCGGAGAGCATCATGCCGGCGAGGCGCGTCACGAGGACGACACCGCCGTCCTTGATGACCCTGATGATCACCAGCGAGTAGCGCATGGCGGTCCACAGCACGAGGTGCATGGCGACGATCGCCAGCCAGACCGAGACCTGCGCGGCGACCCCGTCCGCCTTCTGCACCGCGAGGATGACGGACACGATCGCACCGGGACCGGCGAGCAGCGGCATGCCGAGCGGCACGAGCGCGACGTTCACGTCCTTGGTCTGCTTGGGCTCGTCGTTCTTGCCGGTGAGCAGGTCGAGCGCGATGAGCAGGAGCAGCAGACCGCCCGCGATCATCAGCGCGGGGACGGAGACGTGCAGGTAGTCCAGGATCTGCTGGCCGCAGATGCCGAAGACCGCGATGACGCCGAAGGCCACGCAGACGGCCTGCCAGGCCATGCGGCGCTGCACCTTGGCGGGTCGGCCCGAGGTCAGGGCGAGGAAGATCGGCGTGATCCCCGGGGGGTCCATAATCACAAAAAGCGTGAGAAATAGGGATCCGAAGACGGCGAAGTCAAACACAGTGATGCCTTGCAGGAGAGAGGGGTGTTTCGAAGAAAAGAAGAAAGGGCTCATCGGCGCGCGTGCGCGCCGGTCGGCGCGTTACGCGCCGGTCGCTCCGCCGGCGCCCGGGACGGGGAAGGCCCCCGTCGCGCGGCGCGTGATCTCGCCGTAGATCTCGGGGTCGGTCGTGTACTCCCCGAGGCGGCACGTCTTGCGGCTGCCGTGGTAGTCGCTGGATCCGGTCACGAGGAGCCCGAGCTCGCCGGCCAGGGCGCGCAGCCGCCCGCGCGTCTCGCTGTCGTGGTCCATGTGGTCCACCTCGATCCCGTCCAGCCCCGCGGACGCGAGCTCGGCTATCGCGGACTCGGGGACGCACCGGCCGCGCTTGACGGCGGCGGGGTGGGCGAAGACGGTGACCCCGCCGGCCGCCTTGACCAGGCGGATGGCGTCGAAGGGGTCGAGCTCGTGCTTCTCGGCGTGCGCGCGGCCGCCGTCGGCGATCCAGTCCGGCGTGAACGCGTCGGACACGGTGGGGACGACGCCCAGCTCGACGAGCGCGGTGGCGATGTGCGGCCGCCCGACGGAGCCGTTGCCGGCGATCCGGGACACCTGCTCCCAGGTGACGTCGACGCCGAGCTCCCGCAGTTTGCCGATCATGGCGTGGGCGCGCGGGGTGCGGTCGTCGCGGACGAGCTCCCGCTCGCGCGCGAGCTCGGGCTCCTCGGGGTCGAAGAGGTACGCGAGCAGGTGCATCCCGATGCCGTCGATCCGGCAGGACAGCTCCATGCCGGTGACGAGGGTGAGCCCCTGCGGCACCGCGGCGAGGGCTTCGGCGTATCCCCGGACGGTGTCGTGGTCGGTCAGCGCGACCACGTCCAGCCCGGCGGCGGCCGCATTGCGGACCAGCTCGGCGGGGGTGTCGGTCCCGTCGGAGGCCGTGGAGTGGGCGTGCAGATCGATGCGCACGGCCGGTGCTCCAGGGGTCTCGCGGGTACGGGGGGACACCCCAGGATAACGCCCGCCCGCCGCCCGGGCGCCACGCCGCGGGCGCCCGGCCCCTGCGCGGGCCCCGCGCGGACTCCCGCGGACCGGCTCCTACGGGCCGAGGACGCGCGGGCTCAGCGCACCGCACGGCAGCAGTTCGACCTCGGCGCCCGCGTCCCGCAGGTCCGTCAGCACCAGTTCGTCGTACATCAGCAGGCCCGACTGCTCCGGCCAGACGACGGCCCACAGCCACAGCCCGCGGGCCTCGCCCGCGAACACGGCCCGGTCGTCCGGGGCTCCCTTCACGTGCCACAGCGGTGTCGGGCGGCCCGCCGCGACGACCTTGACGTGCGGCGGCGTCGAGACGTCGATGTACGGGCCGGGGTCGGGTCCGTCGATCCCCGCGTACCGCGAGCCCAGCCCGACTCCCAACTCCTCCGCCACCAGCAGCAGCTCGCCGATCCCGCCGAGCGGTCCGGGACCCGAGCAGGCCACCGCCGTCGCCCGGCCCCCGCTGCGGTCGTCACCGGCCGCCGCCACCCCGGTGAACAGCCATCCCACCGGCAGCGGCCACGGCATCCACACCGGCACCTTCGCCCGGTTCACCACCACGCCCAGGCCTTCGACGCTCGGCGGGATGACGGGCTGCAGGGGGTGCACCGTGCCATGCACCACGCACTGCCACGAGTCGGAGAAGAGTCCGGGCGCCCTGACCCGGCCACCGCACTTCGGGCATGTCGGTTCGCCCCTCATAAGAAGCCACGCTCCTCCCCGCCCGGCGCCCCGTCAAGACACGATCACCCGTCCGGATGCCCCGGTCCGCGTGTCTCAGTCCAGCGGCACCGCGCTGCGATGAGGATCCCGCAGATCCGTGCCGTGCGACAGCCAGCGTTCCTGGAGGGCCGCCGCGCCGTGCACCCGCTTCCACGCCGCCTCGTTCGCCGTCATCGGCAGCAGCGGGAGGAAGTGCACCGGGTCCATGGGGGCGTCGAGTTCGAGGTCCTCCACCAGCCCGCCGGGCTCCGCGACGAGCACGGAGGTGAACGGTGCCCCGCCCCACAGCGGCGCGCCCACGTCGAGCGAGGCGCCGGGGGCCACGACCAGCCCCTCCACCTGCGGCGCGGCGCCCAGCACCGCGAGCGGCCGCAGCAGCTCGTCGGTGGGCGCGAGTCCCGCCCGTACGGTCAGCACGAGCTCGGCGCGCGGTCCGCGCAGCGGGTCGGCGACCACGACGGTCGGGTCGGCCATGGGATGCGCGGACATGCCGAGGGTCGCGTACCGCACGAGGTCCCCCTCGGCGAAGCGGAGCACTTCGATGCGGTCGGTGCCGAGGAAGGTGACCGCGGCGCGGGCGTCGGGTTCGCCCAGCGCGCTGCGCAGCCGGGCTTCGACGAGAGCCAGAATTTGTGCCATGCCGCGAGCATAGAACTCGTATGAGGCGGGTAAAGGGCGGGTCTTGACCATCCGTCGGCTGATAATGTTGACCGCTGGTCGGGGCCACACTCTTGAAGAGCTGTTTCGGGGCAGCCGACGACAGGACGTCCTCCACGGAGGACCGGCCGGAGGAGGTGGGGCTGCAATGGATCGAAGTCGATCGTGCAGTACCAACCGCTCTTCCACTCCCTGTACGGGCATCACGGACACGTTTCCGCCCGTTTGATCATCTGATCAGTAGAAGAGCGACGGCGGAACTCTGTCCTCCCGTCCTGTTCCTTCCGTCCGCCCCGGGCCCTGCCGGCCTGCCGCGGCCGTGCCATCCGGAAGGGACCTCCCACCCGTACGGTCCGCAGCCGTGCGTGCGAAGGAGCCTGCCATGTCGATGCTGCCCTACCTGCGTGCCGCCGTACGTCCGGCCCTGCGCAGGTCCACCCCGTCCCAGCCCGGCTACGACACCACCCGCGACCCGTCCGCGAGCAGCGCGGTCGTCGACTGCGCCGTGTACCGCGACGGCCGACGCGCTCTGGGATCGGCCTGTCTGACCCCCCGTGAGGCGATGGCCCGGGTGCGGGAGAGCGGAGGGTTCGCCTGGATCGGCCTGCACGAGCCGACCGAGGCCGAGTTCGCGGGGATCGCCGCCACGTTCGGCCTGCACCCGCTCGCCGTGGAGGACGCGGTGCACGCGCACCAGCGGCCGAAGCTGGAGCGCTACGACGACACGCTCTTCACCGTCTTCAAGACGATCCACTACGTGGAGCACGCCGAACTGACCGCCACCAGCGAGGTGGTGGAGACCGGCGAGGTGATGTGTTTCACCGGCCCCGACTTCGTCATCACGGTCCGGCACGGCGGCCAGGGCTCCCTGCGCTCCCTGCGCCACCGCCTCCAGGACGACCCCGAACTGCTCACCAAGGGCCCCTCGGCCGTGCTGCACTCCATCGCCGACCACGTCGTCGACGGGTACATCGCCGTCGCGGCGGCCGTCCAGGACGACATCGACGAGGTGGAGAACGCGGTCTTCGCCGCGCCCGCCAAGGGCGGTGCGCGCGGCGGTGACGCGGGCCGCATCTACCAGCTCAAGCGCGAGGTGCTGGAGTTCAAGCGGGCCGTCTCCCCGCTGCTGCGGCCGATGGAGCTGCTGAGCGAGCGTCCGATGCGGCTGGTGGACCCCGACATCCAGAAGTACTTCCGCGACGTCGCCGACCACCTGGCACGCGTCCACGAGCAGGTCATCGGCTTCGACGAGCTGCTGAACTCGATCCTCCAGGCCAACCTCGCGCAGGCGACGGTCGCCCAGAACGAGGACATGCGCAAGATCACCTCGTGGGCGGCGATCATCGCCGTCCCGACGATGATCTGCGGGGTCTACGGCATGAACTTCGAGCACATGCCCGAGCTCCACTGGCGCTACGGCTACCCGATGGTGATGGCCGCGATCGCCGGATCCTGCTTCACCATCCACCGCGCGCTGCGCCGCCACGGCTGGCTCTAGCCGCTCGGGGGGTACCCCCTACTCTGTTGCGCATGACTCTCAGCGCGCTCGACCTGGCCCTCGTCGAGGAGGCCACCAAGAAGTCCGGCCTGATCTGGGTCCGCGGCTCCGGGGCCGACCGGGCCCTGTGGCACGCCTGGGTCGACGGCGCCGCCCACGTACTGGGCGACGGGCCCGGGGAGCAGCCGTTCCCGGGGCTCGCGGACGGCGCGGCCGCCGAGGTGACCGTGCGCAGCAAGGACAAGGGCGGCCGGCTGGTCGCCTGGACGGCGGCCGTACGGGAGCTCGCGCCCCGCAGCGAGCAGTGGCAGGCGGCGGTGGCCGAGCTGAAGGGGAAGCGGCTGAACGCGCCCGACTCGGAGCAGATGACGGAGCGGTGGGCGCGCGAGTGCCGGCTGCTGCGGCTGGAGCCGGTGGCGGCCTCCACGGACCTGCCCTGCGGATCGCTGGCCGCGACCCCGCTGGGCTCGCCGGCGGTCACCCGCGGGCCCGTCCCGGCCGGGCTGCCGAAGCTGCTGCTCAAGCGGAAGAAGGCGGCCCGCTCGTAGGAGGCGGCCCCCTGGAGGGTGTCCGGCGGACACCCCCTGGCGGGCCCCGCGCCCGCGGGTCCGCCCGTACCGCTACTTCGTCGGGTCCGAGCCCTGCCCGGTGCCCTTGCTCGGGCGCGGCGACGGGCCGGAGCCCCCGCCCGACTCCTTCGTCGTCGGCATCTGGGTGCCGTAGTCGACGGTCTGGTCCTGCGCGGGCGCCTCCAGCGGGAAGGCCTTGCCCCACTCCGCGAGCTCGACCTGACCGGCCCCGCCGGCCCGCTCCAGGCGCAGCGGGTACGGGGTCCCCTCCAGGGAGACCGACAGCTTGCCGCCCTTGCCCTTGCCGGCAGTGACCTGGACCGCACGGGTCTGTCCGACCTTGGTGTAGTCGGCCTCCTTGGCGAGCTTGCCGTCGAGTCCCAGCAGCCCGTCGAGCAGCACGTGCATGTCGGTGAACCCGCGGAACTGCTTGTACGTGGGGTCGCCCTCGGGCACCTTCACGTACTTGTCGCCGAGCTTGCCGGCCGAGTCGGACTTCCCCCAGAAGGCGGCGCTCGCCTTGAGGTAGAGCTGCTCCCCCACCCGCAGCACCTGGAAGGTGTCCTCCTGCGATTTCACCTCGCCGGAGCCGCCGTCCTTCTTCAGCCGCATGTCGATCGAGAAGGACTTGCCGCCGCTGACGAGCGTGCCGGACAGGTGCACCGAGTCGGCGGCGCCGGCCGCGGCCTTCGCCTTGTCCTCGATCTGGTCGGCGGAGAGCTTGCCGACCCCGTTGGTGCCCTCGTCCGGGTCCGCGCCGCAGCCCGTGCCGGCGACGGCCAGGCCCGCGAACAGGACACCGGCGAAGGCCGCCCGGCGCAGCCGAACGGCGGGGAGGTGGGCGGTCACGGGCAGGTACCTCTCGTCGTGCGTGTCGTCGTGCGTCGTGGAGCAGCAGGCAGCGTACCCGCCCGTAGCCACCGCGCCCGGAGGGTGGTCCGCCCGTACCCACGGGCGGCCGCCCCACCAGGACGGTCTCCCGGGGCACGGGCTAGCCTGAGGGGCGGCAGGACTGAGGACCGACGCTCTAGGAGGCGCTCGCATGGCTGGTGGCGCCCCGCGGATCTTCGTCTCGCATCTGTCGGGTGTGCCCGTCTTCGACCCCAACGGCGACCAGGTCGGCCGCGTCCGCGACCTCGTCGCGATGCTGCGCGTCGGCGGGCGTCCGCCGCGGCTGCTGGGCCTGGTGGTCGAGGTGGTCAGCCGGCGCCGGATCTTCCTCCCGATGACCCGGGTGACGGGCGTGGAGTCCGGACAGGTCATCACCACCGGGGTCGTCAACATGCGGCGCTTCGAGCAGCGGCCCACCGAGCGCCTGGTCCTCGGCGAACTGCTGGACCGCCGGGTGACGCTGGGCGCCACCGGCGAGGAGGTCACCGTCCTCGACGTGGCGATCCAGCAGCTGCCGGCCCGCCGCGACTGGGAGATCGACCGGATCTTCGTGCGCAAGGGCAAGAGCGGCGCGCTGCGCCGGCGCGGCGAGACCCTGACCGTGGAGTGGTCGGCGGTGACCGGCTTCTCGCTGGAGGAGGAGGGCCAGGGCGCCGAGAACCTGGTGGCCACCTTCGAGCAGATGCGCCCGGCCGACGTGGCGAACGTCCTGCACCACCTGACCCCGAAGCGGCGCGCCGAGGTGGCCAGCGCCCTCGACGACGACCGTCTCGCGGACGTCATGGAGGAGCTGCCCGAGGACGAGCAGGTGGAGATCCTCGGCAAGCTGAAGGAGGAGCGCGCCGCGGACGTCCTGGAGGCGATGGACCCGGACGACGCGGCCGACCTGCTCTCGGAGCTCCCGGAGGACGACAAGGAGCGGCTGCTGACGCTGATGCAGCCGGACGACGCGGCCGACGTGCGCCGCCTGCTGTCGTACGAGGAGAACACCGCGGGCGGTCTGATGACGACGGAGCCGATCGTGCTCAGGCCCGACGCGACGGTCGCCGACGCGCTCGCCCGCGTACGGCAGGCGGACCTGTCGCCGGCGCTGGCCGCGCAGGTGTACGTGTGCCGGCCGCCGGACGAGACGCCGACGGGCAAGTACCTGGGCACCGTGCACTTCCAGCGGCTGCTGCGGGACCCCCCGTTCACCCTGGTGAGCTCGATCGTGGACACGGACCTGCCGCCGCTGCGTCCGGACGCCTCGCTGCCCCAGGTGACGACCCATCTCGCCGCGTACAACATGGTGGCGGTGCCGGTGGTGGACGAGAGCGGATCGCTGCTGGGCGCGGTGACCGTGGACGACGTACTGGACCACCTGCTGCCGGACGACTGGCGGGAGACGGACTTCCACTCCGAGGAGGTCTCCAGTGGGCAGTGAAAGACGGGGGGAGCCGTCGCGCGAACGGCGCCGCGAGCAGATCCGCGTACGGCGCGAGCTGGCGCGCGAGCACGCCCGGGAGTACGCGCGCGAGCAGGGGCTCACGGGCCGGGAGGAGGAGTCCGCCGAGCGGCTGCGGTCCAAGGCGACCGCTTCCTCGACCGGGTCGACCGCGCTGAGCCGCTCGCCGCGGGTGCGCCTGGACCAGCCCCGGCCGGACCGGCGGCGGCTGCTTCCGGTGTACGACCCGGAGGCCTTCGGGCGGCTGTCGGAGCGGGTGGCGCGCTTCCTCGGCACGGGCCGGTTCATCGTCTACATGACGCTGGTCATCATCGTCTGGGTGCTGTGGAACATCTTCGCGCCCACGCACCTGCGCTTCGACCAGTACCCGTTCATCTTCCTGACGCTGATGCTGTCGCTGCAGGCCTCGTACGCGGCCCCGCTGATCCTGCTCGCCCAGAACCGGCAGGACGACCGCGACCGGGTCAACCTGGAGCAGGACCGCAAGCAGAACGAGCGCTCCATCGCCGACACCGAGTACCTGACCCGGGAGATCGCGGCCCTGCGGATGGGCCTGGGCGAGGTCGCGACCCGCGACTGGATCCGGTCGGAGTTCCAGGACCTGATCAAGGAGATGGACGAGCGGCGGCTATTCCCGGCGGAGAGTGACGAAGGCGACCGCTAGCGCCCTTTCCTGCGGCAGGCTACCGAGCCGTACCATCGGGGACATGGCTACCGACACAAGCTCCGCCGCCGTGCCTGAGCAGGACGCGATCCTCGACGCGCTGGCGACGGTGAACGACCCCGAGATCCACCGGCCGATCACCGAGCTCGGCATGGTCAAATCGGTGGAGATCGGCGACGGCGGCGAGGTCGCGGTCACGGTCTACCTGACGGTGTCGGGCTGCCCCATGCGCGAGACGATCACCAAGAACGTCACCGAGGCCGTCGAGCGCGTCCCGGGCGTCACCTCGGTCGCGGTCACGCTGGACGTGATGAGCGACGAGCAGCGCAAGGACCTGGCGGCGACGCTGCGCGGCGGGACCGCCGAGCGCGAGGTCCCGTTCGCCAAGCCGGGCTCGCTGACCCGCGTCTACGCGGTGGCGTCCGGCAAGGGCGGCGTCGGCAAGTCCTCGGTGACGGTGAACCTGGCCGCGGCGATGGCCGCGGACGGTCTGAAGGTCGGCGTCGTCGACGCGGACATCTACGGCCACAGCGTGCCGCGCATGCTGGGCGTGGAGGGCCGCCCGACCCAGGTCGAGAACATGATCATGCCGCCGTCGGCCAACGGCGTGAAGGTCATCTCCATCGGCATGTTCACCCCCGGCAACGCGCCGGTGGTGTGGCGCGGTCCGATGCTCCACCGCGCACTGCAGCAGTTCCTGGCGGACGTGTTCTGGGGCGACCTGGACGTGCTCCTGCTGGACCTGCCGCCGGGGACGGGCGACATCGCGATCTCGGTGGCCCAGCTGGTGCCGAACGCGGAGATCCTGGTCGTGACCACGCCCCAGCAGGCCGCGGCCGAGGTCGCGGAGCGGGCCGGCTCGATCGCCGTGCAGACGCACCAGAAGATCGTCGGCGTCGTCGAGAACATGTCCGGGCTGCCGTGCCCGCACTGCGACGAGATGGTCGACGTGTTCGGCTCGGGCGGTGGCCAGAAGGTCGCCGACGGCCTGACGAAGACGGTCGGCGCGACGGTGCCGGTGCTCGGCTCGATCCCGATCGACGTACGGCTGCGCGAGGGCGGCGACGAGGGCAAGCCGGTCGTCCTGTCGGACCCGGACTCCCCGGCCGGCGCGGCGCTGCGCTCCATCGCGGGCAAGCTCGGCGGCCGCGCCCGCGGCCTGGCCGGCATGTCGCTGGGCATCACCCCGCGCAACAAGTTCTGAGCGTCCTGCACGGGTAGGGGCACCGCCGGCCGGCGGTGCCCCTACCCGTACCCGGGTCACTCGTAGGCGGCCAGATCCGCGATCACCGAGAAGCCCAGCCCGTACGCGCTCATGCCCCGGCCGTACGCGCCCACGTGGACGCCGCCGGGCGTCGAACCGGCCAGGACCCAGCCGAACTCCGACTCGCGGTAGTGGAAGGTCGTCGGCTCCCCGTCGACCGGGAGCGACAGCGTCGACCAGTCCGGACCCGCGAGGTCGTCGGCGAGCTCCCACGCCGCCTCGGTCTGCTGGTCGAGCCAGTCGTCGCGCAGGGTGTGGTCCATCTGCCCCGGCCAGCTGTACGCCAGCAGCCCCGAGCCGGCCAGCCAGGCCGCCGAGGAGACCGAGGTGGCCTCCAGGACGCCGGTGCCGTCGCTGCTGCGGCGCAGCGGGTTGCTCGCGACGGTGACGACCACCGCGAAGCGCTCCTTCTCGCCGGTGGCGAGCTCTCCGCGCGCGGACGGCTCGTCGCCGTGTCCGGTGGAACCGTGCTCGACGGTGCCGTCGGCCCCGGTGCCCACCTGCATGAGCCAGCGCGGGCCGGTGAAGGCCCCGTCCAGCCCGTACCAGGGGAAGTCGGCCCGCAGGTACCCCTCCGCCGTCCGGCGGGCCGCCGGGACGGGCGCGGCGGCCTCCCCGGCCTGCGCGGGGGCCGGCTGCGGGG
>NZ_JAINUL010000001.1:3518660-3760115 GCF_020639365.1 Streptomyces flavotricini
CGGCTGCGGGGGTGCGGCGGCGGTCTCGGCCGGCGCGGGCTGCGGCTGCGCGGCCGGCGCACCTTGCGCGGCAGCGGGAGCGGGCGCCTCGGCGGGCTGCACCCCTACCCGGCTACTGCTCGTCGTCTCCATCGATGCGGCCTCTCGTTCCGTGGGGTCCGGAACGCGCCCTCCCCCACGTGTCGTCGGGGGGACCCCCACCCTGGGGCGTCCTGGGTCCGGACTCATGGAGGATAGCCACAGGACCCCGAATCGCCCGGGAAGGCTCGAACGAGGGGGTGTCTCAGGTGGCGTCGGCGTCGTACGGGGTGCGCTGGTCGGCGGCCGGGGCGGCGGGCTTCTTCAGCGGGTCCGGGCCGGTGGCGGCGGGCGCGGCGGAGCCGCCGGAGGCGGCCGGGGCGGCGTCCGCCCCGCGGCTGTTCACGGCGTCGGTGACGTCGTTCAGCTCCTTGCGGAGATCGAAGGTGCTCCGGATCTCCTTCAGGTCCTCGTTCTCGCCCAGCTGCTTGCGCAGGAACGTCTTCGGGTTCAGGTCCTCGAACTCGAAGTCCTTGAACTCGGGGCCGAGTTCGGACCGGATGTCCTGCTTCGCGCTGTCGGAGAACGCGCGGATCTTCCGGATGACCCCGGTGACGTCCTGGATCACCTTGGGCAGCTTGTCCGGGCCGAAGATGAGGATGGCGAGCACCACGATCGTGACCAGCTCGAGTGCGCCTATGTCGTTGAACACCTTGCCGCTCCTCGGCTCTCTTCACTTCGGGCCACGACACACGGTACCCGGCGTTGTCCGCGGGCCCGTACATCGGTGCCGCATCAGCCCGGGATTCTCCATCTGGTCATGATCCGTTCGCCGAACCCAGTACCAGTTCCAGGGTGAGCTCCCGGCCGTCGCGCAGCACGGTCAGGGTGAGCGGATCGCCGGGGCGGTGGGCGCGGATCTTGATGACGAGCTCGTCGCCGCCGTGCACGCGCACCCCGTCCACCTTGGTGATCACGTCGCCGCCCTTGATCCCGGCCCGGGCGCCGGGGCCGTCGGGGGTGACGGCGGGCTTGCCGCCCTCGCCCTTGGTGCCCACGCGGGCCCCGTCGCCGGTGTACTCCATGTCGAGGGTGACGCCGATGACGGGGTGGGTGGCGCGGCCGGTGCGGATCAGCTCCTCGGCGACGCGCTTGCCCTGGTTGACGGGGATGGCGAAGCCGAGTCCGATGCTGCCGCTCTGCTTGGCGCGCTCGGCGCCGTCCCCGCCGGCGTCGGCTCCCCTGATCGCGCTGTTGATGCCGATCACGCGGGCCTTGGCGTCGAGGAGCGGGCCGCCGGAGTTGCCGGGGTTGATGGGCGCGTCGGTCTGGAGGGCGTCGACGTAGCTGATGTCGCTGCCGTCGCCCTTGTCCCCGCCCGCGGTGATGGGGCGGCCGGTGGCGCTGATGATGCCGGCGGTGACGGTGTTGGAGAGGTCGAAGGGCGCGCCGATGGCCACGACGGGGTCGCCGACCTTCACGTTCTCGGAGTTCCCGAGGGAGAGCGGGTGCAGGCCCCGTACGCCGTCGACCTTGACCACGGCCAGGTCGTAGCCGCTGTCGCGGCCGACCAGCCCGGCGGTGACGCTCTCGCCGCTGCTGAAGGTGACCGTTATGTCCTTGGCGTCGGAGACCACGTGGTTGTTCGTGAGGATGTGGCCCTGGCCGTCGAGGACGAACCCGGTTCCGGTGCCGCTGCCGGTGCTGCCGCGTACGTGGAGGGTGACGACTCCGGGCAGCGCGGTGGCGGCGATCCCGGCCACGCTCTCGGGGGCGCGGCCCTTGTTCTCGACGGCGGCCTGGGGCAGTTCCAGGCGCGTGCTGCTCTGCCGCTCGGCGAGCACGCCGAGCCACCCGCCGATGCCACCGGCGAGGAGGGCGATGCCGAGGCCGAGTGCGAGGGCGTGCCGTATCCGTACCACCGGGCCGCCGCCGGTCGCCTTGCCCTGGTCGGCCACCTGCAGCGGCTGCTCGCCCCAGGGGTCGTACCGCGTCGCCGGCGCGGCTTCGGGGCTCTTCGGCGCGTCCCCGGCCGCCGGATCGGCATCCGGCCCGGGGACGGACTCGGCCGCCGGGCCGGAGCCCGCCTCCGGAGCCGCCCCGGGTGCCGCTTGCGGGGCGGCGGGGCGGCTCCACCACTTCGGGGCCGTGTCGGACTGCTGTTGGTCGGCCATGGGCGCTCCCCTGGGGGTCCCCCCGGCGGAGCCAGGGGGAGGGTACCTGTGGCACCGCCGGGCGGCGCATCTGCCGCCGATTCAACCAGGTGCTCCGTCGACCGGGGGCTCCGCCCCCGGTCCGCCGCGGACTCAGCGGGTCAGCGAGACCGGGCGCGGAGAGATCGACGGATGCACCGGGGGAAGGGGAGCCGTCGGCCTGGGGCCGGCCACGAAGCCGGGGCCGGGGCCCGGGCCGGGAGAGCGGTCGCGGACCACCGCGTCCGTCACCGACACGGCCGGGCCCGGACGGGATGCCGGGGGCTCTCCCCGTACGGTCTGGTCCATGGAGTCGATCGGGAGCGAACCGCCCAGTGCGATGGCGGCCAGCGAGACCGCTCCGGCCGCCACGAACGCGAAGCGGCGGCGCGGCCGCCCCACCTCGTGGATGCGGAAGCCCTGCTGCGGCGCGGCCGGAGCCACGTACCCGAAGAGATCCGCGCCGGGCGGGGCCAGCGGACCGGAGGGCGGGCCGGACGGCCCGTCGGGACCGCCGCCGGGCAGCCCCTGCAACCGGGCCAGCAGCCCGGGCGACAGCGGCGGCGGCGCGCTCTCGACGAACATGCTCTTCACGCGGCGCTGTGCGTCGGCCTCGGCCTTGCACCTGGCACACGTGGCCAGATGAGCCAGGACCCGCTCGCGCGCGTCATGGCTCAGTTCCCCGTCGACCAGGGCGGCCAGCCGGTCACCCAGGTGCTGTTCGGCAGGAGAGGGACTGACTCCGCTCACTCGGTTCCGCCCTCTCCCCCGGCGCCCGGTGCGCCCACCGCCACTCCCGCCAGCGCCCGCTCCGCCCGGGCCTCGGGGGACCGGTGCTTGAGCGCCTTGCGCAGGTGCGAGCGGCCGCGGTGGATTCGGCTGCGCACGGTGCCGAGCTTCACGCCCAGCGTCGCGGCGATCTCCTCGTACGACAGGCCTTCGATGTCGCACAGCACCACGGCGGCGCGGAACTCGGGCGCGAGGGTGTCCAGCGCCTGCTGCACGTCGGCGTCGAAGTGGGTGTCGTGCAGGACCTGCTGCGGGGACGGCTCGCGGCTCGGCAGCCGCTCGGCGGCGTCGTCGGCGAGCGCGTCGAAGCGGATCCGCTGCTTGCGGCGGACCATGTCGAGGAACAGGTTGGTGGTGATCCGGTGCAGCCAGCCCTCGAACGTGCCCGGCGTGTACGTGGACAGCGAGCGGAAGACGCGGACGAAGACCTCCTGCGTCAGGTCTTCGGCGTCGTGCTGGTTGCCCGTCAGACGGTAGGCAAGGCGGTAGACCCGCGCACTGTGCGTGCTGACGATCTCCTCCCATGAAGGAGGGGTCCACGCCTGGGTGCCCGCATCGGCGGCAAAGGTCGCGGTGGTTGCGGTGGCAGCGGTGTGGAAGCGGTCAGCAATGTCGGTCACGGATTTCGGCTCACCCGCCGACCAGAAGAGGCGTCTGAATACGCCTCCACGATCCACAGGCGCAGCCGCACCTCCCCTATCGGCTCTGGTGGTGTCCAGTGGAGTCCCTACCATAGCCACCCCTCCCGTCAGCTCCGGATAAGCGTTTTTGCAGTAACTTTGCACGTGCCTGAGGCCGGCGGGGCCGTCGATCTGCCCGCTGCCGCCCCATCTATCCCGGCCGCTGCCCGCCCATACGCCCCTTTTCACCTCGCTGGTTCAGTCCGCCGCTGTTTTCTCCAACGCCCGGTCCCATCTGCGGGTTCCCGACGTCAACGGATACAGTCACCGTTGCGCCAACTATGGGGACAGGAGAGGGTCATTACCGGCAACCGGCAGACGAGCTGGGCTTTCGCCGACGCGTTTGTCGCCGAGGACGACGCTCTGCGGTGGGCCCGCGACCGGGCCAGGGAAGCGGGCCTTCGCTCCGTCTCCCCCGGCACCGGGGCCGCGCTGCGCCTGCTCGCCGCCACCGCGGACGCCAAGGCGGTCGCCGAGATCGGCACCGGCACCGGCGTCTCCGGCATCCACCTCCTCCACGGCATGCGCCCCGACGGGGTGCTGACCACCGTCGACCCCGAGGCCGACCGGCAGGCCTTCGCCCGCCAGGCCTTCCGCGCCGCCGGCTTCGCGGGCAACCGTGCCCGGTTCATCCCCGGCCGCGCACTCGACGTGCTCCCCCGCCTCGCCGACGGCGGGTACGACCTCGTCTTCTGCGACGGGGACCCGTCCGAGTCCCTCGACTACCTCGCCGAATCGTTGCGCCTGCTGCGGCCCGGCGGGCTGGTCTGCTTCGAGGGGGTCTTCTCGGACGGCCGCACCGTCGACGGGGCGGCGCAGCAGACCGAGGTGCTGCGCGTACGGGAGCTGCTGCGCAGCGTCCGCGAGAGCCCGGCACTGGAGGCCGCCCTGCTCCCGGTGGGCGACGGCCTGCTCTGCGCGGTCCGGCGCTGACCGCCCGTACGCCGCGGCGGGACCCCGCCCGGGGGACCGGGCTCAGCCCAGCAGCAGGAAGATGAGGGCGGACGTACCGCCCAGCGCCGTGCCGGCCAGGAGTTGCGCCGGGGCGTGCGCCCGCAGGACCAGCCGGGACCGGGCGGCGGCGGCGGCGATCAAGGCCGCCGGGACCGTGTGGGCCGGCGCCAGCCCGTCGGATCGGTCCGGGGCGGGCTCCCCGGGACATGACACAACGCCGCCCCGACCGCGGGAAGCGGCCGGGGCGGCGCAGAGAATACGGGTACTGCGGTGCTGCCGACGGGTTAGCCGACGACCTTCTTCAGGGCGTCACCCAGGGCGTCCGCCTCGTCCGGGGTCAGCTCGACGACAAGCCGACCGCCGCCCTCGAGCGGTACGCGCATGACGATGCCCCGCCCCTCCTTGGTGACCTCGAGCGGGCCGTCGCCCGTCCGCGGCTTCATGGCCGCCATGCTCGTTCCCCTTCCTGAAACCAGCTCATCGTCAGCCGACGGCCCCATTCAGGCGCCTGGAACCCGGCATCGAACACATTGCTTCTTGGCCATTATCCCGCATGTCAGGACCCGATGACCAACATCGGCAGGGAACGCTTGCGCAACGCGCTCGGCCAAAACCACTCATTTCGGGGACGTGCCTGCGATACTTCGCCGCCGCACCCGGGGTCCGCCCTCGGCTTTCTTTGACGCACATCACATGCCCCGGAGCGGTCCGGTCCGCCATGCTGGCCCTTGCACCGGCCGGTACCGGCCGGTAGCCAAGCCCGCGACGAAGGGGGACCCCCTGCCATGGCCGACAGCGTGCTCTACGAAGTGACCGACGGACTCGCGAAGATCACGATCAACCGTCCCGACGCCATGAACGCGATGAACACCGAGGCCAAGGTCGCGCTGCGCGACGCGGTCCAGGCGGCGGCCGCCGATCCGGCCGTCCGCGCGGTGCTGCTGACGGCGGCCGGCGACCGGGCGTTCTGCGTCGGCCAGGACCTCAAGGAGCACATCGGGAACCTGGCGGCGGACCGCGAGACCGGTTCCTCCCTGACGATGAACACGGTCGCGGAGCACTACAACCCGATCGTGCGCGCCCTGACCGAGATGCCCAAGCCGGTGGTGGCGGGCGTCAACGGCGTGGCGGCCGGGGCGGGCTTCGGCTTCGCGCTGGCGGCGGATTTCCGGGTCGTCGCCGACACGGCCTCCTTCAACACCTCCTTCGCGGGGGTGGCGCTGACCGCCGACTCGGGCGTCTCCTGGACCCTCCCCCGCCTGATCGGCGCCTCCCGCGCCGCCGATCTGCTGCTCTTCCCCCGCTCGGTGAAGGCGCAGGAGGCGTACGAGCTCGGCATCGTGAACCGTCTGGTCCCCTCGGACTCCCTGCACGCGGAGGCCGAGGCGGTGGCCCGCACCCTGGCGGCCGGCCCGACGGTGGCCTACGCGGCCCTGAAGGAGTCCCTGGCCCACGGAGCGTCGCACTCGCTGTCCGAGGCACTGGACCACGAGGACACCCTGCAGGCCCGCGCGGGTGCCTCCGAGGACCACTCGATCGCCGTCCAGGCCTTCCTCGCGAAGCAGCCGCCGAAGTACCTGGGCCGCTGAGTCCGCCACCTCCGCCGCCTGCCCCGGCCCTCCCCCGCCTCAGGCGGGGTCGCGGGCGGCGCAGGCGGCCAGGTGGTCGTTGACCAGCCCGCAGGCCTGCATCAGCGCGTAGGCGGTGGTGGGCCCGACGAACCGGATCCCGGCCTTCTTCAACGCCTTGGACAGGGCCGTGGACTCGGGCGTCACCGCCGGCACCTCGGAGATCACCGCCGGTGCCGGGCGGCCCGGCTCCGGCACGTGCGACCAGATCAGCGCGTCCAGTTCGCCCGGCTCCCACTGCGCCAGGACCTTCGCGTTGGCGAGCGTGGCCTCGATCTTGGCCCGGTTGCGGATGATCCCCTCGTCGGCGAGCAGCCGCTGCGCGTCGGCCGGCCCGAATTCCGCGACCTCGGCGATCACGAACCCCGAGAAGGCCGCACGGAAGCCCTCCCGGCGGCGCAGGATCGTCAGCCAGGACAGCCCCGACTGGAAGGCCTCCAGGCACAGCCGCTCGTACAGGGCGTCGTCCCCGTGCACCGCGCGGCCCCACTCCGTGTCGTGGTACGCGATGTAGTCCTCGGTGGCCAGCGCCCAGGGGCAGCGCAGCCCGCCGTCCGGACCCGCGACCGCCGTCACCGGTCCTCCTCCCGGGCGTCCTTGTGCAGGTCGACGGGGGCCGGCGCCGCCTGTGCGCGGCCCTGCGCGGCGGCGGCCGTCAGCTCCGCGATCCGCGCGTCCCGCTCGGCGAGCTCCGCCGCGAGCCGCTCCAGTACGTCGTCCACCTCGGCCATCCGGTAACCGCGCGGCGCGACGGGCAGGCGCAGGGCGTCGACGTCGGCCCGTACGACCGGGCGGCTCTCCGGCAGCGCGTCGGCCACCCGGTCCGGCTCCGCCTCCGGCAGTACGGCCTCGGAGCCACCGCCCACCACGGCCAGGGTGACCGCCGCGACGACCACGACCAGCGCGATCAGCAAGAACCAGAACACGAGCAACTCCCTGAGAGACATCGGCCACCGGGCACCAGGTTAAGGTCGCAACGAGGCGCGAGGGCCGCCGGAGGAGGAAAGAACGGGATGCTGCGACTGGGCAGGCGCGAGTTCGACACCCACGAGCCGGTGATCATGGCCATCGTGAACCGGACTCCGGACTCCTTCTACGACCAGGGCGCGACGTTCCGCGACGAGCCCGCGCTGGACCGGGTCGAGCAGGCGGTCGCCGAGGGCGCCGCGATCATCGACATCGGCGGGGTCAAGGCGGGCCCGGGCGAGCACGTGGACGCGGTCGAGGAGGCCCGCCGCACGGTCGGCTTCGTGGCCGAGGTGCGGCGCCGCCACCCGGACGTGGTGATCAGCGTCGACACCTGGCGGCACGAGGTCGGCGAGGCCGTCTGCGAAGCCGGGGCCGACGTCCTGAACGACGCCTGGGGCGGGGTGGACCCGAAGCTGGCCGAGGTGGCGGCCCGGCACGGCGCCGGGCTGGTCTGCACCCACGCGGGCGGGGTCGAACCTCGCACCCGGCCGCACCGGATCACGTACGAGGACGTGGTGGAGGACATCCTGCGGGTCACGGTGGGGCTGGCCGAACGCGCCGTGGCACTCGGCGTCCGCCGGGACGCGATCATGATCGACCCGGGCCACGACTTCGGGAAGAACACCCGCCACTCGCTGGAGGCCACGCGCCGGCTGGGCGAGATGACGGACACCGGCTGGCCGGTGCTGGTCTCCCTGTCCAACAAGGACTTCGTCGGCGAGACCCTCGACAAGCCGGTCAAGGAGCGCCTGCTGGGCACCCTGGCCACGACGGCCGTCTCGGCCTGGCTCGGCGCCCAGGTCTACCGGGTGCACGAGGTCGCGGAGACGAAGCAGGTCCTGGACATGGTCCGTACGATCCAGGGCCACCGGCCGCCCGCGGTGGCCCGCCGCGGACTGGCCTGAGCCGCACGGCCCGACGGCCACCGGCCACCGGCGGTGGCCCCCGGCGGTGGCCCGCCGGGGGCTCGCGTGACGGCGGCGGCCGCGGCTACTTGCCGACTTCCTTGGTCACCAGCGCGATCGCCTCGTCCACGTCGTCCGTGACGTGGAAGAGGTAGAGGTCGCGCTCCGAGGCCTTGCCCTGCGCGATCACCGTGTTCTTCAGCCAGTCGACCAGGCCCGACCAGTACTCCGACCCGAACAGCACGATCGGGAACCGGGTGATCTTCTGGGTCTGGACCAGGGTCAGGGCCTCGAACAGCTCGTCCAGCGTGCCGAGTCCGCCCGGCAGGACCACGAAGCCCTGGCTGTACTTCACGAACATCGTCTTGCGGACGAAGAAGTACCGGAAGTTCAGCCCGAGGTCCACGTGCTGGTTGAGCCCCTGCTCGAAGGGCAGCTCGATGCCCAGGCCCACCGAGATCCCGTTGGCCTCCCGGGCGCCCTTGTTGGCCGCCTCCATCGCGCCCGGGCCGCCGCCCGTGATCACCGCGAAGCCCGCCTCCACGAGCGCGCTGCCGATCCGTACGCCGGCCTCGTACTCCGGCGAGCCGGCGGGCGTACGGGCCGAGCCGAACACGCTGATCGCCGGCGGCAGCTCCGCCAGCGTGCCGAAGCCCTCGATGAACTCCGACTGGATGCGCAGGACCCGCCAGGGATCGGTGTGCACCCACTCGGAAGGCCCGGCGGAATCCAGCAGCCGCTGGTCCGTCGTACTGCCGGCCTGCACCTGGCTCCGCCTGCGCAGCACCGGCCCGAGCTGCTGCTCTTCGGGCCGACGACGAGCGGACCCTTCGGAGTTGCCCATGATGTGCTCCCTCCTGCTGATCGTTGGATCAGACTAGGCGCACAAAGGTGACGAGAAGCGGAATTCAGGAGGTCAGCCAGGCGCGGAGTCGTTCTTCGCAGTGGAGGATGGCCTTCGTCTCCACGCGCTCGTCGACCTTGTGGGCCAGCAGGGCGTCGCCCGGGCCGTAGTTGACCGCCGGGACGCCGAGGGCGCTGAAGCGGGAGACGTCCGTCCAGCCGAACTTCGGCATGGCGCGGCCGCCGACCGCCTCCATGAACGCCGCGGCGGCGGGGTGGGAGAGGCCCGGGAGGGCGCCGCCCGAGAAGTCGTCGATGACGAACTCGTCGACGCCGCAGTCCGCGAAGACCTCCCGCACGTGGGCGATCGCCTCGTCCATGCTGCGGTCCGGGGCGAAGCGGAAGTTGACCGTCACCGTGCACGCGTCGGGGATGACGTTGTTGGCGACGCCGCCCTCGACGCGGACCGCGTTCAGGCCCTCGTGGTACTCCAGGCCGTCGATCACCGGCTTGCGGGGCTCGTACGCCGCGAGTTTGGCGAGAATCGGGGCCGCCGCGTGGATGGCGTTGGACCCCATCCAGCTGCGCGCGGAGTGGGCGCGCTCGCCGGCCGTGCGGAGCAGGACGCGCAGGGTGCCCTGGCAGCCGCCCTCGACCTCGGCGTTCGACGGCTCCAGCAGGACCGCGAAGTCGCCGGTCAGCCAGTCGGGGTGGGCCTCGGCGACCTTGCCCAGACCGTTGAGGTCCGCGGCGACCTCCTCCTGGTCGTAGAAGACGAAGGTGAGGTCGCGGTTGGGCTCGGGCACGGTCGCGGCGATGCGCAGCTGCACGGCGACGCCGGATTTCATGTCGGTCGTTCCGCAGCCCCACAGGACGTCGTTCTCGTCCAGGCGGGACGGGACGTTGTCGGCGATCGGCACGGTGTCGAGGTGGCCGGCGAGGACGACGCGCTCGGCCCGGCCGAGGTGCGTACGGGCCACGACGTTGTTGCCGTACCGGTCGACCGTGAGGTGCGGCAGGGCCCGCAGCGCGTGCTCCACCAGGTCGGCGAGGACCTTTTCGTCGCCGCTCACGGACGGGATGTCGACGAGCCGGGCGGTCAGCTCGGCGGCGTCCAGGGTGAGGTCCAGCTCGGATTCGGACATGTCCCCGACCCTAACGCCCAGGACTGCGGCGAAGCTCTCACGTCCGGCCGGTGGACGCGTCGCGTGGCTCAAGTACGGTGGGCGCCGTGACCCGGAACGATCCCCCCCGTCCTCGTCGCCGCCGCCGGCCGCTGCTCACGTGTGCCGGTGTGTTGGTGCTGCTCGCGCTGATCGGCTATTTCGCCGTGCAGTACAACACGACGAACGGCGGTGGCGGCGCGCCGCACTGCACGGCGAGCGTGCCGACGGGTTCGACCGGCGTCGACATGACCCCGGAACAGGCGGGCAACGCCGCGACGATAGCCGCGGTCGGCGTGGCCAAGGGCCTGCCGGACCGGGCCCTGACCATCGCGCTGGCGACCTCGATGCAGGAGTCGGGGCTGCGCAACCTCCCCCACGGCGACCGGGATTCGCTGGGTCTGTTCCAGCAGCGGACCTCGATGGGCTGGGGCACCGAGGAGCAGATCATGGACCCGGTGTACTCGGCCGGGAAGTTCTACGACCACCTCGTCCAGGTCAAGGGGTACGCCGATCTCCCGCTGACGGAGGCCGCGCAGGAGGTGCAGCGCAGCGGCTACCCCGAGGCGTACGCGAAGCACGAGGCGGAAGCGGTCGTGATCGCGGCGGCGTTCGCCGGGGACGGCGAGCTGACCTGCGGCGGACCCGCGCCGACCGCGCCGGGCGACCCGGAGAAGGTGCGTACCGAGCTCACCCGGATCTTCGCCAAGACCAAGATGCACAACGCTCCGGCGGAGCCGCGCCGTACGCAGGACGCGGCCGGGAAGGTCAAGGAGGCCGAGGTGACCTTCGTCGAGAAGAAGGACGGCGGGGCCTCCGCGGCGCGCGGCAGCAAGGTGATGGCGGGCTGGGCGGTGGCCAACTCGCGCGGGATGGGAGTCGTCCGGGTCTCGTACGGCCGGGCGAGCTGGGTGGCCGGCCAGGCGCGGGGCGAGTGGCAGGAGCTGGGCCCCGCCGGCCCGCAGGGCAAGGCCGGGGCGGTCGACCCCCACCGCGCGGAGGCCGGCTCGGTACGGATCTTCGTGGCCCAGTGAGGCACCCCCGGCCGTGGGTCCGCCTGTACGAGGCGTCCCCCGTGCGGGGGTGACCGGGCAGCGGCCCGATCCGCCTCCCGGAGGACGGAACCCCTGGTCGGCGCGCGTCCGACGCACTTGCCGCGCAGGCCGATTAAACGATGCGTTACCGATCCTTTACCCGGAGCCTCCGCAACTCCACCCGCCCCCCGAGCGGTTGTACACGGCGTACTCAGCCGCTACCGCTTAGGAGCATCATGTCCCTCCCCCTGACCCGCCGGATCGCCCGTACCGCGCTGCTGCTCGCAGCCGGGGCAGCTCCCGTGGTCGGTGCGGCCGGCGCGGCCAGCGCCGCGGGCCTGGAGTCCGTGCCGCAGCTGGGCGCGCTCACCAGCCCTGACGCCGCCGCTCCCGCGGGCGACGTGGTCGGCACCGGTGAGGCCGCTGCCGCCGGCGCGGCGGACACCGCCGCCCAGTCCGTACCCGGCGCCCCCGCCCAGGTCACCGACGCCGCGACCGGCCTGCTCGGCGGGCTGCCGGCGGCCAAGGGCCTGCCGACCGACGCGCTGTCCAAGGGCGTCCTGCCGACCGACACCCTGCCCACCAGCTCGCTGCCGACCGGTGCTCTGCCGACCGACGCCGTCCCGACCGGCAGCCTGACCAGCGCGCTCCCCACCCAGGCGCTGGGCGGCCTCCCGCTGGGCGGCTGACCCGCCGCACGCAGGAACACCGAGGGGCCGGGAGCACGAACTCCCGGCCCCTCGGGCCGTTCACCGGGTCCGCGGCGGATCAGGCGGCCAGGCGCTTGACCGCCGCTTCGACCCGCTCGTCCGTGGCCGTGAAGGCGACGCGGACGAACCGCGCACCCGCCTCACCGTAGAAATCGCCCGGCGCGACCAGGACGCCCAGCTCCGCGAGGTGGGCGACCGTGTCCCAGCAGGGCTCGTCCCGGGTCACCCACAGGTACAGGCTGGCCTCGCTGTGCTCGACCCGGAAGCCGTGCGCCTCCAGCGCCGCCCGCAGCGCCTCGCGCCGCGCCGCGTAGCGCCCGCGCTGCTCCGCGACGTGCGCGTCGTCGCCGAGCGCGGCGACCGTGGCCGCCTGCACCGGCGCCGGGGTCATCATGCCGCCGTGCTTGCGGATCTCCAGCAGCTCGCCGAGCACCTCGGCGTCACCGGCGATGAACGCGGCCCGGTAGCCCGCCAGGTTGGAGCGCTTCGAGAGGGAGTGGACGGCGACGATGCCCTCGTACGAGCCGCCGCAGACGTCGTCGTGCAGGACGGAGACGGGCTCGGCCTCCCAGCCCAGCTCCAGGTAGCACTCGTCGCTGAAGAGCAGGATCCCGTGCTCGCGCGCCCAGGCCACGATCCGGATCAGGTCTTCCTTCGGGATGACCTTCCCGGTGGGGTTGGACGGGGAGTTGAGCCACAGCAGCTTCACGCCGGCCGGGTCGAGATCGGTCGGGTCGTCGTAGACGACGGCCTCCGCGCCGCACAGCCGCGCGCCGACCTCGTACGTGGGGTACGCGAGCCGCGGGTACGCGACCTTGTCCCCGGCGCCCAGGCCCAGCTGGGTCGGCAGCCAGGCCACCAGCTCCTTGGAGCCGACGACCGGCAGGACGTTGCGGTGCCCGGCGGCGCTCGCGCCGAGGCGGCCCCGCAGCCAGCCGGTGATCGCGTCGCGCAGCGCGACGGTGCCCCACACCGTGGGGTAGCCCGGGGAGTCGGCGGCCGCGACGAGCGCGTCCCGGACCAGCTGCGGGACCGGGTCCACGGGCGTGCCGACGGACAGGTCGACGATGCCGTCCGGGTGGGCCGCCGCCGTCTTCTTGTACGGCTCCAGCTTGTCCCAGGGGAAGGCGGGAAGACGTGCGGATACTGCGGCCACGGTGTTCTCTGCTCTCTACTGGTGCTGGACGTACTGGCTGTACGGGCGTGCGGGACCGGCCGGCCGTACGGGCAAACGGCTCGGTCCCGCGCGGCACGGGGCCGTACGGGACCGAGGGGCGGTTCTGGCGGTACCGACCGTCGTCAGTGACTCGGGTTGATGTCCGCCGGAAGCGCCGCGATGAAGGGGTGGTCGCGCTCGATCAGGCCCAGCTTGGAGGCACCACCGGGCGAACCGAGCTCGTCGAAGAACTCGACGTTCGCCTTGTAGTAGTCCTTCCACTCTTCCGGAGTGTCGTCCTCGTAGAAGATGGCCTCGACCGGGCAGACCGGCTCACACGCACCACAGTCGACGCACTCGTCGGGGTGGATGTACAAGGACCGCTGGCCCTCGTAGATGCAGTCGACGGGGCACTCTTCGATGCATGCCTTGTCCTTGACGTCGACACAAGGCTCCGCGATGACGTAGGTCACGCTCTCGTTCCTCCTCGGTAGGGCTTTCCATATCGCGCGGGAGCGCGGCGTCGTCGATGCCCACGCCTAGTATCTCCGTTCCCGGGCACGATCCGAACAGGAGGGGCGGACAGAGCTGTGGAAATCACTGCCGGTGGGCTGCTGGAGATCCGTATTACCCCGGCTGACGTGGGTAAACGAGTCTCTGTACGACGGGTGCGGAGCGGGGCGGACGAGGCGCCCTCGTTCACTGACACGGTAGGGGTTCTCACATCCTGGGACCAAGGTGTGCTGACGATCACACGAAAGAGCGGTGAGACCGTCCACATCTCGGAATCGTCGCTGGTGGCGGGCAAGATCGTCCCCCCGGCGCCGGCCCGGCGCCGGGGTCCCGCGGCCTCTTTCGAGGAGCTGGCGCGGGTCGGCGCGCGGGCCTGGCAGCCCCTGGAGAGCGAGCCGCTCGGCGAGTGGACGCTGCGGGCCGCCGGCGGCTTCACCCGGCGGGCCAACTCCGTGCTGCCGCTCGGCGACCCGGGGGCGCCGCTGGACGAAGCACTCGCGCGAGTGACGTCCTGGTACGCGGAACGTGAACTTCCGGCGTATGTGCAGACGGCGACGGGCGCGGCCGGCACGCAGGAGCTGCTGGGCGCGGAGCTGGAGCGCCGGGGCTGGGTGAACGAGGTGTCGGCGGAGGTCCGGATCGCGGCGCTGGCGCCGATCGCGGACGTGGACACCGGTGCCGGCGCCCGCGAGGTACGGCTGACCCGCGCCCCGGACGAGGAGTGGCTCGGGATGTACGGGCGGGTCAAGGACCCGGAGGTGGCCCGGCGGGTGCTGGTCGCGGGGCCGTCGGTGTGGTTCGCGACGCTGCCCGGGCGGGCGATAGGGCGGCTGGTGGTGGACGGCCGGTGGGCCGGCTTCGCGGCGGTCGAGGTGGATCCGGAGCACCGGCGCGCCGGCCTGGGCACGGCCGTGATGGCCGTACTGGCACGGCAGGCGCTGGAGGAAGGCGCGTCGGCGGCCTGGCTCCAGGTGGAGGCCGACAACACGGGAGCGCTGGCGCTGTACGACGGGCTGGGTTTCGCGCGGCACCACGCGTACCACCACTTCCGGTACCGGGCCGAGGCGGCCTCGGCCGCGGGGGACCCGCGATGAGCGCGGAGTCCCGGGCGCGGTTCGCGGAGGAGGCCCGCTCGGAGCGGCCGGACCTGGCGCTGCTGTGCCTGCTGCTGGCTGCGGAGGCCGATCCGGAGCTGGACGAACGGACCGTGGACCGGGCGCAGATCGAGCTGGACCGGCTGGCGGGGATGCTGCCGTACGGGCTGCGCGGCGGGAAGGCGTGGGCCTCGGCGGTGACGGAGCTGCTGGGAGGCCGGATGGGCTTCCACGGCACGCCCGCGGACTACGACCGGCTGTCGTCCTCGCTGCTGCACGAGGTGCTGCGCAGACGCCGGGGCCTGCCGATCCTCCTGTCCGTCGTCTGGCTGGAGGTCGCGCGGCGCGCGGGCGCGCCGGTGTACGGGCTGGGACTGCCGGGGCACTTCGTCGTGGGGTTCGGGGATCCGGACGAGGGGCTGGTGGTGGACCCCTTCGCCGGGGGCGCCTCGCTGGGCGCCGGGCCGGCGGAGCAGGCGGCGGAGCCGCGGACGCCGGCCCGGACTCTGGACATCGTGCTGCGGATCCTGAACAACATCAGGGCGTGGGCCTCGGCTCGGCCGGAGCACTCGGGGGTGGCCTTGTGGGCGCTGGAGCTGTCGCTGCTGCTGCCCTCGCATCCGGCGTCGTTGCGGTACGAGCGGGCGAAGCTGCTGGTGGAGCGCGGGGAGTTCGCTTTCGGCGCCGCCGAGATGGAGTCCTACGCGGAGGTGGTCGACGCGATCGATCCGCCCGCCGCGGCGCGGATCCGCAGCGAGGCCCTGTCCGCCAGGGCGCTGCTGAACTGACCCGGCCGGGGGCGGGCGCCGCCGCGCGGGGCCGGTCCGGTCACAGCCAGCCCTTTTCGCGGGCCACGCGTATGGCTTCCGCGCGGTTGCGGGAGGCCAGCTTCTGGATGGCCGTCGAGAGGTAGTTGCGGATCGTTCCCTGGGAGAGGTGGAGCCGGGCCGCGAGTTCGGCGTTCGTGGCTCCGTCCTCGGCCGCGCGCAGGACCTCGCGTTCGCGGTCCGTCAGCGGGTTGGCGCCTTCCGCCAGGGCCGCCGCCGCCAGGGTGGGGTCGATGACGCGCTCGCCCGCCAGGACCTTGCGGACCGCCTCGGCCAGTTGCGCGGCCGGGGCGTCCTTGACGAGGAACGCCGAGGCTCCCGCCTCCATCGCGCCGCGCAGGTAGCCGGGGCGGCCGAAGGTGGTCAGGACCACGATCTTGAGGTCCGGGACCGCGGTCCGCAGGGCCGCCGCCGCCTCGATGCCCGTCATGCCCGGCATCTCGATGTCGAGCAGCGCGACGTTCACGTCGTGGGCCCGGGCCGCCGGCACCACCTCGTCGCCGCGGGCGACTTGGGCCAGCACCTCGATGTCCGGCTCCAGCCCGAGGAGGGCCGCGAGGGCTTCCCGGACCATGGACTGGTCCTCCGCCAGGAGGATCCGGATGGGGCGTGTGCTCATGATCCCGATCCTAGGGGGACGCGGGCCAGCAGGCGGAAGCCCCTCTTGCCGGTCGGACCTGCCGCCAGCGTGCCGCCGACCGCCTCCAGGCGTTCCGTCAGGCCCGTCAGGCCGTTGCCCGCCTCCGCGGAGCCGCCCCCGCCGTCGTCGGCCACCGAGAGCTCCACCACCGGTCCGGCCAGGGTCTGCGACCTCTCCAGCCGGACGGTGCAGCGCTGCGCCCCGCTGTGCCGGACCACGTTCGTCACCGCCTCGCGCAGCGACCAGGCCAGCGCCGACTCCACCTCTTCGGGGAGGTCCTCCACCGGCTCCACCGGGAGGTCCGCCGCCACGCCCGCCGCCGTCAGCGCGGTGCGGGCGCCCGCCAGTTCGCCCGGCAGGGTCGGCCGCCGGTAGCCGCTCACGGCTTCCCGTACGTCGACCAGTGCCTGCCGGCTGACCTGCTCGATGTCCGCCACCTGCTGGGCCGCCTGCTCGGGGTGGTCCGGCAGCATCCGCCCCGCCAGCTCGCTCTTGAGCGTGATCAGGGACAGCGAGTGGCCGAGGAGGTCGTGCAGGTCCCGGGCCATCCGCAGCCGTTCCTCGTTCGCCGCGAGCTGCGCCACCGTGGCCCGCGCCTCGCGCAGCTCCATCGTCGTGCGGATCATGGCGCGGATGCCGACCATCGCGAACCCGCCCATCAGGGCCGGGATCAGCAGTCCGGCCAGGTACTCGTCGCCGCCCGGCACCGCGAAGGCGGTCAGCGCGAGCAGCGCGGTGGCGCCGGGCACCGTGAACCGGGAGATCTCCCCCGGCAGCGCGGCGCCGGAGGCGATCGCCACGTACACGAAGAGGACGAGCCATTCGCGCCCCAGGCTCAGCGACAGGATCGTGGCCTGCGCGGAGAGGACCGCGACCGAGAGCAGCACGCGCCGCACCTCGGTCTGCCGCGCGGTGCGGAAGACCAGGATCAGGTACCAGGCGACGAAGGCCACGAGGCCCAGGCCGCCGAGCAGCCGGGCCCCGAGGCTGTGTCCGCCGCTGACCAGGTCGGTGACGGGGGCGCTGAGGTAGAACAGCCAGACGCTGATCCACAGCGACTTCACGATCTTCTGCCGCCGGTTCTCGGGGCGGAGGCCGACCCGGGGGCCGCCCTTCGTTCCCATCGGATCGGTCTCGGTCATCGGCTCCGTCGCGCCGGTCTTACCGGTCACTCCCGTCGCACCCATCACGCTCGTCACACCCGTCATGCCTTCAGCGAGTCCTTGCGGTACAGCCATGCGGCGGCACCGGTGAACAGTACGAAGTAGCCCGCCAGGATCGCCACGTCCTTCAGATGCGGCGCGCCCCCGAGCTCGATGGCCTGGCCGAGGCCCGCGTACGCCCGGGTCGGCAGCCACTCGCAGATGTTCTGGAGCCACTGCGGGAAGTTCGCGGTCGGCATCCACAGGCCGCCGAGGATCGACAGGCCGAAGTAGAACAGCATCGTGATCGGGCGGACGGTGTCCCCGCTCGCCAGGTAGCCGATCGCCACGCCGAGGGCGGCGAAGACCAGGCTGCCGGCCCAGATGGAACCGGTCAGGGCGAGCCATTGCCAGGCGTCGAACCGCACGCCCTTGACGATCGCGGCGACCGCGAACACGACCAGGATGGCGGGCAGCGAGAGGACGCCCGCGCTGGCGGTCTTGCCGAGGACGTAGCCGCGGCCGGGCAGGGCGGTCAGCCGCAGCTGGCGGACCCATCCCTTCTCGCGCTCCTTGGCGATGCGCTCGCTGTTGCCCATCAGGACGGCGGTCAGGGCGCCGAAGGAGGCCATGGCGACCATGTAGAAGGCCGGCATGGTCAGTTCCGTGCCCATGACCTTCGTGGTGCCGTCCAGGGTGCCGCCGAGCATCAGGAACAGCGCGGCCGGGTAGAGGACGGTGAAGAACAGGTACTTCTTGTTGCGCAGGGATCGGCTGATCTCGAGCTTGACGAGGTGGAGCGTTCCGGTGGTGGGCATCTTTACTTGGCCTCCTCGGCCTCGGTGAGGGCGATGAAGGCCTGCTCCAGGCCCAGCCCGGCGACTTCCAGGTTCCGGGGGTAGAGCCCCAGCGCGTACACGGCGTGGACGGTGGCGTCGGCGTCGCGCGACTGGAGCCTGACCGTGTCGCCGTGGCGCTCGTAGGACGTCAGGCACGGGAGGGCGCGCAGCGCCGTCTCGTCCACGGGGGCGTCCGGGGCCAGGTCGAAGGCGATCCGGCGGGCGCCGGCCTTGGCCTTGATCTCGGCGGCGGTGCCGTCGGCGAGCAGCCGGCCCTTGTTGAGGACGAGGACGCGGTCGGCGATCGCGTCGGCCTCTTCCAGGTAGTGGGTGGCGAACAGGACGGTGCGGCCCTGGGCGGCCTGGTCGCGCATGGTGGCCCAGAAGGCCTGGCGGGAAGTGACGTCCATGCCGGTGGTCGGCTCGTCCAGGACGATCAGGTCGTTCCGGCCGGCGGTGGCGAGGGCGAAGCGGACGCGCTGCTCCTGGCCGCCGGAGAGCTTGTTGACCATGCGGTCGGCGATCTCGGTGATCCCGGCGCGTCCGAGCACCTCCTCGACCGGGTAGCGGCGGGGGTGCAGGGCGCAGCCGAGGGCGACGACCTCCCGTACGGTCACGTCCTCCATCAGGCCGCCGCTCTGGAGCATCGCGCCGACCCGGCCGGCCGCGATGGCCTCGCGGGGGGTGGTGCCGAAGAGCTCGACGGTGCCGGAGTCCGCGGGGCGCAGGCCCAGCAGCAGGTCGAGGGTGGAGGACTTGCCGGCGCCGTTGGGACCGAGCAGGGCGACGGTCTCGCCGGGGTGGAGTTCCAGGGAGAGCCCGTCGACCGCGCGGACCGGGCCGTAGCTCTTGGTCACGTTCCGGAAGGCCACCACGGGGCCGGCGCCGGGGCCGGTGTCCTTCGCGGCGGTGGTGTGCGCCGAGGTCGTCGTCGTCGTCATGACCGAAGGTTCCCCCGTACGGAGGTGCACGCGGCAGTGCCCGCCGTCGTGACTGACGGATGACAGATGTCATGCGGCCGGCATGACGGGCCCTGCCGCCGGACCGGCGCCGGACACGGCGGAGCCCCCGTCCGAGGATCGGACGGGGGCTCCCGCGAACGGTCGTCAGCTGCCGTTGGTGTTGATCGTGACGGTCCGCTCGGCCGCGGTCTTCCCGCGCAGCGCCTGGCGCAGGGCGCCGACGACGTCCTGCGGGGTGACCGCGGTCTTCTCTCCCGTACCGCGCGTGATCAGGACGCCGTCGAAGGTGTTGCCGTACGTCGCCTTGAGCGCTTCCAGGTCGTACTTCTCGGTCAGGTGCCCGTCCACGACCTGCATGCTGAGGATCTTGGGGAGGGACTTGGCGCCGAAGGGGAGGGATTTGCCGCCCGCCTTGACGGTGGCCACGCCGGACATCGCGGGCTCGGCGAACTCCTTCATGGCCCGGTCCAGTTCGGCCTGGTCGACGACCGGGTTCTTGGTGGCGACCGGGAGTTCGACCGGGGCCGTCTTGCCGGTGGCGACCAGCTCGCGGAAGGCCTTCTTGACCAGTTCCGCGGAGGCGCCCGGGTCCAGGGAGCTGCCGGGCTTGCCGGGGACGGCGACGGCTTTGCCGGTGTCGAAGGTGATGGTGCCCTCGGTGGCGGTGCCGGCGGTGCCGGCCAGCTCCTGGAGCGCGACCTGGAGCTTCTCCTCGTCCACGGGCAGCACGGCCTCCGCGATGCGCTCGTTGCCGAGGAGGGAGCCGATGACCGTGACCGGGTTGTAGTCGCTGCCGGCCGCGTTGCGGACGGTGGTCTGGGAGTCCAGGCTCAGGCCGGCCTTCTCGGGCTTGAGCTCGACCTGCTTGCCGCCGACGGTGAGCGTGAGCGGGGTGGCGGCGCGGTTGGCGAAGGCCGTCTGGAGCTTGCCGACGGCCTCGTCGCGGGTACCCCCGATGTCGACGCCCATGACGGTGGTGCCCTTGGGGACGTCGGAGTGGTTCAGGAGCAGCCCGGCGCCGTAGGCCACGCCGAACAGGGCGATGATTCCGCTGCCTGCGAGGAGCAGCTTGGAGCGGCCCTTCTTGATCTTCGTCGGCTTCATGGAGGCCGGCTTCGGGCGCGCGGGCGCGGCCGCCGCCGGGGCGGGGACCGGCGTCGGGACCGGTGTCGGGACGACCGGGCCGGGGCCGCCCGGGCCGGGGACCGGCGGGAACGGGTCGTCCAGCTCGGGGCCGGGCCAGCGGGGGGCCTCGGCGCCCATGGGGGCGCCGCCCGGGACCGGGCCGCCGGGGACCGAGCCGAGCGCGGGGCCGCCGGTGCCCGCGGCCGGGGTGCGGGTCGGCAGCGCCGGGGCCGGAGCGGCGGCGGTCGCGGGCGCCGGAGCGGGCGACTTGCGCGGGGCGAACCAGTTGCTGGCCGGCTCCTCGGGCTCGGCGGCGGGCGCGGGCTCCGCCACGGCCGGCCCGGCGACGGCGACGGGCTCCGCCGCGGCCTCGGGCTCCGACTCGGAGGCGGCCGCCACCGGCGTGCGTACGACCACCGGCGGGATCGGCCGCGAACCCGGGATGTTGATCCGGATCCGGGTCGTCAGGGTGGTCTCGGTCTTCGGCCCGTCGGTGTCGGGCGTGGACGGGTTCGAGGTCACAGGGTTCTCCTCCGAGGCAGTCGCCGCGCCAGGCCCAGGCGGCACAGGCAAGGACGGGTTCCGGCCGGTTCCGTACGGCGGTGTACCCGAGGGGTAGGCGGCTCCACCGTGCCCCTGGGGCCCGGAGGACGAACTGTCGGTTTCACGACTCAAGGCAGGTTCTCCCGGTTGGCTCCGCCGCCCGCGTGCCGTGCGCGGGCAGCTCGGCGGCCCGACCACCATACTGGCCGGGGCCCGCACGCAACTGTCCTAGGGGAATCAGGGGTTCCCCTTCAACCCCCTCGCGACCCCTCCGAGCAGCCCGCGGACCCCCGCCCAACCCCCGTGAACGCACACCCCGACCGAGTTCAACGGCACGTCACTTGCCGGACTGCGCGGCCGAAACCGGCCCCTCGAACGGGGCTCGCAGCGTGGCACACATCACAGCCAGGATCGTCCCACCCAAAAGGTAGGCGTACATGCCGATTCCGGACGAACCGAGCAGGAAGTCCCCCTCGGGGCGCGGCACGCCGAGCACCACGTACGCGAGGAACCAGCCGAGCACCCCGGCGCCCACGCCGAGCCCGGACCCGACCGCGATCCGGCCGCCGAGGAACAGCCCGAAGAGCGCCAGCAGTCCCAGCAGCAGCCCGCCGGGGAACCACAGGTCCACGACGAGCCAGCCAGCCGCGCCGGTCAGCACGCCGACGGCCAACAGGCCGAGCAAGGTGGCGATCCGCCCGGGGGTCAGGGTGCCGGTCACGCCTCCACCCCCGCGAACAGGTCGTGCTCGCGCGTCCCCCGCGGAGCGCCGGAGCGGCCCGCGACCAGCTCGTAGTACTCGCGGGCGAACAGCGGCTGCGCGAGGTCGTTGGAGAGCGCGAAGAAGGGCCCGTCCACGGCGATCTGCGTGGCGTGGGCGCGCATCGCGGCCGTCTTGGCCGCCACGAACGCCTCCTCGGCCCCGATCTCGGCGGTGATCCGGTCGTCGGCGACGACGCCGGGCACGTCCTGCGGCGAAGCCAGCCCCGGGAAGGCCGTCTTGGTCCCCGCCGCCTTCAGCCGGGCGAAGCCCTCTTCGACCACCGAGCGCGGCACGCGGTTCCAGTAGATCTTGCCGATCCGCCACGGGTCGCCGAGGTCCCGGCGGTACGTGGGCTCCGCGGCCAGTTCCGCGCCGCGCATGGCGACCCGGTGGGCCTGGATGTGGTCGGGGTGCCCGTAGCCGCCGTCCGGGTCGTACGTGACGAGCACCTGCGGGCGCACCTCGCGGATGACCTCGACGAGGTGGGCGGCCGCCTCGTCGACGTCCGCGGACCAGAAGGACCCGGGCCGGCGGTTCTGCTCGGCGCCCATCATCCCGGAGTCCCGGAAGCGGCCCGGGCCGCCGAGGAACCGGTGGTCGGTGACGCCGAGTTCCGCCATGGCGGCGGCGAGCTCGCCGATGCGGTGGGGACCCAGGGCGTCGTCGCGGTCGGGCGCCAGGTGGGCGAGGTCCGGCGGGATGACCTCGCCCTCTTCGCCGAGGGTGCAGGTCACGAGCGTGACGTGGGCACCCTCGGCCGCGTACTTGGCCATGGTGACGCCGTTGTTGATCGACTCGTCGTCCGGGTGCGCGTGCACCAGGAGCAGCCGACGGGCGGGGAGACCGTTCATGGGGCCAAGCCTACGATCAAGCGGCGGGCGTCCTACAGCTTGAGGCCGCTGATCATGCTGGCCACGTTCGTGGTCAGCTGGCTGAGGGTCGGCGCGATGGTCGAACTCGCCAAGTAGAACCCGAGGAGCACACAGACAGCGGCGTGGCCCGCCTTCAGGCCCGACCGGCGGACCAGCAGGAAGACGACGATCGCCAGCAGCACCACGGCCGAGATCGAGAGTGCCACGGCGTTTCACCTCCACGTCGAGCGGACATCGGTACGCGTACTCGTACTCACTGCTCGGCGGAGTACATACCCACCGTGCGCTACGGATCATAACTATCCGTACCAGCGCATCGATCGAATTCCGGCAGCACGAGGGGCGCACGCCGCGCATGCGCAGGGTCACGGGGGAGGCCGGCCGGGGAGTCTGTACGCCTCCCCGGCCGGCTGTCGGCACCCGCACGGCCGCACGGAACCCAGGCTGCACGCCCCAGATCTCGGGACAGAAACGGTCAAGTTGCCTGCACGTAAATCGGGTTGGCGGAAAGGTGACCCTAACGGAGTGAATCCGCGCGGGGTGGCCGGATTTCGTCTGCGAAGTGACAGGCCGACGGGTGGGCCGCCGGGCCGGACGGAAAGGCCTCCGGAACGGCCAGCGGCGGGACCTCGTCCGTGCAGCGCTGCTGCGCCTTCCAGCAGCGGGTCCGGAAGGGACAGCCGGACGGCGGATTGGCCGGGGAGGGCACGTCGCCGGTCAGGATGATCCGCTCGCGGTGGGCCCGCGCCTGCGGGTCCGGGACGGGCACGGCCGACAGCAGGGCCTGGGTGTACGGGTGGGTGGGGTGGTCGTAGATCTGGGCGTCGGTGCCGATCTCCACCACCCGGCCCAGGTACATCACACCGACCCGGTCGGAGATGTGCCGCACGATCGAGAGGTCGTGCGCGATGAACACGTACGACAGGTCGAACTCGTTCTGGAGCCGCTCCAGGAGGTTGATCACCTGGGCCTGGACGGAGACGTCGAGCGCGGAGACCGGTTCGTCCGCCACGATGACCTCCGGCCGCAGGGCGAGGCCGCGGGCGATGCCGATGCGCTGGCGCTGACCGCCGGAGAACTGGTGCGGGTACCGGTTGATGTACTCGGGGTTGAGCCCGACCACGTCGAGGAGTTCCTGGACCCTGCGGCGCCGGTCGCCCTTCGGGGCCACCTCGGGGTGGATGTCGTACGGCTCCCCGATGATGTCGCCGACCGTCATGCGCGGGTTCAGCGAGGTGTACGGGTCCTGGAACACCATCTGGATGTTGCGGCGGACGGCCTTGAGGGCCCGGCCGGACAGCTTGGTGATGTCCTCGCCCTTGTACGAGATCGCACCGGCCGTCGGGCGTTCCAGGTTGACCAGCATCTTGGCGACGGTGGACTTGCCGCAGCCGGACTCGCCGACGATGCCGAGGGTTTCGCCGCGGGCGAGGCCGAAGGAGACCCCGTCGACGGCCTTGACCGCGCCGACCTGCTTCTTGAAGAGGATTCCCTGGGTCAGCGGATAGTGCTTGACGAGGTCCTCGACCTCCAGGATGGTCTCAGCCACCGAGGCACTCCTTCCAGAAGAAGCACGCGCTCGCGCGGTCTTGGCCCACCTGCGCGAGCGGCGGAACGTCGGTGCGGCAGACCGCCCGGGCCATCGGGCAGCGCGGGTTGAAGGCGCAGCCGGACGGGATGGCCAGCAGGTTCGGCGGCAGGCCCTTGATCGCGTACAGCTCCTGGCCCTTCTGGTCCAGGCGCGGGATGGAGTCGAGCAGGCCGCGGGTGTACGGGTGCGCGGGCGCGGCGTAGATCTCGTGGACGGGGGCCGCCTCGACGATCCGTCCCGCGTACATGACGGCGATCTTGTCGGCGACGTCGGCGACCACGCCGAGGTCGTGGGTGATGAGGATGAGCCCCATGTTGAGCTCGCGCTGGAGCTCGGCGAGCAGGTCCATGACCTGGGCCTGGACGGTGACGTCGAGGGCCGTCGTCGGCTCGTCCGCGATGATCAGGGAGGGTTCCAGGGCCAGCGCCATCGCGATCATGATGCGCTGGCGCATGCCGCCCGAGAACTGGTGCGGGTAGTCCCCCACCCGCTCCCGCGCCGCCGGGATCTTCACCCGGTCCATGAGCTCGACGGCCTTGGCCTTGGCGTCCTTGCGCGACATGCCGCGGTGGACCTCGTACATCTCGCCGAGCTGGGCGCCCACGCTGAGCACCGGGTTCAGGGAGGAGAGGGCGTCCTGGAAGATCATCGCCATGTCGGCGCCGCGGATCCTGCGCCGCTCCTCCTCCTTCATCTTCAGCAGGTCCTTGCCCTTGAAGAGGATCTCGCCGCCCGCGATCCGGCCGGGCGGGACGTCGAGGATGCCCATCACGGCCTGGGCGGTCACGGACTTGCCCGAGCCGGACTCGCCGAGCACGGCGAGCGTCTCGCCCTCGTCCACCGAGTAGTTGACGCCGTTGACGGCCTTGGCGACTCCGTCCCGCGTACGGAACTCCACATGGAGGTCGCGGACTTCGAGCAGCATGTGCCCACTCCTCAGCGCAGTTTGGGGTCGAGGGCGTCGCGCACCGCGTCGCCGAGCATGATGAACGCGAGCACCGTCAGGCTCAGCGCGCCCGCCGGCCAGAGCAGCATGTGCGGGGCGTTGCGGATCTGCGGGGCCGCGTTGGAGATGTCGATGCCCCAGGAGACGGTGGGCGGGCGCAGGCCGACGCCGAGGAAGGACAGGGTGGCCTCCAGGGCGATGTACGTGCCGAGCGCGATGGTGGCGACGACGATGACGGGCGCGACGGCGTTGGGCGCGACGTGCCGCAGCAGCATCCGGCCGTTGCCCGCGCCGAGCGCCCGGGCGGCCTGGACGTAGTCGTTCTGTTTGGCGGTGATGACGGAGCCGCGGCCGATGCGGGCGATCTGCGGCCAGCCGAGCAGCACGATGAAGCCGACGACCGGCCAGACGGTGGTGCTGGTGACCACGGAGAGGAAGACCAGGCCGCCGAGGACGACGGGGATGCCGAAGAAGATGTCCGCGACCCGGGAGAGCAGCGAGTCGCCCCAGCCGCCGAAGAACCCGGCGAGCCCGCCGAGCACCGAGCCGAGCAGGGCGGCGCCGAGGGTGGCGCAGACGCCGACGGTGATGGAGGCGCGGGCTCCGTAGACGGTGCGGGTGTAGACGTCGCAGCCCTGGGTGTCGTAGCCGAAGGGGTGGCCGGGGGAGGAGCCCTGCTGGGACTTGGACAGGTCGCACTGGAGCGGATCGCCGCTCGCGATGAGCTGCGGCCAGATCGCGATGATCACCAGGAACAGGATCATCAGCGAGGAGATGATGAAGACGGGGTTCCGGCGCAGCTGGTGCCAGGCGTCGGACCACAGGGAGCGGGCCTTCTCCTGCGGGCCGGGCCCGGTGGGGGCGTCCCCCAAGGGCTTCTCGAGGCTCTCGGCCTCGTCGAGCGCCAGATCCATGGGCCCGCCCTGGCCGGTGGGCGCGATGGCCTCCCCCTTTCCGGGCTGGAGTGGGTCGTATGCGGGGGGTCGGCGGCCGGGCTCGGGCTCGGGCTCAGGCATAACGGATCCTCGGGTCCAGGACCGCGTAGAGCAGGTCGACGAGCAGGTTCGCCAGCAGGAAGACGATGACGAGGATGGTCACGAAGCCGACCACCGTCGGGGAGTTGTTGCGCAGGATGCCCTGGTAGAGCTGGTATCCGACGCCGTGGATGTTGAAGATCCGCTCGGTGACGATGGCGCCGCCCATCAGGGCGCCGATGTCGGTGCCGATGAAGGTGACGACGGGGATGAGCGAGTTGCGCAGCAGGTGGCGGGTGACGACCCGGCGGCGCGGCAGGCCCTTGGCGACGGCGGTGCGCACGTAGTCGGCCTTGACGTTCTCGGCGATGGAGGTGCGCGAGAGCCGGGTGACGTAGGCGAGGGAGACCAGCGCGAGCACGATGCCGGGCAGGATCAGCTCGTTGAAGGGGGCGTCGGGGGAGACGGTGGGCCGGACCCAGCCCCATTTGACGCCGAAGAGGTACTGGAGCAGGTAGCCCGTCACGAACGTCGGCACGGAGATGACGACGAGGGTGAGCACCAGCACGCTGGTGTCCACGGACTTGCCGCGGCGCAGGCCGCTGATCACGCCGAGGGTGATGCCGATGACGACCTCGAAGAAGATCGCGACGATGGTCAGGCGCAGGGTGACGGGGAAGGCCGAGGCCATCAGCTCGGTGACGGGCTGGCCGTTGAAGGCCGTGCCGAAGTCGCCCTGGAAGATCTGGCCCATGTAGTGGAGGTACTGCTCCCACAGCGGGCGGTCGAGGTAGAGGTCCTTGCGGATGCGCGCGGCGGTGGCGGGGTCGGGCGCCTTGTCCCCGAAGAGGGCGGCGACCGGGTCGCCGAGCGCGTACACCATGAAGAAGATCAGGAACGTGCTGCCGATGAACACCGGGATCATCTGGAGCAGCCGCCGGATCACATAACGTCCCATGGACTGCTCCAGGATCGATCCGACGGAGGGTCAGCTGACCTTGATCTCGTTGTAGACGGGGACGCTGAACTGGTTGAGCGCCACGTCCGAGAGGCGTTCCGCGTAGCCGGCGCTGCCGTTCTGGTACCAGAGCGGGATGGAGGGCATCTGCGCGACGAGGATCTTCTCGGCGTCCTGGAACTTCGCGATGGCCTTGGCCGCGTCGCTCTCCTGGTTGGCCTCGTCGACGAGCTTGTCGAAGTCCGCGTTGCTGAACTTGCCGTAGTTGGAGGAGGCGCCGGTGTAGTAGAGCGGCTGGAGGAAGTTCTGGATCAGCGGGTAGTCGGCCTGCCAGCCGGAGCGGAAGGGGCCGGTCAGCTTGAAGGCGCTCTGCTGGTTGCGGAAGTCCGCGAAGGTGCCGACCGGGTTGACCGTGCAGACCGGCCCCTCGCCGATCGCGTTGTTGATGCTGTTGCAGACGGCGTCCATCCACTCGCGGTGGGAGCCGGTGTCCACGTTGGACGTCAGGGTGACCTTGCCCCCGGGGAGCCCGCCGGCGTCCTGGATGAGCTTCTTGGCCGCGGCCGGATCGTACGTGCAGGCGTCGCCGCAGAGCGTGGCGCTGAAGCCCCCCTTCTCGCCGAGGGCCGGGGAGGTCCAGTCCTTGGCCGGGGTGCGGGTCTCGCGGAAGATCTGCTTGGTGATCTCGTCGCGGTTGATGGCCATGGAGATGCCGCGGCGGACGTTCTCCATGCCCTCCTTGCCCCACTGCGGGTCGTACAGCGGGAAGGTGAGGGTCTGGATGATGAGGGCCGGCTGGTTGATGTACCGGTCGCCGAGGTCGTTCTTGACGTTCTTCAGCTGCTGCGCGGGGACGTCGTCGACGAGGTCGAGGTTGCCGGAGATCAGGTCGGTGTAGGCGGTGTTGTTGTCGGTGTAGACCTTGAGGTCGACGCCGCTGTTCTGCGCCTTGTCCTCGCCCGGGTAGCCGTCCCAGGTGCGCAGCTTCATGCCGGTGCCCTTGGTGTACGAGTCCACCGCGTACGGGCCGTTGCCGATGGGCTTGTTCAGCCAGCCGGCATGGTCGGTGAAGAAGGCCTTGGGCAGGGGGGAGAAGGCCTGGTAGCCGAGGGTCTCGGGCCAGGTGGAGAACTTGTTCTTCAGGGCCACGGTGAAGGTCTTGGGGTCCTTGACGACCAGCCCTGACATGGTCTTGGACTTGGGCTCCCCCGAGGCGGGGTGGACGTCCGCGTAGCCGGCGATGTCGGAGAAGAACGGCGAGTTGTTCTGCTTGTTGCGCACGTCCGCGCCGTAGTTCCAGGCGTCCACGAACGACTGCGCGGTGACCGGCTCGTCGTTGCTGAACTTCCAGCCGTCCTTCAGCGTGATGGTGAAGTTCTGGCTGTCGGTCGTCTCGATCTTCTCGGCGAGCATGTTCTTGGCCTCGCCGGTCTTCGGGTCGTACCGCTTGAGGCCGCGGAAGATCATGTCGAGGACCTTGCCGCCCTGCACCTCGTTGGTGTTGGCCGGCTCCAGCGGGTTCTGCGGGTCACCCCAGGAGGAGCTGACGATCCCCGCGCCACCGCCGCCTCCGCCGCTGTCGCTACCGCCGCAGGCCGTCGCCGCGAGGGCGACGGCCACCGCACATGCGGCCCACTTGGCGTGGGTGGCTCCGCGCATGGAGTGCCTCCTATGGCTCCCAAGACTCACTTAGGGCCCAATGTCACCCTATGTGGGGGCCGGAACACTCCTCGTTGGACCGATTGCACCCTCGCGTCCCGCGCCTGTCACCCGCGCGAGTGCAAACTCAGCTCCCAGGTGTCCACCGCGTAGTGCAGGCGCATGCCGTGAGCCTCGTACAGCGCGAGCGCGCCGGTCTCGTTGCGGGTGTCCACGCCGAGGCCCGCGGTGTCCCGGCCGCGGGCCGCGTAGGCGGCGAAGCCGTGGCGCAGCAGGAAGCCGCCGATCCCGCGGCCGCGCAGGTCGGCGCGGACGCCGAGGTGGCTGAGCCAGGCCATGCTGGTGCGGTCGTCGCGGGTGAGCAGGACGCCCGCGTCGCCCACACCGGGCAGGCTCGCGATCCAGACCAGCGACCAGTCGAGGGTGCGGGCGTCGAGGTGGTCGAGCCATGCCTCGTAGGGGCGGTGCACGTGGCCGAAGTGGGCGGCGAAGGTCTCCTCCACCAGGGCATGGACCCGGCGGCGGTCGCCCTCGTCGGCGGCGCAGTCGCGCAGGAGGAGTCCGCCGGGAGGGGCGGGCGGCGGATCGGCGGCCCGGGACAGGGCTCGGGTCATCACCTGGTACCGGCGCACGGGGCGGTAGCCGCGGCCGGGCAGCACGTCGGCGTCGAGGACGGGCCTCACGTTGAGCCGGAGCCGCATGACGGCGTCCCCCGACCCGCCGGTGAGCTCGCGGGCCCGGATCTCCATCAGCTCCAGGAGCCGGACGGCGGCCTCGCGCCGGCCGGGCAGCACGTAGTGCTCGGAGTCGACCGTGCCGGGCCCGGAGTCGGCCCACACCTGCGCGTGGGCCACGAGCCGGCCCCCCTCGAAGGCGAGCCAGGAGTCCTTGGCCAGGTCGATGTCGGGGTGGTGGAGGTCGGCCTCGACGGCGGCCAGATCGCTCTCCGGTCTGCCGATCTCGATGACGTCGACGGCGTTGAGCAGGGCGCAGATGTCGGACGCGTCCCCGGGCCCGGCGGGCCGTACGGTCAGCGTGCGCCGACTGCGGCGGGCGTACGGTGTCGCGGTCACCCGACCACTGTCCGCCCGCCGCGGGCGCCGCCGCAACTCTCTTTCGGCGCGGCCCCCGGCCGGGTGTCAGTTGAGCTCGACGTGCGCCAGGTCGATGCGACCCTGCGCGTCGACCCCGACGTTCTTCACGGTCTTGGAGTAGGCCACGGCCGACATGTACGTGAAGACCGGGATGTACGGGAGGTCCCTGATGACGATGTCGTCGGCCTGCTGGTAGAGCTTCAGGCTCTCGGCCGGGTCGGTCGCCCGGTCGGCGGCGGCGAGGACGGCCTCGAACTCGTCGTTCCCGTAGCGCCCGAAGTTGGAGCCGTTGGCGATGGCCTCCTTCGAGAAGACCGGGCGCAGGTAGTTCTCCGCCGCCGGGTAGTCCATGGCCCAGCCCATGCGGAAGGCGCCCTTGAACTTCTGCGACTTCACGTCGTCGATCAGCGCGGCGGCGCTCTGGTAGGGCTTGGCGGTGGCCTCGACGCCGAGGTTCGCCTTCAGCTGCGCGGCGACGGCCTCGATCCACTCCTTGTGGCCGCCGTCCTCGTTGTAGCCGAGCTCCAGCTTGTTGCCCGGTATGCCGCCGGCCTGCTGGAACAGCGCCTTCGCCTTGCTCGGGTTGTACGTGCCGGCCTCGCCCAGGGCGCCCCTGCGGTAGCCGGGGACGATCGGGCTGATGAAGTCGTCGGCCGGCTTGCGGGTGCCCTGGAAGATCTTCTTGGAGATGGCCTCGCGGTCGATGGCCATCGAGATCGCCTTGCGGATCTCGACCTTGCCGAAGGCCTCGGGGTTGGCCTCCAGCGGGAGGCCGAGGTAGCCGACGGAGGCTTCCGGCTTGTAGATGTAGCGGTCGCCGAACTCCTCGGAGACGGTGGCGAGCGCGGAGACCGGCAGCTTGTCGGTGATCTGCAGGGCGTTCTTGTGCAGGTCGTTGTAAGCGGTGTCCAGGTCGTCGTAGATCTTGAAGGTCACGCCGTCGAGCTTGGCCCGCCCCTCGGCCGGGTACTTGTCGTACTTCTTGACCTTGATCTGCTTGTGGTGCTCCCACCTGCCGTCCATGCGGAACGGGCCGTTTCCGATCGGGGCTTCGCCGAAGCCCTTCGGGTCGGCCTCGAACGCCTTGGGCAGCGGGTAGAAGGCGTCGTATCCCAGCACGGTCCTGAACTGGGAGAACGGCGCCTTCAGGGTGACGGTGAAGGTCCGGTCGTCGATGACCCGCAGGCCCTTGAGCTCCTTGGCGGTGGGCGTCCTGCCCTTGCCCGGGGCCAGCTCCTCCGAGCCCTCGATCTTCGAGAAGAAGCCCATCGCCTCGGCGGTGTTCTCCTGGTTGGCGCCCCAGTTCCAGGCCCGGACGAAGGACCGCGCGTCGACCTTCTCGCCGTTGTGGAAGGTGAACCCGTCCTTGATCCTGATCGTCCAGGTCTTCGAGTCCGTGGTGTCGACGGACTCGGCGATCGCCAGCTTGGGTTCGTTGGTCTTGGTGTCGTACGTGACCAGGCCGGTGAACAGGGCGTGGAGGACTTCGGCGCCCTCGGTCTCGGCGGTCTCCTGCCCCACCAGCCCGTGCTGCGGTTCTCCGAGGACCACGGTGATGTGCCCGCCGGTCCGGCCGGCCTCCGTGTTCTCGTCGGCGCTGCACGCCGTGGCGGCCATCGCCACGACGACGGCACCGACGATCCACTGGGCGCTCGCTGTGCGCATGGGTGGTTGCCTCCTCGGGAGTCGCTTTCGATGGGGCGGGAAAAGCGGACGGGGCCCAGCCTGGATCGGCTGGGCCCCGTCCTGCCGTTCCGGCGGGATCAGACGGCCAGGACGGCCTTCTCCTCCGCGAAGTGGCACGCGGACTCGTGCGCGGCCAGGGTGTTCACGCCCTGGAAGCGCGTCGGGATCGCCAGCAGCGGCTCCTCCGTGGAGCAGCGTTCCTCGGCCTTCCAGCAGCGGGTGCGGAAGCGGCAGCCCGACGGCGGGTTGGCCGGGGAGGGGACGTCACCGGTGAGGATGATCCGCTCGCGGCCCTCGCGGGCCTCCGGGTCCGGGACGGGGACCGCCGACAGCAGCGCCTGGGTGTACGGGTGCGTCGGGTGGTCGTAGATCTGGGTGTCGGTGCCGATCTCGGCCAGCTTGCCCAGGTACATGACGCCCACGCGGTCCGAGATGTGCCGGACGATCGAGAGGTCGTGCGCGATGAAGATGTAGGAGAGGTTGAACTCCTGCTGCAGCTTCTCCATCAGGTTGATGACCTGCGCCTGCACCGACACGTCGAGCGCGGAGACCGGCTCGTCGCAGATGATGATCTCCGGGTTGAGCGCGAGGCCGCGGGCGATGCCGATGCGCTGGCGCTGACCGCCGGAGAACTGGTGCGGGTACCGGTTGATGTACTCCGGGTTGAGGCCCACGACGTCCAGGAGCTCCTGGACCTTGCGGCGCCGGTCGCCCTTGGGAGCCACCTCGGGGTGGATCTCGTAGGTCTCCCCGATGATGTCGCCGACCGTCATGCGCGGGTTCAGCGAGGTGTACGGGTCCTGGAACACCATCTGGATGTTGCGGCGGACGGCCTTCAGCGCGCGCCCGGACAGCTTGGTGATGTCCTGGCCCTTGTAGAAGACCTCGCCCGCGGTGGCCCGCTCCAGGTTCATCAGCAGCTTGGCGACGGTGGACTTGCCACAGCCGGACTCACCGACGATGCCCAGCGTCTCGCCCTGGTACAGGTCGAAGCTGATGCCGTCGACGGCCTTGACGGCGCCGACCTGCTTCTTGAAGAGGATGCCCTGGGTCAGCGGGAAGTGCTTGACCAGGTTGCGGACCTGGAGGATCGGCTCGCCCTGGGGGGCGGTCTTGGTGAGCTCAGCCATGGAGCTGCTCCTTCCAGAAGTGGCAGGCGCTGGCGCGGCCGGGCAGCTCGGAGCCGTCCTGCTCGCTGACCACCTGGAGCAGGGGCACGTCGGTACGGCAGATGTCCTGCGCAACGGTGCAGCGCGGGTTGAACGAGCAGCCGGTCGGCAGCCGCAGGAGGTTGGGCGGCAGGCCCTTGATCGCGAAGAGGTCCTGGCCCTTCTGGTCCAGGCGCGGGATCGAGTCCAGCAGACCGCGGGTGTACGGGTGCGCCGGGCGCTTGTAGATCTCGTGCACCGGGGCCGTCTCGACGATCCGGCCGGCGTACATGACCGCGATCTTGTCCGCCACGTCGGCGACGACGCCGAGGTCGTGGGTGATCAGGATCAGGCCCATGTTGAGCTCGCGCTGGAGCTCCGCGAGCAGGTCCATGACCTGGGCCTGGACGGTCACGTCGAGGGCCGTGGTCGGCTCGTCGGCGATGATCAGGTCCGGCTCCAGCGCGATCGCCATGGCGATCATGATGCGCTGGCGCATACCGCCGGAGAAGTGGTGCGGGTAGTCGTCCACACGCTCCTTCGCCGCCGGGATCTTGACCTTGTCCATCAGCTCGATGGCCTTGAGGCGGGCTTCCTTCTTCGACAGGCCCTGGTGGACGCGGAACATCTCGCCCAGCTGGTAGCCGACGGTGAGCACCGGGTTCAGGGAGGACAGGGCGTCCTGGAAGATCATGGCGATCTTCCGGCCGCGCAGCTTGCGCCGCTCCTCGAAGCTCATCTTGAGCATGTCCTGGCCGCGGAAGAGGATCTCGCCCTGCGGGATCCTGCCGGGGGGCATGTCGAGGATGCCCATGATGGCCTGCGCCGTCACGGACTTGCCCGAGCCGGACTCGCCGAGGACGGCGAGGGTCTCGCCGGCGCTCACGCTGTAGTTGACGCCGTTGACGGCCTTGGCCACGCCGTCGCGGGTGTGGAACTCGACGTGCAGGTCGCGCACTTCGAGGAGCGGGGTCTGCGGGTTCCCGTCACGCGGGGAGGGAACGGTGCTGGTGTTGTCCATGGTGATCACGTACGCCCTCCTCAGCGCAGCTTGGGGTCGAGGGCGTTGCGGACCGCTTCGCCGAGCATGATGAAGGCGAGCACGGTCACGCTGAGCATCAGCGAGGGGTAGAGCAGGATGTGCTCGGCCACGCGGATCTGAGCGGCACCGGCCGAGATGTCCACACCCCACGAGATGGTCGGGGACGCGAGGCCCAGACCCAGGTAGGACAGGGTCGCCTCGGCTCCGACGTAGCCGCCCAGCGCGATCGTGGAGACCACGATCACGGGCGCCATGGCGTTCGGCAGGACGTGCCGGAACAGGATCCGGGTGGTGCCGGCGCCCAGCGCCTTCGCGGCGTGCACGTAGTCGGCCTGCTTCACGGTGATCACCGAACCGCGCATGACGCGGGTGATCTGCGTCCAGCCCAGGAAGGCCAGGGCGAAGACGACCGTCCACACCGTGCGCTTGGTGAAGGCCTGGAGGACGACCATCGAGCCGAGCAGGAACGGGATGCCGAAGAAGATGTCGGTGATGCGGGAGATGATCGCGTCCGTGATGCCACCGAAGTAGCCGGAGATCATGCCCGTGATCGAGCCGATGATCGTCACGATCAGCGTCACCGCGACGGCCACGATGATCGAGGCACGGGTGCCGTAGATCAGGCGGGCGTACACGCTGCGGCCCTGGCCGTCGTAACCGAACCAGTCGGGCGAGCCTATGCTGCCCAGCTCCGGCTTGGTCAGGAAGTGGTGCACCAGGTCGCCCTTGGTGGGGTCGGCACTGGTGAACAGGCCCGGGAAGGCGGCGATCAGCAGGAGTACGAAGATCAGCACCGACGACACGAGGAAGTACGGGTTGCGACGCAGGTCGGCCCAGGCGTCGCCCCACAGACTGCGGGGCTTCTCGTGGGTGACGGGTGCGATCGCGTCGACGGGGGCGACAGCGCCCTCGGTCGACAGGGCTTCGGTCTTGGTCATGTCAGGCATACCGGATCCTCGGGTCCAGGACCGCGTAGAGGAGGTCGACGAGAAGGCTGGCGACGAGGTAGACCACGACGAGGACGGTGACGACACCGACGACGGTCAGGCCTTCGCGGCGGATGATCGAGTCGTAGATCAGACCACCGACGCCCTTGACGTTGAAGATGCCCTCGGTGACGACGGCGCCGCCCATGAGGGCGCCGATGTCGGTACCCAGGAAGGTCACGACGGGGATCATCGAGTTGCGCATCAGGTGCACACCGATGACGCGGCGCTTCGGGAGACCCTTGGCGACGGCGGTGCGCACGTAGTCGGCGCGCAGGTTCTCGGCCATCGAGGTGCGGGTCAGACGGGCCACGTAGGCGAGGGACAGCGAGCCGAGCACGATGGCCGGCGTCAGCAGTTCGCCCCAGGTCTCGTTGTTGCTGACGTTGGGTTCGATCCAGCCGAGCTGGAAGGCGAACACCGTCTTGATGATGAAGCCGAGCACGAAGACCGGCATCGAGATGATCAGCAGCGTGAGGATCAGCACCAGGTTGTCCGCCAGCTTGCCGGCCTTGAGGCCGGCGACGATGCCGAGGCCGAGGCCCACGACCATCTCGATGGCGAAGGCCAGCAGGGCCAGGCGGAGCGTGACCGGGAAGGCGCTGCCGAGGACGTCCGTGATCTCACGTCCGCTTCGGATCTGCTTGCCGAAGTCGAAGTGGAACAGGATGTCCGAGATGTAGTTCCAGTACTGCTGCATGATCGGCAGGTCCAGCCCGTGCTCGTGCCGGAGTGCGGCCAGCGTGGCGGGGTCTGTGCCCTTGTCACCGAAGAGTCCGGCCACGGGGTCGCCGGGCAGGCTGTAAACCATCAAGAAGATGAGCAGGGTCGTCCCGAAGAAGACCGGGATCATCTGGAGCAGTCGTCGTGCGACATAGCGCCCCATCATGCCTCCGTAGAAGATGCGGCAGAGGCAGCCGGACGGGCCCTTTCGCCACGCACGCACGTGACGGGATCGTCACTGCGTCGCGAAAGGGCCCCCCGGGCTCTGCATTTAGGCCCGGATGCGGGCCGGCTCCCCGCCGGCCCACATCCGTCGAGCGGAATTACGCTGTGGGACTTACTTCTTGACCTCGACGCCTTCGAGGATCGGGTCGCCGTCCTGGGCGTACTTCACGTTCTGGACCTTCTCCGAGAAGCCCGCGTTGACCTTGTAGTACCAGAGCGGGATCGACGGCATGTAGTTGACCAGGTCCTTCTCCACGGCCTGGTACGCCTTCACCGACTCGTCGAGCGACGCGGCCGTGTCGGCAGCGGCGATCTTGGCGTCCAGGTCGGGGTTCGAGAACCCACCCTGGTTGCCGCCCGCGCCCGTGCGGAACAGGTCGCTGATGAAGTTGGCGTTCACCGGGTAGTCGAGGACCCAGCCGGAGCGGTAGATCGACTTGACCTGCTTGGACTTACGGGCCTGGAGGTCGGCCTGGAAGTCCGGCTTGGCGTCACCGGTGCACTTGACGCCGGTGGCCTGGGTGATGCTGTTGCAGACAGCGTCGACCCATTCCTTGTGACCGCCGTCCGAGTTGAACTGGATGGAGATCTCGTTGTTCGGAACGCCACCACCGGCGGTGATGAGCTCCTTGGCCTTGGCCGGGTTGAACTTGGTGACGTCACCGGTGGCGTTCGGCGTGTAGCCGAGGACGCCCTTGGCGACCCAGCCCGTGGCCGGCTCGCGGGTGCCCTGGAGCACCGTCTTGGTGATGGTGTCACGGTCGATCGCCATCGACAGGCCCTGGATGACCTTCGGGTCGACCGGCTTCGGGGTCTTCCACTGGTCGGCGTAGAAGGCGATGGCCAGGGTCTGGATCGCGGAGTACGCCTGGTCCACGGCGCGGTCGCCGAGGTCGTTGCGGTAGACCGGGAGGTCCTTCGGGCCGATCTGACGCAGGACGTCGACGTTGCCCGACTTCAGGTCCTCGTAGGCGGTCTCGAGGGTGGAGTAGTTCTTGAGAATCACACCACCGTTCTTCGCCTTGTTCTCGCCCTTGTAGTCGTCGAAGCGCGTGAGCTCGATCTGCTTCTTGTGCTCCCACGACTTGAACTTGTACGGACCGTTGCCGACCGGCTTCTCACCGGCGGCCTTCGGGTCCTTGTAGAAGGACTCGGGCAGCGGGGAGAAGACCTCGTAGCCGAGCTTGTACGCGAAGTACGGAACGGCGTTGGCGAGCTCGATGGTGAAGGTGTTCTCGTCGACGACCTTCAGACCCTCCAGCGCCTCGGCGGTGGGCTTGGCGCCCTCGGCCTCGGGGTGGAGCGCCTCGTAGCCCTTGATGTCCGCGAACCAGGACGCGTTGCCCTGCTTGTTGTTGATGTTCGCGGCCCAGTTCCAGGCCTTGACGTAGGACTCGGCGGTCACCTTGGTGCCGTCGTGGAAGGTCCAGCCCGGCTTGAGCTTGACGGTCCAGAGCTTGCTGTCCTTGGAGTCCACCGATTCGGCGTTCACCATGACGAGCTTGCCGTCGGCGTCGTAGTCGACGAGCTGCGAGAACAGCCCGGACATGACGATCGAGCCGTTCGACTCCATCGTGTCGGCCGGCTGGAGGAGCTTCTCGGGCTCGCCCACCTCGACGGAGTAGATGCCGTTCGGGTCAACCTCACCCTTGCCGGCGGCGTCGCCCTTGTCGTTGCCACCGCAGGCGGTCGCAGCCAGGGCGACGACAATCGCGCCCGCTACCCACTTGGCGCTCTTGGCACCGCGCATGGGTTTCCTCCTCATGAGTCCACTGTTTGATGTGCGGGACACATGAACGTTTCGCCGACACCCCTGACGGCGAGTTGAACAGTGCCCCGAGTGTGCTCGTGAGTCGACGCTCCCCACAGCGTGTGACCCATTGACCCGAGCTCAATGGAGCCATCCTCAGGGACGACCTGACCGTAAACCACACTTAACTGGTCTCGTTTTCACAACATCACCGCATGGCGAAAACCCGAAATCCGGACAAACAGATAGGAGACAGACACGTGCGAAACGGACTGTTAGTTCATCTTCCGGAGTGTCACGGTCGGTATACGGACACCGTGGACACTGGAACGCAATAATCCGGTTGACAAACGGCAGCAACCCCTCCCCCACGAAACCGTGGTGAAGGGGTTGCGGACGGAACGTCGGCCCGTCCGGGCCGACTTGCCGTTACTTCGCGGACTTGGCGCGCGACGCGGTGCGCGAGCGCTCCTTCTGGTCCAGGACGACCTTGCGGATGCGGACGGCCTCCGGGGTCACCTCGACGCACTCGTCGTCGCGGCAGAACTCCAGGGACTGCTCCAGGGAGAGCTTGCGCGGCGGGATCACGTTCTCCGTGTTGTCCGCCGAAGCCGCACGCATGTTGGTGAGCTTCTTCTCCTTGGTGATGTTCACGTCCATGTCGTCGGAGCGCGAGTTCTCGCCGACGATCATGCCCTCGTACACCTCGGTGCCGGGGTCGGTGAACAGGACGCCGCGCTCCTGCAGGTTGATCATCGCGAACGGCGTGACCGAACCGGCGCGGTCGGCGACCAGGGAGCCGTTGTTACGGGTGACCAGCTGGCCGAACCACGGCTCGTGGCCCTCGTGGATCGAGTGGGCGATGCCCGTACCGCGGGTGTTGGTCAGGAACTCCGTACGGAAGCCGATGAGGCCGCGCGACGGGACGACGAACTCCATGCGGACCCAGCCGGAGCCGTGGTTCGACATGTTGTCCATGCGGCCCTTGCGGACGCCCATGAGCTGCGTGACCGCGCCCATGTGCTCCTCGGGCACGTCGATCGTCATGCGCTCGACCGGCTCGTGCGTCTTGCCGTCGATCTCCTGGGTGACGACCTGCGGCTTGCCGATGGTCAGCTCGAAGCCCTCGCGGCGCATCTGCTCGACCAGGATGGCGAGCGCGAGCTCACCGCGGCCCTGGACCTCCCAGGCGTCGGGGCGCTCGGTGTCGAGGACGCGGAGCGAGACGTTGCCGATGAGCTCGCGGTCCAGGCGGTCCTTGACCTGGCGGGCGGTGACCTTGCGGTCCTTGACCGCGGACTTGGCGTCCGCGCCCTTGCCGCTGCCGCCGCGGCCGACCATCGGGGAGGTGTTCGTGCCGATGGTCATGGAGATCGCCGGCTCGTCGACCGAGATCAGCGGGAGCGCGATCGGGTTCTCCGGGTCGGCCAGCGTCTCGCCGATCATGATGTCGGGGATACCGGCGACCGCGCAGATGTCACCCGGGCCCGCCACCTCGGCCGGCTTGCGGGTGAGCGCCTCGGTCATCATCAGCTCGGTGATGCGGACGTTCGACTGGGTGCCGTCACGCTTGATCCAGGTGACGGTCTGGCCCTTGCGCAGCTCGCCCTGCTCGACGCGGAGCAGCGCGATGCGGCCGAGGAAGTTGTCGGCGTCCAGGTTGGTGACGTGGGCCTGGAGGGGGGCCTCGTCGTCGTACACCGGGGCGGGGACGTGCTCCAGGATGGTGGAGAAGAACGGCTCCAGGCTGTCGCTGTCCGCGGGGACGGTGCCGTCCTCCGGCTTGGTCAGCGAGGCCACGCCGTCACGGCCGCAGGCGTAGACGATCGGGAACTCGATCTGGTCCTCGTCCGCGTCCAGGTCCAGGAAGAGGTCGTACGTCTCGTTGACGACGTCGTCGATCCGGGAGTCCGGGCGGTCGGTCTTGTTGATGCAGAGGATGACCGGCATCTTCGCCTGCAGGGCCTTGCGCAGGACGAAGCGGGTCTGGGGCAGCGGACCCTCGGAGGCGTCCACCAGCAGGACGACGGCGTCCACCATCGACAGACCGCGCTCGACCTCACCACCGAAGTCGGCGTGGCCGGGGGTGTCGATGATGTTGATCGTGATCGGGGCCCCGCCGTCCTTGGGGTGATACTTCACCGCCGTGTTCTTGGCGAGGATCGTGATGCCCTTCTCACGCTCCAGGTCGTTCGAGTCCATCATGCGGTCGTCGAGGTGCTGGTGGGCGGCGAAGGCACCGGCCTGCTTGAGCATGGCATCGACGATGGTCGTCTTGCCATGGTCGACGTGGGCGACGATGGCGACGTTACGGATGTCGTGGCGCGTGGGCACTTCGGCGCTTCTCCCGGGATCGTGGATGGCGGCGCGTACGGTCCGGCACGCGCGCCTCGACCGGGCGGAAAACCTGCCACGGCCTTACCCCATCGTACGTCGCGTGGCGGGAACCGCCCGCCGGGGGGTCTGTCAAGAGGCCGGAAGGCTGAGCGGGGCCGGGTACGGGGTGGGGGGTTCCCGGCCGAGGATGGTGCGGGTATTGCCGCGGGTCAACGGGTATGGAACGACCTTGCCCGCCGGAGTTCCGGCGGGCAAGCGACTTGAGTCACATCTGAGCTTGGGAGCCGAAGCTCAACCTGTCCGGCCCCGTTTTGTCACTTCTTCTTCTTCGGTTCTTCCTTCGCGGCCGGCGGCTTCTTCCAGCCGATGTCCTGGAAGCGGGGGGTGCCGAGGCCGAAGGCGCCGGCGTTGACCAGGTTCGGCTTGACGGCCACCAGCTCGGGGCGCTGGTAGAGCGGGATGGACCCGGCCGCGGCCCAGATCCGGGCGTCAGCCTTGCGCATCAGCTCGCGCGAGGCCTCTTCGTCGAGCTCGCCGAGCGCCTGGTCGAAGAGCTGGTCGATGTGGTCGGTGCCGACGCGGGTGTAGTTCTGTTCGACGAGGAGCGAGCCGTCGGCGGCCGGCTCCGGCTTGGCGAAGATGGGGCGGGCGTCGGTGGCCGGGTAGGCCGTCGCGGGCCAGGAGTAGAGCGCCAGGTCGTACTGGCCCGAGGCCACGTGGTCCTTGAAGAAGCTCTCGTCGGCGACCTTGGTCACCTCGGTGCCGACGCCGACCTTCTTGAGCATCTGGGCGATCCGCTCGCCGACCGTGCGCAGGGCCTCCGAGCCGGGGCCGGCCGGGAGGACGAAGCGCAGGTTGAGGGCCTTGCCGTCCTTCGCGAGCATGTTCCCGGAGGTACGGGTCTGCTTGGCCGGGGCCGGCGCCGGGGAGGCGCTGGCGGCCTTGCCGGGACCGGGCGCCTCGCCGTCGCGGGCGGGGCCGCGCTTGGCATCGTCCCGGGTGTCCCGTTCGGCGGCCTCGTCCTCCTGGCCGGACGGGTCGATCCGCTCGCCCCGCTCGCCCTGAGGAGACGTTTCCGCGTCCGTCCTGATCGCGGACTTCACCACCGGGAGCCCCCGGTCCAGGCGGTCCCCGTTGCTCCCGTCGGTCTCGCCCACGATGTACAGGCCGTCGTTGCCGGTGCCCGGGCCCGAGGGGGTCTTCGAGTCGTCCTGGCCCTCCTCCGATTCCGGGCCGGCCTTGGCGCCGGACGGCTCGGTGATCTTGCCTCCCCGGCGCCAGCCCGCGTCCGCGAGCAGGGCCTGGGACGCCTGGAGGTCCTTGCCGCCGAGCGCGTCGCTGTTGTCGGCGTACGCCCGCTGCCCGGCCAGTGCCACGTGGCTGCCGACCGGCTTCGCCGGCAGGCCCAGGGGCTTCAGTACGATCTCGGCCAATTCCTTGCGGTCCAGGGCCCGGGCCACCGCCCGCCGGACCCGCTCGTCCGCCAGCGGGCCGGAGGCCCCGTTCATGGCGAGCTGCGTGTAGGCCGGCTCCAGGGACTTGCGGACCGTGAAGGTCCGCAGGGCCGACTGCTCGTCCGCGTACTTCTTGGCCGCCTCGGCGTTCTGCGCCCGGGTCTCGCGCTCCGTCGCCGCCTTGCCCTCGTCGGAGCCGTACGCGTGCGCCCACGAGAGCGTGGCCTGCGCCGGGGTCATCGCCGCGTCGGGGCCGTGCGCCGGGGCCCCGCCCGTGCCCGGGCCGTGCTCCGCGTCCCGGTGGGCCAGCGCGATCCGGTCGGCGCCCGCACGGTCGATCTCCGCCAGGTCCACCTTGCCGGCGGCCAGCGCCGCCGGGCGCTCGGCCCGCGGCACGGCGGTCAGCACCAGCGAGTCCAGCTTGGCCGGCCGGCCCCACCATCGGGCGTTGCGGGTCAGCGCGGCGGTGCCGGCCTTCTTGTCCATGGCCCCGAGGTTGAACGGCCCGGCGGTGACCTTGATGGTGCCGCGGGCGCCCTCGTTGAAGGCGTCCGGGGTGCCGGTGACCTGCTTGGGGTAGAGCGGGGAGAAGAGGGAGCGCCAGTCGGTGTACGGCTTGGCGAAGGTGACCTTGACCTCCAGGTCGGTCTTGCCGCGCTCGATCTTCTCGATCCGGTCGTACCCGGCGTTGCGGGCCGTCCAGTACGCCGAGTCCTTGCCGTTCAGGGCCCGCCACTGCGCCACGAAGTCGGCGGCGCCGATCTCGCGGCCGTCGCTCCACACCGCCTGCTGGTTCAGCTTGTACAGGACGACCTGCTTGGGCTCCCGCTCGACGACCTCGGCCTTCTCCAGGTAGTCCGGGTTGGCGACCGGCCGGCCCTTCCCGTCCAGGACGAACAGCTGCGGCAGCACCGCCCCGGCGATCCGGTTGGTGGTGGCGTCCGCGTCGGCCTGGAAGGTGTTCAGCGTGTCGGGGAGGGAGTCCACGGCCCAGCGCAGCACTCCGCCGTCGGCGACCTTGTCGCGGGCCGTCGACGCGATGTCCTGTCCGGCGGCCACCGGGCCGCCCTCGTCGTCACCAGAGCCGCAGCCCGCGAGCAGCGGCAGTGCGAGGACTCCCGAGGTCAGCAGCGCCAAAGACCTGCGCCTTCTCTGGGACATGGGTGGTACCTCCGGGGCGGGGCGCGAAAGGGGCAGCTTGATCACGTTTGGCGGTATATGGAGCTGATCACACTGGGTGCCGCAACACACTGAAATCCACCGCTCGCCGCACCTCCCGCAGCCGGCCCTCGCCACGCCGCGAACCCCACCCGTGCGGACCAATCCGGCTTGCGCCGCGGACGGGCGTTCGCCCGTAAGAGGGATCAAACTGGGAGCGAGGAGGGCGCACGGATTGCGCCTGCGCGCCCGCAATCGCTGCACGTCCCTTCACAACCGGGGACGGGAGGCGCGACACTCGCAGGCGCACATGAGCGTTGCCACCGCAACCAGCGGAAGTGAGGGCAAGTCATGTCCCTGCAAGATGATTTGACCGCCGTACGGCGCAATCTGAACGAGCTGGTCCGCTCGGTGGAACGGCTGGAGCGGGACGTCGAGAACGCGGCCCGGCAGGCTCCGGCCACCCCGCGGGCCCCACGGCAGGAGGGGATGGTCCCGGTACCGGACACCCCGTACGACAGCTCGCTGTGGAAGGACGCCGACGACGAGGGTCTCGGCGCCCGCGACCGACGGGCGCCCTGACCCGACGGGCGCCCTGACCCGGCGGGCACCCTGACCCGGCGGGCGCCCCCGCGCACCCGCGCAGCACCCGTACCTCCGCGCCACCCCAGCACCCCACCCGGCCCAGCCGTCCGCGGCTGGGCCTCGTGGGTCACCCCTCATCACTCCACCCGGAGTCCCCTTTGGCCACAGGCACGGAACCACCCCGGCTGACCGGCGTCCACGACCCCTCCCGGGCCGCGATCGCCGCCCGGCACCTGCGCACCGACCGGTGGTGGCTGGCCCCCGCCGTCACCGCGGCCGGGCTGCTCGCCTTCATCGTCTACTCGACGTGGCGGGCCTTCGCCAACGCCGACTACTACGCGGCCCCGTACGTCTCCCCGTTCTACTCCCCGTGTCTCGCGGAGAACTGCCAGGAGATGCGCGGCGGCCCGAACCTCGACCTGTTCGGCAGCTGGTGGGGCCTCTCCCCCGCGCTGCTGATCCTGGTCTTCCCGCTCGGCTTCCGGCTGACCTGCTACTACTACCGCAAGGCGTACTACCGGGGCTTCTGGGCCTCGCCGCCCGCCTGCGCCGTCGCCGAGCCGCACGCGAAGTACACCGGCGAGACCCGCTTCCCGCTGGTCCTCCAGAACATCCACCGGTACTTCTTCTACGCGGCGCTGCCGGTCGCCGGCATCCTCACGTACGACACGGCACTGACGTTCCGCAACGACCGGTACGAGTGGGGCCACATGGGCCTCGGCACGCTGCTGTTCCTCGTCAACATCGCGTTGATCTGGGCCTACACGCTCTCCTGCCACTCCTGCCGGCACATCATGGGCGGCCGCCTGCGCCACTTCTCCAAGCACCCGGTGCGCTACCGGCTGTGGGGCTGGGTCAGCCGGCTCAACTCCCGCCACATGCAGCTCGCGTGGGCCTCCCTGATCAGCGTGGCCCTGTGCGACTTCTACGTGTACCTGCTGGCCAGCGGCACCTTCACCGATCCGAGGTTCTTCTGAGATGGCTCAAGTCGACCGGCAGCAGTGGGACGTGGTCGTGGTCGGCGCGGGCGGCGCCGGGCTGCGGGCCGCGATCGAGGCCCGCGAGCGCGGCAAGCGCACGGCCGTGATCTGCAAGTCCCTCTTCGGCAAGGCCCATACGGTGATGGCGGAGGGCGGGATCGCCGCCTCCATGGGCAACGTCAACGAGGGCGACAGCTGGCAGGTGCACTTCCGCGACACCATGCGCGGGGGCAAGTTCCTCAACCAGTGGCGGATGGCGGAACTCCACGCGAAGGAGGCTCCGGACCGGGTCTGGGAGCTCGAGACCTGGGGCGCGCTCTTCGACCGGACGCCGGACGGGAGGATCTCCCAGCGCAACTTCGGCGGCCACGAGTACCCGCGCCTCGCGCACGTGGGCGACCGGACCGGCCTGGAACTGATCCGCACCCTCCAGCAGAAGATCGTCCAGCTCCAGCAGGAGGACTTCAAGGAGTGCGGGGACTACGAGGCCCGGCTCAAGGTCTTCCAGGAGTGCACGGTCACCAGGGTCCTGAAGGATCGGGGCACGAGCGGCGGGGAGAGGGTCTCGGGGGCCTTCTGCTACGAGCGCGAGTCCGGCCGGTTCTTCGTCCTGGAGGCCCCGGCGGTGGTCCTGGCCACGGGCGGGATCGGCAAGTCCTTCAAGACCACCTCCAACTCCTGGGAGTACACCGGCGACGGACACGCGCTGGCCCTGCTCGCCGGGGCGCCCCTGCTGAACATGGAGTTCGTGCAGTTCCACCCGACCGGCATGGTCTGGCCGCCCTCGGTCAAGGGCATCCTCGTCACCGAGTCGGTGCGCGGCGACGGCGGGGTGCTGCGCAACAGTGAGGGCGAGCGGTTCATGTTCGACTACGTCCCGGACGTCTTCAAGGAGAAGTACGCGGAGTCCGAGGAGGAGGGCGACCGCTGGTACGAGGACCCCGACCACAACCGGCGCCCGCCCGAGCTGCTGCCCCGCGACGAGGTGGCCCGGGCCATCAACTCCGAGGTCAAGGCCGGCCGCGGCTCCCCGCACGGCGGGGTGTTCCTCGACGTGTCCACCCGGATGCCGGCCGAGCGGATCAAACGTCGGCTGCCCTCCATGTACCACCAGTTCAAGGAGCTGGCGGACGTGGACATCACCGCCGAGCCGATGGAGGTCGGCCCGACCTGCCACTACGTGATGGGCGGGATCGCGGTGGACTCCGACACCGCCGCGGCCGTCGGGGTCCCCGGCCTGTTCGCGGCAGGTGAGGTCGCGGGCGGCATGCACGGCTCGAACCGGCTGGGCGGGAACTCCCTGTCCGACCTGCTGGTCTTCGGCCGGCGGGCCGGGCTGCACGCCGCCGAGTACGCCGACGGCCTCGCCGGAGCGCTGCCCGCGGTCTCCCAGGCGGAGATCGACGCGGCGGCGACGGAGGCGCTGGCCCCGTTCCACGCCGCCGATGGCGCGGAGAACCCGTACACGCTCCACCAGGAGCTCCAGACGACCATGAACGACCTGGTCGGGATCATCCGCCGCGAGGGCGAGATGGCCGAGGCCCTGGAGAAGCTGGCGGGTCTGCGCGTACGGGCGGCCCGGGCCGGGGTCGAGGGGCACCGGCAGTTCAACCCCGGCTGGCACCTCGCCCTGGACCTGCGGAACATGCTGCTGGTCAGCGAGTGCGTGGCCCGCGCGGCCCTGGAGCGCACCGAGAGCCGCGGCGGGCACACCCGGGAGGACTGCCCGTCGATGGAGCGCGCCTGGCGCCCGGTGAACCTGCTGTGCCGTCCGGTGGAGCCGGCGCCCGAGGACCCCGCGGCCGACCGGATCGTCCTCGTCCGCACCCGTACCGAACCCGTCCGCCCCGACCTGCTCGCGCTCTTCGAGAAGGAAGAGCTGGCCAAGTACCTCGCCGAAGAGGAGCTGTACGAATGAGTACGTACGACGCGAGCTTCCGGATCTGGCGGGGCGACGCGGAGGGCGGATCGCTCAGGGACTTCACCGTCGAGGTGCACGACGGCGAGGTGGTCCTGGACATCGTCCACCGGCTGCAGGCCACGCAGGCCTCGGACCTCGCGGTGCGCTGGAACTGCAAGGCGGGCAAGTGCGGCTCGTGCAGCGCCGAGATCAACGGCCGGCCGCGGCTGATGTGCATGACCCGCATGTCCACCTTCGAACGGTCCGAGACGATCACGGTCACGCCGCTGCGCGCCTTCCCGGTGGTCCGGGACCTGGTGACGGACGTGTCGTTCAACTACGAGAAGGCGCGCGAGGTCCCGGCCTTCGTGCCGCCGCAAGGGGTGGCTCCGGGGGCGTACCGGATGCAGCAGGTGGACGTGGACCGCTCGCAGGAGTTCCGGAAGTGCATCGAGTGCTTCCTGTGCCAGGACACCTGCCACGTGGTGCGCGACCACGAGGAGAACAAGACCGCCTTCGCCGGTCCCCGTTTCCTGATGCGGGTGGCGGAGCTGGACATGCACCCCCTGGACGCGGCGCAGGAGGCTGGCCTGGACCGCAAGCGCACGGCCCAGGAGGAGCACGGGCTCGGCTACTGCAACATCACCAAGTGCTGTACGGAGGTCTGCCCGGAAGGCATCAAGATCACCGACAACGCGCTGATCCCGCTGAAGGAGCGGGCGGTGGACCGCACCTACGACCCGCTGGTGTGGCTGGGCAACAAGATCCGCAGGCGTGCCGATCTGTAGCACCCCCGGCCGTTCACTGGGCAGGACACAATGCCCCCTGGGAAAACGTCGTATGACGTGATGTCAGGGGGCTCTGCGGTGCGGGTGGGGGATGAACTGGCCGGCCGGTACCGGCTGGAGCGGCGGCTCGGCCAGGGCGGCATGGGCGAGGTGTGGCGCGGGCACGACCTGGTGCTGGACCGGTCCGTGGCGGTCAAGGTGCTGCTGGAGGCGGCCACGAACGACGAGGTGGTCGCGCGGTTCAGACGCGAGGCCACGATCGGGGCGCGGCTCCAGCACCCCGGGATCACCGTGGTGCACGACGTGGGACAGCAGGACGGCCGGCTGTTCATCGTGATGGAGCTCCTCTCCGGCGAGGACCTGTCCACGGTGCTGGCGCGGGACGGCGGGCTCGCCGTGGACCTCGCGGTGGACCTGGCCGCGCAGACGGCGGAGGCGCTGGCCGTCGCGCACGGACAGGCCGTGGTCCACCGGGACTTGAAGCCCGGCAACCTGTTCCTGCTGCCGGGTTCGCGGATCAAGATATGCGACTTCGGGATCGCGCACTCCGCGGAAGCGACCGCCGGCTGGACGGTGACGGGGCGGATCATCGGCACCCCCGCGTACATGGCGCCGGAACAGTGGCGGGGCGAGCGGGTGGGCGCGCGGTGCGATCTGTACGCGCTGGGGTGCGTGCTGTACGCGCTGGTGAGCGGGGCACCGCCGTTCGGGCAGGCCGAGTCGCCGTACGTGCTGATGCACCGGCACGTCGCCGAGGCGCCGCTCCCGCTGCGCGAGGCGGGGACGCCGGTTCCGGTGGAGCTGGACCGGCTGGTGCTGGCCCTGCTGGCGAAGGAACCGGCGGACCGGCCGGAGTCGGCGGAGGCGGTGGGCAAGGCCCTGCGCAGCCTCCGCGCGGGCGGGAACGGGGGCGCGACGGGGTACGGCCCAGTGGAGCCCCGGCCGGAGCCGGGTCCCGGCCCGGCCGCGCGGGCGGGGGAACCGGCGGCCGGCGGGCGGCCACCGGGTGCGGAGACCACCGAGGAAGCGGCCGAGGACGGGGCCGGGGCCGGGCGGGCGGCGGGGCCGGAGCGCGGGTCCGGCGACCGGCCGCCGGGATCGGGGGCCGGGGCGGATTCCGGGGCGGATTCCGGGATGGCGGACGGGTCGGGGGGAGTGGAGCCGGCTTCCGGGCCGGCCGCCGGGGCGGATCCCGGCCCCGACCCGGCCTCGGGCGTGGCTTCCGGGGTGCGGGAGTTCGTACGGGAGCTGCTGGCACAGGCGCAGGAGGAGCTGCGCGGGCGGCCGGGTACCGGCGACGCCCGCGTCGAGGTGCTGGCCGTCGCCGCCGATGCCGCGGCCCGCTTCGACGCGGAACTCGCGGCCTCGCTGCTCGCCGAAGCGGAGAGCGCGGCGTGGACCGACGGCCGGGGCGACGGGGCCGGCGTGGCCCGGCTGCTGACGGCGCTGGCCCGGACCACCGCCCCGCACGCCCCGGCGCGGGCCCGGCGGCTGCTGACCGACGCGCAGCAGGCGCTGTTCACGGTCTTCGGCCCCCGGCGGGAAGCTCCGCTGCGCGCGCTGGCGGAGGAACTGATCAAGGTGGCCCCCGAGCAGGCCTCCCAGATCGCCGGCCACCACCTCGGCGGACGCCCGGCGCCCGGCGGGCTCCGCGCCCGGATCGAGGCGGCCCTCGTGGCGGCGCTGCCCGAGGAGGCCGAGGGCAGGCTGTCCCGGATCCAGGACCCGGGACAGCGGGCGGCGGCCACGTACGACACGGTGCTCGCCGTCGCCCCGCGGGACCTGGAGACGGCCCTGCGCCTGAGCGAGCGGATCGGCTCCGCCGGGGCCCGCCTGCTGGCGCTGTGCCAGGTGGCCCAGGACCTGGCCGCGGCCGGGGACCGGGCGGGCGGGGCGCGGGCCCTGCAGCAGGCCGAGGCCGCGCTCCCCGAGGTGCTGGAGGAGCGGGCCGCCTGGCTGCGCGAGGAGGCGGACCACCAGGAGGGCGACGGCGGCCGCGTCCAGGCCGAGCGGCTGCGCACGCGGGCCGGCGCCCTGTTGCGCGGCCGCCCCGAGACGGCCGGCGACGAGAAGGCCGACCACGCCCTGGCCGCGCTCGCGGCGGCCAGGGACCGGGTGGCCGCGGCCACCCGGCCCGCGCCGGAGCCGGCGCGGGCCCGGGAGCGCGCGGAGCAGGCCCGCGCCCTGCCCGAACCGGCGGACCGGGCCCGTGCGCTGGCCCGGATCGCCCGGGACTGCGTGGCCGCGGCGGGTACGCCCTGGCTGCCGGAGGTGGCGGCCGGTACGGGGAGCCCGCCGCCGCCCGCGCTGACCACGCTCGGCGAGCGGGTCCCCGCCCCGCGGCCGCCCGACGCGGACGGGCGGCGGTGGCAGCAGGGCGGCCGCCCGGACGCCCTGCACTGCGCCGGGGACGGCCTGGTGCGGCGGTCGGGGGCCGAAGTGGGCTGCGTACGGGCCGACGTGGGTGCGCCGCGCTGGACGGCGTACGCCGACGAGGGTGCGATCGCGCCGCCGCTGCCGGGGACCGGGCGGCTGCGGGTGTCCTGCGTGGCGGATGCCGCGACGGTGTACGTCGCCGTACGGCGGGAAGGCGGGGCGGGCGTACGGCTGGTGGCGCGGGAGCAGCGCGACGGGCGGGTGCGCTGGTGGCGGGACCTGCCGGAACAGGGCGCGGGTGTGCTGTGCGGCGCCGGGCCGGTGCTGGTGCACCGGGCGGCGAACGGCCTGACCGCGCTGCGGGCGACGACGGGCGGGGTGGCGTGGGAGCACACGCTGCCGGGGGTCCGGTCCCTGCAGGCGGTGGGCGGCTGCCTGGTCCTGGCGGACGACGCGTGGTTCCGGGCACTGGACCCGTCGGACGGACGGCAGCTGTGGGGACACGTCCGGGGTTCGGAGCCCGTCGGGCCGACGCCCGGCGCGCAACCGGTGCACCTGGTGGACGGCACGCGCCTGTACGCCCTGGACCGCGACACCGGACGCCTGCGGTGGCGGTTCGCCCCCGGGCTGCGGATGGCGCGGCCGCTGGTCGAGCGCGACACGGTGTACGTGGCGGCGCACCGGCAGTTCCACGGGGACCTGGTGCTCGCGCTCGACGCGCGCACCGGGGCGGTGCGCTGGCGGCGGACGGTGGCCCGGAACGAGGGGAGGGGAGCCCGGGACGAGGAGGCGGGGAGCTCGCTCGAACTGCTGGGCCTGCGGCCGGGCGGGCTGTACGTGAAGGCCGCCCGGGGCGGCCGGCGCGGGCTGCTGGGCCGGGAGCTGGGGCCGTTCGTGGCGGTGCTGGATCCGGCATCGGGCAGACCGCTCCGCCAGTGGGAGCACCCGGGGCTCGGCGGCGGGGACACCCTGCTGATCGGCGACCGGCTCGTGCTCTCCGCTCCGGCGCTGGCGGCGTACGACCTGCCGTAGCGGTCGCCGACCGCGGCGGTGCTCCGGGTGCGAGGGGCCTGAAGCGCCCATACCCTCCCAAATGTGATGCCGCCCAGGAGCAGGTCGAAGCGACGCACCACTGCCGGGATATCCGTACGGGCCGGGCTCGTCCTGGCCGCCGCGCTGCTGGGGCTCGGCGGCTGGGGGCCGGCCGGGGCGCCGGCCGCCCGGGCCGAGGATCCCGTCACGCTGTCGCAGCAGGGGCAGATCACCGACCGCGTGGGCGCCCTCGGCGACCGGACGGCCGCCGTCACCGCAGCGCTGGAGCGGCTGTACGCCGGCCACCGGATCCAGCTCTTCGTGACGTACGTGCACGATTTCTCCGGGCGTTCCGCGCAGAGCTGGGCGGACGCCACCGCGCAGAAGAACGGCCTCGGTCAGGACGACGTACTGCTGGCGGTGGCGACCGGGGCCCGCCAGTACGCCTATTCGGCCGATGTCGACTCCGGTTTCACGCAGGCCCAGCTCGCGGACGTCGCCCGCACCGCCATCGAGCCCGCGCTGCGGCAGAACGACTGGGCGGGGGCCGCGATCGGCGCCGCCGAAGGGTACGGGGCCGTGCTCGACGGGAAGCCCGTACCGGTGCCGGCCGTCACCCCCGGCGTCGCGAACCCCGGCGGCGGCGCGGACGAGGGCGGCGGGGCCGGGGACTACGTGCTCCCGGTGGTGGTCGTCGGCGCGGCGGGGGCCCTCGGGGCGTACGCGTACAGCCGCCGCAAGCGCAAGGGCGGCCGGGGCGGCGGCTCCGGTACGACGGGCTGGGGCGGGCAGCCCTCGACCACGACCGCGCTCCCGCTGCCCGAACTCGACGCCAAGGCCAAGGCCCTGCTGGTGGAGACCGACGACGCGATCCGCACCAGCGACGAGGAGCTCGGCTTCGCCTCCGCCCAGTTCGGAGACGAGGCGGTGGGCACCTTCACCGCGGCCGTGGCCTTCGCCCAGAGCGAGCTGACGGCCGCGTTCCGGCTGCGCCAGCAGCTCGACGACGCGTACCCGGAGGACGATCCGACGCGGCGGCGGATGCTGGACGAGATCGTGGCCCGCTGCACCGAGGCGAACCGGCGCCTCGACGCCGAGTCGGCCGACTTCGACCGGCTGCGGGACCTGGAGAAGAACGCCCCGCAGGCGCTCGCCACGGTGGAGGCGCACTTCCGTGCGCTGACGGGCCGTACGACGACGGCCGAGGCGACGCTGACCGCGCTGACCGGGCGCTACGCGGACTCGGCGGCCGCGCCGGTGGCCTCCAACGCCGAACAGGCCAAGGACCGGCTGCTGTTCGCGACGACCAGCCTCGGCGAGGCGCGGGCGGCGATCGACGGCGGCGACAACGGGAAGGCGGCCGTGCACGTACGGGCCGCCGAGGGCGCGGTGGACCAGGCGGCCACGCTGGTCGACGCGGTGGAGCGGCGGGCGCAGGAGCTGGCGGAGGCGGCCGGGAAGCTGCCCGGGGCGATCACGGAGACGGACACCGATCTCGCCGATGCGCGCGGCCTGCTGACCGGCACCGCGGAAGGGGCCTCGACGGCGGACCTGCGCGGCCGGATCGGCCGGGCGGAGGCGGTCCTGGCCGACGTACGCCGGGAGCAGGCGGCCGGCCGGTACGACCCGATCGACGCCCTGCGCCGGGTGGAGGAGGCCGACGCCGTCCTGGACGAGGCGCTGGCCGGGGCGCGGGAGCGGGAGACGGGCCGGCAGCGGGCGGCCGCCCTGCTGGACCAGGCGATGCTCTCGGCGCGCAGCGCGATCGGGGCGGCGACGGACTACGTCACCACGAGCCGGGGCGCGGTCGGCAGCCAGGCCCGGACCCGGCTGGCGGAGGCGCGGCGGCGGCTGGAGCGGTCGCAGGCGCTGGCGGGCTCGGACCCGGCGGGCGCGCTGGCGGAGGCGCAGCGGGCGGACGGGCTGGCGCGGCAGGCGCAGGAGCTGGCGGAGCAGGACGTACGGGCGTACGAGAACCCGTACGGCGGGCAGCGCCGGAGCGGGGGCATGGGCGGCGCGGTCCTCGGCGGGATCATCCTGGGCGAGATCCTGGGCGGCGGCCGGGGCCGGGGCGGGGGCGGAGGCTTCGGTGGGGGCTTCGGGGGCGGCGGCTTCGGCGGCGGGGGGCCCGGCCCGGGCTCGTTCGGCGGCGGGGGCACCCGTGGCCGCATGGGCGGCGGCGGCCGTTTCTGACCCACTCTTCCCCACCCCGTGGAAAGGGCACCGATGAGCAAGCAGAGCATCCTCGGCCGCGTCACCCAGCTCGCGAGGGCCAACATCAACGCGCTGCTGGACCAGGCGGAGGACCCGCAGAAGATGCTGGACCAGCTGATCCGCGACTACACGAACAACATCGCGGAGGCGCAGGAGGCGGTCGCCACGACGATCGGCAACCTGCGGATGCTGGAGGCGGATCACGAGGAGGACGTGGAGGCGGCCGCGGAGTGGGGCGGCAAGGCGCTGGCGGCGAGCCGGAAGGCGGACGAGCTGCGGGCGGCGGGGGCCGTGGCGGACGCGGACAGGTTCGACACCCTGGCGAAGGTCGCGCTGGGCCGCCAGCTCCGGTCGGAGAAGGAGGCGAAGACGGCGGAGCCGACGATCGCCGCCCAGACGGAGGTCGTGGACAAGCTCAAGTCCGGGCTGGACTCGATGAAGAACAAGCTGACGGAGCTGACGGCGAAGCGCGACGAGCTGGTGGCCCGCGCCAAGACCGCGCAGGCGCAGAACACGATGATGGACGCGGTGAAGAACATCGACGTCATGGACCCGACGAGCGACATCGCCCGCTTCGAGGACAAGGTCCGGCGGGAGGAGGCCCGGGCGCTCGGCAAGCAGGAGCTGGCGGCCTCGTCCCTGGACGCCCAGTTCGAGGCCCTGGACGACCTGGGCACGTCCTCGGAGATCGAGGCCCGGCTGGCGGCGCTCAAATCCCGCGGGGCCGCGTGACGAAACCGCCGGGCGGGGTCCGCGGGGGCTCTGCTCCCCCGGCCCCGCCCGGCGGCGCTCAGCCGTACATGCTCAGCAGCTGCTCCGCCGACAGCTCCGTCACCGGCTCCGACCCGCCGCCCGGCAGCGGGAGTTCGAACCACACCGTCTTCCCCCGGTGGGTCCGCCGCGTGCCCCAGCCCGCCGACAGCATGCCGACCAGCTGGAGGCCGCGCCCGCCCTCGTCGGTGTCCCGGGCGCGGCGGCGGCGCGGCTGCACCAGATTGCCGTCCCAGACCTCGCAGACCAGGGTGCGGTCGAGCAGCAGGCGCAGCCGGATCTCGCCCTCGCCGTACCGCAGTGCGTTCGTCACCAGCTCGCTGACCAGCAGTTCGGTGGTGTCGAGCAGCCCCTCCAGCCCCCACGCCGGGAGCTTCGCCCGTGCCAGCTCCCGCGCCCGGCCCACCGAGCGGGCCTCACGCGGCAGCTGCCAGTCGCCGACGGCGTCGATCGGCAGCCCCTGCACCCGTGCCATCAGCAGCGCGATGTCGTCCTCGCCGTGCCGGGTGTTCAGCGTGTTCAGCACGTGGTCGCAGACGTCCTCCAGCGGCCGCACCGGGTCGGCGAGCGCGTCCCGCAGTCCGCGCAGCCCCTCCTCCAGCGGGTGGTCGCGGGATTCGACCAGCCCGTCCGTGTAGAGGGCCAGCAGGGCGCCCTCGGGGAGGTCGACCTCCACCTCCTCGAACGGCTCCCCGCCCACCCCGAGCGGCATCCCGGGCGGCACCTCCAGCAGCAGCGCGGGCCGCGGCGGGGCGCCCGGTTCCGCCGGCTCCACCAGGACCGGCGGCATGTGCCCGGCGTTGGCGATGGTGCAGCGCCGGGTCACCGGGTCGTAGACGGCGTACACGCAGGTCGCGAGGTACACCTCCGAGCGGTCGGCGTCCCGCGAGTGCAGGGCCGCCCGGGAGGCCTGCTGGGCGCCGCCGGGTGCGCCGAGCCCGCGGGCGATCTCGTCCAGCGCGGTCAGCACCTCCGCCGGTTCCAGGTCCAGCAGCGCCAGGGTCCGTACGGCGGTGCGCAGTTCGCCCATCGCGACGGCGGCCCGCAGCCCCCGGCCCATCACGTCGCCGACGACGAGCGCCGTGCGGTGCCCCGGCAGCTCGATGACGTCGAACCAGTCCCCGCCGACCTCGGTGGCCGCGTTCCCGGGCAGGTACCGGCAGGCGATGTCCAGGCCGGCCGCCTCGGGGTCCCCGGGCGGCAGCAGGCTGCGCTGGAGGATCAGCGCCCGCTCGTGCTCGCGCCGGTAGAGGCGCGCGTTGTCGATGCAGACGGCGGCACGCGCGGCGAGCTCGACGGCCACCGCCCGGTCCCGTTCCCCGAAGGGCTCGCTGCCCTTCGTACGGGAGAACTGGGCGAGCCCGACCACCGTGTCGTGCGCGACCATCGGCACGACGAGCGTCGACTGGACGAGGTCGTCCGCTCCGCCGCCCTCGATCAGCCGGGGCCGCGCGGTCCGCAGGGCCAGCGCCCCCGGCGAGGCCGCCGGATAGCGGTGCACCTCCCCCACGGAGACGGCCGCGCCCGGGTCGGACAGCGGACCGTCCGAGACGGCCGAGGCGAAGGCGACCCGCCGCAGCGGCGGGGAGGGGGCCCGTTCGGGACCGCGCCCGTGCGGCAGCGGGGGCACGCCGGGCCCGTGCGGCCGCGCGGGCCTGTCGTCGTCGCCGAGCAACAGCCCCTGGTAGAGGTCGACGGCGGCGAGGTCGCAGAAGCCCGGAACGGTCACGTCCAGCAGTTCGCGGGCGGTGGTCTCCAGATCGAGGGAGTTCCCGATGCGGTGTCCGGCCTCGTTGAGCAGGGCGAGATTGCGCCGGACCCCGGCGGCCTCGCGCGCGGCGAGGTGGCGGCGGGTGACGTCGGTGCCCAGGCCGGCGACGCCGATGGGGCGGCCGGTGCCGCCGTGGACGCGGTAGAGGTTGATGGACCAGTGGCGGTGGTCCCGGCTGCCCGGGGCGGCGCCGGTGATCCGGAGGTCGGTGACGGAGTCTCCGGTCTCCAGGACCCGCCGCAGGGCCTCGGCCATCCGGTCGGCCTCCTGGGCCGGGAGGTAGTCGTGGACGGTGCGCCCTCGGTGCTCCTCGACGGCACCGCCGAACACGGTCGCGAAACCGCGGTTGGCGCGCTGCACGGTGAGGTCCGTACCGAAGAGCAGGAAGCCGAAAGGAGATTGGCCGAATATGGCCTGCGAAGCTGCAAGATCGGATTCGATGCGGCGCAGCGCGCGTACGTCGACGACGACGCACAGCGCGGCCCGTTCGGCGGTCTCGGTCTGGGTGGGCATCACGTAGATCTCGGCCACGCCGTGCGCGCCGTCCCCGCCGGGAATGCGGAAGGGGACGAGGCCGGTCCATTCCTTGCCGTCGAGGATCTCGGCCATTCTGCGGTGGCCGTCGGCGCGCAGCTCCGGCGGCATGAAGGCGTCCACCGGGTCCCGGCCCACGGCCTGCCCGGCGGTCAGCCCGAACAGCTCCTCGGCGCGCAGGCTCCACTGGTCGACGAGCCCGTCGGGTCCGATGGAAAAGGACGCGACCTTTATGTAGTCATATATCGAGCCAGGCGGGCTGCTGTGCCACAGGGAGTCGTGCCATGTCTCCCCGGGCACACGGGCCTGATGTGCCTGCGCAGGTATCTCGCTCACGCGACCGTCCCCTCCAGCTCACCGCAACCGGACCGGCCATGACCGAAGTATTCAGCACCACGGCCCCGCACGGCACGGCGTTCACGATCACAAAAAGGTCCCGACTATTTCGAGCCATGCCCTGTGATCGTCGGCCATCCGTCACCTTGTTACTCACCAGGAAGTGCCAACTCGAACCACACGGTCTTGCCCGATTTCCCGTGGCGGGTTCCCCAGCGCTGCGCCGAGACGGCGACCAGATGAAGCCCCCTGCCGCCCTCGTCGTCCGGCGTCGCCGCCCGTTCGCGGGGCGGATCCGGAAGCGGATCGGAAACCTCCACCAGCAGCGCGGCACCTCCCACCGGACTTCCGCTGGCCGAATTCTGCCGCACCAGCCGGACCCCGATGGGGCCGGAGGCGTACCGCAGTGAATTGGTGACCAACTCGCTGACCAGCAGGACGGTGACATCGCCGACGGAGTCGAGGCCCCAGGAGCTCAGCGTGCCGCGCACGGCGTGACGGGCGGTGCGGACGGCGCCGGGCTCTGCGGGGAAGGCCCACTCGGCGCATTCACCGTCTGTGTCGATCACGCCGATCACTTCCCGGGCCGGCAACGGCCCCAGTCCGATTCCGCAGGGACAGAGCCACGAGAGGCAGTACACGATAGGGACTAATAGCGACATACCCGATATTCGAGGCGTCGTACCACCCGATCCTTCACGCACCGGCGCACTGTGGCGCAGACGGCCCAGCGCACGCGCGTCACGCGCCCCCGTGCGACCTGGTGTGCCGTTCACGGCGCTCGTCGCGCCCGTTGCGCCCGTCGCGCAGCCGGCGGCCGGCTTCGGCGACGGCCGGCCGGTCCTGGTCGAGCCAGTCCACGGAGTCCAGCTCGTCCGGCCCGAGCCAGCGCAGCTCGTCGTGGTCCTCCAGCGGCGCGGGCTCCCCGGACAGCAGCCGCGCGGACCACACGTGCAGGACGAGCCCGGGCCCGAGCGGCCACTCTCCCGGGATCCGCTCCAGCGGCTCGGTCTCCACGCCGAGCTCCTCGCGCAGTTCGCGTACGAGGGCCTCGGGCACGGACTCGCCGGGCTCGGCCTTGCCGCCGGGCAGCTCCCAGCGTCCGGCCAGCTCGGGGGGTGCGCTGCGGCGGGCGGCCAGCAGGCGGCCCTCATGACAAAGGGCTCCGCCCACGACCACTCGTACCGTCATGGGGCGGAGCCTATGCCACCGCGCGGACGCTCAGTTCGTCGTGGCGGTCTGACCGATCCGCTCGACCCAGTACAGCTGCTTGTGGCCCCTGTCTTCGAGGCTGTCGACGACCTTCTGGGCCTCGGACCGGGTGGGGTAGCGGCCCACCCGGTAGCGGTTGCCGTTGTCGTCCTGACGTATGACCAGCCATGGGAGCAGGGCATCGCTGTCGTTCATCGCGTTTCACCCTCCGCCGATGTACCTGCCCGGGAAACCGCATTGCGCATATGCCCGAGCGTACGCCCGACCTTTACGGAGCGGATACGGTTTTTTACGAAGAGATACCTCACGGCGTACGCATCCGGCCATGCGTACGAGAGCGCCGTGCGCGCCGGTTCCCACCGGGCGCACCTCGCGGCGAACCGCACGGTCAACGGGCACGGGACGCGGGCGAGTCCGGCCGCGGGGAGGGCGCGCGAGCGCGGGCGGACTTCGGCGCGCGGGGCGCACGCCTCGAAGAAGGCGAGGACCGGCGCGGCGGGGGCGATCACCATCGCGCCGAAATCCGCCGGGTCCATGACGCCCCGTCACACGGCGGCGTTCCCCGGGGGTGCCCCACCCGGGGAACGCCGCTCGCGACGGTGGCCGGCCGGGAAACGACCTAGCGGACCGGCAGGTGGTACGAGAGGCGGTAGCGGTCCGCCGGGACGACCACGTCGGCGGTCTCGACCGCCAGCCCGGACGCGAAGTACGTACGGCCGATCACCAGGACCACATGGCCCGGGACCCCGCCCAGCAGCATGTTCTCCTCCGCCAGGCCCGGCCTCGCCCCGACCTCCTCCACCACGTTGTCCACGACCACGTCGATGGCGGCCATCCGGTCCACGACCCCCGAACCGCCGAGCGGCCCCTCCTCCGGCAGCATCACCGGGGTCCGGCCGGTGACCGCGAGCGGCTCCCACGAGGTCGACAGCATCATCGCCTCGCCCGCGTCGCGGAACACGTACCGCGTCCGCATCACCCGCTCCCCCGGCTCGATGCCGAGCCGTTTGGCGATATCCGCCGGCGCGGCCGCCTGCTCACTGCCGGACTCCCACGTGCCGCGCGCACCCGCCTCGGCCTGCTCCTGCCGGAACGGCGTCGACGGCCCGCCCGTGCGGTATCCGGAGCGGGCGACCCGCCTGGGCACGGGCTGCTCCCGCACGTACGTACCCGACCCGGAACGGCCCTCGACCAGCCCCTCCGCCATGAGGACCTTGCGCGCCTCCAGCGCCACGGTGTCGGAGACCCCGTACTCCTCGCGGATCCGGGCTTGCGAGGGGAGCCGGGCGTGCGGGGGCAGGGACCCATCGACGATCTTCCGTCGCAGATCCCCGGCGACGCGCAGATAGGCCGGCTGCTCACCGAAAGTCACTGGCCACTCCCATCAGCTTGACAGACAGCTACACCCTGGCAACCGACGGTTGTACATCGCAAGCGAAGGCCAGAGTTTCACCCGAAGTGATGAAGCCAGGTCACTGAAACCGGTTACCCCGCGTTACGGCGCGCTATCCTCGACGGCCGAGTCCTCAGGGTCGCCGTCCGAGCCGTCGGACTCCCCCGCCAGCCATTCCGGCACCGTCATCGAAAGCCCGTACGCCCCGCGCAGCACCTTCTCCGTCTCCACGGACTGCGCGGCCGAGGCCTCGTCCCACGCCGTCTGGAACTCCGCCGGCTTCGTCGCCCGCGCCGCCCGCTGCCACCCCGCGCGCGCCGCCTCGACCCCCTTGAGCTGCGCTCCGGCCGGCCCGGCCAGCTCCGGCCGCTCCCGCACCCCGTCCAGCAGCCCCGCCTCCACGCCCAACGCGCGGTCCACCGCGACGGCCCACTCCCGGTACCGCGGGAGCGCCTCGTCGATCTCCTCCTCCGGCTGGCCGCCCAGCGCCAGGTCGGCCTCGTTCATCACGCGCAGGAAGGACACCTGCTCCGGCGTCAGCATCGTGGCGTCCTTGCGGAGGCTGCCGCGGTGCTCCTGCTCCGCCGTGCCGATGACGCAGAGGAGCCGACGGTCGCCGCCGCTCCAGGACTCGGGCGTGGGCACGAAGTAGAACATCTCCGCGTACGGGGGCAGCGCCCAGGTGTCCATCGCGTACGCGTCCTGCGCCTTCCAGCACGCGTCCACGGCGGTCCGCCGCAGCTCGGGCGTGCCGGGGAAGGCGCCGCCCGCGAGCCGGGTCGAGGAGGTGACCTCCCCCTCGTGCGGCTCGGTGCACGCGGTCTTGTAGATGAACGGGCGCTCGGCGAGCAGGTCCCCGCCGGGGACGTTGAAGCACTCGCCCCGGCGCATCTCGTCCATGGCGGTCAACTCGCCCTCGACGTCCTCGTACTGCTCGACCGTGTCGAGCCGGCCGAAGAGCCGCTCGCCCACCCGGTCCGCGACGAGGACCAGGGCCGCGGTCATCGCGAGCGACACCACCAGTCCCGTGATCGCGAGCGCCCTGCCCCGCTCCCCCTTCCGGGCGATCTGGACGAGCGCCACGACGGCGAAGACGACGCCGAGCGGCGGCAGGCACAACAGCCCGACCAGCAGCGACGCGAGCGCGAAGCCGTTCAGCACCGGCTCCGCGGAGGCCTGCTGCGCGGGCGGAGGGAGCCAGTAGGGCGGCGGCGGGGTGCTCACGGGGCGAGGGCTCCATCACGGGAGGTGCACGAACGAATGCGCGAAATAGTACGCAGCGGGGGCGACCGTCGTAACGGTCGCCCCCGCGGTTTCCGTGCGTCACACGCGCCTCACATGTGCCTCAGAACTGCAGCGCCCAGGAGTCGATCTTCCCGGTGTCGACGTTGGCGTTGTCGTTCACGCGGAGCTTCCACACCCCGTTGGCGACCTCGGAAGAGGCGTTGACGGTGTACGTCTTGACGATGTTGTCCGCGCTGCCGCCGCTGCGGTTGTGCAGGTTGTAGACCGAGCCGTCAGGGGCGACCAGGTCGACCTTCAGGTCACCGATGTACGTGTGCTTGATGTCGACCGAGACGCTGAGCGCCGCCGGGGCGTTGCCCGCGACCCCGCTGACGGTGACCGGCGATTCGACGGTCGCGTTGTCGTTGACCGCGTAGTCGGCGGTGTTCTCGAAGCGCTTGCCCGGGTTCGGCGGGGTGGTGCCGCCGCCCACGTACAGCAGGCGGTTCGGGGAGCCGGAACCGGGACCGGTCACCACGTTCGGCGTGGCCGCCGCCACCAGGCCGTCGCGGACCTGCGCCGGGGTGCTCGCCGGGTTCTGGGAGAGGTACAGCGCCGCCGCGCCCACGACGTGCGGCGTGGCCATCGAGGTGCCCGAGATGGTGTTGGTGGCGGTGTCGCCGGTGCCCCACGAGGAGGTGATCGAGGAGCCGGGGGCGAAGATGTCAAGGATGGAGCCGTAGTTGGAGTAGCTGGCCTTCGCGTCGGTGCTGGTGGTGGCACCGACCGTGATGGCCTCGGCCACGCGCGCCGGGGACTTGCTGCTCGCGTCCGTGGACTCGTTGCCCGCGGCGACGCCGTACGTGATGCCGGAGGCTATGGAGTTGCGGACGGCGGTGTCGAGCGCGGAGTCGGCGCCGCCGCCGAGCGACATGTTCGCCACGGCCGGCTTGACGGCGTGCTGGGTCACCCAGTCGATGCCGGCGACGACCTGTTCCGTCGTACCGGAGCCGTTGTTGTCGAGGACGCGGACGCCGACGATCTTGGCCTTCTTGGCCACGCCGTACGAGTTGCCCGCGACGGTGCCGGCGACGTGCGTGCCGTGGCCGTGGCCGTCCTGGGCGGTGTTGTCGTTGTCGATGGCGTCGAAGCCGTAGGAGGCGCGCCCGCCGAACTCGGTGTGACTGATGCGGACGCCGGTGTCGATGATGTACGCGGTGACGCCCTCGCCGGCCTTGTCCGGGTAGGTGTAGCCGTTGTCGAGCGGGAGCGGGTGCTGGTCGATGCGGTCCAGGCCCCACGACGGCGGGCTGGGCTGGGTGCCCTGGGCGTCGTCGACGGTGAACGTGCGGTTCTGCACGACGGACTTGACCGCCGGGTCGGCGGCGAGCTTCCTGGCCTGGGCCTCGGAGACCGTGACGGAGTATCCGTTGAGGGCGGCGCTGTACGTACGGCCGATCGTGGCGCCGTACCGGCGGGCGACGGCCTTTCCGCTGTCGGCGGTGGACCGGGCGGCCGAGTCCTTCAGGGTCACGATGTAGCTCTCGGCGACCGCGCCGGGGGCTCCGGCGTTCTCGATGACGCCCTGGGTACCGGCATCGGCGGCGGAAGCGGGTAACGCGCCGGCCGCGCCCAGCGCGAGGGCGGCGACGGCGATCGCGCTGAGGCCGGCGATCTTCCGGCGGGTGTGACGCATCACGGACATGTGGGGGGTCCTCCTCGTCGGTGACATGAAGAGCGGCATCCGGGGCAGCGGGCGCAATGATGGGCATGCCCATGACAATGACACCCGTGTTCTGCCGGCTGCCGCTGCCGAAAGGTTGACGCACCCTCTCGCAATCCCACAAGAGGACAACGAACGCTTAACATCCGTGCCATACAACGGCCATGAACGAGCAAAGGCGCTCCGCACATGACGCACGCACTCCCCGGCTACGTCTGCCCCGAAGACGCCACGCGCGCCGACGCCCGGACGGCCCCCTGGTGCTGCCCGCTGTGCGGCGGGCCGTGGGATCTCGACTTCACCCCGGATCCGGCCAGTCCGCTCGAACCGGCCGCCGGGCCCAACTCGCTCTGGCGCTTCGGCTCCGCGCTGCCCCTGCCGGGGGCGTTCTCCGTGACGCTGTCGGAGGGGAACACTCCGCTGGTCCCGCTCGCGGAGCGCATTCACGCCAAGCTGGACTTCCTGATGCCGACCCTGTCGTTCAAGGACCGGGGCGCCGTGATGCTCGCGGAAGTGGCCCGGCGGCTGGCTCCGGAGCGGGTGGTCGCGGACAGCAGCGGGAACGCGGGGACGGCCGTGGCGGCGTACTGCGCGCGGGCCGGGCTGCGATGTGAAGTTTTCGTGCCCGAGGGCACCTCGGAGAAGAAGACGGAGCAGATGCGGGCGCACGGGGCGGCGGTCCGCGTCGTGCCGGGGGACCGGGAGGCCGCGGCGGTGGCGGCCCGGGAGGCCGCCGACCTCCCCGGGGTCTTCTACGCGAGCCACGTCTTCAACCCGTACTTCCTGCACGGGACGAAGACGTACGTGTACGAGGTGTGGGAGGAGCTCGGCGGCCGGCTCCCCGAAACCCTCGTCGTCCCCGTCGGCAACGGCACCCTGCTGCTGGGGGCCGCGCTGGCGGTGGGGGAGCTGGCCCGGCGCGGGGTGAAGCCGCCGGCCCTGATCGCGGTCCAGGCGGAGGCGGTGTCCCCGCTGGCCGCGGCCTTCGCCGCGGGCGCGCAGGACGCCGATCCGGTGGACCGGCGGCCCACCCTGGCCGAGGGGATCGCGATCGCGGCCCCGCCGCGGGCCCGCCAGATCCTGGCGGCGGTCCGCGCGTCCGGCGGCACCTTCCTGACCGTCCCGGACACGGCCCTGCGCGCGGCCCGGCAGGACCTCGCCCGGCGCGGCCTCTTCGTGGAGCCGACGGCGGCGGCGTGCTGGGCCGCGGTCGGCCCGCTGGCCCCCGCCGACCCCCTCCAGGGCCGTACGGCGGTCCTCCCCCTGTGCGGGGCGGGCCTCAAGTCCGGTCCCGTGTAGGCCGTGCCGCCGCCGCGATCCGGGTACGCGTCGGAAAATCGCCAGCCCGAGTCGGGCATGCTCTGATGAACTGGGCCGATGACCACCACCGTTGATCTCGCCCGCCGTTTCGCCGCACTGCACGCCCCCGCCGCGCCGCTGGCCCTGGCCAATGCCTGGGACGTCCTCAGCGCCCGGCTCGTCGAGGCCGCCGGCGCCCCCGCCGTCGCCACCACCAGCGCCGGGGTCGCCTGGTCCCTCGGCACGCCCGACGGGGACGCCCTGAGCCGGGACCGCGCCCTCGACCTCATCGCCCGGGTGGCCGCGGCCGTCTCCGTCCCGGTCACCGCCGACATCGAGGGCGGCTTCGGCGCCGACCCCGCCGGGGTCGGCGAGACCGTCACCGGGGTCATCGAGGCCGGCGCGGTCGGCATCAACATCGAGGACGGCACCCGGGCCCCCGCCGACCACGCGGAGCGGGTGGCCGCCGCCCGGGCCGCCGCCGACACCGCCGGCGTGCCGCTGTTCATCAACGCCCGCATCGACACGTTCCTCTTCGGCCTCGGCGAGGAGGACGAGCGCCTCGACGAGACGCTCGCCCGCGCCGCCGCGTGCCTGCGCGCGGGCGCCTCCGGCATCTTCGTCCCCGGCGTGAACGACGTGGCCACCGTCACCGAGCTGGTCAAGGGCATCGACGCCCCGCTCAACCTCCTCGTCGGCCCCGGCGCCCCGGCCGTCGCCGAGCTCGGCGCCCTCGGCGTCGCCCGCGTCAGCCTCGGGTCCGGAGTCGCGTCGGCCGCGTACGACGTGGTCCGCCGCGCCGCCGAGGAGCTGCTCGCCGGCGGTACGTACACCGCGCTCGACGGGGGCCTCCCCTACGGCGAGCTGAACGCCCTGCTCAAGGGCTGAGACGCCGGCACCGGGGGGGAAACCCGGGGAGCGTGGACGCCCCGACGAACCTAGGATCCCGTCATGCACACCTCGGAGACCGCCGGGAGCGGGCCGGCGCCCCGATCCGCACCCCGCGGGGTCGGCGGGGCCGTCTGGACCGCGCTCGCCCTCGTCTACGTCGTCTGGGGTTCCACGTACCTCGCCATCCGCGTGGTCGTCCGGACCATGCCGCCCTTCCTCTCCGCCGGAGCCCGCTTCATCACGGCCGGCCTGCTGCTGCTCTGCCTCGTCGCCTGGCGGTACGGGCCGGGCGCGCTCCGGGCCACCCGTACGCAGGCGGGCTCCGCGGTGCTGGTGGGCCTGCTGCTGGTGCTCGGCGGCAACGGACTCGTCGTCCTCGCCGAGACCTCGGTGCCGTCGGGCCTCGCCGCGCTGCTGATCGCCGCCGTGCCGATGTGGCTGGTGGTGCTGCGCAGCGCCACCGGGGACCGGCCGCCGCTGCGGACCCTCGGCGGCGTGCTGCTGGGCTTCGGCGGGCTCGCGGTGCTGACCGTCCCGGGCATCAGCGGCGAGGTGCGGCTCTCCGGGGTGGTGCTGGTGATCGTGGCGGCCGTGCTGTGGTCGCTCGGCTCGTTCTCCGCGTCGAAGCTCTCGCTGCCGGACAACCCGTTCGCGGGCAGTGGGTACCAGATGCTCGCGGGCGGGGCGGGCGGCATCGCCGTCGGCCTGCTGCGCGGCGAGCACCGCTCGCTGGACTGGGGCGCGTTCTCCACCGCCTCCTGGCTGGCGCTGGGCTACCTCGTCGTCTTCGGCTCGCTGATCGCCTTCACGGCGTACGTGTGGCTGCTGCAGGCGGCGCCGCTGTCGCTGGTGGCCACCTACGCGTACGTCAATCCGGTCGTCGCCGTCGCGCTGGGGGCGCTGATCCTCGACGAGGCCCTGACCGTGCCGATCCTGGTCGGCGGCGCGATCGTCGTGGTGGCGGTGTGCGTGATCGTCAGCACGGAACGCAGGCGGTGAGCGGGAAGGGCCGTGCGCGGAGGCGGGCAGTGGCCGGAGCCGCCCCGGGCCTCAGTCCCGCGCGGCCCGCTCGTACAGCGCCTTCGCCTTCTCGTCGAACAGGGCGGCCGTGGAGTCCACGTCCGTGTCCCCGCCGCTGAGCACCCCGATCAGCCGTCCCGGGTTCCCCGGACCGCCGCGGTCGGCGATCCACGGGCTGCCGCTGGTGCCCGACCAGAAGCCCGCGCAGCCGATGTAGAGCATCGCCGGGTCCTCCTGGTCGTGACTGGTCTGGGTGGTGCAGGAGACCGGCTTGTTCTGCGGGTTGCGGTCCGACTCGGGGTAGCCCACGACCGTGACCTCGCGTTCGTACCCGGAGGTCCAGTCCGGCTTCGGGGCCTCGTCGGCGCCGCCGACCGCCTGCTGCACGGTGCGGCCGTCCTCGTCCGGCGCGATGCTGAGGAAGGCGAAATCGGCGGTGTCCTCGCCCCATTTGGTCCACCGCTCGTCCACGTGGACCGCGCGGACCTTCCACACGCCCAGCGGCTGGCGTCCCCCGCCCTCTCCGGTGAAGGCGGGTGCGAAGGAGAGCTCGCCGATGGCCATGCCGTCGTGCGCGAGCGCTCCGGGCTCGCCGCCCTCGCCGGCGGGGGCCACGCAGTGCGCGGCGGTCGCGACGACGGTGCCCTTCGGGCTGTCGACGACGCTCGCCGTGCACCAGTGCTCGCCGTTCGCCATGAGCACGCCGACACCGGGGAAGGCGTGCACGGCGTTCAGGTCCTCGTCCGTCGCCTTGACGAAGCCGACGGCCAGGGCCGCCGCCACGGTGGCGGCGGCAGCGGCGAGGGCGCCCCGGACGAATGCTTTCATCGCACGGCGGGGTCGGGCGTCGGTGCCAGCATGACCTTGCTGATCCACTCCAGAGCGCCCTCCCTCATACCGCGGACGTACGACTTCCCATTGTGCTCACCATCCTGGATCACCTGGAGCGTGGTGTGCACGGGTCCCTTCCCGTAGTCCTTCATGAACTTCTCGGCCTTCTCGCGGCCGGTCTCCTTGGTGCCGATCTGGAAGTTGATGTAGACGTCCGGACCACCTTCCTTGATCAGCTTCTCGGCGAGCTTCTCGGGGTTGTTCTCGTCCATGGCCTGCGTGTTCCCCTTCCACAGCGGGGAATCGGGGACGATGTCGACCCCGCTCGCGATGGCCGCCTTGAAGCGGTCGGGGTACTTCAGGACGTGCTTGAACGCGCCGAATCCGCCCGCGGAGGAGCCCATGAAGGCCCAGCCGTCACGGGAGGTGAAGGTGCGGAAATTGGCCCTCGTGAAATCCGGGATGTCCTCGGCCATCCAGGTGCCCATCTTGGGCTCGCCGGGGATGTCGGAGGCGTCGAAGTGGTGCTTGGTGTCCGCGTTGTGCACCGGCATGATCAGGATGAAGGGCAGGCTGGTGCCCGCCTTCGCCCCGTCGCTCACGGCCTTCTCCAGCCCGAGGCCGGGGCCCGTGCCCCAGTAGTTCGTGGGGTAGCCCCTGCCGCCGGGCAGGGAGATCAGGACCGGGAAGGCGCTCTTGGCGTACTGCGGGTCGTCGTACTGCTTGGGGACCCACACCCACACGTCGCCCGTGAAACCGGACTTCGCGCCGGTCAGGGTCGTGCGGCCGATCTGCGTGCCGTCGGGCATCCGGTAGGTCCGGACGAACGAGGCCTTCGGCCCGGTCGGCATGCTCACCCCCGGCCGGATCTGCTCGGCCGCCGCCGCCGACTCCTGGACCTTCCCGAAGGAGACCGGATCCCCTATGTCCGAGAAGAGCCCGTACTTGTACGCTGCGGCGCCGCCCCCGGCGGCGAGTGTGAACGCCAGGGCTCCGCTGATCAGAAGCCTGCGGCGCTTGGGACGGCGGCGGCCCGTGGTCTGCGGGCCTTCCCCGGTCATGAGGTCGCCGTCACCCTGAAGCTGGTCATGCTGCACGGATTTGTCCCGTTCCTTCTCCGGCGCTCCCGAAGAGCGCGGGTCGGACCGATCGGTCCCCCTTCACCCCTTACAGAGGTGTCAACGATCGGATGGGTTGCCTGGGACCGGTGGGACGTGGTGCGTGCCACGCCGGTCCGCGGCTCCGTGCGTACGGGCCGGTCAGCCGGGCACGGGGCCGGGCTGCCGGGGGGCGGGGCGGCCGGCCGGGGCGCGGCGGTCAGCCCGTGGCGGGCTGCGGCGCCTTCAGGACCTTGCTGATCCACTCCAGGGAGCCTTCCTTCATGCCCCGGACGTAGTGCCAGCCGTTGTGCTCGCCGTTCTGGATGTCGCGGATGGTCATCTTCACGGGGCCCTTGCCGTACGACTGCTGGAACTTGACCATCCGCTCCCTCCCGGACTCCTTGGTGCCGATCTGGAAGTTGATGAAGACCTCGGGGCCGCCCGTGTCGATCAGCTTCTGCGCGAGCCGCTCGGGGTTGTTCGCGTCCATCTCCGCCTGGTGGCCCTTCCAGAGCGGTGAGTCGGGCACGATCTCGCCGCCGCTGGCGATCACGGCCTTGAACCGGTCCGGGTACTGCAGGACGGTCTTCATGCCGACGAAGGCGCCCGAGGAGGAGCCCATGAAGGCCCAGCCGTCGCGGGACTTGTACGTACGGAAGTTGGCCTTGGCGAAGGCGGGTACGTCCTCGGCGATCCAGGTGCCCATCTTGGGCTGGCCGGGGATGTCGGCGCCGTCGTAGTAGTACTTGCTGTCCGGGTTGAGCACCGGCATGACCACGATGAACGGCAGGCTGGTGCCGGCCCGGACGCCCTCGCCGATGGCCTTCTGGAGGCCGAGGCTGCGGTCGGACCAGTAGTTGCTCGGGAAGCCGTTGCCGCCCGGAAGCGCGATGAGCACCGGGAAGGCGCTCTTCTCGTACTCCGCCTCGCCGTACTCCTTCGGAGTCCAGACCCAGACGTCGCCCTCGAACCCCGACTTCGCGCCCGCGAGACGGGCCTTGGCGATGACCGTGCCGTCGTCCAGCTCGGCGGTCTGCCTGAAGTCGGACCTCGGACCGGTCGGCAGCAGTACGTCCGGATCACCGCCGGGCGAGGCGGAGGGCGACGGCGCACCCGGGGAGGGCTCGCCCGCGCCGGGTGCGGCCGGGGCGGACGCGGGGGCCGGGGCCTTGCCGAAGCTCACGGACCCACCGCTGCCGGAGAACCAGTCGAGCTTCCAGGCGGCGGAGCCGGCGCCGCCGAACAGGAGCGCGAAGGCCACGGCGGCGGATATCCACCTCGCGCGGCGGGAGCGTCTGGCGGGCGGGGACTGGTGCACGAACGTGGCTCCGAACGGTCATCGCTGCCCCGGGCGGGACAGAGCGGCTGGGTACTGCGTCGGGTCTGATGCGCGGATCAGACCTCACCTCTGGGCGTCGAGCACCTCGGCGCACCGCCCGAGCAGGCCGATCAGCTGCTCCCGCTCCTGCGCCGAGAACGCGGCGGCGAGCGCCCGCTCCACCCGTACGGCACCGGCGTCGGCGAGCTCCATCGCGGCCCGGCCCTCTTCCGTGAGCCGGGTCTCGAGCACGTTGCGGTGCCATTCGTGCGGGGTCCGCTCGATGAGCCCGCGCTCCTGGAGGTTCTTCAGCACGGTGTTCATCGTCGGCGGGGTCACCCCGCACAGGCGGGCGAGCGCGGCGGCCGAGATCCCGGGCTTCTCGGAGAGCCAGAGCAGGGCGGCGTACTGCGGAACCGTTACCGCGGCCGGCTTGAGCGCGGCGTTCTTGGCCGCGAGGAGCGCCTGTTCGGCGCGCTTGACGTGCGAGCCGATGCGCTCCCCGGGAGGCATGGAGGTCATTGCTGCATCCTAAGGCCCTTGCATGCATTAGAGCTCTAACATATCTTCGTGCTCACCCAGATGAAAGAGGACACCTGCCGTGCTGAAGAAGCTCCTGCCCGCGACGCTCCTGACCCTGACCACGGCTCTCACGCTGGGAGCGATCCCGGCGGCGCACGCCTCGCAGGCGACCCCGGCCGCCGCAGCGGCCGCAGCGGCCGTACCGTCCGCGTCACCCGCGTCACCGGCCGGCGGCCTGATCTCCACCGCGTTCACCCTCCCCGGCGAGAAGGCCTACCCCGAGGGCATCGCCACCGACCCGCGCACCCACACCGTGTACGTGGGCTCGTACGCCGACGGCACCGTCTACCGGGCCCGCCCCGGGCAGCGCACCGCCGAGGTGTTCCTGCCCGCGGGCACCGACGGGCGCCACACGGCGAACGGACTGCGCGTGGACGCCCGCGGCCGCCTGTGGGTGACCGACTCCACGGCCGGGGTCGCCGTCTACGACACCGCGTCCGGGCGCCGCCTGGCCCACTTCGAAGTCGCCGGGAACGGCCCCCTGTTCGTCAACGACCTGACCATCACCCCGGACGGCACCGCCTACCTGACGGACAGCGTGCGCTCGGTGATCTACCGGGTCACCCCGGACTTGCTCGCGGCCGGCTCGGGCGCGCTGTACCCGGCGTACGACCTCAGCGGGCACCTCACCCCGTCACCGGCGGGCAGCTTCGCCCTCAACGGCATCGTCTCGGACCCGGCGGGCCGCTTCCTGCTGGCCGTGGACATGACCGCGGGCGACCTCCACCGCATCGACCTGCGCACCGGCGCGATCTCCCGCGTCGCCCTCCGGGGCGGGGACCTCACCCACGCCGACGGCCTCGACCTGGCGCCCGACGGCACCCTGAGGGTGGCCCACAACACCACGAACACCCTGACCCGGTGGCACGTCAGCCCCGATGGCACCCGGGCCCGGCTGACCCGTACGATCACGGACCCGTCGCTGCAGATCCCGACCACGCTGAGCCACACCCCGGGCCGCACGCTCGTGGTCCGCTCCCAGTTCGACAAGGGCGGCCCGATGGGCCCGGGCACGCCGACGGCCTTCACGATCGCCTCGGTCCGCGGGCTGTGACGCACCGCTCGCACGGCGGGCTTCAGCCGGCGGCGCCCAAGCGGGCCTGTTCCTCCTCGACGATGCGCCGGGCCAGCGAGGTGTCCGAGACGTCGACCGCCTCCGGCGCCGACTCCGCCACCGCGCTGCGCCGGGCGTACGCGTCGAAGAGCCGGGCCTTGCGGTCCAGTACCTCCAGCATCCGCTGGTCCACCCCGTCGGTGGCGAGCAGCCGGTGCACCCGTACCGCGCGCACCTGGCCCATCCGGTGCGCGCGGGCCACGGCCTGCGCCTCCGTGGTCGGCTTGGCCTGCGGCTCGCACAGGATCACCACCGACGCGGCCTGGAGGTTGATCCCGATGCCGCCCGCCTCGATCTGCGCGAGCAGCACGGCGTGCCCGGCCGCCTCGCCGAACCCGTCGACGAGCCGCTGGCGGCGGGCCGGCGACACGCTTCCGGAGATCGGCCCGAAGAGCAGGCCGCTGCCGCCGCCGCCCGCCGACGGCTGCCGGCCGAGCGCCTCCTCGACCGCCCCGAGCACCTCGCGGAAGGCGGAGAACACCACGACCTTCAGCCCGTTGGCGGCGGCGTCCGCCACCAGCTCGCGCAGCCGCGCCAGCTTCGCCGACTTCTCCGGCCTCGCGTACGCGGCCCTGCGCATCGCCATGAAATTGCCGGCCCGCACCGCCACCCGGTAGGCCTCCCGGTCGGCCGCGCTCAGCTCCTCCCATTCGTCGGTCCACTGGATCCCGGGCAGCTCGGCGAGTACGTCGCGCTGGTTGCGCCGCAGGTACGCGGGCGCCACGGCCCTGCGGAACGCCTTGGATCCGGCCACCGCGTCGAGCTCACCGGTCCCGGGGGCCACGTCGGGCCGCAGGATCCGTACGAGACTGCGGAACTCCGCGACCCGGTTCTCCATCGGGGTGCCGGTGAGGAAGAGGACGTGCGTGCAGCGCCCGGCCCAGGCGGCGACCGCGAGCGAGCGCTGCGCCCGCGGGTTCTTGACCTGGTGCGCCTCGTCCACGACGAGCATCCCCAGCTCCTCGGCGGCCGGCTCGGGGAATCCGGTCAGCGCCTGGAAGGTGGTCACGGCCACCCCTCCCTCCCCCCGCCAGTCCGCGAAAGCGTCGTGGCGGCCGGGGCCGTGCAGGGCGACCGCGCGCAGGGTGCTGCGCGCCTCGATCTCGCGGGTCCAGTTGATCAGGACGCCGGCCGGGCAGACCACGAGGAAGTGGCGGTGCCCCTGCGCCGCGAGGTGCGCGAGGGCGGCGAGTGCCTGGATCGTCTTGCCCAGTCCCATCTCGTCGCCGAGGATCACCCGCCGCTGGGCGAGGGCGAAGCGGGCGCCGAAGGACTGGTACCCGCGCAGCGAGACGCGGCGGTGCGTGCCGTCGAGGGCCTGGGCGCGGACGCGTTCGGCCAGCGCCTCGGGCAGGAACCCCTGGGCGGCGGCCGGGTCGGCGCCGCCGCCGGGCCGCTCGGTGACCTCCGCGAGCAGGCCGTAGTACTCGGCGGAGCGCAGCTCGAAGTCGACCCAGGCCGCCGCCTCGTCGGCGGCCGCGCGCAGCAGGTCGACCGAGGCCTGCCCGAGCAGGACGGGGACGCCGTCGGCGGCGGCCCGCCCGGTCCGCCGGCCGATCTCGGTGAGGGCGGCGAGGGCCCGTTCGCGCCGCTCCCGCCCCGCGAACCAGCCCCGAAGCCGTCCGGCGGCGGGTGCGGCGTCGGCGAGCAGCGGTCCGAGCCCGGCGTCCAGGGCGGTGGCGGCCTCGACGGCCCGGCGGGCTTCGGGGCCGGCCTCGACGAGCGGGTACAGGGCGGCGACCAGGGCGGTGGTCCGGGGCTCGGGACGGTCCACGTCGAGGTGCACGGCCACGGTCTCCCCGACGGCCTCGGCGAGCTGCCGCGCCGCGCCGAGCGCCTGGTCGGCGGTCTGCTGCCCGATCCCGGGGATCTGGCGCAGCCGGTGGCGGCCCGCGTCCAGGACCCGCTGCACGGTGTCGAACCCGGCCGCCTCGATGGCGGCCACGGCGGCCGGCCGCAGGCGCCCCTCGGTGACGTGGGCGAGCCGGTCGGCGGGGATCCGCAGCAGCTCGGAGCGGGCCAGGTCGGCGTGGATCGGAGCCCAGGCCTCCCGTACGGCGTCGACGGCCCGCCGGTGGTCGGTCAGCAGCGCACCGGCCGCGGCGTGCAGCCGCTCGCCCGCGCCGATCGCCTCGGCCACCGCCCTGCGCCGCATGCCCCTCACCCCCCGACTGCTCCCGACCGCGCCGGGTAACGACTGCAGGCAACCTACCCCCGGCGGCGGGGTCGGCCGCGCCCCGCGGGCGGCGGGCGGGAGAGCGCGGACGGGAGCGGGAGCGGGGAGAGGAGCAGAATGAAGGGGTGTTTCCGCACGAACCCGAATCAATCCATTCGGGGAGGCCGAACGTATCCACTGACGTGCAGAGAATGGGCCTCCCGCTCGGGCGTGCGCCGGACGAAGCGTTGCTGTCGGGCCTTGCGACGGGTGATCCCGAGATCGCCGTCGCGTTCGTGCGCCGCTTCCAGCGCACGGTCTTCGGCGTGGCCATCGCCGTGGTGGGCGACGCCCAGCTCGCCGAGGACATCGCACAGCAGACGTTCGAGCGGGCGTGGCGGCACGCACAGGTCTACGACTCGCGCCGGGGGTCCGTACGGACCTGGCTCACGGCGATCGCGCACCACCTGGCGATCGACGCGGTCCGGGCCCGCCGGGCCAATCCGGTCGCCCCGGAGGATCTGGACGCCCTCCTCGACATCGTGACGCAGACGCCCGAGCAGCACGCCGTCGCGGCCGAGACCTCGGCCGGCGTACGGGCGGCGGTGGCCACCCTGCCCCGGGAGCAGGCCCGCGCCCTGGTGATGGCGGGCATCTACGGGTTGACCGCGCAGCAGATCGCCGACATGGAACACGTCCCGCTGGGGACGGCCAAGACGCGGATCCGCACTGCGATGCACAAGCTCCGCAGGACCCTGGGGGCCGAGGAGAGCCTGCGATGAGCGAGATGACCTGCGAGCAGCTGAGGGAACTCGACGCCGAGCTGGCGCTGGGCATCCTTCCGGCCCGGGAGCGCGCCCGTGCGGTCGCCCACCTGGACCAGTGCCCCGGCTGCCGGGAGCACATCGAGCAGCTGGCGCTGGTCGGCGACGACCTGCTGGGGCTGCTCCCGGGAACGGAGCCCCCGGTCGGCTTCGAGAGCCGGGTCACGGCCCTCCTCCAGCCGCCGGCTCCGGACCCCGCCCCGGCGCCGGCGCCGGCTCCCGCGGCCCGGCGGTGGCTCCTGCGGCCCCGGCTCCTGCGGCCCCGGGTCGCGGCCGCGGCGGCCGCCCTGGCCGTGGCGTGCGGCTTCGGCGGCTGGGCGGCGGGCACGGCCATCCAGGCCTCGGCGCCGCCCCCGTCCCCGACGGCCCGCGCGAACGCCCAGCTGCTCCAGGCCGCGCTGGTCACCGGCGGCCGGGAGGTGGGCCGGGTGTTCGCCCACCCGGGCGCGCGGGGCTGGGTGTACATGTCGGTGGACCTGGAGAAGCCGATGCCCGAGATCAGCTGCGTCCTCGACCACAAGGACGGCACGATGACCCGGCTGGGCACGTTCTCGCTCCAGGACGGCTACGGCTACTGGGTCGCGACGACCGACGTGAACGCCACCACCCTCGCCGGCGCCCGCCTCCTCACCCCGGAAGGCTCGGTCCTCGCCTCGGCCCACTTCGCCTGAGGGCCTTCCCCTCCGCGTGTCACAGACCCGTCATTTCCCACCCGGCGGGTCCCCGTCGCGACGAGCATGGCCGGATGCGCACACACCACACCGCCGTCCTCCTCACCACCGCCGGACTTCTCGCCCTCACGGCCTGCCAGGACCTGGCGGCCTCCGGCGGCACGCCGGCTCCGCCCGCCTCGTCGGGCTTATCCGCCTCCTCCAAGGCCCCCGGCTCCGCGGCGAAGACCGCCACCGTTCCTCAGCTCGTGGGGAAGGGGCTCCAGAGCGCGCAGGACGAGTCCCAGGCTGCGGGGTTCGCCCTGCTGAAGTCGCACGACGCGCTCGGCCGCGGCCGGCTCCAGGCCGTGGACCGGAACTGGAAGGTCTGCTCGCAGAGCCCTGCCGCCGGCGCGACCGTCCCGACCGGCACGACGCTCGACTTCGGCGCGGTGAAGCTCGAAGAGAGCTGTCCGGCTGCGGACCCGGGGCCGCAGCCGGAAGCGGGCGGGACCATGCCGGACTTCGCCGGCAAGTCCATGAAGGTCGCCCGTGCCGCACTGCCGTCGAACACGAGCATCACCGTCAAGGACGCGGCCCAGAGCCGGATGGTGGTCCAGGAATCGAACTGGAAGGTGTGCTCGCAGGATCCGAAGGCGGGTACCCGGCTGGCCGGTCAGCCTGTTGCGTTCACCGTGGTCAAGTTCGCGGAGACCTGCCCCTGAGCCCTGCCCCTGGGACCGAGCCCTGCCCCTGGGACCTCCCCCCGGGCCCACCGGCCCCCTGACCGACCGCTCAGGTGACGGTGAGGGTCAGGGTGGCCGGGGTGGTGGTCGGGCGGGGGACGGTGATGCGGGTGGTGCCCGGGCGGACCGCGCGGAGCTCCCATTCGCGGTGGCCCGAGCCCGTCACGTTGCTGACGCGGATCAGCAGCACCGCATCGCCCCGGGCGGTGGGCTGCGGGCCGCCTTCCGGGAGGGGCAGGCGCAGGCGGGCCGTCTGCCCGACCGCGAGCCGCCCCGCGAAGCCGTCGTCGGCCCCGGTGAGTACGCGGCCCTGCGCCGGGGTCGGCGCGCCGGCCGCCGTGGCGCTCGTGCCGCCGCTGACGCCCGGGGCGCGCGTACCGCCCGCCGGTTCACCCGTACCGCCCGTGCCGTCCGTACCGCCCCTGCCGCCCGACTCGTGCGTCCCCTTCTCCGGCGGACGCGCCCGGCCGCCCCCGCACCCCGTGAAGAGGGCGAGGGCGGCGAGGCACACCAGGCGGCGGTCAGCCACCGTCACGCACGTTGAAGCGCAGCAGTACGTCGGCCTGCTTCAGCAGCTGGTCCCGCGTCGACGCGGGGTCGTTGTAGACCGCCTCGGCGTTGGCCACCGCCGCCCCGAAGGTCGAGTCCGTCTTCCAGTCGCCGTTGGTGTCGACGGGCGTGGACAGGTCGTACGACCCGTTCGCGAAGTTGAGCCACGCCGCGAGCAGCTGCTGCGAGATCAGCGGCCTCGGCTGCGGCGATCCCGAGCTGAGGATCGCGTACGCCTGGGCGTCGGTCAGCGGTCCGTACACGGCGCTCATGAACGAGGCCACGCCGAGCAGGCAGGCCCGCTGCGCCGCCGTGAAGTGCTTCGGCGAGGGCCCGCCGAACTCCTTCATCCAGTAGGCCTGGTTGTGCGCCCGCTCCGTGTTGCCGGTGGTGATGACGGAGGCCGTGTCGGAGGCGGAGCCGCCGTCGTCGTCCGTGCTGGTGAACGTCAGCGTGGACAGGCACGCGGCCGGGTACGCGTGGGACTTCGCCGCCGTCACGTCGCGCGGCTGGATCGAGGGGCTCGGATCCGGGTCGGTGGCCGGCGGGTTCACCAGCGAGACCAGGTCGTCCGAGGTTCCGTCGCCCCAGAGCCATTTCAGGGTCAGGTCGTCACTGCCCGGGTCGGCCGACGCACCGGTCACGGCGACCGGCGTGCCGGCGTGGGCGATGAAGGCCTTCTGCCCGTTGTACGTGGTCTGCCCGTCGCCGGAGATCGCCGCGGTCGGGTCGGTGTTGGCGATCGTCGCGTCGACCGTCCGGCAGGTGCCGGTGTCGTCGTCCCTGCCGCAGACCTCGATGGGGAAGGTCCCGTCGTCCCCGTACGTGTGCTCCGCCGTGAAGCTCAGCGTCGCGTCGGGGCGGTCGTTCTCCGGTGTGCCGGTGAGCTCCTGCGGGCCCGCTCCGTCCTTCCAGTCGACGGTGGCGGTCAGCGGGTCGAGCCAGCCCGGGTCGCTGATCTTGCCCGTGAGGGTGATCGGGCCGTTCTCCCCGGCCGGGGTGACCGGCTGGAGCGTCACGACCGGTGCGGCGTTCGCGACGGTGACCGTCGTCGAGTCGGTGTCGGTGTTGCCGGCGGCGTCGGTCACCTTCAGCCCGACGGTGGAGACGCCGTCCTGGCCCACCGCGCTGAAAGCGGTGGTGACCCCGGTGGCGTCGTCGTACTGGCCGTCGTTGTCGAGGTCCCAGGCGTACGAGGTCAGGTTCCCGGCCGACGGAGCGGTCCCTTTGGTGGAGCCGGCCGCGCTGAGCGTGACGTCCCTGCCCTCGTTCGTCGTGTACGGACCGCCCGCCTTCGCGGTCGGCAGGCAGGCGGCGGGGACGGTCTCGTCGGCGGTCACGGTGTTCTGGTCGGCGCTGGACGCGGCGTTCGCGCCCATGCCCCGGCCGGCGAAGACCCGCCACAGGAGGCACTGGTCGGCGCCCGCGTTGCCGGCCATGTCGGCGGCGAGGATGCCGTCGCGCGCGTCGAGGTAGCTCGGCGTGGTGACGGTGCTCTTCATGCCGTCGATGACGAGCTGCTGGGTGAACGCGACGCCCTTCGCCTCGCGGATGTCGTACATCGTCGCGGCCCAGATCTCGCCGTTGCGGTGCACGCCGCGGGCGGGGTTGAAGGTGCCCCACTTCTCGGTGGACGTGTCGTAGGCCTGCGAGCGGATGCCGGTGGCGGTGTTGCCGGTGACGTACTCGCCGACCGTCGCGTCGCCCCACTTGAGGAAGGAGATCGTGTCGCTCCAGCCCTCCCCGAGGGCGCCGGTCTGGGAGCCGTCGCCGAGGTTGCCGCCGCCGACGAGGCGGCTGGACACGCCGTGTCCGTACTCGTGCGCGATCACGTCGCCGTCGAGCGAGCCGTCGCGGTACGGCCGGCCCGGCGGCTGCCACATGTACATCTGCATGCGCGGGCTGGAGCCGTCCCCGGGGGTGCCGAAGTTGGCGTTGTTCGTGCAGCGGATCTTGTTCGGCGGGGTGGCGTCGTCGAGGCAGCCGAGGTCCCAGCCGTCCTGCGCCTCGGCCAGGACGGGGTCGTTGCCCGAGCCGCCGCGGCCGAAGTTGTTCACCTGGAAGTTGCGCGACGCCTCGTCGAAACCGAGGTCGTAGAGGTAGTCGTGCATCACGTTGGTGTAGTAGAAGAGCTGCGTGATGACCGGGTTGACGTCGGCGTCGAGGTTGGCCTGCGTGGCGCTGGCGTTGGTGCGCCAGGTGTCGTTGAACGTGTAGTCGAAGTGCTGGTGGTTCGGGTCGCCGCTCGCCGGGGACTGCGGGCGCAGCGCGTCGTTCCCGGTGTCCGGCACCAGGTTGTCGCCGTCCTCGTCCCGGTACGCGTTGGCGTTGTTGCCCTGCGTCAGCCGGTCCGCGACCCAGGAGCCGTCGCGGCCGGTGAACGGTGTGACGGTGCGGGTGGCGCCGCTGATGTCGGGGTGCTGGGCGGTGAAGACGGTGCCTTCGGGGCCGGCGTGGTGGTACCGGCTCTGGCGGCTCAGGACGCGGCCGTCGGCGGCGTCGACCACCGTCTCGTACCAGGACGTGCCCGAGACCTCGATGTCGGTGAGCCAGGCGGGGCGCAGCTCGCGGCCGGAGTCGGTAGGGAACCAGACCAGTTCGGCGGTCACGTCGTTGGGCTTCGTGAGCCGCTTGGCGTAGACGTTCTTGAACTTCTGCCGGCCCTTGTCGCGGTTGTCGGTGCCGGCCAGCGCGTGCTGGGGCTCCGCGCCCTGGGCCTCGGCCGCCTGGTCGAGGGCCTGCTTGGCCGTCAGCTCGACGTTGCCGGCCGGCTCGGCGGTCACGACGGCGCCCCCGAGGATGACGAGGCGGCCGCGCTTGTCGACGGTGGCGGTGAGGAGCGCGCCGTGGACGCGCATCCCGTCGATGCTCTGGCCGATCGTCACCTGCCGCGCCCCGTTGTGCTCGGTGGGGTACGAGGAGACGACGACGAGCGCCTCGGCCTGCTCGGCGGTGAGCCCGAACTCCCCGCGGTGGTCGCGTACGTAGGCGAGCGCGACGTGCTCGGGAGCCTGCTTGGACGGCGGGGTCAGGTACCCCCCGGAGTTGAAGATCATCCGGGCGTGCCCGGTGGCGGGGTCGCGCCGTACGGTGGGATCGGCGGGATCCGCGGCGCCCGGGGGCGCGGCGGCGGCCAGTCCGGGGGCGAGGGCCAGCAACAGGCCGGTGGTGGTCACCGCGGTCCACAACCGCGTGCGGAATCGCCATCTGGTCACGGCCTGAGCCTCCCGAGCGCCCACGCTCCCCCCGGGTCTGCTGTCGAGACCGCGTGCGCTCCGTGACCCTACTCACCAAGATCCACCCGTCAACGAGCCCCGCCGCCCACCCGCCCAGCCCAACCCCATCGCCCGCACCCCGGTCCGTGCCCCTTCCGGGCCCCGGCTCCGGGGCGGCTCACGAGCCCTCCACGACCCCCTCGGCTTCCACACCGGCCTGCGCAAACACGGGTCTTCCGGGTCACCCTCCAGCGCCCAGTGCCCTTCGAGATCAGCCTGGACATCAACGAGCTCACACCGCCCCGAAACAGCTGAAAAGTCAGCGCGGGAATGCAAGCGCGAGCGAGGGGTCACTGCGGATTCCCGCCGCTGCGTACCGGCATCGTGTACACATGGGACACTCGGTACGCTTGTGCACATGACGCAGCCACTGCCCATGGAGTCCATCCGCGATGTCCGTGCGCATCTGGCCGAGGTCGTGGAGCGAGCCGATCGGGACGACGTGCCCACCGTCATCACTCGCCGCGGCAAGCAGGTCGCCGCGATCGTCTCCATCGAGGTGCTGCGCAAGTACCAGGAGTGGGAAGAGCGCGAGATCAACCGGATCATCGACGAGCGCATGGCCAACCCCGCGCCCGGCGTCCCGATCGAGGACGTCATGAGGGAGACGCTGGCACGCGGTGAGTGAGTACCGAACCGTCTTCCGCCCCGAGGCACAGGCCGAGCTCAGGAAAATCCCTCGCGGCATGGCGCTGCGCATCCTGGCCGAGCTGACCGAGCTGGAGACAGACCCTCTCGGATTCGACACCACCGCGCTCGTGTCGCGGCCCGACCGCCGGCGCCTACGGTTCGGCGACTACCGCCTCGTCTACACGATCGGCAACGGAGAACTGCTGGTCTGGGTCGTTCAGGTGGGACACCGGTCCACCGTTTACGAGACCTGAGCGCCGCTGACCCACGTCAGAGAATCCGGCACCCACCCAGCACGGTGACGACGAAGGGGCCGGACTCGACAGAGTCCGGCCCCTTCTGACCTGCACGCTCGCCACGTCAGCGACGTGGCGCCAATTCATCCGCTCAGACGTTGAAGCGGAACGCATAGCGCAACGCTCCCACCTGCGGAAACGTGGTTTTTGGCGGGCCGAGTCAGCACAGAATCAGCACGGGAGTACAACCGTTACGCCGGATCGCCATCGTCACTCAACGGCGCCATAGGGATCTCAGGGAGGGCGCGTTCCACCAAGTCGGGAACGTCAGCGTCCGACCGGCGCTCCGAGTCCTGCCATTCAACACTCCGCTGAATCTGCTGACTCAACTCGTCAAGCGACCGCGCCTGCCGCCCCAGCGCTTTCACGGTCTCCCCAAAGTGTTTGGCGACCTGATGCGCGCTCCACTCCACAGAGTCGGTCTCAAGGGCGCTATCCCTAAGGGCATCAAGATCCACTGTGTAGGTCAGCGTGCCCACACGGCCGAAGGGGCCGTCCGCGTCAACCTGGAACTCGTACACCTTGGGCAGTTCCGAGGAGAAGAGTTGATGGCCTACATCCATGACGAAGGGAATGCGGCGCTTGGGGGGAAGGGTTGCGATGCGCCGACCAACAGCACGGTTGAGGGTCTCGGCCCGCTCGGCACCCAGAGTGGTCTGGAGCGGAGGACTCACCGAGATGCGCACGTTGCGGGCCAGCGTCTGGCCGATGTTCTCGATCACCAGCACAAGCAATGACGAACCAGGGATGCGGGGCCTGATGTCGACGATGACGTACGGTTCCGCCTGCTCGCGTTGGGCCCTCTCCGTGAGGGCGTTGGCCTCGGCAACCGCCCTCGCCTGGCGCCGGTTGTAGACGAGAGACCAGAACGCGGCCGTCGTGGAGAAGATGAGAGCCGCCACGGAAATGACCACCGTGGCGATCTGAACCGATGAGTCGCTCATGACCGGATGCTAGGCAGGTGGCTGATTGCAGCGTGGAAAGTTGCCGAAAATCATCCGGCTGAGATCGTCTGCTCCCCAGCCTGAGCTGCTGACCGCTACCGTGAAGCCATGACCGAACTGCCCGACTGGATGCGCCCGCCGCGCGCGGAAGGCTGGTTCGCGGAGGACTTGGACCGCCTCCCGGAAGCACCGCGCCACACCGAGCTGATCGACGGAGCCCTCGTATTCATGATGTCGCCCCAGCGCTGGTGGCACGGAGAGATCGTCACCGACCTCACGTTGGCTCTCAGGGCGCAGGCCCCAGCGGGCTTCAGGGTCGGCCGGGAGATGACCATCCGCCTCGATGCCCGGAACCGCCCGGAACCGGACCTCGTGGTGACCACGGCCCCGTACGACCCTGACTGCACCTGGTTCGCTCCCGAAGATGTCCAGCTCGTCGTCGAGGTCGTCTCGCCGGAATCCGCCCACCGCGACCGGACCGTCAAGCTTCGCAAGTACGCCGAGGCCGGCATCCGGCACTACTGGTGCATCGAGGACGAGGACACCGTCCCCGCCGTGCACGTCTACGAGCTCGACGAGCCGACCAGCTCGTACGCGCCGGCAGGAATCTTCCGCCACACGCTCCAGCGATCCCTGCCGTTCGAGATCAGCCTCGATCTGGACAAGCTGGCACCGGGCCAGTCAGCCTGACACCGCGATTCCAAGTCAGCACCAAGTCAGCACGGGAATACAGAAGGGATCGGACTCAACGGAGCCCGACCCCCCTGGCCTGCACGTTTGACTAACTAGCTAACGCACAGTATGGACGCCGCTACACGTTGAAGCGGAACTCGACCACGTCGCCGTCCTGCATGACGTAGTCCTTGCCCTCCATGCGGGCCTTGCCCTTGGCGCGGGCTTCGGGGACCGAGCCGCATTCGACCAGGTCCGCGAAGGAGATGACCTCGGCCTTGATGAAGCCGCGCTGGAAGTCGGTGTGGATCACGCCGGCCGCCTCCGGGGCCGTGGCGCCCTGCTTGATCGTCCAGGCGCGGGTTTCCTTCGGGCCGGCCGTCAGGTAGGTCTGCAGGCCCAGGGTGGCGAAGCCGACACGGCCGAGGGTGGCGAGACCCGGCTCGTCCTGGCCGACCGACTGGAGGAGCTCCAGGGCCTCCTCGTCGTCCAGCTCCGAGAGGTCCTGCTCCAGCTTGGCGTTCAGGAAGATCGCCTCCGCCGGGGCGACCAGGGCCGACTGCTCCGCCTTGAACGCATCGTCCGTCAGCTCGTCCTCGTCCACGTTGAAGACGTAGAGGAAGGGCTTCGTGGTCAGCAGGTGCAGCTCGTGGAGGAGGTCGCCCTGCTCCGTGCCCTTCGTGATCCCGTGCGAGAAGAGCGTGTCGCCCGCCTCGAGGATCTTCTGGGCCTTCTCGACCGCCGCCAGGACCGCGACCTTGTCCTTCTGGAGGCGGGACTCCTTCGTCAGGCGCGGCACCGCCTTCTCGATGGACTGCAGGTCGGCGAGGATCAGCTCGGTGTTGATCGTCTCGATGTCGTCCTTCGGCGAGACCTTGCCGTCGACGTGCACGACGTTCTCGTCCTTGAAGGCGCGGATGACCTGGCAGATCGCGTCCGACTCACGGATGTTCGCGAGGAACTTGTTGCCCAGGCCCTCGCCCTCCGAAGCCCCGCGCACGATGCCCGCGATGTCGACGAAGTCGACCGTCGCCGGCAGGACCCGCTGCGAGCCGAAGATGCCGGCGAGGACGGCCAGACGCGAGTCCGGGACACCGACGACGCCGACGTTCGGCTCGATGGTGGCGAACGGGTAGTTGGCCGCCAGCACGTCGTTCTTGGTCAGGGCGTTGAACAGGGTCGACTTGCCGACATTCGGCAGGCCGACGATTCCGATCGTGAGCGACACGTTGGCGACTTCCCGTAGCTGGAGGGGGCGGCGGCCCGGGAGTGGGCCACCGGACAGTTTACTTTCCGATGAGTGGCAGTCGTTGTACGCGTGTCCCCACACCGATACCGCGCTCGGCCCGCCTAGCGTGGTGGCGTGGAGCACTACAGGACGCGTTCGGTGGATCACCCGCAGCGACAGCAGCCGGAGCGGCAGCAGCCGCGCCGCCCGGCCCCGCCCATCGGCGGCGTGCCCGCCCAGGGCGGCCGCCCGCGGCCCGCGCCCGCCCGGCGGCTGCCGCGGCCCCGGCTGACCGGGCTCGGCGGCGGACTGTTCGCCTGCGTCGCGATGACCCTGGCCGCCGGGATCGCCTGGCTGCTCTTCGGCGGCTCGCTGCTCGCGTACGGGCTGCTCTTCCTGCCCGTCTCGGCCGCCACCGCCCTCTGGGTGCGCCCGGCCGACCTGATCACCGCGCCGATCTCCGCGCCGATCGCCTTCGCCGTCGGGGTCTGGCCCCTCTCCGGCGGCTCCGGCGGCTTCGGCGCGGAGGTCATGGGCATCGTGTCCGCCCTGGCCCTGCACGCGGGCTGGCTGTACGGGGGGACCCTCGTCTCCGCGCTGATCGTCGTCGTACGGAAGGCCGTGCAGATCTCGCGACGCAGGCTCCCCCGCCGGACCGCCTGACCCGCCGGACCGGCCGACCCGCGAGAGCGCCCGACCCGCCGCCCCGTCCTAACCCGCCGAGCCGCGCGCCGCCATCGCCGCGCCCACGATGCCCGCGTTGTTCTGGAGCTTCGCCGGGACGATCTCGGCCCGTACGTCCTCGATCAGCGGAAGGAACTTCTCCGGCTTGCGGCTGACGCCGCCACCGATGATGAAGAGGTCCGGGGAGAAGAGCATCTCCACGTGCTCCAGGTACCGCTGCACCCGGTGGGCCCAGCGCTCCCAGGTCAGGTCCCCGTCCTCCTTGGCCTTGACCGACGCCCGCTTCTCCGCGTCGTGGCCCTTCAGCTCCAGGTGGCCGAGCTCCGTGTTCGGCACGAGCCGGCCGTCCGTGAACAGCGCGCTGCCGATGCCCGTGCCGAGCGTCAGCATGATCACCGTCCCGCCGCGGCCCTTGCCCGCGCCGTACGTCATCTCCGCGATCCCGGCCGCGTCCGCGTCGTTGAGCACCGTGACCGGCTGTCCCCCGAGCCGCTGCGAGAGCAGGGTGGCCGTGTCGACGCCGATCCAGCCCTTGTCCATGTTGGCCGCCGTACGGGTGACCCCGCCGGTGACCACCCCCGGGAACGTCACCCCGACGGGGCCGTCCCAGCCGAAGTGGCGCACCACCTCGACGACGCAGCCGGCCACCCCGTCGGGGGTGGCCGGCTGCGGTGTCAGTACCTTGTGGCGCTCCTGCGCCAGCTCGCCACGGTCCAGGTCCGCGGGAGCGCCCTTGATCCCGGAACCACCGATGTCCACGCCGAAGATCTGCATGGGATCACCGTACGAAACGAAGCGGGCTACTTCTCGGCGACCAGCGAGGCCGCTTCCGCGCGCAGGTCGCGGCGCAGCTCCTTCGGCAGCGAGAAGACGATCGACTCCTCGGCGGTCTTGACGATCTCCACGTCCGCGTAGCCGCGCGCGGCGAGCCACTCCAGGACCTCCTCGACCAGTACCTCGGGTACCGAGGCGCCCGAGGTCAGGCCCACCGTGGTGACGCCCTCCAGCCAGGCCTCGTCGATCTCGCTCGCGAAGTCCACGAGGTGCGCGGCCCGCGCGCCGGCGTCCTTGGCGACCTCGACGAGGCGGATCGAGTTCGAGGAGTTCTTCGAGCCGACGACGATGACCAGGTCGGAGTCGGCGCCCATCACCTTCACCGCCGCCTGCCGGTTCGAGGTGGCGTAGCAGATGTCGTCGCTCGGCGGCGAGACCAGCAGCGGGAACTTGGTCTTCAGCGCGTCGACCGTCTCCATGGTCTCGTCGACCGAGAGCGTGGTCTGCGACAGCCAGACGACCTTCGACTCGTCGCGGACGGTGACCTTCTCCACGTCGTGCGGGCCGTCGACGATCGTGATGTGGTCCGGTGCCTCGCCCGAGGTGCCGATGACCTCCTCGTGGCCCTCGTGGCCGATGAGGAGGATGTCGAAGTCCTCGTTCGCGTACCGGATGGCCTCCTTGTGCACCTTGGTGACCAGGGGGCACGTCGCGTCGATCGTCGCGAGCTTGCCGCGCGCCGCCTCCTCGTGCACCACCGGGGCCACGCCGTGCGCGGAGAACATCACGATGGAGCCCTCGGGCACCTCCTCCGTCCGCTCGACGAAGATGGCGCCCTTCTTCTCCAGCGTCTGGACGACGTACTTGTTGTGCACGATCTCGTGGCGGACGTAGACCGGCGCACCGTACTGCTCGAGGGCCTTCTCGACGGCGATCACGGCTCGGTCCACGCCCGCGCAGTAGCCGCGCGGGGCGGCGAGCAGGACGCGTCGGGAAGCGGGAACAGGGGCGGCAGCAGTCATGCGGTCCATCGTACGGGGGTCTCCAGGAGGCCGGGCGTCGCCCGTTCGGCACAGACTGGGGCGAACGTACGAACCGACCGCCCCCCGGAGGAATGATGGCGTCCGTGACGGACCCCGGTACGGCGCCGAAGGCGGCCCTCCGACGGAGCCTCGGATTCCGCGATCTGGTCGTGTACGGGCTCCTCTTCATCGCCCCCATGGCCCCGGTCGGGGTCTTCGGCACGCTCGACGCGAAATCGCACGGTGCCGTCGCGCTCGTCTACCTCTGTGCGACGGTCGCGATGGCGTTCACGGCCTTCTCGTACGCGCAGATGGTCCAGGTGGCCCCGCAGGCCGGCTCCGTCTTCACGTACGCCCGCAAGGGGCTCGGCGAGGGTGCCGGGCTGATCGCCGGCTGGATGGCGATGCTCGACTACCTGCTGATCCCGGCGGTCGCGTACCTCTTCTCCGGGATCGCGATGAACGCGCTGGTCCCGGAGGTTTCGCGGTGGGTGTGGACCGCGCTGGCGGTGCTGGTGACCACCGGGCTGAACCTGTGGGGCGTGCGGGCGGCCGCGCGCGTCGGCTTCGCGGTGCTGGCGATGGAGATCGCGGTCTTGCTGGTGTTCGTGGTGGCCGCGGTGACGGTGCTGGTCCGGGACGGGTCGCAGCGCGGCTGGCTGTCGCCGCTGACCGGGGACGGGGCGCCGGGCTTCTCCCCGGCGGCCGTGCTGGGCGCGGTGTCGGTGGCGGTCCTCTCGTACCTCGGCTTCGACGCGATCGCCTCGTTCGCCGAGGAGGTGACGGGGGGCTCGGCGCGGGTGGCGCGGGCGGTGCTGTTCTGTCTGGCGCTGGCCGGGGTGCTGTTCGTCGTGCAGAGCTACCTGGCGGCGCTGCTGATGCCGGTGTCCTCGGCGCAGCTGGCGGCCGATCCGGCGCAGCAGGGTCCTGCCTTCTACACCGCGGTGGAGTCCTCGGTCGGGAACTGGCTGCACGATCTGGTCGCGGTCAGCAAGGCGATCGGGGCGGCCTTCGCGGCGCTGGCGGGGCAGGCGGCGGCGGGCCGGCTGGTGTTCGCGATGGCCCGCGAGCGGCGGCTGCCGGGGGCTCTGGCGCGCACCTCGGACGGGACCCCGCGGCCGGCGCTGCTGGTGGCGGCGACGATCACGCTGGTCGCGGCGGTGTGGGCGGCGCGCCGCGACGACGGGCTCGACCAGCTGGTCTCCGTGGTGGACGTGGGAGCGCTGGTGGCGTTCACGCTGCTGCACGCTTCGGTGGTGGGCTGGTTCGTGGTGCGGCGCGGGGCGGGCCCGCCGAACTGGTGGAAGCACCTGGTGATGCCGGTGCTGGGGGCGGCGGTGACGATCGCGGTGATCGTCGAGGCGGCCTGGACGGCGCAGCTGGTGGGCGCGGTCTGGCTGGCCGCGGGACTGGGGGTCCTGGCCGTCCAGGGGACCCGGCGGGACGGGGCCGGGGGCACGTCCGAAGGCTGAGGCGGCGCCCGTCGCCGCGGGCCGGGGGCGGGTCCGAGCGCCGGGGCGGCGCCCGTCGCCGCGGGGCCGGCCGGCTCCCGACACCACCGCCGGCCCCTGAGACGGTGTCAGTGTGGCTGTCGGCGCGGGCGGATAGCCTGCGCACATGGGTCTGAATACGTCGGCTGACGCGCCGCTGCCGGTCGGTCAGGTGTCCCGGCTCATCGGGGGCTGGATCGACCGGCTGGGCCAGGTGTGGGTGGAAGGGCAGATCACGCAGCTCTCGCGGCGGCCGGGGGCGGGGGTGGTCTTCCTGACGCTGCGCGACCCGTCGCACGACATCTCGCTCAGCGTCACCTGCTACCGCCAGGTCTTCGACGAGGTCGCGGACGCGGTGACGGAGGGCGCGCGGGTCGTCGTCCTGGCCAAGCCGGAGTGGTACGCCCCGCGCGGGCAGCTGTCGCTGCGGGCGACCGAGATACGGCCCGTCGGCATCGGCGAGCTGCTCGCCCGGCTGGAGAAGCTCAAGCGCTCGCTGGCCGCCGAGGGGCTGTTCGCGCTGGACCGCAAGAAGCCGCTGCCCTTCCTGCCGCAGCTGATCGGACTGGTGGTCGGGCGGGCCTCGGCGGCCGAGCGCGACGTGCTGGAGAACGCCCGGCGGCGCTGGCCCGCGGTCCGCTTCGAGGTGCGGAACGTGGCGGTCCAGGGAGTGAACGCGGTGCCCCAGGTGATCCGGGCGGTCAAGGAGCTGGACGCCCTGGACGAGGTCGACGTGATCATCGTGGCCCGTGGCGGCGGCAGCGTGGAGGACCTGCTGCCGTTCTCCGACGAGGAGGTCGTACGGACGGTCGCGGCGGCCCGTACGCCCGTGGTCTCGGCGATCGGGCACGAGCCGGACTCCCCGCTGCTGGACCTGGTCGCGGACCTGAGGGCCTCCACGCCCACGGACGCGGCGAAGAAGGTGGTCCCGGACGTGGGCGAGGAGCTGGAGCGGGTACGCCAGCTGCAGGGCCGGGGGCTGCGGGCGGTGCGCGGGCTGCTCGACCGGGAGGAGCGGGGGCTCACGCACGCGCTGGCCCGGCCGGTTTTCGTCCATCCCCAGCGGATGGTGGAGACCCGCGAGGCCGAGCTGGAGGCCCTGCTGGGGCGCACCCGGCGGACGCTGGGGCACCTGCTGGACCGGGCCGATTCGGAGCTGGCGCACACGCTGGCCCGGGTGGTGGCGCTGTCCCCGGCGGCGACGCTGGAGCGCGGGTACGCCGTACTGCAGCGGGCGGACGGGCACGTGGTGCGCTCGCCGGAGGAGGTCTCGGGGGACGAGGTGCTGCGGGCGCGGGTGGCGGAAGGCGAGTTCTCCGTACGGGTCGCGGGGCCGGACGCCGGGTGAACCGGCCGCGGCCCAGGAGCACGGAACATATTCGATGCACTGCACACATAAGGCGGAACGGGAATGACTGAAACCGATACCTCGTTGGGGTACGAGCAGGCCCGGGACGAGCTCATCGAGGTCGTCCGCAAGCTGGAGGCCGGCGGGACGTCGCTCGAGGACTCCCTCGCGCTCTGGGAGCGCGGCGAAGAGCTCGCGCAGGTCTGCCGGCACTGGCTGGAGGGCGCCCGCGCCCGGCTCGACTCGGCGCTGGCGGCCCGCGAGGCGGGGGCCGGCGAGGCCGGCGGCGCCCGCGAGGGCGGCGGGGGTGACGAGCGGGACGCCTGATCGGGCGGTCAAACGTGACGTGAGTCATCTTCCAGCAGATTTAGTTGAAAATTCTACAACTTCCGGCTTAGAGTCGAGGCATCGCTTCACCCCCGCATGTATGGAAGAAGGCTTTCCGATGTCTCTCGTTCTCGACGCCGCCGCTCAGGACCTGCTGTTCCGCGAGGCCCGCACCGCCAACTCGTTCTCCGACGAGCCGGTGACCGAGGAGCAGGTCCAGGCGATCTACGACCTGGTGAAGTTCGGCCCCACCGCCTTCAACGGCACCCCGCTGCGCATCACCCTGGTCCGCTCCCCCGAGGCCCGCGAGCGCCTCGTGAAGCACATGGCCGAGGGCAACCAGGCCAAGACCGCCGCCGCGCCGCTCGTCGCGATCCTCTCCGCGGACAACGAGTTCCACGAGGAGCTGCCGCGCCTGCTGCCGCACTTCCCGCCGGCCAAGGACATGTTCTTCTCCGAGCGCCCGGTGCGTGAGCAGTCCGCGCTGGTGAACGGCGCCCTGCAGGCCGCCTACTTCATCGTGGGCGTCCGCGCCGCCGGCCTGGCCGCGGGTCCGATGACCGGCGCCGACCTCGCCGGCATCCAGAAGGAGTTCCTGGACGCCGACCACACCCCGATCATGGTCGTCAACATCGGCAAGCCGGGCGCCGACGCCTGGTTCGACCGCTCCCCGCGCCTGGGCTTCGACGAGGTCATCACCACCGTCTGAGTCGGCCGCGTACGCAGAAGGCCGCTCCCCGGGATTCCGGGGAGCGGCCTTCTCGCATGCACCTGCTCAGATCACCGCCGGGTCACTGCTGGGCACCCTGCTTGGGGTCCTGCTTGAACTCCAGCGCCGCCGCCATCGCGCCCAGGTCCTCGAAGGAGGCGGTGCCGGTCACGACCGTGGCGTACCCCTGCTCCTGCCGGACGAGGGCGTCGTACTTCTCGCCCTCCCAGCGCTCCCAGACCAGGTCGCCGATCTGCTGCGTCTGCCCGGTGGCCTTCGCCTGCTGGGTGATGCCGGCCAGGTGCTTGGCCGAGGCGTCACTGGACTGCTCGATCGCGACGTACTGGTCCTTCGGGTCCAGGAAGCCCAGGTGCCAGGCGTTCGCGGCCTTGCGGTCGTACCTGACCGAGGTCGCGCGCCACTCCTTCGGGAGTCCCGCGGGCGCGGCCACCGGATACGGCGCGGCGCGGCGCGCGGTGATCGTCTCCACCCGGTAGTCGACCACGTGTGTCGGATCGGCCTTCTCGTCATGTGGGACGAAGATGTAGATCCCCGCTACGACGATGCCGATCACCGCCAGCGACCGGACCATGTCCCAGACCGTCTGCTTGCCCTTCATACCTGCCACGCCACCATCGTCCCCCATGACCGGGAGTGATCTCCGCCGGGGTGGGGCGCGGCGGCCCCCCGGGTCCGCGTGCGCTCCGCAAGACGCCCGCTCACGCCAACCGCGTGACCGATATACCGCTCATACGTGACCCGGCCTGCTCAATTTGTCGACGTACCGATAGAGTTCCAGCACCCTCACTTCCCGGCCGTCGCCGTACAGAAAGGTGCGCTCCGATGACCGAGCACAACCTGCCGCCCCAGCTCGAAGTCTCTCCGGAGGCCCCCGACCGCAACCTCGCCCTGGAACTCGTCCGGGTGACCGAGGCCGCCGCCATGGCCGCGGGCCGGTGGGTCGGGCGCGGCGACAAGCTCGGCGCCGACGGCGCCGCGGTCAACGCGATGCGGACCCTGATCTCCACCGTCTCGATGAACGGCGTCGTCGTCATCGGCGAGGGCGAGAAGGACGAAGCCCCGATGCTGTTCAACGGCGAGCGGGTCGGCGACGGCACCGGCGCCGAGGTCGACATCGCGGTCGACCCGATCGACGGCACCACTCTGAACGCCAAGGGCATGCCGAACGCCATCGCCGTCCTGGCCGCCGCCGACCGCGGCACCATGTTCGACCCGTCCGCGGTCTTCTACATGGAGAAGCTGGTCACCGGCCCCGAGGCCGCCGACTTCGTCGACATCAACGCCCCGGTCTCCGTCAACATCCGCCGCGTCGCCAAGGCCAAGAACATGGCCGTGGAAGACGTCACCGTGATCATCCTGGACCGCCCGCGCCACGAGGGCATCGTCAAGGAGATCCGCGAGACCGGTGCCCGGATCAAGTTCATCTCGGACGGCGACGTCGCGGGCTCGGTCATGGCGGTGCGCGAGGGCACCGGCGTGGACCTGCTCCTCGGCATCGGCGGCACCCCCGAGGGCATCATCTCGGCCTGCGCCATCAAGTGCCTCGGCGGCACCATCCAGGGCAAGCTGTGGCCCAAGGACGAGGCCGAGCGCCAGAAGGCCATCGACGCCGGCCACGACCTGGACCGCGTCCTGCACACGAACGACCTGGTCTCCGGCGACAACGTGTTCTTCGTCGCCACCGGCATCACGGACGGCGAGCTGCTGCGCGGCGTCCACTACCGCTCGGAGACCGCGACCACGTCCTCGCTGGTCATGCGCTCGAAGTCGGGCACGATCCGGCAGATCGACTCGACGCACCGCCTGTCGAAGCTGCGCGCGTACAGCGCGATCGACTTCGACCGCGCCCAGTAGGAGCCCGCGAACAGGGCAGCGGGCTGCCGGGACGGCGAGAGGGGCGCAACCGCGTGCGGCGGTTGCGCCCCTCTCGCTTGCCCGCGTACGGGACTCAGCCCGCGGCGGCTATCGGACCGGCTCCCGGCGCCTGGCGCAGCTCCGCCGCGCGGCGCCTGCGGCGGGCCAGCACCACGCGTCGCTCGGCGGCGGTGAGCCCGCCCCACACCCCGTACGGTTCGGGCTGGAGCAGGGCGTGCTCGCGGCACGCCACCATCACCGGACAGCGCGCGCAGACGCGCTTCGCGGCCTCCTCGCGGGAGAGCCGGGCCGCCGTCGGCTCCTTGGAGGGGGCGAAGAACAGCCCCGCCTCGTCCCGGCGGCACACCGCCTCCGCGTGCCATGGGCCGTCATCTTCCCTCGCCGGCACCCGCGGCTTCGGTACGGCGGCCGGACGGGCTTGAAGGCTCGGTACGGCGGCTACCTGCAGGGACTGATGCGGCGGATGCGGCACGGCCTACTCCTGACGACGTATACGCAAGCGAGAGACGATGCACCTGTCCCTACCCGCTGTGCGCGCCCCTATGCACTGCGTGGAGCAAGGGCGCCGCCCCGTCGAACTTCGACCGAAACGCGACGCCGGAGCACGTCTTCGCACGCCCGCGCACGCCCGCGCGCGGCGGCCGGGCTCACTCCTGACGGGCGCCGCGGCGCGCGTCCGGCGGCGCCCAGTCGGGCCGGCGGCCGAGGTACGCGAGCAGCGCGGCGACCGGGTCGGCGGCGGCGTCGGGCGCCGGCAGCAGCGCCGGGCCGTACGCGAACCCGCGCAGGGGCTCCGCGAGGGCCTCCGCCGCCGGGCGCAGGGCCGCGGCGAGGGCCGGGGTCAGCGGGGAGGGCAGGCCGGTGGCGACGGCGATGTCCCAGGCGTGGACGGCGGCGTCGAGGGCGGCCGCGCCGACCGCGATCTCGGCGGGGACGGTGAACGGGGGCAGCGGTACGGCGACCTCCGCCGTACCCGGCGCGACACCGGCGAAGGCCTCCGCGGCGGCGTCGAGGGCCGGCGCCAGCAGCTGCGCGGGGGCGGCGGCCAGGACACCGGAGGGCGCGAAGGGGTCCTCGGCCGGGCCGAGGCCGCCGGTGAGGCGGGCGGCGTAGCCGAGCTGGTCGCCGGCCGCGTGCTGCAGCACTTGGCTGACGTTCCACCGTTCGCACGGCGTCGGGCGGTCCCAGCCGTCGGAGGGCACTGCGTCGACGACGGAGCGCAGCGCCGCGTGCGCGGCGTCGAGCAAGTCCCACTTGGATGCGGTCATGGGGCCGATCCTAGGACGGACTTCGGCCAAGTCAGCTGAAATCCCGGCCAGTTGACTCGAATGCGGGCCGGGATCCGGGAGCGGGGCCGTGGTCGGGAGCGGGTGCCGTGACCGGGGCCGGGAGCGGGTGCCGGGGCCGGGTTATCCCTGGAGGCGCTTGCGCAGCTTGAGGGCCAGGTCCACGAGGCGGGCGCCGAGCTTCGGGCGGGCCTCGATGTTGCCCAGCAGGGCGAAACCGCGGATGATCACGACCGGCGCGCTCGGGTCGGTGGTGTCGGCGCGGCCCTCCCCGTGCACCTCGAAGTTTCCCAGGACCCCGCTGCCGTAGCCGCGCAGGGTCACGTTCTCCGGGACGGTGATCTCGACGTTCCCCAGCACGCTCGTCACGTCGATCTCGGTGACCTGCTGCTCGAAGACGGCCTCGGTGAGGTCGATGGTGACGTCGCCGAGGACCGCCACCACGCGGGTGTGCGCGCCGGGGCGCCAGCGGCCCTTGCGGGTGGAGCTGCTGCACACGGCGACCACGGCCTCCGAGACCGCGGCCCGGCCGTCGGCGGCCGCCGGCGGGGCCGGGGCCGCGTACTGCCCGTACACGGGCGCCGCCGCGGGACCGCCGGGCGCCGGGAGGTCCCGTACGAGGACCTCCAGCTCCCCGACGGTCTTCACGGCGTACAGCGAATCCAGCCGCTCGGAGTGCTCGTCTGCGGTCAGCCGGCCCTCGGCGAGGGCGTCGGCCAGGATGTGCGCGATCCGGTCGCGGTCGGCATCGGAGGCCCGCAGGTCGGCGGGCGCGGCAGGCTTCTTTTCCAGGTCCACGTCAGCCAGCATAGCGATACGCGATAGATCGCGATAGTCGTCGGCAGTTGACAGTGAGCCTTACCTCACAGACGAACCCCGGTACGGAGGTCATACGCTGGATAGCCGCGCTGCCAAATGGTCGCCAGCGCCGTCTGCCGAGTGAGGAATGACTGCCGTCATGCCAGAGTTTGCGTACACCGACCTGCTGCCCCTGGGCGAGGACACCACCCCCTACCGGCTGGTGACCTCGGAGGGCGTCTCGACGTTCGAGGCCGACGGCCGTACGTTCCTCAAGGTCGAGCCCGAGGCGCTGCGCAAGCTCGCCGAAGAGGCCATCCATGACATCCAGCACTTCCTGCGCCCCGCGCACCTCGCGCAGCTGCGCCGGATCATCGACGACCCGGAGGCCTCGTCGAACGACAAGTTCGTCGCGCTCGACCTCCTGAAGAACGCGAACATCGCGGCGGCCGGCGTCCTGCCGATGTGCCAGGACACGGGCACGGCGATCGTGATGGGCAAGCGCGGCCAGAACGTGCTGACGGAGGGCGGGGACGAGGCGGCGCTGTCGCGCGGCATCTACGACGCGTACACGCGCCTGAACCTGCGCTACTCGCAGATGGCCCCGCTCACCATGTGGGAGGAGAAGAACACCGGCTCGAACCTGCCCGCGCAGATCGAGCTGTACGCGGCCGACGGCGGCGCGTACAAGTTCCTCTTCATGGCCAAGGGCGGCGGCTCGGCCAACAAGTCCTTCCTCTACCAGGAGACGAAGGCGGTCCTCAACGAGGCCTCCATGATGAAGTTCCTGGAGGAGAAGATCCGTTCGCTGGGCACCGCGGCCTGCCCGCCGTACCACCTCGCGATCGTGGTCGGCGGCACGTCGGCGGAGCACGCGCTCAAGACGGCGAAGTACGCCTCGGCCCACTACCTGGACGAGCTGCCCACCGAGGGTTCCCCGCTGGGCCACGGCTTCCGGGACCTCGACCTGGAGCAGCAGGTCTTCGAGCTGACCCAGAAGATCGGCATCGGCGCGCAGTTCGGCGGCAAGTACTTCTGCCACGACGTGCGCGTCGTCCGCCTGCCGCGCCACGGCGCCTCGCTGCCGGTGGCCATCGCGGTCTCGTGCTCGGCGGACCGCCAGGCCACCGCGAAGATCACCGCGGAGGGCGTCTTCCTGGAGCAGCTGGAGCGCGACCCGGCCCGCTTCCTCCCGGAGACGACGGACGAGCACCTGGACGCGTCGGCGGACGTGGTCGAGATCGACCTGAACCAGCCGATGGACGACATCCTCGCGGAGCTGACCAAGCACCCGGTGAAGACCCGCCTCTCGCTGACGGGCCCGCTGGTGGTGGCGCGCGACATCGCGCACGCCAAGATCAAGGAGCTGCTGGACTCGGGTGCCGGGATGCCGCAGTACCTGAAGGACCACCCGGTCTACTACGCCGGCCCGGCGAAGACCCCCGAGGGCTACGCCTCGGGCTCCTTCGGCCCGACCACGGCCGGCCGCATGGACTCGTACGTCGAGCAGTTCCAGGCGGCGGGCGGCTCGAAGGTCATGCTGGCCAAGGGCAACCGCTCGCAGCAGGTGACGGACGCGTGCGGCACGCACGGCGGCTTCTACCTCGGCTCGATCGGCGGCCCGGCGGCGCGCCTGGCGCAGGACTGCATCAAGAAGGTCGAGGTCCTGGAGTACGAGGAGCTCGGCATGGAGGCGGTCTGGAAGATCGAGGTCGAGGACTTCCCGGCGTTCATCGTCGTGGACGACAAGGGCAACGACTTCTTCCAGAACCCGGCCCCGGCCCCCACCTTCACCCACATCCCGGTCCGCGGCCCGGGCCTGGCGTAACCGCACCCGCCCCCGGAGGAGAGCCCCTGGCCCCGCCAGGGGCTCTCGCCGCTCCGGCGCACCGGCCCACCCGGAGTCGGCGTGGGGGCGCGTGCGCCGGAACGCCGGAGCACTCTCACCCGAGCGTGCCGCGCAGCAGGGCCGCCTCGACCGGGGTGGCCTCGAAGCCGTGCGTGCGGGCGTGGACGAGCTCCGGGAGCGAGAGGGCCATCAGCTCGCGGAGGGGCTTAAGGGGAATGCCGTGCGGGCCGCCGACCTCCAGGCGCACCGTCCCCTCGCGGGCCACGATCTCCTCGCGGACGTATTCCGGAGCCGGTCCCCAGCCGCCCTCGCACGCCTGCGTCCTGGACACCGGGCAGTAGTGCTGCCACTCCCAGCGCAGGCGGCCGTCGGCGATGCGCTGCCAGGACTCGTCCTGGCAGGACGAGCACGGCTCGCAGGAGTGAGTCACCAGGTGTTCGGCCATGCGGGCAGCATGCTGCACCGGGGTGGTTGCCGCATGCGGATAACGTCTGGGGCATGAGTTCACTCGCCACCGCCCGCGATGTGCGGGTCATCGCCCATCGCGGGGCCTCGCACGAGCACCCCGAGCACACCCTCGCCGCCTATCGGCAGGCCATCGACGACGGCGCCGACGCGCTGGAGTGCGACGTACGGCTGAGTGCCGACGGGCGGCTCGTGTGCGTGCACGACCGGCGGGTGGAGCGGACCTCCGACGGGCGCGGGATCGTCTCCGCCATGACGTACGAGGAGCTGGCCGGCCTCGACTTCGGCGGCTGGAAGGGCGAGGCGCACCGCGGGGCGCAGGTGCTGCTCTTCGAGGACCTGCTCAAGGAGGCGCTGGCCGCCGACCGGCCCGTCGGGCTGGCCGTCGAGACCAAGCACCCCACCCGCGCCGGCGGCCGCCTGGAGACCGAGCTCGTACGGGTCCTCAGGGAGCACGGGCTCGCCGACGGCTCCGACGGCCGCGTCGAGGTGATGAGCTTCTCCCGCAACGCCCTGGTCCGGCTGAACCGGCTGGCCCCCGGGCTGCCCGCCGTGTACCTGATCGAGCGGGCGGTGCGGCCGCCGAGGCCGCCCTTCGCCGGGCACGCCGGTCCCGGCATCGACCTGCTGCGCAAGGACCCGGGGCTGGTGGCGCGGCTCAAGGCCAAGGGGCTGCGCGTGCGCGTCTGGACGGTCGACGAGCCGGAGGACGTCGAGCTGTGCCTGCGGCTGGGTGTGGACACATTGATCACCAACCGGCCGCGTGAGGTGCGGGAGTACCTGCGCGGCCGGTAGCCGGCAGCCGGTGAGCCCGGACGGGAACACCCGGCCGGCCGTGCCGGCCGGGTGCGGGGGGTTACGCGAAGCGCTGCGCCGCCGCGCCGTTGCAGGTCTGCAGGCGCAGTTGGTCGTGGGCGGCGGCCACGGTCAGGCACATGCCCGGGGCGGCCGCGGGGCGCAGGGTGGCGCCGTCGCGGACCCACTGCTGGTTCGCGCCGCCGTGGCAGTTCCAGATGATCAGGCCGGTGCCCGCGCCGTAGTTGGCACCCGGGGCGTCCAGACAGCGGTCGTGGGTGAGCTCGACGTGGACGGACTTCCTGGTGGTGTCGTACCACCAGCCCTGGTTGCGGCCGCCGTGGCAGTCCCAGCCGATGACCTTGGTCTCGTTGGCGCTGGAGCCGCCGTTGGCGTCGAGGCAGTTGCCGGTCGCCTCGTTCTTCAGCGGCGCGTAGAGGGCGTCCCAGGACCCGGCCTGCAGGACGGGGGTTCCGGTGCTCGCCGGGTCGGCGCAGGAGGCCTCGCGCAGGCCGGAGTCGTAGAGCTGGGTCAGGCAGGACGCGAACGCGCCGTGGCCCCGGTAGTTGGGGTGGAAGGACTGGCGGGCGGTGTTCTCGTCCCACGGGAAGTGGTCCCCGAGGTCCAGGTAGAGCCCGCGGGCCCAGGTGTCCTCCATGCACACCTCGTGGCCCTGGAAGAGCCGCGAGTTGTCCAGGTACGTGGCCCCCGAGGCCAGCGCCGCCGCGCGCATGCCCTTCTCGAAGGTGGGCACCGCGTAGTTGCGGCCCCAGGCGGCGTCGGAGTCGTAGCCGGCGCAGCCTCCGGGGAGCTTGCCCGGGAAGTTCGGGTTGTCGTAGAAGTCGGGGCCGATGGGGCTCGGGTAGCCCATCACGACGAGCTTGTAGTCGGAGTCCGCGTAGCCCGCGTCGCGCATGACCGTCTTGAGGTCGGCGACCGTCGCCTCGACCTTGGGCTTCAGGCCGTCCACGCGCGCCTGCCAGCCCGGCCCGTACTTGGGCTCGCAGGTGCCCTGGCTGAGCACCCAGCGGGTCACGCAGTCGGTCATGACCGGGCCGAACTGCAGGTCGTCGTTGGCGCCGGCGACGAGCAGCACCATCTTGATCTTCGTATTGCGCGCCTTGACGGCCAGGCTGTCGCTCTGCACCAGCTCGTCGGCGTACTGCTTGCTGCCGCCGATCCGGATGTTGCCGGTGTAGCCGCCGGAGCACGCGACGTTGAAGGTCAGGTCGGCCGGGATGCCGGTGCGGTGGATCGCGGAGTCCGGCGAGCGGTGGCACTGGTTGTTCGGGGTGTTGGTCGCCGGGTCGTAGTTGCCCACGCCCTCGCCCGAAATCTCGCTGTCTCCGAGCGAGATCAAGCCGGTCTTGCGCTCGTTCATCGGGCGGATCGCCGCGTCACCGTAGATCTTGACGGCCTCCGCCGCGCGGACGGCCTCCAGTTCGGGCGAGAGCGGGGTGGCTGCCGCCGCGGGGGCGCTCGCCGCCTGGGCCATGGGGGTGATGGCGGTGACGCCCCCGAGGGCGGCCGCGATCGCCGCGGCGGCGGCAAAGGTAGATCTGAGCGCGGGTCTCGTACCTACACGTGTCATGAACGTCTCCCCTGTCGGTGTTACCCACGGTATTTACTGGCCGGTAGGGGACTTGGGAACACTTCGAACAAGACAATTGCTCAACTTTTTGAGGAGGCAATCAAGATGACGAAAGATCAGCAGTCCCCGGGGCCGGCGGGCGGGTACCGCGTCGAGCACGACTCGATGGGCGAGGTGCGGGTGCCCGCGCACGCCAAGTGGCGGGCCCAGACCCAGCGCGCGGTGGAGAACTTCCCCCTCTCCGGGCAGCGTCTGGAGCGCGCCCACATCGAGGCGCTCGCCCTCGTCAAGGCCGCGGCCGCCGCGGTGAACGCGAAGCTGGGGGTGGTGGACCAGGACACCGCCGACGCGATCCGGTCCGCCGCCTCCGAGGTGGCCGAGGGCCGCTGGGACGAGCACTTCCCGGTCGACGTGTTCCAGACCGGGTCCGGGACTTCGTCCAACATGAACACCAACGAGGTCATCGCGACCCTGGCCGGCGAGCGGCTCGGCCGCGAGGTCCACCCCAACGACCACGTCAACGCCTCGCAGAGCTCCAACGACGTGTTCCCGTCGTCCATCCACATCGCCGCGACCGCCGCCGTCACCCGCGAGCTGATCCCGGCCCTGGAGCACCTCGCCGCCGCCCTGGAACGCAAGGCCGCCGAGTTCGCCGAGGTGGTCAAGGCGGGCCGGACCCACCTGATGGACGCCACCCCGGTGACCCTGGGCCAGGAGTTCGGCGGGTACGCCGCCCAGGTGCGTTACGGCGTCGAGCGGCTGCGCGCGGCCCTGCCCCGGCTGGCCGAACTGCCGCTGGGCGGGACCGCCGTGGGCACCGGGATCAACACTCCGCCCGGATTCTCCGCCGCCGTGATCGCCGAGGTCGCCGCCGCGACCGGGCTGCCGCTGACCGAGGCGCGCAACCACTTCGAGGCCCAGGGGGCGCGGGACGCGCTGGTGGAGACCTCGGGAGTGCTCCGTACGATCGCCGTCTCCCTGACCAAGGTCTCCAACGATCTGCGCTGGATGGCCTCGGGACCGCGCACGGGATTGGCCGAAATCAATCTGCCCGACCTCCAGCCGGGCTCGTCGATCATGCCCGGGAAGGTCAATCCGGTGGTCCCGGAGGCCGTACTGATGGTCGCCGCACAGGTGACGGGGAACGACACGACCGTCGCCGTGGCGGGCGCGGCGGGCAATTTCGAGCTCAATGTGATGCTCCCGGTGATGGCCAAGAACCTCCTGGAATCGATCCGGCTGCTGGGCAACGCGAGCCGCCTGCTGGCCGACCGCACGGTCGACGGGATCACCGCGAACGTGGCGCGGGCCAGGGAGTTCGCCGAGTCCTCCCCCTCCGTGGTGACCCCGCTGAACCGGTACATCGGCTACGAGGAGGCGGCCAAGGTCGCCAAGAGGGCCCTCGCCGAACGGAAGACGATCAGGGAGGTCGTGCTGGAGTCCGGGTACGTCGACCGCGGCGACCTGACACTGGAACAGCTGGACGAGGCCCTCGACGTCCTGCGTATGACCCGGCCCTGAAAACGTTTCCGGACAGGGGCCGGATTCGGTCGTTTCCCGTCCCCGCGCACCTCCGTGACCTGCACCGCAGCGGGCGCGGGGGCCCCCGCCCTAAGATCTGCGCATGACAGGTACCGGAGGCCGCGGGGGCGGCGACGCGCAGGGCACCCGCTGGCGGCCGGGTGAGCAGATCCTCTGGCGCTACCGCGACCACGCCCCGGGCCTGAAGGGCGCGGTCCACATCTGCCGCCCGGTGACGGTGGTGCAGGACACCGCCGAACTGCTGGCCGTGTGGATGGCCCCCGGCACCGAGTGCGTCAAGCCGGTGCTGGCCGACGGCACCTCCGTGCACGAGGAGCCGCTCGCCACCCGGTACACCGCGCCGCGCACCACCGTACGGTCGCGCTGGTTCGGGGCCGGCGTGCTGAAGCTGGCCCGGCCCGGGGACCCGTGGTCGGTGTGGCTGTTCTGGGACCACGGCTGGCGGTTCAAGAGCTGGTACGTGAACCTCGAGGAGCCGCGCGCCCGGTGGTCCGGCGGGGTCGATTCCGTGGACCACTTCCTGGACATCTCCGTCTACCCCGACCGTACGTGGAAGTGGCGCGACGAGGACGAGTTCGCCCAGGCCCAGCGGGCCGGTCTGATGGACGCCGAACAGGCCCGCCGGGTGCAGGTCGCGGGGCGGGCGGCGGTGGACGTGATCAAGGCCTGGGGGTCGCCTTTCCGCGACGGCTGGCAGGGCTGGCGGCCGGATCCCGCCTGGGGAGTTCCGGCCCTGCCCGAGGACTGGGACCGCACTCCGGCGCATATGACCTCATGAGACCCTTGATGCGCCCCCGGGGTTCAACCGTAAGATCTCCCTCCGCAGGTCGCGCGCGGGAGGCGCGCTGAGCCCCGAAGGCGTAAATGTCGTGCCGTACGCGGGACTTGACCGGAGGTCAAAGCAGAGCGAGAGGTAACGAGCGGGACGCGGAACCGCGGTGCGATGGTGTCCCCGCCGCTGAGCGGGTATACCGCGACTGACCGAGTTGAGTGCAGCGCACATCGAGCGCAAACGGACGGAATTCCACGCGTGACGGAGTACCCCACCTCGCAGGAGGGCCCACCGCCTGCCGCGGCCGCCGCGACACCGGCCCCGGGCGGCCCCGGCATGCCCGCCGCCTCCGGCGGCTGTTCGGACGAGCTGGGCCACGGCAAGGCCCCCGTCCCGGCCGCCGAGGCCGTACGCGGCTCGGCCGTGCCCGGCGACGACCCCGTCCGCTCGGACGTCCCACGCCCGCGCGGCGAGGGCGTACCCGCCGCTCCCCAGGCCGGCAAGCCCCGCCCGGCGCGCGGCCGCGCACGGGGCACGGCGGCATCGGGGGCACGGCGGCATCGGGCGCCTCCGGCCGCCGCGGCCGTGACGCCGAGGCGGCCCGCAGCGCCGTACGCGACGCGGCGGCGGCGGGCGGTTCGGCAGGCGGGTCGGCGGGCGGTTCCCGGCGGCGCGACGGGGAGGCGGCACGCAACGCCGCCCACGGCGAGGACCCGGCCGAGCTCTCCACCGGCCGGCCCCACGAGGCCCGCGGCGGAGCCCCGGACGGCCCGGCGGTGATACCGGACGCATCCCGCCCCCGCGAGGGCGGAGCCCCCGGCGGCGAGCCGGGCGCCGAAGGCGGCGCGGACGCGGCCGTCGGCGGGGTGTACGAGGGCCAGGGCGGCGCGGACCCGGCCGCGCCGGACGGCGCGGCCGTCGCGGGGACGCAGGGGCCCGACGGGGTGGCCCGGCGGGAAGGGGACCGGCTGCGGTTCGTCGGGGCGGCGACCCGGCGCATCGCCCGCGGCATCGACCTCGACGAGATCGTCCTCGGCCTGTGCCGGGCGACCGTGCCGACCTTCTCGGACGCCATCCTCGTCTACCTGCGCGACCCCCTCCCCGTGGGCGACGAGCGTCCCGTCGGCCCGGTCGTTTTAAGGCTGCGCCGCACCGACCGGCTCCGGCCGATCGACGATCTGACGGGAGCGGGAGCGGGAGCAGGAGCGGGAACCGAGGGCGCCGGGGCGGCGGGGGCCGCCGGCGAGCTCGACTTCAGCCAGCTGCCGCTGGTCGGCCCGCAGGGTGACCTGCCCGCGGCCGAGCTCTGCGAGATCCGCCCCGGCGGCGCCCTCGCCGAGGTGCTGCGCGGCGTACGGCCCGTCTTCGGGTCCGCCGCCGGGGCCAAGGACGCGCTGCCGGAGCTACTCGGCTCGGAGCACCCGATTCCGCGCGGCCAGCGGGCCATCCTCGCGCCGCTGCGCGGCCGCCGCCGCGTCATCGGCTCGGCGGTGTTCCTGCGCAGCCCCGAGCGGCCCGCGTTCGAGCAGAACGACCTCCTGGTCGCCGCCCAGCTGGCCACGCACACCGCGCTCGGCATCGACAAGGCGGTCCTGTACGGCCGTGAGGCGTACATCGCCGACGAGTTGCAGCGCACCATGCTGCCCGACAGCCTTCCGCAGCCCACCGGGGTCCGGCTGGCCTCCCGGTACCTGCCCGCCGCCGAGACGGCCCGGGTCGGCGGCGACTGGTACGACGCGATACCGCTGCCCGGCAGCCGGGTCGCGCTCGTCGTCGGCGACGTGATGGGCCACTCCATGACCTCCGCCGCGATCATGGGCCAGCTCCGCACCACCGCCCAGACGCTGGCGCAGCTGGACCTGCCGCCCGCCGAGGTCCTGCACCACCTGGACGAGCAGGCGCAGCGCCTCGGCTCCGACCGGATGGCCACCTGCCTGTACGCGGTCTACGACCCCGTCTCGCACCGGATCACCATCGCCAACGCCGGCCACCCGCCGCCCGTGCTCCTGCACCTGGGCGGCCGGGCCGAGGTGCTCCGCGTACCCCCCGGCGCCCCCATCGGCGTCGGCGGCGTGGACTTCGAGGCGGTGGAGCTGGACGCGCCCGCCGGGGCCACCCTGCTGCTGTACACCGACGGGCTGGTCGAATCCCGGCTGCGCGACGTGTGGACCGGCATCGAGCAGCTCCGCGAGCGCCTGGCCACCACCGCGCAGCTGACGGGCCTGGACCACCCGCCGCCGCTGGAGGCGCTCTGCGACGACGTCCTCGACATGCTCGGCCCGGGCGACCGGGACGACGACATCGCGCTGCTCGCGGCCCGCTTCGACGGGATCGCGCCCAGCGACGTCGCGTACTGGTTCCTGGACCCGGAGGAGACCGCTCCGGGCCGGGCCCGCCGGTTCGCCCGCCGCGCGCTGACCCGGTGGGGCCTGGAGGAGCTCCAGGACTCACTGGAGCTGCTGGTCAGCGAAGTGGTCACCAACGCCGTGCGGTACGCCGAACGGCCCGTGACCCTGCGCCTGCTGCGGACGGACGTACTGCGCTGCGAGGTCGGCGACGACTCCCCGCAGCTGCCGCGCCAGCGCCGGGCCCGGGAGACCGACGAGGGCGGCCGCGGGCTGTTCCTGGTCAACCGGATGGCCCGCCGCTGGGGCGCCACCCGGCTGAGCAGCGGAAAGGTCGTCTGGTTCGAACTCCCGCTGCCGGGAGCGCCGGACCGTCGCTGACCCCGTCGGAACACCGCCGCCCCGCAGCGTGGACGCTGCGGGGCGGCGGTGCGTTCAGGCCCGTACGGGCGCCGCGGACGGGCGCTACGGGATCGTGATCGGCGGGCTCTTGGTCGGGTCCGCGCTCTTGGTCGGGTCCACGGTCTTCGACGGCGAGACGGGCGCCGACGGCGTGCCCTTGGTCGGGTCCGCGCTCTTGGTCGGGTCCACGGTCTTCGACGGCGAGACGGGCGCCGACGGCGTGCCGGCGGACGAGGAGCTCGACGAAGAGGGGGAGCTGCTGCGGCTCGGCGCCTGCGAGGCGCCCATCTTCGCCTCGGAGAGGTCGAACTCCGCGGTGTCCACGCCCTTGAGCGCGGCCAGCGTGTACGCCTTCCAGATCTCGGCCGGGAAGCTGGAACCACCCGCTCGGCCACCGCCCGCGGTACCGGTCAGGGTGACCTGCTTGGCCGTTCCGGGCTCTTCACCGAACATCGCGACGACGGTGACGAGTTCCGGCGTGTACGCGGTGAACCACGCGGCCACGTTGGACTCGGTGGTACCGGTCTTGCCGGCGGCCTCGTACGCGGAGCTCTTCACGGCCTTGCCGGAACCGTCCTGGACGACGCCGGTGAGCACCTTGGTGACCGTGTCGGCGGTCTCACGGGTGATGGCCTGGCCGCCCACGGACTCGACCGGCTTGAAGGCGCGGTCGGCGTGCTTGGCGCCCTTGATGATCGTCGGGGTGACCTTCTTGCCGTGGTTGTCGAAGGTGGCGTAGACGCCGGCCATCTCCAGGGTGTTGGCGCTCATCGTGCCGAGCGACATGGCGGGCTTGTCGGCCGGCCAGCCGTCGCGGTCCTTCATGCCGAGCGCCAGCGCCGTCTTCTTCACCGCCGGCGGGCCCACGTCCACGATCATCTGGGCGTACACCGAGTTCACGGAGGAGTTGGTGGCCGCCTGGACGGTGAGGAGGGGGTCGCCGTAGTTCGCGTTGTCCTGGTTCTGCGGGGCGAAGGGGGTGTCGCTGCCGACGACCGGGCGCTTGCTGGTGCCGTCGTAGAGCGCGTTGGGCGTGATCGGCTTGCCGTCGTGCGTGGTGGACTTGTTCTCCAGCGCGGAGGCGAGCACGACCGGTTTGAAGGTCGAGCCGGGCTGGAAGTCCTGGCGCAGCGCGTTGCTCGCCCAGTGGTCGGAGAGCCCGGTGCCGCCGTACATCGCGACGATCGCTCCGGTCTTCGGGTCCACGGAGGTGGCGCCGGCCTGCACGCTCGCGTCGACGGGCCGGTCCTTGCGGTCGAGCTTGGACTCCAGCTCGTCCTGGACGGCCTTCTCCAGCGCGGCCTGCTTCTTCGGGTCGATGTTGAGGGTGATCTCCCAGCCGCCGGCCTGCAGCTCCTGGGTGGTCATGTTGGTCTGCCGCCGCAGTTCCGCGTCCGCGGCCTGCTTCAGGTAGCCCTTCTGGCCCTCCATGCCGGGGGCGGCCTTGGGCTTGATCGGCATCGGAAGCTGGAGCTGCTTGCGCTTCTCCGGGTCGAGCGCCTTCATCTCGACCATGTTGTCGAGCACGCCGTTGAAGCGGATCTTGACCAGGCGCGTGCCGTTCGGGCCCGCGGTCGCCAGGTCGTAGTCGCTGGGCGCCTGGAGGACGGCCGCGAGGTACGCGCCCTGCTCCAGGGTCAGCTTGTCGACGTCGACGCCGTAGTAGGCCTGGGCCGCGGCCTGGATGCCGTACGCGCCGCGCCCGAAGTAACTGGTGTTCAGGTAGCCCGCGAGGATGTCCGGCTTCTCCATGCGCTGGTCGACCTTGAGGGAGATCACCAGCTCCTTGAGCTTGCGGGTCGCGGTCTGGTCCTGGTTCAGGTAGAAGTTCTTGACGTACTGCTGGGTGATCGTCGATCCGCCGGCCTTGCCCTTGCCGGTGACCGTGTTGAACAGGCCGCGGCCGATGCCGAGGAAGTCGACGCCCTGGTCCTGGTAGAAGGACTTGTTCTCGATCGCGATGAAGCCGGTCTGGACGTCCTTGGGGACCCGGCTGAGCGGCACGATCTCGCGGTTCATCTTGCCGTCGCGCGCCATGATCGAGCCGTCCGCGTACTTGTAGACGTTGCTCTGCTTGATGGCGTCGGCGTTCGGGTCCGGCTCGTCCACGTAGAAGTAGAGGGCGACGAGTGCGCCCATGCCGAGCAGGATGATCCCGAAGAAGGCCCCCAGGATCTTCTTCCATGTGAAGAAGCGACGTATGCCGGTCCGCTTGCCGGCTCGGCCCTTCCCGGTGGCGCGCCCGCGCGGCGCCCGTCGCGCACTGCGCTGCTGCGCCTTACGCGCTTCTGCTCGGCCCATCGCTCCCGCTCCGCTCGATTTCCCCCCCGACGTCAGCTCAGAAAGCTAACACCGCAGGTTGTGACAAAGGTTGGCCAACCTTGGCCAATACCGGTCAATTCGGACGTGAGAATCAGCACCCACATCAAGGGAACCGACGCGCGGCGGGCCCGTAGGGTTGCGGCGGCCCCAAAAAGTGATATCACTTTGCTAAGCGGCCCGACCGGCCGCGATCGAGCAAATGGGGGCAGATCATGACGAATACTGCGACCACCAGGGGCGACGTACGGGAGTTCACGGCCCGTAGCGTGGGTGGTGGACTGGCCTTGCTGCTGGGGCTGTTGGGGGTGGCGGCCGGTGCCGGACTGATCGCCCTCGGCGCCACCGCCGAGGCCTCGGCGGCGCACGTGTCCCTGATCGTGCTCGGCGTCCTCCTGATAGCCGCCTCGGCCTTCGCGATGGGCGGGCTGAACACGGTGGCTCCGGGCGAGGCCCGCGTGGTCCAGCTCTTCGGCCGCTACCGCGGGACGGTCCGCACGGACGGCCTGCGCTGGGTCAACCCGCTGACCTCGCGGGAGAAGATCTCCACCCGGGTCCGCAACCACGAGACGGCCGTCCTGAAGGTCAACGACGCGTACGGCAACCCGATCGAGCTGGCGGCCGTCGTGGTGTGGCGGGTGGAGGACACCGCGCGGGCGACGTTCGAGGTGGAGGACTTCACGCAGTTCGTCGAGACCCAGACCGAGGCGGCGGTCCGGCACATCGCGATCGAGTACCCGTACGACGCGCACGACGAGGGCGGACTCTCGCTGCGCGGCAACGCCGAGGAGATCACCGAGAAGCTGGCGCTCGAACTGCACGCGCGGGTGGAGGCGGCCGGCGTCCGGATCATCGAGTCCCGCTTCACGCATCTCGCGTACGCTCCGGAGATCGCCTCCGCGATGCTGCAGCGACAGCAGGCGGGCGCGGTCGTGGCGGCCCGCAAGCAGATCGTGGAAGGGGCGGTGGGCATGGTCGAACTGGCCCTGACCCGACTGGCGGAGCAGGACATCGTGGACCTGGACCCGGAGCGCAAGGCCGCCATGGTGTCGAACCTGATGGTGGTCCTGTGCGGTGACCGGGCCGCCCAGCCGGTCGTCAACACGGGCACGCTCTACCAGTGAGCCCCGCCGGCGAGCCGCAGGAGCCCGGAACGGGCGAGGGCCGGGACCGGGCTCCCGCGCGGGCGGGGCGGCAGGCGCGCAAGCAGGTACTGCTGCGGCTCGACCCGCAGGTGTACGACGCCCTCGCCCGCTGGGCCGGCGAGGAGCTGCGCAGCGCCAACGCGCAGATCGAGTTCCTGCTGCGGCGGGCCCTGTCCGAGGCCGGCCGCCTCCCGGGCGGCGCCGCCCCGATCCCGCCGCGCGGCCGCCCCCGCGTCCCGCCCGAGGCCTGAGGCGTCTGGACCGAGAACCGAGGCGTGGGGCCCGAGGCGTCACGCCTCGGGCCCCACGCCTGAGGCCAGGCCTGACACCCGCACCCCAGGCCCCACACCCCACACCCCAGCCGATCAGGACCGAAGTCCCGGAGAGCGGCCGGTCCGGCAGGCCGGAAGTCCTCGGCGCCCCGGCGAGGTCTCCGGCGGCCAGGGCCAGCGCGTCGCCGTCGCCCGCGCCCTCGTCACCGGCCCGCGGGTCCTCTTCGCGGACGAGCCCACCGGCGCCCTCGACTCCCTCGACGGCGAGCTCGCGTACGCCCGTTCCCGACCCGGCCCGCCCTATTCGGCCGGCCACACCGGGAGCGGGCGCACGGCTTCGCGCAGGGCGCCCGCGATGGCCCGGAACTCCTCCTGGCGGGCCGTGCCCGTCCGCATGGCCAGCGCGATCCGCCGCGAGGGAGCCGGCTCGGCGAAGTACCCGGTGGCCAGGTACTCGTTGCGGGCGGTCTCCAGCCGCAGCGCGGTGCGCGGCAGCAGCGTCACGCCCAGCCCCCCGGCGACCAGCTGTACGAGGGTGGACAGTCCGGCCGCGGTCGTGGTGACGGCCGCACCGTCGGGGCGCCCCGCCTCGCGGCAGATGTCCAGGGCCTGGTCGCGCAGGCAGTGCCCCTCGTCGAGCAACAGCAGCTGCAGGCCGCGCAGTTCCTCGCGCGGGATGTCCCGGCGTCCGGCGAGCGGGTGCTCCCGCGGCGCGAGGAGGACGAAGTCCTCGTCGAAGACGGGCAGTTCGGTGACACCGGGGACGCCGAGCGGCACCGCGAGCAGCAGCAGGTCGAGCCGCCCGCCGGCCAGCCCCTCCAGCAGGGAGGAGGTCTGCTCCTCGTGCACCTGGAGGTCCATCCGCGGGTAGCGGCGGTGGAACAGACCGAGCACGGTCGGCAGCAGGTACGGGGCCACCGTGGGGATCACCCCGAGCCGCAGGACCCCGGTGAAGGGGGCCCGTACGGCCTCGGCCTCCTCCAGCAGACCGCCCATGGCGTCGAGTACCACCCGGGCCCGGGCCGCGATCCGCTCGCCCGCCGGGGAGAGCAGCACCTTGCGGGTGGTGCGCTCCAGCAGCTGGACGCCGAGGGCCTCCTCCAGCGCGGAGACGGCTCCCGAGAGCGCGGGCTGGCTCATCCCGATGGCCGCGGCGGCGTCCCGGAAGTGCAGGTGTTCGGCGACGGCCGCGAACGCGCGCAGCTGCGCGAGCGTCGCCTGCTTGGCGCCCCTGTTGCCGACGGCCACTGACAGGTACCTCCGATCACCCGTCACCAGACTAGCTCCGGCGGCCGCCCTCCGATCCCTGCCCTGCGGGCCGTCCCGCCCCGCGTGAGAGTGGACGTAGGGCAGGAAAGCCCCGGTCACGGCCTCCGCCCGGGAGGCAACCATGAGGAACAAGCTCCTTCGCATCGCCGCTCTCATCCCGCTGGCGGCCTCGCCGCTGGTCCTGGGCCCGACGGTGCCGGCCCACCCCGCGGCGGCGGCGCCCGCGGCCGGCACCTGCCACGTCACGAACGGCTGTGCCCCACCGCCGAACACCTGGGCGATCAACGGCAGCGGCTTCACCGGGGACACCGTCGCGGTCAAGGGCGACAACGGCTGCAGCAAGCCTGCCGCCAAGGTCACCAACGGCAGCGTCCGCGAGGGCGCCGTACCCCAGGGCCACTACCCGGTCGGGGGCGTCACGCGCACGGGCGGGAAGGACCCCGTCGACGCCGGCACGGGTACGGACGGGTGCGGACGCGAAGGCCCAGTACGCCAAGGGCTTCCAGAAGGGGTTCCAGACGATCCGGGGAAGCTGCAGCGCCAAGCCGCCGCAGACCCTGGGCGAGATCGACCCCAACTGGCAGAAGGGCTGCGACAACGGCGCGGCGCTGGCCGCCAAGTCGTTCTGCGGCGACAAGACGGACGGACAGACCGGCACCCCCGAGTACGACAAGGGCCACAAGCTCGGCTACGACACCACCAAGGCCACCTGCCAGACCGCTCCGCCGGAGACCGCCGTGGCACCCGACCCCGAATGGATCCGCGGCTACAACGAGGGCGCCGCGAAGGCTTCGGGCGAGTTCTGCACGTAGGTGCCACCTGAAGATCGCCGGAGATCACCCTCCGTCGCTCTTTGTCCGTACCGACACATTGATAGGGAAGCCTGATCAGCACGACCACCCTTTGCGATTTCCGCGATCAATGCTGCCTGTGCCAGCATGTGAGACACGTCCAACCCCTCAGGGAAAGCCCCAAAAGGGACTACTTTCCCTTCCCGCAAGGAGAGCACGTGCTCACTGTCGGTGACAAGTTCCCCACCTACGATCTGACCGCTTGCGTCTCGCTCGAAGCCGGCAGCGAGTTCGCCCAGATCGACCACAAGACCTACGAGGGCAAGTGGCGCGTGGTGTTCTTCTGGCCGAAGGACTTCACCTTCGTCTGCCCGACCGAGATCGCCGCCTTCGGCAAGCTGAACGAGGAGTTCCAGGACCGCGACGCCCAGATCCTCGGCGTCTCCGGCGACTCCGAGTTCGTCCACCACGCCTGGCGCAAGGACCACGCCGACCTGCGTGACCTGCCCTTCCCGATGCTGGCCGACTCCAAGCACGAGCTCATGCAGGCCTGTGGCGTGCAGGGCGAGGACGGCTTCGCGCAGCGCGCCGTGTTCATCGTCGACCAGAACAACGAGATCCAGTTCACGATGGTGACCGCCGGTTCCGTGGGCCGTAACCCGAAGGAGGTCCTGCGGGTCCTCGACGCCCTGCAGACCGACGAGCTGTGCCCCTGCAACTGGAACAAGGGCGAGGGCACCCTGGACGCCGGCGCGCTGCTGGCCGGTGAGTGACGGATGTCCCTCGACTCCCTCAAGTCCGCCATACCGGACTTCGCCAAGGACCTGAAGCTGAACCTCGGCTCGGTCATCGGCAACCAGGACACCCTCTCGCAGCAGCAGCTGTGGGGCACCGTCCTGTCCTGCGCGATCGCCGCCCGCTCCCCGCGCGTCCTGCGCGAGCTGGAGCCGGAGGCGAAGGCGGCGCTGTCGCCCGAGGCGTACACGGCCGCCAAGTCCGCGGCCGCGATCATGGCGATGAACAACGTCTTCTACCGCACCCGCCACCTGCTCTCCGACCCGGAGTACGGCACGCTGCGCGCGGGCCTGCGGATGAACGTCATCGGCAACCCGGGCGTGGAGAAGGTCGACTTCGAGCTGTGGTCGCTCGCCGTATCGGCGATCAACGGCTGCGGCCAGTGCCTGGACTCGCACGAGCAGGTCCTGCGCAAGGCCGGCGTCGACCGCGAGACGGTCCAGGAGGCCTTCAAGATCGCCTCGGTGATCCAGGCCGTCGCGGTCACCCTCGACGCCGAGGCCGCCCTCGCCGCCGAGTAGTACCCCTTCGTGCGGACGACCGCACGGACTCCAGGGCCCCCGCAGCCGTTCCCGGCCGCGGGGGCCCTGCCGTTCACTTGCGCAGGCTCGCCATCAGGGCGCGCATGTCCTCGACCATCGCCGCCTTGATCGCGTCCGTGTCCGGCTCGGAGCCCGCGCCCGGCCCGAACCACTGGACGTGGAGCGTGAACACCGCACCGCCGTCGAGCACCTGGAGCCGGTGTCGGCCGCCGCCGGCCATCGAATGGAACTCCGCCCGGCCGGGGAGTCCGGACACCTGCTCCGCCGGACCGTCGACGCCCGCGAAGAGGTCCCGGCCGGTCCCGGCTCCCGTGCCGAACTCGGCCCGGGGATCCGTCTTCTTGTGCAGCTCGACCAGCACCTGCACCTGGTAGTAGACGGCTTCCTTCTCGGTGTACTCCCCGTGGTAGGTGCAGTACGACCAGTCCAGCGCGGGATGTTCCCCGTGCCCCGGGAGACCGCTGCCGGGCTTCACCTCGGTCTTGGCGAGCGCGGCCATGGGCCGGCCCTCGCAGAGGTCCTCGACGTGCCGGTACGCGATCCGCGGCCCGTCGGAGCTGAAACGATCCTGCGCCACCAGGAAGCCCGCCCAGACGGCCGAGGCCACAACCGCCCCGCCGAGCGCCCACAGCCAGGCCCTGCGGGGCCCCCCTACGCGCTCGCGCGGGAACCCGGGCTCCTCGGCGGCCGTCGGCGTCCGGTGGGTGTCCCACTCCCCCTCGAGCTCAGGCTCGCCGATCACTTCCGGCCTCCCGGGCTGCCTGCTCGAACGCGGTCGAGCCGTGCGGACCCGGGCCGATGGCGGCGGCGCCGTGCAGGAGCTGTTCCCGGGAGTAGGCCCTGAGGTAGACGACCACCGTGTTGGTGACGGCGACCAGCGGGACCGCGACCACCGCTCCGCCGATGCCCGCGACCATGCCGCCCGCGGCCACCGACAGCACCACCGCGAGCGGGTGCACCCGTACCGCCCGGCCCAGGATGAAGGGCTGCAGCACGTGCCCCTCGATCTGCTGCACGGCCAGTACGACGGCCAGCACCATCAGCGCGGTCCACGGCCCCTGGGTCACCAGGGCGACCACCACCGCGAGGGCGCCGGAGACCACCGCGCCGACGAGCGGGATGAACGCGAACAGGAAGATGAAGACGGCCAGCGGCACCGCCATCGGCACCTTGAGGAAGTAGATGCCGAGGCCGATGAAGATGGCGTCGATCAGCGCGACGAGCACCGTGCCGCGCACGTACGCCGTCAGCGTGCGCCAGGCGCGCGGACCGGCGCCCGCGACGCCGGGGCGGGCGGCGGCCGGGACCAGGCCCTGCACCCAGGTCCAGATCCGCTTGCCGTCGTAGAGCAGGAACAACGTCGAGAACATCGCGAGCAGGATGCCCGTGAGCACCTCGACGAGGACCGTCACGCCCTGGAGGCCGGCGGAGGTGATCTGCTCGGTGTTGGTGCCGATGGTCTCGCTGAGGTTCTTCGCGATGTCGTTGATCTGCTTCTCGGTCACGTGGAACGGACTGTCCAGTGCCCAGAGTTTGAGCTCGTTGATGCCGTCCCGGACCCGGGCGGAGAGGTCGTCGAGGTTCTCCATGACCTGCCAGACCACGAACCAGCCGACCAGCCCGATGACCACGAACCCGAGGATCGCGGTGACGGCGGTGGCGAGCCCGCGCGGCAGGCCGAGGCGGCGCAGCCGGACCACGAAGGGCTGGAGCAGGGCGGTGACGAGCAGGGCCGCGGCGAAGGCGAGGACGACCAGGCGGACTTCGCTGATCACCTTCATGACGACCCAGAGCATCCCCGCGAGCAGCAGGAGCCGCCAGCTGACCTCGGCGGCGACCCGCATGCCCCACGGGACGACGCTCACCGGGTCGGGGCGGCCGTGCAGGGCGGCCGGGTGCGGGGTGTGGCCGGGGTGCCCGGCCGACGTCTCGGGAGCGGGGGCCGGGGCCGCCGGGGTCACCGCGCCGACGCCCGCGCCCGCGCTCGTACCCACGCCCGAAGGGGCGGCGCCGGAAGTGCCGACCGGGACCGCTGCCGCGCCGATGCTCTCCGCCTCGACCTCGGCACGCCGCGCCTGCAGCCGCGCCTCCACGCGGCTCAGCCTGTTCCCGAGCCGGCCCAGCCAGCCTGCCCTCTTCGCCATGTCTTTCCCTTCCCCCGCCCGTGGACACACCTCGAAAGACCGTACAACGCGAGAAGCCCCGCACCGTAGGACGGTGCGGGGCTCTTCGAGGTTGAGCGGAGGCGGGCTCTAGTACCAGCCGTTGGCCTGGTGGAAGCTCCAGGCCGCGCACGGGCTGTGGTACCGCTCGTTCATGTAGTTGAGGCCCCACTGGATCTGGGTGGCCGGGTTGGTCCGCCAGTCGTCGGCGACCGAGGACATCTTCGAACCCGGGAGCGCCTGGACCAGACCGTACGCGCCCGAGGACGAGTTCACGGCCTTGTAGTTCCAGGTGGACTCCTCGTTGATGATGTTCGAGAAGCACTGGAACTGACCGGCCGGGACGATCTGCCGGGCGATGTCCTTGACCTGGGCGACCGTGTAGGAGCTCTGGACGGCGAAGTCACCGGCGCTGCGGGCCGCGGAGCGGGAGGCGATCTGCTCCTTCTCCTCGCGGTCCTTCTTCGCCTTCTCGTCGGCTGCCTTCTGCGCCTCGGCCTTCTTGGACTTGGCGTCCTCGGCGGCCTGGATGCGAGCGGCTTCCTCGGCGACACGCTTGGCGTCGGTGTCGGCGCCCTGGGCGATGGCGTCGGCCTGCTGCGTCAGGGACGCGTTCTGGACCTGCGCCTGCTCGCCGACCGGGATGTCGGCCAGGAGGGTCGCCCCGGACGCGGTGGTCTCGAGGTCGTTCGAGGCGGGGTCGCCAGTGGCAACGCCCACGACTGCGCCAACGGTGGTGACCGCGGTGGCCGAAGCCACTGCGAATCCCCGGACCGAGATCCGGCTCACACGGTGTCCTTCCAGCAGCGTCCGCAGTGACCGGGCGGGCGCAATAGTGCCCCTCGACACTGGCCTCCGTGGTGCTGTGATCACTGGAAGCGCGGGCCCGTGGGCAACTCCCTTGCGGGGGCTGCCGCGTGATGACTCGGGCGGCATACGGCGAACGGCTCTGGAGTTGTGGTGCTGCGCGTACCTCCCTTAGGGACAACGGGAGATACAGGAGTGCCGTATGCGGGGCCTGACGGAAAACAGACTCTGCCGGACCCCGACGCCGCAAGGCAATTCTCCAATGCGTGTGAAAGGTCACACCTGGCATGTTGCCGTTGGTTTCCTCAAAGGGCTGTGCAGCGCGACGCCGCCCGGCTAGGCTCTCGGGCCTTTGCCGGGCGGCGCCAACTCACTTTCCCGCTATGGGGGTTTTGCCCCTCATCGCACCTACAGCGATTCGAGCATCTCGGTCACCAGCGCGGCGATCGGCGAGCGCTCGGAGCGGTTGAGCGTGACGTGCGCGAAGAGCGGATGCCCCTTCAGCTTCTCAACGACGGCGACCACTCCGTCGTACCGGCCGACCCGCAGATTGTCCCGCTGGGCGACGTCGTGGGTCAGGACGACCCGCGAATTCGCACCGATCCGGGACAGAACGGTCAGCAGGACATTGCGCTCCAGCGACTGCGCCTCGTCCACGATCACGAAGGCGTCGTGCAGCGAGCGCCCGCGGATGTGCGTGAGCGGCAGGACCTCCAGCATCCCCCGGTTCAGCACCTCCTCGATGACCTCGCGCCCGGCCACCGCCGAGAGGGTGTCGAAGACCGCCTGCGCCCAGGGGCTCATCTTCTCGGAGGCGTCCCCGGGCAGGTAGCCGAGGTCCTGGCCGCCCACCGCGTACAGCGGCCGGAAGACCATCACCTTCTGGTGCTGCCTGCGCTCCAGCACCGCCTCCAGGCCCGCGCACAGCGCCAGCGCCGACTTTCCGGTGCCGGCCCGCCCGCCCATGGAGATGATGCCGATCTCCGGGTCGAGCAGGAGGTCCAGGGCGATGCGCTGCTCGGCGCTGCGGCCGTGCAGTCCGAAGGCCTCGCGGTCGCCCCGTACGAGCCTCACGTTGCCGTCCGCCGTGACCCGGCCCAGGGCCTTGCCGCGTTCGGACTGGAGGACCAGTCCGGTGTGGACGGGCAGTTCGGCCGCCTCCGGTACGTACAGCCGCTCCTCGGAGTAGAGCAGGTCGACCTGCTCCCCGGACAGCGCGAGCTCGCTCATGCCGGTCCAGCCGGCATCGGTGATCGCGAGCTCCGCCCGGTACTCCTCGGCGAGCAGGCCCACGGAGGAGGCCTTGATGCGCAGCGGGAGATCCTTCGAGACGACCGTGACGTCGTAGCCCTCGGCCTGGAGATTGCGGGCGACCGCGAGGATCCGCGAGTCGTTGTCCCCCAGTCGGAAGCCGGCCGGCAGGACACCGGGGTCGGAGTGGTTGAGCTCGACACGGAGGGTGCCGCCGAGATCGCCCAACGGGATGGGGGCGTCGAGGCGACCGTAGCGAACCCGGAAGTCGTCGAGCAGGCGCAGGGCCTGACGGGCGAAGTAGCCGAGTTCGGGATGGTGCCTCTTTGCCTCCAGCTCGGTGATCACCACGATCGGGAGCACGACCTCGTGCTCGTCGAAGCGCGTGATCGCGTTGGGGTCTGCCAGCAGGACGCTGGTGTCGAGGACGTAGGTCCGCCTGTCGGGCAGGCGGCGCTTTGTGCTGGTCACCACGGAAGGACGTACCCCCTCGGAAGAGGTCGGGCCATGAAGACCGGACCGGTCATCGGCACCCCTGCGGGGCCGATTTCCGGCCCTCCCACTCCGTCCGTGCGAACCGCACGTGCGTCCTGGTGCAAAGGGCCTCCCGGGCGGACGACCCCATGTCGCCCGCTGAGACTCGACACCCGTGGATCGGGCATCGACCTGAAAGGGATATTCCCCGATCAGGCCCGGCCATGCCATGGCATATGACGGACGCTCGGTGAATCCTCCCCCGGCTACCGCTGGGAGGTACTCCCAGGTGAAGGCCTCGCAGGAGGGGGCGTCAGTCCGCCCGGGCGTCAGGCTCCGTAGCGCCGGTGGCGGGCGGCGTAATCGCGCAGGGCCCGGAGGAAGTCGACCTTGCGGAAGGCCGGCCAGAACACCTCGCAGAAGTAGTACTCGGAATGCGCGCTCTGCCAGAGCATGAATCCGGACAGCCGCTGCTCGCCGCTGGTGCGGATCACGAGGTCCGGGTCGGGCTGGCCGCGCGTGTAGAGGTGCTCGGCGATGTGGTCGATGTCGAGGATCTCGGCGAGCTCCTCGAAGGAGGTGCCCTTCTCCGCGTGCTCCAGCAGCAGTGAGCGGACTGCGTCGGCGATCTCCTGGCGGCCGCCGTAGCCGACGGCGACGTTGACCAGTATCCCGTCCACGTCGTGGGTGGCCTGCTCGGCCTCCTTGAGCACGGACTGGGTCTGCGCGGGCAGGATGTCGAGGTTGCCCACGTGGTGGACGCGCCAGCGGCCGTCCGCGGCTAGGCCCCGGACGGTGTTCTCGATGATGTTGAGGAGCGGGCGGAGCTCGACCTCCGGACGGTCCAGATTGTCCGTGGACAGCATCCACAGGGTGACGACCTCGACGTCCGTCTCGGTGCACCAGCCCAGCATCTCGGAGATCTTGTCGGCCCCCGCCTGGTGGCCCTGCTCCGTCGTGCCTCCGGACGCCTTCGCCCAGCGCCTGTTCCCGTCCAGGATCACGCCGATGTGCTTGGGCGACGCGTCATGGTCGAGGCGGCCTTCCACCCGGCGTGCGTAGAGCCTGTACACCAGGTCGCGCAGCTTCACGATCTTCCAGCCCCTCCGTGCAATGCCCCCGTGCGGAATGCGGTCCTTCCCCCGAGGCGGCCACATTACTGCGCGGCGGGATCGGGTACCCAACTCGGTCTGTCACAAGTCCGTGATAGGGAGGACAACGTGACTGATAACAATCCCTATCGGGCAGAGCCCTCGCGCTACGACTCCATGGAGTACCGGCGCACCGGCCACAGCGGCCTCAAGCTCCCCGCCATCTCCCTCGGCCTCTGGCACAACTTCGGCGACGACAAGTCCCTGGAGTCCCAGCGGGCGATCCTCCGCCGCGCCTTCGACCTCGGGGTCACCCACTTCGACCTCGCGAACAACTACGGCCCGCCCCCCGGCTCGGCCGAGCTCAACTTCGGGAAGATCTTCGCGCAGGACTTCGCCTCCTACCGCGACCAGCTGATCCTCTCCACCAAGGCCGGCTACTTCATGCACGAGGGGCCGTACGGCGAGTGGGGCAGCCGCAAGTACCTGCTCAGCTCGCTCGACGCCTCGCTGAAGCGGATGGGCGTGGACTACGTCGACATCTTCTACTCCCACCGCTTCGACCCGGAGACCCCGCTCGAGGAGACCATGGGCGCGCTCGCGTCCGCGGTGCAGCAGGGCAAGGCGCTGTACGTGGGCGTCTCCTCGTACACGGCCGAGCAGACGGCCGAGGCGGCGAGGATCCTGCGCGAGATGGGCATCCGCCCGCTCATCCACCAGCCCTCCTACTCCATGATCAACCGCTGGACGGAGGAGGACGGACTGCTGGACACCCTGGAGGAGGCCGGCATGGGCTGCATCTCCTTCGCGCCGCTCGCGCAGGGGCTGCTGACCGGCAAGTACCTGAAGGGCATCCCGGAGGACTCCCGGGCGGCCGCGGGCAAGTCCCTGAACCCGGACCTGCTGTCGCAGGACGTGGTCCGCCGCCTCGTCGGCCTGAACGAGATCGCGGCGCGCCGCGGGCAGTCGCTGGCGCAGCTGGCGCTGAACTGGGTGCTCCGGGACGAGCGGATGACCTCGGCCCTGATCGGTGCTTCGAGCGTGTCCCAGCTGGAGCAGAACGTCGCCGCTCTGGGCGGCGCGCCGCTGTCGGAGCAGGAGCTGAAGGAGATCGACTCCTTCGCGGTGTCCACCCCCGGCACCAACATCTGGGCCCAGCGCGGCTGACCTGCGCTTTTGGGCGTGGGGTGGTGGAAACAAAAAACGGGCCGGTCCGTGGGGGGGATACGGACCGGCCCGAGGGGGGGGTTCCACCATAACCCTTCGTAAAGCCTGATGCGTGCATTGGCGCAAGATGATTACGCTCCGAAACCGCCCAGCAGCACTGCGGTGAGGGCACCGGCGGTCATGAAGGGGCCGAACGGGAAGGCCGTCCGGCGGCCTCCGGAGCCCCGCAGCACAAGGGCGAGGCCGTACAGGGCGCCGTAGAGGAAGCCGAGGAAGGCCCCGAGGGCCCATACCCCCCAGCCGTACCACCCAAGAGGGACCCCGAGCGCGAGCGCCAGCTTGACGTCTCCGAAGCCCAGGCCGGCGGGGTTGAGGAGGAAGAGCAGGAGGTACGCCCCCGCGAGCGCGCCCCCGCCGATCAGCGCCCCCGTCCAGGACCCCCCGGCGCCGGGCACGAGGGCCGCGCCGCCGAGCCCGAGGGCGAGACCGGCCGCGAGGGGCAGGGTCAGCACGTCGGGCAGCCGCTGCACGGCCAGATCCACGATCCCGAGCAGGAGCAGTACGGGCGCCACGGCGACGAACACCGCGGCCTCGGGCCGCCCGCCGACGGCTCCCCCCAGCACCCCGCACACCACACCGGCGACGCCGGCGGTCCACGCGGGGCCGGCCCCGTAGCGGTGGCGGGCGGACAGGGCCCCGCCTCCCCGGCAGTGGGACGGGCCCAGCCAGCCGGGGATGGGGTGGCCCTCGGGGCAGCGGTCGTGCCATGCGGCGTCCGGTTCGACGGACAGGCGGTACGCCGCCCGCGGCAGCAGCAGCCCCGCGGCGACGCCGTAGGCGACCGCGGCGGCGGTGATCACGAGCAGGACCATCCGCCGACCGTAGGCGCGGACACCGGCACCCGCATGGGCCCGGGGGCCCAACCACCCCTACCCTGCCGCCATGACCACCAGCAACGGCCTTCTCCGGCTCGGGCCGGACCTGCCGGCGGTGCCCCTGGAGATCGCGGCCTCCTACCGCGCCCGCACCCGCGGGCTCCTGGGCCGCGACGGCATCCCCGGCGCCGCCCTGCTCCTGACCCCGGCCGGGAGCGTGCACACGTTCCGGATGCGGTTCGCCATCGACGTGGCGTACCTCGACCGCCGCCTGCGCGTCATCGCCCTGACCACGATGGCGCCGAACCGCCTCGGCCTCCCCCGGCTCCGCTCCCGGCACGTCCTGGAGGCCGAGGCCGGCGCCATGGCCGCGTGGGGTCTGCGGGTCGGCTCCCTGCTCTCCGTCGAGGGCGGCGGTCCGCCCCGTCTCGGCCCTCGCTAGGCGCGGCGCGGGGACGGCGGTAGGTTGGGGCGGTTGAGCTGGGGTCTCAGGGGAGCGGCATGACGGAGAACGCGCGGATCAAGGCGCTGGAGCAGATCATGCCGGCGACGCACGGCGCCGACGAGGACATCGACTGGCCGGCTGTCGAAGCCACCTGGCGCACCCGGTTCCCGGCGGATTTCATCGCCTTCATGGGCCGCTTCGGCGCGGGCTCCATCAACGGCGAGGCGAGCATCCTCCTGCCCCTCCCCAAGCCCGGGCTCCAGTGGGCCCCGGCCGAGATGGCCGAGGAGACCGCCAACGCCCGCCAGCTCTGGGAGGCGGAGGGCGGCCGGGCCGCCTTCGGCGTCGACCCCGAGTCGATCATCGCGTGGGGCGTCACCGGCGGCTCCGACATCCTCTGCTGGCTCACCACCGACCCCGATCCGGAGCGCTGGCCGGTCCTGGTCGTCGGCCGGCACACCGCCGACGCCTTCGCCGTGTACCCGTACGGCATGGCGGAGTTCCTGTACCGGCTCTGCTCCGACGAGTTCGACGTGAGCCCGGTCAGCATCACCTTCTGGGACGGCGGGCACCTCAGCTTCGTGCACTGGCGCAAGGCCCAGCGGCGCTGGCAGGAGGGCCGCAACCCCGAGACGGGCGAGCCCGACCCGTACGCCGGCGAGTTCGCCGACTGAAGACCCGCGGCTCCGCCGCCCTGACCTGATCCGGACCCCCGACCCGTTCCGCGGCCCCAATGGGCCGGAATCGGGCCATTCGGCATGTCTACGCGCGTCCGATTTGTTGATCACATATCGGAAAACACCAGCAGGAAAAGCCGCACTTGGAGCATTGACCACAAGTTCCGACCCAATGGAATCAACCGCCCCCACGCAGGGGAGAATTCCGGCCAACGGGCCACGGACGGACACCCCAGCCCGGAGCAACTCATAAGCAGTAACGGGACTCAAAAGAAATTCAGGGGAATACACCCGTGCAACGAAGAATCTTCGGCCCGAGTGCGACCGCGGTGGTACTCGGTCTGCTGCTCCCGCTTTCCGGATGCGGCGATTCAGGCAACCGTGCAGGTGACAGCGGCACGATCCGCCTCGTCGCCGCGGAATACGGGGACAACGAGGCGACCAGTTCCAAGGCCTTCTGGGACAAGGTGACGGCGGATTTCACCAAGGCCAACCCCGGCATCAAGGTCGAGGTCCAGCTCATGCCCTGGGCCGACATCGACCGCGAGGTCTCCCGTATGGTCAAGTCCGGCAATGCTCCGGACATGGCCCTCATGGGCTCGTACTCGGACTTCGCGGCGCAGGACAAGCTCTATTCCGCCGACGAACTCCTCTCGGTCACCGCCGAGGCGAACTTCCTCCAGCCGCTGGCCGAGGCCGGCTCCGTCGGCAACACCCTCTACGGCCTGCCGTGGGTGGCCAGCAGCCGGCTGCTCTTCTACAACCAGGGCCTGTTCAAGCAGGTCGGCGTCAGCGAGCCGAAGACCTGGTCCGACCTGAAGTCCGCCGCCAAGGCGCTCAAGGACAAGGGCGTGAAGTACCCGTACGCCCTCCCCCTGGGACCGGAGGAGGCGCACGCGGAGGCGATGATCTGGGAGCTCAGCAACGGCGGCGGCTACGCCGACAGCAGCGGCAACTACAACCTGGCCTCCGACCAGAACATCTCGACCTTCCGCTGGCTCAAGGACAACCTGGTCGGCCCCGGCCTGACCGGGCCCGTCCCGCCGTCCCGGCTCAACCGCGCCGACGCCTTCGCCGCCTTCACCCGCGGCGAGGTCGGCATGCTGAACGGCTACCCGCAGCTCCTGCACGAGGCGCGCGCCAAGGGCATCGACGTCCGCACCGCACCCATGCCGGTCGCGGACGACCTCGGCGCCGGGGAGAACCCGCCGGCCGTGGGCGTCGCCGACTGGATGATGGCGTTCAAGGAGCACGGCAAGCGCGTGGAGATCGGCAAGTTCCTGGACTTCGTCTACCAGGACAAGAACCTGTCGGACTTCGCCGGCCGCTACCACCTGCTGCCGTCGACCGTCTCGGCCTCCCGCAACCCGTCGGGCGCCGGCCTCGACAGCAATGACCAGTTCTTCCTGACCGCCCTGCGCGGTGCGCAGTTGTACCCGGTGAACGACCCGTCGTGGGTGACGGTCAGCGACACCATCAAGCGCAACATCGGCCGCGCCGTGGAGCCGAACGGCGACGCGAAGGCCGTGCTGGAGGAGATCGCGGCCAAGGCGAACGAGGAGACCAGGAAGAGGCAGTGACCGAAGGAGCGCTGCCCGCAGCGGTACTTGACCGCTGAAAACGCCGAACATCCCGTCCGACACGGGACTTTCGACCCTGTCGCACCCCACCCCGTGCGGCAGAATGGCTGCCACGGCTCTTGATCCAAGGCCTGGGACCAGTCGCCGCCGACCACCCACAAGGTGCGCGGGGCGGCCGGCCCTCTCCCTCTTCGTCCCCTCCCCCGCCTCCGGGTCAGACCTTGCCGTTCTCCGTCGAGAACGCCGTCCGGTACTGCTCACAGCTGGAATCCCAGCGCAGCGTTCCCGTGAGCGTCCCGTAGCCCGAGCGCGTGACCGACCACTCCACCGTGTACTCGCCCGTGTCGCAGGCGATCCGCTTGCCGCCCGGGACCTTCGCGCGCCCCGTCGCCGGCCGGTTCGCCAGCTCCTGGTGCACCTCGACCGCCTTGGCGTGGTCCGACGAGCGCCGCAGCACGGCGTGCACGACGATCGGGTGCTTGCCGTCCTTCGTGGTCACGGCCTTCTTCACCAGCGTCGAGTCCGACACCGCCCAGCCGAAGTCGAACGACGGCTGCCACGCGAGGGTCTTGGGATCGGCAACATGGCGCTCGTAGTCGGGGGCGCCCGAGGGGCCGGGGCGGGTGACCGTCTTGTACTGCACTCCGGGGTAGAAGCGGAACTGCCCTTCCACCTTGTGCATCTCGTCCTTGGTCCACTGCGACTTCATCGTCTTCTCGCCGCCGGCCGGGTCCTGGAGGTACGTGCCGTCCGCTGCGGTGGCGGCGGCCTGGCCGAGGGCCGGGGCGAGGGCCGCAGCGGCGGTGGCGAGGGCGAGAACGGCGGTACGGGTGCGCTTCATGACCGGTCCAACGGGGGCCCGAGGCGGGCTGGAACGAGGCCGGGCGCGCTTTCACCCGTACGGGATCCGGGCGACGGGACGTCCCGTGGTCGCCCGGACGGCGGCCTGCCCCGCGGAAGCCGGGGCCGCCCCGGGGAACGGACCCCGGGGCGGCGGTACTGCGGGCTGCGGTACTACGGGCACCGGTACCGCGGGCGCCCGTACTGCGGGCAGCAGCGGAGGCTCAGGCCTGGCCCGTCTCGAAGCGGCTGACGCGGCCGCCGTCGGTGACGAACCGCCAGGCGGTGCGCATCTCGCCCCACGTGTCGTTGCGGTAGTCGACGATGAGCGCGAGGCCGCCGTCGGACTCCTTCTCGACGTCCATGTGCCCGCCCGAGGAGAAGATCTCCTTGTCGGCCCACTGGGCGATGTCGCGGTCCGAGCCGTCGTCGGACATCGTGGCGTCCGGGGTGAGGACGGCCTGGAAGGCGCTCCGGTCACCCGCGTTGACGGCGTTGACGAAGGCGCGGACGGTGGGGTCGGTCAGCTGGTCCGGTGGGATCACGGGGGCCTCCTGGGCGGTCGTACGGGAGCTCCCGTACGGGACTTTCCGTACGCGGGGCGCGCGCGGGCTCCGTACGGGCCGCGCGCCGGCCGCGCCGGCTCTGTGCGCGACCAGGCAACACCCCGGACGGCGCCGGGGCGACGACCTTCACCCGTTCGCCGCCGGACGGCGTGTCAGGAGCCGTCCGGGGCCGTGCGGACGGGGAATCCGGTGGGGCGGCCCTGACCCTCCAGCCAGGCCAGCGCCTGGTCGAGGGCCTCGACGGTCTGCGCGCGGTTGCCGCCGCCGTCGTGAAAGAGGACGGTCGGGCCGTTGCCGATCTCGCTCTTGAACGCGCTGACGATGGCGGCGACGCCGGGCTTCCCGAAGTCCCTGGTGTCGACGTTCCACCCGAGCGGGCGCATGCCGTTCGCGGCGGCGATGCGGCGGCTGTCGGGGGTGAACGCGCCACCGGGGGCGCGGTAGTACTCCACGTCGGCGCCGCCGCCCGCCGCGTCCTCGATCATCTTCTTCGCGTCCAGGATCTGCCGCTCCTGGTAGGCGACGGGCTTCTTGTCCATGGCCGTGTCGTGGTCCATGGTGTGGTCGCAGAGCCGGTGGCCGGCCGCGACGACGCGCTTGACGAGGTCGGGGTGGGCCTTGGCCTGCGGTCCGATCATGCAGAAGGTCGCCTTCACGTCGTGCTTCTTCAGTACGGCGAGGACCCGGGGGGTCCACTGGGGGTCCGGGCCGTCGTCGATGGTGATGTTGACGGCGTCGCCTCCGCCCTCGGAGGCGTGGGCTATGCCGTCGGGTATGCGCGACCGCGGCGCTCCGCCCGCGCCTTGGGCACCGCCGTCCTTCGCGCCGTCGCCGGGGGTGGCGGGGCCGGTGGTCCGGCGCGCCACGTTCTCGTGCGCGGGCCGCTGTACCGCCCCGTGCCCCGGCCCGACGAGGGTCGCCGCTCCCCACACCGTCCCGGCCACCGCGACGGCCGCCGCCACGACGACCGCCCCGGCCCGGATGCCCTTCCTGTCCGCGCGCGCCATGAAGCCCATGAACCGTCCCCTCCGCGTCCGTTTCCGTGTGCGCTCTGCCTTCCAGGACGACCCTCGAACGGGACGGGTTCCCGCCGATTCCCCCATAAAATCCGGCTAATAGGACCTTGGTCCTTGATCGTCCGTATTTGGGCCCCACCTGAAACAGGACGGAACCAGATCAACCTCCCCCGCATCACGGGGACTCATCTACCCCAGGGGTCACGGCGTCACCCCATGAAAAAGACCCGGCCCCGGCGGAAGAATCCGCCGGGGCCGGGTCGGGCCGGTGCGCGTGAACCGGGTGGTTCCGGAGCGTCAGTGGGCGAGGGACTCCGCCGGAGCCTGCGCCGCGGTGCCCTCGCCGGCGTCGTCGCCCTTGGCCGGACCCGCGCCCCGCAGCGGGACCTCCTTGACGAACCAGGCCGCCACGAAGCCCAGTACGGCGACACCCGCACCGAGGAGGAACGCCGAGTGCGTACCGGCGGCCACCGCGTGCTGGTAGGCGTCGCGGATCGCCGGCTCCAGCTTGGCCAGGCTGGCCGCGTCGAGCTGGGCGGAGCCCGCGGCGTGGGCGGCACCCGGGCCGAGGCGGTCGGTCATGGTCTGGGTGACCTGACTGGTGAACAGCGAGCCCATCAGGGCCACGCCGAACGAGCCGCCGAGCGTACGGAAGAGGGTGGCCGAGGAGGACGCGACGCCCATGTCCTTCATGTCCACGCTGTTCTGGGCGACCAGCATGGTGATCTGCATCAGGAAGCCGAGGCCGGCGCCGAGGACGGCCATGTAGACGCCGGACATCAGGCGGGTGGTGTCGGTGTCCATCTGGGCGAGCAGGAAGAGCCCCACGACCATGAGCGCGCCGCCCACGATCGGGAAGATCTTGTACTTGCCGCTGCTCGTGGTGACGCGGCCCGCGATCAGCGAGACGACCATCATCGAGAGCAGCATCGGCAGGAGCAGCAGACCGGAGTTGGTGGCGGAGGCGCCCTGGACCGACTGCTGGAAGAGCGGGAGGTAGAGCACGCCGCCGAACATCGCGAAGCCGACGAGGAAGCCGATGACCGACATGAGCGTGAAGTTGCGGCTGCGGAAGATGTGCAGCGGCATGACGGGCTCGGCGGCCCTGGTCTCGGCGAAAAGGAAGGCGGCGATGGAGACGACGCCGACGACGATCAGGCCGATGATCTGGCCGGAACCCCAGGCGTACTCGGTGCCGCCCCAGGTCGTGACGAGCACGGTGGAGGTGATGGCGACGGTCAGGAGGGCCGCGCCCAGGTAGTCGATCTTCGGCCGCTGCCCACCGGTCTTCTTCGGCAGGTGCAGGACGGCGGTGACCATGGCGAGCGCGACGGCGCCCAGCGGCAGGTTGATGTAGAAGGACCAGCGCCAGCCGAGGTGGTCGGTGATGGTGCCGCCGACCAGCGGTCCGCCGATCATGGCGAGGGCCATCACGCCGGCCATCATGCCCTGGTACTTGCCGCGTTCACGGGGCGGGATCAGGTCGCCGATGATCGCCATGACGCCGACCATCAGACCGCCGGCGCCGAGGCCCTGGACGGCGCGGAAGCCGATCAGCTGGGCCATGTCCTGGGCCATGCCGCTGAGCGCGGAGCCGATCAGGAAGATCACGATGGAGGTGAGGAAGGAGCCCTTCCGCCCGTACATGTCGCCGATCTTCCCCCAGATGGGAGTCGAGGCGGCGGTGGCGAGGGTGTACGCGGTGACCACCCAGGAGAGGTGCTCCAGACCGCCGAGCTCGCCGACGATCGTCGGCATCGCGGTACCGATGATCATGTTGTCGAGCATGGCCAGAAGCATTGCGATCATGAGAGCCATGAGGACGACACGGACGCTGCGCGGCTTCACCTCCTCGGAGATCTCCGCCGCTTTTATGTTTTCAGCCATGTCACTCCCCGTTTACCCATGCGCTCCAGGCCCTTACTTGCCGCCCGGCTAGTTCACTACACTGGGGAAAGTAGACCCGTCACTAGCCGGTCGTCAAGTAAGTAAGTAGTTTGAGGAGAACCATGTCCAGCAGCAGTCCGCAGGCGCGCCGCGGCAACACTCGCCAGCGCATCCAGGACGTCGCGCTGGAGCTCTTCGCCGAGCAGGGGTACGAGAAGACGTCGCTGCGCGAGATCGCGGAGCGGCTGGAGGTCACGAAGGCGGCGCTGTACTACCACTTCAAGACCAAGGAAGACATCATCATCAGCGTCTTCGAGGACCTGACCAGGCCGATCGACGAACTGATCGACTGGGCGGAGCGGCAGCCCCGGACGCTGGAGATGAAGCGCGAGGTGCTGCGCCGCTACAGCGAGGCGATGGCGGCGGGCGCTCCGCTCTACCGCTTCATGCAGGAGAACCAGGCGACGATGCGTGAACTGAGCATCGGGGAGACGGTGAAGCGCCGGCTGTTCACGCTGGTGGAGCTGTTGCGCACGGAGGACGGACCGCTGGCGGACCAGGTGCGGTGCGTGAGCGCGTTGTTCACCCTGCACGCGGGGATGATGTTCCTCCAGCACGTGGAGGGCGACCCGGAGGAAACCCGCCAGGCGGCACTGGAGGTCGCGACGGACCTCATCACCCAGGCGCACCAAGCGTCGTGAAGCGGGGGCGGACGGGCCGTGAGCCGTGGGGCCGTGGACCGTGAGCCGTGGGCAGGCCCGTGAGCCGTGGGGCCTTGAGGCCGTGGGGCCGTGGGGCCGTGGGGCCGTGGGCCGATGAGCGTCATGTGACGGCCCACCAGCCGGCCTGATCGGCGCAGCCGGACCCCGGGGCACCGACGGGCCGGAGGATGACTGTTCCCGGCCTTCGATGCCAGGTCCGGCCCGGCCTCCGCGACACCCGGCCACCCCGCCAAGCAGTCGGCGCGAGGACACAGACGGCAGCGAGCGAGCGGACTTCCGCGTGGTCCCCCTGGGGCTAACGGCACATTCGGCCGACACCCCATCACCGGGGAGGCGCGGGCGGCCCGCGGCCGAAGCCCTCATGGCGACACCCGAATGCCACCGGGGCGCCTCCCTGTCCCGCCGTTCACCCGATCCGGGGGTTTGAGCGCCCGGCCGCTACTCTCAGTAATCATGTCGACTACCTTGAGTTAAGCGCGTCGCCCGGATCGGCCGGTGGGGCGCCCCGACCCAAGGACACCACCATGTCGTCCCGCGCCACGTACGCCCTCGTATCCGCCCTCGCCCTCACGATCCTGACCGGCGCCCCGGCCGCGGCCGCCCCACCCCCGGCGCCCCTCGACTACACGGCCCTCGGCGACTCTTACAGCGCCGGCGCCTTCGTACGGCCCTGGGCCGTGGATGACGGCTGCGGCCGTTCCACCCTCAGCTATCCGCAGCAGGCCGCCCGCCGTCTCAACGTCCGCCTCACCGACGTCACGTGTTCCGCGGCCGAGGTCAGAGCCGGCGTCCTGGAGCAGCAGACCGAGTTCACCGGGCCACCGTCCGTCCCGCCCAAGGCCGGCTGGGCACCCCGGCCGGCCCAGATCAAGGCGGTCACCGCCGCCACCGATCTCGTCACGCTCGGGATCGGCGGCAATTCCGTCGGGTTCGTCGACATCGTCACGAAGTGCATCGAGCAGGGAATCGCGTCCTTCGGGACCGGCAGCCCCTGCTCCGCCCACTACACCCGCGGCTCCGGGAAGAGCCGGCTCGACGCCGGATTCACCGCTCTGGAAGCGGACTTCGCGACCACCCTCAAGGACATCCGGACCCGCGCACCCCACGCCAAGGTGGCGGTCATCGGGTACCCGGCCGTCGTCGCCGACGCCAAGGGCTGCTCCTTCGGGTCCTGGCGCCAGCTCGGCACCGTCACCAAGGGGGACATGCCCTTCCTCGACGCCCTGGAGCGCCGGGTCAACACCGTGCTGCGCACCGAGGCCCAACGCGCCGGCGCCGCCTACGTGGACACGTACACCTCCAGCACCGGGCACGGGGTCTGCTCGGCCCCGGGCCAGCGGTGGATCTACGGGATCAAGGACGACCTCACCGGCTCCGGCACCCAGAGCGACCCACCATCCAACCTCTGCCGCAGGGTCCCCGCCACCGGCGAAGCCTGTACGTTCCTCCACCCCAACCTCCCCGGCACCACCCACCAGGCAGCCCTGGTCACCCAAGCCCTCACCGAACTGGGGGCGATCAGGAGATGACCGCACCACGATCCGGGATCGAGACCCGCTCGGCCGGGGACCCGTGCCGCCCCCGGCGAGGACGAACGGATCCGCCCATCGGGAGGGAGGGCCGGTATGAGGCCGGCCGCTACATCGCCGCCGAGCGGATGAATGCCGTGAGGTCGTCGGCGTAGCGGTCCGGGTGGGTGAGGTGGGGGACGTGGCCGTCCCCCACCAGCGTGCGCATCCGGGCCCGGCCGCCGAGGGCGGTCGCGAGCTTGCCGACGATCACCGGGAACCACGGCGGGCTCTCGCTGCCGAAGGTCAGCAGCGCGGGGCCGGGGAAGCCGTCGAGGCGGGCCAGGTCCAGGCGGGCCCAGTCCGGGTCGCCGTGTTCGTCGGCGAACGTGGGGGCGTTGGCGGTGATCGTCCGGCGGAACCTCTCGGGCATGTACTCCCAGCCGCCCGGGCCCACGGCGACGTCGTCCACGAACCGCTGCGCACCCGCCCGGTCCTCGCCCGCGCGCAGGGCCGCGAGGACTCCGTCGAGGGCGGCCTCCATGGCCCGGAGCACGGGACGGAGCTGGCGGTCCTCGTCTCCGACGATGCCCATGAGCGGCGGCTCGTGCGCGCTCAGGCTGCGCAGCAGCTCGGGGCGGCGGGTGGCGAGGCCGAGGGCGGTGGAGGCGCCGAAGGAGTTCGCGGCCACGTGGGCCGGGGCGCCGAGGATCTCGATGAGCGACGCGAGGTCGTCCTCGTCCTGGCGCCGGCTGCCCTGACCCGGTGGGCGCTCGCTGCGGCTGTGGCCCCGGCGGTCGTAGACCAGGACGCGGAACGACTGCGCGAGGCGGGGGACGACGCGCCGCCAGGTCTCGTGGTCGACCCACGAGCCGTGGACGAGGACCAGGGGTTCGCCCTCGCCCACGACCTCACAGTAGAGGTCCACGCCGTTCACGCGAGCCCGTCCCGTCATGCCGAGTCTCCTCACAGGGGGGTGAGTGATCGCGCAGAGACATACCGCGGGGTGCGGGACGGCACACCTGTCAGGTGAGGCGGCGGTCCTCGGCGGTGATCGGGATGTCGTTGATGCTGGCCTCGCGGCGGCGCATCAGCCCGTTGCCGTCGAACTCCCACTGCTCGTTGCCGTGGCTGCGCCACCACTGGCCGGAGGCGTCGTGCCACTCGTACTCGAAGCGGACGGAGATGCGGTTGCCGGTGTACGCCCACAGCTCCTTGCGGAGCCGGTAGTCGAGCTCGCGCTCCCACTTATCGGTGAGGAACTCCCGGATCTCGTCGCGGCCGCTGAGGAAGCGGTCGCGGTTACGCCAGAACGAGTTCTCGGTGTAGGCGAGGGCCACGCGCTCGGGGTCGCGGCTGTTCCAGGCGTCCTCGGCGGCCTGGACCTTGGCGCGGGCGGATTCCTCGGTGAAGGGAGGCAGGGGCGGGCGTACGACGGGGGTGTCGGTCATGGCGGTCACCTCGGCGGGGAGAAAGCGGTAAAGGGTCTGAGAACGTTCGTTCTCAGACCCTAGAGAACGAGCGTTCTCAACGCAAGCGATCCTGGGCTACGCTGCCTTCATGGACGATGACGAGGCCCGGACCCGGCTGCTGGACGCGGCGGAGGCGCTGTTCTACGCCGAGGGCATCCAGGCCGTCGGCATGGACCGCATCCGCACCGAGTCGGGCGTGCCGCTCAAGCGGCTCTACAAGGTGTTCCCGGCCAAGGAAGCCCTGGTCACGGCCTACCTCGTACGCCGCGACCTGCGGTGGACGGCCGACCTGCGGGGCGCGGTGGCGGAGGCCGCCGATCCGGTCGGGGCGGTCTTCGAGTGGCTGGCCGCGTGGTTCTCGGAGCCGGACTTCCGGGGCTGCGCGTTCCTGAACGCGTACGGGGAGCTGGGCACCGGCCCCGCCGCCGTGCTGGACGTCGTGCGCCGCCACAAGGCGGAGCTGCGGGAGCTGCTGGCGGAGGCCGCCGGGCCGGGACACGAGGGGCTGGCGGACCAGCTGCTGATCCTGGTCGAGGGTGCCACGGTGGTGGCGGCCCTGGACCCCGGCCCGGATCCGGCCCGCCGGGCCGGCAAGGCGGCGGCCGCACTCCTCGCCCGGGCGGGCGCAGGCACGCGCTAGACGGAACGCGCTCAACTCACCCCGCGCCGGGCCCCGGACGCGCCGGGTGCCGGGCCGCCCGCAGCCCGGCGGGGCCCTTCGGGGTCCGACCCGCGATCCTCGATACGGGGACTAGCTGCCGCCGGCGGGGGCGCTGCGGGGGAAGGTGATCTCGACGCGGCGGTTCTTCTTGCGGCCTTCCTCGGTGCCGTTGTCGGCGATGGGGTAGTCCTCGCTGTAGCCGCGTACGTCGTAGATGACGCCGGAGCTGGTGACGGTCTTGGCGAGCTCGGCCTGAACGGCGTCGGCGCGCTGCTTGGACAGCTCCTTGCCGTGCTCGTAGCTGCCCTGGTCGTCGGTGAACCCGAAGACCCGGACGCGGGTCGCCTTCTGCGTGTTGATCTCGTTGGCGATGGCCTGTATCCGGGCGGCTGCCTGGGCGTTGAAGACGGCGCTGTTCTCGGGGAAGAGCACCTCGGACTGCAGGGCCATCATGACGGTCTGATTGGTCTCCTGCCGCCGCTGCTCACCCCCGAGATCTTCGACGACCTCGGCGATGTCCAGAACCTTGATCGGAGCCAGGGTTCCACCCTGAGGGATCTTCAGACCGGGCGAGCTCGAGTCGATGGGCACGGGCGCGGAGGCCGACGGCTCGGTGCCGGGGGGCACGGAGGGCTTGACCCCGTCGGCGTGGGCGCTCGCCGCGCCGATGAAGTGGGCCCCGGCGATGACGAGGCCGACGACGGCTGTGGATGCGGAGACGCGGTGGCGTTTATTCATGGGGGTCACCCGGAGATTTTGATGGTGGCCGTTGCGAAGGTGGGGAGGTTGAACTCAACCTCTGCAGTGTTCGTCGGGGGCGCGGGAAACTGGACGAAGAACGGCATCGACTTGCCCGCTCCGATCGAGTTCACGCCTGTGGTGCACAGACACCTTCCTTCGGTGTCGCGCAGCACGTAATAGCGCTTCTTGCCTGCCTTGTCGACCAGCGTGGCCCCCGCAACCGACTCTCCGCTGCCCGTAAGCTCGTTGCCGCGCCATGCCGTGGTGTGGCTGAAGTCCTTGTCGCCGTTGTTCTTGAACTGGCCGCTCACCGTGAGGAAGCCGCCTGCATCGCGCTTGGCCTCATTGACTTCGAGGACAACCCCGTCCTCCCCGACTGCCGTCGCGATCACCGCGGGTGGGGCTGAACTCTGGTTCCCGGCTGACGGTTCCTGCGAGGCGCCTCCTGCCGGTTTCGGGGCGGAGGAGCTTTGCGCACCTGACGGCTTGTCGTCACTGCCGCCGCATCCGGCCAACGTGAGGGCCAAGACCGCCGCAACCGCAACGGCCGCTCCCCCGCGCACCTGCGCCTTGTGCCGCATGCTCATCTACGCCGTTTCCTTGTCTCTCGTTCGCTGTCAGTCGACCAGTCGCACGCTGAAGAGCGTTCTCGTCAGCCGGGACAACGGGCCTGGTTTCGCCGGATCCAACGTGAGGGTCTTCCCACTGCACACGAAGGTGACACTCCCCGCCCCAGGCGAGGGAGATGGGCTCGGTGTCGGTGCCGGTGTGGTCGTGGGTGTGGGAGCCGGGGTGGGGGCCGACCGCAGAGTGCACCGCGGTTCGATCAGGGCCGTGGCCGTGGCTTTGCCCTTCATGCCGCCGACACCCGGCACGACCGAGTTTCCGACTGTGCCGTTGGTCGTGACCTTGACCGTGAACTTGGGCATGGCCGGTTCACACTCCGCCGCGGCATCGTTCAAGGTGGCGAAGTCGACGGCCTTCCCGCATGCGCCCTTCCCATTGAGGAGATCGCCGTTGACGATCTTCTCCCAGTCAGCGGGCGTGAGGCTGAGCAGGTCGAGGCCCAGAAATACGTTGTCCCTCGCTTCGCGCGCGGCGGCGAGCGCCGCGGCATCCGCCGCGCCCTGGGCATTGCTGCGTGTCGCACCGGCCATGCCGACCGCGAAGAACGCCAGCGCGGCGAAGAGCAGGCCGGCGACCACCACGATGTAGATGGGGAAGGCCTGCCCTCGATCACCAAGTCGAGGTCGAGTCACTTGCCCGCTGTGATGGCGGTGATCTGATCCTTGATCTTGTTGGTGATGCTCTGGCCGATGCCCGTGCCGACGATCGCGCCGATGATGACCACTACCACCAGGATGATGCCCAGGTATTCGAAGGCCGTCTGGCCCCGGTCCCGTTCGGCCTTCGTTCCGTACCGCTGCCGCATCCTCGCCAGGGTGTTCTGCAACATGGGGGTTTCCTCCCGGGCCGGTGACGCTGTTGGTTTGCGGACCGTACGGGGAGTCACCAGTGATAACCAAGGGTCCCGGGGCCCAATTACGGACCCACTGCGCACTCCGTCTACCCATGTCCGCTCACCCCTGGACGGGCGGTTCCCAGCCAGCGCGCTATCGCCTCGCTGCGGCTCGTGCTCTGGAGCTTCGCGAAGATCCGGTTGATGTGGTTCTTCACCGTCTTCTCGCTGATGAAGCAGGTGGTCGCGATCTGCTGGTTGCTCATCCCGGACGCGATCAGATCCATGATCTCCACCTCCCTCGAACTCAAGCCGAAGAGAACCGAGTTGTGCAGTCGCTCTGGAGAGCGTGCCACACTTCGTTGCGGTTGCGAAGAGGTCCGGAGTTCTGCGAGGAGTGCGCTCGCCGCCGTCACCGTGAAGTGGGGGCGGCCCTCGCGGACGTCACGGACCGCGCGGACCAGGTCCTCGGGTGTGAATTCGCCGTGCACCAGATAGCCGCCCGCGCCCAGCAGGAGCGCTTCTCGGACCACCTCCGACTCCCGGCTGTACGTCAGCATCAGTACGGGCGCCAGCTGTACGAGGTGCGGCAGAGCCGAGATGCCGTCGACGCCCGGCATACGCACGTCCAGCAGGATCACGTCCGGGGCGTGCCGGCGGGTCAGGCGGAGGGCTTCGCGGCCGTCCGCCGCCTGGGCCGCGACCTCCATGTCCTGCACCGTCGCCAGCAGTGCGGCGAGGCCGGCCCGCACCACCGGGTTGTCGTCTGCGATCAGGACGCGGAGCGGCTTCACGGGCTCCCCTCCGGGGTCAGTGCCGCGAGCGGGAGGTCCAGACGGACCACCGTCCCGGGGCCGGACCGCCTCGGTCCGATGTGCAGGCGGGCGCCGATCGCCGCCGCTCGTTCCGTCATGCCGAGGAGGCCGAAGCGGTCCCCGCGGTGGCGGGCGTCCGGCGGGAGGCCGCAGCCGTCGTCCTCGACGGTCAGGGTGAGGTCGTCGGCGCCCACCTCCGCCTCGACCAGCACGTGCGAGGCCCCCGCGTGGCGGCGGGCGTTCTCCAGGGCCTCCGAGGTGATGGACAGGACGTGGTGCGCGACCGCGGCGGGGAACACCGGGAGGACTCCCCGCGTGCGGAACTCCGCGTCCGCGCCGACCAGCCGGCGGAGTTCGGACGACAGCGAGACCCCCGGCGCCCGCGTCCCCCCTCGCAGGTCGGTCAGGAGTGCCCGGGACTCCGCCGCCGCCGCGCGGGCCGCGCCGGAGAGGAAGGAGGCCTGGCGGCGCAGGGCCGCCGGGTCCGTGGTGCGGGCGAGGGCGTCCGCAGCCAGGGCCAGGCCGTGCAGGGTCTTCGCCACCGAGTCGTGCATCTCGCGCGCCAGGTGGTCCCGTTCGGCGCGCACCGCCTCGGCCGCCGCCAGCCGGGCCCGCGTCTCCGTCAGGGCCTGGCTGGCCGCGCCGAAGCGGAAGAGCAGGTCCCGGAGCGAGGCCCCGGCCGCGCCCGCCAGCAGGCACAGCGCCGGCAGGGTCAGCCCGCCCGCCAAGGCGGCCACGGCCACCGCCGCCAGGGCCGCGTAGACCGCCGAGCCGCGCCACCCGTAGACCAGCCCGGCCAGCAGCGGTGTGCAGAGCACGGCGAAGCCGAGGGGCGACTCGGGCCGCGCCGTGACCAGCAGCAGCCCGCAGCACGCCAGGTCCGGGGCCAGCAGCCACCGGTGGCGCAGCAGCAGCGGCCCGAAACGCTCCCAGTCGCGGAAGAGGACGTACGAGAGCATGAAGGTGAGCAGGATCGCGCCGCCCACGAGGTACGTCGGCCCGCCGGCGGCCGTGCGCCCCAGGGCCAGCGGCGCGCCCAGGCCGATCATCACCATCCGGAAGGCGAAGACCCGGCGGGAGAGCGCCCGCAGGGCGTTGGTCCCGAGCGCCGGGGAGGGCTCCCCCGCCGTCTTCCCGCGTACGGAGCGCCGCGCGAGGGGGATGTGGAGGACCGCCATGTTCACCCGCCCCCGAGCAGCGCGCCGAAGTCGACGTCCGCGCCGTACACGAAGCCGCAGACCAGCAGGATCAGCGTTCCCGGCAGCATGAACATGGTCACCGCGAAGGTGGCCTTCGGGACCGCCCGGGCCGCCCGGCGACGGGCGTTCTGGGCGTCCGTACGGCGCATGTCCTCGGCGATCGCGATCAGCGTGTCGACGATCGGCGAGCCCAGCTCCTCGCCCTGCAGGAGCGCGGTGACGAACTGCGCCACCTGCTCGGAGTCGTTGCGCCGCCGCAGCTCGTCGAAGGCCTGGCGGCGGCTGACGCCCATGTCCATCTGCTGCAGGGTGATCCGGATCTCGTCCGACCAGGGGCCGTCGTACTTGGCCGCCACGCGCTCCAGCGCCTGCCGGAAGCCTAGCCCCGCGCTCACCACGACCGCGAGCACGTCCAGGAAGTCCGGCAGGGTCCGCTCGATGTGGTCGCGGCGGACCCGGATCGCCGACCACAGGCCGACCTCGATCCAGAACAGGCCGAACGCGACCATCAGCAGGGCCGGTACGAGCCGGCCGTTGATCAGCATCGAGAAGGCGCCGAGCGCGCCCAGGAACCCGTACACGGCGCGGCGGGCCGCGTATCGGTCTATGGTCAGGCCCGCAGGATTGCCCGCCAGGTCGATCTGGCGGCGCTTGCGGGCGACCCGGTTCGGGCCCATCAGCCGCAGGACGAGCGGTGCCCAGCGGATGCCCAGCCGGTCGACGGCGGAGCCGACGGCCGTCGTACGGGTGGCGCCGACCTCCAGGGCGAGCGCGAGGTCGCTCGGCAGTTTGACCTCGGCGCGGTAGAGGCGGATGCCGTGGAAGACGCCGAAGACCGACACCCCCAGCAACAGGGCCAGCAGCAGTGCCGTCATGTCCGTCGTCGCCCCCTCACACGTCGATCTTCGAGAGCCGGCGGATCAGCACGAAGCCCAGCGTGAACAGCCCGATCGCCACCAGCACCGCCGTCTGGCCGATGAAGGCGCCGGTCATCCGGTCCAGCGCGCCCGGCATCATCGCGTTCACCAGCAGCAGCGAGCCGAGTCCGATGGCCGGCACCAGATAGGCCGTCACGGTCACCTGGGAGAGCTGGGTGCGGACCTCGCGCCGCGTCTCCTTGCGCTGCTCCAGCGTCACGGTCAGGTTGCGCAGGCTGCCGACGATCGCGCCGCCCGCCCGCGCGGACAGCACCAGCGTCGAGACCAGTACGACCAGTTCCCGCGAGGGCAGCCGTTCGGCGATCTCGCCCAGCGACTCCTCGATGGAGTGGCCGACGGCGAGGCGGTCGGCGACCCGCGAGAGCTCCTCGCCCGCCGGTGCCTCCAGCTCCTCCGCCGCTATGGCGATGGCCGTACGCAGGGCCAGCCCGGCCTGGGTGGCGTTGGCGAGGATGCGGGCGAGCTCGGGCAGCTGGTTGATGAAGCGCTCGTTGCGGCGCGCCCGCTGCCAGTTGAGGAACGCGTCGGCCGCCCACAGGCCGATCAGCGCGGCCACCGGGCCGAAGAACGGGGCCAGGAAACTCGCCGCGACCAGCCACACCCCGGCGACGGACATCAGCACGTAGACGAAGAACTCGCCGGGGGTGAGGTCCAGACCGGTCACGGCCAGCTTCAGCTCGATCCGCTTGCCGAGCGCGGTCCGGCGCAGGCGCCGGTCCACACCGGCGAAGCGGCGCGTGCGGCCGGACCGCTCCGGCGCGCCGTCCGCGGCGAGGCGTTCGACGAGGGCGGCTCGCTGGGCGCGGCCGGCGGCGTACGCCTGGACGCCCGCGACCACGAGGACGCAGGCCAGCAGGGTGACGCCGAGGGTGAGGAGGATCAGTGGGTTCACAGGACGGTCCGGGTGATGCGGGTGGCGAGCTGGTCGTCGGAGATGGCGACCCCGAAGGCTTGTGGGATCGGCTGGTTGTTCATGTAGAGGCGGTCCGCGATCCGGCGCGGCAGCGGGTAGTACTCGAAGTACCCGTGTACGCGGCCGTCGGCGCCCATCGGCTGGGCGGCGAACCGGCAGACGGTGGTGATGCGGAAGGGCTCGCGGCCGTGCGAGTCGAGGATGGCGATCTCGGTGAGGCGGCGCGAGCCGTCGCCGAAGCGGGTCAGCTGGACGACCACGTTCACCGCGCTGTTGATCTGGTCCTGGAGGGCCTCGAAGGGGACCTCCACCTCGGACATCGAGGCGAGGGTCTGCAGGCGCATGAGCGCGTCCTCGGCGCTGTTCGCGTGGACGGTGGCGAGGGAGCCGTCGTGGCCGGTGGACATCGCCTGGAGCATGTCCAGGGTCTCGCCGCCGCGGACCTCGCCGACGATGATGCGGTCGGGACGCATGCGCAGGGAGTTGCGTACGAGGTCGCGGATGGTGATCCGGCCCTTGCCCTCCACGTTCGCCGGGCGGGATTCGAGGCGGATGACGTGCGCCTGCTGGAGCTGGAGCTCCGCCGAGTCCTCGATGGTGATGATCCGCTCGCCTTCCGGGATCAGGCCGGAGAGGGCGTTGAGGAGCGTGGTCTTCCCGGTGCCGGTGGCCCCGGACACGATGACGTTCATCTTCGCCTGGACCAGGCCGGACAGCAGCAGGAGCATCTGCTCGTCCAGCGAGCCGAGGCCGATCATCTCGTGCAGGGTGAACGCGCGCGGGAAGCGCCGGATCGTGAGCGTGGCCCCGGTCAGGGACAGCGGCGGGATGATCACGTTGACGCGCTCGCCGCTGGGCAGGCGGGCGTCGACCATCGGGTTCGCCTCGTCCACACGGCGGTTGACGGTGGAGACGATGCGCTCGATGGTCTGCATCAGCTGCTCGTTCGAGGCGAAGCGCAGGGGCAGCTGCTCGACGCGGCCGGCGCGCTCGACGAAGATCTGGTCCGGTCCGTTGACCATGATCTCGGAGATCGAGGCGTCTTCGAGGAGCGGTTCGAGCACGCCGAGGCCGAGCGCCTCGTCCACGACCCGGCGGATCAGCTGCGCCCGCTCGACGGTGGACAGGACCGGGCCCTCGCGGCTGATGATGTGCCCGAGTACGCGCTCCAGCCGGGCCCGGCGCTCGGCGGGCGCGAGCGCCGACATCTCGGCGAGGTCGATCTCCTCCAGCAGCTTCGCCCGGTACGCGGAGACCAGCCGGCCGTCCTCGCGCGGACCGTGCCGGTCGTCGGGGGTGTTGACGCGGGAACGCAGGCTCATGGTGCGGTCACCCCTTCGGATCGTCGTTGGGCATGACGGCCGTGCGTTCGGCCGTGTACGAGTCCAGGCCGGGCACGATCGACCTGACGGTGATGCGGGCCGTCGCCGTGACCGCGTCGGGCCCCGGGTCGACGTCGATCTGCGCGAGCGAGGCGAGGCCGGGCCGGATCGCCGCCTTGCCGGCCGCCGCCCCGCCCTCGCCCCTGCGGGCCTCCACGCGGGCCGCGGTACGGGCGGCGGTGTCCGCCTGCTGCTCCACGTACGCGACCCAGCCGAGCTGGATCCCGCAGAGCGCGACGAACAGCAGGATCGGGATGAAGCCGATGTACTCCAGGGCGACTTGGCCCCGGTCGCGGTGCCGGTTCCGGTGTGGGTGCCGGTTCACTCGTCCTCCTTCGCGGAGCCGCCCTCGCCCGTGATCGGGGTGCCGATGTCCAGGCCCGGGAAGAAGACCGGGAGCCCCAGCTCCACGGTCGCCTTGTAGACGTCGCCGGACTCGCCGCAGCTCACGCTCACGTGCCAGGCGGTCCCGATGTGGCGCCGCGCCGCGGCGTCACAGGCCCCCGCCCCGTGCACCGCGCCCACCCGGGCCGCCTCGTCCGCCGCGTTGCCCGCCAGGGAGAACGCGTACCCGATCAGTACGCACTCCCACACCGCCGCCACGAGCAGCAGGATCAGCGGCACCATGCCGACGAACTCGAGCGCCACCTGCCCGCGATCGCGCCGGGCGGCCCGTACGGGTCTCCGCGCGGACATCCGTCAGCCCTCCCGGCCGCGGCGCAGCCGTGCCACCGGGCCCGTGGCCCGTACGGCGAGGGCCGCGCCCGGGTTTCCCGCGCCGGCGGCTTCGGGCGCCGCCGCGGACGGGGCGGTCAGCAGGCCGAGTTCGCCGGCCAGCGTCCACAGCGCCTGCTTCACGCTGGAGCGGTTGTCGAGGTCCTGCACCCGGCCCGCGTCCACCACCGCCTGGAGCTCCTTGAAGGCCGCCGGGACCGGGGTCCGGGTGGCCCGCGTCTTCGTGATCTTCTCGATCAGCGAGGGCTGGATCTCCGTGTGCTTGCTCCAGCGGTTGACCACCATCGCGGTGTCCTCCGCCTTGCGGACCTGGAGCCGCTCCCACATCCGGACCAGCCGCTTGGCCGCCCGTACGCAGACCACGTCGGGCGTGGTGACCAGGACCGCCACGTCCGCCATCTCCACCGCGGCCGCGTTCGCGCCGGTGACCTGGGTGCCGCAGTCGATGACGACGAGCTCGTACCGGCTGCGCAGGGCGCCGACGATGTGCCGGGCGGCGCGTTCGTCGACCTCCTCGCCTCGCTCTCCCTCCGCCGGGGCCAGCAGCAGCGCGAGCCCCGTCCGGTCCTCGTACACCGCGTCCTGGAGCACGCGCGGGGAGATGTCGTGGATCCCGGCGAGGTCGGCGATCGAGCGCCGGAACTGCACGTCGAGGTACGAGCCGACGTCGCCGGCCTGGAGGTCCATGTCGACGAGTGCCGTGCGCCGCCCAGAGGCGGCCGCGGCCAGCGCGAACTGGACGGCGGTGAAGGTGGTGCCGACGCCGCCCTTGGCCCCGGTGACGGTGACCACCGTGCCGCCCGGGCCGGTGAACACGTCGGCTCCCCGGCCCAGGTGGCGGCGTACGCCGACGGACCACTGGGCGGCGGCCTGCACGCGGGCGGCGAGTTCCTCGTAGGCGAGCGGCAGCCCGATCAGGCCCCGCGCGCCCGAGTCCATGGCGGCGGAGAAGACCGCCGGGCCGGCGTCCGAGGACACCAGCACCACGCCCACCGCCGGGAAGCGGAGCGCGACCTCGCGGATGAGGTCGAGCGCGGGCACCGGGCCGATCCGCTCGTGGACGAGGACGACCTCGGGCAGTTCGTCGATGGACTCGGCGGCCAGCCGCCCCAGGGTGTCGAGCAGCGTGGTGGAGTCGGGGACCGGGGCGCCCGGCTCGGCGGCCGGGAGCTGGCTCAGGAGGGTGGAGATGGCGCGGGCGGCGTCCGGGTCGCCGGCCGCGGGGAGGATTCGGGTGGTCATCCGGGCCTCACTTGTCCCCGTCGAGGGTGTACGTACGGTCGCCCGGGCCGGGCGCGGAGTCGGTGCCGGGGGCCACCAGGGCCAGGCGTACGTGCTCCGCGAAGGACTCGGCGTACGCGACGCGCTGGGTGTCCTTGGTGTTCAGGGCGAAGGTGATCGGGACCGCCTCGGCGGGGCCCTTCCTGTCGCTGTCCTTGTCGAGGGCGGTGAGCTTGCCGACGTTCAGGACGCGGGCGTTCGCCACGATGATCACCGAGCGGGAGGGCTCGGTGTCCTTGGCGCCCTTGAAGGTGGCGATGATGTTGACCTTGGCCCCGGAGTAGATCTTGCCGGCCACGCCGGTCGCCGCGTCGATCATGATGGCGATCTCCTGCTCCCCGGGCTGGAGCTGCGGCTTGTCGACGAACATGTCCGACTGGAGCAGTGAGCCCTTGCGCAGGGTGGTGAGCGCGATCTTGTCCTTGAGCAGGCCGAGGTCGGTGACGGCGGTGTCGGACAGCCAGCGCCGGGGGATGGAGACTTCCTCGAACTGGCCCGCCGACAGCGGGCTGTAGGGAGGGACGTCCCCCTTGGCGCGATAGGCGGTGACCTCGGCCCCGACCTTGGAATTGACGTCGCCGATCACCACGAGGACCCCGCCGAACGCCGCGAGGGCGCACAGGACCGACAGGAGCAGCAGGATGACGCCGCGGCGCTGGCGTGAGTTCATGGGCCGTACTACCTCGCCGTTCTTCGATCGTTCAGCCGGTCAGTGTCTTGGTCTGGGGACGCCGGCGAAGGCCGACGCCGCCTTCCGCTCCCCGGGCTCGGCCGGCGGCGGGGCGGCCAGGGGTGCGGCGCAGAAGCCGCAGCGGTCGCCGATGAGTTCGAGGCCGCACCAGTGGCACTCCTCGCGGCGGACCGAGGCGACCAGCTGGTAGAGCACGGACGGGTCGGGGATGGCGGCGGCGAACTCGACCAGCTTCGCCGTGGCCCACCAGGCGGGCGAGTCGGCCGGGAGCGGGTTCTCCATGACGCCCTGGACCCGCCAGGCGGGGGCCAGTTCGGCCGCCACCCAGTCGGAGGCGAGCTGGCCGCGCGCGAAGGTGAGGTGGGTGGCGTACGCGGGGCCGGGCGGCAGGGCGGAGCCCCCGGCGTGCGCGCCGCCCCCGCCCGAGCCGGTCAGCTTGGCCAGGTGCGGGGTCGGGTGGGCCAGTACGGCGAACTGCGCGCTCGGCGACCACGAGCGGGCGTGCGCCTTGAGACCGACCGGGACCCGGTCCAGTTTGGCGACGGAGCCCAGCAGGGCTCCGGCGTGGATGTAGTGGGACAGCAGCCGGGCGGCGGAGGCGATGACTCCGGGGCTGAAGTCGCAGACGCTGAGCTGGCGCAGCTGACGGACCAGCAGGGCCGTGGCCAGCGGGGGCAGATCGATGTCGAGGAGGGCGATCCGGTCGGTCTCCAGGATGGCCCGCACGGTGTGCAGCCGCCGGACGGTCGCGGCCGGCAGCCAGGGCGGCACGACGGCCACGAGGTGTCCGTGGCGCTCCAGCAGGGCGCTCGTCTCGGCGAGGGCGCCCGCGAGGTCGAGCTGTCCGGGCGGGTGCAGGACGACGGCCGGCGGTGTGTGCCGGTCGGGGGCCGGCAGCACCAGATCGGCACTGGTGACGGCAATGGCGGTCGGCACGCGAATCCCCCTGTTCACCCCGTACGCCCCATACGTCGGCGCCGACGTCACGTACGCGCACCCCTGCGCGACCGCAAACAATCGACGCCCTTCCCCCTTGCCCCAGCACCATATCCGCGTCGTCCCTGGCAGGGCAGGGCCTTGGTAATTCCCGTACGGGCGGGCCCGGTCACAGGTGGCGGGAAACCCGGACATCCAGGATCGGAGGGTCGATCAATTCAAGCCACATTGCAAAGGGCCTTGACAGGGGGATTGGTCTGGACCAACTTGGCCCCAACGCGGCGACGCGCCAACGGGGTTTCCCCCACCCACGGCCCCGGGTGCGTTCGTTCACCAGTTCCACCTCCCCCTTCACATCCCCTTCTCCCCCCACGGAGACCACGTGAACCGCATACGCTCGCTCGCCCTCCTGGGCGCCGCCACCCTGACCGCAGGCGGCCTGACCGCCCTCGCGACCGGCACCGCGCAGGCCGCCGACATCAACGTCGTCCGCAACGGAGGCTTCGAGTCCGGGCTCGCCGACTGGACCTGCAGCTCCGGGAGCGGGGCCGTCGTCTCCTCCCCCGTCCGCACGGGGGCCGCCGCCCTCAAAGGAACGCCGGCGGGTCAGGACAGCGCGCAGTGCAGTCAGACCGTCAAGGTCAAGCCGAACTCGACGTACACGCTCAGCGAGCAGGTGCAGGGCTCGTACGTGTACCTCGGCGTGACCGGGACCGGCACGCAGGACGTGTCCACCTGGACCCCCGGCTCGGGCGGCGGCTGGCAGCAGCTCTCCACCACCTTCACCACGGGCGCGAGCACCACGCAGGTGACGGTGTGGACGCACGGCTGGTACGGACAGCCCGCCTACGTCGTCGACGACTTCAGCGTCTTCGGCCCGGACGGGGGCGGCGGCACCGACCCCGGCCCGTCCGTCCCCGGCGCCCCGGCCGGCGCCGCCGTTTCCGGCCAGAGCGCGAACGGGCTCACCCTTTCGTGGAACGCGGTCAGCGGCGCGAGCGGCTACTACGTCTATCAGGACGGAGTCCGCGTCAAGACCGTGTCCGGCTCCCCCGCCCAGATCACCGGGCTCACCGCCGCCACCTCGTACTCCTTCCAGGTGAGCGCGTACAACGCGGCGGGCGAGGGCCCGAAGTCGGCGGCGGTGACCGGCACGACGACCGGCGGCGGCAACCCGGACCCGAACCCGTCGGTGCCCAAGCACGCGCTGACCGGCTACTGGCAGAACTTCAACAACGGCGCGACCGTCCAGAAGATCTCCGACGTCCCGGCCCAGTACGACATCATCGCGGTCTCCTTCGCCGATGCCACGACCACGCCCGGGGCCATCGCCTTCAACCTCGACTCGGCCGGTCTCGGCGGCTACACGGTCGCCCAGTTCAAGGCCGACATCGCCGCGAAGAAGGCCGCCGGCAAGTCCGTCATCCTCTCCATCGGCGGCGAGAAGGGCACCATCTCGGTGAACGACCCGACCTCCGCGAACAACCTGGCGAACTCGGCGTACGCGCTGATGCAGGAGTACGGCTTCAGCGGGATCGACATCGACCTGGAGAACGGCCTCAACCCGACCTACATGACGCAGGCGCTGCGCTCGCTGTCCGCCAAGGCCGGCTCCTCGCTCGTCATCACGATGGCCCCGCAGACCATCGACATGCAGTCCACGTCGGGCGGCTACTTCAAGACGGCTCTGAACATCAAGGACATCCTGACCGTCGTCAACATGCAGTACTACAACAGCGGCTCGATGAACGGCTGCGACGGCAAGGTCTACTCGCAGGGCTCGGTGGACTTCCTCACCGCACTGGCCTGCATCCAGCTGGAGGGCGGGCTCGACCCCTCGCAGGTGGGCATCGGCGTGCCGGCCTCGCCGAGCGGCGCGGGCAGCGGGTACGTCTCCCCGACCATCGTGAACAACGCCCTGGACTGCCTGGCCAGGGGCACGAACTGCGGGTCCTTCAAGCCGTCGAGGACCTACCCGGGACTGCGCGGCGCGATGACCTGGTCGACCAACTGGGACGCCAAGGCGGGTAGCGCTTGGTCCAACTCGGTGGGTCCGAAGGTTCACGCCCTGCCCTAGGCGGTACGTGTGGGGGTGGCCGTCCCGGTGGGTGGCCGTCCGGCGGGCCGCCATCCCGGCGGATCTGGCCGGAATGGAGTTCTTGACCGGGACATGCCAGAAGAGCACGCTGTGCGCGTCCGCACGGCTACCCCCACACTCCCACCCAGGAGAACGCATGCGGCTCCACACCCGACGCAGGGCCGCCGTCACGGCGGCCCTGCTCGCTCTCGCGCTCGGCGCACCCGCCTACGGCATGAGCGCGACGGCGGCCCCGCCGCCGACCCCCTCGACCGCCACCCAGGACGAGGCCGTCACCCAGTACGAGATCAAGGGCCCGGCCACGGCGGCCGAACGCACGGCCCTGCTCCGTACGGGCGTCTCGATCGACGAGGTCGACGCCCGCTCGGTCGTCGTCAGCGCCGACCCCATGCAGGCCAAGGAGCTGCGGGCGCTCGGCTACAAGCTGACCGCGCTGCCAGGGCCGCCCGACCGCTCCGAGCGGGGGGTCGCGGCGAACCCGATGGATTTCCCGTCCAAGGACTCGATGTACCACAACTACGCCGAGGCCGGCGCGGAGATCGACCAGCGCATCGCGCAGTACCCCTCGATCATGAGCAAGAAGGTGATCGGGAAGTCGTACCAGGGCCGGGACATCGTCGCCATCAAGATCAGCGACAACGTCGCCACCGACGAGAACGAGCCCGAAGTGCTCTTCACGCACCACCAGCACGCCCGCGAGCACCTGACCGTCGAGATGGCGCTCTACCTGCTCAAGGAGTTCGGCTCCAAGTACGGCACCGACTCGCGGATCACCAACATGGTCAACGGCCGCGAGATCTGGATCGTGCCGGACCTCAACCCGGACGGCGGCGAGTACGACATCGCCACCGGCTCGTACCGCTCCTGGCGCAAGAACCGGCAGCCGAACGCCGGCTCCTCGTACGTCGGCACCGACCTGAACCGCAACTGGGACTACAAGTGGGGCTGCTGCGGCGGCTCCAGCAGCAGCAAGAGCTCCGAGACCTACCGCGGGGCGGCCGGCGAGTCGGCCCCCGAGGTGAAGGTGGTCGCGGACTTCGTGCGCAGCCGCGTGATCGGCGGCAAGCAGCAGATCACCGCGTCGATCGACTTCCACACGTACAGCCAGCTGGTGCTGTGGCCCTTCGGGTGGACGTACAACGACACCGCGCCGGGCCTGACGGCGGACGACCTCGCCGTCTACAAGACCATCGGCACGAGCATGGCCCGCAGCAACGGCTACACGCCGGAGCAGTCGAGCGACCTGTACATCACGGACGGGACGATCGACGACTGGCTGTGGGGCAACCAGAAGATCTTCACGTACACCTTCGAGATGTACCCGTCCGAGTCCGGCAGCGGGGGCGGCTTCTACCCGCCGGACGAGGTGATCGAGCGCGAGACGGCGCGCAACCGCGACGCCGTGCTGCAGCTTCTGGAGAACGCGGACTGCATGTACCGCTCGATCGGGAAGCAGGCGCAGTACTGCACGTGATCCGGGAGCCGGACCGGGGGCGCCCCACCGCCAGGGGGGCGCCCCTTCAGCTTTCGGAGCGGCCGCTCGGGAGGGCGGGCGCCGCCTGCCCCGCGATCCGCAGGAGCGCGCCCGTGACCTCGACGTCCGGGTGCGCGGGGCCGAGCACCCGGACGCGCGCGCGGTGGATCTCTTCGAGGAGCGGCCGGGCGGCGTCCGGGCCGTCGAGTGCCAGTACCGCGTAGGCGAGGGCCGTCCTGGTCAGCAGCGTGTGGGGGTGTTCGGCGCCCAGCACCCGGGTCCGGGCGTCCCGCACCTGTTCGTACAGCGGCCTTGCCGCTCGCGGGTCGTGACGGTGCGTCACGACAGCGCGGTTGTGGCGGATGCCCAGGGTGACACGGGACTCGTCGCCCAGTGCGCGCTTGGACTGTTCACACAGGTGCCCGAGCAGCACCCGGGCAGCGGGCATGTCGACGGCCGCCAGGATGACGGACAGGACGTTGCCGGCGGCGAGGGTGGAGGGATGGTCCTCGCCCAGGACGCACAGAGCATCGATGTGCGTCTGCTCGGCCAGTTCCAGCGAACGGTGCGGGTCCCCGTCGGCGTGGACGAGCCTGGCGTGGCGAGCACGCGCCTTCAGGGTCAGCGGGTGCGCCCGGCCCAGGTGCTGCGTCGCGTCGGCGACGATGCGCTCCAGCGATTTCCGGCCGTGCGCGGCGGAGCGCGTGCCCTTCCAGTGCACCTGCGCCGCCTGGATCCGGGCGGCGAACAGCACGGGGTGGTGCGCCTCGTACTCCGCCACGAGGTCCGGCAGCAGGCGGGCCAGCTGGTCCTCGGCTTCGTCGATCTCGCCGACCATCTTGGCCGCGTGGGCCCCGCCGAGCCGGGAGAGCAGGGTGATCCGGTCGTCGGAGCCATCGCGTGCCACTTCCCGGTAGAGCCTGCGCCCCTGCGCCGCATCGCCCGCGGACGCCGTCCAGGCCGCCAGCCGGAGGCGGGCGAGCCGCGTGAGCGTGTGCTCCTCCCCGAGGGCCGCGCGGCACTCGGCCAGCAGGGTGTCGGTCGCGGCCCTCGCCGCGCGGCGGTTTCCCGCCTCCCCGACCCAGTACGCGGCCACGTGCCGGACGGCCAGCGCCTCCGGATCCCGCAGCCCGTGCGCCTCCAGGACGCTGCGCTGGAGTTCCCACGCGACATCGCGGGCCTGGCGGTACATGCCCAGGGCCGCGAGCTCACCGATGGCGGCGGCCGTGCGAGACGTGTGCCGGTCTTTCGGCCAGCCGATCCCGGGGCCCGGTCGGCGTCCCGCCAGTGGGTCGTCCCAGCCGAACACCCCCTCGGTTCCCGTGACCGGGGGCTGCGCGGCATGGCCGCGGTCCCGGTCGTCGAGCGCCTCCCACCGGGCCTGCCAGGCCCTCCGGTCCAGCCAGGGGGCGGCGGCCGGGTGGTCCTGCTCGGTGTTGGCGAGCAGGACCGCGACCAGGTCCGCGAGCTTCCCGGTGCATTCCCTCCCGGCCCTCGTATCCGCCCTGCGCAGCAGGTCGGAAACGGTCGACTTGGGCAGGGAAGTGCCCATCGCCCCGGCCGCGTTCACGATCTGCCTGTAGCGCATCCCGGTGGCTTCGTTCAAGGACCGCAGATCCGAACGGAACTGGCTCCACGAGTCTTTCATGGGCCGATCTTCCCGGACGCCGGGACGGCGCGGGCCGTTTCCGGGACGCCCGCGGCGCCGTCCGGGACGCAACCGGACCGTCCCGGAATCCGCATGGCCGGCCCCGCAGGTGTTGACCTGGGGCTCCACGGCCGGGGACAAGCCGCGGCCGTGACGTGAAGGAGCCTGCCGTGCCCGTTTCCCCGAACCCGTCCGGGTCCAAGTCCACCTTCGAACCCGAGTCCGGGCCGGGTTCCGCGACCCGTCCGCGCCGCCCGTACTTCGAGCTGCGCGTCGGCGACTTCGAGATGAGCCTGGGGCGGCGGCCCGCCCGGCTGATCGGCTGGCTGGGGTCCGCCCTCGTCTCCGCGGGCGGGGTGTGGCTGGGCGTCAACTGGCCTTTCTGAGGCCCGGTCAGCCGAGGACGGCGAGGGCGTCGATCTCGATGAGGAGGCCCGCGGGGAGGCCCACGTAGACCGTGGTGCGGGCGGCCGGGGCCTCCTTCAGGCCCTGCTCCTCGAAGTAGGCGTTGTACAGGGCGTTCATCTCGGCGAAGTGGTCCGTGTCGGTCAGGTAGACGCGGATCATCATCACGTCGTCCCAGCCCGCGCCGCCGGCCTCCAGTACGGAGCGGACGTTCTCCAGCGTCTGGAGGGTCTGCTCGCGCAGGGTCGGGCCGGCGGGGGTGGGCGCCTGGCCGTCCACGTGCGGGAGGAAGCCGACCTGTCCGGCGACCTGGAGGATGTTCCCCTTGCGCACGCCGTGCGAGAAGCGGGCGGGCGGGGTGGTGTGGGTGTCGGGGGTGATGGCGGTCTTCTCGGTCACGGGGTGTCCTCGTCGTTCTGTGGGACGTGCGGGGAGCCGGAGTACTCCCGGCTGATGGTGTCGGCGGTGCGCAGGACCAGGGGGAGCAGTTCGAGCAGCCCCTCGGCGGTGACGACCACGCTGGGCGCGGAGACGGACAGGGCGGCGACGGCCTGGCCACCGGGCCCGCGCACGGGCGCGCCCAGGCAGTTGACGGACTCCTCGTGCCCGCCGAGATCGGTGGCCCAGCCCTGGTCCCGTACGCGGGCCAGCTCGCGCAGGAAGGCCTGCGCGTCGGGGGTGGAGCGGGCGGTGTGGCGGGGGTAGTCGACGCGCTCGGCGAGGCTGCGCCGCTCGGCCTCGGGGAGGTCGGCGAGCAGCACCTTCGCGACGGCGGCGACCGTGAGGGGGACGGGGCGGCCGATGCGGGAGTACATGCGGACGGGGTAGCGGCTCTCGACCTTGTCGATGTACACCACCTCGTCGTCCTGGTGGAGGGCGAGGTGCACGGTGTGGCCGGTGAGGCGGTTGAGCTCGACGAGGTGGGGGTGGGCGACGGTGCGGACGTCGAGGCTCTCGACTGCTTCGGCGGCGAGCGCGAAGAGCTGGGCCCCCAGGCGGTAGCGGCCGTCGGGCTGGCGGTAGACGAAGCCGTGCTCGTGCAGGGTGCGCAGGAGGCGCAGGGCGGTGCTCTTGTGCACGCCGAGCTCCTCGGCGACCTCCCCGAGACCCGCCGCGCCCTTGGCGAGCAGCGGCAGGATGCCGAGCGCCCTGTCCACCGACTGGCTCACGCCGCGTCCTTCCCTGCTGCCGTAGCCGTCCGCCGCGCGCGGGCTTTGCGGAACCCGCCCACGCGGCCGGCCGTTGACCCCACGTATGCAGGATGCTAGACAGCAAGCGGCACAACACGCAACGCACGTTGCAGAGAATGCAACGCGAGGAGGAATCCGCATGGGCAGCGACGCAGTCCGACGGCTCGCCGACGAACCGCTCGACCACCGGTTCAAGGGGCTGCCGCCCGACGCCGAGCGGGCGGGGCTCACCGTCGGGCAGCTGGCCGCCGAGAAGCGGGACCTCTACTCCGGCGGTTTCACCACCCCCGTCCTGACGCTCGACGCCGAAGCGCTGGAGCACAACCTCACCGCCCTCGGCACCTACGCCGCCCGCCACGGCCTCGCCTTCGCCCCGCACGGCAAGACCTGCATGGCTCCGCAGCTCTTCCGGCGCCAGCTCGACCACGGCGCCTGGGGCATCACCGCCGCCGTCCCCCACCAGGCCCGCGTCTACCGGGCCTTCGGCATCCAGCGGATCTTCCTCGCCAACGAGCTCGTCGACCCGGCCGCGCTGCGCTGGGTGGCCGCCGAGCTCGCCGCCGACCCCGGCTTCCGCTTCGTCTGCTACGTGGACTCCGTCCGCGGGGTGCAGCTCATGGACCGGGCCCTGCGGGGGCAGCCCCAGGTCGTCGACGTCGTCGTCGAGCTCGGCGCCGGCGAGGGCGCCCGCACCGGTGCCCGGACCGACGAGGACTGCCGGGCCGTCGCCGACGCCGTGGCCGAGTCCGCCACCCTGCGCCTCGTCGGCATCGCCGGGTACGAGGCCGAGGTCCCCGGCGCGGATCCGGAATCCGTCCACGCGTACCTGCGCCGGCTCACGGCGCTGGCCGTCGAGTTCGACCGGGCCGGGCGGTTCGCCGCCGACCTCTCGGAGATCGTCGTCAGCGCCGGCGGCTCCGCCTGGTTCGACGCCGTCGCCGACGTGTTCGCCGAACTCCCGGAGCTCTCGCGACCGGTGCTGAGGCTCCTGCGCTCCGGTGCGTACGTCTCCCACGACCACGGCTGGTACACCCGCCTGACCCCCTTCAACCGCGTCCCGGAGGAGGGCGGCCTGCGCCCCGCCTTCCGGCTCTGGACCCAGGTCGTCTCCCGCCCCTCCCCCACGCAGGCCTTCGTCAACGCCGGCAAGCGCGACATCGCGTACGACCTCGGCCTGCCCGAGGCCGAGCTGGTGCGCGACGCGCTGACCGGCGAGGAGCGCCCGGCCGCCGGAGTCCGCGTGGTCAAACTCTCCGACCAGCACGCCTGGCTGGAGACCGAGGCCGCGGACGACGTGAACGTCGGGGACTGGGTGGCGCTCGGCATGTCCCACCCCTGCACGATCTTCGAGAAGTGGCCGCTGATCCCGGTCGTCGAGGCCGACGGCACGGTCACCGACTACGTCCGCACCTTCTTCTAGCCGAGCCGCGCCGGTGGACCTGGTCATCCGCGGGGCCCGCGTCGTCGACGGCACGGGCGGGCCCTCGTACACCGCCGACGTGGGCGTCCACGAGGGCCGGATCGCCGAGATCGGCCGGATCCGCTCCGGCGGCCGGCGCACCGTCGACGCGTACGGGCTCGCCCTGGCCCCCGGCTTCGTCGACATGCACGCGCACAGCGACCTCGCCCTGCTCCGCGACCCGGACCACAGCGCCAAGGCCGCACAGGGCGTGACCCTCGAAGTCCTGGGCCAGGACGGGCTCTCGTACGCGCCCGTCGACGACCGCACCCTCGCCGAGGTGCGGGCGGCCATCACCGGCTGGAACGGCGCGGGCGAGGACGTCGCGTTCGACTGGCGGGACGTGGGCGGCTACCTGGACCGGCTCGACCGCTCCGGCATCGCCGTCAACGCCGCGTACCTCGTCCCGCAGGGCACCGTCCGCGCGTACGCCCTCGGCTGGGGCGACCGTCCCGCGACCCCCGCCGAGCTCGACCGGATGCGCACGCTCGTCGCCGAGGGCCTCGCGCAGGGCGCGGTCGGCATGTCCTCGGGGCTCACCTACACCCCCGGCATGTACGCGTCCGGCACCGAACTGGCGGAGCTGTGCCGGGTGGTGGCCTCGTACGGCGGCTACTACTGCCCGCACCACCGCTCGTACGGGCGCGGCGCGCTGGCCGCGTACGCCGAGATGGTCGCCCTGGCCCGGGAGGCGGGCTGCGCGCTGCACCTCGCGCACGCCACCATGAACTTCGCGGAGAACGAGGGCCGGGCGGGCGAGCTGCTCTCCCTCCTCGACCGGGCCCTCGCCGACGGGGCCGACATCAGCCTCGACTCGTACCCGTACACCCCCGGCTGCACCACGCTCGTGGCGCTGCTGCCCGGCTGGGCGAACGAGGGCGGGCCGCGGGCCGTGCTCGCACGGCTGCGCGACGACGCCGAGGCAGAGCGGATCCGGTACGCGCTGGAGGTGACCGGGTCGGACGGCTGCCACGGCGTCCCGGTCGACTGGGCGACGATCGAGATCGCGGGGACGGCGGACCCGGCGCACGGGGCGTGCGTGGGCACGCGCCTGCGGGACTGGGAGGGTGCCCGGCGGCTGCTGCTGGCGGACCGGCTCGGGCCGACGGTCCTCCAGCACGTCGGGCACGAGGAGAACGTCCGGGCGATCATGCGGCACCGGGTGCACACCGGTGGCTCCGACGGGATCCTGCAGGGCGCGAAACCGCATCCGCGGGCGTACGGGACCTTCCCGCACTACCTGGGCCACTACGTGCGCGAGCTCGGCGTGCTCTCGCTCGAGGAGTGCGTGGCCCATCTGGCGGGCCGTCCGGCGGCCCGACTGCGGCTCCCGGACCGGGGGTTGGTGCGGGCCGGGTACCTGGCCGACCTCGTGCTCTTCGATCCGGACACGGTCGCGGCCGGGTCGACCTACGAGAACCCGCGCGTGCTGCCGGCCGGCATCCCGCACGTGCTGATCGACGGACGGTTCGTCATGCGGGACGGGCGCAGGACGGACGTCCTGGCGGGGCGGTCGGTCCGCAGGACGCCGTACAGGGGTCGTTGACGGCCCCGCCTACGATGGGCGGCATGCTCGCCTTTGTCCCCGCCGCGCTGTTTTTCGTCCTCTTCTGCGTGAGTGTGCGGGAGGACCGCCGGCGCTTCCGGAACGCGGTCCTCCTGGGCCTCACCCTCATGTTCGGCTCGATCGGCCTGCTGTTCCAGATACCTGAACTGCCGTCACCGCTGGACGCCATCGCGGTCCTGCTGGTGCTGGCCGTGCCGGCGCTCGGCACTCTCGTCCTCGGCGGCTACCTGATCCGCAACGGCCTGACGATGCTCCGCAAGGAGGGCCGCAGCCCGACCAACATGCTGTCCATGGCGGCGGGCCTGGGCATCTTCGCGCTGATCGCGCTGGTCCTGGGGGTGGCGGGGCGGGGCTCCCGGGTCGTGGACACGATGGTGGCGGGCCTGGTCATGCTCGTCGGCTACGTCTCCTTCATCTTCCTCTGCTTCCTGGCGTACGCCTTCCTGTACGGGCGGATCACCGTGCGCGGCGACGTGGACTACGTGGTGATGCTGGGCTCCGGGCTCATCTGCGGCGAGCGGGTGTCCCCGCTGCTGGCTTCCCGGCTGGAGAAGGGCCGGCAGATCCACGCCGCCCAGGTGGCCCGCGGCGGGCGGACTCCGCTGCTGCTGGTCTCGGGCGGGCAGGGGTCGGACGAGAAGCTCTCGGAGGCGCGGGCGATGGCCGACTGGCTGATCGCGCGGGGCGTCCCGGAGGAGCAGGTACGGCTGGAGGACCGCTCGGCCACGACGAAGGAGAACCTCGCCTTCAGCCGCACGATCATGGCCGAAGCCGACCCCGACTACCGATGCGTGGTCGTCACCAACAACTTCCACGCGTTCCGGGCCGCGATGACCGCCCGCACGGCCGGGGTCAACGGCCAGGTGCTCGGCTCCCCGACGGCCACGTACTTCTGGCCGAGCGCCACCCTCCGCGAGTTCGTCGCGGTCTTCTGGGAGCACCGGACGGTGAACCTGAGCATCTGCGCGGGGATAGTGGCCGTGACGGCGCTGGCGGCCGTCGCCTCGGCGTAGGCGCCGCGACGGGCGGCGGGAACGTCACAGGGCGCGCTCGCGTGCGTGCAGGTGTCCGTCGGCGGGATGGGCGGGCGGATCCGCGGCCAGGACCCCCCTCAGCTCGTACCCGCATTTCTGCGCGACGCGGCACGACGCCGGGTTGTCCACCTGGTGCAGGAGCTCCAGGCGCGTCAGCCCGCGGTCGCCGAAGGAGGCGAAGGCCCAGTCGGTCAGCGCCCGCAGGGCGCGCGGCGCCACGTCCCGGCCGCGGGCGTGGGCGGCGGTCCAGTAGCCGACCTCGGCGGACGCGGCTCCGGGGACGGCGCCCTTGAGGACCACGTGCCCGGCTATCGGCCCCTCCCCTTCCCCGTCGGCCCGGGGCTCCACGACGGCGAAGGTGAGGCGGCTGCCCGTTTCCCATCCCCGCTGCTGGTCCCTGACCCACCGCTCCGCGCTCGCCCCGTCGTGGACGGCGGCGCCCGTCCAGCGGCGCAGGGCTGCGTCCCGGTACACCTCGACCAGCTCGGCGCTGTCGGCCGGCCGCCACGGACGCAGCCGGAGAGCGGGGGCGGTCGGCGTGGCGGCGGCCTCCAGCCGCGGAGTGATCTTGTCCATGGAGGGAGGGTACGAGTCCGAGGTGCGTTCATGGGGATGTCGCCGGAGGATGAGGGAACCGGGGGGCATGGAAGCAGGCGCATTCCGAGGAGGTATCCCGATGGACAGTGAATCGGGCCAGCAGCCCAATCGGCCGGCCAAGCTCTTCAGCGGCGGGGAACGGCCGTACGACCCCGAGGACCTCGTGATGGTGCAAGGCATGGAGCCGACTCCGGAGCGGCTCGAGAAGGCGCGCCAGCTGATCGAGAAGGAGGGTCCGCAGGTCATCGAGCGCTACCTGCCCTAGCCGGGCGGTGGCGCCGCACGAAGCTGCTGGTGGCCCCGACCGGGGGCGGCGTTTCCCGGGCCGGGGCCGCACGTCGTCCGCCCGTCGTCCGCGTGTGGTCCGGGCGTGGTCCGTACGTGGGCCGGGCGTCACCTGGACGTGTGTCCGGCGGGTGCCGACCGCATCCGGAGACGGAGAAGGATCGTTAAGTCGCGCGGGGGCCCTGACTCGGAGGCACCGCCATGCAGACGCTCACCATCGACTGGGACCACCCCACCGACCCGCGCCAGAGCCGCGAACGGGACCACGTACGGGACTACGTGACCACCGGCGGACTCGACGGCCACCTGTGGCACGGGGTCCCCACCCTCCTGCTCACCACGCTCGACCGCGCCACGGGCCTGACCTCCCGGACCCCCCTCATCTACGTCGAGGACGGGGGCCGCCACATCGTGCTCGCGGCCCACTGGGGCGCCCCGGAGCACCCGGCCTGGTACCGGAACCTGACCGCCCACCCGGAGGTCCGCCTCCAGGTCGGTGCGGCCGTCTTCCAGGCCACGGCCCGCACGGCCCGCCCCGTGGAGCGCGAGGTGTACTGGCCGGCGATGACGGCCCTGTGGCCCCTCTTCGACGACTACCAGGTGGCGGCCTCCCCGCGCGAGATCCCCCTGGTGATCATCACCTCGTAGCCCCGGCGGCGCCCGCACTCAGGCGTGGTCGTAGACGGTCACGGCCACGCCCCGGGCGCACAGGGCCTCGGTGACCAGCGGTTCGACGCGGGACCACTTGCCTCCGGCGAGACCGCAGCCGATGCGGGGCATGTGGACCGAGGCCCCGAGCGCGAGCGCGTGCCCGCCGAGCGCCGCCAGGCAGCGCTCCAGCGCCTCGTAGCGGATGGGCGGGCCGCCACTGCCCGTGCGGATGCCCCGCTGGGCGACCATGTTGGCCACCCACGTGTCCGGCCGCACCTGGACCAGCCGCACCGCGCCGAGGCCGAAGTCGTTGCCGCTGCGCCCCCGGTGCCAGGCCCGGAAATCCTTCTCGGGCCCGGGCCAGCGCTTCGAGAGCGCCAGCACGAAGCCCTTGCCCCAGCCTCCGATGTCGTTGCAGACGTGCGCGATGATCTTCGGCCCCTTGGCCTGCGGGCCGGTCGCGTCCCCCGCGACGATCCGAAGCTGCTCCATGTGCCGCCCCTTTCCCCCGCCCACGACCCTACGGGCGGCCACCGACAACGGCGCCGGCGCCCGCCAGGGGAACCGGGGCCGGGGGGCTACAGGTATTCGCGGGCGAATTCCATCGCCCATTCCACCGCCGCGACCGGGACGCTGCCCGACAGCGGATCGATGGTCAGGCGGGCGGCCTCCCAGCCCTGGTCGTGCTCGCGGTGGATCGCGAAGTGCGCCGCTTCGACCTCCTCGGTGCCTCCACCACCTCCACCGCCCTCCCCGCCCCCGCCGCCCTCCCCGCTCCGCGGTGCGACCAGGAACTCGATCGCCCGGTCGTCGCCGTCCGTGCCCACCGTGCTGATCGCCATGCCGCCGACCATGAATTCCACCGCTCCGACCCCGCCCTCTCGCGCCCCGACCGACCGTCCGGGACAAGCCTGCGCCGCGGCCCGTGCCCGACGCATGAGTGCGCGTACTCATGCCCGTACTCGGGCCCCGTACGCACACCCCGACGTGACGAGTGCAACACCACACGTCCGGCGTCTTGTGGAGTCCACCCATTCCGCAGGCGGCAACGGCGCGGTGGCCGCCGTTTCCAAGGGCGGACCGGGCCGCCACCGTCCCATCATGCGAAACGGGACATATCAGCCCCCCATTCCTGCCGCGAATACCGCGGCGGAGCGGCCGTCCGGCCCGTAAGCTCCCGTCATGCAGGTGATCCAGTCAACGAAACTCGCCAACGTCTGCTACGAGATCCGCGGGCCCGTGCTCGAAGAGGCCATGCGGCTCGAAGCAGCAGGTCATCGCATCCTCAAGCTGAACACCGGCAACCCCGCGGCCTTCGGCTTCGAGTGCCCGCCGGAGATCCTCGAGGACATGCTCCGCAACCTGGGCAACGCCCACGGGTACGGGGACGCGAAGGGGCTGCTCTCCGCGCGCCGCGCGGTCATGCAGCACTACCAGACCAAGGGCATCGAGCTGGACGTCGAGGACATCTACCTCGGCAACGGCGTCTCCGAGCTGATCCAGATGTCGATGCAGGCGCTGCTCGACGACGGCGACGAGGTGCTGGTCCCGGCACCGGACTACCCCCTCTGGACCGCCTCCGTCAGCCTCGCCGGCGGCACCGCCGTGCACTACCGCTGCGACGAGCAGTCCGACTGGATGCCGGACCTCGCCGACATCGAGCGCAAGGTCACCGACCGCACCCGCGCGATCGTGATCATCAACCCGAACAACCCGACCGGCGCCGTCTACGACGACGAGATGCTGCGCGGGCTCACCGACATCGCCCGCCGCCACAACCTGATCGTCTGCTCCGACGAGATCTACGACCGGATCCTGTACGACGGCGCCACGCACACCAACACCGCCACCATCGCGCCCGACCTGCTGACGCTCACGTTCAACGGGCTGTCCAAGAACTACCGCGTCGCCGGCTACCGGGCCGGCTGGATGGCGGTCTGCGGCCCCAAGAAGCACGCCTCGTCGTACATCGAGGGCCTGACGATCCTGGCCAACATGCGGCTGTGCGCGAACATGCCCTCGCAGCACGCCGTCGCGACCGCGCTGGGCGGCCGGCAGTCGATCAACGACCTGGTCCTTCCGGGCGGGCGCCTGCTGGAGCAGCGCGACACGGCGTACGACCTGCTGACGCAGATCCCCGGCATCACCTGCGTGAAGCCGAAGGGCGCGCTGTACCTCTTCCCGAAGCTGGACCCGGCCGTCTACAAGATCAAGGACGACCGGCAGATGGTCCTCGACCTGCTGCGGGCCGAGAAGATCATGGTGGTGCACGGTACGGGCTTCAACTGGCCCGAGCCCGACCACTTCCGGATCGTGACGCTGCCGAACGCCAAGGACCTGGCGGACGCGGTGACCCGGATCGGGAAGTTCCTGGACGGCTACGGCCAGCCGTAGCCGGTGCGGCGGGGGCCTTTGCCGGATCCGGCACAACTTTAGAACCGATCCAATGTAGGATGGCCTCCTGACCACGCAGGAGGCCTCCTCATGTACGAGCCGATCCGCACGAAGTCGGTCGTCCAGCGTGTGGGCGGCCACCACTCCGACAGCCACGCCGGGTACCCGCACAGCAGCCGCGCCGAGGCGCTGGACATGCAGCTCGCCGGGCACCTGGCGGCGCTGCTCGCCGTCACGGACGAGCTCGGCCTCGACGGCGCCGCCGCGCGTATCGCCGCGCAGGTCGCGCGGCTGCGCGGCTCCGATCCGGCGCGGGCGGCCCGCGCCGACCTCGCGGATGCCGGCGAGCTCGGCGCCCTGCACCAGCGGGCGCACGCCCTCGCGGGGCGGGCGCTGGTCGTCGCCGCGTCGCGTGCCGACACCACTGTCGCGATCCTCGCCGCCGAGCGCATGGACGCGCATGCCGCTGCACTGGCCTCGCGGGATCTGGCCGGCAGCCTCTGATCGGCCCCGGTCCGGGGCCGCGGAGGCTCCGGACCGGGTGCCACCTTCATCCGGCGGACGGGGCTCCGGCCGGCGTGAACTCCGCCGCGGCGACCCCGCACCAAGGCGTCGTCGACACCGGCCAGATCGGGCCCAGCGCCTCCGCGCGTTCCGTCGCGGCCGGGGCCACTCCCGGGAGTTTCACCAGGGCCTGGGGCGCGCGGGCGGCGGCCGGGTCCGGGGTGGCCCTCTCGCGGAACTCGACCGTGACCACGTACGCGCCCCCGCCCTCGGGGCGGCCCGTCACCTCCACCGTCGCCACCACGCGGTGGCTGCCGGGGTCGATCCGGCAGCCCGTGACCCGTACGTCCTCCACCGCCGGGCGCGGCGGCGCCGCGCCCGGTTCGCCGCTGGCCCACACGTACAGGCCCAGCGGGGCGAACACCAGCAGGCCGGCCAGGACCGTCAGGCCGACCGCCCAGCCCTGCCACTTCAACGCGCTCACGCCCATGGGACGATCCTCCCGGCCCGCCGCCCCGCCTGCCAGCACCGGCCGATCCACACAGCATTTCGAAGTGGGACCGCCTGGACACCTGACGTTCATTCAACTTGACGCGGAATGTGGGTTTCCGCGAGCACTCTGCACCCGTGAGACGCATCCTAGGCATCGCTCTGGCGGTCCTCCTCCTCGGCGGCGTGATCGCCGTCGCGCTCGCCGGAGGAGAGGAGACCCCGCCCACGGCAACGAAGACCGTGAAGGGCGTCATCGGATCCGAGAAGTCCGAATACTTCCGGGACCCTGACGTCGTCAAAGCCCTGGCCGACAAGGGCTACACCGTGAAGACCGAAACCTCCGGCTCCTGGGCGATGGACCAACTCGCCCTCAAGGAATTCGACTTCGCCTTCCCCAGCAGCAGCGAGCCCGCCCCGGAGATCGAGGCGGCGGCCGGCGTCAAGGGCGCCCAGACCACGAAGCCGTTCTTCTCCCCGCTCGTGGTCATCGCCCGCGCCAACGCCGCGAAGGTCCTCGCCGACAACAACCTCGTCAAGGTGGAGCCCGGCAGGAAGTGGGGGACCCTCCTCATGGGCCCCTACCTCAAGGCGGCCGCCGAGGACCGCAACTGGCAGGACCTGTCCGGCTCGGCCGCCCACGCCGAACTCAACGGCAGGCTGTTCATCAAGACCACGGACCCGGCGACGTCCAATTCCGGGGCGCTGTTCCTGGCCGCCACCTCGAACGTCGCCAACGACAAGACGGTCGTCTCCGACCAGGCCGGGATCGACCGCACCGCGCCCCTGATGCAGAAGCTGATCCGCGTCCAGGGCGCCCTGGAGCCGAGCACGGACGACCCGTTCCGGGCCTTCATCTCGGGCAGCGGCGAGCCGCTCATCCTGGCGTACGAGTCCCAGGTGGCCTCCCTGCTCCAGCAGAAGCCGGAAACGGGCGCCGCCGACAACATGGTCGTCCTCTACCCGGACACCACCGTCAACTCCCCGCACACCTTCGTGCCGATCAGCGAGAACGCCAAGGAGCTCGGCTCCCTCCTCGCCAACGACCCGAAACTGCGCCAGCTGGCCGTCCGGCACGGGTTCCGGCCCCAGAACGGGGTGCCCGAGTTCACCGCGGCCACCGCCTCGCACGCCGCGTACCTCAACCCGGAGCTGACCGGCATCCGCCAGGTCAGCGCACCGACCGTCAAGATCCTGATGGCGCTCGCAGCGCGCGCCAAGGGCTAGGGGGGCCTTCGCACATGACTCTGACACCACCTGAGGAGAGCCCGCTCGTCCTCACCGCCCCCGACCCCGTCGCCCCCGTCAAGCGGGAGCGGGCCTCGGGCCTCGTACCGCTCCAGGACGGGGTCCGCGAGGAGATGACCCGCCGGGCCGGGGAGTACGTCGGCTCGCTCGCCGGGATCGACACGCGCTCCCCCGAGTTCGCGAGCCGCGTCGGGGAGATATCGGGGCTCGGCGCCGGCGACATCCGCAGCGCCGCCCAGCAGTCCAACCGGATGCTCGACCGGGCCGTGCGCTCGCTCGGCTCCGAGGGGGGCGGCGACGCCCAGTCCCGCGTCGCGGGCTCCCTGGTCGAACTGCGCCGCACCGTCCAGGACCTCGACCCGCGGGACACGCCCGCCAAGGGGGCCCGCAGGCTGCTGGCGAAGCTGCCGGGCGGCAACAGGTTCCGCGACCACGTGGCCACGTACGCCTCCTCGCAGGCCACGCTCAACGCCATCGTGGGCGGGCTGCGCAGCGGCCAGGACGAGCTGCGCCGTGACAACGCGGCCCTGCACACCGAGCGGGCCCGCCTGTGGGAGACCATGGGCAAGCTCCAGGAGTACGCGGTCCTCACCGAGGCCCTGGACACGGCCGTGGAGGAGCGGATCGCCGAAACCGGGCACACCGACCCGGCGGCGGCCGACGTGATGCGCGCCGACCTGCTCTTCCCGGTCCGGCAGAAGCACCAGGACCTGCTGACCCAGCTGGCTGTCTGCGCGCAGGGCTACCTGGCGATGGACGTGGTCAGGCGCAACAACGACGAGCTGATCAAGGGAGTCGACCGGGCCGCCACCACCACCGTGTCCGCGCTGCGGATCGCCGTGATGCTGGCTTCGGCCCTCGACAGCCAGAGCAGGGTGATCGAGCAGGTCGACGCCCTGAAGGGGACCACCGAGGAGCTGATCCGGGGCAACGCGGACATGCTGTCCCTGCAGAGCGGCGAGATCCAGCGGATCGCGGCCGACCCGGCGGTGGGCGCGGAGACCCTGCGCACGGCCTTCGCGCAGATCTACGAGACCTTGGACGCGATCGACGCGTTCAAGGCTCAGGCGACCGAGAACATGGCCGCCACCGTGGAGTCCCTGACCGGGGAGCTGCGGACCGCCTCGGCCCATCTGGCCCGTACGCGCACCTCCGGCGTGCTGGACGGCGGTCCCCGATGAGCGACGGTGGCATCCTCGGCACGCGCACCGCGCCGGTGCGCGGACGGCTGACCGCGGCGGTCGCGCTCGCCGCGACCCTGCTCGGGGCCTCGGCCTGTGACGCCGGCTCCCCGGATCCGGCGAAGCCCACGCAGTCGAAGTACCAGGAGGGCAGGCTGCGGGTGCTGGCCTCCAGCGAACTGGCCGACATGGAGCCGGTGCTGAAGGCGGCGAAGGCCGCCACCGGGGTCGGTGTCGAGCTCACCTGGTCCGGCACCCTGGACGCGGCCGAGCAGGTGGCCTCCGGGAAGGCCGACGGCAAGTACGACGCCATCTGGCTGTCCTCCAACGACTACCTGAGGCTGCGTCCCGAGGCCGCCGGGAAGCTCAGCAGCGAGACGCCGGTGATGTCCTCGCCGGTCGCGCTGGGCGTACGGGCGGACGCGCTGGCCCGGCTCGGCTGGAAGCCGGAGGAGGTGACCTGGTCGGCGGTGCACGAGGCCGTCGCCGCCGGGAAGCTGACGTACGGGATGACCGACCCGGTGCGCTCCAACTCCGGTTTCTCGGCGCTGGTCTCGGTGGCCTCCGGGCTGTCGGGCGCGCAGGCGGCGCTGACCGACGCGGACGTGAAGACGGCGCAGCCCAAGCTGAAGTCGTTCTTCGCCGGGCAGAAGCTGACCTCGGGCTCCTCGGGCTGGCTGGCCACGGCGTACGCCCAGCGCGGGGACGTGGACGCGCTGGTGAACTACGAGTCCGTGCTGCTGTCCATGAACCGCGACGCGAAGGCGGGTCTGACGGTGATCCGGCCGCGCGACGGGGTGGTCACCGCCCACTACCCGCTGACCCTGCTGACCTCGGCCCCGGCCGGGGCCCGCGAGTCGGGGCGGGCCCTGACCGACTACCTCAGCGGCGCCGAGGCCCAGAAGGCGATCACCGAGAAGACCTTCCGCCGTCCGGTCACCGCCGGGGTGCAGCCCGCCGCCGGGCTGAACGCGGACAAGCGGCGCGAGCTGCCCTTCCCGGGCACCCGCTCGGTGGCGGACGGGCTGCTGGCCTCGTACGAGAACGAGCTGCGGCGGCCCTCGCGCACGGTGTACGTGCTGGACACCTCGGGCTCGATGGAGGAACAGGACCGCATCGGGCGGCTGCGCTCGGCGCTCACCGAGCTGACGGGGACGGGTGATTCGGGAACCGGGCAGCGGTTCCGGGACCGCGAGGAGGTGACGCTCCTGCCGTTCGGCGACAAGGTGAAGGAGGTGCTGACGCACGTCGTCGAGCCGGGCAACCCGGGGCCCGCGCTGGATGCGATCCGGGGCGATGTGAAGTCGCTCCGGCCCGAGGGGGGTACGGCGGTGTACGGCAGTCTGAAGGCCGCGTACGAGCACCTGGGTCAGGGCAACGCGGACGCGTTCACCTCGATCGTGCTGATGACGGACGGGCAGAGCGGCGACAGGGCGAAGGACTTCGACTCCTTCTACGCCGGACTGCCGGACGCCCGGAAGCACACGCCCGTCTTCGCGGTTCTGTTCGGGGACTCGGACCGCAAGGAGCTCACCCACATCACCGAACTGACCGGCGGGCGGCTCTTCGACGCCACCGACGGCAACGGTTCGCTGGACGGAGCCTTCGAGGAGATCCGTGGCTACCAGTAGATCCGTCGCCAGGGCGCTGCGCTACCTGGAGTCGGGCAAGAACCTGGCGGGCAGCGCCTGCGGGGTGGTCGGGCTGGGCCTGACCGTCACCGGGGTGGCGGGCACGTACTGGCCGGTGGTCGTGGCGGGGCTGTACGGGGCGGGCGCGCTGATCGCCCCGCCGGAGCGGCCGGCGCCGCCCGAGCCGCGCGGGCCCTCGCAGCAGCTGGACGGCATACGGGAGCGGTTCGGCCGGCTGCGGGAGTACGTGGCCGAGGTGGACCTGCCGGATCCGGCCGAGGGCCGGCTCGCGGAGCTGATGGAGCTGTACGGGGCGCTGCTGGCGCCGGGGTGGGTGGCCGATGTGCTGGCCGCCGACCCGGAGTCGGTGCACGCGCTGTCGCGGGCGATCGGGCTGGACGTGCCGGAGTGCGTGGACACGTACAACCGGACGCGCTGGTGGACCCGGCTCACGCCCGGCGGGGAGTCGCCGGAACGGCACCTGGAGCGGCAGCTGTCGCTGCTGCGCGAGGAGGCGGAACGCCTGACGGCGGACCTCCGCGAAGCAGAGGCCCGCCGTCAGCAGACGCACACGACCTACCTGGAGGAGCGCGGACAACACTCCTGACAGGTACTCGGTGCTGCGGTGGGAACCGCTTGGTCGGGGGCTCCCACACTCAGGTGCCCGGAGTCCGCTCCGGGCAGGTCTTTCAGCCCAGGCGCTCGACGAGCGCGTGGTACTGGTCCCACAGCTCCTTGGGAGTGTGGTCGCCGTAGGTGTTCAGGTGCTCCGGGACCAGGGAGGCCTCGTCGCGCCAGACCTCCTTGTCGACGGTGAGCAGGAAGTCCAGGTCCGCCTCGGGGAGGTCCAGGCCGTCCAGGTCGAGGGAGTCCTTGGTCGGCAGGATGCCGATGGCGGTCTCGACTCCGGCGGCCTTGCCGTCGAGGCGCTCGACGATCCACTTCAGGACGCGGCTGTTCTCGCCGAATCCGGGCCACACGAACTTGCCCGCGTCGTTCTTGCGGAACCAGTTCACGTAGTAGATCTTCGGGAGCTTGGACTGGTCCTTGCCCTTGGCCACGTCGACCCAGTGGCCCATGTAGTCGCCCATGTTGTAGCCGCAGAACGGCAGCATGGCGAACGGGTCGCGGCGCAGCTCGCCGACCTTGCCCTCGGCGGCGGCGGTCTTCTCGGAGGCGATGTTCGAGCCGATGAAGACGCCGTGGTTCCAGTCGAAGGACTCGGTGACCAGCGGGACGGCGGAGGCGCGGCGGCCGCCGAAGAGGATCGCGGAGATCGGGACGCCCTTGGGGTCCTCCCACTCGGGGGCGATCGTCGGGCACTGGGAGGCCGGGACGGCGAAGCGGGCGTTGGGGTGGGCCGCCGGGGTCTCGGACTCCGGGGTCCAGGCGTTGCCCTTCCAGTCGATGAGGTGCGCGGGCGCCTCTTCGGTCATGCCCTCCCACCAGACGTCGGAGCCGTCCGGGGTGAGCGCGACGTTGGTGAAGACGGTGTTCGCGTACATCGTCTTCATGGCGTTGGCGTTGGTGTGCTCGCCGGTGCCGGGGGCGACGCCGAAGAAGCCGGCCTCGGGGTTGATCGCGTACAGGCGACCGTCCTCGCCGAAGCGCATCCAGGCGATGTCGTCGCCGATGGTCTCGACCGTCCAGCCGGGGATCGTGGGCTCCAGCATGGCCAGGTTCGTCTTGCCGCAGGCGCTCGGGAACGCGGCGGCGACGTACTTCGCCTCACCCTGCGGCGGGGTGAGCTTGAGGATCAGCATGTGCTCGGCGAGCCAGCCCTCGTCGCGCGCCATGACGGACGCGATGCGCAGGGCGTAGCACTTCTTGCCGAGCAGGGCGTTGCCGCCGTAGCCCGATCCGTACGACCAGATCTCGCGGGTCTCCGGGAAGTGCGAGATGTACTTGGTGGTGTTGCAGGGCCACGGCACGTCGGCCTGGCCCTCGGCGAGCGGAGCGCCGAGGGTGTGGACGGCCTTGACGAAGAACCCGTCGGTGCCGAGCTCGTCGAGGACGGGCTTGCCCATGCGGGTCATGGTGCGCATGGCGACGGCGACGTAGGCGGAGTCGGTGATCTCGACGCCGATCGCGGAGAGCTCGGAGCCGAGGGGGCCCATGCAGAAGGGGACGACGTACATCGTCCGGCCCTTCATGGAGCCGCGGAAGATGCCCTTCTCTCCCGCGAAGATCTCCTTCATCTCCGCCGGGGCCTTCCAGTGGTTGGTCGGGCCCGCGTCCTCCTCCTTCTCGGAGCAGATGAAGGTCCGGTCCTCGACGCGCGCGACGTCGGACGGGTCGGAGGCGGCGTAGTACGAGTTGGGTCGCTTGCCCTCGTCCAGCTTCTTGAACGTGCCCTTGGCGACGAGCTCCGCGCACAGGCGCTCGTACTCGGCCTCGGAGCCGTCGCACCAGACGACCCGGTCGGGCTGGGTGATCGCTGCGATCTCGTCCACCCAGGAGATCAGCTCTGCATGCCGGGTGGGGAGGGTCGAACCGGAAAGGGGAGCCGCGTTCTCGCGCGCCACGATTGCTCCTTGAAGAGGGGTTGTTTGGTGTTTGCCCCGTGGGGGCTGCGACCCGGATGCTTCGCGCTCCGCTCATCCGGTGCCGACCGCACTCATCTGATCATCCGGTGCGTGTGCGCATATGTCCAGGGGGCTTCTCACGTGAGCATCGCCACTCCCGTCAATCTTCCGTAAAGCGCACTAACGGAAACCTACGGACCCGTAGGTAGCATGGCGGCCATGACTTCTGACGCCGCCGCCGCTCCGGCCGCACCGGAGGCCAAGCCGCTGATGCGCGGCTGGCTGCACACCGGGATGTTCCCTGCCGTGGTCGTCGCGGGCCTGGTGCTGATGATCTTCACCGAGTCGACGCGGGCGCGGGTGGCGTGCGGGGTGTACATCCTCACGGCCTGCCTGCTGTTCGGCGTCAGCGCCGTGTACCACCGCGGCACATGGGGTCCGCGGGGCGAGGCCGTCCTGCGGCGTCTCGACCACGCCAATATTTTTCTGATCATCGCAGGGACCTATACCCCGCTGACGGTGCTCCTGCTCCCGCCCTCCACCGGACGGACGCTCCTGTGGGCGGTGTGGATCGCGGCCGCGGCCGGCATAGCCTTCCGCGTCTTCTGGGTCGGCGCCCCGCGCTGGCTGTACACCCCGTGCTACATAGCGATGGGCTGGGCCGCGGTCTTCTTCCTGCCCGACTTCCTGCGCACCGGCGGCATCGCCGTCCTGGTCCTGGTGATCGTCGGCGGCCTGCTCTACAGCGCGGGCGGCGTGATCTACGGGATCAAGCGCCCGAACCCCTCCCCCCGCTTCTTCGGGTTCCACGAGGTCTTCCACTCGCTGACCCTGGCCGCCTTCGTGGCCCACTACGTCGGCATCTCGCTCGCCGCGTACCAGCACTGAGCCGGGTCTCGACCCCGGCGGAGCCCCGGCGCCGAAGGGCGCCGGGGCTCCGTGCGTCACGGGCGGCTACGTGCAGGCGTAGCCGTCGCCGTCCGGGTCCAGGCGCAGCGGGTCGCTGCCGTTGACCTTCATGCGCTTCGGGTACTGGTGGGAGGCCAGCCAGTCGCAGCGGGCCTTCGTCGTCTCCTTCACCTCCGCCGGGAACTTCGTCGGCACGCACTGGCTCGCCGTGCCGTAGTGCCGGTCGCAGCCGGCGACGGCCGGGGTGACGGGCGCCGAGTCCCGCTTCCCGGGGTTCTGCCGGGGGGCCGCCTGCGGCGCGTCCGCGAAGTCGTGGACGTGCGGGGACGGGGCCTCGTCCGCGGCCGCGAGCGCCGGGGCGCCGCCCAGGTGCACCCAGGTCGCCACCGAGGGGATGCCGTTGGCGTCGACGCCGAAGAGCATGTACCAGCCGGGCGGGGCCAGGTTCGGGTTGCTGGTGACGTTGAGGTCGACGGTGGTGGTGTCGACCACCGACAACGGCAGGTCCACGTACCGCTGGTTCGGGTCCGAGGAGTGGGTGACCGCCGCCGGGCGGATCAGCTCCGCCTTGGCGATCGGCCGGTCGACGGTGATCCGCTGCGTGTCCCCGTACACCCACTGCGTGTCGATCACCGAGGTGAGCTTCGGGCGCGCTCCCTTGAACAGGTAGGGCGGGGTGTAGATCGACACGTTGTTGTTGTACGTGCCGTTGCCGGGGTTGTCGCCGACCGCCATGACCCGGCCGTCGGGCAGCAGGAAGGCGCCCGAGTGGTAGGTCCGCGGGATCGGGTCGGCCGGCAGTCCGGCCTTGTAGGTGTTGGTCACCGGGTCGAAGAACGAGGCCTCGTACACCGGGTCGGCCCGGTCGTGCAGCCCGCCGCCGGTCTCCAGCACCTTGCCGTCCGGCAGCAGTACGGCCGACACGTACATCTTGCCCTCGGCCCCGGTCTGCGCCCGCTTGACGCCGCCCACGTCGACCAGGCCCTGCGGCAGGTCGGGGCCGGCGGTGTACGCGGGGCTCGCCGCCTTCAGGTCGATCAGCTCGGTGAGCCGGTTCGCCGCCGGGTTCGACTCGTTGTTGCCGCCGCCGACCGTCAGGACCCGCTGGTCCTGGGCGGGCGGCAGCAGCACGCTCGCCGACTCGTCGCGTTCGTCCTTCTTGCGGAGCCCGGGCACGTCCGTGATCGTGTTCGCGCCGTAGTCGTAGATCGAAGCGCCGCTGCCCTGCGTGCCGTTGCCGAAGGTGTGGCTGCCGGAGTAGAAGAGCCGCCCGTCCTGCATCAGGATCATCGACGGGTACAGGCCCCAGTAGGACCAGGTCTGGTTGACCTCGTTCATGGGCAGCCACTTGTTCTGCGCCGCCGAGAACCTCTCCGCCGTGACGTTGCCCGTGGAGTCCTCCTTCAGGCCGCCGAAGGAGATCACGTCGCCGTTGCCGAGGATCGTCGCCGACGGGTACCAGTGCCCGCCGTTCAGGTCGTTGGTCTTCGTGTACGCCTCGGTCGCCGGGTCGAAGACGTAGGAGTCCTTCAGCCCCTGGTAGCCGATCTTGCCGTCGGCGGAGGGGTATCCCTTGTTCCCGCTCATCACGAGCACGCGGCCGTCCGACAGCTGCACGTGCCCCGAGCAGAACATGTCCACCGGCGTCGGGATCGTCTTGAAGGACCCGTTCGCCGGGTCGTACACGGCCGAGGTGAACGTGCCCGCGTTGAACTGCGCGATGTCGTTGCCCGAGCCCGCGATCAGCAGCACCTTGCCGTTCTTCAGAACCACGGCGTGCATCGAGCGCACCGGGTTCTTGGCCGGGATCACCTCCCACCTGCCCTTGGCGCACTCGTCGGGCGTGCCCGTGCAGCCCGGCTGCGGCGGGGCCGCGCCCACCTCCTCCAGCGCGTAGTCGTCGGTGGTGAGCGTGCCCACCCCGTAGACCGAGAGCCCCCACGTGATCTTGTCGGTGCCGGGCGGGACGGCGGGTGTACGGACCTCCGTGCGCGCCCAGCCGGCGCTGACCGGCGGATTCTGCAGGTCGGTCCAGTACTGCCAGCCCGCGGTGGCGTCGTGGCGGAACACGGTCACGGACACGTCCGGGGTGTTCGACTTGTACCAGGCGGACAGGTCGTACTGCCGGCCCGGCACGACGGTGGGCGCACAGGTGGTGTTCTCGGTGACGAGCGCCTTGCGGTCGCCGCTGAGGCGGCGGGTGAGCGAGACCCTCATGGCCTTGGTGCCGCTGTGCGCGTCGGCGACGGTGGCGAAGGTGAAGTCGTTGTCGCCCCAGCCGGACTTCTCCCAGCAGGACGGCATGTCCTCGCCGGGTGCGCCGGCGGTCTCGAAACCGGAATTGGTGAGCAGGTTGGGCGGTCCGGCCGTGGCCTGTTGCGGTGCGGTGAGCAGCAGGCCCGCGGTCATCGCCCCGACGGCGGCCAGGGCGGCGCGCCGCCCGGCCTTCCGCCGGATGTTCGCTGGCATGGACGGTTCCCTTCTGTTCTGTGCGGCGGCTCTGTACGGCTCAGCTCCTGGTGGTGCGTCCCGTACGCGCGGTACGGGTCCCCCGCGGCAGGTAGACGAGGGCCTCGGTGGCGGCGAACCGCAGGACGAAGGTGGTGACCAGGGCCAGCGCGGTGGCGGGCAGCACCTCCATGCCGAGGCGGGCGACGAACAGGGCGATCAGCGGGATCCGCAGCAGGAGATCGGCGTTGGCCAGCAGGGCGAAGCGGCCGACCCGGTCCGCCCAGTGCCGGTGCCGGCGCCGGTCGCGGAAGAGCAGGGTCTCGATGAGGACGAAGTTCCAGAGCACCCCGGCCTGGTTGGCGGCGATCTCGGCCGGCAGGTAGTGCACCCCGGCGTGCGTGAGCAGCCACAGCGCGAACAGGTTCGGGACGAAGCCGGAGAGCCCGATCAGCCCGAATCCGATCATCCGGGCCAGCGGGGTCGCGGAACGCAGCGCGGCGAGGTGGGCGAGGAACCGCAGCCCCTCGCGGGCCCCGGACTTGGACTCGCCCGAGTAGCGGTCCTGGAAGACGAACGGCACCTCGGCGACCTTGGCGGGCCGGCAGCGCACCGCCAGCTCCAGCAGGATCTTGTAGCCGAGCGGTTTGAGGGCGTCCGCGGTGGCCGCCGGGCGGCGCAGGGCGAAGAAGCCGCTCATCGGGTCGCTGATCCCGCGCAGGGCGCGCGGGAAGAGCCCCTTGGCGAGCCAGGTCGCGCCGCGCGAGACGGCGATGCGGTGGCTCCCGGCGAGTCCGGCCCGGCTGCCGCCGGGGATGTAGCGGGAGGCGACGACGAGGTCGGCTCCGGTGCGCTCGCCCTCGCCGACGAGCTCGGGCACCAGGTGGGGAGGGTGCTGGAGGTCGGCGTCCATGACGACGATCCAGTCCGTGCCGGCAAGTTTCAGGCCTTCGACGACGGCGCCGCCGAGGCCCCCGACCGCCCGCTCGCGGTGCAGGACGCAGACCCGGAAGGGCAGGTCGAGGGCGGCCTTCTCGATGACGGCGGGGGTGTCGTCCGTGGAGTCGTCCACGAACAGCACCTCGCAGGGCAGGCGGGCGGGGAGGGAGCCGGCGAGCCGGCTCAGCAACTCGGCTATGTTCCCGGCCTCGTTGAAGGTCGGGATGATGAGGGTGACGCTGCCCGGCGCCGCCTCCCCGCCCCCGCCCCCTTCGCCCGGAATAGAAGCTTCCGGATTACTCGGGGCGTGCGGGGTCCACAGGTCCTCGCTCATGGCGGATCAGCTCCCGTCGGCTCGGTCGGTCCTGCGGATCTCGATGCGGTCCTCGCCGGAGCCGAAGACGGCCACCGGGCTCGAATGCTCCAGCGCGGCCTTCACGTTGGGCAGGTCCACCGCGTCCCGGCGGACGGTGGGCGAGGAGACCACGTAGTCGATGTCGCGCCAGCCGCGCGGCAGGGTCCTGGTGACGGCGGGGTCGAGGTCGGCCTTGTAGAACCAGATGGCGCCGAGTCCGGGCTCGAAGCCGTGGTGGACGGCGTCCAGCCAGAGCGCGTCGTCGACCAGGACCCGGGTGCGCCCGGGGTCGGGGACCTCCCGGCCGAGCCAGGCGGCGGCCGCCCGGTACGGGGCGTTCGCGTCGGCCGTGAGCGCGGTGCGGTCGCCCTCGTACCAGCGCGGCAGGACGTACGCCGCGGCGGCCGCGGCGAGTACGCCGATCAGCGCCCGGCGCCCGTACGTCAGGGACCGGCGCTCCCCCGGCGTACGGCGGCGGCGCAGCACGGCGTGCGTGACGCTGGCCGCGCCCCCGGCGAGGACCAGCGCGAGGAACGGCAGCGCCTGGATCACGTACATCGCGGGCAGATATCCGGAGGGCCGCATCGCGACGGCCGCCAGGATCACGGCGGCGAGCGCCGGGCCGGCGAGCGCGCGGGCGGTGACCGACCACCTGAGGGTGGCGAGCAGCAGGAGCGCTCCGGCCAGCCCGCCGAGCGGCAGGACGGTGTCGTAGTACAGCCAGGACCGCAGCACGCCGTTCGAACCGGAGCCGCGGGCGAGGATGAAGCCCGAGCCCGGGCGGCTCATCTGGTAGGTGATGCCGTCGATCAGCGAGACGTGCCCGGCTCCGGGCAGCAGCTCGCTGTTGAGCAGCGCGTACAAGGGGTACGAGAGCCCGATCAGCGCGCAGGCGGTGATGGCGCCGGTGACGGCGAACTTGCGGGTGTCGCGGTGGCTGTGGCGCCACATGGTCACCAGCAACGCCGGGAGCACCACCAGCATCGTCTCCTTGGTCAGGACGGCGGTGGCGGCCGCGAGCCCCGATCCGAAGTGGTGCCACAGGTGGCGGCTGGGGGACGCGGCCAGACAGAAGGCCAGCAGCATCCACATCACGGCGAGGTTGTCGAGGAAGATCTCCCGCTGGAGCACGACGGAGAGCGGGGAGAGTCCGAAGAGGGCCATCGCGAGGCCCGCGGCCCAGCGCGGCAGCCAGAGCCGGCGGGCGAGTACGTAGATCAGCACCGAGCTCGCGGCGGAGACGGCGATCATCGAGAAGCGCATCGGCGCGACGGTCATCCAGTCGGGCACGAGCAGCGAGGGCAGGTAGGTCAGGCCGGCCACCTGTATCCAGCCGAGCGGCGGATGGTCGTACCAGTACGTGTAGTGCGCGAGGCCGTCGCCCTGCTGGACGGCCCACGCCTGGGCGAGGTACGTGCCCTCGTCGTCGCTCAGGGTCGGGAAGTGCGTGATGTTCCAGCCCTGGACGAGGACGATCGCGAGCAGGACGGCCCCGCAGAGCAGCAGGTCGGGGCGGGAGGAGCGGAAGCGGACGAGGGGGTGGGCCGGGGCGGGCGGCCGGACCCCGAGTCCGCCGTGACGTGTCCGCTGCTGCGGGACCAAAGGTGGGTGGGCGGTGGCGCCGGCAGTGGCGGTGGCATCGGCGGCGGCGCCGGACCGGGGATCAGTGGCCGTGGGCAGGGTGGCGGTCACTGGTTGCCGTCCTCTCGGATCGCGGTGGACGCGCCGGCGGCACCCGCCCCGGCGGTGGCGCTGATCGGAGCGAGGTGGGCGCCGGTGTGGCTGGTCAGCTCCCACTCGTTGCGGCCGCGCTGCTCGCGCCAGACCGCCCGGATCGCGGCGCCCGCCAGCATCACCTGGTAGAACGGGCCGCCGACGATGAGCTTGAGGTAGTGCACGAAGCGGACGCGCAGCCCGTACTGGCGGCCGAAGTCGTGCAGGCCGACGATCTCGAACACGAACGTCACCATCGCCGTGATCATGGGGAGGAAGGTGATGATCGCGATGCCGACGGGCACGTCGAGCAGGACGGCCACGGCGAAGTTGAGCGGGATGATCACCCCGGAGGCGGCCTGCATGAACGGGGTCATCAGCGTGTAGCGGGCCAGCCAGCGCTGACCGCGGCCGGGCAGCTGCCGCCAGTCCTTCTTCCGGTAGACCTGCAGGAAGCCCTGGTTCCAGCGGGTGCGCTGCTTGAGCAGGCTCATCAGCGAGCCGGGCGTCTCCTCGCGGGTGACCATGTCGCTGTCGTACGCGACGACCACCTTCTTGCCGACCGAGGAGAGGCGTACGCCCAGGTCGCAGTCCTCGGCCAGGCAGTTCTGGTCCCAGCCGCCGGCCTCCCGGAGCACCTCGGTGCGCACGAAGACGGTGTTGCCGCCGAGGGGGATGAACCCCTTCTCGGCGTGCAGGTGCAGCCGGGAACGGAACCAGAAGAAGTACTCCAGGCAGTTGCGCAGGCTGTACCAGGAGGAGTGGAAGTTGATGAGCTGGACCCCGCCCTGGACCACGTCGGCCGCGGTGGAGCGGAAGGCGTGGTCGACGTGGGCGAGGAGCTCGGGGTGGACCTGGTCCTCGGCGTCGAAGACCCCGACGATGTCGCCCCGGCAGTGCGGGAGGGCGGTGTTGAGGGCCTTCGGCTTGTTCTTGGCCTCGTGGTGGTCGACGACGACCCGTACGCGCTCGGGCGCCCGCGCGGCGGCGGCTTCGGCGACGGCGGAGGTCTCCGGGTCGTCGTGGCCGACGATGACGATGATCTCGTAGTCGCCGTGGCTCGATTCGAGCAGCCGCTCGATCGTGTGGCGCAGGACCGCCTGCTCGTGCCGGGCCGGCAGGAGCAGCGAGAAGGCCAGCCGGCCCTCCCCGTCGGGGCGGTCGAAGCGGGTGGAGGCGAGCGTCTCGGGCGTGCGCCACGCGTGCATCTGCCACCACAGCGTGAAGGCGGCCATCCAGAAGAGCGCGAACGAGATCATGGATATGGCGACAGATGTGTACAAAGCGTCCCCCACAGACATGCCGCGACACCAGGCGGCGATCGTCAATCCCCCCAGGGGATCAGGACGGGCCCCCCGGCCCGCCTGCCCCCGCTTCCCCCGGCTCCCCCTGCTTCCCCCTCGGGCACACCCCCCGGTGTGCCCGCTCGGCGGCTCCCCAGCGACGGCCGCAGACATGAGAGTAGGCAGCGAAAATGAAACCCAGGAGCCGAGGGGATAAAAACCAGGTTTCCGAAATGCGGGACGAGCAACCGGAATTGACGGTACTCCGGAAGATTCAGGGATGAACCGCACCCAATTGATCGGCGAGCTCGACCGGGTCTGTCGTAGGCCGCGCGCAGACGAAATGTCGACACACATACGCCGTCGGAAGGTCGTGCACGAGCGTGCGCTCGGCCAGGAGGGGGAATTCGCCCCCGCTGCCGTCGGCCGCCCGCGGCAGCCCGACCGCCACGACGGCCCCGGGAGCCGTCCCCAGCAACGCCGTCCGGTGCAGCCGGGCCAGCGCAGGATCCTCCGGATGCCCCACCACGGCCACCTCGCGCGGGCCGTCGAGCAGCGCCTCGGCGACGGCGAGCCCGTGCCCGATGAAGCGCGGGACGCGCGGACCCAGCGCGTGCACGACCCCGAGTGCCCGCTCGGCGGCCGTACGGTGCGCCCCGGAGCCGGTGTGGGCGGCGTACGAGAGGAGCGCGCCGGCCGCGGCCGTCCAGCCGGAGGGGGCCGCGGTGTCGGTCGGGTCCTGGGGGCGGCGGATGAGCCGCTCGGCGTCGTGCGCGGTGTCGTAGAGGGAACCGTCCTCGGCGGTGAACCGGTCCAGGACGAGGTCGACGAGGAACCCGGCGAACTCCAGCCAGACGCCCTCGCCGGTCACGGCCGCCAGCGCGAGGAAGCCCTCGGCGACGTCGCCGTAGTCCTCCAGGACTCCGGCGTTGGCGCCGACGCGCCCGTCCTTGCTGGTCCGGGCCAGCCGTGCCCGCCCGGCGGCCGCGTCGAAGTGGACCCGGACGAGGAGGTCCGCGGCCTCGGTCGCCCGCTCGACCAGGTCCGGCCGGTCGAAGTACGCCCCGCACTCGGCCAGCGCGGCGATCGCCAGGCCGTTCCAGGCGGCGACGATCTTGTCGTCCCGGCCGGGAGCGGGCCGCTCGGCGCGCGCCGCGAGCAGCCGCTCCCGGATGCCGGCGACGGTCCCGGCGTCCAGGACGGGACCGTCCTGCGGCAGCTGCAGCACGGACTTCCCGTGCTCGAAGGTGCCCTCGACCGTCACCCCGAAGTACGCCGCGGCCAGGGCCGCGTCGTCCGCGCCGAGCACCTCGGTCAGCTGGGCGGGGGTCCAGGCGTAGTACGCCCCCTCCACGTGCTCGCCGGTCTGCGGGTCCTCGCTGTCGGCGTCGAGCGCGGAGGCGAAGCCGCCCTCGGCGGTGCGCAGCTCGCGCACCATGAAGTCGGCGGTCTCCAGGGCGACGCGCCGCGCGAGATCGGAACCCGTCGCCCGCCACAGGTGCGCGTACACCCGGCACAGCAACGCGTTGTCGTACAGCATCTTCTCGAAGTGGGGCACGACCCACTCCCGGTCCACGGAGTACCGGGCGAACCCGCCCCCGAGCTGGTCGTAGATCCCGCCGCGGGCCATCGCCTCGCAGGTGTCTGCGGCCATCTGCAGGGCCCCCTCGCCCCCGGTGCGCGCATGGTGGCGCAGCAGGAACTCCAGCACCATGGAGGGCGGGAACTTCGGCGCCCCGCCGAAGCCGCCGCGGGCGGGGTCGTAGTCCCGCGTCAGCCCGAGCAGCGCCTGCGCGAGCTCCTCGGGGCCGGGCGTACCGGCCTTGCCGTAGTCCAACTGCCGTCCGGCGAGGTCCCGTACGATCCGCTGCGCGACCTCGGCGACCTCCTCGCGCCGCCCCGTCCACGCGGTCCGCACGCCTTCGAGGACCTCCATGAAGGAGGGCATCCCGTGCCGGGGCTCGGGCGGGAAGTAGGTCCCGAAGTAGAAGGGCTCGGCCTCGGGGGTGAGGAAGACGGTCATGGGCCAGCCGCCCTGTCCGGTGGCGGCCTGCACGGCCTCCATGTAGACGGCGTCGACGTCGGGCCGCTCCTCGCGGTCCACCTTGATGTTGACGAAGTGCTCGTTCATGTAGGCGGCGGCCAGCTCGTCCTCGAAGGACTCGTGCGCCATGACGTGGCACCAGTGGCAACTGCTGTATCCGACGCTGAGCACGACGGGCACCCCCCGCTCCCGCGCCTCCGCGAACGCCTCCGGCGACCAGGGCCACCAGTCGACGGGATTGTCCGCATGCTGCAGCAAATACGGCGAGGTCTCATGAGCGAGGCGGTTCGGCATGGCCCCATCCTCGCGCACCGGGCGGGGCGTCGCGGGGAGCGGAAGACGGCGTGCCACCCCCCGTCGGCCGCGGCCCCGGCCCGCAGGTCGGGCCGCGCGGCCTCGACCGGAGGTCGCGTGCGCGCGGCGGAACGTACATATATGCGCGTGAGCGGGGGGAGTTGGGGCAACTCCCTCTGATCTAGCTCAGATTCCCTCGCGCTCGCGGCAGTCCCGGCGGACACTTGGGGCCACGTTGCCGGAGCTCTCTTGAGGGGGATGCCGATGCGGGACAGCCATCGCGGCGAGGCCGAGCGACTGTTGGAGCGGGCCGTCGACGAGGAGGCCCGGCGGGGGGCCCGTGCGGCGGTCGACAAGGCGGCGCTGATGGCGCGCGGCCTGGAGGCGCTGGACGCGCTCGCGGCGAGCGCGGCCGAGGAGTACGAGGCGTACGTACGGGCCCTGGACGAGGCGGGGGCCGGGGACGAGTCCCTCGGCGAGGCCTTCCGGCGCGGCAACACCTCAACGGCGCTGCTCGTGACGGCGGTTGCGGCGGCCGCTGGCGTCGGGGCGGATCTGTCGCTCGGCGTGGGGGCGGGCACGGCGCTGGCCGCCGGGGCCGTCACCGGCATCGCCGGGGCGGTGGCCACGGTCGCCAAGGTGACCGCCCTGCACCTGCCCGCCGCGAACCGCCGGGCCGGGGTGCGCGGGCGGCCCGGCGGGCCGGAGCAGCTGCGGCTGCAGTGGCTGACGGCGCTGGAGGTGCGCGGGATACGCCCGTTCCTGGAACAGCAGCGCGCGGTGGCCGCCGCGGCGCGGGCGCCCCGGCAGACCTCCCGGGCCACCGCTCCCCAGCTGCGCGGGACCGACCGCAGCGCGGAGGCCCGGCGGCGCAGCGTACTGGAGCAGTCCTTCGGCCAACTCCCTCAAGCAGCGGCCTCGTTCGCGGGCCGGCGGGCGGAGCTGACCCGGATCGCGCAGTGGGTGCAGGCGGCCCGGGCCAGTACGGAGACCCGCCCGGTGGTCGTCGTGCTGCACGGCGAGCCGGGCGTGGGGCGTACGGCGCTGGCGCTGCGGGCGGCGGACGCCCTGCGCGACCAGTTCCGCGGGGCGTGCGTGGTGGACCTGCGGGGCGGCTCGCTCAGCGGGGAGGCGCCGCTGCCGATCCGGGAGGCGCTGCTGCACCTGCTGAACCGGCTCGGCGCCCCGCGCGAGCAGCTGCTGTTCCGCGAGGGGTCCTCGGCGGAGCAGCAGGTGCGGCGCCTGGGCGAGCTGTACCACCAGCACCTCCAGGGGCTGCCGGTCACGGTGCTGCTGGACGACGCGGTGGACGCGGAGCAGGTACGGATGCTGGTGCCGGAGCGGTCGGAGAGCCTGGTGCTGGTCACGGCCCGGGAGCCGCTGGAGCTGCCCGGCCTGTCGGCCTGGGTGCACCAGCTCCCGGTGGAGCGGCTGGCGGAGGCGGAGAGCGCGGAGCTGGTGCGCTCGGGGGCCGGGGCGGCCGGATCGGCCCCGTACGAGAAGGACGGGCAGGACGGGACGGGCGGAGAGGGCGGAGAGGCGGCTCTGCGGGGGCTGCTCGCCCTCGGCTCCGGGCTCCCGCTGGCCCTGCGCGTACTGGCGCCCCTGGCTCCGCTCGGTGCGACCGGAGCGCAGGCCCCGGGTGGCCCCGACGCGCTGGACGGCGCCCTCGCGCTGGCCTACGCGCGGCTGCCGGAGGAGCGGCGGCGGCTGCTGCGGCGGCTCACGCTCGCCGGGCGGGCGTCGCTCGGGCCGTCGGCCGCGGCGGCACTGATCGACGCGGACCGGGCGGCGGCGGGCCCGCTGCTGCGCGACCTGGCGCGGGCGGGCCTGCTGGACCACGTACGCGGCGAGCGGTACCGGATGCACGACGCGGTGCGCTCGTACGCGGCGGCGCGGCTCGCGCAGGACGAGGACCGGGCCGAGTCCTCGGCGGCGCACGGCCGGCTGATCCGCAACTACGCACAGCTCGCAGACTCGGTGATCCGGATGGTCGACGGGAAGATGTCGACCCGTGCGAACGCGCCTTCGAAGACGAGCACGGTCGGGGGGCACGGCTTCGCCTCGCTCGACGCGGCGCTGCGCTGGCTGGACGAGGAGTCGAGCTTCATCACGGCCACGCTGCGGCACTCGGAGGACGTGGACCAGCAGGCAGTGCTGGACCTGCTCGGCGCGCTCTGCGACTTCTGCCTGCTGCGCGGGGACCTGTACCGGCTCGGCGAGATCAACGAGCTCACGCTGGCGGTGGAGGCCGCGCGCCGGGGCGAGCCCGGCCAGGGCCGCCTGGTCCGCTCCGTGCAGTGGCGTACGGGCATCGCCGCCCGCCAGCTCGGCGAGCTGGACAAGGCCCGCACCACGCTGACCTCGGTGGTCGACCAGTACCGGGAGGCCCACCAGGACGCCGGCGCGGGCATGGCCCTCATCTCGCTCGGCATCACCCTGCACCACCAGGGCCAGCTCCCGGAGGCCGCCGCCCGCATCCGCGAGGCGCTGGTGCTCCAGGAGCCGGAGGAGCTGGCCGGCGACCGCGCGTGGGCCCTGCACGCCCTCGCGGCGGTGGAGCGGGACCGGGCGCACCTGGCGGAGGCCGTGCAGCTGCTGGAGCGGTCCCTGGCCCTGCACCTGGAGAGCGAGAGCGTGCACGGCGAGGCGTGGGCGCACTTCCAGCTGGGGCAGGTGTACCTGCGCCTCGGCGACGTCCCGGGGGCGGAGGCGGAGCTCAAACTGGCCCTCGACCTGTACGGGCGCACCCGCGACGAGCGCGGCCAGGCCTGGGCGCTGACCCAGCTGGGCCGCGCCCGGGTCGTCGACGGGGACCCGGGGCCCGCGGTGGAGCGGCTGCGGGAGGCGCTGGCCCGGCACCGGGAGCAGGAGGACGCGCGCGGCGAGGCCTGGTCGCTGTACTACCTCGGGCAGGCGCTGGAGGAGGGCGGCGAGCGTGATCAGGCGGTGCGGGAGCTGGAGCGGGCCCGCACGATGTTCTCGCGGATGCGGGACGTGTACGGGCTGGCGCACGCCCGGCACCACTCGGGCCGGGTCACCCGCGACCAGCGGGCGGCGCAGACGGGGAACCTGCGCAACTCCGGGTTCGCCCGGCAGCTGCTGATGGACGCCCGGGCGGACTTCCGGCGGATCGGGCTGGCGCACGGGGAGGCGTGGACCTGCCTGGAGCTCGCGGTGATCGACGCGGGCAACGGCCGGGTGTCACAGGCGCTGGGCCTGTGCGAGGAGGCGGCCCGGCTGTTCATCTCGTACGGGGACCGGCGCGGGGAGGACTGGGCGCGCTTCCTGCGCTGCACGCTGCTGCCGTACGCGCTCCCGGGCGCGGGCGCGGACGAGGCCCGGGCGGATCTGGCCCGGCTGGCCGCGGCGCCTCACGCGATGCGGGACGGGCGGCTGGAGGACGGCCTGGACGCCTACGCGGTGGTGCTGGGGCGCGGGGTGGACCCGGCGGAGGGCTGGCAGGCGTGGCGGCTCGGACTGGTCCCGAACCTGCGCTCGCGGGAGATCATGGGCGTCCCGATGCCGCCCGCCCCGCCGGTGCGCTGACGCAGTGGGCCGGCCGTGCGGCTGCGCGGGCCGAAGGCGGCCGGCGGCCGTACGGACCCGCCCGCCGCGGATCGGCCCGACCCGGATCGGCCCGACGCGGATCGGCCCTACGGGCGAGGGGCGGAGCCGTGGGCAGCGCGCTCTCGCCGCCCCGCCCGCGGCACGGGCGGGCGGTGGGGCGGCGCCCGCAGCCCGGGCGCGAGGAGCGCTCCGCCGGTGGAACGGCTCCTACGGGGCCTTCTCCGCCGCCGGGGCGGCGGCCGCCGCCCCCGTCTCCGGGGCCTCCTGGAAGTCGACCCGGCCCATGTGCCGGCTCATCGACTTCATCAGGCCCCACACCGCGAGGGCGAGGGCCGCGAACACGATGAAGCCCAGGACTCCGGGGGTCACCTTGTTCTTGTCGAAGGTGTCACCCGCGAGCGGAAGGAGCTCGGTCAGTGCTGCGTGCGTAGCGCTCATAGCTACGCATTCTCCCGGATGCCCTCGAAGAGGTCGGACTCGGGGAGGGAAGTGTCGACGAGCGACTTCGCGAGCTCGTACTCCTCCGTGGGCCAGACCTCCTTCTGGATCTCCATCGGCACGCGGAACCAGCCGCCGTCCGGGTCGATCTGCGTGGCGTGCGCGATGAGCGCCTTGTCACGGATCTCGAAGAACTCGGCGCACGGAACGTGCGTGGTCAGCGTCCGCTCGGCGCGCTCGAACTCCTTCCAGCGCTCCAGCCACTCCCCGTAGGGGGACTCCATGCCGCGCGAGAGCAGCGCCTCGTGCAGGGCCAGGGTGCGCGGCTTGTTGAAGCCCTGGTTGTAGTAGAGCTTCCGCGGCTGGTACGCCGGGCCGAACTCGGCCTCCGGGTACTTCACGGTGTCCGCGGCGCCCTCGAAGGCCACCATCGAGATCTTGTGGGTCATGATGTGGTCGGGGTGCGGGTAGCCGCCGTTCTCGTCGTACGTGGTGATGACCTGCGGCCGGAAGGCGCGGATCTTCTTCACCAGGCGGCCGGCCGCCTCGTCCACGTCCTCCAGGGCGAAGCAGCCCTCGGGCAGCGGGGGCAGCGGGTCGCCCTCCGGCAGGCCGGAGTCGACGTAGCCCAGCCATTCCTGCTCGATGCCGAGGATCTGGCGCGCCTCGTCCATCTCCCTGGCGCGGACCTCGTGGATGTTCTCCTCGATGTACTTGTCACCCTGGAGCTTGGGGTTGAGGATCGAGCCGCGCTCACCCCCCGTGCAGGTCACCACCAGCACGGGAACCCCCTCGGACACGTACTTGGCCATGGTGGCCGCGCCCTTGCTCGACTCGTCGTCGGGGTGGGCATGGACGGCCATCAGTCGAAGCTGCTCGGTCAAGACAGGATCCTCTTTGAGTCGTCAGGGCGTTCGCCTCCTATAGTGACCGAATCGGGGGGTGGAAAAATTCCGGGGCTGCCCCCGGGAATCCGGAGTCCTGCCCTCCCGAAAGGAACGATCAATGAGCGCGGTGCGCGAGGGGCTGCCCGAGGGCCGCTACGGCCGATCGGCGGACGAGCGTGCGGACCGCAAGCTCAAGATCGTCGGTTCGGTGCTGGGCGTCGGGCTGCTGGGCGTGGTCGGGTGGATCGGCTGGGACTACGTCGCGGGCCAGAGCGTCAGCGCCCAGGTGATCAAGTTCCAGGTGGTCTCGGACTCCGAGGTGAAGGTGCAGCTGGAGGTGCGCAAGGACGCCGGGGTCACCGGTGTCTGCACCCTGAGCTCCCAGAACGAGGAGCACGCCGAGGTGGGCCGCGCGGACTTCACCTTCGGGCAGAAGGACACGCGCGTGGACGAAATGCTCTCGCTGAAGACCACCGGCCGGGCCACGATGATCGAGCTCGTGGGCTGCCAGGCCGCCGGCAAGGGCACCACGCCGACGGCAGGCTGAGCTCTTCCCTGCTCACGGGCCCGATGACACACTTCATACACATGGTGTCCTCCCCCTTTTCTTCCCGAATTGTTAGGCTCGTGGTTTCGCCCGCCGCTGGCGGCCAAGTAGTCCCCTGTACCGACGAGGAGCACCCGTGACCCAGACGAGCGAGAGCGTCACCTGGCTGACCCAGGCGGCGTACGACCAGCTGAAGGCCGAGCTGGACTACCTCTCTGGTCCCGCACGCACGGAGATCGCCACCAAGATCGCAGCCGCCCGCGAGGAGGGCGACCTGCGTGAGAACGGCGGTTACCACGCGGCCAAGGAGGAGCAGGGCAAGCAGGAGCTCCGCGTCCGCCAGCTGACGCAGCTCCTGGAGAACGCCAAGGTCGGCACCGCACCCGCCTCCGACGGCGAGGTCGCGCCCGGCACGGTCGTCAAGATCGCCTTCGACGGCGACGAGGACGACACGATGTCCTTCCTGCTCGCCTCGCGCGAATACGCGTCCTCGGACTTCGAGACCTACTCCCCGCAGTCCCCGCTGGGCACCGGCGTGATGGGCAAGAAGGTCGGCGAGAACGCCGAGTACGAGCTGCCGAACGGCAAGAAGGCCACCGTCAAGATCCTGGACGTCAAGCCCTTCACCGGCTGATCACCCCACGCGTACGGGGAAGCCCCCGCCGGACCGGTCCGGCGGGGGCTTTCCCGCGTCTGCGTACCTGCGCGCCCTCGCGTCTGCCCGGGTGCGTACGGACGTACGGGCGTACGGGCCCGCGGCCTAAGCCGTCGCGGAGCGGTACTTGCGGACCGAGAGGGTCCGGAACACCACGATGATCAGCACCGACCACAGGACCGGGGCGAGCACCGGGTGCTGCATCGGCCATGCCGCGGGGGCCTCGTACCCGGGCGGGAAGTTGCCGAACAGCTGCCGGGCCGCCTCGACGGTGGCGCTGAACGGGTGCCGGACCGGGCGGGCGGGGACGCGCCCGGCGTGCGGGCTGTGCGTCAGCCCGCGCCGAGGTAGGTCACGTTGACGGTGAGCAGGCTCTCGGTCGATTTCAGGTTGACCGTGTTCGACTGCTTCGTGCTGCCGATCAGCAGCACCCAGTCCGTCTTCTCGTAGCTCTGCGGCGCCGTCTCGCGCCAGCCGAGGTGCTTGAGCTGCTCGCCCAGCCGGGGCAGGGCCCATTCGGCCTGCTGCGTGGTCGTGACCGCGGTCCAGTCGACCACGCTCGCGTTCTTCGTCGCGTTCGCGTCGCCCGAGCCCTTCCCCTTCTCGGGGTCCAGACCCGCGGCGCGCAGCGAGGACTTGACCTCGTCGTCCACGGCGTCCCGGCCGAGCGGCGCTCCGGTGGCCTTCGGGGACGGCTTGGCCGACTGGGACGCGGCCGCCGGCTTCGGCGCCCCCGCCGCACCGGATCCGTCGGAGGACGAGCAGCCCGCGAGGGCGAGGGCCGCGGACGCGGCCAGAGCGATGACGGCCGCCGTTTGCGGTCTGACGCGAATGTGCACCGAGAGACTCCCACCCCATGTGAACGTGGCCGGGAGTCTCACACAAACGGCCGGATTCCGCACCCCTGTGTCACTGGCGAAGGGGACAAGACCTAGCTCATCACCTTGTATCCGGCGGCGTGGAGCGAGCGCGCGACCTCGGCGCAGTGCTCCTGGCCCTTGGTCTCCAGGTGCAGCTCCACCTCCACCTCCGTGAGCCCCAGCCGCGGATCGGTCCGTACGTGGCTCACGTCCAGCACGTTCGCGTCCACCCCCGACAGCACCGCCAGGAGCCCGGCCAGAGCCCCCGGCCGGTCCGTCACGCGCAGCCGCAGCGACAGGTACCGGCCCGCCGCCGCCATGCCGTGCCGCAGGATCCGCTGGAGCAGCAGCGGGTCGATGTTCCCGCCGGACAGGACGGCCACCACCGGGCCGCCGCCCCCGTACAGCTCGGGCCGGCTCAGCAGGGCGGCCACGGGGCTGCACCCCGCCGGTTCGACGAGGAGCTTGGCCCGCTCCAGGCAGAGCAGCAGGGCGCTGGAGAGGGCGTCCTCGGAGACCGTGCGGACGCCGTCGAGGAGGTCCCCGATGATGTGGAAGGGGATGTCGCCGGGGCGCCCCACCTTGATGCCGTCGGCCATGGTCACCGGATTGTCGACCGACACCGGGTGCCCCACCCGCAGCGAGGGCGGGTAGGCGGCCGCGCCCTCCGCCTGCACGCCGATCACCTTCACGTCCGGCCGCAGCGCCTTCACCGCGACCGCGATGCCCGCCGCGAGGCCGCCGCCCCCGACGCCGACGAGGATCGTGCGCACCTCCGGGCACTGCTCCAGGATCTCCAGGCCGACCGTGCCCTGGCCCGCGATGACGTCGCGGTGGTCGAACGGGTGGATGAACACCGCGCCGGTGCGGTCCGCGTACTCCTGGGCCGCCGCCAGGGTCTCGTCGACGACCTGCCCGTGCATCCGCACCTCGGCCCCGTACTCCTGCGTCGCCGCCACCTTCGGCAGCGGCGCCCCGACCGGCATGAACACCGTCGAGCGGACGCCGAGCAGGGAGGAGGCCAGGGCCACGCCCTGCGCGTGGTTGCCGGCGCTGGCCGCGACCACGCCGGCGGCCCGCTGCTCGGGGCGCAGGCCGGCGATGCGCACGTACGCGCCGCGCAGCTTGAAGGAGCCGGTCCGCTGGAGGTTCTCGCACTTGAAGTGGACCGGGGAGCCGGTGAGGGCGGTCAGGTGCCGGCTGTTCTCCATCGGCGTGACCCGGGCGACGCCGGAGAGCATCTTCTGGGCCCCGCGGACGTCGTCGAGGATCACCTGAGGAACGGGCACGGGCACGCGGTAGTTCATGCCGCCAGTCTCGCAGCCCCCACGGGTCACGGCTCCGGGCAGCCGACCCGGGCTCGCGGACCGGAGGGCCCGGGCGGACCGGAGGGCCCGGGCGGACCGGGCGGACCGGGCGGACCGGGCGCCGCAGGCCAGGGGTCCAGGGCGCACAGGGGGCGAAATCACGCCATCCGGGACGGGCCCGCCGCCTTGGTTCGTACCGCCCGTATCAGTTCTCGTACGAGGCGTACGGGCCGCCCCACGGCCGCGTACTCTGTCCCCCAACCTTGTCGGCCCCACGCGAAGAGAGCTCACGGCCATGTCCTCCAACCCGGCCAATTCCGATCTGCCCACGGCGGCCGAGGCGTCCGCCGAAGCCGGGCTCCTCGACGCGCTCCAGCACCAGGTGGCCGTCTTCGCCCGGCGCGCGGAGCAGACCCGCCTGGGCGGGGTCGGCCAGGCCCGCAACTCGATGGACCGCGCCGCGTACCTGCTGCTGAACCGGCTCGACCTGGAAGGCCCGATGGGCGTCAAGGCGCTCGCCGGCGGCATGGGCATCGACTCCTCCACCGTCACCCGCCAGGTCGCGCCGCTCGTCGACAGCGGCCTGGTCAAGCGGACCTCGCACCCGGAGGACGGGCGGGCCGTGGTCCTCGCGCTCTCCCCGCGCGGCCTCTCGCGCCTGGAGGAGGTCCGCTCCTCGCGGCGCGAGCTGATGGCCCGGGTCACGGAGGGCTGGTCCGAGGAGGAGCGCGAGTCGTTCACGGGGCTGCTGACCCGGTTCAACGGCTCGCTGTCGGAGCTGATGGGCGCAGCTTCCGAGGCCGGCCCCGCTTCCTGAGGCAGGGGGCGGTCCCCCTGCTCGATCCGGAGTCCGTCCGACCTCTTGGCCGGGTGGTCCCGATGCCCGCACTATGTGGCCTGTGGACGCCCACGGGCCGCGCACCTACGCGGAGTTCGAGGCCTTCGTCGCAGGGGCGGCGGGGCGGCTCCTGCACGTCGCCGTCCTGCTGACCGCCGAGCCGGAGGCCGAGCCCGCCGCCGCCCGCCGGCTGCTCGCGGGCGCGCTGGCGCGTACGTATGCGCAGTGGCGGCGGGTGCGCCGCGACGACCCGTACGACCACACCCGCCAGGAGCTGTGCGCCGCCTTCGCCCGCACCGGCTGGCGCCACCACGGCGGTACGGGGCCGCTGGCGCCGCTCGGCCCGGTGGAGCGGCTCGTGCTGGTGCTGCGCGTGTACGAGGGCGTCGCCGAGGAGGTCACGGCCGCCCAGCTGGGGCTGCCGGTCGAGCGGGTGCGGGCGCTGTGCACCCGGGCGGTGGCCGCCGTGCGCTCCCAGGAGGCGGCGTGAGTCCCCCAGACCGCAAGGAAGATCAGGTCAGGCGGTTGCTGGAAGGCCCGCGCCCGGTGGTCCCGGCCGGGCTGGCGGCGAGTGCCGCGGCCCGCGGGGACCGGCTGCTGCGCCGCCGGCGGACCCTGCGGCGGGTGGGCTGGGCGCTGCTCGCCGCGGCGGCGGTGGCCTTCGCGGTGTGGGCCTCGCTGACCCGCCCGTGGGAGGTGCCGCCGAGCGGTGTCTCCCCGCCCCTGGAGGGCTGGTAGCCACCGCCCGGCGGCGCGGTCCTAGCCGAGGGCCTGGGTCAGGTCCGCGATCAGGTCGTCGGCGTTCTCGATGCCCACCGAGACGCGGATCAGGTCCGCCGGGACCTCCAGGGCCGAGCCGGCCACCGAGGCGTGGGTCATGCGGCCCGGGTGCTCGATGAGGGACTCGACGCCGCCGAGGGACTCGGCCAGGGTGAAGACCTTGGTGCGGCCGCAGACCGCGACGGCCTCCTCCTCGCCGCCGGCGACCTGGAAGGACACCATGCCGCCGAAGTTGCGCATCTGCTTGGCGGCGACCTCGTGGCCCGGGTGCTCGGGCAGGCCCGGGTAGAGGACCTTGGTGACCTTCGGGTGGCGCTTGAGCACCTCCACGATCTTCTCGGCGTTCTCCGCGTGCCGGTCCATGCGCACGGCGAGGGTCTTGATGCCGCGCAGCACGACCCAGGAGTCGAAGGGGCCGGCCACCGCGCCCATCGCGTTCTGGTGGTAGGCCAGCTCCTCGCCCAGCGCCGCGTCCGCGGCCACCAGCGCGCCGCCGACCACGTCGGAGTGGCCGCCCATGTACTTGGTCAGCGAGTGCACGACCACGTCCGCGCCGAGCGCGAGGGGCTGCTGCAGGTAGGGCGAGGCGAAGGTGTTGTCCACGACCAGCTTGGCGCCGGCCGACCGCGCGATGTCGGCGACGACGGCGATGTCGGTGATGCCGAGCAGCGGGTTGGAGGGGGTCTCGACCCAGATGACCTTGGTCTTCGGGGTCAGGGCGGCCCGTACGGACTCCGCGTCGGAGGTGTCGGCCACCGACCACTCCACGCCCCAGCGGGAGACGACCTTCGCGAAGAGGCGGAAGGTGCCGCCGTACGCGTCGTTCGGGATGACCACGTGGTCGCCCGGGGAGAGCAGCGTACGCAGGAGGCAGTCCTCGGCGGCGAGCCCGGACGCGAAGGCCAGGCCGCGGGCCCCGCCTTCCAGCGCGGCGAGGTTCTCCTCCAGTGCGGTCCGGGTCGGGTTGCCGCTGCGGCTGTACTCGTAGCCGCCGCGCAGGCCGCCCACGCCGTCCTGCTTGTACGTGGACACCTGGTAGATCGGGGGCACGACCGCGCCGGTCTGCGGGTCCGCCGTGTTGCCCGCGTGGATGGCACGGGTCTCGAAGCTCTGGTGCTCGTGGCTGTCGTCGCTCATGGGCAGAGCTTATGGGGTGCCGGGCCGGACGGCGGGGTGGGGCATTGGCCTTCGCGCAGGTGCGTCTGGTTCGCTGGGGGGCATGGAGATTCTGTGGTTCCTGATCGCGCTCGGCCTGCTCGGGGCCGCCTTCAGCCCGTACATACGGCGCAGGCGGGGCGGCAGCCTGCGCCTGGTCGCGCCGGGCAGCCCTGACGCGGCCGACCCCGAGAACTACGGTTTCGCCCGCCAGGAGCACCTGGACATCCGGGTGCCGGGCCCCGACGAGGACCTGATGGACGCCCTGGACGCCGTGCAGCGCACCGGGCAGTGGCAGGCGGCCTCGCAGCTGCTGGCCGGCACCCCGAAGGAGGGCGAGCTGCGCTGGCAGCGGGTCCAGGCCTTCGGCGGGGCCGCGGCGCTGGAGCTGGTCGCGGAGCCGGGGGTCGGCGCGCGCTGGCTGAAGGCGTGGCGGCTGGAGGCGGAGAAGGACGCGGGCGGCGCGCAGGTGCACGCGGAGCTGCTGGTGCAGCAGGCCTGGCGGCATTCGGGCGGCGTGGGCTCCACGGACCACCGGATCATCCTGGAGGAGGCCCGGGAGGCCTGCCGCAAGGCGGCGCTGCTGGCGCCGGGCGATCCGGTCCCGCACATCACGGAGCTGGCGGTGGCGCGGGCGCTGGGGTACTCGGAGGCGGAGTTCGACGCGCTCTGGGCGAGGGTCATCGACGTCGCGCCCGCGCACATGGGCGCGCACCTGGCGGCGCTGCACTACTGGTGCGAGAAGTGGCACGGCTCGCGGGAGAAGGCGGACGCCTTCGCGCACGCGGCGGCGGCCCGCGCCCCGCAGGGCTCGCTGCTGGCCGCGCTGCCGCTGTTCGCGGTGTACGAGCACGTGCCGGACGTGGTCCTGACGAACTACTGGCAGGGCGCGGTGGTCACCCGGGCCGTGGAGGGCGCGATGTACGCGGTGCACACCGCCCGCCAGGACGACCCGATGCTGGCGCACGTACGGCACATGCTGCTGTCGTTCCTGGTGCCGATGGAGCGCTGGGCCGAGGCGATGGAGCAGATCCGCCACGTCGACGGCTGCGTGGGCGCCCTCCCGTGGTCGGCCTCCCCGGACCCGGCGGCGCAGTACGCGCTGTTCCGCGCCCTGGCGGTGGCCGGCTACGAGGCCAACGGCGGCTCCCCGGCAACCCTCCCCCACTGACCCGGCGCCGTCCGCGTGGCCCGTGCGGCCCCGTGGCGACGGACGCGGGTATGACGAAAGTGTGACGTGGCGGGCGGGGGCGGGTTCGGGGGGAATCCCGGTCCGCCCTCGCCCGTTGAAGGGAGCACCACTAGGAGGGAATCATGTTCTCGTACCGCCGCACGCCCGAGCTCCCCACCCGCGAGGAGGCCCTCCAGGGCCGCGCGACCCCGCAGTTCTCGCTCCCGGACCGGCACACGGTGCTGGGCAACCCGCTCGCGGGGCCTTACCCGGCCGGGCTCCAGGTCGCGGACTTCGGCCTGGGCTGTTTCTGGGGCGCGGAGCGCAAGTTCTGGCAGACCCCGGGGGTGTGGACCACGCTGGCCGGCTACCAGGGCGGGTTCACCGAGAACCCGACGTACGACGAGGTGTGCTCGGGCCTGACCGGCCACACGGAGGTCGTCCGCGTGGTCTTCGATCCGGCGCAGGTCTCGTACGCCACCCTCCTGAAGCTGTTCTGGGAGTCGCACAACCCCACCCAGGGTTTCCGCCAGGGCAACGACGTCGGCACCCAGTACCGCTCGGCGATCTACACCCACTCCGAGGCGCAGCAGGCGGAGGCCGAGGCCTCCCGCACCGCGTACCAGCAGGTCCTGGTGTCCTCCGGCTACGGAGAGATCACGACGGCGGTCCTCCCGGCGGCGGAGCGCCCCTTCTGGCCGGCGGAGCCCTACCACCAGCAGTACCTGGACAAGAACCCGGACGGCTACTGCGGCATCGGCGGCACGGGGGTCAGCTGCCCGATCGGTGTCGCGCGCGCCGCCGACTGACGACGGCGCGCCGCAGGCGCGGGCGGGCGGGCTTCCTCCCGGTCGGGCCCTGCCAGGCGGCAGGGCGCGGCCGGGCGTACGGCCGGCTCACGGTGGGCCGGCGGGCCGCTCAGATCGTCGAGGCGTCGATGACGAAGCGGTAGCGGACGTCGCTGGACAGGACCCGGTCGTAGGCGGCGTTGATCTCGGACGCGGGGATCAGTTCGATCTCCGAGCCCAGACCGTGCTCGGCGCAGAAGTCCAGCATCTCCTGGGTCTCGGCGATGCCGCCGATCATCGAGCCGGCCAGGGTCTTGCGGCCCTGGATGACCGAGAACAGGTTCAGCTCGACCGGCTCCTCGGGGGCGCCCACGTTCACCAGCGCGCCGTCGACCTTCAGCAGGCCGAGGTACGCGTCGAGGCCGAGCGGGGCCGAGACCGTCGAGACGACCAGGTCGAAGCTGCCGGCCAGCTTCTCGAAGGTGGCCGCGTCACTCGTGGCGTAGTAGTGCGAGGCGCCCAGCCGCAGGCCGTCCTCCTGCTTGCGCAGCGACTGCGACAGGACGGTCACCTCCGCCCCGAGGGCCGCCGCGATCTTCACGCCCATGTGCCCGAGCCCGCCGAGGCCGACGATCGCGACCTTCTTCCCGGGACCCGCCTGCCAGTGCTTCAGCGGGGAGTACAGCGTGATCCCGGCGCACAGCAGCGGGGCCGCCACGTCGAGGGACAGGCCCTCGGGGATGCGGACGGTGTAGTTCTCGTCGACGACGAGGTGCGTCGAGTAGCCGCCGTACGTGGGCTCGCCCGCCTTGTCCCGGGCGTTGTACGTGCCGGTCATGCCCTCGACGCAGTACTGCTCCTGCCCGCGCAGGCAGTACTCGCACTCCCGGCAGGAATCGACGAAGCAGCCGACGCCGACGTGGTCGCCGACCGCGAACTTCGTGACGCCCGGCCCGACTTCGGCGACGACACCGGCGATCTCGTGCCCCGGGACCATCGGATAGATGCCCTCGCCCCACCCGTCGCGGACCTGGTGGATGTCGGAGTGGCAGATGCCGGCGTACTTGATCTCGATGAGGACGTCGTGCTCGCCGACGGGACGGCGCGGCACGGTGACGCGCTCCAGCGGGGCCTTCGCGGCGGGGGCGGCGTAGGCGGCGGCCTGGGTGACGGACATGGTGAGGACTCCTCGAACACTGCTGGCGGTCTGCGTGCACCCCAACGATCCCCGGACCGGCCGCCGGCAGCCACGCCCCTGTCCTGCCTAGGACCGGCGGTCCTACCCCTGACGGGGTCAGGAACACGGCTCCGACGCCGGGGCCGCCCGGCGATACTGGCGTCATGGACCACCTTGATCAGCGTGCCGAACTGGGCGAGTTCCTCCGCTCCCGCCGTGCGCGGCTGCGCCCCTCGGACGTCGGCCTGCCGGACCACGGGCGCCACCGCCGCGTGCCCGGGCTGCGCCGCGAGGAGCTGGCGCAGCTGGCGGGCGTCTCGGTGGCGTACTACACGCGGCTCGAACAGGGCCACGGGCAGAACGTGTCCGCGGAGGTGCTCGACGCGATCGCCCGCGCGCTGCGCCTGGACGGCACGGAGACGGCGCACCTGACCCACTTGGCCCGTCCCAGGCCCCGCAGGCAGCGCGCGAGGCAGTACCGGGCGGAGCACGTGCGCCCGGAGCTGCGGACGCTGATGGACGCGATGGACGGGGTGCCGGCGTACCTCCTGGGGCGGCGGCAGGACGTCATCGGGTGGAACCGGCTGGCCGCGGCGGTGTTCGGGGACTTCGGCCTGCTGCCGCCCCAGGAGCGGAACCTGGTGCGGCTGGTGTTCCTGGACCCGGCGGCGGCCGAGCTCTACGCGGAGTGGGACTGCCTGGCCTGCCGGGTCGTGAGCAGTCTGCGCATGTACGCGGGCGAGCACCCGGACGACGAGCAGTTGTCGGCCCTGGTCGGTGAGCTGTCGGTGAAGAACGAGGAGTTCCGCCGGCTGTGGGCGGCGCACACGCTGGCGGACAACAAGACGCACGGGGTGAAGAAGCTGCGGCACCCCCTGGTCGGCGAACTGTCGCTGTCCTTCGAGACGCTGGCCCTCCCGGGCGACTCGGCGCAGGTCCTGGTCACCTACCACGCGGAGCCGGGCTCGCCCTCGCAGGACGCGCTGCGGATGCTGGCCTCCTGGTCGGCGCCTGCCGCGCCGTCGGCCTCCTCCGCCCCGTCCGCCCCGTCGACCTCCGACGGTGCGACGGCCTGAGACGCCGCGGTCCCGGAAACGGCGGATGGCGGGGAGCCTCCGCCGTTTCCGGTGGGGCTCCCCGCCATCCGCGGGAGTCGGTCGAACCCGTTCGGCCGGGGACCCGGGGGTCAGGAGGCCGTGCCGGCCTTCCAGTCCGCCCAGCTCATGTTCCAGCCGTTGAGGCCGTTGTCCGGCTTGATGGTCTTGTCCGGCGAGTTGACCACCGTGACCACGTCACCGATGAGCGAGTTGTCGTAGAACCAGGCCGCGGGCTGGTTCGGGTCGTTCGCGCCCTGGGCGTCGTTCAGACCGACACAGCCGTGGCTCGTGTTCACGCTGCCGAAGATCGAGTCCGATCCCCAGTAGTTGCCGTGGATGAACGTGCCCGACTGGGACAGCCGCATCGCGTGCGGGACGTCCTTGATGTCGTACTCGCCCTTGCCCTCGCTGTTCTTGAAGCCGACGGTGGAGCCGTCCATCCGGGTCTCCTTGAACTTCTCGGAGATCACCATCTGGCCGTTGTACGTCGGGTTCTCCGGGGAGCCCGCCGAGATCGGGATGGTCTTGAGGACCGCGCCGTCCCGGGTGACCGTCATCTTCTTCGTCTTCGCGTCGACGGTCGAGACCTGGCTGCGGCCGATCTTGAAGGTGGCGGTCCGGTTCTGCACGCCCTGGACGCCGGGGGCGCCCTGCACGCCTTCCAGCGCCAGCTTCAGCGTGACGGTGGAGCCGGCCTGCCAGTACTGCTCGGGGCGGAAGTCCAGGCGCTGGGCGCTGAACCAGTGCCCGACGACCTCCTGGCCGCTGCTGGAGGTGACGGTGATCGCCGCCTGGACCGCCTTCTGGTCCTTGATCGCCTTGTTGAAGGTGATCGAGACCGGCATGCCCACGCCGACGGTCTGGCCGTCGTCCGGTATGAACGAGCCGACGAAGCTGTTCTCCGGGGAGACGGTGGTGAAGGACGCGTTCTCGTGCGCCTCCTTGCCGGCCTCGTCCTTGGCGGTGGCCGACAAGGCGTACTTCGTGGAGCGCTTCAGCGCGGCGTCCGGCTTCCAGCTCTTGCCGTCGGCGGCTATCTTGCCGGTCACGGCCGTGCCTTCGGAGGTCTTCAGCTCGACCGCCGTGAGGGTGCCGTCGGCGACGGCGACATTGGCCGCGTCGTTGAGCCCGACATTGGTCGCGCCGTCCTTCGGCGTGATCGTGATCTTGGCCTTGGAGGCGTCCTTGGCCGCGGCCGCGTCCACGTCCGACTGGGACTTGCTGCTGCTCGAATCCCCGCCCTTGGCCTTGCCGTCGTCGCCACCACCGCAGGCCGAGAGCACCAGCACGCCACCGAGTACGGCGGAAATGGCCACCAGGGACCTTCTCCGCCGCTTCTTGTCCGTCCTCACACGCCACTCCATCGTTGCCAGAACCCCCGAGCTTCCCCCGGCAACCGCCGGGTGGTGCTCCGATCGAGGCAGGGAGACGCGCCCCCTGCCTCGCACCAGTCAACGCGTTGAAGGCCCGGAACGGTTCCACATCCCGTTTGAATGTGGGCAACCACACGGTCAGGCGTTGTCGGTCGTCTCTTCGTCGTACTCCCCATCTTCCTCGCCCAGGTCCCACTCCATCGACTCGGGGTCGTATTCGACGGGCTCGCTGCTCCAGGAGGCCTGCGCCAGCTCCACCCCGGGGATGTCCGCGACCAGGTCAGTGGGGTCGACGAGGTACGCGAGCGCCTCCGATTCGTCTTCCCGTACCGCCGATTCGGCGTGGCCGCGCTCCTCGTCCGGCATGAACTCGTCGGCTTGGATGTGCGCGAGCGCGGCGCTGGTGAGCGCCTCGGCGTCAGGCACCTCCAGCACCAAATCAACTCGAAGACGGACGTATCGTGATGTGTCAGAAGGGTTCATACGACGGAGCGTAATCCCGCGGCAGCCCCGACTTTCCCACGACCCGCCCTTGTCCGTAGCATCACCGCACACGGCCAATTCGCTGCGTCCGCAAGGGGGATCGCACCGTGTCCGCACGTCGACCGCTGCTCACCGCTCTCGGGGCGACCAGCCTCCTCGCCGCCCTCTGGTTCGTACCCTCGGCGAACGCCACCGCACCGGGGTCCGCGGGGTCCGGAGCCTCCACGTCCTCCGGTTCCGCCGATTCCTCGGATTCCGGTTCTGCTTCCGGTTCCGCCGCCCCGGAGTCCGCGAACACGGCGGGTACCGGGTCGGTCACCACACTGGCACCGGGTTCCTCCGGGGACACCACGCAGAGCGCCGGCCAGGTTCCGCTGGGGCTCGCCGACACCGGCGGCGTCGACACCACCCCGTACCTGCTGGGCGGCACGCTCTGCCTGGGCCTCGGGGCCGGCTTCGTCACCTACTCCGTACGCCGCTCGCGCGCGTAGCGCCCCGTACGGTCACACGCCGAAGGGCCGCTCCCGGGAAGTCTCCCGGGAGCGGCCCTTCGGCGTGTGACCGCGCGCGGCGGCGGCCTTACGGCTAGGCGAGCGGGCCCGTCACCGGCTCCACCGCGGCGACCAGACCGCCGCTGCGGACGAACGCGTCGGCCGCGGCGAGGTCGGGGGCGAGGAAACGATCCGGCCCGGGTCCCTCGACACCGGCCGCCCGGGCCGCCGCGATGGCCGCCCGGCTCGCCGGGGCCGGGGTGAGCCCGTGCCGCAGCTCGATGGCGCGGGTGGCCGCGTACATCTCGATCGCGATGATCCGGGTCAGGTTGTCGACGGCGGTACGGAGCTTGCGCGCGGCCGACCAGCCCATCGAGACGTGGTCCTCCTGCATGGCGGAGGACGGGATCGAGTCGGCGGAGGCCGGTACGGCCAGCCGCTTCATCTCGCTGACCAGGGCGGCCTGCGTGTACTGGGCGATCATCAGACCGGAGTCGACGCCGGCGTCGTCCGCCAGGAACGGCGGCAGGCCGTGCGAGCGGTTCTTGTCGAGCAGACGGTCGGTGCGGCGCTCCGCGATGGAGCCGAGGTCGGCCGCCGCGATCGCCAGGAAGTCCAGGACGTACGCGACCGGCGCGCCGTGGAAGTTGCCGTTGGACTCCACGCGCCCGTCGGGCAGCACCACCGGGTTGTCGACGGCGGAGGCCAGCTCGCGCGAGGCGACCAGGGCGGCGTGCGCCATGGTGTCGCGGCCCGCGCCGGCGACCTGCGGGGCGCAGCGCACCGAGTACGCGTCCTGCACGCGCGGGGCGGACTCCTCCTGGAAGTGCCCGGTGAGCCCGGACCCCTTCAGGACGGCGGCCATGTTCGCGGCGGAGGCGCCCTGGCCCGGGTGCGGACGGATGGCGTGCAGCTCGGGTGCGAGCACCTTCTCGGTGCCGAGCAGCGCCTCAAGGGTGAGCGCGGCGGTGATGTCGGCGGACTTGTAGAGCTTGTCGAGGTCGGCGAGGGCCATGCACAGCATGCCGAGCATGCCGTCGGTGCCGTTGAGGAGGGCGAGGCCCTCCTTCTCCTTGAGCTCGACGGGCTGGATCCCGGCCTCGGCGAGCAGTTCGCCGGCGGGGCGCACGACCCCGTCCGGACCCTCGGCGTCGCCTTCGCCCATCAGGGTGAGCGCGCAGTGCGAGAGCGGTGCGAGGTCGCCGGAGCAGCCGAGCGAGCCGTACTCGTGGACGACGGGCGTGATGCCCGCGTTGAGTACGTCGGCCATCGTCTGCGCGACGGACGGCCGCACGCCGGTGTGGCCGGAGGCGACGGTCTTCAGGCGCAGGAACATCAGGGCGCGGACGACCTCCCGCTCGACGCGCGGGCCCATGCCGGCGGCGTGCGAGCGGACGATGTTGCGCTGGAGCTGGGCGCGCAGCTCGGGGCTGATGTGCCGGGAGGCGAGGGCGCCGAAGCCGGTGGACACCCCGTAGACGGGTTCGGGCTTGGCGGCGAGGGAGTCGACGATCTCGCGGGCGCGGGCGAGGGCGTCGAGCGCCTCGCCGGACAGCTCGATCCGCGCGTTGCCGCGGGCGACGGCGATGACGTCCTCGGCGGTGGTCCCGGACGTCCCCACCACGACAGTGTGCATATCCATATTCAGCACCCTACGGACTGAATCGCTTCATGTCACTAGCAAGTTTCACGGGCGCCCCTTACGTCGCCCCCACGGCTCACGCCCGGCCGCGGAAGCGGCGGCGTTCGCCGGCCGCCTCCTGCTGTGCGGCGTCGGCCAGGCGGACCACGGCGGTGTCGCGGCCGGCGACGACGGGCTTCGTGGAACGGGCGGCCTTGGCCTTGTACTGCGCGGCGTCGGCCAGCCGGAACAGCCGGCGGGAGGACTTCACGGGCCCGATCGGGTCCCCGGTGGACGCGACCCCGCAGGCCACGCCCTCCCCCAGCTCCAGCTCGGCGGCGCGCAGGCACAGCTCCTCGGTGACCCGCACCACCTCGTCGGCCGGGGGGCCGACGCTGACCAGGCAGAACTCGTCACCGCCGAGCCGGGCGACGAGCGCGCCGGGCAGCATGGCCCCGCAGAGGCTGAGCACCGACCCGAACCTCTCCAGCAGCCGGTCGCCCATGGCGTGACCGAGGGTGTCGTTGACCTTCTTGAGCCCGTTCAGGTCGCAGACGACGAGGCTGACCACGGTGGCGGCGCGCCGGTGCTCCTCCAGGGCCCCGTCGAGCCGCATGTCGACGGCGCGGCGGTTGGCGAGGCCGGTCAGCGGATCGGTGAAGGCGAGGCGGCGGGCCTCTTCCAGCCGCTCGTTCTGGGCGAGGCCGGCCGCCACGACGGCCGCCAGGACGGTCGCGAACTCGGCGTCGTCCTCGTCGAAGTCCGGCAGGCCGGCGTCGCGGGCCACGTACAGCTCACCCCAGGCGCGGCCGCTGAGCACGATGGGCGCGACGACGCAGGTCCCGCGGCCACGGCGGCGCAGGGCCTCTCCGCGGCGTCCGGGACGCCCGCCGCCGGCCGCTTCCACCCAGGCGTGCGGGCCGCCGCCACCGACCCACCGCTCGTGCAGGAACTCGGTGATCTCCGGAAAGTCGTGGACGGGATAGGACTCGTCCTCCGGAAACTCCTCCTCCCCCACCCGCCGCCCGCCCTCGTTCACGAGCACGCGGAGCCGGCCGCGCTCGCGCTCCCAGGCGGAGATCGCGGCGAACGAGCCGTCCATCGCGAGCCGGGCTCCACGGGCGGCGGCCCGCACGCTGTCCCGCGGTGCGCATGCGGCGGCCATGGCCTGCGCCAGGCCCACGACGGCTCGCAGCCGCCCGTCGACTCCCATCACCCCAGGTTAGGGAGTTTTGTCAGATTTGTCGGGGGCCGGGCCCCCGACACCCTCGGCGCCTGACTAGTGCCCGGGCCAGCTCGGGCGGCGCTTCTCGTTGAACGCCGCCACACCCTCCGCGCGGTCCCCCGAGAAGGCCACCGTGCGCCAGGCCGCGTCCTCGATCTCCAGCCCCGCCGTCAGGTCCATCCCGTGGCCCAGGCGCAGGGCGCGCTTCGCCGCCCGCAGGCCCACCGGGGAGTTCGCCGCCATACGGGCGGCCAGCGCGAGCGCCTCGGCGCGGTCCGTGCCCGCCGGGACCACCGAGTCGACCAGGCCCAGCGACAGCGCCTCGGCCGCCTCCACCCGCCGCGCCGTGAAGATCAGCTCCGCCGCCCGCGCCGCACCCACGCGCCGCGGCAGCAGCTGCGTACCGCCGCCGCCCGGGATCACGCCCACGGAGACCTCCGGCAGGCCGACCACGGCCGTCTCGTCCGCCACGATCACGTCGCACGCCAGCGCCAGCTCGAAGCCGCCGCCCAGCGCGAACCCGTGCACCGCCGCGACGGTGGGCATCGGCAGCTCCAGCACGCCCCCGTACGCGCCCCGCGTGGTCGGCCGCTGCCGCACCAGCTCCGCGTCCGAGAGCGAGTTGCGCTCCTTGAGGTCGGCCCCGACGCAGAAGGCCCGCTCCACCGCCGACGACAGCACGACCACGCGTACCGAGGCGTCCGCCGCGAGCTCCGCGCACGCGTCGCCGATGGCCCGCGCCATCTCCGTCGACACCGCGTTCATCGCCTTCGGCCGGTCCAGGACCAGCTCCGCGACCCCGTCCTCATGACGGCGCACAGCCACGAACTCAGACACAGCGACCACCGCGACCCTCCCGGTTAACGAACGTTACCCCGGGGATCTTAGGGGGTACCGGGCGGAACGGGCCGGGCTGGCCCTACCCGGCGCCCCCTCGCTTCCGCCGCGTCAGCGACCAGGGCTCCACGACCCCCAGGCCGCGCACCGGCCGCTGCCACATCGGCTGGAGCGCGAAGCGGTAGGCACCGCCGCCCTCCTCCGCCTCGGCGTCCTTCTCGGATACGGGCGCGGCGCCGGTCCGGCCCAGCTCCTCCGCCATCGCCCCGTCGACCAGCACGGCGTCCTTCGGCGCTATCGACGTCAGCCGCGAGGCCAGGTTCACGGTGGTCCCGAACACGTCGCCCATCCGGGTCGTCACCGTCCCGAACGCCATGCCGACGCGCAGCTCCGGCATCTGGGCGTCCGCTTCCATCGTCTCGATCAGCCGCAGCGCGATCTCCGCCGCCGTCGCCGCGTCGTCGGCGCAGTACAGGACCTCGTCGCCCAGGGTCTTGATCAGCCGGCCGCCGTGCGCGGCCACCAGGTCCGCCGAGGTCGTCTCGAAGGACTCGACGAGCTCCCCGAGCTCCTCCTCCTCCAGCCGCCGCGTCAGGCGCGTGAAGCCGACCAGGTCCGCGAAGCCCACCGCGAGCCGCCGGTCGACCATCTCCTCGTCGTCCGCGACCTGCACCACGCGCCCGGTGGCCGCCGCCAGCTGGCGGCGCCACACGTAGACGAGGAATTCCTCCAGCTCCGGCAGCAGCAGCTCGACCAGCGGGTACGTGACCTCCGTACGGGTCATTCCCGGCTCCGGCGGCTCCGTCAGGCCCTCCAGGAAGGAATCGATCTGCCACTCGGCCAGCCGGGCGGTGGTCTGCCCGGTGGACCGCGCCACCTGTACGGCCATCGGCTCGCTGAGCAGCCCGGCCTCGACCAGGCCGGCGAGCCGCCGCAGGGCCAGCACGTCGGCCTCCGTCAGCGCCTTGGCCTGGCCGATGTCCGCGAAGCCCATGGCCCGCCAGAAGCGGGAGGCGAGCTCCATCGAGACCCCGGCGCTGCGGGCCGCCTGGAACGGGGTGTACCGGCGCTCCGCGCCCAGGATCAGCTGTTCCAGCCGGATGGCGAGGGGGTCGGCCGTCGGCTGCGCCGTGTGGTCGACCTCGTGGTGGGGAGTGTGCTGGTCACGTCCGATCGGGGTGCCCGGACCGGTGGAGCCCGGGCCGGCCGGCCCGGAGCCGCCCGTCCGGGGGGCGGACGCGCCGGACGTAGAGTCGTCGACGGTCAAGGGCCGCCTCCTGTCCATTCCGTGCGCACTGCCCTGCCGAACCGGGTGATCGCCGGGAGGACCGGGATCGCCTAAACCATACGGCAGGTGTGCCGTAGCTCACTCCCCACTCCCCGCAGCCGCGGCCGCCGCCGCGGGCCGGCTACCGCACCGACCGCAGGTGGACCACGTCCCCGGCCCCCACGGCCTCGTGCTCGTCCTCGGCCGTACGGATCACGAGCCGCCCGTCCGCGTCGACCGCTTCCGCCGTCCCGGTGAGCGTGCGGCCGCCGGGCAGGTCGGCCCGTACGTGCCGGCCGAGGGTGACGCAGTCCGCCGCGTACGCCTCCTGCAGCCCGCTGGCGGCCGGATCTCCGCCCGCCGCGCGCCAGTCCCCGTACCACTGCTCCAGGGCGCGCAGTACGGCCTTCAGCAGGGGTTCCCGGTCCGTCACGGCGGCCTTGGCCAGGATCAGCGACCCGGCTTCCGGCACCGGCAGCTCGTCCTCGGTGAGGGTGACGTTGAGCCCGATCCCGATCACCACGCCGTCGCCGACCCGCTCGGCGAGGATGCCGCCGGTCTTGCGCTCCTCGCCGTTCACGGTGACGAGCAGGTCGTTGGGCCACTTGAGGGCCGTGTCCACGCCGGCGGCCCGGGACAGCCCGCTCGCCGCGGCCACCCCGGCCAGCAGGGTCAGCCACCCCCACCGCTCCTGCGGTACGGACCCGCCCGGCTTGAGCAGGACGGAGAAGAACAGCCCGGACCGGGGCGGTGCGACCCAGCTCCGGTCGAGCCGCCCGCGCCCGGCGGTCTGCTCCTCGGCGACGAGGACGGCCCCCTCGGGCAGCCGCCCGGCCCGGGCGGCGAGATCGGTGTTGGTGGACCCGGTGGCGGCGACCACCTCGACCGAGCTCCACAGCCCCCCGTCGGCGACGAGGGCCCGCTCCAGCGCGGCGGCGCTCAAAGGCGGCCGCTCAAGGCTCGACCAGCGGCCGGTGGAAGCCGCACCTGATGCATCTGATGGCGTCATGCAACCCACAGTAGGTGTGTCAAACGCCGCACTGCCGAGCGCCATGCCCGCCGATACGCTACGCACCAGTAGCCAGCAGTAGTCAATCAATTGACCTGGCAGTTGACACCACACAGGGAGCCGCGACCCCGATGTCACAACCCTCAGAGCCGATCGACATGCACACGACCGCGGGCAAGATCGCGGACCTGCAGCGCCGCATCGACGAAGCCACTCACGCCGGGTCCGCGCGCGCGGTGGAGAAGCAGCACGCCAAGGGGAAGCTGACGGCGCGTGAGCGGGTCGCCCTGCTGCTGGACGAGGGCTCTTTCGTCGAGCTCGACGAGTTCGCCCGGCACCGCTCCACCAACTTCGGGCTGGAGAAGACCCGCCCCTACGGCGACGGCGTCGTCACCGGCTACGGCACGGTGGACGGCCGTCCGGTGGCCGTGTTCTCCCAGGACTTCACGGTCTTCGGCGGGGCCCTCGGCGAGGTCTACGGCCAGAAGATCATGAAGGTCATGGACTTCGCCCTGAAGACCGGCTGCCCGCTCGTCGGCATCAACGACTCCGGCGGCGCCCGCATCCAGGAGGGCGTGAGCGCCCTCGGCATGTACGGCGAGATCTTCCGCCGCAACGTCCACGCCTCCGGCGTGATTCCGCAGATCAGCCTGATCGTGGGCCCCTGCGCCGGCGGCGCCGTGTACTCCCCCGCCATCACCGACTTCACCGTGATGGTCGACCAGACCTCGCACATGTTCATCACCGGCCCGGACGTCATCAAGACGGTCACCGGCGAGGACGTGGGCTTCGAGGAGCTCGGCGGCGCGCGGACGCACAACTCCACCTCCGGCGTGGCCCACCACATGGCCGGGGACGAGAAGGACGCCATCGAGTACGTCAAGAACCTGCTGGCGTACCTGCCGTCGAACAACCTCTCCGAGCCGCCCGCCTTCCCCGAGGAGGCGGACACCGAGGTCACCGACACCGACCGCGAGCTCGACGTGCTGATCCCGGACAGCGCGAACCAGCCGTACGACATGCACACCGTGATCGAGCACGTGCTCGACGACGCGGAGTTCCTGGAGACGCAGGCCCTCTTCGCGCCGAACATCCTCACCGGCTTCGGCCGGGTCGAGGGGCACCCGGTGGGCATCGTCGCCAACCAGCCGATGCAGTTCGCCGGCTGCCTGGACATCAACGCCTCCGAGAAGGCCGCCCGCTTCGTGCGGACCTGCGACGCCTTCAACATCCCGGTGCTGACGTTCGTGGACGTCCCGGGCTTCCTTCCGGGCACGGACCAGGAGTACAACGGAATCATCCGGCGCGGCGCGAAGCTGATCTACGCGTACGCCGAGGCCACCGTCCCCCTGATCACCGTCATCACCCGCAAGGCCTTCGGCGGCGCGTACGACGTCATGGGCTCCAAGCACCTCGGCGCGGACCTGAACCTGGCCTGGCCGACCGCGCAGATCGCCGTCATGGGCGCGCAGGGCGCGGTCAACATCCTGCACCGGCGCGCCATCGCCGAGGCGGAGGAGGCCGGCAACGCCGAGGAGACGCGGGCGCGGCTCATCGCCGAGTACGAGGACGCGCTGCTGAACCCGTACACGGCCGCCGAGCGGGGCTACATCGACGCGGTGGCCATGCCGTCGGAGACCCGGGCCCACGTGGTCAAGGGGCTGCGGCAGCTGCGCACCAAGCGGGAGTCCCTGCCCCCGAAGAAGCACGGCAACATCCCCCTCTAGGACGCTGGAACGCTGGGAGGCACTCTCGTGGTGATCAAGGTAGTCAAGGGGAACCCGACGCCCGAGGAGCTGGCCGCCGCACTGGCGGTGGTCCAAGCGCGCGCGGCGGCGCTGGCGTCGGCGCCGTCGGGCGCGGCGCGGGCGGCGGACGAGTGGTCGGCGCCGGCCCGGGTGGCGCGGCGGACGCTGCCGCAGCCGGGGCCGCGCGCGTGGGCCCGTACGTACTGGCCCGGATAGGCGTCGGTCCGGTCGTGAAGATGACGTGAACGGACCGTGGCGCCTGAGTACCCGTACTCAGGCGCCACACCGCCGCGTGGGGCCAGGATCGGGGCATGCTCTGGTCAGACCCGAAGAACGAGCCGCCCAAGGACATGCGCGACGCGCAGGCGATGGTGCGGCGGATGACCGTGGTGGTCGTCCTCGCGATGCTGGTGGTCGTGTACGTGCTGGGCGTGGGCTTCTAGGCCGCGCCTTGGCGGGCACCCCCCGGGGGTGTCTTCCGTGCGGGCCGAGGGGCGTTCGGGGCAGGAGGGCCGCGCCTACGATGGCGGGCATGACTGCTGCTGCCCACGCCCTCGTCCTCGCCTCCGCCTCGCCCGCCCGGCTCAACCTGCTGCGGCAGGCCGGGCTGGCCCCGCACGTGATCGTCAGCCACTTCGACGAGGACGCGCTCAGCGCGGATTCCCCGGCCGAGCTCGCCCTGGCGCTGGCCGAGGCCAAGGCGGGCGTCGTGGCGGCCCTGGACGAGGCCGCGGGAGCCCTGGTGATCGGCTGCGACTCGGTGCTGGAGCTGGACGGCGAGGCGCTCGGCAAGCCGGAGGACGCCGAGGAGGCCACCGCCCGCTGGAAGTCGATGCGCGGGCGGGCCGGCGTACTGCGCACCGGGCACTGCGTGATCGACACGGCGACCGGGCGTCAGGTTTCGGCCACGGCCTCCACGACGGTCCGGTTCGGCGAGCCGACGGACGCCGAGGTGGCCGCGTACGTGGCGAGCGGCGAGCCGCTGCACGTGGCCGGGGCGTTCACCCTGGACGGGCTGTCGGCTCCGTTCATCGAGGGCATCGACGGCGACCACGGGAACGTCATCGGGCTGTCGATGCCGCTGCTGCGCTCGCTGCTGGCCGAACTGGGCGTGTCCATCACGGATTTGTGGGCTTGAGCTCCCCGTACGGCGGCGGCGGGGCGTCCCGGGCGTCCTGGACCCCCGGGGCGTCCCCGGAGGGCGCCCCGCCAGGGCCCTGGAGCGCCCCCTGGGCGGCGTAGAGCATCAGGGTGAGGATCAGCAGGCACAGGATCGCCATCAGCACCACGAAGGCCCCCCAGCCGACCAGGCCGACGGCGAGGGCGCCGAGCACCCCGTGCGTGACGGCGGCGGTGACGAGGACCACGCGGGCGAAGGTGCCGGGCGCGCGGTCGCGCACGGCCGCGACGGCGAGGAACACGGCGCACAGGAGCAGGAACGAGCCGATGCCGGCGCCCATCGCGTACGTTGCCGTGGACATGACATCCGGATCCATGCCCGCGATGGACATCGACTGGTTGCGGGTGGCCTTGCCCAGCACGATGTGGACGAGAACGAGCACAGCCGCCTCGGCGACGAGCACGATCGAGGCCAGTCCGGCCACGAGTCTGCGCAGTGCGACGCCCACGGCGACCCACCCCTCCCCACGAGTCCCCGGCCGCACAGCGACCCAGCATCGGCCCCGCAACAGCCCCACCATGACCACAAGCCTGTTCGACGCCCTGGAGGCTACTAACGGGTAAACGTACGGACAAGGGGTCCGGGCAGCTTCGTTACGCGCGGCGCCCGTACCGGCGATCACGCAAAGAATGTGTGGGCCGTTCGTAGGGACTCGACAAAGAATCACCGGGGCCCGCTGACCGGGCGAACAGAGACCTCGGACGGGTGACGGGGTTACTGTGCAGTCGGGGATCCCCCTGACCTGGGGCGCCACAAGGGCTTTCCTCACTCGAGGCGGACTCGAATCACACTCCGTGTGGGCAAGGTCACCTCTAGGGAAGGGTCGAAACGCCGTGTGGGCTGTCCCTAAACTCAGCTTGTTTCAAGGAGGGAGCCATCGTGCGCAAGGTGCTCATCGCCAACCGTGGCGAAATCGCTGTCCGCGTTGCTCGGGCCTGCCGGGATGCCGGAATCGCAAGCGTAGCCGTCTACGCCGATCCGGACCGGGACGCTCTGCATGTCCGCGCGGCCGACGAAGCTTTCGCGTTGGGCGGTGACACCCCGGCCGCGAGCTACCTGGACATCTCCAAGGTCCTGCAGGCCGCAGCCGATTCCGGCGCGGACGCCATCCATCCCGGATACGGCTTCCTCTCCGAGAACGCCGAATTCGCGCAGGCCGTGATCGACGCCGGCCTGACCTGGATCGGCCCGCCCCCGCAGGCCATCCGCGACCTCGGCGACAAGGTGGCCGCCCGCCACATCGCCCAGCGCGCCGGCGCCCCGCTCGTCGCGGGCACCCCGGACCCGGTCTCCGGGGCCGACGAGGTCGTCGCGTTCGCCAAGGAGCACGGCCTGCCGATCGCGATCAAGGCCGCCTTCGGCGGCGGCGGCCGCGGCCTGAAGGTCGCCCGTACGCTCGAAGAGGTCCCCGAGCTCTACGACTCGGCCGTCCGCGAGGCCGTCGCCGCCTTCGGCCGCGGCGAGTGCTTCGTCGAGCGCTACCTCGACAAGCCGCGCCACGTCGAGACCCAGTGCCTGGCCGACTCCCACGGCAACGTGGTCGTCGTCTCCACGCGCGACTGCTCGCTGCAGCGCCGCCACCAGAAGCTGGTCGAGGAAGCCCCCGCGCCGTTCCTGTCGGAGGCTCAGAACGCCGAGCTGTACGCGGCGTCCAAGGCCATCCTGAAGGAGGCCGGCTACGTCGGCGCGGGCACGGTGGAGTTCCTGGTCTCCGCCGACGGCCTGATCTCCTTCCTGGAGGTCAACACCCGCCTCCAGGTCGAGCACCCGGTCACCGAAGAGGTCTCCGGCATCGACCTGGTCCGCGAGATGTTCCGCATCGCCGACGGCGAGGAGCTCGGCTACGGCGACCCGGTCCTGCGCGGCCACTCCATCGAGTTCCGCATCAACGGCGAGGACCCGGGCCGCGGCTTCCTGCCCGCCCCGGGCACCGTCACCAAGTTCGCCCCGCCCGCCGGCCCGGGCGTCCGCCTCGACACCGGCGTCGAGTCCGGCTCGGTCATCGGCCCGGCCTGGGACTCCCTGCTGGCCAAGCTGATCGTCACCGGCGCCACCCGCGAGCAGGCCCTCCAGCGTGCGGCGCGCGCCCTGGCCGAGTTCGAGGTCGAGGGAATGGCCACGGCCATCCCCTTCCACCGCGCCGTCGTCGTCGACCCCGCGTTCGCCCCCGCCGACGGCAGCCCGTTCACCGTCTACACCCGGTGGATCGAGACCGAGTTCGTCAACGACATCCCCGCGTTCGCCGCCCCGGCGGCCGAGGACGCGGAGGACGAGCCGGGCCGCGAGACGGTCGTCGTCGAGGTCGGCGGCAAGCGCCTGGAGGTCTCCCTCCCGTCCTCGCTGGGCATGACGCTGGCCCGTACGGCCGCGGCGGGCGGCGCGAAGCCGAAGCGCCGCGCGGCGAAGAAGTCCGGTCCGGCCGCCTCGGGCGACACGCTCGCGTCCCCGATGCAGGGCACGATCGTCAAGGTCGCGGTCGAGGAGGGCCAGCAGGTCAACGAGGGCGACCTGATCGTCGTGCTCGAGGCCATGAAGATGGAGCAGCCGCTGAACGCGCACCGCTCCGGCACCGTCGTCGGCCTCACCGCCGAAGTCGGCGCCAGCCTCACCTCGGGCGCCACCATCTGCGAGATCAAGGACTGACGTCCGCGTTCGAGGACCGAGGTCCTCGGACCGCTGAGGCCCGGAACCCCCGCGGGGTTTCCGGGCCTCACGCGTTCCGGCGCCCCGCGGGCGGGGCTCCCGGGCGGACGCCTCCTATCGGCGGCGCATGTCCGCGACGCGGGGGCGGTCCCCCGCCGACTGCTGCTCCAGCATCGACGCGGGGGCGCTGCGCAGCTGCGCGGACGGCCCTCCGCGCCGCTGCACCGGCAGCGGGGACTCCCGGCGCGGGCGGCGGCCCGCCATGCCCTCACCGCTCCCGCCGGAGGCCACGGCCCCGGCGATCGTGATCTGGACGCCCTGGTCCGCCAGGGCCTGGAGCTCCGTGGCCGCGCGGTCGTCGTGCGGCGGGGGCTCGTCCGTGACCAGACGGGTCATCACATCGGTCGGCACCGTCTGGAACATGGTGTCCGTGCCCAGCTTGGTGTGGTCCGCGAGGACCACCACCTCGGCCGCGGCCTGGACCAGGGCCCGGTCCACGCTCGCCGACAGCATGTTGGACGTGGACAGGCCGCGTTCCGCGGTCAGACCGCTCCCGGACAGGAAGGCCCGGGAGACCCGCAGCCCCTGGAGGGACTGCTCCGCCCCGCTGCCGACCAGCGCGTAGTTGGAGCCGCGGAGGGTGCCGCCCGTCATCACCACCTCCACCCTGTTCGCATGGGCCAGCGCCTGCGCGACCAGCAGCGAGTTGGTGACGACGGTCAGTCCGGGCACCCGGGCGAGCCGGCGGGCCAGCTCCTGGGTCGTGGTGCCCGCGCCGACGACGACGGCCTCGCCTTCTTCGACGAGGCCGGCCGCCACGTCGGCAATGGCGGTCTTCTCCGCCGTCGCGAGATGGGACTTTTGCGGAAAGCCGGACTCCCGCGTGAAACCGCCCGGCAATACCGCACCGCCGTGTCGGCGGTCGAGGAGTCCTTCGGCCTCCAGTGCCCGCACGTCCCGCCGTACGGTCACTTCGGAGGTCTGGACGACGCGGGCGAGCTCCCGGAGCGATACCGCTCCGTTGGCCCGCACCATTTCGAGAATCAATTGGCGACGTTCTGCAGCGAACACGAAACTGACAGTAACCCCAACGACCGTCTCGTTTCAGCTCCTTGCGCCGGAATACCGAAGTTGTCCATAAAACAGGGCGACTAGTGGTATACGCGGCGGGTCGGTTGAGTGAACGTCACGCCACCCTCCGGGATGCCGCCCCAAGTCGCGTCTGACGTGGGGCGGTTGCCTTCCTCAGGCCTCGCCGGCGGCCTTGCGCGTGTGCAGCTGGCGCGCCACCTCGGCGATCGAACCCGACAGCGAGGGGTACACCGTGAACGCGTTTGCGATCTGCTCGACGGTCAGGTTGTTGTCGACCGCGATCGAGATGGGGTGGATCAGCTCGCTCGCCCGCGGGGAGACGACCACGCCGCCGACCACGATTCCGGTGCCCGGCCGGCAGAACAGCTTCACGAAACCGTCCCGGATGCCCTGCATCTTGGCGCGCGGGTTGCGCAGCAGCGGCAGTTTCACGACACGGGCGTCGATCTTGCCGGAGTCCACATCCGCCTGGGTGTAACCGACAGTGGCGATCTCCGGGTCGGTGAACACGTTCGACGAGACCGTCTTGAGGTTCAGCGGGGCGACCGCGTCGCCCAGGAAGTGGTACATCGCGATGCGGCCCTGCATGGCGGCGACGGAGGCCAGCGCGAAGATCCCGGTCACGTCGCCGGCCGCGTAGACGCCGGGCGCGGACGTACGGGAGACCTTGTCGGTCCAGATGTGCCCGGAGTCCTTGAGCCGGACCCCGGACTCCTCCAGGTTCATGTTCTTGGTGTTCGGGATCGCGCCGACCGCCATGAGGCAGTGCGTGCCGGTGATGACGCGGCCGTCGGAGAGGGTGACCTCGACGCGGTCGCCGACGCGCTTGGCGGACTCGGCGCGCGAGCGGCCGATGACGTTCATGCCACGGCGGCGGAAGACGTCCTCCAGGACGGCGGCCGCGTCCGGGTCCTCGCCGGGCAGCACGCGGTCGCGGGAGGAGACCAGCGTCACCCGGGAGCCGAGGGCCTGGTAGGCGCCGGCGAACTCGGCGCCGGTGACGCCGGAGCCGACCACGATGAGCTCCTCGGGGAGCTCGTCGAGGTCGTAGACCTGGGTCCAGTTCAGGATCCGCTCGCCGTCGGGCATGGCGTCCGGGATCTCGCGGGGGTGACCGCCGGTCGCGATCAGCACGGCGTCGGCCGTCAGGATCGTCTCGGTGCCGTCGGCGGCGGTGACGATGACGTCGCGCGTGCCGTCGATCCCCTGCGGGCCGCCGAGCTTGCCGCGGCCCCGTACGACGCGGGCGCCGGCCCGGGTGACGGAGGCGGTGATGTCGTGCGACTGGGCGAGCGCGAGGCGCTTGACGCGCCGGTTCACCTTGCCGAGGTCGACGCCGACGACGCGCGCGGCCTGCTCGATGTGCGGGGTGTCGTCGGCGACGACGATGCCGAGCTCCTCGTACGACGAGTCGAAGGTCGTCATGACCTCGGCGGTCGCGATGAGGGTCTTGGAGGGCACGCAGTCGGTGAGGACGGACGCGCCACCGAGGCCGTCGCAGTCGACGACGGTCACCTCCGCGCCGAGCTGGGCCCCCACGAGGGCCGCCTCATACCCGCCGGGTCCGCCGCCGATGATCACGATCCGGGTCACGAAAACTCCGCCTCACGTCTACCCGGCCGGCTGCCGCCCCGGCCGGGGCTTCCGGGTCTCCCCGGGGGATGCATTCCGTGCCCCATTGTCCCGCACGCTTCAAGGTGCTTCTCCCCCGGTCCGGCCATCCGTGAGGACGGCCGGGCACGCGGCCCGCCCCGCCCCTCCCGTACCCTCGACCTCATGTCGCTCTACGCCGCGTACGCCGGCAACCTCGACCCGCGGCTGATGACGCGCCGCGCTCCGCATTCGCCGCTGCGCGGCACGGGCTGGATCAACGACTGGCGGCTGACCTTCGGCGGTGAGCAGATGGGGTGGGAGGGCGCCCTGGCCACGATCGTCGAGGCCCCGCGCCACCAGGTGTTCGTCGCCCTCTACGACATCGCGCCGCTGGACGAGGACTCCATGGACCGGTGGGAGGGCGTCGGGCTCGACATCTACCGCCGGATGCGGATCCGCGTCCACACGCTGGACGGCGAGGAGCCGGCGTGGTGCTACGTGCTGAACGGGTACGAGGGCGGCCTGCCCTCGGCGCGCTACCTCGGCGAGATCGCCGACGCGGCCGAATCGGCGGGGGCCCCGCACGACTACGTGATGGAACTGCGCAAGCGCCCCTGCTAGCCCGGGCCCCTGCCGGGAGGAACCGCCCGGGGCGACCCGCCGGGGGCATTTCGGCGGAAACGACAAGGCAACGATCCGAACACCGTGAGCTGCGCCATCTACGCGCGTAGGCAATGCTCGGCTACGCTCGTCTGCGTGAACGCATCTGTTACCGACCCCTTCGCCGACGCCACCGCCGCAGCCGCCCGCCTGCGTGAGCTGACCGGCGCCGAATCCCACGATGTCGCCCTCGTCATGGGCTCCGGCTGGGCCCCCGCCGCAGAGGCGCTGGGCGCGCCCGAGGCCGAGTTCCCCGTCACCGAGCTGCCGGGCTTCCCGCCCGCCGCCGTCGAGGGCCACGGCGGCAAGATCCGCTCGTACAAGATCGGCGACAAGCGCGCCCTGGTCTTCCTCGGCCGGACCCACTACTACGAGGGCCGCGGCGTCGCCGCCGTCGCCCACGGTGTGCGCACCGCCGTCGCCGCCGGCTGCAAGACCGTCGTGCTGACCAACGGCTGCGGCGGCCTGCGCGAGGGCATGAAGCCCGGCCAGCCCGTCCTGATCAGCGACCACCTCAACCTGACGGCCACCTCGCCCATCGTCGGCGCGAACTTCGTGGACCTGACCGACCTGTACTCGCCGCGCCTGCGCGCGATGTGCAAGGAGATCGACGAGACCCTCGAAGAGGGCGTCTACGTCCAGTTCCCCGGCCCGCACTACGAGACCCCGGCCGAGATCAACATGATCCGCGTCATGGGCGCCGACCTGGTCGGCATGTCCACCGTGCTGGAGGCCATCGCCGCCCGTGAGGCCGGCGCCGAGGTGCTCGGCATCTCGCTGGTCACCAACCTGGCGGCGGGCATCTCAGGCGAGCCGCTCAACCACGAAGAGGTGCTCCAGGCCGGCCGTGACTCGGCCTCGCGCATGGGCAAGCTGCTGACCCAGGTCCTCGCCCGCATCTGAGGCACGGGCACCGGCACCGTACGAGAAGAAGCCGTACGAGAGACAAGGCGGAAGCAGTGGCAGTACAGGAACAGGACGACCTGATCACCCGGGCCCGGGCCTGGCTGGCGGAGGACCCGGACCCGGAGACGGCGGCGGAGCTCGCCAAGATCATCGAGGTCGGCGACGTCGCCGAGCTCGCGGACCGGTTCTCCGGCACCCTGCAGTTCGGCACGGCCGGACTGCGCGGTGAGATCGGCGCGGGCCCGATGCGGATGAACCGCTCCGTGGTCATCCGGGCCGCGGCGGGCCTCGCGGCCCACCTCGTGGCCCAGGGCCACGCCGGCGGCCTGGTCGTCGTCGGCTACGACGCGCGGTACAAGTCCGCGGACTTCGCCCGCGACACCGCCGCCGTGATGACCGGCGCGGGCCTGCGCGCGGCCGTCCTGCCCCGCCCGCTGCCGACGCCCGTCCTCGCGTACGCCATACGGCACCTGGGTGCCGTCGCCGGCGTCGAGGTGACCGCGAGCCACAACCCGCCCCGGGACAACGGCTACAAGGTCTACCTCGGCGACGGCTCGCAGATCGTGTCCCCCGCGGACGTCGAGATCGCGGCCGAGATCGACCGCGTGGACACCCTCGCCTCGGTCCCCCGTCCGGAGTCCGGCTGGGAGGACCTCGGCGAAGAGGTCCTGGAGGCCTACCTGGCCCGTACGGACGCCGTCCTGACCCCCGGCTCCCCCCGGGGCGTGCGGACCGTCTACACGGCCATGCACGGCGTCGGCAAGGACGTCGTCCTGGCGGCCTTCGCCCGGGCCGGCTTCCCCGAGCCGGTGCTGGTCGCCGAGCAGGCGGAGCCGGACCCGGCCTTCCCGACGGTCGCCTTCCCGAACCCGGAGGAGCCGGGCGCGATGGACCTGGCCTTCGCGACGGCCGCCCGGGTGAACCCGGACATCGTCATCGCGAACGACCCGGACGCCGACCGCTGCGCGGTGGCCGTCCCCACCGCGGACGGCTGGCGGATGCTCCGCGGCGACGAGGTCGGCGCGCTGCTCGCGGCCCACCTGGTCCACAAGGGCGCGACCGGCGTCTTCGCCGAGTCCATCGTGTCCTCGTCCCTCCTGGGGCGGATCGCGGAGGCGGCGGGCGTCGGCTACGAGGAGACCCTCACGGGCTTCAAGTGGATCGCCCGCGTCGAGGGCCTGCGGTACGGCTACGAGGAGGCGCTCGGCTACTGCGTGGACCCCGAGGGCGTCCGCGACAAGGACGGCATCACGGCCGCCCTGCTGGTGGCGGAGCTGGCCTCGGAGCTCAAGGAACAGGGCCGTACGCTGACCGACCTGCTGGACGACCTGGCGATCGAGCACGGCCTGCACCACACCGACCAGCTGTCGGTCCGCGTGGAGGACCTGTCGGTCATCGCCGACGCGATGGCCGCGCTGCGGGCGGAGCCGCCGGTGTCGCTGGCGGGCCTGCGGGTCTCCTCCGCGGAGGACCTGACCCGGGGCACGGCGACGCTCCCTCCGACGGACGGCCTGCGCTACCACCTGGAGGGCGACTACAAGGCCCGGGTGATCGTGCGCCCGTCCGGCACGGAGCCCAAGCTGAAGTGCTACCTGGAGGTCGTGGTCCCGGTGGCGGACGCCCCGGACCTCGCCCCGGCCCGCGTCCGCGGCCAGGAGATCCTGGACGCGATCAAGAAGGACCTCTCGGCGGCCGCCGGCATCTGATCCGCCGCGCGCACTCGCGCCCCTGCACCGGATTCCGTCCATCGGGTGCAGTTCCAAGGGCTCCGGCCCTTGCCCGGCCCCCCGAGCCCCGGCTCGGGGGGCCGTCGGCGTCGTCGGGGCGGTACTCCCGCGGGCCCGTCCCGAACCGGGGTTCGGGGGGCGGAGCCGGGGCTCGGGGACGGCGGTCAGGGGCCGCGGCCCCCGGCCCGCACCCGCCGGTCGGAGGCCGGCGCAGCGGCGCGAAGCCGGTGAGGCCCGCGAGGGCCGAGCCGTGCGAGCCGAGCGTCAGGAAGGCGCGGTGCGTCAGGAAGGCGTCGGGGTCGGGCGGACCAGTTCGCCCAGGGTCGGCACCGACTCGGGGCGGGAGCGGACGGCCTCCGTGCACTCCCAGGCCCGCGGCGGGTCCGCGTCCGGGCCGCCCAGGACCACCGGGCCCGGGCCCGCCGAGACGGCCTCGCTGGCCGCCAGCGTGCACACCACCTGCGACAGCGCCACCGGCGGCAGGTCCTCCGGCTTGCGGCTGATGCGTATCGTCCCCGCCGGGTCGCCCGTCCGCGCCGGCGCGACCGTCAGCCCGCCCGGAACCCCGGTCGTGAACCCCGCGTCCCGCTCCTCCGCCGACGGATCCCGCTCCAGCGCCTCCAGCAGCGCCTCGGCGACCAGCACCACGGGGTCCCGCACCGGCTTCTTCTCCGGTACCGGCACCACCCGCTCCACGCCCACCAGCTGCGATCCGCAGACCAGCTCCACCGTGGCCCGGAAGCCCTGCACCCCGGTCTGCGGCTGCGGCGTGTCGCACGACACCCGCGAGGGCGCCGCGCCGACGTCCACCGGCACCGTCGTCGCCCTGATCCCGCACCCGGACACGAGTCCCGCCACGGCCAACAGCACTGCCGCCCTACGCGTCCGCGTCACCGGCGATCACCTTCCCCACGTCCACCGGCAGCCGCAGCGTGAACAGCGCACCGCCCTGCGGCCCGTTGGCCGCCGTGATGTCACCGCCGTGGATGTGCGCGTTCTCCACTGCGATCGACAGGCCGAGCCCGCTGCCGTCCGATTTCGGCCGCGAGGCGCTGGCCTTGTAGAACCGGTCGAAGACGTGCGGCAGCACCTCCTCCGGGATGCCCGGCCCGTTGTCCTGGACCGCGATCGCCAGCCACTCGCCCTCGACGACCACCGACACCCGCACCGGCGAGCCGCCGTGCTTGAGCGCGTTGCCGATCAGGTTGGCGAGGATGACGTCGAGGCGGCGCGGGTCGAGCCGCGCCACGATGCCCCGCTCCGCGTCCAGTTCGACCGCGTCGAGCCAGGCCCGCGCGTCGATGCAGGCCGTGACCTGGTCGGCGACGTCCACGTCGTCCAGGACCAGGCGGGCCGTCCCCGCGTCGAAGCGGGTGACCTCCATCAGGTTCTCCACCAGGATGTTCAGCCGCCGGGTCTCGCTGACCACCAGCCCCACCGCCGGTGCGATCATCGGATCGAGGTCTTCGACCTCCTCCTCCAGCACCTCGGCGACCGCAGTCAGCGCCGTCAGCGGAGTGCGCAGTTCGTGCGACATGTCCGCGACGAAGCGCCGGCTGGCCTCCTCCCGCGCGCTCATGTCGGCGACCTTCTTCTCCAGCGCCTCCGCCGTCTTGTTGAAGGTGTGGGAGAGATCGGCGAGTTCGTCCGTCCCCGACACGTCGAGCCGGTGGTCCAGCTCGCCCTCGCCGAGCCGCCGCGCCGCGTCCCCCAGCCGCTGTACGGGCTTGAGCACGGTCCGGGCGGCCGCCTGGGCCAGCAGCGCGGACCCGAGCAGCGCGAGGCCCGTCGCGATGGTCAGCGACCAGCCGAGCGCGTTCAGGTCGTCCCGCTCCTGCGCCAGGGACTTGTACATGTAGCCGGTCGGGCCGCCGCCCACGATCCGGGTCCCGCCGACCAGGTACGGATTGCCGCGCGGCTTCGTCCGCTGCCAGTACACGTGGTACTCGGCGTCGTTCGCGGCCGTGGCCTTCTGCCGGTCGTTCACCGCGCGCTGCAGCGAGCCCGGTACGTCGTCCAGCCCGAAGGAGTCGGGGCCGGCCGCGCCGAACACCTTGCGGCCGTCCTTGCGCTCGTCGACCAGCAGCACGCTGTAGCCGGGGCTGCTGCCCGCCATCAGCTCGGCGGTGCGCTGCATCTCCTCGGGCGTCGGGTCGGCGGGCAGCGCCGCGGCCCGGTTCTGCATCTCCTGGCGGAAGTCGCCGAGGGCCGCGTCCTGGGTACGGGTGAGCACGGCCTCGCGGTTGAGCCAGTACGCGATCCCGGAGGCGGAGACCGCGGCCACCAGCGCGACCAGGGAGAAGACCATCAGGAGCCGCAGCCGCAGGCTGGTCCAGCGCCGGCCCGCGAACAGGGCTTTGATCACTGTGGCGAGTCCAGCCGGTAGCCGACACCACGGACGGTCCGGATGAGGGTGGGCGAGGACGGCACTTCCTCGACCTTGGCGCGCAGCCGCTGCACGCAGGCGTCCACGAGCCGCGAGTCGCCGAGGTAGTCGTGCTCCCAGACGAGGCGCAGCAGCTGCTGGCGGGAGAGCGCCTGCCCGGGCCGGCGGCTGAGCTCCAGGAGCAGCCGCAGCTCGGTCGGCGTCAGCTGGAGGTCCTCGCCGTTCTTGGTGACCGTCATCGCGGCCCGGTCGATGACCAGGGAACCGAACATCGCGGAGTCGCTGGCCTCCCGTTCCCCGCGGCGCAGGACGGCCCGGATACGGGCGTCGAGCACCCGGCCCTGGACGGGCTTGACGACGTAGTCGTCGGCCCCCGACTCCAGGCCCACGACGACATCGATGTCGTCGCTCCGGGCGGTCAGCAGGATGATCGGCAGCTGGTCGGTGCGGCGGATCCGCCGGCACACCTCGAAGCCGTCGATCCCGGGCAGCATGACGTCGAGCACGATCAGGTCCGGCCGCTGCTCGCGCAGCAGCTTCAGGCCGTCCTCGCCCGTCGCCGCAGTGGCCACACGGTGGCCCTGGCGAGACAGGGAGAGTTCGAGGGCCGTGCGGATGGCGTCGTCGTCCTCGATCAGCAACAGGAAAGGCACGCGCTCATTCTGTCCCATCGACCGTTCGGAGTTCGACCGTCGGGCGCGGGGGATCGTGCGGGGGCTCGTAGGGGGACCCGCCGGAGTCGCTGTGACAGGCCTGTGACAGTCGGCGGACACCCCGGTTAAGTCGGCCGGGCAGTCTTTTACCAACGAAACCGAGCAGGATCCGAAGCAGACTCCACGACGGGGGGCGCGAGATGAACACGCTGCACAGCACCACCACCAGCGCGATTGTCACGCGGCTGCACGATGTGAACCGCCGGGCAGGTGTCCGTACGGTGACGGTCGCCCGTCCGCGGCCGGCGCACACGGTGGCCATCGACGCGAACACGTACCAGTCGGCATCCGCCGTCCCGGTGCAGCGCACGCCCGAACTCTCCGCCACCTCGGAGGCCGAGTTCACGGCGTACGTCCAGGAGCGGCGGGCCGCCCTCTACGCGACGGCCTTCCACCTGACCGGTGACCGTTACGAAGCCGAGGACCTGCTCCAGAGCGCGTTGTTCTCCACGTACCGCGCCTGGGACCGGATCAGCGACAAGGCCGCGGTCGGCGGGTACCTGCGGCGCACGATGACGAACCTGCACATCAGCGCGTGGCGCCGCCGCAAGCTGAACGAGTACCCGACCGAGGAGCTGCCGGAGACGGCCTCCGACACGGACGCGATGCGGGGCACGGAGCTGCGCGCGGTGCTGTGGCAGGCGCTGGCCCGTATCCCGGAGCCGCAGCGCACGATGCTGGTGCTGCGGTACTACGAGGGCCGTACGGACCCGGAGATCGCGGAGATCCTCGGCATCAGCGTCGGCACGGTGAAGTCGAGCATCTGGCGGTCGCTGCGGCGGCTGCGGGACGACGAGGTGCTGAGCTTCGGCCGCGACGAGGCGGAGTCCTTCGAGGAGCTCGTCGCGTAACACGGCACACCACAGACCATGGGCCAGGGGGCCCGTCCTACGGGGGTGGGGCGGGGGCCTGCGGGGGGAGAAGGCGGGATCAGGCGGACGGGGGTCCGCGTGGTCCCGTCTTCTCGTATGTCCGGGGTGCCGGCGGGGCCGGCCCGTCCCGCTACGCCGGGGCCGGCGTGCGGTGGCGGCCCGCCGCGCAGGCCGCCAGCCGGCCCAGGGCCTCGTCGCGGCCGCAGGCGTGCGCGCCCAGGGCGATGTGGCGGGCCACGATGCCCCGTTCCTCCCTCATCAGGCGCAGGCCGCGACGCAGCAGGAAGAGCACCGACTTGCGGCCCTCCTTCAGGTCACGGGCGAGGCGGCGGCGGAACGTCGTGGAAGGACGTCCGCGCAGACAGATCGCGTCGGCGAGCAGGCCCATCTCCTGGCAGCGCGCCGCCACGTCGGCCGCGAAGATCCCCTCCGCGATGAACAGCGGGGTGCGGGAGATGTCCAGCGTCTCCGTACCCCGGCGGGAGGAGGTGGCGATGTCGTACACCGGGACCTCGGTGCGCCCGGACCGGCACAGGTCGGCCACCGCCGCCACCGCCGCGTCCGCGTCCCACGACAGCGGGGAGTCCCAGTCGATGTCGGAACTGCCCTCGACCAGCGGGAGGGTCGGGTCGTCGCCCTCCTTGTAGAAGTCGTCCAGGCGCAGCACCGGCAGCCCGGAACGGGCGGCCAGCCGGGACTTGCCGGAGCCCGAGGGCCCGGTCAGCAGGACGACACGCGTAGGCAAAGGAGAGGAGGAGCTCACGGGACACCAGTTTGACATCCTCCCCCTCTCAAACACAAAGGGGGATTCCTGACTCACGCTGCCTGACGGACCTGCGGCCCGTCGGGTCTTCCGCGATCGGCGTCAGCCGGGTTGAGACCAGCCCGGACGAGCATCACGCGTGCGGAGTTCTTGTCCCGGGGTGAGACGGCCCCGCACGCGTCGCAGGTGCAGGTGCGTTCCGACAACGGGAGTGCGCGCTTGGCTCTCGCTCCGCAGCGCCCGCAGTCCATGGTGGTGTGCGCGGGGTGCACGAGGCCCAGGTTGCGGCCGTGCTTGCGCACCATGGTGATCAACTCGTGTTCGGTGCCTTGGTGAAGTCCCGGACGGTCTGCTGCTGGGGCACGCTACCCCCGGCACGCAGCCACGCGTGCTCCGCGCGCCAGCCCGTCAGCCCGTCAGCCCGTCAGCGTCCTGTCCGGCGCCGCCGGCCCGCGCTCTTCCCCGGCCGTGCGTGCCGCCCGCGACACGGCCACGCACTGGTTCCACACCCAACGGCAGCGGTCCCACTCGGCCAGCAGGGCCGAACGGGCCGAGGACGACAGGCGGAGCCGAAAGGAGTACCGCGCGTACGCGACGTCCCCGGCTTCCACCGGCGCCGTCACGCCGGAAACGTACCCCCGGGGCCGGCCTCGCCTCCGCGGAACCCCCGAAGGCCTCCCCGAACGGGTGACGAGTGCCGCCTCCGCGGTGGGCTCACCGGAAGCGCGCACCGCAGGTCATCGCGGCGGACAGGCCGTTCCCCCGCTCAGGGGACGCCTCCGGTGGCCGGTTGGTGTCCAGGATCACACCTCAACTACGCTGCGTGCGCACGCGACTACGACCTCAGGTGGGATCCCCATGGCACGTCACGCAGCTCCCAGCAGCTCCACGCTGCGCTCCGCAGGCCTCACGCTCTCGATGGCCGGCGCGGCCCTGGCCATGGCCGCCGGCGGCGCCCAGGCCGGTGAGCTCTCGGTTCCGGCGGCCCTCGCGGGGGTCACCGACCCCGTCGCGAACCTCAAGGTGAACCCGTTGGCCCACACCGGCGTGGACCCGCTCGACAACGGCGTGGCCACGCGGGTCGCCGACTTCCCGGCGGTCGGCACGACCATGGTCACGGGGATCCTGACGCAGGGTCCGTCCGTCGGCGAGCTGCCCGGGGCGGCCGCCTCCTCGCTGCTCGGCCCGCTGCTGCCGAAGCAGCCGTAGGCGCCGGTTCAGGGCGCGAAGAGGCCCCGGCAGCGCGGGGGTCGCTGCCGGGGCCGGTTCCGGAGGGGGATCCCTCAGTACGAGGATCCGCCCGAGCCCAGCGAACCCGTCGGGTGCCAGACCGTCTTCGTCTCCAGGAACGCCGTCATGCGCGACGTGCCCGGGTCGGCGCTCCAGTCGTCCACAGGCTGTGGACGCAGGACGCGCTTGAGGTTGTCGGCCGCCGCGATCTCCAGCTCCTTGGCCAGCGCCGCGTCGGCGCCCGCCAGGTCGATCGCGTTGACGTCCTGGTGGGACGCCAGGTGCGGGCCCATCTCCGCGGCCTTGCCGGACAGGATGTTGACGACGCCGCCCGGCAGGTCGGAGGTGGCCAGCACCTCGCCGAGGGAGAGGGCGGGGAGCGGGGACTTCTCCGAGGTGATCACGACCGCCGTGTTGCCCGTCGCGATGACGGGGGCGATCACCGAGATCAGGCCCAGGAAGGAGGAGTCCTGCGGGGCGACGACGGTGACGACGCCCGTCGGCTCCGGGGTGGAGAGGTTGAAGAACGGGCCCGCGACCGGGTTGGCCCCGCCCACGATCTGGCCGATCTTGTCGGTCCAGCCCGCGTACCAGACCCAGCGGTCGATGGCCGCGTCGACGACCGCGGCCGCCTTCGACTTCGACAGGCCCTCGGCCTCGCCGACCTCGCGGACGAACTGCTCCCGGCGGCCCTCCAGCATCTCGGCGATGCGGTAGAGGATCTGCCCGCGGTTGTACGCGGTCGCACCCGACCAGCCGCCGAAGGCCTTGCGGGCCGCGACGACCGCGTCACGCGCGTCCTTGCGGGAGGACAGGGGGGCGTTGGCCAGCCACTTGCCCTTGGAGTCCGTCACCTCGTACACCCGGCCGCTCTCGGAGCGGGGGAACTTGCCCCCGACGTACAGCTTGTAGGTCTTGAAGACGTTCAGACGCGTCGACTCGACGGTTGCCATTAGCGCTCACCCTTCGGGTTCGACGGGGCGAGGTAGCCCTCCAGGCCGTGGCGACCGCCCTCGCGGCCGAAGCCCGACTCCTTGTAGCCGCCGAAGGGCGAGGTCGGGTCGAACTTGTTGAACGTGTTGGCCCAGACGACGCCGGCGCGGAGCTTGTTCGCGACCGCGAGGATGCGCGAGCCCTTCTCCGTCCAGATGCCGGCGGACAGGCCGTACTGGCTGTTGTTGGCCTTCGCGACGGCCTCGTCGGGGGTACGGAAGGTCAGCACGGACAGGACCGGGCCGAAGATCTCGTCGCGGGCGACGGTGTGCGCCTGGGTGACGTTCGTGAAGAGCGTCGGGGCGAACCAGTAGCCGGAGGACGGCAGCTCGCACGCCGGGGACCAGCGCTCGGCACCCTCGGCCTCGCCGGTCTCCGCGAGCGCGGTGATCCGGGCCAGCTGCTCGGCGGAGTTGATCGCGCCGATGTCGGTGTTCTTGTCGAGCGGGTCGCCCAGGCGCAGCGTGGAGAGGCGGCGCTTGAGGGAGTCCAGCAGCTCGTCGTGGATCGACTCCTGGACCAGCAGGCGCGAGCCCGCGCAGCAGACCTGGCCCTGGTTGAAGAAGATCCCGTTGACGATGCCCTCGACGGCCTGGTCGATGGGGGCGTCGTCGAAGACGATGTTGGCGCCCTTGCCGCCGAGCTCCAGGGTGACCTTCTTGTCCGTACCGGCGATCTGGCGGGCGATGGCCTTGCCGACCGCGGTCGAGCCGGTGAAGGCGACCTTGTTGACGTCCGGGTGCTCGACGAGGGCCGCGCCCGCGTCCCCGTAACCCGTGAGGATGTTGACGACGCCCTTGGGCAGGCCCGCCTGGCGGCAGATGTCCGCGAAGAACAGGGCGGTGAGCGGGGTCGTCTCGGCGGGCTTGAGGACGACGGTGTTGCCGGTGGCGAGCGCCGGGGCGATCTTCCACGCCAGCATCAGCAGCGGGAAGTTCCACGGGATGACCTGGCCGGCCACGCCGAGCGGGCGCGGGTTCGCGCCGTAGCCCGCGTGGTCGAGCTTGTCGGCCCAGCCCGCGTAGTAGAAGAAGTGCGCGGCGACGAGCGGGAGGTCCGCGTCGCGGGTCTCCTTGATCGGCTTGCCGTTGTCCAGGGTCTCCAGGACGGCCAGCTCGCGGCTGCGCTCCTGGATGATCCGGGCGATGCGGAAGAGGTACTTGGCGCGCTCGGAGCCGGGCAGCGCGGACCAGGTCACGAAGGCCTTGCGGGCGGCCTTGACGGCGCGGTCCACGTCGGCGGCGCCGGCCTGGGCGACCTCGGAGAGGACCTCCTCGGACGACGGGGAGACGGTCTTGAAGACCTTGCCGTCGGCGGCGTCGACGAACTCGCCGTCGATGAAGAGCCCGTACGAGGGGGCGATGTCGACGACGGAACGCGACTCGGGGGCCGGTGCGTACTCGAAAAGGGATGCCATGGTGATCAGTCCACCGTCACGTAGTCGGGACCGGAGTAACGGCCGGTGCTCAGCTTCTGGCGCTGCATCAACAGGTCGTTGAGCAGGCTGGAGGCGCCGAAGCGGAACCAGTGGTTGGACAGCCAGTCCTCGCCCACGGTCTCGTTGACCAGGACCAGGAACTTGATGGCGTCCTTGGTGGTCCGGATGCCGCCGGCCGGCTTCACGCCGATCTGGATTCCAGTCTGCTCCTTGAAGTCGCGGACGGCTTCGAGCATCAGCAGCGTGTTGGCGGGGGTGGCGTTGACGCCGACCTTGCCGGTGGAGGTCTTGATGAAGTCGGCGCCCGCGAGCATGCCGATCCAGGAAGCCCGGCGGATGTTGTCGTACGTCGACAGCTCGCCGGTCTCGAAGATGACCTTGAGGCGGGCGGCGGTGCCGTCGGGGCGTACGCACGCCTCCTTGACGGCCTTGATCAGCTCGTACGTCTCCAGGTAGCGGCCGGCGAGGAAGGCGCCACGGTCGATGACCATGTCGATCTCGTCGGCGCCCGCGGCGACGGCGTCGTGGGTGTCCGCGAGCTTGACGGGCAGCGCGGCGCGGCCGGCCGGGAAGGCGGTCGCGACGGAGGCCACCTTGACGTCGGCGCCGTTCAGGGCGGCCTTGGCGGTGGCCACCATGTCGGGGTAGACGCAGACCGCGGCGGTCATGGGAGTCGTGCGGTCGGTCGGGTCGGGGTTGACGGCCTTGGCGGAGAGCGCTCGGACCTTGCCCGGGGTGTCCGCACCCTCAAGCGTGGTCAGGTCGATCATCGAAATGGCCAGGTCAATGGCGTACGCCTTGGCCGTGGTCTTGATCGAACGGGTACCGAGCGCGGCCGCGCGGGCCTCCAGGCCGACGGCGTCTACGCCGGGCAGCCCGTGCAGGAAGCGGCGCAGCGCGCTGTCGGACGTCGTCACGTCAGCGAATGCGGTGAGGGTGGTGGGCATGGTCACCAGATGAGCATATCTACGCGCGTAGCGGCCTGTCACCCCCCGCCGACGCACATATGTGCGGACTCGGGCACATCCGGGCACGGCGCAGGCCGGGACGAAGATCGCGCTGCGGACCGCTGACCTCCACTTTCCCCGTTGCGTGGCGAAGACGGGAACCCCGTGGTCGAGTCGAACAAGAAACGTGAATTTCTCTTCAGCAGCCCGCCAGACCTCCCCGGATGAAAGCCTTCGGCAGGGAACCCGCAGAGAAAGGGGGCATGCGACTCGCCCACCTCCCCGCGACACCGCACCAAGGAGTCGTCATGCGTTCCGCCCTCCGCACCTCGATCGTCACCGCCGCCCTCGCCGGGGCCCTCCTCGCACCGGCCGCGACCGCGATCGCCGCGGCGACCGCTCCGCAGCCGGTGCCGTCGACCCGGGCGCCCGTTCCCTCCGGCGACAACGGGCGCTACGAGGGCCGGCCGGTCCACGTCGGCAACGGGATGGTCGCGGTGCTGCGCAACGGGGCCGAGGGCCCGGAGGCCTGGATCCGCTACGTCGGCGACCAGTGGAAGCCGGGCGACGACTACATGACCCACGTCGTGGGCCTGGTCACCCGCGGGCAGACCACCGCCGAGGCGTACGGGGCCTCCTTCGAGCTCACCAAGGCGCAGACGACGGCCCCGGTGCTCGTCGTCACCACGAAGGGCGTCGCGAAGTCCTACCCGCTGCCCGAGGGCAAGGCCGGCCAGGTCTGCTCGGCCGAGAAGTCGCAGGACATCGGTGCCGGCATGAGCGCCAAGCTGTTCACGTCCCCCGACGGCCCGCGGGCCGAGCTGTGGGTCGCCGGTGAGGACACCGCCTGGCGGCTCCTGGACCGGAGCTACCCGTCGCTGCCCGAGTCGGCCGGCATCACCGCGCGCATCGTGAACCCGAGCGGCGCAGCGCCCGGCTTCGAGTGGAAGACCCAGGGCGGTGGCACCCCGCTCGGCCGGACCGCCTTCCCGGCGCTGCCCAAGGGCTGCGAGCCGAACTACAAGATCACCGAGGATCAGGCCGCCGACAAGCCCGCGCCGAAGCCCGCGCCGACCGTCACGGTGCACGTCCGGCCGGCCGCCGACGTGAAGCCGCAGGGCGGGGCGCAGACCGTGGTCGTGCCCAAGGGCGGCGTGGCCGCCGGGGCCCAGTACGCCGCCGAGGACACCGACGACAGCGTCACCGTCGCCGCCGGCGCGGGTCTCGTCGCGTCCTCGCCGGGCTCGGTGTGGCCCTGACGGCCCGCGGCCGCCGCGCAGCCCGCGACCGCACCGTCGCCCGGGCCGACGGCGCCGCCGCCGTCTTCCGGGTACGGGCGCTGGAACGGGTCGACAAGAAGAGCTTCCCGACCGACAAGGTGTACGGGAACACCGCGCGCCCGGAGCTGCGGCCGATCACCTGCGGCGGCGAGATCACCGACGGCCACCGGCCGGACAGCGTCATCGTGTACGCCGATCTCGTCGGCTGAGATGACGTGAGGCAGAATCGGCCTCATGAGCAGCCAGCAGCCCCCTGAAGAGCCGGCGTACGAAGACCGGGTCTACCGCTCCCCCATGGCCGTCGTGACCGGGGTGCTGCTGCTCGCGCTCATCGCGTGGCTGTGCGGGGACGCCATCGTGCGCGGATCGGGGAACAGCCCGTGGTTCGCCGCGGCGATCGCCCTGCTGGCCGTACCGCTGATCGTGGCGTTCACCATCCGCCCGGCCGTCTTCGCCAATGACGACCGGCTGCGCGTGCGGAACCCCTTCCGGGTCATCGAGCTGCCCTGGGGCGCCGTGGACGCGGTGCGCGCCGGGTACTCGGCGGAGGTGCTGGCCGGGGGGTCGAAGTACCAGCTGTGGTCCGTCCCCGTCTCGCTGCGCGAGCGGAAGAAGGCGAGCCGGCAGCAGACCAAGCAGGAGCTCTCCCGCCGCGGCGGACCCACCGGCAAGGGCGCCCAGGGCTCGCCGGGCAAGTCCGGTCCGGCCGCCTCCGCCGAACCTCAGCGGGCCCAGGCCGACCAGGTCGTGAACGAGCTGCGGGAGCTGGCCGAGCGCGGCGCCTCGCGGGCCGGTGCGCAGGGCAGCGTGCACGTGCGGTGGTCGTACGAGGTCCTCGCCCCCGCCGCCCTCGGCGTGGTGTTCCTGATCGTGCTGCTCGTCATCGGCTGACGCCGCCGATCGGCGGCGGCAGGCGGCGGCAGGCGGCGGGAGGCGGCGGCAGGCGGTCGTCGCGGCCCCGTACCGGCCCCCGTACGGGGGGTGCGAGCCCGCTCACAGGATCCGACCGGAACCGCGGCGGCCGGGACCTGCGTCCTCGCACATGTGCAGCGCAACGAGGTCGGCCGCAGTGCCGCCACCGCCATTCACCTCCGGCTCCGGCTCCTGGGCGGGGGGCTGCTGATCGCCCACCTCCTCCTCGTCGGCTGGCTCACTCTGCGGCCCCTGGACGTGCCCTGGGCGGCCGCCGCCAATCTGAACCCCCTGGAGGGGATCCGGGCGGACCTCTCGTACGGACCGCTCGAGGCGGCCCGGCGGATCGGGGAGGCGCTGGCGCTGCTGGCCCCGCTCGGGGTGCTGCTGCCGCTCGCCAACGGGAACCTGGCGCCTTCGCCGCTGGCCGCGTGGTCCTCGCTGGGCCGGACCGCCGCCGCGGGCGTGCTGGTCTCGCTCCTCATCGAGATGCTGCAGAGCTCCGTGCCCGGGCAGGTGGTCGATGTGGACTCGGTCCTGCTGAACGGGCTGGGCGTCGTCCTCGCACACGTGGCCGTCGTGCCGGCGCTGAGGGCGCGGCTGCGGCGCTCGCGCCGCTCCGAGCAGTCCTCTCAGGGGTCCACCCCGAGAATTCCCAGGGTCGGGCTCGGCCCCTGGACCGACGTTCTGTCGGCGGTGCCGCGGGAGTATTGAGGCATCGCGGGAAACTTCCCGCCGGATGTCACAGAGGAGATCCCATGAGCGCCATTGTCCGCCCCCGTGAAGGCCGCTGGATCGGCGGCGTCTGCGCCGGACTGGCGCGCCGCTTCGGAATATCCGCGAACACGATGCGCGTCATTTTCGTCGTCTCGTGCCTGCTGCCCGGCCCGCAGTTCCTGATCTACCTGGCGCTGTGGCTGCTCCTGCCGAATGAGAAGTCCGCCTCGAACGCCTGGTAAAGCGGCAGAGGCGGCCGTCCCGGGGGGCGGAGCCGGGCCCGGACCGGGCCGGCGGGGCCGGGTCACGAGGCCGGGCATCAGCCCGCGGCGCGGACCTTCTCCAGCTGCTTGTCGGCCACCTCTTGCGGGACCTGCGCCTTCTGCTGTGCCCCGGCGACATTGAGGGCCATCAGCCGTACGACGGTGTCGCCCCGGCGGACGACGACCACGTGGACCTGGGCCGAGACGCCCTGGGCGGCCGCGGTGGTGGTCCAGCTGACGGTCTCGTCGCCGGCCGTCTTGTACTCGCTCGCCCGCACGTCGCGGTAGCTGCCGCTCTGCTTGTCGACGGTGGCGGTGAAGCCCGTACCGCAGGCGCCGACGGCGCCCTTGAGGCGGGCGATGAGCGCCTTGGCGTCGCTCTCGGCGTAGGAGCTGACGGAGGCGGAGACGGCGAGTCCGACCTGCTTCTGGGAGCCGATGCCGCGGTTGACGGTCTCGCGGGCGGCCGGGTCCGGCTTGTCGCCCATGATGTCGGCCAGGGGCTGGCAGGCCTTGCGGTCGGCCTGCGGCTGACCGTCGGGGGCGTTCGGGTTCTTGCCCTGCGCGGAGACCTGGTAGCCGGGCAGATCGCCCTGTTCGAGCGCGGAGCGCTCCAGCTTGCTCGCCCCGGCCTTGGGCGCGGGGGCGCCGCTCGGGGCGGAGCCCGGGGACGCGGCGGCGGAGGCCGCGGGGGCGGAGCCCTTGGGGTCGGGCGTCTTGCCCGCCGCGGGGGCGGCGTCCTTGTTGCTGCTGCAGCCCACGGCCCCCAGGAGGAGGGCGGGGAGCAGGGCGGCGGTGGCCGCTCCGACCGTGACTCGTGCCTTCAAGCGCATGACCGATGACCTCATACCCAGTGCGTCGGCGGGCAGTTGGTGGTGATCGTGGCACACGCCACGACGTGGCACACACCCGATCGAACCGGCGTGCGCCACGTGCGTGCGCGTACGAAAATCCGCGGACGGATCCGCGGACCGATCAGACGGGGATCAGCTTCCGCCGAGCGCGCCGATGGGCAGGCCGCCGAGGGTCGGGCCGACCGCGTCGGTGAGCTGGTTGAGGGGGGCGGCCGGGTCGCTCTGCTGCTGACCACCCTCGGGGCTCACCTGCTGCTGGCTCGTGAGTCCCTGAGCGGCGCCGGTCACGGTGCCCAGCGCGTCGGAGAGCCCGATCGCCGGCACGGCGGCCGAGGCGGAGCCCGCGGCGGCGGCGACGAAGGCGGCGCCGAGGGCGGCGGCACCGAGGGTCTTGGCAGCTGACTTCTTCATGAAGATTTAGTCCTTGCGACGGGGAATTGAGCGGCTCCGCAAACTAGTCACTTCAAACCCCCGCCCGCAAACATACGTAAATACGAGAAAGCGCCCGGGAATTGCTCCTCCCGGGCGCTTTCCGTCTGTTACGCCATGGCCTAGGCCAGGATGGAACCGCTGGTCGAAGCAGTCTGCTGGAACAGCCATTCCGACTTCAGCTCGGCATAACCGGGCTTGATGACCTCATTGATCATGGCCAGTCGTTCATCGAAAGGAATGAACGCGGACTTCATCGCATTGACGGTGAACCACTGCATGTCGTCGAGCGTGTAGCCGAAGGTGTCGACCAGGTGCTCGAACTCGCGGCTCATGCTGGTGCCGCTCATCAGGCGGTTGTCGGTGTTGACCGTCAGCCTGAAGTGCAGCTTTCGCAGCAGGCCGATCGGGTGCTCGGCGTACGAGGCGGCCGCGGCGGTCTGCAGGTTCGAGGTGGGGCACATCTCCAGGGGGATGCGCTTGTCCCGGACGTACGAGGCCAGCCGGCCCAGCTTCACGGAGCCGTCGGCGGCGACCTCGATGTCGTCGATGATCTTCACGCCGTGACCGAGGCGGTCGGCGCCGCACCACTGCAGGGCCTGCCAGATCGACGGCAGGCCGAAGGCCTCGCCCGCGTGGATGGTGAAGTGGTTGTTCTCGCGCTTGAGGTACTCGAACGCGTCCAGGTGGCGGGTGGGAGGGAACCCGGCCTCGGCGCCGGCGATGTCGAAGCCGACCACGCCGTTGTCGCGGTAGCGGTTGGCCAGCTCGGCGATCTCCAGCGCGCGGGCGGCGTGGCGCATCGCGGTGAGCAGGGCTCCCACGCGGATGCGGTGGCCGGCCGCCTTCGCGCGGCGCTCGCCCTCGCGGAAGCCGTCGTTCACGGCCTCGACGACCTCTTCGAGGGTCAGGCCTGCTTCCAGGTGCTGCTCGGGCGCGTAGCGGATCTCGGCGTACACGACGCCGTCCTCGGCCAGGTCCTCGGCGCACTCGGCGGCGACGCGGAACAGGGCCGCCTTCGTCTGCATGACGGCGCACGTGTGCGCGAACGTCTCCAGGTAGCGCGGCAGGGAGCCGGAGTCGGCGGCTTCGCGGAACCAGATGCCGAGCTTGTCGGCGTCGGTCTCGGGAAGGTTCTCGTAGCCGGCCTCCCGGGCCAGCTCGATGATGGTCCCGGGGCGCAGACCACCGTCGAGGTGGTCGTGGAGCAGCACCTTCGGGGAGCGGCGGATCTGATCCGGGGTCGGCAGGTTGGGGGTCTCGCTCGTCATCCGGGCACTCTACTCCTACGCGCGTAGAGCAACGCGTCGGCGACAGGGGTCGATACGTAACAGAGACCGTACGGACGGGTCGCGTACACCTGTCAGTCTGAGACTGTTCCGCCATGGCACAGCATGCGCCGCCGGCGCGCGGGGCCCGCCTGGGGCGGGCGGCCGGCGCGAACGGGTCGGTCTCAGAAGGCAACACGGTCAACGGAGTCGTCCTCTTACTCCCCGGCGCGTCCAGATTCTCCACCGGTCCGGTGCGTCCGCTCGCGCGGGCACTGGTCCGGGCGGGCGGGCCGGACGGGCTGGTCACGCACACCGTGCTGCACGGCAAGGGGGGCTGCCGCGAGGACGACGCCCGGTGGGCGGCGGACGAGGTGGTGCGCAGGTACGGGGACGTGCCGGTGTGCCTCGCCGGGTACGACGCGGGCGGCCGGGCGGCGCTGCGGGCGGCGGGCCACGAAGCCGTCAACGCGGTGCTGGCGCTTGCCCCTTCTTTGGGGGAGGTCCTCTCGCCGGACTCCCCGGAACCGGTGAAACAGCTGTCGGGGCGCCAGGTGCTGATCGTGCACGGGACGAACGACGCGCACAGTGACCCGGAGGCATCGTTTCGGCTGGCGGCGCAGGCGAAGAAGGCGAACCGTTCCACCTGCCGGTTCGAGGTGCACTCCGACGGCCATGGGCTGCGCGAGCACCGGGCCGAAGTCGTGGCGCTGTCCGTGGATTTCGTCCTGGGGGCGGTGTTCTCCGGGCGGTTCTCGCGGCCGGTGACGGACGCGCTGGCGGCGCCGCCGCCGCTGGGGCTGCGGATGCCGCTCGCGACGGGCTTCGGGCGTTCGCTGCGGGGCTGATCGGGCGGAGCCGAGGACGGTCCGGCTGCCCGGCAGGCCGCCGGGCAGACCGGGCGTAGAGTGAGGAGTGGACTCGGGGCGCTTGTCTGCGGGAGGCGATGCGGTATGGCCGCGATCGTACGCAAGAGCTTCGACCAGGCCGACGAGACACGTCCCTTCGCGGACGGCAAGGGCAGGCTCGACCTCATCCAGACCGACGGCGGCGCCGTGGGCCGCGCGGTCTTCGAGCCGGGCTGGCGCTGGTCGGAGCACATCAAGCCGCTGGCGGGCACGGACAGCTGCCAGGCCGCGCACACGGGCTACATGGTGAGCGGCCGGATGAAGGTCGTCATGGACGACGGGACCAGCGAGGAGTACGGGCCCGGCGACTTCATGCAGATCGAGCCCGGGCACGACGCCTGGGTCGTCGGCGACGAGCAGTGCGTGGCGCTCGACTGGACCGGCTTCGGCCAGTACGCGAAGCCGGCCTCCTGACCCCTCGCCGCTCTCAGCCCGCCGCGGGCAGCCACACCGGATTCGTGAACGCCGCCAGGGCGCCCGGCAGCGGCGGGTGCGCGGCGGGGTGGCGGACTTCGGCCCGTACGTAGGCCGAGCGGGCCGGGCTGGTGTGCCATTCCAGCGCGGCGTCCGACGAGGTCAGGGCCAGGCCCTGGTCGGTGACCAGCCGCAGTTCGCAGCCCGGGGCGCCCGTGGCCGTGAGCCGCACGGTGACGTCCGCGTCCGGGGCCACCCGCAGGCGCTCCCCGATCCCGGCGTGCTCCCCGCGCGGGCCCACCGCCTCGAAGGCGACCGATACCTGCGCGGACTCGGCCCCGTAGGAGCGCCCGGCCCGCAGCCCCGCGAGGATCGCCTCCCGGGTCAGGTCCTCGGCGAGGACCACGGTCTGCGGGCCGCCGACGCGGTCCGGATCGCGGTGGTGGTCGCTGTTCGCCACGGCCGGCAGCCACCGCTCGTCGTCGGCGCCGCGCAGGGTGGCGTCCCAGGAGGCCAGGGAGACCTCGTCGTCCGGGGTCCAGGGGCCGTTCCACACCTCCACGGCGTCGGCGTCGGCGAAGCCGAACTTCCAGGCGCAGCCGATGCAGGTGGCGTGCGGGTGGGCCGGTACGACCAGGCCGCCGGCGCCCCGGATCGCACGGGCGAACCGGCCGAAGCGGTTCTCGCGGGCGCGGTGGCGCCAGTCGACGAAGGTGCCGGGGTCGGTGCCGACGGCCAGGACGTGGCCGGTGCGGGTGGTGACCTCCTCGCCGGTCATGATCAGCAGGTCGGGTGAGGGCGCGTCGGCCCAGGCGGCGTGCGCGCTGTGGGTGTTGTGATCCGAGGAGTTGATGAAGTCCAGGCCGGCCGCGCGGGCCAGGGAGGCTATCTCGACCGGGGTGCGGCGCCCGTCGGAGTGCACCGAGTGGACGTGGCAGTCGCCGCGGTACCAGGCCCGGCCGCGGCCCCGGGCGCGCCCGGGCGGGTAGACCGGGCGGGGCGTGCGGCCGGGCCCGCCGAAGGTGAAGCGCGCGGTGATCTCGTACGGGAGTCCCTGGGGGGCGACGGTGTAGGGGCCGAGCAGGACGTGCCAGCGGCCGGCGCCGATCGGGCCCGGCAGGTAGCCGGGGGTGGCGGCGTCGGCGCGGAGGAAGAACTCGCTGCGGGCACCGCCGGACCAGCCGCGGAAGCCGCGGCCGCCGAGGGCCGTGCCGCGCTCGTCGAAGATCCCGATGTCGAGGGCGTTCCCGGGGGTGCCGGGCGGTACGGGCGGCTTGCCGTACGTGTACGCCACTCTCAACTCGCTCACGCCGCGCGGTACGTCGAGGGGTATCTCCACGAAGTCCGGGGCACCGGGGGGAAGCGTGCCGGTCAGGATCCGGGTGTCCGCCGAGGGCGCGGACAGGTGCGGTGCGGTGACTGCGGCGGCGCCGGACACACCGGTCGCCAGAACTTCACGCCTCGTGAGGGCCATGCCTCCAGGGTGGCGGCGGTACGTGAATACCGTGTGAATCGGGGGTGAGGGCCCCCGGTCGGCCGACCGGGGGCCGATCAGGCGGCCGTGGTCGCGCCGGTCCGCCGGCTCCCGCCGCTCCGCCCCCTCACGGTCGGAGAGCGCCGGCGGACCCGGCGCGACCACCACGGTGCGCGCGCCTGCCCGTCGGGCGGCGGCCACCACGGCGGGGCACGGGCTCGGCAGGACCGCCGTGGGCCCCCGCCCGGTCCTCCGTACCCGCTCCCGCTCCCCCGTCACCGCGTTTCCCCCTTCACCCGGTGTGACCACTGTGCCGGTTCGGCACATGTGCTCGTCCCCCGATCGGGCGTCGTCTTGCCGCCTTGCGGGAACACGAGGGGTTTATAAACATCCACAAGCCGGGACGAATACGCACATGCCAGCCGACGAAGCCGACCCGCCGTCCGGAGGCGACCTGAGCCGCGCCGCCCGGCGGCTGTACGCGTACGCCGTCGAGCGGCACTCGTTCGCCGAGTCGGAGGCGACCGCGGACCTCGGGGCGCGGGCGGCCGCGGCGATCACCGAGCTGGCGGCCGCGCACCTGCTGCAGCGGGCCCCCGGGGGCGGCCCGGACCGGTGGAGCGCGGTCGCGCCGCGGGCGGCGGCGGCCCGGGCGCTGGCCCCGCTGGCCCTGCTCGTACGGGAGACCCACGACGAGATGGACCGGCTGCGCGGGCGGCTGGAGGCGCTGGTCCCGGCGTACGAGGCGGGGGCGGCGCACCTCGAACGGAACGGGTCGGGGCGGGCCGAACTGGAGCTGGTCACCGACCTGGGGGCGGTACGCGGGCTGATCGCGGAGCTGGTCGCGGGGTGCGGGCAGGAGCTGCTGACCTCGCAGCCGGGCGGGGGCCGGCCGGTGGAGACGCTGGAGGAGGCGATCGGGCGGGACGAGTCGCTGCTGGCGCGCGGGGTGCGGATGCGCACGATCTACCAGCACACGGCGCGCTACTCGCGGCCCACGGCGGCGTACGTGGAGCGGGTGACGGCGCTGGGCGCGCAGGTGCGGACGCTGGGCGACGGGCTGATGAGGATGCTGGTCTTCGACGGGCGGACGGGGCTGATGTCGGTGCCGGACCGCGCCGGGGCGGCCCTGGTCGTGCGGGAGCCGGCGGTGGTGCACTTCATGGCGGCGGCGTTCGAGCGGTCGTGGGTGGCGGCGGAGCCGTTCCCGACGACGGTGGGCCCTGAGGCGGCGCGCTCGCTCTCGGACGAGCTGCGGCAGATGATCGTACGGCTGCTCGCGGAGGGCCTGGAGGACAAGGTGATCGCCCGCCGGCTCGGCATGTCGGAGCGCACCTGCCAGCGCCACATCGCGGAGATCATGCGGGCGGCCGGCGCCAAGTCCCGCTTCCAGGCGGGCTACTTGCTCGCCCAGACGGCGGCTCCCGTCCCCGTGCCGGCCGAGCCGGGCGGGACGGGCTGAGCGGCCTCGGCCGGGTGGGGCCGTACGGCGGTCAGCCGGGCGAGGGTGTCCGCGAAGGCACGGCGGTGGATCTCCAGGCGCCACCTCGGCCGGGGCGGCACGGGGTAGTCGTCGCGCAGGACTCCCGCCGGCAGGGTGCCGGTCGCCGGAATGGGCGAGGTCTCGCCGGGGTGGGCGAGGTACGCCCAGACCCCGGTGTCCAGCGGTACGACGTCCGGCGCGCCGGACGGGGGCCGCCACGGTTCCCCGGTCAGCGGGTGGCGCGGGACGAGGAGGATGTCGGGGGCGGGCCGGGGCACGGGAACCCCCGGCCCGGCGAGGCGCAGGGTCCGGGCCGGGATTCCGGCGGGAACCCCGGCGGGGGCCCCGGCGGGGAGGACCGAGGCGACGGCCCCCGACAACAACTGCGCGACGGGACCGGCGGGGAGGGCCACGGGCCGGCGCCCGCAGGCCACCACCAGATGGGCCAACGCCACCCCGACCGCCGCCTCCCAGCGGGGGCTCCACCACCCGTCCTCTTCCAGGGGCGGGACCCGCCGCGGGTCGCGCACCAGGTCGTCCCAGTCGGGCGGCGCGGCGGCGGGCAGCCCGGAGGGGCGCCGGTGCACCGCGTCGGGCTCCAGCCACACCGCCTGCCAGAACCCGCAGTCGTCGATCCGGGTCGCCACGGCGCGCCCGCAGCCCTCGCAGGCCAGGTTGGGGCCTTCGCGGCCGTCCACGCCGCAGCAGTAGCCCGCGCACCTCTCGAGGATCAAGGCCATGCCCCGGGAGTCGCCCGGCGCGATGACGATCCGGTCGCGCGCCGCGAAGGGGACCGGGTGCGCCGGCTGACCGGCGGCGGTCTCCCCCGACCCGTGCGACGACCGCCAGGGCGCTCCGGAGGGTTCGGGGTCCACGGCGTACGTCGCCGGTTCCATGAGCGGGGGATGCAGCTTCTCCCACGCCCCGTAACGGGTGTGGACGGGAAGGGCGACCCGGGAGACCGGCGCCGTCAGCTCCGCACCGCACCCGGCGCACACGAACACGTCCAAACAAGCTCTCCCTCGCCACCGTTATCCGGGCATTGTCGCGGCCCGAGTGACGGCCGGTCCAACGGATTTCGGGGGTGCGGGCCGGCCTACAGCTCCGGGATGAGCCGGCCGCGGCGGGAGAGGAGGAAGCGTTTGAACTCGGCCACCGGGCGGGTGTCCGGGTGGCCGTCCAGCCAGGCCACGCCGATCTCGCGGACCGCGCGGGGAGCCGTCACCGTCAGCTCGACCACGCCGGGGCGGGCCACGGCCGGGGGCGGCAGCAGGGCCACGCCGAGACCCGCCGCGACCAGGCCGCGCAGGGTCTCGGCCTCCTCGCCCTCGAAGGCCACCCGCGGGGTGAACCCGGCCTCGGCGCACAGGTCGTCGGTGATGCGCCGCAGGCCGTACCCGGCCTCCAGGGTGACGAAGGTTTCGTCGGCGGCCTCGGCGAGGCGGATGCGCTTGCGGCCGGCCAGCCGGTGGTCGTCGGGGACGACGAGGCGCAGCCGCTGCTCGTCGAGGCGACGGGCGACCAGGTCGGGGGCGTCCGGGACCGGTGAGGTCAGGCAGAGGTCGAGCTCGCCGGCCCGCAGCTTCTCCAGCATGGCCTCGCCGTAGTTCTGCACCAGGGAGAAGCGCACGCGCGGGTGGTCGACCCGGAAGGCGCGGATCAGCCCGGGCACGGTCTCGGAGCCGAGGGTGTGCAGGAAGCCGAACGCCACCTTGCCGAGGGCCGGATCGGCGTCCAGCTGCACCGACTCGGCGGCGCGGGCGATCTCGGCGAGGGCCCGCTCGGCCGAGGAGAGGAAGGTCCGGCCGGCGGTGGTGAGGGCGACGGTGCGGCCCTTGCGGGCGAACAGCGCGACGCCGAGGTCCTGTTCGAGGCGGACCATGGCGCGGGAGAGGGTGGACTGCGGGACGCCCAGCTCGTGTGCGGCCCGGGTGACGTGCTCGTGGCGGGCGACGGCGGCGAAATACGCCAGGCGCGGTGCCAGCAAACCTGTCACTGCCATGTCTTCTTCGTAACGGTTCATTGACAGGCACCCTTCTGAGCTGCAGTCATGCACCAGTGGATTGATTATCGCGATTCTGTGCATTGGACGCATGAAACGGAGCGGGTCTACGGTCTTTGCATGCCTCCCGTTCATACCGGGGCACCTGTCACCACGGGTGCCTCCACCCCGTCGTCTCCTGCCGCACCGGAAGCCCACGCCCCCGGCCGCCCCGGCTACCGCCGCATGAGCCTCGCGCTCTTCGCCGCCGGACTCGCGACGTTCGCCCTCCTCTACTCCACCCAGGCGCTGCTGCCCGCGATCTCCGACGGGTTCGGGGTGACCGCGGGTCAGGCCAGCTGGACCGTGTCCGCGGCCACCGGCGCCCTCGCCCTGTTCGTCCTTCCGCTCAGCGCCCTCTCCGAGCGCTTCGGCCGGACCCGGATGATGACGGTCTCCATGCTGGTCGCCGTCGGCGTCGGCCTCCTCGTGCCGTTCGCGCCGAACCTGGAGTGGCTGGTGGTGCTGCGCGCCGTCCAGGGCGCGGCGATCGCCGGCATCCCGGCCTCCGCGATGGCGTACCTGGCGGAGGAGGTCAAGCCGAAGGCGCTGGTGGGCGCGATCGGCCTGTTCGTGGCGGGCAACTCCATCGGCGGCATGAGCGGCCGGCTCGTCACCGGCTGGGCGGCCCAGGCGTGGGGCTGGCGGGGCGGTCTGCTGGCCGTCGGCGTGATGGCGCTGGCCTGCGCGGCGGCGTTCCTCGTCCTGCTCCCCCGGGCCCGGTTCTTCCGTCCGGCGTCGCTGAACCCGCGCGCGGTGGGCCGTACGGTCGCCGGGCACCTGCGGGATCCGCTGCTGCTGCGCCTGTACGGGATCGGTGCGCTGTTCATGACCGTCTTCGGGGCCGTGTACACCGTCATCGGCTACCGGCTGGTCGATGAGCCGTTCTCCCTCGGCCAGGGCGTGATCGGGTCGATCTTCCTGATCTACCTGGTCGGTACGGTCTCCTCGGCGGCCGCCGGGCAGCTGGTGGCGCGGGCGGGGCGGCGCGGGGCGCTGTACCTGGCGGTGACCACGACCGCGCTGGGCCTGCTGCTCTCGCTGGCGGACTCGCTGGCCGCGATCCTGGTCGGGCTGGTCCTGATCACCGCCGGCTTCTTCGCGGGCCACGCGGTGGCGTCCGCCGCGGTGAGCCGGACCGCGACGTCGGGCCGCGCCCAGGCCTCGGCGCTGTACCAGTCGGCGTACTACCTGGGCTCCAGCGCGGGCGGCACGCTCGGGGCGCTCGCCTACCACTCGGCGGGCTGGGCGGCGACGGTGGGCATCGCGCTGCTGGCCGTGCTCGGCGTCGTGTCGATCACCCTGTACGGCTCGCACGCGGCACGCGCCGAGCGGCGCCACGGTTCGCTGGCCGCCGCACGCTGATACGGCCGCCTGGGGACCGGTGCGTACGGCATCGGTACGAGCGGAATTACGGAGCCCGGAGGCGCAAGCCGCCCCGGGCTCCGGCGCGTTGCCCCTCCCCGCCGGGAAGGAGTGGGGGTGGGAGGGAGTACGACGTGACATTGATGCGGATGCGTACGGGGTGGATGCGTACGGGGTGGATGCGTACGGGGTGGATGCGTACGGGGTGGATGCGTACGCGGCGGCGTGCGGCGGCGGTGGTCTGCGGGGCGGTGGTGCTCGCGGTCCCGCTGGTGGCCGGCGGGGGCGGGACGGCGCGGGCCGCCGGCTCGTGCAACGTGGCCACGGGGCCGTACCAGCGGCAGGTGGAGCAGTTCCTGGGGCGGCCCGTCGACGGGCGGCAGTCCGCGGCCGACTGCCAGGCGATCAAGGCCTTCCAGGCGAAGCACGGGATCACCCCGACCGCGGGGTACGCCGGGCCGCTCACCTGGCAGACGATGAACACCATGCTGGCGCAGCGGGCGGCGGGCACGACCCCGAACAAGGACGGGCAGTGCCCGGTGGACCTGGGCCGGATCGCCTGCGTCGACCTGACACGCCAGCTGAGCTGGGTCCAGGACGGCGCCACCCTGAAGTACGGGCCGGTGCCGGTGCGCACCGGGAAGGACGGCACCGAGACCCGGACCGGGCTGAAGCGGATCTACTACCGCAGCATCGACCACTGGTCGACGATCTACGACGTGTCGATGCCGTACGCGCAGTTCTTCGACGGCGGGATCGCCTTCCACTCGGTGGAGAAGAGCATGTGGAACCCGCCGGGGTCGGGCGGCTGCGTGAACATGCGGTCCGCGGACGCCGAGGCGTACTGGAACCTGCTGGCCAAGGGCGACGACGTGTACGTCTACGGGCGCAAGCCGGGTACGTAGCGGGCTCGGTGCGGCTGCCGTTGTCAGACCCCTCCGGTAGCTTTCGAGATATCGGACCGACTGGGGGAAGGCAGCCATGAGTGACGTCGCCACGGGCATCGAATCCGACCTGGACGCGGCCATGGACCGCTACCGGGTGGAGCTCACCGGCTACTGCTACCGCATGCTCGGCTCCTCCTTCGACGCCGAGGACGCGGTGCAGGACACCTACGTCCGCGCCTGGCGCAGCTTCGGGAAGTTCGAGGGCCGGTCCTCGCTGCGCTCGTGGCTGTACCGGATCGCCACCAACGTCTGCCTGGACCTGCTGAGCGCGGGCAAGAAGCGGGCCCGCCCGATGGACCTCGGCGCCCCGCAGCACCAGGCCTCCGCGGTGCTCAACGAACGGCCGGAGGTGACGTGGCTGGAGCCGGTGCCGGACGGGCGGGTGCTGCCGCAGACCGCCGATCCGGCGGAGATGGCGCTGGCGAAGGAGTCCGTACGGCTGGCGTTCGTGGCGGCGCTGCAGCACCTGCCCGCCAAGCAGCGCGCGGTGCTGATCCTGCGCGAGGTGCTGGCGTGGAAGGCGGACGAGGTCGCGACCCTGCTGGACACGACGGTGGCCTCGGTGAACAGCGCCCTCCAGCGGGCCCGGGCGACGATGTCGGCGACCCGGATGCGCGAGAGCGAGACGGCGGACCCGCTGAACGCGGAGCAGGTGAAGCTGCTGGAGCAGTACCTCTCGGCCTTCGAGGCGTACGACATCTCGCGGCTGACCACCCTGCTGCACGAGGACGCGGTGCTGTCGATGCCGCCGTTCGACCTGTGGCTCCAGGGCCACGAGGACATCGCCGCCTGGCACCTCAACCAGGGCATCGGCTGCAAGGGCTCCCGCCTGGTCCCGACCACGGCGAACGGCCTGCCGGCCTTCGGCCAGTACCGGCCGCGGGAGGACGGGGCCCCGGGCTGGACCCCCTGGGCGCTGCAGGTCCTGGAGATCTCAGAGGGGCGGATCACCGGGCTCAACGCGTTCCTGGACACCGACCGCTGGTTCCCGCTCTTCGGCCTCCCCGAGCAGCTGGACGAGTCCGGCGAGGTGCAGTAGGGCCCGGAGCGCGGGCCCGGCCCCGGTCACCCGCAGCGGCCGTCCGCGGGCGGCGAGCCGCAGCCGCGCCAGCGCCTCGACGACGGCGAGGTCCGGAGCCGTGACGGCGGAGGCGTCGCACTCCACGGCCGCGGCCCCGTCGTCGTAGAGCCGGGCCAGGCGTGCGCACAGCGCGGCGCTGTCGCGCGCGGTCGGTCCGGATCCGGGCAGCACGAGTCGGGTGGTCTCCACGAGATGGTGACCTGCGGACCTCGACCGAATCATCGGTCACCGCACAGAATGGGCCCGGTGATCACGCCTTACTGGGACCCCGTTCCCACGGCCCGCCGTCTCCTCTCGCTCGAGGGCTCGCCCTACGCCACCTTCGGCACGCCCGTCTTCCAGGGCGAGTGGGCCAACCGGAACTGGCGCAACGTCCCGGGCCCGTTCTACGGGGCCGACACCGACTGCATGCAGTTCGGACGGGACCATGCACGCGACCACGTCGCCTTCGACGACTTCCACGAGTTCGTCTTCCGCCAGCCGGTGAACGAACGGGAGACCGAGGCCCTCGTGACCGCCGCCGGCTGGGAGCTGTACAACAACTACGCCTGGGACGGCGACGACCACTGGACCCCCGAGGGCGTCCGCGCGTGGTGGCGGGAGCGCGGGCGGGTGCGCGAGTGGGCGGTGGCCGCGGCCGCGGCATGGTCCTCCTACGCGGAGAACCCGGTGTACGTCCCGCATTACCACGACGCCGCCGACGGCCACCGGGACTTCGTCGCGTACATCGACGACGGGCTGGAGGCCTACCTGCGCGGCTACCTGTTCTGGCTGGACCTGCGGCGGGAGCCGGCGCCCGGGGAGGCCCTGCCCCGGCTCTGAAGAAAGAACGCCGGCGCGGCTCCGGACGGGGAGCCGCGCCGGCGCGCAGGGGGGCCGCAGGTCAGGCGATGCGGTCCAGGACGATCGGCGTGGCGGAGAACTCCGTGCCGGCCGGGGCGATGTCGTAGGTGCCCTCAAGGGAGGCCAGGGCGTATTCGAACTTCTCCGGGGTGTCCGTGTGCAGGGTCATCAGCGGCTGGCCGGCCACCACCGTGTCGCCCGGCTTGGCGTGGAGCTCGATGCCCGCGCCCGCCTGCACCGGGTCCTCCTTGCGCGCGCGGCCGGCGCCCAGGCGCCAGGCGCCCACGCCGACGCCGTAGGCGTCCAGGCGGGTCAGGACGCCCGAGGACGGGGCGGTGACCACGTGCTGCTCACGGGCGACCGGCAGGGCCGCGTCCGGGTCGCCGCCCTGGGCCGCGATCATCCGGCGCCACACGTCCATCGCGGAGCCGTCGGCCAGGGCCTTGGCCGGGTCGGCGTCCTTGATGCCCGCCGCGTCCAGCATCTCGCGGGCCAGGGCCAGGGTCAGCTCGACGACGTCGGAGGGGCCGCCGCCGGCCAGGACCTCGACCGACTCGCGGATCTCCAGCGCGTTGCCGGCCGTCAGGCCGAGCGGGGTGGACATGTCGGTGAGCAGGGCGATCGTCTTGACGCCGCTGTCCGTGCCGAGCGCGACCATCGTCGAGGCGAGCTCGCGCGCGTCCTCGATGTTCTTCATGAACGCGCCGGTGCCGACCTTCACGTCGAGGACGAGCGAGCCCGTGCCCTCGGCGATCTTCTTCGACATGATCGAGGAGGCGATCAGCGGGATGGCCTCGACGGTGCCCGTCACGTCGCGCAGCGCGTACAGCTTCTTGTCGGCGGGGGCCAGGCCGTCGCCCGCCGCGCAGATGACCGCGCCCGTGGTGTCGAGGACGTGCAGCATCTCCTCGTTGGAGAGCAGCGCGCGCCAGCCGGGGATGGACTCCAGCTTGTCCAGGGTGCCGCCGGTGTGGCCGAGGCCGCGGCCCGAGAGCTGCGGCACGGCCGCGCCGCAGGCGGCGACGAGCGGGGCCAGCGGGAGGGTGATCTTGTCACCGACGCCGCCGGTGGAGTGCTTGTCGGCGGTCGGGCGGGACAGGGAGTCGAAGTTCATCCGCTCGCCCGAGGCGATCATCGCGGCGGTCCAGCGCTTGATCTCGGCGCGGTTCATGCCGTTGAGCAGGATGGCCATCGCCAGCGCCGACATCTGCTCGTCGGCGACGACACCGCGCGTGTACGCGTCGATGACCCAGTCGATCTGCTCGGGGCTCAGCTCGCCGCGGTCCCGCTTCGTACGGATGACGGAGATGACGTCCATGTGGTGCTTCCTTCTACGCGCATAGAGGGGTGGAGAGAGAAGAAGAAGAGGAAATCGCGACGGCCCTTCGCCCGGCAGGGCGAAGGGCCGTCGGCACGGCTATCTCAGGTGGTCCGGCCCGAAGGCCTGCGGCAGCATCTCGGCCAGCGGCAGGATCCCCTTGGGGGTCTCCACCAGCAGTTCCGGTCCGCCGAACTCGAAGAGCAGCTGGCGGCAGCGACCGCACGGGACGAGGATGTCGCCCTTGCCGTCCACGCAGGTGAAGTGGGTCAGGCGGCCGCCGCCGGTGGCCTGCAGGGAGGAGACCAGCCCGCATTCGGCGCACAGGCTGAGCCCGTAGCTGGCGTTCTCCACGTTGCAGCCGACGACGGTCCGGCCGTCGTCCACGAGGGCGGCCACCCCGACCGGGAAGCCCGAGTAGGGGGCGTACGCCCGGGACATGGCGTCCCGGGCGGCCTCCCGCAGGGCTTCCCAGTCGGGCTCGATCGCCGTCGTCACTTGCCCTGACCCTTGCGGTACGGCAGACCGTCCGCCTTGGGCATCCGCAGCCGCTGCGCGGACAGCGCGAGCACCAGCAGCGTGGTGACGTAGGGGGCGGCGTCGACGAACTGGCTCGGGACGGAGTCGGTCAGCGTGTACCAGAGGAAGAGGCCGCCCGCGCAGGCCGCGGCGATCGCGCCCTGGACGTACTTCTTCTTGTACAGCTGCCACACGAGGACGACCACCAGCAGGATCGCGAGGAGCAGCAGCATCGCGTGGACGTTCTCGGAGCCGCCGCGCAGCCGGAGGCTGTAGGTGAAGCCGAAGAGGCCCGAGCCGAGGGCCATGCCGCCCGGCATCCAGTTGCCGAAGATCATCGCGGCGAGACCGATGTAGCCGCGGCCGCCGGTCTGGCCCTCCTGGTAGATGCCGGTGGAGACGATCGCGAGGAACGCACCGCCGAGGCCGGCCATCGCACCGGAGACGACCACCGCGATGTACTTGTACTTGTAGACGTTGACGCCGAGGGACTCGGCGGCGACGGGGTTCTCACCGCAGGAGCGCAGGCGCAGACCGAAGGAGGTCCGCCACAGCACCCACCAGGTGGCGGGGACCAGCAGCACCGCCACGACCGTCAGCAGCGACAGGTTGGTGACGAGGCCGCCGAGCACGCCGGCGAGGTCCGAGATCAGGAACCAGTGCTTGCCCTGGAGCGTGGCCAGCCAGTCCGAGACCCCTGGGATGGTGATCTCGGTGATCGGATCGATGCGCGGGGACTGCTTGGAGGAGCCGCCCGGGGCCTTGTCGAAGGTGAAGTTCGACAGGTACTGGGTGAAGCCGACGGCCAGGATGTTGACCGCCACACCGGAGACGATGTGGTTCACGTTGAACGTGACCGTGATGATCGCGTGCAGCAGGCCGCCGAGGGCGCCGCCGACGATGCCCATCAGGACTCCGGTCCACGGACCCCACTGGTAGCCGGCCCAGGCACCGAACCAGGTGCCGAGGATCATCATGCCTTCGAGGCCGATGTTGACCACGCCCGCGCGCTCGGCCCACAGACCGCCGAGGCCGGCGAGGCCGATCGGCACGGCGAGCTGGAGGGCACCGGAGACCTGACCGACGGAGGTCAGGTCGTCGGCGCCGGAGATGACCCGGACCAGGGAGATCAGGGCGAGGCCGCCCGCGATCATCAGCAGGATCCAGGGGAGGGTGACCTTGCGGCGGCCGCCGTCCTTCTTGGGCGCGGCGCTCGTCGCGGAAACGGTGCTGGTGCTCACGCCGCGACCTCCTTGTTGTCGGTCTTGAGGGCGTGGCCGGCGGCCAGCTCTTCGCCGACCTTCTGCTGCTGGCGGCGGATGCCGTAGCGGCGGACGAGCTCGTAGCTGACGACGACGGCGATGACGATCAGGCCCTGCATGATCGTGCCGATTTCCTTGGCGTAGCCGTTCTGGTCGAGGCCGGCCGAGGACTTGTCGATGAAGGCGAGCAGGAAGGCCGAGAAGAAGATGCCGACCGGGTTGTTGCGGCCGAGCAGCGCGACGGTGATGCCGGTGAAGCCGATGCCCAGCGGGAAGGACAGGTTGTACGTGTGGGATTCGCCGAGAAGCAGCGGCATGCCCGTCAGACCGGCGACCGCGCCCGAGATGAGCATCGCGGTCATGATCATCTTCTTGGGCTCCACACCGGAGGCCTGCGCGGCGGACTCGCTGGCGCCGGAGGCGCGCAGGTCGAAGCCGAAGCGGGTGCGGTTCAGCACGAACCAGTAGACGACGCCGAGCGCGAAGGCCACGAAGGTGAAGCCGTAGATGTCGCCGCCGGGCAGCGACAGGGCCGGGAACCAGCCCGACTCGGGGATGTCACCGGTGGTCAGGTCGTTCGAGCCGGCCGGCTGGACGCCGAGGTTCTTCGGCAGCAGCAGCCACGCGATTACGGAGGTCGCGATGGCGTTGAGCATGATCGTGGAGACGACCTCGCTCACACCGCGGCGGGCCTTCAGGATGCCCGCGATACCGGCCCAGAACGCACCGGTCGCCATGGCGACGAGCACGATCAGCAGGATGTGCAGCGGACCGGTCAGCGCGACCTTCGCCCCGACCACGGCCGAGATCATCGCCGCGAGGCGGTACTGGCCGTCGACGCCGATGTTGAAGAGGTTCATCCGGAAGCCGATGGCGACGGCCAGGGCTGCCAGGAAGTAGATGCCGGCCTGGTTGACGATCAGGACCTGGACGTCCTCGTAACCGGCCTGGTCGATCATGATGCGCAGCGGGTCGATCGGGTCCACGCCCGATGCGGCCAGCACGATCATGGTCAGCACGAAAGCGCTGATCAGTGCGAGCGTGGGTCCGGCCGCCGCGAGCAGCAGCCGGTCCTTGTCGAATTTCTTCATCGGGCCTCGTCCTCCGTCGTGTCACCGTCGGCAGCGGCGGAAGGGTTGTCGGTGGCGTCCAGGTGTCCGCGGGCGGCACCCGTCATGGCGGTGCCGAGCTCCTCGGGCGTGATGGTCGCCGGGTCGGCGTCCGCGACCAGGCGGCCGCGGTAGATGACGCGCAGGGTGTCGGACAGGCCGATCAGCTCGTCCAGGTCGGCGGAGATCAGGAGCACGGCCAGGCCCTCGCGGCGGGCCTCGCGGATCGCGTCCCAGATCTGCGCCTGCGCGCCGACGTCCACACCGCGGGTGGGGTGGGCGGCGATGAGGAACTTCGGGCTGTGGCTCATCTCGCGGCCGACGATCAGCTTCTGCTGGTTGCCGCCGGAGAGGGAGGCCGCGGTGACCTCGATGCCGGGGGTGCGGACGTCGTACTCGCGCACGATCCGCTCGGTGTCCTTGCGGGCGGCCTTCGGGTCGAGGATGCCGCGCTTGGAGTTGGGCGCCTCGGTGACGTGGCCGAGGATGCGGTTCTCCCAGAGCGGGGACTCCAGCAGCAGTGCGTGGCGGTGGCGGTCCTCGGGGATGTAGCCGATTCCGCCCTCGCGGCGCTTGCGCGTCGGCGCGGTGGAGATGTCCTTGCCGTCCAGGGTGATGACGCCGCCGTCCGGCAGGCTCATGCCCATGAGGGCCTCGATGAGCTCCGTCTGGCCGTTGCCCTCGACACCGGCGATGCCGAGGACCTCGCCCTTGTGGATGGTGAAGTCGATGCCGGCGAGCACCTCGCGGACGACGCCGTCGGGGTCGGTGGCGGCCAGGCGCAGGTCCTGGACCTTGAGCATGGCGACGTCCGTGACCGTCGACTCGCGGGTCTCGGGCGTGGGCAGCTCGCTGCCGACCATCAGCTCGGCGAGCTGCTTGGTGGTCGCGGTCTTCGGGTCGGCGGTGCCGACGGTGGTGCCGCGGCGGATGACCGTGATGTCGTCGGCGACCTTCAGCACCTCGCCCAGCTTGTGCGAGATGAAGATGACGGTCAGGCCCTCGGCCTTGAGCTCGCGCAGGTTGTCGAAGAGCGCGTCCACCTCCTGCGGCACGAGCACCGCGGTGGGCTCGTCGAGGATGAGGGTGCGGGCGCCGCGGTAGAGGACCTTGAGGATCTCCACACGCTGGCGGTCCGCGACGCCGAGGTCCTCGACCAGGGCGTCCGGGCGCACGCCCAGGCCGTACGCGTCCGAGATCTCCAGGATCTTCTTGCGGGCCTTGGAGCCGATGCCGTAGAGCTTCTCGCCGCCGAGAACCACGTTCTCCAGGACGGTGAGGTTGTCGGCGAGCATGAAGTGCTGGTGCACCATGCCGATGCCGCGGGCGATGGCATCGGCCGGGCTGGAGAAGGAGACCTGCTCCCCGTCGACGGCGATGGTGCCCTCGTCCGGCTTCTGCATGCCGTAGAGGATCTTCATCAGGGTCGACTTGCCGGCACCGTTCTCACCGATGAGGGCGTGGACCGTGCCCTTGCGGACGCTGATCGCGATGTCCTTGTTGGCGACGACGCCGGGGAAACGCTTGGTAATGCCGTTCAGTTCTACGGCGAGAGGGGGGCTGGACGCGTTGATGACGCACTCTCCTTGGCGCGGAAGGAGCTGGAAATGCCAAGTTGGCAGGAGGACAGGGCGGAGATCGGCCGGGCGGGTGGGCGGGAGGAGGACGGTATCGCGTCCACGATGCCTCTACGCGCGTAGCACTGTCGAAAGTGAAAACTTGCGGCCAAGTGGCCACAAGATCACAGAACACGGCTCGGGGCCCGGGAGCGGCAGAGACCGCTTCCCGAACCCCGGAGACCACTACTGCACGTCAGAGACGGCCTTACGGGGCGGTCTTGACGGTGATCTTCTTCGCGATGATGTCGGCCTTGGCCTTCTCGACCGCAGCGGTGATCTCGGCCATCGACTTGTACGCGGGGTTGGAGTCGGCCAGGCCGACACCGTTCTTGTCGAGGCCGTAGCGGATCTCACCGGTCTGCGGCTTGCCGTCCTCGACCGACTTGATCAGGTTGTAGACCGCGTCCGGAACGTCCTTGGTGACCGAGGTCAGGATCTTGTCCTTGTACTTCGACAGACCGGCCTGGTTGTACTGGTCGGAGTCGACGCCGATGGCCCACTTGCCCGCGTTGGCGGTGGCCTCGATCGCACCCGAACCGGCGAGGCCGGCCGCGGAGTAGATCACGTCGGCGCCGCTGTCGAGCTGGCCCTTGGCGGTGGCCTTGCCGAGGTCGGGCTTGGCGAAGCCCGAGAAGTCCGGCGGCTGCGTCAGGTAGGCCGACAGCACCTTGGCGTTCGGGTTGGTGTCCTTGACGCCCTGGGTGAAGCCCGCCTCGAACTTCTTGATCAGCGGAACCTCGACACCGCCGATGAAGCCGACCGTGCCGGTCTTCGAGGCCTTGGCGGCGGCGACGCCGGCCAGGTAGGAGCCCTGCTCCTCGTTGAAGACCAGGTTCGCGATGTTCGGAGCGGTCACCGAGGTGTCGTCGATGAGGCCGAAGGTGGTCTTCGGGAACTTCTCGGCGACCTTCTTGATCGCCGGCGCGTAGGCGAAGCCGACGCCGATGACCGGGTTGTTGCCCTTGCGCGCGAGCTCGGTGAGGCGCTGGACCTTGTCCGCCTCGCTCTCGCCCTCGGTGGGCTCGGCCTCGGCGCCCTTGACCTTCAGGTCCTTCTCGGCCTTCTCCAGGCCCGCGAAGGCGGCGTCGTTGAACGACTGGTCGCCGCGGCCGCCGATGTCATAGGCGATGGCTGCGGACTTCGACGAACCCGCCGACTCCGAGGAGGAGGCAGTGGAGTCGGAAGACTTCTTTCCGCCACAGGCGGTGGCCGAGAGGGCCAGCGCCGCGGACGCGATGCCCACGGTGGCGATCCTGGTGATCCGGCGCAAGGGGAGGCTCCTTCAAAACCTGACCGAAGCGCCACGACCGGCGCTGGTTTCGCGGCGATCGTAACGCGCGTAGATGTCAGTTAAAGGGCCGTTCATGAGTCGTTATCGGATCGTCGCGAATCGGACAGTGACCGATTGGTAACTCCCCGAGCGTCCAGCCCTTGTGTACCAAGGGCTGGACAGGTGTGACGGGAGGCGCTCAGATGTTGTACAAATTTTTGCCCGATCGCTACCCGGCCGGCCTGGTACGCCGTCCGTCGAGCAGAGCGGCGGCCGTGAAGAACTCCACGCCGACCCCGATCGCGGACTCGTCCACGTCGAAGTCGCCCCGGTGCAGGTCCCTCTTGGCGCTCGTGCCCGGCGCGTGCACGCCGAGCCGGGCCATGGCTCCGGGCACGTGCTCCAGGTACCAGGAGAAGTCCTCGCCGCCGAGGCTCTGCTCGGTGTCCTCGATCGACTCCTTGCCGAGCCGGGCCGCCATCGCCTCCCGCAGCAGCTCGGTGACCACCGGGTCGTTGACCACCGGCGGCACCCCGCGCACGTAGGTGATCTCCGACTTGGCGCGGTGCATCCCGGCGATCTCGTCGATCGCGGCGTGGATCTGATCGGGCGCCTCGTGCCAGGCGTTGATGTCCAGGCAGCGGATCGTCCCGGAGAGCTCGGCGTGCATCGGGATCACGTTGCAGGCGTGCCCGGCCTCGATCCGGCCCCAGGTGATCGACATCCCCGAGCGCGCGTCCATCCGGCGCGACAGGACGGCCGGCAGGTCGACGGCGACCCGGGCGGCGGCCGTCACCAGATCGGTGGTCAGGTGCGGCCGCGCGGTGTGCCCGCCGGGGCCGGACAGGGTGACTTCCAGCCGGTCGCAGGCGGAGGTGATGGGGCCGGTGCGCAGTCCGATCTTCCCGGCGTCGACCCGCGGGTCGCAGTGCACCGCGATGATCCGGCCCACGCCGTCCAGGACGCCGGAGGCGATGGCGTCGGTGGCTCCGCCGGGGAGCACCTCCTCGGCGGGCTGGAACAGCAGCCGCACCGGGCGGGGCAGCAGGCCCTGCCGGTCGAGGTCGGCGAGGACCAGACCGGCGCCGAGGACGACGGCGGTGTGCACGTCGTGGCCGCAGGCGTGGGCGCGGTCGGGGAAGGTCGAGCGGTACGCGACGTGGGTCTTGGTGTCCGGAATGGGCAGGCCGTCGATGTCCGCGCGCAGGGCCAGCATGGGCCGGCCCCCGTCCCACGTGCCCACGTCACAGATCAGGCCGGTTCCGGACTTCAGTACGCGGGGCCGCAGTCCCGCTTTCTCCAGCCGGGCCTTGATCGCCGCCGTGGTGCGGAACTCCTGGTGTCCTAGCTCGGGGTGCATGTGCAAGTCCCGGCGGAACTCGATCAGTTCGGCACGCAGGTGGTCCGGAATCTTGCCGGGCAGCTCGGGCCGGTCAGGCGTGCCGGGCAGGGCGGTCTGGGACTCGCGGGACATCAACTGGTTCACCCGTTGAAGGGTAGGCGCACGAATGGCCCAACTGGCTGTAGATCACCAAAAGTTCATGCCGTTAGGGGAAAAAAACCAGACCTCTGGACGCATGACCGGATGCACCCGGGGGTAAACTCGCGCGCTCATCCGGCCGCGGAGGCCGTCTGGGCAGGCAGTCTGTGCACATCACGGGCGGTCTCGGTGACTCCGGCGAGGAAGCTGCGGGCCCGCGCCGAGGCGGAGCCGGTGAGCCAGGCCGGGTCGACATCGCATACGGCGACGGTCACACCGGTTCCGGTCAGCGCGTACGGCAGGGTGTGGACGACGGTGGACGGAAAGCTGACGATCGTGCGGCCGACCGGTCCGCGCCGGGCGATCAGCTCCAGCGGCAGGTCCGGGCGGACGATCTCCAGCCCCGTCGCCTCGCTGAGCGTGCGCAGCTTCTCCGCGGACTCGCGGCGGTGCGCGAAGTAGCGGGTCGCCCCGTGTTCCAGCGTCAGGGCGCGTACGGCGTCCAGGTAGCGGGCCGGGTCGACGACGCCGGTCTCCACGAGGGAGGTGCCGACGAGGTCGGTGCCCTTCGTCAGGCGCGGCGGGCCGAACCGGGCTCGGGTCCAGGCGAACTCGTTGACCCGCAGCGTCATCCCGTTGTGGACGGTCACCGGCATCGAGCTGAAGACCTCGACGCGGCGGCCCGCGTTCGCGGCCGGGGTGAAGCGGCGCCGGGCGGTGGCCGAGACCGGCGCGTACGCCAGCTCGCGGACCCGGCCGGGCAGACCGCCGCCGCCGACCCGGTGCCAGCGCACCAGGCGCTCGCCGCGGGCGGTCTGGGCGACGAACTCCATGGTGGCGGTGCCGTCGTCGACCACCACGAGCTCTTCGGCCCGTACGAGGGTGAGCAGGAGCTGCACGTACCGGGAGAAGGGGTCGCCGACGACGACCCGGCGGGCCGCGCGCACGTCCCCGGCGAGCGCGGCGAGCGCCTTGAGCGGGGCGAGCCGGCCGCCGCGGGCCTCCTGCCAGACGACCTCGTACCCCTCGTCCCGGGCCAGACCGGCCATCCGGCGCAGCTGGCCGCGGGACATGGGGTCGGTGGGCGGCAGTACGACGATCCGCAGCCAGGACCCGGCCCCCGCCGGGCGGTCGGGGGCGTGGGCCGCGGCGCTCCCGCCGGCCCCGGCCGCGGCGGTGGTCCCGGCCGGGCC
>NZ_JAINUL010000001.1:3760215-3987158 GCF_020639365.1 Streptomyces flavotricini
CCGGCCGGGCTGGCGCGGGACGGCGCCGAGCAGCGGGGCGCCGCCCGGCGTCGTCGCGGCCTCGGCGTGCGCCCACTCCAGCACGTTCAGGAGTTGGACCGGACTCTCGACGAAAGCCAGGGTGGAGGCGGAGGGGGTCACCACGTACTCCTCGTCAGGGGCGGCGGGTCGGGGCGTCGTACCGGGTCAGACCGAGGCGAGCTCGCCCCGGACCCGGCGGAGCTTCTTCATGGGGCCGAGCTCGGAGTCGTAGACGCGCTTCACGCCGTCGCCGAGGGCGGTCTCGATGGTGCGGATGTCGCGGACCAGGCGGGCCAGGCCGCCGGGCTCCACGGAGGCGGCCTGATCGGATCCCCACATGGCGCGGTCGAGGGTGATGTGGCGTTCGACGAAGGTGGCGCCGAGGGCGACGGCCGCGAGGGTGGTCTGCAGGCCCGTCTCGTGGCCGGAGTAGCCGATCGGGACGTTGGGGTACTCCTCCTGGAGGGTGTTGATCACCCGCAGGTTGAGCTCCTCCGCCTTGGCCGGGTACGTGGACGTGGCGTGGCAGAGCAGGATGTTGTCGCTGCCGAGCACCTCCACGGCGTGGCGGATCTGCCGCGGGGTGGACATGCCGGTGGACAGGACGACGGTGCGGCCGGTGGCGCGCAGGGCGCGCAGCAGCTCGTCGTCGGTGAGGGAGGCGGAGGCCACCTTGTGGGCGGGGACGTCGAACTTCTCCAGGAAGGCGACGGCCTCGGTGTCCCACGGGGAGGCGAACCAGTCGATGCCGCGCTTGGCGCAGTGCTCGTCGATGGAGCGGTACTCGGCCTCGCCGAACTCCACGCGGTGGCGGTACTCGATGTACGTCATCCGGCCCCAGGGGGTGTCGCGCTCGATGTCCCACTGGTCGCGCGGCGTGCAGATCTCCGGGGTGCGCTTCTGGAACTTCACGGCGTCGCAGCCCGCTTCGGCGGCGGCGTCGATGAGGGCGAACGCGTTGCCGAGGTCGCCGTTGTGGTTGATGCCGATCTCACCGACGACGTACACGGGGCGGCCGGGGCCGGCGGTGCGGGAGCCGAAGGTGCGCAGGCGGGAGTGGGGAGTGGCGACGGTCATGGCAGCTGAGGTCCTTCGTTCGGTGCGTGGGGGTGTCCGGGGGAGGTGAACAGCGGGGCGAGGAGGCGGGCGCGCGCCAGGTCGTGCGGGTCGTCGATCTCCAGGACCCGTGCGGGGTCGGTGGCGACGGGGAGGGTCCGCCCGAAGAAGCGGTGCCGCGCGCCGCGGAAGCCGGCGGCGTCCATGGCGTAGGCGGCGCCGGTCTCCAGCAGGTCCTGGGGCCGGTCCTGGCGGCGGGGGCGGACTGCCTTGTCGTGGTTGACGCCGACGCCGGTCCTCCCGTCGCGTTCGGCCGCCTCCCGCCAGAGGAACCCGTGGAAGGGGGCGACGGTCAGGGCCGAGTCGGCCGCGCCGGTGGCGACGGCGGCGGCGACCGACTCGACGTCGGAGGAGGTCAGGAAGGGGCTGGTGCACTGGACGAGGAGGACGACGTCCACCGTGAGGGAGTGCAGTTCCTCGAAGGCGTCGAGCGCGTGCAGCACGGCGGCCTCGCTGCTCGCGGTGTCCCCGGAGATCGCCGCGGGGCGGCGGATCGCGTCGGCGCCGGCGGTGCGGGCGGCGTCGGCGATGGGGTCGGCGTCGGTGGAGACCACGACGTCGGTGACGGTGGCCGCACCCCGGCAGGCCTGGACGGCCCGTACGACGAGCGGGACTCCGGCCACTTCGGCGAGGTTCTTGCCCGGGACCCCCTTGGAGCCGCCCCGGGCCGGGATCACGGCCAGTACGCGGGGGCGGGCGGCGGCGCTCGCGCGGGGGCTCACAGCTCCCCCATCCGGCGGATCATCGGGGCCACGCGCTGGACGCCGTGCCGGTACGCCCCGCGGGCGGCGTCGCGCAGGTGCGCGCGGAGCCTGCGGCGCAGCCGGGACTCCCCGCCGCTCTCGCGGAGGGCGCCGGGCAGTGGGGTGCCGTCGGGGGCGAGGTGGTGGCGGGCCAGGATCCCGGGCAGGTACCCGGGCGCGGTGGTCTGCGTGTAGTAGGGGGCGACGGCGGGGAGCACCGGGAGGTCCAGCAGTTCGCCGAGCCGGGCGCGGGCTGCGGCGAAGGGGTCCCGGGCGCCGGACGCACCGGCCGAGCCGGGCGCCCCCGTGACGCCCTGGTCGGCCAGCCACTGCGGGTCGCCCTGCGGCAGGAGCCCCGCGTCGAGCTGGTCCCAGGAGGCCAGGCAGCCCGAGCCGAGGAAGTGGTGGTTGCCGAGCACCTCGCGGATGCCGAGGTCGGTGAGGACCGCCGTCGGGATCCCGCGGTGCAGGGACTCCAGGGCGGCCGTGGAGGAGACGGTGACCAGCAGGTCGGTGCCGTCCAGGACCTCGCCCATGTTCCCGTACACCAGGCGGCAGTTGGCGGGCAGTCCGCCCGGGATCCGCTCGGCGAGCCGCTGGTACGGCTGCTCCTCCAGGTGCGTGGTGTGCTCCCCGGGCCGGCTGCGCAGCTTGATCAGCACCTCGCGCTCCGGGTGCAGCCGGGCGTGCCGGGCGGCCCGCTCCAGCAGGTGGGCGCGGTCGGCGCGGCTCTCGGGGACGGAGGGCTGGACGGCGAAGACCACGGTGTGCGCGCGGCTGCCGGCCTTCTCGTACGCCGCTCCGTCCAGGAAGGGCAGTGCCGTCTGCGTGACGGCGCCGGCGTCCGCGCCGACGCCCTCGTAGACCGCGCGGAAGCGTCCCGCGTCGTACCGGGAGTTGGCGAGGACGAGGTCGGCCCCGTGGCGCAGCAGCAGCCCGTCGGCGAGCTTCTCGTACACGACGCCCACGTACCCGGTGACGAGCACGGGACGGTCGGCCGGCTCGGGCCACAGTGCGCGGACCCCGTGCAGGACGGCCTGTACGGCCCCGCCGACGAGGGCGAGGACGACGACGTCGTACTTCTCGCGCTCGATCTCCGCGAGGAACTGTGCGCAGGTCACCTCGGAGAGCCGGTCCGCCCGGACGCCCACTTCGCCGAGCTGGCGGGCGGTCGGGGTGGCCCGGCCGCGGAGCAGGAACCCGGTGAGGTGCGGCTGCGTCGCGAGGCGGCGGGCGGTGAGTGCGCCCCATTTCCACCGTGTATCGGAATCGGCGAGTACGGCGACGCGGAGGGCGGTCCGGGGATGGCTGCGAGATGCTGCGCGATTGCTGGCTGGCACCCGGCAGAAGCTATTCCGCAATTTCGGTGATCGGCCCAACGAATGCACAACAGCGGGTTAACAACCCGTCTACGTCATGCGAAACCGCACCGGTTAACGCGCCCGCCCCGCTTCGTTCACATGGAATCCGCGTACGAGCCATGGTGAATGCCGGCCAACGCCTTAATGTCTCGCAGGTGCTCAAGCTCTCTGTTGTCGTGCCGTTCTACAACGTGCAGACATACGCACCCGATGCCCTGAAAAGCCTCGAACTGAACGCCCGGGACGATTTCGAGTTCCTGCTCGTCGACGACCGCTCGACGGACGGCACGCCCGAACTCCTGGAGCGGGCGGCCCGCGAGCTGCCGGGGGCGGTGCTCCTCAGACACGAACGGAACGGCGGCCTGGCCACCGCCCGGAACACCGGCCTGGACGCGGCGCGCGGCGAGTACGTCACGTTCCTGGACGGCGACGACTGGCTGGCGCCCGGCCACCTGGCCCGCACGCTGGCCGCCATAGAGGCCCTGAGCTGCGATTTCGTCCGCAACGACCATGTCCAGGTGACCGGCCGCACCCGCAGCGTGCAGCGCGTCCCGTACGGCCCGCAGCTGGTCGTCGGCGATCCGCGCGCCGGGATCCTGCCCGCCTCCCGGGCCACCTCGGTCGACTACCCGTACGCCTGGGCCGGCATGTACCACCGGCGGCTTTTGGACCGCGGGCTGCTGCACTTCACCGACGGGCTGCGGACGGCGGAGGACCGGCCGTGGATCTGGCGGCTGCACCGGGGCGCCGAATCGTTCGCGGCGGTCGGACTGCCGGGGATCTTCTACCGGCGCGGTGTCGCCACCTCGCTCACGCAGATCAAAGACGAGCGCCAGCTCGATTTCATCAAGGCTTTCGACCAGGTCCTGGCCGATACGGCCGAAGACCGGGAAAGTGATCTTCTGCTCCCGAAAGCCGTCCGAACATATTGTGCAATTATCGCGCACCATATCGGGACCATTGAAAGGTACGAACCGGCCGTGGCCAGGAAACTCCGTTCGATGAGCACGGCCGCGCTCGGACGCATGCCCCAGGACGTACTCGACCAGGCCCTGAACGCGATGGACGCCGACCGCGCCGGAGTGCTGCGCCGCCTGCGCCGCCGGCCCGCACGAGCGGGAGCCACGCTCTGATGACGACTCGGCACACCCCCTGCACGCAGATCTTCCTCGCCTCCACCCTCTACGGGACGGCCACGCTCGCCGCCGGCATCGACGCGGGCAGCTTCCCGCCGGCCCGCCGCCGCATCCTGCTCACCAGCAACCACGCCCTCACCGCCGAGGTCTCCCCCGGCCTCGCCGACATGCCGGGCTTCGCAGCGCTGCGCACCCGCTTCGACGAGGTGCTCGACTGGAACGCCGCCATCGCCCCGCAGCACCCGAGTGCCTGGGCCCCCCGCCCCGAGGACGTTCCGCTGTGGGAGCGGCAGCTCCGGGCGATCTGGGGACTGGGCGAGGACCGCGTCGAGATCATCGTGGAGTCGATCCAGGTCCCGCCCGCCCGGACCCTGTGCACGCTGTTCCCCGGCGCCGCCGTCGATGTCTACGCCGACGGGCTGATGAGCTACGGCCCCACCCGCTTCCGCCTCGACCCGCAGCTCGGCATGCGCGTGCGCCGCGTACTGCACCTGGACCTGGTGCCGGGTCTGGAACCGCTGCTGCTCACCGAGTTCGACGTACGGCCGGAGCTGGTCCCGGCCCCCGCGTTCCTGAAGGTGCTCGCCGAGCTGCCCTCGTACGGGCCCGAGCTCGACGGGGTCGCAGAGGCCCCGGCGCTGCTGCTCGGCCAGTACCTCTCCGCGCTCGAACTGCTCTCCCCGCAGGAAGAGGAGGAACTCCACGTGGAGATGGTCCGGGGCGCGTGCGCCCTCGGCCACCGCGAGCTCGTCTTCAAACCGCACCCCAGCGCCCCGGCAGCGTACTCGCGCCGCGCCGAGGCGGAGGCGGAGCGGCTCGGCGCCCGGCTCACCGTCATGTCCACCCCGGTCCTGGCCGAGACCCTCTACCAGCGGCTGCGCCCGGCGCTGGTCGTCGGATGCTTCTCGACCGGGCTGCTCACCGCCGCCACCCTGTACGGACTGCCCGTCGCGCGCACCGGGACCGAGGCCATACTGGCCCGCCTCACCCCCTACCAGAACAGCAACCGGATCCCGCTGACGATCGTGGACGCGCTGCTGCCCTCCCTCGCGGACGCCGCGGCCGTGGCCGGCTGGACCGCGCCCGGCCCCGAGGAGAACCGGGACCGGCTGACCGGGCTGCTCACCGCCGTCGGGTTCACCATGCAGCCGCAGATCCTGGCGGCGCGGCGCACCGAGGCCGAACGCCACCTGGCCGCGCATCTGGACGACCGGACCTGGCGCTACTTCAAGCGCCGCCGGCTGACCACCCTCGGGCTGCCCGGCGGCATCCCGGCCCAGCTGTCCTTCCTGCCGCACAGCCCGGCCGTCCGCCGCGTGGTCCGCCGGCTGAAGCGGCTGCGCGCGACCCGCGCCCGGTGACGGCGGCCGCCGGACAGGCCGGGCCGGGGCCTGTCCGACCCGGCCCTCCGGACAGCGCTCAGCTGACGGCGAGCTTGGCGGCGAAGCCGAGGAACAGCACGCCCGCCGCCGAGGTGGCCCCGGCCGAGAGCCGCTTGCGGCGGCGGAAGGCGGCGGACAGCCGGGTCCCGCTGAAGATCAGCACGGTCAGGTACAGGAAGCTGCCGAGCTGGAGCAGCGCCCCCAGCAGCAGGAACGAGAGCGCCGGGTAGGCGTACGAGGGATCCACGAACTGCACGAAGAAGGAGACGAGGAACAGGATCGCCTTGGGGTTGAAGAGGCTGATCAGCAGCGCCCGGCGGTACGGCCGCTCCCCTTCGGCGGCCTCGCCCGCGGGCGGGGCCGCGGCCCGTTCCTCCCGCTCGGCCCGCGAGCGCCACAGCGCCCACGCCCCGCGCATCATCCCGACCGCGAGCCAGGTCAGGTACCCGGCGCCGAGCAGCTTGACGACGCCGAAGGCCACCGGACTGGTCTGGAGCAGCGCCCCGGCGCCCGCGGCGGCGAGCGCCATGAGCACGGCGTCGCCGGTGAACACCCCGGCGGCGGCCTTGTACCCGGTCCGCACCCCGCGGCGGGCCGCGACGGAGAGCACGTACAGCGAATTCGGCCCCGGCAGCAAAATGATCAATATGAGCCCGACGAGATAGGTCGGCAGATCGATGACTCCCAGCATGGGCAGGAGTGTCCCATAGGGTTGCTCCTGTCGTGGCCGACGCTTTCCATTAAATACGTCACCATGTGGAATCCGTCGGTTCGTACGTCCCCCACACCTCCCGCAGCGCGTTGCAGACCTCGCCCACCGTGGCCCGGGCGCGCAGGGCCTCCTTCATCGGATACAGCACGTTCGCCGTGCCCGCCGCCGCCTCGCGCAGGGAGTCCAGCGCCGCCGCCACCGCCTCCCCGTCGCGCTCCGCGCGCAGCGCCGCCAGCGCCTCGCGCTGGCGGTCCTCGATCTCCGGGTCGACGCGCAGCGGCTCGTACCGCTCCTCCTGCTCCAGCGCGAAGCGGTTGACGCCGACCACGACGCGCTCGCCGCCGTCCGTCTCCCGCGCGATGCGGTACGCGTTCCGCTCGATCTCCCCCTTCTGGAAGCCGGCCTCGATCGCGGCCACCGCCCCGCCCAGGTCCTCGACCCGCCGCATCAGAGCGAGCGCCGCCTCCTCCACCTCGTCCGTCATCCGCTCCACCGCGTACGAGCCGGCGAAGGGGTCGACGGTGTGCGGCACGTCCGTCTCGTACGCGAGCACCTGCTGGGTGCGCAGCGCCAGCCGGGCCGATTTCTCCGTCGGCAGCGCGATCGCCTCGTCGAAGGAGTTGGTGTGCAGCGACTGGGTGCCGCCCAGCACCGCCGCCAGCGCCTGCACGGCCACCCGTACGAGATTCAGCTCGGGCTGCTGCGCCGTCAGCTGGACCCCGGCCGTCTGGGTGTGGAAGCGCAGCATCAGCGACTTCGGGTCCCGGGCGCCGAACTCCTCGCGCATGACGTGGGCCCAGATCCGGCGCGCGGCCCGGAACTTCGCGACCTCCTCCAGCAGCGTGGTGCGGGCGACGAAGAAGAAGGACAGGCGCGGGGCGAACTCGTCGATCTCCATCCCTGCGGCCAGCGCGGTCCGTACGTACGCGATCCCGTCCGCCAGCGTGAAGGCGATCTCCTGCGCGGGCGAGGCCCCGGCCTCGGCCATGTGGTAGCCGGAGATGGAGATGGTGTTCCAGCGGGGGATCTCGGCCTTGCAGTACCGGAAGGTGTCCGCGGTCAGCCGCAGCGAGGGGCCGGGCGGGAAGATGTAGGTGCCCCGCGCGATGTACTCCTTCAGCACGTCGTTCTGCACGGTGCCGGTCAGCCGGGCGCCCGTGATCCCGTGCTCCTCGGCGACCAGCTGGTACATGAGCAGCAGCAGCGCGGCCGGTGCGTTGATCGTCATGGACGTGGAGACCCGGTCGAGCGGGATGCCGTCGAAGAGCACCCGCATGTCGTCGACGGAGTCGACGGCGACGCCGACCTTGCCGACCTCCCCGTGGGCGAGGGGCGCGTCGGAGTCGTGTCCCATCTGCGTCGGGAGGTCGAAGGCGACCGACAGTCCGGTGCCGCCGCCCGCGATGAGCTGCCGGTACCGTGCGTTGGATTCGGCCGCCGTCCCGAACCCGGCGTACTGCCGCATGGTCCACGGCTTGCCGGTGTACATGGTCGGGTAGACACCACGCGTGTACGGATACGCCCCTGGTTCACCCAGTTTGACCCCGGGATCCCATCCCGTCAGATCGCCCGGCCCATACACGGGTTCGATCGGGATCCCGCTCTCGGTACTCGCCATGTGACCAAACCCTCCATGGAGCAAACGGGCTCGGGGCTGGTACAACTCCCCGCGGCGGCTCCGGCTGTCGTCTGACGGCCGCTGGTCACAATGGCGCAACATCCCTGGACCGTCTGCAACTGTCCACGCCCGCCAGGCATCACCTACATACACGACGTAGAAATCGGGGGACTGCAATGCTTCGCCAGAGAGTCATAATCCGCACGCTCGGGGTGGCCACCGCCGTCGCGCTCGCCGCGACCGCCTGCGGGCCCCAGAAGACGGAGCCGGCCGGCTCCGCTTCGAAGGTTCCGTCCGCGTCCGCGGCGGGTTCCACCCCCGAAACCTCCCCGTCCACGGACGACAAGCCCGCCGACGCCTCGCCCTCGCCCTCGCCCTCCGCGTCCGCCTCGCAGTCGGCCTCGCCGTCCGCGTCCCCCTCGCCGACGGTCAAGGCCATCATGGCGAACGGCGACGAGAGCGAGCAGGTGCGCGAGCTCCAGGCCCGCCTGAAGCAGCTCAAGTACATGACGGTCGCGCCGACCGGCTTCTACGGCTCGAAGACGACCGCCGCGGTCAAGTCCTTCCAGTCGAAGAACGGCCTGACGGCCTCCGGCGCGGTCGACGACGCCACCTGGAAGAAGGTCCAGAGCGTCAGCAAGAAGCCCACCGCCGACGAGCTGCGCCCGCCGACCGTCAACGAGGTCGACGCCCCGGACCCGCGCTGCATGACGGGCCGCGTCATGTGCATCAGCAAGGAGAGCCGCACGCTCGCCTGGATGATCGACGGCAAGATCGTCTCCACGATGGACGTCCGCTTCGGCTCCGAGAACACCCCGACCCGTGAGGGCCAGTTCAAGGTGGAGTGGAAGGCCAAGGACTGGACGTCGACGATCTACCACACGCCGATGCCGTACTCGATGTTCTTCAGCCAGGGCCAGGCGGTGCACTACTCCGCCGACTTCGCGGCCCGCGGCTACGCAGGTGCCTCGCACGGCTGCGTGAACGTCCGGGACAAGGGCAAGCTCGCGTCGCTGTTCGAGCAGGTGCAGGTCGGCGACAAGGTCGTCGTCTACTGGTGATCCCCGATGGCCGGGCGGTGCCGGTGATCCCGGTGTCCCCGGTGATCCGGTCTGTGAAGTAAAGGGCGCGGGCAGGGCCGGGGGAACGAACCCTGCCCGCGCCGGGTGCGCAGAGCCCAGGGGTACGGGGGGAACCCCGGCTCATGCGCGGCCGATGACCAGTCGGCTCGATATGTACTGCGCCGCAGGTTCGAAAAGTGTTACAGCCCGCTCATGACGTCGCCCGGAACCTTCCCGGTGCGCCCGTACGGACCACCCGAAAGGTGGCCGGAAACCGCCGTCGGGTCCTTGGAGCCTCAGCGCGACGGCAGCCGGGCGGGCGCCGAGATCCCCGGACTGGCCGGGGCCAGCGTCGGGGCCTTGAGCACTTCGCCCCCGCTGTCCGAACCGCGCGGAACGGTCGGAGTGGTGCTCCTGACCGGCCCGTCGAGCAGTTCCTCGCAGAAGTGCGGGATGCGCGCGAGGCCCTTCGCCAGCTTCGAGAGCTTGTCCCGGCGGTCCGGGTTCATCTCCCCCGAGCGGTAGGCCTCGCACAGATCCACCGCCTTTAGGCGGGTCTGCCCGTCCCCGTCCTTCAGCGAGGTGGTCCCGCCGGCGAGCGCGTCCTTGCCGTCCGGCGTGCCCTTGCCGTCCCGGCCGTCCGGGTCGGCGCCGCCGCCGGACGCCGCGTCGGGGCCCGTCACCGTTCCGGTTCCGAATCCCTGCAGCGCGCCCGAGTCCAGGCCGCCGGGCGCCTGCCCGCCGCCGGGGCTGGGCTGCACTCCGTCGGCTCCCCGGAAGGGGGTGGGCCGCAGCTGCAGGCCCGGGGTCGGGCCGCCGGTGTCGCCGGGCGGCGACGGGTTCTCGTCGGCACTGAGGGAGACCGCAGGTACGGGACCCGCCGAATCGTGCGTGCTCCGGTCCAGCAGCCCGGCCCCCGCGGCGACCGCGAGGCCTCCGACGGCGACGCCCGCCAGCGCGGCGACGAGCCCGAAACGCACCGGGCGGCCGCGCCGGGCCGGGGACACGGGGGCCGCGAGAGGAAGGATCCTGCCGAGTTCCACGAGGGGGGAGGTGTCGCCGCCGGCCGGGCCGGCCGGCCCCGACAGCCCCGGCACCGCCGATGTGCCGGACATCCCGGGAGCCCCGGCACCGCCCCGCGCCGCGCGGAAGGCGGCCACCGCGGCGGCCTCGCCGGACAGTTCCGCACCGGCGCACGGCTGCGCGGCCAGCACGTCGAGGGCGGCCCTGAGCCGGGCCTCCGCTTCGCGGGCGCTCCGGTCGCCGCCAGGTACGGCCTGGCCGCCGCTCAGCAGTCGTTCCGCCGCGGCCCGGTCCAGCCACCTGTTGCGCTCGTCGGCCATCACATGTCCTTCTGCGTCCGCCAACGTGAATGCGTCACACCGGTTTGCCGTACGAGACCGCCGCCCCGGCCGCGTTGGGCGGGCACCGCGTCGAGATCCCTCCCGCCCCCGCCGTCCCGCGCCTGGCCACCGGCATTATGACCGACCGGGTCCACCGGATCCGAGCCCGGATCCGACTCCGGCGCGAAGCCGCCGTCCGCGCCGATCAGCTCGGCCAGTTTCTTCAGGCCCCGATGGGCCGCGGTGCGTACGGCCCCGGGCCGCTTGCCCAGGGTCTCCGCCGCGGTCTTCGCGTCGAGGCCGACGACCACGCGGAGCACCACGGCCTCGGCCTGGTCCTGCGGAAGCTGGGCGATCAGCGCCATGGTCCGGCCGGTCGACAGGGCCTCCATCGCCTCGCCGGCGGTGTCGCTGTCGGCGGCGCGCCCCGTCAGCTCGGTCTCGTCGCCGCCGATGGCGGGACGGCGTCCGCGCATGCGGATGTGGTCGAGCGCGCGATTGCGGCCGATGCGGGCGGCCCAGCCGCGGAAGCGGTCGGCGTCGCCCGTGAAGGAGTCCAGGTCGCGGGCGATCTGCAGCCACGCCTCCGAGGTCACGTCCTCCGCGTCGCCGTCTCCGACGAGCGTGCGTACGTAACCGAGCAGGCGCGGGTGCACGGCGCGGTACACAGACCGGAACGCGCTCTCGTCGCCGCCCTGTGCCGCGAGCACCGCGGCGGTCAGCTCCGCGTCGTCCCCCAGCAAAGTCCCCAACCGTTTCACTGTCCTGTACCTGTGGCGCAAATCAGCACGTTACGGCTTTCAAGTACCTTCGTCCACGAGTTGTACGGGGAGCAACCAATCGTGCGCGAAGCGGGGTGTGACACAAAACGCACTCGCGGCGCTGACAGGGGTACGGGCTTGTCGCACGAGCCCGTACGGACGGCGACCGGGGCCTCTCCTGTGGGGGGTGGCGGCCTCGGTCGTCTTCCTCCCTCCCCCACCAGGCCGTTCCCTCGACACGCCCGTCATCCTTTCGGCTCACTTCCGGGTGAAAACCTCGGATCGGTACGACACACCCGGCCCGGCGTCGCTAGCGTGGCGGTACACCCACGCCACGCCCCGAGGAGCCCCCCGCTGTCCAGCCACCTTCCGGCACAGGTCCGCGGCAGCTCCGATCCCCTCCCCGGCTCCGGACTGGCGCGGTTCAACGCCCTCTCCCCCGAGGCCGCCGAGGCCGTGCTGCTGCACTGCTGCGGGAGCAGGCGCTGGGCGCAGCGGGTGGCCAGGCACCGCCCGTACCCGGACCCGGGCGTGCTGCTGGCCGCCGCCGACGAGGCCTCGTACGACCTCTCCCAGGCGGACCTGAGCGAGGCGCTGGCCTCGGAGGTCCCGGTCGAGCTGGACCACGGGGCCCCGTACGCCGCGCTGCTGGCGCTCGACGCCGCCCACGCCGAGTACGAGCGCAACTTCGGCCACGTCTTCGTGATCTGCCTGGACGGGCACCCCCCGGAGGAGCAGGCGGACCAGCTGCTCGCCGCGATCCGGCGGCGGATGGGACTGGAGGCGGACGAGGAGCGGTCGATCTCGGCGGACGAGCTGCGCCGCCTCGCCCAGGTGCGGCTCGCCGACCTGACACACTGGCTGACCTCCCAGGACGGGGTAAACGCCGAGGATTCAGGGCTATTCGCCCCTGTGGGATAGCCCGTCCGTGCCTGTTTGATCACACCGATGGACCCGGCGCGAGGGAACCGACAAAGCGTCGCTACGATGTCCGGGGCCGGAGGACCGTACCCGGCCGGGCCCGACCGACAAAGAAGCCGGCTGGCCCCCGCCCCGCTTCCGGAGGGTTTTCCGTGCCGGCTGGAACGTTGTACCGCGGCCGGGAAGGAATGTGGTCCTGGGTGGCTCATCGAGTCACCGGCGTCCTCATCTTCTTCTTCCTGTTCGTACACGTCCTCGACACCGCTCTCGTCCGCGTCTCTCCCGAGGCGTACGACGATGTCGTGGCTACCTACAAGACTCCGATCGTCGCGCTGCTGGAGTACGGCCTCGTGGCCGCCATCCTGTTCCACGCGCTCAACGGTCTCCGTGTGATCGCCGTGGACTTCTGGTCCAAGGGCCCCCGTCTCCAGAAGCAGATGCTCTGGGGCGTCATGATCATCTGGATCATCCTGATGATCGGGGCCCTGTACCCCGTCCTGGGCCACGCAGCTGCCGAACTGTTCGGGAAGTGACACCCATGTCTTCTGACACTTCTTCCGCCCAGGCCATCGGCGACGTGGAGGGCGTAAGCCTCTACGACGTCGACAACCCGGCGCCGTACATCGAGGCCCCGCGCAAGCGCACGGGCAAGACGCCCCGCTCGACCCGCGGCAACTTCGAGATGGCCGCCTGGCTGTTCATGCGCCTCTCGGGCATCGTCCTCGTCGTCCTCGTCATCGGCCACCTGCTCATCCAGCTGGTGCTGGACGGCGGCGTGTCCAAGATCGGCTTCGCCTTCGTGGCCGGCCGCTGGGCGTCCCCGTTCTGGCAGGTCTGGGACCTGCTGATGCTGTGGCTCGCCATGCTGCACGGCACCAACGGTCTGCGTACCGTGATCAACGACTACGCGGAGCGCGCCAACACGCGGCTGTGGCTGAAGGGCCTGCTCTACACCGCCACGGTGTTCACCATCATTCTGGGCACGCTGGTGATCTTCACCTTCGACCCGAACATCCGCTAGGCAACGGGGCTGAGGCGAAACCAATGAAGATCCACAAGTACGACACCGTCATCGTCGGCGCGGGTGGCGCGGGCATGCGCGCCGCCATCGAGTCGACGAAGCGCAGCCGCACCGCCGTGCTGACGAAGCTCTACCCCACCCGCTCCCACACGGGCGCGGCGCAGGGCGGCATGGCCGCCGCGCTGGCGAACGTGGAGGAGGACAACTGGGAGTGGCACACCTTCGACACGGTCAAGGGCGGTGACTACCTGGTCGACCAGGACGCCGCCGAGATCCTGGCGAAGGAGGCCATCGACGCCGTCCTCGACCTGGAGAAGATGGGCCTGCCGTTCAACCGCACCCCGGACGGCACCATCGACCAGCGCCGCTTCGGCGGCCACTCGCGCAACCACGGCGAGGCGCCGGTCCGCCGGTCCTGCTACGCCGCGGACCGCACCGGCCACATGATCCTCCAGACGCTGTACCAGAACTGCGTCAAGGAGGGCGTGGAGTTCTTCAACGAGTTCTACGTCCTGGACCAGCTGCTGGTCGAGGAGGACGGGGTCAAGAAGTCGGCCGGCGTGGTCGCGTACGAGCTCGCCACCGGCGAGATCCACGTGTTCCAGGCGAAGGCCGTCATCTACGCCTCCGGCGGCACCGGCAAGTTCTTCAAGGTGACCTCGAACGCGCACACCCTCACGGGTGACGGCCAGGCGGCCTGCTACCGCCGCGGCCTGCCGCTCGAGGACATGGAGTTCTTCCAGTTCCACCCGACGGGCATCTGGCGCATGGGCATCCTGCTGACGGAGGGCGCCCGCGGTGAGGGCGGCATCCTCCGCAACAAGGACGGCGAGCGCTTCATGGAGAAGTACGCGCCGGTCATGAAGGACCTCGCGTCCCGTGACGTCGTCTCGCGCTCCATCTACACCGAGATCCGCGAGGGCCGCGGCTGCGGTCCGGCCGGTGACCACGTGTACCTGGACCTGACGCACCTGCCGCCGGAGCAGCTCGACGCGAAGCTCCCGGACATCACCGAGTTCGCGCGTACGTACCTGGGCATCGAGCCGTACACGGACCCGATCCCGATCCAGCCCACCGCGCACTACGCCATGGGCGGCATCCCGACGAACGTCGAGGGTGAGGTCCTCAGCGACAACACCACCGTCGTCCCGGGCCTGTACGCGGCCGGCGAGGTCGCCTGCGTCTCCGTGCACGGCGCCAACCGCCTCGGCACCAACTCGCTGCTGGACATCAACGTCTTCGGCAAGCGTTCCGGCATCGCCGCGGCGAAGTACTCGCAGGAGAACGACTACGTCGAGCTCCCCGAGAACCCGGCGCAGCAGGTCGTCGACATGGTCGAGCACCTGCGCAACTCCACGGGCAAGGAGCGGGTCGCCGACCTGCGCCTGGAGCTCCAGGAGACGATGGACGCCTGCGTGATGGTGTTCCGTACGGAGCAGACCATCAAGACCGCGGTCGAGAAGATCGCGGAACTGCGCGAGCGCTACAAGAACGTGTCCGTCCAGGACAAGGGCAAGCGCTTCAACACGGACCTGCTGGAGGCCATCGAGCTGGGCAACCTGCTCGACCTGGCCGAGGTCATGGCCGTGTCCGCGCTCGCGCGCAAGGAGTCCCGCGGCGGTCACTACCGCGAGGACTACCCGAACCGCGACGACGTCAACTTCATGCGCCACACCATGGCGTACCGCGAGGTCGGAGCCGACGGCTCGGACTCGGTCCGGCTCGACTACAAGCCGGTCGTGACGACCCGCTACCAGCCGATGGAGCGTAAGTACTGATGGCTACCCCCACCCTGGAAAAGATGGAAGAGGCGGCCGCGGCCTCCCCGTACATCACGGTCACTTTCCGGATCCGCCGCTTCAACCCCGAGATCTCGGACGAGGCGCAGTGGCAGGACTTCCAGATCGAGATCGACCCGAAGGAGCGCGTGCTCGACGGTCTCCACAAGATCAAGTGGGACCTCGACGGCACGCTGACCTTCCGCCGGTCGTGCGCGCACGGCATCTGCGGCTCCGACGCGATGCGGATCAACGGCAAGAACAGGCTCGCCTGCAAGACGCTGATCAAGGACATCAACCCGGAGAAGCCGATCACCGTCGAGGCCATCAAGGGCCTCACGGTGATGAAGGACCTCGTCGTCGACATGGAGCCCTTCTTCCAGGCGTACCGCGACGTCATGCCGTTCCTCGTCACCAAGGGGAACGAGCCGACGCGTGAGCGCCTGCAGTCGGCGGAGGACCGCGAGCGGTTCGACGACACCACGAAGTGCATCCTGTGCGCGGCGTGCACCTCGTCGTGCCCGGTGTTCTGGAACGACGGGCAGTACTTCGGCCCGGCGGCGATCGTCAACGCCCACCGCTTCATCTTCGACTCGCGTGACGAGGCCGGAGAGCAGCGGCTGGAGATCCTGAACGACAAGGACGGCGTGTGGCGCTGCCGCACGACCTTCAACTGCACCGACGCGTGCCCCCGCGGCATCGAGGTCACGAAGGCGATCCAGGAAGTCAAGCGCGCCCTGATCACGCGCCGCTACTGACCTGGCGGTCCACGTTCGTACGAGGGCCCCGCACCCCGGTTCCACACCGGGGGGCGGGGCCCTCGCCCGTTCGGGTGAGGACGCGGCTTCCGGCCGGGGGAGCCAGGTCCGTCCTACGATGATGCTCTCGACAGCAGCCCACGGGAGGCACGTGATGTCCGCAGCACCCGGCGAGCAGCCCTACGGCGAACCGGAGCCCGAGCGCACGCTCCTCGAAGAGGCAAACGTGCTCATGGAGCGGCTCCCCGGCTACCGAGTCGAGATCATCGGAGGGCAGATCCCCGTGTCCCCGCCAGCAGACGGCCGGCCCGGTGAGCTCGTCACGCTCCCCGAGTCGATCGGCGCCAAGGTCACGCTGGACGTCGAGGCCGTCCTCGCGGCGGCACGGCGCAAGCCCGAGGGCGAAGACAACGGCCTCGCCTGATCGGGTTACTGGCCCGGGCGGGGCTGTGGAAAGATCGAGCGCATGAGCGAGCAGCAGCCCAATCCGTACGCGAAGGACAACGGGGCTCCCGGGGGCCCGGGTTACGGGTACCCGCAGGGGTATCCGGCGACTCCGGGGACGCCCGGGTACGGGTATCCGGCCACTCCGCCCGCGCCCGGGTACGGGTACCCGGCCACGCCGCCGGCCCCCGGGTACCAGCCGACCGTCGGCGGCATGCCGGCCCCCGGGTTCGCCCCGCAGGGCGTCGGCGGGTCCGGGCTGGCCCTCGGCGACATCACCATCGCCGGGGACCAGATCATCACCCCGTCGGGCCCGATGCCGCTCAAGGGCGCGATGTGGAACGCCACGGACTTCTCGCGCACCGAGACGAAGATCCCGACGCACGCCGTCGTGCTCGCGATCGTCTTCTTCCTGTTCTGCCTGCTCGGCCTGCTCTTCCTCCTCATGAAGGAGAAGACCACCACCGGCTACATCCAGGTCACCGTCACCAGCGGCGGCCGCCACCACTCCACGATGATCCCGGCGGTGGACGCCAGCACGTACCCCTGGGTCATGAACCAGATCAACTACGCCCGTTCCCTCAGTATCTGACGGCTGATCATCGGATCGGTGATGCCGGTGTCGTCCGCCGGCATCACCGCCCTGCCGAGGATCAGCGCGAGCGCCCGGTCCCCCTCGAAGGGCAGGTACCCGGTCTCCGCCCCGGGGGCCGTGCGCCCCGCCGCGACGATGCACAGGTACTGGTCGCCCCTGCCAGGTCGGGTCATTGCCGACGCCGGCCACGCCGACGAACAGGTGGTGCGGGGCGCGCCGACGAGCCGGAGCCGGTCGAGCAGCCGCTCGCGCACCGCCTCCTCCCCCGCATCCCCGACCAGCGCCCGGCCCCCGGATAACCGGAGGCGCTGCGGTACCCGCGTCGTGGAGGCTCTCCCCATGAACCCTGTGAACCCCATGAACCCCGTGAACCCCCTCCTCGCGCACGACGTGACCGGTCCGGCGGACGGCCCGGCCCTGGTCCTGCTCCACTCCTCGGTCTGCGACCGCCGCATGTGGGAACCGCAGTGGCGACCGCTGGCCGAGGCCGGATACCGGGTCGTCCGGGCGGACTTCCGCACCTGCGGGGATTCGCCGGCGGCCGTCGCGCCCTACCGCGACGAGCAGGACGTACTGGACCTGCTGGACTCCCTCGGCATCGAACGGGCCGCCTTCGCCGGGTCCTCCTACGGCGGGCGCGTCGCGCTGCTGATCGCGTCCCGGCATCGGGAGCGGGTGGCGGCGCTGGCCCTGCTCTGCCCGGCCGTCCCGGCCCAGCGGCGCGGACCGGCCCTGCAGGAGGTCGTCGACGCGGAGGACGCGCTGCTGGAGGCCGGGGACATCGCGGGGGCCGTGGAGCTGATGGTGGACACCTGGCTCGGCCCCTCGGCGGACGAGGAGGCCCGCGCGCTGGTCCGCACGATGCAGCGCCGGATCTTCGAGGCGGCCCGGATCCCGGCCGCCGACCACGAACTCCCGGAGCACGAGGCCGACCTGGGGGCCATCACGGCCCCGACCCTGGTGGTGGGAGGCGCCCACGACGTGGCGGACTTCCGCACCATCGCGGCCGGCCTCCCGCACCGGATCCCGGGCGCCCGCCACACGGAACTCCCCTGGGCCGGCCACCTCCCCACCCTGGAGCGCCCCGCGGAAACCACGGCCCTCCTCCTGGACTTCCTCCGCCACCCGAAGGGCTGAGTCCGCCCCCGCCCGGCCGCCGGAGGCCGGCGGCGGGGTGTGTCGACAGGGGGGGTGCGGGAGCGGGAACATGCGCGTGTGACGAGGCACCCGTACTCCACGACCACCTGTCCGGACCGGAGTTCACTTCACCTCGGGCGGCGGAGTTTCCTCACCGCCCTGGGGACCGCCGCGGCCACCTTCGCCACCGGGGTCCCCGCCCACGCCACCGAGCACGCGCGCGACGCCGCCTCCGCCGTCGAGTACGTCGACGTCCAGCTCCTCAGCATCACCGACCTGCACGGCTACCTCCAGGCCGCCCCCGGCACCAACGCCACCATCAGCGGGAACGGGGGAGGCACGTACACCGTCGGGGGCGTGGCCTACATGGCCACGCACCTCGCCCGGCTGCGCGCCGACCGCGCCAACTCGTTCTTCTTCACCCCCGGAGACGCCTTCTCGGGCTGGGAGTTCGACGCCGCCGCCTTCGCCGACGAACCCACCATCGAGGCCCTGAACCGCATGGGCCTCGACTTCGCGACCGCCGGCAACCACGAGTTCGACAAGTCCCCGGCCTTCCTCCGACGACACATGGAGCAGGGGGTCGCCTTCCCCGTCGAGGGGCGCGACGCCACCTTCACCGACTCCTCCGGCGCCCGCTTCCACGGCGCCGACTTCCGCTTCCACAGCGCCAACGTGGTCCGGACGGGCGAACAGAGCGGCACCGTCCTGCCCGCGTACAACATCGAGACGGTACGGACGGCCGCCGGCCAGGAGCTGCGGATCGGGTTCATCCACCTCACCGCCCTCGGCACCGAACTCTTCCCCTGCTCCTTCCAGCCCGGCCTCGCCACCCTCGCCGAGGTCGCCACCGCCGACCGGTACGCGGCCGAGCTCAAGGCCCAGGGCGTCAACGCCATCGTCCTGAGCCTGCACGACGGAGCCGTCGCCGGAGCCGACTTCAACAGCGGCACCGACCCCTCCGGCCCCGCCCTCGACCTGGCGCTGCGGGTCTCCCCCGACATCGACGCCATCGTCACCGGCCACTGGCACACCCGGTTCAACATGATGCTCCCGGACCCGAACGGCGTCCCGCGCCCGTTCGTCGAGGCGGGCTGCTACGGCCAGCTGGTCAACGAGATCAACCTCCGCCTCGACCCCGCCACCGGCAAGGTGGTCCGCGAGCTGACGGTGTCCACGAACCACCCCAACACCCGCGACGTCACCCCCGACCCCGCCCTCAAGGCGGTCGTCGACCACTGGGCCGGCCAGGCCGCGGCCCGCGACACCGGCAAGATCGGCAAGCAGACCGGCTCGTTCGTCCGTACGCGCAACACCGCGGGCGAGAGCACGATGGGCGACCTCGTCGCCGACTGGGCCCTGTGGGCGGGCAGCCGCCCGGCCGACCCCGAGAACGACGCCAACGTCCATCCCAACGTCGCCGCGCAGCTGGCCCTGGTCGCCGTGGCCCCACGCGTCGGCGTTACCGTGATCGCGGGCGATCTCGTACGGGACGCGGCCTCGGGCGGCGCCGTCACCTTCGGCCGCTGCTGGAGGGCCGTCGGCTTCGGCGACCCGATCGTCAGCGCCACGGTCACGGGGCAGCAGATCCACGACGCGCTGGAGCAGCAGTGGACGACCGCGGCCAGCGGTGAACTCCTCTTCGCGCCGCTGGCCGTGTCCCGGAACGTCCGCTACGCCTTCAACGCCCTGGGCGGTGTCGGCGACCGCGTGAACCCGGCCGACGTGTTCATCGACGGCGTCGCGCTCAGCCTCACCGGCACCTACCGCCTCGCCGCCCCCTCGTACACCTTCCTGGCGAACGACGGCTACGGAGCGCTGAGCGGCTTCGAGGCCCCGTACCGCCACCAGCGCGACTTCGAGAGCTTCGTCGCGTACGTCCGCGAGACCCAGACCCTCACCCCGGCTCCCCTGGACCGCGTCACCGCCGCCAACACCACCCGCCGCGGCGCCGACGCCGGCGTCGTCCTGGACCGCGGCCCCCTCCTCTACCCCGACGGCACCCCGCTGCCCCGCCCCGAGGCAGCGATCCTCTCGGCCGACCGCGACCGCACCGACCGCGACGGCCCCCGACCGCCCTGCTGACCGCGGCGGCCGCGCCCACGCCGGGGACCACCGGCGCCGAGAATGCTTGAACCTGTTCAAAAAGAGGTCTACAGTCAGTCCTGCCAACGAGTTGAACACGTTCAAGGGGGCAGAGGCAATGGACCTCACCGTCGTCGCATACGTCATCTACCTGCTCATCAGCATCGGACTGACCGTCTGGGTCGCCCGCACGCTCAGCCGGAACGGCCGCATCTTCATCGCCGACGTCCTGAACGGGAACGAGAAGCTCGCGGACGCCGTGAACCACCTCCTGGTGGTGGGGTTCTACCTCGTCAACATCGGCTTCGTGACCCTCTACCTGCGCTCGGACGTCGGCATCGACTCGGCCCGCCAGCTCTTCGAGGCCCTGTCGGTCAAGGTCGGTGTCGTCCTGCTCGTCCTCGGCGTCATGCACCTCGGCAACGTCTGGGTGCTGAACAAGATGCGCCGCCGCGGGATCATGGAGCGCCAGCAGACCCCGCCGGTCGCCCCGACGGCGTGGACCGCTCCGGCCGGGGCCTGAGCGGTGACCACGGCGACGACGGCGCAGGCGACCCGGCACCTGACGGTGCTGTACGACGCCGACTGCCCGCTCTGCGTCCACATCCGGCACTGGCTGCTCGGGCAGCGCTGGCTGGTGCCGCTCCGGCTGATCCCGGCCGGGTCCTTGGCGGCGCAGGGGCAGTTCCCCCGGCTCGACCACGCGTCGACGCTCCGCGAGATCACCGTCATCGGGGACGCGGGACAGGTGTGGACCGGGACGGACGCGTTCATCGTGTGCCTGTGGGCGCTGGCGGAGCACCGGCCGAAGGCGAACTGGCTCGCCACGCCGGCGGGCCGGCCCTTCGCCCGGGCCGCCATGTACACGGCCTCCGCATGGCGCCAAGCCGTGCGGACCGAGCCCGGCGCGGACGGTCAAGTGGAGCCGCGGGCCCCGGCCTGTGGCGACCAGTGCTCGGTACCCGGCTAGGCTCGTGCACCGTGACTGATCAGAAGGCTCCCAAGAGCGAGCAGACCCGCACGCTCATCCTCGAAACCGCGCTCCGCCTCTTCCAGGAGCGCGGCTTCGACAAGACGACCATGCGGGCCATCGCCAAGGAGGCAGGGGTCTCGGTCGGCAACGCCTACTACTACTTCGAGTCGAAGGAACACCTGGTCCAGGGGTTCTACGACCGGATCGGCGCCGCTCACCAGGCGGCGGTCCGGCCCATCCTGGACAGCGAGACCGATCTGCAGAAGCGGCTCGCGGGCGTACTGACCAGCTGGCTCGACATCGCGGCGCCCTACCACGAGTTCGCCTCGCAGTTCTTCAAGAACGCCGCGGACCCGGAAAGCCCGCTCAGCCCCTTCTCCCCCGAATCGGAACCCGCCCGCAAGGCGGCGATCGACATGCACCGCGAGGTGCTGGGCGGCGCGAAGACGAAGGTCCCGGCCGAACTGGCCGACGTGCTGCCGGAGCTGATGTGGCTCTCGCAGATGGGGCTCGTCCTGTACTGGGTCTTCGACCGGTCCCCGGACAGCGAGAAGACGCGGCGGCTCGCGGAGCGCGGCGCGCAGCTGACGACGCGGGGCATCGTCCTGGCCCGCTTCCGGGTGCTGCGGCCGCTGGTGCGCGAGGTCCACGAGCTGTTCGCGGACTTCCTGCCCGGGATGGCGCAGGCGGCGGTGTCCAAGAAGAAGAGGGCGTCCGACCCGGACGCCGACTTCGACCCCACGGCCGGCGCCGACGGAGCGGCTACAGCCAGTTGAGCTCCCACAGGCGCCAGACACCGGTCCCGTCGGAGAGGTACTGGGCTCCGGAGACGGAGTCGCGGGACATCACGTAGTCCTTCTTCTGCCAGATGGGCAGCATCGGGACCTGCTGGGAGACCAGCTTCTGGAGCTCGCGGAAGTCGGCCGCGGCCTGGCCGCGGTCCGAGAAGGACTGGGTCCGGGCGATGAGACCGTCGATGGCCTTGTCGGAGAAGCCGTTGTTCATGCTGGAGTCGGCGCCGACGAGCGGGGCGAGGAAGTTGTCCGCGTCCGGGAAGTCGGCGATCCAGCCGATGGTGTAGGCGTCGAACTCACCGGCCGCGTAGGCCTTCTGGAAGTCGGCCCACTGGTCGACGGCCTTGATCTTGATCTGGAAGAGCCCGGTGGCCGTGAGCTGCTTCGCGATCTCGTCGGCCTCCGCGACGTTCGGCCCGCGCGTGTTCACCCCGAGGGTGAGGGAGACCGGGGCGGTGATCCCGGCGTCCTTGAGCAGCTTCTTCGCGGCCGCGCCGTTGGGCGCCGGGTACGTGTCGAAGAACGGGGTGCTGTGCGCGGAGATGCCGGCCGGGACGAGGGAGTAGAGCGGGGTCACCGTGCCGTGGTGGATCTCGCCGGCCACCTTGGAGCGGTCGATGACCGCGGCGATGGCCTGGCGCACGGCGAGCGGCGCGGTCGTGGAGCCGGGGCGGACGTTGAAGACCATGCTGCGGGTCTCGGAGCCGCCGGAAGCCTGGTACTTCGTGTCCTTCAGGCCCGGGTTGAGGCCCGCGAGCACCTCGGGCGGCATGTCGCGGTGGGCGACCTCGACCTCGTGGCCGGTCCAGGCCTGGTTGAGCTGGGCCGAGTCCTTGTAGTACCGGACGGTGACGGCCGTCTTGGCGGGCTGCTTGGACTGGCCGCGGTAGGCCTGGTTCGGCTTGAGCTCGGCGCTGGTGCCGGCCTCGTACGCACCGAGCGTGAAGGGGCCGGAGCCGTCGACCTTGCCGTCCTCGCGCAGGGACTTCGCCGGGTACTTCTCCTTGTCGACGATCGAGGCGGCGCCCGTCGCGATCTTGAAGGGGAAGGTGGCGTCCGGCGCGGAGAGCGTGAAGGTGACGGTGCGGCCGTCGGCCTTGACCGACTGCAGGGTGTTGAACAGGGGCGCCGGACCCTGGTCCGAGTTGATCGCCTTGATCCGGTCGAAGGAGTGCTTGACGTCCTCCGCGGTGATGGCGCGCCCGTTCGAGAACTTCAGGTCGGGGCGGAGCTCGCACTGGTACGTGGTGAGCTGCGCGCCGGTGAACTTGCAGGCGGAGGCCGCGTCCGGGACCGGGGTGTCGGAGCCGGTCTTGATGGTCAGGAGCGACTGGTAGACGTTGCTGAAGAGGGCCCAGGAGCCCGCGTCGTACGCCCCGGCGGGGTCGAGGGACGAGACCACGTCGCTCGTCCCGACCCGCAGGGCGGTGCCGCTGCCGCGGCCCTCCTCCGGAAGCAGCTGCCAGGCGCCGACACCGGCCACGCCGATCACCAGCCCCGCCGCGATGACCTTCGAGCGGACAGACTTCACCCTTGACCCCACCCCACCCATGGAAATGCCATGGTTTGACTCGCCCACCGGATCCCCATGTCCGATTAACGGTCATCCCATCACGGAATTTCAGCCTCGGGAAGGCCGATTCACGGCGGGTCGTTACCGGTTGAGCCCGGTCACGCCTGGTATGAGGCGAGTTCGACGACCGTGATGTCGGACGGGGCCCCGACCCGGACCGGCGGCCCCCAGGCGCCCGCGCCGCGCGAGACGTAGAGCTGGGTGTCGCCGTAGCGCTCCAGCCCGGCGACGGTCGGGTTGGCGAGCTCGGCGAGGAGGCTGCCGGGCCAGAGCTGGCCGCCGTGGGTGTGGCCGGAGAGCTGGAGGTCGACGCCGTGGCGGACGGCGTCGTGGATGACGATCGGCTGGTGGGCCATGAGCACGGCGGCACGGGACGGGTCGCGGTCGCCGAGGGCGGCCGTGAAGTCCGGACCGTGGCCCTCCGTCTCGCCCGCCACGTCGTTGACGCCGGCGAGGTCGAAGTACGGCAGGGGCCGGCGGGCGTTCTCCAGCGGGGTGAGGCCCAGCTCGCGGACGTGGTCGATCCACTGCTGGGCGCCGGAGAAGTACTCGTGGTTGCCGGTGACGAAATACGCGCCGTGGCGGGCGGAGAGCCGGCGCAGGGGCTCGGCGGCGGGGCCGAGGTCGTGGACGCTGCCGTCGACGAGGTCGCCGACGACGGCGATGAGGTCGGGCTGCGTGCGGTTGATCGTCTCCACGATGCGGGTGGTGTGGGCGCGGCCGAGGACGGGGCCGAGGTGGATGTCGCTGACGACGGCGATGCGGAAGCCGTGGGCGGCTCGGGGGAGTTTGGCCAGAGGGACCTGGACGCGCTTGACGCGGGGGCCGCGGAGGACCCCGTACGTGCCCTGGGCGACCGTGGCGGTTGCCGCGAGGGCGGCTGCGCCGCCCACCGCTCGCGCGACGAACTGGCGGCGGGTGGCCGCGCCGGGGGTTCCGGTCGGCTCGGGCGCTTCGGCAAGGACCTGCGTCGCCGGGGCCCGAGGGGCCGGCTCGGTGGCGGAGGCGGCGGAGGTGGCGGGAACGGCGGAGGTGGCGGGGGCCGGGGCGGAAGCGGCGGGGGCGGGGGCGGCGGTTCCGCGGGCGGCATGCGCCGTACCGGGCTCCCGGCGGAGCAGGAACGCCCGGACCGGCTCCGCCACCAGCATCGCCAGGCTCAGGTAGAGGAGGACCGCCAGCCACATGTAACCCGGCCAGGCCACCGACTGTTGGAGCCGGAAGGGGGCGCCGGCGCGGCCCGCGGTGAGGGCGGCCAGCGAGAGGAGCGGCAGTGCGAAGGCGAGGGTGGTGCCGATGCGGCGCGCCGTGCCGCGCGGGCGCGTCGTATCGCGGACCAGCCGGATCCACAGCCAGCGGTGGACCAGGCCCAGCAGGGCCAAGACCGCCAGCGCGATGCCCGCGAAGAGCAGGATTCTCATGCGTCCGGGCCCCGGCGTGATTCACGCCGCAGCGCGAGGACTCCGCGCAACCCGATCACACCAACGGCCGTCCCCAGGAGAAAGGAGGCGATGGCCAGGAGAAGGTGTACCCAGAAGTAGGCCGTCGGCTCGCCCGCCGCGTCGAATGCCAGACCACTGGCGTCCTTCCACAGGTTCCGGACGAAAGTTGCCCAGATGAACCAGCTCCACACTCCGAAGGCGAGCAGGAACCAGGACACGGCGCGGCTGAGTTTCATGCCCCCAGTATCGGTTTGGTCCCCAGGACGGACGCGTCGGGGTGGGCTGTACCGGCGGTGGTTCGGCCACGTTGGCCGGTCCCTGACGGCGGAGCGCCGATCGGGATGTACTTTCACCTGCGTGTCTGCAAAGAAGACCGCGCTGACGGTCCTTTCCGCCGGGCTGCTCGTCCCCGCCATGCTCGTGGTGCCCGCGCACGCCGCGCCCACCCCGCCGACGGACGCGAAGGGGCAGCCGCCCAAGGCTCCGGCCGCGGCCGCGCCGCCGGCGTCGATGTCCACCGTCGGAGGAGCCCTGCTCGGCAAGCCGGGGGTGCAGGTCAATCTGCTCGCCGGGGCCCCCGCGCTGCCGACGAGTCTGACGGGGCGTTCGTGGATCGTCGCCGACGCCGAGACGGGCGAGGTGCTGGCCGCCAACAACGCGCACTGGCGGCTGCCCCCGGCCTCCACCCTGAAGATGCTCTTCGCCGACACGGTGCTGCCGAGCCTGCCGAAGGACCAGGTCCACAAGGTCACCGAGCAGGAGATGGCGGGCGTCGGCGCGGGCTCGAGCCTGGTCGGGGTCAAGGAGGACCACGAGTACTCGGTGCACGACCTGTGGCTCGGGGTGTTCCTGCGGTCCGGGAACGACGCCGTGCACGTGCTGGCCGCCATGAACGGCGGCATCGACAAGACCGTCAAGGACATGCAGGCGCACGCCGAGGAGCTCCAGGCCCTCGACACGCACGTGGTGTCCCCGGACGGGTACGACGCCCCGGAGCAGGTGTCGAGCGCGTACGACCTCACCCTGATCGCCCGCTCCGGACTGCAGAAGCAGGACTTCCGGGAGTACTGCGGGACGGCGGAGGCGAAGTTCCCGGGGCGTCAGGAGCCCGGGAAGCCGCGCGAGTACTTCGAGATCCAGAACACCAACCGGCTGATGACGGGCTCCAGCGGGCTCTCCCCGTACAAGGGCATCGCGGGGGTGAAGAACGGCAACACGACCATGGCCGGGTCGACCTTCACCGGCGCGGCGCAGCAGGGCAACAAGAAGCTGCTGGTCACGGTGATGAACCCGGCCTCGGGCGGGCTGAACTCGGTCTACGAGGAGACCGCCGACCTCTTCGACTGGGGGTTCTCGGCGATCGGCAAGGTCAAGCCGGTGGGCGAGCTGGTCCCGCCGAAGAGTGCGGACACCTCCTCGCTGGGCTCCCCCGCCCAGTCGCACGAGCACAACTCGTCGGCGGCCGGTGAGGGCGCGGGCGGCGGCGTCGGCACCGCGCTCGGGGTCGCGGGCGGGGCGCTGGCCGTGATCGCGGGCGGGGCGTACGCGGTCAACCGGCGCTGGCCGCGCGGCCCGCGCGGCCGCCGCACCGGCGGCGGCGACCAGGTGTCCTAGGGGTTTCGGGCCGCCGCCTGGTTCCCGGGTTCATCGGGCTCCGCGGGCTCCTCGGGCTCCTCGGGGCGGCCGTCCGCGTCGGCGCGGGTGGCCGTCCAGGCGGAGCAGTACAGCAGCAGCTTCGCCATGAGGTTGATCCAGATCAACAGGGCGACCGGCACGCCGAAAGCCCCGTACATGCTCTTCGCGGCGACTCCGCGCATATAGCCGCTGAGCAGCAGTTTCAGCAGCTCGAAGCCGGCCGCGCCGAGGAGGGCGGCCTGGAGGAGGCTGCGGCGCGGCGGTTCGACGCCGGGCAGCAGGGTCAGCACGTACAGCAGGAGCAGGAAGGCGGCGAGGACGCCCACGAGGAAGGCTCCGGTGCGCAGGAGCGCGCCGCCCGCGCCGTGCTGCGGCACACCCAGCCAGCCGCCGAACTTGCCGACCGCGCTGGAGCCGAGGATCGAGGCGGCCGCCGAGGCCAGGCCCACGCCGCCGAGGCCGACGAGGACGAGCGCGTCCTTGCCCTTGCGCAGGACGGGGTTCCCCAGGTCCTCGTCGTCCTTCTCCCACACCGCGCGCAGGCAGTCCCGCATCGAGCCGACCCATCCGATGCCGGTGACGAGCAGCAGGGCGGCGGCGACGAGACCGACCGTGCCCGCGTTCGCGACGAGGCCGTTGATGTCGAGCTGGTCGGAGATGCCGGGGACCTGCTCGGCGAGGTTCTTCTGGAGCCGGTCCAGCTGTTCCTGGCTGAGCAGCGCCGCGCCGATGGCGGCGGCCACGGTGATCAGCGGGAAGAGCGCGATGAAGCTGATGAAGGTGATCGCGGAGGCGAGGCGGCTCCAGTGGACGCGGTCGAGGCGTTCGTAGGCGCGCCAGGCGTGGGTCCGCATCAGGCGGACCACGAGCGGGCCGATCACCGGGAGTTTCGTCAGCCAGTCCATGGGGTCACGGTAAATGAGGGGACGGAAATAGCAGGGATTGCCGGGTTTGGGCACTACGGTCGTCGATTGTGACTTTTCGCGAAGTGCTTCCGACGGGCTGTTCATTCCCCACTCTGGTCCTACGTACGCTCCGCTTCCACGCCCGCAAGACCCTCAGGCCACTGCGTCAGGAGCGCGCCGCGGCGCCGTCGCCCGCGGCCCCCGCGGCAGGCGCCGCCTCACCGACCGGTGAGCCCTGCTGCGCCGGGACTCCGGCGATCGGGCCCGCGCCGAAAGGGTATTCACGCAGCTTGCGCCAGACCCCGTCCGAGCCCTGCTCGTAGAGCGCGAAGCCGGTGCAGGTCCACTGCGCCGCGTAGTCGGCGAGGGTGGCGAACGCCAGGTCCATCGCCTCCTCGGAGATCCCGTGGGCCACCGTGACGTGCGGGTGGTACGGGAACGCCAGCTCGCGGTTGAGCGGCCCGTCCGGGTCGCGGACCAGGCCCTGGAGCCGGGTGCAGCCCGTACCGCCCTCGACGACCTGGACGAAGACGACCGGCGAGAGCGGGCGGAAGGTTCCCGTCCCCTCCAGCCGCATCCCGAAGGGGCCGAAGGCGGCCGCGACCTCGGCGAGGTGGGCCCTGATCTCCGGCAGCCGGTCCGCCTCCACCTCGGTGGGCGGGACGAGGGTGACATGCGTGGGGATGCCGTGCGCGGCAGCGTCCCCGAAGCCGGCGCGCAGCTGCTGCAGCCGGCTGCCGTACGGCTCCGGGACCGCGATCGAAACGCCGAGCGTTACGGTCCCCACGTATGTCTCCTCCGTCGTCTGGTGTGTACGGGTTGCGTACGGGTCCTGCCGACCCAGTGTGGGGCCAGCACCCCCCGGATTGCCAGGGCCTCCGGCGGTCAGTGCTTCGCGGGCACCAGACCGAGGCGGTCGTAGGCCTGCGCCAGGGTCTCGGCGGCGACCGCGCGGGCCTTCTCCGCGCCCTTGGCCAGGATGGAATCCAGGGTCTCCGGGTCGTCCAGGTACTCCTGGGTGCGCTGCTTGAAGGGTGTGACGAAATCGACCATCACGGCCGCCAGGTCGGTCTTCAGCGCGCCGTAGCCCTTGCCCTCGTACGAGGCCTCCAGGGCCGGGATCGACTCGCCCGTGAGGGTGGAGTAGATCGTGAGCAGGTTGCTGACGCCGGGCTTGTTCTCGGTGTCGAAGCGGACCTCGGCCTCGGTGTCGGTGACCGCGCTCTTGATCTTCTTCTCGGTCGCCCTGGGCTCGTCGAGGAGGTTGATCAGGCCCTTGGGGGAGGACGCGGACTTCGACATCTTGATCGACGGGTCCTGGAGGTCGTAGATCTTCGCGACCTCCTTGACGATGTGCGCGGCGGGAACCGTGAAGGTCTGGCCGTAGCGCTGGTTGAAGCGCTCGGCCAGGTCGCGGGTCAGCTCGATGTGCTGGCGCTGGTCCTCGCCGACCGGGACGGCGTTCGCCTGGTAGAGCAGGATGTCGGCGACCTGGAGGATCGGGTACGTGAAGAGCCCGACGCTGGCGCTGTTGACGCCGCCCTTGGCGGACTTGTCCTTGAACTGGGTCATCCGGCTGGCCTCGCCGAAGCCGGTGATGCAGTTCATGACCCAGCCGAGCTGTGCGTGCTCGGGGACGTGGCTCTGGATGAAGAGCGTGCAGCGGTCCGGGTCGAGGCCTGCGGCGAGGAGCTGGGCCGCGGAGAGGCGGGTGTTGGCGCGCAGGTCCTTCGGATCCTGCGGCATGGTGATCGCGTGCAGGTCGACGACCATGTAGAACGCGTCGTGCGTCTCCTGCAGGGCGACGTACTGGCGGATGGCTCCGAGGTAGTTCCCGAGGTGGAACGAGCCGGAGGTGGGCTGGATGCCGGAGAGCGCGCGAGGACGATCAGAAGCCATGGCTTCATTCTCTCAGGTACGGCGGCCGCGGCGGTCCGCGCCCGTCCGGAAATCCCCCGGGGCCGGGGCCCCGGGGAGGGGACCGGTCAGGAGAGCGGGAGGCCCGGGGCGGGGAAGGCCGCCATCAGGTCCGCGACCTCGGCGCGGACCGCCGCGAGGGCCGGCTCGTCCGCCTTGGCCGCGGCGTCCACGGCGCGGGAGATCCACTGCGCCACCAGCGGCATGTGGTCCGTCCCCAGGCCCCGCGAGGTCAGGGACGGGGTGCCGATGCGGATGCCCGACGGGTCGAACGGCTTGCGGGGGTCGAACGGGACCGTGTTGTAGTTCACGACGATCCCGGCGCGGTCGAGCGCCTTGGCCGCCACCTTCCCCGGCACCCCCCGCGAGGTCAGGTCCATCAGGATCAGGTGGTTGTCCGTGCCGCCCGACACCAGGTCGAAGCCCCGGTCCAGCAGCGCCGCCGCCAGGGCCTTGGCGTTGGCGACCACCGCGTGCGCGTACGTCACGAAGGACGGCTGCGCCGCCTCGTGCAGGGCCACCGCGATGCCCGCCGTCGTCTGGTTGTGCGGGCCGCCCTGGAGGCCCGGGAAGACCGCCTTGTCGATGGCCTTCGCGTGCTCCTCCCGGCACATCAGCATCGCGCCCCGCGGCCCGCGCAGCGTCTTGTGCGTGGTCGTGGAGACCACGTCCACGTGCCCGACCGGCGAGGGGTGCGCCCCGCCCGCGATCAGGCCGGCGATGTGCGCCACGTCCGCGACGAGGACCGAGCCGGCCTCCCGGGCGATCGAGGAGAACGCCTCGAAGTCGATCGTGCGCGGGAGAGCCGTACCGCCACAGAATATGATCTTCGGCCGCTCCGCCAGCGCGAGCTCGCGCACGGCGTCGTAGTCGATCAGGCCCGTTTCGGCCGACACCCCGTACTGCACGCCGCGGAACCAGGACCCCGTCGCCGAGACCCCCCAGCCGTGCGTCAGGTGCCCGCCCATCGGCAGGGCCATGCCCATCACCGTGTCGCCCGGCTTCGCGAAGGCCAGGTACACCGCGAGGTTGGCCGGGGAGCCGGAGTACGGCTGGACGTTGGCGTGATCCACCCCGAACAGGCCCTTCGCCCGCTCGACGGCCAGTGCCTCGACGCGGTCGATGTTCTGCTGGCCCTCGTAGTAGCGGCGGCCCGGGTAGCCCTCGCTGTACTTGTTCTGCAGCACCGTGCCGGAGGCTTCGAGCACGGCGGCGGACACGTAGTTCTCGCTCGGGATCAGGCGCAGGGTCTGCGCCTGCAGGGTTTCCTCGGCGGCGACGAAGGACGCCAGCTCGGGGTCGACTGCGGTCAGGGCGGGGTGGCGGCTCGCGCTCATGGCGGCTCCTCCGGGGTCGATGTCAGTTCTCGTCCCCGCGAGGCCCAGGCGAGCGGCCCTGTATGCGGTCGTGCGCGCACGACTCCCCCGGAGTTGGTTCTCCGTACGCCAGTCGCCGTGCGTACCGCTCACCTTAGCGGGCGGTCCACAAGAAAGGTTTCCCCGTCCGGTATACGAGCGACGTATAGCCGTATACAAGGTGACGTGACGCAGGTGACGCCACCCCCGTCACCTCCATCGCCCTCGTCACGTCCATCACGCCCGCACCGACGATCGGAGACCCCGTGTCGACAACTGCTGAAGCGCTGCGTTCCGCCGAGGCGCACAGCGCGCACAACTACCACCCGCTGCCCGTCGTCGTGGCGACCGCGGAAGGCGCGTGGATGACCGACGTGGAGGGCCGCCGGTTCCTGGACATGCTCGCGGGCTACTCGGCGCTCAACTTCGGCCACGGCAACCGCCGTCTGCTCGACGCGGCCAAGGCACAGCTGGAGCGGGTCACCCTCACCTCGCGGGCCTTCCACCACGACCGGTTCGGCGATTTCTGCCGTGAACTCGCCGCGCTGTGCGGCAAGGAGATGGTGCTGCCGATGAACACCGGCGCGGAGGCCGTGGAGACGGCGGTGAAGACCGCCCGCAAGTGGGGTTACGAGGTCAAGGGCGTGCCGGACGGCCAGGCCAAGATCGTGGTCGCGGCCAACAACTTCCACGGCCGCACGACGACCATCGTGAGCTTCTCGACGGACCACGAGGCGCGCGACCACTACGGGCCCTACACCCCCGGGTTCGAGATCGTCCCGTACGGGGACCTCACCGCGCTGGCGGCGGCCGTCACGGCGAACACCGTGGCCGTGCTGCTGGAGCCGATCCAGGGCGAGGCCGGGGTGCTCGTGCCGCCGGCCGGCTACCTGCAGGGCGTACGGGAGCTCACGCGCGAGCGGAACGTCCTGTTCATGGCGGACGAGATCCAGTCGGGGCTGGGCCGGACCGGGAAGACCTTCGCGTGCGAGCACGAGGACGTCGTACCGGACGTGTACATCCTCGGCAAGGCGCTGGGCGGCGGCGTGGTCCCGGTCTCGGCCGTCGTCGCCGACCGGGACGTGCTCGGGGTGTTCCGGCCCGGCGAGCACGGCTCCACCTTCGGCGGCAACCCGCTGGCCTGCGCGGTCGCCCTGGAGGTGATCGCGATGCTGCGCTCCGGCGAGCACCAGCAGCACGCCGCCGAGCTCGGCGACCACCTGCACCGGGAACTGAACCTGCTGGTCGGCGGGGGCGCCGTGACCGCCGTGCGCGGGCGGGGGCTGTGGGCGGGCGTCGACATCGACCCGGCGCACGGCACGGGCCGGGAGATCTCCGAGGCGCTGATGCAGCGGGGCGTGCTGGTCAAGGACACGCACGGGTCGACGATCCGGATCGCGCCGCCGCTGGTGATCGGCAAGGAGGACCTGGACTGGGGCCTGGACCAGCTGCGCGAGGTGCTGGCCGCGGGCCCGGCATGAGCGGCGGGACACCCTCTAGAGGATGACGTGCGGCAGGAAGCGGGCGTACTCGTCCGTGACCGGGCCCGCCGATTCGCGGATGCCCAGGCCCGCCGCCTCCTCCTCGACGACCCAGGCGCCGAGCACCACGCGGTTGCCGTCGAAATCGGGGAGGGGGGCCAGGCCCTGGAAGACGTACGTCTCCCCCTCGGCCGGTGTGAACGGCTCGTCGCCTCCGGCCGGGTGCAGGGTGACCCCGGCGCCCTCGCGGCCCAGCAGCGGCTTCGCCGCGTACCCGGTGGTCCGCGCGAGCTCGCGCGGGCCGTCGAGGTAGGCGGGCAGCAGGTTCGGGTGCTCCGGGAAGAGCTCCCACAAGATCGCCAGCAGCGCCTTGTTGGAGAGCAGCATCTTCCACAGCGGCTCGATCCAGGTGGTGGTCCCGGAGCCGCCGCCGTGGTCGTACGTGCCGAGGACCTGCGGGCCGAAGGCGTCGGTGACCAGCCACTCCCACGGGTAGAGCTTGAAGCAGCTGCGGATGAAGCCGAGCTTCCGGTCGACGAACCGGCCCGACAGGCTGTCCCAGCCGATCTGTTCGACGGACAGCTCCTCGGTCTCCAGGCCCGCCTGCTCGGCGGTCTCCTGGAGGTAGGCGACCGTCATCAGGTCCTCGCCGAGCTCGTCCGTCTCGGAGTGCGCGAAGTGCACCGGGCCGGGCGGCAGCAGTTCCGCCTGCCGGCGCCAGGCTTCGACGAGCCGCTCGTGGAGGGAGTTCCACTGGTCGGCGCCGGGGAAGCGCTCCTCCATCCAGAACCACTGCGGACTGGCGGCCTCCACGAGGGAGGTGGGGGTGTCGGCGTTGTACTCCAGCATCTTGGCCGGGCTGCCGGTGCCGTCGTAGCGAAGGTCGAACCGGCCGTAGAGGGAGGGCTGTTCGGCGCGCCGGCGCCAGGACTCGGCGATGAGGGCGGCCAGCTTCGGGTCGGTGATGCCGAGGTCGGCGAAGCGGTCGTGCTCGACGATGTGCGCGGCCGCGGCCAGGCACATGGCGTGCAGCTCCTCCACGACGTTCTCCAGCGCCTCCACCTCGGGGAGGGAGAAGGAGTAGTACGCGCTCTCGTCCCAGTAGGGCCGCAGGGAATCGTCGGGGTAGCGGGTGAGGGGGTAGATCAGCCCCTGCTCCTCGACCGTCTTCTGCCAGTCGGGGCGCGGCTCGATGGTGTGGCGCTGCACGCTGGATCAGCCGCCCGAGGAGCTCTTGTGGCTGCCGCCGATGCCGCCGCGGGTGACGGCGGACTTGTCGAAGCTGCCGCCGCTGATGCGGTTGTTGCTCGCGACGGATCCGCCGTAGTAATACGAGCCGCGGCCGCCGCTCTTGCACTCCTTGGTGTTCAGCTTCTCCAGGGTGACGCGGTCCGCACAGCGCTTGTCGGGCTCGTTGCTGCTGCCGCACGCCACGAGGGCGGCGGCGAGCAGGCCCATGCCTCCGAGGGCGACGCCGCCGGAGCGCATGCGTCGTCGGGTGGTGGTGTTGTCGCCTGTTCTGCTGCCCGTACTGCTGTCATCCATGGCGGACAGACTAGAACGGGGCGGTGAACCGATGGAATCCGGCCGCCGAAACCCCCTCACGACCTCCATGATCTAGAGTCATTTCGTGCTCCTTGGGATGGTTTGCGCGCTCGGTGCGGCGGTCTGTTTCGGTACGGCCTCGGTACTGCAGGCGATGGCCGCGCGGGCGGCGGAGCCGGGGACCGGGTCCGGCGTGGACGCGGCGCTGCTGCTGCGGGCGGCCCGGCAGTGGCGGTACGTGGTGGGCCTGGGGCTGGACGCGGCCGGTTTCGTCCTCCAGATCGTGGCGCTGCGGAACATCCCGATCTACACGGTGGGGGCGGCGCTGGCGGCGAGCCTCGCGGTGACGGCCGTGGTCTCGGCGCGGTTGCTGCACGTACCGCTCAGCGGGGCCGAGTGGGGCGCGGTGGGGACGGTGTGCGCGGGACTGGCGATGCTGGCGCTGTCGTCGGGCGAGGAGGGCTCGGGGACGGGGTCGTTCGCGCTGAAGCTGGGGCTTCTGGGGGTGGCGGGGCTGGTGCTGCTGGTGGGGGCGGTCGCGGGCGGGCTCCCGGACCGCTCGCGCGCGCTGGTCCTCGGCCTCGCGTCGGGGACGGGCTTCGGGGTGGTGGAGGTGGCGGTCCGCCTCATCGACGACGTCTCGCTCGCGACGCTCGCGAACCCGGCGCTGTACGCACTGCTGCTGGGCGGCGGCGCCGGGTTCCTGCTGCTCACCTCGGCGCTCCAGCGCGGCTCGGTGACGGTGGCCACGGCGGGCATGGTGCTCGGCGAGACGATCGGCCCGGCGGCGGTGGGCGTGGCCTGGCTCGGCGACAGCACCCGTGAGGGCCTGACCTGGCTGGCGGTCCTCGGCTTCGCGGTGGCGGTGGCCGGAGCCCTGGCCCTGGCCCGCTTCGGCGAACCGCCGGCGGCACCGCGACCCGGCGACCCGGACCCCGCCGGGGCCTGAGCCGCCGCGTACCGCTGGCGGCCCGAACCGGCGAGGGCTGCGGCCTCGATCCGCCGGGCACCCCCTGGGTCGTGTCGTCGAAGTCCCTCCCCCCGCTACCGCTGGGAGGTGCCCCCACCGCGTCGATTCCCTCCTCCGCCTTGCGATCGCACGCACGGGACGCCGTCGACCCCGCCCTTCGGGCGGCCGACGCCACTGTGACGACGCCCCCTCAGGGCTGTCCCGTAATCCGCGGTGGGTCAGCGCGCGGCGTCAGATGCGGTGCATCGCAAGGCGGAGGGCCGTCCTCGTACGGGGCGTATTCGGGCGATCCCGACCACGCGGCGAGGTGCCGTAGCTGGCGCCGCGCGCCCGCCGGGGATTACGGGGCAGCCCTTAGGGCAGGGCGGCCAGCAAGGCCGTCAGCGTCGCCGACCAGGCGCTCGTCGGCGGGGTGCCGTAGCCGACCACCAGGGCCTCCCGCCGCGGGAGTTCCGCGTCCGGGTGGGCGAAGAAGGACAGCGGCACCACCGCCAGGTCCTGCCAGGCCGCGGACCGCAGGGCCGCGGCCTCGGTGCCCGCCGGGAGGTCGAGCACCGCGTGCAGGCCGGCCGCGATGCCCGACACCGCCACCCGGCCGGAGACGGCCTCGACCAGCTCGTCCCGGCGCCGCCGGTACCGCAGCCGCATGCCGCGCACGTGCCGGTCGTACGCCCCGGACCGGATGAACTCCGCCAGCGTCAGCTGGTCCACCGCGCTCGACGTCCAGTCGGTCCGCCCCTTCGCCGCGACGACCTCGTCCAGCAGCCCCGGCGGCACCACCATCCACCCCATCCGCAGCCCCGGAGCGAGCGACTTGCTCGCCGTGCCGAGGTAGACCACCCGGTCCGGGTCCAGACCCTGCAGCGCGCCCACCGACTGGCCGTCGTAGCGGAACTCCCCGTCGTAGTCGTCCTCCACGATGATCCCGCCCGTGCTCCGGGCCCAGTCGACCGCCGCCGCCCGGCGGGCCGGGGTCAGCGCCGCCCCGGTGGGGAACTGGTGCGCGGGGGTCAGCAGCACCGCCCCGGCGCCCGCGCCCACCGGCCCGGACAGGTCCGGCGTCCGCGCCCCCGCGTCGTCGACGGCGAGCGGCCGCGTCCGCAGCCCCGCGCGCGTCAGCGTCTCCCGGTGCATGTAGAGGCCGTACCCCTCCACCGCCACGTCCCGGACCCGGCGCGCCCGCAACACCCCCGCCAGCAGCATCAGCGCGTGCGCGAACCCCGCGCACAGCACGATCCGCTCCGGGTCCGCGTACACGCCGCGCGCCCGCGCCAGGTACCCGGCGAGCGCCTCCCGCAGCTCCACCCGGCCGCGCGCGTCGACCTGGTACCCGAAGGCGTCGTTCGGCGCGTCCGTCAGCGCCCGCCGGGCCGCCGTCAGCCAGGCGGCGCGCGGGAAGGCGCCCAGGTCCGGGGTGCCCGGCACCAGGCTGTACGAGTGCCGCTTGGGCGAGGGGTGCCGGACGCGGGCGGACCCCGCGGGCCGAAGCGGCCGGGCGCGTTCCGCGACCCGGGTGCCCGAGCCCTGGCGGGCCGTCAGCCAGCCCTCGGCGACGAGCTCGGCGTACGCCTCCGCGACCGTGTTCCGCGCGATCCCGAGGTCCGCGGCGAAGGAGCGCGAGGACGGCAGCCGGGTCCCGGGCGCCAGCCGCCCACTGCGCGCGGCCTCGCGCAGCGCTTCGACGAGACCGGCGCGCAGGCCGCGCCCGGCGGAAAGGTCCAGATGCAGGTCAGCACCGAAATCGGAACCGGCGCCGCCGCCCGTGCCATCCGCCTCGGCATCGAAAGTGGCCCATGAATCCGTCATGGATATGGACCATACGGGCGGGCCGCCTGCTTCTTAAAGTGGACACATGACCACCACGTACGAAGACACCACCGCACACGCACCCGAGCACACCCCCCGCATGGGCTGGGCCAAGCACGCGCCCGAGGTCTACAAGGCGATCGTGAGCCTGGAGATGGCCGCGAGGAAGGGCCTGGACCCGGCCCTGATCGAACTGGTCAAGATCCGCGCCTCGCAGCTCAACCACTGCGCGTTCTGCCTGGACATGCACACCAAGGACGCCATCGCCGGCGGCGAGAGCGTCGAGCGGATCGTGCAGCTGACCGCCCTGGAGGAGTCGCGCCACTTCTACACCGAGAAGGAAGTCGCCGCGCTCGAACTGACCGAGGCCGTGACCGTCCTGACCGAGGGATTCGTTCCCGACGAGGTGTACGAGAAGGCCGCGAAGCACTTCGAGGAGAAGGAGCTCGCCCACCTGATCGCCGTGATCTCGACGATCAACGTCTGGAACCGCTTCGCGGTCACCACGCGCATGGTCCCGGGCCACTACACCCCGGGCATGTTCAAGTAACGGACGGCCGGACCGGCGGTCGCTCCCGTTCCGGCCCGGCCCCGCCCCGGCCTCAGCCAGGCCGGAACGAGCCCAGGGCCGCCGCCATCCTCGCGCGGACGGCCGTGGTGTCGGCGGCCGGGCCGAAGCCCATGAGCACCCAGCGGCTGCCGCCGGACGCGACGATCAGCCGCCCGATGGCGTACGCGGTCCCGCCGTCCCCGTCGGGGATCTCGTACACGAGCTCGCAGCCGGTGGTGTCCTTCGCTTCGAGGGAGATCCGCCGGTAGCCGTCCCGGGTGCTCAGCTCCTTGGTGCTCTCGATCAGGACCTCGCACGGGTTGTCGGGGCCACCGCTGACCGGGAGGACCTGGAGCAGGCTGTCCCGGCCCTGCTCGGGCCGGAACACGGTGCCGGCCGCGGTCCCGCTCTCGGAGGTGCTGAGCTGCCAGTCGTCCGGGACCGCGACCTGGAAGCCCGCCCCGGCACTGCGCAGCACCTTGTACCCGTCGGGCAGGGCCGCCGGGTCCGCCCCGAGGTACGGGGCCGCCAGCACGGCCCCGCCGATGACCGCCGCCACGCCGACGGCGATGCCCAGCCGCAGCCGCCACCGGCGCGCCGTGCGCCGCGCGGGCGGGGTGTCCCCGGGCTCCCCGTCCTCCGGAGCGGCCCACGGGCTGCGCGGCTCGGTGCCCGGCGGCTCGGTGCCCGGCGGGTAGGCCGGCATCGGCGGGAGCCCCGGCCCCCCGGGCCCCGGCTCCGCCCCAAGCGGGGCGGGCTCCGGACGTCCTCGCCCGCGCCGCTGCGGGCCTTCCGGGCCCTCCCACTGCTGCGTGCGCGGGTTCCAGCGGACGGGGCCGCTCCCCTGGGCCACTGATCACCCCCCGAACGAGGTCAGCAGGGCGGCCAGCGCGGTGGCCGCGCTCACCGAGTCCACCAGCGGGGCCCACCGTTCCAGCGCCCCGCGCAGCCGGGCGGGCAGGCCCGGCCGCACCTCCTCGCCCGTCGCCTCCAACTCCTCTGCCGCCGCGTCCAGTTCGGCGTCGAGAGCGGTCCTCCCGTCGCTGCGTGGCAGGCGTACGAGGGCCGCGCGGAGGTCCCGTACGGCCTCCAGCAGCTCCTGGGCGGTCGGCCCGGCGCCGCCGGAGTCCGCCCTCGTACCGCCGTGGTTGACCGTGCTGTTGCTGACGTCCGTGCCGCCGATGCTGAAGGCGCTGCCGCGTACGTCGCCGATCCGCACCGAGGGCGGCCCGGCGCCTTCGCTATTGGCCACTTCTGCTCTCCTTCCCCGCGCGCACGCGCCCGTCCTTGCGGTCCGTGCCGTCCTTGCCCTGGTTCACCGTGCTGTTGTGGCTCACTCCGTTGATGCCGAAGGCGCTGTTGCTCACCGACTGGATGAACACCCCGCCCTCCGCGACGTTGACCGCGCGCTCCGCGAACTCCTCGGTGTGCCAGCCCGCGTCGTGCAGCGCCTGCGTCACGCCGCCCACGATGCGCTCCTGGATCGTCTTCACGTACCGGTCCATGTCCATCAGCTGGAACAGCGACAGATCGCCCTGCGAGGCGAGTTCGCGTACGGACGCGGCCGGTCCCGCCGCGTACGCGACGCCGTGCCCGGCGGTCACCAGCCGCCACGGGACCCGGCAGGCCCCGACCAGGGTGGCGAGGGCCACGCCGAGCGAGCCGGGGGCGTTGCTGAGGGCCAGCAGCACCTTGGCGAGGGGGGTGTTGCGGCGGTGGCGCCGGGCGATGTCGTCGGCCCGCTGGAAATCGGGCCGCACCGGCAGCAGCACGTGCGGCGCGACCTCCAGCATGAGCATGCCGCCCTGCGTGTGGACGCGGATGAACACGGTGATGACGAGGTTCTCGTCCCAGCCGCCGATCCGGACGCGCAGGAAGTGCCGGCGCCGCTCGCCGCCTTCCTCGACCGCGGCGGCGCGGTGTTCGGCGAACGCCTCCTGCGACACGTCGACCGCGTCCACGTCGGGCAGTCCCGCGGCCGGAAGGAACACGCACTCGTCGATGACCAGCTCGCGCAGCCGGTCCAGGACGCTCGCCTCCGCGCCCTCGGAGCCGCCCGGCGAGGGCACGCGCAGGGCCTCCAGCCTGGGCCGGATCCGCTCGATGATGCCCGCGTTGTCGAGGCGGCGGGCCCCCGCTCCGGCCCGCGGGCGCAGCTCCACCGTCAGCTGCCACGGCAGCCGGGCCTGGCCCGCCCCGCAGAACGGGTTGTCGACGTCGTACAGGACCACCTGCGCGTGCTGCAGGCGCAGGATCCGGTCCTGGGCCCGGTGGAAGCGCGGGCCCCCGACCGGGTCGGCCTCCCAGTCCGCGTAGTGCTCACGGCTGAGCTTGGAATTGATGGTCTGCGCGAAGTGCCCGCGCTGGAAGTAGACGAGCACCGTGACCAGCACGGCGATCAGGACGACCGTCCACGAGTAGACCTCCCCGTAGTACTGGCCGAGCCTGGGCAGCAGCATGAGGATGCCGGGCGGGTCGTGCTCGAAGAGGTACCCCACGTAGTCGCCGAGGAAGCTCAGGTCGGGGTTCCCCCTGCCGCCCAACTCGTACGCGAAGCCGCTGATCTCGTCCGTGAAGAAGCCCCGGAGCACGCCCCACAGGATCCGGCCGAGGAGGAAGACGGCGCAGGCGCGCAGGATCCACTCGAAGAACCGGATGCCGCGGCCGGTCCGCTCGCGGCGCTTCTTGAGGTGGCCGGCACCGCTCAGGAGCAGCGCCGGGACGAGCAGGAAGAGGAAGAACGCGCGGGTGAGGAGGAGGCCGAGCGCCCACACCGCGACGATCCCCGCCGACCAGGCCACCTCGGTGCGCAGGGCGCGCAGGGCGTGGGCGAGGACGCGGGAGGCGTCGAAGCCGTAGGAGGGCGCGGGGAACCGTTCCTCGTGGACGTAGAGCTCCTCGATCACCCGGTCGCGGTAGGCGGGGTCGAGGTAGGTGCCGGCGCACAGCAGGCGTCCCGCCTCTGTCGCGGTCGGGTCCACGGGGGCCCTGCCGTCGGGTGTGCCACTCACGCGTTCTCCTCGCTCGGGAGGAGGGCAACCGTACGGCGCGCGGGGTGCGCGTAAACAGGGTGCTTCACGCCAAAAGGCCCCGGCGTGCACGCCGGGGCCTTTCAGGTGTCGCGGGATCGGGTCCGGCCGGGCCGGCCGGGCCCTTCGCAGGGCCGGCCGGGTCCCGTGCGGCCGGTCAGATCAGGCCGAGCTCGCGGACCGCGTCGCGCTCCTCGACGAGCTCCGCCACGGACGCGTCGATGCGCGCACGGGAGAACTCGTTGATGTCCAGGCCCTGGACGATCTCGTACTTGCCGTCCTTGGTGGTGACGGGGAAGGAGGAGATGATGCCCTCCGGGACGCCGTAGGAGCCGTCCGACGGGATGCCCATGGAGGTCCAGTCGCCCGCGGCGGTGCCGTTGACCCACGTGTGGACGTGGTCGATGGCGGCGTTCGCGGCCGAGGCGGCCGAGGACGCGCCACGGGCCTCGATGATCGCGGCGCCGCGCTTGGCGACGGTCGGGATGAAGGTGTCGGCGAGCCACAGCTCGTCGCTGACGACCTCGGCGGCGTTCTTGCCAGCGATCTCCGCGTGGAAGATGTCCGGGTACTGGGTCGCCGAGTGGTTGCCCCAGATGGTGAGGCGCTTGATGTCGGAGACGGCGGCGCCGGTCTTGGCGGCCAGCTGCGAGATCGCGCGGTTGTGGTCGAGGCGGGTCATCGCGGTGAAGCGCTCGGCCGGTACGTCCGGGGCCGCGGCCTGCGCGATGAGCGCGTTGGTGTTGGCCGGGTTGCCGACGACGAGGACCTTGATGTCGTCCGCGGCGTGGTCGTTGATGGCCTTGCCCTGCGGCTTGAAGATGCCGCCGTTGGCGGAGAGCAGGTCGCCGCGCTCCATGCCCTTGGTGCGCGGGCGGGCGCCCACGAGCAGGGCGACGTTCGCACCCTCGAAGCCCGCGTTCGGGTCGTCGAAGATGTCGATGCCCTTGAGCAGCGGGAAGGCGCAGTCGTCGAGCTCCATGGCGGTGCCCTCGGCGGCCTTCATCCCCTGGGGGATCTCCAGGAGGCGGAGCTTGACCGGCACGTCCGCGCCGAGCAGGTGACCGGACGCGATGCGGAAGAGCAGCGCGTAGCCGATCTGGCCGGCGGCGCCGGTGACGGTGACATTCACGGGAGTGCGGGTCATGGCCTTCTCCGTTAGACAGCTGGCGGTGGGGCGTCGCTGCCCCATGTGCTGGCGGACGCCGCTCCCCTGCGAATCTTGACGTGAAGAGACATCCGGCGTCAGGCTATCCGACCTTCCGGCGGCCCAATCCCCCGGTCCGTGTGGTGCAGGGCACACGGACCGGGAGTTCGAAGGCGCGGAGGGGGATTTCCCCCCTCTTTTCGACCGCAGGACACCGCCGGACGGGTGTACGAGCGGGTGCGAGTACGTCAGCTGCGCCGGCCCCGCCGGACACGCCGGCCCCGTCGGGCACCCCGGCGGCGGCCGGGCTCAGCGGACCGTGAAGCGGACCGCGTCCTCCAGGAACGGGACGTCCAGCAACGGCTTGGGCTCCATCACCAGCGCGAGCAGCGTGATGGCCACGCCCAGCAGCCCGTAGGTGACCATGTCGGTGAACCGGGAGCGCACCGCGAGCATCCCCACCTGCGGCAGTGCGCGCCGCAGCACGGAGGCCGCGATCAGGGCCACGCCGATCACCAGGACACCGGCGCGGGGGTGGTTCAGCGCGGTCAGGAGCAGTCCGACCGCGGTGGCCCCGAGCACGCTGAGCATCGGCCACTGGCGGGCCGCGAGGGCGTCACCTGGCGCGGCACGGCCGTGGCCCTCGGGGCGGGCGGTGTCCTTGGTGATGGAGGGGAAGCGGCGCGACTTGGCGGCGTCGGGGGCGGCTCCGGCACCCGCGGGCTCGGCGCCGGGGCCGGACTCCGCGCCGGTCGCTTCCGCTTCGTGCTCAGCCCGCACTGGTCGACGTCCGTTCCGCCGCCTCGACGACGTTCACGAGCAGCTGCGCCCGCGTCATCGGGCCGACACCGCCCGGGTTCGGGGAGATCCATCCGGCCACCTCGGCGACGCCCGGGTGCACGTCGCCGACGATCTTGCCGTTCTCGTCGCGGCTGACGCCCACGTCCAGCACGGCCGCGCCGGGCTTCACGTCCTCGGGTTTGACCAGGTGCGGGACGCCCGCGGCCGCCACGATGATGTCCGCCTGGCGCAGCTGGGCCGCCAGGTCGCGGGTGCCGGTGTGGCACAGGGTGACGGTGGCGTTCTCCGACTTGCGGGTCAGCAGCAGGCCCATCGAGCGCCCGACGGTGATGCCGCGGCCGAGGAGCACCACGTGCGCGCCGTTGATCTCGATGCCGTGGTGGCGCAGCAGCTGCACGATCCCGTACGGGGTGCAGGGCAGCGGGCCCGGCTCGTTCAGCACCAGCCGCCCGAGGGACATCGGGTGCAGGCCGTCGGCGTCCTTCGCCGGGTCCATCAGCTCCAGGACCCGGTTGGTGTCGATGCCCCTGGGGAGCGGGAGTTGGACGATGTAGCCGGTGCACTCCGGGTTCGCGTTGAGTTCCCGTACGACCGCCTCGATGTCCTCCTGGGAGGCCGTCTCGGGCAGTTCGCGCTGGATGGAGGCGATGCCGACCTCGGCGCAGTCCTTGTGCTTGCCGTTGACGTACCAGCGGCTGCCCGGGTCGTCGCCGACCAGCAGGGTGCCGAGGCCGGGGGTGATGCCCCGGGCCTTGAGCGCCGCCACGCGGGCGGTCAGTTCGGACTTGATCGCGGCGGCGGTGGCCTTGCCATCGAGAATCTGGGCGGTCATGGCCCCATCCTCCCGGATGGACCGGCTTCGCTTCCAGTCGCGGGCCCGGCCGGGCGCCCATTCCCGGGCCCGGGCGGTGGCTCCGCGGCGGACTTGACCCGTTCATTGCACTTGCACAACAAGTGACCGGCCCGGCGCGCCGTCGCTGGACAACTCCCGCCCGGGCGGACCACGATGGCGTAAAGAGTGCCGCGGGCAGTGCCGGGGGGCGTACCGCACACAGCAGTGATTCCTCCGTGCGTGCCGTGCGTCCCCGCACTTCCACGGAGGAACACCCCAAGATGAGCTTCGGCGACCCGAACAACCCGTACGGGCAGCAACAGCCGCCGGCCCCGCAGGGCCAGCCCGGCTACGGCTACCCGAACCAGGCCCCGCAGGGCGTCCCGCCGCAGGGCGGCTACGCCTACCCGCAGCAGGCCCCGCAGGGCCAGCCCGGCTACGGATACCCGAACCAGGCGTACCCGGCCGGCCCCGGCGGCTACCCGGGCATGCCCATGCAGATGCCGGGTGTGCTGAAGACCGCGCGCGTGCTCCTCTTCATCATCGCGGCCATCCAGCTGATCGTCGGCGCGTTCGCCCTGCTCGGGGCGGCCTTCATCTCCAGCGCCGACTCCGGCAGCAGCTACGGCAGCAGCAACTCGGGCCAGGTGGCCGCCGGTGTGATCGCCCTGATCGCCGTCATCGCCATCGCGTTCGCCGTATGGGCGATCGTCCTCGGCGTGAAGTTCGGCAAGGGCGGCAACGCCACGCGGATCACGACGATCGTGTACTCCGTGCTCTTCCTGCTCAGCAGCCTCGCCAACTTCGCGAACACCGGCAGCAACGGCACGGGCCCCGCACTGGCGGGCGGCGTGATCGGCCTCGCCATCGGCGTGGTCATCCTGGTCGCCGCGGTGAACAAGGACTCGGTGGCCTGGTTCAACCGGCCGCGCTACTGATCCCCGTACGGTCCTCGCAGATGCGGCGAAGGCCGCCACCCTCGGTGGGTGGCGGCCTTCGCCGTGTGCGGGGGCCGGACTCAGTGGAAGAAGTGCCGCGTCCCGGTGAAGTACATGGTCACGCCGGCCGCCTTCGCGGCCTCGACGACCTGCTCGTCACGGACCGAACCGCCCGGCTGGACCACGGCCTTGATGCTGGCGGCGGTCAGGATCTCCAGCCCGTCCGGGAACGGGAAGAAGGCGTCGGAGGCGGCGTACGAGCCCTGCGCGCGCTCGGCGCCCGCCCGCTCGACGGCCAGCTTCGCCGAGTCCACGCGGTTGACCTGGCCCATGCCGACGCCCACCGAGGCGCCGTCCTTGGCGAGCAGGATCGCGTTGGACTTGACGGCCCGGCAGGCCTTCCACGCGAAGGCGAGCTCGGCGAGCTCCTCCGCGGAGAGGGCCTCGCCGGTGGCGAGGGTCCAGTTCTTCGGGTCGTCGCCCTCGGCCTGGAACAGGTCGCTCTGCTGGAGCAGCGCGCCGCCGGAGATCGGCTTCAGGTCACCCGGCTGGTGCGGGGTGCCGTCGACCTTCAGGACGCGGATGTTCTTCTTCTTGGCCAGGATCTCGACCGCGCCGTCCTCGTACGAGGGGGCGGCGATGACCTCGGTGAAGATCTCCGCGACCTGCTCGGCGAGCTCGACGGTCACCGGGCGGTTGACGGCGATGACGCCGCCGAAGGCCGACAGCGGGTCGCAGGCGTGCGCCTTGCGGTGCGCGGCGGCGACGTCCGCGCCGACGGCGATGCCGCACGGGTTGGCGTGCTTGATGATCGCGACGCAGGGCTCGTCGTGGTCGTACGCGGCTCGGCGGGCGGCCTCGGTGTCCACGTAGTTGTTGAAGGACATCTCCTTGCCGTGCAGCTGCTCGGCGTTGGCGAGCCCGCCCGGCTGGCCGTCGGTGTAGAGGGCGGCGGCCTGGTGCGGGTTCTCGCCGTAGCGGAGGGTGGACTTGCGGTCCCAGGCGCTGGCCAGGAACTCGGGGAGCACGGCCTCCGGCTCCGGGGCGTACGCATTCGTGAACCAGGAGGCCACGGCGACGTCGTAGGCGGCGGTGTGCTGGAAGGCCTCGGCGGCCAGCCGCTTGCGCGCGGTGAGGTCGAAGCCGCCGCCCTGGGCCGCGGCGAGGACGTCGGCGTACCGGGCGGGGCTGGTGACGACGGCGACCGAGGGGTGGTTCTTGGCGGCGGCGCGGACCATCGACGGGCCGCCGATGTCGATCTGCTCGACGCACTCGTCGGGGGTGGCGCCGGAGGCGACGGTCTCCCGGAACGGGTACAGGTTGACGATCACCAGGTCGAAGGGCTCGATGCCGAGCTCGGCGAGCTGGTTCTTGTGGTCCTCCAGGCGCAGGTCGGCGAGAATGCCGGCGTGCACGCGCGGGTGCAGGGTCTTGACCCGGCCGTCCAGGCACTCGGGGAAGCCGGTGAGCTCCTCGACCTTGGTGACGGGCACGCCCGCCGCGGCGATCCTGGAGGCGGTGGAGCCGGTGGAGACGAGCGCGACGCCCGCCCCGTGCAGGCCGCGGGCCAGCTCCTCCAGTCCCGTCTTGTCGTAGACACTGACGAGCGCGCGCCGGATCGGTCGCTTCGACGAGCTCGACGAGGTGGTGCTGCTCTCTACGGCGGTCACTGGATTGTTACCTTTCGTCCCTCAATGCGGTAGCCGTGCCGGGCCAGGCGCCCCACGACGTCGACGAGCAGCTGGCGCTCGACTTCCTTGATGCGCTCGTGCAGAGCGGCTTCGTCGTCCCCGTCCCGGACCTCGACCACACCCTGGGCGATGATCGGACCGGTGTCCACGCCGGCGTCCACGAAGTGGACCGTGCAGCCGGTGACCTTCGCGCCGTAGGCGAGGGCGTCCCGTACGCCGTGGGCTCCCGGGAAGGCCGGGAGGAGGGCGGGGTGCGTGTTGACGAAGCGGCCGCCGAAGCGGCCGATGAACGAGGCGCCCACGATCTTCATGAACCCGGCGGACACGACGAGGTCCGGCGCGTGGGCGGCGGTCGCCTCGGTGAGTGCGGAGTCCCACTCCTCGCGGGTCGCGTACGCCTTGACCGGGCACACGAAGGTGGGGATCCCTGCCTTCTCGGCCCGCTCCAGACCGGCGATGCCCTCGCGGTCGGCCCCCACGGCGACGACTTCGGCGCCGAAGCCCTCGGCTCCGCCGGGATGGGCGTCGATGGCGTCGAGCAGGGCCTGGAGGTTGGTGCCGGAACCGGAGACCAGCACGACCAGGCGGGAGGCGGCCATGGGAGGCCCTTTCTGCGGGAATGCGTCCATACGCACGTCACGTGGTGTCACGCACCGGGCGTACATCTTGTGTGATCAGACGAAAGCGGGGTGCCCCTGAATACGGGTGACCCTACGAAGCCGCCGACCGCCTGCAACGATACCGGCACACCGCACCGCCCCCGAGGGACGGGGGGACGGGCGAGAGGTAGCGTCTGGCATACAAGCCGCATACGGCGCGGTGCCCAGCACCGCGCCACACGTCAACAGCCCTTCGACGCACGCCGCTCACGAGGCCCACGGCGTCCCAGGACGTCCACGACACAGGGGAAGTAACGCACTCGATGCCGGATCGCCGCCAGCCCGACTCCTCCACCGACGACAACCCCTTCGCGGCTCCCCCGGAAGGCCGGCCCGACCAGCCGTGGCAGCCGCGCGGCAACGGCGACGGCGACGGCGGCGGTGACGGCCGCCCGGGCCAGGACCCCGGATCCGGCACCGGCGGGCCGGTGCGCTGGGACCCGACGGACCCGGTCCAGCGGCGGGCCCGGTACGCGCTGCTGGCCGGCATGTGGGGCTTCTTCTTCGGGATCTTCGGGATCCCGTCGGTGGGGCTGCTGCTCGGTGCGCTCGCCATGTACTGGGGGATCAGCGGGCTGCGCGGGAAGCCCGCGGCGCCGGCGCAGGCGTCCGCCGTGGACGCCCTGACGGGCCGTGCGCCCGCTCCCGACCCCGCTCCTCAGGGGGGCCTGGCCGCACTCGGGCCGGCGGCGCGCCCGCAGCGGACGGCGGCGATCGGCGGGCTGGTCACGGCCTCGCTGGCGATCCTGCTGGCGCTGAGCTCGTACGGCCTGCAGCTGGCCTACAAGGACTTCTACGTCTGCCGCGAGGACGCCCTCACGAAGTCGGCGGAGCTGCAGTGCAACAACCTGCTGCCGGACAACGTGCTGGGCAAGATCCTGAAGGTGCAGCAGTAGGCCCGGCGGCGCCGGTTCAGTCCTGCGGCTTGCGGCGGGTCAGTACGCGGGCGCCGGCCACGGGCGCGACGAGGGGCCGGGGCGGCGCGTCCGCCGGGGCCGTCGGGGTTTCCGGGGCGGTCTGGGCCGTCGGGACGGTCTGGGCCGTCGGGGCCGGAACCGGCGTCAGGTCCAGGTGAACCCCTGTCACGACGGTGAGCCGGCGGGGCGGTTTGGGTGCGGTGACCGGGACCGGTTCGGCAGAGGCCGGGACCGGTTCGGCAGAGGCCGGAGCCTGGGCCCGGGGCGGATCCTGGGTCAGGTCCGGTACGAGGGCGCCCGCCGCCCGGCGCAGGGCCTCCCAGCGCAGTTCCCGTACGCCGCTGTCGTGCCAGTCGTCGTCCGCGTCCGACGCGAGGGCCTCCGCCTGCCGGGCGGGCCGGGTCCGCCAGGAGTGCACCGCCACCGCGACCGGCACCGCCGGGAGCAGGGTCCAGGCGAAGGCCGCGGCGCCGACCGCCCACCACACCGGCCCGAAGCTCGCCAGCCCCCGTGAGCCGAGCGGCCCCGAGGAGACCGCCGCGAGCCCGGCCAGCAGCAGCGCGCACACCAGGGCGCCCAGAGCCGCCGTCAGGGCGGTTTCCTTGTAGGAGACTTCACGCGCCCGGCGTACGGCGAACCACCCGACCGCCAGCCCGGCCAGCAGCGGCACCCCGGTGGTCGCACAGGTCAGCAGCGTTCCGGGGCCCTCCGGGGGCAGCGCCGCCAGCAGCGGGAACCTCGGGAGCGCGGGCGAGCCGGCGAAGCCGAGCGGGGTCGCGGTCGCGCCGGCGCCGAGGGCGAAGCCGGGGCCGAGGGAGTACGCGGCGCCCCAGACCATGGCGTTCGGGAGCAGCGCGAGGGACAGGAGCAGGACCGCGAAGCGGCCCGACCAGACCTCCGTCAGCGCCAGGAAGGACGCCTGGACCTCGGCGGCGTGCCAGGCGAGCGAGGCCCCGACGAGCAGCGCGCCGCCGCCCAGCAGCACGAGGGCCCCGGCGGCTCCGGCACGCAGCGCGAGGGGGTAGCGGGGGCGGGCGGCGGCCCGGCGCACGGCCCCCGGAACCCAGTGCGGCAGCGGCCCGACGGGGCGCCCCTTGGCCGCCCAGACGCCGCCGGCGGCGGCGAACACGGCGACGAGCGGTACGTGCCAGGCGGCGCTGAGGGGGTCGGCGGGCATCGGCCCGGCGGCGGCGTAGATGGTCGCCAGGGAGCCGACCGAGAGATATCCGCAGGTCACGGCCGAAAAGACGGCGGAAGCGGGCAGCACTTCATCCCCGTCCCCATCCTCCCCCGAGGCGCTGCCGAGCCGCGCCGCCCGGCGCATGAGCAGGGCGGGCAGCGCGACGAGCAGCAGCGGGGTCACGCCGACGGGGGCCGGCACCCCGGAGAGGGTGTCGTACCGGACGAGCTCGGTCCCGTGGGCGAGCAGCCAGAGCCCGGCGGCCAGGTGCAGGGCGCCGCCGGGGCCGCTGTCGGGGTAGGGGGAGCTGATCCAGAGCACGATGACGAGCACGGCGAGGAAGCCGAGCCCGAGCCCGGCGGCGACGGCCCCGCCCAGTACGCAGGCGGCGGCGGCCGGCGAACGGCGCCGCCCGGCGGCGGCCCGGGGAGCCGCCGGCAACGGGGTCCCGCGTTCGGTCACTTGGGTCACCCCGCCATGGTGCCAACGACACGCGCTATGGGCGGGTAACAGGCGAATGTCCGTGGTGTCGCTCAATATACGTTTTATGTACTTTTTCGCCCAGGTCTGTCGGCAGGTCACGGGGAGCGAGGCATGACGGAGAGCGTCGGGGAGCCGAGGCTCCCCTCACCCAAGGAACGCCGCAGCCTGCGCGAGGCGGCGGGCCTGACGTACGAGGCGATCGCGACGGCGGTGGGCGTCCGGGCCAACACGGTCCGCTCCTGGGAATCGGGCCGCACCCATCCCCGGGGCCGCAAACTCGACGCCTACGCCGCTCTCCTGGGGTCCGTGGCCCCGACACCCGCGGACGCGGACGCGGCCCCCGACGCGTCGGGTGCTCCCGATGCGGCGGCGGCACCTGCCGGGGCGGCCCCGCCGGACGCCCCGCCCCCGGACCGCGCTCCCGGGGCGGTGCAGGCACCTGGAGCCATGTCCCGCGCCGGAACGCAGGACCCCGCCGGAGCGGCCCCCGGCGGGACGCCCGCGGGCCCGGGCCACGAGGCCGACCGGAGCGCCGGAGGGGAGGCGCGGGGCGGGGCCGTGGTGAGGCTGCCCGGGGGCCTGCGGCCCTTCGGCATGAGCGGGCCCGGGCAGCGGACCCGGCCGCCGGTCGCGGCCAAGCGGGCCGCCAAGCCGCCCACGGCCGTGCCCCGCCACGAGGCGAGGTACACCGTCAAGGCCACCGCCCGGGCCATCGGCACGCCCGGCCGGGCAAGGCTCGGGCGGAGCGCCCCCGCCGAAGCGGAGCCCCCGGCGCCCGACCACCCGCCCGCCGAAGGCGCGGCGGCCTCCTCCGAAGGGTGCGAGCAGCCCCCGTCCGGCCCGGGCGGCGGACACCCGTCCGGTCCCGGGGACGGACGGGCGCCCGCCGGAGCGACCACGACCGGGGCCGGCGGGCACCGGGCGCACCCGGCCGGGGACGCGCCCGGCGAGACGGCCGGGCCGGTCCCCGCCGAAGGGGCCGCCGGGCCGGTCCCCGCCGAGGAGGCGACCGCGGCCGACGGATCCGACACGGCCGGACCGGCGGTCGCCGAAGCCGCCGGGCAGGCCCCGGCCGAGGACGCGACCGCCGAGGAGGCGACTGCCGGGCCGGCGCCCGGGCCGCCCGGACCCGGAGCGGTGTTCGACGCGCTGTACCGGTACTCCGCCCCGGCGCTCGCACGGCAGGCGTACCTGCTCACCGGCCGCCGCCGGCTCGCCGAGGAGGCCGTCGAGCGGGCCTTCCAGCAGGCCTGGGCGCGGTGGCCCGAGGTGGCCGCGGATCCCGACCCCGTCGGCTGGGTGCGCGCGGCCGTGTACGAGTACGCCCTCGCCCCCTGGCACGGGTTCCGCCGCGCCCACAAGCACCCCGACAAGGCCCCCGCCGCGCCCGCCGACCGGATCCTGATGGACGCCATGCTGGCGCTCCCGCCGGCCCACCGCCGTACGGTCCTGCTCTACGACGGCGTCGGCCTCGACCTGCCCGACACCGCCGCCGAGACCGAGGCCAGCACCCCCACCGCCGGCAACCGCCTCCTGCACGCGCACGACGCCCTCGCCGACCGCGTCCCGGAGCTGGCCGCCGCGCCTCCCGAGAGGCAGTCCGCGGTGCTGCGCGAGCGGCTCGGCGCGGTCACTCCGGCCGTCCCGCTGGAACCCCGCCCGGCCGCCACCGTGCGCATGGCCGCCGAGTACCGGGCCACCCGCTGGACCCGCGCGTTCCTCGGCCTGACCGCCGTGATCGCCGTGGCGACCGCCTACACCACCGCCACCGCGCCCCGTCAGTACGAGCCCCCCATCGCGCCCGGCGCGAGCGTCTCCGGGGTCCCCCCGCTCGCCGGCCCCCAGCGGCTCACCGACGAGACCCGGCAGCTGCGCGAAAGGCTCCGCTCGCACCCGGCCCACCGGCCCGAGCGGATCGCGCCCAGCCTGGAGTGACAACACGAACGGGCGTGGCCCGCACCCCACTCGGGGATGCGGGCCACGCCCGTACGGCCGTACGCGTGCGTACGGCAGCGGCAAGCGTTACTTCGCGGCGTTCAGGATCTCGCGCGCCAGCTTGGCCGTCTCGGTCGGCGTCTTGCCGACCTTGACGCCGGCGGCCTCGAGGGCCTCCTTCTTGGCCTGCGCGGTGCCGGAGGAGCCGGAGACGATGGCGCCGGCGTGGCCCATGGTCTTGCCCTCGGGGGCGGTGAAGCCCGCGACGTAGCCGACGACCGGCTTGGTGACGTTCTTCGCGATGAAGTCCGCCGCACGCTCCTCGGCGTCGCCGCCGATCTCGCCGATCATGACGATGAGCTCGGTCTCCGGGTCGGCCTCGAAGGCCTCCAGGGCGTCGATGTGCGTGGTGCCGATGACCGGGTCGCCACCGATGCCGACGGCGGAGGTGAAGCCGATGTCGCGCAGCTCGTACATCATCTGGTAGGTCAGCGTGCCGGACTTGGACACGAGACCGATCTTGCCGGGCTTGGTGATGTCGCCCGGGATGATGCCGGCGTTGGACTGGCCGGGGGTGATCAGACCCGGGCAGTTCGGGCCGATGATCCGGGTCTTGTTGCCCTTGGCGGTCGCGTACGCCCAGAAGGCGGCGGAGTCGTGCACCGCGATGCCCTCGGTGATGACGACGGCCAGCGGGATCTCGGCGTCGATGGCCTCGACGACGGCGGCCTTGGCGAAGGCCGGCGGGACGAAGAGGACGGAGACGTTGGCGCCCGTCTCCTTCATCGCCTCGGCGACGGAGCCGAAGACCGGGACCTCGGTGCCGTCGAAGTCGACGGTGGTGCCGGCCTTGCGCGGGTTCACGCCACCGACGATGTTGGTGCCGTCAGCCAGCATCAGCTTGGTGTGCTTCATGCCCGTGGCACCGGTCATGCCCTGGACGATGACCTTGCTGTCCTTGTTGAGGAAGATAGCCATGTGAGTCTGTGACCTCTGCCCTTACTTCGCAGCCGCGAGCTCGGCGGCCTTGTCGGCCGCGCCGTCCATGGTGTCCACGCGCTGGACCAGCGGGTGGTTGGCGTCCGAGAGGATCTTGCGACCCAGCTCGGCGTTGTTGCCGTCGAGGCGGACGACGAGCGGCTTGGTGACCGCCTCGCCCTTGTCCGCGAGCAGCTGCAGCGCCTGGACGATGCCGTTGGCGACCTCGTCGCAGGCGGTGATGCCACCGAAGACGTTGACGAAGACGGACTTGACGTCCGGGTCGCCGAGGATGATCTCGAGACCGTTGGCCATGACGGCGGCGGAGGCGCCACCGCCGATGTCCAGGAAGTTGGCGGGCTTGACGCCGCCGTGGTTCTCGCCGGCGTACGCGACGACGTCGAGGGTGCTCATGACGAGACCCGCGCCGTTGCCGATGATGCCGACCTCGCCGTCGAGCTTCACGTAGTTGAGGTTCTTCGCCTTGGCGGCGGCCTCGAGCGGGTTCGCGGCCGCGTGGTCCACGAACTCCTCGTGGCCCGGCTGGCGGAACTCGGCGTTCTCGTCGAGCGAGACCTTGCCGTCGAGGGCGATGACGTCGCCGGAGGCGACCTTCGCGAGCGGGTTGACCTCGACGAGGAGCGCGTCCTCGGCGATGAAGGTGGCCCACAGGGTCACGAGGACCTCCGCGACCTTCTCGGCGACCTCGGCCGGGAACTGCGCCAGGGCGACGATCTCGCGGGCCTTCTCGATGGTCACGCCCTCGTTGGCGTTCACCGGGACCTTGGCGAGCTTCTCCGGGGTCTCCTCGGCGACCTGCTCGATGTCCATGCCGCCCGCGACCGAGGCCATGGCCAGGAAGGTGCGGTTGGTGCGGTCCAGCAGGTACGAGACGTAGTACTCCTCGAGGATCTCGGGAGCGGTCTCGGCGATCATCACCTTGTGGACCGTGTGGCCCTTGATGTCCATGCCCAGGATGTCCGTCGCGCGGGCGACGGCCTCGTCCGGGGTGGCGGCGAGCTTGACGCCGCCGGCCTTGCCGCGGCCACCGACCTTCACCTGCGCCTTGACGACCGACTTGCCGCCCAGCCGCTCGGTGGCCTCGCGAGCCGCCTCAGGCGTGTCGATGACTTCACCGGCCAGCACCGGTACACCGTGCTTGGCGAAGAGGTCCCTCGCCTGGTACTCGAACAGGTCCACGCGCGTCCGTCCCTTGTCTTCAAAGATTCGCAGTGATTCGCGGTTGTCTGCGTGGGCGTGCCGCGGAGGGCAACGTGACGGCGCTGTCACTAGGGAGGCGCACACGGTGACCGTGGACGCGGCATGTCCGTCCCGCAGGTTATCCCCGTGGGACGTGGGTCCCTAAATCGCAGATCACACCTGAGCGGTGATACCTGTCACAGATCCCCTCACGGTTGAGCTGGATGTTCGTGCGATCCGCCAGGCCTGGTGGCGCGTGGCGGGGGTGGCGTGAGACCGCGTCGCGGGAGGGATTGCGACCGCCTGGCGGAGCGGGACGCGGGGGGCGGCGGGAGGGGATCGGCGGGGCGGCCGGGGGGCGGTCAGGGGACGGGCAGGGGGCGCTTCTCCAGGGCCGCGGCCATCACCTCCGGGAACAGGTCGGGGGTGCAGGCGAAGGCCGGGACCCCAAGTGCCGCAAGGGCTGCGGCGTGTTCGCGGTCGTAGGCGGGGGCCCCCTCGTCGGACAGTGCGAGCAGGGTCACGAACGCGACGCCGGACGCCTTCATCGCCGCGACGCGGCCCAGCATCTCGTCGCGTATGCCGCCCTCGTGGAGATCACTGATGAGGACGACGACGGTGTCGGCGGGACGGGTGATCTTGGACTGGCAGTGGGCGAGGGCGCGGTTGATGTCGGTGCCGCCACCGAGCTGCGTACCGAAGAGGACGTCGACCGGATCCGCCAGCTGATCCGTCAAGTCCACGACGGCTGTGTCGAACACGACGAGCCGGGTCGCGATCGCGCGCATCGAGGCGAGCACCGCTCCGAAGACGGAGGCGTAGACGACGGAGGCCGCCATCGAGCCGGACTGGTCGATGCAGAGGATCACCTCCTTCTCCACCGACCGGGCCGCGCGCCCGTAGCCGATGAGCCGCTCGGGAACGACGGTGCGGTGCTCGGGCAGGTAGTTCTTCAGATTCGCCCGGATGGTCCGGTTCCAGTCGATGTCCGCGTGCCGGGGGCGGCTGGTGCGGGCGGAGCGGTCGAGGGCTCCGGCGAGGGTGGCCCGGGTGCGGGACGCGAGCCTCTCCTCCAGCTGCTCGACCACCTTGCGGACGACGGCACGGGCCGTTTCGCGGGTGGTCTCGGGCATGGCCTTGTTGAGGGAGAGGAGCGTGCCGACGAGGTGCACGTCGGGCTCGACGGCCTCCAGCATCTCGGGCTCCAGGAGGAGGGAGGAGAGGCCGAGCCGGTCGATGGCGTCCCGCTGCATGACCTGGACGACGGAGCCGGGGAAGTACGTACGGATGTCCCCGAGCCAGCGGGCCACGTGCGGGGCGGAGCCGCCGAGCCCCGCACCGCGCCGCCCGCCCCTCCCGTAGAGCGCCGAGAGCGCGGCGTCCATCCCGGCGTCCCGCGCGCCGAGCACGCACCCGGTCCCGTCCTCCTCCCCGCCGAGCACCATCCGCCACCTGCGCAGCCGCGCCTGCGCGCGGGCGTCCCCCGCTCCCGGGTCCCCTGTACCTGTCATCTCCGCGTCTCCTTCCGCTTCCGCTGCTCGTCCCCTCCACCGCCGGCCGCCCCGGCCCCCGCGGCGGTCATGGCGGCGGGCCGGAGAGGAGGAGGCCCAGGACCGGGAGGACCGCGTCGGCCCGGGTCGGGTCCAGGGTGGGGGCGAAGCCCTCGGGGGCACCGCCCGGGGCCGGTTTCGGCGAGCGGCCCCGGCGGACGAGCTCGCCCAGGCTCCGCTTGACGCCCGGCTCGTACGCCCCGAACGTCCGCCGCAGCAGCGGCAGTACGTCCGTGAAGGCCTGCTCCGGAACCCGGACCAGCCAGGTGTCGATCAGCGCCAGCAGCCGCTCGTCGTGGACGAGGAGCGTGCCGTCCGCCGCGAAGCCCTCGATCCAGCCCGCCGCGTCGGCCGGCGACGCCGCCGGGGACAGGGCCAGGCCCATCAGGCGTGCCGTCTCGTCGGCCGGCAGCCGCCCTTCGTCCAGGAGCAGCCTCACCGCACGGCCGCGGATCGGCCCCGGCACCCTGTCCCGGCCGGCCAGTGCCCGCAGCACCGCCGCCCAGCGCTCCCGCAGGCCCTCCCCGTCCAGCAGCCCGATCGCGCCGTGCACGGCGTCCACATGGCCCCGCAGCTCCGCCGCCGCCTCCGCGTCCAGACCCGCCGCGCAGGCGGGCGGCAGCGCCACGCAGATCCGCTCCGCGAGCCCTCCGGCGACGGTGGCCAGCGCCGAGGCGTCCGTACCCCGCACGTCCCCGTACCGCAGCGCACGGGCCAGCGCCGGCAGGGCCTGGGCCAGCCGTGCCACGTCGGTGTCGAGTGCTGCCCGGTCCGCGAGGGCCCGCAGTACGGCGGGCAGGGCATCGGAGAGCCCGGCCAGCAGGCACCGCTCGGCGAGCGCCGTCACCTCTCCGAGCTCCGCCGCCCCGGCCGCGTCCGACTCGGCCTTGGCGGTGGCGGCCGCCGGCACCGTGGTGCCCCAGATACCGGCCTCGGCCACCCGTACCGACAGCTCCGGCTCCCAGCAGAGCCGCCAGGTCTCGCGGAAGGTCCCCGTACTCCCCCGCGAGGCCGTCGGCGTGCCCCAGCCGATGCCGAGCAGCCGCAGCCGGTGCAGCAGCACGGACTTCGCCGCGTCGCTGTCCCTGCGCAGGTCCAGCTCCAGCTCGCGCTCCCGCGCCTCGGCCTTGAGCCGCAGCGAGCGCTGCCGGCGGGTCAGGTCACGCTGCAGCGGGACCGCGGGTGCCCCGTCGGGGACTCCGCCGAGCACGTCCCCGACGACCAGGCGGTCCTCGATCAGCGCGAGCGGCACGTCGGAGCCGTCGCACATCACCGCCCGGACCGCTTCCAGGGTCTCCGTCAGCCCGGGCAGCGGCCTTCCCCGCATCGCGGCGAGCGTCCCGGCCAGCCGGACCGCCTCGATGACGTGCGCCGGGGAGACCTGCCGGTCCTCCGCCCGGAGCAGCCCGGCGACCTCGGCCAGCCACCGCTCGACCGGCCGGTCCGGGGCCGCGAACAGGTGCGCGTACCAGCCGGGCGAGGTGATGCCCGCGCCGTACCCGCCGGCCCGGGCGAGCCGCCGGTGGGTCCACGGGACCCAGGCGGTCTCCACCTTGACCTTGGGGAGCCCGCTCAGCAGCGCCTTGTCCGCGGCCGCCGTGGTCCTCGCGGCCAGCGCCGGCACGTGCCAGGCCCCGCACACCACGGCGTACGCGTCGCCGAACTCCCGGCGGGCGGCCCGCATCCGCTGCCGCATGTACGCCTCGCGCACCCGGTCCCGGGCGTGGCCGCCGTCCCCGTACGCCTCGCGCAGGGCCCCCATGGCCTCCCCGAGCGCCTCGAACGCGCCGAGCGGGTCCGTCTCCCCCGGCCCGCGGTGTTCGACCACGTCCTCCCACCAGCGCTCGGGGTCGTCGTACCCGGCGGTCCCGGCCAGCGCCGCGAGCGGATCCAGCCGCACGGAGTCGGACTCGTCCGGGTCGGGACCGGTCTCCGCGGCCAGCGTGTGCGCGGCCGGGAGGTCGATGAAGCGGACCGGGACGTCCTGCTCCTGCGCCCAGCGGATGGCGACCCACTCCGGCGAGAAGGCGGCCAGCGGCCAGAACGCGGCCCGGCCCGGATCGTCGGCGGCGTGCGCGAGCAGGGCGACGGGCGGCCGCATCCCGGGGTCGGCGGCCAGCGCGAGCAGCGCGTCCCCCTCCGGCGGGCCCTCGATCAGCACGGCCGCCGGCCGGACCGCGTCCAGGGCGGCCCGCACCGCGCGCGCCGAGCCCGGCCCGTGGTGCCGTACGCCCAGCAGCAGCGGCCCCGGCCGCCGGGCGGCCGTCCCGCTCACGCCGTCACCTCCCGGCAGGCGCGGTAGAAGTCCTTCCAGCCGTCCCGCTCGCGCACCACGGTCTCCAGGTACTCCTGCCAGACGACCTGGTCGGCGGCCGGATCCCGGACGACGGCTCCGAGGATCCCGGCGGCCACGTCGGACGGGCGCAGCACGCCGTCCCCGAAGTGGGCGGCGAGCGCGAGGCCTCCGGTGACGACCGATATGGCCTCGGCGGTGGAGAGCGTGCCGCTCGGCGACTTCACCTTCGTACGGCCGTCGGCGGTGAGCCCCTCGCGCAGCTCGCGGAAGACGGTGACGACGCGGCGGATCTCCTCCAGCCCCTCGGGCACGGCCGGCAGGTCGAGGGCACGGCCCATCTGGTCGACGCGGCGGGCGACGATGTCGACCTCGGCGTCGGCGGTGGCGGGCAGCGGCAGGACGACGGTGTTGAAGCGGCGGCGCAGCGCGCTGGAGAGCTCGTTGACCCCGCGGTCGCGGTCGTTGGCGGTGGCGATGAGGTTGAAGCCGCGCACGGCCTGCACCTCCTGACCGAGCTCCGGTATCGGGAGCGTCTTCTCGGACAGGACGGTGATGAGGGTGTCCTGGACGTCGGCCGGGATGCGGGTGAGCTCCTCGACGCGGGCGGTGGAGCCCTCGGCCATGGCGCGCATGACGGGGCTCGGCACGAGGGCTTCGCGGCTGGGCCCGTGGGCGAGGAGGCGGGCGTAGTTCCAGCCGTACCGCATCGCCTCCTCGGGGGTGCCGGCGGTGCCCTGGACGAGGAGGGTGGAGTCCCCGCTGACGGCGGCGGCCAGATGTTCGGACACCCAGGTCTTGGCGGTGCCGGGGACGCCGAGCAGGAGCAGGGCGCGGTCGGTGGCGAGGGTGGCGACGGCGACCTCGACGATGCGGCGCGGGCCGACGTACTTGGGCGTGATGACCGTGCCGTCGGCGAGGGTCCCGCCCAGGAGGTAGGTCGCGACGGCCCACGGGGAGAGCTTCCAACGCGTCGGGCGGGGCTTGTCGTCGGCGGCTGCGAGGACTTTCAGTTCTTCCGCGAAGGCGTCTTCGGCATGCGGCCGCAGCGCGTCCGCGCCCTTGTCGTTCTCGGGCATGGTCATGGTCCCCCTCCAATGCTCGGCAGCCGTTCCCGACCGCTGGGACAACCGTGCACCACACCACTGACAACACCCCTCCTCTGCACCGTTGTTGCAGGTCAGGGCAATTGTCAGTGGGGGTCTCTACGGTGGAACACATGACTGAGCAGCAGGTCCGCTGGACAGCGGAACAGGTACTGGCTCTGGCTCCTGACGAAGCGTCACGCGCGGCGGGTGCCGCGCTGGGAAGGGTGGGTCCGTGGTCACAGACCGGAGGTTCCGCTTCCGGTCTGGTGTGGGGTCTGTGCACGGGCAGCACGCCGTACAGGACCGCCGTGGACGTGGAGGGCCCGGCGTACACGTGCTCGTGCCCGAGCCGGAAGCACCCGTGCAAGCACGCGCTCGGGCTGCTGCTGCTCTGGGCGGCGCAGGGGTTCGGCGAGCCCGTCGATCCCGTCGACGCGCCGGACTGGGCGGCTGAGTGGTCGACGGGGCGGGCGGCGCAGGCCGCGCGCCCGGCGGCAGCGAAGGGCGGACCGGCGGACGGCGAAGCGGCGAAGCGCCGGGCCGACCGCAGGGCGGCCCGGATCGGCGCCGGGGTGGTCGAGCTGGAGCAGCGGCTGGCGGACGTGATGCGCGCCGGCCTGGCGGGCCGCCGGCAGGCCGGGTACGCGTCCTGGGAGGAGACCGCCGCGCGCATGGTCGACGCCCAGGCGCCGGGACTGGCGGCGCGGGTGCGGGAGTTGGGGACGATACCCAGTTGCGGTCCCGGATGGCCCGCCCGGATGCTGGAGGAGGGCGCGCTGCTGCACCTGCTGAACCGGGGTTGGCTCGGTTGGGCGGGCCTGCCGGAGCCGCTCGCCGCGACGGTCCGGAGTCGGGTGGGGCTACCGGGTACCGCCGCGGAGGGGGAGGTCGTACGGGACCGCTGGCTCGTGCTGGCGCAGTACGACTCGGTGTCACCGGACGGCAGGCTCACCACCCGCCGGACGTGGATGCAGGGGCTGGGGAGCGGGCGCCCGGCCCTGGTACTGGACTTCGGACCGCCGGGGCGGCCTCCGGCTCTGGCACTGCCCGTGGGGCTGGTGGTGGAGGCGGAAGCCCGCTTCCGGCCCGGTACGGCGGGGCTGCGGGCGGATCTCGGGGAGAGGTCCGCGGCGGCCGCACCGGGCCGGGCCCCGGCCGGGGTCGGCACGGGGGCGGCACTGGAGGCGTACGGGGCGGCGCTGCGGGAGGACCCGTGGCTCGACGCGTGGCCTGTGGTGCTGGGCCCGGTGATCCCGATACCGGGGGAACTGGGCTGGCAGCTGGCGGACGCGGAGGGCACCTGCGCGCTGCCGGTCACACCGGTGGGCGGCGGCTCGCGGTCCGGGCTGTGGCAGCTGGCAGCGCTCTCGGGCGGCGGCCCGGTCACGGTGTTCGGCGAATGCGGACACCGCGGATTCACTCCGTTGACGGCGTGGCATCCGGGCTGCCCGGAACCGGTCGCCCTGGGGTGACGGAGCCGGGGGCCTCACAGGGGAGGGAACGTCGGCGCGGGGGCGCCGACGTGCACGAACGACGAAGCCGGGGGGCTTTTGTGAACGACAACCACGCAAGCTGAAGGGTCGACGGACGGGGCACGAAGCGGCTCCGGTCCCGCGGAGGGGGCGGGACCGGAGCGCTGCACGACGAGAGGGAGGGGCACGGTGACCACGACGGAGACGACGGCGGAGACGAAGACGGGCACGGGCGCAGGCGCGCGCTCGGCCACCAGGGGCACGTCCGCGCCCGCGGAGACCGCCACCGGCGGGGACGAGGTCGTGGCGGCGGGGGGCCGCTACGGCGAGTGGGGGGAGCTGGTCCGGCTCGCGGTGCTGGGGACCGGGCGGCGGCAGCAGAGTCCGGAGGCGCTGCTCGATGCGGCGGCCGTGCAGACACTGCGGCGGCGGGCCGGACTGCGGCCCGCCGAGGCGTGGCCGCGGCCGGATCCCGCGCCGCGGGATCCGCGCCCGGCTGGGCAGCGGCGGCGGGCGGCGCGGGGCCGCCCCGGACCTGACGGAACTGCTCCCGCAGTGGCTGGCCGCTGCCGGCCGGCACGGATACCGGGCGCCGCACGCGCTGGTGCCCGCGCTGCTGGACGCGGCCCGGGCCCGTACGGACCTGCGCGCCCCCGCGCTGGCCCTGGCCGGGGCGCGGGGGCTGTGGCTGGCCCGGCTGAATCCGGACTGGCGCTTCGCCCTGCGCGGCGGGGCGGGCGGCGCCGGGGAACTGCCCGACCCCGAGGACCGGGCGGGGGTGGAACGGCTCTGGCAGGAGGGGCTGTTCGCCGAGCGCGTGGCCCTCCTGGGCGCCGTACGGGCGCACGAGGCGGCGGCCGCGACGCGGCTGCTGTCGACGACCTGGGCCACGGAACGCGCCGAGGACCGGCTGATGTTCCTCGACTCGCTGCGGGTGGGGCTGGCGGGAGGGGACGAGCCGTTCCTGGAGGCGGCCCTGGGTGACCGGAGCCGCAACGTCCGCACGACGGCGGCCGAGTTGCTGTCCGCGCTGCCGGAGTCGGCGCTGGCCGGACGGATGGCGGAGCGGGCGCTGGCCTGCGTGGGGCCGGACGGGGTCATTCCGCCGGCCGCGTGCGACGCGGGGATGCTCCGCGACGGAGTGGTCGAACGGCCGCCCGCCGGACGCGGGGAACGGGCCTGGTGGCTGGGCCAGCTCGTGGAGGCGGCGCCGCTGTCCTGCTGGCGGGAGCGGTTCGGGGGGCTCGGCCCGGCGGAGATCGTGGCGCTGCCGGTGGCCGGGGGCGAGAGGTGGCGGGAGGAACTGCACGCGGCGTGGTGCCGGGCGGCGGTGCGCCAGCGTGATCCTCAGTGGTCGAAGGCGCTGCTCGGCTCGGCGTCGGCGCCGCCCGCGACGGCCCCGGGCACCGCGTCGCTCGCGGAGCGGGCGAAGCTGCTGTCGATCCTGCCGGAAGGGGAACGGGCGCGGTGGGTCGCGGAGTTCATACGGGCCCACGGTCTTTCGGAGGCCTTCCAGCTGCTCGGGGTGTGCGTGGTGCCGTGGGCGGGGACGCTCGGGCGGGCGGTGGTGGACGCGCTGGGCGCCGCGCGGGAGGCGGGCAGCTACCCGTGGAGCTTCAGCGGGGTGATGGGACTGGCCGAGCGCTGCCTGGATCCCGCGGAGGCGGAGCGCCTGGAGGCGGTGGTGGCGCGCGGCGCCGGCTTCGCCGACCCGGCGGAGGCCGCTTCCGGCGCCGCCGCGTACTGGGCCGAGGCCTTCCAGCGCCTGGTCGCCACGCTGCGCCTGCGCGCCACGATGCTGTCGGAGCTGACCCCCGCCTGACCGTCGCGCGCGCATGAGCGCGCGCGGCGGCGCGCGGCCGCCCGCGCTCCGGGCGCCGCGCTCCGGGCGCCGCAGGCGGCCCGGGCTCCGGGCGCCGCAGGCGGCCCGGGCTCCGGGCGTTTCGGCGGCGGTCCGGGTACCCGGCGCATCGGCGGCGGCGCCCGCCGGCTGCCGGCGGAGCTACTGGCGGACGTGGGCGCGGACCCAGTCGACGATGGCGGTGGTGGTGGCGCCCGGGGTGAAGATCTCGGCCACGCCCTTGGCTTTCAGGGGGGCGATGTCGTCCTCCGGGATGATGCCGCCGCCGAAGACCTTGATGTCCTCCGCCTCGCGCTCCTTGAGGAGTTCCAGAACACGCGCGAACAGCGTGTTGTGGGCGCCGGAGAGGATCGAGAGGCCGATCGCGTCGGCGTCTTCCTGGATGGCGGTGTCCACGATCTGCTCGGGCGTCTGGTGGAGGCCCGTGTAGATGACCTCCATGCCCGCGTCCCGCAGCGCACGCGCGATCACCTTGGCCCCGCGGTCGTGGCCGTCGAGACCCGGCTTGGCCACCACCACACGGATCGGACCGGTCACACCCATCGCACTGCCTCCCGAGTGAACGAACGTTAAGTACAGCATCGCGCACACCCCCGTTTCACGGTCAACCAGGAGGGGGAAATCACACGTGGGACGGCGTTGATTCACCGCCAGGGGAGCCGCACCGGGGGCGCCGCGTCACCGTACCGACAGCCGCACGGCACGGTGGCGCGGCCGGCCGCGGCCCACGGGCCCATTCCGAAGGCTCCGTCCCGGCAGGCTGAGGGGGCCGTCCATGGGGGTGTCCATACCCGTACCCGTTTCCGGGGCCGCGTTGCGGGCGGGCGTGCTGGAGGCAGTGGTCCTCGGCGGCCACCTGCTGCTCTACCCGACGGGGATACGGCCCGAGAAGCCCGCCGCGACGGGCGGGAAAGACCTCGGCCGCCCGCCGGTGCTGCTGGTGCACGGGTTCACCGACAACCGGTCCGTCTTCGTCCTGCTGCGCCGCACCCTCGCCGCGGGCGGGCGGCGGCACGTGGAGGCGTACAACTACTCCCCCTTCACACGCGACCTGCGCGTGACCGCCCGCCACCTCGCCCGCCGCGTCGAGGAGCTGTGCGAGCGCACCGGGCAGGAGCGGGTGGACCTCGTCGGGCACAGTCTGGGCGGGCTGGTCGGGCGGTACTTCGTCCAGTGCCTCGGCGGCGCGGCCCGCGTCCGCACGCTCGTCACGCTCGGCACTCCGCATTCCGGTACGCGGGTCGCCCCCTTCATGGACGCCCACCCGCTGGTCCGGCAGATGCGGCCGGACTCCGAGGTGATGGCCGAGCTGCGGGCGCCCGCGCCCGGCTGCCGGACCCGATGCGTGGCGTTCTGGAGCGAGTTCGACGAGCTGATGGACCCGACCGAGACGGCGCGCATCGAGCACCCGGACCTCCGAGCGGAGAACGTGCAGGTCACCGGCATCGGGCACCTTGCCCTGCCCGCACATCCGGCCGTCACGGCGGCGGTCCGGCGCGCCCTCGACGGGCCCGCTCCGGCCGCCCTCGCGAGCCTCGGGGACTCCGCTTCCGTCGCGTGAACGCCAACCCATCGAAACTCGAACGGATTTCGAACTCAAGGCCAAGGCTCGGCCTTGCCGCGACCGAAAGACGGCCGAATGCCCGGTTCCGCAAAGCCGGAAACCCCTGGAAGATTGTCGTTGCCAGTAACCGCCGGGTACAGTCACGCCACTGCTCTCCCCAAGGAACCTCCCGTTCCCTGGCCACCCAGGCCCCCCACTGCCGAGGCGAAAGAGAAGTTGGTGAACGACCGCCCCTCGTCGGGCCTGTACCCCGATTCCGGGTACGACGGCCTTTCCAACACCGCTTTCGCTGGTGAGTCACCCTACGTCTCCTACGAAACGCAGGGTCAGGGGTACGACTACGCCTCCTCCTACCCTTCGTACGAGACCGGCGCCTACGACTCCACCGCCTGGTCCGCGCAGGACGGTTACGCGCAGGACGCCGACTACCTCTCGACGATCCCCGCCCAGGGCGGCGTACCCGAGGACACCGGCACCGGGCAGTGGGACGCGAGCGCCTGGAACCAGCAGAGCGGCGCCGCCGACTACCAGGCCACCGCCCTCGGCTACGAGCAGACCGGACAGTGGGCGATGCCGGGTCACGGCACCACGGGCACCGAGACCGGCGCGTACGACGCCACCGCCTGGAACACGGTCCCGCAGCACGAGCAGCAGACCCAGACCTTCTCGTACGAGCACCACCCGTACGAGTACCAGGAACAGCCGTACCAGGAACAGCACCAGGAGACGGCTTACGCCTACGAGGCGCCGGCCGCCGAGGGGTACAGCGAGACCGCCGTCTTCGAAGTCCTCGACACCGCAGGCATCGAGAACGCCGATTCCGAGCCGTCCGCACTCGACCTCGCGCCCGAGCCCGTGCACGACCTGCCCACCCAGGCCATGCCGGTCACCCTGGACGCCGCGCCCGCGCCCCGCGTCTCGCGCCGCGCCGGCGCCAAGACGAAGCCGGCCCCGGCCGCTGCCGCCACCTCCCGGCGCCGCACCCCGGCGAAGCGTTCCGCCCTGCTGACCGTGGCCGTCCCCTCCGCCTGCGTGATGGGCGTGGCCGGTGTCGCGGCCGCTTCCGTGGGCGGACTCACCGGCACGGACAAGCCCGCCGAGGGAACCACCACGATGGCCGCGCCCGACCCGGCCTCGGTGAAGCCCGTCGCGGCGAACAGCAAGCTCGACACCCAGCTGACGGCGCTCAGCGCCGACGCGGGCGACTTCGCGGACCGCGCGAGCCGCACGCAGGAGCGCATCGACCTGCGCCAGCGCCAGGACGACGAAAAGAAGCGGAAGGCGGAGGAGGAGGCGGCCAAGGAAGCGGCCCGCCCCAAGTTCGCGATCCCGGTCGAACAGCACGGCCTCAGCGCCAGCTTCGGCCAGGCCGGCGGCATGTGGATGTCCGTGCACACCGGCATCGACTTCCCGGTCTCGTACGGCACCCCGGTCATGTCCGCCACCGACGGCACCGTGCGCACGCAGTGGAACAGCGCCTACGGCAACATGGCCATAGTGACCTCGCCCGACGGCACCGAGACCTGGTACTGCCACCTCAGCAGCACCAAGATCCGGTCCGGCAAGGTCAAGGCGGGCGACGTCATCGCCTACTCCGGCAACTCCGGCAACTCCACCGGCCCGCACCTCCACTTCGAGGTCCGGCCCGGCGGCGGCTCGGCGATCGACCCCCTGCCGTGGCTCCGCAGCCACGGCCTCGACCCGACCTGAGCCGGCCCCTCGGCGTGAAGGCCCGGGCGTGAGCCCGGGCCCGGCACACACCCCCCGTTACAGCTTCTGCACGGGCGCGTAGCGCAGGAGCAGGCGCTTCGGCTTGTCGTCCCCGAAGTCGACGGTGGCCTGCGCGTCCGCGCCGGCGCCCCTGACCTCCATGACCGTGCCCAGCCCGAACTGGTCGTGCGTGACCCGGTCCCCGACCGCCAGCGCGATGACCGGCTTGTCGGCGGCCCGGCGCGTCGCGAACCCGGACGGCCCCGACTTCGTACGCGACGAGGACAGGAACGCCTCGGGCGAGGTCCCGAACGTGGCCTTGCCGCCGCCCGATCCGGAGGATCCGTACCCGGAGCCGGAAGCGCGCATCGGGCCCGCCGGCTTCTGCGCCGCGCCCGTCCGCTTCCACTGCAGGTACTCGGCCGGGATCTCCTCGAGGAACCGCGAGGGCGGGTTGTACGAGGGGGTGCCCCACGCGCTGCGCATGCCCGAACGGGTCAGGTACAGCCGCTCGCGCGCCCGCGTGATGCCGACGTACGCGAGGCGGCGCTCCTCCTCCAGCTCCTTGGTCTGGCCCAGCGCGCGCATGTGCGGGAAGACCCCGTCCTCCATGCCGGTCAGGAAGACCACCGGGAATTCGAGGCCCTTGGCGGTGTGCAGGGTCATCAGGGTGATGACGCCGGAGCCGTCCTCGTCCTCGTCCGGGATCTGGTCGGAGTCGGCGACGAGCGCGACCTGCTCCAGGAACTCCGCGAGCGTGCCAGGGTTGTCCTCGCCGCGGGCCTGCTCGAACTCCAGCGCCACGGCCGCGAGTTCCTGGAGGTTCTCGATGCGCGTCTCGTCCTGCGGGTCGGTCGAGGCCTGGAGCTCGGCGAGGTAGCCCGTACGCTCCAGGACCGCCTCCAGCACCACCGCCGGGCCCGCGCCCGAGTCGACGATCGTGCGGAGCTCCTCCATCAGCACGTTGAACCGCTTCACCGCGTTGGTCGAGCGGGCGGCCATGCCGAACGCCTCGTCCACGCGCCGCAGCGCCTGCGGGAAGGTGATCTTCTCGCGCATCGCGAGCGCGTCGATCATCGCTTCGGCGCGCTCGCCGATGCCGCGCTTGGGTACGTTCAGGATCCGGCGGAGCGGGACGTTGTCCTCGGGGTTCGCGAGCACGCGCAGGTACGCGAGGACGTCACGGACCTCCTTGCGCTCGTAGAAGCGGACGCCGCCGACGACCTTGTAGGGGAGTCCGACGCGGATGAAGATCTCCTCGAACACGCGCGACTGCGCGTTCGTCCGGTAGAAGATCGCGACGTCGCCCGCCTTGGCGTCCCCGGCGTCCGTCAGCCGGTCGATCTCGTCGGCGACGAACTGCGCCTCGTCGTGCTCGGTGTCCGCGACGTATCCGGTGATGACGGCGCCGGTGCCGGCCTGGGTCCACAGGTTCTTGGCGCGGCGGTTCTCGTTGCGCTCGATGACCGCGTTGGCGGCGGAGAGGATCGTCTGCGTGGAGCGGTAGTTCTGCTCCAGCAGGATCGTCGTCGCGTCCTTGTAGTCCTCCTCGAACTGGAGGATGTTGCGGATGGTCGCGCCGCGGAAGGCGTAGATCGACTGGTCGGCGTCACCCACCACGCACAGCTCGGCCGGCGGCAGGTCCGGGTAGCCGGTGCCGACGAGCTCGCGCACCAGCGTGTACTGGGCGTGGTTGGTGTCCTGGTACTCGTCCACCAGGACGTGGCGGAAGCGCCGCCGGTAGTGCTCGGCGACCTCCGGGAACGCCTGGAGCAGGTGGACGGTCGTCATGATGATGTCGTCGAAGTCGAGCGCGTTGGCCTCGCGCAGCCGCCCCTGGTACATCGCGTACGCCTGGGCGAGCGTCTTCTCGAATCCGTCGGCGGCCTGCCCGGCGAAGGCGTCCTCGTCGATGAGCTCGTTCTTGAGGTTCGAGATCTTGGCGTTGAAGGCCTTGGGCGGGAACTTCTTCGGGTCCAGGTCCAGGTCGCGGCAGACGAGTGCCATCAGGCGCTTCGAGTCGGCCGCGTCGTAGATCGAGAAGGACGAGGTGAAACCGAGGCGCTTCGACTCGCGGCGCAGGATCCGTACGCACGCGCTGTGGAAGGTGGACACCCACATGGCGTTGGCGCGCGGCCCGACCAGGCCCTCGACGCGCTCCTTCATCTCACCGGCGGCCTTGTTGGTGAAGGTGATCGCCAGGATCTGGCCGGGGTGGACGCCCCGCGCGGCCAGCAGGTGGCCGATGCGGTGGGTCAGCACCCGGGTCTTGCCGGAGCCCGCACCGGCCACGATGAGCAGCGGGGAGCCGGCGTGCACGACGGCCGCCGCCTGCTGCTCGTTCAGCCCGTCCAGGAGCGTCGCGGGGTCGATGACGGGCTTGGGGGCGCCGTCCCGGTAGTACGCGTCACCACTCATGGGCACGTCGAACCGGCCCCCGAACAGATCGTCCGCGCCATCCTCCGGCGCGGGGTGATCCTCGGGCGGCGGGGGGACCTCGTCGGAAGGGGTGAGGTCCGCCAGGAAACTGTCGTCAAAGAGGCTGCTCATCGCTTTCCGAGTCTAGAGGTCGGGACCGACACGCCAGCACGAGTTCCAGGAGACCGGGGAAGCGCTGCTCCAGATCGTCGCGGCGCAGCGCGAGGTAGAGCTTGCGTCCTTGCGGGCGCTGGCAGATCACCCCACCCTCCCGGAGCGTCTTGAGGTGGTGCGTGACGCTGGATCGGGGCAGGTCGGGCACCACTTCGCCGCAGAACGTCTCCTCGCCGGAGGCGAGCTTGCGGACGATCTCAAGGCGGACGGGGTGCCCCAGGGCCGCGAGCACCTCGGCCAGGTCGAGGTCCTCGGCGTGGGGGTGGGTCAGCTCGGCAGCGGCAGGCATGCCCTCACTGTACGCAGATCTCGTACGGACATGGCCAGACCGTTCGGAGATCTCGTACAGCCAAAGTCCACCGCGATCGTACGAAATCTTCGAACGATCGGCCACCGCACCAGCAGCAGGGGGACCTCGGAATGGGCGGCTCCGCCAAGCCCGCCGCCGGGTGCGACAAGAAAGACCCTGGCCCGCGACGTCCACGCGCCGCTCGGCCGGCTCGACACCCGGGTGGTCCGCGTCGACGGCAGCGGGCACTACCTCCCGGAGGGGCGGCCGGAGGCGGTCGTCCGGGAGCCGACCCGCTTCCCGGGCCGACCCGGAGCCCCCGTACGCTCGGCGCCATGGACGTACTCATCAATGTCTTCGTGGGCCTGCACATCATCGGCATCGCCTCCCTCCTGGGCGGTTTCCTGACGCAGATGAAGGCGATGAGCGCCGGCACCGCCCGCTTCGTGCCCGCCATGCTGCACGGCGCGCTGACGATGCTCGTCACCGGCGTCCTGCTGGTCGGCTTCCGCGAGATGGACGGCGGCCACGTCAACAACATCAAGATCGGCGTGAAGCTCGCCGTCCTCTTCGTGATCCTCGCGCTCGTCTACGTGAAGCGGGACGAGGAGCACGTGGAGAAGGCACTGTTCGGCGCGGTCGGCGGGCTGACCGTGGTCAATATCTTCATCGCCGTCCTCTGGCGCTGACCCCGCAGCGAACGACAACAGCCACATCCGGCCACATCAGTTCACGTCGGGGCACTTGCGATCATCTCGTCATCCGACCGTTACCTTCGGGTCTAGCGTCCTCCTCCAAGCACCGAGCCCCCGAGCGAGGAAGGACGTGAGGCCCTCGTGGCCAGTCACCGAAAGCCCAGGCAGCGCCCGCTCCATCCGCTCTCCCGCGGCACCGTGCGGACCGCAGCGACGCTCGCCCTCGCGGGCGCTGCCACCGCCACCGCCTTCGAAGGCACCTCGCAGGCCGACCCCCAGCAGACGCCCTCCCAGGTGAAGGCAGAGGTGGACCGGCTCTACGAGGAGGCCGAGGAGACGGCGGAGCGGTACAACGGGGCGAAGGAGCAGGCCGACGAGGCCCAGCGCGCGCTCGACGCACTGCGCGACGAGACCGCCCGCAAGACCGACCGGCTCAACACCGCACGCCGGGCGCTCGGTTCCCTGGCCGCGGGCCAGTACCGCACCGGCGGCCTGGGGCCCGCCATGCGGCTGGCCCTGGCCGAGAACCCCCAGGACTACCTGGACCAGGCCTCCTTCCTCACCCGGACCGGCGACCGCAGCGCCGCCGAGGTCTCCTCCGTACGACGCCAGCTCGACGAGGTCGGGCGGCTCAGGGACAAGGCCTCCGGCCGGCTCGCCGACCTGCGCGCCCGCGAGGGCGAGCTCGCCGAGTACAAGGCCACCGTCGAGGGCAAGCTCGACACCGCCAAGCGGCTGCTGGCCAAGCTCACCGCCGAGGAAAGGGCCGCGTACGAGGCCCAGTCGGGCGGGCCGGCCCCGGCCGGTGCGCCGTCCACGGCCCCGCCCGCGCCCGTGGACGGCTCGCGCGCCGCCCGCGCGGTGGCGTTCGCGTACGGGGCGATCGGCAAGCCGTACGTCTGGGGTGCGACCGGACCCGGTTCGTTCGACTGCTCCGGCCTGACCCAGGCGGCCTGGCGCTCGGCCGGGGTCTCCCTCCCCCGCACCACGTACACCCAGATCAACGCCGGGCAGCGGGTCTCCCGCGATCAGCTGGCCCCCGGCGACCTGGTGTTCTTCTACTCCGGGGTCACCCACGTCGGGCTGTACATCGGCAACGGCCAGATGATCCACGCCCCGCGCCCCGGGTCGACGGTCCGCGTGGCCCCGATCGACTCGATGCCGTGGGCGGGCGCCTCCCGCCCGGCGTGAGCCGGGGGCGCGGGAGCCCTACGGCGCCTTGACCTGCGTGGTCAGCCAGCCGAACACCGTCGGAAGCTGCTTCGACCACGAGTCGAGGTTGTGCCCGCCGGTCACCTTCTCCGCGTGCACGGTGGTCGGGGTCTGGGCGATGGCCTTGAGGTCCGTGCCGGACAGGTAGCCGTCCTGCTCGGCGCCCGACATCCACAGCGAGACCGCCGGCGGAGCGGGCGCGGCCTTGAGCAGCGCCTTCAGGTTGTGGGTGCGCCGCATCTCCGGGTCCTGGGCGACCAGCGAGGTGGGCTCCTGGCCCGGGTCGTTGTAGCCGGAGAGGGAGACGGCCGCGCTGTAGCGGTCGGGGTGCAGGATCGCCAGCTTGGCGGCGCAGTACGCGCCCGCCGAGTAGCCGGCCACGCCCCAGGTGCGGGCCTCGTCGGAGGCCCGGAAGTTGTCGGTGACCATCTTGCGGACGTCGACGCTGAACCAGCTGTCCGCGTTGACCTTGCCCGGGATGTTCGCGCATCCGGTGTCGCCGTTGCCCAGCAGCATGGCCCGCGGCGAGACCAGGATGAAGGGCTGCACCTTGCCGCTCTTCATCAGCGGCTCCAGCACCTCGGCCGCCTTGAGCCCCTGGAACCAGGACTTGCCCGTCCCCGGTATGCCCGGGATCAACTCGACCACCGGGAACTTCTTGTTCTTGAACGCCGGGTCGTCGTACTGGGGCGGGAGCCACACCATGACGTCGCCCTTGACCCCGGAGATCTTGCCGTTGAGCTCGGTCTTCTTGACCCGGCCGCCGAGGCCCTCGACCGGCTGGAAGTCCTGGAGCACCTTCGGCTCCGCCTTGACCTCCGCGGCCTTCTTCCCGCCGAGCCCGTCCGCACCGAGGTCGGGGGCGGCCGTGACGTACTTGCCGGTGCCGAGCAGATCGCCCCACGAGGCGTAGAAGTTCTCCTCTCGGTTCACCGAGATGAACACCAGCGCGACGGCGGTGACCTGGGCGAACACCACCATCAGGGCCCGGGTCGACACGCGTACGACGGCGGGGCCGCGCACCTTGCTCCACACGGCCAGCGGCAGGAGAACGGCGATCGCCGTGAGGGCGATCGCCGTCGCGAACAGGGGGAACCCCGTCAAGCTCATCACGCCACCCAAGAGGGCGCCGCGGCACCGCGCGGTTGCCCCCGCCCCCTGCGGTGTGGGTCACACCCGCGCGCACATCACACCTGATCAGACGTCACATGAGACGTCACACCAGGCGGCGCGCCGTCGCCCAGCGGGTCAGCTCGTGCCGGTTGGAGAGCTGGAGCTTCCTGAGCACCGCCGAGACGTGGGACTCCACGGTCTTCACGGAGATGAAGAGCTGCTTGGCGATCTCCTTGTACGCGTACCCGCGCGCGATCAGCCGCAGCACCTCGCGCTCGCGCTGCGTGAGGCGGTCCAGGTCCTCGTCGACCGGGGGTGCGTCCGTCGAGGCGAAGGCGTCGAGCACGAAGCCCGCCAGCCGCGGCGAGAACACCGCGTCCCCCTCCTGCACCCGGAAGACCGAGTTCACCAGGTCGGTCCCGGTGATGGTCTTGGTCACGTACCCGCGCGCGCCGCCCCGGATGACCCCGATGACGTCCTCGGCGGCGTCCGACACCGACAGGGCCAGGAACCGCACCGGATTCTCGGCGGCCGCCATCAGCGGGGCGCAGCGCCGCAGCACCTCCACCCCGCCGCCTCCGGGCAGGTGCACGTCGAGCAGGACCACCTCGGGCCGGGTGGCGGTGATCACGGTGACGGCCTGGTCCACATCGGCGGCCTCGCCGACGACCTCGACCCCGGTCCGGGCGGTCTCGCCGATCTCGGCCTGCACGCCCGTGCGGAACATCCGGTGGTCGTCGACGAGCACCACCCGGACGTGCCTGCCCACTGCCGCGCTGCCGGTCGTCTCCTCGGTCATGCTGCGTTCGCCGCCCTCTCCATCTCCAGCTCGACTTCCGTGCCGCCGTCGGGCGCGGACCGCAGCCGTGCGGTCCCGCCGTTGCGCTGCATCCGGCCGATGATCGATTCTCGTACGCCCATGCGGTCGTCCGGTACCGCGTCGATGTCGAAGCCCGGCCCCCGGTCCCGTACGGACACGAACACCGCCTGCCCCTCCACCTCGGCGTACACCTGCACCGGCCCGCCCTCGCCACCGTACTTGGCGGCATTGACCATCGCCTCGCGCGCGGCCTGGATCTGTGCGCCCAGCCTCTCGTCGAGCGGGCAGTCCCCGACCACGACGACCTCGATCGGGACCCCGTGGTGGTCCTCGACCTCGGCGGCCGTCTTCTTGACGGCCTCCGCGAGGGTGGTGGGCTCCTCCGCCTCGTCCTTGCCGGTGCCCTCCGGCTTGTAGAGCCAGTTCCGCAGCTCCCGCTCCTGGGCGCGGGCGAGACGGCGGACCTCGCCGACGTCCTCCGCGTTGCGCTGGATCAGGGTCAGGGTGTGCAGCACCGAGTCGTGCACGTGGGCGGCGACCTCGGCGCGCTCCTGGGCACGGATGCGCATCAGGCGCTCCTCGGAGAGGTCCTGGGTCATCCGGATCAGCCAGGGGCCGGCGAGCAGGGCTATGCCGACGAGGACGGCGAGGGCGGCGGTCAGTACGTTGCCGAGCTGGGCCGCCGAGCCGCGTACGACGATGAAGACGGTCAGGCCCACGCCGACCAGGGCGACCCCGGCGAAGCCGCGGGCGATCTGGAGCAGGCGCGCGTTGCGCCCGGCGGCGGCGCCCCAGTGGGCGCGGCGGGCGTTGTCGGCCTGGCGCCATACGAGGACCACACCGGCGCCGACCAGCAGCGTCGGCCACACGTACCGGCCGGAGGTGCCGCCGAGCTGGACCTTGGAGATGAAGATGCCGGCGCCGATGCACAGGGCGATGAGGGCGGTGATCTGCCCCCGGTCCGGTTTGCGCAGGCGGCGGCTGCCGTCGGCCAGGGTCTCGAAGAAGGAGCGGTGGCCGGTGCGGCCGCCGACGCCCAGCGGTACGAAGACCCAGAACGCGGCATACAGCAGTACGCCCAGTCCGTCGCCCCACATGAACAGGCCGAGGAAGGCGAGCCGGACCCAGACGACCGGCAGCCCGAGATGCCCGGCGAGACCGCGCGCGACACCGCCGAGCATCCGTCCGTCGGCGCTGCGGTAGAGCTTGCGCTGCGGCGGTTCGTCGGCGTCTGTCGTGTGCGGGGAACGGGGGGCGGTGGAGACGGGCATGCCATTGATGGTCACATGCGGGCGGGGTGGGGGACATCAGGGCAGCCCCCCAGTTCCGTCGGGGGGATATCAGGGTTGCGCCAGGGTCGGGCCCGGTGCCGCGGGGCGCGGCGGGTTGTCACCATGGAGCCATGACCAAGCACGACTCCCCGCCTTCGCCGGCCGGTGCCACCACGGCACCGCCGCCCGGCGACCGGCCCGCAGACCGCGCAGCCGACCGGCCGCCGCTGCGCCGCAGCAAGCGCGACAAGGTCCTCGCGGGCGTGTGCGGCGGCCTCGGCCGGTACTTCGACCTGGACCCGGTGATCTTCCGCATCGTGCTCGGCGTCCTCGCGGTCACCGGCGGGGTCGGCCTGATCTTCTACGGCTTCGCGTGGCTGCTGCTGCCGGTGGAGGGCGAGGAGGACAGCGAGGCCAAGAAGCTGCTGACCGGCCGGGTCGAGGGGGCCACCCTCGCCGCGGTGTTCGCGGCCCTGGTGGGCTGCGCGCTGTTCCTGTCGATGCTGGACAACGGCGGGCTGGCCGTGTTCTCCGTCCTGGTCATCCTGGCCCTCGGCGGGGCCGGGTACTGGTCGCAGCGCCGCCGGAAGGCCGCCGCCCCCGAGGCCGAGCCGCAGGCGGTGCACCGGCCGGCCCCCGCCCCGCCGGAGACCCAGGCTCCGCCCGTGCCCGGCAGCCCGTCCTGGTGGCGGGACCCGCTGGTCAAGGACGGTACGACCGGCCCCGTGGGATCCACGGGGTACCTGTGGGGGCCGGACGACTCGGCCGATGCCAACGCCGCCCGGAACATCGGGGGCGGCCGCGGCGAGGACGCCCCCGAGCGGGCCGCCGCCCCGAGGGTCCCGCGCGGCGGCATCGGCGGCCGGGTGTTCGTCCTGGCCCTGCTGGCCGGGGGCGGCGTCACCGCCGCGGTCTGGCAGGGCAGCACCCTCTCGCACGCGCTGCAGTTGGGCCTGGCCTCGGCGCTCGCCGTGTTCGGGCTCGGCCTCGCGGTCAGCTCGGTCAAGGGCCGCACCGGCTTCGGCACCATCCTGCTGGCGGTGATCACGGCCGGGTTGCTGGCCGGGGCCTCCGCGCTGCCGCGTGAGATCGGCACGGACTGGAAGTCCGTGGAGTGGCGGCCGGCCGCGGTGGCCGACGTCAGGCCCGTCTACGCGGCGGGCACCGGGCTGGCCACACTGGACCTGAGCCGGCTGGACGTGCCGAAGGGCACCACGCTGTCCGTCCGGGCCTCCGTGGAGGCCGGCCGGCTCAAGGTGATCGTGCCCCGCGAGGTCACCGCGCAGGCCGACGTCTCGGTGAAGCTGGGCGACATCCACATGCCCGGGGAGACCAGCCAGGACGTACGGGTCAAGAGCGGCGGGGAAAGCCAGCAGGCGACCTTGAAGCCGTCCGCCGGAACCGAGGCCGGGGGGACGATCGAGCTGGACCTGAGCGCAGGTTACGGACAGGTGGAGGTGGCCCGTGCCGCGTCATGAGTTCCAGCCCGGACGGCTGCTGGCCGGCCTGATCCTGGTGGCCGCGGGCGTGCTGTATCTGCTCGACGCGACCGGCGAGGCGGACCTGCCCTGGTTCCTGGTCATCCCGATGACCGTGGGCGGGCTGTGCCTGGCCGCGCTGGTGGGGATCGTGACCTATGCGATCCGGCGGGACCGGCGCGACCGGATCAGCGAGTCCAGCGACAGATAGGGCGCCCCCGCCATGACCATCGGGATCCAGGCCATCAGGTACACCAGGTCGTTGCCGTAGTAGTAAGGGCTCACCGTCCAGGACACCGTGAGCCACAGGCTGAGCGAGATCAGCGCTCCGCCGGCGGCAGCGACCCGGGTCAGCAGGCCGGCCAGTACGCCGAGTCCCACCAGGAGCTCCCCGGCGGCCAGCAAGGCCCCGAAGCCGACGGGCGAGAGCAGCGCCCAGTCCACCAGGGCGGGGATCGCGGAGGTGTCGCGCACGCCGCGCATCTGCTCGCCGATGGAGCCGGTGCCGGAGGCGTGCAGGAAGGCGGAGTCGGTCAGCTTGTCCAGGCCCGCGTAGGTGAAGGTCACGCCGAGGAAGATCCGCAGCGGCAGCAGGGCGTACCGGGCGGCCCGCTCCCGCAGTCCGGACCGGCCGGAAGGACCGGCGGGACCGGAAGCGCCGGAAGAGCCGGAAGAGCCGGCGGAAGGGACGTCAGTTCGGGTCACGTCCCATGTGTACCCCGGTTCACTCGGCCACGTCGATGGTGCAGCGGTTGGATTCCACTCCGGCGGCCGTCACCACCTGCACCTCGATGCGCCCGGGTTCCACTTCCGCCGGTACCGGCACCGTCAGGGCCGCGTCCGAGGGGTTGGTGAACCCGCCCGCGACCGGCACCAGCGGCACGTGCACGTGAACGGCCCCGACCCGTACGACCAGCCGGGCGAGCATCTCGGGGGTCTGCGCCCCGGGCGGCACGAAGCCCACCCCGCGGATCTCGATGTCGTCGCCCGGCCGGATGGCCGCGTCGAGGTCGCCCGGCTCCCGTCGGCGCACCACCGACAGGATCAGCGGACGGGTGACCTCCGCGTACTTCGCCGCCAGGTACACCGCCGCCGACAGGGCCACCAGCAGGGCCAGCGCCCACGGCAGCCGCGGCAGCCGGTCCGGGAACCGGGCCATCGACACCGCCGCGAAGGCCAGCACCACCGTGGAGACCAGCACGTACTGCGCGTCCGGGAAGCTCCCCCGGCCCGCGTCGTCCGTCAACAGGTCCACCCCGCGCGGCCGGTCCGCGGGCAGCTTCTGCATCCGCTGGCCCATGATCCGCACGGTGACCACCCGGCGCACCAGCACCGCCACGGCCGAGGTCAGCGCGACCACCGCCAGCAGCGGCAGCGCCCGTCCGAGCGCGAGCCCCGCGTACAGGGCCTGCCGTTCCGGGCCGGGCGCCGAGGCGGCCAGCCGCAGCGCGGGCAGCAGAGCGGCGAAGGCCGTCAGTACCGCCCAGGCGCTCGGCACCGCCTTCGAGGTGGACAGCCGGTTGTCCTCGCCGACCAGCGGGGCGAGCAGCCCGCCGCGCAGCGACTGGGCGCGGGCGGCGACCGTGAGCAGCCCGGCCAGGACCACCGCCGTGAGCAGCCCGGCGGTCCGCGCCGTGGACCAGCCGGTGCCGAGCGCGGTGCCGACCTGCACCAGCAGCAGCACCCCGGCGGCGATCCACACGGCGAGCACGGCCCGCCGCGAGAACAGGTACAGCCAGGAGTTGCCGGCCTCCCGGCCCCGGTCGGCGACCGTACGGGCCGACAGGGTCAGTTCGTCGGAGACCCACTGCCGCGACGCCCCGGCGGAGCGGGCCACCGCGGCCGGCAGTCCCTGGCCGGCGGCGAACTCGTCGCGCTTCTCGGTGAACGCGGCGACGGCGCGCCGGTGCCCCTCCTGCGCGCCGTGCGGGCAGTCGTCGCAGGTGCAGGCGCCGCCGTGGGTGCTTCGGGACATCTCTTGGACAGCCACGTGCGTGCCGCCTCTCTGAACTACGGTGCAATGCCAGCGAATTGTGCACCACTGCGGCAGTGCTCCGGATTGCGCACGATGTCAGAGCAGGTGATTAACCGTTCATGATGTTGACGCCACCCGCTCGGCCCAGTGTTCTCAGGGTGCGACGGTCTGCCAGAGCGGCTGGTAGCTGACCCAGGCGGCGAGATCCGAGCCGAAACGCTCCCGCGCGGCGAGGGCGGCGCGGTGGTCGATCGCCGCCGGCTTCCCGGCGGCCCGCGCGATCAGCTGCACCTGCGCCGCGCGCTCCGCCGCGATGAACCACCAGGCCGCCGCGTCCACCGAGTCGCCGACCGTCAGCATCCCCCGGTTGCGCAGGACGAGCGCCTTGTACGGACCCAGGGCGCGGGCGATCCGCGCGGCGTCCTGCGGCCCGGCGAATCCGTCCAGGAGCGCATGGTCCTCGTAGAAGGCGCAGGCCTCCTCGCTGATCGGGGCGAGCAGTTCGCCGAGCGCGGCCAGCGCCCTGCCGTACGGGGCGTGCGCGTGCACCACCGCGACCGCGTCGGGGCGGGCCCGGTGGACGGCCGCGTGCACGGAGAAGGCCAGCTCGTTGACCCGGTGCGCGCCCCGGCGCACGCGCCCGTCCCCGTCGACGAGCAGCAGGTCGTCGGCACGGAGAGCGGACAGGGCCTGCCCGAACGGGTTCACCCAGTGGCAGTCCGCGAACCCCGGGTCCCGCACCGTGATGTGCCCGGCGACCCCGTCCTCGTACCCGAGGCGGCCGAAGAGCCGCAGCGCCCCGGCGAGCCGCTCCTTGCGGTACGCGCGCTCCTCGGCCGGGTCGGTGTGGACGGGTGGCAGCGCGAACCGCAGCCGGTCCACCGGTACGGGCGCGGGCGCGGGTTCGGGCGTACGCGCGGGCACCGGTCCGGGTCCGGGCGCGGGCTGATCCGGCATGACCCCCTCCTTCGGCTCGCCGCGCAAGGTACCGGCGGCCGCGCCAAGTGGCCATACACGCGGCGAAGCCGCCGCTCCCGGGGGAACGGCGGCTTCGGCCAGGTACACGCGAGGGGTGGGGACTACTCCCACTCGATGGTGCCCGGGGGCTTGCTCGTGCAGTCGAGGACGACGCGGTTCACGTCCGGCACCTCGTTGGTGATGCGGGTGGAGATCCGCGCGAGCACCTCGTACGGCATGCGCGTCCAGTCCGCGGTCATCGCGTCCTCGGAGGAGACGGGGCGCAGCACGATCGGGTGTCCGTAGGTGCGGCCGTCGCCCTGGACGCCGACGCTGCGGACGTCCGCGAGGAGGACGACCGGGCACTGCCAGATCTCGCGGTCCAGGCCGGCCGCGGTCAGCTCGTGGCGGGCGATGGCGTCGGCCTCGCGGAGCAGGTCCAGGCGCTCCTTGGTGACCTCGCCGACGATGCGGATGCCCAGGCCGGGACCCGGGAAGGGCTGGCGCTGGACGATCTCCTCGGGCAGGCCGAGCTCCTGGCCGACCATCCGGACCTCGTCCTTGAACAGCTGGCGCAGCGGCTCGACGAGCTCGAACTCGATGTCGTCGGGCAGGCCGCCCACGTTGTGGTGGGACTTGATGTTCGCGGTACCGGTGCCGCCGCCGGACTCGACGACGTCCGGGTACAGGGTGCCCTGCACGAGGAAGGCGACCGCGGGGCCGTCCTCCTGGAGGATCTCCAGCTGGGCCTGCTCGAAGACGCGGATGAACTCGCGGCCGATGATCTTCCGCTTGGTCTCCGGGTCGGAGACGCCGGCGAGCGCGTTCAGGAAGCGCTCCTGCGCGTCGACGACCTTCAGCTGCACGCCGGTGGCGGCGACGAAGTCCTTCTCGACCTGCTCGGTCTCGCCCTTGCGCATCAGACCGTGGTCGACGTAGACGCAGGTCAGCTGGGAGCCGATGGCCTTCTGCACGAGGGCCGCGGCGACCGCGGAGTCCACGCCGCCGGAGAGGCCGCAGATGGCGCGCTTGTCGCCGACCTGCTCGCGGATGGCCGCGACCTGCTCCTCGACGATGTTGCCGGTGGTCCAGGTGGGCTCCAGACCGGCGCCGCGGTAGAGGAAGTGCTCCAGGACCTGCTGGCCGTGCGTGGAGTGCATCACCTCGGGGTGGTACTGCACGCCGTACAGCTTCTTCTCGTCGTTCTCGAAGGCCGCGACCGGGACGACGTTCGTCGACGCGGTGACGCTGAAGCCCTCGGGGGCGGCGGAGCAGGCGTCGCCGTGGGACATCCACACCGACTGGTTCTCGGGGGTGCCCTCGAAGAGGGTGGAACCGCTCTTGGAGACGGCGAGCGGCGTACGGCCGTACTCGCGGGCGCCGGTGTTGTCGACGGTGCCGCCGAGGGTGGTCGCCATCAGCTGGAAGCCGTAGCACATGCCGAAGACGGGGACCCCGGCGCCGAAGAGCGCCTTGGCGTCGTCCAGGCGCGGGGCACCCTCCTCGTACACGGAGGACGGGCCACCGGAGAGGATGATCGCCTTCGGGTCCTTGGCGAGCATCTCGGCCACCGGCATCGTGCTGGGGACGATCTCGCTGTAGACCCGTGCCTCGCGGACGCGGCGGGCGATGAGCTGGGCGTACTGGGCGCCGAAGTCGACGACGAGAACCGTGTCCGGGGCGCTGTCGTGGGCGGCGGAGGGTGCTTCTGGCACGGGGCGGCCTTCCGGCGGAAGAGGGTGGCTGTTTTGTCGATTCTACCGGTGGCGCCGGCTGCCACTTTGTCGCACCATCCGAGGTCCACGTCACGCGGGGCGGCGGACGGGGCGTCTCACGATCCGGGCCGGGTTGGTCCGGGAGCGGGCGGGGGGCCATAATCCGGTTCATGCGCAAGCAGCTGAGCTTCCTCTTTACCTATGGCACCGGCCGGTCCGGTCGCCATGGGTCCGTGTGATGCTCGCTTGAGCCGCTGACTTCCCAGAGCGCCCCGGTCCGACAGGACCGGGGCGCTCTGGCGTTTCCGCTCCTGCCGGTACGAACCACAGGAGTAAGAACATGACCGTGACCACCACCCCCGCGCAGCTGATCGCCGAGTCCCGCGAGCGGATCGACGCCATCGACGACCGGATCATCGGCCTGATCCAGGAGCGGATGGCCGTCTCGACCGTCATCCAGGAGGCCCGGATCACCTCCGGCGGCCGCCGGGTGCACCTCTCGCGCGAGATGGAGGTGCTCGCGCACTGGAGCGACGCCCTCGGCAAGCCGGGGACCACCCTCGCGATGACCCTGCTGGAGCTGTGCCGCGGCCGGGTCTGAGGCCCGCGCCGGGCCTTACGCCTGTTCGTCACCCGTCCGGACCGTGACCGGCCCCGGCACCCTTCGTTGGTGTGGATGGCCGCGTCAGCCAGGCGCGGGACCGCAGCACCACGCGTGGCTCTTCAGGAGCGATGAGACGTACGGCCCTTCGGGCGGTACGTCGTGGGACCTCGCTCCTTCGCGTGACCGGACGGCAGGGGACAGCAGCCCGGTCACCCCGAAAACGGCCGGCCCGGGGGACGCCCCGGACCGGCCGTTCCGTGTCTTCGGTCCGCTACGCGGCCCTGCGCTTACGCGTGCCCGCCGGAGCGGCGGCGCGTCCCCGCGTAGAGCGCGCCGCCGACGGCCACCGCGCCCAGCGCGCCCAGCGCGATCGGGCCGACGGAGCTGCCGGTCGAGGCCAGGTTGCCGCCCGTACCGCCGGCGGCGGACACGGACGTGCTCGGCGAGGCCGACGCCGAAGCGGAAGCCGAGGCGGAGGCCGACGGGGACGGCGACGCGGAGGCCGAGCCGGACGGGCTCGGGCTCGTACCGCCCTTGACCTCGACCGCGAACACGGCCTTGGCGTTGGCCGCGACCGGGTCGAAGGAGAGCGGCTTGGTGCCGCCCGCGACCGGCTCGCCGACGGTGACCGAGCCCTTGGCGTCCGCCACGGCCTTCTCGATCTTCATCGTGAACCGGCCGGTGTACGTACCGGCGGCGTCCGCGAACAGCCCGCCGTCGCAGAAGTAGCGCGGCGCGCCCAGCTGGTCCGTACGGTCACCGCCGTCGGCGTTGACCGCGCGGCAGTTCGGGGGCACGCTCGTGACCTGCACGCCGGCCGGCACGACGATGTCGGTACGGGCCACGCTCTGACCCGAGCGCAGGTGGCTGATCACCGCCGGGCCCTTGTTGCGGAAGCCGAGTTCGGCCGCGACCGTGTCGCCCACCTTGCCCGAGGGCGAGGCGGTGACCGCCTCGAAGTCGGCCCGGGCACCCTTGGCGGTGAACTCGAGGCTGCGCTCGTTGTCCGCGGGGTTGAGGTCGGTGTCCTCGGCGCGCCGGGCGCTCCGCGGGTCCACGTTGGAGTCCGTGACCGGCACCGCCGCCGAGGCCTTGACCAGCTTCAGCGTCTTGCCGGTGGCCGGCTTTCCGTCGTTCGCGTCCTTGCCCGGCGCCGGGTCGGGGACGACCCCGTACCGCAGCCGGTCCTGGTAGGCGCGCTCGGTGGTCTTGAGGTGCAGCGGGGAGTCGGGGGCGAGCTGGTAGGACTCGCCCGGCAGGAACTCGCCCTCGACGCGGCAGACCGTGGTGGCGCCCCTGCCGCCGTGGTCCTCACGCCGGCAGTTGTCGTACGTCTCCGCCGGCTCCACTCCGGCCGAGGCGTCCAGCTCCAGCGCGACCGACCTGGCGGGCAGCGTGCCCCGGTTCGCGAAGGCCAGCGGGAGGTCCTGCTGCTCGCCGGCCGTCACCTCGGACGTGAGCCTGAGCTCACCCAGGTGCAGGTCGGGGCCGCCCACGGTCAGCTTGGTGGTGACCGGCGTGACGCTCGCGCCCGCCACCTGGCCCTTGACCGCGATCTCGCCGCTCGCGCCGCTCTTGCTGCCCTTGGCGGCGGAGACCAGCAGGTCGAAGGTGTTGGCGTTCGCGCCGCCCCCGACCGACAGGCCCTGCTGCTTGCAGACGATCGCGGTGGCGCTCGTCGTGCAGTTCGGCCGGGGCTTGGCCGGGTCGAGCCGGACCGACGCCGCCCCGGCGGTCTTGGTCAGGTCGATGGTGACGGTGAACTCGCCCGGGAAGCTGTTCCCGGGGCCCACGTAGGCCAGCTCGTAGCGGAAGCTGCGCTCCTTCGACGCGCCCGAGTCCGGGTACGGCTGGAGCACCAGGGTGGAGGGGCCGCCGAGGGGGAAGACCGGTTCCGCGGCGAGCGCGGGGGCGGCCGCGCCGAGGCTCAGCGCCGCCAATCCCGTAGCGGCCAAAAGGGAGATGCGCTTGTCCATGAAGATCGAGACCGCCGAGTACGGGTCTCGGTTGCCCCCTTCGGAGGGTGACGGGCATCACATGCAACCATCCGGACTGATCACCTGTCACTTATGTACGCGGCGGCGGGTTCTGCGCTCGGAGGGGGAGCGCAGAACCCGCCGCCGCGACACGTGCCGGGCGGGCCCGCCGGGCGGCCGTCAGGCCTCCTGCCGTCAGGCCTCCTGCCGTCAGGCCCCCTTTCGCCGTCAGGCCTTCTTCGGAACCTCCGGCACCGGCAGCAGCAACGGCAGCCGCAGCGCGCCGAAGGCCTCCTTCGGGACCGCCGGACGGGCCGGTTCCACCGCCGCCAGACGCGTGTAGGCGGCGCCCTGCTCCGGCCTCGGGTCCCGCTCGCCCTTGTTGGGCCAGTACGACATCGCCCGCTCCGCCTGCGCCGTGATCGTCAGCGACGGGTTGACGCCGAGGTTCGCGGAGACCGCCGAGCCGTCCACCACCGAGATGCCCGGATGCCCGTACAGCCGGTGGTACGGGTCCACCACGCCCTCCTCCGCGGAGGCGCCGATCGGGCACCCGCCGAGGAAGTGCGCGGTCAGCGGGGTGCCCATCAGCTCGCCGATGTTGCTGCCGGGGAAGCCGTTGATCTCCTCGGCCAGCAGGGTGGCGGCCTCGGTGGCCTCCTTGATCTGCACCGGGTTCGGGGCGCCGTGGCCCTGGCGGGCGGTGAGCAGCCCCTTGCCGAGGCCGCCGGGCTTGCGGTACGTCGTCAGCGAGTTGTCCAGCGACTGCATGACGAGCCCGATGATCGTCCGCTCCGACCAGCGCCGGTTGGAGAGCGAGCGCGCGAGCTGGACCGGGTGCCTGGCCGTCCGGGCGAACCAGGCCCGCACCCGGTGCCTGGCGTACGGCACCTGGAGGACCGTCATGAACCCCATGGCGTTGGAGCCCTTGCCGTAGCGGACGGGCTCGATGTGGGTGTCGGCGTCGGGGTGCACGGACGAGGTGATCGCGACGCCCCGGGTGAAGTCGGCCCGCTGCCCCTTGCCGGGGCCGTTCCCGTGCCGCCTGCGGTAGCGGCGGTCGTCGGTCTGCGCGCCGACCAGCCCCTCGGAGTTGGTCCGGGTCAGCTCGCCGAGCCGGGCCGACAGGCGCGGGAGCAGCCCGTTGTCCTTCATGGTGTGCAGCAGGGTCTGGGTGCCGTACGTGCCCGCCGCGACGACGACGTACCGGGCGCGCAGCTCCTTGGAGGCGCCCCGCCGCCGGGCGTCGGTGGGGACGGTGCGGACGCGGTACCCGCCGTCGGGGTGCTCGGCGAGCGCGGTGACGGTGGTCATCGGGTGGATGACGGCTCCGGCGCGCTCGGCGAGGTGGAGGTAGTTCTCGTTCAGGGTGTTCTTCGCACCGTGCCGGCAGCCGGTCATGCACTCGCCGCACTCGGTGCAGGCCTTGCGGGCGGGACCGACGCCTCCGAAGTAGGGGTCGGGGACCTCCTCGCCGGGGCGGGCCGTGAGGCCGCCCCCGGCCTCGGCGTCCGCGCCGTCGCCGAAGAAGACGCCGACCGGGGCCATGTGGAAGGAGTCCCCGACGCCCATCTTCTCGGCGGCGGCCTTCAGGTGGACGTCGGAGGGGGTCATGGTCGGGTTGAGGCGTACCCCCAGCATCCGCTTGGCCTGGTCGTAGTACGGGGCGAGTTCCTCGCGCCAGTCGGTGATGGACGCCCACTGCCGGTCCTCGAAGAAGGCGGTGGGCGGCACGTACAGGGTGTTGGCGTAGTTGAGCGAGCCGCCGCCCACCCCGGCGCCCGCGAGCACCATCACGTTGCCGAGCAGGTGGATCCGCTGGATCCCGTACAGCCCGAGGGCCGGGGCCCACAGGTAGTTCCGCAGGTCCCAGCTGTTGCGGGGCAGGCTCTCGCGGGTGAACCGGCGCCCCGCCTCCAGGACGCCGACCCGGTACCCCTTCTCGGTCAGCCGCAGCGCCGAGACCGATCCTCCGAAGCCCGATCCGATGACGATGACGTCGTAGTCGTACGCGTTCTCGCTGTCGTACTCGTCGGTGTTGTCCGACACTGCGGTGCCTCCCGAGCGGTGGTGCCTAACGGAATCGGAGCGTCTTCATGACCTTGAGGCTGCGGGTCATGAACGCCGCGTACTTCTCGTCGTCCATGCCCAGCGAGGGCGCCATCGGGAGCAGCCGCTGGTGGGCGACGGTCTGGGCCTCGGTGTACTTGAGGATGCCCTCGGAGCCGTGCCGGCGGCCCAGGCCGGAGTCCTTCATGCCGCCCATGGGCGCCTGGGCGCTGCCGTAGGCGGGGGCGTAGCCCTCGTTGATGTTGACGGTGCCGGTGCGCAGGCGGGCGGCGACGGCGTGGCCGCGGCGGGCGTCCTTGGTCCAGACGCTGGAGTTGAGCCCGTACGCGGTGGAGTTGGCCTGCGCGATCGCCTCGTCCTCGTCGGTGAACCGGTAGATCGAGACGACCGGGCCGAACGTCTCCTCGCCACAGACCGCCATCGGCGCCTCGACCCCGTCCAGGATGGTGGGCTCGTAGAAGAGCGGGCCGATGTCGGGGCGGGCGGTGCCGCCCGCGACCAGGGTGGCGCCCTTGGCGACGGCCTCGTCCACGTGCCGCTGCACGGTCTCCAGCTGGCGCTCGCCGACGAGCGAGCCCATGTCGGCGCCGTACGCGAGGGAGGCGCCGAGCCGCATGGCCTTCGTACGGGCGGCGAACCGCTCGACGAACGCGTCGGCGATCCCAGCGTGGACGTACAGCCGCTCGATGGAGATGCACAGCTGGCCGGCGGAGGAGAAGCAGGCGCGGACGGCGCCCGCGGCGGCCTTCTCGACGTCGGCGTCGGCGAGGACGAGCATGGCGTTCTTGCCGCCGAGTTCGAGGGTGACCCCGACCAGGCGGGCGGCCGCGCCCTGGGCGACCTCGCGGCCGGTGCGGGTGGAGCCGGTGAAGGAGACGTAGTCGGCGTGCCGGACCACCTCGGGGCCGACGACGGGTCCGTCGCCGAGGACGACCTGGAAGACCTCGGCGGGCAGTCCGGCCTCGATCAGCAGGTCACGGGCCCACAGGGCGGTGAGCGCGGTCTCGGTGTCGGGCTTCATGACGACGGCGTTGCCGGAGACGAAGGCGGGCAGCGCGTCGCCGACGGAGAGTTCGAGGGGGTAGTTCCAGGGGGCGATCTGGCCGACGACCCCGCGCGGCTGGCGCAGCTCGGTGACCTTGGTGAGGGTGGGGATGGCACCCGTGTGGCCCTTGGGTCGCAGGTACGAGGGGGCCTTGCGGCCGTAGTGACGGGCGGCGACGGCGACCGCCTGCACCTCCTCGTGGGCGTGCAGGCGGGCCTTGCCGGTCTCCAGCTGGATGAGGTCGAGCACCTCGGCCTGGCGGGCCAGGACCAGGTCGTGGAAGCGGAGCAGTACGGCGGCCCGCTTGCGTACGGGGACGGCGGCCCAGGCGCCCTGGGCGGCACGGGCCCGGTCGAAGGCGGCGGCGACGTCCTCGGGGGTGGCCTCGGGGAGGTCCGCCAGCTTGGCCCCGGTGAAGGGGCTGTGGTTGGCGGTCCGGCCGGAGCCGATCACTCCGCGGGTGAGCCGGGTGACCAGGTCGGGGGTCACGACGTCGGCGGCGGTGCGGGCACCGGCCGGGGCGGGGGCGACCGGGTTGGTGGGCTGCGGTGCGCTGCGGAGGGGGGCCGGGGCCTGCGAGTCCGTCATGGCGGTGAGCGTATTCCGCCCGGGGGGCTTTGGGTACCCGTCGGTAACCGGATTTTGCCATTTCTGCCAGCGATCGCTGGCAGGATGCCGGAATCAGGGCGTCCCGGACGGTGGGGTCAGGGCGTCCCGGACGACGGGGTCAGGGCTTCCCGGCGGGCGGCTTCCAGCCGCTGAGCACGACGTCGAACTGCTGGCGGGTCGTGCTCCAGTCCGCGACGGGGCTCGACATGTAGATCGCGTACTCGGTGCCGTCCGGGGCGACGTACATCTGCTCGATGGCCCGGCGCGGCCCGGCGTGCGTGCCCTTCTCGGTCCAGCTGAAGTCCCAGAGCGCGGCCCGGGTGCTGTCCCGGAAGGTGTTCTGGTTCAGCCGCTGCTTCTTGTAGTCCGTCCTCTTCTGGACCTGCTTCTCCAGGTCGAGCAGATGCGCGTACGGGTTCTCGTAGTCCGGGGTGGGGTCGGCGGCGATCCGGATGAAGTGCTTCCCGTTGTCCGGGGTGTAGTCGATCTGGTCGCCGTCCATCTGGCGCTTCCAGCCCGCCGGGACGAAGAGGGTGAAGCCGGTGGGGTCGGTGACCTGGGTGTAGCCCTCGGGCGGGGCCGCCTCTTCACCGCCCTGCCGGTCGGGGGCGCTCGCGTTCTTGTCGGAGCCGCCGTTCCCCGCCTCCGTGTCCCCGGTGAACTTCAGGACGCCGAAGACGGCGCCGCCGCCGACCAGCGCCGCCACGAGGGCGACGGCGGCGGCCCGCTTGACCCGGCCGCCGCCCTGGGCCGCCGCGGGTGCGGGGCCGGGCTGTTCGGGCAGGGCCGCGGTGCGCGCCGAATCGGGCGCGGGAGCCGGGGCGGGTGCGGGGGCCGCTTCCGGTTCCGCTTCCTCGGCGGCGTCCAGCTCCTCGGGAGTCACCGCGCGCGTGGGTACGTACGCCTGAGCCGCCTTCGGCTGCCGGCCCTCCATGGCCTCGATCAGCATCCGCTCGGTCTCCTGCGCCGAGGGCCGCTCCTCGGGGTCCTTGCGCAGCAGGGCGGTGATGACCGGGCCCAGCGCGCCCGCCTGGCGAAGCGCCGGCGGTTCGTCGTTGACGACGGCCTGGAGGCTGGAGATGGGCGAGGTGCGGCGGAAGGGCGAGCGCGCCTCGACCGCCGTGTACAGGGTCGCGCCGAGCGACCACAGGTCGGACGCGGTACCGGGGGTTCCGCCGGTGACCCGCTCCGGGGCCAGGTAGTCGATGGAGCCGACGATCTCGCCGGTCCGCGTGATGGAGGAGTCGCCCTCGATCGCGGCGATCCCGAAGTCCGTGAGCAGGACCCGGCCGTCCTTGGCGAGCAGCACGTTGCCGGGCTTGACGTCCCGGTGCAGGACGCCGACCGCGTGCGCGGCGCGCAGCGCGCCCAGGACGTGGAGGCCGATCCGGGCCGCCTCGGGGGGCTCGATCCGCCCGGCCGCCTTGGCCGCGTCCGCGAGGGAGGGCCCGTCGATGTACTCCATGACGATCCACGGCCGGTCGTCGTGCTCCAGCACGTCGTGGACGACCACGACCGCCGGGTGCTGGATCCGGGCCGCGGCCCGGGCCTCCTTCTGGGTCCGGGCGTGCAGCACCTCCCGGTCGGCCTGGGCCACGTACAGACCCGCCGTCAGTTCCTTGACGGCGACGGTCCTGTGCAGCAGCTCGTCATGCGCGCGCCACACTTTGCCCATGCCGCCGCTGCCGATGGGCTCCACGAGCCGGTACCGGCCAGCGAGCACCGCGCCCGCACCTGTCTGCTGTTCCACGAAACCCCGCCACTCTGTGCACTTCGGGCCAGATTACGGAGCGCCCGGGGCTCCTGGAACCGTGAAGGCGCGGTTCCGGCAGCACTGTGACGCAATCGCCGTACTGAGTCACCGTCAGTCGGCTTCAACCGCCCGATTTGTAACTCCCCGTGGCCTTCTCGAAGACCTCGGTGACCTTGCCTTCGCCGTCCTGCGGACCGGTCACCATGACGACGTGGTAGCTGCCGCCGAGCGCCACGACGAAATTGCGGGCGACGACGTTGCGGCCGGTGCCGTCGATCCACGTGTAACGGCCGGTGACGCGGAGCTGGTCGCCGACCTTGGTGGTCTTGACGTCGCCCCCGCTGGCCCAGGTGGAGGACCGGTACGGGGCCAGCTCCGGCTCCTTGTCCTTCTGGTACGTCGCCGGGTCGGGATTGCCCTCGACCTTGTCGCGGCCGGGGACGACGGTCAGGACGTACTGGCCGTCGGTGTACCGGACCTGCCCCGCCTCGTTCATCCCGCGCCGCTCCCAGCCGCCGGGAACGGCGATCTCGAAGTGCTCGGGGTCCTGCTGGATGGTGTAGCCGGGGGGAGCGGAGGCGGGGGCGGCGGGGCTCTGGCTGGGCGTGGGCTTCGGCGACGGGGGGGCCGAAGGCGCCCGGGACGGGGCCTGCGCGGGGGTCTTGGCGACGGCGGCGGGCTCCTGCCCGGACTGCTCGGGCAGGAAGAGGAGGGCGTAGGCGACGGCTCCGGCGAGCAGGACGAGGACGCCGAGGAGCAGGCTCCGCCCGAGGGAGCGGGGCCCCCGGGCGGCGGCGGGATTGCGGTGGCGGCCGTGCAGGTCGCCGCGCCGGCGCACGACGGGCAGCCGCGCGGGATCCGGCTCCGGCATCGGGAGCGCGGCCGAGCCGCCGTCCGGCTCGGGGGCGGACCGTACGAGCGAGCGCAGCCAGCCGCGGAGCTCCTCGAAGTCGGGGCGCTCGGTGGGGTCCTGGCGCAGCAGCGACTCCACGACGGGGCGCAGCGGGCCGCACTCCTCGGCGAAGGCCGGGGGCTCGGCGCAGACCATGTCGACGAGTTCGGTGACGCTGTCCTCGGGGTACGGGGCGTGCCCCTGGACGGCGCGGTACAACAGCGCGCCGAGCCCCCAGAGGTCGGTGGCGGGCCCGACGGGCGCGGCCAGCTGCCAGGGCCCGGTGACGGACCCGGCCTGCTCGGGAGCCCACCGCTCGGTGACGGCTCCGACGACGGCCATCCGGGTCAACCGGGCCCGCTCGGCCCCCAGTCCCCGGAGCCCGCCCCCGCCCCATCCCTCGCCCGAGGCCCCGGGCCGCTGGCCCCCTTCCGGCGCGGCGTTCCCGGACCGGAGCCGCGCATCCGGCTGCCCGGGGACCCCGTGCGGAGCCGGCCCCGCGGAGCCCTGCGGCCCGGCCGGGCCGGGAGGCGCGAACGGCCCTGGGGGCGCGAACGGGGCGGCTTGCGGGCCTTCGGCACCCCGGCGCCCGCCCGGGCCGAGGCCCGCTCGGGCATCCGGCCGCTCGGGGAGTGCGTACGGGGCTGCGCCCGGACCCTCGGCCCCGTGCCGCGTCGGGAGCGGGTACGCGGCCGGGTCGGCGGCGTCGGCCCCGTCCGGCCGGAGCGGGCCGGGCTCGCCGGAGGGCAAGTACGAGGCCATGTTCGGGCCCTCGGCCCCGGTGCCGTGCGGCGGGGTCCGGCCGGCGAGGAGGGACGGGGCCGGGACTTCGGTCCACGGGGAGCCGGGTCCGCCGGACTCGCCCGTGTGGAGGTGGGCGGTCGGGTCCGGTGCCTCGGCCTGGCGGTAGCCCTCGGGCAGGGCCAGTTGCGCGGGCAGCGCGGGACGGCCCGTCGCCGGGTCGGGCCGCGCCTCGGGCTCGGGCCGCGCCTCAGCCCCGGGCCGCGCCTCGGGCTCGGGTCGCGCCTCGGGCTCGGGTCGCGCCTCGGGCTCGGGCCGCGTCTCCCGTTCCGACGGCTCGGCGGGCGGAAGCGCGGCCTGCCGGCGCGGTGTGGCCCCGTGCCACGGCGCGCTCGTACCGTTCTGCGGCCCCCCGTACGGATACGAGTACCCCTGCGGGAGGTTCGACCCCTGCGGCCTCGGCTCCGGAGCCGGCTCGGACCCGCCCTTGCGCTGCTCGGTGACCCGCGCGGCGGCGGCCCGGGCCCCCGCACGGTACGCGGCGATGGCCCCGGCGCGGGCGGCGGCCTTGAGGTCGGGCCGCTCCCCCGTCGCCCCGGGGGTGATGTGGTCGGAGTACCGCGGGCCGGTGTCGTACCCGGGCGCCACGAGCGGCGCGTAACCGCCCCCGCCGGGACCGCGGTCCGCCCCGTCGCCCGCGGGCCCGCCCCGTACGGCCGGCCCCGCGCCGGACGCCGTGTCCCGCCCCGGGTCATGGTCCGGCGCGGCCGTGTCCGGGAGCGCGGGCGGCGTGCTCCGCCCCTGCGCCACGCCGGGGTTCGACTCCGTGCCGGGCGCCCCGGTGCGGTCCGGAGCGGCGCCGGAACCGCGGCCCGTGCCCCAGCCCTTGACCGGCGGCGGGGGGTCCCAGGTCTCGGCACGGGGCTGCGCGGACTCCGCGGGGACCGGGTCGTAGCCGCACAGTGCGTCCTCCGCGGCGCCCGCCGCCAGGCCCGTCAGGACGACCCGGCCGTCATCGCATATCAACACGGTCCGGACCGTGATGTTCCGGTGCGTCCAGCCGTGCGCGTGCAGCACCCGCAGGGCGGTCAGGACGTCCGCCGCCACCTCGGCCGCCCGGTACGGGCTCAGCGGCTCCTCGGCGATGAGCGCGGCCAGCGGGCGTGCCGGGACCAACTCGCTCACTATCCACAGCGACCCGCCCTCGGCGAACACGTCGAAGACCTGGTCCAGCCGGGGGTGGTCCGGTACGGACGCGGCCGCCTGCGCGGCGGCGATCGCCCGGCGCACGGCCGGGAGTTCCCCCGTGGCGGCCGCCGGAGGTCTGGGGGTCTCCCCGTCCAGCAGCTCGGCGTCCACGATCTCGGGTAACGGCACCTGCCGTACCAGGACTTCCTGTCCGCTGCGCGTGTCGAAGGCGCGGGTCTCGACCAGTTCGTACTCGTCCGACGGCGGCAGCGGCAGACGGTAGCGGTCGGCCAGGATCCGGCCCGCGTAGTCCTCCACTTCGCCTCCCCCGAGTGCCGGGGCGCACGTCCCCCATGGCCCCACTGCCACGATACGTCGCGCAGGCCGCCCGCGTCCCGGGGCTGGAAAGGCTCGTCACCCGTCAGTGCGAGGGCCGTCGTCGCGGGGAACCCGTCGGCGCGTCACCGCCCGGTCCGGTGGGGGTGGTTCAGCCCAGGGGCTGGAAGGTCTGGAACGCCGTGTTGCGCATCGTCGTGCACTCCGGGGCGTCCCACTGGTCCGCCGGGCAGCTGATCATGATGGCGTAACCGTGCTTGGCGTCCACCTTGAAGCCGCGGTTGAGCACGCGGACCTTCATGCCCTTCTGCTCCCGCTCGAACTCCCAGTCCGCGACGGTCGGGTAGCCGTTGTACTCCGTCGTGTCGATCCGGATCGTGCGGTAGTTGGTGCTGGAGCTCGCCGTTCCGGCGACCGCCTCGGCCCATGCGGCGCGGGCGTCGTTGCCGGGGCTGGCGGTGTAGTCGACCTGGATGCGCGGGAAGCCGCCGTCGCGGCTGTATATCGCGCCGGAGTTCTCGCCGGCTATGCCCGTCACCTTGAAGCCCGACGGCATCACCATCGAGAAGTGGAACCCCGGGTCGGTCACCTTCGCGTAGCCGTCGGGGAGCCCTGCCGCGGGACCGCCCGGAGCGGAGCCCTGGCCCTGGCTCTGGCCTTGTCCCTGGGTCTGCCCCTGCCCCTGCCCCTGGCCCTGCTGCCCGCCCGGGGACTGGCCCTGGCTCGGCTCGCCACCGGCACTGCCGGTGCCGCCCTTGCCCGACGTGGCGTTGGTCCCGCCGGTCTTCGCGGACGGAGTGGGGTTCGGGCTGCCGGAGACCGTCGTACCCGGACCGCCCTTGCCCTCTTCCTTCTTCTTGTCCGCCGCGTCGTCACCGCTGAACGCGTACGCGATGAGCGAACCGATCACGGCGAGCGCGACGACCACACCCGTTATCGCGAGGGCGATCGTACGGCGGGACATGACGTCGGTCAGCGGCGCCGGGACCGGCGAGGGCCTGCCCGAAACCGGCGTGGACGCCGGGGACTCGGCCGCCGAGGCCGCCGTGGTCGCCGCCGCGGCGGCCGCGGCCTTGCGGGTCGCCTTCAGGGCGGCGCGGGCCCGTTCGCGCTGCTCGCGTTCGAGCCGCTCGCGCTCCTTCTTCTCCGCCTTCTCGGCGGCGCGTTCGGCCGCCTTCTCGGCGGCGGCCTTCGCCGCGGCCTCCTTGGCGTCGGCCAGGGAGATCTGCCGGGTCTCCTCGACGGCCGGGGCGAGGACCGGGGCGGCCACCGGCTCCGGCGCGTTGACGACGGCGGTGAGCATCGCCCGGGCCCGGTCGTCGTCGAGGCGGCGGGCCGGGTCCTTGGCCAGCAGGCCGTAGATGACCTCGGTCAGCGGACCGGCGTTCTTGGGCGGCTCCACCGGCTCGGTCATCACGGCGGTGAGGGTGGCGAGCGCGGAGCCCTTGTCGTACGGGGGCACGCCTTCGACGGCGGCGTACAGCAGGCCGCCGAGGGACCACATGTCGGCGGGCGGGCCCGGCTTCTGGCCGCGGGCGCGCTCGGGTGAGATGTAGGAGGGGGCGCCGACGAGCATGCCGGTCGAGGTGACGGAGGGGTCGCCCTCGACCTGGGCGATGCCGAAGTCGGTCAGGACGACGCGGCCGGTGCGGGCGATCAGCACGTTGGACGGCTTGACGTCCCGGTGCAGGATGCCCTGGCCGTGCGCGGCGCGCAGGACGTCGAGGACGGCGAGGCCGACCTCGGCGGCGCGGTGGGGGGTCAGCGGGCCGTTCTCACGGATGAACTCGGCCAGCGAGGGGCCCTCGATGAGCTCCATGACGATCCACGGGCGGCCGTCCTCGTCGACGACGTCGAAGACGGTGACGGCGCCGCCGCTGCGGATGCGGGCGATGGCCTTGGCCTCGCGCAGGGTTCGGGTGATGAGGCGGCGCTTCTCGTCCTCGTCGACACCGGTGCTGAAGCGGAGTTCCTTGACGGCGACGGTCCGGCCGAGGGTCTCGTCCTCGGCGCGCCAGACGGTCCCCATGCCGCCCTTGCCGAGCACTTCGCGCAGCCGGTAGCGGCGTGCGAGCAGGCGCCCCTCGTCCTGCCCGCCCTCGGCGGCCTTGGCGGCGGCGGCCTTGACGGCGGCGGCAACGGCGTCGGCCTTCTCGACGACGGGGTTGCTCGCGGGGGCCTTCTTCTCCTCCGCCGGCTCGGCAGGCTTGCCGAGGTCCGGCTTCGCCGCGGCCGGCGCGGCGGGCTCCGCCTCCTGCGGCGCGGCTGCTCTGCCCGCACCCGCCGCGGCGGACTTGCTCAGATCGGCCTTCGCCGCGGGCGGGCCGGCCGGCTTCGCGTCCTGCGGCGCACCGTCACCGGCGGCACCCGGGGCCGGCTCGCCGCCTTCGGCGACACCCGTCGCGGGCTCGGCGTCCTCGATCGCCGCCGCGTCCGCGCCCGGCTCGGGCTTCGCGGCGTCAGACTCCGCCGCGGGCACAGCGGCAGGCTTCGCAGTGCCCGGCTTCACCGCCGACGGAACAGCCGACTCCGCCACAGGCGCGGCGGCAGGCTTCGCCGCACGCGCAGCCTCCTGCTTCGCCGCAGGCGACTCGGCGGGCGACTCGGTGTGCTCCGGCTTCGACATGCGTCCCCTCTGCGATCGTGCCGCCTGCTGCCCCCGGGATCCCCGGTGGCCCGCTCCGGGAGAACCCGTGCGGTAACCCGCCCCGGCAGAACCCTCATTGTTCCTCACTCCGCAACGGACGGGCGCCCCGGGTCCGCGGTTCCCCCCTCCGCATCCCGGAGTTACAACGGAACGATGTCGGGAGCCCCCAGCCGCGCCGCATCCGCCGTCTGGTCGTCCGGCTGACGCTGCGATTCCCGTTCCGCCTGCACCCGCTTCTCGTAGTGTTCCACTTCCTTCTCGATCTGCTGCTTGTCCCACCCCAGCACCGGAGCCATCAGCTCCGCGCACTCCCGCGCCGACCGCGTCCCCCGGTCGAACGTCTCGATCGAGATCCGCGTCCGCCGCGTCAGCACGTCGTCCAGGTGCCGCGCCCCCTCGTGCGAAGCCGCGTACACCACCTCGGCCCGCAGGTAGTCGTCCGCCCCGCCCAGCGGCTGCCCGAGCCCCGGGTCCGCCGCGATCAGGTCCAGCAGTTCGTCCGTCATCGAGCCGTACCGGTTCAACAGGTGTTCCACCCGCGCCACGTGAAGGCCCGTCCGGGCCGCGATGCCGGCCCGCCCGTTCCACAGCGCCCGGTACCCCTCCGCCCCCACCAGCGGTACGTCCTCCGTCACGCACTCCGCGACCCGCTGGTCCAGCCCGTGCACCGCCTCGTCGACCGCGTCCTTCGCCATCACCCGGTACGTCGTGTACTTGCCGCCCGCCACCACCACCAGCCCCGGCACGGGATGCGCCACCGTGTGCTCGCGCGAGAGCTTGCTGGTGGCGTCCGACTCGCCGGCCAGCAGCGGCCGCAGGCCCGCGTACACCCCTTGTACGTCGTCCCGCGTCAGCGGCACCGCCAGCACCGAGTTGACGTGCTCCAGCAGGTAGTCGATGTCCGCGCTCGACGCCGCCGGATGCGCCTTGTCCAGGTCCCAGTCCGTGTCCGTGGTGCCCACGATCCAGCTGCGGCCCCACGGGATGACGAAGAGAACCGACTTCTCCGTGCGCAGGATCAGGCCCGTCGAGGAGTGGATCCGGTCCTTCGGTACGACCAGATGGATGCCCTTCGACGCCCGGACGTGGAACTGCCCCCGCTCCCCGATCAGCGCCTGCGTGTCGTCCGTCCACACCCCGGTCGCGTTCACGATCTGCCGCGCGCGGATCTCGTACTCGCCGCCGCCCTCCACGTCCTGCACGCGCGCCCCGACGACCCGCTCGCCCTCCCGCAGGAAGCCGACCGCCCTCGCCCGGTTGGCGCACTGCGCCCCGTACGCCGCCGCCGTCCGCACCAGCGTGGCCACGTACCGCGCGTCGTCCATCTGGGCGTCGTAGTACTGCAGCGCGCCGACCAGCGCGTCCTTGCGCAGCGCCGGGGCCACCCGCAGCGCGCGCTTCCGCGACAGGTGCCGGTGGACCGGCAGCCCCCGCCCGTGCCCGCTGGAGACCGACATCGCGTCGTACAGCGCGACGCCCGATCCGGCGTAGAACCGCTCCCAGCCCTTGTGCTGGAGCGGGTACAGGAAGGGCACGGGCTTCACCAGGTGCGGGGCCAGCCGCTCCAGCAGCAGGCCGCGCTCCTTCAGGGCCTCCCGCACGAGGGTGAAGTCCAGCATCTCCAGATAACGCAGACCGCCGTGGATCAGCTTGCTGGACCGGCTGGAGGTGCCGGACGCCCAGTCCCGGGCCTCCACCAGCCCCGTGGAGAGGCCTCTGGTCGTGGCGTCGAGCGCGGTGCCGGCGCCCACCACGCCCGCGCCCACCACCAGCAGGTCCAGTTCCCGCTCGGCCATCCGGGCGAGTGCCTCTTCGCGCTGGACCGGCCCCAGTGTCGCTGTCCTCACGGCTGCCTCCCGTCGGTGCGGGTCGTTCCCGCTCGGTGCGGGTGACCCCGCTCACATCCCCCGCTCACGATTCTGACCCGCCGCACCCACATCAGCCACCGCCTGTGGACAACACAACGGCGGCCATCACCCCGTAATACGACACATCGGTCATATATACGCCTAGTCTGACATCGCGCCAGCTCCACACTCCACCTGCACGGTCCACCGGAGTTGCGCACCCAGCCCCCTCATGCATGTCAGGGAAGGGATGGCACCCCATGCCCGCAGATCTCGCCGTCATCGGACTCGGCCACCTCGGCCTCCCGCTGGCCCAGGCGGCCGTCGCCGCCGGAATCGAGACGGTCGGCTACGACAGCGCTCCGGTGACAGCCGCAGCCACGGGACCCACCGGGGCCTCGGCCACCGCCACGGACTCCACCCTCACCGCCGCCGAGATCCGCCGCATGTCGGCCGCCGGCTTCCGGATCACCACCAACCCCGCCGAACTCGGCCGGGTCCGCACCGCCGTCATCTGCGCCCCCACCCAGCTCGGCGCCGACCGCGCGCTCGACCTCTCCGCCGTCGGCGAGGCGGGCCGCACGCTCGCCGCCCGGCTGCGCCCGCACACCACCGTCATCCTCGAATCCGCCGCCCACCCCGGCGTCACCGAGGACTACCTGCGCCCCATCCTGGAGGCCGGCTCCGGACTGCGCGCCGGCCGGGACTTCCACCTCGCCTACTCCCCCAGCCGCCTCGACCCCGGCAACCGGACGCACGGCATCGCCAACACCCCCAAGGTGATCGGCGGCCTCACCCCCGCCTGTACCGAGTCCGCGCACGCCTTCTACGCCCGCCTCACCGAGAAGGTGGTCCGGGCCCGCGGCCTGCGCGAGGCCGAGACCGTGCAGCTGCTGGAGACCAACTACCGGCACGTCAACATCGCCCTCATGAACGAGATGGCGGTGCTCTGCCACGACCTCGGCGTCGACCTCTGGGACGTCATCCGCTGCGCCGAGACCAAGCCGTACGGATTCCAGGCCTTCCGGCCCGGCCCGGGAGTCGGCGGCCGCAGCGTCCCCCTCGACCCCAACTACCTCCCGCACACCACCCGCACCCCGGGCCACCCCCTGCGCATGGTCGGCCTGGCGCAGGAGATCAACGGCCGGATGCCCCAGTACGTCATCCAGCGCTCGGCCACCCTGCTGAACGAGCACGGGAAATCGGCCCGCGGCGCCCGGGTCCTGCTGCTCGGGGTCACGTACAAACCCGACCTCGGCGACCAGGAGGGCTCGCCGGCCCGGGAGATCGCCAGTCGGCTCCTCGACCTCGGCGCACTGGTCAGCTACCACGACCCGTACGTCGCCGGATGGCACGTCAGGGACCGGCCGGTGCCCCGTGCCGAATCGTTGTACGAGGCCGCCGCCAACGCCGATCTGACGATCCTGCTCCAGCACCACCGCACGTACGACCTCCAAGGCCTCGCGGTGAAGGCGCAGTTGCTGCTCGACACCCGCGGGGCCAGCCCGGCGGGGGCGGCGCACCGGCTCTGACGGCGCCGGACCGCGCCCGACCACGCCCGACCTCGCCCGACCACGCCGGGAAAATCGCTTCAGCAGATGTCGGAGCCGCCTGCTAGCCTGCGGCGACTTATCTCGTCCATACGTCCCCGGCCGACCTCCGAGGACACCCGTATGCCCGAATCCCTGGGGGGGATTTCCACCATGAGCCAGCACGTCCAGCCGCCCGCGCCCGAGTCCGGCGCACCGGTCGCGGCCCCGGCCGTCCCGTACCCCGCCGAGCCCGCCCGCACCGGCAACATCGGCCTGGGCATCGCCGCGGCCGTGGTCGCCGCCCTGGCCGCGGCCGCCGCCTACGGCGGGATCATGAACGCGATCGACCGCCAGGTCGGCTACGCGGCGGTCGGCGTCGGCCTGCTGATCGGCTTCGCCGCCGGCAAGCTCGGCGGCAGGAACCCGGTGCTCCCCGTGGTCGGCGCGGTCCTCTCCCTCGGCGCCGTCTACCTCGGCCAGCTGTTCTTCATCGCGCTGGCCCTGGCCGACTACGGCAACGTCGGCCTCGGCGAGGTCTTCGACAAGGCGGGCGTCGGCGGCCTGAACGACATCTGGCAGGAGGGCGCGGACGCGATGGACTACGTCTTCCTCGCCATCGGCGGCTTCGTGGCCTTCGGCGCCGCCAAGAAGGCCGGCGACTGAGGCTCCGACGGACGACGCCGGACCGGCCACCAGGCCGCCCGGCGTCTCCGGCCTGCCCGCAGCCCGGCTTGCCGGGGAGCGACCCGGGAAACGACCAGTCCTCTCCGCGCTGCGCTGAGCAGGCACGATCGGGAATCGAACCCCTGTTGACGGCATGATCACCGGCCATATGATCCGCCGCGTGTCCGCTCATCCTCCGCTCGGCCGGCCCGTGTTCGAACCCGCCGACCGCATCCCCGCCCTCACCGCCCTGCGCGGCCACGTCCACGGCCGGAACTGGGACTCCGTCGCCGGCTCCTTCGCCGCGCTCACCGACGAGGACGACCGCGCCCTCGCCTGCCGCGTCGTCGCGGAGCAGCAGAACGCCGAGCCGTTCCTCAACCAGGTCATGGCCGGCGACCCGCGCGATCCGCTCGTGCGGACCCTGCTCGCCGACCGGCTGATCCAGACCGGCTGGGGCATCCGCTCGGGTTACCGGGCCCGGCACGTCTCGCGGGAGCAGTTCCAGCAGTTCCACGCCTTCCTGCGGCGTGCCGAGGTCCTGCTCATCGACGTCTGCGCCGAGTACCCCGACCACGCCCTCGCCTGGTACCTGCGCGTCATCACCTCGCGCGGCCTGGAACTCGGCCCGGGCGAAACCCGGCGCCGGTACGAGCGGCTCGCCGAGCACCACCCGCACCACTACTCCGGCCAGCAGCAGCTGCTCCAGCAGATCTGCCCCAAGTGGGGCGGCACCTGGGAGTCCGCGCACGGCTTCGCCGAGGAGTGCGCGAAGGCCGCACCGCCCGGAAGCCCGAACGGCGCCCTGGTCGCCGTCGCGCAGCTGGAGCGGTACCTGGAGCTGCGGGAGAAGGAGGGCGACCGGGCCGCAGGAACGTATCTGCGCACCCCGGGCGCCCACCAGGCCCTCCTCGACGCCGCCGCCCGCTCGGTCCTGCACCCCGCCGCCCGCGCCGACGCGTACCAGCTCGTCGGCGCGCACAGCGCGTTCGCCGCCGCCCACTGCGCGGCCGGCCGGCACGCCGAGGCCGCTGCGCACTTCCGCGCCCTCGGCGACCGCGCGAGCGAGTTCCCGTGGAGCTACGTCGGCAGCCACGACCACGAAGCCGAGTTCGTCCGCCACCGCAAGACCGCCCTGGCGAAGGGCTGAGGGACACCATGACGATGGACACCACCGCCGACCGCGACAGCGCGGCGGACCGCGGCACCACCACGCCCACGACCGACGCCGACGGCATCACCGACACCATCGTGGACGGCATCCGCACCGTCCTCGCCCCTCGCTCGGGACCCCTCACCGCCGGGCTCCTCTTCCGCGTCGGACGCGCCGACGAGACCCTCGCCACCAGCGGCATCACCCATCTGGTCGAGCACCTCGCCCTGCACCGGCACGGCCTCGGCGACCTGCACTACAACGGAGCCACCGCCGCCACGTACACCCACTTCCACGTCACCGGCACCCCGGCCGACGTGGTCGAATACCTCAACGGAGTCTGCGCGGCGCTGCGCGACCTGCCGATGGACCGGCTGGACACCGAGAAGGAGATCCTGCGCACCGAGGCCGCCGGCAAGAGCCACGGCCCGGGCCACGCCGCCACCCTGTGGCGCTACGGCTCCCGCTCGTACGGGCTCACCGCGTACGCCGAGGCGGGTCTGCACCACCTGACCGCGGACGACGTCCGCACATGGGCGCGGACCCGGTTCACCGCCGAGAACGCCGTCCTGTGGATCACCGGTGACCGCATCCCCGAGGGCCTCGACCTCAAGCTCCCGGCCGGTGCGTGGCACCCGACCCCGGCGGCCACCTCCGCGCTGCCCGTCACCCCCGCCTACTTCGCGGGCGACGACGGCGGGGTCGTCCTGACCGCCGTCGTGCCCCGCTCCACCGAGGCGGGGCTGTTCGCCGAGGTCCTGGGCAAGGAGCTGTTCCGCGAGCTGCGCCAGAAGAGCGGCTACTCCTACACCGCGACCGCCGACTACGCGCCCCGCGACACCGACTACGCGACCGTCATCGCCTACGCCGACGCCCTCCCGCAGAAACAGGACGCGCTGGTCGGCGCCTTCGTCGACGTCTTCGCGAAGCTGCGGGCAGGCCGGATCGACCAAGCCGACCTGGACGCCGTACGGGCCTCCGCGCTGGCGCAGTTCGACACGCCGGAGCTCGCCGCCTGCATGCTGCCCGGGCACGCCATGAACCTGCTGGTGCGCCACCGCAACCTCACCGCGGCCGAGGCCAGGGCCGAGATCGAGGCGGTCACCGTCGCCGACCTCCACCGGGTCGCGCGCGCCGTGTGGGCGGACGCCCTGATGCAGGTGCCCGGCCGGGGCGTGGACTGGGCGGGGCTGACGGCCGCGCCCGCCGAGTCCTCCGAGGTCGTCACCGGCCGCCGCTACTCCGCCCTGGAGGAGGGGAACGGCGCCCTGATCGTGGCGGACGACGGCATCAGCCTCTCCGCACCGCGCGGCCGGGTCACCATCCGGTACGCCGAATGCACTCTGCTGCAGGTCTACCCGGACGGCGGCCGGCACCTCGTGGGCGGCGACGGGTTCACCCTCACCGTCGAACCGACCCTGTACCGCATCACCGCGGCGGAGCTCGCCCGCCTCGACGCCGCCGTCCCGCCCGCCTCCGTGGTCCGCATGCCGCCGCGCGACCCGGGCCGGGTACCACAGCCGCGGAAGACCACCCCGAAGGCCGAGCCCGGCACGGCCCGGCACGCCTGGTTCACCGTACTGCTCTGGGTCCTCGGCATCCCCGCGGTGGTGCTGGGCGGCTTCACCGCGCTGTCGGCCTTCGTCGCGACCCAGGCCTCCAGGGACGACGGGATTCCGCCGGAGGACGCGCGCTTCCTGTTGGCGTGCCTGATCGTCTCGGCGGTGTTCGTGGTCCCGTGGGGCCTGCTCCTGCGCCGCCGCCAGCAGGGCCTGAACTGAACCGAACGCCGAAGGGCCGGCTCCCCGGATCGGGGAGCCGGCCCTTCGTGCCGGCGTACGTGCGTGCGGGTCAGCGGCTGTGCTGGGAGTCCGCGACCGTGACCTCCACGCGCTGGAACTCCTTGAGCTCGCTGTAGCCCGTGGTGGCCATCGAACGGCGCAGGGCGCCGAAGATGTTCATCGAGCCGTCCGGGGTGTGCGAGGGGCCGGTGAGGATCTCCTCGGTGGTGCCGACCGTGCCCAGGTCGACCTTCTTGCCGCGCGGGACGTCCTCGTGGACGGCCTCCATGCCCCAGTGGTTGCCCTTGCCGGGCGCGTCGGTGGCACGGGCCAGCGGGGAGCCCATCATCACGGCGTCCGCGCCGCAGGCCACGGCCTTCGGGATGTCGCCCGACCAGCCCACGCCGCCGTCGGCGATGACGTGCACGTACCGGCCGCCGGACTCGTCCATGTAGTCGCGGCGGGCCGCGGCCACGTCCGCGACGGCGGTGGCCATCGGGACCTGGATGCCGAGCACGTTGCGCGTGGTGTGCGCGGCGCCGCCGCCGAAGCCGACCAGGACGCCCGCCGCGCCCGTGCGCATCAGGTGCAGGGCCGCGGTGTACGTGGCGCAGCCGCCGACGATGACCGGGACGTCGAGCTCGTAGATGAACTGCTTGAGGTTCAGCGGCTCGGCGGCGCCGGAGACGTGCTCCGCCGACACGGTGGTGCCGCGGATCACGAAGATGTCCACGCCCGCGTCGACGACGGCCTTGGAGAACTCGGCGGTGCGCTGCGGGGAGAGGGCGGCGGCGGTCACGACGCCGGAGTCGCGCACCTCCTTGATCCGCTGACGGATCAGGTCCGCCTGGATCGGGGCGGAGTAGATCTCCTGGAGGCGGCGGGTGGCGGCCTCCTCGTCCAGCTCCGTGATCTCGTCGAGCAGCGGCTGCGGATCCTCGTAGCGGGTCCACAGGCCTTCGAGGTTCAGCACGCCGAGGCCGCCGAGCTCGCCGATGCGGATGGCGGTCTGCGGGGAGACGACCGAGTCCATGGGGGCGGCGAGGAACGGGAGCTCGAAGCGGTAGGCGTCGATCTGCCAGGCGATCGAGACCTCCTTCGGGTCCCGCGTACGCCGGCTCGGGACGATGGCGATGTCGTCGAACGCGTACGCCCTGCGGCCGCGCTTGCCGCGCCCGATCTCGATCTCAGTCACGTGTGGTGGCCTTTCCTCTGGGTCTGCCCGTCCAGTATCCCCGAACCCCGGCGCCCCGCGTTCCGGTGACCGCTGTACGGACGCAACGTCAAGGGGGCGGGTCCGGCCGGACCCGCCCCCTGCGTGCGCCGTGGACTCAGCCCTTGCGGCTGTAGTTCGGCGCCTCGACGGTCATCTGGATGTCGTGCGGGTGGCTCTCCTTGAGCCCCGCCGACGTGATGCGGACGAAGCGGCCGCGGTCCTGGAGCTCGGGCACCGTGCGGCCGCCGACGTAGAACATCGACTGGCGCAGACCGCCGACGAGCTGGTGCACGACCGCGGAGAGCGGGCCGCGGTAGGGGACCTGGCCCTCGATGCCCTCGGGGATGAGCTTGTCGTCGCCGCCCACGCCCTCCTGGAAGTAGCGGTCCTTGGAGAAGGAGCGCTGGTCACCGCGGGACTGCATCGCGCCGAGCGAGCCCATGCCGCGGTACGACTTGAACTGCTTGCCGTTGATGAAGAGCAGCTCGCCCGGGGACTCCTCGCAGCCCGCGAGGAGCGAGCCGAGCATCACCGTGTCGGCGCCCGCGACGAGCGCCTTCGCGATGTCTCCGGAGTACTGCAGGCCGCCGTCGCCGATGACCGGGACGCCGGCCGCCTTCGCGGCGAGGGAGGCCTCGTAGATGGCGGTGACCTGCGGGACGCCGATGCCGGCGACGACGCGGGTGGTGCAGATGGAGCCGGGGCCGACGCCGACCTTGATGCCGTCGCAGCCGGCGTCGATCAGCGCCTGGGCGCCGTCGCGGGTGGCGACGTTGCCGCCGATGACGTCGACGGAGGAGTTCGACTTGATCTTGGCGACCATGTCGCCGACCAGGCGGGAGTGGCCGTGGGCGGTGTCGACGACGATGAAGTCGGCGCCCGCCTCGATCAGCGCCTGGGCGCGGTCGTACGCGTCGCCGGCGACGCCGACCGCGGCGCCGACCAGGAGGCGGCCGTCCTTGTCCTTGGCGGCGTTCGGGTACTTCTCCGCCTTGACGAAGTCCTTGACCGTGATGAGGCCCTTGAGGATGCCCGCGTCGTCGACCAGCGGCAGCTTCTCGATCTTGTGGCGGCGCAGCAGCTCCATGGCGTCGACGCCGGAGATGCCGACCTTGCCCGTGACCAGCGGCATCGGGGTCATGACCTCGCGCACCTGGCGGCTGCGGTCCGACTCGAAGGCCATGTCGCGGTTGGTGACGATGCCGAGCAGCTTGCCGGCCGCGTCGGTGACGGGGACGCCGGAGATGCGGAACTTCGCGCACAGCTGGTCGGCCTCGCCCAGCGTCGCGTCCGGGTGCACCGTGATCGGGTCGGTGACCATGCCGGACTCGGAGCGCTTGACCAGGTCGACCTGGTTGGCCTGGTCGGCGATGGACAGGTTGCGGTGCAGTACGCCGACGCCGCCCTGGCGGGCCATCGCGATGGCCATGCGGGCCTCGGTGACCTTGTCCATGGCGGCGGAGAGCAGCGGCACGTTCACGCGGACGTTGCGCGAGATGAGGGAAGAGGTGTCGATCGCGTCAGGCGACATGTCCGACGCGCCCGGCAGCAGCAGCACGTCGTCGTAGGTCAGTCCGAGCGTGGCGAATTTGTCGGGCACTCCGTCGGCGGTCATGACACCTTCCCAAATGGTCTTGCTCAGCGCGGATGTCCATGCTAACGGGATCCCGACGCGTCTCATTCCACGACCAAGGTCAAGCAGAAGTTTCGTCTGTTCCTACGAAGATCTACTGCTCGGCGAGCGCGCGCAGCCGGCTGAGGGCGCGGTGCTGGGCCACCCGCACCGCGCCGGGGGACATGCCGAGCATCTGCCCGGTCTCCTCGGCCGTCAGGCCGACCGCCACCCGCAGCACGAGCAGCTCGCGCTGGTTCTCCGGAAGGTTGGCCAGCAGCTTCTTGGCCCAGGCGGCGTCACTGCTCAGCAGCGCCCGCTCCTCCGGGCCCAGCGAGTCGTCCGGCCGCTCCGGCATCTCGTCGGAGGGCACGGCCGTGCTGCCCGGGTGCCGCATGGCGGCCCGCTGCAGGTCGGCGACCTTGTGTGCGGCGATGGCGAAGACGAAGGCCTCGAAGGGCCGGCCGGTGTCCCGGTAGCGCGGCAGCGCCATGAGGACGGCGACGCAGACCTCCTGAGCGAGGTCCTCCACGAAGTGGCGGGCGTCGCCCGGAAGCCGCGAGAGCCGGGTTCTGCAGTAGCGGATGGCCAGCGGGTGCACGAAGGCGAGCAGATCGTGCGTCGCCTGCTCGTCACCCTCGACCGCTCTGCGTACGAGCGCGCTGACGGCCCCGGCGCTGCCGCTTTTGGCGGCGCCGGTGGAGCCTGTGGCCGTGGGTGACCCCTGGGCCTCGTCGTCGCGCATCAATCCATGGTGCCTTGGCGCCGGAGCATTCGCGCCGCCACGGCCCGTGTTGTGCGTCGAAGCGTTATGAGCGGGTGCGCCTGGACTCGTCACTGCGCCCTCCCCTCCCGCTCGACCGAATACTCCCCGAGGCCCCATCCCAGAAAATGCGCCACACCTCAAGCATGCGGCATCGCGCGCGAAGCGACACGTCCCCCGATTGTGCCCCGCCCATCCCCGGGTGCGCACCGGGTACGGAGGGACGGGAACGGACGACGACGCGAGGGGCACCCGACGGGCGTGCTCGGGGGCGGCCGGGGCGGCCGGAGACGGCCGGTCGCGCGGCCTGCCGCCCCGTCCGCCGTGGCGGACGGGACCGCTCTCAGCATCCGGCCTGCGGTCTCGCGGTCAGCGGACCAGGCCCCAGCGGAACCCGAGCGCCACGGCGTGCGCCCGGTCCGAGGCGCCCAGCTTCTTGAACAGCCTGCGGGCGTGCGTCTTGACCGTGTCCTCGGAGAGGAAGAGCTCGCGCCCGATCTCCGCGTTGGACCGGCCGTGGCTCATGCCCTCCAGCACCTGGATCTCGCGCGCGGTGAGCGTGGGCGCGGCGCCCATCTCGGCCGAGCGGAGCCGGCGTGGCGCCAGTCGCCAGGTCGGGTCGGCGAGCGCCTGGGTGACCGTGGCCCGCAGTTCGGCGCGCGAGGCGTCCTTGTGCAGATAGCCCCGGGCGCCGGCGGCGACCGCGAGGGCCACCCCGTCCAGGTCCTCGGCGACCGTCAGCATGATGATGCGGGCGCCCGGATCGGCCGAGAGCAGTCGGCGCACCGTCTCCACACCGCCCAGCCCCGGCATCCGTACATCCATCAGAATCAGGTCGGAGCGGTCGGCACCCCAGCGGCGGAGGACTTCCTCGCCGTTGGCAGCCGTCGTCACACGCTCGACGCCGGGCACGGTGGCAACCGCGCGACGGAGCGCCTCTCGGGCAAGCGGGGAGTCGTCGCAGACGAGGACGGAAGTCATGACCGCCCTCCGCAGCTGCTGATGCGCGTCACCTTGAGCCTCCAGGCTGGTACGTATCGTCACCTGTGCGGTCGATGCCCCCGGACACCTGTCCGAGAACTTCTTGGTTCAACCGCCTTCGCACTCTCAACGATGGTCACTCGAAAGAGTTACGGGTCGGACGGACACCTTCGGCACTCTACGTGAGGAAGCGATCACGACGCGGGTGCCACTCTCGGCGTGTCCTCCATCTGGAGCTATGCCCTATTTGGCGGCTTTTCTTCCGTTTGGCACGTGTCTGAGGCTAGATTCCCAATGAGTCATATTTACATCTACTACGACAGTAGGTGTGGAGACTTGGACCGTATCCGTCTCAGTACCGGCACCAAGAGGACTACCCATGGCAGATTTCTCCCGCCTCCCCGGACCGAACGCCGACCTCTGGGACTGGCAGCTGCTGGCCGCCTGCCGGGGGGTCGACAGCTCCCTCTTCTTCCACCCGGAAGGCGAGCGGGGCGCGGCGAGGAGTGCGCGCGAGGCCTCGGCTAAAGAGGTCTGCATGAGATGCCCGGTGCGCTCGGAATGCGCCGCGCACGCACTGGCCGTCCGCGAGCCCTACGGGGTGTGGGGCGGCCTCACCGAGGACGAGCGCGAAGAACTGATGGGACGCGCGCGCCACCGCCTGATCCCCGCATCGAGCACGATCGGACCCCTTCCCCCGCACTGACCCACGGCTCGCCGAAACGCCCGAAGGAACGTTTCCCCAGCCTGCACGCGGACCGCAACCGGCCCGGAACGTCACGCGATTGGCCGTACCGCCGTACGTCGAGCCGACGTCACGCGCCGTGCGGTCAACGCGTGGCGGCCCGCTCCAGTTCGGCCAGGGTCGCCGCCACGGCCGGTACGCGCGCCAGGTCGGGCAGGGTCAGCGCGACGACCTCCCGCTCCACCGCCGGCTCCACGGCCACCGTGCTCACGCCCTTGGCCCGTACGGACTCCACCGCCAGCTCGGGCAGTACGGCGACGCCCAGCCCGGCGCCGACCAGGCCGACCACGGCCGGGTAGTCGTCGGTGGCGAAGTCGATGCGCGGGGTGAAGCCCACCTCCTCGCACACCTCCACCAGATGGCGGCGGCAGCGCGGGCAGCCGGCGATCCAGGGCTCGTCGGCCAGTTCCGCCATGCCCACCCGCTCGGCCCCCGCCAGCCGGTGCCCCTCGGGGACCAGCCCGACGAGCCGGTCCGTGAGCAGCGGCCGCACCACGAGGTCCTCCCACTCGCCCTCGGCGGCCGAGCCGCCGGCCGAGGGGGAGGCCGAGCCGTACCGGAAGGCCAGCGCCAGATCGCAGTCCCCCTCGCGCAGCATCTCCACCGACCGCGGCGGCTCCGCCTCGACCAGCGAGATCCGGGTGCCGGGGTGCTCGGCGCGCATCGCGGCCAGCGCGGTCGGCACCAGCGTGGAGCTGCCGCTGGGGAAGGACACCAGCCGGACCCGGCCCGCGCGCAGCCCGGCGATGGCCGCGACCTCCTCCTCGGCGGCGGTCAGCCCGGCGAGGATCCCGGCGGCGTGCCGGACCAGGGCCGTACCGGCCTGGGTCAGCCGCATCTCGCGGCCGGCCCGGACGAGCAGCGGGGTGCCGGCCGACTGCTCCAGCGCCTTCATCTGCTGGGAGACGGCGGGCTGGGTGCAGCCGAGCTCGCGGGCGGCGGCGGAGAAGGACCCGGTGCCGGCGACGGCGCGCAGCACCCGGAGATGACGTGCCTCGATCATCCTTCGAGCATAAGCCCGACTTTGAGCCCGGCACCAATATTCTCGTGCCTCTTTGAGGGTGCTGGCTTACCGTGTCCACCATGGCTCTGCTCCCCGCGACTTCCCCGCACGTCGCCTCCGTGAACCTCGGCCGCGCGACGGCCGTCGACCACACCGACGCGGAAGGCGGGGTGACCGGCATCGGCAAGCGGCCCGTCCCCGGTCCGGTCCACGTGTTCCCGCCCGGGCCCAAGGGCGTCGGCGCGAGCGGCCTCAACGGCGACGCCGTCTGCGACCTGCGCCACCACGGCGGGGACGACCAGGCCGTCTACGCCTACGCGCGCGAGGACCTGGACTGGTGGGAGGGCGAGCTGGACCGCGAACTGCCCGCCGGGCTCTTCGGCGAGAACCTCACCACCTCCGGCATGGACCTGACGGGCGCGCTGCTCGGCGAGCACTGGCGGGTCGGTACGGGCGGGCTCGTCCTCGAAGTGGCGTCGGCCCGCATCCCGTGCCGCACCTTCCAGGGCGCGCTCGGCGAGAAGGGCTGGGTCAAGCGGTACACGCGGGCCGCGCGGCCGGGTGCGTACCTGCGCGTGGTCCGGGAGGGGCCGGTCTCCCCCGGCGACGGCGTCGAGATCCTCCACCGCCCGGACCACGACGTGACGGTGGAGCTCTGGTTCCGGGCCTTCACCACCGACCGCTCGCTCCTCGCGCGCACGCGGGCGGCCGGCCCGGCGATGGCTCCCCAGTGGCACGAGATGGCCCTCGCCCATCTGGAGAAGTACGGGCAGTAGGAGGGAAGTAGCGGCGTACACGGCCGGGAGCAGGGGCTTTCGTAGCCGGAAGTAGCGGTTCCGCAGCGGGAAGCGACGGTTCGCGGCGCCGACGATCACGAAGGTGTACCGCCCGGCGGGCTCCCCTTGAGCTGTCGCCGGGGGCGGCTAGGTTGCGCTTATGACGACTGCGTTGATTACGGGATCCACGGCGGGCATCGGCGCCGCATTCGCCCGCCGGCTCGCCGCCCAGGGCCACAACCTCGTGCTGGTGGCCCGCGATACGAAGCGGCTCGGCGAGCAGGCCACCGAGCTGCACGACCGGCACGGCATCGAGGCCGAGGTGCTGGCCGCCGACCTGTCCACCGACGAGGGCATCACGGCGGTGGAGCGGCGCCTGGGCGACCGTACGCACCCGGTGGACCTGCTGGTCAACAACGCGGGCTTCGGCAACAAGGGCCGCTACCTCGAAGTCTCCATGGCCGACGAGCTGACCATGCTGAAGGTGCACGTCGAGGCCGTGCTGCGGCTGACCTCGGCGGCCACCGGGTCGATGCGCTCGCGCGGCCGCGGCGGGGTCGTCAACGTGGCCTCGGTGGCGGCGTTCGTACCGCGCGGGACGTACGGGGCGAGCAAGGCCTGGGTCGTGCAGTTCACGCAGGGCGCGGCGCGGGACCTGTCCGGATCGGGCGTGCGGCTGATGGCGCTGTGCCCCGGCTTCGTCCGCACCGAGTTCCACCAGCGGGCCGGCATGGGCACGGACAACATCCCCAACTGGATGTGGCTGGACGCGGACAAGCTGGTGGCGGCGGCCCTGGACGACCTGGCGCGCGGGAAGACGGTCTCGATCCCGGATCCGCGGTACAAGGCGCTGATGGGCCTGGTGAAGCTGACGCCGCGCGGGCTGCTGGGCGGGGTGTCCTCGCGCACGGGCCGCAAGTACGGCCCCCAGTAGTCCGAGTGACTTGTGGGTAGGCCGGTCCCCGAATCGGCCGAACGGGTGAAATCTCCCTAAACTGGATACGTCCCATCCAGCGCGGGAGTACGCCATGACATTCGTACAAATAGTCGATTATGAGACCAGCAGGCCCGAGGCCGTCAACGAGGTCATCGACCGGTACCTGGCGGAGACGAAGGGCAAGCGCACCGTGGCCCACACCGTGGTGGGCAAGGACCGGGAATCCGACACGCGCTACGTCGACGTCGTCGAATTCCCCTCGTACGAAGCGGCCATGAAGAACTCTCACCTCCCGGAGACGGACAGGATGTTCCAGGAGATGATGGCCCTCTGCGACGGGATGCCCCGGTTCACCAACCTGGACGTCGTCCGCGACGAGCACCTCAACGCGCTGCTCGCGAACCGCATGTACGAAGAGGTCGCGATGAAGGGCGACCTGTCCGTCATCGATGAGATCTTCGCGGCGGACTACCGGGACCACGACATCAGCCGGCCCGAGGACAAGATCGGCCGCGACGGCATCCGCGAGGACGTCCAGATGTGGCGCGCCGCCTTCGACTTCACCTTCACGCGGGACGCCCAGATGGCCCAGGAGGACTACGTCACCACGATGTGGACCTTCAACGGCAAGCACAAGGGCGAGTTCATGGGGATCGCCCCGACCGGCAAGGACTGCACGATGACCGGCACGACGGTCTTCCGGTGCGAGGACGGAATGATCAAGGAAGGCTGGTGGCACTACGACGCCATGCGCCTGATGAGGGAACTGGGCGCGATGTGACGGCACCCCGCCTACGGGAAGGCCCCGTTCCGCCGATGCGGAACGGGGCCTTCCCGATATGGGGCGCGATCAGTGGCTGTGGCCGTGACCGCCGTGGCCGTGACCGGCGTCGCCCTCGTCCTCGGCCGGCTTCTCGACGACCAGGGTCTCGGTCGTGAGCAGCAGGGAGGCGATGGAAGCGGCGTTCTCCAGCGCGGAACGGGTGACCTTGACCGGGTCGATGACGCCGGCCTTGACCAGGTCGCCGTACTCGCCGGTGGCGGCGTTGAAGCCCTGGCCCTTGTCGAGCTCGGCGACCTTCGAGGTGATGACGTAGCCCTCGAGGCCGGCGTTCTCGGCGATCCAGCGCAGCGGCTCGACGGCGGCGCGGCGCACGACCGCGACACCGGTGGCCTCGTCGCCCGACAGGCCGAGGTTGCCCTCGAGCACCTTCACGGCGTGGACGAGCGCGGAGCCACCGCCGGAGACGATGCCCTCCTCGACCGCGGCGCGGGTCGCCGAGATGGCGTCCTCGAGACGGTGCTTCTTCTCCTTGAGCTCCACCTCGGTGGCGGCGCCGACCTTGATGACGCAGACGCCGCCGGCGAGCTTCGCCAGGCGCTCCTGCAGCTTCTCGCGGTCCCAGTCCGAGTCGGTGGACTCGATCTCGGCCTTGATCTGGTTGACGCGGCCGACGACCTCGTCGTGGCTGCCGCCACCGTCGACGATGGTCGTGTCGTCCTTGGAGATGGTCACGCGGCGCGCGGAACCGAGTACGTCCAGACCGGCCTGGTCGAGCTTCAGGCCGACCTCCTCGGCGATGACGGTGGCACCGGTGAGGGTGGCCATGTCCTGGAGCATCGCCTTGCGGCGGTCGCCGAAGCCGGGGGCCTTGACGGCGACCGCGTTGAAGGTGCCGCGGATCTTGTTGACGACGAGGGTGGAGAGCGCCTCGCCCTCGACGTCCTCGGCGATGATCAGCAGCGGCTTCGAGGCGCCGGCCTGGATGACCTTCTCGAGCAGCGGCAGGAGGTCCTGGATGGAGGAGATCTTGCCCTGGTTGATCAGGATGTACGGGTCGTCGAGGACGGCCTCCATACGCTCCTGGTCGGTGACCATGTACGGCGAGAGGTAGCCCTTGTCGAAGGCCATGCCCTCGGTGAACTCGAGCTCCAGGCCGAACGCGTTGGACTCCTCGACGGTGATGACACCGTCCTTGCCGACCTTGTCCATCGCCTCGGCGATGAGCTCGCCGACCTGCTGGTCCTGCGCGGAGAGCGCGGCCACGGCGGCGATGTCGGACTTGTCCTCGATCGGACGGGCGGTCGCGAGGAGCTCCTCGGACACGGCCTTGACCGCGGCGTCGATGCCCTTCTTCAGGGCGGCCGGGGAGGCGCCGGCGGCGACGTTGCGCAGGCCCTCGCGGACCAGCGCCTGGGCCAGCACGGTGGCGGTGGTGGTGCCGTCACCCGCGATGTCGTTGGTCTTGGTCGCCACCTCCTTCACGAGCTGCGCGCCCAGGTTCTCGTACGGGTCGTCCAGCTCGACCTCGCGGGCGATGGTGACACCGTCGTTGGTGATGGTGGGGGCGCCGAACTTCTTGTCGATGACGACGTTGCGGCCCTTGGGGCCGATCGTCACCTTCACCGTGTCGGCCAGCTTGTTGACGCCGCGCTCGAGGGCGCGACGGGCGTCCTCGTCGAACTTCAGGATCTTCGCCATGGGAGCGGTTCAGCCCTCTCGAAAACTCGGGTTTAACGAACTGCGCCCCTTGCCGCCCGGCAATCAGCGGGGTGACCAGGGGCGCAGCTCAAAGCAATGCTTCGGTGAATTACTTCTCGATGATCGCGAGCACGTCGCGAGCCGAGAGGACGAGGTACTCCTCGCCGCTGTACTTCACTTCGGTGCCGCCGTACTTGCTGTACAGCACGATGTCGCCGACGCTGACGTCCAGCGGAAGACGCTGGCCGTCCTCGAAGCGGCCCGGGCCCACGGCGAGGACGACGCCCTCCTGGGGCTTCTCCTTCGCGGTGTCCGGGATGACCAGGCCAGAAGCCGTGGTCTGCTCGGCGTCGAGCGGCTGGACCACGATGCGGTCCTCGAGCGGCTTGATGGCAACCTTGGAGCTGGTGGTCGTCACGATCCGACCTCCCCCTTCGGAGATCTCACGGGGCTAACTGTCTCAGGTGGCGACCAGGTGGATCCGTCGTCGCGGGTGCCGGACCTGCCCGTCGCTGTGTTGGCACTCACCAGGGGCGAGTGCCAGGTGCGAGACTATTCCGGCGATTAGCACTCGGTCAAGCGGAGTGCCAACACGCGCCGCCCGGTTGTCCGGATCGGGGGGCTCCGCGCCCCCCGCGAACGCCGCGGATCGGGGGCTCCGGTGGGCGGTATGTGACAGTTGGGGCGTGCGGATACTTGTGGTCGAAGACGAAGAAGGCCTCGCCGAGTCACTGCGGCGCGGCCTCTCCGCCGACGGGCACTGGGTCGACCTCGCCCACGACGGCCACCGCGGGCTGGCCCTCGCCCGCACCGGCTCGTACGACGCCGTCCTGCTCGACCTGATGCTGCCCGGCCTGAGCGGGTACGAGATCTGCGCCCGGCTGCGGGCCGACGACGACCCCACCCCCGTCCTCATGCTGACCGCCAAGGACGGCGAGTACGACGAGGCCGAAGGCCTCGACTCCGGCGCCGACGACTACCTGACCAAGCCGTTCTCGTTCGTGGTCCTGGGCGCCCGGCTGCGCGCCCTGGCCCGGCGGGCGGCCGCCACCGCCGATCCCCACCCCACCCTCCAGGCAGGCGACCTCGTCCTCGAACCCGCGGGCCGCCGCTGCCGCCGCGGCACGCACGACATCGAGCTCACCGCCCGCGAGCTCGGCGTCCTCGCCTGCCTCATGGAGCAGCCCGGCCGGGCCGTCTCCAAGCAGGACATCCTGGACCAGGTCTGGGACACCCCGCACGCCATCGACCCGAACATCGTCGAGGTGTACGTCTCCTCGCTGCGCAAGAAGATCGACGCCCCCTTCGGCCGCCGCTCGATCCTCACCGTCCACGGCACCGGCTACCGCATGGCCCCCGATGGCGGCTAGGCCGCGTCTTTCAGATCAGGGTGGATCGGCCCGGATCCGGAAGACACGGCCCAGGGGACGCCTCGTGGACCGGGCGGGCGCGCTCCGCACGACACGCCCGAGGACGAGCCCGGGACCGCTGCGCCGGCGCGCCGCGCTGGCCGCCGCGCTCGCCATGGCCGCCGTACTCGGCGCCGGCGGGCTCTGGCTGTACACCCTGCTGCGGGCCAACCTCCTCGACAACACCACCGGCCGCACCGAGCTCGCCGCCCGCAAGGTCGCCGCCCAGCTCGACGGCCACGCCTTCCCCGGCGGGCGGCTGCCCGCGCCGGAGAGCGGGGTGGACCTGGTCCTCGTACGGGACGCGCGGGGGCGGACCGTCGCCTCGACCGGGGACCTCGGGGACTCCCCCGACCTCGGCGGCCTGCGCCCGCCCGCACCCGGCGCACGGGGTGCCTCCGGCGCGTCCGGCGAGGACTCCCGCTCCGCCGTGCTCCCGCCCGCGCGCCCCGGCGCGGAACGCCGCGCGGTGGTCGCGGTCGAGGCGCCGGGCGGGCACGAGGTGTACGCCGTCACCGTGCTCGGCGACGTGGACGACGCGACCCGCGCCATCGCCCTCGGCCTGCTGGCCGGCGCACCCCCGCTGATCGGCTTCGCGGCGGCCCTCGCCTGGTGGGTGACGGGACACGCCCTGCGCCCCGTCACCGCGATCCGCACCGGGCTCGCGGCGGTCACCTCCAGCGAGCTGGACCGCCGCGTTCCGGATCCCGGAGGGGCGGACGAGATCGCCCAGCTGGCCCGGACCGTCAACGACACGCTCGACCGGCTGGAGCGGTCGGACGCCCGGCAGCGGCAGTTCACCGCGGACGCCTCGCACGAACTGCGCAACCCGCTGGCCGCGGTCCGGTCCCGGCTGGAGGTGGCGCTGGCCCAGGGCCGCCCCGACCGGGCGTCGGTCGCGGCCGCGCTGGCCGACACCGAGCGGCTCCAGCGCATCGCGGCGGACCTGCTGCTGCTGGCCCGCCTCGACGGCGGCCCCGCGCCGCGGACCGAGCCGGTGGACCTGGCGCTGCTGGCCGCGGAGGACCTGGCCCGGCGCCCGGACCCCCGGGTCCCGGTCCGGCTGGACGCGCGGGCGCCCGTACCGGCGGCCGGGGAGCCGGCGCGGCTGGAGCGGGCGCTGGCCAACCTGGTGGACAACGCCCTGCGGCACGCCCGTACGCAGGTCGTCGTACGGGCGGCCACCGAGCCGGCGCGGCCGGGCGGCGGCGCCTGGGCGGTGCTGGAGGTCGAGGACGACGGCCCCGGCATCCCGGCGGGGGACCGCGACCGGGTCTTCGAGCGGTTCGTCCGCCTGGACCCGGACCGCGGGCGCGCGGGCGGCGGTACGGGCCTGGGTCTCGCCATCGTGCGCGAGATCGCCCGCGCGCACGGCGGCGAGGCACGTGCGCTGCCGTCGAGGGCGGGCGGCGGCGTCCGCCTCGTCCTGCGCGTGCCGGTCGGCGGGCCGGCCGCCCCGGCCCGTCCCTGAGGGCCGCGGGTCCTGGACGGAGGGTCCTGAACGGGCGTTCAGGAACCTCAGGGCTCCTTCAGGGTTCCTCCCCCACCATCGACTGGCATGAGCGCGCACCGGAGGAAGACCAGCCACGCCGTCCGCCGGCCCCGCCGGCAACGCCGGCCCCGCCGCACCGCCCGGACCCTGCTCGTCGCCGCCTGCGCGCTGGCCGTCATGGCCGCCGCCGGCGCCTGGTACGCGTACCGGGACCTCGCCGGCAGCATCGGCAGCTCCAAGGCCCTGCAGGGGGCCGAGAAGTCCCAGTACGGGGACACCAACATCCTGCTGATGGGCCTGGACAGCCGCCGCGACCAGAACGGCGAGGAGCTGCCGGAGCAGGTCCTCGACAAACTGCACGCGGGCAGCTCCGACATCGGCGGATACAACGCGAACACGCTGATCCTGCTCCACGTCCCCGGTGACGGCGGCCAGGCGAAGGCCTTCTCCGTCCCGCGCGACGACTTCGTCGAGGTGTCGGGCGGGCCGGGCACGCCGGGGAAGGGCAAGGACAAGATCAAGAAGGCGTACGGGCTGGCGAAGGCCGAGGAGGAGGAGCGGCTCTCGGCCCGGGGGGTCACGGACCGGCGGCAGCTGGAGCGCGAGGGGCGGGAGGCCGGCCGCAAGGCGCAGATCGAGACGGTACGGAACTTCCTGGGCGTCCCGATCGATCACTTCGCCGAGCTCAACCTGGCCGGTTTCTACCACCTGGCGGACGCGCTGGGCGGCGTACCGGTGTGCCTGAAGAAGCCGGTGCGGGACACCTACTCGGGCGCCGACTTCCCGGCGGGCCGCCAGACCCTCAACGGTCAGCAGTCCCTGGCCTTCGTGCGCCAGCGGCACGGCCTGGACATGGGCGATCTGGACCGGACCAAGCGCCAGCAGGCCTTCCTGGCGGGTGCCACGCAGAAGCTGAACTCGGCCGGGACCTTCACCGATCCGGTCAAGCTGATGAAGCTGATCGACGCCGCGAAACAGGACGTGGTGACGGACGAGGGCTGGGACCTGCTGTCGTTCGTGAAGCAGGCGAAGAACCTGTCCGGCGGGAAAGTGGCGTTCACGACACTGCCCGTCGAGCGGTTCGGAAGGAACCATGGCGAGGACATAAACGTCGTAGACGATATGAAGATAAAGCGCCTCATTGCCGAGCAGATCGGACCGGGGGCTTCCGCCTCCACGTCCGCTCCGAGCCCGGGCGTGAGCCCGAGCGACGCACCGGGGGCGTCTCCCGGACCGGGCGGGGCCGCCCCGGCCCCGGCCGCGAGCGGCAGCCCCGCCATCGACGGTGGCGGCATCCCGTGCGTGGACTGAGACCACTCACGACGGCCGGCGCACGCCGCCGGACCGAGGCGCTGCTGCTGGTCTTCGTCGTCGCCCTCACCGTCTTCGGGCACGCGAGCGCCGGCCTGGCGATGAACGGCGAGCTGCCCGCCAGCCTCACCGGCTTCACGATCAGCATGACGCTGCTGGCGCTGGTGGGGCACCTGGGCGTGCGCCGGTTCGCGGCGTACGCGGATCCGCTGGTCTTCCCGCTCGCCATGCTGCTGTCGGGGCTGGGGCTGGTGCTGCTGCACCGGCTCGACCAGTCGTACATCGCGCGGTACGGCGGCGAGGCGAACGCGCCGGGGCAGTTGCAGTGGACGGTCATCGGCGTGGCCGCGTGCCTGGCGGTGGTGGCGCTGTTGCGGGACCACCGGCTGCTCCAGCGGTTCATCTACATCACGATGGCGGTCGCGCTGGTCCTGCTGATCGCGCCGGCGTTCTTCGGCGCGGACACGTACGGGGCGAAGCGCTGGATCATCCTGTTCGGGTTCTCGCTCCAGCCGGGCGAGTTCGTGAAGATCATGATCGCGATCTTCTTCGCGGGCTACCTGGTCATCCACCGCGATTCGCTGGCCCTGACGGGCCGGAAGTTCCTGGGGATGCGGCTGCCGCCGATGCGCCAGCTCGGGCCGATCATCACCGTGTGGATCGTGTCGCTGCTGGTGCTGGTCTTCGAGCGGGACCTGGGTACGTCACTGATCTTCTTCGGCGTGTTCGTGGTGATGCTGTACGTCGCCACCGAGCGCACGAGCTGGATCGTGACGGGCCTGCTCATGGCGGGGGTCGGGGCCTTCGTGGTCGGCTCGACGGAACCGCACGTCAAGGGGCGCGTGGCCGCGTGGCTGGAGCCGCTGTCGTACTACTGGAAGGAGCGGCCGCCGGGGGTCATTTCCGACCAGTCCGCGCAGGCGCTGTTCAGTTTCGGCACGGGCGGCATGTCCGGGACGGGGCTGGGGATGGGACACCCGGAGCTGATCGGCTTCGCGGGGCGCAGCGACTTCATCCTGACCACGGTGGGCGAGGAGCTCGGGCTGGCCGGGGTCATGGCGGTGCTGCTCCTGTACGCGCTGCTGGTCCAGCGGGGGCTGCGGATGGCGCTGGGCGCCCGGGACCCGTTCGGGAAGCTGCTGGCGGTGGGGCTGTCGGCGGCGCTGGCGCTCCAGGTCTTCGTGGTGGCGGGCGGCGTGACGGGCCTGATCCCGCTGACGGGCAAGGCGCTGCCGTTCCTGGCGAAGGGCGGCTCGTCCCTCCTGGCCAACTGGATCATGATCGCCCTGCTCCTGCGCATCAGCGACAGCGCGGAGCGCCAACGCGAGGCCGACGCCCGGGGCCCGGCCGAAACGACGATCACCCCGATGGTGGTGACGCAGCCCTCCGAGAACGCGCTGCAGGGCGGGGATCCGCGATAGCCCCGCCGGCCGCGGGCCGGGCGTTCCGGCCGCGTGCATCAGGTACGGGTGCGCCCGGCAGTCCCGGTGGCCGCGGGCTGGTGGGCCCTGCGCCGCGTCGGCTGACGGTCAGAGGTAGTCCTCCAGGCGGCCTATGCGGTAGCCCTGCTCCTGGATGCGCTGGAGCATGCGGGTGGTCATCTGGATCTCCGTCGAGCCCTTGAGTTCGGAGGGGCCGCGGAAGTGGGCCAGGATGATGTCGCCCGGCTTGAGGGCGGAGCCCTCGGCGTACTGGAAGTTGTTGATCTGCATCGACACGCGCCACAGGATCACCTGCGAGATGCCGCATTCGGAGGCGGCCTTCAGGGTGTCGTCGTTGTAGTTGCCGTACGGCGGGCGGAAGCGGACCGGCTTGGCGCCGAAGCGCTTCTCCAGGTGTTCCTGCTGGCCGCATATCTCCTTCTTCTGCGCCGCGAAGGGCAGGGTCCGGAGGTTCGGGTGCGTCAGGGTGTGGTTGTTGATCGTGCTGCCGGAGCCGTTGTCGCGGAGCTTCTCGAAGTGCCCGTAGTCCGACGAGGCGATGTTGTCCGTGAGGAACATGCTGATCGGCAGCTTGAGGTCGGCCGCCATCTTCAGGAACTCGGGGTCCTTCTCCGCGCCGTCGTCGAAGGTCAGGAAGACGACCTTGTCGGCGGGCGCGACGGGTATTCGGTCCACCACCTGGGCCTTGCCCGGGGCCGCCGGGGCGATGGCGGGCTTCCGGTCCGGCTTCGGGGCGAATTCCAGGGGGGCCTTCAGGCCCCACTTCTTGTAGGCCTCGTCCCCCGACGGGGTGGCGGCCGCCGACTGCTTCGCGCTCGCCGAGGGCGAAGGCGTCGCCTCCGGCGTCTTGCCGCCCAGCCTCCCGGCCGGGTCCGCGCTGCCCCCGCACCCCGTCAGGGACAGCGCGAGCGCGCCGGCCGCCATCGCTGCGACTGCCAACCGGCGCGCGTACCTCACAAGTAGTCCTCCAGGCGAGCCACGGCGTACCCCTTGTCCGTGACGGTCTTCATGACATGACGGATCATGTCAGGCATCGTGCCCTTCCAGTCCTCCCGCCCTCGGAAATGAGTCAGGATGATGTCTCCAGGGTGGAGGTCGCGGTCCCATTCCCGCCAGTCCATGCGGTTCACGAAGGCCTCCGCGTTCCACAGCGGGACCGCCTTGATGCCGCAGGACTTCGCCGCGCGCAGCGTGTCCTGGTTGTAGTTGCCGTACGGCGGCCGGAACAGGGTCGGGCGCTTGCCGAACTGCTTCTGGATCGTGTCCTGCTGCCCGCAGATCTCCTCGCGCTGCTCCTCGTACGAGAGCGCCGGCATGTAGCGGTGGTTGAGCGTGTGGTTGTTCAGCGAGACGCCGGCGGCCTGCATCTGCTTGAAGTACGGGTAGTTGTCGCGGACGAGGTAGTCGCTGAGGAACGCCGTGTACGGGATCTTCAGCTCCTGCATCATCTTCAGGAACTCGGGGTCCTTCTCCGCGCCGTCGTCGATCGTCAGGAAGACGACCTTGTCCTCCGTGGGGACGGTGGTGAAGACGGGCGGGAGCTCGTCCTGGCCCTCCACCTCGAAGCCCTCTCGGGTGGTGATCTCCGGCTTCGTCTTCGGGGCCGCCGGTGCGGCCAGCGGCGGCTTGGCCAGTCGCCACTTCTTCGCCGCGGCGATCCGGGCCTGCTGGGCGGCCTTCTGCTGCTCGGCCGGGTTCGCGACCGCGCCCGCGGCGCCCGCGGGTGCGTCCGCGGCCTTGCCGCCCTTGCGGGCGGGAGCCGAGTCGGCGGCGGAGCCGCATCCCGTTCCGAGGGCGGCGACCAGCAGTGCGGCCAGCGCCACCCCGACGCGGCCGCGCGGACCTGCCGCGGACCGGTGACCATGAAGCGTCTTATGTTCCGTTTGTCCGACTAGCTGCATAGCAGCGCATCCTGGCACCCGCCACGCGCGCCACCGCGACGACACCGCGCACCGCGCCGCCACGTTCCTCCGACCGGCCCACACGCACCCCCGCCGGCCGGGGAGCCGACAATGGAGGGGTGACCCCCGAAGACTTCGCCGCGCTCCTCACCCCCGAGGGCAGCGCCCTCCTCGACTCGCTCCGCGACCACGACCCGGCTCAGGAGCTCGCCGTCGCCACCCGGCTGCGCCGTGAGCACCCCGCCGCGCTGGTCTCCGCCGCGCTCGGGCAGGCCCGGCTGCGACAGCGCGCGGTGGCGAAGTTCGGGGTCGAGGACGCGTTCCGGATGTACTTCACGCCCGGCGGCGGCGAGATGGCCACCCGCGCCCCGGTCGCCTCGTACCGTGCCGCACGGCTCGCGGACCTCGGCGTGCGCAGCGTCGCGGACCTCTGCTGCGGGATCGGCGGGGACGCCCTCGCCCTGGCCCGGATCGGCATCCGCGTCCTGGCCGTGGACCGCGACCCGCTGACCGTCGCCGTCGCCCGCGCCAACGCCGAGGCGCTGGGGCTGGCGGAGCTGATCGAGGTCCGCGAGGCGGATGTGACCGGCATCGACACCTCCGGGTACGACGCCGTCTTCCTCGACCCGGCCCGGCGCGGGGGCCGCGGCCGGATCTTCGACCCCGAGAGCTACTCGCCGCCGCTGTCGTGGGCCGTGGAGGCCGCCCGTACGGCCAAGTACGCCGCCGTCAAGATCGCCCCCGGGATCCCGCACGAGGCCGTACCGGCCGAGGCCGAGGCCGAGTGGATCTCGGACCAGGGGGACGTGAAGGAGGCCGTGCTGTGGTTCGGGACCGCGCCCGGCACCGTGCGCGCCACCCTGCTGCCGGGACCGCGCACCCTGCACACCGTCGCTCCGCTGCCCGACCCCGAGGCCGGGCCCGTCGGCCGCTACCTCTACGAGCCCGACGGCGCCGTGATCCGCGCCCACCTCGTCGCCGAGGTCGCCGAGCAGCTGGGCGGCCGGCTCATCGACCCGACCATCGCGTACGTCACCGCCGACGAGCTGCGCGCGACGCCGTACGCCACCGCGTACGAGATCACCGACGTGCTGCCGTTCGGCCTCAAGAAGCTGAAGGCCCTGCTGCGCGAGCGCGGGGTCGGCATCCTGACCGTCAAGAAGCGCGGGTCGGCCATCGAACCCGAGGAGCTGCGCAAGAAGGTCAAGCCGCAGGGGCCGCACTCCGCGACCGTCTTCCTGACCCGGGTCGCGGGCGCCCCGTCGATGCTGATCGGCTCGCCCGTCAGCGCGCCGTAGCGCCGCCTCCGCTGCCGCCGCCCCGGAAGGCGCGCACCGCCCACCGGTAGTGCGCGCCGGCCTTGCCGAGGCCCAGCAGGCCGGTGATCCACAGGATCATTCCGAGGCCCATGTAGTACGTGACCTCGCCGTACGTGGTGACCCCCGGGCGGGCCGACGCCGCCGAGCCGAAGGTCACGTACAGCCCGAGCGCGCCCAGCGCGAAGGAGGCCAGCAGCCAGGTCAGACTCAGCCCCGGGGCGCGGACCCGGGCGTCGGCGGCCGGGTCGCGGTCCGATTCGGCCCAGGCGCACAGCAGGTGGTGGACCAGCCGGTCGCGCCGGGCGCCGCGGGCGAACCAGAACCCCGCCGGGATCAGCACGCCCGCGCCGAGCAGGCCGAAGATGAGGCCGAAGACGTACGAGAGCGGGTCGCCCGGCGTCTCGAAGGACATCAGGGCCATGGCCACGAAGGACCAGCCGAGCGCGAAGACGGCGGCCACGGCCCAGAGCAGCAGCAGCCGCCCCAGGCCCAGGCTGCGCCTGCCCAGGTCCTTCAGGAAGCGGGCGCGGTCGGCGCGTACGGCGTCCTCGTCCAGCCAGTCGCGCAAGTGGGCCGGAGGCGGTGGGGGCGGCAGGTCACGGCGAGGCATGCTCATGACGATATCGCCAGCGGACCCGAGCCCCGCTCACGAGCGGCTGGAGGGCGCCTCGTGTGTCAGGTTCCGCTGGTCTCCACCGACTCGAACCGCCAGCGGTGCACCGGACGGGTGATCAGATCGGCCGCGGGCTCCGGGAGTTCGGGCAGCTGCGCCGCCACGCCCTCGGCCGCCTCCCACCAGGTGACGACCAGCACCCGGTCCTGCTGGGCCCGCAGGAGCTCGCGGCGCACCGGCTCGCGCTCCAGCACCTGCGCACGGGCCCACTCCAGCAGCTCGTTGCCCCGCCCGGCGGCGGCCCGGGCCTCCCACATCAATGCGACGGTGCTCATCAGTAGAGGTTGTCCTTGCTCAACTCGTGCACGTGGTCGTGGTCGTGCGCATGCGCATGGGCGGCACCCGGCACGTGCGGGTCCGTCACCGGCAGCGAGGAGTCGGCCGACAGGTCCCAGTCCGAGGCCGGCCGGTTCCGCTTGACCATCTCCGCGCCCAGCGCCGCCACCATGGCGCCGTTGTCCGTGCACAGCTTCGGCCGCGGCACCCGCAGGATGATCCCCGCGTCGTCGCAGCGCTCCTGCGCCAACGAGCGCAGCCGGGAGTTGGCCGCCACACCGCCGCCGATCATCAGGTGGTCGACGCCCTCGTCCTTGCAGGCGCGGATCGCCTTGCGGGTCAGCACGTCCACCACGGCCTCCTGGAAGGACGCCGCCACATCGCGCACCGGCACCTCCTCGCCCGCGTTCCGCTTCGCCTCGATCCAGCGGGCGACCGCCGTCTTGAGCCCGGAGAAGGAGAAGTCGTACGCCGCGTCACGCGGCCCCGTCAGCCCGCGCGGGAAGTTGATCGCCTTCGGGTCGCCCTCGCGGGCGAGCCGGTCGATGACCGGGCCACCGGGGAAGCCCAGCTGCAGCACGCGCGCGATCTTGTCGAAGGCCTCGCCCGCCGCGTCGTCGATGGTCGCGCCCAGCGGCCGTACGTCGGAGGTGATGTCGGGGGCGAGCAGCAGCGAGGAGTGCCCGCCGGACACCAGCAGCGCCATGGTCGGCTCCGGCAGCGGCCCGTGCTCCAGCTGGTCCACGCAGATGTGGGAGGCCAGGTGGTTCACCCCGTACAGCGGCTTGCCGAGCGCGTACGCGTACGCCTTGGCCGCCGAGACGCCCACCAGCAGGGCCCCCGCGAGGCCGGGACCCGCCGTGACGGCGATGCCGTCGAGGTCGCGGGCGCTGACACCGGCCTCCTTCAGGGCGCGCTCGATGGTCGGGACCATCGCCTCCAGGTGCGCCCGGGAGGCCACCTCGGGCACGACGCCGCCGAAGCGGGCGTGCTCGTCGACGCTGGAGGCGATCGCGTCGGCCAGCAGGGTGGTGCCGCGGACCACGCCGACGCCGGTCTCGTCGCAGGAGGTCTCGATGCCGAGGACGAGCGGTTCGTCAGCCATTGCTCTCAGTGCTTTCAGTCGTCGCTTGTGCGGGGTCGGTCAGGCGCATCACGAGGGCGTCCACGTTGCCGGGCTGGTAGTAGCCCCGCCGGAAGCCGATCGGCTCGAAGCCGAAGCGCTCGTAGAGCTTCTGGGCCCGGGTGTTGTCCACCCGTACCTCCAGCAGCACCTCGGCGCACTCGAACGCGGTGGCGGCGCGCAGCAGGTCGGTGAGGAGCCGGGCGCCGAGCCCGGTCCCCCACTGGTCGCGCGCGGCCGCGATGGTTTGTACGTCGCCCAGGTCACCGGCGGCGGCCAGTCCGGCGTAGCCGACGAGGCGGCCCGGCCCGCCCGCGGCGGAGCCGCCGTCGGACGGGATTTCGGCGACCACGTAGCGGCGGGTGGCGTGCGGGCCGCGGGCGTGGGCGAGCTCGGACCAGAACATGCCCGCGGACCAGGCGTCCTCGGGGAACAGCTCGTGCTCCAGCTCCAGCACCGGCTCGATGTCCCACCAGCGCATCTCGCGCAGTACCGCTGTCGGTGCCGTCACTGCGGGGTGACCACCTTGTAGTTCTTGGGCACCTGCGCGTCGGGCCGGCGCAGGTAGAGCGGGGTCGCGGGCAGGAACTCCGCCCCGGCGGCGAGCCGCTCGGCGGCCAGGGCCGCGAGCGCGGCGGCCGACTGGTGCTCGGGCTCGCGGGCGTCCGGGAAGACCTCGGGGTACAGGCGCGCGCCCTGGCCCACGGCGGGCACGCCCGCGACCCGCTCGGCGATGTCGGCCGGCCGGTCGACGGCGGGTTCGCCGACACGCGTGCGCGGGTCCTCGTACCGGGCCCAGTAGACCTCCTTGCGCCGCGCGTCGGTGGCGACGGTGAAGGGGCCCTCGATCCCGGCGGCGCCCGCGGCGTACGCGAGCCCGTCGAGGGTGCACAGGCCGTGCACGGGGATGCCGAGCACGGTGGCGAAGGTGGAGGCGGTGACGAGTCCGACGCGCAGCCCGGTGTAGGGGCCGGGGCCGACGCCGACCACGATGCCCGTGAGGGCTTCGAGCTTCAGCCCGGCCTCCGCGAGGACCTTGTCGACGGAGGGCAGCAGGAGCTCCCCGTGGCGGCGGGCGTCGACCTGGTTCGACTCGGCGAGGACGGACTCGCCGTCGTGCAGGGCGACGGTGACGGCGGGCGTGGCGGTATCTACAGCGAGCAAGAGCACGCGAACAGCCTACGACTCCGGGGGCCCGGGCCCTCGCGGCCGGTCTCGGGCCACCCCGGCTGCTACCTTCGACCCAGGTATCGGCCGAGCCACGGGCCAGGGCGCGCAGGCGCTGCCCGGCAGGCGCTCCGGCCAAGGGGAAGCACGGGAGAGGTGGAGCAAGGTGGCACGCAGCAGCTCGGGAATCGTGGCCGGGCTCACCGTGGTGGCGATCGCCGCCGTCGGCTTCCTCGGCTACCAGGCCTCCGCGACCGCGCCCGCGCATCCCCCGAAGGCGTCGGCCCAGCAGCCCGCGGCCCCCTCCCCGGCCGCGTCCCCGCACGTGGCCGACCCGGCGAAGCCGGTGGCCGTGCCGGCCGAGTCGGGCACCGGCTCGCGCGTCGTGTACTCGGTGGGCCAGAAGCGGGTGTGGCTGGTCGGGGAGAACGGGGAACCGAAGTCGTTCGCGGTCAAGCCCAGCACGGCGCACCCGAAGCCGGGCACGTACCTGGTGAACTCGCGCTCGGGCGCCGTGACCGGCTCGGACGGGGTGCCGATCGAGCACGTCGTGCGGTTCGCCACGGCGGACGGGGTCGTCGTCGGGTTCAGCTCCCGGGTGGACGGCCAGATGCCGGAGCCGGACCAGAGCAAGAAGACCGGCGGCATCCGGATGGCACGGACCGACGGCGATGCCATGTGGGCCTTCGCGACGATCAACTCGAAGGTCGTCGTCGTCCCCTGAGCAACGGCCCTCTGACCGGCGCCGCGGATTCACCCGTACGGGTCATCGCGGCCGGGCAGGGCGCGCGGGTACACGGGCTTCTCAGGCCGCCTCGGACTCCGGGGCGGCCCGTTCGCGTACGGCCGGCGGGTCGGCCTCGGGCGCGTCCGGGACCTCCCGCACGGGAGGCGTCGAGACGGCGGTGGCGGCCGCGCCCGCGGCGAGCAGCGCCCCCATGGGCACGACGGACGGGCGGGGGTCACGCTGCACTCCTGCTGCGGACATGGCTCCTCCTGGCTTGGGCCGGCCCGTACTTAGGTAAACCTAACCAGCCCTCTGTACCATGTGACCACGCCGGACTCGATCGGCGCAACATCTTGCCGACGAGTTGTCGGTACGTTTTCCGGGACGGCGGGTGCGGGCGTCAACTCCGGGCCCGCCGCTCCGGGCCCGCCCCCGCCGCTCCGGGCCGGCGGGCTACAGCGACGCCAGCGCGCCCGGCACCGACCAGCGCGCTCCGATCCCGCGCACCGAGACCTCCCGTACGTCGTCCAGGACCTCCTCGTGGCCGACCGCCCGCGCGATCACCACGTGCAGCCGGTCGTCGGAGAGCTCCTCGACCTTGCCGTCGCCCCATTCCACGACGACCACGGACTCGGGCAGCGAGACGTCGAGGTCCAGGTCCTCCATCTCGTCCAGGCCGCCGCCGAGCCGGTACGCGTCCACGTGGACCAGCGCCGGCCCGCCGCGCAGCGAGGGGTGGACCCGGGCGATCACGAAGGTCGGCGAGGTCACGGCGCCCCGTACGCCCAGCCCCTCGCCCAGGCCCCGGGTCAGCGTGGTCTTGCCCGCGCCGAGCTCCCCGGTCAGCAGGACGAGGTCGCCCGGGCGGAGCAGGCCGGCGAGGGTGCGGCCCAGCTCCTGCATGGCCTCGGGCGAGCCGACGGTGATGCGCGCCTCGGCGGCGGCCGCCTCAGTTCCCTGTTGCGGTGCCTGACGGTGCGCCGCTCGTGGCGCTTCCAGCGGTACTTCTTCCATGCCCGCCAACGTTAGTCGCTGCGGGCACCGCGCCCGTGCGCGCCAGCAGGTCGGTCAGCAGCCCGGTCACCGTGTCGGGGTATTCGAGCATCATCAGGTGCCCGGCGGACTCCAGGACCACGAGTTCGGCGGCCGGCAGCGCATCCTTGATGGCCTGGCTGTGCGCGGCCGGGGTGACCATGTCGCGGTCGCCGGCGATGACGGTGACGGGGATGTCGGCGAACCGCTGCAGGGCGGCGCTCTTGTCGTGGATCTGGAAGGCCGGGTAGAACTCCGCGACCACGTCGATCGGGGTGGCCTCGATGAGCCGCTCGGCGAAGCGCGCGACGCCCGGGTCCACCTCGCGGGGAGCCCCGAACGAGTACATCTTGATCATGCCCGCGAAGAGGTCGGCGGTGGCGCGGCGGCCCTTCTCCACGAGCTCCACCTGCGAGCCGAGCGCCTTGAGCACCGGCGGCAGGATGCGGCGTACGGCGCCCATGCCGACGGCGGGCAGCCCGTACGTCACCTGGTCGAGGTGGCCGCTGGAGGTGCCGACCAGGGCCACGCCGATCACCCGGTCGCGGATCAGCTCCGGGAACTGCTCGGCCAGCGCCATGATCGTCATGCCGCCCATCGAGTGGCCTGCGAGGACCAGCGGGCCCTCGGGCGCGGCGGCGTCGATGACGGTCTTCAGGTCCCGGCCGAGCTGGTCGATGGTCACGCGCTCGCCGTCGGCCTGGGCGAAGCCGCGCGCGCTGCGGCCGTGGCTGCGCTGGTCCCAGTACACGGAGCGGACCAGTCCGCGCAGGGCGGAGCGCTGGAAGTGCCAGGAGTCCTGGGCGAGGCAGTAGCCGTGGCAGAAGACGACGGTCGGCGCGGCCGGGTCCTTGCGACGCAGCCGGCCCCGCTTCTTGGGGCCCACGGGCGGCTCGTCGACCTCGTAGTAGAGCTCGGTGCCGTCCTCGGCGTAGCAGGCTGCCGGCGTCCCCCGCAGGGAGCCGTAGTCGCCGGTGGCGTCCAGCGCGAGGCGCGCCTTGCGGCGCATGCCGCGTCCGACCGTGATCCGTTCGACCGCGACCCCGGCCGCCGCGCCTGCGGCTATCACGCCGATCGCGGCGCCGGCCCAGCCCGCCTTGCGCCAGTTCTCGCTCACGCCGTCCTCACTCAGCCATCAGCCGCCCAGGTAGACACGGGGCACGCGCGCCCCGATACGGGTGACGATCTCATAAGCGATCGTGTGTGCCGCTTGAGCCCAGTCCTCGGCGGTGGGCTCGCCGTGCTCGCCGGTTCCGAAGAGGACGGCCTCGTCCCCGGCGCGTACCAGGTCACCACCCAGGTCGACGACGAACTGGTCCATGGCCACGCGGCCGGCGACGCGGCGGATCTTGCCGCCGACGGAGACGGGGCCGCTGCCGGAGGCGTGCCGGGGGATGCCGTCGGCGTAGCCGGCGGGGATGAGGGCCAGGTTCGTCTCGGCCTCGGTGACGTAGTGGTGCCCGTAGCTCACGCCGTGGCCTGCGGGCACGGTCTTGACCAGTGCCACCGAGGCCTTGAGGGTCATGGCGGGGCGCAGGCCCAGCTCCTCGGCGGTGCCGAGCTCGGGGGCCGGGGAGACCCCGTAGACGGCGAGGCCGCAGCGCACGAGGTCGAAGTGGCTCTCGGGCAGGGTCAGGGTCGCGGGCGAGTTGGCGATGTGCCGGACCTCGGGCTCCACGCCCTCCTTCTCGGCGTACGCCAGCATCTCGCGGAAGGACGCCAGCTGGAGCGGGATGGAGGGGTGACCCGGCTCGTCGGCGCAGGCGAAGTGCGACCAGAGGCCGGTGATCCTGACGGTGCCCTCGGCCTGGGCGGCCACGGCCGCGTCGACGAGCTCGGCCCAGTCGGCGGGCTGGCAGCCGCCGCGGCCGAGGCCGGTGTCGGCCTTGAGCTGGACCCTGGCGGTGCGGCCGGCGGCGAGGGCCGCCTTGCGCGCTTCGTCGAGGGCCCAGATGCCGCTGACGGAGATGTCCACGTCGGCTTCGACGGCCGCCTGCCAGGGACCGCCGGGGGTCCACAGCCAGCACAGGACCGGTCCGGTGATCCCGGCGGCGCGCAGGGCGAGCGCCTCCTCGGGGGTGGCGGTTCCGAGCCAGGTGGCACCGGCGTCCTGGGCCGCGCGGGCGCACTGGACGGCGCCGTGGCCATAGGCGTCCGCCTTGACGACGGCCATCAGCTCGGCCCTGGGTGCCCGCGCGCGCAGGGCGCGTACGTTCGCCCGTACGGCGTCAAGATCGATCTCGGCGTACACGCGCGTCGGTGTCTCGTTCATCGCCCCCAGTCTCTCAGAGCGAGGCCGTGGCCTGCGCGACCGCCGTTCGTACGGCGACATATTGGATGTTTTTCACCCCTGATGACGTATCAAGGGCGGTCGGCCTCCTCGCGGATGTCGCGCCAGGCCTCCGGCAGGGTCTCCGCGATCCGCTGGGCGAGGAGCGGGGCTCCGCGGGCGGCCCGGCGCCCCGCCAGGCCGTGCGCGTACGCCGCCACCGACGCGGCGTCCGGGGCCGCCAGGCCCGAGGCGAGCAGGGATCCCGCCAACCCCGACAGGACGTCGCCGCTGCCCGCGGTGGCCAGCCACGGGGTCCCCGTCGGGTTGACCCGGACCGGGCCGCCCCCCGGGCGCGCCACCAGCGTCGTCGACCCCTTCAGCAGGGCCGTCGCCCCGTACCGCGCCGCGAGGGACCGTACGGACGACAGCCGGCCCGCCTCCACCGCCGCCCGGTCCGTCCCGAGCAGCACCGCCGCCTCCCCGGCGTGCGGGGTCAGCAGAGTCTCGGCCGGCCGGGCCCGCAGCACCTCCGGGTCCAGCCCGCGCAGCCCGTCCGCGTCCACCAGCACCGGCACCGGGTCGGCCAGGGCCTCGGCGACCTCCGCCGCCCGGCCCTCGCCCAGCCCGGGGCCGACCACCCACGCCTGCACCCGGCCCGGCCCGATCAGCGTCTCCGGGTAGCGCGCCAGCACCGCGTCGGCCGCCGGGCCGACGTACCGCACGGCTCCCGCGCCGCCGTGCAGCGCCCCCGCGACGGCGAGCACCGCCGCACCCGGGTACTGCACCGACCCGGCGACGATGCCGACCACGCCCCGCCGGTACTTGTCGCTCGACGCCGTCGGAGCCGGCAGCAGCGCCGCCGCATCGGCGTGCTGCAGGGCCTCGGCGTCCGGGTCCGGCAGCGACAGCCCGATGTCCACCAGGCGCAGCGCACCGGTGCGCGAGGCCCCCGGGTCGATGAGCAGGCCCGGCTTGTACGCCCCGAAGGTCACCGTGACATCGGCGTGGACGGCCGCTCCGGCCACCTCGCCGGTGTCCGCGTCGACCCCGCTCGGGAGGTCCACCGCGACGACGACGGCGCCGTCCGGGATCCGCTCCACCAGCGCCGCGGCGGCCGGCCGGAGCCCGCCGCGGCCGCCGATGCCGACGAGCCCGTCCAGTACGAGGTCCGCCCGGCCGGGGACGGCCGGCGCGAGCCGGCCCCCGGCGGCCAGCAGGGCCCGCAGCCCGCCCGCGTGCACCCGCTCGGGATCCATCGGGACGGCCGTCACCCCGGCGCCGCGCCGGGCCAGCCGGGCGCCCGCGTAGAGCGCGTCGCCTCCGTTGTCCCCGGGGCCGACGAGCAGCACGACGCGCGAGCCGTACACCCGGCGCAGCAGTCCCGCGCAGACGGCGGCCAGCCCGGCCGCCGCGCGCTGCATCAGGGTTCCTTCGGGCAGCCGGGCCATCAGCTCGCGCTCGGCGGCCCGTACGGTCTCCACGCTGTAAGCAGTACGCATGGGACCAGCCTGCCCGAAAAGGAGGCTCAGCCCTCGGCGATCACCACGGCCGAGGCGATGCCCGCGTCGTGGCTCAGGGAGATGTGCCAGGACTTCACGCCCAGCGCCACCGCTCTGGCCTCGACCGTCCCGGACACCCGCACCCGCGGCTGCCCGGTCTCCTCGACGTACACCTCGGCGTCGGTCCAGAGCATCCCGCCGGGCGCGCCGAGCGCCTTGGCGAGGGCCTCCTTGGCGGCGAACCGGGCGGCGAGCGAGGCGGTCCCGCGCCGCTCGCCGCTCGGCAGCGTCAACTCGGAGTCGACGAACAGCCGCTGCGCCAGTTGCGGCGTCCGGGCCAGCGACTCACCGAACCGCTCGATCTCGGCAACGTCGATTCCCACTCCGATAATCACAACGCCAACTCGCTTCGCTCACTCCACCGTTACCGACTTTGCGAGGTTACGCGGCTGGTCCACCTCGTTGCCCCGCGCGGTCGCGAGCTCGCAGGCGAAGACCTGCAGCGGCACCGTCGCCACCAGGGGCTGGAGCAGCGTCGGCGTCGCCGGGATCCGGATCAGGTGGTCGGCGTACGGGACGACCGCGTCGTCGCCCTCCTCCGCGATGACGATGGTCCGCGCCCCGCGCGCCCGGATCTCCTGGATGTTCGAAACGATCTTGTCGTGCAGCACGGAGCGCCCGCGCGGCGACGGCACGACCACCACCACCGGCAGGTCCTTCTCGATCAGCGCGATCGGACCGTGCTTGAGCTCGCCCGCCGCGAAGCCCTCGGCGTGCATGTACGCCAGCTCCTTGAGCTTGAGCGCGCCCTCCAGCGCCACCGGGTACCCGACGTGCCGGCCCAGGAACAGCACGGTGTTCTTGTCCGCCAGCGAGCGCGCCAGCGCCCGGACCGGCTCCATCGTCTCCAGTACGGTGTCCACGGCCCCGGCGATGTCGGACAGTTCGCGGATCACCGCCTCGATCTCGTCGCCCCACTTCGTACCCCGCACCTGCCCGAGGTACAGCGCGACCAGATAGCAGGCCACCAGCTGCGTCAGGAACGCCTTCGTCGAGGCGACGGCAACCTCCGGACCTGCGTGCGTGTACAGCACCGCGTCCGATTCGCGCGGGATCGTCGACCCGTTCGTATTGCAGATGGCCAGCACCTTGGCGCCCTGCTCGCGGGCGTGGCGCAGCGCCATCAGGGTGTCCATGGTCTCGCCGCTCTGCGAGATCGCGACCACGAGCGTCCGCTGGTCCAGGATCGGGTCGCGGTAGCGGAACTCGCTCGCCAGCTCCGTCTCGCACGGGATGCGGGTCCAGTGCTCGATGGCCAGCTTCGCGATCATGCCCGCGTGGTACGCCGTACCGCACGCCACGATCACGACCTTGTCGACCTCCCTGAGCACCGAGACGGGGATGCGCACCTCGTCCAGGCTCAGCGAGCCGCTCCCGTCGATCCTGCCCAGGAGGGTGTCGGCGACGGCCTTCGGCTGCTCGGCGATCTCCTTGAGCATGAAGTAGTCGTACCCCCCCTTCTCGGCCGCCGAGGCGTCCCAGTCCACGTGGTACGCCCGAACGGACGCGGGCGCACCGGCGAAGTCGGTCACCGTGACCCCGTCGCGGCGGAGCTCGACGACCTGGTCCTGCCCGAGCTCGATCGCGGACCGGGTGTGGGCGATGAACGCGGCCACGTCCGAGGCGAGGAAGTTCTCGCCCTCGCCGACGCCCACCACCAGAGGGGAGTTCCGGCGGGCCCCGACCACCACGTCCGGTGCGTCGGAGTGCACCGCGACCAGTGTGAACGCGCCCTCCAGCCGTCGGCACACCTGCCGCATGGCCTCCGCGAGGTCCCCGCCGGCCTCGAACCGCTCGGCCAGCAGGTGGGCGACGACCTCGGTGTCCGTCTCGGACTCCAGCCGGTGCCCGCGCTCGGCCAGTTCGGCGCGCAGCTCGGCGAAGTTCTCGATGATGCCGTTGTGCACGACGGCGACCTTGCCCGCGTTGTCGAGGTGCGGGTGGGCGTTGACGTCGGTGGGCCCGCCGTGGGTGGCCCAGCGGGTGTGTCCGAGTCCCGTGGATCCGGCCGGCAGCGGATGCCCGACCAGCTCCTTCTCCAGATTGACCAGTTTTCCGGCCTTCTTGGCGGAGACCAGCCCCCCGTCCGCGAGCACGGCGACGCCCGCCGAGTCGTAGCCGCGGTACTCCAGCCGCTTGAGTCCGGCGATGACCACATCGAGCGCCGACTGCGCTCCCACGTAACCCACAATTCCGCACATACGGCGCAGCGTACGCGGATGTCGGCTCCGTGCCCCGTACCTGAACAAGACGAAAAACCCGCCCCGGCGAATACGCCGGAGCGGGGTTGACGGCTGCTCGAACGCCCGGCCGGGCCGGACCTCAGCCGAGCTTCTTGGCCTGGATCTCGACGACGGCCTTCGGCTGCTCGGCGGAGCCGCTCGGGCTCACGGCCGAGAAGGTGGCGATGATGTTGCCCTTGCGCACGACCACGAGCTCCGTGGAAGCCTTCTCGCCGTCAACGTCCGCCACCGCGGTGTAGGCGAGCGCCTCGTCGCCCGCGGTGACCGGGGCGCCCGGGACCACCTTGGCGATCTTGAGGGAGTCGCCGGCCTGGCTGCCGGTGTAACCGCCTGCGCAGGCCGTGGCGGCGGCCTTGACGGAGGCGAAGGCCGCCTCGGCGCCCTTGCCGTCGTACGAGGCGAGCGCGATGGACGTGACGGTGGCACCCAGGACGCCTTCCACGGACTTCGGCAGGGCGACCGCCTTGGTGCCCGCCCTGCCCACCGGGGTGCCGACCGGAGCCGTGGACTGCGCCTTGACCAGCGGCAGGCACTCGGGCTTGTCGCTGCCGGCACTGGCCGCCGCCGCGAGTTCGGCCGGGGTCGCCGCCCGGACCGCGTGGGTCGGCAGCTCGGTCTGCGTCACCAGCAGCGCCACCAGCTCGGCATCCGTCTTCCCCTTCGCGGCCGGGGCCGCGGACGAGGCTGCGCCGGAGGGGGTCGGCGTGGCGCCGCCCACCTTGTCGTCCGCCTTGCCGGAACCACAGGCGGTGGACAGCAGGACCAGGGACACCGCGGAAGCGGTCAGGACGGTACGACGGACAAGGGTGCTACGCACGAAGGATCTCCCCCAGAGAACACAACAATGAAAAGGGCGGCGGCCTGCAAAAAGACCGCAACGCCCGGGCAAATCTACGCGCCGCTCCGATCACTGCCCGCGCCTTTTCCGCCGCACGCCGCCAATCGTGACCGGGGCGATACCCTCCGCACCCGCCAAGGCCCGGCCACGTGACCGACCCCACCACCCACAACCGCCCCCGAGCCACGACAATGGCCCTGTGATCACTTCGCCGCCACGAAGCACGCAGCCGGACAGCGCGACGGAGCGCCCCGGCCGTCCCGAGCGGCCCCACCGCCGGGCCGAGGTCTCCCCGTACGTCGACCTCACCCGCGACGAGTGGAGCGCGCTGCGCGAGCGGACCCCGCTCCCCCTCACCGCCGAGGAGGTCGAGCGGCTGCGCGGTCTCGGCGACGTCATCGACCTCGACGAGGTCCGGGACGTCTACCTGCCGCTCTCCCGCCTCCTCAACCTCTACGTCGGCGCCACGAGCAACCTCCGCGGCACCCTCAACACCTTCCTCGGCGACGCCGGCAACGGCCACGGCGCCCAGCAGGGCACCCCCTTCGTCATAGGGGTCGCCGGCTCCGTGGCCGTCGGAAAGTCCACCGTGGCCCGCCTGCTCCAGGCCCTGCTCGCCCGCTGGCCCGAGCACCCCCGCGTCGAGCTGGTCACCACCGACGGCTTCCTCTACCCGATGAAGGAGCTCCAGCGGCGCGGGCTGACCTCCCGCAAGGGCTTCCCGGAGTCCTACGACCGGCGCGCGCTCACCCGCTTCGTCGCGGACATCAAGGCGGGCAAGGACGAGGTCAGCGCCCCGGTCTACTCGCACCTGATCTACGACATCGTCCCCGGCGAGCGGCTCGTCGTGCGCCGCCCGGACATCCTGATCGTCGAGGGGCTCAACGTCCTGCAGCCGGCCCTGCCCGGCACGGACGGCCGTACGCGCGTCGCGCTCGCCGACTACTTCGACTTCAGCGTGTACGTGGACGCCCGGCCCGAGGACATCGAGCGCTGGTACCTCAACCGGTTCCGGAAGCTGCGCGAGACCGCGTTCCAGAACCCCTTCTCCTACTTCCGCAAGTACACCCAGGTCTCCGAGGAGGAGGCCATGGAGTACGCGCAGACCATGTGGCGCACGATCAACAAGCCCAATCTCCTGGAGAACGTCGCTCCCACCCGCGGGCGCGCCACGCTCGTCGTCCGCAAGGGCCCGGACCACAAGGTCCAGAAACTCAGCCTCCGCAAGCTCTGATCCCCTCCCCCGGCCACTAGGGTGCGGCCATGCTGCACCTTCGGTTGATCATCCCGGCCGACCGGACCAAGGCCGTGATCTCGGCCATCGAGTCGACGGTCGGCACCACCCACCTGGTCGTGCTGCCGGGCGCCGCCCGCGAGCCCCTGGGCGACGTGGTGCTGTGCGACGTGGCGCGCGAGGCGGGCGACGAGCTGCTGAACGAGCTCCGGGGACTGGGGATCGAGGAGGACGGCTCGATCGCCGTCGAGAACATCGACCTGTCGCTGTCCCGGCGGGCCGAGGCGGCCGAGGAGGAGGCCCCGGGCGAGGCGGCCGACGCGGTGCTGTGGGAGCAGCTGACCGAGGCCACCCACGAGGAGTCCACCCTCACCTTCACGTACGTCGCGTTCATGATCCTCGCGACGATGATCGCCGCCTGCGGCGTCGTGCTCGACAACGCCATCCTGATCGTGGGCGCGATGGCGGTCGGCCCGGAGTTCGGACCGCTCGCCGGGGTCTGCACCGGCGTGGTGCAGCGGCGACCGCGGCTCGCCCTGCGGTCCCTCGGCGCCCTGCTGATCGGTTTCGCCCTGGCGATCGTCGCCACCACCGTCTTCAGCCTGGGGATGGACGCGATCGGGCAGTTCAACGCAGAGATGCTGGAGCAGCCCCGCCCGAACACCGGCTTCATCTGGCGGCCGGACCCCCTGTCCTTCGTGGTGTCACTGCTCGCGGGCATGGCGGGCGTACTGTCGCTGACCTCCGCCAAGTCCGGCGCGCTGGTCGGCGTGGCGATCTCCGTGACCACCGTTCCGGCCGGCGCCAACGCCGCGGTGGCCCTGGGCTACGGGGACTTCGCCCAGATGTGGGGCTCGGCGGAGCAGCTGCTGCTCAACCTGTGCGGCATCATGCTGGCCGGCGTCCTGACCCTGTACGGCCAGAAGGCTCTGTGGCGGACCCAGCGCGGCCGCTGGGCCCGCAGACCGAAGACCTGAGCGGACCGGCCCCGAACGCCGTCGGCCCCGTCCCCCGGTGGATTCCGGGGGACGGGGCCGACGTACGAGAAGCGGGGCCGCTCTAGCCGAGCGCCGACTTCACGGCGTCCGCCAGCCGGCCGGCGACCGCGCGGGCCTGCTCGATGTCGGCGGCCTCGACCATCACGCGTACGAGCGGCTCGGTACCGGACGGACGGAGCAGCACGCGCCCGGTGGTGCCCAGCTCACGCTCGGCGTCGGCGACGGCCGCCGCCAGCTCGCCGGAGGTCGCGACCCGGGACTTGTCCACGTCGGGAACGTTGATCAGCACCTGCGGCAGCCGCCGCATGACGCCCGCGAGTTCGGCGAGCGAGCGGCCCGTGGCCGCGACGCGCGCCGCGAGCAGCAGGCCGGTGAGCGTGCCGTCGCCGGTCGTGGCGTGGTCGAGGATGATCACGTGGCCCGACTGCTCGCCGCCGAGCGCGTAGCCGTGCTCCTTCATCGACTCCAGCACGTACCGGTCGCCGACACCGGTCTGCACGACCTCGATGCCCTCGCCCTCCATGGCCAGCTTGAAGCCGAGGTTGGACATCACGGTGCCGACGACGGTGTTGCCGCGCAGCTGGCCGGCCTCGCGCATGGCCAGGGCCAGCACCGCGAGGATCTGGTCGCCGTCGATCTCGGCGCCGGTGGCGTCGACCGCGAGGCAGCGGTCCGCGTCGCCGTCGTGCGCGATGCCGAAGTCGGCGGCGTGCTCGACCACGGCCTGCTTGAGGAGCTCCAGGTGGGTGGAGCCGCAGCCGTCGTTGATGTTGAGGCCGTCGGGCTCGGCGCCGATGGTGACGATCTCGGCTCCCGCCCGGGTGAAGGCCTCGGGCGACACGCGGGCTGCCGCGCCGTGCGCCTCGTCCAGGACGATCTTGAGTCCTTCGAGGCGGTTCGGGAGGACCCCGATGAGGTGGGCGACGTACTTGTCGAAACCCTCGTCGTAGTCGGAGACGCGGCCGACGCCGGCGCCGGTGGGCCGGTCCCAGGGGGCGCCGGTGCGGTGCTCGTCGTAGACGGCCTCGATGCGGTCCTCGAGCTCGTCGGCGAGCTTGTGGCCGCCGCGGGCGAAGAACTTGATGCCGTTGTCGGGCATCGCGTTGTGGCTGGCGGAGAGCATCACGCCGAGGTCGGCACCCAGCGCACCGGTGAGATACGCCACCGCCGGGGTGGGCAGCACACCGACGCGCAGGACGTCCACGCCCGCGCTCGCGAGGCCGGCGACGACCGCAGCCTCCAGGAATTCGCCGGAGGCGCGCGGGTCGCGGCCGACGACCGCGGTCGCGCGGTGGCCCGCGAAGGTGCCCGCCTCGGCGAGTACGTGGGCAGCTGCCACGGAGAGACCGAGCGCGAGCTCAGCCGTCAGATCCGCGTTGGCGACGCCGCGTACACCGTCCGTCCCGAAGAGTTGTCCCACTGTTGTCCTCCCGAGTTCACGCTTCGTTTGTGACCGCTTGTGACATGTATTTGCCGCTTGTGGCGGTAAACGAACCGCCCCGGCAGCACAGAGAGTGCTGCCGGGGCGGTTGTTGCTGAACAGCAGGCGCAGATTAACGCTTGCTGTACTGCGGAGCCTTACGGGCCTTCTTGAGACCGGCCTTCTTGCGCTCGACCGCACGGTCGTCGCGGGAAAGGAAGCCGGCCTTCTTCAGCGCCGGGCGGTTGTTGTCGACGTCCGCCTCGTTCAGGGCGCGCGCCACGCCGAGGCGCAGGGCGCCGGCCTGGCCGGAGACGCCGCCACCCGAGATGCGGGCGATGATGTCGTAGCGGTTGTCCAGCTCAAGGAGCTTGAACGGCTCGTTGACTTCCTGCTGGTGCACCTTGTTGGGGAAGTAGTCCTCAAGGGTGCGACCGTTGATCTTCCACTTGCCGGTGCCCGGAACGATCCGGACGCGGGCGATGGCGTTCTTGCGACGGCCCAGGCCGGCGGCCGGCTGGGGGTCGCCGAAACGGCCGGCAAGGGACTCGGAGGTGTAGTCGCCCTCGACGACGACCTCAGACTCGGTGGTGTACTCCTCGACGCCCTCGAACTCTTCGACGGGGGTCTCGGCGGTGGTCTCGGCCACGATGCTCCTCAGAATTTTCTACGTCTTAGGGGGTGGCCGGAACTACTGCGCGACCTGGGTGATCTCGAACGGCACCGGCTGCTGGGCAGCGTGCGGGTGCTGGTCGCCCGAGTAGACCTTCAGCTTCGAGAGCATCTGACGGCCCAGGGTGTTCTTGGGGAGCATGCCCTTGATGGCCTTCTCGACGGCCTTCTCCGGGTTGTTCGCCAGGAGGTCGTCGTAGCGCACGGAACGCAGACCGCCCGGGAAACCGGAGTGGCGGTACGCCATCTTCTGGGTCGCCTTGTTGCCGGACAGGTGAACCTTGTCGGCGTTGATGATGACGACGAAGTCGCCCATGTCCATGTGAGGCGCATAGGTCGGCTTGTGCTTGCCCCGCAGGAGGGCAGCGGCCTGGGTCGCCAGACGGCCGAGGACAACGTCCTGGGCGTCGATGACGAGCCACTGGCGCGAGATGTCGCCGGGCTTGGGGCTGAACGTACGCACGCGTATGCCTTCGCTTCTTCAGTGGTGGTATCCCAAGGGCGCAAGCCCCCGCGGGAAGGTCCTGACAGGGTCACCACGGACGATCACGACAGCCCTCGTTCACATCGGGGACGCATCCCGTGTGAACCGCTGGTCATCGGTCCGGTGGACCGGCGCAAGGCCCTTTCACGTGAGAATGAGAAAGCCCATACGCATAACAAACCAGCAGGATACCCAAGCAGACCCGTACGGGTCAAAACGCGGTCCGCGATGCCGATTCTGCTGGCGTCGCGGCGCACTCCGGTTCGGTCCTGGGTGGGGACCCCGCAGTTGTTACTTGGCCAAGAATAACCCGACCGGAGCCCAGCGCACGACGCACCAGCAGGATCGCGAGCCCGCACAGGGTGGCGCAGTCCTTGAAGGCACGCCGCTTGTGGGCCAGCTCGGAGGGCCACGGGACCAGCGCCACCTGGGGCGTCAGGGCCAGCCAGAACCAGGGTGAGCGGGGCATCGACCCCGGCCGCACCGCCGAGGCCAGCAGCAGCGGGAGCACCACCAGCAGGTAGTGGTCGAAGGACGGCCGCGAGACCAGGAATGCGGTGAGCATCACCATGCAGGCCGTCTCCGCGAGCCGCAGCTCCCCCGCGTCGCCCTCCTCCCCCGTGCGCCGCCACCGCGTCCAGGCGGCCCAGAGCCCCGCCCCGGCCCCCGCGAAGGCCACCAGCACCGCCACCGGCTGCGGCACCCCCAGCCGGGGCAGCACCGCTATGGGAGAGGCGTCCCAGGGCAACGCGTACGCGTCCTGCCCCTGGAGCAGGAACGGCAGGGTCTTGGTGAAGAACAGCGTCGGGCTGGGCATCATCAGCGCCCCGAGCAGCGACACCCCGAGCGGCACCAGCACGGCCACGGCGAGCCCCCGCCACTGCCTGGCCAGTACGAAGAGCAGCCCGATCGGCACCAGCATGGGCTTGCAGGCGATGGCCAGCCCCACCACCAGCCCGGCGGCCGCCCAGGACCGCCGGTGCGCGAGCAGCAGCGCGACCGGCAGCGCGGCCGCCGAGATCGCCGTCCAGTTGCCGATCAGCACGAGGTTCACGTACGGCTTGTAGGCCAGGGCCAGCACCGCGAACCCGACGACCGCGAAGCGCGAGCGCAGCGGCACCGAGAACATCCGCAGCGCGGCCAGCCACCCGATGCCCAGCAGCCCGGACATCGCCACCGGCAGGCTCCAGCGCAGCACCGCCGTCGGCAGCAGCGCCTCGGGAACGGCCATCAGGACCGCGCTGGGCAGGTACAGGAAGCGCTTGTCCTCGTACGGCGACCCGCCGGCCAGCAGCGTCTGCGCCGCCTTGACCACGAAGGCGTTGTCCGAGCCCCAGTTCTCCCGCAGGCTCGTGGAGACGCAGACCCCCAGCACCACCGCGAGGGAGACGAGCTGCCAGGGCCGGGACGCGGGCCGCAGCAGCCAGTCGAGCAGCCGGTTGCCGGGGCCGCCGTTCTCCCGCTTCACGAGCCAGATGCCAGGCCGCAGGCCCACAACGCCTCCCCCTCACTCCGGCCGAGGGGCCGGTCTCCCCCTAGCGCTTGCGCTCGACCCTACGTTCGTCCCAAACGGGTTCCTGAGTCTCTCGCACAACACCGTCGGAACCGAAGACCAGGAAACGGTCAAATGTCCGAGCGAACCACCGGTCGTGCGTGACGCACAGCACAGTGCCCTCGTACGACTCCAGACCGTCCTGGAGGGCTTCCGCGGACTCCAGGTCCAGGTTGTCGGTCGGCTCGTCCAGGAGCAGCGCCGTGGTGCCCGCCAGCTCCAGCAGCAGGATCTGGAAACGCGCCTGCTGGCCGCCCGACAGCCGCTCGAAGGGCTGCTCCCCCTGGCGCTCCAGCTCGTACCGGCGCAGGACGGCCATGGCGGGGCCGAGCGGCTTCGCGGCCTCCGTCCACAGGATGTCGACGAGCGTGCGTCCGAAGAGCTCGGGGTGGGCGTGCGTCTGCGCGAAGTGACCGGGGACCACCCGGGCGCCCAGCTTGAAACCACCCGTGTGCTTGACGTCCTCGCCGGCCAGCAGCCTCAGGAAGTGCGACTTCCCGGAGCCGTTCGAGCCGAGCACGGCGACCCGCTCCCCGTAGAAGACCTCCAGCGAGAACGGCTTCATCAGGCCCGTGAGCTCGAGGTTCTCCACGGTCAGCGCGCGCACGCCGGTCCGCCCGCCCTTCAGACGCATCTTGATGTCCTGCTCGCGCGGCGGCTCCGGCGGCGGGCCGGCCTCCTCGAACTTCTGGAAGCGCGTCTGCATCGCCCGGTAGCGCGAGGCCATGTCGGGGCTGCTCGCCGCCTGGTTGCGCAGCCGCAGCACCAGCGCCTTCAGGCGGGCGTGCTCCTCGTCCCAGCGCCGCTTGAGCTCCTCGAAGCGCGCGAAGCGCTCCTTGCGGGCGTCGTGGTAGGTGTCGAATCCCGAGCCGTGCACCCACACGTCCGTGCCCGTGGGGCTCGGCTCCAGGCTGATGATCTTCTCGGCGGCCCGGGACAGCAGCTCCCGGTCGTGCGATACGAACAGCACGGTCTTGCGGGTGGCCTTGAGCTGCTCCTCCAGCCACCGCTTGCCCGGGACGTCCAGGTAGTTGTCCGGCTCGTCCAGCAGCAGCACCTCGTCCGGCCCGCGCAGCAGCGCCTCCAGCACGAGCCGCTTCTGCTCACCGCCCGACAGCGTGCGCACCTCGCGGAACTGAGCGGCGTCGTACGGGACGGCCAGTGCGGCCATGGTGCAGACGTCCCACAGGGTCTCGGCCTCGTAGCCCTGTACGTCGGCCCAGTCGCTCAGCGCCTGCGCGTACGCCATCTGGGCGGACTCGTCGTCCACCGTCATGATCAGGTGCTCGGCCCGGTCGACGGCCTTCGCGGCCTCCCGGATCCGGGGCTGGGCCACCGAGACCAGCAGGTCCCGTACGGTCGTCTCGTCCCGCACGGAGCCCACGAACTGCGACATCACGCCGAGGCCGCCGCTGACGGTGGTCCCGCCGCCGTGCGGCTGGAGGTCGCCGGAGATCAGCTTCAGCAGGGTGGACTTGCCGGCGCCGTTCGCCCCGACGAGGGCGACGACCGACCCCTCCCCCACGCGGAAGGAGACGTCGGGGAGCAGGACCCGCCCGTCGGGAAGGTAGTACTCCAGGTGGCTGGCTTCGAGATGTCCCATGCGGGGCATTGTCCAGGCCCGGCGCCGATACGCCCAAACGGATTGCGGCGGCCGGCCGCGGATCAGCAGCAGCCGGCGCCCGGCAGGGTGCGCATGTTGCGGGCCTCCTTGCTGCGGGCGGCCAGCAGCTCGTCCGCCGGGTAGCCGACCTCCTCCAGGGTGAGCCCGTGCGGCTTCACCACGTGCACCGAGGAGTCCCGGACGGCGGCCCGCAGGACCTTCCCCGGCCAGTCGGTCGGCCGGTGCCCGTCCCCGACGTGCAGCAGGGCGCCGACCAGCGAGCGGACCATGTTGTGGCAGAAGGCGTCGGCGCGGACCGTCGCGGTGACGATCCCGTCCTCGGCGCGCTCCCAGCTGAGCTGCTGCAGGGTGCGGATGGTCGTGGCGCCCTCCCGCTTCTTGCAGTACGCGGCGAAGTCGTGCTCGCCGAGCAGCGCGGCGGCGGCCTCGTTCATGGCGTCCACGTCGAGCGGCCACTGGTGCCACAGCACGTGCCCCCGGCGCAGCGGGTCCACGCCGCCCTGGTGGTCGCCGACGCGGTAGGCGTAGCGGCGCCAGACGGCGGAGAAGCGGGCGTTGAAGCCTTCGGGCGCCTCGGCGGCCTTCCACACCCGTACGTCGTGCGGCAGCCGGCCGGCGAGGCGGCGCAGCAGCTTGTCGTGGTGCTCGGCCCACACCTCGTCGCGTACGTCGAACTGCGCGACCTGCCCGCGCGCGTGCACGCCGGCGTCGGTCCGCCCGGCCACGGTCAGCTCGACCGGGTCCGGCAGCCGCATCACGGTCTGCAGGGCCGACTCCAGCTCGCCCTGGACGGTCCGCAGCACGCGCTGCTTCGCCCAGCCGGAGAAGTCCTTCCCGTCGTACGACAGGTCCAGCCGTACCCGGACGTGCCCGGGCTCCACCTCGTCACTCACGCGACAGATCCTCTCAGAAGCTCAAGAACGTCAGGAAACGCAGAACGGGCCCGCCCCGGGAAGGGGCGGGCCCGTTCAGAGCCGATCAAGCAAGCTCGATCCCGAAGCGGGATCAGGCCTCCTTGGTCTCCTCGGCGGCGGGAGCCTCGGCCACGGCCTCGGCGTCCTTCGCGGCACGCTTGGTGGCGGCCTCGGCCTCACCAGTGGCCTGCTGGGCGACCGTGAGGGCCTCGACCAGCTCGATCACGGCCATCGGGGCGTTGTCGCCACGACGGTTGCCGATCTTGGTGATGCGCGTGTAACCACCGGGGCGGTTCTCGTAGCGCGGGGCGATCTCGGTGAACAGCGTGTGCACGATGCTCTTGTCCGTGATCGTCTGCAGCACCAGGCGACGGTTGTGGATGTCGCCCTTCTTGGCCTTGGTGACCAGACGCTCGGCGTAGGGACGCAGGCGACGGGCCTTGGCCTCGGTGGTGGTGATGCGGCCGTGCTCGAAGAGCGCCTTCGCGAGGTTCGCGAGAAGGTGCTTCTCGTGCGCGGCGGAGCCGCCCAGACGGGCACCCTTTGCGGGACGCGGCATGGTGTTACTCCTTCATTTCTGCACCGGCCGTGTCAGGTACCGGTGTCAGTTCCCCCGCGGCGGCTGCCGCGGGAAAGTTCAACGGGTGCTGCTCAGTACTGCTCGGTCTCGACGAAACCGGCGTCCGCGTCGTCGTCGGCGCCGAAGGCGTCGGCAGCGGCGGTCGGGTCGAATCCGGGCGGGCTGTCCTTGAGGGCCAGGCCCATGCCGGCCAGCTTCGCCTTGACCTCGTCGATCGACTTCGCACCGAAGTTGCGGATGTCGAGCAGGTCGGCCTCGGAGCGGGCGACGAGCTCACCCACGGAGTGGATGCCCTCGCGCTTGAGGCAGTTGTACGACCGAACGGTGAGCTCGAGCTCCTCGATCGGCAGCGCCAGGTCGGCGGCCAGGGCGGCGTCCGTCGGGGACGGGCCCATGTCGATGCCCTCGGCGTCGATGTTGAGCTCGCGCGCCAGACCGAACAGCTCGACCAGGGTCTTGCCGGCGGACGCCATGGCGTCGCGCGGGCGCATGGCCTGCTTGGTCTCGACGTCGACGATGAGCTTGTCGAAGTCGGTGCGCTGCTCGACTCGGGTCGCCTCGACCTTGTAGGTGACCTTGAGGACCGGGCTGTAGATGGAGTCGATCGGGATGCGGCCGATCTCCTGGCCCAGCTGCTTGTTCTGGACGGCGGAGACGTAGCCGCGACCGCGCTCGACGGTCAGCTCCATCTCCAGCTTGCCCTTGCCGTTGAGCGTGGCGAGGACGAGGTCCGGGTTGTGCACCTCGACACCGGCCGGGGGCGCGATGTCGGCAGCGGTGACCAGGCCGGGACCCTGCTTGCGCAGGTACATCACGACCGGCTCGTCGTGCTCCGAGGAGACGACCAGCTGCTTGATGTTGAGGATGATGTCGGTGACGTCTTCCTTGACACCGGGCACGGTGGTGAACTCGTGCAGGACGCCGTCCACGCGGATGCTGGTGACAGCGGCACCCGGGATCGAGGACAGGAGCGTGCGGCGCAGCGAGTTGCCGAGGGTGTAGCCGAAGCCCGGCTCGAGCGGCTCGATCACGAACCGCGAGCGGTACTCGTCGACGACCTCTTCGGTCAGCGAAGGACGCTGAGCGATAAGCATGTGTGTTCCTTCAGTCGTGGACGCCCACTATTTGACGCCCGACGGGTAAAGCCAGGTACTGCAAGGGTACGGGCGGCACGTCCCCCCGAAGGGGTTCGTACCGCCCGGACACTCAAAGACGCACAGGCGTCGCTGCGTCAGACGCGGCGGCGCTTCGGCGGGCGGCAGCCGTTGTGCGGGGTGGGGGTGACGTCCTGGATCGAGCCGACCTCGAGGCCGGTGGCCTGGAGGGAGCGGATCGCGGTCTCGCGGCCGGAGCCCGGACCCTTGACGAAGACGTCAACCTTGCGCATGCCGTGCTCCTGCGCGCGGCGGGCGGCCGACTCGGCGGCCATCTGCGCGGCGAAGGGGGTGGACTTGCGCGAGCCCTTGAAGCCGACGTGGCCGGCGGAGGCCCAGGAGATCACGTTGCCCGAGGGGTCCGTGATCGAGACGATCGTGTTGTTGAACGTGCTCTTGATGTGGGCGTGCCCGTGAGCGACGTTCTTCTTTTCCTTGCGGCGCACCTTCTTGGCAGCGCCCTGACGACCCTTGGGGGGCATCTAAATCTCCTACGGGAGGTGGTCGGTCCTACAGCGCAAGACCGCTGAACAGGACTACTTCTTGCCCGGCTTCTTCTTACCGGCGATCGCGCGACGCGGGCCCTTGCGGGTACGCGCGTTGGTGCTGGTGCGCTGACCGTGCACCGGGAGGCCGCGACGGTGGCGGATGCCCTGGTAGCACTGGATCTCGATCTTGCGGCGGATGTCGCCCTGGATCTCGCGGCGGAGGTCACCCTCGGTACGGAGGTTGGCGTCCACGTACTCGCGGATCTTGACGAGGTCCTCTTCGGCCAGGTCACGAACGCGGGTGTTCGGGTTCACGCCGGTGGAGGCGAGGATCTCCTTGGACCGGGTGCGCCCGATACCGAAGACGTAGGTGAGTGCGATCTCCACGCGCTTTTCGCGCGGGATGTCAACACCGGAAACGCGTGCCATTCAATGGCTCCTGTGTGTTCGGGGGTCTTCCGCAGAACCACTCCCGACCGCCGACCACACCTGATGGGTGGTGGTACGCCCGGGTCCCCGGCCCCCGCCGGAGGTGCCGCCGGCCCCTCTCAGGGCTGGGCGGGCTCTGCGTATGTACGTTTTCTTACGTCGCGCGAAGAACTGCGTAGTGCAGGTCGGTCGGCGTGCGTCAGCCCTGGCGCTGCTTGTGGCGCAGGTTGTCGCAGATGACCATGACCCGACCGTGACGGCGGATCACCTTGCACTTGTCGCAGATCTTCTTGACGCTCGGCTTGACCTTCATGTTGGTGAGGTTCTCCGGGTCAGTGCCACCACCCGCGCCGGGACGAGATGTCCGGGCCGGAGTGAAGACAAGATCTACTTGTATCGGTAGACGATCCGGCCACGCGTCAGGTCGTACGGAGACAGCTCCACAACGACCCGGTCATCCGGGAGGATGCGGATGTAGTGCATACGCATCTTGCCGCTGATGTGCGCAAGGACCTTGTGACCGTTCTGCAGTTCCACCTTGAACATTGCGTTCGGGAGGGACTCGATCACGGTGCCCTCGATCTCGATGGCACCTTGCTTCTTGGCCACGCTTCGCCCTTCGAATCGGCTACCTTGATCAGCTCCCCGCCTTCGCATGAGGACATGCGGGTGCAAAGGAGCCGACGAGTCAGTCTACGTCAGGGCACCCAGAAAGACGAATCCGGAAAGTTTGCCCTACAGCGTAGATCATTAACCAAGCGGATCCGGCGCAGTGGTCACGCCGTACTCCGCCAGCTTTGCCTTGCCGCAGTCCGGGCTCGTCAGCACGATGGGGCCGGCCTCGGTCAGGGCGATGGAGTGCTCCCAGTGCGAGGACCAGGTGCCGTCCGTGGTGATGACCGTCCAGTCGTCCGCCAGCACCTCCGTCTGCGGGGTGCCCAGGGAGACCATGGGCTCGATGGCCAGGCAGACGCCCGGGACCAGCTTGATGCCCTTGCCGCGCTTGCGCGAGACGTAGTTCAGCAGGTGGGGGTCCATGTGCATCTCGGACCCGATGCCGTGGCCGCCGTAGTCCTCGATGATCCCGTACTTGCCGGTCGCGGGCCGCGGCTGGCGGCGGATGTAGCCCTCGATCGCCTTGGAGATGTCCACGAGGCGGTTGCCGAGCTTCATCGCGGCGATGCCGGCCCACATCGACTCCTCGGTCACCCGGGAGAGCTCGATCAGCTCCGGAGCGTGACCCGTGCCCACGAAGGCCGTGTACGCCGCGTCGCCGTGCCAGCCGTCGACGATGGCACCGGCGTCGATCGAGATGACGTCGCCGTCCTTGAGGACCGTCTTGTCGTCCGGGATGCCGTGGACGACGACCTCGTTCACGGACGTGCAGATCGTCGCGGGGAAACCGCCGTAGCCGAGGAAGTTCGACTTGGCCCCGGCATCCGAGATGACCTTGCGGGCCACCATGTCCAGATCCCGCGTCGTGGCGCCCGGTACGGCCGCCTCACGGGTCGCCGCGTGGATCGCGGCGACGACCAGCCCTGCCTCGCGCATCTTCGCGATCTGCTCGGGGGTCTTGATCTGGACCATGGGTAGTGCCTTCCACCTTCGGACTTCGGATCTGCGTTGTTCAGGTCGTCTCAACAGTAAGGCCGCGGGGTCCTGGGGACACCGCGGCCTTACTGCTCGTCACAAGGATCGCTACTTCTTGAGCGCGTCCATCGCACGCTGCGTGACGTCCGCGACCTCGCCGAGGGCGGGGATCGTCACCAGCAGGCCCTGGGCCTTGTAGTAGTCGATGATCGGCTCGGTCTGCGTGTGGTAGACCTCGAGCCGGTTGCGGACCGTGGCCTCGGAGTCGTCGTCGCGCTGGTACAGCTCGCCGCCGCAGGTGTCGCAGACACCTGCGGCCTTCGGCGCCGCGTACACGACGTGGAAGACGTGCGCGGAGTCGTTGCGGCAGATCCGGCGGCCGGCGATGCGCTTGACGACCTCGTCCTCCTCGACCTCCAGGTCGAGGACGGCGTCCAGCTTCATGCCCGCCGTCTGCAGCATCTCGTCCAGCGCCTCGGCCTGGGAGACGTTGCGCGGGAAGCCGTCCAGCAGGAAGCCGTTCACGGCGTCCGGCTGCTCCATGCGGTCCTTGGCCATGCCGATGGTGATCTCGTCGGGGACGAGGTCACCGGCGTCCATGAACGCCTTCGCGCGCTGGCCCAGCTCGGTGTTCTGGCTGATGTTGGCGCGGAAGAGGTCGCCCGTGGAGATGTGCGGGATCGACAGGTTCTTCGCAAGGAACGCGGCCTGCGTTCCCTTGCCCGCACCGGGCGGTCCGACGAGGACGATTCGCATCAGCGGAGGAACCCTTCGTAATTGCGCTGCTGGAGCTGGCTCTCGATCTGCTTCACGGTTTCCAGACCCACACCCACGATGATGAGGATGCTCGTCCCGCCGAACGGGAAGTTCTGGTTCGCTCCGAAGCCGGCCAACGCCATCGTCGGCACAAGAGCGATGAGACCCAGGTACAGCGACCCCGGCCAGGTGATCCGGTTGAGCACGTAGCTCAGGTACTCGGCGGTGGGTCGACCGGCGCGGATACCCGGGATGAACCCACCATACTTCTTCATGTTGTCTGCAACTTCCTCGGGGTTGAAAGAAATCGCCACGTAGAAGAACGCGAAGAAGACGATCAGGAGGAAGTAGGCCGCGATGTAGTAGGGGTGGTCGCCCTTGACGAAGTGCTTCTGGATCCAGACGGCCCAGCCGGCGGTCGAACCGCTGAACTGCACGATCAGCGCCGGGATGTACAGCAGCGACGAGGCGAAGATGACCGGGATGACACCGGCCTGGTTCACCTTGAGCGGGATGTACGTCGAGGTGCCCCCGTACGCGCGGCGGCCGATCATGCGCTTCGCGTACTGGACCGGAATCCGACGCTGCGCCTGCTCGACGAAGACGACGAGCGCGACCATGGCCAGACCGACGAGGATGACCACGCCGAACTCGACCCAGCCGTCGGCGATCTTGCCCTGGAGCTTGATCTGCCACAGGGCGCCGATGAAGCCGGCGGCGATCGAGATGAACATCAGGATCGACATGCCGTTGCCGATGCCGCGGTCGGTCACGAGCTCACCGAGCCACATGACGACGCAGGTACCGGCGGTCATCGTGATGACCATGACGATGGTGGTGAAGATCGACCGGTTCGGGACGATCTGGCTGGCGACCTGGCAGCCCTGGAACAGGGCACCAGTGCGGGCGGTGGCGACGAGGCCGGTGCCCTGCAGGATCGCGAGTGCGACCGTCAGATAGCGCGTGTACTGAGTGATCTTCGCGGTGCCGGACTGACCCTCTTTTTTGAGGTTCTCCAGCTTCGGGATGACCACGGTCAGCAGCTGCAGGATGATGCTCGCCGTGATGTACGGCATGATGCCGAGCGCGAAGATCGTGATCTGCAGCAGCGCACCGCCACTGAACATGTTGACGAGACCGAAGAGGCTGTTGCTGCTCCCGGCCTGGTCGACACAGATCTGAACGTTCTTGTAGCTCACGCCGGGTACCGGGATGTGGGACCCGAGCCGGAACAGCACGATGATGCCGAGCGTGAAGAGCAGCTTCTTGCGCAGGTCGGGCGTCTTGAACGCCCGGGCGAACGCGGTGAGCACGGTGCCTCCTGCGACCCCCGCGCTACTGCGTCAGAGGTGACGGTCTGAGGGATCGACGAATACGTACAAGCAAAGGTGCAGGCCACCTTACCGGCGACTGCGCCCCCCGTGGAACGACCAACCGGGGATGCCCCATTTGTGAGGCATCCCCGGTCGGGTTTCTAGCTATCTGTCACCTGGTTCGTCTTAGACGAGCTCGGTGACGGTGCCGCCGGCAGCGGCAATCTTCTCCTTGGCGGAGGCGGAAACGGCGTCAACCGAGACCGTCAGCGCCACGGAGATCTCGCCCTGGCCCAGGACCTTGACGAGGCTGTTCTTGCGCACCGCGCCCTTGGCGACCAGGTCGGCCACCGTGACCTCTCCACCCTCGGGGTAGAGAGCGCCGAGCTTGTCCAGGTTGACGACCTGGAACTCGGTGCGGAACGGGTTCTTGAAGCCCTTGAGCTTCGGCAGACGCATGTGGAGGGGCATCTGCCCACCCTCGAAGCGCTGCGGGATCTGGTAACGGGCCTTCTGGCCCTTCGTACCACGACCGGCCGTCTTACCCTTCGACGCCTCACCACGACCGACACGGGTCTTCGCGGTCTTGGCGCCGGGGGCGGGACGGAGGTTGTGGGCCTTCAGCGGGCTGTTCTCAGCCATGATTAGTCAACCTCCTCAACCGTCACGAGGTGGCGGACGGTGTGAACCATTCCGCGGAACTCGGGGCGGTCCTCCTTGACGACCACGTCGTTCAGGCGCTTGAGCCCGAGCGAACGCAGCGTGTCGCGGTGGTTCTGCTTGCTGCCGATGTACGACTTCGTCTGCGTGATCTTGAGGCGGGCCATCAGACACCCGCCCCAGCACGTGCACGAAGGAGAGCCGCGGGGGCGACGTCCTCGAGGGGCAGACCACGGCGAGCCGCGATCTCCTCGGGACGCTGCAGGCCCTTGAGGGCCGCCACGGTCGCGTGCACGATGTTGATCGCGTTGTCGGAGCCCAGGGACTTCGACAGGATGTCGTGAACGCCGGCGCACTCCAGAACGGCGCGCACCGGGCCACCGGCGATAACACCGGTACCGGGGGAAGCAGGCTTCAGCAGGACAACGCCGGCCGCCTTCTCGCCCTGGATCGGGTGCGGGATGGTGCCCTGGATGCGCGGAACCTTGAAGAAGTTCTTCTTGGCTTCCTCGACACCCTTGGCGATGGCCGCGGGAACTTCCTTGGCCTTGCCGTAACCGACACCTACAGTGCCGTCACCGTCGCCCACCACGACCAGCGCGGTGAAGCTGAAGCGGCGACCACCCTTGACAACCTTGGCGACGCGGTTGATCGCGACAACGCGCTCAACGTAAGCGGTCTTCTCGGCGGCAGGGCCACCGTCGCGACCCTTCCGGTCCCGCCGCTCGCCGCCACCGGCACCGCTTCCGCGGCGCTGGGGTCCAGCCATTGGATTACCTCTCTCTGTTACGTCCGTGAGTCCCGGAACCGGGGCTTAGAACTTCAGCCCGGCTTCGCGGGCGGCGTCAGCCAGAGCGGCAATGCGCCCGGCGTATCGGTTGCCACCGCGGTCGAACACGACGGTCTCGACACCCGCGGCCTTGGCACGCTCGGCGACGAGCGCGCCGACAGCCTGGGCCTGCGAGCTCTTGTCGCCTTCGCCACCGCGGATCGAAGCGTCCAGGGTCGACGCGGACGCCAGGGTGTGACCCTGGAGGTCGTCGATGACCTGAGCAACGATGTTGCGGTTGGAACGCGTCACGACGAGGCGCGGACGCTCCGCCGTACCCGAGACGTTCTTGCGGATGCGGATGTGGCGGCGAGCCTTGGCAGCGCGCTTGTACGCGTCGCCCTTGGCGATCTTCACACCGTATGCCATGGCTACTTACCAGCCTTTCCGACCTTGCGGCGGATGACCTCGCCGGCGTACTTGACACCCTTGGCCTTGTACGGGTCGGGCTTCCGCAGCTTGCGGATGTTGGCGGCGACCTCGCCGACCTTCTGCTTGTCGATGCCCTCGACCGAGAACTTGGTGGGCGACTCGACCTTGAAGGAGATGCCCTCGGGCGCCTCGATCAGGATCGGGTGGCTGTAACCAAGCTGGAACTCCAGAGCGGAGCCCTTCGCGGCGACGCGGTAACCGACACCGCTGATCTCGAGAGCCTTGACGTACCCCGTGGTCACACCGGTGATCATGTTCGCCACCAGCGTGCGGGACAGGCCGTGCAGGGCCTTGTTCTGACGCTCGTCGTTCGGGCGGGTGACGTTCAGAACGCCGTCCTCACCCTTGACGATCTCGATCGGCGCGGCGACGGTGTGCGAGAGAAGACCCTTGGGGCCCTTCACCGCGACCGTGCGGCCATCGATGGTGACGTCCACACCGGCGGGAACCTGGATGGGGAGCTTGCCGATTCGCGACATTGCTTTTCCTCCGTTCCCGACTACCAGACGTAGGCGAGGACTTCCCCACCTACGCCCTTCTTGCCTGCCTGCTGGCCGGTCAGGAGACCGTGGGACGTGGAGATGATCGCCACGCCCAGGCCGCCGAGGACCTTCGGCAGGTTGGTGGACTTTGCGTACACGCGCAGACCGGGCTTCGAGATCCGCTTGATGCCCGCGATGGAGCGCTCACGGTTCGGCCCGAACTTCAGCTCGAGGACGAGGTTCTTGCCGACCTCGGCGTCCTCGACCTTCCAGCCGGTGATGAAACCCTCCTGCTTGAGGATCTCCGCGATGTGCGACTTGATCTTGCTGTGCGGCATCACGACAGTGTCGTGGTACGCCGAGTTAGCGTTACGCAGACGGGTCAGCATGTCTGCGATCGGGTCAGTCATGGTCATGAAGTGGCCTTCGGCCTCTCTCGCCGGGGTTTCCTGTATGCGCCATCCCTCTCCCCACTCAGTGGCGGGACGGGTGCGGTGCGGGGACCTACGGCGTAGTAAGTCGTTATGGGCGGCGGACGCCCAACCACACAAGCCTAAGGCATGCGCGGCCGGGCACCCACCGTCCAGATGCTTACCGAGAGTGCCTGGTACTCCCCAAGTCCTTGCGGACGAGGGTGATTTACCAGGAGCTCTTGGTCACGCCCGGCAGCTCGCCACGGTGAGCCATCTCACGAAGGCAGACGCGGCACAGGCCGAACTTGCGGTACACGGAGTGGGGACGACCGCAGCGCTGGCAGCGGGTGTACGCACGCACACCGAACTTGGGCTTGCGGGCAGCCTTCGCGATGAGAGCCTTCTTCGCCATCTCGCTTACGCCTCCTTGAAGGGGAAGCCGAGGTGACGAAGGAGCGCGCGGCCCTCAGCGTCGTTGGTCGCCGTGGTGACCACGGTGATGTCCATACCCCGGGTACGGTCGATCTTGTCCTGGTCGATCTCGTGGAACATGACCTGCTCCGTGAGACCGAAGGTGTAGTTGCCACGGCCGTCGAACTGCTTCGGCGACAGACCACGGAAGTCACGGATACGCGGCAGCGCGAGCGACAGCGTACGGTCCAGGAACTCCCACATGCGGTCACCACGGAGGGTGACGTGGCAGCCGATCGGCTGACCCTCACGCAGCTTGAACTGCGCGATGGACTTGCGGGCCTTCGTGACGGCCGGCTTCTGACCGGTGATCGTCGTCAGGTCGCGGATGGCGCCGTCGATCAGCTTGGAGTCGCGGGCGGCGTCGCCCACACCCATGTTGACCACGATCTTCACGAGGCCGGGGATCTGCATGACGTTCTCGTACGAGAACTCCTCACGCAGCTTGCCCGCGATGTCCTCGCGGTACTTCGTCTTGAGACGCGGAGTGGTAGCCATCAGATGTCCTCACCCGTCCGCTTGGCAACGCGGATCTTGTTGCCCTCGTCGTCGAAGCGGAAACCGACGCGGGTAACGACCTTCTGGCCGTCCTTCTCCACAACCAGCTGAACGTTGCTGACGTGGATCGGCGCCTCGGTGATCACGATGCCACCGGCCTGCGAACCACCAGCGGTCTGACCGGCCTTGGTGTGCTTCTTGACCCGGTTGACACCCTCGACGAGGACGCGGTTCTCGCTGGGCATGGCCGCGATGACCTTGCCCTGCTTGCCCTTGTCCTTACCGGTGATGACCTGGACCAGGTCGCCCTTCTTGATCTTCATGCTTACAGCACCTCCGGCGCGAGCGAGATGATCTTCATGAACTTCTTCTCGCGCAGCTCACGGCCCACGGGGCCGAAGATACGGGTGCCACGAGGGTCGCCGTCGTTCTTGAGAATGACAGCGGCGTTCTCGTCGAAGCGGATGTACGAGCCGTCCTGGCGGCGGCGCTCCTTGACGGTGCGAACGATGACCGCCTTGACGACGTCACCCTTCTTCACGTTGCCACCGGGGATCGCGTCCTTGACGGTGGCGACGATGACGTCACCGATGCCCGCGTAGCGGCGACCGGAGCCACCGAGAACACGGATGCAAAGGATCTCCTTGGCACCAGTGTTGTCGGCGACACGCAGTCGCGACTCCTGCTGGATCACGTCTATCTCCTGTTTGTCTGCCGGTTCCCGGCGGGGGCTTCACTCCGAGGAGCGAGGCCCCCACCGAGCCTGGCGGAACTGACCTGAGGGAAACCCCTCAGGTGATTACTTGGCCTTCTCGAGGATCTCGACGATGCGCCAGCGCTTGCTCGCCGACAGCGGACGCGTCTCCATGATGAGGACGCGGTCGCCGACGCCGGCAGCGTTCTGCTCGTCGTGAGCCTTGAGCTTGTTCGTACGGCGGATGACCTTGCCGTACAGCGCGTGCTTGACGCGGTCCTCGACGGCGACGACGACGGTCTTGTCCATCTTGTCGCTGACGACGAGACCCTCACGGGTCTTGCGGAAGCCGCGCTCGTTCGTCTCAGTCACGTTCTTCTCGCTCATCAGGCGCTCTCCACCGTCTCGATACCGAGCTCACGCTCGTGCATCAGGGTGTAGATGCGAGCGATGTCCTTACGGACGGACTTGAGCCGGCCGTTGTTCTCCAGCTGACCCGTGGCCGCCTGGAAGCGGAGCTTGAACAGCTCCTCCTTGGCCTCGCGCAGCTTGCCAACGAGCTCCTCGTTGCCGAGCTCACGCAGCTCGGACGCCTTGGTTCCCGTCGCCATCACGACTCACCTGCCTCGCGCCGAACAATCCGGCACTTCATCGGAAGCTTGTGAGCAGCGCGGGTGAGCGCCTCACGAGCAATCTTCTCGTTCGGGTAGGACAGCTCGAACATGACCCGGCCCGGGTGCACGTTCGCGATCCACCACTCGGGAGAACCCTTACCGGAACCCATGCGGGTTTCGGCCGGCTTCTTCGTCAGCGGGCGGTCCGGGTAGATGTTGATCCAGACCTTGCCGCCACGCTTGATGTGGCGGGTCATCGCGATACGAGCCGCCTCGATCTGGCGGTTCGTCACGTAGGCGGGGGTGAGCGCCTGGATGCCGTACTCGCCGAACGAGACCTCAGTACCGCCCTTGGCCATACCGCGGCGCTTCGGGTGGTGCTGCTTGCGGTGCTTGACCCTACGAGGGATCAGCATGTCGGTCAGGCCTCCGTTCCGGTGCTCTCAGCCGGAGCGGCGGCGGGAGCGTCGGCCTTGGGGGCCTCGGCACCAGCAGCCTGCTGCGGCTTGCGGCCACCACGGCCGCCGCGCTCGCCACCACGGCCACCACGGCCGGCGGGACGGTCGCCAGCGCCGGCACCACGGGCCGGGCGGTTACCCGCACGGGCCGCAGCGTTCTCGGCGCGAACCTCGGCGATGTTCTTGACGTCGCCCTTGTAGATCCAGACCTTCACACCGATACGGCCGAAGGTGGTCTTGGCCTCGAAGAAGCCGTAGTCCACGTTCGCGCGCAGCGTGTGCAGCGGCACACGACCCTCGCGGTAGAACTCGGAGCGGGACATCTCGGCGCCGCCGAGACGGCCGCCGCACTGGATCTTGATGCCCTTGGCGCCGGCCTTCATCGTGCCCTGCATGCTCTTGCGCATGGCACGACGGAAGGAGACGCGGGAGGAGAGCTGCTCGGCAACGGCCTGGGCAACCAGCTGAGCGTCGAGCTCGGGGTTCTTGACCTCGAGGATGTTCAGCTGGACCTGCTTGCCCGTGAGCTTCTCGAGGTCACCGCGGATGCGGTCGGCCTCGGCGCCACGGCGGCCGATGACGATGCCCGGACGAGCGGTGTGGATGTCCACACGCACGCGGTCACGGGTGCGCTCGATCTCAACCTTCGAGATGCCGGCGCGCTCCATGCCGGACGTCATCATCCGACGGATGGCGACGTCTTCCTTGACGTAGTCCTTGTACAGCTTGTCGGCGTACCAACGCGACTTGAAGTCGGTGGTGATGCCGAGCCGGAACCCGTGCGGGTTTACCTTCTGGCCCATTACCGGGAACCTTCCTTGCTGCTGACGACCACGGTGATGTGGCTGGTCCGCTTGCGGATCCGGTAGGCACGGCCCTGGGCACGCGGACGGAACCGCTTCAGGGTCGGGCCCTCGTCCACGTACGCCTCGCTGATGACCAGCGTGGAGGCGTCCGGGTGGTTGTAGTTGTGTGCGGCGTTGGCAATGGCGCTGTCCAGCACCTTGCCGACCGGCACGCTCGCGGCCTGCGGGGCGAAACGCAGGACCGCCTGAGCCTCCGTGGCATCCATGCCACGGATAAGGTCCACCACGCGGCGGGCCTTCATGGGCGTGACGCGGATGTACCGCGCCTGGGCCCTGGCTTCCATGGTTGTCCCTTCGGTGTAAGTCATAGTCGTTACCACCCCGCCTTTAGCGGCGCTTCGACTTCCGGTCGTCCTTGACGTGGCCGCGGAAGGTGCGAGTCGGCGAGAACTCGCCGAGCTTGTGGCCGACCATCGACTCGGTGACGAACACCGGGACGTGGGTCTTGCCGTTGTGCACCGCGATGGTGTGACCCAGCATGGCCGGGATGATCATCGAGCGACGGGACCAGGTCTTGATGACGTTCTTGGTACCAGCTTCGTTCTGAGCGTCCACCTTCTTAACGAGGTGTCCGTCGACGAAGGGTCCCTTCTTGAGACTGCGCGGCATCTAAACCCGCTCCTAGCGCTTCTTGTTCGTCTTGCGGCGGCGGACGATGTACTTGCTCGAAGCCTTCTTCGGCGAGCGAGTACGACCCTCCTTCTGACCCCACGGGGAGACCGGGTGGCGACCACCGCTGGTCTTGCCCTCACCACCACCGTGCGGGTGGTCAACCGGGTTCATCGCGACACCGCGGACGGAGGGGCGAACGCCCTTCCAGCGCATGCGGCCGGCCTTGCCCCAGTTGATGTTCGACTGCTCGGCGTTGCCGACCTCGCCGACCGTCGCGCGGCAGCGCGCGTCGACCAGGCGGATCTCACCGGACGGCATACGAAGGTGGGCCATCGTGCCCTCCTTCGCCAGCAGCTGCACGGAGGCACCCGCGGAACGGGCGAACTTGGCGCCACCACCGGGACGGAGCTCGATCGCGTGGATCGTGGTACCGACCGGGATGTTGCGGAGGGCCAGGTTGTTGCCGGGCTTGATGTCGGCCGTGGGGCCGTTCTCAATCCGGTCGCCCTGGGACAGACCGCGGGGAGCGATGATGTAGCGCTTCTCGCCGTCCGCGTAGTGCAGGAGCGCGATGCGCGCCGTGCGGTTGGGGTCGTACTCGATGTGCGCGACCTTGGCCGGCACGCCGTCCTTGTCGTGACGACGGAAGTCGATCACGCGGTAGGCGCGCTTGTGTCCGCCACCCTGGTGGCGAACGGTGATCCGACCGGTGTTGTTACGGCCGCCCTTGCTGTGCAGCGGGCGAACCAGCGACTTCTCCGGCGTGGACCGCGTGATCTCGACAAAGTCGGCGACGCTGGAGCCACGACGGCCCGGGGTCGTCGGCTTGTACTTGCGGATACCCATTTCTCAGTCCTCGTCCGATTCCGGACGACTAGACCTCCGTTAGGAGGCCTGGCCGCCGAAGATGTCGATTCGGTCGCCCTCAGCGAGGGTCACGATGGCGCGCTTGGTGTCAGCGCGCTTGCCGAAACCGGTCTTGGTGCGCTTGCGCTTACCCTGACGGTTGATCGTGTTGACCCCGGTGACCTTGACCCCGAAGACCGCCTCGACGGCCTGCTTGATCTGGGTCTTGTTGGAGCCGGGCGCGACGATGAACGTGTACTTGTTCTCGTCCAGCAGCGCGTAGCTCTTCTCCGAGACAACCGGCTTGATCAGCAGGTCGCGCGGGTCAGTGAAGGTCTTGCTGGTAACGGTCGCCTCGGACATCAGGCGTCGCTCCCTTCGGTCTCATCGGCCTTGGGGCCAGACACGAAGGACTCGAGCGCGGCCTGGGTGAAGACCACGTCGTCAGAGACGATCACGTCGTACGTGTTCAGCTGGCCCGGCTCCAGGATGTGAACCTGGGGCAGGTTGCGGGCGGACAGCCACGCGGCCTCGTCGGCGCGCTCGACGACCAGGAGCAGGTTCTTGCGCTCCGAGATCTTGCCGAACAGCGTCTTGGCGGCCTTCGTGGAGGCGGCACCCTCGACCACGCCGGTGACGACGTGGATGCGGGAGTGACGCGCACGGTCCGAGAGGGCACCACGGAGGGCGGCGACCTTCATCTTCTTGGGGGTCCGCTGCGAGTAGTCACGCGGCTGCGGGCCGTGGACGACGCCACCGCCGGCGAACTGCGGAGCGCGGGTCGAACCCTGACGGGCGCGGCCGGTGCCCTTCTGGCGGTACGGCTTGCGGCCACCACCACGGACTTCGCCACGGGTCTTCGTCTTGTGCGTGCCCTGACGGGCAGCGGCCAGCTGTGCGACGACGACCTGGTGGATCAGCGGAACGCTGGTCTTCGCGTCGAAGATCTCCGCGGGGAGCTCGACGGTACCGGCCTTGTCGCCTGCCGGCGAAAGGATGTCAATGGTGCTCATTAACCTCAAGCCCCCTTGGCCGCGGTACGGACCAGGACGAGGCCGCCGTTCGGACCGGGGACTGCGCCCTTGATGAGGAGCAGACCCTTCTCCGCGTCTACCGCGTGGATGGTCAGGTTCTGGGTGGTGACGCGCTCGTTGCCCATACGACCAGCCATGCGCATGCCCTTGAAGACACGCCCAGGGGTGGCGCAGCCACCGATCGAACCGGGGGAGCGGTGCTTGCGCTGCACACCGTGACCGGCGCCGAGGCCCCGGAAGTTGTGCCGCTTCATGACACCGGCGAAGCCCTTGCCCTTGCTGTTGCCCGTGACGTCAACCTTGACGCCGGACTCGAACACCTGGGCGGTGATCTCCTGGCCGAGCGTGTACTCGCTGGCGTCGGAGGTGCGGAGCTCCACCAGGTGGCGGCGCGGGGTCACGTCGGCCTTGGCGAAGTGGCCCTTGAGGGGCTTGTTCACCTTGCGCGGGTCGATCTCGCCGAAGGCGATCTGGACCGACTCGTAGCCGTCGATGTCGTTCGTACGGACCTGGGTAACGACGCAGGGCCCGGCCTTGACGACGGTCACCGGGACGACACGGTTGTTCTCGTCCCAGACCTGGGTCATGCCGAGCTTCTCGCCCAGGACGCCCTTGATCTGCTTTGCCATCTTCTCGACGCCTCTCAGAGCTTGATCTCGATGTCAACGCCGGCCGGAAGGTCCAGGCGCATCAGCGAGTCAACGGTCTTGGGCGTCGGGTCGAGGATGTCGATCAGGCGCTTGTGCGTGCGCATCTCGAAGTGCTCGCGCGAGTCCTTGTACTTGTGCGGCGACTTGATGACGCAGTACACGTTCTTCTCAGTGGGCAGCGGCACCGGGCCTGCGACCGACGCACCAGTGCGGGTCACCGTCTCGACGATCTTCTTCGCCGAGGAGTCGATGACCTCGTGGTCGTAGGCCTTGAGCCGGATGCGGATCTTCTGTCCCGCCATGGCTACTCCGTAGTCCTGTCTGTTGTGGAAACGCTCTGGCTCTCGGCCGGCTGTGGATCTCTCCACCGCTTCTCTCCGACCCACGCGGTCGGGCGTGTCGCACTCCCTCTACAGAAAATTCCCATACGGAAATTCCCTCGTCCAAGGGGGTGCGGCCCGAGGCCGCGGTTCGGGGGAGAAACACCCACCGAGCGCCTGGCGAACACCGTGCTGACGCTTCCCAGAAGATTCCCGTACGTCCGCCCCATTGCTGCCCCGAAAGGCAGATAAAGGCGACGAGTACTGTGGGACTCGCTTCCGGTCCTCCCGGCGGGAGGCGCGCAGCATCGGCACTCAGCCGAGCAACTTGAGTAGTCTGCCATACAAGACACGTACTGCGCCAATCGGGCCGAAGAGAATACCCCTCCCAGGTGAGTGGTCAAACTGCGCCACGCAGTGGGACGGCCCGGGCCCCGCTTGGGGTGCGTCCGGACCGTCCCACCGGCCTCAGGTACGCGAAAGACTCCCGCAGCCGCCCGGCACGCCGGAGTCGACGGTCTTGCTCCGGTCGTACGGGTCCACGGGCGTGCCGGAGGGCGTGGGACCGGTCGGTGCGTCGTCGGAGAAGACGGGGTGCAGGTATCCGTCGTAGACGTCGCAGGCGCTGTTCGCGAGGTCGACGTCGTACTTCTCCAGCCAGATCTTGCCGACGGTGGCCTGCCACTTGCGCGGGTCGGCGATCGAGAAGGTGATCTCGCGCCGCACGATCGTGCGCTCCACCTCCGCGGCGCCCGCCTTCGCCTTCACGAACGGGTAGACGAAGGTGTAGTCGGCCTGCACGTTGGCCTGGCCGCCCTCCTTGCCGGGCTCCACCCACATCCGGCCGCGGACCTTGACCACGTCGCCCGCGGGCTTCAGCTCGGCCGGCTTGACCCGGGTGAACAGGTGCAGCGGGTCGTTCTCCTTCGTCGGAGCCGTCAGCGAGTCCTCCACGCGGCTCAGCTCGTCCTTCAGCTTCGGGTCCAGCAGCTCCAGCGCCGCCGCGGGCCGCTCCCCGCGCAGGGTCGCCGGGTCCAGGTTGGCCGAGACCAGGAACTGCTTGGCCTTCTCCAGCGCGTCGGCGACCTGCTCCTTGCTCATCCCGCCGACGGCCTGGGCCTCCGGGACCTCGATACCGGCCGCCCCGTCGGCCCACTGGAGGGCCGGGGAGCCCCTGAAGGGCTCCTTCAGCGTCGGCCGGTCCGGGTCGACGGCCGAGGGCGGTGCGCTGGGCCGGGCGGTCTCGGCGGGCAGCGGCTCACGGGCCTTGTCGTTCCGCTCGGCCTTCCCGGTGACCTTGTCGATGACCAGCTCCGGGCGTACGGCGATCAGCGCGAGGGCCGCGATGAAGACCACCGCCGCCGCGGCCTTGATCCGCCGCTTGCCCCTCCCCCGCCCCTGCATCTCCTGCCAGGCCGGTCCGGTGCGCCAGCCCTGCGGCTCGGCGGAGCCGGCGCGCAGCCGCGCGGTGACCATGCGGGCGCGGGCGGAGGGCTCCTGCGGGGCCTGGCCGGAGCCCGTCTCGGCCTGCTCCATGAACCGGGCCCACTCCTCGTCGGAGATCGCCGGTCCGTCGCTGTCGTTGTCGTTCTTGCGCATGTCCCACCCCTGGAATGTCCGGGGCCCCCGGGACCAGGTCCTGGGGGCCCCGCTGAAACGTTGCTGCTGCTTGCCGAAGCAGCCCGTGCCCGGGTCGGCGGGCCGCCCCCGCCGTCACTTCTTCCGGGCGTCCTGCCCGGTCCGGTCGGCGTCCTTGCGGGCCTGCCGCTCGGCCTCGGCGTCCCGCTCGATGTCCGCCCGCGAGCGCACGCGCTTGGGCGCCTCCATCCCGCAGACGGCGGGCCAGTCGTCGGCCACGATGCCGGCACACCAGATGAAGTCCTGGATGGGTCCGGGCTTCCAGTCGTTCTTCTCGATGTCCCAGCAGTTCTCGCGCGGCGAGAAGCGCGGGCAGCTGCCGTCCCGCTGCTTGATGACGTGCGCGCGGTACGCGTCGATGCCCATCGAGTCGACGTCGGACGAGGGCATGTAGCGGTTGACCGACCAGGACGCTCCCATGGTCGCGAACAGCGCGACCACGCACACCATCCCGGCGGCCAGCTGGCGGACCACCCGCGGCGGAACGACCCGGGCGGGCCCGGCCGGGGGAACGGAATCGGAACCGGCCCCGACGGCCCGCGGGCGCAGCGTGCGCTCGATCCACCCCGATCCCCGGTTGACCACGGCCATCATGCCGAGCACGGCCAGGATCATCAGGCAGTACATGATGATCCACGTGGTGCGCGGGTAGAGCTGGATGGCCTTGTCCTGGGCCATGTGCCCGGCGAACCAGAAGCGGGCGAGCCAGGCGCCGGCCAGGACCGCCGCGGCCGTGCGCACCATGATGTTGCGCATCCCCAGGCCGAGGCCGAGGCCCACCCCGAACAGCAGCAGCAGGGCGAACCCGCTCTGGCCCGCCATCTCGCCGGCCACCGGCCAGGTCTGGTACGTCAGGGTCCCGGAGCGGTCCGAGGTCCAGCCGAGGACGTACCCGGGGTCCGCGTACACGGCGAGGAAGGCGTAGCGGTCGGGGTTCTCCGAGCCCAGCCGGGCCATCTGGTAGAGCAGCGGAGCGCCGACCACGCCGGCCGTGAGCAGCGTGACCCCTATGTAGATGCCCGCCTTCTTGGCCGTGGCCGCGCCCTGGCGCCACGGGAAGAGGAACAGCGCGGCCACGAGCGCGCCCGGCGCGGCCCAGATGTACCAGCCGGAGTACCAGAGGAACAGCGCGCCGAAGGTCACGCCGAGGACGAGTGCGCGCACCACCAGGTGCCGGGTGCCGCGCCGACCGGCGAGGCGCATCTCGCGCAGCCAGTATCCGAGCAGCGGCAGCAGCACGATCATCACGATGTGGCTGTACGGGCGGATCGGGTCGAGGAAGAGCACCGCGGCCGGGACCGCGATCAGCAGGGCCCAGAAGGGCCGCAGCAGTATCCGCCAAGCCAGGTAGGCCATCGGGCCGGCCACGGCGGTGAAGAAGATCTGCAGGTCGTGCAGGGCGAAGCCGGTCTCGCCGCGGCCGTTGTAGCGGATCTTCGCCCAGAGGGCCATCAGGGCCGGGAAGGCGGGCGGGTAGATGCCCGACATCCCCTCGTGGTGCAGGAACGAGTTGGCCATGTCGATCAGGACGCCCGGGTCGCCCTCCTGGCCGCCGAGCGGGTGCGGGGTGCCGTGCAGGGCGACGACGACCCCGCCGGCGATCACGCCGGTGGCCAGGCCCGCCAGGGCGGCGCAGACCAGGCGCTTGACCAGCTGGTGGCGCCGGGCCGGGCCCCGGTGGGCGGTGTACAGGAGCAGCCCGAGCAGCGGCAGCCCGATGACCGCGGCGTACATCTGGAGCGTGGCGAGGCCGCTGACCTGGCCGAGGCGCACGATCGGGTTCACGTCGATGCGCCGGCTCAGCACCATGTAGCCGAGGGCGGCCGTGATGCTGACGACGCCCTCGGCGACGGCCAGCACGCGGCGCCGGGAGGTCCAGGGGCGGCGGGCCGTCGAAGAGGAGGAGACCGGTCCGGCGTCCGGGGTCCCGGTACCGGTCCGGCTGTGCGCCGTGCCGGATGTTCCGACGACCTCGGGGGCCAGGTGTGTCATCTCAGTCCAATTCGGTCGCGGGTGTCACCGCGGGGCGGGGCCCGTCGGCCGCTGTCTGTCGTGCTCCGGGGTCAGTCTCCGCGCTGACCTGCGGTGAATGCGTGCTTGGCGAGCGTACGGAGGCCTTCGCGGTGGCCGCGGAGCAGCGCGCCCGGGAGCATCGTGATGGCGTGGAAGCGGGAGGCGCTGTGGAAGCGCGCGGCGCGCGCGGCCCTGGGCCAGCCCCGGGCGTCCATCCGGTCGGCCACCGCCGAGAAGTACCGCTCGGCCTCGGTGAAGCGGGTGCCGGAGAAGGCCTGCACCGAGGATTCGCTGACCGCGTGGCGGCGGTACTTGAACACCGTCGTGGACTCGTCGATCAGCATCTGCTCGCCGAGTTCGAGGAGGTCGACCACCAGGGCCAGGTCCTGGATCACGGAGTACTCGTCGCGGAAGTTGACCCCGCGCAGGGCCTCGCCGCGCCAGCAGATGGACGGGAAGTACAGCCAGTTCCCGCGCAGCACGCTGGTGGCCAGCTCCTCACCGCCCATCAGGCGCCGGCCCTTGACCTGCGGGGCGTACAGCCGCCGCTTGGTCTGGTCGGCCAGCCCGTACGCGACCTGGCCGGTGCCGTCGATCACCTCGACGCCGGGCTGGACCATGCCGATGCCCGGGTTGTCGGCGATGAGAGCGCGGACGGTCTCCAGGTAGTGCGGGTGCAGCAGGTCGTCGCAGCCCATGATGACGACGTAGTCGGCCTCGGAGAGCCGTACGCACTTCTGGAAGTTCTTGGTGATGCCGAGGTTCTGCTCGTTGCGGGTGTAGTGCACCCGCTCGTCGCCGAGGGCCTCGAACCAGCCCGGGACGTCCGGCTCCTTGCCGTCGTCGATGACGACGAGGCGGAAGTCCCGGTCCGTCTGGGCCAGGACGCTGCGGACGGCGTCCTGCATCAGCTGCACGTCCCCGTAGTAGGGGAGCATGAAGTCGAAGGTCACCACAGGACGTCAGGCCTTCACGGAGTCGGAGTCGGCGGGCTCGGGCTTCGCCTCGGCTACGACGGCCTCGGCGACGACGGTCTCCGCCACCACGGGGGCGACGGCCGCACCCAGGCGGGCGTCGTTGTGGCGGGCGCCCTCGGACAGGGCCACGGTCCGGGCCAGGTCGGTGATCTTCTTCTCCAACGAGCGGAAGCGGAGGAAGGTGTTGAGGGTCAGGAAGCCCATCGCGAGCACCATGACGTACAGCACGAGGTCGGTGCCGCGGCCGACGCCGAGCTGGTGCGCCACCCACGTGACGTCCGTCGGGCGGAGCACGGCGTACACGTTGACGATGACGAACAGGGAGAACGCGATGCGCTTCCAGGCGCGGTTCTTCGCCTGGCCCCACGTCCGTATGAACATGAGGGCCATCGACACCGAGCCCGCGATGAGCAGCAGCTGGATCCAGAAGTACTTCATCAGCGGCTTCGCTCCCGCATCGTGATGTCAAAGATGATGTTGACGCCGTTGATCAGGGACTGACCCTTGGCGCGCGAGTACTCGGTGTAGAGGATGTCCACCGGGACCTCGGTGACGCGCAGGCCGGACCCGGCCAGGAAACCGACGATCTCCGAGGCGTGCGCCATGCCGTTCATGGTGATGTTCAGCTGCTCGGCGGCCTTGCGGCTGAGCACGCGCAGGCCGTTGTGCGAGTCGGTGAGCTTGAGCTTGCGGGCGGTCGGGCTGACCGTCGCCGCCGTACGCAGCACCACGCGCTTGATCCACGGCACTTGGCCGTTCTGCTCGATGAAGCGCGAGCCGAGGACCACGTCGGCCTCGTCGTCGCGCAGCACCCGGACCATCTTCTCGACGTCGTGCGTCTGGTGCTGGCCGTCCGCGTCGAACGTCGCGAAGTAGCGGGCACCGGGCTGCGCGAGGGCGTACTTGAGGCCGGTCTGGAGGGCGGCGCCCTGGCCGAGGTTGACGGGGTGGCGCACGAGGTGGGCGCCGGTCGTCGCGATGTGCTCGGCCGAGTTGTCGGAGCTGCCGTCGTCCACGACGACTATGTTCGGGAAGGTCTCACGCGCTCCCTCGACCACATCGGCGATCACCTGGCCCTCGTTGTAGGCCGGGATGACCAGCCAGACGTCGTCGTATTGGGACACGGTAGCTCCAGCGGAATGTGGCACGTGCGCGTGCTCGGTGATCGGTGGGACGTCGGAAGCCGGCATGGTCACTCCCCGACCGCTCCGGCGCCCAGTGGGCTTGCGGCGACCTTGTGCCCGGGTCCTTCGGTCGCACCCGGAGCCGCTCCGGGGAACCTCAGCCTCAGCACCGCCAGCATACCGAGCACGGTGGCGAGAGAGCCGAGAGCGTAGGCCAGGATGACGCGGAGGGCCACTTCGCCCGGTGCGAAGGTGACACCGACGAGGACGACGGTGCCGGCGGCCCAGCAGAGTAGTTGCAGGTTGTGCCGCTTGAATACCATCAGCGCCTGACCGAGGACCATCGCGAACATGTACGCCACGGTGCCGGCGGACAAAAGGAAGAAGTCGACGCAGCCCAGTACGGGTCCGGCGTCGAACAGGACCTTGATCAGCCACGGGCCGAGCACGGTCGCGGGCACTCCCCCGAGCAGGCCGAGCGCCCCGACGACCACGCCGATCCGGCGCAGCATCGCGGAGAACGCCGCCCGGTCGCCGGCCGTGTAGGCGGCGGTCAGCCCGCCGAGCAGCGAGGCCTGCAGCGAGCCGAAGACGAACAGCGGCACCCGGGCCAGGACCAGCGCGTTGAGCAGCGCCGCGATCAGCACGCTGTCGGTGGGGGCGAGCAGCTTGGTGCTCATCACCGCGGCGTTGACGACGACCTGGGACAGCAGGGTCGAGCAGATCAACAGGCCGAGTCCGGCGGTCAGTTCCCGCCAGGCGATGTCCTCGCCGGGCTCCACGGCGCGCAGCAGCGCCGGCAGGGTGACCAGCGTCGCGGCGATCGGCGCGACGGCCAGGACCAGACTGAAGGCGAGCGCCGAGTGCAGCCCGGCGACCGCGCAGCCGAAGGCGAGGGCGATGCGCAGCCCGCCGTCGACGGCCAGCTGGGTGCCGTACGCGCCGAACCGGCCGAGGCCGGCCAGGACCCCGCGGGTCAGGTAGCAGACGGCCATGCCCGTGAACGCGCCGCCGAGCGCCGCCACCAGGCCGCGGTCGCCGCGGAACAGCAGGTCCGCGATCGGGCCCGCGCCGACGGCGAGGACGAGCAGGGTCGCGCCCAGGATCCCGGCGGTCAGCAGCGTGGCCCGGCGCAGCACGGGAGCCGCTCCCTGGCCGTGCACCACGCGGGCGGCGACGATCCGGGTGAGCTCCTGCTCGATGGGGAAGAAGATGCCGAGGCCGAGCGCCATGACGATCGTCCACAGCACCGAGACGTTCGCCATGGCGTCCGTGGACAGGCTGTGGCCGGCCACGCCCAGGTGGACGTACGAGGCCGCACCGAGCACGACAGTGCCGCCGGCCACCGCGACGGTGCCCGGCGGCAGCGCCGCGGTGAGCCTGCTCAGCAGGGACTTCATCCCGTACTGCCGTTCCTGGCCGCAGCGGCCAGAGCGCTGAACGCGGGGGTGGCCAGGGCCTGGGCGAGCTGCTCGCGCCAGTCGGAGAGCGGGGCCAGCCCCGCCCCTTCCTCCCAGGCGTCGTGCCCGAGCACGCTGAACGCCGGGCGGGCGGCGGGGCGTACGAACGCGGCGGAGGTGGTCGGCCGGATGCGCTCCGGGTCGAGCCCGCTCAGCCGGTACGTCTCGCGGGCCAGCCCCATCCAGGTGGTCCGGCCGCTCGCGGTGCCGTGGTAGACCCCGCCCATGGCCGTGCCCTTCAGCGCGGCGAGACCCAGCTCGACCAGGCGCCGGGCCAGCGCGTAGGACCAGGTGGGCTGGCCGTGCTGGTCGTCGACGACGTCGAGGGTGTCGCGCTGGGCGGCCAGCTTGAGCATGGTGGCGACGAAGTTCGGCCCGTGCTCGCCGTACAGCCACGCGGTCCGGACGACGTAGCCGTCCTGCGGCAGCAGTTCGGCTACGGCCTGCTCGCCGATCAGCTTGGAGCGCCCGTACGCGTTGAGCGGGCCGGTCGCGGCGTCCTCGCGGTACGGCTCGGTGGCGTCGCCGGGGAGCACGTAGTCGGTGGAGACGTGCAGCAGGCGCGCGTGGGCGGCGGCGCAGGCCTCGGCGAGGACGCGCACGCCGGTGCCGTTGACGGCGGTGGCGGCGTCCTCGGCGGTCTCGGCGCCGTCGACGTCGGTCCACGCGGCGCAGTTCACGACCACGGTGACGCCCTCGACCGCCGCGCGGACGGCGGCCGGGTCGGTGATGTCGAGGTCGGTGCGGCGCAGGCCCACGGCTTCGATCCCGGCAGCCTTCAGGACGGCCAGGACGTCCTGGCCGAGCATCCCGGCGGCGCCGGTGACGAGCCAGCGTCCGGCTCGCGGGTTCGCGCTCACTTCTGCAGGGCCGCCTTCGCCTTCAGCGGCTCCCACCAGGCGCGGTTCTCGCGGTACCAGTCGATGGTGGCCTTGATGCCGTCCTCGAAGGTGACCTGCGGCGCGTAGCCGAGCTCCGAGCCGATCTTGCTGATGTCGATGGAGTAGCGGAGGTCGTGGCCCTTGCGGTCCTCGACCTGCTCGACCATGTCCCAGCCGAGGCCGGCCGCTTCGAGCAGCACGCCGGTGAGCTCCTTGTTGGTGAGCTCGGTTCCGCCGCCGATGTTGTAGACCTCGCCGGCGCGGCCCTTCCGCATGGCCAGGTCGATGCCGCGGCAGTGGTCGGAGACGTGCAGCCAGTCGCGCACGTTGCCGCCGTTGCCGTACAGCGGGACCTTCTTGCCGTCCATCAGGTTCGAGACGAACAGCGGGATGACCTTCTCCGGGAACTGGTAGTGCCCGTAGTTGTTGGAGCAGCGCGTGACCACGACGTCCATGCCGTGCGTCCGCGCGTAGGCCAGGGCCAGCAGGTCGGACGAGGCCTTGGAGGCGGAGTACGGGGAGTTCGGCACCAGCGGCCACTCCTCGGTCCAGGAGCCCTCGCTGATCGAGCCGTACACCTCGTCGGTGGAGATGTGGACGAAGCGGCCGACCCCGTGCTTGCGGGCGGCGTCGAGGAGCACCTGCGTACCGACGACGTTGGTCATCACGAACGGGCCGGCACCGGCGATCGAGCGGTCCACGTGGGACTCGGCGGCGAAGTGCACCACCACGTCGTGCCCGGGCATCACCTGGTCGACGGCCTCGGCGTCGCAGATGTCGCCCTTGACGAACTTGTAACCGGGGTGGTCGGCGACGGGCGCGAGGTTCGCCTCGACGCCCGAGTAGGTCAGCTTGTCGAAGACCGTGATCTGGGCCGATGCGTCTGCACCGAGCTGCTGCCGGACGAATTCTGAACCGATGAAGCCGGCGCCGCCGGTCACAAGGATGCGCATAATACGAAGAGTCTAGCCGCTCGTACACCACCCACCCGGCCCGCGCCGCGGCGCCCTCCGTGCTCTCGCATAGGGTTGGGCCCATGCGTGGAATTCTCTTGGCCGGTGGCACCGGATCCCGACTCTGGCCGCTGACCCGGGCAGTCTCGAAGCAGCTGCTCCCCGTCTTCGACAAGCCGATGATCTACTACCCGCTCTCCACCCTGGTCATGGCCGGAATCAGCGAGATTCTCGTCATCACCACGCCGGAGGACCGTGCGCAGTTCGAGCGACTGCTCGGCGACGGCTCCCAGTTCGGCATACGGCTGGAGTACGCGGTCCAGGAGCGCCCCGAGGGCATCGCCCAGGCGTTCGTGCTCGGCGCCGACTTCATCGGCGACGAGTCGGTCGCCCTGATCCTCGGCGACAACATCTTCCACGGCAGCGGCCTCGGCACGCGCCTGGCGGAGCACACCGGCTCCAAGGGCGGCCGGGTCTTCGCGTATCCGGTGGCCGACCCGACCGCGTACGGCGTGGTGGAGTTCGACGAGAACGGCCAGGCCATCTCCATCGAGGAGAAGCCGGTCAAGCCCAAGTCCCGCTACGCGGTACCGGGTCTGTACTTCTACGACAACCGCGTCGTGGAGATCGCTCGTGGCCTGAAGCCCAGCGCGCGCGGCGAACTGGAGATCACCGCGGTCAACGACGCGTACCTCCAGGCCGGTGAGCTGAATGTCACCATCCTCGACCGCGGCACCGCCTGGTTGGACACCGGGACCTTCGTCTCCATGGTCCAGGCCTCGGAGTTCGTCCGCGTGATCGAGGAGCGCCAGGGCTTCAAGATCGGCTGCATCGAGGAGGCGGCCTGGCGGGCCGGCCTGATCGACTCCGCGCAGCTGCGCGAACTGGCCCAGCCGCTGCTCAAGAGCGGCTACGGCGACTACCTGATCGCTCTGCTCGAAGAGGAGTCCTCCCGGTGAAGTTCCGCCAGCTCTCGATGGAGGGCGCCTACGAGATCACCCCGCAGCTGCACGGCGACCCGCGCGGCCTGTTCACCGAGTGGTACCGCTTCGACAAGCTGTCCGAGGTCGTCGGCCACCCGCTGAACCTGGCGCAGGCGAACCTCTCGGTGTCCTCGCGCGGCGTGGTCCGGGGCATCCACTTCGCCGACGTGCCGCGCGGCCAGGCCAAGTACGTGACCTGCGTGCGCGGCGCCGTGCTCGACGTCATCGTGGACCTGCGGGTCGGCTCCCCGACCTTCGGCCGCTGGGAGGGCGTCCGCCTGGACGACGTGGACCGCCGCGCGGTCTACATCCCGGAGGGGCTGGGCCACGGGTTCTGCGCGCTGAGCGACGACGCCACGCTGTCGTACCTCTGCTCGGAGACGTACAACCCGACCGGCGAGCACTCGGTTCACCCGCTCGACGCGGACCTGGGCATCGAGTGGCCGGCGGACGTGCCGCTGCTGTCCGCCCGCGACGAGGCCGCGCCGACGCTGGCCGAGGCGATCGAGTCGGGCCTGCTGCCGGACTACGCCGCCTGCAAGGAGTTCACCGAGTCCCTGCGCGTGACCGGCTGACGGATCCCCCGCAGGGCACGAGAGAGGGCCGCACCCCGTCATCGGGGGTGCGGCCCTCTTCCGTGTGCCGTGCGCACGTGACGCGCGTCCTGCACGTCCCGCCCGTCCCGCCCGTCCGTACGACGAAGGGCCCCTCCCCCGCCGCCGGAGCGGTGGGGAAGGGGCCCTTCTGTCAAACATGGTGCCCGCTCGCGCGAGCTACCAGGTCAGAGCACGAATTACTTCGTGATCTTGATGACCTGGCCGGCGCCGACCGTACGACCACCCTCACGGATGGCGAACTTCAGGCCCTCCTCCATGGCGACCGGCTGGATCAGCGCGACCGTCATCTCGGTGTTGTCGCCCGGCATGACCATCTCCGTGCCGGCCGGCAGGGTGACGACACCCGTGACGTCCGTGGTACGGAAGTAGAACTGCGGGCGGTAGTTGTTGAAGAACGGGGTGTGACGGCCACCCTCGTCCTTCGACAGGATGTAGGCCTGGGCCTCGAACTCGGTGTGCGGCGTGACCGAACCGGGCTTGATGATGACCTGGCCGCGCTCGACGTCCTCGCGCTTGATGCCACGGAGGAGCAGACCGACGTTCTCACCGGCCTGGCCCTCGTCGAGCAGCTTGCGGAACATCTCGATGCCGGTGACCGTGGTGGTGGTCTTGGCTTCCTTGATGCCGATGATGTCGACGGTCTCGTTGACCTTCAGGACACCACGCTCGATACGGCCGGTGACGACCGTACCGCGACCGGTGATCGTGAAGACGTCCTCGACGGGCATGAGGAACGGCTTCTCGGTGTCACGCGGCGGGGTCGGGATCGACTCGTCGACGGCGGACATGAGGCCGAGGAGCTTCTCGCCCCACTCCTTGTCGCCCTCGAGGGCCTTCAGCGCGGAGACGCGGACGACCGGCAGGTCGTCGCCCGGGAACTCGTACTCGGAGAGCAGCTCACGGACCTCGAGCTCGACGAGCTCCAGGATCTCCTCGTCGTCCACCATGTCGGCCTTGTTCAGGGCGACGACGATGTACGGAACGCCGACCTGGCGGGCCAGGAGCACGTGCTCCTTGGTCTGCGGCATCGGGCCGTCGGTGGCGGCGACCACGAGGATGGCGCCGTCCATCTGCGCGGCACCGGTGATCATGTTCTTGATGTAGTCAGCGTGACCCGGGCAGTCGACGTGGGCGTAGTGACGCGCCTCGGTCTGGTACTCGACGTGCGCGATGGAGATGGTGATACCGCGCTGGCGCTCCTCAGGAGCCTTGTCGATCTGGTCGAAGGCCGAGGCCTCGTTCAGGTCCGGGTACGCGTCGTGCAGCACCTTGGTAATGGCGGCCGTGAGGGTCGTCTTACCGTGGTCAATGTGACCGATGGTGCCGATGTTGACGTGCGGCTTAGTCCGCTCGAACTTCGCCTTCGCCACGGGGTCCTCCTGGAGAGTGGTTCTGTACGCCTTACTCATCGGCGCCAGGTGATCTTTGCTGGAAAGCCGGCCCCTCCGGGGCAACGGAGGGTTACTCCTGTTGCCCCGGGGGCTCCGGTGACAAGCCTAAAGCGTGTACTCGGAAGAGTTACTCGCCCTTGGCCTTCGCGATGATCTCCTCGGCGACGTTCCGGGGAACCTCGGCGTAGGAGTCGAACTGCATCGAGTAGCTGGCGCGACCCGAGGTCTTGCTGCGGAGGTCTCCGACGTAGCCGAACATCTCCGAAAGGGGCACGAGGCCCTTCACGACACGAGCACCGTGACGCTCTTCCATGGCCTGGATCTGGCCACGGCGAGAGTTGATGTCACCGATGACGTCACCCATGTAGTCCTCAGGGGTGGTGACCTCGACGGCCATCATCGGCTCCATGAGCACGGGGGACGCCTTGCGCGCGGCCTCCTTGAAGGCCTGCGAACCGGCGATCTTGAACGCGAGCTCGGAGGAGTCGACCTCGTGGTAGCCACCGTCGAGAAGCGTGACGCGAACGCCCGTCATCTCGTAGCCGGCCAGGATGCCGAACTGCATGGCCTCCTGCGCACCGGCGTCGACCGAAGGGATGTACTCCTTCGGCACGCGGCCACCGGTGACCTTGTTCACGAACTCGTACGCCGGGCCGTCGGCCTCGGTGATGGGCTCGATCGCGATCTGCACCTTGGCGAACTGACCGGTACCACCGGTCTGCTTCTTGTGCGTGTAGTCGTGACGCTCGACGGTGCCGCGGATGGTCTCGCGGTACGCGACCTGCGGCTTGCCGACGTTGGCCTCGACCTTGAACTCACGCTTCATACGGTCGACCAGCACCTCGAGGTGCAGCTCGCCCATACCGCCGAGGATGGTCTGGCCCGTCTCCTCGTCCGAGTGAACGTGGAAGGAGGGGTCCTCCTCCGCCAGGCGCTGGATGGCGACACCCAGCTTCTCCTGGTCACCCTTGGACTTGGGCTCGATGGCGACCTGGATGACCGGAGCCGGGAAGTCCATGGACTCCAGGATCACGGGCTGCTTGTCGTCACACAGCGTCTCACCGGTGGTGGTCTGCTTCAGGCCCATGACGGCGACGATGTCACCGGCGCCCACCGCGTCGATCTCTTCACGCTTGTTGGCGTGCATGCGGTAGATCTTGCCGATGCGCTCCTTCTTGCCCTTGACGGAGTTCAGCACCGAGGTGCCGGCCTCCAGGCGGCCCGAGTAAACCCGGACGAAGGTGAGCTTGCCGAGGTGCGGGTCGCTCATGATCTTGAACGCCAGCGCCGCGAGGGGCTCCTCGTCGGACGGCTTGCGCTTCACGACCACCTCGGCGTCGCGGACGTCGTGGCCCTCGATGGCCTCGATGTCCAGCGGCGACGGCAGGTAGCGGACGACGGCGTCGAGCAGGGGCTGAACGCCCTTGTTCTTGAACGCCGTGCCACAGAACACCGCGGTGATCGTGGGCTCGCCCTTGCCCTTGCCGGAGCCGAGGATGATGCGACGGACGGCGGCGTGCAGCTGCTCCACGGACGGCTCGTCGCCGTTCAGGAAGAGCTCCATGATCTCGTCGTCGTTCTCGGCGACGGTCTCGACCAGCTTGCCGCGCCACTCTTCAGCGGCCTCGGTGTGCGTGGCCGGGATGTCGACGATGTCGTACATCTCGCCCTTGGTCGCCTCGGCGGACCAGACGAACGCCTTCATCGTGACGAGGTCGACGACACCCTGGAAGTCGGCCTCGGCACCGATGGGGAGCTGCATGACGATCGGAACCGCACCGAGGCGGTCCTTGATCATGTCGACGCAGCGGTGGAACTCGGCGCCGGTGCGGTCGAGCTTGTTGACGAAGCAGATGCGCGGCACGCCGTAACGGTCGGCCTGACGCCACACCGTCTCCGACTGCGGCTCCACACCGGCGACACCGTCGAACACGGTGACGGCACCGTCGAGGACGCGGAGCGAACGCTCCACCTCGACCGTGAAGTCCACGTGGCCCGGGGTGTCGATGATGTTGATGGTGTGGTCGACGTCCTCGAGCGGCCAGTGGCAGGTCGTCGCGGCAGACGTGATCGTGATGCCGCGCTCCTGCTCCTGCTCCATCCAGTCCATCGTGGCAGCGCCGTCGTGGACTTCACCGATCTTGTAAGACACACCGGTGTAGAACAGGATGCGCTCGGTGGTGGTCGTCTTGCCCGCGTCGATGTGAGCCATGATGCCGATGTTGCGCACCTTGGCCAGGTCAAGCGAAGTGGTAGCCATATCGGCTCAGTCTTCTCTCGGTCTCGATGTGGGTTGGGACTACCAGCGGTAGTGCGCGAAGGCCTTGTTGGACTCGGCCATCTTGTGCGTGTCCTCGCGCTTCTTGACGGCAGCGCCAAGACCGTTGGAGGCGTCGAGCAGCTCGTTCATGAGGCGCTCGGTCATGGTCTTCTCACGACGGGCGCGGGAGTAACCCACGAGCCAGCGGAGGGCCAGGGTCGACTGGCGACCCGGCTTGACCTCGACGGGGACCTGGTAGGTCGCGCCACCGACACGGCGGGACTTGACCTCGAGGGACGGCTTGACGTTCTCGAGCGCGCGCTTCAGCGTGATGACCGGGTCGTTGCCGGTCTTCTCGCGGAGGCCTTCCATGGCGCCGTAAACGATGCGCTCGGCGGTGGAGCGCTTGCCGTTCAGGAGGATCTTGTTGATGAGCGACGTCACCAGAGGAGATGCGTAGACCGGGTCGATGATGACCGGGCGCTTCGGGGCGGGGCCCTTACGAGGCATTCTTACTTCTCCTTCTTGGCGCCGTAGCGGCTGCGGGCCTGCTTGCGGTTCTTGACAGCCTGGGTGTCAAGCGCACCGCGGATGATCTTGTAACGAACACCCGGCAGGTCCTTCACACGGCCACCACGCACGAGCACGATCGAGTGCTCCTGCAGGTTGTGTCCCTCACCCGGAATGTAAGCGGTGACCTCGATGCCGGAGGTCAGACGCACACGCGCGACCTTACGGAGCGCCGAGTTCGGCTTCTTCGGGGTGGTCGTGAACACACGCGTGCAGACGCCGCGGCGCTGGGGCGAAGCCTCAAGCGCGGGCGTCTTCGTCTTCTCGACCTTGTCCTGCCGGCCCTTACGGACCAGCTGCTGGATCGTAGGCACTACTTCTCCGGTTTCTGTGTGCCGTGTAGTGAAGCTAACCTGGAACTTTGCCGACCCACGCGGTCGGGTGTGTCGGATCCGGCGGGACTCCGCGCAAGCACGGAAACGCATGGATCGCGGTGGCTGATCCGGCTCTCATGCGGTTGATGGACACGCACAGGAGCCCAGGCACACCCCAGGCACAAGGTCTGAGCGTACCTACCGCATCCCATCCGGTCAAAACAAAGGCCCGCGCGGGACGAGCGCGATATCGCCGCCGGTCATGTGCCGCTTGGGCGAGACCCCGGTGTGGCCCTGCCGACTCGCGCATGTGGTAAAGGCGTGCTAAGCGGAGCGGGACGGGGCGGCCGCCCCCGCGAACTAAACTGCCCCAGCGATTCGCTTGATTCGTCGCGAAACGGCGCAGGCGTCGACGGACGTCCACGGGCATCCACGGCATCCACGGCATCCACGAGCACTCAGGGAGCGGGACATTGCGGACGGTCACCTCGGAGACGACGGCGACGGACCGTCCGGCCCTGCCGTCTCCCCGCCGCCGGCCCCTGCGGCTCGCCCGCGTACCCGCCCGTCTGCGCGGCCGCCTGTACGGGCCCCTGCTGGCGTTCCTGATCACCTCGGCCGCGTTCTGCTCGGCCTGGGCCGCCCGCGGCACCTACCCCTTCGGCAACACCGGCCGGGCCATCAACGACCAGGCCAACCAGTACGTGCCCTTCCACCGCGCACTGTGGGACCTGGCCCACGGGCAGTCCGCCGGTGACGTGCTCTTCACCTGGCGCGCGGGCTTCGGCCAGCAGTTCCTGTCCGACTACTACACGTACCTCGGCAACCCGTTCTCCTGGCTGGCCGTCCTGGTCCCGCGCGACCACGTCGACCTCGCCGTCTTCGCGATCACCCCGATCACCATGGGCACCGCCGCCGCCGTCATGACGGTCTACCTCGGCAAGCTCCACCCCGGCCCGTGGTGGCAGCGCGGGGTGCTCGGCGCCTGCTACGGGCTCTGCGGCTGGGCGCTCAGCGACGCCTCGTACATCCCGATGTGGCTGTGGGGCCTGGTCGCCCTCCCGCTGCTCGGCATCGCCGTCGAGTGGTGCCTGGAGGAGCGCCGCTGGCCGGGCGTCGCGCTGTTCGTCGCGCTCGCCTGGTTCGGCAACTTCTACACCGCGATGATGGCCACGATGGCCGCCTGCGTACTGCTCGCCATCCGCCTGATCACCCGGGACATGACCGGCCGGCAGCGGCTGCGCGCGGTGTGGCGGGCCGCGACGGCCGCCGGGACGGGCATCCTGCTGACCCTCCCGCTCCTGCTGCCGTCGTTCCTCTCCAGCGGCTCCGCCCAGCCCACCCAGGCCGGGGCCTTCGAGCCCGTGCGGATCGAACTGTTCCTCGCCGGGATGCTCCCCGCCACGCACCTGTGGGGCGGCCGCCCGCGGCTGTACGTGGCTTCGCTCGGCCTGATCCTCGCCGGATCGTTCCTGTTCAACGCCGCCATCGCCCGCCGGACCCGCCTGGTGTGGGCGGCGGCGACCCTGCTCGTCGTCGCCTCGTTCCAGTTCCCGCCGACCCAGTACGTGTGGCACGGGCTGGCGGTGCCGAACGGCAACCCGTACCGCGAGGCCTTCGTCTTCAGCGGCATGGTGGTGGTCCTGGCCTGGCTGGCCCTGGCCCACCGCCCGCGCCCGCCGCACGTGGCGCTGACGGCCGCCCTGCTGGTCGCGGCCACCTTCGTCCTGCGCCGCGCCGACGACTTCGGCGGCTGGACCTGGCCTGCGGTGCTGGTGGGCGGGGCCGTCTCCGTACTGGCCCTCGTCCTCCTCGCCCTGGGCGAGAAGCGGCGGTACCTGATCCCGGTGGCCGCGGTCCTCATGGTCTGCGTGGTCTTCGCGGAGTCCACGGTGGCGGCCGCCGGCGCGGACTCCCGCCGCGGCCGCGAACGCTGGGCGAAGCCGGTCGCCACCTCGAACCGCTCGATCGGCGCGCACTTCGACGCCGTCCGGCAGGTGGACGGCTGGCCCGCGTACCGGACCGACTCCGGCGCGCCGCAGAGCTCGTACAACGACGCCCTCGCCCTGCGCGCCGAGGGCCCGCAGTACTACAGCAGCTACCTGCCGGAGGCCACGTACCGGACCCTGGAGCCCCTCGGCTACGGCTTCAAGAACGACGGCCGGACCTTCTTCGGCGCCGACGACCCGGTGCTCGACGCGATCTTCTCCATCGGCGCCCGGGTCCGCCCGGGGGCCGAACCGGGCAGCTGGACGTCCACGCGCTTCGCGGCCCCTCCCCTGGTGACGCTCCGCTCCGGCCCCTACACCTCGCCCAACCCGGCGGACAGCGTCTACGCCCGGCAGGAGAACGTCCTCGGCGCCACCGTCCACCAGGTCCCCCAGGTCAGCCGCGGGGGCACGGCCACGGAGCAGACGTACACCGCCCAGTGCGCCCCCGGCTCCGAGGCGTACTGGTACTCCCCCCAGATCTACGGCACCCTCACCCACGCCGGCGCGTCCCGCCCCCTGGAAGACCGGATGACCGGGGTGATCAAGCTGGGCGAGGTCCCCGCGGACGGCGAGGTGGCCGTGTCGGTGCACACGCGCACCAAGGACGCGACGGCCGGCGAGCACCCCGTCGGCTGCCTGGACCGCGCCGCCCTGGACACGGCGATCGCCTCGCTGAAGTCCACCGGAGCCACGAAGGTCACCACGGGCGGCCACTCCATCGAAGCCACCCTCCCGAAGGGCGCCGAGGGCACGGCCGTCTTCGCGATGACGGCCGTCCCGGGCTGGCAGTGCACGGCCCCGGTGAAGAGCTTCCACGGCCTGGTCTCCGTGGACCTCCCCGCGGGCACCGACAAGGTCTCCTGCACCTTCACCCCCAAGGGCCTCACCCCCGGCCTGACCGCCGCCGCCCTGGCCCTCCTGACCCTCACGTCGGCAACCCTCACCACCCACCGCCGCCGCCGGCGCGCCTGACGGTGTCCCCCGCGGCCCCGGGGCATCCCCCCGGGGCCGGAACACGAAGAAGCCCCCCGCCGCTCCTCTCGGAGCGGCGGGGGGCTTCCTTCATACGAGCTGTCAGCCGTTGTACGGGCCGTAGTCGTAGTCCTCCAGCGGGACGGCCTGGCCGGAGCCGGTGCCGAAGGGCGAGTAGTCGATGTCGTCGTAGCCGACGGCCGAGTACATCGCGGCCTTCGCTTCCTCGGTGGGCTCGACCCGGATGTTGCGGTAGCGGGCGAGGCCCGTACCGGCCGGGATGAGCTTACCGATGATGACGTTCTCCTTGAGGCCGATGAGGCTGTCGGACTTGGCGTTGATCGCCGCATCCGTCAGGACTCGGGTCGTCTCCTGGAAGGAGGCGGCCGACAGCCAGGATTCCGTCGCCAGCGAGGCCTTGGTGATACCCATCAGCTGCGGACGGCCGGAGGCGGGGTGACCGCCCTCGGTGACCACACGACGGTTCTCGGTCTCGAACTTCGAGCGCTCGACGAGCTCGCCCGGCAGGAGCTCCGCGTCGCCGGACTCGATGATCGTCACGCGGCGCAGCATCTGCCGGATGATGATCTCGATGTGCTTGTCGTGGATCGACACGCCCTGCGAGTTGTAGACCTTCTGGACTTCGCCGACCAGGTGGACCTGGACGGCACGCTGGCCGAGGATGCGCAGCACGTCGTGCGGGTTGGTGGCACCCGCGGTGAGCTTCTGGCCCACCTCGACGTGGTCGCCCTCGTGCACGATGACCTTGGCGCGCTTCGAGATCGGGAACGCCGTCTCGTCGCTGCCGTCGTCGGGCGTGATGACGATCTTCTTCGTCTTCTCGGTCTCCTCGATCCGCACGCGGCCGGCGGCCTCGGAGATCGGGGCGACACCCTTCGGGGTACGGGCCTCGAAGAGCTCGACGACACGCGGCAGACCCTGCGTGATGTCGTCACCGGCCACACCACCGGTGTGGAAGGTACGCATCGTCAGCTGGGTACCGGGCTCACCGATGGACTGGGCGGCGATGATGCCGACCGCCTCACCGATGTCGACCAGCTTGCCGGTGGCGAGCGAGCGTCCGTAGCAGAAGGCACAGGTGCCGACCGCGGACTCACAGGTCAGGACCGAGCGGGTCTTGACCTCCTCGACGCCGTTGGCTACCAGGGCGTCGATCAGGACGTCACCGAGGTCGACGTTGGCCGGCGCGATGACCTTGCCGTCGATGACGACGTCCTCGGCCAGCATGCGGGCGTAGACGGACGTCTCGACGTCGTCGGCCTTGCGCAGCACGCCGTCCTCGCCGCGAACGGCGATCTTCAGCTTCAGGCCGCGCTCGGTGCCGCAGTCCTCCTCGCGGATGATCACGTCCTGCGAGACGTCCACCAGACGACGGGTCAGGTAACCCGAGTCGGCGGTACGCAGGGCGGTGTCCGCCAGACCCTTACGGGCACCGTGCGTGGAGATGAAGTACTCCAGAACGGTGAGGCCCTCACGGAAGGACGCCTTGATCGGACGCGGGATGGTCTCGTTCTTCGCGTTCGACACCAGACCACGCATACCGGCGATCTGTCGCATCTGCATCATGTTTCCTCGGGCACCCGAGTCAACCATCATGAAGATGGGGTTCGTCTTGGGGAAGTTCGCGTTCATCGCCTCGGCAACCTCGTTGGTCGCCTTGGTCCAGATCGCGATGAGCTCCTGCGTGCGCTCGTCCTTGGTGATCAGACCGCGCTCGTACTGCTTCTGGACCTTCTCGTCCATCGCCTCGTAGCCCGCGACGATGGCCTTCTTGGCCTCGGGCACGACGACGTCGGAGATGGCCACGGTGACGCCCGAACGGGTCGCCCAGTGGAAGCCGGCCGCCTTCAGGTTGTCGAGCGTCGCCGCCACGATGACCTTGGGGTAGCGCTCCGCCAGGTCGTTGACGATCTCGGAGAGCTGCTTCTTGCCCACCGAGTAGTCGACGAACGGGTAGTCCTCGGGCAGCAGCTCGTTGAAGAGCGCGCGGCCCAGCGAGGTCTTCAGACGGAAGCTGTCGCCCGGCTGGAACTCCTGCTCGCCCTCTTCGGCGACCGGCGGCACCCAGCCACGCGGCGGGATGGTGCCCACCGGGAAGCGGATGTCGACGGACGACTGCAGCGCGAGCTCGCCGGCGTCGAACGCCATGATCGCCTCGGCCGTGGAGCCGAACGCACGGCCCTCGCCCTTGGTGTCACGGAGCTCACCGTCGGTGGTCAGGAAGAACAGACCGAGGACCATGTCCTGGGTCGGCATCGTGACCGGACGGCCGTCGGCCGGCTTGAGGATGTTGTTCGAGGACAGCATCAGGATGCGGGCCTCGGCCTGCGCCTCCGCGGAGAGCGGCAGGTGCACGGCCATCTGGTCACCGTCGAAGTCCGCGTTGAACGCGGTGCAGACGAGCGGGTGGATCTGGATGGCCTTGCCTTCGACCAGCTGGGGCTCGAAGGCCTGGATGCCGAGGCGGTGCAGCGTGGGCGCACGGTTCAGCAGGACCGGGTGCTCGGCGATGACCTCTTCGAGCACGTCGTACACGACCGTGCGGCCGCGCTCGACCATGCGCTTCGCCGACTTGATGTTCTGCGCGTGGTTCAGGTCGACCAGGCGCTTCATCACGAACGGCTTGAAGAGCTCCAGCGCCATGGCCTTGGGCAGACCACACTGGTGCAGCTTCAGCTGCGGACCGACGACGATCACGGAACGCGCGGAGTAGTCCACGCGCTTGCCGAGGAGGTTCTGACGGAATCGACCCTGCTTGCCCTTGAGCATGTCGCTCAGGGACTTCAGCGGACGGTTGCCGGGACCGGTCACCGGGCGACCACGACGACCGTTGTCGAAGAGGGCGTCCACGGCCTCCTGGAGCATGCGCTTCTCGTTGTTCACGATGATCTCGGGGGCACCGAGGTCGAGAAGGCGCTTCAGGCGGTTGTTGCGGTTGATCACGCGGCGGTACAGGTCGTTCAGGTCGGAGGTCGCGAAGCGGCCACCGTCCAGCTGCACCATCGGGCGAAGGTCCGGCGGGATGACCGGCACGCAGTCGAGCACCATGCCCTTGGGGCTGTTGCTGGTCTGCAGGAACGCGGAGACGACCTTGAGGCGCTTGAGCGCACGGGTCTTCTTCTGGCCCTTGCCGGTACGGATGATCTCGCGGAGGCGCTCGGCCTCCTCTTCGAGGTCGAAGGACTCCAGGCGCTTCTGCAGCGCCGCGGCACCCATCGAACCGTCGAAGTACGTGCCGAAGCGGTCGCGCAGCTCGCGGTAGAGCAGCTCGTCGCCCTCGAGGTCCTGGACCTTGAGGTTCTTGAAGCGGTTCCAGACCTCGTCCAGACGGTCGATCTCGCGCTGGGCGCGGTCACGGAGCTGCTTCATCTCGCGCTCGGCGCCTTCGCGCACCTTGCGGCGCACGTCGGCCTTGGCGCCCTCGGCCTCAAGCTCGGCCAGGTCGGTCTCGAGCTTCTTGGCACGGCCTTCGAGGTCCGCGTCACGGCGGTTCTCGATCTGCTGGCGCTCGACGGAGACGTGGGCCTCCAGCGACGGGAGGTCGCGGGTGCGGCGCTCGTCGTCCACGAACGTGATCATGTACGCGGCGAAGTAGATGACCTTCTCGAGGTCCTTCGGCGCGAGGTCCAGCAGGTAGCCCAGGCGCGACGGGACGCCCTTGAAGTACCAGATGTGGGTGACGGGAGCGGCAAGCTCGATGTGGCCCATCCGCTCACGACGCACCTTGGCGCGCGTGACCTCGACGCCACAGCGCTCACAGATGATGCCCTTGAAGCGGACACGCTTGTACTTGCCGCAGTAGCACTCCCAGTCCCGGGTCGGACCGAAGATCTTCTCGCAGAAGAGTCCGTCCTTCTCGGGCTTGAGGGTGCGGTAGTTGATGGTCTCCGGCTTCTTGACCTCGCCGTGGGACCAGGTTCGGATGTCGTCCGCGGTGGCAAGGCCGATCCGCAGCTCGTCGAAGAAGTTGACGTCGAGCACTGTGCGTCAATCCCTCTTTCGGGGTCGAGTCTCAATCATGGTCTGAACGGTCCCGGGGATGACGGGGGGCTCTTGAGCGAGCCCCCCGTCAGGCCCGTCAGACCTCTTCGACGCTGCTCGGCTCACGCCGGGACAGGTCGATACCGAGCTCCTCCGCCGCGCGGAAGACGTCCTCGTCGGTGTCGCGCATCTCGATGGACATGCCGTCCGAGGACAGCACCTCCACGTTGAGGCAGAGCGACTGCATTTCCTTGATGAGCACCTTGAAGGACTCGGGAATGCCCGGCTCGGGGATGTTCTCGCCCTTGACGATGGCCTCGTAGACCTTCACGCGGCCGGTGACGTCGTCGGACTTGATGGTCAGCAGCTCCTGGAGGGCGTAAGCGGCGCCATAAGCCTCAAGCGCCCACACCTCCATCTCACCGAAGCGCTGGCCACCGAACTGCGCCTTACCACCCAGCGGCTGCTGCGTGATCATCGAGTACGGACCGGTCGACCGAGCGTGGAGCTTGTCGTCGACCAGGTGGTGGAGCTTGAGGATGTACATGTACCCGATCGAGATCGGGTCCGGGAACGGCTCGCCGGAGCGGCCGTCGAACAGACGCGCCTTGCCGGACGGGAGGACCAGGCGGTCGCCGTCGCGGTTCGGGATCGTGTGCTCGAACAGGCCGGCGAGCTCGTCCTCGCGGGCACCGTCGAACACCGGGGTGGCGACGTTGGTGCCGGGCTCGACGCGGTCGGCGCCGATGGCCTTCAGTCGCTCGGCCCACTCCTCGCCGAGGCCGGAGACGTCCCAGCCGCGGCTGGCGAGCCAGCCGAGGTGGATCTCCAGGACCTGTCCCGGGTTCATTCGGGACGGGACACCCAGCGGGTTCAGGATGATGTCGACCGGCGTGCCGTCCTCAAGGAAGGGCATGTCCTCGATCGGAAGGATCTTGGAGATGACACCCTTGTTGCCGTGGCGGCCGGCGAGCTTGTCACCGTCGGTGATCTTGCGCTTCTGGGCGACGTAGACGCGGACCAGCTGGTTCACGCCCGGAGGAAGCTCGTCGCCCTCCTCGCGGTCGAAGACGCGGACACCGATGACCTTGCCGATCTCACCGTGAGGGACCTTGAGCGAGGTGTCACGCACCTCGCGGGCCTTCTCACCGAAGATCGCGCGGAGCAGGCGCTCCTCGGGGGTCAGCTCGGTCTCACCCTTGGGCGTGACCTTGCCGACGAGGATGTCGCCGGCGACGACGTCCGCACCGATGCGGATGATGCCGCGCTCGTCGAGGTCGGCGAGGACCTCCTCGGAGACGTTCGGGATGTCCCGGGTGATCTCCTCGGGGCCCAGCTTGGTGTCACGGGCGTCGACCTCGTGCTCCTCGATGTGGATCGAGGAGAGGACGTCGTCCTGCACGAGGCGCTGCGACAGGATGATCGCGTCCTCGTAGTTGTGGCCTTCCCACGGCATGAACGCGACGAGCAGGTTCTTGCCGAGGGCCATTTCGCCCTCTTCGGTGGCCGGGCCGTCGGCGAGGACCTGGGCCTCGACGATCCGGTCGCCCTCGTTGACGATGACCTTCTGGTTGACCGAGGTGCCCTGGTTCGAGCGGGAGAACTTGGCGACGCGGTACGTGGTGTACGTGCCGTCGTCGTTGGCGACGGTGATGTAGTCGGCCGAGACCTCCTGGACGACACCGTCCTTCTCCGCCTTGATCGAGTCGCCGGCGTCGACCGCACAGCGGTACTCCATGCCGGTGCCGACGAGCGGGGCCTCCGCCTTGATGAGCGGAACGGCCTGGCGCATCATGTTCGCGCCCATGAGGGCGCGGTTGGCGTCGTCGTGCTCGAGGAAGGGGATCATCGCGGTCGCGACGGACACCATCTGGCGCGGGGAGACGTCCATGTAGTCGACGTCGTCGCCGGCGATGTAGTCGATCTCGCCGCCACGACGGCGGACCAGGACGCGGTTCTCGGTGAAGCGCATCTCGTCGTTCAGGCCGGCGTTGGCCTGGGCGATGACGAAGCGGTCTTCCTCGTCGGCGGTCAGGTAGTCGACCTCGTCGGTGACGACACCGTCGACGACCTTGCGGTACGGGGTCTCGACGAAACCGAACGCGTTGACGCGACCGTAGGAGGCGAGCGAGCCGATCAGACCGATGTTCGGGCCTTCAGGGGTCTCGATCGGGCACATGCGGCCGTAGTGCGACGGGTGGACGTCACGGACCTCGAAGCCGGCCCGCTCACGGGACAGACCACCGGGACCCAGAGCCGAGAGACGACGCTTGTGCGTCAGACCCGACAGCGGGTTGTTCTGGTCCATGAACTGCGACAGCTGGCTGGTGCCGAAGAACTCCTTGATGGAGGCGACGACCGGCCGGATGTTGATCAGGGTCTGCGGCGTGATCGCCTCGACGTCCTGCGTGGTCATGCGCTCGCGCACGACGCGCTCCATACGAGCCAGACCCGTGCGGACCTGGTTCTGGATGAGCTCGCCGACGTTGCGCAGACGACGGTTGCCGAAGTGGTCGATGTCGTCGGTCTCGACGACGATCGAACGGCCCGACTCACCATTGGTCTCGGTCTCGCCCGCGTGGAGCTTCACGAGGTACTTGATCGTCGCGATGATGTCGTCGGTGGTGAGCACACCGGCGTCCAGCGGCTCGTCGGCGCCGAGCTTCTTGTTCACCTTGTAGCGGCCGACCTTGGCGAGGTCGTAGCGCTTCGGGTTGAAGTAGAGGTTCTCGAGCAGCGTCTGAGCGGCCTCGCGGGTCGGCGGCTCGCCCGGGCGCAGCTTGCGGTAGATGTCGAGCAGCGCGTCGTCCTGGCCCTGGGTGTGGTCCTTCTCCAGGGTGGCGCGCATGGACTCGTACTCGCCGAACTCCTCGAGGATCTGCTCGGTGGTCCAGCCGAGAGCCTTCAGGAGGACGGTGACGGACTGCTTGCGCTTGCGGTCGATGCGGACACCGACCATGTCGCGCTTGTCGACCTCCATCTCCAGCCAGGCACCCCGGGACGGGATGATCTTGGCGGAGAAGATGTCCTTGTCGGACGTCTTGTCGATGGAGGAGTCGAAGTAGACACCGGGGGAACGGACGAGCTGCGACACGACGACACGCTCGGTGCCGTTGATGACGAAGGTGCCCTTGTTGGTCATGAGCGGGAAGTCGCCCATGAAGACCGTCTGAGACTTGATCTCACCGGTCTCGTTGTTCGTGAACTCGGCCGTGACGAAGAGCGGCGCCGCGTACGTGAAGTCGCGCTCCTTGCACTCGTCGACGGAGTTCTTCGCCGGCTCAAACCGGTGGTCGCGGAACGTCAGCGACATCGAACCGGAGAAGTCCTCGATCGGCGAGATCTCCTCGAAGATCTCTTCCAGACCGGACTTGGTGGGAACGTCCTGTCCGCTCTCGAGCGCCGACTCGACGCGAGACTTCCAGGCTGCGTTACCGAGCAGCCAGTCAAAGCTCTCGGTCTGCAGCGCCAGGAGGTTCGGAACCTCGAGGGGCTCCTTGATCTTTGCAAAGGAGATGCGCAGCGGGGCGGTGCTGGCACCGGTGTTCGTATTGGTCGAGGCGTTGCGCGAGGCGGCCAAGAGGGGGTCCTTCCGAGGGCTCGGACTCACTACGCGCGTACCGGTCCCAGCTGACACAGAAGACGGCCCGCCTGATTCGGTCGAAAAGACCTGGTCAGGGCGTATCGATCAAGTGTGCTCGAGCGTGGGCATGCCCCTGGCGACGGGCAGGGGGCAGCTAACAGGCAGCGCAAAGGGTCAGTGTAGCCACTTGGCTCACTGATGTCCAGACCAGGTTTCCGGAAACCGGCAACAGGCCTTCCCCATGTCGTTTAAACCAACCCTGCGACCCTGCGTCCAACACGCGACTCTCGTGGCTCTCGCACACAGAGCGCGTATCAGTACTGCCCTCTTCGTAGTCGATCCATGCCTCGGATCTTCGATCCGTGCCGCGGATCTCGGACCGGTCCCGTACGAGGCCGATCGATCCCACAACGGGACTGAGAATTGCGCGCCGCGTGCCGTTCGTCAAGGCCCCCTGCTCCGTGCGGATCAGCTCCGGACCCGGCTGCGGGGCAACGATGATCACCCTACTCCCCAACGAGACCAGGGCAAGTCAGGCACTGCGGGTACGCCAAAGGGCGACCACCCTTACGGGTGATCGCCCTCGGTTGAGGCCTCAGAGGGGCCTCAGAGGTGTTACTTGACCTCGACGGCCGCACCGGCGCCCTTGAGGGCCTCGGCGGCCTTCTCGGCGGCGTCCTTGGCGACCTTCTCGAGGACGGGCTTCGGCGCACCGTCGACGAGGTCCTTGGCCTCCTTCAGACCCAGGGAGGTCAGCTCGCGCACGACCTTGATGACCTGGATCTTCTTGTCGCCGGCACCGGTGAGGATGACGTCGAACTCGTCCTTCTCCTCCTCGGCGGCGGCGGCGTCGCCACCACCCTGACCCGGGGCGGCAACGGCGACGGCCGCGGCGGCGGTGACGTCGAACTTCTCCTCGAAGGCCTTCACGAACTCGGAGAGCTCGATGAGGGTCATCTCCTCGAACTGGGCGAGGAGGTCGTCCTGAGAGAGCTTCGCCATGATGGGCGATCCTTCCACTAATTCGGCAGGTGCCGGATGTATATAGAGGCGGGCGTAACGGCCCGCTACGACCCACGCACTAGGCGGCGTGGATCAGTGCGCGAGCCGAATTACTCGGCACCGCCCTGCTCGGCGAGCTTGACGCGAAGCGCTTCCGCGGTGCGGACGAACTTCGACGGCAGCGCCTGGAAGAGCGAGGCAGCCTGGGACTGCTTGCCCTTGAACGCGCCGGCCAGCTTGCTGAGCAGAACCTCGCGGGACTCGAGGTCCGCGAGCTTCTTGATCTCATCGGCGGAGAGCGCCTTACCATCAAGGACACCCGCCTTGATGATGAGGTTCGGGTTTTCCTTGGCGAAGTCACGCAGGCTCTTCGCCGACTCCACCGGGTCACCGGTGATGAAGGCGACCGCGGTCGGACCAGCGAAGTGCTCGTCCAGCGCGGTGATCCCGGCCTGGTTGGCCGCAATCTTGGTCAGCGTGTTCTTCACCACGGCGTACTGGGCGTTCTCACCGAGCGAGCGACGCAGCGTCTTGAGCTGCGCGACGGTGAGACCCCGGTACTCGGTCAGCACGGCGGCGTTCGAGCTCTGGAACGCGTCCTTGAGCTCGGCTACCGATGCAGCCTTGTTGGGCGTCGGCATATGCGTTCGCCTCCTTCCGGGTGATGAGGACCGCTCAGAAGGGGCTGACATACGAAACGCCCCGGCGCAGGCGCCAGGGCGTAGCTCAACCGGAACGAATTCCGGGAACATTCCAAGGTCACCTGCGCAGGACGTCCGCAATTGGCGGATCCTTCGGCCGCCGCACCCTTACGGGCACGACAACGACCAGCGGTCTTTGGCTTCTCCGGAAGAGTACGTGAACGGGCCGAGCCAAGGCAAATCGCCTCGGGAACGCCCGGGAGGACCCCCGGACCGGCCGGGCCCGGGCCCCGGGGCGCGGGGGCCCGGAACGCGGAAAACGGGCCCCTCGCCGCCCTGTGAAGGGGGCGAGGGGCCCGTTTCAGCCACTCAGGTGAGCCGGGGGCTCAGCGGAGCTCAGACAGCGGCCGGGTCTTCCTCGACGAGGAGGTTCCGGGTGCGGTTCGAGTCCAGCTGGATGCCGGGGCCCATCGTGGTGCTCAGGGCGGCCTTCTTGACGTAGCGGCCCTTCGCGGCGGACGGCTTCAGACGAAGGATCTCGTCCAGGGCCGCACCGTAGTTCTCGACCAGCTGCTCATCGGTGAAGGAGACCTTGCCGATGATGAAGTGCAGGTTCGAGTGCTTGTCGACACGGAACTCGATCTTGCCACCCTTGATCTCGGTGACAGCCTTGGCAACGTCCATGGTGACGGTGCCGGTCTTCGGGTTCGGCATCAGGCCACGGGGACCGAGCACGCGGCCGAGGCGGCCGACCTTGCCCATGAGGTCCGGAGTGGCGACAACCGCGTCGAACTCGTTCAGGCGGTTGCCCTTGGCGATCTCGTTGATCAGCTCGTCGTCGCCGACGATGTCGGCGCCGGCGGCTTCCGCGGCCGCAGCACGGTCACCGGTCGCGAAGACCAGGACCCGGGCGGTCTTACCGGTGCCGTGCGGGAGGTTCACGGTGCCACGGACCATCTGGTCGGCCTTGCGCGGGTCGACACCCAGGCGGAAGGCGACCTCGACGGTGGCGTCGAACTTGGTCGTGGAGGTCTCCTTGGCGAGACGGACGGCCTCGAGCGGGGCGTACAGCTTCTCCCGGTCGACCTTGGCGTCCGCAGCGCGGAGAGTCTTGCTGCGCTTCACTTCTGCTCCTGTATTTCGGCTTCAGGCATGGAGTCGTGGTGCGGACCAGCGCTTGGTCCTACCACTGGTGGTGCTGGGGGGTGGCTGGATCAGCCTTCGACCGTGACGCCCATCGAGCGCGCGGTGCCGGCGATGATCTTCATCGCGGCGTCGACGTCGTTGGCGTTGAGGTCGGGCATCTTCAGCTCGGCGATCTCGCGGACCTGGGCGCCGGTGAGCTTGGCGACCTTGGTCTTGTGGGGCTCGCCGGAGCCCTTCTCGATGCCCGCGGCCTTCAGGATGAGGCGCGCGGCCGGCGGAGTCTTGGTGATGAAGGTGAAGGTGCGGTCTTCGTAGACCGTGATCTCCACCGGCACGACCATGCCACGCTGCGACTCGGTCGCGGCGTTGTAGGCCTTGCAGAACTCCATGATGTTGACGCCGTGCTGACCGAGCGCGGGGCCGACCGGCGGAGCCGGGTTGGCCGCACCGGCCTTGATCTGGAGCTTGATAAGCCCCGTGACCTTCTTCTTCTTGGGAGGCATTGCTCTCTCCGGGTCCTAGTGAGAGTTTTTCGCCGCCAATCCGGTCATCCGGATGGAGGCATACCGCACCACGATAACGGGTATCGGAGCGGGGCTAAAAACCGAGCAGGTCAGACCGCCCTTCACGGGGCGATCTGACCTGTCCGGAAGCGTTGGCTCAGAAGATCGTCAGTTCTTCTGGATCTGGTCGAAGCTGAGCTCGACCGGGGTCTCGCGACCGAAGATCTCGACGAGGCCCTTGACCTTCTTCGAGTCCGGGTTGATCTCGTTGATGGTCGCCTGCAGCGTCGCGAACGGGCCGTCGGTGACGGTGACCGAGTCGCCGACCTCGAAGTCCAGGACCTCGATGGTGCGCTTGACCGCGGGGGCCGGCAGACCGGCGTCCTCGGCGGCCTGCTTGGCGGCCTTCTCCTGCGCCTCCGGGGCGAGCATCTTGACGATCTCGTCCAGCGTCAGCGGGTACGGGTCGTACGCGTTGCCGACGAAGCCGGTGACACCGGGGGTGTTGCGGACGACGCCCCAGGACTCGTTCGTCAGATCCATGCGGACGAGAACGTAACCGGGCAGCTTGTTCTGCCGGACGTTCTTGCGCTCGCCGTTCTTGATCTGGACGATCTCTTCCTCGGGCACCTCGGCCTGGTAGATGAACTCCTCGACGTTCAGCGAGACGGCGCGCTGCTCCAGGTTGGCCTTCACGCGCTTCTCGTAGCCCGCGTAGGTGTGGATCACGTACCACTCGCCGGGCAGGAGGCGCAGTTCGTCGCGCAGGGCCTGGACGGGGTCGACGGGCTCGGCGTCGGCGGCCTCTTCGGCCTCCTCCGCGTCCTCGTCGGTTCCGTCGGCCTCGACCTCGTCCTGGACGTCGCCGGCCTCGGCAGTGACGGCATCCTCGTCGGCGTCGTCGGCCTCTGCGTCGTCCGCGACCTCGTCAGCCTCGTCCTCGACGTGGAGCGCGGCCTCTTCGGCGGCGACACCGGCCTCGACGTCGGCCAGCTCGGCCTCGTCCGGGTCCACAGCGTCTGCCGCCTCGACGATGTCGAGCGCGTCCTCGACGGACTCGACGGAGTCGGGGCTCGCGTTCAGGTTCGGGTCAGACACGGTGGCTGCTTCTTCCTGGATACAAAAGGTGGTCGAACATGCGAAAACGGGCGGCACCCATCAAGGCGCCGCCCTCCGCGGGGATCAGCCGAAGACGAACTTGATGGCTTCCTGGAACCCATAGTCAATCACGGTCACCAGACCGATCATGATGACGACGAAGACAATCACCACGGTGGTGTACGTCGTGAGCTGATTGCGCGTCGGCCAGACGACCTTGCGGAGTTCCGCGATGATCTGGCGGTAGAACAGCGCGAGCCGACCCAGAGGACCCTTCTTCCCGCGCTTGCCGCCCTTGCGGGCCTTCTTCTCGCGGGTGTCATCCTCGGCGTCAGGCATGTCGATGGAGCCCAGGGCGTCCGTCACGTCTCTCACCTGAATCCGGGTCGTGGCCGTAGCCGCGCCCGGTTGCGCCGCACGGCGTTGCATCGAAGTACGTACCTGCGCACACGTCCGAGAAGGAGTGTGGAGCAGGGCCGGAGGGACTCGAACCCCCAACCGCTGGTTTTGGAGACCAGTGCTCTACCAATTGAGCTACGACCCTTTGTTGCGTCCCCCAACCTACCGCATCCAGACGGGTGCACGGAGTGCTCACGCTCTGGAGTGACCGGCAGGGGCCAACGACAGGTGAGTGTACGTGTTCCTGGACCTGACGTCGAACGTAGCCCTGGACCTGACATCTCACAGAGCACATTCCCGACCGGCCCGTCCGATGACTGAAACGGCGTGCGGGGCCTCTGAGGCGTCTGGGACGATTGGCCCCATGACCTCTGAAACGCCTTCCACCGAGCGCCGTGTCTCCGCCCGCATCGGCGCCATTTCCGAGTCCGCCACCCTCGCCGTGGACGCCAAGGCCAAGGCCCTCAAGGCCGCCGGGCGCCCGGTGATCGGCTTCGGTGCCGGCGAGCCCGACTTCCCGACCCCCGACTACATCGTCGAGGCCGCGGTCGAGGCCTGCCGCAACCCGAAGTACCACCGTTACACGCCGGCCGGCGGTCTGCCCGAGCTGAAGAGCGCGATCGCCGCGAAGACCCTGCGCGACTCCGGCTACGAGGTCGACGCGTCGCAGGTCCTGGTGACCAACGGCGGCAAGCAGGCGATCTACGAGGCGTTCGCCGCGGTCCTGGACCCGGGTGACGAGGTCATCGTCCCTGCCCCGTACTGGACCACCTACCCCGAGTCGATCCGCCTCGCCGGCGGTGTCCCGGTCGAGGTCGTCGCCGACGAGACCACCGGCTACCGCGTCTCCGTCGAGCAGCTCGAGGCCGCCCGCACCGAGCGCACCAAGGTCGTCCTCTTCGTCTCCCCGTCGAACCCGACCGGTTCGGTCTACAGCGAGGCCGACGCGCGCGCGATCGGCGAGTGGGCCGCGGAGCACGGCCTGTGGGTCCTCACGGACGAGATCTACGAGCACCTCGTGTACGGCGACGCGAAGTTCACCTCGCTGCCCGTGCTGGTCCCGGCCCTGCGCGACAAGTGCATCATCGTCAACGGCGTGGCCAAGACGTACGCGATGACCGGCTGGCGCGTGGGCTGGGTCATCGCCCCGCAGGACGTCATCAAGGCGGCGACCAACCTGCAGTCGCACGCCACGTCCAACGTCTCCAACGTGGCCCAGGTCGCCGCGCTGGCCGCCGTCTCGGGCAACCTGGACGCGGTCGCGGAGATGCGCAAGGCCTTCGACCGCCGCCGCCAGACGATGGTCAGGATGCTGAACGAGATCGACGGCGTGTTCTGCCCGACCCCCGAGGGCGCGTTCTACGCGTACCCGTCGGTCAAGGAGCTCCTCGGCAAGGAGATCCGCGGCAAGCGTCCGCAGACCTCCGTCGAGCTGGCCGCGCTGATCCTGGACGAGGCCGAGGTAGCGGTCGTCCCGGGCGAGGCCTTCGGCACCCCCGGCTACCTGCGCCTTTCGTACGCTCTGGGCGACGCGGACCTGGTCGAGGGCGTGTCCCGCATCCAGAAGCTCCTGGCCGAGGCCAAGGCCTGAGGCGGCACCCGCAGCGGTGAAAGGCGGTGGGGCGGGACCGGTACGGGTCCCGCCCCACCGCCTTTTCGAGGTCCGGGCCGCCGCCCGGCGACCCCGCTTTTGCGTTCGGGCAAGGTCCCGTTCAGGGAATCGGGCTGCCGAACGGGTGACATGTGCGGCAGGATCACCGGATGGAGCACGTACGCGATCTCACGCTTCTGCCGAAAGCCCACCTCCACCTGCACTTCACCGGGTCGATGCGCCCCTCGACCCTCCTGGAGCTCGCCGACAAGTACGGCGTGCGGCTCCCCGACGCGCTGACCGCCGGCGAGCCGCCCAAGCTCCGCGCGACCGACGAGCGCGGCTGGTTCCGCTTCCAGCGGCTGTACGACGCCGCCCGCTCCTGCCTCCGCGAGCCCGAGGACATCCGCCGCCTGGTCCGCGAGGCCGCGGAGGAGGACGTACGGGACGGCAGCGGGTGGCTGGAGATCCAGGTGGATCCCACCTCCTACGCCCCCCTGCTCGGCGGCATGATCCCGGCCGTCGAGATCATCCTGGACGCCGTCGACGCGGCCTCCCGCGAGACCGGCCTCGGCATGCGGGTCCTCATCGCGGCCAACCGCATGAAGCACCCCCTCGACGCCCGCACCCTCGCCCGGCTCGCCGTCCGCTACGCCGACCGGGGCATCGTCGGCTTCGGGCTCTCCAACGACGAGCGCCGCGGCATGGCCCGCGATTTCGACCGGGCCTTCGCCATCGCCCGCGAGGGCGGCCTGCTCGCGGCCCCGCACGGCGGCGAGCTCACCGGCCCGGCCTCCGTCCGCGACTGCCTGGACGATCTGCACGCCTCCCGCGTCGGCCACGGCGTGCGGGCAGCCGAGGACCCCCGGCTGCTGAAGCGGCTCGCCGACCGGCAGATCACCTGCGAGGTCTGCCCGGCGTCGAACGTCGCCCTCGGGGTCTACGAGCGGCCCGAGGACGTCCCGCTGCGCACCCTCTTCGAGGCCGGGGTGCCGATGGCGCTCGGTGCGGACGACCCGTTGCTGTTCGGGTCCCGGCTGGCGGCGCAGTACGAGATCGCCCGACGCCACCACGCCTTCACGGACGCGGAGCTCGCCGAGCTGGCCCGGCAGTCGGTGCGCGGCAGCGCCGCTCCGCAGGACGTGCAGGACAAGCTGCTGGCCGGGATCGACCACTGGCTGGCGACCTGAGGCTCCCGTCCGGACTCACCGCGTGAGCCGCAGGTCGCCCTCCCAGCAGTCGGCCCGCACCCGGTCGCCGTCGGGGAATCCGATCTCCAGCTGCGTGCGCCCGGTCTTCGGCGCCGCGAACTCGGCGACGGTGGCCACCGTGTCCCCGAGGTGGCGCAGGAAGGGGTGGTCACCGAGGTCCTCGCCGACCTCGATCCGGCCCCACTCCCCCATGTCGTACGGCTCGTGGGGCGGGGCGGATTCGACGATGAGGCACCCGTCGGACCCGGTGCTGATCCTGGTGGACTCGCCCTCGCTGTCGATCAGCCAGACGTCGAGCGGCGCCTCGGAGCGCTCGCCCTCGCAGACGTGCCAGGACGCGACGATCCTGCTGATCGTGCGCCCCACCAGGCGGGTGGGGTCCGTACCGGCCCCGTGCAGTGGACAGAGCATGGCGGCCGGGACTCCTCAGATGCTGACGCCGACCGTCACCGGCTCGTTGACCAGGGTGACGCCGAAGGCCGCGTGGACGCCCGCGACGACCTCGCGGGCCAGGGCGAGGAGGTCCTCGGTGGTGGCCTCGCCGCGGTTGGTCAGCGCGAGGGTGTGCTTGGTGGAGATCCGGGCGGGGCCCGTGCCGTAGCCCTTGGTGAAGCCGGCCTTGTCGATCAGCCAGGCCGCGCTGGTCTTCGTACGGCCGTCCCCGGCGGGGTACGCGGGCGGGGCGGTCTCGGGGCCGAGCCGGTCCTGGACGCGGGTGAGGAAGGCTGCGTACGCCTCGTCGCTCAGGATCGGGTTGTGGAAGAAGGAGCCCGCGGACCAGGTGTCGTGGTCGGTGGGGTCGAGGACCATGCCCTTGCCGGCGCGCAGCCGCAGGACGGTCTCGCGCGCGGCGGCGGCCGGGACGCGGTCGCCGGCCCCGACGCCGAGGGCGCGGGCGGTCTCGGGGTACTTGACCGGCGCGGACAGACCGCCCGCGTCCTCCAGGGCGAAGCGCACGCGCAGGACGACGTAGCGGTCGGGCTGGTCCTTGAAGGTGCTGTTGCGGTAGCGGAAGGCGCACTCGGCGGCGGTGAGGGTGACCGTCTCGCCGGTGGTGCGGTCGTACGCGACGACCTCGGTGATCGTGTCGCAGACCTCCTGGCCGTACGCCCCGACGTTCTGGATCGGGGTGGCACCGGCGGAGCCGGGGATTCCGGCGAGACACTCGATGCCGGCCAGACCCGCCTCGACGCTGCGGGCGACGGCGTCGCTCCAGTTCTCGCCGGCGGCGAGCTCCAACCGCGTCCCGTCCAGGTGGAAGCCGGTGGTCGCGATGCGCAGGGCGGTGCCCTCGAAGCCGCGGTCTCCGATGACCAGGTTGCTGCCGCCGCCGATGACGAGGAGCGGGGTGCCGCTCTCGTCCGCGGCGCGGACGGCCTCGACCACCTCGGCGTCGGTGGTCGCGGTGACCAGACGGGTGGCGGGGCCACCGAGGCGGAAGGTGGTCAGGGGGGCGAGGGGGGCGTCGTGGAGTTCCTGCACGTGGACAAGAGTACGGTCCGTACCCCTCGCATCCCTGCGGGGCCACGGACCGTACGTCACGGGCGTCCGGCCTCCTCGGCGAGCCGGCGCTCCGCTTCGGCCCAGGTGACCGGGAGGGCCGGGGCCGGGGCGCTCCAGAAGGTGAAGGCCGATTCCCGCATGTACGCGGCGGCGGCGCGGGAGCTGGAGCGGTGCGGCTCGCTGCGGGCGAAGCGGTAGAGCGCGTCGCGGTCCTCCCAGGCGGAGAGGGTGAGGAAGGTGCGGCCGAGGACGCGGGCGCGCAGGGCCACGCCGTGGGCGCCGGGGGCCTTGCGGATCTGGAGGATGATGCCGGGCGACTTGAGGAAGAACCGGAGGGCTCCGGCGAGGGTCCGGGTCTCGAAACGGGAGGCCATGACGTAGACCTCGGCGTCGGGAGCGGGCGGGGTGGGCGTGGACCAGGGGATGTCGGGCACGGTGTGCCCTCCTTCCGGTGCGTCGTGGGCGGTGCCGTTCCGGGCGGTCACCCGGCTGCGGGGACCTTGGCGGAGGTCGCGTATCCGGTCTCGGGGGTGTCGCCGACGGCGGCCGGTGCGGCGGGCGCCGGGTTCCGCTTGCCCGGGACCAGGAGGGCGAAGGCCGCTGCCACGGCCACCGCGGCGGCGCCGATCCACAGCGCGGGCACGGTCCCGTCGGTGAAGGCCTGCGGGGACTCGTAGCCGCCCTGGGCCGAGAAGACCGAGGCCAGGACCGCGACGCCGAGGGCGCCGCCCACCTCGCGCAGGGCGTTGTTGGCTCCGGAGGCCTTGCCCTGGTCGGCGGGGGACACGGTGGACATCAGGATGTTGGAGGCGGGGGCGAAGTAGAGGCCCATGCCGATGCCGCTGACGATCAGCGCCGGGAGCTGGGCGGCGTACGAGACGTCGGTGCTCAGGACCGCCGCGAACCAGCCGAGGCCGAGGGCCTGCAGCGCGAGTCCGACGGCGACGACGGGGCGGCCGCCGATCCGGTCGGAGAGGATGCCCGCGATCGGGGCCACGACCAGCGGCATGGCGGTCCACGGGAGCATCCGCACGCCGGCCTGGGTGGGCGAATAGCCGGCGACGCCCTGGAGGAACTGGCTGAGCAGGAAGATCGAGCCGAACATGCCCAGGTACATCAGGAGGCTGGCCAGGTTGATCCCGAGGAAGCCGCGGTTCAGGAAGAGGCGCATGGGCAGCATGGGGTTCGGGCTGCGGAAGCCGTGGACGACGAACGCGCCGACGAGCGCGGTGCCGGCGATCAGGCCGGTGAGCACCGGGGCGCTGGTCCAGCCGTGGGCGTTGGCGTTGACGAGGGCGTAGACGATGCCGAAGAGGCCGCCGCTGATGAGGAGCGTTCCGGGTGCGTCCAGACGGGAGTTCGGGGCGGTGGACTCGGCCAGCTTGAGGCGGGCGAGCGGGATCAGGGCCAGTCCGATCGGGACGTTCAGCCAGAAGATCCACTGCCAGGAGATGTGCTCGGTGAGGGTGCCGCCGACGAGCGGGCCGCTGGCGACCGCGAGGCCGCTGACGGCGCTGAAGATCCCGAGGGCCATGCCGCGGCGGGCGGGCGGGACGGCTGCGGTGAGCAGGGTGAGGGTGAGCGGCATCATGACCGCGGCGCCGACGCCCTGGACGGCGCGGGCGGCGATGAGCTCGTCGATGCCGGGCGAGAGGGCTGCGAAGGCGGAGGCTCCGGTAAATATCGCGAGGCCGCCCATGAAGAGGCGGCGCCGTCCGAAGCGGTCGCCGAGGGCCGCGCCGAACAGGAGCAGGACGGCGAAGGTGAGGGTGTACGCGTTCACCGTCCACTCCAGGTCCTCCAGCGCGCCGCCGAGGTCCTTGCGGATGGCGGGGAGGGCGGTGGTGACGACGAGGTTGTCGAGCGCGGCCATGAAGCCGGCGACGGAGGTGAGGACGAGCGCCCAGACGGCGGGACCGCGGAGCGCGGTGTCGTGTGTGTCGTGCTTGCCGTTCACGGTTCCCCCTGATGGTGAGGCCAGTTTGTTAGTTATCACTGACTAACTTTCACGCCCATGAAAATGGGCCGCACGGGGCAGCCCGGGCAGCCGGGGCTCACTCCCCCGGCCGGCCCTCGCCGCCGACGCGGGCGGAGGGGTACAGCCCCGCCCAGACCCGGTGCCCGGGCGGGAAGCCCATGGCGGCCAGGTTGTTGATCAGCATTCCGTAGGCCATGAAGGTCGTGGTCTCGTTCACGTCGCCGCCGAGCGGGACGTGAACGGTGTCCCAGAGCTCCATCCAGCCCTTGCGGACGAGCTCGCCGAGCTCGTGGTCCCCGGCGGCCTCGGCGGCGCCGACGGTGACGTACATCTGGAGCTGCATCTGGAGCTTGTCCGGATCCTCGGTGATGAGCCGGGCGTACGCGTTCGCCATGGCGAGCCCCGCCTCTTCGCCCTCCAGCCCCTCGGCGGCGGCCGCGAACACCTCGCGGGTCTCACGCAGGCACCGCTCGGCGGCGGCGAGGAAGATGGCCGGCTTGTTGGGGAAGAGCCGGAACAGGTACGGCTGCGAGACGCCCACGCGCTTGGCGATCGCCTCGGTGGAGGTCCCGTGATAGCCGCCGCGGGCGAACTCGTGCATCGCCGCACGGATGACGCTCTCGCGCCGCTCTTCCGCACTCATCCTTGCCATGGGCCTCAAGTTAGTGCTCAATCACTAACCAAGTCAACCCCTCCGCCCCGGGCCCGGGCCCGGGCCCGCCACGGTGTCGCGCGTCACACCGGGCCCGTGTCACGAACCGGGCGGCAGCTTGCATCTGATGATCGTCAACAGCGAGTGGAGGAAGGCGGAGCGATGAGCGCACGACACGGAGCCGACGGCACGGAGACCACCCACCGGGTCCTGGTCCTGGGGGCGGGGTACGCGGGGATGTCCGCGGCCGTCCAGCTCGGCGCCCGGGTGGGGCGGCGCCGGGACGTGCAGGTGACCCTGGTGAACGCGCAGGAACTCTTCACCGAGCGGCTGCGGCTGCACATGACGGCCACCGGGCAGGAGGTCGCCGGTCTGAGCATTCCGGAACTGCTGGAGGGTACGGGCGCGCGGTTCGTGCGCGGCTGGGTGACGGCGGTGGACGCGGACGCGCGAACGGTCCGGATCGATGACGACCGGGTCCTGCACTACGACACGCTGGTGTACGGGCTGGGTGGCGTGGCCGACCTGTCGGCGGTGCCGGGCGCCGAGGAGTACGCCCACACCCTGAACAGCGTCGAGGACGCCGAGGTGCTGGCCGACCGGCTGGCGCGGCTCGGCAGCGGCACGGTGGTCATCGGCGGCAGCGGGCTGACCGGAGTCGAGTCCGCCGCGGAGATCGCCGAGCGGTACCCGCGGCTGAACGTCGTCCTGCTGGGCCGGCGGGAACCCGGCGCCGCCATGACCCCGAAGGCCGGGGCGTACCTGCGGGCCGCCCTCGACCGCCTGGGCGTCGTGGTGCGCAGCGGGGTCGAGGTGGTGAAGGTGCTGCCCGATGCGGTCGAGCTGGCCGGGGGCGAACGCGTCCCCGCCGACGCGGTCCTGTGGACCAGCGGTACGCGGGTGTCGCCGCTGGCGGCCGCCGCCGGGCTGACCGTCGACGAGCGCGGCCGCGTCGTCACCGATGCCGCGCTGCGGTCGGTGTCGCACCCGCAGGTGTACGCCGTGGGGGACGCGGCCGCGATCCGCCAGGGCTACGGCGTCATGCACGGCACCTGCCAGGGCGGCATGCCGACCGGCGTGCACGCCGCGGTGTCGATCGTCCGCGCACTGAAGGGCAAGCAGCCCCGGCCGTTCCGCTTCGGCTACTACCACACGCCGGTCAGTCTGGGACGCGGCGATGCGGTGGTGCAGTTCACCCGCCCCGACGACAGCCCGCGGCGCATGCATCTGACCGGCCGCGTGGCGGCCCGGTACAAGGAGGCGGTGTCGGCCGCACCGTGGCCGACGTACGGCCGCATGAAGAAGGTGCCCGCCTCGGGGGCCGTCTGGCCCCGCGGCGGCCGCTTCACCCGGAACGGGGCGGTCCGGTGACGGGCCCGTCCACCGACCCCGACCAGCAGGTGTTCCACCGGCACCGGAACCTGCTCTTCTCGGTGGCCTACCGCATCCTGGGCACCGCGGCCGACGCGGAGGACGCGGTCCAGGACGCCTGGATCAAGTGGTCCGCCGCCGACCGCTCGCAGGTGGCCGAGCCCAAGGCGTACCTGACGCGGATCGTGTCGAACGTGGCGCTGGCGCGGCTGCGGTCCGCCCGGTACCAGCGCGAGACCTACGTCGGTCCGTGGCTGCCCGAGCCCATCCTCACCACGGGCGACACCGCCGAGACCGTCCTGGACGCCGAGTCGGTGTCGATGGCCGTGCTCGTCGTGCTGGAGACCCTCAGCCCGCTGGAGCGTGCGGTGTTCGTGCTGAAGGAGGTCTTCGACTTCAGCCACGGGGAGATCGCGGAGGCGCTGGAGCGCTCCGAGGCGGCGGTGCGGCAGGCCGCGCACCGGGCCCGCGAGCACGTACGGGCCAGACGGCCGCGCTTCACCGCCGACCGGTCGCGGCAGCGCGAGGTGACCGAGCGGTTCTTCGCCGCCACGACCGGCGGGGACGTCAACGCGCTGATGGAGGTGCTGTCCCCGGACGTCACCCTGTGGACCGACGGCGGCGGCAAGGTCCGCCAGGCCATGCGTCCGGTCGTGGGCGCCCCGACGGTGGCCGCCTGGTTCGCCGCCACCGGCACGGTCACGTACCAGGGCATCGCCCCCGGCGACATGAAGGCCGAACTGGTCGAGATCAACGGCGGCCCGGGCATGGTGTTCAGCGGACCGGACCGCGTGGTCGCCACGGTCACCTTCGACTTCGGCGCCGACGGCCGCATCACCGCCGTCCACAACGTCGCCAACCCCGACAAGCTCAGGGCCGTCGCGGGCGGCACCACTCACGCCGTCGCCGCCCGCTGAGCGGGCGCCGGGCGGGGTCCCCCGCTCGGCGCCCGGCTCGGCATGTGCGCCGGGCTCAGGCCAGGGCCACCACGGCGCGTGACATGCCCAGGACCTTCTGGCCCGCGCTCGTCGCCGTCAGGTCCACGCGTACGCGGTTGTCGTCCAGCTTCGCCGCGACCTTGGCCGTGACCTCGATCAGCGCGCCCGCCCCGTCGTTCGGGACGACGACCGGCTTGGTGAAGCGGACCCCGTACTCGACGACCGCACCCGGGTCGCCGACCCAGTCGGTGACCACGCGGATCGCCTCGGCCATCGTGAACATGCCGTGCGCGATGACGTCCGGCAGTCCGACCTCCTTGGCGAACTTCTCGTTCCAGTGGATCGGGTTGAAGTCACCCGAGGCACCCGCGTAGCGCACCAGCGTGGCGCGCGTCACCGGGAAGGAGCCCGCCGGCAGCTCCGTGCCGACCTCGACGTCGGCGTACTTGATCTGCGCGGTCATCTCAGGCCTCCTCGGGGGCGCGGGAGACGAGCTTCGTCCACGCCGTCACCACGTGCTCGCCGGTCTCGTCGTGGACCTCGCCGCGGATGTCGATGATGTCGTTGCCGGCCATCGACTTCACGGCCTCGATCGTGGAGGTCACCGACAGCCGGTCACCCGCCCGCACGGGACGCGAGTACGCGAACTTCTGGTCGCCGTGCACGACGCGGCTGTAGTCCAGACCCAGCTGCGGGTCCTCCACGACCTGGCCCGCCGCCGCGAAAGTGATCGCGAACACGAAAGTCGGCGGGGCGATCACGTCCAGGTGACCGAACGCCTTGGCGGCATCGGGGTCGGTGTAGACGGGATTCGCGTCTCCCACCGCAACCGCGAATTCGCGGATCTTCTCCCGGCCGACCTCGTACGGATCGGTGGGCGGGTAGCTCCGCCCCACGAAGGACTGGTCGAGCGCCATGGCTCCCTACCTCCTGTTGGAAAAAGTCGGTCACATGAGGAAAACGATCACAGACAGGCGATCACGGAAACGACACGAGGCCGCCCCCCAAAGAAGGGGACGACCTCATGACGGTGCCTGTATTTCGAGACTCGCTAGGGTCAGCGGGTCTCGCGGTGCGCGGTGTGCGAGTTGCAGCGCGGGCAGTGCTTCTTCATCTCCATGCGGTCCGGGTTGTTACGCCGGTTCTTCTTGGTGATGTAGTTCCGCTCCTTGCACTCCACGCAGGCCAGCGTGATCTTCGGGCGGACGTCGGTGGCAGCCACGTGAGTGCTCCTTGACGGACTATGGGACGGATGAACGCATAAAAGAGTAGCCGATCGGGAGACCGACCCCGCAATCGGCTACTGTGGGTAGCGGCGACCGGACTTGAACCGGTGACACAGCGATTATGAGCCGCTTGCTCTACCGACTGAGCTACGCCGCTTTGATGTGATCAGCTCCCCACCCGAGGGTGGGGAACCTCTCTCACCAGAGCCCCAATGCGGAATCGAACCGCAGACCTTCTCCTTACCATGGAGACGCTCTACCGACTGAGCTATTGGGGCGAGCGATGAAGACATTACACGGTTGCCCGCCCATCGCCCAAATCCTTTGCGGCGCCTGGCCTCCGAGGGGGCTGCCGGGGCTTTCCCGATCAGGGTCCCGGCGCCGTTCGGGCCCATTTCGGGGCAGATTGTGTCCGGGCTCACATTCCCAGCGGCCCCGCGAGGCACTCCGTGCCCGTCACCCCCGCCGGAAAGCGGTACCCGCGACGAGGAAGCATCCGCACCCGGCCCGGCGCGCACGCGTGCGCCGCGGCGCGCGGGCACCACACCGGTACGACTATTGCGCTCTTCCGCGAAGCGGGGAGCCCCGCGCCCTAGGCTCTGAGCACGCTGCGTGATCTTGGGCCGCGGGCCGCGGCCACTCGGTCCAGGAACCGCCCGAGCCACCGCAGGAGCGCGATGTCCGACAGCCAGCCGCAGCAGCCGTCCCCCTTCCCGCCGGGCGGCCGTGGTGAGGGCGGCGGCCAAGGCCCCCAGCGCCCGTCCGGCAACGCGAACGCGCCCGCCGCCGAGTCCACCACCCTCCTGCTCACCGGAGCCCGCCTCACGGACGGCCGTACGGTCGACGTCCGGCTCGGCGGCGGCCGGATCCAGGCCGTCGGCACCGCGGGCAGCCTGCCCTCACCCGCGCTCGCCCGGGTCGACCTCACCGGCTACCTGCTGCTCCCCGCCCCCGCCGAGCCGCACGCCCACGGGGACACCGCCCTGACCGCCGACGGCGAGGGCCCCGTCTCGTACGCCCCCGACGAGGTGCAGCGCCGGGCCACCGAGGCCGCCCTGCTCCAGCTCGGGCACGGGGCCACGGCCGTGCGCTCCCACGTCCGGATCGGCGACGTGCACGGCCTGGGCCCCATGGAGGCCGTGCTCCAGGCCCGCCGCTCGCTGCGCGGGCTCACCGACCTGACCACCGTCGCCGTGCCCCGCCTGCTCACCGGGGTGGCCGGCGCCGACGGGTTCGCCATGCTGCGGGACGCCGTCAAGATGGGCGCCGCCGTCATCGGCGGCTGCCCGGACCTGGACCCCGACCCGACGGGCTTCCTCGAAGCCGTGCTGGAACTCGCCGCCGAGCACGGCTGCCCCGTGGACCTGCACACGGACGGTGACGACCCCGGCCGCCTCGCCCGGCTCGCCGCGATGGCCGGCGGACTGCGCCCGGGGGTGACGATCGGCCCCTGCGGGGGCCTGTCACGGCTCCCGCTGGACGTGGCGCACCGGGCCGCCGACCAGCTGGCCGCGGCCGGCGTACGGGTGACCTGCCTGCCCCAGGGCGACTGCGCGGCCCTGGAGCGGCGCGGCCTGCGCACCGCGCCCGTACGGCTGCTGCGCGCCGCCGGGGTCCGGGTCGCGGCCGGCAGCGGGGCGCTGCGGGACGCCGGTAACCCGGTCGGCCGCGGCGACCCGCTGGAGGCCGCCTTCCTGCTGGCCTCCCAGGGCGGGCTGCGGGCACCGGAGGCCTACGCCTCCGTGAGCGGCGCCGCCCGGGAGGCGATGGGCCTGCCGGAGGTCCGGGTGGAGGCCGGGTTCCCGGCCGAGCTGCTGGCCGTACGGGGGGACCGGATCGCGGGCGTGCTGTCCCTGGCGTACAGCCGGATCGTGGTCCACCGGGGTCGGGTGGTAGCCCGGACGAGTGCCGTACGGGAGTACTGCGACTCGGCGGTCGCGGTGGCCCTGGACCTGCCCCGGCAGGGCCGCGTGGAGCCCGGGCCCTGAGTGTCCGCGGCCTGGCGGCGGACACTTTCGCGGGCGGGGGCGCCCCGCTCGTCGTACGGTCGGGGCATGCGCATCGTCATCGCGGGTGGACACGGTCAGATCGCGCTGCGGCTGGAGCGGCTGCTCGCCGCGCGCGGGTACGAGGTCGCGGGCATCATCCGCGATCCGGCGCAGGGCGACGACCTGCGCCAGGCGGGCGCCGAACCGGTGCTCTGCGACCTGGAGTCGGCTTCGGTCGAGCACGTGGCGGGCATTCTGCAGGGCGCGGACGTCGCGGTGTTCGCGGCCGGCGCGGGCCCCGGCAGCGGTGTGGCGCGCAAGGACAGCGTGGACCGGGGCGCGGCGGTGCTGTTCTCGGACGCGGCCGAACGGGCGCGGGTACGGCGCTTCCTGATGGTCTCTTCGATGGGCGCGGACGCGCACCACGAGGGCGACGACGTCTTCGACTTCTACCTGCGGGCGAAGGGCGAGGCGGACGACCACGTACGGACGCGGCTGGGCCTGGAGTGGACGGTCCTGCGGCCCGGGTCGCTGACCGACGACCCCGGGAGCGGGCAGGTGCGTCTGGAGGCGCGGACGGGCCGCGGGGCGGTGCCGCGCGACGACGTGGCGGCCGTGCTGGCGGAGCTGGTCGAGACCCCGGCGACGGCCGGCCTGACGCTGGAGCTGGTCGACGGATCGATCCCGATCGAGGTGGCCGTCAAGGCCGTCGCGGGCAACTGAGGCTCAGAACTCGGCGGTCACCTTGTCGTCGGAGCGGCCGACGGAGTCCTGCTGGTACTGGTCCTCGTAGGCCTGCCGGATCCGTTCGATGCGCGTGCTGCGCTCCTCGGCCTCCTTCTCGGGGTAGAGGAGCACCACCTCGTACGAGGTCTCGCGGATGACCTCGCCGGCGCGCTGCCACTGGCCGTGCCCGTCCAGGAGGGTGAGTCCTTCGGGGAAGGCGGGGGTGATCTCCCGGTCCAGGAAGCCCATGAACTCCCGCTCCGCGACGGGAGCCCGGCCGCCGGGGCGCTCGGTGCCGAAGTAGAGGGTGGTTTCCTGGTAGGGCTGGCCCACGTGGCTGTGCAGTGCGGCGCCGACGAGGGCCGGGATCCCGGCTCCGAGGAGGGCGAGGAGCACGCCGCCGCCGACCTTCCCGCGCGTGTCAGAAATGAAGTTCACGTCCGGAGAACGAACACGCGACGCCGACGATACGGACGGTGCGGCGCCCGTACGAGAAAACCCCCGCCACTGCGCTTCCGCAGTAACGGGGGTCTCACTCGCGTGGCGGCGCCAGGGTTCGAACCTGGGTAGGCTGAGCCGGCAGATTTACAGTCTGCTCCCTTTGGCCACTCGGGCACACCGCCATGATCGCTGCCATTTTTCCGCCTCTCGGCGGTGCTCCCTGGCAACGACGTAAACGATACCTGATGCTCGGGGGTGCTTCGCCACCGGATTGATCAGCACCCGGGGCGGGCGTGGTGGCTAGGCTTGCCGAGCGGTCCGGGCATGTCCGGCCGCGCCCTCCGGGGCAATGACAGCCGACTTCAAGGAGCCACAGCACATGGCCGACTCCAGTTTCGACATCGTCTCGAAGGTCGAGCGGCAGGAGGTCGACAACGCCCTCAACCAGGCCGCCAAGGAACTCTCGCAGCGCTACGACTTCAAGGGCACCGGCGCCACCATCGCCTGGTCCGGCGAGAAGATCCTGATGGAGGCGAACTCCGAGGAGCGCGTCAAGGCCGTCCTCGACGTGTTCGAGACCAAGCTGGTCAAGCGCGGCATCTCGCTGAAGGCGCTCGACGCCGGCGAGCCGCAGCTGTCCGGCAAGGAGTACAAGATCTTCGCCTCGATCGAGGAGGGCATCTCCCAGGAGAACGCCAAGAAGGTCGCGAAGATCATCCGGGACGAGGGTCCCAAGGGCGTCAAGGCCCAGGTCCAGGGCGAGGAGCTGCGCGTCAGCTCCAAGAGCCGCGACGACCTGCAGGCCATCCAGGCCCTCCTCAAGGGCAAGGACCTCGACTTCGCGATCCAGTTCGTGAACTACCGCTGATCGCGGTCTCCCCCCTGCCCTCCGGCGGCCCGGCGGTCCTTCTGGGACCGCCGGGCCGCGGCGCTTTCCGGGGCCGGCGGCCGTCCTCGGGGGCGTGAGGATCATGAGCCCGGCGTGCGCGGCGCGTGCGCCTCACTGGCCCCCAATGAGCACTTGGGCAACCGTGCGCGCACCCGCCAACCTGGCGGTATTCATCGCCGCGGGACAGGGGAGGGTCACGGATGCCTGCAGTCGGAACGTTTCGCGAAGACTTCGGGGCGTCCGTCGTGGTCGCGCTCGTCGCCCTGCCGCTGTGCGTGGGGGTGGCCGTCGCCTCCGGCGTGCCCGCGGAGCTGGGGATCGTGACCGGGGTGGTGGGCGGGCTGGTCACCGGGTGGTTCCGGGGGAGCTCGCTCCAGGTGAGCGGGCCGGCCGCCGGGCTCACGGTGCTCGTCTACGAGGCGGTGCACACGCACGGGGCCCGCGCGCTCGGGGTCCTGGTGCTGGCCGCCGGGGTGCTGCAGCTGTGCATGGGAGCGCTGCGGCTGGGGCGGTGGTTCCGGGCGATCTCCGTCGCCGTCGTGCACGGGATGCTCGCCGGGATCGGGCTCGTGCTGATCGCGGGGCAGTTGTACGCCCTGGGCGGCGTACCGGCTCCCGGCGCGACCCTGGAGAAGCTCGCCGCGGTGCCGGCGCTCGCCGCGGAGGCCGACTGGGCCGCCGTGGCACTGGGGGCCGGGACCATCGCCGTCCTCGTGGGCTGGCGCCGGATGCCGGACCGGCTGCGGCTCGTGCCGGGTGCGCTGGTCGGGGTGGCGGCCGCCACAGCCGTGTCGGTGATGCTGAGGCTGCCCGTCGAGAAGGTGACCGTGACCGGCGTCCTGGGGGCCGTCGCCCCGCCCGGCTGGGCCGACTTCGGGATGCTGGCCTCCGCCGGGGCGCTCGGCACCGTGATCGCCCTGGCGCTGATCGCCTCCGCCGAGACCCTGTTCAGCGCGGCCGCCGTCGACCGGATGCACGACGGGCCGCGGACCCACTACGACCAGGAGCTCGTGGCGCAGGGCGTCGGCAACACCGTCTGCGGACTGCTCGGCGCGCTGCCGATGACCGCCGTGATCGTGCGCAGCGCGGCCAACGTGGAGGCCGGGGCCCGTACCCGGGCCTCACGGATCATGCACGGGGGCTGGCTGCTGCTGTTCGCCGTCGCACTCCCCCAGCTGCTCCGGATCGTCCCGCTCGCCGCGCTGGCCGGGGTGCTGCTGCACGCCGGATGGAAACTGCTGCCGGCCCGGGCGGTCGCCGGCCTGTGGCGCTCGCACCGGGGCGAGGCGGTGGTGCTGGTGGCGACGGCCGGGGCCGTCGTGGCCACGAACCTCTTCGAGGGCGTGCTGATCGGACTGGGGCTCGCCGTGGTCAAGGCGGCCTGGGAGACCTCCCACGTGCACATCGAGGAGGTGTGGGAGGGCGGGGAGCTGCACGTCCAGGTCCTGGGGAGCGCCAGCTTCCTTCGGCTGCCGAAGCTGCTCGACGAGCTGGACGCGCTGCCGGCCGGGCACCCCGTACGCCTCGACCTGAGCGGGCTGCGCCACCTCGACCACGCCTGTCTGACGGCCCTCCACGGCTGGGAACGGAACCGGACGCCACTGGCCGGTCGGGAAGGCGTCATCTAGGGGGGTTACCCTCCGCTCCGTGGACAACGAGTTGAAGCGCACGCTGGGGGTGTTCGACGCCGTCGTCGTCGGGCTCGGCGCCATGGTCGGAGCGGGCATCTTCGCCGCGCTCGCCCCGGCGGCGGGCGCGGCGGGGCCCGCGGGGGGCGCGCTCCTCGCGGCCTTGGCGGTGGCGGCCCTGATCGCCTACTGCAACGCCCACTCCTCGGCGCGGCTGGCCGCCCGCCATCCGGCCTCCGGCGGGACCTACGTGTACGGGCGCGAGCGGCTCGGCCCGTTCTGGGGATACCTGGCCGGCTGGGGCTTCGTCATCGGCAAGACCGCCTCCTGCGCGGCGATGGCGCTCACCGTGGGGGCGTACGTCTGGCCCGGGCACCAGCGTGCCGTGGCCGTCGCCGCGGTGGTGGCGCTGACCGCCGCGGGCTACGGCGGCGTCCAGAAGTCTGCCCGGATAGCCCGGGTGATCGTGGCGGCGGTGCTGGCCGTGCTGGCCGCGGTCGTGGTGGGGTGTCTGACCTCCGGCGCGGCGGACGCCGGACGGCTCGGCGGCCTGGCCGGCGGCGGAGTCGGCGGGCTGCTGCAGGCGGCCGGGCTGCTGTTCTTCGCATTCGCGGGGTACGCCCGCATCACCACCCTGGGCGAGGAGGTGCGCGATCCGCGGCGCACGATCCCGCGGGCGGTGCCGCTCGCCCTGGGGATCGCTCTGCTCGTGTACGCCGCGGTGGCGGTGGCGGTGCTGTCGGTGCTGGGCGCCGGGGCGCTGGCGGCTTCGCCGGCCCCGCTGGCCGACGCGGTACGGGCGGCCGGCCTGCCCGGACTGACCCCCGTGGTCCGGGTCGGGGCGGCCCTGGCGGCGCTGGGCTCGCTGCTGGCCCTGGTGCTCGGGGTGTCGCGGACCACCCTGGCGATGGCCCGGGACGGCCATCTCCCCCGCACGCTGGCCGCCGTGCATCCCCGGCATCAGGTGCCGCACCATGCGGAGCTCGCCGTGGGGGCGGTGGTCGCGGTGCTCGCGGCGACCACCGATCTGCGGGGCGCGATCGGTTTCTCGTCCTTCGGGGTGCTGGCCTACTACGCGATCGCGAACGCTTCCGCGTGGACTCTCGATTCAGGTCTCAAGGGCCGGGCCGTGGCAGCGGTCGGGCTGTCCGGCTGTGTCGTACTGGCCTGCGCACTGCCGGCCGCGTCGGCGGTCACGGGGGCGGCGGTACTGGCCGTGGGCGCCGCCCTCTACGCGGTGCGCGGCAGGCTCAGAGCCGCGATCTGAACTCCGGCCACAGACCCATCTCCAGTCCCGCGTCCTCCGCGTCGTCGCAGAACCAGGCGGTGCCGTCGAGCCAGCCGCGCGGCCAGTCGGCGAGGGTGGGCGAGTCGGTGTACCAGGCGAGGTCGGGATCACCCGGATTCGGCTCGAACAGCAGGACCTGGGCGGTCTCGGATCGGCAGTCGACGGATCCGAGCACGGCGCAGCCGTAGTCGGTTGTCGGCAGGACGCCCTCGGGCCAGCCCCAGTCCGAGGAGCGTATCGCGGTGTACTGCTTGACGGCGGTCTCCGGCGGGAGCAGTCCGTACTCCGGGCCGAACCCGCCGTCCGCGATCCGCGTGTAGAGACCGGCCAGGAGCGGGGGCAGGGCGAAGCCGAGCACGTCCTCGGCCCGACGCACCGCCGCTTGGTCCACGGGGGCCGGTGGGCGCCCGGGCGCCAGGGAGGCGACCTCGGGCCCGAAGCCGCTTACGTGTTGGGCGACCCGCTCCAGCAACTGCTCGGTCCCGTTCATGCGTTCATCGTGACCCACACCACTGACATCGGCTCTGACCTGCGGCAATACCCGGCAGTCGTCGTCAGTTCCCTTTCTTCCCCGCGCTCTCGCCCGCTTCTCCGCGCGCCGAGTCGTAGCCGATGAAGTAGGTGGGCCGGCGCTGCACGGCGGTGTAGATCCGGCCGATGTACTCGCCGAGCAGCCCCACGCAGATCAGCTGCACACCGCCCAGGAACAGCATGGCGACGAACAGCGAGCTCCAGCCGGGCACGGTCTTGCCGAGCAGGAAGACCACCAGCGTCCAGGCGATCATCACGAAGCAGGTGACGAAGCTGATGACGCCGAGCCAGGTCGCCAGCCGCAGCGGCGCGGCCGAGAAGTTGGTGATGCCGTCCACGGCGAGGCGGATCATCTTGCTCAGCGGGTACTTGGTCTCGCCCGCCACCCGCTCGCCCCGCCGGTACGTCACCTGCCCGCTCGGGAAACCGAGCCACGGCACCAGCAGCCGGTAGACCTGGTGCTGGTCCGGCAGGGATTTGAGGGCCTCCACCGCCTCGCGGCTGAGCAGCCGGAAGTCCCCGGCCTGCGCGGGCACCTGCTTGCCGACCATGCGGCGCATCAGCCAGTAGTAGGCACCGGCGCTGCGGCGCTTGAAGCCGGTGTCGGTGCTGCGGTCCGAGCGGACGCCGTAGACGATGTCGAGGTTCTCGGACCGGGCCAGGTCCAGCATCTCCGGGATCTTCTCCGGCGGATCCTGGAGGTCGGCGTCGATGCTGGCCACGTACGCCCCGTAGGAGCTGTGCAGTCCGGCGCGCAGGGCGGCTTGGTGGCCGGAGTTGCCGCGCAGCCGGACGATGCGGAGCTCGGGCCAGTCCGTACGGAACTTCTCGAGGAGTTCGGCGGTCCGGTCGGTGCTTCCGTCGTCGACGGCGAGGACCTCGTAGAGGACTCCGGTGCCGTCGAGCACCGGGCGCAGGCGGCTCACCAGGGCGGGGAGGGCCTCTTCCTCGTTGTACATCGGCACGATGACCGAGAGGGCCGTGGCCGAGCTGACGGGCGGCACTACCGGGACGCGAACGGCGCGTCGGTCGGGACGATCTCACGGCCCAGCGGGAGCAGGGACAGCGGGACCATCTTGAAGTTGGCGATGCCGAACGGGATGCCGATGATCGTCACGCACAGGGCGATGCCGGTGACGATGTGGCCGAGGGCCAGCCACCAGCCCGCGAGGACCAGCCAGAGCACGTTGCCGACGCACGAGCCGGCGCCCGCGTCATGGCGCTCGACGGTGGTGTAGCCGAAGGGCCAGAGGGCGTACAGGGCGATGCGGAAGGCCGCGATGCCGAACGGGATGCCGATGATCGTGATGCAGAGGATCACGCCCGCGAGGCAGTAGCCCAGGAACAGCCAGACGCCGCTGAGTACGAGCCAAATGATGTTGAGGATGGTCTTCATCGGCTACGTCCTGCCATCTGTTCGAGCCGGGCGATCCGCTCGGCCATCGGGGGGTGCGTCGAGAACATTTTAGAAAGGCCCTGACCCGGGCGGAACGGGTTGGCGATCATCATGTGGCTCGCCGTCTCCAGCCTGGGCTCGGGGGGCAGCGGGAGCTGCTTGACGCCGGCGTCCAGCTTGCGCAGGGCGCTGGCCAGGGCGAGCGGGTCGCCGGTGAGCTGGGCCCCGGACGCGTCCGCCTCGTACTCGCGCGAGCGGCTGATGGCCAGCTGGATCACGGAGGCGGCCAGCGGGCCCAGGATCATGATCAGCAGCATGCCGAGGATGCCGGGCCCTTCGTCGTCATTGGACCGGCCGATCGGGATCAGCCAGGCGAAATTCACCAGGAACATGATGACGGAGGCGAGCGCTCCGGCGACGGAGGAGATCAGGATGTCGCGGTTGTAGACGTGGCTCAGCTCGTGGCCGATCACTCCGCGCAGCTCGCGCTCGTCGAGGATGCGCAGGATGCCCTCGGTGCAGCAGACCGCGGCGTTGCGCGGATTGCGGCCGGTGGCGAACGCGTTCGGCGCCTCGGTCGGCGAGATGTAGAGCCGGGGCATGGGCTGGCGTGCGGACGTGGAGAGCTCGCGCACCATGCGGTAGAGCTGCGGGGCCTCGAACTCGCTGACGGGGCGGGCGCGCATCGCGCGTAGAGCCAGCTTGTCGCTGTTCCAGTACGCGTACGCGTTCGTCCCCAGGGCGACGAGGACGGCGATGATCAGGCCGCCCCGCCCGAAGAAGCTTCCGATGACGATGATGAGAGCGGACAGCCCGCCGAGGAGTACGGCGGTCTTCAGCCCGTTGTGCCGGCGGTGCACGGTACGCCCTCCAAATGGTGCGGCAGGGGAGCCCCGTCCTGGATCTGAGGGTCTACGGTCCAGTGGACCCTCCCTCCTGGCTCAACGCGAGGTGAGGGCGTCTGGTTCCCCGGGCACGGCGGGCCCGCCGCCCGGGAGCCCGGGGTGGCGGGGACGCGGCGGGCGTTGGGCCGTACGGGTCACGGCGTACGGGTTTGCCGCCGTGCGGGCCCGCGTACGGGCCCGCGGGTGCCGCGGGCTACTGCGGGAACAGCCCGCCCGACGCGAAGCGCAGGACCAGCTGCGGGGCGGCCGACAGCACCACGGCGATGACGGCGGTGACCGCGATGGCGGCGGTGACCGGCCACGGGGCCTTCGTACGGGCGCCTTCGGCGGGGGCCTGCGGGGCGCGGAAGAGCAGCGCCGTCCAGCGCAGGTAGTAGTACAGGGCGATGACGACGTTGACCGCCATGACCACGGCCAGCCAGCCCAGGCCCGCGTCGACGGCGGCGCGGAAGACGGTGACCTTGGCGAAGAGGCCGATGAGGCCCGGCGGCAGGCCGGCCAGGCAGAGCAGGAAGAAGGCCAGCGCGAGGGCGGCGGCCGGGCGCTCCGCGTAGAGGCCGCGGTAGTCGCTGATCCGGTTCTGCGGCTTCGTACGGGCGACCAGGGCGGCCACGGCGAAGGCGCCGAGGTTCACGACGGCGTACATGAGGGCGTAGGCGACGGTGGAGCCGATCTGGTCGCGGTCGGAGTACGCGGCGGCGGCGATCGGGACGAGCAGGTAGCCGGCCTGGCCGACGGAGGACCAGGCGAGCAGCCGGACGGCGCTGTTCGGCCGGTCCGCGCTCTGGCGCACGGCGGCGGCGTTGCCGAGCGTCATGGTGAGCGCGGCGAGGACGGCGAGGGCCGGGCCCCAGATGTCGGAGTAGGCGGGAAAGGCGATCACCGTGACGAGGATGAGGCCGGTGAAGCCGACGGCCTTGCCGATCACGGAGAGGTAGCCCGCGATGGGCAGCGGCGCGCCGACGTAGGTGTCCGGGACCCAGAAGTGGAAGGGGACGGCGGCGGTCTTGAAGGCGAAGCCGACGAGGGTGAGCGCGACGCCGGCCATGGCGAGGGTGTCGAGCTGCCCGGGGACGTCTTCGAGCCGCTCGGCGACCTGCGTGAGGTGCAGGGTGCCGGTGGCGGCGTAGACGAAGCTGACGCCCATCAGCGACACGGCGGTGGCGGTGACGGAGGACAGGAAGAACTTGAGGGCGGCCTCGGAGGAGAGGCGGTCGCCGCGGCGCATGCCGACGAGGGCGAACGCGGGCAGCGAGGCGACTTCGAGGGCGACGATCAGGGTGGCGAGGTCGCGGGAGGCGGGCAGCAGCGCGGCGCCGGCGGCGGAGGACAGCAGCAGGAACCAGTACTCGCCGGCCGGCATGCGCGCCTCGCGGACGGTGGTGACCGACAGCAGGGCGGTGACCAGGGCGCCGGCCAGTACCAGGAACTGGATGACGAGCGCGAAGTGGTCGGCGGTGTAACTGCACGCACCGGGGTCGGTGGTGAGGCAGAAGGTGGCGCGGTCGCCGGCGCGCAGCGGCACCAGGCCGGCGGTCGCGGCGGCGAGGCCGGCGACGGAGAGCCAGCCGAGCAGGGGCTTGCGCCGCTGCGGTACGAAGAGGTCGGCGACCAGGACGACCAGCGCGACGGCGGCGGTGAGGACCACGGGGGTGATCGCGAGCCAGTCGACGCTCTGGACGCGGCTCGCGGCGTCGGCGGCCGGGGCCGCCGAGGGAGCGGACAGAACGGAGGCCGTCAGGGCCGTCATGCGTTGCCTCCTGCGAGGAGCTTCTGGACGGCCGGGTCGGTGAGGCCGAGGAGGACGGCGGGCCACAGGCCGGCGAGGACGGTGAGGGCCACGAGCGGGGTCCAGGCGGCGAACTCGTGGCGCTGGATGTCGGCGAGTTCGAGCGCGGCGCCGCCCGACGGGTGCTCCGGCCGGGCCGCAGGGTCGCCCATGCAGACGCGCCGTACCACGATCAGCAGGTAGGCGGCGGTGAGCAGGGTGCCGAACGCGCCGAAGGCCATGTACGTGAGGAAGGCGGGCCGGGAGAGGCCCCGCGCCGGCTCGAACGCGCCGAACAGGGCCAGCATCTCGCCCCAGAAACCGGCGAGGCCGGGCAGGCCGAGCGAGGCGACGGCGGCGAAGGCGAGGAAGGCGCCGAGGCGGGGGGCGCGGCCGTAGAGGGCGGCGCCGGTGGCTCCGGCGAGGGTGTCGAGGTCGGCGGTGCCGTAGCGGTCCTTGAGGGCGCCGACGAGGAAGAAGAGGAGGCCGGTGATCAGGCCGTGGGCGATGTTCGCGAACAGCGCGCCGTTGACGCCGGTGGGGGTCATGGAGGCGATGCCGAGGAGGACGAAGCCCATGTGGCCGACGGACGAGTACGCGATGAGGCGCTTGAGGTCGCCCTTGTTGCCCTTGCGGGCGAGCGAGAGGCAGGCGAGCGACCCGTAGACGATGCCGACGGCGGCGAAGGCGCCCAGGTAGGGGGCGAACGTCGCCATGCCGTCGGGGGTGACGGGGAGCAGGATGCGGACGAAGCCGTAGGTGCCCATCTTGAGCAGGACGCCGGCCAGCAGGACGGAGCCGACGGTGGGGGCGGCCGTGTGGGCGTCGGGCAGCCAGCTGTGCAGCGGCCACATCGGGGTCTTCACGGCGAGGCCGATGCCGATGGCGAGGACGGCCAGGAGCTGGGTGGTGTGGGTCAGTTCGCGGCCGTTGTCGGAGGCGAGTGCCACCATGTCGAAGGTGCCGCTGTTCAGTCCGATCAGCAGCAGTCCGAGGAGCATGACCACGGATCCGAGGAGCGTGTAGAGGATGAACTTCCAGGCGGCGGCCTGCCGCTGAGCACCGCCCCAGCGGGCGATGAGGAAGTACATCGGGATGAGGACCGTCTCGAAGGCGAGGAAGAACAGCAGCAGGTCGAGCACGGCGAAGGTCGCGAGGGTGCCGGACTCGAGGACGAGGAGCAGCGCGACGAAGGCCTTCGGGGAGGGTCCTTCGGGGAACTTGAAGTAGCTGTAGAGCGCGCAGAGGAAGAACAGCAGCGCGGTCATCAGGAGGAGGGGGAGCGAGATGCCGTCGACGCCGAGGTGGATCCGGACGTCCAGCGCCGGGATCCAGCTGATGTCCGTGGTCGCCTGGAAGCGGGCCGGGGCGTCGTGGTCGAAGCCCAGGGCGAGGGCGACGGCCGCGGCGAGGATCACGCCGGTCACGGTCACGCCGTGGCGCAGCACGGCCTGTTCGGGGCTCTTGCCCTTGAGTCCGGGCGGTGCGGGCAGGAGGGCGGCGACGGCGCCGAGGAGCGGTGCGGCCACGACGAACGCCAGAAGGAACTGCATCACGGACGGGCTGATATCAATCACGGCTGACTCACGGCTCACGATCCGGCGTTGACGTTGGCGAGGACGGCGGTGGCGATCGCCAGGACCACGGCGCCGGCGAGCAGGGCGCTCAGGTAGCTCTGTACGTTGCCGGTCTGGGCCCGGCGTACGAGGCTTCCGAGCAGCCGGGGGCCGGCTGCGGCGCCGCTGACGTACGTGTCCACGACCTCGCGGTCGAGGAAGCGCACCAGGCTCGCGGCGGCGCGGACGGGGCGGACGAACAGCCGGTCGTAGACGGCGTCGAGGTGGAAGCCGTCGGCCGCGTGGCGGTGCAGGGGGCCGAGCAGTGCCCGGCCGGGGTCGGCGGCGGGACCCGCCGGGACGGCGGGGTGCTCGTGGGTGACCTCCGCGACCTCGGGTGCCTCGGCCGCGGATTCGGCGGCCGCGGTGGCTGCGGACACTCCGGCGGCCACGGCGGCGGGCTGCTCGGCCGCGTCGGGGGCGGGGGCGGCCGCGGCCGGAGCCGTGGCGGCCCTCGCGGTGGCCCGCTGCCACAGGGCGTACGTCAGGACCGCGCCGACGGCGGCGGCTCCGGTGCCGAGGACGGAGGTGACCGGCGTCGGGGTGAGTCCGTTGCCGTCGAACCAGTCGGCGATCGGGCCGGCGGCGAGGCCGAGCCCGATGGACGGGATCGCGAGCACCCACAGCACGCCGGTCATGGCGACGGGCTCCTTGCCGTGGTCGGGGGCGGCGGGGCCCCGGCCGCGGAAGGCCATCAGCCACAGCCGGGTGGCGTAGGCGGCGGTGAGCAGGGCGGTCAGCACGCCGGAGACGAGCACGATCCACCCGGCGGCGCTGGGGGCGAATTCCGAGTGCCCGCCGGCGGCGTGCTCGGCGGCGACGAGGACGGCTTCCTTGGAGAAGAAGCCGGCGAAGGGCGGGACCGCCGCGAGCGCGAGCAGCGCGATCGTCATCGTCCAGAAGGCGTCGGGGATGCGCTTGGCCAGGCCGTCCATCCGTGACATGGCGGCCAGGGAGTTCGTGCCGGCGGCGTGGATGATGACGCCCGCGCCGAGGAACAGGAGCGCCTTGAAGGCGCCGTGGGACAGGAGGTGGAAGACGGCGGCGCCGCGGTCGCCGACGGCCAGGGCCCCGGTCATGTAGCCGAGCTGGCCGATCGTGGAGTAGGCGAGGACGCGCTTGATGTCGTCCTGGGCGAGGGCGGCGAGGCCGGAGCCGACCATCGTGACGGCCGCCATGACGGCCATGACCACCAGTGCGGCCTGTGAGGCCGCGAAGACCGGGAGGAGGCGGGCGACGAAGTAGACGCCGGCGGCGACCATCGTGGCGGCGTGGATCAGCGCGGAGACCGGGGTGGGGCCCGCCATGGCGTCGGGGAGCCAGGTGTGCAGCGGGAACTGCGCGGACTTGCCCGCGACTCCGGCGAGCAGGAGGAGCGCGATCAGCGTGGGGTGGTCGAGGCCGCCCGCGGCGACGGTGCCCAGGATCTTGGGGATCTCGAAGGAGCCGGCGTCGGTGGCGAGCGCGAACAGGCCGATCAGGAAGGGGACGTCGCCCAGCTTGGTGACGAGGAAGGCCTTCAGGGAGGCGGATCGGGCCGCCTCGGTTTCCCAGTAGTGGCCGACGAGGAAGTACGAGCAGATGCCCATGACCTCCCAGCCGACCAGCAGCACCATCAGGTCGCCGGAGTAGACGACGAGCAGCATGGCGGAGGTGAACAGCGAGACCAGAGCGGCGTACGAGGGGTAGCGCGGGTCCTCGCGGAGGTACGCCGTGGAGTAGAGCTGTACGCAGGTGGCGACGACGCCGACCAGCACGGCTACCAGGGCGGCGAAGCCGTCCAGGTAGAGCGAGAGCTCGATCGGCACCGAGCCGGTCGGGGTCAGCTCGGTCGAGGCGACGATCGGCGGGCCGCCGCCCTGGCGGACGGCGACGAGTACGGCCAGTACGGCGGAGGCCAGCGCCGGCAGGACCGCGAGCGGCCGTACGAAGCCGGGGGCGCGGCGGCCGAGGAGCAGTCCCGCCACCGCGCCGAGGAAGGGCAGGAGCGGGACGAGGACCGCGAGGGTCGTGGTGCTCACGCGGTGACCTCGCTCTGGTTGTTCGGGGCGGTCTGGTCGTTCGGGGCGGGCTCGTGGCCCTCGGCGGTGTCGCGCAGCCGGTCGACGTCCGAGGTGCCGCGGTTGCGGTACACCATCAGCACGATCGCGAGGCCGATGCCGATCTCGGCGGCGGCGATGGCGATGGTGAAGAGGGTGAGGGCCTGGCCGCCGTGCAGGGCGTCGCGCAGCCAGACGTCGAAGGCGACCAGGTTGAGGTTGACGGCGTTGAGCATCAGCTCGACGGACATCAGGACCAGGATGGCGTTGCGGCGGGCGAGCACTCCGTACAGGCCCGTGCAGAAGAGGAGCGCCGCGAGCACGGCGGGGTAGGCGAGGTGCATCAGCGCTGCTGCCCCTTCGTGTTCGTGTCGTCGTCGGTTCCGCCGGCCGCGGTGTCCTTGCGGGAGAGCACGATGGCGCCGATCAGGGCCGCGAGGAGGAGGACGGAGAGCGCTTCGAAGGGCAGTACCCAGTGCTGGAAGAGGATCTCGCCGGAGACCTTGGTGGATCCCTGGGCGGGGCCGTCGAGGTCGATCCAGGTGGTGCGGAAGGCGTCGACGACGACCCAGACGAGGGACGCGGCCGCGACGAGGGCGACGCCGAGGGCCACCCAGCGGTTGTTCGAGTCGGCGTCCGGGGAGCGGCCGATGGGGGCCTTGGTGAGCATCAGCCCGAAGAGGAGGAGGACGACCACGGAGCCGAGGTAGATCAGGACCTGGACCCAGGCGATGAACTCGGCGGTCAGCAGCAGGTACTCGACGGCGATGCCGCCGAGGGCGACGACCAGCCAGAGGGCGGCGTGCACGAGCTGCTTGGTGGTGACGGTGACGAAGGCCGCGCCGAGGGTGGCGAGACCGACGAGGACGAAGGCGATCTCGACGCCGGTCGGCGAGAGGAACCCGTGGCCCGTCGCCGCGGCGGCCAGGGTGGTGGCCGCGGGGATCAGGTCGGTCACGCGTCTCCCTCCGGGGTGGTGGGGGTGTCGGTCTCGGGCGCCCGGGGGGCGGCGGCTTCGGCCGCGGCGGCGGCTGCCGCTGCGGCTGCCGCTTCGGCCTTCTCCGCCGCCTTGCGGGCGCCGGCGATCTCCTTGGGCTCCTCCGCGGCCGGGTCCAGGGCGGGCGGGGCCGGGACGGTCCACATCCACTCGCGCAGCTTGTCGCGTTCGTGGGTGAGTTCGAGGATGTCCGTCTCCGCGTACTCGAACTCCGGCGACCAGAAGAGGGCGTCGAAGGGGCACACCTCGATGCAGATGCCGCAGTACATGCAGAGGGAGAAGTCGATGGCGAAGCGGTCGAGGACGTTGCGGCTGCGCTCGCGGCCGCCGGGGGTGGCGGCCGGGACGGTCTCCTTGTGGGAGTCGATGTAGATGCACCAGTCGGGGCACTCGCGGGCGCACAGCATGCAGACCGTGCAGTTCTCCTCGAACAGGCCGATGACCCCGCGGGTGCGGGGCGGGAGTTCGGGCTGCACCTCGGGGTACTGGGCGGTGTGCGCGCGCTTCGTCATCGTGCGCAGGGTGACGGCGAGGCCCTTGGCGAGGCCGGATCCGGGGATGGGCATCAGCTGATCGCCACCTTCACGATGCCGGTGAGCGCGATCTGTGCGAGCGCGAGCGGGATGAGCATGGTCCAGGCGAGCTTCTGGAGCTGGTCCTCGCGCAGGCGCGGGTAGCTGACGCGGAGCCAGATCACGACGAAGGCGAGGACCGCCGTCTTGAGGAGGGTCCAGATCCAGCCCTCGGCGATCGGGCCGTGCCAGCCGCCGAGGAAGAGGACGGTGGTGAGGGCGCAGAGGACGACGATGCCGGCGTACTCGGCGAGCAGGAACAGCGCGAAGCGCAGGCCGGTGTACTCGGTGTACGCGCCGAAGATGATCTCGGAGTCGGCGACGGGCATGTCGAAGGGGGGTCGCTGGAGTTCGGCGAGGCCGGCGGTGAAGAAGACGAGCGCGCCGGTGATCTGCCAGGGAAGCCACCACCACTGGAAGGCGTCGACGATCCCGGGGAGGGACACGGTCCCGGCCGCCATCGCGACGGAGGCGGCGGCGAGCAGCATGGGCAGCTCGTACGCGAGGAGCTGGGCGGCGGTGCGCAGTCCTCCGAGGAGGGAGAACTTGTTGGCCGAGGCCCAGCCCGCCATGAGGCTGCCGAGGACGCCGACGCCCATGACGGCGAGTACGAAGAACAGCCCGGCGTCGATGACCTGCCCGACGGCTCCTTCGCCGGGGCCGATGGGGACGGCGACGAGGACGAGGAGGTACGGGAGGAGGGCGACGGCGGGGGCGAGCTGGAAGATGCGGCGGTCGGCGCCCGCCGGGACGATGTCTTCCTTCTGCGCGAACTTCACGCCGTCGGCGACGAGCTGGGCCCAGCCGTGGAAGCCGCCGGCGTACATGGGGCCGAGGCGGCCCTGCATGTGGGCCATGACCTTGTGCTCGGTCTGCCCGACGACGAGCGGGAGCACGAGGAACACGGCGAAGACGACGATGAGTCGCAGCGCGACGTCGAGGACGTCGTTCACGCGTCGCCTCCGTTGGGGTCGGATTCGGATTCGGGTGTGCCGGTGGGAGCGGACTCGGCGCCGGGTTCGGGGTCGGGCCCCGGCGCGGCGCCGGGCCGGGGGCCGGCCTCGGGCGTGCTCTTCGGCTCGCCCTTCGGGCCCGGGTCGGCCGCGGGGGCCGGGTCCGGGTCCGGTCCGGGTTCCGTGAAGGCGGGCTGGGGGTTGTGCCAGGGCGCGTCCGCGCTGCGGGGGGCGGGGCGCCTGCCCGGCGCCACCGTGCGGCCGCGGATGGCCGGTCCCTCCGGACGCGCGGCGGCGTCGGCCTGCGCGCCCTCGGTCCCGGGCTCCGCCGGCGGTACTGCCTGGCTCGCCGAGCCGTCCGATGCGGAGCGGGTACGGCGGGCGGGGCGCGGGGCGCCGGCCCCGGACTCCGGCTCCGTCGGGGTCCCGGCCTGGCTCGCCGAGCCGTCCGATGCCGAACGGGTACGGCGGGCGGGGCGCGGCGGGGCTTCGGCTTCCGGCTGCGTCGGCGTGACGGCCTGGCCTTCGGCTGCCGGGGGGGTGCTGCGCGCGGGGGCGTCGGCCTGTGGTGCGGCCGACGCTTCCGGCTGCGCCGCCTGGCCGGCCGAGCCGTCGGCGACCGAGCGGGTACGGCGGGCGGGGCGGGCCGGGGCTTCGGCCGCCGGGGCGCCGGCGGCGGCCGCGCGGGGGGTGCGGGCCGTGCGGCGGCCGCGCGGGGGGTGCGGCCCGTGCGGGCGGGGCGGGCGGGGGCCGGCGGGAGCTGGCCCTTCATCGGGCCCCAGTCGTTGGGGTCCGGGACGCCCGGCGGGAGCATCTGGCGGCGCTTGGGGGCGTCGGGGTCGTGTGCCTCGCCCGGCTCCTTGGCTCCCGGCCAGGCCTTCGCGACCCGCGCGGCCAGGACGAAGTCCTTCCGCAGGGGGTGGCCTTCGAAGTTCTCCGGGAGAAGGAGGGGGACCAGGTGCGGGTGGTCCGTGAAGACCACTCCGAACATCTCGTGCGTCTCGCGCTCGTGCCATTCCGCGCCCGCGTAGATCGCGACCGCGGAGGGGAGGGAGGGCGCCGAGTGCGGGACCGTCGTGCGGAGCAGCAGGCGGCGTACCCGGTGGTTCTCCAGGGATACGACGTGCGCGCAGACACGGAAGCCCGTGCCCGGCTCGTCCACCGCGCTCAGCCAGTCGAAGTAGGTGCAGCCCAGCTTGTCCCGGGCGATCTCCAGCGACGGGATCCAGCTTCCGGCGGGGACGTCCACGGTCAGGACGTCGTAGGAGTGGTCGGCCAGCGCCTCCGCGCCGAAGACCGTCGCCACCGCGTCGGGGAGGGAGTCGTAGAGGTTCACGCGCCCGCTCCCGGGGCCGGTGGGGGCTTGACCAGGCCGCTCGTGAGCTGGGCGGTCGAGGGGTCGCTCGCGTAGCGGTCCGCCAGCGACTCCCTGGCGATCTTCTCCTGGAGCTTGAGGATGCCCTGGAGCAGTGCCTCCGGGCGCGGCGGGCAGCCGGGGACGTAGACGTCGACCGGGATGATCTGGTCGACGCCCTTCGTCACCGAGTACGAGTCCCAGTACGGCCCGCCGCAGTTGGAGCAGGCGCCGAAGGAGATGACGTACTTCGGCTCCGGCATCTGCTCGTACAGCCGCTTCACGGCCGGGGCCATCTTGTCCGTCACCGTGCCCGAGACGATCATCAGGTCCGCCTGGCGCGGGCCCGGCGCGAACGGGATGACGCCCAGCCGGATGAAGTCGTGCCGGGCCATCGACGCGGCGATGAACTCGATCGCGCAGCAGGCGAGGCCGAAGTTGAAGACCCACAGGCTGTAGCGGCGGCCCCAGTTCAGGACCACCTTCATGGGCTCGGGCGCGAGGCGGGAGAGGACTCCCAGGCGCCTGGGCTCCGGGAGCAGCTGGGGCTCGGCCGAGGTCCCGGCCGGTGTCACGTCCATTCGAGGACGCCCTTCTTGTACGCGTAGAGCAGGCCGACGGCCAGGAAGCCCAGGAAGATGAACATCTCCACGAGCGTGGTGGCGCCGTAGCCGGTGTCGGCGAACACCGTCGCCCACGGGAAGAGGAAGATCGAGTCGACGGCGAAGATGACGTAGAGGAACGCGTAGACGTAGTAGCGGACCTGGGTGTGCGCCCAGCCCTCGCCGACGGGGTCCACGCCGCACTCGTACGTCAGCAGCTTCTCAGGGGTCGGGACGACCGGTCTCAGCAGGCGGCCCGCGCCGAACGCGACGGCCACGAAGAGCACACCGAGGACGGCCAGCAGGCCGACGACCGAATAACTCCGGAAATAGTCCGCCGCGAGCACGGTTACGGTCGATACCGTTGGGTCGGGCACGTCCGTTCCTCGCTCCTTGGCCACTGTCGATGATCTGGTACGGACGGGAGTCTAGGGCCTGGCCCACACAGGGTGGGGTTATCCCCCGTTTACAGCGGCCCGGCTGCCCCATGGCAACGGCGGGCCGGAATTGGCAGGCTGGGCGGCATGACCGCGCCCACTCAAGTCTCCCACCCGGGTCCCGACGACGACCGGCCCCCGCCCGTACGCCCGGCACTGGGGGCCGTGGCATGGAAAGAGACCGTCCACCTGCTGGGCAATCTTCCGCTCGCGCTCGTCGGTTTCGTCTACACGGTGACCATGGTGGCGACCGCCGGCGGGCTGTCCGTGACCGCGATCGGCCTTCCGCTGCTCGCTCTCGGCCTGTTCGGGTCTCGCCAGCTGGGACGGCTGGAGCGGGCGCGGGCGCGCGCGCTGCTCGGCGTACGGGTGGAGGAGCCGACTCCGCTGCCGGGGCCGCGGCGGGCAGGCGGGTTCTTCCCCTGGCTGTGGGCGGGCGTGAAGGACCCGGTGGCCTGGCGGACGGTGCTGTACGAGCTGGTACGGCTGCCGTGGGGGGTGCTGACGTTCACGGTGGCACTGGTGGGGCTGCTGGTGCTGTGGCCGGTGCTGCCGTACGTGGTGCGGTGGCTGTCGAACGTGGACCGGCTGATGGTGCGAGGGCTGCTGTCGCCCTCGGACGAGCTGGAGCGGCGGATCGCGGAGCTGGAGTCCGACCGCGGGGTGGTCGTGGACACGGCCGCGGCCGACATGCGGCGCATCGAGCGGGACCTGCACGACGGGGCTCAGGCGCGGCTGGTGGCGCTGGCGATGGGGCTGGGCCTGGCGAAGGAGAAGCTGCTGGAGGATCCGGACGCGGCGGCGGCGATGGTCGACGAGGCGCACGGGGAAGTGAAGCTGGCGCTCCAGGAGCTGCGGGACCTGGCGCGGGGGATCCACCCGGCGGTCCTGACGGACCGGGGGCTGGACGCGGCGCTGTCGTCGGTGGCCTCGCGGTGCGTGGTGCCGGTGAAGGTGGCGGTGGACCTGGAGGAGCGGCCCGCGGCCGCCATCGAGGGGATCGCCTACTTCACGGTGTCGGAGCTGCTGCAGAACGTGAGCAAGCACGCCGGGGCCCGGGGGGCGAGCGTGGAGGTGTGGCGGAACTCCGGAACGGCTCCGGGGCGGTTGCTGCTCCGGGTCTCGGACGACGGGCGGGGCGGGGCCGACGTGACGGGCGGATCGGGCCTGGCCGGGCTGGCGGAGCGGCTGCGGGCCGTGGACGGGGTGTTCGTGGTCGACTCCCCCGCGGGCGGGGGGACGGTGGTCACGGCGGAGCTGCCGTGGCGCGGGCGCGGCTGAGCCGGCGACCGGGCCGCCGCCCCCGTGATCGGGACCCCCGTCCGGGGTGGGTGCGGGCGGGGGTCCCGTTCGTGTGGGCGCCTCCCGACGGCGGGCGGGGCCGCGGGGAGCCGGGGGCGGCCGGGGGTCCGGCGGGGCTGGATCGGGGGGTGGTGGGGTTATCCCCACCATGGGGACGCCTACCCGCCCGATGGTTTCCGGGGCTCCCGGACGGGAGGGTGGGGTGATCGAGGGAAGTGTCAGGGAGGGCGGGTCGGGATGATGGGTTTCGTGCGTGTGCTGCGGGCTCCCGTTGAGGGACGGGCCTGGCGGGAGTTCGGGTATCTGGTGCTCGGGCTGCCGCTGAGCCTGCTGTACTTCTCGCTCGCGATCACCGGCGTCAGCCTCGGCGCCGGGCTGCTCGTCACCTTCCTCGGGATCCCGGTGCTCGCCGGGGTGCTCGCCATGTGCCGGGGGTTCGGGCGCGTCGAGCGGGGCCGGGCGCGGGCCATGCTCGGGCTCGACATCGCCGAGCCCGCGCCCGTCCGGGCCCGGAAGCGGGGTCCGCTCGCCGCCATGGGTGCCCTGCTCAAGAGCGGCAGCGCCTGGCGGCACGCGCTGTACGCCGTGATCCACCTCCCCTGGGCCGTGTTCGCCTTCACCCTGGCACTGGTGTTCTGGGCGTACGGCTGGGCCTTCCTGCTGTACCCGGTCTGGTTCTGGGTCTTCCCGGCGTACACCGACTGGCCGGGGCTCCAGCTCTTCCAGAACGACGACTACACCTTCTACCTCGACTCCCCCGCCGAGATCGCCCTCGCCTGCCTGGTCGGGCTGGCCTTCACCCTGACCACGCCCTGGGTGGTGCGGGCCCTGACCACCGTCGACCGGGTCCTCGTCGCCGGGCTGCTCGGCCCCTCGCGCCTCGACCACCGGGTCACCGAGCTGGAGTCCGACCGCGGGGTCGTCGTCGACACCGCCGCCGCCGACCTGCGCCGCATCGAGCGCGACCTGCACGACGGCGCCCAGGCCCGCCTCGTGGCCCTGGCCATGGACCTCGGACTGGCGAAGGAGAAGCTGACCGAGGACCCCCGGGCGGCCGCCCGCATGGTGGACGAGGCACACGGAGAGGTCAAGATCGCGCTCCAGGAGCTGCGCGACCTGGCCCGCGGGATCCACCCGGCCGTACTGACGGACCGCGGCCTGGACGCGGCGCTGTCCTCGGTCGCCTCCCGCTGCGCGGTGCCGGTACGGGTCTCGGCGGACCTGGAGGAGCGGCCCGCGGCCGCCATCGAGGGAATCGCGTACTTCACGGTGTCCGAGCTGCTCCAGAACATCAGCAAGCACTCCGGAGCCCGTACCGCGAGCGTGGACGTGTGGAAGTCCGGGGACCGGCTGCTGATCCAGGTCGCGGACGACGGGCGCGGCGGCGCGAGCAGCACGGGCTCGGGCACGGGGCTGGCCGGTCTCACCGAGCGGCTGGACGCCGTGGACGGGGTGCTGGTCCTCGATTCCCCGGCCGGCGGCGGCACCACCGTCACCGCCGAGCTCCCCTGGCGTTCCCGGTAGGCCCGTTCCCGGTGGTCCGTGCGGGGCCGTCCCGTTCCCGGCCGTCCCGTTCCCGGCTCCCGCGTACGCCGCATCCGATGATCCCTACTCGCCTCCATCCTGCCCTCGGGCTGGGATGCTTGGCTGCGTCAGGTACATCGGACGACGTGGACGCGGGAGCTGCTGGACGTGGAAGACAGGGTGCGGGTGGTCATCGCCGAGGATTCGGTGCTGCTGCGTGAGGGCCTGACCCGGTTGCTGACCGACCGGGGGCATGACGTCGTGGCCGGCGTCGGGGACGCGGAAGCCCTGATCAAGACGGTGGCGGAGCTGGCCGCCGAGGACGCGCTGCCGGACGTGGTGGTGGCGGACGTACGGATGCCGCCGACGCACACCGACGAGGGCGTGCGGGCCGCCGTACGGCTGCGGCGCGAGCATCCCGGCATAGGCGTGCTCGTGCTGTCGCAGTACGTGGAGGAGCAGTACGCCACCGAACTGCTGGCCGGTTCCAGTACCGGCGTGGGGTATCTGCTCAAGGACCGGGTGGCCGACGTGCGGGAGTTCCTGGACGCCGTCGTGCGCGTGGCCCGGGGCGGGACCGCCCTGGACCCGGAGGTGGTCGCCCAGCTGCTCGGGCGCAGCCGGAAGCAGGACGTGCTGGCGGGGCTGACCCCGCGCGAGCGCGAGGTGCTGGGCCTGATGGCCGAAGGCCGGACCAATTCGGCCGTGGCCAAGCAGCTCGTGGTCAGCGACGGAGCGGTGGAGAAGCACGTCAGCAACATCTTCATGAAGCTCGGGCTGTCACCGAGCGATGGGGACCACCGGCGGGTTCTGGCCGTTCTCACCTACCTGCGGTCTTGACCGAAAGACCGGGGGCATTGATCAAAACCTTGATCAACTGACACCCTGTCAGGTGTGGCGTTACTGCACCGGGCCGCTGGGGGCTCGCACCATTTCTGCACGGCACGACATCTCGGAATCTCTCGGAATCCCGTGGACCCGCTTCATCCCACGGGATTCTCTCGACAGACCGCCGCAGACGACGGTCCAGAATACGAGCGTCCCCCGGGAAGGCCGGCCCTGCCGACGTAGGGTTGACCTTGGGAACGGGAACGCCACGCCTCGAAGGAGGTCCAGTTCAGTGACCAGCCAGGTCAGTAGTCCAGCCGAACAGGCCGACGGGGCCGAAGGTGCCGTAGTCGGCGAACAGCGGACCCCCCCGGCTCCGGGGGGCAAGGAAGTACGCCGTCTGGACCGCGTGATCATCCGCTTCGCGGGTGACTCGGGTGACGGCATGCAGCTCACCGGTGACAGGTTCACCTCCGAGACGGCGTCCTTCGGAAACGACCTCTCCACGCTGCCGAACTTCCCGGCCGAGATCCGTGCCCCCGCCGGCACCCTGCCGGGCGTCTCGTCGTTCCAGCTGCATTTCGCCGAATCCGCAGCGAGAAAGGCATCCGCTGGGGCGGCAGACCCCTACCCTCCGCGGCCTGACCGCTCAACCCGGCGAACCTTCCCGGTCACAGCACTAGATGATTGATTCCAAGGGGTAGCTGCACGGACGCGAGGGTGCCCCTCTCAGTTTGTGACGACCGAGATAGACACCCTCGCAACTGCACTGTACGTGCGGGTCGATGACCTTTTGAAGGCTTCGCCGCATCTAGCTCCGTGGCGGCCTCGGGTGGGCCTGGAGCCGAAGCTCAGCGACGCGGAGCTGGTCACCCTGGCGGTGATGCAGGCCCTGCTGGGCTTCGTCTCCGAGGCCCGTTGGCTGCGCTATGCCCACACCCACCTGCGATACCTGTTCCCGTACCTGCCCCAGCAGCCGGGCTGGAACAAGCGCCTGCGGCGAGCCGCCAATCTGGTCCGGCAGGTGCTGCGAGAGCTGGCCACAGACACCGCGCTGTGGGGCGACGACGTGTGGATCGTGGATTCCACACCGGTGGAGTGCGGACGGTCCCGCGAGACCGCGAAACGCTCTGACCTGGCTGGATGGGCCGAGTACGGGTACTGCGCCAGCCACTCGCGGTTCTTCTGGGGCCTGCGCCTGCATCTGGTCTGCACCCTGCACGGCCTGCCCATCGCCTTCGCGCTGACCGGCGCCAAGGCCGTGGAACGCGAAGTCCTGCTGGACATCTTCCACGTCGAACCGGGCCTGCTCGCCGGCCGACGGCCACCGACGCTGCTGGCGGACAAGAACTACTACGGCCGCGTCTTCGAGCAGCATCTCGCCGACCTGGGAGTCCGGCTATTGCGGCCGGCCCGCAAGGGCGAACCCGAGCGGACGGGAGCTGAGCTGTTCAAGCCGCTGCGGCAGCTGATCGAGTCGGTCAACCAGACCCTCAAGGGACAGCTCGACCTTGAACGGCACGGCGGCAGGACCCCGGCCGGGGTCACCGTTCGGGTGCTACAACGACTCCTCGCCCTGACCGCCGCGATCTGGCACAACCACAAGACCAGCGGACCGGTCATCCGCCCGCTAACCGCCTACGACCACTGACCTTGGGATCAATCATCTATTTGCCGGCCAGCGTACGGCCCCCTGGCCATGCCCGACCCCAACCCGAACAGGACACCGGCCAAAGCCCACTCCGTCGCCCTCACGTACGTGGCCGTCTGACGGCAACGCCGACGGCAGCAGTCCGCAAGGGTTCCGTGACCGACGCCATCCGCTACCAAGGCGGTCTCACCGGCAAGGCGTACACGAAGTCCGTCACCGCTTACGACACCCTGGGCCGTCCGACGACCAGCCGTCGATCACTTGGCCAGTGCGCTCGCGCTGCTCGACCGGGCTTGCGAGCCTGCTGACCCGGTTGGGCTCCCCGGCAGTGCGGCGCGGTGCTGCCGGGGAGCGGGCGGTCAGGCGTGGGTTGGGGTGGGGAGGGGGTCCAGGCCCGTGGGGAGGTCGCCTCTCGAGGTGATCTGGAGTTTGCGGTAGACGCGGGTCAGGTGCTGTTCGACCGTGCTGACCGTCAGGTAGAGCTTCGCCGAGATCTCGCGGTTCGTCAGGCCCTGGGCCGCCAGGGTGGCCACCCGCTGTTCCGAGCTGCTGAGTTTCGCCGTCGTGGCGGCCGTCTCCGGAGCCTCCGACGGCGCGCGGTCGCGGTCGCGGGTGGTGGTGGCGGGCGGGGTGGTCAGGGGGGCGTCGGGGAGGATCTCCCGGCACAGGGCCGTGGCCTCCGCCTCCTTCGCCAGGTTCCACGCCGAGCGGACCATCGCGCTGCCCTTCGCCGCCGACCCGTCCGCCTGCAGCGCCCGGCCCAGCTCCGCCATCGCCCGCGCCGCCTCCACCCGGTCCCCGGAGCGGTGCAGTGCCTCGACCGCCTGTCCCAGGACGGCCGCACGCCGCTTGGGGTCGCCGGCCAGCGCCCTGACGCGGAGCGAGACGCCCCGTACGTACGGCCGCTGCGCGTCGGGCAGGGCGAGCTGCTGGAGGGCGAGCTGCTCGGCCCGCGCCCCCTCGCCCAGCCTCAGCAGCGCCTCCGCCGCGTCCGTGCGCCACGGCAGGAACGCCGGCCGGTCCACCCGGCCCTCCTCCATGAGCCGCCCGGCCTCGAGGAAGTCCGCGAGCGCCGCGTGCGGCTGATTGACCGCCAGCCGGTACAAGCCGCGGGCCCGCAGGAACGCCAGCCCGTGCAGGCCGGTGAGCAGCCCCTTCGGCACCTGCCGGTCGGCGAGCCGGGAGGCCTCCGTGAAGCGGCCCATCGCCGTGCACGCCCGGATCAGCACCGCCGCCGGCGCGCACGGGAAGCTTCCGCCGCGCTCCGGCAGGACCTCAAGCGCCGCCGTCGCGTGCGTGTACGCACCCCGCAGGTCGCCCATCCGCAGCAGCGCCTCGGCGTGCAGCGCGGCGAACACCGCGCTCCAGCCGGGAGCCTGGCAGCGCCGGGCCTCCTCCAGCAGGTTCCGGCTCCACGGCACGGCCCGCTCGGGATGCTCCGAGCAGATCAGCGACCGTACGGCCTGGGAGAGCGGCGCCACCGTGGCGTCCGTCAGCCGGGCCGAGTGCAGCAGCCGCTCGCCCGCCGCGGCCGTGGTGTCCACCAGCGTGTCCAGGGGAGAGGCGGCCGGCTCCCCGACGGCGGCCGGCAGCAGGGCGGCGGCCTCGGCGACCTGCCCTTGTGCGAGCAGCAGCCCGGCCAGCGGCTGCACCTGCTCGGCGTCCAGGAGCCCGTCCCGCGCCTCCTCCAGCAGGGCGCCCAACTGCCGCTCCGCGGCAACCGGATCGAAACGCGCCGTGATCTGCGCGAGCCGTACCCGGATCCCGCGTCCGGCGTGTTCGTCGCCCCGCCCCTGCGCGGCGAGCTCCAGCAGCCGCGCCGCCTCGCGCGCGTCGCCCCGTACGAGGAGCTCCTCGGCGGCGTCCCGCAGTACGGAGACCTCCGCCGGACCGCAGTCCAGGGGCCGGCCCTCGGCGCGGGCCGCCAGCAGGTGACCGGCCACCGCGAGCACCGGCCCGCGGTCCTCGCCCAGCACCCGGGCGGCGTCGCGGTGCAACGCGGTCCGCAGCTGCGGAGCGCACTCCTCGAGGGCCGCGGCGCGCGCGGCGGGGTGGCGGAACGCCAGGCCCTCCGGCGGGCCCTGCGGCGCTCCCGAGGTCTCCGGCGCTCCCGTGGTCTCCAGCAGGCCCGAGGCCTCCAGCGCGGCCAGCCCGCGGCGGGCCGCCGCCGCGTCGAGGCCGGCCAGCCGGGTGACCCGGGCGGCGGTCGCCTGCTCGCCGAGCAGCGCCGCGGCACGGGCCAGCGCGAGCGCGTCCGGCCCGCTGCGGCGCAGGCACGTCGCGACGGCCTGGGCGAACGGCCCGCCGGGCTCGGGGGAGGGGAACGAGGAGGCGCGGGGTCCGGCCGCGGCCGCCTCGGGAGCCTCCCGCCCGGCCGCCTCCTCGACGAGCGCGCGCAGCAGCAGCGGGTTGCCCCCGCTGATCCGGTGCAGCTCAGCGGCGTCGGCGGCCTCGGCGGCGGCGTTCGCGTCAACGGCGTGCGCGGCAACGGCCTGCGCGCCAACGGCGTTGGCGGCAGGCGCGGATCCCTCCCGCCGGCCCCGTACGAGGGCCACCTCGGCCGCCGTCAGCCGCTCCAGCCGCATCCGCCGGAAGTGCGGCTGGCGCATCAGCTCGGTGGTGAACGCCGGGTCCTGCGCCGGGGCGTGCGCCGCGCCGGCGACCACGACGAGCACCGGTGCGGTACGCGCGTGCCGGGCGAGGTACTGCACGTACTGCAACGACTCGCGGTCGGCGTACTGGACGTCGTCGACGCAGAGCACGACCGGGCAGTCCAGGCTCAGTTCGCGCAGCTCCGCGCAGAACGCCTGCATCGCCTCGACCCGCGAGGGCGCGCCCGGGCCCTCGGAGGGCCGCGGCAGGGCGAAGACCTGCTCGCTGTTGACCAGCTGGCGCAGTACGCCGAGCGGCACCTGCTGCTCCTCGGGCGCGCCGACCGCGTACAGGACCAGCGCGCCTGCCGTCGCCGCCCGCTCGGCGACGAGGTCGACGAGCGCACTCTTTCCGCATCCCGTGCCGGCTTCGATCAGAACGATCCGGGACCGCCCCGCGACGCAGTCCGCGAGTGCCGTCTCCAGGAGTTCGATTCCGGCTTCCCTGCCCGCCAATGTCATAGCCGCCCCCGCGATCTGAAGGTCCACCCGACCGGTCCACCCGACCGGTCGGCCACCGGTCGGCCCACCGGTCGACCGACCGGTCCACCCGCCTCTGACCCAGGACAGGATGGAGCCCGCGTGCTACAGAGCAGGTCGAGGAGAAGCGGAGATCGGGACGGAAACCGGCCAGGACGGCGTGGCGGGCCGCGTCAGGGCGCCGGCTGTACGCACAGCAGACCGGCGTCGCGCATTTCCTCGACCCATATGTCGAGATCGGCCCGCGCGTTTTCCGGTGCGGTGTTCCACAATTCGGCGAGCACATCGGCCGCGATTCCCGCATCGCCGTCGTGGCGGCGCAGCAGAATCCACATCGCGGTGCCCACCGGGCCGCACCGGAACCGCCCCGGTCCGGGGGCGACACCACCGCCTGAACCGGCGGCCGGTCCTGCCGCGTGCGCGGCGTGGAGCTCCAGACAGCCGTCCGCGTCCACGGAAGCGGCGACCACACCAGGCGTCGGTCGGACGCGCACGGCCACCTCCACTGCCGGATCCGAGACGTGTCGGCACCAGCCGATCGAGGACACCTCAAGCTATGGGGGAACGCCCGCCGGATCCATGGCGGGCGCCGCACTCTGGGGTGGCGGCTTCCACCGACCCCCTACGGAGGGGTGAAGGCACCCGGCCGGAGATAGGGGGAGCGCAGCCGCCCCCGGACCGGTGGTTCCGGCGGAATACCATCCCCATTCCGGCGGAAAAGGCCGTACGTGCCCGCGCCGCCGGGGCGGTCAGCTGGGCGGCACCCGAAATCGCCGGACCAAACCGGTTCAGGTCCGCTTGGCCGAATTGTGTGAGGGCTGCCGGTCGAAAGGGACGGTGAAAAACCGGGTGCCCGGAATCGATCGCCTTTTCCGTCGCGCCCCGACCGTTCCTGCACCGGTCCTCCACCCGTCCTCAAGCGGCCCTGGACGCGCCCGCGGGTCCGCCGCACCGGGGAACGAGCCGGGGAGCGAGCCGGGGACCGAGCGCCGGTGGGGCCGCGGACCGGGCGCCGGTGGGGATGCGGACCGGGCGCCGGTGCGGCCGCTCAACGGGCGGTCGAGTCTGACGCGATCGCGGTTCGCGAGGCTGGCCCCTGTCCTGCTCATCCTCGGAGGTACCAGGTGAATCCGCCCACGCCCGTCATCACCGACACCGTCCCCAGCCAGAGCGGGACGGGGTCCAAGGAAGGGCCCAAGGAAGTACGCCGCCTCGACCGGGTGATCATCCGTTTCGCGGGTGACTCGGGTGACGGCATGCAGCTCACCGGTGACAGGTTCACCTCGGAGACGGCGTCCTTCGGGAACGACCTCTCCACGCTGCCGAACTTCCCGGCCGAGATCCGTGCCCCCGCCGGCACCCTGCCGGGCGTCTCGTCGTTCCAGCTGCATTTCGCCGACGCGGCGGCCCGTCCACCGGTCTGCCGACCAAGACGGAGCAGGCGGACCTGTTGCAGGCGATGTACGGGCGCAACGGCGAGGCCCCGGTGCCGGTGGTGGCCCCGCGGACGCCCGCCGACTGCTTCGATGCCGCCATCGACGCGGCGCGTATCGCGCTGACGTACCGGACGCCGGTGTTCCTGCTGTCCGACGGGTACCTCGCGAACGGCTCCGAGCCGTGGCGGATCCCGGACGTCGCCGACCTTCCCGACCTGAAGGTCCAGTTCGCCGCCGGGCCCAACCAGCAGCTCGCGGACGGCACCGAGGTCTTCTGGCCGTTCAAGCGCGACCCGCAGACGCTGGCCCGCCCCTGGGCGGTTCCGGGCACGCCCGGGCTCGAGCACCG
>NZ_JAINUL010000001.1:3987258-3989182 GCF_020639365.1 Streptomyces flavotricini
AACGACCTCTCCACGCTGCCGAACTTCCCGGCCGAGATCCGTGCCCCCGCCGGCACCCTGCCGGGCGTCTCGTCGTTCCAGCTGCATTTCGCCGACCACGACATCCTGACGCCGGGCGACGCCCCGAACGTACTGGTCGCGATGAATCCGGCGGCGCTGAAGGCGAACATCGGGGACGTTCCGCGCGGCGCCGAGATCATCATCAATACAGATGAATTCACCAAGCGCCCGATGGCGAAGGTGGGCTACGAGACATCGCCGCTGGAAGACGGCTCGCTGGGCGCCTACAACATCCACCAGGTGCCGCTGACCACGCTCACCGTCGAGGCGCTGAAGGACTTCGGGCTCTCCCGCAAGGAGGCCGAGCGCAGCAAGAACATGTTCGCGCTGGGTCTGCTGAGCTGGATGTACCACCGCCCGACGGAGGGTACGGAGGCGTTCCTGCGGCAGAAGTTCGCGAAGAAGCCGAACATCGCCGAGGCGAACGTGGCGGCCTTCCGGGCCGGCTGGAACTTCGGCGAGACGACCGAGGACTTCGCGGTCTCGTACGAGGTCGCCCCGGCGACCCGGGCCTTCCCGGCCGGCACGTACCGGAACATCTCCGGGAACCTGGCCCTGTCGTACGGGCTGATCGCGGCGAGCCGGCAGGCGGGCCTGCCGCTGTACCTCGGTGCGTACCCGATCACCCCGGCCTCCGACATCCTGCACGAGCTGAGCAAGCACAAGAACTTCGGCGTGCGGACCTTCCAGGCCGAGGACGAGATCGCGGGCATCGGCGCGGCGCTCGGCGCGGCCTTCGGCGGCGCGCTCGGCGTGACCACCACCTCCGGGCCCGGCGTCGCGCTCAAGTCCGAGACGATCGGCTTGGCCGTGTCCCTGGAGCTGCCGCTGCTGATCGTGGACATCCAGCGCGGCGGCCCGTCCACCGGTCTGCCGACCAAGACGGAGCAGGCGGACCTGTTGCAGGCGATGTACGGGCGCAACGGCGAGGCCCCGGTGCCGGTGCGGACGGCACCGAGGTCTTCTGGCCGTTCAAGCGCGACCCGCAGACGCTGGCCCGCCCCTGGGCGGTTCCGGGCACGCCCGGGCTCGAGCACCGCATCGGCGGCATCGAGAAGCAGGACGGCACCGGCAACATCTCGTACGACCCCGCCAACCACGACTTCATGGTCCGCACCCGCCAGGCCAAGATCGACGGCATCCTGGTCCCGGACCTGGAGGTCGACGACCCGGACGGCGCCCGCACCCTCGTCCTGGGCTGGGGCTCCACCTACGGCCCCATCACCGCCGCGGTCCGCTGGTCCCGGACCTGGAGGTCGACGACCCGGACGGCGCCCGCACCCTCGTCCTGGGCTGGGGCTCCACCTACGGCCCCATCACCGCCGCGGTCCGCCGCCTGCGCAATGTCGCCACCCCCGTCGCACAGGCCCATCTGCGCCACCTCAACCCGTTCCCGAGGAATCTCGGGGAGGTCCTGAAGCGTTACGACAAGGTAGTGGTGCCGGAGATGAACCTCGGGCAGCTCGCCACCCTGATCCGGGCGAAGTACCTGGTCGACGCCCAGTCGTACAACCAGGTCAACGGAATGCCGTTCAAGGCTGAGCAGCTCGCGAAGGTTCTCGAGGAGGCCATCAATGACTGAGGTGACCGACGCCCCCCATCTGCTCTCCCTCGTGCCGAAGGCCGAGGCCAAGCAGTCGATGAAGGACTTCAAGTCGGACCAGGAGGTCCGATGGTGCCCCGGGTGCGGTGACTACGCGGTGCTGGCGGCCGTTCAGGGCTTCATGCCCGAGCTGGGGCTGGCGAAGGAGAACATCGTCTTCGTCTCGGGGATCGGCTGTTCCTCGCGTTTCCCGTACTACATGAACACCTACGGGATGCACTCGATCCACGGCCGCGCCCCCGCCATCGCCACCGGGCTGGC
>NZ_JAINUL010000001.1:3989282-3990333 GCF_020639365.1 Streptomyces flavotricini
GGGATCGGCTGTTCCTCGCGTTTCCCGTACTACATGAACACCTACGGGATGCACTCGATCCACGGCCGCGCCCCCGCCATCGCCACCGGGCTGGCCACCTCGCGCCGCGACCTGTCGGTGTGGGTGGTCACCGGAGACGGCGACGCGCTCTCCATCGGCGGGAACCACCTGATCCACGCCCTGCGCCGCAACGTCAACCTCAAGATCCTGCTCTTCAACAACCGGATCTACGGACTGACCAAGGGCCAGTACTCGCCCACCAGCGAGGTCGGCAAGATCACCAAGTCCACCCCCATGGGCTCGCTCGACGCCCCCTTCAACCCGGCGTCGCTGGCGCTGGGCGCCGAGGCCACCTTCGTGGCCCGGACCGTCGACTCCGACCGCAAGCACCTCACCGAGGTGCTCCGCGCGGCCGCCGACCACCAGGGCACGGCGCTGGTTGGTCCCGGACCTGGAGGTCGACGACCCGGACGGCGCCCGCACCCTCGTCCTGGGCTGGGGCTCCACCTACGGCCCCATCACCGCCGCGGTCCGCGAGCTCCGCACGGTCGGCGAGGCCATCGCGCAGGCCCACCTGCGCCATCTCAACCCCTTCCCGAAGAACCTCGGCGAGGTCCTGCGGCGCTATGAGCGCGTGGTCGTCCCGGAGATGAACATGGGCCAGCTCGCCCGGCTCCTGCGCGCCGACTTCCTCGTCGACGTCATCTCCTTCACCCAGATCAACGGCATGCCGTTCAAGGCCGGACAGCTGGCCGACGCCATTCAGGAGGCGAACCGTGGCCAGTGAACTCCTCAACCTCGTGCCCAAGGCCGAGGCCAAGCAGTCGATGAAGGACTTCCGCTCCGACCAGGAGATCCGCTGGTGCCCCGGCTGCGGCGACTACTCCGTGCTGGCGGCCGTGCAGGGCTTCATGCCCGAGCTGGGGCTGGCGAAGGAGAACATCGTCTTCATCTCCGGGATCGGCTGTTCCTCGCGTTTCCCGTACTACATGAACACCTACGGGATGCACTCGATCCACGGCCGCGCCCCCGCCATCGCCACCGGGCTGGC
>NZ_JAINUL010000001.1:3990433-3995208 GCF_020639365.1 Streptomyces flavotricini
GAGGCCACCTTCGTGGCCCGGACCGTCGACTCCGACCGCAAGCACCTCACCGAGGTGCTCCGCGCGGCCGCCGACCACCAGGGCACGGCGCTGGTGGAGATCTACCAGAACTGCAGCATCTTCAACGACGGCGCCTTCGAGGTCCTGAAGGACAAGCAGACCGCCCAGGAGGCGGTGATCCGGCTGGAGCACGGGCAGCCGATCCGCTTCGGCGCCGACGGCCACAAGGGCGTGGTGCGGAACCCGGCCACCGGAGACCTGGACGTGGTGGACGTGACGCCGGAGAACGAGTCGGCGATCCTCGTCCACGACGCCCACGCCAAGTCCCCGACCACGGCCTTCGCGCTCTCGCGCCTCGCCGACGCGGACACCCTCCACCGGACCCCCATCGGGGTCTTCCGCGACGTCGAACGCCCCGTCTACGACACGCTGATGGCCGAGCAGCTCCAGGCGGCCGTCGACGGCAAGGGCGAGGGCGACCTGGCCGGCGTCATGGCCGGCAGCGACACGTGGACGGTCGTCGCCTGACCGAGCCCCTACGGCCGGGCGGCCGCTGCGTGCACGCGGAGCAGGAGCGCGTGCAGGGTGGCCCGTTCGGCCGCGTCGAGCGGGGCCAGCAGGTGGTCGCCCACGGCCGCGGTCTGCGCGGTCAGCTCCCGCAGGATCCCCCGCCCCGGCTCGCTGATGCTCGCCAGGACGCGCCGCCGGTCGGCCGTGTCCCGCTCCCGGCCCACGTATCCGAGCCGGGCGAGGCCGTCCAGGACCTTGACCACATCGCTCGGGTGCAGGTCGAGCCGCCGGGCGAGATCGCGCTGCGGCTGCGGACCGTGATCGGCCAGGGCGGCGAGCACGGCCATGTCCCACAGCCGCAGGCCGCGCGCGGCGAGCCGGTCGCCGACGAGGGTGCGGGCCTCCTTGCCCACCGTGGAGAGCAAATAGGGGGTGAGCGCGGTCAGTCGGGGCGTCGAGGGTGCGAGCATGGCCATATTGTAGGGTCCAACCCATCATTGGTGTTGACCTACTGAATTGGCCGTCACATCGGAGGCTCGGCATGGACGCCCTGCACACCCGGTTGCTCGTCGCCCGCTTCGGCGAGAGCTTCCGCTTCTACGACTCCCTGCTGCCCGACCTGATCGGTGCGACCCGCACGCGCGGCGGCGCCGAAGGCCCGTACGCCTCCTGGGACGTGGACGGCCAGGGCGTGCTCGCGCTGTTCGACCGGACGGCGATGGCCGCCACGGTGCCCTCGCTCAGCGACCCGGTACCCGGCGACCGCACCGTGCTGGTCAGCCGCGTGCCCGACGTGGACGCCGCGTACGCCGCCTGCCTGAACCTGGGCGCCACCGGGGCGGGTGCCCCGGCCGACCGCCCCGCATGGGGCCCGACCCTGCGCAGCGCGCACGTCCGCGACCCCGAGGGCAACCTGTGGGAACTCCAGTCCTACTAGAGGCTGTCCCGTGGATCAGACGGCCGTCCGGCCGACGGGCGTCAGGTCCATCGGGAGGTCCCCGCGCGAGCTGATCCGGAGCTTGCGGTAGACGCGGGTCAGGTGCTGCTCGACGGTGCTCACCGTCAGGAAGAGCTTCGCGGAGATCTCCCGGTTGGTCAGCCCCTGCGCCGCCAGCGTCGCCACCCGCTGCTCCGAACCGCTCAGCCTGGCCCCGCCGGCCGCCGTTCGGCCGCCCGCCTGCGCCCGGTCGCGTACGGGCGGGGTCAGGGGAGCGTCCGGGAGGATCTCCCGGCACAGGGCGACGGCCTCGCTGTCCTTGGCGAGGTTCCAGGCGTTGCGGACCATGGTGTTGCCCTTGGAGGAGCCCTCGGACTGGAGTGCGCGGCCGAGGTCCGCCATCGCGCGGGCCGCCTCGACGCGGTCGCCCGAGCGGTGCAGTTCCTCGACGGCCTGGCCCAGCAGGGCGGTGCGGCGGCGGGGTTCGCCGGTGAGGGCGCGCAGGCGCAGGGAGACACCGCGTACCCAGGGGCGTCGCGCGTCGGGGTGGGCGAGCTGGTCGAGGACGAGCTGCTCCGCCTGCCGGGCCTCGCCGAGGTGCAGCAGGGCCTCGGCGGCGTCGGTGCGCCAGGGGAGGTGGGCGGGGCGGTCGATGCGCCAGTCGGCCAGGATGCGGCCGGTTTCGAGGAAGTCGGCGAGTGCGGCGTGGGGCTGGTTGACGGCGAGGCGGTGCAGGCCGCGGGCGCGCAGGTACGCCGGCCCGTGCAGGCTGGCCGGCAGTCGCGGTGGCAGCTGGCGGTCCGCCAGCCGGGAGGCCTCGGTGAACCGGCCCATGGCACTGCAGGCCCGGATCAGCACGGCCGTCGGGGCGCAGTGGAAGGCGCTGCCCGTCCGGTCGGGGAGGGCCTGGAGGGCGGCGGTGGCGTGGGCGTGGGCCCCGGTGAGGTCGCCGAGGCGGAGCAGGGCCTCGGCGTGGAGGGTGCCGAAGAGCGAGACCCAGCCGGGTGCCCCGGCCCGCTCGGCCTCCTCCAGCAGCTTGCGGCTCCAGGAGACGGCGCGGTCCGGCTGATCGGAGGCGGTCAGCGACCGTACGGCCTGGGCGAGCGGAGTGACGGTGGCATCGGCCAGCCGGGTCCCCCGCAACAACCGTTCACTGACGGCCCCGGGCGTGTCGAGCTCGGTGTCGAACGCGGCCCCGCAGCCGCCTCCGGTGATGGCTCCGGAGGCGTCCAGTCCCGCGGCCTCGCCGATCCGCCCCTGCGCGTACAGCAGTGAGACGAGCAGCCGGGTGTGTTCGGTGTGCGGGGTCCCGGAGCGGTGGGCTTCGAGCAGGGCGGTGAGTCGGCGTTCGGCCGCCGCCGGGTCGAAGCGGGACGCGACCTGCGCCAGGCGCAGCCGGATCCCGTGGGAGGTGTGCGCGTCGGCGCCTGCCCGGAGGGCGAGTTCGAGGAGGCGCGTGGCGAGGCGGGCGTCGCCCTGGACGAGCAGTTCCTCGGCGGCCTCGCGGAGCACCTCGACGTCGGCGGGGTCGCCGGCGGCGGGGGTGGGGGCGGGGGCGGCGTGCTCGGCGGCCGCGGCCAGCAGGTGCTCGGCGACGGTGGCGGCGGGCGCGCCGTCCTCGCGCAGCAGCCGGGCGGCCCGGCGGTGCAGATCGGCACGGGTCGCGGGGGCGGTGTCCTCCAGTACGGCGGCCAGCGCGACGGGATGCCGGAAGCGGAGGCCGTCGGGCCGGCCGGCGCCGTCGGGGCCGGCCGCTGCTTCCACGAGGCCCGCGGCTTCGAGGGCGGCCAGGGCCCGACGGGTGGCCGCCGCGGGTCCGCCGAGGAGGCGTACGACCCGTTCCGGGGTGGCCCGTTCACCGAGTACGGCCGCCGTACGGGCCGCCGCGAGGGCGGTGGGCCCGGTGCGGTGCAGGCAGGTGGCGACGGCCTGGGCGTACGGGCCGCCCACCGCGGGCGCGGGGTCCTGCCCGGCCCCGGCCCCGGTCTCCTCGACGAGGGCGCGCAGCAGCAGCGGGTTGCCCCCGCTGATGCGGTGCAGCTCGCCGACGGACAGGGGCCCGCCCCCGCGCGTGAGCCCGTCGGCCGCCGCGAGCCCCGTGTGCGGCCCGAGCTCGCCGTTCGGCCCGGGCTCGCCATTCGGCCCGAGCTTGCCATTCGGCCCGAGCTCGCCGTTCGGCCCGGGCTCGCCGTTCGGGGCGGGTGTGCCGTGCGGTGTGAGCCCGGCGTTCGGGGCGAGCCCGCTGCTCGGGGTGAGTTCGTCGTTCGGGGCGAGCTCGACGGGCGGCGTGAGTTCGCCGTTCGGCACGAGGCCGCCTGCCGGAGGGGGCCCGTCGGTCGGCGCGAGCCGGGCGTCCGGTCCGGGGGCGCCGGTCCGCGCGAGCGCGTCGGTCGGCACGAGGGGTCCGGACGGCCGGACTCCCTCTGCCGGGCGGAGGGCGGTGAGCGCCGTGGCCACCTCGGTGGGGGTGAGGCGGTCCAGGCGCAGGCGCGTGAAGTGCGGCTGGCGCATCAGCTCGGTGGTGAAGACCGGGTCGAGGTCCTCGGCGTGCGCGGTGCCGGTCAGCACGGTCAGGACGGCCGCCGTACGGGCGTGCCGGGCCAGGTACTGGAGGTACTGGAGGGACGCGCCGTCGGCGTGCTGGATGTCGTCGACGACGAGCACGACGGGCCGCTCGGCGCTGCGTTCCCGCAGCCGCGCGCAGAAGGCCTGCATGGCCTCCACCCGCGCGGGCGGCGCGCCCGCCCCGTCAGCGGCGGGCACGGCCGGCAGGGGCAGGGCGAAACCCTCCTCGCCGTGGGCCAGTTGACGCACCACGCCCAGGGCCACGTGGCGCTCCTCGGGGGAGGCGACCGCGGTCAGGACCGACGCCCCGGCCCGGCGCGCCCGTTCGGCGGCGGCGTCCGCGAGCGCGCTCTTGCCGCAGCCCGTGGCGCCCTCGGCCAGCACGATCCGCGCGCCGCCCTCGGCGCACTCCGCGAGCGCCGTGTCCAGCGCTCCGATCACCGCTTCCCTGCCCACCAGCGTCACACGTGCCCCCGTCATCGAAACTCCACCCCTCACCCCGGCCAGGGTCGAAGCCGCGCCTACAGGGGTGGTCGAGCGCAGACGGAGCAAAAAGACCCCGGGCCCTGCGGGGTGGCCCCCATCTCCAGGGCGTGCCCCGCGGACCGGACCGGGCCCCCGCATCCCCGTACGTCAGTACGTCCGCGCCTGGGGCACCCCCGCGCCTGGGGCCCCCCGCCCCCCGCCCGGGGTCCCCCCGCCCCCGCCCTCCCCGCCCCCGCACCCCGCGCTCGTCGAAGATCACGGTGGTGTTCTCGCCGTG
>NZ_JAINUL010000001.1:3995308-4429218 GCF_020639365.1 Streptomyces flavotricini
GAGGCCACCTTCGTGGCCCGGACCGTCGACTCCGACCGCAAGCACCTCACCGAGGTGCTCCGCGCGGCCGCCGACCACCAGGGCACGGCGCTGGTCGAGATCTACCAGAACTGCAACATCTTCAACGACGGCGCCTTCGAGGTCCTCAAGGACAGCACCCAGGCGCAGGAGGCGGTGATCCGGCTGGAGCACGGGCAGCCGATCCGCTTCGGCGCCGACGGCCACAAGGGCGTCGTACGCGACCAGGCCACCGGGGAGCTGGAGGCCGTCACGGTGACCCCCGAGAACGAGTCCCGGATCCTGGTCCACGACGCGCACGCCGCCGGCCCGACCACCGCCTTCGCCCTGTCCCGGCTGGCCGACCCGCACACCCTGCACCAGACGCCCATCGGGGTCTTCCGCAGCGTGGAGCGGCCGGTCTACGACACGCTGATGGCCGAGCAGCTGGAGAGGGCCGTCGACGCCAAGGGGAAGGGCGACCTCAGCACCCTCCTCGCCGGCACCGACACCTGGACGGTCGTCGGCTGACCCGCGCCCGCCGAACGGTCGACGAGGCCCGGAGCCCCTGCCTCAGGAGCTCCGGGCCTCGTCGTACGCGGCCCGCGCCGCCTGCACGTCGGCGGTGCGCCGCTCGGTCCAGCGGGCGAGCGCCCACACCTGCTCGGCGGCCTCGCGCCCCAGCCCGGTCAGGGAGTAGTCCACGCGCGGCGGGATCACGGGCTTGGCGTCGCGCAGCAGGAATCCGTCGCGCTCCAGCGTCTGCAGGGTCTGGGCCAGCATCTTCTCGCTGACGCCGCCCACCTCCCGGCGCAGCTCGCTGAAGCGGTACGGGCGCTCGACGAGCGCGGCCAGCACCAGGACGCCCCAGCGGCTGGTGACGTGCTCCAGCACTCCGCGGGAGGGGCACATCGGGGCCTTCACGCTGACCGAGGGCTGCTCACTTACCTTCATACCAGTACCTTACTTTGAAGTGGGTACTTACGAAAGGTTAGCGCTCTCTCTAGGGTGGTGTCAGACCGCGGAACAGAACACGGTCCCCACGCAAGGAGCGCACCCCATGAGCATCGTCGTCACCGGAGCCACCGGAGCCCTCGGCCGCCTCGTCGTCGAGGAGCTGCTGAAGCAGGTACCCGCCGAGCGCGTCGCCGTCGTCGTCCGCAGCGAGGAGAAGGCCGCCGACCTGGCCGCGCGCGGGGTCGAGGTGCGCGTCGCGGACTACGACCTCCCCGAGACCCTGGCCGGCGCCTTCCACTCCGGCGACCGCGTCCTGCTGATCTCCGGCAACGAGGTCGGCCGCCGGGTTCCGCAGCACCTCGCCGTGATCGCGGCCGCGCAGACCGCCGGCGTCGCCCAGCTCGCGTACACCGGGATCCTCGGCGGCCCCGAGGCCGACTTCGACCTGGCCGCCGAGCACAAGGTCACCGAGCAGGCCATCCTCGACTCCGGCCTGCCCCACACCTTCCTGCGCAACGGCTGGTACCACGAGAACTACACCGGGCACCTGGGCACCGTCCTGGAGCACGGCGCGGTCGTGGGCAGCGCGGGCGCGGGCAGGATCGCCTCCGCCGCACGGGCGGACTACGCCGCCGCCGCGGCCGCCGTACTGACCGGCGAGGGCCACCTGAACCGGGTGTACGAGCTGTCGGGCGACTCCGCGTGGAGCCTGGCGGAGTACGCGGCCGAGGTCGCGGCACAGACCGGCCGGCAGGTCGCGTACAGCGAGGTCCCGGCCGAGGCGCACCTGTCGATCCTCACCGGCGCCGGGGTGCCCGAGGGCTTCGCGGCGATCCTCGTCGACGTGGACGCGGCGATCTCCCGCGGCCGGCTGGCCCACACCGGCGGGGACCTGTCCCGGCTCATCGGCCGCCCGACGACCCCGGTGGCCCACGCGATCGCCTCCGCGCTGGCCTGAGTCCGCCCCGCCGCGGCCGCGCAAGACCCAGGACGTGTCATGAGTATCTCCCGTGAACGGGCATGACATCCGGTTCCCGCGGCGCTACCTTCGTGAAGTTGGCCGAATCACGACTGGAGGGCCCCGTGAAGGCGGAGAACGAGCAACGCACGGGCTTGCTCTACGGATTCGGCGCATACGGGATGTGGGGGCTGGTCCCCCTGTTCTGGCCGCTGCTCAAGCCGTCCGGGGCCATCGAGATCCTCGCCCACCGCATGGTGTGGTCGCTGGGCGTGGTCGGGATCATGCTGCTGGCCATGGGCCGCTGGGCCTGGATACGGGACCTGTTCCGCCGGCCCCGCAAGCTGGCCCTGACGGCGCTGGCCGCCTCGGTGATCTCCGTGAACTGGGGCCTGTACATCTGGGCGGTCAACAACGGCGCGGTCGTCGAGGCCAGCCTCGGCTACTTCATCAACCCGCTCGTCACCATCGCGATCGGCGTGCTGCTCCTCGGCGAGCGGCTGCGCCGGGCGCAGTGGGCGGCGGTCGCCATCGGCGTGGCCGCCGTGCTGGTGCTCGCCGTCGGGTACGGGCGGCCGCCGTGGATCTCGCTGGTCCTGGCCTTCTCCTTCGCCACGTACGGGCTGATCAAGAAGAAGCTCAACATGGGCGGGGTCGAGTCGCTCGCCGCCGAGACCGCGCTGCTGTTCCCGCCCGCCCTCGGCTACCTGCTGTGGCTGGGCGCCCAGGGACGGTCGAGCTTCGCCGCGGAGGGCCTCGGACACGCCTCGCTGCTCGCCGCGACCGGGCTGGTCACCGCGATCCCGCTGGTCTTCTTCGGGGCGGCCGCGATCCGGGTCCCGCTGTCCACGCTCGGGCTGCTGCAGTACCTGGCCCCGGTGTTCCAGTTCGGGCTCGGCGTCGTCTACTTCCACGAGGCGATGCCGCCGGAGCGCTGGGCCGGGTTCTCCCTGGTCTGGGTCGCGCTGGCGCTGCTGACCTGGGACGCGCTGCGCACGGCGCGCAAGAACCGGGCGCGGCTCGAAGCGGCCCGCGCCGCGGCCGGGCCGGTGCCGGCCCCGGCGACCGAGCCGGCGTGACACGCAGGCGCCCCAATACCCCCACGATCCCCGCCACGGAACTTCCGTGGCGGGGATCGTCCGTTTTCCGAACCACCCTGACCGAATCTCGGTCTTGACGGGCAGTCACCCTTCCACTGAACATCAGGCTCGCACTGACGCACGATCGCTCAATTGCGCCACCCCGCACGTTCCGTTCAATCCCCAACGGAATCCCGGAGTCCCCCACATGAGCCTGTCCGTCTCCCGGCGTCTCGCCGCCGTGACCGCGATCGCGGTCGCCGGCCTGTTCGCCTCCACCGCTCCCGCCGCTCTCGCCGCCCCCACGGCGGCGACCGCTGCGCCGACCCCGCCCGACATCCCGGTCGCCAACGTCAAGGCGCACCTGGCGCAGCTGCAGTCCATAGCCACCGCCAACGGCGGCAACCGCGCCCACGGCCGGGCCGGCTACAAGGCCTCGGTCGACTACGTGAAGGCCAAGCTGGACGCGGCCGGTTTCACCACCACCCTGCAGACCTTCACCAGCAGCGGTGCGACCGGCTACAACCTGATCGCCGACTGGCCGGGCGGTGACCCGAACTCGGTGCTGATGGCCGGCTCGCACCTGGACTCGGTGACCGCCGGTCCGGGCATCAACGACAACGGATCCGGCTCGGCCGCCATCCTGGAGACGGCGCTCGCCGTCTCGCGCGCACAGCTCCAGCCCACCAAGCACCTGCGGTTCGGCTGGTGGGGCGCGGAGGAGCTCGGCATGATCGGCTCGAAGTATTACGTGAACAACCTGCCGGCCGCCGAGAAGTCGAAGATCTCCGGCTATCTGAACTTCGACATGATCGGCTCGCCGAACCCGGGCTACTTCGTCTACGACGACGACCCGACCATCGAGCAGACCTTCAAGAACTACTACGCGGGCGTCGGCATCCCGACGGAGATCGAGACCGAGGGCGACGGCCGTTCCGACCACGCCCCGTTCAAGAGCGCGGGCATCCCCGTCGGCGGTCTGTTCTCCGGCGCCGACTACACCAAGACGGCGGCGCAGGCGCAGAAGTGGGGCGGCACCTCCGGGCAGGCCTTCGACCGCTGCTACCACGCCTCGTGCGACACCTCGGCGAACATCAACGACACCGCCCTGGACCGCAACTCGGACGCCATCGCGTACGCGATCTGGAACCTGGGCGCGGCCACCCCGGTCCCGCCGGGCCAGTCCTTCGAGAACACGGCGGACGTGAACATCCCGGACTCCCCCGGCGCCGCGGTGAACTCGCCGATCACGGTCTCCGGCGTCACGGGCAATGCCCCGGCCACCACCAAGGTGGACGTGAACATCGTCCACACCTACCGCGGTGACCTGGTGGTCGACCTGGTGGCCCCCGACGGCACCGTCTACAACCTGCACAACCGCAGTGGCGGCAGTGCCGACAACCTCGTCCAGACGTACACGGTCAACGCGTCGGGCGAGGTGGCCAACGGAGTCTGGAACCTCCGGGTGAAGGACGGGGCGGCGCAGGACACCGGCTACATCAACAGCTGGAAGATCACCTTCTGAGGCGGGAACGGCCTAGGACGGGGCCGTCTGCGGTTCCTGTATGAGGGACCGGAGTTCCTCGGCGACCGCGGCGATGTCGGCGCGGCCCAGCTTGGCCGCCTCGACCAGGTCGCCGAGGTCCTCCGGTGAGGGCAGCTGCTTGGCTCCCGCCACGCGCAGGTACGAGCGCGTGGCGGCGGCCGCGTAGAACTCGTTCATCGGCGATTCCAGCGCCGGGCACACCGCGAGGGTGTGCAGAAACGCGGCGGCCCGCCACGCGGTGTCCGGGGCGGGCTGTTCGGGCACCAGGACGAGGTCGTTCTGGTGCCGGGCGACCGCGGCGGCCACCCCGGAGGGATCCCACACGGCGGGATCTGACGGGAGATGGTGGGCCAGAGCGGTCCAGGCCCACTCCATGGTGATCTTCAATTGCCGAACCGCTCCTGGAAGTAGCTCCAGTGGTCGGCGAATTCCTCGATCCCGGACAGGAAGTTCTTCCGGTCCTCGTCGAGCTCGCGTTCCGTCACCTCGGTGATCAGCGCGGTGACCGTCGTCCCCAGTGCCGCCGCGCGCGCTTTGAGGCGCTCGTGGAACTCTTCGTCCAGGCGGATGGTGACGTGTCTCGACATGCTTTTCACGGTACAGCGGGCCCGCTGTACACAGGGCCGGAACGGCCGAAGGGTGGGCAGGGACACAGTCCCCGCCCACCCTTCGCACAGCTCTACGGCTCCACGGCCCTACCGGGCTTGCGGCCCTACTTGTTGGCGTCGGCCGCCTGCACCAGCGCGTCCTTGGTGACCGCGCCGACGTACACCTTGCCGTCGTCCGTGATCAGGGCGTTGACCAGGCGGGTCTTGAAGACCCGGCCCTCGCCGAACTTGCCGGTGACCTTGCCTCCGAGGGAGTCGAAGAACTGCTTGGCCTCCTTCGGGGCGTCCTTGCCGTTCGCGGACTTCTCAAGGTCCTGCAGGCCCTTGCCGGCACCCGTGTCGATGCGGGCGATGGTCGCCCAGCCCTCGCCGAGCACCTTCGTCTCGCCGCCCTTGCCCGCGCCGCCCATGCCGCCGGTCAGCGCGTCGAGGCCGGGGAAGGAGTCCAGGCCCTTGAACTCCTTGCCGTGGCCGTCCTTGCCGTGGCCCTCCTTGCCGGCCTCGGCAGCGTCCTCGGTCACCTTGGCGCCCTTGGGCGCGGTGAACGCGAACGTGTCGGCGGACGGCTTGGCGAAGTCCACCTTGGTGAACCCGGCGTCGACGATGGGCTTGCCGCCCTCGGCCGCCAGCAGCTGCACCCGCAGCGGCACGCCGTTCTTGGCGTCCACCGCGATCTTGACCGAGCCGACGGTGGATCCGCTCTGCTTCGGCTTCAGCACCAGCTGGTACGCGTCCCGGCCGGCCACCTGCGCGGTCTCGCCCACGCTGACGTCCGTGGTCGGGCCGGCGGCCTTCAGCACGTCCTGGGCCAGCTGCTGCGGTGAGGCGCCGCCGAGTCGCTCGGCCGTCTTCTTCTGGTCCTTGCCGGCTGCCGCCCCGGGGTTCTTCTCGTGCCAGACCTCGTTGGCCTTGCTGTCGTACCCCCAGACGTCGGCGCCGTTGTGGATGAGGCTGTACTCGTCCTTGCCGTCCACGAACGTGAGTTTCTGGCGGTCCGGGCCGTCGGCCGCGACGCGCACGGTGTGCGAGCCGTTGGCCAGCTGCGCGATCTTGTCCTCGGGGTTGGCCGAGCCGCCCGCGACGCCCCCGCCGCCGAGGAGGCCGCTCGCCAGCTTCGGCAGACCCAGGTCGGTGCTGATCTTCGCGCTGCCGGACAGCTGCTGCACATCGGAGGCCGCGACCTTCTCGATGAGCTGCTGCGCGGTCATCTTCGGCAGGTCGGGGCCGCCGGAGTTCGCGAAGGCCGGGACCATCGCCACGGTCGCGGCGGCCACACCCGCCACCGCTACCGGTACGGCGTACCGGGCGGCCTTGCGGGTCTTTGCGTTCGTTGCCATGTCTGCCCTACCTCTGTGTCACCCGTTCTGGTGTGTCTCCATGGGACCAAAGGAGAGGGGGTCGGGGCGTCACTCCCCGGGGCCAACTCGGCGTACGCCCCAGGGATGACACGGCGAGGGCCCGGCATCCCCCACCCGTAGGGGATGCCGGGCCCTCGCCCGGGTCGGACGGCCGTCAGCCGGCGCGGTGCACCACCGCGTCGCACAGCTCCTCGAGCGCCGACTTCGCGAAGCCCTCCGGCAGCGGCGCCAGCGCGGCCCGCGCCTCCTGCGCGTACCGGACGGTGTCGCGGCGGGCCTGCTCGAGCGCGGGGTGCACCCGCAGCCGGGCGAGCACCTGCGCGTGCAGGGCGTCGTCGGTCAGGTCCCCGTCGAGGAGGCGCACGAGCTCCAGGTCGTCGGGGTCGCCGCCCTGGGCGGCCATCTCGCGCAGCCGCAGCACGGGCAGCGTCGGGATGCCCTCGCGCAGGTCCGTCCCCGGGGTCTTCCCGGATTCGTGCGCGTCGGAGGCGATGTCCAGGACGTCGTCGGCGAGCTGGAAGGCGATGCCGAGGCGCTCGCCGTACTGGGTCAGGATGTCGACGACCGACTCGTCGGCGCCGGACATCAGCGCGCCGAACCGGCCGGAGACCGCGATCAGCGAGCCGGTCTTGCCGGCCATGACGTCGAGGTAGTGGGCGACCGGGTCGCGGCCGTCTCGCGGGCCGGCCGTCTCCAGGATCTGGCCGGTGACCAGCCGCTCGAAGGCCTCGGCCTGGATGCGTACGGCCTCCGGCCCGAGGTCGGCCAGGATGTGCGAGGCGCGGGCGAACAGGAAGTCACCCGTCAGGACGGCCACCGAGTTGCCCCAGCGGGCGTTGGCGCTGGCCACGCCCCGGCGCTCGTCCGCCTCGTCCATGATGTCGTCGTGGTAGAGCGTCGCCAGGTGGGTGAGCTCGACGACCACCGCGGCGGGCACGATGCCGGGCGCGTAGGGGTCGCCGAATCGGGAGGCGAGCATCACCAGCAGCGGCCGGAACCGCTTGCCCCCGGCGCGCAGCAGGTGCTGCGCGGCATCGGTGATGAAGGGGACTTCGCTCTTGGTGGCCTCCAGCAGACCCGCCTCGACGGCGGCCAGTCCGGCCTGGACATCGGTCTCAAGAGCCTGGTCCCGCACGCTCAGTCCGAACGGCCCGACGACGGTCACGAGGGGTACTCCTGTCTGCTGACGATCACGGTGACGATCACCTGGATTGTCGATGTGTCGCTGCCATCACTCAAGCCAGCGTATCCGGTCTGTTTTCGATCACCGAGAGCGGCCGTCATGTCGCCACCCGCGCACCGCCCGATGCGCACCGGTATGTTCGTGAGGAGCCGAAACAACCGGAGAATACGTTTTGTCCAGAACTGTCACCGCAACAGAGGAACCGGCGGAGCCGGTGGACCCGGAGGCGGACCAGCCGCCGCCCGGAGACGACCACGCTTTCCTCGGGCACCCCCGGGGCCTCGCCACGCTCTCCGGACTGGAGGTCTGGGAGCGCTTCTCGTTCCTCGGCATGCAGGCCATCCTCGTCCTCTACTTCGCGGACACGGTGGCCAACGGCGGCCTGGGGATGAACCCGGGCACCGCGGCCTCCGTCGCGGCGGCCTACGGGACCATGGTCTACCTCGTCTCCGTCGCCGGCGGGTGGCTCGCCGACAGGATCCTCGGTTCGTACCGCGCCGTGCTCTGGGGCGGCATCCTGATCGCCTGCGGCCACTACGCCATGGCGGTGCCGACGGCCGCCATGACCTGGACGGGCCTCGGCCTGATCAGCGCGGGCACCGGCCTCCTCAAGCCCAACGTGGCCAGCATGGTCGGCAAGCTGTACCGGACGAGCGACGACCGGCGCGACGCCGGCTTCGCCCTCTACTACACGTCCATCAACATCGGCGCCTTCGCCGGACCCCTGATCACCGGCTGGCTCGGCGAGCACCAGGGCTGGCACTGGGGCTTCTCCGCCGCCGCCGTCGGCATGACCGCGGGCCTGGTGCAGTACGTCCTGGGCCGCCGCCATCTGGCCGGGCGAAAGCACTCGGCCGAGTACGCCCTCGCGCCCGACGCGATGCGCCGCGCCGTGCGGTGGATCGTCGCCGGACTCCTCGCCGCGGGCGCGCTCGCCACCCTTCTGGCGGGCCTCGGCGTGCTCACCATGGACCGCTTCGTCGACCTGCTCACGCTCGTCTCGGTGATCGCGCCCGCCGTCTACTTCGCGGTGATGTTCCGCAGCCCGCGGGTGACGCGCGAGGAGCGCGGGCGGCTGCGCCCGTACGTGGTGCTCTTCCTGGCCTCGGTCGCCTTCAACTTCATCCTCTTCCAGGCGTACTCGACGATGATGCTGCTCGCGTCGACGAGCGCCCGGACCGAGATCCTGGGCTTCCACTTCCCCGCGAGCTGGTACGCCTCCGCGCTCGGCGCGTTCGAGGTGGCGCTCGCCCCGGTCGTGGCCGCGCTGTGGGTCCGGATGGGCCGCCGCCAGCCGCACGCCTCGAACAAGATCGCCATCGGCGTGATCCTGGGCGGCCTGTCCTTCCTGCTGATGGTCATCCCCACCTCGGGGCACGGCGGGGAGGCGTACCAGATGGCCGCCTGGTGGATCGTCGGCTCGTACCTGCTGCTCGGACTCGGCGACGTCCTGCTGGAGACCTCCGGCATGTCGGCCACCACGAAGCTCGCCCCGAAGGCCTTCGCCAGCCAGACCATGGCGCTGTGGTTCCTCTCGCTGGCCCTGGCCAACGGCATCCAGGCGCAGGTCGTCAAGGTCTACGGCCAGGTGTCCGCCCCCGCGTACTTCGGCGTCAACGGCGCGATCGCGGTGGTGGCCGGCCTGGCCGTGATCGCGCTCGCGCCGTGGCTGCGGCGCACGATGCACCCCGTCCACTGAGGTGGTTGCCGAATGATCATCCGTACCGAGTTCCCGTACGAGACGGCGCACGAGGACGTCCGGATCCCGATGCCCGACGGTGTCGAGCTGTACGCCCGGATCTGGCGCCCGCTGACCGACGAGCCGGTCCCGGCCCTGCTGGAGTACCTGCCGTACCGGCTGACCGACTGGACCGCGCCCCGCGACTGGCAGCGCCACCCCTGGTACGCGGGCCACGGCTACGCCTCGGTCCGGGTGGACGTACGGGGCCACGGCTGCAGCGGCGGGAACCCGGGCGACGAGTACGACGCGCGGGAACTGGCCGACGGGACGGCGGTGGTGCAGTGGCTGGCGGAGCAGCCGTGGTGCACGGGGTCCGTGGGGATGTTCGGGATCTCGTGGGGCGGGTTCAACTCCCTCCAGATCGCGGCGCTGGCCCCCGAGGCCCTGAAGGCGGTCGTCACGGTCTGCTCGACGGACGACCGGTTCGACAACGACGTCCACTACATGGGCGGCTCGGTGCTGGCCGTGGACATGCACGCCTGGGCCGCGACCATGCTGGCCTTCGCGGCGCGGCCGCCGGACCCGCTCTTCGCCGGGGACGGCTGGCGGGAGCAGTGGCTGGCGCGGCTGGAATCCGTCGAACCCCTGATCCACACCTGGCTCGCCCACCAGACGCGGGACGACTACTGGCGCCACGGCAGCGTCTGCGAGGACTACCCGGCGATCGGCGCCGCCGTGCTGGCGGTGGGCGGCTGGCACGACCCGTACCGGGACACCGTGCTGCGGCTGGTCTCGCACCTGCCCGCCGACCGGGTGCGGGGGCTGATCGGCCCGTGGTCGCACCAGTACCCGGACCGGGGGCTGCCGCCCGGACCGGCGATCGGGTTCCTGCAGGAGACCCTGCGGTGGTGGGACCACTGGCTGAAGGGCGCGGAGAACGGGGTGATGGACGAGCCGCTGCTGCGGTCCTGGATCTCGGAGTCCCACCCTCCGGCGACCACGTACGAGGTGCTGCCGGGGCGCTGGGTCGGGGACGCCGAGTGGCCGTCCCCGGCCGTCACCCCGGTCACGTACGCACTCCAGGGCGCACCGGTGACCGTGGCCTCGCCGCAGCACACGGGGCTGGACGCGGGGCGGTTCTTCCCCTTCGGCAACGAGGCGGACCTGCCGCCGGACCAGCGGGAGGAGGACGCGAAGTCGGCCTGCTTCGAGTTCCCGGTGGGGCGCGAGCCGGTGGAGGTCCTGGGCCGCGCGCAGGTGACGGCCCGGCTGCGGATGGACGTCCCGTACGGGCAGGTGGTGGCGCGGCTGTGCGATGTGGCGCCCGACGGGTCCTCGACTCTGGTGACGCGGGGCGCGCTGAACCTCTCGGCGCGGCTGGGGCGGGACAAGGCGGTCCCGTGGCCGGTGGGCGCGTACGAGGACGTGGTGTTCGAGCTGAACGGCATCGGGCACCGGTTCGCGGCGGGGCACCGGATCCGGCTCGCGCTGTCGTCGGCGTACTGGCCGTGGATCTGGCCGCGGGCCGGCTCGGAGGCGGGGTGGACGCTGGATCCGGCGGGGAGTGCGGTGGTCCTGCCGGTCCGCTCCGCGGGGCCGGAGCCGGAGGTCGGCTTCGAGCCGCCGGAGCAGGCGGAGCCGCTGGGGGTGTCGTACCCGGCCACGCTGGACGAGCCGCGGCCGGAGCGGCTGGTCGTACGGGACGTGGCGCGCGGACGGTGGCGGCTGGAGGTGGACCCCCGGTACGGGGGGACGCGGGTGTATCCGGACGGGCTGGAGTACGGGGAGGACGCGGAGGAGGTCTACGAGATCGACTCGGCGGACGCGCTGTCGGCGCGGACGCGCTCGCGGTGGCGGATCCGGTTGCACCGGCCGGAGTCGGGGTGGGACGTGCGGGTGGAGACCCGGTCGGAGATCTCGTGTGACGCGGGCGGGTTCCTGACCTCGAACGAGGTGGTGTGCCGGGAGGGGGAGGAGATCCTCTTCCACCGGACGTGGGAGAGGCGGCTGCCGAGGGCGGCGGGCTGAGGGCGGCGGGCCGAGGGCCCCGCGGGGCCGGTCCCCCACCCGCCTCCCCCTTTCCCCGGGGCCGCGCCCGGACCCGGGAAGGGCCGGACGCGGGAAGGGCCGGCCCTTCCCGGGTCCGGGCGCGGCCCCGGGGCGGATCAGCCGCGGTAGAGGCGTTCCAGGACCACCGCGATGCCGTCCTCCTCGTTGGAGAGGGTCAGCTCGTCGGCCACCGCCGTCAGTTCGCGGTGGGCGTTGGCCATGGCCACTCCGTGGGCCGCCCACGCGAACATCGGGATGTCGTTCGGCATGTCGCCGAAGGCGATCGTCGAGGACGGGCCGACGCCCAGCTCCTGCGCCGCCAGTTCCAGGCCGCTCGCCTTGCTGACGCCCGGCGGCTGGAGCTCCACCGTGTGCTCCCCCGCCATCGTCACGTTCACCAGGTCCCCGACCACCCCGCGCGCCACCCGCGTCAGCTCGTCGTCGTCGAGCTCCGGGTGCTGGAGCAGCACCTTGTTGATCGGCGCGGCCCACAGGTCGGCGCGCCTGCGCACCCGGACCGTCGGCAGGTGCGGATGCCACATCCGGTAGCCCGGCCCTATCAGCATCTCGGCGTCCAACCCCTCCTGGTTGACCGCCGCGTACACCTCGCCGATCTCCGCCTCGATCTTCCCGAGCGCCACCTCGGCCAGTTCCCGGTCCAGCGCGACGGAGTGCAGCAGGCGCGCGGCCGCCGTGTCGTACACCTGCGCGCCCTGCCCGCACACCGCGAGCCCCGTGTACCCGAGGTCGTCGAGTACGTGACGGACCTGCGGGACGGGGCGTCCGGTGACGATGATGTGCTGGGCGCCCGCGGCGCGCGCCGTCGCGAGCGCCGCGTACGAGCGGGCGGAGACGGTGTCTCCGGCGCGCAGCAGGGTCCCGTCCAGGTCAGTGGCGATCAAGGCGAACGGGAGGGCCGAAAGCGGAGCGGAAGTCACGGCGCAAGGATACGGACCCCTTTGGACAAGTCCTACAAATAGAACCCCAATCCGGCCTCCCACCGGCCCCACTGGCCACGTAACGTATCAACCAGCCCCCGGGACACCCCCCGGTCCGCATCGAAAGCGAGGCAGTACCCCATGCCCCAGCAGAGCCCCCTCGATGTCCCCGAGGGCGACCCGTTCGGGCCGCACAACCTCCCGTACGGCGTCTTCTCGACCGCCGCGGAGCCCGCCCGCCGTCGCATCGGCGTGCGCATCGGCGGACACGTGCTCGACGCGGGGGCGGCCGCGGCCGCGCTCGGTTCCCCGTACGCCGCGCTGCTCGGGCAGGCCTCGCTCAACCCGCTGCTCGCCGCCGGCCGCACCGCCTGGCGCGACGTGCGCCGCGCGCTGACCGCGTGGGTGACCGATCCCGGCCACCGCGGGACGGTCGAGCCGCACCTCCTGCCGCTCGACGCCGTCACCCTGCACCTGCCGTACGAGGTCGCCGACTACGTCGACTTCTACGCGAGCGAGCACCACGCCACCAACGTGGGCCACATCTTCCGCCCGGACGGCGAGGCGCTGACCCCCAACTGGAAGCACCTGCCGATCGGTTACCACGGCCGCTCCGGCACGATCGTGGTCTCGGGGACGGACGTCGTACGGCCCTCCGGGCAGCGCAAGACCCCGGCCGACGCCGCGCCCGTCTTCGGGCCGTCCGTCAAGCTCGACATCGAGGCGGAGGTCGGCTTCGTCGTCGGCACCCCGTCCGAGCAGGGCCGTCCGGTTCCGCTGGCCGACTTCGAGGACCACGTCTTCGGGCTGTTCCTGCTCAACGACTGGTCGGCGCGCGACATCCAGGCCTGGGAGTACGTGCCCCTCGGCCCCTTCCTCGGCAAGTCCTTCGCCACCTCCGTCTCCGCCTGGGTCACCCCGCTGGAGGCCCTGGAGACGGCCCGGGTGGCCCCGCCCGCCCGCGACTTCCCCCTCCTGCCGTACCTCGACGACGCCGAGGCCGACCGGCCCGGCGGCTTCGACCTGCACATCACCGTCTCCATCAACGGGCAGGAGGTGGCGCGGCCGCCGTTCGCGACCATGTACTGGACCGCCGCCCAGCAGCTCGCGCACATGACGGTCAACGGCGCCTCCCTGCGCACCGGCGACGTCTACGGCTCGGGCACCGTCAGCGGCCCCGAGGTCGGGCAGCGCGGCTCGCTGCTGGAGCTGACGTGGAACGGCCGCGACGCCATCGAGCTCGCCGACGGCAAGCGCACGTTCCTCGAGGACGGCGACACCGTCACCCTCACCGCCTGGGCCCCGGGCCCCGAGGGCACCCGCGTCGGTCTCGGCGAGGTCACCGGCCGCATTGTGGGATCCCGCTAGTCCGCCCTGCGGGACGAATGACGGCACCGGGGTGGCGGAACTTTCCGCCACCCCGGCGTCGTAGCCGGTCGCAGACCTGCCGCTGAGCCTCGCGGATCCCCGGCGACACGCTGGAGCGACTCGCGGGACGCCAGTTCGTGGGAGCACTGGTGAACCCGGAAGAGAGCTGGCCGGAGCCACCCGAGGGCGGCTGGAACGCGGACGACCTGGACGCATTTCCCCTCGCCCTCGACCTCACCGAGATCACCTCGAAGCATCGACAGCCCGAGTAGCCGCGCGGGCACGGCGAAGGGCCCGGCCCCCGAGAGGACCGGGCCCGTACCGCGGCGTCAGCGGACGAACGTGCTCGCCTGGCCCGCCAGGTCCAGGAAGTACTGGGGTGCCACACCCAGGACCAGGGTCACCGCCACGCCCACCGCGATCGTCGTCATCGTCAGCGGCGACGGGACGGCCACCGTCGGACCGTCCGCCTTCGGCTCGCTGAAGAACATCAGGACGATCACCCGGATGTAGAAGAACGCGGCGATCGCGGACGAGATCACACCGACCACGACCAGTACCCCGGCGCCGCCCTCCGCCGCCGCCTTGAACACGGCGAACTTCCCGGCGAAGCCGGAGGTCAGCGGGATGCCGGCGAACGCCAGCAGGAACACCGCGAAGACCGCCGCCGTCAGCGGCGAACGGCGGCCCAGACCGGCCCACTTCGACAGGTGCGTCGCCTCGCCGCCGGCGTCGCGCACCAGCGTGACCACCGCGAACGCGCCGATCGTCACGAAGGAGTACGCGCCCAGGTAGAAGAGGACGGACTGGACCCCCTGCGCCGACGTCGCGATCACACCGGCCAGGATGAAGCCCGCGTGCGCGATCGAGGAGTAGGCCAGCAGCCGCTTGACGTCGGTCTGGGTCACCGCGATCACGGCGCCGGCCAGCATCGTCAGGATCGCCACGCCCCACATCACCGGCCGCCAGTCCCACCGCAGTCCGGGCAGGACCACGTACAGCAGGCGGAGCAGCGCGCCGAACGCCGCCACCTTCGTCGCGGCCGCCATGAAGCCGGTGACCGGGGTCGGGGCGCCCTGGTAGACGTCCGGGGTCCACATGTGGAACGGGACCGCGCCGACCTTGAAGAGCAGGCCCGTCAGGATCAGCGCTCCGCCGATCAGCAGCAGCGCGTCGTTGCCCATGGTGTCGGCGAGCGCCGGGTCGATCTTGGTGACGGTGCCGTCGACCACGTCGGCGATCGCCGCGTACGAGACCGAGCCCGCGTACCCGTAGACCAGGGCGATGCCGAAGAGGAGGAAGGCCGAGGAGAAGGCGCCGAGCAGGAAGTACTTGACCGCGGCCTCCTGCGACATCAGCCGCTGGCGGCGGGCGACGGCGCAGAGCAGGTACAGCGGGAGGGAGAAGACCTCCAGGGCCACGAACAGCGTCAGCAGGTCGTCGGCCGCCGGGAAGATCAGCATGCCGGCGACCGCGAACAGGGCCAGCGGGAAGACCTCGGTGGTGGTGAAGCCCGCCTTGACGGCGGCCTTCTCGCTCTCGCTGCCCGGTACGGACGCCGCCTGCGCGGCGAAGGAGTCCACCCGGTTGCCGTGGGCGGCCGGGTCCAGCCGCCGCTCGGCGAAGGTGAAGACGGCGACGATCGCGGACAGCAGGATGATCCCCTGGAGGAACAGCGCCGGGCCGTCCACGGCCACGGCGCCCATCGCCGCGATGTGCGCCTTGTCGCCGCCGTACCCGCCGGCGGCGAGGCCGACGACCGCCGCGAAGGCCGAGGCCAGAGCGGCGACGGCGAGGAACACCTGCACGTAGTAGCGGGACCTGCGCGGTACGAAGGCCTCGACGAGGACTCCGAGGACCGCCGCGCCCACCACGATCAGGGTCGGCGCGAGCTGCGCGTACTCGATGTGCGGGGCCGGGATCCGGTCGATCGGCTCCCCGGCCGCCAGCGTCAGCAGCCCATGGGCCGCAGCCGTGGTGCTCACTTCGCCGCCTCCCCGTTCTTGGCCTCGACGGCCACCTGTGGCTTCGGATCCTTCTCGTGTACGTCGGACAAGGTGTGCTCCACCGCCGGGTTGATGATCTGGGTGAGCGGCTTCGGGTACACGCCCAGCCCGATCAGCAGCACGATCAGCGGGGCGACCACCAGCACCTCGCGCAGGCGCAGGTCCTGCATGGTGCGGACCTCCTCCTTCACGGGGCCGGTCATCGTGCGCTGGTAGAGCACCAGGGTGTAGAGCGCGGCCAGCACGATGCCGATGGTGGCGATGATGCCGATGACGGGGTACCGGGCGAACGTGCCGACCAGGACCAGGAATTCGCTGACGAAGGGCGCGAGCCCCGGCAGCGACAGGGTGGCGAGGCCGCCGATCAGGAAGGTGCCGGCCAGCACCGGGGCCACCTTCTGCACACCGCCGTAGTCGGCGATGAGCCGGGAGCCGCGGCGCGAGATCAGGAAGCCGGCGACCAGCATCAGGGCGGCCGTCGAGATCCCGTGGTTGACCATGTAGAGCGTCGCGCCCGACTGCCCCTGGGAGGTCATCGCGAAGATGCCCATGATGATGAACCCGAAGTGGGAGATCGAGGCGTACGCGACCAGGCGCTTGATGTCCCGCTGTCCGACCGCGACCAGCGCGCCGTAGACGATGCTGATCAGCGCCAGGACGAGGATCGCCGGCGTGGCCCACTTGCTGGCGTCGGGGAACAGCCCGAGGCAGAAGCGGAGCATCGCGAAGGTGCCGACCTTGTCGACGACCGCGGTGATCAGGACGGCGACCGGGGCGGTCGCCTCGCCCATCGCGTTCGGCAGCCAGGTGTGCAGCGGCCACAGCGGGGCCTTCACCGCGAAGGCGAAGAAGAAGCCGAGGAACAGCAGCCGCTCGGTGTTGGTCGCCATGTCGAGCGTGCCCGCGGCGCGGGCGGCGGTGATCTCCTGGAGCGAGAAGTTCCCGGCGACCACGTACAGGCCGATCACGGCGGCCAGCATGATGAGGCCGCCGACCAGGTTGTAGAGGAGGAACTTGACCGCCGCGTACGAGCGCTGCGCGGCCGCGTTCTCGTCGGTGCCCCCCGCCGCGGCAGCGGCTGATCGGGAGGAAGTGGCCCGGTCCCCGAAGCCGCCGATGAGGAAGTACATCGGGATGAGCATGGCTTCGAAGAAGATGTAGAAGAGGAAGACGTCGGTGGCCTCGAAGGAGATGATCACCATCGCCTCGACCATCAGGATCAGGGCGAAGAAGCCCTGGGTGGGACGCCAGCGCTGACTCTTGTTCTCCAACGGGTCGGCATCGTGCCACCCAGCCAGGATGATGAACGGGATCAGCAGCGCGGTGAGCGCGATCAGCGCCACCCCGATGCCGTCGACGCCCAGTTCGTAGCGGACGCCGAAGTCGGCGATCCAGGCGCGCGATTCGGTGAGCTGGTAGCGGGCTCCACCGGGCTCGAAGCGGACCGCGACGAGCACGGCCAACGCCAGTGTCGCCAGCGAGAAGAGCAGCGCCAGCCACTTGGCGGCGGTCCTGCGGGCGGCCGGGACGGCCGCCGTCAGGACGGCGCCGACCGCGGGGAGCGCGGCCGTCACCGTAAGAAGCGGGAAACTCATCTCACACCGCCCTCATCAGCAGGGTCGCGGCGATGAGGATCGCCGTGCCCCCGAACATCGAGACCGCGTAGCTGCGGGCGTAGCCGTTCTGCAGCTTGCGCAGCCGGCCCGAGGCCCCGCCGACCGCGGCGGCCGTCCCGTTGACCGCCCCGTCGACCAGGCTGTGGTCGACGTACACGAGCGAGCGGGTCAGGTGCTCCCCGCCGCGCACCAGCACGACGTGGTTGAAGTCGTCCTGGAGCAGGTCCCGCCGGGCCGCCCGGGTGAGGAGCGAGCCGCGCGGGGCGACCACCGGAACGGGCCGCCGGCCGTACATCGACCAGGCGATGCCGACGCCGACGACCAGGACGACCATGGTGGACGCGGTCACCGTCATGGCGCTGACCGGCGAGTTGCCGTGCTCGTAGCCGGTGACGGGCTCCAGCCACTTCAGGAAGCGCTCGCCGATCTCGAAGAACGCGCCGGCGAACACCGACCCGAACGCCAGGATGACCATCGGGATGGTCATGGACTTCGGGGACTCGTGCGGGTGCGGCTCGTGCCCCGCCGCGTCCGGCTGCCAGCGCTTCTCGCCGAAGAAGGTGAGGAGCATGACCCGAGTCATGTAGAAGGCGGTGATGCCGGCGCCCAGCAGGGCGACCCCGCCGAGGATCCAGCCCTGGGTACCGCCCTTGGCGAAGGCCGCCTCGATGATCATGTCCTTGGAGAAGAAGCCGGACAGACCCGGGAAGCCGATGATCGCCAGGTAGCCGAGGCCGAAGGTGACGAAGGTGACCGGCATGAACTTCCGCAGGGCGCCGTACTTGCGCATGTCCACCTCGTCGTTCATCCCGTGCATCACGGAACCCGCGCCGAGGAAGAGGCCGGCCTTGAAGAAGCCGTGCGTCACCAGGTGCATGATCGCGAAGACGTATCCGACGGGGCCGAGGCCCGCGGCCAGGATCATGTACCCGATCTGCGACATCGTCGACCCGGCGAGGGCCTTCTTGATGTCGTCCTTCGCGCAACCGACGATCGCACCGAAGATGAGCGTGACCGCGCCCACGATGGTGACCACCAGCTGGGCGTCCGGCGCCCCGTTGAAGACGGCGGCCGAGCGGACGATCAGGTACACGCCCGCCGTCACCATCGTCGCCGCGTGGATCAGGGCCGAGACCGGGGTCGGGCCCTCCATCGCGTCCCCGAGCCAGGACTGGAGCGGTACCTGGGCCGACTTGCCGCAGGCGGCGAGCAGCAGCATCAGGGCGATCGCCGTCAGCTTGCCCTCGGTCGCGTTCCCCACGGAGGCGAACACCGGGCCGAAGGCGAAGGTCCCGAAGGTGGTGAACAGCAGCATGATCGCGATCGACAGGCCCATGTCGCCGACCCGGTTGACCAGGAAGGCCTTCTTCGCGGCGGTCGCCGCGCTGGGCTTGTGCTGCCAGAAGCCGATGAGCAGGTACGAGGCGAGGCCGACGCCCTCCCACCCGACGTACAGCAGCAGGTAGTTGTCGGCGAGGACCAGCAGCAGCATCGCCGCGAGGAACAGGTTGAGGTAGCCGAAGAAGCGGCGGCGGCGCTCGTCGTGCTCCATGTACCCGATGGAGTAGATGTGGATGAGCGTGCCGACCCCGGTGATCAGCAGGACGAAGGTCATCGACAGCTGGTCGAGCTGGAAGGCCACGTCCGCCTGGAAGCCCTCGACGGGGATCCAGGTGTACAGCTTCTCGTACAGGGTCCGGTCCTCGGCGCCGCGCCCGAGCAGGTCGGCGAACAGGACCACGCCGATCCCGAAGGAGGCGGCGGCGAACAGGGTGCCGAGCCAGTGCCCGGCCTTGTCGAGGCGCCGGCCGCCGAGAAGCAGCACCACCGCTCCGAGCAGGGGCGCCGCGATCAGCAGCCCAATCAGATTCTCCACTGTGAGCGCCCCTTACAGCTTCATCAGGCTGGCGTCGTCGACCGAGGCCGAGTGTCGGGTCCGGAACAGCGACACGATGATCGCGAGGCCCACCACGACCTCCGCGGCGGCGACGACCATCGTGAAGAAGGCGATGATCTGGCCGTCGAGGTTGCCGTGCATCCGGGAGAAGGCGACGAACGCGAGGTTGCAGGCGTTGAGCATCAGCTCGACGCACATGAACAGCACGATCGCGTTCTTCCGGATGAGCACGCCGGCCGCGCCGATGGTGAACAGCAGAGCGGCCAGGTAGAGGTAGTTGACCGGATTCACTTCGATGCCTCCTCGCGGCCGAGGCGCTCCGCCGACGCCTGCTCCAGCGCCTTCAGGTCGTTCAGCGCCTCGCTCGACACGTCCCGGATCTGGCCGCGGGCGCGCAGCGTCTTGTTGACGGTCAGCTCGGACGGGGTGCCGTCCGGCAGCAGGCCGGCGACGTCCACCGCGTTGTGCCGGGCGTAGACGCCGGGCGCGGGCAGCGGCGGGAGCTGGACGCCCTCGCGCACGCGCCGCTCGGCGAGCTCGCGCTGGGTGGCGGCCCGCTCGGTGCGTTCGCGGTGGGTGAGGACCATCGCGCCGACGGCGGCCGTGATCAGCAGCGCGCCGGTGATCTCGAAGGCGAACACGTACTTGGTGAAGATCAGCGTGGCCAGCCCCTCCACGTGCCCGGCGGAGTTGACCCGGCCGAGCCCGTTGAAGTGGGTGAGCTTGGCGTTGGCGATGCCGGCGATCAGCAGGACGCCGAAGCCGAGCCCGCACAGGACGGCCAGCCAGCGCTGTCCCTTGAGGGTCTCCTTCAGCGAGTCGGCGGCGGTGACGCCGACGAGCATGACCACGAAGAGGAAGAGCATCATGATCGCGCCGGTGTAGACGATGACCTGGACCACGCCCAGGAAGTACGCCCCGTTGGCGAGGTAGAAGACCGCCAGGATGATCATCGTCCCGGCCAGGCTCAGCGCGCTGTGCACGGCCTTCTTCATCAGGATCGTGGACAGCGCGCCGATGACGGCGACGGTGCCGAGGACCCAGAACTGGACCGCCTCGCCGGTGGAGGTCGAGGTGGCCGCTGCGAGGGCGCTCATGCCTGCACCTCCTCGGCATCGGCCGCGGTCTCGCCCTTGGAGACGGCCACCTGCCGCACCGTCCCGGGGGCCGCCCCCGTCACCAGCCCGCGGTAGTAGTCCTGCTCGTCAGTGCCCGGGAAGATCGAGTGCGGAGACTCCACCATTCCCTCGGTCAGACCCGCGAGCAGCTGCTCCTTGGTGTAGATGAGCGATTCGCGGCTCGCGTCGGCCAGTTCGAACTCGTTCGTCATCGTCAGCGCCCGCGTCGGGCAGGCCTCGATGCACAGCCCGCACAGGATGCAGCGGGCGTAGTTGATCTGGTAGACCCGCCCGTACCGCTCACCCGGGGAGTAGCGCTCCTCCTCGGTGTTGTCCGCGCCCTCCACGTAGATGGCGTCGGCGGGGCAGGCCCAGGCGCACAGCTCGCAGCCGATGCACTTCTCCAGGCCGTCCGGGTGCCGGTTCAGCTGGTGCCGTCCGTGGAAGCGCGGAGCGGTGGTCTTCTGCTGCTCCGGGTACTGCTCGGTGAGGCGCTTCTTGAACATGGCCTTGAAGGTCACGCCGAAGCCGGCCACCGGGTTCTGCCACTTCTCGCCCTGCTCGGCATCAGACTTGTCAGACATTCTCAGCACCCTCCTCTCGGTCACTGTCCGTATTCGTCCCGCCACTGGCAATCAGCTCCCGCTCACTGCGAGGCCGCCTGCGCGGTACGGGTGCCAGGTGCTGGCCGGGCTTGGGCGGTACGGGGAACCCGCCCGCCAGCGGGTCGAAGGGCTCGGCCCCGGCGGCCTCGTCGGCCCGCCCGGCGGAGGCCTTCTCCTTCCGGTCGCGGAAGAGGTCCGCGACGAAGGACAGCAGCAGGATCGCGACGACCGCGCCACCGACGTACAGGACGATCTCCGAGAAGTCGTAGCTCTCGTTGCGCAGCGCCCGGACGGTCGCGACCAGCATCAGCCAGACCACGGAGACCGGGATCAGGACCTTCCAGCCGAGCTTCATCAGCTGGTCGTAGCGGACGCGCGGCAGCGTGCCGCGCAGCCAGATGAAGAAGAACAGCAGCAGCTGGACCTTGATGACGAACCAGAGCATCGGCCACCAGCCGTGGTTCGCGCCCTCCCAGAAGTGGCTGATCGGGTACGGGGCGCGCCAGCCGCCCAGGAAGAGGGTGACCGAGACCGCCGAGACGGTGACCATGTTGACGTACTCGGCCAGCATGAACAGCGCGAACTTGATGGAGGAGTACTCGGTGTTGAAACCGCCGACGAGGTCGCCCTCGGACTCCGGCATGTCGAACGGCGCGCGGTTCGTCTCGCCGACCATCGTGATGACGTAGATGATGAACGAGACGGGCAGCAGCACGATGTACCAGCGGTCCGCCTGCGCCTCCACGATCGCCGAGGTCGACATCGATCCGGAGTAGAGGAAGACGGAGGCGAAGGCCGCGCCCATCGCGATCTCGTACGAGATCATCTGCGCGCAGGAGCGCAGGCCGCCGAGCAGCGGGTACGTGGAGCCCGAGGACCAGCCGGCCAGGACGATGCCGTAGATGCCGACCGAGGCGACCGCGAGGATGTAGAGCATCGCGATCGGCAGGTCGGTCAGCTGCATCGTGGTGCGCTGGCCGAAGATCGAGACCTCGTCGTCCGCCGGGCCGAACGGGATCACCGCGATGGCCATGAAGGCCGGGATCGCCGCGATGATCGGGGCCAGGACGTACACCACCTTGTCGGCCCGCTTGACGATGATGTCTTCCTTGAGCATCAGCTTCACGCCGTCGGCGAGCGACTGGAGCATGCCCCAGGGACCGTGCCGGTTGGGGCCGATGCGCAGCTGCATCCAGGCGACGACCTTGCGCTCCCACACGATGGAGAAGAGCACGGTCACCATCAGGAAGGCGAAGCAGAACACCGCCTTGACGACGACCAGCCACCAGACGTCCCTGCCGAACAGGGAGAGGTCCTCGGCCGCGAGCTGTACCGCGTTCACGCGCCCACCTCCGCGGGGGTGCCGCTGCCGTCGGCCGGGGTCGCCGGGCCGATCCGTACGAGGGTGCCCGGGTGGGCCCCGGTGTCGGCGAGGACGCCGTGCCCGGTGGAGTTCAGCGGGAGCCAGACCACCCGGTCGGGCATCTCGGTGATCCGCAGGGGGAGTTCCACGGAGCCGGCCGGGCCGGTCACCGCGAGGACGTCGCCGTCCTTGACGCCGGTCTCGGCGGCCGTGGCGGCCGAGAGCCGGGCGCTCGCCTCGTGCCGGGTGCCGGCCAGGGCGTCGTCGCCCTCCTGGAGCCGGCCCAGGTCGAGCAGGAGCCGGTGGCCCGCGAGGACCGCCTCGCCCGCTGCGGGGCGGGGCAGCGGCGCGGTGTCCGCGGAGTGCTCGGCGGCACGCCCTCCGGACCACGGGCCGAGCGCGTCGAGCTCGCGGCGTACGGCGTGTACGTCGGGCAACGCGATCGGCCGGTCGGCCGCGTCGGCCAGCATGTGCAGCACGCGGGCGTCGGCGGGGGCGAGCCGACGGGTCATCTGGTCGGGCTTGAGCGCGGCCTCGAACGGCCGGACCCTGCCCTCCCAGTTGATGAACGCGCCGGCCTTCTCGGCGACGGCGGCTACGGGCAGGACCACGTCCGCGTGGTCCGTGACCTGGCCGGGCCGCAGTTCCAGCGAGACCACGAAGGCCTCCTGGAGGGCGACCAGCGCCCGCTCCGGGTCCGGCAGGTCGGCGATCTCGACGCCCGCGATCAGCAGGGCGGAGAGCTCGCGCCCGGCGGCGGCCTCGACGATCTGGCCGGTGTCGCGGCCGTAGCGGTGCGGGAGTTCGTCCAGCCCCCAGGCGGTGGCGACCTCGTCGCGGGCCCGCGGGTCGGTGGCCGGACGGGCCCCCGGCAGCAGCGAGGGCAGCGCGCCCGCCTCGACGGCGGCCCGCTCCCCGGCCCGGCGCGGGATCCACACGAGCTGCGCGCCGGTCGCGGCGGCGGCCCGCACGGCGGCGGTCAGCGCGCCGGGCACGCCGGCCAGCCGCTCGCCGACGACGATCACCGCGCCGGAGCGGCGCAGCGCCTCGCCGGCCTCGGCCCCGCCGGCCTCCAGGCCGGTACCGGTGGCCAGCGCGGCCAGCCACTCGGGCTCGGTTCCGGGGGCGGCGGCCAGCAGGGTGCCGCCCGCCTTCTCCAGGCCGCGGGTGGCGAACGGGGCGAGGGCGAAGGTCCGCTGCCCCCGCTTGCGGTGGGCCTTGCGCAGCCGCAGGAAGACGCCGGGGGCCTCCTCCTCGGACTCGATGCCGACGAGCAGGACGGCGGGGGCCGCCTCCAGCTTCGCGTACGTGACACCGCTGCCGTCGAGGTCCTTGCCGGTGCCGGCCACGGTGGCGGCCAGGAACTCGGCCTCCTCCGCGCTGTGGATCCGGGCCCGGAAGTCGATGTCGTTGGTGTCGAGGACGACCCGGGCGAACTTGGCGTACGCGTACGCGTCCTCCACCGTGAGCCGTCCGCCGGTCAGGACGCCGGCCCGGCCGCGCGCGGCGGCGAGCCCGGCGGCCGCGGCCTCCAGGGCCTCGGGCCAGCTCGCCGGGGCGAGGACCCCGTCCGCGCCGCGCACCAGCGGGGTGGTGAGCCGGTCGGGGCGCTGCGCGTAGCGGAACCCGAAGCGGCCCTTGTCGCAGATCCACTCCTCGTTGACCTCGGGGTCCTCCGCGGCCATCCGGCGCAGCACCTTGCCGCGGCGGTGGTCGGTCCGGGTCGCGCAGCCGCCCGCGCAGTGCTCGCACACGCTCGGGGAGGAGACGAGGTCGAACGGGCGGGAGCGGAACCGGTAGGCGGCCGAGGTGAGGGCGCCGACGGGGCAGATCTGGATGGTGTTGCCGGAGAAGTACGACTCGAAGGGGTCGCCCTCTCCGATGCCGACCTGCTGGAGCGCGCCGCGCTCCAGGAGCTCGATCATCGGGTCGCCCGCGACCTGCGTGGAGAAGCGGGTGCAGCGCGCGCACAGCACGCACCGCTCGCGGTCCAGCAGCACCTGCGTGGAGATCGGGACGGGCTTCTCGTACGTGCGCTTCCTGCCCTCGAAACGCGAGTCGCTCTGCCCGTGGGACATCGCCTGGTTCTGCAGCGGGCACTCGCCGCCCTTGTCGCAGACCGGGCAGTCCAGCGGGTGGTTGATGAGCAGCAGCTCCATCACCCCGCGCTGGGACTTCTCGGCGACCGGGGAGGTCAGCTGCGTCTTGACGACCATGCCGTCGGTGCAGGTGATGGTGCAGGAGGCCATCGGCTTGCGCTGGCCCTCGACCTCGACGATGCACTGGCGGCAGGCACCGACCGGGTCGAGGAGGGGGTGGTCGCAGAACCGGGGGATCTCGATGCCGATCTGCTCGGCGGCCCGGATGACCAGGGTCCCCTTGGGCACCGACAGTTCGACGCCGTCGATGGTCAGGGAGATCAGGTCTTCGGGCGGTACGGCGGCCTCTCCGCCACCGGTCGGAGCATTAGTGGTGACGGTCATGCGTTCACCTCCGTGTCAGCCCAGAGGGTCGACTTCTTGGGGTCGAAGGGGCAGCCCCTGCCCGTGATGTGCTGCTCGTACTCCTCGCGGAAGTACTTGAGCGAGGAGAAGATCGGGCTGGCGGCGCCGTCGCCGAGCGCGCAGAACGACTTGCCGTTGATGTTGTCGGCGATGTCGTTCAGCTTGTCGAGGTCCGACATGACCCCCTTGCCCGCCTCGATGTCGCGCAGCAACTGGACCAGCCAATAAGTGCCTTCGCGGCAGGGGGTGCACTTGCCGCAGGACTCGTGGGCGTAGAACTCGGTCCAGCGGGTGACGGCGCGCACCACGCAGGTCGTCTCGTCGAAGCACTGCAGCGCCTTGGTGCCGAGCATGGAGCCGGCCGCGCCGACGCCCTCGTAGTCCAGCGGCACGTCCAGGTGTTCGGCCGTGAACATGGGGGTGGAGGAGCCGCCCGGGGTCCAGAACTTCAGCCGGTGCCCGGGGCGCATCCCGCCGCTCATGTCGAGGAGCTGGCGCAGGGTGATGCCGAGCGGGGCCTCGTACTGGCCGGGTCCGGCGACGTGCCCGGAGAGCGAGTACAGGGTGAATCCGGGGGACTTCTCCGTGCCCATCGACTTGAACCAGTCCTTGCCCCGGTTCAGGATCGCGGGAACCGAGGCGATCGACTCCACGTTGTTGACGACGGTGGGGCACGCGTAGAGCCCCTCGACGGCGGGGAAGGGGGGACGCAGCCGGGGCTGACCGCGCCGGCCTTCGAGGGAGTCGAGGAGTGCCGTCTCCTCGCCGCAGATGTAGGCGCCCGCGCCCGCGTGCACCGTGATGTCGAGCTTCAGTCCGCTCCCGAGGACGTCCTCCCCGAGGTATCCGGCCTCGTACGCCTCGCGCACCGCCTCGTGCAGGCGCCGCAGTACCGGCACGACCTCGCCGCGCAGGTAGATGAAGGCGTGCTCCGACCGGATCGCGTAGCAGGCGATGATCATTCCCTCGATGAGGGAGTGCGGGTTGGCGAAGAGGAGGGGGATGTCCTTGCAGGTTCCCGGCTCCGACTCGTCCGCGTTCACGACGAGGTAGTGCGGCTTTCCGTCGCCCTGCGGAATGAACTGCCACTTCATTCCGGTGGGGAAGCCCGCGCCTCCGCGGCCGCGCAGACCGGAGTCCTTCACGTATGCGATGAGGTCGTCCGGGGTCATCGCGAGCGCCTTGCGCAGGCCCTCGTAGCCCTCGTGGCGCCGGTAGGTCTCCAGCGTCCACGACTGCGGCTCGTCCCAGAAGGCCGACAGCACGGGCGCCAGCAGCTTCTCCGGGGCGCCGTTCTCATGCATTTCGGCAGTCACCGTCATCACTCCCCCTCCTCTGTGGCAGCAGAAGCCTCACCACGCGGGTGCACGACCTTGCCGAGCTGCGGGGTCTCGCCGCGCGCGATGCGCAGCCCGATCAGGGAGGCGGGACCGGCGCCGCCGCTCGCCTCGACCGCGCCCTCGCGCTCGTCCGGGAAGCCGGCCAGGATCCGGGCCGTCTCCTTGTACGTGCACAGCGGCGCGCCCCGGGTCGGCGCGACGGGCCGGCCGGCGATCAGGTCGTCGACCATGGCCTTGGCGGACTCGGGGGTCTGGTTGTCGAAGAACTCCCAGTTGACCATCACCACGGGGGCGTAGTCGCAGGCCGCGTTGCACTCGATGTGCTCCAGCGTGACCTTGCCGTCGGGGGTGGTCTCGTTGTTGCCGACCCCGAGGTGCTCCTTGAGCTCGTCGAAGATCGCGTCGCCGCCCATGACCGCGCACAGGGTGTTCGTGCAGACCCCGACCTGGTAGTCGCCGGAGGCCTTGCGCCGGTACATCGTGTAGAAGGTGGCCACGGCGGTGACCTCGGCCGTGGTGAGGCCCAGCACCTCGGCGCAGAACCGGATGCCGGTGCGCGAGACGTGGCCCTCCTCGGCCTGGGTCAGGTGCAGCAGCGGCAGCAGCGCGGACCGGCTGTCGGGGTAGCGGGCGATGACCTCCTTCGCGTCCGCTTCGAGCCGGGCGCGTACGTCGGCCGGGAAATCGGGGGCCGGAAGCCGGGGCATGCCCAGACTCACCCCTTGACCGGTCGGATTGGCTGTCATCGGTCGACGCCTCCCATCACGGGGTCGATGGAGGCGACGGCGACGATGACGTCGGCGACCTGGCCGCCCTCGCACATCGCGGCCATGGCCTGCAGGTTGGTGAAGGACGGGTCGCGGAAGTGGACCCGGTAGGGGCGGGTGCCGCCGTCGGAGACGACGTGGACCCCGAGCTCGCCCTTGGGCGACTCGACGGCCGCGTAGGCCTGCCCGGCCGGCACCCGGAAGCCCTCGGTCACCAGCTTGAAGTGGTGGATGAGGGCCTCCATGGAGGTGCCCATGATGTTCTTGATGTGGTCGAGCGAGTTGCCGAGGCCGTCCGGGCCCATCGCGAGCTGCGCGGGCCAGGCGATCTTCTTGTCGGCGACCATGACCGGGCCCGGCTCCAGCCGTTCGAGGCACTGCTCGACGATCCGCAGGGACTGGCGCATCTCCTCCAGGCGGATCAGGAACCGCCCGTACGAGTCGCAGCTCTCGGTGGTCGGCACGTCGAACTCGTACGTCTCGTACCCGCAGTACGGGTCCGACTTGCGCAGGTCGTGCGGCAGGCCGGCCGAGCGCAGGATCGGGCCGGTGGCGCCGAGCGCCATGCAGCCGGTGAGGTCGAGGTAGCCGACGTCCTGCATGCGGGCCTTGAAGATGGGGTTGCCGGTGGCGAGCTTGTCGTACTCGGGCAGGTTCTTCTTCATGGTCTTGAGGAAGTCGCGCAGCTGGTCCACGGCGCCCGGGGGCAGGTCCTGGGCGAGCCCGCCGGGGCGGACGAACGCGTGGTTCATGCGCAGGCCCGTGATGAGCTCGAAGATGTCGAGGATCAGCTCGCGGTCCCGGAACCCGTAGATCATGATCGTGGTCGCGCCCAGCTCCATGCCGCCGGTGGCGATGCACACCAGGTGGGAGGAGAGCCGGTTGAGCTCCATCAGCAGGACGCGGATGACGGTGGCGCGGTCCGGGATCTGGTCGGTGATGCCGAGGAGCTTCTCGACGCCGAGGCAGTAGGCCGTCTCGTTGAAGAACGGCGTCAGGTAGTCCATGCGCGTCACGAAGGTGGTGCCCTGGGTCCAGTTCCGGAATTCGAGGTTCTTCTCGATGCCGGTGTGCAGGTAGCCGATGCCGCAGCGGGCCTCGGTGACGGTCTCGCCGTCGATCTCCAGGATCAGCCGGAGCACGCCGTGGGTGGACGGGTGCTGCGGGCCCATGTTGACGACGATCCGCTCGTCGTCGGCCTTCGCCGCGGACCGGACGATCTCGTCCCAGTCGCCGCCGGTGACGGTGTAGACGGTGCCTTCGGTCGTCTCCCGGGAGGCCGCGGGGTTCGAGGAGGCGCCGTTCGATGCGTTCTGGGCGTTCATCAGCTGTACGACCTCCGCTGGTCGGGAGCCGGGATCTGGGCGCCCTTGTACTCGATGGGGATGCCGCCGAGCGGGTAGTCCTTGCGCTGCGGGAAGCCCTGCCAGTCGTCCGGCATCATGATCCGCGTGAGCGCCGGGTGCCCGTCGAAGACCAGGCCGAAGAAGTCGTACGCCTCGCGCTCGTGCCAGTCGTTCGTCGGATAGACGGAGACGAGCGACGGGACGTGCGGGTCGGCGTCCGGGGCGGTGACCTCCAGGCGCACCACCCGGCCGTGGGTGATCGAGCGCAGGTGGTAGACGGCGTGCAGCTCGCGGCTCCTGTCCTCGGGGAAGTGGACCCCGCTGACGCCGGTGCAGAGCTCGAAGCGCAGGGCCGGGTCGTCGCGCAGGGTCTTCGCGACGCGGACGAGGTGCTCGCGGGCGATGTGGAGCGTCAGCTCGCCCCGGTCGACGACGACCTTCTCGATCGCGTTCTCCGGGAGCAGGTCCTGCTCCTCCAGCGCCCCTTCGAGCTCGTCGACGACCTCGTCGAAGTAGGAGCCGTAGGGGCGGTGGCTCTCGCCCGGCATGGCCACGGTGCGGACGAGGCCGCCGTAGCCGCTGGTGTCGCCGCCGTTCCGGGCGCCGAACATGCCCTTGCGGACACCGATCACCTCGGGGCCGCCGGCGGAACCCCGCGGGGCAGGAACGTTGTTCCCGTTGCCGTTGCCGTCGGTGGCCGGGGAGGTCTCGCTCGCGTCGCTCACCGGAGCAGCCCCTTCATCTCGATCGTGGGGAGGGCCTTGAGGGCCGCCGCCTCCGCCTCGCGCGCCGCCTCTTCCCGGTTCACGCCGAGCTTTCCGCCCTGGATCTTCTGATGGAGCTTGAGGATCGCGTCGATCAGCATCTCGGGGCGCGGCGGGCAGCCGGGGAGATAGATGTCCACCGGGACGATGTGGTCGACGCCCTGGACAATCGCGTAGTTGTTGAACATTCCGCCTGAAGATGCACAAACCCCCATGGAGATGACCCATTTGGGAGCGGGCATCTGGTCGTACACCTGCCGCAGCACCGGTGCCATCTTCTGACTGACCCGTCCGGCCACGATCATCAGATCGGCCTGGCGCGGGGACCCGCGGAAGACCTCCATGCCGAAGCGGGCCAGGTCGTACCGGCCCGCTCCGGTGGTCATCATCTCGATGGCGCAGCAGGCCAGGCCGAAGGTCGCGGGGAACACGGATGACTTGCGCACCCAGCCCGCGGCCTGTTCGACGGTGGTCAGCAGAAAGCCGCTCGGCAGCTTCTCTTCCAGTCCCATGGGAAATTCAGCCCCTCAGTCCCATTCCAGACCGCCGCGGCGCCACACGTAGGCGTAGGCGACGAAGACGGTGAGCACGAAGAGCAGCATCTCGACGAGCCCGAAGATCCCCAGGGAGTCGAAGGTGACCGCCCAGGGGTAGAGGAAGACAACTTCGATGTCGAAGACGATGAAGAGCATCGCCGTCAGGTAGTACTTGATGGGGAAGCGACCGCCGCCGGCCGGCGTGGGCGTCGGCTCGATGCCGCACTCGTACGCCTCGAGCTTCGCCCGGTTGTACCGTTTTGGGCCGATCAGCGTGGCCATGACCACGGAGAAGATCGCAAACCCTGCGCCGAGGGCGCCGAGCACGAGGATGGGCGCGTACGCATTCACGCTCCTCGCTCCTTCCAGTCGTCCTTGACCGTTGGACCGCCGTGCCGGCCGCCTCGCGAAGATCGTCCAACTCGACGGGATCTCATGTGAGGCAGTTCACAAGCCGGACTGGTGCGCATCTTATGCCCGCTCCTCTGTGATCTGCGACACGGGTAACAACACCGAGTTTGTGATCTCCACCACCTGACGAACGATCACCAAGACCGATAGGTGGTGATCTTCATACGCGAAGCATCCACATGATCACCAAAGGTGACATCCGACCGCGTTACCGCAGGTAGAAGGCCGATGTCCCTATCAAATGATGTCGAGTGCAGGCAAATTTGCGAGATCAAGCCTTGCACGGTAAAGGAAATCGCCGTCGCCCGGCCGGGGGAGCCCCGGGGACGGGAGTGGACGGCCGCCCGGCGCGTGCGCGCGTTCACGAGCGCCGACGCCACCGCACGGGAAGTTCACGGTCAGATCACGGACGGACCACAGCGCCCCCACAGTGAGACGAATCTGTGACCTGCACCACACCGGATTCTCGGCCCCGAAAGGGGGCTTGGCCATCTGTCCGCAGTGATGGTAGGTCGTGGATCAATTCGGACTTATTGCGGAAACCCCTTGATCACAGCCTTGTGACGGCGTGTCCGATACGTCCGTTACGGCGTCAATAAGACGCGCGACGCGCCCGGTTAGCCCGGTTCGCGGACAACTGTGGCGCAGACCACGTTTCTTGATGGGAACCCGGACCCCCTGATAGCGGTTGTCCTCATGTCCCACACCGCTCACATACCCAGCCACCGGAAGCCCCGTCGCAGCGCCTCGAAGCTCGCGGTCCGTGCCGGAGTTGCCGGTGGCGTCCTCAGCACCCTGGCGATGGCCGGCACGGCGAGCGCGTCCCCGTCCGAGCCCGTGACCGAGACGACGCTCGAAATGCCGGTCCTGAACCTGGACCTGGCCGCCGACGTCTCCTCCGCCGTCACCACCGCCGCCGAGAACACGGCCGCCGCCGCCGTCACCGGTGAGCTGCGCACGCAGGAGGAGCAGGCCCGCACCGGCGCCGCCGCCGAGGCCAAGAAGGCCAAGGAGGACGCCCAGAAGGCCGACGCCGAGAAGAAGGCGAAGGAGGAGGCGGACCGCAAGGCCGACGCCGAGCGCGCCACCCGCAGCTCCTCCCGCAGCACGCTCCAGAACGCCTCCGCGTCGGACTCGGGCTCCGAGCTGGGCTCGGGCACCGTCACCGCCCCGGCGACCGGCTCCGCCGCCGCGATCGTCAACTACGTCCGCGCGCAGGTCGGCAAGGCGTACATCAGCGGCGGCACCGGCGCGAACGGCTCGTTCGACTGCTCCGGCCTCGTCCAGGCCGCCTACCGCCAGGTCGGCGTCACCCTGCCGCGCGTGTCGCAGGACCAGTCCACGAAGGGCCGTTCGGTCTCCCTGAGCGCCCTCCAGCCCGGCGACATCCTGTACTGGGGCCCCAGCGGCAGCGCCTACCACGTCGCCATCTACGTCGGCGGCGGCAAGTTCGTGGGCGCCCAGAACTCCGGCACGGGCGTCGTCGAGCGCTCCCTGAGCTACGACCCGCCGACGGGCGCCCGCCGCGTCCTCTGAGCCCCTTGAGGTCCCGGAGGCCCGCCGAAGCTCCCTGAGGCTCCCCAGGGGCTCCTGAGCCCCTCTCAGCGCGACACGGCACGCCTCGGCACGTCCACAGCACGGCCCGAGGGCCGGCACTCCCCCGCTCGGGGGCGGAGTGCCGGCCCTTTCCGCGTCCGCCGGCGCCCTGAGAGGATGGTGGTGCGCAGCACCCGATTCAGGCCAGGAGGTGGCGGACGCGTGATGACCGACGCGTACGAGGAACAGGGCGACCCCGCCGACCCCACCCCCGTACCCGCCGCCACCGGGCTCTTCCTGCTCGCCGTCGGCGGCTGGCTCCTGAACACCACCCGCCCCTGGCACAAACCCGGACATCCCGTCATTCTGGGACTCGGCTGGGCCGTTGCCTTCACGCTGCTGCTCTGGGGCGTCGTACTGGTCGCCCGCTGCGTACGGACGGTCCACGCCCCGCGGCAGTGGCCCGCGTACGGGAACGGAAGCGACGAAGCGGGCCGAACCGGTGGAACCCCGGCCCGACCCGCTCCCTAGGACCCCGGGACATCAGGCCTTGGGGGCCACCTTCGAGAGGCCGTTGATGATGCGGTCCATCGCGTCGCCGCCCGCCGGGTCGGTCAGGTTGGCCAGCATCTTCAGCGTGAACCGCATGAGCACCGGGTGCGTCAGGCCGCGCTGCGCGGCGACCTTCATGACCTTCGGGTTGCCGATCAGCTTCACGAAGGCGCGGCCCAGCGAGTAGTAGCCCCCGTACGTCTCCTTGAGCACCTTCGGGTAGCTGTGCAGCGCCAGCTCGCGCTGGGCCGGGGTGGCCCGGGCGTGCGCCTGCACGATGACGTCGGCCGCGATCTGCCCCGATTCCATCGCATACGCGATGCCCTCGCCGTTGAACGGGTTGACGAGCCCGCCCGCGTCACCGACCAGCAGCAGGCCCTTGGTGTAGTGCGGCTGCCGGTTGAAGGCCATCGGCAGGGCCGCGCCGCGGATCGGCTGCGTCATGTTCTCGGGGGTGTAGCCCCAGTCCTCCGGCATGGAGGCGCACCAGGCCTTGAGGACCTCGCGCCAGTCCAGCTCCCGGAAGGCGGAGGAGGAGTTGAGGATGCCGAGGCCGACGTTGGACGTGCCGTCGCCCATGCCGAAGATCCAGCCGTAGCCGGGCAGCAGCCGGTCCTGCGCGCCGCGCCGGTCCCACAGCTCCAGCCAGGACTCCAGGTAGTCGTCGTCGTGCCGGGGCGAGGTGAAGTACGTACGGACGGCGACGCCCATCGGACGGTCCTCGCGCCGGTGCAGGCCCATCGCGAGCGAGAGCCGCGAGGAGTTGCCGTCGGCTGCGACCACGAGCGGGGCGCTGAAGGTGACCGGGGTCTTCTCCTCGCCCAGCTTGGCCTGCACGCCGGTGATGTGGCCGGTGCGCGGGTCGCGGACGGGCTCGCCGACGTTGCAGCGCTCGTACAGGCGGGCGCCGGCCTTCTGGGCCTGGCGGGCCAGGGTCTCGTCGAAGTCGTCGCGCTTGCGGACGAGTCCGTAGTCGGGGAAGGAGGCGAGTTCCGGCCAGTCCAGCTGGAGGCGCTGGCCTCCGCCGATGATCCGCAGGCCCTTGTTGCGGAGCCAGCCGGCCTCTTCGGAGACGTCGATGCCCATCGCCACCAGCTGCTTGGTGGCGCGCGGGGTCAGTCCGTCGCCGCAGACCTTCTCGCGCGGGAACGCCGTCTTCTCCAGGAGCAGGACGTCGAGTCCGGCCTTGGCGAGGTAGTAGGCGGTGGTCGAGCCGGCGGGCCCGGCCCCGACGACGATCACATCCGCGGAGTGTTCGGAGAGGGGCTCGGTCACTGCGGGGTCTCCCGAAGGCTCGATAAGGGGTGCCCAACGGCACGGGACATGTGCAGTCTATGCAGCGAGAGAGATCACGAACCGAAGGGCTGCCCCGATGACCGCTTCGCCCACCTCGCCCGCCTCGCTCCCGACCGTCCGGCTGCGCGTGCCGACCGACGAGGACGCCCGGGCCTGGCACGAGGTCTTCGACGACCCCGACGTCATGGAGTTCCTCGGCGGCCCCGCCGAGCTGTCCCTGTACGAGGAGTTCACGGCGCGCCAGCGGATGCACGACGCGCAGCTCGGCTTCTGCCTGTGGACGCTGCTGGACGCGGACGGCGCCGTCATCGGCTTCACGGGCGCCCAGCCGTGGCCGCAGGAGAAGGCCTGGGGGCCGGTCGGCGAGATCGAGATCGGCTGGCGCCTGGGCCGCACCGCGTGGGGCAAGGGCTACGCGTACGCCGCTGCCCTGGCGACGCTGGAGCGCGTGCGCGCGGCGGGGCTCGATCAGGTGGTGGCGATGATCAACGACGAGAACCGCCGCTCGATCGCGGTCGCGGAACGCCTGGGCATGACCCTGGCGGAGCGCTTCCTCCTCCCCAACGGCCGCAGTTACGGCCGCCGCTACGAACTCGCACTGGCCTAAGGGCTGTCCCGCAATCCGCGGTGGGTCAGCGCGCGGCGTCGGATGCGGTGCATCGCAAGGCGGAGGGTCGTCCTCATACTGGGCGTATTCGGGCGATCCCGACTACGCAGCGAGGTGCCGTAGCCGGCGCCGCGCGCCCGCCGGGGATTACGGGACAGCCCTCAGGGGCGGGGAGCCGGCTCAGAAGACGGAAAGGCCCGTGAGCGTCGTGAAGCGGTCCAGGGCGGCCACGCCCGCAACGGAGTTGCCGTGCGGGTCGAGGCCCGGTGACCAGACGGCCAGCGTGCACACGCCCGGGACCACCGCCACGATCCCGCCGCCCACGCCGCTCTTGCCGGGAAGTCCGACGCGGTACGCGAACTCGCCTGCCGCGTCGTACGTCCCACAGGTCAGCATCACCGCGTTGACCTGCTTCGCCTCGCTCCGCGTCAGCAGCCGCGATCCGTCCGTCCGCAGGCCGTGCCGGGCCAGGAACCGTGCCGCGCGCGCCAGATCGGCGCAGCTCATCTCGATCGAGCACTGCCAGAAGTAGTGGTCCAGCAGCGCCGGCACCGGGTTGTCGATGTTCCCGTACGAGGCCATGAAGTGCGCCAGCGCGGCGTTGCGGTCACCGTGCTCGTGCTCCGAGGCCGCCACCTCCGCGTCGAATCCCAGCTCCGGGTTCCCGCTCTCCTCCTGGAGGAACTTCAGCAGCTCGCTGCTCGCGTCGCCCGTCAGCGTCTGCAGCCGGTCCGTGACCACCAGTGCGCCCGCGTTGATGAACGGATTGCGTGGAATGCCGTTCTCGTACTCCAGCTGCACCAGCGAGTTGAACGGGTTGCCCGACGGCTCCCGGCCGACCCGCTCCCACAGGCTGTCGCCGCCCTCGGCCAGCGCCAGGGCCAGCGCGAAGACCTTCGTGATCGACTGGGCCGAGAACGGAACCCGCCAGTCCCCCACCCCGTACACGTTCCCGTCGAGATCGGCGACGGCCATCCCGAACTGCCCCGGGTCCACCGACGCGAGCGCGGGGATGTACTCGGCCGGCGTGCCCCCGCCCACCAGGGGGGCGACGTCCGCCGCTATCTGCTCCAGGAGCGGCTGGTAGTCCACGGCCCGCTACGCCGTCTTGACGCCGCGGTGCAGCGCCACGATGCCGCCGCTCAGGTTCCGCCAGGCCACCTTCGACCAGCCGGCCTTCTGCAGCAGCCCGGCCAGCGCCGGCTGGTCCGGCCACTCCCGGATCGACTCGGCGAGGTACACGTACGCGTCGGGGTTGGAGGAGACCGCGCGGGCCACCGGCGGCAGGGCGCGCATCAGGTATTCCATGTACACCGTCCGGAAGGGGCCCCAGGTGGGCTGCGAGAACTCGCAGATCACGACCTGCCCGCCCGGCTTGGTCACCCGGTACAGCTCCCGCAGTGCCGCGTCCGTGTCCTGCACGTTGCGCAGCCCGAAGGAGATCGTCACCGTGTCGAAGACGTCGTCCTTGAAGGGCAGCTTCGTCGCGTCGCCCGCGGTCAGCGGCAGCCAGGCGTGCCGCTTCTTGCCCTCGCGGAGCATCCCGAGCGAGAAGTCGCAGGGGACGACGTACGCGCCCGTCGCGGCGAACGGCAGCGAGGAGGTCGCGGTCCCGGCGGCCAGGTCCAGCACCTTGTGGCCGGGGCGCGCACCGACCGCCTTGGCGACCTCCTTGCGCCACAGACGGGCCTGCCCGAGGGAGAGGACGTCGTTGGTGAGATCGTAGTTCGCCGCCACACCGTCGAACATGGAGGCGACTTCGTGCGGCTGCTTGTCCAGGGAAGCGCGGGTCACTGGCGTTGGCCCCTCAGGTGCGGTGCGGTACGGGTGGGCGGATACCGGGCCATTCTCGCAGGCGGCGCCGGGCACCACCGCCGGGGGCACAACTGGCCCGATGGACAGTTACGCGGGGCACGCACGTCCGCGTTGACTGTCGACCATGGCCTGAACAAGGCCTACCGAAACACGATATTCACGAACAAAGGGCTCCACGATGCCGGCAGGCCATCCCACCGGTCACGGTCGAAGTACGCGTCTCGGCCCCCGCGCGCAGCGGCGGGCCGAGCGGCGCAGGCGGCTCCACCGCACGCTCCTCGGATCGGCCGCGGTGGTCGCCCTCGCGGCGACCGCGTACGCGGTCGTGCCCCTGGACGACGCCTCCTCCGCCTCCGACTCGGTGGCCGCGCCGCCCGCGGGTACCCCCGGTGCCGCCTCCGGCACGCCCGGCCCGGATCCCGCCGCCTCGACCGCTCCCCCTTCGGCCTCCGCCGGGTCCGCCGCACCCGGGGGACCCTCCGCCGACGCCTCCAAGCCCGGCGGCGCCGGCGGCGGACCGGCCGCGGGCAAGACCCCCCAGTCCGGCCCGGGCACCTTCGCGGTCTCCTCCCGCTCGGGGCAGCCGCAGGGCAAGGGGGCCGCCCGCAAGTGGCGGATCGAGGTCGAGGAGGGCAGCGGGGTCGACGCGGACACCGCCGCGCAGTCCGTGGAGAAGATCCTCGGGGACCCCCGCGGGTGGATCAAGGACCCGGCGTACGGCTTCCAGCTCGTCGGGGCCGGCCAGCCGGTGGACTTCACCGTGAAGATCGCCACACCCACGACCACCGACCGGCTGTGCGAGGTGGTCACCCCGGAGCTCATCGGCGAGACGAACTGCCGGGCCGGTCACACCGTCGTGGTGAACCTCAAGCGCTGGCTCGAGGGATCTCCGCAGTTCAAGGGGGCTGTCGAGGAGTACCGGGCGCTGATCGTCAACCACGAGGTGGGCCACGAACTGGGCCGCGACCACGAGACCTGCCCGGGCCCCGGAAAGCCCGCTCCGGCGATGATGCAGCAGATCAAGGGGCTGCTCGGCTGCACGGCGAATGCCTGGCCGTTCGACGGAAATGGAACCTACCTGTCAGGACCACCCGTCCCATAGGGCAGAGAGATCCGACGGGCCGGACGAGTTGACCACTCGGTCCCCGGCCGGGGGCGAGGAGTGGAAACCGTGCGAGTCGTCAGCTACAGCGTCCCGGTCTGGTTCCCGCCCCGAACGGGGGAGGACGTACGGCCGCAGGCCCAGCTCACCGAGCAGGAGTCGGCCGTGTTCCTGTGCCTGGCGACCGGCGCCTCGAACGCGGAGCTGGCGGGCGAGCTCCAACTGTCCGTCAGCACGGTCAAGTTCCACGTCCACAACATACGGTCGAAGCTGGGCGGCATCAGCCGCCTCCAGGCCTGCCTCCTGGCCGCCCTGGCCCGGGAGTCCGCGAGACCCAAGCCGCTCAGCGGCGGCGGTGGAGCAGGCGGCCGCCCGTGACCGTGGCCACGCAGGTGGTCGCGCCCTGTGCGAGGAGCTCCGCCGGACCGGCCACGGCGAACACCGCGAAGCGGGCCGGGGCGCCCTCGTCGAGCGACCCGTGGAAGGCCTCCTCGGCCGACTCGCGGCCGGCGAAGGGGTCGAGGGACGGGGTCCCGCCGGCGGGCGCCGGCGGCAGGAGCGTCAGCCCCGAGCGGACCACCGCCGTGCGCACCGCCGGGACCGTGAGCTTCCCGGCCACCGCCACCACCCCGCGGGCCAGCAGCTTCTGCGTGGCCCGGCGGGCGCTGTTGCCGCGGCGGGACTCGGTCAGTTCGAGGGCGTCGAGCGCCTCGGCGCCGCTGATCGGGTCGGCCCCGAGCTCGGCGGTCTCGTACGGGTCGTCGGGGTAGTACGTCCGCTCCAGCAGCACGTCCGCGCCGCGCACCAGCAGCCCCGGGGTGAGCACCCCGGGCCAGCGCCGGACCCGCGCGTGCGGCCAGGCCGCGGCGAGCTCCTCGTACGGGCCCACCCGGGCGAGCCGGTCGCCCTCGACCAGGACCGCCCCGGCGGGCAGCGGCGCGCGGCCGGGCCCGGACAGGAGGAGGCCGGCGGTGTGAAGCGTCAGCACGGGTGCGTCAGTTCGTGGAGATGAGCTTCAGCTCGGGGTGCGCCGTACCGCCCTCGATCGCCGTCGACGAGATGTGCGAGACCACGCGGTCGTCGACCGGGTCGTTCGCCGGGTCGTCGTGCACGAGGAGGTGCTCGTACGTCGTCGCGCGCTGCGCCGGGACGCGGCCCGCCTTGCGGATCAGGTCGATGATCTCCTGGCGGTTAGAGCGGTGCTTCGCGCCCGCCGAGGAGACGACGTTCTCCTCCAGCATGATCGAGCCGAGGTCGTCCGCCCCGTAGTGCAGCGAGAGCTGGCCCGCCTCCTTGCCCACGGTCAGCCAGGAGCCCTGGATGTGGGCGATGTTGTCGAGGAAGAGCCGCGCGATCGCGATCATGCGCAGGTACTCGAAGACCGTCGCCTGGGTCCGGCCCTTGAGGTGGTTGTTCTCGGGCTGGTACGTGTACGGGATGAAGGCGCGGAAGCCGCCCGTCCGGTCCTGGGTGTCCCGGATCATCGCGATGTGCTCGATGCGCTCGGCGTTGGTCTCGCCGGTGCCCATCAGCATCGTGGAGGTGGACTCCACGCCCAGCTCGTGGGCGATCTCCATGATCTCCAGCCAGCGCTCGCCGGACTCCTTCAGCGGGGCGATCGCCTTGCGCGGCCGCGCCGGCAGGAGTTCGGCGCCGGCGCCCGCGAAGGAGTCGAGGCCCGCCGCGTGGATCCGCTTGATGGCCTCCTCCGCCGAGACGCCGGAGATGCGGGCCATGTGGTCGACCTCGGAGGCGCCGAGGGAGTGGATGACCAGCTGCGGGAACGCCTTCTTGATCGCGGAGAAGTGCTCCTCGTAGTACTCCACGCCGTAGTCCGGGTGGTGTCCGCCCTGGAACATGATCTGCGTGCCGCCGAGCTCGACGGTCTCCGCGCAGCGGCGCAGGATGTCGTCGAGGTCGCGGGACCAGCCCTTCTTGGTGTCCTTCGGGGCCGCGTAGAAGGCGCAGAACTTGCACGCCGTGACACACACGTTCGTGTAGTTGATGTTGCGCTCGATGATGTACGTCGCGATGTGCTCGGTGCCGGCGTAGCGGCGGCGGCGCGCCGCGTCGGCGGCCTGTCCGAGCGCGTGCAGCGGGGCGTTCCGGTAGAGGTCGAGCGCCTCTTCCTTGGTGATCCGGCCCCCTGCGGCGGCGCGGTCGAGGACAGACTGGAGAGCGGCCTGGTCGGTCACCGGTGCGTCACCTTTCGGCGGTGTCAAGAGGTACGGACCGATCCAGCCTACGCCAGGGCCCGTCGGCGGCTTTCAGGGGATGCGGGTCAGGTCGCCTTCGGGGTTTCCGGCCGGACCGTCGCCCGACTTGTAGTGGAGCGTCCCGTCGGCGTTGAGGGTGAAGCGCTCGTCGGCGGACCCGTTGGAGCAGATGCCGGGTGCCGGGTTGGGACCGCCGGCGGTGTCCAGGACGAGGGAGCGGTCGGTGGCGGAGGCCAGCTTCCAGTCGCCGCTGCAGTCGGTGCCGAAGACCGGGAGGATCGACTTGTCCCGGGCGACGACCTCGCCGACCTTGCCGGCCCTGATGGTGATCTCGAACTCGCTGGAGACCCCCGCGCGGGCGGTGGTGACCGTCCCCTTCCAGGTGCCGGTGAGCTCCTTGGGGACGTCACCCCGGGTGCCGGTGGGCCCCGTCGAGGGCTTGGTCGTCGAGGGCGTGCCGGACGGGGTGCCCGAGGGGGTGGCCGATCCCTTCGGGGCCGGGGTGCCGGAGGCCGTCGTGGACGGGGGCCGGGCGGCGGTGTCGCCCGACGCGTGTTCGCCGGCGTCGCCGCCGGTGCCGGGGAGCAGCCCCAGCCCGTACAGGCCGCCGCCGGACAGCACGGCCAGGACGGCCGTCGCCGCGAGCACCAGCGAGCAGCTGAAGCGCCGCCCGGCCGCGCTGAAGCTGACGTGGCGCGCCTGGTCGGGGGAGGTCCGCGGCTGCGGCACCCCGCCCCCGCCGGTCTCGGTGGGGCGGTGTGCCGCATCCGTCGGCGGCGGCCCGTAGGGCCCGTACGAGGGACCCGCCCCGCCGGCGCCGGAGAGGGCGCCGCTCCCGTACGAGGGGTCCGGCGCTCCGAAACCGACCGCGGGGCCCCCGTACGAGGAGGCCGTGAACGGCACCGGCCCCGAAGCGGATTCGGAGAAGGGCACCGGCCCGGATCCCTGCGCGGGTCCCGGCGGAGCGGCCTCCAGGTCCAGCAGGGCCGTCGCCGCGCGGCTGGCCTCCTCCACGACCGGCGCGGGGAGCCAGCCGGGGGCGCTCAGCGCGCCGGCGAGCGCCCCCGCGATCGCCGCCGGGGCGGGCCGGTCGGCGGGCGCCTTGGCCAGGCAGGCGGCGATCAGCTCGCGCAGCGGGCCGGCCGGGACCGCTTCGAGGTCCGGCGGCTCGTGGACCACCTTGTAGAGGAGGGTCGCCGAGTTGTCCCCGGTGAACGGCGGCTGCCCGGTCGCGGCGAAGGCGAGCACGGCGCCGAGCGAGAAGACGTCGGCCGCCCCCGTGATCCCCTTGCCCAGGATCTGCTCGGGGGACATGTAGCCGGGGGAGCCGACGGAGACGCCGGTGGAGGTCAGCGAGGCCGTACCGTCCGTGGCCCGGGCGATCCCGAAGTCGATGAGCCGGGGGCCGTCGAGGGTCAGCATCACGTTCGACGGCTTCACGTCCCGGTGGACGAGGCCGAGCCCGTGCACGACCGCCAACGCCCGGGCCAGGCCCTCTCCGACGGCCCGTACGGAGGCGTGCGGGAGGGGCCCGTGCGCGGCCACGGCGCCGCCGAGCGAGGGGCCCGCCACGTACCCGGTGGCCACCCAGGGCACGGCCGCCTCGGGGTCGGCGTCCAGTACGGGCGCGGTCCACTCGCCGCCGACGCGGCGCGCGGCCTCGACCTCGCGGCGGAAGCGGGCGCGGAACTCCTCGTCGGAGGCGAAATGCGGGTGCACGATCTTGACGGCGACGGTCCGGCCGCCCGCGCTGCGGCCGAGGTAGACCCGCCCCATGCCACCCGAGCCGAGCCGGCCGAGCAGCCGGTACGCGCCGATGGTCCGCGGTTCGCCGGCTTCGAGCGGCTGCATCGCGTCCCCCTCCCCCGTCGGTCCCCTGAGCACTGCGCACTGAGCACTGCGCACTGATCGCCGGTCGCGGACCGGCCAACAGAACCTTAGGGGCCCCATCCTCCCCCGCCGGGCGGGGCTCCACCCTCTCCGTCCCTATTTCCCGCCCTCTGACGGGAAAGCGAAAAGAGCGGGAATTCCCGGGAAACGGCATTTCCGCCCGGCGGGGTCCTGTGCGGAACCCCGGCTACCGGCCGCTAAAACGATCACCCGAAGTAATCAACAGCGCGCGGCGTCCCCGTTCAGCAGCTCCACCGCGACATCCGCGGCATAGCCCGTACCGGGTCCCGTCAGACGGGCGAATTCCCTTACACCGGCCAACTGTTCGGGCCCGAAGCGGAAGTCGAGCGTCGTGAAGTACCGCTCCAGGAGATCGGCGTCGAAGGCCTCCCAGCGCGCCGCCTGCTCGGCGACCTTGGTGACCTCCTCCAGGGAGAGGTCACGCGAGTCGAGGAAGGCCTCGTGCACCTTCCGTACGACGGCGGGCTCGCGGGCGAGGTAGTCCTTGCGGGCGGCCCAGACGGCGAAGACGAACGGCAGTCCGGTCCACTCCTTCCACATCAGCCCCAGATCGTGGACGTGGAGGCCGAGCCGGGGCGCGTCGTGCAGCGAGGCGCGCAGCGCGGCGTCCCCGATCAGCACCGCCGCTTCCGCCTCCTGCATCATCAGGCCCAGGTCGGGCGGGCAGGTGTAGTAGTCCGGCCGGACGCCGTACCGCTCGGAAAGCAGCAGCTGGGCGAGGCGTACGGACGTACGGGAGGTCGAACCGAGGGCGACCCGCGCACCGTCCAGCTGCTCCAGCGGCACCTGCGAGACGATCACGCAGGACATGACCGGGCCGTCGCAGCCGACCGCGAGATCGGGGAACGCGACGAGCTGGTCGGCGTTGCGGAGGAACTCCACGAGGGTGATCGGACCCATGTCGAGCTCCCCCTGGACGAGCCGCTCACTGAGCTTCTCGGGGGTGTCCTTGGTCAGCTCCAGGTCCAGCAGCGTGCCGGTTCTGGCCAGTCCCCAGTAGAGCGGGAGGCAGTTCAGGAACTGAATGTGGCCGACGCGGGGCCGGCTGCGATAGACGTCCACATCGCGAGACTAGCCCCCGGGTCTGCGTCAGCCTTCGGGCGGGCCTCAAACGTCCGGGTGACGTGATCTTTCCCTCTGGTCTCCGCCACAGGGTGCGTGCTAGGCTCGTCGCAAGTTGCAGTTTGGTTTCCCTTGCAGTACGAGGCCTGCGGAGAATGTGACCCGCAGGCTTTTGTAGTTTTCAGACTTCTTAGCAGGTTCTGGAGCAGGGCGACCCTTTGGCCCATAGGAGGGCTCATGGCTACCGGAACCGTGAAGTGGTTCAACGCTGAAAAGGGCTTCGGCTTCATCGCCCAGGACGGCGGCGGCCCGGATGTCTTCGTCCACTACTCCGCGATCAACGCCTCTGGCTTCCGCTCCCTCGAGGAGAACCAGATGGTGAACTTCGACGTCACGCAGGGTCCGAAGGGCCCGCAGGCGGAGAACGTCACCCCGGCCTAGTCGCCTGGGCCAACCTAATCGCGGTTGGATAAGCAGTACCCAAGGAGCCCTGCCTCCTCCGTGCGAGCGGAGGTCGCGGGGCTCCTGCCTTTTCCCTCCCGGGTGGGGGGGCGGGGCACACGCGGACCGCCCCCGGTCGCCGTCTCGACGGTGACCGGGGGCGGTCCGTGTGCGTGTGCGGACCGGACCGCTTACGCGGAGGGCGCCGGGGTCGGGGCCGGGGCCGCCGTGATCTTCAGGTCCAGGACCAGGACCACGTTGTCCTTCGTGATCAGGCGCAGGTGGTACGTGCCCGGGGCGACGTCCGTGGTGAACAGCTCCGGCACCGCGATCTTGCCGTCGGCGCCGGTCGGGGCCAGGAGCAGGCTCGTCACCTTGGCGCCGTCCTTGTCCTTGAACCAGGGTCCCTTGGACTTGGCCGGGTCCACGGGGACCCACGCGCCGCCCTCGTTCTTCTCGACGAGTGCGGCCGTGACCTGCGTGCCCTCCGCGGCCTTGCCCTGGGCCGTGGCCGTGACCTCCAGGCCCTTGAGGCTCTTGCCCGCCTCGACCTCCAGCGGCTTGTCCGCACCGGCGTCGGTCCGGGCCAGCTTGTCCGCGACCGGGGCCGGCTTCGCCGTGACCGTGCCGGTGAAGTTCACCGTCAGCTGCGCCTCGGTGTTGTACGCCGCCACCCGCAGCGTGAAGCCGCCCGACTTGGCACCGGCCTTCAGGCCGGGCAGGGCGGCGATGCCCTCGGAGTCCGTCTCGACCACGAGGAAGGTCTTGCCCTCGGTGCCGATGAAGGAGCCCGTGCTGTCGTCCTTGAGCTCGAACAGGATGGGCTTCGCGGCGGCCGGCTTGCCGTCGCTGAGCACCGCCTTGATCCTCGGGACCGCCGTGAACGCGGACCCGGCCTCGGCCTTGAGCTCCGCGCTGCCCAGCAGTTCCAGCTTGGCCAGGGTCGGCGTCGGCGTGGGCTTCTGCGGCTCCTGCGGCTTCGACGGCGTGGGAGTCGGGGTCGGGGTGGGGGTCGGCTTCGGCGTGGGCTTCGGCGTCGGGGTCGGGGTCGGCCTCGGCGTGGGAAGCGTCGTCGTGGGCGGCGTCGGGAAGTTCCCGGCCGGCGGGTTCGGCACCCCTGCGACACCGCTCTGGTACTGGTGCATGTACCCGACCACGGTGTTCACGTACTCGCGCGAGTTGTTGTAGCTGAGGATCGCCCGGTCGAGCTGCGCCTGGTCCGAGAGGTTCCGGTCACCCGCGCACAGGTAGAGGCCCGCGCCCAGCGCAGCGTCGTAGATGTTGTTCGGGTCGCGCTTGGAGTCACCGTTGCCGTCGGCGCCCCAGGTCGCCCAGGTGGACGGGATGAACTGCATCGGCCCGACGGCGCGGTCGTAGACGGCGTCCCCGTCGAACTCGCCCTTGTCGGTGTCCTTGACCTCGGCGAAGCCGTTGCCGTCGAGGCGCGGACCGCGGATCGGCTTCTCCGTGTAGCCGTCGTTCTTGAGCCCGTAACCGGAGGCGTGGACGGACTCGACGCGGCCGATGCCGGCGAGCAGCTGCCAGGGCAGCTTGCAGCCGGGCAGCGCGGCGGCCACGGAGATCTCGGCACGCTTGTACGCGTCGAGGGCGGTCGCGGGTATCCCGCTGGCCCCCTCGCCGGCGCCGGCACCCGCGGTGGGCGGCACGGCCGGGTCGGCGAGCGGGTCGGGCAGATCGAGGCGGGCATCGCCGCGGTCGGTGGCCTGGGGGCTGTCCGGAGTGGGCTCGGACTCTCCCGCGTCGGCGGTGGACGTGTTGGTCACCACCGCGGCGGTCGTCAGGCTGGCCGCGAGCGCGGCCGTGCACAGGACCTTGCGCGAGGTGTTGACTAGGTGACGGTGAAGCGGCTTCACAGTTCGGCGATCCCCCCAAGGCGGCCGACAAGGTATACGACGGCGGGTCGAGCCGTGGATATCCACTGTCTATCAGGTATTCGGACACGACTCACCGGCGCCCCGGCAGATATGACACACCATTCGTCTCGGCTTCACCGGCTCCTCACAGCCGTTCGCACAAAGGACGTTGACCCATACCGGAAAGGCCCCAAAGGCATACCGTATGACCCCTCTTGCCTCCTTAGGGTGGTTTCATGGCGCCCAGTACCAGGACGAGAAGGGGACGCCGGACGTCTCCATCGACGGCAAGCAGAGGGGACGGGCGGTGTGCCACGGACGGATCCGGCCCGACCGGTCCTACGGTGGGATGCCATGACCACCATCGAGCCGGTCCGCGTCCCCGATCTGTCGGACCGCCCCCATCAACTGACCGTCGAGCGGTCGATGATCGCCACCGAGCACACCCTGTACGCGGGGTGGACCGAGGAGTTCGACCGCTGGTTCGCCGCTCCGGGCTCGGTCCTGATGCGGGCCGAGGTGAACGCGCCGTTCTTCTTCGAGACCGAGTTCGCGCCGGAGCCGGAGGGCCCGCGGACCAGGTACCCCCACTACGGGCGCTTCCTGCGCCTGGTCCCGAACCGGCTGGTGGAGCTGACCTGGGTGACGGGCCGGGGCGGCACGGAGGGCGCCGAGACGGTGGTCACGGTCGAGCTCCTCCCGCACCCGATCGGCACCCACGTACGGCTCACGCACGCGGGGTTCCACGACGAAGCGGCCCGGGACCGGCACGCGGTGGCCTGGGAGCAGGTACTGGTGCAGCAGGACGAGGCGCTCACCGGGGAGGAGTGAGGGCCGGGAGGCGCGGGCCGCGTTCGAGCTGTCAGCGGAGGGGCTCAGCCGTGCTCGGGCTCGACCGGGAGCCAGAGTTCGGCCTCGACCTCGGTCTCGTCCGACGGGCGGACGCGGAGGATCTCCGGGCCCGAGCGGCTGCGGTACCCGTTCGACGGGAACCATTCGGTGAACACGTCGCGCCACAGCTCCTGGACGGCCTGCGGCATCGGACCGGTGGTGGTGAAGACCGCCCAGGTGCCGGGCGGGACGGCCAAGGACGTCGTGCCCTCCGGGGCCGCGGACGTGACCACGGCCTGGTAGTAGTCGAGTTCGGTGCCCTCGGCCCGGCTGGGGTCCAGGTCGTCGCAGACGGCGACGATGCCGTACGGCTCCTGGTCCGAGAGCTTCTCCAGGCTCTCCAGTGTCCGCGGGTCGATCCGGCGGACGAAGTCCATGATCGCCTGGTTCGGGCCGGCGTGCACCAGGGGTACCCGGGCCTTGGGCCCGGCGACGGTGAAGGCCTGCTTGTCCACGATGCGGTAGCGCATGCTGCTGCTCCCTTCGATGGTGAGGCGGAAGGCCATCCGGGACTGGGAGCTGAGCTCGGCGCCGGTGCGCCGGGCCTCGCCGGGGCCGATGCCGTGCATGGCACGGAACGCCCGCGCGAACGCCTCGCCCGAGCCGTATCCGTAGCGCACGGCGATGTCCAGCAACGTCGCGCGCCCCGCGAGCACTTCGGCGCCCGCGAGGGTCAGCCGGCGGCGCCGTACGTACTGCGACAGCGGCATGCCCGCCAGCGCGGAGAACATCCGGCGCAGGTGGTACTCCGAGGTGGCCGCGATGCGGGCCAGCTCGTCCGCTTCGATCGCCTGGTCGAGATGGCGCTCGATGTGCTCCATGGCCTGGTTCAGCCGGTCCAGCATGTCCGGTGTCCTTCCTCTTTGCGATCACCACGCTAGGCAGCGCCCACCCTGCCGGACCCGACATCCTGTGCCCGATCCGGTCGGGTGCCGTCATCCGAGGAAGGGCTGCCGCCGGCGTTCGTCGATCCGGCGAGCGGCTAGGGGCGGGCGAGGCCGCCTCGTTCCCGCAGATCCTCGGCGCGTGGACCGGGACGCCGGACCACCCGGACGACCGCCCGGAGATCGCCCGGCCGATCGACGAGCCCGCCGGCGGCAGGTCCGAGCGCCGGGTCCCGCCGCCCACGGCCCCCCTCGGCCGAACGGGTGAGACCCGTACGCCGTCCGGCCGTGTCGGCGGGACGGCGCGTGCGTCGGGGCTGTTGCGTCGGGCTGTTGCGTCGGAGCGGTGCAACGGCCCACCCGGCAAGGAGATCAGGACGATGGACGCTCGGCTCGACTTCTTCGGCAACGCCCTCGCCGCCAAGTTCGCGCGGTACATCAACTCGGCGAACAAGGTCATCGCCGACTCCACCCTGCCGCACGCCACGCAGGAGCTGGTGAAGCTGCGGGCCAGCCAGATCAACGGCTGCGGCTTCTGTACCGACATGCACTACAAGGACGCCGTGCACGCCGGGGAGGACGCGGTGCGGCTCAATCTGGTCGCGGCCTGGCGTGAGGCCACGGTGTTCACCGACGCCGAGCGGGCGGCCCTCGAACTCGCGGAGCAGGGTACGCGCATCGCCGACGCGGCCGGCGGGGTCACGGACGAAGCCTGGGCCGAAGCCTCCGAGCACTACGACGAGGACCAGCTGGCGGCCCTCGTCTCCCTCATCGCCCTGATCAACACCTACAACCGGATGAACGTGATCGTCCAGCAGCCGGCCGGCGGCTACCAGCCGGGCCAGTTCGGCTGATCCGTACCGATCCCCGGCCGCTCTCCCGGCGGAACGGCTGCGTCCCACGTCCTGTGCGCTGCACACTCGACGAGGGTCCGTCACGTCGCTTTCCCCACCCCGTGGAGCAGCCGTGGAGTCTTCGGAAACACCGGTCACGATCACCCCGCAGCAGGCCGCCCACGGGGTGATCCTGAGCGTGCCGCTGCCGACCGGCCATGCCCGGCTGCGCATTCCGCCCTCCCGGGACGGGGACCTCGTACGGGCCCGGGTCGGGCAGGACGAGGTGCTCGTACGGATCCGGGTCGCCGGGGCGCCTGCGCCGCAGGCGACCGTGTCGAACGCGCGGGGGTGTCTGGTCGCGCTGGGCGTCTCCCTCGCCGTCGTGGTGGGGGTGGTCCTGCTGAACGGCGGGGGCGACGACGGCGACGGCGCTGCCTCCCCGGCCCCCGCCCCCTCGTACGCCTCCCCCACCCGCTCTCCGATCCCCGTCCCGCCGCCCGTGAGCACGGAGACCGACGCCCTCGCCCCGCCCTCCGAGGAGCCGGCCCCCACGCCGTTCGACCGGGGGACCTGCCTGAACGGGCAGCTCCCCGACTCGACCACCGCGCAGCGGGTCGACGGGGTGAAGGAGGTCTCCTGCTCGGCCTCCGACGCGCACTACAAGGTGATCGAGCGCATCCCGCTGACGTCAGAGCTGGACCGCTGCAACGGGAATCCGAAGACCCAGTACGCGTTCTCGTACCGGTACAGCCGCGGCGGGGTCACCATCAACGAGTACGTGTACTGCCTCGTCGGCCTCGGCTCGTACGCCCGCGACTGAGGCGCGGCCTACCCGGCCGCGCCCGCCGCGCCCGCCGCCCCCGCCGCCCCCGCCAGGATCAGCGCCAGCTCCGCCGGCTGCGAGAACATCGGCCAGTGGCCGGTGTCCATGCGGACCAGGGTCCAGTGCCCGCTCTCCACCAGCCCGTTCACGACCGGGCCCGGGTCCTCTCCGTCCAGCAGGCATTTGACGTACGTCGCCGGGAGCTCGCGGAGCGGGGCCTTCAGCTCGGCCGGTTCCGTCAGGGTGGCGCCCGGGTGGGGGGTCACGCCCTTGACGAAGCGGGTGACCTGCTCCTCGGTGAGGCCCTGGCCCGCGCAGTCGGCGGGGGTCAGGGGCGGCCAGAAACCCTCGTGGGCGGCGATCTCGGCCTCCACCGGCCAGGCGTCCGAGAACGACTTCCCGTCCACCGGGACGTTGGCGTCCACGAACACCGCCCGCGTCAGCCGGTCGCCGATGCGCTCGGCGGCCTGGCCGACCGGGATGCCCGAGTAGCTGTGGCCGACCAGGACCACGTCCCGCAGGTCGAGGCGCTCCACCTCGGCCACGATGTCCCGGACGTGCGTCCGCTGTCCGGCCGGTGCGCCGCTGCGCTCGGCGAGGCCGGACAGCGTCAGCGGGTGGACTTCGTGCCCCGCCGCGCGCAGCGGCGCGGCCACCTCCTCCCACGCCCACGCGCCGAGCCATGTGCCTGCCACCAGTACGTAGTTCGCCATGGCGGCACCGTAGCCCGACCCACTGACAGCGCCCGCGGTCTCAGTCCCCGTACAGCGCGCCGATCTCCGCCGCGTAGCGCTGCGCCACCGCCGTGCGGCGGAGCTTGAGGGTCGGGGTCAGGGTGCCGGCCTCGACCGTGAGGTCCTCGAGGAGGATGTGGAAGGCGCGGATGCGGGCCGGGCGGGAGACCGTGGCGTTGGCCGCCGCGACCGCCTCCTCGACCAGGGCGCGGACCGCGGGGTGGGCGGCCGCGGCCGGCAGGGCCGGGTCGAGGTCCTCGCGCCGCGCCCAGGCCGCGATCTCCTCCGCGTCCAGGGTGATCAGGGCGACCGGGTGGGGCCGGCGGTCGCCGATGAGGACCGCCCGCGAGACGTACCGGGAGCGCTGGACGGCGAACTCGACCTCCGTCGGCGTGATGTTCTTGCCCGCCGAGGTGATGATCAGCTCCTTCTTGCGCCCGATGATCGACAGGAACCCGTCGTCGTCCAGTTCCCCCAGGTCCCCGGTGCGCAGCCAGCCCTGCGCGTCCAGCACCTGCGCCGTAGCGGCCGGGTTCGCGTGGTAGCCGGGGAAGACCATAGGCCCCCGGACCAGGATCTCGCCGTCCTGCGCGATGCGGACCTCGCAGCCCGCGACGGGCTTGCCGACCGTGCCGTGGCGGGTGGCCTCTGCGTGGTTCATGCTGATCAGCCCGGCGGTCTCGGTCATGCCGTAGCCCTCGTAGATCGTGATCCCGCAAGCCCGCAGGAAGTCCATGGTCGCCGGGGCGATCGGCGCCGCGCCGGTCACCGCCTGGTTCAGCCGGCCCCCGAAGGCGCCCCTGACCAGCGAATACAGGTTCTTCTCCGCCTCCTCCCAGGCCGGCCGGTCGGACTCGGGCAGCCGCCCTTCCGCCGCGAGCACCCCGATCCGCACCGCCTCCCGGAAGCGCTGCGCGCCGCCCTCCTGGGATTCGGCCATCGACAGCACCACCGAATGCACCTTCTCGAACAGCCGGGGTACGGAGGGCAGATGGGTGGGCCGCGCCTCGGCCAGCTCGGACAGCACGTCCTCGATCCGGCCGCCGAAGTAGCACAGCTCCCCGCCCTCCAGCAGGGTCGTGAACTGGATCAGCTGGGCCAGCACGTGCGCCAGCGGCAGGTACAGGTACGTGGAGTCGCCCGGTCCTCCGTGGACCAGCGGGCGCGTCGCGTCCTGGACGGCGCCCATGTTCCCGTGCGTGAGGCGGCAGCCCTTCGGCAGGCCCGTCGTCCCCGAGGTGTAGATGATCGACGCGTCGGCGGCCGGGGTCACCCGCCGGGCCCGCTCCAGGAGTTCCGCCTCCGGGGCGGCTTCGAGGCCCGGCAGCGCGTCCATCCGTACGACCGCCCGCAGCCCCGGGAGCTTCGCCCGCAGTGCCTCCACCCGCTCCGCCTGCGCCGCGTCGTCGCAGACGACGGCCACCGCCTCCGCGTCCGAGAGGACCCAGGCCAGCTCTTCCTCCCCCGCCGTCGGATAGACCGGGACGAGCACGGCGCCCGCCGCCAGGATCCCGAAGTGGGTGTACGTCCACGCCGGTCGGGTCTCGGCCAGGACCGCCACCCGCTCGCCGGGCCCGACCCCCAGCCCGATGAGCGCCCGGCCGGTCCGCCGTACGCGCTCGCGCAGTTCGGCGTAGGTGACGGTGGCCCACCCGCCGTCCGGGTCCCGGTGGCGCAGGGCGCTCTCGGCGCCGTACCGCTCCCCCGTCCACTCCGTGAACACCGCCAGCGTCTCCGGTCGCACAGCGTCCATCGCGTTCGCCTCCCTGGGGTACGTACGACGTACGTCGGACCGACGCTAGAGCGCCAACCCTTCCGCGCGACATGACCGGAAGCGTCACGCCCCCTGACCGCAGCGCTCATCCGGGCTACCGTCGGAGCCATGGGGAGGCGGACGATCACCGTGCACCATGTGCGTGCCCTGCTCGCGGGGGCGGCGCGCGGCGGCATCGACACCGTGCCGCTGCTCCAGGAGGCGCAGATCCCGCCGCTGCTGCTCGGCGACGACCGGGCGCGGATCACTCCGGCGCAGTTCGCCCGGCTCTTCCGGGCGCTGTACCGGACCACGCAGGACGAGTTCCTCGGTCTGTCGGGGGTGCCGAGCCGCCCGGGCACGTTCGCGATGATGTGTCACGCCTCGCTCGGCTGCCGGGACCTCGGGGCGGCGGTGGAGCGTGCCGCGACCTTCTACGGCCTGTTTCCGGGCGGCCCGGAACTGCTGTTGGAGGTCGTCGGCGCGGAGGCCCGTTTCACGGTGCGCAACGATTTCGCGCGGGACGATGAGCGGTTCCTGACCGAGTGCGTGCTCGCCATCTGGCACCGGCTGAGCAGCTGGCTGATCGGGCGGCGCATCCCGCTGGCGTACGCGGCGTTCGCGTACCCCGCGCCGCCGCACGAGGCGGAGTACCAGATCCTGTTCGACTGCCCGGTCCGCTTCGGGGCGGACCGTACGGGGGCGGCCTTCGACGCGCACTGGCTGGCCGCACCGCTCGTACGGGACGAGGCGGCGCTGGACGCGATGCTGCGGCGGGCCCCCTTCGACCTGCTGTCGCGGCCGGAGTACGGGACGACGGTCGCGGAGCAGGTCCACCGGGCCCTGGCCGGGCAGTTGCGGACTTCGCCGCGGCTGCCGGCGCTGGGGGAGGTGGCGGCGCGCCTCGCCGTGTCGCCGGCGACGCTGCGGCGCCGGCTGCAGCAGGAGGGCACGTCGTTCCAGCAGCTGAAGGACCACGTGCGGCGGGACGCGGCGATCGCGGGGCTGGCGGAGAGCGGCGAGCCGATCGCGGAACTCGCGGCCCGGCTCGGCTTCTCGGAGGACACGGCCTTCCACCGCGCGTTCCGCCGCTGGACGGGCACGACGCCGGGGGCGTACAGGATCGCGTCGGGCACCCCTTGACCCCTTCGGCTAGGGGATGTTGACGGTCGCCGGCTGCCGCACGCCCCTCGCCCGGGGGCCACAGCGCGGCATCGGGTTCGGAAGCAGTGCCACCGGGTGGGAGGAGGCGCCGACGGCCCGCGTTTGGTGAACGACTGCCAGAGCGTGGCCAGCGCCACGAGCGTGCGCGAAGGAACGCCACCGACGCGAACGGGCGGCGCGGCGCAGTGGGGTCAGGTTCACCTCGTCGGGCGAGTCCGCGGCCTACCGGGTGTGAGGGCGGGTCAGGAAAGGTGAGCTGCGCGGTCAGCGACGTTCCGACCGGTCGGTCACTACGTTCTCCTCACCCGTTCCCCGCACGAAACGCTCGTTGGGAGAGCCGCCCATGCGTTTTCGAACCCCCGCAGCCGTGGCCGCGATCGTGGCCGCGCTGGCCGTCCCGGTCTCGTCCCCCGTCGCCGCGTCCGCAGCCGAAGGCCGGGCCGGGGACATCGTCGATGTCTCGCCGTCCGCCTTCCACCCGCTGCCCGGGCAGCCGACCGGCACCAAGGCGTGGAAGATCCACTACCGGTCCACCACCGCCGACGGTGCCCCCGACACCGTCTCCGGCACCGTGATCGTCCCCCAGGACGGCCGGACCGGCCCGCGGCCGCTCGTCACGTACGCCGTCGGCACCGTCGGCATGGGCGACTCCTGCGCGCCGAGCAACAACCTGCCGTACGGCACCGCCATGGAGGCCAACCTCATCCAGCAGCTCACCCTGCGCGGCTGGGCCGTGGTCGTCACCGACTACGAGGGGCTCGGCACGCCGGGGGTTCACACGTACACGGTGGGCCCGTCGGCCGGGCGGGCCGTGCTCGATGCCGCCCGGGCGGCCACCCGGCTTCCAGGAGCGGGGCTGTCGGCGGACACCCCGGTCGGGATCATGGGCTACTCCCAGGGCGGCCAGGCCAGCAGCTGGGCCGCCGAGCTGCAGGGTTCGTACGCCCCCGAGCTGAACGTGAAGGGCACGGCGACGGGTGGGGTCCCGGCCGACCTGCTGGAGGTGGCCGACTTCAACAACGGCTCCTACGGCTCGGGGCTCGTCTTCATGGCGGCGGCCGGGCAGGACGCGGCCTTCCCGGAACTGCGGCTCGACTCGTACCTCAACCCGGCGGGCAAGGCGCTCGTCGCCGGGATGAAGGAGAAGTGCGTGGCCGTCGACGCCATCGCGGGCTCCTTCAAGCGGATCTCCGACCTGACGACCCGCAACCCGCTCGAACAGCCCGACTGGCAGGCCCGGTTGAACCAGAGCCGGCTGGGGCGGACCGCCCCGGCGGCGCCGGTGTACCAGTACCACGCGCTCGGCGACGAGCTCATCCCGTACGCGGTCGGGCGGCAGCTGCGCTCGGAGTGGTGCGCGAAGGGCGCGGACGTGGAGTGGCGGACCATCTGGGTCGGTGAGCACGTCAGCGGCGTGATCACCCACTCCCTGGCGGCCGGGAACTGGCTCGCCGACCGCTTCGCGAACCGCCCGACGCACGCCGACTGCTGACGAGTCCCGCCAGGCCCGGGCGTCAGAGACCCGGGGCCTCGGCGTTGTGGACGATGCGGGCGAGGAGGTCGCGTACGGCTGCCACCTCGTCCGCGGAGAGGCCCTCGGCGAGGCGGGCGTCGAGCTTCGCGACCAGCGCGTCGGCCTGGGCGAAGACCTCGGCGCCGCGTTCGGTCAGCCGGATCTCGATGAGCGTGCCGTGGACCGGGTGCGGGGTGCGGGCGATCAGACCGCGGGTCTCCATCCGGCCGAGCAGGCTGTTCATCGTCTGCGGGGTCACCGAGAGCCTGCGCGCGAGCTCGGCGGCATTGATGCCGGGGTTGTCGCTGAGCACGGCGAGGGCCGCCTGCTGAGCAGCGGTGATCCCGGCCTCGCGCACCGCGGCCTCCTTGGCGGCCTGCGTGATGCGCTCGGCCTGCTTGATGTGGATCAGCAGCCGCTCGGAGTAGTGCATGCGCCGAGTGTAGGAGACGGTCACCAGTTCTCGCCGAGATGACAGGCAGCTTGCGTGCAGCTATCAGCATGCTGTTAGCTGCATGCGTACGAATAAGCCACCTTTCCGCAAGGAGCTCGCCATGACCGCTGTCCGCACCCGCCCCGCCCTCAGCAACGACCTCGCACGCGCCATCGTCGACGCCGCCCTCGCCGCGGCCCGGGAGACGGAGCTGCGCTTCGCCGTCGCGGTGGTGGACGAGTCCGGTCACCTCAGCGCCTTCGCGCGGATGGACGGCTCGGGCCTGATGACGATCCAGATCGCCCAGGACAAGGCCTACACGGCCGCCGCCTTCGGCCTGAGCACCACCGACTGGCACGAGTTCGTCGAGAACGACGCGCAGCTGGCGCCGGGGGCCCGCACCGGCATCGACCGGCTGGTCACGTTCGGTGGCGGCCTGCCGATCGTCGTCGACGGCCAGCTCGTCGGCGGCGTCGGCGTCTCGGGGGGCCACTGGTCGGACGACGTCAAGATCGCCGAAGCCGGCCTCGCCGCGATCGCGGCATAGCCTCGCCGATGGGGGCGGGGGCCTCCCCGCCGATGGGGGGCGGGGGCCTGCCCGCCCTCCCCCCCACCCCGGGGTCACGCCCTGCGGTACAGGTCGTCCGTCTCGCGCTCGAAGTCGCGGGCTATCCTGGCGCGCTTCAGCTTCAGGGACGGGGTCAGGTGGCCGCCCGCTTCCGTGAACTCCACCGGCAGCACCGTGAAGCGGCGGATCGACTCCGCTCGCGAGACCAGCCGGTTCGCCTCGTCCACCGCGCGCTGCAGGTCCGCCCGCAGGTCCTCGTCCCGTACGAGCTCCCGCAACGGCACGCCCGTCTTCTTGTGCATCTGCCGCCAGTGCGCCAGCCCCTCCGGCTCCAGCGTGATCAGCGCCGTGATGTAGGGCCGGTTGTCGCCGATCACCATGCACTGGCCGACCAGCGGGTGGGCGCGCAGCCAGTCCTCCAGCGGGGCCGGGGCCACGTTCTTGCCGCCGGAGGTGATGATCAGGTCCTTCTTCCGGCCGGTGATGGTCAGGTAGCCCTCGGCGTCCAGCTCCCCGATGTCCCCCGTCGGGAACCAGCCGCCGACCGCCTCCCCCGAGTTCCAGTACCCCGCGAACACGTGCCGCCCCCGCAGCAGTACCTCCCCGTCCTCCGCGATCCGCACCGCGGTGCCCGGCAGCGGCCAGCCCACCGTCCCGAGCCGCGGTTTCAGCGGCGGGGTGACGGTGCTGGCGCCGGTGGTCTCCGTGAGCCCGTACCCCTCGAAGACGTCGATCCCGGCGCCCGTGTAGAACGCCGCGAGCCGGCGCCCCAGCGGCGAGCCCCCGCTCAGGACGTACCGGACGCGCCCGCCCAGCGCCGCCCGGATCCGCCGGTAGACGAGCGGGTCGTACAGCGCCCGCGCCGTCCGCAGGCCCACCCCCGCGTTGCGGCCCTCCGCGATCTCCCCGTACCGCTGGGCGATCCGCGCGGCGCGGTCGAACGACGAGGCCCGGCCCATCCGTTCGGCGGTCGCGCGCGCGGTGTTGTAGACCTTCTCCAGTACGTACGGGATGGCCAGCAGGAACGTCGGCCGGAACCCGGCGAGGTCGGCGAGCAGCTCCTCGGTCTTGATGCTCGGCGCGTGTCCGAGCTTGACCCGCGCGCGCATGCACCCGACGGCCACCATCCGCCCGAACACGTGCGAGAGCGGCAGGAAGAGCAGCGTCGAGGCCGCGTCCGTGGTCGCGGACTTGAAGACGGGGTGCAGGAGCTCGACCGCGTTGTCGGCCTCGGCGAAGAAGTTGGCGTGCGTGATCACGCAGCCCTTGGGCCGTCCCGTCGTACCGGACGTGTAGATGAGCGTGGCCACGGAGTCCGGGGTACGGACGGACCGGCGCGCGTGCACGACGGCGTCCGGCAGGTCCTCACCCGCCTTGACCAGCCGCGCGATCGCGCCCGTGTCGAACTCCCACAGGTGCGCCAGCCAGGGCAGGTTGGCCCGCTCGGCGCTGATGATGCGGGCCTGTGCGGTGTCCTCGACGGCGCAGGCCACTGCGCCGGAGTCCTGGATGATCCAGCGGGCCTGCAGCGCGGACGAGGTCGGGTAGATCGGTACGGTGACCAGCCCGGCGGCCCACCCCGCGAAGTCCAGCAGGGTCCACTCGTACGTGGTCCTGGCCATGATCGCGAGCCGGTCCCCCTCGCGCAGCCCCTCCGCGATCAGGCCCTTGGCGACGGCCGTCACCTCGGCCGCGAACTCGGCGGCGGTGACGTCGCGCCAGCTGCCGTCCCGCTCCTTGCGGGCGAGCACCGCCTCGCCGGGGGCCTCCCGGGCGTTCTGGAAGGGGATGTCCCCGAGCGATCCGCTCCCCGGCACCCCGGCCAGCGCGGGCACCTCGGCCTCCCGCACCACCCCGTCGACGACGGTCAACAGGGGCGGTACCAGCTGGGGTACGGCTTCCACGGCGATCTCCTCGACTAGACTCCGGAGTTACCGCCGGTAATTTACCTACGGGTAACCCACCTGACCAGCCCCCGCGCGCCCCGTGGACGAACCCACCCCACTCCTCCACACCCCCCGCACCGCTCCCGCCGGGCACGCCGAAAACGCGTTGTGCGCCCGCCGTACGGCGGGCAGGGTTGCTGAGCATGGGACATCTCGAAGCCTCGCACCTGGAGTACTACCTGCCCGATGGGCGCGTGCTGCTCGGTGATGCCTCGTTCAGAGTCGGTGAAGGTTCGGTGGCGGCCCTCGTCGGCGCCAACGGCGCGGGCAAGACGACGCTGCTGCGGCTGATCTCGGGCGAGCTGCGCCCGCACGGCGGAACGGTCACCTCCAGCGGCGGCGTCGGCGTCATGCACCAGTTCGTCGGCTCGGTACGGGACGAGCGCACGGTCCGCGACCTGCTGGTGTCGGTGTCGCAGCCGCGGATCCGGGCCGCCGCGGCGGCCGTGGACGCGGCCGAGCACCTGATCATGACGGTGGACGACGAGGCCGCGCAGCTGAAGTACGCGCAGGCGCTGAGCGATTGGGCCGAGGCCCGCGGGTACGAGGCCGAGACCGTCTGGGACATGTGCACGACGGCGGCCCTCGGCGTGCCGTACGACCGGGCGCAGTTCCGCGAGGTGCGCACGCTGTCCGGCGGCGAGCAGAAGCGGCTCGTACTGGAGGCGCTGCTGCGCGGGCCGGACGAGGTACTGCTGCTGGACGAGCCGGACAACTACCTCGACGTGCCGGGAAAGCGGTGGCTGGAGGAGCGGCTGCGGGAGACCCGCAAGACGGTCCTGTTCATCTCCCACGACCGGGAGCTGCTGGCGCGGGCCGCGCAGCGGATCGTCGCGGTGGAGCCCGGCCCGGCCGGATCCGACGTGTGGGTGCACGGCGGCGGCTTCGCGAGCTTCCCCGAGGCCCGGGAGGAGCGGTTCGCGCGCTTCGACGAGCTGCGCCGGCGCTGGGACGAGAAGCGCGCGCAGCTCAAGCGGCTCGTGCAGGACATGCAGCAGTACGCGGCGCGCAGTGACGAGATGGCCTCGCGCTACCAGGCGGCCAAGACCCGGCTGCGCAAGTTCGAGGAGATCGGCCCGCCGCCGGAGCCGCCGCGCAAGCAGGACATCCGGATGCGGCTGCAGGGCGGCAGGACGGGCGTACGGGCGGTGGTCTGCGAGGACCTGGAGCTCACGGGTCTGATGAAGCCGTTCTCCCTGGAGGTCTTCTACGGGGAGCGGGTGGCGGTCCTCGGCTCGAACGGCTCGGGCAAGTCCCACTTCCTGCGGCTGCTGGCGGGCGATGCCGTCGCCCACACCGGAGCGTGGAAGCTGGGCGCGCGGGTCGTTCCCGGCCACTTCGCCCAGACCCACGCGCACCCCGAGCTGATGGGGCGCACCCTGGTCGACATCCTGTGGACGGAGCACGCCAAGGACCGGGGCGGGGCGATGTCGGCGCTGCGCCGGTACGAGCTGGAGCGCCAGGGGGACCAGCCCTTCGACAAGCTGTCGGGAGGCCAGCAGGCACGTTTCCAGATCCTGCTGCTGGAGCTGGCCGGCACCACCGCGCTGCTCCTCGACGAGCCGACGGACAACCTCGACCTGGAGTCCGCGGAGGCGCTGCAGGAGGGGCTGGAGGCGTACGAGGGCACGGTGCTGGCGGTGACGCACGACCGCTGGTTCGCCCGCTCCTTCGACCGCTACCTGGTCTTCGGCTCGGACGGGGTCGTCAGGGAGACCGCGGAGCCGGTCTGGGACGAGAGCCGAGTCCGGCGGGCCCGCTGAGCGGCGAGCCGCCGGCGGGCCCGCCGGACGGCGGCCGCCGGTGGACCCCGCCGAGCCGCCCGCCCCCGCGCAGGATGCGCCGGGCGGACCCATACTGAGGGGCGTGAGGCGTACTCGGACGGCGTGCGTCTGCGCTGCCGCTCTGGTCGCCGCGGTCCTGCCGCTCGGGGCGGGGACCGCCCCGGCCGCGGGCGCCGCGGAACCCGCGCGGAAGTGTGTCAGCTCCCCGGACCCGGCCACGGCCTCGGGGCGGGCGGCCCGCGTCCTCGACATCGCCCGCGCCGCACAGCGCGAGTTCGGGCTCAACTCGGTCGTCCTCCGCGTGACCTCGGGCGAGCAGGACGTCGTCACCGCGGCCCTCGGCAATTCGATGACCGGAGTCCGCGCCGACCCCGCCATGCACTTCCGCACCGGCTCGGTCGGCATCGTCTACATGGCCACCGCCCTGCTCGCCCTCGTCGACGAGGGTCAGGTCGGCCGCGACGACCCCCTCTCGAAGTGGCTGCCGCAGGTCCCCCACGCCGACGAGATCACGCTGCGCATGCTGGGCAGTTCCACCTCGGGCATCCACGACTACGTCACCGACCCGGTGTTCCTCAAGGAGATCGAGGCCAAGCCGTTCCGCGCGTGGACCCCGGCGGACACCCTGGCCATCACCAGCCGCCACCCGCTCTGGTACGCGCCGGGCACCAGCTGGAGCTACTCGCACGAGAACTTCCAGCTGCTGGGCGCCGCCCTCGCGAAGATCACCGGGAAGCCGCTCGACCAGGTGCTCCAGGACCTCGTGATCGGCCCGCTCGGCCTGCCCGAGACGAGGAACTCCGCGACCCCCGAGATCCCGGTCCCGGCCCTGCACGCCTTCACCTCGGAACGCGGCAAGTACGAGGAGTCGAGCTACTGGAACCCTTCGTGGACCACCGCCCCCGGCGCGGTCCTCACCGGGGACATCTGCGACCTGGCCACCTCCGCCCGCGGCATCGGCACGGGAGCCCTGCTGTCGAAGGAGGCCTTCCGCACCCAGCTGAACCCCGGCACGGTCGGCCTCGGCACCCCGACGAAGGAGTGCCCGGCCCCGTACTGCCGGAAGAACACCGAGGCCCTCCACTTCGGCTTCGGCGTCCTGGTCCTGCGCGACTGGATCGCGACGAATCCCTCCTTCTCCGGTTATGCGGCCGTCTCGGCCTACCTCCCGGCGCAGGACCTCTCGATCGCGGTCTCCGTGACCAAGGGCCCCTCCTCCCCCGAGGACAACTCGGCCTCCACCGTGGCCGAACGGATCGCGAAGGAACTCGCGCCCGACCACCCGCTCACCCTCGGCTGAGCCGGCCGGCCCCAAGTCGTCGACCAAGCAGGCGATCCTCCGGCCGTGACTGCCACCACTTCCCCCTGATACGGCATCACCTCTTCTTTGTGCCGCGTTCCCCGGCACCTCGCGCCGCCCAAGGAGAGGCCCATGTTCCGACTCTCACGCCTGGCCACCAGCGCCACGGTCGTCGCCGCCGCCCTCACCCTGCTCGCCCCCACCGCCGCGTCGGCGGGCGAGCCGACCCTGTCGGACCCACGCACCGTCGCGCAGTTCAGCCGCTCCGCCGGTCAGACCCCGGAGAACATCGCCCTCGAACCCGACGGCTCCGCGAACGTGACCCTGGCCTTCGCCCGGCAGGTCGTCCGCGTCGACGAGCACGGGTCCACCCGGCTCCTCTCGGTCCTGCCCGCGGTCCCGAACCCGCTCACCCCCGTCTTCCGCGCGGCCGTGGTGACGGGGATCGTGCGCGCCAAGGACGGCACCCTGTACGTCAACTACGCCACCGGCACGAGCGAGACCGGCATCTGGCGCATCGGGCCGCACGGCGGCACGCCCGTCCAGATCGCGCAGCTTCCGACGGACTCGCTCCCCAACGGCCTCGCCCTCGACGAGAAGCTCGGCGTGTTCTACGTGGCCGACACGGCACGCGGACTGGTCTGGCGCGTCCCGCTGAAGGGCGGAACGGCCACGATCTGGGCCGCGGGGGCCGCGCTCCAGCCGCTCTCCGAGATCGAGCGCTTCCCGGCCGGCGCGAACGGCATCAAGGTCCACAACGGCGCCGTGTGGGTGTCCAACACCGACCGCCAGACCCTGCTGCGCATCCCCGTGCGCCGCGACGGCGTCGCCGGCACGATCGAGACCAGGGCGACCGGACTCGCCGGGATCGACGACTTCGCCTTCACCGGACAGGACGACACGGTCCTCGCCGCGCTGATCGCGGTGAACGAAGTCGCCCTCGTCCGCCCGAACGGCACCCACGCCATCGTCCTCACCTCGCCGGACGGCCTGTCCAGCCCGACCGCCGTGGCGGTGTTCGAGAAGCAGGACGACAAGGAGAAGACGGAGACGACCGAGAAGCAGGGGAAGCAGGGGAAGCAGGAGAAGACCGTCTACGTGACGAGTGCCTCCTACTTCTCCGCCGTGCGGGACCCCAACCTCCTCACGGCCCGCCTCGAAAACGGGCAGGACTAGCGGCCAGGCCGTCAAACGGATCGTATGAGCAGTCGGCGCGCGAGGCTCGACGGCACTCCCCTCCGGCGTGCCTCGACGTGGCGGAACCGGCTCCGCCACGCGCGGCGTCAAGATCCACGGGGTCGGGGCACCATGCGACACCTGATCGGCAGACGAGCCGTTGCCGCGTCCCGGCCCCGGCGCTGTGCACCCAACGGGGGGAGCAAGGAATGTGGTCACTGGTTTCTTCGGACGCACTACCCGCCGCGGAGCGGTTCGACTGGTTCTCCGACATGGTGTCGCGCGCGGTGATGCCCACCTCGCTCAAGAGCGAGCGGCCCGCCGACTTCACGGCCGAAGCGGCCGTGCTGCCCCTGGGTGAGTTCAGCGTCTCGCGGCTCGCGTACGCACCCCTGCGCTCGCGACGCACCCCCGCACTGATCCGGCGCGGTGACCCGGAGCAGTACCAGCTGGCCATGGTGAGCAAGGGCGCCATGCTGATGTCCCAGCACGGCAACGAATGCAGCGCCGAGGTCGGCGACCTCGTGTTCTGGGACACCTCACGGCCTTCGGACGCGGTCACCCCCGCCGGTGGCGGCCACGGGGAGCTGGTGATCCTCCAGCTCCCCCGGAGCGCATTACCGCTGAGCAGCCGGCGCCTCGACCGCCTGCTCGCCCAGCGCATACCGGGCGGATCCGGCATGGCCGCGATACTCGGCTCCTTCCTGTCCTCCCTCGTGGACCACGGCGGGCACTGCCGGCCGGGGCAACTGGCCCATCTCGGCACGGTCGCCGTCGACCTCGCCGCGGCCTCTCTCGCCCAGTACCTGGACGCCGAGGAGCACCTCCCCGCCGAGGTCCGCACGCACGCCCTGCTCCAGCGGATCCACGCGTTCGTCGAGCACAACCTCGGTGACCCCGAACTGACTCCGACCGCGATCGCCGCCCATCACAGCATGTCGGTGCGCACGCTCCACCAGCTCTTCCACGGACGGGGAGAGAGCGTCCACGCCCGGATCCGCAGGCGCCGCCTGGAACGGTGCCGTGCCGACCTCGCCCGCCGCGACCTCCTGGCGCACCCCGTGTACGCGATCGCGGCGCGCTGGGGCTTCAGCAGCCCCGCCGTCTTCAGCCGTTCCTTCCGCGAGGCGTACGGAATCAGCCCCACCGAATTCCGCGCGTCGAGCATCAAGGAATCCTGCGCCGGATGCACATCGCGGTGATCGGCGTCCTGCCTAGTCTCGGTGTCGCCAGGAACGATGCGGCGCAACGGGACGGTCGGGAACCGACCGTACGGGGCCGGTTGACGCTGCCCGCGTCCGTTCCGACGCGCCATCGAACATCCACACAGGGGGATCACATGAACATCGCCAAGCGCATCGGCACACTGGCTGCCGCCGCCCTCACCGTCGTCACCGGCACGATCGCCTTCGCCTCCTCGGCCGAGGCCGCGGGATCGTGGAAGTGCCGCTTCTGGAACGAGGGCAACTCCTGCGTCCGCACCGTGGGCAACGGCTACGACGCCGAGTGGATCCGGCCGTGGGACGACGGCCAGGCCCACTACGTCGACTTCAACCTCGAATGCCAGAACGGCTACACCTACGGCGACCAGGGCGCGTTCTGGATGAGCCCGAACCAGACCCGAAGCTACGTCTTCGCCGTCGGCGCCCGCGGCACCTGCCGGGCCAAGGTCATCGACCACACCTCGGGCAAGACGTTCTACTCCGACTACACGACCAAGCTCGGCTAAGCCGCCGCGGCGGTCGGCGGCGGGCAGTCGCGGCAGCGGCCGGGGCGGGGGGCGCGGAAGGCCCGGTCGCAGCCGTCGCAGGTCTGGAAGGGATCCGGGCGTCTGATCGGCCTGGCGGACGGGGCCGCCGGCAGGTGGGGCGGGAGCAGCGCCTTGAGGCGGTACGCGAGTACGGAGGCGGGGCTGCGCAGGGGTTCCGGGAGGTTCGCGGTCAGGGCCAGGGCGACCGCCTCGGGGTCCGCGCCCCGCTCCAGCCAGGCCGAGACACCGGGTGCGAGGCGCCGCACGTCGCGTTCGGCCAGCAGCAGCCGGGGGTCGTGGCGGCGGAGGCCGGCGAGCAGAGCGGTCGCGCCGGGGTGTACGGGTCCAGGCTCGGGCTCGGGATCGGCGCTCCCCTGCGGCTCGGCCTGCGGGTCCGGCGCCGGTACGGGCTCACGGTCCGGTACGGGCTCACGGTCCGGGGGCGGGGGTTCGTCCGGGCCGCTCAGCGGCTTGTTGTACGAGTACGTCCGGGTCACCACCCGTCCGGTCTCCAGCCGCTCGCGCCGCCGCTCCAGGTAGCCGTGGCGTTCCAGCTCGCGCAGGGCGGAGCTCATGCGGATCTCGCCCTCCGGGAAGCGGGCCACCAGGGCCCTGATGCCGACCGGGGCACCTTCCGGGAGCGACTGGATGTACGCCGCCACCCCGATCGCCGTCGCCGACAGCTCGCGGTGCTGGAGCAGGTGGTTGCCGACCACGGTGAAGTGAGTCGCGTGCGGCGTGTTGACGTGGGTGACACCGGATCGGGGGGTCCCGGCACGAACTCGGGACGAGGCGCGCGAGGGCGCGCTAGGGTGCTGAAGAGCCATGGGGAAGCGAGCCACTTCCTAAGATGGTCAGGCCCTCGACCGGGATGCCAGTCCCGCCGGGGGCCGTCTCATGTCTGCGGTTGTCGGGGCGAGCATATGCCCGCCAACCGGTACGAAATCCAGCTGAGTTGGCACGGTTCACCCGACCGAGGGACGCGCGCGGGTGGGGTTGGGTCGGTTGGTTCTTCCCCCCGGTTCTTTGGGTCTTTATGCGTCTAAGCACGCCGGATCGCAGCACTCCGGGACCCGGCGGCGAGCGACAGCTCCGCCCAGACCACCTTGGACGGGGCCGGTCCTTCCCTTACGCCCCATCGTTCGGCCAGCGCTTCGACCAGGACCAGGCCGCGCCCCGTGTCGCGGATCTCGGGGATGCGGTCACCCCGGGTGTCCGTCACCTCGATCAGCAGCGTCCCGGGGGTGACGGTGAGGGCGAGTTTGAAGTCCCGGCCGGGGACGCGCCCGTGGGTGATCGCGTTCGTGGAGAGCTCGGCGATGATCTGCCCCGGAGCGTCCAAGGGGAGCCCCCAGGCCCGCAGTTGTTCGATGGCGAGCATGCGCCCGAGCCTTGCTCCGCGCGGGGTCGCGGACAGCTGGACGTGGAAGTCGACGAGTTGAGGAATCACGTCACTCAGCGTGGCCGCGCGTGCGTACCGTGGGAAGCGACATCGCTTGTACGTCCCGCGTTTGTCCGGCGCTTGTCCAGTGCTGTCACGGCTGTCCGGACCGGGGTGGCGGGTACGGGGCGCTGAGGACATCGGCTCGTCGGAGGTGGGCGCGCATGAGCGTGGACGGCAGTGACGGTACGGAAGAGCCCGGCTGGGACGTCGACCCGGAGGACGAACAGGGCGTGGCGGTGGTGGCCGCGCTGGGCCGCCAGCTCAAGGTCTGGCGGGAGGAGGCCGGCATGCGGGCCGCCGAGTTCGGGGCGGCCATCCGGTACGGCGAGGATCAGGTCCGCAAGGTCGAGGCCGGAAAGCGGATCCCCCGCCCCGAGTACCTGGACCGTGCCGATGAGGTGCTGGGGGCCGGAGGCAAGATCGCCGCCATGAAGGCCGACCTGGAACAGGTCCGCTACCCCAAGAAGATCCGTGCCCTGGCGAAGATGGAGGGCAAGGCCGTGGAAGTGGCGGCGTACGGCAACCACAACATCCATGGCCTGCTGCAGACCGAGGGCTACGCGCGGGCGCTCTTCGAGATGGCGCAGCCCCCACAGTCTCCGGAGGAGGTCGAGCGGGGCGTGGCAGCACGAATGGCTCGCCAGACGATCTTCGACCGGTCGCCAGGCCCAGCCCTCAGTTTCGTCCAAGAAGAGGTGACGCTTCGGCGCACCATCGGAGGCACAATGGTTCGGCGCGCCCAACTCGAACGACTTTTGGAGTTGGGGAAGTTGCGGAACGTCACCATTCAAGTGATGCCGACCAACTGTGACGATCACGCCGGAATGGAGGGCTTGATCCAAGTGCTGAAGTTCGCAGACGGTTCGGCGGTAGGACGCGGCGAGGGCATCTTCAACGGCCGCCCGGTCTCCGATCCGAAGCAGCTCCGAATCCTTGAGCTGCAATATGGCATGATCCGGGCCCAGGCTCTCTCGCCCCGGGAGTCACGGGCCTTCGTCGAGAAACTGCTGGGAGAGACATGATCGACAAGCCTGAGCTGGAGTGGTTCAAGAGCAGCTACAGCGACAGCAGCAACATCAACGACTGCGTCGAGGTGGCCAACACCCCCGAGGCCGTCCTGGTCCGGGACTCCAAGGACGTCCAGCGTGCCCACCTGACGGTCGGGCCCGGTGCGTGGGCCGGGTTCGTGGCCCACGCAGCCGGTGTCTGACGACGGACTTCAGGCGCGGGTGCAGACGTGCACCGGTTCTCTGTGCCCGCCCTCACTGTGGACGATCCGCACCACGCTGTTCCCGTAGGTCACCTTCAGCACCCGGCCGTCGCTGGTGTCCAGCCGGATTTCCCGCCGCGGTCCGCGTTGAGGGTGGCCTTCCCCTTCGCGGTCTCGCCGCTCGGCGTGGTCGACTCCAGGTTCCGGTCGCCCTTGATGAACGCGTCGAAGGCCCGGGCGACGACGCCCGAGGAGGCCGCCGACGGGGCCGGTGAGGACGCGCCTGCGGTCGTCCCGGCAGCTGCCGTCGGGGTCCCGGCCGTCCCGGCCGCGGCCGGGCTCCCGTCCCGGCCCTTGCCTCCGCACGCCGCGACCGGTGAGGTGCCGACACCGCTCGCCAGGTGACGCAGCGCGTTGCGCCGCCCGATCATCCGCGCCGCCGCGCGCGTCTCCCGTACCGTCACCATGCGCCCGCACAAGGTCAGTTGATCAGCAGCGGCCGACTATGGCCGTGCGCCTGGAACCGTATGATCCTCTTCCACGTCTCTCATGAACATGATCAGCCAATTCTGGTCATGTCCGGTTATCAACTACCCAGGGGACACATGTCGTTCGATGCGGAATGGGCCCAGCACAAGGCCGCCGCCCTCGCGCAGCAGCCGTCGCCCGCCATGCGCCTCAACCACGTACCCGCCGACGCCGGCGTGCCGGGGAGTCCGGCCGGGAGTCTCGTCGCCGGGGCGCAGTCCATCAACGGCAACGCCAACCTGCTGATCGAGATCGCCGCGCTCCTCCACGAGGGGCGGCCGGACGGGGACGCGAGCACCATGGCGCGCGCCCCGCGCGCCCACGCCGACGTCTCGGCGGAAGCACTGCGCTTCGCCCGCTTCGCCGACGACCAGTTCAAGGACACGATCAACCTGTTCGCCGCCCTGGCCACCAAGCTCAAGACCACCGGCACCAGCTTCGCGCAGGTGGACGACGGCACCGCCCGCAGCTTCCTCGACGGCATCCTCGACGGGGGCCAGTACGTGAAGCCGGAGTCGAAGTGAGCCTGAGCCACCGCAAGGACGTCCAGTTCCTGGAGGAGTGCAATCCGGCGCTCGTGGAGCGCAACGCCGCCGAGTTCCGGCGGCTGCGCGACCTGCTGGTGCAGGTCGAGGAGCCCGCGCGGCGCGCCGAGACCGGTACGCAGTGGCAGAGCGACGGCAGCCACACGTACACCTCGCGACTCTCGGAGGCGCGCCAGCTCGTCCTGCACATGGCCGAGGGGTACGACAAGGCGGCGAGCGCCCTGCACGCGTACGCGGCGGCCCTGACGACCGCCAAGTCCCACTACGGGAACGGCAAGCGCTCGGAGCGGGCGCTCGCGGCGCTGATCGGCACGAAGGGCACGGCGATCACGCGCACCGCGCAGGAGGCGGAGCCGATGTGCCAGTGGGAGGACATGCGGGCCACCACCGGGGTCATGGACTTCTTCGCCGAGCTGACGATGGACGTGGACGACATCCGGGACGAGGCGAACCGGCTGCACGACGACGCGGGCGGCAGCTTCCACCTGGCCAAGACGGCCGAGGCGGAGGCGCGGAGCGTGTGCGTGCACGCGCTGAAGCAGGCGTACGAGCTGCTGCCCGAGTTCAAGGTCAAGGGCGGCGGGGGCGGGGTCGACGTGTACGCGGCGATGGCCGACATCCGGCGCGAGGCGGCGGAGGCCCGCACGAACCCCCTGACGCACCTGCCGGGCAGCGGTCCGAAGAAGGACATGACGGGGCCGGTGGGGAGCGAGCCGGTCTCGCCCGAGCTGCGGGACATCCGGATGCGGGTGGCGGGGCTGCCGGAGGCGGACGACAACTACTGGGACCCGCCGCAGTCGGACGAGGGACGGGCGGAGTGGATCCGCAACAACAAGGAGATCCTGCGGGCGGCGGCGCAGCGGGCGGGGCTGCCGGAGGAGATGGTGGCCGGCATCGCGTGGAAGGAGGTCGGCGGCCAGCCGGGGATCTTCGACGACGGGGTGGACTTCTTCCGGCAGGCGGCGGACGCGCCATGGGGGCTGAGCCCGGTCACGGCCGAGAACCTGCCGGACCGGGCGGGCGGCAAGCCGGACGAGACCTCGTTCGGGCCGATCGCGGTGCAGCTGCGGCGCGGGGCGGAGGTGCTGGGCTACGACCCGGAGAACCTGACGGACCAGCAGCGCAACGTGGTGAAGTCCGCGCTCCAGGACCCGAAGCAGAACGCGTTCATCGCGGCGGGATTCCTGGCGCAGATCAAGGAGGAGACGGGGTACGCGAACGTACCGGCGGACCAGCTGACCGAGGCGCAGATGCAGGAGATCGCCGCCCGGTACAACGGCGGCCCGTACTGGGAGTCGAAGAAGGCCCAGGACTACGGCGATGATTTCCGGAACAACCTCGGCAACGTGAAGAAGGCGATGCAATGACGTACGGGCGCGAGAGCATCGACCTGCCCGAGGACCGGGGCTGCCTCCAGTGGGTCCTGGGCGTCCCGCTCGGACTGATCCACCTCTTGAACGCCGTCGCCGTGTTCGCGGCCCTGTACGCCGGCCCGCAGGGCGAGTGGGACGACCAGGGCTATGCGGGAGTCGGCGCGATGTGCCTGATCTCGATGTCCCTGAGCGTGCTGGGCCTGCTCATCACCGTCATCCCGACCGTCCGCCGCACGATGGGCCTGTGGTGGCTGGCCCCGCCGCTGATCCTCGGCCTGACGGCCTTCATCCGCGGCGAGACCCTGGGCTGAACGCACCGCGGCCCCCGCCCGGGTGGGGGCGGGGGCCGCGGAGGGGTGGGACGGTCAGGCCGCCACCGGTACGGGGGTGCGCTCGTCCAGCGGGGAGGACGAGGCCGTCTCGTAGGCCTTCTTGTCCAAGATCCCTTCGCGGGCCGCGACCACGACCGGGACCAGAGCCTGGCCGGCGACGTTGGTGGCGGTGCGCATCATGTCGAGGATCGGGTCGATCGCCATCAGCAGGCCGACGCCCTCCAGGGGCAGGCCCAGGGTGGAGAGGGTCAGGGTCAGCATGACCGTGGCGCCCGTCAGACCGGCCGTGGCGGCCGAGCCGACGACCGAGACGAAGGCGATCAGCAGGTAGTCGGTGACCGTCAGCTGCACGTCGAAGATCTGCGCGATGAAGATCGCGGCGAGTGCCGGGTAGATCGCGGCGCAGCCGTCCATCTTCGTCGTCGCGCCGAACGGGACGGCGAAGGAGGCGTACTCCTTCGGGACGCCGAGGCGCTCGGTGACCTTCTGGGTGACCGGCATCGTGCCGACCGAGGAGCGGGAGACGAAGGCCAGCTGGATCGCGGGCCAGGCGCCCTTGAAGAACTGGATCGGGTTGACCTTGGCGACCGTGGCGAGGAGCAGCGGGTAGACGCCGAACATCACGAGCGCGGATCCGACGTACACGTCCGCGGTGAAGGTCGCGTACTTGCCGATGAGCTCCCAGCCGTACGAGGCGATCGCGGTGCCGATCAGGCCGACGGTGCCGATGGGGGCGAGGCGGATGACCCACCACAGGGCCTTCTGGAGGAGCTCCAGGACCGACTCGGCGACGGTGAGCAGCGGCTGGGCCTTGTCGCCGAGCTGGAGGGCGGCGATGCCGGCGACGGCGGCCATGAAGACGATCTGGAGCACGTTCAGCTCGGTGAACGGCGTGATGACGTCCGTCGGGACGATGCCGGTCAGGAAGTCGAGCCAGGAGCCGGTGCGCTTGGGCAGCTTGCCGTCCTGCGGGGTGAGGCCGGTGCCGGCGCCCGGGTTGGTCAGCAGGCCGATCGCGAGGCCGATGCCGACGGCGATCAGCGAGGTGATCATGAACCAGAGCAGCGTGCGCGAGGCGAGGCGGGCGGCGTTGTTCACCTTCCGCAGGTTGGTGATCGACACCAGGATCGCGAAGAAGACGAGCGGGGCGACGGCCAGCTTCAGCAACTGGACGAATATGTCGCCGACCTGCTCGAGGGTCTTGGCGAGCCAGCTGACGTCCTGGCTGCGGGCGAGCCAGCCGAACAGGACGCCGAGCACGAGACCGGTGACGATCTGGGCCCAGAACGGGAACTTGAAAGAGGCCTTGGCGGGGGCCTGAGGGGTCGCGGACACGGACACACTCCGGGGGTGATGCGCAAAGAAGGGGGGAAGAGAAGAAGAACGGCGTGGGCTCAGCGACAGCCACAACAGGCCGCGGACACGCGGCGGCAGAGGTCGACGTGCAGGCGCGCCACGAGCGGGACGCTCGCGGTCATTTCGTGCGCAACTGTGGTCAACATGTTTAACACGCTAACACTTTCCCTTTGAGGATCTCAAAGGTGCACTTTGAGTCAGGGGGAGCCGCGCCCCCCCGGAAACGCCGAACCGCCCCAGCGCACGGGAGAGTCCCGTGCGCTGGGGCGGTTCGGCGTGTGAGGAAGCTAACTCAGGCGCGGGCGGCGTCGTCCGCCGCGTCCTCCTGCGAGCGGTTCGCGGCGAGCTTCTCCTTCGCGCCCGCGACGCGTCCGGAGATCTGCGCGGACATCTCGTCGCGCTGCTTGCGCAGCAGTACGAAGGAGAGCGGCGCGGAGATCACCAGGGCGAGCAGCACGACCCAGGCGGGGTTGGCGTCGCCGAGACCAGCGGGCACCCAGCCCACGTTGACCAGGACGGCGACCAGGACGAGGCATCCGACGAAGATGCCCAGCCGCATCGCGGTGTAGCGGATCGTCGCGCTCGGCTTGAGGGACACGGTGACCCCTTCTCTCTCGTCGGTACTCGCACTCGGTCGACTGCGCGCCCGTCCAGTGAAGCACGGCGCAGGTGCGGACAAACCCGCCGGGGTCATCCGCCGGGGGTCAGTGCAGCGGCAGGAGCATCGTGATGTCGTCGCGGTCGTCGCCCGGGGCCACCCGGATCGCGCCCGGGACGCGGCCGACCTCCTTGTAGCCGCAGGCCGCGTAGAAGTGCTCCAGCCCCATTCCGCCGCGGCAGGACAGGCGGATGGCTTCGACGCCGTCCATCGCGCGGGCGGAGTCGGCGGACGCGGCCATCAGGCGGCGGCCGTAGCCCCGGCCCTGGCGGCCCGGGTGGACCATCACCGTGTAGAGCCAGATCCAGTGGCCCATCAGGGCGTGCCGGTTGAGCCCGAGGAAGGCGGCGGCGGCCAGCCCGTCCCCGTCGTGGCCCACCAGGAGCCGCATCTGACCGTCGGCGATCATGCCGAGCTGCTTGACCAGCTGGGGGCGGATGTCGTCCCGGGCGACCGGCGGGACGAAACCCACGGCTCCGCCGGCGTTGGACGCGTCCGTCCACAGGTCGAGGAGGGCCTCGTGCAGCGCCGGGTCGATCTGCGGATCCAGAGTGAACGTAAGGGTCATTGCCGAAGAGTATCTATTACCCCTGGGGGTGGTCCAGCAAAAAGCGCCCCGGTCCGGCATGCGGACCAGGGCGCTCGCGAACGCGACGGCAGGGCGTCAGACGCGCATCGCCTGCGGGGTCTCGCGCAGGTCCGCGTCCGGGCCCGGGTACTCGCGGATGATCTCGTAGCGCGTGTTGCGCTCGACCGGGCGGAAGCCGGCCTCGCGGATCAGCTCCAGCAGATCGTCACGGCCCAGCTTGTTCGGCGTGCCGTAGTTGTCCGCGTCGTGCGTGATCTTGTACTCGACGACCGAGCCGTCCATGTCGTCCGCGCCGTGCTGGAGGGCCAGCTGGGCGGTCTGCACACCGTGCATGACCCAGAAGACCTTGACGTGCGGCACGTTGTCGAACAGCAGCCGGGAGACGGCGAAGGTCTTCAGCGCCTCGGCGCCCGTCGCCATCGTCGTACGCGCCTGCAGCTTGTTGCGGACCTTGCCGTCCTGCATGTCGACGAAGTCGTGCTGGTAGCGCAGCGGGATGAAGACCTGGAAGCCGCCGGTCTCGTCCTGGAGCTCGCGCAGCCGCAGCACGTGGTCCACGCGGTGGCGCGGCTCCTCGATGTGCCCGTAGAGCATGGTCGACGGGGTCTTGAGGCCCTTGGAGTGCGCCAGGCGGTGGATGCGCGACCAGTCTTCCCAGTGGGTCTTGTGGTCCACGATGTGCTGGCGGACCTCCCAGTCGAAGATCTCCGCGCCGCCGCCGGTGAGCGACTCCAGACCGGCCTCGATCAGCTCGTCCAGGATGTCGGAGGCCGACATGCCGGAGATCGTCTCGAAGTGGTGGATCTCCGTCGCCGTGAACGCCTTCAGCGAGACGTTCGGCAGCGCCTCCTTCAGGGCGGAGAGCGAGCGCGGGTAGTACCGCCACGGCAGGCTGGGGTGCAGGCCGTTGACGATGTGCAGCTCGGTGAGGTTCTCGTTCTCCATGGCCTTGGCCAGGCGTACGGCTTCCTCGATGCGCATCGTGTACGCGTCCTTCTCGCCCGGCTTGCGCTGGAACGAGCAGTAGGCGCACGAGGCGGTGCACACGTTCGTCATGTTGAGGTGGCGGTTGACGTTGAAGTGGACGACGTCGCCGTTCTTGCGCGTACGCACCTCGTGGGCGAGGCCGCCCAGCCAGGCCAGGTCGTCGGACTCGTAGAGGGCGATGCCGTCCTCACGGGTCAGCCGCTCGCCGGAGCGAACCTTGTCCTCCAGCTCACGCTTGAGCCCAGCGTCCATTCCGGTCGTCTCCTCTACGGGTCCTGTCCTGCCTGCAACCGCCACCCACCGTACTCTTAGCGCTCTTCGGGCAGGTCCCCGACCCGGTTCTCCCACTTCGTGGAGAGCACGATGGTGGTACGGGTGCGCGAGACGCCCTTGGTGCCGGAGAGCTTGCGGATGATCCGCTCCAGCCCGTCCACGTCGCCCGCACGGACCTTGAGCATGTACGAGTCGTCGCCGGCGATGAACCAGCAGTCCTCGATCTCCGCCAGGTCGCGCAGGCGGCGGGCCACGTCCTCGTGGTCCGCGGCGTCGGAGAGGGAGATGCCGATGAGCGCCGTGACACCGAGGCCGAGCGAGGCCGCGTTGACGGTCGCGCGGTAGCCGGTGATCACGCCGGCCGACTCGAGCCGGTTGATCCGGTCGGTGACGCTGGGGCCGGAGAGGCCCACGAGCCGGCCCAGCTCCGCGTACGAGGCACGTCCGTTCTCACGAAGTGCCTGGATGAGCTGCCTATCCACCGCGTCCATATACCTGGAGCCTTCCATTATTCGGCGATCCCGCAAGTTTACGTATAGAATCAAAGGCGCACAGGGTCAACACCCTGTGAATCTTTCAACAGATTGGCGATGATCTCGCTGATCTGACGACATCAGGAGTGGTTCACCGTGTACACGATCGAGATGGCCTACGCGCACATGCGACAGCTCCAGGAGCTGGCCAACCGATCCCGCACCGACCAGCCCGCCGCGGCCCACCGCGTCGACCGGACCCGCAAGCAGGGCGCCGTCCGCGCCAAGAAGCGCTAGTCACCGCTTGCCTCCCGGGGGCGGGACGCTCCACCGAGCTCCCCCTCCCACCTGCGGTAAAGCCGGTGCGGCACCCCTGCCGCGTCCAGCACCCGCCCCGCGACGAAATCCACCAGGTCCTGGATGTGCGTCGCCCCCGCGTAGAACGCCGGAGAGGCGGGCAGCACCACTGCGCCCGCCTCGTCCAGCGCCACCAGATGCTTGAGCGTCTGCCCGTTCAGCGGGGTCTCCCGCACCGCGACCACCAGTCGCCGCCGCTCCTTCAGCGTCACGCTCGCGACGCGCTGGAGCAGGTCCTTCGACAGTCCGAGCGCCACCCCCGCCACACAGGCCGTGGACGCCGGCACGATGAGCATCCCCTTCACGGGGTACGAGCCCGAACTCGGCCCGGCGGCCAGGTCTCCGGCGCCCCAGTAGCGGACGTCGTCCAGTTCCGGCCGCGCGAAGGTCGCGGGCTTGCCGTCCGCCCCGCGTTCCAGCCAGGCCGCGAGATCGTCGCGCCAGTGCGCGTCACGGAACGCGATTCCCGTCTCGTCGAGGAGGGTCAGCCGCGAGGCACGGCTGACCACGAGGTCCACACTCTCCCCCGCCGCCAGCAGTCCGCGGATCACCGCCGCCGCGTACGGCGTCCCGGACGCACCGGAAACCCCGACCACCCACGGGGTGCGCTTGCCGTCAGTCATAGCTCCGAGACTATCCGGCCACCGGCGGGCGACGCTGAGTAAGGTGACCCGAGCGTCGACAGCGGGGGGATCAGGACATGGCCGGAATACCGGGGGACGTACCGCTCGACGAGTGGAGCCGGGCCGACCGGGCCAAGGCCGCCGGGAAGCTGATGCTGGGCTGGGTGGGCCTGCTCTGGCTGATCGAGGTGGTGGATCTGGCCACCGGGCACGCGCTGGACGCGTACGGCATCGTCCCGCGGACCGTGGAGGGGCTGGGCGGGATCCCGCTGGCGCCGTTCCTCCACTTCGGGTTCGACCACGTGGCGTCGAACAGCGTGCCGCTGCTGGTGCTGGGCTTCGTCGCCGCACTGAGCGGGATACGGCGGTTCCTGGCGCTGTGCGCGGTGGTCGTGATGGCGGACGGGCTCGGGGTGTGGCTCGTCTCCGGGTCGAACACCGTGACGGCCGGGGCGTCCGGTCTGGTCTTCGGACTGTTCGGGTACCTGCTGGTGCGCGGGTTCGTCGAGCGCCGGGTGCCGGGGGTGCTGGTCGCCCTCGGGATCGCCGCGTACTGGGGGACGGGGATCCTGACGGGCATCCTGCCGACGAACACCACGGTCAGCTGGCAGGGACACCTCTTCGGCCTCGTGACGGGCGTGACGGCCGCGTTCCTGTTCCGCCGCCCCGTCCGCGCGTAGCGCCCACGGGGCGGCCCCGCCCGGGTCTACAGGGTCAGGCCCCGGGCCACCAGGTCCGCCAGGGCGCAGACGAACAGGGCCATGCCGATGAAGCCGTTGACCGTGAAGAAGGCGCGGTTCAGACGGGACAGGTCGTGCGGCTTCACGATCGTGTGCTCGTAGAGGAAGGCCGCCACGACGATCACCAGGCCCGCCCAGAAGAACGGACCGGCCTCCGTCGCCACCGCGTACCACGCGAGCAGGGCCGTGGTCACGACGTGCGCGCCGCGTGCGCCCCACAGGGCCGCCGGGACGCCGAAGCGGGCCGGGACCGACTTCACGCCGTCCGCGCGGTCCGCGGCCACGTCCTGGCAGGCGAAGATGAGGTCGAAGCCGCCGATCCAGACGCCCACCGCCAGGCCCAGGATCACCGCGTCCCAGGACCACTCGCCCGTCACCGCCAGCCACGCGCCGACCGGTCCCATCGCCTGGGCCAGGCCCAGGATCGCGTGCGGGAAGTTCGTGAACCGCTTGCCGTACGGGTACACCACCATCGGGACCACCGCGATCGGCGCCAGCGCCAGGCACAGCGGGTTCAGCAGCGCCGCCGAGCCGAGGAACACGGCCAGCGCGATCCCGGCCCCGGTCCAGGCCGACCGTACGGACACGGCGCCCGTGACGAGTTCGCGCCCGGCGGTCCGCGGGTTCCGGGCGTCGATCTCACGGTCGATGATCCGGTTCGCGGCCATCGCGAAGGTGCGCAGCCCCACCATGCAGACGGTGACGAGCAGCAGCTCGGGCCAGTGCATGGTGCGGTCGAGCTGGAACATGGCCGTCAGCGCCGCGATGTACGCGAAGGGCAGCGCGAAGACCGAGTGCTCGATCATCACGAGCCGCAGGAAGGCCTTGACCTTGCCGGTCGGCTGCGGCGCCGGGCCGGACCCGATCACCCCGTCGGCGGTCGTCATCATGCGATTGCTCTCCGGAAGTCTTCGAGGTCGGCCAGGAGCCGCGCCGCCGGGAGCGCGCCGAGTTCCAGGGTCCGGGGGGCGGCGGCGCCCTCCTCCTCGCCCTCGGGCGGGGTGACCCGGGCGGTGACCACCCAGTCGCCGCCCGAAGGGCCGGCTTCGAGGCGCAGGAAATCCCCGGCCTCGACCGTGAACGGCTCGCCCGAGGCCAGGGCGGCCTGGAGCTGCTCCGCGAAGCCGTCCGCCTCGACGTCCCGCGCGCCGGGGAGCTCGAACTCACCGTGGCCGGGGCCGTCCTCGTACATCAGCGCCCAGACGTCGCCGGATCCGGCGAACTCCTCGGGTGTGACGCCCGCCTGCTCGGCGGCCAGCCGGACGCCCGGGTCCGCCGGGTCGATCTTCGGGCGCAGCAGGGCCACGTAGACGTCCCCGGCGCCGAGGAAGAGCTCGGGACCCCCCACGACAATCGGGCTCACAGGCCGTACTCCTTCCAGCGGCGGTCCACCAGGGCCGCCGTCGCGGGGTCGGACTCCACCATGTCGGGCCAGCCGCCGTCGCGGGTGTAGCCCTCCTCGGGAAGCTTCTTGGTCGCGTCGATGCCCGCCTTGCCGCCCCAGAACTGCTGGTACGAGGCGTGGTCGAGGTGGTCGACCGGGCCCTCGACCACCGTGAGGTCGCGGGAGTAGTCGGTGTTGCCGAGCGCCCGCCAGGACACCTCGTGCAGGTCGTGGACGTCGCAGTCGGAGTCCACGACGATGATCAGCTTGGTCAGCGACATCATGTGGGCGCCCCAGATGGCGTGCATGACCTTCTGGGCGTGCTTCGGGTACTTCTTGTCGATCGAGACGATCGCGCAGTTGTGGAAGCCGCCCGACTCGGGCAGGTGGTAGTCCACGATGTCCGGGACGATGATCTTGAGGAGGGGGAGGAAGAAACGCTCCGTCGCGCGGCCGAGCGGGCCGTCCTCCGTGGGCGGGCGGCCGACGACGATCGACTGGAGGAGCGGGCGCTTGCGCATCGTCACGCAGTCGATCTTCAGGGCCGGGAACGGCTCCTGCGGGGTGTAGAAGCCCGTGTGGTCGCCGAAGGGGCCCTCCGGGAGCATCTCCCCCGGCTCCAGCCAGCCCTCGATGACGACCTCGGCGTTGGCCGGGACCTGGAGCGGGACCGTCTTGCAGTCGACCATCTCGATGCGCTTGCCCGCGACGAACCCGGCGAAGAGGTACTCGTCGATGTCGCCGGGCAGCGGCGCGGTCGACGCGTACGTCACGGCCGGCGGGCAGCCGAAGGCGATCGCGACCGGGAGGCGCTCGCCGCGCTTGGCGGCGACCGCGTAGTGGTTGCGGCTGTCCTTGTGGATCTGCCAGTGCATGCCGATGGTGCGCTTGTCGTGGCGCTGGAGGCGGTAGAGGCCGAGGTTGCGCACGCCGGTCTCGGGGTGCTTGGTGTGGGTGAGGCCGAGGTTGAAGAAGGACCCGCCGTCCTTGGGCCAGGTGAAGAGGGCCGGGAGCCGGTCCAGGTCCACGTCGTCGCCGGTGAGGACGACCTCCTGGACGGGCGCGGACTCGCCCTTCACCTTCTTCGGCGGCACGTGGACCATCGAGCCGAGCTTGCCGAAGGCCTCGCGGACGCCGATGAATCCCTGGGGGAGCTCCGGCTTGAGCAGGCCGCCGATCTTCTCGCTGATCTCGCCGTACGACGTGAGGCCGAGGGCCTTGAGGAGTCGGCGGTCGGTCCCGAAGACGTTCATGGCCAGCGGCATCGCCGAGCCCTTGACGTTCTCGAAGAGGAGGGCGGGACCCCCCGCCTTGTTCACTCTGTCGACGATCTCCCCGACCTCCAGGTACGGGTCGACTTCGGCCTTGATGCGCTTGAGGTCGCCCTCTCGCTCCAGAGCCCGGAGCAGCGAGCGGAGATCGTCGTAAGCCATAGGGGCCAGTATCCGTCACCGGCTAGCCTGGGAGTGTCACCGGGGCCCGAGGCGGGTCCCCCGTCACTGCTGGGGAGTCGGTCCCACACCGTGCTGCGCTATCTGCCGTTCCTGCTGATCATCGCGCTGACCATCTACGCCTTCATCGACTGCCTGAACACGCCGGAGGAAGAGGTCAAGCACCTCCCCAAGGTGGTCTGGGTGATCATCATCCTGCTGTTCTCGATCGTCGGACCGGTGGTGTGGCTCTTCGCCGGCCGGCAGCGCTCCGCGGTCGGCGGCGGCCGCTCGCGCCGCACGCAGTGGATCGCTCCCGACGACAACCCCGAGTTCCTGCGCTCCTTGAACGAGGACCGCGACAAGGACAGGGACAAGGACTGAGGACTGACCGTCCGCCTCACCGGGCCCAGGGCAGGACGCGGGGTTCCGCTTCTCCCGGGACCGTGACGAGGGCGTCCGAGCGCATCGCCACGTACGCCTCGGCCGCCTCCGGGGCGTGGACGCGGCGCAGTACGTGCGGCGGGAGGACCAAGGTCTCACCCGCCGCGACCTTTGCGGTGCGGCCGCCCGAGGTGACGTCCACGACGCCGGCGGTGACCGTCCACACCTGTTCGCGGTCGAGGGAGTGCTCGGGGCCGGAGGCGCCGGCGGCCATGGCGACGCGCCAGGTGCTGAGCTCGGCGCTGCCCCGGCTGGGCGCGGCCAGGCCGGTCATGACCGCGTTGGGGGTCGTGGTGACGTGGTCGGGCGAGGTCGTGATGACGTGCATGGGGAGATCCCTCATTCCTGAGTCAAGCCGCTTTACTTACTCCACGAGTAAAGCAGCTTGACCCAGTCGTGTCACCATGTTTTCCGTGACGAGAAACGAAGAGACCGAAGGCACCGAGGCCACCGGCGACACCGGCGACACCGGCATCGAGCTCGGCTTCCTGCTCGGGCTCGGCTTCCAGCTGCTGATCGGCGAGTTCACCCGACGGCTCGGCGCCGCCGGGTACGGCGATCTGCGGCCCGCGCACGGCATGGCCTTCCAGGTGCTCAAAGGGGGCGGGGCCACCGGCACCGAGCTCGGCGAGCGGCTCGGGGTGACCAAGCAGGCCGCCGGGCAGCTCGTGGACGACCTGGAGAAGCGGGGCTACGTACGGCGCGAGCCGCACCCCGGGGGCGGGCGGCGCAAGCTGGTGGTCCTGACCCCGGCCGCGCAGGAGCACCTCGCCGTCGCCGGGCGGGTCCTGCACGAGCTGGAGGCCGAGCTCGGCACCCGCGTCGACCTCCCCGCCCTGCGCCGGGAACTCACCGGCCTGCTGCGCGCCCTGGGCGGGGACGGGGAGCTTCCGCCACTGCGGCCCGTCTGGCATTGAACGCGTTCAAGGCGACTGCAAGAATGGGCGGATGCCGAGGAACAGCGGGGGTCCGCGGGTCGTCGACACGATCCTGCGCAATCTCCTCGCGTACGGGGTCGCCGTCACCGCCCTGCTCGCCATGGCCGGGGGCAATCCGCACGTCGCCCACTCCACCCCCGCCGTCTACGACGCGCGCACCGACGAGATCGTCGGCACCTGGCGCTGCGTCGAGGGCACCGAGGTGGTCTTCCGGGCCGACGGGAGCGCCACCGTCACCCTCCTCAACGGGCAGGAACGGGACTACGACCACGGCTGGCGGCTCTCCGGAACCGGCACCTGGAAGCTCATCGGCCGGGAGCCCGCGGGCTGGAACTACGGCCAGCACGTGCGCCTGCGCCTGCCCGACCTCTACGAGTGGACCTTCGAGCTGCGCCGCGACCACCGGCAGACGCTGGAGCTCTACTTCTTCTACGGCGATCCGAACGCGCGCAGCGCCTACGTCCTGGAGAAGGACCCGTAGGACGCCCGCAGCTCGGCCCAGCGGGCGTCGGTCCACCGGGACCAGTCCGTCGGATGGCCCTGCAGGGCGGATTCCAGCAGCTCGAAGTGGTGGTGCCAGCCGGCCAGGCAGTCGAGGCGGTCCTCGTCCGTCCCGGTCCGCTCGTTCAGGAAGCGGATCACGGTCGAGTCCGTGCCGACCGGCTCCAGGTGGAAGCGGATCCGGCCGTGCTCGCCCACCGTGTACTCGACGACCCGCTCGACGTCCCACGCCGTGACGTGGCCGGAGACCGTCGTCCCGCCGCTGCGCCAGTGCAGGGTGACGGCCCCGCCGAGCCTGCGCTCCAGGACGTCCGCCGCGGCCAGCCAGCCGCGCAGCCCGTCCGCCGTCGACAGCGCGGGCCACACGGCCTCGTACGCGCTCGGCACGTGCACCTCGAAGCGCAGGAGCCAGCGGCCCTCGCCGCGGCTCTCGCTGGTGGCATGACTGACCGGTGTCGGTGTCATGCCACCAGCGTCCCACTCCTTCGCGTCAGACGCCCGCGTACGAGTGCTTGCCGCTGAGCAGGATGTTCACGCCGTAGTAGTTCCAGATCCAGCAGGCGAAGGCGAAGAGCGCGAGGTACGCGGCCTTGCGGCCCTTCCAGCCGGCGGTGGCGCGGGCGTGCAGGTAGCAGGCGTACGCCACCCAGGTCACGAAGGACCAGACCTCCTTGGGGTCCCAGCCCCAGTAGCGGCCCCAGGCGTCGCCCGCCCAGATCGCGCCCGCGACGATGGTGAACGTCCACAGCGGGAACACGGCGGCGTTGATCCGGTACGAGAACTTGTCGAGCGAGGCCGCCGAGGGCAGCCGCTCCAGCACCGAGGTGGCGAAGCGGCCCGGCGTGCCGCCGCCCGCCAGCTTGGCCTCGTACGCGTCGCGGAAGAGGTAGAGCACCGCGCCGGCCGCGCCGATGTAGAAGACCGCGCCGCAGAAGATCGCGGTGGAGACGTGGATCCACAGCCAGTACGAGTGCAGGGCCGGGACCAGCTGGTCGCTGGCGGTGTAGAGCCAGGTGGTGGCGATGCCGAGGTCCAGCAGGACCGTGGTGACCAGGATCAGGCCGAGCCAGCGGACGTTCTTCTTCAGCGCCAGGAGCATCAGGTACGCGCCGACGGCGACCGTGGAGAAGGTCACCGAGAACTCGTACATGTTGCCCCAGGGGGCCCGCTGCACGGACATCGCACGGGTCACGACGCCGCCCGCCTCGATGACGAAGGCGAGGGTGGTCAGCGAGACAGCGATCCGGCCGTACAGGTCGCCGTTCTCGGTGCCGCCGGCCGCGCCGGGACCGTCCGGGACGTCGCGGGTGCCGGCGGCGGAGCGGGTGACGACCTTCGGCTTGTCGAGGACCGCCGTCCCGCCCTTGCCGCGCACCTGCACGGCGGGGGCGTCGGCCGCCGCGGCCTTGGCGCCGGTCAGCGCCGCGGCCGTACGGCCCACCTTGCTGCGGCTGCCGAAGGTCCACTCGGCGATGTGCGCGAAGAAGGCGAGCATGTAGACCGCCATCGACGAATAGACCAGGTAGTTGCTGATCTGAGCCAAATTCTCGTTGACTTCGGCTGCGAGCGGCGTCATCCGCGCTCCCCTTCGACAGTTGCCTTGACAGGTTGGTCGGGCGCCGTGGGCGCCTGCTGGTGGAGGGCGGCGGCCAGCTGCCCCAGCTCCTCGGGGAGCTTGGCCGACTCGCTGCGGCCGAGCCCGGCCATCTCGACGACGGTCACGCCGTCCTTGCCGGCCACCGCGCGCACCCAGACCCGGCGGCGCTGGATGAACAGGGACGCGGCCAGGCCGCCGATCGCGGCGATCGCGCCCCCGAGGGCGAGGCCGCTGCCGGGCTGCCGGGTGATCGAGAAGGTGGCCCAGCGCTCGATGCCCTCGAACTTGACGGTGCCCGCGCCGTTCGGGAGCTCCATGGTCTCGCCGGGCAGCAGCCGCTTCTTGAACAGCTGCCCGTCGGCGTCCTTGTACTCCTGCATCTTGGAGGTGTTCAGCTGGTACACGTTCTGCGGCAGGCCCGAGTCCACGCCCAGGCTGCCGTGGTAGGCGCTGAGGGCGAGGACCGGGTACTTCAGGTCCGGGAACTGGGAGAGCATCGTGCCCTTGCCCTCGCCTGCGAAGGTCGGCACGAACATGGCGTTGAAGCCGAGCTGCTCCTTCTTGCCGTCCTTGTCGTGGTATCCGTCCGGCACCTTGACCGCGCCCGAAGAGCTCAGATTCGCGTCGAAGGGCAGCATCGGCACGGCGTCCTTGTAGACGACCTTGCCGGTCGGGTCGGTGACCGAGATGACCGGCGCGTAGCCGTGGCCGAGCAGGTAGACCTTGGACCCGTCGACCTCCATCGGCTTGTTGACCTGGATCTCGCGCTTCTGCGGGGCGCCGTGCGCGCCGTCGCTGAAGGTCACGTACGCCTTGAAGTCGCGCGCGGTGCCCTTCTGGGGGCCGCTCTCCTCGTACGTGGCGTCGAACTTGTCGAGCGTGAAGGAGAAGGGCGACAGGTCATCGGGGTCGAACCAGCTGCCGTACTTGAAGTCGTCGTACTGGGTCAGCGTGTTCGCGAAGCCCTTGCCGCGCAGGACGAGCTTGCCGCCCTCGGACTTGAACAGCTGGCCCCAGGCGAACGCGATCAGCATCACGATCAGGGCGACGTGGAAGAGCAGGTTGCCCGCCTCGCGCAGGTAGCCCTTCTCGGCCGCGACGGCGGACGTGCCCGCCTCGGTACGGAACCGGCGCCCGCCGAGGATCGTCTTCGCCTGCGCGAGGACCTCGTCGGGGGACTTCTCCGTACGCCACGTCGCGTACGCGGGCAGCCGGTCCAGGCGCTTGGGCGCGCCGGGCGGGCGGCCGGTGAGCTGGCCGACGAACTGCCAGGTGCGCGGGACGATGCAGCCGATCAGCGAGATGAACAGCAGCAGGTAGATCGCGGAGAACCACACCGAGCTGTAGACGTCGAAGAGCTGGAGCTTCTCGGCGGCCGGGACCCAGAAGGAGTGGTCCTTCTTCCACTGGGCCACCTTCATCGCGTCGACCTGGTTCTGCGGTACGAGCGAGCCGGGGATGGAGCCCAGGGAGAGCAGGAAGAGGAGGATCAGCGCCACTCGCATGGAGGTGAGCTGCCGCCAGAACCAGCGGATCCAGCCGACCACGCCGATGCCGACGGGACCGCCGGTGTCCTCCGCGGGGGCGGTGGACAGCTGCGCGCCGGCGGCCGCTTCCGCGGCGTCCTCGGACGGGTTCTGCGCCTCGGTGGACGCCTTGTCTGTCGTACTCATGTCCGTGTAGTCCTCAGATCCCCACCGTGAAGCCTTGGGTCCAGATGCGCATGTCGTCGACGATGCCGGCCCACAGACCCGTGACGAGCAACAGGCCGGTCAGGACCAGCATGCCGCCGCCGATCCGCATCACCCATGCATAGTGCTGCTTCACCCAGCCGAAAGCACCGAGTGCCTTGCGGAAGGCGATCGCGGCGAGGATGAAGGGCAGGCCCAGCCCCAGACAGTAGGCGACGGTCAGCAGCGCGCCCCGGCCGGCACTGGCCTGGTCGAGGGAGAGCGTGCTGACCGCGGCGAGGGTGGGGCCCATGCAGGGGGTCCACCCGACGCCGAAGAGCACGCCGAGCAGCGGTGCGCCGATCAGGCCCGCGGTCGGTTTCTTGTGGAAGCGGAACTCCCGCATCGTCAGACCCGGGATCAGGCCCATGAAGAAGAGGCCGAGGACGATCACCAGACCGCCGAGGATCCGGGAGATGATCTCGCGGTTCGCCTGGAGCGTGCCGCCGAAGTAGCCGAAGAGCGCGCCGGTGGAGACGAACACGGCCGTGAAGCCGAGGATGAACAGGCCCGCACCGGCCAGCATCCGGCCGCGCCGGGCCTCGGCGAGGTCGGCCCCGCTGATGCCGGTGACGTAGGAGAGGTAGCCGGGGACCAGCGGGAGCACGCAGGGAGAGAAGAACGAGACGAGTCCGGCGAGGACCGAGATGGGCAGTGCCAGCATCAGGGCCCCGTCGAGGACCGTCGTGTTCACGCCGGTCGGCTCGGCGGCCAGGGTGAGGAGCTCGGGGACCACTCGGTCACTGCTCCGCGAGCACGGGGTCGATCATGGAGCGCAGCTGCTGCTCGTTGATCGCGACGAGCGTGCGGGCGGCGATCCGGCCCTGCTTGTCGAGGACGATCGTGGAGGGGATGGCCTGCGGGTTGAGCGTGCCGGCGGGGAAACGGAGCAGCAGCTTCCCGTCCGGGTCGTAGAGGCTCGGGTAGGTGATCCCGAAGTTCTCCTCGAACGAGGTGGCGTTCTGCTTGCTCGTGTCGCGGGTGTTGATGCCGACGAACTGCACGTCCTTGCCGGCGTCGGCGAGCTCCTTCGACACCTTCGCGAAGTTCGGGGCCTCGGCGCGGCACGGCGGGCACCAGGAGCCCCACACGTTGAGGACGACGACCTTGCCCTTGAGGGCGGTGGTGTCGAGGGTCTTGCCGTCGACGGTCTCGCCGTCCAGCTTGGGGGCGTCGGTGCGCGCGTCCTTGGCGACGGTGGAGATGCCGCCGGCGCCGGTCACGTAGTTGCCGCCGGAGGAACCGTTCGGCTTGCCGCCGCCGTCGCCGCACGCCGACAGGGTCAGAGCGCTCGCGAGGGTCACCGCGGTGAGCAGGAGAGCACGGCCAATTCTCATGTGAAAAGTTTCGCATGAGCGATTTGCGGATCTTTCCCGCCCCCCGAGGGTGTACGGAGCCGCTGGTCAGACGGCGGAGAGGTACGCGTTCCAGCCGCCGGCCGGCGGCTGGCCCGGGGCCAGTTCCTGGAGCTTGGCCAGCAGCTTGGGGTCCTGTACGTCGATCCAGTCGGTGAACTGCCGGAAGGAGACGAGCCTTACGTCCTTTTTGTCCGACATGCCCTTGAGGGCTTCCTCGACGGCATCCATGTAGATGCCTCCGTTCCACTCCTCGAAGTGGTTGCCGATGAACATCGGCGCGCGGTTCGTCTCGTACGCCCGCCGGAAGCCGCCGAGGTAGGAGCCGGTGGCCTGGGTGCGCCAGGCCGGGTAGTTGGAGGGCATGCCCCGGGTGGTGTTCTTCGACTGGTTGGCGAGGATGTTGTAGTCCATCGACAGCACCTCGAAGGAGTGCCCGGGGAACGGCATGGACTGCAGCGGCAGGTCCCAGACGCCCGACTTCTTCGTCGGCCACACCTGGACGCCGCCGGGCGAGGAGGCGTCGTAGCGCCAGCCCAGCTTCCGCGCGACGGGCAGCAGGTTGTCCTGGCCCAGCAGGCACGGCGTGCGGCCGCCGACCAGCTCCTTGCGGTAGTCGAACGGCAGCGGTTCGAGGTCGGTGAAGCCGGTGTTGGTCCGCCAGCCGGTGACGAAGGACACGGCCTGGTCGATCTCGCTCTGCCAGTCGTCCGCGGTCCAGTGGGCCACCGAGCCGGAGCCGCCGCAGAAGTGGCCGTTGAAGTGGGTGCCCACCTCGTGGCCGTCGAGCCATGCCTGGCGGACGCAGCCCAGGGTGTTGCGGACGTTCTCGTCCTTGAGGTAGCCGATGTCGGAGGCCCCGACCGGGTTGTTCGGCGGCTTGTAGAGGTCCTTCTTCGACTCGGGCAGGAGGTAGAGGCCGGAGAGGAAGAAGGTCATGGCCGCGCCGTGGTCCTTGGCGAGCTTGAGGAAGCGCGGGAACAGGCCGTTGCCGATCTCCCCCGCACCGTCCCAGCTGAACACCACGAACTGCGGTGGCGTCTCACCCGGCTGGAGCGGCACGGGACCGGCCGGCTGGTGGGGCTGCGGGCCGGTGTCGGCGGTGGAGCCGTCGCCGATCGGCCGGACGGCGGCCCCGGACGGGGAGGCGCCGGGGCCGCCGGGGGCGGGGCGGCCCGGGCCGCCGTCGGCTCCGCAGCCGACGACCCCGGCCGCGACCGCCGCCGCGCCGAGCCCGAGCACTCCCCTTCGGGTGAAATCGCGCGTTGCCCTGCTCATACCGTTCATGAATAGTCACATAAACGGACTTTTCAGCGAAGTCGAGTCTCGGCGCGGCGATTCCCCTGCGACTTGTACGACTTTTTAGGCGCCGAACGCCTTGGACTTGCCCTTCACCGGCTTCGCACCCGCGAGCAGATGCACCGGCACCAGGTCCCGGGCCGGCTCGCTGTAGCCCACCGACACCAGCCGGTCGCCCTCGTACGTGAACGACGTGAGCGAGGCCAGCGTGCACTGCCGGCGCCGCGGGTCGTGCCACAGCCGGCGCTTCTCCGCGAAGCTGCGCACGATCCAGATCGGCAGCTGGTGGCTGACCGCCACCGCCTCGTGGCCGCGGGCCGCGTCGCGCGCCGCCTCGATGGCGCTCGTCATCCGCACGACCTGCTCCACGTACGGCTCGCCCCAGGACGGCTTGAACGGGTTCGTCAGGTGCTTCCAGTTGGCGGGCTTGCGCAGCGCGCCGTCCCCGACGCCGAAGGTCTTGCCCTCGAAGACGTTCTCCGCCTCCAGCAGCCGCGCGTCGCTCGCCACCACCAGGCCGTGGCTCTTGGCGACCGGCGCCGCCGTCTCCTGCGCCCGCTCCAGCGGGGAGGAGACCACGTACGTGATGTCACGGTTCTGCAGATGGTCCGCGACGCGCTCGGCCATCTCGCGGCCCAGCTCGGAGAGGTGGTAGCCGGCACGGCGCCCGTACAGGACCCCGTCCGGGTTGTGCACCTCGCCGTGGCGCATCAGGTGGACGACGGTGATCTCGCTCATGCGGTGGCCTCCGGGGTGGCCTGCGCGGCAGCGCGGGCGGCTGCGGGCAGGGCTGCCGCGATCCGCTCGACCGCCCGCTCGTCGTGGGCGGTGGAGACGAACCACGACTCGAAGGCCGAAGGCGGCAGGTAGACGCCCTGCGACAGCATCGAGTGGAAGAAGCCGTTGAAGCGGAAGGACTCCTGCTTCTTGGCGTCGTCGTAGTTCTTGACCTCGTCCTCGGTGAAGAAGACGGAGAACATGTTGGACGCGGTCTGCAGCCGGTGCGCCACGCCCTCCTTGGCGAGCGCGTCCGTGACCAGGCCCTGGATCTGCGCGGAGACGGCGTCGACCTTCTCGTACGCGGCCGCGTCCAGCAGCCGCAGCTGCGCGAGGCCGGCCGCGGTGGCGATCGGGTTCCCGGACAGCGTGCCCGCCTGGTAGACCGGGCCGACCGGCGCCAGGTGGCCCATCACGTCGGCGCGGCCGCCGAAGGCCGCGGCCGGGAAGCCGCCGCCCATGACCTTGCCGAAGGTCATCAGGTCGGGCTTGACCCCGTCGACGCCGTACCAGCCGGCGCGCGAGGTGCGGAAACCCGTCATGACCTCGTCGGAGATGTACAGCGCGCCGTTCTCGCGGCACAGGTCCGCCAGACCCTGGTTGAAGCCGGCCGCCGGGGTCACGACGCCCATGTTGCCGGGCGCGGCCTCGGTGATCACGCAGGCGATCTCGCCGGGGTGCGCGGCGAACGCCGCCCGCACCGCTTCGAGGTCGTTGTACGGCAGCACGATCGTGTCGCCGGCCTGCGCGCCCGTCACCCCGGGGGTGTCCGGCAGCGCGAAAGTTGCCAAACCGGAACCGGCCGCGGCGAGCAGCGCGTCCACGTGGCCGTGATAGCAGCCCGCGAACTTGACGACCTTGGCCCGGCCCGTGAAGCCGCGCGCGAGGCGGATCGCCGACATGGTCGCCTCGGTGCCCGAGGACACCAGGCGGACCTGCTCCACGGGCTCGATGCGCTCGACGATCTCCTCGGCGAGGGCGACCTCGCCCTCGCCGGGCGTGCCGAAGGAGGTGCCGCGGGCGACGGCGGCCTGGATGGCCTCCACCACGGCCGGGTGGGCGTGGCCGAGAATCATCGGTCCCCACGAGCAGACGAGGTCGACGTACTCGCGGCCGTCGGCATCGGTCAGGTACGGACCGGTACCGGACACCATGAACCTGGGCGTTCCACCCACGGCGCGGAAGGCACGCACCGGAGAGTTCACGCCGCCAGGCGTCACGAGGGACGCGCGGTCAAAGAGAGTCTGCGAGACTTTGGCTTCATACGGGTACGGGTAGCTCACACCAGCCATGGTCTCATCAGGCCGCGACTGACTTGCGGACGGGCGTTTCACCGCGCCGCCCCGGGGGAGGTCACTGCCATGATGATCAGGCTGCGTGGCGGGGGCCACGGGGCCGGGGCAGGCAAGACCAGTCGGGTGGAGATATGCAACGCGGTGGTGGACCGGGCGAGGGTACGGACGGCCTCGACCCGCAGCGCGCCCGCGAGGCCCGCGAAGCCCGCCGACGGGGCAAGCACCGGCGCCGGGCCGCGGACGCGGCCGATCCGGTGCCCGGACCGCTGGAGTCCCCCGACGGCCTGCCCAAGGGCCGCGGCATGGGCGTGACCTACAAGTACTTCGGCGCGCCCGACGGCGCGACGGCCGCCCGCGTCCCGGTCACCATGCGGCCGGAGGAGCTCGGCGGCGACGAACTCGGCATGGGCGGCCTGTTCACCAAGATCAAGCCGGAGACGGTGGCCGCGATGGTCCTGACCGGCATCGAGGGCATACCCCTGCACAAGGTGCCCCCGCTGGAGCTCGTCGTCCTCCACCCCGACTACGCGGTGGTCAAACTCCCGATGACGGTCGTCGACCCGCTGCGCGGCATCGGCGAGGAGTCGGTCGGCGCGGCCGCCTTCATCTGGTCCACGGTCCCCGACCGCGGCGGCCCGCGCGACGCGTTCAACGTCTACCAGCTGCTCCACGAGTGGCAGGACTTCAGCCACCGCCTACACGAGGCGGGTCACCAGCCGTACTGCCTGGTCTGGCCCTGACCCCCGTTCCGCCCGGTCAACCGGCCGCGAGGATCTTGTGGGCGCGCTCGCGCAGCGGAGTGATCCGGATGCGCGCCGCGGCGCCGTTGTGGACGGCGTTGGTGAGGATGACCACGTACCGGCCCGTGGCGGGGGCGAGGTGGAGACTCGTACCCGTGAACCCGTGGTGGTAGGCCACCGTCCCGCCCGCGTCCAGGATCCAGCCCAGGCCCCGTTGCAGACCCGGCTCGATCTCCGCCTGCGGGACCAGACTCATCCTGAACCACTGCCCGAGCGGGGTCTGTCGCCCGGCGAGCAGGTGCTCGGCGTACGTCGCCAGGTCGGCCGCCGGCGCGAAGACCCCGGCGTGCCCGGCGACGCCGCCCATGATCGCCGCGTTCTCGTCGTGGACGGCCCCCCACAACCGGTCGTGGCCTTCGTGGCGCTCGGTCGGCGCGACGCGCGGCTCCTGCCTGACCGGGCCGTACGCGGTGTCGGTCATGCCCAGCTCGGCCCACAGCCCGGTGGCGAGTTCGTCCAGCGGCCGGCCGTGCACATGGGCGAGGGCCAGACCGAGCAGGATGTAGCCGCGGTTGATGTAGCGGTGGACGCCGGGGAGGTTCTCCATCAGCTCGTGGCAGATCAGCTCGTGCAGCGGGCGCTCGGTCAGGTCGTAGAGGTCGAAGCGGGTGGCGGCCCGCAGGCCGGAGGTGTGCGAGAGCAGCTGCCGTACGGTGGCCTCCCCGCTCGGCATCGCACCGTCCATCGGCGGCAGGAACTCCCGCACGGGCGTGTCGAGGTCGAGCAGGCCCTCGTCGACGGCGCGGCCGACGAGCGGCCAGGTCGCGGTGACCTTCGTCAGGGACGCGATGTCGTAGACGGTGTGCTCGTCGGGGGTGCCGGGGCCGGTGAACGGGGACACGACCCCGGCCGACAGGACGGCCCGCTCGCCGGCCGCCGTACCGCAGACGACCACGCCCCCCGGGGTGGCGCCGTCGGCGACGATCTCGCGCAGCACCTCGTCCAGTGCGGCCTGCTCCATCGGGTTCATCTACGCCTCCGGCTCGCTGGATGGTGATCCCGCCGCCCAGCCTGGCCATGCCTTCGCGCGAGCGCCCGTAGCCGCGCCGGAGACGATCGCGGCAAGACGCCCCCGAGACACGGCCTACGCGCCCGCCGGCGGGATGTTCTGGTTGAGGCGGAACACGTTCCCCGGATCCCACTCGGCCTTCAGGGCGCGCAGCCGCTCCAGCTTCCGCTCCCGCGAGCCGTAGGCCAGGCGGATGCGCTGCTCGCCCTCGTCCATCAGGAAGTTCACGTACACGCCCGCCTGGTACGGCTGCATCGCGGACCAGAACTCCCGGACCCACCCGCGCTCCTCGTCGAAGCCCTCGGGCGCCTCCCGGATCCCGTTGATGTTCAGCATGTGACCCAGGGAGCGGCCCGAGGCCGCCGTGTCGTCCTCGCCGACCCGGGCGACCGCGCCACCCAGCTGGAACAGCGGGAACCCGCTCTGCGGCGAGGCGATCCGCCCCGCGTACCGCGCCATCACGTCCAGCGCGCCGTCGTCGAGCCGGTCGAGGCCGCAGCCCCGGAAGTAGTACCGCCAGCCGTGCGGGAACGAGGGGTCGAACATCGCCTGGTGCGCCAGGTACGGCTTCGGCCGGCACAGGTCGAGCAGCGGCCGCCCGAACTCCCGCATCGGCCGCATCACTTCCTCGCCCGCCTCCGGTTCCCCCACCCAGCAGGCGATCACCATCACCACCGGCCGGCCGTGCAGCTCCGGCGGGAGCGCCGGCGACGGCGGGGCCTTGCGGTGGATCACGATCGTCGTCAGCTCGTCCGGCGCCCCCGCGATCCAGTCCCGGTAGAACCGCATGACCTGCGGCGAATCCTCCACCGGCCACAGCACCGGCCCGGCGAGCACGGTCGGACCGACGGGATTGAGCCGGAACGTGAACTCCGTGACGATGCCGAAGTTCCCGCCCGCCCCGCGCATGCCCCAGAACAGCTCCGGCTCGTGCGCCGCACCGGCCGTGACCCGTTCCCCGCCCGCGGTGACCAGGTCCACCGACAGCAGCTGGTCCACGCTCAGCCCGTACTTCCGGCTCAGCCAGCCGATCCCGCCGCCGAGGGTGAGCCCCGCGACGCCGGTGTGCGTGACGATCCCCGACGGCACGGCCAGCCCGAACGGCTGCGTCGCCGCGTCCAGCTCGCCGAGCAGCGCCCCCGCCCCGACGCGGGCCGTACGGGCCTCGGGGTCCACCCGGATCTCCTTCATCGCCGACAGGTCGATCACCACGCCGCCGTCGCAGACCGAATGCCCCGGGAAACTGTGCCCGCCGCCGCGCACCGCGACCGGCGCACCCGTCTCCACCGCCCACTTCAGCGCCGCCACCACATCGGCGGAACCGGTACAGGGCGCGATCAGGGCCGGATGCCGGTCGATGGCGCCGTTCCAGATCCGCCGGCGCTCCTCGTACGGGGCGTCCCCGGCGCGCACCAGGCTGCCGCGGAAGGAACGCGCCAGCTCGTGGTACGCGGGATCGTCCAGCCGGACCCGCACGGGCTGCGGCACCGGCACCGGCACCGGCACCGGCACCGGCACAGTCGAGGCACCCATGGAACGAGTGTTCCACCGCGCGGATGCAGGGGCCAGCCGGCACTGTTCGCGCTGGTCAGCACGGATCCACCCGGTTGCGGGGGTGATCGGCCCGGGTCACGGTGAGCACATGGCCGCGCCCCCGCCCCCGCCCTCCGCCGGCCTGATCCGGCACCTCGGCCCCAACTGGTACGCCAGCGTGATGGGGACCGCCATCGTCGCCAACGCGGGCGTCGCCCTGCCCGTGCACGTCCGCGGAGCCCACACCTTCAGCCTGGTCTTCTGGGCCCTGTCCGCCGTCATGCTGGCCGTGCTGCTCATCGCCCGCGCCGTCCACTGGGCCCGCCACCCCGACCAGGCCCGGGACCATCTGCTCGACCCGGCCGTCGCCCCCTTCTACGGCTGCCTGTCCATGGCCCTGCTGGCCGTCGGCGGCGGCACGATGCTGGTCGGCAAGGACCTCATCGGCCTGCACGCCGCCGTGGTCGTCGACTCCGTCCTCTTCGTCACAGGAACGGCCGTCGGACTGCTCGCCGCCGTCGCCATCCCGTATCTGATGGTCGAGAGCCACCGGATCAGGCCCGGCAGCGCCTCACCCGTCTGGCTGCTCCCGCTCGTCGCCCCCATGGTCTCCGCCGCGCTCGGCCCGCTGCTGATCCCGCACCTGCCGCCCGGCCAGTGGCAGCGCGCCCTGCTGCTCGGCTGCTACACGATGTTCGGGCTGAGCATGCTGGCCACGCTGGTGCTGCTGCCCATCGTCTTCGGGCGGATGGTGACCGGCCCGCGGCTGCCGCTCGTGCTGACCCCGACGCTCTTCCTGGTGCTCGGCCCGCTGGGGCAGTCGGTCACCGCCGCCAACAAGTTCGCCGACGCCGCCCCGGGGGTGGTGCAGCCCCCGTACGCCGAGGGCTTCCGGATGCTGGCCGTGATCTACGGGGTGCCGGTGATGGGGTTCGCGCTGCTCTGGTTCGCCTTTGCCTGCGCGATGCTCGTACGGGCGCGGCGGCTCGGGATGCGGTTCTCGCTGACCTGGTGGGCGCTGACCTTCCCGGTGGGCACCTGCGTGACGGGGGCGGAGGGGCTGGCCCAGCACACGGGCCTGGTGCTGTACCGCTGGCTCGCGGTGTTCCTGTACGCCTTCCTGCTGGCGGCCTGGGCCACCGCGGCCTCCCTGACCGTACGCGGCCTGCTGACGGGCGCGTTCGTCCCGGCGGCGCCCGCCCCACCCGGCTCGCCCACCGATGCCGCCGATGCCGGCGAAGCCGCCGAGGCCGCTGCCGGACGGCCGTAAGCCGGACGCCCGTACAGCGCGGTCATGGGTGCACAGACGCGATCCCGCTGCCGGCGCGTAACCCCGGGGCGGAGGGCGGAACCGGAAGCAAGAGTTGGTCGCCTGCTTCTTCCTCCAGGGCTTCGCCCGGCAGATGCCCGGCGCCCCCACCGGATACGCCCTGTTCCACTGAGGGCGCCCCGGGCCCGGGTGGCCCGCCGGTCCCCCGGCCGGGGCGGGCCACCCGGTCGTGCGCCCCGGTCAGGCGGTGGTCAGCACCAGGCGGCCGCGGGTGCCCGGCTCCGCCAGGCGGGCGTGGGCCTTCACCGCGTCCGCCAGCGGGATCGTCTGCGAGACCCGCAGGGTCAGGGCACCCGCGTCCACCAGGGCCACCAGCTCCGCGAGGTGCGCGCCGTCCGCCGCGACCTCCTGCTCCACCACCCGGATCCCCCGCTCCGCAGTCGGGCCGGCGTGCGGGCGCAGGCCCACGTACACCCCGCCGTCACGGACGAAGCCCAGCGCCGGGTCCCCCAGTACGGCCGCGTCCACGACCCCGTCCACCGGCCCGGCCGGAACGGAGCCGCGCGGGACGAACTCCTTCGCGCCCAGGGACCGTACGAACTCCTCGTCCGACTCCCCCGCCAGGCCCGTCACCACCAGCCCCGCCCGTACGGCGAGCTGCACCGCGAGCGCGCCGACCACGCCCGCGGCTCCGGTGACGAGCACCGAGGACCCCGGCGCCAGCCCCAGCAGCCCCACCGCCCGGGCGGCGGTCAGCCCGCTCAGCGGCAGCCCGGCCGCGGCCGCGGCGTCCACGGTGACCGGCGCGGCCGCCACCGCCGAGGCGTCGAGCACCTCGTACTCCGCGTGCGTGCCCAGCGGCTTGACCGGCCCGTAGTGCAGTCCGACCACCCGCTGCCCCACCGACCAGCCGGTGACGTCGGCGCCGACCGCGTCGATCTCGCCCGCCACGTCCCAGCCGAGCCCGAGCCGCGTCCCGGCGCCGCCGAAGACGCCGACGCGGACGGCGCCGTCCACCGGATTCACCCCGGCCGCCTCGACGCGGACGCGGACCTGTCCGGGCGCCGGGAGCGGGACCGGTACCCGCACGATCTCCACCTGCTCCGGCCCGCCGAAGGCGCTGACGACGGCCGCCCGCATGGTCCGTACGCTCTGCTCGTTCCCGCTCATGGTCTCTCCCCGATTCGGTCGGTCTCGTTCACGCGTTCCTGCTGAGCACTAACCTAGGGAGAGGTACTCTCCTTTCGTAAGTACGTACTCGGAGGTGCGTACCCGACCCGGAAGTGGGGCACCCGATGGCCACCCGTACCGCCGCGGCCCGCCGCGAAGAGGCCCGCTACGCCTACGACGCCTTCCTCAAGGAGTGCCCCACCAGCCAACTCCTGGCCCGCATCAGCGACAAGTGGGTCGGCCTCATCGTCGCCGCGCTCGCCCAGGCCGAGGACGACTCCATGCGCTACAGCGACCTCGGCCGCAAGATCCCCGGCGTCAGCCAGAAGATGCTCACCCAGACCCTGCGCTCCCTCGAACGCGACGGCCTCGTCACCCGCACGGTCACCCCCACGGTCCCCGTCCGCGTCGACTACCGCCTCACCGGACTCGGCAGCAGCCTCGCCTGCCTCCTCACGTCCGTGAAGCAGTGGGCCGAGAACCACTTCGACGAGGTCAACGCCCACCGCGAACACCACGACAGGGCCGCGGCCGCCTCCCAGGCGTAATTCTCCCGCGGGGCCCCGCCCTGCAGTGGCATGCTGGCCCCGTGAACGGACCAGCCATCGCCCTCACCCTCGCCCCCGAACTGCACGTGTTCGCCGCACCCGCCCGGCGCGGCACGCGCGTACCGACCACGACCGACGGCGCCTCCAGCCTCGGCCACGTCGTCGAGTCGGCCGGCGTCCCGCTCACCGAGGTCGGCCGGCTCCTCGTCGACGGGCAGGAGGTGCCCGTCTCGTACGTACCCCGCGCCGGGGAATCCGTCGAGGTCTTCGGCGTCGAGCGCCCCCAGCACCTCCCGGGCGGCCCCGACGCCCCGCCGCTGCGCTTCCTGCTCGACGTCCACCTCGGCACGCTCGCCCGCCGCATGCGCCTGCTCGGCGTGGACACCGCGTACGAGAACGAGGACATCGGCGACCCCGCCCTGGCCACCCGCTCCGCCGCCGAACACCGCGTCCTGCTCTCCCGGGACCGCGGACTGCTGCGCCGCCGCGAGCTGTTCGCCGGCGCGTACGTCTACAGCGACAACCCCGACGAACAACTGCGCGACGTCCTCGGCCGCTTCGCCCCCGCCCTCGCCCCGTGGACCCGGTGCACCGCGTGCAACGGGCCGCTGCGCGAGGCCGACAAGGACAGCGTCGGCGACCGCCTCGAGAGCGGGACGCAGCGCTCGTACGACGTCTTCGCGCAGTGCGCGGCGTGCGAGCGCGTCTACTGGCGCGGCGCCCACCACGCCCGGCTGGAGCGGATCGTCAGCGAGGCCGTCGAGGAATTCGGCGGCGTGGTCACCCCGTAGGGGTGTCCGCCCAGGGAATGTGCGCGAGGGGCGGCCGGGTCAGAAGGCGTAGGAGTCGCCCGTGTCCAGCGCCAGCACCGCGTGCTGGTTGTTGGACAGGTCCCGGTCGGACGCACCCCCGTTCCACCAGGTGTCGATCCGGACCACCACCTCCGGCACCGGCTCCTTCAAGTCCAGCAGCAGCCCGATGTGCCGGCCGCGGCCGTGCAGCGGCAGCGCGCCCGTCTCGCACACCACCTCGCGCAGCCCGGCCCGCGCACAGCCCTGCGCCAGCTCCTGCCGGTCCGCGAGGTCCGCCGACAGGCGCACCCGCAGCGTCGCGTTGGGCAGCGCGGCCGGCCCCTCGTTCTGCGGCACCACCCACACCCGCAGCCGCCCCTGCGACAGCGACACCCGCCCGTGGTACGCCACGTCGGCCTCGGGACCGCCGCGGGCAGCCGCCCCCGCCTCCGTCCCGGACACCCCGGACACCCCGAGCACCAGCAAGCCCGCCACCACCACACTCCGTACGGCACCACGGCGCACCGCCACCACCTCCACGCGCGGAGGCTAGCCCGCACCGCCCCCGTCCGGTCGGACCATCACACGAACGGGGGCGAGCCCCTCGCCCAACCGGCGGGCATCGACAGGCGGCGGCCATCCGGTCCCGGAGGCCCCCTGCGTACGCTTCGCGCCATGCTGATCGCCCGCTCCGCCGCCCTGTTCGCCCTCGCCGCCGTCCTGGAGATCGGCGGCGCCTGGCTCGTCTGGCAGGGCGTGCGCGAGCACAAGGGCTGGGCCTGGATCGGCGCCGGGGTGATCGCCCTCGGCCTCTACGGCTTCGTCGCCACCCTCCAGCCCCAGGGCGACTTCGCCCGCGTCCTCGCCGCGTACGGCGGGGTCTTCGTCGCGGGCTCCCTCGTGTGGGGCATGGTCGCCGACGGCTACCGCCCCGACCGCTGGGACGTCGCGGGCGCCCTCGTCTGCCTCGCCGGCATGGCGGTGATCATGTACGCCCCGCGCGGCCGCTAGGTCGCGTCTCGTGGATCAGGGCGGATCAGGGCGGATCAGCTCGCGGTGTCCGGCACCGTGCATCGCAAGGCGGACGAAGGAGTCCGTGCGGAGCATCGGCGACTGAGGACAACGCGGCGAGGCGCGGTGCGCCCCGCCTATGCTGGCGAGTAATCGCCCGCACGCATGACCGAACGACCGAACGACCGAGGAGCCCGCAGATGAGCACGGCCAGCGCCACCGCCAACCGGACCGCCGTAGTCACCGGCGCGAGCAGCGGCATCGGCGCGGCCACCGCCCGGCAGCTCGCCGACGCCGGCTACCACGTCGTCCTCACCGCCCGCCGCAAGGACCGCATCGAGGCCCTCGCCGCCGAGCTGACGGCGGCCGGCCACTCCGCCGCCGCCCACGCCCTCGACGTCACCGACCGCGCGGCCGTCGACGCCTTCGCCGCCTCCCTCGACCGCTGCGACGTGCTCGTCAACAACGCGGGCGGCGCCATCGGCGCCGAGCCCGTCGCCACCGGCGACCCCGCCGACTGGCGCACGATGTACGAGGTCAACGTCATCGGCACCCTCCACGTCACCCAGGCCCTCCTGCCCGCCCTCATCGCCTCCGGCGACGGCACGGTCGTCGTCCTGTCCTCCACCGCGGGCCATGCCACGTACGAGGGCGGCGCCGGCTACGTCGCCGCGAAGAACGGCGCCCGCGTCCTGGCCGAGACCCTGCGCCTGGAGATCGTCGGCCTGCCGGTCCGCGTCATCGAGATCGCCCCGGGCATGGTGAAGACCGAGGAATTCGCCAAGACCCGCTTCCGCGGCGACGCCGAGAAGGCCGAGAAGGTGTACGCGGGCGTCGCGGCCCCCCTGACCGCCGACGACGTGGCCGACACCATCACCTGGGCCGTGACCCGCCCCAGCCACGTCAACATCGACCTCCTGGTGGTCCGCCCCCGCGCCCAGGCCTCGAACACGAAGGTCCACCGCGACCTGTAGGCCCCTGCCGAGCCCCTACGGCACCAGCCCCGCGGCCTTGAGCTGCGGGGGCGGCGGCGCGCATCGGCCCAGGTGGTGAAGTCGTACGCGCCGCAGGCCCCGTTGCCCTCGTCGGACAGGTGGAGGACGCCGGGGTCGCTCAGGTGCACGATCACGTGCCCGGCACAGTGGTCCTGACTGCGCAGCACGTGGATCGCGCCGTCGGCGAAGGTCCGGCCGGTGAAGCGGGCCGAGCCGATCCGGATCCGCTCCAGCGGCCGCTCCTCGTAGGCAAGCCTCCCGGCGGGGAGATCGCGAGGACCACGTGGAAGGGCCCGGACCGGAACCGGTCCGGGCCCTTCCACTCCCCCGACAACCGCACCGAGGGCTCAGCCCTTGATGCAGATGACCTGCTTGAGCTTGGCCACCACCTGGACGAGGTCCGTCTGCTGGTCGATGACCTGCTCGATCGACTTGTACGCGCCCGGGATCTCGTCGACCACGCCCGAGTCCTTGCGGCACTCGACGCCCTTGGTCTGATCCGCCAGGTCGCGCGCCGAGAACCGCTTCTTCGCGGCCGTCCGGCTCATCTTCCGGCCCGCTCCGTGCGAGGCCGAGTGGAACGACTTCTCGTTGCCGAGGCCCTTCACGATGTACGAGCCCGTCCCCATGGAGCCGGGAATGATCCCGTAGTCGCCGCTGCCGGCGCGGATCGCGCCCTTGCGGGTGACCAGCAGGTCCATGCCGTCGTACCGCTCCTGCGCCACGTAGTTGTGGTGGCAGCTGATTTCCCGGTCGAAGGAGACCTTCGCCTTGCGGAACTCGCGGCGGAGGACCTCCTTGAACAGGCTCATCATCACGGCCCGGTTGTACTTGGCGTACTCCTGGGCCCAGAAGAGGTCGTTGCGGTAGGCCTCCATCTCCGGGGTGGCGGCGAGGAACACCGCCAGGTCCCGGTCGACCAGGCCCTGGTTGTGGTCAAGGCTTCGGGCCACGTTGATGTGGTGGTCCGCCAGCTCGTTACCGATGTTGCGGGAGCCGGAGTGCAGCATCAGCCAGACCGAACCCGACACATCAAGACAAACTTCGATGAAGTGGTTGCCGGTTCCGAGCGTTCCGATCTGCTTCGCGGCTCGTTCGCGACGGAATTTGACCTCGTCCGCCAGGTGGTCGAACCGCTCCCACAGTCCCGCGTACCCCTCCACCGGGAAGCCGTACAAGCGGTCCGGGTCCACCGGGTCGCGGTGCATGCCCGCGCCGACCGGGATGGCGCGCTCGATCTTCGAGCGGAGGGGGGACAGGTCGCCCGGGAGGTCGTTCGCCGTCAAGGACGTCTTGACCGCCGACATGCCGCAGCCGATGTCCACCCCTACCGCCGCCGGGCACACCGCGTCCTTCATCGCGATCACCGAGCCGACCGTGGCGCCCTTGCCGTAGTGGACGTCCGGCATGACCGCCAGGCCCTTGATCCACGGAAGGCCGGCGACGTTGTGCAGCTGCCGCATCGCGCTCGCCTCGACCGACGCCGGGTCGGCCCACATCCGGATCGGGACCTTCTCTCCCGGCACCTCTACATACGGCATAAAGCTTCAATCCCCCGAGAAACACAGAAAATTCGTCATACGCAAAAGCCTCGCTTTTAGCCCCAAACCAGACAGGGGACCGGCGCCGGCACCAGCGCGTGCGATAGACATTGTGTTCATCCGCGTCCAAAGCGCGGCAACGCAATATTCCTGACCGGCGGGCGGCCCCGGCCGGTCGAAGGGAGCCAGTGGACGTGCAGCGCAAGGCGGTACGGCAACGACGACGAGTCCTGCCGGGCATCGCGATGCTCGCCGCGCTCATGGCCGGCGCGGCCGGCCTGACCGGGTGCACCAGCGACGTCGGCGTCGGGTCCGACACCGACTCCAAGGCGGGCGACAGCAGCCCCGCGCCCGCGCCGGCCGGCAAGTACCGCAGCCTGCCCGCGCCCTGCAAGGCCGCCGACGGCAAGCGCCTCAAGGCGATGCTCCCGGCCGGGGACAGTCTCACCGAGCAGCAGCGCGCCCAGCTGTACGCGGGCGTCGCGGACACCTCCTACGACGGCGACCGGCACGTCGGCTGCCGCTGGACGGCGCAGTCGCCCGAGGAGACCCGGCTGCTGTCGGTCGGCTTCGAGCGCGTGGTCTCGTACGACCGGACGCTCATGAGCGACGACGACAAGGCACGGCAGGTGTACGTGCGCCGGCTGACGGAGGCGCACCTGCCGTTCCCCGGACCCACCGCGAGCCCCACTGCGAGTACGGCCGCCGGTGCGGCCACGAGCCCCGGCGCTCCCCCGCCGGCCGGCGGGCAGCCGCCGTCCCCGGGGGCCGGCAGCCCTTCCGCTTCCGCTTCCGCGCCGCCGCCCGAGCTCGGCTCCCGGGTGCTCGAAGGGCTCGGGACCGAGGCGTACATCGAGGACAAGCTGAGCGCGGCGGGCGCGAGCGCGGCGCAGTCGCGGACCGTGCGGATTGTGTTCCGCACCTCGAACGTCATCGTCACGGTCGAGTACAGCGTGCAGCCCGCACTGCCCGGTACGGTGCCTTCGAGCCCTGAAACCCAGGACAAGGCACGGCAGTTGGCGCAGGCGCTCGTCGAGCGTTTCAACGAGTGAGCGGGTGCGTGCGGGGCTCTGCGTGACGGCGGGCACAGCAGGCGCGCGCCGGGTCGGGCTACCTTTGTTCGGGTCCCGCGCCCGCCCGCCGAGTCCGAACCGAGTCCGAACCGAGCCCGCACCGCGTCCACAGAACGCGCCCACCACGTACTGACTGAAGGAACCATGCACCGATCTGCCTCGCGCCTCACTCGCGTTCTCGCCTGCGCAGCCGTCCCGGTGATCCTCACCGTCGCCGGCTGTTCGTCCGACTCGGGCAAGGACTCCGCTTCGGGCGGTGACAAGAAGCCCGGCGCGTCCTCGTCCGCCAAGCCGAGCGGCAAGGCTTCGGCCGCGCTGGAGAAGGCGGCGTTCGCGACGCTGCCCGACCCGTGCAAGTCGCTCCAGACGAAGACGATCGACACCCTCGTCCCGGAGGCGAAGGACAAGAACGGCACCGCGACCAAGTCGAACGACCTGGCTTCCCGCGCCAGCTGCTCCTGGAACGGCCTGGACGAGGACGGCCTGAAGGGCTCGCAGTACCGCTGGCTGTCGATCTCCCTGGTCCGCTACGAGTCGCACTCCTCGCTCGGCGGCGCGAACAAGCGCGCCGAGGACCAGTTCAACAAGCAGGTCGAGACGGCCAAGGCGACCGAGGGCGCGCAGAACGTCAAGGTCGAGCAGGCGGGCGGGGTCGGCGACCAGGCTTCGTCGATCGTGTACGGCGTGAAGAAGGACGTGGACTTCTTCAACACGACGATCGTGGCGCGCACGCAGAACGTCGTGATCACGCTCGACTACAACGGTGCGGCGTACGAGGGTGCCGGCGCTCCGGATCAGGCCAAGCTGCTCGAGAACGCGATCGCCGCGGCGAAGGAGGCGGTGGCTTCGGTCGCCACCGCCAACCAGCAGCAGCAGCCGGCCCAGCAGCAGCCTGAGCAGCAGGCTTCTCCCTCCGCGCAGTAGGCGCGGCGGGTCCGGGCGGCACGGCGGACGGCGTGGCGGGCGCCCAACGGGAGGCTGACATTCAGTCACCCGTGCGGGCACCCGTACGCTGTGCCTGCCGTAGCTCGACAAGGGGAGGGGATCGCGGGTGGCCGCGATGCAGCTGACTCGTACGCACCGGATACTCATCGGCGTCGTGGTCGCAGGAGCCGTGGTCATCGCGGGGATCGGTTTCGCCGGTTCGTACGCCGCGGTCCGCGCGCTCGCCCTGCAGAAGGGGTTCGGGAACTTCTCGCTGGTGTTCCCGATCGGCATAGACATGGGCATCTGCGTGCTGCTCGCGCTGGACCTGCTGCTGACGTGGATCCGGATCCCGTTCCCGCTGCTGCGCCAGACGGCGTGGCTGCTGACCGCGGCGACGATCGCGTTCAACGGCGCGGCGGCCTGGCCGGACCCGCTGGGCGTGGGCATGCACGCCGTGATCCCGATCCTGTTCGTGGTCACGGTGGAGGCGGCCCGGCACGCGGTGGGCCGGATCGCGGACATCACCGCGGACCGGCACATGGAGGGTGTCCGCATCACGCGGTGGCTGCTGTCGCCGCTGCCGACGTTCAAGCTGTGGCGCCGGATGAAGCTGTGGGAGCTGCGGTCGTACGAACAGGCCGTCGGCATGGAGCAGGACCGGCTGATCTACCAGGCACGGCTCCAGGCCCGGTACGGCCGCGCGTGGCGCCGCAAGGCCCCGGTGGAGGCGCTGATGCCGCTCCGTCTGGCCCGCATCGGCGTCCCCCTCTCGCAGACGGCCCCCGAGGGCCTGGCGGCGGCGGGCATAGACCCGCTGCTGCTGCCGCCCGCGGCGGCGGCCATCGCGACGGCCGCCCCGACGCCGGCATCACCGGCTCCGGCCCTGGAGACGGGCCGGGCGGCGCAGGCCGCCGGCCGGCCGGGCGGGGCGGCGGGCCAGGCGGGCCCGGGCGGCGTGGCCGCGGGTGTTCCGGGCCAGGCGGGCCCGGGCGGTGCGGTCATGGGGGTCCCGGCGCAGCCGGGGCCGGCCGGAGCGGCCGGCGGCCAAGCCGGCCCGGGCGGCCTGGCCGCCATGGCCGCGGGCGTTCCCGGGCAGCCGGGGCCGGGTGCGCCGCAGGCGGCGGCAGCGGCCCAGGTTCCGGGGGCGGGCAGGACAGCGGCCCCGCAGGGCCAGACCCCGCCCGCGTTCGCGGTGGACCCCACGGCGATGCCCGCCGCCCACGACAGCGCCTGGTTCGCGGCCCCGCTGGCTCCGCAGGCCGCGTACGAGGGCGGGTACAACCCGCAGTACGTCGAGGGCCTGGAGCCGACTCCGGTCATGCCCCCGGCAGGCCCGGACGAGGTCGTCGCGCAGCAGGAGCAGCTCCCCGTACCGGCCGTCGCCGTTGACGTCGATGGCGAAGACACCGACACCGACGCCGATGTCGATGTCGACGCCGACTTCGACCAGGTGAAGTTCAACGAGGCCGCGTACGAGGTGTTCCGCGCCTACCTCGACGAGCACTCCGACTACCCGACCCCGGAGCAGGTGGACATACACCTCTCGGACCGCCACGGTCTCGACCACCCGCGCAGCTCCTCGATGATCCGCAAGCTCATGCCGGGCCTGAAGCTGCGCTACCAGCGCGAGCTGGAGAACGAGCACATCGCCTGAGCCCCTTGCCGCGAGCGGCGGGCGACGGGTGACGACCGGCAAGCGGAAGGGCCCGCATCCCCCTCGGGGATGCGGGCCCTTCGACGTCTGCGTCAGGCGGCGAGCAGCTTGCGGACCCGGTCCGCGCCCACGGCGAGGAGCAGGGTGGGCAGGCGCGGGCCGGTCTCCCGGGTCACGAGCAGGCGGTACAGCAGGGCGAAGAAGGTGCGCTGCGCGACCTTCAGCTCCGGCGTGGGCTTCGCGTCCGGCTCCAGCCCTGCCATCACCTTCGGCACGCCGTAGACGAGGGTGGTGAGCCCGTCCAGCGACCAGTGGGAGTCGAGGCCCTCCAGGAGCAGCCGCAGCGACTCGCGGCCCTCGTCGTCCAGGGACGACAGCAGCTCGGTGTCGGCGGACTCCCGCACCAGCGTCCGCTGGTCGGCCGGGACCTGGGTGGTGATCCAGTTCTCGGCACGGTCCAGGCGCGGCCGTACCTCGTCGAGGGAGGTGAGCGGCTGCGACGGGTCCAGGTCGGCCAGGATGCGCAGGGTCTGCTCGTCGTGCCCGGCGGTGATGTCCACGACCGACGCCAGCGTCCGGTACGGCAGCGGCCGCGGGGTGCGCGGCAGCTCGTGCGAGGCGACGCGTACGGCGCGGGTGTGCGCGGCGGCGTCGGCCGGCAGCACCGAACCGTCGGCGACCTTGGACTCCAGCTTGTCCCACTCGTCGTAGAGCCGCTGGATCTCCTGGTCGAAGGCGATCTTGAAGGACTGGTTCGGCTTGCGGCGCGCGTACAGCCAGCGCAGCAGCTGCGGCTCCATGATCTTCAGCGCGTCGGCCGGGGTCGGGACCCCGCCCTTCGACGAGGACATCTTGGCCATGCCGCTGATGCCGACGAACGCGTACATCGGTCCGATCGGCTGCTCGGCACCGAAGAGGTGCACGATCTGCCCGCCGACCTGGAAGGACGAGCCGGGCGAGGAGTGGTCGACGCCCGAGGGCTCGAAGATCACGCCCTCGAAGGCCCAGCGCATCGGCCAGTCGACCTTCCAGACCAGCTTGCCGCGGTTGAACTCCGACAGCTTGACGGTCTCGGTGAAGTCGTCCTCGGTGCAGACGTAGGTGAGCTCGGTCGTCTCGTCGTCGTACGAGGTGACCTTGGTGAAGTCCTTGTTGCACTGGCCGCAGTACGGCTTGTACGGGAAGTACTCCGAGCCCTCGGCGCTGCCGTCGTCCTCGTTCGCCGCGCCGGAGCCCTCGGCGGCCTCCAGCTCGGCCTCGTCGACCTGCTTCTGCTGGGGCTTCTTGCCGCCCGGCTTCTGCTTGGTGCGGTACTGGTCGAGGACGGCGTCGATGTCGCCGCGGTGCTTCATCGCGTGCAGGATCTGCTCGCGGTAGGTGCCCGCCAGGTACTGCTCGGTCTGGCTGATCGGGTCGTACTCGACACCCAGCTCGGCGAGTGCCTCGACCATGGCGGCCTTGAAGTGCTCGGCCCAGTTCGGGTGGGCGGAGCCTTCGGGGGCGGGCACCGCGGTCAGCGGGCGGCCGATGTGCTGGGCGTGGGACTCCTCGGTGACGCCGGGGATGCCCTTGGGCACCTTCCGGTACCGGTCGTAGTCGTCCCAGGAGATCACGTGCCGGACCTCGAAGCCGCGGCGGCGGATCTCGTCGGCGACCAGGTGCGGGGTCATGACCTCGCGCAGGTTGCCCAGGTGGATCGGGCCGGAGGGGGAGAGTCCGGACGCGACGACTACGGCTTTGCCCGGGGCTCGGCGCTCCGCCTCGGCGATGACCTCGTCCGCGAAACGGGAGACCCAGTCGGTCTCGGTGCTGCTCTGGGCGCTCTGAGCCACGACACGTCCTTCTATCTCGAATGCTGGCTTCTCGCCATTCTCCCAGACGGAGCGGGCCACTCCGGGGTTGCCCGCGGGCCCCCTTTATCTCGGGAAACGGGACGGCCCCACGTGGGATACTCGGGGCTTGTCGGAACAACCAAGTGCAGCTTCAGGCACGACCTCACAGGAACGGCAGCTCATGGCCTCGGTCCCTTCCCTCGCTTCTTCGGTCAATCAGCGCGTCTCCGACGCCCTCGCCTCGGCTCTGCCGGAGGCCGGTGGCGCCGACCCGCTGCTGCGACGAAGCGACCGGGCCGACTTCCAGGCCAACGGCATCCTGGCTCTCGCGAAGAAGGCCAAGGCCAACCCGCGCGAGCTGGCGACGACCGTGGTCGGCTCCATCCCGACCGGTGACCTGATCAAGGACATCGAGGTCTCGGGCCCCGGCTTCCTCAACATCACCGTCTCCGACCGGGCGATCATCGAGACCCTCGCCGCCCGCGCCGGCGACGACCGCCTCGGTGTCCCGTACGCCGCGGACGCGGGCACGACGGTCATCGACTACGCGCAGCCGAACGTCGCGAAGGAGATGCACGTCGGGCACCTGCGGTCCGCGGTCATCGGCGCGGCGATGGTGGAGATCCTGGAGTTCACGGGCGAGAAGGTGGTCCGGCGCCACCACATCGGCGACTGGGGCACCCAGTTCGGCATGCTCATCCAGTACCTGCTGGAGCACCCGCACGAGCTGGACCACAAGTCGGACGCGGAGGTCTCCGGCGAGGAGGCCATGTCCAACCTCAACCGCCTCTACAAGGCCTCGCGCGCGCTCTTCGACTCCGACGAGGAGTTCAAGACGCGGGCGCGGGCGCGCGTCGTCGACCTGCAGGCCGGCGACGAGCAGACCCTCGCCCTGTGGCAGCGGTTCGTCGACGAGTCGAAGATCTACTTCTACTCGGTCTTCGACAAGCTGGACATGGACATCCAGGACGCGGACGTCGTCGGCGAGTCCGGCTACAACCACATGCTCGTCGAGACGTGCAAGCTGCTGGAGGATTCGGGCGTCGCCGTCCGCTCCAACGGCGCGCTGTGCGTGTTCTTCGACGAGTACAAGGGCCCCGACGGCAACCCGACCCCGCTGATCGTCCAGAAGTCGGACGGCGGCTTCGGCTACGCCGCGACCGATCTGTCGGCGATCCGCGACCGCGTGGGGAACCTGAAGGCGGACACCCTGATCTACGTGGTCGACGCCCGCCAGTCGCTCCACTTCAAGATGGTCTTCGAGACGGCGCGCCGCGCGGGCTGGCTGAACGACGGGGTCAAGGCCGTGCAGCTGGCCTTCGGCACGGTCCTCGGCAAGGACGGCAAGCCGTTCAAGACCCGTGAGGGCGAGACGGTCCGGCTGGTGGACCTCCTCGACGAGGCGGTGGAGCGGGCGACCTCCGTGGTCCGGGAGAAGGACAAGGACCGCGGGTTCCTCAGCGAGCAGGAGATCGTCGAGAACGGCCTCCAGGTCGGCATCGGCGCGGTCAAGTACGCGGACCTCTCCACCTCCGCCGCGCGCGACTACAAGTTCGACCTGGACCAGATGGTCTCGCTGACCGGTGACACGTCCGTGTACCTCCAGTACGCGTACGCCCGGATCCGGTCCATCCTGCGCAACGCGGGCGACCGTTCCCCGGTCGCCCACCCGGAGCTGGAGCTGGCCCCGGCCGAGCGCGCGCTGGGCCTGCACCTGGACCAGTTCGGCGAGGTGGTCACCGAGGCGGCCGCGGAGCACGCCCCGCACAAGGTGGCCGCGTACCTGTACCAGCTGTCCTCGCTGTTCACGACGTTCTACACCGAGTGCCCGGTCGTGAAGCCGGAGCCGGAGCTCGTCGTCGGCGAGAACCGCCTGTTCCTGTGCGACCTGACCGCCCGGACGCTCTCGAAGGGCATGTCCCTCCTGGGCATCCGCACCCCCGAGCGCCTCTGACCCCGTTCGCGGGGCGCCCGCCTCGACCGCGTGATCAGTTCCTGAACCGGCCCCACCAGCGGCGCGGGGGCTCCTCGGGTGTCGGCGCCGTCTCGGGGGCCGCGCGCAGGTGCGCGGCCATCCGGCGGGTCGCCGCCTCCTGCTCGGCGTCGCCCACGGCGCCGTGCAGGGCGGCCGCCCGCTCGAGTCCGTCGGCGGCTTCGGCCGGGCGGTCCAGCAGGCACAGCGTCAGCGCCATGTCCGCCAGCACCACGGCCTCACCGCGGCGGTCCCCCGTGGCGGCGAGGAGGGCGCAGCCCTGCCGCTGCGACTCCAGGGCCTCCTGCGGCCGCCCCGCCAGCCGGAGCAGCCGGCCCAGGTTGGCCCGTACCGCGCCCTCGCCGTGCCGGTCGCCCACCTCGGCGAACAGCGCGAGGGCCTCCTCGTACCGGGCCTGCGCCTCACGGAACCGTTCGGTGTTCCCGCCCGCGTCCCCGGCGGTGTCCCCGGCCGCCGTGTCTCCGGCCGCCGTGTCTCCGGCCGCCGTGTCTCCGGCCGCCGTGTCTCCGGCCGCGTCGTCCGTCAGCGAGCCTGCGATCGCGTTGAGCAGCCAGGCCACCGCGGCCCGGTGGCCCAGGCTCCGCAGGGTGGCCAGGGCCTGCTCCCGCGCGGCCGAGGACTCCTCCCGGCGCCCGGCCCGCCAGAGCATGTCCCCGAGGACTCCCTGTGCGGTCGCGGCCCTGTGGTCGTCCCCGGTCTCCTTCAGGAGGCGGTGAGCCTCCGCGCTCGCATCGACGGCCTCGTCCACCCGTCCCGACTGCTCCAGGACGTGCGCGAGGTTCACCAGCACCGTCCCCTCCGCGTGCCGGACCCCCTCCGCACGGAAGATCTCCAGGGCCCGTTCGTGGGCCTCGCGCGCCTCCTCCCACCGGTGTTCCCGCGTGTGGATGGAGCCCAGCAAGTTGAGAGACCTGGCCTCCCCGGACCGCTCGGGAACCTCGCGGAACAGGACGAGGGACTCGTCCAGCAGCGCGGTCGCCTCCGCCATCCGGCGGGCGTCCAGGAGAGCGATGGCGAGGTTGTAGAGCGCGGCGGCCGTGTCGGTGCGGTCGCCGGACTCCCGGCAGACCGCCACCATCCGGCGTGCGACCACGAGGGCGTCCGACGCATGACCGTAGAGATCGAGGTACGGGCCCAGCAGGCCGGCCAGTTCGAAAGTGATGTCCGGCCTGCCGGCTTCGGCCGCGAAGCCCACCGCGTCGACCAGCATCGTGCGTTCCCCGTCCAGCCATCGCAGCGCCAGGGCCATCGAGGGCAGCCCCGGGCCGCTCGCGGGCCGTCCGTCCACCCCCAGCGTCCGGCAGGCCACCTCGGCGTCGAAGACCAGGCTCGCCAGGAAGGTGTCGGTCACGTCCTGGCGCCGGTCCTGCTCGGCGTGCTCCTCGCCGCGCTCCCGCGCGTACAGCCGGACCAGGTCGTGCATCCGCCAGCGCCCCGAGCCCACCGGCTGTTCGGTCAGCATGCTGGCCCGTACGAGCGCGGCCAGCGAGGCCCGTACGGCGGCGAGCGCCTCCGGCGGGTCGGCGGGGTGCGGCAGGCAACCGCGGGTCAGCAGGTGGGCGTACGCGGTCGCGCAGTCCGGCCCGGGGACCAGGGTCAGCAGGCGCAGCAGCCTGGCCTGGTCGGCGGGGAGCCGCGCGTACGAGAGGTCGAAGGCGGCCCGTACGCCCACGGGGACTTCCCCGTCCCCGTCCTCGTCGATGTGCAGGGTCGCCAGGCGGGTGCGCGCCCCGGACAGCTGCCGCGCCAACTCGCCCGCGGGCAGGCCCGGATCGCCCGCGAGGAGCGCCCCCGCCACCGTGAGGGCCAGCGGCAGACGGCCGCAGTGCTCCGCGATCTCCGCGAGCGCCCCGGGGTCCCCGAGCGGGCGCGGGTCCTGCGGCCAGGTCCGCAGCAGCGCCGCGGTGAGCAGCTCGGCGGCCGCGTCGGCCGTCAGCTCGTCGAGCACGACGATCCGCCCCGGGAATCCGGGTGCCACGAGCCGGTGCCGCGAGGTGACGAGCAGCCGGTGCGCGTCCTGGGCCGGTACGAGGTCCCGCACCTGGGCCACCGACCCGGCGTCGTCCGCGACGATCAGCACCCGCTCCCCGGCCCGGGCCCGCGCGGCCAGCTCGGCCCGGTACAGGTGCAGCCGGGCGTCCGGGGAGCCCGGTACGTCGGCGTCCCGGATGCCGAGGTGGCGGAGCATCTCGTGGACGGCCCCGGGGCCGTCCACCGCGCCGTTCGGGGCGTAGCCGCGCAGCGCGAGGAAGAACACCCGGTCCCCGAACCCGCCGAGCTCCAGGGCCCGGTGGGCCGTGGCCACCGCGAGCGCGCTCTTGCCGACCCCGGCCAGCCCGGCGACGACGGCGACGCGGGAGCCACCGCCGTCACCCTCGCCCAGTACCCCGAGCAGCTCCTCGACGGGGCCGTCCCGCCCGACCAGCACAGCGGGCGCCTCGGGCAGGCCGGCCGGCGCCTGGGGCGCGGGGCCGGCGCCGGGCCCGTAGCCGACGTTGGTGACGTGGTCCCCCGCCACCTGCATGATCGTCGCGTTCCCCTCGGCGCGCGCCCACTGCTCCGCCCGCCCGCCGCTCACGCGGGTGTGCCCGGCTCTTCGCCGGTCCGGTCGGCGGTCCGGTCGGCGCCGGTCTGCCGGATGCGGCTGTCGTCCCGGGCCGTGGCCTCCTGGTCGACCGGCCCGGCGGGGCTCGCCCCGGCCGACTGGCTGATCCGCGAGGTGCCCGAGGCCTCGGCCTTCTGCCGTACGGGGCGTTCCGGGGTCGGGGGCGGGGCGGGGGCGGTGGACGCCGTACCGGCCCACCAGGCTCCGGCCAGCCCGGCGGCCGCGGTCATGGCCCCGGCGAACCCGGCGGCCACGGCGACGGCGTCGGAGTCCTTTCCGGGCAGCCACCCGAACGGATCCGCCTGGGCCGCCTTGAAGCAGACGAAGAACACCGCCGCCGACCCCAGGACAACGACAACCCACCGCAACGGACGCGACATCGGCCCCCCTAGAACCCTTGATCCGAACCGCCGAATCTAGCAGCGGTACCCGTCGGGGACCTGGAGAAGGGCCACGAAGACCCAGACCATGACCGCGGCGCCGGCCAGGCCGCCGAGGAGGGCGGCGGCCAGGTTCCAGCGGCCGACGTACGCGACGAGCACGCCCCACCAGGCCGTCGCGAGGAGGGCGAGCAGCGCCCCGTAGAAGAGCAGGGCGAGGCCGTTGGCGGCCCCGTTCACACCGACGTCGCAGGCCCGCCAGGCGGTATTGAGCAGCACCGCGCCGAGCACGCCCGTGCCCAGCCCGGCGAGCGGGGCGATCACACAGCCCAGCTGTCCGCGCGTCACGAGGTGCTCCTGATCTGCGGGACGTCCTTGCCCTCCCGCTTCGCCTGCTCCATCCGGTCCATGGCGTCCTCGATCCCCTGCTTGAGCTGGTCTTCCGTCATGTCCTTGCCGTACTTGTCGTACAGGTCCATTCCGATCCTCATGGTGATCTGGTCGCCCTGGTCGTCGTCACCCGTCAGCAGGGTCTCCCCCAGCGAGGCGCCCTTGATCAGGGTGTCCGGGTCGAATCCTGCGGCTCGGCCGATGTACCCGTAGTGGATGTTGGAGTAGATGTCGTAGAACACCTCCCGGTTCTGGCCCGGCTGCTTGAAGAAGTAGTCGTTCTTCGTCTGGAGGTCGAAGTGCTGCTGAAGCTGGGGCTTGTGGTCCCAGTCCTGACCGGGGGCCACCTTCAGGCCCCACATCACGAGCGCCGCGTTGATGTCGCTGCCGTAGTTGCGCCCGAAGTCGTACCACTGCGGCTCGCGCAGCAGGGCCTGCAGCTGGTGGACGGTGTCGGAGTCCACGTTCCGCTTCATCTCGTCGAAGATCCACTTCTCGGCCTCGGTGAACTTCTGCTCGCTACGCGCCGACCCGGTCGGCGGGATCACCGGCTTGGCGGTGGCGTTGAAGCCGCCCATCGTCCCGTCGAAGGGGTTGGAGTCGACCACCACGGCCTGCAGCGCCTGCCGGATGGCCTTGTCGAACTCGTCCACCGCGCGCACCGCCTCCGCGATGTGCGCGGTCCACGAGTCCTCCGCTTCCCGCATCCCGGGGTCGCGGCGCAGGATGCGGGCCTGGGCGGGGTCCTCGACCCGGGTGAAGTCGAAGCTGGCCCTGCCCGCCGTGGACACCGCCATGCCGGCGTCGACGGCGTCCTTGCGGGCCGAGTCGACCTTCTTCTTCAGGTCCACGAAGCCCGCGTGGGCGTCGCGCAGGAGCGCGGCGACCGCCTTCGCCTCGGTCTGGGCGGCGGTGTACTCGCGGCGGGTGGTGGCGAAGCGGTCCTGCGCGACCCCGGCGCTGAGACCGAGCCAGTTCTGGCCGACGGACGGACCCATGGCGACCTTCTGGACGCTCGCGGCGTACCGGTCCTCGACCTTCTTCAGCTCACCGGCCATCGCGTCCCACGCGGTCGCCGCGGTCGCGAGGAGGCCGAAGTTCGTGGTCATCACTTCCTGGTACGTGAGCACGTCTCCCCCAACTGTCCATATCAGCAAGGTGTGTTCGGAACTCGCACCACACCACCTTGCCAGGGCGGCGGTCGCTCGCGCCCCAGAGATCGGCGGGCGTGTCGACGATCTGAAGGCCCCGGCCGCCGCCGTCCCGGTCCTGCGGTTGGGGGATGGGCGCGCCGCCGCCGCTGTCGTGGACCTCTAGGCGCACGAGGCGCTCCGGACGGAGAAGGCGGGGCAGGTGGCCGGGCACCTCGCTCCAGGTCCTGCCGCTGGGCATCCCCGGTCAGGCCGGTCTCAACGGGCCGTTCGCGCTCCTGGAAACACCCGAGCACCAGCACTCTTCCCACGCCGAGACCCAGCGCGGCAGCCTTCTCGGACGGGACCGGGACGAGCTCGGCATCCTCACTCGGAAGTGTGCGGGGCTGCGATCCCAGGCCCTCAACTTCGTTGAGAACAAGGGCCTGTTGGATCGGCTCTCAGGAGAACGATGAACACCGCGCTCACGTGGTCCGAGTCGAGCTACAGCGGTGACGGAGGCGGGCAGTGCGTCGAGGTCGCCACCTGCACCGACCGGGTGCACGTGAGGGACTCGAAAGTCCCTCACGGCCCCTCGCTCCCTACTCTCTCCCAGCGCGTGGTCCCACCTCGCTCAGTGGGTCAGTGGCTGAGCGGGTAAGAGTGTCGGCCCGTCTCTTCGTCGATCTCCGAGTGGGCCTTCTGCAACATCTGGGACGCGAGATCCATCAGCGCGCGAGCGCCTGCGATCTCTTCCCCGACCCGCAGCTGCTCCGGGTCGGAGGGGTGGCGCATGGCGTAGCCGTGCGCCCTCATCTCGGAGCCGTCACCGAGCCTGACCATGGCCGCCGCGCTGGTGCGGTGGCCTTCCTCGGTGAATTCGAGCTCCACGTGCCACCCGACTAGTGTGGGCATGGTTCATCACCTCCAGGGGGTCACCCTGCCTCCAGGGTGCGCCCGGGGTGGCAGGAACGCGAGCGGAGGCTGCGGGGGCGGGGGCGGGGTTCCGGTCGGGCGGGGTCGGGATGGTGTCCGGGGGCGTCCCGTCAGTCCACTGTCCTTCCGTGTCGGGTCGGTCCGTCAAGGGCGCTCCCTTCGGTCGCGTCGCTTCGCGATGGCCTTCGGCCCCCCTTGACTGACCGCCCCGCCCCGGAATGCCATAAGACTGCCGGGAAGCCCCCGAAGGAATGGCCGGGAGGTTACCGGGCAGGGACGGGCCCTCAGCGATGCCGACCGGCGGTCTCGGCCGGCCCTGTTCCCGTCCCGGGACCACCATCCCCGGCCATGGCAGGGGCGCCCCAGATCGCTACGCGCTCCTCACGTCTCAGCGTCCGGCGACCGTCTGGGGCCGGACATAAGCCGCCCACACACCAGGTGTGAAAGGTCTTTTCGGCGGCTGCACGCCGCCGGAGGACGCCAAAAGACGTTCACGGGCGGCTTTCCGGGCGCCTGCAGACCGTCTGACGACGAAAAAGGGGCGAGATGAGGGCGAGAGGGAGTCTGATGCCGGATTTCTCAACCTCCCACTCCGACAGGGCGGTTCATGGGTTCCGATCGGTCACCAAAAGGGACAAGCGGGCCGCAGGCGCCCCATCGGAGGGGTTGGTGCCGGTCATGGGCGGCTTATGTCCTGCCCCAGACGGCCGTCGGACGCTGAGGTGTGAGGAGCGCGTAGCGATCTGGGGCGCGCCCCGTCCTTGCCGGGGCCGGTGGTCCTGGTGAGGCGGGATGTGGCTGAACCGGGTGGCAAGGGCCGCATCCCTGACGCACCCCTGGGCCTGACTGTCCCCCTGACCGTTCCTTCGGGGGCTTCCCGGCAGTCTTGTGGCATTCCGGGGCGGGCCGGGCAGTCAAGGGTGGAGCGCAGCGACATCGCGGAGCGACGCGACCGAAGGGAGCGCCCTTGACGGCCCGGCCCGACACGGAAGGACAGTGGACTGCCGGGAAACCCCCGGACCACTCCCGACCCCGGACGACGGCACTCTGCCCCGCCCACCCCCGAGGCGCGCCGATCAAGGCATTTGCCCGCCCGTCCGCGGCAGTGGAGGCTGTGGAGGCAGCGGGGAGCGAACGTGAGTACGGGGGAGGCTTGTGGTGAGCGAATACCGAAGCGGGCCGGGGCGGTGGACGGGTGCCTCGTTGGCCGTCCTGTCGGTGATACCGGCGTTGATCAGCTGGTCCCTCTTCTCCGGGCCGCTGCCCGACGACATCCGGCGGTACGAGGACTACGCCGCCGCCCCGCCCTGTGCCGACAGCACCGGCGACTGCATCCGTACCCTGCCCCTCGCCGTCGACCACACGGTGGTCAAGAAGGGCAAGGGCGGCAAGTTCGAGGCCACGCTCTCCGGCCAGGACAGCCGGAAGATCGTCGTGCTCTTCGGGGACCCCGGGCCGCTGCTCGCTCAGCTGGAACCCCGTGATCAGGTGACCGCCACCGTGTGGCGCGGCCGGGTCATGACCGTCAGCAAGGGCGACGTCCGGCAGAGCTCCGCCGACGAGCCCCGCGACGACGCCCAAATGATCGCCGGGCTCGGCACCTTCGCCGGCCTGGTCGCGGCCCTCGGGCTCGCCTTCGCGACCGCGCTGCTCGCCGGGCTCGGCGGGCGTCAGCCCTGGACCTGGCGCTCGCTCGGGATGCCCCTGCTCATCGGCTCGGCGCTCACCTGCCTCGCCGTTGCGGTCCCCGCCCTCCTGATCGGGCTCCCCTGGTGGGTCGTGCCCGGTGTCACGGTGCCGTTCGTGGCGTACGCCGCCTGGCAGCTCCACCGGTACCGGCAGCGGCAGCAACGGTCCGACCGCGTGGAGTGACAGATTCCTCTCCCGCTCCGTGAACCGCAGCCCGGCCCCTGCCTACCCTGCCCGGCATGGGTAGGAACAGGAAGCCGAGATGGTGGCGGGTCTGGTCACGGGTCTGGCGGGCCGGGCTGCCCGCCGGGTCGGCGCACGTCTGGCCGTTGCGCTGACCCGGCCGCCCGGGTGCGGGGCGACGCCCCGGCCCGCGCCTCCCTCAGTCGATGCCCTGCGCGAAGCGGAAGAAGCGGTTCGGGTCGTAGGCGCGCTTGACCGAACGGAGGCGGGAGTAGTTCCGGCCGTAGTAGGCGTCGCGCCAGTTGGTCAGGGCCGGGTCCATGTAGTTCTGGTACGACTGGTGCAGCGAGGCCGCGTACGGCTCCACGGTGTTGAACCCGTTGTCCACCCAGGCCTGGCCCCGGTCCTTGTCCTCCTGCGTGAGGTTCGGGTTGGTCAGGCCCACCGAGTACCCCGCGTTGAAGAGCGAGTCGCGGTGCACGAAGGCCGTGGCCGTCGGGGCGACGTCGTTGACCTTGCCCGCGTAGGCGAAGAGGCCCAGGAAGCGGAACTGGCCCGGGCGGAAGTCGGCCGTGAAGGCCGCCAGCGCCGCCTCCGCGTTGGCGCGGGTCCAGCCGCGGGCGAAGAAGTTGTTGCGGCCGAGGGAGTAGTTGTCGCGCGTCAGCTGGGCCTCGGGCGAGTAGCCGATCCGGTGGCACTGGTCGACGGTCTTCGTACCGCAGCCGAAGACGTTCATCATGGCTTCGCGGTAGGGCAGTTCACTGACCGTGCGCGAGGTCGTGGGCCGGCCGACCGCCGCGACGAGACCGTCGAGGGCCCGGTCGCAGTCGGCCTGCGGGCCGGCGTAGCCGCCGGTGAGGACGACGTACGGCTCGGTGCCCTGCGGGGCGTCCGTGGAGAGCAGGAACAGCAGCTCCGCGGAGAGCTCCCGGGGCGCGGTCGCGATCCAGTCCTGCCAGGCCAGGATCACCTGGACGGCGTCCGACCAGGCGAAGTTGAGGTTGTACGTGGTGAGCGAGGGGATCTGGACCGGCTGCACCTCGAAGTCGGTCACGACGCCGAAGTTGCCGCCGCCACCGCCGCGCAGGCCCCAGTACAGGTCCGGGTTCTCGGTCTCCGAGGCCCGTACGGTGCGCCCGTTGGCCAGGACGACGCGGGCCGACACCAGCCGGTCGGCGCCCATGCCGAACTTGCGGGTGGCGTAGCCGAGGCCGCCGCCCTGGAGCCAGCCGCCGACCGCGACGGTGGGACACGTGCCGGCCGCCACCTGGATGCCGTACGGGGCGAGGGAGTTGAGGACGTCGACGCCCTGGCTGCCCGGGCCCAGGTGGACGGTGTCGCCGGGGCGGACGTGGTTGAGCTTCGAGACGTCGATGACCAGGCCCGGCGTGGTCGAGTAGCCGGCCTGGCTGTGGCCGCCGCTGCGCACCGCGGGGGCGAGGCCCCAGTCCTGGGCGAATCGGATGCACGCGGACACGTCGGCCTCGCTGGTGCAGTAGGCGATGGCCTGCGGGTGGATCACGTCGAACTGGGCCAGCTGCAGCTGCTTGGCCGTCTCGTACGTGGCGTCACTGGGCAGGACGAGCCGGCCTGACAGCCGGCTCTGCAGGGTCTTCCACGGGGTGGCGCCGGCAGCCTGCGCCAGCATCAGGCCACCGGTTCCGGCGGTCAGTGCGGCGGCCGCCCCGACGCTGGCACCGGCGCGTATGAGCGAGCGTCTGCTGAGCACGTGAACCACACTCCGTTCTGTCCTGGCGTGCAGGACAAAGCTTTCGGTCGAGTGCGTGCAGCCTCGGTCAGGAACGCAGGGTTCCCGCCACGGCTATCCGGAATCCGTCACTACCCGGCCGTGGGCGCGGTCCGAGCTGACGTACTCGGTTCGCGGCCGGCAAGTTGGCCGGGGGGCGCCGCCTACGGTGACGCCCCGACCGACGAGCAGGGTGCAGGGAGGGTGACGTCCGCATGGGCAGTGCGCGCAGGCCGTACGTCCTGTTGTCCGCCGCGATGAGCGTGGACGGGAGGCTCGACGACGCGAGCCCCGACCGGCTGCTGCTGTCGTCCCCGGAGGACTTCGACCGGGTGGATGCCGTACGGGCGTCCTGTGACGCGCTGCTGGTGGGCGCGAGCACCGTACGGAAGGACAATCCGCGACTGCTGGTGGGCGATCCGCGGCGGCGGGCCGCCCGGGTCGACCGCGGCGAGCCGGCGGATCCGCTCAAGGTCACCGTCACCGCCTCGCCCTGGATCGATCCCGAACTGCGCTTTTGGCACTGCGGTGGCGAGAAGCTGGTGTTCACCGTGGACGCGAGCGCCGGGCCGCTGCGCGCGGCGCTCGGCGGTCTCGCCGAGGTGGTGAGCACCGGTCCGGAGCTGGACTGGGCGCGGGTGCTCGACGTGCTCGGGCGGCGCGGTGTCGGGCGCCTGATGGTGGAGGGCGGCACGTCCGTGCACACGCAGCTGCTGGCCCTGGACCTGGCCGACGAGCTGCAGGTGGCCGTGGCCCCGCTGCTGGTGGGCCAGGAGGGCGCGCCGCGGCTGGTGGGCGGGGCCGAGTTCCCGGGCGGGCCGGCCGCCCGGATGAGACTGCTGGACGCGCGGGTGGCGGGCGATGCCGTCGTGCTGCGCTACGCGCCGAAGGAGCGTGCCCTGTGACCCCGCTGTACCTGTCGGACGAGGAGTGGATGCGCCGGGCGATCGCCCTGTCGCGGCTGTGCCCGCCCAGCCCGGGCGCGTATTCGGTGGGTGCGGTGCTCGTGGACGGCGCCGGGATGGAGCTGGCGTACGGGTACAGCCGCGAGGGCGACCCGAGCGTGCACGCGGAGGAGTCGGCGCTGGCCAAGCTCGCGCCGGGTGATGACCGGCTGCGTGGGGCGACGCTCTACTCGACGCTGGAGCCCTGCTCGGAGCGGCGCTCGCGGCCCGATCCGTGTGCCCGCCTGGTGATCGCGGCCGGGGTGCGCCGGGTGGTCATCGCCTGGCGGGAGCCGGCGCTGTTCGTGGCGGCGTGCACGGGCGTGGCCGAGCTGCGCGCGGCCGGGATCGAGGTCGTGGAGCTGGCGCGGCTGGCCGGGGAGGCCCGGAAGGCCAACGCACACCTGTGGACGGCGGGCCCGGGGAGTTGACGTACTCGCGCATGCGGCATTGTCCGCGCGGCTCGTGGCGCAAAAAGTGGGCACCGCTAGCTCGCACTCATCCGGAGGTATTTTTCAATGTCTGAGCCGCTCCGCGTCGCAGTCATCGTCGCAAGTGTCCGTGACGGCCGGTTCGGCCCGGTCATCGCCAACTGGTTCACCGGTGTCGCGCGTGAGCGGCAGAGCCTGGACATCGACGTGATCGACCTGATCGAGCACGACCTGCCGAACCGGCTGTCGCAGTCGCCGGACCTGGAGGTCCAGGCGCAGCTTTCCGCGGTCTCCCCGCGGCTGGCCGCCGCCGACGCGTTCGTCGTCGTCACCCCGGAGTACAACCACTCCTACCCCGCCTCGCTCAAGTCGCTGATCGACTGGCACACCACCGAGTGGCACGCCAAGCCGGTCGGCTTCGTCGGCTACGGCGGCCTCGCGGGCGGCATGCGCGCCGTCGAGCACCTGCGCCAGATCTTCGCGGAGACCCACTCGGTGACGGTCCGCGACACCGTCGGTTTCCACGGCCCGTGGGGCCAGTTCGACGAGGAGGGCAACCTCATCGACCCGACCGAGGCGGAGGCCGCGGCCAAGACCCTGCTGGACTCCCTGGAGTGGTGGGGCACCGCGCTGAAGGACAAGAAGGCCCAGAAGCCGTACGGCGGCTGAGCGCCGACCCACCACGCCCGGCCCGGCCCACCCTCCCGGGGTGCACCGCAGCCCCAGGAGGAACGATGAGTCCGCACACGACCTCTGCCCGGCCCACCGCCCCGCACCGGGTCCCGTCACACGAAGGCGCGACCGGACCGGCCGCCCCCGAGGAGGGGGGGTCGGTCCGGGGTGTGATCACGGCCATCTCCCTGCTCGGGATGCTGGTGGTGGGGCAGTTGTACGTGGCGATCCCGCTGCTGCCCGACATAGGGCGGGCCTGGGGGGTGGACCAGGCGTCGGCCACCTGGGCCACCTCGGCGTACGCGGTGACGTACGCGATCGTCTCGCTGTTCAGCGGGCCGCTCGCCCGGCGGTTCGGCACCCGGACGGTGCTGGTGGCCGGGGTGAGCGCGCTGGCGGTGGCGACCGCGTGCGTGCCGCTGGCGGACTCCTTCGGCGCGGGGCTGGCGCTGCGGGCGGGACAGGGTGTGTTCGCCGGCGTGTACGTACCGCTGGTGTACGCGTACCTGAACACGCACATGCCGGCTTCGAAGCTGCCGACCGCGCTGACCATCGTCTCCGCCTGCATGGCGGGGACCATCGTCGCGGGTCAGGTGGAATCTCAGCTGCTGGCCGCCGTCGTCGGCTGGCGGGGCACGTTCTGGGTGACCGCGCCGCTGCTGCTGGTGGGCGCGCAGATCCTGCGCCGGGTGCTGTCGGCCCAGGATCCGGCACGGTCCACGGCCGGCGGCGCCGGCGGAAGGCCCGCCTCGCGGGCGGATCGCGGAGCCACCCGGCGGATGTGGCTGCGGCTGCTGCCCCTGTACGTCGTCGGGCTCACCTGCTCCAGCACCCTGACCGCCGTTTACACGAGTGTGCAGCTCTACGGTCCGCCCTCGCTGGTCGGTGACGGCCAGGCGATGCTGACGCTGCGGGCCACGGCCATTCCGGCGCTGGTGCTGGGCGTGCTGGTGGCCCCGCTGCTGGGCCGGATCCCGGCCCGCACGCGCGGGGCCGGGGCGTTCGCCGTGGCGGCGACGGGGATCTGCGGCGCCGGGCTGTTCGGCGGTACGGCCGCCGGGCTGGCCGGGGCGATGTTCGTGTTCATGCTGGGCCTGGCGGCGATCGGTCCCGCCGTGGTGCAGGAGATCGGCACGACGGCGGGCGTGGCCCACGGAGTCACGGCCACGGCCCTGTACGGCTTCACGCTCAACATCGGCGGCGGGGTGGGCGCACAGATCCCCCTCGCGTTCGGCGAGGTCAGGGGCGTCGGGCTGTTCATGTCCGCGCTGCTGGGCGGCTGCGTGGTGCTGCTGGTCGTGACCGGCCGCCGACGGCGCCGGGCCGCGTACGTGACGGACTAGAGCCGGCGCCCTCGATGGGGCGCCGGGCACGGAACAGGATCAACTCAAAGGCCCCGGCAGTCGAAAACCGGAAACGAGCGGGGGCGGTCGAAAGGGAGTGCATCTCGTCATGACGAACATCGCTGTCATCTACTACTCGTCCACCGGCTCCACCCACAAGCTCGCCGAGGCCGCCGCCACCGCGGCCGAGAAGGAGGGCGCGGAGGTCCGCCTGCTGCGGGTCGCCGAGATCGCCCCGAACGGCGAGGCCGCGAGCCGCGACGGCGCATCCGACTTCCAGAACGCCACCAAGGACATCCCCGTGGTGACCCTCGCGGACCTGGAGTGGGCGGACGGCATCCTGATCGGCACCCCGGTGCACTTCGGTCTCGCCGCCCCGCAGCTGATGCACTTCATCAACTCCACGTCGAAGCTGTCGATCGAGGGCAAGCTGCTGAACAAGGCGGTCTCCGCCTTCGCGTCCGGCTCGGCGGCCCACGGCGGCCAGGTCTCCGCGATCCTCGCCCTGCACAACGCGATCACCCACTGGGGTTCGCTCATCGTCTCCACCGGTTCGACCGACCCGGTCCTGTACAAGCCGAAGAACGGCAACCCGTACGGTGCCTCCGCCGTGGTCGGCGGCAACCCGGGCCAGGTCCCGGAGGAGAACCTTGAGGCCGCGGCCTTCCAGGCGCGCCGTACGCTCGAGGTCGCCTCCGTGATCAAGACGCTGGACGCCCGGTGATCGACAACGGGCTCGCCACGGCGTACCTGGCCCGGATCGGCGCCTCGCGCCCCGCGAAGGCGGACCTGGCGGCGCTGGCCGAGCTGACCGAGCGGCACGTGCTGACCGTGCCGTTCGAGAACCTCGACTACCACCTCGGCCAGGAGATCCACCTGGACGAGCGGGCCGTCGACAAGATCGTGCACCAGGGCCGCGGCGGCGCCTGCTACGAGGTGAACCCGGCCTTCGGGCTGCTGCTGGAGGCCCTCGGCTTCCAGGTGGAGATCCTCTCGGCGCGGGTCCACCGGCCGGGCGGGCTCGGCGCTCCGCTGGGCCACCTGATGCTGCGCGTGACCGTTGACGGGTCGGCGTACCTGGTGGACGTGGGCTTCCGGCGCAACGCGCGCCGGCCGCTGCTGCTGGGCACCGAGGAGGTGCAGTACGACCCGCAGGGCGCGTTCGCGTTCGGGCCGGAGCGGCAGGGCGAGTTCGACCTGTTCCTGGACGGCGATCCGATGTACCGGGTCGACGGCCGGGCGCGTGAGCTGGGCGAGTTCCGTCCTTCGCTGTGGTGGTTCCGTACCTGCCCGGACTCGCCGTTCATGCAGGACGTGTTCTGCTCGCTGCCGACGGTCGACGGCCGGATCACGCTGAAGGGCCACACGCTGACCAAGCGCGTCCACGGCGAGTTCACCGTGGAGCACCTCGCCGACGACACCGAGGTGTTCGAGGCCTACCACAAGCACTTCGGCATGACGCTGGACCGGCTGCCCGACGAGCCGGTGCGCCCCGAGGGCTCGCCCGGCATCGCCGTCGAGTAGTCGCGGGCCCCACCCCGCGTCCTCACCTCACCGCCCCTCTCCGACGCGTGCCGCCGGATCCCCACCCGCGGTGCGCGCTCCACTTCCCCCGCCTCCGCCAGGTATCTCCTTCCCCCCTCCCAGGAGTCACCATGACCACACTCGTCACGGCACCGGCCGAACTGCCCGATGCGTTCCTGCGCGCTTTCAACGCCCGCGACATGGAGGCGATCGACAGCCTCTTCGAGCCCGGGGCGGTACGCGTGCTGACCCCTGGTGAGGTCGTCACGGGCGAGGGCCGGCGCGATGCGACCCGCAGCTTCATGTCGCTCGGCATTCCGATGAAATTGACGGTGCGCCACTGCTACGAATACGACGACTTGGCGCTGCTGCTGTGTGACTATCTGATCAAGGGCGTCAAGCCGGACGGAACTTCCGTTCTCCACGAAGGCACGGCCACGGATGTGGTGCGCCGCGGCGCGGACGGTTCCTGGCGTTATGCCATTGACAACCCGCCGGGAACCGACCGCGAAAGCGCGAAGCCCTGAATCCCACAAGACAAGAGAGATTGAAGAGCCGATGACCAACGTCGCGATCGTCTACTACTCGGCGACCGGAAACATCCACAAGCTCGCGGTTGCCGCGGCCGAGGCCGCGGAGAAGGCCGGCGCCCAGGTCCGTCTGCGCCGGGTCGCCGAGATCCAGGAAGCCACCATCGCGCCCAACTTCACCGAGTGGACCGAGGCGTTCCAGGAGCACGTCGGCGGCAGCAGCCGCGAGGTCGAGATCGCCACCCAGGACGACCTCGACTGGGCCGACGCGGTCATCTGGGGCACCCCGGGCCGCTACGGCGCCATGGCCGGCCCGCTCAAGCACTTCATCGACCAGACCTTCGAACTGCACGCGCGGGGCGGGCTGAAGAACAAGGCCATGTCCTCGTTCACGTCCACGGGCACCCAGCACGGCGGCCAGGAGTCCACCGTGCTGTCGCTGTCGAACGTCTTCTACCACTGGGGCGCGATCATCGTGCCCCCGGGTGTCACCGACCCGATCATGGTGGCGCCGAGCAACGGCAACCCGTACGGCGTGAGCGCCACGTCCGGGCTCCAGGCCGTCCCCGGCCTGCTCGCCCAGAACGTGACCGAGGACAACCTCAAGGCGGTCGGCTACCAGACCGTCCGCACCCTCCAGGTCGCCGAGGCGCTCAAGCAGGGCCTCAACAAGTAACACCCCCTGCCACCAGCGAGGACAGCAGGGACAGCAACGCACCGGCACCGGAAAGGCCCGTAGCGGGAGCATCCGCTACGGGCCTTTTCTCGCGCACACCCCAGTGAATTCCCGCCATTTCGATGGCTCGATTCCGTCGAGCTGACACAGTCAAACAACCGCCATTGGGCCCGGGCATTCTTGGTGAGAACTTGAACACATGCTCCGGATTCCCAAGAACAAGACGCCGCTCTACCTCGGCCTGGTGGCCGAGGAGGCTGCCGCCCAGTTCGGCGCCAACACCATCACGCTCGACCGCACCATGGACGCCCTCCCCGAGGTCGGCCAGGTCCTGACGGTCGCCCAATTCGCCGACCTGATCGCCGAGATGGCAAACCGCCTGTGGGCCAGTGGTATCCGGCCCAGCGAACACGTCGTCATCCACAAGACCAACAACTTCGACATCACCCTCTTCGCGTGCGCCGCGTCCCGCATCGGCGCTGTCCCGGTGATGCTCTCCGCGCACCTCGACGGGGACACCATCAACGCGCTTCTGCAGCGGCTGCCTTCGCCGACGCTGCTGACGGACGCCGCGAAGCTCACGGGCTCGCTGGCCGCCTCGCCGCTCGCCGAACTCACCGCGCGGGTCATCTCGGTGACCGAGCCGGTCGAGGGCGCGATCTCGCTCTCCGACCTGGCCGGCGCTCCCGAGCGCACGCCGGTGACGCTGCACCCCGACTCGCACGCCATCATGACCCACACCTCGGGCACCACCGGCATCCCCAAGCTCGTGGTGCACTCGGCCCGCTCGATCGGTGCCCGCTACCGCTGGCAGAACATCCCCGTCAGCCTGCTGCGCCAGCGCGAGCCGATCCTGATGCACGTCTCCTACGTCCACTCGCGCATGTACCCGGGCATCGCCTCCATGATGCTGAACAACAAGCCGATGGTCTTCCTGGACGACGCCGAGCCCGCGAAGGTCGCGGACGCGATGGTCAAGTACCGTCCGGGCGTCTTCGAGACCCACCCGAACTCCTTCCTGGAGTGCGAGTCGATCCTCGACGACCCGCGGAAGCCGTTCAAGACGGTGCGCTTCTACAACTCCACCTTCGACGCCATCCACCCGGGCACGATGGACAAGTTCCTGCGGGCCTCGGAGCGCAAGAACCCCGTCTTCCTCCAGGTCTACGGCCAGAGCGAGTGCGGCCCGCTGGTGGGCCGCCCGTACACCCGCAAGACCGTCATGCAGGCCGACGGCCGCTGCCAGGGCTACTCCACGCCGGGCATCACCAAGTACCGCCTGGTGTCCCGCAACGGCAAGCCCGTCACCCGCGACAACCCCGGCTACATCGACGTACAGACCTCGGGCCGGGCCCTGACCTACTACGGCGAGGCCGAGCGCTTCGAGAAGCAGCTCGACGGCGAGTGGTGGCGCGGCGGAGACATCGGCTACCGCACCAAGTGGGGCTGCCTGCACCTGCTGGACCGCGAGGTCGACCAGATCCCGACGATCCACTCGACCCTCGAGGTCGAGGACACCGTCCTGCACCGGCTGCCCGAGCTCACCGAGCTCATCATCGTGCCGGGCCCCGAGAAGGAGCCCGTGCCGGTCGTCTGCACCAAGGACGACGCCCCCCTGGACCTGGCCCGCTGGAAGCGCGCCATCGCCGACCAGTCCACGATGGCCGACCCCATCCAGATGAAGCTCGGCGAACTGCCGCGCACGGCCACCGCCAAGATCAAGCGCCTCGAGCTGGCCCGCCGGCTGGCCGACCAGGTGACCCACGAACTGGCCTCCTGAGCGAAGGCGCGCACCGACTCCACCGCACACGAACACGGCCCACCAACCCCCGACCCGACCCCGGGAGCTGTACACCATGTCAACCACCCAGAACCAGGAAGGCCGGCGCAAGCACCTCGGCCTCACCCTGGCGCTGCTCGCCTTCGCCCAGCTGATCATCTCCATCGACTACAACATCGTCTACGTGGCCCTGCCCGACATCGGCAGCGGTCTCGGCTTCTCCGCCCAGAACCTGCAGTGGGTCGTCAGCGCCTACGCCGTCGCCTTCGGCGGGTTCCTGCTCCTCGGCGGCCGTGCCTGCGACCTGTTCGGCCCGCGCCGCATGTTCGTCCTGGGCCTCGCCCTCTACGCCGGCTCCTCCCTGCTCGGCGGCCTCGCCGGCACCCCCGAGGTGCTGATCGCCGCCCGCGCGATCCAGGGCATCGGCGGCGCCTTCCTCTTCCCGGCGACCCTCACCCTGGTCTCCACCAGCTTCGCCGAGGGCAAGGAGCGCAACCGCGCCTTCGCCGTCTGGGGCACCGCCGGCGGTAGCGGCATGATCGTCGGCTCGCTGCTCGGCGGCGTGCTCACCCAGTCCCTCGGCTGGGAGTCCGTCTTCTACGTCAACGTGCCGCTGGCCGGCATCGCCGCGCTGCTCGCCTTCCCGCTGATCAAGCCGGACGCCGCCCGCAACGCCGCCCGCAGCTTCGACCTGCTGGGCGCCCTGACCTCCACGGTCGGCATCACCGCGATCGTCTTCGCCCTGGTCCAGGGCCCCGAGTCCGGCTGGGCCTCCGGCGAGGTCCTCGGCGCCCTCGCCATCGGCGTGGTCCTGCTCATCGCCTTCTTCGTCATCGAGAAGAAGTCCGCGGACCCGCTGCTGCCGCTGTCGCTCTTCAAGAACCGCAACCTCACCACCGCGGTGGGCGTGACCTTCTTCTACATGGCCACCTTCGGCACCCTGCTGTACTTCCTCACCGTCTACTTCCAGGGCGTCCACGGCTACAGCCCGCTGGAGACCGGCGTCGCCTTCCTCGTCCCGATGGTCGCCATCGCCATCGGCGCCCAGACGGCCGGTGGCCTCGCCACCAAGCACGGCATCCGCGCCATCATGGTCGGCGCCATGGTCATCGGTGTCATCGGCACCGCGATCGTCGGCATCACCATGGCCACCGACGCCTCGTACTGGGCCCTCGTCCCCGGCCTGATCATCATGGGCCTCGGCCAGGGCGCCGGCTACACCCTGATGTTCGGTGCCGCCGCCATCGGCGTCGCCCCCGAGGAGCAGGGCATCGCCTCCGGTGTCGCCTCCACCACCCAGCAGATCGGCGGCGCCGTCGGCCTCGCCGTCCTGGTCGCCATCGCCAACTCCGGCCTGGAGGGCCAGACGGGTGAGGCGCTGCGCGCCGCCACCACCGACGGCATCCAGAAGGCGGTCTTCATCGCCGCCGCCGGCATCGTGATCACCGGCCTGATCGCCCTGGGCCTGAAGAAGCCCGAGCAGAAGGCGCAGACCGCGCCCGTCGCCGAGCGCGAGTCACAGACCGCCGGAGTCTGATCCGGCAGCTCCACGCAGCGCACGGCGAAAGCCCCCACCCCGCCGGGTGGGGGCTTTCGCCGTCGCTCCGTGTCCGGACGGGCGGGCGGGCAGGCGGGCAGGCGGGCAGGGCGCAACGGCCGCTGGGGGGTGCCCCGGAATCGGGACACCCCCCAGCGGTACGGGCTCGGGCGCAGGCTATAGGGAGGCCAGCAAGGCCTCCGCGGAGTCCGGCAGTTCACGGCCCAGCAGGGAGCGCAGCCGCGGGTAGGCCGCCGCGTCGCCGGCGAGGATCCCGCCGAGCAGGCTGTCCCCCGCCGAGTCGAGGACGAGCTTGGCGTACACCTCCCCGCCCGCGGATTCCCGTACGAACTCCAGCGCGCCCGGGGTCTGCGCGTGGGCGTCGCCGAAGGAGGCGACGTCCACGCCCATCAGCTTGAGCTTCGTGGACATGTCGGCGCCCGGGAAGCGGGCCGGGCCCTCGTCGAGCAGCTGGGAGACGACGGCCTCCGCCATGCGGTAGCCCGGGGCCACCAGGCCGTAGCAGCGGCCCTCGACGGCCGCGCACTCGCCGATGGCCCAGACGTACGGGTCCGGGGTGCGGCAGTGGTCGTCGACGAGGAAGCCGCCCCGCTCGCCGCGCGGCAGGTCCGCGGGGCCGGCCAGGGAGTCCTGGGGCCGCACGCCGGCGGAGAAGACGACGAGGCCCGTCTCGATGGACGTACCGTCCGCGAAGACCAGGCGGGCCACGCGGCCGTCCTCGCCCGCCTCGATGTGGCTGGTTGCCACGCCCAGATGGGTGGTGACTCCGAGCCCGGTGACGAGCCGGTCCAGGACGCGGCCTCCGCCCTCGTCGACCTGGACGGGCATCAGCCGCGGGGCCATCTCCACGACGTGCGGGGAAAGCCCCAGCAGCCGGAGGCCGTTGGCGGCCTCCAGGCCGAGGAGGCCGCCGCCGATCACCACGCCGGTGGTGGTGCGGGCGGCGGCCTCACGGATGGCTTCGAGGTCGTCGAGGGTGCGGTAGACGCAAACGCCGGGCAGTTCGCGGCCGGGGACGGGCGGGACGAAGGGCACCGACCCGGTGGCCAGGACGAGTGCGTCGTAGGGGGCGGGGGCGCCGTCCTCGAGGGTGACGGTGCGGCGCCCGCGGTCGATGCCGACGGCCCTGGTGGAGGTGTGGAACTCCACCAGGGCGTCGTCGGACAGGGCCGGCTTCACCAGGCTCAGCTCGGCCGGGGTCTTGTCGTCGAGGGCGGACGAGAGCCTGACCCGGTCGTAGGCGGGGTGTCTGTCCTCGCCGAGGACCACCACCCGCCAGGTTCCGTGCCGGTCGCGGGAGCGGAGCTCCTCGACGAGGCGGTGGCCGGTCATTCCGTGGCCGATGACGACGAGGGTGCGGGTGGTCATACTCGGTGTCCTTTGCGGGGTGAGGGCCTCCGCGCCGGTTCAACTGCCGCTCGCGGCAGCGCTGGTGGAGGCCAGGGCGGTGCAGATGGACTCCACCTGGCGGGCGCAGCCACCGCAGCCGGTGGTCGCGCGGGTGGCGTCCGCGAGCTCGGCGAGCCCGTGCGCCCCGGCGTGCCAGGCCTGGGTGAGGTCGTGATGGGTGACGTTGTTGCACAGGCAGATGACGGTCTCGGCCGTGACCTCGGCGGAGCCGGCCTTGGCCAGGCGGGGGGCGCGGCCCAGGAGCAGGCTGAGCCGGTCGCGCGGGACGGGCGCGTCGTGGACGTACAGCTCGGTCGTGGTGGCGATGGCCCGGTCGAAGCCGAGGAGGACCGCGGCGGTGATGTGTTCGCCGGTGAGCTCCAGGCGGGCGTAGCGGCCGTTCGCCGGGTCGTTGAGGGTGATCGTCTCGTCGCAGGGGGCGGCGCCCGGGATGCCGAGGACCACGAGGCCGGGGCCCGCGATCCGGGGGCGCAGGACGCGGCGGGCGGGGGCGACGCCGCGGGCGCCGGAGGCGAGGTGGCGCGCCAGGGCCTCGGCCTGGGCCCAGCCGGAGGCCAGGGATCCACCGCGGCTGCCGCGGTGTTCGGCGCAGTCGCCGAGGGCGTGGATCAGCGGGTCGTCGGTGCGCATGCAGTCGTCGACGAGGATGCCGGTGCGCACGGCGAGCCCGGCGGTGCGGGCCAGCCCGGTCTCGGGCAGGACGCCGGTGCACAGCAGCAGGGTGTCGGCGGGCACGGCGCTGCCGTCGGCGAGGGTGAGGGTGCCGGGGGCGTCCGCGGTGGCGGGGGTGTACGCGGTGGCGGGGCTGCCGGCGACGAGCTCGACGCCGGCGGCGGTGAGCCGGTCGCGCACGAGGGCCCCCGCGGCCGCGTCGAGGAGGTGGTCCATCGGCCAGGGGCGGGGGTGGACGAGGGTGACGGGACGGTTCTTCAGGGCCAGCGCGAACGCGGCTTCGACGCCGAGGGATCCGGCGCCCAGGATGGTCACGGGCGTCCGGGCGGCCACCACGGCCGGGTCGGTGAGCCGGGCGCAGTCGGCGAGGGTGCGCAGGACGGCGACCCCGGCGGCCGGGCTCCCGTCGGGGGTGCGCAGGCCCGGCAGGTCGGGCAGGAGCGGGGTGGCGCCGGTGGCCAGGATCAGCCGGGCGTACGGGAAGACGTCCCCGTCGGCGGTGTGCACGCGGCGCCGGAGCCGGTCGATGCGGACGGCGCAGACACCGGTCCGGATCGTGGTGTCGCCGGGCGGCGGGGGCAGTTCCATGGCCTCGACCGGCAGGCTGCCGTCGAGGGCGGAGGTGAGCAGGGCCCGGTGGTAGGCGGGGGTGTCCTCGGCACCGAGGACGGTGACGGGGTCCTCGCAGCCGAAGTGGCGTAGCCGGTCGAGGATCTGGTGGGCGGCCGGGCCGTTGCCGATGACGAGGAGCGGCGCGGTGGGGTGCGTGGTCATGGGCGGGCGTCCTGGAGGGGTGCGGGGCCGGGGCCCCGGCCGGATGCGGAGGCGAGCACGACGTCGGCGGCGTCGTCGTCGGCGAAGCCGTGGCCCTCGAAGCCGTCGCGCTCGAAGCCGTCGCGCTCGAAGCCGTCGCCGTCGAAGCCGTCGCCGTCGAAGCGCCCGTCCTCGATGTCGTCGCTCCCGGCGTCCGACTCGGGGAATTCGAGCTCCGCCGGTTCGATGCGGACCGCGCACACCTTGAACTCGGGCATGCGGCTGCGCGGGTCGAGGGCGTCGTTGGTGAGCAGGTTGGCCCGCCCGGCGCCCGGGAAGTGGAACGGCAGGAAGACGGTGTCGGCGCGCAGGGTCGGGTCCAGGCGGACCCGGGCCAGCGTGGTGCCGCGCGCCGAGCTGACCCGGGCGTGGCCGCCCTCGGTCAGGCCGGCCCGGGCGGCCGTGTCGGGATGCACCTCGACGTGCGCCTCGGGGGCCGCGGCGGCCAGCTGCGGCACCCGGCGGGTCTGCGCCCCGGACTGGTACTGGGCCAGGACCCGGCCGGTGGTGGCGTACAGCGGGTGCTCGGCGTGCGCCTCCTCGGCGGGCGGGCGGTGTTCCACCTCGGCGAAGCGGGCCCGGCCGTCGGCGTGGGCGAACCCGTCGAGGAACAGCCGCGGGGTGCCGGGGTGGGCGGGCTCGCCGTCGGCGGTGCGCGGGCAGGGCCAGTGCAGGGTCTCGCCCGCGTCGAGGCGGTCGTAGCCGATCCCCGAGTAGTCGGCCGGGCCGCCCCGGGAGGCACGGCCCAACTCCTCGAAGACGGCCCTTGGTTCGGTCGGGTAGCGCTCGGGGCGGTCGCCCAGCCGGATGGCGAGGTCGTGCAGGACGGCGAGGTCGGATCGGGCGCCGGGCGGCGGGTCGAGCAGCCGGCGGCGGCGCAGGATGCGGCCTTCGAGGTTGGTCATGGTGCCCTCCTCCTCGGCCCACTGGGTGACGGGCAGCACCACGTCGGCCATGCGGGCGGTCTCGGAGGGCACGAAGTCGGCGACGACGAGCAGGTCCAGGGAGGACAGGCATTCGGCGACGCGGTCGGCGCGCGGTGCGGAGACCACCGGGTTGGCGCCGAAGACGAGCAGGGCGCGCGGGCCGGTGTCGGTGCCGAGGGCGCTGAGGAGCTCGTACGCGCTGCGGCCGGGGCCCGGGATGACCTCGGGGTCGACGCCCCAGACGCCCGCCACGTGGGCCCGGGCCACCGGGTCGGTGATCATCCGGTAGCCGGGAAGCTGGTCGGCCTTCTGGCCGTGCTCGCGGCCGCCCTGGCCGTTGCCCTGGCCGGTGAGGCAGCCGTAGCCGCCGCCTTCACGGCCGGGCAGGCCCAGGGCGAGCGCGATGTTGATGAAGGCGGCGACGGTGTCGGTGCCCTTGCTGTGCTGTTCGGCGCCGCGGCCGGTGAGGACGTACGCCCGGCCGGCGGCGGCGAGCATCCGCACGGCCTCGCGCTGGTCGCTGACGGGTACGCCGGTGACCTTCTCGACGCGCTCGGGCCACCAGGAGGCGGCGCGTTTCCACGCGGCTTCGAAGCCGGTGGTGCGCCGCTCCACGTAGGCCCGGTCGGTGTGGCCGTCGACGACGAGGATGTGCATCAGGCCGAGGGCGAGGGCCAGGTCGGTGCCGGGGCGCGGCTGCAGGTGCAGGGCCGCGCGGGCTGCGGTGGGGGTGCGGCGCGGGTCGATGACGATCAGCTGCGCGGCGCTGAGGTGGCGCATCAGCGGGGGCATCGTCTCGGCGGGGTTGGCGCCGGCGAGCAGGATCACGTCGGCGGCCGCGAGGTCGGTGACGGGGAAGGGCAGTCCGCGGTCCAGGCCGAAGGCGGCGTTCCCGGCGGCAGCGGCCGAGGACATGCAGAACCGGCCGTTGTAGTCGATCTGGCTGGTGCCGAGGGCGAGGCGGGCGAACTTTCCGAGGAGGTACGCCTTCTCGTTGGTGAGCCCGCCGCCGCCGAACACCCCGACGGCGTCGGGGCCGTGCTCGGCGCGGATCCGGGTGAGGCCGGCGGCCACCGTGTCGAGGGCGGTGTCCCAGTCGGTGGGGCGCAGGGTCCCGCCGGAGTCACGGACCATCGGGGTCCGGATCCGGTCGGGGGTGGTGAGCAGGGCGGGGGCGGTCCAGCCCTTCTGGCACAGGCCGCCGCTGTTGACGGGGAACTCCGGGTCGGGCCGGACCTCGGCCCCGCCCGCCGCGTCTCCCCGGCTCAGCAGGGTGCCGCATTGCAGGGCGCAGTACGGGCAGTGGGTCCGTACGGTCCCGGCGTCGCCGTCGCGGGCGGCGCCGGGACGTGTCCGGTCAGACATGGACGTTCTCCGGGCGGGTGGCGGCGGCCGCCGTCTGCTGCTGCGGCTGCTGCTGCTGCTGCGCGGCGGGGGAGCCGGCCCGCTCGCGGCGCACGTACACCGCCCAGACGACGGCGGCGCAGACGGCGTAGTAGCCGAGGAAGGACAGGAAGGCGGGGGTGCCGTTGCTCGCGCCACCGCTGTAGGCGCCGCGGAAGGCGAGGTTGATGGCGACTCCGCCGAGCGCGCCGATCGCGCCGGAGATGCCGATGGCGGCGCCCGACAGGCGGCGGGCGGTGGCGAAGGCCCGGGTGGCGTCCCCGCCCCTGACGATGCGGGCCTCGGCCTGACGGGTGAAGGCCGCGGGGATCAGCTTGTAGGTGGAGCCGTTGCCGATGCCGCTCAGGACGAACAGGGCGGTGAATCCGGCGATGAAGATCGTCAGGGAGTCGCGTGCGGAGGCGAGGAGCAGCACCCCGGTGCCGACGCCCATGCCGGCGAAGGTGATGAGGGTGATGCGGGCGCCGCCGAAGCGGTCGGCGAGCCAGCCGCCGAAGGGGCGGGAGAAGGAGCCGAGCAGCGGGCCGAGGAAGGTGTACGAGGCCGCTTCGAGCGGGGTGGAGCCGAACTGGGTCTGCAGGACCAGCCCGAAGGCGAACCCGTAGCCGATGAACGAGCCGAAGGTGCCGATGTAGAGGAGGGAGATGAGCCAGGTGTCGCGCTGGGCGAGGGCCTCGCGCTGGGCGCCCGGGTCGGTCCGCACGGTCGCGATGTTGTCCATCTTGAACGCGCAGACGAGGGAGACGAGCGCGATGAGCGGCAGGTAGAAGGCGGCGATGTACGCCGGGTGGTCGTCGCCCGCGGTGGAGATGACGAGCAGGCCCAGCAGCTGGACGGCGGCGACGCCGAGGTTGCCGCCGCCCGCGTTGAGGCCGAGGGCCCAGCCCTGGTGGCGGCGCGGGAAGAAGCCGGTGATGTTGGTCATCGAGGAGGCGAAGTTGCCGCCGCCGACCCCACCGAGGGCGCTGATCAGCAAGAACACCCACAGCGGGGTGCCGGGGCGCTGGATGAAGAACACGGTGAGCGCGGCCGGCACCAGCAGGATCGCCGAGGCGAAGACGGTCCAGTTGCGGCCGCCGAAGCGGGTGACGGCGTAGCTGTACGAGGGGCGCAGGAGGGCGCCGACGAGCGTGGGGGTGACGACGAGGAGGAACTTCTCGTCGGGGGCGAAGCCGAGGCCGATCCCGGGCGTCATGAACAGCACCAGGACCGACCACATGCTCCAGATGGAGAAGCCGATGTGCTCGGAGACCACCGACAGGTAGAGGTTGCGGCGCGCGATGCGCTTGCCGCCCCGCTCCCAGTACTGCTCGTCCTCGGCGTCCCAGTCCTCGATCCAGCGCCCCTTGGCTGATCGCGCGGCTGTTCTCTCGGCACTCATGACCTGGTTTCTCCCTTGTCTGTCAGGCGGTTGGTCCGCGGGGTGGTGACTGCGGTACGTCGGCCAGTGCGCGGTCGACGAGGGCGCCGGCGGCGCCGCTGTACCCGGCCGGGTCGCACAGCCGCGCGATGTACTGCGCGTCGAGTCCGTGCCCGGCCCCGGACATCCCGGTGAGCACGGTGCCCAGGGGGCGCCCGCTCTCGGCGGCGGTGGCCGAGGCCTCGGTCAGCAGCTGCTTCGCGGCGGCCTTGCCCAGGCGCGGGGCGAGGCGGGCCGCGATGCGCTCGGAGACCACCTGGCCGCCGGTGAGGTCGAGGTTCTCCCGCATCCGGCCGGCCCGGACCTCCAGCCCCTCGGCGAGTTCGACCGCGGTGTGGGCGGCGCCGCCGGTCAGGCGCAGGCACTCGCGCAGCAGTTGCCATTCGGCGTGCCAGACGCCGGCGGCGCGCTCGTCCTCGGTGACCAGGCACTGGGTGAGCCCTGCGGCGATCACCGGGACCTGGAGGGCCGCGGCGCGGATCAGGGTGGCGAGCACCGGATTGCGCTTGTGCGGCATGGCGGAGGAGCTGCCGCGGCCGGCGGCGGTGGGTTCGGCGACCTCGCCCACCTCGGTCCGGGTCAGCGCCTGCACGTCGACCGCGATCTTGCCGAGGGCGCCGGCGGTGAAGGCCAGCGCGGCGGCGAGATCGGCGAGCGGGGTGCGCAGCGCGTGCCAGGGCAGCACCGGGCGGGCGAGTCCGGTCTCGGCGGCGAAGGCGTCGACGAGCCGGTCGAGGTAGGGGTGGGCGGTGTCGGCCGCCACGTCGGGGCGGTCGATGTCGGCGTACTCGAGGTAGCCGGCGAGGGTGCCGGCGGCCCCGCCGAGCGAGACCGGCAGGCCCTCGTCGAGGATTCGGGCGAGGCGGGCGTCGGCGTCGAGGACGAGGGCCCGCCAGCCCGCGGCCTTGAGTCCGAAGGTGGTGGGGACGGCGTGCAGGGCCAGGGTGCGGCCCGGCATGAGGGTGTCGCGGTGGGTGCGGGCGAGACCCGCCAGGGCCTGCGCGGTCCGGGCGAGGTCCGCCCGGACCAGGCGCAGGGCCCTGGCCGCCACCAGCATGGCGCCGGTGTCGAAGATGTCCTGGCTGGTGGAACCCCGGTGGACGAAGTCCGCGGCTTCGGGATCGATGCCGCGGACCACCGCGGTGAGGGCCTGGACCAGGCCCACCACCGGGTTCGCGGTCTCCCGCGAGGCGAGCGCGAGGGCCCTCAGGTCGAACCGCTCGGCCCGGGCGGCTTCGGTGATGACGGCCGCGGCTTCCCCCGGGAGGGTGCCGAGGCTCGCCTGGGCCCGGGCCAGGGCGGCCTCGGCGTCGAGCATGGCCTGCAGCCATGCCCGGTCGCCGACGGCCGCCTCGACCGCGGTGCCGGCCCGCACCGGAGACAGCAGGCCGGCGTCCACGAGAAGGCCCTCGTCGGTCATACGATCACGCCGGGCAGCGTGTCGTCGGCCGTCTGGTCGGCGACCGCGCGGATCCCGGCCGGCAGGCTCGCGACCGGCGGCAGGGCCAGTACGGCGCGGGCGATGGCGTCGGAGTCGCCGAGCGTCACCGAGTCCACGCCGGGCCGGATGCCGGCCGCCGTCACCCAGTGGACGGACTCGGTCGGCACCCCGTAGGCGAAGCGGCGCGCGTGGGCGGTGCCGCGCGCGTCGATGAGCCGGTAGGGGCGCTCGGTGACCGCGAGGCCGCCGGTCTGGTAGCCGCCCTGCTCGCCCGAGATGACGTACGGCTTGGCCTGGTCGGTGTCCAGCAGGTGCTGGAGCAGCGGGTCGGAGGTGCGCCGCAGGTCGGGCTCGGGCAGCCGGGACTCGATGAGCACCTGCGCCTTGATCTGCGGGCCGGGCACCGAGGTGGACGCGGCGACGTACGTCTGGGCGTCGGTGTCGATGCGGACCTGGGTGCCGGGGCCGGTGACCGTCAGGACGCCGGCCTCGATGAGGGCGATCATCTCCTCGATGCGGGTGGCCGGCGGGCCGATGGAGAGGAAGCCGTTGAGCGGGGTGTACCAGCCCTCGAGGTCGTCGCGGTGCGAGTCCCCGTCGAGGCCGCCGTGGTCGACGGCGAGCCGGACCTCGTTGCGCAGGTCGCGCAGGACGTCCAGGGCGGACTTGACCGGGCCGCTGAGGTTGCCCTGGCGGGCGGCGGCGACGTCGGCCGCGAGGTACTCCACCAGCCAGGCCTGGAAGTCGTCGCGGTCGGCGAACTGCCTGTCGCCGTACGGGATGGAGAGCTTCTCCCAGCTCCAGTGCTGCTCCTCGGGGATGTCGTACTCGGCGAGCAGCCAGGAGCGGCCCTCCGCGTCCTCGGTCTCCAGGTAGCGCTCGGCGAAGGCCTCGCGCTCCTCCGGCCGGCCGTTGGCGGCGAGCAGGGCGCCGTAGTAGACGCTCTCGACCTCCAGGGAGATGAAGGGCCAGAGGTCTTCCTTGAAGGTGACCCGGCCGCCGGAGGCGGCCCGCTCGCGCAGGGCGCGCACGTAGTCCGGGGTCAGCAGCTTGGGGAAGTAGCGGCCGTACGCGCCCTTCTCGTTGTCGCCGCGGGCGTGGTACGGGATGCCCCGCCGGGAGAAGGCGTAGAGCCGGGGCTCCTGCCCGGACGGCTGGTAGGTGAGCTTGCCGTCCTCGTCGCGGACGAAGGAACCGCCGCGGCCGTGGCTGAACAGCGCCATGTAGTCGAAGAAGTTCAGCCCGAGGCCGCGGACGAGCACCGTCTGGCCGGGCTTGATCGCCGCGAGGTCCTTGTCGGCGGGGTTGCCCGGCGTCAGGTAGGTCAGGTAGTGGATGCGCGCCAGGGACGCGGTGCGCGCCTCGCGCGGGGTGAGGCGGGCCGGGACGTGACCCTGGGCCAGGATGATGGCGTCGAGGTCGTTGAGGCGGGTGCCGTCCTGGAGCCGGACGCCCTGCGGGCCGCCCGAGATGCCGAGGGTGTCGGCGATGGCCACGGCGCGCGAGCGGTGGACGTGGACCGTGACGTGCTTGGGGGCGCCGACGATGACGCGCTGGAAGCACTCGCTGAGGTAGTTCCCGTAGAAGGCACGGGTGGGGTAGGTGTCCGGGCCCATGGCCGCGGCCTCGGCGAGGGTGCCCTCGTCGTAGTCGCCGAACTGGCCCAGCACGGAGAGGGACTTGGCCCACTCGAACAGGGTCGGACCGGGCTCGATCGGACCGTCGATCTTGCAGCTGTCGTCGGTGTAGACGGTGATCTGGCAAGCGACGGTGTTCATCAGCAGGTGGCGGGACTGGCCGGAGCGCCAGACCTGGCCGGCGCCGGGCGCGGCCGGGTCCACGACGTGGATGGCGACCGAGTCGTGAACGGGGTTCTCCCGCTCGTTGGCGACCAGGCGCTCGACGACGGACAGCCCGCGGGGGCCTGCGCCGACGACGGCTATCTCAACGGACGAGCTGCTCATGCGATATCTCCGATGCGGTAGGGATGCAGCGTGGGGGCCGGGCCTGTGCGGGGGTGGGCCGGGCGCGGTGGCGCGGCGGGCCTCACCGGGCGCTCAGGCGGCGTCGGCTTTGACCTCGGTTCCGGCTCGGGCTTCGGTTTCGGTGTCCGTGTCGGCCTCGGTTTCCGCCCCGCCTGCGACCAGGCGGGCGAGTTCGAGGCGCTTGATCTTGGTGGTGGCGGTCTGCGGGACGTCCTCGAGGCGCCACTGGACCGGGGCGGCGAGCTTCGGCAGGCCGATGACCGCGGACTTCCACGCGATCAGGTCGAGCGGCTTGTCGTCGCGCGTGCAGACGACGGGGACCGGGACGCCGTCCGCGCCGGGGATGATGATGACCTCGATGAGCTCGTGCAGCCGCGTGAAGAGCTTGTCCTCGATCTCCAGGGTCGAGCCGATGCCCGGGATCTCGTCGACCTCCCGGTCGAGCAGGTGCAGGCAGCCCCACTTGGTGCGGTAGCCGAGGTCGCCCATGCGCCACCAGCCGTCGTGGACCTGCTTCTCCCAGCGCTCGTGCTCGGAGAGGTAGGTGATGATCCGGCCGTCGGACTTGATCTCGATGAAACCGGGGTTCGTCTTGGTGACGGGGTTGCCGTCGCGGCTGACGACGCGGACACCGGTCATGCCGGGGAACGGGGATCCCACGCAGCGGCCGTCGAAGTCGGCGCCGCCCTTGCGGGTGTAGGTGCGGGCCGCGATCGGGCCGACCTCGCTCTGGCCGTAGGCCTGGGCGAAGAGCGCGTTCTTCCGCTTGCTCGCCTTGAGCAGGATGCTGACCGTGCGCGGGTGGATCGCGTCGAAGGTCGAGCTGAAGTACTTGACGTTGGCGAGCGGGCCGCGGGGGTCCTCGGCCAGCGCCTCCCAGCGCAGGAACGTGTTGGGGTGGGCCTCGATGAACCCGGGCGGGACCTGGGCGAAGATGTCGCCGACGGTCTCCGGGTCGTCCTCCTTGAGCACGATGAGGGTGTGGCCCTGGAGGATCGAGATCGGCATGGCCGTGAACATCCGCGAGTGGACGAACGACACGTGGACCGCGACCGGTTCACGCTTGGGGACGGCCGAGAAGACGGTCGCCTGCGGGCGGTAGCGGGCCTCGAAGGTGTGACCGGTGTGGACGGCGAGCTTCGGGGTGCCGGTGGTGCCAGAGGTGTGCGTGATCAGGGTGGGGTGATCCGGCGGCATCGGGATGGCCGGGACGCGGGTGACACCGGCGAGCGAGGCCAGTTCGACGGCCTTGCCGAAGGAACCCTTGGTCAGCAGCACCTCGGCCGTGATGTCGAAGATCTCGGCCGGCAGGTTGTTGTCGAGCTTTTCCTGGTCGGTGATCAGGAAGGGGTGGTCGATGCGGCGGACGAGCGTCGCGACCGTCTCGCCGTCCAGCTTCGGGGACAGCAGGGCCGGGATCGCGCCGATGCGGGCGATCGCGCAGGCCAGCAGCGAGATGTCGAAGCCGTCGGACTTGTGCACGACGACGTGGTGGTTGGGCCGTACGCCGACCGACCACAGGCGGGAGGCGAAGTCGTCGATCAGATCCGCGAGTTCGGTGAAGGTGGGGCGGCGCCCGAGCTGCGGGGCGATGTCCAGGTCGTGGTCCATGACCACGAGGCCCGCGGGGGTGCGGGCGGCCGCTCGGTCGAAGAGCGTACCCAGCCGGATGCCCTTGTTTCCTATGCGCTGGAGAAGCATGGCCTCGTTCTCTCAAGAGTGTCTTCGATGGCGTACGGGGAGTGGGCCGGCACCGGGAGGGAGGCCGGTGCCGGCGTCCGGGTGCGACAACGCAGGCTCAGCGGCCTTCGACGACGTCGCGGATGCGGGCGAGGGTGGCGTCGAGGTCCCCTTCGAGCTTCTCGGTCCAGTCGGTGATGAACTGCTTGCGCTGGACCTCGTCGAGGTCGGCGACGATCTTGTGGATGCCGGCCGTCGCCTTGCCCATGCGGAAGTGGTGGACGAGGACCGAGCCCTCCTGGGCCGGCTCGATGTCGAAGCCCCAGATGGACTCCTGGTCCTCCTGGGCGTGGGTCAACATCACCCAGCGGAAGGTGCGGCCGGGCTCGGCCGCCGTGATGCGGGCCTCGGTGTACCAGGTGCCGCGGACCAGCGGGGCCCAGCCGACGACGTCCTCGGCGCGCAGGTTCTCGCCGCGGAAAATCGCACCGACGCTGGAGGGTTCACCGGAAATCCACTCGCCACCCTGGCATTCCGGGCTCCACTCGGCGCTCCGGGTCAGGTCGCTGACGACGTCGTAGATCTCCTGCGCGGTGGCCGCGACGGGAATGTCCGCGCGGACCTCGAAAAGCGGGGTCGAGTCGATGATGGAGTTCGTCATGGCCGAAATACTGCTGCTCGGACATTCACCACTCAAGGCTCTTATCGCGGGTCCATCAGGTCTTTTACCCGTGTATCGCACAAGGAAAATGAAGGCATGCCGGAACGGCGCCGCGACAATGGTTCCGCGGCGCCGCCGACAGTGTTTTCCGCAGCTTTATCCGTCAGGAACGGGCGCGCAGCACCAGCTTTCCCGTCACCTTGCCCTCGTCCAGCAGGCGGTGCGCTTCGGCCGCTTCCGACAGCGGCAGCACCTCCGTGCCGCGCGGCCGCAGCAGCCCGGCCGCCGTCAGCCTGTTGACGTGGGCCGCCGCCGCGGCCAGCCGGCCGGCGGTGGCGTGCGAGATCGCGAAACCGCGGACCGAACAGTCCTTGAGGTAGAGCGGGCCCACGGGCAGCACGGGACGGGTGCGCATGCCCGAGAGCAGCACGATCCGGCCGCGGCTCGCGAGCAGGTCCACCGCGGTCTCGAGGTCGTTGCGGGCCGAGGTGTCGACGTGGATGTCCACCCCGCCCGGGGCGAGCTCGCGGATCCGGCCCGGCACGTCGGAGTCGTTGTAGTCGATGACCTCGGCCGCGCCGAGCTCCCGTACGTAGTCGAAGTCGCGCGGCGAGGACGTCGCGATGACCCGGGCTCCGGCGTGCGCGGCCATCGTGACCAGCGCACTGCCCACGTTGCCCGCGGCCCCGAGCACCAGGACGGTGTCGCCGGCGGCGACCTGGCCCTGGTCGAAGAGGGCGAGGTAGGCCGTCACGGCCGGGTGCGCGAGGGCGACCGCGTCCACCGGGTCCACCCCCTCGGGCAGCGGGTAGAGCCGCTCGGCCGGGACGACGGCCAGCTCGGCGGCGGCGCCCTGGCGGCCGTCGTGCCCGAGGCTGTTGCACCAGACCCGGTCCCCCGGCGCGAAGCGGTGGGCGACCGCGGGACCGGCGGAGCGCACGGTCCCCACGAGGTCCCGGCCGATCACGAAGGGGAAGTCGAGCGGGGTGCGCCAGGCACCCGAGCGGACGAAGGTGTCGACGTGGTTGACGGAGACGACGTCGACCTCGACGAGCACGTCGGACGGCCCCGGCTGCGGAGCGGGCAGCTCACCGAAGCGGATGAGCTCCGCGGGACCCAACTGTTCGATATAGGCGGCATGCATGGTCCGGATTCTGTTCGCAACGGCCGTCCCGGGAAAGCCCGTGCCGCTTTTCAGTCAGGTGTGAGTTAACCGATCACGGACGGCTTTGTCAGGTGCGGCCGCGACACCTGACGGAGTTCCCATTGACGGGTGGGGCCCGCTCCAATTACCCAGCAGCATCGATAATCCGCCACCCCTCAGTTCTGCCCATACGCCAGACTTGGGCCCATTTCCTGGGAGTTTCCTGTGGTTACAGCTTCACTCACCGTCAGAAAAGCGTCGGCCCTCCAACAGCCCGACTGGGCCGATTTCCCCGAACTGGCCAAGGTGAAGGACGATCTTTCCCAGCGTCCCGCTTTGGTCAATGCCGGAGACGTCCGCCGTCTGCGGTCCCACCTCGCCCGGGTCGCCTCGGGCGAGGCCTTCGTGGTGCAGGCGGGCGACTGCGCCGAGGACCCGTCGGAGTGCGACGCCGGCTACATCGCGCGCAAGTCCGCCCTCCTCGACATGCTCGCCGGCACGTTGAAGATGATCACGCACAAGCCGGTGGTCCGGATCGGCCGGCTCGCCGGCCAGTTCGCCAAGCCGCGCTCGCGCCCGACCGAGGTCGTGGACGGGGTGGAACTGCCCGTGTACCGCGGCCACATGGTCAACGGCCCCGAGGCCGGCCTGGCCGACCGCCTCCCCGACCCGTTCCGCCTGCTCTCCGGCTACCGCTCCGCCGCGCAGGCCATGGCCCACCTCGGCTGGACCGACCCGGCCCGCCGCTCCGGCATCTGCCCGCCGGTGTGGACCAGCCACGAGGCACTGCTCCTGGACTACGAACTGCCCATGATGCGCTGGGACGAGGAGGGCAGCCCGCTGCTGACCTCGACCCACTTCCCGTGGATCGGCGAGCGCACCCGCCAGATCGACGGACCCCACGTGGACATGCTGGCCGGGGTCGTCAACCCCGTCGCCTGCAAGGTGGGCCCCTCGATGGAGCCGGAGGAGCTCATCGAGCTCTGCCGGCGCCTCGACCCGTGGCGCGAGCCCGGCCGCCTCACCCTGATCGCCCGCATGGGCGCCGACCTGGTCGCCGAGCGCCTGCCCGCGCTCGTCGACGCGGTGCGGCAGGCCGGACACCCGGTGATCTGGCTGACCGACCCCATGCACGGCAACACCTTCTCCGCCCCCGGCGGTCACAAGACCCGTCTGGTCGACACCGTCGTCAAGGAGATCCAGGGCTTCCAGGCCGCAGTCGCCCAGGGCGGCGGGATCGCGGGCGGTCTGCACCTGGAGACCACCCCGGACGACGTCACCGAGTGCGCGACCGGTGAGGACCAGCTGCACACGGTCGGAGACAAGTACACGAGCCTGTGCGACCCCCGCCTCAACCCGAACCAGGCCTACGCCGTGGTGACGCAATGGCGAGCCTGAACCAGCAGGGAGATTGGACATGGAGAACAAGGTCGCCCTCGTCACAGGAGCCGCGGGAGGCATCGGTCTGGCCGTAGCCCGCCTGCTCGCCGAGGAGGGCGCGACGGTGGCCGCCATCGACCGCGACGCCGAGAGGCTGCGCGAATCGGTGGAGAAGCTCGCCGCCGACGGGCTGGACGTCCACGCCCACCCGGCCGACGTCACCGTCACCGAACAGGTCGAGTCGGTCGTGGACACCGTCGAATCCGAACTCGGGCCGGTGGACTTCCTCGTCAACACGGCGGGGATCCTGCGCCTGGGCGAGGTACGGGACTTCAGCGACGAGGACTGGCTGCAGACCTTCGAGGTCAACGTCAGCGGCGTCTTCCGGCTGTCCCGCGCCGCCGTCAACCGGATGGTCCCCCGCAACCGCGGGGCCATCGTCACCGTCGCCTCGAACGCGGCCGGTACCCCGCGTACCGCCATGGCCGCGTACGGCGCGTCGAAAGCCGCCGCGACCATGCTCACCAAGACGCTCGGCCTCGAAGTGGCCAAGCACAACATCCGCTGCAACGTCGTCGCCCCCGGGTCCACCGACACGGCGATGCTCGCCTCCATGTGGGAGGACGAGCAGGGCCCCGCGAAGACCATCGCGGGCAGCCCCGAGTCCTTCAAGGTCGGCATCCCGCTGAGCAAGCTCGCCCGCACCACCGACATCGCCGAATCCGTGCTCTTCCTGCTCTCCGACCGCGCGGCGCACATCACCCTGCACGTCCTCACCGTGGACGGCGGCGCCACGCTCGGCGCGTGAGCCCGCCCCGCCCACACCACCCGACCCGCTCCACCGGCTCCACCCGCTCCACCCGTCCATCCACCCTGCGCACCCGCTTTGAGGATCAGACATCCGAGAGGACAGTCATGGCCGGCATACCGACCATCGAGCCCTATCCCCTCCCGACCGCGGGAGACATCCCCCCGTCCATACCGCAGTGGACCTTCGACCCTGACCGGGCCGTACTGCTCGTCCACGACATGCAGCGCTACTTCCTCGCGCCCTTCCCCCAGGCGCTGCGCGCCGAGCTGACCGACAACGCCGCGCTGCTGCGGGAGCACTTCAAGGCCCACGGCGCCCCCGTCGCCTACACCGCCCAGCCGGGCGGCATGACCCCCGAGCAGCGCGGGCTGCTCGCGGACATCTGGGGCCCGGGGATGCGGACGACGCCCGAGGACCGTGAGGTCGTCCCCGCGCTCGCACCCGACCCCGGGGACTGGGTCTGCACCAAGTGGCGCTACAGCGCCTTCTTCAACACCGACCTGCTGGAGCGCATGCGCGCCGCCGGCCGGGACCAGCTCGTCATCTGCGGTGTCTACGCGCACGTCGGCGTGCTGACCACGGCCATCGAGTCCTTCAGCCACGACATCCAGACCTTCCTGGTCGCGGACGCGATCGGCGACTTCACCGAGCTGGAGCACCGGCTGGCCATCGACTACGCGTCCAAGCGCTGCGCGGTCGTCACCACCGCCAAGGAGATCGCAGGATGACCTCGCCCCTGCTGGCCCGCGTCCTGGGCCCCAATCCGCCCCCCTTCGCCCTCCTCTACCGCCCGGAAGCCACCGGTCCGGGGATCCTCGACGTCATCGTCGGCGAGAGCGCCACCGTGGACTCGCTGGCGCAGCTGCGTGCGTCGGGTGCCGCGGGCACCGCGGCCGCGCCGGCCGGCGACGGCTCCCGGCACGAGGTGCTCGCGCTGATCCCGTACCGGCAGATCTCCGAACGGGGCTTCGCCGCCCCCGCGGAGGACACCCCGCTGGTCGCGATGACCGTCACCGGGCAGGAGCAGATCTCGCTGGTCGAGGCGCTCGCCCGGATCCCCGACCTGCCGATCGATCTCGAAGGAGGGGCGTTCGACGTCTCCGACGAGGAGTACGCGGACACCGTGCGCCGGGTGATCTCCGACGAGATCGGCGAGGGCGCGGGCGCCAACTTCGTCCTCAAGCGCTCCTGGACCACCGGGATCCGCGCGTACTCCACCGGGCACGCGCTGACCCTCTTCCGGCGGCTGCTGGAAAGGGAGTCGGGCGCGTACTGGACCTTCGTCGTGCACACCGGCGAGCGCACCCTCGTCGGCGCCAGTCCCGAGCGGCACGTCAGCCTGCGCCAGGGCACCGCCGTCATGAACCCGATCAGCGGCACGTACCGCTATCCGGCGGCCGGGCCCTCGCTGCCGGAGGTGATGGACTTCCTCGCCGACACCAAGGAGGTCGACGAGCTCTACATGGTGGTGGACGAGGAACTGAAGATGATGGCCCGGATCTGCGAGGGCGGTGCCCGCGTCGACGGTCCGTACCTCAAGGAGATGGCCCGCCTCGCCCACACCGAGTACTTCATCGAGGGCCGCAGCACGCGGCCCCCGGAGGAGATCCTGCGCGAGACCCTGTTCGCCCCGACCGTCACCGGCAGCCCGCTGGAGAGCGCCGCCCAGGTGATCGCCAAGTACGAGCCCCAGGGCCGTGGTTACTACAGCGGCGTGCTGGCCCTGATCGGCCGCGACGAGCAGGGCGGGGACGCGCTGGACTCCTCGATCCTGATCCGCACGGCCGACATCGGCGCCGGCGGCGAGGTCCGCATCGGGGTCGGCGCCACCCTGGTGCGCCACTCCGACCCCTGGTCGGAGGTGGCCGAGACCGCGGCCAAGGCGGCCGGGCTGCTCGCGGCCCTCGAATCGGGGGCGGGCAAGACCCGGTTCGCCTCCCACCCCACCGTCCGCGCGGCACTGGAGGACCGCAACCGCACGATCGCCGGCTACTGGCTCAAGGAGGACCAGGACCGTGCGGCCGTCGATCCGGAGCTGGCCGGCCGGAGCGTCCTGGTGATCGACGCCGAGGACACGTTCACGGCGATGATCGCCCGCCAACTGGACTCGATCGGGCTGGACGTGACGATCCGCCGGTACGACGAGTCGTACTCCTTCGACGGGCACGACCTGGTGGTGATGGGCCCCGGCCCGGGCGACCCCCGGGACGGCTCCCACCCCAAGATCGCCCATCTGCGCGCGGCGGTACGGAACCTGCTGGACGAGCGGCGGCCCTTCCTGGCCGTCTGCCTCAGCCACCAAGTGCTGTCCACGGCGCTCGGCTTCGACCTGGTCCGCCGCGACGAACCCAACCAGGGCGTGCAGAAGGAGATCGACTTCTTCGGCAGGCCCGAACGGGTCGGTTTCTACAACACCTTCGCCGCCCGTTCCCTGGTCGACTCGGCCGTGATCCCCGGTGTCGGGCTCGTGGACATCAGCCGCGATCCGCAGACGGGGGAGGTGCACGCGCTGCGCGGCCCGCACTTCGCCTCGATGCAGTTCCACGCCGAATCGGTGCTGACCCAGAACGGGCCGCGCATCACCGGGGACCTCCTGGCCTCGCTGACCGCGCGGATGCTCGCCGCCTGACGCGGCGCGGGGCGGTCCGGCCCGCCCGGACCGCCCCGCGACCCCGTACCTGACAAGGTCCCACGGATGCCGTTGTCGGCTTTTCCCGGGGACGGAACCATAAGTTTCACGCAGTGTTGAGGAGTCGTAGAAATGATCACGACGGGAAATCACGGTGCGCGCAATGCTTTTTCGGTGGGCGTGCTCGGTACGGGGTCGTACGTACCGGCTCATGTCGTATCCAACGAAGAAGTCGGAGCGCCGGCCGGAGTCGATCACGAATGGATACTCGGCAAGACGGGAATACGCGAGCGGCGTTGGGCGAAGCCCGATGAAGCAACATCCGATCTCGCGGTGATCGCGGGACGGGCGGCACTGGAGAGCGCCGGGATCCGCGCCCGGCAGCTGTCCTTCATCGTGGTGGCCACCTCCACCCCGGACCAGCCCCAGCCGCCGACGGCGGCCGTGGTCGCCGACGAGCTCGGCGCCGACCAGGGCACCGCCGCCTTCGACGTCAACGGCGTCTGCACGGGCTTCCTGTTCGCGCTGGCCACGGCGCAGGGCATGCTCGCGTCCGCCACCGGCGAGGGCTACGCCCTGGTCATCGGCGCCGACGTGTACTCCCGGATCCTCAACCGCGAGGACCGGCGCACCACCATCCTGTTCGGTGACGGCGCCGGCGCCGTCGTACTCGGCCCGGTGGCCGGCGAAGGGCGCGGCGTCCTGGCGAACCGGCTGGCCAGTTATGCGGCCGACCGTCATCTCATCGAGGTCCCCGGCGGTGGCAGCCGTATTCCGGCGACCGCCGAAACCCTCGCCGAGGGGCTTCAGTACTTCACCATGAACGGCCGGGGCGTCCGCGATTTCGTCGCCGAGAATGTCCCGCCCGCCATCGACGCGTTCCTTTCGGAACGCGGCCTCACCCCTGCGGACATCTCGCATTTCGTTCCGCACCAGGCCAACGGACGCATGCTGGAAAACCTTTCCGAGGAAATCGGCGTGGGTACCGAACGCACCTGGACGACCTACGAGAGGTACGGGAACACCGGCTCCGCCTCCGTCCCGATCACCCTCGACCGCGCGGCCCGCTCCGGCCGGCTGGCCGAAGGCGACCTGGTCCTGCTCGCGGGCTTCGGCGGCGGCATGGCCCTGGGTCTGTCGCTCATCCGCTGGTAGCCCACCTCCCGCGGGCCCCTCCCTCCCCGCCCTCGCCTGCCCCCGGGGGCGACACCCTTCAAGGAGATTCCATGCTGGACGCAACCCCGATCGACGACGCCCGGGTCGACGCCTACCTCACCCGGATCGGCGCGAGCCGCCCCGCGCAGCCCGACCTCGCCGGACTGCGCCACCTGGCCGAACGCGCCGTGCTGTCCGTCCCGTTCGAGAACCTCGACTACCACCTCGAAGGCCGCGAGATCCACATGGACAAGCGGTCCGTGGACAAGGTCGCGATCGACAGCCGCGGCGGCGGCTGCTACGAGGTCAACCCGGCGCTCGGCTTCGTGCTGGAGGCCCTGGGCTACGAGGTCGACATCCTGCCGGGCCGCGTGCACCGGCCGGAGGGCGTGGGCCCGTTCCTCGGCCACCTCGCCCTCAAGGTGACCATCGGCGAGAACGCGTACCTCGTCGACACCGGCTTCGGCCGCAACAGCCGTTTCCCGCTCGACTGGAACAGCCGCGAGGTCCAGAGCGACCCGCACGGCGAGTACCAGCTCAAGGACGTCGAGGACAAGCCCGGCACCGTCGACCTGTGGCTCGGCGGCCGCCCGCTGTACCAGGTCGTCGAGACCCCGGTCCGCATCGAGGACTACGCCCCGTCGCTGTGGTGGTACCGCACGGCGCCCGACTCCTCCTTCATGCAGGCCCTGTTCTGCTCCATCCGCACCGAGAACGGTCTGGTGACCCTCAAGGGCCGCCACCTGAACGTCGTCGACGGCGACCAGCGCTCGAAGACCGTCCTCCAGGACGACGCCGAGGTCATCGCCGCGTACAAGACGCACTTCGGCATCAGCCTCGACCGCCTGCCCACCGAGCCGGAGAACTCCATCACCACCGGCGTCCGCACCGACTGAGAGAGTCCCAGAGGCCATGGCTGACCTGATAACCGGCGAGAGCCGGCCCACGAGAGAGAGCGCAGCGGCACCCGCCGCCGCCGGGGCGTCCGACCTGGACGTCCTGGTGGTCGGGGCCGGCCCCACCGGCCTGCTGACCGCCGTCGAACTGCTGCGGCGCGGCATCCGGGTCCGCGTGATCGACCGTGCCGTCGAACCCATGCTGACCCCCAAGGCCCTGTCCGTCTGGCCGCGCGCCCTCGACATCCTCGAGGACACCGGTCTGGGCGGCGTGGTCGACGAGGAGTCCGTACGGATCAACACGCTGAGCTACTTCTCCGAACGGCGCCCGCTGGCCTCCTTCGGGTTCTCGGACGACCTGGCGTGCCGCACCCTGCCCCAGCACGTCACCGAGCGGCTGCTCACCGAGCGGCTGCAGGCACTCGGCGGCAAGATCGAGCGCGGGGTGCGGCTGCTGGCCCTGGACGGTCTGGACTACTCCGGCCGGATCGAGGCCACCGACGGCGTGACGGCGGTGCTGGAGACCCCCGAGGGGCTGCAGCGGCTGCGGGTGCCGTTCGTCGTCGGCGCGGACGGCGCCGGCAGCGCCGTCCGGGGCCAACTCGGCGTCGGATTCGAGGGATCGACGTACGAGATGGCGTTCGCACTCATCGATGCCCGCATCGATGGGTATCTACCGCCGGACGAGTGCCACTTCTACCAGTCCGCGAACGGTGCACTGGTGATCGTGCCCATCCCGGGCGGGATCTACCGGTTCCTGTCGGTGATGCCCCAGGGCGGCGGCGAGGTCGACGTCCCGATGATGCAGGCCGTCATCGACGAGCGCGGGCCGCGCGGCGTTCGGATCAAGGAGGCGGTTTGGAAGGCCGTGTTCCGGGTTCACGCCCGGCGGGCGAGCGAGTTCCAGCGCGGCCGGGTCTTCCTCGCGGGCGACGCCGCCCACGTCCACAGCCCGGCCGGCGGGCAGGGCATGAACAACGGCCTCCAGGACGCCCACAACCTCGCCTGGAAGCTGGCCTCGGTGATCCGGGGCGAGTCCCCCTCCTCCCTGCTCTCCTCTTACGGAGAAGAGCGGGCGGAGGTCACCCGGCAGCTCGTGCGCGACACCGACTTCCAGACCAGGGCCTGGCTGTTCAAGTCCAAGGCCTCGGTGGCTGCGCGCGACGCGGCGTTCCGGCTCCTCGACCGGACCGGGATCGTCTCGGAGTTCTACGCCCCCGTGATGGCGGGCCGCCGGCTCTCGTACCCGCCGACCCGCGACACCCAGCAGCCCTCGGGCTGGACGGGCTGCCGCGTGCGGCGCTCGCTGCCCGGCGCGCTGGAGGTCGGAGCGGTCTTCCCGCGCCATCTGGCACTCGCGTACGGAATCTCCGGACCGGCCGCGGATCCGCACGGCTGGAATCTGGCGGTCGTCCCGGACGGGAACAGGGCCTGGGAGGAGGAATTGGGCCACATCGTGGCGCAATGGCCACTGTTGCGACAGGTGACCATACGTCGCCGCGACGCCGCCGCGCAGGCCGGATGTCGCTCCGCGGGGTACTACTTGATCCGGCCGGACGGTCATATAGCGGCTCACGGCCATGCACGGGATCTGGGACGACTCGAAGCGGAACTCCGACTCTCCTTTTCCTGACCGGCAATCCACCGATAACCGAACGTCGATATTCGGCCAACCAAATACCGGATAGCCCCCCGGTTTTCTCGTTAGACTGCCCGTTCCTGTTCCGTTCCCTTACCACCCCCCGCTCAAGCGGGAACGGAGAGGGACTGGAGCAGGAAGCCCCGTTGCGAATCTCTGTCACGTCGAAAGCGACACGGGATTTCACAACAAACAAGGGGAACGAAATGCGCGGCAAGTTCGCTGGTCTGGTCGGTATCTTCGCCCTCGTCCTCACCCTCGGCCTGGGTGCGGCGGTCGAGCAGGACCACCAGGCCAACGGCACGAAGGGGGGGCACTCCGTGCTGGCCGAGGACAAGGGGCCGGGCGTCGCCCCGACCAACCCCCCGGTTCCCCCGAAGGGCATCTGACCCGCCCCCCGCGCACGCAGTGGGCCCCGTCCGACACCGGACGGGGCCCACTGCTTTTCCGTGCCGGCGCGCGGTGGCCACCGCGCGCCGGAAACTGCGATCAGATGGTGCGGCGCCCCTCAGGCGGCACCCCCATGGCCTCGAAGAGCATGTCGGCGCGCTCCCGGTACTCGCCCGCAGCCGGCTGGGCGAGCCGCTCGGCTGCGGCCGCCATCCCGTCCAGCGCGTGCGCCATCTCGACGCGGTATCCCATCACCTCAGCCATCTCCAGTGCCCGCTCGTGCAGACGCAGGGCCTCTTCGTGGCGGCCGTTGCGGCCGTGCTTGAGCGCCAGGAGGTTGTCCACCCGGGAGCGCCGCTGCGTCGAGGTCCTCGGGCTGATCAGCTCCAGGGCCCGCTCCTCGTGCTCCTGCGCCCGGCGGACGTCTCCGAGCCGGTCGCTCACGTCGGAGGAGACGGCGAGTGCGAGGACCATGTTCTCTTCCATGGCGGTGGCGCTCAGCGCCCACGACCGCGTCACGCTGTCGTGGGCGGCCTCGAAGTCGCCCTTCCCTATGTGGGCCAGAGCCAGGCTCGTCCACGCGGTGACCTCCACCCCCGGGGAGGGATAGGCCCGGCAGATCTCGATCACCCTGCGCACGGCATCGGCCGCCTCGTCGTGACGGCCGAGCGCCAGGCACACGGTGCCGAGCGTGTTGAGGTCCTCCGCCTGTTGCTGCACCAGACCGGCGCCCTCCCCCTTCTGGAACGCCCTTACCGCCTCCGTCGTGTAGTCGTACGAGCTCGCCAGATTGCCCAGCGCGTAGTGCGCGAGCCCGAGCAGCCCCAGGGAGACCGCCTGGTCGTCCGGGCCACCGGCCTTCCGTGCCCAGTCGAGCGCCTCTTCCCCGGCCTCCACCGCCTCGGTGAAGCGGCCGAGTCTCCAGCGCGCCACCCCGAGGTTGTTGAGCGTCTGGCAGATGAGCAGGGGATCGCCCATGCCGCGCGTGGCGGTCAGGCCCGCCCGGCTCACCGATTCGAACTCCGCGAACCGTCCGCGGAGGTTCAGGTGGAAGGACGCGTTGCGGGCCAGGGCGAACACCAGCTGCGGGGTCCCCTCGTGGCCGCCCCGGGCCAGGAGGGTCTGGATGCCCGCGACCTCCCGGTCGAACCACTCCAGGGTGCGGTCCTCACGGCGCATCGGCGGCAGCGCGTACGCGGTGTCCGGCGCGTCCACGTCCATGCTGCGGCGGGTGGGGAACAGCAGGGCGCAGGCCGCCTCGGTCGCCGACGTGTAGTAACCGAGCAGCCGGCCGTCGGCCTCCCGGGCCTCGCGACCGCTCCTGCCCTCGCCGAGCGAGAGCGCGTACGTGCGCACCAGGTCGTGGAAGGCGTACATCCCCGGGTCGTTCTGCACGAGCAGGTGCATGTCGAGGAGGTCCTCCAGCATGTCCTCCGCGTCCCGGACCCCGGTCCTCAGCAGGGCCGCGGCCGAGTAGACGTCCACCTCCGCGCCCGGATGCAGGCCCAGCAGGCAGAAGGCGGCCTGGAGCTCCTCCTCCAACGCCTTGTACGACAGGCTGAGCGTGGCGGCCACACTGCGCTCGCCCGCGCTCAGCTCGTCCAGCCGGCGGGTCTCGTCCTCCAGCCGTTCGACCAGGTAGCGCACCGTCCATCGCGGACGGTTGCGCAGCCGGGCCACCGCCAGCCGCAGGGCCAGCGGCAGGTGGCCGCACAGATCGGCGAGTTCGGCGGCGGCCTCCGGCTCCCTGGCCACCCGGTCGTCGCCGAGGAGCTCGGTGAGCATCACCCGGCTCTCCTCCCGCTCCATCACCCCCAGCGAGATCCAGTCCGCGCCGTCCAGATCGAGCAGCCGGGCGCGGCTGGTGACCAGCACCAGGCACTCGGTCGAGGACGGGAGCAGGGGCAGCACCTGCCCGGCGTCCAGGGCGTTGTCGAACAGGAACAGCAGGCGGCGGCCCGCCAGGGTGGCCCGCCACAGGCCGATCAGACCCGCCTCGTCGTCGGGGATGCTGTCCGCGGCCACCCCGAGGGTGCGCAGCAGGCCGGCGAGGGTCGCGGCCGGCCGCTGCGGCTTCTCACCGGGGGTGAAGCCGCGCAGGTCGGCGTAGAGCTGGCCGTCCGGGTACTCCTCGGCCAGCTGGTAGGCCGCCCTCACCGCCAGCGAGGTCTTGCCACAGCCGCCCATGCCGTCGATCGCGACGACCTGGGGCCCTTCCCCCGCGTCCCGCCGGCAAGCCTCCAGCACCTCGGCCAGCTCTCGTTCGCGACCGGTGAAGTCGGGAACGCCGGGCGGCAGGGTGCACGGAGCGCCGTGCAGCGAGGCGAGGGTCGGGAAGCGGTGGCTCCCGGCGCCGGACGGCGCGGAGCGCCGGCCCTCCGCGGCCCCTTCCTCCGAGGACCCGGACGCGGCCGGGGCGGCCACGGCGACCGGCCGGGCCGGACCGTCGAGATCGGGAGAGGCCCGCAGGATGTCCTCGTACATCTTGGTGAGCTGCGCGCTGGGGTCTATGCCGAGTTCCTCGACGAGCAGTTCGCGCACCTTGGCGTACTCGGCGAGCGCCTCCGCCTGGCGCCCGGAGCGGTACAGCGCCAGGATCAGGTGGCCGCGCAGCGACTCCCGCAGCGGGTGCTGCGCGATGAGGGTGCGCAGGTCGCCGATGAGCTCCCCGGCCTCGCCCAGTGCCAGGCGCAGCTCGAAGAGCTGCTCGGCGGCGCCCAGCCGGCGTTCCTCCAGTACGGCGCCCGCGGCCTCGACCACCGAGCCGCCGGCGCCCGACATCACGGGGCCGCGCCACAGGGCCAGGGCGGCGCGCAGTTCGTCGGCCGCGGCTTCGGGGCGGTCCCCGGAGGCGGCGTGCCGTGCCTCGCGGATGTGCCCGTTGAAGAGGAGCAGGTCGAGCTGATCGCGCGTCACCTGGACCCGGTAGCCCGGACCGTCCGTGACGATCAGGTTCCCACCCCCCGGGATCCTGCGCCGCAGGTCGGCGACGGCCTTACGCACCTGGTGCGAGGCGGTTACCGGCGGTTCCTCATCCCACACCGCCTCCACAAGACGGACAACCGGGACAATATTTCCCGGTTCGAGCAGCAGAGTGGCAAGAACTCGTTCGTGAATTTGCCCGCCGAGCTTTAACCGGTGTCCCGCCGTCCACCCTTCAAGCGGTCCGAGAATATTGAAACGCACCTGGCTTTCTACCGAATTAGCCATGGCCTCCTTGCCCATCCCCCTCAATGCCCCCAGCTGAAGAGCCTTCAGCAGGATCCTAAGAGCTTACGGGGGGAAGCGGTAGCGAAGAGGGAACGAAGCGGGAACGGCACCTCGGACAGTTGCGTCCTGACTCGGACTCAGGAGCAGCGATGAAGACTTTCGGCCTCGGCGCCAGCCGGCGGACCGTGCGGCGCGCGGCGAACCATTCCGGCACCCGGCCTGCCGCCGCGCACAGCGCCTACCAAGCACCTGTAGCCACCCCTCCGGCACAGGATCCCCACTCACCCCCCGTCATACCGCCGACCACGACGGCGGACCACAGAGCGCAGATCGTCGAAGCGATGATCTCCGAGCTCTCACCCCAACTGTTCATGTCGCTGCGCCGCAGCGACCAGCGTGCCCGCGGCGAGCAGTACCTGCGCGGACTGCTCTACGCGGAAGGGCGCAAGTCCATCCGCAACATGGCCGGAGTCGTCGGCGGAGCGGGCACCGAGCAGTCGCTGCACCACTTCATCAGCGAATCCACCTGGAACTGGGCCCCGATGCGCGCCGCGCTCGCCCGGTACGCGGAACAGACGGTGCAGCCCAAGGCCTGGGTCGTCCAGTCCATGCCGATCCAGAAGGCCGGCGAGCAGTCGGCGGGAATAGACCGCCGGTTCGTCCCGGAGCTGGGGCACTCCGTGCACGGCCAGCACTCCTTCGGCCTGTGGATGGCCTCGGAGGCGATGAGCGCGCCGGTCAACTGGCGCCTGTACCTCTCCCCTTCCTGGTTGCAGGACGAGGAGAAGCGCCGCCGGGCGGACATCCCGGACTGGGTCGACGAGGAGTCGCCGGGCGAGTGCGCCACGGCTTCCGCCCTCGAAGTCCTCGGCTGGGGCGGGGTGGAACGCCGCCCGGTGGTGCTGCCCTCCCGTGACTTCGTCAGCAGCGCCGTGCTGAGCCGCTTCCACTCGGCGGGAGTTCCCGTCATGGCCCGGATGCGGGCCATGGACCAGCTGCGGGTCGCCGACACGGCGATGCCCGGGTACGGTGCCGGCCCCATACCGGTGTCCGACATGCTCCAGCACGTACGCGGACTGCGCCGGCCCGTCGAATGGCTGGACCCCTCCTCGGGGACGCCCGTCGTCCGCAGCACCCTGGTCGCGGGCATACGCGTCGAGCTGCCGCAGCCGCGCCGCTCGCCCGCCGGTCCGCAGCAATGGCTCCTGATGGGCGAGTGGACCAACCGCAACGGCCCGCCCAGCGAGCTGTGGCTCACGGACCTCACCACCACCTCGCTCGACGGGCTGATGCGACTGGCCAAGCTCAGCCGGCGGACGGCGTTCGACAGCGCCACCACCGGCGAACGGGCCGGGCTGCGCGATTTCGCGGGCCGCTCCTTCAAGGGCTGGCACCGCCACCTCACGCTCGCTTCGGCCGCCCACAGCGTCTCGATCGGCGCCGACCACGCCGCTGGCCGCACTCGGGCCGAGGCTTCCTCCGGCACTCCGTCGGCGAACCGGCCGCAGCGGCAGATGGGCTGAGGCGTGTCGTCCGAGGATGACGGTAAGCCGCGCAAAGAGGGATGTTCGGGGCCCGCTCCCATGCTCCCTCGGCCCGCGTCACGCGGCGGCTCCCGCGGTCTGCGGCGCCTTCCCGGCGGCCGGGGCCGGCTGCGGGATCCGCATCGCGACCAGGCCGGCGGTGGTGAAGTAGACGGCCCAGCCCAGCCAGGCCCAGCCGCCCAAGCCGACGGAGGTGGTGATGAGGGGGGGTCCGACCACGGTGGTGACGGCGAACCCGAGGTTGAAGGCGGCGAGGTAGCCGGTCTTGCGGCCCTCGGGGATGTGCAGCAGGGCGGCGCCGGTGGTGCCGGACACGATGTACAGCTCCCCGAGGGAGAAGAGCAGGGCGGCTGCGACCACCAGAGCCAGGTTCGTGCCCGCCCCGCCGAACGTCGTCAGCGGTACGATCCCCGCTGCCAGAGCCGACAGCAGCCCGCCGCGCCGCATCATCCTGCGGGCGGTGCGGAAGTCCTCGGACCCCTTGCTGATCCGGACCTGGAGCAGGACGACGACGGCGGTGTTGAGGACCTGGACCAGGGTCACGGTCCAGGCGGGGGCCTGCGTCTGCTGGACCACCCACAGCGGGACGCCGAGTCCCAGGATGAGCGCCGACATGGTCAGGGCCCCGTACAGGGCGGTGATGCGGAGGAAGGCCCTGTCGCGCAGGACGCTGCCGCGTGAGGGCCCGCCCTGCCCGGCCCCGGCAGGGCGGCCGCCTTCACCGAAGGTCCGGCAGACGGCGGCGCAGCCGATGAACAGGACGGCGGAGAGCACCATCACCGCCCGGTAGGCCCAGGCCTCGTCGATCGCGATCGCCGCCCCGGAGGGCAGCGCTCCCGCCGCCATCCCGGCGTTGCGCAGCGACCGGAGCCGGGCGAGCGCCCCGACCGCCTCCTCGTTGCTCGCCCGGGCGATCAGGCCCGACTCGATCAGCGGGCTGATGCCCCGGCTCAGCACCCCGGCGACCGCCGAGGCGAGCAGGGCGGCGATGAAGGAGGAGGACGCGGCCAGCGCCAGGAAGGCGGCGGCGCGGACCAGGAACAGGACGGTCAGCACGGTACGGGTGCCGAAGCGCTCGGCGGCCCGCGCGATGGGCATGGCGCCCAGCAGGGAGGTGATGCCGGCGATGCCGAGGACCAGCCCGATCTCGGTGTTGGGCAGGTCCACGGCCTTGTGGAAGAAGAGGACGGACAGGGACAGGTACATCCCCAGTCCGACGGCGTCGGAGAGTCCAGTGGCGTAGATGCGTTTCTTCATCGGAGCGATCCCCACGTCATGAGTAGGCGGGATTGCGGAGTCGGGCGGGGGTGGGCGTCTGCGTCCACGGCTACGTGGCCCGGGCCAGGGCGGGCTCGGGCCGCGCGGCGGCCTCCGCGAGTTCGATGCCGAGGGCCCGCTCGACGCGGTCGGCGAGCTCCAGGGCCGCGGCGGGCGAGGGCGCGCCGAGCATGAACGTCGCCAGGTGCAGGGTCCGGTCCCGGCTCACCGACTGGCCCGGCCCGAACCGCGGCCGTACGTAGACCAGTTCGGGGAAAGCCGCCAACAGCTCCGGTACCGGGGTCTGCGCGGTCACCAGCCATTCCCCCGCCGGGATGGGCACCATCCTCATCAGCGCCGTCCGCCCGAACTCCGGCACCGCGCCGGGCGCGAGGCCCAGCGCGCTGCGGCCGATCTGCTCGGCGTAGTCGTATCCGGCGCCGACCTCGAACATGACCGGCATCGGGCCGCCCGCGCGGGCGTTGACCTCGATGACGCGCGGCCCCAGCGGGGTCAGCGCGATCTCCGTGTGCACGGCCCCGGTGGTCAGCCCGATGGCCCGGATCGCCCGGTCCGCGCAGTCGACGGCGGCCGCCTGGACGGCGGGGTCGAGCCTCGACGGCATCGACGCGCCCTCCTCGGCGTAGCCGTGGCGCAGCTCGATGCGGTCGGAGACGGCCAGGTGGTGCCGCTCCCCGGCCGCGAGCAGCGATTCGACGCTGCAGTAAGCGGCCCAGCCGCTGTCTCCGTCCGCCTCCAGTTCGAGGCGTTCCTCCAGCAGGAAGACGTCCTCGCTCTGCAGGAAGGCCGAGACGGTGGCCCGGCCGTCGCGGTAGGCCGCCAGGAGCTCCTCGTACGTGCGGACCAGCCGCACGCTCTGGCTGCCGGCGCCGAGCGAGGGTTTGAAGACGGCCGGCAGGCCGATGTCCCGGGCCGCCCCCGCCAGGTCCGCCTCCGCGCGGATCTCCGCGAACCGCGGTGAGGGCACGCCGTGTTCGGCGAAGACCTGCCGCTGCCGGGACTTGGACTGGGCGATGCCCACCGCCTCGGGGGTGTTGCCCGGCAGCCCGAGGCGTTCGGCGAGCTCCGCCTGCGGGCGCAGCAGCAGCTCCGAGTAGGTGACGACCCCCGACAGCGGGTACCGCTCGTGGAGGGCGAGGCCCACGGCGACCGCGTCGTCGAGGTCGGCCGCGGTCAGGAACTCTCCCCGCAGGCCGCGGGCGGCCCAGTCGGCGCGGACCGGTTCGGGGTCGCCCCAGGCCGCGATGTGCACGACGGACACCGCGGGGCCGATCCGGGAGAGGGAGTCGAGCGCCGCGGCGGGCGGGTGGCCGCCGATGCCCGAGATCAGCAGCACGTGCGGCTGGTCCTCGGGGGCGGCGGACGGGCGGGCGGAGCGGGGGGGCATGGCGCGTCCTTTCAGGTGACGGGCTTCGCTTCGCTGGATTCGGGATCGGGTCGGGATCGGGGGGTGGGGGTCGAGGGGTCGGGACCGGGGGAACGGGGGCCGGGGGAACGGGGGCCGGGGGTCGCGGGGGCCGGGCGTCGCGGGCCGACGTCGTCAGTGGCTGACGAGGGGCGTCGGCACCCGGCGGGCGGAGCGGAAGGAGAGCAGCTCGCCCACCATCCGGTCCATCCGTATGTGCAGCTCCTCCAGCGGGATCCCCGGCGTGAAGTCCCCGCGGGCGGAGGCGATGTGGGTGGGCACGGCCCAGCCGCCGAGCGCCCGGACCACCGCCCGCATCTGGTCGCAGGCGGTGCCCGCGCCCCGCGGGCCGCCGCCCGCGGCGATCAGCCCCGCGGGCCGGTCGGCCAGCGCGTCGCCGGTCAGGTGGTCCAGGGCGTTCTTGAGCAGCCCGCTGTACGAGCCGTGGTAGACCGGCGTGGCCAGGACGACGCCGCCCGATCCGGCGATGCGGGCGCGGATCGCCGCCGTCTGGCTGTGCGGGGGCGGGTCGTCGTAGTCCTCGATCCGGTGCCGGCCGGGGAACTCCACGCTCAGGTCGAGGAGTTCGTACGCGGCTCCGGCCGCCCTGATCCGCTGGGCTGCCACCTCCAGGACCCGGCGCGAGACCGAGTCCACGGAGGCGCTGCCGAGGATGCCGAGTATCACCGCCCGGCCCCCGCGGACCCCGGCCCCGGCTCCAGCCCGATCACCAGGCGCACGTCGTGCTCGGCGCTCGAGACCAGCCGGCACACCTCCTCGTGCGAGTCGTGGACGAAGACGTGCGTGCACGCGCCCGTCCCCGAGAACGGCTGCGGGGGAACCACGTCGCCGATCCGGTACGGCACGTTCCGGTAGTACGCGTCCTGCGCCACCGCCGAGTCGTCGAAGTCCAGTAGCATCCCGCCGACCGTGAAGTGCACGGTCCAGCCCGCGTACGAGCCCACCGGCGCGACCCGGCCGGCCCTCGGGTCCAGCCCCACGTCGGTGAGGATCTTGGCGTGGAAGAGGTCGACCCCGGTGGTGGCGAGGAAGGCCTCGCGGATCCCCGCGCCACCCGGGCGTCCTGCCACCTCGCAGAAGGTGAAGGAGCCGGACTCGTCCAGGAAGGCCTCCAGGTGCAGCACCCCGGCGGTGACCTGCCAGGCGTCGACCACCTGGCCGAGCAGCCCGCGGGCGGCCGCGCGCACGGCGGGGTCGGCGACCGTGATCGAGGACAGCGGCTCCACCCGGGAGACGGCCAGGGTGTCGCTCACGTACCGGGAGACGTCCCAGATCACCTCGCCCTCGTAGACGACGGCGTCGATGTGGCACATGTCCCCCGCCACGAACCCCTCGCACAGGTGGCTGCCGGGGGTGAACTCCTCGCGCACCCACCGCTCGACCTGCCGGGCGTGGGTGAGCACCGACACCCCGTACGAGCCCGAACCGTCCCGCGGCTTGACCACGACCCGGCCGTGCCGGGCGAACAGGTCGGTGACGTCCTCCGGGGTGTGGATCAGGTGCCCCTCGGCGGTGGGGATGCCCGCCCGCCGGGCGATGCGCTTCATCACCGCCTTGTCCACGAACTTGCGCGCGGTGGCCGGGTCACTGCCCGGCGTGCCCAGCCGGGCGCGCAGCTCCGCGGCCGGCTCCAGCAGCCGCTCGGAGACGGTGGCGATCCGGTCCACCGGGTGCAGCGCGTGCACCGCGCCCGCCAGGGCCCGTACCCCGTCCGGATCGAACACGTCGGTCCGGGCCGCGAAGTCGGCGGCGCTGCCGGTGGTGTTGCCCGCGGCCGAGCTCAGCACGCTGAGGCGGAAGCGGTCCGGGTCCAGCAGCGGCGAGCCGTCGTCGCGGGTCCACACCCGGGGGCCGATGCGGTCCAGCAGCAGGACGTGCGTACGGTCGGCCGGCTCGGTCTTCCACAGCAGTGAGCGCTCGATCCGGGCCACCGCCTGCTCGGCGCGGACCGTGTCCGGCGCGGCCACGGTGTACTCCAGGCGGACGACCGGCCCGCTGTGGACGCCCGCACGGTCGAGCGGGGTCCGTACGGACGTCAGCTCGGGCCAGTCGTACAGCTCCTCGGCGTCGGTCGCGGCGACCACCCGGAAGCGACCCGGCCCGGACAGGACGTGACGCTGAACGGCCACCCGCCCGGCGTCGGGCAGGGCGGCGCGCACCGGCCGGCCCAGGGCGCTCTCGGCGGCGGCCGTCACCAGGCTCCGCCGGTGGGCGGCGTCGTAGAGGTCGAGGACCTGCCGGTCGAATCCGGGCAGGACCAGCGGACGCGTGTTGCGGGCCCCGAACACGACGCGGGCGGGCCCCTCGGTCCCGGCGTCGCGCACGGCCTCCTCGGTACGCGCCACCAGCCGCGCAGGCACCGGGCCCGCGACCAGGCGCCGCTCGGTGCTGCCGTCCTCGGCGGCCTGGTCGCCGCTCTCGTCGATCGCGGCGAGCACGTCCACCCGCCCTCCGGGGGCCGCGACGGCCAGCACGGTGTGCACGGGGTCGCTGACGAAGGCGAGCTCCTCCAGCAGCCCGTCGAGCTCACCGAGCTCCTCGCTCCCCACCGCGCCGGGGCGGGCGGCTCCGGCGGCCAGCGCACGCAGTTCCCGCGCCTCCCGTTCGTACGCCCCCGACCAGGACAGGACCGCGGCCACCGGCACGCCCGCGTGCGCCGCGAGGAACCGCTCGCGCACCGCGTCGAAGGTGAGCTCGTCACGCCGCAGTACGGTCAGCCGCGCGGTCACCGCACCGGCCGCGGCCACGATCCGCTCGACCGGATCGCCCGCGTCCAGCAGCAGCACCACGTGCTCACCGCCCGCGGAACCGGGCTCCGGCCGCTCCCGCCCGTCCTCCGGCCGCGCGGGGGCGACCGGCTCGATGCGCAGCGACTCCCGCACCTGGGCCGCGGCTTCCGCGGCGATCCGGCCGGCCGTCGCCGCGTCGGCGCCGCGCACCATCAGGTACCCGAACCGGTCGTGGTTGGTCCCCAGCGCCGGCACCCGGTCGCCGGGCCCGACGGTCACCTCGCAGTCGACCACTCCGACCGGCAGCTCCCGGGGCCCGGGAACCGTGCCGCGCACGATCCCCTCGACCGGGCTCCACAGGGCGCGCAGGGCCACGGTGGCCACCGGCGGGGCCGCGTCCTCGACGGGGGCGCCGGTGGCGAGCGCGACCAGGTCCCGGGCGATCGACCGGTCCAGGGCCAGCGACATCTGGCGGGTCACCACGTGCCCCGCGATCCGGCCGTTGACCTCGATCAGCTCCGGGCCGGTCGGCGTGAGGAACAGCTCCACGTGGAGCGCGCTCGCCCGGACGCCCAGCGCCTCGACCGTGTCCAGGACGAACCGCCGTGCGGCGCCCATGCCCGGGAAGCGGGCCGGGAAGTGCCCGCCCAGCTCGGCCGTGGTGCCGGGCGCCGACGGGACGCGCTCGGCGAAGCCGTAGAAGACCACGCGCCCGTCCTGGACGAGCAGTTCGGCGCTGACGTGGCGTCCGACGGCGTACTCCTCGACGAGCGCGGCGGGCCGCTCGCCGCCGTCCCCGGCGCCGCCCCCGTCTGCGTGCCCGTTCCCGTTCCCGTCTGCGTTCCCGTTCGCGGCCTCTTCCGCGCTCCCGTCGCGCGCGACCCCCAGCACCTCGGCCAGCCCGGCGGCGGCCTGCTCGCGGGTCCACGCCACGGTGACCCCGACCGAGTACCGGCCGGACGTCGGCTTGATCACGCACGGCAGCCCGATCTCGTCGACCGCCGCCAGTCCTTCCTCCTCGGTGACCGCCCGGCGCCAGCGCAGGCTGCCGATCCCGGCCTTCCCGAGCCGCTCCCGTACGGCGGACTTGTCGCCGAGCAGCCGCGCCGCCTCCGGTGACTCGTGGGGCAGGCCCAGCTCCCGGGCGAACAGCGCCGCGCCGTGCAGGAGGTTCTCGTCACGGCAGATCACGCCGCCGACCGGGTTGGGGCCGAGCCGTCCCCGCAACCGGGCGGCCAGGTCGCGGCCGCCGGCCAGGTCCGGCACCTCCACCACCCGCGCCGCGCGTTCGAGCAGCTCGAACCCGGCATTGGCCCGGTAGGCGTCCAGGCGCTCGGTGACGAAGGTGACCTCGATCCCGTCGTCGGCCATGTCGGCCACGACGTCAAAGCCTCTGACGTATGCCGTCTCCAACAGAACAACATGCATGAGCTCAGCCCCTTGAGTCCTCTTCTCATCGAAGCATCAAGGGGCGAGGACTAGAGGGCAAGCGGCAGTCGAATAATCCCGCTCACTCCATCACCTCTTCCCGTTCCATTCCCGCACCGTTCCTGTTTCCATCCCGACTCGATCCCGGACACACCCATTCTGACCTGCAACAACATGTCAAACAAAAGAATTCGAATCCATCAGGTCGCATGACTTCCCACATTGCCGGACAGTGCTTCGCGGCTTTTTCCGGCGGCCATTAGCGTGCATACAGGAAACTGGACACCCACCTCGTAAATCGGCCTTTCCGGACACCGAAGCAAAGGACAGAGACAGCGTGCGCACCATCTCCATCCCGAAATCGGGGACCGGACATTCGGCCCCGATCACCCACGTGGCCTTCAGCCCGGACGGTTCCCGCCTCGCGACCTCGTCCTACGACGGAACCGTGATCGTCTGGAGCACCGCCGACCCGGCCCGCCCCACCGAGACCGCGACGCTGCGCCACCGCCGCCTCGTCAACTCCTCGGCCTGGAACCCCGCCGACCCCACCCTCCTCGCGACGGCCTCCGCCGACAAGACGGTCGGCATCTGGCGCGTCCCCGCGCAGGGTCCGGCCACGCTGGTCAACGTCCTGGCCCGGCACACCGACGACATCAACTCGGTCGCCTGGCTGCCCGACGGCGAGCGCCTGATCTGCGTCTCCGAGGACGGCCGCGCCACCCTGTGGTCCGTACTCGACGGCACCTTCCTCACCGAGGTCGGCTCGCACGAGGCGCACTGCATGATGGTCTCCGTCAGCGTCGAGGGCCTGGCCGCCACGGTCGGCGAGGACGGCCTGGTCTCCGTCAGCGACCCCGGATCCGGCTCCGGCCCGGCGCGCAAGCGCCACTACGACTCCTCCATCGAGGGCTGCGCCTGGTCCCGGGCCGGCGACCTCCTCGCCGTGGCCCGCGACGACGGCCGCGTCGACCTGCTCACCCGCGAGCTGGAGCACGTGCTGACCGTCGAGGTGTCCAGTTCCGCCGCCCGCGCCGTCGACTGGGCCGAGGACGACTCCGCGTTCGTCGTCGGCGCCTACGACGGCTCCCTGCACTGGTTCGACCGGTCCGGCGAGCGCCTGCACACCGTCGCCGACCTCCGCGTGTGGCCCCGCTCCGTCGCCGCCGCCCAGGGCCTGGTCGCCGCGGGCTCCTTCCGCAACGCCCCGCACCTGTACGACATGGCCACCGCCACCGAGCTGTCCGGCCCCGAGCGCGCCACCCACGGCCCCAACGCCCTGGCCGCGCGCGGCGACGAGCTGCTCATCGGCGGGGACTCCGGCACCGTGTTCGCCGTCCGCATCGAGAACGGCGTCCAGAGCCGGGCCACCCCGATCGAGCTCACCGACGGCCCGATCCTGTCCCTCGCCACCGACGGCGACACGATCTACGCGGGCACCTACTCCGGCCACGTCATCCGCCACGACGGCACCCGCACCTCCAGCGAGCGCCTCGGCGCCCCGATCCCCTCCCTCACCCTCGACGGGGGCCGGCTGATCGCGGGCACCTACAACGGCGAGTTCCTCGTCCTGGACCCGGCCACGCTCCGGCTCGAAGAGCGCGTCGAGGCGCACGGCGGATCGGTGAAGTCCCTGGCCCCCGTCCCGGACGGCGGCTTCCTGTCCGCCGCCACCGACCGCACCATCGAGGCCGGCGCCGTGCACGGACGCACCAAGCTGTGGGAACACGGCAACCTCGTCAACGCGGTCGCCGGCCTCCACGGCCCGGGCGGCTCCGTCGTCGCCAGCGCCTCCCGCGACCACACCGTCAAGGTCGGCCGGATCACCCGTACCCGGGAGGGCGGCTGGAGCGCGGGCGCCCCGCAGACGCTGCTCGGCTCCGACGAGTCGGTCAAGTGCGTCTCGCTGCTGGGCGACCCCGCCAAGCCCACCGTCCTCGCCGGCTCCTACGACTTCAACCTCTACTGCTGGCAGGTCGACTGGGCCGACTCGGCGGGCACCCTCGCCTCCGGCCGCGTCCTCGCCGGCTTCGCCCAGGGCCTGTCCTGCATGCTCCAGCTCGCCGACGGGCGCGTCGCCGTGGCCGGGTGGGACGGCCGGATCGTCTTCGTCGCCGTCGACGAGTACGGCGCCCACATCCAGCACACCCTGCACATCGACGACATCGCGCAGAGCGCGGACCGCAAGCAGGTGGCCGCATGACGACCTCGGCCCGGACACCGGAAACCGACACGGAAGCCGTCACGGAAGCCGCCCCCACCACGGTCCCGGGGACGGTCCCCGCTGCGGTCCGGGCCCGCGTGCCCGTCACGCTCTCACGCGTCCGCGACCGCAGCGCCGACCTCATCACCTTCCACCACCTGCCCGACCCCGGCGAGCACTTCGCCGTCCTCGTCCCCGCAGCCCCCGGCGACGCCGCGCCGCCGCTGGTACGCCTGCACAGCGAATGCCTGACCGGCGACGTCCTCGGCTCGGCCCGCTGCGACTGCGGCCCCCAGCTCGACGAGGCCCTCCGGCGCATCGCCGACCACGGCGGAGCCGTGCTCTACCTGCGCCAGGAGGGCCGCGGCATCGGGCTCTACAACAAGCTCGACACCTACCTCCTCCAGGCACAGGACCACGACACCTTCACCGCGAACCGCATGATCGGCCGCGGCGACGACGAGCGCGACTACGCGGCGGCCGCCGCGATGCTCCTCGCCCTCGGCCTGACCCGGATCCGCCTGCTCACGAACAACCCCGACAAAGTCCGCGAACTGCGCGCCCACGGCATCGAGATCACCGAAGTGATCCCCACCGGCGTGTACGTCACCACGGAGAACTCCCGCTACCTGTCCGCCAAGGCCGAACTCGCCGGCCACACCATCGCCCTGCTCCAGGAGGCCGCGGCATGACGCTCTCACTCGAAGACCTGGCCGAATCCCCGCACTTCAAGGAGAACGCCGGCCTCGCCGACCCCGGCAGGCTGCACCCCGCCCGACTGCCCGGCACCACCCCCGAGGAGCTCGCCGCCGCCGTCGAGGACCCGGACCTGCCGACCGCCGAACGCCTCGCCGCCGGCCAGGTCCTCGGCCTGCTCGGCGATCCCCGCATCCCCTCCCCCGCCACCGGGGCGGGCCCCCGCACCCGCCACGTGTCCGGCGGCCGCATCCGCATCGGCCTCCCCGAGAACGAGGCCGGATACGTCACCAACGCCTGGGCGCACGTGGGCGTCGAGGAGTCCTGGATCCTCAAGGAGTGCCCCGAGCACACCGTGGAGATCGCCGACTTCTGGATCGCCACGTACCCCGTGACCAACGGGGAGTACCGCGCCTTCCTGGCCGACACCGGCCTGGAGGAGCGCCCCACCACCTGGTACCTGGGCGCCTACCCGTGGGACCGCTCCAACCACCCGGTGGCCGGGATCCGCCCCGAGCACGCCGACGCCTACGCCGCATGGCTCACCGAGCGCACCGGACACCCCTGGCGGCTGCCCACCGAAGCCGAGTGGGAGCACGCCGCCAAGGGACCCGAGGGCCTGCCCTACCCCTGGCCCGGCGGCTTCGACCCGGAGGCGGCCAACACCCGCGAGTCCGGCGTGCACACCACCACCCCCGTCGGCGCGTTCCCGGCCGGCCGCTCCCCGTACGGAGTCCACGACATGGGCGGCAACGTCGAGGAGTTCACCGCCGACGACTACGTCCCCTACCCGGACGGCCCCTACGTCGCCGACCACCTGGTGCAGACGATGGGCAGCTACCGGATCGCCCGCGGCGGCTCCTTCGCCCGCTTCGGCGACCTGACCCGCACCCGGCGCCGCCACGGCGCCTTCCCCGGGCCGCTGTACCCCGTCGGGTTCCGCCTCGCCACCGGCGAGCGGCCCTCATGACGACCGCCGTCCGCCCCGGGCCCGAGCCGGCGCTCGCGGGGCCGCAAACCGGCGGCCCCGAACCGGCCGAAGCCATCGGCCCCGATACCGCCGGACCCGAAGCCGCCGGACCCGACTTCGCCGGCATCCGCCGCGCCCTGGCCGACCGGGCCCCCGTCCTGGCCGACCTCACCCGGGCCTTCGCACCGCTGGAGGCCGAGGCCCACCGGCTGCTGCCGCGGCTCGCCGCGCTGCGCCCGGGCATCGGGGACACCCCGCTCGTCGCCGTGCCCAGCCGGGCGGGACGGGGCACCGTCTGGCTCAAGACGGAGGCCGCCAACACCTCCGGATCCGTCAAGTCCCGCACCGCGTACGCCCTGTTGTGCGCGGCCGTCGCCTCGGCGGGCACCCCCCGGGTACGGCTCGTCGAGTACTCGGGCGGCAGCCTCGCCGTCGCCCTGGCCGAGCTGTGCGCACCACTGGGCCTGGACCTGCACCTGGTGGCCCCGTACGGGGTGCCCGAACGGCTGCTGGACCAGCTCCGCCGGCACGGCGCCCAGGTCACCACGGCCCGCGAGGGCACCGGCTTCCTCGGCGCGATGGACGAGGCGGTCCGCGTGGCCGAACGCGAGGACCGGCACCTGCTGCTCCAGCACTGCGCGGCCGCCGGCGCCGCCCTGCACCGGGAACACACCGGCGCGGAGATCATCGGCCAGCTCTCCGGCTACGGGGTCGAACCGGCCGCCGTGGCCGCGGCCGTCGGCACCGGCGGCAGCCTCACCGGCACCGCCATGGCCCTGCGCGGCGCCTGGCCGGACTGCCGCCCCCTGGCGGTCTTCCCCGCCGAGGCCGTCTACGGCGACGAACGCGCCCCCACCGGGGCCCGCCGGATGAACGGCACGGGCGGACTGGGACACGGCCTGCGCCAGCCGCTGCTCGCCGCGTTCCCGCAGGACTACTTCAGTTTCACCGCCGTCGCCTATCCGCAAGCCCTCCAGGCCATGCGCCACCTGCGCCGGGAACACGGCATCGCCGTCTCCGCCAGCGGCGCGGGCGCCTGGCTCGGCGCCTCCGCGGAAGTCGACCAAGGCCCGCGAGGGCGCAACGCAGTCGCGGTCGTCGCAAGCCGCGGAACAATCGAGGAGTGGGAGCATGCCGCAGGAACGTGAGACATCCGCAGTCCTGACCGTCCCCGGCCACAGCGCCGCGGACGCGGAGCACGCGGAACGGAACTACTGCGGCTACCGCGAGGTCGTCCGCAACTCGTTCAAGCAGTGGTACAAGAACAACCGCGACTCCTGGTCGGGGACGACCACCAACGACCGCGTCACGCACTTCGCGATCGCGGCCGCCCCCACCGGCGAAGACCAGCCGGGCTCCGGCCCGGCCCGGGTCCTGGACATCGGCTGCGGCCGCGGCCTGCAGACGGCCTCCCTCGCCGAATGGCTGGAGGCCGAGGTCACCGGCCTCGACCTGCTCGACGTATGGGACACCCCCGACGTCAAGAACGGTTCGATCCGCTTCCACCAGGGCGACTTCCTCGCCTTCCGCGCCGAAGGCCTCGACCTGCTCGTCGACAACGGCTGCCTGCACCACCAGCGCCGCGAGGACTGGGCCCCCTGGGTGGAGCACGGCCGCAAGATGCTGCGCCCCGGCGGGGTCTGGGTCGTCAGCGTGTTCCTCAGCCCCGACGGTGAGATCACCCCGCACCCCCTCGCGGACGGGCGGCTGAACTGGTGGCTCACCGAGCGGCTCGTCACCGAGCTCTACGAGGCGAACGGCTTCCGCTTCACCGGCAGCCTCGAGATCGACCGCCACTTCGAGTACGAGGGCCACCAGCTCAAGTACCTGACCCTGTCCTTCGTCGCGGTCTGAGCGGCGCGGGAGGAGAGAAGAAAGAGGAGGTACCGGAGATGCTCAAGGAAATCGCACTCGACGACCGGGGCGACGACCAGCACGTCCGAAGCGCCCTGCGCGACGGCTTCTTCCTGGTGCGCAACACGGTGCCGGAGACCCTGCTGGACGAGGCGTACGCCATGCTCGGCGCGTTCTTCGAGCTGCCGGCCGAGCTCAAGGCCGACTGCCGGGTACCCGGCGCCAACGGGCAGTCCGGATACCTCCCACCCCTGGTGGAGCAGGGCGAGAAGGGCCGCACCCCCGACTGGAAGGAGCTGTTCCACTGGGGTGCCCCACTGCCCTCCGCGCACCCGCTGCGCGAGCGCTACCCCGCCCGCTACCCGCAGCCGTACTACCCCGATCACCTGATCCCCGGGATCGGCGCCGCCCTGGGCGAACTCCACCTGAGGATGTCCCGGTTCCAGCTCGACGTGGTCCGCCGGCTGGCCGGGGCGCTCGGCGCGGCCCCCGGCTACTTCGAGGAGATGCTGGAGGACGGCCCCGTCGTCAACCGGGCCACGTGGTACCCGCCGATGGAGCAGGCCCCGTCCGCGGACCACGTCTGGATGGTGGAGCACCAGGACTTCGACCTGATCACCGCGCTGCCCCGGGCCACCGCCGCCGGCCTCGAAGTCCTCATCGACGGCGAGTGGACCCCCGCCCGGGCCCCCGAGGGCTACTCGATCCTCAATGTCGGCATGGTCCTGGAACGGCTCACCGGCGGGCTGGCCCGCGCCGCCGTCCACCGCGTCGTCGCCACACCCGGCCAAAGCGGCGGCCGGCTCTCCATCGTGCAGTTCTGCCACCCCACCCCGTGGACGGTGCTCTCCGCGCTCCGCGGCACCACGGTGGACGGCGAGCCCGACCGGTACCCCGCCCTGACCGCACAGGACCTGTTCCAGCGCACGATGTACCGGATCAACCGGCTGGACTCCCAGCAGGCCGCCCCGCTGACCCCGGCGGCCCGGCCGTGAACGGCGCCGGAGCCGGCACCCCGCGGCGGATCGGGGTCCTGCGACAGATCCGCGAGGACCTCGACACGGTCGTCGCGCGCGACCCCTCCCGCCCGCGCCTGCGCGACGCGCTGCTCCACTCGCCCTGGCACGGGCTGGCCCTCCACAGGATCGCGCACCGCCTCCACCTGCGCGACCACCGCTTCGCCGCCGGACTGCTCACCCTCGCGGGACGGCTGCTCTCCGGCATGGAGCTGCACCCCGGCGCGCGGATCGGCCGGCGGGCCTTCATCGACCACGGCTTCGGCGTGGTCATCGGAGAAACGGCCCGCGTCGGCGACGACGTGACGCTCTACCACGGGGTGACCCTCGGATCGCGCGGCTGGTCCCGGGCGGGCGAGCCCGGCGTGCGCCGCCACCCCGTCATCGGCGACGACGTCCTCATCGGCGTCGGCGCCTCCGTACTCGGCCCGGTCACCATCGCCCCCGGCAACCGGATCCGCGCCCACTCCCTCATCCTTCGCGATCTCCCCGCCCCCGGCAGGGCGATCCGCATCGACCCCGTCCGAGAAGCCGCCCACCCCTCAAGGAGCACCGCATGACGCCGGCCACCCTCAGAGAGCGCACCCTCGAACTCGCCAAGGACCTCGACACGGGCGACTGGGCCCCCACCGACCTCGAACGCAGCATCGCCAACCGGCTGCTGACCGCCGCCCACCCGGTCGGCTGCATCACCGAGCACGCCGTACGGGACGCCGTGTGGGAGGGCTCCGAACCGCTGGCCCGGGTGAACGACGGCCGGCTCTCGCTCCTGCTCGCCGAGATCACGTACAGCCTCACCGGAAACGGCCGCGACGCCGCAGGCCTCGCCTCGGCCCAGGCCCTCCTCGCATCGGTCAACCGCCGGGGCCAGGGCGGCGCGTGACCTCGTGAGGGTTCGGCGAGGGGCTGCCGACGGGCGACGAGCCCCGGCGGCGCCCCTCGCCACGCCTTCAACCGTCGGCGTCGCGACCGACGGAACGTCGCGCTTGCGCGGGTCGGCGCGGTCGGGAGTCAACCTCCCTGTCCACGGCCCTGCGGGCTCGCCAGACGAGACCCGGCCCGGTGACCCGGGCGCGGCAGGTCAGCGGGTCTCGCGGAGCCAGCCCGCGACCTCCGTCGCCCAGTACGTCAGGATCGTGTCCGCGCCCGCCCGCTTGATGCCGAGCAGCGTCTCCAGGATGGCCCGGTCGCGCTCGATCCAGCCCTTCTCCGCCGCCGCCTCGATCATCGCGAACTCGCCGCTGATCTGGTACGCGGCGACGGGTACGTCCACCGCCTGCGCGACCCGGTACAGGACGTCCAGGTAGGGGCCGGCCGGCTTGACCATCACCATGTCCGCGCCCTCCTCCAGGTCGAGCGCCAGCTCCCGCAGCGACTCCCGCGCGTTCGCCGGGTCCTGCTGGTACGTCTTGCGGTCGCCCTGGAGGGAGGAGGCGACCGCCTCGCGGAACGGCCCGTAGAAGGCCGAGGTGTACTTCGCCGTGTACGCGAGGATCGACACGTCCTCGTGCCCCGTCTCGTCGAGCGCGTCGCGGATCACGCCGACCTGGCCGTCCATCATCCCGCTCGGGCCCACCACGTGGACGCCCGCGTCGGCCTGGACCTGCGCCATCTCCGCGTACCGCTCCAGCGTGGCGTCGTTGTCGACGCGCCCGTGCTCGTCCAGGACCCCGCAGTGCCCGTGGTCGGTGTACTCGTCCAGGCACAGGTCGGACATGATGACGAGGTCGTCACCGACCTCCGCCTTCACGTCGCGGATGGCGACCTGGAGGATCCCGTCCGGCTCGGTGCCGGCCGTGCCCAGCGCGTCCTTGTTCTCGTCGGCCGGGACCCCGAAGAGCATGATCCCCGCGACGCCCGCCTCGACCGCCTCCACGGCGGCCTTGCGCAGCGTGTCGCGGGTGTGCTGGACCACGCCCGGCATCGCCGAGATCGCCAGCGGTTCGGAGATCCCCTCCCGGACGAAGGCGGGCAGGATCAGGTCCGAGGGGTGCAGCCGGTTCTCCGCGACCATCCGCCGCATCGCCGGGGTGGTGCGCAGCCGGCGGGGCCGCGAGCCGGGGAAGGATCCGTACGCGCTCATACTCAGTCGCCTCTTCGAGCCTGGACAGCAGTCGCTTCCAGCCTAGGGGGTGTCCCGCGGGTGACCCGTCACGGCCAGCTCGCACCACACCACCTTTCCGGGCCTGCGCGGCCCGACCCCCCACCGCTCGGCGAGGGCCGCCACCAGCAGCAGCCCCCGCCCGCCCTCGGCCCCCGGATCCCTGTCCGCGATCCGCGGCCGCCCACCCCCGCTGTCGGCCACCTCGACCCTGACGAGGTCCTCGAAGAGCAGCAGCCGCAGCCGGTAGTACCGGCCGGGCGGGACGCCGTGCAGCAGGGCATTGGTGGCGAGCTCGCTCACGCAGAGCAACAGGTCGTCCCGGCGGCGTGTGACACCCCACGCGTCAAGTGTCACCGCCGCGAACTCCCTGCTGGAGCCGATGGATTGGCGGCTGCGGGGGAAGTACCGCTCACGCAGCATGGCCGGATGGATTTCCACGTTCACGGGGTGATCGTCGCGTTGCGTGACTAGCGTGAGCGAGACGAGCAACCCGTACTCCTTCACGTGTACGGGTTGGTACGGGTATCTCGTGTGCACGGGCGGGGAGTTCAACAGACATGCGAGCACGAACGCGGGCCCCGAGGCCCAATGCCACCGCGATGAAGATGGTCGGCGCCCAGGTCGGCGCGGCGCGCATCGCCAAGGGAATGACCCAGCGCGCCCTCGCCGAGGAGCTGCACATAGACGTCGAGACCATCGCCTCGATCGAGCAGGGCCGACGGGCTCTCATGCCGAACGTCGCCGAGCAGATGGACCGGATCCTCGGTCTGCCCGGAATGCTCTCGATCGCCGCGACCAGGATGCCGGAGGTCGACATGGTCCCGGCCTGGGCCGAGGAGTACATGGAGCGCGAGGCAGAGGCCCTGGCACTGTCCTGGTTCGACACCATGATCGTGCCGGGCCTACTCCAGACCGAGGCCTACGCCCGCGCAGTGTTCGGCTGCCGCGTCCCCTTCGTCGGGGAGGAGAAGATCGAGCTCCAGACCGCCCATCGGATGAAACGCCAGGAACTGCTGCGCCGCCCTGTCCCGCCCACCCTCAGCTTCGTCGTCTGGGAGGCGGCCCTACGGGACCGGATCGGCGGACGCGAGGTGTACCGAGAACAGATCCGCCATCTGCGCGCCTGCGCCGACCGCCCGGCCATCTCATTCCAGGTCCTTCCCCTGGGAGTCACCGCACAGGCAGGCCTCGCGGGCCCCTTCACGCTGCTGGAGACACCGGAGTTCCAGCACCTCGCGTACTCCGAAACCCAGCGCGGCAGCTCCCTCGTCAGGGACCCGAACGAGGTCAGCATCCTCGCCCAGAAGTATGCGATGCTGCGGTCACAGGCCCTCAACTTCGCAGAGACGAATGACCTGTTGGACCGGTTGCTAGGAGAGCCATGAGCACCCCACTGATGTGGTTCAAGTCCAGCTACAGCAGCGACGAGGGCGGCCAGTGCCTGGAAGTGGCCTACGCCTGGCGGAAGTCCTCCCACAGCGGCAGCGAAGGCGGCGCCTGCGTCGAAGTAGCCACCTGCGGCTGCGCCGACACGATCCACGTCCGTGACTCCAAGGTCGCCGACGGGCCGACGCTCAGCCTCACCCCCGCCGCCTGGGGCAGCCTCACCCGTTGGGTTCGTTCCTGAGGCGCCAGCGCCACAGCCCGTCGGGCCGCGTGTCGTGTTCGAACTCCGGGCCCAGTGGGCCCACCCGGGCGTAGGCCTCCGCCGTCCGGGGGTCGTCCCGTAGGGCCAGGCCGTAGGCGGCGCTGAGCCGAACGTCCTGCTCCTCGGCGTCGAGGAGCTCCGCCAGCGCCTCGGTGACCTCCGGCGAGCGGTCGGAGCCGCGGGCGGTGGCCCGCACGGCCCGGTGCCGGACCTGCTGGTCCGCGTCCCGGAGCAGGGCGAGCAGCACCGCCCTGTCCGGCTCCCCGAGCTCCTCCCCGCCCAGCACTCCGGCCGCCGCCGCCCGTACCCCCGCGTCGGGGTCCCGGCCGAGATCCCGCACCACCCGTGCCGTCTCCGGGTCCAGCGGCCGGTCGAACATCCACGGCACCCGGCTGCGCACCCGGGGGTCCGGATGCCCCGTGTACCGCAGCCCGAACTCCCGCGACTCCGGAAGGTCCTCCTCGGACACGAGCCGGAGCACCCTCGCCAGCACCCCGGCGTCCCGTTCCGTGGCGGCCCAGCCGGGGAGCAGCTCGGCGCGCCGCTTCTCGTACCAGCGGTGGTGCGGGGTCACGCCGGACGCCAGCGCGTCCAAGGCGAGGAAATCGGCGACGAACGCCCGGTACGCGGGCGAGGGGTGTCGGTGGAAGGCCACCACCTCCCGCCACGTCTCCGCGCTCCGCCGCGACACCAGCACCCAGCGGGCCGCCGAACGGTCGACGTGCTCCTCGGCCCCCTCCCCGTCCCCGTACCGCACGGCCCGGGCCATCAGTTCGCCGACCGGGGCCAGGATCCGGTGCCGCCACTCCAGCTGGGTCAGAATGGCCCCGTGCCCGCCCCGTACGGTCCGCCCGCCGAGGGTCACCTCCTCGACGCGGTCTTCCGTGCCGTCCCGCACCCACCGGGTGTCCGCCGGGCCCGCCATCCCCGTCAGCCGCCGCAGCTCCCCCTCCGCGCCCCGCTCGTACCACCACCTGGCGGTGACGAGCAGCCGGTCGCGCTCCGCCTCCGGCAGTGGGGCGGGGTGCTCGTCCAGGAGCGCCGACACCACCGCCGGGGAGCCCCCTTCGACGGCCCGCAGCAGCACCCGGTCCGGGTCCGCCCCGGCCGAGACCAGCGCCTCGACGGTCTCCACCGCGTACGCCGCGACCGCCGCACACAGCGCCGACAGCCCGTCCCGCTCCTCCATCCGTCCTCCCTCGTCCGGCGGCGATCCTCGCCCGACGGCGGCCGACGGACAACCGGATTACCCCCGGCCCGGGAAAGGGCACGGGAACAGGAAGGGGCCCGGGTGCGATGTGCACCCGGGCCCCTTCCCGTGGCCCGTAACGGGCGGACCCCGTCTAAGCCGCTCACGTCGTGCGACGGCGCCGCGCCCCCGGCCGGCGCTCGCTCGGCCGCGACACCGACTCGCCGGCCTCCTTGGCGGCCTCGCGGCGGGCCTCGCCGTACTCGGCCAGGGCCTCCGCCAGCTTGCTCACGCTCGGCTCCGGCGACAGGACGTCGACCCGCAGGCCGTGCTCCTCGGCCGTCTTGGCCGTGGCCGGCCCGATGCAGGCGATGACGGTGACGTTGTGCGGCTTCCCGGCGATGCCCACCAGATTGCGCACCGTGCTCGACGACGTGAAGAGAACGGCGTCGAAGCCGCCGCCCTTGATCGCCTCGCGGGTGTCCGCCGGCGGCGGCGACGCGCGCACGGTCCGGTAGGCGGTGACGTCGTCGACCTCCCACCCGAGCTCTATCAGGCCCGCGACCAGCGTCTCGGTCGCGATGTCGGCGCGCGGCAGGAAGACGCGGTCTATCGGGTCGAAGACCGGGTCGTACGGGGGCCAGTCCTCCAGCAGCCCGGCCGCGGACTGCTCGCCGCTCGGCACCAGGTCCGGCTTGACGCCGAACTCGACCAGCGCGGCGGCGGTCTGCTCGCCCACGGCGGCGACCTTGATGCCCGCGAAGGCCCGGGCGTCGAGCCCGTACTCCTCGAACTTCTCCCGTACGGCCTTCACCGCGTTCACGCTGGTGAAGGCGATCCACTCGTAGCGTCCGGTGACCAGCCCCTTCACGGCCCGCTCCATCTGCTGCGGGGTGCGCGGCGGCTCGACGGCGATGGTCGGCACCTCGTGCGGCACCGCACCGTAGGAACGCAGCTGGTCGGAGAGCGAAGCGGCCTGCTCCTTCGTGCGCGGCACGAGGACCCGCCAGCCGAACAGCGGCTTCGACTCGAACCAGGCCAGCTCCTCGCGGCGCGCGGCGGCGCCGTGCTCACCGACCACGGCTATGACCGGCCGGGCGCCCTCGGGCGACGGGAGCACCTTGCCCTGCTTGAACACCTGGGCGATGGTCCCGAGGGTGGCGTTCCAGGTCCGCTGGCGCGTCGTCGTACCGGCGACGGTCACCGTGAGCGGGGTGTCGGGCCCCCGCCCCGCGGACACCAGCTCGGCGGCCGCGCTCGAGACGGTCTCCAGCGTCGCCGAGACGACGAGGACGCCGTCACTGGCACCCACCTCGCTCCAGCAGCGCGCGGAGGCGCTGCGCGCGTCCACGAACCGCACGTCGGCACCCTGGCCGCCGCGCAGCGGCACCCCCGCGTACGCGGGCACACCGACCGCGGTCGCGACACCGGGCACCACCTCGAAGGGGATGCCGTCGGTCGCGCAGGCGAGCATCTCCTCGGCCGCGTTGCCGTCGAGCCCGGGGTCGCCGGTGACGGCACGGACGACCCGCCTGCCGGAGCGCGCGGCCTCCATGACAAGATTGGCGGCATCTCGGATCACCGGGACACCGGCGGCTGCTGACACTTCGTCAGCAATCGTCAGCTGTGGCGTGTCCACTCCCGCGCGCGCATGCGTGCGTACGACCTCGAGCACCTCGGGCTCCGCGATCAGTACATCCGCGGCCGCGAGCGCCTCGACGGCGCGGAGCGTCAGCAGACCCGGGTCACCGGGGCCGGCACCGAGGAAGGTGACGTGCCCGTGCGCGGCGGCGACCGGAAAAGCGGAGGTGGTCGGACGTGAGGGGTTCAAAGCGATCGCTCCCCCATCAGACCGGCCGCGCCCTTGGCCAGCATCTCGTCCGCGAGTTCGCGGCCGAGCGCCATGGCCTCGTCGTACGACTGGGGCACGGGACCGGTGGTGGACAGCTGCACGAGCGTCGAGCCGTCGAGGGTTCCGACGACGCCGCGCAGGCGCATTTCATTGACAACCTGGCCGTCGGCCAGAAGATCGGCGAGCGCGCCCACGGGCGCGCTGCAGCCGGCCTCCAGGGCGGCGAGCAGGGAACGCTCGGCGGTCACGGCGGCCCGGGTGTTCAGGTCGTCGAGCTCGGCGAGCGAAGCGATGAGCTCCGCGTCGGACGCGAGGCACTCCACGGCCAGGGCGCCCTGGCCCGGAGCCGGCAGCACGCTGTCCACGGACAGCAGGTCGGTCGCCTCGTCACCGCGGCCGATCCGGTTCAGCCCGGCGGCGGCGAGGACGACGGCATCCAGCTCGCCGTCGCGCACGAACCCGATCCGGGTGTCCACGTTCCCGCGGATGGCCACCGTCTCGATGCGCTTGCCGAGGGCGCGCGCGTAGTGGTTCAGCTGCGCCGTGCGGCGCGGCGAACCGGTACCGATGCGGGCACCGTCGGGCAGCTGCTCGAAGGTCAGCCCGTCACGGGCGACGAGCGCGTCGCGCGGGTCCTCCCGCAGCGGCATCGCCGCGATCACGAGTTCCTCGGGCTGCGCGGTCGGCAGGTCCTTCAGCGAGTGGACGGCGAAGTCGACCTCACCGCGCAGCAGCGCGTCGCGCAGCGCCGTGACGAACACGCCGGTGCCGCCGATCTGCGCGAGGTGCTCACGGGACACGTCACCGTACGTCGTGATCTCCACGAGCTCGACGGGCCGGCCGGTGATCGCCCGCACCGCGTCGGCGACATGGCCGGACTGGGACATGGCCAGCTTGCTGCGCCGCGTGCCCAGCCGCAGGGGCTGGTCGAGACGTGGATTCATGATGCCCGTCCTGAGTCGTCGTTCTTGTCTGCCGCATCCGCCCGGCTGACGGAGGCCACCGTCTGCGGGTCGAGATCGAAGAGTTCGCGCAGCGCTTCCGCGTACCCGGCGCCGCCGGGCTCGCTGGCGAGCTGCTTGACGCGCACCGTCGGCGCGTGGAGGAGCTTGTCGACGACGCGGCGCACGGTCTGGGTGACCTCGGCCCGCTGCCGTTCGTCCAAGTCCGGGAGCCGTCCGTCGAGCCGCGCCACTTCCATGGCCACGACCTCGGCGGCCATCGCCCGCAGGGCGACGACGGTCGGCGTGATGTGCGCGGCCCGCTGCGCGGCGCCGAAGGCGGCCACCTCTTCGGCGACTATGCCGCGTACGGCGTCCACGTCGGCCGCCATCGGCGCGTCGGCCGAGGCCTCGGCGAGCGACTCGATGTCGACGAGCCGCACGCCCGGGATCCGGTGCACGGCGGCGTCGATGTCGCGCGGCATGGCCAGGTCCAGCAGGGCCAGCCGTACGGGCGCCACGTCGACCTGGCTGCGGGCGCCCCTGCGGGGCTGCCGCTGCGCGGCGGCCTCGCCCTGGTCGGCCCATGTGCCGTGCAGTTCGAGTGAGTTGGCGTCGACCCCGGTGAGCGCGGCCCGGCCGTCCCCGGCGAGCACCTCGACGGGACACCCGTCCCGCTCGCCGGCCCCGGGCACGATGGTCCGGGCGACCCCGCCGTCGGTGAGCCGCACCCCGGCCGCCGCGGCGGCGGCGAGCCGCGCCACGACGTCCGCGTCCAGCCCCGCCGGCGTGTGAGGCGCGGAGTCCGCGGCGGAGCCCCGGGAACCGGGAAGGGCCGGGGAGGGGAGGAGCCCCGCGGGGCCCACCGCCACGGCCGCGGCCACGTCCTCGCCGGTCAGCACCAGACCGGTGGCACCGGTACACGACACGACCACGTCAACACGTGTCAGCTCGTCGACCACCGAGGCCATCGGAACGGCCCTGGCCACCACCCCAGTGCCTGAGGCAACCAGAATCTCGACCAACCGCTCCGCCCGCTCGGCGGTCCGGTTCGCCACTACGACCTCGGCGACGCCCACCCGCGCCAGCGTCGCCGCCGCCAGCGAGGACATCGACCCGGCGCCGATCACCAGCGCCCGCTTGCCCTTGGCCCACACGTCCACCGACAGGTGTACGGCCAGCTGCTCCAGCCCGAACGTCACCAGCGACTGCCCGGCCCGGTCGATCCCCGTCTCGGAGTGCGCCCGCTTGCCGACGCGCAGCGCCTGCTGGAAGAGGTCGTTGATCAGGCGCCCGGCGGTGTGCAGCTCCTGCCCCAGCGCCAGCGCGTCCTTGATCTGTCCGAGGATCTGGCCCTCGCCGACCACCATCGAGTCCAGCCCGCACGCCACCGAGAACAGGTGGTGCACCGCCCGGTCCTCGTAGTGCACGTAGAGGTACGGAGTGAGCTCCTCGAGCGCCACCCCGCTGTGCTGCGCGAGCAGCGTCGACAGCTCGGCGACACCGGCGTGGAACTTGTCGACGTCCGCGTACAGCTCGATCCGGTTGCACGTGGCGAGCACCGCCGCCTCCGTCGCCGGCTCCGCGGCGAGCGTGTCGTGCAGCAGCTTGACCTTGGCATCGGCGGACAGCGAGGCACGCTCCAGCACGCTCACCGGCGCGCTGCGGTGGCTCAGCCCTACGACGAGCAGACTCATGCCGGCATCACCGCCGGAACGTCGCCCTCGGGGCCGTTCTTGCGTGCGACGGCGGCGGCCCGCCCGGCCGGCGGCTCGACGGCCGCGGCGGGGGCCGCACCGGAACCGGCGCCCGGGACCTCGGCGACGCCCTCGCCGCCGGGCACGGAGGCACCGGCCGCCGCCTCCTCACCCGCCTTGCGCTGCTCGTGGAAGGCCAGGATCTGCAGCTCGATCGACAGGTCGACCTTGCGCACGTCCACGCCGTCCGGCACCGACAGCACGGTCGGCGCGAAGTTCAGGATGGAGGTGACACCGGCGGCGATCAGCCGCTCGCTCACCTGCTGGGCCGCGCCCGCCGGGGTCGCGATGACGCCGATGGAGACGCCGTTCTCCTCGATGATCTTCTCGAGGTCGTCGGTGTGCTGCACCGGCATGCCCGCGACCGGCTTGCCGGCCATGGCGGGGTCGGCGTCGATCAGCGCCGCGACGCGGAAGCCGCGCGCGGAGAAGCCGCCGTAGTTGGCCAGGGCGGCGCCGAGGTTGCCGATGCCGACGATGACGACCGGCCAGTCCTGGGTCAGGCCCAGTTCGCGGGAGATCTGGTAGACGAGGTATTCGACGTCGTAGCCGACGCCGCGCGTCCCGTACGAGCCCAGATAGGAGAAGTCCTTGCGGAGCTTGGCGGAGTTGACTCCGGCCGCCGCCGCGAGCTCCTCGGAGGACACCGTGGGCACCGATCGCTCGGAGAGCGCGGTGAGGGCGCGCAAGTACAGCGGAAGCCGGGCGACAGTGGCCTCGGGAATACCTCGGCTGCGGGTCGCCGGTCGGTGAGTTCGGCCAGTTGCCACGATGCTCCTGCGGGATGAGCGGGGCTGCAGGCGGTCACTTGTCCCAAGACCGCCCCGTCGAATGCAGGCTATGTCTTTGTGAACGCGTGCACAAAGATTGTGTCCGCTTTGTCCGAGCAAAGTGACCGGGGTCACGCGGCTCGGGTGTGCAGGACGGGAACCCACAACACGCCGAACCCGTTCAAATCCCGAGGGGGGCAAAACGGTACACACTCCTCATCGATACGCCCCCGAGACCCCACAAATCGCCCATGATGGTAACCGGCCGGAGGCTCAGCCCTCCAATGCGCGGCGCAGCCGGTCCGGGTTCACCCTCCAGAAGGTGTGCTGTTCGCCGTCGACCAGCACCACCGGGATCTGCTCCCAGTAGAGCCGATGGAGCTCCTCGTCCTGCGAGATGTCCTTCTTCTCCCACTGTGCTCCGACTTCCGCGCAGACCTTCTCGATCACCTCCTGGGCGTCGTCGCACAGATGGCACCCCGGCTTCCCGACCAGCGTGACCAACCGCTCGCCGGGACGCTTCTTTTCCTTACGGCGCAGCAAAGGGCTCATGCCCCCATTCTCCCGCGCCGCCGCGTAACACCGCGGCACCGAAGAGTTCACGCCCCCGGCATCCCGCGGGTTCGGGAACTCCCGAACACAATGGCTATGCTCGCGTCATGGCCGCTCTGGGATGGCTCACCCCCCGTAGGCGCTCCGCGACCGCGCGGAGCGTGCTGGCAGGCGAGGCCTCGGCCGAGGCCGCCCGCAAGACCGCGCAGACCCTTGACGGCGCCGACAGCGCGGACGGCACCGCCTCCGCCGACGGCGTCGACGCGGACGCCGGACCACCGGCCGAGCCCGAGTTCCCCGTCGCCGGTGATGACCTCGCCGCCGCCTTCTTCGACCTCGACAACACCGTCATGCAGGGCGCCGCGATCTTCCACTTCGGACGCGGCCTCTACAAGCGCGAGTTCTTCCACCGCCGCGAACTCGCCCGCTTCGCCTGGCAGCAGGCCTGGTTCCGGCTCGCCGGGGTCGAGGACCCCGAACACATGCAGGACGCCCGCGACAGCGCCCTCTCCATCGTCAAGGGCCACAAGGTCTCCGAACTCATGTCGATCGGCGAGGAGATCTACGACGAGTACATGGCGGAGCGGATCTGGCCGGGCACCCGCGCCCTGGCCCAGGCCCACCTCGACGCCGGCCAGAAGGTCTGGCTCGTCACGGCCGCGCCCGTGGAGACCGCCACGATCATCGCCCGCCGCCTCGGCCTGACCGGGGCCCTCGGCACGGTCGCGGAGTCCGTCGACGGCATCTACACCGGCAGGCTCGTCGGCGAGCCGCTGCACGGGCCCGCGAAGGCGGAGGCGGTCCGCGCGCTGGCCGCCGCCGAGGGACTCGACCTCGAACGCTGCGCCGCGTACTCCGATTCGCACAACGACATTCCGATGCTGTCGCTGGTCGGACATCCGTACGCGATCAATCCCGACACAAAACTGCGCAAGCATGCCCGGGCACACGACTGGCGGCTGCGCGACTATCGGACCGGCCGCAAGGCCGTGAAGGTCGGCGTCCCGGCGGCCGCCGGGGTCGGCGCGATCGCGGGCGGCGCGGCCGCCGCGATCGCCCTGCACCGCCGCCGCAAGTAGCCCGCGGCACCCCATCGCGGGCCCGCCACCCGGGGCCGCCGCCTGCACCGAAGCCGTCCGGCCGTCCGCCGGGCGGCCTTTCGCGTCCCTCGCGACCGGCTGCGCGGCAGGCATTCCCCCACCTCTACCCCCGCGCCCGGCGCGGCACTCCCGCATGCCCGACTCGGTCGCGAGCCAGCGTGGAAGCGTCCATTCCGCGCGCCCAACCGATCAAGAAGCGATCACCAATAGCGACCGAATGTGCCTTCGACACGGAACAGAAGTGTCGGAATCGGTGATTTGAGCAACTGGGTGTAGCGCTGCCTGTACGAAGCGTTATTCTCCTCAAACGCATGCCACCGGCCATCTGTCGCCACGACGGGTGAACGGTCCCGCACTGCACGTGATGGAAGCTCTGCCTCTGGGAGTCCCGTGTACCCACCTGTCGGGGTTGACGCCTCGGGCCTGGCTACGCTGCGCGCAACGGTCCTCGACCACCTGCGCGGCTTCGTCCCCACCGCGTACGCCGTCCCCGCCTTCGCCGCCGCGGTCCCTGCCGGCCTCGGCCCGGCCGGTCCTTGCTACGCCCTGACCGACGGCGGAGCGACGGTGGGCAGACGCGGTCGCGCGGGAGGAGGTGCCGGCACCGCCGCAAGCGGAACGAGCGCGCCCGCCGCCCGCCGCCCCACCGCGGACAGCGACCAGGCCCGCATGATGGACCTGGTCGAACGCGCCCAGGCCGGCGAGGCCGACGCCTTCGGCCGGCTGTACGACCAGTACAGCGACACGGTGTACCGCTACATCTACTACCGCGTCGGCGGCAAGGCGACCGCGGAGGACCTCACCAGTGAGACCTTCCTGCGCGCGCTGCGCCGCATCTCCACCTTCACCTGGCAGGGCCGCGACTTCGGCGCCTGGCTCGTGACGATCGCCCGCAACCTGGTCGCGGACCACTTCAAGTCCAGTCGCTTCCGCCTGGAAGTGACCACGGGCGAGATGCTGGACGCGAACGAGGTGGAACGATCCCCCGAGGACTCCGTCCTCGAGTCCCTCTCCAACGCCGCCCTGCTGGAAGCCGTGCGCAAGCTCAATCCCCAGCAGCAGGAGTGCGTGACCCTGCGGTTCCTCCAAGGCCTGTCGGTCGCCGAGACCGCACGGGTGATGGGAAAGAACGAGGGCGCCATCAAGACGCTCCAGTACCGGGCGGTCCGCACCTTGGCCCGCCTGCTGCCGGACGACGCCCGCTGACCTCCGCGCCGCGCACCGCCACACCCGCGCCCTGCCCGGACCCCCCGCACCTTCCACCCCTCCTGACAATCCACACAACCGGTGACCCCTCGATGACGCTGTGGTCCGATCATCCTTCGTCCGTAACCCAAGTGCCGCGCCGCTCGTTGTGCGGAATGCAGGCTCCCTGTGGGCACGCCCTGCCCGAAGCCGCTCACTCGAAAGTGTGGATGTGCTCAAGGAAGGCAACCTTCCGGACACCTAGGGGAGTCGATCGTCATGACGAGAGGAGGTGCCGCCAGTGATCGCGAACGTGACTCCGCACCGGCGGGCGAACGCCTTCGCCCAGGCCCTGGAGGATCGGACCCCATCCGACCTTTCGGAACCGGACCCGGCGGCCGAGCAGTCCGAGGCACCTGCCGAACCTGCCGACCACGACCGGTTGTTGGCCCTGGCGAGCGCGCTCGGCGAACGTATGCCGCGCCCGGTGCTGGACCCCGAGGTCAAAGTGGTGCAACGAGCCCAGCTCGTGGCCGCCATGGAGGCCATGGTGATGGAAGAGAGGGCCGGGGGCGGTGCCGCCTCGGACCCTCAAGTGCCCGAACAGCGGACCGGCCGCGGCGCCCACCGGGCGACCTCGCTCCGGAAACTGCGGCCCCGCTCCCGCTGGTCCAAGGGCATCGCAGCGGGCGGCCTCACCGTGGGTGTGGCCGCGGGGGCCTTCAGCGGCGTGGCCGCTGCCAGCACGGACGCCCTGCCCGGTGACTCCCTCTACCCCGTCAAGCGGGGCATGGAGGACCTGAAGCTCGGGATGGCCGACGAGGACGCGGACCGGGGCGAGCTCTACCTCGACCAGGCCTCCAACCGCCTGTCGGAAGCCCGCAGGCTGATGGAACGCGGCCGGTCCGGCGCCCTGGACCACGAATCGCTCGGCGCGATCCGCCGGGCCCTGGACGGCATGAAGCACGACGCGGCCGAGGGTCACCGACTGCTCCAGGCGGCCTACGAACGGGACGGCTCGCTCGGCCCGATCCAGACCCTGTCGTCCTTCTCCCGCTCCCACCGCGATGCGTGGGGCCGGCTCCGGGAGAAGCTCCCGGCGCAGCTCACCGATGTGGGCGGGGAAGTCGAGTCGGTCTTCCAGGCCATAGACGATGACGTGGCGCCGCTGCAGGGCCTGCTCCCGAAGCCCCCGGAGCAGACCCGCGGCACGGGCGCCCCGGCCAAGCCGAGTGCTCCGGCCGGGCAGCACCAGAGCGCACCGGCGGCGGGCACGCCCTCGGCCAGCCCGACCCCGCCCGCGACCGCCGGCGGCAAGCCCTCACCGGCCCCCGGCGGCCTCCTGGGCGGCACGGGGGACCTCCTCCACCCGCCCACGGGCCAGAACACCCCGGCGCCCTCGTCCTCCCCGGAGCGCGTGGCACCGGAGATCACCCTCCCGCCCCTGCTCCCGGGCCTCCTCCCGGGCCTGGGCATCCAGGCGGAGGACACCGAGTAACACCGCACAAAGCGCAGGCCCTCACCCCGACGGGATGAGGGCCTGCGTCGTACCGCGACATCAGAAGAACACGGACCGCCGCTGCACCAAGAGCTTGTACAAGGTGTGCTGGATCTGTTCGCGGACCTCGTCCGTCAGGTTGAACATCAGCATCGGGTCCTCCGCCGCCTCCGGCGGGTAGCCGTCCGTCGCGATCGGCTCGCCGAACTGGATCGTCCACTTCGTCGGCAGCGGCACCGCCCCCAACGGTCCCAGCCAAGGGAACGTCGGCGTGATCGGGAAGTAGGGGATCCCCAACAACCGGGCGACGGTCTTCGCGTTGCCGACCATCGGGTAGATCTCCTCCGCCCCCACGATCGAGCAGGGCACGATCGGCGTCCCCGCCCGCAGCGCCGTCGACACGAACCCGCCGCGCCCGAACCGCTGGAGCTTGTAACGGTCTCCGAACGGCTTCCCTATCCCTTTGAAGCCCTCCGGCATCACCCCGACCAGCTCACCGGCCTCCAGCAGCCGCTGCGCGTCCTCCGAGCACGCCAGCGTGTGCCCGGCCTTGCGCGCCAACTCGTTCACCACCGGCAGCATGAACACCAGGTCCGCCGCCAGCAACCGCAGGTGCCGCTGCGCCGGGTGGTGGTCGTGGACCGCCACCTGCATCATCAGCCCGTCCAGCGGCAGCGTCCCCGAGTGGTTCGCCACGATCAGCGCACCGCCCTCGGCCGGGATGTTCTCGATGCCCTTGACCTCGACCCGGAAGTACTTGTCGAACAGCGGCCGCATCAAGGACATCAGGACCTGGTCCGTCAGCTCCTTGTCGTAGCCGAACTCGTCGACCTCGTAGTCCCCGGTGACCCGGCGCCGCAGGAACGCCAGCCCGCCGGCGATCCGCCGGTCCCAGGCCGCCCCGCCGGACTCCACCGCGGCGGGCTCCGCCACGGCCGCCTCCACGGCCTCCGCCACCGGTTCCGGAGCGGGCACCGCCCGTACTCTGCGGCTCCCGGCGACCCGCCGGCGCGGCCGGTCCTCGTCGAACGGAATGACCTTGGCGTCCGCCACTATCGCTGCGCTCCCTCTTCGGCTCCGGCAACCCCGACGTTCAAGCTGTCCACCTTCAGCGCGGCGGCGACCCGGTCCACGACCTGCCCCGCCTGCTCCGGCGGCAGCAGCCCCTTCCCGCGGCTGCGCGCGAAATCGGCGAACGTCTCCACGGTCGTGTACATGGGCTTGAATCCCAGCACGTCCCGCATCTGCGAAGTCTCCACGACCCGCCCGTGCGTCAGCAGTCTGATCTGCTCCGGCGAGAAATCGGTGACGCCCACCGCCCGCAGCGCCGACCCCACCCACGTCACCGCGGGCAGCAGCAGCGGCACCGTCGGCCGTCCCAGCCGGCGCGCGCACTGCGACAGCAGCAGCACCCCGTCCCCCGCGATGTTGAAGGTCCCGCTGTTCAGCGTCCCGCGCCCGGGCTCCCCCGCCGCCAGCCGCAGCACGTCCAGGACGTCGTCCTCGTGCACGAACTGGAGCCGCGGGTCGTAGCCCAGCACCGTCGGCATCACCGGCATCGAGAAGTACTCGGCGAGGGCGGAGTCCGCGTACGGCCCCAGGATGTTCGCGAAGCGCAGCACGCACACCGCCACGTCCGGCCGCCTGCGCGCGAAGCCCCGTACGTACGACTCGACCTCGACGGCGTCCTTGGCGAAGCCTCCCGCCGGCAGCGACTTGGGCTGCGTGGTCTCCGTGAAAACGGCCGGATCCCGCGAGGCGCCCCCGTACACGCTGGTACTGGACTTCACCACGAGCCGCCGTACCGTCGGAGACTTCTGGCAGGCCCCGAGCAGCTGCATCGTGCCGATGACGTTGGTTTCCTTGACGGCACTGCCCGTGCCGCCCGCGCCCGCGCCGCCGCCGGTCACGGCGAGATGGACCACCGTGTCCACGGCGTGCTCGGCGAGCACCCGGGCGATGGACGACTGCCTGATGTCCGTACGGATGAACTCCGCCGACCCGAGCCGGTGCGGCGGCGCCACCGCGTCGACCGCGATGACCCGAGCGACCTCGGGATCACGCTGGACGCGCCGCACGAAGCGGCCCCCCAGCTGCCGGGCAGCCCCGGTAACGAGCACGACCTTCCCCACGAGCTCCGCGCCTTCCTCGTCGTCCCCCGGCTACACCGCAGCCCCTCCACCAAAGTCTGGTGGAGGGGCTGCGGAGAACACGTACAGCTGCCGTTTACTTCTTGTTACGGCGCTGGACGCGGGTGCGCTTGAGCAGCTTGCGGTGCTTCTTCTTAGCCATCCGCTTGCGCCGCTTCTTGATAACAGAGCCCACGACTACCCTCGCTCACTTCTCGGAACATCTCCGCGCTAGCGGAGATCGGTGCGGGGCGTCTGGGCCCACACGACCTACGTCGGCCTAGCCTACCCGCCCGAGCTCCGAGCCCGTAATCCGAGGGACACCGCGGGTCAATCTCAGGCCGACTCCACCCCCACATAGGACTCTCGGAGGTACTCGTGAACCGCGTTTTCGGGGACCCGGAAGGACCGGCCCACCCGGATTGCGGGCAGATGACCGTTATGCACCAGGCGGTACACGGTCATCTTCGACACTCGCATCACCGAGGCAACCTCTGCCACGGTCAGGAACACGACCTCGCTGAGAGGCCTCTCGCCAGCAGCCATGACACACCTTGACCTTCCGCGCATGACGGGCACCGGCTTCCCCTCCGGTTACTCCTCGTCGTCGCACGCTCACTCCCAGAGTAGGGGCGTGTGATACGAGTGGGGAAGAGGAGCTACGGCCACTCCTGCGCACCCGGCAGTCTCGCCCGATCGAGTACATAGCGAATCAGCGGTCTGTAGTAGTCCGCGTGCACCGCGTCATCAAGTGGAACGGCCACCGCCACCCGCCCCTCCGCCTCGCCGACGAAGAGCGCCGGGTCGTCCGTATCCGCCAGCCCGATCGCCTCCACACCCAGCTGACCTGCGCCGCAGACCCACCCGTGATCCCCCACCACCAATTCCGGCAAGGGCCCGCCGGCCTCCGCGAGAGCCCCCAGCGCGATCCGAACCGGCAGAGGTGAATGGGTGTGCACGCCGGTGGCACTCCCCGGCGGCCGCACGCCGGGTTCCCGCACCAACGCGACTCCCCGTACGTAATCGATGCTGTGCCTGCGTACGCCGAACCGGGTCGCCATGTCGACACGTACCCCCTGCGCCGGAGTGAGCACAACACATCCCACCGCCGACAGGGCCCGAGCCAAACTGGCGTAGAACCCCAGGAGACGGTGCGGATGCCCCGTCCCGAACAACACGGGCGACCGCGCCCCGGCCGCCACCCGCAGCCGCTGCGCGAACGCCTCCAGACCCGCCAGCGTCAGCTCCGGATCGATCACGTCCGGCCCGCTGACGTGCGCCGGATCCTCCGAGACCCCGCACTTGCCCGCCATCAGTCTCAGCAGGTCACCCTCGCCCCAGCCCCACTGCGGATCCAGCCCCAGCAGCACCCGCGGATCCCGGGCCGCGAACAACCGGTAGCTGCGCAGGCTCTCCTCCCGCGACGTGGCGACGGGCCCGGCCAACCGGGCGGCCAGCAGATGCGCACGCAGCGCGCCGGTGCTCAACACCCTCCGATGCTGCCGCACACCACCGGGCCGATCATCAATTCCCGGGAACAGCCCCACCGTTGGCGTAACGATGCATCGCCCCGCCCAGGCCTTACGTGAGCAGACCACGCAACGGGAACACCGCGCGCCGCGTCGCCAGAACGGCCTGATCGATCCGGTCGGCCGGATCGTAGCCCGCCTCCCAGTCACGCCACGCCACCGTCCGCCCGTCCGTCATCCGGGCCGGTGCCGGCTGCCGCGTCCGCGCGTACACCTCGTCCCGCCACGCCTGCGGCACCGCCGCCTGCGGATCGACCGGACGGTGCGCCGCGATCCCCACCAGGTGCGTCCACGACCGCGGTACGACGTCCACGACCGCGTACCCGCCGCCGCCCAGGGCCAGCCACCTGCCGCCCGCGTACTCGTGCGCGAGCCGGTGGCAGGCCTCCTGCACCGACCGCTGCGCGTCCAGCGACACCGCCAGGTGCGCCAGCGGATCCTCGAAGTGCGTGTCCGCCCCGTGCTGGGTCACCAGCACCTGTGGCCGGAACTCCTCCAACAGCTCGGGCACCGTCGCGTGGAAGGCCCGCAGCCACCCCTCGTCCCCGGTGCCGGCCGGCAGCGCCACGTTCACCGCGGCACCCTGCGCGGCGGGCCCGCCCGTCTCCTCCGGCCAGCCGGTCTGCGGGAACAGCGAGCGCGGATGCTCGTGCAGCGAGATCGTCAGCACGCGCGGGTCGTCCCAGAACACCGTCTGGACCCCGTCCCCGTGGTGCACGTCCACATCCACGTACGCGACCCGCTCGGCCCCCAGCTCCAGCAGCCGCGCGATCGCGAGCGCCGCGTCGTTGTAGACGCAGAACCCGGCCGCCCCGCCCGGCATCGCGTGGTGCAGCCCGCCCGCGAAGTTCACCGCGTGCTGGGCCTCCCCGTGCCAGACCGCCTCCGCCGCCGCCACCGACTGCCCCGCGATCAGCGCCGAGGCCTCGTGCATCCCGTGGAAGGCCGGATCGTCCATCGTCCCCAGGCCGTACGATCCGTCGGCCGCCCCCGGGTCCGCGGACACCTCGCGCACCGCGGCCACGTAGTCCTCCCGGTGGACCAGCCGCAGCGTCGAGTCACCGGCCGCGCGGGCCGCCCGTACCTCCATCTCCCGGTCCAGCCCGAAGGCGCGCACCAGGCCCATGGTCAGCGCCAGGCGCACCGGGTCCATCGGATGGCTCGGTCCGAAGTCATACCTCGTTACCGCCTCGTCCCACATCAACAGCCCGGTCACCGGCTCGCCGCTCATGCCCGACACCGTATCGGGCGCCCTCCGCACCGAACGAGCGGGCTTGGAAGAGTGTCACGAGGACCAGCGCCATCGGCACGAGCATCGCGCCCCGGTAGCTCCAGGCGTCCCCGATCCCGCCCACGAGCGGCGATCCGATCAGGAATCCCACGTAGTTGAAGATGTTCAGCCGCGCGATGGCGGTGTCGGAGGCACCCGGGAAGAGCCGGCCCGCCGCGGCGAAGGTCTGGGGCACGATCACGCACAGCCCGATCCCCAGCAGAGTGAACCCGAGCATCCCCGTCCACGCCCCGGGCGCGGCCGCCACCACCGCGAACCCGCCGGCCGCGACCACCGTCCCGATCCGCACGACGGTCACCGCTCCGAAGCGCCGCACGCCCAGGTCCCCGACGGCCCGCCCGATCAACGTGGTCACCATGTAGACGTTGTACGGAACCGTCGCCAGCTGCTCCGAGCTCCCCAGCACGTCTTGGAGGTACTTGGCGCTCCAGTTCGAGACGGTCGAATCCCCGATGTACGCACACGCCATCACCAGGCACAGCGGCAGCAGCAGCCGGAACCCCCCGGCCCCGAGCCCCTTCTCGGTGGCGGCCTGGTCCTCGGCGTCCTGCCGGTCGACGTAGAACCGGGACCCGTGGAACGCGAGCGGCAGCAGCACGACCACGGCCGGCAGGTACGAGGTGAACAGCGACAGGTGCCAGTGCGCCCCGGCCCACGCCGCGGACGCCCCGACGATCCCGCCCAGGCTGTACGCGGCGTGGAAGCCGAGCATGATGCTGCGCCCGTACGCCCGCTGCAGGCTCACCCCGAGCATGTTCATCGAGGCGTCGAGCGCACCGACGGACAGCCCGAACGCCCCCAGCGCCAGCGCCGCGTGCCACATCTGCGTACCGGCACCGACACCCAGCAGGGCGAGCAGGACGAGCGGCTGCGCCCACCGCAGTACGGTGGCGGCCCCGACCCGCTTCACGAGGTGCTCGGTGGCGACGCTGGAGGCCCCGGCGAGGATCGGCACGGCGGCGAGGAAGGCGGGCAGCAGCCCGTCGGATATCCCGTACCGGTCCTGGATGGCGGGGATCCGCGTCACGAGGAGGGCGAAGGTCACGCCCTGCACGAAGAAACTGAACCCCAGGGACCCGCGCCCACGGCGGAGCCGCACATCAGCTGTCATGGCGGCACAGCGTAGGCCCGCGGGCTACCCGTGGGTAGAGAGATCACGCAGGGAGTTCCAGAAGGCCCGTCAGCTCCTTCATCTCCCCGAACAGACCGGTGGCCCCGGCCAGCCGCTCGGCGGGCGTCATCGCGGTGAACCCGTACACGTCCATCCCGGCGGAGACGGCGGCCCGCACCCCGAGCGGACTGTCCTCGATCACCACGCACCGCGCGGGTTCGACGCCCATGGACCGGGCCGCGTGCAGGAACAGATCGGGAGCCGGCTTCCCCTTCCCCACGTCCTGGGAACTGAAGATCCACTCTTCTTCGAACCACCCGTCGAGTCCGGCCGCCCGGTGTCCGACCCGGATCCGCTCGTGACTCCCGGAGGAGGCCAGGCAGTACGGCACCCCGTGGGCGGTCAGTGCCCCGAGTACGTCGACGGCGCCGGTGACCGGTGACAGTTCCCGCTCGAACGCGGCGAAGGTCCGCGCGTGCAGGGTCGCGTCGAACTCGGCCGGCAACCGCTCCCCGGTCCGGTCGAGCACGAGGTCGTGCACCCGGTGCACCGCGGCACCCATGTAGTCGCGGATCGAGTCCTCGTACGAGGTGGGATGCCCCAACTCGGTGAGGTACGCGGCGAGGATCGTGTTGGCGACCGGCTCACTGTCCACCAGAACGCCGTCGTTGTCGAAGATGACGAGGTCGTAGCCCATGGCTCCGACCCTACGCAAAAAATGCCCGTAAACGCAGAAAAGCCCCGCACCATAAGGTGCGGGGCTTTCCCACAATGATTGTTCGGCGGCGTCCTACTCTCCCACAGGGTCCCCCCTGCAGTACCATCGGCGCTGAAAGGCTTAGCTTCCGGGTTCGGAATGTAACCGGGCGTTTCCCTAACGCTATGACCACCGAAACACTATGAAATTTGAACGCTGGCATGAACACAGCTGTTCGTTATTTCAGAACTAACACAGTGGACGCGAGCAACTGAGGACAAGCCCTCGGCCTATTAGTACCAGTCAGCTCCACCCGTTACCGGGCTTCCACATCTGGATCCACCGAAGTGGACGGGGTATCAACTTCTGGCGTTGATTTTTGGCACGCTGTTGAGTTCTCAAGGAACGGACGCTTCCTTTGTACTCACCCTCTCGGGCTTTCCTCCGGGCTTTCGTTCTTGCGTTTCCGACTCTATCAGAGTCAGTTCCGCTTGCTTTCCAGGTTCTTCGCTTTCGCGTTTTCCCTTTCCGGCGATTCCGACTCTATCAGATCCTTTCGGGCCTGACTCCCAGTCAGCGGGTTTCGCTGCTCGGGCTGTTGGGCCCTTGCGGCGAGTGAGACAGTAGCGGATTCCTTGCCCCCGAACCTAATCGGCGGCCGCGTCCTCGGACACGGATTCCTCATTCGCAAATACGCATGAAAACGAGACGACACAGTGCGTCGTTCGTTCGAATGTGTAGTGCGGGATGACTGTCCGGGGACCGACCGGGGTCGGCGCTCACGTCGGACAACTCGAAGAACCTTACGGACCCCCGACAGGTGTGTCAACCCCGGGACAGGGGCCGCCGGAAGGGCTAGCCTGATCCCCATGACTACGCATGCGCTCACGTCCAGCCTTCGCTGGTGGGCCGCCTGACGGCGGCCGACCTTCCACGCGAGCACGCATGCGCTCACGGCCGCCGCTTACGGCGGCCGTTTCTGTTTCTCCCTCCCGGGAGTGGCTCGGTCGCCCGACGCGGCGGTCCCGACACCAGCCACGAACAGGGAGACAGGACATGACGAGGATCTTCAGCGGGATCAAGCCGACCGGGCACCTGACGCTGGGGAACTACTTGGGGGCCCTCCGGCAGTGGGTCGCCGCCGACCAGCGGCCGGACGAGGCGCTGTTCTGCGTCGTGGACCTCCACGCACTGACCGTCGAGCACGATCCCGCGCGGGTCCGCCGGCTCAGCAGGCAGGTGGCGACCCTGTTCCTCGCCTCGGGGCTGGACCCGGACAAATGCACCCTGTTCATGCAGAGCCACGTCGACGAGCACACCCGGCTCTCGTACCTGCTGGAGTGCACCGCCACCGACGGCGAGATGCGGCGGATGATCCAGTACAAGGAGAAGTCCGCACGGGCGCAGGCATCCGGGGAGGGCGTACGGCTGTCGTTGCTGACGTACCCCGTGCTGATGGCCGCCGACATCCTGGCCTACGGGACCGAGGAGGTCCCCGTGGGTGAGGACCAGCGGCAGCACGTGGAGCTGGCCCGGGATCTGGCGGTGCGGTTCAACCAGCGGTACGGGCAGACGTTCACGGTGCCGAAGGCGACGCTGCCGGACGTGGCCGCGCGGGTCATGGACCTGCAGGAGCCGACGTCGAAGATGGGGAAGTCCGGCGGGCCGGGGCCCGGCGTGGTGTTCATGCTGGACGAGCCCGGGGTGATCCGGAAGAAGGTCATGCGGGCCGTGACCGACAGCGGCGACGGCGGTGTCGTCTACGACCGGGAGGCGCGGCCGGGGGTCGCGAACCTGCTGGACGTGCTGGCCGCCTGCACCGGCGGGGATCCGGCCGCCCTCGCCGAGGGGTACAGCGGGTACGGGGCGCTCAAGCGGGACGTCGCCGACGCGGTGGTGGAGCTGCTGCGGCCGGTGCAGGAGCGGCATGCCGAGCTCGCGGCCGAACCGGCGGCGGTGGAGAAGGTGCTGCGGGTAGGGGCCGGGCGGGCCCGGGACCTGGCGCGGCCGATCGTGGACCGGGCGTACCGGGCCATCGGGCTGCTGGAGCCCTGACCCTCGCGGAGAGGTACGGGCTCCCGCTCGCCGCGGGCCCGTACCTCCCTGCATGCCGTGTCAGCTGTTGCCGGAGGCGAGTTCGCGGCTGCGGTCGCGCGCCGCTTCGAGGGCCGCGATCAGGGCGGCGCGCACGCCGTGCCGTTCGAGCTCGACGATCGCGTTGATGGTGGTGCCGGCCGGGGAGGTGACGGCCTCGCGGAGCTTGACCGGGTGCTCGCCGCTGTCGCGGAGCATCACGGCGGCGCCGATGGCGGCCTGGACGATGAGGTCGTGCGCCTGGGAGCGGGGCAGCCCGAGGAGGATGCCGGCGTCGGTCATCGCCTCGACGAGGAAGTAGAAGTAGGCGGGGCCGGAGCCGGAGAGGGCGGTGGCGGCGTCCTGCTGCGACTCGGGGACGCGCAGGGTCTTGCCGACGCCGCCGAAGATCTCCTCGGTGTGGGCGAGGTGTTCGGCGGTGGCGTGGCTGCCGGCCGAGATGACGGACATGGCCTCGTCGACGAGGGCGGGGGTGTTCGTCATGACGCGGACGACAGGGGTGCCGGAGGCGAGCCGCTCCTCGAAGAAGGAGGTGGGGATGCCCGCGGCGCCGCTGATGACCAGACGGTCGGCGGGGACGTGCGGGGCGAGCTCCTCGAGGAGCTTGCCCATGTCCTGCGGCTTGACGGTGAGGATGAGGGTGTCGGCGCGCTTGGCGGCCTCCGCGTTGGAGACGGCCTCGACCCCGTAGCGGGAGCGGAGCTCCTCGGCGCGTTCGGGACGGCGGGCGGTGACGAGAAGCTTGGAGGCGGGCCAGCCGCCGCGGATCATTCCGCTGAGCAGGGCCTCGCCGATCTTGCCGGTACCGAGGACTGCGACTGTCTGGGTCATGCCCGATCCACCTCGCCGAACTTTTCCGCACGCGTTTCACGCGTGATGCGTTTGCCTCCTCATCCTTTCACCCGTGGGACGAACGGCGAGGTGCTGTCCGCAGTGCGGTCAGACCTGCCGGTCAGGGCGTACGGCGGCGGAGGGTGGCCGCGCCGAGGGCGAGGACGAGCAGGGCGCAGGCGGCGACGATCACGGCGTCGCGGACGAAGTCGGCCGTCATGTCCGTGTGGGTGAGGACCTGGGTCATGCCGTCGACGGCGTACGACATGGGCAGGACGTCCGAGAGGCCTTCGAGGACGGGGTGCATCGTGTCGCGCGCCGCGAACAGGCCGCACAGCAGGAGCTGCGGGAAGATCACGGCCGGCATGAACTGGACGGCCTGGAACTCGGACGCGGCGAAGGCGGAGACGAACAACCCGAGGGCGGTGCCGAGGAGCGCGTCGAGCAGGGCGACGAGCAGGAGCAGCCAGGGCGAGCCGACGGCGTCGAGGCCGAGGAGCCAGAGGGCGAGGCCGGTGGCGAGGAGGGACTGGACGACGGCGACGGCGCCGAAGGCGAGGGCGTAGCCGGCGATGAGGTCGCCCTTGCCCAGCGGCATCGCGAGGAGGCGTTCGAGGGTGCCGGAGGTGCGCTCGCGCAGGGTGGCGATCGAGGTCACCAGGAACATCGTGATGAGCGGGAAGATCCCGAGCAGGGACGCGCCGATGCTGTCGAACGTGCGCGGGTTACCGTCGAAGACGAAGCGCAGCAGCGTCAGCATGAGTACGGGGACCAGCAGCATCAGCGCGATGGAGCGCGGGTCGTGACGCAGCTGGCGCAGGACGCGGGCGGCGGTGGCGGTGGTGCGGGCGGTGCTCATCGGGCGACCTCGGGCTTCGCTTCGGCGTTGGCCTCGTCGACGAGGCGCAGGAAGCCCTCCTCGACGGTGGCGGAGTGCGTACGGGTGCGCAGTGCGTCGGGGGTGTCCTGCGCGAGGATGCGGCCCTCGCGCATGAGGAGCAGGTCGTGGCAGCGCTCGGCCTCGTCCATGACGTGGGAGGAGACGAGGATCGTGGCACCGCGGGTGGCGGCGATGTCGTGGAAGAGGTTCCACAGGTCCCGGCGCAGGACGGGGTCGAGGCCGACGGTGGGCTCGTCGAGTACGAGGAGCTCGGGGGTGCCGAGGAGCGCGACGGCGAGGGAGACGCGGCTGCGCTGGCCGCCGGAGAGGTTTCCGGCGAGGGCGCCGGCGCGGCCGGTGAGGTCCACGTCGGCGATGGCGCGGGTGACGGCGGCGCGGCGGCGGTCGGCGGCGGCGCGGCCGGGGGTGAGGACGGCGGCGAAGTACTCGAGGTTCTGGCGGACGGTGAGGTCGTCGTAGACCGAAGGGGCCTGCGTGACGTAGCCGATGCGGGAGCGGAGTTCGGGGTGGCCGGCGGGGCTGCCCAGGACTTCGAGGGTGCCGGTGACGTGGGCCTGGGTGCCGACGATGGAGCGCATGAGGGTGGACTTGCCGCAGCCGGAGGGTCCGAGGAGGCCGGTGATGCGGCCGCGGGGGACGTCGAAGGCGATGGAGTCGATGACGGTGCGGGGGGTGCGGCCGGTGCCCCGGCGGACGGTGAGCCCTCGGGCGTGCACGGCGGCGGGCGAGGCGGGCTCGGTGGGAGCCGTCTGCGCATTATTCATCATGTGATGAATAATGCTCCTGGCTGTGCCGGGGCGTCAACAGGCGGGGCTCGGGCTTCTCTACTTCTTGCGCTTGGGGCGGCGCGCGGCCGGGTTGCCCGTACGGGCGCTGCGGCGGCGGGCGAACTCGGCGGTGGCGCGCTCGTACTCGGCGCGGCGCAGCTTCTCGCCGGGGGCCTCGAAGAAGCAGCGCAGGAAGTACGCGATGAGGGAGCCGATGAAACCGATCGCCTTCAGGCCCTTGAGGGCGGCCTCGTCGGAGGACGGGGCGGGACGGCGGCTGAAGGAGTCCCAGGTCTTCACGAAGGCGATGGCGCTGGCGATCGCGAAGAGGACGACGACGGAGATGCTGAGGAAGGGGCCGACGTTGCCGATCTCCAGCCCCTCGTAGGAGAGGCGGAGCAGGACGGCCGCAGCGATGGCCGTGATGAGCGAGCCGGCGCCGACGGCGACGCGGCGCAGGGCGTAGCCGCCGTCGTGGTTCACCCAGGTGGTCTCGAAGAACCGGATCGGCTCGGGCTCGGGACCGGCGGCGGCCGCAGGGGCTGCGGGGGCCTGCGCGGCCGGGTCGGCGGGGGTCTGGTCTCGCTGGTCGTCGTCGCTCACACCGGCGATTATCCCCCTCCGCGCCGACCCGGCCGGGGGTGTCTCACGTGGCAGACGGGCGGCCCGCCCGCCCCGATCCGCCGGACACGCCCCGGGGGGTGTCAGCCGCAGCGGTTGGCGACGTAGCCGTCGGCGCCGGTCTTCACGTACGCGTCGGAGACGAAGCGGCCGTTGCCGATGCAGTCCCAGATGTCCGACGTGCCGTACGGACCCGAGACGGTCGTGCCGTCGCACTGGCAGCGGATCGTGACGGTCGCGCCGTACGGCAGGGTGTCGATGACCGAGTAGTTCGTCCCCGGACCGCTGCGGACGTTCACCCGGTAGCCCGGAGCGACCGGAAACGTCTGGAATCCCGAGCCGGCGGCGAGGCTCTGGACTTGGCTGGAATCGTTCTCCACGGACATGTGAAATCTCCCCCCACGGGTGTTGCCGAGCGCAACTCGCGCAGGGTAGCAGGACCCTTGGAGATTCGTACGGCCCATCGACTAGGCTCCGGCGGGGGTGGTTGAGCGGTGCATTCGCTGCGCGCGGACTACGTGGGCTTTCCGGAGTACGCCGGCCAGTACCGGCTGGAATCGGTGCTCGGTTCCGGCGGGATGGGCGTCGTCCATCTGGCCACCTCCGGTTCGGGGCTGAAACTCGCCGTCAAGATCGTGCATGCCGAGCATGCGGTCGATCCGGAGTTCCGGGCCCGCTTCCGGCAGGAGGTCGCCGCCGCGCGGCGGGTCAGCGGGGCGTTCACCGCGCCCGTCGTGGACGCCGATCCGGATGCCGAACGGCCGTGGATGGCCACCCTGTTCATCGACGCCCCGACGCTGGCCGAGCGCGTACGGGAACGGGTGCTGGACCCCGCCGAGCTGGCCCGGCTCGCCGCGGGGCTGGCGGAGGCGCTGCGGGACATCCACCGGGCGGGGGTCGTCCACCGGGACCTGAAGCCCAGCAACGTACTGATGGCCCCGGACGGGGTCCGGGTCATCGACTTCGGCATCTCGCGGCCGGCGGACAGCGATCTGCGGACCGAGACGGGGAAGCTGATCGGGACGCCGCCGTACATGGCGCCGGAGCAGTTCCAGCGGCCGCGGGAGGTGGGGTCGGCCGCGGACGTTTTCGCGCTGGGAGCCGTACTCGTCCACGCGGCGACCGGGCACGGGCCGTTCGACTCCGACAGTCACTACCTGGTGGCGTACCAGGTCGTGCATGCCGAGCCCGACCTGAGCGGGTTGCCGGAGCAGCTCGTACCGCTCGTGGCGCGGTGCCTGGCCAAGGAGCCGGCGGACCGGCCCACCGCGGCGCAGCTGATCGCGGAGATGCGGGCCGTGGCGTACCCGACCTCCGAGGACACCCAGGTGTTCGTGCCGCAGCCGCGGCAGCCGGCCGAGGCGGGATCCACTGCCGCGGCGGGACCGTCTGCCGCGGCGGGACCCGCTGCCGAGGCGACGCACCGGCGGGAGCGGATCGCGGTCACGGCCGGGGCCGGGCACCCCGGCCGGCGGCGGCGCGGGGCGCGGGCTGCTGCGGCGGCGGTCGGGCTGCTGCTGGCGGGCGGGGCCGTGGGCGGGTACCTGCACTTCGGGGCGGGGGCCGGTCCGCCGGAGCAGCCCGGAGCGAAGGCGGATCCGGCGGCGGCCGCGGCTCCGGGGAAGCCGTTCGTACCCTGGGCGGTCCCCCTGGGCGAAGCGGGGGCGGGGGCCGGCGGCCGGACCGGCTCGTGCTCCTGGGGGGAGTCGGCGGCGCTGTACTGCGCGGGGCCGGGAGTGACGGTGGCCCGGCTCGACCCGGCGGACGGGTCGGTGGTGTGGTCGTTGAAGGCGGCCGCCCCGCGGGCGCGGACCGCGGCGGACGGTGCGCCGCTGCACGCGGGCGGGCTGGTGCTCGTGGCCGCGCCGGGCAGCGGGACGCTGCAGGCGCTGGATCCCGGTACGGGCGCCGAGCGCTGGCAGCGGAAACTGCCGGACGGTGCCCGGGCGGTGGCGGCGGGCGGGCAGGTGCTGCTCGTACCGCCGCACGGGAGCGTGACGGCGCTCGACGCGGCGAGCGGGGCCGTGCGGTGGACGAAGCAGATCGGCGGAGTGGGCTCCGTGTGGTGGGGCGGCGGCCCGGCGGTGTACGTGTCGACACCGGACGGCGCCGGCGGGAGCTCGCAGCTGGTGGAGGTGGATCCGGCGAGCGGGGCGGTGCGCTGGCAGCTGCGGACGGCGGGGCGGCTGCGGCCGGTCGGGGCCGCCCAGGGCGGGCTGTACCTGCTGGACGGAGACGCGGACGGCAAGACGGGCGCGGTGGTCCGGGTGGACACGGCGACGCAGGCGGTACGGCGGGTCCGGCTGTCGGCGCCCTTGTTCGACGCGGAGGCGGCGGTGGGCACGGACGGCGCGGTCTACGCCGTCGGGGTCTCGGGCGCGCTGGTCGCGGTGGGCACGGAGCGGGAGCAGTGGCGGCTGGAGACCGGTCTGGCCGTGGCGTCCCGCCCGGTGGCGGCCGACGGCCGGATCCACCTCACGGCGCCGGACGGGCGGCTGCTGGCGGTCGACGCCGGGACCGGCCGGCTGGTGGGCCAGACCCGCCCCCGCCCGGGCGACGGCCGCGCCGGGTTCACGGCCACCCTGCCACCCCCGGTCCCCGCCGCCGGCCGCGTCTACGCCACGTCCCCGGACGGCTCGGTCTTCGCGGTCAGCGCCGCCGACGCGGCGCGCTGGTGACGCCGTACGGCCGCCGGAGCCTCGCCGCCGGCCGGGCCGGCGGGGCCGGATCGAGCCGGCGGGACTGAACCGCGGCGACCCCGCCGGAGTGTTCCGGCGGGGTCCGCGGTGGCTCCCGTACGGTGCGGGCCGCAGGGGCGGGGCCGGGGCCCGGCCCGAGGGGCGGCAGGGGTCAGACGCCCAGCTTCGACACGTCGCGGACCGCGCCCTTGTCGGCGCTCGTCGCCATCGCCGCGTACGCGCGCAGCGCCGCCGAGACCTTGCGTTCGCGGTTCTTCGGGGCGTAGACGCCGCCGAGGGCCGCGTGGCGCGCGGCCAGCGTGGCCTCGTCCACCAGCAGCTCGATCGAGCGGTTCGGGATGTCGATCCGGATGCGGTCGCCGTCCTCGACGACCGCGATGTCGCCGCCCGAGGCCGCCTCAGGGGAGGCGTGGCCGATGGACAGGCCCGAGGTGCCTCCGGAGAAGCGGCCGTCCGTCACGAGCGCGCAGACCTTGCCGAGCCCGCGCCCCTTCAGGAAGGACGTCGGGTAGAGCATCTCCTGCATGCCGGGGCCGCCGCGCGGGCCCTCGTAGCGGATGACGACGACGTCGCCCGCCTTGATCTCCTTGCGGAGGATCTTGTCGACCGCCTCGTCCTGCGATTCGCAGACGACCGCCGGGCCCTCGAAGGTCCAGATCGACTCGTCGACGCCCGCCGTCTTCACGACGCAGCCGTCCACCGCGATGTTGCCGCGCAGGACCGCCAGCCCGCCGTCCTTGGAGTACGCGTGCTGCACCGACCGGATGCAGCCGCCCTCCGCGTCCAGGTCGAGGGTGTCCCAGCGCTCGGACTGGGAGAAGGCGGTGGCGGAGCGCACGCAGCCCGGGGCCGCGTGCCACAGCTCCATGGCCGTCTCGCTCGCCGTGCCGCTGCGCGCGTCCCACTTCGCCAGCCAGTCCTCCAGGTTCTCCGAGTGGACCGTCGTGACGTCCTTGTTCAGGAGTCCGCCGCGGTGCAGCTCGCCGAGGATGGCGGGGATGCCGCCGGCCCGGTGGATGTCCTCCATGTAGTACGTACCGCCGGGCGCCACGTTCGGCGCGACCTTGGCCAGGCACGGGACCCGCCTCGACACCTCGTCGATGTCGGTGAGGTCGTACTCCAGGCCCGCCTCCTGCGCGGCGGCGAGCAGGTGCAGGATCGTGTTCGTCGATCCGCCCATGGCGATGTCGAGGGCCATGGCGTTCTCGAAGGCCTGTCGGGTGGCGATGGAGCGCGGCAGGACCGAGTGGTCGTCCTGCTCGTAGTACCGCTTGGTGATCTCGACGACCGTCCGGCCGGCGTCCTCGTACAGGGCGCGGCGGGCGGTGTGCGTGGCGAGGACCGAGCCGTTGCCGGGGAGCGCGAGCCCGATGGCCTCGGCGAGGCAGTTCATCGAGTTGGCGGTGAACATGCCGCTGCACGACCCGCAGGTCGGACAGGCGTTCTCCTCGATCCGCAGCACGTCCTCGTCGGAGACGTTCTCGTTGGAGGCGTCGACCATGGCGTCGATCAGGTCGAGCTTGCGGACGGTGCCGTCGACGAGGACGGCCTGCCCGGCCTCCATCGGGCCGCCGGACACGAACACGACGGGGATGTTGAGGCGCATGGCGGCCATCAGCATGCCGGGCGTGATCTTGTCGCAGTTGGAGATGCAGATGAGCGCGTCGGCGCAGTGCGCCTCGACCATGTACTCCACGCTGTCCGCGATCAGGTCGCGGGAGGGCAGGGAGTACAGCATGCCGCCGTGCCCCATGGCGATGCCGTCGTCGACCGCGATGGTGTTGAACTCGCGGGGGATCGCGCCGGCGGCGCGGATGGCGTCGGAGACGATCCGGCCGACGGGGGCCAGGTGCGTGTGGCCGGGGACGAACTCGGTGAAGGAGTTGGCGACCGCGATGATCGGCTTCCCGATGTCCGCGCTCGCTACGCCCGACGCACGCATAAGGGCGCGTGCGCCCGCCATGTTGCGGCCGTGGGTGACGGTGCGGGACCTCAGCTCGGGCATCGGGTTCACTCCCCATGGGTGCGGTGGCGTTCGCACGCCGCCGCGACTGTGCATGACTGTGGATATGGCTCGGTTACGAGGCTACGCTCCCGGCCCGCGATACGGACAGGTTGTCCGTATGACGGGACGACAGGCTCACTCCTCGGTCGTTCCCCGGTCATTCCTCGGTGAGATACCGCTGAAGGGTGGGCGCGACCAGGCTGATGATGTCCTCCGGGTCGGCGGACGCGAGGGGCTCCACCTGGACCACGTACCGCAGGAGCGCGATGCCGATCATGTGGGAGGCGGCGAGCTCGGCGCGGAAGGTGGGGTCGGGGACGTCGAGGTCGGCCGCGACCCGCTCCAGGACCCGGCGCAGGACCAGCCGCCGCAGCACCGCGGCCGCGGCCTCGTGGGTGAGGGCGGAGCGGATGACGGCGAGGAGGGGGGCCCGGCTGGCCGGGTTCTCCCAGATGCCCAGGAAATAGCGGGCCAACCGCTCCCCGATGCCCTCGGGGCCCTCCCCCACGATCGCCGGCACGACGAGGGCGGGCTCCATCGTGACCTCGATGGCCGCGGCGAAGAGGTCGTCCTTGCTGCCGAAGTAGTGGTGGACCAGGGCCGGGTCCACGCCGGCGACCTTCGCGACGCCGCGTACGGACGTCTTGTCGTACCCGCGCTCCGCGAACACCTCGCGCGCGGCCAGCCGGATGCGCTCCTGGGTGCCGGGGCCTTCCTCGGCCTCGTCGTGGCGGGGCCGGCCCGGCCCGCGGCGCGGCTTGGCGGGTCCGGTCACGGGCGGGGGGTCCTGACCGGGGCGCCGGCGGGACGGGTCGCGAGGTGCAGGCGGGTGAAGGCCAGGGCCTCGGCGAGGTCGGCCTCGCGCTCGGCGGAGGACATCGCGCGGCGGGTGTTGACCTCGATGACGACGTGCCCGTCGAAGGAGACCCGGGCCAGCCGCTCCAGCAGCTCGGCGCAGGGCTGGGTGCCGCGGCCGGGGACGAGGTGCTCGTCCTTCGCCGAACCGTTCCCGTCGGCGAGGTGCACGTGCGCCAGCCGGTCCCCCATGCGGTCGATCATGGCGGTGGCGTCCGTACGGGCGGTGGCGGTGTGCGAGAGGTCGACGGTGAAATGCCGGTAGTCGTCCTTGGTCACGTCCCACTCGGGGGCGTAGGCGAGCATCTCGCGGTCCCGGTACCGCCACGGGTACATGTTCTCGACGGCGAACCGGACGTCGGTCTCGTCGGCCATCCGCCAGATCCCGGTGACGAAGTCCTTCGCGTACTGCCGCTGCCAGCGGAACGGCGGGTGCACGACGACGGTGGAGGCCCCCAGCCGCTCGGCGGCGGCCTGCGCGCGCTGGAGCTTGGTCCAGGGATCGGTGGACCACACGCGCTGCGTGATCAGCAGACAGGGGGCGTGCACGGCGAGGATCGGCACCTGATGGTGATCGGACAGCCGCCGCAGGGCGTCGACGTCCTGGCTGACCGGATCCGTCCAGACCATCACCTCGACGCCGTCGTACCCGAGGCGCGCGGCGATCTCGAAGGCGGTCGCCGTCGACTCCGGGTAGACGGAGGCGGTGGAAAGGGCGACTTTCGCAGTCGGGATCCGAACGGGTTCTGCCACGGGGACAGGGTACGGGTCACGGCCGGGAAGGACCGTGACGCCGACCACGCCGCCCCCGATACCCGGGCTCCGTCGCCGCAACGCCCTCAGGACGGCAAGTGGTCCAGGCGGCGGAGGATCACGCCCTCCCGCAGGGCCCAGGGGCAGATCTCGAGTTCGTCCACGCCGAAGAGGTCCATCGCGCCCTCCGCGACCAGGGCTCCCGCCAGGAGCTGGGACGCGCGGCCCTCCGAGACGCCCGGGAGGGCGGAGCGCTGGGCGGTGGTCATCGCCGCCAGCCTCGGGACCCACTCCTCCAGGGACTTGCGGGTCAGGTCCCGCTGGACGTACAGGCCGTCCGCCGAGCGGGCCGCGCCCGCGATGCGGGCCAGCTGGCGGAACGTCTTCGATGTCGCCACCACGTGGTCCGGCGCCCCGAAACGACTGAACTCCCGGACCGAACGGGCGATCTGGGCCCGCGCGTGCCGCCGCAGGGCCCGTACGTCCGCCGGGTCCGGCGGGTCGCCCGGCAGCCAGCCCGTGGTGAGGCGGCCCGCGCCCAGCGGCAGCGAGACGGCCGCGTCGGGGTCCTCGTCGATGCCGTACGCGATCTCCAGCGAGCCGCCGCCGATGTCGAGGACCAGCAGCTTGCCCGCGGACCAGCCGAACCAGCGCCGGGCGGCCAGGAACGTCAGCCGCGCCTCGTCCTCACCGCTCAGGATGGGCAGGTCGATCCCGGTCTCGGCCAGCACCCTGGCCAGGACCTCGTCCGCGTTCGTGGCTTCCCGTACGGCGCTGGTCGCGAAGGGGAGGACGTCCTCGCAGCCCTTGTCCTCGGCGGCCTGCGCCGCCTCGCCGATCACCGAGACGAGGCGCTCGACGCCCTCCGGGGTGACCGCTCCGCGCTCGTCGAGCAGCTCCGCCAGCCGCAATTCAACCTTGTGCGAGTGCGCCGGCTGCGGGCGCGCGCCGGGGTGCGCGTCCACCACCAGCAGATGGATCGTGTTCGAACCCACGTCAAGGACACCGAGTCTCATACGAGGAAACGCTACTGTGCGGCTGGAGTACGGGTGAGGTAAGGGGCCCTTAGGCTTGGGTTTGTGCCAAATACGAAGAAGGCCAGCAAGTCCAACAAGCCCGACAAGGCGAAGAAGGCCAAGGCCTCCGCCAAGGCCTCCGCCGCCGCTCGTGACGACGAGAAGGGGCTCGACTTTCCCCGGGCCTGGGTGGAGTTCCCCGATCCCGCCGACGCCGAGCAGGTCTTCCGCTGCGACCTGACCTGGCTGACCTCACGCTGGACGTGCATCTTCGGCAGCGGCTGCCAGGGCATCCAGGCCGGCCGGGCCGACGACGGCTGCTGCACCCTCGGCGCGCACTTCTCGGACGAGGACGACGAGAAGCGGGTCGCCGAGCACGTGGCGCGGCTGACCCCCGAGCTGTGGCAGTTCCACGACGTCGGCAGCGAGACCGGGTGGACGCAGCTCGACGACGACGGGGAGAAGCAGACCCGCCGCTGGGACGGCGCGTGCATCTTCCTCAACCGGCCCGGCTTCCCCGCCGGGGCGGGCTGCTCCCTGCACATCCTGGCGCTCAAGAGCGGTCAGGAGCCGCTGGAGACCAAGCCCGACGTGTGCTGGCAGCTGCCGATCCGCCGGACGTACGAGTGGATCGACCGGCCCGACGACACCCGCGTGCTCCAGGTGTCGATCGGCGAGTACGACCGGCGCGGCTGGGGTCCGGGCGGGCACGACCTGCACTGGTGGTGCACGTCGGCGACGTCCGCGCACGGCGCCGGCGATCCGGTGTACGTGTCGTACCGCGCCGAGCTGACCGAGCTGATGGGCAAGGAGGGGTACGAGGCCCTGGTGCGGCTGTGCGAGGCGCGTCTGTCCTCTCTGCTGCCGATGGCGCCGCACCCCGCCGACCCCGTCACCCCGTAGGACCCGTCACCCCGTAGGCCTCAGGACGGTCCCGGTCCGCTCGGATCCGCCGACGGGCCAACCGTTCCTCCTGGCGCGCTCGCCGTCGCCGTGGGCGTCGGCGTCGGGGTGGGCGTGGGCGTCGGCGCCGGGGTTTCCGTCGGCTTCGGCGTGGGCGTCGGCGTAGGGCTCGGCGTCGGGTCCGCGGACTGCGGCGGGGGCGTGGGCGCCGGACGGCCGCGGCCCTGGATGGAGATCACCGCGCCGCCCGGCTCCACCCCGATCCGGGCGGACCAGGCGCCCACGGGCTGGGCCGCGGTGTCGACGGTGATCCACACGGTGAACGAGGCGCCGGGATCCAGCGTGCCCGCGGACCGGCTCGCCTTCAGCCACGGCGCGTCGGACCAGAGCTGCCAGTCCACCGGCGCCCCGCCCGACGCGGTGAGCGTGAGCATGGTGGTGCCCCCGTGCGAGGAGGCGGCGACGGAGAGCCGCCCGGGGTTCCCCGGCCGGTCGTCGGGGGCGGTGGACTCCCCGGTGCTGATCACCTCGACGAAGACGTCCGAGCCGTCCGGGCCTGAGCCGCCCTGGGCGAAGCCGGGCTCGCCGGTGGTGTGCGCGGTGTTGCCGGCGTTCTCGTACGCGCGCTGCGGGCGGCCGTCCCGGCCCGGGACCGGGAGCTCGGACTCGCTCGCGGAGATCCGGGTCGAGTCCGATCCGACGGGCTCGCCGGTCTCCGGGGCGCCGCGGTACGCCGCCCACAGCGCGAGGACGGGGGCCGCGACGACGGTGGCCACGACGGTGGTGGTCACGGCCCGGGCCCGCAGCCGGTCGCGGCGGGCCGCGCGGTCCCGGGGGTCCATCGGGAAGCCGGTGCGGTCGAAGCGCGGGCCGGGGCGGCGCCCGCGGCGGCCGCCCGAGCGGACCATGGCCGCGCGGACGGCGGTGCGCGGGGCTGGGACCAGCGGGAGGGCGGCGTCGATGCCGCCGGTGCCGGGCCAGGGGGCCGCGGCGTCCACCCGCTCGGCGACGCGGCGGCAGCGCGGGCAGTCGTCGACGTGGCGGACCAGCTCGGCGCGCAGGGTGGTGGACAGCAGCACCTGCCCGTCGCCGTCGCCGGTGAGCCGGGACACGGCGGGGCAGCCGCCGGTCTCGACGACGGCGAGGGCGGCGCGGGTCCGCTCGACCTCGCAGGCGGCGCCGGCCAGCAGCTCCCGGGCGAGGGCGGGGGGCGTGCCGAGCACGGCGGCGAGTTCGGGGACGCCGAGGCGGTGGCGGACGGCGAGTTCGAGGGCCTCGCGCTGCGCGGGCGTGGTCCCGGCGGCCTCGGGCCACGCGAGCCGGGCCAGTTCGGTGCGCCGGTACGCGCTCACGTCGAGGGTGCCGGAACGGTACGCCTCCGGCGCATGCTCGGCGTCCCTGCGCTCCGGCGTGCGCCGTGCGGAATGCGCGCCCTGCCGGGTCCGCCGGTGCTCGGCCAGCCGCCGCAGGCAGGCCCAGCGGGCGAGGGCGTACAGCCAGGCCCGCCGGTCGCCCTCGTCGGGACAGCGGCCGGGGTGGCGCTCGGCGACGGCGAGGACGTCGGCAAGGACGTCGGTGGCGGCGTCGTGGTCGCACAGGACCGACAGGCAGTAGGTGAACAGGCCGTCCAGATACGGCTCGTGCCGGAACGGGGCCGGCAGGGTCGACTGTTCCCGTTCCGGGCTCCCGAGACGTCCGGGACCTGCGAAGCCTTCGGCGCCCTCGGGGTCTTCTTCGCGGCCCTCGGGACGTTCAGGGGGGCCCGCGGGGGGCGTGCGCCCGTGCGCCCGGTGTGCGCCGGTGCGCTGGGCGGGGCTTTCCTGATTGCTGCTGTTCACCCTGGCGAAGGTAGGCCGCGCGCCCGTGACGGCCGTGAAGCCTTCAGCTGTTTTAGCCCTTACGGGTGAACAGATCGAGCGCGTGCTGACCGGGGCCCTGACGCCGGGGCCCGCGCCCGGTGGCCGGGACCCGGTCGCGGCCGGGCCCCGACCCGGCCCGGGGCCCGGCCGCGACCCGGCCCGGAACCCGCTGTCACAGGCTCCGGATACCGTGGGCCGCATGGCTGCCCGTACATCTCGTTCATCCGCCAAGGACCGGCCGTCCTACCGCTGCTCCGAGTGCGGGTACACGACCGCGAAATGGCTCGGTCGGTGCCCCGAGTGCCAGGCGTGGGGCACCGTCGAGGAGATGGGCGGCGCGCCCGCCGTACGGACCACCGCCGCCGGCCGGGTCTCCGCGCCCGCGCTCCCGATCGCGCAGGTCGACGGCCGGACGGCGACCGCCCGCAGCACCGGCGTGGACGAGCTGGACCGGGTCCTCGGCGGCGGGCTCGTACCCGGCGCCGTCGTCCTGCTGGCCGGCGAGCCGGGCGTCGGCAAGTCGACGCTGCTGCTCGACGTCGCGGCGAAGGCGGCGAGCGAAGCGCACCGCACCCTCTACGTCACGGGCGAGGAGTCGGCGAGCCAGGTGCGGCTGCGGGCCGACCGGATCAACGCGCTCAACGACCACCTCTTCCTCGCCGCCGAGACCGATCTGTCCGCCGTACTGGGCCACCTCGACGCCGTACGGCCCTCGCTGCTGATCCTGGACTCCGTACAGACCGTCGCCTCGCCCGAGATCGACGGCGCGCCCGGTGGCATGGCCCAGGTCCGCGAGGTGGCCGGGGCGCTGATCCGCGCCTCCAAGGAGCGCGGCATGGCCACCCTGCTGGTCGGGCACGTCACCAAGGACGGGGCGATCGCCGGCCCCCGCCTGCTGGAGCACCTCGTCGACGTGGTCCTCAGCTTCGAGGGCGACCGGCACGCGCGGCTGCGCCTCGTGCGCGGGGTGAAGAACCGGTACGGCGCCACCGACGAGGTCGGCTGCTTCGAACTGCACGACGAGGGGATCACCGGGCTCGCCGACCCGAGCGGGCTGTTCCTGACCCGGCGCGCGGAGGCCGTCCCCGGGACCTGCCTGACGGTGACCCTGGAGGGCAAGCGCCCGCTGGTCGCCGAGGTGCAGGCGCTGACCGTGGACTCGCAGATCCCCTCGCCCCGGCGGACCACCTCCGGCCTGGAGACCTCGCGCGTCTCGATGATGCTGGCCGTGCTGGAGCAGCGCGGCCGGATCACCGCGCTCGGCAAGCGCGACATCTACTCCGCCACCGTGGGCGGGGTGAAGCTGACCGAGCCGGCCGCGGACCTGGCGATCGCGCTCGCGCTGGCCTCGGCGGCGAGCGACGTCCCGCTGCCGAAGAACCTCGTGGCGATCGGCGAGGTCGGGCTCGCGGGCGAGGTGCGGCGGGTTACGGGCGTACAGCGGCGGCTCGCCGAGGCGCACCGGCTCGGCTTCACGCACGCGCTGGTGCCGGGCGATCCGGGGAAGGTCCCGGCCGGGATGAAGGTGATCGAGGTCGCGGACATGGGCGACGCCCTGCGGGTGCTGCCGCGCGGGCGTTCGCGGGCGGCGGCCAAGGAGTAGCCGCTGGTGGCGGGGGTATGACGGGGCCCGTACGGGGTCCCGCGGGGGCGCACCTGGCCAAGCCACGGCGGGCGCGCAGCGCACGCCGGTAGACTTTGTGCTGGTCCGCCCGGCCGTACGCAGGCGGCGCAACCCGCGACCGGAGGAGTGCAGTGGCAGCCAAGGACGGGGCAGCAGCACCCGGGAAGTCCGGCGCGAGCTCCAAGCACGACGCGCTGATGCGCGCCTCGCTGAGTGCGGTCGCCCCCGGTCAGCCCCTGCGCGACGGGCTGGAGCGGATCGTCCGGGGCAACACCGGCGGCCTGATCGTCCTCGGCATGGACAAGGCCGTCGACGCGATGTGCACGGGCGGTTTCGTCCTGGACGTGGAGTTCACCGCGACCCGGCTGCGCGAGCTGTGCAAGCTCGACGGAGCGCTGATCCTGGACAAGGACCTCACCAAGATCCTGCGGGCCGGCGTCCAGCTGGTGCCGGACGCGTCGATCCCGACGGAGGAGACGGGCACCCGTCACCGCACCGCGGACCGCGTCTCGAAGCAGTGCGGGTTCCCCGTCGTCTCGGTGTCGCAGTCGATGCGGCTGATCGCGCTGTACGTGGACGGGGAGCGCCGGGTCCTGGAGGAGTCCGGGGCGATCCTGTCGCGGGCTAACCAGGCACTGGCCACGCTGGAGCGGTACAAGCTCCGCCTGGACGAGGTCGCCGGGACGCTGTCCGCGCTGGAGATCGAGGACCTGGTCACGGTGCGCGACGTGACGGCGGTCGCGCAGCGGCTGGAAATGGTGCGCCGCATTGCCACGGAAATCGCTGAATACGTGGTCGAGCTGGGCACGGACGGGCGACTGCTGTCACTCCAGCTGGACGAGCTGACGGTCGGGATCGAGCAGGAGCGGGAGCTGGTGATCCGGGACTACGTTCCGGAGCCGACCGCGAAGCGCTCGCGCACGGTCGAGGAGGCGCTGCCGGCACTGGACGCGCTGACGCACCCGGAGCTGCTGGAGCTGGCGATCGTGGCGCGGGCGCTGGGGTACACGGGCTCGCCCGAGACGCTGGACTCCGCGGTGTCCCCGCGCGGGTACCGGCTGCTGGCGAAGGTCCCGCGGCTGCCGGGGGCCATCATCGAGCGGCTGGTCGAGCACTTCGGCGGCCTGCAGAAGCTGCTGGCCGCGAGTGTCGACGACCTCCAGGCCGTGGACGGCGTCGGCGAGGCCCGTGCGCGCAGCGTCCGCGAGGGCCTCTCCCGCCTCGCGGAGTCCTCGATCCTCGAGCGCTACGTCTGACCCTCTCGACGCGGCCCTCGCACCGCTCGGTGCCGGGCGCCTCGCGGGCTTCGGTCCGCTGCGCCGGGCTCCGTCCGGCGGTGGCCGGTCCCTGGCGCGCGCCACCGCCGTCCGCCGCCGGGCCAGGCCCGGCCGGGCTCAGTCCTGCTTCAGGACGAACGAGGTCCGGGCGACCGGCATGCCCGGGGACTTGACCTCCACCACGTACGTGTCGGGGGCCGCGGCGCCCGCCGGAGGAGTCTGGCACTGGTCGGGGGCGCTGAACTTCCTGTCCCATTCCAGCGACTGCTTCGTCTCGCCCTGCGCCGGTACGCGGAAGAACGCGTTGCCCGCGCCGGACGGGCAGTCCGCCGAGGACCAGACCGCCTTGCTGGTGCTGGCCTGAAGGATGGTCAGGACCGCCTGCCTCGGGCCGAGATCGACCTTGCAGGTCGTACCCGACACATTGCGCGCGACGAGTTCGAGGCGCGGCTTCTCGCTCGTCTCGTACTCGTTCTTGACGCTCTTGACCTCCCACTGCAGCCCGCCCGGGGCACAGGTGGGCAGGGGGGAGTCCGCCGGGACCTGGGGCGCGCTGCCGGCCGTACCGCCGCTGCCGCCACCGGGGCCGCCGGGGCCGCCGGAACCGCCGCCCGTAGCGGAACCCGTCCCCGAAGTGCCGCCCGGCTCACCGTTCTTGCCCACGCCGCCGCCCGACTCCGCTCGTCCGCCCGGCGCCTGACTGATCGCCGGACCCGTCCCCGCCGGTCCCGGGGTGATCGACGTGACGGGCTTCGGCCCCTTGTCTCCGCCCTTGCCGTTCGTACTCGACCTGCCGCCGCCGGAACTGACGGTCCATACGGCGAGCAGCGCGAGGAGCGCGACGACGGACGCCAGCACGGCCCTCCGTCGCCAGTAGATGGAGGAGGGGAGCGGCCCGACCGGATTGCGCATAGATCCCACGGACGGAACTTTACGAGAGTCCGCGGCCCGATCCGCGCCCCACATGCCGCGCAACCGGCTTGTTTTGCCGATGATCATCCTGCGGGCGGACCCCCGACCGGCGAGAACCGGCCAAGAGTCCGACGCCGGACTTGATCGGCTTTGGGTACGGTCGGTGAGCATGGACTCCTCCGGCCTCTACCGCGACATCACCCGTTCCGCCCGCTCCGCACCCGCCTGGGTGCAGTCGGCGTTCGAGGTCTGGACGGAGTACGGGCTGCTGCTCTTCGGCCTGCTCTTCATAGCCGTGTGGTGGCGTGCGCGCACCCGGGCGGACCCGCGGGCCGTCGCCCTCGCGGTCGCCGCGCCGCTCGCCACCGCCCTCGCGTACGTCGCCTCCGAGCTCGTGAAGTCCGCCGTGGACGAGGAACGGCCCTGCCGGGCGGTCGCCGGGGCCTCCGCCTCCCTCCTCGCCTGCCCGGCCCCGGGCGACTGGTCGTTCCCCAGCAACCACTCCGCCATCGCCGGCGCCGCCGCCGTCGCGCTGGCCCTCGCCGCACACCGCGCCGGCCGCCTCGCGCTGCTGACCGTCCCGCTCGCGGTGCTGATGGCCTTCTCCCGGGTCTTCGTCGGCGTCCACTACCCCCACGACGTACTGGCCGGCCTGCTGCTCGGCGGGGCGCTCGCCGCGCTCGCCGCCCCCGCCCTGACCGGTCCGATCAGTACGATCACCACCGCCATGCGGGCGAGCGGAGGCCGCGCCGCTGTCTGGTTCACCGGCCCGGGCCCCGCGCGGCGGCCCTGAAACGTGTCAGGATGCCGTTGCCATGACTGCATCCACCAGCCCTTCCCCCGAGACGTCCCCCGACGCGTCCCACGCGCTGCACTCCCCGGTCATCGCCTGGTTCGAGGAGCACGCCCGCGACCTGCCCTGGCGCCGCCCCGAGGCCGGCCCCTGGGGGGTCATGGTCAGCGAGTTCATGCTCCAGCAGACCCCCGTCAGCCGGGTCCTTCCCGTATACGAGCAGTGGCTCGCCCGCTGGCCCCGCCCCGCCGACCTGGCCGCCGAGGCCCCCGGCGAGGCCGTACGGGCCTGGGGGCGGCTCGGCTACCCGCGGCGGGCCCTGCGCCTGCACGGCGCGGCCGTCGCGATAACGGAGCGGCACGCGGGCGACGTACCGCGGGAGCACGCGCAACTGCTCGCGCTGCCCGGGATCGGCGAGTACACGGCGGCGGCCGTCGCCTCCTTCGCGTACGGGCAGCGGCACGCCGTGCTCGACACCAACGTGCGGCGGGTCTTCGCCCGCACCACGACCGGGGTCGAGTACCCGCCGAACGCCACCACCGCGGCCGAGCGGCGCCTGGCCCGGGCCCTGCTCCCCGACGACGAGGCCACGGCGGCCCGCTGGGCGGCGGCCTCGATGGAGCTCGGTGCCCTGGTGTGCACCGCCAAGTCCCCTGACTGCGCCCGCTGCCCGGTGGCCGGGCTGTGCGCGTGGCGCCTCGCCGGGAAGCCGGCCCACGACGGGCCGCCGCGGCGCGGGCAGACGTACGCCGGTACCGACCGGCAGGTGCGCGGCAAGCTCCTCGCGGTGCTGCGGGACGCGGTCGGGCCCGTTCCGCAGGCCGTGCTCGACACGGTCTGGGACGAACCGGTGCAGCGGGCCCGGGCGCTGGACGGCCTGGTCTCCGACGGACTGGTCGAGCCGCTCGCGGCGGGGCTGTACCGGCTGCCGCAGGGCACCCCCACGGGTACCCCCACGAGCCCCTCCGCGAGCACCCCCGCAAGCTGAGCCGGAGATTCCGTTTGTTTCGGCGAAACCCCAGCTCATGGCACTGTTACACAACCTATGGGTGTCCGTGCGTCCACCGAAGGCTGGCCCGCACAGGCCCGTGACAACCCCTCCGTACCTTCGAATCCGTAAGGCGAAGCGCAACGGACGAGCGGTTGCACGGGACGGAGGCGGTCTGAGATGGCGCACGGCGAGGTACTCGGATTCGAGGAGTACGTACGCACTCGGCAGGACGCGCTCCTGCGCAGTGCCCGTCGCCTGGTCCCGGACCCCACTGACGCGCAGGACCTCCTGCAGACCGCCCTGGTGCGCACGTACGGCCGCTGGGACGGCATCGCCGACAAGTCCCTGGCCGACGCCTACATGCGCCGCGTCATGATCAACACCCGTACCGAGTGGTGGCGCGCCCGCAAGCTGGAGGAAGTCCCCACCGAGCAGCTCCCGGACGCCTCCGTCGAGGACGGCACCGACCAGCGCGCCGACCGCGCCCTGCTGATGGACATCCTCAAGGTGCTCGCGCCCAAGCAGCGCAGCGTGGTCGTGCTGCGACACTGGGAGCAGATGAGCACCGAGGAGACCGCCGCCGCGCTCGGCATGTCTGCGGGTACTGTGAAGAGCACCCTGCACCGCGCACTGGCCCGTCTCCGACAGGAACTGGAGAGCCGGGATCTGGACATGCGCGCGCTGGAGCGCGGTGACCACCGCGGTGACCACACCATCCGGTACGAGGGGCGTGAGCGGTGCGCGGCCTGAACGGCCAATCCCTGAGGGGCACGAGTTCGCTGGTACTGATGTCGGCGGGGACGGTCGTCCTCGCCGGCACTGTGCTGTTCGCGGCCGGATGCAGCGCCGGCGGGACCGGCCTGCGCGACGGCGGGCCCGCCCACACCGACCCCGTGTCCAAGACCGGCTCGCCTACGGCCACGCCGCCCGATCACGTCCCGGCCACGACCGGCGCGTCGGGCAAGCCCTCGAAGAAGGTCGACCCGGTCGCGCTGCTGCAGGCGGACCCGAAGGTCAGCGCCGACGTCAAGCGGGACCTCAAGCCCTGCACCGGCAAGGAGTACCCGATCGACGTGAGCTACGGGAAGGTCACCGGGAACTCGGTCGTCGACATCGTGGTGAACGTGCTGTCCTGCGCCGACGCGCTGGGGCGGGGCTCGTACGTGTACCGGTCCGAGGGCGGGACGTACGAGAATGTGTTCTCGGACGAGCAGCCGCCCGTCTACGCGGAGATCGACCGGGGCGACCTGGTGGTCACCAAACCGGTGTACGGCAAGAGCGACGCGCTCGCGTACCCGTCCGGCGAGGACGTGATCACGTACCGCTGGGACGGGGAGAAGTTCACCGAGCAGGACCGGGTGCACACCGACTACAGCAACGTCGACGGCGGGGCCCAGCCCGCCCCCGCGGTCACCCAGAAGAACTAGCAGCGAGGCGAGGCTCCCCGCATGGCCGAGACCCATGTCCTGTTCGTGGAGGACGACGACGTCATCCGTGAGGCCACGACCCTGGCGCTGGAACGCGACGGGTTCGTGGTCACCGCCATGCCCGACGGCCTGTCCGGCCTGGAGTCCTTCCGGGCCGACCGCCCGGACATCGCCCTGCTCGACGTGATGGTGCCCGGCATGGACGGCGTGAGCCTGTGCCGCCGGATCCGCGACGAGTCCACCGTCCCGGTGATCATGCTCTCGGCGCGGGCCGACTCCATCGACGTGGTCCTGGGCCTGGAGGCGGGCGCCGACGACTACGTCACCAAGCCGTTCGACGGTTCGGTCCTGGTCGCCCGCATCCGCGCGGTGCTGCGCCGCTTCGGCCACGCCGGCGGCCCGCAGAACGGCCGGCCGGGAGCCAACGACGAGGACGGGTCCGAGGAGCGCGGGGTCCTGCTCTTCGGCGACCTGGAGGTCGACACCGAGGGCATGGAGGTCCGCAAGGCCGGTGCCCCGGTGGCGCTGACGCCGACCGAGATGCGGCTGCTGCTGGAATTCTCCTCCGCGCCCGGCACCGTTCTCTCGCGCGACCGCCTGCTGGAGCGGGTGTGGGACTACGACTGGGGCGGCGACACCCGCGTCGTGGACGTCCACGTCCAGCGGCTGCGCACCAAGATCGGGCAGGACCGCATCGAAACGGTCCGGGGATTCGGATACAAGCTCAAGGCATGAGGCGCTTCACCCTCCGTACGGGGATCCGCTGGAAGATCACGCTCGCCATCGCCGCCGTCGGTGCGCTCGTCGCCGTGGCACTGAGCCTGGTCGTGCACAGTGCTGCCCGCGTGTCGATGCTGGAGAGCGCCCGCGAGGCCCAGCTCGCCAACGTGAACGTCATCGCCCGCTTCGTCGAGGCCGGGCGCAAGCCGGTCCTGGGGGCGAAGATCAACGACCCCGAACTGCCCGTCGCGCTGCGCGAGAAGGCGCGGTCGGGGCGGCGCGGGACGTACGTCCAGGAGTCGCGCAAGAACGTGCCCGTGGTGTGGGCCGCGGTGCCGCTCGGGAACGGGCAGGTGCTGTCGCTGCACAACGAGTTCAAGGAGAGCGCCAACATGGTGCGCGACCTGGACCGGGCCCTGGTCGTCGGGTCGATCTCCGTCGTGGTCGCGGGCGCCGCGCTCGGCGTGCTCATCGGGGGCCAGATCTCGCGCCGGCTGCGCAAGGCCGCGGCCGCGGCGCAGCGGGTGGCGCACGGGGACCCCGACGTACGGGTGCGGGACGCGGTCGGGGGTGTCGTACGGGACGAGACCGACGACCTGGCGCGGGCCGTCGACGCCATGGCGGACGCGCTCCAGCAGCGGCTGGAGGCCGAGCGGCGGGTGACCGCGGACATCGCGCACGAGCTGCGCACCCCGGTGACGGGCCTGCTCACGGCGGCGGAACTGCTGCCTCCGGGGCGGCCGACGGAGCTGGTGCGGGACCGGGCGCAGGCGATGCGGGCGCTGGTCGAGGACGTACTGGAGGTGGCCCGGCTGGACAGCGCGTCCGAGCGGGCTGAGCTGCAGGACGTGGCGCTGGGCGAGTTCGTGAGCCGGCGGGTGACCGCGCTGATGCCGGAGGCGTCGGTACGGGTGGTGGCGGACGAGATCGTCAGCACCGACCCGCGGCGGCTGGAGCGGATCCTGGGCAACCTGCTGGCGAACGCGGCGCGGTACGGGCAGGCGCCGGTCCAGGTCGACATCGAGGGCCGGGTCGTACGGGTCCGGGACCACGGGCCGGGCTTCCCGGAGGCGCTGCTGCGCGAGGGGCCGAGCCGGTTCCGCACCGGGTCGACGGACCGGGCGGGCGTCGGGCACGGGCTGGGCCTGACCATCGCGGAGGGGCAGGCGCGGGTGCTGGGCGCCCGGCTGACGTTCCGCAACGTGGCGGCCCCCGGCGGGGTGGACCGCGAGGGCGCGGCGGCGGGCGCGGTGGCGGTGCTGTGGCTGCCGGAGCACGCGCCGACGGCGACCGGGAGCTTCCCGACCATCAAGCTGTCGGGGGCGTAGGGACGTTGGAGCGGTCCGGGGGCGCGGCGGCCCGGCCGAGCCGGTCGCGGAGCGGAGTCGGACCACGACCGGACCCGGACCGGGCCGTACGGATGTGCGGGCCGGTGTTTTAGCATCCCTGGCATGACCGACGGTGTGAATCCCCCCAGCAACCCGCAACCCCAGCCCGCCCCCGGGGACGGGGGCTACGGGTTCCCGCCGGTCCCGCCGGCCCCCGCGGCCGGCTACGGCTACCCGCCCGGTGCGCCGGCCCCCGCCTCCGGCTACGGCTATCCGCCCGGTGCGCCGGCACAGGGCGGCGGTGGTTTCGGCCCGGCCCCGCAGCAGTGGGCCCAGGGACTCCCGGACATGGGCGCGCCCACGCCGCCCGGCGCTCCGGGCGGTCCCGGGTTCCCCGGAGCCCCCGGGCCGTTCGCGCCGCAGTCGGACCAGCCGGACTGGGAGGCCATGGCCGACCGCTCTGCGGCCGAGAGGCGCAGGAAGCGGCTGTGGATGATCGGCGGCGCGGTGACCGTACTGGCGCTGCTCGCCGGCGGTGGAACGTTCCTGCTCATGGGGGGCGACGACAAGGGCGGGAACGAGGCGGTGGACGACAAGGAGTCCCCGACCGTATCGGCCTCGCCCTCCCCCAGCGGGTCGAAGAGCAAGGCGCCGGTCGACAACACCCCGACCGTCAAGGACGACCCGACGCAGATCCGGGACCGCAGCGGAAAGGCTCCGCTGAAGATGGGCCCCGACACCGGGGTCTTCCCGATCGACAAGCGCTTCGAGGTCCGCACGAAGGGCAACGAGAACTCGTACGCCGAGTCCGAGAAGCGCGTGGTGGACACGGCCAAGAGCTTCACCGTCTCGGCCCGCGTCTGGGCCCGGGCGGCGAAGGGGCGCCAGATCGCCGTCAGCCAGGGCAACGAGAAGTCCTTCTCGTTCGAGCTGGGCCTGGACCAGGTGAACGGCAAGCCCGCATGGGTCTTCCGCGTCCAGACCGGCGACCAGGGGGCCGAGGCGACCGCCGTGACCGTCACCGGCGAGAGCCCGAAGATGGAGAAGACCTTCTCCACCCTGACCGGGACCTACGACGCCGAACGCAAGCAGATCGCGCTCTACGTCAACGGCAAGAAGACCGGCGAGGCCCCCGTCCCCGGGGTCTTCCAGGCGCAGGGGCCGCTGGAGCTGGCCCGCTCCCGCCACGAGGACAAGTGGACCGCGCCGTGGAACGGGGCGATGGAGAGCGTTCAGACGTACGCCTCGGTGCTGTCGCCCGCCCAGATCGACACCCTCAAGCCGGGCCGGGTCGACGCGAAGACGAAGCCGACGGGCTCCTGGCTCCTCTACTGACCCCGGTCAGCGGGAGCCCGGAAGGGACCGGAGGGGTCAGACGGTGACGCCGGCGTTGCGCAGGAACGCGACCGGGTTCACGGCCGAGCCGTAGTTCGGGGTGGTGCGGATCTCGAAGTGGAGGTGCGGGCCGCTGGAGTTGCCGGTGTTGCCGGACAGCGCGATCTGCGAGCCCTTGGCGACCTTCTGGCCGATCCGGACCTTGATCTTCGAGAGGTGCGCGTACTGCGAGTACGTGTTGTTCGCGTGCTTGATCACGATGGCGTTGCCGTACGCGGGGCCGTCGCCGCCGCCGTTCGGGCCGGCCTTGACGACGGTGCCGGCGGAGGCGGCCTTGACCGGGGTGCCGACGGGGCAGGCGAAGTCCTGGCCCGAGTGCTTGTGGGACCACATGGTGCCGCCCTTGCCGAAGGTGGCGGAGAGCGTGTAGGTCGACACCGGCTTCTGCCAGGCGACGACGGCCTTGGCGGCCGTGTTGGCGGCGGCCACGGAGGCCTGGGCCTTCGCCTGGGCCGCGACCAGCGCGGCGGTGCCGGTCAGGGCGGTCTCGGGAGCCGTGTCGGCGAAGGCGGCGGTCGTCCCGGCCCCGAGAGCAAGGGCCGCACCGAGAGCGGTGGCGCCGATGGCGATACGGGTACGACGGGTGCTGTTGCGCTTCGCGGACATAAGGAGACCTCCGGGCCGGGGACAAGGGGCGCTTCGGGCAAGAAGCCACCCGGCACGCTGGAGAGCGGATGCCGGGCTTGCCCACCCTTGGTAACCCGTGCCCCGCGGTATCCCCAAACCTCCCGATTACTACCGGGGCTCGTAGGGCCGGAGGGTGTGACGCAACCGGTTGACCGCGCCCCTACTGGGCCGAGGCCCCGCCCCGATGGGGGCAAAACGGACATCCGATCTACGAGACGTCCTCGTAGGTCCGTTTTGCCCTGTGCGGCTTGTCACCGGCGCGGGACCTCCACCGCCCCCCGAAGGACCAAAGCCCTGCAACCGTGCGGACCCCGGAGCTACGCTCACGCGTCGTGGACGCATCGACGGTGGGGATACGACTGGCGTCGGGGATCGCGACTCCCCTGATCAAGAGGCTCTTCCGGGGGGAGGGCGCGGGCGCGGGCCTGGTGGACCGGCCCGTACGGATCTCCTCGTACGTGTCGCTGCGCGAGAAACGCGTCCTGGACGCGGCCGACCTGCGCCGCCTCGCCGAGGGCCTCGTGGACGAGGCGTTGGCGACCTCCGGCGAGCGCCGGATCCCGCCGGGCGAGGAGGCGGGGGTGGCCACGGCTCTGGCGGCGACCCTGCACGCCCTGGGCGACGTGACCCTGAGCGACCTGGAAGCCGTCAGGCTGGGCCCCCGGGCCTTCGCACGCGAGCTGCGCTCGGCGGCACCCGACCCGCTCCTGTCCCGCGACGCCGCGCTCTTCCACGAGGACCTGCTGGAGGCGACCTGCCTCCACATCCTGAACTTCTTCACGCAGCGGTCCACCTTCATCCCCGCCACCCTGGTCCAGCAGACCCGTGACATCGCCGAGCTCATCGCCAAGATCGACGAACTGCTCAACCGGATCCGCCGCCAGGACGCCCGGGACCCGGAGTTCGAGCGCCGGTACCTGGACTACATCGTCCGGCGGCACGGCACGCTGACCATCTTCGGCCTGGACCTGGCCCCCGGTTCGGCCCGCTGGCCGCTCGACGTCGCCTACATCGGCCTCGCCGCGGAGAACGGCCGCACGGGAGTCCCGCCCGGGCCGGCCGACGAGGTGCTGACCCGCCACGAGAGGGTCCTGCTGCGCGGCGAGGCGGGCTCCGGCAAGACCACGCTGATCCAGTGGCTGGCCGTCTCCGCCGCCCGCGGCGAACAGGCCGGACGCATCCCGTACGTCCTCCCCCTGCGCACCCTCACCCGCCACGGGGAGCGGCTGCCGCCGCCCGCGCGCTTCCTCGCGGCCGTCGGCTCCCCCCTGACCGGGGAGCAGCCGCAGGGCTGGGAGGGGCGGGTGCTGCGCGACGGGCGCGCGCTGGTGCTGGTGGACGGCCTGGACGAGATCCCCGAGGCGGAACGGCCCCAGGCCCACCGGTGGCTCGAAGACCTGCTCGCCGCCTACCCGGGCAACCGCTGGCTGGTGACCTCCCGGCCCGCGGCGGTCCGCGGGGACTGGCTCACCGACCAGGATTTCGAGGAGCTGCAGCTCGCCCCCATGAGCCGGGCCGAGGTCGCGGCGTTCGTCGAGCGCTGGCACACGGCCGCCGAGGGCGAGGCGGAGGAGCTGGACCTCCTGCGGGAGCGGCTCCTGCACTCCGTGCACAGCAAGCCGGAGCTGGCACGGCTGGCCACCAACCCCCTGCTGTGCGGGCTCTTCTGCGCCCTGCACCGCGAGCGCCGCGGCTTCCTGCCGTCCGGCCGCAAGGAGCTGTACACGGCCGCCCTGTCGATGCTGCTGCACCGGCGCGACCGCGAGCGGGGGCTGCGGCTGCCCGAGCTCGCCGAGGAGCCGCAGCTCCAGCTGCTGCAGCGGCTCGCGTACTGGCTGATCCGCAACGGCCGTGCCGAGCTCGGGCGCGGCCGGGCCGAAGCCCTGATCGCCGACGCGCTGCCGGCCGTACCGGCCGCTCAGGTGCTCGGCGACGCTCCCGCCGTCCTGCGGCACTTCCTGGAGCGCACCGGTCTGCTGCGGGCCCCCACCGAGGACACGGTCGAGTTCGTCCACCGCACCTTCCAGGACTTCCTGGGAGCGGGGGCGGCGCTGGACGAGGGCGGTCTCGGCGAACTCACCCGGCACGCCGACGACGACCAGTGGGAGGACGTCATCCGCATGGCGGTGGCCCAGGGCCGCCCCCGCGACCGCGCGGCGATCATCCGCGACCTGCTGATCCGCGGCTCGGACCGCTCGGAGCTGCTCGCCTTCGCCTGCCTGGAGTTCGCGACGGAGCTGGAGCCCGAGCTGCGCGAGGACGTGCAGGCGGCGGCGGGCAGGCTCATCCCGCCTGCCACCGACGAGGCCGCGCAGGCACTCGCCCGGGTCGGACCGCTGGTCCTGGAGCTGCTGCCGGGGCCCGAGCTGGTCGGCGACGCCGCCAAGGCCCTGCACACGATCACCGCTGCCGGCCGGGTCGGCTCGGATCAGGCCATCCCCTTCCTGGCGCGGTACGTCGGCCACTCCTCGGCCGCCGTCCGCATGGAGCTGGCCCGGCTCTGGTCCCGCTTCGAGGCCCGCCCGTACGCCGAGCAGGTCATCGCCCGGCTCCCGGCGGAGGACCCGCTGACGGTGCTCTCGGACGAGGCGCTCGACGCGCTCGGCTCCTGCTCACCGCGCCGGCGCCTGACGGTCGCGGGCCCCGTGACGCCCGGGGCGCTCGCCCGGTACCTCGCCCGCGTCCACCCCGAGCGGCTCACCCTGCGCGACAACCCGTCGCTGACCGACCTGCGGTTCCTGCGCGGGCAGGACTCCCTCTCGGCCCTCGTGCTCCAGCGGTGCCCGAAGATCACGGACGTCGACGCTCTGGCCGGGTTGCCCGTCAGGGCGGCGGTCCTGGACCTCTCGGCACCCGCGGTGCGGCTCGGAGGCGTGCTGTCCGGCTGGGACCGGCTGGCCGAGCTCGAAGTCCGCGGGGACCTCTCCTGGTCCCTGGACGACGTGGCGCAGGGGGCGTCCCTGACCCATCTGGACGCCCGGTCCAGGCCGCGTCCCGCGCCCGGGTTGCGCGGGCTCTCCCGCCACAAGCGGATGCGCACCCTCGTGCTCGGAGCCGAGTGGGGGCCCGCGACCGCCGCGGACTGGCGGGAACTGGGCGCCCTGCCCGAGCTGCGCATCCTGGTGCTGGAGGCCGGGGCGCTCGACGAGATGCCGGAAGACCTCCGGTTGTCCTCCGTGGAGGAGCTGGAGCTGGCCCACGTGAGCGGCGACCCGAAGAGGTTCCTCCGCCGGCTGCCCGCTCTCCTGCCCGGCCTGCGGCTGCTGAGCGTACTGCGGAGCTGGGAGCACGCCGACGTGATCGCCGACGGGCTGCGGACCGGCCCGGTCCAGCTGGGATGGCGCTGAGGCACGCCAAAGGGGCGGCCCCGGGACCTTTCGGTTCCGGGGCCGCCCCTTCGTACGGCTGACGCCCGCGCGTTACGCGCCCTTCGACAGGTCCGGGCCGGAGCCCGTGGCCTCGATCGGGGGGAGGTCCGGCAGCGCCGACTTCTCCTCGCCGCGGAAGGTGAACTTGGCCTCTTCGCCGTCACCCTCCTTGCCGACGACCACGATGTGACCGGGACGCAGCTCGCCGAAGAGGATCTTCTCCGACAGGACGTCCTCGATCTCGCGCTGGATGGTCCGGCGCAGCGGCCGGGCACCCAGGATCGGGTCGTAGCCGCGCTTGGCGAGCAGGAGCTTCGCGTCACCGCTCAGCTCGATGCCCATGTCGCGGTCCTTCAGGCGCTCGTCGACCTTGGCGATCATCAGGTCGACGATCTGGATGATGTCTTCCTCGGTGAGCTGGTGGAAGACGACCGTGTCGTCGACACGGTTCAGGAACTCGGGCCGGAAGTGCTGCTTGAGCTCTTCGTTGACCTTCGCCTTCATCCGCTCGTAGCCGGTCTTGGTGTCGCCGACAGCGGCGAAACCGAGGTTGAAGCCCTTCGAGATGTCCCGCGTACCCAGGTTGGTCGTCATGATGATGACCGTGTTCTTGAAGTCCACGACCCGGCCCTGGGAGTCGGTCAGGCGACCGTCCTCCAGGATCTGGAGAAGGGAATTGAAGATATCCGGGTGGGCCTTCTCGACCTCGTCGAAGAGGACGACGGAGAACGGCTTGCGGCGCACCTTCTCGGTGAGCTGGCCGCCCTCTTCGTAGCCCACGTAGCCGGGGGGCGAACCGAAGAGGCGCGAAACCGTGTGCTTCTCGCTGAACTCCGACATGTCGAGGGAGATCAGCGCGTCCTCGTCGCCGAAGAGGAATTCGGCGAGCGTCTTGGAGAGCTCGGTCTTACCGACGCCGGACGGACCGGCGAAGATGAACGAGCCACCCGGGCGCTTCGGGTCCTTCAGACCCGCACGGGTACGGCGGATCGCCTGGGAGAGCGCCTTGATGGCGTCCTTCTGGCCGATGACCCGACGGTGGAGCTCGTCTTCCATGCGGAGCAGTCGCGAGGACTCCTCCTCGGTGAGCTTGAAGACGGGAATGCCGGTCGCGGTCGCGAGGACCTCGGCGATGAGCTCGCCGTCGACCTCGGCGACGACGTCCATGTCGCCGGCCTTCCATTCCTTCTCGCGCTTGGCCTTCGCCGCCAGCAGCTGCTTCTCCTTGTCGCGGAGAGAAGCCGCCTTCTCGAAGTCCTGGGAGTCGATGGCCGACTCCTTGTCGCGGCGCACGCCCGCGATCTTCTCGTCGAACTCGCGGAGGTCCGGCGGCGCGGTCATCCGGCGGATGCGCATCCGGGAGCCGGCCTCGTCGATCAGGTCGATCGCCTTGTCCGGCAGGAAGCGGTCCGAGATGTACCGGTCGGCCAGCGTCGCCGCCTGGACCAGGGCCTCGTCCGTGATGGAGACGCGGTGGTGGGCCTCGTAGCGGTCGCGCAGCCCCTTGAGGATCTCGATCGTGTGGGGGAGGGAAGGCTCCGCCACCTGGATCGGCTGGAAGCGGCGCTCGAGGGCCGCGTCCTTCTCGAGGTGCTTGCGGTACTCGTCCAGCGTCGTGGCACCGATGGTCTGGAGCTCACCACGGGCCAGCATGGGCTTGAGGATGCTGGCGGCGTCGATCGCGCCCTCGGCGGCGCCCGCACCCACGAGGGTGTGGAGCTCGTCGATGAACAGGATGATGTCGCCGCGGGTGCGGATCTCCTTGAGCACCTTCTTCAGGCGCTCCTCGAAGTCACCGCGGTAGCGGGAGCCCGCGACCAGGGCGCCGAGGTCCAGGGTGTAGAGGTGCTTGTCCTTGAGGGTCTCGGGCACCTCGCCCTTGACGATCGCCTGGGCCAGGCCCTCGACGACGGCGGTCTTGCCGACGCCGGGCTCGCCGATGAGGACCGGGTTGTTCTTGGTACGGCGGGACAGGACCTGCATGACCCGCTCGATCTCCTTCTCGCGCCCGATGACCGGGTCGAGCTTGGATTCGCGGGCGGCCTGCGTGAGATTGCGGCCGAACTGGTCCAGGACGAGGGAGGTCGAGGGGGTGCCCTCGGCCGGGCCGCCGGCCGTGGCCGACTCCTTGCCTCCGCCGGAGTACCCGGAGAGCAGCTGGATGACCTGCTGCCGGACTCGGTTGAGATCGGCGCCCAGCTTCACCAGGACCTGGGCGGCGACGCCCTCGCCCTCGCGAATGAGGCCGAGCAGGATGTGCTCGGTGCCGATGTAGTTGTGGCCGAGCTGGAGGGCCTCTCGGAGCGAAAGCTCCAGGACCTTCTTCGCCCGCGGGGTGAAGGGGATGTGGCCGGACGGGGCCTGCTGCCCCTGACCGATGATCTCCTCAACCTGCTGGCGAACAGCCTCGAGCGAAATCCCGAGGCTCTCCAGGGCCTTAGCGGCGACACCCTCACCCTCGTGGATCAAGCCCAGGAGGATGTGCTCGGTGCCGATGTAGTTGTGGTTGAGCATCCGGGCTTCTTCCTGAGCCAGGACGACAACCCGCCGCGCGCGGTCGGTGAACCTCTCGAACATCGTTTATCGCTCCTCAGAGCGGTCGGGCAGTTCGGGGTCGGTCCCCGCCCTGTCCTTCCGCATGCTAGTCCCGCGGGGCGGGACAGCTCATTCCAACTGCCGACATCCGTCCGCGATCACCCCCACGTCAGTGGGGAAAACCGGCTTCAACAGCCGACAACTGCTCCAACCCGATGGTGCGAGACGATGTTCCCGCAGGCCAGGCAGATACCCGTCACACGTGTACGCCGATGGCGAACGGAAGCCGCCCAAATCAGCGTGTCGCCCCGATCCACTAGGAATGTCTTACCCGTAAGGACTGACACTCCATGCCGGTGGCACCGGTTCCCTCCGCTACGGGCGAACACGATTGCGTCCCGAATGTGGGACTGCACCTCGACGGATGTTTACGTTCCGCATTGAGGCCGCCGCGTAGCGTAACTCCGGCGTCCCTCCGGAGTTGCTCCGGTCATGGCCGCCACCGTTCCACCGCCCCGCGTCGCTCCCGAGGATCCGCCCGCGGATCCGCCCAGGGACGCGTACGCGTCCTGGTACGAGGAGGTGCTCGGCTGGCCCGTCGCCGGCGGACCGCCCGCCCGGCTGGTCACCGGGGTGCTGTTCGACGTGCTGGAGCTGCCGGCCGATGCCGGGGAGCGGCTGCTGCGCGGGCCGGTCGCCACGGGTCCGGTGGCGCTCTCGGGGCTCAGGATGCGCTTCCTGGTGGCCGCGGGGAGTGCGGACGAGCTGGAGGGGCTGCTCGACTGGCTGGAGTGGGGCGGGGTCGCCCTGGACCTCCGTGCGCTGGGCGCCGACGGCCGGATCTCGGCCCCGGTGCCGCCGGGACACCCCCAGGGAAGTCCCCGGGGGGCCGCCGTGTGGCTGCGACCCCCCGAGCAGGGGTGTGAGGCACTTCTGCCCTCCCTGCCCGGTCCGGGGCAGGGCGCCGGTCCCCGGCACGGTGGTGCCGGACCCGATCTCGTACGCCTGGTCGCGGCGGCGGCGACGGAATGCCACCGTGCGCGCCTGTGGCGGCGTACGCCCCCGCGGGCCCCTTCCCTCGGCAGCCCGCGGGCCCTGAGGGAACGAGAGGCCGAGGGTCAGCCCTTGGCGTTCTCGTAGGCCTCGCGGATTTCCTGCGGAACGCGCCCGCGGTCGTTGACGCTCATCCCCTGGGCCTTGGCCCACGCGCGGATCTCGGCGGTGTCCGGGTTCCCGGACGTCGCGGCCGTACGCGCCTTGGCGCGACCGCCCGAGGCGCGGCCACCGGTGCGGCGGGCGCCCTTGACGTAGTCGGCGAGCGCGGAGCGCAGCTTCTCCGCGTTGGCGGTGGTGAGGTCGATCTCGTAGGTCTTGCCATCCAGAGCGAACGTCACGGTCTCGTCCGCCTCGCCACCGTCGAGGTCGTCGACAAGAAGGACCTGAACCTTCTGTGCCACCGGGATTTCCTTTCATCGAAAAGCAGTACAGCGGAAAGGAAACCGCTTTTCCCTGGAAAACACAAACCCCCAGGGAGAGGTTCGAGACCGCAACGCGGCGGGAAACGTGCGCGATTCGGACATAGGCCACAGGTGCGCGGAGCACGGGAAAAGCCCCCGTGATCGTTCAGAGGTGCAGAAGCATCCGACTGTTGCCCAAGGTGTTCGGCTTCACTCGTTCGAGACCCAGGAACTCGGCGACACCCTCGTCATAGGAACGCAGGAGCTCCATGTAGACATCCGTCTCGACCGGCGTCTCGCCGATCTCGACGAAGCCGTGCTTCGCGAAGAAGTCCACTTCGAAGGTCAGGCAGAAAACCTTGGCGACGCCGAGGGTCCGCGCGGTGTCCAACAACTGCCGCAGCAGCTGATGGCCGACTCCGGCGCCCTTCAACTCGCGGTCCACCGCGAGAGTGCGCACTTCGGCCAGGTCTTCCCACATGACGTGGAGAGCGCCGCAGCCGACCACCCGGCCGTCCCGGCCACCTTCCGCGATCCAGAACTCCTGGATGTCCTCGTAAAGAACCACCGGGGCTTTGTCGAGGAGGATCCGCTGCTGCACGTACTGGTCGAGGAGGCGGCGCAGCGCGGGAACATCGCCGGTGCGGGCACGGCGGATCGTCACTGTTTTTGCGTGTTCAGCGGAAAACTCACCCATGCCCGGACGCTATCGCCCGGGCTCGGTCCCGCGCCCGGCGGAGTCCCCTTCGGCGGGAGGGGGTTCGGAGGGCGTCCCGGCGGGGGACGGGGCCGGGGACTCGGCGGGCGGCTCCGCGGCCGACCCGTCGTCGTAGCCGACGATGCGGAAGGCGTCGCGCAGGGCGTCGCGCTGTTCCGCGGACATCATGCCGAAGAAGGCCACGAGGGCGGCCGCGGGGTTGTCGCTCGTCGACCAGGCTTCGTTCATCAGTGCGGCCGAGTAGGCGGCACGGGTGGAGACCGCGGTATATCGATAGGCGCGGCCTTCGGCTTCCCGGCGGACCCAGCCCTTCTGATGGAGATTGTCCATAACGGTCATCACCGTGGTGTACGCGATGGACCGTTCCTGCTGGAGGTCTTCCAGAACTTCACGAACAGTGACCGGGCGGTTCCACTGCCACACCCGCGTCATGACCGCGTCTTCGAGTTCTCCCAAGGGGCGAGGCACAACAGCACGATAGTGCGGAATGTGCGGAATTGCCCGGCTATTCGGAAGGCAACGCGCCGCAAGAATGCGGTGGCACCGCGTTACGCGGCAGTGCCGCGCGAGGGCGGTACCCGGGGAGAGGGAGGGAAGGCCGGGCGGACTACTGGCCGGGCTGCGCCTGCTTGGCGGCCTCGGCGCGGGCGATCACGGCGTCGACGGCCGCGTCTTCCTTGGCCTTGTTGGCGCCGCCCTGGCTCTTCACGATCGTCACGACGAGCGCGATGAAGAATCCGGCCATCACTACGGGGGGCACGAGCGCGGAGACGTAGTCCATGCCCCCAGCGTAGCTACCCGGCCGCGAGCCCGGCCGCCGGGGGCGGGGTGGGCTTGCGGCGCGGCGGGAACACCTCGCCGGGGGTCGGGATGGGCCGCTCGGACGGGCGTTCGGACGGGCGCTCGGGGTGCGGCGGCCCCTTGGGCTCCGGCGCGGGCCGGGCGGGCTCCTCCCTGCCGTCCTTGCCGTCCTTCGCCGCCCTGCCCTCCCGGGTGTCCTTGCCCCCGGACAGCGCCAGCAGGCGGGTCCGGGGCTGCGGGGTCGTGGACAGCCTCCGGCGTACGGAGCGCTCCGCGATGCCCTGGCAGCGCTCCAGCAGCGCCGCCGCGACCGCGTTGGCCCGCAGCGCGCGCAGGGCGGCCAGATCGTCGGGCGCGGGCTCGTACCCCGCGGCCAGGGCGTCCTGGAGCAGCTCCAGGTAGCCGGAGAGGCTGCCGGGCAGGGCGCCGCGGTAGCGGGCCAGGTCGGCGAGGAGGAACTCTCTGAGCCGCCCCGCCTCCCGGACCGCTTCGTCCACCGACTGCGCGAGGCGCAGACAGTCCTGGACCTCGGAGGTCGTCAGGGGGGCGGGGGCCGTGGAGGACTGGAGGGCGTGGGCGAGCGTTCGCCTGAGCACGTGCAGCTCGGCGGCGCTGAACGCCATGCCGCCGCGGGATCCGTAGGGCGTGGGCATGGCCCGAAGATACGCGCTAATCGGACAAAATCCCCTGAGCGGCATGATTCCGGGCGCGCCGACCTCTATCCGTCCGCCTTGACGGCGTCAAGGAAGTCGGCCCAGGCGGACTGGGTCGTGGCCAGAACCAGGTGCGCGGGGTCGGCCCGGTCGGCCACGCGCACGAGGTGACCGGGGGCCGCGGAGACGTAGACGCAGTTGTCTCCTTCGCCGCAGTACGTGGACTTCTGCCAGTCGGGGTGAGCGGTCATGGTGTCTCCTCCGGGGGACGGCTCCGTTGCTTTCCCGTGCAGGGAAGGTAACCGGGAGGCGGCGCCTGACCGATGACTTCGGCGGAAATCGGTGCGCCGTCGTTGCAGTGGCGGAACCATTCGCGCACCTGCGGCTCCGTTGCCGGGGCGGCGGGAAGCGGGGCGCGGGCCCGTCCGGCGGGGCTGCCGGCGGCCCCGTCAGAGGCGGGCCGTGAAGGCCCGCGCCGCCTCGTGGACCTCCTCGCGGGTCCAGGTCAGGCCCGGAGCGGTGACCGTCAGTTCCGTCACCGACACCCCCGGGACCGGCGCCGGCGACCAGCGGCGGAAGAGGACCGCGCCCGTTTCCTCCGCCAGCCGGACCCCGGCCTCCGTCAGCCGGTCCGCCCCGTACGGCAGCCAGACCTGGAACTGGTGCGTGTGCGGGGTCTCCGGGTTGATCCGGAACCACGGGACCGGGCCGTCGGCCAGCGCCTCCGCCAGGGCCCCCGCCACCATGCGGGCCTGGGCCACGTACGACGGCAGGCGCGGGAGCTCCCCGTCCAGGCCGGCCAGCGCGGAGAGGGCCTGCGGGAACTGGCGGAACACCTGGCCCCCGTACCGGTGGCGCCAGACCCGCGCCTCCGCGACCAGGGAGGAGGAGCCCGCCAGGGCCGCCCCGCTGAGGCCGCCGAGCGACTTGTAGAACGAGACGTACACCGAGTCCGCGAGCCCCGCGATCTCCTCCAGCGGCCGCCCGAAGTGCACGGTCGACTCCCACAGCCGGGCCCCGTCGAAGTGGACCACCGCGTCCCGTTCGCGGGCCGCGCCGACCAGCGCCTCCAGCTCCTCCCAGGACGGCAGCAGGAACCCGGCGTCGCGCAGCGGGAGCTCCAGCATCAGCGTGCCGAACGGCTCCGCGAGGTCCGCGACCTCCTCGGCCGTCGGCTGGCGCGGGTCCGTCGTCGGGTGCACCGTCCGCAGGCCCGAGACCAGCGACAGCGCGCCGCCCTCCCACAGCTCCGGATGACTCATCGGGTGCAGGGCGACCACCGGGTTCCCGGTCCGCCCCGCCCAGCAGCGCAGCGCGATCTGCTGGGCCATCGTCCCCGACGGGAAGAACGCCGCGTCTTCCATGCCGAGCAGCTCCGCCACCCGCCGCTCCAGCCGGGCCACCACCCCGTCCCCGTACAGGTCGGCCGGCTCGTCGGGATCCGGCGCGGCCAGCCCCGCCAGCAGCTCCGCGACCGTCGCCTCGCGCGCGCCCGGCGAGAGCGTCCGATCCGCCGTACGCCCCGCCGCCAGCAGCCGCTTCGTCAGATCATCGTCATCCGTCATGCCTCCGATCATCGCCGACCGGCCAACACGCCCAGGGGCTAGCATGGCGACGTATCGTCCGGTACCCCCCGCGGACTGGAACGGAAGGCCCTCCCCGCGTGAACTCATCCCAGCAACCGCGCCCCGCCCGGCTCACCGTCGGCGTCGTCGGCGCAGGCCGGGTCGGCCCCGCGCTGGCCCGTGCGCTCCAGCAGGCCGGACACCGGCCGGTCGCCGTCTCCGGCGTCTCCGAGGCCTCCCGCCGGCGCGCCGCGCGGATGCTTCCCGACGTGCCGCTCGTACCGCCCGCGCAGGTGCTGGAGCTGGCCGACCTGGTGCTGCTGACCGTGCCCGACGACGCGCTGCCGGCGCTCGTCGAGGGGCTCGCCGAGACCGGTGCGATCCGGCCCGGCCAGCTCCTCGTCCACACCTCCGGGCGGTACGGGACCGCCGTGCTGGACCCGGCCCGGCGCGCGGGCGCGCTCCCGCTGGCCCTGCACCCCGCGATGACCTTCACCGGCACCGAGGTCGACGTCCAGCGGCTCGCCGGCTGCTCGTTCGGCGTCACGGCCCCCGAGGAGCTGCGGCTCGCGGCCGAGGCCCTGGTCATCGAGATGGGCGGGGAGCCCGAGTGGATCGCGGAAGAGAACCGTCCGCTCTACCACGCGGCCCTCGCCCTCGGCGCGAACCACCTGGTCACCCTGGTCGCCCAGGCCATGGAACTGCTGCACAAGGCCGGGGTCGAGCACCCCGACCGGATGCTCGGCCCGCTGCTCGGCGCGGCCCTCGACAACGCCCTGCGCTCGGGCGACGCCGCCCTGACCGGCCCCGTGGCCCGCGGCGACGCCGGTACGGTCGCCGCGCACGTCGCGGAGCTGCGCAAGCACGCCCCGGCCTCGGTCTCCGGCTACCTGGCGATGGCCCGTACGACCGCCGACCGGGCCCTCGCGCACGGCCTCCTCAAGCCCGAACTCGCCGAGGACCTCCTGGGCGTGCTCGCCGATCCCGAGGGTGGGGACCAGTGACCGACCTGCTGCTGATCGACACCGCCGAGGAGCTGCACAAGCTCCCGCGCACCGCCGACGGCCCCCGTGCCGTCGTCATGACCATGGGCGCCCTCCACGAGGGGCACGCCACCTTGATCCGTACGGCCCGCGAGCGGGCCGGGGAGGCGGGCCAGGTCGTGGTGACCGTCTTCGTGAACCCCCTGCAGTTCGGGGCGAACGAGGACCTCGACCGCTACCCCCGCACCCTCGACGCCGACCTGGAGCTCGCCCGCGCGGCCGGCGCCGACGCCGTGTTCGCCCCGGCCGTCGACGAGGTCTACCCCGGCGGCGACCCCCAGGTGCGGATCACCGCCGGCCCGATGGGCGAGCGCCTCGAAGGGGCCACCCGGCCCGGCCACTTCGACGGCATGCTGACCGTCGTCGCCAAGCTGCTCCACCTCACCCGCCCCGACCTGGCCCTCTTCGGCCAGAAGGACGCGCAGCAACTGGCCCTGATCCGGCGGATGGTGACCGACCTGAACTTCCCCGTCGAGGTGGTCGGCGTGACCACCGTCCGCGAGGAGGACGGGCTCGCGCTGTCGTCGCGCAACCGGTACCTCTCCGCCCAGGAGCGCCGCACCGCCCTGGCCCTGTCCCGGGCCCTGTTCGCCGGCCAGGACCGGCTCGCCGCCCAGGCCGCGCTGCGCGCCCGCGCCGAGGCCTCCCCCGCCAGCGACGAGCGGGCCACCGCCCTGGCCCGGCTCGGCGAGATCCGGTGCGCCGCCGACGCGCACGCCGTGTCCGCCGCGGGCACCGGGCTGCCGGACGCCGTGCGGGCCGCCGCCCGGCACGTCCTGGAGGAGGCGGGCCGGCACGATCCGCCGCTGGTGCTGGACTACCTGGCGCTGGTGGATCCGCAGGACTTCACCGACGTCCGCCCCGACTTCACCGGGCAGGCGGTCCTGGCCGTCGCCGCCAAGGTGGGGACGACCCGGCTGATCGACAACATCCCATTGGAGTTCGGAGCACACACGTGAGCACCCCAGGCACAGGCACCGCAGGCACCGGCATACGGCTGCACGCCAACGCCCCCGGCTGGGCCCTCGACGCCGACGTCGTGGTCGTCGGCTCCGGCGTCGCCGGCCTGACCGCCGCACTGCGGTGCGCGGCCGCGGGCCGCCGTACGGTCGTGGTCACCAAGGCCCGGCTCGACGACGGCTCCACCCGCTGGGCGCAGGGCGGCATCGCCGCGGCCCTCGGGGAGGGCGACACCCCCGAACAGCACCTGGACGACACGCTGGTCGCGGGCGCCGGGCTGTGCGACGAGGCCGCCGTACGGCTCCTGGTGACCGAGGGACCGGACGCCGTGCGCCGGCTCATGGACACCGGCGCGGTCTTCGACACCTCCGCCGAGACCGGCGAGATCGAGCTGACCCGCGAGGGCGGCCACCACCGCCGCCGGATCGCGCACGCGGGCGGCGACGCCACCGGCGCGGAGATCTCCCGCGCACTGGTCGAAGCCGTTCAGCGCGCGGGGATCCGTACGGTCGAGAACGCGCTCGTACTGGACCTCCTGCAGGACGCCCGCGGCCGCACGGCCGGGGTCACCCTGCACGTCATGGGCGAGGGCCAGCACGACGGCGTCGGCGCCGTCCACGCGCCCGCCGTGATCCTGGCGACCGGCGGCATGGGTCAGGTCTTCTCGGCCACCACCAACCCGTCGGTGTCCACCGGCGACGGGGTCGCGCTCGCGCTGCGGGCCGGGGCCGAGGTCTCCGACCTGGAGTTCGTCCAGTTCCACCCGACCGTCCTCTTCCTCGGCCCGGACGCCGAGGGCCAGCAGCCGCTGGTCTCGGAGGCCGTCCGCGGCGAGGGCGCGTACCTCGTCGACGCCGACGGGGTGCGCTTCATGCAGGGGCAGCACGAGCTCGCCGAGCTGGCCCCGCGCGACGTCGTCGCCAAGGGCATCATGCGCCGCATGCAGGAGCAGGGCGCGCAGCACATGTACCTGGACGCCCGGCACTTCGGCGCGCAGATGTGGGAGCAGCGCTTCCCGACCATCCTGGCCGCCTGCCGCTCCCACGGCATCGACCCGGTCACCGAGCCCATCCCGGTCGCGCCCGCCGCGCACTACGCCTCCGGCGGCGTACGGACCGACCTGCACGGCCGCACCACCGTCCCCGGCCTGTACGCGTGCGGCGAGGTCGCCTGCACCGGCGTGCACGGCGCGAACCGGCTCGCCTCCAACTCCCTGTTGGAGGGCCTGGTCTTCGCCGAGCGGATCGCCGACGACATCGCGGGCGGCGCGCCCGCCGGCAGCGGCCCCGGCATCCCGGTCCCCGCGACCGGCCCGCTCCAGCCCGCAGAGGCGCGGTACGAGGTCCAGCACATCATGACGGACGGCGCGGGCGTGCTCCGCTCCGCCGAGTCGCTGCGCACGGCGGCCGCCGCCCTGGAGGACCTCTACACGACGGCCCTCACGGCGCTGGAGACGGACGGCAAGACCGCCGTGCCCGGCGTCGAGACGTGGGAGGCCACGAACCTGCTGTGCGTGGCCCGCGTCCTGGTCGCCGCCGCCCTGCGCCGCGAGGAGACCCGCGGCTGCCACTGGCGCGAGGACCACCCCGACCGGGACGACGCCGCCTGGCGCCGCCACCTCGTCGTCCGGCTGTCCGCCACCGAGAGGCGGGCCCTGGTCGTCACCCCCACCGACTCCGCGGGCTTTCCGTCCGTACAGCACCCCCTGAGCCAGGAGCAGTCATCGTGAGCACCCCCGAACAGCACGAGCACGACCACGAGCACGCGGAGCTGCCGCTCCTCGACCAGTCCGCGGGCGGCGGCTGCGGCGACGACTGCGCGTGCGGCGACGGCGAGGAGAGCGGTCTGGACCCGGCGCTCGCCCAGCTGCTGGCCGACGCGGGCCTGGACCCCATCGAGGTCGAGGACATCGCCCACATGGCGATCTCCGAGGACCTGGACGGCGGCGAGGACGTCACCACCGTCGCCACCGTGCCCGAGGACGCCGTGGCCACCGCCGACTTCACGGCGCGCGAGGCGGGCACGGTCGCCGGCCTGCGCGTCGCCGAGGCCGTCCTGTCGGTCGTCTTCACCGACACCTTCCAGGTCGAGCGGCACGTCGAGGACGGCGCGCGCGTCCGGCCCGGCCAGGTGCTGCTGTCGGTCACGGCCCGCACCCGGGACCTGCTGACCGCCGAGCGCAGCGCGCTGAACCTGCTCTGCCTGATGTCCGGCATCGCGACGGCGACCCGCACGTGGGCCGACGAGCTGGAGGGCACCAAGGCGAAGGTCCGCGACACCCGCAAGACCACGCCGGGCCTGCGCTCCCTGGAGAAGTACGCGGTGCGCTGCGGCGGCGGCGTCAACCACCGCATGTCGCTGTCGGACGCCGCGCTGATCAAGGACAACCACGTGATCGCGGCGGGCGGTGTCGCGGAGGCGTTCAAGGCCGTCCGCGAGCAGTTCCCGGACCTGCCGATCGAGGTCGAGGTGGACACCCTGCAGCAGGTCCGCGAGGCCCTGGACGCGGGCGCGGACCTGATCCTGCTCGACAACTTCACGCCGATCGAGACCGAGGAGGCCGTCGCGCTCGTCCACGGCCGCGCGGTGCTGGAGTCCTCGGGCCGGCTGACCATGGCCAACGCCCGTACGTACGCGGAGACGGGCGTCGACTACCTCGCGGTCGGCGGGCTCACGCACTCCTCCCCGATCCTGGACATCGGCCTGGACCTGCGCGAGGAGCGGTAATGCTGCTGACCATCGACGTCGGCAACACCCACACCGTGCTCGGCCTGTTCGACGGCGACGAGATCGTCGAGCACTGGCGCATCTCCACCGACCCCCGCCGCACGGCCGACGAGATGGCCGTCCTGATGCAGGGTCTGATGGGCATGCACCCGATGCTCGGCAGCGAGCTCGGCGACGGCATCCACGGCATCGCGATCTGCTCGACCGTCCCGTCGGTGCTGCACGAGCTGCGCGAGGTGACCCGCCGCTACTACGGCGACGTCCCCGCGGTGCTGGTGGAGCCCGGGATCAAGACGGGCGTGCCGATCCTGATGGACAACCCCAAGGAGGTCGGCGCGGACCGCATCATCAACGCGGTCGCCGCCGTCGAGCTCTACGGCGGCCCGGCGATCGTGGTCGACTTCGGTACGGCGACCACCTTCGACGCCGTGTCCGCGAAGGGCGAGTACGTGGGCGGGGTGATCTCCCCGGGCATCGAGATCTCGATGGAGGCCCTCGGCGTACGGGGCGCCCAGCTCCGCAAGATCGAGCTGGCGCGGCCGCGCAACGTCATCGGCAAGTCCACCGTCGAGGCGATGCAGTCGGGCGTGGTCTACGGCTTCGCCGGGCAGGTCGACGGGGTCGTCACGCGCATGGCCAAGGAGCTGGCCGGCCCGCACGGCGACCCGAGCGACGTCCGGGTGATCGCCACCGGCGGTCTGGCGCCGATGGTCCTCGGCGAGTCCTCGGTCATCGACGACCACGAGCCGTGGCTGACCCTGATCGGGCTGCGCCTGGTCTACGAGCGCAACGCGCCGAACTTCGACTGAGGCGACGCGCCCCGCCGCACTCCCGCCACGCCGCCGCCCGCCCGCCCCGCCACACCGCCGCCCCGCCACACGGCCGCCCGCCGCCGCCCGCTTGCCCGCCGGCGACCGGCGCGCGGGCGGCCGGGCGGCGGTGTGGCGCTCGTCTCACTCCCCGCCGTTCCGAAGACTCGGGTTCGACCTGATGACTTAGCTTGAGCCCCACTCGTCGACAGGTACAGGACGGCTCATATGGCCCGTGACACGGCGTACTTGAAGGTGGCCGACGCACTGCGGGCACGGATCCGGGCCGAGGAGTGGCCGGTCGGCGCCAAGCTGCCGTCGCGGTCCCGGTTCGCCCGGGAGTACGAGGTCGGGCAGAGCGTCACGCAGCGCGCGCTGGAGCTGCTGATCATCGAAGGGCTGCTGGAAGGGCGCGCGGGATCGGGCACCTACCGCAGCGCGCCGCGCGAGCGCCTGCGGATCGTCCGCTCCCGGCGCCGCCGGGCCGGGCTCGGCGGTGGCGGCCTGACCTGGGAATCGCGTTCCACGGCCCGTACGCCGGCGCCCGAGCGGATCGCGCGGCGGCTCGCCGTCGCGCCGGGCGACCCGTGCGTGCACACCACGTACGAGTTCCTGGCCGAGGGCCGGGCGGTGGAGATCTGCGAGTCCTGGGAGCCGATGGCGGTCACGGACGGCACTCCGGTCGTGCTGCCGGAGGCGGGTCCGTTCAAGGGGGCCGGGGTCATCGAGCGGATGCGCTCGATCGGCGTGCTGGTCGCCTCGGCGACGGAGGTCCCCCGCCCGGCGCGCGCGAACCGGACGCAGGCCGGTCTGCTCGGGATCGGCGTCGGCGAGCTGATCACCGAGATCGAGCGGACGTACTACGCGGTGGACGGCCGGGCCGTGGAGACCGCGGACATCGTGGTCGCCGACCGGCGTTCGGAGATCGCGTACGAGATCGACTTCCACCCCGGGGACCGCTGAAGGTCCTCGTCACCGGCGCCCGGCGCGCCGCGTCACCGGGCCCCGTGCGCGTGGTTCAGCCGGCGCAGGGCGGCCCACCAGGGGCGCCGGGCCTCCCCGCCGTCGAGGACGGCCCGGAACTGGAGGTACGTACGGCCCGCGCGCAGGACGGCGACGTCGTCGCGGCCCGGCGGCGGGGGCATCGGGGCACCCTGCTGGGATGCCCGCCAGGTGTCTATGAGGTACTGCTCGATCGCTGTCATTCCTCCACCCTGGACCCGCTCGGGCCACCTCGCACGACGATTGACGCTCCGCGTCAATCGAACCGTGTCCGTCCAGGTCACGGGCCCGGGACAGGTCAGAATGGCCCGATGAGCGTCACCATCGACATCGCCGGGCTCCCCGCGGAGCGCATCCGTTTCGCGCCCTCTCCGCTCTCCGAGCTCTGCATGACGCTGCACGCCCTCTCACAGCCCGCCCACCACCCGGGCCTCGCCTCGTGGACCACGGCCACCGCGGCCGCGCTGGAGCCGTGTCTCGCGGACCGGCTGCTGGAGGGCGACTTCATGTGGCGCAGCTCCTTCTCCGACATCTTCATGGCCTTCGCGGGGATCCCCGGCGGCAGCGGCCTGCCCGCCGCGACCCTGGCCGAGGAGCTCGACGTACTCGACCGGATGGACGACGAGCGGTTCGTGATGGCCGCCCTGGAGCACTGCTGGCTGGCGCTCTACAACGAGGGCGGCGGGCCCTCCCCGCTGACGAACCCGCAGGCCAGGACCAAGGCGCTGGAGACGGCCGCCGCGCGCGGCCCCCGCCAGCTGGAGTTCTCGCTGCGGCTGCTGGACGACACGGCCTCCGTACGGATATGGCTGCGGCGGCTCCTGGAGGAGTGCGACGAGGCGTTCTTCGCGGAGACCTGGCGGCGGCTGGAGCCGCGGCAGAGCGCGGACGCCCGGCACAAGGCGGAGGTCCTGCGCCGCAAGGGGCTGGCCGCCACGCTGCACGAGGTGTCGCCGGCACTGAGCGTCGACGCGGCCGCCACCACCATCACCGTCGACAAGATGGTCCACGGCTCGGCCACCGCGACGGACCCGGAGATAGGCCCCGGCCTGGTCTTCATCCCGACGAACTTCGGCTGGCCGCACCTGCTGGTGCTGCACGCGCCCGGCTGGATACCGGTGGTCCACTATCCGATCCGCTCCCCCGAACTGCCCGAGCCGGGTTCGGTCGAGCTGCTCCAGCGCCGGATGGAGGCGTTGGCGCATCCGATGCGGATGATGCTGTGCCGGAGCCTGGCCCGGGCCCCGTACACGACGAGCGAGCTGGCGACCGTACACGGGATCACGGCGCCGGAGGTCTCGCGGCACCTGTCGGCGCTGAAGAAGGCGGGCCTGCTGCACACGTGGCGCCAAGGGCGTTACGTACAGCATCAGTTGGACCTCAAGGTCGTCGCCCGGATCGGCTCGGAGTTCATCGAGGGCATCCTGCGCTGAGGCCGACGGCGGGCCCTCACCGATATGCGGAGGTCGCCACCCGGAATCAGCGAAACCTCTGGCGAGATCGGCCCCATGGTCTATACCGTGCGTCCACCGCGCACCACTGACGCCCGACCATCCGTCTGTCTGCTCGTACTTGTCGTGGAAGGACCTTCATGCCCTCACGCCGTATAGCCGCAGCAACCGCCGCCCTGGCCGCCGCGGCCCTCGTCTCCCCGCTGATGCTCGCCGGGCCGGCCGGCGCCACCGGAAGCCCGCAGAGCGACGCCGCACGGGGTGACGCGCTGGCCCGGAAACTGGTCAAGGACTCGACCGGCAAAGGCGCCAACAACCACCTGAAGGTCTTCCAGGCCATCGCCGACTACAACAAGGGCACCCGCGTGGCCGGTTCGAAGGGCCACGTGCAGTCCGCGCAGTACGTCGAGGCCGTGATGCGGGCGGCCGGCTACAAGGTCTCGAAGAACGAGTTCGACTTCGTGTACGTCGAGACGATCGCCGAGACGCTGAAGGTGGGCGGCGCGGGCGGGCGCGACGTCCCGATCAAGCTGATGACGTACACGGCGAGCGGCCCGGAGGAGGGCGTGACCGCGCGGATCGCCGTCGCTCCGGTGGACGCGGACGGCACGAACGGCTGCGAGCCCGGCGACTTCGCCGCGGGCGCCTTCACCGGAAAGATCGCGCTGATCAAGCGCGGCGGCTGCACCTTCGCGGTCAAGCAGGCCAACGCGGCGGCGGCCGGGGCAGTCGGGGCGATCATCTACAACAACACCGCGGGCGCCCTCAACGGCACCCTGGGCGACGCGAACGCGGGCAAGGTCCCGACCGGCGGCCTCTCCCAGGCCGAGGGCGAACGGCTGGCCGCCGAGGCGACGGCCGGGCCGGTCGAGGTGACCCTCGACATCCGCGAGTTCCGGGAGAACCGCAAGACCTACAACGTGATCGCGGAGACGCGGGGCGGCGACGAGAACAACACCGTCTTCCTCGGCGCGCACCTCGACTCGGTCGCGGCGGGCCCGGGCATCAACGACAACGGGTCCGGCTCGGCCGGCATCCTCCAGGTCGCACAGCGCCTCGCCAGCAGCCAGACCAAGATCAAGAACAAGGTCAAGTTCGCCTGGTGGTCGGCGGAGGAGTTCGGCCTGCTGGGCTCCGAGGCGTACGTGGGCGGGCTGACGGACGCGCAGAAGAAGCAGATCAGGCTCTACCTGAACTTCGACATGATCGCCTCGCCGAACGCGGCGTACTTCGTCTACGACGGCGACGACTCGGACAAGGTCGGATCGGGCCCGGGCCCGGAGGGCTCGGCGCAGCTGGAGAAGGGCATCACCGACTTCCTCGACGCGCAGAAGATCCCGCACGAGGGATCCGACTTCACGGGCCGCTCGGACTACGGGCCGTTCATCGAGGCGGGCATCCCGTCCGGCGGTACGGACACGGGCGCCGAGGGCATCAAGACGGCGGCGCAGGCGGCGAAGTTCGGGGGCCGGGCCGGGGTCGCGTACGACGTGAACTACCACGGCAAGGGCGACGACATCACGAACATCGACCAGAAGGCGCTGGACATCAACGTGGACGTGATCGCGAACGCGGTCGGCCACTACGCGTACGACCTGGCACCGCTGTCGAAGCCGGTCCCCCCGGCCCCGACCACCGGCGGCAGCACCGGCGGCGGCCTGCGCCCGGGCCACGACCACGAGCTCGCGCAGTAGCGGCATCCGCTGCGCGGGGCCCGCTCCCCGCGCAGCGGAACCGGTCAGCCGGGCCAGGGGGCGACGCCGACCGGCTGGATCAGCCAGGCGAAGTCTCCGAGACCGCCGCGGGCGGTGAGTTCCGCCGCCTCACCCGCGCGGGCCAGGGCGCGGACGTAGGCCGCGGGGTCCGTCGACGCCAAGGCCAGCGGTGGACGGGCCCCCGAGACCCCGAGGAGGGCCAGCGCCTCGCGCTGCGGAACCAGCGCCGCCCCCGGCCCCGCGCACGCGTCCAGCGCCACGTGAGCCGTGACGTCACAGCTCCCGTCCGGCACGGGAGCCACCTCCCGGCCGGCCCGGAAGCCCGTCAGGGTGCCGTAGGGGGGCCGGGCGCCGCGGGTGTGGGCGTAGTCCACCGCCACCGCCAGGCCGCGCGACACCGAGCCCACGGCAGCGGCCCACGCCTCGTCCCGCCCCCGCCCGATCTCCGCGCGGCCGGTGCCCGGCCACCACCGCTCCAGCCACGCCCGGTCCGCCCCCGTCACCGCCGGCCCGCGGCTCTCCGTGCCCTCCCGGTCGACCAGTACGTAGTGACCGTCCTGCGCCACGTCCAGCGGTACGTTGTCCAGCCACTCGTTCGCGAACAGCAGCCCCGCCGTCCCCTGCGGCACCTGCGCGGCCCACCGGATCCGCCCGTCCAGGCCGGCCGGCCGCTCCGCCCGCTCCACCGCCACGGCCCGCACCCGCCCGGCGACCTCCGCGGGCAGCGCCCCCAGCACCCCGGTCAGCAGCTCCCCCCGGCCGGCCCCGACGTCGACCAGGTCCAGCTCCGGCGGATGCCCGAGCTCCGCGTCCACCCACCGCAGCAGCCGGGCCACGGCCCCCGCGTACAGCGGCGAGGCGTGCACGGACGTGCGGAAGTGCCCGGCCGGCCCCGGCCCGCCCGGCCGTACGTAGAACCCGTCCGGCCCGTACAGCGCGGCCTCCATCGCCTCTTTCCACCCGACCGGAAGCTCATCCGGAACCGGATCGGGATCTGCGACTTCTCCCTCAGTCCTCATCCCCGAAAGGTTAAGCTCGGCCTCCACCTTGGGGAGTACGCCCCCGTCGCACGGATCGCACCTGTGGTTGACTCCAGCACCTATCTCCTTTGCCTACTCTGGGTTACGTGCAGCGCCTCTACGACTTCCTCCGCAGACACCCGACGGGCGTCGACAGCTTCTGGGCTGTCCTCCTGGTCGGGCTCGGGATGCTGCAAGTCGCCGAAGACAGTTTCAACAGCACCACCGCGCGCCTGATCGCCGTCCCCTCCGTGCTCGCCATGGGCGTGGTGGTGGCCTTTCGGCGCAAGTGGACGCAACAGATGTTCTGGCTCGCCGTCGGCACCGGCGTCTACAAGCTGATCACCCACACCGAGTTGATCAACTCCGACCTCGCGATGCTGATCATCCTGTACACGGTGGCCGCCTCGGCCGAGATCCCCAGATGGCTGTCCCGTACGGCCCTCGGCATCGGACTGGCCGCCGCCCCGGTGTACGTGCTGGCCTTCCGCGCGGACCAGCTCGACACCTCCGAGAACATCCTGACCTCGGTCTTCGCCATCGTCCCCTTCGCCCTCGCCTGGGTGCTCGGCGACTCCCTGCGGACCCGCCGGGCCTACTACGCCCAGCTCGTCGAGCGGAACCAGCGCCTGGAGAAGGAGCGCGAGGCCCAGGCCAAGGTGGCCGTCGCCGCCGAGCGCGCCCGGATCGCCCGCGAGCTGCACGACGTCGTCGCGCACAACGTCTCGGTGATGGTCGTCCAGGCCGACGGCGCCGCGTACGTGATGGACGTGGCCCCGGACCAGGCCAAGGAGGCCCTGCAGACCATCTCCGGCACCGGCCGCCAGGCCCTGGCCGAAATGCGCCGGCTGCTCGGCGTGCTGCGCACCGGGGAGCCGCAGGAGTCCGAGGACTACGTGCCCCAGCCCGACGTGGAGCAGATCGAGGTCCTGGTCGAGCAGGTACGGGCGGCCGGGCTCACGGTGGACTTCGAGGTCGAGGGCGCGCCCCGCCGGCTGCCCACGGGCGTCGAGCTCACCGCGTACCGGATCGTGCAGGAGGCGCTGACGAACACCCGCAAGCACGGCGGCCCCGACGCCAAGGCGAGCGTCCGGCTGGTCTACTTCGACGACGGGCTGGGCCTGCTGGTCGAGGACGACGGCCGGGGGGCTGCCCACGAGCTGTACGAGGACGGCGGCGCCGACGGCGCCGGGCACGGGCTGATCGGCATGCGCGAGCGGATCGGCATGGTCGGAGGCACCCTGGACGCGGGCCCGCGTCCCGGCGGCGGCTTCCGGATCAGCGCACTGCTCCCGCTCAAGAAGAAATGACGAGGTCGAGGTAACTGATGTCCATCCGAGTGATGCTGGTCGACGACCAGGTACTGCTGCGCACGGGCTTCCGCATGGTGCTCGCGGCCCAGCCGGACATGGAGGTCGTCGCCGAGGCCGGCGACGGCCTGGAGGCGCTGGAGGTGCTGCGGTCCACGAAGGTGGACGTGGTGCTGATGGACGTCCGCATGCCGAAGCTCGACGGGGTCGAGGCCACGCGCCGGATCTGCGAGCGGCACGAGCACCCCGACGTGATCATCCTGACCACCTTCGACCTCGACGAGTACGCCTTCTCGGGGCTGAAGGCGGGCGCGAGCGGGTTCATGCTGAAGGACGTGCCGCCGGCCGAGCTGCTCGCCGCGATCCGCTCGGTGCACAGCGGCGACGCGGTGGTGGCCCCGTCCACCACCCGGCGCCTGCTGGACCGTTTCGCTCCGATGCTCCCGACGAACACCCAGGAGCCGCAGAACAAGGAGATCGAGCGGCTGACGGAGCGCGAGCGCGAGGTCATGCTGCTCGTGGCCCAGGGCCTGTCGAACGGCGAGATCGCCGCCCGGCTGGTCCTCTCCGAGGCCACGGTCAAGACCCACGTGGGACGCATCCTGACCAAGCTGAGCCTGCGCGACCGCGTCCAGGTGGTCGTCCTCGCGTACGAGACGGGGCTGGTCCGCGCCGGCGGCGCCTGAGGGCTGTCCCGCAGGCGGCGGGTCAGGTCATCCAGCGGTCCGGGCGGGCGTCCGCGCGGGAGGTGCGGGAGCGGGCCGCCTGGGCGTCCAGCAGCTCGGCGGCCCCGGCCGCCGGGCGCAACCGGGCCGTGACCGTGCCGTTGGCACCGGTGTCCACATGGACGTCGGCGAGGCCCTGCACCCGCTCCCACGGGCCCTGCGTGAGCCGGACGCTCTGCACCTTGGCATGCGGGACGATCTCCGTACGGCGGCACAGCAGCCCCTTGCGGACGGCGAACACGTCCGCGGAGACGGCCAGGGCATAGCCCCTCCACCACACCGGGACCACCCACCGCGACCCGGTCTTCGGGGACCGGCCGAAGGCCAGGCCGGCCAGCTCCACGCCCGGCAGCACCCGCGCGACCACCGCCTGGGCGGCCTCCCGCGAGGCCACCGGGACCAGGACCTCGTTCTTGGAGCCGGCCACCGCCAGCTCCACCCGTACCCAGCCGCGGCGCCGCCACAGCAGCGGCTCCACGATCCGTACGGTCTGCACCCGCCCCGGCGGCACCGTCTCGTGCGCCCGGTCCAGCAGCCCGTGATCGAGGCGCAGCCCGTCGGGGGACTCGGCGACCCGCCAGTCGAACTCGCCCAGGAAGCGGCCGACCGTGCCCGACCAGAGCCCGCCCAGCATGGGCAGCATGGTCGCGATCGTCGCCCAGTGGTTCCCGCTGAACCACCACACGGCGACGGGCACGCCCAGTCCGGCGGCCAGCGCCCCCCACGCCGAGAGCGTGAGCAGCAGCGACACCGCCAGGTCCCGGGGGCCGACGCGCAACAGCACCTCCTGCGGGGCCTCGCCGAGCACGACGGCCTCCGCGGGCGCGAAACCGGCCGCCCGGGCCAGCAGTTCGGCGCGCAGCGCCACGGCCTCGCGCTCGTCGAGGAAGGCGAGCTCGTCCTTGTCCTCGGTGCCGATCACGTCGAGCCGCAGCTTGGCGACTCCGGCCACCCGGGCCAGGAGCGGCCGGGTCACGTCGATCGCCTGGATGCGGTCGAGGCGGATGTGCGCGGTGCGCCGGAAGAGCAGCCCGCTGCGGATGCGCAGCTCGGTGTCGGTCACCGCGTAATGGGTGAACCACCAGCTCAGGAACCCGTACACGCCGAACACCACGACCAGGGCGAGCAGCACGAGGGCGCGCAGGGTCACGGAGAGCCCGCTCGCCCACCGCTGGACCTGGTCGGCCTGCTGGACGACGACGCCGACGGTCGCGGCGATCGGCACCCACGCCCGGCGCAGCGGGGTGAGCAGGTGCAGCCGGCGCTCGACGGCGGGATCGGCCGCGGCGGCCGATTCGGTGGTCACAGGCCCGCCGACCTTGCCTCGCCGAGCTCCGTCAGCCGGTCCCGCAACCGCTGCGCCTCGGCCGGGACCAGCCCCGGAATCTTGGCGTCCGTGGCCGCGGCCGCCGTGTGCAGCTGTACGGAGGCCAGCCCGAAGCGCCGCTCCAGCGGCCCCGAGGTCACCTCGACCAGCTGCATGCGCCCGTACGGGACCACGGTCTGCGCCCGCCACAGCACGCCCCGGCTGATCAGCAGGTCGTCGGCGCGCTCCGCGTACCGCCAGGACCGCCAGTTGCGGCCGAGCACCACCCAGCCCCAGACCAGGGCGACCAGCCAGACCGCCCCCGCCGCCGCCCACCCCGGACCGGCCGTCAACCCGAGCAGCAGCGCGGTCCCGACGGCGAGCGGCACCGCCCAGATCACCAGCAGCAGCCGCCGCAACCTGAGCAGCCCGCCCGGAAGCCCCACCCATTCGGGCCGGCCCGTCCCACCCGTCGTCCCCGTTTCCATGCGTTCAGCGTAGGGGGGGTGGCGCGCCGGCCAGGCCGCGAGCCCGGCCTGGCCGACATGCCACCCCCTGCGGCTGCGAGAATGCCGCCATGACGGAGACCACGGTCGGTATCGGCGGAGCGGCGGAGAGCACCGACATGGTGCTCAACATCGGACCCCAGCACCCTTCCACCCACGGCGTGCTGCGCCTGCGGCTCGTCCTGGACGGCGAGCGGATCGTCAGCGCCGAGCCGGTCGTCGGCTACATGCACCGCGGCGCCGAGAAGCTCTTCGAGGCGCGCGACTACCGCCAGATCGTGATGCTCGCGAACCGGCACGACTGGCTGTCCGCGTTCTCCAACGAGCTCGGCGTGGTCATGGCCGTCGAGCGGATGCTCGGCATGGAGGTCCCCGAGCGGGCCGTGTGGATGCGGACCCTGCTCGCCGAGCTGAACCGGGTGCTGAACCACCTGATGTTCCTCGGCTCGTACCCCCTCGAACTGGGCGGGATCACCCCGATCTTCCACGCGTTCCGCGAGCGCGAGGAGCTGCAGGCCGTCATGGAGGAGATCTCCGGCGGCCGCATGCACTACATGTTCAACCGGGTCGGCGGCCTCAAGGAGGACCTGCCGGCGGGCTGGCTCGGCCGGGCGCGCGCCGCGATCGCCGACGTCCGCACCCGCATGGACGTCTACGACAAGCTCGTCCACGGCAACGAGATCTTCCGCGGCCGCACGCGCGGGGTGGGCGTGCTGTCCGCCGAGGCGGTGCACGCGTACGGGGTCTCCGGCCCGATCGCCCGCGCCTCCGGCGTCGACTTCGACCTGCGCCGCGACGAGCCCTACCTGGCGTACGGGGAGCTCCAGGACGTCCTGAAGGTGATCACCCGCACCGAGGGCGACTGCCTGGCCCGCTTCGAATGCCTGCTGGACCAGACGCACAACGCGCTCGACCTGGCCGTGGCCTGCCTGGACCGGATGGCCGAGCTGCCGCCCGGGCCGATCAACCAGCGCCTCCCGAAGGTGCTGAAGGCGCCCGAGGGGGCCACGTACGCCTGGACCGAGAACCCCCTCGGCATCAACGGCTACTACCTGGTCTCCAAGGGCGAGAAGACCCCGTACCGGCTGAAGCTGCGCTCCGCCTCCTACAACAACATCCAGGCGCTCGCGGTACTGCTCCCGGGACAGCTGGTCGCGGACATGGTGGCGATCCTCGGCTCGCTGTTCTTCGTCGTGGGAGACATCGACAAGTGATAAGACCCGGGAACTCCCGCGACTGCGCGGGAGTTTCCTGCTTAGGGTGCGGCCATGACCCCTGGCCTGTTCGACGGCTACCTGCGGCGGCTCGGCTTCGCGCGGCCGCCCCGGCCCACCGTTGAGACGCTGTTCGCGCTCCAGCGCGCCCACGTCGAGCGCATCCCGTACGAGAACCTCGACATCCAGCTCGGCCGGCCGCCCGGCATCGACCCCGAGCTGTCCGCACGCCGCATCGCGGCCGGGCGCGGCGGGTACTGCTTCCACCTCAACGGCGCCTTCGCGCTCCTCCTGGAGCACCTCGGCTTCGCAGTGACCCGACACCTGGCGGGCGTCCTCGTCGCGGCGGAGCGCGAGCGCCGCGACGTCAACGGCGACCACCTCGCACTGACCGTCCGGGCCGGCGGCGAGGAGTACTTCGTCGACGCCGGACTGGGCGACGGCCCGTACGAGCCGCTGCCGCTGCGCGCCGGAACGCACCGGCAGGGCGGGTTCACGTACGAGCTGGGCCCGCTGGGCGGGGACCTGCCGGGCTGGAGGTACGTCTACGAGGCGGGGCCCTGCCCGGTGGTCAACGTGCTCTCGGCGCCGGCGTCGATCCCGGCCGACTTCGAGGCCACGCACGCCCGGCTGTCGACCGCGCCGGACTCCGGTTTCGTACGGACCCTCGCGCTGCTGCGGCGCGACGCCCACGGCACCGACGCGCTGCGCGGCCGGGTGCTGAGCCGGACCGAACCGTCGAAGGGGACGACCGAGCGGGTCCTGGACACGCCGGGCGAGTTCTGGGCGGTGGTGGGCGGCCTGTTCGAGCGCAAGCTCGACGACCTGACCCCGGTGGACCGGACGGAGCTGTGGGGCCGGGTCTGCGCGGCCCACGAGACATGGCTGGCCGCCCGGCGCTGATGTCGGTGCGGGGGTGCAGACTTGGGGCATGTCCCACTCCCCCAGACGGTCCTGCCCCGCGTGCGGGCGCGACTGCGCCGTGACCGCCGGCCGGATCGCCCGCCACGACCCGCCCGCGGGCCGCGGCCGGGCGGACCTGGTCTCCTGCCCCGGCTCCCGGGCCCGCGTGGTGCTCGGCGCCGGCGCCCCGACCCTGGACGGTTTCGCCCTGCCGCCCGTCCCGGGCCAGCTCCCGCTGTTCTGAGGCAGAGACCTAGGAAATCGCGGTGCGCAGGCGGACCACGTCGATCGGTTCCGTCTCGTCGTGGGCCGTCAGGTCGATGACCTGGCCCACCGCGCGCTGTTCGGGGGTGGGCTGCTTGAAGCCCTGCTCCTTGACCGGCTGCTCGGCGGCGCTGCGTTCCGCCTGGGCCGACTCCGCCTGGTGGACCGCGAGGGCCTCCGCGCCGACCACGTCGGCCAGGTCCTCGTTCTGGACCGATTCGATCACCGCTCGGGCCTGGGCCGCGGTCTTGGTGCCGAAGAAGTCGAAGCCGCCCTCGACCCGCGACGCCGAGCGGCGCGCGGCCGAGTAGGGGGCGACCGCCGCGGAGGGCCGGCGCGCGGGGACGGCGCCCGAGCGGGCGTGCCCGGGCTCCAGCGCCATCGGCCCGGCGGCCTCGGCCCGCAGCATCTTCGGCTGGGCCGGCTGTGCCTGCGCCTTGTCCTCGGTCTTGCCCCCGGCCTCGTCCCCGGCCTTCGCCGCCGCCTCCGCCTCCGCCTTGCGGACGAGGGCCGCCATGGCGGCATTGGCCCGGGCGTAGCCGACGCTGGTGGGCGCACCGCTCGACGTGCGTTCCTCGGTCACCGGCGGGAGCTCCTTCGGCGCCGCCGCGGACTCCGGGGCGGCCGAGGCCTCGATGGCGAGCAGCCTGCGGCCCTCCAGGGCGCTGGCCCGCTCGGTCTCGGCGGTGGCGTAGCGCCGCAGCAGCGCCGCGTGCTCGCCGCGCAGCCCCGCGAGTTCGACCCGCTTGGCCCGCAGCTTCGCGTCCAGCTTGGCGCGCAGCGCCCGGGCCTCTTCGAGGTCGGACTCGAGCTCGGCTATCCGTTCCTCGGTCTTCCACTCGTCCTTGATCCGCTCGCGGGCGAGTTCGGCCACGCGGCGTCCGGCCGCACGGTCCCAGGCGCGCATGAGGACCGCGCCGGACACGCCCGCCGCCCCCGCGAGGGCCACGAGCAGGCGCAGGGGCAGGGGATCCGCGAGCAGCCAGGCCGCGGCCGCACTGGCGACGGAGACTCCGGCCACGGTCGTCGGCGTGAGCAGCCGGTGCAGGGGTTCGGGATTGCGGTGGCGTCCACGGGGCATGGCCTGAAATTTACAGGGCGTGGAGGGCGCGTGGGGTAACTGCCCGGCAATCTGTGGCCGGGCAGTTACCCGTCATTTCTCCACCAAACCCGTAACTACTCCTACTTGGTGAGGCCCTTCGCCTTCAGATAGGCCTTCGCGGCATCCGCCGGCTTCTCGCGCTGGGCGTCCACCTGCTTGTTCAACTCGACGAGGTCGGCGGTCGTGAGGACCTTGGTCAGTTGGTCGAGGGCGGCCGCGATCTCCGGGGACCCCGCGTCCTTGGCGTTGACCACCGGCAGGACGTTGTCGGCGTTCTGGAGCTTCTTGTCGTCCTCGAGCAGGACCAGGCCGAAGGTGTCGAGCGTGGCGTCCGTGGTCGTCGTGAGCGCCAGCTGGTCCACGCCGTCCTTGACCGCCTGCTTGGACTGCGGGGTGCCGACGCCCTTCGGGTCGATTCCGGAAACGTCGATTCCGTATGCCTTCTTCAACCCCGGTGCGCAGAAGGGCCGTACGGCGCATTCGTCGCCCGCCGCGATCTTCACCTTCAGCCCCGACTTACCAAGATCGGAAAGGGTCTTCAGGTTGTTCTTCTGGGCGAATTCCTTCGACACCGCGAAGGCGTTCTGGTCGACCGCCGGGCCGGCCGGCAGCGCCTTGAGGCCGAGCGGGGCCGCGAGCTTCTCCAGCCCCGCGACCGTCGCCGCCACGTCGCTCGACGCGACCGGCTTCTCCTCCGGCGCCTTCGGGCCGTTCACCTTGGCGTTGAGGAACTCCGCGAGGGTGGCCGCGTACTCCGGGACGACGTCGATCTCGCCCTTCTCCAGCGAGGGCTCGTACAGCTCGCGGTTGTTCACCGTCGTGATCGACGTGCTGTAGCCCGCGTCCTTGAGGACCTGGGCGTAGAGCTCCGCCAGGACGTTGGACTCCGTGAACCCTGCCGCGCCGATCACGACCTTGCCCTTGGCGGAACCGGAGCCGGAGTCCGAGGGGGCGGAGGCGCCCGACCCGGTGTCCTTGCTCTTCTCCAGGCTGTCGCCGCCGCACGCGGCGAGGGAGGCGGTCAGGGCCGCCGCCCCCAGTACGGCGCCGAGGACGCGCGTGGACCTGCTCATCTTGTGCTCCTCCAGGGGAGTGGGAACGACCAACGAACGAGGGAGGGCCCGCGGGGACGGGCGGACGGGTCAGCGCGCCGCCGGACGGGGGAAGAGCCGGTCGGCCGCCACCAGGGCGCCTTCGACCAGCAGGGCCAGCGCCGCCACCAGCAGCGCCCCCGCGAAGACCTGCGCAGTGTTGTACGTGTTGAAGCCGGCGGTGATGATCCGGCCGAGGCCGCCCTGCCCGACCATGGCCGCGATCGTGGCCGTGGCGATCACCTGGACGGCGCCCGAGCGCAGCCCGGTCATCACCAGCTCGCGCGCGAGCGGCAGTTCCACCCGCCAGAACAGCTGGCCGCCGGACATGCCCATGCCCCGGGCGGCCTCCACCACCGAGCGGTCCACCTCGCGCACGCCGACGTACGCGTTGGTCAGCAGCGGCGGCAGGGCGAAGAGCACGAGCGCGACGATGGTGGGCAGGTAGCCCGCGCTGCGCAGCGGCGAGACCATGAACAGGGCCAGTACCGCGAAGACGGGGACGGCCCGCCCGATGTTGGAGATGTTGACGGCGAGCGCGCCGCCCTTGCCGATGTGGCCGAGCCACAGCCCGACGGGAAGGGCCACGGCGCAGGCGACGGCGAGGGATATCCCGCTCACGTAGACGTGCTCGCCGAGCCGGTGCCACACCCCGTTCTCCCCGGACCAGTTGGCTCCCGTCGCCAGCCAGTCCCAGGCTCCTGCGAGCACGCCCATCGCCTCAGGCCCCCTTCGCGGTCGTCGGGCCCGACACGGCGGGCTCCGCGGGCACCGGCTTCATCCGCCGGGCCGCCCGCGGCGCGCGCGTCGCCCGGGTCCACGGCGTGAGCAGCCGCTGCACTCCGAGCAGCAGCAGGTCCGCCACCAGGGCGAGCAGGACGCACAGCACGGAGGCCGTGAGCACCTGGGCCTTGAAGGAGCTGTTGACCGCGGGGGCGATGAGGTTGCCGAGGCCGCCCTTGCCGACGATCGATCCGACGGTGGTGAGGGCCACCGTGGAGACCGTGGCGATCCGCACCCCGGCGAGCAGCGCGGGCAGCGCCAGCGGCAGTTCGACCTGCCACAGCAGCCGCCCCGGCCCGTACCCCATCCCGCGCGCGGCCTCCCGTACCTCCTCGGGGACGGCTTCCAGGCCGGCCATCGCGTTGCGGACCAGGATGGTCAGCGAGTACAGGACCAGCCCGGTCACCACGAGTGAGGCCGACAGCCCGAACAGCGGCAGCAGCAGGGAGAACATGGCGAGCGAGGGAACGGTGTAGAGCAGGGTGGTCAGGCCCAGCACGGGCGCGGCCCAGCGCCGGCCGCGGCGGGCCAGCAGGGCCAGCGGGAGGGACACGACGAGGCCGACGAGCACGGAAACGCCCGTGATCCACACGTGCTGGACCGTGGCGTCGGTGAGCTCCTGGGAGCGGGACGTGACGTAGTCCCAGCAGATCCAGTCGTTCGCCACCAGGCAGTTCTGCCCGGCCATGCCCTCACCCCCTTGCCGCCGTCACGTACACCCGTGCGAACGAGCACGGCCAAGAGCGACCATAACCCCCGGGGCCGACAATGGCCGGAAACCTTCGCACCGGGGTCATACTCCCGTCACAAACAACCCGCGGCGTGTGGGGGAGGATGGACGGGTGATCCGATTCGAGCATGTGACCAAGCGTTACCCCGACGGGACCACGGCCGTCGAGGACCTGTCCTTCGAGGTGGCGGAGGGTGAGCTGGTCACGCTCGTGGGCCCGTCCGGCTGCGGCAAGACGACCACGATGAAGATGGTCAACCGGCTCATCGAGCCGACCTCCGGCCGGATCCTGCTCGGCGGCGAGGACATCGCGAGCGCGGATCCCGTGGAGCTGCGCCGGCACATCGGGTACGTCATCCAGCAGGTCGGGCTGTTCCCGCACAAGACGGTGCTGGAGAACACCGCGACCGTCCCTCAGCTGATCGGCACCCCCAAGGCCAAGGCCCGCGCCCGCGCGGCCGAGCTCCTGGAACTGGTGGGACTGGACCCGGCCGTGTACGGGGGCCGGTACCCGGAGCAGCTGTCCGGCGGGCAGCGCCAGCGCGTCGGCGTCGCGCGGGCGCTGGCGGCCGATCCGCCGGTGCTGTTGATGGACGAGCCGTTCGGGGCGGTGGACCCGGTGGTCCGCGAGAGGCTCCAGAACGAGTTCCTGGAGCTCCAGCGGACGGTGCGCAAGACGATCCTGCTGGTCACGCACGACTTGGAGGAGGCGATCCGGCTCGGCGACCGCATCGCCGTCTACGGCACGGGCACCATCGAGCAGTTCGCGCGCCCGGCCGCGGTGCTGGCCGCGCCGGCCACCGAGTACGTGGCCTCCTTCGTCGGCGCGGACCGGGGTCTGAAGCGGCTCGCGGTCACCCCGGTCGAGCGGGCCGACCTGGCGGGGGCGGGGGAGGACGGGAAAGCCCCCACCGCCGAAGTGGCGCTGGGGGCGAGTCTGCGCGAGGCGCTCGCGCTGCTGCTGCAGGAGGACTCCGGCCGGATCGGGGTCACGGATCCGGACTCCGGCGAGCTGGTCGGCGTACTGACCCCGGAGGGGGTCCACCGGGCGCTGCGCCGGGCCCAACTGCAAGAGGCGTAGGGGGCTCCGGGCCTGAGCACGGGCCCGGCCCGGCCTCTGGTCCGGGGCCGGGCGTCAGGCCTGGATGCGGTTGCTCATCCACACCAGCATCGGCGGGATCTCGCGGCGCCAGGTGTTGAAGTTGTGGCCGCCGCTGTCGAGGATGATCGAGGAGACCCGGTCCGGGCCCTTGACCAGCTTGATGAACTTCTTGGTGTCGTCGAGGTTGGGCTCGCCCGTCTCGCTGCTGGTGACCAGGAAGGACGTACCGGTCGGCTTCTTGTGCTCGATGCTGTGCAGGACGTCGGCGCGCTTCTTCAGCTTGTCGTCGCCCTGGAACAGGTTGCCGGTCGTCGCGTCGTTCGCCGCGTCGTAGTACGCGGACAGACCCGCGGCGGCGCCGAAGGTCTGCGGGTAGTGCGCGGCGATCTTCAGGGCGCAGTAGCCGCCCGTCGAGTTCCCGATGAAGCCCATGTTCTGCGGCTTGTCGCCGACCCGGAAGGTGTCCTGGATGGCCCGCGGCAGGTCCTCGGCGAAGAAGGTCTCCGTCTGCGGTCCGCCGGGTATGTCCACGCACTCGGTGTCGCGCGGCGGCGCGATGGTCGGGCGCAGCATCACCAGGATCATCGGCTTCATCTTGCCCGCCTTGGCCTGCTTGAAGGCCGTCATCGGGTAGTTCAGCCCTTTGATCAGGTTCTCGGCGGTGCCCGGGTAGCCCGTCAGCACGATGGAGGCGGGAAAGTTCTGCTCCTTGTGCTGCGGCTGGAAGTACTCCGGCGGCAGCCACACGTACCCGGGGCTCGTTATTTTCGACTTCTGCCCGGTTATGGCAACCTTCAGGATCTGTCCGCCGACCTGGGGCTGGGCCCCGCCCGGCACGTCGAGCTTCTGCTTGTCGACGACCTTGATGTCCTTGCTGCTCATGGAGTGGTCCACGACCTTGCCGACAGACGTCTGCTGGCCGAACAGGTCCGCCCACGAGCCGTAGAAGGAGAAGGACTTGTTCGCCGCCAGGCCCACGGCCGAGAACAGCGCCAGCTGGGTCGCGAGCAGGAGACCGACCCGGCCGAGCAGCGCACGCCAGGTGCGGCCCGAGAGCCGGGGCCAGAACCACACCGTGGCTGCGAACAGCAGCACACCGGCGATGATGGCCAGCGCCAGAACCGTATTACTGGTGAGACCCATGAGCAGTCAGTCGACTTTCTGATGGCAGGACTAGTTTTTCTCGGCGGAAGAGTGAACCCGCTCGACCCCGATGTCGTCCTAGTGGACGCACCACACTCCGGAGGCTGTCGCGGTCTTCGGCCACATGATCTCTCGCGGAGCAACGGGAAGCGATGTCTAGCAGGATAGATGGCGATAAGTCGGGACAGGTTCCGAAGCAGGTCCGCCGAATCTTCCGCGGCCCACGACCGGAGTCGGTGCCCGGGCTGGTAGGTACGGCCGTCATGATCGTCGGCCTTCTGGACATCGCGGCGGGCGTGTTCCCGCGGTTCCGGCACAGCCGCATCCACGCGGTCACCGAGGTGCTGCCCGGTTCGCTGGGCCCCTTCGCAGCCGCCCTCGCCATCAGCGCGGGCGTCCTGCTGCTGCTGCTCGCCCACGGCCTCAAGCGCCGCAAGCGCCGCGCCTGGCGGGCCGCCGTCGTCCTGCTCCCGGCCGGGGCCGCGGCGCAGTTCATGTACCGACACTCCGTCATCAGCGTCGTCATCGCGGCGGTGCTGCTGGGGCTCATCGTGCGCCACCAGGGTGAATTCAAGGCGCTGCCGGACCCGCGCAGCCGCTGGAAGGCGCTCGCCAACTTCGTGCTGATGAGCGCCGGCTCCATCGGCCTCGGCCTGGTCATCGTCAACTCCCACCCGGGCCGTGTCGTCGGCCATCCGGGTATTTACGAGCAGATCAGCCACGTCGTGTACGGGCTCTTCGGCATGGAGGGACCGGTCGACTACTCCGGCCGCGTCTCCTGGACCGTGGGCTACTCCCTCGGCGCCCTCGGCATGCTGACCGCGCTCACCACCATCTACCTGGCCTTCCGCCCCGAGCACCCGGCCGCCCGGCTCACCGCCGACGACGAGACCAAGCTGCGCGAGCTGCTCGCCAAGCACGGCGGCCGCGACTCGCTGGGCCACTTCGCGCTCCGCCGCGACAAGGCCGTCGTCTTCTCCCCCAGCGGCAAGGCCGCCGTCACCTACCGCGTCGTCTCCGGTGTGATGCTCGCCTCCGGCGACCCCATCGGCGACGTCGAGGCCTGGCCCGGCGCGATCGAGCGGTTCATGGAGGAGGCCAAGGCCCACTCCTGGACCCCGGCCGTCGTGGGCTGCAGCGAGACCGGCGGCGAGGTCTGGACCCGCGAGACCGGGCTGGACGCCCTGGAGCTGGGCGACGAGGCGATCGTCGACGTCAAAGACTTCTCGCTCACCGGCCGCCCCATGCGCAACGTGCGCCAGATGGTGAAGCGCATCGAGCGCAACGGCTACACCACCAAGGTCCGCCGCGTCAGCGAGCTGACCGAAGAGGAGCTGGAGCAGGTCCGCGGCGCGGCCGTCGCCTGGCGCGGCACCGACACCGAGCGCGGCTTCTCCATGGCCCTGGGCCGCGTCGGCGACGAGGGCGACGGCGACTGCTTCATCGCCACCGCCCACCGGGTCGAGGAGGGCGACACCAGCCCGTTCGGCGACCTGAAGGCCATCCAGCACTTCGTTCCGTGGGGCAAGGACGGCATGTCGCTGGAGATGATGCGCCGCGACCGCGCCGCCGACCCGGGCATGAACGAGCTGCTGATCGTCGCCTCCCTGCAGCAGGCCCCCGAGCTGGGCATCGAGAAGGTCTCCCTGAACTTCGCGATGTTCCGCGCGGCCCTGGCCCGCGGCGAGAAGATCGGCGCAGGCCCGGTCCTGCGCATGTGGCGCAGCCTGCTGGTCTTCCTGTCCCGCTGGTTCCAGATCGAGTCGCTGTACAAGTTCAACGAGAAGTTCCGCCCCCGCTGGGAGCCGCGCTTCATGGTCTACCGCAACAGCCGCGACCTGCCCCGCATCGGCTTCGCCGTGATGCAGGCCGAAGGCTTCGTCACGCTGGCCCTGCCCCGGCTGTTCGCCAGCCGCCGCCGTCCCAAGCCGGTCCGCACCTGCGCCCACGCGCACCTGACCGCCCCGGTGCCGGCCCAGTCCAAGGCCGAGCGCGAGGTCCAGGTCGCCTGAGCCCCGCCGGGGGGCTCGCCCCCCGGCTCCCGAAGCCCGGTCCGCCGCGTCCCCGGCGGACCGGGCTTCGGCGTATGCACCCGCGCCGGTGCCGGGCGGCCGCCCGCCAGGGCAGCCGCGTACGGCCCGGCCAGGGCGGCGGCCCTACCCTGGAGCCATGAACATCAAGCGCGGGGCCACCGGCAGGGGCCGGGTCGCAGGCCTGCCGGAATGGGACCGCTGCGGGGTCATGGGCGTCGTCAACGTCACCCCCGACTCCTTCTCCGACGGCGGGCGCTGGTTCGACACCACCGCCGCCGTCAAGCGCGGCCTCGACCTCGTCGCCCAGGGCGCCGACCTCGTCGACGTCGGCGGAGAGTCCACCCGCCCCGGCGCCTCCCGCGTCGACGAGGAGGAGGAGCTGCGCCGCGTGGTCCCCGTGGTGCGCGGCCTGGCCTCCGAAGGGGTCACCGTCTCCGTCGACACCATGCGCGCCTCCGTCGCCGCCCAGGCCGTCGCGGCCGGCGCGATGCTGGTCAACGACGTGAGCGGCGGCCTCGCCGATCCCGGCATGATCCCGGCCGTCGCCGCCGCCGAGGTGCCGTTCGTGGTGATGCACTGGCGCGGCTTCAGCGACGGCATGAACAAGCTCGCGGTCTACGAGGACGTCGTCGCCGAGGTCACCGCCGAGCTCCGGGTCCGCATCGACGCCGTCGTGGCCGGCGGGATCGCCCCCGAGCGGCTCCTCGTCGATCCCGGCCTCGGCTTCGCGAAGATGGCCGAGCACGACCTGGCCCTGGTCGCCCACCTCCCCGAACTGCGCGCACTCGGCTTCCCGCTGCTGGTCGCCGCCTCGCGCAAACGATTCCTCGGCCGGATCCTGGCCGGCGCGGCCGACGCCGCCCCGCCGCCCGCCCGCGAGCGCGACGCCGCCACCGCGGCCGTCTCCGCCATCGCGGCCCACCAGGGGGCCTGGGCCGTACGGGTCCACGAGGTACGGGCGACCGCCGACGCGGTTCGGGTGGCCCGTGCCGTGGAAGGAGCGCTGTGACCATCGAACGAGAAGGAGCACGGTGAGCAGAACCGACATCGAAGCGGTCGACGAGGTCAACACGGCCTTCTACGAGGCCATGGAGCGGGGGGACTTCGACGCACTGTCGGCGCTCTGGCTCGAGGACGAGATCTCCTGCGTGCATCCCGGCTGGCCGGTGCTCTCCGGCCGCGGCGAGGTGCTGCGCTCGTACGCGCTGATCATGTCCCACACCGACTACATCCAGTTCTTCCTCACCGACACGAAGGTCGCCGTCATAGGTGACACAGCACTGGTGACCTGTACGGAGAACATCCTCAGTGGCGGGCCCGCCGAGGACGGCGGAGAGCTCGGCCCGCTCGTCGGCCAGCTGGTCGTCGCCACGAATGTGTTCCGACGCACATCGGAGGGCTGGCGGCTCTGGTCCCACCACGGTTCTCCCGTGCTGACCGACTCCGAGGAGGACGAAGCGGAGGACTCCGCCTGACCCCACCGGCGGGGTCCGAAGTCTTTCGCAGGTAAATTCGAAGACGGACGACGCCGACCGCACTCGGCGTAGGCCCATGGATCCGGGGAGTCCCGGACCGGAAGCACCTACGAAAGCAGGAGTGATTCGCGTGGATCGTGTCGCGCTGCGCGGCCTCAAGGCTCGCGGGCACCACGGCGTCTTCCCCCGGGAACGCGAGGAAGGCCAGACCTTCATCGTCGACCTCGTGCTGCACATCGACACCCGCCCCGCGGCGGCCGACGACGACCTGGCGAAGACCGTGCACTACGGGGTCGTCGCCGAAGAGGTCGTCGATGTGGTCCAGGGAGAGCCCGTCGACCTGATCGAGACCCTCGCCGAGCGGATCGCCCAGCAGTGCCTCAAGCACGAAGCGGTGGCACAGGTGGAGGTCGTCGTCCACAAACCGGACGCCCCCATCACCGTCCCCTTCGACGACGTGACCATCACGATCACCCGGAGCCGCGTGTGAACAACGGACTGAACGCCCCGAGCGACCCCACCGTCCAGCCGGTGCCCGCATCCGTCGTGGAGACGGTGGACGCCGCCGACACCACCCTCTCCAACCCCAAGTGGGCCGTCATCGCGCTCGGCGCGAACCTCGGCAACCGCCTGGAGACCCTCCAGGGCGCCATCGACGCCCTCGGGGACACCCCCGGCCTGCGGGTCAAGGCAGTCTCCCCCGTCTACGAGACCGAGCCGTGGGGCGTCGAGCCCGGCTCGCAGCCCTCGTACCTCAACGCGGTCGTCGCGCTGAAGACGACCCTGCCGCCGTCCTCCCTGCTGGAGCGCGGCCACGCCATCGAAGAGGCCTTCGACCGCGTCCGCGAGGAGCGCTGGGGCCCGCGCACGATCGACGTCGACATCGTGTCGTACGCCGACGTGGTCTCGGACGACCCGGTCCTCACCCTCCCGCACCCGCGGGCCCACCAGCGGGCCTTCGTCCTGGCCCCGTGGAACGACATCGACCCCGAGGCGCAGATCCCGGGCCGCGGCCCCGTCGCCGCGCTGCTGGCCGGAATCGGCCTGGCGGGCGTCGCGCCGCGCTCGGACCTGGAACTCCGCCTGCCCGAGTAGTCGTTAACCTGTGGCTGGAGCCGAAGAACGCCGATGAGTCGGCGGCGCGGAAAGCGGGGAACGGGTACGTGAAGCAACTGAGGCCGGCGGTCCTGGCGGGGATCTTCGCCGTCGCCGGGGTGCTGTCCTGGGCGGGCGCCCGGCTGTGGAACGCGTACGGGACCCTGCCCGGCGTCCCGCTCGCCGCGCCCATCGTGCTGGGCGCCATCGCGGTCGTCCTGCTGGCCACGGCCCTCTCGCTCCGCGCCCGCCTCAAGGCGCAGCGCGAGCGGCGGCCGGGCGCCAAGGGGGTGGAGCCGCTGATGGCGGCCCGAGCGGTCGTCTTCGGACAGGCCAGCGCGCTCGTGGCGGCCCTCGTCGCGGGCATGTACGGCGGCGTGGGCGTCTTCCTGCTGATGGACTCCCTCGACGTCCCCGCCCGCCGCGACCAGACCTGGTACGCCGGCTTCGCGGTCCTGGCCGGCGCGGCCGTCATCGCCGCCGCCCTCTTCCTGGAGCACGTCCTCAAACTCCCCGAGGACGACGACACCGCCCCCCAGGCCCCCTCCCGCGCCTGACGGCCCCCGCCGGGCCCGGGGCGGGGCCCGGCGGCTGCCCGCCGCGCGGGCTCAGCCCGCGTCCTGGGGCGTGTCCGCCCGGCCCGTGTCGTGGCGGGGTCCCAGCCACTCCCACAGCCGCAGCGGATCCGGCCCCCGGTCCTCCCAGTCGCAGAACTGCAGGTCGACGAGGAACCCGCCGGAAGCGAGGACGGTCGCCTCGCCGTCGTAGCCGCCCTGCGCGTTGAAGAGGGAGGCGCCCGCGACCGAGTCCGTCCCCTTCTCCATCGGCACGGCCGCCACCCGGTCCGCGTCCACGCTCAGGAGCACGCACGGGCAGGAGCAGCAGTCCCTTCGCATCTCGGCGTGCGGAATCTGCGCCCGGAAGCCGCGCTGGGCGTCCGAATCCCCGTCGAACAGCACCTCCAGGGTCCGCCGGACGTCCTCGCTCAGCGGCTCCCAGTCATCGGCGGCCCCGCCCTCCGCTTCCTGACCGGTCCCGGCCCCGGCGGCTCCAGCCCCCGCGCCCATCCGCTCAGCGAGCCATGATCAGGCTCATGGCCTCGTTGCGGGTCGCGGGGTCGCGCAGCTGGCCGCGGACGGCCGAGGTGATCGTCTTGGCACCGGGCTTGCGGACCCCGCGCATGGTCATGCACATGTGCTCGCACTCGACGACGACGATGACCCCGCGCGGCTCCAGGATCTCCATCAGAGAGTCCGCTATCTGCGTGGTCAGCCGCTCCTGCACCTGAGGACGGCGGGCGAAGACGTCCACGAGGCGGGCCAGCTTCGACAGCCCGGTGATCTTGCCGTCGATCGACGGGATGTAGCCGACGTGCGCCACGCCGTGGAACGGCACCAGGTGGTGCTCGCAGTTGCTCATGACCTCGATGTCCTTCACCAGGACCATCTCGTCGTGCCCCAGGTCGAAGGTGGTCGTCAGGACCTCTTCGGGCTTCTGGTAGAGGCCGGCGAATATCTCCTTGTACGCGCGGGCCACGCGGGCCGGGGTTTCGAGGAGGCCTTCGCGGTCCGGGTCCTCGCCGACCGCGATCAGGAGTTCGCGGACCGCCGCCTGGGCGCGCTTCTCGTCGAACTCGCCGATCGTGCCCTCGTCACCGGTCAGGGTCACTGGGTCGGTCATCTCTTCCTCGTTCCTGTGTGCACTGGCGCCTCACGGGCACGCAAAAGTGCCGCGCCCCCCAGGCTAGAACCTGGGGGGCGCGGCATCCATTCCGGGACGGTCCGGCCGAGGGCTACTCGGCGCGGTCCTCCGGCGCGGGGTCCTTCTCCACCGACACGGCCGGCGTGCCCGCCGAGGTGCCGTTCGCCGAGTTCGTCAGCTGGAGCTCCTTGGGAGAGAGCACCGGCGGACGGGTCGACGGGGTGCGGTGCGAGGATCCGGTCCACGCCGGGCGGGCCGGGCGCTTCACGATCGTCGAGAAGACCTCGGCGATCTCCTCCTTGCCCAGCGTCTCCTTCTCAAGGAGCGCGAGGACCAGGTTGTCGAGGACGTCGCGGTTCTCGACCAGGATCTCCCAGGCCTCGTTGTGCGCCGTCTCGATGAGCTTCTTGACCTCTTCGTCGACGAGCGCCGCGACCTCTTCCGAGTAGTCCCGCGGGTGCGACATCTCGCGGCCCAGGAACGGCTCGGTGTTGTCCCCGCCGAACTTGATCGCGCCGAGGCGCTCGGTCATGCCGTACTGGGTCACCATCGCGCGGGCCGTCGCCGTGGCCTTCTCGATGTCGTTCGCCGCGCCGGTCGTCGGGTCGTGGAAGACCAGCTCCTCGGCCGCGCGCCCGCCCAGCATGTACGCCAGCTGGTCGAGCATCTCGTTGCGCGTGGTCGAGTACTTGTCCTCGTCGGGCAGGACCATGGTGTAACCCAGGGCCCGGCCGCGGGACAGGATCGTGATCTTGTGGACCGGGTCGGAGTTCGGGGAGGCCGCCGCGACCAGGGCGTGGCCGCCCTCGTGGTACGCGGTGATCTTCTTTTCCCGGTCCGACATGATCCGGGTCCGCTTCTGCGGGCCCGCCACGACGCGGTCGATCGCCTCGTCCAGCATGTGGTTGTCGATCAGCTTGCGGTCCGAGCGGGCGGTGAGGAGCGCCGCCTCGTTCAGGACGTTGGACAGATCGGCACCGGTGAAGCCGGGGGTGCGGCGGGCGACGGCCGAGAGGTCGACGTCCGGAGCGACCGGCTTGCCCTTCTGGTGGACCTTGAGGATCTCCAGACGGCCCTGCATGTCCGGACGGTCGACCGCGATCTGCCGGTCGAAACGGCCCGGGCGCAGCAGCGCCGGGTCGAGGATGTCCGGGCGGTTCGTGGCGGCGATCAGGATGACGCCGCCCTTCACGTCGAAGCCGTCCATCTCGACGAGCAGCTGGTTCAGGGTCTGCTCGCGCTCGTCGTGGCCGCCGCCGAGACCTGCACCGCGGTGCCGGCCGACGGCGTCGATCTCGTCGACGAAGACGATCGCCGGCGCGTTGGCCTTGGCCTGCTCGAACAGGTCGCGGACACGCGAGGCGCCGACACCGACGAACATCTCGACGAAGTCGGAACCGGAGATCGAGTAGAACGGGACGCCGGCCTCACCCGCGACGGCGCGGGCCAGCAGGGTCTTGCCGGTACCGGGCGGGCCGTACAGCAGCACGCCCTTGGGGATCTTGGCACCGACGGCCTGGAACTTGGCCGGCTCCTGCAGGAACTCCTTGATCTCGTGGAGTTCCTCGACGGCCTCGTCCGAGCCCGCGACGTCGGCGAACGTCGTCTTCGGGGTGTCCTTGGTGATGAGCTTGGCCTTGGACTTCCCGAAGTTCATCACCCGGGAGCCGCCGCCCTGCATCTGATTCATCAGGAACAGGAAGACGACGACGATGAGGACGAAGGGCAGCAGGGAGAGCAGCACGCTGAGGAACGGGCTGGTCTTGTCCGGGGAGACGGTGTACCCGTCCGGGATCTGACCGGCTTCGAACTTGGTCTGGAGGTTCTGGGCGAGCTGGACGCCCTGGTCCCCGATGTAGTTGGCCTGGAACTTGGTGCCGTCGTTGTCGCCGAGCTTCTGGTCCTTCTTCAGCTCGATCTTGATCATCTGGCTGTCACCGGTGGTGAGCTTGGCGCTCTCCACCTGGCCACTGTTGATCGCCTTGATGACCTCGCTGGTCTCCACCGACTTGTAGCCGCCGCCGGAGCCGACGACGTTCATCAACACGACCACGGCGAGGACGGCCAGCACGATCCACATGACCGGCCCACGGAAGTATCGCTTCACGTCCATCCATACGGGGCGCCAGGCGCCCCGTCCCTCCTGCCCGTAGGTAAATGCTGCTGTGAGTAAAGACTGTTCTTCGGAATGTACCCCTGTATTGTCACCCGCGGCCTCGTGGGACGGCTGACAGAACTGCTTTCCCCTGCTCCAACGGCAGGAATCGTTCCAGGGTTCCCCTGAGCGGGCCCCGACCGGGGCCCGGTCCCGTCCGGGGGCGTCAGCCGCCGTAGACGTGCGGGGCGAGCGTGCCGACGAACGGCAGGTTGCGGTACTTCTCCGCGTAGTCGAGGCCGTAGCCGACGACGAACTCGTTCGGGATGTCGAAGCCGACCCACTTCACGTCGATCGCGACCTTCGCGGCGTCGGGCTTGCGCAGCAGCGTGACGACCTCGAGCGAGGCCGGCTGGCGGGAGCCCAGGTTCGACAGCAGCCAGGACAGGGTCAGGCCCGAGTCGATGATGTCCTCGACGATCAGGACGTGCTTGTCCTTGATGTCGGTGTCCAGGTCCTTGAGGATCCGGACCACACCGGAGGACTGGGTCCCGGCGCCGTACGAGGACACCGCCATCCAGTCCATGGTGAGCGGGGTGGACAAGGCACGCGCCAGGTCCGCCATCACCATCACCGCGCCCTTGAGGACGCCGACGATGAGCAGGTCCTTGCCCGCGTACTCCGCGTCGATCTTCGCGGCCAGCTCGGCCAGCTTCGCGTCGATCTCTTCCTTGGTGATGAGCACCGACTGGAGGTCGCTGCCCATGTCCTTCTCGTCCACCCGCATCACTTTCGTTTGCGGCCGCGGCTCCGGGGGTGCCCCCGGAGGACTCAGCCGTGTTTCAGCACCAATCAGCCCTGCCGGATGACAAGTCTGCCACCCTGCCGCTGGGCCTCGACCCGGCCGGGCAGGTTGATGGCGCCCTGGCCCCGCCATCCGGTGATGAGCCGGTCCACTTCCTCGATGTGGCGGGCGAAGAGGGAGCCCGCCGGGGAACCGGCCGCGACCACGGCCCGGCGCAGCACGCGGCGGCGGACGGCCGGGGGCAGGGCGTACAGCTTGGCGCACTCCAGCCGGCCGTCCTCGTCCCGTACGCCGGTCTCGGCCTCGGCGGCCCAGGAGTCGAGGGCGTCGGCGTCGTCGCGGGACAGCTGGGCGGTGCGGGCCAGCGCCTCGACCACTCCCTTGCCCAGCGCCTTCTCGAGGGCGGGCAGCCCCTCGTGGCGGAGCCGGGAGCGGGTGTAGGCGGGATCGATGTTGTGCGGGTCGTCCCAGACCGGCAGGGACTGGACCATGCAGGCCTTGCGGGCGGTCTGCCGGTCGATCTGGAGGAAGGGGCGGCGGTAGCGGTGGCTGCGGCCCGGTCCGCCCGACACCTCGGCCATGCCGGACAGCGAGCGGGTCCCGGAGCCGCGGGCGAGGCCCAGCAGGACGGTTTCGGCTTGATCGTCCCGGGTGTGGCCGAGCAGTACGGCGGCGGCGCCCAGGCGATCGGCGGCCGCGTCCAGGGCGGCGTAGCGGGCGTCGCGGGCGGCGGCCTCGGGTCCGCCGTCACGGCCGACGCGCACGGAGACGGACTCCACCGGGTCGAGGCGGAGCGCGGTCATGCGGGTGACGACCTCGGCGGCGCGCAGGTCGGAGCCGGCCTGGAGGCCGTGGTCGACGGTGATGCCGCCGGACCGGATGCCCAGCTTGGGCGCCTCGAAGGCCAGGGCGGAGGCGAGGGCCATCGAGTCGGCGCCGCCGGAGCAGGCGACGAGTACGAGTGGCGGGGTGCCGCCCGTCGCGGCGGGCCCGCGGCGGCCGGCGGGACGGTCGGTGAGGTCGGTGAGGACGTCGTGGAGTACGCGGCGGACCGCCAGGCGTATCGCCGCGACCGCAGGATGGGGACCCATGTCCGGTGCCCTTCGGTGGAGTTCGGATGCCTCGAAGGCTGGGGGTGGTGCTGGAACGGCTGCTGTTCGGTGCTGTTCGACGCTGCCCGGTGCCCCGGCCCCCGTGAGGAGCCCCCCGCTGGGAGCCCCCGCGAGAGGAGGGTTGTCACTCAGAGTGCGTCGATGGTGACAGAACCGAGCCGTTCCCTGAGCATCGCACGCCCTTCCACGCCCCACGGTCCCTCGGACGGGTGACGCTTCTTCCCCCAGTGAGACATGTTTACGCCCCCTGAGTCACCCCCCTTCGCTCCTATTCGCCCCTGCTGTGCACCCGCGCGACCCAGTCCGCGGGCTTGGCGATCTCCGCCTTCGTCGGCAATGTGTTCGGGGAGGTCCAGACCCGGTTGAAGCCGTCCATGCCGACCTGGCCGACGACGGCCCGTACGAACCGCTCGCCGTCGCGGTACTGGCGCAGCTTGGCGTCGAGCCCCAGCAGCTTGCGCAGCGCGGCGTCGAGGCGGCCCGCCCCGCTGGCCCTGCGCTGCTGGAACTTCTCCCGGATCTCGGCGACCGAGGGCACCACGGCGGGGCCGACGCCGTCCATGACGTAGTCGGCGTGGCCCTCCAGCAGGGACATGACGGCGGTCAGGCGGCCGAGCACCTCGCGCTGCTCGGGCGTCTGGACGAGTTCGACCAGGGAACGGCCCTCGTCGCCCTGCTCGGAATCGGGGCGGGCACCGGCGAAGGACTGGGCGGCCTCGCGCAGCCGCTCCAGGATGGTCGCCGGGTCGAGCTCGGTGGCGCCCAGGAACGTCTGGATCTCGCCCTCCAGGTGGTCTCGCAGCCAGGGGACGGCCGTGAACTGCGTACGGTGCGTCTCCTCGTGCAGGCAGACCCACAGCCGGAAGTCGTGCGGGCGCACGTCCAGCTCGCGCTCGACGTGGACGATGTTCGGGGCGACGAGCAGCAGCCGGCCGCCGCCCGCGGCCGAGCCCGGCAGGTCGCGCCCGGCCGGGGCGAAGGTCTCGTACTGGCCGAGCACGCGGGAGGCCAGGAAGCTGAGCAGCATGCCCAGCTCCACGCCGGTGACCTTGCCGCCGACCGCGCCGAGGACGGCGCCCCCCGGGGCGCCGGCGCGGCGGTCCTGCATCGTGCCGAGCAGCGGGGCGAGGAGCTCACGGAAGCCGGCCACGTTGGCCCGGACCCAGCCGGCCCGGTCGACGACGAGGACGGGGGTGTCGGGGACGACGGCCCCTTCGGGGATCATCCGGGTGAACTCGCGGACGTGGCGTTCGGAGGTCTTCGCGTGCCCGCGCAGCTCCGCCACCACGGCGCGGGCCTCGTCGCGGCTGACCTCGGGACCAGGCCGGACCAGCCGGGTCGCGGTCACCACCGCGAGATTCCAGTCGACCATCTCGGCACCACCGATGCTCGTCATGCGTCAACGGTACGTGGACCGGCGCCGCGGCGGATCCCCTCGGAGGCGCCGGGAGGGGCTACGAAGCGCGGGCGACGGCCGCGGCGAGCTTGTCGAGGCCCTTCTCCGCGGCCCCGGGGTCGGGGGCGTTCGCGGTCAGGAACGCGAAGGCGAGCAGTCGCCCGGAGGGGTCGACGACGGTCCCGGCGAGGGAGTTCACGCCGGTCAGGGTGCCCGTCTTGGCCCGCACCAGACCGGCCGCCGGTGAGGTGCCGGTGTTGCGGCTGCGCAGGGTCCCGGTGAATCCGGCGACGGGCAGTCCGGTGAGCACGGGCCGCAGCTCCGGCCGCTGCGGGTCGGCGGCCTTGGCGAGGAGCCCGGCGAGCAGCCCGGTGCTGATCTTGTCGGCGCGATTGAGGCCGCTGCCGTCGGCGAAGCGGGAGCCGGACGTGTCGACGCCGAGGGCGGTGAGCCGGCCGGTGACGGCCTTCTCGGCGCCCTCGAAGCTGGCGGGCTGCCCGGAGGCGAGGGCGGTCTGGCGGGCGAGGACCTCGGCGATGTCGTTGTCGCTGTTGGTCAGCATCCGCTCGACGAGTCCGGCGAGCGGGGTGGAGAGGGTGGTGGCGAGCGGCTGGACCCCGGCGGGTGCCGTGGCCTTGGCCGGGTCGGCGGTGACCTTGACGCCGCGGTCCTTGAGGAGGGCCGCGAAGGAGCGGGCCGTCTCCCTGGCGGGGTCTTCGACCCGGTCGGCGGGGCCGGAGGCGGAGTCGTCGGTGCGGCCCTCGTCGGCCGCCAGGGCGGTGACCGGCGCGATGTTGGGGTTCTCGCCGATCGGGTGGCGGGCGGGGCCGGTGAAGAGGGTGTCGTCGTAGCCGAGGCGCACGGAGTCGGTGCCGGCGGCCTTGAGGGCCTGGGCGGTGTCGGCGGCGAGGGCGACGAGGCTGCCGCCGGACCCGGCGGGGCTCTTCTTCCTGGCGGTGAGCGAGGGGTCGCCGCCGCCGACCAGGACGATCTCCCCGGGGCCGGCCCCGGGAGCCACGGTGGTCCGGATCCGGTACTCGGGGCCGAGCGCGGCGAGGGCCGCCGCCGCGGTGGCGATCTTGGTGGTGGAGGCCGGGGTCATGGCCTCCCGCGGTCCGGACTCGAAGAGCACCTGGCCGGTCGCGGTGTCCACCACCGAGGCCGTACGGACGCTGCCGAGCGCGGGGTCGGCCAGCAGCGGCCGCAGCACCTCGGCCAGCCGCCCCGGATCGGCGGCCGCGACCCCGCTGCCGACCGTGCGCGCGGCCCCCGGTCCGATCCCCGGGAGCACCCCGGGGGCGCTGGGCGCGGCCTGCGGCAGCGGCCCGCCGGTGCGGCCGCCGCCGTGATCTGCGCCACCCGCAAGGCCCCGGGAGGCGGCCCTGTCCCGCTCGGCCTTACGCTGGCCGGAGTCCCAAGGACCGGCGGCGGCCACCGCGGCCACCGACAGGGCGAGGCCGGCGACGGCCGACACCGCGATGAGCTGCCACGTCTTGACCAATGGCACCTCGGACCAGCCCCTTTCGCGATCACACATATGCGTGAGGGACACTTAACCACTGCGTCTTGCCGCGAGCATGGCACCCCACCCGGCAGGGCCGGGGGCGACCCGCGAGCAGATGAGTCAATGCAGTCCCGAAGCAAATGAAGCTGATCATGGAGGAGCAGGACGTGGAGTTCGACGTCACCATCGAGATCCCCAAGGGTTCGCGGAACAAGTACGAGGTGGACCACGAGACCGGCCGGATCCGTCTGGACCGTCGCCTCTTCACCTCCACCAGCTACCCGGCGGACTACGGCTTCGTCGAGAACACCCTCGGTGAGGACGGCGACCCGCTGGACGCCCTCGTCATTCTGGACGAGCCCACCTTCCCGGGCTGCCTGATCAAGTGCCGCGCGATCGGCATGTTCAACATGACCGACGAGGCGGGCGGCGACGCCAAGCTGCTCTGCGTGCCGGCCTCGGACCCGCGCGTGGAGCACCTGCGCGACATCCACCACGTGTCGGAGTTCGACCGCCTGGAGATCCAGCACTTCTTCGAGGTCTACAAGGACCTGGAGCCGGGCAAGTCGGTCGAGGGCGCCAACTGGGTCGGCCGCGCCGAGGCCGAGGCCGAGATCGAGGCCTCCTTCAAGCGCCTCGAGGCGCAGGGCGGCCACCACTGAGTCCGCTCAGCCCCTGAATGACAAGAACGGGCGGTACCCCTTCACCGAGGGGGTACCGCCCGTTCGTCGTCTGGTTTCGCCGAGGACGAAGCGGTTCCGCATACTGATACCCGGGCTGGTCGGGGACTGGAGGACGTGTGGCGGAGGGCGAGGGATCCGGGGGCACGGAGGACCGGAAGCCGAAATCCGACGAGGCGCGCAGCGCCTTCGCTCCCCCCGCCGGAATCGAGCCCGAACCGGTCGACGAGGACCAGCCGACCTCGGAGTTCGCCGTGCCGGAAGGGGTTCCCGAGCCGGCCGCCGGGCCCGGACCCGAGGGCTCCGCCTTCGCGCCCCCGGCCACCTACAGCGCCCAGCACTCGCCGCCCGCCTACACCCCCGGCGCGGGGTTCCCCGTCTCCCTGATGAAGGAATCCCCCTGGCAGGACCGCATGCGCACCATGCTGCGCATGCCGGTCGACGTCCGGCCCGTCCCGGAGGCCGTGCACAAGCACGCCGAGTCCGGACCCGCCGTGGGGCGCGTGCTCGACCTCACCCTGCGCATCGGCGAGCTGCTGCTCGCGGGCGGCGAGGGCGCCGAGGACGTGGAGGCCGCGATGTTCGCGGTGGCCCGCTCGTACGGGCTGGACCGCTGCGAGCCGACGGTCACCTTCACGCTCCTGTCGATCACGCACCAGCCCTCGCTCGTCGACGACCCGATCTCGGCGAGCCGGACCGTACGCCGCCGCGGCACCGACTACACCCGGCTGGCCGCGGTCTACCAGCTGGTGGACGACATCAGCGCGCACGAGTTCGAGCTCTCGCTGGAGGAGGCATACCGGCGCCTCGCCGAGATCCGCCGCAACCGGCACCCGTACCCCTCCTGGGTCCTGACGGCCGCCGCCGGGCTGCTCGCCGGGGCCGCCTCCACCCTGGTCGGCGGCGGGGTGCTCGTGTTCTTCGCCGCCGCGATCGGGGCGATGCTCGGCGACCGGCTGGCCTGGCTGTGCGCCGGGCGCGGGCTGCCGGAGTTCTACCAGTTCGTGGTCGCCGCGATGCCGCCCGCGGCCATAGGCGTGGCCCTGAAGCTCGCCGAGATCGACGTACGCGCCTCCGCGGTGATCACCGGCGGGCTGTTCGCGCTGCTGCCCGGGCGGGCCCTGGTCGCGGCCGTGCAGGACGGCCTGACCGGCTTCTACATCACCGCCTCCGCCCGGCTGCTGGAGGTCATGTACCTCTTCATCGGCATCATCATGGGCGTGCTGGTCGTGCTGTACCTCGGGCTCCAGCTCGGCCCCTCGCCGAAGCCGGAGGAGGTCCTCCAGATCACCCAGCGGCCGCTGATCCAGATCGCGGCCTCGATGGTGCTGGTGTTCACGTTCGCGATCCTGCTCCAGCAGGAACGTTCCACCGTGTGGATCGTGACGCTCAACGGCGGGGTCGCCTGGGTGACCTTCGGGGCCCTGCACTACGCGGGCGGCATCCCGCCCGTGCCCTCCACGGCCATCGCCGCCGGGCTGGTCGGCCTCTTCGGCCAGCTCTTCTCCCGCTACCGGTTCGCCTCGGCGCTGCCGTACACGACGGCGGCCATCGGCCCGCTGCTGCCGGGCTCGGCGACGTACTACGGGCTGCTGCTGATCGCCGAGAACCGGCTGAACGAGGGCCTCGGCTCGCTGGTGAACGCCGCCGCCATCGCGCTGGCCATCGCGATCGGGGTCAACCTGGGGTCGGAGACCTCGCGGCTGTTCATGCGGATCCCGGGGGCCGCGAGCGCGGCCAAGCGGCGCGCGGCGAAGCGGACCCGCGGCTTCTAGAGGGGCGTCCGGCGTCCGGCGGACACCCCGCAGCCCGCACGCGCGAAGGCCCCGGCCGACCTCTCGGGTCGCCGGGGCCTTCGGACGGGCCGGTACGGGGCTCAGCGCTTGGCGTGGCGGCCGCCGCGCCGGCCCGGGGCCTGCAGGTCCTCCTCGGCCGCGGGCTGCCCGCCGGAGGCCGCCGCGGCCTTCTTCTCCTTGCGGGCCTTCAGCACCTCGAAGATCACCGGGATGACGGAGATCAGGACGATGACGATGAAGATCGGCTCGACGTTCTTCTTGATGATCTCGAACTGGCCGAGCTGGTAGCCCAGGACCGTGACGCCCGCGCCCCACAGGACGCCGCCGATGACGTTGAACGTCAGGAAGGTGCGGTACTTCATCGCCGTCGCGCCCGCGACCATCGGCGCGAAGGTGCGGATGATCGGCACGAAGCGGGCGAGCACGATGGCCTTGGGACCGTGCTTCTCCATGAAGTCGTGTGCCGCGTCGAGGTTCTCGCGCTTGAAGAGCTTGGAGTTCGGCCGGTTGAAGATCTTGGGGCCGAAAACCTTGCCGATCATGTAGCCGACCTGGTCACCGATGATGGCGGCGGCCGAGATCAGCGTGCAGACCAGCCACAGCGGCTGAGTGATCGTCCCGCTCGCGGTGAACAGACCCGCAGTGAAGAGCAGCGAGTCCCCGGGCAGGAACGCGAACAGGCCGGACTCGGCGAAAACGATGACCAGGATGCCGATCAGACCGAATTGCCCGATCAGATACTCCGGGGACAGCCACTCAGGGCCGAGCGCAAGCGTGTACACGAGTTCCGGGCTCTCCTGGATCTGCTGGGGGTGTCGCGGCGGGCGTCCGCGGGTGCGCCGGACGAGACGGCGGTTTCAATTATCAACGCACAGGACCCCCTCCCGGTTCCAGGTACCGGGAGGGGGCCATGTGAGGAACTTCAGGCTGTCCGGACGCTTCGCCGCGGCCCGGCCCGGAAGGCGTGCCCTAGACGCTGCGGACGGCGTTCGCGAGGATCGCGTCCCGCACGAACACCGCCAGGCCGGTCCGGATCTTGTCGTAGTGGGCTGTGAAGCGCTCGTCCGCGACGTACATCTCCCCCAGGCACGTGTGCATCTCGTGCGAGCAGGTGTAGCAGTTGCGGTCGATCCAGCCGCGGTGCTCCTCGGCCACGTCCATGGCCTCCTCTGAGTCCGCGGCCGCGCCGGAGTCCAGCAACGCGGCGAACCGCCGGTTGATCTCGTCCGCCTCGTCCTGGAAGCGCTTCCAGTCTTCCTTCGTGAAGCCGGCCGTCCGGCGGGCGGACTCCTCGTAGGCGTCCGTGTTCCCCCAGCGCTGGTGCGCCTCGTCCGCGTACTGGTCGGGGTCGAACTCCCCGAAGACCTCGAACTTCTCCTCGGGCGTGAGGTTGATGCCCATCTTCTGCGCCTCCATGGCGTGCTCAACGGCCTCGGCCATCTGCTGGAGCCGGGCGATCCGGTCGGACAGGAGGGCGTGCTGCCGGCGCAGGTGCTCCCTCGGGTTCGACTCCGGATCGTCCAGCAGGACCGTGACCTCTTCGAGCGGGAAGCCGAGCTCCCGGTAGAACAGGATCCGCTGCAGCCGGTCGAGGTCGGCGTCGTCGTAACGCCGGTGCCCCGCACTGCTGCGGTTGCCCGGGGAGAGCAGGCCGATCTCGTCGTAGTGGTGCAGCGTGCGCACCGTCACTCCGGCGAATCCGGCGACCTGTCCCACGGAGTAGCCCATGGTTTCCGCTCCTTCGGTCGGTACGCCCTTCACTCTGGGTCCTCACGCCGCGTGAGGTGCAAGTCCGCCTCGGAGGTCCGCCCCGGAGGTCCCCGCCGGAGCCGCCGCTACCCCATCGCCTTGGTGCCGTCCAGGGACTCGCGGATGACGTCCGCGTGGCCCGCGTGCCGGGCGAACTCCTCCACCAGGTGCAGCAGCATCCAGCGCATCGAGAACTTGGCGTTCTCGGGGAACCAGGGCGCCGGCGGCAGCGGGAAGGTCTCGTCCAGGCTGGGGAGGTCCCGTACGAAGGCGACCAGCTCGGCCGTGACCCCGTCCCAGAAGGCCTGGACGGACTCGAGGGTCTCGTCCCCGACGAGACGGAAGGCGTCGGCCCAGGCCTCGGGGCTCTGCTCGGTCTCGCCCGCCCGCCCCTGCGCCAGCCGCAGCCATGTCAGCTCGACCCCGGCCACGTGCTTGACCAGGCCGGACAGCGACAGCTCGCTGGCGCTGGGGCGGCTCGCCGCCTGCTCCGCGGTCAGTCCGGCCAGCGATTCGCGGATCGCCGTGCGCTGGGATTCGACGAAGAGCAGGAGCGTGCCGCGCTCGTCGCCCGGGACCTCTTCGGAGATGTGAGCCATGACCAACCGCCTCTTTTTCGTGGGTCTTCCCTCGGACAAGGAACACGTTACGAAGGGTCGCGGTCAGGTTCTGTCCTGAATCCCGCCCCGGCGTTGCGCTAGTTTCCGACCCCCTCCGGGCGGATGGCCGGGAGCGCCGTCTGCGGCTTCGGGAGGAGGGCCTTGGACAGGTCCTGGCCGCCCTTCTCGTCGAGCCCGTACATCGCCTCGTAGATCTTGCGGACCGCCGGCCCGGAAGCCCCGGAGCCCGTACCGCCCTGGGAGATCGTCATGACGATCGCGTAGTCCTCGGTGTACGAGGCGAACCAGGAGGTGGTCTGCTTGCCCTGGACCTCCGCCGTACCGGTCTTGGCGTGCATCGGGATCTGCTTCTGCGGCCAGCCGCCGAACCGCCAGGCCGCGCTGCCGGTCGTGGCCACCGAGGCGAGCGCCCCGTCGATGTCGTCGCGCAGCTCCTCGTCCATCGGCAGCCGTCCCTGCTCCTTCGGCGCGATCTCCTTGACCGAGGTGCCGTCGGCGCTGACCACGGCCTTGCCGATGCTCGGCTGGTGCATCATGCCGCCGTTGGCGATGGCCGCGTAGATCGACGCCATCTGGATCGGGGTGACGAGGGTGTCGCCCTGGCCGATCGAGTAGTTGATCGCGTCGCCCTCGCGCAGCTGGTTGCCCTGGCGGCAGTTCTCGTACGCGATCTTCTCGGCGTACGAGCCGTCCTTCTTGCCGTCCCGGCACCAGGCGGCCTTGTTGGCCTCGAAGAAGTCCTTCTTCCACTGGCGGTCGGGGACCCGGCCGTTCACCTCGTTCGGCAGGTCGACGCCGGTCGCCTTGCCCAGCCCGAACGCGTGGGCCGTCTTGTAGAACCAGTCGCTCGGGTCCTTCTTGGGGTTGATCCCGCCGTCCTTCTTCCACTCCTTGTCCGCGATGCCGTAGTAGACGGTGTCGCAGGAGACTTCGAGGGCCCGGCCGATGGTGATGTCGCCGTAGCCCTGCGATTCGAAGTTGGTGAAGGTCTGGCTGCCGACCGAGTACGAGCTGGGGCAGCCGTACCGGCCGTTGAAGGGGTACCCGGCGTTGACCGCGGCGGTCGAGGAGACCACCTTGAAGATCGAGCCGGGGGCCGCCTGGCCCTGGATCGCCCGGTTGAGCAGCGGGTAGTTGGATTCCTTGTCGGTGAGGGACGCGTAGTCCTTGGCGGAGATGCCCCCCACCCACGCGTTCGGGTCGTACGTCGGGTTGGAGGCCATCGCCACGATCCGGCCGGTCTTGGCCTCCATGACGACGACCGCGCCCGAGTCGGCCTCGTAGTTCTTGTGCGTGATCTTGTCGTAGGTCTTGCGCGCTTCGAGCATCGCGTTGTTGAGCTCGCGCTCGGCGACCGCCTGCACGCGCGAGTCGATCGAGGTGACGATGTTGGAGCCGGGCGTCGGCTTGTCGGCCTGCGCCTGCCCTATGACGCGCCCGAGGTTGTCCACCTCGTAGCGGGTGACGCCCGCCTTCCCGCGCAGCTCCTTGTCGTACGTGCGCTCCAGGCCGGAACGGCCCACCTGGTCGGAGCGCAGGTACGGGGAGTCGGTCTTCCTGGCCTTGGTGATCTCCGCGTCGGTGACGGGCGAGAGGTAGCCGAGCACCTGCGAGGTGTTGGCCCCGTCGGGTCCGGCGTAGCGGCGCAGGGCGGTCGGCTCGGCGGTGATCCCGGGGAACTGCTCGGCGTGCTCCCTTATCTCCAGCACCTGGTCCGTCGTCGCCTCGTCGGTGACGGGGATCGGCTGGTACGGGGAGCCGTTCCAGCACGGCTTGGGCGTCTTCGCGTCGCACAGCCGGACGCTGTTGACCACGTCGTCCGGGTTGAGGCCCAGGACGCCGGCGAGCCGGGTCAGGACGTCCTTGCCCTTGTCCTTCATCTTGGTGAGGTCGGTACGGCTGGCGGAGACGACCATGCGCGTCTCGTTGTCGGCGAGGGGCACTCCGCGGGAGTCCAGGATCGAGCCGCGTACGGCGGGCTGGACGACCTGCTGGGTGTGGTTGTTCTTGGCCTCGTCCGTGTACTCCTGGCCGTTGCGGACCTGGAGGTACCACAGGCGCCCGCCCAGCGTGAGCAGCAGGGAGAAGACGACCACCTGGATGACGACCAGGCGGTTCTGGACCCGGGGCGTGCGCCCCGTCTCCGGAATGTTGCTCAACTCAGGTCTCCCCCGGAACGCTGCCCGCCACTGACTCGCACGAGTCTAGAGCGACCCCGGAAGGAGTAACGAGGCCGGAAGTGGATCGGAAGCCGCAAGGGCGTCGGCGTCAGAAGGGGAAAGCGGTGCGTCCGTGCTGCACCGAGATCCACTTCTGGGTGGTGAAGGCCTCGATCGTGGCCTCGCCGTTCAGCCGGCCCAGCCCCGAGGCCTTCTCCCCGCCGAACGCGGCGAGCGGCTCGTCCCCGATGGTCGAGTCGTTGACGTGGATCATCCCGGTCTCGATCCGCTGCGCGAACCGCACGCCGCGCTCCACGTCCCGCGTGTGCACGGCGCCGCTCAGCCCGTACGGGGTCGCGTTGGTCAGCCGTACGGCCTCGTCCTCGCCGTCGAAGACCACCAGCAGCGCCACCGGGCCGAAGATCTCCTGGCCGAGCAGCGGGGAGTCCTCGGGCAGGTCGGCCAGGACGGTCGGCTCGACCAGGTTGCCGCGCGTAGACCCGCGTACGAGGGCCTGCGCCCCGGATTCGACGGCCTGGTCCACCAGCGCGGTCAGCGCATCGGCCTGGAAGGAGTTGATCAGCGGGCCGATGTGGGTGTCGGCCTCGTGGGGGTCGCCGGTCTTCAGGCCCCGCACGCGGGTGGTGAACTTCTCGGTGAACTCCTCGGCGATCGAGGCGTCCACGAGGATCCGGTTGGCGGCCATGCAGACCTGGCCCTGGTAGACGAAGCGGCTGAAGACGGCCGCGTCCACCGCGTAGTCGAGGTCGGCGTCGTCGAGGACGACGAGCGCGCTGTTGCCGCTGAGCTCCAGGACCGTGCGCTTGAAGTGGCGGGCGGCGACCGAACCCACGTGCCGGCCGACCCGGTCGGAGCCGGCGAAGGAGATGACCTTCGGGACGGGGTGGGTCAGGAGCGCGTCGCCTATTTCGGCGATGTCCGTGACCAGCACGTTGAGGAGTCCGGCGGGCAGGCCCGCGTCCTCGAAGATCTTGGCGATGACCCCGCCGCCGACCACGGGTGCGTTCTGGTTCGGCTTGATCACCACCGCGTTGCCCAGGGCCAGGGCCGGGGCGACCGACTTCAGGGTGACCAGGAAGGGGAAGTTGAACGGGCTGATCACGGTGACGACGCCGACCGGGAGGCGCTGGACCCGGTTCTCCTTGCCGTCGACCGGCGAGGCGAGGATGCGGCCCTCGGGGCGGATGGCCAGCTGGATCGCCTCGCGGATGAACTCCTTGGCGAGGTGCACCTCGTACTCGGCCTTGGGACGGGTCCCGCCGAGCTCGTCGATCATCGCCTCGATGATCTCCTTCTCGCGCTCCTCGGTGAGGCGCAGGGCGCGTTCCAGGACGGCGCGTCTGGCGTACGGGCTGGTGGCGGCCCACTCTCTCTGGGCGCGCTCGGCGCCGCGGTAGGCCCGGTCCACCTGCTCGACGGTGGCCACGGTGATGGCCGCGAGCTTCTCCCCGTTGTACGGGTTGACGTCGATGATGTCCCACGAACCGGTGCCGGCCAGCCATTCGCCGTCGATGTACTGGTGAGCCAGGTCGTCGAATATGGACATGCCATCCCTTACTGCGAGCGCGCACCCGTGCGCTGCACCGGAGACCGATCGGTCATCATGCACTGATCAGACGTCATACTACGTGCGAATCAAGACAGTTGGAGCAGGCCACGGAGAAGATCCCGCGTCCGGTCGGCATCGGGGCAATCGGCCTGGAGCCGCTCCATCGCCCTCTCGTACTGCGCTACTTCCTCGTCTTTGTCCAGGTAGAGGGCACTGGTGAGCTGTTCCAGATAGACGATGTCCTGGAGGTCGGACTCCGGGAAGCGCAGCAGGGTGAAGGCTCCGCTTTCGCCCGCGTGGCCGCCGAAGGAGAACGGCATCACCTGGAGCTGCACGTTGGGCCGCTGGGAGACCTCGATGAGGTGCTCCAGCTGGCCGCGCATGACGTCGCGGTCGCCGTACGGGCGGCGCAGGGCGGCCTCGTCGAGGACGGCGTGGAAGACCGGGGCGTTCTCCGAGACGAGCACCTTCTGGCGCTCCAGGCGCAGTGCGACGCGGCGGTCGATCTCGGCCTTGGTGGCACCGGGCATGCCGCGGCTGACGACGGCCTGGGCGTAGGCCTCGGTCTGCAACAGGCCGTGGACGAACTGGACTTCGTAGATCCGGATGAGCGAGGCCGCGCCCTCCAGGCCGATGTACGTCTGGAACCACCCCGGCAGCACGTCGCCGTAGCTGTGCCACCAGCCGGCCGCGTTGGCCTCGCGGACGAGCCCCAGCAGGGACTCCCGCTCCGCGCCGTCCGTGACTCCGTAGAGCGTGAGGAGGTCCTCCACGTCCCTTGCCTTGAAGCTCACCCTTCCCAACTCCAAGCGGCTGATCTTCGATTCGGATGCGCGGATCGAGTAGCCGGCCGCCTCACGGGTGATGCCGCGGGATTCTCGGAGTCGCCTGAGCTGAGAGCCCAGGAGGATGCGGCGCACCACAGAACCGCTTGCTTCTGCGGTCACTAGTCCTGCCCTCCCCATCGCCATGTGTACGCGTGGTCTGCGCGTGATGTGCGTCGCCGGGGCCCCCGCACCCCAGGCCCCGCAGTCTGCCACCAAAACGCATCGGTCCGTACTCGTTCTGTAACGGAATCCCGGCTCCCGGAAAAGAAGTCCGTAAGTATGCGTAGGAAGAAATGAGCAAGAACCATCACGGGAGTGGACAGGTCCGGCGCGTGCACGTGCATCTGCCCTTGCATCCAGCTTCTGCATTCGGAACGATGGTGCCGCGCACCTGCGTGCTCTTTCGCGCCGGCGCCGGACCCACCCCGCAGTTCTTTCTGGACGGAGCGCGCCGCTCCGCCCGCGAATCCCGGGAGTGCCTCGCATGGGGACGAATGGATCGACCATGCTCGAGCCGTTACGGCAGGGGCTGCCCCCGGTCGACCCCACGGCTGTCTCCGGGTCCGCCTCCTGCGCTCTGCCCGCCCGCTTCGAGGCGGTGCGGGGCGCCCGTTCGTTCACCCGGTCGACCTTGTCGCAGTGGGGTCTCGACGAGCGCTTCGACGACGTGGCCCTGGTGGTCTCCGAACTCGTCACGAACGCGCTGCGCCACGCCCTGCCGGAGGACGCCGGGGCCGGTGGCGGTTCGGGCCCGGATTCCGGGGCGGGTTCGGGCGAGCCGGAGCCGACGGTACGGCTGCACCTGATGCGGTGGAGCACCCGGCTGGTGTGCGCGGTACGGGACCCCAGCGAGGACCGGCCGGGCGGGTCGTTCGCACCGGAGCGCACGCAGGAGAACTGCGACCTGGAATCGGGGCGCGGGCTGTTCCTCGTGGACGCCTACAGCGACAGCTGGGGCTGGCATCCGCTCGCGGGCCGGCTGACCGGCAAGGTGGTCTGGGCGCTGTTCATGCTCCACGAGTAGGGCGGCGGGGCGCGGAGCACGTGCACGGGGCGCGGGGGCGAAGAGCGACTCGGTGATGAAAACTGGCCGGGGTTGATCATTGCGATCAGTCCCGGCCAGTGCACGTGCATGGCTTGATCAGCGCGCCGTTCCTCCGGCCGTCCCACCGGCCGATCAGGCGATCAGGTGGTCGAACTCGCCGTCCTTGACGCCCAGCAGCAGCGCCTCTATCTCGGCCGGCGTGTAGACGAGCGCCGGCCCGTCCGGGAAGCGCGAGTTGCGCACGGCGACAGCGCCACCCGGCAGCTTGGCGAACTCCACACAGGAACCTTGCGAGTTGCTGTGTCTGCTCTTCTGCCAGGTCACTCCGTCGAGTTCTGCAGCTGCCATCCCGTTGTACGCGTGGTCCACAGGAAGCCCCCGATAGTGCAGATGTCAACTGCACCGGATCATAGCTGTGTTCATAAGCGCATGCATGGGCAGATGCACGTGCACGCGGAGGGTGCTCCCCTGATCACTGTCAGGGAAGAACTCGGGTGGATCAGGGGCGAATCAGACCCTTATAAAGCCTGGATCAAGCTCCGACCGGGGTCCGGAGCCGACCGCCCTTCAGGCCTTCTTCAGATTTGTCCGCACGCGGGCGGCCCTGTTCGATGGTCGGGACCGCACCGGCCTTCCATCCACCCGTAAGGGGACCGCGCATGCTCCGCAACGCCCTTGAGCCCTGGCACCTGATCCTGCTCCTCGTCGTCTGCGTGCTGGTCTTCGGCTCGAAGAAGCTGCCCGACATGGCCCGCTCGGTGGGCAGGTCGATGCGCATCCTGAAGTCGGAGACGCAGGCCCTGCGGGGCGAGGGCGACGGACGGCAGCACTGAGCGGCAGCGCTAACGCGGCAGCGGGGGCCGCCTGGTGGCCACATGGGCCCGGTCGGCGGCGGCGGTGCCGTCCTCCCAGCCCGCGTGGTCGGTGGCACCGCGCAGCCGGGTGGTGGTGGTCCGGGGGAACATCTCGTCCGCCCGGGAGGTGACGGCGACGTCGCGGGCCACCAGGGCGGGCAGGTTGTCGGGGGCCTCGGCCGCGGCGTGCCCGGCGGTCTCGGCGAGGCGCTGGCCGAGCCGGCTGGCGTACGCGAGCAGGAACGACTGCCGGAAGGTCTTGGTCCGCTTCCGTCCGCCGGAGCGCTGCGCGGCCTCGGCACGGGTCATGGCGGCGGTGCCCTGCACGAGCAGGGACGTATAGAGCAGCTCGACGGCTTCCAGATCGCTCTCGAACCCCACCACGGTGGAGAACTCGAAGGCGCTGTTCCACACCGCCCGGCACCGGTTGGCGGTGGCCACGGCGTCCAGCAGCACCGCCTTCGCCTCCTCGTAGGGAGCCTCGACCCCGATCCGGCAGGCCGCGGGCACCTGTGCGGGCCCCTTGCCGCTCGCCGCGAGCACGGCCTCGTCGACGGTGTGCCGGGCCATCAGCTCCTGCGCCTTGGCACTGAGCGCCTCGGCCTCCTCCGGGAAGTTGGTCGCCTCGGCCTTGGCGAGCAGCGCCCGGATGCGCGAGAGCATGCGGGGCTCGATGTGCGCGTGCTCCAGAGCGTCACCGACGGGGTCCCCGGGCAGTGGCCCGACCGGCTCGATGGAGGGCAGCCGGATCAGCAGCCGGAACACCTCGAGCACGGCGGTGGCCAGGCTGAACCGATCGCTCTTCTCCCGCCGCACGAGGGCTTCCCCGTACGCGTGGTCATCTCCCCACCACACTTCGGCGTCGGTCCACCGCTCGGGCAGCCGGGCGTAGCGCCGCGCCTCGGCGGCGATCAGGTCGCCGGTGATCCGCAGGTGCCGCTCGCCGAGGTCCCGCCCCACGAGCCGGAGCACATCGGCGGGCCGCCACCCCCGCTCCCAGGCCTGCCGTACGTACGCGTCCCCGCGGGCCAGCAGCTCCCGCCCGACCCCACCCCACTGCCCGCCGTCCCCGACGAGCACCGAGGCCCCGGCATCCAACCCGGCATCGTCCTGGCTGTAGAGCGCGGCCTGACAAGCCCGATCGACAATCTCTCTCACCACCCCAGCTTGTCACGCCCCGCCGACCCCACCCCCCGCGCGCCGACCGGGCCGGACTGTCAGCCCCCGGTGGGACACTCGCACCCATGAGCGACCCCATCCCCCACTGGGCCCTGGCCGAAGCCCCCGACGGCCTCTGGCACGCGATGCCGCTCACCCCCGCGCCCGCCGCCTCCGGCACGCCCACCACCCCCGGGATCCCCGCCGGCCCCGCCGGCGCAGGCCACCTCGCCTTCGAAGACCCCGCGGAAGCGATCCGCTCCGCCCCCGTCCCCACCCGCTGGATCTGGCGCAGCACCGCCGCCGTCTACCCCCGCCTGCTCGCCGCGGGCGCCCGCGTCGACCGCTGCCACGACATCGAAGACACCGAACTCCTCCTCCTCGCCCACGAAGGCCGCTCCGGCGAGCCCCGCTCGGCCGCGGCCGCCTGGGCCCGCCTCACCGGCGCCCCCGTACCCCCCGATCCCCCCGCCCGCGCCGCCGCCCCCACCGCCCAGACCCAGGCCCAGGACTCCCTCTTCGACGCCCGGCCCACCTCCGTCCCCCTCCCCCTCGACGCCCTCGTCGCCGTCTACCGCGACCAGGCGAGGCGCACGGCGGCCACCGCGCACCCCGACCGCATGCGCCTGCTCACCACCTCCGAGTCGGCGGCCTTCCTCATCGCCGCCGAAATGCAGCGCGCCGGCCTCCCCTGGCGCGCCGACGTCCACCGCGCCCTGCTCACCGAGCTCCTCGGCGAGCGGTACGCGGGCGGCGGCGAACCCCGCCGCCTCGCCGAGCTGGCCGAGGAGATCTCCGCCGCGTTCGGCCGCCGCGTACGCCCCGACCTGCCGGCCGACGTCATCAAGGCCTTCGCCGAGGCCGGGATCCGGCTCAAGTCCACCCGCCGCTGGGAGATCCAGGAGCTCGACCACCCCGCCGTCGAGCCGCTCCTCGCGTACAAGAAGCTGTACCGGATCTACACCGCCCACGGCTGGTCCTGGCTCCAGGACTGGGTCCGCGACGGCCGCTTCCGCCCCGAGTTCGTCCCCGGCGGCACCCTCACCGGCCGCTGGGTCACCAACGGCGGCGGCGCCCTGCAGATCCCGAAGGTGATCCGGCGAGCCGTCGTCGCCGACCCGGGCTGGCGGCTCGTCGTCGCCGACGCCGACCAGATGGAGCCCCGCGTCCTGGCCGCGATCTCCCGCGACCCCGCCTTCATGGAGGTGGCCGGGCGCCCCGAGGACCTTTACACCGCCGTCTCCCGCCAAGGCTTCTCCGGCGACCGTGACATGGCCAAACTGGCGGTCCTCGGCGCCGTGTACGGACAGACCTCCGGCGACGGCCTGAAGAACCTCGCCGCCCTGCGCCGCCGTTTCCCGCAGGCCGTGGCGTACGTGGACGACGCCGCCAAGGCCGGCGAGGAGGGCCGCCTCGTACGGACCTGGCTGGGCCGGACCTGCCCGCCGCCGGTCGGCGCCGACGAGGACGGCGAAGCCGGAGTCCCGCAGGACCGGGAGGAGGGCTGGACCCCGAGCTACGCCTCCACCAACACCCGGGCCCGCGGCCGGTTCACCCGTAACTTCGTCGTCCAGGGCAGCGCCGCCGACTGGGCCCTGCTGCTCCTCGCGGCCCTCCGCCAGGCCATCGCGGGCGCCGGCATGCGGGCCGAGCTGGTCTTCTTCCAGCACGACGAGGTGATCGTGCACTGTCCGGCCGAGGAGGCCGAGGCGGTGGCCGAGGCGATCCGCACCGCCGGCCACCGCGCCGGCCGCATCGCCTTCGGCGACACCCCGGTCCGCTTCCCGTTCACGACGGCGATCGTGGAGTGCTACGCGGACGCGAAATAGCGCGGCCTCACCCCACTGCGCGAGCGTCCGGTCCGTGGAAGTAGACGTGGAACTCCTCGCGCTCGAACCCCTCCGCCTCGTACAGCGCCTGCGCGACGTGGTTGTCGTACGCCGTCTCCAGCTGCACCCCGGACACCCCTGCCTCCCGCGCCCGGCGCAGCACCTCGCGCAGCAGCGCCCGCCCGGCGCCGGTGCGGCGGCCGGACGGGTCGACGTACAGGTCGCTCAGGATCCACATCGGCCGCAGGGCGAGGGAGGAGAAGGTCCGGTAGACCTGCGCGAAACCGACCGTGCCGGCCTCCGGCACGTCGGCCAGCAGCACCAGCGACTCACCGGCCCGGATCCGATCGGCGAGGAACGCCCGGGGTGCGTCCGGGTCCTCGACCTTCACCTCGTAGAAATCGAGGTAGCCGCGGAACAGCGCACCCGCGACCTCGACATCACCCATACCTGCGACGCGTACCACCGACTGCTCATCGTTCATGGACTCAGTGTCCGGTAACGGGCTGGGCGGGCAGGCTGAAGACGTGGTCCGGGGTGACGACCTTGGTGATCGCCTCGCCGAACAGGGTGCTGGGCTCGGAACCCTCGTAGGCGATGTCCGTGTTCAGCAGCACCACCAGCGTGGCCTTCGACTGCGGCAGGTAGACGGTCAGCGACTGGTAGCCGGGCAGGGAGCCGTTGTGGCCGATCCAGCCCTGGACGTTGAAGATGCCCAGGCCGTATCCGGTGCCCGGCAGCGCGTCGACCACCTTCAGCCGCTCCGCCTGGGTGGCGGGCTTCAGCAGCGTGCCCGTGGCCACGACCTTCGCCCAGGTCTTCAGGTCGTCGAGGTCGGAGATCATGGCTCCGGCGGCCCAGCCCCAGGAGGGGTTCCAGTCGGCCGAGTCCTCGGTCTTCCCGGTGGCGGTCTGGTCGGTGTAGCCCTGGGAGTGCGGGGTGGGGAACTCCGCGCCCACGGGGAACAGCGTGCGGTGCAGCCCGGCCGGGGCGACGACCTTCTGGTTGATGTAGTCGTTGAGCCGCTGCCCGGTCTGCTTCTCCACCACCAACCCCAGCAGGATCAGGTTGGTGTTGCAGTAGGAGAACTTGGCGTTGGGCTCGAACAGCACCGGGTGCTTGAAGGAGTACGCGAGCAACTCCTGCGGGGTGAACGGCCGTCGGGGATTGCTCGTCAGGGCCTTGAAGAAGCCCTCGTCCTCGGAGTAGTTGAACAGCCCGCTCCGCATCCCGGCGAGCTCGCGCAGCGTGATCCGGTCCCCGTTGGGCACCCCGGACACGTACTTGCCGATGGGGTCGTCCAGTGCGACCTTGCCCTGGTCGACCAGCTGGAGCAGGGCGGTCACGGTGAAGGTCTTGGTCTCGCTGCCGATGCGCATGTACATGTCCGTACGGATCGGCCGGCCGGTGGCCTTGTCGGCGACCCCGAAGGACCGCACGTACGAGCCCTTGCCGGGGGCCGAGAGCGAGACCATCACCCCGGGTATCTTCGCCTGGCTCATCACCTTCAGGACGGCATCGTCCAACTGCCGTGCCACGGCGGGCGTGAGCTGCGGGAACTGCCCGTCGGCCGCCACCGAAGCCGGAGCCGAGGCAGGAGCCGAAGCCGAGACCGAGACGACGCTCGCCGCCGGCGGGGATTCCCACGCGTACCCGACCCCGAGCGGCACCACCACCAGCCCCACGGCGACCGCCCCCACCGCCGCTCTACGCACCCGTGTAGACATGCCGCCCTCCTACCACGCGTAGCCCAGGTCCAGCCTTCCCAAAGTAGCCCCGCCCCCACCCCCCAGCGACCGGACTCCGACCACCCCCATCGGAAGCCCCGGTCGATCACACGGCGTAGGCGCGGTGGGCACGCAATGGGCACGCAGGGCGGTGCGTCGCGCAGCGGGGCCTTGGTCCGGCCTCCTGGGGACATAGCAAAAGCCCCAGGTCACGGCGAGTGAGTCCTGGGGCTTCTACAGAGCCGCCTTCGGGATTCGAACCCGAGACCTACGCATTACGAGTGCGTTGCTCTGGCCAACTGAGCTAAGGCGGCACCGCTGGTTAGACAAGTGTTCCCTCGGAGAGGAGCTCTCATCAGCAGCGGCGCCAAGTCTACAGGCTCCAACGGGGTGCCTTGAACCGCATTCTGCGGGGTGGGACATGTGTCACATACAGGGCGGATCCGGGCGTCACGTGCACTTCTTGCCGTCCTTGGGCGGGGTGCCCTGCAGGAGGTACGCGTTGATCGCCGTGTCGATGCAGGAGCTGCCGCGGCCGTACGCCGTGTGGCCGTCGCCGTCGTACGTGAGCAGCACTCCCGAGTCGAGCTGCTCGGCGAGTGCCTGGGCCCACTTGTACGGGGTCGCCGGGTCGCGGACCGTGCCCACCACCACGATCGGCGGGGCGCCCTTCGCGTTCAGGGCGCGGGCCTCGCCGGTGGCCTTCACCGGCCAGTACGCGCAGTTCAGCGAGGCCCAGGCGAGGCCCGCCCCGAACACCGGGGAAGCCTTCTCGAAGGAGGGCAGGGCCGCGTCCACCGCCTCCGGGCCGGCGAAGGCGGGCGGCTGGTCGAGGCAGTTCACCGCGGCGTTCGCGAACATCAGGTTCGCGTACTTCCCGTCCGGCTCGCGCTCGTAGTAGCTGTCGGCGAGGCCGAGCAGCCCGGACCCGTCGCCGTTCATCGCCGACGTCAGCGCCTCGCGCAGCTGCGGCCACGCGCTCTCGTCGTACAGCGCCGCGATCACCCCCGTCGTGGCGAGGGACTCGCCGAGCGGGCGGGCCGGATCACCGCTGGGCACGGGCTGGGCGTCGACCTTGCGGAAGAACTCCTGCAGCTGCTCGGCCATCGCCTCCGGGCCGCCCTTGCCGAGCGGGCAGTCGGACTGCTTCGCGCAGTCCTTGGCGAAGGAGCGCAGCGCGGTCTCGAAGCCGCCGGTCTGGTCCCGGTTCATTTCCAGCGCCGGACGGGAGGGATCCATCGCGCCGTCCAGGACGAGGCGGCCGACCCGGCCGGGGAAGAGGTCCGCGTACGTCGCCCCGAGGAGGGTGCCGTACGAGGCTCCGACGTACGTCAGCTTCTCGTCGCCCAGCGCCGCGCGCAGCATGTCCATGTCGCGGGCGGCCTCGACGGTGGAGACGTGCGGCAGGACCCGCTGCGAGCGGGCCTTGCAGCCGTCGGCGAACTGCTTGAAGGCGGTCACCAGCTCGGCCCGCTCCGCGGCGTTGTCCGGTGTCTGGTCCACCTGCGTGAACTTGTCCATCTGCGGGCCGGTCAGGCACTCCACCGGACTGCTGCGGTCCACCCCGCGCGGGTCGAAGGAGACCATGTCGTACTGGGCGCGGACGGGTGCCGGGTAGCCGATGCCCGCGTACGCCTGGAGGTACCCGATGCCGGAGCCGCCCGGTCCGCCCGGGTTGACCACGAGCGAGCCCAGCCGCTTGCCCGGGCCGGTGGCCGGGCGGCGGGCCACGGCGATGTCCACGTCCTGCCCGGACTCGGGGTGCGCGTAGTCCAGCGGGGCCTTCATCGTGGCGCACTGGAAGCCGGGGACACCGCAGTCGCGCCAGTTCAGCTTCTGCTCGTAGTACGGGCGCAGCGCCGCCGGGACCGCGGTCGGAGCCGCCTGCGCGGCACCCCCGGACGAGGAAGCCGCTGCCTGCACGCCCCCCGAACCGTTCGAAGTGCACCCGGAGAGGAGCAGCCCGGCGGCTGCGATCACGGTTCCGGAGGTGCGCAGCAGGCGACTGGTGTCCATTCCCGGAGCCTACGGCCTGCCGGGCGCCCCGGCCGGGCGAGCGCACGCCCGGCCGGCCGACCTCCGCCCGGAGCCCGCCGCAGGCCCGCCCGGAACCCGCACCGCGCGGCCCGACCTCGCCTGATCGCTCATACGGGTGACGCGGTCAATGGGGCGGGCGAGGGCCGTCAGCCCGCGCGCAGGGACATCGTCATCGCCTCGACCGCGAGGAGCGGGGCCACGTTGCGGTCCAGGGCATTGCGGCAGGCGATGATCGCCTCGATCCGGCGCAGGGTGCGCTCCGGTCCGGACGCCCGGGCGATCCGGTCGAGGTCGGCCCGCAGCTCTTCGTTCGCGATCGCCAGCGAGGATCCGAGCTGGAGGGCCAGCACGTCCCGGTAGAAGCCGGTGAGGTCGCTCAACGCCAGGTCGAGGGTGTCGCGCTGGGTACGGGTGCGGCGGCGCTTCTGCCGGTCTTCGAGTTCCTTCATCACGCCCGCCGTGCCGCGCGGCATCCGGCCGCCCGTGCCCGCTCCGGCGCCGAGCGCGGCCCGCAGGTCCTCGGTCTCCTTCGTGTCGACCTCCTCCGCGACCTGCTTGGCGTCCTCGGCGGCGGCGTCGACCAGCTCCTGGGCGGCCTTGAGACAGCCGCCCACGTCATCGATGCGGAGCGGGAGCTTCAGGACGGCGGCCCGGCGGGTCCGGGCGGACTCGTCGGTGGCGAGCCGGCGGGCGCGGCCGATGTGCCCCTGCGTCGCGCGCGCGGCGGCCGCGGCGACGGCGGGATCGATGCCGTCGCGCCGCACCAGCACCTCGGCGACGGCGGCGACCGGCGGGGTGCGCAGGGTCAGGTGCCGGCAGCGGGAGCGGATGGTCGGCAGCACGTCCTCCAGGGAGGGCGCGCACAGCAGCCACACGGTCCGCGGAGCGGGCTCCTCCACGGCCTTGAGGAGCACATTGCCCGCTCCCTCGGTCAGCCGGTCGGCGTCCTCCAGGACGATGACCTGCCAGCGGCCCACGGCCGGGGAGAGCTGTGCCCGGCGGACCAGGTCGCGGGTCTCCTTCACGCCGATGGAGAGCAGATCCGTGCGGACGATCTCCACATCGGCGTGCGTGCCGACCAGGGTGGTGTGGCAGCCGTCGCAGAACCCGCAGCCCGGCTCGCCCCCGAGGGCGCGGTCGGGGCTGGTGCACTGGAGCGCGGCCGCGAAGGCGCGGGCGGCGGTGGCCCGCCCGGAGCCGGGCGGGCCGGTGAACAGCCAGGCGTGGGTCATCTTGGACGCGGCGGGCGGCGCGGTCCCGGCCTCGACGGCGGTGACCAGGGCGTCGGCGTCACGGGCGGCGGCGGCCAGCTGCGCCTGCACCCGCTCCTGTCCCACCAGGTCGTCCCATACGGGCATCGCGCCCACCGCCTTTCACCGGCCGTCGTCGCCTTGGCCGTCCGTACCGCTCGTCCTGCTCTGCCCGTCCCAGTGTGGCGGGCGCCACCGACACGCCCCGTCAGCGGCGGCGCGGACCGCCCTCTTCGCCCTCGTCGTCCCGGCGCGGGCCGAGCAGTTCGTCCGCCAGGGTCGGCAGGTCGTCGAGCGGGGTCTCCTCGGCCCAGGCGGGCCGCGGCCGGCTCGGTGACCGGTCCTGCCGGTCCTCCCGGCCCTGCCCGCCCGGGAGGCCGTCGGCTCCGAAGACCGGGAGTTCGCGCGTGGCGTCCTCGGCGTCCTCGGCGTCCCGGAAGATGCCCGGCGGCACCCGGTCGGCCGGGCTCTCCTCGGAACGCCGTGCCGTCGGCCGCTTGGCCGACCGGGCCGGGCCGGACGGGGCCTGACCGGCCGCAGGGCTCGTACGGGACGGCCGTACGGGCGGCAGGACCGCCGTCTCGTCGGTCGGACCGGCTGCCGGTACGGGCGGCAGGACCGCCGTCTCCTCCGCCGGGCCGGCCGGCGGAACGGCCGGCAGCACCGAGGTCTCCGCCGCCGGGTCGATCTTCGGCACCGGGACGGTCTGCGTCACGTCGTCCGGCTGGACGACCCGCTTGACCAGCGGGGTCTCCACGGTCACGGCGTCGTCCGGCAGCGGATCCTTGGTCATCGCCACCTTGGGCGCCGGAGCCGCCGGAGCCGGAGCCGGAGCAGGCGTCGCGGCCGGAGCCGGAGCCGATGCCGCCGCCGAAGCCGAAGCGGCCGCCGCGGCCTGCGCAGCCGCCGCTGCCGCCGAGGCCTCCGCCAGCCGGCGCGCCTCCTCGGCCCTCAGCAGGGCCTCCTCCGCCCGCCGCTGCTTCTCCAGCCGCCGCTCCTCGGCCTCGGCGCGCAGCCGGGCCTCCTCCTCCGCCTGCCTGCGCAGCCGCTCCGCCTCCGCGGCGCGGGCCTCCTCCTCGGCCTCCGCGCGCAGCCGCTCGGCCTCGGCCCGGGCGCGGGCCTCCTCTTCGGCGCGCTGCCGCTCTTCCTCCGCCTTGCGGGCGGCCTCGGCCTCGGCCTTGATCCGGGCGGCTTCCGCCTCGGCCCTGCGCCGGGCTTCCTCCTCCGCGCGCAGCCGCTCTTCCTCCGCCTTGCGCGCCGCCTCTTCCGCGGCCCTGCGCCGGGCGTCCTCCTCGGCCTTGCGCCGGGCCTCGGCCTGGGCGGCCACCTCTGCCTCCGAGAGCGGGAGCATCCGGTCCAGGCGGTGGCGTACGACGGTGGTCACGGACTGGGGGTCCTGCCCGGCGTCGACCACCAGGTAGCGCCCGGGGTCGGCCGCGGCCAGCGTCAGGAACCCGGCCCGGACCCGCTGGTGGAACTCGGCCGGCTCCGACTCCAGCCGGTCCGGCGCCTCCGTGAACCGCTCGCGGGCCGCCTCCGGCGATACGTCGAGCAGCACGGTCAGGTTCGGGACGAGCCCGTCGGTGGCCCAGCGTGAGATCCGGGCGATCTCGGTCGGGGACAGGTCGCGCCCGGCTCCCTGGTACGCGACCGAGGAGTCGATGTAGCGGTCGGAGATGACGACCGCGCCGCGCTCCAGGGCGGGCCGGACGACGGTGTCCACGTGCTCCGCGCGGTCCGCGGCGTACAGCAGGGCCTCGGCGCGGTTCGACAGCCCGGCCGAGGAGACGTCGAGCAGGATCGAGCGGAGCCGCTTGCCGACCGGGGTGGCCCCCGGCTCGCGGGTCACGACGACCTCGTGGCCCTTGCCCCGTATCCAGTCGGCCAGCGCCTCGACCTGGGTGGACTTGCCGGCGCCGTCCCCGCCCTCCAGTGCGATGAAGAACCCGGCGTCGGAAGCGGCCTGCACCGGCTCCCCGCCGCGCAGCGCCTCGCGCAGGTCGCGGCGCAGCGGTACGCCGCTGCGGTCGTCGGCCTTGGCGAGCACCACGACGGCGACCGGCAGCAGCAGGGCGCCGACCAGCATCAGGGTGAAGGCGGCCCCGCCGTGCGCGAAGACGACGTCCCCGGATGCCAGGCGGTGCGGGCCGATGGCCGCGGCCAGGGCCGGGGCGAGGACGGCTCCGATGCCCACGGCCACCCGTACGACGGCCTGCAGGTGCTCGGTGACCCGGGCGCGGCGGAACTCCTCGGTCTCCTGGTCGAGCAGGGTGTGTCCGGTGTTGGCGGCCACGCCCGCGGCGGTGCCGGCGAGCAGCGACAGGAACAGGACGGTCGCGGTGTCCGGGACCAGCCCGGTGAGCAGCAGCGCGAGCCCGGCCACCGCGATGGCGAGGGCCAGCAGCCGGCGCCGGGACAGCGCGGGCAGCACCTTGCCGGCCTGGGTGGCGCGGATGCCGACGGCGGTGCCGCCGAGCAGGGCCAGGACGAGCAGGGAGAAGGTGGCGGGGCCGCCGCCCAGGTCGAAGGCGTGCAGGACGGCGACGGCGGCCGCGCTGGCCACGGCTCCGGCGACGGCGGCGCAGGCCAGGACGAGCAGCGCAATGGCCCCCGTACGCCCCTTCTCAGGGCGGTCCCCCACCTTGGGGGCCCGCAGGCCCTCCAGCGGGGACCGCGGGCGCGGGGTCTTCGCCGAGGGCAGCAGGAGCGGGAGCAGCAGCGACACGGACGCCGCGAAGAGGCCGGAGGCCACGTACGAGCCGAGGGCGGCCTGGTTCTCGGCGAACCAGTCCACGCCGAGGCCGAGGGCCTTGCCGACCAGGGTCGCGGCGAGCAGGACGGCCGCGGCGACGGGCAGCGCGGCGAAGGACGTCCGCAGATTCAGCCGGCGCAGCGCGTCGAGGTGGTCGGGCAGCGGCCGTACGGTCGCCCCCTCGGGCGGCGGCGAGGGCAGCAGGGCGGGGGCCGCGCTGTCCTTGGCCAGGGTCCACAGCCGCTCGGCGCCGCCGGAGACGAAGACGGTGGCCAGCAGCGCGGTCAGCGCCTGGGCCGGGATCCAGTCGAGCCAGAGCGGGGCGACGACGAACAGGCCGAGCCGGATTCCGTCGGCGCCGATCATCGTCCAGCGTCGGTCCAGCGTGCCGCCGGCCTCCTTCGGGGCGAGGAGCTTGGCCAGTGGACCGAGCAGGACCGCGCCGAAGATCAGGGTGGCGAGGATCCGGACGCCGAACACGGCGGCGATCGTGAGGGCCCAGCCCTGGTAGCCGCTGCCGAAGGTCTCCTCGGAGACGGCCGTCTGGAAGGCCAGCAGCACCAGCACCAACAGGGCGAGGGCGTCACCGATGCCGCTCACCAGCTGGGCGCTCCACAGTCGGCGCAGCCTGGGGGTGCGCAGCAGTGCGCGCACCGCACGCTCGCGGGAATCCGCGGCGAGGGCTTCGTCGTAGGTGGGGTTCGCGGGGGCGGTCACGACCGTTGGCTGCTCGGCTCGCGTCATCCGCCCAGCCTATCCGCTGCGCTTGGCGGCTGCGGAGCCTGTGGATGACCATCCGGTGTGACCCCGGCCCCACCGCGGCGCGAAGGCCCCGGGCCCGTGCGGATCGCACGGGCCCGGGGGGTCGCTCAGTCGTCCGACGAGGGGGCGACGGCGGCCGCCTTCTTCGCGACCGTCTTCTTCGCCGTCGTCGTCTTCTTGGCGGCGGTCTTCTTCGCCGTCGTCGTCTTCTTCGCCGCGGTCTTGGTCGCCGTGGCCTTCTTCGCGGGCGCCTTCTTGGCCGGGGCCTTCTTCGCCGTCTTCTTGGCCGGGCCCTTGGCGCGCTTCTCCGCCAGCAGCTCGTAGCCGCGCTCGGGCGTGATCGTCTCGACGTCGTCGTCCCGCCGCAGCGTCGCGTTCGTCTCGCCGTCCGTCACGTACGGCCCGAAGCGGCCGTCCTTGACCACCACCGGCTTCTCGCTGACCGGGTCCGTGCCCAGCTCCTTCAGCGGCGGCTTGGCCGCGGCCCGCCCCCGCTGCTTCGGCTGGGCGTAGATGGCGAGGGCCTCGTCCAGGGTGATCGAGAACAGCTGGTCCTCGGTCTCCAGCGACCGCGAGTCCGTGCCCTTCTTCAGGTACGGGCCGTAGCGGCCGTTCTGGGCCGTGATCTCCACGCCCTCCGCGTCCGCGCCCACGACCCGGGGAAGGGACATCAGCTTGAGCGCCTCGTCCAGCGTGACCGTGTCCAGGCTCATCGACTTGAAGAGCGAGGCCGTCCGCGGCTTCACCGCGTTCTTGCCGGTCTTCGGGGTGCCCTCGGGGAGGATCTCCGTCACGTACGGCCCGTAGCGACCGTCCTTCGCGACGATTTCGTTCCCGCTGGCTGGGTCCTTGCCCAGCTCGAACTCGCCGCTCGGCTTCGCGAACAGCTCCTCCGCGTACCCGACCGTCAGCTCGTCGGGCGCCAGGTCCTCCGGGACGTCGGCCCGCTGGTGGCCCTCCGCGTCCTTCTCGCCGCGCTCGACGTACGGCCCGTAGCGGCCGACGCGCAGCACGATGCCCTCGCCGACCGGGAAGGAGGAGATCTCGCGGGCGTCGATGGCGCCGAGGTCGGTCACCAGCTCCTTCAGGCCGCCGAGGTGGTCGCCGTCGGCCGGTACGACCTCGGTCGCGTCCTCGGAGCCGAAGTAGAACCGCTTCAGCCACGGCACGGACTGGGCCTCGCCCCGCGCGATGCGGTCGAGGTCGTCCTCCATCTTCGCGGTGAAGTCGTAGTCGACGAGCCGCCCGAAGTGCGTCTCCAGCAGGTTGACCACGGCGAACGACAGGAAGGACGGCACGAGCGCCGTGCCCTTCTTGAAGACGTACCCGCGGTCCAGGATCGTGCCGATGATCGACGCGTACGTCGACGGGCGGCCGATCTCGCGCTCTTCGAGCTCCTTGACCAGCGAGGCCTCGGTGTAGCGGGCCGGCGGCTTGGTCGAGTGGCCGTCCGCCGTGATCTCCTCGGCCGACAGCGCGTCGCCCTCGGCGACCTGCGGCAGCCGCTTCTCGCGGTCGTCGAGCTCGGCGTTCGGGTCGTCCGCGCCCTCGACGTACGCCTTCATGAAGCCGTGGAAGGTGATCGTCTTGCCGGAGGCGGTGAACTCGGCGTCCCGGCCGTCCGAGGCGCGGCCGCCGATCTTGACGGTGACCGAGTTGCCGACCGCGTCCTTCATCTGGGAGGCGACGGTCCGCTTCCAGATCAGCTCGTACAGGCGGAACTGGTCGCCGGTCAGACCCGTCTCGGCCGGGGTGCGGAAACGATCACCCGAAGGGCGGATCGCCTCGTGCGCCTCCTGCGCGTTCTTGACCTTGCCCGCGTAGACACGCGGCTTCTCCGGCAGGTAGTCGGCCCCGTACAGCTGCGTGACCTGCGCCCGCGCCGCCGACACCGCGGTGTCGGAGAGCGTGGTGGAGTCCGTACGCATGTAGGTGATGAAGCCGTTCTCGTACAGCTTCTGCGCCACCTGCATCGTCGCCTTCGCGCCGAAGCCCAGCTTGCGCGAGGCCTCCTGCTGGAGCGTCGTCGTGCGGAACGGGGCGTACGGGGAGCGGCGGTACGGCTTGGACTCGACCGAGCGGACGGCGAACGAGGTGTCCGCCAGCGCGGCGGCCAGCGCCCGCGCGTTAGCCTCGTCGAGGTGCAGCACCTCGCTCTTCAGCTGCCCGTTGGAGCCGAAGTCGCGGCCCTGCGCGATGCGCTTGCCGTCCACCGTGTTCAGGCGGGCGACCAGCGTCGAGGGGTCGGAGGCGTCACCGGCGCGGCCGGTGGAGAAGGTTCCGGTCAGGTCCCAGTACTCGGCGGAGCGGAAGGCGATGCGCTCGCGCTCCCGCTCGACGACGAGGCGGGTGGCCACCGACTGGACGCGGCCCGCCGACAGCTTCGGCATGACCTTCTTCCACAGGACCGGCGAGACCTCGTAGCCGTAGAGGCGGTCGAGGATGCGGCGGGTCTCCTGGGCGTCGACCATGCGCTGGTTCAGCTCGCGCGGGTTGGCGACGGCGTCGCGGATCGCGTCCTTGGTGATCTCGTGGAAGACCATCCGGTGGACGGGGACCTTGGGCTTGAGGACTTCCTGCAGGTGCCACGCGATGGCTTCGCCCTCGCGGTCCTCATCGGTGGCGAGGAAGAGTTCGTCGGACTCGGCCAGCAGCTCCTTGAGCTTCCTGACCTGGGCCTTCTTATCGGCATTGACGACGTAGATCGGCGCGAAGTCGTGTTCGACGTCGACGCCGAGACGGCGGACCTCGCCGGTGTACTTGTCGGGAACCTCGGCCGCGCCGCTCGGGAGGTCGCGGATGTGCCCGACGCTCGCCTCGACGACGTATCCCGGGCCGAGGTAGCCCTTGATCGTCTTCGCCTTGGCAGGGGACTCGACGATGACGAGTCGGCGGCCGCCCTTTGCGGTCTCGCTAGTCGGGGACAACTTGGCTCTTCTCTCCGGTCGGCACTCGGTCGCGGTACGGCGACGCTGCGGAGTGTGACGGTACAACCCGCCCCCGTGTCAAACGGCAGAAGCCCGCAACGGCCACTCGAACGGTAACCCGACAAGTGCCATTTCTGCCGCCCGGATACCGCGCCGGACCCGTAGCGATCACCGGGCCGAGTGGCCAGGGGGCCGTCTGGCCCCGCCCCCGCACCCCCTCTGACGTCCTGTTCACCCCGCGCATCCGCGGGTCGGCGCGTCGGTGGCCGGGCCTGCGATCAGGCTCCGATCCGGCCTGCGAGCGGGCCCGCGATCACCGTCGTACGAGGCACCGGACGCCGAGCGCCAGGCAGGTCCCGGCGGCGAGCAGCTCCAGCGGAACGGCCACGGCGGGGCGCACACCCTCGGCCACCGGCGCCCGGCGCACCGCGCACGCCCCCGTCCAGCCCGGCAGGGCGGTGCCGAACAGCAGGAACACGGTTGCCGCGAAGATCGCCGGACCGCTCTCCACGCCGTTCCCCCCTTACTCCCGCCTGCTCCGGGGCCGCTCAGCGGGCCCCGTACGGATCCCCCCGGATCCCCGTGGCCGGCCCGTGGCCTCCGCCTGGTTTCGAGCCTGCCAGACACTGCGTAACGGCGCGCGAACCCGGGGTTACATGAAGGTTTCGGCCACGGCCGGACGCCCCGGAACCAGACCGCGGCGGACAGGGCCGCGGAAGCCGGCCAAGAAGCCGGAGGGGGCGGCCGGGGCGGCCGCCGAGGACCCGGCCGGCCATCGGCCGAGGACCCGGTCAGCCGGCGTCCGAGGAGCCGGTCAGCCGTCGGCCGGCTCCAGGAATCCCTGCTCGACCAGCACCCGGATCGCCTCCGGAGTCCGGTCCCGCAGCACCACGGGATCCTCCTGCACCAGATGCGCGATCGCGTCCAGGATCCGTCCCGCCGTGAGTGAGCCGTCACACACTCCGGCGAAGCCCGCCCCGACCGTGTCGACCTTGGTCGCCCGACGCATCCCGCGGTTCTGCCGCAGCACCACGTGCTCCGGGTCCTCCGCGCCGGGCGCGCCGACCTGCTCCTGGACGACCTCCGCCGCCAGTACGAAGCGGGCCTCCAGCAGAGCCGCGTCGTCGTGGTCCCGCAGGTAGTCCTGTCGGGCGAAGTGGGCCACGACGGCGTCGCCGAGCGGCTGCTCCACCGAGTGCGGCCACTCCTCGACCACGATCGAGGGCTCCGCCGCGTCGCTGCGCCGCAGGGTGATCCAGCCGAAGCCGACGGCCTTGGTCTTGCGCGCCTCGAACTCGTCCAGCCAGTCCTCGTACCGCCGCGCGTACTCGGCGGGGTCGGCGCGGTGGTCGCCCGCGTCGCGCAGCCACAGCTCCGCGTACTGCGTGACGTCCTGCACGTCACGCTGCACGATCCACGCGTCGCAGCCGCGCGGCACCCAGGCACGGACCCGGTCGTGCCAGTCCTCGCCCTCCACGTGCTGCCAGTTGCCGAGGAACTGCGCGTACCCGCCCGGGTTGAGGTGCGCGCCGGCCTCCTGGACGAGGGTCCGGCACAGGTCGTCGCCGCCCATCCCGCCGTCGCGGTACGTCAGCCGGGCGCCGGGGGAGATCACGAACGGCGGGTTCGACACGATCAGGTCGTACGTGGCCCCGCCGACCGGCTCGAACAGCGACCCCTGGAGCAGCTCGGCCTCCTGGGCGCCGGACAGTGCCAGGGTCAGCCGGGTGAAGTCCAGGGCCCGGGGGTTGACGTCGGTGGCGGTGACCCGGGTGGCGTGCTGGGCGGCGTGCAGGGCCTGGATGCCGGATCCGGTACCGAGGTCGAGGGCGCTGCCGACCGGGGTGCGGACGGTGATCCCGGCCAGGGTGGTGGAGGCCCCGCCGACGCCGAGTACGACACCCTCCTCGCGGCTGCCGATCCCGCCGGCCCCGCCGACGGCGCAGCCGAGGTCGGAGACGATGAACCAGTCCTCGCCGTCGGGACCGCCGTACGGGCGCACGTCGACGGTGGCGTGCACCTCATCGCCCTCGCGGCGCAGCCAGCCGTCCGCCAGCGCGGCCTCGACGGGCAGCGCCCGGGCGGCGTTCACGTACGGCTCCGGCTGCTGCAGCAGGAACAGCCGGACCAGGCTCGCGAGCGGGCCGTCACCGCGGCCGCGCGTGGCGCGCAGGGCGGGGACCGTCTCGCTGCGGGCCAGCGCGGCGTAGGCGGGGGCGCCGAGCAGGTCGAGCAGGCCGTCGGCGGTGAAGCCGGCGGCGAGCAGGGCCGTGCGGAGCTCGGCGGCGCGATCGGGAGAGGGAAGGCTGGTGGTACTCACCCGTCCATTGTGTCGGCTGCCGCCGCCGATGCGTATGCCGCGCGGCCGCAGCTCCGCGGACGAATGCCGCGGCCTCCCTCAACGGCGGCCGCGGGCCCCATCACTTCGGCGACGCCGACGGCGCCGCGACCTGGCAGCCCTTCTGGCTGTTCATCGCCTTGTCCAGGCCGCCGGCCTTGAGCGTGCTGAGCGCGTTCTTGCCGCCCTTGGTGGCCTCCTCGAGTCCGCCGGCCACGTCCTTGAGGCCCTCGGCGAACTTCGTCTGGTCCTTCGGGTCCAGGCCGTCCATCTTCGTCTTCAGGTCGGCATAGCCCTTGGACGATTCCTCGAAGCCCTTGATCGCAGTCGTCTGCGTCGTCTGGCCGTCCTTGACCGGCGGAACTCCCGCACCCTGCAGGGCGGTCCCCATCGCCTTGTACGAGGTGGACATGGTCCCGAACGCCGCCGAGTCGGTCGTCTGGACCTCTTCGGGCTTGCTGCTCTCGGTCGCCACCCGCTTGATGTCCGCGTTGGCGGTCTCGATCTTCTTCAGCTCGGGCTGCCACTTGTCGCAGACCTTCTTGGCCCAGGCGTTGGCCTTCTCGTCCCCGTCGTCGCCGCCGCAGCCGGACAGCACGATCATCAGTACCGCACCGCCGGACACCGCGGCCGCAAACTTCTTGTTCACCGGATTGGTCCCTTCGAAGGCTCTCGGCCCGGAAGATACACGTCCGCCATCCGGGCACGCAGAAAGGCGGACAGACGGCGCGTCAGTCCGCGCCGCCTGTCCGCCGTTCGGGCGTGTCTTCGAGTACCTCGGGCCGGGCGGCCCGCAGGCCCCCCGGGGGTCACCCCTCGGGTCAGGAAACCGCCGCGGGATCGGCCTGCTGGGCCACCCGCTCGGCGGGCGCGTCCTCGCCCTCGGAGTCGTCCCCGACCGCGATGCCGCGGCGCTTGGAGATGTACACCGCGCCGATGATGACGCCGATGGCCAGGACCGCGACGATCGCGCGTACGGTCGCGCTCGTGTCGGGCCCGTAGCTGAACTGCACGACCGCGGGGGCGATCAGCAGCGCCACCAGGTTCATGACCTTGAGCAGCGGGTTGATAGCGGGACCCGCGGTGTCCTTGAACGGGTCGCCGACCGTGTCGCCGATGACGGTCGCGGCGTGGGCCTCGCTGCCCTTGCCGCCGTGGTGGCCGTCCTCGACGAGCTTCTTCGCGTTGTCCCACGCGCCACCGGAGTTGGCGAGGAAGACCGCCATCAGGGTGCCGGTGCCGATGGCGCCCGCGAGGAACGAGCCGAGCGCGCCGACGCCGAGCGAGAAACCGACGGCGATCGGGGTGAGGACCGCGAGCAGGCCGGGCGTGGCGAGCTCGCGCAGGGCGTCCTTGGTGCAGATGTCCACGACGCGCCCGTACTCGGGCTTCTCGGTGTAGTCCATGATCCCGGGGTGCTCGCGGAACTGGCGGCGCACCTCGTAGACGACGGCGCCCGCGGAGCGGGAGACGGCGTTGATGGCGAGGCCGGAGAAGAGGAACACGACGGCCGCGCCCAGGATCAGGCCGACCAGGTTGTTGGGCTGTGCGATGTCCAGGCTGAGGTTCATCTCGCCCGCCTTGGCCCCGACTTCCCTGACCGCGTTCGCGATGGCGTCGCTGTACGAGCCGAACAGCGCGGCCGCGGCGAGCACGGCGGTGGCGATCGCGATGCCCTTGGTGATGGCCTTGGTGGTGTTGCCGACGGCGTCCAGGTCGGTCAGCACCTGCGCACCGGCGCCCTCGACGTCGCCGGACATCTCGGCGATGCCCTGGGCGTTGTCCGAGACGGGCCCGAAGGTGTCCATGGCGACGATGACGCCGACGGTGGTGAGCAGGCCGGTGCCGGCCAGGGCCACCGCGAAGAGGGCGAGCATGATCGACGTACCGCCGAGCAGGAACGCCCCGTACACGCCGAGGCCGATGAGCAGCGCCGTGTAGACGGCGGACTCCAGGCCGACGGAGATGCCGGCGAGGACGACGGTGGCCGCGCCGGTCAGGGAGGACTTGCCGATGTCCCGGACGGGACGGCGGTTGGTCTCGGTGAAGTAGCCGGTCAGCTGCTGGATCAGGGCCGCGAGCAGGATGCCGATCGCCACGGCGACGAGGGCCAGGATGCGCGGGTCGCCGGAGTGGTTGGTGATCGTGGCGTTCTCTACGCCGATGAGGTCCTTGTAGCTGGACGGCAGGTAGACGAAGACGGCGATCGCGACCAGGACCAGCGAGATCACGGCGGAGATGAAGAAGCCGCGGTTGATGGCGGTCATTCCGCTCCGGTCGGAGCGGCGCGGGGAGACCGCGAAGATGCCGATCATGGCGGTGATGACGCCGATCGCGGGCACGATCAGCGGGAAGGCCAGGCCGAGGTCGCCGAAGGCGGCCTTGCCGAGGATGAGCGCGGCCACGAGGGTGACGGCGTACGACTCGAAGAGGTCGGCCGCCATACCGGCGCAGTCGCCGACGTTGTCGCCCACATTGTCGGCGATGGTCGCGGCATTGCGCGGGTCGTCCTCCGGAATGCCCTGCTCGACCTTGCCGACCAGGTCGGCGCCGACGTCGGCGGCCTTGGTGAAGATGCCGCCGCCGACGCGCATGAACATCGCGATCAGGGCGGCCCCGAGGCCGAAGCCCTCCAGGACCTTGGGGGCGTCGGCGGCGTAGACCAGGACGACGCAGGAGGCGCCGAGCAGGCCGAGGCCGACGGTGAACATGCCGACGACGCCGCCGGTGCGGAAGGCGATCCGCATGGCCTTGTGCGAGACGTCGGTGAGGTCCTTGGCGGGCTCGCCCTCGGCGGGGGTGGCCTCGCGCGCCGCGGCGGCGACGCGCACGTTGGCGCGGACCGCGAGGCGCATGCCGATGTAGCCGGTGGCCGCCGAGAAGATGGCGCCCACGAGGAAGAAGGCGGAACGCCCTGCCCGCTGCGTCCAGTCGTCGGCGGGGAGCAGGAAGAGCAGGAAGAACACGACGACGGCGAAGATCCCGAGGGTGCGCAGCTGCCGGCCGAGGTAGGCGTTGGCGCCTTCCTGGACGGCGGCGGCGATTTTCTTCATGCTGTCGGTTCCCTCGTCGGCGGCGAGTACCTGGCGGACCAGGATCTGCGCGACGACGAGTGCGGCGAGTGCCACGGCCGCGATCACCATGACGATGAGCCGATTGTCATCGGTGAGTACTGCGGCTGCCAGATCGGAGTTACCGATCGGCGCGTTGGGGGTGAAGAGCCCCGTCATTCGTCCTCCTTGACGTGATGAGCTCAAGATGTGGACGGATTGTAGGGAGCTCTTCCCGATCAAAACAGTGCGCAGGAAACGGAATTGGCCTGCTCTTGCTCCTCAGCAATAGATCGCGTCACTCCATTACCCCCGAAAGAGGTAATGGGACAAAGGCATTGACGCCTGATCATTGATCTAGGAAATGCCCCGGGGTATGAAAAAAGGCCCTGCTCGGCAGGGCCTTGATGAAGATCGGAAGAATCCCCGAACCGCGGGATTTGTGATACCGGCGGGACTGGCGGGACGTGCGAAGCCCGACGGGACTTACGGGAGATCGGACGCGGCGGACACGGGCCAGCTCATCCGGATGGTCCCGCCCGCCTCCCCGCTCGTCACCTCGACGTCGTCGACGAGCCCGCTGATCACCGCGAGACCCATCTCGTCCTCGGTGTCGGTGTCCGGATCCAGGGCGGCGTCGATGCCGGACACGGCGCCCTCCGGGCCGCCGGCCGGTCCGGGCACCTCGTCGCCGACCTCGATGGAGAACAGCTTCTCCTCCTCGGTCAGGACCACCCGGACGGGCGCGGTCAGCCCGTTGCTGAGATGCAGACCGACGGCGCGCGAGCAGGCCTCGCCCACGGCGAGGCGGACCTCGTCGAGCACGGCTTCGTCCACGCCGGCCCGCCGCGCCACGGCGGCCGCGACGAGGCGGGCCGTCCTGACGTGCTCGGGCTGGGCGCTGAAGCGCAGTTCAACGGTGGCCATGCGCGTCCCCCTCGGACTACGGGCGTGCCTTACAGAGGCCCGGACCGCTGTCGGTCCGCGCCCCCGCTCCTCTTCGGCTCCCCTCCGCGGCGCCCAGCGGCGCCGCGGAGGGTGAAACCGTCAGTCGGTGGCTGCGACGGCGTCCTCCACCGTCGTGTGGATCGGGAACACCTTCGTCAGACCGGTGATGCGGAAAATCTTCAGGATGCGCTCCTGGTTGCACACCAGACGCAGCGAGCCCTCATGTGCACGGACGCGCTTGAGACCTCCCACGAGCACACCAAGCCCGGTGGAGTCGAGGAAGTCCACTCGCTCCATGTCGACAACCAGGTGGTAGCTGCCGTCATTCACCAACTCGACCAACTGCTCGCGCAGCTTGGGCGCGGTATACACATCAATCTCGCCACCGACCTCCACGACCGTGCGGTCGCCGACAGTGCGAGTCGACAGGGACAGGTCCACGGATCCTCCAGCACCTTGCTATCGAGCGGCGCCCCCCAGGGGCCTCCCCACCCGTAGGCAGGGGAGGGATTGGCTGCCGCGATGGCATTCAATCACTTACCGGCAGGCGCGCACGACGCCTTCCGACCATTGTCCCGCACGCCGGTGACACACTCGGTTCCAATGGCCAATACTCACCGTCCCGGTCGGCCCACGGCACCCGAGGACCCTCGACCCACTCCCGGCACGGTCCTGGACCGGCTCTCACGGGGGCCTTCTCGAGCTGCGCGCATCACTCATACGGAGCACTTGCCCCCTCGGGAGGGTCGTCATGCAGTCTGGCCCGACCGCATCCGAACGGATGTCGTAGCCGCGATCCAGGCCGCGGGCATCGACCATCCGTGGGAACACCAGGCCGCGGCCGCCGCGCACGCCCTGGACGGCGAGTCGGTGGTTGTCGCCACCGGCACCGCCTCGGGCAAGTCGCTGGCCTACCTCGCGCCCGTGCTCTCCGCCCTGGCCGACGGGGCGCAGGCCCCGAACGGGCGCGGTGCGACCGCCCTCTACCTGGCCCCGACCAAGGCCCTGGCCGCCGATCAGCGGCGCGCCGTACGAGAGCTGGCCGCTCCCCTCGGCAACGCGGTCCGGCCCGCGGTCTACGACGGCGACACGCCGGTCGAGGAACGCGAATGGGTGCGCCAGTACGCGAACTACGTGCTCACCAACCCCGACATGCTGCACCGGGGGATCCTGCCCGCCCATCCCCGCTGGGCCTCCTTCCTGCGCGCGCTGCGCTACGTGGTCATCGACGAGTGCCACACCTACCGGGGCGTATTCGGCTCCCACGTGGCACAGGTGCTGCGCCGTCTGCGGCGGCTGTGCGCCCGCTACGGCGCCGATCCGGTCTTCCTGCTGGCCTCGGCCACCGCGAGCGATCCGGCGGCCGCAGCGTCCCGCCTGACGGGCGTACCGGTGCTGGAGGTCGCCGACGACGCCTCCCCGCGCGGCGAGGTCGTCTTCGCCCTGTGGGAGCCGCCCCTGACCGAGCTGCGGGGCGAGAAGGGTGCCCCGGTGCGCCGCACCGCCACGGCCGAGACCGCCGACCTGCTGACCGACCTGGTCGTCCAGGGGGTCCGTACGGTCGCCTTCGTCCGCTCCCGGCGCGGCGCGGAGCTGATCTCTGTGATCGCCAAGGAGCGGCTGGCGGAGGTGGACCGGTCCCTGCCCCGGCGGGTCGCGGCCTACCGGGGCGGCTATCTGCCCGAGGAGCGCCGCGCCCTGGAGCGGGCCCTGCACTCCGGCGAGCTGCTCGGGCTGGCCGCCACCACGGCCCTGGAGCTGGGCGTGGACGTCTCGGGCCTGGACGCCGTCCTGATCACCGGCTACCCGGGCACCCGGGCCTCCCTGTGGCAGCAGGCGGGCCGGGCCGGACGCTCGGGCCAGGGCGCCCTGGCCGTGCTGATCGCCCGGGACGACCCCCTGGACACGTATCTGGTCCACCATCCGGAGGCCCTGTTCCGCCGACCGGTGGAAGCCACGGTCCTGGACCCGGACAACCCGTACGTCCTGGCCCCGCACCTGTGCGCGGCCGCCGCCGAGCTCCCGCTGACGGAGCCGGACCTCGCCCTGTTCGGCCCGGCGGCCGCGGAGCTGATCCCGCAGCTGGAGGCGGCCAAGCTGCTGCGCCGCCGGGCGACCGCCTGGCACTGGACCCGCCGGGAGCGGGCCTCGGACCTGACCGACATCCGCGGCGAGGGCGGCCGCCCGGTGCAGATCGTCGAGGCGGCGACCGGGCGCCTGCTGGGCACGGTCGACGAGTCGGCGGCCCACACCGCCGTCCACGAGGGGGCCGTCCACCTCCATCAGGGGCGCACCTATCTGGTGAAGCAGCTGGACCTGGAGGATTCGGTGGCGCTGGTCGAGGAGTCCAGCCCGCCGTTCTCGACCACCGCGCGCGACACCACCTCCATCTCCGTCCTGGAGACCGAGACCGAGATCCCCTGGGGTCCGGCCCGGCTCTGCTTCGGCTCGGTCGAGGTGACCAACCAGGTCGTCTCGTACCTGCGCCGCAAACTGATCACCGGCGAGGTGCTCGGCGAGGCCAAGCTGGACCTGCCGCCCCGCACCCTGCGCACCCGGGCCGTGTGGTGGACCGTGACCGAGGACCAGCTGGACGAGGCCCGGGTCAACCCGGAGATCCTCGGCGGCGCCCTGCACGCCGCCGAGCACGCCTCCATCGGCCTGCTCCCGCTCTTCGCCACCTGTGACCGCTGGGACATCGGCGGGGTCTCCGTCCCGCTTCATCCCGACACCCTCCTCCCCACCGTGTTCGTCTACGACGGCCACCCCGGCGGAGCCGGCTTCGCGGAGCGGGCCTTCCACACGGCCCGCGCCTGGCTGACGGCGACCCGCGACGCGATCGCCGCCTGCGAGTGCGAGGCCGGCTGCCCGTCCTGCATCCAGTCCCCCAAGTGCGGCAACGGCAACGACCCGCTCCACAAACGCGGCGCGATCCGCCTCCTCACCCGCCTCCTGTCCGAGGCCCCGCCCGCCTGAGAGCCCTCGTTCGGGGCCCCCGGGCCGCTCCGAGCCGGCCCGACGGCCCCGTACGCGAACCCCGGGACGGTCGGCGGCCGGCCCGGGCGGGCCCGCCCGGGCGGTGATCGTCGGGGCGAAGGGGCCCGTCGCGGGGCGGGCCCCCACCTCGGCGACCTCACCGTGGACGGTGCAGGAGGCCAGCGCCGCGCTCTGGGCCCCTGCGACGCGGCGGGCCGCGGCGCAGGCGGCCTCGGGGCCGTGGGTCCATGTCGCGGCCGCCGCCAGGGCCGCCAGGTCGGCGGCCGCCGCCGCGCGGTGCCGGGCCACGACGGCCTGGCCGAGCAGCAGCACCCCGCCGAACACCGCCCCCAGCACCGTCGCGACCAGGGCCGCCCACACCGTCGCCGAGCCCCGGTCCCGGCTCATGGCGGCGGCCCCACGCTGTCCTCGGCCAGGGCCACCGCCTGCGCCCCGAGCCGCACCTGCAGCCCGCCCGGGCCCGGCGCCGGCGCGGACACCCGGACCCGCCACAGGTCCCCCTCCCGCTCCAGCCCCACCTGCGCCCCCGGCGGGGCGGCCGCCCGGGCCGCCGCCTCCGCCACGCCCGGCGGCTCCGAGCGGGCCGCCGCCCGGGCACCGGCCCGGGCCGCGTCCACGCACCGGATCTGCGCGGCCGCCGCCATCAGCGCCCACACCAGCAGCGCCGCGAAGAGCACCAGCGCGGGAATCACCAGGGCGGCTTCCGCCGTGACATAGCCCCGGTCGTCCGGACGCCGCCGCTTTTCCTCAGAACGGCACATCGAGTGCCTTCCCGATGGTCGATTGAAGTGCCGTGGAGACCACGTCACTCGTCACCACCTTGTACAGAACGGCTGCGAATGCACACGCCGCGATCGTGCCCATGGCGTATTCGGAAGTGGACATGCCCGCGTCGTTCGTGTGACCGCTCATCGCCGACCGCAGACGAAACCAGATGATCCTCATGACAACCTCCTGTTGATTCGGTTCTTGACGTGATCTCAGTGCTGATCCGAGTGGCCTTCTCAAGCGCCGAGTTGAGGGCCGCCGTGAGAGACGAGTTGCCGGTGTTTCTGATGTGACTTCAGGTGGAGGAGAGAAGACCGGAGGCCATTCCGATCACCACCGGGGCCACTCCGACCGCGAGAAAGGCGGGCAGGAAACACAGCCCCACCGGAGCGGTCACGAGCACCGCCGCCCGCTGCGCCCGGGCACCGGCCTGCCGGGCCCGGTCCTCGCGCAGGGCCGTCGCCAGGCGGGAGACCGGTTCCGCGGCCGGGGCCCCCGTCCGGGCGGCCCGTTCCAGGCACTCGGCGAGCGCCCGGGCGCCCGGTATCTGCGCCAGCCTCCCCCACGCGGCGCCCGGTTCTCCTCCGAGCCGCAGCTCCGCCCCGGCCAGCGCCAGCCGCTCGCCGACCGGGCCGCCCAGTGACTCACCCACCACCTCGGCGGCCTCCACCGGCGCCGCCCCGGCCGCGAGGCACGCGGCCAGCAGATCGGCCGCGAAGGGAAGCTGCCGCTGCACCTCCCGCGGATCCACCCCGGCCGGCGGCCGCGCCCGCCGCAGCCAGCGCCACACCCCGATCGCCGCAGCGCAGCCGGCCAGCACCCCCGGCACTCCGCCGACCAGCACCCATGCCGCGAGCAGCGCCCCCGTCGGGCCCGCCCACACCGTCACCAGCGCCCGTATCCCGGACCCGAACACCGGTGCCCGCCGGGCCGGTTCCACCGAGAGCAGCGCGGCGATCCGGCGCCGGGCCGCCCGCGCCCGGATCCGGGCCGCCACCGCCGAGGCCGCCCACGGCACCACCACCGCGAGGCACAGCGCCGTCCCCAGCCTGTGGATCACGAAGCCGCCCATCACCGCTCCCCCGCCCGTACGATCCGCCGGCACCACAGCAGCCCCAGCGCCTCCAGCACCCCGCCGGCCAGCAGGCAGCCCCACCCGACCGGGGTGTGCAGCAGCACGCGCAGCGGGTCCGCGCCGAGCCCGGTGCCGATCAGCAGGCCGACCAACGGCAGCAGGGCCAGCACCACCGTGGTCGACCTGGCCCCCGCCAACTGGGCCCGCAGGGACTCCTGCCGGTCCCGCTCGGCCCGCAACGCCCCCTCCAACCGGTCCAGTCCGGCGGCGAGCCCCGCGCCCCCGTCCACCGAGATCGACCAGCACGCGGCCATCCCGGCCAGCCCTTCCGCCCCGGGCTCCCCCGACGCCTGCCGCAACGCCTCGGGGACGTCCCCGCCGAACGCCGCGGCGGCCAGCACCCCCGCCTCCGCCGGGCGCGGACCACCCGGGCCCGCGACCGTCCGCCGCATCGCCGCCGTCAGCGCCTGCCCCGGTTGGGGTCCCGACCGCAGCTCGCCCACCACCGCCCCGCACAGGGCGATCACCCCGGCGGCCCGGGCGCCGCGCTCCCGCTCCCGCTCCCGGACCCGCAGCCACCGGCGCACCAGCGGCACCGCCGCCGCGCCCACCGCCAGCGGGATCACCGACCCGCCGAGCAGCGCGACCACGAGCCCGACCCCGAGGCAGGACCACTCCCGCCACCGCACGACCCGTACCCGGACCGCGATCAACAGCCGCTCGCGGCGCACCGGACCGCGGGGCACCACGGGCCCGCCCCCGGCCAGCACCACCCGGGCCCGCCGGGCCACCCGGTCTCCCCCGGCCAGCGCCCAGGCGGCCGTCCCCGCGCAGAGCACCCCGGCGAACAGCGGCACCGGCACCGCGGCCACCCCGCTCACCGCGCACCCCGCAGCAGCGGACTCAGCCGCTCCCAGCCCCGCTCCCGCGCGAAGCCCCGGGCCGACCAGCGCAGCGCCGGTACGGTGACCACCAGCCCGGCGGCGTCCCGCTCCAGCACGTGCACCTCGGCCACCCGGCGCCGCCCGGCCCGGTCCCGGACCAGATGGACCACCAGGGTCAGCGCGGCCGCCAGCTGGCTGTGCAGGGCCGCCCGGTCGAGCCCGGCGGAAGTCCCGAGGGCCTCCAGCCGGGCCGGCACGTGCGCGGCTGCATTCGCGTGGACCGTGCCGCAGCCTCCCTCGTGACCCGTGTTCAAGGCCGCGAGGAGATCGGCCACTTCCGCGCCCCGGACCTCGCCGACGACCAGCCGGTCCGGGCGCATCCGCAGCGCCTGCCGCACCAGATCCGCCAGGGTGACCAGGCCCGCGCCCTCCTGGTTGGCCGGCCTGGTCTCCAGCCGCACCACGTGCGGGTGGTCGGGTCGCAGCTCGGCCGAATCCTCGGCCAGGACGATCCGCTCACCGGGGCCGACCAGTCCCAACAGGGCGCTGAGCAGGGTGGTCTTGCCGGTGCCGGTCCCTCCGGAGACGAGGAACGACAGCCGGGCCTCGACCATCTCCCCGAGCAGCCGCTGGCCGCCGGGCGGCAGCGTGCCCGCTTCGACCAGCTCGTCCAGCGTGAACGCCCTCGGCCGTACCACCCGCAGCGACAGGCAGGCCGAGCCGACCGCCACGGGCGGCAGCACGGCATGCAGCCGGGTGCCGTCCGGCATCCGGGCGTCCACCCAGGGCCGGGCGTCGTCCAGGCGACGGCCGGCGACGGCGGCCAGCCGCTGGGCGAGCCTGCGCACGGCATCGGCGTCGGCGAAGGTCACCCCGGTCAGCTCGAGCCCGCCCCCGCGGTCCACCCACACCCGGTCCGGGGCGGCCACCAGGACGTCGGTGACCTCCGGGTCGGCGAGCAGGGCCTCCAGCGGGCCCGCGCCGACCAGCTCGGACCGCAACTCGGCGGCAACTCCCAGCACTTCCGCATCCCCGAGCAGCCGGCCCTGTGCCCGCAGGGCCGCCGCCACCCGCGCCGGGGTCGGCTCCGCCCCGCTCTCGGCCAGCCGCTGGCGCACCGCGTCCAGGAGTACGGCGCTCATGCCGCCACCCCCGGGGCGGGGCCGAGTGCCCGCCGCCAGAAGCCGTCGCAGAACCGGGCCAGCGCTCCCCGCCCCTGCCCGCCCGGCGGTTCCCCTTCGGCGACCCTCCCCGGGAGCCCCACCTCGACCGGCACCTCACCGGCGAGCGGCACCCCCAGGAGCCCGGCCACCGCCTCGGCGTCGAGCCCGCCCGGACAGCGGCCCCGTACGACCACGCGGACATCCCGGGCCACCATCCGCACCCCGGCCGCGACCCGGCCCGCCGCGGCCACCGCCCGCAGCTCGCCCGGCACCACCATCAGCACCAGGTCCAGCTGGGCCAGCGCCTCGGCCACGGCTTCGTCCACCCGCCGGGGCAGGTCGACCACCACCACCCCGCCCCGGCGGCGCGCGGCGGCCAGCACCGAGCGCATCGCCGCGGGCGGCACCACCACCCGGTCCCCGCGGTCCCAGCTGAGGACCCGCAGGGCGTGCAGCTCCGGCAGGGACTCCTCCAGGGCGCCGGCGCCCACCCGGCCCCGCGAGCCCGCGAAGTCCGGCCAGCGCAGCCCCTCGGCGCTCTCGCCGCCGAGCAGTACGTCCATACCGCCGCCGAGCGGGTCCCCGTCGATGAGGATGGTCCGCTCCCCGGCGCGGGCGGCCCGCAGGGCCAGGGCGCAGGCGAGGGTGGAGGCTCCGGCTCCGCCGCTGCCGCCGATCACCCCGACGGCGAGGGCCGGTTTGCCGGCGCCCTCCACCACATCGGCGATGCGGTCGACGAGCCGGCTCTCGGCGTCGGGGAGCCGGAGCACCTCCTCGGCGCCGATCTCCACCGCCCGCCGCCACACGAGGGGATCGTCCGGATCCCGGCCGACGAGCAGTACCCCGCCCCGACGCGGAGCGCCGCGCACCCGGCGGGCGGCGTCATCCCCGACGAGCACGAGCGGCGCGGACTCCCATCCGACGCTCCCGCCCGTCTCCAGGGCGGCTCCGGAACCGCTTTCGCCCCTCACGGCACCCCCGCCGCAACCGCCTCCGCTTTGCTCGGGCACCGCATGGTGCACATGCGGCTCGGCGCCCGCGGCGGCGCACAGCCGCAGCAGATCGTCGAGCAGCTGCGGGTCCTCGGTGATGATCAGCGGCCGCCCGGCACCGGGCACAGCCCCGCCCGGAGCGTCCGATGGCCTGTTTCCGCCTGCTTCCACGCGCTCCTGCAGTTCACACGACTTCGATCCAGCCACGATCTCCGCCCCCTTCTCACTGCAAATCCCGGCACCGCGGACTTCGCGGCCGGAATCACCGTGAGGCCATCCGGAAAAAGAAGTGGATCTTGCCCAAAAACTGTGGACAACAGGAGCCCTGTGAATAACTCCATCACCCCAACAGGTGAGTTCAGAGCGCGGCGGAACCACTACGCAGCGTCACGAATTCCGAAGGGTGAGGGCCTTCGCCGCACGGGGCCCGCCGAGGAAGGAGGGCCGCGGGAATGGTCACTTGGGGCCGAAGGCAGGGACGCGAACCGCGTCCGGACATGCGACGACCCCCGCCGGGGGGGAGAGCGGGGGTCGTCCCCACGGTCCGACTCGGGGGGGGAGGAGCCAGACCGGGTTAGCACGGTCGCGAACGATCCGTGACTTCCATGGTGTACCCGAGAGCCTTCTCAGGCAAACCCACGCGCCACACCTTACGCCGAATGGTGGGCGCATATGCTCGGGGCGTGGAAATCCAGCCCTTGCCGCACTCGTCGCCCCGCACCGCAGCCTTCTTCGACCTGGACAAGACGGTCATTGCGAAGTCAAGCACTCTGACGTTCAGCAAGTCCTTCTACCAGGGCGGCCTCATCAACCGCCGAGCCGTGCTGCGCACCGCCTACACCCAGTTCATCTACCTGGTCGGCGGCGCCGACCACGATCAGATGGAGCGGATGCGTGAGTACCTGTCCTCGCTCTGCAAGGGATGGAACGTCCAGCAGGTGCGCGAGATCGTCGCCGAGACCCTGCACGACCTGATCGACCCGCTGATCTACGACGAGGCCGCGTCCCTCATCGAGGCCCACCACACGGCCGGCCGCGACGTGGTGATCGTCTCGACGTCCGGCGCCGAAGTCGTCGAGCCCATCGGCGAGATGCTCGGCGCGGACCGGGTCGTCGCGACGCGCATGGTCATCGGCGAGGACGGCTGCTTCACGGGCGAGATCGGGTACTACGCGTACGGGCCGACCAAGGCCGAGGCGGTGCGGGAGCTCGCGGAGTCCGAGGGGTACGACCTCGCGCGGTGCTACGCGTACAGCGACTCGGTGACGGACATCCCGATGCTGGAGGCGGTCGGGCACCCGCACGCCGTCAACCCCGACCGGGCGTTGCGGCGGGAGGCGGTGGCGCGGGAGTGGCCGGTGCTCGTGTTCAACCGGCCGGTGCGGCTGAAGCAGCGGCTGCCGGGGCTGTCCATGCCGGCACGGCCGGCGCTGGTGGCCGCCGCGGCCGTGGGCGCGGCGGCGGCCACCGCGGGGCTGGTGTGGTACGCCAGTCGGCGACGGGCCAGCGCACTGGCCGCCGCCTCCGCGTGACCGGTTCGCGGCGTGGCCCGGCTCGGCGGCGGTCACCGGCTCGGCGGGCTGGACGCGGCGGCGGGGCCGGTCGCGCACAGGGCGCCCCGGGAGGCCGGCAGGCGGCCGGCGCACTCCGGGTGCACCGCCCCTGAGGTGCACGAACAACCCCTGTCCGGTTCGCCCCACGGTGTCCCGGAAAGTAAAAAAAGCGGGCAGGGGTTCCGCTTGTCAGCGAAGCGGAGTACAAAGGAGTCAACGGCCCGCGAGACCAAAGAACATCCGAGAGGATCATCTTTAAAACGCAGTAAGGCCCACGGACCGAAGCATGAACGCCGAGCACCCACGCGACGTCGACCCGTCGATTACGGGCCAGCCGCACCAGGTGACGGGCAAAGTTCCCGACCTGATGGGCAACCATCGAGGACGCTTGGTAACTGGGCGTGAATGCCAGCGGCGACACCAAAGCAAGACGGTGTCGCCGCAACCCTGTGCGGGTGGAATCAGGCGGCGCCGCGCTGCAGGGCCTCGCAGACCGCCGTCGACTCGCGGACACCCAGCTCGATCGCGCGGCCGCAGTGCGCGATCCACGCCGCCATCCCCTCCGCCGTCCCCGAGACGTATCCCTCGAAGGCCGCCAGGTACGCGTCCCGCCCCTGCTCCGCGTGACCGACCTCCGCCGGGCAGATCGCCTTCGGGTCCAGACCGCTGTTGATCAGTACGATCCGCTCCGCGGCCCGCGCCACCAGCCCGTTGTACGAGCCGAACGGCCGCAGCGCCAGCAGCTCGCCGTGCACCACCGCCGACGTGATCAGCGCCGGGGCCGAGCCGCCCGCGATGATCAGACGGGACAGGCCGTCCAGCCGGCCCGCCACCTCCTGCGCGCTCGGCAGCGCCGCCGTGACGAACGGTTCGTCCACGGGTTCGCCCGCCAGACGCGGGCGGCCCACCACGTCACCCTCGGCGGTCGACCCCGACGCCACCAGGTGCAGGCGCGCCAGCACCCGCAGCGGCGACTGCCGCCAGATGCTCAGCAGCTGCCCGGCCTCCGCCGTCAGGCGCAGCGCCGCGCCCACCGTGCGCGCCTGTGCCTCCGCCCCGAAGTCGGTGCGGCGGCGCACCTCCTCCAGCGCCCAGTCCGCCCCGGACAGCGCAGCACTGCCGCGCGCGCCGCGCAGCGCGGCCTCCGAGGTGATCTCCCCGCCGCGCCGGCGCATGACCCGGTGCCCGTAGACACGGTCCACGGCCTTGCGTACGGAATCCACGGATTCGGCGACGCCCGGGAGGGAGCCCAGGGCGGCCAGCGGGTCAGAAGCGCTACTCATAAGTAGGGAGCGTACGCACTGCGGGTCCGTGGCGCCGACCCCTCCTTGGAGTGGTCTTCTTCACTTACAGGCACCACGCAAAGCGACGGAGCCACTACTCTTGGTGAACATGAAGATCGCTTTCGTGGGAAAGGGCGGCAGCGGCAAGACGACCCTGTCCTCCCTCTTCATCCGCCACCTCGCAGCCAATGAGGCCCCTGTCGTCGCGGTGGACGCCGACATCAACCAGCACTTGGGCGCCGCGCTCGGACTCGGGGAGGAAGAGGCCGCCGCGCTGCCCGCCCTGGGTGCGCACCTGCCCCTGATCAAGGAGTACCTGCGGGGCTCCAACCCGCGCATCGCCTCCGCCGACACGATGATCAAGACCACACCGCCGGGCGCCGGATCGCGCCTGCTGCGGGTCACCGAGGACAACCCGGTGTACGAGGCCTGCGCGCGGACGCTGATGTTCGACGGGGAGCCCGTGCGGCTGATGGCCACCGGCCCGTTCACCGAGTCGGACCTCGGGGTCGCCTGCTACCACTCCAAGGTCGGGGCGGTGGAGCTCTGTCTCAACCACCTGGTCGACGGCCCGGACGAGTACGTCGTCGTCGACATGACCGCGGGCTCCGACTCCTTCGCCTCGGGCATGTTCACCCGCTTCGACATGACCTTCCTGGTCGCGGAACCGACCCGCAAGGGCATCTCCGTCTACCGCCAGTACAAGGAGTACGCGCGGGACTTCGGGATCGCGCTCAAGGTCGTCGGCAACAAGGTGCAGGGCACGGACGACATCGAGTTCCTCCAGGACGAGGTCGGCGAGGACCTGCTCGTCACCGTCGGGCACTCCGACTGGGTGCGGGCGATGGAGAAGGGCCGCCCCGCGGCGTTCGAGCTGCTCGAAGCGAGCAACCGGCTCGCCCTCCAGTCCCTCCAGGACGCGGCCGACGACTCGTACGCCGACCGCGACTGGGAGCGGTACACCGCGCAGATGGTCCACTTCCACCTGCGGAACGCGGAGAGCTGGGGCAACGCCAAGACCGGGGCCGACCTGGCTGCCCAGGTCGACCCCGATTTCGTCCTGCGGGAGAGCCCGCAGCTCCCTACTCCTCGCCCGACTCCTCTTCGGCCGGCTCCGCAGCCGGCTTGACCGCGGGGGCGGCCGGCTTGGCCGGCGGCCCCGCCGTCAGGAACTTCGTCCAGCCCTCCTTGGGCGCCTCGCCGACGTCGAGACCGCGCATCCACTCCAGGACCTTCGGGTCCTGGGCGTCCAGCCAGTCCACCAGCTCGCGGAACGGCACGCAGCGGACCTCCTTCTGCGTGCACATCGACTCGATCGAGTCCTCGACGGCCTTCATGTACGTGCCGCCGTTCCACGACTCGAAGTGGTTGCCGATGATCAGCGGAGCGCGGTTGCCGGCGTAGACCCGGTCGAAGGCTTGCTGCAGGCCCTCGCGCATCTGCTCACCCCAGTACGCGTGCTGCGAGGGGTCGCCCTGCGTGGTCGTACCGGACTGGTTGACCAGGTAGTTGTAGTCCATGCTCAGCGTGTCGAACGCGCGGCCCGGCATGGGGACGAGCTGCAGCGGGACGTCCCAGAGCCCGTCCGTCTTCTTCGGCCAGATCTGCTTGCTGATGCCGCTGGAGTCGTAGCGGAAGCCCATGTCCTTGGCCGCCAGCATGAAGTTCTTCTGGCCTTCGAGACAGGGGGTGCGGGCGCCGATGAGCTCCTTGTCGTAGTCGAACGGGAGCGCCTCCATGCCCTTCAGGTCCGGCGTGTTCGTCTTCCAGCTCTTCACGAACGACTTGGCCTGGTTGATCTCGCTCTTCCACTCCGGCACGGACCAGGTGCCCACGCCGCCGTCGGGGCCGCAGAAGTGGCCGTTGAAGTGGGTGCCGATCTCGTTGCCCTCAAGCCAGGCCCCGCGGACCTGCTCGGCCGTGTCCTTGATGCCCTGGACATCGCCGAAGCCGATGTCGGAGCGGCCGGACTCGTGCTGCGGGGCCGTATAGAGGGAACGTTTCTCCTCCGGGAGCATGTACACGCCGCTCAGGAAGTAGGTCATCCGGGCGTTGTACTTCTTGCCGACCTCGCGGAAGTGCGAGAAGAGCTTCTGGCTGTCCTCCCCTGCCCCGTCCCACGAGAACACCACGAACTGCGGCGGCTTCTCGCCGGGCTTCAGCTTCTGCGGCTTCCGCACGTTCGGCTGCGCACCCGTGTACGCCGTCGAGCCGTCACCGATGGGCCGGTTGACGCTCCCGGGAGCGGCCTCCGGGGCCGCCGCCCCCTTCTTGCCGTTCGGGCTGCCCGGGGACGGCTTGGCGGGTCCCGAGGTGCTGCACCCGGCGACGCCCAGCACCAACGCCGTGGCGACCAGGCCGCCGGCGATCCTCTTCGTGGCGGCGATCATCCGTCCACCTCTCCTCGCAGTTCCATCGCGGGTCTTCCGTGCCGCAACGTCCCATGCGGTCCGCCGTGAAGATGATGTGACAAGCCGTACAAAATGCTTAATCACCCCTGGGCGCTAATTTCTAGGCCATTTGCCCCTATTCCCTATCGCGATCCTTTACTCTCCATTACCTTTCATTTACTGAGTGTTGAGACTCCCGCCGCTTCATCCCTCCGCAGAGGAGACGGGACCTATGACAGCCACCTCCCCCAAGGCCGAAGGCGCGCCGCACAAGGGCCACCGTGCCGATCTCCACGCCGACCTGTCCGCATCCCTGACCGTGTTCCTGATCGCCCTGCCGCTCTCCCTCGGCATCGCGCTCGCCACCGGCGCCCCGCTCCAGGCGGGCCTGGTGGCCGCGGCCGTCGGCGGGATCGTGGCCGGGCGCCTGGGCGGCACACCCCTGCTGGTGAGCGGACCCGCGACGGGACTCACCGTCGTCACCGCCGAGTTGATCCAGCACTACGGATGGCGCACCACCTGCGCCATCACCGTGCTCGCCGGCTGCTGCCAGCTCGGGCTCGCCGCGCTGCGCACCGCCCGCTCCGCGCTCATGGTCAGCCCGGCCATCGTGCACGGCATGCTCGCGGGCGTCGGCGTCACGATCGCGCTGGCCCAGCTGCACATCGTCCTCGGCGGCACCCCGCAGAGCTCCGCCTTCGCCAACGTCCTTGGCCTGCCGGGCCAGTTGGCGAACCTGCATCCGGCCGCGCTCGGCATCAGCGTCCTGACCCTGGCCGTCCTGCTCGGCTGGCCGCGGATGCCCGGGCGGATCGGGCTCGCGCTGCGCAAGGTGCCGGCCGCGCTGGCCGCCGTGGCCACGGCCACCGCGTTCGCCACGCTGACCGGGCTGACCCTGCCGAGGGTGGACCTGCCGTCCTGGCGCAGCCACGCCCTGCCCGAGCTGCCCGAGGGCCCGGTCCTCGGCATCATCGCGGCCGTCCTGACGGTCACCCTGGTCGGCAGCGTGGAATCCCTGCTGTCCGCGGTCGCCACCGACAAGCTGATCGCCTCGCAGCGGCGTACGGGCCACCGTCCGCCGCGCGCCGACCTCGACCGGGAACTGCGCGGTCAGGGCGCGGCGAACGTGCTCTCCGGACTGCTGGGCGGGCTGCCCATCGCGGGCGGGGCCGTCCGCAGCGTGGCCAACGTCAAGTCCGGGGCCGTGAGCCGCCGGTCGGTCATGCTGCACGGGCTCTGGATCCTGCTCGCGGCCGCCCTGCTCGTCCCGGTCCTCGACCTGATCCCGCTCGCCGCGCTGGCCGCCCTGGTGATGGCGCTCGGCGTACAGATGGTGAACGCCACGCATCTGCGTACGGTCACCCGGCACCGCGAGATCGTGGTGTACGTGACGACGATCGCGGCCGTGGTGCTCGGCGGGGTCCTGGAGGGGGTCGCCATCGGCATCGCGGTGGCCGTCGCGATCGCCCTGCACCGGCTGGCCCGGACCCGGATCACGGTCGAGGTGCAGGACGGTGTCCACCGGGTGTGGGCGCGCGGGCAGTTGACCTTCCTCGCGGTGCCCCGGCTGAGCCGGGTGCTGAACCAGATCCCGCCCGGCGGGCGCGTGGTGGTGGAGCTGGACGGCTCGTTCATGGACCACGCGGCGTACGAGACGCTGCAGGACTGGCAGCACGCCCACCTGGTGCACGGGGGCTCGCTGGAGGTCACCGGCCGCTCCACCACCCGGATGGCGGGGGCGGAGCGGGCCCACCAGGGCCACCCGGCACACCAGCCTCACCAGACGCACCAGACGCACCGCGCCGATCAGCGCTCCCACCACCGCGGGGCCCATCGCGGCGGGCACCAGTGCTGCCGCCCCTGGACCCCGTGGATGAACCACTGCGACCACAGGCCGGCGGCCGAGCCCACGATCCCCGGCGCGGCAGCGGCTCCCGACTCGCTGGAGGCCGTGGAGACCCCGGCCCCGGCCCCGGCTCCGGCACCGGCACCGCGCCGGCGGGGCGCCGGCCAACTGGCCAACGGGATCAGCGCCTTCCAGCGGGACACCGCACCCCACGTCCGCGAGGAGCTGGCCCGGCTGGCCCGGGAGGGGCAGCGGCCCTCCCAGCTCTTCCTGACCTGCGCGGACTCCCGCCTGGTGACCAGCATGATCACGGCCAGCGGCCCCGGAGACCTGTTCACGGTGCGCAACGTCGGCAACCTGGTCCCCCTGCCGGGCGCCGAGGCCACGGACGACTCGGTCGCGGCGGCCATCGAGTACGCGGTGGACGTGCTCAAGGTGGACAGCATCACGGTGTGCGGGCACTCGGGCTGCGGGGCCATGCAGGCGCTGCTGAACTCCACGCCCGGGGGCCCGATGACCCCGCTGCGCCGGTGGCTGCGGCACGGGCTGCCGAGCCTGGAGCGGATGGCCAGCCGCCACCACGCCTGGGCCCGGATCGCGGGCCGGCTCCCGGCGGACGCGGTGGAGCAGCTGTGCCTGACCAACGTGGTGCAGCAGCTGGAGCACCTGCGGGCCCACGAATCGGTGGCCCGGCGGCTCGCGGAGGGCACGCTGGAGCTGCACGGGATGTACTTCCACGTGGGCGAAGCGCAGGCCTACCTGCTGTCGGAGGGCGAGGACTTCTTCGACTGCCGGGTCTTCGACAGCGTCGGGCACCAGGCCGGGGAGCACGTCGGACAGCACGCCGGACAGCACGCCTGAAAGATGACCGAATGATGACCGAATCGCCGTGACCGGCGGATCCTGATCATGGACGCGGACGAACCGGTAACCTCCGGTATCCGTGTCACAGAGTGGCCCCTTCCCGCACCCTGCAGCGGGAAGGGGCCACTCTGCACGTCCGCCCGGCCGTGATATAGGTCTAAACCAATTTTCGGCTACCCCTTGTCACCAGGGCCGCTGACTGATGAGCTATGCCCGGGGACACAACGGACACCCTGGGAAAGGGAGATGTCGTGAGCAACGAAAGCCTGGCCAACCTGTTGAAGGAGGAGCGCCGATTCGCTCCTCCCGCCGACCTGGCCGCCGCCGCCAACGTGACGGGGGCTGCGTACGCACAGGCCGACGCGGACCGGCTGGGCTTCTGGGCCGAGCAGGCCCGCCGCCTGACCTGGGACACCGAGCCGACCGAGACGCTCGACTGGACCAACCCGCCCTTCGCCAAGTGGTTCGCGGACGGCAAGCTGAACGTCGCGTACAACTGCGTGGACCGGCACGTCGAGGCCGGCAACGGCGACCGCGTCGCCATCCACTTCGAGGGTGAGCCCGGCGACAGCCGCTCGATCACCTACGCCGAGCTCAAGGACGAGGTCTCCAGGGCCGCCAACGCCCTGACCGAGCTGGGCGTCCAGGCCGGCGACCGGGTCGCGGTCTACCTGCCGATGATCCCCGAGGCCGTCGTCGCGATGCTCGCGTGCGCCCGCGTCGGTGCCGCCCACTCCGTGGTCTTCGGCGGCTTCTCCGCCGACGCCGTGGCCTCCCGCATCCAGGACGCCGACGCCAAGCTGGTCATCACCGCCGACGGCGGCTACCGCCGCGGCAAGCCCAGCGCCCTCAAGCCGGCCATCGACGAGGCCGTCGCGAAGTGCCCGCAGGTCGAGCACGTGCTCGTCGTACGGCGCACCGGCCAGGACACCGCGTTCACCGAGGGCCGCGACGTCTGGTGGGACGAGATCGTCGGCCGCCAGTCCGCCGAGCACGCCCCGCAGGCCTTCGACGCCGAGCACCCGCTGTTCATCCTGTACACCTCGGGGACGACGGGTAAGCCCAAGGGCATCCTGCACACCTCCGGCGGCTACCTCACTCAGGCCTCGTACACCCACCACGCCGTCTTCGACCTCAAGCCGGAGAGCGACGTCTACTGGTGCACCGCCGACATCGGCTGGGTGACCGGGCACTCGTACATCGTCTACGGGCCGCTCGCCAACGGCGCCACCCAGGTGATGTACGAGGGCACGCCGGACACCCCGCACCAGGGCCGGTTCTGGGAGGTCGTGCAGAAGTACGGCGTCACCGTCCTCTACACCGCGCCGACGGCGATCCGCACGTTCATGAAGTGGGGCGACGACATCCCCGCGAAGTTCGACCTGTCGAGCCTGCGCGTGCTGGGCTCGGTCGGCGAGCCGATCAACCCCGAGGCCTGGGTCTGGTACCGCAAGCACATCGGTGGCGACCGCTGCCCGATCGTGGACACGTGGTGGCAGACCGAGACCGGCGCCATGATGATCTCCCCACTGCCCGGCGTCACGGCGACCAAGCCGGGCTCCGCCCAGCGAGCCCTGCCCGGCATCGGTGCCACCGTCGTGGACGACGAGGGCCACGAGGTCCCGAACGGCGGAGGCGGCTACCTGGTCCTCACCGAGCCGTGGCCGTCGATGCTGCGCACCATCTGGGGTGACGACCAGCGGTTCGTCGACACCTACTGGTCCCGCTTCGAGGGCAAGTACTTCGCGGGCGACGGCGCCAAGAAGGACGACGACGGCGACATCTGGCTGCTGGGCCGCGTCGACGACGTGATGCTGGTGTCCGGCCACAACATCTCGACCACCGAGGTGGAGTCGGCCCTCGTCTCGCACCCGTCGGTCGCCGAGGCGGCCGTGGTCGGCGCCAAGGACGAGACCACCGGCCAGGCCATCGTCGCCTTCGTGATCCTGCGCGGCAGCGCCTCCGAGACCGACACCCTGGTCGGCGAGCTGCGCAACCACGTGGGCGCCACGCTGGGCCCGATCGCGAAGCCCAAGCGCATCGTTCCCGTGCAGGAGCTGCCGAAGACCCGCTCGGGCAAGATCATGCGGCGCCTGCTGCGCGATGTCGCCGAGGACCGCGCGGTCGGCGACGTCACGACCCTGGCGGACTCCTCGGTCATGGACCTGATCCAGAACAAGCTGCCGTCCGCCTCCAGCGAGGACTGAGCGGCACACCGAGCGGCACAGTGAGAAGGGGCATCCGGCACATCGCGCCGGATGCCCCTTTCGCACATAAAGTGAAGATCGCCGGATTCGTTCTCGCGCACTCCTGTAAAGTATTGAAAGCGTAAAAAAGCAAGTCCACAGGGTGCGCCGGGAAGTCTGGTCGGCAACGAGTTCCGCCATGCCGTCCAACCACCCGGAGGTGTCCCCTCGTGGCCGCGCCCAGCCCCACCGACCGCCACAACCGCAAGTTCCTCGGCAGGCTCTCCCTGCCCGAACGGCGCTTCGTGGCCGACGCCCTGCGCGCCGAGACCGTCGGCGGCGTGCTCCTGCTCGCGGCCGCCATCGCCGCCCTGCTGTGGGCGAACATCCCCGCGCTCTCCGGCAGCTACTCCACCGTCAGCGACTTCCACATCGGCCCCGCCTCCCTCGGCCTGGACCTCTCGATCCAGCACTGGGCGGCCGACGGACTGCTGGCGATCTTCTTCTTCGTCGCCGGCATCGAGCTCAAGCGCGAGCTCGTCGCGGGCGATCTGCGCGACCCCAAGGCGGCCGCCCTCCCGGTGATCGCCGCCGTCTGCGGCATGGCCGTCCCGGCGCTGGTCTACGTACTGGTCAACACGGCCGGCGGCGGCTCGATGAACGGCTGGGCGGTCCCCACCGCCACCGACATCGCCTTCGCCCTCGCCGTCCTGGCCGTGATCGGCACCTCGCTGCCGTCCGCGCTGCGCGCCTTCCTGCTGACCCTCGCCGTCGTCGACGACCTGTTCGCCATCATGATCATCGCGGTGTTCTTCACCAGCGAGATCGACTTCCTGGCCCTCGGCGGCGCGGTCCTGGGCCTGGTCGTCTTCTGGTTCCTGCTCCGCAAGGGCGTCCGCGGCTGGTACGTGTACGTCCCGCTCGCCCTGGTCATCTGGGGGCTGATGTACAACAGCGGCGTCCACGCCACCATCGCCGGCGTGGCCATGGGCCTGATGCTCCGCTGCTCCCGCAAGGAAGGCGAGGAGACCTCCCCCGGCGAGCACATCGAGCACCTCGTGCGGCCCGTCTCGGCCGGCCTGGCCGTCCCGCTCTTCGCTCTGTTCTCCGCCGGGGTCTCGCTCTCCGACGACTCCATCGCCCAGGTCTTCACCCGGCCCGAGACGCTCGGCGTCGTCCTCGGCCTGGTCGTCGGCAAGGCCGTGGGCATCTTCGGCGGCACCTGGCTGGCCGCCCGCTTCACCAAGGCCGAACTCAACGAGGACCTGGCCTGGCCCGACGTACTCGCCGTGGCCTCCCTCGCCGGCATCGGCTTCACCGTCTCGCTCCTCATCGGCGAGCTCGCCTTCACCGGCGACGAGACCCTGACCGACGAGGTGAAGGCCGCCGTCCTGTTCGGCTCCCTCATCGCCGCCGTGGTCGCGAGCGTCATGCTCAAGCTCCGCAACCGCAAGTACCGGGCCCTCACCGAGGACGAGGAGCGCGACGAGGACCTCGACGGCATCCCGGACATCTACGAGCAGGACAAGCCGGAGTACCACCTGAGGATGGCGAAGATCTACGAGGCGAAGGCCGCGGAGCACCGGCGCAGGGCCGAGGCGGCCACGGCCGCCGCGCTCGAAGCGGCCACCGGGTCCAGCGCCGAGCGCGACCGTCCGGCATGATCTGAACTGACGCCGTGACGGGCGAAGGACAGCCGCCGCGCGGGGCGTCGACAGCAGACGACGGCAGAAGACAGAGGGAGAGAGCGATGAGCGCAGTGGACCAAGGGGCGCAAGGAGCCGAGCGCACACTCGGCCAGCTGGTCGCCTCGGCCACCGCCGAGATGTCCGCCCTGGTGCACGACGAGATCGCCCTCGCCAAGGCGGAGATCCGCCAGGACGTCAAGCGCGTGGGCATCGGCGGCACCGCCATCGGGATCGCAGGGGTGTTCGCCCTGTTCTCCCTGCCCGTGCTGAGCTTCGCCGCGGCGTACGGGATCCACAACCTCGGGCTCGGGCTGGCCTGGTCGTTCCTCATCGTCGGCGTGGCGTTCCTGCTGCTCGCGGGCCTGCTGGCGCTGATCGCCGTATCGAAGTTCAAGAAGGTCAAGCCGCCGGAGAAGACCATCGCCTCCGTCAAGCAGACCGCGGCGGTCGTCGGGACGGTCAAGCCGCACCCGCGGTCGGTGAGTGACCAGGCCGTGGGTGTGGCACGCTCGTCCTCATGACAGCGCCCTCTCCGGACTCCAGCACGCCGCCCACCGCCGCGACGGCGGTCCGGATCGATGTGCCCGGCGGGAGGACGGTGACCCACCGGGACGTCGCGGCCAACGGGGCCCGGTTCCACGTGGCCGAGATGGGCGACGGGCCGCTGGTCCTGCTGCTCCACGGTTTCCCACAGTTCTGGTGGACGTGGCGGCACCAGCTGACCGCGCTCGCAGACGCCGGATACCGGGCGGTCGCGATGGACCTGCGCGGGGTGGGCGGCAGCGACCGCACCCCGCGCGGCTACGACCCCGCGAACCTGGCGCTCGACATCACCGGGGTCGTACGGTCCCTCGGCGAGCCGGACGCCGCCCTCGTGGGGCACGACCTGGGCGGCTACCTCGCCTGGACCGCGGCCGTGATGCGCCCCAAGCTGGTGCGCCGGCTCGTGGTCTCCTCGATGCCGCACCCGCGGCGCTGGCGCTCGGCGATGCTCTCCGACTTCGGCCAGACCCGGGCCAGTTCGCACATCTGGGGCTTCCAGCGGCCGTTCATCCCGGAGCGGCAGCTCGTCGCCGACGACGGGGCGCTCGTGGGCGAGCTGATCCGGGACTGGTCCGGGCCGCTGCCGCCCGCGGCGGAGGACCTCGACGTGTACCGGCGGGCGATGTGCATCCCGTCCACCGCGCACTGCTCGATCGAGCCGTACCGCTGGATGATGCGTTCCATGGCCCGGCCGGACGGGCTCCAGTTCAACCGCCGGATGAAGCGACCGGTGCGCGTGCCGACGCTGCACCTGCACGGCTCCCTCGACCCGGTGATGCGGACCCGGAGCGCGGCCGGCTCCGGGGAGTACGTCGAAGCCCCGTACCGGTGGCGGCTGTTCGACGGCCTCGGGCACTTCCCCCACGAGGAGGACCCCTCGGCCTTCTCGACCGAGCTGGTGAACTGGCTGAAGGACCCCGAGCCGGACCGCTGACCCGACGGGATCTCAGCTGACCAGCCATCAGTACGACTGTCTTACGAACATTCAATTGCCTGGCGCATAGGCCAATTGGCCGCCCCGGACGGGGTTACCGACCTTGGGGCCCGGGCACAGCTCGTTGTATGGGCTGGACGCACGACTACGGTGACACCGCACGCGAACGCCGCCCGGCAGCGACGCCGGGCATGCACGGGAGGACGGGCCGGGACGGCCACGACCCCCGACTCGGGATTCCACGCATCCTGCGCCGCCGGGCCCGCTGGGTCTCGGCACGGCTGCGCCATCCACGGACGTAGCCGCGGCCGCGGCCCTTCCCGTACGGGCGCCCCGCGCGGACACGCCCGTACGGGGCCTGCGGACCCTACGGGCCCTCCGATCGGTACGGGCCCCACACGGACCCGCACGGATCAGAGGGCGCAGCCCTGGCTGTCGGCCCGCCGGTCGGAGACCTTCCCGATCCGGATGTCGTCGCGGACCTCGTCCGCCGTCAGCGCGTACCCGGTGTTCGGGTCGTCGAGCGACTTCGCGAAGACGACCCCGTACACCTTGCCGTCGGGCGTCAGCAGCGGCCCGCCGGAGTTGCCCTGGCGGACGGTCGCGAACAGCGAGTAGACATCGCGCCGGACGGTGCCCCGGTGGTAGATGTCCGGGCCGTTGGCGTTGATCCGGCCGCGGACGCGCGCCGCGCGGACGTCGTACGCGCCGTTCTCCGGGAAGCCGGCGACGATCGCGTCGCTGCCGCTCGTCGCGTCCTTGTCCGTGAACTCCAGCGCGGGCGCCTTCAGCTTGGGCACGTCCAGGACGGCGATGTCGCGCTCCCAGTCGTAGAGCACGACCTTGCCGTCGTAGAGCTTGCCCTCGCCGCCGATCTGCACGGTCGGCTCGCCGACCCCGCCGACCACGTGCGCGTTGGTCATGACCTTGCCGGGCGCGAAGACGAAGCCGGTGCCCTCCAGGACCTTGCTGCAGCTCGGCGCGGTACCGACGACCTTCACGATCGAGCGCTTGGCCGCCTCGGCGACGGGGCTGCGGGCGAGCGCCGGATCGGGTGCCTTCACCTCGGTGATCGGCTCGTTCGAGAACGGGCTGAAGACCTGCGGGAAGCCGCTGCGCGCGAGGGTGGAGCTGAAGTCCGAGAACCAGGTGTTGGCCTGGGCGGGCAGCACCCGCGACACGCCCAGCAGCACCTTGGAGTTGCGGACCTCCTTGCCCAGCGTGGGAAGCGACGTCCCGGCGAGGGCGGAGCCGATCAGCCACGCCACCAGCAGCATCGCGACGACGTTGACCAGGGCCCCGCCGGTCGCGTCGAGCGCGCGCGCCGGTGACCACGTGATGTGGCGGCGCAGGCGGTTGCCCAGATGGGTGGTGAAGGCCTGCCCGATCGAGGCACAGACGATGATCACGACGACGGCGATGACCACGACCGTGGTGGACACCTGGGTGCCGTTGTCGGTCACCCGGTCCCAGACCAGCGGGAGCAGGGACACGGCGATGAGACCACCGCCGAGGAAGCCGATCACCGACAGGATGCCGACGACGAACCCCTGGCGGTAGCCGACGATCGCGAACCACACGGCGGCGAGCAGCAACAGGATGTCCAGCACGTTCACGAGGGTCACCGTCTCATGCGCGCCAGTCGAGGGGGACCTGCCTCGAGCGGTCCCACGGCAGCTCCCATCCCGCGAAATGCAGGATCCGGTCGATCACTCCGGCGGTAAAACCCCAGACCAGAGCGGATTCGACGGTGAAAGCGGGCCCCAGGTGGCCGCTCGGGTGGACGGCCATGACCCGGTGATCGGGATCCGTGAGATCGGCCACGGGAACCGTGAAGACACGGGCGGTCTCGGCCGGGTCCACGGCGCCGACGGGGCTGGGATCGCGCCACCAGCCGAGCACCGGGGTCACCACGAACTCGCTGACCGGGATGTACAGGCGCGGCAGGACGCCGAAGAGCTGGACGCCCGCGGGGTCGAGCCCGGTCTCCTCCTCGGCCTCGCGCAGGGCCGCCCGCAGCGGGCCGGTGGTGTGCGGATCGCCGTCCTCCGGGTCGAGGGCGCCGCCGGGGAACGAGGGCTGGCCGGCGTGCGAGCGCAAGGTCCCGGCGCGCTCCATGAGCAGCAGCTCGGGGCCGCGGGGGCCCTCGCCGAAGAGGATCAGCACGGCGGACTGGCGGCCCCGGCCGTCCTCGGGCGGCAGGAACCGGCTGAGCTGGGTCGGCCTGAGGGTCGCCGCGGCCTCGACGACGGGACCGAGCCACCCGGGCAGGCCCTGGGTGCTGACGCGCAGAGCGCCCTGCTCCTCGTACGGGGCATGCGGCCCGCCCCGCTGCGGCCGCGCGGCCGCCTGGGTCACACCGCTGTCGTCCCGCGCTCCGCGCGTCATAGGCACCCCTGCTCCTTGCCGTCGCCGACACCGTCGCCGTCCCGATACGGGGACAACGCAGCCCCGGGCCGGATTCGTTCCTCCGCGGGCCGCCGTGCGGCGGCCCGCGGTCGTGCTGCGTGCTTCCGCGTTCCCGCGTTCCGGTCTCAGGGGCCGGTCGGGGCCGCCTGGGCGGCTTGGGCGGCCTGGCCCGCGCCCAGCGGCGGGGCCGGGAGGCCCGGGTAGTCCGGCGGCGGGCTCAGCCGCTGGCCGGGCTGGCCGCCCTTCTCGTACTTGAGCAGCTTCCGCGCCTTCTCCGGGTCCGTCTCGCCCTCCCCGTACGCCGGGCAGAGCGGGGCGATCGGGCAGGCGCCGCAGGCGGGCTTGCGGGAGTGGCAGATCCGGCGGCCGTGGAAGACGACGCGGTGCGAGAGCATCGTCCACTCGCTCTTCGGGAAGATCGCGCAGATCTCCGCCTCGACCTTCTCCGGGTCCTCCTGCTCCGTCCACTTCCAGCGGCGCACCAGCCGGCCGAAGTGGGTGTCCACGGTGATCCCGGGGACTCCGAACGCATTGCCGAGGACCACGTTGGCCGTCTTCCGGCCGACTCCCGGGAGCGTCACCAGGTCCTCGATCCGGCCCGGCACGTTCCCTCCGAAGTCGTCCCGCAGGGCCTGCGAGAGGCCGAGGAGGGAGCGCGCCTTCGCCCGGAAGAACCCGGTCGGCCGGATGATCTCCTCCAGATCCTCGGGCGCGGCCGCGGCCATGTCCTCGGGGGTCGGGTAGGCGGCGAACAGGGCCGGGGTCGTCTGGTTCACGCGCAGGTCGGTGGTCTGCGCGGAGAGGACCGTGGCGACCAGCAGTTCGAAGGGGTTCCGGAAGTCGAGCTCGGGATGGGCGTACGGATAGATCTCGGCCAGCTCGCGGTTGATGCGGCGGGCCCGGCGCACCATCGCCAGATGCGATTCCGGTTTCTTGGCCGAACCTTTGCCCTGGGGGCTCGGTTGGGCCGTCCGGCGCTTCCCGGGCGTCTTCTCGGGGGCTTGTTCGCCCACAGCTGAATTAGGGCCGCCCGTCACTCCTGCGGACCCCTTGGCCTGTGCTCTCACCGGCTTGTTGGACACCCGGCCAGCCTAAGGCCGGGCGCCGACACCCGTCTGGACCTCAGGTAACACCACTCTGATTGGCCTCTCACCGCACAGCACACGCGTACGTCCGGCATCCTTGGTAGTGATTGATCGCACTGTTTGAGCCGTCCGGCAAAATGGGGGACCAGGTCCCCCTGAGCCGGTCGACATAGGAGAGACACTCGTGGACGACGTTCTGCGGCGCGCCCCGCTCTTCGCGGCGCTCGATGATGAGCAGGCCGCGGAGCTCCGCGCCTCCATGGGCGAGGTGACCCTCGCACGCGGTGACGCCCTGTTCCACGAGGGCGACCCCGGCGACCGGCTGTATGTCGTGACCGAGGGCAAGGTGAAGCTGCACCGCACCTCCCCCGACGGTCGCGAGAACATGCTGGCCGTCCTCGGCCCCGGCGAGCTGATCGGCGAGCTGTCGCTGTTCGACCCCGGCCCGCGTACCGCCACCGCCACCGCCCTGACCGAGGTCAAGCTCCTCGGCCTCGGCCACGGCGACCTCCAGCCCTGGCTCAACGCCCGGCCCGAGGTCGCGACCGCGCTGCTGCGCGCGGTGGCACGGCGCCTGCGCAAGACCAACGACCAGATGTCCGACCTGGTCTTCTCCGACGTCCCGGGCCGCGTCGCCCGCGCCCTCCTGGACCTGTCGCGCCGCTTCGGCGTGCAGTCCGAGGAAGGCATCCACGTCGTGCACGACCTGACGCAGGAAGAGCTGGCCCAGCTGGTGGGCGCCTCCCGCGAGACGGTCAACAAGGCCCTCGCGGACTTCGCGGGCCGCGGCTGGCTCCGCCTGGAGGCCCGCGCGGTCATCCTGCTGGACGTGGAGCGGCTGGCCAAGCGGTCGCGCTGACCGCGCTCCGGATGTGCGTGGAGGGGTCCTGCCCGGTCGGGCGGGGCCCCTCTGCCGTCTCCGGGTACGGCGGCCGGACCTCGGCGCGTACGGCGGTCAGACCTCGGTCAGGGCCTCGACCGCCTGCTTCGCCTCCAGCAGACCGGCCCCGGTGATCCGCCGGTAGACCTTGATGGCCTCCACGGTGCGGCCGTCGCGCACGAGCGCCCGTACCTCGTCCAGCCCCGCCGGCTCCGGCTCCTCGATGCCGAAGTGGTCCAGGAGCAGGCCCAGCCGGCGCTCCAGCCGCTCCGAGCGGCGCTCCAGTGCCTTCATGCGCAGGGTCACCGACGAGGTGATCCACGAGGCCGTGGCGATGAGCGCGAGCAGCAGGAAGAGCGTGTTCATTCGGGTCCCCCGGGGATCAGTCCGTGATCTTGAAGGTACTCCAGCTGCGCCCGTACGGACCATTCCGCGGCCGGCCACAGCGAGCGGTCCACGTCCGCGTAGACGTGGGCGACCACCGCCTCCGGGCTCGTGTACCCGTCCTCCACGGCGGTCTCGACCTGGGCGAGCCGGTGCGCGCGGTGGGCGAGGTAGAACTCCACCGCTCCCTGTGCGTCGTCCAGGACCGGCCCGTGGCCCGGGAGCACCGTGTGCACGCCGTCGTCGACCGTCAGCGAGCGCAGCCGGCGCAGCGAGTCCAGGTAGTCGCCGAGGCGGCCGTCGGGGTGGGCCACGACGGTGGTGCCGCGGCCGAGGATCGTGTCCCCGGTCAGGACGGCGCGGTCGGCGGGCAGGTGGAAGCAGAGCGAGTCGGCGGTGTGGCCGGGGGTCGGGACCACGCGCAGTTCCAGGCCGCCCGTGCGGATCACGTCCCCGGCTCCGAGCCCTTCGCCGCCGAGACGCAGGGCCGGGTCCAGCGCGCGGACCTTCGTACGGGTCAGCTCGGCGAACCGGCCCGCGCCCTCGGCGTGGTCGGGGTGGCCGTGGGTGAGGAGGGTCAGCGCGATCCGCTTGCCGGCCTGCTCGGCGGCCGCCACGACGGCCCGCAGGTGGGCCTCGTCCAGCGGGCCGGGGTCGATGACGACGGCTTCCGCGGAACCGGGCTCCGAGACGAGCCAGGTGTTGGTGCCGTCCAGGGTCATCGCGGAGGCGTTGGGCGCCAGGATGTTGACCGCGCGGGCGGTGGCGGGCCCCGAAGTGACGATTCCGCGGGGCTGTCCGGGCAGAGCGGACGCATTCGTCACGGGGTGCCTCCGAGTCGGACGTGCTTGGTGAACTCGTCGTGGCCGGGCCAGCTGAGCACCAGTTCCCCGTTCTCCAGCGTGGCCTCGGCCAGTACGGGGGTCAGGTCCTGGGCGGTGGCCGCGGCGAGGGCGTCCACCGCGCTCCCGTACGGCTCCAGGGAGCGCAGCGTGGAGATGGTGGGCGGCATCATCAGCAGCTCGCCCTTGTCGTACCCGGAGGCGGCGTCCGCGGGACGGATCCAGACGGTCCGGTCGGCCTCGGTGGAGGCGTTGCGGGTGCGCTGCCCCTCCGGGAGGGCGGCGACGAAGAACCAGGTGTCGTAGCGGCGGGGCTCGAACTCCGGGGTGATCCAGCGGGCCCAGGCGCCGAGCAGGTCGGAGCGCAGGAGCAGGCCCCGGCGGTCGAGGAACTCGGCGAAGCTGAGCTCGCGGGCGACGAGGGCCACCCGATCGGCCTCCCAGTCGTCGCCGGTCGTGTCGCCCACGACCGTGTCGGGGGACTCGCCGGCGAGCAGGACGCCGGCCTCCTCGAAGGTCTCGCGCACGGCGCCGCAGACGATCGCCTGGGCGGTGCGGGGGTCGGTGGCGAGGCGGGCGGCCCAGTCGTCCCGGCTCGGACCGGCCCAGCCGACGAGGTGGTCCTCGTCGCGGGGGTCGACCCCACCGCCGGGGTAGGCGTACGCGCCGCCCGCGAAGGCCATGGAGGCCTTGCGGCGCAGCATGTGCACGGCGGGTCCGGCGGGGGTGTCGCGGAGCAGCATGACGGTGGCGGCCCGGCGGGGTGCCACCGGGACGAGGGAACCGTCCATGAGCGCGCGGATGCGGTCGGGCCACTCCGGCGGGTACCACTGGCCTCCGGCGGGGGGCTGCTGCTGACCGTGCTGACCATTCGGCATGTCGGGATGCTACGGGTATCCGGCCCGATGTTCGAGAGCCCCCCGGAGCGGGCCCGGGCGGGTGTCGGACCGGGTGGAAGAGGACGCCGGCCCGCCGGGGCCGGACGCGAACGGCCCCGGCGGGCCGCCGGACGGAGTCCGGCGCAGCGGCGCGAAGCCGGTGGGGCCCGCCAGGGCCGAAGCGCGCGAGTGGCGCGTCAAAAGAGGTACGGCGCGTCAGGAAGGGGCGCGGCGCGTCAGGAAGCGGAAACCTCGACCTGGAGCTCGACCTCGACCGGGGCGTCCAGCGGCAGGACCGCCACGCCGACCGCGCTGCGGGCGTGGACGCCCTTCTCGCCGAGCACCTCGCCCAGCAGCTCGCTCGCACCGTTCAGCACGCCGGGCTGGCCCGTGAAGTCGGGGGCCGAGGCGACGAAGCCGACGACCTTCACGATGCGCTCGATCTTGTCGAGGTCACCGATCACGGACTTCACCGCGGCCAGGGCGTTCAGCGCGCAGACCGCGGCCAGTTCCTTGGCCTGCTCCGGCGAGACCTCGGCGCCGACCTTGCCGGTCACCGGCAGGCTGCCCCGGACCATCGGGAGCTGCCCCGCGGTGAAGACGTACGAGCCCGAGCGCACGGCCGGCTGGTACGCGGCCAGCGGCGGGACGACGTCCGGCAGGGTCAGGCCGAGCTCGGCGAGCTTCGCCTCGACAGCGCCGCTCATGCCTTCTCCCGCTTGAGGTAGGCCACGAGCTGCTCGGGGTTGTTGGGGCCGGGCACGACCTGGACGAGCTCCCAGCCGTCCTCGCCCCAGGTGTCCAGGATCTGCTTGGTGGCGTGGACCAGCAGCGGGACCGTCGCGTATTCGAACTTCTTGGTCATGGGGGCGAGCGTAACGCGTGAGACAGAGGGCTCATGCGCAGCCCGAGGGGCGAGTGGTTAGGCTCAGACGCTGTGAGCAGGCTCCAGGTGGTCAGCGGCAAGGGCGGAACCGGAAAGACCACGGTCGCCGCGGCACTCGCGCTCGCCCTCGCGCGCGAGGGCAGACGGACGCTGCTGGTCGAGGTCGAGGGCAGGCAGGGGATCGCGCAGCTCTTCGGGGCCGAGGCGCTCCCGTACGAGGAGCGGAAGATCGCCGTCGCCTCGGGCGGCGGGGAGGTCTTCGCCCTGGCCATCGACGCCGAGCGGGCGCTCCTCGACTACCTGCAGATGTTCTACAAGCTGGGCTCCGCCGGCCGCGCCCTCAAGAAGCTCGGCGCCATCGACTTCGCGACGACCATCGCGCCCGGACTGCGGGACGTCCTGCTGACCGGCAAGGCGTGCGAGGCGGTCCGGCGCAAGGACAAGACCGGGCGGTACGTCTACGACCACGTGATCATGGACGCGCCGCCGACCGGGCGGATCACCCGCTTCCTGAACGTCAACGACGAGGTGGCGGGGCTGGCCCGGTTCGGGCCGATCCACAACCAGGCGCAGGCCGTCATGAAGGTGCTCAAGTCCCCGGAGACGGCCGTCCACCTGGTCACGCTGCTGGAGGAGATGCCCGTCCAGGAGACCGCCGACGGGATCGCCGAGCTGGAGCAGGCCGGACTGCCCGTGGGCCGGGTCGTCGTCAACATGGTGCGGCCGCACCACCTGGACGAGGACGCCCTGCGCGCCGCCGCCGGCGAGCGCCGGGCCGACGTGGCCAAGGCACTGTCCCGGGCGGGCCTGGGCGGCGCGCGCCGCGGCGGGCTCGCGGAGCGGCTGGTGGACCCGCTGCTCGCGCAGGCCGCCGAGCACGCGAGCCGGGTGGAGCTGGAGCGCGCGCAGCGGACCGTACTGGAGCAGCTGGACGTGCCGACGTACGAACTCCCGCTGCTCGGCGCGGGAATGGATCTGGCCGGGCTCTACGAGCTGGCCTCGGAGCTGCGGAAGCAGGCGGGCGAGGAATGACCGAGGTCACGACCGGAACGAAGGCCGGCGCCCGCATGGACGCGGCCCCGCGGCTGCCCGTGGACCGGCTGCTGGACGACCCCGGGACGCGGATCATCGTCTGCTGCGGCGCGGGCGGGGTCGGCAAGACCACGACCGCCGCGGCCCTCGGCGTACGGGCGGCGGAGCGCGGGCGGAAGGTGGTCGTGCTGACCATCGACCCGGCGCGGCGGCTCGCGCAGTCGATGGGGATCGACTCGCTGGACAACACCCCCCGCAGGGTGAAGGGGGTCGGGGGCGCGGACGGCGGCGAACTGCACGCCATGATGCTGGACATGAAGCGGACCTTCGACGAGATCGTCGAGGGGCACGCGGACGCCGAGCGCGCGGAGGCCATCCTCGCCAACCCCTTCTACCAGTCGCTGTCGGCCGGCTTCGCCGGCACGCAGGAGTACATGGCGATGGAGAAGCTGGGGCAGCTGCGGGCCCGCGACGACTGGGACCTGATCGTCGTGGACACCCCGCCGAGCCGGTCCGCGCTGGACTTCCTCGACGCGCCGAAGCGGCTGGGGTCCTTCCTGGACGGGAAGTTCATCCGGGTGCTGATGGCTCCGGCGAAGGTGGGCGGCCGGGCGGGGATGAAGTTCCTCAACGTCGGCATGTCCCTGATGACCGGCACGCTGAGCAAGCTGATGGGCGCCTCGCTGCTGAAGGACGTACAGACGTTCGTGGCGGCGATGGACACGATGTTCGGGGGCTTCCGCACCCGCGCGGACGCGACCTTCCGGCTGCTCCAGGCTCCGGGCACGGCCTTCCTCGTGGTCGCGGCGCCCGAGCCGGACGCGCTGCGGGAGGCGGCGTACTTCGTGCAGCGGCTGGCCGCGGAGGACATGCCGCTGGCCGGGCTCGTACTGAACCGGGTGCACGGCAGCGGCGCCGACCAGCTGTCCGCGGAGCGGGCGTTGGCCGCCGCAGAGAATCTTGAAGAAGGCGGCATTGTCGATCAGGAGTCCGGGAATGCTGGACTTCGTGACCCGGCCGCGGAAGCCGACGGGGCAGGGGCCGACGCGGCGGACGCCGGTGCCGACGCCTCCGTGGATGCCTCCACGGACGCCGACGTGGACGCCGACGTGGACGAGATCACCGCGGGACTGCTGCGTCTGCATGCCGAGCGGATGCAGGTGATCGCGCGTGAACAGCGCACACGCGACCGTTTCACCTCGCTGCACCCCGAGGTCGCGGTGGCCGAGGTGGCCGCCCTGCCCGGCGACGTGCACGACCTCGCCGGGCTGCGGGCCATCGGAGAGCGACTCGCGGCCGGGGTGCCGGCCGGAGCATAGGCGTTCGCAGGCCTACCCGTTCGTACGGCCTACCCGGCTGCCGCGTACGTCTCGTACGCGACGTCGATGTCCGCCATGTCCGCATCGACATCCACGGTGAGGATGCCCGTACTGCGCTCGTACTCCGTGCGGGCGGTTTCGAGCAGCCGTCGCCACGAGGTGACGGTGGGGCGCCGGCGCAGCAGTGCGCGACGCTCCCGCTCGGTCATTCCGCCCCATACTCCGAACTCGACACGATTGTCGAGCGCGTCGGCCAGGCACTCGGTCCGCACCGGACATCCGGTGCACACCGCCTTGGCCCTGTTCTGTGCCGCTCCTTGAACGAACAGTTCATCCGGATCGGTAGTGCGGCAGGCTGCCTGCGCACTCCAGTCGGTAACCCAGCCCATCCCGGCGCCGTCCTCTCCCGAATCGAGGCTCCCCCACGGCGGTAGCGGCATATTCACCGCTGCCAGTTGAGGACGTTACGGAAGGCGGGCACAGTGCAACACCCCCGACGGGCCCAATCTTGAATGGTCCGAACGGACTATGGGTAAGCGGCAGATCACCCGACGGAGTGATCCGGCGACATGCCCGACCATTCCGGCAATTCGGGTGGAATCGGCGGACCGTGGACGGGCGACCGTCGGAGTGAGGGGCGAGATTCGGACGTAAGTCCACCCCATTCGGGAAGGGTGAAAATCAAGCCGAGGGGTTGATGTCGCACCGCACTGCTGTGACAGTTGAGGACAGCTTAGGCCAAGGCATTCGCGCGTGTCCGGCGAATGAGAACGTAGGCTGCCCTCCATGGGAAAGAAGCGCTCGGGCGCCGGGCTCACGGGGCCGCAGCAGGCGGCCAAGTTCCTCGGGGTGTCCGTTCTCTCCGGAGTTGTGCTGGCCGGCATCGCGATCCCGGGCGCAGGCGCCCTGGGGCTCGCCGCCAAGGGAACGGTCGAGGGATTCGACGAGATCCCGGCCAATCTCAAGACACCGCCGCTGAGTCAGCGCACGACGATTCTGGACGCCGAGGGTGGCTTGATCGCCACGGTCTATTCGCGGGACCGGCAGGTGGTGCCGCTGACGGCCATCTCCCCGTACATGCAGAAGGCGATCGTCGCGATCGAGGACTCGCGTTTCTACGAGCACGGCGCGGTCGACGCGAAGGGCATCCTGCGCGCGGTCAACCGCAACGCCCAGGAGGGCGGAGCCGCACAGGGCGCCTCCACGCTCACGCAGCAGTACGTGAAGAACGTGTTCGTCGAAGAGGCCGGCGATGACGAGACCAAGGTGCGCGAGGCCCAGGAGAAGAGCCTCGGCCGCAAGGTCCGCGAGCTGAAGTACGCGATCCAGGTCGAGGAGGAACTCGGGAAGAAGAAGATCCTCGAGAACTACCTCAACATCACGTACTTCGGCCAGCAGGCATACGGAATCGAATCCGCCGCTCAGCGCTACTTCAGCAAGCCGGCCAAGGACCTGACCCTGGACGAGTCGGCGCTGCTGGCGGGCGTGGTGCAGTCGCCGAGCCGGTTCGACCCGGTGAACGACGCGCAGGAGGCGATGAAGCGCCGGAACGTCGTCCTCCAGCGGATGGCCGACATGAAGGACATCTCGCAGGCCGAGGCGGACGAGGCGAAGAAGAAGCCGGTGACGCTGAAGGTGACACGGCCGAAGAACGGCTGCATCACCGCGGTCAAGGGCGCGGGCTTCTTCTGCGACTACGTGCGCAACACCTTCCTGACCGACCCGGTCTTCGGCAAGACCCGCGAGGAGCGGGCCAAGCTCTGGAACCAGGGCGGCCTGACGGTGCGGACGACGCTGGACCCGCAGTCCCAGGAGTCCGTCAACGAGTCGATCAAGGACCACGTCAACCAGGACGACAAGGTCGCCACGGCCGTCACCCTGGTGCAGCCGGGTACGGGCCGGGTGCTCGGGATGGGCCAGTCCAAGCCGTACGGCTTCGGGAAGAACGAGACGCAGATCAACTTCTCGGTCGACAAGCGGATGGGCGGATCGAACTTCGGCTTCCCGACCGGTTCGACCTTCAAGCCCTTCGTCGCGGCCGCGGCCCTGGAGCGGGGCGTGGCGCCGGGCAAGACGTACCAGTCCCCGCACGACATGGAGTACCCGAGTCCGGTGCAGACCTGCGGCGACAAGCCGTGGGTCAACACCTCGCACGACCGGGTGGAGAACGAGTCGGAGTCCGAGGTCGGCCCGTACGCGATGAAGGACGCGATGGCCAAGTCGGTCAACACGTACTTCGTGGAGATGATCTCCGAGAACGGGCTCTGCCCCGTGACCGAGATGACCACCAGGCTCGGCGTGATCCCGGCCGACGGGACGAAGCTGCCGGAGGTCCCGGCGATCGCGCTCGGCACCGAGGGCATGTCCCCGCTGACCATGGCGAACGCGTACGCGACCTTCGCCAACCGCGGCGTGTACTGCACCCCGGTCGCCCTCGAGTCCATCACCGACGCGCACGGCAAGGCGCTGGCCGTGCCGAAGTCGAAGTGCGACCGCGTGATGAGCGAGAAGACCGCCGACACCGTCAACACGCTGCTGCTCGGCGTGATCGACTCCGGTACGGGTACGGCGGCGGGTCTGACCGACCGGCAGAGCGCCGGCAAGACCGGCACCACCGACAGCCGCTACAACGCCTGGTTCGTCGGGTACACGCCGAACATGGCGGGTGCGACGTGGGTCGGCTCGGGCGGTGCGAAGCAGGTCTCGATGGAGAACATCACCATCGGCGGCCAGTACTACGACAAGGTCTACGGCGGCGGGCTGCCCGGCCCGATCTGGAAGCAGGCGGTCTCGGGCGCGCTGGACGGCCGGGAGTCGGCGAACTTCGTCACGGTCGGCCTCGGGCCGGAGACCGGCATGCCGGCGGGCGGCGGCCGGCCCACCACCCCGAACCCGAACCCGAACAAGCCGGGCAAGCCCGGCAAGCCGGGTGGCGACAACAAGCCCGGCGGCCGCCCCGGCGGCCAGACGGCGGCGGGGGCCACGGGCGGCGCGACAGGCGGCGCGACCGGTGGCGCCACGGGTGGCGCCACGGGCGGTGCAACGGGCGGCAACACCCCGACCGACCCGTTCCCGGGCGGCGTGATCGGCGGCCTCGAGGACTAGCGGGCAGACGGAAGGACAGAGGGCCCCGGCCCGCGCACCGCGCGGCCGGGGCCCTCTGTCGTGCGCGCGCGTCCTCTCAGGACAGGTGCTTCTTGACGGCGGCGGCGACGCGGCCGCCCTCCGCCAGACCGGCGACCTTCGGGTTCACGATCTTCATGACGGCGCCCATGGCCCGCGGCCCCTCGGCACCCGCGGCCTTGGCCTCCTCGACGGCCTGCGCCACGATCGCGCCGAGCTCCTCGTCGCTGAGCTGCTTGGGCAGGTAGGTGTCGAGGAACTCGCCCTCCGCCGTCTCGCGCGCGGACTGCTCGGGACGACCGCCCTGCGCGAAGGCCTCCGCGGCCTCGCGGCGCTTCTTCGCCTCCTTGGCGATCACCTTGAGGACCTCGTCGTCGGAGAGCACACGCGCTTCCTTGCCCGCGACCTCCTCCTTGGTGATGGCGGCGAGGGTCAGGCGCAGCGTGGACGAGTGCAGCTCGTCGCGCGCCCTGATGGCGGTGGTGAGGTCTTCCTGGAGCTTGGCCTTGAGCGTGGTCATGACCCGAGTCTGCCAGGTGGAGGGGCAGTGGCGCCCGCCGGTTTTCCGCGTCTGCGACGATGGGGCCATGCGTGCGCGTTACGGAGTACCCCTGAAGGTCACGGCGTCGATCGCGGCGGTGGGGGCCGCCGGTGTGGCTTATGCCGCCGGTTTCGAGGCGCGGTCGTTCCGGCTGCGCCGGATCACCGTTCCGGTGCTCCCGGCCGGGATGCGCCCGCTGCGCGTCCTGCAGGTCTCCGACATCCACATGGTCGGCGGGCAGCACAAGAAGCGCGCCTGGCTGCAGTCGCTGGCCGGCCTGCGGCCGGACTTCGTGGTGAACACGGGCGACAACCTCTCCGACACGGAGGGCGTTCCGGAGGTGCTGGACGCCCTGGGCCCCCTGATGTCCTTCCCCGGGGTGTACGTCTTCGGGTCGAACGACTACTACGGGCCGCGGCTGCGCAACCCCGGGCGCTACCTGATCGAGAAGGTCCAGGGCCGGCACGGGCTGAACGGCAACAAGCCGGTCGTCGGCGCCGTGCACAACCCGTGGGAGGAGATGAGGGACGCCTTCGACGCGGCGGGCTGGGTGAACCTCACCAACACGCGCGGCCGCCTGAAACTACCTGGACTGGAGCTCGCCTTCACCGGGCTCGACGACCCGCACATCAAGCGCGACCGGTACGAGCGGGTCGCGGGCGGGCCGGAGGCGGACGCCGACTTCTCGATGGCCGTCGTGCACGCCCCGTACCTGCGGGTCCTGGAATCCTTCACGGCCGACCGGTACCCGCTGATCCTGGCCGGGCACACGCACGGCGGGCAGCTGTGCATCCCCTTCTACGGGGCGCTCGTCACCAACTGCGACCTGGACACGCAGCGCGTGAAGGGGCTCTCCACGCACGAGGCGAACGGGCACCGCGCGTACCTCCACGTCTCGGCGGGCTGCGGCACGAACCGCTACACCCCGGTCCGCTTCGCCTGCCCCCCGGAAGCCACCCTCCTGACGCTGACCCCGAAGGCGTAGCACCCCCGGCGACCCCCTCGCGAAAACCGGATTTCGTCTCCGGCCGAGGGTCCGCTAAAGTAATCGATGTCGCCAGGACAGCAGCAGCTGCAAGGCGGCGATCGGGGTGTAGCGCAGCTTGGCAGCGCGCTTCGTTCGGGACGAAGAGGTCGTGGGTTCAAATCCCGCCACCCCGACTTCGTAAGATCAGATCAGAGCCGGTGTCCTTTCGGGGGCACCGGCTCTGACTGTTTCCCCGGGGCGGGATGCCGGTCAGGGCGTCTCGCGGGCCTGCTGCCAGTGCTGCGCGACGGTGGCGTCGACCGTGTAGAAGAACTCCGTCTTGTAGTCCGGGCTCGGGCTGAGCTGCTCGATCCACGTCATCGGCCAGGGCCGGCGGTCGAAGTGCTTCTTCACGTGCCGGCTGAAAGCGGAGAGGGCGCCGCGCAGTTGGGTGCGGTCCATGTCCAGGAGTTCGACGAGGCGTGTGGTGCTGACGTAGTCGCCGGGGTGCTCGGCCAGGACGTCGAGCAACTTGCCGACGCTCTGCGTGGACGAGAGCCGGGTCTGCGACAGCCGCCGGAGGACCTCGACGGTCCACTGTTCGCTCAGCGTCTCGCCGGTCGGCCTTTCTTCCGCGTCCCCCCGGCCCGCCGCCTCGGCGGAGAGCTGAACGACGTAGGCCTGAACCTCCGGGACGAACTGCCGGGGCACCGGCACGTACACGTACTCGCTGTCCTGCAGCTGCATGGTCTCCACCCCTGAACGAAGCCGTTCCGACGATCACATCGTGACAGGCGAGCGAGGTTACGTCTACCCGAATCAAGACTCCATGTCTCCTGGAGTCTTGATTTGTTGGTTTCTAGCCTCTTGGCTAGACCAGGTGTCTCCGCTTCCCGCGTGAACCACCACCCGGGGCGCCGGGGCGCCACTGGGGGGCCACCGGGGGGACACCGGGGGTGGGGATGCTGTTCGGCAGTAGGTGACCGCTGACGCCGAGCGGAGGTGAATCAGATGAAGGTTTACGTCAAGCCGGAGGCCAAGAAGGTCGACCAGGGCACCATCGTCGCCGCTGTCCGCTAGCAGCGACCCCCATGCCACGCCTCCCGGTCGGGGGGGCGTGGCATGTCCGCTCCAGTCACCAGCCACAGGGGAATCGGAAGGCTTATGTGCGGAATTGCTGGATTCGCCCACACGGACGGAAGCGCTCTCGCCGGGTCCGCCGACGCGATTCTCCGGGACATGGCCCATGCGCTGCGGCCGCGCGGGCCGGATGACATGCAGTTCCACCACGCCGGGCCGGCCTGCATGTCGTTCACGCGGCTCGCGCTGATCGACCCCGAGGGCGGGCGGCAGCCGTTCATCAGCGAGGACGGGAACGTCATCCTCGCGGCGAACGGCGAGATCTACAACCACCGGGAGCTGCGGAAGGGCTTCGAGGGACGGGTCCCCTTCCGGAGCGAGTCCGACTGCGAAGTGCTGCTCCACCTGTACATGGAGAAGGGGCTCTCCTTCCTCGATGACGTGCGGGGGATGTTCGGGATCGCCGTCATCGATCTGCGGGAGCAACGGCTGCTGCTCGCCCGCGACCGGCTCGGCATCAAGCCGCTGTTCATCCACCGCAACCGCGACACCGTGCTCTTCGGCTCCGAGGTCAAAGCGCTCTTCGCGCACCCCGACTGCCCGCGTGAGCTGGACTGGGCGCGTGCCCTCGCCGACCAGGGGCTCAGCTCCGCGCCCGTGATGAGCCACGACGAGGCCATGACCTGGTTCGTCGGCGTCGATCAGGTCCCCGCCGGGGCCATCGTCGACATCAGCCTGCGCGGCGGGGACACCCGCGTCCACCGGTACTGGGAGCTGCCCGCACCGGCCGAGGCCGGCGGGCTGCCCGAGAGCTTCTTCGTGCGGAGCATGGGCGATCTGCTCGCCTCCTCCGTACGGGAGTGCCTGATCGCCGATGCCGAGATCGGGGTCTTCCTCAGCGGGGGCCTGGACTCCGCCGCCATCACCTCCCTCGCCGCCCACACCGGACTGCACACCTTCTCCGCGCTGACCGGCGCCACCGTCGTCAACAAGGACGCGCAGTACGCCCGCGAGACCGCCGACCTGCTGGGACTGCCCAACCACCAGGTCGCCTTCGGGGCCGACCGGATCCCCTCCCCCGACGAGTGGCGGCGGCTGCTCTGGCTGATGGAGACGCCGCTGTGCGGCCCCGAGCAGTTCTACAAGAGCGAGATGTACCGCTTCGCCCGCGCCGAGCGCCCCGAGCTCAAGGCGATCCTGCTCGGCTCCGGCGCCGACGAGTTCAGCGGCGGCTACAGCGTGGCCCTCTCCGGCGGCGGCGACTGGGAGGACTTCGAGGGCAACCTGCGCACCATGGCCCGCCGCAAGGCCCTCGGCTCGCAGTCCGCCCTCTCCGTCTGGTGGGAGGGCACCGACCTGCCGCTGCTCAGCGACGACGCCGTCGGCGCGTACGCCCCCGGCGCGGTGGACGACCCGTACGGCTCCTACCTGGCCTGGAAGTTCCGGGACATGCAGCAGTACAACTTCTGGGTCGAGGACCGCACCGCCTCCGGCAACGGCGTCGAAGCCCGCGTCCCCTTCCTCGACCACCGCATCATCGAGCTGCTCGCGACCGTGCCGCGCGCCTACCGCAAGCGGCTGTTCTGGGACAAGCGGGTGATCCGCGAGGCGGTGCGGGACATCCTGCCCGCCGAGGTGATCAGTCGGCCCAAGCTGGCCTTCTACGAGGGCGAGGGCGTGCGCCACACGCACCGCACCTTCACCCGCATGCTCGCGCAAGGCGGCGACGAGCTCGTCGAGCAGGCCCTGTCCTCCCCGCGAGCCGCCCAGTACCTCGACGGCGCGAACATGCACCGCGCCCTGCGCCGGCTGGAGCGGGACCAGGGCTCCGGCCACGTCGAGCTGCTCCTGCGCGTGGTCAACCTGGGCATCCTCGACCTGATGGCCGTAGACGTCCCCGGCAGCCGCGCACCGAACGGCCCGGCCCCGTACGAACTGCGCGTCACGGACTTCGAGGGCCCCGAGGTCCAGGAGCTCTTCCCACGGCAACGGATCGAGGAGGACTCGGTGTTCCGCCTCGCCGAGGGCGTCCTCGTGCTCGACGACGTACAGGGCGCGAACACCTCGTACGTCGTGGTCGACGGCGGCATCCGCTTCGTCATCGACCACCTCACCCACGCGGACTGGCTGCGGCTGCTGCGTGGATTCGACGGGCGCCGGCCGCTGTCGGAGGCGCTCGCCGCCACCGACAGCGCACTCGACGCGATGCGGCCGCTGCTGGACGGATCGCTCGAAGCCGGCCTCCTGGAGCCCGTCGAAGCCCCCTGAAAAGTGATCACGAGTGAGGTCATCCGATGACAGCCCATCTCTACTGGGACGAGGTCTGGCGCACCGACAGCGGGCGCACAGGCGACTGGTCGCGGCCGCACCCGTGGGTCGTGGACGAGGCCGCGCGACTGCGCAAGCTCGGCGCGCAGGACGTACTGGACCTCGGCTGCGGCGTGGGCCGGCACGCCCTCTGGTTCGCGGAGGCCGGCTTCGCCAGCTCCGGCACCGACGCCAGCGAGGCCGCGATACGCGCGGCCCGCGAGGAGAGCGAGAAGCGCGGGGTCCGGGTCGCCCTCGACATCGGCGACTTCGGCCGGCTCCCGTACGCGGACGACAGCTTCGACTACGTCCTCGCCTTCAACGTGGTCTACCACAACGACGAGGCCGGGCTCGGCCGCGTGCTCGAGGAGGTCCGGCGCGTCCTGCGCCCCGGCGGCATCTACCAGTCCACGATGCTCTCCAAGCGCAACGGCGAGTACGGGCACGGCATCGAGGTGAGCCCCAACACCTTCCGCCGGCCGGAGGCCACCGACGACAAGGTGCACCCGCACCTGTACGTCGACGCCGCCGACCTGCTGCGCCTGCACCCCGGGTTCCGCCTGCTCGGCGCGACCGACGCCGAGCACGCCCGGCCCGGCTCCTTCCACTGGCACTGCGTGTTCGAGTCGGCGGGGGAGGACGTGGCGGGTACGCACCACGGCCGTTTCGCGCAGAGGGCCGGGGCATAGTGTCGAAGGCGACGCGACTGCGCGAACTGCTGGAACGCAGGGCACTGGCCCGGATCGTCGGATCCCGGGACGCGCTGACCGCCCTGCTCGTCGAGGAGGCCGGGTTCGACGGCCTGTGGGCTTCGAGCTTCGAGATCTCCGCCTCCCGGGCCCTGCCCGACCTCGGCCTGCTGACCATGTCCGAGCTGCTCGACGCCTGCTCGCACGTGAACCAGGCGACCGGGCTGCCGCTGCTCGCGGACTGCGACACCGGCTTCGGCGGCAACATCAACGTCGTCCGCACGGTCCGCCAGTTCGAGGCGGCCGACATCGGCGGCATCTGCCTGGAGGACAAGGTGTTCCCCAAGCGGAACAGTTTCCTCGGCGGCGGCCAGAACCTGGAGGACGCGGGCGAGTTCGCCGGCCGGATCCAAGCCGCCGTACGGGCCCGGACCACCGCCGACTTCACCGTCGTCGCCCGCGTGGAGGCGCTGATCGCGGGGGCCGGGCTCGCCGAGGCGCTGCGCCGCGCGCACCTGTACGCGGACGCCGGGGCCGACGCGATCCTGATGCACTCCAAGAAGTCCACGCCGATCGAGATCCTGGAGTTCCTCCAGGCCTGGCAGGCGCGCACGCCCGTGGTCGTCGTACCGACCACCTACCCGCACTGGGACCTCGCCGAGGCCGAGGCGGCGGGCGTCTCGATGGTGATCTACGCGAACCACGCGCTGCGCGCCTCGGTCTCCGCGATGCGCGACGTCCTCGGCGAGATCCGGCTCCAGGGCGGCACCGGCGGGGTCGAGGACACCATCGCCCCGATGAAGGAGCTGTTCGGCCTCACGCAGGTGAACCGGTGGGAGGAGTGGAGCGCATGATCAGCGCCGAGTTCTTCTGCGCGGAGCTGGACCGCCGCGGGTACGGGTTCTTCAGCGGGGTGCCGTGCTCCTTCCTCAAGGGCCCGTTCGCGGTGCTGGAGCGGCGGGAGGGCTACGTACCGGCGCCCAACGAGGGCATCGCGCTCTCCATGGCCGCCGGCGCCGAGCTGGGCGGGACCCGGGCCGTGGTGCTGGCCCAGAACTCGGGGCTCGGCAACCTCCTCGACCCGCTGACCTCGCTCACCATGGCGTACGAGATCCCGCTGCTGCTCTTCGTCAGCCTGCGCGGCTGGCCCCGCGCCGAGGACGACGAACCGCACCACGCGGCCATGGGCGCCGGGACCATCGGCGTGCTGGAGGCCCTCGGGGTCGCCCACGGCATCCTCGGTCCCGCCGAGGAGAGCCTCGGCGGGCTCCTCGACCGGGCGGAGGCGGCCCGGCGCGAGAACCGCTCCTTCGTCGTCCTCGTCCCCGCGAAGACCGTCGACGCCCACCCGGCGGCGGCGCCCGCCCCGGACGCGCGGATGGACCGCCGCGACGCGGTGTCCCTCATCGCCGGGCACCTGGGCGACGCGCTGGTCTACAGCACCACCGGCATGATCAGCCGGGAGCTGTTCGGCGTCGTCGACGACCCGCGCAACTTCTACATGCAGGGCTCGATGGGGCACGCGATCGGCCTCGGCCTCGGCACCGCGCTGAACCGTCCCGACCGGGACGTCGTGGTCATCGACGGCGACGGCGCGGCGGTCATGCACCTCGGCGGGCTGGCGCTCGTCGGCGAGCGGCGGCCGCCGAACCTGACCCACTTCGTGCTCGACAACGGCGCCTACGACTCCACCGGCGGCCAGCGCACCCGCACCACGGCGGTGCGCTGGGACGAGTTGGCGCTCGCGGCCGGCTACCGCACGGCCGCGGTCTGCCGTACGCCCGAAGAAGTCACCGCCCATCTGGGGGAGATCAAGGGGCGGCCCGGCCCGCATCTGGTGGCGCTGCACATCGGCAGGGGTGGGCCCACGCCCCCGCGGGTAACTTCGGCGCACACCAACGCCGAGGTCAGGGCCCGTTTCCAGGCCGCGGCGAATCGAGCCCGGAAGGAAGACCTGCCGTGACGACCACCGTCATCGCCCATGTCAGCGATCTGCACCTGGACCTCTCGGAGCGCGCCACGCAGCGCGCGCTGACGGTCGTGAACCACCTGCGCGACATGCCCGGACCCATCGACGCCGTCCTGGTCACCGGTGACATCGCCGACCACGCGACGGCGGACGAGTACGCGCAGGCCCGCAAGTTGTTCGACCTGCCGTACCCGGTGCTGGTGCTGCCCGGCAACCACGACCGGCGGGGCCCGTTCCGCGCGGGCCTGCTCGACGCCGCGCCCGAGGACGGGGAGCTGAACCAGGTCGTCCGGACGCCCGGAGCCGTCTTCCTGCTGTGCGATTCGACGATCCCGGGCAGCGACGAGGGCCTGCTCGGCGACCCGACCCTGCGGTGGCTGGACGAGACGCTGACCGCCGCGGGCGGGGAGCTGCCCGTCTTCGTCTGCTTCCACCACCCGCCGGTCGATCTGCACACCCCGTACGTGGACCGGGTCCGGCAGTTCGGCGAGGAGCGCCTCGCCGCGGTGCTGGAACGGCATCCGCAGGTCGTGGCCCTGCTGTGCGGTCACGCGCACGTCGCCGCGGCCACGACGTTCGCGGGGCGTCCGCTGCTCGTGGCGCCCGGGGTCGCCTCGACCGTCCCGCTGCCCTTCGAGGGGCGGCCCGCCGTGGACTACGAGCTGGCCCCGGCGCTGGCCTTCCACGTACTCGACGACCGGCGGCGGCTGGTCACGCACTACCGGGCCCTCGGGCAGCCGCATCCCGAGCGCTGAAGCCACCGAGAGCCACCGCGAGCCACCGATTGCCACGAGAGGTGCTGGGAGAAGGCCATGAGAAGAGTCCTGATCGCCAACCGCGGTGCGATCGCGGCCCGGGCCGTCGACACCTTCCGCACGCTGGGCTGGTCGCCGATCGCCGTCGTCGCCTCATCGGACCCCCAGCGCCTCCACGCGCTCGCCGCGGACGGGTGCGAGTACCTCGAAGGCGACGGGCTCGCGGAGACGTACGACCACGTGGGCCGGATCGTCGAGGCGGCGCGGCGCTGCGGCGCCGCCGCCGTCTACCCGGGCTACGGGGCGCTGGCCGAGGACCCGGAGCTGCCCGGGCGGCTGGCCGCGGCGGGCATCGCCTTCGTCGGGCCGACGGCGGAGGTGCTCGCGGCGGCCCGCGACAAGGACCACGCGGTCGCCACCGCCGACCGGCTGGGCCTGCCCGTGCTGCCGCACGCGACCGGGCACGAGCGGATCGCCAAGCTGGTGGCGGACATCGGCCTGCCGGTCATCCTCAAGCCGGTCACCGGGTGCGGCGGCCTGGGCGTACGCATCGTGCGGACGGAGTCGGAGGCGGAGCGGGCGCTCGCGCTGATCGGCGCGGACGAGGACGACGGGGGCGATGGGGGCGACGGCTGGTACGCCGAGCGGTACGTGGAGCACGGGGCGGTGGTCGGGGTCACGGTCGCCGTCGACGCGGCCGCGACCGTGCACCCGCTCGGCGAGCGGGAGAGCCTGCTGGTCGACGGCAGCATGAAGCTGCTGGAGGCCTCGCCCGTCCGGAGCGTGGCCCCGGAGCTGGTCGAGCGGATGCGCGCGGACACGGCCCGGCTCGTCACCGGGATGGGGTTACGCGGCGTGGCGACGGTCGAGTTCATCGTCGGCTCGGGATCCGGCGCGGGCGCCGGAGGCCGGCGCCACTGGTTCCTGGAGGTCAACGGGCGGCTGCCGCTGGCCTACCGGATGTGCGAGGCGCAGACCGGCCTGGACGTGGTGGCCCTCCAGATGGAGCTGGCCCGGGGCACGCTGCCCGCCCCCGGCCGCATCCGCGTCGACCGGGACGCGCACTGCATGGAGGCCCGCCTGTTCATCGAGCCGGCGGCGGGCGGGGCACCCGGCCGGATCACCGCCCTGGAGCTGGCGCCCGAGCCGGGGGTGACGTACAACTGCGCGCTGGACGTACGCAGTCCGGTCGTCCTCGACAACATCGTCACGCAGGTCCTGGCCCTGGGCGGGAGCCGCGCGGCGGCGGCCGGGGCGGTGCTGCGGGCCGTCGAGGGCAGCGGGGTGTCGGGGGTCGGAACGTGCGCGGAAGAGATAGCCGTGTGGTTGCGGGGTTCGGGGCTGGTCCCGGAACGCCTCGGCAGCCAGGCCTTGGGAGTCTGATCTGAGATGAACAGCAACGATCCGTTCTCGACCGTCCGCCACCCCGTCGACCGCGCGCTCGCGACGGCCGTCGCCGAGGACGGGGAAGAGGACGTACGCGCGGACTGGTACCGGGAGTTCGGGGAGACCCTCGGCGGCCACGTACGGCGCCACCTCGACGCCCGTCCCGGCTACTTCGTGCTGAGCGGCCTGGACCACCTGAGCGAGGAGCAGGCGCGCCGGTTCACGGTCGCGGTCTCCCGGCTGGCCGGGGAGCTGCTGCCGCAGGACGGCGCGGGAGCGCTGCTGCGGGACGTACGGGACCGGGGGGTGCGGCTCGGCGAGGGCGCGACCGGCCGCTACTCGGACAGTCGGCAGGGCGGCAGCCTGCACACGGACGCGGCGCACCGGCCGGGGCGGCTTCCGGACATTTTCACGCTGTTCTGCGTTCGACAGGCCTCCAGCGGCGGGGCCCTCGTCACCGTGCACGTCAGCGATCTGCTGGAGATCCTCAGGGGTCACCCCGAGGAGCTGGCGGCGCTGCGGCTGCCGGTCCACTTCGACACCCGGGACGACACGCCGGGGGTGCCGCTCACGACCGAGCGGCCCGTACTGGAGTTCACGGACGGCCGGGAGCGCATGTACTACCTGCGGGACTACATCGAGATCGGGCACCGGCACGCGCACGTTCCGGCGCTGACGCCCGAGCAGGTCAAGGCGCTGGACCTGCTGGACTCGCTGCTGGAGCGGCGCGACCTGCAGACGCACGGGCGGCTGGCACCGGGCGAGATGATCTTCATCGACAACCGGTCGATCGTGCACGGCCGGACCGCGTTCGACGAGGACGGGCCGGTGGACGGCGGGCGGCTGATGCTCCGCACCTGGATCGGACTCCCGGCGCGGCACGGGGCCGGGGCCGGGGCCGGGGCGGGGGCCGACACCGACGCCGGGGCGGTCCGGTGACCCGGGTCGTCGCCGAGCTCGAACGGCTCGGACTGGCCGAGTTCCTGGCCGACTTCCCCGGGGACTCGGTGGACCGCCGCCAGTGGGCCGCCGGCGCCCGCGGCCTCGACGGGGAGCTGCGCGCCCTCGCCGGGTTCCTGCTGCTCGGGGAGCCCGCGGCGGCGGACCGGCTGCCGCCCGCCCTCGCCGGGGCGCTGCCGGCCCTGGTCGAGAGCGGGGTCGCGCACCGGAGCGGGGGCGAGGTCCGGCTGCTCGACGTCAGCCTGTTCCGCTCCGCCGGGGTGTGGCTTTTCGCGGAGCCGCCGAGCCCCTTCCCCGTCCGCCACTACTTCGGCCGGGACTCCGTCGCGCTGGCCAGGCGGACCGGTTTCCGGGCGGGGGCGCGGGTGCTCGACCTGTGCTCCGGGCCGGGGTTCCAGGGGCTGGTGGCCGCCCGCGGCGGCGCCCGGGCCACGCTGGTGGAGCTGCTGCCCGAGACCGCCGAAGTGGCCCGGCTCAACGCGGAGATCAACGGGGTGGCCGACCGGATCGAGGTCCTCGTGGGCGACCTGTACGAGCCGCTCCCGGCCGGGGCGCGGCCGTACGACCACGTCATCGCGAACATCCCCTTCCTGCCCACCCTCGCGGCCCCGGGCGAGGAGGCCGCCCACGACGGCGGCGAGGACGGGTTCGGCGTCGGGCGCCGGGTCCTCGCCGGACTCCCCCGGCACCTGGCCGCGGACGGCACGGCCCATCTGACCGCGCTCCTCCTCCAGGCGGACGAGCGGCTCGTCACCGACGGCGAGCTGCGGGCCTGGGCCGCGGAGAACGGCTACGGACTGACGGTCACGCTGACCGAGCGGATGGCGGTGGACGCCGACTCGGACCTCGTCCAGACCACGGTCTCGGACCACCTGGAGACCGACCCGCAGGCCGACCCCGAGGAGCTCACCACCGCCGCCGTCGCCATGTACGCGAGCCGGGGTGCGACGGCCGCCCGGCTGGCCTATCTGCGGATCGACGCCGGGATGGCCGACTTTCGTGTCCTCGACCGCACGGGCGGGTGAAGGTGGCTAGCGTGACCGGCGCACTCGATCACGACCGGGAAGGACGCACAGCGTGACGACGGCAGGGACGGCGGGGACGGACGGCGCGGGCAACGGCGGGACGCGGGGCACGGGCGACGGAGTGAACGGCTCGCAGCGCCCCGAGCTCGTCGAGCTCACCTCGATACGGGACGCGGAAGCCGACCGGTGGAACGCCCTCGCGGGTGACGCCGCCCTCTACTCGACCCACCGCTGGCTGCTCTACGGCGAGGAGCTGGCCGACGCCGGCTCCCGCCACCTGGTCGCCGCCTCCGGCGGCTCGTACACGGTCGGGCTCCCCACCCACCGCTTCACGGGGAAGGTCCCGCACTTCTACGATCCCGCCGTCCTGTTCCCCGGCGCCGCCGAGCCGGCGACGCCCGAGCGCCCGCTGCTCCTCGGCGGCACCCGCCTCGGCTACACCAGCGAGGTGATCGTCGCCCCCGGCACCGCCGGACCGGTCGCCGCGGCGGGCGTGCGGACCGTACTGGACCGGTTCCGCGCGCTGGGCGCCGACGGCGGCGGCCTCGCGGCGCTGCTCTACCTCACCGACGAGTCGGTGGAACGGCTCCTGCCGCACCTGGGCCCCCGGGACCAGGTGGTGATGATGGACGCGACCGCCGTCCTGCCCGTCGACCCCGACGGCCTGGAGGGTTACCGCAGACGGTTCACCTCGCACCAGTTCACCTCCATCCGCCGGGAGATGCGCCGCTACACCGACGCCGGCTGCCGCACCGAGGTCAAGCGGCTCTCCGAGTGCCACCACCTGCTCGGCCCGCTCTCCGCGCAGGTGCTCATCCGGTACGGGCACCCCGTCACCGACGCGAGCGAGTCGGAGCGCTTCGCCCAGCAGGCCGGGCTGTTCGACGACAACTGCCGGATCCTGGGCGCCTACCAGGGCGACCGGATGGTGGGCTTCACCCAGTACTTCTTCTGGGGGGACACCATGTACGCCCGCTCGCACGGCCTGGACGACTCCATCGCCCGCGAGGCCAAGCTCTACTTCAACCTCACCTACTACGAGGCGGTGAAGTACGCGGCGGACCACGGCTACCACCGCGTGGACCTGAGCTGCGACGCCTTCCAGGCCAAGGTGTCCCGGGCCGCCCGGCTCCAGCCCCTGTGGGGCGTGGTCCTCGACGCCCCGTGGACCGGGCCGGTCCTGGAACGCGTACGCGCCGAGGAGAAGGCGCGGCGCGAGGAGTTCGCCTCCCACGACCCCGGCATCGAGTCGCGGGTGGCGCAACTGGTGGACGCGCGCGGCCGGTAGCCCCCGCCGCGCCCCGAAGACGGGCCCAGGCCGGCCGCGACGCTCACCCGGCCGGTCTGGGCTCCCGCTCCCTCTCCCGTTCCCGCTGGTCACGCCCGCGCTCCGCGATCGCCGCCACCGGCGGCACCGCCGCCCCGGCCGCGACGATGAGCGTGACGAGCACCGCCCACCCCAGCGGGCCCGCGCTCAGGCAGAGCGCGTTCAGCACGGTCGGCGCCACGGCACCGCCGATGCCGACCCCGACGGAGAACACGCCCTGGTACTCGCCCTGCGCGTGCTCGGGGGCCAGCCCGAACGACAGCGCGTACTCCCCCGCCGTGAACAGCATCTCCCCGAAGGTCAGCGCCGCCGTGCCGATCAGGATCAGCCCCATCGCCGCGTACATCGGCACGTGCGCGGCGGCGAAGACGAGCCCCATCGCCAGCGCGATGACGGGACCGCTGCGCCGCATGGCCAGCGCCCCGTCCCGCGGGGTCTCGACCCCCTTGGCGACCTTGGTCTGGAGCAGGACCACCAGCGCGCAGCTCAGCGCGAAGACCAACGACACCGTCCAGCGGGGCGCCTTCGTGTACTCGGCGATCCACACCGGCATCAGCACCGTCATGAAGACGTCGAACATGACGAGGGTGCCCGCGAGCACGCTGACCGCGAGGAACGGGCGGTCGGTGAGCGCGTAGTGCCGACCGCTCCCCGGCTCCCTCGGGATAGGCGGCAGGTGCGGCAGCCGGGCCACCAGCACCGCCGCGACGAGGTACGAGACGACGTCGGCGCAGATCGCGATCACGTACGCGGTCCGGGTGTCGGCCTGCAGCGCCAGGCCGCCGAGGAGGGAACCGGAAACCATCGCGAGGTTCTGGAGGGAGTAGATCCGCGCCCGGTACGCGACCCGGTCCTCACCGCCGACGTACGCGATCAGCGCCCCGCTGATCGCGGGGAAGGCGCCGCGCCCCAGGGCGATCAGGGTGATCACCACGAGGAACCCGGTCATGCCCTCCACCAGCAGCAGCGCGCCCGCGGCGGCCGCCTGGGCGATCAGTCCGGCGATGCCCACCTCGCGCGGCCCGAACCGGTCGGCGAGCCGGCCGACGACCGGCCCGGCGACCAGGCCCGCGAGCCCGGCCGCCGTCAGCCCCATGACCACGTTGCCCGTGGACAGACCCACGGACCTGACGAAGAACAGGACTTGGAGAGGGGCCCAGCTGCCCGCCCCGAGGTAGCGGACGAACAGTGCGGCCGCCAGGCCGCGTCTCAGGCTCCGTCCGTCGCGCAGCATCAGTGGCCCGCCGGGGCGTCGACGACGGCGGGGCGGGGTTCGCCCACCGTGGGGCGCGGGTTGACCTCGACGCCCAGCTTGGGCGCCAGCAGTTTGCGCAGCTGCTGCGCCGCCGCCTCGGCGGTGTTCGCCCGTACGACGTCCCAGCCGCGGCGGGCCGCCCAGTCGAGCATGACGTCCCGGACGGCGGCCTGGTGCCTCAGGAAGCTCTCCGGCCGGCACTGCGGGTCCCGGCCGCATTCGTACGGGGTGATGTCGCCCTTCTTGCGGCGCAGTGCCTCCTCGGGGGTGACGTCGAAGAAGACGACGCTGTCCACCGGGGCCATGGCGTGCACGATCGCGTCCACCAGCTCCTCGGGACAGCCCGCCAGCAGTTCGGTGGCCGCGTGCTTGACCCAGTAGCCGTCGAGGACGACGAGGTCCGCGTCGGCGGCGCGGGCCCGCTCGGCGGCCAGGGTGTTCAGCCAGCCGAGGAAGAGCATCCGGGCCGGGTTCGGCATCTCGGCGATGCAGACCCGCAGTTCGTCGAGGGTGGTGCCGCGCAGGAAGCGGGCCTGCGGCACCTGCGACTCCTCGAACACCTGCCACTTGCCGACGACGCGGAACGACAGGCCCTGGCCCTCGGCCCAGCTCTGCACCCGCTTGACCTGCGTGCTCTTGCCCGCGCCGTCGGGTCCGTCCATCGCAACGATCACTGTTCGCATCCCTTCGGAAGATCCGCCACGGGCCATCGCCGCGCGGAAGTCATGCGGTGGTGCGGGTGCTGCCGCGGTGGTACGCGAGAGCCCGCTCGATCAGCGCCTCGGCGGCGCCGGTGTACTCGGCCGGTTCGAGCAGCCGTTCCAGCTGCTCCGCGGTGAACTCCTCGGCCAGTTCGGGCGCCTGCGCGAGGAGCCGGTCCACGAGGGGGTCCGCACTCCCGGCGGACTCCACGGCCACCCGGCTGACCAGCCCTTTCGCACCCGCCTTGCCGAGTACGGGGGCCAGCGCGGCGGCCAGCCGCTCGGTGACCACCGCCCCGCCGGTGAGCCGCAGGTTGGCCGCCATCCGCTCCGGGTACGCCTCCAGCCCCTCGGCCAGCTCCGCCGCGGTGCACGCGGCCCCGCCCACCAGCCGCAGCGCCTCGCGCAGCGGCTGCCATTCGCCGTGCCAGGCCCCGGCGGGCCGCTCGTCCTCGGCGGCGGCCGCGCAGTGGGTCAGCGTGAGGACCAGCGAGGGCACCTGCAGGGCGGCGGAGCGGATCATCGCGGCGAGCACCGGGTTGCGCTTCTGCGGCATGGCGGAGGAGACCCCGCGGCCGGCCCCGGCGGGTTCGGCCACCTCGGCGAGCTCGGTGCGGGCCAGGGTCTGCACATCGGTGGCGAACTTACCGAGCGCCGCCGCGGCATGCCCGAGGACGGCGCCCGTGTCGCCGATCGGCGTGCGCAGGGTGTGCCAGGGCAGAACGGGCTCCGCGAGCCCCGCCTCGGCGGCGAAGAGGGCGATCAGCTCCCCGGCGTACGCACCCCCGTCCCCGTCCGCCTCCGCTCGGGCGGGCACCGGCCGCGCGTACTCCAGATAGCCGGCGAGCGTGCCCGCCGCCCCGCCGAGCTGCACCGGCAGCCCCCCGTCGAGCAGCGTCCCGACCCGGCGCCGTACGTCGACCACCGCGACGAGCCAGCCCGCCGCCTTGAGGCCGAACGTGGTGGGGACGGCGTGCTGGCCGAGGGTGCGGGCCACCGCCGGAGTGTTCCGGTGCGCGTCGGCCAGCCGGGCCAGGGCCGCCGCCGTCCGGTCGAGTTCGTCCCGTACGAGGCGCAGCGCGCGGGCCGTCACCAGCATCGCGCCGGTGTCGAGGACGTCCTGGCTGGTGGAGCCGCGGTGCACGTACTCCGCCGCCGCGGGGTCCGCAGCGGCGACCACCGCCGTGAACTCCTCGACCAGGGCGACGACCGGGTTGCCGGCGCCGCGCGCCCGTACGGCCAGCGCGGGCAGGTCGATCGCCCCGGCCCGGGCGCACGCCGTGATCGTCTCGGCGGCCCCGGGGGGCACCGTACCCAGCCGGGACTGGGCCCGGGCCAGGGCGGCCTCGGCGTCGAGCATCGCCTGGGCCCAGGCGGTGTCGGTGAGGGCCGCCTCGGTGGCGGCGGCGGCCCTCACCGGTGAGAGGAGGCCGGTGTCGGGGGTCGTGCCCGGGCGGTCCATCAGGTGGCGCTCCTCGTCAGCGTGTCCTGGCGGCGGTCCGCCCCGCGGGCGAGGCCGAGGACGGCGCGGGCCATCGCGTCGGAGTCGCCGAGGATCACCGAGTCGACGCCCGGCCGGGCCCCGGCGGCCGTCACCCAGTGCACGCCCTCGGTCGGCACGCCGTACGCGAAGCGCCGCTCGTGCGCGGCGCCGGCCGCGTCGACGAGGTGGTACGGGCGCCCGGTGACCGCGATGCCGCCGGTCCGGTACGGGCCGCGCCCGTCGCCGATCACGTACGGGACGCACTGGCCGGTGGCGTACAGGTACCCGAGCAACGGGTCCTCGGTGCGCGCCACATCGGGCTCGGGCAGCCGCGCCTCGATGAACGCCCGCGCGTGCACCGCGTCCCCCCCGACGCGGGGCGAGCGGGCGGTGAAGCGGCCCGCGGTCTCGTCCGCGCCGAACTCCGCCCCCGGGCCGAGGACGGTGAGCACACCGGCCTCGATCAGCGCGATCGCCTCCCGGATCCGGCGCGGCGGCGGTCCGATCGACAGGTGGGCGTTCAAGGGCCCGTAGCGGGCGGCCAGTTCGTCGCGGTAGTCCGCGCCGGATATCCCGCCGTGGTCGACCAGCAGCCGCACCTCGTTGCGCAGGTCGCGCAGTACGTCGAGGGCCGCCTTGTACGGGCCGTCGACGTTCCCCGCTGCCGCCTCGGCGACGTCCCGGCGCAGGTGCTCCAGCAGCCAGCCGGTGAACGCGGCGCGGTCGGCGAAGACGCGCTCCCCGCAGGGCCTGGCGACGCGCTCCCAGTCCCAGCGCCGCCCGGGCGGTACGCCCAGCGCGTCGAGCAGCCGGTCGCGGTCGTACGGGGTCCAGGGCCCGGCGGCGCTCCGTTCGAGCAGTCGCGCCGCGGCCTCGGGGCGGCCGTCGGCCCGCAGCAGGGCCGCGTAGTAGACGGTCTCGACCTCCTGGGAGACCAGCGGCCAGATGTCGCGCCGGAAACGGGGCCGCCGCGGGCCCCGGCGCAGCCGGGCCACCGTCGCCGGGGTGAGGACGAGGGGCAGGTGGCGGCCGTGCGCGCCCTTCTGGTTCTCCCCTCGGGCCTGGTAGGGAACGCCCCGGCGGGATCCGGCGTACAGCACGGGCTCGCGCCCGGAGCGGTGGTAGACCAGCCCGGCGTCCTTGGCCTCGTACACCCCGCCGCGGCCCTCGGTCAGCAGGGCCATGTGGTCGAAGAAGGCGAGTCCGAGGCCGCGCAGCAGGACCGGCTCCCCGGGCGCGATCCCGTCGAGCCGGACCTCCGCCGGGTTCCCGGGGGGCAGGTAGCAGAGCCCGCGGCGGGCCGCGAACCGCGCGAAGGCGGCCTCGGCGGGGGTCGGGGAGACCGGCAGGTGCCCTTGGGCCAGGACCACCGCGTCGAGCCCGGACAGCACCGTGCCGTCGTCCAGGGTCACCCGGTCGAGGCCCGGCGCGGCGGGGTCCGCGTCGAGCCGGACGGCCCGCGCGGGGTGCGTACGGATGTCCGCCGGTCCCCGCCCGACCACCGTGCGCAGCACCCACTCCAGGTAGCGCCCGTACAGGGCCCGGGTCGGATAGCCGTCGGGGCCCGGCACTTCCTCCCCGGCCGGGCGGGCCCCGCCGTGCAGGGCGGGGTCGGCGGCCCAGGCGGCCAGGTCGGGGCCGGGCCGCACCGGGCCGTCCATCGTGACGCTGTCGTCGGTGAACAGGGTCACCTGGGAGGCGACCGTGTTCATCAGCAGGTGCCGCGACTGGTCGGGGCGCCACACCCGGCCGCTGCCCGGGCGCGGGTCGACGAGGTGGACCCGCAGTCGCACCCCGGCCGGCAGCAGCTCGTCCGCGTTGGCCGCCAGCCGCTCCAGGACGGACAGCCCCCGCGGGCCCGAGCCGACGACGCAGACCGTCAACCAGTCCTCCTCGTGTGGTTGTTCGTCAGTACGCGGCGAAGTACTCACGGTGCTCCCATGCGGTGGTCTCCCCGGGGCCGGCGGGGCCCGCGACGGCCAGCCACTCCCCGAACCGGGCCACCTCGCTCCGCTTGAGCTGCGCCAGGCAGTCCTGGAGCGGCTTGCCCAGCAGGTCGCGGACCAGGGCGCTGCCCTCCATCGCCGCCACCGCCTCCGCGAGGTCGCGCGGCAGCGCGGCCGCCGTCGGGGCGTGCGGGTCCTCGGCGAGGGCGCCCGGCCGCAGCCCGCGCTCGATGCCGTCCAGACCGGCGGCGAGCTGCGCGGCGAGGTAGAGGTACGGGTTGGCGCAGGGCTCGCCGATCCGGTTCTCCACGTGCGTGGACTCCTCCCCCGGGCCGCCGAGGACGCGGACCAGGGCGCCCCGGTTCTCGGCGCTCCACACGATCCGGTCCGGGGAGAGCGAGAACCGCTCGTCGAGCCGCCGGTAACCGTTGACGGTCGGAATGCAGAACAGGGCGGTGTCCGCTGCGTGTTCGAGCAGGCCGGCCACGTAGCCGAGGCCCTCACGCGACAGCAGCGCACCGCCCTCGCCCGACGGCGGCACGAAGGCGTTGCGGTCCGCCGCCGTGTCGAACAGCGACTGGTGCAGGTGCCAGCCGCTCGGGTCGAAGCGTTCCAGCCGGGGCAGCGCCATGAAGGAGGCGTGGTGGCCGAGGCGGGCGCAGATCTGCTTGGCGACCGTACGGAAGAGCAGCATGGCGTCGGCGGCGTCGAGGCCGTTCATCGGGCTGAAGGTGAACTCCAGCTGGCCCGGCCCCGATTCGTGCTCGACGGTGCGCAGCGGCAGCCCGAGCTCGCGCAGGGCGCGCGCGAGCGGGGTGACGAGGTGCATCAGCCCGTCGGTGAGGGTGTCGAGGTTGAACTGGTAGCCGCCGTTGACCGGTTCGACGGCGGGCGGCTCGCCCTGGACGCCGAATCCGCCGACGGCCGCCGCGGCCCTCGCGGCGGCCCCCGGGCCGTGCTCCGCGCCGGTCAGCCGGGTCACGTACCACTCCACCTCCAGGCCGACGACGTACCGCAGGCCGCGCTCGGCGACGCGGTCGCACTGGCGGCGCAGCACGGCACGGCTGGACAGCGGGTGGGCGGTGCCGTCGCGCAGGTACTCGTCGGCGATGACCCAGCCGGTGGCCGCCTCGGTGTACGGCAGCACCTTGAAGGTGAGCGGATCGGGGACGATCAGGAAGTCCCCGGCTCCGGTCAGCTCGGGTATGCCGATGCCGCCGCCGGGAGCGAAGAAGTCGACGCCCACGGCGTGCCCGGTGTCGAAGACGAAGGGGCCCGGGCTCATGTCGATGCCGTTGCGCAGCGCCGTGCGGAAGGCCTCGACCGTCAAGGTCTTGGAGCGCATCAGCCCGTGCGGATCGCCGAAGCCGACCCGTACGAACTCCAGACCCGCCAGGGTCTCCTCCAGGGCCTGCGCCGCGGTCCGCCGCTCCGCGCTCCACAGGCCGTGGCGCTCGACGAAGCCGACGCTGCCGGTGGCGAAGCGGGCGTAGCGGCGCTCGTCGGCTTCGCGGGCGGTGATGGCCTCGGTCATGTCGATTCCCTTTCCGGTTCCGCTTCCGCTTCCGCTTCCGGTGATCGCGCCGAGAGCGCCGCGTAGTGGTGGTGCCAGGGGCGTGCCTGCTCCAGCTGGTACGCGGCGGCCAGGACCCGCAGGTCCTCGCGCCGCCCGCCGACCAGTTGCAGGCCGACGGGCAGGCCCTCGGGCGAGAGTCCCGCCGGGACGGACACGGCGGGCTGGCCGGTCAGGTTGAAGGTGTAGGCCTCGGGGGCCCAGGCCAGCCAGGACAGGGCGCCCTTGGGGACCGGGTCGGGCGGCTCGTGCCGGTCGGCGGCGAACGGGGCGATGGCCACGGTCGGCATGGCCAGCAGGTCGTACCGCTCCATCAGGGCCTGGCTGCGGGCCCGCAGCACGGCGCGCGCCTCGTACGCCCGGGCCAGCCGGGCGGCGCTGAGCGTGCGCCCGTACCGGATGACGCGGAGCCGGCCAGGGTCGAGCAGGCCGGCGACCTCGTCGAGGTCCCGGGGGTGGGCGGCCGCCTCCCAGCCGGCCAGGATCGTCTCCAGGGCCGCGTACGGGTCCTCGAACGGCGGCGGGATCTCCTCGACCTCGTGCCCCCGGGCCGCCAGCGCCTCCACTGCCTGCCGGGCGACGGCCGCGAGGGCGGGCGACGGCGCGGGATCGCCGAGCGAGGGGATCCAGCCGATGCGCAGGCGGGGCATGCGCGCGGCCGCCTCCTCGGGATCCCCGGCCGGGTCGCCGGATGCACCGTGGGACAGCGGATCGGCGGTGTCGTAGCCGGACATCACCTGGGTGAGCAGGGCCGCGTCGGCCACGCTCCGGGTCAGCGGCCCCAGATGGGACAGCTCGTCCGGGCTCTGGGGCACGTACGGGATCCGGCCCAGCGAGGGTTTGAACCCGACGACCCCGCAGAAGGAGGCGGGGATGCGGATGGACCCGGCGCCGTCGGTGCCGGTGGCGCCGACCCCGATGCCCACGGCCACCGAGGCGGCCGCGCCGGCGCTGGAGCCTCCGGGGGTCAGGGCCGGGTCCCACGGATTGCGGGTCGGGCCCTGCAGCCGGTTCACGCCGGCCGCGCTCCAGCCGCCTTCGGAGGTGTTGGTCTTGCCGATGACGATCGCGCCCGCCGCCCGCAGCCGGGCCACTGCCGGGGCGTCCCGGCCGGGCACGGCGTCGGCGTGCAGCAGGGAGCCGCGGGTGGTGCGGATTCCCTCCGTCGGGGTGAGGTCCTTGACGGAGACGGGCATGCCGAGCAGTGGCCGGGCCCGCCAGACGGCGTTCCCGTACCGGTCGAGGAGCCGGTCCGCGGCCTCGGCCTCGGTGGTGGCGCGCTCGCGGGCGAGCGTGAGGAAGGCGCCGATCCGGGGCTCCCACCGGTCGAGCAGGCGGAAGGTGGCGGCCAGGTGCTCCGAGGGCAGCAGGCTGCCGTCCCCGTAGGCCGCGCGGAGCGCGCGGACGTCGGAGTACCGCGGTGCGGCCGGGTCGGGTGCGGCGGGCAGGTCAGGCGCCATGGAAATCCCGGTACCAGCCGTTGTCGAAATCGCGGACCTCCAGGCCCCGGTCGGCGGCCGCCTGGTGCAGCAGCGCCTGGATCCGCCCGGCCACCATGGCCGCCCGCAGGTCGGCCCGCTCGAACTCGGCGCCCGAGGTGCGCAGCAGCCGCAGGTCGTAGAGGCCGGGGCGGTACGCGCCCTCCAGCACGATGCCGAGCGGGATGCGCAGGGCGTGGCGGACGCCGAAGGTGACGTGTCCGGTGTGGTGCTGGTCGGACCAGTTGGTGATGTCGGCCGTCATCGGGGCGAAGAACCAGTCCTCGCGGCCCGGGGTCTCCTCGGTCCACGACATGCTGTGCGGCAGGTAGTGCCAGGTGTTGTAGCGCATCCGCGCGCTGTAGGCGGAGAGGGTGCGGGCGAGGGCGGCCCGGTCCTCGGCGAACTTCCGCGCGAACGCGGCGCCCGGTGCGACGCAGCAGTAGAAATCCCGGGTGGCCAGGGCGATCCGGTCCTCGGCCGGGTGGTCGCTGTGCAGGACGGCGACGCTCTTGGGGCCGCGGCCCATCACGACGTCGCAGTCCAGGGCTCCGGCCAGCGTCTCGAAGAACCGGTGCAGGAACCCCTCGTACGCGCTGGTGAACCCGGCGGTCGGGGCGAGCCCTACGAGGCGCTCGACGACCTCCTCGGCATGCTCCCGGATGCTCTCGGGCGCGGCCGCCGCGGGGAAGGGGCGGCCCACGGCGTCGGAGAGCAGGCCCGCCACCGGCGCCGGCAGCTCGTCCCAGCCGAGGGGCTCGGCCATGATCCGCTCGCGTTTGTGCAGCGAGGCACCGTTGATCTCGCGGTAGAACACGGCGCCGCCGCGTAACCGCTCGGCGCGGGCGGCGGCGCAGGCCGCGGCCAGGGCGTCGAGGGCGGCGCCCGTCGGCAGGCCGGCGGGATCCGGGACCGGGGCGCCGTACGTCTCGATGCGTTCCCGGAGGAAGCCCGCGAGCAGGTCGGGCGTGAGCTGTACGCCGTTGAACTCCTCGGCCCGGACCGGGGAGCCCGAGCTGATGAGCGCGTGCAGGCAGACGACGAAGGTGGCGTCCTCGGGGGCCCACCGTGCGGCCGGGGTCTCCCGGAGTGCGGTGAGTACGGAACGCTCGGCCCCGGCGGCCAGCGAACGGCCGGGCAGATTGCTGAACTTGCCGAGGTTGCTGTAGAAGCGGTCGCCGACGTAGAGCAGTACGGGGGCCATGTGGAGCAGGGCGTGGCCGACGGCGTCGATCCTCGCCCGGACGCGATCGGCGTCCTGCTGCGCCAGCCAGCGGTGGACCTCCTCGAACTGGATCCGCTGGACGTCCTGGGCCAGCGCCCACAGCCGGCCCAGGGACTCCGGCCGGTTCTGCCATTTGAGGGTGCCGAGCGGCTCGGCCTCCTCGGGGCCGGCGGGCCGGGTGCCGGCCGGGACGACGCGCAGCCGCCCGGTCCCGGTCAGCACCAGCAGGTCCCCGGCGCCCTCGTCGGGCGTGGTTCCGGGGCCGCCGGTCGGGGCGAAGCCCGCGACCTGGGACTCGGCGATCTCCGTGTACACGCGCTCTCCGAGCCCCATGGCCGCTCGGCCGATCCGTTCGGGGACCATCCCGTCCAGGGTGGCTGCTATCCGTATCGCGTCGGCGGCCAGGCCGCAGGCACGGGCCCGTTCGGCGGCCGCCTTGACCTGGGCATCGAATCCGGGCGTCTTCAGCTGCATTGTCGTCACCTACGGAACGTCATTCGACGGCGGTTCGGGATCGGGGCGGGGCGGCCGGCGGACCGTCCCGTCCCGCGGGGCCCGGGTTCAGCCGAGCGCATCGAGGGTCCATGCGGACTCGTGGCGGCTGAAGCCGAGGTGTGGGTAGTACGCGACGGCGGCCGGGGCCGAGAGCAGCACGAGCTTGGCCTGCGGCGCGGCCTCCCGGGTGGCCCGGATCAGGTCCCGGCCCACGCCGCGGCGCTGGAACTCGGCGTCCACGGCGATGTCGCTCAGGTACGTGACGTACGAGCCGTCGGTGATCGAGCGCGCGATGCCGATCAGCCGCCCGTCGAGGCGGGCCGTGATCACGAGGTTGGCGCCGGCCAGCATCCGGGTGAACCGCTCGACGTCCTCGACGGGGCGGCGCTCGCCGAGGGTGGACGCGCGGTACAGGGCGGTGACTTCGGCGACGTCGAGGCTGGCACCGACGACGGGCTCACACTTCCACATGCTGCTGCAGCTCCTTGCTCAGTTCGTCCAGTCGGGATTTGAGGTGGTCGCGGTTTCCGAGGAAGCGCCGCGGGTCCATGTGATCAGCGGTGACGTCCACACCGCGGGAGCCGAGGCCGTCGGCCAGGCCGGTGCCGCGCTCCCAGGCCTCGGTGGCGGCGGCCTGGACCAGCCGGTAGGCCTCCTCCCGGTCCCGGCCCCCGTCGACGAGGTCCAGGAACACCTCCGAGCTGTAGACCAGGCCCCGGGTGACGTCGATGTTGCGCGCCATGCGCTCCGGGAACACCCGCAGCCCGCGCAGCAGTCCGGCGGCCGAGACCAGCTGGTAGTGGGCCACGGTCAGGCTGTCGGGCAGGATGACCCGCTCCACGGAGGAGTGGGCCAGGTCCCGCTCGTGCCACAGGGCGACGTTCTCGTAGGCCGCCCCGGCGTGGGAGCGCAGGAGCCGGGCGAGACCGCACAGCCGCTCGCTGGTCGTCGGGTTCCGCTTGTGCGGCATCGCGCTCGACCCCTGGTAGGCACTGGTGCGCGGCTCGTCGACCTCCCCGACCTCGGTGCGCTGCAGCATGCGCATCTCCAGGGCGAACTGCTCGACGACGGCCCCCGTCACGGCGAGCGCGGAGAGCAGCTCGGCGTGCCGGTCGCGCGCCACGACCTGGGTGGGCATCGACTCGACGCCGAGGCCGAGCTGCCCGCAGACCCACTCCTCCACGTACGGGGAGATGTGCGCGTACGTGCCGACGGGGCCGGAGATGGTGCCGACGGCCACGGCGGCGCGGGCGGCGGTCAGCCGGGCGATGCAGCGGTGGAGGGCGAAGGCGTGCACGGCGAGCTTGTGGCCGAAGGTGGTGGGCTCGGCGTGGATGCCGTGGGTGCGGGCGATGCACACCGTGTCCCAGTGCTCCAGGGCGCGTTCCACGAGCAGTCCGGCGAACGTCCGGGCGGCGTTCAGCACGTGGTCGCACGAGCGGGCCAGGAGGTGTCCGAGGGCGGTGTCGACGAGGTCGTAGCTCGTCATCCCGTGGTGCACCCACCGGGCGGAGGCGGCCGGCATCGGCTCCGTGTAGGCCGCGAGGAACGCGAGGATCTCGTGGTCGCGGGTGCGTTCCAGCTCGCGGACCCGTGCGACGGCGGGGACGGGGGCGCGGCGGATGTCGGCCAGGCTGCCCTGGTCCACGATGCCGAGCTCGGCCTGGGCCGTCGTCGCCAGTACCTCGACGCGCGTCCAGGTGGCGTACTTGTGCTCCTCGGTCCAGAGCCCGGCCAGCTCCGGGGTGGAATAGCGTTCGATCAAGGTCGGTTCTCCTCGGATCTCCCCGTCGGGCGGCGTGGCGGGGGACGGAACGTGGGGGGCAGGACTCGTGAGGCGCAGGCGGCTCAGGGGGCTCAGGGGGCTCAGGCGGTGAAGCCGAGCTCCGGTGGCAACAGGCCGGCCCTGGCCGCGGCGACGACTTCGGCGCGGGCCGCCGTGCCGCCCGCGGACGGGGTGGCCCGCAGCGGGACGAGGGCTCCGGCCGGTCTCGTGTACCAGGCGGCCAGCGCGTTCTGCACCGCCCCGTGCCGGCTGCGCATCGGGTCCACGTCGAAGGTGAGCTCCCGGGCGTACAGCCGGACCAGCGGGTGGTACGAGAAGCGCACCCCGCTGCCCTTGACGAAGTCGGCGTCCAGCAGGTGCTGCGCGGTGAGCCGCTCCAGGGTCTCCTCCGTACGGTCGTCCGGCAGGCCGAGCGCGGCCGCGGCCACCCGTACCGGGAACGAGGCCATCTCCAGCAGGCTGAGCAGCCGGAACGCCCGGCGCTCCGGGGCGTCCAGCGCCGCGTAGCCGACCGCCAGGCTGTCGCGCACGCCGAGGTCGCCGACCGCCAGCTCGTCGAGCCTCCTGCGCTCCGACTCCAGCCGCCGGGCGAGCGTCTCCAGCCGCCAGTGGGGCCGCTCCAGCAGCCGTGCGCCGACGATCCGGATGGCCAGCGGCAGCCGGCCGCAGTACCGGACCAGGTCCTGCGCGGCCCCCTCCTCGGCCGTCACCCGCTCGCGGCCGATGATGCGGGCCAGGATCTCCCGGGACTCCTCCGCGGTCAGCAGTCCGAGGCGCACGTGCCGGGTGCCGCCCAGGGTGGACAGCATCTCCAGGCTGGTCACGACGGCCGCGCAGGTCGGCGAGGCCGGCAGCAGCGGCCGTACCTGCGCCTCGTCACGCGCCCCGTCCAGCACGATCAGCACGCGCCGGTGCGAGAGCAGCCCCCGGTACAGGGCCACTCGTTCACCGGAGTCGGCGGGCACCGCGCCGGGGTCGACGCCCAGGGCCCGCAGCAACTCGCCGAGCGAGTCGGCCGGTTCGCGGAAGGCGTCGCCGCGCTGGAGCTCGACGTACAGCTGGCCGTCGGGGAAGGCGGGGCTGACGGCGTGGGCGACGCGGACCGCCATGGTGGTCTTGCCGACGCCCGCGGCCCCGTACAGGTTGAGGGTCTGCGGGACGGTGCGCTCCGCCCCCTCCCGGGAGACGTCGCGCAGCCGCCGGATCAGGTCCGCCTCGATGCCGGGCCGGGCGAACTCCGCGAGGCGCGGCGGGAGGGTGTACGGACGTCCCCGGCGGGCCGGGGCTTCGGCGGCGCCGCCCGGGCGGGGGCCGGCGGGGCCGGGCGGGGCCGGCACCGGGCCCGGGGCGGACCGGGTGGGCCCGGCGAGTATCCGCCGGTGCGCGGCGCGGAGTTCCTCGCCGGGCTCCACCCCGAGCTCCTCCGCCAGCAGCCGCCGGGCCTCCTGGTACGCGGCGAGGGCCTCGCCCTGGCGGCCAGCCCGGTACAGGGCCGTCATGAGCCGGCCCCACGCGCTTTCCCTGAACGGGTGTTCCGATACGAGCGCCCTGAGGCGGGGCAGCACCTCGGCGTAACGACCCACCGCCATTTCCGCGTCGGCCCAGCTTTCCGTGGCATTCAGCCAGCGTTCAAGCAGGGCCGCCCCGTCGCCCTGCTGGAGGTATTCCGAGGGGACGTCGACGAGCGGGGTCCCGTTGCCCTGCTCCATCGCCGACCGGAACAGCCGGGCGCGCTCGGCGGGTTCGGTGGTGAGTTCCGCCTTCTGCAGGAAGGCATTGAACCGGTCGAGGTCGAGCCGGTCGGCTCCGATTGCGATCGCGTAGCCGGAGGCGCGGCTGATGACTGCGTCGGCGCCCAGCAGTTTGCGCAGGCGGGCGATGTACCCCTGCAGGGTCTTGCGCGCGGTCAGCGGGGGTTCCCCGCCCCACAGCTGCTGGATGAGCTCCTCCGCGGTGAGCGTGCGGGGGGCGTGCAGCAGCAGGGCCGCGAGAACGACGCGGTGCTTGGCCCGCGGAATTTCCAATAGTTCTCCGTTCCGTCGTACGGTCAGCGGACCGAATACATCGAACTGGAGATCGTCCAGCATCTGATGGCCCCCGTAATGTCTCGCCCACGGGAAAATGCGGAGGGGCGGTGGCCCCTGAGGGAATTCAGGCCCGGGAATCACCCTGGGCGATGTTCACGACATCGTGCCGTGCGAGTTCCGTGAAGAGCTCGACGATGTCCTGCACCACGGATTCCTGATCGATGTCGTATTCCTGGGCGATCAGCGCGGCGATATCGGTCACGGTGCGCTTCCCGTCGATCTGCCGCCAGATGTGGGCGGCGGACGCGGTCAGCTCGAAGAAGTGCTCGTACCCGCCGACCACCGTCGTGCCCCGATGGTTGCGGATCTTCACGTTCAACGGCAGCGAGGCCACCGAACCGGGGCCCACCTGCGCGTTCTTGTCGAACGGCGTCTTGTCGAGGGGCGTCTCGTCGAGCGGCATCAGACCGACACCTCCATGGAGATCCGCTGGCAGACGGCGATGGTCTCCTCGACCCACTTGCGCGGGTGGTCCGGATCGAAGGAGCGCATCGTCTCGACGGCCCAGTACGCCTCGAACGGCAGCAGGGCGGGATCGAGGATCTCCATCCGCCGGGCCCGCCACTTCGGCCACAGGCTGCCGAACTGGCCCAGGCTGGCCTGGAGCGCGTCCACGGAGTGGTTGAAGGCGTTCTTCGTCGCGAGGACCGCGCTGTACAGATCGCCCCGGGCGATCTGGCCGGCCGCGTCCTCCGTGTAGCTGTCCGCCTGCTTGAGCGAGTTCACGATCAGCACCGAGCGGTGGGCCGAGGCGGCGAGACGCTCGCGGGTGCCCTCCAGCCAGGCCCCGTCGTCGGCGGCCGCTGCGTACGGAAGCCGCTCCAGCATGGCGATCTCGTGGTAGCTCAGGGTGCGCCAGGTGCCCTGGGCGTCGGCGAACTGCTCCTGGGAGACCTTCGAGAGGACCTGCTCGATCTGGGACGCGGTCCAGTACTCCACGTCCCAGCGGCGGCCGTCGACGAACGTGCCCTCGTACTGGAGCGTGTTCGGCTCGAGCGCCACGTGGTTGGTCTCGTCGATCGTGCTGGTCCAGCGGTCGTGGGTGACCACGTGGACGTCGAGGTCGCTGGTGGGATTGCCCCAGCCCCTGATCAGGGAACCGCTCGCGAACACCGTCTCGTACGCGTCCGGGAGCAGATTGCGGCTCTTGAGCTCGGCTATTACCCCGGAGGTGTCATACGTCATGAGGCACGGCCCTTCCCCGTCTCGGCCCGCCGCGACCGAGATCATCGGATGACGGCGCGCTCTGGTTCTCCTTGGATCGCCGCCACGGCGTCGGAACGGGCGGCACGCCCCGGAAAGGTGATCTCCGACCCCGGGGACAATTTCCGGCTCACCCGAAGAATCGGCTGGCCATGCAGAAGTGCTGAACTTCGGCACGGTCCAGCATATTGACAAACCTTCAGTTGAGTCCAGAACAATCTGGTGGCGCGAATTGGCCTTTACACACGGGGGCTGACTGTCCGTAAAGGACGCATCAGGATGCGTGTACGGCCCAGTTGAGCCACGGGATTCCACGGTGCGCGGAGGAGGCGGCCGCGGCCGCGGGATGGCGCGGCAGCGCCCGGAGGGCACGTCCGGGGCGGGGACAAACCACCGATTCTCGCCATACGCGACCCCGATGAGGACCGGTGGCGGACAAGAAATATTTGCCTTCCCGGGGTCGCGGCTGCAATCTCGCCGACCGCGAGGCCGAGGTGGAGCCGGTTCTTCGCCGGCGTAAGGGCGTGAACCGGCTTGTCGCCCTTGCGTGTTGCTCACCTATCGGTATCGGACTCGGCGGCCAGCGAAGCGAGTTCGACGCGGACCGGTGCGAGGAATGCCGCCGAAGGCCGGACCTCCACCCCGCGCCCCCGCGCCAGCGCCCGGAGGTGGTCGAGGACCGCGCCGAGCGTCGGGAGGGAGCCGGGCGGACGCAGCAGCCACAGCCGCCCCGGCGGCCGGCGCGGGAGGCCGAGGGCGGCCAGCACCTCCTCGGCCTCCCGGTCGAGGTCGTGCAGATCGGGATCGGCGAGCGGGGCCGCCTCCACTCCGGTGATGTGCCCGTGGCCGTCCAGCCGGGTCTCCACCGCCCAGTGGGTGGACCGGTCCGGGACCCAGGTCCGGTCCGCGGGGGGCCACACGTACGGGAGGAAGACCCACAGCGTGTCCTCGGGCGCGGGCTCCCAGCCGAGCACCTCCAGCTCCCGGACCTCGGGCAGCCGGTCCGGCTCCTGCTCACTGCGGCCGGTGCGGCGCAGCGCGAGCGGGTGCGGTGTTCCGTCCTCGTCCCACGAGTCCCACGAGTCCCTCGCCATGCGCGCAGGCTACCGCCGGTCCCACGGGTCGGCCCTGATCCGCCGCCCTGCGCCGCGCCGCGCCGCGCCGCTCGCGACACGGGCCGCCTCACGGGCCGTCTCACGGCCGCCGACCGGCCGTGACCTACGACCGGCGGAAGTCCACCTCCGCGGGCGGCTCCCCCGGCCAGTTCAGCAGGGTCGGCGCGGACGGGGTCTCGGCGAGCACGCTCCCCCGCGCGACCACGTACCGCGGCCGGACCTGGCGGCGCACCGCCTCGGCGGGGGTCTCGGCCGGCAGCAGCACGAAGGAGGCCGGGGCGCCCTCGCGGATCCCGTACTCCGCCTCCGTCAGGCCCAGCACCCGCGCCGCGCGCTCCGTCACCATCTCGAACGCCACCGGGATCTCCTCCGCCCCCGTGAGCTGGGCGGCGTACAGCCCGACGAGGGCGGTCTGGAGGGGGTTCGCGGTGCCGAGCGCGTTCCACGGGTCCATCACGTCGTCGTGGCCGAAGGCCACGTTGACCCCCGCCGCCAGCATCTCCTTGACCTGCGTGAGGCCGCGCCGCTTGGGGTAGCCGTCGAAGCGGCCCTGGAGATTGAGGTTCGCGAAGGGGTTGGAGACCAGGTTGATCCCGGAACGGGACAGCAGCCGCTGGAGCTTGAAGCTGTACGCGCCGCCGTAGGAGCCCATCGCCGTCGTGTGCGAGGCCGTCGCCCGTTCCCGCAGGCCCGAGCGCAGCGCGAGCGCGGCCAGCACCTCCACGAACCGGGACTGCTCGTCGTCGATCTCGTCGCAGTGGGCGTCCACGCGCAGCCCGTGCTCCTCGGCCAACGCGAAGGCGACGCCCAGCGAAGCGACGCCGTCCTCACGGGTGTCCTCGAAGTGCGGGATGGCCCCGACGACGTCGGCGCCCCGGGCCACCGCCTCGCGCAGCAGCGCCTCGCCGCCGGGGAAGGAGACGATGCCCTCCTGCGGGAACGCGACGATCTGCAGGGTCATGAAGTCCCGGACCCGGTCGCGGACCTCCAGCAGCGCGTCCAGCGCGGTGAGCGCGGGGTCGGTGACGTCGCAGTGCGTCCGCACGTGCAGCACGCCCTGGGCCGCCTGCCAGCGCAGCACCCGCGTGGCCCGCGCGATGACGTCCTCGCGGGTCAGGGTCCGCTTGCGCTCGCTCCAGCGCGCGATGCCCTCCCACAGCGTCCCGGAGGCGTTCGGGCGGGGCTCCCCTGCGGTCAGCGCCGTGTCCAGGTGGATGTGCGGCTCGACGAAGGGGGCGCTGAGCAGCCCGCCGTGCGCCTCGATCAGCACGCCGGTGCCCGGCGGCTCCTTCTGGTCGTCGTACGGGACCACCCGCGCGATCCGCCCGTCCTCGGCGACCTCCACGTCGGACAGGCCATCGGTATGGAGCAGCCGGGCACCCCGCACGATCATCCGCATGCGGCCACCCTACGACCGTGGCCCGCGGTTTCCGGGGAAACCGCGGGCCACGGCCACCTGCACCGCATGCCGGGCTCAGCCGCGCTTGGCCTGGGCCTTCTGCTGCATGCCCCGCGTCTTCGCGGAGACGGACTGCACGTCTCTGACCGCGGCCTTCGCGCGTGCCTCGGCCGCCGTGTTCTTCGCCCGCTCCCGCTCGCGCTCCGCGGCCTGTGACGTGCCGGCACGAGCCTTCTTGGCCATGATCACTCCTCCTCGGGACACATCGGGACGCACCGGAGGGCGTACGTCCTCCACTGTCCCTCCGTTCGGAGGAGGCGGCATCCGGAGCGGGGGTCAGCCGCGCCCGCCCTTGCGACGCTGCTGCTCGCGCATCCGGTCCTCCTGCATGGCCATCTTCTGCGCCTCGCGCACGTCCTCGACCAGCATCGCCGGCTTGTTCGGCATCCCGGAGTCGGACGACCGACGGTCCTCGTGAGTCTGTTCCTTGCGCTGCTTCGCCATGATCACTCCTCACTGGAACTGGAAAACGGCTGGGTGGGACCCCGCCCACGCTGCCCCCTCCCGCCCGCCACGACCATTCGACAGCGCCAATCGGGTTACATGGGGGTATGACTGACAACACGGCCGTGCCCGATTGGGAGAAGCGCTTCCGGGCGCCGCGCGTCGGGCTGCCCGACTGGGCCGAGGACGCTCCGGACCGCTCGCTCTTCGTCTCGAACGCCACCGGGACGTACGAGCTCTACGCCTGGGACCGGGCCACCGGCAGCCAGCGGCAGGCCACCGACCGGCCCAACGGGACCACCGACGGGACCCTCTCCCCCGACGGGGAGTGGATCTGGTGGTTCTCCGACACCGACGGCGACGAGTTCGGCACCTGGGTGCGCCAGCCCTTCGCGGGCGGCCCCGACGAGCCGGCCACCCCCGGGCTGGAGCCCTCGTACCCCGCCGGTCTCGCCATCGGCCGGGACGGGACCTCCGTCGTCGGCCGCTCCACCGACGAGGACGGCACCACCATCCACGTCGTGCGGCCGGGCGCCGCCGAGCCCGTGGAGATCTACCGGCACCGGGAGTCGGCCGGCGTCGGCGACCTCTCCCACGACGGCACCCTGATCGCGATCGAGCACACCGAGCACGGGGACGCCATGCACTCGGCGCTGCGCGTGATCGGCCTCGACGGGGCCACCGTCGCCGAGCTCGACGACTCCCGGGGCGGGACGGCGGAGCTGGGCCTGGAGGTGCTCGGCTTCGCGCCGGTCGCCGGGGACACCCGGCTGCTCGTCGGCCACCAGCGGCGCGGCCGCTGGGAACCGATGGTGTGGGACGTGGCCACCGGGGCGGAGCAGGACCTGGCGATCGAGCTGCCGGGCGACGTCAGCGCCGAGTGGTACCCGGACGGCTCCGCGCTGCTGATCGCGCACGGCTTCGAGGCGCGCAGCGAGCTCTGGCGCTACGACCTGGCCGCGCGGGAGCTCGTCAGGGTGCAGACCCCGCCCGGCACGGTCTCGGGCGCGACGGCGCGGCCCGACGGCACCGTGGAGTACCAGTGGTCCTCGGCGGCCGAGCCCTCGGCCGTACGGTCCACCACGGGCGGGACCGTCCTGGACCCGCCCGGCTTCCGGCCGCCCGGCTCGGTGCCGGTGGAGGACGTGTGGGTGGAGGGCCCCGGCGGGCGGATCCACGCCCTGGCGCAGCGGCCCGTGGGCCACGGCGACGGCCCCTTCCCGACGATCTTCGAGGTGCACGGCGGCCCGACCTGGCACGACAGCGACGCCTTCGCGGCGACCCCGGCGGCCTGGCTGGACCACGGGTTCGCGGTGGTCCGGGTCAACTACCGGGGCTCGACCGGGTACGGCCGCGAGTGGACGGACGCCCTCAAGCACCGTGTCGGCCTGATCGAGCTGGAGGACATCGCGGCCGTCCGGGAGTGGGCGGTGGCCTCCGGCCTCGCCGACCCGGCGCGCCTCGTGCTCTCCGGCGGTTCCTGGGGCGGGTACCTGGCCCTGCTGGGCCTCGGCACGCAGCCCGAGGCCTGGGCCGTGGGCCTGGCCGCCGTACCCGTCGCGGACTACGTGACCGCGTACCACGACGAGATGGAGGCGCTGAAGTCCCTGGACCGCACCCTCTTCGGCGGTACGCCGGAGGAGGTTCCGGACCGCTTCGCCGCGTCCTCCCCGCTCACGTACGTGGACGCGGTGAAGGCCCCCGTCCACATCGCGGCCGGCGTCAACGACCCCCGCTGCCCGATCCGGCAGATCGAGAACTACGTGGAGCGGCTGGCGGCGCGCGGGGCGGTGCACGAGGTGTACCGGTACGACGCCGGGCACGGCTCGCTCGTCGTGGAGGAGCGGATCAAGCAGGTCCGGATGGAGCTGGAGTTCGTACGGAAGCACCTGCCCCGGTAGGCCCGGCGGCCGCCCCGGCCCCGGTGATCCGGTGCACCCCCCGTACGGTGGTGGGGTGCACCGGTTTCTCCTGACCCCGCGCTGGTGGGGGATCAACGTCTTCGTCGCGCTCGCCGTTCCCGTCTGCCTGTTCATGGGCACCTGGCAGCTCGGCCGGTTCGAGGACCGCGTCGACAGCCACAAGGAGGCGACCGCCGGACGGCCCGCCGCCGAGGCCGCCGCACCGCTGGAGTCGCTGCTCCCGGTGGACAAGGAGACCTCCGGGCGCCTCGCCTCCGCCTCCGGCGAGTACGCCGAGCAGCTGCTCGTCCCCGGGCGGCGGCTCGACGGCAAGGACGGCTTCTACGTCCTGACCCTGCTCAGGACCGACTCCGGCAAGGCCGTCCCGGTGGTCCGGGGCTGGCTGCCGGGCACCGCCGACGCGGCGAAGGCCCCGGCGGCGCCGGCCGGGCGGGTCGAGGTGACGGGCGCGCTCCAGGCGTCGGAGACCGCCACCAGCAAGGGCGTGTACGCCGAGGGCGGGCTGCCGGCCGGGCAGCTCGGGGTGATCGGGGCGGCCTCGCTGGTCAACCTCGTGCCGTACGAGTTCTACGACGCCTGGCTGACGGTGCAGACCCCGGCGGACGGGCTGACCCCGGTGCCGGCGCAGGCGCCGAACAACACCGGGCTGGACCTGAAGGCCTTCCAGAACCTCGGCTACACCGGCGAGTGGTTCGTCTTCGCCGCGTTCGTGCTGTTCATGTGGTTCCGGCTCTACCGCCGCGAGGTGGAGACCCTGCGCGATGCCGAGGCGGGGCTGCTGCCGGAGGCCGCCGACCGGTCGCCGGAGCCCCCCGCCGCGGCATCGACCGCTGCCCCGGCCCCGGCCTCGACCACCGCTACGGCTTCGGCGCGTCCAGCGGAATGACGCCCGTCCGGTAGACCGTTCCCCCGCAGGCCGCGGGGATCGTCGTCTGCGTGGTCGGCGCGCCCGGCAGCGCCGTGTGCGGGGTGTGCGTCACCTCCACCCCGGCCGGCTCCGGGGCCTTGGCTCCCGTGTCCGGCTCCTGGCCCGTGGCGCGGGCCGCCGTGCCCTGTCCGCCTTCCGGGGCGCCCACCGGGGGCTTGGTCACCGGATCGGGCGTGGCCGCCGGGCAGGACTGCGCGGAGGGCACCCACGCGAAGCGCACCTCGTACGCCGTGTACGGCTGGAGCAGCAGCAGCGGCGTCTCCGCCGAGGGGTCGGGGAGCCCGGCCGCCGGATCCCCCGCCGTGTGGCCGACCACGGTGACCCCCGAGGCCTGGCCCGGCGCCGACACCGAGGCCGCCGTCACGGTGTCCGGGCCGACGACCGTGCAGCCGCGCGCCGAGACGTTGGTGACCTTGAAACTGCCGTACACCTTGCCGTCGGTCTCCGGGGCCCTGGCACTGCCCTGCACCCCGAGCTGCTCCGCGCTGCACCCGGGCACGCCGGGCGCCGCGCCCACCGGGGGCTGCGGGCCGGTGCCGGCCGAGGCCCCCGCCGTGGCGCCCGCGGCGTCCGGGCCGGCGCTGCCGCCGGTCGGGGCTCCGCCCTCCTGCGGGTCGGGCCGCTCGCCGGCGCCGCCGGTCTCCGCTTCCTTGCCTGCGGCCTTGCCGGGCCGGGGCCGCGCGCCCGCGCCGTCCTGGTGCGGATCGGAGGTTCCGCCGCCGGCCGCCGTTCCGGGCTGCTCGCCGTGCCCGGCCATCGCGGAGTGGTCCGCGGCGGAGCCCTCGCCGCCGGTGATGTGCAGGTGCAGGGCCGCCGGGACGGCCGTCCCGGCGAGCAGCACGGCCGCCACCGCCCCGATGACGGCCTGCCGCTTGCGGGTCCGGCGTACGGGGACCGCGTACTGCAGCCGCTCCAGCGCGCCCGCGGACGGCTCCAGGCCCTCGACGGCTCCGCGCAGCAGGCTCCGCAGCGCCTCTTCCTCGCCCGCCCCGCCCGGCGGAGTGTGGTCGTCCTTCATGACTGCGCAGCCTCCATCGCCACCCGCAGCGCGGCAATGCCCCGCGATCCGTACGCCTTGACCGAGCCGAGCGAGACGCCGAGCGTCTCGGCGACCTGGGCCTCCGTCATGTCCGCGAAGTACCGCAGCACCAGCACCTCGCGCTGACGCCGCTGGAGCCCCCGCATCGCCTTGATGAGATCGTCCCGTTCCAGCTGGTCGTACGCGCCCTCTTCGGCACTGGCCATGTCCGGCATCGGCTTCGAGAGCAGCTTGAGGCCGAGGATGCGGCGGCGCAGCGCGGAGCGCGAGAGGTTCACGACGGTCTGGCGCAGATACGCCAGTGTCTTGTCCCGATCGCGAACCCGGTTGCGCGCCGAGTGGACCCGGATGAACGCCTCCTGGACGACGTCCTCGCAGGAGGCGGTGTCGTCGAGGAGCAGCGCCGCCAGGCCGAGCAGCGAGCGGTAGTGGGCCTGGTAGGTCTCGGTGAGGTGGTCGACCGTGGTCCCGGCGACGACGGCCGGCTCGGCGGCAGCGGCGGCAGCGGCGGATGCGGCACCGGTGGACCGGGCGGCCGCCTCTTCCCCGTTCCCCTCGGCCCCCGCGCTATCGCGGGGCGCGGGCACGCGGCCGCCCAAGGTCGGTACGGCGGAGGGGACGGTGATCGGCGCCGCGCCCGCCGGAACAGGAACGATCACGGGGAACCCGCCGGTCGCGGGCGTACGGAAAGGCCGGCGCGGCACACCGGGTGCGCTGCGCGCCGCAACGACGGCGAAGTCGAGAAGTGCCTCTGCCACGCCAGTTGGACACGCGTCCCCCCACCAGGGTTGTACGCGTGAGGCCGCCTCACCAGCAAAATCCCCATAGCCCTCATGCGTACCCGCTCTTCCTGATTGCCCCGCCCGTCCAGGCGGCAGTCAGGCCATCACCTTGATCAAGGGATCAGCTCTGATCCTACAAAGTGAATTACGCGAATTCACCAGCGATCAGTTCCGCGATCCGCGTGGCGTTCAGGGCGGCCCCGTTGCGGAGGTTGTCCGCGCAGACGAAGAACTCCAGCGAGCGCGGATCGTCGAGCGAGACCCGCAGCCGCCCCACCCACGCCGGATCCGTCCCCGCGGCGTCCACCGGCGTCGGGAACTCCCCGGCCGCCGGGTCGTCCACGACGACCACGCCGGGCGCGGCCTCCAGGATCTCCCGGGCGTGCGGGGCGTCCACCTCGGCCTCGAACCGCGCCCGTACGCTCAGCGAATGCCCGGTCAGGACGGGCACCTGTACGCAGGTCACCGCCACCGGGAGCGCGTCCAGGTGCAGGACCCGGCGGGTCTGCGCCCGTACGGCCAGCTCGTGCGAGGACCAGCCGCCTTCGCGCAGCTCGCCGGACCACGGCACCACGTTGAGGGCGAGCGGGGCCGCGAAGGGGCCGGCGTCCTCGCCGACGGCGCGGCGCACGTCCCCGGTCTGCTCGCCCAGCGAGGTCCCGGCGACGAGCGACAGCTGGCGGCGCAGCGTGTCGGAGCCGGCCCGCCCGGCCGCGCTCGCGGCCTGGTACGAGGACACGGTCAGGTCTGCCAGTGCGTACTCGGCGTGCAGCGCGCCCAGGGCCGCGATCATCGCGGCGGTGACGCAGTCCGGGCTCGCGACGATCCCGCGCGGCCGCGTCCGTACGGCCAGCGCGTTGACCTCGGGCACCACCAGCGGCACCTCGGGGTCCTCGCGGAAGGCCGCGGACTGGTCGACGGCGACGGCCCCGCGCGTGACGACGACCGGAGCCCAGCGGGCCGAGATATCGACCGGGGTCAGGAACAGCACCACATCGCCCTGCCCGATGCCCTCGAAGGCGTCCTCGGTGAGGGCGAGCACCTCGCTCTCCTGCCCGCGCACGGCCAGCACGCGGCCGGCCGAGCGCCCGGAGGCGATCAGGCGTATGTCGCCCCAGACGTCCGCACGCTGGGACAGGATCTGGAGCACGACGGAGCCGACTGCTCCGGTCGCCCCGACCACGGCGAGCGCCGGAGCCGGGGTCGACCGGGTCTCGGTCATCGTCCGGTGCCTCCGTAGACGACGGCCTCGTCGCTGTCGGAGTCGAGGCCGAAGGCGGTGTGCACGGCGCGGACGGCCTCGTTGACGTCGTCCTGGCGGGTCACGACCGAGATGCGGATCTCGGAGGTCGAGATCAGCTCGATGTTGACGCCCGCGTCGGACAGCGCCTGGAAGAAGGAGGCGGTGACGCCCGGGTTCGTCTTCATGCCCGCGCCGACCAGGGAGATCTTTCCGATCTGGTCGTCGTAGCGCAGGGAGTCGAAGCCGATGGCGCCCTTGGCCTTCTCCAGCGCGTCGATGGCCTTGTGGCCCTCGGTCTTGGGGAGGGTGAAGGAGATGTCCGTCAGGCCCGTGGACGCGGCGGACACGTTCTGCACGATCATGTCGATGTTGATCTCGGCGTCCGCGATGGCGCGGAAGATCGCCGCGGCCTCGCCCGGCTTGTCCGGTACGCCGACGACCGTGATCTTGGCTTCGGAGACGTCGTGAGCGACTCCGGAGATGATGGCGTGCTCCACCTTCGCGTCCCCTTGCGGATTCTCGTTGCTGACCCAGGTGCCCGGCAGTCCCGAGAAGGACGAGCGGACGTGGATCGGGATGTTGTATCGGCGTGCGTACTCGACACAGCGGTGCAGCAGCACCTTGGAACCGGAGGCGGCGAGCTCCAGCATGTCCTCGGAGGAGATCCAGTCGATCTTCCGGGCCTTCTTCACGACGCGGGGGTCCGCGGTGAAGACGCCGTCGACATCGGTGTAGATCTCGCAGACCTCGGCGTCCAGCGCCGCGGCGAGGGCGACGGCGGTCGTGTCCGAGCCGCCGCGGCCGAGGGTGGTGATGTCCTTGCTGTCCGCCGACACGCCCTGGAAGCCGGCGACGATGGCGATGTTGCCCTCGTCCAGCGCGGTGCGGATGCGGCCCGGCGTGACATCGATGATGCGCGCTTTGTTGTGGACCGAGTCGGTGATGACGCCTGCCTGGCTGCCGGTGAACGACTGGGCCTCGTGGCCCAGGTTTTTGATCGCCATGGCCAGCAGGGCCATGGAGATCCGCTCTCCGGCGGTCAGCAGCATGTCGAATTCACGCCCGGCAGGCATCGGGGATACCTGTTCGGCGAGATCGATCAGCTCGTCCGTCGTGTCGCCCATCGCGGAAACCACGACGACCACCTGGTGGCCGTTCTTCTTGGCGTCCACGATCCGCTTGGCGACGCGCTTGATGCCCTCGGCATCGGCTACGGAGGAGCCTCCGTACTTCTGCACGACAAGGCCCACGTGCGCTCCTCGCTCAATCCAGTACTGCGGTCGCGGGCCAGTCTAACGAGCGACCGCGATGCGGCCGACGCGTACCACATCATGAGACATTCGGTTCACCCCGTGATCATGGCGGGCTGCCGTCGCATGGCCGGCGGGCCCGTCCGGCGTAAAATGATCTGCGGCATGCCACGCAAGGGTTCTCCTGCCCGTCCACCCTGTCTCGGTTCGCTTTCCGACAGGAGGAAAGAACGATGAACCACACGCGTCGCATCACGCTCATGGCCACCCTGCTGGCCTCTTCCGTGGCCCTCGCCCCGGCCGCGGCCGCCCTGGGGACCACGGCCGGAACGGCCGCCGCGCCCACGGGCGGCCAGTGCTCCCTCCAGAAGAGCGGGGGCAAGTCCGACAGCAGCGCCCGCTTCACGCTCACGGGCTCCGGATTCAACGGGTCCAAGAAGGTCACCGTCACCTCCGAAGACGGTCAGAGCAGAACGGTCGGGGTGTCGAAGTCCGGGAACTTCCAGGCCAAGCACCTGCCTTACGGCCAGTACAGCGCCACCCCGGGCCAGGGTTCCGCGGTGAAGTGCACCTCACCGGCGAAGCCTGCCGGCGACACGGGCACGGACACGGGCAAGGCCAAGACGCCCGAGGAGCAGTACGCCGCGGGCCGCAAGGCCGGATTCGACTCGACGAAGGCCAGCTGCGAGACCAAGCCGAAGGCTCCCGGCCTGGCCGCGGTCGACCCGAACTTCGAGAAGGGCTACAACGACGGCTCGGCGGAGGCCCTCAAGGCCTTCTGCGGGACCGGGACCAAGCCGCAGGAGCCCAACACCTCGGCCGCACAGGTCACCACGGTGACCGCCACGGCCACCCCGGCCAGTGGCACGGTGCCGTGCACCCCGTCGGCGGTGATCAACTTCAGTGCGGCCATCACATCCACGAGCGCCGGACAGGTCATCTACCGCTGGACCCGGGACGACGGCGCAGTCGGGCAGTCCGAGGTCATCACCTTCGACGCCCCGGGGACCAAGACGGTCAGCGACACGTGGACCAGGGGAGGCGCCGCCGGAACCAAGCTGACGGGCTGGGAGAAGGTCCAGATCCAGAAGCCCAACGTCGGCAAGGAGTCCAACCAGGCGACGTTCAGCCTGACGTGCTCCTGATCCCGACCACACATCCCGACCGCACCTGAGCGGTCCGCCCGGCCTCCGGCCGGGCGGACCGCTCGCCCGTTCGCTAACCCTCGACTACGCGCTGGCGCGCCGGAGCGCGGCCGATGGTGCCGAGCTCCTCGGCCATCACCCGGCCGGCCTGCTCGGCGAGGTCGTCCTCGGCCAGGTCCTCGTCGGTGTCCAGGCCGTCCAGGGCCTCCAGCGGCTGGTCCAGCCGTACGTGCGCGATCAGCGACTGGAGGGCGCGCAGGGTGGCCGAGGCCGTCGGGCCCCAGTTGGTGAAGTACGAGAACTGCCACCACCACAGCGCCTCCGTGACGCGGCCCGACTGGTGGTGGATGAGCCCGTGCCGCAGGTCGGCGACCACATCGGCCAGGTCGTCGGAGATCCGGTGGGCGACCGGAGCCTTGCGCGGCTCGTAGGGGTCGAAGACCTCGGAGTAGACGTCGACCGGCTCCAGCATGATCGCGAACCGCTCGCGCAGGTCGTCCACGTCCGGCTCCGGGCCGAGGTCGGGCTCGTAGCGCTCGTCGGGCAGGACGTCCTGGTACGCGCCCAGCCGGCCGCCCGCCAGCAGCAGCTGGGACACCTCCAGGAGGAGGAAGGGCACCGCGCTGTCCGGGTCCTCGCCCTTGGCCACCTCGGTGACCGCGACGATGAAGGACTCGATCTGGTCTGCGATCTGGACGGCGAAGTCGTCCGGATCCTGGCCCAGGGCGTGCAGCGTTGCGTCAGACATCGAGAAGTCGCCTTCCTTCAAAGGCCCGCCCGAGCGTGACCTCGTCCGCGTACTCCAGATCTCCCCCGACGGGGAGCCCGCTGGCCAGGCGGGTGACCTTCAGGCCCATCGGCTTGATCATGCGGGCGAGGTACGTGGCGGTCGCCTCGCCCTCCAGGTTCGGGTCGGTGGCGAGGATCAGCTCGGTCACCTCGCCGTCCGCGAGGCGCGCCAGCAGCTCGCGGATGCGCAGGTCGTCCGGGCCGACGCCCTCGATCGGGCTGATGGCGCCGCCGAGGACGTGGTACCGGCCCCGGAACTCGCGGGTCCGCTCGATCGCGACGACGTCCTTCGGCTCCTCCACCACACAGATGACCGTGGTGTCGCGGCGCGGGTCGCGGCAGATGTTGCACCGTTCCTCCTGCGCCACGTTCCCGCACACCGCGCAGAACCGGACCTTGTCCTTGACCTCCAGCAGCGCGTGCGCGAGGCGGCGGACGTCGGTGGGCTCGGCCTGCAGGATGTGGAAGGCGATCCGCTGCGCGCTCTTGGGCCCGACGCCGGGCAGCCTGCCCAGTTCGTCGATCAGGTCCTGGACCACGCCTTCGTACACGGACTGCCTTCTTTCGCTATGGGGTTCGGGGGGAGGACTAGAACGGGAGGCCGGGGATGCCGCTGCCGCCGCCCAGTCCCTGGGCGAGCGGGCCGAGCTTCTCCTGCTGGAGCGCCTGGGCGTTCTCGTTGGCGGCCTGGACCGCCGCGACGACCAGGTCGGCGAGGGTCTCGGTGTCCGCCGGGTCCACCGCCTTCGGGTCGATCACCAGCGCACGCAGTTCACCGGAGCCGGTGACGGTCGCCTTCACGAGGCCGCCGCCCGCCTGGCCCTCGACCTCGGCCTGCGCGAGCGCCTCCTGGGCCGCGGCGAGGTCCTGCTGCATCTTCTGGGCCTGCTGGAGCAGCTGCTGCATGTTGGGCTGGCCACCACCGGGAATCACAGGTCACTCACTCCGTCGCGTCGGTCCAAGACTGGGTCAGCTTGGTCAATCCGAGCCTACGTGCTCCCCGCGCGGCGCGCTCTACGCCGTCAGGACCAACTCTTTCGAGTGAGAGACGGGGCGTGCGCGTACCTGATGGAGACCTCCTTGCAGGCGGAAAACCGGGGATTCGTCGCCCATCGGCCGCCATTCGAAGGTAGGAAGAGCATGCGCATCATTGCGCACACGCGCACCACCACACGTCAGCGCAGGCAGAGGGAGTGCCGGGTGAGCCAGCCGGAGATGCAGCCCGAGGGGCCACCCCGGGATCCCCGGGAACCCCGGGAGGAGGGCAGCGGACCGATGGCGGCGGGCGATCTGACCGGCGGACCGTTCCCCCTCGGGGACTGGGGCGAGCCGGCCGAGCGGCTGGACGAGCTCTACCGGCGGGTCGAGGCCGATGCGCTGCGCACCGCGGAGTGGTATCTGTCCGACCGGGCGTGGAAGCGCCGGGGCGCACGGGTGCTGCGGGTCGGCGCGGCGGCCGGGGCGGTGGCCGGGGCCGCGGTCCCGCTGCTGGAGCTGACGGGCTCGGCGCCCGGCGTGGCCTCGTACGGCTACCTCTCGCTGCTGCTTGCCGCGGCCTGCCTGGCCTGCGACCGGTTCTTCGGGCTGACCTCGGGCTGGATGCGGGACGTGGCGACGGCACAGGCGGTGCAGCGCCGTCTGCAGACCCTGCAGTTCGACTGGGCCTCGGAGAACGTACGGGAGGTCCTGGGGCCCACGGAGGGCACGGCGAGCGAGGCTGCGGACCGCTGTCTGACCGTGCTGCGCCGCTTCTCGGAGGACGTGACGGAGCTGGTGCGGTCCGAGACGGCGGAGTGGATGGTGGAGTTCTCCTCGGGACCGGCGCCGCTGGTGATGCAGTCGCTCGGCGCCCCGTCCTCCCGGGCCGAGGCGGGCCTTCCCCCGGCCCGTTTCCCCCTCCCCCCGGGAACCCGCCCCAACATGCCCCGCCAGCGCCCGCCGGAGCAGCCCCGCTGACTCCGGTCCCGCCGGTGCGGGAGGGGTCGGGGGCGAGCCCCCGACCCGGCGCCGCTCAGCTGAAGATGATCATCGAGCCTTGGCCGAGGCTCCGCGTCGCCGCCGCGTGCAACCCCAGCCACACGTGCCGCTCCCGCGCGAAGGGGCTCTCGTCGTACGGAATCGGCCCGGCCGGCTCCTCCAGGGACGTGGGCCGTCCCGGCGCCACCGGCGCCACCGGCGGATTCCCCGGGTCGATCCCGATCGCCGGCGCCACCACCATCAGCTCGCGCAGCAGCCCCTGCGCCGACCCCAGTGGGCCGCCCCCGGCCAACAGCTCCTCATTGGCCAGCGGAGCCGCGAAGTCCACCGGGACGTACGCCCCGGCGTGGTCGTAGTGCCACACCAGGTGCGACTGCTGCGCCGTCGGCTCGAACATCTCCAGCAGCTGCTCGTAGTCCCCGCCCAGCTCGTCCACCGGTGTCACCGGGAGCCCGCAGATCTGCAGCAGGTACGCCCGCCGCAGGAAGTGCAGGGCGTCGTAGTCGAAGCCGGCGACGGGGGCCACGTCCCCGCTCAGGCCCGGCATGTAGGCGAACACGGGCACCGACGGGAGGCCCGCCTCGCCCAGCGCCTTGTCGTACGAGGCGATCTCTTCCGCGAACGGGTTGTCGGGGCTGTGGCACAGCACGTCGACAAGGGGGACCAGCCACAGGTCACAGGCCAACGCGGGCTCCGATCAGTCGATGCCGCCGATCCGGTCAGCGTAGTGTGCCGAACACCCTCCGCGAAGGGCTGCGCAGAACCTGGGACGGAGCCCTTGGCGAACCGGGGGCGGAACCCGCGCCCGAACCGGGTCCCCATCAGGCGGAACCCGCGCCGGAGCCGCCCGCAAGGGGTGTCTCGTGAAGACACGGCCTAGACCCGCCCCGGGCCCACCCTCCAGACCCAGACGTCCTCGACCTTCTCCGGCTGCCGACCGATCAGCTCGCTGATCATGTCCCGCAGCTCCACCCCCCGGTCCTGGAACGGCAGCACGACCGCGCCCGCCTTCCAGAACTCCAGGTCCCGCCGTGCCTGCTCCCGCCACTGCGGTGTGATCTCCGGCGGCTGCTGCCCGTAGCGGACGTCCCGCAGGAGGTTCGAGAGGTGGCGCGGGGTGGCCCCGTAGATGCCGATCCGGTCGGGTCCCCAGGGGCCGTTGAAGTAGCCCCCGGCCAGCCGGAACCCGAAGTCCGCCTCGACCTGCCAGTGCAGCGCGTCAGCCTGTCCCGGGTCCGGCAGCGGTACCGGGACGAGCGCTTCGCCGTCCTTGACGTAGCCCTTCCAGGCCCCCGAGGTGATGAACGCCGGCACCGGCGCCCGCTCCCGTACGGCCAGCGGCAGCGGCAGCACCGGAATCAGCGCCGCCGCCACCGCGAGGAGGCCGAGCGTGCGCAGCTCGCGCGTGCGCATCCGTACGATCCGGTCCAGCGCGAGCGCGAGCAGCACGCCCAGTACGGGGGCGCACACCATCGCCACGCGCCCCTCGATCACCGACTCGAACAGCGGCAGCTTCACCATCAGCCGCCAGGGCCCTGGCAGCACGACGTCCGTACGCGGGACGGGCACCCAGGGACCGAGGGACAGCGCCAGCGCCACGGCGCCGGTGATCGCGAGTGCGCGGACCACCCTGCGGCGCCACATCCACACGCACACGGCCACGCCGAGCGCCAGCAGCGGCCAGCCGTAGAAGGCGTTCTGCTCGGTGGTGTTCAGGGAGAGCCGCCCGGCCGTCTCGGCGTCGCCGAAGAGCGAGCGGGCCGCGTACTCGACCAGGGCGCGCGGGCTGTTGCCCGCGTTGTCCCCGTGGAGCACCGAGTGGTAACTCTGCGGGCCGAAGAACTGCCAGTACAGCGGGAAGATCAGCAGCGGTACGCAGACGCCCGCGGCGATGACCACGCCGAGGCCCAGCGGCCGTGCGGCCGCGAGCGCGCGCCGCCGGTCGACCAGCAGGTACGCCAGCGAGAAGACCAGCATGCCGAGCGCGGCGATGAGCAGCGGCTCCTCGCCGAGGAAGATCTGGTACGTGGCGAACAGGCCCAGCAGGACCCCGTCGCGGACCACGTTCCGGCCCTCGCACAGGCGCAGGGCCCGGTCGATGATCAGCGGGAGCACGAAGAGGACGACGAAGTTCGGGTGACCGTTCGCGTGCGAGACCATCGGCGGCGCGAACGCGGCGAGCGCGCCGCCCGCGGCGGCGGCCCAGCGGCTCTCCACGAGGCGACGGCGGATCAGCCAGTACCAGGTCCAGGCGCTGGCGGCCATGCCGAGCGTGAGGACGAGCGCGAAGGTGACCGTCTCGCCGAACAGGAGCGTGACCGGGATCAGCGGGACGGTCAGGCCGAGCATGGTGGCGTTCGCCATCAGGTTCACGCCGTCGGGCATGCCCTGGGCCAGGGTGAAGAGCGGATTGCGCAGGTGGGTGATGTTGTCGGTGGCGACGCCGACGAACCACTCCCACTGGTTCTGGTCCTGGAGCGCGTCCTTGAGGTAGCGGCCGTCGAGGTCCGCCCACAGGCCGTGGAAGACGTACACGGAGAGGGCGATGAAGACGGCGGCGACGGCGAGGCCGCCGGAGTTCAGCCGGAAGAGCTCCTTCAGGGCACGGCGCCGGTCGCCCGTGGCCGCGGCCGCGGCTGCGGCTGTGGCTGTGGCTGCGGTCCGGCGGGGGCGGGCGGGCGGCTTCGGGGTGCGGCGGACCGGTACCTCCGCCACGTGCCAGCCCTGGCGGCGCACCCAGCGCAGCACCTCGGCGTCGATGGCCGGGCCGTCGAGGACGGAGGCGCCGAAGGCGGCGCGCGCCCGGTCCCCGTCGAAGAGGGCGAAGCCGCAGGTGTCGGCGCGGAAGCCCGGCATCCCGGGGATGCCCAGGGCGCGGACCAGGCGGTTTCCCGTCCGGCCGAGGACGGCGGCCGGGGCCGGGTCCTCGTGGCTCCCGTGGCTCCCGTGGCTCCCGTGGTTCTCCTCGCCGAGTGCCTGTTCCAGGCGGTCCAGCTCGGCCGGCGGGGTGCGGGGCCCGGCGTCGGCCAGCAGCACCCGCTCTCCGGCGGAGGCGAGGACTCCGGCGCGCAGCGCGGCGCCCCGGCCGCGGTGGTCCTCGGAGCGGATCAGCCGGATCCGGGGCTCGTCGGCGGCCGCGGCCTCGACGAGGTCGGCGGTGGCGTCGGTGGAGGCGTCGTCGACGACGACGAGCTCCCAGTCGCCGGGGCCGCTGCCGAGGCGGGCGTCCAGGTGGGCGCGGAAGGCGTCGAGGGCCGGGCCGATCCGCTGCGCGTCCTCGTGGGCGGGGATGACGACGGAGAGCCCGACGGCGCCCAGCCAGGGGGCGGCCGCGGCCGGTTCGCCCGCGACCCTCTCGCCGGTCGCTCGGGCTCCGCCGGTCGCTCGGCTCCCGCCGGCCGCTTCGGTCTCGCCGGTCGCGGCCGTGTCGGTCATGCGCCGACCGCCTTGAGCCCCGCGGCCCAGTCCAGCCCGTGCTGGTTGTACGCGTACACGAGGCGTCGTACCTCGTCGGCGTCGGCCCGGGTCACCGCGTCCACCAGCTCGTTGTGGCCGGACCACAGTCCGGTGTGCAGGTCCGGCGCGGCCTTCAGGTGCGGTACGGCGAAGACCCAGCACTGCACCCGGATGCGGTGCAGGAACTCCGAGATGTACGTATTGCCGACCAGCCCGCTCAGCTCCCTCCAGAAGCGCAGGTCGTAGCCGATCAGCACTTCGAGGGAACCGCTCTGCGCGGCCCTGCACGCCTCCTCGGCACGACGGCGCACCGACACCAGCAATTCGCCGGAGCCGGGCGCGGTGCCGCGCTCGACGAGCCGCCGGAAGATCCCGTCCACTATGAGCGTACGGGCCTCGATCATGCCCCGGTAGTCGTCCACGGAGAAGACGCGCACGCGAAAGCCCCGGTGCTGGACCGATTCCAGCAGCCCCTGGGCCGAGAGGTCGACCAGTGCCTCGCGTACGGGGGTCGCGGAGACCTCGTACTGCTCGGCGATCTGCTTGACCGTGAACTCGGTGCCCGGCGGCAGGCGTCCCGCCAGCACCTCGTCGCGCAGCGCGTCCGCGATCTGCTGGCGAAGTGTGTTGCGGGTGACAGCGCCGCTGCCTGGCATAGGGGTCCGTCTCCTCAGTAGAACTTTCGGACACCTTAGGCCAGGCAGCGAGGCCGAAACCGATCGAACGCCGGTGGCGTGCGTCTCGCGCGCCCCCGGTCAGGCGGAGGTGGTGTGCCGGTCCGCGACCGTCAGCGCCTCGTCCAGCAGGGCCAGGCCCTCCTTGGCCTCCGCCTCCGTGATGGTGCACGGCGGCACGACGTGCGTCCGGTTCATGTTCACGAAGGGCCACAGGCCGGAGGCCTTGCAGGCCGCCGCGAATTCGGCCATCGGCGCGTTGTCGGCCCCGGCCGCGTTGTACGGGACGAGCGGCTCGCGCGTCTCCTTGTCGCGTACGAGCTCCAGCGCCCAGAACGCGCCGAGGCCCCGGACCTCGCCGACCGACGGGTGCCGCTCGGCGATCTCGGCGAGCGCCGGGCCGATGACGTTCGCGCCGAGGTGGGCGGCGTGCTCGACGACGCCCTCCTCCTCCATGGCGTTGATCGTCGCCACGGCGGCGGCGCAGGCCAGGGGGTGGCCGGAGTACGTCAGGCCGCCGGGGTAGGGGCGGGTGGCGAAGGTCTCGGCGATGGCGCCGGAGATGGCGACGCCGCCGAGCGGCACGTACCCGCTGTTCACGCCCTTGGCGAAGGTGATCAGGTCGGGGGTGACGTCCCAGTGCTGGGCGGCGAACCACTTGCCGGTGCGGCCGAAGCCGGACATGACCTCGTCGAGGATGAAGACGATGCCGTGGCGGTCGCAGAGCTCGCGCACGCCCGCGAGGTAGCCGGCCGGCGGGGTCATGATCCCGGCGGTGCCGGGCACGCTCTCCAGGATGATCGCGGCGATGGTCGCCGGGCCCTCGAAGGCGATGGTGTCGGCGAGGTGCGCGAGGGCCCGCTCGCACTCCTCGGCTTCGGTGGTGGCGTGGAACGGCGAGCGGTAGAGGAACGGGCCCCAGAAGTGCACGACCCCGGCGGCGGCCGTGTCGGAGGGCCAGCGGCGCGGGTCGCCGGTCAGGTTGATCGCGGCGGCGGTGGCCCCGTGGTACGAGCGGTAGGTGGAGAGCACCTTCTGCCGGCCCGTGTGCAGACGGGCCATGCGGACGGCGTTCTCGACGGCCTCGGCGCCGCCGTTGGTGAAGAAGACCTTGTCCAGGTCGCCCGGGGTCCGCTCGGCGATGAGGCGTGCGGCCTCGGAGCGGACGTCGACGGCGAAGCCGGGCGCCAGGGTGCAGAGCCGGGCGGCCTGCTCCTGGATGGCGGCGACGACCTTGGGGTGCTGGTGGCCGATGTTGGTGTTCACCAGCTGGGAGGCGAAGTCGAGGTAGCGGTTGCCGTCGTAGTCCCAGAAGTACGACCCCTCGGCCCCGGCGACGGCGAGCGGGTCGATCAGGGCCTGGGCGGACCAGGAGTGGAAGACGTGGGCGCGGTCGGCGGCCTTGACGGAGGCGCCGGTGGCCGCGATGTCTGCGGGGTTGCCCGTGGTGACGTGAGGGGTCATGCGGCCACGCTAAAAGTGCGCAGGTGGGAAGGGATATCGGCGGACTGTCTGCGGGTGGGGGCCGGGCCTCGGCAGTCTGTCGCCGCGGAAGGGGAACGAGGTGATTGACAGCACACTGTCGAAGTGACAGCCTACTGTCATGTCGATGGAAGAGGCGATGACGATGAAGACGACCGGGACGACGCCCGCTCCCTCCGCTACCTCCGCCCCCTGTGTTCCCTCCGCTCCCACCCCCCGGCCGGTGCACCTCGCGGTGTACGACACGTACGCGGACTGGGAAACCGGCCACACCACCGCGCACCTGACCCAGCGCGGACACCGGGTCCGTACGGTCGGCTTCGCCGCCGGAGCGTCCGTCACCACCATGGGCGGCGTGCGCATCCAGCCCGACCTGGCCCTCGCGGACCTCTCGCCCGAGGACTCCTCCCTCCTCATCCTGACCGGCGCCTCGCTGTGGGACTCCGGCGACGAGCTGGCCCCCTTCGCGGCGAAGGCGCGTGAGTTCCTGGCGGCCGGGGTACCCGTCGCCGCGATCTGCGGAGCCACGGCCGGCCTGGCCCGGGAAGGCCTGCTCGACGCGTACGCCCACACCAGCGCGGCCGCCGCGTACCTGGCCCGGCAGCCGGGCTACGCGGGCACCGGGCGGTACGTCGAAGCCGACGCGGTGACGGACGGCGACCTGATCACGGCGGGCCCGACGGAGCCGGTCGCCTTCGCCCGGGAGGTCTTCGCCCGGCTGGACGTCTACGGGCCGGAGGTGCTCGACGCCTGGTACCGGCTCTTCCACGACTCGGACGCGAGCGCGTTCCCGGTGCTGATGGCGGCGGCGGAGCGTGGCGATGCCTGAGGTCTCCGCTTCGTCGGCACGGGACCGGCAGGACCGGCAGGAGCTGCAGGAGCTGCAGGACCTGCTGAGCCGCACCGCGCTGGGGGTGTTCGGCCTGAACGGCCGGTTCCTCGCGATCTCCGAGGAGCTGGCCGGGCCCGCCGGGCTGACCGCGGCCTGGTGGCAGGTGCTGGGGGCGGTACTCCGGGAGCCGCTGCCGGTGGCGGGGATCGCCCGGGCCATGGGCATCACGCGGCAGAGCGTCCAGCGCATCGCGGACCTGCTGGTGGGGAAGGGCCTCGCGGAGTACGTCCCGAACCCCGCCCACCGGCGCGCGAAGCTGCTGCGCCCGACGGAGGAGGGACGTGCCGCCGTCGCCCGCATCACCCCGGCCCACGCCGTCCTGGCCACCCGCCTCGCGGACCAGCTGGGCGAGGCGGGATTCAGGGAGACGGTCGAGGTACTCGACCGTCTCACGAAGGCGCTGGACACCCTGCTCGCCGAGGGATCCGGCGCCGCCGACGCCTGAGGCGCCGGGGCGGGGCGGGGCGGGAACGCCGTGACCGCGCAGGGGTACGCGTACTCCTACGCGTCCGCGTCCGCCTCGGCCTCCGCCTCCGCCTCCGCCGACCGGTCCAACTCCTCCCCGATCGCCGCGCGCAGCCCGTCGTGCCGGGGGCCCAGCCCGTACCGGCTCCCCCGCATGTACTCGTCCCCGTAGAGCCACACCGGCATGCGCACCCTGTCGGCGGGCTCCCAGTCGTAGCGGGGCCAGATGTGGGCGTGGAGGTACGGATCGGTGTTGCCCAGGATCTCGATGTTCACCCGGCGGAAGGCCGGATCGAGGCGCCTGCAAGCCCGTTCGACGGCCCCGGCGAGCCGCTCCATGTCACCGAGGTACGCCAGTCTGCGCGCCCGCGGCAGGTCCGAGAGCCGGGTCACCGACGGATCGTCGGTCAGCAGCACCGCGTACCCGGGGAGGAACTGCCGGTCCCCGATCACGGCGAAGCCCTGGTCGAGGCGGCGCAGGACGGTGGGGTTCTCGCCCCGATGCGCGCTGCCTATGCGGTCGTTGCGCCAGTCACCGTTGGTCATCCGGGGACCGTACTCCACCGTCCCGGGGATACGTCCCGAGGACTGATCGACCGCTTCGGGCGTGGCTCTCAGGTCTGCCCTGTCATACCTGAGAGCCATACGGAAAGGGCGCTCTGCAGCGGGACGCCGACGAGGCCCCTCCATTCCTAACTTCGAGACCAGAGATGACGCGAGGACAGCCCTCTGGATCGAGCGAAGGAAAAGGGACCCGCCATGACCCGCGCCGCAGGCCGCCCCGCAGGCCGCCCACAAGGACGCCTCGAAGGACGCACCGCGGGCCGCCGCGCCGGACGCCACCCCGGCCGGCTGCGGCGGACCCTGCTGGCCGGGCTCGTCGCCGCGGCGGTCGTGTTCCCCGTCTCCGCCGCCGCCCCTCCCGACGTCCCGGCCCCGCCGCCCGCCGTGCTCGCCGAACAGGCCCCGCTCCAGGCCCGGTACGCCGCCAACCGCGCCGACCTCGCCGAGGCGGGCCGCATGGCGCGGGACGCCGGCCGCACCGGCCGCGCGGCGAAGCTGCGGGCCATGGAGGCGGACGGCACCGCCCGGTTCCTCGCCTTCGACGGTCGCGGCCGGGGCCGTGCCGTCGAGGTGCTCGGCGATCTGGAGACCGCCGACCGGGTCGCCGTACTGGTGCCCGGCTCCGACACCACCCTGGACACCTACCAGCGGTTCCGCGCCGGGGCCGTCGCCCTGCAGCAGCGCCTGCGCGCCGCGCATCCCCGCTCCGCCGTGGTCGCATGGCTCGGGTACGACACCCCCGGCACGGTCAGCGCGACCGTCCTGACCGCCGACCGGGCGGATGCGGCGGCCGCCGAACTGGGCCCCTTCCTCGCCCGGTTGGGGCGGGCCGCCGCGCCCGGCGCCCGGCTCTCCCTGCTCTGCCACTCCTACGGGAGCGTGGTCTGCGCCCGGACCGCCACCGGCCCCGAAGTCGGCGACATGGCCCTGTTCGGCAGCCCCGGTACGGGCGCCGGCTCCGCCGCCGAGCTGCCGACCGGCGCCCGGGTCTGGGCCGGGCGCGGCGGGGCCGACTGGATCGGACACGTCCCCCATGTCCGCCTCGGCGGGATCGGCTTCGGCACCGACCCCGTCGACCCCGCCTTCGGAGCCCGGCTCTTCGCCGCCGGCCCCGGCGGCCACAGCGACTACCTCAAGCCCGGCACCACGTCCCTCGACAGCCTGACCCGCATCGTCCTCGGCCATGACCCGGAGGTCCCCCATGCGTAAGCTCCGTGCCCGCTGGTCCGTCCTCGCGGACCGCATCGACGCCGGGACACCCGCCGACCGGGACCGGGCCGTGGACGCCCTGCGGGCCTTCGCCATCCTCGGCGTGGTGCTGGGCCACTGGCTGGTGACCGCCCTGACCACCGCCGACGGGGGCCTGGGCAACACCAGTCCGCTGGCCCATCTGCCCTGGCTGGCCCCGGTGTCCTGGATGTTCCAGACCCTTGCAGTGTTCTTCCTGGTCGGCGGCCATGTCGCCGCCCGCGGCCACTCCTCGGCGCGCGAGCGCGGGGTGCCGTACGGGGTGTGGGTCGGGCAGCGGCTGTCGCGGCTGTTCCGGCCGGTCGCCGCGGTGCTCGCCCTGTGGACCGTGACCGCGGCCGGGATGCTGCTCGGCGGGGCGGAGCCGGGCACCGTCCAGACGCTGGTCAAGCTCGTCCTCTCCCCGCTCTGGTTCCTCCTCGTCTTCACCGTGCTCACCGCCGCCACCCCGCTCGTGGCCCGGATCGGCCCGCTGTGGCCGCTGGCCGTGGTGGCCGGTGTGGACGTGTGGCGGTTCGGCTTCGGCGGGCCGGAGTGGATCGGCTGGGTCAATGTGGCCGCCGGCTGGCTCGTCCCCTACACCCTGGGCGCCGCCTGGTCCCGCGGGGCGTTCGCCCGGCGCGCCCCGGCCGCCCTCCTGCTGGGCGCGGGCGCGGCCGCCACCGTCGGGCTCGTCCTCTGGGGCGGGTACCCGGCCTCCATGGTCGGCGTCCCCGGGGCCCCGATATCGAACCTGAACCCGCCGACGCTGGCCGCCGTCTCCTTCGGCCTGGCCCAGTGCGGGCTGGCGCTGCTGCTCCGCGGCCCGCTGGAGCGGGCCATGCGAAGGCCCCGGGCCTGGGCGAAGGTGGCGCTGATGAACCTGTCCGCGATGACGATCTTCCTCTGGCACCAAACCTCGATGATGGCCGTCACAGCCCTGGGGCTACTGGCCCCCGTCGACCTGCCCGGACTGCACACCGTGCCCGACTCACCGCAGTGGATAGCCGCCCGGCTGCTGTGGCTGCCGGTGTTCGCCGCCGCACTGGGCGTCTGCTGGGCCGCGTTCCGTACGTACGAGCAGGGCGGGCGGCCGAAACGGGGCGGCTCCTCCAGGACCGTCGCGGCCTCCCGCCCGGCGGCAGGTTCCCCGCCGGCACCGGCCGCGGAGATCACCCATGCCTAGGCTGGCCGGTGTGAACGAGCAGAGCGCGCCCCCGGCCGCCTCCCCGGCCAAGGACCGGAGTCCGGCGGCCGCCGGGGCCCCGGCGGCAGACCCGCACGGGCATCCGGGCCGGGCCGCCGCACCCCGGGGAGGGTGGCTGGGGGCACTGGGCCGGGACCTGCTCACCGCGGAGTGGGATCCGCTGCCCAAAATGTCCCGGCCGCGGTGGCTGAACCGGCTGCCGCATATTGCGGTCGGCTACGTCGCCGTCTTCTTCTGCTTCCTCACCACGGAACAGCTGGGCGACCACTACGGCGTCACCGGCGGTCCGCCCCTGGTGGCGGCGCTCCTGACCGGCGCCTCGATCGCGCTCGCGATGTTCCGGCCGTTGGCCGGCTGGTGGCTCGGCCTGCTGGCCGGCGGGCTGAGCGCGTGGCTGATCCGTCCCGACGTCGGCGCGGGGCAGACGTGGCCCTGGACGGCCGGAGGGTTGATCGCCTTCGCCCCCGTGCTGCTGCTGGTCGCCCTGCGCGTACCGCCGCGCGTGACCGTCTCGGCCGTCACCGTCCCCGTCGTCCTCACCGGCCTGGCCGAGCTGCTCTGGAAGCCGGAGCACGGCCAGACCACCGTACTGACGGCGCTCCTGCTCTACGGGTTCGTCGGACTGCTCGGATACGCCCTGCGGGCCACCCGCCTGGCCCGCGGCAAGCTCGTCGAGCAGGAGACGATCACCGAGGAGGAGCGGGCCCGGCGCACCCTGCTGGAGGAGCGCAGCCGCATCGCCCGCGAACTGCACGACGTCGTCGCCCACCACATGTCGGTGATCTCCATCCAGGCGCAGGTCGCCCCGTACCTGGTGGAGAACCCCTCCGAGGAGCTGAAGGAGAACCTGGCGGGCATCCGGGAGAACGCCCTGGAGGCCCTGACGGAACTGCGCCGGGTGCTGGGCGTGCTGCGCTCCGAGCAGCCGGACGATCCGGCGAACCCGCACCATCCGCAGCCCACCCTCGCCGAACTGGACGGCCTGGTGGACAACGTCCGCGGTGCGGGGCTGGTGGTCACCACGGAGATCGCGGGTGTCCGGCGGCCCCTGACCCCGGGCGTCGAGCTCACCGCGTACCGGATCGTGCAGGAGGCGCTGAGCAACTGTCTGCGCCACGCGCCCGGTTCCCGGGTCGAGGTGGGCATCGCGTACGGGCCGCGCGAGCTGCACCTGTGCATCGCCAACAGCGCGCCGACCCGGCCGGCCCCGCCCTCGCACGGCGCCGGGCACGGGCTGCTGGGGATGCGGGAGCGGGCGGGCATGCTGGGGGGCGAACTCGCCGCCGGCCCCCGCCCGGGCGGGGGGTACGAGGTGAGCGCCGTGCTCCCGATGGATCCCGAGACGAAGAAGGACTGAAGAGGACGCATGAGCACTCCGGCCGACCCGATCAAGGTGATGATCGCCGACGACCAGATGATGGTCCGGCAGGGATTCACCGTCCTCCTCAACGCCCAGCCCGACATCGAGGTCGTCGGTCAGGCCGTGGACGGGGCCGACGCGGTGGCGAAGGTCGCCGAACTCGGGCCGGACGTGGTCCTGATGGACATCCGCATGCCCGGAATGGGCGGCATCGAGGCCACTTCCGTCATCACCGCGGTGCCGGACTCCGCCGTCAAGGTGCTGGTACTGACTACCTTCGACCTCGACGAGTACGTGTACGAGGCACTGCGCGCCGGCGCCTCGGGGTTCCTGCTGAAGGACGCGTCGGCCGACCAGCTCGCGGAGGCGGTCCGGGTGGTGGCGGCCGGCGAGGCACTGCTCTCGCCGAACATCACCAAGCGGCTGATCACGGAGTTCTCCCGGATGGGGGCGCCGCGTGCGCCGTCGAGGGCTCGGATCGACGAGCTGACCGAGCGGGAGACCGAGGTGCTGTCGCTGATCGCGCAGGGGCTGTCCAACGCGGAGATCGCCGGGCACCTGGTGGTGGCCGAGCAGACCGTGAAGACCCATGTCGGGCGGATCCTGGTGAAGCTGGGCCTACGGGACCGGACCCAGGCCGCGGTGTTCGCGTACGAGACGGGTCTGGTCCGTCCGACGGGCTACTGAGTAGCCCGGGTAGTACCTGAGAGGGAGGCCGGGATATCCCCTTCAGCGGCGACGCGGACGAGGGGGCGGCCGACCTACGGTGTGGGTATGAGCGAGACGACCTCCCGGGTGAATCCCCGGACACCCGAGTTCCGGATGGCTTCCGGCATGTTCCAGAGCCTGCGCCGGGATCTGATCACGGACGCCTTCGCCTACCGGCCGCTGGCGCCGATGCGCACCGACGGACCGGTGACCCGGCGGCTTCCCCGGCGGATACGGCCGTACATGGCGTATCTGCCGCATGCGGTCGTCGGATTCGTCGCCTTCTTCGTGGTGATGCTGACCTCCACGACCAGTGGGGAGTACGTCGCGGCGAGCAGCTCCCTCGTGATGGGGCTGGTCGCGGCCACTCCGGTACTGATGACGCTGGTGCGGCCGGTGGGGGCGTTCTGGGCGGCCATCGCCGCCACCGGGGCGCTCGCGGTGGTCGGCTCCAGCTCGAACGACGTGTGGCCCTGGTCGCCGGGTGCCTTCGTCTCCTACCTCGCCACGGTGACGTTCGCCGCGATGCGGACCAGGCCCCGGGCGGCCGGCTGGATGTGGCTGATCACCCTGGGCATCGGGATCGGGGTACCGGTCGTGCTCGGCCGGGGGGAGCCGGTCGAGGTCATGCCGATGGCCTTCCTCCTGGCGGTCTCGCTGCTGGTGGTGACGGTCCGCAACATACGCAGGGAAGCGGAGCAGGAGGTCAGCGCGCAGCAGGAGGTCACGGCCGTCGAGCGGGACCGGCGGACGCTGCTGGAGGAGCGGACGACGATCGCTCGGGAGCTGCACGACGTGGTGGCCCACCACATGTCGGTGGTGGCGATCCAGGCGGAGGCCGCGCCGTACCGGGTGAAGAACCCGCCGCCGGAGCTGGAGGCGGCGTTCGCCACCATCCGGGAGAACGCGGTGGCGGCGCTGACGGAGCTGCGCAGGGTGCTGGGTGTGGTGCGCTCCGCGGACTACGAGGCGCCGGACGCGCCGCAGCCGACACTGGCCTCGCTGGACGGGCTGCTGGCCAATGTGCGGGAGGCCGGGCTGAGCGTGGAGAAGACGGTGACGGGTGCGGTGCGGGAGCTGCCGCCGGGCGTGGAGCTGTCGGCGTACCGGATCATCCAGGAGACGCTGAGCAACACTCTGCGCCATGCGCCGGGGGCGGCGGCCTCGGTCGAGGTCTCGTACGTACTGGGCGGGTTGGGCATACGGGTGGTCAACGCGGCGGCGACCGGGGACGTGCGACCCTCGCCGGGCGCCGGGCACGGGATCACCGGGATGCGGGAGCGGGTGGCCATGCTGGAGGGTGAGATGACGGCCGGAGAGACCGAGGCGGGCGGGTACGAGGTGTCGGTGTTCATACCGGTGCGCGGCCGGCAGGGCGAGGCCCAGGACGCGGCGCAGGGGCCGGGGCAGTCGGCATGACGATCAGGGTGTTGATCGTCGACGACCAGATGATGGTCCGGGAGGGCTTCTCCGTCCTGCTCAACGCGATGGACGGCATCGAGGTGGTCGGCGAGGCGGTGGACGGCCGCGAGGCCATCGCCCAAGTGGCGGCGCTGCGGCCGGACGTGGTGCTGATGGACATCCGGATGCCGGTGATGAACGGGCTGGAGGCGACACGGGAGATCGTGGCCTCCGACACGGACGCGAAGGTGCTGGTCCTGACGACCTTCGACCTCGACGAGTACGTGTACCAGGCCCTGCGGGCCGGGGCCTCCGGGTTCCTGCTCAAGGACGCCTCGGCCCGGCAGCTGGCCGACGGGGTGCGGGTGGTGGCCTCCGGTGAGGCGCTGCTGGCGCCGACGGTCACCAAGCGGCTGATCCTGGAGTTCTCGAAGCTGTCGACCCCGCCGAAGCTGGCGGATCCGGCGGGGATAGGGGAGTTGACCGAGCGGGAGACGGAGGTGCTGGTGCTGATCGCGCAGGGGCTGTCCAACGTGGAGATAGCGGACCGGCTCATCGTCGCGGAGTCCACGATCAAGACGCATGTGAGCCGGATCCTGGTGAAACTGGGTCTGCGGGACCGCACCCAGGCCGCGGTGTTCGCCTACGAGACCCGCCTGGTGACCCCGGCCTAGCCAGGGCCGGGCGGGGCCGGGGCCGGGCGGGGCCGGGGGCCGGGGGCCGGCGGTGTCGAGGCCGCGGGGCGGGTGGTGTCGAGGCCGGCGGTCTCGGCGGCCCGTTGCGCGGCCTCCGTGGCTGCTGGGGCACGGGGGCTCTGTCGCCCCGGCGCGCAGGCCTCACACGCGAGTTCCGGCCGCGCGCGGGGCGGTCTTCTACAGTGAAGGGATGGGCTTTGATCCGTGGGACGCCGCGTTCGTCGCCGATCCTTACCCCGCCTACCGCGAGCTGCGGGAACAGGGGCGGGCGCTGTGGTGGGAGGCCACCGGGCAGTGGCTCGTGCCGCACTACGCCGATGTGAGCGCGCTGCTGCGCGACCGCCGGCTCGGCCGGACCTACCTGCACCGCTTCTCGCACGAGGAGTTCGGCCGCGAGGCCCCGCCCCCGGGGCACGAACCCTTCCATGTCCTCAACGACAACGGCCTGTTGGACCTGGAGGACCCCGCCCACGCGCGTGTGCGGCGCCTGGTCTCCAAGGCGTTCACCCCGCGCACAGTGGAGCAGCTCGCGCCCGCCGTGGACCGGCTCGCCGGGGAGCTGGTCGGTCAACTCCTCGCCGACGGGGGCGGGGACCTGCTCACCGTCGTCGCGGAGCCGCTGCCCGTGGCCGTGATCGCCGAGCTGCTCGGGGTCCCGGAGGCGGACCGAGCCCTGCTGCGGCCCTGGTCGGCGGACATCTGCGGGATGTACGAGCTCCGCCCCGACGAGGAGACCGCGCGGCGCGCGGTCCGCGCGAGCGTGGAGTTCAGCGCCTACCTGCGCGAGCTGATCGCCGAGCGGCGCAAGGAGCCCGGCGAGGATTTGATCTCCGGCCTGATCGCCGCCCACGATGACGAGGGTCGGCTCAGCGAGCAGGAGATGATCTCCACCTGTGTCCTCCTGCTCAACGCGGGCCACGAGGCCACCGTGAACACCACCGTCAACGGCTGGTGGGCCCTCTTCCGCCACCCCGAGCAGCTCGCCTCGCTCGATTCCGAAAAGTTGTCCACAGCTGTGGATGAACTGATGCGTTACGACACACCCCTCCAGCTCTTCGAGCGCTGGGTGCTCGACGACATCCGGATCGGCGACACCCTCATCCCGCGCGGAGCCGAGGTCGCGCTGCTCTTCGGGTCCGCGAACCGGGACCCCGCCCGGTTCGGTCGGCCCGACGCCCTGGACCTCGTACGGGACGACAATCCGCATCTCAGCTTCGGCGCCGGGATCCACTACTGCCTCGGTGCTCCACTCGCGCGGCGGGAGCTGACCGCCTCGTTCGGGGCCCTGCTGGCAGACGGCGTCCCGCCCCTGAAGCTCGTGCGGGAGCCTCGGTGGCGGGACGGGTACGTCATCCGCGGTCTGGACGAACTCCTCGTGGAGTTCTGAGAGTCAGGGGCGTTGCGGGCGGAGGCTACGCGGCCAGGTCGCGGCGGCGCAGCGCCGCCAGGCCGGCCGCCAGCAGGGCCGCCGCCAGCGCGGTCAGCACCAGCAGCGGGGCCCAGGCCAGGGCCTCGGCACCCGGCAGCTTGGGCAGGTGGGCGAAGGGCGAGAGGTTCAGGACGGCCTGCGGGAGGTTCAGCGCGGGGCCGATCCAGCCCAGCGTCAGCGCGCCCCCGGCCACCGCCCAGGCGGCCACCGCGTAGCGCGGGGCGGCTCCGTACAGGAGGGCCGCGAAGGCCCCGATCATCCAGACCGCCGGGAGCTGGGCGAGCGTCGCACCGACCGCCGCGGCCACGCCCTGACCGTGCCCGATCCCCAGGCCGAGCCCCGCCAGCAGCAGGATCAGCGCGGAGCCGCCGAAGGCCACCGCCAGGTGGCCGCCGGCCCAGCGCAGCCGGCCGACCGCGTTCGCGAGCAGCGGTTCGGCGCGCTGCCCCGACTCCTCGCCGCTCAGCCGCAGCACCGCCGAGACGATGAACAGGGCGGCGATCATGCCGAGCATCCCGGCCATCGTCGCGAGGAAGGCGTCCGCGATCCCGCTCTGCCCTCCCATCCGCTCGATGATTTCGCGGGTCCGTTCGTTGTCACCGACCAGCTGCGCGGCCCCGTCCGTCATCCCGCCGAAGACCACCCCGGCCGCCAGGAACGCCAGGCTCCATCCGATCAGGCTCCCCCGCTGGAGCCGCCAGGCCAGGGCCCCCGGGCCGGCGAGCCGGCCCTCCGCCGGGCCCGGGCGGGCCGGCAGGAAGCTCATGCCGATGTCGCGGCGGCCGGCCAGCGCGTACGCCGCCGCCACCTGCACCGCCACGGCCGCCGCGAACAGGGCGAACACCCACCAGCGTTCGGCCGCGAAGGCCCGTACGTTCTCCAGCCAGCCCAGCGGCGACACCCAGGTCAGCGCACTCGAACCCCCGGCGCTCCCGGCGTCCCCGGCGGCGCGCAGCACGAACGCCGCGCCGATCGCCGCTCCCGCGAGCCCCTTCGCGAGCCGCGCGCTCTCGGTGAGCTGCGCCGCGATGGCGGCCAGGGCCGCGAACAGCATCCCGGTGGCGCCGATGCCGAGCCCGAGGGCCATCGCACCGCCCGCCCCGCGCCCGGTGAGCCCGGCCGTCACCAGCAGCGCGGCGAGCCCGTTGGCCGTCAGGGCCGCCAGCAGCGCGGCCGTCAGCGGCGCCCGGCGGCCCACCATCGCCGCGGAGAGCAGCTCCTGACGGCCCGTCTCCTCCTCTTCGCGGGTGTGCCGGACCACGATGACCAGGCTCATGATCCCGGCGAGCACCCCGGCGAAGACCCCGCCGCGCCATGCGGTCAGCGCGCCGATCGAATCGCCGAAGACCGGCCCGTACAGGGCGCGCAGCGAGCCGTTGGTGTTCATCGTGCCGAGCAGCCGGGCCCGTTCGGCGCCCGTCCCGTACACCGACTCCAGCGAGGCGGGCAGGCTGAGCACCAGCAGCGCCACGACCGTGATCCAGACCGGCATCATCACGCGGTCGCGGCGCAGCGCGAGGCGCAGCAGCGTTCCCGTGCCGGCCAGTTGGTTCCTCATCGCGACACGCCCGCCTTCACGCCGCCGTCGGCGCCGTTGCCGTTGCCGTGCACGTCGTCCGCGTAGTGCCGCAGGAAGAGCTCCTCCAGCGTCGGCGGGGTCGAGGTCAGCGACCGCACCCCGGAATCGGCGAGCGAGCGCAGTACGGCGTCCAGCTTGTCCGTGTCGGCCTGGAGGCGGATCTTCAGCCCCCGCACCTCCACGTCGTGCACGCCCGGCAGCTGCGCGATGCCGTTCGGCGGGCCGGCGAGCTCGGCGCTGATCGACGTACGCGTCAGGTGCCGCAGATCGGCCAGCGTGCCCGTCTCCACGGTGCGGCCCTTGCGGATGATGCTGACCCGGTCGCAGAGGGTCTCGACCTCGCTCAGGATGTGCGAGCTGAGCAGGACGCTCCGCCCGGCGGCGCGCGCCTCGGCGACGCAGCCCTGGAAGACCCCCTCCATCAGCGGGTCCAGCCCGGAGGTGGGCTCGTCGAGGATGAGCAGTTCGGCGTCGGAGGAGAAGGCGGCGACGAGCGCGACCTTCTGCCGGTTGCCCTTGGAGTACGTGCGCCCCTTCTTGGTGGGGTCCAGCTCGAACCGCTCGATCAGCTCGGCGCGCCGGGCCCGGTCCAGCCCTCCGCGGAGCCGCCCGTAGAGGTCGATGACCTCGCCGCCCGAGAGGTTGCGCCACAGGGTGACGTCGCCGGGTACGTAGGCGACGCGGCGGTGCAGCGCCACGGCGTCGGCCCAGGGGTCGCCGCCGAGCAGCTCGGCGGTTCCGGAGTCGGCGCGCAGCAGGCCCAGCAGAACCCGGATGGTGGTGGATTTGCCGGAGCCGTTGGGGCCGAGGAAGCCGTGGACCTCGCCGGCGTCGACCGAGAGGTCGAGGCCGTCCAGTGCGTGGGTGCGGCCGAACGCCTTGTGGAGTCCGGCGACACTGATTGCCTTCGTCATGATTCTGAACGTACGCTACTTTCACAAACTTGTGAAGCTAGGGAAACGTATAAAGTCGGAAGGGTGGCGGACGACATGAACACTCAGGCACCTGACGTACGGAGCGACGAAGCGGCGGTCTCCCGCTTCGTGGAGCGGTTCGCCGCGCAGCTGACCGAAGCCGGGATGCAGCGGATGGCCTCGCGGGTCTTCGCACAGCTGCTCGCGAGCGACCGCGGGTCGATGACCTCGGCGGAGCTGAGCGAGGCCCTGCAGATCAGCCCGGCGGCGGTGTCGGGGGCCGTGGCCTACCTGTCGCAGGTGACCATGGTCAGCCGGGAGCGGGAGCCGGGCTCCCGGCGGGACCGGTACGTCCTGCACAACGAGCTCTGGTACGAGACGTTCACCCGGCGGGACCAGGTGCTGAGCCTGTTCGAGAAGACCCTGCGCGACGGCGCGGCCGGGGTCGGCACGGACACCCCGGCCGGCGCGCGCATGGCGGAGACGGCGGCGTTCTTCGCGTTCCTGCAGGGCGAGATGCACGCGATGATGGACCGCTGGCGTGCCCACCGGGCCACCCTGGACCTCCCCACCCCCTAGCTAAGGGCTGTCTTGTCGGTCGGGCCGGATCAGGGAGCGGCCGACGACGCCGGACGCTCCCGCAGGATGGTCCGGCAGATCGACGGGCCGGTGCTGCTCGTGGGCCACTCGTACGGCGGAGCGGTCATCCCCGAAGCCGGCGGCCTGCCGAACGCGACGGGGCTGGTGTACGTCGCCGCCTTCGCGCCGGACGCGGGCGAAAGCCCCGGCGGGATCAGCCGGGAGCAGCCGCCCGCCGCGCTGGAGAACATCGCCCCCGACTCCGACGGCTGCCTGTGGATCAGGCCGGAGAAGTTCCGCGAGAGCTTCGCGCAGGACCTGTCCACCGAGGAGGGTCTGGTCACGGCGGTGACCCGGAAGGCCCCGCTGGCGTCGGCGTTCGGCGACCCCGTCACCGCACCGGCATGGCGGGTGAAGCCGAGGTGGTACCAGGTGTCCGCGCAGGACCGGATGGTCCACCCCGACGACGAGCGCCGCATGGCCGCGCGGATGGATCCGCGCAAGACCGTGGAGCTGGACGCCAGCCACGCGTCACTGGCGTCGCAGCCGCGCGCGGTGGCGGACCTGATCGAAGCGGCCGCCTCCGGGTCGGGCGCCTGACCAGGGCCGGCCCGGCCCCACCGCACGCCGGCCCGGCCCCGCCGCACGCGGGGCCCGGGCCGGTCAGCGCGGCAGCGTCAGCGACCACGCCCCCGGCAGGAGCGTCCACGTGCGGCGCCGGACGGGCCCCGCCACCAGCGCGTCCGCCCGGTAGCGGAAGTCCGATCCCGACACCGTCACCGAGGCCGCCTTCACCCGCAGAGAAGGGCCGCCGGCCAGCCGGACCGTCACCTCCGCCACCCCGCCGGAGGACGACGCCGGCACCACCCGCAGGTCCTCCAGCACCCGGTCCACGTCCACCAGCAGCTGCCCGTCCGCCTCCACCCGCAGCCGGTGCCCCACCCGGGCACCCGGCGGGACCAGCGTCCGCACCAGCGAGCGGTACGCGCTCCACACCGACGGCCCCGAAGGCCTGGCCGCCGCCCGGACGGGTGGAATCCGCAGATCCCCGAGCACCACCCCGTCGCTGTCGTCGACCAGGAGGTCCCGCGTCCGCACGGCCCCGTCCAGCACCGAGCGCGCCGCGGCCACCGCCGACAGCGGAACACCGAGGGTCCGCGCCAGCCCCAGCGACCCCACCTGCCCCACCGGAATCAGCGAAACGGCCCCGTCGCCAAGCCCGCGCTCCCGGTACAGCAGCCCCACGGCCCGTACCAGCGCCCGGTCGTCGCCGACGATCACCGGCTGCCGATGGCCCCGGCGGGCAAGAGCCCGCGCAAACTCCTCCTGCGAATCCGGGAGGCAGATTTTCGCCGCGGCTCCCGCCGACAGAACATCCTTCGCGATCCGCACGGACTCGCCGTCAAGACGGCGGGCGACCGGGTCGACGAGCACGAGCAGGCCGCCTACCGGCGCGCCCGCATGGCTCATGGTGGGCTCTGGAGCCGACACCTCGGTCCTTCCTCGGGTAGCATCTTTGTGCAAGAGGCCCTTGCGCTATTGCGCCAGGGCCTTCGTCTATTCCGGGGTACCGGTCCGACGGCTCAGCCTGCGGTGTACATCGTCGTACGCCCCCTGACCTTGGACATGCCCCATCCGGAAGAGGTGTACGCCTGTGCCCGCTCTTGTGCTGCTCGGAGCTCAGTGGGGTGACGAGGGCAAGGGAAAGGCCACCGACCTGCTCGGTGGTTCCGTTGATTATGTGGTGCGCTACCAGGGCGGCAACAACGCCGGCCACACGGTCGTCGTAGGCGACCAGAAGTACGCGCTGCACCTTCTCCCTTCCGGCATCCTCTCCCCCGGATGCACCCCGGTCATCGGCAACGGCGTCGTCGTCGACCCGGCCGTCCTGCTCTCCGAGCTGCGCGGCCTGAACGAGCGCGGCATCGACACCTCCAAGCTGCTCATCAGCGGCAACGCGCACCTGATCACGCCGTACAACGTCACCCTCGACAAGGTCGGCGAGCGCTTCCTCGGCAAGCGCAAGATCGGTACGACCGGCCGCGGCATCGGTCCGACGTACGCGGACAAGATCAACCGCATCGGCATCCGGGTCCAGGACCTGTACGACGAGTCGATCCTCGCCCAGAAGGTCGAAGCGGCGCTGGAGGGCAAGAACCAGCTCCTCGCCAAGCTCTACAACCGCCGCGCCATCGAGGCGGCGGCGATCGTGGAGGAGATGCTCCAGTACGCGGAGCAGATCAAGCCGTACGTCGCCGACACCACCCTGATCCTCAACAACGCGCTCGACGAGGACAAGGTCGTGCTGTTCGAGGGCGGCCAGGGCACCCTGCTCGACGTCGACCACGGCACGTACCCCTTCGTCACCTCCTCGAACCCGACGGCGGGCGGCGCCTGCACCGGCACCGGCGTGGGCCCGACGAAGATCAGCCGCGTCATCGGCATCCTGAAGGCGTACACGACCCGCGTGGGCGCCGGCCCGTTCCCGACCGAGCTGTTCGACCAGGACGGCGAGGACCTGCGCCGCATCGGCGGCGAGCGCGGCGTGACCACCGGCCGCGACCGCCGCTGCGGCTGGTTCGACGCGCCGATCGCGCGTTACGCCACCCGCGTGAACGGGCTGACGGACTTCTTCCTCACCAAGCTGGACGTGCTGACCGGCTGGGAGCAGATCCCGGTCTGCGTCGCGTACGAGATCGACGGCAAGCGCGTCGAGGAGCTCCCGTACTCGCAGACGGACTTCCACCACGCGAAGCCGATCTACGAGAACCTGCCCGGCTGGTCCGAGGACATCACCAAGGCCAAGACGTTCTCTGACCTCCCGAAGAACGCCCAGGCGTACGTGAAGGCCCTCGAGGAGATGTCGGGCGCCCCGATCTCCGCGATCGGCGTCGGCCCCGGCCGCACCGAGACGATCGAGATCAACTCGTTCCTCTAGGACCGACGCGAAAGGGGCGGTGCGCCACACGGCGCACCGCCCCTTTCCGCTTCCCGTCGTGTCGGTCGTTCTCGTAGAAGCCGAGGCAGTCGACGACCACGTCGACGCCCTCCCAGCCCTGGTTCCAGAAGTCGATGACGTCCCCCTTGCCGCCGGACGTCTGGACGATGCCGTGTGCGGTGGTGGCATACGTGTCCAGCGTGATGCCCAGATCCGGGTTCCCCCCGGCGGGCGCGGCCTGCGCCGTTGCGGGGACGAGACCGAGACCGGCTGTCTCGGGGGCGGCGGAGACTGCGCGTCGGCGATTGCGCACCGGCCCCCCGTGTTCCTGTGAGCGCGTGGAGCGAGTAGCGAGAAGCGAGCAACGTGGAGCGTGGAGCGCTTCTCGGACTAGCTGGTCTGGTACCAGGCGATCAGGTCGACGATCATGTCGATGTCCTGCCAGCCCTGGTTCCAGAAGTCGATGACGCCGCCCTTGCCCCCGGACGTCTGGACCAGGTTGGGCACGGTCGCACCCGCCGTCCAGTTCACGGACGAGGAGACGGGCCGCTGCGGCGTGACCGCGGTGCCGTTCCGGTAGTCGGGCCAGGTGTTCGGGTCCGCGGTGACCGACAGGAAGCCCGCTTCCTTGGTGTTGGTGACCGTGGTGTTCAGCACCCAGCCGTCGATGTCGGAGTTCGTCGTGTCGGCGTCGAACCGGACGGGGAGCATCGTACGGCCCGGCACCGGGCCGGCCTTGCGGCCCCAGCTGTCGATACGGGTGTCCAGGACCCGGTACGGGCCCCCGAGGCACACGAGGGCCGCCCTGCTGTCGGTGCTGTAGTAGCCGACCACGTCGGCCACCACGTCGGCCCGGTCCCAGCTGCCGTTGCGGATGGTGATCTTCCCGTCGGGGCCGACCGGCACGATCACCGCGTTCGAGACCGTCTGACCTGCGGCGAAGTTCACGCTGGAGGTGGACGGCGCCGCCTGTCCGCTCGGGTACGCGGTCAGGTGGCCCGCCGCCCGCGGATTCGTGACCGTCAGGTTGAGCGCCACCGCGGTGACGCCCTTGGGGACGCCCCCGCGCCCGGCCATGTCGACGCCGAAGGTCCCGTAGCCGGCCACCTGACCCTTCGCCGTACCGATGCCCTCGCGGGTGTCGACGGCGCGGACCGGGTTCAGCGTGGTGTAGCCGCTGGCGACCGACGCCGTGAAGTAGCCGGTGACGTCCGCGATCAGGTCGACGGAGTCCCAGCCTCCGTTGATCAGGTGCACGGACCCGTCCTTGGCGACCGGCACGATCACCTGGTTCGCGACGGTCTGCCCCGGGGCGTAGTTCAGGTTCGACCCGGTCTCGAAGCCGTCCTTGTCGGGCTGGACCACGACGTGACCCGCTCCCGCGGCGTTGGTGGCGGTGACGTTCAGGACCACTTCGGTGACCCCGGCGGGGATCTTGGCCGCGCCCGCGACCTTCAGGACCACGGAGCCCCGCCCGGCGACCTTGGCCTGCGCGGCGCCGAGGCCGGCGCGGGTGTCCAGCAGGCGCGTGGGCGCGTGGGCGGTGTACTCGCTGCCCGAGGTGACGAAGTCGAGCCGGTTCACGGCCTCGGCGCCGTTCGTGGTGTCCTTCACCGTGACCGTGACGGTGTACGAGCCGACGGCGGCGTACGTGTGCTGGGTGTTGCGCCGGTCGTAGCCCGTGCTGGAGGCCGTGACCTTGTCCGAGCTCCCGTCACCCCAGGCGATGGTGATGTCGAGATCGGCGACCTCGCTGCTGACGCGCGTCGTCAGGTCGATCGAGTGCGCGGTCGGCGTACTGGCTTCCAGATCGATCGCCAGGTACGGGTTCGTCTGCGCGCCCTGCGCGCCCTGCGCCCGCGCGGTCCCCCCGGACCGGGTCCCCGGCGTGACCACCGTACGGTCGGCCGGGCTGGAGAAGGTCTTGCCCCCCGGCCGCGACCCACCCGTGCCCGGGTTCACCCCGGTCGCCGCGGCCACGCCGTGGCCGGGCGGAACGGCGGGACCGGCCGCGGCGGCCGGAACGGAGGCGAGTCCTGCGAAAGCCGCCACGAGGGCGGCGGAAAACATGAGACGGCGACGGAGCACCGTTCCCCCCTTGGTCTGGTGCAAAACCCTGAACGGGTTCGAAAAAATCCCGTTCAGCGTACAGACAGGTCGGCTCCTCGGACCACGGGGTTCTTCCTCGTCACGTCCACGGGCAGTGGGGTCACCAGGCCCCACCAGGCCCTACCAGGCGAGCTGCGAGATCTCCTCGGCCACCACCGCGCAGGCGTCGGCCGCGGGGTCGATGAGCGGGAAGTGGCCGACCCCGTCCAGCAGCGTCAGCCCCACGGTCTCGCCGGCCTTCGCCGCCGCGGCCACGTACGACTCCGCCACCGACGACGGGACCACGATGTCCTCCCGGCCGTGGACGACGGCCGTCGCGATCCCGGTCGGCAGCAGGACCGCCGGGTCCGCGAACGGCAGCCGCTGCGCCCACTGTTCGGCGCCGCCCAGCAACTGCGCGGACGCGCCCCCGCACACACCCAGCTCCTCCGCGGCCACGAAGTCCGCGATCGGGGCGAGCGCCACCACGCCGCGCAGCAGCGGCGGGGAGGGCAGTCTCCAGGCGTCCGGGGACGCGGGCGGCAGGACGTGCCGGGCCGACGCCCACAGCGCGAGGTGGCCGCCCGCGGAATGGCCGGTGATGACCGTACGGCGCGGGTCGGCCTGCGGGAGGTGGGCCGGGACCAGCTCCGGGAGCGCGTCCATCGCGGCGGCCACGTCGTCGAAGGTCTCGGGCCAGCGGCCGGCCATGTGCCCCTCGGCGTCCTGGTGCGGCAGGGAACTTCCGCGCCGGTACTCGACGTTGGCGACGGCGAAACCCCGTCGGGCCAGGAAGTCCGCGAGCGGGGTGATGTGGTGCCGGTCGTACGGGGCGCGCCAGGCGCCGCCGTGCAGGAGCACGACCAGCGGGGCCGCGCCCGCGGCGCCCCCGCCGCGCGGGGCGTAGAAGTCGATCACCTGGTCGGGGTGGTTCCCGTAGGCCCCGGTCGCGTCGGGGGCTACCGGCGGGTGGGCGAAGGCCGAGGCGGCCTCGGCGGCGTCCCGTTCGACTGCGGGGTCCGTCATCGGCTCAACCTCTCGGTAACGCGTGGGACTGGTGTTCCGGCAGAGCGGGACCGTATCAGGCCGGAACAGGCCCGTCGGTGGCGGGCGGGGACCTTGGCCGGGATGTGCGGGGGCGGGCGGAGCCGAAGCCCCGCCCGCCCTTTTGCCGTGACGTTTCGCCCCTACATCACCCGAAGATGTGACCCAGTGTCCGGGCCGCGCGCTCCGCGTCGGCGAAACCGACGTAGAGCGGGGTGAAACCGAAGCGCAGGACGTCGGGGGCGCGGAAGTCCCCGATCACGCCGCGGGAGATCAGGTCGTCCATGACCGCGCGGGCGTTCTCGGTGCGCAGCGAGACCTGGCTGCCGCGCCGGCCGTGCTCGGCCGGGGTGACCGATTCGACCTTGCCGGCCGGGACGTACGCGGCCACGCACTCCAGGAAGAAGTCGGTCAGGGCGAGGGACTTGGCCCGTACGGCTTCCACCGAGACCCCGTCCCAGGCGTCGAGCGCCGCTTCCAGGGCCAGCATGGACAGGATGTCCGGGGTGCCGACCCGGCCGCGGACCGCGCCGGCCGCCGGGGTGTAGTCGGGGGTCATCGCGAACGGCTCCGCGTGGCCGTTCCAGCCGGGGAGCGGGGAGTCGAAGGCCTGCTGGTGGCGTTCGGCGATGTAGAGGTACGCCGGGGAACCGGGGCCTCCGTTCAGGTACTTGTACGTACAGCCGACCGCGAGGTCGACACCGTGCTCGTCCAGGCCGACGGGGAGCGCGCCGGCCGAGTGGCACAGGTCCCAGACGGTGACGGCGCCGGCGGCGCGGGCCGCCGCGGTGAGGGCCGGGAGGTCGTGGAGGCGGCCGGTGCGGTAGTCGACGTGGTTGAGGAGGACGACGGCGGTGTCCTCGCTCATCGCCTCGGCCGCGCGCGAGGGGTCGACCGGCATGACGGTGAGGCCGGTCATCCGGGCGGCCGACTCGGCGATGTAGCCGTCGGTGGGGAAGGTGGAGGCGTCGACCAGCATCCGCGTACGGCCGGGGCCGGCCAGGCGGGCGGCTCCGACCAGCGCCTTGAACAGGTTGACGCTGGTGGAGTCGCCGACGACCGTCTGGCCGGGGGCGGCGCCGATCAGCGGGGACAGCTTGTCGCCGATCCGCTCGGGCGCGGTCCACCAGGTGCCGGTGCTCCAGGACTGGATGAGCTCCGTGCCCCACTCGTGCGTGATGACCTGGGCGATGCGGGCCGCGACCCCGGTCGTCAGCGCTCCCAGCGAGTTGCCGTCCAGGTAGACGACCCCGTCGGGGAGGCTGAAGCGGTCGCGCAGCTTGCCGAGCTCGTCCGCGGTGTCGAGGGCGGCGGCGCGGGCGGCGAGGTCCGCCGGGGACCCCGCGCCGTACGAGGAGTTCGCGTCAGACATGGCTGCGCGCCGTCCAGAGCTCCGGGAACACGTTCTTCGTGGCGCGCTTTTCGAGCCAGGTCACGCCGGCCGAGCCGCCCGTGCCGGTCTTGGCGCCCATCGCACGGCGGGTGGCGACCAGGTGGTCGTTGCGCCAGCGCCAGACGAGCTCCGCGACGTCCGTGAGGACCTCGCCCAGACGGTGCAGGTCGTGCTGCGCGTCGGGGTCCGCGTACAGGGAGGTCCAGACGGCCTCGACCTCGGGCGAGGGCTCGTACCGCCGGGAGAGGTCCCGGTCCAGGACCGCCTGCGGGACGGGCAGGCCGCGGCGGGCCAGCAGGCGCAGCACCTCGTCGTACAGGCTGGGCTCCTGGAGGGCCTTCTCCAGCTCCGCGTGGACGCGCGGGGCGCCGCGGTGCGGGACGAGCATCGACGCGGACTTGTCGCCGAGGAGGAACTCCATGCGGCGGTACATCGCCGACTGGAAGCCCGAGCCCTCGCCGAGGGCGGCGCGGTAGGCGTTGAACTGGCCCGGGGTGAGCTGGGCGAGCGGGCGCCAGGAGGCGTTGAGGGCCTCCAGTTCGCGGAGGGATCGTTTCAGCGCATCCATCGCGACCGGGATGTCGTCCTCGCGGAGGGCCTTCGCGGCCGTCTCCCATTCGTGGACGATGACCGTGAACCACAGCTCCATGACCTGGGTCGTCACCAGGAAGACCATCTCGCCCGGGTCGTCCGAGCGGGGGTGCTGGAGGTGGGTGAGGACGTCCGCCTGGACGTAGTCCTCGTACGGGGTCGTGCCGGCGAAGTCGAGGTTCGGGGTGTCCGAACCGGCTCCGGAGGCATCAAGGGTGTTCGACATCGCTGTCTCCTCGACACGTGCTTCCGGGTAGCGGTCCGCCCCTTCCGATGGGTGAGTGGAGCCCCGGTCCCCTGCTCGCATCATAGGACCGGTTGCCCGGCTCCCTCTATTGGGGTGTGACCGGGGTCACAGGTGTTTTTCGGACACTACGGCATGCCGGGCCCCCGCGCTCGGGGTCCCGGCATGCCGGATGGGGATCAGGCGCGGCTCAGGCGCCGAGCACGTCCGCGGCCGTCTCGGAGGAGTCGCGCAGGAAGGTCGAGCAGCGCTCGTACTCCTCCTTCTCGCCGATCGCGCCGGCCGCGCGGGACAGGGCGTGGAGGGCGCGCAGGAAGCCGCGGTTCGGCTCGTGCTCCCACGGCACCGGGCCGTGGCCCTTCCAGCCGGCGCGGCGCAGCGCGTCGAGGCCGCGGTGGTAGCCCGTACGGGCGTACGCGTACGACTCGACGGTCCGGCCGGCGGCGAACGCCTCGTCGGCGAGGACCGCCCAGGCGAGGGAGGAGGTCGGGTGCGCGGCCGCCACCTCGACGGCGGGCGTGCCCGCGGCGATGGCCTCGCGGCCCGGCTCGTCGGGGAGGTGGGTGGGGGCGGGGCCCCCGAGCAGGTTCTGGTGAATGGACATGCCCCAAGTCTGGGGTATCCGGCCCCTCGACGGCTCGGCCGCCCCGGCCCGGGCGATCACGCCGAAGGGCCCGGGTCCGCCGTCGCGAGACGGCGGCCCGGGCCCTTCGGTCGTACGAGGTGGCGGGTACTACTTCAGCTTCGTGCCCGTCGAGCGCAGGTTCGCGCAGGCCTCGGTGACGCGCTTGGCCATGCCCGCCTCGGCGAGCTTGCCCCAGGTGCGCGGGTCGTAGGTGGACTTCTTGCCGACCTCGCCGTCGACCTTCAGGACACCGTCGTAGTTGCGGAACATGTGGTCCGCGACCGGGCGGGTGAAGGCGTACTGGGTGTCGGTGTCGAGGTTCATCTTCACGACGCCGTTCTCCAGCGCGGTGGCGATCTCCTGCTCGGAGGAGCCGGAGCCGCCGTGGAAGACGAAGTCGAACGGGCTGGTCTTGCCGTACTTCTCGCCGACACCCTGCTGGAGGTCCTTCAGCAGCTCGGGACGCAGGACGACGTTGCCCGGCTTGTAGACGCCGTGCACGTTGCCGAAGGAGGCGGCGAGCAGGTAGCGGCCCTTCTCGCCCAGGCCCAGGGCCTCGGCGGTGCGGATCGCGTCGTCGACGGTGGTGTACAGCTCGTCGTTGATCTCGTGGGTGACGCCGTCCTCCTCGCCGCCGGTCGGGGTGATCTCGACCTCGAGGATGATCTTCGCGGCGGCGGCCTTGGCGAGCAGCTCCTGGCCGATGGCCAGGTTGTCGGCCAGGGTCTCGGCGGATCCGTCCCACATGTGCGACTGGAAGAGCGGGTTCAGGCCACGGGCCACGCGCTCGGCCGACACCTCAAGGAGGGGGCGGACGTAGCCGTCCAGCTTGTCCTTGGGGCAGTGGTCCGTGTGCAGCGCGACGGTGACGTCGTACTTCGCGGCGACGATGTGCGCGAACTCGGCCAGGGCCACCGCACCGGTGACCATGTCCTTCTTGTGCTGGCCACCCAGGAACTCCGCACCACCGGTGGAGATCTGGATGATGCCGTCGCTCTCGGCCTCCGCGAAGCCGCGCAGTGCAGCGTGCAGGGTCTGGGTCGAGGTCACGTTGATCGCCGGGTAGGCAAACTTGCCTGCCTTCGCCCGGTCGAGCATCTCGTTGTAGACCTCGGGGGTTGCGATGGGCATCTGTCCGCTCCTTGGATGTGCGGGGAGTGTGCGATTGCTGGCCCTGACCTGGGGGCGACGTAACCGTCGGGCTCATCTTTCCAGACTCCGCACGACACTCCACCCGTGCCGGGTGGAGCGTTTCACGTGAAACACTCCGCCCGAACGGGAAAGAGCAGGTCAGGACCTGTGCCCGGAGCCCCGGGAACCTAAGTCACCAGTTCTCCGGCGGTCAGCATGCGAGACCGGACAAGATCAAATGCGATCGGGCGGGATCAGCGCGGGGGCACGATCGGTCCGGTGCGCACTCAGCCCAGGTCGAGATCGGCGAGCCGGTAGCCGGTGAGGTAGGGCAGACCCGCCTCGGCGATCGCGTCCGCGGCGCCGCGGTCCACGATCGTGGCGACGGCGACGACCTCGCCGCCGGCCTCGCGGACCGCCTCGACGGCGGTCAGCGGCGACCCGCCGGTGGTCGAGGTGTCCTCGACGACCAGACAGCGCTTGCCCTTCACGTCGGTGCCCTCGATGCGGCGCTGCATGCCGTGGGCCTTCTGCGCCTTGCGGACGACGAAGGCGTCGAGGCGTCCACCGCGCGCGGCGGAGGCGTGCAGCATCGAGGTCGCGACCGGGTCGGCGCCCAGGGTCAGACCGCCCACGCAGTCGAAGTCCAGGTCGGCGGTGAGGTCGAGCATGACCTGACCGACCATCGGGGCGGCCTGGCCGTCCAGGGTGATGCGGCGGAGGTCGATGTAGTAGTCGGCCTCCTTGCCGGAGGAGAGGATCACCTTGCCGTGCACGACGGCCTTGTCCTTGATCTGCTGCAGAAGCGCATCGCGTACGTCAGTCATGACCCCGAGCTTAAAGGCGCGCTAGCCGAGCCGGCGCCAGGTCCACGTCGTGGAGATCTCCAGCGGGTCGACGGGCGTGACCAGGCGCGGGAGGCTGTTCAGGCCGTTCGGCGGACCGGACTGGGGCTCCACGCAGACGGCCTCGGGCTCCTCGTCGTAGATGACCACCCACTCCTCGCGGCTGCGGACCCTGAGCTCCAGCGCCCCGGGCCAGGTGAGGGTGACGTCCACGCCGCTCGGCATGCCGAAGCAGTCGTCCCAGGGGCCGGGCCCGGGGGCGACACGGTTCCCGGTGGGGATGTGGTCGGCTCCCCGCTCCTCCTGCCACTCGGCCTCGAAGTCCAGCCGCGCGTCCTCGCCGGTGCCGAGGTTGCGGCGGAACCAGGGGTGCCAGCCGGCCTGGGCCGGGAAGGAGTCGCCGTACGTCTCGACGCCCATGGAGAGCGTCAGGCTCTCGGGGGTCAGCTCGACGGTCTGGGTGACCCGGCCGGGCCAGGGCCACGGGTCGGCGAGGTCGTGGACGAACGCCGCGTCGGTGTCGCCGTGGCGGACCTTGCGCCAGGGGTGGTCGCGGCCGAAGCCGTGGATGGCGTGCGGGGGGTGGTTGAGCGGGAGCTGGTGGAGGACTCCGCCGTCGCGGAACCGGCCGTCCGCGGTGCGTCCGCACCACGGCACCATGGGGAAAGCGCCGAAGTGCGCCCCTTGGCGCAGCAGCTCCGTGCCGTCGATGCGCAGGCTGCTGATCCGGCAGCCGTTCTCCTGGTCGACGGTCACCTCGGCGCCGCCCGCGCTCAGTTGCGTACTCATGCGCCCGACTCTAGGGGGTGTCCACCAGGCGTGTCCGACCTGATCCGCCGGCCGCCCCCGGGCCGTGCCGAGGGGGGTCAGCGGCGGCGGCGCAGGGCCCGGCCGACGACGACCGCCGAGGCCAGCGCCAGCGCGGCGGCCGGGGCGATCCAGCGCAGGTTCGCGCCGGCGCCGGAGGACGCGGCGGCCGGGACCGGGGCGTAGCGGCCGCGCGGGGGCGCGTGGTCCACTTCCTCGGCGCTGCGGCCGATCATGGTGCGGCGGGCGTGGGCGGCCTCGGCGGGGGGCTGCGCGGCGGCGGTGAACTCGTCGACGTCCCCGATGTCGCCGATCTCCGCGATCCGGTCGAGCTCCGGGAGGCCCTCGAAGTCCCCGTCCATGAAGGGCTCCAGGGACGGGGGCGGCACCTCGGTGTCGAAGACGGACGCCGTGACCTCGTCCGTGACGCCGTCGCCGTCGTCTTCCCGGTCCGGACCCCCCTCCGCCTCCTCGGCCTCGGCGATGACGTCGGTCACCGGCTCCCCCTCGCCGGCCGCCAGCCCCGCGAGCTGCTCGGCGGCCCGCTCCAGGAGCCGCTGGACGGCGGTGGCGGTGGCCTCCGGCGAGAAGGCGGCGGCGCGCCCGTCGGCGGAGCCCTCGGCGGTGAACTCCAGCCGGGTCCCGTCGTCGACCGGGGTCAGCTGCAGCCCGAGCGCCAGCTTGACGGTGCCGCTGCCGCGGATCTCCGTGCCCTCTCCCGCCACGGTGAAGCGGTCCGGATCCCGCTCGGTGACGGTCAGGGCGCCGCGATAGGTGACGGTGTTCCCGCCGACCCGGAGTTTGAGGCGGCCCGCGACGGGCCCGGACGCCGCGTCGGCATCCTGTTGGAGGCCGGGTACGCAGCGGGCCACCCGGGCGGGGTCGCGCAGCACGGCGCGGAGGTCGTCTGCCGGTACCGGAACGAACACCTGATGCTCCATGTGGTCGAGCCTACCGAGGGGAGCCCCTCCCGTACCCGGTCCGGCGCTCACGAATGGCCGGTCCGTGCGAATGGCCGGTACTCACGAGTACCTCGGGTGCGGCAGCGTCGACGGCGGCAGCCCCGCCACCCTGGTCCGCTCGGCGTCGCGCGCGGCGTCCCGCAGGGACGGCGTCGACAGCGAGCACGGCCACGGCGTGTCCCGGTCCACCCGCAGCTCGGGAACCCGGTCCCGGCCTGCCAGCACGAAGCCCCAGTCCTGCGGCGGGGCGTCGGAGGTGCCGGGCGTGCGGTCGGGGCCGGCTGCGAAGCCCGAGAGCCGGCCGCCCGCACTGTAGGGCGCGGTCCGCAGGCCGGCCGCGCGCAGCGTGGCCTCGACCGTCCAGTACGTGCGCGGGCGGCCGGTCAGCGGCCCCGCGTGGACGGCGAGCCGCCCGCCGGGGCGCAGGGCCCGCGCGGCGAGCCCGTAGAACTCCTGCGAGTACAGCTTCGTACTGGGGGTGATGCCCGGGTCGGGGAGGTCGGAGACGATGACGTCGAACCGGTCGTGGGCGGCGGGCCCGCGCAGCCAGTGGAACGCGTCCTGCGTGACGACCCCGAGGCGCGGGTCGTCGTACGCCCGGCCGTTGAGCGCGGACAGCATCGGGTCGGTGCGGGCGAGCCGGACCACGCCGGGGTCGAGGTCGACGACGGTGACGGAGGCGACGTCGCGGTAGCGCAGCACCTCGCGGGCGGCGAGCCCGTCGCCGCCTCCCAGGACCAGGACCCGGGCGTGCGGGCCGGTCATCGCGGGGTGCACGAGTGCCTCGTGGTAGCGGTACTCGTCGTAGCCGCTGACCCGCAGCCGGCCGTCGAGGAACAGGTCCAGGGAGCGCGGGGAGCCGGTGGCGGGGCCGGTCAGGACGAGCTCCTGGACGCCGGTCTGCCGGGCGACGCGGACCTCGCCGCCGTAGACGGCGCGGCGGGCCACCCGCTCGAAGTCGGCGGCGAGGACGGTCGCGCAGGCGAGGACGGCCAGCACGGTGAGGTGCGTGGTGATGAGCAGCCAGCGGGAGCGGCGGCTCAGGTCGCGGCGGAACAGCCACAGCACGAGGCCCGCTCCGACGACCGCGTTGACGGTGCCGGTCACCATCGCGCCGGTCAGCTGGCCGAGCAGCGGCAGCAGCAGGAAGGGGAAGGCCAGCCCGCCGACGAGGGCGCCCACGTAGTCGGCGGCGAACAGGTCGGCGACGGCTCCGCCCGCGTCCTGTCTGCGGATGCGCTGGATGAGGACCATCAACAGCGGGATCTCGGCCCCGATGAGCACGCCGATCGCGAAGGAGAAGGCCACGAGCGCGGGCCGCGACTCACCGAGCCAGGCGAAGCTCGCGTACAGCGCCATCGCGGAGAGCCCGCCGAGCAGCGCGAGGCCCGCCTCGATGGCGGCGAATCCGAAGGCGGGCCGTCTGCGCAGCCGTTTGGCCAGCAGGGAGCCGACCCCCATCGCGAAGACCATGACGGACAGCACGACGGACGCCTGCGTGACGGAGTCTCCGATGAGGTAGGAGCCGAGGGCGAGCAGCTCCAGCTCGTACACGAGGCCGCAGGCGGCGCAGACGAACACGGTGGCCAGGACGAGGAGTCGGCCGGTCCGGGGCCGTACGGGCAGGGCGGCCGGGAGGGTCGCCACGCCCCGCGGCTCCGGAGCCGGGAGCACCCGGCGCGGGACGGAACGGTCGATCATGCAGCGAACCGTACGTCACCGCCCACTCACATCCCGTCACCCACATGGGTGCAAGTGGCGCACCGTTCCAGCCGATCGGCGTAATCGTGCGGGGACGCTCGCGGCGCCCGCGCCCCGCGGGGCCCGGCCCGGTCCGGCACTACCGCGCGGCGGACTCCAGGGCTCCGGCCGGTACACCGATGCGCACGCCGACCCTCGTACGAGTGGCCACCAACTGGCCTTCCTGCGGGTACGCGTGCCAGGTCCGCCAGCGCACCTGGCCCTCGTGGCGCTGCGCGAGCATGGCGGTGAAGGCGTACGGGCTGCCGGGGAAGGTTCCGGCCAATCCGTTCGGGTGATCCGCGACCAGCGCGAGCAGCTCCTGCGCCCGCCCCGCGAAGGAACCCTGCGACAGGGTCTCCACCCGCGCGGCGAACTCGTAGTCCCAGTCACCCATCCGCTTGGCCACGCCGAGCGGCAGCGGCGTGCGGCTGCCGGGCATGCAGGCGACCGTCTCCGAACAGAGCACTCCCCCCTCCTCCAGGAGCACCTGGTGCGAGGCGCCGAGGAGACGCAACTCCAGCTTCGCACCCGCCAGTTCGAGATTCAGTACGGCCAGGGCGGGCAGCCGGTCCCGACCCAGGGCCCAGGCGAGATCGGCGGCACGCGTGTCGGTGTAGGTGGTCTGGAGGGTCGTGAGCATGAGTCGGCTCCGCAAACGCGCGAGGGAGATGGGCCGGGGCCCGCCAGCGGTAGTCAACGGGTGGGGGGACACCGGCACGGGTCCGCAGGAAGTCCAGGGAGGTCCGAGGACTGGTCTACTCAACCGAGGGAATCATGAAAGGCACGGCACTCACAGCGTTTTTACCCAACTTGATTGGGTTTACATCCCCCCGGGGGCTACACAGTTCACGTGTTCAACCCCACGCGTCACACGCGCCTGACGCCGGCCGCCCCGGGTCAGCTGGAACCGCAGCCTCCGCCGCCGCAGGAGGACGAGGATCCGCCGCAGGACGAGGAGGAACCGCAGGAGGATCCGCTGCTCCCGCACCCGCCGGAGGAGTCGCCCCCGCCGGCCCACCACGACGAGCCCGAACCGGACCCGGACCCGGACCCGGAGCCGGAATCGGCACCGGTCCACGCGCGGACCACCTTCCTGACCAGAGCCACGAAGCACACGACGGCCAGCACGGCGAAAACCCAACCGACAACAGACATGAGCTCAACCCCCGTTCATCGCCCGGTTCCCCGGGTGTGAGGGGGAGATGCCCGCAGGCCACCCGGGCCAAAGCACACTTGAGCAAGTCCAGAGGTTCCCCCCAGGATGGCGCCCATGAGCGCACCCGTGGGCGGCAGCCGCCCCCTCCTGAACCGCCGCCTGGCCTCCTTCGGCACGACGATCTTCGCGGAGATGTCGGCCCTGGCCGCCCGCACCGGGTCGATCAACCTAGGCCAGGGCTTCCCCGACACGGACGGCCCCGCCGAGATCGCCGAGGCCGCCTCCCGCGCCGTCCTGACGGGCCTGGGCAACCAGTACCCTCCCGGCCCCGGCATCCCGGAGCTGCGCACCGCGGTCGCGCGGCACCAGCAGCGCTTCTACGGCCTGTCGTACGACCCGGACACGGAGGTCCTGGTCACGGCGGGCGCGACGGAGGCCATCGCGGCCTCCCTGCTCGCCCTGCTCGAACCGGGCGACGAGGTCATCGCCCTGGAGCCGTACTACGACTCGTACGCCGCCTGCATCGCGATGGCCGGCGCCACCCGCGTCCCGGTCACCCTGCGCCCGCACGCCGGCGCGTTCACCCTCGACCTCGACGAACTGCGCGCCGCCGTCACCCCGCGCACCCGCCTGCTCCTGCTGAACACCCCGCACAATCCGACGGGCACGGTCCTGTCCCCGGCCGAGCTCTCGGCGATCGCGGAACTGGCGGTGGAGCGGGACCTGCTCGTCGTCACGGACGAGGTCTACGAGCACCTGGTCTTCGAGGGCGCCCACCTCCCGCTGGCCTCGCTGCCCGGCATGCGCGAGCGCACGGTCACCATTTCCAGCAGCGGGAAGACCTTCTCCTTCACGGGCTGGAAGGTCGGCTGGATCACCGCCCCGCCCGAGCTCGTCTCGGCGGTCCGCTCGGCGAAGCAGTTCCTGACCTACGTCTCCTCCGGCCCCTTCCAGTACGCCATCGCCGAGGCCCTGCGGCTGCCGGACGACTACTACGAGGGTCTGCGCGCCGACCTCGCCGCCAAGCGCGACATCCTCGCCGAGGGGCTCGCGGCCGCCGGCTTCGAGGTCTACCGGCCGCAGGGCACCTACTTCATCACCACGGACATCACCCCGCTCGGCGAGAAGGACGGCCTCGCCTTCTGCCGCGCCCTGCCCGAGCGCTGCGGGGTCGTCGCCATCCCCAACCAGGTCTTCTACGACGACCGCGCCGCGGGCGCCACCCAGGTCCGCTGGGCCTTCTGCAAGAAGACCGAGGTCCTGGAGGAGGCCGCCGCCCGGCTGCGAAGGCTCTGAGGCCGGGCGCCCGGCCGCGGACGGGCACCTCGCGGTCCCCACGGCCGCGAGTTCACCGGAGGTTCCCAGGGGATTCACACCCTTCGGCACACGGTGAGCTTTAGGGTGCCCGAGGCCCTCCTCGCCCGGACGGGCGTCCACGCAGCGCGGGAAAGACGGGGTCCATGACGGCGACGGGCAGTGTGTCGGTTTCCGCACGGCCGCAGGTACTCCGGGCCGGCAGGGTGCCCGCGGCCCTCGTCGCTCTCGGGGTCTTCGCCGCCGTCCGGATCGGCGGGGCGGTGGTGCTCGCCGTCGGGGCGTGGTGGGCCGGGCGGAGCCCCGTGCGGGTGCTCGGGCACTCCTGGGACTCCGTCTGGTACCTCGGCATCGCCGTGCACGGCTACGGCCGCACCCAGATGTGGGCCGGCTCCGGGCTGGTGCAGAGCGACTACGCCTTCTTCCCGCTGTACCCGCTGCTCGTCCGGATGGCCGGCGCCACCCCGTGGGCCGGACTGCTGGTGGCGTGGACCGCCGCCGCGGTGGCCGCCGCCGGGGTGTACCGGGTCGGGGAGCTGGTGCTCGGCCGGCGCGCCGGGGTGCTGCTGGTGGCGCTGTGGGCGGCGACCCCGCACTCCGTGGTGCTGACGCTCGCCTACACCGAGCCGCTGCTGGCCGCGCTGGGGGCCTGGGCCCTGTACGCCGTACTGCGCCGGCGCTGGCTGTGGGCCGCGGGCCTGGCGGTACTCGCCGGCCTGACCCGCCCGACCGGGATCGCCGTCGCCGCCGCCGTGACCGCCGTCGCGCTGCACGCGCTGCTCGTACGGAGGTCCCGCGCGCCCGAGGTGTGGGCGGCCGCGCTGCTGGCCCCGGCGGGCTGGGCCGCGTACGTCCTCGCCGTCGGGATGCGCACGGGGGACCCGGCCGGCTACTTCACCGTGCAGCGGCGCTGGGGCTCCCGCTTCGACTTCGGCTCGTACACGACGGACAGCATCTGGCGGGTGCTGACCGGTGGGCACGTGCCGCTCGCCACCGCCGTGACCGTGGTGGTCCTGGCCGCCGCCGGGTTCCTGGCCGTGCTCCTGCTGCTGGACCGGATGCCGCCGGCGCTGCTCGTCTACACCGCCGTCCTGCTGGTGATCGCCTACGGCGGGGCCGGCTACTTCGAGTCGAAGCCGCGCTTCCTGCTGCCCGCGTTCCCGCTGCTCCTGCCGGTCGCGGCCGCAATGGCGCGAGCCCGGCCGCGCTCCGCGGTCGCTGTGACCGCGGGGCTGGCCGGGCTCTCGTACGGCTACGGGCTGTACCTGTTGCTGGTCGCCCGCGTACCGCTGTGAACGGGGGCGACTAGTTGTCGTCGCCGTCCTTGTCGTCGCCTTCGCCGTCGGTGGAGTCGATCTCCTTCTCCAGGCCGAGCTGCTCCACGAGCCACTTGTCGAACTCGATGGAGGCGCGGACCCAGCTGACCGTGGACGAGACGAAGTGCTCCAGGCTGACGCCGGTGCCGATCAGCATCTGCGCCTCGCCGATCAGGCGGACGGAGCCGTCGTCGTGCGTGTGGCTGTAGACCTTCGGCCACAGGGTGCGGCGGTTCCAGTCGTCGATCGACTCGAGGAGCGCGGGCTTGTCCTCGATCGCGTGCGGGCGGTCGTAGAAGGTCCGCACCGAGAAGACCTGCTGCTCCTCCTCGCCGCGGAACATGAAGTACGTGCGGAACTCCTCCCACGGCGCCGCGAGGTCACCCTCGTCGTCGACGACGTACTTGAGCTCCATCTGCTCCAGCAGCTGCTTGACCAGATCCTGGTCGGGGACGACGGGGCCCGCCGGTCCTGTGGCCTGCGGATCGGGCTGCTGCCCTCCGAAGTTCGGAATCGAGGCCGGGTCGATGCTCACCGTGTTTTCCCTTCGTGCGGATGTTGTCATCCTCCCCCATGGCTCCCACCCCCTGTCCACCCCCGCACGCACGATCCGCGCAGGGCGGACAGGAGTAAGCCGTCGATAAGGGGAACCTGTGCCGGTACGCCGTGACGCGGAGTGCCGCCCTTCGCGTACCGGCCCCGGCTACACGGCCTTGCCGACGATCAGGCCCTCGCCCGCCACGTCGACGCGGACGGTGTCGCCGTCGCGGACCTCGCCCGCGAGGATCTCCTTGGCGAGACGGTCGCCGATGGCCGTCTGGATCAGACGGCGCAGCGGGCGCGCACCGTAGGCGGGATCGTTGCCCTTGTCCGCCAGCCAGGCCAGGGCCTCGGGAGTGACGTCCAGGGTCATGCGGCGCTGCGCCAGACGCCCGGCGAGGCCGGCGATCTGGAGCTCGGCGATGTGGGCCAGTTCCTCCTCGGTCAGCGCGGAGAAGACCACCAGGTCATCGAGGCGGTTGAGGAACTCCGGCTTGAAACTCGCCCGGACCACCTCCAGCACCCTGGCCTTCTTCTCCTCCGCGGTGGTCGCCGGGTCCATCAGGAACTGGCTGCCGAGGTTGGAGGTCAGGATCAGGATCGTGTTGCGGAAGTCCACGGTGCGGCCCTGGCCGTCCGTGAGACGACCGTCGTCCAGGACCTGGAGCAGGATGTCGAAGACCTCCGGATGGGCCTTCTCGACCTCGTCCAGCAGCACCACCGAATACGGACGCCGGCGCACGGCCTCGGTCAGCTGACCGCCCTCCTCGTAGCCGACGTACCCGGGCGGGGCACCGACCAGGCGGGCCACCGAGTGCTTCTCTCCGTACTCCGACATGTCGATGCGGACCATGGCCCGCTCGTCGTCGAAGAGGAAGTCCGCGAGGGCCTTGGCCAGCTCCGTCTTGCCCACACCCGTCGGACCCAGGAACAGGAACGAGCCGGTCGGCCGGTCCGGGTCCGCGATACCGGCCCGGGTGCGGCGCACGGCATCGGAGACGGCCCGCACGGCCTCGCTCTGACCGATCAGCCGCCGGCCCAGCTCGTCCTCCATGCGGAGCAGCTTCTGCGTCTCCCCCTCCAGCAGACGACCCGCCGGAATGCCGGTCCAGGCGCCCACCACGTCCGCGATGTCGTCCGGGCCGACCTCGTCCTTGACCATGGTGCCCTTCGGGCTGCCGGTCTTGGAGGCCTCTTCCTCCTCCTCGGTGGCCTCCGCCAGCTCGCGCTCCAGCTGCGGGATCTCCCCGTAGAGCAGCTTCGAGGCGGTGTCGAAGTCTCCGTCGCGCTGCGCGCGCTCGGCCTGTCCGCGCAGATCGTCGAGGCGTTCCTTGAGCTCGCCGACGCGGTTGAGGGACTGCTTCTCCTTCTCCCAGCGGGCCGTCAGACCGCGCAGGTCCTCCTCCTTGTCGGCGAGGTCCTTGCGCAGCTTGTCGAGCCGCTCCAGCGAGGCCGGATCCGACTCGTTCTTCAGTGCCAGCTCCTCCATGCGCAGGCGGTCCACCGAGCGCTGCAGCTCGTCGATCTCCAGCGGCGAGGAGTCGATCTCCATGCGGAGGCGGGACGCGGCCTCGTCGACCAGGTCGATGGCCTTGTCGGGAAGGAACCGGGACGTGATGTAACGGTCGGAAAGCGTCGCGGCGGCCACCAGCGCGCTGTCGTTGATGACCACCTTGTGGTGGGCCTCGTAGCGGCCCTTGAGCCCGCGCAGGATCGCGATGGTGTCCTCCACCGACGGCTCGGCCACCAGCACCTGCTGGAAGCGCCGCTCCAGCGCCGGATCCTTCTCGATCCGCTCGCGGTACTCGTCCAGGGTGGTCGCACCCACCATCCGCAGCTCCCCGCGGGCCAGCATCGGCTTGAGCATGTTCCCCGCGTCCATCGCCGAATCGCCGCCGGCGCCCGCGCCGACGACCGTGTGCAGCTCGTCGATGAAGGTGATGATCTGGCCGTCGCTCGACTTGATCTCCGCCAGGACCGTCTTCAGACGCTCCTCGAACTCGCCGCGGTACTTGGCGCCCGCGACCATGGCGCCCAGGTCCAGGGAGACCAGGCGCTTGTTCTTCAGGGACTCCGGGACGTCCCCCTTGACGATGCGCTGCGCGAGGCCCTCGACGACGGCCGTCTTGCCGACGCCGGGCTCACCGATCAGCACCGGATTGTTCTTCGTACGCCGCGACAGGACCTGCACGACCCGCCGGATCTCCTGGTCACGCCCGATGACCGGATCGAGCTTGCCCTCACGCGCCGCGGCCGTGAAATCGGTGCCGAACTTCTCCAGGGCCTTGTACTGGCCCTCGGGGTCGGGGGTGGTCACCCGCCGTCCTCCTCTTGCGTTCTCGAAGGCCTCCAGCAGCTTCTTCGCCGTCGCGCCCTGGTCGGAAAGGACCTCACCGGCAGCGCCGCCCTTGGCGGCGATCGCGATGAGGAGGTGTTCGGTGGAGAGGTACTCGTCGCCGAGCTTCCCGGCCTGCTGGTCGGCCTCGGCGAGTACGGCGAGCAGCTCGCGGGTGGGCTGCGGGGGCGCGACCGTGGAGCCCGTGACGCTGGGCAGGGCGGCGAGCAGCCGCTCGGCGCCGCCGCGGACCGCCGCCTGGTCGGCCTCGGCGGCCGCGAGGAGGTCGGTGATGTTCTCGTTGTCCTCGCCGGCCAGCAGGGCCAGCAGCAGGTGCGCCGGGGTGAGGTCCGCGTGGCCGTCCTTCACGGCACGGCTGGTGGCGGCGTTCAGGGCGTCCCGGCTCTTGTTGGTCAGCTCGGCATCCACGTGCGACTTCTCCTCTCAGACAGGTCAGACAGGTCAGACACAGGCTTGGGTCCCGCTCTTTGAGTATGTCAGCGTGCGCAAAGTTGAGTCTATTCCACTCAAGGGCGGATTTCGGCCCTCACGTACCCTCGGGCCATGGCTCTTGACGTACTCAACCCGACGCCCGAGTACCTCGCCTTCTGGCGGGAGCGGCACGTCTGCACGCTGACCACCCCGCGCCCCGACGGGACCCCCCACGTGGTGCCGGTGGGCGTCACGTACGACCCGGAGGCCGGCCTGGCCCGGGTGATCAGCAACAAGAACAGCAAGAAGATCCGCAACGTGCTGGCGGCGCAGGCCGCGCAGGCGGGCCCCGCGCGGGTCGCCGTGTGCCAGATGGCGGGGCGCCGCTGGGCGACGCTGGAGGGGCACGCGGTGATCCGCACGGACGAGGCCTCGGTCGCCGAGGCGGTGGCGCGCTACGCGGAGCGGTACGGGCGGACGCCGTCGCCCAATCCGGACCGGGTCGTCCTGGAGATCACCCTCGACCGGGCGATGGGCCGGGCCTGAAGGAGAAACAGTTCGGTTTTCACCTTGTCCGGTTCAAGCACTGGACGCGGACATCACAACGGCGCCATCGTGGTCAGGTCCACGATGGCGCCGTTGTGTGGGGGAAGCACCTGGAGCGATCTGCGACGACGGGGGAATCGCTTCAGGCACTGCGGGGGGTGGCGGTGGTGATATCGGGTTCGAAAAGCTGGTGGTCGCGCTGATCAAGGTTGACGAAGACCATTCCGTAGCGCACCTCGCAACGGACGGGCTGCGGCGCGCCGCGGGGGCGGCGCAGGCACCGGTAGGCCCGGACGTCCTCGTCCTCCTCGCGCGTGATGACGATGGGCTGTCCGAACAGGGTGACCATCAGCGAGTCGCCGGGGTGGGGGATGGCGGTGGCGAGGTCGATGAACTGCCAGCCGGAGCGGTAGGCAGAGGCCATTTCGCGACGGAAACCGCGGTCGTCGGGGGTCATGCCGCGCTCTCCACGCCAACGACGCCCGCTTCGGCGTCTGCGGGGGCCGAGCGCCATCCGCTGTCCATCGGTGCCGCGCGCCATCCGCTGTCCTCCAGCGGCGCCGCCTGGAGGTCTGCGGCACCCCCTTCAGCTCCCCCCAGGGTGACCCCGGCAAGTCCCAGACCGGCCACAGCCGAGAAGATGACGGTGGCAAGCGCCGAGCGAAGCATTCTCTTGTTCATGGTCGGCTTCGTCCTCACTTGATGAAATCCTCTCCCCCGCCTGTCAGACGATGGCTCATTCAGGCACGTCGCTGCCACAGGGACGATGCATCATGTTCTTGCATGTTCAGGACCCTGGGGGGTGGAGATTTGACCACAAACAGAACAAAAGCGACACATCCCCACTCGGTCACCGAGCTGTGCAGCGAGGGGGCACGGCTCTACACGAGTGCGCTGCGGACCGGACGTATCGCACGTGGGGATGTCAAAACGGCACCCTGTCTGCTCGATCTGGCGTTGTTGCAGCCAGATCCTGATGACGTAAATTCCCTCCGTCCGGTTCCACCGGCGGTGGCACTCGCACAGCGGCTGCATCCGATCGAACGCGAGATCCGCGACAGGCGCCGCGACTCACTCGAACTGTCCGAGGCTTTCGAGCCGTTTCTCGCCATCAGCGCGCAGAGTCCGGCGAGCACCCACGCCATCACCGTCCTCGAGGGCTTCGACCCCATCAACGCCGCCCTCAACCTCGCCACGGCCGAGTGCCACACCGAGATGCTCACCATCCAGCCCGGGGGCGCCCGCCCCAGTCTGGAGCTCACCGAGGCCCTGGAACGCGACCAGCCGCTGACCGACCGCGGTGTCCGGATCCGGACCCTCTACCAGCACACCGTCCGGCACAGCCGCGGCACGCTCGCGTACGTCGACCTCCTCAAGGCCGGCAAGGTCGAGGTGCGCACGCTGGAGGAGCTCTTCGAGCGCCTCATCATCTTCGACCGGACCGTCGCCTTCATCCCCGCCAGCGACGACCGCCAGGTCGCCCTGGAGCTGCGCCACCCGGGGCTGGTGGACTACCTCATCAAGGTCTTCGAGCAGCTGTGGCACCGCGCCGTGCCGCTCCAGGAGGAAGTCACCTACCAGCACACCCGCGGGGGCATCTCGGGCGTGCAGCGCACCATCGCGCAGCTGCTCATCGAGGGGCACGTGGACGAGGCCATCGCCCGCCGTCTGGGCATGAACGTACGGACCTGCCGCGCGCACATCGCGAAGCTCGCCAGCACCCTCGGCAGCGGCAGCCGGGCCCAGCTCGGCTTCCTCATCGCGCGCTCGGGGATCCTGGAGGACGAGGGCGACTGAAACAAGCCGGCCCCGCCCGGAATCCCGGACGGGGCCTGTGCGTGCGTGCCGTGCGCGTGCCGCGTGCGTGCCGCCTTCGCGTGAGGACGGCTCAGTCGCCCTGACGCTTCGGCGCGGGGCGCCAGACGACCAGGGCGTTGCCCGCCACCGGCGGCTGGTATTTGACCAGATCCCGCCGGTACGAGGCGTGCACCTGGGCCTCGCGCTGCTGCAGCACGGCGGCCGCGCCGTCCACCGCCGCCGAGAGCTCGGCCACGCGCTGCTGGAGCGCCGCGACCTGGTTCTCCAGTTCGATGATCCGCTTGATCCCCGCCAGGTTGATGCCCTCGTCCTGGGACAGCGCCTGCACCGTGCGGAGCAGCTCGATGTCGCGGGCGGAGTAGCGCCGGCCGCGGCCGGCCGTCCGGTCCGGGGAGACCAGGCCGAGGCGGTCGTACTGACGCAGGGTCTGCGGATGCAGGCCCGAGAGCTGGGCGGCCACCGAGATCACGTATACCGGTGTGTCGTCCGTGAGCTGGTAGTGGCTCCTGCGGCGGCCGTCCATGTCATGCTCCCTTCGCGGACTCGAACAGCACGGCGCGCGGGTCCTCCGACTCCGTCGCGTCGCGGTACATCTCCAGCGCCTCGCGGGCCTTGTCCGACAGCGAGGCCGGAACGGCGACCTCGACCGTCACCAGCAGGTCTCCGCGGGTGCCGTCCTTGCGGACCGCTCCCTTGCCGCGGGCCCGCATCGTACGGCCGCTGGGGGTGCCCGGCGGCAGCTTCAGCGTCACCGCAGGGCCGTTCAGGGTCGGGACCTTGATGTCGGCGCCCAGGGCGGCCTCGGCGATGGTCACCGGGACGGTGACCGTCAGGTTGTCGTCCTTGCGCCCGAACACCGGGTGGCCGTCGACGTGGACGACGACGTACAAGTCGCCGGCGGGGCCTCCGCGTTCACCCGGGGCGCCCTTGCCGCGCAGCCGGATCCGCTGGCTGTCGGAGACGCCCGCGGGGATCCGGACCTGCATGGTGCGGGAGGACTTGGCCCGCCCGCTGCCCTTGCAGACGTCGCAGGGGGTCTCGGCGATGAGACCGCGGCCCTTGCAGTCCGCGCAGGGGTCGGTCAGCGAGAACCCGCCGCCGCTGCCCCGCGAGACCTGGCCGGTGCCGACGCAGGTCGGGCACACGCGCGGCGTGCCGTTCTTGTCGCCGGTGCCCGAACAGGCCTTGCAGGGCGCCTGGGAGGACATCCGGAGCGGGACCGTGGCCCCGTCCACCGCCTCCGTGAAGGAGAGGGTGACCTCCGATTCGATGTCCTGGCCGCGGCGCGGCTGGACCCGGGTACCGGGACCCGCACCGCCGCGGTTGAACAGTCCGCCGAAGACGTCGCCCAGACCGCCGCCACCGCCGAAGCCGCCCGCGCCGGGGCCACCCTGCTGGGTGCCGCCGAACAGGTCGCCCAGGTCGAAGTTGAACGAGCCGCCGCCCCCGCCGGGACCGGGGCGGAAGCCGCCGTTCCCGAACAGGGCGCGGGCCTCGTCGTACTCCTTGCGCTTCTTGGCGTCGCCGAGGATGTCGTTGGCCTCGGAGATCTCCTTGAAGCGCTCCTCGGCCGAGGCGTCGCCCTTGTTGGCGTCCGGGTGGAACTCGCGCGCGAGCTTCCGGTACGCCTTCTTGATCTCGGCCTCGGTGGCGTCCTTCGGGACACCGAGGACCTTGTAGTAGTCCTTCTCGACGAAGTCCTTCGTGCTCATCCCCGGTGTCCCTCCTCTCGTACCGCTACTGGTTCAACGTCAGCCCTTGTCGGGGGCATCCGTGTCCTTGTCCGAAGGCGCGTCGGCCTCGGCCGACTCGGACTTGGGGGCCGCGCCCGGCTGGGGCTCGGCCACCGCGACCCGCGCGGGGCGGATCGTACGCTCGCCGATCCGGTACCCCGGCTGCAGGATCGCCACGCAGGTCGTCTCGGTGACGTCCGGCGCGTACGAGTGCATCAGGGCCTCGTGGATCGTCGGGTCGAAGGGCTCGCCCTCCTTGCCGAACTGCTGCAGCCCCATCTTGGCCGCGGCGGTCTCCAGCGATTCGGCCACCGACTTGAAGCCGCCGACCAGCTCGCCATGGTCCCGCGCCCGGCCGATGTCGTCCAGGGTCGGGAGCAGCTCCGTCAGGAGGGACGCGACCGCGATCTCCTTGACGGCGATACGGTCCCGCTCGACCCGGCGGCGGTAGTTCTGGTACTCCGCCTGGAGCCGCTGGAGGTCCGCGGTGCGCTCACCGAGCGCGGTGCGGGCCTGGTCCAGCTGCGCCAGCAGAGCCGTGTCCTGGGCGGACTGTGCTGCGGAGTCCCCGGCCGGGGCCGCGGCCTCCTCCTTGGAGGAAGCTGCGGCCTTCGGCTCGGCGGCGTCGTCAGGCGTGCCGTCGGCGGGGACTTCGGGCTTCTCCTCGAAGCCCGGGGTCTCCTCCGACATCAGGCAGCGCCGCCCTTCGGCTTGTCCTCGTCCACGATCTCGGCGTCGACGACGTCGTCGTCGGCCTTGGCCTGACCGGCGTCACCGGCGGCACCCTGGGCGGCCTGCGCGTCGGCGTAGATGGCCTGGCCGAGCTTCTGGCTGACCGCGGCGAGCTTCTCGGTCGCGGTGCGGATCTCGGCGGTGTCCTCGCCCTTGAGCTTTTCCTTCAGCTCGGCGACGGCGGACTCGACCTCGGTCTTGACCTCGGCCGGGACCTTGTCCTCGTTGTCCTTGACGAACTTCTCCGTCTGGTAGACGAGCTGCTCGCCCTGGTTGCGGGACTCGGCCGCCTCCTTGCGGCGCAGGTCCTCGTCCGCGTACTGCTCCGCCTCCTGGCGCATGCGGTCGACCTCGTCCTTGCCGAGCGAGGAGCCGCCGGTGACGGTCATCTTCTGCTCCTTGCCCGTGCCAAGGTCCTTGGCCGTGACGTGCATGATGCCGTTCGCGTCGATGTCGAAGGAGACCTCGATCTGCGGGACGCCGCGCGGGGCCGGGGGCAGGCCCGTCAGCTCGAACATGCCGAGCTTCTTGTTGTACGCCGCGATCTCGCGCTCGCCCTGGTAGACCTGGATCTGCACGGACGGCTGGTTGTCCTCGGCCGTCGTGAAGATCTCGGACCGCTTGGTCGGGATCGTGGTGTTGCGCTCGATGAGCTTGGTCATGATGCCGCCCTTGGTCTCGATGCCGAGGGACAGCGGGGTCACGTCGAGGAGCAGGACGTCCTTGACCTCACCCTTGAGGACACCGGCCTGGAGGGTGGCGCCGATGGCGACGACCTCGTCCGGGTTGACGCCCTTGTTGGCGTCCTGACCGCCGGTCAGCTCCTTGACGAGCTCGGCGACGGCCGGCATGCGGGTGGAGCCGCCGACCAGGACCACGTGGTCGATCTCGGACAGCTGGATGCCGGCGTCCTTGATGACGTTGTGGAACGGGGTCTTGCAGCGGTCCAGCAGGTCCGCGGTCAGCTGCTGGAACTGGGCGCGCGTGAGCTTCTCGTCCAGGTGCAGCGGGCCCTCGGCGGAAGCCGTGATGTAGGGCAGGTTGATCGTGGTCTCGGTGGAGGAGGACAGCTCGATCTTCGCCTTCTCGGCGGCCTCGCGCAGGCGCTGGAGCGCCATCTTGTCCTTGGAGAGGTCCACGCCGTGGCCGTTGGCGAACTGCTTCACCAGGTAGTCGACGACGCGCTGGTCCCAGTCGTCACCACCGAGGTGGTTGTCACCGTTGGTGGCCTTGACCTCGACGACGCCGTCGCCGATCTCGAGGAGCGACACGTCGAAGGTGCCGCCACCGAGGTCGAAGACGAGAATGGTCTGGTCGTCCTTGTCGAGGCCGTAGGCCAGGGCGGCGGCGGTCGGCTCGTTGACAATACGCAGGACGTTCAGGCCCGCGATCTCGCCGGCCTCCTTCGTCGCCTGGCGCTCGGAGTCGTTGAAGTAGGCCGGGACGGTGATGACCGCGTCCGTGACCTTCTCACCCAGGTACGCCTCGGCGTCGCGCTTCAGCTTCTGCAGGATGAAGGCGCTCATCTGCTGCGGGTTGAAGTCCTTGCCATCCAGGTTGATCTTCCAGTCAGTGCCCATGTGGCGCTTGACGGAGCGGATGGTGCGGTCCACGTTCGTGACCGCCTGGCGCTTGGCGACCTCGCCGACGAGGACCTCGCCGTTCTTGGCGAAGGCGACGACGGACGGCGTGGTCCTGGCGCCCTCGGCGTTGGTGATGACGGTGGGCTCGCCGCCTTCGAGAACGCTGACGACGGAGTTAGTGGTGCCCAGGTCGATGCCGACCGCACGTGCCATTTTGATTTCCTCCAGCTGACTTGAGTGGAACAGACTCAACCATGCCCCATCACGGCGCGAACGTCAACAGAGGTGAGTGGGGGTGGCTCAACTTTTATCGCGTCCTTACGCTCACGGGAGCCTCCCGGGGGCCGAGCGGGCGACGCTGGGGCGGCCCGCTGCGCGGCACCGCCGAAACCGCCGGAGGCGCATGCAGGGTGCCCCCATGCCGCTGCCGCCGCTCACGCTCCCCCCGATCCGGCACCTCGTACGACGGCGCCCCGCGAGCCCGCACCCGCTCGCGCGCCGGCCGGACCCGCCGGGACCGCCGGGCCTCTGGGACCTGTCCGCCAAACGGGTGGTCGACCTCCTCGGGGCCGCCGCGCTGACCGGGCTGCTCGCGCTGCCGCTGCTGGCCGTCGCCGCCCTGCTGTACGCGACCCAGGGCGGGCGGGTCTTCGTACGGGAGCCTGCGGCGGGGCTCTCCGGGCGGCCTTTCCTGACCTGGCGGCTGCGTACGGACGGGGCCGGCCGGCTGGGGGCGGCACTGCAGCGGTACGCCCTGGACGGGGTGCCCCGGCTGCTGAACGTGCTGCGCGGGGAGATGTCACTGGTCGGGCCGCGCCCCGAGCCGCGTACGGACCGGGCCGACCGGCTCCTCGTACGCCCCGGAATGACCGGTTTGTGGCAGGTCAGCGCGCGATCCGACCTCCCCTGGGAAGAGATGGCCCTGCTGGACCGGCACTATGTGGAGAGCCATTGGCTGGGGATGGATCTCGCGATCCTGGCTCAGACCCCTCGGGCGGCCTGTCGGCACAGGCGCTCCTGAGGCATGCCTGAGCGACACAGATCACCGCTCGCCCACCTACATTGCGGCGCGGGGAATGGGTAACCTCAAGCCTTGACTTCATAAGTTACCGCTTAGTAAGTGCCGCCCGAGGAGCCCTTCCATGCAACTCGCCGCGATCATCGTGTCGCTGGTCATCACGGTGGTGGCCGTCGCGCTGTTCGGCCGTGCCACCGTGCAGATCTACCGCTTCGTGCGGCTCGGCCAGCCAGTGCCCGCGGGCACCCGCACGGGCGATCCGACGCAGCGCACCATCACCCTGGTCAAGGAGTTCCTCGGCCACACCCGCATGAACCGCTGGGGCATCGTCGGCTTCGCGCACTGGTTCGTGGCGGTGGGCTTCTTCTCGCTGCTGCTGACGATCGTCAACGCCTTCGGCCAGCTCTTCCAGGCCGACTGGCTGATCCCGATCATCGGCGACTGGCTGCCGTACGAGATCTTCACCGAGTTCCTCGGCCTGATGACCGTCCTCGGCATCGTGACCCTGATCGTGATCCGGCAGCTGAGCCGGCCGGGCGCGGCGGGCCGCAAGTCCCGCTTCGCGGGTTCCAAGACGGGCCAGGCGTACTTCGTCGAGGCCGTCATCCTGATCGTCGGCGTCTGCATCATGACGCTGCGCGCGCTGGAGGGCGTCCAGCACGGCGTCGACGGCTGGGAGCCGGGCTTCTTCGCCTCGTACCCGCTGATCGCCGCGTTCGACGGGCTGGACCTGAGCACGATCCAGTACCTGACGTACTTCTTCGCCGCGCTCAAGATCGTCACCTCCTTCACCTGGATGATCACGGTCTCGCTCAACACGAACATGGGTGTCGCCTGGCACCGCTTCCTCGGCTTCCCGAACATCTGGTTCAAGCGGAACGCGGACGGTTCGACGGCCCTGGGCGCGCTGCAGCCGATGACGAGCGGCGGCAAGGAGATCGACTTCGAGGAGCCGGGCGAGGACGACGTCTTCGGCGTCTCCCAGGTCGAGCAGTTCTCCTGGAAGGGCATCCTCGACTTCTCCACGTGCACGGAGTGCGGCCGCTGCCAGTCGCAGTGCCCCGCCTGGAACACCGGCAAGCCGCTGTCCCCGAAGCTCCTGATCATGTCGCTGCGCGACCACGCGCACGCCAAGGCCCCGTACCTGCTGGCCGGCGGCGGCAAGGACATGGAGGGCAACGAGAAGGCCACGGCGGAGCAGCTGAAGGACGTCCCGGCGGCCGCGCTTGCCGAGGCCGAGCGCCCGCTGATCGGCACCGCCGAGGAGAACGGCGTCATCGACCCGGACGTGCTGTGGTCCTGCACGACCTGCGGCGCGTGCGTCGAGCAGTGCCCGGTCGACATCGAGCACATCGACCACATCGTCGACATGCGCCGCTACCAGGTGATGATCGAGAGCGCGTTCCCGTCGGAGGCGGGCACGATGCTCAAGAACCTGGAGAAGAAGGGCAACCCCTGGGGTCTGGCCAAGAAGCAGCGCGTGGAGTGGACCAAGGAGGTCGACTTCGAGGTCCCGATCGTCGGCAAGGACGCCGAGGACCTCTCGGAGTACGACTACCTGTACTGGGTCGGCTGCGCGGGCGCTCTGGAAGACCGCGCGAAGAAGACCACGAAGGCCTTCGCCGAGCTGCTGAACATCGCGGGCGTCAAGTTCGCGATCATGGGCGGCGACGAGAAGTGCACCGGTGACTCCCCGCGCCGCCTGGGCAACGAGCCGCTGTTCCAGCAGCTGGCCCAGGAGAACGTGGCCATGCTGAACATGGCGTTCGGCGAGGACGACGACGACCCGGAGACGAAGAAGCCGAAGTCGGCGAAGCGGATCGTCTCCACCTGCCCGCACTGCTTCAACACCATCGCGAACGAGTACCCGCAGCTGGGTGGCGAGTACGAGGTCATCCACCACACGCAGCTGCTGCAGCACCTGATCGACGAGGGCCGGCTGCTGCCGGTGACTCCGGTGGACGGCCTGATCACGTACCACGACCCGTGCTACCTGGGCCGGCACAACAAGGTCTACACGCCGCCGCGCGAGATCATGTCGGCCGTGCCGGGCCTGCGCCAGCAGGAGATGCACCGCCACAAGGAGCGGGGCTTCTGCTGCGGCGCCGGTGGCGCGCGGATGTGGATGGAAGAGCGCATCGGCAAGCGCATCAACAACGAGCGCGTGGACGAGGCGCTGTCCCTGAACCCGGACATCGTCTCGACGGCCTGCCCGTTCTGCCTGGTCATGCTCACGGACTCGGTGAACGGCAAGAAGAACGACGGCCAGGCGAAGGAATCCGTCCAGGTCGTGGACGTGGCCCAGCTCCTCCTGGAGTCGGTGAAGGCCCCGGCCCCGACGGAAGCCGAACTGGCGGCGGAGGCCCTGGCGGCGGAGGAGGCCGCAGCGGCCGAGGCCGAGGCCGCAGCGGCGGCCAAGGCGAAGGCCGAAGCCGAGGCCAAGGCGAAGGCCGAAGCCAAGGCGAAGGCCGAAGCGGAAGCCGCGGCCAAGGCGAAGGCCGAAGCGGAAGCGGCGGTCGCGTCGGAGGCGGAAGCCACCGCCGAGGCGGAGGCCGAGACCGAGGTCGAGTCCGCCGTCGAGGCGAAGGCCGGGGCGGCACAGGACGCGGCCACCGAGGTGGACGCAGCGGCCGGGGCAGAAGCCGAGACTGCCGCCACGGCGGAAACCGCGACCGAGGCGGAGGCGGAGCCCAAGGCCGCTGCCGAAGCCGAGGCCGAGCCGAAGGCGGAGGCCGAGCAGGCCGCCGAGGCCTCGCCGAAGGCCGCAGCGGACACCGAGTCCGAGGCGAAGCCGGAGGCCAAGGCCTAGGTCTGCGGGCCTCACGGCAGCCCGACGGAACGCCGGTACGGCCGGTCCCCTGCTCAGGGGGCCGGCCGTACCGGCGTTCCGGGACCCCCCCGACAGGGCTCAGGCCTGGTCGACGCGTCCCCGCTTCAGCAGGGCGAAGCCCAGCCCGGCCGCCCCCGCGGCAGCCATCCCCCCGCCGGCGGCGACCAGCATCGGCGTGTCACCCTTCGAACTTCCGGTCGCGGTCCCGACGCCCTCCGCCCCGGCCTTCACGCCGCCCTTCGGCACCACACGTTCCACCCGGTCCCCAGCGGGCTTCACGGGCTTCACGGGCTTCACGGGCTTCGCCCGCTCGGCCACGTACTTCTCGATCAGCTTCCCGTCGAACCCGTACACCCAGCTGCTCCCGCCGCCCTTCCCGTCGATGACGACGAACTTCACGCGCTTGCCGTCCTGGACGATCCGGTACGTCCAGCCGTCGTTCTGAGCGCTGGGGTGCTTCAGGTCGATCGTCCCGAGCCGGTTCCCGTTCGGCACGGAGATCTCGACGCGCTTGCCGTGCGGGCCGTCGACCAGCTTCGCGATCCGCCCGTCCGGCATGGTGATCCGGACCGAGCTCTCCTTCTTGCCTTCCCCGACCTCGTGCTCCGGCTTCTCCAGCGGCTTGGGCTCGGGCTTCGGCGTCCGTTCGCCCTCCACCCACGAGGTCACGGTCCCGTTCGGCTGGAGGACGACGTGCAGACCGTTGTTCTGCCCGTACGCCGGCTTACCGCCCTTGCTGACCAGCGTGTCCAGCTTCGTCGACCCGGAGAAGACCGCGGCCTCGAAGTGGTGGTCGCCGATCTTGTAGACCTTGGCGATCGAGCCGTCGGCGAGCTTGACCGTGGTCACGAAGACCCGCTCGACCGGCGGCGCGGTCGGGTCGACCTGCGGCACGGTCGGATCCACCGCCGGCACCGTCGGATCGACGGCCGGCTTCGTAACGGGCTTCTCACCGCCCGTCTCCCCGCCCGGATTCTCCCCACTCGGCGTCTCCCCGCCCGGCTTCTCCTCCACCGGCCGCTCCTTGACCGGCTGCTCCCCGGCCGGCTGCTCGACTCCCGGCAGAACCTCCTGCTCCGGCCCGGTCGGCGAGTCCGCGAACGCGGACCCGACCGGGAGGGCCAGTACGGCGGCCGCGCCCGCGAGGACGGCGGCGGTACGAAGGGTGGTGCGACGGGTCGTGCTGCGCATGTGAGGGGCTCTTCTCGCACTCGTGGCTCATGGCTCGTAGTCGGTGGCGTCGGCGCGTCGGCGGCGACACATACGAAGCTACGGACCGGATATCTACGTATTCCGTCGACGATGTAACGAACCCCCACAGACTCCACACCAGCCATGTAAATCACTCAAAACCCACCATTTGGGATCCCCTAGGGGATGTCACAGCTCAGCCGCAAAGGGCCCCTATTCCGGCAGCCCGCCCACCACGCCTCCCGGGACCAGGTACGTTCGATCACGTGGCTGGATTCAGGATCGGACGCGGCCGGGACAACAACCGCGCTCCCCAACAACCCCCGCGGCAGCAGCCGTACGGTCAGCAGCAGCAACCGCCGCAGGCGCCGTACGGCCAGCAGCCCTACCCTCCCCAGCAGCAGTGGCCTCAGCAGCCCGCCGCCGGAGGCCACGGCGAGCCCGAGTACTTCGACCCGCACGAGCAGCAGCCGTACGGCCAGCAGCACGGGCAGTCGTACGACCGGCAGCAGCAGCCCCCGTACGGCAACGCGGGCCGGGGCGGCGGCTCGTACGCGAACGACAACCCGGGGCACACCCAGGTCTTCGCGTACGGCGAGGACCCGTACAACCAGGGCGCGACGTACCACGCGGGCGCCGCGGCGGCCGCGCCGAGCGGCCCGCGACTGCCGTGGAAGGAACTCCTGCGCGGCATCGTGATGCGGCCGGGGCCGACGTTCCTGCAGATGCGCGACTACGCCGTCTGGGGCCCGGCGCTGATCGTGACCTTCCTCTACGGCCTGCTCGCGGTCTTCGGCCTCGACGACGCCCGCGAGGACGTCATGAAGGCCACCCTCCCCAACGCCGTCCCGATCGTCCTCAGCGCCGGCGTGGCCTTCGTCGTCTGCGGCCTGATCCTGGGCGCCGTCACGCACACCCTGGCCCGCCAGCTGGGCGGCGACGGCGCGTGGCAGCCGACCGTGGGCCTGTCGATGCTGGTCATGTCCATCACGGACGCGCCGCGCCTGCTCTTCGCCGTGTTCCTGGGCGGTGACAACATGTTCGTGCAGGTGCTGGGCTGGGCCACCTGGGTGGCGGCCGGAGCCCTCTTCACGTCGCTCGTCAGCAAGTCGCACGACCTGCCGTGGCCGAAGGCGCTGGGCGCCTCCGCGATCCAGCTGGTCGCGCTGCTGTCGATCATCAAGCTGGGCACGCTGTAAGAGCCGGCGCGCACGAGAAGGGCCCCGACGCAGCAGGCGTCGGGGCCCTTTCCCATGGAAACCGGTGGGCGTCAGGCAGCCGTCAGGCGTCGAGAACCTGACCCTCGCGCCTCACCACGGGCGGCTCGACCGACCAGGGGAAGTTGATCCACTCGTCGGTCTTCTTCCACACGTACTCGCACTTCACGAGCGAGTGGGACTTCTCGTAGATCACGGCGGACCGGACCTCGGCGACGTGCCCCAGGCAGAAGTCGTGGACGAGCTTCAGCGTCTTCCCGGTGTCGGCCACGTCATCGGCGATCAGGACCTTCTTGTCGGTGAAGTCGATCGCCTCGGGCACGGGCGCCAGCATGACCGGCATCTCCAGCGTGGTCCCGACGCCCGTGTAGAACTCCACGTTCACGAGGTGGATGTTCTTGCAGTCGAGCGCGTACGCCAGACCGCCGGCGACGAAGACGCCGCCCCGGGCGATGCTCAGGATGATGTCGGGCTCGTAGCCGTCATCGGCGATGGTCTGCGCGAGCTCGCGCACCGCCCGCCCGAATCCCTCGTAGTTCAAGTTCTCTCGTACGACGTCGCTCATGCCTCGTGCCTCACCTGGGTGCGGTGGAAGTTCTGGAAGGAGCGCGAGGCCGTCGGGCCGCGCTGGCCCTGGTACCGCGATCCGTACCGCTCGCTCCCGTACGGGAACTCGGCGGGCGAGCTGAGCCGGAACATGCACAGCTGCCCGATCTTCATCCCGGGCCACAGCTTGATGGGGAGGGTGGCGAGGTTCGACAGCTCGAGCGTGACGTGGCCCGAGAAGCCGGGGTCGATGAACCCGGCGGTCGAATGCGTCACCAGCCCCAGGCGGCCCAGGCTGGACTTCCCCTCCAGTCTGGAGGCGATGTCGTCGGGCAGCGAGACGACCTCGTAGGTCGAGGCGAGGACGAACTCACCCGGGTGGAGGATGAAGGCCTCGTCGCCCTCCGGCTCGACCATGCGGGTCAGGTCGGGCTGCTCGACGGCGGGGTCGATGTGGGCGTAGCGGTGGTTCTCGAACACCCGGAAAAACCGGTCGAGACGTACATCGATGCTGGAGGGCTGCACCATCGATTCCTCGAACGGGTCGATGCGAACCCGTCCGCTGTCGATCTCGGCCCGGATGTCTTTGTCTGAGAGAAGCACGTCCCGAGGATACGCAGTGCGCGCGGGCCACCCCCAATCGAGAGCGGCGCCGCGCGCCCGGGACCGTCCAGCGCTTGACGCTATCGCTTGACGGCCGCCGCCCCGACGGGCACGGCGTGCCTCAGCCGCGCACACCGCGGGCACCGCAACAGCCGCCCGGGCCCGATCCGGCCGGCACCGAGGTGCTGCAGCGGAAACGAAGCGGTACTGAAAACGTGCCCTTCGGCACAACGGACGACGGTGTTCTCCATCGAGTCCCTTTCCCCAACCTGCCGTACTGCGACGAATCGCCACATTAGGGGATGATCGCGACCTGCTCCAGCCGCCACTCCAACACCGCTCCGGCGGCACCGCGCAGGGGTACGCTACGCCCCAACTCCCGGCCCCACGACCCTCGGTGCACCCCACAAACAACGACGACCCCGCGGCTGATTCACCGGGGGTCGATCATGGGGTAGAGTGTCCAAAGATACCGCTCCAGGCAACTGGAACGCCCTGCGGATGTAGTTTAATGGTAGAACATGAGCTTCCCAAGCTTATAGCGCGGGTTCGATTCCCGTCATCCGCTCTTGAACGAAGGCCCAGGTCAGCGACCTGGGCTTTCGTCGTTGTCTAGACCGGTTCAGGAGCCCCGCACCACTTGCGCACCACTTGACCCCTGGCGGGCCTGCTCCGCGGCTTTCTCCCGGGCGGCGCGCACCATCCCGTCCAGCCCTCCGGCGACTTCCTTCTGTCGCTCATGGTCCGAGTGTTGGTAGATCAACGCGGCCTTCTCCGAGGACTGGCCGGCCCGCACCATCGTGTCCTTCAGGGTGGCCCCCGACTGCGTCGAGAGGGTGTGCCCGGTGTGACGAAGGTCGTAGAAGGTGAACGCCTCCGGCAGTCCTGCCGCCTTACGCGCCTTCTTCCACTTCCGACCGAACGTCGTACGCCGGAACGGGGCGCCGCGCTCCCCCACGAAGAGCAGCCCGTCCGGCTTCTGCTCGGAGTACAGGTACATGTGCGTCTTGAGATCACCGGCCATGAAGCGGGGCAGAACGATGAACCGCTTTCCTGCCTCGCTCTTGGTCTCACCGGGCGCCCGCCTACCGGTGTTGAGCTCCGGCTCGGCGCGACGCACCCAGACACCGCAGTTCGCAAGGTCAACGTCCGGGCGACGCAGGCCCGCCAGCTCCTCGGGCCGAGCCGGACCGTACGCGGCGATGTAGACCATCAACCGCCAGCGCGCCCCCATCGCCTTGGCGACAACGTCGACCTGGTCGACAGTGGCGGTGGACCGCTCGGCAGGCGATTCCTTGCCCGCACCCTTGATCCGGCAGGGGTTCCGTCTGATCAACTCGCCGTCCTCGGCGGTCCCCATGATGGCGCTCAGCAGCCGGTACGACTTGGCGACGGTCGTCCCTCCCGTGGCCTTGAGCCGCTCAGCCCGCCAGGTGCGCACGTGGGGCGGGGTGATCTGATCGAGGTCCCGGTCCTCGAAGGTGGGCAGGATGTGCAGCCGCAGCAACCGCCGGTACAGCTCGTCGGTGGTCTCCTCCAGACCACCCTCATCCACCCACTGAACCGCGTACTCGCGGAAGTTGACCGCCCCCGCGTCCGGGTCCGCCGGTCCCCCTTGTTGCCTGCTTCTCGGCGAGCCAATCGTCCGCGTCCCGCGAGGTGGGGCGGCGGAGCAGATGCACATGGATGTCACGCACTGCACCCTGATCGGTGACTCGCTCACGGACATCCAGGCCGCTCATGCCGCAGGGACGACGGTCATCGGATACGCCAACAAGCCCCACAAGGTCGATCTGTTCGCCGAGGCGCAAGCCGATGCCGTCACGGACGACATGCAGTCCATCGCCGACGCACTCACCGCGGCGTAGCCGAGGATCAGCGGGGGACCTGTTACAGGTTTCTCTACCTCATCAAGCACCCGGCTGCGCTCCGCTCCGCCGGGCGGGCTTCCCGGCTCCGCTCGGGGGCGACGCTCCTGCCTTCGGCCCGCTCCGCCCCCGCTGCGCCGACGCCCGCCCCTGCAAGACGGGATAGGCCCAAGGGCATGAGGCAGTCCCCGACGGCCACCAGTTCCATCTGTCACCGACATGCCTCCGGCGGGGGCGCCGCGGGCGGGTGCCGGCCCGTGGATGGCTGAGGCGGGGAACTCCCATCCCGTCCACCATCGGCCCAGGACAAGCCGAGCAGACACGGCACCGGGGCTCACATGGCAGTCCGGTCGACACCCGATTCGGGGAGGGGGAGCATGGATGGAGTGGCGCCTTTCCGATTAGTCGGGCGCCACAGTGGTGCCGCAGCTGTGCATTCGTTGTCGCTGTGGCTGGAGGGCCCTCCCGGAGCGCTTGCGCGGCAACTTGCCCCCGTGTCTCCGCGGCGCCCTCCACTCATCACGAGGGAGGACGTCCATCATGGCCCGGTACATCCGACGCAACGCTGTCATCTCGCTCGTTGCCTCATCGTTCGTTCTGGGGGCCACGCTCGTCCTAACGCCTGTGGCCACCGCGACACCCGCTTTGGGGACGTACGCAGTCAAGACCGAGGGCAACGGGACGCGGGCACTGTCTTTCAACGACGGTGACTCCATTCAGCCGGCTGGCGCGATCAGGCCGCGAACGGGTGACGGGCCGCTCGAGGCCGTCAAGGAGGGGCAGAACATCGTGATGCGCATACCGCTCGAAGGCGGCGGTCGGCTCGTAGTCGCACTGACCCCGGCGGAGGCGAGTGCCCTCGCCGACGCACTCAACACACCAGCGGAAGCCGAGACACCAGCGGAAACCGAGCAACCGTAACAACGACCAACCCAGCTCCAGCCAATGCGGGCGCCGGGAACAGTCAGCGACTGTCGTACGCGAGCATGATCACCCGCTGACCGGGGAGACAGAACTGCCCAGGGCTGGTGCTGGAGACGGACCCGACCGATGGGCCGAAGGCCGGGACCGCGTGGAAGCTCCAAGCGCGGGTTCGATTCCCGTCATCCGCTCTTCACGAAGGCTCAGGTCAGCGACCTGAGCCTTCGTCATTGTCTAGACCTCACAGGTCTCGCAGCGCCCTCCGCATGCCCCAACTCGGCGGAATGCCCTGGCCAGAAGGTGTTCCGCGCCCGCGTCACGGCTTGACGGAATTCCGGGGCATTCGCTTTCTCACAACGGCGGTTGCCCCTCCACCCGCTGCCCGAGGTCGCCAAATCCGCTCGCCGGCCAGATACATCGGCGCCGGCCGGGCCGGACGCTCAGCCGGGGAGGGTAAGGCGGAAGGCGGTGTGTCCCGGGCGGCTGGTGACGGTTGCGGTTCCGCCGTGGGCGGTGATGACGGCGTGGACGATGGCGAGACCGAGACCGGTACTTCCCGTGCTGCGAGAACGCGCGTGGTCGGCGCGGACGAAGCGTCCGAAGACTTCCGGCTGGAGACCTTCGGGGATGCCTGGTCCGTTGTCGCTCACGCTGACGGATACGCCGGTCCCATCGGTGGCGAGGGTGATGGTCACTTCGGTTCCGGGTGGGGTGTGGATGCGGGCGTTGGCGAGGAGGTTGGCGATGGCCTGCTGGAGGCGGTGGGCGTCGCCGGTGACGGTGACGGGTTCTTCGGGGAGGTCGAGGAGCCATCGGTGGTCAGGGCCCGCGGCGCGTGCGTCGTCCGTCGCGTTCAGGATCAACAGGGTCAGGTCGACCGGCTCGTGTTCGAGGGGACGCCCGGCGTCGAGGCGGGCGAGGAGGAGCAGGTCGTCGACGAGGCGGGTCATGCGCCGGGACTCGGCGTCGATGCGTTCCAGGGCGTGGCGGACGTCGGCGGGTACGGGGCCACGGTGACGCAGGGCGAGTTCGGCGTGGCCTCGGATGTTCGCGACGGGGGTGCGCAGTTCGTGACTGGCATCGGCGGCGAAGTGCCGCAGCCGTTCCTCGCTCGCGTGGCGGCGTACGAGGGCGTCCTCGACGTGGCCGAGCATGCGGTTGAGCGCGGTGCCGACCTGGCCGACCTCGGTGCGGGGGTCGGTGTCGGGGAGCGGTCCCGGCATGGCGACCTCGCCACTGGCCAGCGGTAGCCTCGCGACCTCCGCGGCCCGGGCGGTGACCTGCCGGAGGGGGCGCAGGGAGATCCGTACCCACAGGGCTCCGGCGATGCCGGTGGCCACCAGCGCGGCGCCGAACAGCGCGGCTTCGACCGCTTCGAGGCGGTGAACGGTCTCCTCCACCGGGTGCAGCGGCAGGCCGGTGATCAGGACGTCCTGGTCGTCGCCCTCGACGGCCGTGACGCGGTACTTGCCCAGCGCGGAGAGACGGATGCTGTGCCCGTGTCCGTCGGCGGGGACCCCTGCCAGGGTGCGCCGGTCCCCGGCGGTGAGCTGGAGGGAGCGGTCGGTCGCTTGATCGACGACGGCGGCCTGGGTCACCGTTCCGTTCAGGAGGCGGGCGCCGAAGGTCGCCTCGGCCTGGCCCCGGGTGTCCGGGCCGTTGTCGGCGTCGGGCCTGGCCTCGTGTTCCAGGCTGGCGGCGAAACGGCCTCCGGAGGCGGCGAGCTGTTCGTCCAGACGGTCCATGAGGAAGCCGCGCAGGGCGAGGGCGGTGGTGATGCCGACGGCGAGGCAGGCGAGGGCGAGCAGGGTGACGAGCCCGGCGGTGAGCTGGCCGCGCAGGGTACGGGGTACCGGGCGCCTCACGGGGTGTCCGGCTTGAGGACGTAGCCGACGCCGCGCACGGTGTGGATCATCGGGGTGCGTCCGGCGTCGATCTTCTTGCGGAGGTAGCTGATGTAGAGCTCGACGACGTGGGCACGGCCGCCGAAGTCGTAGGCCCAGACCCGGTCGAGGATCTGGTCCTTGGACAGGACCCGGCGCGGGTTGCGCATGAGGAAGCGCAGGAGTTCGAACTCGGTACGGGACAGGTCGACGATGGCTCCGCCGCGCCTGACCTCCCTGGCTTCCTCGTCCATGGTGAGGTCCCCGACGGCGAGCACGTTCGCACCCGGTTCGGCGGTCATGCCGGCGCGCCGGAGCAGTCCGCGCAGCCGGGCCAGTACTTCTTCCAGGCTGTAGGGCTTGGTCACGTAGTCGTCGCCACCCGCGGTGATGCCGGCGATGCGGTCCTCGACCGCGTCGCGGGCGGTCAGGAACAGCACGCACACGTGGGGCTCCGCACGCCGCAGGTTGCGCAGGACCTGGAGGCCGTCGAGGTCGGGCAGCATCCAGTCCAGGACCACCGCGTCGGGACGGAAGGCGCGGGCCGTCGCGAGCGCGGTCGCGCCGTCGGCGGCGGTGCGCACCTGCCAGCCCTCTCCGGTCATGACCCCGGCCAGGACGTCGGTGACGTCGGGTTCGTCGTCGACGACGAGGATCCGCACGGGCTCTCCGTCGGGGTGGTGCAGGAGCGGGGTGGTGCGGGGCTCGTTCATGGTTCCTTCAGGATCCCCCGGCCGGGGCCGGGGAAGGGCGCACCGAGTCTTTGAGTTTCCTCTGAATCCGCGCCGAGAGGGGTCGGCAGGGCCGTTTCAGAAGGTACTCAGAGGTTGGGCTGTGAGGCTGGCCGCCCATCGCCGGAGCGAGTGCCCATCCGGAGGAACCCATGACCACCACGTTCACCGGCACCCGCGCGAGCCGCGGGACGCGCCGCCGGCGCCCGTACCGCACTGCTGTCCCCTTCCTGGCCCAGCTGGCCGTCTGGGCGGGTGCCGCCGGTGTGCTCGTCCTGTGGTGGAGCGACACGACCTCGGTCGTCGGCCCGGCGGGCTGGCTCACGGGGGCAGGACGCATCACCGGACTCCTGGCGGGCTACGCCTGCGCGGTCCTGCTGGCCCTCATGGCCCGCGTGCCGCTCCTGGACCACACCGTCGGCACCGACCGGCTCGCGCGCTGGCACGCCTGGGGCGGCCGCTGCACCGTGTCCCTGGCCCTCGCCCACACCCTGCTGATCATCTGGGGATATTCCCTGACCTCGCACGCGGACGTGGTGAGCCAGACCACCACGCTCGTCCTGCACTACCCCGACCTCCTCAAGGGCACGGCCGGATTCCTGCTGTTCCTGGCGACCGGAGTCCTCTCGGCCCGCGCGGCCCGCCGCAGGCTGAGTTACGAGACCTGGCACCACCTGCACTTCGCCACCTACCTGGCGGTCTTCCTCGCCTTCGGCCACCAGCTGTCCAACGGGGCGGACTTCGTCGGCAACACCTCCGCGCAGGCAGCCTGGTACGCGCTCTTCCTCGGCGTCGCCGCACTGCTCGCCTGGTACCGGTTCGCCGTCCCGCTGCGGCGCGGACTGCGCCACCGCCTGCGCGTCGCAGCGGTCCGCCCCGAGGCGCCCGGCGTGGTCTCCGTCCACCTCACCGGCGAGCACCTGGACGAACTGGGAGGCCTGCCGGGGCAGTTCCTGCGGTGGCGCTTCCTGACCCGCGGTCTCTGGTGGACCGCCAACCCCTACTCCCTCTCCGCCCCCGCCCACCCGAACCACCTGCGCATCACGGTCAAGGCCGCCGGCGGCCACAGCGCCGCGCTCGCCCTCCTGGCACCCGGTACGCGGGTATGGGCGGAGGGACCGTACGGCGGCTTCACCGCGAACCGGCGCACCTCCCCCAAGGTCCTGCTCCTGGCGGGCGGCGTCGGCATCACCCCCCTGCGCACGCTCTTCGAGACACTGCCGGGCCAGGTCACCCTCGTCTACCGGGCCCGCCGCCCGGACGACCTCGCCCTGCGCGGTGAACTCGATGCGATAGCCGCCCACCGCCGGGCGACCGTGCACTACGTCGTCGACGAACCGGCCGCCCACTCCTCGCCCCTCACCGCCCGGGGGCTGACCACCCTGGTGCCTGACCTGGCCGCGCACGACGTCTACCTCTGCGGACCTCCCGGCATGGCACGGGCCGCGATCCAGGCCCTGCGCGAAGCAGGCGTCCCGGCCCGGCGCATCCACCACGAGTCGTTCGCGTTCTGAGGAGAACCACCATGCGCCGAGCCGTCCTCGCCACCACCGGGATCAGCACCCTCGTCGTCTCACTGCTCGCCCTCAAGCCCCACCAGCCCCAGGGCCTCGTCGGCATGCCACCCCGTTCCCCCACCGCCCCCTCGTCACCACGGACCCCCGGGACCTCCGGCCCCGGTACGTCCACCGGAACGGGCACATTCACCGGGGATCCCATCGACACCCGCTACGGAACCGTGCAGGTCGCCGCCACCCTCAGCCAGGGGAAGATCACCTCGATCACTGTCCTCCAGGCCCCCGACCGGGGCGGACGCGACCAGCAGATCTCCTCCTACGCCCTGCCCCGCCTGACCGAGGAGGCGATCGGCGCCCAGAGTGCGCACATCGATGCCGTCTCCGGAGCCAGTTACACCAGCCAGGGCTACATCGAGTCTCTCCAGAGTGCCCTGGACCAGGCCCATGCCTGACACCGCGCGCGGACTGCGCCACGTCGAACACGTCATGGGCACGGTTTTCTCCTTCGACATACGGGACGAACCCACCCCCGCCATCCGGTTCGCCCTCACCGAGGCCGTACGCCAACTCCACGAGGTCGACGCCGTGTTCTCCACGTACCGGTCCGACAGCCACATCAGCCGCCTCGACCGCGGCGAGATCCACCTCGACGACTGCCCACCCGAAGTCCACGAGGTCCTGTCCCTCTGCGCCCAGGCCGCCCATGTCACCGACGGCTGGTTCAGCGTCATCCCCGCGGGCGCCCTCGACCCCTCGGGACTCGTCAAGGGCTGGGCCACCGAAGCCGCATCACGCCTCCTCCACGAAGCAGGCGCGCACCACACCTGCGTCAACGGCGGCGGCGACCTCCAGATCCGCGGCCGGGCAAGCCCCGGCACCCCCTGGCGCATCGGCATCGCCCACCCGCTGCACCGCGGCAGGCTGGCCACCGTCATCACGGCCGACCACGACCTGGCCGTCGCCACCTCCGGCACCGCCGAACGCGGTGCCCACATCCTCGACCCGCACACCGGCACCCCGGTCACCGCGTTCGCCTCTCTCACCCTGATCGGACCCGCGTTGGCCCTGACCGACACGTACGCCACCGCCGCGTTCGCCAGGGGCGACGGCGCAAGGGACTGGGTGGAAACACTGGACGGCTACGAAGCCCTCGCGGTCCTGCCCGACGGCCAGGAATGGCGCACGCCGGGATTCCGCCGATACGGCTCATGAGACCGACTCTGGAGCGTGGCCGCCCAGGGCCAAAAAGTGACAGGCCGTCAGCGGTGACCGCCCTCCGGGCCTGACGTCCGATCACGTGGCCGGCGTGGGACAGCCAGCCGGCAGCGGCCGGTGATCCGCCGCCCGCCCCGCCCGCCCGGCGCGCGTTCTCGGCGCACCGGACGCCGCGGGGCCGCCCTCGGGCGGCCGACGCCGCTTTTCGGACAGGTCTCCGGGTGCCAACGGATCCCGTCCGCAAGGGACTTCCGATCGCGGCGGGACCCCCGCGTCGCGTCCGCGCGCGTCGACGACTTCGCACCTGCGCCGGCGATCCCGCACGCCAAACGGAGCGGATCGGATCCAGCCCTTCCGCGCACCCCCACTGCGACACACCACCGTTTCGCGCGGGCGTTCGACACCTCCACCTTGCTGACGCTGCGTCACTCATGCAGCCCCTCTTTTCCGATTTGCGGTCTATTGCTGGGAAATATGCGTCAATACTGCCGGGTGACAGCGCATCACCACCTCTGACAGGCAGTCGCCCTGCGGTCCCCCGCTCAGGGTGAGACTGCGCGCCGGCGCAGGTAGGGAGCTTGCGGCCCAGAGCAGTCATCGTCGCGGGCGCTCGGAATCCTCCCTTTCGGGAGGACTGCGGATCGAAGAGATAAGAGAGGTCCTGCTATGGCATCGGATGTCATCCGGTCGGCTCCACCCGACACAAGCCCTCAACGCAGTCTGCTCAAACGGGGAACCCTCACCCTGCTCCCCGCGGCGCTCCTGGCGTCGGCCGCCCTGGTCCCGACCCTCGCCCACGCCGCAGAAGCCCCCGTGTTGCTGGGGACCACCGCCAGTTACGGGGTCCTGGCCGGTTCGACGGTCACGAACACGAACCCCACCGTCATCAACGGCGACCTGGGCCTCTATCCGGGCACATCGGTGACCGGCTTCCCGCCCGGCATCGTCAACGGAGTGACGCGCGTGGCCCCCAACGCCGCCGCCGCTCAGGCGAAGTCCGACCTCGTCGTCGCCTACGACGACGCGGCAGGCCGCGGGCCCGGGACCATTCTCGCTTCGGACGAGATCGGTGGACTGACGCTGACGCCCGGCGTCTACACGGCCCCGGCGTCCCCTCCGTCCCTGCAACTCACCGGGACGGTCACCCTCGACGGCCAGAACGACCCCAACGCCGTCTTCATCTTCCGGATCCCATCGACCCTGACCACGGCTTCGTCGAGTTCCGTGGCCTTCATCAACGGAGCAAATGCCTGCAACGTGTTCTGGCAGGTGGGCAGCTCCGCCACCCTCGGCACGACCACCCAGTTCAAGGGCACCATCCTGGCCATGCAGTCCATCACGCTGAACAACAGCGCCGTGATCGAAGGCCGCGCCCTGGCGCGTGAGGCCGCGGTCACGATGGACAACAACACCATTACGAGGCCGGCCTGCGCCGTTGGTCCGCCCGGACCTCCCGGCCCGAGCGGTCCTCCCGGTCCGAGCGGTCCTCCCGGCCCGACCGGTTCCCCGGGCCCGACCGGTTCCCCCGGCCCGACCGGCGCTCCGGGTCCGACCGGCAGCCCCGGCGCACCCGGCGCACCCGGCAGCCCCGGCCCGACCGGCCCCGCAGGACCCGCAGGGCCTGTCGGGCCCACCGGACCCGCTGGACCCGCCGGACCCGCCGGACCCGCGGGACCCAAGGGGCCGCGCGGTGACAAGGGCGGGAAGGATCACCACAGCCACGACAAGGACAAGGACAAGGACAAGGGCGAGCACGGCCGCCACGACCACGACAAGGACGAGGACGGCGACCACGGCAAGGGCGAGAACGGCCGCCACGACCACGACAAGGACGAGGACGGCGACCACGACAAGGGCGAGAACGGCCGCCACGACCACGACAAGGACGAGGACGGCGACCACGACAAGGGCGAGAACGGTCAGGACGACCACGACTTCGGCAAGCCGCCGTGGGCCGGCCTCATGCCGAACGGCCAAGTCAATGACCCCGGCCAAGGGGGTCCTGGCCACGCGGCCAGGAGCGTCAACTTCGCGCACGTGAGCGCCGCCACCGGTCAGCAGCCCGAGGGGGCCGGCTCAACCGGCGGAACCGGCATCATGGCTGCCTCTGCGGCAGTGCTGGCATTCGTCGGAGGCTCCGTCCTCTTCACCAGGAAGAAGATCCGGCGAGGTACGGCGACTCGGCAGGACTAGCCCATCGCGGACGCGACCGCCCCGCGCCCTGACCCTTCGGTCACGAGCACTCGGCCGGATCGGCCCACGGTCCTCCCTCCCGTCACCGACTGCTGCGTACGAGTCGGCGGCAGGGACCGAAGCCCGGTCAAGCAGGTAGGAAGTCGCGTCCGCCGTTCGGCGGCTGAGCCCCTGGACACCTCGTCCAGGGGCTCAGTGGTATTCGCGAGCGATCAGATCCGAGACCGGCCCTCACCTCATCCCCGGTCGGCGTACGCCTCGATGACTTCGTTGATGAGCTGCCGGGTATTGTCCGGGCTCAGCGCCTGAGCCTGCACATGCGCGTACATGTCGTTGTAAAGCCGCACATCGGATCGTTTCTCCAGATAGAGGTCGCTGGTGAACCTCTCCAGATACACCACGCTCACATCACCGACTTCGGCGAACTCCAGCAGCGAAAACTGTCCCGAAACACCCGGGTGCGCACCCGCGTCGTGAGGGAGAACCTGCAGGGTGATGTGCGGCTGGGCGCTGAGGTGGGTCAGATGGTCGAGCTGCTTGCGCATGACCTCGCGGCTGCCCACGACGCGCCGCAATGCCGATTCGTCCAGTACGACCCATAACCGCAGCTGATTTCCCGTGGCTCGCAGCCGATCCTGGCGCCGTAGCCGCACCTGGAGGCGTGCGGCGGCCTGTTCGGGCGTGACATGAGGGATCGTTCCTGCGATGACCGCCCGGGCATAGGCCGGGGTCTGCAGCAGGCCGGGGACCACCAGAGGCTCGTAGAGCCGGATCGCGGCCGCCTCGGCCTCCAGGCCGATGTAGGCGCCGTACGGGATGTCGCCGTAGGAATTCCACCAGCCCTGCCGACCCGATTCCCCGGCCAGCTGCATCAGATGGTCAACCCGCCGCTGATCCTGAACCCCGTACAGCCCGCAGAGATCGCGCACGTCGCGCGGCTTGACGAGCCGGCGGCCGTTCTCCAGCAGACTGATCTTGGGCTGGGAGATCAGCAGGCGCTCCGCCACCTGCTGTGTCGTCATGCCGCTGATTTCCCTGAGCCGACGCAGCTCCGATCCCAACCGGCGCCTGCTGACAGTGGGATTGACATCGACGCCCACAGGACGCGTACCTCCGCTCGAAACGTTGCACAGGCGAGCAGATTGCCATGGGCGGGTCGGCTTGATCGGCTTTTTCGCCGTGTCGTGGACGGTGGTGAGCACCGGCGAAAAGGCGCCTCGGATCGCATCAATTCCCAGCCGGCCGACCATATTTTCCGGTTCGAACAACAAGAAGCGGAAATACTCATACTGCTTTTCCGTTCACACGAATGAAAGATTGCACGGAAACATCCCGCCCCGGCCGGGGCCAATGCCGATTTCCGCGCAATATGCCAGGTGGATCCGGAGAGACCGCGCCACGGCCGACGGCACTCAGGCCGCCTCGAACAGGGCACCTCGCGTCGCGGTCGACGTGATGCGGGCCGCCGCCGTGCGTGTCAGCGTGATCCGAGAGGAATCCGTACCCGCACCCCCCGCACCAAGAGGAGTCGCCGTCATGGACGGTACGCAGGACAAGCGCCAGGATCCGAGCAAGGGTCACGGGGCGCAGGAACACCATCGACGGCCCGGAGACCCCGCGCAGCCCCAGCCGGGCAAGCAGTCCCGCGAGAAGGGCCGGAAGTCCGGCCGGGAGGAGACCTCGCGCCGGCGCGAGGACGACCTGCTGCGCGAAGAGGACCTGCACGACGAGGGACTCTGACGAGCCCGTCACATGCCCCGAGCCCGGCAAGTCCTCAGTGGCCCCGCGATCAGCCTGCCGCGTCGGCGGGGCCGTCCCCGGGTTCGGGTGTGGTGGCGACGAGGAGCTGAGCTGCCTGCGTGATGTTGTCGGCGCGGACGGCGCGGGCCATCGCTTGGCGGGCGGCGTCCGCGGTGGTGTCCGGGGGGACGACCAGCAGGGCGAAGTGGTCGTTGTGGCCGCGGGTGATGAGGACGGTGTCGTCTCCGACCGGGTCGGAGACGAGGTGTACGACCTGGCCGTCGACGACCAGTCGGGTCGGGAGGCCGTTCCAGGCGGACGCGTCCAGGCCCACCCGGGTGATCGGCCCGAGATGCCCGGTCAACACGCTGATGAGCGCCGGCAGCTCGGTTCCGATGTCGCGGGTGCGCGGCCACCACGCGCCGTCCAGGAGCCCCTCCCGCGACTGCGTGGTCTCCAGCCGCAGCAGGGCCGTGCCCGGCTGGATCGCCTGGTGGATCGCATCCGGCAGGAGCAGTGGGGGTGTGTGGGGGGTGTGGGGGGTGTCGGAATCAGCCATGCGGGTCCGCCCGTCTACGGGTGCGGCCGTACCGCGTCGCAGGTGGGCACCGGTGCCGGTGCCGGTCGGGCGTGCGCGGGCCTGTCGTCCTTTCACGGTACTCCCGCCGCCCGCTCCACCGCCCGTCGGAGAAATACCTGGTCAGATCGGCCATGCCCGGCCGAACGGGCGTACAGTCGAAGCACCGGGAGTACTTCGCGCACCGGCTTTCATGCGGGTGTCATTTCCGGCGATCGCCTAAGAACCGGGCTGCCGACGGGCAGTCCGGGGGCA